>NZ_JACIEF010000001.1:0-88708 GCF_014196715.1 Pedobacter zeae
CCCTGATGGCAGCGAAAATCCCTTTTGGGTTAAAGAGGGTTACTTATCCAGGCAATGTTCCCCAAAAGGATTGCAGCGTACAGCAGGACGGAACCTCACCCAAATGTACAGGAAACTGCGCTCCTGATAACAAACTCATAACAGGCAATTCCATCATCACGGCTGCTTAGCTTATAACAGATCCAACAGAAGAAACTACGCGTAACAAAAAGATAAGACTTAGTTATGTTGTCAATTTACCGGATGTAAACCCTGTATGAACTTATTTAAGAGCCTGTGGATAATTTTGATCTCTTTTATGAGCGATTTAGGGCTAAATATGTTAATATCATAAGGTTTGCCGCAATATTTGGTTATCTTTGTTGTTAACAATATATAAACACAAATAATGAGTTTTTTTGCAGATAAAAGAAGGGAAGTAATGGTGCATATAGAAAAATATATGCTGGAGATGATGGATACCTATCTTAAACCAATCGATATAAACTGGCAACCGTCTGATTTTCTTCCCGATTCTACCAGCGATACATTTTATCAGGATATTAGAATATTAAGGGATAATGCAAAAGACCTTTCTTATGATTTAGTAGCTGTATTGATTGGCGATACCATTACGGAAGAAGCTTTACCTACTTACGAATCGTGGTTGGCCATGGTTCAGGGGCCAAGCATGAAAGAAGACGGCGGCTGGATGAAATGGAACAGGCACTGGACGGCTGAGGAAAACCGTCATGGCGACTTGTTAAATAAATATTTATACCTTTCTGGCCGTGTAGATATGCGCCAAATGGAAATTTCTACACAGTACCTTATTGCAGATGGCTTCGATATAGGAACGGGGCATGATCCTTACCGTAACTTCATCTATACCTCTTTTCAGGAAATGGCTACCAATATTTCGCACAGAAGGGTTGCTTCTTTAGCGAAAAAAAGTGGTGATACCTTATTATCAAGAATGTGTGGTGTTATTGCATCTGATGAAGCCAGACATGCCAAAGCCTATAAAGATTTTATGAACCGCATTTTCGAAGTTGATCCAAGTGAAGCGATGCTGGCTTTTGAAGATATGATGCGTAAAAAGATTGTAATGCCGGCACATTTCCTACGTGAAGTTGGTCTGAAAATCGGTCAAACTTTTGGGCATTTTACCGATGCTGCACAACGTTTAGGCGTTTATACGGCGGTTGATTATGTCGAAATTATGCAGCAATTAATTGTTGATTGGAAAATTGAAGGTATGCGCGATTTAAATGAAGCCGGTGAAAAAGCCCGCGATTATATTATGGCTCTGCCTTCGCGTTTACTGAGGGTTGCAGAACGTATGAAAAACCCAACCATTGATTATAAATTTAGCTGGATTGCCGGCTAAAAGCAATTGAGAGATATAGAGCCCTGATGTTAAACCATCGGGGCTTTTTTATGCGTTTTCGTCTTTTCAAGGGATAATTTATTGTATAAAAATCAATACGGGTGGCAGCCCTCTCCGGAATCGTCATTTCAAGCGGAGTGCAACGCAGTTGAGAACCTGAAGGCTTTGCGCAGCTAAATCTGCCTTGAGATAGATCGCTCCACTCTGCCATGCCCCGGTCGGGATGATGAAAAACCTAATAATAAATATCGCCCTGTTTAGCAAAGTGGAATCCATTTTTTAAAACCTGTTTTTGATAGGTTGGATCCCAAAGCAGGGGATTGGTATGGTTGAAATGGATAAAGAAAATTTTATTTTTGACATTAGGGGATTCCATACTGAATAATTTTTCTGTTTCGGTTACCAATGGATGCGGAACTTCAGCAATTGGCCTGTTCCCTAATTCGGTATTGCTATAAAAGGTAGCATCGATCATTGCAATATCTACCTTTTTTACTTCATCAATGATATTTTTATTCCATTTGCTCCATTTGTCAATATCGGGGATAAACAGGTATTTTTTAGTTGGTGTTTCGATTTTAAAACCGGCAGTTTCTGAAAATTCGTCCCTGTGCGGAACAGTAAAGGCTGTTATTTTATTGTTGGCAATATCGATAGACTGATCATCGCTCAATGTAACCAGGTTAATGTTGTTGAGCTTGGCCAATTGGCTCCAGGGACCGTTTTGTTCAAGAAAAGACTTTAATTTAGGAAGCGTATAAACTTTTAAACGGTTGGCAGACATTACCTCCCGGCCAAATTCCATCAGGCCAGTGTAGTGACCGATGTGGGCATGGGTAATAAAAATGCCTTCAGGTAAATAGGGATAAGCCTCATTGGTTCTTTTTCGAAAATCCTGAAGCTGTAATTTAATATCAGGAGTAGCTTCAAAAAGCCACCATTTTTTGCTTTTCGGATCAACCAAGGCAAGTGAAACCACATTTTTTCTTAATTTTTGGTTTTTCCAGGCCAATGTACAGCAATTTTTCTGACAGCCCATGTGTGGATAACCCCCGTCTTGGGCAACACCCAATACTAAAACATAGGGAGATTGGATTGTTTCCTGTGCCCAGGTTTTGAAGGAAAAAACAACTACGAAAAATAATAGTATAGCTTTCATTTACATGTTTCTTCTGTATTGTCCACCTACCTCGTAAAGGGCCTTGCTGATTTGGCCTAACGAACAGACCTTACAAACCTCCATCAACTGTTCGAAAATATTATCGCCGGCAATGGCTGATTTTTGAAGCTGTTTTAATAATTCACCAGCATGGCCGGCGTTACGTTTCTGGAATTTCTGCAAGGCCAAAATCTGGTATTGTTTTTCATCTTCCGTAGCACGAATCACCTCACCCGGCACAATAGTAGGGGAACCATTTTTGTTTAAAAAGGTATTTACTCCAACAATTGGGTATTCGCCCGTATGTTTCAGGGTTTCGTAATACAAACTTTCTTCCTGTATTTTTCCACGCTGATACATGGTTTCCATGGCACCCAAAACCCCTCCACGATCGTTAATGCGTTTAAATTCGGCTAAAACGGCTTCTTCTACCAGATCTGTTAATTCTTCGATGATGAAAGCACCCTGTAGCGGATTTTCGTTCTTGGCAAGGCCCAATTCACGGTTGATGATCAATTGTATGGCCATAGCCCTTCTCACCGATTCTTCGGTAGGCGTGGTAATGGCTTCATCATAAGCATTGGTGTGAAGGGAGTTACAGTTATCGTAAATAGCATATAAAGCCTGCAATGTGGTTCTGATATCATTAAAATCGATTTCCTGGGCATGCAAGGAACGACCCGACGTTTGAATGTGGTACTTAAGTTTCTGTGAACGGTCGTTCCCTTTGTATTTATTTTTGATAGCTTTGGCCCATATTCTTCTGGCTACGCGACCGATAACAGCATATTCAGGATCAATCCCGTTGGAGAAGAAGAAGGAGAGATTCGGCGCAAAATCATCGATATGCATCCCCCGGCTTAAATAATATTCTACAAAAGTAAAACCATTGCTGAGGGTAAAGGCCAGTTGAGAAATGGGATTGGCCCCGGCTTCTGCTATGTGGTAACCCGAAATAGATACCGAATAAAAATTCCGTACTTTTTTGTCGATAAAGTATTTTTGAATATCGCCCATCATTCGAAGGGCAAATTCGGTAGAAAATATACAGGTATTCTGCGCCTGATCTTCTTTTAAGATATCTGCCTGAACGGTTCCCCTTACCGAACCGATGGCTTTTGCCTTAATCTGCGCATAAACATCGGCTGGCAGAACCTGGTCGCCGGTAACACCTAGAAGCATTAAGCCTAAACCATTATTCCCTTCTGGTAAAGTGCCATTATATGACGGTTTTTCGATGTTTTTAGAAGCATATATCGCATCAATTTTAGCCTGAACTTCTTTGGTCAAGCCGTTTTCGATAATGTATTTTTCACATTGCTGATCAATTGCGGCATTCATGAAAAAGCCCAGCAACATTGGCGCCGGTCCGTTAATGGTCATGGATACCGATGTAGATGGCGCACAAAGATCAAAACCTGAATATAGTTTTTTGGCATCATCCAAAGTGGCAATGCTCACGCCCGAGTTACCGATTTTGCCGTAAATATCAGGGCGCAAATGCGGATCTTCGCCATAAAGGGTAACCGAATCAAAAGCTGTAGACAAACGATGAGCCGATTGCCCCAGTGAAACATAATGGAAACGTTTATTGGTCCGTTCGGGGCCACCTTCACCGGCAAACATACGGGTAGGGTCTTCACCATCGCGTTTCAGCGGAAATACGCCTGCAGCATAAGGAAACTCGCCTGGCAGGTTTTCGGTTAAGAGCCACCTTAAAATGTCGCCCCAATCTTCGTAACGGGGCAGCGATACCTTTGGAACCTGAAGCTTTGAAAGCGATTCATAAAATAAAGGTTGTCTAATTTCTTTATCGCGCACCTTATAAATAAAAAATTCTTCTTTATAAGCCTTTTTGGTATCTGGCCATTGGCGTAATAACCTTTTGCATTCGCCATCGAGCTGTTCTTCGAAGAATTGATAGGTCGCATTTAGGTTTTTTGACACCCCGTTATGCTGCCCTCCCTCTACGAGAGGGGAATTAGGATCATTTAATAAATCGATTACACCTTTGAGCTGGTACATTTTCCGGGCAATGTTGGCCTGTTTAGTTACCCACTCATTGTATACCTGGCTCGATTCGGCAATTTCGGCCAGGTAACGGATACGATCAGGTGGTATGATGTAGATTTTTTCGGACTGATCTGAAGTTAATTCCATTTTGGCCTGAAAATCTGTTCCGGTTTTAACTTTTATTTGCTCCATTAAGGCCACAAATAAGTTATTCATGCCGGGATCGTTAAACTGCGAGGCCATGGTGCCGTAAACAGGTATTTCGTCGTCTTTGGCGTCGAAAATGTTGTGGTTACGTTTGTATTGTTTTCGTACATCGCGCAGGGCATCCAAAGCCCCTCTTTTATCAAATTTGTTGATGGCTACAAGATCGGCAAAATCGAGCATATCGATTTTTTCGAGCTGGGTAGCCGCCCCGAATTCGGGAGTCATTACGTATAATGAAACATCGCAATGTTCGGTAATTTCGGTATCAGATTGGCCAATACCTGAGGTTTCTACAATAATCAGGTCATAGCCTGCAGCTTTACAGATATCAATGCTTTCCTGCACGTTTTTAGATAAGGCAAGATTAGCCTGGCGTGTGGCCAGGGAGCGCATGTATACCCGGGGGTTATTGATGGCATTCATCCGGATACGGTCGCCGAGTAAAGCCCCACCTGTTTTTCTTTTTGAAGGATCGACAGAAATAATGGCCAGGGTTTTGTCTTTCACCTCAACCAAAAAACGACGGACCAGTTCATCTACCAGGGATGATTTTCCGGCACCGCCGGTTCCAGTAATGCCTACAATTGGGGCAGTGTTATTTTTGGAAAGTTTCTTTAATTCATCAACAAATTTTTGGGCACCTTCAGGATCATTTTCTGCAACAGTAATAGCGCCAGCGATGGCTTTTATGTCTTTTGTTGGGATGGTTTCCAGCTCGTTTGTAATATTGGTTTTGGTTACAAAATCAGTTTGTATAAGCATATCATTGATCATGCCCTGTAAACCCATTTTACGGCCATCATCGGGAGAGTAGATCTTAGCAATTCCGTAAGCCTGCAATTCCTCAATTTCCGAAGGCAGGATTACACCACCGCCGCCTGCAAATATTTTAATATGGCCCGAACCCCTTTCCTGCAGAAGATCGTACATATACTTAAAATATTCGATATGTCCGCCCTGGTAAGAAGTCATGGCAATACCCTGAACATCTTCCTGTATAGCGCAATTTACAACCTCATCAACCGACCGGTTATGGCCAAGATGGATAACCTCGGCACCGGATGACTGAAGGATACGGCGCATGATATTAATGGTTGCATCGTGGCCATCAAAAAGGGAAGCAGCGGTTACAAAACGGATTTTATTTTTTGGCTTATATATTTCTATTGGTTGCATACATTGGGATTTAAAGGATTGATTTATACAGAAACGACCAATCCGTGTTCCAAATATTTGGTTATGCAAATGTACTAAATTAAGCAGTTTTAAGCACGAATACCCTATACTGTTATGGCTTTTGGTTCAGTTATAATTCCTGTCCAAATTGTAGTAAATAGCCATTATTGTCATAAATGGCAAACTCTCTCATACCATAATCAAAATCTTCTAACGGGTAACAGATCTCGCATTGATCTTTTAAAATTTCCCAAAGCTGTTTAACTTCATTGGTTTTAATGTAAAGGGAGCCACTCATAACCGCTTTGGGCATATTGCGGTGCTCGTTGGGCATGCAGAACATAATTTCTATCCCATCTTTGCTAAGGCTAAACCAGCTAAGATCATCGAATTTTGCCTCACAGGTGAAACCTAAAATTGTTGTATAAAACTTTAGCGTTGCCGGTATATCATGCGACTCGAGCATGGGGGTAAGTTTGATAGCGGTGTATGTTGACATGATCTAAAATAATAAAAATGCGATTTTTACCATACGAGAAATTGGAGAACCAAAATTAATGATTGCCCTATTAAAGATCGTCATTTCGAGCGAAGTGCAACGCAGCCGAGAAATCTAATTAGATAGATCTCTCCATTCCGCTACGCGTCAGTCGAGATGACGATTTCAGTAAAACAAAAAAACTATGCTGGTGAGCATAGTTTTTTAATATTATTTATTGGTGATTTCGGTGATGGGCTCTCCAACTGTTCCGTTGGGTGTTTGGATATGTAACAGCGCAGCTAGTGTTGGTGCAATATCGGTCATGTAATGCATCCGGTTTGTTGCACCCGGTTTAACTCCCCAGCCCATAAAAACCAATGGAATATGCGAATCGTACGGATTCCAATTGCCATGGGTGGTTCCTGTACTGCCACCGTTAAACCAGTTCGGTTGCAAAACATAATAGATGTCGCCGCTTCTGCGGGCATTGTAGCCATTGGTAATCATCTTTTTTTGGATCTCCTGAAGGGTGGCCTGCGATATTTTAGCAATATCTACAGCATTCTGGAAACCATCCAATCTTTTTAGGAATTCAACAGCGGCTGATTTAATCACATCGAAACTCACATCACCTTTATCGGTTTTATCGTGATCAAAAATGATCTGATTGTTCATTGATCTTAAAACTACATTGTTTACCTTAAATTTATCGTTTAAGTAAGCATTTAATTTGTTGGCAATATCTCTGTCGCTAACCACTCCCGAAGGCATTTTATTTTCTTGCATAAAACCCGGCACATGGGCCGCACCATGATCGGCAGTTAAAAATACAGTGTAATTTCCTTTACCAACTTTTTTATCAAGGTAATTGAAAAACTCTTCGAAATCTTTGTCCAAACGTAAATAGGTATCTTCCGCTTCTATCGAATTCGGACCATAGGCGTGACCAATATAATCTGTAGAGGAGCAGCTTACTGCCAAGAAATCGGTGATGTTATCCTGTCCTAAATCTTCCGAAAGGATCGCCAGTTTAGCCAGGTCAAGGGTGATGGTATTGCCATAAGGTGTGCTTCTGATGGCATCGAAATTTTTATCAATGTTTTGGGTTAACTGGTGTGGAAATGTGCTCTGTTTACCTTCGTAAGCTTTCTCATCAGCGGTACTGTTTACATAGGTATTGATGGGATATAAAGTTTCCCAGTTTTTTGCATAAAACTTGTTTGCCAGTTTCAGTTTATTATAATCAGCAATCCAGCCTGGTACTTCTTTCATATAATAGGTACTCGTAATCCAGTTTCCGGTGCTACCCTGGTACCAGTATGCCGCATTTGCAGCATGACCTGCCGGAAGGATTGATCCCCTGTCTTTTAACGAAATACCGATTACTTTGCCTCTAAAATTGGTTGCTAACCTCAATTCATCGGTTATGGTGGTGGTTAGCATATTTTTGGGCGACATATTACCTTCTGATGAGGGGGTACTGCCAACTGTTGATACGGAAGAATCTTCTGTACAGTATACATTTTTTTTAGTTTCAGGATCATACCAATCGTTACCGATAATGCCATGAACAGCCGGAACTGAACCCGTGTAGATGCAGGTATGGCCGCAGGCAGTATAGGTAGGGGTGTAAGGAATAAAAGTATTTTCTACTGAAAAACCTTCATTTATTAATCTTTTAAAACCACCATTGGTATACCGGTTATAGTAACGGTATAAATAATCCCACCGCATTTGATCAACCACCAGGCCTACCACTAATTTAGGACGGGCTACCTCGGCAGGGAATGCTTTTGGCTGTGCAGGGATAGTTTTTTTAGTCTGGGCAGAAGAGAGAGAAACTGAAAAAATAGATATAGAAAAGATTAGAAAGGAAATTTTCTTCATTGTGTTTTAGTTAAAGGGCTAAATTAACAACTTTTAAGTGAAGATATTTTGAAGTTAATGTAAAGATTTTATATCGCTTCGGCCACTACAAAAGTGCTTCCACCAATATAAACAAGGTCTTTTGCCCCAGCTGATTGAATAGCCATGGCTTTGGCTTCGGCTACAGATGAATAAGTGTTTCCTTTTAAGCCAAACCCGGCGGCCTGGTCGGCAAGTTCGTTAGCGGCTAATCCCCGTTCTAAATCGGGTTTGCAAAAATAATAAGACGCATTTTTGGGCAGTAGAGCTAAAACCTTCGAAATATCTTTGTCTTTAACCATTCCGAAAACGATATGCAGGTTTTGGTAAGGTGTTTGGCTGATGTTTTTGATTACTTCGGCAATACCGGCTTCATTGTGTCCCGTATCGCAAATTACTAACGGATTTTTACTTAAAGTTTGCCAACGGCCCTGTAATCCGGTCTGTTTTTTAACCTGACTTATGCCTTTGTAAACGTTTTGCACATCGGTTTTGATTTCGGTTTGGGCATTCAGTACGGCCAGTGTTTCTAAAACCGTTAAAATATTTTTATGCTGATAAACACCGGTGAGGTCGCTTTGCAGGTTTTTATATTTAATTTCTTCGCCCTGATAAACCGATAATGACAATTTATTATTTGCCAGTTTAAAATCGAGGGCAGTTAAAACCTGATCGGCAAAAACGATTGGCGCATTCATTTCTGTGGCCTTTTTGTTAAATACTGGCGCCGATGCTTCGTGGGTTTCGCCGATTACAACAGGTGTGTCTTTTTTGATAATGCCGGCCTTTTCGCCGGCAATTTCTGCCAGGGTGTTACCCAGCATATTGGTGTGGTCTAAACTGATATTAGTAATTACCGAAGTAAGCGGACTAATGATGTTGGTCGAATCGAGGCGGCCACCTAAACCCACTTCGATAACGGCAATATCCACCTGGTGCCTGGCAAAACAATCGAAGGCGAGGGCTACTGTAACTTCAAAAAATGAAGGCTCGACCTTTTCAATGAGTTGTTTCTGATTTTTAACAAAAGCAATCACTTCGGTTTTGCTGATCATCTTTCCATTGATACGAATGCGCTCACGGAAATCTTTTAAATGAGGAGAAGTATATAGTCCGGTTTTATAACCCTGCGCTTGTAATACGGAAGCCAACATATGTGAGGTTGATCCTTTTCCGTTTGTACCGGCCACATGGATGCTTTTAAATTTATCCTGCGGATTATCCAAAGCATTGCATAGGATGATGGTATTGGTTAAATCTTTTTTAAAAGCAGAGGCGCCAACGCGGGTAAACATCGGAAGTTTACTGTATAAAAAATCAAGCGTTTGTTGGTAGTTCATAATATGCGTCAAATATAAGTTGACTAGAGTGATTATGGAACGAAATGTTCAATATTTTCATCTGCGATTAAGTCAATTCATGTTTACCTGAAATTTAATTTAGTTTATGTCTGATTTTATCATGATAAATGAAAAACGAACTAAAATTATCCCTAATCTTTAAGATTTTTCGCCCTTCATTTTTTTTAAAATAGATAATATTTGATTGAAAATTTTTAACCAAATCAATTAAACAATGAAAAACTTATTAATTACCTGCTCAGCACTAACCATGCTGCTAATAGGCGGGTGCAAAAAAGCAGTCGTACAAGCTACTGAAAGCTTGTCAAATCAAAAACTAAGCAGACATGCCAGTAATCTTATCAGCGTTGTAGGAACCATTTACTATGTTGATCCTTTAGGAGATGATAATAATAATGGGACGAGTATCAGTACCCCCTGGAAAACCATTAGCAAAGTAAATACGATTACTTTTGCACCCGGCGATCAGATTTTATTTAAAGCGGATGGTGTTTGGACCGGAAATCTTGCCCCTTTGGGTTCCGGAAGTGCAGGAAGCTCAATTGTTATTGGTCAGTATGGAACAGGTAGTAAGCCGGTTATAAATGGTGGTGGATTAACCAATGGTTCAGTAACACTTTTGCTTAACAACCAATCTTTTTGGGAAATTAATAACCTTGAAATTACCAATACAGTAACCTTAGGACAACAATACACCGTTACAGGCATTAAAGTAAATAATTCTGGTGCTACGGCAGCTAGCAATATTACGATCAATAACTGTTACGTACATAACGTAAATGCTACGGGTTTTGGTACGCCCAATTACAATAAGGGTTCGGGCGGAATTATCTTTACCGGCCTGATTAATAATGTGCTGGTTTTAAACTGCCATGTTAAAGATTGCGACATTGAAGGAATCAGAACATCCAGCTCAGTAAAAGCAGATAATGTAGTATTTGAAGGTAATTTAATTGAAAATATTTATGGTGATGGCATTGTATTAAACGGGGTTAAAAATTCGAAAATTACGCATAATGTTTTACGTAATACCTGTAAAAGCGATGCGGCTAATTATGCTGCCTGCTGGACTTATAATAGTTTAGGTACCATTATTTCTTACAATGAAGTTTCGGGCATTAAAGGTGGCGGACCGTATGACGGACAGGCTTTTGATGCAGATATTGATACCAACGGAGACATTTTTGAATATAATTACTCGCATGATAATGACCGTGGTTTTATGTTATTTATGCCAAGCGCTCAAAATATTATTGTTAGATATAATATTAGTGTAAATGATGTGAAGAATGCCAATTCTTCTCCAAGCGGTTCGAAACTTATTAATTATACCTCAAATTATACCACCAATAAAATATACAATAATACTTTTTATACGAATGACAGCTTTACCAGAATATTTCAATACACCAATACTGCCAGTACTTTTGCGTTTAACAGCACATTTAGCAACAATATCATTTATGCTACGGGAACCATTACAAGATTTTCGGACAAACCAATAATGGCATCCGCTGTTTTTAAAAATAATTGTTTTTATCCTCAGTCTATCACTGCGGTAAATGGCCCTGCTGGAACTGTTTCAGGCAATACTTACGCCGACCCGAAATTTAATAATGCATCTGCAACAGGCGGACCTGCAGATTTTAAATTGCAAAAAACTTCTCCTCTAATTGCCGGGGCAGTTAATTTTACTAATAATGGAGGAATTGATTATTTTCAAACTAATCTTCCCTTAAGCAATCCAGATGTGGGTTTTGCTCAAAGCTCTTACCCATTTACAGGATTTATTGCTAACGCTGATACCTATGTAAGAAACGGTACCTATGCTGACAATAATTATGGTACTGAAAGTACGTTTATTGTAAAATCTGATGCAAACTCTTATGCCAGAAAAGCCTATGTTAAATTTGATTTTTCTGCACTGCCTAGTACTATGGTTTCTAATGCGAGATTGGTTTTAAACGCTTCATCAGTAAATACAGATCCCTCCAGAACAATAAGTGTGTATACTGCCGCAACAAATACCTGGACTGAAACCGGATTAACCTGGAATAATGCACCCTTAAGTAATCCATTGGTTAATAGTTTTGTAGCCTATGGAGCTGATAATTATTCAATTGATGTAACCAGTGTAATCAACCAAAACCTAAGTACAGGTAATAAAATTATAACCTTTGTATTGATCAATAATGCTCCTGCAAGTAGTAAAAGCGACATTTATTTTACCAGCAAAGAACAGACGAGCAATAAGCCTCAGCTCAATATCATTTTATAGCGGTCATAAGAAAGCCCGATAAATATCGGGCTTTCTTATGATGCTGATCGGGTATTGTTCTACTTCACTTTAAAGTTGAAGACCACTACACCGGTTTGGTTATCGCCACCAATTTCGGTTTTACTTAAGGAAGATTCCATTACAGCTTTGATACATTTGTTTACCAGTTCGGTATCGGTAATGGTAGAGCCTTTAAGTTCCTGGTTGGCGCGGATGATATCGCCATTTCTATTGAAATAAATCCGGATGGCTATTCTACCCGTTTTCTGTCCGTCGTCTTGTGGTACCACCAGATTGGAGAAATGTCTTAAAGCAATGGGTTTATTTCCAAATCCCGAACCGCCATCGCCGTAATTGTTAGATAGGGGATCGCCGTTAACCGAGCCTTGATTTCCTGCGGTTGTTCCTGTTCCGTCTCCCTTACCCTGACCGGTATTCTTTTTACCCTTATAAAGCGCATTTTGATTAATTACCGGTTTTGCAGGTTGATCTTCGGTTACCGTAGTTGGCGCAACTTTAGTGGGTTTGGTCGCTTTTGTATTTACTGCAATTGCATCTTCGGTATTCTGTGTCTGGATTTCCTTGTTGCTGCTTTCAGTAGCGGTAGTTGGGGTAACCTTTTCTTCGGGCGTTACCTTTTCGGGTGCTTTACCGTTTGCATTTGGATCTGCCGATGGTTCTTCGATGCTGGTATAATCATCGCCCATGCCTTCAGCCGAAGTTCCATAATTTACTACCATACCACCCATGCCCAGCTCTTCAGGTGGCTGGAAAGAACCAATCACAATAAAAAAACTGATTAACAACAAAAAGCCCATAATACCGCTTGCTATCGCAATGGCCTTTGGATAGTTGTTTTCTTCCTGAGGTACATTTTGTGCTTTGTAGTTCATTATTTTTTAGGCTCAACGGCTACAACAAGTTTCAATTTTAATTTGTTGGCAATATCGTTTACCACAAATCCATCCTGATACGTCACATTACGCGAAACATATAAAAGAATGGTCATATCAGGAGCCAGTTTTTGGTACGATGCCAGGGTAGGCTCCAGTTCTTCAATACTAACCGGTTTCTTTTCAACGAAATATTTAAGGTTTTCGTCTATGGTAACTGTAACCGCTTTTTTGGCAGTCGATTGCTGCCCGCTTGATGATTGCGGCAGCAATAATTTAACTACGGTAGGATTTACCACAGCTGAGGCCAATAGGAAGAATAGCATCAGGAAGAACATAATATCGTTCAACGCTGAAGTATGTACTTCTACCGATCCTTTTGTTCTTTTGCGTAAATTCATTATTTGCCCGGTTCTTCTAGTAAATCAATAAAATCAATCGCATCGGTTTCCATCTTAAGGATGATTTTCTCCACCATGATGTTTAAAATGTGGTAAAGTACGTAAGCAATGATACCGATAATCAATCCGGTTGCAGAGGTGATCATTTTGGTGTATAAACCACCTGAAATGGTTCCGATTTCGATGGCACCTTTAATGGATACCTGGTGGAAGATGGTAATTACCCCCACAATGGTTCCAACGAAACCAAGCATTGGTGCAATACCGGCAACAATGCCTAATATGCTGATGTTTTTCTCCAGCTTGGAGACCTCTAATTTCCCCACGTTTTCGATGGCTCCTTCAATATCTTTAATAGGACGACCAATACGTTTCAACCCTTTTTGCAACATGCGCGAAAGGGGAGAATTGTTGCTCCTTAGAAGAGACATGGCTCCGTCTAAATTTCCCGACTGGATATAAGACCTGACCTGAACCATCAGATTGGCTTCATCTTTAGTGGCTTTTTTTATAGTTAAATAACGTTCAACAAAAATAATTAAGGCTAAAAAGGCAAGGAAAGCCAAGGGGATCATTACCCAACCCCCTTTAAAAAGAAGATCGATGAAATGTAATTGCTCCTGTGGTTGTGTTACTGCCTGGTTTAGCGCATTTGCGGTGTCTTGTAATGCTTTTGTGGTGTCCTGAATTAATAAATTTATCATTTTGGTTGTGTGTTGTTAAAAATCTGCTGTACGTAAAAGCCTTTTCCTTTTAGTTTTTTCTGTAAAACCTCTTTTTGTGCTTTTGCTTCTTCTTCTGTGGCAAAGCTTGCTATACTTACCTTTTTCCATGGCCCTGCCATGTTTGCAATTTTGGCATTTATGCCACGGGTTTTCATGATGGCAATGTATTTTTCGGCTCCTTCAACAGTTTTATAAGAGGCTGCAATAACATCAAACGTAGAAGGACCACGGTTTGGTACAATTTTATCGTCTTTTGGTTTTTCAACAGGTGCATTAACCGATGTTTTTACTGCAGGCTTAACTGTTGTTTTTGTATTGGTGTCTGTTTTTTTCTGAACCTGGTTGGCCTTTAAAATGCTATCGGTTTTGGCCACCGAATCGCTCTTTATTTTGGCAGAGTCAACAGTTGCTTTTGGCGAATCGATCACTGCAGGTACTGCTTTAGCTTCCTCGGTTTTACCGTTAAAAATTTCGGGCTTAACCAGGTAGGTAATGGCTGCGGTAATCACCAAAATTAAAATAACGATGGTTACTTTTAACCAGGCAGACATACCGGGTTGTGGTTCCTGATCGTGTAGAATCGGATCGTGACCAAAACGGTTTGGGTGTTCGGCATGTTGTTCTTTAATAAAGGCAGGTGCCTCTATTACCGGTTCGCTGTGTTTAACTTCCTCTTCCAGGTGGAGATAAGTTTTTGGTTCTTCAGTTTCCGGCCGGAGTGAGAAACGGCCAGTGTATTCCCTTTGCGGTATAACTGTTTCGATAGCCTCAGCTGGATCTTTTTCTCCTTCCGTTTCAGGTGTATGTCCAAAACGTCCGGGATTTTCTTCGTGCTGCTTCACCACAGATTCAGGAACTTCAACGGTCGGTTCCTCAACAGTTGCGCGAACTTCAGGTACTGTTGTATTTTCTTTTACTTCATCTTCCTTTTCAACAGGTGCAGGGGTTTCTTCAGCCTGAGGTTCTTCCGAAATATTTTCTACTTCCTGTTCTGTCGTATTCTCAGGAGTTTCTATTTTATTTTCGGCATCAGCAGCAGCTATCCCTTCAGCCGACTGCTGTTCTGCAGCAACATTTTCTATTTCCGATTCTGGCGCATGTCCAAAACGGTTTGGATGTTCTTCATGTTGCTCCTTAATAAAATCAGGTGCTTCGGTAATTTCCTCCGCACGGCTTTCTGAATGTTGTAAAGTATGTTTAAGGTCATCCTTTACTTCATCCAGTTCTATATTTTCAATAACAGGGTGATGGTAAGATTTATTTTCGAACGGAGAAGGTGCAACTGGCGCCTCCGCAATTTCGTCGTATACTTCTTCCTCTTCTTTCGGTAAATCTGTTTTTGCTTCTTCTGTTGCAGTTTCAGGTAAAGCAGGCAGACCGTAATATTCAGAGCCGTAATTGATGTTCTTTACCGGTTCGAAATCAAGTCCCTGTTCGGTGAAAAATAATCGACCGGTTTTTTCCAGTTCGATCTCGTGGTCCAACTCCAGTTTTTCGTTTACCTCATTAACAAACTGTTCGATGTAATACCTTGCACTGTCATCAGAGATATTTCTCCTGGCTGAAATGAAACCTGTTAAAGCTTCTTCTTCGGTTACTTCGGTCGAAAACTGCAGCGTATATCCGGGAGGCAAAAACGTTTGTTTTTCCTTATCGTATCTTCCCGGGTATTTTTTTTTATAAAAAGTGCCCAAGCCGGTAATACCAACTTCTTTGCGTTGCTGCAAGAGTTCTAATAGGTATGATAAGATATCCATTCGGATAAAATTAAGCGTTTTAAAATTAAAAATTGTATTCTACCTTCAAATAGTGTTAAGGCTGTTTAAAACATCCTATTCCAAAAGGGAGATCAAAACGGGTACAGTTTTGTTATTTTGATCCTGAAAAAAATCAATTTTCTAAACCAATACCTGTATCCGTGCAAAGATAACGGTTACAAAGATAGAAATGGTATGCTAGTAAGCAAATGGCTAAATCGATATAATGCCGAATTTGGAGATAAAGCCTAAGCAACAGAAGTGTTTGTGGTAAAAAAGCTTGTGGAGAAAATAAAGATTGGGTGATCAAAATAGGCTGTATCATATTAACCTTAAGGTATACAACAACTTTTACAAACTGTCTTATCCTGAATTTACCTGAGGATTTATTGCACAGCCTGTAAGCATTAAGCCCGCCCCATCAACGGGCCTTGTACAACCATTTGATCTTTGATACAGCCTATTAAGTTTTTAGGAGGAATTACAAACAAGGAACCGTTGTAGACCAATCGCTACTCTCCATATTCACGAGACTAGCGGTGTGGCCATGTCCGGTTGCATCGGCCACGGTAGTTCCCGTTCCTTCGTCAAATTTCCAATAAGCTTCTAAATTGGTGCTTGTTGAGCTTACACTGCACTTATTGGCCGAAATTGTCGACTGTGCCAAGGCTGATTTCCAAACCCGAAATTCGTCGAACTGGCCATTAAAACCCCGGTTGGCATCCCAGCTTCTCGAAATCTGGAATGTGCCATTGGCAACGATGGTACCCGTTGCACTCAAGCTGGCATCTAAAGTTCCGTTGATATAGATTTTCATGGTCGAGCCATCATAAGTGGCTGCAATATGATACCAGGTATTGGCACTTAGTGCGGTGGTAGAATTTAGTTTTTTAGGCGTTGCACCACCTGTATTGAGCACAAACTGAACTTTATTGTTGGCTAAACCGGCATCACCTAAACGAAGCAAAGCCACATTGGCGTCGCTCACTTCGACACCCATAATGGTGGAGATATTTGGAGCAGTAGTTTTAAAGGAGGTTGGCTTAATCCACGCTTCGTAAGTTAAGCTGCTTCCGGCAAGGTTAAACGTATTCGAATTTAAGTACTCATTTGTACCATCGAAAATCAATGAGCGGTTTGCAGCCGGTGGAGGGGTGCCTCCATTACCATCAATACAGTTTGGTTTCACATCAGTTGAGGCACCGTAAAGTACGTTCGACATGGCAGATAACTTAGTTTGTGAGTTGTTGGCTACATTGTAAACCATTGCACTGGCCAAACCATTGTTTTTTACATAAGTGGCAACAGCTGCCTGGTCGCTATTACCTAAATCCGTACCTAAGCCTAATTTACTTTTTGGCACACCGGCGTTGATATAAGGCTGCAAACGACCAGCATAATTGGTAGAGAAATAAGTTTGCTCAAATACATAATCTAATATATCGCCCAATTTTTGGTTGTTATAAGTAGCGGTAAAATAATTAGCCTGGTTAAATGCAGCCATGGTAATGAGTTTGCCGGTACCCATGCGTGCCCTGAGTGCTGCTGCAGCGAGAACCAATGAACCATCATTTGCGGTACAGGTAGAATATTCGTCATCAATATCAATTCCATCCAAACCATATTGTTGTACCGCATTGGCACACTGAATGGCAAAGGCATCAGCCTGGGCATAAGAGGTAAAACAACCCCAGCCTGCATTTTGATGGTTTCCAAGCACATCGAGCAGAACTTTTATTCCCAACGATTTAAGGTAAGCTACCTTGCCCGAATTTAAAGTTTCCTGTACCTGTGGATTGAAGTAAAGGGTAGGGGTGCCATTTACCGAATTGATATTGGCCGCGAAAATTACGGAAATACCAAATAATTGACTGGCTGAGGTACCGTAGGTATAACAGCCGGGATTGACAAAATTATTGCTGTTTACCTCTACATAAGCAGTCATAAACGGACCGGTTAATGCCAGGGCAGAGGCATTGGTTGCGGCTCTGGCTGTTCCTTTGGTGTTCAATAGGTTGTCTTCTTTTTCAGAACTGGCTTTTTTGCAAGCATACAACAAGGCGAAAGCTGTTAACAGCAGTACGCCGAAAACGGTTAGTTTTCTCATAAGTTTAAAGATTTTGGTTAGAAATTGGTTTTTATAAAAATGGTAGGATAACTTTCGTCACCCTACCTGAAATATTGGCCTGTTAGAAGTTTGCTTTATTCACATCCCACCATAACCGGGTACCGCCGTTGTCTGGTCCACCTAAAAGGCCAACCGCTTTAACCACCTCGGCGCTGTTTCCGTTACCATACTCGGTTGCCGGGTAGGGCAATCTTCTGATCTGGGTTTGGGAATTTATAGTTCCACCACTGTTATTGTTGGCTACAGTAAATAATTTAGGGTAACCTGTGCGCCTGTATTCGCTCCAGGCTTCCTGTCCGTCAGGGAAAATGGCCAGCCATTTTTGGGTGATAATCCGTTCCAGTTTTTGTTCATTGGTAGCTGTAGGGTCCCATGTAATGGTAATTGTACTTACCGCTGCAGCATTGTTTGCAGGGTTTTTCGGATCTGTATAACCGGTTTGCTTGCTGCTTGCATCAGCAAGATAGCTGCCAGCGGCAACATTCCATTGCTGAAAGGATGTGGTAATGCCGGTTTCATAATTGGTTTGTGCATCCCCGGCACCAGTCCAGCCACGTAAGGCGGCTTCGGCTTTCAAAAACCATACTTCTGCAGCGGTCATTAAAATCTGTGGCGCTTTTTGTCCGATAACTGATTTCGTCGGATCTGTAGAATTCAGGCTGGAATAGGTTTTGTATCCTGGTTTGCCCAAGCCGCCAGAAGAAGTGTTTGCCCCCGATCTGATCCCCACATATTGGCCCTTAAATAGGGGATCGGTAGCCGGTGTGGCATAAACAGGCAAACGCGGATCATTATATCCCACTAAATAGGTTTGCAGGGCTGCTCCTAATGCATTATCGCCATCATAGGCAACAGTAACTATCCATAGGTCATTATCTCTTGTACCAGACTGTGCTACGGCCGCATTATCAGCCGCAGTGGTTAATAAACCTCCGGGTGCGCCCAAGGCTTTTTCGCCCTGTAATTTGGCTGTAGTGGCATCGGCTTTAACTATACGCATGGCTAAACGTAAGCGTAAAGAATTGGCCAGTTTTAACCATTTTACAGGATCGCCTGCATAAATCAGGTCGCCTTTATCATAGAAAGCAGTTTTACCCGGATTTGCACTGATGTATGCCTGTAAGTTATTGGCTGCGGTATCTATTTGCTTAAAAAATGCATCATAAATGGTTTTTTGATCGTTATACGGTGTTGATACCAGTGATGATCCAGCTGTAGTATACGGAATAGGCCCAAACTTATCCGTTACCCTGCTCATGGCCATCACCTGAACCAAAAGGGCAATTCCCCAGGCTTCAGGCGATTTAGTTTTAACCTGGCTCTGACCAATTTTGGATATTGGCGCCATTACATAGTTGTACTGATCGTTAAAACCGGCACTGTTCCAGCCATCGTTCAGCGAGTAGTTCATATTATTAATCCCTCCGCCAAAAGGTGTAGGTGCCATCATATAACCGCTAAAAGCATCGGCGCTCAGGTTTTGTGCAATCTGGTAGTTATGGAAAATCTCCTGCTCAATTGGACCGATTGCCGATTTTAAAAGCGAAGTGGTCTGCTCAGGAGAAAGTGCTGTCGGGTTGGTGTTAAAATCTTCAAAGTTTTTTGTACATCCAAAATTTAAGGCCATTAAAGATGCCAGCAAAACAGCCGACAATCCTTTAATCCTGTTATTTGATGATTGATAATATATAGTTTTCATGTTGTTTTTTGAATAGAATTAAAATGATACGTTTAGATTGAAACCTAAACTGCGGGTAGCAGGCTGGTTAAAAACGTCTATACCCGATAAGCCATTCCCGGTTGACATGGTGATCTCTGGATCGAAAGGAGCCTTTTTATAGAAATAAAACAGGTTTCGGCCGGTAACAGAGAATTTAACACTTTTAAATGTTTTACCCGTTAATGGCAGGGTATAACCTAAAGCAGCTTCTCTTAAACGTACAACTGTAGCGCTATAGATATATTCGCCCGATACGCCCGATCTGCCACCAACAAATGAATAATAAGCCTGTGGGTTAACTGTTGTTGATACTGCATTACCTTTGGTGTCTACACCGTCAATTTTAACACCACCCTGAGCCCTTGCATTACCGGTCGCTTCAGATACACCTGCTTCGTCCATTAAAGCTTCGGTAAGCGATAATACCTGTCCGCCGAATTTACCGTCAACCAGGAAACTTAAGCTAAAATCCTTGTAGTTGAAACTGTTGTTCCATCCCAACTGGAATTTTGGATTAGGGTTACCTACGTAATTAAATTCTTTACTTTTTAGTGGTGTATATGGCGAAGCGGTTGTACCATCTCCACCTAATATGATGCGGTTCTGTGCATCTCTTTGCAAAGTATAGCTATAAATATCGCCATAAGAACCACCTACTTTTAGCCTCGAAATATAAGAAGTATTACCGGCGCCGGTTAAATCTACACTGTTAATTTTATCGGCCGATGCGATATCGATTATTTTGTTCCTGTTTAACGAACCGTTTACTGAAGTATTCCAGTTTAATCCATCACCTTTTACAACATCAGCACCTAAAATAAACTGGAAACCTTTGTTCTCTACATTACCGGCATTCAGGTATCCTGTTGATACCAATGAAGAAGGAGGTGCAACTACAGGGATATATTGGTTTTTGGTATTGGTTTTATAATAGGTAAAGCTGAAATTGATTCTGTTCGATAGGAAGCGTAAATCGGTGCCCACCTCGAACGATTTTGTTCTTTCAGGTTTTAACTCCCTGAATGCTGCATTGGTATTGAAATTTAATGCACCGTCTGATTTTAATGTATTTTGGATAAAAGTAAGATACGGAGGTACAGTATTTCCAACTTCTGCATAAGTTCCTCTTAATTTGGCATAAGTAATGGTTTCAGGAAGTTTAAACATCTGTGAAACAATCAGTGATAGACCCACAGAAGGGTAGAAATAAGAATCGTTCGGTGTATACGATAGGTTAGAAGACCAATCGTTTCTGCCGGTTACCGTTAAGAATGCCCAATCTTTATAGGAAATATTGGCATTACCAAATACGGCCTGTAACTGGCTGTGGTTAGGAACAATTGGTACCACGTTACTGAGTGTGTTTCCTGTATAGGTTCCCGGAAGGGCAACAATGGTGTTCGCAGGCGAAAAGAAATCGACTGCCGAAAGGTTGCCCGCTAAAGATAAGCCTGACGTTTTCTGATCGTTGATACTCCCGCCAATTAGCCCGTTCACTTTAAAATCAGATCCAGTCATCGGAACAGTAAAATTGGCAATTGCATCTACATATTTCTGTACATAAGTTTGGTTGCTCTGTGCAAAATAACCTGTTCCGGTAGAGTTGAAATTGGTTGCAATTCCCGCATACCTGCGATTTTCATAATCGTCGGTAGTGTGATCCATATTTCCCCTAACCTGTACATTTAACCAGGGTGCAACATCGTATTTAACGCTTCCGCTGAATAAAAAACGGTTACGGATTGATGTATTTGGATTTAAATTGGTTAACCACCATGGGTTTTGATTAATATCCTGCGGACCACCTAACCAGTTTTGGCGTGCGCTACCTGTATTGCCGGCCAATAAATACTGATCTTTATATGGGGTTATATCAACACCGCGGGGGAAAAGGTACAAGCCCAATAATGGATTTAAATACAAACCTAAAGAAGGGCTGTTATTGATGCGTTGATTAATGTAGTTTACACTTCCGTCTACCGTTAATTTATTATCAAAAAATCTGGCCGTTTCGCGGAGATTTAAGTTGTTGCGGTTTAACTTATTGCCCGGTTGAATTCCACTGGCATAGGTGTTTGAGTACGAAAAATAGGTTTGCGCTATTTCAGAACCGCCCGATAGATTTATCGCGTTGGAAGTATTAAACCCTGTTTTGAAGAAATCTTTTAGGTTATCTGTTGCATTACTGATTCCTCCACCCCAACTGTCTCTTACCGTAGCTGATGATGGCCCGTAACTGTTCTGGAACTTTGGCTCGTAAGCAATATGATCAAGGGTTACGCCCGATGAAAAACCTATTTCGGTTTTACCCGCTTTGCCCTGTTTAGTGGTAATTAAAATAACACCATTCTGTGCCTGGCTACCGTAAAGGGCCGCTGCTGATGCACCTTCTAAAACCGTAATACTTGCAATATCATCCGGATTAAGGTTGGAGATACCATCACCACCATCCTGACCACCTCCAAATACACTGTTCTGCTGGCCATTGGCATTACCGTTATTACTGATCGGTACCCCGTCAATTACATATAAGGGCTGATTATTACCGCTTATCGAACGGCTTCCTCTTAAAATTACCTTTGCCGAACCACCAACACCAGATGCACTCGGACTAATGGTTAAACCCGCAACTTTACCGTTAAGGGAATTCATTAAGTTCGGACTTTTTACTTTTGATAATTCTTCGCCCGATACCTGTTGCGTATTATAGGTTAATGACTTTTCTGATCTTTTTACCCCCAAGGCCGTTACTACAACGGTTTCGAGATTTTTAGAGTCAGGGGTTAAAGTAACATCAATTGTACCCTGCGTACCCACCGTAACTTCTTTGCTTTGGTAGCCGATAAAAGAGAACACTAAAACATCGCCTGTTTTAGCGGCAATACTGTATTGCCCTGAGGTATTACTTTGGGTGCCGCCCTGTGCCCCCTTTATTGTAATGGTTACACCAGGTAAAGTTGCGCCGTTTTCGTCTTTTACGGTCCCTTTTATCACGTCCTGGTAAACCGAGTAGTAGGAAACTGACCGTTTAAAATGATCTGCTGGAGTAGCTGCATACAGACCCGCCGATGCATAAAGCAATAAGCATGTGAGCTGTAGAGATTTTTTCATATTCATTATGAATAATTTTGAATAAGTATTTGGTTAATTGTTTTTCGCCTTAAGGATTTCCATCCGGGCTGTTTTATAGATAAGAGTATTATGCTTACAGAAATTGCCTACAGGGAAGTGGAAATATTTTATTTTTTTTCTGGCGTGATGCGGTATCTTTTAGGTATTCCCGTTTCAATACCATAAAATACCTGTTCATGATCTTCAAATTCAATTTATTATAGCTTTCAGATGCTTTCTTTCTCCCGCACGGCCCAACAACCTGCAGCACCAACCAGTGCAGCATCTTCATTCAGTTTGGAGATATGGACAGGCGTATTGATCCCTTGCGATTCGAGGTATTTAAGCACACCGGGCAAAAAGCGGGCGGATGCATTGGCAATGTTACCGCCAATTACAATTGCTTCTACTCCATGATCTTGTTGAAAATTTTTGAGGAAAAGACCCAGGTTATGGCCAAATTCTGTAAATATTTTCCGCACCGTTTGGTTCTCCTCATAAAGCAGGGCCAGCTCGCGAACATTCAGGATATTTAAACTGGTGAGTTCATAATAACGTTTCAAAAACCAACGGGTAGACAGGTAATCCTCTGCTATTCCGTTCAAAAAAGACGAACACCACAGGTTGGCATCGGTAATTTTTCCTTCTTTACAAACGGCACTTCCGAGTCCGGTGCCCAAGGTAATGCCAATCAGGTTTTGGTAGGAACGGGCTTCACCCGCAAATACCTCTCCGGCCAAAAAGCAGGCAGCATCGTTGCCCATTAAAATCTGATCAGGGCTTATCTCCAGTTCTCCAGCCAGCATGTCTTTTATGTTCAGGCCATAAAAAGCAGCATATTTATCATTGCCGGCAATATAAGAGATGCCATTAACATAATCGAAAGGCCCTGGCATGGCGATGCCCAAGCGGTCAATCTGGATACCTGCTTTTTTATAACCAGCTTTAATTGCATTACACCACGTGTGGATTATCTGTGTGGTTGAGCCATGAGAATCGACGCGTTCTCGCGTGTAGGAATTTTTAAGAATGTTCCGTTGCTGCATATCGAGTACGGCAACTGTAATGTGCGAACCCCCGATATCAATGCCCATTACGTATTTGTTTTTATTCATTATCTTCTGCTTCAATAGGTCTATAAGTGGCTGGTGTCTTACGAGTACACCGAATTGAAGAGTCCTTTTTTTGTTAAATTGCCTACAACGGGAATATTTTTTTATGAAATATTTTTTATTACCTTACATTTGGTTCAAAAACTAACCAAGTTGAAAGCAGCTAAACCGAATTTAGTCGTTTTATGGAATAAGATTTGTCTTGAAGATGATGTGAAATCTTTTGAGCAGCTTTACCGCTTTCTGTATACCCGCTTAATTAAATTTTCTATTTATTATGTAAATGATAAACCTGCTGCGGAAGATATTGTGGCCGAAGTATTTATTAAATGCTGGGAAAACCGCGCAGCAGGCGCCCATGTGCTAAACCCGGAAAGTTACTTTTTTATCGCCGTAAAAAATCAATCACTTAAGCACCTTAAAAAAAATTCTTCCATTACGTTTATCGATTTAGTAGACGTAGAAGAGGATCGTCCGGTCAGCACACACACGCCAGATTACATCATGGAAACCAAAGAATTGCACCGGCAGCTTGACCTGGCCATTGATGGTTTGGCCCCACAAGCGGCTATGGTTTTTAGGCTGATTAAAGAAAGTGGGATGAAGTACAAAGAAGTGGCAGAGCTATTGGATATCTCGCCCCGAACGGTGCAAACTCAATTGTTCAGGGCAATTACAAAACTCCGGTTGGTGTTACAGCCGTTAAAAGATAACAGCGCAAATGAAAAAAAACTGGGAAAATTCATCTCTCTGGTTATATTAGTAGGAAGTATATCTTTTTTATACTTTTTGTAGGCAATTTTAAAAGAAAAGAGAACTTAATAATAAAGGGCGGAAAAAAAATGACAGATCAACGATTTACAGAATTGCTTGGAAAACAATTAGCCGGTGAAATATCATCGGGTGAATCTGTTGAACTGAAATCTATTTTAGACGCTAACGAGGCCCTCAGAACAGAATATAAACAACTGCAGGCCTATTTCGAATCGGAAACGGCAGCAGATGAAAATATGGAAACCGTTTTGGACCGGATCAAGGCACAGATCAAAGTTCCTGATCAGGCCAATTTAGCCATTAGCAAAAATAAACCCGGTGTTACCTGGCTAAAAATTGCGGCAGTTTTAGCCATAGTTTTGGTGGGATTATTGATTTATAACAGGGACACAATTTTTATTGATAAAACCAATAATGAGGTTTTGGTAAACGTACAAACCAGGGCGTCCGAAATTAAAACAATTGTACTGGCCGATGGCTCTACCGTTAAAATCAATTCGGGAAGCAGTTTTAAATATCCCCGGAACTTTAAAGGTGCCAGCAGAAATGTTTACCTGTCGGGTGAGGCTTTTTTTGAAGTGAAAAAAGATGCGAGCCATCCCTTTATTGTTCATACAGCGCAACTGGCAGTAAAGGTATTGGGTACTTCCTTTGATGTTAAAGCCTACCAAAATGATTCTCTAACTGAAACATCCTTAATTAGCGGTAAGGTAGCCATCTCGATGAAAGATAATGCCGCAAAGACCTTTATTTTAAAACCAAATGATAAGTTTACGCTTGCAAATGGCAAGGCAAGCTTGGGTAAGCTCACTTATTTTAGTGGCACGGAAAATAACCGGGTAATGGAAACAGCCTGGACAAAACACGAACTCATTTATAAAAACAATCGTTTTGATGAAATTGCAAGGCTTTTTGAGCGGTGGTACGATGTCAAAATTACGTTTAAAGACCCTCAGCTGAAAGCAGTTAAATTTACAGGACACGTAGATAAGGAAACCCTTACCGAAGCCTTAAACGTATTAAAACTGATCGAGAATTTCAATTATTCCATTGAAGGTAAAAATGTATATATCTACCATTAGTACAAACAATTAAGCGATGTATATTTGTAGTCATGAGTGGTGCGCAGAGAATTATATTTTTAATTGGATTAATTTCTTCGCTATGCGCCAAAGCGCAAACTAAAGTTACTTTAAATTTTACCGACGCAAGCTTTGAAAAGGTAATAGAGGCGATACAACGGCAAACTGTTTATCATTTTGCCTATGGCGAGTCTAAAATACTCCAGCACCAGGTATCTGTTAAGGTAGAAAAAGAAGAGGCCATAAAAGTCATCGGTCAATTGCTGCTCCACAGTGGTTATACCTATACTGTACTTCCCAATAATTTAATTGTAATCAGAAAAAATACCGAGGTGAAAACGGGATCAGACAGTGTCCGTTTTTTAAAAGAGGTCGTAATTACGGCTTTGGGTATCGAAAAAGATAACCGGAAAGTGGGTTATGCCCTCACCACTATTAAGGGGAGTTCTATTGCCAAAGCAAGGGAAAGCAATATGATGATGATGTTGCAGGGCAGGGTAGCCGGACTAAATATTGCAGGAATAAACGGCGGCCCGGGGTCTGCGGCACGTATACTGATCCGTGGGGTTTCCAGCATGACGGCTGCCTCCCCGTTATTTATCGTAAACGGGGTACCCATTGATAACAGCATCAGGGGAAGTGCAAACGAATATGGCGGAGCCGATTATGGCGACGGCATCAGTAATATTAACCCGGATGATATTGAAACGATTACCATACTGAAAGGCTCGGCTGCTTCAGCTTTATACGGTGCAAGGGCAGCAAACGGGGTAATTCTCATTAACTTAAAAAGTGGTGGGGAAAATGGCAAACCAAAGCTGGAGTACAATACAAATTTAACATTTGATGTGCCGGTTAATTCAACAGGTTTTCAATATTTGTATGGGCAGGGGGCTCAGAATAAACGTCCTGCCGATCTGTCCAACGCCATTTCTACCGGTTTATTAAGCTGGGGCGAAATAATGGATGGCCGGCTAACTGCGCAGGTTGATGGTTCTATGCGGCCATATTCGCCTGTTAAAAACAATATCCAAACTTTTTACCGCACTGCTCCGGCATTTATCAATACCCTTTCGGTAGTTGGCGGAAATACCCGTAATAATTACCGCGTTTCGGTATCTAATTTAGATTACAGTTCTATCTTAACCAATGGCGCATTAAATCGAAAAACATTAAACCTTTATGGTATGGTGGCACTAAGCCCTAAACTATCGCTGAGTTTTACTGGAAATTACATTTACGAAAGAAATAAGAACAAAAGTTACCTCAGCGATGGTCCATTAAATGCAAATTATGGCATTTCGGCGCTTGCCACGAGTTTAGACCAATCGATGCTGGCTCCTGGTTTTGATGCACAAACAGGCTTTGAAACCCGGTGGAATGCAGATGAATATAAAACCAACCCGTATTTTTTAATGAACAAACAGGCCGATTATGCCAACAGGAACCGCTACATCACTTCGGCCGTGTTAAATTATAAGCTGGCCAGCTGGGCCTCACTTCAGGGCCGGATAGGTTACGATTCGAGTAAAGACGAGGTGGTGAGTATTCTGCCTACCGGGATCGCATTTTCGATTAACAGGCAGGGCGGAATGAATGCTTACGATCAGAACCAAACTTCAGAACTGAATAGCGATATTTTGTTCAGCGCCAGCCGGAACCTCAGCGATAAATGGAATCTCGAATTTTCGGCAGGTGCAAATTACCGGGAAAGGAGGGGCAATAGTGTAAAACTGAAAGGATCGCAGTTTAAAGTCCCTTACCTGTATATTCCCGAAAACCTGGTTACCAGTACAAAAACAATGGCCATATCTAAAATTGTGACCGAATCGGCCTATTACACGGCCGATGTAAGCTATCAGCGTTATCTTAATTTCTCTGTTACAGGGCGTTACGATATTTATTCTACCCTGCCGGCAAACAACCGGGGCATATTTGTACCCGGTGTATCAGGAAGTTTTATTTTTTCAGACCTTTTGAATCTAAAAGATTTGGATTTTGGTAAACTGCGCCTGGATTTTGCCAAAACCAGCGGCGAGCCCATTGTACCCTATACCACACAAATTTATTATACCGTAGATAATCAGGTAAACGGTACTCCTGTTGGCGGTTTTTCAGGCGATTTACCCAACTATAATTTAAAGCCCTTTACCTTAAACGAAATAGAAGCAGGCCTCGATCTTAAGTTTTTCAATAGCCGTATCGATATCGATTTTACCTATTTTAACCGCACCACCCGGAATGAAATCATTAATGCAAAGCAATCTGTTACCACAGGTTTTACTTCGGCTTACGTTAACCTGGGTGAAACCCGTAATGCAGGAATGGAACTTGCAATAGGATACACACCCATTCTAACTGCAACCAGCAAATGGAAGGTTAATTTTAATTTAACCAAGGTAAAAAATACGCTGCTTTCTATCGACGGAAATAGTAATTATACCCTTACCGGTACATACAGGCCCTTAAATGCGAATACAGCACTTGTGGTAGGCAAACCCATTACGCAAATTATGGCTTATGATTACCTGCATGATGCCAATGGGAATGTTGTTATCGGATCGGATGGAATACCCAAGAGAGGTAATTTTATCCCAATGGGTGGTACCATGCCTACTTTATACGGAGGAATTACCAATAGTTTTAACTACGGGCAATTCAGTTTTTCTTTCCTGATCGATTACCGCTTCGGCAATAAAATTTTATCGGCAACAGAATATTACAGTTATGTGCTCGGTTTAAACCAGGCTACTTTGCCAGGCAGGGAAACAGGCATTGTGGCCAATGGAGTGATGGAAAACGGGCAAAAAAATACCATTAATGTTCCGGCTTATGCCTATTACCCCGAGCTGGCTACCAATATTTCGGCCCTATCAGTACTTAATGGTAGTTTTATTAAAGTGAGGCAGGCAACAATTGGCTACGCCTTTAATGAACGTTTCCTGAAAAGAACCCCATTTAGTGGTGTAGAGATCGACCTGGTGGCCCGGAACCTGTTTACGCTGCTTAAATATACGAAAAACATAGATCCTGAATCGCAGTTTTCTCCAACACTTGGTTACGCAGGAATAGAAGGGGCCTCATTACCGGCAACGCGGATGTTTGGGATTAATTTTAATTTTAAATTCAGGTAAGGATTAATCATGAGAAAATTGCATATAATCGGTTTTTTAGCCCTGGTTTTAATGGGCAGTTGTTCTAAAACAGCTTTGGATCAGATCAATACCGACCCGACCAAACTTACTGAAAGCAATTACGATCCTAATAGCCTGCTTGCACAGGCACAGTTAAAATATGCCAATTTGGGTTATTACCAGCTTTTGTACCAAAGTACGATGACGCAGTTACTGGCCTCAACCTATTATTATTACAACAATGGCGATAAATATATCAATGTGGGTAGTTTTACCGATTATCAGGGACGTATTTTTGATGAAGGGTATACGGATGCTTCCTACATCAGGGAGATGCAAAGACTGGCCAGATTAAAGGATCCGGAAGCATATCAAAATCTAATCGCAATAGGCGATATGATGTTCGTGCTGGTTTTACAAAGAATTACCGATACCTATGGCGATGTACCTTACTCGCAGGCGGTTAAAGCAATGCAGGGCATTAAGTATCCGGTTTATGACCGCCAGGAGGATATTTATGCCCGGATGCTGGCTGACCTTGAAGAGGCCATCGCCAGATTGGACACAGAAAAACCCGGGCCTACAGCCGATCTTTTTTACAAGGGCGACATTAGCAAATGGAAAAGGTTTGGGTATTCTCTAATGCTTAGACTGGCCATGCGATTAACCAAAGTTGATCCGGAAAAAGCCAGGATATGGACTGAAAAAGCTGCTGGCAAAACCTTTACCGGCATTAATGACAATGCGATCCTTTTAACTGATGCTTCATCTTTTAATAGCCAGAATGGAACATCACTTGCCTTAAGAACCTATTCAGATTACCTGGAGGTTCGCTGGAGCAAAACCTTAATTGACCAATTACGGAACAGCAGCGACCCCAGGCTGGGCATTATAGGCGAAATACCGAAAGATGGCCTGGCTAAAAATGCAGACCAGAATCTGGCTGGAAATACAGATGCAACCATTCAGCTGGGGCTGCCAAACGGGTACGACCTGCAGGGCGGCGATACCGATATCAGTCGTTCGCCAGGTTATCCCGGTGGTACCGGTAGCGCTAATGATTTTGCCCCACTGGGTAAATATTCGAGGCCGCGCACTGCCTTATACCTTAAATTAGGCGGACCGATTTTTATCCTCAGTTATGCTGAAACTGAATTTTTGCTTGCCGAAGCAAAGGTAAGGGGCTGGAACATAAACGGAAATGCAAATCTACATTACACGAATGGGATAAGCGGTGCAATACAATCACTGGCACAGCTGGATCCTTTGGCTGCGTTAGATACAAAAAAAATCAGTGATTTTGTAAATCAGAACATGCTTGACGAAAGCAGTACTCAAAATGCACTTAAAGCCATTAATACCCAATATTGGATAGCAACCGGTACCAATTTTAATTTTATAGAAGCCTGGCTAAATTGGAAACGAAGCGATTATCCAAAACTTACGCCGGTTAATTATAAAGGTAATGTAACCCAGGGTACTATACCAAGAAGGTTAATTTACCTTTCGACAGAAATTCTGAATAACCCGCAGAACTATAAAGATGCAGTAGCGCGGTTAACGGGTGGCGATGTTCTTACAGCAAGGGTTTGGTGGGACAAGTAAAAACCAAATAATTAATACCTCATAGGACTGTTACAGGTATCTGATGTGTGTTTTTTCCTTTCCGCGGTTAATGCCTTTAATCACCAGGTATATACCTGTAAATAAAAGAACGGCTGCAATAAACATACCCGCTGCAATCGGCAAAAATATAATTGCAGCATTAAAAAACTCATTCCAGTTTATGTGTAAATAGAAAAAGAAAACCAGCAATAAAAAACTTAGTAATATCAAGAAGGCAGCAAAAAAATACAGGGTTCCGGAGGTGGTATTGATTTTCATGTGTTTTTAAAATGATTAACAGGTGAAACGATCAGCAAGATTTAATGGAGGTAAGGGTTCTGTGGAATGTAGACCAAATGGTAACCATTTTTTTTAAGGAGGCCAATGGTTTGCTCATCAGGGAGCTGTTTAAAAATAACGGTAGTTAATACCTGTGCAGGTACAAGTTTTAGCTTTACCAGCGTATCAGCAAGAAACTTCTTCATTTTGATCAGGAAAAATTGCTTATTGCAGAGGTCTGTCGATATCGATTCTGCTCCCTTAAACCAGTAATTTGGATTAATTTTTTTAAAGGCAACCATTGGTAAGCCTAAACCTGCAGCCAGTTTTTCAAATTCGCGTTCAGAAACTTTGTATACAAAATTTCCAACGGGCTCGAATGAAAACCGGTTTTTCCACAATTTATTTAAAAAAGGGGCATTCCGGGAAAAAATATTGCTTAACATTAATAACAGCGGCATTTTAGCAATGGGATCTTGTGGTTCTATTACCACCACACCTAGTTTGGCCACCCTGATCATCTCGTACATAGCAACATAAGGTCTCGGAAAATGGTGGTAAGACTCTTTACAAAGTACAAAATCGAAACTGTTATCATGCTGTGTGAGTTTTTCTGCGTTTTCTGCCACACAGGCATTAATAATCCCTTCTTTTAATGCAACGGTTAAAAAATCGGTATTAAGATCGGTTGCCAGTACATGGTTGCCGGATTGCAGGATGTATTGTGCATCAAATCCGTAGGCATCTCCAACAGTGAGCCAATTCAGGTGTTTTTTGGTCAGGAGTGGGTCGAGACAACTGAAAAATAGCTGCTGAAGCCAGCTGGCAACATTATTTTTTCCTGTAGCCTTTATCTTTTCATAATGATCGCTTTTAGCACTTTCGGATGGGAAATGTACATTGTACCATTCGTTGTGTCGGTTATAGCTTTCATTGTGGCGCATAATTTTCTGATTTATAGAGTATACGGCCCCACCAGCCAAAACGCTTGGTAGAAAAATAAAATGCAGAAATAAAAAATAAATTAATTTTAACCCAGCGTTTTTAATACCTACTGCGTAACCTTATTAGCATACGATGAAAAACCGCTTACCGAACCAAATGGATGAACCTTTTTTTTAAGCAGAATACTAAACTAATCAAAGGTTGTAAAGCCAATGAACGGCAGGCGCAGGAGGGTCTTTATAAACTTTACTATGCAGACATGCTGCGTATTTGTCTTCGTTATTTAAAATCAGACGACCTGGCACAAGATGCATTAAATGTTGGCTTTTTGAAGGTTTTTCAAAACATCCAAACTTTTGATGCTAATAAAGGAGCATTTGGTGCCTGGATAAGAACTGTAATGGTGAGGTCGTGCATCGATATAAGCCGTAGAGAGGCAAAGTTTAATGAAACAATCAATCAGGATGAGATTGAAGAAATTTTTATCCAGCCATCGGTTTTAGATCAACTTTTTGTAGAAGATCTCCTGAAATTAATAAGGCAATTGCCTACAGCTACTCAGCTGGTGTTTAACCTTTCGGTGATAGACGGCTATTCACATAAAGAAATTGGAGAACATTTGAATATTACCGAGAGCACCTCAAGGTGGCACCTCACAGAAGCAAAGAAACAGTTGAGGAAAATGTTAGTTTCCCCGGCCATTGATAAACCAACTGAAAACACAAAAACGAAATGAGAAATTCAGCATGGTATCATAAACTCTGGCGAAATAAATTCGATAGTTTTCCGGTTAAGGATACTCCGGATGCCGCATGGACGGGTATGCACAAGTTACTTAACGAGCAGATGCCGGTCAGTACAGCAGGTGGCCACGGACCTCATGTATCAACAGGGGCGAAATTGTTCAAAATAATTGGTTATACGCTATCTGTTGCGGTTACAGCTTCCACGGTTGGTTATTTCGCCGTTCTGAAACCAAAAAATAAACAGAAAGAACTCAAAAAGAAGATCAAGCCCATCCTGGTAGATTCAACACCTGTGGATAGCAACAAGGTGTTACATTATAATGAAATAGTTGATAAAACGCTAATTAAGGACAGCACTACGGGGACAGGCGATTCAGTAAATGTGACTGCAGAGCGAGATAAAGCAGTTGACCCTACTGCAGCTGAGCTTTTAAAACAGGCTATGCGTATGGAAAATATAACTTCATCTGCTGCTAAATCGAATGCTGTTTCTCCTTTTAAAAACGAGCATGGTGTTACACAAAGGCCAGGTCAGTTTAAATCATCCGGAAATTTCGGACCGGGAATACTAAAACCTGATTCAAAAGTTGAGGGCCACAGAAATATTGTTCAAGAAGTTGATGGCCAATTTACAAAGGGTACCAATGTATTACTGGCACCAAAAGGGTTTCAGCAAGGCGATATATTAGCTCATCTTCCTTCATCAGTTTCTATTATAAATCGCAATACAGCTTTACCGGTTTACAGCTCTAGTGATCTGCAAAATGCCTCATTGGTAAATAGTAATAACAGCAAAGGACGGAATCTCGATCGAACAGATCGCCATACGCTTGACAAAAACCAGAAGGTGAAAAATACCAGACCGGGTAAGATTAAAACGACCCAAACTAAACGAGAAGATAAAACCGAGCCAACCTATAATTATGGCATAAGCACCGGAATGAATGTACAAAAAGACAATAGCAGTTTTTATGCAGGCATATTCGGTACCTGGGCGCTAAATAAGAAATGGAAACTTGCGGTTGGTTTAAATCTCAACAGCAATCAAAAAATCGAAGGGCAATTTACTCACCCTAGTTATTACCGTCCGGATTCGTTACCGCCGTTTACCATTACAGCTACGCGAAAAGTGATTACGATAGATATCCCGTTAACTGCAGCTTATAAGCTATCCAAACATATCGATCTTAAAGCCGGTCCAATAATTAGTTTTACCGGCAAACCGTCTAAAATAATTAGCAGATTAAATCCGATTGCCGATCCGCGTGATACGTTATACCACAGCAAGCAGATCGACTCAACCTTGGTTAATACAAATGTTAATAAGATAAACATCGGAATAACAGGCGGCATCAGTATTCACGTTAAACAATTTGATATAAATGGCAGCTATCAATGGTTAACACCATACAAGGTGAGCAATAGTTTGGGCTCTTTTAAACAGATCAATCAGGTGTTTAGGATCGGGGTGGGGTATCGGTTTAGGTAGAAACCAGGGATCGATGGGCCAAAGGTCCTTCGCATGCGCCACCATTGACAGGTCTCTCAGGAATGCCGTCATTGCGAGAAGGCTTTTTCAGTCGACGAAGCAATCTTTCATGCCAGTAATGACGATTTTTCGGGTAAACCAATACCGTTGGGTTCTCCTGTCGCTCATCTTGATTTTTATAAAATAAATTATTCCTCAGGATGACAACCAGAGAAATAAACGCATAAAAAATGCCTCCCGAAACCGGGAGGCATTTTTTATGGATAAGGACTTTCTTAAAAAGAATAAGTGAGCCCCCCGAAAATATTAAATCCATTCACCTGGTAATACAGATACCGGCTATAGTTTGTATTTAAAATATTGTTTGCTTTGGCAAAAACAGAGAATTTTTTGTTGATACGATAATCTGCACCAAGACCTAAATCTACAAAACCTTTAACCGTAACGATTGATTCAATTGATGGGTTCGGAATCACATATTGAGATGGAGGAACCGGGTTAGCAATATTTACTTTTGCCTTAACATCATCCTGGATCACGACACCGGCATTAAAGCTTAATTTTTTATTGTAAGTGTAAACCAAATTAGAGCTCACTTTTAAGCCGGGCTTAAACCAGGAGTAGGTTTCAGAAGCCGGTTTCCAGTCGTCGAGGTTTAATTTACCCGTCCATTTTAAGGCATCGCTTACCTGAACAGAAATTTCGCCCTCTAAGCCTGTTAATTTTGTTTTACCGAAATCGTAGATGACATCAAACTTGTTAAAGTCAGTATAGTTATTGATAAACAATGGCATATCATCAAACTGTTTTACGTAAATACGGGCTTTGTAACCAAAACCCGGGCCACCAGTACCTTTAACCCCTGCACTGAAACTTAGTTTTTCAACAGTATTTTTAATTACTGCATTGCTGTTTAACCAAGGGTTTTCATCTGTAAAGCCTTTTAATGAGTTTCGGTTTACATCACCCTTAACTTCTCCGAAAACCTGTAAATAATCAGGAATCAAAGTAAAATCTGCGGTAACTGCCGGGAATATCCTGGAGCTGCTAACAGCGCCAAACTCCTGTACAAAATTAATTCCGGCGGTAATTTTAGCTCCTTTAACCTGTAAACGGATATAGGGATTTAAACGCAAAAGGTTATTGCCAACACTTGTCAGCGCATCTTTACTGTTGCCAAATTCGGTTGATGCTGCCAAACCTAAGTTTAAGGAATTGATGCGTTTGTTTACATAACCGTTTAAGCTCAGGTAGTTTTCTTTGGCACTAAATTTATCATTCCAGATATAGCCATTGGCTTTTAATGCGTAACTGAAAGCATCTTCATCTTCTGTAAAGTTCTTTACCAGTTCGCCTTCCAGTTCGATGGTGGTTAAAGCCTGCTTTTCCGGGTTAGGATTCAGGGTAGGTCGGTCATCATCTATCCCGTAAAAATAGGTGCCGTTACGTTCAAAATTAATCCTGCCGCTCACTGTATTTTGATCGAGGATACTGCGTCCAAAAATGCTTAACTGTTGGTTACTGCTGTTTTGTTTGTTCAGCTTTCCTTCCTGGCTAAAATGTTTAAAATAGCCGCCAAGCTGAAGGCCTTCATCTTTTCCGGTATTAAAATAGGCCTCCCCCAAAAGTGTAGCCAGCGAACCGAATGCACCTTTAACATAATTGTTAACCAAAATACTCGCCTTTTCTTCGGCCAATGCCTGCGCCTGCAGTTTTTGGATATCGCTGTTCAACTCCAGCTTCCTGTCTAAAATGCTGTAGTTCAGCTTGGCTTTATAGGTTTTAATATCGTCCAAATTCGGACTTCTTCTCAGTTTTACTGCCTCTGCCAGAATGGGTTTATAAGGCCGAACAACTTCTATTTCTTCTTTTACAACACCTTTTTCATCAGTTTTTTTGTCCTGCGCCCGTGCAGTCATTAACCCGGCAGCCAAAAAAAACAGTGAACTATATATATATTTAATCGATTTCATAATGCTACTTCTTCTGGTTTAGTTTTTCAAGTTTTTCTTTGGCCGTAGGAATGATATCATCCTTGCCTTCGTAATTATCAATAATACTGAGAAGTGTGCTCTTTGCCTGCAAATTATCTTTCAGGGCAACATAGTTATCCGATAAAAGAATAAATGCTTTAGCTACCCAATAATCATAAGCGGCCATGTTGTTGATCAGATCAAAACAGGTTTTGGATGAGGTTTTATAATCACCTTTGTTATATTCTACCAAAGCCAGGTTGTATTTTGCCTCGGCTGCGGCAACTGTTTTGGTTTTGGCCACTACGTTTTTAAATTCCTTAACTGCGGTGGTGGTATCGCCTTTCAGCAAATAGGCTTTCCCCGAGAATAAACCTGAACTGTTTTTCTCTTCTTCAGAAGCTTTTTCCGAATCTTTGGTCAGTTGTGCATATTTCAGCATATCATCTGGCATGTTTAAAGCGGTGTAAGCCTTTAACAGGTTATTGATGGCGAAGCTGTAGTGCGATTTATAATCGGTTGTGGTTTCCAGTCTTTTCAGGTAAACAATGGCCTCATTGTATTTCTTCTGATTTAAGAACAATTGCGAAATGCTTACGAGTGAGCGTTCAGTATAATCGCTGGTCCAGTCGTTTAAGATAAATTCATAATCCGGGATCGCCTCATCCGGACGTTTTAATTTTACCAGCGATTCGGCCCTGATAAATTTGGCTTCTTTCTCATGATTGGCTTTCGGGAATTTATCAAAATAAGCATTAACGGCCTGGAACGCACCGTTGGCATCGCCTTTTAAATAAAGGTTGTTTACGGCAGCGAAAACAATATTATCCTGCTCATTGCTCGAGTAATTGCCCAGTGGCGTAGTATTGGCATAGGCAATAAAACCATTTGCATCACCACGGTCTACATAAATGTTTTTGATAGACTCCATAGCCTGTTTGGCTTCATCAGAGGTTGGGTAATCAGCAATCACCTTTTTAAACGATTCTAAAGCAGCATCGTCCTGATCCTGGTTGTACTGAACTAAGCCAATCGTTACCAGTGCTTTTGCTACGTAGCTGCTGTGTGGGTATTTGGCAATTAAGGCTACAAGATCTGATTTTGATTTATCGAAATCTCCTTTATTAAAGTAAGTATAGGCCGTTTCGAAACCGGCATCGTCTGCATAATTCGAGTTTGGAAAAGCCTTTAATAAATTTTGCATGGTTGCGATTTTCGCATCATATTGGTTTTCCAATCCCTGGATCATCCCTTTCTGGAACGTGGCATAATCTTCAGAAGCAGTGTGCCTGCTGATGATTTTGTTATAATTTGCCATTGCGTCGCCATAATTTTTATTCACAAAATAGGAGTCGGCTAAACGGATGGTTGCATCATCAATGGTTTTTTGGTCTTTATCATTGCCTGCCAAAAATTTTTCGAAATAATTTGCTGCCTTACTATATTTTTCGTCCTCGAAAGCGGCATAGGCCAGGGCATAGTTCGCAAAATTATAAACGCCGGTTTTATCTGCATCCGGCATTTTCAAAAACTTTTCGAAAGTGGTAACCGATTCTCCGTATTTACGCAGTTCGTACATCGATTCTGCTTTCCAGTAAGTATTTAAAGCATTTATTTCATTGTCTTCTGGGAACTTTTCGGAGCGTAAAAACATCGATAACGCATTAGGGAAGGCCCTTTCGTTATAAAATTCTAATCCACGGAAATAAGTAACTTTCTGATAAGCCTCTTTAGCCTCGAGGTTTTTGTCGGGAATAGGCTCCAGAATATCTACAGCTGCCTGGTAATTTTTGGTGGTTAATAAAACCTCACCCAATAAAGTTTTGGCTTCGTTTATCTTGCGCGATTTTGGAAAGGTTTTTAAGAAACCCTGGGTCGCTTCTAAAGCTTGTTGATGGAATTCTAATTCGTAACTTAACTTGGCATAGTTTAACCAGGCTTCTTCCTGTATAGCCTTATCGAAGCTTAAACGCGAAGCCCTGAAAAAAGCACTCTGCGCTTTCTGCTTGTTACCTAACTGGATAAAAGCTTTACCCAGGGTGTGCATACCGTTTTGCAGGTAAATATCATCGGTATTTAACTTTTCTAATACGGCTACTGATTCTTTATATTTTTTATTCTGGAATAAGGAGTAACCGTACTGGTAAATAAAGAGGTTGTTCTTGGTTTCGTTTTTATCTTTGGCATAATATTCAGCAAAATACTTTTCGGCATTTTTGAATTCAGATTTTGCAAAATAAGATGCCGCTACCAAACTCAGCATTTCCGGTTCGAACTGCTGTTTGGTTTTTTGAATGGCCGCCAAAGCATAGCTGATCACATCGTCATAGCGCTCGTCAAGATAGTACATCGAAGTGATGTAGTAGGGATAGCTGGCCTCATAGGTAGGAGAACCCTTTAACTTTTCGAAGTTGGCCAAAGCCGTTTTATACTCTTTATTTAAGTAATTGATATAAGCAAAGTAGTAGGTGGCACTTTCCTGAAAATCGCCTTCTTCTTTTTTAACCTTTTCGAACAAAGGCTCGGCTTTGTCGTAGTCTTTAAGTTCAAAATAGGCATAACCCTGTTTAAACTGGTATTCATTTCTTTGTTTGCCCGAAAGGGTGGAAGGGTCTGTTTTCTCAAACCATTCTAAAGATTTTTTATAGTTTTTCTGGTTAAAATAAGTTTTTCCAACATAAAAATAAGCCAGTTTGGTATTCGGGTTTAACGGATAATCGCGGATAAAAGCCTGAAACAAACTCTCGGCATCGCTATTGGTTAACTCTAACGCGCAAACGGCAGCATAGAATTTGGCATTCTCCTTTAGTAAAGACAGTTCGGAGTTGCTTTCTGTTTGTGTAGAAGGTTTATAGCGTTGCAGCTCAACCAGTTTAAACTGTTGTGCAGCCGCAGTGTATTTTTCTTTCTCTAATAATTCTAAGCCCGTTTGATAGTTTTTGTTAAGGTTCTGCACGGCGCTAACTTGGGCGTAGGTGCTAAAACCTCCTGCTAAAATTAGCGGAATTAATAAGTATTTTTTCTGCATTGGTTTCAAATATGGTTGGTACTAAATTAGAAATAGTATCAAAGCTTATCAACAGAAGTAATTAACATCTGTTAATAACACAAATAAACGACTGGATTTTTGGTTTGGTATTAAGGTGTATACGAATGTGGAAAAGTTGAAGGGTTCATTGGTCATTTGTTCACTAGTCATTGGTACCGCCACTTCCAGTAGGGGTTCATTGGTTCATTCGTCAATAGTTCATTGGTACCACCGCATCCGTCATTGTGAAGCGGCTTTTCAGCTAACAAAGCAATCTAGTAGAAGGGGTAACTAGTCAATCATATAAATTGGTTAATTGCCATAAGCTATTAGCAATGGATTATTTACTAATGCATTGCTAAAAAAGATGCTGGATTTAGTCCTTTTGGCAAGATGCTAGATTATGCACTCTGCACTAATGAACGATGACCAATTGAACTAACCTATCCCTGGCTTGCTAGTAAATACAGCACCGCCATTCTTACCGCCACGCCGTTTTCTACCTGTTCTAAAATGATCGATTGTTTGCTGTCGGCCACATCGCTGGTGATCTCCACACCACGGTTAATCGGGCCCGGGTGCATTACCACGATTTCTTTATCCAAGTTATCCAAGATCTGTTTATTTAAGCCATACATCATAGCATATTCCCTTAAAGATGGGAAATATTTAATGTCCTGGCGCTCCAGCTGGATACGCAGCATATTGGCTACGTCGCACCAGTTTAGGGCTTTAATGAGGTTGTGTTCTACTTTTACCCCCAGTTGGTGGATATTTTTCGGGATCAAGGTAGTTGGTCCGCATACCATTACCTCGGCACCTAGGCGCTGTAAGCAAAGGATGTTCGAGATGGCTACGCGTGAGTGTAAAATGTCGCCTACAATGACTACTTTTTTACCGGCTACATCGCCAAGTTTCTGACGGATGGAGAAAGCATCAAGCAAAGCCTGTGTAGGGTGTTCGTGCGCACCATCGCCGGCATTTACAATCTGCGCCTTTACGTGTTTACTTAAAAACTGACCGGCACCTGCATAGGGATGACGCATCACCACCATATCAACTTTCATTGATAAGATATTGTTTACGGTATCAATAAGGGTTTCGCCTTTGCTTACCGATGAAGATGAAGCAGCAAAATTAATCACATCGGCCGAAAGCCTTTTTTCTGCGAGCTCGAAAGAAAGTTTGGTACGCGTAGAATTTTCAAAAAAGATATTGGCAATCGTAATATCGCGGAGTGAAGGAACCTTTTTGATGGGCCTGTTAATCACTTCCTTGAAATTATCTGCAGTTTCGAAAATCAATTCGATATCATTCCGGTTAATATCTTTAATGCCTAAAAGATGTCGGGTTGATAGTTTTTCTGCTGCCATTTTTATTTATTGTTGTCCGATATTAAAATCACTTTGTCTTCACTTCCTTCGCTCGCCCAGGTTACTTTTACCTGTTGCGAGTTTAAGCTATCTACCTGATGGCCAATGTAATCCGGTTCTATAGGTAAATGCCTGCTAAACCTACGGTCTATTAAAACTAAAAGCTCCACTTTCTCTGGTCGGCCATAAGCAAGTAAGGCATCAAGTGCTGCCCTAATGGTTCTTCCGGTCCAAAGTACATCGTCAATTAAGATCACTTTTTTGCCTTCGATAATAAAATCGATCGAGTTGCTGCTCGCGGTAACCAACCCATCTTTACGGCGAAAATCGTCTCTGAAGAAAGTAATATCGAGATTGCCCTTTACTATTTTCTTGTTTTTATGGATGGTTTGTAATTCCTGGTGAATACGGTCTGCCAAAAAAATACCCCTTGGCTGGATGCCAATTAAAACCGTATTGGAGAAATCGTCGTGGTTTTCAATTAATTGATGGCAGAGCCTCTTAATTGTAATCTGAATTTTTTGCCCGTCAAGAAGTGTTTTCTTTTGCATTGAAGAAGGATTGGGCAAATATATAAAAATGTTTTAAGCTAAGAAAGTGGAATGCAGATTGTTTATGGCTTTACCCTTAAATTGTTCTGTTACAAGATTAAAAACTGTTTTTCTTATGCTATTTTTTTGGAAAGCAATGGTTGCTTTTCCGCTTAATGTTAGTCCGGCTGTACACTGTAGTCCCGATTTGCAATCGTGAGCTGCCGTTTCCATCCGGTTTAGGTGGCCAGTTTTTGCAATTATTCAGGGTAAAACCAAACGCATTATATTCATCAATATTCTTATTTTTATAACTTATGATGCAAAAACCTGTAATCTTTTTTGATGGTGTTTGTAACCTCTGTCACTCATCTGTTCAGTTTGTCATTGCGCATGATAAAAAGGATCAATTCAGATTTACTCCGCTACAAGGTGATTATGCCAGAGAAATGCTGCCAAAATTTAATGTGGATACAGAAAAATTGAATACCATTTTGTTATTGGAAGATGGAAAACTCTACATCAAATCTTCTGCAGCACTAAGGATAGCCCGAAAACTTAATGGATTATTTCCGCTTTTGTACGTATTTCTCATTGTTCCCAAATTTATACGCGACTGGTTTTACGATATGATTGCCAAAAACCGTTACAAATGGTGGGGAAAGCAGGAGAGTTGCTGGCTGCCAACGCCCGAATTAAAAAGTAAGTTTTACCCTTAGTTTTATGGTTTGTTTTTCTTTCCACGCGGCGACCACAACCAAAGCGATAATACAATTAATGGAATACAGATGCTCAATGAAATTACAATCAGAATCGGACGCTGTTTAACCATGTCTGCTTCCTGGGAGATAAAAACGTATACTGCCTCTTTGATGGCAAATAGGGTAACAAGGGTAGAGAGAACAGCCAATAGTTTACGCATGGTTTAATTTTTACTGCAAAGATTGCATAAATTTTTAAAAACAAGAATCATGCTGAACTAAATTCAGCATGACAGGCAGTAAACAAAAATTCGGCCGGATTGCTCCAAACGGACCTGTGTTTACGAACTAAACGAAAATTATTCTGCTGTTTTAACAGGCTCAAGATTTTTCAGTTCTTCTTCGGAGAACAGGCGGTAATGGATCTTGAATGTCTTTTGAAGTGGGGTTTCTAAAGAAAATCCACCAACGCCAAAGCCATCCAGCACATCTAAAGTAAAATGTGAGGATTTCCAGTATTCAAAAAGGTCCCGGTCTACCCAAAATTCGCAGCCCTCTACTTCGCCCAAACAAACATCACGCATACGGAGGTAATAACCGCCTTTTTCAAAACATTGGGGTTGTGTACCTTCACAGCAGCCTCCCGCCTGATAGAACATCAGTTCCCCATGTTGTTCTTTTAAAATTGCAATCAGCTCTTTTGCTTTTGCTGTGCTGTCTATTCGCTTAATCATAGTGATGTATAGATGGTTTTACTGTTCTTCGCATTTCAATAGTTGTATCGTTCATGGTCTAATGGCTGATAGCCGTATTGCTAAATTAATTTTCGCAAGGTTCGGCTTTTATGAAACACGAGGCCATGAACTAACCAACTACGAACTATGATCTGACTAAAAGAAACCTAATTTATTTTTATCATATGAAATGAGCATGTTTTTAGTCTGACGGTAATGGCCCAACATCATTTTATGATTCTCTCTGCCAACTCCTGATTGTTTATATCCTCCGAAGGGTGCGCCTGCCGGGTAAGAGTGGTATTGATTTACCCATACACGTCCTGCTTGTATGGCGTGCGGTACCTGGTAAAGTTCGTGTGCATCGCGTGTCCAAACACCGGCACCCAAACCATACAACGTATCATTTGCAATTTCAATCGCCTCTTCGACGGTTTTAAAGGTGGTAACGGCCAATACCGGGCCGAAAATTTCCTCCTGGAAGATCCGCATTCTATTATGGCCCTTGAAAATGGTGGGTTTGATGTAATATCCCCCGCCCAACTCACCAGCTAATTTATTTACTTCTCCGCCGGTTAACACTTCTGCACCTTCTTCTTTACCTAATTTAATGTATTGCGCAATTTTTTCATATTGGATTTTCGAAGCTTGTGCACCCATCATTACCGTTTTATCCAAAGGATTTCCTATTTTAATGGCTTCAGTTCTTTCAATCACTTTAGCTATAAATCTTTCATAAATATCTTCCTGAACCAATAAGCGTGATGGACAGGTACAAATCTCGCCCTGATTTAAAGCGAACATCACTGCGCCTTCTACCGCTTTATCTAAAAAGGCATCGTCTTCATCCATTACCGAGCTAAAGAAAATGTTAGGTGATTTACCCCCCAGTTCCAAGGTAACCGGTATGATATTCTCGGTAGCATACTGCATCACTAACCTGCCGGTAGGCGTAGATCCGGTAAATGCGGCTTTTGATATTTTTGGATTGGTAACCAGGGCGCGGCCAAGTTCTGCTCCAAAACCATTCACTACATTCACCACTCCCGGGGGCAATAGGTCGCCAATCAGTTCCATCAACACCATAATTGAAATCGGCGTACTCTCAGCTGGTTTCAGCACTACGCAATTACCCGCTGCAAGTGCCGGAGCCAGTTTCCATATCCCCATCAGGAGTGGGAAATTCCACGGAATAATCTGGGCCACCACGCCAATTGGCTCATGAACAATAAGGGAAACAGTGTTTTGATCAAGTTCGGATAACGAACCTTCCTCAGCGCGGATCACCCCCGCGAAATACCTGAAGTGGTCTATACCAAGCGGTAAATCAGCTGCCAGCGTTTCTCTAACTGCTTTTCCATTGTCGATGGTCTCAACAGTTGCCAGATATTCAAGGTTATCTTCCATCCGTTGCGCAATTTTATTTAAGATAATACTTCTTTCAGTTGAGGAGGTTTTGCTCCAGGTTTTAAAAGCTTCATGCGCCGCATCAATAGCCAATTCTAAATCCTCTTTGGTAGAATGTGCCGCTTTGGTAAATACTTTGCCATCAATCGGGGATATATTGTCAAAATAAGCCCCTTTAACCGGTGCTACAAATTTTCCTCCGATATAGTTATCGTAATGGGATTTGAATGATGGTTTTTCCATTAAATTTTCCATAATTATTATTGATTATCAAATTTAAAAAGCCATCATGAGCGGGATTAGGTACAGGACATAATAACATTGCTCATCATGATTTTTGTGGTAATAAGATTTGGTTGATACAAACCTAATGGCAAAGGGTTGGGTACAGATAGCATAATCAGATCAATTGATAGCATTATTGTTTCAGGTTTTGTAATCTTCTTGAAACAGTATGTATTCAGGTGGCCAGCCCGTGCAGGTTTTCTCATTTAGCAGTAAAAGGAGCGCTTTGGGCAAGATTAAAAAACAGACCGAAATTTTTATATTTGATGATAGTAAATAGATCTAACCAAATTATTTCGGTTTATGCAATATACATTGGACCAGGTAAAGCTCAGTGCTTCGGAAACTTTACAGACTTTGATAGAGAATAGGACCTCATATACGCTAGAACGCTGCGAATTAAATGTTTTTGAAACCTACACCCAATCTTATAAAGTCCCCTTAACATTTAACGATTTTGTGATTACGAGTATGCTAAGGGGGAGAAAGGTTATGCACCTGTTTGATAAGGAGGGTTTCGACTATTTTCCCGGTCAAACGGTAATTGTCCCTCCGTCGGTTACCATGGAAATTGATTTTCCTGAAGCTACGGGTATGAACCCTACTCAATGCATTGCGCTGGCTATTGACCAGGGGCAGATTCAAAAAACAATTGCCTATTTAAACGAATTTTTCCCAAGGGAGGGAAGTAACGAAAAATGGTTGTTGAATGATGATGAATACCATTTTTATAACAATGAAGAAATTGCCTACCTCATTAACAAGGTCATCCGCATCTGCTCTGAAGATACCAGAGAAAAAGATGTTCTGGCCGATTTAACCTTAAAAGAATTGCTGGTACGCATTATGCAGACCCAAAATCTTAAAACCATCGGCGACGACAGTTATAGCCTCAGTCAAAATCCACTGGCCTTTGTGCTCAATTACATTAAATCCAACCTAAACGAGAAGATCAGCATCAACAGCCTGAGCGACAAGGCCTGCATGAGCAAGGCCACCTTTTATCGATTGTTTAAACGCGAACTTGGCATTAGTCCCAACGATTTTATACAGGCAGAAAAAATAAACAAAGCAAAAATTCTACTTTCCCAGCCCAGGTCAAAAGTAGCTTCGATCAGTTATGAACTGGGGTTTAACGATGCCAATTATTTTATCCGGACATTCAAGAAGATCGTAGGCATTACACCGGGAGCTTACCAGTTGCAAATGGCAAAGCAGATTATTCATTAATTTTCCAAATACCTTTTCGAATAGGTAATGCCCATTAAATCGTAGCGTTTAAACTGTGTCATCAATCTTTTTCGAAAATCAGGATAATTCCTTTTTTCCTTTGGACTCCACAAAATTTCGCTCAGCGCATCTAACCTTGGGAAAAGCTGGTACTGTACTTTAGCAGGATTGGTAATGTATTCGCTCCACAAACAGCCCTGTGCACCCCAGATGTATTCTGCCTGTCTGGCACTTAATTCTGCAGGTATGGGTTCGTAGTTGTACACATCGGCAAGTAACGATGGGGTACTTGCCGTTAAACTATCTTCTTTTACAAACTGACCATGATTGAAGTAGAATTTGTTTTCCGGGGTCATAATGGCTTTATGATTTTGTTTTGCGGCCTCAATGCCACCTTTTTCGCCCTGCCAGCTCATCACCACAGCATTTGGTGCCAGGCCGCCCTGTAAAATCTCGTTCCAGCCAATAATGGTTTTGCCCTTGCTGTTTACAAATTTCTCCATCCTCCGGATAAAATAACTTTGCAGCTCACTTTCATTTTTTAAGCCCTTAGCCTTCATGATCTGCTGCGAAACGGCCGATTGTTTCCACCATACTTTAGAAGCCTCATCGCCACCAATGTGGATATAAGGAGAAGGGAATAAGTTCATTACCTCTGTTAAAACATTTTCTAAAAACTTAAAAGTAGTATCAGAAACCTGCAGTACATTGTTGTATTTGTTCATCATGCCCCAGGTTTCAGCAACTGTGTACTTTTTGTCCGGTTCGGTACCTAATTCAGGATACGCCGCAAGTAAAGCTATACTGTGCGCAGGCATTTCAATTTCGGGAATAATGGTAATATAGCGCTTAGCGGCATACTCAACCACTTCTTTAATTTGCTCCTGCGTGTAAAAGCCACCATGGCGAATGCCATCTGTTTTAATTACCGCATCTTTTGGCGTAATTTTAATTTCGTTTGGTAGTACCTGGTATTTAATGTTTTCATTGCCCTTGCCCGGCCATAAACCAATAATACTGCCATTACGCCAGGCCCCTATTTCGGTTAATTTAGGGTATTTTTTGATTTCGATCCGCCAGCCATGGTCATCAGTTAAATGCCAATGGAAATAATTCATTTTATGCAGGGCCAGGTAATCGATATATTGTTTCACAAAATCGACCCCAAAAAAATGGCGGCTTACATCGAGGTGCATGCCACGGTATGCAAAACGGGGGTGGTCTATGATCGTTATTGAAGGAACCGTTAGCTTATTATTTAAGTCAGCAGGAAGTAATTGGATAACTGACTGGATGCCATAAAATACACCTGCCGCTGATGTACCGGTGATGGTGATGTTACGGTCAGACGCAATCAGGTTATATGCATCTTCAAACTCACTAATTCTTGTGTTTGAAATCAGTGCGATAAAATTTTTGTTCGGGGTAACCTTAGTGATATTGAGTTTTAGGTTGAAGTATTTTTGAAGATAATTACTTAGGAAATCTGCGGTTGGAGCCAAGGTAGAATCTATTACAACGATTTGCGTTTTCGAATCAATGACGAAAGGTTTTTTGCCAGACGCTGTTTGCTGATAAGCCGGCTGCGGTATAATATTAATTTCCTGAGCAGAAACTTTGAGCGAAATAAGGGTTAGAAACAAAAAGATAATTTTTCTCATGCTGAAAAGGCTTGGTTACGCTTTTCAAAAGTAATGATAATAGGCGGTTGAAAGGAAAAGGTTTGTAAGGACGAATTACTTTGTTACATAAACCCGATAGGATGGATGCCGTTTTTCACGGCAGGAAGGATAGCGGGGCTGTGGTTACCGATAAGCAGTTACTTTCGTTTTCTAATTATTATTAAGCATATAAGACATTTAAGAAAATATAAGCCCTTTCCAGTTCTTAATTGAACTAAACGAGATTGCTTCGGCTCCCTTAAACCCAGCCTCGCAATTGACAATCTGTGAGACTGAAATTCCGTGAGCTCCGTGTTTTCGTGGCTAAATGATAAACGGGGTAGCAAAAAATAAACACAAAAAAAATCCCGATAACTTTCGCTATCGGGATTAATTTATCAGTTAAAAAGAACTAGCCTTTTTTAGCTTTGCTTTCTTCGCCTTCTAATTGCGATTTCAGTTGAGCCAATACGTCTAAGTCTCCTAAAGTAGATTTCTCTACAGAATCTTTAACTTTTTTAACCGCAGTTACAGCAGCTTTAGCTTCTTTTTTCTTAGTTGCTCTTTCTTCAGCAACAGCTTCAGCTTTAACCTCTTCCCAGATACGGGCGTGAGATACTACAATGCGTTTAGCTTCTTTGTTAAACTCAATGATTTTGAAGTCGTTGGTTTCTTCAGCTTTAACTGAAGTACCATCTTCTTTAACCATGTGTTTAGTTGGTACGAAACCTTCTACACCATAAGGTAAAGCAATAACAGCACCTTTATCAGTTACTTTAACAACAGTACCCTGGTGAACCGAATCTAAAGTGAAGATCGTTTCGAAAGTATCCCAAGGGTTTTCTTCTAATTGTTTATGACCTAAGCTTAATTTGCGGTTATCAACGTCTAATTCTAAAACAACTACGTCTAATACATCACCAACTTTAGTGAATTCATTAGGGTGGTTTACTTTTTTAGACCATGATAAGTCAGAGATGTGGATTAAACCATCAATACCTTCCTCGATTTCAACAAAAACACCGAAGTTAGTCATGTTTTTAACAGTTGCTTTGTGCTTGCTTCCAACTGGGAATTTAGCAGCAACTTCTTGCCATGGATCGTTAGATAATTGTTTAATACCTAAGCTCATTTTGCGCTCGTCTCTGTCTAAAGTTAATACTTCAGCTTCGATCTCGTCACCAACTTTTAAGAATTCCTGAGGATTTCTTAAGTTTTGCGACCAGCTCATTTCAGAAACGTGGATTAAACCTTCAACACCTGGGATGATTTCTAAGAAAGCACCGTAATCTGCTACAGTTACGATTTTTCCTTTTACTTTAGAACCCACTTGGATGTCGGCATCTAAATTTTCCCAAGGGTGTGGAGTTAATTGTTTCAAGCCTAAAGCGATACGTTTTTTCTCATCATCGAAATCTAAAACAACCACGTTGATTTTTTCATCTAATGATAATACTTCTTTCGGATGCTCTATGCGGCCCCAAGAAATGTCAGTAATGTGAAGTAAACCATCTACACCACCTAAATCGATGAACACACCGAAATCAGTAATGTTTTTAACCGTACCTTCCAATACCTGACCTTTTTCAAGTTTAGAAACGATTTCTACTTTTTGTGATTCTAAATCGTCTTCAATTAACACTTTGTGTGAAACCACTACGTTTTTAAACTCGTGGTTAATTTTAACAACTTTGAATTCCATTGTTTTACCCACGTATACATCGTAATCGCGGATAGGTTTAATATCAATTTGAGATCCTGGTAAGAAAGCCTCAACGCCCATGATATCAACAATTAAACCACCTTTAGTACGGCTCTTAACGAAACCGTTGATGATTCTGTCGTTCTCAAGAGCCTCGTTAATTGCTTCCCATGATCTTTGGGTTTTAGCTCTTTTGCGTGAAAGGATCAACTGACCGTTAGCATCTTCTGGTGCTTCAACGAATACGTCAACTGAATCGCCGATTTTTAGATCTGGTGTATCACGGAACTCAGAAGTAGAAACTAAACCGTCTGATTTAAAACCTACGTTTAATACTACGTCTTTATTGTTGATTGAAACAACAATACCGCTGATAATTTCACCTTTAGTGATCTGGTTGAATGTTCCGGCATACATATCTTCAAACTTTTTACGGTCTGCCTCATTGTAATTACCAAAAACTTTTTCATCAGCATCCCAGTCGAAATCTTCGCTTGGTGTTGCTAATGATGATTTGATCGATTCGATCGAAACTGAATCAGCTTCTGATTCAATAGTTTCTTTTTCAGTCAGGCGTCCGCCTTCTCCCTGAAGCTCAGCTGTTTTTGCTGCTAATTCTTTTTCTGCTACTTGTTTTTTAGCCATTAATTAATTGTCTCCTTTTTCCCCTGTTTAGGGACTGCAAAGGTAAAACTTTTTTTAATTATAGAAAAGATTTTTTTAATAAATCTTGCTGATTTTTAGCGCATTAAGATTTTCCAGTTCGTCATGCTCACCTGAAGCAAAGCGGAAAGCTACGGAGTAAATTTATTTCAGCATCTGAATCATAGAATTTTCAAACTGTTGAGATAGTTTTTCTTAATTATTTGAAAATGAGCGTCCTGCATTTCGTCAGAAACAGCCGCCCGCTATCGCTTATAGTCCTCTCCCGATGAAATATCGGGATCCGGGCTATTCCGCTCTATCGGGTTTAAAAAAAAGGACTGTGCATGATTGCAACTAGTCCATATCTTTTAAAAAAAGATGCTCAAACAAGTTCAGCATGACGATGTACTTCTATCGTTTCGTAAACGTGCCCCTCGTAAAGCCTTCGCCAATAAGTGTCTGTTCATCCCTGATCAGCAACATAATGGTGTTTTGCTGGTTATATAATTTAATCATATCCCCATCAATCACATATTTGGAGGTGAAAACAGAATCGTTATACGCATCACTCACCGTAACCGAGTCTTTGGATTTAAAATTGAAGGTCTTATACTGTACATCTTCACTGCTGCTAAAAGTGCCAGTAACAACTTTTTCAGCTATGAATGTGATGTAACAAAGATAACCTACTACTAAAATCACAATTACCGAAAAACTGATAATTAATTTGTTGCCACTGGCATATTTGAATGAAAAATACAGGATAGTGAATAAAATCAATGCTACAACGGCAATAAAAATAATACCCGTATAGTTTTTGCTGCTTTGAGGAATTGATGCTGCTATGGTGCTCTTCGGCGCTGCAGGTTTAACCGGCGATACCCTTACGAGGAATTCTTTGCTTACCCAGCCTTCGCCATTGGTTACTTTAATTTTAAAGAAAGTGGTGTTCGATGAATCAATTACGGCCACATTTTCATTTTTGGGCAAATAACCCACAATTTTGCTATTGGCATCGGCTTTTTCGCGTACCCGTAAATCATCGGCAGTTACCCGGTACAGGTCTTCACTGCCTTGCGCAGCAGATGTTTGTGTGTTGGGTGTTGCAGTACTGGCTGCAGGGGTAGTGGGTTGAGCTGCGGGGGCAATTTTCTCTAAAAAGTCTTTACTGGCCCAGCCTTCTCCGTTCTTAAATTTTACTTTATAAAATTTGGCATCGCTTGCGTCTAAAACAGCCACATTTTCGTTTTGTGGAATAAAGCCGATAATCTTGCTTTTTGTATCTCTCGATTCCCTTACACGTAGTTTATCCGCGGTAACCCGGTACATGTCCTGTGCATTGATGCTTGTTGAAAAGAGGGTGAGCGCAAAAAATAAGAATAGGATTCTAGCCATGTTGTTTTTTTTGTAGATGCTTTAACAGAGCGTTAAGTCATACCATTACTGGGTAATTGCCAAAAATAGAAATTCTTTTAGTAATGGCCGGGAAGATCGGAAAAGATTTTTTCACAGGCTGATCCCACAGTATTATTGAGCCTGTTTTACCAGCTTCCCCCGGTACCACCGCCACTGCTGCTGCCACCACCCCAACTGCTTGATGATGAAGAGGAGGAGCTGCTGCTGCCACCTGATGAAGACGACGAAGAGCCGGATTCGACCAGCATAGGCAAGATAATCCACTTAATAAATTCGGTTTTTTTACAGAAACTGCATTCGTTAATTACTTTCGCTTGTCCGCTGTGGCTGTAAGTTGCCGCCCTGGTAGTTACCTGTTTATGGAGTTTGAAGGTTCTGAAAGCACAATCCGGGCATTCGGTGTACTGTTTGTAGGCTTCGGCAGGCCATTGTTTAATCAGGTGTTCCTTATGGTCGGTGCTTTCCCATATATCATAATCGTAAGCCTGTATTACTTCTTCTTGCCGTTGTCCCTTGGTTAAAAAAGGGCTTCCATCAATATTGATATCCCGGTCTACCCGGACCATTTCCTTGTTTTTGCTGTCCAATACAGGTTTAAAACGATCGTTGTTTTTACTTTTTTTAAACAGATAACCGATAAGGCTGATCAAAATCAGAGGAGAAAAGATAACCAGCCAAAAGTTCTTTTTATTGAAGCTGTTTACTGAAGTGAAAAAGTTTTTATCGTCATTATGGGCTTGTCTCAACGAAGAAATATAGAAGAGGTACCTGAAATAAAGTGCAATGGCGAGCACGGTATATAAAATTACAGGTACATGCCGCCATCCGAAATGATCAAAAAGCCGGGTGCCATCAAAAAATATAAAAGCAAAAACAGCGATAATAAAAACTAAAATCACGCCCACACAGCCTTTTGCAATGGCTCGTTCGCCAGGATTTTTACCCGTAAAGGCCTTGAAAGGTATATTTTTTCCTTGCCGGTTAACCAGCCTGAATACACCGAAAAATGCCAGGATAATCACCGCCGTGGGTAGCCAAAAACTTTCCATAAGGCTGTCGCTGTTATCTTTTTGGGTAAACAACTGGTTCAGCTCTGCTTGGTTATTGGGGTTTAAAATCAGTTCGCCAAGGGCATTGATGGTGTTGATGATCCCCGTAGCATAATTATTTTTTCTAAAGGCAGGTAAGAGCTGCCGTTCGGCAATATGCTTAAGCTTAACATCGGGTAGTACACCCTCAGCTCCGGTGCCGGTGATAAACCTGTATTTGCGGCGCTCTTTCGAAATAAATAAAAGCAGTCCGTTATTGCTGTTTTTCTGCCCGATTCCCCAGGTATTGAACAGTTGATAAGCGAAATCAAAGTCCTCCTGATCGTGATCAAAATCATTTACCACTACCACCGCCACCTGGACATGGGTTTTACGTTCAAAGTCTGCTATGGTGGTATTGAGTTCAGCTACTGCATTGCTTCCGAGAATTTTGTCGGGATCACTTACATAACCCCCTCCGTTTTTTTTAGGGTCAGGAATATCTTTTACCTGGTAAGCCCGTTGTGCTATGGCGAAGTTTGTAACGAAAATCAGCAGAAATAAGCTTAACGCTTTAAACAGATGAAATTTGAGCATTGTAGATCAGGCTATGTTTACAGCGTCATTCAACAACTTAAGTGCCAGTTTAATTTACTCTTTCAATATTTTAGCCAGTATTTTATCCAATTTCGATTTGTCTTTCATATAAGGTTCTAAATCAAATAATTGAACCGTTTTAAATTCGATTGGATGACTTTCGCTCTGTAAGGAGATATAACCTGAAGTAAGGGCTTTACCGTCTATTTTAACTTTAGGGTCGAAGTTGGAAACGTTGCCGCCCCCGATCTGGGGTTTGGTATATTCCAGTACAACTTCGCCACCAATAATGTGTTTCACAATCGAATCGCGCAGCACCAGGAATTCTGCCGTTACCCACTGATCGCCTGCATAGGTTTTCGATTTCGAGTCGAGGCAGTGTGGAGTAAACAGTTTACCATTATAGTTGATCAGCGTTCCCGGTGTACATACATTGCTGGTATGGCGTTCATGTACGCCATCTCCACCTAAAATCTGCCCCTCGATTGAGATAGGGAAGTCCTGGTTTTTTAACATCGTTGCCGGATCCTGGCAGTGTAACATGGCACCGCTATTGCGCGTGGCCCAGCCTTCGCCACCTTTAGCCTGCTCGCCAACAAAACGATAGGTTACTTTTAAAAGATAAGCCGAAAAAGGTTTTTTATAGAATATATGCCCGTATTGTTGGTCAAATTCTTTGTAACCATCATAACTTACTTTCATGATTCCGTTTTCTACCCGGAAAGTATTGGCATAATTTTCTTTATAGTCGTGTTTGGCAATTTTAATGTTCCAATCGTTTAAATCTTTTCCATTAAACAGGTTGATCCAGCCTTTTTGGGCATTTACATTGGTAATAAATAACGATAGAAATAATAGGGTGAGGTAAATTGATCTTAATTTCATAGCAACATTTGGGTTCTGTGCTAAAAATATGAATTTTTCTCCAATTGTAAACGGATTAATGAATCAATCATTAATTAACCTGGCCAAATGATATATGGATTAATACTGGCTTTTTCCGCTACCCCATTAACCAATGACCAATGAACCAATAAACTAATGACCAATGGACTAATAAACCAATGACCAATGAACCAGTGAACTAATGACCAATGAACCAATAAACTAATCACCAATGAACCAATGGCCAATAAACTAATGAACCAGTGAACTAATGGCCAATGAACCAATGAAACTAATGAACCAAAAAAGGCCCAACTTTCTCTAGCGCAAAATCAAGTTGTTCTTGCTGCGTAAGATCCGTATTATCTAAAATAATGGCATCCTCTGCTCTCACCAGCGGACTTTCTTTCCGGGTAGTATCGGCATAATCGCGGTGGGCAAGATTTTCGAAAACCTCTTCTAAAGTGGTGGTATTATTGCCTTTGCTTTCAAGCTCCTTAAACCTGCGTTCGGCCCTGATTTTCGGATCGGCAGTCATGAAGAATTTAACCGGGGCATCAGGAAAAACAGTGGTTCCGATATCACGGCCATCCATTACAATGTTTTTCGATTTGCCCATGCGCTGTTGCTGTTTAACCATTTCGTGGCGTACAAGTTTATGTGCCGAAACTTCACTTACATTTTCGGAAACCGGCATCAAACGGATCTCGTCTGATACTTCTTCGCCATTGAGTGTAATATGCGATTCGTAATCGCGCGAATGGAAATTGAGTTCGATGTGCTGTAATGCATCGGCAACCTGGGCATCATCAGCAACATTGATGTTATTTCTCAAGAAATACAGCGTAACGGCACGGTACATTGCGCCGCTGTCTATATAAATGAAACCTAATTTTTTAGCCAATGCCTTTGCTAATGTACTTTTTCCACAAGATGAATAGCCATCTATTGCTATTACCAGGTTTTTCTTCATCGTAGCGCAAAGGTAAAAAATAGAAACAGAATGCTGAATTTTTTTAGGTGTATAAAGTTAGATTCTAAACAAGATAATTATTTTCAAATACTTACTTTTGAAACATGTTACCTACGAGAGAAGAAATTTTACGGTCTGTTACTTTCAAAACTTCCAGAAGTGGGGGCAAGGGCGGGCAAAATGTAAATAAGGTTTCGAGTAAGGTTGAGCTTATTTTCGATCTCGAAACTGCAGTTTCTTTTAACGAAGATGAAAAAACATTGCTTAGGAGCAGATTGGAAAACCGTTTGGATGCAGAGGGTTTATTACATATTATTTCGCAGGAAGACAGGAGTCAGCTTTTAAATAAAGAGAAAACAATTGTAAAACTGATCGATTTATTAAAAAGATCGCTTACTGTTCAGAAAAAGCGAAAACCGACCAAAATTCCCAAAGCGGTAATTGAAAAAAGATTGAAAAACAAGGCTTCTACAGCTGAAAAAAAGAAAAACCGGAAAATCATTGATTTATAAGGTTTTAATAGATTAATTATCCTGCCTTTTTAGTTGTTTAATTTTACCATTCAGAAATTCTTATTTGGTATAATGATTTGTGTTTTTAAGTGGCATTAAAATTGAGTCTGCTCTGCACACACACACACAAATTAAACCAAATGAAAAGAACAATGTTAGCCTTAGCCTTTGTGGCTACACTTGCTGCCTGCAAGAAAAAAAACGACGAAATTCCAACGCCTGCTCCTGAAGAAAAATTATCGCCTGATATTGCTTTTACCGTTAACGGGGCAACGCAGAATGCCAAACCTTTGTACCCTGCATCCGGAATGTATAACTTCTTAGGCTTCGGGTATGACGTGACCGATAAATTTAACGACCTAACCTCTGTCAGGGCTAATGTTGTTGACATTCCTGCCTATGATGCCAATAGGCAGTATAACGTTGTGTTTATAAGAAGTACGCAATCTTCGTGGAGGACTACTCAGGCTGAAAATGCCGTTGATTTATCAACAAAGTTATCCAATTCATATGATGCGACTAAAGGCTTTAAGCTCTTTGGAAACACCATTGATCAGGTATTCCCCGGAACAGATGCTAATGATAAAAAGTATGTTTACGGGCACTATTCCTATTACATGATCTGGAAAGTATATAAGTTTAATTACGAACAGCCGGTAAATAATTTTTTAACAGCCGATTTCAGGAAAGATATTACTTTATTAAATGCTTCACAGCTCGTGAGTAAATATGGAACACACGTGCTAACCAATATAAAGATAGGTTCGAAATTTGATGTTATTTACCAGGCAGAGGCGCCTCAAAATGAGAGAAGAGGTTCGATTGTTATGGAAGGATTGCGTTATACCCTGAAAAGAACATTTGGCTTGCCTACTGGCTACCTGGATGAACCCGTTCTCCGCAATTTAAATGATAATACTTCGGCCAAAATCTATTATAGCTCAACTGGCGGCGATATTAGCAAAATAAAACCCGAAAATATAAATAACAGGGTAGTTGTAAACCTTAATAACTGGGTTGCTTCCACTACTGAAGATAAAGCCACTTTTATAGGTGCTGCTGATAATGGTTTGGTTCAGCTGGATAACTTTATAGATGATGCAGTTAAAAAAGCTGAGGTTAAAGCTTATATAGAACAGTATTTTGCCGCAAAAACGGTTAAATTGAAAAGTTAGCAACAGAAAGGGCGGTTTAACCGCCCTTTCTGTTGCGTATGCCTGCAAGGCTATATCCTCCCTGGTATCTTTATTAACCTTTACCAAACCTGTAATACAGGCTTAAGCCTCCATAATTCTGTGCTTTAGCCACACTTTTAACCTCTTTTGTCTTAAATATTACATTAAAATCGGCGGTAAATCTTCTCGAACTGTAATTAACTCCAAACTGTTGTTCGAAAACAAGGGGTTTAACACCAAAAGTGAGCGGACTATCATTATTGAAGAGGCTGCCCTGGATGGTGGCATCATAAGCAACAAAATCAAGCTGTGGCTTTACATAAAAGAAAAACTCCGAATTGTTCAGGCTTTTGGTTTTCGAATTACCGATTACCGCATTATGGTAAGCACTATTGAACAACTGGTTTAATTTGCCGGCCCTGAACAGTACCGACGCGCCCAGGCCTGAAAAAGTGGTGCCCAGATTGGCATATCCCTGGGCGCTGATATCAACAATCGGATCTTCCGGGCGGAACAGTAATTTACTATAATTTGCAGCCAGGTTTACAGCCACCTCATTTTTAATCTGGTACTCCCAGCCTGCCGGGGTGTAAAAGCCCACTGTTTGATGTAGAAAACGCTGCGCATCCTGCGCAAGGGAATTCGGGCCAACAGTTCCCAGCTCTACGCTTGTTTTTAAAACACTTTCATTTTTGTAGAAAACAGAATAAGCACCACCTGCGTACAGATAACCGGCGAAAGGCCTGTCCTGGTCTGCTTTATTTGGCACCTGTCCCCAATATGGGGTATACATTTTCTGCCCGGCAGAAATTTCGAAAGTCTTTTTTTCTATTTTATCCGATAGTTTTTCGGTAGGGAATGCCCTGCGGAAATAAATAAACAAACCATTTGTATAATAACGGTCGTTTAGAGTAGCCAGATAAGCATCGTTTTCGGTTTTAAAGCCGAATTCGTTTTTAAAAGATTGTGCAAAACCGGTTGAAATAACCAGACCAAAAACTAAAGTGAATAAAATTGATTTCATAAAAAAGTCCCGATGGTTATCGGGACTATAAAAGTATTTATTGTAATTGGATTTTTGATCGTTAATCCGAATTTTTACCAATTAGTTTACAATAGAAGCAGTTTTGATGCTTAAATCCAAAGGTTTTTTAACCTTGTTCTTGGTTAAAGCCAGGTCAATTACCTCGCTCATTTCGCTTACATAGTGGAATTTCAGGTCTTTAATGTAGCTTTCCTTAATTTCTAAAATATCTTTACGGTTGCTTTTGCACAGGATAATTTCTTTAATATTGGCCCTTTTTGCCGCCAATATTTTTTCTTTAATCCCGCCAACCGGAAGTACCTTTCCACGCAGGGTAATTTCACCCGTCATCGCTAAATGTTGTTTTACTTTGCGTTGTGTAAATGCCGAGGTTAATGCCGTAAGCATGGTTACACCTGCCGATGGACCATCTTTTGGCGTAGCACCCGCTGGAACATGCACATGAACATCCCAGTTGTCAAACAACGTGTAATCGATGCCAAACTCAGCAGCGTGCGCACGCAGGTAAGCTAAGGCAATTATTGCCGATTCTTTCATTACATCACCTAAGTTCCCGGTTAAGGTCAGTTTCCCTTTTCCGGGGCTTAAGCTCGATTCGATAAACAAAATATCGCCCCCAACGCTTGTCCAGGCTAACCCGGTTACCACACCTGCAACTTCATTGCCTTCATACAAATCTTTATCAAAAATCGGCGCCCCTAAAATACGCTCCACATCATCGTTGCTTAAGTTTGCATCATAGGTTTCTTCCATGGCAATTTTTGTAGCTACACCGCGTACCAACGAGCCGATTTTTTTCTCAAGACCACGAACGCCCGATTCCCTGGTGTAATCTTCAATTACTTTTTCGATCAGGGCAGGTTTAAGTGCAATATCTTTGGTCTGCAAACCATGGTTTTCTTTCTGTTTTGGCAACAGGTATTTTTTAGCAATTTCAATTTTCTCTTCAATGGTGTAACCATTTACTTCAATAATCTCCATCCGGTCTAACAATGCAGGCTGTATGGTGCTTAAAGAGTTTGCGGTTGCAATAAACAGGATATTAGAAAGGTCATAGTCCATTTCTACGTAATGGTCATAGAATGCACTGTTTTGCTCAGGATCCAATACTTCAAGCAAAGCTGATGACGGATCGCCACGATGGTCAGTCCCTACCTTATCAATCTCATCCAAAACAAAAACAGGGTTATCTGCTCCTGCTTTTTTAATAGAAGAAATAATACGTCCAGGCATTGCGCCAATATAGGTTTTACGGTGGCCACGGATTTCCGCTTCATCGCGGATACCACCTAAAGCCATGCGTACATATTTACGACCCAAAGCTTTGGCAATTGATTTACCAAGCGATGTTTTTCCCACTCCCGGAGGACCAACCAAACATAAAATTGGTGCCTTCATGTCGCGTTTTAATTTAAGCACAGCCAAATATTCGATAATACGCTGTTTAACTTTTTCTAAACCGAAATGGTCTTTATCCAATATACGTTGTGCTCTTTTTAGGTCGAAATTATCTTTGGTAAACTCGCTCCACGGTAAATCCAAAAGCAGTTCCAGGTAATTTAACTGTACCGAATAATCAGGTGCAGCAGGGTTCATCCGGCCCAGTTTATCAAGCTCTTTGTCAAAATGATCTGCAACTGCCTGTGTCCATTTTTTCTTTTTCGCTCTTTCCTGCAGGGCATCAAACTCTAAATCCGCCGAACTGCCGCCAAGTTCTTCCTGGATGGTTTTTAGCTGCTGGTTTAAGAAATAATCACGTTGTTGCTTATCGAGATCGGTACGTACTTTAGACTGGATCTGGTTTCTTAGTTCCAACATCTGCAGTTCGACCATTAAAAGTTCCATTACTTTCTGCGCCCTTTCCTGCAGCTTATCCATTTCGAGGATCTTCTGTTTATCGGCCATTTCGGCATTCATGTTTGAAGAAATAAAATTGATCAAAAATGAATTGCTTTCGATGTTTTTAAGCGCGATGCTGGCCTCACTAGGGATATTCGGAGAAAGTTGGATGATCTGTGCAGACATTTCGCGGATAGAGGCGATCAATGTTTTGAACTCTTTATCTGCTTTGTGTTTCTGCTCTTCAAACTTTTTAATAACCGCTTTAATATAAGGTTCGTTCTGTACCTCTTCAATCAGACTGAAACGTTGCTTACCCTGGATAATTACCGTCGTATTTCCATCGGGCATTTGCAACAGCTTAATGATATTTGCAACGGTACCTACGGTGTTAAGTTGCTCAAAAGTAGGGTCTTCTATCGATACATCCTTTTGAGATACCACCCCGATAATTTTATTTCCCTTGTAGGCTTCCTTAATTAATTTAATTGATTTATCTCTTCCAACCGTAATGGGGATCACTACGCCTGGAAATAAAACGGTGTTTCGCAAGGGCAATATGGCCAATGTTTCAGGGGTTTCCTCATTGTTCATGTCCTCCTCGTCCTGTTGAGACATAAGGGGGAAAAACTCTGTATCTTCGTTGATGATTGGCATTGCTGATTGGAAATCAAATATATCTTGTTTACTCATTATCACATTTTTCCGCTAACGACAAATTGGCAGTTCAATCGTATTCGCTTTATTTAATTTTAGTATTAAATTAATAAATTCAACTCTTGTGCCAAAGTGAAAATAATATTAATGTTATGTTAAAAAGGCAGGGGAACATAAATATTCCTGTCTATATCATATTACACCTATTTTAACGTTAAAGCTAATGTTTAAGGGCTTCGGTTTCGAATGAAAAGAAAAATTAAAAACTTTTAAATTATCAGAATAGGATTATATTGCGAAAAAATTCTCCTATAATTTTAATAGGCGTTTGATTTGTTAAATTTATTACTCATACATGAACGATTTTAAAAAGGCGATTTTAGGACTCATTATTTTTTCATCAACCACTAGTTTTGCGCAGGGCAATTACGAAAGAAGTATGCAGGCCATGATGAAAGGGGACTATAAGACTGCCGCTACGCAACTGGAAAAGGCTGATGCTAAGACTCCTGATAATGCACATGTTTTACAGATGCTTGGATATTCATATTTTCAGAACCGCGAATATGAAAAATGTATTGCTACCTACAGCCGTTTATTAACGATTAAACCAAGCGAGGTGTCAGCTTATTATTACCGCGGTATTGCAAGATTAAAAATTGCCAACGATCCAAAAGAATCGTTAAATACAATGCGCGAAAGCTTTTATCTGGCCTCTCTCAAAGATTTTACAAAAGCCATCGAAATTAACGGGGATGAAGATGCACAGATGTTTCAGAACCGTGCCCTGGCCTATAAGGATTATGCAATTTTTAAATCTTTTAAAGTAAAGAAAAAAGAAGAAAAAGCAGCATGCGTAGCTTTGTTCAATAATTCTATTGCTGATTTTCAGAAAGTATTGACCTTGCAGCCACTGAGAAAAGATATTATCGATTGGGTTACTTATGATAAAGCGCAGATTGCGAGTTTAAAGTAACATGATGATCAAAATAAAAAAGGGCCTGAAATTTTCAGGCCCTTTTTTATTTCAGTTTTCCCGTTATTGAATATTTCTTTTCTTTTAAAAGCCTTATTTTTTGGTGCTTCCTGATGCTGTATAAACTATCTGGAAAATAAGTCAACGTATCCTGCGATTGGTATAAAATGTTTTTGTTATCGATCAGGATTTCGATCTTTTGTATTTCGGAACCGTTCCTGGTGATCGAAACCTTTTTGACCGGGATTTTTTTATTATCCGAAGTATAAGCTTCCGTTCCATCCAGTTGTGTTGTTTTAAAGCCTTCTTTCCACGATGCTTTATTAATATCTGCGTTAACGAAAATGGCTAATTCTTTTGCCCAGCTGGCCATTTTGGAGGTTTTGTTTTCGGCTGTCCCGTTTACATTAACGGTTTTGTTTACAACAGGATTTAGCTTTTGTAAGCGCGAAATTTCTTTTTCAAAATAGCCTTTTATATCAAAATACTGCAGATCAGTCTTTGCTTCAGCCTCTTTCCGCTGTTTGCAGGAAAAAAAAGCTAAAGCAAATAACAATAACAGGATGGAAATTTTTTTGATCATTATACTAAAACATTTCCGGTCATTTCTGCCGGTATATCAACACCCAGGATCTTCAAAATGGTAGGAGCAATATCGCCTAACTTACCATCGGCAATTGTTTTGTAATCCTTATCAATTAAGATACAAGGTACCAGATTGGTGGTATGCGCTGTGTTAACAGAACCATCGTCATTAATCATATATTCAGAGTTACCATGATCGGCCAGCAGGATAAAAGAATATCCGTTTGCCAGTCCGGTTTTTACTACAGTTTCTGCACATTTATCGGCAGTTTCTACTGCTTTTACCACCGCTTCGAAAACGCCTGTGTGCCCAACCATATCAGGGTTTGCAAAATTCAGGCAGATAAAATCAGCCCATCCGGTTTGCATTTCTTTTGTAATGGCTTCGGTAATCCCTGCAGCACTCATTTCCGGTTGCAGATCGTAGGTAGCTACTTTTGGCGAAGGGATTAAAATGCGTTTTTCGTTGGCAAATTCAGTTTCCCTGCCCCCAGAGAAAAAGAACGTAACATGAGGATATTTTTCTGTTTCGGCAATGCGGATCTGATTTTTATGGTTATCGGCCAGAACTTCGCCAATGGTTTTGGTCAGGTCGTCTTTCGTGAAAATAACATTTACCTTTTCAAAGCTTTCATCGTAGGTCGTCATCGTAACATAATACAATGGCAGTTTGTGCATTTGCTGCTCAGGGAAATCTTTTTGGGTCAGGGCGGTGGTAATTTCGCGCCCTCTATCCGTACGGAAGTTAAAGCAAATCACCACATCATCAGGCTGGATGGTGGCAACCGGTGCACCATTATCCTGGGTAAGCACAACGGGTTTTAAAAATTCGTCGGTAATGTTTTCTGCATACGATTTTTTGATGGCGGCAAGTGCATCCTGTGTTTTCTCGCCAATGCCGTTAACCATTACATCGTAAGCCTGTTTTACACGCTCCCAACGGTTATCGCGGTCCATTGCATAATAACGCCCAACTAAAGAAGCCAGTTTGGTATCCGTATTTTGGATGTGGTTTTGTAGATCGGTAATAAAACCTAAACCCGAATTCGGGTCGGTATCGCGACCGTCTAAAAAAGCGTGTACATAACTTTTCACTTTCGATTCGTTTGCTGCATCGCAAAGTGCTTTTAAATGTTCGATATGTGCGTGAACCCCACCGTTCGATACCAGGCCGATGAAGTGTACCGGTTTGTTGTTCTTTTTGGCGTAATCGAAAGCATTTACCAAAACAGGGTTGTTGTGCAGTTCGCGGTCGGTAATGGCTTTATTAATTCTGCCGAGTTCCTGATAAACCACACGGCCGGCGCCTAAATTCATGTGTCCCACTTCCGAATTGCCCATTTGTCCGGCAGGCAGGCCTACGGCTTCGCCTGATGCTTCAAGCTTAGAATTGGGGTAATGTTGCAGTAGCGAATCGAAAAAAGGGGTGTTGGCGGCATAGGCAGCGTCAGAATTGTCTTGTTTTCCGTAGCCCCAACCATCAAGGATTATCAGCGCGAGTTTTTTATCGTTTACCATTTTTATACTTTATTGTAAAATTTATTGATGCACATTAAAACATTTTCATGTATAACATGTTTTAATATTTTGTTTATATGGCAAATATAACTTTATTGAGGCTTATCCGAATGGAGAAATCCTTTTTTTGAGAAGCTAATGGCATAATTTTAGCTATAGGATTTGGTATAAAATACAGAAATGATCCGGAGCTTATTTTTATTCATTATCAGTTTGTCGTCATTATATCATCCTACAACTCTCCAGGCCGATATTATTGATGATTTGTCGTCGTATTTTAAAGCGGGTAACTCAAAAGAAATCGCTAAAAGTTTCGCCTCAACCATCGAACTTATCATTGTTGATGAAGAAGATGTATACTCAAAAGCACAGGGTGAACAGATTTTAAGAGATTTTTTTGTTAAACACCCTCCTGTAAAAACCAGTATTTTTCATAAAATCAATACCAATCCAAACTACCGTTTTGGTGTAATTATCTTAAGTACCGCCAAAGAAACCTTTCGGGTTTCGGTTACGATGAAAAAAATCAATACGGGTTTTTCGATTACCGAGCTAAGGATTGAACCTGCGAAGGATTAATTTAACTGATAAGCCTGAAACTGCTTTAAAAAGAGCGAAAGCCGGGCTCTTGAATTTCCAAACTCCTGCTAAATCAGCATGTTAAAGCGAGCCAATCACTTTAAGCCCTGCTGTAAATTGTCTGCTAACAAATAATTCTTATTTTTGCGGCATAAAATCTATATTTTGGATACTCAACTTATACATCAATTCATAAAAAATGCCCTTGCCGAAGATGTTGGCGATGGTGATCATACGTCACTTTCTACCATCCCTTCCGATACACAGGGAAAAGCTAAGCTCATCATCAAAGAAGAAGGTATTTTAGCCGGGATCGAATTGGCGAAAGAGATTTTCAGTGAAGTTGATGCTGATTTAAAAGTTGAACTCCTATTAAAGGATGGGGCGGCAGTAAAAGTTGGCGATATCGCCTTAACTGTAGCCGGAAGTACCCATTCCATTTTAATTGCAGAGCGTTTGGTTTTAAACTGTATGCAACGCATGAGTGGCATTGCCACCAAAACCCATCGCATTGTATCCTTGCTAAAAAATACCAAAACCAGGGTTTTAGATACCCGGAAAACCACACCCGGACTCCGTTATCTCGAAAAATGGGCTGTGCGAATAGGTGAGGGGGTAAACCACCGCATTGGGTTATATGATATGATCCTGATCAAAGACAATCATGTTGATTATGCCGGTGGTATTGCCAATGCCATTACTGCCGCTCAAAAATACCTTGCTGAACGAAATAAAAAACTACAGATCGAAATTGAAGTGAGGAATCTGGATGAGCTTAAACAGGTTTTGGCCATTGGTGGTGTTGACCGTATTATGCTCGATAATTTTAGTTTTGAAAACCTGCGGGCTGCCGTTGCGCTGATCGATGGGAAATTTACCACAGAGGCATCCGGCGGGATTACCGAAGCTAATGTGGCAGAATATGCCGCTTGCGGGGTAGATTTTATTTCGATGGGTGAGCTTACACATTCTGTGAAAAGCCTGGATATGAGTTTAAAAGCATACTAAAGTGATTTGCTATAAAATTAAAAGCTTATTTTTTGTATCATTGTAGGCTATGGTTACGGTTTATTCTCTCAGTGCTTTATTGATTGCTTACCTTTTTGGATCCATACCAACAGCCGTATGGCTTGGCCAAGCGTTTTATGGCGTTGATGTAAGGGAATATGGAAGTGGTAATGCCGGGGCCACCAATACTTTTAGGGTATTGGGCAAAAAAGCAGGTATTGCCGTAATGATCATCGATATTGCTAAAGGTTATACAGCAACCAATCTGGCCTATTTAATCGGTATGTCGGTAACCGGACCACAAAATTCAGTTGTTTTTGTTAACTACCAGCTTGCCCTTGGGGTAACGGCCGTAATGGGACATTTATTTCCTGTTTTTGCCGGTTTTAGGGGCGGAAAAGGCGTAGCTACACTTTTTGGAATGGTTTTAGCAGTTAATTTCGAAGCATCCATGCTTTGTGTTCTGGTTTTTGTTGTCGTATTGTTATTAACCAAATATGTTTCACTGAGTTCCATCTGTGCAGGCTTTACTTTTCCGCTCAGTGTGGTGTTCCTGTTTCAGGTTTCCATCAAATCTGAGGTGCTGTATGGGATGGTGGTTTGCATATTGATTTTGGTTACTCATCAGAAAAACCTCGAAAGATTGCTGAAAGGCAAAGAATCCAAAGTGTATTTGTTTAAGAAGAAAACTAATTAATTAACAAAACACATTTCATTAAAACATATTTATAGGCTTACTGTTTAATCTTCGGTTCTGCTTATGGGTATTACTAGTCATTTAAAATCGCATTTATGAAAAAGTTATTTTTAACAGCCAGTGTTGCTGGGATCTTATTATTTAACTCCTGTTCTACCGTTCCTTTAACAGGCCGTAGTCGATTTGATCTGGTAAGTAATGACCAGGTTCTGCCAATGGCATTTCAAGCTTACAATACATTTTTAACCGAAAACAAATCAGCCGTTTTACCTGCTTCAAATGCGCAGGCATTAAAGGTAAAAACCGTTGGAAGCAGGTTAATAACTGCTGTTAAATCATATATGAACAGCAATAACTATGGAAATTTAATTGCGGATTATCAGTGGGAAGTTAATGTGGTACAGAACAATGAAAAAAATGCCTGGTGTATGCCCGGAGGAAAAATTGTGGTTTACACCGGAATTTTACCGGTAACACAGGATGATGCCGGTTTGGCAACCGTAATGGGACATGAGATTGCACATGCTATCGCGGGCCACTCGGCCGAACGCATGTCGCAGGAAATGGTGGCACAGGGCATTGGTGCTGCTGCAGGTGTAGCTTTGTCTAAAAACCCGAAAACACAATCTATTTTTAATACGCTGTATGGGGTAGGTACGCCGGTAGCCATGTTGAAATTTAGCCGTAACCAGGAGCTTGAGGCCGATCGTTTAGGTTTGATTTTTATGGCTATGGCTGGCTATAATCCACAGAATGCTACTGCTTTCTGGAATAGAATGTCTGCAGCATCCGCAGGTGCACAAAAACCTGCTGAATTTCTGAGCACTCACCCTAGTGATGCAACCCGTATTGCCCAGATCCAAAAATATTTACCTGAAGCACAACAGTATTATAAGAAGTAGGGTTTGAGGTTTAGGTTTTAAGGTTTAAGGTTTAAGGTTTAAGGTGTAGGGTTTAGGGCTGAAAGGTGGAGGATTTAGGCAATTGCTGCAGAAATCTTCCACCTTTTTTATTTGCTCAAGATCTGTCATTCTGAGTTTACGAAGAATCTATAAGCAACAAGCGTAAAACATTATGGGGTATAAAAAGAAAAGATTCTTCCCTGCGTTCAGCATGGCAAATTAGGTTAATCCTAATGAACCAATGACCAATGAACCAATGACCAATGACCAACGAACCGGTTTAAAGATCCTTCACTGCGTTCAGCATGGCAAATTGGGTTAATCCTAATGAACGAATGAACTAATGACCAATGACCAATGAACTAATGAACCAACGAACCTCCTAACACCTTCAAAATGGCACTGGCTTTCAATATACATTCTTCATATTCTGCATTCGCATTACTCTGATAGGTAATGGCTCCACCAACCTGAAATGATAAATATTGAGCTTCATAATGGTATAAGATGCTGCGTATCACAACGTTAAAGTCAAAATCTCCATCCGGACTGATGCAGCCAAACGAACCTGAGTAAATACCCCTTCTGGTTACTTCATATTCTTCGATCAGCTTCATGGCTTTAACTTTTGGAGCGCCGGTCATGGAGCCCATCGGAAAAGCATTTTTAATGGCATCAATAAAAGGTATCTCCGGATTCAGTTCACAGCTAATGGTTGAGATCATCTGGTGTACCTGCGGGAAACTGTAGATCCCAAATAACTCCTCGACTTTAACCGAACCTTTAACGGCAGATTTAGTAAGGTCGTGCCGTACCAGGTCAACAATCATGACGTTTTCTGCCTGCTCTTTAATGTCGTTCCTGAGTTGCAATTTTATGGCTTCATCTTCTTTTGGATCAGTGCTTCTTTTTGCAGTACCTTTTATAGGCTGTGAAATAAGTTTTGAGCCACGTTTACATAAAAACCTTTCGGGTGTTGCCGATAAAATATATTGATTATATACTTTAAAATAACCTGCAAACGGGGTAGGGGAAACTTCATTAAGCTGTCCGAAAGTATGAACGGGATCTATTTCGGCATTTTCGGCAAAAAACTCCTGGCAGAAATTGATTTCATAAATGTCTCCTCTCCGGATGTGATCTCTTAAAGCTTCAACTTTATGGATATATTGATCTCTTGATAATCTACGTGAAATCTGTATAGGCTTTAACTGTTTTTTATGTTCAGTTGACCAGGATTCAATTTCGTTTAATATTGAGGGATCGCCAAGGAGAACTTCGGCTTTACCGTTCCTGAAAGCAAGGAGGTATTTTGGAACAAAAAAATATAAATCCGGAAAGTTTAAACCGTCAGGATTGCTCGATTGAAGATCTTCTGTTTCGTTTTTTAAATCATAGCTAAAAAAGCCAAATATCCATTGCTGATGCAGGGCATAAAAGCTTTTTAATTCGTTAAAAGCATTTTTTGTATTGCATTTTAATTCATGTGCCACATCTGCTGCAATAATAAAGTCGTAGGCAGAATAAGCGTCTTTGTAGCCATTTGAATCTAAAAAGCAACAAACTTCGAACCGGTTGATCCAGTTTAAAGCTTTTTGTTTGAAATCGGATATGTTCGGTGGGGTCTTCAATCTGCCGCAAAGGTAAAAATCGGGATGATAATTGTGAAAAATTAATTTTTATCTTTTTACTGACTTGTTAAGAATGCCTAATCATTTCGAAAGTTCAGTTTTTAGCAAAATAGGTGGGAAATGACGGGTTGGTATTAAGGGGAGCATATTTTCGAGCGGGGCACAACATGGTCGAGAACCCGGAGGCTTGGCAGAATGAAATCTGTTTAGATAGGTTTCTCCATTTCGCCAGCGGGAAAAAACCGGCTGGCTCCAGTCGAAATGACGACTCTATTATTGTAATAGTTATTATTGTAATAGTGTTCAGTGAAATTAAATCTGTCTAGATAGATTCTTCGCTTTGCAACGGTTGAGGTGACTATTCTTAATAAATAGCTAAAACCAAAAAAGCAACCCGTACGGATTGCTTTTTATTTTATTTTGGTTTCCGTCATTTCGACCGTAGTGGAGAAATCTGTTTCGATTGATCAGTCTTCAGGATATTTCGGACTGCGTTAGAAATGATGGATCTAGTATTTTAATGTAATTCTAAAGTTTGCGCCCTGTCTGGTCCGACTGAAAGGAATTTGATCGGCACCTCCAGTTCTTTTTCTAAAAATGCAATATATTCGGTCAATTTAGCAGGAATTTCATCCACAGAAGTAATTTTAGTTACATCGGTGGCCCAACCCTCTATTGCTTTTAGTACCGGTTTTGGTTCGATTGAAATGATGTCGTAAGGCATATAATCAATCGTTTCGCCGTTATATTCGTAGTGTGTACAGGCATAAATGGTATCGAAAGTATCCAATACATCGGCTTTCATCATAATTAATTCGGTTACACCGTTTAACATGATGGCATATTTTAATGCCGGAAGATCAATCCAGCCACAACGGCGGGCACGGCCAGTGGTTGCGCCAAATTCATGACCTAAGGCACGTAAATTTTCGCCAACTTCATTATCCAGCTCGGTAGGGAACGGGCCACCGCCAACGCGTGTGCAATAAGCTTTAAAGATCCCGTATACAGCACCCACTTTGTTCGGGGCAATACCTAATCCGGTACAGGCGCCAGCAGTAGTGGTATTACTCGAAGTTACAAAAGGATATGAACCGAAATCGACATCCAATAAAGTTCCCTGTGCACCTTCGGCCAGAACCGCTTTTCCTTCTTTTAGATAGCCATTAACAAAATGTTCGCTGTCTACATGAGGGATGGCTTTCAAAAATTCGATTGCCTCAAAGAAAGCAGTTTCTTTTTCTGCCAGTTCATATTCAAAACCTTCGTAATGAGAAAGAATTTCAGTATGTTTTTCTACCAGTTTAGCATAACGTTCCTTAAAATCAGGTAGTGTGGTATCGCCAACACGTAAACCGTTACGGCCTGTTTTATCCATATAAGTTGGGCCGATACCTTTTAGGGTCGAACCAATTTTATTTTTACCCATACGTGCTTCGTTTGCAGCATCCAATAACTGGTGTGTAGGTAAAATTAAATGCGCTTTACGGGCAATTACCAGTTTGCCATCGGCAACCGGATCGTGACCGGCTTTTTTTAAATTATCAAGCTCTCTTTTTAAAATGATAGGATCGATTACTACACCATTTCCAATTAAATTCATGGTTTTTTCGTTAAAAATTCCTGATGGAATCGTATTTAAAACGAATTTTTTACCATCGAACTCTAAGGTATGTCCGGCATTCGGGCCGCCCTGAAAACGGGCTATAAGATCATATTTTGGACTTAGTACATCAACGATTTTTCCCTTTCCCTCATCGCCCCATTGCAGGCCGAGAAGTACATCTACTTGCGTCATTATTAAAAATTTAAGCTTGTTTTATTTTATGTATTGATTTAATTTGCTTTTAGGTCCGCTGCTGCGGCCGCACTTTCGTTCACTTTCCTTGCCACGCTGCAATCAGAACAGAACCCGTAAAGGTTCAAAGAATGGTGCTTGATATCGAACTTCAACAGCTCTCCAACCATGGTTTGGATCTGGTGTATACGTGGATCGCAGAACTCTACCACCTTACCGCATTCAATGCAGATGACGTGATCGTGCTGACGGTAACCGTAAGATTTTTCGAATTGTGCCATGTTTTTGCCAAACTGATGTTTGGTCACCAAATCACACGAAACCAATAACTCTAAGGTATTGTAAACTGTAGCACGGCTCACGCGGTACTTTTGGTTTTTCATGTGGATGTAAAGTGTTTCTACATCAAAATGATCGTTTCTGGAATAGATCTCCTCCAATATGGCGAAACGCTCAGGTGTTTTACGTAGATTTTTGTTTTCTAAATAAGCCTCAAAAATCTTGCGAACGAGCTCATTTGTATTTTGTTCAGACATAGTTTTTAAACTCCATTCAAAGGTAGTTAAATTGTTTGATTGTTCGAGGCTTAGATTGTTTAAATGTTGTAAGATTAGTCTAAAGTCGGAAGTCCTGAGTCGAAAGTCTACTACTATTACAACTCTGGACTTCGGACTCAAGACTCCGGACTAATCAGGCATCAAACCTCGTTACCCCGGTAACACCCCTCACTTTCAATAAATTTTTAATCAGGTTTTCGAGGTGTTCGGTATCATTTACAAAAATCATAATGGAGCCCTCAAATATCCCTTCGTTGGTATCAACGGTGATGGAACGCATGTTCACTTTAAAATCGGTAGAGATTACCCTGGTGATGTTATTAATTAAACCCACATCATCAATACCAACAATTTTTAAACCGGTTAAGAAAGTCAACTCTTTTTGCCGGTTCCATTTCGCTTTTACTACCCGGTAGCCATAATTGGCCATCAGCTGAGCAGCGTTAGGGCAGTTGGTACGGTGTATTTTAATCCCTTCGCTCACGGTGATAAAACCAAAAACATCATCACCGGGTATCGGGTTACAACAGGCCGCCAGCGTGTAATCAATACGCTGCATATCTTCTCCTATCAACAGGATATCCGATTCGCCGCCTTTAATTTTATTCTTAATCCCGTCGACGGTAAGATTTTCAGGACGTTCCGGTCCACGGTTTTCGATTTCCTTTTCGGTTGTCAGGTACTCCCGGATATCTTTCAGTTCGATTTTCCCGAGGGCTACATTAACGAACAGCTCCTGTGTTGAAGGGAGTTTGAAGAAATAACTCAGTTTTTGAATGTTATCGGTATTGTAAGTGATTTTTAACGATTTTAGCTTTCTCTCCAGGATTTCCTTGCCATTTTCGGCTATTTTGCGCTTTTCTTCCTTTAAGGATGATTTGATTTTTGATTTTGCCTTTGCGGTAACCACCACATTGAGCCAGTCTTCTTTTGGTGTTTGTTTGCTCGAAGTAATGATTTCTACCTGATCGCCATTCTGTAATTTATAAGAAATCGGAACCAGTTTATGATTTACTTTGGCGCCGATGCAGGTTGCGCCTACGTCAGTATGTATCTCAAAAGCAAAATCCAAAGCTGTAGCACCCAACGGCAACTGGATTAAAGCGCCTTTTGGCGTGAAAATGAAAATTTCATCAGAGAAAAGGTTCATTTTAAAATCATCCAGGAAATCTAACGCATTTGCTTCAGGATTGCTCAGCATTTCCCTTACTTTCTGGATCCATTGATCCAAACCATTATCGTTGCTTGATTCTTTGTATTTCCAGTGTGCCGCAAAACCTTTTTCTGCAATCTCGTTCATGCGTTGTGTACGGATCTGAACCTCCACCCATTGTCCGCGGGGTCCCATCACCGTGGTATGCAAACTTTCATATCCATTTCCCTTCGGTGAAGATACCCAATCACGCAAACGGTCGGGGTTTGGGCGGTATAAGTCGGTTACAATAGAATAAGCTTTCCAGCAGTCGGCTTTTTCATTTTCAGGTGCCGAATCCAGAATAATCCTGATGGCAAAAAGATCATAAACCTCTTCGAAAGGGATATTCTTCTTTTTCATTTTATTCCAGATGGAATGGATCGATTTTGGTCGTCCGTAAACATCGGCCACCAAACCCTGCTCATGTACAATCTCATCAATAGGTTCTACGAATTTTTTGATGAAGAGTGCCCGCTCGGCCTTTTTCTCGTTTAATTTTTTTGCGATGAACTTATAGGTGTCAGGATCAAGATATTTCATAGAAAGATCTTCCAGTTCCGATTTGATGGCATATAATCCCAGGCGGTGGGCAAGGGGGGCGTACAGGTAAATGGTTTCTGAGGCGATTTTAAGCTGCTTGTGGCGGGGCATGAAATCCATTGTACGCATGTTGTGCAGGCGGTCGGCCAATTTGATCAGGATCACCCGGACATCATCGGCAAGGGTGAGCAGCATTTTGCGGAAATTTTCGGCCTGTAACGAGCTGTTGGTATCAAATACACCCGAAATTTTGGTCAGGCCGTCGATTATTTTAGCTGTTTTCTTACCAAATTCACGTTCAATATCTTCAAGGGTAATATCGGTATCTTCAACCACATCATGCAACAATGCACAGACGATGGAAGTAGTGCCCAGACCAATCTCTTCGGCAGCTATCTGTGCTACTGCAATGGGATGATAAATATAAGGTTCGCCGGATTTGCGGCGCATATCCTTATGGCTTTCGAGTGCCATATCGAAAGCTTTTCTGATTTCCTTTTTATCGCCTTTCTGCAGGGTAGATTTGCTTGCCCGTAGTAATGCCCTGTATCTTTTTAGAATTTCCTGCTTTTCCGCCTCTAAATCAATCACTAACTCTGTTTTCATTTGTATTTTTTGCGTAAAAATTGCGTCTTATTTCTGAATAAAACTTATATTAGTTTTGTGAAACACCTAATATATGAAATAACACCTAACTTTGTAAAAGTATAAATTTATGAAATTTAAAGGGCTCTTTTTTCTTTGTATTGTAATGATTTGTAGCATTTCGCTACAGGCACAGGAGCCTGTTGCCCCAATATTCCCAAAATTGGGTAAAAGCGATACAATCAGGGTAGCTTCTACAAACGACAACGGTGTGATGATCCCATGGATGCAGCTTAACGAGGTAACCATTTTTGCTGCCAGGATCTGGAAATCCCCGGCAGAACAGGCAGCTTATAACCGGTTAAGGTATAATGTATTAAAAGTAATGCCATATGCCCTGTTTGCCAAACGCAGATATGAGCAGCTTGAACAGGATATTGCCCGTACACCCGAAAAAAAAGAACAGAAACAGTTGGTTAAACAATGCGATAAAGAGATTAAAGACATGTTTAACCGCGAAATAAAAGAATTAACCATTACCCAGGGGCAGATTTTAACCAAACTGATCGACCGTGAGGTGGGCAGAACAACATACGATATCATCAAGCAAACCAAAGGTGGTTTTGCGGCATTCTCTTATCAGATTGTTGCCCGTGTGGTAGGCCATAATTTAAAAAGTACTTACGATCCGACGGAAGATAGGGATATCGAATCGATTATCCGTACCTCAGGATTTTATCAATAATAATAATGCAGGAACGCATTCCGAATATTTATCCGTTCAAGGTTAAAAAAATAAACGGCGAAGAACAGCCCTTATCAGTTTACCGCAATAAGGTGGTATTGATTGTAAATACTGCATCCGAATGCGGTTTTACACCACAGTTAAAAGAATTACAGCAGCTTAAAGACGAAATCAACAATCCTGACTTTGAGATCCTGGGTTTTCCAACCAACGATTTCGGCAAGCAGGAACCCTTAAACGGTTCGGATATTGCCTCGTTTTGCGAAATTAACCATGGTGTCCAATTCCCTGTTTTTGATAAGATCATGGTACGGGGGCCACAGGCCCACCCGCTGTATCAGTTTCTGAGCGATAAGAAACAAAACTTAAAATTGAGTTCCAAACCCCGTTGGAACTTTCATAAATACCTGGTGAACAGAAATGGCGAGCCGGTAGATTATTTTTTGCCCTTCACCAAACCGTTGAGCTCAAAAATCAAAAAGAAAATTCAGCAACTGCTGAATCAAAATGCCCAATAAACACACGATGAAATTAGATATTTTAGTTATAGCTGTGCATCCTGATGATGCCGAGCTTTGCTGTTCAGGTACCATTTTAAAACATATTGCCCTTGGTAAAAAAGTTGGAATTGTAGATCTAACCCGGGGCGAACTGGGCACACGTGGTACTGCCGAAACCCGTGATGAGGAGGCTGCAGATTCTGCAAGAATTTTGGGCCTGCATGTCCGCGAAAACCTCGGAATGCGGGATGGTTTTTTTCAGAATGATGAATTTCATCGTTTGGAGGTAATTAAAGTGATCAGGAAATATCAGCCTGAAATTATTTTGAGCAACGCACTGGAAGACCGTCATCCTGACCATGGCAGGGCAGGCGACCTGGTTTACGATTCGGTATTTTTATCCGGTCTGCCAAAAATCGAAACCTTGGTTGAGGGCATTAAACAGGAAGCACACCGCCCAAGATTATTGCTGCAATATATTCAGGACCGGTACTTAAAACCGGATATTATTGTGGATATTACTGAACATATGGACAAAAAAATCGAGTCCATCAAAGCCTTTAAAACACAGTTTTACAATCCCGATGTAGAAGGCTTACAAACCTATATTTCTTCTCCCGAATTTTTTGAAAGTATGATCGGTCGTGCAAGAGAATTTGGAAAGAGCATAAGTGCCACATTTGGCGAAGGTTTTACTTCGAGGAAGCTGCTGGGCGTTGATAATTTATTTGATTTGAGATAGAAAAAAACTGTCATTCTGAGCACAGCGAAGAATCTTTGGGGTGAAAAAGTAAGCCTGACCTAATATAACTTTTAGGTGTTCCGGTATTGCCGTTATACATTCGATAGGTTGTGGATGCTTTACTATGCTCAGAAATGACAAAGCCAGCTGCCAACAAAACCGCCGTTTAATTGTTATGCTCAAAACGAATAATAATGGCGAATATATTATCCTCTCTCAAAAACGCTTACCATCTTTTTAAACATATCGATTTCGATAAGCTGGAAGTTTTATCGAAAAAAGTCGATTTACCCAAAATGGTCGAAACCATCTCGAGCCTGGATGATAAACAGCTTCAGGGGATGATGAAAATGATGGGCGGATCGGGTAAAAAGAAAGAACTGCCTCCAATAGAAGGCGATTTTTACCATTTGGGTGATGAAGCACTCAAAGATGAAGACCGTGAACTTCAGCTAAAAGTACGCGCTTTTTTAGAAAAAGAGGTAAAACCAATTGTAAACCACTATTGGAACAAGGCCGAATTTCCTTTCGAAATTATACCGAAACTTGCCGAACTTAATATCTGTGGCTTAACCTACAAAGGCTATGGCTGCCCCGGAAAATCGAATTTAATGGAAGGTATTTTAGCGATGGAAATGGCCAGGATCGATACTTCAATTTCGACCTTTTTTGGCGTGCAGAGCGGTTTGGCCATGGGGTCGATCTATTTATGCGGATCGGAGGAGCAAAAACAACAATGGTTACCGCTGATGCAGCAATTTAAAATTATTGGTGCATTTGGACTAACTGAGCCCGAAGTGGGCTCTGCTGCTGCCGGAGGATTAACTACAACGTGTAAAAAAATAAACGGCAAATGGGTGTTAAACGGCCAGAAAAAATGGATCGGTAATGCCACTTTTGCAGATATTTTAATTATTTGGGCGCGTGATGAAGATAGCGGTGAGGTTAAAGGTTTTATCGTGAAAAAAGATAACCCCGGATTTGCGGTAGAAAAAATGCAGGATAAAATGGCCTTGCGGATTGTGCAGAATGGAATGATTACCTTAACCAATTGTGAGGTTGAAGAAGCCGACCGGTTACAAAATGCAAATTCGTTTAAAGATACCGCCAAAGTATTGCAGATGACGAGGGCTGGAGTAGCCTGGCAGGCAGTGGGTTGTGCCCGGGGCGCTTATGAAAATGCACTGGACTATACGCGAAACAGAAAACAATTTGGCAAACCTATTGCTTCTTTCCAACTGATCCAGAACCATTTGGTTGAAATGTTATCGAATTTAACGGCTATGCAAACATTATGCTTTAGATTGTCGCAATTGCAGGATCAGGGACTGTTGAAAGATGAACATGCTTCGTTGGCCAAGGTTTTTTGCTCCTTGCGCACGCGTGATGTAGTGAGTAAGGCGCGTGAGGTTATGGGCGGGAATGGTATTTTACTGGAGTACAACGTGGCACGCTTTGTGGCCGATGCCGAAGCAATTTATTCATATGAGGGCACAAAAGAAATTAACACACTTATTGTAGGCAGGGCCATAACGGGGTTTTCTGCTTTTGTTTAAGGGGAGCTCGAAGCTTGAAAGCGTAAGCACAATTTGGGAACTTCGTGAGTTTTGAGCTGGGGTAATCAGTAACCTGAGCATAGCTGAAGGCTTAAGTAGTTTGATCATTATTGTTTCTTTCTGTGCGGATACAGACCGGGTTTAGAGTTACTTGTCAGTCTGAGCGTAGTCGAATACTCCTGCGTTTAATAAGAACTTTTAGGCTTAGGAAACGAATGTCAGTATGTTATAGGAGGCTACAGTCCTGCCATTTTCTTTTTTTTCATTTCTGTTATGCTGTGAGGTGCCAAGCATCTTTTTCATAGGTTACAGGTGCTTCGTGCCTCAGCATGACAAAACATCCAAGGGCATTGCAAGCAAACTCCGATCGTAACGGATGTCTTCCTATTTTATCCTCCGTTAAAACGGATGTTTATTAAATGCCACCTGGCTCATGGCGCTTTTTTCGTATAAGGCGATACAATCTTTGTTAAAAACCGGATCAAAATTTACTTCACCCGGCTGTAGGTTTTGCGGAACATTGGCACTTTGCATAAAGAAATATACCTTGGTATTACCATATTTGGTGTGTGGCATTAAATTACCATAATCTTCCATTTCTTTCCATACCGAATCTTTAACCGTTACCACATAAATGCGTTGCACCGGGCCGGTATTGTTGGCATTCCTGTATTTGGCAATTTCTTTAAAACCAGCCTTCATATCTTCAATGCCGGGTTGGTTAAAAGTATCTTTAACCATAAAGAAAACCAGAATTAAAACAATTGCCGTAATGGTATAAATAAAAGATTTTCTGCTCATGCCTACAATAAAGGCAATATTTTTTCCATAACCGTCAGGCCTTCGTCAATATGTTTTTGTTCAATGCAAAGCGCCGGACGGAAGCGTATCGTTTTTTCGCCACAGCCTAAAAACATCACATTGTTTTCCAGTCCTTTACTGATAAAGGCATTACGCATATCTTTATTAGGAAAATCGAACGAACATAACAAGCCTCTGCCACGTACATTACTCATTTTATCGAACCGGTGTGACAGGCTTTCTAGATTATCTTTTAAATAGGCTCCAACGTTAGTTGCGTTGTCGCAAAGCCGATCTTCTTCTACAATCTGTAAAATCTGTGTGGAGCGTACCATATCAACCAGGTTACCACCCCAGGTAGAGTTAATCCGGCTTGGCACTTTAAATACATTGGTTTCGATTTCATCTACTTTGTTTCCAACCAAAATGCCGCACACCTGCATCTTTTTACCAAAAGCAATAATATCTGGCCGGGCTTTTTCGCTAAAATGCTGGTGGCACCAGAATTTCCCCGTTAAACCCACGCCGGTTTGTACTTCATCGTAAATTAAAAAAGCTTCATTTTCATCTGCTAAAGCCTTAAGTTGGATCAAAAACTCTTCGCGCAGGTGGTTGTCGCCACCTTCTGATTGGATGGGTTCTACAATTATAGCACAGATATCATCTTTATTTTCTGTAAAAGCTTTTTTAATCAGTGCCAGCGACGCTTCTTCGGTTGCAATGGCATGGCTTAAATTATCTCCTGAAAGTGGGAATTTAACCTCCGGAACCGGCACCCTTGGCCAATCGAACTTGGCAAACCATTTTGTTTTATCGGGTAAGGTATTGGTTAAGCTTAAAGTATAACCGGTTCTGCCGTGAAAAGCCCGCTCGAAGTGTAAAACCTTAAAGCCCTTTTCAGATGTATAACCTTTGGCAAAGTTTTTTTGAACTTTCCAATCCATGGCTACTTTAATAGCATTTTCAACTGCTAAGGCGCCTCCGGCAATAAAAAAGGCATGCGGCAGGTAAGAAGGGATACCAACTTTAGAAAATGTTTCTACAAACTGGGCGTATTGTTGGGTATAAACATCGGAATTGGAAGGATTGGCCAAAGCAGCCAGGAAAAGATTTTTTTTAAAGGCTTCATCATTGATCATTTTAGGGTGATTATAACCTAAAGGAACGGAAGCAAAACAGGTAAAAAAATCAAGTAGGTTCCGGTTATATTTAGCATCGTAGATATAGGCACCATTACTTTTTTCCATGTCGTAGGTAAGGTCGAAACCGTCGGCCAAAATGTGTTTCCTTAATGATTCGTTAACGCGATCTGCAGGTACTGTTAATTGGTACATAAAACTGGATTTGGTATATTTCAAATTTAGTTAAATGTGCCTAAAATCAAAATTTAAGCACTTTTTGTACTCCTGCAACAAAAAATAGGTTTAAACAGTTTAAAGTATGATTATAGACAGAATCGGGTTTTGGACTTCACAGATGTGGAAAACTTTTTAATAAGAAATTTGCGCTAAAGCGTCTTTGTTACCAGTATCAATTGTTCAAAAACCTTCCCGATATTTAAAATCAAATACCGGGAAAGCCTTATCAAATAGCATCTGTTGCTGCACTACATCCCGTCTGATCGCATGGCAAAAACTAATTTTACATGTCTGAAAGCATTTGCTTCGCTCCATTCATTATCATAATTTAAACCATAAGGCCAAAAATGGCCGCCCCCGGTGTGTATTGCTGCACTTTGCCCATCAAAAATCTTAATGAGTGCAACGGTATTGGCTCCAAGGAAGTCGCCTGTAGAGGTATTTGATGACCATCCACTGCTGATGCCTACCCCATAGGTATGCGCAATTTCGTGCATTGCCGTACGTACATTCTGGTAACTGGTATTGGCACCAAAACGTATATTGCCATTTGTGCTGCCATCAGCTGTAGGTACACCGGTATTGTATTCTACTGTGAGCGTGCGCGATGGCCAGTTAGCCCCTGCGTTATACCTCGCACAGGCATCGTTCATGGCATTGGTAATGCGTGTAACCACATCTGCAGGTACGCCCGTACTGTTAAGTACCCAGCCCAATTGACCATTAGCGTTAACGGTTAGTAACGACCATTGCTGGCTCTCTGTACCCGAGTAACTCCATTGTTCAACATTGGCGCCATTATCAATTGATTGATTGGCCACATTAAGGTCTTTGCCGCTGTTTCTGTTTATAATACGATAATAACCGTTGCCAAGTGAGGTAAATTGCCACTGCTGATTGGTTGCGCCGTTGTAGGTAGATATATTTACGTTAGCTCCGTCGGCTGTACCTGCCTGGTCTACCTGAAGCCCTTTGGAACTATGTACACCAATAATCGAATAGTAACCTCCAGAAAGCAGCGTTAGGTTCCATCTTTGGTTGGTTCCGCCATTGCTGGCATATTGGGAAACATTAGCGCCATCTGCAGTCTGAAATCCGCCAACATCAAGAACTTTCCCGCTTTTACGGTTCACGATATAGAAAGTACCATTCCCGACAGATAAAGGGGTTTCGTTAGGCGGTATTGCACTTAGTTTTCCTTTTAGGGAAAGGCCTTGGGTGGTATCCGGGTCAGGGAGATCGCTTTTTCTGCAACTGCCGGCAAGTAAAATCAGTCCGAGCATAAAGATGCTGGTCAGGCCTGAGGTAAAGGATTTTGTTTTCATAAAGATTAGGTTAAGATGAATGAACACGCATATATAAATGTCCGTTTGGTTAGTTAAAGAGGATATATGCTACCCGTTTATATGGGCCGCTCTTTTTTTAGCTTGAAATGTATAGTTGAATTGGTCTTAAATTAAAGAGCAGATTTACAGCGATATAAAGCAATAAACCTGTTTCGGAGGTTAGGCCGTTAATGAAATTTCGTGATGAGGAGATTAAAGTGATCAGTGAGCCTCTAATGAGCGGTAAGTATGTTCACGAAACCTGATTGAATGGTTAATGAGCACCTGGCCCTTAATGAAGCCAGATATCCTGCTGATCTTCAATGAGAGAAGAATTGCTAAATACAAGGGTAGTTGGTTTTTCTGTAGCATAATTTAGTTTTTCATAATCGGTTAAACGGTTTGTGATCTCGGAAAATGGTTTATAGTCATTTTTAATAGTTTATAACCATCAATTACCCTACCCGGGGGGTAATCAGGATCAATCCTATTTATACTTGGTTAAAACAAATTAAGCACAAAAAAGGTGTTTGTAGTGAGGGGTAATCTCATAAAAATAAGGGGACAAACTCTTTTTATTTTTGTGGTTATGCCTTATTTTAAGTTTTCAAATACGGCCATATTTTTATACATGTCTTTTTAAGTTTATTTTTTCTTCTGTAATAAAAAGACAAGGAAAGGAGGAGCGATTGATGATATTTTTTGGGCTTAATCTCTCCTCCATCATCCGGTAAGTTGATCAATTCATTTTTCTGATGGTTTTAAGATCAGAATGCCGAACGCCTTGCGCCGCCATCTACCACTGAAACCGTTCCGGTAATGTATTTGGCGCGGGGTGAAACCAGGAAAACAGCCAGATTGGCCATATCCTGTACCTCGCCAAAATCTTGCAGGGGTATTTCGCTTTCTGCATATTTGCGTCGCTCGTCACCAGGAAAATAGCGACGGATGTTTTCGGTGTCGATCAGTCCGGGTTGCAAACAATTCACCCTGATGCCATCTTTACCCAACTCACCGGCAAGTTGTTTAGACCACATGGCCACAGCGGCTTTGGCAACAGCAGAAACATTCAGCGAGCGCAATTCGTAAGTACTGGTCAAATTGAGTATCGCACCCTGCTTCCGGCTTATAAAATGTGGTAACAAAGCTTGCGTGAGTAGCCTGGGGCGCTCAAAATCTAAAGCCATCGATTTGGTCCAGGGTTCTTCCGGCCCTGTTGCCTCTACGGGCTGGCTTTGCCCTGCATTGTTAATGAGGATGTCGATATGACCAAGTGCCGCTAAAGCTGCGGTGGCAATTTTTTGTGGCGCATCAGGTTTGAGTAAATCCTGGGTAAAAACAACGGGCGTGGGGTTTCCTTCTTCAACGATCTCACTGAGCAGGCTATCTAATGCTTGTTGGTTGCGGCCTGTGATGAAAACTTTTACACCTTCTTTTGCCAGTTCTTTAGCTATTGATCTGCCGATCCCCTTAGATGCTCCGGTTACCAATGCCGTTTTTCCGGTTAAATATAAGTCCATATTTTCTTGTAATTAAAATGACCTTGCAATAATAACCTGCACCACGTATTTTTATAGCATACACTACCACTTGTATGGTACAAACAAATTTGTAAGTAATGACGGCACGAAAAGAAAATTCGACCTATACGCTCAACGAAAAATTTATAACCGATTGCGATCTGACTTATGCGGCCAACAAAATAGGAGGGAGATGGAAAATTGTCATATTGGATAAACTTGGAAACCGAAAGCTAAGGTTTAGCGAACTGAAAAAAGAATTCCCCTATATATCAGAACGGATGTTGACCTTACAATTGCGGGCATTAGAGCAGGATGAACTGGTTAAGAGAACCGTTTATGCAGAGGTTCCCCCAAGGGTAGAATATGAGCTAACGCCGATCGCACTGGAGTTTCTCCCAATCTTTTGTCAATTAAGTGCCTGGGGCAAGAAAAACAAAATGTTAAAGAATAACAGGTCATAAAACGTTATAAATGTAATAAATCAGCAGATATTGGCTACCTTTAGTTAATTGAGCAGCAAGTGCTGCCATCAGTTGATGAAGTATATTTTAAAATTATATCGGGTTAAATATCATGGCAGAAGTTAAATTAACTATTCAAAAAGAAGGGCCTAGCGCATTCGAACTTTATGATGAAGGTGAAAAGTACGGAGAAATGGTTTTTGATATTCAGGGAGAAAATCTAACCGTTTATCATACCGAAATTGATCCTGAAAAAGAAGGTAAAGGTTATGCAAAACTATTGCTCGATGCGATGGTAAATTATGTGCGCACCCATAAGCTGAAGGTAATTCCACTCTGCCCATACGTGCATTTGCAATTTAAACGCCACGAAGAACTTTACGGAGATATCTGGAACAAAGTGCGTGAAAACGATTAACCGGTAATCACTATCGAATCAAATCAGGAAAGTTACATTAATGATCAAGTATTTTGATCCGGATATGTTGTGCCATATCGTCAAAGAAAATTAACTTTACCGAAAAACCAATCAGATTCTTAAAATACTACGCACAAAATGAAACTTGTAACCATTCAGAAAAACGTTTTAGTAATTGTTTTTACGTTGTTTTCGTTCGGAGCCTTGGCACAGGGCCAGAATGCTGATGCAGCAAAGAAACTAAATACACTTCAGCAGCAATTCGTTGATCTTCGCTTTGGCATGTTTATCCATTATAACATCCCAACATACGCAAACGCCGATTGGCCTGATCCTGAAGCTTCTCCGAAATTGTTCAACCCTAAAAAGCTCGATGCAAACCAATGGGCTAAAGCGGCAAAATCGGCCAACATGAGCTATGGCTGTTTAACCACTAAACACCACTGCGGATTTTGTATATGGGATACCAAGAGTACCGATTATAATGTAATGAACAGCCCTTACGGAAAAGACGTGGTAAAGCAATTTACGGATGCTTTCCGGGCAAATGGATTAAAAGTAATGCTTTACTACTCCATTTTAGATACCCACCATAAATTGAGGCCCAACCAGATTACGCCGAAACATATCGATATGATTAAGCAGCAATTAACTGAGCTGTTAACCAAATATGGCAAAATTGAAGCCTTAATTATTGATGGTTGGGATGCCCCTTGGTCGAGAATCTCTTATGATGATGTGCCTTTCGAAGATATCTACACCTTAATTAAAACGTTGCAGCCCGATTGTTTGGTAATGGATTTAAACGGTGCAAAATACCCGTCAGAAGGACTTTATTATACTGATATTAAAACTTACGAAATGGGTGCGGGCCAACGAATGCCCAAAGAAAGTAAAGTAATGCCAACGTTAGCCTGTTTGCCTATTAACACCTCTTGGTTTTGGAAAACCGATTTTCCAACCGTTCCGGTAAGAAAGCCTCATGAAATTGTAGATGGTTTAATTAAACCTTTAAATGCTGCAAGCTGTAATTTCATCCTGAATGTAGCTCCAAACAGAGAGGGTTTGATTGATGATAATGCGCTGGCTGCCTTAAAAGAAGTTGGCCAATTGTGGAAGAACGAGGGGCCAACCAAAGCACTCCCGCCATTGGGCTTGCCGGTTATTTCCAGTAATCTGGCTAAAAACCAGGCCAGCAACTCGAGCTGGAGCAACGATATGAACATTATGGATTTTGCAAATGATGATAGCTACAGGACATCCTGGGAATCGAACAGCGCTGTAACCAATCCCTGGTACGAAGTTGATTTTAAGAATGAAAAAGCCATAAATATGATTGTTGTAGCAGAACAGAAAGAAAACATCGACACTTATGCCCTTGAATATTGGAATGGTGTGGAATGGAAGAAAGTTTTTGACGGAAAAAATGAAGACCGCATTAAAATTCATCGTTTCGATCGTGTTTGGGCCAGTAAAGTCCGCATCCGTATTACACACGCCAAAGAGACACCATCAATTGCCGAGTTCCAGGTTTTTAATGAGCGGAGACCATAAAAGAGGCAATATCTTATAATAAGAATTGAATCCAGCAGAAATGGTTTAGAAATCTTATCAGGAGGTCCTTCAGCGATGGAGGACCTTTTTTATGCCAGACCTATGAGATTGACCAGGTTTACAACCTATCCGGCCTTTACAGGCCAGGATAATGTCTCTTAAAAAGCTTCACCAGGTTTCCTGCAATTACTTTATTGCCCTGATCAGAAGGGTGCAAACCATCATAGGTCATTTTAACTGCATCTAAAGGATAAGGATAATCATCTTCTTTGGGGTTAAAAGGAATGGAAGCAGATTCCGGATATTTATAGTTCTGGTATACACCTGTTGAAGGGTTTTTCAGCCTTTTAAATTTAACTGCTTTTTCAAGTTTGAGTTTTCGGTTATGATACAGGTCGAGCACAGGGAAATTTTCATGTTTGGCTATTTCGATGATGGCATTGGCAAACATTTCTAAAGTTTGCCCGTTTTTTGCCTGATAAGACCCAAACGCATTGTTGTTGGCATCGGCTATATATACAAAATCGTTGCGCTGTATAGGTGTAATTACTACAATTTTAGCATTCGGGTTTAAACTCCTGATTTTATCGATAATGATACGATAAGCACCACAGGTAGTGCCTGTTCCGGTGTTGTTAATATAATCGTTTAAGGAGCCTACCGGAATGCCGGCCCACCAATCGTTTGTGCCCAGAAAAACCGAATATAGGTTTGATTGAACAATGCCCAGCTTGTTGATCTCTTTCGCAATACCAACCGTTGTCCAGCCGTTATGGCCCTGGTTAATATAGCTGATGTTTGGCAAACGGTCTTTAACCCGGTCGAGATAGCCTCTTTTTACGCGGTTACCTGTTTCATTTAAATGATTGTTGAGGTAGGTAATGGAATCGCCGATGGCCGTCCATTTGATTTCTTTCGCCGGGGTAAACGAAAAATTAATGATCAGGATGAATAAAAGTGGCCCGGTTAATTTTTTAAGGTTTTTGTTGCTCATTTCTTGTTAAAAATCATAATTAGGCGATAAGAGAAGATCAGCGCTGAATTTAGTTAGAATATTTTAAGTTTTTGAAGCAATTTGCTTTTAAAAACAGCTACATTGATTTAGTCCCAAACATCTATTTTTTTGAGGTGCTGATCGATTTTTATCTTAATTTTTTGATACAGTTTTATATATTTATCGTAATTCAATAATCAATAATTGCAAAGGTTAAATAATGTATAAGGGCTCAGAAATGAGCCCTTATTTATTGCTGCCGATAAACAATAAGTGCATGAACGGAAGGAGGCACTTTTATTGATCAGGCATTAAAAACCGGGAACGCCGGAAGGTGAAAATTAAAGATTTTCTTCAAAGCGCTCCTGATAGTCAGCCGGTTTAAAACTTATCTTTCATTCCAAAAAGCCCCATTAATCCTCCGGTATGAATGGCAAGTACTTTTTCATCTTTATCGATAACTCCCTGTGTCTGTAAATCGACAATGGCATAAAACATTTTTGCGGTATAAACGGGGTCTGAAAGTAAGCCGGTTTGTGCAGTAAAGTTTTTAATAAAACCGATCAGTTCGGGGGTAGTTTTGGCGTAACCACCGAAATGATAATCCTGGTGTAATTTCAATTGATCGGAAAGTGGCGTGTATTTCGCTATCTCATCTTTGATAAACGAGCCGCCTTTTAATACAGGGATAACATGCAGCTTGGTATTTAATCCCTGTTGCCGGATACCTTTTAACAATCCTGCTGCGGTGGTTCCCGTTCCGGCGGCACAGAAAATATGATCGTAAGTTTCGGTTAACTCCGCAATAACTTCTGCACAACCCAGGGTTGCCTCGTGTGATGCGCCACCTTCATCAACAAAATAGGCCCGGTCATCATTGGCAAAATGCTGCTCAAACAAGCTGTGTTTATTCCGGTAGCTTTCACGGTCGGTAAAAATGAGCCTCATCCCAAATAAACTGCACAGTAGTAACATCTCATTTTTTACTTCTTCGCCACGCACAAATGCTGTTGATTTTATTCCCGATCGCGATGCTGCGGCAGCTGTAGCCACAAGGTGATTGGAATAAGCGCCGCCAAAAGTAACCAGGTGCGTTTTGTGACCGGCTTTAGCCTTCGCTAAAATGTATTTGAGCTTGCGCCATTTATTCCCTGAAATATACGGATCAATCAGGTCATCCCTTTTAACAAACAGGTTGTTAAAAGGGTGAAGTGCTATTTTTTGTACTGGACTATATATTTCTTCGAACACGTGTAAAAATAAAAAACACCTGAGTATTTCAGGTGTTTAACATGAGATTATCTTCGAAAAATATTATTTACCTATGCCGAAGCCCAAACCTGCATTAACCATGCTGTATTTGGCCTGGGTGTAGGAGCCATAAAATTTAAAAAAGCCGAATTTCAACTGAAAACCCAAACTACCCCTTATCCCGTCAATATCGGTTTGTTTTACCGAGATCGGATCAACATAGGTTGCATTGCTTCCGCCATCCTCAAATTTATAAGTGCCAAGCGCTTTTAAATTGGTATTTGAGGTTTGGTAACCAATGCTGGCAAAAGGGGTGAAAAACGTAATTTTTTTGGAAACGATGGCATCAAAATTTACACCGTTGAATTTGGCGTCAATACGCTGATCGGAGTTTGCAGTATTATTGATATTCAAAGGCAGATGATATTTGTACTGGGTAAATCCTCCCGCTATTGCGATATCTACCGGAATTAATTTCTCGGTGGTTGAACCCATAAAAAGAGGCAAAAGTTCAATTTTTGCTCCGAAACCGATCATCGATAAGTTTCCTAAATCGCTGCCTAATTTAATCTTCGGCATAGCCCTTAAGGTAACATCAATGTTTTTGGGTAAGCCCAAAGTAGCCTGGATTTGTGCGGAAGGTACTACATGGAAACCTACACCCTGTGGCAGGTTAAAGAATTTATTGGTTGGAATTCCGCTGCTTGTGTAAATCTGCATTTTACCCCCTTCATGGTCATCACCAAAGGCAGTAGGACCTATAGATGATGCCCCCGGAGCAGGTTTAATATTGCTTAAACCCAATGTATTTACATCGTAACTTCTGGCCGATTGCGGAACAAAAGCTGCTGAAGCGGAAATACGGACATCAAATTTTAAAAAACCTTTGGATCTGGCTGTGTTCGACCATCCATCAGTTAAACCCAGGCCCAAGCCTTTGTATAAAGGATCAAAATAGGCATTCACCAGTTTAGTTGCATCAGCAGGGCCGCCAACAAACAGATCACCAACATCTTGCTGAGCACTTGCTTTTTGAACCATTACCAATAGAAATAAGGCAAATAACGCCTTTAAGGAGTAACATTTTTTCATATAAACGATTTAGGATGATTTGATTGCATTAAAGATAGGGTTGTTTTTTCGAAAACACTAATCATTAAAAAAATCTTGAAGTTAAAAGTTTATTTTTGCACCATGGAAAATGTGGTCGAATTGCAGGAATCAGAAGAGCAGGAATTATATGAACATTTAAAAATCATTGTTGATAAGGGACAGTCTTTGTTGCGTATCGATAAATTTCTGATGGTGCGCGTAGAAAATGCCTCCCGAAACCGCATTCAGAATGCCATTGAAGCAGGCAATGTATTGGTTAACCAAAAGCAGATCAAAGCAAGTTATAAGGTTAAACCTTTTGATGAAATATCTATTGTTTTACCACATCCACCGCGCGACACCGAAGTGTATCCGGAAGATATTCCGCTGGATATTGTTTACGAAGACAGCGATTTGCTTGTGGTAAATAAGCCTGCCGGAATGGTGGTACACCCCGGTTTTAATAATTATACCGGAACCTTGGTTAACGCTTTGGCATTTCATTTTGAGCAGCTGCCCCAATTGCCGGGTAATGACGGCAGGCCAGGATTGGTTCACCGCATTGATAAGGATACCTCCGGTTTATTGTTGATCAGTAAAAATGAAAAATCAATTACGCACCTCGCACGTCAGTTTTTTGATCACAGTATTACCCGTAAATACATTGCATTGGTTTGGGGCGATATCGAAAACGACGGCACGGTAACCGGTTACATCGGAAGGAGTGCCAAAGACCGCCGTGTGATGGATATTTACGATGATGAAGAGAAAGGCAAATGGTCGGTAACGCATTATAAAGTATTAAAACGCCTGGGTTATGTAACCTTGATCAGCTGTGAGCTGGAAACCGGCCGTACCCACCAGATCAGGGCACACATGCAGCATATTGGCCACCCGCTTTTTAACGATGCCATGTACGGAGGGGATAAGATTTTAAAAGGAACCACGTTTAATAAGTATAAACAGTTTGTAGATAATTGTTTCGAGTTGCTGCCCCGTCAGGCTTTACATGCACAAAGTTTAGGCTTTATTCATCCCACTACTAAAGAGTATATGTATTTTGAATCTCCCTTGCCGCCCGATTTTAAAGCAGGCTTAACTAAATGGGAAAATTATATCGCTACATCATAAAATATGCTTCAGGAGTACCTTTTGTTTAATGATGAATTTCGGGCGGTAGATGCCCCGGTTTTAACAGCTTCTAACAGGAGTTTCAAATTTGGGGATGGATTATTCGAAAGTATGCGAATGATCAATAATAAGCTTCAATTTGCTGATTTGCACGCAGACAGGTTGGTTTCGGGAATGAAAATGCTCAAAATCGACGGTCATGCTTTAATGGACGACTATTTTCTGCGCCAAAAAACCGCTGATCTCACTAAACGGAATAAATGGAATGGCAATGTCCGTTTCCGCCTTTCGGTTTACAGGGGCGGGGCCGGCGTTTATACACCCGAAATCAATAAAGCCGGTTATGTTTTAGAAGGCATTCCCTTAAAAACATCTGCTTATGAACTAAACAGCAAAGGTTTGATCATTGATGTTTTTGATGAAATGACCAAACCCGTTAATAAGCTTTCAAATTTTAAAACAGCCAATGCACTGCTTTATGTCATGGCCGGGCTTTTTAAAAGCCAGAACCGCCTGGATGAAGCCATGATCCTGAACCAACATGGTTTTCTCTGCGAAAGTATCAGTGCCAATGTTTTTGTAGTATATAACAAACAGATTTATACCCCTTCACTTGCTGAAGGTTGTATTGGTGGTGTAATGCGTACAGCGATTATGCAGTTATGTAAAATGAACGACATACCTTTAATCGAAGCACAGATCAACCCCGAGATTTTAAAAGAAGCCGAAGAAGTTTTTATTACCAATGCCACGCAAGGTATTCAATGGGTAATGGGCTACGGCAGGAAACGTTACTTTAATGAGGTATCGAAGTTTCTGATCGATAAGCTTAATAATTTATAGTACTATTCCATAGTCTGCAGCGCACAGATCATCAACAATAAAATTTACCGGGAGAGTTGTCAGCTTTCAGGTAAACTGCGCATTAAAGTTGACAACTGTAAAATCCTGCTTCAGTCGTCATGCTGAATTTAGTTCAGCATCTATCGTGGCCGTAAAACTGTTCAAATTTTTAGGAAAGCAAAGCTAGTAGTGCTTCGGTTGCGGTAGTCCCGCCCTTTGCTTAATCCCGAAAAAGTTTTTCATAAGATAACCCCTTCTTAATCGGGATAACGCTGCCGGTCGGGTTTATTTAACAATGGGCAGTTCTACTATGCAATTTAAACCCGAATAATTGCACTTTTGTGGCCATTTAAACCCGGTCAAAGCCAGATGCCCCCTGAGTTTAAATCCTACAATGTGGACACATCTTTTTGGAATAGTTTTGAGCATCATGCTAAGCTTGCTTTGAAAAACTACAGCCTTGAGCGAAGAACGCTGTCAATCTCAAGAGCCAGGGAAATCAAAAAAACAGTTGCAGTTCAGGTAAACTGGCACTAACAAACCTGAAACGCAGTGGTTTTGTGTTCATAACGATAATTTTAATTTTAAAAATATGTT
>NZ_JACIEF010000001.1:88807-168773 GCF_014196715.1 Pedobacter zeae
AAAAAAACAGTTGCAGTTCAGGTAAACTGGCACTAACAAACCTGAAACGCAGTGGTTTTGTGTTCATAACGATAATTTTAATTTTAAAAATATGTTGAACACAAAACGAAGTGCCACTGTTTTTTTGATGTGCATGGGATTGTGGAAAAGGCTCATTGCAGATTGACGAAGCGCTTTGGGTACTTTGGCGCTCCAAAATGCGCAGCATTCTTGAGCGCCATTGGGAACAACTAACAACTGCGAAAAACTACCATGCCACCGCGGCATAGAGCGGCAGAAAATATTATAATTAATTTTGTCCATACGGTAGAGTTTTTACATGGGATCAGATCGGCGAAAGCGGGCTACACTAACCTAAAAGTGACTGTAACTGCTTTCCAAAAAGAATAGCGTAAGTCAGCAGCCATTCCCACTGGAAAGTTTTTCAAGCCCAACCCATTCTTTTTTAGGAAAGCAGGGCTTGTAGTGCTTCGGTTTCGGTAGTCCCGCCCTTTGCTTAATCCCGAAAAAGTTTTTCATAAGATAACCCCTTCTTAATCGGGATAACGCTGCCGGTCGGGTTTATTTAACAATGGACAGTTCTACTATGCAATTTAAACCCGAATAATTGCACTGTTGCTGCCACCTAAATCCGGTCAAAGCCAGATGCTCCCTGAGTTTAAATCCTACAATGTGGACACATCTTTTTGGAATAGTTTTGAGCATCATGCTAAGCTTGCTTTGAAAAACTACAGCCTTGAGCGAAGAACGCTGTCAATCTCAAGAGCCAGGGAAATCAAAAAACAGTTGCAGTTCAGGTAAACTGGCACTAACAAACCTGAAACGCAGTGGTTTTGTGTTCATAACGATAATTTTAATTTTAAAAATATGTTGAACACAAAACGAAGTGCCACTGTTTTTTTGATGTGCATGGGATTGTGGAAAAGGCTCATTGCAGATTGACGAAGCGCTTTGGGTACTTTGGCGCTCCAAAATGCGCAGCATTCTTGAGCGCCATTGGGAACAACTAACAACTGCGAAAAACTACCATGCCACCGCGGCATAGAACAGCAGAAAATATTATAATTAATTTTGTCCATACGGTAGAGTTTTTACATGGGATCAAATCGGCGAAAGCGGGCTATACTAACCTAAAAGTGACGGCAACTGCTTTCCAAAAAGAATAGCGTAAGTCAGCAGCCATTCCCATTGGAAAGTTTTTCAAGCCCAACTCATTCTTTTTTTTAGGAAAGCAGGATTTGTAGTCCTTCGGTTGCAGTAGTCCCGCCCTTTGCTTAATCCCGATAAAGTTTACTTTATAAAATAAACCTTTCTTAATCGGGATAACGCTGCCGGTCGGGTTTATTTAACAATGGACAGTTCTACTATGCAATTTAAACCCGAATAATTGCACTGTTGTGGCCATTTAAACCCGATCGAAGCGGGATGCCAATTCTTTCAATTGGCAGAAGCGGGAGCGGGGCTATACTAACCTAAAAGTGACTGCAACTGCTTTCCAAAAAGAATAGCGTAAGTCAGCAGCCATTCCCATTGGAAAGTTTTTCAAGCCCAACCCATTCTTTTTTAGGAAAGCAGGGCTTGTAGTGCTTCGGTTGCGGTAGTCCCGCCCTTTGCTTATCCCGAAAAAGGTTTTTTTATAAGATAACCCCTTCTTAATCGGGATAACGCTGGCAGGCGGGTTTATTTAACAATGGGGCAGTTATCCCAAAAACAACGCTAAAGCGGTTAATTGTTGTCAGTTCCCCGCTATTATTTACTATAAATCGTTTGCCGCCGAATGTAATGACGAATTCCTTGCTGATAAATTGCATTGTAAAGATCCTTCATTACATTCAGGATGACATATAATTCATTGTAACTTATTCAAGTTCGGACTCCAGACTAATGGCTTCAGACTAGCCTACAACCGCATTCCCCTTAGAAAATCTTCGATCAACATGCGTTTTTTGCCTTCGTACTGAATGTCTAAAAGTTTAATGAAGCCATCTTTAGCAGCAAATTTTAAATAGGTTTTACCGTCTGTTAAAAATTCGCCGGCTGTAATGCCAGGGGCTTTATCTTCTATTTCAGCTTTAAATATTTTTAAAGTTTTATCCTTTAACAGGGTAAAAGCGGTTGGGTAAGGGCTTAACCCACGGATTAAATTATAAATGGTTTGCGCCGGATTATTCCAGTCGATTTTACAATCTTCTTTAAAGATCTTTGGTGCATGTTTTAAATCATCGCTTTGGGGTTGAGGTTGCTCGGTCACTTCACCTGCCTCTATAGCATGAACGGTTTTAACCAAAAGCTTAGCTCCAACAGCCATCAGTTTATCATGCAGATCGCCGGCTGTTTCATCCGCTGCAATGGCAACACTGTCGCTCATAATGATATTGCCCGTATCAATTTCCTCTTTAAGAAAAAAGGTGGTCACACCGCTTTCTTTTTCGCCATTTATAATGGCATGGTTAATTGGTGCTGCACCACGGTATTGCGGTAATAACGAACCATGTAAATTAATGGTTCCTTTAGCCGGCATGCTCCAAACCACTACCGGAAGCATCCTAAAGGCCACCACTACCTGCAGATCAGCCTGGTAAGACCGGAGCTCCTCAATAAATTCAGGTTTTTTTAATTTTTCGGGCTGTAAAACAGGGATTCCTTTTTCTAAAGCATATTTTTTTACTGCACTTTCATTCAGCTTTTGGCCTCGGCCGGCAGGTTTATCTGGTGCAGTTACTACCGCAACAATATCGAAATTGGCTTGTACCAGGGCATCTAAAGAGGCTACGGCAAAATCGGGCGTACCCATAAAAACTATTTTCATAAAGAAAGTGTTGTGTTTCTAAAAATAACGTGGATATCCACGCTAAAGTTTTGCAAAATAACTAAAAATAAACCCATACTTACAGGTAAAAATGGTTCAAGGGAAAGATGTTGTTAAAGCGAGTGGATTGGTGTATGTGACCGATGGAATGCCGGGCATTTACCGGAAAGGCAAACCAGGTAAATTTTATTATGAAGATAAAAATGGAAATAAAATTACCGAAGAAAAACACCTCGAGCGGATCAGGGCACTGGTTATACCACCCGCATGGCAAAATGTATGGATTGCCAATAAGCCCAATGCTTATTTGCAGGTTACAGGAATTGATGCGGCTGGCAGGAAACAATATAAATATCATGCAAAATGGACCCGTCGCCGCTCCGAAGATAAATATTTCCGCCTCCTTGAATTTGGCAAAGCCCTGCCTAAAGCCCGGAAAAACCTGCAGAAAGACCTCCGCCGAAAAGATTTTGACGAGCGTAAGGTATTGGCCATTTCGGTTGATGTACTCCAAAAAACATTGATCAGGGTAGGGAACGAGAGCTACAAGCAACTCTATGGTTCTTTCGGCCTTACTACCCTGCGCGATAAGCATGTAAAAATAAATGGAAGTAAATTATCCCTGGAATTTGTCGGTAAAAAAGGAGTGCAGCAAAAAGTAGAGCTTAACGATCGTACGTTGGCCAGGCTGGTTAAAAAATGCCGGGATATTCCGGGGCAGGAACTTTTTCAGTTTTACACCAATGGCAGCGAACACAAAAGCATCGATTCGGGTAAAATAAATGCCTACATTAAAGAAATTACCGGCGATGATTTTACGGCAAAAGATTTCAGAACCTGGGGCGGTACCCTCGAGGCCCTGCGGCAGTTTGCCCAGTGCCAGACGAATGAAAATGCCGGTTTAAATCCGAAAAAAACAATTGTTGCCGTTTTAGATTGCGTAGCCAAAAAACTGGGCAATACCCGGGCAGTGTGTAAAAGTTCTTACGTTTACCCGCTTTTGCTCACGGCTTATGAGAATAACCAGCTGGAAAAATACCTGAAAAAGATGAATAACAATTCGAATAAGGGTAAGATGAGTTTAGAACACAACGAAAAAGTTTTATTATCTTTTTTAAAATCAGTTAGCAAGTAAAAAAAGCAATTATATTTGTTTTTTATCTTAATATGCAAATTAACCTCGACGATAAAACCAATATTTTTAATACGCTTATAGAGGAGTCTCCCATGCCCATTGCACTCTATGTTGGCGAAAATATGGTTATTCAGGTGGCCAACAAGGCAATGCTTAAAGCCTGGGGCAGAGATGCATCGGTAATAGGTAAAGAATTGGCCCTGGCGCTGCCCGAGTTAAAAGATCAGCCCTTTCTTAATATCCTTAACCAGGTACGAAACACCGGAGTGGCTTACGAGGCCAAAGAGGATAAGGTAGTTCTTTTAAATAATCATGAGCTCCAAACCTTCTATTTCGATTTTATTTATAAACCGCTAATGGATACCGACGGAAAGGTTTGGGGTATTTTAAATAATGCTACCAACGTAACCGAACTGGTAAATGCCAAGTTTAAAGTAGAGCAAAGTGAAGCCCTGTTCAGGCAAATGATTTACGATGCGCCTGTTGCCATTGGCATTTTGAGGGGAAGAGATTTCATCATAGAAGATGCCAACGATGATTTATTAAAAATATGGGGAAAAACCAAAGCCGTAATCGGTTTAAAACTTTTAGATGGACTGCCTGAACTTATAGATCAGCCTTTTCCTGAACTTTTACTGCAGGTTTACGATAGCGGGGTTGCCCATTTTGGTTACGAAACCATGGCCCGGCTGGAGCGGAACGGGGTTTTAGGCGATTTTTATTTCAACTTTGTTTACGATCCGATTTTTGGTCAGGATGGCCAGGTTTCGGGCATCATGGTCGTTGCCAACGAAATTACTTTACAGGTTATTTCAAAAATGGAAGCCGCCAAAAGCGAACAGCGTTTTCGGGGCGTTCTTTTTGATATACCGATGGCCACTGCGTATTATGAAACCGAGAACATTATCATCAGCCTGGCTAACGATGAAATGCTCCGGGTTTGGGGGAAGGATAGGAGTGTGATTGGCAAAACCGTTGAGGAAGTTATACCTGAATTAAACGTATGCCCGTTAACCAGTATTTTAAAAGAAGTGTACCGTTCCGGAATCACTTATCATGCCGATCAGGAAGAAGTCCGTTTGCGGATCGGCGACCAGGAAGAAAAACGTTGGTTCAATTCTACGTATAAGCCGCTTAAAGATTCGAATGGTGAAGTATATGCCATTATTCACGCTTCAATGGATGTAACCAAACAGGTACAGTTACAACAGCAAAAAGACGAATTTTTAGGAATCGCCAGCCACGAATTAAAAACACCGGTAACCAGTATCAAAGCTTATGCGCAGGTATTGGAACGCATGATCAGAAATGAAGGCGATGAGAAAAAGGCGAATATGGTTCGGAAGATGGACCAGCAGTTAAACCGGCTTACCGGATTGATTGGCGATTTATTGGATGTTACCAAAATTCAATCGGGCAAAATGACCTTTAACCCGGTAGAATTTGATTTTGATACGGCGGTTGAAGAAATTACAGGAGAAATGCAGCACATTAGTTCTAAACACAGAATTATTTGCGATTTAACCAGCAGGGCGGTTGTTTATGCCGATAAAGAGCGTATCGGGCAGGTAATAACCAATTTTCTATCCAATGCAATTAAATACTCAGCAGATGCAGATGAGATCAATGTGGCCACGTTTACTCACGATGAAGAAGTGATTTTAAGCGTTAAAGATTACGGCATTGGAATTTCTGAGGATATGCAGCACCTGGTGTTTGATCAGTTTTACCGCGTAGGCGGCAATCTGCAGCATACCTATCCGGGTTTGGGCCTCGGGCTTTATATCTCAGCCGAAATTATTAAAAATGAGGGTGGAAGAATTTGGGTAGAAAGTACTGTCGGGCAGGGCGCCACATTTTTCTTTGCACTAAAAATAAAATCGTTCAGATGATACAGTTGCTGTCATCTGAACGATTAGTTATGCTTTTGGAGCTTTCTTTACCGGGTGCACCGGTTGCTCTTCGTTTTCACGCTGTTTAGCCGGGTTATTCGTCCGTACAGGCTTATTGGGTACACTGTCGTTTTCTTTCCTTACCGTTTTGTGGTCAACAGGTTCCCTTCCTTTTGGTACCTCTTGCTGGTAGTTACTTCCGGGTTTATCACTTTTAACTTTTGGACCGCTCATAGCTCAATGATTGAATTTTGAATAATTAAATGGCATAATGCTTATTAACTATAGAAAATAACAAACTTCTATCTGTTAAGTTTGAAAATATTGTAAGGGCAATTCAATCATTCCATCCCGCTCTCATTTAACAATTAATCATAAAGCAAATATTTCTTACGCATAGCTTTATACCTGCTCAGGCCTGGTTCCCAGCTCGCCCTAATTTCTGCTTCACTTTTTCCATCAATTACCTGTTGCCTGAAATCGGCCACACCCACTAATCTTTCAATTGTACCCATTTCTTTGCTCAGCTTGCTGTTGAAGAAATCTTCTTTCCGTGGTGATGCATTATACAATTCAATTAACCAACTGATGTTAACCTGTTTCGATTTAACCAGCTTGGAGGTATCGTAATTTCTCAGATCCAGTCCATAACATACCTGATCCTGAAACAGGGGAGTTTCTGACATGCCTTTTATACTTTTTGGGGTGAAACTGAAATCGAATTTTCCTTTAAGGTAAGGGGCGCCAATAATAGTAAAAGGGAACATGGTGCCGCGGCCGTGGTTTAAATAAGTACCTTCGAACAAACAGGTTGAAGGGTAAAGCAGGATGGCCTGCTGTGTGTTTAGGTTTGGAGAGGGTTTAACGGGTAAAGTGTAAGGCATATCGTGGTTATAATTCGCATTTTTGATAATGGTGATCTTACATTTCACCTTATCTTTTAACCAGCCTTCGCCGTTTAGCATTTGTGCATATTCGCCAACGGTTAAACCATGCGCAATTGGAATGGGTTGTATACCTATGCCCGATTTAAACTTAGGATCTAAAATGGGTCCATCAATCAGGTAGCCGTTGGGGTTTGGCCTGTCTAAAATCAACAGTGGTTTATGGTTTACCGCACAGGCTTCCATTACATGCTGTAAGGTGTTAATATAGGTGTAAAAACGCACGCCTACATCCTGGATATCAAACACCATAATATCAATATCGGCCAGGTCTTCAGCTGTAGGTGTACTATGCTTGCCATAAAGTGAAATGGCCTTAATGCCTGTCTTGGTATCTACATCGTCATTAACGGTAACACCTGCACTTGCATTCCCTCTAAAACCATGCTCCGGGCCAAATATCTTCTGAATTTTAATGCCCCGCGCTAACAGGCTATCAACAGCGGTTTGCCCACCTATAACCGATGTAGGGTTAACCACCATGCCCACACGTTTTCCTTTCAGCAACGGAAGATACTTTTCGGTCTGCTCGGCACCGGTTTTAATTGCAGAGGGTAACTTTGCAGTTTTAATCATCAGTTTTCTGTTGTGGGGACTTTTCTTTCCCAGCTCCCCCTGTTCGAGCGGTTTGGGTTGCCCGCAGGCCGATAGCGCAATTAAACTGGTTAAAGCAAAGCTGATATAATTTTTCATTTCAATATTATTTTAATCTCCTTGCATTATAACCAAACAATTTACGGCATATTGCAATTATGAGTATGAATAGTTTTCCTGTTATAACTTAATGATTCCTGTTTAAAGTTGGTTATTTATTTTCGAAAATGCCATTTTTAAAAAGGAATTGAGCATTTTTGTTACTTACAAATTAATTAAATTGAATTTCGAATATTTCATAGCCGGGCGGATAGCCATCAAATCGGAGCGTACCTTTTCAAAACTTATCGTCCGCATTGCAATAGCCGGCGTGATGTTGAGTCTGGCTGTTATGATTCTTTCTATAGCCATTATTAAAGGCTTTAAAACTGAAATCCGCGATAAAGTAAGGGGATATTTAGGCGATATACAGATTACCCGTTACGATCTGAACAATTCATTTGAACATTCTCCATTTGTATTTGATGAAGGGACCAAAAAAATGCTCAAAAACGATCCCGATATTGAATATTATTATCCCTTTGCTACAAAACCCGCCATCCTTTCGGCCAATAACGAAATTGAAGGCATTAATTTTAAAGGAATAGACAAAAACTACCGGTGGGATTACATTAAAAAGCACCTGATCAGCGGAACCATCATCAATTTTTCTGACAGCACCGTAGCTATGCAGGAACTGCTGATATCGAATTATACGGCCAACCGTTTAAAACTTAAAACAGGCGATGATTTTATCATGTACTTCGTTCAAAACCAGTTACGGCCACGTAAATTTAAAATTGTAGGCATTTATGATATTGGGGTGGAAGATATTGATAAGGGCTTTGTGCTGGGCAACCTGAACATCATTAAACGCCTGAACAATTGGGATGCCAACGAAATCGGAGGTATAGAAATCAGGATCAAGGATTTTAACGGGCTTAAGCCTATAGCCGATCATATTTATGAAAAGCTTCCCCGTAACCTGCGCTCGTATTCTATTGAAGAAAACTTTCCTAATATTTTTACCTGGTTGGGGCTTCTTGATGTAAATACCAGGGTAATTTTAATCCTGATGCTCATTGTAGGCGTAATTAACATGGTTACGGCTTTGTTGATCATGATCTTGGAAAAAACAAATATGATCGGCATGCTCAAGTCTTTTGGAGCCGGTAACTGGAGCATAATGAAAATTTTCCTTTATAATGCTGCGTATCTGATTGGCATTGGTTTATTACTAGGGAATATTCTTGGTTTGGGACTTGGTTTTTTACAACAGGCCACCCATATTTTTAAACTTAACCAGGCGTCTTATTTTTTAGCTTATGCACCGATAGAATTTCATTTTACCGATGTGCTCTTGCTTAATATTGTTACCATAGTGGTGTGTTTAACGGTTTTGATTATTCCTTCACTATTGATCAGCAAGGTTTCGCCGCTGAAGGCTATCCGGTTTAAATAAGGAAAAAACTTGGGACACCGGACAGATCATTTCCGATGCCCAAGCAAACCTAAACTTAAGTTCTTGTTAACTCCACTTTTACAGTTTGTGTATTGTCGCTTTTCTGAAGCTGAGGATAGGGGGTAACGTTGATTAATTTCAGCGAATAATTTATGCCGTCGATTTTAATGGTTGTTGAACTTTCCAATGGGCCACAAACTCCTTTGCATAAGGTAATTTCCCGGTCAGTATTATCGGTTGTTAATTTGAAAAAAGCCTGTACACCGCCGGCGCTAATGCAGTCAGCATTAATGGGGCAACGGCTATCTCTGATTGATTTTAATACTAATGTGGATGTACCGATTGATCTTGAGGTATTGATTTTAAAATCGTAATTCGCGGGTGTTTCAGGTGTCTTTTTACACCCTGATACAGCTAATAGGATAAAGAATGATATTAAATTTTTCATGTCAGGGATTAATTGCTTCTTTTTAAAATATACTCATAATCTATGGTCGCGTAAGAAGCAGAAGAAAAGCCTGCCTTTATGCCTGATCTTTTTCTAAGCGTTAAATCAACTCCGCTGCTTCTAATGTCGTATTCGCCTTTTAAAATCATATTCCAATCAAAATCTGCTGTCCAAACACCATCATCGGTAAAATATCCGATCTTGTTTTTAAAGGTGTAAGTTCCCTTCCCTCCGAATGGTATTAAATTGGCATTGGGTGTAATATTGAATTTCCCATCCTTTAACGAAATTGAAATCGGGTGGGTTACCGGTACAGATTTCATACTGTTGGTAATTACCAGTACTCCTGTATAGTTACCCTCTGTTAAGACATCAACACGTGTTGGTTTTTTACAGCCGAAAGAAAAGCCTAAAAAAAATAAAGGAAGGTAGATTTTAACTTTCATACCCCTTAAACGGAGTCCGGCATCGAAACGCTACAGTTATACTGAAATCCATTCTACACCCTGCATGCTATGGATAAAATCTGTTCTTGGTTCCAGGTTAAGGTAAGGATAGGTTACTTTCGAGAGGTAAAGCCCCGTTGGATGCGCCGGATCCAATGTTTTTGGTGTCTGGAGGTTAATAAGCAGGCTTTCAAACGCATCAACGCTTAATTCACCTTTACCAACTTTTAAAATTTTACCCATCAATATGCGGATCATCTTGCTCAAAAAGCGGTTGCTCGCGATATGAAAACGGATCCGGTCGCCTTTGCTGTTCACAAATAAACCGGCTTCCATGACATTGCAGATGGTATGCTCGTATTTATTCGGTTGTGTGCAAAAAGCCCGGTAATCTTTGTATTTCGGCAATAAATCTACCGCGCTTTTCATTTTATACAAGTCGAGCGCAGGCTCCAGGTAAAAGGAGCTTTGGTTGCTTAAAAAAGGATCTTTATAGGTATGGATAAAATAATCGTATTTCCGCTGTACCGCATCGAACCGGGCATGGGGGAGGCCTTCCATTTTAATGATGTCGAAAACGGCAATGTTTTGTGGCAGCGCCTTATTTAAACGGAAAAGCAGATCAAAATCAAATTCCGTTTCGATATCTGCATGAAAAAAAAACTGGCTGGCGTGCACATGGGCATCTGTTCTTCCACATCCGATAACCGGAACCGGTTGCTTAAAAACCTGCTGAAGTACTTTTTCAATAACATCCTGCACACTAATGGCACCTGGTTGTTTTTGCCAGCCGTTATAATGCTGCCCCTGATAAGCGATGTGGAAGAAGTATCTCATTGTTTTCGGTGCAATTTTACATAAATTTTAGCAGCAGGAACATTAAATCATACTTTTGTGCAGTAAATTTTAATCATGAATTTAATAAACTGTCCCTGCGGAAGTGGAATGGCTTTTCAGCACTGTTGCCAGCCCTACCATTTAAAAGCGAAAACAGCACCAACTGCCGAAGCACTGATGCGCTCGCGTTATTCGGCTTTTGTAGTGGCCGATGCCGATTACCTTTACGAAACCACCCATAGCAGTAAGCGAAAAAACCATTCCAAAAAGGCTTACCTGAACAGTGCTAAAAACACAAAATGGCTAAAGCTCGAAATTGTTTTTTCGACTTTTGATGAAGTGGAGTTCAAAGCCTATTACCTGAATAAAAAGTTCCAAACGGAGGTACTGTACGAAAAATCCAATTTCAGGCTGGAAGATGGGAAATGGTATTACGTAGATGGTGATTTTTACTCATAACAAAAACTCATTAAGGTTATCTGGTGTAATAACCTTGGTTGCTACACCATCATAAGCGGCCAAAAATGTTTTTGGAAATCTTGCTTTAGCTTTGGGGTTCCACTTAATTTCATAAGCATTCATTAAACCGTTTCTTTCTTCGATATAATCTATTTCCTGCTGTGCATGCGTGCGCCAAAAATACTGGTTACAGTTAATTTGATTATAGGCGAGAAATTTAACCCTTTCACTGATCACGAAGTTTTCCCAGAGCGCTCCGATATCCTGCCTCAACATAGCCGGACTGAATTGATTAATCACCGCATTTCTGATGCCATTGTCGTAGAAATATATTTTCCGGCTCTTTTTTAGTTCATTTCTTAAATTCCTGCTTAGTGACCCTAGTCTGAATACAATAAATGCTTTTTCCAGCAGATCAATATATTTTTCAGTGGTTTGGTTATCCAAGCCGGCTAACTGCCCTAATTCGTTATATGATATTTCGTTTCCAACCTGAAAAGCCAATGCCTGGACTAATTTTTCCATTTTATCAGGCTTTTGTATTTTCTCCCAAGTCAGCAGATCTTTATACAGATAACTATCCGATAACTGTTTGAGGCGTATTTCTTCTTCGCCCGGATTGTTAACAATTTCCGGATAGTATCCATAAACAAGGCGTTGGTTTAATAATCTTTTTTCAGTAAGTAAACCATGTTCTGCTATCATTTCTCCGAACGAAAAGGGAAAGAGATTGTACTCCCATTTTCTACCAGTAAGTGGCTCATTAATATGATTGGCCAATTCAAAGGCCGAAGAACCTGTAGCAATTACTTTTACATCTTTAAGCTGATCGATAATCAATTTGATCGATATGCCGATGTTATCAATTCTTTGTGCTTCATCAATCACCAGTGTTTTTGATTTTCCCAAAAGAGAACGCAATAAGGTAGCGGTGGTATTGGAAAGTATGGTTCTGATATCGGCATCATCGCCGTTCCACCACATTACCGGTTGAGCAAATTTAGAAGATAACTGTTGCAAAAGTGTACTCTTTCCAACTTGCCGTGGGCCTAAAAGGATGATTGCTTTTTCATCTTTCAGGTGTTTTTGGATAGAATTGGATATTGCTCTCGAAATCATATTCGCAAATTTAATATAAATTTTGCGATTGCATTCGCAAATTTAATATAAATTTTGCGATTTTACTCCCTTTAGCTATAATTTCTTTGCTTCGTTCCAATATACATCCATCTCTGCAAGTGTCATATCGGCCAAAGCTTTTCCGTTTTCTTTTGCCTTGGTTTCGAGGTATTGAAAACGTTTGATAAATTTTTTATTGGTTTTTTCTAAGGCATTTTCCGGATTGATGTTGATGAAACGGGCATAATTGATCAGTGAAAAAAGTACGTCGCCGAATTCTGATTCAGCTTTTTCTAAATCAATTGCGGTATGATCCAAAACATTAAATTCAGTTTTAAATTCCTGCAGTTCTTCTTCTACTTTTTCCCAAACCTGGTTTTTATCCTCCCAATCGAAACCTACGCCACGGGCTTTTTCCTGTATGCGTGCAGCTTTTACCAAAGCTGGTAATGAAGAGGGTACACCTGCCAGCACCGATTTATTGCCTTCTTTCAGTTTAATCTGCTCCCAGTTGCGTTTTACATCTTCCTCGTTCTGCACCTCAATATCACCGTAAATATGCGGATGGCGGTTTACCAGTTTATCGCAAACGCCGTTTAAAACATCGGTAATGTTAAAATCGTTGGTTTCAGAAGCAATTTTCGAATAAAAAACCAGGTGCATCATTACATCGCCGAGCTCCTTTTTAATTTCATCTAAATCGCCCTCTAAAATGGCATCGCTCAACTCATAAGTTTCTTCTATGGTTAAGTGGCGTAAGGTTTGCATGGTCTGTTTTTTATCCCATGGACATTGCGAACGCAAAGTATCTAACACCGTAATTAAGCGGGTAAAAGCATCGGCAGGATTATTTGCTGTAGCAGGAATCGGGTTGTTGGGCATGTCTTATTATTGAGCTAAATTATCGGATGCTAAAATACCAAACCCAGGCGATTAAGAAAAACTGAAACGGTACCCTGAACCATAAATATTTTGGCCCGGGGCCCGGTTTGTACAGATTTTCGTAATTGATGCGGTTTTTTGCCGCATAAATATTGGCGGGTAAAATGGCCAGGTAGAATATAATTAACCCAATTCCGGTGTAATAACGGGCACTGTCTATGGTTAAACCTATGGCAAATAAAATTTCCAGTACCCCGGTAAAAAGCACAATTTCTACTTTTTTAGGGATAACTAATGGAATCATAGCCGCCATGCTAGTTTTAAATTTAAAATGTCCGATGGCGGTAAAAAGCAACATCACCGCCATGGCAATATTACCTGCAAAAATATTTCCTTTATCAAATGTAGTGTGACTGCCAAATGCCAATAGTGCTACATATACGATGAGCAATACAAATAAAGGTTTCATTATTATTTTATCAGGTTAAATGCAATTAAAATAGTGGCTATGAACAATATGACCAGACCCGACAAAAAGACTATATCTGCTGTTTTTTCGAGCCGCTGGCTCGTTGTTTTTTGTCTTCTCATCGAGATAAAGGATAAGATACAGCTGGTCATGAAAAACATAACAGCTGCCACGGCAAATTCATCAATCAGGGAGCCGTCAGTAAGTGCAAGTTTTTTTAAGGAAGTAAGTACAATAAAGCAGATTCCCAATAAATTCGCCGAAGTGCTTAAAATATGCGGTGATCTGTTTTCGGCCATCTTAATCTTTTTCTTCTAATTTAATCTTTTTAGTGATCCGGTAAACCCGCTTCTTTTTATCGGGCTTATGTTCTTCGCCCATTAAAATACCCCAGGGTTTTAAGTTGTCTACTCTATCGAAGATTATTTTTAGCATGGCTAAGTAGGGAATACATAAGAACATGCCCGATATTCCCCAGATCATTTCGCCAACTACAATACCGATAAAGGCAAATAATGCATTTATTTTTACTTTTGAGCCTACCACCAGTGGCATCAGTACATTTCCGTCTATGGCATGTACACCAACAAAAGCAATTAAAACTAAAAGTACCTTACCCGCACCTGCGGTTGCAAAAGTGATCAGGCAGCTCATCAGCAAGGCAAAAAATATTCCTAAATAAGGTACCACATTAAAAATACCTGCTACCAGGCCGAGCAGTACAGCATATTTAACGCCCAGTAAACTGAGTACAGTAATCATTAATACCGTTACAATCAGCATTTGCAGGAACAAACCAATGATGTATTTTTTAATGATATACTGGATCTGGCTTACAATTTCAGTTACTTTTTCTTTGTGTTCTTCGCTAAAAACCGAAGTTAAAAAAGTAAATAAAACCCTGCGGTAATTTAAAATGAAAAAAGTAAATAGTAAGGTAAAACCCAAAAACAATAGGGTGGAGGAGAGCGTAGATAAGGTAGTTGCTACAATTGCGGCACTGGTGGCCAAAGCTTTCTCGGTGCTATCATTTAAATAATCGAGCTGTTTTTGGGAGTTTATACCAAAAGTGTGTGAAATCCATTTCTGGAGCTCATGGTACGAAACGTTGGCTTTTTCTTTCAATAATGGCCAGTCTGCCCATAAATCGCTCAATTGATTGCCAAAAAAATAGATAATGCCACCAATGGAAACAATCATCAGAATTACTGAAAGCAGGGTTGCCAAACCCCTTTTAAATTTTAACCTGCGCTCTAAAAAATTGCCGACAGGCAGTAATAATATGGCCATTAAAAAAGAGAAAAGCAGGGGAGCCAATAAAGATTGGCCTAAAATAGCGATGTACGTTAAGCTGATTAAACAGAAAAGTACCAATGCCAGTTTGGGTAGAAATGATAGGTTGTTTTTCATATATTTAAAATCCTGTTTAATACAGAATGCCCGGTAATTTGTTTGATTATCCGGGCATTTAAATATAAGATTATTCTTTAATATCTACTTGCCTGATCTAAAAGTGAAAGATCTTCTGGCGATAATTTCAGGTTGGCAGCATCCGTGAACGATTTTAACTGGCTTAAATTGGTAGCACTTGCAATTGGTGCCGTAACGGAAGGATGATTAATCAACCAAGCCAACGCTACTGATGAAGGTTCTGCATGGTGCTGCCCTGCAACCTGGTCAAGCGCATCTAAAATCCTGAAACCGCGTTCGTTCAGGAATTTTTTAACCCCGCCGCCCCTTTGGCTTTTGTTCAAATCATCTTCGCTGCGGTATTTTCCGGTTAAAAAGCCACTGGCTAAAGAATAATAGGTCACTACAGCCAGGTCGTGATCCAAACATATTTTTTCGTGTTCCTGTTCAAATTCTTTTCTATCGTAAAGGTTATATCCCGGTTGGTAAACCTCATAACGTGGCAAACTGTGTTCGGTAGAAAAATGCAGTGACTCTTTTAAGCGACCGGCAGAAAAATTTGAGGCACCGATCCAGCGCACTTTTCCGGCTTTGATCAGCGTTTCATAAGCACTTAATGTTTCTTCCACAGGTGTGCTTTCATCATCAAAATGCGAAAAATAAAGATCAATATAATCGGTTTGTAAGCGCGATAAAGAATGTTCTACCTGGTTGATGATATAATCTTTTTTTAACGATTTGCCCTGGCCCATATCTGAGCCGACTTTTGTGGCAATAATTACATCATGGCGCTTGTTTTGTGTTTTTAGCCAGTTCCCTATAATCGTCTCTGATTCACCTCCTTTGTTTCCGGGTACCCAGCGCGAATACACATCAGCGGTATCGATAAAGTTAAATCCGCTTTCTAAAAATTGGTTTAATATTTCAAATGATTTCTGCTGGTCGATTGTCCAGCCAAAAACATTTCCTCCGAATACAATGGGTGCTATATTTAAATCGGTTTTTCCTAAAGTTCTTTTTTCCATGATATGAATGTTAATGATATTTTAACAAAATCCGGGATGCTGTTGTTTTTGCAAGAGATCGAATTATATTAAGATGAGATGAGTATGTTTTTCGGAAAGCAATCTACTACTCCACCTTATTGTTAATCCTGTTTTCCGCTGTAGCTCCGTAGAAAAAACGGGGGCTGCCGCTGCACCCAGGTTTAAATACCTAGGCCGTTTCTACTATTAACGTTTTTCTGCAATTGCCTAAAAAAAAACTTTCTTCAATTTCTAAACTTCTGCCTTGATCGCCCTCAACATTTCTCTTTTTCCCGGTGCACCCGGTAATTTTTCGATGGTAAATCCGCAGGCTTTCACTGCTCTTTTCAATTTTCCGGTAATGGCATAGGTTACAAAAGTACCTCCCGGTTTTAAGAAGCTGCAGGCATGTGCTATAATCTCATCGCTCCACATTTCGGGTTGGTGCTGAACAGAAAAGGCATCATAATAAATGATGTCGAATTTTTGTTCGTTTTGGTATTCGGCGAAGGTGGTGTGCCGGATTTCCAGGGTGCAATGCGGCGTTAGCTTTTGGGCTGCTTTTAACGCATTATTGTAATTGGTGATAAAATCAGACCAGATTACCTCCGGAACATAAGCCGAATAAGCTGTTTGTTCAATTACCTCGCTGGTAAGCGGAAAAGCTTCTATACTGGTGTAGTGAAGGTTGATGTTGTTTGCCTCGCAATATTCGAAGCTTAAAATAAAATTTAATCCGGTTCCAAAACCAACTTCTAAAACTGAAATTTCAGCTTGATCAGCCGCAGTAAATTTCAAACCTGCCTCAATAAATACATGTTTGCTTTCTTGGAGGGCGCCATGTTTACTATGGTAGTGTTCGCCTATGGTTTCATTATAAAGTGTATTGGAACCGTCGGCAGTAAGCGTTATGATATTCATGGGCTAGGATTTTAAGAATTCTTGGATTTCAAGATCATGATGCAAATATAGATAAGATATAGGATTAATATATTTTTTGGGCTGCGGATAAATTAGCCAAAAACAGGAGCGGAAATTAACCGGTTTTAATCGATCAGAACCCAAATGCCCCGGCCTCTTACTTTTTCTCTTTCTGCTTTAATCTTTTGTTGTTAGCTTTGATCTCACCTAACCCTAAACCCTAAACCCTAAACCCTAAACCCTAAAAATGGATATTGAATCTTTCAGAGAATATTGTTTGAGTTTGCCAGGTACCACAGAAGGTATGAAATGGGAACATTTGTGTTTCATGATAGAGGAAAAAATTTATGTCATCATTGCTATTGATGAGGGCAACAGCTTTTCGATCAAATGTAACCCCGATGAATTTGAAGAACTGGCAGCCCGGGATGGTATTGCACAGGCTTATCACATGGCCAAAAGACAGTGGATCCAGGTAGAAAATTTAGAGGTGTTGAATGATCATGAGCTAAAAAGAAGGGTGGCCGAATCGAGGGCAATGGTTTTAGCTAAACTTCCTAAAAAGACACAGGCAAAATATGCTTAAATTTTTCAGGTGATACCAATTTCTTTAAGGCCATTATATAACCGAGGTGCATCCCTTCATGAAAAGGAACAAAGTTTACCGCATCTTCTATCGAATTGAGTTTCATGCCATAGCGTTTATCCCACGGATCGAAGGCGACAAAAACTCCACGGGTATAATCTGCCGCCAGGCGGTCTATACCAGTTAAAAGAACATTGAAAATTGAAGTGATGTCTTCCTTTCCGATAAAGGCAACTGGCTTTGTTCCGCTTAAAAATGGGGTGACATATTTTTCTTCAACGCTTACCGGTAAACCCGATCTTACATAACAAAGGTTTTGCAATGTTGCGGTAAGATGTGCAATATGCCAGATGATGTTATTATTAAATCCTTCTGGGATTTTATTTAATTGTTCGGTGCTTAAGTCTTTTACAAGTGCTAAAATGAATGTCCGGGTCTTTTTTATCTGTGTAATGGTGGCTAAGGTATCAGGCATTGGCGTTATTGTTTCGGTTCCTCTTTTTTTACCTCTTGCTCATTTTTCAACTCCTTCGATTTCATGATGTTGAATTTATACATTTCTTCAATGCCAACCAGCTTCCGGCTACATTTTTCAATATCGGTACCTTCCTGCCACAAATAGGGGCGGAAACTATAAGTTTTGTTTCCATCTAAATTACTGATAAACTTATCCCATGAACTCCAGCGCAGGCCTTTGTAAAATTTAGAAAGGTCGCTATCGAAGCAGAAGATCAGAAATTCGCCATAACCTGCACCCAATGGTTGCCAGGTTAAGCTGTTCGGTTCGAGGTAATACACGTTTTTAATGTCTTTGCCCAAGCCGCCGTAATTAATGGCAAAGAAACCACCAACAGCATCATCGGCAATTAAAAGGTAAGGCAGGTTATCGCCGTATTCTTCGAGCGTTTTTCCTTTATTCCATTCGGCAACATTACGGTTTAGTTTTTCGCTGCCCGAACCTAAAATCCTGATCCAGCCATTATCGACCAAAATACCCCCTGTATTATAAATAACCGACCCCAATGTAGCATAAGTGGTTGTTTGTGTATGATACAGCACCTCTTTTGCTTTCGCCGAATCTACCGGCAATACTTCAACCTTGTTTTTAGCAGAGTCGATCCATTTTTTTACCAGTGGCCAGGCAGGATCGGTTTTATTGATTAATTTCTCAATACTGATCAGTTTATTTTCCTGAGAAAAACCTGTTAAGGAAAATAAAGTTAAACCAAAGATAAAAAGGAGGGTGGTTAAGCTTTTCATTGATAGGATTACTTATGTTTTTTCAAAGATAGGATGTTAATTAAGAATTGCTGAAGGGAGATAGATTAATTTTTAATTGTTTGGAAGGTCGGGTCGTGGGGACACGATCCAAAGCCCGCGAATTGAATCGATAATTTCGGCCGGTGTCAGAAGGTAACATCTGACGCCACACCTAAAAAAAACGTCCCGAAAATATCGGGACGCTTGCAATATAAGAGGGATAATAATTGATTTAAACTATTATAGAGTGGAAGAGCCTTAAACCCTCCACCTCAACTTACCACATTCTAATTCTGTCTTCCGGTTTTTTATATAATTTATCGCCAGGCTTAACATCAAAAGCCTTGTACCATGCATCCATATTTACCGGTGCACCAATGGTACGGTACGGCCCCGGAGAGTGTGGATCGGTTTTAATCAATTGTGCAGCGCTTTCCGGTAAAATATTACCTCTCCAAACCTGCGCCCAGGCCAAGAAGAAACGCTGATCAGGTGTAAAACCGTCAATTTTTTCATTACCCTGGCCTTGTTTAGTCATTTTGAAAGCAGTATAAGCGGCATTTAAACCACCTAAATCGCCGATGTTTTCGCCCATGGTCAATTTCCCGATCACATGAATGGTATCCAGTACGGTATAGGCATCAAACTGCTCACCCAAAGCTTTGGTTTTGGCATCGAATTTGGCCTTGTCTTCGGCTGTCCACCAGTTTTTTAAGTTACCGGCTGCATCGTACTGGCTTCCGCTATCGTCAAAACCATGGCTCATTTCGTGACCGATTACAGCACCAATACCACCATAATTCACGGCATCGTCGGCATTAGGATCGAAGAAAGGGAATTGTAAAATTCCGGCAGGGAAAACAATTTCATTCAGGGTTGGGCTGTAATATGCATTAACGGTTGGAGGGGTCATACCAAAGCGTTTACGGTCAACCGGTTTGCCCAACTGATCAACCATTTCATTATAACTCCAAACACTTGCATTACGTAAGTTCTGGAAATAAGTATCTTTATTAATGACTAAACCATCGTAATTTTTCCATTTTTCAGGATAACCCACTTTCGGTGTAAATGCATGTAATTTTGCGAGTGCCTTTTGCTTGGTTTCAGGGCTCATCCATTCTAAGCCGTTAATCCTGATTTCGAAAGCCTTACGCAGGTTCACAATCATCTGGTTCATGCGTTCTTTAGCCTCAGGTTTGAAATATTTAGCTACATAAAGCTGACCGAGCAATTCGCCAATGGTGCCATCAGTTAATGACGACATACGTTGCCAACGTGGTGTTTGTACCTTTTGGCCGGTTTGCGCCTGTGTAAAGGCAAAACTTGCCTTAACAAAAGGAGAACTTAAATTTGATGCAGAACCTTTTAAAATATTCCATTCCAGATAAGTTTTCCAATCTTCAACCGGAACCGATTTCAGCATGCCGTCCAAACTCACCATAAATTTAGGCGAAGCAACCAAAACCGTATCCTGGTTTTTGATTTTGAATTTAGGCAAATAGGTGCTCCAGTTAATATCCGGTGTTTTTTTGTTTAGTTCAGCAACGGTAAGTTTGTTGTAAGTAGCGTAAGGATCGCGCATTTCTAAACGGCTCATCTGCGCTTCTGCAAACTGTTTTTCAATTTTGTAAACCGTAGCCGCTTTTTGTTTAGCCTCTTCAGGAGAACTTCCGGTTAAGGTAAACAGCGTAACCATATAGGTATTGTAGGCCTCACGGATTTTAATGCTGCGGGCATCATCTTTCAGGTAATAATCACGGTCGGGTAGGGTTGTACCGCCCTGGCCAATGTTAACCATGTATTTATTGACGTTTTTACGGTCCTGGCCAACACCTAAACCAAACATTCCTCCGCCTAAACCATTGGTTCTCATATAAGCCAGCTGGTCTAAAACGCCTGGAATATCTTTAATCAGCTTTACCCTGGCCAGGTCAGCTTTGATAGGGGTGTAACCGAGTTTTTCGATGGTGGCGCTATCCATCGCCGCTGTGTAAAAATCGCCCACCCTGCGTTTTACAGAACCTGCAGGCGCAGATTTATCTGCAGCAGCTTCCTCAACTAAAGATTTTACCGCATTGATATTGAAATCGCGAAGCTCATTAAATGAACCCCAACGTGTTTCTTTGGCAGGAACAGGATTGTTTTTTACCCACGTACCACTTGCATAGGTATAGAAATCATCACCTGGTTTAACGGATAAATCCATGTTTGCAGGGTCGATGAACTTTTTTGTTTGTGCGTTTGCAGAAAAGCCAGCAGCAACTATACCCAGTGCCGCAAAATATCTTTTCAAATTTTGGTATTTCATTCGCTTAAATAAGTTAGTATTATGAAGCGAAATTTATGAAATACAAATTAATACTGAAGCAATATATTAAGAATATTACTTGTTAAACCAGTAGTAGATTTTTGCCAAGCCGAGCCGCCTCATTAATTCAGATGCCGAAAATGGGATTTTTATCGATTTCATGATTTTTAAATCTTTTATACTGTATTAACATTTTTTAACAAATTTTATTGTGTGCTTGTAAAAAATATTGCTATTAAGAATGATTCGGAATAAACCGTTTAATTTTCCATAAATTTGAGCATGTTTATCCAATACCCGGTTATGATAAAACCTGCAATATTTTAAAATATACCTGATATATAATGAGTCACTCCCACGATAAAGAAGATAGCTGTTGCAGTAGTAAAGTGCACCCTGCACAAAAAGATCATCATGATCACGGACATTCACACGAGGATGGCGATGATCATGACCACGATCATGGTGGTGATCCATCAGCCTTTAAAACCTACCTGCCTGCTGCCGTTACCCTGGCCATGTTACTGATCGGGATCGCTTTTGATAATCTTTTTCATGTTCCGGCATTTCAGATCATCAGGCCATACTGGTATATTGTAGCCTATTTACCGGTAGGTATTCCGGTTTTGAGGGAAGTTTGGGAGACCTTTAAGGCTAAAGATTTTTTTACCGAGTTTTCTTTAATGTCTGTTGCTACCATCGGTGCTTTTGCAATTGAACAATACCCCGAGGGGGTAACGGTCATGCTCTTTTATACCATTGGTGAGCTGTTCCAGATGGCAGCCGTAAACCGGGCAAAAAGGAACATTAAAGCCCTGCTCGATGTGCGTGCCGATGTGGCCCATGTATTCCGAAATGGAAAATATGAGACCGTTAATCCGGAAAGTGTCGAAATCGGCGAAACCATTCAGGTTAAAGCAGGAGAAAAAATTCCTTTAGATGGTGAACTGATCAGCGATAAAAGCAGCTTTAATACCGCAGCTTTAACGGGGGAGAGTAAACCCCGTACCCTGACTAAGGGCGATCTTATTTTAGCCGGAATGCTCAATTTAGACCAGGTAATCGAAGTAAAAGTAACCAAGGCTTTTGCTGATAGTGCCTTATCGCGTATATTGGAAATGGTGCAGAACGCCACTAACCGCAAAGCCAAAACCGAACTCTTTATCCGCAAGTTTGCAAAAATATATACACCTATTGTTTTCTTTTTGGCATTGGCACTGGTTATCATCCCGATTTTGGTTTTAGGTAACGACTACCATTTCCAGACCTGGTTGTACCGTTCGCTGGTTTTCCTCGTGATATCTTGCCCATGTGCGCTGGTAATTTCCATTCCATTGGGTTATTTTGGCGGGATCGGTGCTGCATCGGCGAATGGAATCCTGTTTAAAGGTTCTAATTTTCTGGATCTTATCACCAAACTCAATACCGTGGTCATGGATAAAACGGGCACCTTAACCAAAGGTGTTTTTAGCGTGCAACAGGTAGAAAGCAGCATGGATGAACAGGAATTTTTGGATCTGTTAACTGCTGTAGAGGCAAAATCAACACATCCCATTGCAAAGGCTATTGTAGCATATGCCGGCGAAAAGGAAATCCGTCCGGCAGAAAATATCGAAGAGATAGCCGGCATGGGCTTAAAAGGACGGGTAAACGGTAAAGAGGTTTTAGCCGGTAATGTTAAACTGCTCGAAAAATTTAACATTGGTTTTGAGGCTAAAATCAAAAATATTGAAGAGAGCATTGTTGTGGTAGCTGTTGATCAACAATATCTAGGTTACGTGTTAATTGCCGACGAAGCAAAAGAAGATGCTGCCGACGCCGTTAAACAATTGCATGAAAATGGAATAAAACAAGTGGTGATGTTGAGCGGCGATAAGACCGCTATAGTTAAAAAAGTGGCCCTAGCCTTAGGTATCGACGCTTATTATGGCGATTTGCTGCCCGAAGATAAAGTAGCCAGGCTGGAAGAAATTAAAAAAGACCAGGCAAGGGTTGTGGCTTTTGTAGGCGATGGCATAAATGATACCCCTGTTTTGGCCATGAGCGATATTGGAATTGCGATGGGTGCCATGGGAAGCGATGCGGCTATTGAAACTGCAGATGTGGTGATACAAACCGACCAGCCATCAAAAATTGCTACCGCGATTAAAATCGGTAAGGCTACCAAGAGCGTGGTGATCCAGAATATTGTACTGGCCTTTGCTGTAAAAGCCATTGTTTTAATTTTAGGTGCCGGCGGTATAGCCACCATGTGGGAAGCTGTTTTTGCCGATGTGGGAGTGGCACTTTTAGCCATTTTAAACGCTGTAAGAATACAAAAAATGACGTTTTCTTAATGGGTTTATTGTTTAAACCTGTGAACTGGATCCCGGAATAGCACTTTAATTAAAAGATTGAATTTCTTCCTCATTAGTTTAATGATAAATGCTGATGGCCTGCTGAAAACCGCTCTTCATGGCCGATAAGGGATGTTGAAAAACAGAAAGGCCTGTTACTATAAAAATTAGTATATTTGATGATGTCTGAACCTGTTCCATATCCGATTTTAAACGATGATGAGCCCGTTAGGCAGTTTAACGAACTTGATGCATCATTAACCTATAGTTATGCTCACTATTTAAACTGGCTTTTTCCGGAAAGGGTGGAACTCATTAAAGGTAAGGTCTTTAAAATGAGCCCTGCACCATCAAGGGTGCACCAGGTTATTGTTCGGAATATTTCAAATGCTTTAGTTAACTACCTTAAAGGCAAAACCTGCGAGGTTTATTTCGCCCCCTTTGATGTACGCTTTCCTAAAAAGAGTAAAGCCGATAAAGATGTATATACGGTTTTGCAACCGGATATCTGCGTAATTTGTGATAGAAGTAAACTCGATGACCGCGGTTGCATAGGGGCTCCAGATATTGTGGTGGAGATTTTATCACCGGGTAACACCAAAATGGAACTGCTGCATAAATACCGCATTTACGAAGAGTTCGGTGTAAAAGAATACTGGGTGGTAAGCCAAAGCGATCAAAGCATACTCATTTATACCCTTGATGAATCGGGTAAATTTCAGCCTTCCAAAATATTTACACTCAGTGAGCAGATCATCTCTTCGGTTTTACCTGGTTTTGAGCTCTTTTTAAACGATGTTTTTGAAGATTTACCTTAATTAATTTTCCTGTTCAGGATTCGCTTTGTTCAGCAATACAATTGCCATTAATATCCCAATCAGTACAAAATTATATTCCATACCGTTTCTTCCGCCACCCACCACAAACCAGCCTTCTTTAAAGTGCACCATAATAATGCCCATCACTAAAACAAATATGCTGGCAAAACAGGCCAGGCGGATGTATCGGTTAAACATCAGTAATATAGCACAAAGCACATGCGAGAGTTTAACGCTCCAGGCAATGGCCACACCAAGAGGATCAAAGCCAATCTTATTCAGGTATAAATTTCCGAAATCGTTAATACCGCCATCAAACATGCCCAATACACTGTGCGATAATAATACAATGGCCATAACCAAACGTAAAATGGCATAGCCAATGTGGAAATTTTTAGTGCTCATGTTAATGGTATGGCGTTTTAGCAAGGGCTCGGTAGTGCAACTAAATTACAAAAAGCATGGCTAAACCAAAAATAGAATTCGGTTGCGGTTTGTAAAAAAAAACGAAAATGCACATCATCCCCGGATAAACTAAAATGATGTTTTGCTGCTTTACTCTTTCCGCTTTCCACTTTGGTCTTTCAGCTTAATTAGCTATTTTTGAACTTTTAATACATTCATGAGCATATCCACCAAGTACAATCCTGCAGAAACAGAAGATAAATGGTATAGCTATTGGCTATCTAAAAAATTTTTCCACTCAGAACCTGATGAGCGCGAACCTTACACCATCGTAATTCCGCCGCCAAACGTCACAGGAGTACTGCACATGGGGCATATGCTCAACAATACCATTCAGGACGTATTGATCCGTAAGGCCCGTATGCAAGGCAAAAATGCATGTTGGGTGCCGGGAACTGACCACGCCTCAATTGCCACTGAAGCAAAGGTGGTGGCGATGCTAAAAGAACAGGGCATTAATAAAAAAGACCTTTCGCGCGAAGAGTTTTTGAAATACGCCTGGGAGTGGAAAGAGAAATATGGTGGTATAATTTTAGAACAGTTAAAGAAACTGGGAGCAAGCTGCGATTGGGACCGTACCCGTTTCACGATGGAAGATGATCTTTCTGAGGCGGTGATCGATTCGTTTATCCACCTGTATAAGAAAGGATGGATTTACCGTGGTATCCGCATGGTAAACTGGGATCCTGCCGGTAAAACAGCCGTTTCTGATGAAGAAGTAATCCGTAAAGAGGTTAATCAGAAGTTATACTATATAAAATACCTGATTTCTGGAACAACAGACCAGTTTTTAACGATTGCAACCACGCGCCCGGAAACCATTATGGCCGATGCCGCCATTTGTATCAACCCGAACGATGAGCGTTTTACACATTTAAAGGGTAAAAAGGTTTTCGTGCCTTTAGTTAACCACGAAATCCCGGTTATTGAAGATGAATATGTAGATATCGAATTTGGAACAGGTTGTTTAAAAGTTACACCAGCACACGATTTGAACGATTATGAGCTGGGTTTAAAACACAATTTACCTGTTACCGATATTTTAAACGAAGACGGAACTTTAAATGAACTGGCGGTTATTTTAGTGGGCGAAGACAGGTTTGTTGCCCGTAAAAAAATTGCCAAAATGTTGGAAGAAGCCGGTCATTTAGATAAAGTGGAAGACTACAAATCGCAGGTTGGTTTTTCTGAGCGTACCGATGCCGCTATCGAACCAAAGCTTTCTATGCAATGGTTTGTAAAGATGAAAGAAATGGCTCAGCCTGCCCTGGATGATGTATTGAACGGAGAAGTAAACCTGATCCCTAATAAATTTGAAAATACCTACCGCCACTGGATGGAAAATGTGCGCGACTGGAACATTAGTCGCCAGTTATGGTGGGGACAAAGAATTCCGGCCTGGTATGATGATAAAGGAAACTGGGTGGTTGCCAAAACCAAAGACGAAGCTTTAGAAGAATTCTGGAAGAAAAAACACCTGGATGAAAACTGCACGGAAGCTGAAAAAGCAGGATTCAAACATCAGTTAGCGCCATTTTTGAGGCAGGATGATGATGTGATGGATACCTGGTTCTCTTCCTGGTTATGGCCGATTTCGGTTTTTGACGGCTTTAAAAATCCTGAAAATAAAGATATTAACTATTATTATCCAACCAACGACCTCGTTACTGCACCTGAAATCTTGTTTTTCTGGGTGGCCCGTATGATTATGGCCGGCCATGAATTTATGGGCAAGAAACCATTTACCAATGTATACTTAACCGGGATAGTACGCGATAAACTGGGGCGTAAAATGTCTAAATCGCTGGGTAACTCACCAGACCCGATCGGGTTGATTGAAAAATATGGTGCTGATGCGGTTCGTGTGGGAATGTTAATGTCATCGCCTGCCGGTAACGATTTAATGTTTGATGAGGCTTATTGTGAGCAGGGGCGTAATTTTGCCAGTAAAATATGGAATGCCTTCCGTTTGGTAAAAGGATGGGAGGTTGATGAAAACCTGGCGAATCCGAATACCCAGGCCATTTTGTGGTTCGAAAACCGCTTTAATGAGGCATTGGTAGAAATTGAAGCCAACTTTAAGCAATACAGGCTGTCTGAAGCATTAATGATCACTTATAAGTTGGTTTGGGATGATTTCTGTGCCTGGTATTTAGAAATGGTTAAGCCTGCTTACCAACAGCCAATTGATGCGGAAAGCTACCAGGCAACGATTGCCTTCTTTGAAAATATCATCAAGTTATTGCACCCGAATATGCCTTTTATTACGGAAGAACTGTGGCACGATGATCTGTTTGCTGAACGTGGTGAGATGGATTGCTGCATTGTGGCCGAATTCCCGAAAGGCGGAACTTTTGATGAGCAATTACTGAAAGATGCAGAGGTAATTAAAAGCGTGGTAGCCGAAATCAGAAATGTAAGGAACCAGAAACAGATTTCTCCTAAAGAAGCGTTGCCTTTAAGTATCAAAATCAATTCAGACCTGGACTATGAAAAATGGTTAAACATTGTTTTCAAACTGGCCAATGTATCAGAAGCTGAAATTGTAAACGATAAAATTGTAGGTGCAACTGCTTTTATGGCAGGTAAAGATGAATTCTTTATCCCGCTAACCGAAAACGTTGATTTAGAGGCAGAGCGCGAACGCTTAAATGCCGATTTGATTTATCTGCAGGGTTTTCTGAAATCAGTTGATTCCAAACTAAGCAACGAACGTTTTGTGCAGAATGCGAAACCCGAAATTGTTGCTAACGAACGCAATAAAAAGGCCGATGCTGAGGCAAAAATCAAAATTATTGAAGAAAGTTTAGCGATTTTAGGCTAATAATAATCTCACAGCCCTGTAAGGTTTTTAAAACCTTACAGGGCTTTAATTAAAAAATATGATACGCTCTCAGAATTTATTATGTATTTTTTCCTGCCTCTTATTATTTATTGTTTCCTGTAAGAAAGAAGGCGATAAAGAAGAGGTACTGAAATATCCCATTTCCTTAACTTATAAATCTTACAGTAAGGGAAAAATGAGGATGTGGACAATGAATGGCGAGGTACTCGATCAACAAAAAATAGCAAATTTTGCAGGAAATGCCTTTGCTAACTCATTTGATGCCAATTTTTATCAGATAAAATTTACTAAACCCGATTCTGCAGAAATTAGATATCCACCTGCATTAGATGGATTTTGGACTTACAAGGTTAAGGATTCTGCTAATATTGATTTTAAAGGTGATGTTCATCTGTTTCATGGAATGGTGTTTGGAAACCAAGCTACACTTGATCGGTCTTTCCTAATATATAGGACCAGCATTTATACTCAGCCTGTTAGGGTAATCAATCAACCAACATCAATTCCTCCCATTATTTACAGGGCAGATTTAGGATTTAAAGCTACAGGGAATAAAAAAGCCCTTATGATCTCTGGTTATCTTTATAAATTGCGCCTGTATAACAGAGCTGCTATTTTTAGCGGTCACATGTTCGGTGACTTTAACGAGCGATTTTTAAACGAATTACAAGATCGTGATACTTTAGTTGTGCAGTTGACTAAAAATAATTGGGCGCTGTAAAATATTCTATCAACTTTAAAAAAACTTTTGTACTTGAAAAAGAGGCTGTATATTAAGTTGTAATGCCGTCCGAATTTGTTACGTTGAGCTTGCCGAAACGTTTTGCGAGCTGTTTTAATAGCTCCCTCTACGAACTGTTAGTAATGTTGTTTTATAAATTATTGTTAATCAGTATTTTAGACGCTTTCGCATTCCTGTCCAGTTAGGCCCCCCCAGTACAGCATCCTCGTTCTACTTAAATCCGGCCTAACAAATTTTTCGGACTGCACTTTCATAGCCTTACCACCGGCTTTAATAGAAAAATTTTCAGCCGGCGCTTTATTAATGATCTTCTATTGTTTTCATTTGTATTAATGAGCTCGGCAATGCCTCGGTTTTGGTTCTTTTTGACGGCAAAAAGAAGGAGCCCATCGGCGGCAGCGAGCCGAGGCAAGACTGTGCTGTAAGGCCAAAGAAATTAATCATAGGTCACTCGTATTGATTTTTATATAATAAATCATTCCTCTAGGATGATAATTCTATATTCGTGATATAATCTCTTTTTATTTAGTAGTTATTCAAATCTCATTAGGATAAATTATTTCAAACGTTTTCCTAGATCTCAATAAAATATATTATAGCCTTAAATACAGGCTTCTTAGCTATTTATTTAAGGTTAAAACATTTATAAGCCATTGTTTTGGTATAAAGTTTCAAAAATATTACTTGCGAATATTTAAGGTTTATTTTTATTAACCATATTTTAGATTTTGTTAAAGCGGTCTGCCAGATCGTAAACTATTTTAAGAGCTTATCTAACCTAATATCCTCAAATGGAAAACTCCAGAAGAACATTTATTAAACAATCGGCAATATTTGCTGCGGCAACTTATGCGGGTACCATGGGCATGAGTGCCAAAAGTTATGGCCGTATTATCGGAGCGAATGACAGGGTACGTGTTGGTGTTGTTGGTTTTTCTGATCGTTTCAGAGAAACCCTCCTGCCTTGTTTTTTGAACCACAACAAGGAACTGAACTTCGATATTGTAGGCCTTTCCGATCTTTGGAACTACCGTAGAGATCTAGGAATTGCCCATTTAAAGAATAAATTTGGTCATGATATTAAAGCCTGCCGAAACAACGATGAGCTTTATGCCACAAAAGACCTTGATGCCGTCATCATCAGCACTGCCGATTTTCAGCACGCCCTTCACACCATCGAGGCGGTAAAGGCCAATTGTGACGCTTATGTAGAAAAGCCTTTTGCCGAGACCATGGATGATGCCAAAGCGGCATTTAAAGCGGTTAAGGCCAGCAAGCAGATTGTACAAATTGGCTCTCAAAGAAGGAGCGGAGAGAATTATATCAATGCGGCAAAATTTATACAGGATGGAAAATTTGGCCCGATCACTGCGGTTGATTTGGTATGGAATGTAAACCAGCCGGGCCGTTGGCGCAGACCAGATTTAGTGGCTAAATTAAAGGAAGAAGATATCGATTGGAAACGATTCTTGCTCAATAGGCCGGCTGAGCCTTTCGATGCAAGAAAATACCTGGAATACAGGTTGTTCTGGCCCTATTCTTCCGGTATGCCCGGCCAGTGGATGTCGCACCAGATTGATACGGTACATTGGTTTACCAATTTAAAACACCCGCGCAGTGTAGTGGCAAACGGAGGCATTTACACCTGGAAAGATGGCCGCAGAAACTGGGATACGATGGTTGCAGTATTCGATTACGGTAAGCCAGATACTACCGACGGTTTCCAGGTTACCTTTACATCGAGGATGCAGAATAGTGTAGGCGATGTTGGTGAGGTTTATTATTCAAACGGTGGAGAGCTGAACCTGATTACGAATAAAGTATCGCCAAAAGGTGGTTTAAAAGAGAAAGAAGCTGCAGCCATGGGTTTAAAAGCCAACCTGCTGCCTGAATTTGATTTAAGCAAAACCGAAATTAAAACGGCCACAGGAGCCAGTATGGGCGGCGATAGCTTAACCTCAGGCCACATGCGTAACTGGATGGAATGTGTACGTAGCCGTAAAACACCAAATGCCCCGGTTGAGGCTGGTTATTCACATTCTATTGCCAATATCATGACCAATGCCGCGGTACGCACAGGTGCAAAAGCAATTTTCGATGAAAACAGACAGGAAGTTATCGCAAACGGAAAAGTATTTAAATATTAAAAATATCATTATGGCGAAGCACGAAGCGATCCATCAAACAAAAAAGATTGCTTCGTCATTCTTCCCCGCCATGACAACAAGAAAAATCAAATCATGTTAAATTTTAAAAAATATAGTATTCTGGCGTTTTCGCTCATCACTTTATCAGCCACTGCCCAAAAAGCAAAACCTTTATTTGACGGTAAAACCCTTACCGGTTGGAAAGCCGTTGCAGGTGCTGCTCCGTACAAGGTTGAAGATGGAATGATTGTTGGAACGATGACCAAGGGCACACCAAATTCGTTCCTGATCACCGAAAAAGAATATGGCGATTTCATTTTGGAGCTTGACGTGAAACTGGAGGGTGAAACCACCAACTCGGGTATACAAACGCGCAGCCATATCAAACCCGAAGGAAATAACGGTAAAGGATTGGTTTTTGGCAGGCAGGTAGAAATAGACCCTACACCGCGGGCATGGACCGGCGGAATTTACGATGAAGCCAGAAGGTTATGGCTTTACCCACTGGAACTTAACCCATCAGCAAAGCCATTGTATAAAAAGAACGGGTTTAACCATTACCGGATTGAATGTATCGGTAACGAAACTAAAACCTGGGTAAATGGAAACCCTGTTGCTTATGTGATCGATACCTTAGATAAAACCGGATTTATTGGTTTACAGGTGCATGGTATTGGCAATAACCTCGAGAATGATGGCAAAAAAGTTTATTTCAAGAACATCAATATTCAAACAGAAGGGTTAAAAGCCAAGGCATTTCCTAAAGGGATTTATACGGTTAACCTCACACCCAATACCTTATCTGCCTACGAAAAATCGGAGGGTTATAAACTATTATTTGATGGTAAAAGCAATGCAGGGTGGATAGGTGCTTATAAAACGGCTTTCCCTGCCAAAGGATGGAAAATTGCCGATGGGATAATCAGCGTAGAACCTTCGGGCGGTGCCGAATCAACCAATGGTGGCGATATTGTAACCAGGGATGAATATGCGGCTTTTGACTTATCGTTCGAATTCAGGCTTACTCCCGGAGCCAATAGCGGTGTAAAATACTTTGTTACCCTGAGCGAGAATAATACCGGTTCGGCCATCGGACTGGAATACCAGGTTTTGGATGATGTACTACACCCGGATGCCAAATTAGGCAGGGATGGAAACCGTACCCTGGCTTCTTTATACGATTTAATTACTGCTAAAAAAGAAGCCCGTTTCCTGCGCCCAATCGGCAGCTGGAACAATGGCCGTGTGGTGGTTTATCCCAATAACAAGGTGGAACACTACTTAAATGGCGTAAAAGTGCTGGAATATACACGTGGCTCTGAGGAGTTTAAAAAATTGGTTGCTATCAGTAAATACAAAGATTGGAAAAACTTTGGCGAAGCACCGAAAGGACATATCCTGCTGCAGGATCATGGCAATAAGGTAGATTTCAGGACGATTAAAATTAAAACTTTATAAGCCTGTTGTTTATTGCTCGAAAATGAGCGTTAGTTTAATATGGCTGCGAGCAGTCCCGCTTTCGCTTATAGTCTTCGCTGCGCTGTGGGCTATTTAGCTCAATCGGGTTTATTATTGGCGTTTGTGCTGTGAAACAAACCCATACGCACTGAAAGAAATTAAATAGCCCCGACATACGCGGAAATACTTTTTGTTGCATTTCCAATCATAAAGCAACTACCTGGAACAAAAAGATTGCAGCATTGGCGGGACTGCCATTTAATAGAAGCATTACCCTGGCGCTCCAGATTATCATTTTAAGAAATAAAATATTAACATATCATGCATCGTCGATCTTTTGTTAAAACATCTGCATTAGTAGGTTCTGGTTTACTTTTGGGCAATCAGGGTTTCGCCAGTCTGGTAGCTGACGAAATTATTAATGTGGCTATGATTGGTTGCGGCGATCGCGGTAAAGGTGTGTTATCGGTAATTAAATCAATGCCTGCAAAGTATAAAATTAAAGCCTATTGCGATTTGCTCGATTTCAGGCTTAAGGAAACCGAAAAGTATGTTCCTGCTGATGCAAAGGCCTTAAAAGATTACCGCAAGGTTTTAGATGATAAAAGTATCGATGCCGTTTTTATTGCTACACCTTTAAGCGAGCATTTTCGCATTGCAAAAGATGCGGTGCTGGCCGGTAAACATGTGTATGTAGAAAAAACCATGACTTATAACATTGCCCAGGCACTCGAACTTAAAAAACTGGTTAAACAATATCCCAACCAGGTTTTTCAGGTTGGGTATCAATACCGTTATTCGCCGCTGTACTTTAAGGTGAAAGATATGGTTCAAAGTGGTTATTTGGGTAAAGTTAGCCAGATCGATTGTCGCTGGGACCGTAATGGCAATTGGCGCAGGGCTGTGCCCGATCCGGCTTTAGAGCGCAAAATCAACTGGCGCATGTACAGGGAGTATTCTGGCGGACTGGCTGCCGAACTGCTCTCCCACCAGATCGATTTTATCAACTGGGCTTTCGAAACGCAACCCGATGAAATTATGGGCTCGGGCGGGATAGATGTTTTTAAGGATGGCCGCGAAACTTATGATAATATACAGGCCATTCTGCGGTATAACAAAAAAGGCATGATCGGCAACTTTGGGGCCACCTGCGGCAATGCACACGATGGTTACCTGTTTAAAATAAAGGGAACCAAAGGTTCGGTTTCTTTACTCACCAACACCGGCTTATTTTATCCCGAAGAAAGTACCAAAAAAGATCTGGGTATTGTAGATGGCGTAACCGGGGCGACAAAAATTGTGGTCAATAAAGATGGCGGGATCCCTATTTTGGATAAGGCCACCATTGATGGTACAAATTATGCGCTGGATGAATTTTATAAATCAATCACCACTAAAAAGGAGCCAGCATCGAATATCAATACCGGAACGCAGGCAGCTATATGCGTGGCCATGTGTAACGAGGCGATTTATAGCGGTAATAAACAGGTTTGGAAGACGGAATACAGTACTTAGATCATATTCTCTTTTGTCATTCCGAACGATTGAAGAATCTTCCTATTGGTTGTTGCCTCACCGACCAAGAAAAATATTATTCTACTTTCATTTTTTTGGGTACGGATTAAGTTTCGGTTGATGAGAAACTAAATAAAAGTTAAATTTTAGGGTTCATAGTTTGGAATATTGGCATTTTGTTTCCCGTTGGTATTTGGAAATGAACGGTTTGAGGTTCTTGGCAGTTTTAGCCCCGCTTTGCGCTTTACTCCATTTCACTTCGTGTTCGCTGCAGTCGGGTTTAGGAACAAAGGTTTGTGCATGTTACAACCTAAAAGATGAAATGCTGCTGTAGCCATATAGCCCGGTTGCAGCGATACCCTGCAGCAACGAGGTATCCCGAACCTTCGGGAAAGCGTATAAGCGGAAAACGGGAAGAAATTTCGTGTTTAGCATTAGATCTGCGCTCCCATTGATGAGCTATTTTTCCCTTTATCTGTATATTAATTACGCAGAAGAAAATATAATTTTACTTTCATTTTTTGGATACTGATCAAGTTTCGGTCGGTGGGACACCAAACGATAGATGGAAATCTGTTCAGGTAGATCTCTCCATTCCGTTACACTCCAGTCGAGATGACGAAATTTCTATTTGAATCTTCACTGATTAACTTGTTCAAAGCATAGTCAAGGTATTCTATAAGCTAAGGTTTGTACTTTTTATTGTTTCTGATCCAATAGCGATCGGGTGCGGTGAAAAAGCCAGGATGTTGAGGAGCAAACCTTATTTTTTGGAAAGCAATTGATGGCCCCTGTTTTAAAGTTCGTTCCTGCTTTCTGCTTCAATCTTTTTTGCGCCTGGCTGCGCCGGGGGGCTACAAAAAAGGATTTCCGCGTCAATCAGGTTTAGATGGCAAGAATAGTGCTGCTGCTGAGGGTTGAATAGCGTGATTCAGAAAATGAGGTTAGCCCTAAGAAAAGAACCAAATTATTCAATAAAGATCCTTCACTATGTTCAGGATGACAAATATGGCTTTACAACTCCAAATACTCCGGTATTTCCTGTACGAAATTAAAGCGGCCTTTTTCTGCATCCATCCTGGCGTAAACATGCTGCAAACCATTGGTCAAAACGATCCACCTGGCCTGGTGTATCGAATTGTACCGCGATGCCTGATCGAAAACCGAAGGTGTAATCTTAACCTTTGGTGCTTTACATTCAATCAACATCAGCTTTTCGCCGGCCGTATTGTAAACCAGGATATCGCTGCGTTTTTGTAACTGGTTTAACACTAAACCGCCTTCAATCTGAATCAGGCTGCGGGGGAATTTTTTTTCTAAAATAAGGTTCTGTATAAAATGCTGACGGACCCACTCTTCAGGTGTAAGCACCAGGTGTTTCTTCCTCAGCTCATCGAAAATAAACACCACATCATTTTTTTTAGTGATTTTAAACGGATACGGAGGAAGGTTAAGTGGGGTAGGGGTAAACATTTCAGTTGACAGTTATCAGTTGGTAGTTTTCAGTTGACAGTAAGCAGCTAACAGTGTAGCAGCATCAAAGTTAGTTAATTTTAAATGATGCTGAAGAAGTAGGCTGTCTAATGTCTCAAATCTAATATCTCCCATCTCCCATCTCAAATCTAACTCATCACACTCCTTAATTTATAAACATTTACCAAAATCATTAAACCTAAATTGTAATTTTACCAGCCATGACTGCTGCCGAAATTATCAAAGATATCAAAGCCCGGAAATTCAAACCTGTATACCTGTTACATGGGGAAGAGGCTTACTATATTGATCAGGTAACCGATTATATCGAAGATAAGTTATTAAACGATGCCGAAAAAGGTTTCAACCAGACGGTTTTATACGGCAAAGATACCGATATGGCTACAGTTTTAGGCGCAGCAAAGCGGTATCCGATGATGTCTGATTACCAGGTGGTGATTGTTAAAGAAGCACAGGATTTAAAATGGGGCAAGGAAGACAGTTCTAAGGAAGGCGAATTTGCGCTCAATTATTTCGAAAAACCTTTACCCAGTACCATTTTGGTGCTTGCCTATAAATATGCCAATTTCGATAAGCGTAAAAAGATTTACAAAGCGATAAGCAAAAGCGGGTTAATTTTTCAGTCAGATCCGGTGCGCGATTATAAGCTGGTACCCTGGATCGAAGAATTTGTTAAGGAAAAAGGGTACAGGATCGATCAGCAGGCATCGGCATTAATGGCCGAATATTTGGGCACCGATCTCTCCAAAATTGCCAACGAGATCGAAAAATTAATGCTCAACGTTTCAAAAGAGGTTACCATTAATACCGATCTGGTTCAGAAAAACATCGGCATCAGTAAAGAATATAACGTTTTCGAACTGCAGAAAGCACTGGCCATCCGCGATGTGTTAAAATGTAATAAAATTATCAATTACTTCGCCAGCAATCCCAAGGCCAATCCAACCGTAATGGTTTTGGCCAATTTAGGCGGTTATTTTACTAAACTGCTCAAATACCATTATATCCCGAACAAAGCCGATGCGGCATCGGCGCTGGGCGTGCCCCCATTCTTTATTAAAGATTACGAGGTAGCGGCCCGGAATTACAATACCGGTAAGGTTTTTCAGGTAATTGGCTTATTGCGCGAGTACGATTTAAAAAGCAAGGGATTGGATAGCACGGGGAACGTTGATGATGGCGAATTGCTGAAAGAGCTTGTTTTTAAGATCATACATTGATCTTTTGTTCACAAAAAATAATTTTATATCCGCCATCAAACGTTTGCGTAATTTTTAGGCGATTTTATTGTAATCAAATAGCTGTATTTTAGGGATTAATACATTAAACACAAATGTTAATCCATTCTAAAAGAACCAAATGAAAACCAAAACCGCTATTTTTTTACTGCTGCTCTGCTCTTTTTTTGCGGGCTACACACAACAGTTAAAACCTTACGATCTTTCTTTTCCCAAACTTGCCGACCGGTGGGACGAAGCCATGCCATTAGGCAACGGTATGCTGGGGGCATTAATCTGGCAAAAAAACAATAAACTCCGCCTTTCTTTAGACCGCGCCGATTTATGGGATGAACGCAAAGCCATGGATATTTCGAAATTTAATTTCAAATGGGTTGAAGAGCAGGTACACCACAATAATTACGCTGCAGTACAAAAATTAGGTGATGAACCTTACGACCGCAGTCCTTACCCCACTAAGCTGCCGGCTGCGGCACTTGAATTTGACCTCGCTAAACTGGGTAAGGTAGTTGCCAACGACCTTAATATCGAAACCGCTTTAAATACGGTTAAATTCGATAACGGAACCGTTTTTAACTGTTATATCCATGCGGTTAAACAAGAAGGTTATTTTAGCTTTAAAAATCTTAACTCTGCAGCAACTTTACCGGCTTTAATTGTACATAATTATGCAAACAGACAAATTGAAAAAGGAGACAACAGCCATGCAGGAGAAGGTTTGCAGAAACTGGGCTACCAAAAGGGAACCGTTACCCATACTGCAAGTGGTATCCGTTATCATCAGCCTACTTATCAAGGTCATTATTATGAAGTATTGGTTCAGTGGAAAAAGCTACCGGATGGAAATATAATCGGCTCGTGGACCATTAGCAGCGACCGGGCAGCAAGTTTATCGCCTATTTCTGCAACAGCCAAAGAACCCACCGGTTGGGTTGAACATACAGCCTGGTGGAAAAACTTCTGGAGCAAATCGCGCGTTTCGGTGCCCGATGCATTAATCCAGAAACAATATTACCTCGAGATGTATAAGCTGGGCAGTGTGGCCAGAAAGGGTGCACCTGCCATTACTTTGCAAGCGGTTTGGACCGCCGATAACGGAAGTTTACCTCCCTGGAAAGGCGATTTTCATAACGACCTGAATACCCAGTTAAGCTACTGGCCAACTTATACCGGTAACCACCTGGCAGAGGGCGCTACCTTTACCGATTGGCTTTGGAAAATCAGAGACCGCAACCTGGGCTATACCAAACAGTATTTTGGCGTAGCCGGACTGAATGTGCCGGGGGTGGTAACCTTAAATGGCGATCCGATGGGTGGATGGATCCAGTATTCGCTTTCGCCTACCGTTGGCGCCTGGGCCTCGCAGCACTTTTACTGGCAGTGGAAGTACAGTATGGACGATACTTTCTTGAAAACAAGGGCTTATCCTTATATTCACGATGTGGCAACTTACCTGGAAAACATTACCCGCTTAAAAGATGGTGTGCGCAAATTGCCGCTAAGCTCCAGCCCGGAGTATAACGATAACAGCATTAAAGCCTGGTTTTTAGAATGGACCAATTTCGATTTATCCCTTACCAGGTTTCTGTTTAAGGCAGCAGCCGAGGTGAGCCAGGCCAATGGTAAGGAAGAAGAGCGTAAACACTGGTTAACTATTTTGGGCCAGTTGCCTGATTATGAAGTAAACGAAACGGGCTTTACCATTGCTCCGGGTGCCAATTTAACCAGTTCGCACCGCCACATGTCGCAATACATGGCTATTTATCCGCTCGGTTTGCTTGATGTGAATAAAGAAAAAGATAAAACAATAATCGAAAACTCATTAAAACGAATAGAAGAAATGGGTACCAGGGCCTGGTGCGGTTATTCTTTTAGCTGGATGGCTTCTTTATATGCCAGGGCTTACCAGGCAGATAAAGCCGTAAAACAATTGGAAATTTTTGCTTCAAATTTCTGCTCGCCAAACAGTTTCCATTTAAATGGCGATCAAAAAGGTGGCCAGTATTCGGGTTTTACTTACCGCCCGTTTACGCTCGAAGGTAATTTTGCATTTGCCCAGGGGGTGCAGGAACTGCTGGTTCAGAGCCGCAATGGTTATATCCAGGTTTTCCCCGCTGTACCACAAAGCTGGGCCAATGTTTCTTTTAACAGTTTACGCACAGAGGGTGCCTTTTTGGTTAGTGCTGCCAAAGAAAATGGGGTGCCGGTAAAAGTAAAAATCTATGCCGAAAAAGGTGGTGTATTGCGCGTTAAGCTTCCTTTTAAAACTTACATTGCTAAAGACCTACCGCCAGGCAGTATAAAAATGGGGGCAGAGGGGATTGCCGAGGTAAAACTGAAAGCAAAGCAGATCGTAACTTTTGAAAATGGTTACGAGTAGTTCTCATTAAGATTTTCCAGTTAAGGATACCCAAATATCATCCCTGAGCCTGCCGAAGGGCCTTGCGCAATACATGCAAGGTATTTCGACGGGCTCAACCTGACCATCCATCTCAAATCCCTTTCGAGAGGATTTGATGGATCAGATGAATAAGGACGAACGTAGATTTTAGCGTTTTAGGTCGCTTCCGGAATCGCCCTGGTGGGAAGGTTTTTCAGCCTTTAAAGCCACCTGTATAGCAAGAATCATTTCGCTAAAGGAGCTTGCTTTCCCGAAAGGCCGGGGCAGGCCGTTGTTCCTACCTGCAGTCAGGATTTTCTAATACTGCCCCGTCGGTTTATGCTACCGTTTGCATTTTTTTGATTAAGTTTTAATGTTCTGATAATTAGAATTTTACATTTATTATGGGTAATTGTTTTACCAGAATTTTTGTAAACCGGGATGCTAATGATATATTTGTTATGCAACCGATTGTTCTGTTGCACCTTAACCAAATAAATAATTATGATCTATAAACGACTGATGTGCTGCCTGATGCTACTGATCTGCTGTGCAGCCTATTCCAGGGCCCAAAATGCCAGCCCTTATGTCATCAATGCAACGAACAAACCCTATTTACTGAGAAGTTTCCTGATGTTTGAAGGGAAGAAACGTACCCATGTAATTTCCGTAGGTACGCCCGAAAAGATAAACTATGCCTACGATTTAAAACAGGGTGCTTTGCTGGAGGTATGGCGCGGCGATTTTATGGATGTGAAAGAAATGTGGCAAGACAGGGGAGAACCCCAGCTGGCCAAGCCTTTGGGTACCGTTCTGCCGCTTTCTGCCGCACCAGCCCTTGCTGTGCTGGCTGATAAAGATGCTGCATGGCCCGATTCTATTGCTTTTGACGACCTGCAAAACCAGGGTTATGTATTGGATAAAAGCAAAATGCCAACATTTTTATATACTGCCAATGGTGCCGAGGTAAGCGATAAAATAACCGTCTTAAATGGGGGTACCGCATTGAGCCGCACCATCAGCATCAGCAACGGCAAGCAGCCGCTTTATTGTCGTATTGCCGCCGCAGCCACTATCGATGCCCATAAAAACAATACTTATACTGTAGGCAATAAAACTTATACGGTAACCGTTGCTGAAGGTACAAAAGCTTTTATCAGGAAAACCCAAAGTGGCAAGGAGCTGCTGGTGCAGCTGGCCAATGCTTCCGATTCGTTAACCTATTCGCTAACCTGGTAATCAAGACATGAAAAAATCAACATATTTATTGTCTCTTTTGTTACTGGGCAGTGCACTGGTAACCGTAAAAGCACAAACACAAGCGCAAACAGAGAAACAGATTTATCCGATAGTAACCGTTCCCATCCCGAAAGAAATAGCACTCGAAGTTGGTGGGATGACTTTTTTGCCCAATGATGAGCTGGCTGTGGCTACCCGCAAAGGCGAGGTGTGGATCATTACCAATCCATACATGAAAGATGGCCAACAACCCAAATACCGCCTGTTTGCACAGGGGATGCACGAAATATTGGGCTTAAATTACATCAAGGGAGACCTTTACCTTACCCAGCGTGCCGAGATTACACGCCTGCGCGACCTGGATGGCGATGGCGAAGCCGACGAATACCGCACCATGTACTCCTGGCCCTTATCGGGCAATTACCACGAATATGCCTATGGACCTATGTTGGATAAAGATGGCAATATGGTGGTTACACTCAATGTAGGCTGGATCGGTTATGGGGCCAGTTTATCCAAATGGCATGGCTGGATGCTCAAGTTTACCCCCGATTTTAAGTTAATACCTTTTGCAACGGGGTTCCGCTCGCCTGCAGCCATGGCACTGAATGATGATGGTGACATATTTTATGCCGAAAACCAGGGCGACTGGGTAGGCTCGGGCAGCATTACCCACGTAGAAGAAGGCGATTTTGTTGGTAATCCTGCCGGACTGGTATGGGCAGGTGAGCCAGGTTCTCCGGTTAAACTGCGTAAAGGTGATATTCCCGATACCGGCGAGCCCGAATTCGAAGTCGCCAAAAGGGTACCGGGATTAAAAACCCCATCGGTATGGATTCCGCATTCGATTATGGGTAACTCCACATCCGGCATCCTGAATTATACGGCTAATGGCAATATGGGGCCATTTAAAGGGCAGCTTTTTGTAGGCGACCAATCGCAGAGTAACATCAACAGGGTATTTTTAGAGAAAGTAAAAGGGGTATACCAGGGCGTGGTTTTCCCTTTCCGCCGTGGATTTTCTTCCGGTATCCTCAGGATGAACTGGGGCTCCGATGGCAGTATGCTGGTGGGCATGACTTCAAGAGGGTGGTCATCTACAGGCAAAGCCGAATACGGGCTGCAGCGTTTAACCTGGTCGGGTATTGTGCCATTTGAAGCGCAAACGGTAAAGGCTCAGCCTGATGGTTTCGAGCTGGAGTTTACCATGCCGGTTGATGAAAAAACCGCACGGGATGCCGGTACTTATCAACTATCTACTTTTACCTATAAATATCACCACATTTACGGCAGTCCGGTGATCAATAAATCAGCACGCAGTATTAAAGCCATTGTTGTGTCCCCTGATCATAAACGGGTGCGGTTGGTGCTGGATAGCTTAAAAGAAGGTTACATCCACGAAATTAAAATGGAAGGATTACTTTCCGGGAACGACAAGATCCCTTTGTTGCACAATTACGGCTTTTATACCCTAAACAAGATCCCTGATGGGGAAAAGCTGGCATTAACTGCTGAAAATAAACCTACAGGCAACGCACCGGCCGAACACCATATGGAGGGAATGGAACACCACCAAATGGGCAATATGGCAACAGCCGGTGGTGCAGTTAAAGGCAATACCGACGCCACAAAACATGTAACCCAACAACCCGAAAACTGGACGAAAGGGCCTGATAAAATCATTGTACTGGGCACCAAGCCAGGTTTAAAATTCGATTTGACCAACATTACCCTGAAGGCAGGCACTAACGTAAAGCTAACCTTTAAAAATGTTGATGATATGTTACACAATTTTGTGCTTACTACACCGGGATCGGGCAATGCGGTAGGCGAAATGGCCTTGAAAATGGGCCTTGATGGCGAAAAGTACGATTTTGTTCCGGGTACGCCTAAGGTACTGGCTTATACATCATTATTACAACCTGGAAAATCAGATACGATTTATTTTACGGTACCTAAAACACCGGGTGTGTATCCTTTTATTTGTACCTATCCAGGCCATTACATGGTGATGAAAGGCCAGATTAAAGTGATTAAATAATATTCGGGTTTAACCCGCATTTCTTTTAAGCAGATTGAGCGTTGATTTAAGCGCTTAATCTGCATTTTTTATTTCCTAATCTTTAATGTTATGGGTTTGTGTAAGGACTCAATATCTTCAGTGTTATATGACGCATTTGATGAGAACAAGGCAATTTATAACAAAGCTTTATTTTAGTTTACATTCCCCAAAATTTCCTGGTCATAATCATAACCTATCTCTTCAGGGAATTTCCCGTCTAAATCCGGATAAATGATTTGGACAGATTCGAAGTAATTGTTTTCATATAATCTGAACGTACTCAGTATTTTTTCATTCAAGGCTTCATTTTTTACCGGAATAATATATACCGGGAAACGATCGATTAAATTGACTAATTTCTGTTTTAAAGGCACTTTTTGGTTCCTGAATGCCTGAGCATAATTAGTAATTAACGTGTTGGTAAGTCCATTGGGTAAGCCAGAAACAAAAGCTTCGGGGATTCCAAAATTTTTATACAGTCCGCTTGAATAACCAAATGGGGTAAAGTCTTTTTCTTCTAGCACATAGGTTACATGGAAGCCATGCTGCTCGATTTTATTATCGACCATTTCAAAGTATAATCTTTTTTGCTCTTCACTCATTTATAATGATTTTCTCGCTATTCAAAGTTATAAGGATAGTTGATTTCTTTTAGATCAGTTTCAAGTTGTTCCCAATCTTCCAGTTCCTCAACAATGGATAAAACCATTTCTTTTGTCAGCGTTTGTCCATTATAAATTTTCGATACGGTTTCCAGAGGGATTCCACTTTCTTTGTAACTTCCTTCAAAATAATCAGTCGCCCAATCAATATAAGTCTGAGGATCCCCATCAAAAATGCTCAACATTTCTCCTGAATGATCGTCAATATTTTCAAGTTGTCCAACTTGCCAGTTTTTCGGTTCACTCGTCCATATGCAAAATGTGGTACCGATTGATGCAACAGGTTCTCCAAAAATAAATTCATCAAAAATTGAAGGCAAATTTGTGGTCAGTTTAGTCTTATTTTGTTGTTTGTATTCGTGTGCAAAACCATTTATTGCGCTGCCTTCATGGAGAAATAATATATGCATTTCATCACCTGCACCATTTCGCATTTGCAAACACTGTTCATTGGTATCCCACTCCGAATTGAATGAATAATAACGATATTGCCATTCCTGACAAATTATTGCATCTAAAACTGAAATCGCTTTACAAATAGTCTCAAGTGATGTTCTATCTGGAAGCAAGCTGAGATTTTTTGTTGAAATCATTGGTGATGTTGATTAAAAAGCATGCTCTAGGCTTTAGCTGGTTTACTAATCGAGTGTTAATCTACAGCTTATTTTACCATTCTCTCCATTCACTGGCCAAACCTTCGCCTTCACCATATTTAGCTGGGTTAAGGCCACAGGCAATGGTTATTTTGTTTGTTAGGCTGCACAAATCTTCCCTTTCGCCTGTTTCAATTAAGCCATCTATTTCTTCATTCAGTTGATTAGTTTTAAGAATGGCTGTTTTAAACAATTGCTTTTTTTGTTCTTCGCCTGCGTTTGCTCCGATTTCGATAAGGGAGGAGATTAAGTCGTCAAAAACTTTTTTTACTTTGTTACAGTTTTCCGCTGTATACTGCGTTAAGCCGTTATCATAATTTTGTCTCCACCGGTCAAACGGGTAAAATGCTTTTGTTGCTAAAAGTTTATTCTTATAATCAATATTCTCTGTTTTGTTATCAGACCGATTGGGATTATCCTTTTTGCCAAATAGCTTATTAAAGAGCCCCATATGATCGTTATTTCTTTCGGTAGGTGAGCAACCATAAGAAGTTAAACTCACCATAATTAATATGATTATTATTCTCATATAAAGCCTGCGATTAGGACATTACTCATTTTCCCATTTACCTTTACCATAACTTCCACCAGGGTTTAGTGCCTCCAGCCGTTTCTTTCTGCTGTGCTTTATATTTTTCTAACTCATTTTTCATTTCTTCATTATAAGCCAGTTGTTTAACGGTGTAAGTAAGTTCATTTTTACCTTCTAAATCGATTCCTAAACGGTTTGCCAGGTTTAAAATGTCATCAGCAAATATATCTGCGTTAATATTTAAACCGTTTTCTTGTGCTAAAGGGGAGTGTAAATTGTCAATGATCTCTCCACCGGAAGCAAAGAAATGCCTTTTTATGGTATCGTGGTATACTGTAAACCCAAATGAGTTTGAGGTAGTCTGGATCAGGAAGGTGATAATTTCGGTATCCAGTAATTTTGATAGCTGTAATAAAGCTGCTTCATCAATGGTATCTACCATTTCTGGGTCGTTAATAACGGTCCAGCCATTAGCTGTCCATATTCCCCTGATTGCGGTATCGTTATTGGCAAACTCAAAATAATTATCGCATAAATAATTGTTAAATTCCTGCCAGTTGTTAAACTGTTTGTCATATGCAGTATCCAGGTATTTAAAAGTGGCAAAGATTTCGTCTGCCCTGTTGAAGAAATTGCCTTTAATGGCAATGAAGCTATTGGTCATGTGATGAGTTTTGTTAAGATAAATAATGTTCAATTATGTTGATGTTTAATAATTCTCCATAGACCATGCTGAGTCGATATGTTCTAAATCTGCTTCCGGATAATTTATTTCTGCTTTATTTAATACTTTTTTTGCAGGGTCGAGTATTAGCCAAAGCGTTTCATCAATTTCAGGCAGGTTATCCTTTATTATTTTTTTAAGATTTGCTTTGAGAAAAAAACTGTAATGAAGCCCAGCCGAAAATCCTTCTAACATACCTTCATTTGGATAAGTGAGTCTATAGACTTCTTGCCTAAAATTAATTAGGTCATTGAAGAGCCAATGGATGTCTATTGATCGAAAGTTGATATATTTTTCCATGTCTGGATATAGAGAAGTAATTGTTGTAATTATCTTTTTTTGTAATTCCAAATTTTCATCTTTTTCTCTGTCAAAAAGGAATTCGCCCTGTAGCAAATATTCGAGATTTGTTAGCTTGTTTAGTTGTTTGGCTCTGTTCAGTTTCTGCTTTTCTCCAGCAAATGAATATTTTATTTGTATAAGGGGATTAACATATTTCTTTGAGAGCCCCAATGCATCCTGTAATACTTCAATTTGTGAAAGTCTGATTTTCGCTGGTTTAGAATTCTTTCTCTCTGGCATCGACCATAGGTAATTATAGTCTAATACTTTATTTAAAAGATCTTTTGCTGTCATAATAAATTGTAATCTATTTGAAATACCAAATTTGAATTTGCAAAAATTCGTTTCAATAGTTGTTAGAAATTAACCCACCAATTACCATCATTGTCTGATCCAAATGAAATTGGTGTTTGAATAGATGGGATACGTGTTGGGTAATCAATTAAGGTTTTGAATGCTATGTTATCCATAGTATGTAGCGATTAATTTAATCGCTAATATAAGCACTGCGATAATACATCTTGTACTTTTTGTTTTAAATCCGACAGCAAGAATTTGCATGTACTTTTTCAGACCACCAAAAAAATAATTACTAATTTTAGGTGATACCTGGTCAAAAATACCCACATACTATAATAAAAGCATAGTAATCATGACAGCAACATTCATTAATGAGAAGCCCAGCACGCGCGAAGCACTTTTTATGAAACTCTACAAAGAAGCCTTTCCTTTGGTTGCAAGGCATGTGAGCAAGATGGGGGGATCATTTGAGGAAGCGAAAGACATTTTTCAGGATGCCCTGGTGGTGTATTATGAGAAAGTACAGGTTTCGGGATTAAAGCTGAAGTACCGGGAGAAAGCCTATTTATTTGGGATCGCCAGGTATTTATGGATCAAACGTTACCAGGAAAACGACAAGCAGGTTGCACTTGATTCCCTGGGCCTTGTTTTGAATGAAGAGATCGATTGGGCAGATACCGGATATGAGGAAGTTTCTTCCGGGAAACTGTTGCAGTTACTGGAGCAGGCCGGACAGAAATGCATGCAATTGCTCAGTGCTTTTTATTATGAAAAACTGGATATGGAAACACTGGCCGGGCGTTTTGGCTTTTCGGGTGCGCGCTCTGCAACCGCCCAGAAATTTAAATGCCTCGAAAAAGTTAAAAATACCGTTAAAGCTAAATCCTTAACATATGAAGACATTGTTGAATGAGCTCGGTTTAATTGAGCATTACCTGCTGTCGGACCGTAAGGATGGCGAAAGTTTCCTGTTCGAAGCCAAAATGATCTTAGAGCCTGAACTCAAAGAGCAGGTGTACTGGCAGCAGAAAACCTACCAGGCAGTGCGCGATTATGGCCGGAAACAGCTGAAAAATGAAATCAATAACATCCACGAAACACTGTTCAATACCGAAGCGCATCAAAGTTTCAGGCAAAAGGTAATGCGTTTGTTCCGCAAATAAACAATCAATTTAATCTATAAACCGGGCCCCATTATTGGGGCGGGGCATCGCTATGCCCAAAATTTAAAATCAATAGAATGAATATTAACCATGAATTCCGCCTTTATGCGGTAAAACACCAGCGCTTAAACAGCCTCTATGTAGATCAATACATGAGCAGAAGTTCTGCTTATACCTTGCCGGTTGCCATGACGCCCTATATTACAGAAGAACGCCAGTTGAATGTGGCACAAATGGATGTCTTTTCGCGGCTGATGATGGACAGGATTATTTTTTTAGGCGAAGCCGTTGAAGAGCGGAATGCCAATGTAATACAGGCACAATTGCTTTTTTTGCAGTCAGTTGATGCCAAAAGCGACATCCAGTTGTACATCAATTCGCCAGGTGGATCGGTATATGCAGGTTTAGGCATTTACGATACCATGCAGTTTATCGAGCCTGATGTAGCGACCATTTGTACGGGCATTGCGCTTTCCATGGGTTCGGTATTGTTGTGTGCCGGGGCTGCCGGTAAACGTTCGGCATTGCAGCATTCGAGGGTCATGATCCATCAAACCTCAAGCGGGGCAGAAGGAACGGCCATTGATATGGATATCAGGATCAAAGAAGTGCTCAAAGTACAATCAGATCTTTACCATATTCTGGCAAAGCATAGCCAGCAAAGTTATGAACGGATCAACGAATTAGCCAGTCGCGATTACTGGATGAGCGCCACCGAAGCAAAGGCATTCGGAATGATAGATGAAGTGTTAATGCGCGAAGACCAGGATTTTGTTTGATGCAGGCATATCGCACAAATCAGCTCGCTTACCACTTAAAAATAATGCATAAAAAAATCAATAAAGAGCCCTGATGCCGCTGTGACTCTTTATTGATTTTAAAATAATTACACGGCATTATGCCTTAGTTAATTTTGATATAATAATAAACCGATATATTTTTAGGCCTTGTCTCTGTACTTACCCTGGGCTCACCGTATCCGGCGGGTATCTTTCCCTCGGTATTTACGGCCGCCGTTCCTTCCACCGTATACCTTTGCCTTGGCGAATTTGCGGCCTGTTTATCAGCGATCATTACACCAATATTATCTCTGTTTAGGTGTTTATGACCCTGGAAAGCATCACCCTGGTAGCCACCCACAACACGGGTATCCGGATCACTTTTCTCTTTAGCTACTGCAGGTACGGGCTGGTAAGGATCAAAAATATTTAAGCCCCTCACAAACATCCCCCGCAAATCGGGTACATTAACTTGCGATGTTAATATTTGAAACTTGGAATTGGGAACCGGACGGCCATCACAAGGCGCCCACTTACTTTTATTGGAGGTAAAAATTCCCCCCGGACTCTTGTCGTGATTTTTCGTCACGGTATTAAACTGTTCATAATTCAAATAAGAGGTAATAATGGTGCCGATCGGAAATTCCTTGGTACTCGTCATATTATCCTGTGCCGAAGCTTTGCTGGAGAATGATCCCCGGTCGGTTTGAATGGTTAAAATCACATCTTCATTGGCCGGTCGCTTACAGGTTACCAGCGTGGTAAAGCCCTTTAACGATTCGCCTGCATCCAATTTGCCACTTAACAGTGCGCTGGTGGGGTATACATTAAACGAGGTAACTTTGGGCATGGAGTCGCCTGGTGATGATGGCCGGTAATGGATGGTAAACACCACTGCATCTTCAGTTTCCACATTTGTACCCTGAATAAAACCATATAGGTTGTTCTGCCCGTTTTTGGTTACGCAATTAACATAGGCTTCATATAAATTGGTGTTGGGTACCGATTGCAGCAGCATTTGGGCATTCTCAGCACCTATATTCAGCTCGGTAATCGACAATAATTTGGTCTTCAATTCTGTAAACTTATCTTCCGAATCATTGGCACCGATTGAAAATGGTACCCCTTTAATGGGGATGGTTAAAGAAGCACCCCATTTACCGGATTTCATGTCCGATTTGAAGGTTTCAGAAAGATAATAAGTTCTTAAATCATGACTGAATGAGTTGGTATTCGTCATTTTAGTAAAAGAATAGAGGCCGTCAGATAATAGTTTTTCACATTCCTGGGCATAAACCGTTGATGTTATTGAACCTGACAATAACAAGGGTATTAGTAGTTTGCGTATCATTGGATTTTGATTTTAAGCAAGTTAAAGGATCAATTTTCTTGATGAAATACCTAATAGCGGGTATTATAGGTAGTTTTCCCGGCTTATTTTAGTATATTAGGTTATTCAAAAGGGATGATAAGCCCAATCCATCCACCTGATTAAAAATCCACCAAAAAACGATTCTAAAGTCCACCTTTATGCCACCTTTACCCCACGTTTAGGCCACCTTCCGGCCAGGTTTGCCTTGTACCTGCCTGCACACTGCTTCGCAATTGCTTTGCTTCAGTTATAGCCCTGGTGTAGGTCAGGTCAGTCAAAAATTTGAGCTGCTTCAGCCTGGCAGGTTAACAATAGCTAAATAAAAGGTAAAGGGAAAGTTATCTTGAGGTATTCTTGGTCTGTGGCTTTTTGGGAGAAGCCTTGGTAAAGAAAAAATAAACGGCTGTCAGGTTTTGGATAATTAGTGTTCGTTCTCTTTATTACAAGTAAAGCACCACCAGTATTGTTTATCCATATCTTTTAATAGTGATTTTGATTTTTGCTTGCAAACGTTACAATTGCGTATTAGCCTTTCATCTTCCAAAGCCAAATAATTGCAGGTGTAGCAACCCCAATTAGTTTTAATATACGGTTCATCCTCAATAACCCATGTAAAACTTTTTGTGCCGCATTTAGGGCAGATGTATAAAGACATAATTGCTAATATAATGATTCATTTGAGATTAAAAGGTTAGCTTACTGTCAAAGAGGATAGTTTGGGCCTAGATATACTTATTAAACTTAAAATAAATTGTTGAGTTGTTTTGAGCTTTGCACTTCAGCCCCATTAAACCAATATTGGCTGCTGTTATTCCTTCTATGATTCAATTCCTAATATTAGAATAATTTGCCCTGTTGATGTTTTATAAACTTCAATTTCAGATAAAACTAAGTCTGCTATGTCATGGCCCCAAATTCCATATTTTCCGTCTGTTTGATTTCTGTTGTATATTGTTGTTCGCTTATCAATCGGAATTGTCTTAATAGTGGCACTTTTTTCTTCTTCTTCGTAAATTTTAAAATAATGCAAATTTATTTCCGATAATAATTGTTTTCTTGAAAAACCATTATTTGATGTTATTGTAAATTCGTATTGATTGGTAAGAGGGTAATCGATAATAATTTTTACCGAATTGTCTTTGATGACAATTTCGTCGCCCTTGTATAAGTTTGGAATGTCTTGTTTAGCATTTTCAATGCTTGCCCAAGGAATAAATCCGTCTTCATAATCTTTTTTATTATCAGTTTTTACTTTAAATAATATTGTAGAAATCAACTCACCAATATGTTCACTTTTCTTTTCAGTTGCTTTCTTTTCATTTTCCTGAATAACGGTAATTGGGTCTTTTATCTCTCGCTTTTCATCACCTTTTTGAGTTTGGCCTTTGCAATTTGTAAATATAATTGTCAAAAAAAGAATTAAATATTTAGTCATTTTAATTTTATTTCTTATCATTTTATGTAATTGTAAATTTTTGATTTTCCATAATGGTTCAGACTAGCGCAAGTTTTAGTGTGCCAAGTCTAGGTAGGGCTTGACTTGTGTTTTGCCATTAATCTCAATTGGCTGCTATGGATGCTCAAGCCAGCTAGCCCGCTAACCTAGGCGCCAAGATTTGCGCTAATACGAGAATAAGTTTTAAACCAGATTTTTGATTCCTTTATTTTTCAGCTCAATAGGCAAATTCGAGTCTGTTTTTTACATGTTTACTCTCTTCCAGCCTTAATTGTTGATTGGTGATAATGTCGTGCTCCTTATCTTTTTGTAAAACTTTAAACCAGCTGATTGCAGGAATCATACCTCCTGAGTGTAATTCAAGTCTGATCACAAATTCATCTTTGGGCTTTCGGTGATTGTTGATATACTGGCTGAGTACAGCAGGGGTAACATCTACCTCAATAGCGAACTGTTTGTCTTTTTTATCTTGTCTATTCACATATTCATTTAGAAAATAACCGAAGTTAAATGCTTTATGATATTGGTTGCTGCTGATATAGTCTTCAAGCTGAAACTTAAGCTGTAGTAGTCTATTGTACATTTTTTCATTCTCACTTCTGTTCTCGAACTGTTTTCTCCTGTTTGTCCAAAAGTTTTGTTCTGCATCTTTTTCCTGAGCAGTTTGTACTTCATCAGAAGGGAATACATAGGCATCTGCAAGTTCCTGATCGGTAAATTTTGAAAACGCTACCTCCTGGATTTCTTTTCTGTTCTTGTTAGTTTTCATAATATTCCTTTATCAATTTTATCGAATTTATTCCTTCTGTTACCAGAAATAGCTTGGTTGACTGTAGTCCATATCTTTTGATATAATGGGCTTCCAGTTTAGTTTTAGGTTTAAGGCATACAAACCCATCATAGCCCAGTTTAAAAGATTCTCTACAGGCATAGGAAATCAGGCAACCTGCAATCCTGCTATAAATTTTGTCAGGGCCTACATTTTCATACGACGAGGCGAGAAGTCTGATTTCTAATGCGTAATCGTTTGGTCTTTCTGCAATTGATAACATGCCTATTGGTTCCGTGGAGTCTTCTAACGTAAGTTTGTAAACACTAAAGTTCTTCTCTTTGTTCCAGTTGAAAGCAAATCGTTTTGTTTTATTGATCTGCGCAATCTCGGCCGCATCAATTTTGCTGACGATTACAGCATGTTTTTTACCTGTTCTTTCATTGATTACATGCATTGTTATTCAAATATACTAAAAAGTTTACTTAAAATGTAAACTTTTTAAGCTGTGAATATTCATTTCTAGTTCTGGCACAAGTATTAGCGCCCTTTGCCTCAAGCATTGGCCTGACTTGTACTTTAGCAGTATTTAAAGATTAAAATCTCCTCGAGGGATCGTCATTGCGAGAAGGCTTTTTCAGCCGACGAAGCAATCTTTATGGCAAGGATCACAAAGATTGCTTTGTCATAGCTGAATAAAGTAAATGGCTAGTTAAATTTGAACGGTTATAGTGTAGATGCTAAACCGATAGTTTCATTATATTCATCACCCTCAACAGCATTACACCAGGCATCGCAGTCTGACAGCCAATCATAAATCATTTTATATGCAGCGGTAATTTCGGCAGAAAACTTTAAAGTTGCGCCTTCAAAATCATCCTCCTGAAAGATGTAGGCATTTAATCCAACATATAATAGTTCTGAAAGATGCTCTACATCAAATTTGCCAACAGCTTGTAGGTGATAACCCTGGTTTATGGCATAACGCTGAAAGGTATAATCATTGGCCAAAAGTTTTGTTTTGGTAAGCAGGCTGATGATATTATTTACATCATAAAGGGCGTTGGCAATGGTAATGGGTTTGTGTTTACCAGAGCGTGGATCGGGCCCGATAGCTGCGCTAAGCATTTCAGTAAGGAACTGATTCACATCCGATAAACTAATCATATCGAAATAGGTTTCCATCAGTTTCCGGAATTCTGTTACAGCTGCTACCTGATTTGGGAGCTGTGTGTTTGGGTTTTTACAATTGTTAGTCTGCATAACATTGAAATTAAAGTTCCTGGACGCTGCAGACTAACAAATAACTCTTTTCAGAGAAATTAGAAAATGCGTTTCTTAAACGCTCGTCCAGGAATATTTTTAAAATTTAATTGTTGAAGTTGATCTCTCTTAGTTAGGTGAAAAAATATGTTATTTATTAATCTGCACAGGCAAGATAAATACAATAAATCAATCTACAAAATATTGTTGCTCACATAAGGCATAAATCAGGGCAGTTTAATCTTGCAGCCTTTAGTTCTATCAACGCAGTTAACAACATTACATTTGCAGTTGATAGGTTTATGCTTGCAGTTGATAGTTCTATACTTGCAGTTCATAGTTCTGAACTTGCAGTTGGTAGATTTATACTTGCAGTTAACAGTTCTATCAGCGCAATTAACAACATTATACTTGCAGTTAACAGTTTTATCAGCGCAGTTAACAACATTATACTTGCAGTTGGTAGGTTTATGCTTGCAGTTGATAGTTCTATATACTTTCAGTTCATGGTTCTGAACTTGTAGTATGTTATTCAAAGTATTAGTGTGTAGTTCAAACTAAGCAGAAAGCTATATAAATATTTAAATAAGTAATATTAGTTTCTGAATAGGTTATCCAGTATTATGAAGATCAATAATCAAAGCAGAAGTCATCTAGCCCCGCTAGCCTATGAATTAAGACTTGCGCTAGTAGGGGGCTGGCGCATGCTTGCCGCGTGTAAATAAATATTAAGATGCACCAGTATCAAATGCACATGCGGCACGCGTGCGCTAACAAAGGATGCATTAATAAATACTATTATACCTCAACCTTGTTCATATATCCTCTTTGCATGATCATAACTCCGATACTTCTCATGATTAAGCCAACTAATCTTTGTCCCTTGGTTAATTAGCGCTCGATGCGCTTGGTATCCATCAAATTCAGGGTTGAGTTCAAATTCCCCGTCATAAAAGCAAGTAGCCTCCCTTACAACCTTACCGTCAATAACTGTTAAGTATAATTGATGCACCGTGATATCTGCGAAGTCTTCAAAATATTCAAGTATGAATCTGTCCGGATTAATTTCTTTTATTAGCGAAGCCAAGGCTGAAAAGTCATAGATAAACACTTCTTCATCATCTTCACGGTATTTATTGTGTACTGCGGAAGAGGTACTTAACGCAGTACACAAGTCATTACAACTAAAGACGTGAGCAATAAAAACGCTAAGAGAAGGCCAGTATACATCATACCTATCAGGGTCTAAAGGTATTACAAATGCTCGATTTTCCCGAAAGTGTACGATTTCAGGAGGTACGACCGTATCATCCAATACTATTAATGCACAAATTAGTTGAGCCATATCTTTAAATTTATTAAATATAAATCATACCCATGCATATCCAAAATTTAGCCATGTAGTTGCATCATTTAAATATGATACTTTTATCAAGCTTTCAAACCAATTAAGTAAAGGAGCAACGGAATAAATAGGCTGTGCGGTTGCCACGCGAGTGTTTATGCCGCAGATCCTTTAAGTGTGTCGAGATTATAAGCTTAAATTTGTTGAATAATTAAATTATTAATACCAATCCCATTTGATACTACGGGTGCATCATCTTAATATTTAATTCACACGCGGCACGCGTGCGCCAGCAGGGGGGGTAAAAATTCCATTGGTTTAATTAAGAGTTATTGAAGTTTATCAAATGCTTTTTTTGCCGTGGCATAGTCATAATATATTTCTTCATTGCTAGACCAAGATTCATCAACGCCGATAATTTTATAAAATGGTCCAGGATCACAGAGATTTTGAATCTCCGGGGTAAAGATAGACTCTTTCATTATCTCATCATCAATTATCGCAAGAAACAAACAATCTTGAGGTCTATCAGCAAAAGTAGAGTTATATTCTATTACAAATGTATCCAGATTAAAGCTTTCAATAATTTCAATGATTGCGTTATCCTTATATTCAGTTTTATATCGTATATATGAATGATAATGAGATAAATACTCTTTTAGCGTGTCAAAATTTGCCGCTTGCTCGATGAACATTTGAATTATATATTCGTTACAGTCTAACGGAATTATTGTTGTGTTTTTTTCTGAAAAATGAACGAGTTCACGATTAAAGTCTCGTTTGTTATTGCTTAATATAGCTCCTAAATCCATATTTAAAGATATAAAATATCTTATCATCTATTAGCTTGCTTGCTGGCCGACATGCGTATGGAACGAAGGTCGTTGCAAAGAAGTTCGTAGAACGATGCAACGATATGCTTATGTAATTGTATTATTTTAATTTGATGGTGTTTATTACTTGAACCCAATACAGATATTTTGAGTTCCCGATATAACCACTCGTTTTAAGTGAATCAAGCCTAACAAGAATTAATTCTAGAAGTGGGATAGACTCGACTTTATTCTCCTCGAAAAAGAATATAAGCCACTGGTCTAAAATAGCTGTGGCTAGTGAATCATCAGCCAAAGTAAATATATGGCCTAATGTGAAATTATCATCAATTGTTTCTCCATGAAGATCTCCGCTATACATAGTATAAGCTAATACCTCAAGCTCTTTGTTATTCCATTTAGGTAATTCGAAATTTAGAGTGCTCCAATCGTCGGCAGCAAAAGTATTCAGTATTTGATACGAAACATGAGTTAATCCATCCACTTCATATAAAATATTTACCTGATCACTAAGCTTTGTAAGTTCTTCATGCAAGAGTCCAACTTTACCTTTATGTAGAGTCATATATACATAGGTGCTAAATCAATGTCAATATGCTTACTAGCCAACTAATAGTCCATTAATATCCGAATGTTTCAATGTCCCCATCATTAACAATTTAATTAAATGGAAGGCGTGTGAATAGTTTTCAATAGGTAGCTGTTCATCGCCATATATTAACTCTGCAGAATCAAATTCGAATATCCAATCAGATTTTCCGCTAGAAATGAGGTAATCATGGGCCTCTTTACAACTACGGTATATGTGTGAAGCCGTAAGGTAGTTCATACTATTTCTAGCCTTTTGTATAATGCTGTCGGTTAGTTGTATTAACTTATTTATAGTGGCCTCTGATAAACTGGTAAAATCAATTCCACCCCACCATCCAGCGTATATAGTAGCTGTATCGTTTAATAGGATTATCTTGAACTCATTAAGCTCATTATCAGAACTGCCATAATTCCATTCAATTTCTTCGAACAGTAACAGCTGATAGGCGATTAAAAATCCATCTTTTAAAACAAGTTCATTGCCCTTATAATTAATTGACCACTCCGTACTCATACTCAAATATAATAAAAATGCCATCCGTTAAAAACAATTGATTCCTCACTGTCTGCGAACAGAGAAAATGTGTGAGAATCAGCAGTTGCAAAGCAATGAGATTCGATCTATGTTTTAATTATATTCTATTTTAATTATGACTTCATCAGATCTGGACGGTCTGGATTTAATGGTGTAAGTTTTGCCATTTCTTTTAAACACATCTAGCGCAAGTCTTAGTGCCCCTGGCCAGAGTATAGGCCTGACTTGTGCTTAATAAATCCGTCCATTAAATCTCTGCTAAGCACAAGTCATCTGGCCCACTAGCGTAACTAAGACTTGCGCTAGTAATGGAGTCTGGCCAGATTTTCCAGGATAAAGTGAAACAAATCCTAGACAAAGATAGAGAGAAGATTCGTGAAGCACTCCGCCTGCTCAAAAGAAAAACCATGACAGAGTGCAGCGCTGGCATGCTGTTTTTCGTTAGCTTAGACAATGCGGAATACCGATCTTTCTATCGGTTTAGCAGTGCCCTAACCGATGCACGATTGCCTAAAAGTAACAGTAGATACTTAAAAGAAGGCTGATCACTGCCAAACCACTGAATTAAAAACTAAACCATTCTCTTCTCCGCTTAAGCTGTTTTTGGAGTGAGGAATGGGTTTATATATTAGACCTTATTCATATATATGTTACGGTTTGATTTGTCAACCAAAGTTTTAAAGTCAGCATCAAACTTAAACCAAAAGTTAATAACGTTTGAACTCAATGAGTTGTTAACCAATTCTATTACATGAAGTGCAACTAATTGTTTGTTTTTGTCAATCATAAAATTGTTGATTACATATGATCTTATGGGGTTTGTTGCTTTTGTTACTAAGTTATCTTCAATTAACCATTCTTCTTTAACCAATTCTGAGGATTCGATTCGTTGTACCTCCCATCTACCGCGCAAAATTCCTAAATCAGCTTTGAAATTATCTTCCATTTTAACCAACTGATTCTTTAGGGATTCGTTGTAGTGTTCTAGCTTTTCAACCATATTCTCAAATTCTGCAACTTGTATAAGTAAACCGTCTCTTTGAGTCTGTACAACACTTTGGTCTTCAATAATCCCTCTAAGCTTCGTTGTCAAGTCTGCATGAGTTTCTCTAAGTTCAATGTACTTTTTAACTGGCATAGAACCCTCAGAGGTAGCCCTTAAGATATTGGTTTCGTTTCGATTATCTATTTTAGCATTTAATAATTTAATCCATGCTTTAAGGTAGGGAAATGCAAAAGTATATATTAATGCCAATAAAAAGGGTATCAATGCTGTATAAGTCCAATTGCTATATCCTTTTATCAACTCATAGTAAGAACGAAATCCATCGGCTTTTAAATCCTGTTGCTTATATAAAAGCAAGCCGACCGTAATTGGCCAATTGATAAGTAACCATGAAATAACGAATGACGAAATTAGGGGGCTAGATACTCTTTCCTTGAGGTCTGCAAAGAAGTCTTTAAATTGTTCCAAAGCGTTAGTTTAAAGCTCAATTATAAACAAAAAATAGCCACATTGTATGGCTCTTAACAATTAAAGCATTTCTTAAGATTTAACTATTTCTTTTCCATTTCGCCACTAATTGGAGATAGGAATTGTTTATGACGGATTCTAAGAATTAATTGAATTCCATCTCCTCAAAAACTTTCTTCCTTCATCTGTAAATTCAAAGAAAGCCATGCCAGGATTGTTTATTTCTATAGTAGTTACTTGAATAAGCCCTTCCCTGGCTAAAAGAGAAACTGTCGCCCCCCCTTTTGGTAATGACCTTTTAGTTTGAATAGCCGAGAGAGTGCTATTTAAATTATCTCTGCTTTCTTCGTCCTGAAATCTTTTTTCAATTCGTTTAAATGTAGAATCTAATTCATCCGTAACCCCGTTAGTTTGCAATTCTGGTGAAGGATTCAAATATTTAAACAACTTTTCATCGGATTTGTCTCTTTCAGATTGTGCGCTAACTTTAGCAAGCCTTTCTTCTTCAAGCCTAATTTCTAATTGCTTTACAACTTCCTCGAGGGCCTTATATTCTGTTTTTAACACAATACTACTCTTATCTGTAATCTTAGCTAGATATGGGATAACAAATTTATCATATGTGTCAGTAATTAGCCGGCCAAGTGTTAGCATACAATAAGTTGAAACAAGCACTAAAAATGTAATTGCTACAACGATTAATAAATTGGGAACAAATGCTTGTGATTGATAGTGATCTGCAATGTATTTAAGTTTTTTATCTAAAGTAAAACCCTTATCGAAATTAAATAAACCATATACTAAGGTCCAATTCCTAATTATCCAAACAACCAGAAGCGTTCCTAAGAATGGATTTGTTGTTCGCTCCTTAATATTATCGAGCATTGAGTTGAGAGTATCTTTAACCATTTAGATGTATTTAAAACCAATTATAATAAAAAAGAGTCATATTACTATGGGCTTAATCGATCGTTCTATCGTTAATTATTTCCTAATCCATTCCCTTTTCTTAGTTTTGAGGGTAAAATAATCTAAATAAATACAAAGCAGCATGAACCATTGGTTAGTCAAGTCAGAGCCTTTTAAATACAGTTGGGAAAAATTTAATGCAGATGGCCGTACCTTTTGGGATGGTGTGCGTAATTACCAGGCGCGGAATAACCTGAAAGCCATGAAAGAAGGCGATCTGGTGCTTTTTTACCATAGTAACGAGGGTAAAAACGTGGTGGGTATTGCCAAAGTAGTAAAAGAGTTTTATCAAGACCCTACCACTGATGATACCAATTGGGTGGTGGTTGATTTAGCTCCGGTTGAAACGTTGAAGAATCCGGTTTCGTTAGAGCAGATTAAAGCAGAACCCAGCTTAGCTGATATTTCATTGATCAGGCAGGGGCGTTTATCGGTAATGCCATTAAAAGCCTCAGAATTTGATAAGATATTGGAAATGGGAGCGTAGGGTTAGTTCAGAGTCCCAAGTCTTAAGTCCCAAGTCATTAGTCGGAAGTCTTGAGTCTATTGAACGAGAGGATGGCTTGTAATGAAGTCTGGAGTTGGCAGTTTTCAATTAACAGTTTCCAGGCTTAACGACTAACGCTATGCGCTAAAATATGGCGTTGGCTATCCGTTAACCGGTTTAAACAATTAACCAAGATAGCTCCTCAATCTATCGTCATTTCTAAGGGGAGTGCAAAGCAATCGGGAACCACGATATAAATCTGTCTGGGTAGATCTCTCCATTTCACTGCGCTACAGTCGAGATGACGATCATTCTAATTGAATCTATACGATTAACGCAATGAACCAATGACCAATGAACCAATGACCAATGAACCAATGACCAATGAACTAATGAACCAATGGCCAATGAACCAATGAACCAATGCCTAATGAACTGCTGTATTTCTCTTACTCAACGTAATCCCCAGCGTCATGACAATACTCGATCCCAGAACCACCAGGAATAAAAATGGTGTACCTACCTCGGGCATTTTTAAGGAAGCCGGCAGATTGAAATAAAGCAAAATGCTGATCAATCCGCGGGGGGCGATGTATAAAATCGGGCTCAGGTTTTCTTTTTTGAATATTTTAAGAAACAGCACCCTGATGATATAAATGGATATCAGGATAAAAAAGCCGTTAGCCAGTATAATTTTATCGTTCAGGCTGTTGATATTCATGGTAAAGCCAAAAATAACGAAGAAAAAAGTACGTAAAATAAAAGCACTTTCTGCTGATAATTGGTAGAGCTGGGATAAATCGGCTGTTAAATTTTTATATAAAAAGATCCCCCTGAACCAGGCATTTTCGATGGCATCGGCATTGTTCAGGAAGAGCCCGGTGCTTAAAATTAAAACCAGCGAAGAGAGGTGGTATGACTGGCCAATGGCATAAACCAGGATCAGTATGGCGATAATCAGGAAGAATTTAATGTGGTGCACCAACCTGCCCATTACATACAGTAACACTACGCAGGCAATGGCCGAGAGTAAAAGGATCAGGAAGGTACTCAGCGCCAAGCCAATAAAAGCCGATGTATTGATCGAATGGTTGGTAATGGCAAAATTGAAAATAATGATCCCTAAAATATCGGAGAAAGAAGATTCGTAAATGACGAATTCCTTATCGTTAGTGTTTAACGCCGCTGCCGAAGGGATGGCGATAGCCGAGCTGATGACGCTAAAAGGAATGGCATTTGCGATACAGGTATATAAATCGTGGTGGGTGATCTGGTAAATAATACTGGTGATGATCACAACGGTACCCACTAAAATGCTCAGGGCAGAGAAAAAAGCACTGCGTATCACCTTGTTTTTATGCCGGTCGTATTTAAGCTCGAGCGAACCTTCAAAAACAATTAAAATTAAACCCACAGTACCCAATGTGGGTAGGATAGACAGGAAATTAAAGGTTTGTATCTTGAGGTTGTCGACCAGTAAACGTAAACCAATACCCAAAAGGAGTAGCAGTAAAACCGAGGGTACTTTCGTTTTACTGGCCACTAAATCAAACAGATAAGAGAAAATTACTAATCCGCTTAAAATAATAAGAATGGTATAAGTTGTCATATTTTTCAGCGTAGGGTAAACGCTAAAATAAAACAATCATGCTAAGCTGAAAGCAATTTAATGTAAAAATTATGCTTTAGAGAAAAGTGCCTTAAGTTCGCTGGCTTCATCGGGGTTCATTTTTCCACCTAAAACGAGGCGTAATTGCCTGCGGCGCAAGGCACCATCAAAGAGGTCAATTTCTTCAGGTGTTTCCGGAACAAGTTCGGGTACGGGTATGGTACGCGCACTTTGGTCAACCGCAACAAAAGTATAATAAGCCTCATTACTTTTTTGGCGTGCACCGCTGGGAATATTTTCGGACCATACATCCAAACGAACTTCAACCGAGGTATTAAAAGCCCTGGTCACTTTGGCTTCGATGGTGATCACATCACCTAACTTAATGGGTTGTTTAAACGAAACATTATCAACGGAAGCGGTAACCACAATGCGGTTGCAATGTTTTTGAGCTGAAATTGCCGCTGCAATATCCATCCAATGAAGCAGGCGTCCGCCCATTAGGTTATTTAAGGTATTGGTATCATTGGGTAATACCAATTCGTTCATGATGGTAAAACTTTCTCTGGCAAATTTCTTTTTTAAACTCATTTGAGTGCAAAAGTAAATAAAATGTGTTAAAAAGGTATCACAAATGGATGCTAACAAATTGAAAGGATGTTTTATGCGGTGGTCGGCGACATCAGCTGGGAAGCATGTTACGGTTGTTCCCGCAGATCACATAGATTTTCGCAGATTGAAATAGTGTTTTCCTTCCTAATATGTGCAATTATTCTACCTTTTTGATTCGTATTTTGGACATTAGTTTTGGGCACTGTGCTAGGCTTGCCTTGAAAAACCACAGTCTGGAGCGAAGAACGCCGTCAATCCCAAGTGGTGGGGAAATCAAAAAACAGGTGCACAAAAGAGAATACAGCACTGCCAAGCCTTAAACGCAGTGGTTTTGTGTTCATAAGCGACAATTAAAATTCTTCTGGAAATTTGAACACAAAACGAAGCGCCGCTGTTTTTTGATGTGAGTGGGGCCGTGTGAGCCACATTGCTGGATTGACAAAGCGCTTTGGGTACTTTGGCGCGTCAAAATGCGCAGCATTCTTGAGCACAGCTAAAAACAACACGAACTGCGAAAAACTACCATGCCACCGCGGCATAGAGCGGGGAAATATATTTTGGATTCGACGTATTTTTAATAGCAGAGAAGATGCTGAAATAAATTCAGCATGACGATCGCTCGCAGATTGATGATTGTTTCTGAGGCGATTTGCGAAATCAGCGGGGAAACATATTAAGGTTGTTCCCGCAGGTCGCACAGATTTTCGCAGATTGATGATTTGCTTTTATGCGGTGATTTGCGGGAAATAGATTTGGGAGCGTGTTATTTAAAAACAATTCATCTTTTATCATGTTATCCTAACAAAAATCCGATTAATGCAGAACCAGACCCTGATCCAATTTTTCCATTGGTATTATAACGAAGAACAAAATTTGTGGACCAAAGTAGCTGCCGAAGCCAGTCATTTAAAAGAAATCGGGATAACCGCTGTTTGGTTGCCGCCAGCCTATAAATCTAACAACGCGGCCTATGATGTGGGTTATGCCGTTTACGACCTTTTTGATCTGGGCGAATTTGATCAGAAGGGGAGCGTAAATACGAAACATGGCTCTAAAGAGGAGTACATCAGGGCCATTGAAGCCTTACATGAAAATGGAATCGGGGTTTTGGCTGACGCCGTTTTTAACCACAAGGCAGGTGGCGATGAACTGGAAAAAATAGCCGTAAGAACCGTAAATCCTGATGACAGAACTGAATTTACAAGCGATGTTTTCGAAATACAGGCCTGGACCAAGTTTACCTTTCCGGGGCGGAAGGGCAAATATTCTGAATTTATATGGAACCATGAGTGCTTTAGTGGGGTAGACTGGGCGGAAGACCTGAAGGAAACAGCTATTTATTCGATCCAGAACTACCTGGGCGAAGGCTTTGAAGAGGTTCCATCAACCGAATTTGGCAATTACGATTACCTGATGTTCAACGATATCGATTACCGCAACAGGGCTGTAATTGAAGAGTTGAAATACTGGGGCGAATGGATAGTGGAAACCACCAAAGTAGACGGTTTTCGGTTAGATGCCGTTAAACACATCAACCCGGATTTTATTGTCGAATGGATCGATCATCTGAACCAGAAATTTAACCGCGAGTTTTTTATCGTGGCCGAAGATTGGAATGTGGTGGATAGGGAAGGCCAATTGCACTATATTGAAATTACCGGCGGCAGGACACAGATATTCGATTCGCTTTTGCACCATAATTTTTTCCTGGCAAGTAAAAATGAGGACTTTGACATGCGGACGATTTTTGACGGGACATTGGTACAGGTGAAGCCCGACCTGGCGGTAACATTTGTGGATAATCATGATTCGCAACCTTTGCAGGCGCTGGAATCATACGTTGATTTTTGGTTCAGGCCTTTGGCGTATGCCATGATCCTGCTGCGTATACAGGGGATTCCCTGCTTATTCTTCCCTGACCTGTATGGCGGGATTTATGACGACAAAGACAAGGAAGGTGAGGAGGTGCATGTTGAGCTCGTGGCCATCCCGGCAGTAGAAACCATGAGTAAAATCCGTGCCACTTTAGCCTACGGTGAGCAGCGTGATTACTTTGACCATGGCATTTGTGTAGGATGGACCCGTGCCGGTGATGAGGAACATGAAAATAGCGGCTTGGCTGTATTGCTGAGTACAGGGGAGGAAGGCTTTAAAGAAATGGAAATCGGTAAACACTTTGCCGGAAAGACTTTTGTTGATGCCTTAGGCTATCGCCAGCAGGAAGTGATTATTGATGAAAATGGTTGGGCAGAGTTTCATTGCAATGCCGGTAGTGTATCGGTGTGGGTATTGAAAGTGGGGTAAGGATAAGATGTGGGATCCTAGTGTAGCTTGCAAACCCAGTTTAACGCTTTAAGATCCCCAATCGAGTTGGGGATGACGATTGCATGCAACTCATCCATGCGTCATTCCCGTGCAGACGGGAATCTTAAGCAGTTTGAGAACTCTGCAAGCGCTTTAAGATCCCGAAGAAATTCGGGATGATGACACATGAGACGATGGCAAGCAGAAAATTCGCAATACTTTCCTTATGTAGAACATAAATCTTATGAGAAATAGTGTATTTTTAAAACATGGAACGTGGTGGATGTGTTTACATTATGACTAATGTCTTTAACACGGTATTTTACATTGGTGTTACTTCTGATTTACATTCAAGAGTAATTGATCATAAATGTAAAAGATATCCAACTTCCTTTAGTGCGAAATACAATTGCATAAAGCTGGTATATTTTATGTTCTATCCTAGCATTGAAGAGGCAATTGCTGAAGAGAAGAAATTAAAGAAATGGAATAGGGATTGGAAAATTAAGTTGATTAGCGATAACAATCCTCAATGGCTAGATTTGTTTAATGAAGATTTGTGATTTTAAAGATGGGAATCTTAATGCGGCTTGCAAAACTCACTTAATGCTTTAAGATCCCCAATCAAGTTGGGGATGACGATCGCATCTCATCCAGGCGTCATTCCCGTGCAGACGGGAATCTTAATGCGGCTTGCAAAACTCACTTAATGCCTTAAGGTCCCCAATCAAGTTGGGGATGACGATCGCATCTCATCCAGGCGTCATTCCCGTGCAGACGGGAATCTTAATGCGGCTTGCAAACCCGGCTTAATGCTTTAAGATCCCCAATCAAGTTGGGGATGACGATCGCATCTCATCCAGCCGTCATTCCCGTGCAGACGGGAATCTTAATGCGGCTTGCAAAACTCACTTAATGCCTTAAGGTCCCCAATCAAGTTGGGGATGACGATCAATCAAATATATATCTACAAAAAATTATCTTCCGCCCGATAAGCCGCAATTACGGCCAGTTCGCCTTCTTTGCCACCTTTCGAATTGCCGTGCTCCATACCCATAACACCTTTATAACCTTTGTTATACAAGTGTTTAAACAGGTTTTTATAATTGATTTCTCCGGTTGTAGGTTCTTTCCGGCCCGGATTATCACCTATCTGGATGTAAGCAATTTCGTCCCAGCAGCGATCGATGGTTTTAATCAGGTCGCCTTCTGTGCGTTGCATGTGATAAATGTCGTACAGGATTTTACAAGAAGGACTTTTAACTGCTTTACAAACGGCGTAGGTTTCATTGGTTTTTTGAAGGAAAAGTTCGGGTGTATCGCTAAGGGTTTCCAAAACCATAATCAGGCCATGAGGTTCAAAAATCTCTGCACCCGCACGCATGGCATCAATTACATTGGCAAACTGGTTGCCATAAGGTAGGTTGCGTTCATAAAACCCGGGCACTACGGTAAGCCATTTGGCGTTACAGCGCTTTGCAGCTTCGACTGATTTTTTGCAGGTTTCGATAAATTTGTCTTTAAACTCTTTTTTACCGGTGGTTAAAGAGGTTTTCCAGTTGTCGCCACCATCTACCACAAAAACGCCCATGCGCATACCCAATTTTGCCAACAGGTTTCCGATTTTTTCCTGTTCTTCAACGGGGCGGCCCAGGTAGCCGTTATCTTCTATAGAACGGAAACCTTTATCGTACATAAACTGGATCTGATCTAAAAAACTTTTGCCAGCATGATTTTGGAACATGCCCTGGTGCGGGGCATAATCGAGGTTGAACGTTTTGTCGCTTAATGCGGCATTGGTTTTTTCGGCTGCAAGAAGGTGGCTAATACCGCCACCGGTGGTAACTGCACCAGCCGTAAGCAGACTGTTTCTTATAAATTCACTTCTTTTCATCGGTGAGGTTTTTAGGTTATTGGGGTGTAATTAATTTTTTAAATCCGGTGGTTAAGGTATCGGCTACTTTGCCATCTTTTTGGTGGTACACAAAATAAGCTTCGAGGTTTTTTCTGCTTTCTACAAAGGCAATAGCCGTTTTGAGGGGCATGGCCATTAAGGCATTATCGTAACCATCGGCGGTAATGGCATCTTTCGCATAAACCGTAACGCTGATCATCTCATTAGCTAAAGGATAGCCTGTTTTAGGATCAATCAGGTGGGAAATTTTTTTCTTTCCGCTCTGGTGAAATTTCCGGTAGTTGCCTGAGGTGGTGATGGCGCCCGAATTTATGGCGGCGATATGCCTGATTACCGGGATCCCATCTTTATCGGGCCCTTCAATGCCGATTTTCATGGCTTCCCCATTGGGTTTTGGTCCGGCGATCCGGATTTCGCCTCCCAGTTCGGCCACGTATTGTTTAATTCCTTTTTGTTCGAGATAGGCGGCAATTAAATCAACACTGTAACCCTGCGCAATGCCATTTAAATCGATCTGTACACAGGGCTTTAGTTTACTTAAGAAGCCATTTTTTAACCTTAGGTTTTTCATGCCTACACAAGCCAATATCGATTTAATGACTGCTGAATCGGGTTCTTTTTTAGCCTCTTTCGGTCCAAAACCCCAGGCTTGTACCAATGGGGCAACGGTAATATCGAAAATGCCTTTGGTATCCTGATTAATTTCGAAACTTCTTTTAAGCACGTCGTTTATGAAACGGTCGGTCTTAATTTCTTTCCTGGCAGCATTAAATTGATTTATCAATGATCCCTTTTTGTAAAGCGACATCGATAAATCAATTTCGTTTAATAAACTATCTATACCTGCCTTGATTGCTAAACTGTCAGTGGCATAGTACATGATGGCATAATCGGTTCCCTGCGCATAACCATTGATTTTATATTGCCTGATTTCTTTTTTTAGGGAAAAAGCAAAAATCAGGGGCAAAATGAAAAGCAAAAACCTATTACGCATCCATTTAGTTTTAGATCACCTTGGTTTGCCCTGGTCTGGCCACAGGGTATAATCCATTTTCATCAGGCATTAATTTGGGGTTGGCATCCCATGCAAAACGCTCAGGCATTAAGCTGATGTTCGAAGCTAAGGCCTCGTCCCATTTAATGGTTTGACCAGAATAGGTAGCAAGACGGCCAATAATTGACGAAAATGTACTTGTGGCAGCATAATCTACATTACTGAATTTATATTCTCCCTTAGAAACGGCATCGAACAGTTCGTCGTGCTCGGTCTGGTAAGGATTGGCATTTCCTTTGGTATTGTGGTTATACAGTTCTTTACCGCTGTAATCTTTCATGATGGCCTGATTGTTGGCCGAAAGGTAAATTTTGCCTTTTGTACCCTGAAAAGATTCGTCTACACGGTTACTGATGCCTTCAAAATGCCTGCACTGGCTATGGATTACCGCACCATCGGCATAAGTGAGTTCGATAGAGTGGTTATCATAAATCTCGCCATAATCTTTTCCTGTTCTCCAGGCGCGGCTGCCCGTTCCCTGTACCGAAACCGGGTGCCCGTTTTTGATCCAGTTGGCAATATCGATATTGTGTACATGCTGCTCTACAATATGATCGCCGCATAACCAGTTGAAATAATACCAGTTTCTCATTTGGTACTCCATTTCAGTCTGGTTTGGTTTCCGCGGACGTACCCAAACGCCACCGCTGTTCCAGTATACCTGGCCTGCCGTAACATCGCCAATGGCACCATCCTGAATGCGTTTCATCGCTTCGCGGTAGTTGGCCTGGTAGCGGCGCTGTAAACCTACTACCACGTTTAATTTTTTCTTTTTAGCTTCTTCGGCTGCGGCCAATACCTTTCTGATACCCGGTGCATCTACTGCAACAGGTTTTTCCATGAAAATTTGTTTATTCTGTTTAACTGCTTCTTCGAAATGGATAGGACGGAAGCCCGGAGGCGTGGTTAACAGCACGACATCGGCTAATGGAATGGCTTTTAAATACGCATCGAAACCCACAAACTGGCGTTCTTTCGGAACATCCATTTTTGCGGCAAATTTAGCGCTTAACGATTGGTAACTGCCATCTAAGCGGTCTTGAAAGGCATCGGCCATGGCTACCAGTTTAATGTTGAATTTAGTGCTGAGTGCCTGGAAAGCTGCTCCTGTACCACGATCGCCACAGCCTATTAAGGCAATTTTAATGGTGTCTGATCCGGAAGCATAGGCTCCGGCCAGTGGAATGCTGCTTAACATGGCCCCGCCGGCCAGCATGGCTGTTGCTTTTAAAAAATCGCGACGATCTTGTTGGTTAATTGGTTTTCTCATGTGTTTAAATTTTATTTTGGTTAGGGTAGTGTTTTTTAAAAGTCTTTTATAGGCTGCTTATTGTAATACGCCTCTATTTCTGCTTTCGAAGGTGTTTTTACCGGTCGTACCAGGCGCATGCCTACAAAAGGGGCTTCAGGAAACCACCAGTTGCTTTTCGGAATCTGTGGATCCAATTGTTTCCAGGATGGATCGGATGCCAGCCTGGCTGTTGAAGTTAAATTATCCGCGGTTTCGTCATAAGACCCGCCACGAACGGTATTCGGGTAGAGCTTTTCGGGTTTGGCCACCGGATTTTCGGTGATCTTATCCTTGCCCTGGCTGTAAAAATCGGCAACGTATTGATCGTAAGTCCATTCGCTAACATTCCCGTGCATATCGAACAAACCCCAGGCATTTGGTTTTTTTAATCCTACCTGGTGGGTTTTGTTATCGCTGTTATCTTTGTACCAGGCATAATCGCCTAATTTAGCGGCATCATCACCGAAAGAATATTTGCTTTCGGTACCTGCTTTACAGGCGTATTCCCACTCTGCCTCTGTTGGTAAGCGGTAAAAAACACCTGTACGCATGTAAAGCCATTTACAAAACTGGATGGCGTTATACTGGGTCATGGCGATGGCAGGCTGGTGCTCCTTGCCCATGCCAAAAGTCATATCGAGATAAGGCTTGGTGGGCCTGGTAACCGCATCTACTTCAGCCGGAATGGCACCTGTACTGGCTTGTTTTTCGTAATCGCGATAGAGGAAGGGCTCAAAAATATCCCAGGTTACCTCGTGTTTTCCCATCCAGAACGCATCGAGTTTAACCTCATGAACGGGTTGCTCATCGGGTTTTCCGGTTTTACTTCCCATTTTGAATTTGCCTGCAGGTATGGCCTGCATATCGAATTTTAATTTGGTTCCGTTAATGGATTGTGTGTACGAATCACTGGGTTTTTGTGCTAAAATCTGTGCACTAGGATAGACGATTAATGCTGCGGCAATTAACTTTTTAAACATAATTTTTGGTTAGATACACTTAATTCTCTAGTGTTTTTTTGGTTGCTTTCTGAAACGCTAAAGTAAATAACCACAATTAAAACAAAGAAAATTTATGTAACAATAAAGGTAGGTATTATGGTATTAAATGTCAAATTAACAATTGATATTGTGCTTCGGTTCAATTGGTTACCTCCTGTCGGAAATTTTATTGCTTAAATTGGTATAACCAATGAGGGTATCCCAGCGTGCGCCCGGACGCCGGTAATAAACGAAAACCTGGTAGCTGTTTTCGGTCTGGAAGAACGCACCTTCGAAAGGTTTGGTTTCCATTAGTTTGGTATCTTTGTTAAACCAGGCAAACTCATAGTCGTAGAGGCCTTGTTTAAGGATTATATTACCGTAAAACTGTTTCCTGTTGGCGTCATAAATCAGCTTGTTTTCATTGCCCATGGTGTAATTGTTAAACCGGCCAACCACATAAGCATCGCCGTTAGGGCTGGGTGCAGGGGCATTTAAGGTGAATAAAACACTCATGTACTCTGCTTCTGTTTTATCGTCCCGTCCGTCGGTATTACGGATAAAAAAGTTTCCGTTTTCATCAAATTGGTTGGCAAAGGCACCTGCCGTTCTGGGTACATCCTGAAAAAGGATTACGTTTACCGATTCATTATCGCGGTATATGCCTTTAACATTATCGGCTTTGTACCTTAAACTACGGGTATCGAACTTTCTAAACTCATTGTCTCCCCAAAAATCATTCGTATTCAGGTCGTTATAAACCAGTTGATTTGGCCTTACAAATGCCGGTTTGGTATTCACCTGGATGGTGTTGGCATTAAAATTTTGCATCACCACCGCTTTTATATCCTGGTAGGGGTTCTGGATCGGGAAGGCATGGTTAATGGTGAAGTTAATTTTTTGTTTGTAACTCCTGTTTTCTACCTGCATGGAATTGGTGATTTCTGCCGCAATGGCCACCTGGTTATCGAGCACATAAAAACGCTGTGAAATAACCGGTTTGTTTTTATCGCCATCCAGGTACACTTTTAACACGTAATTGCCGCCAATTTTAGGTTGGATCTGGGTATTGGGCAACGTGATTTCGTAATGTGTATATTTCCGGGTGGTATTGGATGAATAACGATAGTTGAGGATGCGGTCGTCGTTAAAACTTCCTAAATAATCAATGCTCGAAATTTTAGAAGTTTCCCATTCTGCAGTACAATGTTCAATGGTGTACCAGTAATTTTGGGTTCCGGAAAGCAAATCGTCAAAAGAAAAAGTAATGGTTTCAGGCGAATTGAGCATGATTACCGGTATACTTTGCTCTTTATTGCTGTTATAGCAAAGCACAGTTTTAATATTAGGCAGATAAGTTTTGTTCTCGTTTGTGAAGGTTTGACTGTTTTGAGCAAAAGCCAGACTGGAGATCAATAATAAGACCGGAATTAATATTTTCTGCATGGTTAAAAGTAAAGTTTTATTGGGAAGAGACAAAACCGAATTGTGAGTAGTTGCCACGGAAACACGGATGATTTCTATCCGTGGTGTCAGATATTACTATCTGACACCAACATATTTTTTTTGAAAATAGCCACAGAAACACGGATAACACGGAAGATATTCGTGGTGTCAGATATTCCTATCTGACACTGATCTAATTCAATTGCATGCAATTCTATTTTTAGGATTTCTAAGAATTCACTCGGTGTCAGATGGTAACATCTGACCGCACATCAATTTTTAGGATTTCTAAGAATTCACTCAGCGTCGGATGGTAACATCTGACCACACATCATAGCTACTAATCACAAAAAAAGCCGTCCCGATTTGACATCGAAACGGCCATATATCTGTACTTACCGGTATTTAAAACTAGCCTTCCAGTTCCATAATTTCGCCGGCTAAACTTTCCCATTTTTCCTGGTTTTTGTCTAAATCGGCTTTGGTTGCTACGTAGCGTTTATTGGCTTCGGCAAGTTTTTCAGCATTGCTGTACACGCTTTCTTCGGCCAGTTCGGCTTCGATGTTTTTAACATTTTGCTCCAGCTCTGCAATTAATTTTTCTGTTTTCTGCAATTCGTCGTTCAGTTTTTTTAACTGGTTGGCGGTATTTGGGGTATTGGGTTTTGGTTCGGCTTTTGGTTTCTCAGGCATTTTAACCGGGATCGGTTTTGAAACCGGAATTACCCTTTTGCTGTTCCATTCTTCGTATTCGGCATAGGTACCAGGGTATTCTTTGATCTTCTCGCCCTCAATAAACCAGATCTTATTGGCTACGTTATCCAGGAAATACCGGTCGTGCGATACCGTGATAAAAGTACCTTCGAACTGTTGCAGGGCCTGGATAAGGATGTTAACCGATTGGATATCAAGGTGGTTGGTCGGCTCATCCAGGATCAGGAAGTTAGAATCTGTAGTGAGCGATTTTGCCAGTGCCACACGCGATTTTTCACCTCCTGATAACACCTTGATCTTTTTAAACACATCATCGCCGGTAAACAGGAAACATCCTAAAATGCTACGCAATTCGGTATCGGTATGTTTTGGCGCAAATGCCTGCAGCTCTTCTAAGATCGCATTTTCAAGGTGCAGTGATTCGAGCTGGTGCTGGGCAAAGAAGGTTGTGGTTACATTATGACCGGTTTCGCACAGCCCTTCGAATTTTTCGGTGCCTGCAATCATCCTCAGTAAAGTCGATTTTCCCTTACCGTTTGCACCGATCAGGGCAATTTTATCACCTTTTTCGATTACCGCTTCTGCATCTTCGAGGATATGCACATTGGGATAATGTTTGGTGGCATGTTCGATACGCACAACATGACGGCCAGATGGCTTGGTGAATTTAAAGCTGAAGTTTACCGTCGGGTTTTCGTCGTCAACATCTTCGATACGCTCCATCCGATCCAAAGCTTTCATCCGCGACTGCGCCATTTTTGCTTTGGAAGCTTTCGCTTTAAAACGTTCGATTAAACGCTCTTCCTGTTTAATTTTGGCCTGCTGGTTTTTAAATTCACCTTTCTGAATTTCTCCCCGAAGGGCTTTTTCCTCTACGTAATAGCTGTAATTACCGGCATAAACGGTTAATTTTCCTTTACGCGATTCAACCGTACGGTTTACGATCTTATCGAGGAAATACCTGTCGTGCGATACAATTACAATAGCACCTTCAAAACCCATGAGGTAATTTTCCAGCCATTTAATGGATGGTAAATCCATGTGGTTGGTTGGCTCATCCAGTAACAGGATATCAGGATCCTGTAAAAGGATTTTAGCCAGCATTACACGCATACGCCAACCCCCGGAGAAGGTATTAAGCGGACGCAACTGATCGGCCGTGCTGAAACCTAAACCAGCTAGTATTTCATTTGCCCTGTATTCGATGTTATAACCATCTAAAGCTTCAAATTCCTGCTGTTTATCGCTCAGTTTAAATAAAACCTCTTCGCTATAATCAGTTTCGATTTTTTTAAGCAGTTCTTCAATTTCATCATGCAGCTGGTTTTGGCGCTCAAAAGCTTCCATGGCCACATGCAAAATGCTATGGTGCGAATCGTAAGAGAGTAAATCCTGGTTCAGATAACCGATTTTAAGGTCTTTCGACATTGAAACGGTACCCGAAGTGGGGGCGTACTCGCCTACAATTATCTTTAAAAGTGTTGATTTTCCTGTTCCGTTGGCACCGATCAGACCTGCCCTGTCGCCTGGTTTAATGTGCCAGTTGGCGTCGTCATAAAGGGCCCTCGAGCCGATCAGGAATGTTAAATTATTTATTGAAATCATTTCGGCTGCAAAAATACAAAATTTAAAAGGCTTTTTTCAGATGGAAACTTAAATAGGGGAGACCGTTCCTTTTTTCTGCCGTTCTGAATGCAATGAAGAATCTTTGATGAGGTAATTGCAAAATAAATTTTGATTTTAATAAAACCTTCTTACTTTTGTACTGTAATAAAAATAATTACAGAATGAGCAATAGTAGGTTTCCTGTTTCCTTACACATCTTAACCTTGTTAAACGCGGCGAAAGGTGATTTAGTGAGTTCGGAATACCTGGCGGGAAGTATCAATATCAATCCTGTTTTGGTACGTAAGGAAATTATGAATTTACGCAAACATGGTTTTGTTGAAAGTAAAGAAGGTAAGGGGGGAGGCTCGTTTCTGGCCAAAAGTGCCAAAGACATTAATCTCGGCGAAGTATATAAATCGGTAAGAAGCAGCAATGTGTTGGGGCAGAGTAAAAATGAACCGAATCCTAAATGTCCGATCGGCAGACAGATCAATCAGCATTTGGATGCCTTATACCTCAATGCAGAGAATGCCCTGATCGAAAATTTATCGAAACAGACATTGGCAGATTTTGCCTCGGGCTTTGAATAAATTTTTTTTGAATTTAACTGTAATAATAAATATTACAATATTAAAAATAAATCAATAAATTAAAAATCAATAACATGAAAGTAGCATTAATTGGAGCATCGGGCTTTGTAGGTAAAGCCATCTTAACTGAACTGGTAAGCCGTGGAAATGAAGTGATTGCCATTGCGCGCGATATCAACAAAATCGAAAGCAGCAGCGATAAAGTAAGGAAACTGGCTGTCGACGTTTTGGATACTGAAAAATTAACTGAAGCTTTAACAGGAGCTGATGCCGTGGTAAGCGCCTTTAATGCTGGCTGGACCAACCCCAATTTATACCATGATACTGTGCAGGGTGCAGAAGCCATCCAAAAAGCGGTAAAAGCAGCTGGCGTTAAACGTTATATTTTTATCGGTGGTGCAGGTACTTTACAGATCGATGGGCACCAGCTTGTTGACGGGCCTCAATTCCCTGCCGAATATAAACCGGGTGCAACAGCGGTAAGGGATTATTTTAATACGCTGAAACAGGAGCAGGAATTGGACTGGTTGTTTTTTAGTCCTGCCATTGAAATGCATCAGGGCATCACCATCGGTCGTACAGGTAAATACCGTTTGGGTAAAACAAGTCCGGTTTTTAACGAAGAAGGCCGTTCTATCTTATCGGTTGAGGATTTAGCGATCGTAATTGCCGATGAGCTGGAAAATAATGCACACCACAGGGAGCAGTTTACAGCAGCATACTAAAAGATTGGTTCATTGGTTTATTGGTCATTAGTTCATTGGCCATTTGTAGATGTACAGGTTGCCTGGGGTTGATGGCTGGTTGGTTGATGGTTTGATGGTTCATCGTTGATGGCTGGTTAGTTGATGGTTTGATAGTTCATGGTTGGTTGGTTGATGGTTTGATAGTTGTTTGCCTAAGGGTTTATGGACAAGCGTTCATGCTTTTTATGGTTTGATAGTTTATAGCATGCCAGGTTATACCACATCGCTATCAAACCATGAACTATCGCCTTGACTAATGAACGAATGACCATTGAACGAATGAACCTATTAAACCATGAGCTATGAACTATTGTCCAGACGAATGACCACTGAACCATTGAGCCAATAACGATTGAACTCATTAACCTTTTTTCGATAATTACCTATAAGTTCTTATCTTCGTGGCATGTATCGCCTTATTAAACCAATATTCTTCAAATTTGACCCTGAAAACGTACATTATTTTGTCGTAAAGCGGTTAAAGTGGTTTAATGATAAGTTTCCTTTGGGTAAAACCATTATCAGGAGCAGCTTTGATGTTCATATTAAAGGTTTGGAACGCGAGGTTTTTGGAATAAAATTCAGAAACCCTGTTGGTTTGGCGGCCGGATTTGATAAAAACGGCGAGTATGTAGAACCTTTAAGCAATCTGGGCTTCGGGTTTATCGAAGTGGGTACGGTAACGCCAATGCCCCAGCCCGGAAACGACAAACCCCGGATGTTCCGTTTGCCCAATGATGAAGCCCTGATCAACAGAATGGGTTTTAACAACAAGGGGGTAGATGTAATGGCAGAGCGTTTACGCTTGCTAAAAGATAAACATCCCGATATTGTTGTGGGTGGGAACATCGGTAAGAACAAAGCTACCCCAAATGAACAGGCAGTAAGCGATTATATTAAATGTTTCGACCGCCTGTTTGATGTGGTAGATTATTTTGTGGTGAATGTAAGTTCGCCCAATACCCCGGGTTTACGCGAGCTACAGGAAAAAGAGCCACTTAAGAAGATCCTTAATACCTTACAGCAGCGCAATACTAAAAATGGTATTTCGCGTCCGATTTTATTAAAAATTGCGCCTGATCTCACTGATGCCCAATTGGATGATATTATCGAAATTGTGGCAGAAACGAATATTGCAGGGATCATTGCCACCAATACCACCATCAGCAGGGAAAACCTGGCTACCGCGCAGAGCTTAAAGGATGAAACCGGTGGGTTGAGCGGAAAACCGGTTAAGGAACGTTCAACCGAGGTAATCCGTTATCTTTCAGAGAAATCTAACAAAGCCTTTCCGATTATCGGGGTAGGCGGCATCCACTCGGCTAAAGATGCCCAGGAAAAAATAGATGCCGGTGCCTCATTGGTGCAGTTGTATACGGGGTTTATCTACGAAGGCCCTGGGTTGATCAAAAGCATCTGCAAAGCATTGGTGAATGTTAAAGAATTCAGCTAGGCTTTCGGCAAGCATTTAAAGATTTAATACTTTTCTTAAACACCCCTTATTTTTGCCTGCCCACCATGGCATTGATCCATATCGGTGCAAAGGGCGAAGTACAACCTTTGGAAACCGGATAATCGCGGTAAATGCCCAGTTTTTCGCCTATGGCTAAAGCACGCTCGCGATAAGCCGGGTGGTTTATGCCGATCTGGGCTAGGGCAGTGTTCATTGTCCACTGTGTTTCTGGTGCTTCCCTGGGCATTTCACTTTCAATGCGGTTAAGCAGGGCAGGAATGTCCAAACCTTCCGGCTGTCTGGCGATGCGCCCGCTGGTTAAACTCCAGCCTGCACGGGCAAGCATCTTATCGCCTGAGTTCATCCATTTTTCGCGGAACTGTTCCTTCTCAGGATATTCTTTAACCACATAATTGTAAAACCAGTCGGCTGCCCAGGCAAATTCTTCTGATGCAACCATGTTTTCTATTTCGACAGCTGAAAGTTGCTTGGGATTAAGGATTAAAATCGCCAGCATCCGGGCATCGATGTTTGCGGTTTCCCATAACTGTAAGGCTAACGGATGATCGGTTTTGATCTTTTTGGCGAGGGTTCTGATGTCGCCCATTTTAACCCCGAACAGATTTTCGCGGGCTCCGTTTTTAAGGTGTTGCTTACGGACTTTCTCGTCTGCAAGCGATTGAAGGGTTGAAAGGGTTTCGGTAAGGTTCATATTTCTCCGTAAAAATCTGATAGGTTAAAGTTAAGGTTTTAGGTTGTTAGCGTAACCTCGTCATCTTGAATTTTTTTTACAAGTAGAAATTATATTTTCATTTGCCATGTAGCTAATCGTGGTCAGGGTCTATCTTTCAGTAAAGATGCTGAAACAAGTTCAGCATGACGGTAGATTTAGAAAAGAGGCTTAGCATTACAATAATATCAAAAATACTCATGCATAAAAAAAGCATCCTTTGATCAGAAGGATGCTTTAAAAATTTTTCGTTTCTAAAAACTATTTTGCCAAAGCAGCTAAAACCGCGTTGTTTTTAGCTAATTGATCGTTTTTAGGCTGTGCAGAACGGCTTCCCAACTCAATGTTAGTTGCTCTTTTTAAAAATGCTACCTCTTGGTGAGCTGTATTTTTATTTCTTCTGTCTTTTCTTTTTAATCTGGTAACTGCCATGGTATTAACCTTTTATTATTTTATTTGTACAAATGGAGGTCGAGAGCGGATTCGAACCGCTGTAGAAGGTTTTGCAGACCTCTGCCTAGCCACTCGGCCACTCGACCTTTAAATTCAAGGCTGCAAAAATAGCAATTATTCGTTAGCCCGCAAATAATATCTCAATTTAATTTCGAACCCGCACTAATTCAGCGCAAAAGATTGCAGCACTCACTGCAACATTTAAAGATTCGGCCTCGCCGATCCTCGGAATGGTTACCGGTTTAGTGATGTTTTTAATCACTTCGGGCGAAATTCCCTTGCCTTCATTGCCCAGAATAACCAGGCCCTCATTGCCCCATTCTGTTTTATAAATCGATGCACCGTCCAATAAAGCACCGAATACCGGGATTTTGTTGCTGGCCAAAAATGCGGGTAAGTCTGTTTCGAAAACAGTTACCCTTGCCAGCGAACCCATGGTGGCCTGTACCGTTTTGGGATTGAATACTTCCACACTGTCGGGCGAGCAGATAATCTTTTTAAAACCGAACCAATCTGCCGTACGGATAATAGTGCCCATATTGCCCGGATCCTGCACGCCATCCAAAACCAGGGTGAACTGATTTTTCAGCTCTCTTTCTTCCAGTGGTTGGTTTTTAGGGATGTGGACCAAGGCTAAAAAGCCCTGTGGGGTTTGCAGTGTACTAATCTTGTCTAATTCAGCGTTCTTTACTTCAAATAAGTTTATATTTGCAGGCAATTTGGGTAACAAATTGTATTGTTCGCTGTTATAAAATATGGTATGGATGTGGTAATTTGACCGGATAAACTCTTTTATTGATTTTATGCCTTCAACAATAAATAAACCATGCTCTTTACGGTATTTTTTTTGATGTAACGACTTTATAAAACTAATCTGTGATTTTGAAAGCATACCAATACTTGATAAATATTAAACTGAAAAGCACTGCAATATTACTATTTATTATTGTTTTAATTCAGGCCTGTTCATCAACAAAATACATTGCCGATTACCAATCGATCGTTAAAAAGGTAACGATTGATAGTGTTGACAAGAAATTTGAAGAGCAGGCTTATAATTACGTTCAGAAAGATCTCCGGCCTGCTTCCAAGCTCAGTATCCAGGTGCCTTTATACAACCTGTTCAATACCAAAAATGGGCGCTACAAAACCAATGACATCAAGCCTTTTGGTACACCGCCTGCTATTTTGGACAGTACGCTTGTAGAAATTTCAAGAACGCAGATACAGAAGTTCCTGAAAAGTAAAGGTTACCGCCAGGCCGAGGTCACTTCTGCTATCAAGGTGGCGAATAAGAAGGCCGAGGTAACTTTTAGTGCAAAACCCGGACCGGCTTATTTTATTGATAAATTGACCGATTCGATCCCCAATGCGAATATCAGAAACCTTTACCTATCTAATAAAGCCGGGGTGAGCCACCTGCACAAAGGCATGCAGTACGATGAAGATTCGCTAACCTACGAGCGGGAACAGATTTACCGCATCATGAAAGAAAACGGCTATTTCTATTTTTTAAGGCCTTATGTAAATTTTGATGTTTATGGTGCGGAGCCGACCTCCAAAACCAATAAAATTGATTTAAATTTAAATGTAACCGAACCTGCTGAAGGCCACAAACAGTTTAATATCGGGTATACGCATATGATTATTGCACCAAATCCGGATGGTTTTCCGGATTCTGTGCGCTATAAATTGAGCAAGGATACGGTAAATGGGATCATATTTACCGATTTTTCCAAACGGTACAGGCGAAATCCGATCGTGAGGTACGACTTTTTAAAGCAGGGGGAACTTTACGATATCCGGAATGAGAACCTGACGTATGACCGCCTGTACGAACTGAATATTTTCAAAAACGTTAAAATCGATTATTTCAGGAGGGATAGCACCTCGAACAGGATTAATACCGTCATACAATTAATCCCGCAAAAGGTGATGAGTAACCGTATTGAGGGTGAGGTGCCGTTTAATGGTGGTACGGTTGGTTTTAACTTAAGCAATACCTACACTAACAACAATATTTTTAGAGGGGCAGAACGGTTCGAACTGCAGTTAAAAGGTGGTTTGCAATCGAGGATAGGCAACGGAGCCAAACCTTTTAGTGATATTTATCAGCGTGATTTTTCGATCAGTGCCAGTATTACGGTGCCAAGGTTAATGATCCCTTTCTATAACCCTAATTTAGGGGGCAATGGAATGCCGCATACTACTTTCTCAAGTAGTTATATCTACGCCCTGCAAAAAGATGTATCGGTAAGACGGATTTTCATCAATTCGATCACTTACGATTGGGTAGAAACGAAATCCAAGCTGCACTCTTTTACGCCCTTAAACTTTGAATACCGTTTTGGCTACCTGGATCCTAATGTAGATGCAGAGACCGTATTAAATAACCTCTATTATTCTACATTGTTGGGCCGGAAAGATTTAACCCTGGGAATGAAGTATACTTATACCCTAAATGCAAATAAACTGAATGAATACCGTTCTTTTGTTTATTTAAGGGCCGGAATGGATATTGCCGGCAATATGTTGCAGGGAATATCCAAATTAGGGGGTAAAAAAAGCGATCCTGCAAACAATGATCCTGCAAAAATATTAGGCTTGCCTTTTAACCAATACATGCGCCCTGAGGTTGATTTAAGGTGGTACAAACACCTGGGTGGCGATAAACAGTTTATTGCCCGTTTAAATGCAGGGGTGGCTTATGCGTATGGAAATTCGGTATTAACGGGTATCCCTTTCGAAAAGCAATTTTTTGCTGGCGGATCAAGCGGGGTGAGGGCCTGGCAGGCCAGAACCATTGGTCCGGGGAATTATGACCGGGGGCTTTTAAGAAGCGATACCTTAAGAAGAGCATTTTTTGGGCTCGATCAGCTCGGAACCATGCGCATCGAAACCAACCTCGAATACCGTTTTACTGTGGCCAAAAAGTTTTTTGGAGCAACATTAAAAGGAGCCGCCTTTGTTGATGCCGGTAATGTATGGAACCTCCGTAAGGGCGAATCAATTCTCGTTGCCACTCCCACACTTGATGAGCAAACCGTGTTTAAATTAAACAGGTTTGTACAACAGCTTGCCATTGGTACAGGCGTAGGCCTCAGGTATGATGTACAATATTTTGTATTTAGGTTCGATGTTGGATTAAAGCTCAAAGATCCACAGTTTACAGGTTCAGATCAATGGGTAATTGGTAAATTTTTATCAGGGGCAAGAGAATTTAAAAACAATTATAACGCCACACACGGCCCTGATACTTACCGTTTCCTGCAATATAACTTTGGTATTGGCATGCCTTTCTGATTAAGCAAACAGGCTTAATGTTGTGGCCCTGGTACCGGGGTTTTTAAACCTAAACTCCTTAAAGGGTTGCCACCTTTTATCCTGGTGTTTATAAACAGAAAAAGAAGAGACCGGAAATTCACGCTTAAATTTACGGTCTTTAAACGCCGCGGTAATCTGTTTAAAAACCGGTTTGATATCCCTGAATGCCAGGGTAAGGTGCGGATTGAATTTTTCCTTTTTCGTGATCAGCTTTAAGGGCTGTAAGGCCTTTGATAGCTGTTTTTCGAGGTTCATAATACCCTCGTTCTTTTCTACATCAAGGAAAAAAGTATGTTCGGGGAATGAACTGAAATTTTTTAACACCTGCGTAAACGGAGCATGGAAAGCGGCATCTTCCAATGCGTTGAAAAACCTGTTTTCTGCTGCTAACGACGATAATTTAACCGGTGGGTATAAGGTAATATGTACCGGCCTTTTTAAGGATTCGTGCACATTAAACTGCGCTGAAATGTAGTTTCTGATTTCGTCGATGTCTTCAGCTATCGAAACAGGCGGAACCAGGCAGACCAAAAAAAGATTTTCCATAAAGCAAATTTACTAATTTTTTTAGCAAATAAACGGTGATTATAATAAATTATTAATCCACAGCTATTGGCAACTACGTTTTTACTTTTGTGTCAGATGGTAACATCAGACACCACCGATAATCCACCTATTTATATTTGCCACGGAAACACGGATGAGCACGGAGAATTCCACAGAAAAACGGGCTGGTGTTAACTAAACCCGACCGGCAGCGTTACCCCGATTGAAGTGTAATTTAACTTATTAATCCACAGCTATTGGCAACTACGTTTTTACTTTTGTGTCAGATGGTAACATCAGACACCACCGATAATCACCTATTTATATTTGCCACGGAAACACGGATGAGCACGGAGAATTCCATAGAAAAACGGGCTGGTGTTAACTAAACCCGACCGGCAGCGTTACCCCGACTGAAGTGTAATTTAATTTATTAATCCACAGCTGTTGGCAACTACGTTTTTACTTTTGTGTCAGATGGTAACATCAGACACCACCGATAATCCACCTATTTATATTTGCCACGGAAACACGGATGAGCACGGAGAATTCCAT
>NZ_JACIEF010000001.1:168871-1606962 GCF_014196715.1 Pedobacter zeae
GTTTTTACTTTTGTGTCAGATGGTAACATCAGACACCACCGATAATCCACCTATTTATATTTGCCACGGAAACACGGATGAGCACGGAGAATTCCATAGAAAAACGGGCTGGTGTTAACTAAACCCGACCGGAAACGTTACCCCGATTGAAGTATAATTTAACTTATTAACCCACAGCTATTGGCAACTACGTTTTTACTTTTGTGTCAGATGGTAACATCAGACACCACCGATAATCACCTATTTATATTTGCCACGGAGGCACGGATTAACACGGAGAATTCCATAGAAAAACGGGCTGGTGTTAACTAAACCCGACCGGCAGCGTTACCCCGATTGAAGTGTAATTTAACTTATTAATCCACAGCTATTGGCAACTACGTTTTTACTTTTGTGTCAGATGGTAACATCAGACACCACCGATAATCACCTATTTATATTTGCCATGGAAACACGGATGAACACGGAGAATTCCATAGAAAAACGGGCTGTTGTTAACTAAACCCGACCGGCAGCGTTACCCCGACGAAGTGTAATTTAACTTATTGAACATTTATCGGGGTTAAGCCAAGGGCGGGACGGGTAGAACCGAAGCACCACAGGAATTGCTTTTCTAAAAAGAATAAAAAAAATTATGACATGAGATGGCTTCGGCTCGCGCTTATCCAGCCTCGCAATGACGATTCGTGATGAAAAATTAATTCAGAAAACGTCAGACGAGGTTCTTCAAACCATCAAAAATACTTTCGAAAAAGGTAGAAAGATTTAGCCCGTTGCTATGGTTAAAATAAACAAATACTAAAAATACGATTACTACAAATATGATGAGCTTGCGGAAAGCAAATGCGATAATGATCAGCACGATGGGGATAATAAAAAGCCATAGGCTATTTATTGCATATGGACTTAAATCGCTATCTTTTTTATAAACATACACGAGCTTGCTATGTGTACCTGAGTCGTTTTGATGCTTAATATAAACGAAGGTAGATTTATCGATGGGTAAGGGTAGTACGGCAATGCCATCGTTAAACTTTAAGATCTGTGTAAAACCGCTTACACTAAAGGTATAGGTTCCGTTAATATTTTCGTTGGGGTTGTTTAGCGAATCGGCGGCTATAATGGCTAACTTATTGTTTTTAAGCAAATTTTCCTTTACCAGAAAATTATTAATGCCTGCGGTTTGGGCCGAGCCTGAAAAACCGATTAAACATAACGATAACAAGATTAAGATTCGTTTCATTCGATAGAACGTTTATTGTAAATTAAATAACCGATATGCAATAATACACCATTTCTTTTAACTGCATCATTATATAAATTATAACTTAAACTTACGGGACCGAGCGGCGAATGGTAAACTAAACCCGCAGTACCTGCGTAACGTAATTTTGTAATGGCTTTGGCATAATCTACATCCTGGAAATTATTCAGCTCAAACTCTTTATGGGGTAAAAATAAATAACCTTCCAGTCTAAAATCGAGATTTTTTTTAACATTATAAATGTTTTTTATTCCACCGGAGGCGTAAGTAGTTGCCCTAAACTTATCCAGAAACAGTGAGCGGCTATCTTGCAGGGGATAGAAGGCCGGAGCAGTTAAAAGCGTTGCATAATAGTTGCTAAATAACGGTTGATTGGAGATAACGCCTTCCACAATATAACCCAAAGTATATTTTTTATAGTGTAGAAAGTAATTTTCCTGGGTGAGTTTGATGCTGCCCCACTGGTGTAGCCGGCTACTGCCCGGAACCTTCACAAAACCCGGGGTATTCCTGAAAATATTGCCGGGATTATAATTTTCGCGACCAGTGGTATAACTAAAGCTTAACGAAAAGCTTTGGCCGTTGGTGGCATATTGTTTTCGGTTCAGCGAATTTTTTTCCAGGTTTAAAGAACCCCTGTAACCGTTAAAAATGGTTTGATCGAGCAAATCACCCACAGCGAAGGTGTTGTTGGGGCTGTAACGGTCGTTATTGTTGATGAATGTAGAGTGCAGAACAATTTTGGTGTTGTAATTTAGGGGCATGCCCATCATGAGATCGATCTTCCGGTCTGATTGCTCAATGTAAATAGGACGCGGGTTTTCAATAAATATCTGGCTGGTATTATAGAAATTCCAGTGATTATACGTTAACTCGGCCGCCAGAAATAAAGGCAGCCTGGTTGGGTAATCTACCCGGCCATTTACCTGTACCGATTCGTAAAAACGGCCGGAATAAAAGCTTGTTCCAAACGTGTAGGATTTCCTGTTGAGGTAATTGTATTGGGCGGCTAAAAAAACATTGCTGATGGGCCTTGTAGAGATATTGCCCCCTAATTCGAGTTTGAAACTCTTTTTAGGCTGGGCCACCACTTCAAAAGTATAACTGTCTGTTGCCGCCTGATAAGAAATTTTTGGATATACTGTTTCAAAAGTCTGGTCGGCAACCAGCTTGTAATACCCACGTTTAATATCCTCCAGGTTAAAAGTAACTTTATCGCTTTTAAAAAGACGTTCCACATATTTTTTCTGCTGGTTGTTTACGCCGGTTACCATAATGCTGCTGAATTTTAGATCAGGTTTTTTAGCATTAAATTTTTCCCTTTTTTTAGCGAGTTCATCATCGCTCACCCTTTTGCTGATCAGGGCTTTGATCCTGGGCATATCGGCCATCGTGGCATCATATCCCTTTTTGATCAGTTCTGATACAGGTGCAAAATTGGTAACACTGTAGCCCGTCAGGTCGGGTTGGATGTATACCCCGTTTTTGCCGATCATGGTCGAATCTGATTTAGACAAGAACATGTATACCAAAAAACGGTTCATTAACCGGTCGTCGATATTTTTAGGGTATTCGTTGTAGGTTTTGGAAGAAACATTGGCACCGATCACCACATCTGGTTTAAATTCTCTTTCCATGATATCGGCAGGGAAATTATTGTACAGTCCGCCGTCAAAAACATATTTTCCGTCCAGTTTGATTGGGCGGTAGATGATCGGAACCGTCATGGTTGCCCTTACTGCCTCGGCTAAATTTCCCTTGCTTACTGCAATACTTTTTTGGGAGAGCACATCTGCAACCATACAGCGATAAGGGACGAAAAGATGGTCGAAATTATCTTTAGAAACGGCAGATGCCTGGGCAAAAAGTTCTAAAAAAGCAAAATTTAAAGGAATATCGTTTATGAGATTGGAGCGGAAACTAAAATGGAAACCCGTATCAATGGCTACCTTTGCCGTCAGCATTGAGGCATTTGGTGCATTTTTTTGAAAATAATAGGTGTAATCGCTGGTATAGCGCCCATTTACCCAATTTTGAAAATCGTTACTGAGCGCTATTTTTTCAATCTGTTCAGGGCTATACCCTGCGGCATACATGGCCCCAACAATACCCCCCATAGATGTACCTGTAATGTAATCAATCGGGATGTGGTTTTCTTCTAAAGCCTTTAAGGTACCGATATGGGCCAATCCTTTGGCGCCCCCACCGCTAAAAACAAGACCAACCTTTTGTGCCTGCAACCGGTTACAGCACAGAACGAAAAGGATCAGCAAAAATCGTTTAAAAGTTACCACTCCTAAAAATAAGGGTTTTTCTTTTAATATCAGTTCAATATGAAAATGTTATAATTTAAAAATGCGGCAAAACCAACCCACAAGATGTATGGGATAAACAGGAGGCCTGCCCATTTATTGATTTTATAAAACGTAAGTGCATTAAGGATGATTATGGCCAGCAGTAATATGATTTCGGCCAGGGCAAAACCTATCTCATGCAGATAAAAGAAAATGAACGACCAGCAAAGGTTTAAAATTAACTGGATAAGGTAGATGGCAACGGTGCGCGGGAAATGAACAATTTTATCGCGCCGGGTCCAAACCAGGTAAGCCGCAATGCCGATTAATATATAAAGCGTAGTCCAAACGGGCGCAAAAAGCCAGTTAGGGGGATTAAATGAAGGTTTTTGGAGTGTTGGATACCAGGTTCTGACCGATTGGGCCGTAGCCCATCCGCCCAGGGCACCAACGCCCAGCGTAATGGCTATATTAATAATAAAAGCTAGCGGTTTAAATTTCATATGGCAAATTTGAGGTTTAAACACAGGTATACCCTAAAATGTTTTTACCTGCCTATGCCCGGAACAACAGGCAGGCTTTCGTTGTCTTCGTTTCCAATGCTTTGTACGGCAAACAAATAATTGTCTTTACTGTAAGGTAACCTGAGTTCGGTGGCAGTGGTGAAGAATTTCTTTTCCCAAACCGGGCTGCTGGTTTCGCGCAGGAGTACATAGTAGCCTTTTACTGTACCATTTACAGGCACTTTCCAATATAAATAAGTAGAATTGCTCAAGTTTTTAACATCTACTTTTACGTCGGTGGGCGCCGACGGGGCTTTTGCCAGGTTAGCCAAAACAGCAATATTTACAGCGGTATTTTTACGCAGGTATTCGAAATCCATGAATTCCTGCAGGTCGCCATATTTAATGCCTTTTTCGGTTCTGAGGTCCTGGTGCTGGTGATCGAAGTTCTCGTTCATTTCGGTAATGCGAACCGCTGTAAAACCGTTTTCTACAAATGGGGTGTGGTCGCCGCCGCGAAGAAACCTGTCGTTTCTGTAAATCAGCTTAACTTCCAGCTGATCGACATAACGTTCACCTATTTCTTTAACATACCGTGCCAACTGACGGCTTTTTCCATCATTTTCCAAACCAAACTGGCGGATGCTTTTTGCATTTTTATCCAGCTCGAAAGCGGGTAACCCCTCACTGAATACGCGTAAACGGGTATTATCGATGATCTGGGTTTCGCTGCTATTGTTGCTGCCGATCATGTCATTGTTTAACATGGCATCTACATTCCAGTTTTCTTTTTTTGCTTTTGAGGCCATAAAACCAGAGCCCAGTAAAGACTGTTCTTCGCCGCTTACCGCTACAAAAATTACAGTTGCCGGAAATTTATACTGGCTCATTATCCTTGCGGCCTCCATTACGCCGGCAACACCACTGCCATCATCATTGGCACCGGGTGCATCGCTGGTTCTGTTCATCACATCGGTAACACGGCTATCGAGGTGGCCGCTCACCACATATACACGTTTATCGCTGGCATCGGTGCCTTTAAGTACGGCTACGGCATTGCCCAAAAGTGTAGGTTGGTCTACTCTTTTACCATCAGGTTTAAAAGTGGCAGTATCTAAATAGGCGGTTAACCTGCCATTGCTTTGTCTGGCAAACTGGTTAAACTTGCCAAGCACCCAATTTCTGGCGGCTCCGATCCCTTTCGTTTTACTTTTAATATCGCTAAGTGTATTTCTTGTTCCGAAAGAAACCAGTTTACTGATATATGATTTTAGCGAATCCTGGTTTACGGCTTTAACCATTTTATCGATATCGGGGTTCCGGTTCACCACAACCTGGGCCTGCAGCGATAAACTTACGGTAACAAAAAGTAGCGGGAGGTAGATTTTTTTCATCTGTCGGTTTTTTCAGAAATGAAGATTTTATTTAAAACGAATATATTGATTGATTCCTGGAATATGGGCCACTAAAAGTGGAACTCTTGTAACATTTTGGGCATAAAAAAAGCCCCCTGATTACTACCAGGGGGCTGTATGGTTTGGTTTAGTAATTATTTTGCAACGGTTGAAGCAATTTCCTGAGTTTTGCTCCAGTTACCAAAAGCTTTTTTAGCGGAAGCTTTAGCGGCATTTAATTCCACATCTCCTGCAATGGTTAAAAAAGTTTTTTCAGGAGAAATCTGGCTATAAAAATCTTTAACATCGGCAAGGGTTAATGCATTGATCGAGTTTTCATTTACCGTTTGGTCAAAATCGTAGTCCTGCAATTTAATGCTGGCCATTAATTTGGCTTTCGCCAGGTTAAAGGTTTTTTGATCGATGGTAGCATTCTGGATTAAAGAAGCCATTTCAATTAAATCTTTTTCAAGATCGGCATTGGCGGTAGCCAGTTTGCCACTGTTATCTTTAAAACTGATGTTTGCGTTTTTACGTACATTTTCGTTTAAAACGGCATTTAACAACTCCACTACACCATCTTTTTTATCGCTGAATGCTTTAGCATCCAAGGTAAAACTTGAGTATGCCTTTGGCGACCTATCATTTTCAGAAATGATAATGTTCATGCCGTTTTTAAGTTTATAGCCTACCGGCTCTTTAAAATTTTGAGCTTTTGCATTATAAACAGAAAGGATACTTAATGCAGCAAATGCAATTGTTTTAATTTTGTTCATTTTGTTTTTTTGTTCTTTTTTGATTGATGATTTCAAACTAAGTGTCAAAAATCTACTTCTGTGATGTCTAATTGACTATTTTTTAGTCTCTGGGAAGGTAAATTACCTAGACGAAAGGAATGCGTATATTTTAAAAAACGAAGTAATTTTTTTGCAAATATAGATATTATTCATTTTGTTCATTATTCATTTTGAAAATATTTTCACGTTATTCCCGGTTGGAGTGGTAATGTAATCAGATAGTAATGAATTGTTTATAAGGGATAGGGCGTGTAACTGCCACCAGTCTAAGAATTAATTTTGCAGGCCGGTCCGGGCATTAAAGGTTATTGCTGAAGACTGATATTCTATCGCAACTTAGCTATTCACCGCATACACCTGCTAAGTTTGAGATTGATATGCCCTGATATGAAGTTAATTGAAAAGGATCCAGAGAAAAGACCATATGCTGACCTGCCGGCAAGCTGTTGACAGGAAGGAGATCAGAACCAATGATGGATATGCAGGGCAGAGTAATTGATTGTGGCGAACTGCGAATAGGATGATGCAGTACAGGCGTTTCAGGCCAACGGCCTGTACTTTTTGTTTGTTATTGGATTTTAATGATCAATACTTGAAAATTTTCCGGAAGCGTAAAGCTGTTCAGTTGCTGATTTTAAACTGATATCTTCGATAAAATCTTTTATTTCCCTTATGGTTTCTTCGGGTGCGCTGATGTGCGGAAAGTGGCCGGTAGCTTTCATTGCCACCAAAAAATTCTTTGGTGTATTTTCATGGATAAATTCGCCGGCTGATAAGGGAGCCATGATATCGTCCGAACTTTGCAGGGTTAAACTGGGCACTTCGAGGTTTTTTAATTGGTCTCTATAATCGGCTTTAAAGGTAGCCATAGCAAAAGCCAGCGCCACGCTGGGGTCGGTAGCTTCAAAGCATTCCTGTAAAAAATCAGTCAGTTCAGGCTTTAATGGATTATCCATCACCGCAGGCGCCAATTGCTTGCTCCAGGCTATATAATCATCGGCAATATGCTCAAATATGGTTTCAATATCTTCGGTGTTGAATCCGCCGATATAATCGCGATCATTTAAATATCTTGGCGACGGACCAATAAAAATTAATTTTTTAAATGCAGCCGGTATTTGTAAGGCGGCAATCATGCCGATCATGCTGCTTACCGAGTGGCCGATAAAAATAACTTCAGAAAGTTCGAGCGCCTCGATGATGTCGATTACATCGCATGCATAACCTTCTAAAGTAGCATACTTATGTTTATCATATTGACTCAGGTCTGAATCACCTGATCCAACGTAATCGAATAATATAACTTTGTAGTCTTGCAGAAAAGCATCTGTTATAAATTTCCAGGAACTTTGTGCGCAGCCGAAGCCGTGAGCAAATACAATTACCTGGCTACCTTCGCCAAGGATTTTAACGTTATTTCTGATGAGTATAGGGTGCACAATGTTTAGTTTAAATCAACATTAAGTTAAGTAATGATATTTGTTTTTGGAAAAAAAATAAATAATGAATAAAATGCTTAAAAACAGCAAACATTTTATGTTCTGCACTTAATTATTATCTTCATATATCTTTACTAAAACGATTAAGCTGTATGAGGAGTTTTATTTTTGCATTATTGATAATATGCGTTCCGGCATTTAATGCGCAAAGCCAGGTAAACCTAAAAGCGTTTAAGGCTAATGGTGCTACTGTTTCTTCCGGTCAAAAAGAACTTGTGCTTACCTGGCCGGTTGGTAAAGGAGCAGTAGGCAGAATGATTCTCGACCTTAATCGTAACCAACCATTGTTTAAAAGTTTGTGGTTAGGAAAGCAGGGTGCCTTAAAAGAAGTTGCTGCTCATCTCGATCCTGCATTTGTGCTAAGAATAGGTAAACGTACCTTAAGTCAGAACAGTGGGGGCTGGGATGTTTTTTTCGACAGGGTTCCGACCAGGCCTTATACCACAAATCTTATAAACTTCGAAAAGGGTAATGCAAGTGTTTCTACGCAGGGTTCGCAAACGGTTGTAAGAATATCAGGCATGCAATGCGAAACATTTAGCGGCGCTTTAGAAATCACACTTTATAATGGAAGCCCTTTATTTAATGTTGCGGCTGTGGTATCTACCCCAAGAGATTCGACTGCTATTTTATATGATGCCGGCTTAACAAGTAAAAAAGATGTCTGGGCAAACATATCGTGGTCTGACGTAAAGGGAAATCTTCAGACGGAAAAGGGAGTTAAAACAGATCCGGCTAAAAACCTGGAGGTAAAATACCGGACGGTTATCGGCGAAAATAATGGCGCAAGTTTGGCGGTCTTTCCAGCGCCGCACCAATACTTTTATCCTTTAGATGAAGCTTTTAACCTTAAATTTACCTGGAAGGGTAGTAACTATTTAAACTTAATCCCCGACTTTGGTATAGGTATCAGGCAGGATCCGTTGGGTGATAAGCGTTATGTGCCCTGGTTTAATGCACCACCCCATACCCAACAGCGCCTTAATTTTTTCTGTTTGTTAAGTGACGGCAGTGCAAATACAGCTTTAGAAGAAGTTAAAAAGTTTACACATCAGGATACTTATGTGCCTTTGGCAGGTTATAAAACAATGGCTAGCCATTTCCACAATGAATTTATTTCGGATGTGGTACTGAGCGGAAAACCTGTTCCGGAAAAGCCTGAATTTGTGGAGGTATTAAAAAAGGCAGGTTTGAATATTGTTAAGCTTGCCGAGTTTCATGGTCCCGGACATCCTAAAGGACCGGATTCGATACGTTTAAAAGAATTAGATGCCTTGTTTAAACAAACCAAAAGGTTATCTGATCCTGATTTCTTACTGTTACCCGGAGAAGAGGCTAATAATTTTTATGGAGGCCATTGGCTCGCATTTTTTCCGAAACCTGTTTATTGGGTGATGTCGAGAAAAAGTGATCTGCCTTTCGAAACCAACGACCCGAAATATGGTAAGGTTTACCGCATAAACGATAAAGCAGAAATGCTTAGACTATTGGAACAGGAGCAAGGCTTAGCCTGGACTGCCCATGCCCGGACAAAAGCCTCAACAGGTTATCCTGACCAATATAGAGAAGAAGATTTTTTTAAATCAGAGACGTTTATGGGCGCCGCCTGGAAAGCTATTCCGGGCGATCTTTCCCTGCCAACCTTAAGTAAAAGGGTATTGAACTTAATGGACGATATGGCCAATTGGGGACTGAAAAAACATGTTATTTCTGAAGCCGACATCTTTACCATTACTGAGCAAAATGAAATGTACGCGCATTTAAATGTGAATTATTTGCAGATGGATACGTTGCCAAACTATGCAGATGGTTGGAAACCTGTTTTAGACGTAATGCGGGAAGGCAAATTTTTTGTTTCTACCGGAGAGGTGTTGATTCCAAAGTTTAACATTAATGGAAAAGGTGCCGGAGAAACATTAAAGATTGATCATAGCGGAAAAGCAAAGATCAATATGCAACTCAACTGGACATTTCCCTTAAGCTTTGTCGAAATTGTATCGGGTGATGGCGCAAAGGTATATCGTAATCGCATTAATTTAAATACTACCCAGGCTTTTGGGAAAAGAGATTACAGTTGGCCTGTAAATTTAAAAGGCCGTAAGTGGGTTAGGGTAGAGGCCTGGGACGTTGCAACCAATGGTGCTTTTACGCAAATGGTTTGGTTGGAATAGTGGTTTTTCATTATTCGCGGTGTGATCCTGAGGGATAATTTATTTTATATGCGTCATTTTTAAACCTCCTAATGGCGAGATAAAAAAAGGTAATGGAATATAAACCCGCCAACAACCCAGCGCATATTGCAGATGGTGTAATACCAAAATCGTGATTTTTAGGAAAAGAGAAGTGTAAGGCGAGCATCAGTGCAAATACGATCATGATGCTGTACAGGCCATTTAAGCCAGCTTTTTTCAGAATAAAAGGATAGCCGGTAATTTTTATCTCTTCGTTGTAATTGATGGCTCCGGTATGTTGGAGTTCTTTTATTTTCTTCAAAATATCGAGCGTGATCATAAAGGGAAGCAGTAGGGACATGGGTAGTAAAAAGCGGGCCAGATTCTGCTCGCCGCTAAACAGGTATACCGAATTTTGTGCTTTAAAAGCAAAATAGGGTACTACCGTATTCAATACTGTATTTGGAACGAGGTGTATGAGCAGATTTTTACGCACAAACTTTCGCCAGTTCGATACTTTTGCCTCCTCATTATATTCCGCTTGATCAGGCATTGGCCAATTCGTTTAAATTTTCCTTAATGAGTTCCATTACGCGGTCTTTGATCTGCCAGGCTTCAAACTCCCTCAAAAAAGATTCGTTCGACATGAAAGAGAAATCCAGTTGTTGGTTAAAGGTGCTGCACACTAAAGTATTGGCATTTTTCCATGGAAAAGCTACAGTAGGGCTATATATGGTTTCTATAGAAAAATCCTGGTAGTTTTTCGGTACGTTTAAAAGGCCCATGTTGCTTAGGGTAACATCGTGGGTACCTTTTGTGGTTTTTAAAAAGCCGATCATTTTATTTACCGATGAATGAAAATATTCACTCATGCTTAACAGGTCGTAAACCTTCATTTCGCCGATTTTTGCTTCCAAATCGGTTTTTAAAGCCCGCGCCTTTGTCCAAAAGCTATTTTCAGCCTGATCGAGTTTAAGCTCCACTATTGGGGCAAAGGCAAACATCGTATCTTGTTTAATGGCCGCTACGAAGCGCCTGATATCAACCGGACAGATAACCTTGCCATGGGCTTTAGTGCCTTGTATGTGTTTAAAAGCCTCCATAAAGGCTACACAGATTGCTGCATGTACGGTTGTGTTTTCTTCTTTGCACTTTAATAACAGTTTTTGGGTATCTTCCTGGCTCATTTTCCAGTGAACGGCATAATTACTCCGGTCTACATGCTTGTTGGAAGTAGATTTAAAAAAGAAAAACAAACGGCCCAGGGCGGCAAAAATCTTTCCTTTAAAATGACCGGTTTTGGTAATGGAAAAATTTTCGGGCAGCAGGTCATTTACGGATGAAAACGACGGATAAGGAGTGAGTTCCTGCTTGGGATTATCAATTAACGTGATCAGCTCGCGCATCAGGTTTAATATGGTGGTACCGTCGCAGATGCAATGCGGAAGTACGAGCAAAAGATCGGATGCTGTTTCGCCTTTTAGCCAGACCAACCTTGCCAAAGGCTCATGTTGGGCATCAAACAGCTTGTACCATTCGGCTTTTGATTGTATTAACCAATCCTGATCAGTAGAACGACCGGTAATCCTGACCGGGATTTTACCGATGTTTTCGTTCAGTACAAAGTAGGGTATTTTGCCGGTGGCATCGATATTCATCTGCAACAGCGGGTGTTTCTGCTGGATTTTCAACAATGCCTGATGCAGGTTTTCTTCCCTGATAGTACCTAATATTTTAGCGCCAAACACGCAGTTTAATGGTGTTTTGGCATCCACATGCATAATCCGTTCTCCTAAAATTAATCTTCTTTTCATGCGGTTGCGCTTAAAATTTCAACAGGTTGCCCTACCTGGGCCTTAAGGATTGCGATCAGCTTTTCTTTAATGGCTTCGGCTTCTGCATAGGGTACGTATCCTTCGCTGGCTACAAAAGTGAAATCCATCTGGTTACGGTACGTGGAGACGATCATGGTAGTGGTATTGCCCAATGGTCCCATTACAGACGGACTAAATATGCTTTCGACCTCAAAATGCCGGTATTGATGAGGGATGTCGATTTTACCCAGATTAGAAAACATGCAGTCGTTGCTTGATTTGCCGTATTTTAAGAAATTGGTGAAGTTTTGAAGTGCCGGGTGACAAGCCTCCATCATCATCATTAAACTGTAGGGATTGAGTTTGGCCGATTTATCGTTTACCTCTTTTTGTAAGGCTTTCACATTTTCCAGGAAATCTTTTTGTGGCAATAATGAAAGTACAATCATTAAACCAAAGGCAAAAATGTGGTCTTTTTTAATAATCGGATTAAAGTTCCTGATATCAACAGGAAGCGATATTTTGTTAAAGGCTTTTTCTTTTCTTACTGCTTTAAATGCGGTCAGAACGGCAGCGCTAAGCAATGTATTTACGGTGAACTGATTGTTTTTGCAAAAGAGGATAATCTCTTTTGTTAATTCCTGGTCGAATCTCCAATGAAGCATAAAATCTTTTTTACGCTCAACGGCTACTTTTTTGACCGGGATCATCCAAAGGGCTAACGTAGCAATTTTCCCTATTAAACCGTTTTTGGTACGGTTGCGGTAGCTGTTCAGTACCTTTGCAGGGATTACATCTTTTATGCCCATAATCGGCATTTCCCTGCCAATATCGGCATCCGGATCATCTAAAAGTTGAAGCAGTTCGGTTAAAATTGAAAGCGCGGCAGTACCATCGCAAAGGCAGTGATGATAAACCATCAGGATTTCGGAAACATTTTCTCCTCTTAGCCAGGTCATGCGGCAAAGCGGTGCAGTTGTGGCATCGAAAACCGTTTTCCATTCATGAGTAGATTCCTGCTCCCAATGTTCATCGTTTAAACGATCCACTATACGGATGGGGATTACGAACGTTTCGGTAAGATTGGCTACAAACCAGGGCTTTTTGTTTTCATCAAAACGTATGGCTGCGGTTAGCCAGGGGTGTTTCTTCTGGATTTTAAATAAAGCAAACCTTAAATCCGCTTCTTTTATTTTTCCCCTGATTTTGAAGGGTATAACAATGTTAAACGGACTTTTGCCATCTCCAAATAACATCCGCTCACCAAATAGCAGTTTTCTTTTCATTTTTTTTATTGTAATGCGTTCCGTCATCTCGAGCGGAGTGTAACGCAGTCGAGAGATCTGTTTAGATAGGTCTCTCTCCCGACTTAACCTCGGGACTGCACTTCAGTCGAAATGACGGTTGCCGGAATGGCTATTACCTCCCAGGCTTGTTAATTTTTGATCGTCCCGTCATCCTTTATTTCAGGATCTTAATAACAGGCAAGATGCTGAAGCGAGCTCAGCATGACGACCGCTCTTCGCAATCTAGGCAAAAGGGCCATCAAGATTGACAACTCTGTGAACCTCAGCAAAATCTTCGAGCAATTGTACCGCTTTATCATTGCCACCGGCTTCGATAAAAGTTTCTCTTATTCTTTGTGCGGCCTGGCGGTATTTCGGATTTTCCAAAAGCTCAAAAACGGTCTCTCTTAATTCGCTGGTGCGTAAACGCTTGTACCGGATGCTGATGCCACAGCCTGCCTGTTCAATTAGTTTAGCTGTATGAAAATGGTCATAAGCAATTGGGGTAATCAACATGGGTAAACCATTGGTAAAGGTGTCGTTTACGGTATTAAAACCGCCATGACAAATTACGGCATCCATATGTGGCATTAATTCTGATTGTGGCACAAAACCATTCACAATAAAATTATCCGGCCAATGTTCGAAAATATCAGGATTGGTTGCCGCTACAATAGTTACAGGCTGGTTTTCGAAAGCAGTTATCAATTTTTGGAAAAATGCCGCACGGATATCTACGAGTAAAGTACCTAATGAAACAAATATTTTAGGAGTGGTCACCTTACTCAAACGTTCCCAATCAAAGGGTGCTAAATTTGGCCTGCCTTTTACCGGGCCAACAAAATGCATGTGCGGTGGCTTTTCTTCAAAACCGGCAAAGGCCTGAGAAGTGAAAACCATGTTCAGCTCATGCGAGTGGATGTGTATATCGTCACTGTAAATGCCTACTTCCCTTTGTAAACCTTTGATCAGGTTTTGTTGCCATTCGAATATTTTGGGTGCACTGTTAGCGGTATCGCCCATTACATCTGGCGGAACGGGTGTAGTGGTTACCGACGGAATGCCTTTTATATAAGCACTTAATGCACCGGCAAAAGTAATGCAGTCGTTAATAATAACGTCGGGTTTCCAGGCATCAACAAAGTTGTTCAGTCCTTTCATCATCATTTTGGCAAAAGGCACATAAGTCTCTTCGAGGGCGAGTTTCATTACTTCCGGACCGGAACATGCCGGGCCATCATCCTGGCGTTTTAAAATGCGTTGTATTTCGTCGGCATACTCGGCCAGGTCTTCTTCAGGATAAATGAATTCGCCTCCTTCAGGTAAATGCACCCTGGCCAGTGGGGTGATGCCGAGCCATTTTACTTCATGGCCACGGGCCAATAAACTTGCACCAATACTTAATGTTGGGCTGATATGACCAAAAAAAGGCGGAACAACGAAAAGGAATTTTGACATAAGGTTATTGGTTAAGTGATGAGTACAGTTGAGGTTCTGTTGCTTAAAGTTTCCAGTAAATCGGCGGCACTTTCTGTTCCGCCTGCTTCAATAAAGGATTGTTTAATTTGCTCTGCAGCCAATTTATAACTGTCGTTCTGCAGCACTTTGTTTACCGCTTCTTTCAGGTGATCGGCTTTAAAACGGTTAAAGTTTAAGCGTTCTCCGGCACCAACCCTGAAAACCCTTCCGGCAACATGGCTTTGGTCATAAGCAATCGGGATGACCACCATTGGCAGTCCGTTCATTAAAGTTTCACAAACGGTATTATGTCCGCCATGGCAAACTACGGCATCAAGGTGTGGTAATAGTTCTAATTGCGGTACCTGGCGCTGTACGGTAAAATTAGCTGGCCATTCTTCGAACAAAGCAGGATCGGAAACCACCACCACATGCAGGTCTTCGTTTTCAAAAGCCTCGATTACCTTGGCAAAAAAGGCTTTTTTATGTTCATGATCGAAGGTGGTACCAATGCTCACCAATATTTTAGGTTTGCTGGTATGAAAGGCTTCCCACCGAAAAGGAATGGCGGTTTTACGGCGGTTAAAAACAGGGCCTACAAATTTAAAATGCTCCGGTAAGTCCATCTCTCCGAAAAAATCGCGCGAGGTAAACACCAGAGTGGCCAGCTCAGAGCAGGCAATAGAACCCGCGGCGCTTATACCGAATTCTTTTTGCAGTGCAACAATCTGATTTACTTCCCATTCGTGCACTTTAGGCAGTTCATCCATTACTTTAATCGCTGCGGGAGCGGTAACTGAAGTAACATAAGGGTAGTTTTTGTTACTGGCCGCTATGGCACCGGCAAACATCTGATGATCGGTAATTACCAGGTCGGGCTTAAACTGATCCAGCAGATCTGCAATGCCTTCGTAGCTGTGTCTGTTAAGCGGGATTAATACTTCCTCGTACAGAAACTTAATGCTATCAATACCGTACACAATTTTTTTGCTAATGATATCGAGGTACTTTTCGGAATCTTTTTTCTGCTGATCGCTTTGGTCGTAACGGATCACAAGCAGTTCTCCACCAGCAGGAAGCCTATCGCCTAACGATTGATCTAACGTAATCCACCCTACACGGTGGCCTCTTTCCAATAATGCTGCCCCCATGCTCAAAGTTGGGTTAATGTGGCCGGTTAGGGGAGGAACTACAAATACGAATTTTGCCATCTGTGTTTAATTTATTTTTCCTGGAAGAAGTTTAATAATGCTTCAGCAATAACCAATGGTTGCTGGATCGGGATATTATGATCACCCGGGACAGCGGATAAGGAGGCGTTTTCGATCAGCCCTTCCAAGTGTTTTCCTGCGTTTAAACAATTGGAATCGGTGCCATACAACAATAATGCAGGCTTTTTTATGGTTTCGATTGCAGGGCTGCCAAAAAAGTCTTTTTCGAATTCCATATCGGTTTTAATCGAGGTCTGATAAAACAGGTATTCGTACATGCGGTGGTTGCGCTCCATCTGTCTTTTACCCATTTTTACTTTTGTAGTATCTGTGAAATTTTCAACGTAATGCTCTAAAAACTCTCGGCTGTATTCATCAATAATCCCCCTTGTTTTATCGTCATTCGGATCCGGTGCTTCAATTACGGCCAGTTTGTTGATGCGTTCGGGAAAGCGTATGGCCATTTTTAAAGCAATTAATCCACCGAAACTGTATCCGCCTAAATGTACCTTTTGCAGCTTTAACGCCTCTAAAAGTGCAAGCAGGTCGTTGGTCATGCTGGTGAGGTCGTAACCTGTTAGTGCCTTTTCACTCATGCCATGGCTTTTCAGGTCGTAAAGTACCACGTGATATTTTGTAGCCAATAGCGGTGCGATGTTAAAATAATAGACAGACAGGTTACTGAACATCCCATGCACAAGGACGATGGTTTCAGCAGCTTCTTTGTTAAGCTCCTGAATATGGACCGATCTGCCGTTTACCGTTACTACTGGCATTCTTCGATATAAGAGATGATCATGCCCAGGTTTAAGTTGATCAGCTGATCTAAATCCATCGAAGATAACCAGCCTGTAAAATCGATCTGATCGCCAAAATGTGCTTTAATTTTTTCAGAGAATGATACAATTTCAATGCTGTCCATTTCCAGGTCCTTGGTGAAAGAACTTTCAGGGGTGATATCCATTTCTTCCACAAATTCTTCACCGATTACTTCAGTGATAAATTGTTTCATGAGGTTGAAGATTTCTTCGCTGCTTAATTTTGTAGTGATAGTGTCCATCCGATAATATAGTTTTTGTGTTTGATCGTTTTGATTGTGGTATTATTGATGCGTAATTCTTCGCCGTTGATTGCTTCAACCGTATAGGCTTTGGGGTTGCCCTGTAAACCTTTGCCCAGGTATTTGCCATAGGCTTCTTTGGCTACCCAGAACCGGGTTGCCCATTCGATTTTGTCGCGGTTTTCGAGCAAGGCCATTTCATGATCGTTAAATACAAGATCGAAAAAGCCTGCACTGCGTTCTTCGATGTGTTCGATATCAATGCCCACCGGTTCATTAAAACGGGCTATGCTTACGGCATCTGTACCTTTGTGCGCAATCGAGATGTTGATGTTATCCGTTAAGCCACCTTTAACATAAGGTTTACGGTATTCATCAGAATAAATTTCGAAAGTAATAGGATAACAAGCCTGATTTTTCTGTATGTTCAGTAAATTCCGAACAGCATCTTTTGCCGCCACGCGGCTGATCATCCAGGTTCTTCTTTTGTTTGGCAACAGGTTCTGGTGGTGCTTTTTCTCTGTTTGGTTGAAATATCTTTTCAGGATAAAATCCCACGATACCACACGCGAATAGGCATTGCCGAAAAAGAAAACGCCAGGGGCAACTTCTTCGGATAAACGGTTGTGGAGTGGCGACATTGATACATTCCAAAGTGGTTCGTCTATTTCCAACCGGCGGTTTTGCCAGCCTGAAATCATCAACCAGGTAACGCCATCCCTTTTCATTACGATATCGGCCGTGGCAAATTCATCGTTAATTTCGGTAAGCACGCAGGTACATTCGAAGGTGCCTTTTTGATCGGCCATATCTCCGAAAAATTCTATTTCCTGAATCTTAACGGGGAAAGCGATCCGGTCTTTTTCTAGCGTAAGCTGGAGCCATAAACCAAACAGCTGGCCCACATTATCGAGCAGGGAACCCTTTCCGCCTGCAGCTTCAATAATACCGGTAATTCCTTTTTCGCCAACAGCGATTAATTTTTTGATACCCTGATAATCAGGTCCGTGGAACATGTGTGCGTCGTAAATCTGCTCAGTGTTTCGGTCGATATTCAGTAACTTTCCGATATCGAAATTCCGGTTTGGAGCAGCGTTTAACTGTGCTGCAAGCTGTACTTCTGCATTGGCAAAACGTTCGAGGTTCAGGTAAACCCTTTGTTCGTCTTTCCACTCGCCTGTTACGGTTTCCTGGAAAGGTTTAACCACATTCATCCATTGAAAAACACGCATATTCATAATTTTATGCACTTTTTCTCCGGGCGATTGTGCATTGGCGATCTCAGCAAACACTTCAAAAATCATGGTCATCGGGATCACCGGATCCATATCTTCTACTGTTGGCCAGCCTTTTGGCTGCCGCAAGAGGGAGTGATCGATGAGGTAAGGACAGTTTTCCAGGCTTACATCGAGTTTTTGGCTGAAAGGCTGCCTGATCGGTTTTATTGGTTGGGCAGTTACCCAATTGCCCGGCTGATCGGTCTGTAAAGCGGCATTTTCGAATAGTTCGATCATCTCGCTCTGCATGTTGATCATTTCCAGCACATTCTCATTAAAGGCCTGTAATACCGGATGTTTTGCTTCCTCAAAAGTTTTGGGTTTTATTGGTTGTTTAATGGTTAAGCCTTTAAGGGTTTGCAGGTTATGGATAATCGGCGAACCGAGTTCGAGTTTAATCCCTTTGTTTTTTTGAGGTGGTGCTGATTTGATGTTGCCCAGATAATGAAGCCCGATTTCCTTTCCTTCGACAAAAAGTGCGGCCAAAACCCTTTGCAGTTGCGTAATGCCCGAACGGATCGGCACATTGGCACTAATGGTGCTAAAATCTTTACCCCTTAGTGTATCATCGATAAAGCCCACCAGACCGCCAGAACCCACCTGGATAAATACACGCGCCCCTTCAGCATACAATTTTTCGGTTAGTTCACGGAAACGCACCGGTTTGATCAGGTGTTCGGCACTTAACTGGCGGATGGCTTCGAAACCCTCGGGGTAAGTTTCTAAAGTAGTAGCCGACCAAAGCGGTGTAGTCGTTTTCCTGAACTGCATATCCTGCATGCCTTCGAGGATCAGGCCCAGCTTATCGGCCACAAAAGGGGAGTGGAAACCCGATTGGAATGGAAGGATCTGATGGAAAATCTGTTTCGCTTTTAAAATCGGAACGAGTTCATCGAGTGCATTTTTACTGCCGCAAAGGATTACCTGTTGTGGGCAGTTATCGTTCGAGAGGTATAAATCCGGGATGCTTTCTATAATGGGCTGCAGGCTATCTAAACCGGAACCGACGGCAATAAAACGCGAATCTTTCAGTTCGAAGGTTTCCGGGTTGAGTACATTCAGTAAATTCATTACGGAACTTTCTTCTGCCAGCTCTGAAGATCTTGCTGCAAGCCACTCGCCAAGGCTGTGCCCGGCATTCATATCTGATTTAACGCCCAGTTGTTTTAACGCCTGATCTAAAACACTGCTTTTGTTCAGGATATGAAGTGCCTCGCTTAACAGGCCCTCCTGTTTGTTGTTTTCATCGATATCGATATTAAAATATTCGGCAACAGATTTTACTTCCCCGCCAGCGAGCCCGTCAAGGCCCGGAAAAACAAAAGCAATTTTACCATTATCTGCCAATAAAGGCTTATTGGTATACCAGATATCCTGTTTATTTCTCCAGGGAGAATTTTTTGCTACAATTTTTAAGGCCTTTCTGATCCTTTCAGCACCAGGGTTAAACAATACTAACCTGAAATTACCCTGCCCAACGCTATAATCGCCATTTTCGAGCGATTGGATCAGGCTTTCATGAGTTGGTCTTGCGATGACCAAAACCTCATCTTTTTTGGCGGTTTCGTAAGCACTTAAAACCACGTGGGCATTAATTCCTCCAAAACCGAATGCATTTACTGCCGCCAGTTTAGGCAAGCCTGATTCGTTCCAGTCTATTGCTTTTTGCACGGCCGAAAAACGGGTTTCTGCCAGTTGAGCCATAGGCTCTTCACAATGTAACGTTGGAGGGATGATGCCATGATACAATGCCAGGCTCGATTTGATTAAACCCGCAATACCTGCTGCCGGCATGGCATGGCCAATATTCGACTTAACGGAACCGATACCTGCCTTTGGCAGGCCGGCATCCTGACCGAAAAATTGTTTTAAGGTTTCTACCTCCGTTTTATCACCCAGTGGTGTGCCGGTACCGTGAGCTTCTAAATAGCCGATATTTTTACTTTTCAGTTCTGCGTTTTTCCAGGCTTCGGTAATGGCTTTCAACTGGCCCTTAACAGAAGGACTCATGACGCTGGTGCCGCTGCCATCGCTGCTGACACCTACACCTTTAATTACCGAATAAATTTTGTCCTGATCCCTGATGGCATCTTCGAGGCGTTTAAGCACCACAAAACCACAGCCTTCGCCAATAATCAAACCATCGGCATTTTGATCAAAAGGTTTAATTTTTTCCTGTTTGGATAAAGCACCCAGCTGGGAAAATATGCTCCAAAAAGCGGCATTCTGACCTAAATGTACGCCACCGGCAATAATCATGTCGCAACGGCCACTGTTTAGTTCCTGTACGCCATGGTCTACTGCAAGGAGTGAGCTGGCACACGCAGCATCTAAAGTAAAAGCCAGTCCGCCCAGATTAAGCCGGTTGGCTACTAAAGAAGCTACTAAATTAGGGATTAGCCCCATGGCAGTATCGGCACTGAAACGGCCTTTACGCAATTGGAATTCGTGTTTTACCTTTTCAATTTCAGCCTCGGTAAGTTGTGGCATCAAATCTTTTAATACACTCGATATCTGCTCGCCTGTGCGCACAATTTCGATGGCACGGGTTGCGCCAGGGCCTACATAATTTCCTTTGCCGATAATAATGCCTGTTTTATCAAGGGAATATTTTTTTTCAAATACGGCTGCATCTTCCAGTGCCTGGTGAACCAGGTCTAAAGTTAACAGGTGATCCGGTTCAGTACCTTCAACAGCCAATGGTAAAATGCCAAACCGTTGTGGGTCGAACTGATGATCGGGTATGAAGCCGCCACGGTTACAATAAAAACGATCGACCCCGCTTACCGATTTGTCGAAATGTACGGGATCAATCCGGTCGGCCGGAACCTGTTGCGTAGCATCTACCCGGTTAATAATATTCTCCCAAAAAGCCTGCATATCCTTTGCACCGGGAAAAATGCATGACATTCCAATAATTGCTACATCGCTTTTCTTCATCTTGTTCGCTTAGGGGACCTTTCTAATCTTGGTTCCATTAATTTAACTGTACTAACTTTTTACCCTGTTTAACTAACGCGATCATCATAAGGCTGTATCCTATTGGTGATTCAATCAAATTTGCCACACTGAGCCCGTCGAGACGCTATGTAAGCCATTTAAGAAAGGTCATTCGACAAGCTCAGGATGACAGTTCTATATTTAAAATACAGCGTTATGATGGCTATCAGTTAAAAATATTAGCAATGGGTCTTCTATGTCCAGGTGTTTCCGGCCATGATCAATACCTGGCTTTCTTTACCATATTTTAGTTCGTTCAAAAACGTTTCCATACCGTCCTGTAAAGGGATCAGCGCAATTCCCCTTCTTTGGTATTCTTTCTCTAAGGTTGGCGAAACCATGCCTGCACCTTTCCATGGCCCCCAGTTAATGGCCATTACCTTGCCCTGAATTTTCTGTTTTAAGGCCCAGGCATATTTGTCCATTACGCTGTTTGCTGCGGCATAATCGGTTTGTCCGCGGTTTCCGTAAACAGAAGCAATGCTCGAGAAAAGAATTACAAACTGGGTTTCCGGGCGTAATTGCTCGGCCAATACCCTTAATGGGGTTACTTTGGTATCGAAAACACGCCCGAAAGATTCAGAAGTCTTACTGCTGAACAATTTATCTTCCAGCAAACCTGCGCCATGTACCACACCATCAATACGGCCATATTCCTGGTAAACCTGGTTGATTAAGCGCGTTAAGGCTTCTTCATCTTTTAAGTCTAAGGATTCGTAAATTACCGTTGAACCACCTTCTTCCAGGGTTTTAATGCTGCGTAGAATCTGGTTGTTTTTGTAAATCCGGTTGGTTTCCTGTTCAATTTCGGCAGGTTTTTTAATCTCGCCCTGTTTAATCAGGTATTGCCTGATCTCATCTTTGGTTTTTAATGAAGAACTCGCTTCGTTAGCAGAGGCGATCGGGTTGGCTGAACGGCCTACCAGGATGTATGTACAAGGATAATCTTTTGCGAAATGGATCATCAATTCGGCAGTTATGCCTTGTGCACCGCCTAAAACCATCACCACTGCATCTTTATCCAAATGGATATGTGCGTCGGTTTCGGTGATTAAAGGCTGCGGAACCAGCTCCATAATATGCCTTTTATTGTCGTTGTAAATGATCTCTGAAGGCTTGTCCGGGTTCAGGATTTCGTTTAAGGTGATATTGGTGATTTCATCAGGCGTCATTTTGGTTTCCAGGCTGATGAAACGGCATTTGGTATGCTCGTATTCACGGTCTAAACTTTTAAAGAAACCAGAATAACCCTGGTAATTTCTTAAGAAAGAAATGTCGGACTGATCGTTAAAGTATTGTTTGGTATCTGCGATCAGGTATACCCATTTTACGGTATCAAAATTTAATTTTTTAATGGTCGCAAAATGATCCAGGATACCCACTTTTCGTTGCGCTTCGAACATGTTCAGGATGATCAGGCCCTGGTAACCATCCAGCGGATCTTCAAAGTTGACCAGATCGGCAATGGCACCATGTTTCTCCAGCACTTTTTTGATTTTCATCGCTTGTCCGCCACCATCATCGGTCAGGGCAAAACGCTGTCCCTTTAAAATGGCTGCTTCCGTGATGGTTAATGCAGCAGGAGTCAGCTCGAATCTTAAACGGGATAATTTTTCTTTAACCGTTTGATCGTCGATGCTCTCCTCAATAAGCTTTTTTGCTTCTGTAAGCACCTCCGAGCTTTCCGTTTCAACCTCTGCAATCCAGTTAACCAGTGCATTCAGGGTTTTGATGGCGGCCAGTTTTTCCATTAAATCATCAGCCTGGTCGCTTTGCGAACCAAAACCGATCTTTTCTTTAAGCGAGGCAATAATTTCCATCCTTTTGATCGAATCGATACTTAAATCTGCTTCAAGATCTAAATCCAAGCCCAGCATTTCTTTAGGATAGCCTGTTTTTTCGCTCACTACTTCAAGTATGACTGATTTTAACTGATCAAGAGAAAATTTGGCCTGTTCAGGTTCGCTGGCTGCCGGTGCTACCGGAACAGCAGCAACAACAGTTTTGGGTTGTGCCGTATTTTCGGTAATCCAGTTTACCAGGCTGCTTAAGGTTTTAAGTCCGGCAAGCTGCTCCATAATTTTATCTTCAGGCAGGTTCAACTGAGAAAAACCACCCAGTTCGTTACGGAGGGCACCGATAATTTCGACACGTTTAATCGAATCGATACTTAAATCGGCCTCAAGATCCATTTCCATGCCCAGCATTTCTTGCGGATAGCCTGTTTTGTCGCTAACGATCTGCAAAAGCACCTGTTTGATATCCTTTTGCACCGCTGCAGGAGGGATTGCCTCAATGGTTTGTGCTTGCGGTATTTCCTGTTTTACTGTAATCTGGTTTTCGACAGGTACGGGCTGAGGAGTATGATATGATGTTAGAGGTTGGTTAATGACCGGCGAAGGCATGGCGGCAGGAGCCTGACCTAAAAAGGAAAGCATGACATCGCGTTGGGCTTGAATAAGCATTTTCATGCTGTACAGGTATTCCTGCATCATCAAGTCTTTGGCGGAGTTATTAACCTGTTGATTTTCAGTTAGTGTAGAGGTGTTATTCATAAGGGTAATCGGTTTAGTAATAGGTGATGCGCCATTTGCCGGAAGTTTACCGGTTGACGGAACAGCATGCTGACCGTTCACATACCAGATGGCCGGACTTTTCTTATAGTTGGAAGGTTCGTCCAGTTTAATGGTTTTAACAGAACGGCCTTCGAATAATTTTTCGAGTTTGATTTCGCGACCGGTAGCCATATAACCGGCCAGTGTACCCAATAAATTGCTGAGTTTGTTCTGGCCCTGATCTTCTGTATGTAAGATCACTTCGTCTTTGCCAATGCAGGATTTGGTTAATCCGCTGAGCACCTTGCCAGGGCCAACTTCTACGAAAACCCTGGCTCCGGCAGCATACATGTCCCTAAGCTCATCAACAAAAAGGACAGGTTTTATCAAATGGTCGGTCAAACGTTCTTTAACTGCATCAGCTTTAGTTGGATATTCTTTGGCAGTAGTGTTAGACCATACCGGAATTTTAAGGTCGCTGAAATTTACGCCTGATAATACATCTTGGTAAAGCTGTTTAGATTTGGCTACCAAAGGACTATGGAAGGCGCAGGCTACTTCAAGCGGACGGAAAGATACCTTAGCTTCCTTTAGAACAGCAGCTAATTTGCTGATGGCTTCGGTGCTGCCGGCAATTACACATTGGGTTGGTGCATTAAAGTTTACCGGATAAACCGCTTCAATGTTGCTCAGGTATTGTGTAAGATCTTCCTGTTTGGCGCTTACGGCAAGCATGGTGCCCGGATCGCCATTTTCAACCGCATTTAAGATCGATTTTGCCCTTTCTGCACTCAGGTAAACCAAAGCCTCTTCTTCAAAGGCTCCTGCAAAACAAAGCGCAGGCAATTCGCCATAACTGTGGCCCGCAACCATATCGGGAACAATACCCAGTGATTTTAAGAAGTTAGCGATTGCGAGGTCTACAATACCCAGTAGTGGTTGGGCCATGCGGGTATCTTTAATCCGCTCTCTTTGTGCTTTTGCTTCGGCATCGTTAAATACGGTATTCGGGAATAAGATTTTTTCGTATTCAGGATAAGCTTTTAGCAGTTTTCTCATTTCAGGGAACACCACAAAAAGATCTCTCGCCATATTAACCCTTTGACTTCCTTGCCCTGGGAACATAAAGGCCACTTTACCATCCTGTTTTTGAGTAAGGTAGGTGTCTTTGCTTTCAACGCCCGACAGAACAAGGTCGATTTTCATTACCAGGTCTTCGGCGTTATTGGCTACGATGCTCAATTGAACCGGTTTAGTATCTGCTGTTGCCAGGCTATAGGCAATATCTTTCAGTTCGATCTGGTCGTTCAGTTCTAAAAGGTTTTTTACAGAGATGGCACGGGTTTTGGCTTCTTCATAAGTATCGCCCCTGAAAACAAAGAGTTCTGATGGCCAGGATTTTAGGATCGAATTTTTATCTGCTGTGTTTTTGGCGCTTTCCAGTACGGCATGGAAGTTTGTTCCGCCAAAACCGAACGCGCTAACGCCTGCGTATCTTTTCTCTTCCATCCATAAACCGGCCTCGGTGTGGAAAGCAAAAGGACTGGTTTGCGGATTATAGAAGCTGTTAGGGGTTTTTAAGTTAATGGTTGGCGGTTTAATGCCATGGTAAACCGATAAGGTGGCTTTAATTAAACCTGCAATACCGGCGGCACATTTAGTATGGCCAATCTGCGTTTTCACTGATCCTAAATGCGTTTGTCCGGCAGTTGCCCCCGATTGGTTGAGCATATCGGTTAAGGCGCTGATTTCGGTTTTATCGCCCACTACGGTACCGGTGCCATGGGCTTCAACCAAACCGATCAGCGAAGGTGTAATCCCTGCCTGGTTATAAGCCCTCTCTAAGGCATTTACCTGTCCGTTTTTACGTGGTGCGGTTAAACCAAGGCTTTTCCCATCGCTGGATCCGCCTACACCTTTAATAACAGAATAAATGGTATCGCCATCGCGTAAAGCATCCTCATATCTTTTTAGTACAATCATGGCAATACCTTCGCCAAGGGCAATTCCATCGGCTTCGGCATCAAAAGTGGCGCATCTTCCTTTTTTAGAAAGGGCGTGCGTGCTCGAAAACATCAGGTAATCGTTAATCCCATTGTGGAGATCTGCTCCGCCGGCCAAAACCATATCCGATTTTTCCAGGAACAATTCCTGGCAAGCGAGGTCAATTGCGGCAAGTGATGAAGCGCAGGCGGCATCAACGGTATAATTCCTGCCGCCCAGGTTCAACCTGTTGGTGATCCTGCCCGAAATTACATTGGCCAGAATGCCCGGGAAAGAATCTTCTGTTGTTTTAGGTAAGGCCGCATCCAGTTCGGCCGGCATTTCGCCAAGAACCTGTTTGTAATATCCCCTAAAGCTGTAGCTGTTGGCCAGGTCGTTTCCACCTTCGGCACCGATAATCACCGAAACATTTTCGTTATCTACGCCGCCATCGGCATAGCCGGCATGTTGCATAGCCTGTTTGGCTACCAGTAAGGTAAGCAGTTGGGTAGGCTCTATAGCGGCAAGCGATTGTGGAGGAATGCCAAATTCCAGTGGATCGAAATCTATCCTCGGAATAAAACCGCCCCATTTAGAATGCGACATATCCCCATCGGTAGAATCGGGGTTGTAATACAGTTCTTTGCTCCATCGCTCATCAGGCACTTCGGTTACCGAATCTTTGCCCAAAATGATATTGCGCCAGTATTCTTCGAGGTTTTTGGCTCCCGGGAAGATACAGGCCATGCCCACAATGGCCACATCAAGTGCTTTTGTTTTCTTAACAGGAGGCGCAGGAAGTGTGGCATTTAAAATATGGGTATAATTATTGTCGGCTACATCCTGGTGAAGATCAAGCAGCGACATAACTTCTTTATGCATGGGGGCAACCTGACCGATCATATACATGCCAAGGTCGGTCTGTTCGGCCTCGTTAATCTTCACCAGTTCATCGCCACGCCTTTCAATTCCCTTTGCGGCAATGCGTAAACGGCCAACATTAAGCGACTCGAGTTTAGCCCAGATTTCTTTTTTATCCAGGCCTTCTGCCTGAAGTTTTTGTTTTTCTTCGTTAAAGAAAGTTGCGAAAGCAGAATTGAGGCAACGGGTCTCGTGTCCGGGAGCCGTTTCCAGCAATACGGTTTCATTGGCCTGCATGGCCTCTTGCTGGAATTTATCCAAAATGGCGCCAGTACTTACCGCTTCTTTGGTGTATAGGTAGGCCGTGCCCATTAATACACCGATTTTCATGCCTTTGGCAGCCAAAGGAGCAGTCATTACCGAAATAAAAGCAGTAGAGAAAGCATCGTGGATTCCACCTGCAAAGAAAACGCTGATCTGATCGGCATTTTCTTCCTTTAATAAACGTTCGATCTGTTTTTCCCATAATACCATGCTGGACAGGGGACCAACGTGACCGCCGCACTCGCGGCCTTCGAATACGAAACGTTTGGCGCCTTCCTTTAAAAACATATCCAAAAGGGAGGCAGAAGGTACATGCAGAAAGGTTTTAATCCCTGCTTTTTCAAAGGGTTTAGCTTGCGAAGGTCTTCCGCCTGCAATCAGTAAAACAGGAGGTTTAGCTGCTAAAATATATTCCTGTTGCTCATCCCGGAGTTCCTGTGGTGCAAAACCCAAAATACCAACACCCCAGGTTTTTTCGCCTGCCAGTTTCTTGGTTTCTTCGATCAGGTTTTTTGCCGATGCTCCTTTTAATAAGGAAAGGGCAATAAATGATAGGGCGCCGGCTTCAGAAACGGCATCGGCAAATGGTGCTACATCGCTTACCCTGGTCATCGGCCCCTGTGCAATCGGATAGGTGATGTTCAGGTCTTGCGCAAGCGGGTTGTTTGCTCTAATTATATTAATGGCTTTGGCTTGTTTTAAATGGCCGTAAATGGCCTCTTTGATGCCGAAAACCAGTTTATCTAGCTTTTTATACCTGGCTACCAGGTCGATAGACAGCGCAATATCCTGACCCATAGGAAGATAGTTGCTTTCCAGCTCATAGCCCTTAAAATATTTTTGAAGCTCTGCATAACCTGCGTCTTCCGCCAATGCCGGCGAATTTGGACGGGCCAATACGCGGCAATTATCGATCAGTTTGGTTTCAGTACCACTTAATTTAGCACAAACATTCTTTAGATCTTCAGGAGCAGAACACTCGGGGAACAAGGCCAGCTGGCTATCCAATATAATCCCGGCTGCACCCTGGGCCATTAAAGAGGCAGCAGTATGTATACCAACGCCACCCTGAACCCAAACCGGGATGTTAACCGCTTTAATAATCCGTTGAAACAATACAAAAGAAGATTCGTAAGCTACACGGCCGGCCCCTTCGTTACCTTTTACGATAATTCCGGCAGCACCGTTTTTTTGTGCAGCTAAGGCAGTATCGAGATCGAACACCTGGTAGATGATTTTTGCGGTGGTTTTAGCTTTTAATGCAAAATCATAGGGCATGATAATTAAACTTACTTCGGCAGGCAGATCAATATCAAGTAATGCGGCCGAATGAATGCTTACACCGAAATCGTTGAGTTCCGATGCTAAAACGGATTGAAGTGCGTTTTTGGCTTCGGCTAAATCATGTCCAAGACTGAGAACAGGAAAGCAATCTGCTTTTTGTAAATGTAAAACCAATTTACTGTCAGGGATTTCGAAGGGTGTTGTTCCAATAATAGCGTGTTTGTTCATGGCTTTAGATTTTTCTACTACTTCTGTTTGGTGGATAACTCAAAGCAAAACATAATGGTTCTTTATGTCTGCCGTAATACACAATAACACAGTTTTTTAGTGTTATAATTAATGTGTATTATTAATTAGACTAATATACGAATTCGTTAAGTCAAATTGTTCGTTAAAATCAAAAATGAATGAACTGAATAAGTGTTTGTAAAACTACAAATTCTGTCATTTAAAAATGAACTTTATGAACAAAATTTTATTAATAATCTCATTTATGCTTTTTTTATAGGTGATGTTTTACATTCATATACAAAAAAAGCCCTCATATATTGGGATAATATTAATAATGGGTTAATTTACGAATTAATTTTTGTAATTAATTGATTTATTATGATTTGTGTTTAATTTTTTTTAGTTTTTTAAATGAAAAAGGTTAAATTTTTATTGATTTTATGTTATGAAATAGTATTTATCTTGTTGTTGTCAGGTATTAGATGATGTTGCGGTATTTTAATCAAAAAATGCACGCATTTATTTTGTATTTTATATTGTATATATTTGTATTTTTAATTAGTATTAAAAAATAAATATTTGTCATTTTTTACGTTTGCTTCACGTGCGACATCAGCTAAAAGACATTAAATTTTTTAATATTCTGCTTACTCCCGGTTCTATTTAATGATTGTTTTTATATATTCGTTAAATAAATGTCTGTAAGACGTTTATTTAACCAAATTTTACAGATACACCATTCCGGATAAGTTAATCGCCGGGCCGGTGGTGAAGCAAACCTGGGTAGTATGAGCAGTCAACATTTTATCAAGCCATTCATTTCTGCGGGCTTCGTGTTCAGATCTATATGCATGCACCGGAAAAATCGATTACAAATTTGATTTGGTACCGGAACGGTTGTGTAGGGCTATATACCCATTTTACCAGCTGATGTTAAACCAGATAGAAACTAATACCTGTTTATTAAGAAAATTTTAAAAATGAAAAAAATAATTGCCACCGTTTTAATCAGCGCCTTGTGTGGATCTGTTTTCGGGCAAACTGCTTTACAGCCATTTAGTTTAACAGAAGTCCGCTTGCTCGATGGGCCTTTTAAACAAGCCCAGGAAACAGATAAAAAGTATATGTTATCGCTGGATCCAGATAGGCTTTTAGTGCCATATTTAAGGGAAGCAGGATTAAAACCGAAGGCTGCATCTTATGGAAACTGGGAAAATACGGGTTTAGACGGGCATATTGGCGGACATTATTTATCGGCCCTTGCTTTAATGTATGCAGCCACAGGCGATATAAAGGTAAAGGAGCGCATGGAATATATGATCGCCGAACTGGATAAATGTCAGCTCCAGAATGGCGATGGCTATTTGGCGGGTATCCCGGGTGGCAAGCAAATGTGGAAAGAAATTAAAGCCGGAAATATCAAGTCATCCAGTTTTTCACTGAACGGAAAATGGGTACCCCTGTACAATATCCATAAAATTTATGCAGGGCTGTACGATGCTTACGCTATTGCGGGCAATGCAAAAGCAAAGCAAATGCTCCTTAAACTGACGGATTGGTGTATCGATATGGTCTCCAATTTATCCGATCAGCAAGTACAGGAATTGTTAAAAAGCGAACATGGAGGATTGAATGAAACTTTTGCTCATGTTTACGCCATAACGGGTAACCCGAAGTATCTTCAATTGGCAAAACGGTTTTCAGATCAATCCATTCTCAATCCTTTATTAAAAAATACAGATGCCCTGAACGGTTTGCATGCAAATACGCAGATTCCGAAAGTGATCGGCTTCGAACAGATTGCTTTACTGGATAAGGATGCTGCCTGGGCAGATGCAGCTGCTTTCTTTTGGAAAACGGTAGTAGAGCATAGAACAGTAGCCATAGGCGGAAATAGCGTAAGAGAACATTTTCATCCTGCCAATAACTTTTCTTCGATGACCGAATCACGCGAAGGACCCGAAACCTGCAATTCTTACAACATGCTGAAGCTGACTAAACAGTTGTTTTTAGCTGCTCCTTCCAATACCTACCTTGATTATTACGAACGGACACTGTATAACCATATCCTTTCTTCGCAGCGGCCCGAAGGCGGTTTTGTCTATTTTACGCCCATGCGGCCAGGTCACTACCGTACCTATTCAAGTCCGCAGGAAAGTTTCTGGTGCTGTGTAGGCTCGGGATTGGAAAATCATGGAAAATACGGAGAACTGATTTATGCACACCGTGCGAATGATCTATATGTGAATCTTTTTATCCCTTCAACCTTAAACTGGAAAGAAAAAGGCATTCGGCTTACGCAGCAAACCCTTTTCCCGGATGCTGAGTATACAACGGTTAAACTTCAGTTAAAAAGCAAACAGCGTTTTGCCTTGCATTTCCGTCGGCCTGCCTGGGCAGCGCAGGGGGAAATGGCTGTGCTGATCAACGGAAAAAAGGTAACTGCCAAAAGCGAGGCAAATGGGTTTGCCAGTATCGATCGTATTTGGAGTACCGGCGATGTGATTAAGATCTCCCTGCCGATGCACACCACTACAGAATTTATGCCCGATGGCTCTGATTGGGTAGCTTTCCTTCACGGTCCGGTTGTGCTAGCTGCTGAACTGGATACTTTAAACCAGCCGAATTTAACTGCTGATGGCAGCAGGATGGGGCATATTGCTTCAGGAGCCTTATTGCCGATTGCTGATGCACCATTGGTTACCGGTGCAAAAAATACGCTCGCAAATGAAATTATGCTGACGGATAAAAACAACTTAACTTTTAATGCTCAAAATGCGATCTTCCAGCCCAAATACAAATCGTTAAAATTAGTTCCTTTTTACACCCTTGCCGAAAAGCGGTATGTGGTATATTTTCCTTACAGCAGTGCTGAGGCATTGCCAGCTCGGGCAAAGGCGATTAAGCAGGCTGAAGAAGAAAAGATGAAAATGGAACAGAAAACGGTCGATCTGATCAATACAGGTGAACAGCAGCCAGAATCTGACCACAATTTTAAGGGAGAACAAACAGATAACGGAACTTACCAGGAAAGACATTTTAGAAATGGCAAAGCCTGGTTTAGCTATGTACTTAAAAATAAAGAGTTATCAGCCAATAAGCTTGTATTAACCTATTTTGGGCAGGAAAAGAACAAAAACTTCTCTATACTGATCAACGGTGTTACAATTGACAATGTAAAGCTGGATGGGGGCAAGGGGAATGTTTTTTTTACGCAGGAATACCAGATCCCAAAAGAGTTGTTAAAGGGAGAATTAGAAGTGAAATTCGTTGCCGGTGAGGGATCGGCTATAGCCAATATATATGAAGTGAGGTTGGTGAAGTAAGTTGTTTAAGATAAATCGTCATCCTGAACTTGTTTCAGGATCTGTAGAAAAGGTTTTGAAGTGGGTTTTAAAAACTAAACGGATGCTGAAATAAATTCAGCATGAAAATGCTCATGCATAAACAAGTTAAGCATGAGCATAATGGATGATTTTGAGGGTCTTATTGCTTTAATAAGGTATTCAGTTCTTTTGTTTTAATGGTTAATATGGTGCCATGCCTCAATCCCTTTGGCAGGGAAATTTTATCTGAAACATCAGTCCAGGTTTTTAAATCAGCAGATTGGACTGCCCCATATTGGTGATCGCGGTACTTATCGAAATACACCATCCAGCTATTGCCGGTTTTTAAAGTTGTTGGTCCTTCAGCCCAGTAATTTCCGGTAATTGGATTTCCGGCTTTACTGTAAGGCCCGGTCAATTGATCGGCATAAGCCATTTTAATGTTTTTTTGAGCAGGCTGAGGGGTCTCATCTTTTAAAAACATGATAAACTGTTTACCGTTTTTAACGATAGTGGCATCAATAACGTTAAAGCCCGGATCGTAAAGCAGTTTAGTTTCAGAAAAGGTTTTGAAATCTTTAGTGGTAACATAATATAAGCGGTGGTTGTAGCCGCTTTCTGCTTTCGAAGCTGTTTCGTTAAATTTACCTGTAATGGTCGTTGCCCAGTAAATCATATAGGTTTTGGTCTGCCTGTCATAAGTAATTTCCGGTGCCCAGGTATTTCGCGCCCCTTCTTCTTTGGCCATTACCGGCAGAAATTGTTGCTCACTCCAATTGATCAGGTCTTTTGAACTGGCGTAACCTATTCCTTTATCTTTCCAGCTTACTGTCCAAACCATATGAAATAATCCATCAGCCCCGCGGATGATGCAGGGGTCGCGCATCAGTTTGTCTTTACTCACGGTAGGGGCAAGGAAAGATTGATCATTTTTAAGGGTTGTCCAATTATAGGCATCGGTACTGTAGGCCAGGTGCAAACCATCTTCTCCATTGCCTTTAAAATAGGCAAAAAGATAAACGTTTTTATGGTTTTGTGCCTGTGCCCTAAGGAAAAAGGTGAACAGTGCCAGGGAAATATATACTATTCGTTTCATTATGTTATTCTACAACAACTACAAAGCCACCGAAAGGTTTCATGGAGATGTTAAAATCTGCATTGGGGCTTACTTCAGTTCGGGTAAACGATAATTCTTCGTTTCCATCGGTAATTAATGTTGCCTTTTTACCTTTATACTTCGCCAGATCAAAGTTTACTGTTTTGGCGTTGGCTTCGCCATTTATGCCTGCTATATACCATTTTGAACCTGCCTTACGCGTCATCACTACAAATTTACCAGGGTAACCATCAATCAGTTTGGTATCTTCCCAGCCCGATGGAAAGTTTTGCAGGAACGATTTAACGTAAGCTGGAACAGTAGCTATCCCATCAGGAGATTCGGCTAGGTGTTGAATGCCTGATTGAAAAATTACGGGAAGGGCTAATTCAAATGCACTGGTTGTTTTGCGCTTAATATTTGGAATTTTAGTGAGATTCATTGGAGTAAAATCCATTGGATCGAAAATATTCCTTGTAAACGGAATGGTGGTGGCGTGCGTAGGCTCCTGGTCGGCATCGTACTGGCTGAAAGTGATAAATTCCATGCCTTTGATTGATTCCATGGTAAGCAGGTTCGGATAAGTACGCTGCCATCCCCTTGGCAGAGTAGCACCGTGGCAGTTTACACTTAAACCAAATTTGGCCGCATCTTTAAAAAGCTCCAGGTAATAACGGATCATTGATTGACCATCGCCTCCAAAAAAGTCTACTTTTATCCCTTTAATGCCCATTTTTTGAAGTAAGGCAAATTCTTTCAGGCGACTTTCTTTTGTGGTTAATTTATTTTTAGGCGTGTATTTTACGGTATTCCAATCTCCTGCCGAGTTGTACCAGAGCAACAGGCTTACCTTTTTTGATTTGGCATAATCAGCCAGTTCCTTCATTTTTTCGTAGCCTATTTTGGTATCCCAATCGGCATCAATCAGGCAGTATTCCCATTTCATATCCGCCGCAAAATCGATATATCTTTTCTGCACATCATAAACAATCGAATCATCTTTCAGCATGATCCAGCTCCATGAAGCTTTACCGGGTGGGAATAAATCCGGGTTGATGTTTGCCTTTGCCGGATCAGCCAGGTCTGTACCTAAGGTAGATTCGGTTACTTTTTTAAGACTGCCGATAGCGATTACCCTCCATGGACTATACCAGGGCAGGGTAGATTCGGGATTTACATTCTGATTGGTAAAAGCTTCTCTGGGATCAGGAAAGCCTACCTGGTAATTTCCATCGGGCGAATTTTGTTTTAACCGGGTGGCGCAGTAATTGCCATCTAAACCTGTTTCGGTAATGAGTAACCAGGTATCTTTATAATTAAAAAGCGCCGGATACACCCAACCGGCAGCGGTTGGGGCAGGTGTACCTACATTGATCTCTTTTTTATAATGTTCTTCGTACGACGGATTGGTGCTTTCAAAGCCGGTTTTGGCTACCGCCATAGGCTGCATCCATGCTTTGGTAGCGGCAAAGAAATGAAAAGCTGTTTTTTCTTCGGTTATTTTTTTGAGCTGCTTATCGCCATCAGGGAAGTAATAACGGAAAGCTACGCCATCATCAGACACCTGGAAAATAACATCGATTTTTTTGGAAGAGGCATTTTGCAGGTGAAGAATTCTCCTGTTGGCCAGGTATTGATTGTTTAATCTTTTGCCGTTCTTTAAAGTGTAATTGTCTTTGATGAGGTCATTTTTAGAAACCGATAGGATCGACAGGTTTTTGGAAAAGTCAGCATCTTCCCTGACCAAGCCAAGTAAGGAATTGGATAATACCGGGCTGGCATTTCTATTAATGCTGTAAAAAAGCGATTTGTCTTGAAGGAAAACAGAAACTGTAATTGTTTTATCAGGACTTGCAATTTCGTATCTGGTTTGACCCATTAATATTTGAGTAACCGAAAGCAGTAAAAATATGATGCTTGTGATTTTATATTTCATCTTTGAGTTATTTTAATTCCAGAACCACAATCGATTGTGCCGGTAATTCTACCTTCAGGCTGTTTCCTGATTTTTTTGCACCGGTAAATTTTGTATTATGAACTTTGTTCGGATCGTTGAAGGTATTGACATCAGTAAGTTTTGCAGAAGTTAATATCTGGCCGCTAACCGAGCTCCATTTTAAACCTTCTAATGCCGTGCTTAACGCAATTTTTTTATTCGGATCTAAATTAACCAGCGAAATGTGGATTGCGCCACTTGAATCCTGCGAAGCTGAAACATTTAATGCCGGAATTTTTTGATTACCCACTGTATATTCAGGGCTGGTAAAGGCAATTGGTAAATACTTTGCATCCTGGTGCACCTTATACAGGTCAAAAACATGGTAAGTTGGGGTGAGTACCATTTTATCTTTTTCGGTTAGCACTAAGGCCTGTAAAACATTTACGGTTTGTGCCAGGTTGGCCATTTTAACGCGGTCAGAATGGTTGTTAAAGATATTTAAAGTAGTACCGGCAATTAAAGCATCGCGTAAACTGTTCTGCTGATACAGGAAACCAGGGTTAGTTCCAGGCTCTACATCTGTCCAGATTCCCCATTCGTCAACTACCAGCGCAACCTTCTTTTTAGGATCGTATTTGTCCATTATTTCGGAATGTTTGGTGACCAGTTCCTCCATCTGCAGGCAGTTTTTCATGGTCGAAAAGTATTCTTTTTCATCAAATTTGGTCGCCGATCCTTTTTTGCCCCAGTTACCCGTTGGAATAGTGTAATAATGCAGCGTTAATCCCCACATTTGATCGCCAATATTTTTCATGCAGGTTTCAGTCCAGTTGTAATCGCTAGAATTTGCTCCACTGGCAATCTTTTTTAACGGTGCACCCGGATAGTTGCGCGCATAGGTGGCATACCTGCGGTATAAATCAGAATAGTAAGCAGGCGTCATACTGCCGCCACAGCCCCAGCTTTCATTACCTACACCCCAGAACGAAACTTTCCAGGGTTTTTCTCTTCCGTTTTGGCTGCGGATGGCCGTCATCGGGCTTACCCCGTCAAAATTCAGGTATTCTACCCATTTAGCCATTTCTTCAACAGTTCCGCTCCCAACATTGCCTGCAATATAAGGTTCGCAGTTGATCATCTGGCAGAGATCCAGAAACTCATGGGTACCAAAGCTATTGTCTTCCGTTACGCCACCCCAATTGGTATTCACCATTTTGGGGCGTTGGTTTCTTGGTCCAATGCCATCGCGCCAATGGTACTCATCGGCAAAACAGCCACCAGGCCAGCGCAGGTTGGGAACTTTTATTTTCTTTAGGGCATCAACAATGTCTAATCTGATCCGGCCTTTATTGGGGATAGTCGAATTCTCGTCTACCCAAAAGCCATCATAAATACAGCGGCCCAAATGTTCCGAAAAATGACCGTAAATGTGTTTGCTAACCACCTGGTTACCGGCAGGTTTAATGGTTAACTGGGTTTCATTTTGTGCATGCACTAAAATGGAACTACAGAATAAAGCTGCAGAAAAGAAAAGTTTTTTCATTGTGATCTCGTTAAGTCTATTGGTTAAATGGGATTTTGATTACGTTAAAAGAATAGGGTTTTAACGCAATATTTAATTTTTTGCCTTTTAAGTTAAATGTGCTTTTTTTCGGGCTTACCGCTTCAGGATTTTCGAAAGAATTGATCTGATTCAGGCTGCTGTTGGCTATTTCCTCATTGGTAGCTTTACTTTTTAGTTTCATTTTTCCCTCAAGGTCAAAATCGATGTTTTGGGCCTGATCGGAGTTGTTTGCAATTTTAATGATCAGCTCTTTTTTGGTCTGATCGGTTACCGCTGAAGCATAAAGTCCATCCTGGCCGATAATATTTTTCTCATCAAGCGTAATGGAAACCACATCGGTTCCTTTATTGGTCGAAAATAGCTTCTGCACATAATAATCTGGCGTACCGTACGATTTCAGGTTATCTACCCAGATCATATCAGGTGCCCATTGCCAGGCATCGATATGGGCGAAGAGGGGCGCGTATGAAGCCATTTGTACCACATCAGCGTTGCGCTCAAGTCCGGTCATTAAAGCAGCTGAGGCAAGTGCACTCTGCCAGTTGTTTTTATTGCTGCCGGTAATATTACTATTGGCATGTACCGCGTATTCGCCTACAAAAACCTTCGATCCGTTGCGTGGGTAATTGTCGTAGCGCCCTGCATTTTTTAAAAACCAATCGGCCGGACGGTAATAATGTTCATCTATAAAATCGGCATTATTGCTTCTCAAGGCATTGTTCAACAGGTCGAAACGGTCGCCGTCAGGGCCGGTTCCCGAGCTGTTGATCAATTTAAAGTCGGGATATTTCGCTTTAATCGCTTTGGTGAAAATGGCTACCCTTTCTAAGTATTGCGGTCCCCAGTTTTCGTTTCCTATGCCCATCATTTTTAAGTTAAAAGGCTTCGGATGACCCAGGTCAGCACGCATTTTGCCCCATTTGGTGGTTACATCGCCATTGGCAAATTCAATCAGGTCTAAAGCATCCTGTACATAAGGGTCCAGTTCATCCAGTGAAGCCACCTCAGCAGAGTTATACTGGCAGGCCATACCGCAATTTAATATGGGCAGGGCATCTGAGCCGATATCTTCTGCCAGTTGAAAATATTCGAAAAATCCTAAACCGAAACTTTGGTAATAATCAGGTGCTGCACGGTGAGCAAATTCCATGTTCCAGCGGTTCACGATCAACTGTCTGTCTTCGATCGGGCCTATGGTTTTTTTCCATTGGTAGCGATTGGCCAGATCGGTTCCTTCTACAATACAACCGCCGGGGAAACGGATAAAGCCGGGTTTCATATCGGCCAGCAGCTGTACCATGTCTGCCCTTAAGCCTTGGGGACGGTTTTTCCAGGTATCGGCAGGGAATAAAGAAATCATATCAACATCGATATTTCCATTGCCCTGAAACAAAATGGAAAACTTAGCTTTAGGGCTGGTTTCGGTGGCCGTAAAACTAGCTGATTGTTTTTTCCAGTCGCTACCGGTCTGATCAGGGCTTAATGTTCCCTGCCCGATAATATTATTATGCTCATCTTTAAGCATCAGTACCAGTTTAACACCAGGAGCCGACTGGCGGTACATCAACGAAAAATCGTAACGAAGGCCTTTTTTTACGCCAATGCCTTTAAAACCCTCGTTTACAAGCTCAAGATCTTCATTTTGTTTTTTTACCTGTAAATACCTGGGATTGGCCGTATTTACCTCTTTGCGGTTAACCACCAAAACTTCGCCTTCCTGCAGTTTCTTGCTCTTAATACTCCAGCCCATTAGTGGTTTGGCAAATTCGAATGAACGGTTTTTAATCAGTTCGGCATAAATACCACCGTCTGCGCCAAAGTTAATATCCTCAAAAAAGACACCCCACATGTTAGGTTGCACCTTAGCTATGGCATGGTCTGTTTTAACTTTGATCACTTTTGCAGTTTGTGCCTGTAAGTTTGGAGTATATCCAATTGCAATTACAGTAAATACTGTACATGCAGAAAATACACTTTTTATAGAGTTATTTAATTTCATACGGTTTTAATATTTGGAAGAATCTAATCGTAAAAGTAAAATATTTAAAATAATAAACGTTGATTTAACATTTATTTTTTTTCTGAATATCGATTTTACGCGTAAATTCTATAATTTTAGCATCAAATAGCCAGCAAAATAAAGTTTAATGCCATGCAAAATGTAGGTATAACAGCCTGGTTACGTAACTTTTTACTTGAGGTTTGATAGAATTTTAATGAAAGCTTTATAGTTTAAAAAGCAGGATGCCACAGGATGCAGTTAAAAATTTACGGTTTACATTCGATTGGAATCATTAATCCTAAACGCCAGGTTATGGGCTACGATTGGCTAACCAATGAAACATCATGAGCCTGTCTTTTTTTGGATGTTTTATATGGAGTATGTATATATTAATTAAGCCTGAACACTAGCCATGATGATTAAAAACATAAAATTTTCCCTTTTCTTCATCAGCTTATGCTGCACTGTACCACTTTTCGCACAGCGCCAAATGGAAAAACTCGACCGTGGTGTTATTGCGGTAAGGCAGAATAATGATTCTGTTTATGTAGGCTGGAGGATGTTAGGTACCGACGCCGATGATATCGCTTTTAACTTATACCGCAAAACAGGGAATAACCCTGCAGTTAAACTCAACCACGATCCTATTGTCAAGAGCACTAATTTTGTAGATGCACGGGGTAAATTCGACCTTCCGAACAGTTATTTTGTAAAGCCCGTTTTAAAAGGGCGTGAGCTCGAAGCCAGTAAAGCTTTTACCTTAATAGCTAAAGCACCTGTCCGGCAGTATTTAACCATTCCGCTGAAAACACCCGAAGGTTATTCTCCAAATGATGCTTCTGTGGGCGATTTAGACGGAGATGGTGAATATGAAATTGTTTTGCACCAAACAGGGCGCTCTCGCGATAATTCATCAAATGGCCCTACTGATCCACCTATTTTTCAGGCTTATAAGTTAGATGGAACTTTTTTGTGGGAAATTAATTTAGGGAAAAATATCCGGGAAGGAGCCCATTACACACAATTTATGGTGTACGACCTGGATGGCGATGGCATTGCAGAAATGGTATGTAAAACAGCCGATGGAACGGTAGACGGCAAAGGAAGAGTAATTGGCGATGCAACTAAAGATTGGCGTAACCCTAATGGTAAGATATTGGATGGCCCTGAATTTTTAACTGTGTTTAGCGGTAGAACAGGAGAGGCGCTGTCTACTACCGGTTATATTCCCGCCCGTGGCAATATTGGTGCCTGGGGCGGCAAAGGGGGCAATGGCAAAAACGATAATACGGGTAACCGTGTAGACCGGTTTAATGCCTGCGTGGCTTATTTGGATGGCATCCATCCAAGCGTGGTGATGTGCAGGGGCTATTATGGTAGAACGGTTTTAGCGGCCTGGGACTGGCGCAATGGCAAATTAACTTCCCGATGGGTGTTTGATAGTAAAGATGCTAAAAATCCATTTTCAGGGCAAGGCAACCATAATCTTACCGTGGCCGATGTTGATGGCGACGGTAAGGACGAGATTATTTTCGGTTCGATGTGCGTAGATGATAATGGAAAGGGCTTATACACCACAGGATTGAGGCACGGTGATGCCATTCATGTTTCAGATCTTGATCCGGAGCATCCCGGATTGGAAGTTTTTGGCATACATGAGATAGAAGAAGGGACAAAAGGCCCGGGGGTGGCCGTTTATGATGCCAAAACCGGCGAAATATTGTGGAAAGGGTCGCCTGATGAGGACGTGGGCAGGGGAGTGGCCGATAATATTGATCACACACGTTATGGTGCCCAGATGTGGTGGGCAGGGTCGAATGGCTTATTCGATATTAAAGGCAATAGAATAGGTGATCAGCCAGGATCGACCAATTTTGTAATTTATTGGGACGGCGATTTATCAAGAGAACTTTTAGATGCAAACCATATCGATAAATACAATGGCGGCAGGATTTTTACGGCAGATGGGGCTGTTGCTAACAACGGAACCAAATCTACACCGGCATTGAGTGCCGATATTTTTGGTGATTGGCGCGAAGAACTGATCTTAAGATCGAATGATAACCAAAGTTTACGCATCTATACCACAACGATACCTACAGAACACCGCCATTATACTTTAATGCACGACCCGCAGTACCGTTTAAGCATTGCCTGGCAAAATGATGGCTACAACCAGCCGCCGCATACTGGTTTCTACTTCGGTTTTGGCATGAAGAAAGCACCCAAACCTAATATTTTACTTGTAGAACCCAAAAAATAACCTGACTCATTCATAATTAAGCACCATTCCTGATTTTAATAGGTAATGAATAAAAAATATAACTTTATAGCAACTTTGATCATTCTGTGCATTGCTACCCTCGCTTTTGTTGCACAACATAAACCTGCGCTGCATACCATTGGCGATTCTACTGTCCGCAATTCCAATAAGGAAACCTGGGGCTGGGGTACTCCCATAGCTGCACTTTTCGATACCGCTAAAATCCACATCGAAAACAATGCAATGGCCGGAAGAAGTACGCGTACCTTTTTATCAGAAGGCAGGTGGGATAGGGTTTTGGAGACATTAAAACCAGGTGACTTCGTAACCATTCAATTCGGACATAACGATGGTAGCCTACCCGACACTACAAAAGCCGGTAGAAGAGGGGTTTTAAAAGGAACAGGAGAAGAAAACAAAGTATTAACCTGGCCAGATGGAAAGGTAGAAATCGTACATACCTATGGCTGGTATATCCGCAAATTTGTGCGCGAAACTAAAGCAAAGGGTGCTACACCGATTGTGCTTTCGATGATTCCAAGAAACATTTTTAAAGAGGGTAAAGTGTTGCGAGCCAATAACGATTTTGGAAAATGGGCTGCCGAAGTTGCAAAAGAAGAAAACGCTTTTTTCGTCGATCTGAATAAAATTACAGCCGATAAATATGATGCATTAGGACCAGATAAAGTAAAACTTTATTTTCCCGGAGATCACACCCATACCAATCTGGAAGGTGCAAAAGTTAATGCGCAATCGGTAGTAGAAGGGATTAAAGAATTAAAAGGCTGTGAATTGAAAATGTACCTGCTTAGATAAGGGAGAAACTAAAGGTGAAAGACCAAAGTAACCAGCAGAGTTGTTATTCCGCTGCGCTTTAACAGAAATGACGATTTTTTCAAGACAAAGCCTAAAATTAACCTGTATAATCATTCCAATAACAATGAAATCAGCTAAAAAATATCTGAGCTTAACCCTAATTGGTGCCTTCATCATATTTTCTTCCTGCATCGTCCTTAAAAAGCAGGATAAACCTACGTTATTCCTTATTGGCGATTCTACCGTTAAAAACGGAAAAGGTACAGGTGATGGCGCTTTATGGGGCTGGGGGAGTTTCATTGGTGATTTATTCGACAGCGAAAAAATCTATGTAGAAAACGATGCCCTCGGCGGTACCAGCAGTCGCACTTACCAAAGCAATGGCTTGTGGGATGCTGTTTTGGCGAAAGTAAAAAAAGGCGATTTCGTGATGATGCAGTTTGGCCATAACGATAGCAGCCCTTTGGATGATACTGCACGTGCTCGCGGCACCATAAAAGGGATTGGTACGGAAAGCAGAGAAATTTATAACCCAATTAAAAAAAAACGGGAAGTGGTTTATACTTATGGATGGTACCTGCGCAAGTTCATCAGCGATATTAAGGCCAAAGGTGCAACAGCCATTGTATGTTCACCCGTTCCACGCAATCCGGTTAAAGAGGATGCTGTAGTTTTAGCCAACGACAGTTATGCCGGTTGGGCAGCAGAAGTTGCAAAAGCCGAAAAAGTCGATTTTATTCCATTGAACCAAATCATTAAAGATAAATATGGCGCTTTAAGTGCTGCTAAGGTGAAAACTTTTTTTACAGAGAAAGACCATACCCATACCAACGAAACAGGAGCAAAATTAAATGCAGCTGCAGTTGTAGAGGGCCTGAAGAAATTAAAAAAAAATAAACTGCATCACTACTTAAAATAATCAGGGCAGCATACTGCAGGATGCATTACTGTCTTATTTTAACATGGCTACAAAAAATGCTGATGGCCATCTAGCCCCTTGCCTGTTGTAGGCTGGCGGTTGAAGCGTTACCCTGCATCAACGAGGTAGGAGTATAAGTGGAAAACGGGAGAAAATTTGCTGTTTTACACCAGCATCATGCTCCTTAAAAAAAATAATTTTAGGATTGGGAAATGAGCATGCAGTGGTTCTTGGCGGTTTGCAGTCCCGCTTTCGCTTATAGTCCTCACTGCGCTCCGGGCTATCCCGCTCAATCTGGTTTAGGAACAAAGGCTTGTGCACCCTGCAAAACCCCCAAAATGAAATACTGCTTGGCCACTTAGCCCCGGTTGAAGCGTTACCCTGCAGCAACGAGGCACGAGGCAGCGAGGCGTATAAGCGGAAAACGGGAAGAAACTTGCTGTTTTGCACGAGTATTGCGCTCCCCTGGAAAAGAAATACTTTAGTTTTATAATTTGGAAATGATTGGTCTGTGGTTCTTGGCGGTGTACAGTCCCGCTTTCGCTTATAGTCCTCTCCCGATGAAAGATCGGGATGCGAGCTATTCCGCTCAATCTGGTTTAGTAACAAAGGTTTGTGCACTTTGCAGTCTTTAAAGGAAAGTGATTCCTATCCTCGGTCTGTGTCCTCATAAAACTAAAAAATAATATTTAGGTCGGTTTGTGCGACACAGGCTACCGGAAAAACAATTGTTTATTTCCGTGCTTTCAGTGTTTCCGAGGCAAAAAAAGCAAAATGCTACCAATCCAATTTCAACAGGGCTACGCCTTGTCTGTCTAATTCCATTTCAAAAGCACCGTTTGCAGTGTTAAATTTTTTGGGTTTGCCAATCATTTTAAGTTGGCCGGATTTTTCTAATACTGCAATCTGTTTTGCGTCGGGTTTTTGTGGCGATCCCATGTTTTTCCATACGGTATAAGAATTGCTGTTTTCAGTATCAATACGGTATTGGCTTATGGTTACTGTTTTTGCAGGCAGTTTATTTAAGGAGATGGAAAGAAGATCTTTCGAGCCCATTTTATCCTCATCATGGTAATTCCACAACATAACGGCGGCCGTTTTCGAGGCTTTAGTGGCTAAAACCCCTATATCTGTCTGCGGCTTTCTGATGCTTGAATCCAAAATAGAATTTAACTTGTACATGCGGTTGCTTATCGCTTTAACGCGGTTTCCTTTCATCTGGCCGAACATCCTGAATACGTTTAAAACCGGTTTATCTACACCGTTAGTGGCTAAATCGCGAAAACCTGCAAACCAAGGCTGGTTCTCGAATTCGAACGACCAGCTGACGGCGCCTAAGAGGTTGATTTTATAGTTATCTGTAAGTTCGTAAAGCCGGGCAAATGAAGCTGCGGTATAACTCGAATACATGGTGCCATTGCGATAGGCATTTTCGGGATTGGTACTCATGCCGCAGGCTGCACAACCTTCGGGATCAGATTCGCCTATAATGACAGGGATATTTTTAAGTTGAGGGTATTTACTGATGATTTTATAATTGCCATCGATATTGCGGAGCTGTGCCCTCACATTCATTACTACGGTTCCGTTAACCACCCGTGGCGACCCTTTAGCGTGGAACAGGACAACATCTAAAGGCGAACCGATTTTACCGGTTACATAGTTGGTATCTGTTAAACAGTGTTTAATAAAAGCATCTAAAAACCTGGTTCCCCCGCCTGTTACATTGGCACCACCAATTTTTGCTGAAGGTAAAGCTCTTTTAAGTCCGTCGGCAGCGTAATCGTAAAGTTTAAAGAATTCGGCCTGGGTACCTTTCCAATAGGAGCCATCAGGTTCATTCCATACTTCCCAGTACCAGCTTTCTACTTCAGCTTTGCCGTAGCGCTCTACACTATGTTTCACCCACTCGTATACCAAATTGCCCCATTTTTTGTAATCTTTTGGCGGGTAGGCCCAACCGGTTAAAATTTCATCGTAGCGTGCGCCCGGTTTCCATTTATGCTGGTATGGTAAAGGTTTGGTTGATAGCGCCTCGGGCATAAAGCCAATTTGAGCCAAAGGTTTCATCCCTCTTTTTACATAGGTGTCAAAAATCTGGTCAACAATTTTCCAGTTATAAATCGGGTTGCCCTGGGCATCTTCGGTGTAGGCATTGGTCGATCCCCATTTTAAAGCAGGGGTACCGTCTCCGGAGGTGAGCAAATTATGTGCACGTACGTATACCGGAACCGGGCTCAATTTTGAAATTTCAGTAAGCAGTTTCTGGCCATCTTTCATATAGGTATAATTTGGTTCATCATAGCCAAACCAGGCCCATATTGGTTTCATAGGCGCTATATTCTTATCAAAATTAACCTCAATGTTAGCTGTTGATTGTGCGCTTGCGGTATGGATAAAAACAGATAAGCTAAGAAAAAGGTAAGCGTTTTTTAATATTTTCATTTCGGGTGGTTTTTAGGGTGTACAGAACACGCTTACGCTCAAAATAAATAAAAAAAATGATACTGAATAAATTGTCGTTAAAGACTTCGACTTTACCCACAAATTTTCTCCATTCTACCTAATTTTTCAGCTAATTCTTGCTGCTCTTGTAGGTTGAAAAACTAATGATTTTTTCCAAAGTGTTTGTATGGGCTTAATTGGTATCGGATTTTTTTTAATTATTTAATGCATTAACTGGTGCCCAACAAATAAATGGTATTTTATCCATAGGTAACTATCTGCTGCTCATAGTTCTTTGCTTATTTGCCTTTCACGCTGTATATCAGCTGTACAACGCCAGATGGAGCGCTTTTAGTTTCTTTTAGGCTTAGCCAAATGCGATCTGTAATTTCGTTAAACAGTAATTTTCCGCTACCCAATATTACCGGGTGTACTGCAAGCTGTAGTTCATCAACCAGGCTTTCATTTAAAAAGGTAGCGATCAGTTTTGCTCCTCCATATAACCAAATGTCTTTCCCCGGAAGATTTTTGATTTCGGTTACTTTTTTTACAAGATCTGTCTCAATAAAAATGGCACCGGTACCATCGTCGGTTTTGGTATGCGAAAAAACATACTTTTTCTTATGGTTAATATTTTCAGAAATCGATTTCATCAATTCGTCTTCTTCTTCGCCAGGCTGATAGTTGCCCCACAAATCGTAACTGATCCTTCCGTAAAATATCGAATCGATACCGGCTAAAAAATCGTTAAAATTGGTGTCATCGTCCATAATGCACCAGTCAATTTCTCCGTTAGGGCCTTCAATATACCCATCTAATGTAACGGCAAGGCTTAAGATAATCTTTCTCATCTGATTAATTTCAGGTTTTCGTTCCTGTATAAAGGCTTTGTTTATCTTATTGATTTTATAACGATAAACTGTAAGTGAACTTCTAAATTACAAAATATCGCTTAATGTGGGTCTTAAGATTGGATTTGGATTCGCTACCGGGAGTTAGTTTTTTAACTTAACCTTAAGTTAACATGCAGGCTCTTTCTTTGTTCAGCACCATCGCTGATATAATTGCTTTTAACATGACTAAACCCATTAGTGTCCTTATCTTTTTTCTATTCTTCCTGCTCACCGCAAGTGCCCGGGAGGAGAAATTTGAATCGATTATTGCGCTGAATCAGAAAGATCCGACTGCTGCCCTCGCCCGATTAAAAAAAATATACGCTAAAGCTATCGATGATAACGATGAGCTTTTGGAGGGCAAATGTTTGCAACAGATGGGTAAGATCTGTTATACGCAAGGGCATTTTAGCCAATCGTTAGAGTTCTTTTTAAAAGCAGATAAAATATTCGGTAATGCCGATCAACCGCTTTTATTGGCTGCTAACCTTAACGATGCCGGGGTGCTTTACTATTATATGAAGCAGAAAGACAAGGCCATGCACAGTTATAGTAAAGCCATTGGCATATATAAAAGATCAAATAACCTGGCCGGACAGGTAACTGTTTTGGGTAATATTGGGCAGTTATACGAGAAAAGACAACTTTACGACAGCGCATTTTACTATCAAAAACTGGCTTTAAAGATAAACGGAAAGATTAACGATAAAAGTGCTGCTGCAAAAATACACGAAAACCTGGGCAGTATCTATGAAGACCTGGAGCGTTATGATTCTGCCTATGTACACTTTAAGGAGTCGTTAAAGTTATATCAGGAAGATCATAATAACCTGGGGAGTATTGAAGTAATTAATAATTTAGGCGACATCCTCCGTAAAACCGGCCAGTATAAAGAAAGTATTGCCCAAACAGAAACTGCGCTTAAACTGGCCGAAAAGATGGGTAATAGTTATCAGGTCAGTTCCTGCTGCAGGGATTTGGGCAAGGCCTATGAGCTGTTGAACAATATGGACAGCGCCTACCACTATGTAAAACTGGGTTATAAGTACACCATCGATCTGTATTCTGAAGATGGTGCGCGGCAGGCCGCCTTTTTGCAGGTGCTTTACGATATCAATAAAAAATCGGATGAGATCAATAAACTGAAAAACGACCGCAAGGTGAACAGGATTATTGCTTTTTCTGCCACCATTGTGGTGATATTACTGGTGGTTCTGGGCTTTGTGATTTTCAGCAGGCAACGCTTAAAGTTAAAAGATCAGCAGATGCTGGCAAGGCAGAAGGCAATAGAACACGGAATGACCAGTCTTGAGCTCAAAAATCTTCAGCTCGAAGAACAGCACCTAAAGCAGTTGCTGGAGGTTAAAAGCAGGGAGTTATCTACCCATACCTTAAACCTGATCAAACATAACCAGTTTCTCGAAAACCTGAGAAGTACCTTACAAGCCATGGTAAAAGAGGATAAACGCGATCAGAAAAAGCAGATGAACCAGATCCTGACCGAAATTAACCAGAGCTTTAACCACGAACGCAACTGGAAGGAATTTACGATGGCTTTCGAACAGGTGCACCATCAATTTCTCGAAAACCTAAAAAAATACAGCAGTGAGCTTACCTCAGCCGATATGCGATTAATTGCGCTGTTAAAAATGAACCTCGATTCAGGCGATATTGCAACCTTACTCGGTATCTCTACCGATAGCTTAAGGGTATCGAGATACAGGCTGAGGAAAAAGCTGAATCTGGCGCAGGGCGATAATTTGTCGGCATTTATACAAGCCTTATAACCGTTACATTGGCCGTTCCATACCGGCTGTTTTTTAATGATTTCAAGCGCTTAACAATTCGTTAATGTAACGGTAATAAAAGCATAATGTCGATTTTTGTTAGATTTAATGTGTTTATAATCAGGATGTTATTGTTTTGTGTTGCTTTTTGATATATGGCTGCTGTAACGCTGTTGCCTTTATGTAACCCCAATAATTTCCTGGTGTAAAATGGTGTATACATCTTTGGTCGTCGATAATAAAAAGACATGACCAAACACAATGAATAAACGATTACAAATTCTGTTTTTACTTCTTTTTTGTGCAGCCACAGCTCATGCCACAAAACTGAAAGGCCACGTTTACGATAAGCAAACCGGAGAAGCCATTGTTGGTGCAACAGTGGTTTTAGAAAACCCAAGGCGAACAACCAATACCGGCTTAGATGGTACTTTCGAATTCAAGGATGTAAAAGCAGGCACTGCCAAAATCAGTGTAAGCTACATTACTTACAGAACCATCGAAAAAACTTTAGTGATACTGAAGGAAGATAACGATCACCTAAAGTTTTACATGGAGAGCGATTCGAAAACACTCGATGATATCAGCATCAAATCGAATGCAGTCAGTTCTACCGATCAGGGAGCGAGGCGTCTCGAAAAAAATGCTGCACAGTTGATGAATATCGTATCAGGCAGGGCGATCGAAATTTCGCCGGATTTAACGGTGGCCAATGTGATGCAACGCATTTCGGGCGTTTCGATAGAGCGCAACAGCAATGGCGATGGGCAATATGCCATATTAAGGGGAATGGATAAACGCTACAATTATACTTTGGTAAATGGCGTTAAAATCCCAAGTCCTGATAATAAATACCGGTATGTTCCGCTCGATCTTTTTCCTGCCGATTTACTCGACCGTTTAGAGGTGTATAAAACGCTTACTCCAAATTTGGAGGGGGATGCGATTGGTGGTGCGATTAATATGGTGATGAAAAATGCCCCGGGTTTGTTGCAGGTAAATGCCAACGTTTCTACCGGTTATAATCAATTGTTTTTCGATCGTCAGTTTACCGGTTATCATGCTTCAGGTATTAATTATAAATCGCCTTACGAAATAAATGGTAAAAGCTATAATGCTATGCAGAACGATTTCACCAAAGGAACGCTCGATTATCAATATAAAAATCCGGCACCTCATTTAATCGGGAGTTTATCTGTAAGTAAACGCTTTTTAGATAACAGATTGGGTGTCGTGTTGGCAGGGAGTTATCAAAATACCTATCGCGGCAGCAACAGCACTTTTTACAATAATTCGGTTGTAGGCACAGATGCTTATGCTACCATTACCAGTAAGAGTTACCGTGAATATTCCGAACAGCAGCAACGTACGGGCTTACACGGAAAAATCGATTACGCTTTCAATAAAGACCACCAGATCAGCTTGTATAATGTATACGTTAACCTGAAAAACCAACAGGTTAGAGATGCCGTAACCACTACTTATAACAAGGATTATGATCCCGTAGCGGGAAATGCACAACTGGTTTTTGATACCCGTAGCCGTTTAACTGAACAGCAGGTTTACAATTCTACGCTGCATGGCGACCATAAATTTTTTGATGATAAATTTAAGGTGCAATGGTCTGCTGTTTATTCTTCGGCCAAAAATGATGTGCCCGAAAATACCAGTATCAGCCTGAATGGATTGGAGCAGAATTTTCAACGCAGGCGCACCAGTTTAGTGAATACCAACCCGGTTACCCGCAGGTGGGAACGCAATACCGACGAAGATTTAGCCGGCTATCTGGATTTAACCTACCATGTTTTATCAGGAACCCACCAACTGGATATTATGGCAGGAGGTTTATACCGCGATAAACAAAGGAGCAGCTTCTTTAATAATTACAATATGGCCCAGGCAGCAGATCATGCAAATGATATTTATGGGGTAAATTTCCAAAATTATACCGATCTGAACCTGGTGGTAAGCAATCCAACAGGTGCGGTAGCCAATTCCCTAACCTACGATGCTACAGAAAAAACCACGGCAGGTTATGGAATGTTTAAATACACTTCTGCCAAACTTGAAGTGATAGGAGGTGCAAGGGTAGAGCATACCAATCAGGGGTATAACCTTCTTTTCCCGGCGGGAGAATCTTTCCCTAAAGGAAACCAGATTTATACCGATGTATTGCCTAGTTTAACTGCAAAATATTTTTTAACCGGAAAAGCGCAGTTGCATGCCTCTTATTACAAAGCCCTTAACCGCCCCGGTTTTTATGAAATTGTACCCGGAAAAGTTGTGAATGAAGAATTTCAGGAGCGTGGTAATCCTAACCTGCAACGTGCCCTGGCTGATAACTTCGATTTAAGGTACGAACTTTTTCCTGGTGCTTCAGAACAGTTGCTGGTAGGTGCTTTTTATAAGCGGATCAAAAATCCTATCGAATACACCTTCCAGGCCGATGCGGTTCGCGGTCAGGATATTTATTACAGTCCCGGAAATTTCGGTACCGCCAAAAATTATGGCGCAGAGGTAGATTACATTAAATATTTCAGCAAGATAGGCGTGAAAGCCAATTATACCTACACGCATTCGCGCATTAACACGACTAAAACCACCAGGGTTATTAATAGCACTACCGGAGATACAGAACCAGCTAACGTTAACCAGGAACGCCCGCTTTATGGCCAGTCGGCACATATCGCCAACCTGTCGTTATTGTTTAAAGACACTAAAAAGGGCTGGGACGTTCAGGTTGCAGGTGCCTATACAGGGCCACGCATCAACACTGTTTCGCAATTCTTAAATAATGATTTATGGCAGGAAGGATTTGTACAGATGGATGTATCTGCGGAGAAACGTTTTAAAGGGGGGATCAGTGTTTTTGTAAAAGCCAACAACATCTTAAATACACCAACCAAACTGTTTATAAAAGGTACAAATCCGGCAAATAACGACATCGGTGAAGATTTGGTTAAAAATGGAAACACCTTGATCAGAAGCGATTATTACGGCCAAAACTACCTTGTTGGCTTTAGGTATAAGTTTAATTAATAGCATTTAAAGATACAAAGACATGAAAACGAAACCGTTTTTTAAACTATTAACCCTTGTTGTGCTGGCCTTAGCAGGATGCAAAAAGGCCAATATAGATGTAGATACCGCCACTGTCGACGGTTCTGCCATTGGCGAAGTTTCAGGGGTTTGGGCCAAAGGCAGTACACAGGTGATTAAAGGCGACATCGTCATCCCCGAAGGAAAAACGCTAACGATTGAAGAAGGCGTAACCGTGCTGATGGATACGGTTGCGAAACCCGAAATTATTATTAAAGGTAACCTGTATGCTTTAGGCACCACCGAGAATCCAATCAAATTTACCGTTAATGAATTTTATAAAACCCCGTCAAAAAAATTCGGAAAGCTTTGGGGAGGTATTTTGGCTGGTCCAACATGCGAGGAGCTGGTGCTTGATCATGTTATTCTCGAATATGGGGGATCAACTACCTCAGATGCCTCAACATCGGTTAAAATGGGGCTTTATAAAGCGAAAGCCGGCGAGAACTTACCGGCACTCTGGTTCGCCAATGCTAATGGCAAATTGGTTGTTCAAAACAGTATTTTCAGGAACCTGCAGGAAGATTGCACCTATATTGAAGGCGGGAAGATTATTTTTGCCAACAATGTATTTTATACCACAGGCGTAACGGGAGGAGAGGCCATGAACTTTAAATCGGGCTGTTTGGCAGATATCGCCTACAATTTGGTTTACAGCACCAATACCAATGCCTTAAAATTATCTAATACAGGCGATAAGACACCGCAAACCTACATTATTGCCTACAATAATACCATGGTGAATACGGGATGGAGAAGGCCAACCGCCAAAGGAGGGTCTATCTGGCTGGAAAGCGCAGTACGTGCCGATTTGTATAATAACCTTTTCGCCAATACCCGTTTCGGTGTGAAAAGAGATCCGAAGAAACCTGAAGATAGCCGTTCGGCTTACAGTAATAATTGGTATTATGGCTTTGATCAAACTACTGTAAACCAGTTTCAGCCAACAGGAGATATTGTGGGCGGCAAAAACGACGTCATCAGCAATGTTGCAGGCGCAAACGATCCTAAATTTGTAAATTACCCTTTGAACACAGCGGTTACCAATGCCGATTTCAATACTGCATGGGATTTTCACCTGCAGGGCAACTCGCCGGCTTTGGGTAAAGGCATCACCAATTTTACCCGCCATCACAAAGCGGGCATTATCATGAAAAATGGCATCACCTATATTTCGCCTTCACCATCTACGTTTGTTGGCGCATATGGAACTAAACTATAAAATGAAATATCATAATATCTTAAAACTTGCCGCTTTTGCGGTTTTAAGCCTCGCCGTTTCTTGTAAGGGAGGCGCACAAAGTGGAAATAACACCGCAGTAAAACCTTTATATGTATCCGATCCGGTAGATTTTGATACCGACGACCCGGCGATCTGGGTAAACCCGGGCAATGCGGCAAATTCTTTGGTAATCGGTACCGATAAAGATAGTAACGGTGGTTTGTATGTTTTCGATCTGAAAGGTAAAATCATCAGGTCTAAAACCGTTAAAGGCCTGAAACGCCCCAATAATGTCGATATTGCCTATGGGTTGCAGCTGGCCGGGAAAAAGACCGATATCGCGGTAACAACAGAACGTTACACGCATAAACTGCGCATATTTTCCCTTCCCGGTATGAAAGCGATCGATAATGGCGGGATTCCGGTTTTTGTAGGCGAAACAGGTACAGAGTACCGCGATCTGATGGGAATTTCGATGTATACCGACCCGAACGGAAAAATTTATGCCATTGTTGGCCGTAAAACAGGACCAAAAAACGGAAGTTATCTTTGGCAATATTTATTGTCTGACGACGGAAAAGGCAATGTTAAAGCCGATTTGGTTAGGAAATTTGGCCAGTATAGCGGTAAAAAAGAAATCGAAGCCATTGCCGTTGATAACGAACTGGGCTTTGTTTATTATTGCGATGAGCAGGTAGGGGTGCGTAAATATTATGCAGATCCGGCCAAAGGAAATAAAGAATTAGCTTTGTTCGGACAAGGCGATTTTACCGTAGACAATGAGGGGATCGCTATTTATAAAACCCCAGGAAATAAAGGCTACATCCTGGTATCCGACCAGGGCGCCCGGCAGTTAAAAGTGTACGACCGGGTGGCTAAAACCAATGCTGCCCACCCGCATCCGCTGTTAACCACCATTAAATATTCAGCCAACCAAACCGATGGCATTGATGTAGTATCGGTTCCTTTAAATAACGATTTTAAGCATGGTTTGCTCGTGGCGATGAGCGATGACAGGACCTTTCATTTTTACAGATGGGAAGATATAGCAGGTAAAAAATTGACCAGTGTAAATCCATAACATTAACATTTGTTTTTGGAAAGCAATGGCAGAAGCGTTATGGGAAGGTCAGTCCTGCTCCCGCTTCTGCCAATTTGAAGGAAACTGGCATCCCGCTTTGATCAGGTTTAGGAAGCAGAAATAGTACTATGGTAGTGAAATCAAAGAGCAAGCAAAAATTATTGTCATCCTTAGGGATAATTTATTGTATAGAAATCAATATGGGTAACAGCCCTCTCCAGTATCGTCATTTCGAGCGGAGTGCAACGCAGTCGAGAACCACGGAGTGCTCCGCGAAGCTAAATCTGTCTCTATAGATTTCTCCATTTCGCTGCCGATGAAAAATCGGCACGCTCCAGTCGAAAGGACGATTCTTCTATGGGATCTGTCAATGGTAGCCTGTCGAAGGACAAATTTTTTTGCTTTCGACTGCCAAAGGTCTTCAACAGGCTTAGACTGACAACGCCTACGAGGTGTTTCCAGTTGTGGCCGTTACTCCTGAACTGGTTTCAGGGTCATTAATGCAAGCGAAAATCTCGGGAAAAATATCAGTTTCTCTTAATAAAAATAGATTTCCAATAAACCGATCTGAAAATCAGCTAAAAATTAAATTTAGCTGATTTTTATGTTTATAGAAATAATTGATTTTTGTATGTTTATACAATGAAAATCGTTGAGCTCGACACCTTTTATAAGCACTTCCCTGCAAGGGATACGTCTGAAGCCTCCAAGCATTTAGGGCATTTCAATATCTTTAAAATCGAAGACATCCTTACGCCGCGTGGGAGCAAACTTTCTTATTCACGCAGGGTATTTTATAAAATAAGTTTAGTGGTTGGTCATAGCAAAATCCATTATGCCGATCAGTGTATTGAGGTAGAGGGCAGCGTGCTGGTTTTTACGAATCCGATGGTGCCTTATTTTTGGGAACGTATCAATGAAGAACAATCTGGTTTTTTGTGCGTATTTACTGAAGAATTTTTCAATAGGTTCGAAAATGTTAAGGATTTTCCTGTGTTTCAGGACGCTGCAAATGCAATTGTTCCTGTTAGTGAAACTGAAGCACCTTATTTCGTCGCACTTTTTGAGAAAATGATCAGCGAATTAAATGGCGATTATACTTATAAGTACGATCTGCTCCGGAACCAGTTGACCGAACTCATTCATAGTGCGCAAAAGCTGAAACCAGCAGTTGGCGAACCACATGCAGCCAGTAATGCTGCATACCGTATTACATATTTATTTAAAGAATTGCTTGAACGCCAGTTTCCCATCGATTTTAACAGTCAGGTGCTGCAATTAAGATCGGCGACTGATTTTGCTGATCAGCTTAATGTGCATGTTAACCACCTTAATAAATGTGTGCGAGAGATTACCGGAAGGACCACTTCTCAATTAATTTCTGAACGTATTTTGCAGGAAGCCAGGATTTTGTTAAAAAGTACAGACTGGAATATTGCTGAAATTGCCTGGAGTTTAGCTTTCAGGGAATCAAATCATTTCTCTGCTTTTTTTAAAACGCATACAGGTTTGAGTCCTGCAAAATTTCGGGCTGCTCAAAATGATTGATTTTTGTATGTATTGATTTCTTTTTCGTATTTCTACAGCATCTTGATTGCTGAAATTTGTTCCATTAAATTATAATACCATGTGGACAAATAAAAACATCAACAATCAAAGCGGTCGTACCTTTCTGATTACCGGCGCTAATTCAGGTATAGGTTACGAAACCGCCAAAGCACTGTATCAGGCAGGTGCGCATATTATTATGGCCTGCAGGGATTTCAACAGAGCCGAAGAAGCCGCGAAAAGCATCAGTTCGGCAGCGGAAACCGGTAGTCTCGAAATTGCACAACTTAATCTTTCTAACCTTAGCGATGTTAAAGATTTTGCGGATCAGATCATCAAAAAACATAATAAAATCGATGTATTGATCAATAATGCCGGAGTAATGATTCCGCCTGCTTCTAAAACTAGTAATGGTTTTGAACTTCAGTTCGGCGTTAATTTTATCGGTCATTATGCCCTTACCGGTTATCTCTATCCACTTTTAAAACAAACGGCTAACTCGCGGATTGTTACCGTAAGTAGTATGGCTTATCTTCACGGAAAAATTGATTTTGATAATTTAAAATCGGAACGCGATTATGAACCGATGCGCGAATACGCTCAAAGTAAGCTGGCAAATATCCTGTTTTCGTTAGAACTGCAACGTCGTATCGAAACTGCGGGTGATGCTGTGGTGTCGATTGCTGCACAACCTGGTGCGAATAAAACGGAACTATCAAGGCACATGTCGGATGCTGATTACCAGGCAGCTGTTGATCGTATCGGTGAATTGATGGAGCCATGGCAGGGCGCTTTGCCCTCACTTTTTGCTGCGGTTTCTGCTGAGGCAATTCCCGGTAAGCTTTATGGGCCTGATCAGGATGGTGGTTACCGGGGTTATCCCGCCGAATCGCCCATTACACCTCACGGAACCGATGTGGCGGTTGCAAAACAGTTATGGGATTATGCCGAGCAGGTAACGCGGGTGACTTTTCCTTAGAAATCATCATTATTTAGGGATTATTCTTAACTATTCCGTCATTTCGAGTGGAGTGCAGCGGAGTCGAGAAATCTGTCTCGAGATAGATCTCTCCATTTCACTGCATTCCAGTCGAGATGAGAAGGCCCCACTCAAAATGGCAATTGTAGCTAATTAATATTAAGTATTTTTCCTTTTTTTTATTAATATACGATTATGGTTATACCTTGCAACAATTACCGGTTAAAATGATGGCTGGCGAACAAAAGAACGGATACGTGATTTTAGACAGGTTGCCGGTAGTGGTTCTAAACCTTCATCGTACAACAACTGCTTTAAATTTTAGATGTTGATTCAAAAAGGATAGAAAAGCTACCTGTGGTATTAAAAGGCGAATATGTTGCCGAAATATCCCGTAATGGTGAATGGAGCCAGGTAAGCTACGGAGATATACCATATCTGCTTTACCCCCGAATCACCTCCTGAAAACCTAATGGAAGATACAACAGCTCAAGTTTAGTTTTTTTTAATGGTTGGTGGCTCACCGACCATCACTAAACCGCAATATTATTCGATAATTTATATTCAGATGGGGTAATTCCCGTTTGTTTTTTGAAATACTTACCAAAAAAAGACGAGTTACTAAAGCGCAGTTCCATGGCTACTTCCGAAATATTCATTACGTGGCTGGTTAACAGTAACTTTGCTTCCCTGATCACCATTTCATCAATAATTTCCCCGGCCGTTCTATCGGTTACCTGTTTAACAACCTGAGATAAATGCCTTGGTGTAATGCGTAAGCAGTTGGCGTAATAAATTACACGCTTTTCCTGTTTAAAGTTTTCTGAAACCAGTGATAAAAAACGATTGGTGAGTTCTGTCTTGCTGTCATGAGCAAAAGGTAATGGATCTTTCTGTTTGTTTTTTATCAGAAAAAGGTCGTACAGTAATTCCAGGAAGCTGTTGTGCACAATGTTTTTAATCTGGGGAGTATCTTTAGGTACATTCAGTTTTTTGTGCAGGGCAAGCATATCATAATATATGAACGTATATTCCTCTTTTGATAATGAAAATTTATAGGTAGAATCGTTCTGGAACATCCTGTAAGCGTTCCCGCTATTAAAGAATACCCCTTTGTTTTTTAAATAACTCTTATTAAAATGAATACTAATGAAAGAAACATCGCTATTATCCTTAATTTCATAAACGGCATGCGGAAAAATGAGCAGGATATCCCTTTGATTTAAAACATGTTCTACAAAATTTATCTTCAGGTGCATCTTGCCCTTTGTAACCAGGATTATAGCATAGCTCGATATACGGAAAGGCTCCGAACTGCAATAATGCGGATCTCTGCTATGATGGATTTTTGCCATCAGGCCATCGTTTAAAGAAAGTGCTTCCTCATGTTCTTTTTCTGAAAAAGTGGTATTGAGTAACTCTTGTTGCATAAAAATCGTTCAGCGTTTTTTAATAATTTCTTAACAGATCCGATTATCTTTTGCACTACAATTTCAGCCACCCTTTTATGGGTAGTTTTTCGCCCTTTATCTGTCTGACTTTGTTCTGACAAATGTAATGTTAGGGATCAGTTTTACAAGTGTTTTTTTTAAAAATGACTAATTTCTGATTGATTTTTAATGTTTTGATTAAGAAATTTCCCTATTTTAATGTGCTTAATTACAGGTTTTTATGTTGTTATTGAAGCTGTTGTGGTAGTTTTTAACCTTTTTACTATTTTATAATAAAAGTCAGAATGTCAATTGGTCAATTCATCTGAATGTCACATTTTCCCGATCCAACATTTTGACCAATATATCCCACATTTGAACCTTTTTTTGGTTTCAATTCCGCGTTAAAATTGTGTTATCAAATCGTTTGGTTAATACAGCCTTAATCTATATCGTTGATTTTAACATCTGCAGTAGCATTTCGGCACAGGCCAAACTTTCAGAACAGGGTTTTAAAACTGAAGAACAACAGCGTTCGGTATGCATAAAAAATTACAAGATAGAATTGCCTCTTTTAAGGATGCGGCGGTGATAAAAGAAAAAGGATTATATCCTTATTTCAGGTCGATAGAATCTGCCCAGGATACCGAGGTAGTAATGAACGGAAAAAAGGTACTCATGTTTGGTTCAAATTCCTATTTAGGCTTAACCAATCATCCTAAAATAAAAGAAGCCGCAAAAGCGGCCATCGAGAAATACGGGACCGGCTGCGCGGGCTCACGATTTTTGAACGGTTCGCTCGATATTCACCTGGAACTGGAAAATCGCCTGGCCGAATATGTAGGCAAAGAAGCAGCTGTGCTTTTCAGTACCGGTTTTCAGGTTAACTTAGGTGTAATATCCTGTTTATTAGATCGTAACGATTATCTTTTGCTGGACGAGTATGATCACGCTTCGATTATTGATGGAAGTCGCCTGGCGTTTTCGCGCACAATTAAATATGCGCATAACGATATGCAGGATCTGCGCCGCAAATTAAGCCGCTTACCTGAAGATTCGGCTAAACTGATTGTTTCTGATGGTATTTTCAGTATGGAAGGCGATCTGGTTAACCTGCCCGAGATGGTAGAAATTGCCAATGAGTTTGGCGCCAATATCATGATGGATGATGCACATAGCCTTGGCGTAATTGGTTTTAATGGCTCAGGAACGGCATCACATTTCAACCTTACCGGGGATGTCGACCTCATCATGGGTACTTTCAGCAAATCGCTGGCCTCGCTAGGTGGTTTTATTGCGGGTAATGCCGAAACCATCGAATACATCAAGCACCGCGCCCGCTCACTGATGTTCAGCGCAAGTATGCCACCATCGGCTGTAGCTAGTGTGATCGCTGCGTTGGATATTATCGAATCAGAGCCTGAACGGATCGATAAACTATGGGCCAATACCGAATATGCTAAGAAACTTTTGCTCGAAGCAGGTTTCGATATCGGACACAGCAATAGTCCGATTATTCCTGTGTACATCCGCGATAACATCAAAACCTTTATGATTACGAATATCCTTCAGCAAAATGGGGTTTTCGTTAATCCGGTGGTCTCTCCGGCAGTGCCGTCTGATTCTTCTTTAATCCGGTTTTCTTTAATGGCTACACATACTTTCGATCAGATCGAATCAGCCATAGCCGAACTAAGTGCAGCTTTTAAGGCTGTGAATCTGGAACTAGTGGGAAGCCAATCATGAGAGAGCTGGTAAAGGTATCCGGTAAAAAAGCATTAAAGGCTTTTGTCGATTTTCCGCACCAGTTGTATGCAGGCGATGTAAACTATGTTCCCGAATTGTTTATTGCCCAGCGCGACCTGCTTACTCCGGGCAAACATCCGTTCTACGAACATTCCGAAATACAGCTTTTTTTGCTTTATGACGGGGGTAAGGTTATTGGACGGATTGCCGCAATTAACAATACCAACCATAATAAAGTGTACGGATCGAAAGATGGCTTTTTTGGTTTTTTCGATTGTATTAATGATGCATCGGCAGCTCAGCAGCTTTTCGAAGCAGCACAGGAATGGTTAAAAGAAAGAGGATTGAGCAAAATTTTGGGTCCGGTTAATTTTTCTACCAACGAAGTATGTGGCCTGCTGATCGAAGGTTTTGACGGTCCGCCTGTAGCCATGATGCCCTACAATGCCCAATACTACCTGCCCTTTCTGGAGCAAATGGGTTTTCAGAAAAATGTTGATTTGAGGGCCTACCGGTATACCGCAGGGAACTATAACGACCGCTCGGTAAAGCTGATGGACAGGATAGAGGAACGTTTGAAACGGAACGATATCATTCTTCGTAAAATTAACATGAAGAAATTCAAGGAAGAATGTAATGCCGTAAGAGAAGTGTATAATAAGGCATGGGATAAAAACCTTGGTTTTGTACCCATGACGGATAAAGAATTTGACTACACGGCAAACGATTTGAAAATGATCCTCGATCCCGAATTTTGTATCCTGGCCGAGCAGCGAGGCAAAATTGTGGGCTTCGCATTGGCTATACCCGATATCAACCAGATTTTGATCAAAATTAAACGCGGAAGGTTGTTTCCAACAGGCCTGATCAAGCTTTTAATGAATAAAAAGAAAATCGATGGCATCCGGATTTTATTGCTTGGCGTGGTTGATGGTTACCGTAAAATGGGGATCGAAGCCTGTTTATACGGGCGGATCATTAAACATTTTGAAGCCAAAAAAATGAAATATGCCGAGGCCAGCTGGACGTTAGACCATAACGACCTGATCAATAAACCCATCGAAGATATTGGTGGAAAATTATATCGTAAATACAGGATTTTAGAAAAGGCGATATGAAAAAACGGGTGTTGATTACTGGGGCAACAGGATTTATCGGGTATCACCTGATTAAATCGGCTTTGGCAAACGATCTTGAAGTGTATGCAAATGTGCGTCAGTCAGCCGCTGCAGCGCATCTTAAAGATTTTCCGATCAACTATGTTAACCTCGATCTTTCCTCCATATACCTGTTAAAAGAAGATATAGAAGAGAACAGATACGATTACATTGTGCATGCAGCTGCGGTAACCAAGGCTAAAAAACTCGATGATTACAATCAGGTAAATGCCATTTATACCCGAAACCTGGCTTTGGCGGCTTCGAAATCAGCTCATCGTATAAAGAAATTTGTATTTATAAGCAGTTTGGCCGCGCTGGGGCCTTTAAATCAAAAAAATGAAAAGCTCACCGATAGGGCTGCCTCAAATCCGGTAACCAATTATGGGATCAGCAAAGCACTCGCTGAAACCTACCTGGCTCAGATTCCGGATCTGCCCTTAATTACGTTCAGGCCCACAGCAGTGTATGGGCCGCGTGAGAAAGACATTTTCATTTTAATTAAAACGATTAAGGCCGGGCTGGAACTCTATATCGGCAGGCAGGAACAGGAATTAAGCTTTGTGTATGCCACTGATTTAGCCGATATCATTATAAAAGCACTTGCATCTGATGTAGTGGGTAAAAGTTATAATGTATCTGATGGGGCTGTTTATAACCGCTCAGCATTGGCAGCCTATGTACGCAGGGCTTTAAACAAAAAAACATTGATTGTGAATGTGCCTGTGCAAATGATTAAGGGCCTGGCCTGGTCGATGGAGCGGTTATATGGTGTATTTAATAAAATTCCAGCCTTAAATGTAGATAAGATAAAAGAACTCACTGCCCTCAACTGGGGCTGCGATATTAAGAATATTCAGAACGATTTTGGTTTCGTGCCCCAATTCGGGCTGGAACAGGGCCTTACCGAAACCATAAACTGGTACCGTAAAAATAATTGGTTATAAGATTTTAAATAAAATAGAATGAAACAACAAGTAAAAGCGGCCGAAGGCAAGCTGGGAATATTAATGCCAGGATTAGGCGCTGTAGCAACAACCATGATTGCCGGAGTTGCAGCAGTTAAAAGAGGAATTTCGAAACCTATCGGTTCATTAACACAGATGGGTACCATCCGTTTGGGAAAGAGAACCGAGAATAAACAACCGAAAATTAAAGATTTTGTGCCCTTAGCTAATCTCGAAGATATCGTTTTCGGTGGCTGGGATGTTTACGAAGATAACGTTTATGAAGCCGCATTAAACGCCCGTGTACTGGATGCTAACCTGTTGCGCGATGTGCGCGAAGAATTGCAGGCCATTAAACCAATGCGTGCTGCTTTCGACAGAAATTATGTAAAAAACCTGGATGGTAAATATGTAAAAGACATCGATAACCGTTACGAACTGGCTTTAGCCGTAATGGATGATATTAAAAACTTCAAAGCTGAAAATAACTGCGACCGTATCGTACTGGTTTGGTGTGGCTCTACCGAAATTTATTTCGAACCATCAGAAGTACACCAATCGTTAGCGGCGTTTGAGCAGGGGTTAAGAGATAACGATTCGCGTATTGCGCCAAGTATGATCTATGCTTATGCTGCCCTGAAATTAGGTATTCCTTTTGCCAATGGTGCACCAAACTTAACTGTAGATATTCCTGCATTGATCGAATTGGCGAAAGAAACCGATACGCCAATTGCAGGTAAGGATTTTAAAACCGGTCAGACCCTGATGAAAACCATCTTGGCGCCAGGTTTAGCTGCGCGGTCGTTGGGTGTAAATGGTTGGTTTTCTGATAATATTTTAGGTAACCGCGACGGCTTGGTATTAGACGATCCTGATAACTTCAAAACAAAAGAAGTATCAAAACTGGGGGTATTGGAAGATATCTTTAAACCAGAGGTTAATCCTGATCTGTATGGCGATATGTACCACAAAATCAGGATCAATTATTACCCGCCACATGGCGATAACAAAGAAAGCTGGGATAACATCGATATTTTCGGTTGGTTAGGCTACAAAATGCAGATCAAAATCAATTTCCTTTGCCGAGATTCGATTTTAGCCGCACCGATTGTATTAGACCTTGCTTTGTTTATCGATCTGGCCAAACGGGCAAACCTGTCAGGCATTCAGGAATGGTTATCGTTCTACCTGAAATCGCCACAAACAATTCCGGGTGTACCTGCCGAGAACGACATTTTTAAACAGTTAATGAAACTTCAGAATACCTTACGGTACATCATGGGCGAAGAATTGATTACCCATTTAGGTCAGGATTATGAAGAAGAACTGATAGAAACAGTATAGTGTTTTTTCACAAATTTCTTTCAACGGCTCTGGGAATCGGGTATATCGGCAAAGGCGCAGGTACTTATGCTGCTATTGCAACCTGCATTTGCTGGCACCTTTTCCAGAGCTCTTACACCAATCCATATTTATGGCCTGTACTGTTTACCATGCTGATTGTGATGATAGGGGTGATGAGTGCAGATAGGGTAGAGGAAATTTGGGGTAAAGACCATAACAGGGTGGTGATTGATGAAGTTGCCGGAATGTGCATCACCCTGTTATTTGTGCCTTTAAAATGGGAGTACACCTTAATAGGACTTATTCTTTTTAGATTTTTCGATATCCTTAAACCCCTTTACATCAGAAAGCTCGAAGTATTGCCAGGTGGCTGGGGGGTAATGGCCGATGATGTACTGGCCGGGATTTATGCAAATGTTATCCTGCAACTGGTGGTTGCTTTAGAATTATTTTAACCATGATGTTCACTTATCTAAAAGCACAGGCATCATCCTTAGTGGCCTCGGCTACAGATTTCGGCTTGACCATCATTGCCGTGAGGCTTTTTGGCTGGTGGTACCTGGCGGCAAGTATAACAGGCACGGTTGCGGGCGGAGCAGTTAATTTTTATGTGAACCGCAAATGGGTTTTCGAAAGTGAATCTGCAGCCATTAAATGGCAGATATTGAAATATATTTTGGTATGGGCAGGCAATCTGATCATTGTAACCGCCGGAGTGTTTATCCTCACTCATTTTTTTAATCTCAATTACGTACTCGCCAAAGTTTTGAGCTCCGTTTTAACGGGCATCAGCTACAATTATATCATGCAAAAGCAGTTTATTTTTTCAAGTTAAATGAAACCGATTTATTCATTTTTGTTAGTTCCGCTGCTCAGTTTTATTTTGCAGGTAAATGCTTTTGCGCAAAGAACTACCGTTTCCGGAACGGTTCGCGATGCGGTAACCAAAGAAACATTGCCGAATGTCTCGGTCTTCTTTAAAGGTACCCAGGTCGGCACCCAGACAGATGTGAACGGAAAATATACCCTTATTTCTCCAAACCCCGAAAGTGAGCTTAGTTTTAATTATGTTGGTTATCGCACAGTCTTTAAAAATATTGTGCCCGCTGCAACACAGGAGTTTGATGTTGCCCTGGTACCCGATGCGAGAGCTTTAGACGACGTGGTTATTGTGGGCGGTAAAAAAGTAAAATACCGCAATAAAGATAATCCGGCGGTAGAGTTGATCCGCCAGGTAATTGCCCACAAAGAAGAAAACCGTATTAAAAGCTATAATACCGTTTCATTTAGGCAGTACGAAAAGATGTTGTTCTCCTTAAGCAATGTATCGGATAAGTTTAAGAATAAAAGAATGTTCAGGAATTATCAATTTTTGTTTCAGGAGCAGGATTCGACGTTAATTGGCGGAAAAAACCTCCTTCCGATTTACATTCAGGAGCGATTGGCCGATAATTACCTGAGCAAAAATCCGGAAAAGAACAAAACTATTGTAATCGGGGAAAAACAAGTCCAATTTGATAGCCGTTATATTGATAATAAAGGGTTAAAAACTTATTTCGACCGGATGTACCAGGACATCGATATTTATAAAAACAATATTTCCGTAATCAGCAATGAGTTCTTGAGTCCGATTGCAGATGGCGCACCTGCTTTTTATAAATTTTTCATCACCGATACATTAAAAAATCAAAAACCTGAGGTTATTGAGCTGTCTTTTACGCCACGCAACACCGGCGATATGTTATTTGAAGGGAAGATTTATGTAACCAACGATAGCCATTATGCTGTTACCGGGGCTTCTTTTGGGGTAAATAAAAACATTAACCTCAACTTTGTGCGTGCACTTAAAATCGATTTGAATTTCGAACCGAACGATAAAGGCAGATACAGTTTAAGTAAAAGCGATTTATTGGCCGATTTTGGTATCGGTAAAACCAAAGGAATTGGCTTTACAGGTGAGCGTACCGTTACTTTTAAAAATTACCAGTTCGATACGGTTTTGCCCGACAGCATTTTTCAGGGGAGAAGCACTGTTGTACTGGCCGATGCAGCTAAAAAAGACGATAAATTTTGGGAGAAAAACAGGTTGGATACCATTTCGAAGAACCAGTTGAAGATTTATGGTAATATTGATACCCTGCAAAACCTTCCGTCCTTTAAACGGACAATGAAAATCGTTACTCTTTTATTTGCTGGTTATCAAAATCTCGGTCCTTACGAAATTGGTCCCGTAAATACATTTTATAGCTTTAACAATGTAGAAGGTTTAAGGTTACGCGTAGGAGGCCGTACAACTCCTGAGCTTAGCAAACGCTATTACTTCGAAAACTATTTGGCGTATGGGATTAAAGATGAGAAATGGAAGTTTTTCCTTTCGGCAACCTATTCGCTCAATAATAAATCGATCTACGAATTCCCGCAGAACTATGTGAGGGCCAGTTTTCAGCGAGATACCAAAATACCCGGACAAGAGCTGCAGTTTGTACAGGAAGATAATTTCCTTCTCTCGTTTAAACGTGGGGTAAACGATATGTTACTGTACAACGATTTTTACCGTTTGGATTATGTAAAAGAGTTTGAAAACCACTTTTCTTATAACCTTGGCTTTAAAAAATGGAGCCAGACACCAGCCGGTGGATTAAATTACGTAAATTCGAATAACCAACTGGTTAACAGGTTAACTACGAGTGAAGTTTCACTTCAGTTAAGGTATGCACCCAACGAAAAATTTTACCAGGGGAAAATATACCGCGTGCCTATTCCCGATCGCTATCCGGTATTTAATTTGCGTTATACGGCGGGTTTAAAAGGTGTTCTCGGTGGCGAATACAATTACCATAATCTCTTGGGAAGCATTGATAAACGTTTTTATTTGTCGCAATTGGGTTATAGTGATGTAACAGTGGAGGGCAGTTATATTGCCGGAAAAGTTCCTTTCCCTTTGTTGGATATTCACCGTGCCAACCAAACTTATGCTTATCAGCTTAATTCCTACAACCTGATGAACTTTCTTGAATTTGTGAGCGATCACTATGTGAGCATCAATATCGACCACAATTTTAACGGCTTCTTTTTTAATAAAGTACCTTTGCTTAAACGTTTGAAATTAAGGGAGGTAGTATCGTTTAAAGCCTTGTATGGCGGTTTGCGGGATGAAAATAATCCGAATTTGCATACCGGATTGTACCGCCTTCCGGTTTACGAAAATGGAGCACAAAGAACTTATGCATTAGGTAATCAACCCTATATGGAAGGCAGCGTTGGTATAGGCAACATCTTTAAATTATTGAGGGTAGACCTGGTGAAACGTTTTAATTACCTGAATAATCCGGAGGTTTCGGAATGGGGCATAAGGGCAAGGGTAAAATTTGATTTTTAAGAAATGAACTATGAAAACTAAATTAAGGGACGGTCTGCAACAGGGCATATACAAGGTGATCAATCCTTTTGTGAAAGGATTGATTAAAATAGGTTTAACACCCAATGCGGTAACCACCATCGGCCTGATCCTGAATATAGGTGTAGCCGTAATTTTTGTACTCGGTGCCGAAAAATCGAACCGCGGCGACATGTCTTACATTGGCTGGGGTGGAGCGCTGGTACTTTTTGCTGGCCTGTTCGACATGCTCGATGGTCAGGTAGCCCGTTTAGGGAACATGAGCTCGAAATTTGGAGCTTTGTACGATTCCGTACTCGATCGCTACAGCGAAATGATTATGTTTTTGGGCATCTGTTATTATCTTGTGGCACATCACTACTTTTTAAGTTCGTTGTTTGCCTTTATTGCGCTCATCGGTTCGATGATGGTGAGTTACACCCGTGCAAGAGCTGAAGGATTGGGGGTAGAGTGTAAGGGAGGTTTAATGCAACGGCCGGAGCGCGTGGTCACGATTGGCGTTTTTGCCATTGCCTGTGGTATTGCCGGCCACTTTATCGGCGGCGGTTACAAGGTATATGTGCCGGGCATTTCTTTCCATGTGTTCGAAACCATGTCTATTTTTACCATGCCCATAACGATAATGGCTGTACTAACCAATATTACGGCTATTAAACGTTTGCAGGAGGCAAAAAGAGGACTGGAAGCGCAGGAATTTAACGGTAGAAAAGGAAATAATAAAGCAGCATTGATTGCAGGTTTGGTATTGGTAACCGGGTTGAGCGGCATGTTTTCCCTTAAAGCAAAAGCACAGGAGGCTGATCCATCGCCAATTACTTTCCCTACACCGAAAAATATCAGCAATCAATTGTTTTATTTACAGCGCGATCCGAATACCAATACCATCATTTGTCAATTAAACGTAGATAAACATGGTGTGGTGAATAAAGATCAACCTGTAAATGTGTTTTGGATGCGTTACGGAGATAAAGGCGAGAAGAAAGAACTGAGTTATATCCAACGCAAATTTGCTTATGGCATCATCAGCAAAAACCTCGGAAATGATCAGTTCGAACTTCGGTTTACCTCGCATAAAAAACTGCCTATGTACCTGAATAAATCTGCTGCAGATAAAAAATACCATGTTTTTGCAACCATCAATAATAAAAAAATGCAGATAGAACGGATATTTCTCCGGATTGAGGGAGGGACGTTTTGGTTTCCGAATGTAAAATATGTAGAAATAAAAGGTTTTGATGCTTCAGAACCTTCAAAAGTATTGGTTGAAAGGATTAAGGTATAGCGGAGAGCGAAAAGCGATTGGTGTTTTGAGGAAGGTATTCCCATCAGATCAGTCGTTTTCAGAAGGCTTTTCAGCCGACGAAGTTACCGCTCCCGAATCGTCATTTCGAACGGAGTTAATTGTCATTCTGAGTGCAGCGAAGAATCTTTTACAATCGCGTATTGGAATATAAAGATTCTTCACTACGTTCAGCATGACAGCGTTTAGTGAGTCTGAGCGGAGCCGAAGAGCCTTTAGCACAGTTTAAAGATCTCTCCATTCCGCTTCGCTTCAGTCGAGATGACGATCAACGGTGAACCGAGTCGAAGACCATTAAAAAAATATGATCAAATGAAAAAGAATTTTGTTTCAAATTCCACGGCATCCATCAGGATGTTCAAAAGCGACTTTTTGGAAAGTTTATCAAAAGTTCAATTTTATGTGCCGCTGATTGTGTATGTTCCGGTTATCGTTTTTCTTTCCTGGAAAGCACTTTGGGTAACCGAAATGCCGGTTTTAACTTTTGCAGGATGGTTTTTACTCGGTCTCGGCATTTGGACCATTACCGAATATGTGCTGCACCGTTACGTTTTTCATTTTGAGCCGGATGCAGAGTGGGGCAAAAAAATCCATTTTATTTTTCATGGAGTACATCACGATTATCCGAATGATGCCAAAAGATTGGTAATGCCACCCTCGGCCAGCATCCCTATGGCTTTGGGATTTTACTTCCTTTTCGATTGGTTGTTGCCTGATACCATGGTTTATCCATTTTTTTCGGGCTTTATAATCGGTTACCTGTTTTACGATATGGTGCATTATGCCCTACACCATGCTAATTTTAAAAGCGGTTTCTGGAAAAAGCTAAAGCAACACCATATGCTTCACCACTATTCTGATTCGACTAAAGGTTATGGGGTAAGCTGGACTTTCTGGGACCATGTTTTCAGGTCTAATTTTGATAAAAAATAACATGCAGCAAGAATTATTGCTTAAAAACAATTTTTATAATATACGGAATATATACCTGACAGTTGCGATATCTGTTGGATATCTGTTGTTATCAATATTACTGGTCGGTTTTAAAACCGATCAGCTGGTACTGATTTTTATCTTTAATACGTTGTTCTTTATCTCCAAAGGAACAAGACGCTTTATCCTCGGTTTTTCGATCTTCATCGTATACTGGATACTGTTTGATTATATGAAAGCCTTTCCAAACTATCTTTTTAATCAGGTACATATTGAAGATCTGTATACGCTTGAAAAAGAGTTGTTTGGTATTCATTATCATGGGCTAATACTTACTCCTAATGAGTATTGGAAGATCAACAGTACTGCATTTTTAGATGTTTTGACAGGCTTTTTCTATTTAATGTGGGTACCCGTTCCTTTGGCATTCGCTACCTATCTTTTCTTTAAGAATAAGGAACAGTTTGTTCAGTTTTCGCTCACTTTTGTTTGGGTAAATTTATTGGGCTTTGTGGTGTACTATGCTTTCCCGGCAGCGCCACCCTGGTATGTTCAGGAACATGGTTTCGAATTTATCGCTAAAACAGCAGGCAATACTGCCGGATTGGCCCGTTTCGATCATTATTTTGGCATTACGCTTTTTCACGGGATATACAGCAAAGGCTCCAACGTATTTGCTGCCATGCCCTCGTTGCACTCCTCATATCCCGTTATTGTGGTTTATTATGGCCTCAAAAACCGCCTGGGGAAAATTAATATTTTCTTTTTTACCGTAATGTTCGGTATCTGGTTTTCGGCAGTTTATACCAGTCATCACTATATGCTTGATGTGCTGGCTGGAATAACCTGTGCATTTTTGGGTATTGTTTCTTTCCGTTGGTTAATGCGTTATACCGGGTTTAAACGTTTGATAACCGGCTTGATAAGGGCTATTGATGGAAAGGCCCAATTATAAAATAAACGGGTTTTATAGAAAGATAAGAAAATAAGGACGTTTCAGGAAGATTATCACAAAGGGAAATACCTGTTGCAGTGCGCTTTGGTTTTCCCTTATTTCTGTGTAGTGAATATAAATCTTATTGAAAATACTGTGATAGATCAGTTAATCTTCCACCTGATACATAAACGTTTCTTGCAGGCGAAGTAACGATGGTCCTGGCATCGGTAATGACAAATAATTTTGATTTCCCGGCTTCAAAATTGATACCGTTATCTGCAAATGCACTTGTAATCCGGCCTTCATTGGGTTTAAGGGTATAACCTGCCAATACCAGGGGAGAGCCTGAAGTATAAGGCTCGTTATTGGTGCCTTTTTCTGCGATATCAAAGCTGTAAATATAATTAGGGCCAGGTAAGGGAGGAAGTTCTATCGAATTGAAAGCGCCATTTTTAGGTAGGGTAAACCTGATTTCGGGCACTACTTTTGAGCCAACCGTTGTGTTCGATGCAGTTTTAAGCCTGGTGTAAAAAATAAGATCTACGTCTACGTTTTTAAACTGATTGGGGAAAGTGGTTTCAAACTTAGCGGTCAGCATCATATTAGCTGGATTAACAGGCAGATCAAGTTTTACATTATCCACTAGTTTAGTGCCGTCAAAAAAGTAACCGATATTTTGTTGAGCTATGGTCGATTCGATGGTTTTGGTTAACAAAATGGCAGTTTCCCCCTTTTTTCTGATCGAAATTTCTCTTGTGGTGCCCTTATCAATAAGGATGGAATAGGGCTTATTTACAGCTCCAGTTGCTGAAAATAATAAATTTCCATCTAGTAAGAACTCGAGTTCGCCGGATAGGGCATAACCCTTTATCGCCAGGCTAACGGAGCCGTTGTATATTTTGGTTCCATCATAAAAAATGCTGATATTCTGATCGAATGGCGCTAGGGTAATGGCTTTGGTAAGCAGTATCTCCGCAGTACCTTTTTTTCTTACCTTTAAAGTAGAATTCCCGTCTTTTACGGAGAGCAGGGTTTTTACATTGATGCCGCCAGCAGGGGGGCTGGCTATAATGCTGTCTTTGTACAGGTATTCTAACGCAACGTCAGATGCCCCGGTAATGTTCAACTGGATAATTTTAGCGGTTTCTGGTTGAAGAAGTTCTGCTTTGCGACAAGATAAACTTAAAGTTGTAACCGCAGAAATTAAGAAAAGGGTAAAAATTTTTAGTTTCATAAAAAAGGTAATTACAATGAAAAACAGCCTGGTGTTTTTTATAATAAAGAGACCATACCCTTAGGGTATAGCCTCTTTCTGTTAAGAGAGAAAAAATTAGAATACAAGTTTTGACCAACCGGCAGCCCAGCCTGGTAAAGTAACCGTAGCCGGAGAACCTGGGGTATTGTACCATGGCTGGCTAACACCAAAAGCGCTTGCATTGCTAGCATTAACAACCAATGTGTTACCGCCACCATCAACGTAGGTGCCAGATGCCGTAGTGATTGAGTTAACGAAACCGTGAACAGAAGTCGTGCTGATACTGGAAACACCTGCCGGAGCATCTGCATCGAAAGCAATACCGGTGTTGTAACCAGATACAATTACATCAATTAAGTCAACCTCAGAACCCCTGCGTTCGCGGATACCATTACGGTAGCCTAAACCTGAAATGCCACTGGTGTTTTCAGTTCCGAAGATGCTTACGTTAATTAAAGTTGGGTGTGTTTTAGGCGTTAAGCTAAAGGTTGCATCCTCAGCAGGCGCATTGTTATCCGATTCGATACCATTTGAATCGCTGTTACCACCGCTTGTGCTGTGTGTAGCATTTTTATCAGCAATAGCTACTGCATCTGTTAATGTTCCGGTAAAACCGTTATCGAAATCAAATTGGTCATCATCAGAAGCTAATGCAATTAAATTGCTTGGGCTCACTGTTCCACCGAAAAATTCAAATCCATCATCTAAGCCATAAGAAACCTGTACGTGATCGATAGTCGTACCGCTACCTACACCACCTAACGTTAAACCGTTAACCTCAACGTTTGGAGCCAGTTGGAAACCTGCGTACTCGATACGTACATATTTGAAAGTACCACGGCTATCTTCGTCATTTGTACCTCCGTAGTGGAATTTAGGATCATCTGCTAAACCTTCAATCAGTTTATCGCCAACGTTAATTTTAGCATTACCTAAAATAATTACACCACCTAAATCGCCTGGTTTACCGGTAGTGCTGGCATCGCCATCTAAAAGGTAACGGCTGGTAAATACAATAGGGTTTTCAGCTGTACCTGCTGCATTGATGTTACCATCTTTAGCCACAACCAACACACCATTTTGTACACCAGGTGTATTTACCGAAGCTTTAATATATGTACCGGCCTGGATGGTTAAAGTTGCACCGTTTCTAACGGTTACTATGCCACTTAATTCATAAACATTTCCTGCTGTCCAGGTAACAGAGCTGGTAATGTCTCCGCTAACGGCCACAACCGGCAACGATGATTGTGAATAATCTGCTGCTGAAGTGCTGCGGTTTCCGAATGCATCAGCACCACCTTCGTTTTTCTTACAAGCTGTAAATGAAACAGCAACAATTGATAAAAGACCGATTAAGTTTTTGAAATTTTTCATTTTCATTTTTTTGTTTTTCATAGGACCTTATAGGTAGGATCCATGTTTTTTCAGGTTGATTTTTTCAGTGTCATTCAGTTGGAGTGAAAATTATTCCATGTTTTTTAAGGAAATAAAAGCACACTTACACCTAAATGTTAGGTTTTTTTATATCTTAGTCATTCATATCGATTTAACTAAGCAAATCTGTTAGCTACCCTGGGTTTTTAACAGTATTTATTAAAATAATTCAGGTTGATCCTGATAGGCCGTTCTGCTAGAAATGATCGGTTTAAACGAAGGGTTCTGGTACAACCTTTCGTTTTTTTATGGCTATGCAGGAAATAATTTTCCTCCTTTCTTGCTAAATGGTGTAACCTTATTAGAACTGTTTTTCATGGTCGGTTAAAAATTATAGGTAATGGAAGTGCTGTAGGTCCGGCCAAATTTTTGCGAAAACATCACCTGGTCTCCATCTTCCAGATTATTGGTGAAACCAGGCTTTAAGCGCAATTTATTGCTGTAATCAGCACCTGCCTGGTAATCGGGGTTAGGTTCATAACTCCCTGTATTTCTATAAATCAATGAAGCTTTATTGAGTAAATTACCGGCATTCAGTTTTACTTCGAACCTGTTTTTATAAAATTTATAACTGATCTGCGCATCAATCTGATCGCGCGGGTTTTCATATTCGATATTATTCAGTTCCGGACTCACCAATGTGGTTTTGCGGCCCGATTTATTATAAGCCACATTAAAACCAAAGTGTTCGTCTAAATATTGTAAACCGATATTAACAAGGTAAGGAGCCTGCCCATACATGTTTCTTTTGGCTTTGGAGCTTACCGTAACACTCTCGCCATTGGCACCTGTAGTTTCATAGGTTCCAACAACATTGGCTGTTTGTAGCGTGAGGTTGCCATAAAGTGTTAACCGCGATAACAGGGGATTGCTGGTCAGAAATCCCAGATTTTTCCTTAACTCCAGTTCTAATCCGTAAACCTTGGCTTCATCAGAGTTTTTGATATAATAAAAACCGCCGCCATTCGAAATGCTGTAAACTACTTCAACCGGTTGGTCGAATTTTTTATAAAAGGCGCTGGCCGAGATAATTTCGCCCAGGCCGGGAAACCATTCTACTTTAAAATCGTAATTCTTAATCTGTGTACTGGCTAAACCTTCGTTGCCAAACTGGGCATCGAACATAGGGTCGTACCTGAAAAACTGGCTGTTATCCATTAATTCGGGTCTTACTACAGCGTTTGAAAAAGCTGCCCTGATGTTAATTTCTTTTGCAGGGCTATAGGTTAGATTAGCCGATGGTAACCAGCGCCATTTTTTTTCGGGCGGCAGTACAAAGCTGCTTGTGCCCCTCACATTCAGGTCGTTACGCAGCTCCGTATATTTATAATATTCAGCCCTTACACCCCAAACCAGGCGTAATTTTTCTGCAAGGCGGTTGTCGAGCATTACATATCCTGCCTGGGTAATACTTTTTCCTTTATAACCGTTTAAAAAATACGGGTTAATAAAATAGTTGTAGCCATTATTGCCAATTTTGGAGGGATCGGTCATTTGGCCGATAGAAATGTACCTCAGGCTATCGGGTATGGTTGCGCTGCGAACAAGCGATGCAATTTCCCAGTTTAACGCTCCTTCTTTGTGGATGCCAAAATAACCCGTTTTTATGGTATGATTTAACAGGCCAGTTTTAAAAGGCATACTGGCATCTCCACCCCAGGCAAAATGGTGTTCGTTATTACTGTAGTTATGCCGTGAAGTAGGTTTAATATAGCCCTCCCTTTGCCCGCTTGCCTGATAAAAATATTCGTAATCATTACCAAATTGCTGCAAGTTCTGCGTAGCAATGCTCAGATCTTTCTCTTTACGGTCTATCGATGTGCGCGATAAATTCCACTCCAGCTTTACTTTACCCGCCTGGTGCTGCCCGTTTAGTTTATTCTGTAACAGATCGGTATAAGTAGGGTCGTCGGCTTCTACAATGGCATTTGGTTTTCTACCCTTGGTAAAGAATTCGAATCCATTATCGGCATCGTAACCAATGGTTCTTACCAAATCGTTGTTATAAATGTGTGTATAGGTGTTTCGGAAACTAAACCTGTTTTTATCAAGCTGTAAACCCACATTCAGCATGGCGGCTAAGGTCGTGTTGAACAGGTATTTCGCACCAGCGTTTGGGGTATTAACATTCCAATCGCCCCTTATTTGCTGCTCTATGGTGTTAATGTTCTGGTTATTGCGGTAACTTAACGATGTGGTAAACCCCAGTTTTTTATTATTTGTGGTATCCATCCCGATGATTCTACCCAAGGTAAACTGATAATTTTGAGACGGAGCGGTTTTATAGCGGTACACCGTAAAATTATCATTGCTAAATTTTTGGCTTTGGGCAATCAGCTTTTGCTGATACTGTTCATCTGTAAGGGTATTGTTGGGTGCTGTAGTACGCTCCGTATGTTCTAAACCAGCCGGAAATTTCCTGCGGCCATCGTCAAAACCAAAATAATCATATTTGCCACGCTTATGACTTAAAAAGTCTTTACCGGTACTTTGATCGTTATAGGAGGTACCTGCAGTAAAACCCATGAAGTTTTCAGTAGGTATATCTTTGGTATTGATCTGTATTAAACCACCACCAAAACTGCTGTTCATATCGGGCGTAACCGTTTTACTTACCACCACGTTATCGACCAGATTCGATGGAATTAAATCAAAAGAGAAGTTACGGGTTTGTGCTTCGGTACTGGGCAGGGTAATCCCATCCAGCTGGGCGGTATTGTAACGTTCGCCTATTCCGCGTACCAAAACCATTTTATTGTCTACTGAGCTTACCCCGCTTATGCGTTTCAAACTTTCTCCTATGTTTTTATCCGGTGTTCTCGAAATCTGTTCGGCACTGATTCCGTTGCTGATTTCAGAAGCATTTTTCTGGCGGGCCAGTAAACCCTCAACCGAAGCTTTCTTGTAACTGGCGGTTACGACAACATCCTGCAGGCCTTTTGCATCCGGTTTAAGGGCAATGTTAAGCGGCGTGCTTTTATCGGCTTTTACTTCCACGTCGCTAATGCGCTGGGTATTAAAAGAAATGTAACTGATTTCTACCGTGTACTTACCCGGATCGGTAACTAGAGTAAAACCGCCATCACTGGCGGTTTGCGTAGCTTTACCCGTCTCCATAATTTTAATGGATGCACCGGGCAGGGTTTCGCCTTTTTCATCAAACACTTTTCCTGCTATTCTTCCCGGTTTTACCGGATCAGGAAGCTTGTAAAGCAATATGGTATGGGTATCAGCAAACCTGTAAGTTACCCTGGTTCCTGAAAGTATTTTTTTCAGGACCAACTCAAGCGGCATATTTTTTGCCTCAAGGCTTATTTTACTGTTTTGGTTAAAAATAGAGCGGTTGTAATTAATCGAAAAGCCTGCTTTTTCTTCTAAAAGACTAAGGGCATCTGAAATGCTTAGTCCGGCTATTTTGATGCTCACATTACTTTCTCCCGGCGTTTGTTCAAAGCTTTTAGCCATGGTCTGGTTAAACAAAAAGCCGCATAGTAGCAACGTAAATGCTGCCGGCCGGTAACCGAAATTGATAATATATTCTTTTATATATTCATAAAATCCTATTTTCATAGGTTCAAGACGTTTTTTAATTCTCACGGGTTAAAAACTTTTGTTTAGGAGCTGGATTGTTCGAGCAATCCGGCTCCTTATTTGCATTAAGAGGTTTAATTTATTTTTCATAGGTATAAATCCGGTTTAGTGCGCGTTTTTAGCGCTGTAGCATATGGCTAACTCATCATTGACAGCCCTCCCCCCATACGGTAATTGTTTTGTTCGCAGTGTCTATTTTATATTTCATCTTTTTGCCGCTCATTACGCGGATTTCTTCCATTACTTCGCCAATACTTTTATTGGTAAATGTGGCATTATACCTGCACTGGTTTAATTTATGAGCCTTTAATTCGAAATGTACATTGTAATACCTTTCTAACGATTGGAACATATCCGGCAGACTTACATCTTTAAAAGCAAAGCTGTTTTTGATCCATGCGTTAACTTCGGTAATGCGCCCGTTACTGATCGCATAACCGTGCGCTTTTAGATGGTATAATAATTTCATTCCGGGAGTAAGGAGCGAAAGTTGTTTTAATTTTCCCCCGTTGCTCTCCGAAACTTTTACCTTACCGGTACGCACGGCCACACTGAAAGTTCCGTCTTTTGGATAAGCATAAATGTTAAACGAAGTGCCCAGAACTCTGGTCTGCATCTGTCCGCTGTGTACAATAAACGGGCTGGAGGCATCATGTTTTACTTCAAAAAATGCTTCGCCTTCTAACCGGATATTTCTTAAACTTCCTTTCACAAAGTGCGATGGCCAGGTAAGCTTACTGCCTGCGCCAAGGTATACAATAGAGCTATCGGGCAAGATCAGCTTTACTTTTTCGCCTTTTTGGGTAGTTTTACTTAAAAAGGAAATGCCTGTTTCTATAGGCTGCTGTGCTTTTTTATAGGCATACCAGCCCAGCGATGCAGAAATGATGACCACAATTGCTGCGGCATACTTTACGAATGGGAAGAGCAACCTGCTTTTTGGCTGGCGTTCTTCTACTTTACTCCATACCTCTGCCAGCCCCTCAACAGCAGTTGCAGAGTAATCGGGTTCATTTGCTTGTTTTGCCCAGGTTTTTTCCATGGTTTCATGAAACTCACTATCAGCGTTCGTTGGATCGGCAAGGTAGTCCATCAGGATTTTTTCTTGCTCCGGGTTGGTTTTACCTGCCAGGTAATGTTCAAATAGTATTTTAATGTTTTCTTTCACGTTAACGTTTCTGAGCTTTTATGCTGCGCGCTACTATATATATGCACGAAATCCTGTATACAGCTATAGGAAATTGAAATTTTTTTAAAGAAATTATGAAGATGGAAAATGTGAGATGTAAAAGGAAATGGGCGGATGGATTATGTTTCAGTAAATCAGGTGGTTATGAAGAATGTTCAGGAGGATACGCCGCGAGGGTTTTGCTAAAAACCTTCATGTGATTCTTAATGATGTAAGATGTAAAGATGGATGATGTGAGATGGATGAAGTGGAGAATTATTCTTAATGATGTAAGATGTAAAGATGGATGATGGAAGTGAAGACTTATTTTAACACGCTATGCCAACCATCAACAAAACATGATCAAGATAAAAGATAGTATTGTTTCGGGAGAATATATGCTAAAGTATTTACGCATAATTCCAAGCGATTTTTTAAGGTGATTGTTTACCGTGTTTTTCGAGATACCCATCAGCTGCGCTATTTCTTCATGTGTATGGTGATCATTTCTGCTCATCAGGTATATTTTTTTTACCTGTGGGGAAAGACTTTCTATTGCCTCCAGGGCAATCTGTTTGGTATCTTTTGCATTAAGTTCGTCTTCTATGGCATTAAAAGACTGCTCATGCTTGAGGTTTTCGTTGCTATAGGCTTTTTCCCGGGCTTTTTTACGAAGGGTAGAAAGAAAATTGTTACGGATTAGGGTATAAAGAAAGGCATCAAAATTCTTTTCAGGATCGATCTTCGACCTGTTTTCCCAGAGCCTTACAAAAACATCCTGGGTAAGTTCTTCTGCTTCTTCTTTGCCCCGGGTGAAATGATAAGCATAACCATATATTTTTTTGCGGTACTGATGGTAAATTTCGTTAAAAGCAGCTGAGTTGCCAGTTTTTACTGCATTGAGGAGTTTTGCGTTTCTAAAATCTTCCAACTGTTCCATAAGTACCGGTTATGGGAGGCAAGTTAGCGGTCGCGTTTAAAGTTAATGTTAACACAATGAAAACCTTTTCTATCACTTTATCCGGTGAGTAGTTACAGTACTTTGCAGAGCAGATTGTACCCTCGAATCGATTAAAATGCGATCGGCCCTGAAGCCATCAGAAACAAGATGAGTTGAAGCAACCGAAGTTTTGCTGGCTTTACCTGTTATGGCGTTGATTGCCGCTTTTATTAACGGATCTGCAGCATCACCCGGTTGGAGCAGGGGCAGGCTACTCATTTCATTGACGGTGATGTCGGGGTTAATCCCCGTACTGTACCCGCCGTTGCCCAGCGCATTAAAAAGTTTATACACAATCGGATGCATTTCCCAGTTTACCAGTTTAGGTCGGCGGGCATCAAATATCCTAAAAGATGCTTCATCTTTGCCCCTGGTTTTTTCACCGACTAACACCACCTGGATAAAAGGTTTAAGGTTATTGATCACGACTTCTGATGCGGATGCTGTTGCGGCTGTTGATAAAATATAAACCCGGCTGAGGCCAAGGTTTTGTTGCAGGAGTGTATTAAAATTCACGGTGCCATCAAAAGTAGCCGCAGTACCAATCGATTCGGTTTTAGTGCCTCCGTTTTTATTGCCGCTGTAAGTAATGAAAGGTTTATCGAACGATATGTTTCGGGCAATCATGGCGCATATCCCGGCAGCTTCTGCCACCTGGCCACCTGCATTATAACGGAGATCGAGGATAAGTTCAGATATACCTTCGGCTTTAAAATTACTAAAAACAGGCCTGAGCGAACTGGCCAGACCACCATTAAAATCCAGAAAATACAGGTAACCGATTTTTTTTCCATCGCTTTCCATCACCTTGCTAATTTCCCGCTGGTCGAGTATAATCCCTTTACTTAATTCAACGGTGCGGGTATCTGTCCAGGTATTGTTCACCGGCTCGGTTAAACCTAAAGAAAAGCGGTCGCTGCTTAAAATCTCGGTTTGTAAAGCCTGCACATTAGTGGCAGTTAAAGTTTTGCCGTTAATTTTACTGATGTAATCCCCACGTTTTAAACCTGCCCTCGAAGCAGGAGAATCTTTTAATACCACTTTAATAATTCCAATAACTTTTGTATTGTTTTGGTCGCTTACCGTTGCATAATCAAAGCCAAAATTTCTATTGCTGGCTATTGAAGTAGTGGGATCGTCAGGAATACTGATATAGGAAAAACGATCGGATAAATTTCGGACAGCATTAAAGAAATCTTTTGGCGGTAAACTGAGGTTGGGGTTAGCAGGTAATTGCTCATTCCAATAATAGTAGCGTTTTAGGCTATCGAGTATCCAGGCATTGATGTGCTCATTGCTCCCAATGGGATAGTCGGGATTTTTATTGGCTTTTTTGCAGGACGACAGGATGGCGGAAAAAAGAAATACAAAATAAATGCAGTTGTAAATTATTCTTTTTAAGCTGGTTATAAAGTTTGTCATCGCCTTTCCGGATTTTTATGACAAACTTAAAACTACTATTGTTAACCCGGTATTAATTTTTCGTGGTTGATTTTATTTATGGCATCTGGCTTAAAACCATCAGTTTTTAAGCTTAGCTGAGCTTATGCCCGGTATTAGTATAAATATGCCCGGGCATAATTTTTATTTTATGGCGCCAAAGGCTGCAAAATAAGAGTTTTTGTGCAGGATTTCGGTAGTGCTAAATCCAACTTTTTGTAGCAAGGCCAGCTGATAATTTATAGAACGTGGGGTATCTTCATATTCAATATAGTCAAATACTTTTTGTTTGTATGCCTCACCACCCAGCGTTTCAAGGTAAGCCCCGTAGTGATTTCGAAACAGGTTATCGATCAATACCGAATCGTGCGCAATGAGGTCTGAAATCCAGATACTGCCCCCGGGTTTTAAAGCGCGGTAAACTTTAGTAAAAACGAGTTCCCAATCGGTATCGGTACGTAAATGATGGAAGGTTGCTGCAGCAAGTATAATGTCGAAATGGTTATCGGGCAAATTCAGGTTGCGCATATCGTCCTGTATAATGGTTATTTTTCCGGTGGTTTGTGCCGATACCCGCTTTCTGGCACGTTCCAACATCGGTAAACTCAAATCATTAAGTGTACAGTTGAGGTTCGGGATCTTGCTGAGCATTTTTAATGTGTAATTGCCAGCGCCGCATCCAATATCCAATAGCTCTTTTGCATTGGGGTTAACGCATTCGGCAGCACCTGTGCAAAGCTCCATGGTTAAGGGCGCATCTATAGTGGTTTGCTGACCGCTTTCTAAGTTCGAGAAACGTTCAACATCGTTATCAAACCTGGTTTTAATTTCTTCATTTGTTGCCTTACGCGAATAATCTTTATGCATTGCTTTAATTTTTTTCGTAAAGTTAGCGCTGTTTATCATATTTGTAAAATATCAATTATTGCATAATTTGATACTTTTTAGGTATTATTGGAATGGAACTCAGACATTTGTTATATTTTAAAACCGTTGCAGAGGAGCTTCATTTTACCAAAGCAGCAGCCAAACTTTTTATCTCGCAACCTCCTTTGAGCAGGCAGATTAAAGAACTGGAGGAAGAACTTGGTGTAAAGCTGTTCGTAAGGAATAATAAGCGGGTTACGTTAACCAACGCAGGGAAGTATTTTAAGGCTGAAGTAGCGGCCTTATTTGCCAAACTGGAAGAAAACAAAGAAGTTGTCCGTAAGATCCATGGCGGGGTTAGCGGCGAATTAAAAATTGGCTATATCAGTTCGGTTTACCAATCGCACCTTGCAGAAATTTTAAAGCTGATGCACCGGGAATTTCCTTATCTCAAAACGAGTTTGTTCGAAGTACCTACACTTACCCAGATTAAAGAGTTAGAACATGGAACTTTGGATGTGGGTATTTTAAGGGCTCCTGTTATATCAGAACAATTAAAAGTAGAATCGTTGTTTTTTGATCCCTTTGTGGTAGTTATTCCCTTAACCGAACAAAAAATTAATAACCAGGATGAACTTGCCGGTTTTTTGAAGAAAAGTCCGTTTATCTTCTTTAATAAAGATTTTGCACCCCAATATAACCAGAAACTGATCGAGATCTGTCACCGAATGGGCTTTAGCCCCGACATTACCCATGAGGCCAATAATGTACACTCCATATTACAATTGGTAGAAGCAGGTTTGGGTGTATCAATTTTGCCTTTATCGTTAAAAAGGCAATATGCCCAGCTAAATGTAGCTTTTATCGAATTTGATGCTATCCCGGTTAACACAGAAGTGGTACTGGCTTATAAAGAATCGAACAAAAATCCTGCATTAGCCTGGTTTATTAACCATTATGCAGCGTTAAAAAATGATCAGTAATGATCAATGCTGTTGATTTCTCTGAAAGAAGGTCGTTTTTTCCTGTTCCAAAAGCTTTTTATGAAATCTGGAGGCATTATTTTTTGAAATGAGTCCAGGTTGCCCGAAACATCTAATGTAAACACATTGATACTTAATTACACCTTAGTAGGGCATTGATTTCCGATTTTCTATCCTATCCTTTATAATTTTCACCCTTTTTAAACTGGTAAAAGCACAAATTTGCCGAAACCAACGATCAAGGGCCTGTTAAGGCTTAACATAAAATGAATGATATAAATTTACCTAAACGATGAAGAAATTATTGCTCGGCATAAGTTTTATGGCTGCAGTAGTAATGGCTAAGGCACAACAATTAACTGACGAAAAAAAAGCAATGAAAGACCTGCTCGACAAGCAGTTTGCATTTGCACTGAAACAATATCAGATACTGGCCAAAAACACTCCTGCAGACCGGATGCCAAAAACTTATTATGCAAAATCGAATAAGCTCGAAACCAGCGACACCAAATGGTGGTGCAGTGGTTTTTATCCGGGTTCGCTATTGTATATTTACGAATATACCAGGGATTCGGGTACCCTAAAAGAAGCCGAAAAACGCCTGGCCATATTAGAGAAAGAGAAACATTATACCGGAAACCACGATTTGGGGTTTATGATGTTCTGTAGCTTTGGTAATGCGTATCGCATTACGGGTAACACCTGGTACAAACCAACTATCGATACTGCTGCAGCTTCGCTTGCCACACGCTACCGTCCGGGTGCTAAAGTAATCCAATCGTGGAACAGTAGTAAACAATGGAAAGGCCCTGTTATTATTGATAACATGATGAACCTGGAGTTGCTTGCCTGGGTATCTGATCATGGAGGTGATCCGAAATATAAGGAAATTGCCATCAACCATGCCAATGTTTCACTTAAAAACCATTTCAGGCCAAACTATAGCTCTTACCATGTGGTGGATTACGATATGAGCACGGGCACTGTACTGAAAAGAGGTACTGCCCAGGGAGCAGCCGACGAATCGGCGTGGAGCCGGGGCCAGGGCTGGGGACTATACGGCTATACGATGATGTACCGTTTTACCAGGGACAAAAATTACCTTAAACAGGCAAAAAACATTGCTAAATTTATCATCAACCATCCGAATATGCCAGCCGATCAGGTTCCTTATTGGGACTTTAATGCACCGAACATTCCGGGTGCTTATCGCGATGCTTCAGCCGCTGCAGTTATTGCCTCTGCTTTGTTGGAATTAGGCCAGTATGCTACAAAAAGTGAACGAAAGTTATACGTAGGCGAAGCAAAAAAGATGATTGTTTCGCTTTCATCCGATGCTTATCGTGCAAAGCTGGGCGAAAATGGCGGCTTTTTACTTATGCACAGTACAGGAGCTTTACCACTCAAATCAGAAGTCGATGTTCCGCTTAGCTATGCCGATTATTATTATCTCGAAGCATTACTGCGCTACAAAAACTGGTACTTATAACAAACAAAAATGGAAAGAAGAAATTTTATAGGAGCGTTGTCTTTAACCGGCTTATTAGGGTTGTTTAACACTAAGGAGGTTTTATCAGCGACAGAAATCGATAACGTTACAAAAGATGGAGCAACAAACGACAGGGAATACTGGTATAAACTGTTGTATAAGATTGCCAGCCCTGTTGTTTCCAATTTAGCGAATGGAACACTTATTAAAAATATGCCTGTGGTTACAGCGCCAAAATTCGACTCCAGGACACCTGCTGTATCGTATCTGGAAGCTGTTGGCCGTACCTACGCCGGAATTGCGCCGTGGCTTGCATTACCTGACGACAATACCGCTGAAGGCATTTTAAGGAACAAATTCAGGTTACAGGCCATTAAAGGATTGGATAGTTGCTTTGCGGCAAACAGTCCCGATAAATTAAATTTTAGCAAAGATTACCAGCCGATTGTAGATTCTGCCTACCTGGCGCAAACCTTTTTAAGGGCACCAAAAGCGCTGTGGGAGCCTTTGAAACCTGAAACCAAACGCGAAATTATTGCATCTTTTAAATCATTGAGGAACAGAAAGCCTTTTAGAAATAACTGGTTGCTGTTTGGTTCCATTACTGAAGCCTTTTTATTATCGATAGGCGAACAGTACGATGAAGCCCGCTTAAATGAGGGTGTAGATACCTTAAACGCATGGTATAAGGGGGATGGCTGGTATGGTGATGGCGTAAACATGGCTTTTGATTATTACAATTCTTTTGTAATCCACCCGATGATGGTTGATACACTTGCCGTGATGCTTGACAAAAAGCTAATCAAAAAAGAACGTTACGATCTTGCCCTGAAGAGGATGCAGCGTTACGTAGTAGGGCAGGAACGAATGATTTCGCCAGAGGGTACCTACCCGCCAATTGGACGATCCATTACCTATAGAACCGGTGCTTTCCAGGCTTTAAGCCAAATTGCCCTTATGCATAAATTACCGGCCACTATTCAGCCTGCGCAGGTACGTTCTGCCTTAACCAGGGTTAAACAGAACATCTATAACTTACCCGGGACTTTTGATTCAAAAGGATGGTTGCAGCTTGGCTTTTGTGGCCACGACCCTGAAATAGCCGATTATTATACTTCTACAGGCAGTTTGTACATGGCTACCTTATCATTCCTGCCTTTAGGTTTACCCGCTACCGACGAGTTCTGGGCGGCACCTCCGGCAGAATGGACTTCGAAAAAAGCCTGGGCAGCAAAACCTTTCCCTAAAGATTACCATGTAGATTTTTAACCTTCATTAGAAAGAGCAATTCAGAAAGTCAGATACTGCCGTAATACCGGGATATTGGTTTCCCTATTGCTCTTTTTAAACGGAATTTTACTATGGGATCGGTACTTTTTTGATAATCGCTGGGCACCCTTCCTTTCCATCGTTTGAAGGTATATATAAATGTGCTTACTTCATTTTGCCAGCCAGGGCAGCTATTTCTTCAATCTGCATAGAATGATCTTTCTAATACATTAAAGCCGGGTTTTACAAACTTCATCAGTTAGCTCCTGAAAATTAATCTCCTCGCCATTTTATTTTAACGGGCCTGATAAGTAATAATAAGGACTGGTATCAACCTGATCGTAAAATCAATAAGGTGGTTTCTTTTTGAAAATCAAGGTGATATAACCTGTTTTTTATATTTGATTATCAACACATCCGTGTATGGATGTGATCTCTCTTCCTAAATAAAATGTATCCTTCTGAAATTTTTAACGTATTTATGACGTTTATCTTTTGCTGAACCTTTGGGAAATCAGAAATTTAGCTAATTTCGTGTAACCAGCTAACCAAAAACAACCTGTGCAGCGTGCCGTTGCCCAAACTTTTATACATAAATATTACCCTGTTGGTCATTAGTAAACTATTAAATTTCGAATATCGATTATGTTTAACCGAAAAATAAAAATTGCCGTAACCGGGCTTGTATTAACATTCATGAGTTATTCTGTGGCGGTAAAGAGCCAGGTAATGGGCGAAGCAGAAAAGAAATCAATGGAGAAGGGCGCAATCTACCCCTCGTTAAAGGGTGGAGGCGAAGGTGTATCGGGTCCTGGTTCCAACCTCTCGCCCGAAAAAATGAAATGGTGGGAAGATCAGAAATTTGGGATGTTTATCCATTGGGGTTTATATGCCATCCCAGCCAGCGGCGAATGGACCATGTTTAACGAAAAAATACCTGCAGATGAATATGCCAAATTAGCTACTCAGTTTAATCCGAAACATTTTAGCGGTGCTGAATGGGCAAAGGTGGCGAAAGAAGCCGGAATGAAATACATGGTGATGGTTGCCAGGCACCACGATGGTTTCGCCTTATGGAACAGCCCTTCAAGTTATAAGCATTTTAACAGCTGGGAAACGGCTGCTCATCGCGATTTTGTAAAAGAATATACCGATGCATGCCGTAAAGCCGGGCTATATGTGGGAATTTATTACTCTCCGCTGGATTGGCGCTTCCCGGGTTATTTTGATCCTAAAGGACTTCCTGAAAATGCGGCCTTACTTAAGAAACAGACTTATGGGCAGGTAGAAGAGCTCATGAAAAATTATGGCAAAATAGATATTCTGTGGTACGATGGCGGCTGGTTAGCCCATAAGGGTAGCGATGCAGATGCAGCATGGTTCTGGGAACCGCTAAAACTTAATGCCATGGTGCGCCGCTATCATCCTGATATCGTGATTAACCCCAGATCCGGAATGGTTGGAGATTTCCAGACCGATGAAGGTGGGGGAGACGTTAAAGGGCCGATTATTCCTTTCCCATGGGAAAAAAACCTGAACCTTAATGAAACAAGCTGGGGCTATAATAAAGCACAGAATTTAATGCCCTTAAAGCGGGTCATCGATATGCTGGTGAATACGGTAGACCGGGGTGGAAATATGTTGTTAAATGTTGGACCAGACCCTGATGGTGTTATTCCGCCTACACACGTACAGCGTTTAAAAGAAGTAGGTGCGTGGTTAGCTAAAAATGGCGAAGGAATATACGGAACACGTCCGGGACCTTTTCAGCCTGTTGATGGTTTATATGGCGCTACACACAAAGGCAATAACATATATATCCATTTGTTGAAGGCCCCTGAAGGAGCTACCATTAAATTACCGGCAATTAAGCAGACGATTACAGCATGTACCATGCTAAATGGAGAAAAAGTTAAATTTCAGCAGGATGCAACAGGTATTACGCTTGACCTCGCGGGGGTAAAATTAGATCCGGTGGTTACAACTCTGTTATTAAAAACGAAAAACAAATAGCGGTTATGAACATTTTAAATGGCCGGATTAAAATACTGCTTATCTTATTGTTGTTAAGCTGTTACAACTTATCGTTTTCGAATGAGGTACATTCATTAACTGATACACTAATTAAGGGCAGTGCATTAATCGATACTGATGGAAAGCCCGTTAATGCCCATGGTGCAGGCATGCTGTATCACAAAGGGGTTTATTACCTTTTTGGTGAGGTGAAGAAAGGAAAAACATGGCTTGTTCCGGATCAGCAATGGGAAGATTTCCGGGTTCCGGCCGGAGGTGTTTCATGTTATTCTTCCACAGATCTTAAACATTGGAAAAACAGGGGGGTGGTTTTAAAGCCTACCACAAACAACCCCGGTTACGACCTCGATACCGGCAGGGTTATTGAAAGGCCTAAGGTAATCTACAACGAACGCACTAAGAAATTTGTGATGTGGATGCACATCGATAAGAACGATTACAGTTATTCAAGGGGAGGTGTGGCGATAAGCGATAATCCCTTTGGGCCTTATCAATACCTGGGCAGTGTTGCACCTAACCATCAAATGTTAAGGGATATGACTTTGTTTAAAGATGACGACGGCAAAGCCTATCTTATTTATTCGTCTGAAAATAATAACACCATGCATGTTTGTTTGCTAAGCGATGATTATTTGACACCAACAAAAACTTACACTCGGATATTGGAAGACAAAGGAAGAGAAAGCCCGGCTATTTTTAAAAACAAGGGCAAATACTTTTTAATTACCTCTGGCTGTACCGGCTGGTCGCCCAATGCGGCTTCTTATGCGGTTGCAGACCAAATAATGGGGCCCTGGGCAGCGCGCGAAAACCCATGTAAAGGACCAAACGCTGAAGTGTCTTTTTTTTCGCAGGGTGCATTTGTGCTGCCTGTAGTGAACAAACCGGACACCTTTATTTTTATGGCCGACAGGTGGAATAAAACAGACCTGGAAAAATCAGGTTATTTATGGCTTCCGATTCGCATTATTAATGATAAAATAGAAATCCACAATATCGACGGACGGTAATCGGCAAACTGTTTTTCAAATATCATATACGACTTAATATAGCAATTCTAAGGTATCAAGATACCAGTATTGCATTATAATTCCTTTCTCCATATTAAGCCGGTCACTTCGACACATTTACAAATAATGCAATTAACAGCGAAAGATTACCTTTTGCTGTTGAATCTATAATTTCCATACTTAAGTAGTTCTTTCTGTGTTTATTTCATTATGAAGGCTGATAAGATAGATGATGGTCTATTCAAGATAAAATGGGCTTGGTATTTTTGGCATGATAGTGAGCTTTTGTGTACATTGATTTACATTCGATCTGTCTACGCAACGTAGCTCAATAATTGTTGATGTTTTGTAACTGTTTTGTTGCCCTCTATTCGCTCATCTTTTTAAATTAATGCAGAATTTTAGCATCAGTATATTTGAGGTTGTTAAATTTGAAGAATGTGAAAATTAAGCAGGTGCCAAATTGCTCTGTAATCGGAGTTGTTTTACTGTATCTGATTATCTCTTTGGGGAACATCTTTTTTTTATCAAACCTATCACTTTTGGATTCCACCCGTGGCATAAAATCGGCCAATCAGTACAATGGCAGCTTTTCTCCGCTTGGAAAGGATTCAAAAATTACCAGGCAATTTAAGTGCATCCTTGATGAAAGGAAGAAAACCGTTCTTCCTGTTCTGGAAGCTGTTATCCTTGGGATCATTTTGTTTGTTGGCCTTTCGCTTTTGGCTTCTGACCTTAACAGGTATTTTCTTGAAATCAGATACAGGATTGCCGGGTCAGTCCCAATTTATATTTCCAACCAGGTATTTCTGGTCTGAGATTTATCTCCAGTTTTTATTGACAGGCATTTCATATGATGAAGTGAAGGAGGGCGGTTAATTACCGTGTTTCCTGTCCTAAACGTCCGTCAAATTTTTTTCCTTAATTTTTAATTTAAAGACATGATCCGTATTAAACAGATCTTCTGTTTGTTCCTACTTTTATATATAGGCCTGGAAAGCCATGGCCAAGCCTCCCAAAAACCCATTGGGATCGTTGATCTGATCGATCACGTGACCGCTTTTTCGCCCTCCCTTGCTGCTGATTCAACGGCAGTGGATATCAGGGCTGCCCAATTAAATGAGACCTTAGCAAATGCCCTTCCTAACCTGAAGCTTAACTATCAGTTGGATTTGGGCTCAAACAATAACGTGGCAGGGCCATATATGGCCTTTGGCATTGTTCCTTCTAATTCCAGGGGGGTTAGAACCGAAAGTGATACCAAGGCTGCACTCGCTAATCTTGGCATAATTTCACTAGATTGGGAGGTTTATAATTTTGGCGCTTACAAGGCCCAGAATGCAGTAGCCAAATCAGAACTTGTTACAGAGCGTTCCAGATTTGCCCAACGGCGCTACCAGGTCAGAGCAGTTGCCATTGATGACTATCTGAGCCTTTTAAAGCTTCAGGATATGCTTTCTATCCAGCAGCAGAACATCAGGCGTAACGAACAGATTGGCCGTTCCATACTATCTTTAGCCCGAAGCGGTGTGCGCCCGGGTGTAGATACGAGTATAGCAGGAGCCGAACTCTCCAAATCAAGGCTAAACTATATCGAAATGGACAATACCTATAAACAGGTTCAACTCGATATTGCAGCTATCAGCGGGCTGAATCCCGAACGCATTGTCGCTGACAGCACAATCCTCGACCGGTTAAAATCGCTTGAAGTAAACTTATCTGTAAATCTGACCGACAGTTCAAGCCATCCGCTGCTTGATTTTTATAAAAACAATTACCTCAGCAGTATGGAGAAGGAAAAATTGGTCAGGAAAGCCTATAATCCAAAAATAAACCTACAAGCTGCAGCCTGGTCAAGAGGATCAAGTATTGATGCCAATGACAATTTCAATAGTCTCTCGAATGGCCTGGAATGGCAAAGGGAAAATTACCTTGTAGGCGTGGGGATCAGCTACAACCTTTTCGATCTGCGCAGGCGTCAGTTAAAGCTTAGGACCCAGAAGGCTAACAGTAATTTTTACTTAAAGGAACTGGAGCAGGAGCGGCTAATGTTATCAAATGCCGCACTTCAGGCTAGCCTCGAAATCAATACAGCGCATAAAAGACTTGATGAAATACCCAATCAATTAAAGGCAGCTGCTGCAGGATACCGGCAAAAGCTCTCCCTTTATAAGAACGGGCTGACCGATATCATTGAGCTCAATGCAGCCCTGACCATCCTTTACCGCGCGGAAACCGATTTTGTGAATGCAAAGTACCTGTACATCCGGGCTCTTTTTCAAAAGGCTATTGCCACCAATCAAGTAGATTCCTTGTTAAACGCATTAAAATAATAAAGATATGTCAATGGTTACTTCGGCCCTGAAAAAGCCGATTACAACAGTGGTGATCATCGCGAGTCTACTGCTCTTTGCAGTACTCAGTGCGCTGAAGATCCCAATAGATATTTTTCCCCAGCTTAATTCTCCAACTATATATGTTATCGAATCCTATGGCGGCATGTCTCCCCAGCAGATGGAAGGCTTTTTCTCCACCCGATTGCAGGATCAGTTCCTTTACGTTAATGGTGTAAAGAATATTACTGCTAAGAACATCCAGGGGCTTACCATGTTAAAGCTGAGTTTTTATGAGAGTACTAACATGGCCGAAGCCTCTGCCCAGGTTGCCCTCCAGGTTAACCGGGCCATGAAGTTCTTCCCGCCAGGGGCGTTACCTCCGCAGGTAGTCCGCTTTGATGCCTCTTCATTGCCTGTAGGCCAGCTTGTACTCTCGGCCAAATCAAGGAGCCTAAAAGAAATCTATGATATGGCGGCAACGCGTATCAGGCCGATGTTTTCTTCTGTAGCGGGACTTTCGGCACCACCACCATTCGGTGCCAATTCCCGGTCGATTACCATTAGTGTAGATCCGAGCAAGCTACGGAGCTACAACCTGACTCCTGATGAGGTGGTAGGAGCTTTATCCAAGTTCAATGTGATGTCGCCTTCGGGAAATCTTCGACTGGACAATACCATGATGGTAACCTCCATGAACTCTTTGGTAAAGACGGTAGATGAATTCAACAACATTCCCATAGCCACAAAAAATGGTATTTCGATCTTGGTGAGGGATGTGGCAAGAGTTGCAGATGCAGCAGATGTTACAGTAGATTATGCATTGATCAATGGAAAACGGTCGGTTTATATACCAGTAGTAAAAACCGCAGACGCATCGACCTGGTCGGTAGTTAAATCCTTAAAGGCCAAAATCCCGGAAATGCAGAGTCTCTTGCCAGATGATGTTCACATCTCGTATGAATTTGACCAGTCTGTAGCAGTTATCAATTCTGTAAAAAGCCTGATCACTGAAGGTGGTCTGGGTGCGCTACTAACAGGTCTCATGGTATTGTTATTCCTGCGTGACCTTAGAAGCAGTCTTATCGTGGTTATTACCATTCCGGTATCGATTTTAATTGGTGTGCTTTTATTGGGTTTGTTTGGTCAAACCATTAATATCATGACCTTGAGCGGTCTGGCACTTGCAATAGGAATCCTGGTTGATCAGGCAACCGTGACGATTGAAAATATCCATCAGCACCTGGAAATGGGAAAGCCCAAACGCGAGGCCATTTACGATGCCTGTGAGGAAATAGCATTCCCATTGCTCCTCATCCTGCTATGTATATTAGCCGTTTTTGCGCCATCTTTTATGATGAACGGGATACCTAAGGCGATGTTCCTGCCATTATCCCTCTCGATTGGTTTTACCATGATTGTGTCTTTTATCGTAGCGCAGACCCTGGTTCCCATTCTTTCCAACTGGATGATCAGGGAAGAGCGTTACCAACACTATGATCATGGCAAGGTTCATGCCCATGCAGGGGAAGCTCTGGACCAAAGGGAAGCCGAACAGGTTGAAAAACACCTGGAAAATGAAAAGGACGAGCCGGAGAAAAACGATTTATTTGAACAGATAAAGGTAAGATTTATGGCGATCCTCCAACGGTGGGTATCGATGAAAAGAGGAATTGTAGGAATTTATCTTTTTCTTGTGATTATCCTTGCCGGACTGAGTTTCGTTTTTATCGGAAAGGATATGATGCCAAAACTCAATAACGGCCAGTTCCAGATCCGCATCAAAGCACCTGATGGCACCAGGCTGGAGCGCACCGAAGAGAAATTTAAGCAAGTACTTTCCATTATCAATCAAACAGTAGATAACCATGTCGCGGTAAGTTCAGGCTACGTAGGGCTTATCCCAAGTAGTTACGGAACCAGTAACCTATATATTTTTAATACCGGAACCCATGAAGCCGTGTTACAGGTAAACCTCGATGAAGATTATAAGGTGAATATGGATGAACTAAAAGACGCGCTCAGGAAAAATATCTCTTACAAACTCCCCGATCTGCGTATCACCTTCGAGCCGATTGATATGACAGAAAAGATCATGAGCCAGGGGGCTGCCACACCTATCGAGATTAGGGTAGCAGGTAAGGATATGGACCAGATTGAATCTTATGCCAATAAAGTGCTTACCAAGCTTAAAAAAATAAATTACCTCCGCGATATCCAGATTGCCCAGCCTCTGCACATTCCGGTGGTTTCCATTACCCTTGACCGGCTTAAGGCGGCGCAGTTTGGACTTAATGTTGTTGATATTGCAAGGTCGGTTACCGCGAGTACATCATCCAGCCGTTTTACCGAGAAGAACCAATGGCTCGATGAAAAAACTGCATATACCTACCAGGTGCAGGTACAGGTTCCAGAATATGTGATGAACACGATGGATGAACTAAAGGAAATACCTTTGGTAAAAGGGCAGAGCAGTCCGGTACTGGGCGATATTGCAACGTTCAATACGACTTATGTTCCAGGGGAATACGACCGCTCAGGCCCGAGACGTTTTCTTACCGTAAGCGCAAACATCTATAAAAAGGATCTTGAAACGGCAACGGCAGATGTAGAAAAGGTGCTGAAGTTTGTAGGTACGCCACCTAAGGGGTTAACTACAGAAGTGAAAGGAATGTCGAGCCTGTTGACTGAGACGCTATCTTCTCTTCAGGGTGGACTTGCCTTTGCAATATTGGTGATTTTCCTGCTGCTTGCAGCCAATTACCAGTCTTTCAAGCTTTCTCTAACCGTGCTTTCGACCGTACCGGCCGTAATCCTCGGGTCGCTTACTGCCTTATTACTTACGGGCTCCACGCTTAACCTGCAAAGCTATATGGGGATGATCATGTCTACAGGTGTATCAGTGGCCAATGCGATATTGATCGTGACCAACGCAGAAAAACTCAGGATCGACTACAAGGATTCTGCCCGTGCAGCAGTGGTGAGTGCCGGGATGCGTTTAAGGCCGATCCTGATGACCAGTTTTGCAATGATTGCAGGCATGATCCCCATGGCATCGGGGTTGGGCGAATCCGGTGAACAGACCGCGCCGCTAGGAAGGGCCGTTATTGGTGGGTTATTCTTTTCTACCCTTGCAGCGCTCTTCATCCTTCCATTGGTCTTTGCCTGGGTGCAGAGAAAAAGTAGTTTAAAAGAACCCAACCTAATGCCAAGAAAAACAAGAATTTAAATACGACAAACACATGAAAACCAGATTCATTCCAATTATAATTTTGATCAGTACCTTGGCCGCCTGTGGCGGAAACCAGAAGCCTGTGGACATCAGTCCTGCAAAAAATGGCAAGGAAGCTAAATATGAAACCGCCAGAGTCGAAGAACAGGCCCTGTCGAGTTTTAGCCGCATTCCCGGGGTGCTCAAGCCTTTCAATCAGGTAAACATTTTTCCGAAAGCCAATGGATTTGTGAAGGCGATACTGGTCGACTTAGGGTCGAAAGTTACCAAAGGCCAGCTGCTAATGACCCTGGAAGCACCAGAACTTGAATCGCAGTTACAATCAGCAGATTCCCGTTACTTGCAGGCACATGAAACCGCATCGGCAAGCAGTGAGAAGTACAGGAGGCTAAAAGAGGCCGCAAAGGAGGAAGGTTCGGTATCTCCATTGGAACTTGATAATGCACTTTCCAGGATGAGAGGGGATAAGGCTATTGCCGAGGCCGAACGCTCAAATGTTTCTTCTGTACGCACCATGCTGGATTACTTAAAAGTATATGCACCTTTTGATGGGATCATTGTTGACAGGAATGTGTCCCCTGGGGCATTGGTATCGGCTGGAAAATCTTCAGACCTCCCTATGCTGGTATTGCAAGACCTGACCCGGATGAGGCTTGAAGTATCCATCCCCGAAGATTATGTAGACAAAGTGGACCTAAGTCAGATGGTTAAATTCCGCTTTAATGCGTTGCCGGGAGAGCAGTACCAGGCAAAGATTAGCCGGTCTGCAAATTCCCTTGGCAATATGCGTCAGGAAGTTGTGGAGGTTGATGTAGCCAATAAAGATAACCGGTTAAAGGCTGGGATGTATGCCGAGGTTGAAATACCGCTTAAATCCGGTGCAACCTCGCTTCTTGTACCCAATTCCGCTATAGTTCGTTCTACAGAGCGGAAATATGTAGTGGAGGTTGAAAATGGCAAAGCGCGCCTTGTCGATATCAAGGAAGGAATGAAAGGAACGGACATGACCGAGATTTTTGGCGGAATTAAAGCAGGGGCAGAGATCGTTTCGCCTGCTAACGATGAGATCAAAAGCGGTCAGGCGCTTTAATATTTTGCCGGATGGATTTCCCTCCATCCGGCAAATATTTTATTAGTCAGATCAGAAAAAAGGTAAATATGAAAGGTTTTAATTCAGCTTATAGATTGAAACGTATGAGGAGTACCTGTATATCAGAGATAGATGTATCAAAAAAATGCAATCAGAGGTCGATGGAGACTTTGCTGTTATTGTTCCACTGACTACCTTCAGAATGACCGAAAAAGTATCGCATAACCAGGTTTAGCTACCCTTAGCCTGTTGAGGAAAAGAGCAAGGATTTATGTTTTCTACATTTCTTGCAGTCGGGAGAAGTTTAATCCTGAATTAAAGCTTATATCCAAAATTCCGCTTGCCGAATTATTATTTTTTCCCGTTTTTGATACGCCACAATATCCAGTTTTTGTTGGAGCAGACCGGATGTAACGAAACTCCTTTTGAACGTAATGTTTGTATCGTACTGGCATTCAATAGCCCAAAGGAATCGTATGGGCTTTCTTTTTTGGTCGCCAATATGTAGGATACATGGTTTACGGGCTGGGCAAGTGCCGCCAGGAAGCTATTTTCTTCCGGAGTCAGGAAAATTTTCGCAGATCCTGTTAATGCAATGATCTGGTAGGCATTGGCATCATCCGTAAGTATGCCGTCGTGGGAGTTAATCCTTCTAATGCAGTCAGACAGTATTTCATTATCGTCTCTTTCAAGCGGCTTTTGCGTTATTAGTGATACAAGTGCATCCTGGTATTTTTTTTCTTCTGGCAGGTGGCTCGAATTCATGGTAAGATATGCGGTAACAAGCTGTAAAATAATAATCGAGAGGTAAAAATGTTTACCAAACCTAAGTGTCCTGATACTTTTAGCATTTGCTATAAGCGCCCAGCAAAGGCATATAAAAGCAGCGTAAAAATGAACGGGGATATAAACACTGGGATATTTTATCTTTAAGAATTCTATGAAGAAGAAAAGGGAAAAAACCATAAAGATGTTGCGGTTGATGCTTTTGAAAATGCCCAGACAGAGCAGCAACAGCGGCGCAAACATCAATATTCTTACCGTTACCAAAAAATGTACCTCAGGAAATATACGCTCCAATTTGCTATCTGCTAAATTATTGAGATGATCTGTCTGATCTGTAATTGCGCTATAATTTGCGTAGGGACTGTTTAAATAATAATCGGCATCTCCGGTGTAGGTCTGGTTCAGCAACCTGAAAATCAATATCGCGGTTATCGGAAGGGCAAATATAATGAGGTAAACGGCCAGGGTTTTATTAACCAGTTTACGCCTGATCGATTGGGTATTGAATGCGATTGCGATCTTGTCCAGTGGGTCGTTTTTTGCAACGGTCATGGATTGAAGGGCCACAAAAAAAATAATAGGAAGGATAAACAGCATCAGCCAGGAAAACTTGAACGAACAGAAAATAAGCAATGTGAAATAGATACTGGCCACCGAAATATGGTAAGAGGTATTCGTACGGAAAAACCTGAAAATGCTCATTACAAAAAGATAGAAGAAGATGAGCACCATGTACGAACTTTTTCCTGATACGGCGAAAAAAATGAATGCAGGATGCAACATAAAGGTAATGAGTATGCCCAAAAACAACCAGTTCCGGTACTGGTGCGCTTTGATCGATGCTGTAATAATGAAAAAAAGTGCAGAACTACCTAAGGCAGAGGCCAGAACCGGAGAAAACCTTATGCTCAAAAAAGAGAAAACCCACGAAAAAATGAAAGGTAACTGAGGAAAAGTAAGCCCGCCGAGCTTAATTCCATCTGCATCGCCCTCGTGCAGAAGAGCAGATTTTTCGGTAAAAAAAAGTGCTTCATTACTGTGCACCCCTCCTGAATAAAGCAGGTAAGCGATATAAATATAATACCCGAACAATAAAAATGATAGCAGGCATAAGAATTTATTTGATTTTGCAATCATATGGCTTCCGGTTTTGTATCCCTGTTCATCTGTACCTTGCTTAGGCCATGATCTGTTTTTTCCCAATAAAAAGGTTTGGTAATCAGCTGCCAAAGTCCTTTATACGCAGCAATAGAGTGCATTAACCAATAAAATGGATTAAGAATAGAGAACAGAATGAGTTCGTAATATCTCCGTTTGAAAACGGCGATCATGTTAACATAAATAATGAGCATGTTACCTATGGCCAGGTTGAACATCGAAATATAAAGTACCCAATCAGGAAATATGGTACGGATATCTTCAAGATCGAATACCAGGTAACAGATAAAAAGCAGGAGCAAAAGCGGGTAGATAAGGAAAGTAACGGGTGTTGCGCCGATAAAAAAATTAAAGCCTAAAAAGCCTTTCCAACCTATTTTTTCTATCAGTTTAGAAGGGTTTCGCATATGTACCAGGTAGGTTTGCATGTAACCTTTTATCCACCTGGAGCGCTGCCTGATCCAGTTAAAAGGTTCGTTGTTGGCTTCTTCATAGGTTGTAGAGTTTACCAGTGCAATCTTGTAGCCTTTAGCAAAAGCCCTTATGCCAAGATCGGCATCTTCAGTAACGTTAAAAGGATCCCAACCACCCAGCTCCATCAGGCTGTCGAACTTAAAGTGGTTACTGGTACCACCTAATGGAACAGGAATATCCAGGGTGCTTAGTCCGGGTAGCATGTAATCGAACCAGTACGAATATTCGAGGGTAAACATCCGTGTAAGAAAGTTTTCATTCCTGTTAAAATAATTCAGTGCACATTGTATACAGATGTAGTTTTTGGGTAGCTTCTTGAACATAATTGCCACCTTTCTGAGCTGGTCCTGGTCAGGTACATCTTCGGCATCATATATCGTAAGGTATTCCCCACGCGAGAAATACAGGCCATAGTTACAGGCTTTGGGTTTTGTTTTTGGCATGTGGAAAGGAACAACAACCACTTCGAAAATCGCCGGAAAATCAAGGTCTCTTACTGCATTTAACGTTTTGTCGTCATCTTCTTCTATCAGGAGTTTAATATCCAGTTTTTCCCTGGGGTAATCCAACGACTGTAGATTCCAGATCAATTTTTTAATCAGCTTATCTTCCCTGTAAACGGGTAACTGGATCGTAAAAACAGGCAGGTCTTCCTTTTTTACCTTTTTCAGCTCTTTTTTGCTCACTGCCTGGAAAAGTTCGAGCCTTGAGCCGGTAAGGGCAAGAAACAGCTTAAAAGCAATCGCTACTAAAAAAAAGCTGCTCATCAATATGTTGATGATGATGGTGGTGTTAATAAAGCTGAGAAAGAGCGAAGCTGTAACCAGTGCAATAACCGAAAAGATAATAATCAGCTGGGTTTTGGTAAAGGTAACAAGTGCCGAGCTTTCCGGGTCCCTGTTGAGCAGTTCGAATACCGCTTTTTTAACATACTTTTCGCCCAGTAGCTTATGTCCGAGCCAAAGGATATCCAGATCGGAAGCAAGCAGTACTTTTACGGGGCGGCCATATTTTTCCTCAATCAAAAGAAAATCTGCGGTTGCAGTAGGGTCAGCAACAGCAATAACCAGGTAATCGTCTTCTATTCGCAACGGCAGGATCAGGTCGCGGTCAACGGTTTTCAGGTCCATCTGCATCATTACTTCCAGGTCGGTCTCTTCTAACCGCACATCTTTAAAATCGTAACCCTCTTCCAACAGGCATTTTTGGTAATCCTTGCGGCTAATGTATCCAAAATTAAGCAGGATCTTTACCAGCGATAATCCGCTGGTTTCTCCAAATGAAGCAATCCGCACCACATCATCCTGCGTTATATATCCACGATCAGACAGTATTCCTATAATATAACGCTGCTGTTTTTTGTCCATGTTAAAAGCGTATGATCCCCGTAACTGTAACCCCCTGGCCAATACCTGAGTTCCTGTTGAATATGTCGTGGAAAAGGCCTGCAAATATCCAGTTTTCACCAGTAATACGCTGCCCGAAGCTGATATTGGCTTTTATAAAGGTAAATTCGGTATTCGAAGCAGGGTTTTCGGGATTAAACTGGTTAGATCGTAATGAACTGATCCCGTTTATTTCACCCATAACCTGATTGTTCTTGCCCAGATGTAAGCCTGATGTAGCAATGTAGCTCAGCTGGCCTACGTTACCGAAGGTATTACCGAAATATTGCCTGTAACCGGCCTCTACATTAAAATAAGCTGCCGGAGTGCTCCCGCTGAAAAGCAGTTTAAGTTCCGAACCAAACTGGCCATAACCCGTACTGGGATTACCATTTTTGCTATACAGCGGAATGGCTGCCAGTGCCTGGGCCGAAAGAAAATACTTTTTTTGGTTAAATTCCAAAAGGTTGTATTTTAATCCTATTTCCACATCTGAAAGTGCAGTATTGCGGTTTCGCTGGATATTATCTTTAAACTGTGCAGAGGTTAACGGGAGTTTTGCCACCAGGTCGAGGTGGTCGGTAATGCCATATTCCAGGTAAAGCTGGGTGGTAAAAGAACTGTATTTCCCATCATTGGCATAACTGTATTTCTGCCCGTTAAGGTCGCGGTACTGGTTGGCCACGAAATAGCTTAAATAAGGAGCTAGCAAGGCTTTGCCCTTTCGCATCGGAAAACCACTTGCTATAGCATGCTGTACCATGAAAAATGGGATAATTGTTGCGAAAATGAATTTTATAGCTTTGGTATTCATGGTGGTATGTTATTGGGTTACAATTTTTTGTGATTTACTTACTTTTGAACGGACATACAGATAAGCCAGGAAAATCAGGAACAGCACACCCGCAAGCAGAATCAATTTATATTTGAGCCAAAACGTTTGCCAGCGGCCGTTACCATCGCCCTGGTAAACAATATTGTTGCTGTTCCTTTCGAGGTTGAATACCAGGTGGCTGTTTTTGCTGTTAATTAGTGTGTTTCCGGAAAGCAGGTTTAACTGTTCATTCAAATCCAGGATGCTGTTTTCCAGAAGCCCTGTAGCAGCTTCATTTGGCAGGGCAGTAACCGAAAGCACTATAGGATAATACTGATCCCTGAATATCTGCGAGATGGCAGAAGCTTCTGGCGAGGAAAGTTTATAAATCGCATGACCAGGTTGTTCACCATAAATGGTAAAATCAGTCTTATACTGTAATGGCATCTCCTGAAAACTTTGAAGCAACTGATCCTGCCTGTCGCTTATCAATACAATGTTGTGTCCTTTGTACTTAGCCGCATTGTTGCTGAAATCTATAACAGGGCGGTATACAATCTCATTACTGGGATGATCGTTTAACTGGTAGGTTAACTCACAAATTGCTTTTACAGCATGAGAAAGCATATTTTTTGCCACCAATATGGCCGTTTCCTGTTGAAAAACGTCAGGATAACTGTAAAAACTGACCTGCTTTTCTTCCAGGTTATCAGCTACCTCCAGATAAGATTTTGAGGCATCAACCTGTCCGATAAAACGCCGAAAATTACCCTGACATACGCCATTAACCGGATAAAAAACAAATTCTGTTCTGAGTATATTGAATTTTTTGATCTGGTAGCGGTTAGCGGTTGCGCTCACCTGCAATGTACCCGATTCATTCAATTGTCTGCTTGTAAGCAGGATATCATTTAAATAAACATTAAAATAGCCCCTGTCGTGCTGTCCAATGCCAGAAAACCTGATCTCAAACTGGCAGTTCAGTGCTGCCGGAAGTGTGCTGAATACCGATGTTTTAAAGCGGTAATCGTGGCTTAAGCTTCCCGTCCCCATCATCAGATTGTTATTGTCTTCAAGATCCGAAAGCTTTAGCCTGTTTTTTTTCTCCAATTCTTTGTAACCGGCTTTGTCAACTTTTAATACATCCTGAAAGCTACTTCCTAAAATTCCAGGAGTGAGCAGTGCATCAGTAGCTTTACTCATACCGGCAACGTCTGCTGCGGTAACAAACAGAATCTGCCTGAGCGATCCGGCCTTTGCGGTATCAGTTTCTTTGTTCAGATAAAGAATGCCTTCACCTCTTTTCGGCGTAATATTGAGTTTGGAACCAAATTTAGGCTTAAGCTTATGCGCCAGTCCGATAGCAATAAAATTATCAAGCGCCTGCGGCATCTGCGAAATTGGGTAGAGGTCAATATGTTCAGTAGTGCTCCTTAACAGTTTGGCATAGGTTAATGCAACTGTCTGCAGTTCGGCAGCCGAAATATTGTTGGGGTAAACAATTGCTTTTTTACTGAAAAGGGTATTGGAAAGATTTACGGTAGAAGGACCATATTGCTTGTTTTTTGCCCAATATACGGTAGAGCTCGGCAAAATGTTCAGCCATAAACCAGCGTTGTTGTCGTCCTGGCACACATCGTTGCCAATAATGAGTTGTGATTTGACGGTAATTTTTAAAAAATCAGAAGTAGCCTTGCTGTTTTTGCGTATGGGCACCACAATCTTGTTGATACTATCCGTTTGAAAACTGCTGCTCATGGCCGGCATATCATTAATCAGTACATGGATAAATGATTTTGCGGTATTCAGCACCTTTGAAGCCTGGAAATCGATTATAAGGGTGCTTTTATCCAGCTGTTGGTTGGGCAGTATGCGGATGTAATAAATATACTGTCCTTCGGTTCCCCTTATTAGCTGGGACTGAAAACCGTAAGATTCGAACGATTTTTGTGCAAAACCCGCCATGGAACCAACAAACAATGCGAAAAAGATCAATAGTTTTTTCATATGGGATAAAATTCGAAAAATATTACAGATTAAAAGCCAGTACGTAACAAATATGAGCCTGGAATTTGTGGTAAATGAGCTCGCCTCGCATTTTTTCGGCCAGCAACCTGGCAATATAAAAACCTGGGCCAAGGCCTTGCTGAAGGCTTTGTGCTGTGGGTACCGCAGTTTCCCATTCGTTTGCCACACGATCCGCTTCTAGGCCAGGTGGTATACAATTGATAATAAGGTGAAGTTTGCTGTTACTTTCCTTCATCCGGCAATCAATAAGGTCGTTTTTGTTGTAAAACTTAAAACAATTTGCAAAAAGGTTAAAAAGAATCTGGTCGGTATAAAGCTGATCCAGTTGAAGCGTTGGCCATTTTTTTTGCGGATCGAGGCTAAAGTTGATGTCGGGATACCCAAAACCGCTGATCAGGCAATTGGCTACTGCCTGGGTACTGGCAAGAAGATCGACTTTTTCCAGAGATAATACAACATCACTTGACAGGTCTGAATGATCATTAGGGAAAAGTTCAGCAAGCTGTTCCAGCCTGAGGATATTTTCGTTGATGGTTTCTATATGATGCAGGTTTTGTTGCCCCTGCCCAAGGTCTCTCATGGCATTGGCCGATAAATTGATCGAACTGATAAAACTCAGGATATCCTCCCGTACAAAGGCCATAAAGCTGTCTTGTTGCATGACCAGGTTGGTTAACCTCGAATTCGATATTTCAACCTGCTGGTTTTTATCTATCAGTTCTTCATGTAGCAGATTGAGCTTGGCCGTTGTACTTTTTACGCGCAGATCGTTTAAAGTATTTTTTCTGATAATACTGTACCTGGCTACTGGAATAAAACAAGAGAAAAAAAAAGTGATGATAAACAGTCCGGCCCCTTGGGTAATATAGGTTTCCACACTAACCGTATTAAAGAGGTGGTAGCCTACCGCCAGAAATATGAGTGTTAAGAAGAAGTGACTGAATGAGTTTGCAGGATGCCAGAAAACGGCCAGGTTGAAAAGCATCGATAAACTCGCAAAAACCATAAAAAATATAGGTGCAATATCAAATGGTACAATGTTACAGATGATGCAAGCATTGAGTGATATGAGAAGGCATGTGGTATGCAATGCGAAATAGGCAGGTTTTCCAAGTCTCATTGAAATATCGTAAACTGCATATATGAGCATCACTACGATGACTTTGGTGAGAAAAAGTGCCTGGTAGATAGGATAGGCATAAATATAGTCTAATATACCAAGTAAGGGATACAGGAATATAACCGTCCAGATAATGATGTTGGCGTAGTATGTCGATTTTTTTGTTAATTGCTTTTCATATACAGCATCACTGACATAAATGGCGGCGGAATTACCTGTTCTGGTTGGCATATTAAGGCATATTAATAAGTAGCAGGGGATGAATTTTAAACATAACAAAAATAAATGAATTGAAACAAAAAAAATACATACTATTACTTTTGGCTGCTTTTTGGCAGTTCGGCTATGCACAACAACGTAGTTTGGCGCATTTGCGGGCCGGCCAACTGGGCTATGGTATCAATGTATCCTGGCTTGAACAGTATTGGAATCCACAGGTATTGTATCGCGATAAATTAACTGATAACGATTTTCGCCTGATTGGAAGTTTGGGTTTCAAAACCATCCGCCTGCCTGTTGCTTTTCAGCAATTCTATATTCAGGGTAGCGATATACAGAAGGCCAAACTGCTTTCTGATATAGATGCGGTGATCAGAAAATCTATCCGGTACCGGATCAGGTTGGTGCTGGTAAATCATTATGGCAACCTCAGGGCAGACCATCTGCAGGATGATACACAACAATTGTTGGCACTTTGGACATTTCTTGAAAAACGTTACCGGAAAATCAGTTGCAACAGCCTTTATTTTGAGCTGCTGAACGAACCGGTGATCGGTGATCAGCAATGGCTCCCGGTTGCCCGGAAGCTGGCAGCGCGTATAAGGGAGGGGTCGCCTGACAGGACAATTATTGTGGGCGCCTCAAACTATAACAGTATTTACGAATTAAGCAGGATAGCCCCTTTACCGCTTAAGAATATCATCTACACTTTTCATTTCTACGAACCCTTTTTATTTACCCACCAAGGGGCCGATTGGATCGGGAAACAGGTAGCTACCACGGGCATCCCATTTCCTTATCTTGATCAGCAGATGCCCCCTTTGGCTCCAGCTGCAAGGGGTACGGCCGGAGAAGCAAATTATAAAAATTACCACAACGAGGGAAAGGCCGGCGCTGTACATGATAAGTTGCTGATCATCAAGAAATGGTCAGATATCCACCATGTACCGGTATTATGCAGTGAATATGGTGTATACCGGAAATTTGCATCTGAGCAAAGCATATGCAATTATTTAACAGCTGTTAAAAACGAACTCGACCGGTTGTCTATTCCCTGGATGATTTGGGATTATGATGAAAATTTTTCCATTTTTCAAGGTAAGCCAGGGAGGAGAACGCTGAGTCCCTGTCTGTCAGAACTGTTCAGGAAGTAATGTTAAGGTGCCTGCTTTAATGGTTTATCTGCAAATAGCACAATTGATCACACTAATTCCGTCCGGTTTTAATTGTTTTTGTTTTTACAAACCCGATAAGTTCGTCCCGGTAATTTTCACCGATGGTTAGCAAAAGATCGTTTTTCATTCGTACCAGATTGTTCTCAATTTCCTCTAAATAATTTCTTGAAATAATAAAGGATCTATGAATCTGAATAAAAGAATTATTATCCTTGAGTATTTCTTTGATCTTTGTAAGTGTAATGTGGGCAACCACAGTTTTTTGAGTCGTGTATATGGAAATGTAATTCTGAATACTTTCTATTGCTATAATTTCATCAAACCTGATTTTTACCAATTTCGACTTATCGTTTTTGCTTTTAATGAAGAAATACTGATCATCACTCTTTTTCTTTTCTTGAATAGGAATAATACGCCTGCTTTGTAATTTGTGTAACGCTGTGGCAAAATGACCTAGCGAAAAAGGTTTGAGAAGAAAAGCATCGGCTTCAATTTCAAATGCATCGAGTGCATATTTAGAATGGGCGGTTGTAAAAATTAGATTTCTGGTTTTATGCCTGATAATTTTAGCCAGGTCGATTCCTGATAAACCGGGCATTTCAACATCCATAAAAACAATATCAACATTATCGGCCGCAATAATAAAGTTCATTGCTTTTATGGGATCAGTAAAGCTTTCTATGAGTTCATAATTATCGAGAGTGGCGAGATAATCGCAGAGAAGTGCTAAGTTTGCAGGATCATCATCTACTGCAATACAGTTAAATTTCATATAGGGGAGAGCTATTCAGCTCAAATATATAATCTGTAGACATGAATAACAAAAAAAAATGACAGTTTCGTCATACATTTTATCTTATTCGTGGTACGATAATACCACTTACGTGTATTGGAAGAGGTTGACTATATAAAATCTCTTTTTTTTCTTTCATCTTCGATGCGGAGTTCCCACGCTTCACAAACAAACTAAATGCTAACAGATTGATTGCCATTAGTTGATAATAAGGTGTTTATATAGTGCACAATATTATCAATGATTAGTATCAATAATCAATTAATAGCAACAGATAAATATTAAAGTATGAAACCTGAATTAAATCCCAAGTTGAGATTAATATTTACCGTTTTAGCCGTTTTTGGTGGTTTTTTGCAAGCGATGGCACAAGAAACCTTACAAAGTGTAACCGATCGGGGTAATACAACCACTAATGGAATCAGAATTAATTCTTCGCTTGATGTTGGAGATGCTTACGACCCATCCAGATATGGTTTTTTACAGGTTGTACGCCCTGCTCAGCAGGGAAATTTATTCCATATATCACTGATCCGAAATGGCAGTATGGTCTACGGATTAGGTATGCTAAACAACTCAAGTACTTTTGGCTTGCAACCTGGGGATAGCAACGCTACGACTGAGGGTTTTTTTATGCTTCCATCAGGTAATATTGGTATAGCCAATCAGAATCCTGCTTTCAAACTTGATGTTGCGGGCGATATCAGATCGTTTGGGTCGCTTTATGTCTCGTCTAATAATGCAACCGGAGGAGGTATTAAACTGGGTGATGATGGTGACATGGTTGACCTGAATGATGGTTGGGCAACCCACCGTTTCAGCAATGGAATTAGGATCAATAATGCCAATTCGGGAGGAATACCTGTAATCCAGTTATCTAACTCCATTAATACCCCAAGCTTTTTTTCTTCCAGCAGGCTCGGGATCGGAACACAGGAACCGGCTGCGGCTTTAGAGGTTTCGGGAGCTGCTGTATTCGGTGGCAATATTGATCCAAATTCAGCTATCGGAAACCTGGGCTATTTGAATGGAACAGGGAAAATGTCAATCGGTTTTAACCGTTCAGGTGGCAGGGGCGAGGCAAGCTTTGTTTCTAACCAGGGAGGGGGAAATAGTGGTGGATTTGCTTTTTATAACCATAATAATCAGGGAGTAGAAAATGAGCTCCTGACTATAAATGGAAATGGAAATATTGGAATTGGTACATCATCACCCTCAACGGCTTTAGATGTCAGAGGGATTATCAGCACACCGGAGATTGCTTTTCGAAATGCGGATGGGGGAGATGATTCAGATCCATATCGTCTTAGAAAAGTTCAAGGCGGACCGAATACCAATTGGTTGGAACTTCAGCTCAATGATGATGAAACAGAATCTTTCAGGATATATGGGAACTCCTGTGTCGGGTATAGTTGCGGAAATTATAGCGGCAATCTGTATCATTCTTTTGATACAATGGGAAATGTTTACCATAAGGGAAACGTAGGAATCGGTACAACAGCACCAACTGAAAAATTAACTGTGAACGGAAAAATCAAAGCAAACGAAATCCGTGTTGATGGGCAGGGTGCACCAGATTATGTTTTTGAGGATAGCTATCATAAGCTTTCACTCGGCGAAATTGAACAGTACATCAAGCTTAATAAACATTTGCCCGAGGTTCCTTCTGCCAAGGAATTTGAGCGAGACGGTATGGCTCTTGGTGAAACGAATAAGTTGCTGCTTAAAAAGATTGAGGAACTCACGTTGCATTTAATTGAGAAAGAAAAAGAATTAAAAAGCCAGGCAGAGCGCTTAACGGAAATAGAAAAACTACTAAAAATTAATAAATAATGTGTATCAGATTAAAGCATTTTATCATTTTTTTTCTTTTTGGAATACAGTGTGCAATGGCACAAACCGGTGTTCGTAATGACGCGGGTTTGCAGGGTGATGCCGGAGCGGTTTCCGGTTTTTTTGAAACGGCATCGCCGGTAAATTATCCTGCAGGTGCTTCAAGCTGGTGGCATCTACTTGATGTAAGACATTCCAATCAGGTTAATAATTATGCCATGCAAATGGCCGGGAGTTTTTTTGACCAGAATTTCTATTTACGAAAAACTAATGGAAATGCTCAACAGCCCTGGTTAAGAATACTCACAGAGTATAATGGTGTACTCAGTTCGGGTAATCTCAATATCGAAACTTCTGCCGGGCAATCTTTTTTTACAGGCCGTCAGTTAGGAGATACTTACGGTTACGGAGCCGGCATTTTCAGGGCTTTAACAGATAATCCGAATGGTAGCCAGAATTTTTATTTTGACGGGGTAACAGCTGGTAACCGTCTTTTTAGTGTAAGGGCAGATGGGCAAGGTTATTTTGCCGGTGGCTTAGGAATTGATGTGCCGAATCCAATGGCTAAACTGCATATCCGGAAAATGGATGCTTTTAGCGATGGCAACGCGTCTGGTTCAACAATTGATAATTTATTGCTTATCCAAACACCATATACCAGTGTCAATCCGGGATCAACGAATGGTGCAGGATATAAATGGGGTATACAACTGTGGGGCAGGAACGATGCAGCCCAACTTTCTGCAGATAAGAGCGTTGGGATTTACGCCGTAAGTGAAGATCCTGGTTTAGGGTTTAACAGAAGTGTTGGCTTGGCTATACATACCAGTCCGTTTGATCAGGCCAATCGAGAAGTGCTACGCGTTGCTTCTAATGGTTTTTTTGGTTTAGGAACTCCTTCTCCCCGCGAGAAATTCGACTTATGGGGAGGAAAAATGACAGTAACCGGTGATGACCATAATGGTACAGCAATGATCACTTCATACAATGGTTTAGCACTTTATTCTAACAATCAATTTACCAACGGGCTTTCCATCAGTCCCGATGGAAATATCGGCATAGGGACAGGTACGGCATATGCAGGTGCAAAATTACATGTACAGGGTGGTGCCATGGTATTGGGCAACAATAGCGTTATTCACAATACAGATGGGTATTTGAGCCTTGGCAATATTTTAGAAAATTCGTCGCCTGTCATTAGCGATTGGACCAGTAAAACCACCATGTTGCTTAATGGCTTGGATTATTCCACCATCGGTTTCCACGATTCTGGGTCGAGGGTCGATTTTATTCGCGTCGGGAATGGAACGATGGAACTGGGCTACGATGGTGGTTTTGGTGCTCCTAATATTAAACTGCCCGGTGGCATTTGGAACAGTGCTGGTAACGTAGGGATTGGCATGAACAACCCAAGCGAAAAATTGACTGTTAACGGTAAAATCAAAGCCCGCGAAATTAGGGTTGATGGCTCGGGAGCACCAGATTATGTTTTTGAAGAAAATTATCGTAAGCTTTCACTCGGCGAAATTGAACAGTATATCAAGATTAATAAGCATTTACCCGAAGTTCCATCAGCAAAAGAGTTTGAAAAGGAAGGTATAGAGGTTGGAGAGATGAATAAGCTGCTGCTCAAAAAGATAGAAGAGCTTACCCTGCATTTGATAGAACAGGAAAAAATAATCCGTAAACAACAGGTCGATATTGATGAATTGAAAAAAAATAGTCAGACAAGAAGTGTAGAAAATAAAGATTAATGAAAGTTAAAAAAGTATTGCTTTATATCTTATTGATGTATAATGGAAAGGCTGCATTTTCGCAACAGTTAAACTATTTTGCTGCTTTAACTAGATTTAAGAGAGAAATCGCAGATAAAGGCGTTCTAAGTAAAATTAAAATAACGATTGATAGTGTACCGCTTGTCAATTCGATGCGAAGTTTTGCAGGACCTTATGCCTTAAATAATTATATAGCCGGAAACACTGATCTTAATACCTACCAGGAACCCGGTTTGTATGAATTTGAAACTGCTGGCGGGTTTTTAACCAATACGCCGCACGGAACGGTTACCAGTTCTAATTTTAAAGTAATTAGTTTAGGTCAATCTGCCAGAAATGCACAACTGATGTTCGAAACATCTAACAATTCGGTTTGGGTAAGGAACAATTGGGATTGGGGAACAGGTATGCAGCATACCCCTTGGGATCGTCTGGCTTTAATTTCTGAACTTGGTACTTCAGCTTTCGTAGGTTATGCATATGATGCCGATCCCCATACAATGGCAAGAAGAGATGATGGTGGGCATCTGAAGGCTAATTATTTTAGAACCCAGGCTATGCTTGAGGTTGGGTCGACAGCGCTTACCGGAATTTTTGCCTCTTCTGGTGACGAATTTATGCGCAAGTTTGATGTTACCAGTTTACGTAATTTTCTGGGAGTGCCCGCTCAAGGTGAAACTTTTGCCAGTGTTACGGCAAGAGATAACCATGCCTATAGCAACTTGGCGCTGAGTAAGCCAGATACCCCTAATCCAAATACCACCGGTGGAGATCGTGATTATGGTAGTTTGGGATTTTATAATTCCAATTTCGGACTGGAGAATGCGAGGGTAGAGGCTTATTATGCTGCAGGTCAGTATGTTGATCGCGGCGGGCTGAAATTCTATACCCGCGAAGGTGATGGGCTGCAAACCAGGATGACCATATGGCCAAACGGTAATGTTGGAATTGGAACTTCTGTACCTAACGAAAAGTTGACCGTTAATGGTAAAATCAAAGCAATTGAAATCCGTGTTGATGGTCAAGGAGCACCAGATTATGTTTTTGAAGATAGTTATCGTAAGCTTTCACTGCCTGAAATTGAGCAATATATTAAAATCAATAAACATTTACCAGAAATTCCATCAGCAAAGGTGTTGGAAATGGAGGGTATGGCCATTGGTGAAATGAACAGGCTATTGCTGAAAAAAATAGAGGAGCTTACTTTGCATTTAATTGAAAAAGATAAAGCGCTTACTACGCAGCATGCGGATGTTATAGCGCTACAAAAGCAATTAAGGGATCAGCAGCAAATACTTTTAACACTACAAGCAGAAGTAAAACAACTCTTACCAAAACAAGCAAAAATAAAATGAAGAAGTATTTGATGTATGCTTTGTTGGGTATTTTCATTTCTGTACAATTAATGGCACAGGCACCTATCGTTACTACAAGTGTTACCATTAAAGATGCCTACGATAACGTTGTAGCAACTAATCAGAATGGTTCAGTTCAACAACTTATTGGCAGTTATCAGGGCTGGGATCCCGAAGCCATTTTTATTGGCGGGTATAATGCGTTCTCCATGAACGGCGCTAATGCTACCAAAAGGATATTTTTAGGAGGTCCGTATTCCGGAACCAGCTTTTTGAGCATGGATCTCACATCAGGTAGCCTAGGCTTAAATACGACCAATCCACAAAGTTACTATCACGGAGGAAATAACAGGGTTTTTGAAATATTTAACCCCAGTAGCACCATCAATAGCCAATCGCATCTCATACTCAGCAGCAATTCAGTTATAAGTGGAAGCTCGGCAGGGAGTATTAGCTGGATGGCCAGGAATGCACAGTTTAATAAGGGAATGGCTTATATCGGAGCGCAACTTGCCGATGATGCTACCAATGATGCCAGGGCAAGATTAATATTTGCTACAGCTAATGGCACCCAACCCATGGTAAGAATGGTTATCGATCCGGTTGGAAATATTGGTATCGGTACTTACAATCCCGAAGATAAATTAACGGTAAACGGACGCATCAAGGCAAATGAAATCAGAGTGAACGGACAGCAAACGCCAGACTATGTTTTCGAAAAGGGTTATAAAGTTGCCTCGTTAGAAGAGGTAGAAAGTTATATAAAAAAGTATAAACACCTTCCGGAAGTACCTTCGGCTAAAGAGGCAGAAACTAATGGAATAGAATTAGGGGAGATGAACAAAATATTGCTTAAGAAGATCGAAGAACTCACACTTCATTTAATTAAGCAGGATAAGGAAATTAAACGCTTAAAAAAGCAGCACTTTGACCAATCTGCAAAAGCAAAAAAACAAATAAGAAATAATAAAAAATGATGATTACTAATTTACGGGCATATTATATGACCTCGATTATCAAGAGTTTAATGCTTTTTACGAAAAATTAGGCCTTAAATATTGACAGTTTCATCAAACAAACCTACCCTTTCGTCAACAGAAATAGTGGGTTTGTGGAAACAGTGCTTTGGCTTCTTTTTTACCCTATAATTTATAATGATCTTCGAAACTGAGTACTCCTACTCGCAAACCAAACTAAAAAACACTTTATTAAAGCCTGTTCCCTGGAAAAGTCTTGATAAAGCTATGCTAAAAGTTAACTATGAACAAAGCCGTAATAACAGCTAGCTTGCTGGTATTTTTTTGTCTGCTCTCGACGCAGCTTTTTGCACAGTTGCTCCCTGCTAAGCAGGTAATTACCGATAGCCTGAAATCGGGTAAGCAGCAACTTTCTAAACTAGATTCTACTGCAAAAGAAAAAATACAGTCAACCAAAAAGACGCTAAGTCAGGAGATCAAGAATAGTGCTAAACAATTGGGGCTACCAGAAGTATTAAAAAAAGATACGCTGAAAAAAACGGTCAAACCTGATATAGCTGCTGAGATTGCCAGTAAGTACAGCAAAACAAAACAGGCCGCCATTGATAGTTTGAAATCGGGTAAGAAGAGGCTTGGCAGTCTTGATTCCATAGCGTCAGACAAAATGCAACAGGCGCGCAAATCGGTAATGGCACAGGCTAATGCACGTATTCAGCAATCAGATATTGCTAAATTACTTAAGAAGGATACGCTTAAAAAAAGCGCTAAAATACAATTTAGCGATGTTTCTGTTGAAAATGCAACCCAATACATTAAAACCCACGATCCGGCCAATGGTAAAAATCTGCTCAATAACGTAACCTTTTCAGGCCAGTTAAAACTATATCATATTCCCATCGATCTCTCATTAGCCAATACTTACACCGCAATGAGAGATTTCAGGCTCGATCAGGGCAATCTTTTTAAATTCAATTTACCTAAACCCAGCTTTAACGAGTTTTTTAAGGCCGATTTGGATAAGTACCGCAACCTGAAGAAAAATGTGTTGAGTGGGCAGGCAGCAGAAGCTTTTTTGAGGAAAAAACTACAGGATAAGCTTGCTAAACAGCTTAATCTTGCTGCTTCACCTAAATTTCAAGCCTATTTAAACAACCCTGAAAATTTGAGGAGCATGCTCAAAATGGATGAGCTGGAGCTGAAAAGTAAACTTAATGAATTTACCAATGAGTTAAAACAACAAGCAGATAGCCAGGGCAAACCACTGAGCCAAAGGGGGCAGGATTCACTTACTAACCTGTTAAATGCCAAAAAACAGGAACTGTTTACTGAAATTCAAAAGGTACAGCAAAGCATAAATGAAAGCGGACTTGATGCCGAAAAACTGGCGTTGCTGGAAAAAGTTGCACAGGGCAAAATCTCACAAAGGGAGCTTGAGAATTTCTTTGTAGCCGAACTGGCTAAAGGAAAAAATATGGGCTTCTTACAAAAAAGCTACGCCCAGCTGCGCGAATTCCAGGCCGGTAATTTTGGCCACCAATTGCCTGGGAGTTTCCTTAACCGCGATTTGTTTTTAAATGGTTTCAATTTTTCGTTAAGAACCCCACGTGGCCCGGTTACTGTTGGCGTGAGTACCAACCGCGACTTAAATTCTACAAAAGATGCTGGTTTTAATTCTTCTACTTATGCCATTCCAAAACTATATAGTTATTTAAGTGTGCCTACTACCAATTTTTCATTTGGCTCCGGTAAGCTTTCATGGGTGGGTACTTACGATAAGCAGTTTAATGGTGCATTTGCACAAACCCTGAATACGCTGCCAAGAAACAATATGGTATTTACCCTTAGCCAGGCTTTTAAATTCCACTCGGCAGGAACACTTACTTTCGATGTTTCCAAATCATCTACGCAGTATAAAGAACTGGCTGCATTTGGACCAGATCAGCTCATGATTGATAGAAATACCAATGGTAACTACTTTAGGGATGATTTCCTGCAAACCATGTCGGTTGGTTTAAACCATTCAATTGATTCGAAGAAAGCCGGACTCAGGAGCGCAGTGTTTATTAACTATGCCGGGTCGGGTTTTCAAAATCCAGGTCAACAGGGGATTGGTAATCTTAATTTAAGGTTTGGCGGAAATATCCGTAAAGAACTTTTCCATAATAAGGTTACACTTTCGCTCCGTTCTGATTTTAAAAATATGCCTACCAGTGCTACCGATAATTCGCATTGGAGCAACCACAACATCCAGCTCGATTCGAGGTTCCGCATATCCCGTTCGGCTAACCTAGGTTTAAAATACATAGATAATGGTGTAGATAAGGTATCGCAGGGCAGTACACCCGTTTATGCCTCCAAAAAATTACAGCTCGATCTTAACTCGAACTATAAATTATTTGGACAGCGGGCTTTTAGCCATGTTAGTGTGGCACAACAGGAAATTGCCAATCCATTATCGTTAGGCAATTCGAGTTTATTGCAACTCAACTATGTGCAAACGGTAGTTTTTAATAATTTTTCACTCTCGGGTAATTTGTTTTACAATCGTGAGCTTAATCCCAATACCATACTAGGCAATATGCTCAATTCAGACGCATCGCTGCAGTATCAGTTGTTCAGGGGTATTTCGATGTCGAGCGGCTTAAGTTACCTCGATAACCAGCAGCTGGCACGCCAGGCAGGTATTAAACAGAGCATCCAGTTTATGCTGAAAAAACATTTCGACATCTCTGCTTATGTAGACATCCGCAAAAACCTGATCACTCCAACTTATCCTGACCTGTTTTCCACCAACAGGGGAGAGGTATCCATACATTATTATCTCGACAGACAATGAGCAAGCTTAAATTAATATTAGTCGTTTTTTTTATTTTCCTGGCCTCTGGCCTTTGGGCACAAAGCAGTATTGTGTTTGTTCCCGAGGTGTATGGTACTACCCTTAACGGACTTTTCCGTGCATCTATTTATAATCCATCAGGGGTAAAATCGGTTAGGATGAATATTACCGTAACAGAGGCACGGGCAGGAAAAATTGCCACCATTCAAACTGGAGTATTTACCCTTAACCCGGGTAATAACCCCATTCCAACTGGGGTGGCACGCTCGGCAAGTGTGGCCATGGCCCAAAATGCTACAGCCAATTTTATCAGGCGTAACCAATATTTCCCACAGGGCGATTACGAATATGAATTTAATATTTATTCGGCCTCCTCAAGTGAAGAGATTATTATCGACCAGACTTTTAACCACGAAATTACCCCACCAGCACCACTAGATTTGATAGAACCTTACGATCAGGATGAAATTTGCGAAAAAAGGCCATTATTAACCTGGCAGCCTTCCATACCTAAGGTTGATGGGTTGCTTTATCAGGTAATGCTGGTTGAAATTAAAGATAAGCAGAATGCAGTTGAAGCCTTAAACTATAACCTTCCCATTGTGAACCAGAAAGGCGTAGTAGCCAATTTACTGGTTTATCCGCCAAATTCAAAAGAATTGGTCGCAGGTAAAAAATATGCCTGGCAGGTAAGCGCTTACCGCGATCAGACCATTATTAACCGATCAGATATCTGGTCGTTCGAGGTGAATTGCCAGGACAGCGTGAGCACAGTGATACCAAACGATTATGGGTACAGGGATATAGAGGATTTGGTTAAAGGTAATTTTTATGTCGCAGATGGGCAAATCAGGTTTGCATTGATCAATTCTTATAATCAACAGGAGCTTAAATACAGTGTGCGTTGCATTAATAACCCATCGAAAAAGATTAGAAATTTACCTAAGTTAAGGCTTAAACGTGGCCAAAATAAAATTAATATTGATTTGAGCCATAACTTTTCATTTGATGATAACTATTCATACATCATGAAAATTCAAATGCCAGATGGTAGTCAGAAGAGTTTAAGATTTCTATATAAACAGCCTGCAGAATGAGAAAGTTTACTATAATGGTTTTACTTGGTTTGATACTGTCCTGTACTTCTAAAAGTCCATCAGGACAGAGTTTGGATCGTGACATACGTGTAATGGCCCAACTAAAAAAAACATCTTCAAACGCTCGCATGCAGACTTTTATGATCAGGGTGTTCCCTGATAAGAAATTTGTTGAAAGTGGAATGGAGAAAATTACCGAATCATTTCTTTATCACGCTGATAGTTGTTTTTATCTGCTTAAAAATGATGCAAAGTTATATCCCGAATATGTAGAACCCATAGTCAATGGGATAAAAGGGAGTTATGAATTCCTTGTAGGATTCAACAACCAGGACCTTTCGTCAAAAGAATATACACTGATTTATCAGGATCAGATTATTAATAAAAAAAAATACGTGCTCACGATCAAATAATATGGGATATACTTTAATTAATAAGACCAAATTTATTGCTAAATTTTTGCTGGTACTGTGGTTGATACAAATTTTTCAACCCTTAAGTGTTTACGCACTAACGTCAGGTCCGGCTCAGCCAGAAGCGCAGTCTTTTCAACCCGTCGGTGTTTCAGATATGGTAGATTTATTTAGCGGAGATTTTAAATACAACATTCCTTTAATGGATGTAGATGGCTATCCCATTAATTTAAATTACCAATCGGGTGTGGGTATTGATGATGAGGCCAGTTGGGTTGGTTTGGGTTGGAATTTAAATGTTGGTAGTATAAACCGGCAGTTAAGAGGTATTCCTGATGATTTTAGTGGAGATACATTGGTAACGGAACAATATACGAAGCCCAAAATAACTGTTGGAGGGAAATTAACAGCAAAAGTTGAATTTTTTGGTAAGAATACAGCTTTTAGAAAAGGAGGAGGTGGGTTGAACGGTTCATTAACTTTTGGCGTTTTTAGTGATAATTATACAGGCATAGGGGCCGAAATTGGTGCAAATGCCGGAATGTCTTTTTCACTAGTTAACGACCGTCAACTCACAGCCGGACTCGGGATTGGTATTTTATCGAGTACAGCTTCTGGGGTAGATATAACACCCAATGCTTCTTTATCTATTCATGCAGGTAAAGAAGAAAAATTTATTGTTAATGCAGGTTATACCTCGTCTTTAGGCTATAATAGTCGCTCTGGGTTGAAAACATTAAGTTTTGGTAAGAGTTTTATAACTTATAATACTTCCTCATCTATTTCTTATAATACAGAGCCTATAATGCCTAAAGTCCAGGTACCTTATACTTCAGAGTATGGTTCTTTTAGTGTAGATGTTGGCGGAACTGTTTTTGGAGTTTATGCTAGTGCAGGTGGAACAGGTTATAAGAATGTAAGGTATATTTCTAACGGGGGCAATTTCAGAAATCTGGAATATGGGTATTTATATGCCGAGCGAGGAAAAAATCAAAAAAAGGCGCTGCACGATTTTATCAGGGAAAAAGATAATCCGGTAATTCCTGAATTACCAAATCTGGCTTTGCCAATTGCTACGCCAGATGTGTTCGCTTATAATAGCCAAGCAGGTTCAGGTCAGTTTAGGCTTTATAGAGGTGGTACAGGTATTTACTTTGACAACGAGGTTGCTGATAATTCTAGGGTAACAAGTATAGGTGGTGATATTGGAATTGGTGCTTATGCACATGGTGGTATAACTGCTTTTAATCAATCAACCTCGAATGTGACCAGAAAATGGACAAATGACAATAATTACCTTAAAAATGGTGATTTTCAGGATGAGCCTACTACTGACCCTGCCAGGCAACATGTTTTCTTTAAGGATGCAGAAGACAAAAATATTGAAGATAGTGCCATGGTCTCAAAAATTCACGGATCAACCCCACTTTCAATTTCAACTTCAAGTAAAACGGCATCATCAAGTTTTAACACAGTAAGTAATTTTAATAGTAATGTATCATTACCAGCAAACGAAAAAATAGAAAAAGATAAACGCCAGGTACAGCGTACCTCAATTTCTTATTTGACAGGGGCAGAAGCCTCTAATGGCGGTCTTAATAAATACATAGAAACATATAGTTTTATTGATGGGCAAAATTTTGATCCTCGGTATTCGGAGTCTATACGTACAAATACTGGCAGGACCGATGGTATTCATAAGCCACATCATATCTCTGAAATAACGGTAACCAACGCCTCCGGTCAACGAATGGTTTATGGGGTTCCTGTATATAATAAACGCCAGGAAGAAATTTCATTTGCAGTAAACAATGCTGGAAATAATGGTACGGGAAAAGTTGATGTACCTTTAAATGGCAATGAAATTAATCATAATCAGGGAGTAGACAATTACTATCACAAGGATGTTCAACCTGCATACGCTTATAGCTATCTGATCAGCGGAATTTTGTCTCCCGATTATGTAGATAAAACTGGTGATGGAATTAGTCTTGACGATAATGGAACCGGGATTAAGTTTAACTATAGCAAAATTGATTCATACAAGTGGCGCACGCCTTTTGGCAATAAAAAAAACGGAGATACGCATGTGTCGGAAGGAAGTTTAAATAGGGCCTTACTCGCCGATCCTGATGATGATAAGGGCTCTATCGTTTATGGTGAAAAAGAAATTTACTATGTACACTCTATAGAATCGAAAACGAAAGTTGCCTATTTTATTACTGAAGACAGACTTGATGGTTTAGGTGTAACAGATTGGAGAGGTAGTTTAGATGTAGGAACAAGACAGAAATGTTTAAAAGAGATCCGTTTGTATTCTAAAGAGAATTTGAGCAAACCGATTAAGGTCGTAAAATTTGAGTACGGATATGATTTATGCCCGGGTACACCAAACTCCATAGCAAGTGGTGGAGGTAAATTAACCTTAAAAAAGGTTTGGTTTGAATATGGAAATACGCATAAAGGCCAATATCATCCTTATATATTTACCTACAATTCAAAAATTAATGGTACGGATATCCCTTATGGAACGATGATGACCGACCGCTGGGGTAATTATAAAAATCAAACCAACCCCGGAAATTTAACAAATGAGGAATATCCTTATGCCACACAGGATAAAGCTTATGCAGACCAGGCTGCGGGTTTATGGCACCTCAGTAATATTGAATTGCCTTCTGGTGGAAATATCGGGGTAGTGTACGAAGCAGACGATTATGCCTATGTGCAAAATAAGCACGCAGCAGTGATGGTTCCCTACAGTTTTTCTGATGGTACAACCTTAGCCAATCCTAATGCTATTATACAGCTTAGTGTAGATTCTGATCCACCGCTTGGCCAGGATCAAACCCAGTGGTTCAAAAATACCTATCTAAATGGTTCTGATTATATCTATACAAAATCGCAGATTAATGTAAGTACTACAAATGCGCCTTCCAGTAATAATGGAATTGATTTTGTATCAGCATATTGTAAAGTAACCTCGGTTAATGTGAATTCGGGCATAGCAAAACTAAGTTTAGAGCAAATAGCTGAAGGTGGCCCGATGACTAACCCCATTCGTTTTGCTGCTTGGCAAAAGATGAAAAACGAATATCCAAAGTTTGCCTATCCAGGCTATCAGAATAGGGTAGGTGATAATCAGAATACGGGCGTTGCTGCAGCTGTAAGCGCAGTAATGAACGCTGCAGGAAACCTCAAAGAACTCCGCGAAAATTTTTATCAAAAAGCCGAACGAAAAGGTTATTGTAGCACGGTTGAATCAGGTAAAAGTTTTGCGCGTATCAGTTTGGCTGCAAAGGCTAAATTAGGAGGGGGCGCCAGGGTTAAACAGGTTACCATAAAAGATGAGTGGGATGTGTTAACAGGAACCAATGCCCCAAAAGGTGTTTATGGGCAAAGTTATGAATACACAACCACGTCGGTTAATGGAAAAACAATAAGCAGTGGGGTAGCAACTTACGAACCATCTATTGGTAATGATGAAAATGCTTTGAAACAGCCTGTACCTTATGTTCAGAAAATAAAGGGAACGATTAATAATTACTTTGAACTGGAAGCCCCTTTTGGCGAATCGCTATATCCATCTCCCAGTGTTGGATACAGTAAAGTAACCATTAAAGATCTAGAAGCAGGTGGTAGTTTACCGTCAAATCAGATCCCTAAAACCGGTTATGTTGTAAACGAATTTTATACTGCCAAAGATTTTCCTGTAAGAGTTAACATTTTACCATTAGCTAAATATAATCCCAAACCACAAAATAGCTATTCCCTTATTCAAACCAGTAGCGTAGAAGAAATGGTATTGTCGCAGGGCTATAGTATCGAACTAAACGATATGCATGGAAAGCCCAAAACAATAAGGGTATTTAACAGTTCTTCTGCTGATGTTTCTTCAACGGAGTATAATTACCAGGTTGATGATCCAGATGCGGTAGAGAAAAGATTAAATAACAATGTGAGTATAGTTGAACCCAGTGGAAATGTTAAAAAAGGCATAATTGGCAGGGATATAGAATTCTATACTGATTTTAGGGAGCAGGAAACAAACAATTCGGGCCAGGCTGTAAACTTAGGCGTTGATGTGATACCTTTTTTTCTTGCACCAATACCCATTCCCCATTTTCCAATTAACAATAATAATGAATATAAGCTATTCAGGTCAGCATGTGCGGTAAAGGTTGTGCAAACCAATGGATTAATTAAAAATGTGGTTAAAAAGGAAAATGGTTCTTCTATTTCGGTAGAAAATGTAGCCTATGATGGTGTAACAGGAGAAGCGCTACTAACTAAAACGCAGAATGAATTTAATAAAGATTATTACTCGCTTAATTTACCCGCTTATTGGGCCTACCGTAAAATGGGAGGAGCCTACCAGAATCAGGGGATGATACTTAAAAATGTTTCTTTAAATAACCTCTACGAAATTAATGATGCTTATTGGAGTTTACTTACGCAGGGAGATGAATTGGTGAATATTGCATCCGGAGAGCATTACTGGGCAGTTGATAATCGATCCTTAATTGTCAATAGTTCTCCCAGCCATCCTGAATATTTGGATCTCCAATTATTAGAACCAACCAAATTATTGATTGATAGAAGAGGAAAATTATTAAAGTCTATAACAGGAACTGGTAATGCCAGAACTTTTAAAGTAGTACGCTCTGGTTATAGAAACCTGCTGTCAGCAGGAACAGAAAGCATTGTATCATTAAATAATCCTATAAAAAATAATAAGCTAAATATTAATGGCGATTTAAGCCAGATGAAGGTATTATCTGCATCGCTTACCACTTATGATGATGAATGGCCAGTGGATGCACTAGGACAGGTAACTGACCGTATCGAGAATACCTCTTCTGTTTTCAATTTCAGGATAGCGGGATATAATTCTGAGCATGGTCGTTCCGGGTCCCGTTTTTATAATCCATGCGATGCCGAAGGTGACTCTTTTAATGCTCCGTGTGGAAATCCAGATTATTATCATTTCAGCAATGATTATTTAAACTCCAGATTAATAAATATTGGGATATGGCCAGATACGAATATTCCTGCAAGCTTAGCCGAACCTTTAGGCTTTACTTCGACATTTGACGCTCCGGTTAGTAAATATTATTTCATTGGATTTGCAGGTGACGATAGAATTAAAATTACAATTGATAATAATGTATTGCAACCAACTGTAAATTTTCCAGAAACTTATGAATATTGGACGATTGTTCCTGTTTATCTTGCTGCGGGGACACATAAAATTGAAGTTGAAGGATATAATATTCCTAATGCATATAACAATTGGACGAATAATCCGGGAAGTATAGGGGTGGAAATTTACCGGGATGACATACAAAATGTTCTAGCTGCTTCAAGCGTTAATGTTCCTGCAACAATATTTTCAACATCTTCTCTCGCATATAACAATGATATACAGAGTTTCAGAACGGTTAATGGGCTTAAAACATGGCATTTTACTTATAGTACTTTTTATAATCCTTTCGTTCAGGGAATAAAAGGCAACTGGCGGCCAAATGCACAAAAAGTATATCAGGAGAACAGGGCTTACGACAATATTTTTACTTTGGGTAAGAAAGGAATGAATACAGCCAATAGTGGTTATATTAAAACTTTTAGCTCGTATTGGAATTTTGGTGGATTTTGGAATAGTGTAATCGAAAACCCTTCAACAAGCAAATGGATCACATCCAATACCATTACTCAATATGATAAATACGGGCAGGAGTTAGAAAATAAAGATGCTTTAAATAGATATAGTGCAGCAAGTTTCGATTTTAAGGGAGAACTTCCTGCAGCTGTTGCTTCTAATACCAGGAACCGGGAAATTTATGTAAATAGTTTTGAAGACCGGGGACGCCATGTTCTTGTGCCTGATACCAATGTGGTTAAGGAATTTGTTTCAAAACCCTATAACCAACCGTTATATTGGTCTATTTCCAATTCGTATTCTCACTCTGGTAATTACAGTCTGGCGTTAACAACAGACGGTATAGTACTTTCCACAATAAAGCACAATAAAGAGCAAAAAACAATGCCGTACCTCACCAGGAATAACAATGGCGAATTTAACCTGCTAAATAATTATGGTTTATTGCCACGCGGTTTCGAACCCGTTCAGGGCAATGAATATGTGTTTAATGTGTGGGTAAAGGATAACCAGCCGACCAATAAAAGTGTCAATATAAGCGCTTATTACCAGGTGCCATATTATAATTACAGTTATCCGGTAACATTAAACTTCAAGGCTGTTGTAGAAGGATGGAAATTGTTGGAAGGCAGAATAGATACAAAGGTAAACGGATATTCAAAAATGGATTTGGTACTGAAAGCCAATTATAATGGAATTTATATAGACGATATTAGGATCCATCCGAAAGATGCTCATTTAAAATCATATGCTTACGATAGCCGCAATTTTAAATTGATGGCCGAACTGGATGAAAATGCTTTTGCAACCTTTTACGAATATGATGATGAAGGATCATTGATTAGGGTGAAAAAAGAAACAGAAAGGGGCATTGCTACCATTAAAGAAAACCGCTCATCGTACAGAAAAAAGAACTTATAAATATGAAAGCATTACATAAAAAAATATTCTTTTCATCAGTTGGCTTTGTTGCGATATGGTTCGTTGCCTTTGCCAGTGCTAAAATAGTTGCAAATAAGCCTGTAATAAAACCAATGGCCGTACAAGATAGTGTTGAAACCATTAACATTGATACCGCAAAACTAAAACTATTTACCCAGGCAGGTAAAGCCATCGATTTTAATGCTGATCAACTTGCCATATCAGGTACTTTAACTGTTCATGACGGGAACGATAGTTCGGCAAATGTCGATAATGCCGCTTATTGTTTTATCAAGAAAGACAGTAGTTTCTATTATAAGATGAATTTGGTAGAAATGCTAAATACAAGGTCTTATTGTGTGCAGGCAGATGGACAGCAGAAAAAGATCTTGCTTTCGTCACACAAAAGCATAAACCCGCAATTGATGTTACCCCAAATGGAAAAACTAGTAGCAAGCTTAAAGGAAGAAAAATATCGTGTTGTAGAAATGCCAGCCCCAGAAGGATTCCGTAAAATATCAATAATCAATCCTCATCATGTAACCTGTAAAGAGTATAGCATTACTTTTAATAGCGTAACATTTAAACCAATTGAGGTTTTTATCAGGTTAAGCAACCTGGATGATCCTTTAAATTCGAAAATGGATAAAACCATTTTTATGAAATATTCGGAAAAGAACGATCTGAATGAAGCTGCATTATTGTCTGTAGAAAGAATAGTTGCAAAAACAGCTAGAGGATTTAAAGCTGTTAATGGCTATAGCGGTTACGAAGTAATTGAGATAGGCCATTAATTGTAGTTTAACACCATTAACCTTATTTAATTAATGGTAGGTAAGGGGTTAAAATAGCTACGCGCATGGCCTGGCTAACACCGTACCGGTTTTTCAAATTATTGAGATGAAAATAATTAGGTATGCATGCCTAATTGCAATAAGATATTATTAAAATATTTATAGTTATGTTAAAAACGCTCCGTTTTATTTCTGTGGTTTCGCTATTGGTATTGCTGCAGCAATATGCATTTGCAGCGGTAGAGCCTTATCAAAATTTCTTGAAAGGTGCTATTAAGGTAGGCGATTCATTACTGGTAAAAGACGAGAAATTTAAAAATACATCGTTTAACTGGGCCGATATCACCAATATTTCAGTTAAAAATGCTATTAATCTACAGGTTCTGGATGAGCAGGCCATTAGCCAGTCTTTTAGTTGTACCTTAAAAATAAGGATCGAATATTTTAGTTCACCAGCACAGATAGAGGCAACCAAAATTGATGATGTAGAGCTGAAGGTAAACTACAATAAAAATGCCGGAGCTGTTTATAAAGGGATAGATACATATAGTTTTCAGAACGGCTATTATGTAAAAGTATATGTGGTATCCATTAACAGCCCCGAGTTTGGAACGCAGCTGCCTCCGGTATTGCAGTTAAGCAGTATGATCAATATCGATCGTAAATATGCTTTTAAACCTTATTTGTTTTTGGGTATTAATGGCGAGCAGGGGGGGCAGGCCAAAAGTAAAGGGTTGCAAAGGTTAAGCGTTGGAACTGTTCAGGATAATCAACTAAAACTGAGCTGGTCTTTAATACCTGGTGCAGAAGAATATGATATAGAGTGGGTAAGTATCGACGCCGGATCGGAATGGGAGGTTATTGCAGATTCATTAAAATCTAATAGCGGTGCGTATTCGAATGATGATATTGCTGCAATATTTAGAAACAATGCCACTAGAATAACCACACACGAAAATAACTATGCCATTTCGTTATTGTATAGTACCAAATATATCCTAGTAAGAATGAGGCAGGTACAATATACTACTGATGGACTTAGAAATACTGGCGATTGGTTTTACAAACAGGATGACAATAATAACTACGCAATTTGGAAGCCAAGCTGGCACCAGGAAAATTTAAACTGGCAATATTCTGCCACTTATGCCGAAGAGGGTAAAAAGAAAGAAGTAGTCAGTTATTTTGACGGTTCGCTAAGAGGGCGTCAAACCGTAACCCTTAATAATAGTGATGATGTGGCTGTTGTACAGGAGAATGTTTATGATGAGTTTGGCCGCGCCGCAGCGAGTATTTTACCAGCACCGGTTAGGGAAAGCACTACTAATCAATCCTTACATTATTTCCCATCTTTTAATAGGAATGCAAACAATATACCCTATAGTTATGCCGATTTAAATGCGGCCAACTGTGAACCTTTGCCTACGGCTTTAAATATATCATCGGGAGCATCACGCTATTATTCAACGCAAAATCAGTTTAAAAACCTAACATCCTTTAACCAATATATTCCGGATGCCGGTGGTTACCCTTTATCAGTAACGCAGTATACGCCAGATAATACCGGGCGGATAAAATTACAGGGTGGTGTGGGTTATACCTTTCAGCCTGGCAACAGCGAAAAGCATACCACCAGATATTATTATGGTAAACCTGAACAATGGGAATTGGACAGGCTATTTGGTAACGATGTAGGCTTTGCGGAACATTACCTAAAAAATATGGTGATTGATCCAAATGGGCAAATCAGTATTAGCTATCTGAATGCCAGTGGTAAAACTATTGCTACTGCATTAACCGGTAATACACCTGATAATGTTTCCGCTTTGGATAACAAACCTGCTGCACAAGAGCTTAGTATGAAAATATTAAAACCAGAGCAGTTTAATTTTGATGCCAGCCGTTTAAGCTTAAATGCAACTACCACTTATACCGCATCTGTACCTGGCCCTGTCACTTTAAAGTATGATATAGAAAAATTGATTGCCCAATATCCGGGTACCACTTTTAAGCCATGTAGCAATTGTTATTACGAACTGGGCATTACCATACGCGATAATTGTAATGTTGTTGTTTATAATACGGCTACTCCTGTTAAAATTGGCGCTGATGCCTCAAATTGTGATGATGGAGGGGTATATAACGGTACTATTGAAACCGCATTTAACCAAATTGGCGAATACTACATTACCTTTAATTTTAACCTGAGCGAAAAAGTAATTAATCACTTTACTGATGAGTATGTGAGAAAAGGGCAGGACGCGCTTTATCTTAAAAAACAGTCTGATTTTGTGTTGAAGTACCTGGCCGAAAGCCGTTTTCAGGATTGCTTTGCAGATTGTAAAACAGCAAGGGCAAAACTGGGGAGTAAAGCCGATTTTACTGCCATGTTTATGGCTAAGCTTGATCAGCTTGGTGAGCCTTCTGCGCCTTATACCGACCGTATTTCGATTACTTACGATAGCTTGTTGATTAAGGTAGGCATACTCGAAGCGGGTTGTGTAAATACGGCTGCCCCTTGCGATGTATACCGTAACCCCATGTTGCTGGATGTCTCACCTGGTGGGCAATATGCCATGGTTGATGATGCTGGTAACTTTTTAGAAACGGCTACCAACGTCCTGCAACTTTATTTTAAACACGGCGCATTTGATAATCTTAATCCTGCTGACACGCTATACACTAAGACTGCCATAACCAAAGAAGATGGTACCATTATTTCTCCATACGATGGCTCGTTTGGCCTAGCTGATTTGGTAAAGTACTGGAAACCCGAATGGGCAGAACAATTTCTCCGTTTCCATCCCGAATATTGTAAACTGCAGTTTTGTATCAACCACTCCGGAGAAAAAGCATGGGATAACAGTTTAATGGAAATAGAAACAGCAGCAGCAATTGGTTATCACCGCAATAATCCAATAAATTGGTTGCTCAATACCGATCCCTTTTTTACCAATCCTGCGCATAGTACTTACAAGAGTAATATGGAGTTCGATCTGACCAATTTTAGTGTGGTAAAAACAGGTCGCAATGATGTTGCTGTAAAAAATATCAATGGTTTTATCGATTTCGTGCTTTATTGTGCTGATACGACTGGTACTACAAATTTAGGTGTTAATACCACACTACAGAACTGGAGTACCTGTAGTCCCAACGATGCCTGTAGGGTAGAAAACCGCGAATGGCAGCTTTACCGTGATTATTATCTGGAGCTAAAAGAAAAATATATAGAAATACTCAGAAATATAGAAACATGTAATCCTGCTACTTCTTGTACCATAGGTAAACCCATAAGTGCTGAGTACGATTACACCAGCAATGGCGATTGCTCAACTAGGGCATTCTCGGGTACCACACAACAGCTGTCTCCAAATAGTTTCAGAACATTTGATTACCTCAATAACCAACAGGTTACTTATACCTATATTACGGGTACCCTTAGTGCACCACCAGCTATTGTTTGCAGTAGCCTGGGAACCAGGCAGTTTTATAACTGCCTGGAGGTGAATACCCCTTCAGGTGCAACAACAAGATATACCAATGTCTGGGAAATTACCTGCACAGAACCTATACCTGCTGGTTGTAGTGCTGAAGGCTCTTTAACCGCTGAAGGTAGTTATGGTTATGGATCTTATTATACGGTTAACTATCCTTATCAATATCAATACACCATTTATGAAGGCTATGATGAAACTAATCAACCTGCCGTTGGTTGTAATGGGAATTTGTATAATAGTATCCCTGATTTTTATCCTTGCTATACAGTTTTCTACAACAACACAAGTTATACATTTAATAATGTATGGGTAAATATCTGCAGTAACTATATTGGTGGTGGAGGTGGCGGTGGTAATCCCTGCGATTTACCTCAAACAGCACTCTTGAAAGCAGTTGAAGCAAACACCAGCAACGTAGAGCAACCACCCTGCGAAACTACCATGCAGCTAATGGCCAATAATACTGATGAACAGAAAGTGATGGCCGATTTTGGTAGCAATAGCATTTATCGCGTTAGCACAACAGAGCCTAATGAAAGTGCTGCATCACAAGCAAAAAGGAGCAATAACGTTACTCAGGTATCAGACACACCGGGCCAATTTGGTGAATATGAATTTAAACCTTATTTCGCTGTTCAGAATGAGAAAGGGAGTTATCGGATTTACCGAAATGTTTGGATAGCCAGGTATCAGCCTGAGCCGGTTTCTACAGCATCTATGGCAATGAGAAGTACTGCCACGCAAGATGAGAGCGCCATGCGCGTTTCAAACACGGTTACGGTCTGTGCAAGAATAAGCGATAACGTCAATTACGATGGTATTATTTCAAAGTATATAGATTGTTATGGGTATTACTTTCACAATCCCAGAAAAACGACGGTCGAACTGGTCGATCAAAATGGTAATCCTGTTACCTTCCATATGGATGTGCAGGTAAATGTAAACTTTAGGGTTGACCATTTTTTTACGAGTGCAAACGAGTCGGTTACTATCAATATTCCTAATGGACAAAGCTCAGCAACTTATTATTACGATGCGACTTATTATATACAAGAAATTAATTGCGAGCCTTTCCAAAAAGTATATTTGAACCAGAATACAATTTCGGGTGCAAGTTTTTGCACCTCTACGCCACCTTCGGCTAATTGCCCTGCCATTTATGCCGAAAAAAAGAGCAGGTTTGATCCAGATATTATAGCGCCCAAAACAGGTTTAACCGAAGCACAATATAAGGCAGAACAATATGCAGCTTTAGCCAGCCAGGTGAATACATCTTGTACCGGTAGTGCCGATGGCTGGATCCAGCGCCTTCAAAAAGGATTGGAAGCCGGCAACTTCACCTCAAAAATAGATGAACTTAGAAATAACTTAATCACTTTATGTACTTTGGGAGGAGACCTCGATCATCCTTTTGGCGCCAGTAGCTTACCGGGCACAGGCATCAATATCAACGGAAAGGAGGCTAAAAACTTTGGAGATGTAATCAAATACACTTTAGAACCTCTAGGGTTTACTACTTTTACCAATTTGCTTAACCCATGGTTAATCGATTCGCCTTATCCGCATGAGGTGATACAGCAACCCACCGAGGTTTCCATCTCCGCTACCACTGATGCGATTTGTACTAAATTAATAAACCTGCCGGGTTATGGTACACCAGGTTTTTACAATACGCTGGTGGCGCAATATGGGGCAGCCATGACTTTAACTGAGGCCGAATTAAATACCTTGATTAAAGGCTGTACCAACTGTAAACATTTATTGGATTATGATATCAAACTCCCTGTTTTCTTAAATGCTGGAGCCACTGGCTGCGTAAACAGAAATACTTATAATTCGGCGGTATCTGATTTAAATGTGGCCTTTGGCAATACTTTAAATCCGGCATCAGCCAATTACGAAACCATTTTTAGCAACTATTTAAACCAGAGATTCGGTTTTTTCCTGTCGTACCAAGATTACGTTAACTACAGTGCCAGTAACCGCGATCTGTTATGTAACGAACCACCTTATGTTGCCGCACCTATAGATCCGATGGCCTGTGTAAAAACATTGATCGATCAGGCTTATGGAATCGGAAGCGAGCAGTACAACAGTTATATTAATGAAGAGAAAAGAAAATTTGTTAATGCCTATGTAAGTACCTGCGCGGCTGCAAAAGCCAATGTAACGCTTAAGGCTTCACAGCAGATTTATCATTATACATTATACTATTATGATCTGGCTGGTAACCTCATTCGTACCGTGCCGCCAGAAGGAGTAACGCTTTTAAACGATAACGAGATTGAACTGGTGCAGCGTGGCAGAAAAGCACATCCTGAAGATTGTAGTTACAACGGCCCGGTAACCGAAGCTGATCAGAATGCGGCTTTGCAGAGCCTGAGTAATACCCTACAGGGACATGGCAACAGCGCAGTAGAAATGTGGCTGTATACTAGTGCCGATGGGGGCAAACAGTTTATTGCCGCTACCCCCGATATGAAATACATGTTGCAGGCTTGCGTAAACGGCAACCTGGTTAATGTTGATATTTTTACGTTGAACCAGACTGCTTCAGATAATGTAAGCATTACCCTGAGTAACCACATTACCGCCAATGTAAGTGATATTCTACCATTATCGCCATGGACACATGTGGTGATTCAGGGAACGGATCTTTCTCAGGGTATTTCACAGATCTGGGTAAATGGAAAAGCATATAGCCCCGTGGCAGGTGCACCGGCAGCAGGTTGTGGCTGGACCATTAGCAGCAACCCGATTAATATGCCACGTAACTTTACCAATTTAAAACACCTGCGTATTTATAACGGGCGTTTGATGGCAGCCGGCGAAATTACGGCCAATGCCGCAAGCCCTTGCTTTGCCGTTGCCGATGGAAATGCCCTGGCCTGGTATCGTTTTAATATACCGGCAGCTGGCGAACCTACCACCATTGCCGAAAACAGTACCTTGGAAACCCAGTTTAATGGTACTTATCCTTTACACCGGTTAACCACTACTTATGCTTACAATGCAACCAACCAGGTGGTAAAACAGTATACCCCTGATGCCGGCATCAGCAGGTTCTGGTACGACTACCTCAGCCGTTTGGTGATTTCCCAAAACGCAAAACAGGCCTCGGGTAATAACTTTAGCTATACTGACTACGATGCACTGGGCAGGATAAAAGAAGTTGGACAGAAAAATACTTCCAGCAGCGGTTTAACCGAACCGGCTTATGTAAACAATACGTTTTACCGTAACTTTTTAAGCTCAGGAAGTAATACGCAGATTACCCAAACTTATTATGATGGCGTAATTAGTGGTACCGGCGCATTAACCAATCTGGGGCTGGAGAACCAGCGTAAGCGTGTATCGGCCAGTGTGTACCGCGAAACACCAGGAACATCGGCCATTAATGCAACTTATTATAATTACGATGTAAGTGGCAATGTAAAAACACTATATCAACAGGTTAACGGACTTGGACTAAAAACTTTAAATTACGAATATGATTTAATTAGTGGTAAGGTTAATTTTCTGGCCTACCAGCATGGCCAGAACGATGCCTTTTATTACCAATATAAATATGATGCCGATAACCGTTTAACCTCGGCATGGAGCAGTACCCAGGCCAATGTGGTCAATTACGGCTTTGGCAGTACGCTAACCGATCCTAGCCGACGCATGGATGCCAGTTACCAATATTACCTGCACGGGCCTTTGGCCAGGATGGAACTTGGGCGTAGCACTGAAAAAGTACAGGGGCTTGATTATGCCTATACCCTACAGGGCTGGCTAAAAGGCGTAAATGGAACCCAATTGGATCCAAACACCGAAATGGGTGCCGATGCCGGAAACGGCCAGAACGCAACCATTGCCAAAGATGCACTGGCTTATAGCCTGGGCTATTACAATGGCGATTACAGCCCAATTGGCGGTAATGGTGCTTTCGCCAGTACCTATGTTGGGGCAAATGGCGACCTTACCGGTAAACCCTTGTTTAACGGAAACATCAGTAACAGTACCTACAGCATCGCCAAAATAAACAATGGGGCAACAGTGGGTTACAGTTATGGTTACGATCAGCTGAATCGCATTAAAAATGTAAACCAGCACGATATCGGTACCGGTAACTGGAATTTTGCCAGTGCAAACAATAAGTTTAAAGAAAGTTTTAGCTACGATGCTAATGGAAACATTTTAAACCTGCAGCGCAATAACCAGAATGGTAATACGATGGATAATTTAGGCTATGCCTATAACCGCGATGCTTCGGGTAAACTGCTAAATAACCGCCTCGCGGCCATAAACGATGCGGCAGGGGTAACCAATGGAAACGATATAGGCAACAATAGCTACACCTACGATGAAATAGGAAACTTAAAAACCGACGCTGCCGAAGGCATCAGCAATATCGATTGGAGTATTTATGGTAAAATTAAAAGCATCAGCAAAAATAGCGGGGGCATTAATTATACTTACGATCCGTCGGGCAACCGGGTAAGCAAGCTTTACAATAACATTACTACCTATTATGTACGCGATGCCCAGGGCAACAGTTTGGCCGTGTATGATAATGCAGGCAATACCAGCAACTGGCGCGAGCAACAACTGTATGGCAGTAGCCGCTTGGGAATGTGGAAACCAAACCTTAATTTAGCAACAGCCAATGGCAGCAGCATTTGGAACAACTATGGCCTTAAGTTCTTTGAGTTAAGCAACCACCTGGGTAACGTTATGGCGGTAGTAAGCGATAATCGTTTACAAACCGGTAATACCTACGAGCCTGATGTAATTAACAGTAATGATTATTACGCCTTTGGCGGGCAGATGCCAGGCCGTACTGTCACCCTGAGCGGAGTCGAAGGGTATCGTTACGGCTTTAACGGTAAAGAGAATGATAATGAGGTAAAAGGCGCAGGGAACCAGCAGGATTACGGGATGCGGATCTATGACCCGAGGATTGGAAAGTTCCTGAGTGTGGATCCGTTATCAGAAAATTTTCCATGGTTTTCAACTTATCAGTATGCAGGTAATAACCCAATACGTTTTATTGATTTAGATGGAGGAGAGCCTAAGCCCAGTGATCCAAACTATGGACAATCAGTAATGATAGGTTTTGTAAATGAAAAAACACTAAAAGACAGTTATATCGCTAAACAAAAGCATAATGCAGGTCAAACTATGAACAGAAATTGGCTTGGAAAAAGAACTAATCTTGATGAAGGTTTAGCTTATATTGAATCATTAAGAAGCGGAAAACAAACAACTACTAAATTGATGAATGTGGTTATGGTTCTGCATGGCACAACAGTTGTACAATCTGGTACTGACAAAGTTATATCTACGGGTTTTTGGACGGAACCTAAAAAATCGTTTGATGAGTCACTTTTTATTAGTGGTTTAGATATCATGAAATTCATAGAGCATAAGCCTTTGGATGAGCAGCTTAATAAAGAAATAACCACTTTAAAGGCTATTTTTGATCAAATAGGTAGAGGAGGGAATGTAATATTTTCGTCTTGCAATCTAGATAAAGATCCTGGATTGGGGAAGGCATTACAGGCACTATCTGAAAATAGAATTAATATTTACCTGACTGCGGATCTTGTTCGATTATCCGGACTTAATCATGACGGAATAGATGTTCAAATTGAAGAACTTATTAAACCTAGGATTCTTGATAGTTCTAAAGAAGGAAGTAATTATAATAAAGGTTTTATATTATATCCTGAGGGTGGGGGGGAACCACAGAAACTTAATAAGAATATATCACTTGGGGCTACTGGAAAGGCGATTAACTTAGTAAACCCTTTGCCTAAAAAAAAATAAGATGAGAAAATTATTTATAATGGTAATTTTGATTTTGCCAATTCTATGCTTTTGTCAGATCAAAAAAAATATATCTTTAAAAAATAAAAATAGAGTTAGGGTACATAAGCTATATCCCAAAAGTCCTTATAACAAAAAGGACTCAAAGCTCATTCATTATTTGTCCTCTCTGGAATTTGATTCAGCAAAAATCTTTACATTTAATTGCAAAAAAATAGATTGGAATTCTTATAACTACAAGATTGACTCTGCGAAATTATATTTTAAGAAAAGGCTTGACTTTCCATTTTACGAGGATGGAAAAAGAATGAAGCCGGAAGATACAAACAAATTAATATATTTATTGAAAAACTCTTATAAAGATGATTACCCAAATTATACTGTAACTACTTATGCCCCGACAATGGGTATTGCTTTTTTTAATAATGGAGAAGTGTGCTCTCATATAGAAGTTAGTAACTTTGAAATTAAAACTTATATTACATTTCTGAGAGAAAATAAAAATGTTTACAAATATTATTGGATATCTACGGGAGAAGCATTGAGGCGTAATTTTGATAATCTTTGTAAATCATATGGATTAAACTGTTGCCAGATTAAATATGCTGACTAATGCTTAAGTTACCACTTATTATGTGTGCAATTTATGTATGCTATCCCAAGGCAACAAGCTCCAATATCGGAAAAACTAAACCAGCCATTGTAAATTAAGCAACCAGCTTTTACCTTTATGGTTTTAACGGTAAGGAGAACGATAACGAGGTGAAAGGGCAGGGCAACCAACAGGATTATGGCATGCGAATCTATGACCCGAGGATAGCGAAGTTTCTGAGTGTGGATCCGTTGACGAAGGAATATCCTTGGTATACACCTTATCAATTTGCAGGTAACAAACCGATTAATAGTATAGATTTAGACGGACTTGAGGAATATAATTCGTATGACACATATTCGTTGCATAAAGGAAAATCAGCTTTACGTAAAATGGATGGCTCTGATGGAGCATGGCTTACATCGGATAGGATTGCAAAAAATGGTGTTTGGTTTAATGCAATGTCTACTATTACACAAAATGGTTGGCAAGGTAAATTTAGATCCTACTTTACTCGTTCAGGTAAGGTAGAAGAATTAGCATATAGCTTTGGAATTGTTAGAGACTATTATAATTGGGCTCAAGGTCAGATGGATTCTAGAGGATTTAAAAGTCGATGGGCAATAGGAGCATCTTATCTCGTTGATGATTTGGCAAAGAATTTTGACGGTGGTAACTTGGCAAGCCTGTATCCTACTCATACGGGAGAATTATTAAAAGATTTAAATCAAGGTATAGCAAATTACGCTGTTACTAAGTTTAAAGATGCTCTTTATGGTACTGGAATTGGTTATTCGTATAAGTCTGGTTATGAGTGGGACAAAGGATTTATACAGAGAGAGCAAGGGCCAGTAGCTTTTGATGTTTATTCTAAATGGAATGGAACTTTAGCTTTAAGAAATCTTAATAGGATGTCGAGAAATGCATGGTATATACCTGGAGGAGTCGCAAATCATTTTTTTCCAGATTTTTCACATTGGGGTACAGATCATTACTAATGATAATGTTAGTTACCGCTATGGACAACAAGATAGGATTAATATCCCCTTATTTATGTTATGGCCTAAAACACATGGCAGTCAAAGTGGAGTCAAGTTAAATGATAAGCAAACATCTGATATAATAAAAGCTCATAACTCAATTAATAACTATTATAAAAATAATATGAAATAATTATGATCTACTCTCTGCGAAGTAAAATGTTAATACAGATTCTATTGTTAAGTTTTGTATTAATGAGTTGTAAAGGAGAAAAATACTGAAAACTACCTTTCAAGCTTTAAACATTCTATAGATCTTAATAAATTTATTGCTGATAGCGTAAAATTCATAGATTTTCGAATAAAAAATAATCTCTTGGCGATTCGTGGAAGATTTAAACACAGCAATAATTTTTGCTTTTATATTATTGATCTTAATAAAAACAAGCAAATTGGTTTCGCTAGAAATATTACCTCTACGCTAGAAAGTAATGGAATTATGTATGATATCTATAACGATACTTTAATCTATATGTCATTAATTCATCCAGATACTTTATACATTAAAAACTGGCGTAAAGGAACAGAGTTTAAGAAAAAGATTGATATAAACAAAACATATACAGCAAGTAAGTTGATAATGGATAGCAGAGGAGTGTTTTTTGTTGAAGCAGTTAAAGGTTTCGGCTTTTTTGATCTAAAAATGAATAAATTTTATCATTTTGATGGCGGTATCGCAAATTATTATTTAAATACTGTATCAACACCAATCAGCAAGGAATTGAACTTAATAAGTAGGGTCGAGAAAAATAAAAATAATCTTCAATTTTTAGCTTTGGATGATAAAAGCAATGTAAAATGGATTTATTCCGTTAAAAGTGATAACATAGATAGTACAGTAGATATATTTAATTATGAATCATTTTTTATTGTAAAATGTAATAATAAAATTTTTGCTTTAAAAAAACTTACAGGCGAGCTTGCTTGGAAAAGAAACTTCTCAAAACCAATATCAAATGTATATCAATACAAAGAACAACTTTTGATCGGATTTTTGCCGAAATTGAGCAATGTGGATCATGAAATAAGGAATGAATGTAATTTTTTTTTAATTAGTGTCAACGATAATAAATATATATGGACGAAAAAAATTATTTCATATGGAAATGTTGTTGCAGGAATTATAAACAGTCAACTAATCTTTAGTGATGACAGACATGTCATAAATTATAGTCTAAATTCCGGAAATGAAATTAATGAAATGGACTTAAAGAATAAATATTATTATGGAGCATTTACCACTATTAGAGATTTATGTTCAAGTAAATTATATTTTTTAATGCCAGATGAAAAGATTTATTGGTAAAACTAATGCCATCATTAGCGCAAGTCTTAGCAGGCAGGACGGTGTGCTGCCTGACTTGTGCCTTAAATAATAAATTACTAGCCTGGCCATTGTGCCAGGCTTTTTACTTTTCTAGTATTTTGAGTTTGATTAGCCCGTCTTTAATTGCGCCATAAGAGTGTCCGTGCAATTTAGCCAGTTCGGAGATATTATTGCCTTCATTAAAATGCCTTAACAAAAATAAAGTGATGAGTTATATAACGTATATACAGCAACGATTTGAAAGTATAAAACTTTATGAAGAAGTTGCTGAGTTTTTTAATGTTGATCCGAGTAAGATCGGTAATCTGGATAGTAATGTTAGTAAAGATATTTATTTGAATGTTGAATATTTTGATGCTGGATTTTGTACAAGGCTATCTGTCTATTTTGACGTGAAGAATTATAATAATCTGAAAGAAATTGATTTTAGTATTTTTCTTTCAGAGAGGTTGAATGAAAATGTACTGATTTCTTTCTGGACAAATAACCCATTTCTTTGGATATTAATCGAGCCTAAGGGGAGCCTATTCAAAGTGCAGGAAATACCAGGTGATGAGGGTGTAGTAATAGATTTTACTTCAAAAGAACTTTTAAGTTTGGAATTAGTAAAAAGGGAATCCCTTGATTAATCAATTACTTGTATAAGTTTTAGTGTTCACGACTGTGGATTGGCTGAATGTGCTTTAAAGAATAATAATCTTAGCCTGGCGATTGTGCCAGGCTTTTTACTTTTCTAGTATTTCCATTTAACAGGAATATATGGTAATAAGAAAATATTGCGGCAGGTACTTCAGCAGTTCAAAATGAAAACGGAAATGGGCCGAAATTTAGTTTACGTGATATTAATAAGAGTGGTGGAAATAATAATTGTGTCAGTTGTGCAATGGCAACAGATAATTACCTCAAAGGAAGGCCAACTTCTGCATTAAATTCTGAATTGACTTCTAAGCCAACTTCTTTATCAGTAATTGAAACGGAATATAATGGTAAGTTTGTTCATGGATTATCTATTGAAAAAATTAAAGGAATGGTTTCATCAAATGGTGAAACCGGAATAGTTTTTGGCAATAGAGGGCCAGGTAAAGTAGGGCATGTTTTTAATGTAATTAATCAAATGGAAAAATCAATTTTGTTGACGGACAGACTGGAAAAGGTGCTGCTTTATCAGGTCAAGGTTATAAAGATTTTTCATTTATTCCAACTAATAACAAATAACAATGAGAAAAGTAGATTTAGTCAGAGAAGAGTTAGAGGTATATTTAAATAAAAAGTATAAATATGTTGATGATAGTTTAGTTGTTCTAAGTGATGATACAATTGATAGAGATCAGTATTGGGTTTTTTTTTACGTTAATAAAAAATATTTAAAAACGAATGATTTATCAGATATGATTGTCGGAAATGCACCTATAATTATAAATAAATTAACTGGAGAGAAATATACTACAGGAACGGTTTATTCAGTAGAGTATTATATGAAGGAATATGAAAAGAAATTAATGCTTTAATATGTCCCACTCCTAGCGCAGTCTTAGTAGCTAGGGTAGTGTTGCAAGCTGACTTCCGTTTAAAATAATCTTAGCCTGGCCTTGTGCCGGGCTTTTTACTTTTCCAGCATTCCGAGTTTGATGAACGTGGTTTTAATTGCGCCATAAGATCTTCCGTTGCCCATTATTTTGATCATTCCATTTTGGATAGCCATAATTTTAGTATATTAGGTTAAACAAAAGGGATAACCACTCTATTTAGTCAATGTGATTAAAAATCCCAAAAATATTCCAAAACCCAGCTTCACGCCACATTTATTCCACATTTACCCCACGTTTATCCCAGCTTCCGGCCAGGCTTAGTTGCACCCTGCTGTGTATATAGTTGCCAATTGCTTCGAACCTGCTTGGGTAAAGTTAAGACCTCGTTGCAGGTGGGCTGTACACAAAATCTGCATCGCTTTCGCTTGGCAGGTTAACAATAGCTAAACAAAAGGCGAAGCAAAAGATAGCTTAGGGTGATTTTGGTCTACAGCAGTGCCCCTCACTGGCGCAGGTCTTAGTGTTTACACTAGAGGGCTGGTTGACTTAAGCTTTAAAATAAGTTTTGACTATTCAAGTATTTAAACAATCGCTATTTAACCTGTCCCAAAGGCTACAAGCCCCCTGACTAAACCCGGCAACAGTGAAAATCCTTTTTGTTGCCCCTTCGATAATTTCAGTGATCATGGCAACAAAAAGATTGTAGCGAATGGCGGGGCTGCACTACCCGAAAAACACAGAACCATTCGTTTCCAGGCCCTTTTCAAGATACCTCCTGCTGGCGCACGTGCAATGTTATTAAATTAGGGGTTTTAATCACCGATACACACAGATAAAACACGGATTTTTTATATCGGTGTTCATCCTTTTTATCTGTGGTTAAATTAATGCCTCTTAGTGAGCAGGTAGCAGGGCTGGGCTAACTTGTGTGCTCCTGCTGACGCACGCGCAATGTTATTAGGGTTTTAACTACAGATGTACACAGATAAACACGGATTTTTTATATCGGTGTTCATCCTTTTTATCTGTGGTTAAATCAATGCCTCTTAGTGAGCAGGGTAGCAGAGCTGGGCTAACTTGTGTGCGCTGAATTTAAGGAGATGGATTTATCTGACAGATTGCTTTTACAAAAGTTAACACATAGAAAAGTTTAGTCATTTACCTTATGGTTTTCGACCGTTAAAAACGGTGCTTTCGTCAATCACATTTGCTTTATAGCCTGCTTAGGCTGATATTTAAAATGGCATATTGTTTTGGGATTAACTCACCTGATTAGCAACTGCCATAACCAAAAAACAATGAGATGAAACTAAAATTACTTCCGCTTTTGGTGCTGCTTTTGCCTATATGCACCTTTTCACAAACCATTTTCCGTAATGATGCGGGCCAGGCTAATGTTAACGCTGGTTTTTATGAAGCGTCAGAACCTGTTAACTTTCCGGCCGGCGCTTCCAGTTGGTGGCATTTACTTGATGTAAGGCATTCGAACGGAGCCAATAATTTTGCCATGCAACTTGCCGGAAGTTTTTTCGACCAGAACTTTTATCTGCGCAAAACCAATAATTATGCCCAGCAGCCCTGGGTAAAAATTGTAACCGAAAGTAATGGTAAGGTGGGCATTGGAACAACTGTACCACAGGTACCGCTGCATGTGATGGGCAGGGGTTTGTTTGAAAGCAATTTAAAAATCATGGCAGCAGAAGAAAATTGGGCCGAGGGGCTTACGATAATAAGGCCCAATGGCTGGTCGGGTCTTCGTTTTACCAGAAATGACCCCGGTACCGGGAATTTCGAAGGAAACTGGGCTCTTGGTTATTCGGGTTTAACTGGAAACGACTTTACCATTAGCCATCAAACGGGAGGCATACAGCACGATGCATTATTTCATATCCGTTCCGATAACCAATTTGTGGGTATAGGAACGGCAAGCCCCCAAGCCAAGCTTGATGTAAAAGGAGGAGCGCTGGTATTGGGGAGCCATGTCCTTAGCCATAATACAGATGGTTACATGAGTTTGGGGAATATTTTAGAAAACTCTTCTCCAACCCTCCAGGAATGGGTCAGTAAAACTACGCTACTCCTGAATGCCCAGGATTATGCCAGCATTGGTTTTCACGATTCGGGCAACAGGGTTGATTTTATCCGTGCAGGTAACGGACTGATTGATTTGGGATATGATGGTGGATTCGGCAAGGCCAATATCGGACTGCCTAACGGAATATGGAGCGCCGCAGGGAATTTGGGTATTGGTACAACAAGCCCTTATGGTAAACTCCATATTGTTGATGCAGGGGTTTCAAAAAATGCCGGTAACGAAAATCCAATCACTTCAGGTGGGCTGGTAATTCAGGCCAACACCGGGGGAAGGTCTCAAATAAACGGTGCGCAGCTGGAGTTTGCCATACCAGCCAATACGGATGGTAATAATATATATAGCCAGGGCCGGATTATTACGGTTGCCGCTAACGATCAAAGTTATAATGCTACAGGCAGAATGATTTTAGGGACCAGAAGAATGTTCGATAAAAATGGTAGCGGACAACAGTGGTATTATGGCGATGATATTACCATTGATGGTTCTGGTTATGTTGGCATCGGTATTAACAATCCGTCAGAAAAATTTACGGTAAATGGTAAAATCAAAGCAAAAGAAATCAGGGTTGATGGTGCAGGAACGCCCGATTATGTTTTTGAGGAGGATTACAAGAATTTATCACTTAAAGAAATCGAGCAGTACATTAAAAAGAATAAACACCTGCCCGAAATTCCATCAGCTTCTGAAGCTGCCGAAAATGGGATTGCACTCGGTGAAATGAATAAATTACTGTTAAAGAAAATAGAAGAACTGACTTTACACCTTATCGAAAAAGATAAAGCATTGAGTGATGTGCAGGAAAGATTACTGAAATTGGAAAAAGGTAATAAATAACCATATATAGATTAGTCAATTACTTTGCAGCTTTCGACTGCCAAAAACCGGGGTTTCATCAAACACGGTTTTTTTTGTGGTTTTAATTGAAGATTTTAGATTGGCTCATTACGTCTGTTGGAGGCATAACTAACCTCATTTAATTCTTTTGAGCCGCCGTGATCAAACAAAGTTATGATGAAATCTATTGCATTTTTATTTTTTTTAAGCATTCCTTATTTTCTTTTGGCGCAAGAAACCAAACCAAAAGACGATGCGGGTCAAATGGGTGGTATATCCGGTTTTTTTGAAACGTATAACCCTGTCAATTTTCCTGCAGGCGCAAATGGTTGGTGGCATTTGCTTGATGTGCGGCATAGTAATGTGAACAATAATTTTGCTATGCAGTTTGCAGGCAGTTTTTTTGACCAGAACCTTTGGTTTAGAAAGACCAATAATGTGCCTAATACCGAATGGTCGAGGGTACTTACCGAGACCAATGGCAATCTTAATGGAAAGCTATACATGCTTACCTCAGGTGGGCAAAATTTTTTTACCGGCCATCAGGCTGGTGGAACCTACAGCTTTCCTGGCGGGATTTTTAAAGCCATTACGGATAATCCTTATGGACAGATGAACGTATTTTACGAAGGTGTTGCCGGCGGAGTAACGAATTTTACCGTTCGAGCCGATGGTCAGGGATATTTTGCTGCAGGTTTAGGTATTGGTACACAAAATCCTGCTTATAAGCTAACGGTTGCGGGCGGCGACATCAAAGCTTATAATTTTGATCATAACTCTGGTGTTACTATTGGAGCGGAAGCCCCCGAACGCCCACGCATTGGTTTTCACGCTTCTGATAACTCAAGACGTTTCAGAATCGAAATGAATAGCATCAATAGCGACTATGAGCGTTTAGGATTTTTTTCTTTAAATGGTGGGCAAAGTCCGGAGCAGGAAGTTTTTTCGATAAATAAAAATGGTAATCTTGGTATTGGTACTCCGCTTCCTGTTAGCAAACTTCATATTGCCGGCGACGGATTTATTACATTGGGCAGTTATGATACCAGTAATGGCGTAAAGGGGATCCATTTTGCCGGCTTTAGAGATGTTGTGCCAAACTATTTCGGTGCATCCATCGAAGCCGTGCCAGAGTGGCTATGCTGTGGATATCCTGGTGCAGGTTATCCGGGCATAAAAAACATTGCTTTAAATTTCAATGTCCATTCCGATCCAGGCCTTGCAGATAGTAAGCTTACGGCGATGTCAATCAGGCCAAATGGAAATGTGGGAATAGGAACCATAACACCTGAAGAAAAATTTACCGTTAATGGAAAAATCAAAGCCAACGAAATCAGGGTTAATGGAAGTGGCGCACCCGATTATGTGTTTGAACCCGGTTATAAGGTTGAAACGTTGGAAGCGTTGGAAAGTTATATCAAAGCCAATAAACACCTGCCAGAAGTACCCTCAGCAAAAGAATTTGAGCGCGATGGCATGGCCATTGGGGAGATGAACAAGCTGTTGCTGAAAAAGATAGAGGAACTTACGCTTTACATCATTGATGGACGTAAACAAAACCTGACGAGAGATCGCCTCTTACTCGATCAGAAAGCTAAAATTACTGAACTCGAACAAATTTTAAAAGCACAAAAAAAATGAGTGTACGAACCCACATTATAGCTCTGGCCAGTCTAATGATTACGGTCTTAAATACGGTAAAAGCTCAAAATACTTTTACCAGTACAGGTCCGGCAGGCGTGAATACTTTAAATCCCCTCGGTCATTTTCAGGTAAGGGGCGATTCCTGGTTCGATGCTTCAACTAAATTTTACCTTACCAATAATGCCACTGACTTTGGACGGACGAGCTTTATCATAACAGGACGTTTTCAGTCGTTAAATGATGCCTGGACATTTGGTTCCGGGGCCAGAAACGCGATAGTATTTGCACAAAATGAAGCCGATTCTGGCGTGGATGTGGGGATGCCCGGCGATGAAAAATTTTCAATCCAGCTGGAAGGAAATTCCCGCTCACTGGGTTTTCTCTCTAAACAAATGGGAAGTACACCTAATTTGGTAATGGCACAAAATGGATTTATCGGATTGGGTTTAACCACTCCACGCACTAAGTTTGATGTTTGGGGTGGTGATATTTCGGTAACAGGAGCCGATCACAATGGCACAGCAATTATATCTTCTGCTGGTGGTACCTCTTATTTTGCTAACAATCAGCTTAATAATGGGATAGCCATAGATTATTTCGGTCATGTTGGGGTAGGTACGGGTAGCCCAAGGGCACTATTAGACGTTGCCACATATTCTGGTTCCGGTGGCCTCGCAAGCGTACTTTCCAGAATGCCGGAAGGAGATGCGTCTGGCAGCGGAACTTATCTTGGCATTAAAGGTTATGAAACTACATTTTCGAATTACAATGGCAAAACTTTCGCCCTGGAACATAGTTTTTACGGACAAACCAATAGTGCTGTAAATTTTTATAGGGGAGGTAGTCAAACAGGTGGCTTTATGACCTTCAGTACCAATAACAATACAGAACGCATGCGGATAGATTCCTGGGGTAATGTGGGTATTGGCGTAACCAATCCTACAGAAAGGCTTACTATTAACGGAAAAATCAAAGCCAACGAGATCAGGGTAGATGGTACCAATGCCCCTGATTATGTATTTGAAGAAGATTATAAGGTTGCCACATTGGCAGAGCTCGAAAAGTATATCAAAGCGAACAAACACTTGCCAGAAATCCCCTCTGCAAAAGAATTTGAGCGCGATGGGATAGCCGTTGGAGAGATGAACAAGTTGCTGTTGAAGAAGATAGAAGAGCTCACACTACACCTGATTGAAAAGGATAAGGTACTTATTGATGTGCAAAAGCGGTTGCTGAAATTGGAAAAGAATAAAAAATAATCATCATGAGCTATTATAACTTGAGTAAGATTTTCTTAAGCTTTTTGTTGTGTCTACCTGGATTTAACCTTTATGCACAAACCTTTAGTACCAATGCCAACCAGGCAGGTGTTGCTGTTGCACCAACTGATCACTTTAGCTATCTGGGAAAAGATGTATCTTTTTATAGCCTTGGTTGGTATTACGAATCTGTAGATTGGCCACCTTATGCTTACCTGTCTTCTTATTCTGGAATCAAGTTCTTTACCGGAGGACTTCCTCGGACATATATTGATCTAAATGGAAATATGGGGGTTAATACTTTATCTCCAAGAGAAAAAATTGATGTTTGGGGTGGGAATATCAGTGTTACGGGAGCCGATCACAATGGCACCGCAGTAATTGGTTCGAGTGAAGGCGTGGCCTTTTTTAGCAACAATTCGTACACCAATGGCCTTGCTGTAGCTCCTAACGGGAATGTTGGGATCGGTACTAGAACACCTGAAGAGTTGTTCGAAATTAAAGCAAACCAACCGGTAATTACCTTTCATCAACCGGGTATTTCTTCATTTAAAATGGGCACAAGTAATGGAGTGTTTAAATTGCAGGCAATGGATAACGGTTTCGGTGGGCATACAGGTAATTTTTCCAATGCGGGTAATCCCTATGTTTTTAGTTTTCTGCAAAATGGAAATGTTGGAATAGGCACTGCTGAAGCCAGCGAAAAACTGGTTGTAAATGGTAATTTTAAACTTATTCTGGATCAAGGTACTTTCCCCGCAAAAAATGTAGTAAACATAGTGGCTCTAGGTTATTCAGGCATTACGGGTGCAAAAAACTGGGCGTTGAGAAGTGTTTTCCAATATGGCCATGGAGTTGCCAATAACGCCGATGGCGGCGATCTGGATGTGATCAAATCGCTGAATGGCAGTACCATTTTAGCAACTAAAACAGATGGTAGTCCTTTGGGTTACGTAGGGATAGGTATAACGACTCCAACTGAAAGGCTTACCGTCAACGGAAAAATCAAAGCCAACGAGATCAGGGTAGATGGTACCAATGCCCCTGATTATGTGTTTGAAGAAGATTATAAGGTTGCCACCTTGGCAGAGCTCGAAAGGTATATCAAAGCGAACAAACACCTGCCAGAAATGCCCTCTGCAAAAGAATTTGAGCGCGATGGGATAGCCGTTGGAGAGATGAACAAACTGCTTTTGAAAAAGATAGAGGAGCTTACGCTGCATTTGATTGAGCAGAATAAACAGTTTATTGAGCAGAACAAGAAAATAGATAATCAGAATTTAAAGATTAAAGAATTGGAAAAGAAGATTGAAGAAAAACCATAATGCACAAGTAAACAAATCTAATAGACTAATGAAAAGGTATCTGATAATTTTATTGCTATGTAACTTAGTAACTGGCAAATTGCTTTTTGCGCAAAATTTGGGCGACAACCAGGGGGGGATTACCTACGGATTGCTTCTAGAGCTGGTTTTACCAATAATGATTTTATGAACAATTTGTGGTTATATAGAATGGTAAATGGAACTGGCTGGACGAGTGCTTCCTTATTTGATGGAATAAGTATCGACATTTCCTGCCTTGTGCCGGGTGTTGATGCCCTTACGTGGTGGCAGCGTGACCCTGGAAATGAAATTCAAAGTTGGGGCACCAGGAACTCGACTTATATGACCTTAAAAAGTGGAAAACTAGGATTGGGTACTACTGATCCTAAAACCCCGCTCGATATTCAATCCAATCAAAATGGTTGGATGATGAGTTCGAGGGTTATTGCAGGATCCCCTGGAGAGATTAATGGCCTTAAGTTCTATTCAGGTTATCCCGGTGAAGATAAATGGGCAGGTATTGCCAGTGTTGCAGAAAGTCAGCATAGCAATAAAACAGGCCTTGCTTTATTTTCGGGTATGACTGAGCGGGTGAGGATTTCGGGGGATGGGAATGTAGGCATAGGAACAATAGAGCCTGGTGCAACGTTAGAAGTTTTAGGCACTACAAAATTTGGCGGACACAATGCGAACCTTGATGTATCCGGAAATCCCACTGCGTATCAAAACTTAGTAGGTACTGGCAAAATGCTTATTGGTTGGAACAGGACAGCTGGGGCAGGTGAAACAGATTTTATAGCGAATGAAGGCGCAGGTAGTGAAGGTGGATTTGCTTTTTATAGTTATAACAATGCCAGTCTGGAGAAACAGTTATTGAGAGTTTTGGGCAATGGAAATGTTGGGATAGGTATCACTAATCCAACCGAAAGGCTTACCGTAAATGGAAAAATAAAAGCGAACGAAATCAGGGTTGATGGGCAGGGGGTACCCGATTATATATTTGAGGATAGCTATAAAATTGCAACGTTGAAAGAAATAGAAGGTTATATCAAAGCAAATAAACACCTGCCAGAAATACCATCTGCAAAAGAATTTGAACGAGATGGAATAGCAGTTGGAGAGATGAACAAACTGTTACTGAAAAAGATAGAGGAGCTTACGCTGCATTTGATCGAAAAAGATAAACAATATGGCGAATTGCTCAATGATGTAAAAAAGCAGGAGTTACGTCTTCGCTTATTAGAGAAAAAGCTAGACAAATAGTAACTTGGGTAGAACCAAATAGTAAATAAAAACCGGTAATGAAAAAGTGGCTGTTGTTGTTAATATTGTGTGCAAATGTAAGGCTTTACGCACAACAACGGCCACAATATACCCAATACCTGCTTAATAGTTACCTGCTAAACCCTGCATTAAGTGGTATTGAAAATTATACCGATGTTAAGGTAGGTTACAGGCAGCAATGGGCTGGCTTACAGGATGCACCCAAAACAGCATTTGTATCTGCACATTGGGCGCTCGGCGATGAATACTTATGGCCGAATGCCTTATCGTTCGAAACGGATGGTAACGATCCACGTTCCAGAAGTTATACCCAAAACTACACTGCTTCGCCTGCGCACCACGGGGTTGGTTTTGTCGCTGTGACGGATAAAGCCGGTCAGCTCACTACCACTTCGTTTGACATCAGTTATGCTTACCATTTGCAGTTGAATAATCAATTAAACCTTTCATTGGGGCTAGCTGGAGGGATTAGCCGGGTGGCGATTGATATTAATGCCCTGCTACTCGAAAATCCGAACGATCCGGCTTTAAACAATGCTGCCAGTGCCCGTTTGTTGCCTGATCTTTCTGTGGGTGCGTGGTTGTATGGAGCCAATTTTTTTTCTGGAATTTCCGTTCAGCAGGTATTGCCGCAGAAACTCAATTTCTCAGGCAATACCGAATACAATACAGGTAAACAGGTACCCCATGTTTTTATGCATTCGGGTTATAAATTTTACTTGGCCGAAGACCTGAATATTACCCCATCGGTTTTGATAAAATACATTTCGCATGTTCCAATCTCGGCTGATGTAAATGTGAAAATGGGTTTTAAAGACCGCATTTGGATTGGTGCAGGCTATCGGAAACAGGATGCCTTCAATATGATGGCCGGTTTTAATATCAACCATCTGCTTAATCTTAGCTACAGTTACGATATAACTACTTCTACACTTAACCAGGCGAGTAAAGGCAGCCATGAAATTGTGCTGGGTTTATTGCTCAATAATGTTTATAAAGTGGTGTGCCCCCAACGGCAGTGGTAGCTTATCTGATTAGGGTAATAGACCCGGTAAAGCGTACTTCTTTGTTAAAAACATCTGTTCCGTTTAATACATAATAATAAGCACCAACCGGAACAGGCTTATTTCGCCAGGTGCCATCCCATGAATCAAAAATATTAGTGGTAAAGAAAACCTGATCCCCATAGCGGTTAAAGATTTTAAAGCTGTATCTTTTTAAATTGCTTACATTAACATTCAGCAGGTCGTTAATGCCGTCTCCGTTCGGCGAGAAAGAATTTGGAATCTGTAACATACCGCCATCCAGCACTACCAGGTTATCAAGCCTAAAGATATCTACACAGCCATTGTTGGTAAAAGCATTGAGGGTTACTGTATAGTTCCCTTTTTTTTGATAAACATGTGTGGGCTGGTAATCTGTAGAAGTTTCATTATCACCGAAATTCCATTCAAAATAATCGGCATCACGCGAACGGTTTAAAAATGTAATGGGAACCGGAGCCGCAAATTTACCCGGCACAATGGGATCCGTATTGAAATTTGCGACAGGATTTTTTACAATAGCAGGGATGTTGATTATCGCCGCTTCACTGTAGCAATCGCCAACTTTAACTGTCACGGTATAATCGCCGGCCTGGTCAAAATTTCTTATTGGTACGCTGATTCTTGCTGTTGAATCACTAAAATTGGCTGGTCCTGTCCATTGATAGGTAGCGTCTTTTACTTCTGCTATACTCAGTTCCATTGTTCCACCTAGGCAAAAATTGCTTCTATTAGCAGAAATAATTGGTTTTTCGGGTTTTAATGCCACATAAAAAGTATAGCTGTTCACTACGCGGCAACCCTTTACTGAAATGGTTTCGAGCACTACAGTTTTGGTGCCTGGGGTATTATAGGTAATTTCGAATGGACCAACGGTACTCGCATTGGTTATGCTGGCCCCTTCTCCAAAACTCCATTTTAAGCTGCTATAATTACTGGCAGTGGCTGAAAATATAAATTTTTGCGTGCTTAAACAGGCATCTTCAGTTTTGACATCAATGGCCGATTTTGGTCCTGCAAACTCTCCGTTACCATCAAAGGCAAGTGTGAAACCGTTGTTTCTATTCGAAAAATTGTCAATTAGCAAGGCATACTGGTGTCCCTCAATCATATCTACGGCCTTTACAAAACCATCTTGATTAGGGGAACAGCCACCACGCTCAGTTAGGTCTACTGAAGTACTATTAGCGCCTGTAATGTAATACCTCGGATTGCAATCGACACCACTGCCTGCAGCGCAGCGGATGGCATTGACAGATGACGGTGCCGCAGCGCTTGCTGAAGGGCCTAAATCAAATAATACCCAATCTATATCATCCGTAACAGCAGTAGGTGTAATGGTAAAACCTAAAGTACCATTATTAGCAGCTATCCAGGTGTACCAGGCACTGTTCGATTCGGTACTTAAACAGGTTCCGGCAGCTTCGCGGTTATTCATACCGGCACCGGCGATCTTAAGCTCGGTAAAACTGTCTTTACTGCATAAAGGGGAAGCAGATGAAAAGTCCTGGCCAGGTTTATTCGGCGGATTATAGCTGTTTACACAAAGCTTAAAACTCCCGGTGGCATCATTTTCAGCACTGATGCGCAGGTAATAAGTTTCGCCTATGAGCAAACCACCTTTATAGGCTGTTGTGATATTATTTTCTGAAGTCATCGAACCGATTTGTTCCACCAGTAAATTGTCTTTATAGGTGTAAAAGGCAACAAGCGGATTAACCAATGTATTACTGTTCAACGCAGATTGGCCGGTTACTGTGGCAGTAATATCGGTACCAACTGCTGTAAAACTGAACCATATATCTTTCCCCTCACTGTTCCAAAAATTTCCCTTTCTGTAACCGCTGGGAGTGGCATTAACATTGTTAAAAGCGGCATCGTTTGAACAGTATACTGTAGTGTTTTTAATTGGAATGGCGGTTTTCACGTCATCATTTGCAGGAGCCTGAGCCAGTACCTTAACAATAAATAAACCAAAAAAGAGAAACAGCAATAGGCGTAATAACATAGATTTAGTATAGAGCGTTTAACACGTAAAAATATTGATAATAAAATGATTGACCAATAGCTGAAAGTAGAGAAGATATGCCAAAAAGATGATTGTTTTAGACTTATAATATAAAATCAGCCTTTTGTTTGACGGATTTGCTAAAACCTGTGACGAATCGGCAGTTTTTGCTTTTTCGATCCTTAAGTTACGGTTTATGAAAATCGCTGTCTTTATTTGTTTGATGGCTATTGTGTCTTACGATTTGGCAAGAAATACCTCTATATATTTAGCGTAGCTAAAGGTTGAATATTAAAAATTTTGGTATCAGGCAGGATATTTAAAAGAGAGGCATATTAAGTTATAATTTATACCGGCCTACATTGTCTTAAACAAAAAAACTATTCTCGATAGCCAGAATAGTTTTTTGTTTGTGCTCCCGACGAGATTCGAACTCATATCGATGGTACCGGAAACCATAATTCTATCCATTGAACTACGGGAGCAGGGCTGCAAATATAGAAAATCATAAGTTAAATTTTTCTTGTTTTCTAAAAATATCTTCCATGCCCAGATAAGGTTCCATTGTTTAAGAAAATGTTTGGTTAAGATTCTATTTAGATTAATGCATACCAGCCGATAAAAATGATTGCAATTGTTTGCGCATCAAAATGCTTTTAATGATAGGGCATTTCAGGCAAATCATGATATACGCTTTGTGTTTTATCGATGGCATCCGTAATTCTTTTAAAATGCTCTGGTGTGGCTTTCAGGTTGATAAACTTATTAATAATGGTCCTGTGCCGGTAGATAATAAAACTGTTATCCACCGCTGGATTTATTTTGTTCAGGTTTACCTCTGTTTCTTTGTCTGCCATATTGGGAACAAAAGTTAAGGCAGTGTATTTTAAGCTCAGTTCAACACCCAGCCCTTCTAATTCTTTCTCGCGATTTATTTTGCTGTATCCATTATCATTTCCGTATACAAAATAAACTTTAAGGTATTTCTTTCTGATCAGGCTTTGTTGTTCCAGGAACAAAAGCCATTTTTTAATATCGCTCCAATTGGGGTGGTTACCAACAAAATAAATAATGCCATGATATCGGCCATATTTACAAACCGGGCATGTTCTGGTACCTTTATCAGGGCCAAAAGCATGATAAGGTGTAAATGAAGGACTGTCTTCCCCAATTTCAAGTCCTGACTTACAGCCAGAATCGGTCGCTTTGGGGTAATTAGGAATGTTTAGACCTAAAATAATATGATGTTCTGCCACTTGCCGCTTACCCGATAGTAAAACCCTCAATATCCCACTTCCTCCGCGGTTTTCTAAAGGTTTCTCTTTTATTTTAGGAATTAGGTATGGATCATCATCAAAAACCAGCTCATCTATGTAGTATTCTTCTTTAATACCCGGCTCTTTTATAGCCAGATGGATATGTGCAGGCATGCGTTCATGTGGGTAAGGTGCAGGCCTCACCGTGTAAATAGCATAATTTCCATTTAAATCTGTTTTTACCCAGCCTCTGATATGGCCATGGCGTTTGGCTTTTTCAGGAAGATTTTTTCCTGCCGAATAATAGCCTTTATTATCCGTTTGCCAGTAATAGATGATCACATTGGCCGCAGGCGTTTTTCCATCAGGCTGATATACCTTTCCGGTAACTAAAAGCTTTTGCCCTGCCTCTTTCCAGCCTGCACTGGTATCTGCCGGTTTTATATTTTTAGGCATCCCCACATACATGAGTTCACAACCGTCGCAACCTCCACCTATTTTATTTGTCTTATTGGTTACAGGTATTTCCGGTCCCTGTGTTTTAATGGCCTGGCCATTACAGGTTGTTAGTAAATGGGTAATAATGGCCATTGCGCAGGCTAAAAGTGTTACTGAATATTTCATGATAAAAATCTTTTCAGCAAACCTCCATATCCGGAAATTAAAATGGTAATCTTATCCGTTAACCTGATGACTTTTTGTCCTATCCCGTGAGCAAAGCATTAAACCGCGCTTAAATTTTGTAAAATATGTCCTGCTTAACCTGATCATAGTACCATCTTCCATCGCAATATCATAATCGCCATTTAATCTCGACCGGTATGAAACCATTTTATCAATATTGATAATGGTTGATTTATGCACCCTGATAAATTTATCCTGATCTAATTTTTCTGAAACCGATTTTAATGTTTCTGAATGGAGATATTGATTATTTGCCAGGCAAATAGCAATATAGGGCGTTAAGGCCTTGATGCAGATAATATCCATTACGTCGATATTAACATATTTCCGCCCGTTGGAAATGGTAATTTTCGATAATACTTCTGGTTTTTTGACAGGTGGGGGTAGTATTAAACTTAATTTAGGTGCAGCGTATTTTAAGAACAGGATTAGTGCCCCGTAAATTAATAACAGAATGTAGCCAGACTCAGATAAGGTATAATAAAAATTTTGTAACAGCGCATAAGTATGATCAAAAAACAATTCGGAGAGCAGCCACACAATCACTGAAAATAATAGCATATGGAGTATAACCGAAGCCAGAAAAAGCTGTAATGGTAAATATTTAAATGTTTTAAGTTTCTCCGTACCGAGTATTTTAATGTTCAGGTAAACCATTGGAATAAAAAGAAGCCAAAAGGAATTAAATAGCATTGATTCAGATAGATAAAAAGCATAATTGTTAAAGTTTGCTTGTAGTAAATCCTGAAATACGGATAACAAAAGCATTATCGTTACAGTTACCAAAATGGCGGCATGAGTACCTTTTGGCGAATAAATGGTTTTAAATGGAATGCCCGAATTCATGATCACTTTTTAAATCATTGAAATAATTGACTGATAATCAAATATACACCATTATGATAGTTATTCCAGATGAATAATTTGAGACTTGTCAATGCTCATATATCAGTCAGTTCAAAGCGATCATCTCAACGGCCTCGCACTTCTTCCTTCCCTTTATGCTGATGTTTTTTATATTAAGAAATAATTAAATCATTGCCCAAACATTGCGGCATGCCGGCTTTATGAAGTCATATTTTTAAATTCGGCTGTTCAATACATGGTTTTTGAGTGCTTTGGTTGGCTTTTTAGGAAATAAAAATGCACCTTTGCGAACCGTTAATAGAGGTTTAGGCATGTAACAAATAAAATTTTGCGTATGGAAGAAATGGTTGTGGAAGAAATTCAGGAACTGATTGAAAAAGAGAACGACAGGGCTTTGAAGCAATGTCTCGATCAACTGAATATTTCGGATGTTGAAGAACTGATTGACGAACTTCCACAATATGCAGCAAAATTTATCGAAACCCTATCCCTCAACAGGGCTGTAAACGTATTCAGGATACTCGATTTTCCTACCCAGGAGCGTATCATTAAAAAACTTTCGGGTAACAAACTGAACCAGATCATTAAAGACCTGCCACCTGACGACCGTACTGCACTTTTCAGTGAGTTAAAAGGCGATGTGGTGAAAAAGATGATTACCCTTTTGCCACCCGAAGAACGCAAAGAATCTTTAGCGCTTTTAGGGTATAAAGAAGACAGTATCGGCCGTTTAATGACACCCGATTACATTGCTGTAAAACCCGAATGGTCTATCACACGTGTTTTGGCACACATCAGGCGTTATGGTAAAAATTCCGAAACCATCGATGTAGTTTATGTCATTAACAAGGATGGTGTTCTGCTGGATGACATCAGGATCCGTGAGGTTTTATTGGCCGACCCCGAGGCCATTATCGGCGAACTGACCGACAAGCGTTTCATTGCGCTTAAAGCCAACGATCCGCAGGAAGATGCAATCAATATCTTCAGGATGAATAACCGTGTGGCTTTACCCGTAGTAGATGAAAACAATATCCTTTTGGGTATCGTTACCGTAGATGATATTTTGTGGATCGCCAACGAAGAATATACCGAAGATATGCACAAAATTGGGGGTACCGAAGCCCTTGATGAGCCTTATCTTGATATTCCGATCCTTAAACTGGTAAAAAAACGTGCAGGCTGGCTGATTGTGTTGTTTTTAGGCGAAATGTTAACCGCAACCGCTATGCAGCATTTCGAAATTGAGCTCGAAAAAGCCGTGGTGTTGTCGCTGTTTATTCCATTGATCATGAGCAGTGGTGGTAATAGCGGTTCGCAGGCCTCTACATTGATTATTCAGGCCATGGCCCTGGGCGAAGTAACCATCGCCGGGTGGTGGCGCGTAATGCGCCGCGAGCTCGTATCAGGAATCTTACTCGGCATTATTTTAGGGACGATCGGCTTTACCCGTATTGTTACCTGGCAGGAACTACACCTGTATAATTACGGGCCACACTGGTTTTTAATTGCCACGACCATATTTTTTACCCTGGTTGGTATTGTGTTGTGGGGCAGTTTAATCGGCTCTATGATGCCTATTATTTTGAAAAAACTGAAACTCGATCCGGCTACCTCATCAGCACCATTTGTGGCCACCATGGTAGATGTAACCGGAATAGTAATCTACTTTAGCGTTGCCGTATTAATTTTAAAAGGCGTATTACTTTAAACCTGAACATGCAAAAGAAAATTACCACACTTTTTACCGATATTGGCGGTGTTTTATTAACCAACGGCTGGGATAGGCAGGCAAGGGGCGAGGCAGCGGTGCTGTTTAACCTCGATTCTGTTGATCTCGAAGAGCGCCACCACCTCACTTTCGATACCTACGAGGTGGGCAAACTTACTTTAGACGAATACCTCGAACGTATTGTTTTCTTTGAGGATCGGAGTTTCAGTTACGACGATTTTAAAGAATTCATGTTCAAAAAATCATTGGCTTATCCCGAAATGATTCAACTGATTTGCGATTTGAAGAAGAAGTATAACCTTAAAGTTGCGGTAATCAGTAACGAAGGTCGCGAGCTTAATCAATACCGCATCAATACTTTTAAACTAAACGAATTTGTCGATTTCTTCGTTTCGTCCAGTTTTGTGCATTTCCGTAAGCCCGACGCCGATATTTTTAAGGTAGCCATCGATATTTCGCAAAGCGATGTAGATACCAGTTTGTATATCGATGATCGGATGCTGTTTGTGCAGGTTGCCGAGCAATTAGGCTTGAAAGGCATCCATCATACCGGTTATGAAGATACCAAAGCCCAACTGGCCGCTTATGGGCTGGAGGTTTAATCAACAATATGTTGAGTTGACAACTTACCAGGCAACTGTGCTATTAATTTGTCAGCGCTTTACAAAAAGAATAACGCAACAATTTCTATTTATTTGAAAAGCAAGGGCAGTAGATCTGTTAAAGTTTGCCCCCGCTTTTCATTACAAGTCCTCGCTTCGCTGCGGGCTTTACATTACAATCGGGTTTAGGGGGCAAGTTAGCTGCTAATATTTTCAATTGGGTATAGTAATATAATCCCCTTTTCTGTATCCGTGGTAAAAGTTTGAGAAAAAATTGCATCAATACTTATACGTGTTAATCTGTATGATCTGTGGTTAATGTTAAACACTCTAAAACACTTCGACTTTGCTCAGCGTGACTAGTAACCTAAGAGAATTGACAACTTACCAGGCAACTGTGCTATTAATTTGTCAGCGCTTTACAAAAAGAATGACGCAACAATTTCTATTTATTTGAAAAGCAAGGGCAGTAGATCTGTTAAAGTTTGCCCCCGCTTTTCATTACAAGTCCTCGCTTCGCTGCGGGCTTTACATTACAATCGGGTTTAGGGGGCAAGTTAGCTGCTAATATTTTCAATTGGGTGGCAATATAATCCCCTTTTCTGTATCCGTGGTAAAAGTTTGAGAAAAAATTGCATCAATACTTATACCTGTTAATCTGTATGATCTGTGGTTAATGTTAAACACTCTAAAACACTTCGACTTTGCTCAGCTTGACAATCAAGTGGGGATCCGTGCTTTCCATGTTTCTGCGGCAAAAAAAAACTGCAACAAAAAAGCCATTCTTTCGAATGGCTCTATGCTTTTTTAAAAACCGCTTTAAGGCTTAAACGTTAAACCTGAAGTGCATGATGTCGCCATCTTCCACTACGTAGGTTTTTCCTTCCACACCAAGTTTACCCGCTTCTTTACAGGCATTTTCAGAACCCAGGGTTATAAAATCATTGTATTTAATAACCTCAGCACGGATAAAACCTTTTTCAAAATCAGTGTGGATTACGCCGGCCGCCTGTGGGGCTGTAAAGCCTTTGGTAATGGTCCACGCCCTAACTTCTTGCACACCAGCAGTAAAATAGGTGTAAAGGTTCAATAACTTATACGCTGCACGGATCAGTTTATTTACACCAGATTCAGTTAAACCTAAATCGGCTAAAAATTCCTGACGCTCTTCGTAGCTATCCAGTTCGGCAATTTCCGACTCAATTTTAGCAGAAATAACCAACACTTCAGCATTTTCGTCAGCCACATTTGCCTTTACTAAATCTACATATTTATTTCCGGTAACAACCGATGCTTCATCAACATTACATACATACATTACCGGTTTTTGGGTAAGCAGGCCTAAATCTTCAATAAAATCGAAATCTTCCTGGGCCAAAGGTGCCGTACGTACCGATTTACCGCTTTCTAAATGTGATTTAACCACAGTTAAAATTTCGTAGGTACGTTTTGCATCCTTATCACCACCGGTTTTAGCCATTTTCTCTACTTTCTGAATACGTTTGTCAACCGTATCCAGATCTTTAAGCTGTAATTCGGTATCGATAATTTCCCGGTCACGGATGGGATCAACAGAACCATCAACATGGATCACATTTCCATCATCAAAGCAACGTAAAACGTGGATAATGGCATTTGTAGCCCGGATATTCCCTAAAAACTGGTTTCCCAGGCCTTCACCTTTCGATGCACCTTTTACCAGGCCTGCAATATCAACGATCTCAATTGTATTCGGCTGAACCTTGTTAGGTTTAACCAATTCAGCAAGTTTGGCTAACCGGTTATCCGGAACCGTAATTACGCCAACATTAGGTTCGATTGTACAAAAAGGGAAGTTTGCTGCCTGCGCCTTTGCATTTGATAAACAGTTAAAAAGCGTCGATTTCCCCACATTTGGTAAACCAACTATACCACATTGTAATGCCATTATTTATTAGTCTTTAAGTCTTTAGTCCGTAGTTTTTTAGTCTTGATGGTTATGATTTAATGGTCTGTAGCCGATCGTTCCGCTCTCAGTTCTGTACTTTTCCGTCATCCAGCCTACCTCTTCCATTGTCCATCTTGTTCCAAAATTCCGCGCAAAGATAAGCTTTTAAAACCTTTATTTAAACCTTTGCTATTGGATCAAATTTATATTTTATCTATGTTTAGCGTAAAATAGAGATACACATAAATGGAAGATTTTGAAAAAGAAGTGCCTCAGGAAGTAAAATTGATTGTAACCGAAGAAATGCGGAGCTACTTTTACGACATGAGCAAATGGGCCAGGTTTTTATCGGTTGTTGGTTTCGTGGTTTCGGCATTTTTAACGCTCAGTTCCTTTGGTATAGGTGCAGCAATAACGGCTAACCCGTCCTTACTCAATCAATTAGGACCACTGGCCAGTACAGGGGCAATAGGGGTGACCACGTTTTACCTGTTGTTGGCTTTACTCTTTTTTTACCAAAGTTTATTGTTGTTACGTTTTTCAGCTAATGGTAAACAAGGTATATTGTTTGGAGACCAGGAAAATTTAAATGACGCTATTGCAAACCTGAAATCACTTTTTAAATTTTGGGGCATACTCACTATGGTGTCGGTGGTGAGTTATTTTCTTTTGATTATTGCAGTAGCCGTAAGCGTAGGGTTGAAATAAGAAATAAAGTGTATACCAATAAAAAAGCCTGCCGATTTTTAAAATTGGAAGGCTTTTTTATTGAAATTATATTACTTAAAAAGTAAAATCGTCATTGGTTCTGGTGCTATGTTCTCCGTTTTCAGAATATTCATAACGTTTTTCAACCACATCCTGGTGGGTTTTGATATAATCAACAGTTTCGTTTAATCCTTCTGCAAATTTTTCGAAATCTTCTTTGTATAAAAAGATTTTATGTTTTACAAACACACCGTCTTCTAATCTTTTTTTGCTCTCGGTAACTGTTAAATAATAATCACCCGATCTCGTAGCCTTCACGTCGAAGAAATAAGTTCTCTTACCTGCTCTTACTTTCTTTGAAAAAACTTCTTCTCTTTCCTTGTTGTCGAATTCTCCCATGGTTGGTATTGATGTTGGTTATTGGTTTCGGTAAATATAAAGCAAATATTTAAAGTTCAAAATACAATTTTAATACAATTTAAATCGTTTGGGTTTCCTGCTCCAAAAGTTGGTTGTTATAAAGCTCCTTATAACTGCCATTTAAGCTAAGTAATTCATTGTGTGTACCTTGTTCGATGATTTTTCCGTCATCAAGTACCAAAATCTTATCTGCATTTTTAATGGTAGAAATCCGGTGGGCAATTAAAATACTGGTTTTTCCGGCCATGATTTTTCCCATATTTTGTAAAATTTCTTCCTCGGTTTTGGTATCAACAGCCGAAAGACAGTCGTCAAATATCAAAATCCTGGGCGATTTAATCAGTGCACGGGCGATGGAAACCCTTTGTTTTTGCCCTCCCGAGAGGGTAATACCGCGTTCGCCAAGCATGGTTTCAAACTTTTCTTCGAAATCAATGATATTAGTATAAACCGAAGCATTTTTAGCGGCCGTATGTACTTCTTCATCGGTAAAGGTATCCAAACCAAAGGCAATGTTGTTTTTTATCGTATCAGAAAATAAAAATACTTCCTGCGGTACAAAACCAATCTGGTTGCGGTAATCTTTCAGGTTAAGAGTCTTGATATTCTTCCCATCCACCTCAATAGCACCCTCTTCCACATCGTACATCCGCATAATCAGGTTTGCCAATGTCGATTTTCCAGAACCTGTTTTTCCTATAATTGCCACAAATTCGCCACTCTTGATCTCAAAACTAATTTCCTTTAAAGCTTCAATTCCAGTATGCGGATAGGTAAAACTGACCCGGTCGAATTTAATATTGCCGTAAAGCGCCTTTTTTTCAGTCTCTTTCGATTGGATATCTGAAGGAATATCCAAAAATTCATTGATCCGTTTTTGCGATGCTGCAGCCCTTTGGATCAGTGAGGTTACCCAGCCCAGCATTGTTACCGGAAAAGTTAACTGGGTAATATAAATGATAAATTCGGCAATGTTACCCGCAGTAATGCTGCCGTTCATCACCTGGATACCACCTATATAGATGGTTAAAATCGTACTCAGGCCAATTAATAAAAGCATGGTAGGATAAAACAGCGCCGATACCTTAACCAGGCTCATCGAGTCTTTTTTATATTCATTGCTCTGTATTTCGAACATGTTACGCGTGTAATCCTCACGTACGTAAGATTTTATGATCCTGATTCCCGAAAAGCGCTCCTGTACAAAACTCGAAAGGTCTGACAACCGTTCCTGTATTTTTCCGCTTTTTTTAAAAATCAAGGTATTCACATAATAGATAATCACCACTAAAAAGGGAAGTGGCAATAAACAATAAATGGCCAGCTTCGAATTTACATCAAACATCGACCAAATAATAAGTACCGATAAAAAGAAGGTGTTAATGGTATACATAATTGCCGGGCCCACATACATTCTCACCCGGTTTACATCCTCTGTAGCCCTGGTCATTAAGTCTCCGGTATTATTACTGCGGTAAAAACCCAGACTCAGTTCCTGGTAATGCTGGTAAATATCATTTTTCATGTCGAATTCGATATGTCTCGACATTAAAATGATGGTTTGCCGCATAAAAAATAAAAAAAGTCCGCGCAACAGGTAAAGTGCAATCACCAACAGGCCGAAATACAAAAGGTTACTGCTAAAAATATCGTAAATAACCGCCTGGCGATCGAAACCGTCGAAAAGGTTAAAGAGCTGAATGTTTTCAGTGATCAGGTCTACTGCGTAACCGATTACCTGTGCAGGCACTACGCCAAAAATATTGGAAATCACGACGAAAATACTTCCGGGGATAATCCACCATTTGTACTTAAGAAAGTATTTGTTTAATCGGCTAAGATGTTTCATGATATACAAACTTAGCTAATTTTGTTATTCCCTGCGGCATATTTATTGGTTAGAGGTTAAGCTTTAAAGAATAATGACAATTATGGGGTGTAAAATGAATGATGCAGGTGAACGATACGTTTTTCAACGCAGAATCAGAAATGCGGTGAATGCGTTTTTTATCCATCTTGAGGTACAAAGGATTTGCAGGCGATAAAAAATCATTCATGCCCCAGGACGACATTTTAGGAAGAGATGGAGCTATAACAGAATTAATTTTTCTATAGTTTCGTTAAATACGTGTAATAATGGTTTTTTATTTTAATTTTGCAGCAGGTTAGCCGAACGTTAATATGCCAGCAAATTCTCCGTCAGATTCATCAATTTTAGATCAATTAAGTGCTTATGGGCATAAAAAATTGGTTTTCTGCAATGATCCAGATACAGGTTTAAAAGCAATTATTGCCATACACGATACCACTTTGGGGCCTGCGCTGGGAGGTACACGGATGTGGAGTTATTCTACTGAAGCCGAAGCGTTGGAAGATGCCCTCCGTTTGTCGCGCGGAATGACCTATAAAGCCGCTATTACGGGTTTAAATCTGGGTGGAGGAAAAGGTGTAATCATTGGCGATTCAAGAAAAGATAAAACTGAAACTTTAATGCGTAGCTATGGCAGGTTTATCAAAAACCTGAACGGCGAATTCATTACAGCAGAAGAAATGGGCACCAATACCCGCGATATGGAATATATCCGTATGGAAACCACCCATGTTACCGGAGTTCCCGAATCAATCGGTGGTGCCGGTAATCCGGCTCCATTTACTGCCCAGGGGGTTTATTTAGGCATTAAAGCCAGCGTAAAAGAAGTGTTCGGTACGGATATGCTTGCGGGCAGAACCATTGTGGTACAGGGCATTGGAAATGTTGGCGAACACCTTGTTGCTTTACTGAGAAAAGAAAATGCTGAGGTATTGATCAGCGATATCAATCAGGAGCAGCTAACCTATGTAGCCAGGAAATATAAGGCAAAGCCGATCGAAGCCGATAAAATTTTTACAACCGATGCTGATGTTTATGCCCCTTGTGCCATGGGTGCAACGGTGAATAACAAAACCATCGAAAAAATGAAGTTTGCAATTATTGCGGGTTCGGCAAACAATCAGTTAAAAGATGAGGTTTTAGATAGCGAACTGTTATTGAAAAAAGGAATATTATTTGCACCCGATTATTTGATTAATGCAGGTGGACTGATTTCGTGCTATTCTGAACTGACCGGTTTCGGTAAAAAACGTACAGTACAGCTGACCGAAAATATTTATGATGCGACACGCAGCGTAATTAAATTAAGCAAAGCTGAAAATATATCAACCAATATTGCCGCCAACCGGATTGCCGAAAAACGCATTGAAGACATAAAAAAAATTAAATCATCATATTAAATCATAATTATTAAAACAGGGTTTAAAAAACCACACTCGTTCTTACATTCATGTTAAACAGAAGGCACTTAAGAATCAAAGCTTTGCAAAACATTTTTGCATGGCACATGGCAGACAAAAAAGACATTAAAGGCGATTTGAAAACCTTAATGCAAAGTATCGACAGTGTATACGAAATGTACATTTGGATGCTCTCTTTATTGGTAGAAGTTACCGAATTTACTGCCAACGACGCGGCAGAACGCGCAAACAAGTTCATTAAAACGGCAGAGGATATTAATCCGAACATGAAATTGCTACACAATAAGTTTAGCGTTTTATTACAGCAAAACCCTGAATATGTTGCTGCAATCAAAAAGTACAAGGTAGATTGGGGCTTTGATCCCGAAATCCGCAAAACGGTGTACAATTCTTTAAAAGCCTCAAAAGAATATGCCGATTATCTTGCTGATCCGAATGAGACTTTAGAATCGTCAAAAGACATTATCAAATACATTTTCCGTAAAATTATTTTAAAAAGCCAGGCCATCATCCAGGTTTTTGAAGAGAAATTCATCAACTGGCAGGTAGATCATGAAGTGATGAAAGGCATGGTTGCCAAAACCCTTAAAAACTTTACTTCCGACGATCCATTCAAAAACAACCTCACCCAAATCAGTGCCGATTGGGCAGAAGACAGTAAATTTGTTCAGGATCTTTTTGTGTATACCTTACAGAATGATTCGAAATATCAGGAAATGATTGCCGATAGGACCAAGAACTGGGAATCGGAACGTATTGCACTTATGGATACTATCCTGATGAAAATGGCCATTTGCGAACTGCTGAATTTTCCTTCTATTCCGGTTAAAGTAACCATTAACGAATACCTGGAATTATCAAAAGATTACAGTACACCGAAGAGCAATTCATTTATAAACGGTATTTTAGACAAAATTTTAGGCGATCTTAAGAAAAACAACACAATTAAAAAGATTGGCCGCGGATTAATCGAAGATTAAAAATGAAAAGAACATTTATCCTGGCTATTGCTGCACTTTCATTCGCGGCATGTCGTAACGCAAATAATCAAACTACAGAAACCGCTACAGGCGTTTCGGTTGGTAACGAAACATCAAAAACAACCAAGGTTGATCCGATAAATGCGCCTGTAATTGTTTTCGAACGCGATATTTTCGATTTCGGTAAAATAACACAGGGAGAAAAGGTTAAACACGATTTTAAACTTAAAAACACGGGTAAAAGCCCACTTATTATTTCAAATGCCACAGCAACTTGCGGATGTACCGTTCCGCAGATACCGGGCGAACCAATTTTGCCGGGTAAAGAAGGAGTAATCAGCGTGGTTTTTAACAGCGAAGGTAAAATGGGTATGCAAGATAAGGTGGTAACCGTAACATCAAATGCCAATCCAACGGTAGCTACCGTTCATTTGGTAGGAGAGGTGCTGACCAAAAAATAAATGGCTTACTTGTTTATCGCGCTAACGCACATTCAATAACTATTCAAAAAAAACAAAAAAATACAAAATGACATCAACAGTAATTTTACAGGCGACCGGAGGATTTGACCCAAGGCAATTAATCATGTTTGGATTGATTGCACTGGTATTCTACTTTTTTATGATCCGCCCCCAGCTTAAAAAAGCTAAAGACCATAAAAAATTGATCGGCGAGCTGAAAAAAGGAGATAAAGTGGTAACCACAGCAGGTATCCATGGCCGTATAGCCGATATGAATGATACCACTTTTTTGATCGAGGTTGAAGGTGGCGTGAAAATCCGTTTCGATAAATCAGCAGTTTCTTTAGATGCGACCAAAGCAGTTGCAGCTCCTAAAGCCTAATCAACGAATAAAATTTAAGTGCAGTCCCGAAAACTTTCGGGACTGTTTTTGTTTTATTACATTTGATCAAATGCATTTCGGATAATATTTTTCCGGCTTGCAGCAAACATTTAGTTTTATGCCCTTCATTAGGTTAACGAAGATTGAAAAAAGACGTGTATTTAGCTTATTGGCCTGCCTGCTGCTGGCCATAGCAGCATGGCTTTTTATGGCATTGAACAATAAGTATATTTATGTGGCAAAAACTGTTTTGGTTTTTAAAAATACACCTACCAAAAGAGCGTTTTACCCATTACAATCCGATACGATAGACCTGCAGGTAGAAGGAACAGGCTGGCAGTTGCTGTTTGCGCGCCTGAGGATAAGTCCTCCCTCTGTTTCCGTTAACCTGGGTCAACTCAATACCAAAGATTTTATCGTTTTTTCCGACCAGTTGTTCAACATCAACAAGCAGTTGGAAAGTACGCAAAAAGTAATTTCTGTTAAGCCTGATACGCTGTATTTCGATTTTACCAAAAGGATGGTAAAAAGGGTGCCGGTAAAACTGATCGATAAATTAAGTTTTGAAAAACAGTATGGCATTGCCAGCGAAATCATCCTCAACCCAAAATATGTTAAAGTTGCGGGGCCAAAAGAAGAACTCGACAAAATAAAATTTTGGCCTACTGATACGTTAAAACTGACTAAAGTACAAAACAGCAGTACCACAAGGGTTGCTTTGCAGCACAGTATACATAAAAATGTAAGTATTTATCCTTCTTCAGTAGAGGTTAAACTACCGGTTGATGAGTTTACCGAGAAAACCATTGAAGTGCCTTTAAAAATTACCAATAACAGGAATTACAACAGTATAAAGCTCTACCCTAAAAAAGTTAAGGTTACTTTTTTAGTGGCATTGAGCAATTATGCCCAGGTTGATGAAAGTTTTATTACTGCCACCATCGATGTAGATGAATGGCAAAATCTAAAACACCATCAGTTTACCGTTAAAATAACCGAATTTCCTGATTATTGTAAACTGGTGAGCGTAGTGCCTTCCAAAATCGATTTCATAGTAGAAAAATAATGTATAAAGTAGGAATAACAGGTGGTATAGGAAGCGGTAAAAGTACCGTTTGCAAGGTTTTTGAGTTATTGGGAATCCCTGTTTTTTATGCTGATCAAGCGGCTAAAGAGCTCATGACCCAGGATATTTTATTGATAGAAGGCGTTAAAGCTGCTTTTGGCAATGAAAGTTATTTTGAAGATGGGAAACTCAATAATAAGTACATTGCAGGCATTGTTTTTAATAATGAGAAGGCCCTTGCACAACTGAATGCTTTGGTGCATCCGGCCGTTTTCAGGGCTTTTGATGCCTGGGAAGCTACCATTCCTTCAACGGTTCCCTATACCCTTAAAGAAGCCGCAATATTGTTCGAAAGCGGCTCTTATAAATTGTGTGATACCACAATTTTGGTTACAGCACCTTATGAAATTAAGTTAAAGCGTTTAATACAACGCGATGGGGTTACAGAAGAGCAGGTAAAAGCCCGCATGGATAAGCAGCTCAGCGATGAAGAAAAAGCGAAAATGGCCGATCATTTTATCATTAACGACGAGCAGCAGTCTGTTATAGAGCAGGTTTTGGCATTGCACCGGCAATTAATTGAGGCGGCAGAAGCATTTAAAAATACCATCGCTTAATCTACTTTAATCATACTGTTAAATCCATCCTGATCATGATTTTAGAAGATTTCATTACCATTAGCCCGGTAGGTTTATATTGTGTTTATGGTGATTTTTACCTTGATCCGCTGCAGCCTGTTAAAGAAGCAGTGGTTTCGCATGCGCATGGCGATCATGCTATCGGTGGAAGTCAGCATGTGTACTGTACTGCGGCTACTGCAGCTTTTATGAAACACCGTTACCGAAAATTTGCAGCGGTCGATTTTTTTACCAAGCATTATCATCAATCCTTCCAATTAAAAGAGGTTACCGTTACTTTTTATCCTGCCGGGCATATCTTAGGTTCCGCACAGGTTTTAATGGAATATAAGGGCGTTAAATACCTTTATACGGGTGATTACAAGATCGAACCGGATAAGACCTGCGAGGCCTTTGAATTTGTGGAAGCAGACGTTTTGATTACAGAAAGTACCTTCGCCGATCCGGAAACCAAACATCCTTCTCCTGTTGACGAAATTAAAAAGCTGAACGAAACCCGGGCGAATATTATGCTGGGTGCTTATGCTTTGGGTAAAAGCCAGCGGATTATCCAGTTGTTGAACGATCATTGTCCAACGCGGAATGTTATGGTGCATTTTAGCATTATGCCATTTGTTAAAATATATGAAGATTATGGCATTAAACTGGGTAATTATAGCATGTACGACCGCAAAGTGATGAAAAACAACCACGAGAACCAGGTTTATATTGTTCCTCCGATGGTTTTTCACAGTTACCATAAAGCAATTAATGTAGTAAGGGCATTTGCCTCAGGTTGGAAAAACCTGCAGCAGCAAAATGGAATTTCACTTTACATTTCCGATCATGCCGATTGGGAAGCGATTTTAGAGACCATCAGTAAGGTAAAACCAAAACAGGTATGGACTCTACACGGCGACGGGAAACAGCTTAAAGATTATTTTAAAAATAAACTGGAAGTTAAAATATTAAATTAGTAATTATAATAATTGGAGAATAGTATTAATATCGGCTGTCCGTCATCCTGAACTTGTTTCAGGATCTTTTAATTGATGATATATGAAAGAAGGTGAGGATTTTTACTTTAACGAAGACGGATTAATGGTTTTTACTGAGGTTTACCATTTAAAACGTGGTTATTGCTGTAAAAATAAATGCAAACATTGCCCCTGGGGTTATGGAAAAAAGAAAGAGAAGAAGTGATGCAGTTGGTAGTTGGCAATTTTCAGTTCATACTTTTGAATTTTTATCTGCAAACTCATTTCTCTTTACCAAAACGAACACGGTAATAAATATCACTTAGCGCTACGTCAAACCCCATCGAAACAAAACTTAGCACATCAGTAATCTCTTCATGTTTACTGAGTACCCAATTTTGCTCATCATTAACATGATGCGCTTCAACGGAAACCGATTCTGAATCGATCATCATGTATTCTTTTAATGATGGGATATCTTTATACAGGTTGAATTTTTTGCCCCTGTCGTAATTTTTGGTAGAGGGCGACAGGATTTCAATAACTACAGTAGGTAAAATCGAAGTATCTTCATCAGCATCGCTATGTGTTAAACCATCGCAATAAATGGAAATATCAGGATAGGTAAATAAAGTATTCTCCGGAATATGCATTCGCATATCACTTCCGTAAGGTCGGCATGGCTTACCCTTTAAATGATTTCCTATTTCTATAAAAACATTACTGAAAATTTTATTGTGATTGAGCCCAGCCCCCGACATGGCAAATATTTCGCCCTGGTAATATTCATGCTTTACTGTTGATGGTTTTTCCATCTCCAGGTATTCTTCAACCGTATAATGCCTTTTTTGATAGGCCGCAACGGGCTCATTTACAACTTTATCCATACCCCAATTTACCTAATTTTTTACAGAGGTTTTAAAATTTAAACGATTAAACGTTTAAAACGGCTAGTGGGTTAATTCTCTGAAGGGGAACTGTTTAAGCCGCTCAATTGTCAACTGAGAACCGGCTTAGTGTCCTGCAAAGAAACCGATCAATGCCACGCCAATCCCCAGTAAAACGGCGATCATTTTGCGCGTGTTGATTTTATGATCAGCACTCGATTCGAATAAAATTGTGGTCGATATGTGTAGGAAAATACCGATCACAATACCCATAATCTTATTGAAATAAGCATCCAGACCTCCTATGGTGCCGTTGCTGAGCCCAACACTTACGTAAAAACCAAGTGGCGCCATCACGGCAAATAAAATAAGGTAAAGTACAATGCTGCCCTTCCTGAAATGGTTCTGTGTGAGTATGCTCGCCAATGCAAATGCTGCCGGAATGTGGTGCAGCGAAATACCGAAAATCAATTCGTTATGCTGTTCCTTTGCCAGGGGCATGCCTTCCAAAAAAGCATGCAGGCATAAACTGATCATTATCCCAAAAGGAAAAACATGTCCATCGTGGTGTTTATGGATATGACCGTGTTCTACGCCTTCTGAAAACTGTTCTAAAAAAATCTGCAATAAGAAACCGATCAGGATAAAAACTCCGATCTGCCACTTGTCTGTACCGCTATATGCATCGGGAATTAAATGTAAAACCGTAATGGCAAAAAGATAGGCACCACTAAAAGATAAGATCAGTTTCAGCAGTTTGGATTTATCGCTCTTGACCAGAAAAATAGCTGTTCCACCAAAAAACGCAGAAAAAAAGAGTACGCAGAATTTCCAGATTTCCATACGTTAAAAATCAGGTTGTAATTTTTTAAATATTCTCGAACAGATAATGCCTATAGTTATGCCCAGTAATGCACCCGTTGTTACATCAACAGGGTAGTGAACACCAACATATACCTGCGCAAAACTGATAATGAAGGCCCAAAAGAGACCAATAGGTAAAATAGGTTTCCACCGGCTATAGAAAACGCAGATCAAAAAAACCGCTATTGCAAAATGATTGGTGGCATGTGCCGATGGAAAACTTAATCCGCTGCCGCAAGGTACCCGGTGGATGATGTCGTTGGCCAAACTCATATCGTTACAAGGCCTTACCCTCGATACCCATGGTTTTACCACTCTCGATGCAATTAAATCGCCCATTGCAAAAGTAAAAAGTACCATGCCAATGATATAATAACCTTGTTTTTTATACTGTTTAATACAAAACACGATGATAAAAAGATAAAGCGGCGACCAAAAGAAACGGTTGCGCATTAAAGGCATCAGCCAGTCGAAAAAGCTGTTTGAAAGTCCGCGGTGGATTTTCAGGAACAATTCTACATCAAATTGCTGTATGCTTTCTATCATGCTTTTTTACAGATTAAAATTAAGCGGTCGGAAGTAGCGCGGTCAAATTCATCCAAACTATAGCTACCAAAGGTTTTTTCGATCTCCATCCCGGCTTTGGTAAGCATACGCTGAAAATCTTCGAAACTGAATGCCTGCACGCGTTCTTCAAAATTATATACCTTGTGGTTGTCCTCAAAATTTATCTTTTTGATAATTTTTCCATCCTCAACATTTTTGGTGATGTTGAACGTAATGCCATCAAGCGACTTGGCTTCGCATGAATTTAAATTGCGGATAATTTTTTCTGTGTTAAAATAATCCAGCACTAAAATCCCATGGGCAGTTAAACATTTCCTGAAGGTTTTAAGGGCATTTACATGTTCTTTTTCGGTATCAAAATAACCGAAACTGGTAAAAAGGTTTAAGGCCACATCAAAATAGTTGATGTAGAATAACCTGCGCATATCATGTACAAGGAAATGCAACTTGTGGTTTTCGAACTGTTTGGCATATTTAATACTTTGTTCGGAAAGGTCTATTCCCGTAACATCGAAACCTTTTTTGTTCAGGTAGATAGAATGGCGGCCTTTTCCACAGGCAATATCCAGCATTTTTGCATCGGCCTTAGGATGAAGGAAGTGTGTGAGTTTATCAATAAAAAACTCGGCCTCAGCATCATTCCGTTGTTGATATAGAATATGATAATATGGCGAATTAAACCAATATTGAAACCACTTACGCTGCATATAAAAGCCTTTTGTATCTTAAAAAGATGCAAATATAAGGTTTTACAACCGCTAGCGAAGCCGGAATATGCTTTTATGCAATAATGTTGCAAGAATATTATGAATAGGTTTTTTATTTTGCTGAAAATGAAGATTAAAATTGAAAAACTGTTGATCATTAAAACACACGTTTGATTTTAACGATGCAGCTAATTTCCATCAGGTACATCGTGTTTATAGATATAAAAACAATGTAAATTTGCTCGGTAAAACCTTGTTAAATAGCTGCTGTGTTGTTTTTTTTGTTATTTTTGGACCTCAAAATAAATTATACACGGTGACTTTAATAAAATCGATTTCAGGAATACGCGGAACCATAGGCGGAAGGGTCGGCGAGGGCTTAACGCCATTTGATATTGTGAAATTTACAGCAGCTTTTGGCAGTTGGGTAGTGCAAAAAACAGGCAATAAACGAATTGTTTTAGGCCGCGATGCCCGTATTTCCGGCGAAATGGTTAATAACCTGGTAATAGGTACCTTACAGGGACTGGGTATTGAGGTAATCGATCTGGGTTTGTCAACAACGCCCACCGTAGAAGTGGCTGTGCCTGATGAAAATGCCGGTGGCGGTATTATTTTAACAGCAAGCCATAACCCCAAACAGTGGAATGCTTTAAAGTTACTGAATGCCAGGGGCGAATTTATTAGCGATGCAGATGGTAAAGAAGTGTTAGATTTAGCTGAAAAAGCTGATTTCGAATTTGCTGATGTAGATAAACTGGGAAAAGTAATCAAAAACGATACCTACCTTCAAAAACACATCGATAAAGTTTTAGCATTACCATTGGTGGATGTTGAAGCCATTAAAAAGGCCGATTTTAAAGTGGTAATCGACTGCGTAAATTCAACAGGAGGCATTTTTATTCCAGCTTTATTAAAAGCCCTGGGGGTAAGTAAAGTGGTGGAACTGTATTGTACACCTGACGGGCATTTTCCACACAACCCTGAACCACTACCGGAACATTTAACCGAAATATCAAAAGAGGTTCAGAAACAGCATGCTGATTTAGGTATTGTAGTTGACCCGGATGTTGACCGTTTATGTTTTGTAAACGAAGATGGCAGCATGTTCGGCGAAGAATACACCTTGGTTGCGGTTGCCGATTATGTATTGAAAAACACACCTGGAAATACCGTTTCTAACCTTTCTTCAACCCGTGCTTTGCGCGATGTAACTGAAAGGGCCGGTACAGAGTACAATGCTTCGGCAGTAGGTGAGGTAAATGTTGTAAACAAAATGAAAGCAACGAATGCTATTATTGGAGGGGAAGGAAACGGTGGGATTATCTATCCTGAATCGCACTACGGCAGGGACGCTTTAGTAGGTATTGCTTTGTTTTTAACGCATTTGGCTAAGTTTGGCAAATCGATTTCGGTATTAAGACGCAGTTATCCTCAGTACCACATCTCTAAAAATAAAATTACCCTTACCCCAGAAATGGATATCGATAATTTGTTGAAACAGGTAGAAGAAAAATACAAAAAACAGCCTTACAGTACCATTGACGGTTTGAAGATAGAATTTGATAAAACTTGGGTACATTTGCGCCGTTCGAATACTGAACCGATTATCAGGATTTACAGCGAGGCCGAAAATGAAACCATTGCCGAAAACCTGGCAAATAAGATCATTTCCGACATCAAGGAAATATTACACCTTTAATCCCCAAAAGAATTAAAGGCTTTGGAAAGATCGGGACTTAATAATTTTATTAAGTCCTGATCATTTTAAACAGAGTTGTTCAATAACACGGATTCTCTGTAATACACTAACTTTTAAATATTTATAGAAATGAAAAGGGTCTATTTAGATAATGCGGCCACAACACCTTTGGATGCGGCGGTAATAGCAGAAATGACAAATGTGATGGAAAATTATTTTGGTAATCCATCTGCCATTCATGCGCTTGGCCGGGAGGTGCGGACGCTGGTAGAAAAAGCCCGTAAAACCGTTTCTGGTCTGTTAAACGCATCGCCCTCCGAAATATTTTTTACTTCAGGTGGTACCGAAGCCGATAATACGGCTATCCGTTGCGGTATTGCCGCTTACGGCATTAAACATGCCATTACCTCAAAAATTGAACATCATGCGGTAGAGCATACCTTAAACACCATGCTTAAAAACGGCGAAATCGATAAACTGAGCTTTGTGAATATCGACGGAAAAGGTAATATAGATTATAATCATTTAGAAGAACTGCTTCAAAATAACGAGCGTACCTTTGTTTCCTTAATGCATGCCAACAATGAGTTGGGTACCCTGACCGATATGGTTAAAGTGGGCGATATCTGCGAAAAATACAATGCCATTTATCATGCCGATACCGTGCAGACTATGGGGCATTATCCACACAATGTAAGAGAGCTTAAAGCACATTTTATTGTTTGTGCAGCACATAAACTACACGGACCAAAAGGCGTAGGCTTTTTATATGTGAACAGTAATGTCAAAATTCCGCCGATGATTTACGGCGGGGCACAGGAGCGCAACATGCGTGGCGGGACCGAAAATGTGTATGGTATTGTGGGCCTGGCTAAGGCATTAGAAATTGCTTATGCCGAGATGACAGCACACCAAACCTATATCCAGGGCTTAAAAGATTATTTAAAAGACCGGTTGATTGCCGAAATCCCTGGTATTGGTTTTAATGGCGAAACTGATGCCGACAAAAGTCTTTATACGGTGCTAAATGTTTCTTTCCCTGAAATGGACATGGCCGATATGTTATTGTTCAATTTGGATATCAATGGCATCTGCGCTTCGGGCGGCAGTGCCTGTTCTTCGGGCTCGAACATTGGTTCTCACGTGCTAAACGGTATAAATGCCGATCCAAACCGCCCATCAGTACGTTTTTCGTTTAGTAAATATACCACTAAAGAGGATTTGGATTACGTAATCGAAAAAGTTAAAATGGTAGTGAAACAAAATGCGCTGGCATAAATATCATTAACCAAATAGGAGAGTCCCGGTGAAAATTGGGACTTTTTTTATGGACAATAATTTTAATAATGATTTTTTGAAAAGCCGGGACAGTGTCTTGTTTTGATGTTCGTCCTGCTTTTCACTAATACGCCTGCAGGCCTTAGGCACTAGGCCGGTATCCGCTTCAATCAGGTTTACATACTCAATTTGGTGCTGCTATTTAAGGTTGTCTGATGCAGAAAAGATTCATGCTGATAGACAAATTTTCTGCACCCTGTAACCCCAAAATAGTACTGCTGGCTGTGCCACTTAAACCTGATCGGAACGAACATCCCGATTTTATCGGGATAAAGTGGAGAGCAGGGCTGTATTTACCTAGCGCCATTGCAGCTGATTTCCAAGATAAACAATCAGGTTTAAGGTACCTGCAACTGACTATTTAAACCAATAAAATTCTCTTGCAAAAATCAAAAATTAAACTTATATTTAATTAAAAATAAGGCATTTCACGCCGTTTTACCTGTTGTTCCTGAACGAAACCTTATCAAACATCCCATGGTATAAGGTTAAGCAAATTTAAAAAAAGCTTTTTTCAAGTATTAAAATTGTTAACCCTGAAAGCCCACCAGGTTTTCAATAATCTATATCGTCATGGAAAAGAACCACAACACTCAAAATCTGGAAAACGCAAAACTGGCAGAAAAATTAAACGAAGAAAGAAAACACATTTACAAGTTTATCTTTAATCCGTTTTCTTTCGAATCTTCGAACCATTTCAATAAAATCCATAAAAGGAGGTTTCATTCTTTCGGATGCATCCATGAGTTAGGAAAATTGCCCGGAGCAATGTTATAAAAGCCGTTTGTTTCATCTGTTTCCTTGGTTGGTGAAGCCAACCTTATTCCATGCCGTGTTTGGCGAACTGCCGAACATTGGATGTATTGTGCAGAATAAACCCATTCTGATAAGAACTATTAAAAACAATCTTATTTTTAGCTTGTTCCTATAATACATCAATTTACAATTACTATGGGAACGATTAAAGAAAAAGGTAAAGTTGTTGAGAACGATTTACTTGATAAAAGCGCAGAAGATATTAAAGCGGATAGGTCGCTTGATGAAAACAAGTCATCCAAGGTAACTACCAATCTGTTCAATAAGGATAAAGACCGCAAGAACAATGCTTTTGGTCCGGGGCATGAGCCGGGTACCACACCTGGATCGGGAATTTAATTTTTGTTAATTCACGATCATAATCATTAAATTTAAACCACGGTAAATGCCGTGGTTTTTCAGCTTAATCCAAATATGGAAAGAAGAAATTTTATCAGGAATTCAGCCCTCGCTATGGCCTTATTATCAATTTATAAAACGGATGTTTTTGCGCGGCAAGAGGTATTGCGTGCCTATAATTTTAAGGCACTTCGTAACGATGTAGGAATATTTACCGAACAGGGTGGTACCATTGGCTGGTTAAATTCGAGTAACAGTTTTGTAGTGGTAGATGCACAGTTCCCGGCCACGGCACCACATGTAATCGAGGAGTTAAAAAAACTAGGCGAAAAACCATTTAAATACCTGATCAATACGCACCACCATGGCGACCATACCGCAGGGAATATTTCTTTTAAAGGGTTGGCTGAGAAAGTGGTGGCACACCAAAATTCGATGATTAACCAGAAAAGAGGTGCAGAAAAAGCAAATAATTTAGATAAACAGCTTTTGCCTGATACCACTTTCGGTACAAAATGGACGGCTAAAGTGGGCAAAGAAAATATCAAAGCCTATTATTATGGCTCAGGCCATACCAACGGCGATGCCGTTTATCATTTCGAAAATGCCAATATTGTTCACGTTGGCGATCTGGTTTTCAACCGGAGATTTCCTTACATTGACCGTGAAAATGGCGCACACATTGGCAACTGGATTACCGCTTTGGATAAAATTTTGACCCAATTTGATAACGATACCCTATTTATCTGGGGGCATAGTTTAGATCCTGAAAAAGTAACGGGTAACAAAGCAGATGTAAAGGCTTTTCAAAATTACCTTCAAAACCTCTTAACCTTGGTTGGCAGCGAAATTAAGGCTGGAAAAAGTAAAGAAGATATTTTAAAAATTACAACTATTCCAAATGCACCGGAATGGCAGGGAGAAGGTATCCAAAGAAGCCTAAACGCTGCTTATGATGAGTTAAAAGGTGCTTAACTCTCCTATTCCAAAATAAGAGTCTTCATCTCGACTGAAGCGCAGCGGAATACCCGTACAGGCGGGCGGGAGAGATCTGCCTTGACAGATTTAGCTTCGCTGGGCACTAATGTGTTTCCCTACTGCGTTGCACTTCGCTAGAAATGACGGTATCTGTTTGTGTTTATCTGTGGTTAAAAAAGAATAATTGTCTTTGCGACAAAGCATCTCCAAATCTTTTTTCAATTTATAAACATTCTATATTTAAAATAATCCTTTCAACGTCATTGAATTACCTTAGGCTTTAGTCTTTAACAGTTATATTTGTTACAATTCAAAATCTACAGCCCATGGATGATTTTATCGCAGCCCGCTCCCAAATGGCCTTATCATTAGGCTTTCACATTATTTTTTCCTGTATCGGTATGGTTATGCCTTTCTTTATGGCCGTATCGCATTATAAATGGCTTAAAACGGGAGAAGAGGTATATAAAAACCTTACCAAAGCCTGGAGTAAAGGTGTTGCCATATTTTTCGCCACAGGTGCCGTATCAGGTACGATGTTATCATTCGAACTTGGCCTGCTCTGGCCAAAATTTATGGACCATGCCGGACCGATATTCGGAATGCCTTTTTCACTTGAGGGAACAGCCTTTTTTATTGAGGCCATTGCCCTGGGCTTTTTTCTTTACGGCTGGAATAAGTTAAATAGATGGTTCCATTGGTTTACCGGGATGGTGGTCGGAGTAAGCGGTTTAGCCTCAGGTATTCTGGTGGTTGCGGCAAATGCCTGGATGAACAGTCCGGCAGGTTTCGATTTTGTAAACGGGCAATACCTTAATATCGATCCCATACAGGCGATGTTCAATAAGGCCTGGTTTACACAGGCTTTGCATATGTGTTTAGCTGCATTTACCGCCACTGGCTTTGCTGTGGCAGGTGTACACGCATTAATGATCCTACGGAACAGGAATGCATATTTTCATTTAAAAGCCTTTAAAATAGCTGCTGTATTTGCCTGCATTGCAGCTTTATTGCAGCCATTAAGTGGCGATATTTCTGCAAAAGACGTGGCCAAACGCCAACCGGCAAAACTGGCTGCTATGGAAGCATTATATAAAACCGAAAAGCCTGCGCCACTACTGGTTGGTGGTATCGTAAATGAAAAAGATAAAACGGTAACAGGCGCAATCAAAATTCCAGGGGCATTGAGTTTCCTGGCACACGGCAATTTCAACGCTGAGGTTAGGGGGCTGGATCAGATCCCTGAAAACGATCATCCGCCGGTAGCCATAACCCATTATGCTTTCCAGATTATGGTTGGGATTGGTACACTGCTGCTTTTGATATCTTTAATTTACTTTTTTATTCTCTTTAAAAAGAAATCTTTAACCGAAAAGCGCTGGCTGTTAAAACTGTTTGTTTTTGCCATTCCGCTTGGTTACCTCGCGCTGGAGGCCGGTTGGGTAGTTACAGAGGTTGGCAGGCAGCCCTGGATTATTTATGGCATCATGCGTACTCAAGATGCGGTTACACCTATGCCAGGTATTACTTATTCGTTTTATATCTTCTCTGCAATTTATGTGTCGTTAAGTATAATCGTAACGTTTTTGCTTTACCGCCAGATAAAAATGGTACCTGTGTTATATCATAAAACCGATCAATTAATTTAACTACAGATAGAGAGGATGCACACCGGTAAATAGATAAATCGGGTGTTTAAAATCAGTGTTAATCTGTGAAAAAAATAGATGATGAAAGATGTTGTAATTACCTTTTTATGCATGGCTATCCTGCTATACTTCTTGTTGGGCGGGGCCGACTTTGGTGCGGGAATTATAGAGCTTTTTACCTCAACTAAAAACAGGAGCAGAACGCGTAAAACCATGTATCATGCCATTGGTCCGGTTTGGGAGGCGAACCACATGTGGCTTATTATTGCTATCGTGATCCTTTTTGTGGGTTTCCCCTTTATTTATACCACCATGTCGGTTTACCTGCACATTCCATTGGCGATTATGCTCATTGGTATTATTGCACGCGGTACGGCCTTTGTATTCCGCCATTATGATGCTGTAAAAGACGATATGCAATGGCTATACAACCGGATATTCCGGTATTCGAGCTTTATAACCGCTTTGTTTTTGGGTATTATTGCCGGAAGCCTGATTTCGGGACATATTGATACGCAGGCGACTGATTTTTATGCTGCTTATATATCGGGCTGGTTAAATTGGTTTTCGGTTGCGGTAGGCTTCTTTACGGTGGCACTATGCGGTTTCCTGGCGGCCATCTATCTTATTGGCGAAACAAAGGAAGAGCATGATAAACGCCGTTTTATTAAAAAGGCTGAGTTGATGAATATCGCTGCGGTAGTTTTTGGTGCAATGGTATTTATGGCAGCACAACGTGATCAGATTCCTTTGATCGACTGGGTTTTTAAAAGCAATGTAGGTTTATCGGCCATTATTTTGGCCAGTTTATCGCTGGTATTGTTATGGTATTTATTGATTAAAGGCAAAACCAAGATTTTACGTGTTTTAGCGGGCTTCCAGGTAACGATGATCCTCCTGGCGATCAGTTATGCCCACTTCCCCAATTTTATCCGTTTAAAAAGCGGAAATGCCATTTCGTTGCTGGAAACCGCGGGACCAGAAAAAACCATTTACAGCCTGGGCTTAGCACTTTTATTAGGGAGTGTATTGATTTTGCCTTTTTTAGGGTACTTGTTTTATAAGTTTCAGAAGAAAGAGGAGTAGCTCCAGCTCTGTCATGCTGAGGCACGAAGCATCTTTTTCATAAGGGTAGATAGCTGGATAGTTTCTACTAGAATACCAAAATAAATTGTCATCTCGACTGAAGTATAACGGAACGGAGAGACCTGCTTTGATAGATCTCTCGACTTCGTTGCTCTCCGTTCGAAATGACGATGCGAGTTTAAAAAAGAGCACCTGTTTCCAAATGCTCCTTTATAAAATGATTTAAAATATTGATTTACAATCCACCTTTTCTGTTCGCTTTGGTTTGAACTGGCCAGGTTGCCGGCTTCCCGGTGCGTTCATTTACCGGTAAGTCAGTAGCTTTTTCGTTTGAGGTTCTTTCAGGATCCTCACAAGCCATATACACCATAATGGCAGCTAAAATTACGTTACTCCTGATTTCGTCGAAAACCAGTTTATCGTAACTGTCGCGGTTGGTATGCCAGGTATAGGTACCGTAATCCCAGCTGGTAGAACTTAGCGAATAACCCAATGCCCCGGCAGCTACAAATGAAGCAAAATCTGATCCTCCAGCACCAGGCGATCCGGGGAAGTTGGTTTTGATCTGGTTTTTAATCGTATCCGGAACTGCGGCTAACCAACGGGTAATATACTCCTTTGATTTGGCAAAACCTTGTCCGCCGATATTCACCACACGGCCGGTACCATTATCCTGGTTAAATAAAGCCTGCAGGTTATTTACAATTTCCGGATGATCTTCTACAAAGGCCCTCGAACCGTTTAAGCCCTGCTCTTCGCTGCCCCAATGCCCCACTAAAATGGTACGTTTCGGGTTAGGATAAAATTTCTTCAGAATACGCATGGCTTCCATCATTAAAATGGTGCCTGAGCCATTATCTGTTGCACCGCTTGCGCCATCCCACGAATCGAAATGCGCCGATAGCATTACATATTCGTTTGGTTTTTGCTTGCCTTTAATCTCGGCAAGGGTATTAAAAGTAGGTACAGCCCCTAATTTTTTAGATTCTGATTCGATTTTAAGCATGGGTTTATTGCCATTTAAAGCCAAACGGTAAACCAGGCCATAATCTTCTACCGATAAATCTAATGTTGGCACTTTGGTGGTGTTCGCGCCAAAAATTTTATCAACCCCAAATCCTTGCGACCAGTTGTTGATCACTACGGCCACAGCGCCCGCATTTTCTAAAGCTACAGGGAGTGTTTTGGCTGTTAAGCCTGTTTTGGCGAGGCTTGCTGCCCATGCTTTTGCAGCATCGGCTTTTTCTTTTTTAAACTTTTCGAAAAGATCTTTTGTAGCAAACTCTTCCCAGTTTTTTTCCGGGCGGCCAGAAAGCTGGTTCATGGAAATTAAAACGATTTTGCCTTTTACATTAGGCAACCATTTCTGAAAAGATACCGAATCGGTAATTGTTGGGAGGATAATGGCTTCTGCATTGATGGCTTTACCGTTGGTTGAGGGGCTCCAGGCCAACTGTGTACCTTCTAAAGTACGTACCCGCGGACTTACCAGGTCGATATGGGTAATGCCACGTTCCCAACCTGCCCATTCACCCCATTTTTCGTTTTTGGCCGAAATGCCCCAGTCGCTGTATTTTTTTACAGCCCAGTCGTTAGCCTGTTTCATTTGTGGCGAACCAACCAAACGCGGACCTACTACATCCAGCAACTCGTGTGCAAGTTTCTCTAATTGCGAGTTTTCGTTTACTTCTTTAACAATATTGTCGATCACTTTTTTGTCTTGTGCAAAAACACTGACCGAAGCGCATAGCAATAGCGCAGAAAAGAGTAGTTTTTTATTCATAATTAGTTAGGGTTGATTATTTGATGTGCTAATTTATGAAATAAGGGGTAGGATTGAGGGATGTTAATGGAAATGTTGCAGTTGGGTTAAGTAGTACAGCCGTTACCAGCCCACACCTATTGATTAACCCGCTAATCTGATTAAAGGTCAGGCGGAAACATCTGACCGCACGGATATAAACCTCACTTCTCATTTTGTGGCGTTAAGCCGGTAGAAATGTCTTTTAAATTGTTATGGCAGGTTCTCCGGCAAACTCAGGATAGCAACTCTTTTTCCTTCATCTGTGGCTAAAAAGTCTAGAAAATGCTCTTCTGTATTTTATCATGAAAAGGCAGGTACGCTGAAAGTGCTGCCGATCCGTACCAGTTATACAATTCTGGCTCTAACAATTTCGCTTTAATGGCAGGATCACTTTCCAATAACTGCCTGGCTTCTTCTATTGATTTTGTATTTAAAATGAAAATGCCACGGTAATTTTTATCGTTTTTGCCCATCGGGCCGGCAACAACCAGCTTTTGCATCTCAACCATTTTACCCATGTTAGCCATATGTCCGGCAAACAGACTATCGGTTTTAGCTTTGGTTTCTGTAATGTTTGGGCCTGTTTTAAGGATTACCAGCACATACATTTTCATTCCATAATTATCGGCCCCGAGTTTTTTAGCCAAGGCCTCGTCGTAAAGTGCTTTAGGTTTTTTCTCCTGTGCATTAACGGAAATCATAGCGGTGATGAAGCAGGTAAGCAGTAATAGGTTTTTCATCTGATTTTAAGTTTGGTTAAGTTAAAAATACGGAAAATTGTAATGTTTTATCCTGACCAGGCAGCTTTTCTTTTGGCTTTAATCAAAAAGCCAACCCCCGGTTTTCTACGAACCCTGGAATGCCTTTAACTGATTTAACCAGCCGAAAAAGGATGCACACAGGTATAAAAATCTGTGTTCATCTGTATAGATATGTGATTAAAACCTTACGTAATGACACTGGGTAAGGATGCTTGTAGCATTTACGGGAAAACCTCTCAAAAGAACCACAAGCTCCTATTAATTAAACCTGATTGCCGCGAAAAGCCCGGAGTGCAACGAGGACTTGAAGCAAAAAGCAGGACTGAATTAACCTAAGTTATTCAAGCCCTGCTTTCTTATTATCGTTTACCAGCTCATTTGTCATTTGCTTATTGGTCGATTTGCAGTAATGAACCAATGCCTAATGAACTACTGAACCAATTTAATTATTCATCATTTTAATAAAAGCGCCCAGTTTAGCTTTCATGGCGCGCCTATCAACAATAAAATCCAGGAAACCATGTTCCAGTACGAATTCTGAAGTTTGGAAACCTTTCGGTAAATCTTTTTTAATAGTTTCTTTAATTACCCTCGGACCGGCAAAACCTATCAAAGCACCCGGTTCAGCAATGTTGATGTCGCCAAGCATGGCATAAGATGCCGTTACACCTCCCGTAGTCGGATCGGTTAATAAAGATATATAAGGAACTTTAGCCTGCCCTAACAATGCCAGTTTTGCTGAAGTTTTAGCCATCTGCATTAATGAAAATGCGGCTTCCATCATTCGGGCTCCACCTGATTTGGAAATCATGAGGAAAGGAACTTTGTGTTTGATGCTATAGTCGATTGAACGTGCAATTTTTTCGCCTACAACCGAACCCATTGAACCGCCGATGAAAGCAAAATCCATACAGGCAATTACAATATCTTGTCCTTCGATTTTACCAACAGCTGCTCTTATGGCATCTTTTAAGCCTGTTTTAGCCTGGCTTTCTTTAATTCTATCAGTATAGGGTTTGTTATCGTTAAAATTTAAAGGGTCGCCTGATGTGAGGTTAGGAAACAGCTCTTTAAACTGATTGTTATCAAATAAAACCTCAAAATATTCTTTTGAACCTACTCTCAGGTGGTAATCACAATAGTGGCAAACATATTTGTTTTCCTGAAGTTCTGCCTGATGTAGTGGTTTCTTGCAATTTGGACATTTATTCCACAAGCCATCCGGTGCTTCTTTTTTCTCTTCAGTTGTGGTAATGATACCTTTATTCTCTCTTTTAAACCAAGCCATATAATTTTTTAAAGAATTGGATTGCAAAGAAACGAAAAATAAAATAAAGTCGAACCTTATTTAGCTGTAAAAAAAGAGAATGCTCAGTTGCCTGATCGTTGATTGCCTATTGTGAAGCGAATGAGAAACCGGTATTGACCTGTTGCCGGCTGCGGAACCTAAAACTATAGTGTGTCTTTTTTACACTAAGGATAATGTGTTTTTTACACTAAATAGGCTTTATTTTGCTGTTAGGCAAATAATTCTGTTGTTACAAAAGCTTGGAATGTTATTTTTTTTTATAACTTCGAATTTAATAAAATTAACAAGAAATGAGTTTAAAAGGCTACAAAGGCGTAATTTACGGAGATGCCGTTCAGGAATTATTTGAGCAGGCTAAAAAACATCAGTTTGCTTTACCAGCAGTAAACGTTACCGGTACCAATACGGTAAATGCGGTAATGGAAACTGCTAAGGCAGTAAATTCGCCTGTTATGATTCAATTATCGAATGGTGGTGCCCAGTTTTATGCGGGTAAATCGTTAGATAATGAGAAATTGCAAGCATGTATTTTAGGAGCTGTATCGGCTGCTAAGCATGTACACTTATTGGCAGAGCATTATGGTGTTGCCGTGGTTTTACATACCGACCACGCCGCTAAAAAATTATTGCCTTGGATTGATGGACTTTTAGACCACGGCGAAAAATTCTTCGCTGAAACCGGAAAACCATTGTTTTCATCGCACATGCTGGATTTATCAGAAGAGTCGATTGAAGAAAACATGGAAATTTCTGCTAAATACCTGGCACGCATGGCTAAAATGAACATGACGATCGAAATCGAGCTTGGGGTTACCGGTGGCGAAGAAGATGGTGTTGATAATAGCGATGTAGACAGTTCTAAATTATATACTCAACCAAGTGAGGTTGCTTATGCTTACGAAGAGTTAAGCAAGGTTTCTCCACGCTTTACTGTTGCTGCGGCTTTTGGTAACGTACATGGTGTTTATAAACCGGGTAACGTTAAACTTCAACCGGTAATTTTGAAAAACTCCCAGGATTTTATCAAAGAAAAATTCGGGCTGACTGCTGAGAAACCGATCAATTTCGTGTTCCATGGCGGTTCTGGTTCTTCTCAGGAAGAAATCAGGGAAGCTATTTCTTATGGTGCCATTAAAATGAATATCGATACAGATATGCAGTGGGCATTTTGGGAAGGTATTTTAGAATATTACAAAAAGAACGAAGGTTATCTTCAAGGCCAGATTGGTAATCCTGATGGCGATGATAAACCAAATAAAAAATATTACGATCCGCGTGTTTGGTTACGTAAAGGTGAAGAAGCTTTTGTTAAGCGTTTAACCACTGCTTTTGAAGATCTGAACTGTATTAATGTAAACGATAAACTTTAATCGGGTTTTAAGGCTGGAAAGTTGAAGGATTTAACCTCACAACCTTCCAATATTTTTAACTTTCTAACAATAAACAAAGCGCCATGAGTTTTAAAACTTATGGCGCTTTTGTTTGTTTTATGGTTATATTTAAACAAACAAATTTGTGATGGCAAAATCTAGAAACGAAACCCGGAAAAACAATTTTTTTGAGCGATTCGCAAATGCGGCAACCAAGTTTACAGGGAGTTCTATTGCATTTATTTCGGCAACGGCTATAGTGGTTCTTTGGGCGGTTACCGGCCCGCTTTTCAATTACTCTGAAACCTGGCAACTGGTAATTAATACGGGTACAACGATTATTACCTTTTTGATGGTATTTCTGATTCAAAAGGCACAGAACAAAGATGGAAAGGCAATACAGTTAAAGTTGAACGAATTAATTGCAGCACACGAAAAGGCCAGTAACCGGATGGTAGATATAGAGGATTTAACAGAAAAGGATTTAGATCAGTTACACAAATTTTACGTTACGCTGGCTACCTTAGCCAAAAAAGAGACCGATATTCATTGTTCCCATTCAATTGATGTTGCCGAAGCATTAAATGAGATAAAATTAAAATCGAATAAACACTTTAAACACCACGGTAATGAGTCTGCACGTTCAAAAGGTTAACCACCCTGAAGATTTAGATAAAGTATTTGCTATACGTAAAATTGTATTTGTAGATGAGCAGAAATGCCCACCGGAGCTCGAATGGGAGCATGAAGATGAATCTACACATTTTCTGGCTACCAGCAACGGACAGCCTTGCGGTGCATGCAGGTGGCGTAAAACCGATCTGGGTTATAAGCTGGAACGTTTTGCAGTTCTAAAGGATTTTAGAGGGCAGGGGGTGGGCCGTGCATTAATTGCAGAGGCTTTATCCGATCTGCCGGAAGATGCACATTATATTTACCTAAACTCACAATTAGATGCCATGAGCTTGTATGCCAAGTTTGGTTTTGTTGCAGAAGGTGAGCAGTTTGAAGAAGCTGGCATACAGCACTTTAAAATGGTGAAGAAAGTCTGAATTTAATTAGCAATGAAGACTTGGAAAGTACAGGTATCAACGAAAAATCGTCATTGCGAGGAACGAAGCAATCTTAAAGCGATCGCTATATCAATGTTGTTTATCCATCCATAGTTGTAGAATTGCTTTGTTCCTGTAAAATTCCCTAGTTAAATTAAAATGGAAAGAGGAGGATGTGTTTATATTATGGCAAATTCTTTTAATACTGTTTTTTATACTGGTGTAACTTCTGATTTGCATGGTAGGGTTTGGCAACATAAAAACAACGAATTTCCAAATAGTTTTACCTCGAGATACAAATGTTATAAATTGGTTTATTATGCATCTTTCTTCGGAATTGAAGAAGCTATTAATGAAGAAAAGAGGATAAAAGGGGGAAGCCGTCAACAGAAAATAGACTTAATTGTAGCTCTAAATCCAAATTGGATTGATTTGTACGAAGAATTGGATAAATAATTTCCTTAGATTACCTGCACATGAAGCATGCTTAAGCAAGCACTAGATTTGAAGTAATTTACCCCATCTATAGTTGTAGGATTGCTTCGTTCCTCGCAATGACGATTCTTTTTATTTGATTGGTCAAAAAAACTACCCGAATATCTTCTCCGATAATACCATTGCTTCGTTCCATTTATCCATATTCAGGTTTAACTGCTCGCCTTTGGCATTTAAAAACCCAATTACATCTTCAGTGGCAATGTTGCCGGTAAGGTCGTCGGCAGCCATGGGGCAGCCTCCAAAGCCTTTTAAAGCAGAATCGATGCGTTTAACCCCTGAACGGTATGCTGCTTCAATTTTTTCGAAGCGTTCGTCAGGAGTGGAGTGCAAATGGATACCGATTTCCGCATGGGTAAACCTTGAAATCAGTCTGGGTAATATGTTTTCAATTTTCTCAGGTGTAGAGACCCCTACAGTATCGGCCAGCGACAAAATCTTCACCCCTTTACTCACCAGTACGTCGGCCCATTGTTCTACAATTTCATAATTCCATTCGTCGCCATATGGATTGCCAAAACCCATAGAGAGGTAAACCACTGCCTCTTTATTGTTTTTAATACAAAGAGAAAGCATTTCCTCCACGGTACTGAGCGATTGTGCAATGCTGGAATTTGTATTGCGTTGCTGGAAGGTTTCGGAGATGGAAAAAGGAAAACCAAGGTAATTGATCTCCTGGTGTTTTATGGCAGCTTCTACGCCACGTAAATTGGCTACAATGGCCAGCAATTTGGTTTTAGTATTGCTTAAATCCAATTTTGCGAGAACTTCGGCTGTATCTGCCATTTGCGGAATGGCCTTTGGCGAAACAAAGCTGCCAAAATCGAGCGTATCAAAACCTACCTGAAGCAACAAATTAAGGTATCCGGATTTGAGCTCAGTAGGTACAAAATCATGAAGTCCCTGCATGGCATCGCGTGGACATTCTACTAATTTGAATTTATTTTGGCTCATATTCTTGGTTTAAACGCAAATTGGGGAAAGTTTTTGTAAAAAAGAAGTAGAGCATGGTGCATAGCGCAGTGTATTACCCGGTCAATTTTCAGTTTGCAGTAAATAATTTTCAGTTGACTAGAGGTTATTCACTAATAATCCATTGGCTATCAGCTATTAACCAATAAGCTGCTGAACGAATGACCAATGAACAATTGACTAATAAACTAATGAACCAATAAACTAATGAACTAATGAACCTTCACCTCACTTTTCACTTCTTCGCGATAATCTACACTCCGGTCTTTTGCAAAGGTTCTGATGATTAAACGGGTTCCCCGGTCATAACTGAAATAACTCCAAACCCAATTCACGAAAACAATAATCTTATTTCTGAAGCCTACCAAAGTCATTAAGTGTACAAACATCCAGGTAAACCAGGCAAAAACACCTTGAAAACGGATTTTACCAATATCAACCACAGCTTTGTTTCTGCCTACTGTAGCCATCGATCCTTTATCGAAGTATTTAAATTTCTCTAATGGTTTGTTCGTAGTGATATTGATCAGGTTCTTAGCCAGATGATGCCCTTGCTGAATGGCAGCTGGTGCTACGCCCGGATGGCCATTAGGGGTTTCTTCATCAATGATAGCGGCTACATCGCCAATGGCGTATATATTTTGATATCCTGTTACTAAATTTTGAGTATCGGTTTTTAATCTTCCTCCCCGCACAATTTCTGCTTTGTCGAGCCCGTTTATCAACTGTCCTTTAACCCCGGCACTCCAAATCACCGTTGAGCTTAAAATAGGCGCTTTATCCTGTAAGGTTAGGGTATGGCCGTCGTAACCCAATACTCGTGTTTCGTTCATCACCTGTACGCCCATGTCGGTCAGGAAATCTTTCGATTTTTTTTGTGCCTGTGGCGACATTACCCCCAGTAGTTCCGGCGAATTTTCGATCAGGTAAATGTTTACCCTGCTTACATCCATTTCCGGATAATCGTTCGGTATAACGTGCTTTTTAAGCTCTGCAATGGCACCGGAGGTTTCTACACCTGTTGGACCACCACCTACCACCACGAAGTTGAGCAGCGCATTCTTTTTATCGGGATCTTTTTCGATCAGCGATTTTTCGAAGTTCTGCAAAATCAGGCTTCTTAAGTCTAATGCTTCCGGAATTGATTTCATGGGCATAGAATTGGCTTCAATTTCTTTATTGCCAAAGAAGTTACTGGTAGAGCCGGTGGCGATAACCAAATAGTCGTACTTGACCCTGCCGATATCGGTTTGTAAACAGTTTTCGGCTGCATTCACTTCTGTAACCTTCGTTACCCGGAAAATAAGGTTTTTCTGACCTTTAAAAATCTTTCTTAGCGGAAAGGCAATAGAATCGGCTTCTAATCCTCCTGTAGCTACCTGGTAAAGTAAGGGCTGGAATGTATGGTAATTATGTTTATCGAGCATCACTACCTGGAAAGGTTTGTTCTTTAAACGTTTGGCTAATTCAATCCCGCCAAATCCGCCGCCAACAATAACTACTCTGGGGTATTCGCTTTTAGGAAGTTGTAAATCCATTTTCTATCGGTTTATCTGCTGCTAATGTAACAAAAAGATGGCCAAAAGGTTTAAAAAATGGGTGTTTTGGTTTACCGGTTATCGTTTTGCCACAGATATAACGTTGGGATGACGGAGGACATTTTTAAACCTGATGGGTTTTGAAAACCTATCAGGTTTGGCATAAAAAAAGCGCCCAGGTTAACCTGGGCGCTTCATATATTAAAGATTTTAAAATCTTATTTTTTCTCAGCTGAGCTACCCAAATCGATTACGATAGGAGTAGAGATACATAATGATGAGTACGTACCGATGATACGGCCGATCAATAAGGCGAAAATGAATCCGCGGATGCTGTCGCCACCGAAAATAAAGATAACCAATAACACGAAAAATACGGTTAACGAGGTTAAGATGGTACGGCTTAAGGTACTGTTTAACGCAAAGTTAATTAAGTTGTTGCGTGCTTCGCCGTGTAAATCTTCTTTGCCGGATTCTTTTAATTTCTCACGGATACGGTCGAATACAACAACCGTTTCAGTCATGGTATAACCCATTACCGTTAATATGGCTGCAATAAAATCCTGACCGATTTCTAATGAGAATGGCATGATTCCATCTAAAATGGTATAGAAAGATAATACCATTAGTACGTCGTGGAATAAGGCAATTACCGCACCTAAACCATACTGCCATTTTTTAAATCGTACTACGATGTAAATAAACATGAACAAGCATGAGATCAATACAGCATAGAAAGCACCATTTACGATATCGCTGGCGATAATAGGGGTTACTTTTTGCGAACTTACGATCTCATATTTAGAACCGGCTAAACCTTTATTTAGGGCATCTTCCACCACTTTATCCGTTTTAATGTCCTGATCTTCGATGTGGAAGGTAGTGGTGATTTTAACCTGGCTATCTTCACCTGCAGTTTTAACCTCAGGGGTTTCGTTGCCGAAAACAGGGCTTAATTTAGATTTTAAATCTTCGGTGTTAACCGCTTTATCGAAGTGAACCAAATAAGTTCTGCCACCTTTAAAGTCTACACCTAAGTTTAACCCACCGTTTTTGAAGTACATACCAATACCCGCAACAATGATGATGGTAGAGATAGCGTAATAGATTTTACGACGGCCAACGAAGTTGAATGCTAAGTTTTTGAATGCGTTACGGGTTAAGCTGTTATCGAAGTTAACTTCAATTTTACGGGCTAACAACGATTCGAAAACTACTCTTGAAATGGCTACAGCAGCAAACAACGAAGAAAGGATACCGATACACAACGTAGTTGCAAAACCCTGAACCGGGCCGCTACCAAAAGCATAAAGGATAGCACCTAAAATGAATAAGGTCACGTTTGAGTCGATAATGGAAGGCATCGCATGTTTAAAACCTTCTTTAATGGCAGCACCAACGTTTTTGCCATGTGCAAGTTCTTCACGTACCCGTTCGAAGATCAAAATGTTCGCATCCACAGATAGACCGATCGTTAACACGATACCGGCAATACCCGGTAAAGTTAACACCGCGCCTAACGATACCAAAATACCGATTACGAAAAATAAGTTGATCAACAATGCAAAGTTAGCAACCCAGCCTGCACGGTGATAATATAACGCCATGAAGATCAGGATTACAATAAAGGCAATTACGAAAGAGATTAAACCATCGTGGATAGCCTGTGCGCCCAAAGTAGGACCAACAATGTAGCTACCCGCAATACGTGCAGGGGCAGGTAATTTACCCGCTTTTAAAATGTTTGATAAATCCTTGGTATCGGCCTGTGTAAAGTTACCAGTGATAGAGGAAACACCACCGGCTATTTCGTTCTGTACGGTAGGCGCAGAATAAACCTGGTTATCCAATACAATTGCGATTGATTTTTTGTTATTTGGATCAGCAGCAGCTTCAGCAGTAATTTTTTTCCATTTAGCAGCACCTTCACTGGTCATGTACATGGTTACCTCTGGTTTACCTTTCTGATCAAAGTCTGCACGCGAATCGCTGATCGCTTCGCCACCTAAATCAGGTTTGCCATCAGCGCTTACCACTTTAATGGCATATAATTCGAAAACTTTAGAACCTTCCCTTGGTTTAACGCTCCACATAAATTTCATTGTAGATGGAATTGCAGCAGCAACCTCAGGTATTCTTAAATATGCATTAACTTTCGCAGTATCTTTCTGTAACGACATCCCAACAACTGCACCTGGCATTAATTGCTGCTGTCCGTTTTGGCCCTGATATATAGGAAGATTAAGAACTGCATAAAGTGGGTTAGATTTTAATAACTCCGCTCTAACGGCTGTAGAATCTTTTTTACCTAAACCCGCAAGTTTACCGCCTTTTGCAGTAGAATCTTTGGTAGCAGTTTTTTCTAAGCCCGCTAATTTGCTTCCGGCTGCAGCTGGGGCAGCAGTTGTATCTTTAGTTGCAGGAGCATCAGCTTTTAATGTTGCTGCTAAAGTTTTATTGATGTTTTCTAATAAAGGCGCAACTTCCTGTACCTGGTATACCTGCCAGAACTGTAATTCGGCAGAACCCTGTAAAAGTTTAGCAATACGCTCTTTATCCTGCACACCTGGCATTTCGATTAAGATGCGGTTGCTACCTTCTTGTTTTTGCATGTTCGGGCTTACTACACCGAAACCATCAATACGCGAACGTAATACTGTAAACGAACGGTCGATAGCACTTGTTGCTTCTTTCTCCAGGAAAGATTCAACATCACTATTGCTTGCATTTGGTTTTAACTGAGATGCATTATCCTGGTTCGAAAAATAATCGGCAAGTTTTACCCCCGGACTTAATTTTTCGAATTCTTTAACGAAAATCTTGATGTAGTCTTTACCACCAGCATTTAACTGGATCTGTGCGTTTTGAACTGCTTTGTTGAAGTTCGCATCAGTAGGATTGCCTGCTAATGATTTAACCAGTTCTGCTAACGATATCTCCATCGTTACGTTCATACCGCCTTTTAAGTCTAGACCCAAATTGATTTCTTTGGCTTTCACTTCTTGATAGGTAAAGCCAACAACCGGATAAACTTTCTCGGTACTCATCGAATCTAAGTAAGCCTTTTCTTTGGCTAAATCACCTTTCGCATAGTTTTTTGCGTCTTTTTCTACCTTGGATGCGACCAAAGTAAAAGAAAGTGCATACGCACAAACGATAGCCAATACTATCGCTATAAACTTAATAAAACCTTTTCCTTGCATTGTTTGTTTAAAATAATTTGTCTTTCGCTGTTTTTTTAACAAGTCGGCAAATCTAATTAAATTTTTAATTTATAGAACCCCTTAATTGATAATTTATTAAGATTAATTTCCAACATGGAATTATCGTTGTAAAATAGTTGTGTTGGGGATTGTGAAATGGAGACGTCATTTCGGGCGGAGTACCGCAGCGCTGAGGAATCTGCGTCTAGGCAATGATTGAAATAGATCGTTATCCTGGTTTGTTATTAGCTTTTTCTGTAGTTTTCTATTGTTTAATTGCTGCTTCACAGTTAATGGCCGTCATGATCGACCTCTTCCCGCCTGCAACGGGCAGGCGTTGCAGGCAGGATGTCGGTTGTTTTAGAAGTGTTGCTCACTTTAAGGAATCATTCGCATACTTTGGTTAGATTGTTCTAAATCCGTTCTAAAACCTCAAAGGTATAATCATACTTATTTTTTTCGTCTGCTTTGTGTGGTTCTGAACTGATTACTTTCCATTCGCTCCGGTTAATTTCGGGGAAAAAAGTGTCGGCTTCAAAAGGATGATGAATGGTGGTTAAATAAAGCCTCTGCGTTTTAGGCAAGGCCTGTTTGTAAATTTCGGCGCCACCCACAATAAATACCGGTTTTTCTTCCGTTTTGGTAATTTCTAAAGCTTTGTCGAGGCTATTTACCACTTCAACACCCTCAATTTTTAACTGGGTATCTCTCGTTATCACGATATTCCTGCGGTTAGGGAGAGGTTTGCCCACCGAATCGAAGGTTTTACGTCCCATAATAACCGTATAGCCGGAGGTAGTTTGTTTAAAAAACTTTAAATCTGCCGGCATGTGCCATAAAAGTTGGTTGTTTTTACCAATTGCGTAATTTTCGCCAATTGCTACGGCTATGGCAAGTGAAGGGCTTCCTGGTTTATTGGTCATTAGTTGTTGTTTATTGGTTCATTCCGCTAACGCGTTCATTAGTTCATTATTTTGAACCAATAGAACCTTTTCCTATGTATTTCATATAGGAATTAAGTTTAATATGAATGATTTCCAGTTTTTTAAAAAGATCCTGATATTCTTTATCTGATATCAAAGTCCTATGTTTCATTTTCCTTAAAAAGGATTTTGTTTCCAGAATTGAGCCACGGCTATAGTAACAGAAATTTTTATTTTCCTTAAAATGATAACGCCCGTAACCTTCTGCAATATTTGCACTGATAGAATCAGCAGATCTGCAAACCTGCTTTCCAATGGTATCTTTAGAGAAAAGATCCCATGTAGTCGTAATGTCCCAAATTTCATTCGACAAATCTTCAGCGAGAAGATACACTTCCAAATCTTCAAGTTTGTTGTAACTCATAATTGTTCTTTTTTATTAAATTAATTACAAGGGATGACTTGAAATATTTGCCTCTAATAATGAACGATTGAACAACTCAACTAATGAACAATTGAACCAATGAACGATTGAACTACACCGCCACCACGCCTTTAATATGCGGATGTGCCTCATAATTTTCGAGTGTAAAATCGTCAAACTTGAAATCGAAAATGCTTTTTACCTCTGGATTGATTTTCATGGTTGGAAGCGGCTTAGGCTCGCGGCTTAACTGCAGGTTGGCCTGTTCGATGTGGTTGTTATACAGGTGGGCATCGCCGAGGGTGTGGATAAAATCTCCGGCTTCAAGCCCACACACCTGTGCCACCATCATGGTTAATAAAGCATAAGAAGCAATATTAAAAGGTACACCAAGGAAAATATCGGCGCTGCGCTGATACAGCTGGCAACTTAACTTACCATCGGCCACGTAAAATTGAAAAAAAGCATGACAAGGGGGTAATGCCATATTTTCGATTTCAGCTACATTCCAGGCAGAAACAATAATCCTGCGCGAATCGGGGTTGTTTTTGATCGTGTTGATGATGTTTGTGATCTGGTCGATATGCTGCCCGTCGGGTGTTGGCCAGCTTCTCCATTGCGAGCCGTAAACCGGTCCCAGGTTGCCATTTTCATCGGCCCACTCATCCCAGATGCGCACACCGTTATCTTTAAGGTATTTAATGTTGGTATCGCCGCTCAAGAACCAGATCAGTTCGTGAATGATAGATTTTAAATGCAGTTTTTTTGTGGTTACCATCGGAAAACCCTCTTGCAGGTTAAAACGCATCTGGTAGCCAAATACACTTATTGTTCCCGTGCCGGTACGGTCGTGCTTTTGAGCGCCGTGATCCAGCACATGCTGCATTAAATCTAAATATTGTTTCATACTGTTCTGATAATTTACAAATATCTAAAATTTATCAGCTGTTGTAAATCATTTTTATAAACACTGTTCACTTACTAACATTGTAATGATAATTGTTTTTAAAGCATATTGAAATCTGATGTTTTAAGGGCTTAACTATTAATACAAGCAGCAACAATCCCCTTAGCCCCGGGTTGAGCGGCTACCCTGCAGCGAGGAGATAGGACAAAGCGAAGCGTAAAAGCGGAATATGGGAAGAAACGGAATAATAGCTACTGCCATTGCGCTCCAAAACATAAAAATACTGTTAAAGCCCATGGAGTAAAAAACACTTTGTATGTTTGCAGAATGAGCCAACTGCTGGTTTTTGCATGATGGCCTCAGGACTTAAAACTCACGACTCAGGATTACCATGCTAGCTTTTCCCAACGCAAAAATAAACTTAGGTTTAAACATCACCGAAAAACGTGCTGATGGTTATCACAACCTCGAAACTGTTTTTTATCCGGTCAGCATTAAAGATTCGGTCGAAATTACCGATGCTGCAGTAACCTCTTGCAAAATACATGGCATCGATATCCCTGGCGATGCGAACGATAACCTCTGTTTTAAAGCTTACCAGTTGCTGAAAAATGATTTCGATATCCCTGCACAGCAGATCAGTTTATTAAAGAACATCCCCGTAGGAGCGGGGTTAGGCGGGGGATCGGCAGACTGTGCCTTTCTGATCAAACTGTTGAATGAAAAATTTAGCTTGGGGTTATCTGTTGGTAAAATGGAAGATTACGCACGTCAGCTGGGTGCCGATTGTGCCTTCTTTATTGAAAATAAACCTGTTTATGCCTATAATAAGGGGGATGAATTTGAAAAATGCGAAGTAGATTTGTCATCCTGGTTTAAAGTTTTAGTAAAACCGCCGGTACATGTCAGTACTGGCGATGCTTATGCACATGTAAAACCTCAAAAACCTTTGCAATCGTTAAAAGAAATCATACATTTGCATCCAACAACATGGAAATATAAGGTTATCAACGATTTCGAATTATCCGTTTTCGCTAAATATCCCCAAATTCGTCAAATAAAAACCAGTTTATACGATGCAGGCGCAACATTCGCTTTGATGAGTGGCAGCGGCTCTTCTGTTTTTGCAATTTTCGACCATCCGGTTAAATTGCCAGAACTGGAAAAAAATAACTTAGTATTTTATGGTATTTAAGCTGAGCGCATGGCGTGTAGCATTTGAATAGCAGGTAAGGTTGAAAGGTTGAAAGATTTTGGGCGCTTAATATGCCTTGCGCTTCAGATCTGACATCTTGATACCAGTAGGAATAAATTTAAACAGAGGTGGATGGTAGAGGGCGTAAGGTATAAGATTTAAAGAGGACTTAAGTCTCATACCTCACATCTCCTATCTCAGGTACCAATAGGACACAACATGAACATAAATCTAATCCGTAAGAGCGGTAAATTTAATTTTGAGGCAGAAAACGAAAGCGGTTTTACGGTAGAGTTGGATGCAAAAGCTGCAATAGGTGGCCAGGGGAAAGGTTTCAGACCAATGGAAATGCTGTTGGTTGGCCTGGGTGGTTGCAGTGGAATTGATATGGTAAATGTATTAACCAAACAGAAGGAACCGCTTGATGATATTAAAATTGCCATAAAAGCAACACGCAGGGATGAAGAAATGCCCCCGATTTTTGATGTAATCGATATTCACTTCGATCTTTTTGGCGATTTAAGCGTTAACAAGGTTGAGCGCGCATTACAAATGACTTTCGATAAATATTGCTCGGTATCGAATATTTTAGGCCGGTCGGCAACCATTAATTTTACTTACAACATCAATAAGGTTTAAGGTAGAGGGTTTAAGGTTTAGGGATAGAATCCCAAATCTTATGTCTCAACCTCACAAATCTCCATACTCATATCATATATTATAATGAAATCTGAAAATTTTGAAACCATAGCTATACGCACTCAAACCGAACGCAGCTTACACAAGGAGCATTCATCGCCAATTTACCTTACTTCGAGTTATAAGTTCGAAGATGCGGAAGAAATGCGTGCTTTATTTGCCAACGAAAAAGAAGGGAATGTTTATAGCCGTTATTCAAATCCAAATACCTCAGAGTTTATCGATAAAATGTGCCTTTTAGAAGGTGCTGAAGACGGTTTTGCAACCGCAACAGGTATGGCAGCCATTTTTACCACTTTTGGTGCTTTCTTGAAAAATGGCGATCACCTGGTGTCCAGTAGATCGGTTTTTGGTTCAACGCACCAATTATTAACCAATGTTTTTTCAAACTGGGGCGTAACTTTCGATTATGCGGATTTGGATAAACCTCAGGATTGGGAAGCACTGATTAAGCCAAACACTAAAATGATTTTTGTTGAAACCCCGTCAAATCCGGGTATCGACATCATCGACCTGGAATTTTTGGGCGGTCTGGCTAAAAAACACAATTTATTGCTGGTGGTTGATAATTGTTTTGCTACACCTTACCTGCAACAGCCAATTAAATATGGTGCGCATATTTCTATCCACTCGGCTACCAAGTATATCGATGGGCAGGGCCGTGTATTAGGTGGCATTATTTTAGGTACAAAAGAGTTAATTGCAGAAGTGGTAGGTTTCGCCCGCCATAGCGGACCGGCTTTATCGCCTTTTAACGCCTGGATTTTATCTAAAAGCTTGGAAACGCTGGCCATTCGTATGGACCGTCATTGCGAAAATGCTTTAAAAGTTGCCGAATATTTAGAAAAACATCCTAAAATCAAATTGGTGAAATATCCGTTTCTGCCATCGCATCCGCAGTACGAAATCGCTAAAAAACAAATGAAACAGGGTGGAGGTATTGTAACCATTGTGGTTCAAGGCGGTATTGATGCGGCCCGCAAGTTTATGGATGGCCTGAAAATGTTTTCGATCTCAGCCAACCTGGCCGATACACGTTCAATCGCAACACACCCGGCTACAAGTACACACAGCAAACTTACCGAAGAACAACGTAACGAAGTAGGTATTGAGCAGGGGTCCATTCGTTTATCAATCGGTTTAGAGCATATCAACGATATTTTGGCCGATATTGAGCAGGCTTTGGCTTAGTAACTGCTGTGAATCAGATAAAAAATGGAGCTTGTTATGCAAGCTCCATTTTTGTGTTGTCACGTTGAGCCTGTCGAAACGCTACCGAAAACATTTCGGATTCTTCAATAAGCTATCAATTAAAGATTTTATACGCATAGATCGTCATTGAGAGGAGTAACGGACGATGTTCGATCAGATTCTCTTTTTGTTTGGCCTTGATCCTGCTATTCGTATTTCGAAAAATCTACCGCAAATATGCAACGGTTAACCTGACTGCCGTTACTGGCACCGGCATTGGGTTCAAATTCTGTTAAACTCCATAAGTATCCGTATTGTGCTTCGAAATATAACGATTCGGCGCCGTAGGGCCATCTGTACCGCACAGTATTGGTATCGCCATCGGTGTATCTGGCTAAACGGGCTGTTGATCCATACGATTCGCTTGGCGATCCGGTGCAGGAAAGCCAGGTTCTGTTACCTTTTCTAAAAACACCCTGTATGCCATGCGCATGATCGGAAGTAAATAAACTGTTTTTAGGGATTACCGTTTGAATGCCCGAATTTTGCAACTCGCCTGATGCATTAATAGGGAATCCGAAAATTTTGGGTACAATCGATGCATCTGCGCTTCCGGCGTAGTATTGGCCTGTCCACAATTGGTTATTTTCATAATTTACCTGAACGGTAGAAAATGGGTCGGCATCGTTAATTTTATAATAACCTACCTGTGGCAGGATGTAGCGGTAATTAAAAGCATAAAGATTACCACTGGCATCTTTACCACATTTACTCTCGGTGCCCGTCCCGGTGGTTACTTCAATAATTTTATCTAAATCAAATACCCTCAATCCGAGGCTGGTACTGCTTAAATAAATTTTACCATTAAAGTAGGCTATTCCACCTGCATGTACGTTTAAAGGGGCGTAAGTGCCGTATTGGGTATAATCTAAAGTGCCTGTGGGCAGGTTAGGCTGTACCAGTAAAATGTGCCGGTAGGTTAAATAAGTGCTCGAGCTCGGGCTGATGTCGATCAGGGTAATTCTCGATCCTTTACTTTCAGCAGCATCTTTGGCATACCAGCTTACCAGTAAATAACGCACTCCATTTCTGGAGAAACCGGCAATTCCCTGAGGGCGCCAGATGGATGTGGTTTCATCATCCTCATTCCATCTAATACCACGCACCCTGTTTTCTTCCGGAATGTTAAAGCCATATACCTCGGTGTAAGCACTTCCGCCGATGGCCACCCGGTTTTTGTCAACTTGGCTTGGATTTAAAAAAGCGAATCCGGTATTGATGTAACTGGAGGTATTCGTGTAGGCATTAACACTTGCTGCCGCGCTGGTTCCGGCAGTTGTAGCCATAAGGCTGTTTTTCTTTTGGCTGGTGGTACTGGTTTGTTCTTCAGTAAGGGTGTTCTTTTGGCAGGAAACGGCGAACAGGCACGAGGCCAACAGTAACCGGAGCATGGTTTTTTTCATGATTTTTTAAGGTTAACAGGTTGTAAGGTTAAAAATTATGCTTGTAAAACCCGAACAAGTTAGGTTGTGGATATAAACTTAACAATCAGCACATGTTAAGGATTGGTTATGTTTAAGCTATTTTCTCCGAAAAAACTATATTTGACCGACGATCAAAATGTACCTTAATGAGCATAAAGAAAATTAGCGCTTTATTCGGCTTTGCCCTTTTATTAACTGCCAAATTTAACTTTGCCCAGGAGCTTGGTATACTTCCTCAGCCAGAATCTGTTAAAGTCCTTCAGGGTAAATTTGTGTTCTCCGGAAATACAGCCATTGTTGATAAAGAAAGTATTTTTTCCATTGCCGCTCAGGAAATTAAGCTGTTGAAAAAAAACAGGACTGGCGGGCTAAGCAATCAGCTGGTTTTTACCCGTGATGCAAGCTTAAAGCCAGAGGCCTATCGCTTAAAAATATTGCCTGAACAAATAACCATTACAGCTAGTAATAAACTGGGAGCTTTCTGGGCCGTTCAAACGCTTAAGCAGTTGGCCGGAACGAACGCCTTTAAAACCAAAAACACCTGGGTATTGCCTGCGCTCGAAATCAACGATCAGCCTAAATTTTCGTGGCGCGGTGTGCATTTAGATGTTTCCCGTCATTTTTTCGATATCGATTATCTTCATCGTTTTATCGATCGGCTTGCCTTTTACAAGTTTAATAAATTTCATTGGCACCTTACCGACGACCAGGGATGGCGGATTGAAATTAAGAAATACCCTGAGTTAACGGCAAAAGGGGCATGGAGAAAATTAAATAATCAGGATTCTGCCTGCTTAAAACTGGCAACTACCAATCCGGATTACCGTATTCCGGAGAAACATTTCAAAATGATCGACGGGGAAAAAATGTATGGCGGGTTTTACACGCAGGAGCAGGTTAAAGAACTGGTATCGTATGCGGCCGGTAAAGGCATTGAAATTATCCCAGAGATCGATATGCCCGGCCACATGCAAGCGGCAACCAGGCTTTTTCCATGGCTAACTTCTACAGGATCGGTACAAAAAGAAAAAAACTTTACCGATCCGGTCTGTCCCTGTAAAGAAACTACTTTTGAGTTTGCTGAACATATTTTTAAGGAAGTTGCGCAGCTGTTTCCATCAAAATATATCCATTTGGGGGCAGATGAGGTTGAAAAAAGCAGCTGGAAGAATATTCCTGAATGTGAGGCCTTAATGAAGCACGAAAACCTTAAAAACATTGATGAAATACAGAGCTATTTTGTAAAGCGGATGGAAAAATATTTTCATAGCCTGGGCAAAGAACTGATTGGCTGGGATGAAATTCTGGATGGTGGTATTTCTCCAACCGCTACTCTAATGTATTGGCGTACCTGGGTGCCAACAGCTCCTAAACACGCAGCAGAAAAAGGTAACCCGATCATCATGACCCCGGGCGAATATTGCTATTTTGATGCACAGCAGGATAGCCATTCGCTCCAAAAGGTGTATAGCTTCAATCCGGTTGGTTTCGGACTCAATGAAAGCGAGCAGCAATACGTTTTAGGCGGGCAGGCCAACATCTGGACGGAGTATATTCCATCAGAACAACGATTGGAATATATGCTTTTCCCACGTATGTTAGCTATGAGCGAAGTTTTATGGGGTCATCAGCAGGATTTTAAAACCTTTAGCCGGAAAATGGATCGGCAGTTTACAGTTTTAGATGCCATGCGCATCAATTACCGCTTTACCGACCTCAAAGGCTTTGCCGAAAATAATGTCTTCCTGAAATCGGCATATCTGAACATTGAAGCACCAAAAAATGCGGTGGTGCATTATACTACCGATGGAAGTACACCGAAAATTAGCGCCCCCAAGTATACCAAACCAATCTACATTGATAAAACCCAAACCATAAAAGCTGCAATATTTGGTGCTGACGGTAGGATGGGCGATGTTTTTACAGCAAATTATGTGCAAACCGGTTATGTTGATGCGGTATCGCTTAAAAATCCAAAACCGGGCTTAAACTTTAGCTATTATCCTAAATTTTATAAAGCAGTAAACTTAATTTCGGAAGCCGATAAAACCAAAACCGCAACTACTGCAGCGATCGAAATTCCGGTTGAAGATAAAGCAGGTAGCTTTGCCACCCGCCATCAGGGCTATTTTTATGCTGCTGAAGATGGTATTTATTCGTTTTTCCTCCGTTCGGATGACGGCAGTGTATTGAAAATACAAAACAAAACCCTGGTCGATAATGATGGAATGCACTTTGCAATCGAAAAATCAGCTCAGATCGCGCTTAAAAAAGGCTATCATCCGTTCGAGCTGTTATTCCTGGAAGGTGGGGGTGGTTATACCCTGCAACTGGAATATAGTTTGGGAGCATCGAAACGTAAAGCAGTTTCGGCAAGTGATTTCGTTATAGAATAGTCGGGTTTAAAGCATATGCTCAGTTTCTAACCAACAGCCATGAATGATCTGGAATTTATCCTTTCTGAACTGAAAGCCATAAGTGAGCCTGGCTATTTAAATAAAATGGCTCATTTTGGAATTGATATTTCCAAAGCTTACGGTATCCGGGTGCCGCATATTCGCAAGCTTGGCAAACAGATCGGCAAAAACCACGAACTCTCCTTGTTGCTGTGGGGAACGGGTTTTCATGAAGCGCGCTTGCTGGCCACTTTTATCGGCGATTTTAAACAGGTTACAGAAGCACAAATAAACGCGTGGACAAACGATTTCAGCTCCTGGGATATATGTGACCAGGCCTGCGGAAACCTTTTCGTTAAAACGCCTTATTTTAAGTCGAAGGTTTTGGAATTTACACAGGCCGATCCTGAATTTGTAAAACGGACCGGTTTTGTGCTCATGGCCGAAGCTGCTGTTCACCTCAAAAAAGAAACAGACGAAACCTTTCTTTCTTTTCTGCCCATTATTGAGCGTGAAGCTTACGATAACCGCAACTTCGTGAAAAAAGCCATGAACTGGGCACTCCGGCAGATCGGTAAACGCAATGCCCTTCTGCACGGGCATGCCATTGAAACGGCCTACAATATTCTTGCTCAAAATAATAAAAAGGCTAATTGGGTAGCTTTAGATGCGTTAAGGGAGCTGAATAGCGATGGGGTTCTTGCCAAAATCAATAAGACTAAAGCTTAAAGACCAAAAGGCTGAAGGCTAAAATAGCTCTTCACATGCTTATTTCGTAAACAATGTACAGTGCTTTCCGTTAACGCTTTTTAACTGGCGCGCTAACGCTTCACCCACTGCTCCATCACTTCTTATCTTACATCAATGCCGGGTTGGCAAATGCGCAGTAAATTTGTATCATAAACAAGAAAGGAAATTTATGTCACAGTTCATTTTGCACAAAGAAAACACCCGCGGCCACGCCAACCATGGCTGGTTAAATGCACACCATTCATTCAGTTTTGCTAATTACTACAATCCGGAAAGAATGCACTTTGGGGTTTTGCGGGTTTTAAATGATGACTTGATTGACGGTGGTATGGGTTTTGGTGCCCATCCACACGATAACATGGAAATTATTACCATTCCATTGGCCGGGGCGATTGCACACAAAGATAGTATGGGTAACTCAGCGGTTATTAAAAATGGAGAAATCCAGGTAATGAGCGCCGGAACAGGGGTTAGCCACAGCGAGTTTAACGCCAATGCTGATGAGCAGTTAAACTTACTGCAGATCTGGTTGTTCCCGAATAAGAAAAACGTTACACCACGCTACGATCAGCAAACATTGGATGTTGCTGCCAGTCACAATAACTTCCAACAGATCTTATCGCCAAATGCAGACGATGCAGGCGTTTGGATCCATCAGGATGCTTGGTTTTCGCTGGGTAATTTTGATGAAGGCTTCGAAACTGAGTATAAAATCAAAAAAGCAGGTAACGGTGTTTATGCTTTCGTAATCAATGGAGAAGTAACCATCAACGGACAGGTGCTGGGCAAAAGAGATGCATTAGGAATTTGGGATACCGATAGCATCAGCTTTAAAGCCAATACCGCCGGGGCTGAAGTTTTATTGATGGATGTTCCGATGGAATTGAATTAAAAATACACAACCAAACCTCGCAGGTTTTAAGCCTGCGGGGTTTATTTATTAAAGAACTATGCAAACTACCATACTTTATATCGGAAGGGATACTGAAATTACCACGGTAATGAGCCGCCTGTTAAATGCCAGGCCTGAGTGGAAAGGGATCTGCGTATGCACGGATGATGAGGCCATTGCTATTTGCAATGAACAGCACCTTGACCTGGTTCTGCTCGGAAACGGAATTGATGCCGAATGTGAAAAAGCATTAAGAGCAAAACTGACCGGAATCAGGCCCGGCCTGAAAATTATCCAGCATTACGGTGGGGGAAGTGGCTTGTTGTATGGGGAAATCATGACCGCGCTTAACCACTAAAGAAATATCCTTTATTCCGATAATGATCTATTATATAAAAACCAATGTGATTGAAAGAAAGTTTAAGAAGATCATTATCCTAAGTTGCCATCATCTCGAGCGAAGTGCAACAAAGCCGAGAGATCTATCAAAACAGATCCCTCCGTTTCACTGCGTTCCAGTCGAGATGACGATCTGTCTATGGATGATCAAAGCACTGGAATCTAATAATCCTGTTCAATCCTGGCACTAGCTGATGTAATCCCTATCCTCATCACTTAATTCCTTTTTGCTGTCGGTAGTTTGTGCTTTCCGCTCAATATCGTCGTCATAACTACTCAATGTTTTTCGTGGCCGGCCTACAACAAAGCCAATAATGAAACCGATGATGATGCAGACGCCGATAACCAAAAGTTTGGATACCGGAACCGTAGCCACCAAAAAATCAAAATCTACAGGGTCGGTGTTTACCATTAAAAAAATGGTTAGTAATGCCGTAAGTATAATAATCGAAATTGTTTTTGCACTCATGGTTTAAAAGCTATAATTAAATGAAAACTCTAATATCGGATTTTGATTGTAAATCTGGTTGACAAAAACCAATCTTGCCCCTAAGTCTACAACAGGCTGATAGCGCAAAAGGTTTACACTGGTGTTTAATTCTACGCCGTAGGTTTTAGGATCGTTAAGGGTAGTGCCCTTGCCGATGTTCTCATAATGGCAAAATAAACCCGCCCTGAAATTCCTTACATAAGCCAGCGGGCCTAACTCCCAATCAGGAAAGGCAAATGGAAAGCGGTAGTTAAAAAGCAGGCTGTTCTGCAGTTTACTTTTTGCCAGGATGTTGTTGTATCCGTACACGATTGCAATCTCCGTTGCATACTGGTTTACCCCGCTTGCTTTTTGGTAATTAAAGCTCGCCAGGAAGGAATGGTTCTTTGCGAAGCCTGGAAAGTAAAGGAAACTTTCGAGTGCTAAAATTTCTCCTTTTAAATTCTTGTCGAAAGGTTGGTGGTTGTAAGTAGCCCTGAGCACCTGTGCCCACCTGGGCGCAATGTCTCTTTCGGTGGTACGTACACTGTGGTTGAAAGTGAAATTATATTCCATCGGGAATTTAAGCTCCCGGATAAAACCAGCCGGCATGTTTTCTGGCATGTACCGTTGTGTAAAACTGGTCGCCGTATTCAGCGCAAAAGCATAGTTCTCGTTACGGGTGTTGAACGATAATGGAAGGGATGCATTAAGCTTTATATAGTTCTCTCTCCAATCGCCTTGCTGTACCACATTTTTAGCCCGGTAGAACGTTCTTTTCGGACGGTTGCGATACAGAACACTAAATACAGGATAAAGCGCCTTATAGCTAATATCTGCTGTGTATTCAAAACGTTTTAAATCGCGGTGGTATTTTGCGCCTGAATAAAAATCCAGCGTATTAAGCAGGTTGTTCGATTGCAGTTCCAGGCCAAAAACATATTCGTTATCAATTACCGGGATAATGCTATGAATGCTGAAAAGATTTAGTGCCTGGTGATAGCGTTTAGACTGGAAAGTGCTATCTGGTATATCGTCAAAAACATTCCCAACGTTTTCCTGCTTTTCTGCTGCGGCCGAAAAATCGACAAAGTTATTTTCACCTATTGGTTTTTCTGTAAGGGCGGTTTCGGCAATTTCGTAGCCGTTGATTTTATAGTCGTTAAAAATGATTTTTCCATCACCGGTTTCGGTGGGGTTAAAGGCACCGTATGGCGATGCGCTAAGTGCTGTTATTTTCTTTGAAACCGGATCAATTGCATAAATATTATCGATGCCATTGAAATGCGCATTGAAAACAATTTTACCGTTAATAAAAACCGGGCGACTGAGCTGTTGCCGGCTGTTCGAAATCAACGCTGATTTTTTTTCTCCTTCCATCAGCCACAAACTTTTTCCTTTTTCTGTTACACCGATGTAAGCAATTTGGTTTCCACTCTTATCGAAGCTTGGTGTTTGCAAAATTTCGTTTCCGGGATTGGGGTAGGTTTTTAAAATCCTTCCTGAAGCCGCATCGATTTCTACCAGGTTGAACTGGTTGTTGAGCTCAACTTTGGCTGCAATGATTTTCTTTCCATCAGCAGAGAGGCTAGGGGAGAAGAGCCTGCTTTTGCTGCTGAGTTTATTGAATTTTTTTGTCTTTAAATTATATGAGCAGATTACACTATAACTCCGCTGTTTATATCTCGGATCGTAACGGATTTCGTCCCAAACCAAAAGGCCGTTTTTCAGGCTGAACCAAGGTTGTTCCTGGTAGCCGATTCCGAATAATTTTTGCTCTGTTTTATCTTCGTTGATCAGTACAAAATACCGGGCATCGGTCTTACTTTCTTTGAGTGCTAAAATCTGGCTATTATTAAGCCTCGCCGGTAAAAAATAATTTGTGGCAAACGATGTTTTTTGATTTAGACTTTCATACTTTTCCGGAGCAGATTTTTCTTCCTGTATTTTCCACTTTTCGGCAAGTTTGTTTTGGGTGGCCAGAAAATATTGGCGCGTATTTTTTCCGGTGTATTTTTTTAGGCTTTTCGAAAATGGGTAAGGCCTCACCGGTCTTTTTCTGATGTCGCTAAGTAAACTATCGGAAATGAACTGGCCGTATTTTTCTTTCATATCCGCAACCATCAAATACCCGGTTTGGTAGTAACCCGGAGTAACGTCTTTGTTCGAACCAAAATAGACTTTGCTGTATGTAAATTTTTTACCTTCTAAAATTGTAGCCCGGTAAGGCATGATCCAACCCGGCTGACGGCCCCGGCCCGAATAGGTGAGTGCGGTTTCATTTACAACGGCATCACCTTCGAAAAACCATGTCGGGATGCCTGCTCCAAAATAGGCAAAGTAAACCAGCTCAGGAAAGGGATGTGTCTGCGTTCCTGTCAACTTGTCAAACTGTGCGACGTGCCGAAGTTCATGTACAGCGAGGTTGTTTAACCAATCCTGACTATCGAAAAACTGAGGGGGTGTGGCATAGAATTCCGACTTCTTCGGACCCAGCTGAACAAAGCCGTTTGCCACCGTTCCGCGGTTCTGTAACAGGAGTGGGATAGTCGTTTTTTGCTGCCGTAAACCTAGTCCAATTTTGGTATAAATATAGGGTAGGGTATTGGCCATTCTTTGGGCTTCCTTTTCTAATTCTTCAGGGTAGATGATTTTAAAGCCTCCCGATGAAATATAGTTCCATTTTACACTAAGTGGGTTTTGTGCCGTGCTGAAAATCTGTCCAAAAACCGATGGCGAAATAAAACTTAAAGTAATCGCACTTAAATACTTGATAATTAATTTATTATTGATTTGTTTTAAATTCATCTAAAATATTTGCTAAAATAATTAGTTTTTTAAATTTTTAAGGGGTCTGAAATTGTAAATTTTTAATTTATGTTAAATGTTTTAATTAACTGATTTATAGTTATTAATGAATTTATATAAATTTATTTATTGTTGGTTTTTTTTATGATTTTAAGCTCATTTTTATATCAAATTCAAGCGCCTCTTCCCATTTTTTATCAATTGAAATTGATTAACTTAATTTACACTTATTAATCGGTTTTTATGGAAAATTTTTGTGGCTTTTTAAATTTTTGTATGAAAGGTTATACCCCGTTTCAATCGTCAAAGTTGGTGCCTTCGCCATGCTGATTTTGGAATCATCCGGTAGGGTTGATAGGGTTTAGATTGCCAGGGCTATTTGGTTGGGTAGAGAAAAATTCTTCCGGTAAATTGGATTTTTTTACGGTCAGAAATTTGATTTTTAAAGCCAAAAATTTTTAAAAATTATATGAAAGAATCTCTAAATTGATGGGAGATTTTAAAATTCAATTTGATTGGTATGATTGTGACTTGTGACAAAATGTCTTTATTTTTTTGCTTCATGATTCGGCCATCTTTCTATGATCAGACTCCAAATTTAACTTTCACAACTGGTGGTTTATCAATGCTGGCGGTTAGGAATGCCACTGGCTGATCGTTTAAAATCCAGGTTTTTTATGGTTAAAAGCAAGATTTCAGGTTCAGAATTTCGGCCTGAATTTTGGTTCCGGTATGCTGATTTGTATGTTTTTTTTACGTTTTTGGCCGGTAAAACGCTCGTTTTTTACCGGGATAATGCAGTTTCCTTGCGATATTTCCCAGGTAAAATGAATTTTGAATAAATTTTCGGAAAAATTGTATTGTATAATAAAAAGTGCCTTTATGGTGGTTTAAGCCGCGTTTTTGACGGAATTTATATTAATTTTTTATCTGATTAAATAGGTAAGGTTTTAATCGGTATGGAGTTGAAAAGACTGAATTATGCGGTGCTGATCAGCCTGTTTTTTCTAGGTTTTCTTACGGCTGTTGGTTAAAATCTTACTGATTTTTTGATTGCACACAGCTGGTTCTTTCGCCAATACCGGATGCGATAATATCAGGTGTTTAGATTGAACTTCTCTATTTCAGTTCCGAATCTTAATGCAAGAACAAGCTAAAAATAATGGTTATTTAGGAAGAACCTGGCCATCCCATTTCATGGGTTTACGATTTAAGTAAGTGTGTAATTTTAGGTGAAATTCAACGCTGATTTCAGCTCCGGTTTGTGGTAGGTTTATGTGTTGTTTCTATATCTATTTTATGCTTTTTTACTGGTTTGTTTTTATTGTATTTTAAGTCTTTTTTATAGGTTGGTTCGAGGTTTTTTATAGGATTATATCCGGGGTTTTTAGCTCTTTTTTTGGAGGGTGATTTTCATATTTTTTTATCAGCTATTACCCTCCATAAGTTGTTGTTTTTTGGTCTTTTGATTCAGCGGTTTTTTATACCTGAAATTTAATTTTTAGTGGTGGGATTTTTATCCTTTTGGATGTTGAATGGAATAGTTTTAGGATATGTTTTATTATTGAAAGGACGGTCATCTGTTCGTGATTTTAGATGCTGTTCTGGCTGTAACCAGCTATAAATAGATGACGAATTTTGATGCTAAAAAAGGAGTGGAATGTCTGGGTTTCATCGATCGATTTTAACAGGGTCGATTTTTATTACCGGAAAGTTTTGGTGATCCGGTCAATGGAATTAGCTTTTTAAAGTTGTGAATATGGAGCGCTTTTTTTTTGCCTGATTAGCAGGTGAAATTCTATACATCGGAAAGCTGTCTCTGGCAGTTAATGCCTATCCGGGGTGCCCTTTTTTGAACCGGCTGTTAATAGGTTGTTGTCGTTTAAGTGTAGTTTATATCTGCAAATAAAAGCGTAATCCGGTAAGGATTTTTGATCAGTGCTACACCGGTTAATGGCTCCTTATTAATGTGAAGATTTTATCAAAACTGCAGGCCCGATTTTCGCCAATAGCTACAGCTTGTTCTTTCTTTTTTTATAGATGGGGTATAAGAATATTGATCCTAAAATAATCGTTGCACCGATGTAGAAACCACCTGTCATCTGTTCTTTATTCTGAAAGAAAATAAAAGCCAGGAGAATACCGTAAACAGGCTCGAGGTTGGTAATTAAAGCCGTTCTGAAGGCAGATAACGTTCGCATTACTGCAACGCCTGCAACATAGGCAACTGACGTACAGAGCGTGCCAAGAAGTGTTAAATAGAACCAGTTTTTTGTACTCAGGTTAAAGGGCGTATGCAATAAAGTTCCGTCGTAGAGGCGGTATATGGTGATCCAGAAAAGCGCACCAACCAGTTCATAAAAACCAATAATTGCAGGATCGCTTTTTTGTACCAATGTCGAATTGATGGTTGAAAAAAGAGCTGAGGCCACAGCAGCCAGCAAACCAAAAATAATTCCCAACGTATATTGGCCTTCAAATTTAAAGATCATGTAAATGCCTAAAATAATCAATAATCCGATCAGGATATCGCCCATTTGTATAGGCTGTTTTTTAATCAGCGGCTCTAAAATAGCGGTAAATAAAGTGAAAGAGGAAAGGCATACCAATGTAACCGAAACGGTAGAGACTTTGATGGCATGAAAAAAAAATATCCAGTGAATGGCAACAATTCCTCCTGTTAAAAAGAACTGAATAAACTGTTTTTTGCTGATCCTGATGTTCTTCCGCGTGATCAAAAACCAGGCAAAAAGTGTGGCGGCTGCAATGAGTACCCGGTACCAAACCATTGGCACAGCATCGATGGAGATTATTTTTCCAAGCACGCCTGTAAAGCCCCAGACAAATACGGTAAGATGAAGAATGAGCAGATTTTTCCTGGTGGTTTCCATTGCTATTTTGGCGCTTTCCTTAACAGGTAAAAACCTAATAGCCCAAAGAAGAGCGTAGGCATAATAACTGCCGCAAATGGAGGTAATCCACCCTTGGTAGAGAACATCTGCGTAAACTGGTTAAATACGATATAAGCAAAGCTGATAAAGATCCCGATGCCTAGTGATACGCCTACACCTCCGCGTACTTTACGTGACGATAGTGCTACACCTATAAGCGTTAATACATAAGCAGAAAGAGGATGGAGGTAACGTTTATATTTTTCGAACTGAAGATCGTTCATGATACCGGTTCCACGTATTTTTTCTTTTCTGATTTTATCTGAAAGTTCCTTTGTGGTTAAATTTTGCACTACATTATCATAAGCAGAGAAATCGTCCGGGCGCATATCCAGGATGGTATCCTTTAATTTTCCGTTACCATAAACCATGGTTTCTTTAAGGCCGTCGATCTTTCGGATAGAATAATTCGTTAATTGCCATTTGCGCTTTAGCGAATCCCACTTGATATTCTCTGCTACAATTTTTTTGGTTAAAATATCACCATTAAAATTATCAAGCGAAAAGCGGTAGCCCGAATTTGTTTTGTTATCGAAATTATCAATGTAGATATAGGTCCTATCATCCAGTTTCATGTGGATTTTAGATTTTGACGACGGGTCGTTACGCTTTACATAAGTGTTTTCGAAACTATTTTTCAGGGTATTGGTATAAGGAAGGATGTACAGGTTGGAGAGCAGGTTGGCAGAGAAAATGATCGAAGCCGATACCAGGTAAGGAAACAAAAAACGGTTAAAACTAACACCTCCACTTAAAATCGGAACGATTTCTGTCTGATCGGCCATCTTGGCCGTAAAGAAAATTACGGCAATAAAATTGATTAACGGCGAGAGCATGTTTACATAAAAAGGAATGGAACCGGCATAATATTTAGAGAGGATTCCCCAAAAACTCAGTCCGCTTTTCATAAAATCATCCATCTTTTCAGATAGGTCGAACACCACAATAATGATTACGAAAATAGCGAGGGTATAAATAAATGTACCCAGGTATTTGCCGATAATATACTGATCGATGATTTTTATCCTTCCTTTTAACAGATTCATTTTATAGCTTATTGCCTAATATTTTAACCATTTTGTTTTTCCACTCGTAAAATTCACCACTAATAATCTTCTCCCTGGCCTGTTTTACTAACCAAAGATAGAAATGCAGGTTATGCAAGGTAGCAATTTGTGCGCCAAGCATCTCATTGCTGTGCACCAAATGCCTTAAATAAGCTTTACTGGTTACCTGGTCGGCATGCAGGTCGCTCTCGGCATCCAACGGCGAAAAATCGTTTTCCCACTTCTTGTTCCTGATGTTGATGATCCCGTTTCTGGTAAAAAGCATCCCGTTTCTTGCATTTCTGGTAGGCATTACACAGTCGAACATATCCACACCTAATGCAATGTTTTCCAGGATATTGATGGGTGTACCCACACCCATTAGATAACGTGGTTTTTCTGCCGGTAATATGTCGCACACTACTTCTGTCATTGCGTACATCTCTTCTGCAGGCTCGCCAACCGATAAGCCGCCAATGGCATTGCCTTCACGGCCCATGCTGGCAATAAATTCTGCAGATTTAATCCGCAGATCTTTATATACTGAACCCTGTACGATAGGAAACAGCGTTTGGTCGAAACCGTATTTGGGTTCTGTTGAGTCAAAACGCTCACAGCAGCGTTTTAACCAACGGTGTGTCATTTTTATCGATTGCGCCGCATAAGCATAATCGCAGGGGTATGGCGTACATTCATCAAATGCCATAATGATATCTGCACCAATGGTACGCTGGATATCCATGGCGTATTCCGGAGTGAAAAGGTGTTTAGAGCCGTCGATATGGGAGTGAAAAGTAACGCCTTCCTCCTTGATTTTACGCACTTTACTTAAAGAATATACCTGGTAACCACCACTATCGGTTAATATCGGGCGGTCCCAGCCGATAAACTGATGTAATCCCCCTGCTTTTTCCAAGGTATCAAGGCCCGGCCTTAAATAAAGGTGATAAGTATTTCCCAGAATGATTTTTGCGTCGATATCATCTTTAAGTTCGCGCTGGTGCACGGCTTTTACCGTTCCGGCAGTGCCCACAGGCATAAAAATAGGGGTTTGTATTTCACCATGAGCGGTTGTTACCGTCCCGGCCCTGGCTTTTGATAATGGATCGTTAGCCTGTAAACTAAATTTCATAATGTGTTTTTACTCGTCAAAAATCTGCCAAAAATAGCAAAAATTGAGGGCATTATTTTGTTTAATTTTTTATCCACATAAAAGTGTTTTACAGATTAAAAATGAGAAATTTGCGCCTGTTTATTTTACCATCGTGATCGTAACCCCACTTGAAATTATCCTGCTCTCGATATTGGCTTTTTGCCTTTTGGTTCAACTCTATTATGTCCTTTTTGTTCACCTGAAACTGGCCAGGGTGGCGATTGAAGAGGTGCCGTTATCGGCACGTAAGCCCATAAGTGTTATTGTATGTGCGAGGAATGAAATTGTAAATTTAGAACAGTATCTTCCTTCGTTATTTAGCCAGAATTACCCTGAATTTGAGGTGGTTGTGGTTAATGATCGCTCCTGGGATGGTACCGGCGAGTTTTTAGAACAATTGGAGAAGAAGTATTCCAGGCTCAAAGTGGTTAAGATTTTAGACAATGATAAGTTTATTGCCGGCAAAAAGTTTGCCGTAACCATGGGGATAAAGGCTGCCAAATATGATTGGCTGGTTTTCACCGATGCCGATTGTATACCTGCTTCTGAACACTGGCTAATGGATATGCAGCAGCCGGCCGATGAAAACACAGAAATTGTATTGGGGTATTCTCCTTATATGAAAAAACGAACCCTTTTAAATGCGCTGATCCGGTTTGAAACCTTTTTTACAGCAGTAAATTACCTGTCATTTGCATTAAAAGGGATGCCGTATATGGGGGTAGGGCGAAATATGGCTTACAAAAAATCGCTTTTTTTTAAGAATAAAGGCTTTGCTGCACACATGCACATTCCATCCGGTGACGACGATTTATTTGTAAATGCACACGCAACTAAATACAATACGGAAATCCGTTTACATCGCGACAGTCATGTTTGGAGCGAACCAAATAAAACCTGGCGTGGTTACCTGAGACAGAAGAAGAGGCATTTTGGAGCGGGTAAACTTTATAAACCCAAGCATAAATTTATTTTGAGCCTGCAGATCGTATTCCAGTTTTTGTTTTATGGCTTTTTTGCTGTATGTATGTTTTTTAGCCGTGAGTCACAATATATAGCCTTGGGGATATTGGCATTAAGTATTCTCATCAGGTGTTTCATCTATCCAAAGCTACTGAAAAGGTTAAGCTATGGCGATTTGCGTTGGTGGTTCCCGATTTTAGATATACTTTTGTTTGTATTTTTAACCCTGAATGGATTTTTAGCCCTTTTTGGTAAGAAAAAAGTAAACTGGAAATAATCAATAATCCTTTAGAGATCATAATATGCCTGATGTAAAGCCCGATATCATTTTAAAATATTTCCCTGATTTAAGCGAAAAACAAATGGCGCAGTTTTCAAAGCTGTTCGAATTGTATAGCTTTTGGAATGCGCAGATCAATGTAATTTCGAGAAAAGATATTGAAGAGTTATATGAGCGCCACGTATTGCATTCGTTAGGAATCGCTAAGGTGTGTACTTTTAAAGCCGGCGAATCTGTATTGGATGTGGGCACAGGTGGTGGTTTTCCAGGTGTTCCCTTGGCCATTTTATTTCCTGATACGCAATTTTACCTGGTAGACTCTATCGGGAAAAAAATTAAAGTGGTAAAGGAAGTGGCTGCGGCATTAGGTTTAAAGAATTTAAGAGCCGATCATTTAAGGGCCGAACAGGTTAAAGAAAAGTTTAATTTCGTGGTTTCACGGGCAGTTACCCGTTTAGGTGAGTTTTATCCCTGGATACAAGGTAAATTTAAAAAAGAATCGATTAACGCCATTCCGAATGGGATCCTGTATTTAAAAGGTGGCGATTTGGCTGAAGAAATCAAAGAATCTAAACTGAAAGCAGAACTATATCCGCTTTCAGCTTATTTTGAAGAAGATTTCTTCGAAACCAAGTATGTGGTTTACGTACCGCAGTAATTATTGTTTTTTGCTGGGCTGACCCACCACGATAACTTCTTCGATCTTTATTCCTTTTACCTTTTTAACGGGAATTGTACTTTTATTGCCTGTACTTGGGTAGCCAACAACAGTTACAGGTTTTAAATCCTTTTGTTCTGCCGGTGAGGTACTTGTAATAGATTGTGCCTTATTATCATCATTGGTTACGGCAATACCGGTAATTGTTTCACTGTCATTTCCGCTTTTGGCTGGCTTTGGTTCAACCGGTGGCGGCGGTGGTGCCGGCATGTCCTTTTTATCTTTTTTTACAATAGGAAGAGGGAAGCGAACCTCATTAACTTTCGGTTGACCAGGTTTTTTTGATTTTAAAGGGCCAGGAGCTGGTGGCGGTGGTGGTAATCTTTTATGATCAGTAACGATAAGTGGTTCATTTATCGTGATTTCCTTAACTTTTTTAGATTTTATTTGGCCCGGTTCTTTAGGTGGGGATGGTGGTAAGTTCTTCTTGGCGGCTTTTTTCTTGGTGGTGTCTTGGAAAACGATGGCTAAACTTTCCTTTTTTTGCCCAAGTTGGATGGTCGCATAATCTTTTGTGAATGCCATCGTAGACAGGCATAGCATCAATCCGGTTAGCGGAAGGATAAACAACAATTTGAGCCTGGCCCATTTTGCCGATTTTTTTTGATTTAACATACTTATTCTGTTTTTTAATAATGACGAATTAAAAAAATGATTGGTTAGGCTAACTTTTTGATTATCATACGAGTTTTGGATCAGAAACATGGCATACTCGTATTTGGCAATATCTTTATTGGTAGTTACTTCGTCTGCCAGGTATTCGTGGATGAGCTTAATATCGTTCTTGATGAGATAGGCTATTGGATTAAACCAGCTGGAAATCTGGATCATTTCAAATAAAAGAATATCTACACTATGTTTTTGCCTGATATGAACCATTTCATGTTTTAAAATGGTTGTTTTCTGATCAAGTTCGGGATCGATAAACAGGAAATTGAAAAACGAAAAGGCCATTTTGGAGTTTTTGATCTCGATTAGGGTAATACGGTTTTCTTTAATCTTTGTAGCTTTACGGATCATGCTTTGAAGCTTGTGTAATCCCAGGCAAATTTTTAAAATGAAAACCAGTGAGATGATGGCATACAATAACAACAAGCCATTTTCAAGGGTAAAAAGTGATGGCGTTTCCGGAGTTCCGGTAAATGTTGCATAACTGATTACGACTTCTTTTTTTAGAAAGCCGAGTTGAAAAAACGGGAGTATAAAAGCCAGTATTGAGCTGAAAATGAGGTAATACCGGTTTAAGGCGTAAAAAGTATCATGGTGGAGGAACAACCTATAAAACCCATAAAACATGACGAGGTATAGATTGGCTTCGAGTAAGTAATATAACCAGTTCATCACTTGTTGTTTTTAAGTTTTTCTGCCAATTGGATAATTTCATCGAGTTCTTTGGTACTCATACTTTTTTCTTTTACCAGGAACGAAACCAGGCTTTCATACGAGTTTTCGAAATAATTGTTCATTACTTTATTTAAAGCAAAGCGTTTATAATCAGTTTCTTTTACAATAGGGAAGTAGATGTAGGTATTGCCAATGGCCTTATGATCGACAAAGCCTTTTCCTTCCAAAACCCTGATTACGGTAGAAACCGTGTTGTAAGCGGGTTTAGGCTCGTTCATTTTTTCAATTACATCCTTTACCAAGGCTTCGCCCATTTCCCAAAGGATGAGCATAATCTGTTCTTCTGCTTTTGTAAGTTCTTTAATCATAGTAACTATTTTTATAGTTTGCTTAAATGAAGTTAATACTATAAAACTAGTTTTCAAACTATTTTTATAGTATTTGTTTTAACTATTTGATAGTCAGTGTTTTATTTTTTTAATAAATGGGATGGTATAAAAAAACCTGCCGGTTAGGGCAGGTTTTAATCTCTTTATAGCGGATGGAGAAGTAGTAATTAAAACTTCTGTGATTTTTGAGGATTGTCCATCATAATCATCTTGTCTTTAAGTAATTGCTGTAAACCCGATTGCGCATCAATGCGTTTTACCACATCTAAAACGGCCTCGGCGGCTTTACTAAAAAATGCAGGGGTAATGCTGTTGTACTCGTCGGTTGCTTTGTGGTAATCTTTATGGTCTTCAACACCGAAATACAGGAAGGGAATATTTTTAGCGTTAAATGCACCCTGATCGCTCTGGTTGGTCCAGTCGTCGTGGCCCTGTTTGGGGTCGTCATGACCAAAAAGAACTTTGATATTGGTTCGGGTCGTATCTACATATTTCTTTAAATCAGGATGTTTGAATGTTCCGCATACATATAGTTCGCCTTTATCACTGTGGCTGATCATATCCATATTGAGATCGATCGCAATGGTATTAATGTTCACCGGCGGATTGCCTACAAATGCTTTCGCGCCTTGTAAGCCCATTTCTTCTGCATCAAACGCAGCAAAAATTATGGTGTTGGTGGGTTTGTGTTTGGCAAAGTAAGCTGCAATTTTTAACAATCCGGCTGTACCCGAAGCATTATCGTCGGCACCATTAAAAACCTCGTCTTTAATCACACCTAAATGATCGTAATGAGCCGATACCACAATAACGTTGCTATTTTTACCGGGAATGTATCCAATAATATTGGTCCCGTTTATTTTTGAACCATTTCTGCCATTAAAAGTGAATTCCTGGGCATAGTTTACATGTTGAGGATAAGATTTTAGACCCAGCTTCAGAAAACGTTCAATAATATAGGTCCTGGCCATTTCTGCACCTTTGGTGCCCGTTTTCCTGCCCTGGTAAGCGTCTGAAGCCAGTACTTCAACGTCTTTAAGGAGTTGGGTGTCAAGCTTTTCATTGCTACTGGTGCTTTTGTTCTTCACTGATGAACAGCAGCTTAGCATCATGGCTAAGGGAAGGGCATATAGGATTTTCATATTTTATGATTACAATAAGTAAAATCGTCTTTACGGGGCGTCGTTTCGGCATTAAGCCATGTGAGAGAGCTGTTGATGCAGATTTCTCGACTGTATTACACTTCGCTCGAAAAGACGATTACCCGTCTAAAATTTCCTAAAGATATTAATTATTAGGATATAGAACTGCAAACGCTGTTTTTTGTACTGTATTGCATTGCTAAACCTGCTGGAAGCAGCAGCCCGAGCTTTTCGCGAGGCTATAGTGTACAGCAGGACTGAAGGCCGACAAAAGCTGTTGCTTTCATTTTCAAATTAAAAAAATTGCTAATAAAAGATTGCTTGGTCTAAAATTGAGGTGTGCTATTGTAACCCCTTAGGCTTCACCGGTTTTTAAAACCTGCAGGGCCTGGAATATGCTATGCCGCCACTTCCCTTAAATCGACAGCCACGACCCTCGAAACGCCTTGCTCTACCATGGTTACACCATAAATAATATCGGTACTGGCAATGGTACGTTTGTTATGTGATACAATGATAAACTGCGACTGATCTGAGAATTTGCGGATAATATTGTTGAATTTATCGATGTTGGTATCATCCAATGGGGCATCAACCTCGTCGAAAATACAGAAAGGCGCAGGTTTTAACAGGTAAAGTGAAAATAACAGGGCGGTAGCGGTTAGCGTTTTTTCACCACCCGATAATTGATTGATCGATAATGGCCTTTTACCCTTCGGACGGGCCACTATGTCGATATCGGCCTCTAATGGATTGTTAATATCGGATAAAATCAGGTCGCAGCTGTCTTCCTCGTTAAACAAAGAACGGAATACCACGATAAAATGTTCGCGGGCCTGGGTAAAAGCCTGCATAAATTTATCTTTTGCGGTGTCGTCGATCTCTTTGATGGTTTGTAAAAGATCAGTTTTGGCTGCATTGAGATCTTTTTTCTGGTTCTGGATGAAGGTATAACGCTCTTCCATTTCTTTAAAGGCTTCCATCGCCATCGAGTTGATGGCCCCAAACTCATCCAGCTGGCGCTTCATCTTTTCTACTTTTTGACGGATCTCGAACTCGCTTTCCAGCGCTTCAATTTCATGCTCGGTTTCTAAAAGATCATTAATATCGATATTAAATTCGACTGCTAAACGCTCTTTTAGTGCATTTAAATCTATTTTTAAAGCATTCTTTTTATCCTTGATCTCGGTTAACAGAAAATCGGTTTCTTCGCGGTTTTTACGGATATTGGTCAGGTCGTTTTCAACTTCGTTGATACTTCCTTTGCTCGTAAAATAAGCCTGTTCGGCTTCGGCAAGCGCTTTTTCCATTTCCTCACGTTGCTGGTACATTTCTAAGAGCGTATCATCGTTCAGATCGGTATGTTGTAACGTTGCGGTAATCTGGGTTAACGTTTCCTGTAACTCTTTGTCGTTTTGGGCAATACGTTTGTTCAACGCCTCCTCCTGTACGAAACGGTAATCTAAATCTTTTTCGAGGCCCGATAGTTTATTCTGTTGTTGGTGGAAACGGATATTGTCTTGATTGTACTTACCTGCGCTTTCATTTACCTGGTCGGCAATTTCCTGATAATTAAGCTGTTGTTCCTGCAGGTTAACATGCGCTTCCTGCTGGTCTTTTTGCAGTTGAACGAGTGCAGGTAATTTTTCTGATAAGGCTTTTTCTATCGACACGATTTTTTGGGCAATATCGGTCTTGCGGTTTTCGCTGGTGGTGATAAATTCCTGGTATTGATCGCGACGGGTCTGCACCGAAATGTGTTCGTTGTTTAAACGGTTCATTTCCTGCTGTAAAGCATTGATCTGATTGATTTTTGAAGCCTCTTTTAAGGCAAAAATATTGTCAGTTTCAACTTTTATAGCGGTATTATACTGGTTGATCAGTGATTCTGAGGCTTTAATTTCTTTAGCCAGGTTTTCTAAATTCTTGGCACGGCCAATTCTTTTACCCTCAAATAAACCAACAGAACCACCCGATAAGGTGAATTTGGTCTGTGCGTACTTCCCGTTTTTTGCTAAAATGGTTAAACTATCGGTTGGTGTTTCTTTGAATAGGTTTTCCTGCTCGGCGATTGCAATATATACATTTTGTAAAAGCAGGTTGCAGAGCTGCTGGTATTTTTTGTCGACCTCAATCACCGATAAAGCAGAAACTAAGCCTTCGTGTGTACCAATAAGCGGGTTTTTATCAGGAATATTTTCTAAAATAAAGAAATTTGCCCTTCCACGGCTGGCGTCGGTTAAAAGATTAATGGCCTGAACAGCATCGGTATATTTTTCGACCACGTAGTGGTTCATTACCGGTTCGAGGTAGTTTTCTATGGCAATCCGGTAATCCTCGTTACAGAATAAGATGTCGGAAAGGAGCAGGGCACTTTTGGCAAAAGCATTGTTTTTCTTTAAAAAACGAATGGATTCCGGAAAACCCTCCAGGCTGTCGACCAACGATTTAGTCAGGTTATATTCGTTCTGCTTGGCATCTTTTTTACGGTTTTCGGCCGCTAATTTTTCCTTGTTCGAACTTAAGTTAATTTCCGAATCGGCCAATTTTTCTTTTAAGATTTCTTCAGCTTCAGTGAGGTTTTTAATATGGGACTGTTTTTCCCTAACCTGTATATCCAGCTCGGCCAAAGCATGATCAAATGCTTTTAATTCTAAGGTTTTGGTTTCCGTATCATCAACATTCCGGTTGCTTTCCTGTACAAGGGCATCTTTTTGAATGTTTAAGATATCTATTTCTTTTTGCGACTGATATACACTGTTCTGCAGTTCATTAACGGATCTGGTCAGGTTGTCAATTCTGTTTTTCTCCGTCTGTTGTTGTTCCCGCAAAGTGTCTAACGCAGATTTCAAGCTCTTCAGATCCGATTCCAGGCGGCTAAAAACAGCTGTTTCTGTGGCTACTTCTTCATTTAAACGCTTAATGTTGTATTTAATGTGGTTAACCTGGTTTTTATCTTTTTCGAGCTCGGCAGATAAACGTGTTTCCTTTTCCTGTAAAAAGCGCATCTGTTCGTTCTTTACTTTTTTCTCGCTCTCGTAGGCACGGATTTTGGAAACAAACTCATTTGTAGCTTTTTGTTGCACAGAAAGGTTTTTCTCCTGGCTGATGCTATCCAGCTTAAGCTTTTGCAGTTCGGCTTCGCCGGCATCAATTTTGGCGCTAAGTTCTGTACGGTTAACCTGTTGATTCTGCTCCTGTATTTCTAAGGCATTTAAATCGGTACGAAAGAAAGCAATACGATGGGTTGCCAATTGTACGCTCAATTCGCGGTATTGTTCTTTTAATTTATAATACCGTTCTGCTTTACGGGCCTGGTTTTCTAATGTTTTAAGGTTTTTTTCAATTTCGAAGAGCAAATCTTCAACACGCTCCAGGTCGGCTTCTGTATCTTTTAATTTGTTGAAAGTCTGTTTCTTACGTAGTTTGTATTTCGAAATTCCGGAAGCTTCCTCGAACAGGGAACGGCGGCTGTGCTCTTTATTGGTAATGATCTCATCAACCATTTTGAGCTCGATAATCGAATAACTGTCAGAGCCGATTCCGGTATCCAGAAAAAGATCGGTAATATCTTTTAGCCTGCACTGCACATCGTTTAAACGGTATTCGCTATCGCCGTTTCGATAAAGTTTACGGGTTACGGTAACCTGTGAGTACGCGGTAGGAAGGATGTTCTTGGTATTATCAAAGCTTAGCGAAACTTCAGCGAGCTGTGCCTGTTTACGGTTTTTTGTTCCGTTAAAAATGATGTTCTCCATCTTTTCCGATCGCAACGCTTTGGTACTCTGTTCGCCCAAAACCCAACGCATGGCATCGATAACATTCGATTTTCCGCAACCATTAGGACCAACAATAGCGGTAACCCCCTCATTAAAATTGATGGTCACTTTATCGCCAAAGCTCTTAAAACCTTTAATTTCTAACCTGGTAAGTTGCATGGTTTGTAATCGGGAGAACCGACCTCAATATTAAGGATAATTTTGTGTTTTTTCAAGTGGTTTTCACCGTAAAGGCCACTGATAGAAAAGATAAAGGAGGCAAACTGAAAGAATAGTCGTTTCATTATTCTTATTCTATTTTCCATAATGAAACACAAAGACACAAAAGCACAAAGTTTAGATTAATTTTCTTCCTCACCTGGTGCCTTTGTGGTGAAAAAATTACTTCACAATCATCAGTTTCGCAAATTTAAGCAGTAACTGTTTATTGCCCAATCCCTGAAAAAATACCGTTGCTTTTACATCGGGTAATGTCCCTTCAAGGCTGACGATTTTTCCGAAACCGAATTTTTCATGTTCTACTTCCATGCCCACCTGAAATTCGTGTGGTTGCGAAGGGCTAAATCCTGGCGATGGTATATGCGCTTTTGCCAGTAATGAGGTGGTTTTAGGGCGTGCCGATGGGGCAGAAGCCGTTGCACCTGGTGCGGGTTTTGGTTTGCTGAAAAAATCGCGGGGCTGTGAAGTCCATGTTTTTCGCTCAACATCAAAATTACCGTCAAAAGAATTTGATTTGGCCGGTTTAACGTCTAATTCTAAAAATCTTGGGTTAATTTCATTGATGAAACGGCTTGGTTCGCAGTTGGTTAGTGTTCCCCAACGGTAGCGTGAAGTAGCATAGGTAAGGGTAAGTTTGATCTCTGCACGCGTGATGGCCACATAGAACAAGCGGCGCTCCTCTTCCAGGTCGGAACGGGAGTTAACAGACATTTGCGATGGGAAAAGATTCTCTTCTAAGCCAACAATAAATACGTTTTTAAACTCCAAACCTTTGGCAGAGTGGATCGTCATTAACGAAACGGTATCTTTATTTTTATCGCCGTCTTTATCATCATTGGTTAAAAGGGCCACATCCTGCATAAAAATATCAAGCCCCTTTTCTTCTATATCTTCACGTTCGGCAAATTCCTTAATACCATTTAATAACTCCTGGATATTTTCGTAGCGTGCGCGTCCTTCAACACTGTCATCAGTATATAATTCCTTTAAAATACCTGTATGCTGCGCGATAAACAGGGCCGAATCGTAGGCATCAAGTTTTTTGGCCTCCGCCTGAAAACTCTGTACCATCATGGAGAAATCATTCAGCTGATTGGCCAAACGCCCGTCTACATACTGGTGTGCATTCGAAATCACATCCCACATGGTAAGGTTGTGCTGATCAGCTGCAACGATAATCTTATCGATTGAAGTATCGCCAATACCACGCTTCGGATAATTGATTACCCGTTTAATAGCCTCTTCATCTTTAGGGTTAAAGGTTAAGCGGAAATAAGCAATTAAATCTTTGATCTCTTTACGTTGATAAAAAGATGTGCCCCCGTAAATTCTATACGGGATATTCAGTTTGCGTAAACCTTCCTCCATTGCGCGGCTCTGCGCATTGGTACGGTAAAGAATGGCAAAATCGTGGTAGGAATAACCTTTTAGGCTACGCTCCTGGATAATGGATTCGGCAACCAGTTTACCTTCTTCATTGTCGGTAAAAGCACGTGAAACTTTGATCCTGTCGCCTGGAACATTTTCTGAAAACACATTTTTTTCCAGCTGGTTTTTGTTATTGGCAATAATACTGCTTGCTGCATCAACAATATTTTGGGTAGAACGGTAATTTTGCTCCAGTTTATAAACTTTTAAATCAGGATAATCGCGTTCGAAATTTAAGATGTTCTGGATGTTTGCACCACGGAAAGCGTAAATACTCTGTGCGTCATCACCCACTACACAGATGTTCTGATAGGCGGCAGCCAGCTTTTTAACAATGGTATACTGTGAAAAGTTGGTGTCCTGGTACTCATCCACCATCAGGTACCTGAATTTCTGCTGGTATTTGTTTAAAACATCAGGATGCTCTTTTAAAAGGATATTGGTTTTAAACAATAAATCGTCAAAATCCATTGCACCGGCCCTAAAGCAGCGTTTGGCGTATTGTTCGTAAATCTGGCCCAACAACGGTCGTTTATTCTGGATATCCTCAGCCTGGATCTGATCGTTGGCCTGGTATTCTCCCCACGAAATAAGGTTGTTTTTTGCCGAAGAAATCCGGCCGTAAACAAAATTCGGGGCATATAATTTGTCGTCCAGTTGCATCTCTTTTAAGATGGCACGGATTACACTTTTACTATCGTCAGTATCGTAAATCGTAAAATTGTTAGGATAACCGATTTTTTCGGCCTCCACACGCAAAATTTTTGCAAAAACGGAGTGAAAAGTGCCCATCCAGATATTTTTGGCCTCTGCACCAACCACTTTACTGATACGCTCACGCATGTCCTTACTCGCTTTGTTGGTAAAGGTTAAAACCAGGATGTTAAAAGGATCGGTACCGGTTTGGATCAGGTGGGCCACACGGAAGGTAATTACCCTGGTTTTGCCCGAACCGGCACCCGCAACGATCATTACCGGTCCCTTTGTGTTTTCTACTGCTGCTCTTTGTTGTGGGTTTAATCCTGCTAAATAATCCAAATCGGCTCCTGTTTTTTTGAGGTTCAAAAATAACAATTCCCATGGCTTTTTGCTAAAGGTGTTGGTAATTAGTTTAAAACCCAAAATCATATTTTATCGCTCGTCATTCTGAACTTGTTCCAGAATCTATTGAATGAAGGCTCATGTTTTATTGCGAATTAGTTGTCGGTATAGTAAAACCGTTATTTGGTTTTTAGAAAAGCAATACCTGTATTTCATTGGTATCGGTAGCCCTTTGCTTTGCTCATACACCTGCAGGCCTTATGCACCAGGCCGGTATCCGCTTCGCCAAGGTTTAGGCAGGTTATTTGTGCTGCTATTCATGGCTAAACCCATAGCTTTAAATACAAGCTTAGATATTAAGCTGATGTCAAACTTATATGTCACACCTGTTATTCCTTTAATTCAATCAAAATGGCGGATTTTGAGTTAAACGATGTGTCAGAATTACATACTCATGGTTTAGGTATAGATTTTGATTGGATCTGATCATGGAAGAGAAAAGAATAAATAAGGATATTGAATTAACTGATATCCCAGAGGGAAAGAGTACAGACATTTATGTGAACTTAAAAGAGAAATTGGAAAGTGTTGAGCGGTTCCCGGGAGTTTATAATTTCAAATTTATCATCACCGGGGGGTTGGATAAAATAAAAGATTTGCGTGCCATTTTACCTGATGATGAATTTATGGAGCAACCGTCAAAAACGGGAAAATATGTTTCTATTACGGTAAAAAAACAGGTGCAAAATGCCGATGAGGTAATAGCTGTTTATAAACAGGCAGGAAATATCAAGGGGATAATGATACTCTAGGCTGTGTAATTATTAAGGGGTTAAAACCCAAAGTCATATTTTATCGTCCGTGATGCTGAACTTGTTTCAGTATCTATTGATTAAGCTTCATGTTTCTTAACCGGAAATGAACCCTATTTCATTCAGGCAAATGAATTGTTGGCATGCAAAACGGTGACCTCTGATTTTCAGAAAGCCACTTCCGTATGTCATTTGTACTGTTAGTCTTTTGCTTTGCTCATACCGGTCTGTTCGTTTGGGCGGGCGCCTTCGGCAGCGGGTAGTATTCGGTACGTCAAGGTGAGGTAAATGCTCTGCTCCGGGTAATGGAGTTTAAAACCAGGTGCCTGAATTGCTGCCTTTATGGTATTTTAATCAACTCTTACTCAGAAGGTCAGGTGCTTTTTAATGATATAGTATAAACAACACTGAAGTTAAACCGAACCATTTTTAACTGCCCAATCCACCATTGAGTCGAGCACGGTAAAAAGATCTTCTCCTGGTTTTGTTAAGCTATATGTAACAACAGGAGGCACAACAGCCTGTGCATCCCTGTGCACAATATCGTCAGCCTGTAACTGCTTTAAATGCTGAATGAGCATTTTTTCGGTAATCTGCGGAATGGCCCTTTTCAATTCACTGTAACGTTTTGGCCCACTCATTAAATGATATATAATGATAGGCTTCCAGTAACCGCCAATTTTTTCCATTACAAAGGTTACCGGGCAGCTGGTTAATGCCACACCCTTATTAAAATTTCTGGTCGAAAGCTCTTTAATTGCCGTCATGTCTACATACTTTGGGGTAAGTACTTGTATAAAAGTAAGTGCAAATATAGCTTTGCATTCATAATTTAAAAACAAAATATCATGAAAATCACATTAACAGGATCGTTAGGAAATATTACCAAACCACTAGCCGAAACTTTATTAGCCAAAGGTCACGAAGTCAAAATTATCAGCAGTAATCCCGGTCGGGCAGAGGCTATTAAAGCACTGGGTGCTATTCCGCTGATTGGTAACGTGGCCGATATTACATTTTTAACCGCCGCTTTTACAGGTGCCGATGCCATTTACACGATGGTGCCACCTGATTTTTCTGCACCTCGATTTAAGGCTTACATTAGCGAAATCGGTAAAAACTATGCTGTGGCCATTCAGCAATCGGGAGTAAAAAAGGTAGTGAATTTAAGTAGCATTGGTGCCGATTTACCAGACGGAACCGGGCCTATTGCCGGATTACACCAGGTGGAAAATACTTTTGCCCAACTGGACGGGGTAGCGATTAAACATTTGCGTGCAGGTTATTTCTTTATCAATTTCCTGTCAAATATCGATATGGTTAAACATGCCAATATTTTAGGTTCAAACTTTGGTGCCGATGCCAAATTAGTATTGGTACACCCACGTCATATTGCCAAAGTGGCTGCCGAAACATTGGAAGGTGAATTTATTGGGAAAAGTGTATTGTATGTAGCTAATGATGACCAAAGCATAGCTGCCGATGTAGCTAAAACTTTAGGAGCCGCTGTTGGTAAACCCGAATTACCATGGATTGAATTTAGCGATGAAGAAGCCCTTAATGGTATGACTGGTGCGGGTTTACCAGAAGAAATTGCCAAAAACTACGTGGAAATGGGCGATGCGATCAGAAGCAACAGGCTTTTTACGGATTATTACAAAAACAGACCGGTTTTGGGTAGCATTACCCTTCAGGATTTTGCAGCTGAATTTGCTGCCGCTTATAATAGCTAAGATACTTCAACAGTTGCCGGGTTTTAAAACCTGGCAATTGCTATTTCATTTACATCCAGCTCTTGTTATCGTGCTCAACCTGGTATAACCAATAATTTACCAGCTGTTTAATTTCGGTATAATTGCCATATTTAAAATGGATCTGGCCTGCTGCGGTATGTAAAGAAAGGTGTCCTACATCAACACCCTTGTGCCAAGGATATTGAAAAGTGGTAATCGCCTGAATTTTATTTGGCTGTATAATTTCATTCGAAATATCCCATATTCCGCTGGTTTTGATGATGAAATCTTGATTTACCGAAATGCGGTGCCTTCTGTAACTGATATAAATCATCAATACACCTGTTATAAAGTAGGCGAATGCAGCACCGATAAAAGGTTTCACCGCAGGAATATTAAAAGCCAGGATCAAAAAGATTGAAACGGGTAAAACCAGTCTGAAAAAAATCGGCAGGTTCAGAAAACGCCAGTCGGGGATGAAGGTTTTACCCTTTAGAGGAGCCTTACTCAGAATCATTTTTAACAGTTCATCACGTTCAGTAACATTACAACCCGGGATTTCGAGGGTGTTCCCCTGCATTTCATGTCCTTTTTTGTTTTGACCAAAATGTGCCTGCCTTAAACTCATGTTCAGCATATTCATCTTCTTCTGGAAATAATTTTGGCTGTACTTGGTAACCTGCACTTTATTTGGGCTGATCAATGTATTTTTCTTGGCAATTAATCCCGAAGAAAGGAGCAGGGCATCTTTATGCTGCATGATCTGAAGCTCGAAATATTTATAGAAGGTTCTTACGAGATTGATAATCAGCAGTACAATTAAAAGGCATGCAATTAAAATGAAAACCGTAACAATGGTTAGCATTCCTGTTACCGTACTCTGAATTTCATCCCTGTTGATTTTGAATGCATCAAGCAGTTGCCTGCCTTCGTAAATAACCGTATAAAAAAAAGCGGCAAGCAAAGCTAAACTTTGTCCATAATTAGAAGTTAAGCCCACTTTAAGTAAAGTAAGGCCACTGATCTTTAAAAATGGTGTTTCTTCAATAAGGTTATTTTCACGAACCGCTTCGGGTTGTTCTCCACCTATGGCCTTTCTGTTCAGTAGATGTGCCTGAAGGTTGTAGGCAGTCGTTTCGTCGATGGCTCTTATGCTTACTTCTTCTCCATGTGCACCGGCGGTATCAATTTTTAATCCATAAACGCCAATAATTTTCTGCAGAATATTCTGGTTAATGTTAACCTGTTGAATTTTATCGAGTTGAATAATAACCTGATCGCGATTGAATATGCCTTTATTAACCACAAATTCCTGCTTTTCTTTATCCAGGAAGAAAGTGAATTTTAAATACCACAGGTATGCAAATATGAAGCTGATGAACAGGATAGCCAGGACGCCCGTTATCAGGTAGATAAAAGAGGTGCCCGACATTTTTACAAATGCTAAAATAAATAAGAAAAAGCTTGCCTTTACAATTTTTACCAGGGTATGTGCACCCATTATTATAATGCCAAAGGCCGATTCACGTTGTGGTTTGCTAAAATCGTTGTCCATTACACTTCTGTTTCAGTTATTGGATTTTCCAGCAGGTCTAATTTTTTCAAAAGCAGGTCTCTGATGCTTTTTGCCTCCCCGATAGGTATACCCGAAATGTGGATATGCCCGCTTTGGCCCCCTGCGGTAAATAACTGTAATGACCCTAATTTATACATCCGCGAAAAAATACCTTCGTTTAATTCAATGTGCTGGATCCGGTTTAAAGGAACAATTGTGGTCGATTCAGCTATAATTCCGCTTTTATAGAGTACATCATGTGTACGTACTGCATAACCACGTTTTTTAAAGCTTAAACGGAAAAGAAAGAAGAAAATAATGATTAAAGCCAGGTAAACAGGTACAATCCATACTGCATTGAGTTTAAACTCATCAACAAATAGCAGTAGAGCACTTAATCCGAGTCCTAACAAGCCAAAAAAGATCAATAAGTTAATGCAGATAATTTTCCAATAATCGGCATGCGGCTGCTTTAATAAAATTTCTTCGTACTTCGGAAGGTGTTCAAGGTCAATTGCTTCGTTAGTGAAAGGTGTATCGGCTGACATAATTAAAATTATAACTTATTAATCAAATATCTGATTAATATTTAAAGCTTTTGTTACCTCGCTATGATAAACTTTTTTACCGTGTTGTATTGTCCTGAATCGGAAGAGATCTTAAAGAAGTAAATGCCGGGAACGAAAGTAGAGGTGTTGATCTCTAAAGTGTGTTTACCCGTATTCAGGTATTCGTTTACCACAGTTTTAACCAATCGGCCCATTAAATCGTAAATCTGGATGTTAAGCTTATCCGGTTCGGGTAAAACCACATCAATAAAAGTTTGCATGGCCGCAGGATTCGGATAATTCTGAGAAACCGTAAATTTTAGGAATTTGTCAAAAATAGCCTTGTTAATCGTATCAAAAATCACATAGCTCAATAACCTGTAGCCACGTGCATTTGGATGGAAAGGATCCTGGTATAAACTAAAATCGCGTCTCATTACCGCATTTACATCAGCTAAATATATTTTATATTCAGTTGCTAATTTTTTATATGCCGTGTTAATGTTCCGGATATTGGTATTTACAGCAACATAACTTTTAATCGTTCTGTCATCTACAAACTGAAGTGTACACAAAATCGGGATTAATTTTTGTTTAAGGCTTGCTGTAATTAAAGCCCTCATATTGGCAACAGTTTCAGCTACACTTCCTTTGCCGGCAGCAATCGAAAGGGCATCATTAATGCCCATATCAATTACAATAAAGCCTGTTCTGTTGGCTATTGCATTATCAATTCTGAGCAGCCCCTGAAAAGTAGTCTGGCCGCCAATACCGTGGTTGGTAATATCAACGATTTTATTGGTATAACAACTTATAAAATTATTTTGTAGCAGGGTTTGAAAACCAAGACCTTTTACGCCCTCAACGGTGCTGGCTCCAAACGTTACAATATTTATACTGTCTTTCGAGTAGTATTGAGCTGCTTCGGGGCAGCTTACACGGGTTGGACTTGGGGCCTGAGCGAAAGAATACACATGGACAAACAGAAGCAGCAGCAGAGATAAAAATACTTTTGCGCTAAACTTCATTGTTAAAATTCTTTCTTACAGGATTTAAGGATGTCTGTTAAGGGCGCAATTTACAAAAAAGTAAATATAAATGATACAGTGCTTTTTTCTTTTTTACATACAATAAACTATTTTTTTGTATTTATTAACAGACGGGTTTAAATTTTAAAACACGCCTGGTGGTAAGACTGATCTTACTACGAGAAAGTTATAATTTGCAGCTACTTTTAGGCTGTTTATTTGGTAAAGCCTATATTTGTCCAAATTCATTTTGTTATGCAAGAAATTAAAAAATACGTAGAAACGCACAAGCAACGTTTTTTAGATGAGCTGTTTGAGTTGTTGCGTTTTCCATCGGTTAGTGCTGATCCGAAATATAAAGGCGATGTTTTAAAAACTGCCGATTATGTTGCGCAGAAATTAAAGGATGCCGGCGCTGATAATGTTGAGATCTGTCCGACAGCCGGTTACCCGATCGTATATGGCGAAAAAATTATAGATACTGCTTTACCAACTGTTTTAGTATATGGCCATTATGATGTTCAGCCTGCTGATCCGTTAGAACTTTGGCACACCCCACCTTTTGAGCCTACTGTACGCGATGGTAAGATTTATGCCCGCGGTGCCTGCGATGATAAAGGCCAGTTTTACATGCATGTTAAGGCTTTCGAACTGATGATGCAAACCAATACGCTGGCCTGCAATGTTAAATTTATGATCGAAGGCGAAGAAGAGGTAGGTTCAGCAAACCTTGGTATTTTTGTAAAAGACAATGCCGAACGTTTAAAAGCCGATGTGGTTTTAATTTCAGATACATCGATGATTAGTATGGAGCATCCATCAATCGAAACCGGTTTACGCGGTTTGGCCTACATGGAAGTGGAAGTGGTAGGACCGAACCGTGATTTGCATTCAGGTGTGTACGGTGGGGCAGTAGCTAACCCGGCAACGATTCTTTGCAAAATGATCGCTTCATTACACGATGAAAATAACCACATTACCATTCCTGCTTTTTACGATAAAGTGGTAGAATTAACAGATGCAGAGAAAAAAGCGCTGAATTCTGCTCCTTACGATGAAGCAGAATATAAAAAGGACCTCGATATAGAAGAAGTTTGGGGTGAAAAAGGTTATTCTACTTTAGAGCGTACCGGTACCCGCCCAACTTTAGAGGTTAACGGAATATGGAGTGGTTACATTGGCGAAGGTGCAAAAACAGTACTGCCAAGTAAAGCCAATGCCAAAATTTCGATGCGTTTGGTGCCGAACCAAAACTCAGAAGAAATTGCCGAAATTTTTACCAAACATTTCGAAAGCATAGCACCTAAAAATGTTAAAGTAAAAGTTACACCACACCATGGTGGCGAGCCCGTGGTAACCCCAACCGACAGTATAGCATACAAGGCCGCTGAAAAAGCGATTGAAGATAGTTTCGGTAAAACTGCTATCCCAACACGTGGTGGGGGTAGTATTCCGATCGTAGCATTGTTCGAGGATGTTTTGGGTATTAAATCGGTACTTTTCGGTTTCGGTTTAGACAGTGATGCCTTACATTCTCCAAACGAGAAATACGATATTTACAATTATTATAAAGGAATCGAAACATTGCCTTTATTCCATAAATATTTCGCAGAATTAAGTAAATAAGCTTAATCGCATCAGCCTGAACAACCGATTTTTCAGTCTGAGCGGAGTCAAAGACCATCCCTGCCTATTTTTTTAATAAGCAGGGATTTTTTTTGAAAATGAGCGGCCTGTATTCCATAGGTGCTTTCGTCCCGCCATTCGCTTATAGTCCTCATTTCGTTTCTCTCCATTCCGGGCTATTTAGCTTTGTCGGGTTTATTTAATAGCGGTTCGTTCTTCGATGCAAGGCCTGTTATGGCAACCAGGTTATAAAGCTTAAACAGTATTGCCAGCCTGGCCACCTAAACCTGATCGAAATGTAAAACCCGCAGGCCGAAACATGAGGACGAGGATTTGAAACGAAGAGCAGGGCTTTCCACAAGTTAAGCGTTACAGGTTTTGCTTTCCAAAACGATATCAATATCAATTGTTACCTGAGGTATTTTTTTGAAAATGAGCGGCCTGTATTCCATAGGTGCTTTCGTCCCGCCATTCGCTTATAGTCCTCATTTCGTTTCTCTCCATTCCGGGCTATTTAGCTTTGTCGGGTTTATTTAACCGCGGTTTGTTCTTCGAAGCAAGGCTTGTTATGGCACCAGGTTATAAAACTTAAATAGTATTGCCAGCCTGGCCAGCTAAACCTGGTCGGAGTGTAAAACCCGCAGGCCGAAACATGAGGACGAGGATTTGAAACGAAGAGCGGGGCTTTCCCCAAAGCTAAGGATTACAGGTTTTGCTTTCCAAAACGATATCAATTGTTACCTCGGGTAATTTTTTTGAAAATGAACGGCCTGTATTCCATAGGTGCTTTCGTCCCGCCATTCGCTTATAGTCCTCATTTCGTTTCTCTCCATTCCGGGCTATTTAGCTTTGTCGGGTTTATTTAATAGCGGTTCGTTCTTATAGGCAAGGCTTGTTCCTGGCATTTGCTTTAAAACGTTAATAACATTGCTATCTCTGCTACCTAAACCCGATCTGAGTGGAGCTCCCGATTCTTCATCGGAGCAGGAACGGGAGCGGGGCTGTCGAAACCGATAAAGCACTACAACTGCTTTCCAAAAACAATTTTAAGTTTGAAACTCAGCATTCTTCGCTTTCTCTTAGCACGCTTTGCAGTTAAATTTGCCCGATTTTATCTATGGCCAAACTTAGTGTGCTCTGTGCACCGTCTCTGTTTCCTCGGTGGTTAATTAATTTTTAAACCACAGATTTTTTTCTAACTTGTACCCATGAAATATTTATTTACATCTCTTTTACTTTTATCCGGCATCACTTCTTTTGCTCAAGATACTAAAACGATTAAGCAGTCTGGAAACCCTATTTTTCAAGGTTGGTATGCCGATCCTGACGCCGCTATTTTTAACTCAAAATACTGGGTTTACCCAACCTATTCGGCAAAGTACCGGGAACAGGTATTTTTAGATGCCTTTTCGTCTGACGATTTGGTGAAATGGGAAAAGCATCCCCGTATTTTAGATACCGCCGCGATAAAATGGGCCAATAAAGCGATGTGGGCACCCGCAATAGTGCAAAAAGACAAAAAATACTATTTGTTTTTCGGCGCTAACGATATTCAGAATGATCAAGAAATCGGTGGGATTGGAGTGGCAGTGGCCGATAAGCCTGAGGGACCTTATAAAGATCATTTAGGTAAACCTTTGGTTGATAAATTCTACAATGGTGCACAACCTATTGATCAGTTTGTGTTTAAAGATAAAGATGGACAGTATTATTTAATTTATGGTGGATGGAAACATTGCAACATTGCCAAACTGAACAAAGATTTTAGTGGGTTTTTACCTTTTGAAGATGGTACAACCTTTAAAGAAATTACGCCCGATAATTATGTTGAAGGACCTTATATGTTTATCAGGAACGGTAAATATTATTTCATGTGGAGCGAGGGTGGTTGGACCGGTCCTGATTATTCTGTAGCCTATGCCATCGGAGATTCGCCTTTCGGGCCATTTAAACGTGTGGGCAAAATCTTAAAACAAGATCCGGCCATAGCAACCGGGGCAGGGCATCATTCGGTAATTATCAATGAGAAAAAAGGTGCCTATTATATTGTATATCACCGCAGGCCATTAAGCGAAACCGATGGCAACCACCGTGTTACCTGTATCGATGAAATGAAATTCGATGCAGATGGTATGATTTTGCCTGTAAAAATTACCAATGAAGGTGTTAAAGCCCAAAAAGTGAAATAGTTTGCCTTTTTAACTCATATTTTTAGTTTACAGTGGGGAGGTTTCCACTGTAAACTAATTTGTTTTCAATACAGGCTGCTGACGTTTATTCAACACGCTAAAGCCATAGGCGCAAAGCAAAAGGATACATGCCAATCCAAACCAAAGCCAGTTATAACCCAATTGTTTGGCAATTAAAAAACCAAAATACGGCCCGATAACCTGTGCGCACGACCAACTCAAAGTATAACCTGCTGCATATAATCCCCTGTTATGGGCATTACTGCGGCTGATAACAATGGTATTTATAAATGGTAATACAAACATTTCGCCTATTGTAAAAGTTACAATGGTTAATGCGGCTGATACGACATGAAAAATAACCGGTGCACTTAACAACAGGTAAGAAACAGAAAAGAAAATTGCACCGATGATGATAAAAAACATAGGCGACTTTTTCTTTTCAATTTTATTGATCATAATCATTTCGAAGAGCGCGATTATTGCGCCGTTTAAGCCGATAATAATACCGATGGCAAATTCGTTGATATGCCATTCTTCTTTAAAAAATACGGGCACAACCCTAAACATCAGAAAAGCACAGGTAATAAAGAGGGTGGTTAAAAGAATAAATCTTACATAAAAACCATCTTCCCATGGTTTTAAAATAACCATGTTATTGCGGGTTTCTTTCGCTTTTTTGATAAAATCCTTCACTTTAGGCAGCAAAAACAGAATAGAAAGTCCAACCAGGATACTTACAGAACCTTCTACAATAAACAATAGCTTATAGTTGATGGAGGCAATAATCCCAGCCATACTAATCCCCGCCGACCAACCTATATTTACCGCCAGCCGGTTAAGCGAATAGGATCGGGTAATGGTATTTTCTTTTGCATAATGGGCCACAGCAGTGAAATTTGCCGGTCTGAAAGCTTCAGAAAAAAAGCTGATTACGACTGCCAATACACAAAGGGTAGAAAAATGGGTAATGGTAGAAAATAAGATGAACAACAATCCCCCGATAATGGATGAAAGAATCTGTACCGGCCTGAACCCAATCATGTCTGTTAGTTTTCCTCCGGTTGCAGAGCCTAAAATAGAACCCACACCAAATAAGGTGATGATTAAACCTGCATCCATTTCCGACCGGTGCAGGCTTTGGGTAACGTATAAGCCCATAAATGGAACGGCCATGCTGCCACACCTGTTAAACATCATTACGATGCTTAATAACCAGGTTTCGCGACTGAGGCCGCTAAAAGATGCTTTATAAGTATTAAAAATGAGTTTGAACATGGTAATTCCGGATGTTGTAAAAATACCAAAAGCGAGGTATTAATTAATCATCTGAATTCCATATCCTGTATTAAACTAAAAAAGTTGTGCAAAAAAATATCCCGTAAATTTTACAAATTTGCATCCGGAAACCGATCAAATGCCCCCAGAGAAAAGAACCCCAATCAATAAAGGCCCTGTTGCCAGGAAGCCTGCTGCTAAAAAAACTGTAACCAGAAAATCTACGTCAGGTAGAAAAAAGAAAGCGGTGCTTTCGGTTCAGCTTAAATTGGTAATAGCAGGTTTATTATTGATTTTACTTTCTCCCTTTTATTATGGCTATGTATTACAAGGTTTTGTGGCAACCTGGAGCTGGGTTAGAGATTGGGGACAAGATCCGAATTACAGAACTTATGAAAGTTTTAACATCAGGATCCCAAAAAAATATACCGTTCACGGGATTGATGTTTCTTACTATCAGGGTAAAATAAACTGGCAAAAAGTAAAAGAAATGAAGGAGGATGAGGTGAGTATTCGCTTTGCCTTTATCAAAGCAACGGAAGGCTTAATGTTGGTTGACCCCTATTTTCAGCGTAACTGGCGCGAAGCCCCAAAAGCAGGCATAATTTGTGGTGCGTATCATTTTTTCAGGCCAAAAAAGGATGGCAAAACGCAGGCTAAATTTTTCTTGCAAGTGGTAAATATCGAGAAAGGCGATTTGCCACCTGTAGTAGATATTGAATCTTTAGACGGCGTTTCACCGCTAAAAATGAGGGCCGAACTTTCTGATTTCCTCAATTACATCGAAATGAAAACAAAAGTAAGACCGATTGTTTACACCGGGCTTAAATTTTATGATGATTACCTGGCGGGTTATTTTGACGATTATCCCTTATGGATTGCCCATTATTATCAGCCAAAGTTAAGGATGGACAAAAGTCGATGGAAATTTTGGCAGCATTCTGATAAAGCCAAAATTAACGGAATCGGTCACGTGGTCGATTTTAATGCTTTTAACGGCGATAGCCTGGCGCTTGATAGGTTATTGGTTCACTAGTCGTTAGTTTGTGGGTTAACTGGTTAATTGTTTAAATCAATCGGTTAAGCGACTCCAAGCGCCAAACGCTCAACTCCAAACTATCATGCTAAACCATAAACGCTAAACTACGTTATGTAATGGGCGCCATACCTGAAAACTAATAAACCATTGACTATTGAACAACTGAACTAAATAGTCCAGCTTTCACATTCTGCTAAGAAAAATTCATCGGCTTCAGCACCAATACCAATTTCTTCGGGAACATCAAGAAAGTAGCCGTTGTAGGTAAGGCCACCAACAACCGGATCAACCAGGTGCCCCAATAGTGCGGTATCTAAGTCAAAAAATTCTACATTCGGACTCGCATAAGCAAAATGCAGGTTGGCACTTAAAGCAATCCTGGTTTCGAGCATGCTGCCAATCATACATTTCACACCCCGTTGTAAGGCTTCTTCATGGATTTTTTGCGCCTCTAAAATACCTCCGGATTTTGAAAATTTAATGTTCAGGTAAGTGGTTGACTGGCTATTGATCAGTTTCCGGGCGTCGTGGTGATTGTAGCAGCTTTCATCAGCCATTAATTTAATTGGCGAATTAAGGTTCAGTTCGGGTAATTTATCATCGTACCAGGTGCGCATGGGTTGTTCGCAAAACTCGATATTATATTTTTCCAATTCACCTAAAGCGAATAAAGCATCATCAAAACTCCAGCCCTGGTTGGCATCCAGGCGTAAAATCAAATCTTCACCTACGGCCTCACGGATATGTTTTACCCTTTCTATATCATCATGTACTTTTTTGCCCAGCTTAATTTTTAAAATCCGGCAGCCCTGGCTTTTATATTTTAAAGCTGTAGCGGCCATTCCCTCTGGTGTATCTATACCGATCGTCATATCGGTTTCTATAATACGTTTAGTTCCACCGAGGAATTTATAAAGTGGTAAGCCTGCATTTTTGGCAGCAAGATCAAATAAAGCCATATCGAAAGCACTTTTAATGGTGCTGTTGTGATCAGCATAGCCCAGCAGGTCGTTCATCCGCTCCGGAATATCTAAGGGATCTTTACCTTTTAAAATGGCGGCAAAGTCTTTGGCCATGGCAATGCAGGTTTCCTGTGTTTCGCCTACAATCATCGGAAATGCCGAGCATTCGCCAATACCATGAATGCCGGTATCGGTGTAAATGCGTACCAATACATTTTGTGCAAAATGCATGGTTCCGGTGGCAATCACAAAAGGTTCCATGGGGATGCTGAAGCGGTATATTTCGGTATGGGTAATTTTCATTTTTTTTTAAGGCTGGATTTCAGACTAAAGTATAAAAACAAAAACTAAATAGGAACAGGTTTGTAGAATATTAATAGATTTACGCCTCAAATTAAAATTCCACTTTCTTTCTTACCTTTTACAAGCCATGCCATGTCAGAAACCAATAATTTAATCCACGCCTCATCGCCTTATTTGCTTCAACATGCCCATAATCCTGTTGAGTGGTACGAATGGGGTGTAGAGGCATTAGAAAAAGCAAAAGCCGAAAACAAACTGATTTTGGTGAGTATTGGCTACTCGGCCTGCCATTGGTGCCATGTAATGGAGCGCGAAAGTTTCGAAAATCATGAAGTTGCCGAAGTGATGAACCGGCATTTTGTGTGTATTAAGGTTGATAGGGAAGAACGCCCGGATATTGACCAGATTTACATGTATGCCATCCAACTTATGACCGGTAGTGGAGGCTGGCCTTTAAACTGCATCTGTTTGCCCGATCAGCGTCCGATTTATGGCGGAACTTATTTCCGTAAAAACGATTGGATCAATATTCTGGAAAATGTGGCTGCCCTTTGGACAAATGAACCCGATAAAGCCATTCAATATGCCGAGCGTTTAACTTCGGGGATCAAAGACAGTGAAAAGATAATCGCTGTGGAAACAGCAGAAGAATATACCCACGAACATTTAACTGAAATTATCGATCCCTGGAAACGTCATTTCGATATTGGTTACGGAGGTTATAACCGGGCTCCAAAATTTCCTTTGCCCAATAATTGGGTGTTTTTATTGCGTTATGGCTTTTTAAAAGACGATGAATCTGTTTTTACGGCGGTTTGCCATACGCTCGAAGAAATGAGCAGGGGTGGGATTTACGATCAGATTAGGGGAGGCTTTGCCCGGTATTCGGTTGATGATAAATGGCATGTGCCTCACTTCGAAAAAATGCTTTACGATAATGCACAATTGATCAGTTTATATACCGAAGCTTACCAGTGTACCAAATTCGATTCCTTTAAACAGACCGTGGTGGAAACGATAAATTGGGTTGCTGATGAGATGACTTCTGCAGAGGGCTTATTCTATTCGGCACTGGATGCGGATAGCGAAGGGATAGAAGGTAAGTTTTACGTTTGGGATAAAGCAGAATTCGACCAGGTTTTGGGCGAAGATGCTCAATTGATTGGCGCCTATTACAACATTACCGAAGAAGGTAACTGGGAAGAAGAACAAACTAATATCCTCCGAAAAACAATTGGTGATGACGATTTACTGGCGAAATTTAACATTACAGCCGGGGTGCTTTACGATAAGGTAAACGCAGCTAAAGAAAAATTATTGGCTGTGCGTAGCAAAAGGATCAGACCAGGTTTGGATGATAAATGTTTAACCGCCTGGAATGGAATGATGATCAAAGCGTTAGCCGATGCGGCCGAAGTATTCAATCACCAACCCTATTACGAAAAAGCCTCAACTGCAGCTAATTTTATTTTAAACCACTTAAAATCAGAAAATGGCGGTTTATACCGTAACTACAAGAACGGGAAAGCTTCCATTACAGGGTTCTTAGACGATTATGCCTTTTTTATTGAAGCGCTGATTGCTTTGTATGAAGCCGATTTTGATGAAAAATGGTTAGAAGAAGCGAAATTATTGACCGGTTATGTGATGGCTAATTTTACAGATGCAGATTCGCCAATGTTTTTTTATACCTCTGCAGAAAGTGAAGATTTAATTGCCCGTAAACATGAAGTGATGGATAACGTTATCCCGGCCTCAAACTCCACCATGGCGCAGAACTTAAAGAAACTGGGTTTGCTTTTTGATGTAGAAGAATATACTGAAAAAGCTTCTGAAATGCTCGCTGCGGTTCATCCGAGGATTAAAAGCTATGGTTCTGCCTACTCAAACTGGGCCATTCAGTTGTTAAATGAAATTTACGGTATAAATGAAATTGCCATAACCGGTTTCGAAACCGATAGTATTAAATTAGCATTAAGCGGCCATTATATTCCAAACAAAATTACATTGGGTGGAACAAAAAGTAACCTCCCGCTGTTAAAAGGTAAGCAAAGCAATGAAACAAAAGTTTATATTTGCCGAAATAAAGTATGCCAGTTGCCGGTTAACACTGTTGAGGAAGCATTATTGTATGTACAATAAATTAATTTAAATGAATATTTCACCAAACTCTGTAGTAGCGTTAACTTACGAATTGCATACTACTAACGAAGAAGGACAACAAGTTTTTGTAGAAAAAGCTGACGAACAAAATCCTTTAGTATTTTTATATGGCGTTGGCATGATGTTGCCTAAATTTGAAGAGCATTTAACCGGTTTAAAAACTGGCGATGAGTATGCTTTCGAGCTATCTGCAGCAGATGGTTATGGCGACATCGATCCAGGGGCTTTTGCCGACCTGCCAAAAACAATGTTTACCGAAGCAGGTGGCGAACTGCCAAATGTTGGTGATGTAATCCCTCTACAAGATAATAACGGTAATCAGTTCAGGGCAGGCGTTACTGCAGTTCACGATGAAACCATTTCAGTAGATTTAAATCACCCAATGGCTGGTAAAAATTTATTGTTCAGCGGCGTGATTTTAAATGTACGTGAAGCAACTCAAGACGAATTGGCGCATGGTCATGCACATGGAGCTGATGGACATTCAGGTCACTAAATAATATAACATATCGATTTCAAAGGAGTCAGGTTTAAATAGCAATTGCCGTTTAAACCTGGCTCTTTTGTTGATATCTATGCCTAATCCTGAAAAACCTCTTCTAAAACAAGTTTAAAGCCGGGTATTATCCTGGTAGTGACTTCTTCGCCCTCGGTAAGCAGTTTGGTAGGCTGAAACTTGCCTTTGTCATCGAGGATATACCTGAAAAATGTTTTATCCGAAGAACTTACAATCCAGTATTCTTTAACACCAGCTTCTTCGTACACTTCATATTTGTTGATCAGTTCCTTTTTATTATTGCCAGGTGATAGAATCTCTACAACGATATCTGGTGCTCCAATGCAGCCCCGTTTATCGAGTTTAGCAGGATCACATACCACCACAATATCGGGTTGAACTACGGTAAAAACATCTCTGTCATCTTGCGTTTTCTTAGCTAAACGTACATCAAAAGGTGCTGAATAAACTTCGCATTGATGGCCATTTAAGGCATTGTAAATTGGTACATAGATTCTTCCTGATATTTTCTGATGAATCCTGGAAGGAGCTGGGCTCATTTCAAAAATGTAGCCTTTAATAATTTCTAAACGCTCTTCAAATTCAAAACGCATATAGTCTGCATAACTGTAAATAGCAGAAAAATCTACCTCATTAAGGGTTTTAATAGGAGGAAGCTCTTCTTCGGTAGGATATGGCTTGATATTTTTCATATGAGGTATTTAACCAAATATACTAAATATCTTAGTTTTTTAGAAATCAATTTTCAGCCGCAGTCCACCATTGGTAAGGTTAAGGTTTTCTTTAGAAAAAGTTTTCATAGGCAGCCTTAAAAAGGGCTCTATCGAAATATTATTCTTTTTGGATATTTTTTGCTTATAGCCCAGAGAGAAATTGTAAAATCCGATATATTTATCAGGGTCTATACTGGCTTCGGGCTGTGGCTCAACCGTTTTTTCCTTCACGATTAGGGTTTTGGAATCGGCATAACCATTTACTGCCGGGGAAGAAAAGCTCTGAACCTGGTTTACGATATAACTGTTTTGCTGCGAATTGTTTAAAACGGCAAGTGCAGAAACCCCAATATTCGTATAAAGCTTATCACTGATATTGTATTTTAATTCTAAAGGAATATTAATTCCGCGTACTTTAGCATCAACAGCAGCCAGATTTTTGCCTGATAGGGTTTGTGGTGCAGAAGCGTCTAGCGATTCTGTTGCACTGATTGAGGCATATGATATACCAGAGCTTATTGATAACTTGTTGGCAATGGCATACGATAAAGAAAATCCGTAATTCATGTTTACTTTATTGTCGTTACCCATAGCAGGGGCAACATATACATCAGGTTGCCATTTCGAATTTTCATTGGTTTTAGAGGAGGCCTTTTGCTGATCTGCACGACTATCCTTTGCTAACAATTCCTCAAATGTTATTTTTTTATTTGGCAGCGTTTTTTTGTTTTCGGTTAAAATCTCAAAGTTTTTAGAGCTAAAAGCCGAAATGCGGTTACCCGCAAGCTTATTGTCTAATACATTATCGTTTACAGGCACTAAATAACCCGAATTATCGGCATCACCGAAGTGATTGTTTGCTTCAAGGGGTAAAGTTGTTCTTTCTGCAGTTTTAATTGGAAGCTCAGTTCCATTAAGGTTGTTTAAAACAATGGTATTTTCATTTAATCGGTCGGCGCTGTTTTTTGCAGGAGCGTGGTGATTAAGCCCGGTGATTGAGTTTTGTGGTGTTTTAGGTTTAACAGTTGCAAGATCAGTTTTTTGACTGACATTGTTCAGGATGAAAAATACGCCGCCAAAAACCAAAATCAGGGCAGCAGCAGCCCAGAAGGGCCAATATACTATTCCCCTTTTCTTCTTTTCTTTCTCCGAAAAGCGCTCCCAAGCACCAGCAGGATAAGTTTCCTCATGGTTTTTGAGCTGCGTGGCAATATGCTCAATTAATTCCTTATCCATTTTTCTCGTATGAATTGACCATGGTATTTAAATAAAGGGTACGTAACTTATTTTTAGAACGCGTTAAATACACGCGGCTCGAACTTTCAGGGATATTCAGCATCTTCGATATCTCATCGTGTGCAAAACCTTCAATTTCGTATAAGTTAAACACCAGTCTTTGTGTGTCTGGTAAGTGATTTAATAAATTTAAAATATCGTTAACATGAAGTTCTGAAGCAACCGAAACCGGTGCAACCGGATGTTCATTTTCAGCCAGGTCATCTACGTAGTACTGCACCTTCGAACTCCGTATTTTATCTATTGCAGTTCTTGAAGCAATCTGGGCAATCCAGCCTTTAAACGACCGAAGCAGTTCTTCAGGATTATTGGGGGCCTTAAAGCCGGCAACATGTTTAAAAATCTTGATAAAACTGTCGTTTACAAGCTCTTCACTGTCTGAAGTGTTCTTGGTATACCTTAAAATAATGCCCATTAAATAGCCATAAAATGATTTGTACATCATTTCTTTACAGCTATTGTCGTTTTTTACACAGCCTTTTAAAATTTCCTCAAAACTGAGTATTTTTTTTATCACCCTTGTAAAGGACTATTTATTAAAGGTTTATCATGATTAATTGCTTGCAAATTTAAGAAAATAACACCGCCCAATTTTTGGACGGTGCTAATTTTCGATCTCACAGGTAGAGTGGATTTTCTTATTTATTCGTCATTACCGATAAACCCAGTCCGGTACTATCCGTTTTACTGGTTAAACCTTTCGCCCAAATGGTATAAATCTTTCCTTTTTCAATTTTAATTGAGGGTAAACTTACCTTAACGGTACCGCTTTGCTTCAATTGAAAAGTATAACTGTCATTAGGTGCAATATTGGTAAAGGTGGTAAATTCTTTGAAAGCTTTTGCGGTAAATAAAGGCGCATCGGTTCCGGCTATCGCTAAATCGTAGGTAGCCGTTCCAGGACTTAAGTTTACAAAACGAACTTTGGCCTTATCTGTTTCAGGTGCTTTTAAATCATCTTCAAGAACTAAGAGTTTTGTCGATTTTAACGTGTCAACAACAAATACCGAATAAAATGATCCTGATTTTAAACTGACAGAAGAAGTTGTTAAATATTTTAAAGAATCTTTTTTAGCCACACCTGCCAGTCTTATTCCCGGGTAAGCTGCATAATATCCTAAATCCTTAGTGTAGGTAAAAAAGTTTATTTTTTGATTGTCCAGAATAAAATCCAGGGGGCCTGTACCTGGCGATGCATGTACAAAACCAATTCCTGCTGCTTCTATCGGATCATTATTGAAATCCTTTTTACAGGCGGTAATGGTTAAAGTTATTGCAAAGAGAGAGAGTATAATTTTTGCCGTAATGCTAAAATTTTTCAAATTCGTTTTCATTTTAATGTTAAATCAATTTATAAAGCAAATTGGTTAATGGCCATTAACGTTTTTTCTTGTAAAACGGTTTATGAGACGAAAACGCTACAGTCGTTCTAAATTTTTTATAAAGAAAAAGCCACATGGTGTTGCATGTGGCTTTAACGCTGTATTTTATAACGAAGGCTTACGCATACATTTCTTCGCGGAGTTTGGCAACATCGCTACTGTTAATGTACTCATCATAAGTCATTAATTTATCGATCGTACCTTTTGGTGTGATCTCGATAATGCGGTTGGCCACCGTTTCCGTTAACTGGTGATCCCGTGAAGTAAACAGGATGGTACCTTTAAAATCTTTCATACCGTTGTTCAGGGCTTCGATAGATTCGAGATCAAGGTGGTTGGTAGGCTCATCAAACATTAATAAATTGGCCTGTTGCAGCATCATTCTGGAGAACATGCAGCGCATTTTTTCACCTCCCGAAAGCACTTTTACGTTTTTAAGTACCTCTTCACCTGAGAATAACATCCTGCCTAAAAAGCTGCGCACAAACTGCTCATCGGCATCCGTTCCGGAGTATTCGCGTAGCCAATCAACAAGGTTTTCATCTTTACCGGCAAAATACGCAGAGTTATCGTTCGGGATATCGGCTGTGCTGATGGTAACACCCCACTTAAATTCTCCTTTATGATCTGTATCCCTGCCGGTTAAAATATCATAAAAGGCCGCGGTGGCTAAACTGTTCTGAGATAAAACGGCAATTTTATCCCCTTTATTTACCATGAAAGTGATTTTATCGAACAATACACCATCGTTCCCGTTTTTGCTCAGGTTTTCTACCTGTAAAATCTGGTCGCCGGCTTCACGACCGGTATTGTTGAATATAATAGCCGGGTATTTTCTGCTCGACGCCTTAATTTCCGCGATATCAATCTTATCCAAAGCTTTTTTACGGGAAGTAGCCTGTTTTGATTTAGAAGCATTTGCACTGAATCTGCGGATAAATTCCTGAAGTTCCTTTACCTTATCCTCCATCTTCTTATTCTGGTCGCTGCGCTGTTTTAAGGCCAGTTGGCTCGATTCGTACCAGAAAGAATAGTTACCGGTATAAATACTCATTTTAGCGAAGTCGATATCCACAATATGGGTACAAACAGCATCTAAAAAGTGCCTGTCGTGAGATACAACCAATACAATATTCTGGTAGTCGGCCAAAAAGTTTTCTAACCAGGCAATGGTTTCAATATCCAAATCGTTGGTAGGCTCATCCAATAACAAAATATCCGGATTGCCAAACAGGGCCTGCGCCAATAACACACGTACTTTTTGCGTATTATCCAGTTCTTTTAACAATTTATAGTGGTCTTCTTCGGCTATGCCCAAATTGCTCAACATGGTGGCAGCGTTGCTTTCCATATTCCAGCCATCCATTTCTGCAAAAAGATTTTCAAGCTCTCCGGCGCGTTCGCCATCTTTCTCTGAGAAATCTTCCTTCATATAAATGGCATCTTTTTCTTTCATGATGGCATAAAGTTCTTTATGGCCAATCATTACGGTTTCTAATACCGAAAACTCATCAAATTCATAGTGGTTTTGTTTTAAAACCGCCATTCTTTCGCCCGGAGTAAAAGCTACGCTACCCGAGGTTTGACTAACTTCTCCTGATAAAATTTTCAGGAAAGTAGATTTACCTGCACCGTTAGCCCCAATTACACCATAGCAATTGCCCTGGGTAAATTTTAGGTTAACATCTTCAAATAATGTGCGTTTGCCGTACCGTAACGATAAATTAGAAACTGAAATCATGCTATAATTGAAATAAGCCGCAAAGATACGCAAAAAGGTTGAGGGAAGGAAAGTGTTTAATAGTTTGGTTGTTGGAAAGTTTTAATACTGAACTTTTATAAGTTGGAAGGGGTAGGAAATGTAGGGCCTGGTTCTTTGTGGCAGGTGGAGCCCCGTTATCCGCTTTACTCCGTTTAACTCCGTGTTCGCTGCTACCGGGTTTATTTTACAAAGGGGGCAGCTTTTGGCCAGTTGTTAAACCCCAAAGCTTTAAATTAAGAAGATAAATAAATGGTCTTAAGTCAGAATCTTAATTCAGACAGCGTATGGTGTTAAGCTTCCCAACCCAGTTGGGAATGACAATTTATCTTGAGGTACTCTGTTTTAAAATATTTATTTTAGCCTCATGCTAAACCACACCTTGCTCGAAAACATTAAAACTACCCTTCAGAAAAGCAAAGTAGAAAAATTAGCGGCCATAGCTTCTGAAGAAACCTTTTCGGCGAAAGACCTGATCGATTTAAGTTTTTATCATGATGAACAGGTCGGATTCCGGGCCGCATGGATTTTAGAGCATGTATACACCGCCCATCAGCATAGGTTTTTACTCTTTGTGCTGTATTTCCTGGAGAAATTTCCAAAGCAGGCCAATTTATCGGCATTGCGGCATTATGTTAAAATACTGGCCTTTATGACCAGGAAAAATGCCCCGATCGAAATCAGGAAGGTTATCGCCGGTTATGATACCGGTCATTTGGTTGAGGTTGTTTTTGCCTGGTTGATTGATGAGAAGATCCCTGTGGCTGTAAAATCACATTGTTTGAATATTTTAGCCAATTTAAATGTCAAACACAGCTGGATCAGGGAAGAATTGTTGCAAACCATGGATTTCCTGGTAGATAAAGAAAGTATAGCTTTTTTTGCAAAAGTTAAACAGGTCAGGAAACAGTTATCAATTCGCAGCTGACAGTTTTCAGTTAACAATTGGTTGGCAATTTTAGTTGGTCTTTTCTTAGCCCTCAAATTTTTCTTTGGTTAACGCAGAGTCAAATCTTAGTGCATTTAGCCCTAAACCCTACACCTCCAACCTTACGCCTTATCTAACTTCCGCCTTTTACCTTATATTTACCAAATGAGCGCAACATACGATATTGTATCAAAAATTATAAAAGAACGTCGCAGTATTTTCCCTGCCAGCTATATAAAAAAAGAGATTCCGGTTGAGGTAATCAACCAGATTTTAGAAACAGCCAATTACGCACCAACACATAAGTTAACCCAGCCCTGGCGTTTTGTGGTTATCCGCAAGGCTGGACTGGCCAAATTGGGTGAGGAGCTCGGTAGACTATATAAGGAGCTGGTTTCTCCACAGCAATTTCTTCAAAAAAAGTACGATAGTTTTGCAGAAAAAACAAGTCAGGCCGATTGTATTATCGCCATCAACATGAAAGTGAGTGGTAAAATACCCGAGTGGGAAGAGTTGGCTGCCGTTTCCTGCGCGGTTCAAAATATGGCTTTAACTGCAGAAAGTTTACAGGTTGGAGCATATTGGAGCTCTCCTCCATTAATTAACGATTTAGGGAGTTTCTTAGGCCTGGGTGAGGATGAAAAATGTATCGGCCTGTTCTATATGGGATATCATAACGAAAAACCCTGGACACCCAACCGGACTCCGATGGCAGAAAAGGTGAGGTGGATAGAAGGGTAGTTTTACAGTCCTGAGTCTTTAGTTCTGAGTCTAATTTAGCAATGGTTTATGACCATTATACTATGGACCATCAAACCATGAACCATTCTACATCGTCCATCTTACATCATCCATGAATTAAATGTCTGTTTTAAAATCTAAACTCTATCAGCTTTGCTTAACTTTTATCCAAAACAGGATAGAAAACATCGAATATTCGCTGCAACAGGCCCGGCAGGCATCTAATGACGACACAAAAAGCAGTGCTGGCGATAAATATGAAACCACCCGCGAAATGATGCAGCAGGAAATAGACCTTAACAATAAACTGCTTTACGAGGCCGGGCAGCAGAAAATTGCCCTGCAACAGATCGAACATGTAGAATCAGATCAGCTGGTTAAAAATGGCAGCGTGGTATTAACCTCCGAAGGTAATTTCTACATTAGCATTAGTGCCGGAGAATTAAATACCGGTGGACAGAAATTTTTTGCTGTATCTCAGGCTTCGCCCATCGGTAAATTATTGATAGGTAAAGCGAAAGACGAAGGCTTTAAATTTAACGGGAAAGATTATATTGTGAAAGCAATATTATAGTTTACAGTTGGCATTGGCAGTTCCTATTTAAATAATTAACCAATGCAGTTCCCGCTAATTTAAGATGATAACCGCAAAATTCGTTTTCAGTTAACCGGTTTAAACAATTAACCGATTAACCAATCGCTAATTAAACTGATAACTGCCAGCTCATTTTATTCCCATCCGCTGCGCAAAAGCCGGTACCAGGTAAGCCTTTAAGTCGATATAAGGAATAAATACAACAATCTGGCCTTGCGCATAACTGGCTACTTCGTAAGGGTTGTACATAAAAGCTATGCCATTGGCATTAAAATAAAAGTTGTTATTGGGTTTAATGAAATCGTCAAAAAGTACAGTGCTTAAGGCATCATTGGCTTTAATATTGTATTCTTTACGGAGATTGCGTTCTAAAATGCGTTGCAGCGTATTGGAATCTATTTCAACAATGTCGCTCAATACCAGTTGTTTTTTATTCTTAACATCCAAACAATACATGATGCTGCTGTAATTGCCATGTGCCCCACCGGTATAGGTATCAGCCAGGAAATCGATCACTACGTAACCGTTATCGTTATAATTTACAGCTTGCTGGCTGTTGTTGGTATAGTTCAGCCAGGCCTCAAAATCATTGCCACGGCTACCTTTTGATTGTTCTGCTACCTGCAGCTTATAGTCTTTAAAATAATCAGCAGCAATATTTTTAAAGCCGGTTGTAAGGCCTGTCTGAGCTTTGATGCCGTAAATTTTTTTAAGTTCGGTAGTTAACCAGTTGCCATATTCGTCTGTATTTTTGCTTTCCAGGTACTCGAAGCTGATTTGTGCTGCAGGCGATTTGGACTGATTGGCAAATGCCTTTACCGAATCTTCGTAAATGCCGGCATTGAACCGGTAACTCCCATCGGGATATTTTTCTGTTAAGGCTATCGGATATTTTTTTGTTTTGTCGCCGCTTTCCCAGGTGCCATTAAAACCATTCCCGGTCCATTTTAAGGTTAAATGTGGCGACTTAAAATCCTGTTTAAAGTAGGGTTCATAATAACTGTATTCAGTAAGTAAAATGCTGTCTTTACCGATCAGGGTATCGGTTGAGAGGTTAAGCCATGAACCATCATAATAATAACTCCCACTTACATCATCATTAACCTTTTGCAGATGCACAACTACTTTTTTCCCGGCAATGCTGCCTTCCAATCTCTTGTAGAACGTTTCGGTAAGTTCGGCTTTGCTTTGCGTAATGCTGTCCGTTTTTCCGGCATTATTATTCCCGTTTTTGGAGTTGTTACAGGCCGAGAGTATTGCTAATCCGAAAAAACATAATAAAAAAGAGTATTTCATAGGGCTTTTGTTATAGGCGTCTTAATGCTGCAAGGTTTTCATGTTAGCATTCATTTTTCGACCTTTCAACTTTAAGCTTCTTTTAATTAACCTTTTTACTTAGATTTTGTTTTATTAAAGCTCTTGTTAATACTGTAATAAAGGTTTTTTGCAGTGTATCTTCCGGGGTCAATTATCCTCCTGATGGTATAAAGCGGATAGTTTTCATCTCTCGCGGTAGATAGGATAAATGCAGCCTTAAAGCCATGTTCTTTTAGTTTATGCAGGGTAGAGGATTTGAAAACTCCGTAAGGAAAAGCAAAATATTCTACTTTTTTTCCGGTAATCTGCTCCAGTTTTTTGGTTGGTTCATCGATTTGTGTTGTCCAGTCGGCATCAGTAAAAGTGGCAAAGTTTTTATGATCGTAGGTATGGCTGGCAATTGTATTTCCCTCTTCAGCTAACTGTTTAATCTGCTCTTTCGTCATGTAATTGATACGGCCTTTTCTGCCAATCGATACCGTCATGATAAAATAAACCCCTTTAAAACCATATTTTTTCAGTGTAGTGTTTCCAACCGTAAACTGATCTTCATCTGTATCGTCAAACGTAATCATAATTGGTTTTTCGGGTAATTTAGCGCCGTAAACCAAATATTGGTATAACTGATCAGGTAAAATAGAATGGTAACCACTATCAGCCAGCATTTTCATATGTTCCCTGAATTTATCAGGGGCGATAATATCATCGTGTGCTCTTTTACTATCGCTGGCAATATTGTTCCTGATCTGGTGGTAACACAGAACAGGCACCTCTCTTCTTGCCAAAATGGTTTTGTTATCGGCAGGTGGGGTAGTTGCAGTATCTATTTTAGCCGTTTCAGCAGTGTTGATAACCGCTGTTTTTTCTTTTGAAGCTTTGGAGGGCTGGCAGGAGGTTAAAAATAGGGTAGAAACCGCCGCACAGAGCAAGAAACTCTTCATCACGTATTGTCTTATTTAAAAGCTGTTTTTAATGCTGTTGCTTAATGTTTTTGGCGACCAGTAGCCGCTGGCAATTATCCGGCGAATGGTAAACAATGGGTCTTTTTCATCACGTTTGGTTGACAATTGGTAAGCCATTCTAAAACCACGTTTTTTAAGTTCGGGGATACCTTCTGCATTCCATAAACCAAAAGGATAAGCAAATTCTGTCATTTTTTTGCCGGTAATTTCTTCCAGTTTTTTTGTCGGTTTATCCAATTGCTCTTCCCAATCCTTACCCGCATATTTTTTAAAGTTTTTATGATCATAGGTGTGGCTGCCGATAACATTTCCTTCATCCGAAAGTTGTTTGATCTGCTCCTTGGTCATATAATCAACAAACTTTCCTTTTCTTCCGATCGAAACGGTCATGATAAAATAAACAGCTTTATAACCCAGTTTCTGTAAAGTTGGTCGTACAACGGTAAACTGGTCCATGTCGGTATCATCAAAAGTTAACATAATCGGCTTGCTCGGTAATGCAGCACCTGTATTCAGGTAAGCATAAAGCTGGTCGGGCAAAATAGTGTGGTAACCGCTATCGGCCAGCATTTTCATCTGGTCTTTAAAGTTTTGTATCTCAACGATATAATCTTTACCCACCTTTCCATCGGTCGGCTTCCAGTTTCTCACCTGGTGATAACATAAAATAGGTACCTGTTTACGGGCCAGGATGGTTTTGGCATCGGCAACTTTTATCTTCGAAACATCCACTGGTGTATTCGCTTTTTCAACGGTTTTAACGGTAGAATCTTGATCAGCAGAATTTGCTGTTTGTGATTTAGACTGGCAGCTGGCAGCTAAAATGGCGCAAGCACTTATAATGGTTAAAAAACTGTATTTCATTTTTAGGATATAGGTTTACAAAACTATAAAATCCACCAATTATTCAGCTATCAAAATAAATAGTGTTAATAATTATTTTAAGCGAATAAATTACACTAACTATCTCTTTTATTACATACTAAAGTGCATTTAATGTGCTTTATTAAATAATTTAGCAGCTCAAACAAATTTTAATGAATAAACTTTATAAACTCCTGCTGGGTGCGCAGTTTTTATCTTTAACGATAGCCGCACAAACCAAAACATTTACCATAACCGAAAATATCCAACCACAGCCTAAGGCAAATTATCAACTTGCATCGCGTTTTTCGCCGAATAAGCTGAAGAAAATGGTGTACTCTACTGCAGTAGACCCACATTGGTTAAAATTAAGCAACCGTTTCTGGTATACTTTCGAAACCCCAAAAGGAAAATTCTGGTACCTGGTTGATCCGGCATCAAAAAGCAAAAAAGTGATGTTCGACAATTCTAAACTGGCTGCAGGCATTACGCTGGTTGTGCGCGATCCTTTTGATGCAGAACATTTGCCTCTCGAAAACCTGAAATTTGCTGCAGATGAAAAAAGCATTTCTTTTGAAGTTAAAAGCAGCGTTGATGAGCTGAAAAAAGACCGCAAAGACAAAAAAGCCGCGGATTCCATGCAGAAGAAAATCTATTCTTTTAAATACGAACTGGCTACCGCAAAACTGACCGAAATTCCGAATTTCAGCAAGCCAAAGCCGAAACCAACCTGGGGTTCAGTAGCCCCCGATTCATCGGCTATCATCTTCTCCCGTAATTATAATCTTTACTGGATGGATAAGGAGAATTACAAAAAAGCAGTGAAAAATGAAGATGACAGTACCATTGTTGAGCATCAGTTAACCAAAGATGGGGTGAAATTTTATTCTTACGGTAGTGATGGCGATGGGGAAAACAATGTAGAAAATGAAAAAAACAATAAAAAACGCCGTGGTGCTTACGTACTTTGGTCGCCAAATTCGAAATATTTTGTATTAGACCGGACCGATTCACGTAAGGTGAAAGACCTTTGGGTAATTAACAGCGTTACGCCCGGGCGCCCAACTTTGGAAACCTATAAATACCAGATGCCGGGAGAGGCCGAAGCACCGCAAGATGAGGTTTTATTGTTTGATTTTGCCGCAAAATCGTATAAAAAACTCAATGTGTCTGCATTTAAAGATCAAAGTGTTTCGGTATGGAGCAAGCCTTCGTTAAACAAAGACCGCGATAACGAATTCCGTCCATCAATTTGGTTGGGTAACGATAGCCGTTTTTATTTTTCGCGCACCAGCCGCGATTTAAAACGTATCGATATCGGTACCGTTGATATCGCCACCGGAAAAGTTACTCCATTAATTGATGAGCGCTTTAATACCTATGTTGAAGTAAACCGGCCGGGTTTGGTAAATGATGGAAAAGAACTGATCCACTGGAGCGAACGCGATGGCTGGGCGCATTTTTACCTTTTTGATGAAAATGGTAAATTGAAAAACCAGATTACCAAAGGTGCTTTCCATTGCGAAAGCATTGTCAATATCGATGAAAAAAAACGCATACTTTATTTTACCGCTAACGGCCGTGAAGGCAAAGAAGATCCTTATTACCTGCATTTATACAGCATCAATTTCGATGGTTCGAACCTAAAATTACTAAATGCCGGCGATTTCGACCATTTGTCGAATATGAACGATAACAGTACTTTCTTTGTTGATAATTACTCACGGGTAAATACCGCACCAAAAGCTACCCTGTACGATGGCAGCGGTAAAAAAGTAATGGATCTGGAAACAACAGACCTTTCTTTACTAATGGCAGCCGGATATAAATTCCCGGAACCATTTAAGGTAAAAGCAGATGATGGGATTACCGATCTATACGGTGTAATGTATAAACCTTTCGATTTTGACCCGAATAAAAAATACCCGATTATAGAGTACGTGTATCCGGGTCCGCAAACAGAGGCAGTAAATAAGGCGTTCAGCAAAAGTATGGACCGTACCGATCGTTTGGCACAATTCGGTTACATTGTAATTACCGTAGGTAACCGTGGCGGTAATCCTTCGCGTTCTAAATGGTACCATACTTATGGTTATGGCAACCTGCGCGACTATGGATTAGCCGATAAAAAAACAGCTGTAGAGCAATTGACAGCCAAATATTCTTATATAGATGAATCTAAAGTGGGCATTACAGGCCACTCAGGTGGTGGTTTTATGTCGACAGCGGCCATGTTGGTCTATCCTGATTTCTTTAAAGTTGCAGTTTCGAATGCCGGAAATCACGATAACAGCATCTACAACCGTTGGTGGAGCGAGAAACATCATGGAGTGAAAGAAACTATTTCTTTAAAAGGCGATACTTCATTTAAGTATAGCATCGATAAAAACCCTGATCTTGCTAAAAACCTTAAAGGCCATTTATTGTTGATGCATGGCGATGTAGATAATAACGTGCATCCGGCAAACTCGATCAGGGTTGCCAACGCATTAATGAAAGCAGGTAAACGTTTCGATTTTCTGATTATTCCTGGCCAGCGCCATGGTTTTGGCGATATGACAGAGTATGCCTTCTGGAAATTGGCCGATCATTTTAATAAATACTTAATTGGTGATTTTGCCGAACCGAGCGATGTTGATTTAATAGAAATGGATAGGGATATTGAGCAGAATGGGAAATAATCATTGAACAAATACTATAATTCCTACCTTCCTATACAATGGTTCGTGTCTTCACAAGCCATTTTTGTTTTCTACAAATTTTTGTTTTTTTGGAAAGCAGTACTGGTAGTTCTTCGGTTATTTTAGCCCTGCTATTGCCCATAGCCCCGATTTGAATTTCTCTTGAGTACAATATTTGTATTAAATCGGGAGCTATTTGGCGCTATCAGGTTGGGTTAGGTTGGGCTTGTGTTTCAAATGTAGACTGTTCAATTGCAAAGTTTTTCTTTTGCCGTGGTTCGTGTCTTCATTTCTCTTTAAAAAAAAGCCTCCCGGCTTTTAGGCTGGGAGGTTTTTCTTAAGTTTAAGGTAATCCTTTGGTTATTTTGATCTTATTTGTATAGGTAATTAATTGCAATTACGTCGTTTGCATTAAATGTACGGTCGCCACCATTAGAGCAGGCCAGCATAAATGAAGCTGCATCTGGTTTTGATGGTGTGCCCGGAATTCTTATTGCTCCCACGGTCGATTTACCTTCATTACCTGAACCGCTGGCACCGCAACTGAAGGCACGGTTCATGTAGTCGGTATGACGGAAACCAATACAATGCCCTACTTCGTGTTGAATTACTGAAGCCAGGTACAACAAATTTGGATTGCTGCCATAAGCCGCTTCGTTGGTATTCATTTTAATCTGATTGTAAGGATTACCTGAAGAAGTTGGGAAACCTGCAGAACCTAAGGTGATAAAACCACCACTCGGACCTTCGTTGAAGCCAACAACATCGATATTGCCAGTGGTTCCGGTAGTGGCTCTTTGGAATGTGATACGAAGGCCCAGCGAATTATATCTCGAAATCATGGTATTAACCGCATCGCTATAAACCTGAGGCAGGTTAGTTACCGAAATGGTAATTACTCGCGGTAAAGAGGTAACGATGTTGGTGGTACGGTACTGTTCGGTTTCGGCAATATTTAAATCTGTCCCTTTTGAAGTTTCAGTTAAATTATCTTCGGTTAAAAGGATGTCACCTTCAACGAGATAACCCTCGTTTACCTTGCGGAGATTATCGGTACTAAAGCCTAAAGATTTAATCCTAGCTAATTTGTCTGCAGTAATATCCGTCTTATTTTGGATTTCACTCTCTGTATTATTACTCTTACATGAATATAGAGTAGTGAATAGCAGGCATAATGCTGCCATTGATAAAAAATTAGATGTTTTCATTTTGTTTAGGTTTGATTTTTTTAAAATCGAATAAGTTAGTTAATAAAATTGGCGGATTACCTTATAGATCACCAATTTAGTGAAGATAATTTATGTAACCAAAATTTTATATAAAATAATGACTTGGTCAATATTGTATGTTTAATTATGTTATTTTGTCTTTTTTTAAGTCTAGTTAAAGGCATACATACTGTCTTGAAACAATAGAAATGTATTTTAAAAAAATGTTAAAACGCCACTTCTTTTATTTCTTATTCTTTTGGAAAGCAGTGCCGGTAGTTCTTCGGTTATTTTAGCCCTGCTATTGCTTATAGTCCCGATTTGAATTTCTCTTGAGTACAATATTTGTATTAAATCGGGAGCTATTTGGCGCTATCAGGTTTGGTTAGGTTGGGCTTGTGTTTCAAATGCAGACTGTTCAATTGCAAAGTTTTTCTTTTGCCGTGGTTCGTGTCTTCATTTCTCTTTAAAAAAAAAGCCTCCCGGCTTTTGCATCTGGGAGGCTTTTTTTTAGGCTATAAGGTAATCCTTTTGGTAGTTTTGATCTTATTTGTATAGGTAGTTGATTGCAATTACGTCGTTTGCATTAAAAGTACGGTTTCCACCATTAGAACAGGCCAGCATAAACGAGGCTGAATCTGGACCGGAAGGAGTTCCTGGTATCCTGATTGCACCAACATTTGATGCACCTTCGTTGCCGGCACCACTCGCACCACAACTGAAGGCACGGTTCATGTAATCGGTGTGACGGAAACCAATGCAGTGGCCAACCTCGTGCTGGATTACTGAAGCCAGATACAATAAATTTGGGTTTGTGCCATAAGCTGCTGCATTAGTGTTCATCCTGATCTGGTTGTAAGGATTACCTGAAGAAGTTGGGAAACCTGCAGAACCTAAGGTAATAAAGCCACCGCTCGGACCCTCATTAAAGCCAACAACATTGATGTTTCCAGTGGTTCCGGCCGCGGCTCTTTGGAAAGTGATACGAAGGCCCAGCGAGTTATATCTCGAAATCATGGTATTAACCGCATCGCTATAAACCTGAGGGAGGTTAGTTACCGAAATGGTAATTACACGCGGTAAGGAGGTAACGATGTTGGTGGTGCGGTACTGTTCGGTTTCGGCAATGTTTAAATTTGCACCTTTCGCATTTTCAGTTAAATTATCATCGGTTAAGAGGATATCGCCTTCAACCAGATAACCTTCGTCTATTTTGCGGAGATTATCGGTACTAAAGCCTAAAGATTTAATCTTAGCTAATTTATCTGCAGAAATATCAGTCTTATTTTGGACTTCACTTTCTGTATTATTACTCTTACAAGAATATAAAGTAGTGAATAGCAGGCACAATGCCGCCATTGATAAAAAATTGGATGTTTTCATTCTGTTTAGGTTTGATTCTTTTAAATTAAATAAGTTAGTTAATAAAATTGGTGGATTACCTTATAAATCCTAATTTAGTGAAGATAATTAATGTAACCAAAATTTTATAAATAAATAATATTTGAAAGTCAGATCTGTATTTTTAATTATATGTATTTGTCTGTTTGTAGCCCGCTTAAAGGCACAGGAACAACCTGCGGGAATAGAAAAATATTTTGAAAAATTTATTTCTAAAACCTTGCTTTCTCCGAAATTGAGTTCTGGTCAGCCTGTTTTGGTGAAGTTTGACCACGTATTAACTGCTGCTGAAATTCAGTTGTTAAATCCCCAAAAAAGGCTGTCGGGCAATTGCTTTATCGTGCAAAAATCGATCGTTCAGGATCTTTCCGGCAATGTGGTTTATCAGCAACAGGCCAACGGGCTTTGGAAAGTGAGCGACAGGTTGATGCAAGTGCTTAATAAAAGCGGTAAAAAGAGCGATTCTATTCAGGTCAGGTTGTCACTTAAAAATAACCATGCACTGCCCGGTACCGGTACAGTTTTACGGATTAAAGCTGTCGATCAGGTCAATGCTGTTTATACGGTTTATATTTTACCTGCAGATTTAATGCAGTTGCTGGAAAATGAAGCTGTTTTATATGCTGATGTTTTACCCGTAGCCAAAGAAGAGGTAGTGATTAATGGCATCGATCTGGGATTAAACCAGATTTCCAATGCCCATAGCCTTTTCCCGGGTGTTGATGGTACGGGTATAAATGTTTCCATTAAAGAAGGGATGTACGATATAAACGACCTTGATCTGTTAGGTAAAACATTACCGGGCGCTTTAACCGGTAAAACGCCTACCAGCCATGCTACTATTATGGCTACTTTAGCATCCGGCAACGGCAATTCTTTTATCCGTGGTTTAGGTGCTGCCCCAAAGGCTAAACTGGCTTATTCTGATTTTTCGAACCTGATGCCCGATTTGGTCAGTGATTTGAGCAAACTTCAGATCAGGGTACAAAACCATTCTTACGGTACTGATATCGACAATAATTATGGTATGGAGGCTGCTGCTTATGATAAACAGGTTTTCGAAACCGATACGTTGATCCATGTTTTTTCGGCCGGAAATATAGGAACATCAACACCATCAGGCGGCTTATATCAGGGGATAACTGCCAGGGCAAATTTAACGGGTAATTTTAAGCAGGCCAAAAATTTATTGGTAATAGGGGGCATCAATCGGGAAAATATTTCTGAAAGCCGGAGCAGTAAAGGACCAGCTTATGATGGCCGGGTAAAACCGGAGCTGGTAGCCCTTGGCGAAGATGGAACATCGGGTTCAGCAGCCATTACCAGTGGTTCGGTTGCTTTGTTGGAACAATTTTATCTGCAGAAATATAAAAGGGCACCTTCGGCTGCAGTGGTCCGTGCAGCCTTGATTAACGCAGCAGATGATCTGGGGGCGCCACAGGTTGATTTTGTATACGGTTATGGTAAGTTAAATGTAGCTCAAGCCTTAAAAACTTTTGATGAAAACCGGGCTTCTTTATATAATGTAGCTAAAAACCAGGATTTGGTTCTGCCTTTGTTGGTGCCATCCAATGTGGCCGAACTTAAAGTTACCATTACCTGGAACGATCCCCCGGCAACAGTAAATGCTGCCCAGAGTATAGTTAACGGTTTGGATTTAAGCCTCAAAAATCCTTCGGGGAATTTAACGCTGCCTTGGGTTTTAAGTACTTACCCTCATTTAGATTCGCTTGCGAAGCCAGCCGTACGTAAAGCAGACCTGATTAATACTGTACAACAGGTAAGTTTAGATAATCCGGATGTCGGCAACTATACTATCCATATTAAAGGCAATAGGATAACACAGGGGAACAACCAGCCCTTTGCACTTGCGTATCGTTATAAACTCAAAAATACCTTTTCGTTTATCAGCCCGGGTCAAAATGGATACATTTTTGCCAATGAAAATAATTATATCCGTTGGGAGAATACCTATGCGGCCAAAACCGGAAATTTATCGGTGAGTTACGATGATGGGGCAACCTGGAAATCAATTGCCCAGGATATTAACCTTAGTGAAGGTTTTTACAGCTGGGATGCACCAGATCAGTTTTCGAAAGCCCTCATCAGGATGGAGATCGGAGGCAATGTGGTGCAGCGCCAGTCTTTTGTGATTTCCAGTCCTCGGGTATTAAAAGTTGGTTACGCCTGTAAAGATGGCATTGCGCTAAACTGGAACAGGCAACCGGGGGCTAAGGATTATACCCTTTATACTATTGCAGATAATATCTTATCTCCGGTGTTAACCCTTACCGATACCATTGCAAAAATTGATATGAGTAAAATTTCAGGCAAATACTTCGCCGTAGCCGCTAATGGCGAAGGTTTTACTGGGTTAAAAAGCTATACCATAGATTATACGCAGCAGGGGATAACCTGTTACGTAAAAAATTTGTTTGCATCAGTGACTGATGATGCCAGGATAAAGGTTGACCTGAGCATAGGCAGTACTTTGGATTTAAAAAACATTATCTGGGAAAAACAGACCGGACCAAATACGTTTAGTGTTTTACAGCAAACCAAACCAATTGTAAATCAACTCGATTACACCATTTTTGATGATAAACCCAAAGAGGGCATACAATTTTACCGGGTAACTTTCGAAACGGCCAGTGGGCAGGTATACAGCGATCTGGTTTCAGCAGTATTTCTCAAACCGGATCAGTTTTCTTTCTATCCCAATCCCGTAAGTGATTATTTAACTATCCTGAGTGGGGCTTTTGAAGAATATAGTTTATCCATATTTAATATTTTAGGACAGAAAGTTTTCGAAGAAAAAGCAACAAGTTCGAACCGATTTTTACTTAATGCTTTATCCACAGGTGTTTATGTGGGCGTGATTAATAAAAATGGACAGCAGCTTAAAAAGTTTAAATTGATTAAGCAATAAATTTTCGCTTCTGGTCCGTCATTGTTATACAAGAGGTAATACATTCATTAATACACCTGAAAATTTGCTGTTTTCTTCGTATTTTTCGATTTATACGATCCTTTTAAATAAAAAATAATACTGTCAATGAAAAAAATCCTACTGTTTTCCAGTTATGCACTTCTTTTTCTTGGTTCATGCAGGCAAGGAACTAAAAGTGCAGGCAATGATCCCGATTCTTTAGCGATAAAAGCCATTAACGATTCGAGTTTAACCCAATATTTGTCGGTTATTGCTGCCGATAGTTTGCTGGGAAGAAAACCGTTTACCGATGGCGAAACCAAAACCATCAACTATTTAAAAGTGCAGTTCGAAAAGCTTAGACTGGAGCCGGGCAATGGCAACAGCTTTTTCCAGGAGGTACCTATGGTCGAGATTAAATCTACACCAGAAGATAAAATGGTATTTAAAGGAAAAAATACTTCCCTGACCCTAAATTATTTAACTGATTTTGTAGCAGGTACCAGAAGGGTGCAAAATGAGGTCAGCATCAATGGTTCTCCTTTGGTTTTTGCCGGTTACGGTATCGTAGCTCCAGAATATGGCTGGAACGATTACCGTGATCTGGATGTTAAAGGTAAGACAGTTGTGGTATTGATCAACGACCCTGGTTTTGCAGATTCTACTTTGTTTAAAGGTAAAAATATGACTTATTATGGTCGCTGGACCTATAAGTTTGAAGAAGCTGCCCGTCAGGGGGCTACCGGGATAATCATTGTACATGATACCGAACCGGCAGCCTATCCCTGGACAGTGGTGCGCAGTGGATGGTCGAAATCTAAACTTACTTTGCAAAGTGAAGATAATGGAATGAACAGGGCAGTGGTAGAGGGTTGGATTACTTTGGATAAAGCCAAAGCATTATTTGCAATGGATGGCAAATCTTTTGATCAGCTCGCCATTAATGCCCGTAAGAAAGATTTTAAGGCAGTCGATTTAAACATTACCACTTCGCTGAAGGTTAAAAATACCATCAAAAAATCAGTAACCTATAATGTGTTGGCTAAAATTCCAGGTAATAAAAGTAAAGACGAAGCCCTTATTTATTCGGCCCATTGGGATCATTTAGGCGTGGGAGAGAAAATACAAGGCGATTCTATTTATAATGGTGCGGTTGATAATGCCACAGGGGTAGCAGCTTTGTTCGAAATTGCTTCCGCATTTAAAAAATTGCCCAAAGCTCCTGAACGCACCATTTTGTTTATTTCTTATACAGCAGAAGAACAGGGCTTGCTGGGCTCCGAGTTTTATGCCAAACACCCTGCTTTCCCACTGGATAAAACGGTAGCCAATATTAATATGGATATGATGGGCATTGCCGGAAAAACCAAAGATATGGTTGTATATGGCTTCGGACAATCAGAACTGGAAGATTATGCAGCCGAATCTGCCAAAAAACAGGGTAGGGTATTGGTACCTGATCCTGTTCCTTCATCAGGTTTGTATTACCGTTCTGATCATTTTAACCTGGCCAAAGTTGGTGTACCCTCATTATTTACCGGTTCTGGTGTGGATAACCTTAAAAACGGCAGGGAATGGGGGTTAAAGCAGGTGGCCGATTTTACCAAATTCCGCTATCATTCGCCTCAGGATAATTTTGATGCCAAAAGCTGGGATCTTTCAGGCATTGTAGAAGATGTGCGTTTGCTTTTCGATATGGGCTATCGCATCAGTAACGAAGATTCTTATCCGAAATGGAAAAACGGATCAGAGTTTAAAGCCATCAGGGAAAAGAAATAAAACAAAAAGCGTCGCGGTTTCATAACCGCGACGCTTCTTGAAAAAAGTCATTTGTTAAACTTTTCCCGGAGGAAGGTTTAATTAAAAGTAGAACTGAACACCTAATCTTGGTGCAAAAGTATCAGCGTTTAAGCCAAAAGTGTTGGTTTTAACTTTAGCACCGGTTCCTTCAGCTTTAACAGTGTAGTTTTCATAACTTAAGCCTTTAACTGAAAGTTCGATACCGATTTTCTTGGTTGGGAAGAAAGCAAAACCTGGAGCAACTTCTACACCGATTTTGGTAGTTGTACCCAATTTAACTGCATTGTCGCCGTTAGCATCAGTTGCTTTTAATTCGCCGAAAGCCAAAGGCACTGATAATTGTCCGAAGAATTTAAATTGATCTGATAAACCAACATAGTAGCGACCGAAAGGAGCAACTTTAAAAGCGCCGTCTTTTGTTTTTTCACTAACTGTTTTATTGTATTCGTAACCGACAGCGGTACCGATTGCAAAATTGTTGCCAACAAAATAACCAACACTTGGTAATACGGTAAAGCTGAAATCTGCTTTTGGAGCACCATCAACTTTTGTAGAGTTTACACCTACATTACCGCCTAACATAAAATTTCCTTTTTCAGTTTGTGCTTTTGCACCATAAACTAAACCTGCTACTGCTACTAAAGATAATAATAGTTTTTTCATCTTTTTTATTATTTATTTGTTATAAAATATAGTCAATTTTTACTATTTTAATTTCTGACTATATTTGCCTAAAAGTCAACACTTGTGCCAAAAAACTTGGCTAACGTCATCAAAAAATCAGTTTTTGCTTAACTCGTTCGCTTACAAACAGATGTAAATTTGGTGTTAATTCAATATTATTTTCGTGTGACCAAAAATCAATCGATCGATTGATTTTTTAGGTATGACAAATTGACAATCTGACTTTTTTTGTATAAATGTCAGATTTTAGACTGGCAGAAATGGCAGGTTTAGAAGAGCGCCTACAAGTTTTTTGATTAAACCCTGCAGGCCGAAATCAGGTTGTCTATTTTCTTTTGGATGATGGAAATGGTTTTTTCATCCGTTAAATTTCCATCCGCATCGAATTTATTTTGTGCCTGTGCAATCAATACTTCAGGCTGCAAAACAGGGTTCATATTTAAGAATGTAAAAACGGGTAAAAATGCAGTTTGCATCCTAACGGTTCCCCACATGCCTTGTGTAGCGCCCATTATGGCAACCGGTTTATGCATCAATGGCGAATCCTTACCCCGGCTTGCCCAGTCGATGGCATTTTTCAGCCCACCGGGAATGGAATAGTTATATTCAGGCGAGGCGATAATAAAAGCATCGGCATTGGCTAAAGCCGCTCTGAACCTGGTTACGCTTGCTGGCCGCTCTTCTGATTCTGGCAGATCGTTATCTGCATTATAAACAGGGATGTCATCGTAGGAGACAATTTCAAATCCAATACCTTCGGGGATTAACCTGCCTGCCGCTTTAAGCAGCATCGCATTATAAGATCCCTTTCTCAGGCTTCCGCATAAACCAATAATTTTTCTGTTCTTTTCCATAGCTATAAAACCACATCGTAATCAAAATGTTTGGTTTTTGCAAGGACCATGCATAGGAATTAAAAATTTATAATCCTTATTTTTGACCCTATAAGCTACCCGTTATGACTGAAAATACATCTACCACTTCTATTATTGAAAAAACCGTTTTCCCGATACTTTTTGCACTCAGTTTTTCACATCTGTTAAACGATACCATACAATCCCTAATCCCTGCTATTTATCCCGTTATCAAAACAAGTTATCATTTAAGCTTTTCACAGATTGGTTTAATTACGTTAACTTTTCAATTGGCAGCATCGCTTTTACAACCTTTCGTAGGGTTATATACCGATAAAAAACCTCAGCCTTATTCTTTAGCGGTAGGAATGGGATTTACCCTGATCGGGCTTATTTCCCTATCTCAATCGACTCATTTTTATACGATTTTACTTTCTGTTTGTTTTATAGGGATAGGATCTTCTATCTTTCATCCGGAAGCCTCGAGGATGGCACATGCGGCGTCTGGAGGAAAGAGGGGATTGGCACAGTCTGTTTTTCAGTTGGGTGGCAATGCCGGCAGTTCTTTAGGCCCTTTATTGGCCGCCTGGATTATAGTACCTTACGGACAGTTCAGTGTAATCTGGTTTTCGGTAATTGCGCTTTTGGCCATCGTTATTTTAACCTATGTAGGCAATTGGTATAAGGGCTTTATGCTTTCGAGAAGTAAAAAGATTAACTTACAAACGATGGTGAATCAGTTCTCGAGGAGTAAGGTTGTGTTTTCGGTATGTATTTTACTGTTATTGATTTTTTCCAAATACTTTTACATGGCGAGTTTAACCAATTATTTTACTTTTTACCTGATTGATAAATTCCATGTTTCTGTACAAACCTCGCAGATTTATTTATTCATATTTTTATTCTCCGTAGCTGCAGGTACCTTATTGGGTGGTCCTATTGGTGATAAAATTGGGCGAAAATATGTGATATGGGGGTCTATATTGGGTACGGCACCTTTTGCCTTATTATTGCCTCATGCCAGCTTATTCTGGATAGGGGTTTTAATTGTACCTATCGGAATGATTTTAGCTTCGGCATTTTCGGCCATCCTGGTTTATGCACAGGAACTCATCCCCGGAAAGGTGGGCCTGGTTGCCGGACTGTTTTTTGGCTTTGCCTTTGGTATGGGTGGAATAGGGTCGGCACTTTTGGGTAAATTAGCCGATTCTACCAGTATCGGATACGTATTTAATGTTTGTGCATTTTTGCCTTTGATCGGGCTGCTCACCGGTTTTTTGCCCAATATTGAAACCAGGAAGAAATAAAACAAAAAATCCCATCAGCGATGGGATTTTTTGTTTTTATTAGAGAATATTGAGGTTAAAATAGGATATAAATCTTAAAGCCCAGGTTATTGATAAATCCCTGACTGCTTAAATTGAATGAAGTGTATTCATTTTTGATGAAATAGCTATTCGCAGTAACCTCATTTTGCTCTGTTTTACTGTAGGTGATATCTGCAGATAGTAAATTTGTTTCTAACGCAAATCGTTTAGAAACAAACCAGGTAATGCCACCATAAGCACCAACAGCGTATTGGTTAGAGGTATAACTTGTTGATTGTGGGTAGGTGTTGGTGTATAGGCTGTTATTCTTACTATGGGTATAGGCGGCTTTTCCTCCCGCATAGGCAAACAGGGTTTTTACCAATGGAAAATAACGCTGATAACTTAAGTTTCCACCGTAGCTTTTTAGTTCTTGGTTACTCTTGTTATTGTTATAGGTATTTTTATTTAACCCATATGTTAAATCCAATCCAATTTTATTGTTGTCCTTAAAAAAGTAGCCATAACCCAATGTAAATGAGTTGTTTTTTACTTTGTCTTCGTAACCGCTTCCGGTTACTTTGTTTGTCGTTGAATTAACTCCAAAGCTTACCGCATTTGTTCCTTTTGTTTGCGAGAAACCACATAGGGAGATACTCATGGCAATAGCCGTAACTAATAATTGTTTTTTCATTTGTGTTTTTGTGTATTTAATTATAAAATAAAAAGCCCAACCAGGCTAGTTGCTTAGTTTATTTGTTTTGGGTAATCTGCTGTTTTAATGCGTTTAATTGCAGATGCTATTTCTGGTTTGCACTAAGGATAAAATAATACATTTCGATGGGAGAGGTATTAGTATTCCCACCTATTTTACCTGTAATAGATTTGAGCTTTCCATTTTCTTCCGGAAAGATGCTTTTGTAATATTCGACCTGGGCATCACCTATTGATTTTATCTTCCCGTTTTCTTCCGGAAAGATGCTTTTATAGTATTCAATATTAATATTGCCGATTGATTTGACTTTTCCATCTTCTTCAGGAAAGATACTTCTGTAATATGTAATTGTCATATCGCCAATTGCTTTGATCTTTCCATTTTCTTCCGGGAAAATGCTTTTGTAATATTCTATTTTTTTATCACCGATAGATTTAATTTTACCGTTTTCCTCTGGAAAAATACTTTTATAGTACTCAAATTTCTGATCACCTATTGATTTTATCTTTCCGTTCTCTTCCGGAAAAATACTTTTATAGTATTCTATTTTGTTATTGTCTATAAACTCTGGTTTTCCATCTTCTTCAGGAAAAATACTTCTGTAATATTTAATATTATTAATTTCTGTACTCTGGGCTTCTGCGCTGAAAGAACAGGCAAATAGCAGGCTTAGGCTTAAAAAAATTAAGCTTAAGCGGTTGAATGTATTTCTCATTTTATTGGATGCTAAAAATGGTAATTAAACGTAAATGTTGGGGTGAAATTTTGCAGGGCAAACCTCAGGTTATTGGTTTTATCGTAGTTGTAAAGCGATTCTTCTGCATAATAATTCTGATGGAAGAAAGATACAACGGGTAATGAAAACTCCAATGCCCCATGTTTTGATACGAAATAGCTGAAGCCAGGACTGATACTTGCTCCCCATCCCTTTATTTTAGCATCTGTCCGGATCAGGTAACCTGCATCGTCGATTCTGTTGAAGGTGTTAATTTGCAGGAGCAGATTGGCCTGCATGAAAAACTTGAAGTGCTCTTTCACATCGATGTATTTACGTACGAAAGGAGAGATGCCAAGGCTAAATTCCTTTACGCCTCTTTGTTCTTCGTAAATTCCATATTCATCATTCCATGCGATATACGTTTCGCCCCTGAGCTTTGAAAGGTTTAACGGAACTTCTAAACCTATGGCCAAATTGTTGGCTAAAAAGTAGCCTCCCCTCGGGGCTAAGGTAAAAGTGTTTAAGCTTCGTGATGAACTGTTTTGTTTGGAGGTTCCGAAACTGAGGCTTCCTCCAATAAAGCCCGAGCCTTTTTCAGTTTGGGCATGGCTGCGCCAACTGATGGTGCACAGGAGCACCATAATGATTAATTTAGGTTTCATTTTGTTTGTGTTTTTGTGTGTAATCAATAATAAACATTATTGTAACAAAAAACAAAAAAATGAACTATTATACTAGTTACATAAAGGGTTTTCTTTGTGAGTGGATTATAAATCCAAAGTTCGGGGGATTGTAAATCCAGGCTAAATAAAGTGAAGCCGATGCCTATGTAAATGCTCAGCAAAGCCAAATCGATCTCGGACCAGATCTCTTCCTGCCTGTACGGACAGACGTTCCACTGTTTTTTCAGTCGGGACGATAACCTTTTGAACTAATCATGTAGCTTTAAAGCAAAAAAATCCCATAGAAATTAATCTATGGGATTTGATGATTACGTTTTTTAATCAGCTTTTTGGTTCAGGAACACAAAATTATGATCAAACATATCCAGCTTAATTTTACTGTCTTTATCTATCTTACCTGCCAATATCTCTTTTGACAGTTCGTTTAGGATTCTTTTTTGGATCACTCTTTTAAGTGGTCGGGCACCAAACTGCGGATCATAACCCAACTGTGCCAACCAATCTAGTGCCTCATCGCTGGCTTCCATTTCTATACCCATTTCTGCCAGGGTAAGTTGTACATGTTTAAACTGTAAACTCACAATATTTCTGATTTCGCTGCGGTTTAACGGCGTAAACATAATCAGCTCATCGATCCTGTTTAAGAATTCCGGACGTATGGTCTGTTTCAATACCTCAAACAGTTCGTTTTTGGTTTTGGCAATTACCTCATCGCGGTTTTCATCGCTTAAATTTTTAAAATTATCCTGGATCAAATGTGCACCGATGTTCGAGGTCATGATGATAATGGTGTTTTTAAAATTCACCGTTCTGCCTTTGTTGTCGGTTAAACGGCCATCATCCAATACCTGTAAAAGGATGTTAAATACATCCGGATGCGCTTTTTCAATCTCATCAAGCAATACTACCGAATAAGGTTTGCGCCTAACTGCTTCAGTTAATTGTCCGCCTTCATCGTAGCCCACATATCCCGGAGGCGCCCCGATCAGACGCGATACGGCATGGCGTTCCTGGTATTCACTCATATCAATGCGGGTTAAAGCATTTTCATCATTGAATAAAAACTCGGCTAAAGCCTTAGCCAATTCAGTTTTACCTACGCCTGTGGTACCCAGAAAGATAAATGAACCAATCGGTTTACGTTTATCCTGCAGGCCAGCCCTGGAGCGACGGATCGCATCCGAAATGGCTTCGATCGCTTCATCCTGGCCGGCTACACGGCGGTGCAGTTCCTCTTCTAAATGAAGTAGTTTTTCGCGCTCACTGGCAATCAGTTTGGTAACCGGTATGCCTGTCCAGCGTCCTACCACTCCGGCAATATCATCCGCGGTAACTTCTTCTTTAAGCATGCGGCTATCTGTCTGCTGGCTTTCTAAATCGGCTTTAAGTTTCTCAACTTTATCCTGGGCCTCTTTAATCTTTCCGTAGCGGATTTCGGCAACTTTACCATAATCTCCTGCACGTTCAGCTTGTTCAGCCTCTAATTTATAGTGTTCAATCTGTTCTAATTCGGTATTTACGGCATCTACCAGGTCTTTTTCGCCTTGCCATTTTGCTTTGAATTCATCACGCTCGGCTGATAGGTTAGCGATTTCCTCTGAAAGTTCTTTAACCTTTCTATCATCCTTTTCGCGTTTAATGGCCTCTCGTTCTATCTCTAAACGCATAATCTCGCGGTCTAAAGCATCAACGTGTTCTGGTACACTATCCATTTCCATACGCAGTTTAGATGCAGCCTCGTCCATTAAGTCGATGGCTTTATCCGGTAAGAAACGGTCGGAAATATACCGCTGGCTCATTTCTACTGCTGCAATAATGGCCTCATCTTTAATCCTTACCTTATGGTGGGTTTCGTAACGCTCTTTTAATCCACGGAGGATCGAAATGGCATCCTGGGTATCAGGCTCTTCCACCATTACCTTTTGGAAACGGCGTTCCAAAGCTTTATCTTTTTCAAGATATTTTTGATATTCATCTAAAGTAGTTGCACCAATGGCCCTTAATTCTCCGCGGGCAAGCGCAGGTTTTAAGATATTTGCCGCGTCCATTGCCCCCTCGCCACCACCGGCACCCACTAAAGTATGGATCTCATCAATAAAGAGGATAATATCGCCGTCACTTTGGGTAACTTCTTTAACTACGGCTTTTAAACGCTCTTCAAATTCGCCTTTGTATTTTGCACCTGCAATTAAGGCACCCATATCAAGCGAATAAACGACTTTACTTTTCAGGTTTTCGGGCACGTCGCCTTTAATGATCCTAAAGGCAATGCCTTCTGCAATAGCCGTTTTACCTACACCAGGTTCTCCGATCAATATCGGGTTATTTTTGGTTCTGCGCGATAAAATCTGGATAACCCGTCGGATTTCCTCATCGCGGCCGATTACCGGATCCAGTTTTCCACTTTCGGCATACTCATTCAGGTTGCGCGCATATTTGCTCAAAGCCTGGTAAGTTGCCTCGGCATTTTGGTCGGTTACCCGGTTATCGCCACGTAATTCTATAATGGCTTTTTTAAGGTCTTTCTCGTTAACGCCCTGCTCTTTTAATAACTTAGATGTGCTGTCGTTAACGGCCAGGATACCTAGTAACAAATGTTCAACCGATACAAATTCATCTTTAAATTCTTTTAAAAATGTTTGCGCTTTCTGCAAAACGCTATTGGCATTAGATGACAGATAGACATTGCTTCCACTCACCTTCGGGAATTTGGCAATCTCTGCATCCAGATTTTGATTTAATGAATTAAGGTTCACGTTCAGTTTCTTTAAAACATAAGAAACTACGTTTTCATCAACAGTAAGCAAACCTTTAAGCAGGTGTGCCGTTTCAATAGCCTGTTGCTGGTTGCCCTGGGCTATTTCAGAAGCCTGTTGAATTGCTTCCTGGGCTTTTATGGTAAAATTGTTGAAGTTCATATTTCCTTTTAAGTCAAAACAAATGCCATAACTGTTTTGATTTTACAATCGGAAATTTTGTCGCTAAGTTTTTGTTTTAAATGACTAAATTGCTGATTTATAGTATTTTATTCTGAAATTTTGTCGTATGCAGATTTTAAACTTGCAAGGCTTGCATTTAAGTTGCCAACTGTTAACTTCCAACTGCTTTGGGCATTCTACTAATTCTGATCAATGGGAAAAGGGGCGGGCTTTACAGGGCTGCGCTTCGCTCCGGTACCAATGAAAGATCGGTACTGAATACTTACAACCCTAAGGCGGAATCACTGGTTTCATTTCTGAACGCTGTGAAGAATCTCTAGCTACACTACTTAGATTTTGAAGTGATATTAATCGATGAAATCAGTAATCTATCGCTTAAAGATCCTTCGTGCCCCAGGATGACAACATCAGAAACAAAACCACTAATAAGCTACGAGGTCTTGATTATTTTCCGGCTTTATGCTCAATCACATATTTACCCGCTACTAAATCTATTTTTCCGGTGTTGTTTAGCTTCCCATTTATATAATTATCCATACCACGCGTAAGTGGCAAATTAATGGTCGCCGTGGAATTTGCTGGAATGGTAATATCGTATCTGATTCCATTATTAATTCTTTTCCATGCACTTACAATTTTGCCATACGGACCAATGTGACTGGCTTCAAAAGAATTTAGACCCTCCATAATATGCGGATCCAATATCACATGTTTAAAGCCAGGCTGTGTTTCATCCGGCTTAATACCACCTGGCGATTTGTATAGCCATGCACCAATTTCTCCGAACATAATATGGTTCATAGAAATATCCGATTTTGCATCTATAGGCCAGTTTTCGTACAAGGTAGTAGCGCCATTTTCCATCCACCAGCCCCAGCTTGGATAGGTTTTTTGAGCAGCAACTTTATAAGCAATATCATTGTAGCCGTTTTCACTCAATGCATTTAAAATGGCCTTTGTACCCAGTAAACCTACATCCAAATGGAAGTTATCAGCCTCTACGCGTTTGGCCAGGTTTTCGGCAACAAGGGCAATCGATTCTTCAGGAACAATTTTCCAGTACAACGGAACACTCATTTCGGTTTGGGTACCAGTGTGGTAAATTCCTTTTTCTTTGTTCAGGTATTTTGCATTAAAAGCATCTTTAATTTTTTTTGCCTGGGCGGTGTACTTTTCATAATCATCATTTTTACCTAAAATTTTTGCTGCCTTTGCCAAAATAACCACATCGGCATAATAATAACAGGTTGAAGTCAGTTCGACAGGAGATTTGGATTTCACCGGAATCCAATCGCCCAAGCCCCAGGTAGTTAAGCCAGTCGGGTAAGTTTCATTAATGTGGTTTACGTATCTTCTGATATTTTCATAACAATCGGCAAGTAGTTTTTTGTCGCCATAAAACAGGTAAACATTCCATGGAATAATGGCAATGGTGCTGGTCCAATCGGGCCCATTGCCCCATTCGTAACCCCAGCCATCGGTAGGGATAATGGAAGGTAAAACACCATTTGGTTGTTGTTCATCACGGTGATCGGCGAGCCATTTCTCGTAAATGGTAATACCGTCAAACCCATAAAGACCAGTTTCTATCGCAATCTGAGCATCGCCCGTCCATCCATTTTTCTCTCTCTGCGGACAATCTGTGGGGTAGCCAAAAAGATTCGACAGGTAAGAATTATTGGTGGCGTAATAGATTTTATTAATAATCGGTTCTGATGATTTAACATCGCCCATCACCGGGACATCACTATGCATAAAGTAACCCAGCAGATTTTCTTTTTTCAATTCGATAGGAGCAGAACTGCTTACTTCAACATATTGAAAACCTTTATAATTAAAATGCGGCATAAAACTTTGTTCTCTTTTTCCGTTTAAAATCAGGATGTCGGTTTGGAAAGGATCGGTATCATCTGTTGGGCGGTAATGGGCATCAATATTCGATATATCCACATGCCCATTGGCATATAAACGCTCTCCATGTTTCAGTTTTATCACCGTTCCTGCCGGGCCGCTTACCGTGATTTTGCTTACCCCCGAAATATTTCTGCCCAGATCGAAAACATAAGTAGTATCATTAAATTTCCTTAAACTTTTGCTGGCTATTTCTTCAACATTGCGGATAGGATGCATAGCCTGTGCAACAATATTTTTAGACGGTGCGGAACGGTAGATCACATTTTTCCAAGCTGTATCGTCGAAATTTGGCATGTTCCAACCTGCTTTTTCCAGGCGGGCATCGTAGTGTTCGGCAGTATAAATACTATTAAAAATAATCGGACTTAAAGCTGTTTTCCATTCTTTACCCGATTTAATGGTTTCCGTTGTGCCATCTTCATAAGTGATACGTAGGTCGAGGCAAAAAGCTGGCCTGTTGCGCCATGGTGCGCGGTCGAAATACCAAACTGCAGTAGATTGGTGGTTGTACCAACCATTGCCTAGCAATACGCCAATAGCATTTTTGCCTTGACTGATGGCATTGGTTACATCGTAAGTAACGTATAATGTTCGTCTATCAAAACGAGTGTACATCGGGTCCATCCGGTGATTGCCAATTTTTTTGCCGTTGATAGAGAGTTCGTACAAGCCTGCCGCGGCGATGTAGGCCCTGGCCGACCTGATTTTTTTATTTGCGGTAAAAGTCTTTCTGAAATAGGGAGCAGGTTTAAGCTGGGTATTCTCGGTATCCGAAATCCAGGCGCCCTGCCAGTTTTGCATTTTCATTATGCCGGTTTCAAAGCTGGCGATATATGTTTTATTTGATTTCTTTTGCCCTCCATCAGCAATATCTACCCGCCAGAAATATTTAGTAAAAGGTTTTAGTGGATGACCTGAATAAATAACCAGATTATTATCTGATTTAACCCAGCCCGTATTCCAAAGTTTTGCATTGGCTTTAACAAGCGAGGCCGAATCGGTATCTAAAAGAATGCGGTAAGCTGTTTGTTTGGCACCTTGGCTGGTATCGTTCATTTGCCAGGTAAAACGCGGGCTAGGATTATCTAAGCCGATTGGGTTAACCAAATATTCGGTTTTTAAAGCGGTAAGTGATTGAGCAAATGTTTTGGAAAGAGGAGCAAGAGCAAAAAATAAAGTAGTTACCTGAAGAAATCTGAGGTTCATAGCGTAAAGGTTATAAAACTAAGATATTAAAATAATGTGCTGTTGTAAGAACGCAATAGAATTTTTACGCATAAAAAAAGACGGGCTTTAACCCGTCTTATATTGTTGAAATTACTTAGCTCTTATAGACTAGCTTAATTTTTCTTTCAGTTTTTCGGTCTGATGATCAGCCAGTTTTTGTAAAGGACCGGATGCCAGCATTTTCATCATCATATTTAAATCTGCTGAGATGATGTGTTTAGCAGTGGTCGTACCATTTCCGTTATCTGAAACTGTCCATTTTAATTCTACATCAAAAGGTGCTTTTTCACTCGGAATTGCTGTTATTTCCTGGTTTTCAACGCGGTTAGAAATCTTTATGGCCAGCTTTGCCATATTTTGGATGGTAAAGCGTGCATCATCTTCAGTTGATTCCCAGTTGTAAATATTTTCGGGCATCAGTTGCTGATGATTGTTCATATTAGATAGAAAAGCATAAACCTCAGCAACCGGTTTATTAACTTCTACTGTGCTTTCGATAACAGTCATTATATATTTTTATAGGTTTTGTATTCTTGTTTCAAAATTAAGACTCCGGACTTAAAACTTGTCCTTGTCCCCATTCTGAAGGGTTTAGGCGCCATTTGCCTAATAATTCCATGTCGCTTTTAGCAATAATGCTGTGCTCAGCAGCATAATCTATTAAAGCCGCATAATTTGACAGGGTAAGATAACGGCATTTTGCAGCGGCGAAATTTTCGTCTGCCTTTTCAAAGCCGTAGGTAAAGATTGCAGCTAAACCGGCTACTGATAAACCTGCAGCTCTTAGCGCTTCAACAGCCTGTAAGCTGCTTTTTCCGGTCGAAATTAAATCTTCTATCACCACAACCCGTTGTCCTTCAACTACTTCCCCCTCAATTAAGCTTCCTGTGCCGTGTTCTTTTGCCTTAGCCCTTACGTAAATAAAAGGTAAGCCCAGTTCTTGCGCAACCAAAACGCCCTGCGGGATGCCAGCAGTTGCCACTCCGGCAATAACATCCACAGAACCAAATTCTTCCTGGATGGCCTGTGCCAGTTTCTGACGGATATAAGTTCTAACCTGGGGATGGGAAAGGGTAACCCTATTGTCGCAATAAATTGGCGATTTCCAGCCTGATGCCCAGGTAAAGGGATTGTTTGGCTGTAATTTAATTGCTTTTATCTGTAATAAAAATTCCGCTACTTTTAATTCAATATCACTTTTATTATACATGGCTCAAAATTACAGATTTATTTGTGTTTGTCATAACGTTTATTAAGCCCCTTTGTTTTGCATTAGGGAAAAGAAAAATGTAAGAATCGGGATTTGAATTCGACATTTCAATACTACAAATATCGGAAATTTTGATGGATGCTAAAAGCGATTTCTCGCCACTTGCTGTAAATCAGTACAATAAAGAATCGGTGGGATCGAAAAGGGATTAAAATCTTACAGACTTAGCGCTATAACCTCTACGGAAATGATGAATGTGGTTTTGTTCCGATTTTTACAATTTTGCCACCAGGTATTGCACTAAATTTACGATCTTGTAATTACTCAGGATATGGAATTTAAACAGTTTGTACCTTCAGATACTTTAAAGCCTTATATCAGGCATTATTACATTTTTAAATCGGATGTTGATTCTGTTTTTGAAGATGTAGTATTTCCCAGTGGGGATATGGAGGTGATATTTAATCTTGGCAATGGAAGTTGGGAATCTTTTGTGGGAGATCGTTTTAAGAAAACGCCGAAGGTAGAACTCTGGGGACAGATTACCAAACCTTTATCCATTAGGTCAACAGGTAAACACACGATGTTGGGCATCAAATTTTACACACACTCTGCATCATACTTTTTTAATGAGCAAATGGGGCTTTTTAATGATTGTATTACCGATCTGCAAGCTGTAATAGGAGGTAGTGCAAATACTATCCATCAAAAGTTATTAGAAACCGAAGGCGAGCAGAACAGGATCGACCTGTTAGAAGCATTTCTTTTAAAAAGGTTGATCAGTCACGAGAAAAAATCCTTTCACATTACTAAAGTGGCCGATATTTTAAATAGTATTTTAAAAGATGCTTCGGTCAGTAATATCACCACCATCGCCTCAAGGCATAATATTACTACACGTTATCTGCAGCGGCTATTACAACAGCATACAGGGCTTTCGCCAAAATCTTACGATAAGATCAACCGTTTTCAACAGAGTTTAAAAATGATCTCTAAAAATGATCAGCCTTTTACCGCCATTGCTTATGCCTGTGGGTATTTTGATCAGTCACACTTTATAAGGGATTTTAAATCTTTCACAGGGCTTACCCCTTCGAGTTACCTGGATAACCTTACTCCGGTAAATCAATTGCTTTTTCCATAATTTTAATCTGTTCGGATTTGTACAATCCGATGCTTTTTTAGTGCTATATCTTTGGTATATAATCAATTAAACAAGATATAGCATGAATTCTTTTGAAACATTTAAACACCTGCACAAAAACAGCAGCCCGCTTTTAATAGGGAATATATGGGATGTAAAAAGTGCAGAAACTTTTCAATCAGCAGGCTTCCGGGCAATCGGTATATCCAGTCAGGCCATTTCCAATGCCCTTGGCTATCCTGATGGGGAAAATCTACCTTTCGAATACCTGCTCCGCATCAGTCAGCGCATTACAGAGGTGGTTGATCTTCCCCTGACGGTTGATATGGAAGCTGGGTACAGTCGTAATTTGGATGAGATTTTGAAAAATATCGAAAAACTACATGATCATGGTGCGATTGGTATAAACCTCGAAGATACCATACCAGGTGAAAAGAGAAGCTTAACGCCGGCAGCTTCTTTTGCGGAGACTGTTGCAGCAGTGGCAGAACACATCAGGCGTAAAAGATTGAATATTTTTCTCAACATCCGTACCGATGGCTTTCTATTGGGATTGCCCCATGCGTTGGAAGAAACCCTAAAGCGGGTAAAACTTTACGAGAAAGCAGGTGCCGATGGCATTTTTGTACCTTGTATTACTCAGCGTGATGATATCAAAACTGTAGTTCAATCTACTTCTTTACCCATTAACGTAATGTGTATGCCCGATCTTCCAGGTTTTAAAGAACTGGAATTGCTGGGGGTTAAGCGCATCAGTATGGGTGGTTTTCTTTTTAATAAAGTATATGATTATGCAGGTGTACTTGCCCGTAAAATATTGGCAGAGCAAGAATTTTCAAGCATTTTTTCGTAAACATTAATCCAAATCAATATGAATTTACCAAAAAGGGCAGAGGACGCCCACTCGGCATTAGCTGCCGCATTTAATACTGGCGATCTGGCCACGGTTCTTAGTCTGTACGATACGTCAGGTGTCATTGTTCCTGAACCTGGAAAACCTGTATCAGGACGACAGGAATTTGAAGAAGCGGTTAAAGCGATCTTAGCCATTAAAGGAAGGATGGAAATCAATACCGTTTATTGTTTGCAAACCGGAAACCTTGCAGTGGGAAGATCGGAGTGGAATATTACCGACGGGGATGAAGTGAAAGTAAAGGCAAAAGGTATTGAGCTGATGAAGCAGGGAGAAGATGGGCTATGGAGAATTCTGATCGACCATGCTTTTGGAGCGGAAGCAGATCTGATCGCTTAGGGTTACCAATAACGCAAAAAAAAAATCGTCATTTCGAACCGGGTGCAATAGAGGTTAGAACCACGTAGCTCCCGTGAAGCTAAATCTGTTTTAGATAGATTTTTTCCTGAAAGTTCGGGATTAAGCTTCGGTCGAGTTGACGATTTTTTTTTGAATTTATACCGCCGATTTGCTTCAAGAAGCTTTATTTCAAATAGATAGAATGATGAAATAAGTTTAATTTCAGTTCCGATTCATCCTATTTTAAGGTCTTTAGCAGCAGTAATTTTGATCATAATAAAAAGATACAGGATGAAAACAAACAAAATTTTATTGGCCATTTTACTGCTGATTACAGTTTGCCAAACCAGGGATATTCTGGATCCGGAAATAAGAAAAATACAGTGGAATAAACAAAGGTTATTTAAAGTAGCAGTAAGATTTAGCCAATATTTAATTGCATTTGAAAAAGAAAGAACATCAGGAACAGTTCTCCATTTTATGAGAAAAGATGATGCTTGCGAAAGTATTTGCCTGAGTTTTAAATTACCTTTGATCTGCGCGAATACTGTAACATCATTTGACCCCCATCGTCTTAATCAAAATCTTAAAATTATGATCGTCTTAAAATCAGACTATTTCAGTTCGCATGAGCGCCTTACCCGTTTTATCAACGAAAACCACATTAAACGTGAAGATATTTTAGCCATTACACAGGCTCCCGGCTGCTTTGCCATCTTTTTTTACGCTGATGATGCTGTTGTAGAAATTACACACGGATTGTTTTCCTGATGAGAACCTTCGTTATCTCAAACAGTTACCGAAAGCACGGATATCCCTTTTGTTTCGAACTCAGTAACATCAGGGTTATTGTAGTCGGTAACTAAAATATTCACCAGCGATAAATCATTAAACTTTAAGTACGATGTTTTTCCTACTTTACGGGCATCACAAAGTATATAAACACAATCGCTTTGCAATGCCATAGCCAGGGTATTCGAAGCTTCATGCTCACTGCCGGCATATAATCCCTCCACGGTAATCCCATCTACCCCTAAAAAAGCTTTTGAAGCACGGTATCTGGCAATATGTTCATATGCTGTAGTTCCGTGAACGGCTTGCCTGGTTGCATCAACTTCCCCTCCAATAAGATTAATGGTTACTGCACTGTCCAGTAATTCATTTACTACAGGTAGTGAATTGGTAATCACCTTTATTTTTTTGTTTTTGATAAATTGGCATAACCTGAAGGCCGTGCTTCCGCAGTCTATAAATATCACATCGCCATCAATAATGTCTGCTGCAGCCCTTTTACAGATCGCATCTTTTGCTTTAATATTTACCCCAGCTTTATTGACAAATGAAACCGGCTTAATTACTTCACTTATTTTCATTGCCCCACCATGGGTGCGGTACAGGAGTCCATTAGCAGCCATAGCGGTCAGGTCTCTTCGTACGGTAACTTCAGATACATTAATTTCGGCTGCTAACTGCCTGATCTCTACTTCGCCAAACTTCTCTAAAAGCTCAAGGATTTTATATGCCCTTTTTTGAAATGTCATAAATAATGATTTAATTCGATCAAAAATAATCATAAAAAATCAAAAATAATCATTCATGAAACCTGTTAATATTCTGAAAACAGAAATTTTATCCGATAATTGGTATACCCTCAAAAAAGTAAGTTTCGAAATGACCGGAAATAATGGTGTTAAATCTATTTTAGAACGCGAGGCTTATGACAGGGGTAATGGCGCTACAATTTTGTTGTATAATCAACAATCTAAAAAGATTGTCCTTACCCGCCAGTTCAGAATTCCCACATTTATTAATGGAAATGATACAGGTTACCTGATTGAGTGCTGTGCCGGACTGTTGGATGAGGATAATCCGGAAGATTGTATCAGGAGAGAAACCGAGGAAGAAACCGGATTTAGAATTGCCCGGGTAGAAAAAGTTTTCGAGGCCTATATGTCGCCAGGCTCGGTTACCGAGCGCTTATACTTTTTTGTGGCGGCCTATTCACATGAAATGAAACGGCATAACGGAGGAGGACTGCAAGAAGAAAATGAAGACATAGAAGTACTGGAATTGCCTTTCGAAAGGGCATTGGAAATGATAACTACGGGAGAAATAAAAGATGGCAAAACCATTATGCTTCTGCAGTATGCCCAGTTAAAGGGATTGATGTTGTAGCGGAATGTTTGAATTTTGCAATGATTTATTTGATTTGCGTAATTGTTCTTATTGAACTGCTGTTTACATTTGTTATGGTTTAATTAATTTTAAATTTTTATGATAGCAACAAAAGGATATGCGGCACAAAATGCCGAAACGGATTTAGCACCCTGGAATTTTGAGCGTAGGGAAGTGGGACCTCATGACGTGCAGTTCGAAATACTTTTCTGTGGGGTTTGCCACTCAGACCTGCACCAGATTAAAAATGATTGGTTTCCGGGAATATTCCCAATGGTTCCGGGGCATGAAATTGTGGGCAGGGTGATAAAGGTTGGCGACCATGTTAAGAAATTTAAGGTAGGCGATCTTGCGGGTACAGGTTGTATGGTAGATTCCTGCCAGATCTGCGAAAACTGCAAGCAGGGGCTTGAACAATATTGTTTAGAAGGAAATACCCAAACTTACAATAGTTTAGAAAGAGATGGTAAAACACCAACTTATGGTGGATATTCCAATACGATTGTGGTAAGAGAAGAATTTGTACTTCATGTACCAGACAAATTAAATCTTGCTGCGGTAGCACCACTTTTATGTGCCGGGATTACCACTTACTCTCCATTAAGACATTGGAAAGTTGGAAAAGGGCATAAACTGGCCGTACTGGGCTTAGGTGGTTTGGGCCATATGGCGGTGAAGTTCGGTGTAGCTTTTGGTGCTGAAGTAACAGTATTGAGCACTTCGCCTAAAAAAGAAGAAGATGCCAAAAAATTGGGTGCCCATCATTTTGTGGTTACTACCGATCCTGCTCAGGTTAAAGCAGCCAGAGGTACATTCGACTTTATACTGGACACTGTATCTGCAGAACATGATTTTAACATGTACCTTTCCTTATTGAGAACAAACGGGGTACACATTTGTGTAGGTGTTCCGCCTAAACCGGCAGAAATTGCTGCTTTCAGTTTGCTGGGCGGTAGAAAAAGTCTGGCCGGATCAGGTATCGGTGGTATTGCCGAAACTCAGGAAATGCTTGATTTCTGCGCAGAAAACAACATTGTATCTGATATTGAACTGATTGATATTAAAGATATTCATCAGGCCTACGAGCGCATGCTAAAAGGCGATGTGCGTTACAGGTTTGTAATCGATATGGCTACATTGTAATTTTGACCGGATCAAAAATTATGGGGATTTAGGGATATTAATGTTTCTAAATCCCCTTTTTTTAAAAAGTGTCTTTATAATCTAAAACATGCCCGTTTTTCTCTACAAATTCGGCCAGGGGGATGTGGTGTTCGGATTCTACTTTCGCAACCTGCCTTTCATTTTCAGTTAACAGGTTACCCAATGTATTCAGCGAATCTTTAAGGTAAGATACGGATAACATCCGTGAAATCCTGTTTCTGATTTTATCAGCAAGAAATAATTCGACCATGATCAGGCTGATCAGAAAAAGGTAATGGTTAAAGATAATGTTATTGGTTCTTCGGGCAAAGGTGGGGAGGCCAAGTACTCCAAAAAATAAATCTATAATTAAAGGAATGCCGATAATTGCGATGAGTGAAAAACCGTTAACCTTTAATGCAATTTCTTTTTCGGCTTTTCTGAGTTGTTCACTAAGGGCAGAAAACTTGCTTTTAAAAGGAATTTCCCTGTTATGCTGCTGTTGCTCCAGTTTTTGAAGTGCTTTACCGTGTTCGATATCGATTTTCCGCACCTGCTCTACAATGTGCGTTTCGGCATTGTTCAGCTTTTCCTGATCTTCTACTATAGATTCCTGTTCGGCAATAATCTTGTCCATAATCAACAGGTCTTCCGGGATACCATGACGAAGTTTTTGTTCTGCAGCTATAATGCGGTTATCCAATTGTTTAAACTGCCTTTTAAGTTCGGTAATTTCTTTATTAAAATGCTCTTTTTTTTGAGCATAGGTATTTTCGAGGCTGTTAAGTGCCGCAACGTATTCGAAATCTGCCAGAAGCTGTTCGTTACCGGCAAAACGCTGATAAAGCCCATTTAATTTGATGAATAGCTCGCCGATTGATTTTTCCGGATCAGAAAGATCATTTCGGTATGCTTCCAGATCTTTTTCGGATAATGAAGGTATGGGCATAGTAGATTAAAAAACTAAAATTATGAAAAATATTTCTGCTTGAAGGAATTATAAAAGCTGTTTTCCGTTCAAATGTTCCATTATTACAATTAAACTATTTTTTTTACAATCTAGTGTATGCAGTGGTTCCAAAGCACATTTTTTCAGTAATACAATGTTATTATTCGTCCGTTTAAAAACGGGGATTTAATCGATCGAAATATTTTTTTCATTTTTTTATCAGTTTAATAAATTATTATATATTTGTATTAAGCAAGGGGTGAGAGCCTTGCATCAATCTTTGATTGAGAGCGTTAATTTAGATAAGGTTACAACATGATTTGTTGTAACCTTTTTTTATACCTTATAAATAATTCAACAATTTTTCTACTTTAGGGAAAGCAAATGCATGCGTTTTCGCCGAAATTAAAATATCCTGTAAAGGGGTAGGAGAAGAAGTGATATAAAACGGCCATTTATGCTCATTTAAATATGCTTTAAAACTATATGCCAAGAAACTATAGAATTTATATCAACGATAATACCTTGTTCATCTCTGATTTTTTACCAGAACAGAAAGAGAAAATACAGCAGCTTGAATTTCAGGATTTTAATCTGCAGACGTTCTACAAAAAATTAAAAAACGGGTCTAAAAAGAGTTATATTTTCTTGACAAAAAATCCGAAAGAAACCTTTCAGAAATTAAAGAAAGACTGTACCATTATTAAAGCCGCAGGCGGTTTGGTAGAAAGCGCGAATGGCAATTACCTTTTTATCTTTAGGAATAAAAAGTGGGATCTGCCCAAAGGAAAACTTGAAGAGGATGAGAAAATGAAGGAAGCCGCAGTTCGGGAGGTAGAGGAAGAATGTGGGATCAGGGTTTTTAAACGGGAAGAAAAGCTTTGTAAAACCTATCATGTGTATCCGATGGGAACCAAAATGGTGATCAAGAAAACCAATTGGTACAAAATGAAGGTTAAAGGTGAACCTAAATTGGTACCTCAAAAAGAGGAAGGTATTGATGAAGCGGTTTGGCTGGATAAAAACCACATTTCGCCTGTGATTAAAAATACATTTCCTTCTATTATGGATGTATTGAGGGCCGGCGGGATTTTGTAGATTCCTCTGTTGCCATCGTCATGCTGAACTTGTTTCAGCATCTTTTTACCACAGATATCTTGTGGTGTCAGATATTTCTATCTGACACAGATCGGAACAATTATAGATGGGATTTCGACGTACTTTAACTGTTAGCTGGTAACAGCTGACAGCAACAATACATCTGACAGCACAGATTACTCATAATCCAATTCATCAACTACTTTTTTAACCTGTTTTAGATATCTGCCGTAATAAAACCAGGCCCATAGTTCGGTTATTACTCCAATAATCAGAATCGTAATAAAACAGTTCAATATCAGGAATACAGGGGATAAATTAGTTAAAATCTTTGCAAAAACAGAGGCTTTCTCAATAAAGAGGTAGGCTGACATAAATCCTACCGCTATAAAAGCAATAATATAGGTGAGGGCTTTATATAACTCAACGTTCAGTTTCATTTCATAATAAAACCAGAGGATATTTTTGCGGGTATCCATACTCATATCGTAAGAATTTTTATAAAACGTATAGAATTTAAAAAAATAGTAAGCAGTAAAACCGCAGGTGGTGGCATATGTAATGAGATACACCTGTTTTATGGCTGTTGAAAATCCCGCCAGGAAAGGGATAAAAACCATCAATAGCAGAAAGAAAAGTTGATAATAAAACTCATGTTTCATTTTCGCCCTAATCTTGTCGATAGGAGTATTAGCCTGCTTTATTTTAAGCATGTCGGTAGAAATGTTGTTTCCTTCTGAACTTTCAGCATTCCATTCATTTTTTATATCGTCAAAATTCATAACCGTTTTTCTTTATGATGAATTGTAATTTTTCTTTTGTTCTGTTGAGTTTAACACGGGCATTAACTTCGCTTATTCCCAGGTTTCCGGCGATATCACGATGGGATTGGTTTTCGAGAAAGAGGAAGATTAATGCTTTTTCAATTGCATTTAATTCTTGAACGGCAGTGTATAAATAGGTCAGTTTTTCTTCTTTTCCTTCATTTTCGTTTATATCCATTACATCGATGTTCTCATCCAACGGTGCTTTGTCTACTTTTTTGTTATCCTTTTTAAAATAGACTAAGGCCGTATTTAAACACACACGGTACATCCAAGTGGTAAACTTGCTGTTTCCTTTAAAAGTAGGGTAGGCTTTCCATAGCTGCAGTATAATTTCCTGAAACAGATCACGTTGATCTTCAGCATCGTTCATATACATTTTGGAAATCTTATGTATAATCGCTTTGTGCTGATTGATCAGGTTGAGAAATATATTTTCTGTTTCTTTCATTGTATTCCGAATAGGTAACAGATTTTTAAAAACGTTACAATTAAGTTAAAAATATATTTAACCACAGATAAAGAAGATGAACGCAGATGAGATCTTAAAAAATAAAAATCATCACGATCCGATAGCTAGCAATGAAGGGAAGGACTGATACTATGCGAAGGTCTATAGTTGGCACATCATAACTAACACAGAAATCATGCTATATAAGTAAGCTGGTTATGCCAATAAACACATCATATAGGAACCCTTAAGAGAAATATTCTTTAGACAAACCTGGATTTAAATCTGTGTTTACCTATGGTTAATAAAAACTATAAAAAGCTAAGTGCCTCTTTAGGTACAAATGGACTTACATCACCTTGGTTTCTTAAAATATCGCGAACAATGGTTGAGCTGATGGCCGAGTATTCGGGTTTGCTTAAAAGCAGGATGGTTTCTACCTCCGGCATCATGGTCTGATTGATCTGTGCAATGGCCCTTTCATATTCGAAATCGGCAGCAGAGCGGATACCGCGAACCATATATGTAGCATCAATTTTCCTGCAAAAATCTACCGTTAAGCCTTCGTAGGTCTGAATTTCAATGTTCTGGTAGCCTTTAAAAACAGTTTGTAAGATCTGAAGGCGTTGTTCGGCACTTAAAAAATTCTGTTTGGAACTGTTTAAGCCAATACCAACTACAATTTTATCGAAAAGTGGAATAGCCCGTTGCAGAATGTTTACATGGGCAATGGTTATCGGATCAAACGAGCCTGGAAATAACGCTATCTTCATGATTCAAATATAGATTTTTATGGTGAGATGAGGAATAGTTTAGCGCCTGGTGTTTGGAGGTTAATGTGAATGGACTGATGAGCTAATTTTCCGTCATCAAAATAAGCAATTACCCCTTAACTCATCCTGAGCCTACAGTTGGCACCTGCATTGAACTAATGACCAATGACTAATGAACCCATGACCAATTTAACTGAACTCAAAAAAACTGAAAGAAGAATTTCCATATTTCCTCGTTTCCGTGTAACCTGGCTGATTGCTCAGTTTCATATTACTCTGGTGTTCTACAACCAGTAATCCATCTGGTTTAAGTAATTGCTGTTCTTTAACCAACACCGGAATTTGTGGGATATTCGGCAGATTATATGGTGGATCGGCGAAAATCAGGTCGTAACTGCCACTCATTTGTTTTAAGAGTTTAAAAACATCGCCTTTTCGTACCTCGATCTGATCAAACTGATGCTGCTTAGCGGTACTTTTTACCCAGTTAACACAACCATAATCCATATCAACAGCTAAAATGCGTTCTGCACCGCGTGAGGCAAATTCGAAGGTCAGGTTTCCTGTACCACAGAATAAGTCGAGTACGCTACAGTTTTCAAAATCGTATTTATTGTTAAGGATATTAAACAGCGCTTCTTTTGCCATATCTGTAGTAGGGCGTACAGGTAAATTTGCAGGGGGTTGCAAACGGATTCCTTTCAGTTTACCACCAATTATTCGCATAAATCTAAAGCAAGCAAGCCACTGAAATAATGTTTAGGCATATCGGCCAACAATTCGCTGTTCTGTTTTCCGGCCGGAAAGAAGAAATAAAGTCGATTGAAGTATTTTAACAAACAGTTGTAATGTTCATCATCTTCATTAATAATGCCCTGGATGTAAACAGGAATGGTATCATTTAAGCCCAATTGTTCAATCATCAGCAACAGGAAATAATTAAACTCCTCGGCGGTTTCAGATTCGTAATGGTTCTGAAAAACAACCTTTTTATCCTTGGTATACAGTATGTTGAATGAGACTGCAGTAAAGTCGATTAATAAAGATTCGTCGGCCAAATGATTAAACAAAGCTATTAAAGGCTCTGATTGCGTAAATAAATCAGTTTCCTGTGGTAAGCTCGCTTTAATTTCATCATTTAGGCAAAAAACGGTATTAAAACCGAGTGATTTATTGTGTTTGGTATAAACTTTAGCATCAGTGCCCAGGTATTGGGCATAAACACTTAAATTTTCATCATCAAACCATTCATCAGGGATGAAAATGAAATTGGAAGTATGTATAGCTGCTTTAACCGTGGCGTATTTTAAAGATAGGTGGTGGTCTGTTTCAAAAGCCAGTCTGAGGTCTTTCCTGACGTCTGCACAGCCCTGTTTATCAAAAATGAGGTTAATCTCTTCAGTATCCTTACTTACCACGGCATAAGAAAAACTGTCATTCGTTATTTTTAACAGTAAATGGCAGTTTGCGGATGCATCCGGATTAAAGTTCGGGTCGACCAATAAGAGACTATTGTTACTCATTGAAACAAAAATAGAGTTTTTTAAGGATTAACAGTATAATGAGGTTAAATTTTTGATTTTACCTCCTGGCAGTTTAGTTTTTTACCACAGAAACATAACATTCAGGGAAAAAAATAGCCATTTGCTTTCTAATGGCCTGGTGAACCTTTTACCACCTGAGTTCACTTTTAATCGGTTTATATGGCTTAAAAATATTCCATTAACCTGGTGTTTTTGCAATGCTTGGTGGTTAAATGAACATTTAAAGTATTTGTGTTCACCTGCGAAAATCTGTGGTTAAAATGTCAGTGTTTTTTTACCAAAATCAAACCTTTTACCTGCTCAAAAATCAAATATTCGGCTTAAATTCGGAACATGAGTTACAGGCCTACCTATAAAGCAGCAAACACCATTGCAGCAACCATTGAGCAACATTTTGTTAAACTACACCAAAATGCAATTACAAAGGGCGAGATAGATTTGGCTACTCAACCTGACAGGGGAATTATCGAAGCCATTATAGACGTTGCTTTTTGGAGCAGCCTTCGTAAGGAAGAAGGGCATTCGCCAAGGATATCGATTGCATTTTTACAGCCATCGCAAACCTCTAAACCGTTGGTTTTTGCAAAGAGATTACCCTTAAATGCCAATACTTTAACAAAAATTGCACCCGGAATTGAACGGTCTGGTATACACCTTGGGGTTTGGGAAGAAGATGGTGAGCTTTATATCTGGGGTACTACTTTAAATATTCCCAATTTCTGCTTTGTGGTGGATGTTTCTGAGCCTGGCTTAATCGTAATTAAACACCGCCGGATTTATGGCATCGGTAAATTTACCAATGTAGCTGTGTTAAAGGGGGAGCAGATCCGCATTGTTGATGACAGGAGCTGTACCAATAGGGATTGTCCGCCGGTTTTGCAGGCCTTGTTGGATTTAACCGTTTTGGCGAGCTGGAACGATCCGATCAATATCCTCATCCAGTTTTCGGTATCGATGCGCGCGCATGGCAGGGGTGGAGCTTTGTTGATTGTGCCTAAAGGCGACACAAAATGGGAGGAATCCATTATCCACCCGATACAATACCTGGTAGAGCCCCCATTTTGCGGATTATCAAACCTTGCCAAACAGAACGGAAATCAGAGCGAAATCTTCTCGCAGGGTGCTGTTCGCCGAGAAGTAGAACATCTGGCAGGTTTAACCGCGGTTGATGGCGCAACAATTATTAATGAAGAGTTTGATCTTATTGCTTTTGGTGCCAAAATTGGCCGGGCAAAGGGGAAACCTACCGTAGAGCAGATTGCTTTCTCAGAGCCCATTGTAGGCGGAGAGGATAAGATTTTATATCCTGGTCAGTTGGGCGGTACCAGGCATTTTTCTGTTGCGCAGTTCGTGAACGATCAGCCGCAGGCTATTGGTTTTGTAGCCTCGCAGGATGGTCATTTTACCATTTTCAGCTACAGTAAAAAACAAAATATGGTCATGGCGCATCGCATTGAAACATTACTGCTGTAGTTAAATTGCTTAATTGTTACATTGTTTTATAATTGAGGTAAGGAGCACTTAGAAAAGAGCACTATCTTTGCCTCCTAAACCGTATTGCAGCGGCATCCCCCGGTTTTTTCGCCGGGGATATAGCGGAAAGACGGACGTTCGGAACCGGTGAGCAGTGCAATTGCTTTTCAAACAAAAAAGATTGTTTTTTGAGAACAGTAGCGGTAAACGGTTAACCAATTTATACAATTAACCCCAAATGATCCAGGATAAAAGCCAGCTTATTGCTGCCGCATACGAACATACACCAACCAAAGAACAATTGCTTTTTTGCGAGCGAATGTCGGTGTTTTTACAACAGGAAGAGGAGTACCGCTGTTTTGTATTAAAAGGTTATGCGGGTACAGGTAAAACCACTTCTGTAGCGGCCCTGGTTAAGGTGCTGGCTAAATTTAACCTGCGCAGCGAATTGCTTGCCCCAACGGGAAGGGCAGCAAAGGTGATGAGCCAGTATTCGTACCGGAAAGCATTAACCATACATAAGCGGATTTACCGGAAACGTTCGGCAGCATCGCCAGAAATGCAGTTTCAGCTGGCCCCAAATCTTTCCGAAAATACACTGTTTATTATCGATGAGGCTTCGATGATTGCCGATGAGTTTAATGAAACAGGTTCTTCAATATTGAGGGATCTGCTGGAATTTGTATATAACTCCAAAAACTGTTTCCTGCTTTTTGTAGGCGATACGGCGCAGTTACCTCCCGTGGGTAGTTTAGATAGCCCTGCATTGAATGAGCAATACCTAAAAGATAAATTTGCCCTGGAGGTATCGTCGGTTGAATTGAAAGAAGTGGTACGGCAGGGAAAAAAATCGGGCATTCTGGCCAATGCCACCATGCTCAGGAACCAGATTGCCAAAAATCCGGAAAATCCCTTGCCTAAATTCCTGACTAAAAACTACAGCGATATTTATAACATGCCTGGTGCACGCTTGGTAGAGGGGTTAGAATATGCCTACCGAAAATTTGGAATGGAAAATACACTGGTGGTTTGCCGTTCCAATAAAGCTGCAAATGTGTATAACCAGCAGATTAGGGCGAGGTTGTTATACCGCGAAGAGGAACTAACAGGGGGGGATCAGGTTATGGTGGTACGGAACAATTATTTCTGGCTACCTGATAATGAAGATACCGCTTTTATAGCCAATGGCGATATGGCTAAAGTGATCCGCGTAAGGGGAGAGGAAGAGCGTTATGGTTTCCGCTTTGCCGATGCCACTTTAGAGTTTATGGATTTCCCTGCGGCCGGACAGATCAGTTGCAAAGTTATGCTTGATACACTGAATTTAGAAAGTGCCAACCTGCCTTATGAGCAGAACAAGCGACTTTTTGATGGATTAAATGAAGATTACGAACATATTGCCAATAAAAGGCAACGGATGCTGGCCATTAAGGCTGATCCTTTTTATAATGCGCTGCAGATTAAGTTTGCTTATGCGGTTACCTGTCATAAGGCTCAGGGCGGACAATGGGATGCAGTTTTTGCCGATCAGGGTTATCTTACCGAAGAGATGATCGATCTGGATTTTCTCCGCTGGTTATATACAGCGGTAACCCGTGCGAAAAAAGAGTTATATTTAGTGAATTTTGCGCCACAGCTTTTTGCGAAGACGGCGTTGGAGGATTATTTTTAGAAGATAATTGTACCGGTTGTTAATAGATAACCACTAACACACAATTTTTTGTCTCGTGCCAATGTGGTGCTTAAGCTTAATTTTATTTATGCTTTTATAGTCAAACTTACTAACCAATTATATATGAAATTTGCCTTTAGTCTTAAAAATAAGCTTAAAATTGCTTTCTTACTTTTATGTATCATGTGCTGCACTTTATTGATCCGTTTTTTGGAAGATAAAAGTGTAGAGAAAATCAATGCTTCGTTTATTTCGATGTATAACGATAGGCTTATTCCGGCTACAGATTTATATTTCATTGCTGAGAATTTATACCATAAAAATGCAATTCTTCAGAAGGCATTGCTCGGAAACGACGTTTTACAGGGTTCAACGGTGCTTGTGAAAATGAATAAACATAACCGTAGCATAGATTCGCTGATCACTAAGTATGAACTTACTTTGTTGGTAAAACAAGAACAAAGCTTTTTAAATGAGCTTAAAAGGGCATTACTTGTTCAGCAGGGCTTGGAAGCTAAAATACTCAGTTTGGCCGGTGCTGAAGGGCGGATAATTTATGAGTCGGTGGGAAAAAATGCAGCTGATCAAACGTTGGCCAAGCTATCGGCCCTCATTAAAATACAATCTAAAGTGGGTAACGACCTGATTAAAGGCTCAAAGATTTTTGTTTCAGGAACGAAAGTATATTCTACATTTCAGGTTATTTTAGCTGTTGTGATCGGAATTATGATTGTAGCTATTATTTCGGCTTCGAATGTGGTGAAGATTCATAGCGATAAATTTAACCTGAATTAAACTCTCCGATTCCACTACCCTTGACAGCCTTCAATAAAATGGCCGTCATGGCGAGGAGGAACGACAAAGCTTTCTCGAAATGACGATTTCCCGAGCAGGTGTATACAGATTTCTCCCGGCCTCTGCGGGCAGGTATTCCGTTTTACGACGGTCGAAATGGCGATTTGTATAGTGCTAATTTTATTATTATTCAGCTTCGTCGTCTGTAATCAGTCTGATGGAATCGTCGGAAAGAACGATCAAACGTTCTTTGTATAATGATCCGATCGTCTTTTTGAAGGCACTTTTGCTGATCTGGAAACGGTGATAGATATCTTCCGGAGAGCTTTTGTCGCCCAGTTCGATGATGCCACCACTTTTTTTCAGTTCTTTTAACACCAGCTCTTTCGAGTGGAGGATATGGCCATAACCGCTGGGTTGCAGGGTTAAGTCGATCTTGCCTTCTACCCGGATTTTCTTAATCCAGCCTTTACGCCTTTCGCCGGGTTGAACGTTATGGAAAACCTCGTTATAGTAAAGTAAACCAATGTAGGTATTGTTGATGATGGCATTGTAACCGAGATCCGTTTCCTCGGTAATCAGTAAGCTTACTTCATCACCTTCTTCAAAATCAAAACCATCTTCTTCTACAAAATCGTACAATTTTGAAGATGCCAATAAGCGGCCGTTATTTTCATCCAAATACAGGTACACTACATATTTGTAGCCCTTTTGCATTGGTCTTTTTTGTTCACGGTTAGGTACGTACACATCTTTATCGATACCCAGATCCATAAAAACACCATCTTCGCCATCGGAAACTACTTTTAAGAAAGCAAAATCGCCAACTTCGGCATAGGCTTTTTGGGTCGTTCCGGTTAAGCGGCCATCTTTTTGTATAAAAACAAAAACTCTGATATTATCGCCAATTTCTGCACCTTTTGGTACATATTGGTAAGGTAGGATTACCTGTTTATCACCATCAGTTAAGTTTAATCCGGCTTCTGTTTTGCTTAAAATCCTTAACTCGTTGTATTTACCTATTTCAATCATTTTATTGGGGCTTAACCATTTTCTTCAATGGCTTTACTGCAAAGGTAGCAATGTTTAGTGGTAAATTGGTTTTAAATCATCGGAGATAATTTTGAGCTGTAGTCCATCATATCGTATAGGTTCCATTGATTTCATCTCGTATCAAAGAACTGAAGCGAATTCAGGATGGCTTTTATATTTATAATACCATCTTGATGGCTGTTAATAACTAACGTTAATTACAAAATTAAGGATGGTTATTAAAAAATATATATTTTAGTGGCTGATCTAAAAACATATCAACAGAATGAATAAGCTGATACCTCCATTTTTTTTAAGTGACGAATATTTTATTGACGAGAAGGTAAACTTCCTGAAGTTTGCAAACGAATACAAGGTTTATAACGATCAGGGCGCTCAGATCGGCGTTATTAAACAACGTATTTCGGGCTGGCAAAAGGTTTTAACATTATTGATCGATAAGCGAATGATGCCTTTTAAACTTGAAATTACCGATACCAACGATCAGTTACAGGCCACCATTACAAGGGGCTGGACCTTTTGGATGTCGAAAATTATTGTTACCGATCCACAAGGAATTGAAGTAGGAATAATTAAACAAAAGTTTAAATTTTTTAAGCCAACTTTTACCATTTCGAGTCCGGTAACCGGAGAAGAAATTGCCAAAATATCGGGCGATTGGAAAGCCTGGAATTTTACCATCACCAATAATTTGGGTGCAGAAATGGGTAAGATCAGTAAAAAATGGGCTGGTGCTTTGAAAGAAATTTTTACCACCGCAGATAAATACAATGTTTCCATTGATCCGAGTTATGCCGAAAGCAATCAAAAAGTGGCAATTGTGGCCACTGCCATTACGATTGATATGGTGCTGAAAGAGAGTAAATAATTGCATTGGTGAATGAGGGCATGATGAGTTATTGAAAGGCAAATGCTTACGAATAAGTTACATTCTCTCATTCAATAATTACACTTTTAATCATTTCTTTGGGCTAAATTTGGGACCTACAATTTAAGGTATCTTCATTGATATGAAAAAAACCAAAGAGGCCAAAAAGCCAGGTATTTTCAGTCTGCTTGGAAATTACAAAGGCTTAATTTTTTTGCTGATTTTTTTTGCCCTGCTCAGTAACGGGATCAACCTGCTTTTACCTAAAATTATTGCCAGTGGTATCGATTCTTATACCAGGCATACCTTCGATTTTAAACACATCCTGTTCCAGTTTTTGCTCGCTATTGTATTGGTTTTTATCTTTACTTATTTACAAAGTATGGTACAGACTTATGCATCAGAACGTGTTGCAAAAGATTTAAGGGCCAAACTTTCTGATCAGATTTCGAGGCAAAGCCATGCTTATATTATTCAGGCTAATCCTTCTAAGTTACTGACCAACCTTACTGCCGATACCGATTCGATCAAAATGTTTGTTTCGCAGGCTGTTGTTTCGATCTGTTCGTCTATATTTTTAATTGTTGGAGCAAGTATCCTGCTGCTCATGATCAATTGGAAACTGGCACTTTGTGTAATCGCTATCGTGCCGATTATTGGCGGTGCTTTTTTTTACGTGCTGAGCAAGGTAAAAGTGCTTTTCAAAAAGAGCAGGGAAGTAATTGATTGGTTGAATAAGGTGATCAGCGAAAGTATTTTGGGTTCCGCCCTGATCCGTGTAATCAATTCACAGATGTTGGAGTACCATAAATTTTTAGATGCCAACGCGAAAGCAAGGGATCTGGGAATATCCATCCTCCGCATGTTTGCCGCATTAATTCCGGTTATTGTTTTCACAGCCAACTTAGCCGGGTTATGCATTTTGGTATTGGGAGGCCATTTTGTGATTACCAATTCGATGAGCCTGGGAGAGTTTACCGCTTTTAGCAGTTACCTTACCCTTATTATATTCCCCATTTTGGTAATTGGTTTTATGAGCAATGTCATTGCCCAGGCTACAGCTTCTTACCAAAGAATTGAACATGTACTGAATGCCCCGCAAATTGCCCATCCCGGAACGTTAAAAAGCTCCTTAAAAGGAGATGTTGAAGCGAAAGATATTACTTTAAGTTTTGGGCAAAAACCAGTTTTAAAGTCGGTATCTTTTTCTGCTAAAGCAGGTTCTAAAACGGCCATTATCGGTCCTACGGCCGCCGGAAAAACCCAGTTGCTATATATTTTAACGGGTTTGACAGATGCTGATGCCGGATCGGTATTGTACGACGGACAGGAGATTAAGCAGTATAAACAGGAAGACTTCCATAAACAGGTAGGGTTTGTTTTTCAGGATAGCATTATGTTTAACATGAGCATCAGGGAGAATATTGCCTTCAGTAATACGGTTACGGATGAATCTTTGGCTAAAGCCATTGCAACAGCCGAGTTGAAAGATTTTATAGCTGCTTTGCCCGATCAATTAAATACGGTTGTTTCGGAGCGGGGAAATAGTCTTTCGGGCGGACAAAAGCAGCGGATCATGTTGGCGAGGGCACTGGCCGTAAATCCGAAAATCTTATTGCTCGATGATTTTACTGCCCGTGTTGATACCAATACGGAGAAAAGGATTCTGGAGAATATCCAGCAGCATTATCCCGGTTTAACTTTAATTTCCATTACCCAAAAAATAGCTTCTGTTGAACATTATGATAAAGTGATCTTGCTGATGCAGGGAGAAATCATTGCAGAAGGAACTCACCAGGAACTACTGAAAAATAGTCCTGAATACGTTCAGATTTACAATTCACAACAGAGTACCAGTAATTATGAACTACAACCTTAACCAGCTTAGCGCCAGGCAGGAAAAGCAATCGACTTACAAGGCGCTGAAAAGCCTGCTCAAACTGATTTCTGCTGAGCGTAAAAACCTTTGGCTGGCACTTATTGCCATTTTGGTTAATTCTGGCTTATTGCTTTTGGGACCATTATTGGTTGGTCATACCGTAGATACCTATATCCGTACCAAACAGTTTCATGGTGTGCTTATTTTTGGAGGCATCTTGTTGGTGATGTATATGGTTGCTATGGTTACGGGATATACTCAAACCAGGTTGATGGGCGGAGTAGGGCAACGGATGCTTTATACCTTGCGTAACGCAATATTTAATAAGCTACAGGAACTCCCGGTTTCATTTTTTAACCAGAATAAAGCTGGTGATCTGATTTCGAGGGTAAACAACGATACCGACAAACTTAACCAGTTTTTCTCTCAATCCTTAATGCAGTTTATCGGCAGTATTGTAACCATGATTGGAGCAGGTATTTTCTTGCTCTCCATCAATATAGAATTAGGGGCTGCTGCGCTGGCGCCTGCCGTGGTTATTGTACTTTTTACCGTTGCATTATCGCCATGGGTAAAAGGAAAAAATGCTAAAAACCTAAAAAGCGTTGGCGGAATGAGTGCCGAAATACAGGAAAGTCTCAATAATTTTAAAGTGATTATTGCCTTTAACCGCAGGGACTATTTCAGAAAACGTTTTGATGAGGCGAATAATCAAAACTACAAAACGGCAATTGGTGCGGGTTTGGCAAACAACATTTTTGTGCCTGTTTATGGTTTGTTGTCCAGTACAGCACAGATGATTACCTTATTGTTCGGTATTCATTTGATTTCTACGGATAACTTTACCCTCGGTTTACTGGTGAGTTACATCTCTTATACCACCAACTTTTATAACCCATTAAGGCAGTTGGCTGCACTTTGGACCAGTTTTCAGGTGGCGATGGCCGGTTGGGACAGGATTTCACAAATTTTATCACTGGAGAACAATTTAAAACAAATAGCGGTTGATGAAACCGTAACTTCTGATGCCCTGCTGGAATTTAAAAACGTACACTTTTCTTACGATGAGCGTAAAGAAATACTGCACCATATTAATTTAAGGTTCGAAAAAGGTAAAACATATGCCTTAATTGGACCAACCGGGGGCGGAAAAACCACAACTGCTTCGCTAATTTCGCGTTTATACGATGCTACACAAGGAACTGTTTTATTAAATGGCAAAGATATCCGGTCGTTTTCTGCTGAAGAGCGAACACAAAAAATCGGGTTTATACTACAGGAGCCATTTTTGTTTACCGGAACCGTAAAAGAGAATATTTTATACGGTAACAGCCAATATAAAGAGGTGGGTGATGAGCAGCTGGAGAAAATAATTGAAGATGCCAATTTAAATGCACTTTTGGCCCTGTTTGATGAAGGATTGAACACACCGATTATTTCAGGCTCTGATAGCATCAGTTTAGGCCAAAAACAGCTCATTGCCTTTATGCGTGCGGTACTTAGAAACCCTGAACTGTTAATTCTTGATGAAGCTACGGCGAATATTGATACCATAACCGAACAGCTTTTGAGCAGCATTTTGAACAAACTTTCGAAAGAAACTACCCTGGTGATTATTGCCCACCGTTTAAATACCATCGAAAATGCAGATGAAATCTACTTTGTAAATGAAGGCGAAGTGCAAAAAGCCGGTACGCTGAACGATGCATTAAATATGTTACTGAAAGGGAAACGGGTAAGTTAAGATCGTTATAAACTCATCAGCTTTTTGAAACCTGATAAACTTTAAAAAAATACAAATGAAAAAATATTTCTTCTTTTTGATCTTTTCAGCCTTAAGCTTTTCTGGTTTTGCACAAAATGCTGGACAGGAACTTTTTGTACAGGATAGCTTAACGTTAATTTCTTCACAGTTTAAGTTTACCGAGGGCACATCGGTTGATAAGTGGGGAAATGTTTTTTTTACCGATCAGCCGAATGATAAAATCTGGAAATATGGTATTGATGGCAAACTGAGCTTGTATATGGACAAGGCCGGAAGGGCAAACGGTACATATTTTGATAAAAAAGGCAACCTGATTGTTTGTGCCGACGAACATAACGAGATCTGGTCTATCGATAAAAACAAAAAGATAAAAGTGCTCTTCAGCGATTTTGAGGGCAAAAAGGTAAACGGGCCAAACGATATCTGGTTAGATAATAAAGGCGGTATCTATTTTACCGACCCATATTACCAACGCGATTATTGGACAAGGAAATCGCCTGAAATCGTGGGGCAAAAAGTGTATTACCTTCCTAAAGGTAAAAAAGAAGCTATTGTGGTTGCAGATGATGTAATTAAACCAAATGGTATTGTAGGTACCCCGGATGGAAAATTCCTGTACATTGCTGATATGGAAGCCAATAGGACATACCGTTATGCGATTGGTACCGATGCCAAATTATCGGATCGGAAGCTTATCCTTAATCAAAACTCAGACGGTATGACCCTAGATAACAACGGAAATATTTATGTAACCGGAAAAGGTGTAAATATATATAAACCGAGTGGGGAAAAGATAGGCCATATCGATGTGCCCGAAGGTTGGTGCGGTAACATTTGTTTTGGTGGAAAAGACAGGAACAAGCTTTTTATTGCCGCTTCAAAATCATTATATGTGATTCCGGTAAATGCAAAAGGAGTAGAGTAAAGTATGGTTTTAGTCGTTTAAAGTGGCTTAAAGCTATAAAAAATACGGATGAACTAAACAAAAATTTTTTTTTGTTCAGTTTATTCAACCCTTAAAAATATTAAACTCATTATTTAGTTTTGGATTCCTACTTATAGGGATAGACGACTATGAAAAAGCCCTCTCAGGATTGAAGGGCTTTTTTAATTTTACTGTCATTGTCGTCCCGGATGTATTAAGGCGTCTTTTTATATTGACAGCCCTGTTTAATGTGTCATATTTAAATATTCCTGCTAATCTTTAAGTTACATCACCAACAACAGTTAGTTCAGCTGAGCATATCGGAGCGGTCTTTAGCTTTTATTTTAAGCCTCCCGGAACAGGTTAATGATTGAATCGGTACCATCGGATCTTGTCGGTCAGGAATTGTATAGGTCCTGTTACATTTAACCTTAATTGGAATAATTTTTTAAATTAGCATATATTCATAAAAACCCGATAAGCTTATGGAAAATCTAAAAGAAGAGACCAAAATCAAAGCTTTCCTCAGCAGGATAAAAGCAGAGTGGCCGGGAGTTGTTGAGCGCTTTGAGTTTAAAACAGGAAGTGTAATTTACGTTCACCTAAAGGAAGGCATATCAAGTATGGATTTTCTCGGCAAACTTTCCAGAAAGGTAGAGCGTTTTGTCGATTTCAGTATGCCAATCATCTTGTATCATATTGAGAGTGACGGCATGAACTTAAGATCGCATCCTATTAATTGGTATTCATCCATTACGCAAGGAAAATCTTTTTAACACCTTAAATAGCCCTGCTTGGTATCTGACGGTAAAATGGTTACCATAATTTTTTACTGTATAAATCTTTTTGAGCATAATTGGCAATTTTGTTTGCCAGTAATTTTGGTTTTTGGGTTTTAATCCTATTTTTGGTTTTTAATTTAAAAACATCCAGTATAATGAAAAACGGAACAGTAAAATTTTTTAACTCAGAAAAAGGCTTCGGCTTTATTAAAGAAGAAGGTGGATCTGAGATTTTTGTGCATGCATCAGGCCTGATCGATGAGATCAGAGAAAATGATACAGTTGAATACGAAGTTCAAGAAGGCAAAAAAGGCCTTAATGCAGTAAAAGTAAGAGTTGTTTAATTCTTCCCGAAAAAGATTTTGAGCAGGATTTAGTCCTGCTTTTTTTTGCTCCAATATTTTAGTAACCGGATATACCGGTTAATGAACAAAAAGGTTGAAAAAATTTCCTTCTCATTCCTAGCAGATTACCACGCTGATTTTCTTTACCCGCTATCTGCACATTTGTTTTTTAAATTGGATTTTTATTTTTGCCCCTGCCGAAATACCCGGCCTGAACCAAACAAACTAACTATTTTTGCAACTTTCTATTTTTTCAATCCAGGAATCTGTTATAAACAATAAACCGCCAGATCGGGGAACTTTTATGGCTGCAGCACAATTTGTAATGGCACTTAACTTTGCCCACGAATTTGAGCTTTTAAGCTTATCAGCAATGAATGCTCAACCCGAGCATGCTAAAAAAGGCGGACTGGTATTTGTACGTAATGGCCGACTTAAAATGCATCCTGAAATTTATGATCATTTAGCGCTGATATCAATATCTTCTATCTGTGCCGGAAGTGTTTATTTCCATGGGCGGGATAAAATTGCTGCAGAAATTGTAAACCTTCCTTACCGGGAGGGACTTTTAAATCTGGAGGGCGGAGAAGAGGATTATATGGCGTTTAAACGTTTGTGTAGCCCTGTATCCCGGTTTTTTTTACTGCAGGCTAAAAAAGTGCAATGGTCTGCAATCCTTTCTGCCTTCCGGTTTTTCATGATGGAAGGGATTTGGGATGTGGTTAATTTTATCGTCCATGCCATGCAGCGGGCAGATGCCGATGTACTTGCCTGTGCGCAACTTTTGGAAAGCATGCAAAAACAACCTTGGTACCCAGCTTTTTGTAGTTCACTTCATGATTTTCGTGCCACCCGTTACCCTTTAAATAAAGTAGGTTTAGAATCAGAGCTGCCAGAGATGGCCTAATTATTTTAGGTAATTTTCTATTAAAGTACTTAATTCGTCTCCGATAGCCCTATTTCCCATATTGCTGAGTTTTTGCTGCGAAGAATTGTGCTTTTCGATATATGTAGCCTCTGTTTTATTAAATTTAAGGTAACCCTGCTCAAAATAACGCTCTTCAATTTCTGTAGAAGAATCCATCGACCTGAACCATAATTTAATCAGCGAACCGGTTATTTTATCAAAATAAAGCCAATGGTAAGTCGATTCCGCATCGGCATTGTCGGGCAGGCCAAGACGCTGAATTTCTAAAATAGTGGTATCAGCATTTTGAAAAAAGTATAAAATCTTATATTTAGACGACATGCGGCAAAAATAGGACTTAATTTTTTATGACAAAAAAGATTTTTGCTGTTTAGATTTAATATTGTTGGCTTAAACGAATTCGTTTTTTCCCCACAGGACTATCTTGTGGGAACATCTTTGACGTGTGAGTTTTTAGGCGTTATGCTGCCTAACTTTAATAATACAATCTCAACCTATAGTTTTTTAAGCGATCAAAACTTGCTATTGGCAAGAAAGATGCTGAAATAAATTCAGCATGACATAACATTAAAAGATTCTGCACTGCGTTCAGAATGACAGCCAGGTATTGGTCTTGGTCCAAGATCTGTGATCTTGACCCTTACTTTGCGGATTTGTAACCTGCATTCAGATCTATAGGTGTGTAAGGATTATAAATTCTTGGTTCGTAATACGGGATTACAAATCCCCGCTGACAATTACATTAATGTTTCTCGCCTTTAACCACCTTAAACAAATGCAAAACCTGCGGAAAAAGCGCATCTAAACTTTCTTCTACACCGCCTTTTGATCCCGGGAAGGTGAATACCAGAGTTTCTCCGATAAAACCTGCTACACCGCGCGAAAGCATGGCGTAAGGCATGCGCTCCTGGCCATAACGACGCGCCGTTTCCATCAGTCCTTCAATCTTTCGGTCAATTAAAGGTGCAATGGCTTCCGGCGTTACATCGCGGGGTGAAAGTCCTGTACCTCCGGTAAAGATAACCAGTTGAAAACCAGATTTATTTAATTCGATGGCCTTATTTCTAATCGTATCCATTTCGTCAGGAACGATTTCATATTTCGCTGTATTGATTCCCCATTGCTCCAAACGCGAAATAATAGTCTTGCCAGAAGTATCATGCGCTTTATTTTCGAAGACGGAATCTGAACAGACGACCACAGCCGCTTTAATTTCGGGGAATTTATCATTTTTGAGATCAGATTTTCCTCCTGATTTTTTTAATAACCTGATATTTTCGATTTCAACTCCTTTATCAATTGGCTTTAACATATCGTACATGGTTAAAGCAGTAACAGATGCACCATGCATCGCTTCAACTTCAACCCCCGTTTTGTAAATGGTATGTACCTCAACATTAATGATGATGGTTAAACCCTCAATTTGGTAGGTAATGGCTGTATATTCGACCGGAAGCGGATGGCAATCCGGAATTACATCACTTGTTTTTTTTACGCCAAACAAGCCTGCAGCACGGGCAAATTCGAACACATCGCCTTTGGGTATTTTGCGCTGTTCTATAGCATCGATGGTTTCCTGCTTCGATACCTTCACCGTAGCGGTAGCTATGGCAACCCTTAACGTGTTGGATTTTTTTGTGATGTTTACCATATTTAACTATTTTCTTTCCACTGATGGGTTTTGTCTTCGAATATTTCTTTGCCCCAGATCGGTAATTCTGCTTTTAACCGGTCTACCACTTCATCGCAGGCAGCTATTGCCGGTTTACGGTGTGCAGACGAGGTAAAAACAAAAAGGCAGATTTCACCGGTTTTAACTGTTCCTAAGCTGTGGTAAATGTGCATGCAATGGAGTGGGTATTTTTCGAAAATATCTTCCCTGATCTGATGCATTTTATCTAGGGCAATTTCTTCATAAGCCGTATATTCAATTGCAGCTACGAATTTGCCGTCAATTTCATCTTTTCTCACCTGGCCCATAAAAATACTATGCCCTCCAATGGCAGTTTTGCTGCTGTGCTTTGCAATGCTGTCGGCTATAAAAGCAGGCTCAATCGGCCCTTTAACAAATATGTTTTTTATCTTTTTTTCGCTCATGTTAGGATTTTAGAAAATAATCTCTCCATTTTACGATGCCACCCTTTAAGCTGTAGATCTTTTTGGCATCGCCGTATTTTTCCTGCATGGCTTCTGCTGCGGCTACACTTCTAATGCCATGCTGGCAGATTAAAACCACCTGTTTTTGGTAAAAATCTTTATTTAGGAACGCCGCAAACTCCGACATGGGTACCTGGGTATAAATCTGTTTATCCAATACCGGAACCTCGTGCCTTTCGCGTACATCGATTAAAATTGTCGACTCCAGCTGCTGGAGTTTTACCAGTTCGCTGGCATCAATTTCTATATATCCCTGTGGTGCTTCGCTGGTATCCTGATAGTCCATATTTAAAAAATCATCAACTGTTTTAGGTAGCGTATAACCGTTTCCGTGGCTGATGTTGATGATATACTGCTCTTGTGTAAGTAGGTTATAATTTAATATTTTATTGGTTAACGGTTGCCCGATTTTAGTGATCAATTTGATCGTTTCTGCCGCTGCCATTGTACCTAAAATGCCCGGTAATACGCCGATAACACCATTTTCTGCACAATTTGGAATTTCGCCTTTATCCGGTGCCTCGGGAAAAAGGTCGCGGTAATTGGTGCCGGGTGCTAAAGTCGAATGGTCAGGAGCGTTAAATACAGCTAACTGCCCCTCAAAACTCGATACTGCAGCAAATATAAGTGGTTTATTCAGTAGTGAACAGGCATCGTTAACCAGGTACCTTGATTCGAAATTGTCTGTACCATCCAATATGTAATCATACCTGGATAAAATATCGAGGATGTTATTTTTTTGCAAACGAATGGGGTGACGAATGATCCCGATCTGGGGATTCATCTCCTGCAGGCGTTTTCCGGCTACCTCTGCTTTCAGCTTTCCTATATCAGCGGTTGTAAAAAGAATTTGCCTGTGTAAATTGGATAATGAAATGGTATCATCATCAACAATACCAATGTGGCCAATGCCTGCGGCCGCCAGGTACTGCAACGCCGGACAGCCCAAGCCTCCGGCACCAATGACCAGCACTTTTGCCCTCAAAAGCTTTTGCTGTGCTTCCTCTCCAAATCCTTTAAGGATAATCTGCCTGTTGTATCGCTCTGCACTCATGTGTTCTTTAGCCGCCAGAAAATGGTGGCATGATGGCTATAGTTGCCTGGTTTGTAATTTCGGTATTCTGTTGGACAATATTTTTATTCAGGGCAAGTTTGTATTTTAAGCCTTTTAAGGCCGGAAACCGATCTTCGAGGTATTGTTTAAAGGCATCGGTATCAGTAATGCCATCAACTTCAATTTTTTGATTATTGATGAATTCGGTAATCTGACCAAAACTGATAATTTCAATTTCCATGCTGCTAATTTACCTGTAAGATGCTGATTTTACTCAATCCTTTTACAAATCTTCTTCCAGTGGCAAAATCGCTGGGTGTAACAATGGCAATATTCCCTTTTTCGGCCTTTGCTGGCTCAGTATCATAACTGCTTAAAACCATTAGCTGGTTTCCGGTTGGAGAATTAAAAATTTCATTCCACGAGTACACCACTTTATAATTATCTGTTGCCGTAAAAATAAGGTAATATTCGCTCAGTGTTTTGGGCGAAGCGGCCTCTATTTCTACTTTGGCTAAAATGTCTTTTAAAAGTACACCTTTAATGTTTCTGATGCTGCCTTTACGTTGCATCAAATGGTTGAAAATCGTCACACTATCCAGATTAACGGGTTTATAAGCACTTAAATTGTTTAAAGTGATGGTTAATGGCCTTTTAACCTTACCTTCGATGGTAAATTGCCTGCTTTCCTGGGCATTTGCCATAACAGTAAAAAATAATAATAGAATAACCAGGTATTTAATATTATGCATGTGTAAATAGGAGTTTATAAGCAGCCAGTGCCAGTACACAGGCCAGCACGTTTTTTAAAACGGTTTGAGGAAACTTTAAGGCACCAAAATAAGCACCGCAAATGCCACCAACAAAAGCTACCCCAACATAAGCGAGCATGTGGCTGTTAAATTCGAAGCCTTTAATCAGCTGGCCACCTAAACCGGCAACTGAATTCACAAAAATAAATGCTGCACTGACGGCTGCGGTCTGTTTTTGATCCGTCCACTTTAACAGTAGCAGGACAGGGGAAAGGATAATCCCGCCTCCAATGCCGATCATGCCCGAAAGCAAGCCGATAATGCCACCAATAGTAAGCGATAAAGGAACATTTGGGGATTTGAAATCTTTGGGATCGGTATTTTTAAAGAAGAAAAAACGGATCACCGGGATCAGCAAAAGCAGGCCCAGAATCTTCTTATAAATGGAATTTTCGATTACCATCATACCACCAATAAATGAAAGCGGGATAGAGGCAAGTGCAAAAGGCCAAAAGGTTTTCCACTTAAAATGGCCGCCACGGTAAAATTGGATAAAGGAGGTAGAAGAAACAAACAGGTTAAGCAATAACGCCGTAGGTTTCATAATGGCAGGCGAAATGGCAAAAATAGCCATGAGTGCAAGGTAACCACTTGCACCGCCATGCCCCACCGAAGCATATAAAAAAGCAACAATAAAAAGTAAACAATAAAAGAGGATGAAGCTTTCTTGCATGGTTTAGTTGGGTAAAATCATTACGGTTAGGAGGTCGTTTTTATTAAAGTGTTCCTGTGTTTCATCGAGGCAGATCAGGCAATTGGCCTGTGCAAAGGAGCTTAAACGGTAAGATTCCTGAGCACTGAGCGGGGTAACCAATCCATTTTCATATTTGCCTTTCAGGAAATGTGTTAATCCCGAAGGCTTGGAATAGGAGTGGGTAAGCCTTGCCTGAGCCTCCATTACACTGTTGTTTTTATGAGATAAGGTTTTAATAGCTGGTAATACATAATTATAGTAGCAGCTGAGTACGGAAGAAGGATTACCCGGAAGACCAAATATTAGTTTTTGATCTTTTGTCCCAAAAAACAAAGGTTTGCCGGGCTTCTGTTTTACCTTGTGGAAAATCTGTTTGATGCCACAATGTGAGGCTGCTTCTATTACGAAATCGTAGTCGCCCACACTTACACCCCCTGTTAGCAGAACAACATCGCTGCTTACCATTGCCGTTTGTAGTACGTTTTTAAGAATTCCGAGATCATCATCGGCTCCGTAAATGGCAACCTGTTCAATCCCTTCGTGATTTAAAGCAGCGGAGAGGGAATAGGAATTCGATTCGTAAACCTGTCCAAATTCAAGAGGCTTACCCGGTTGCTGTAATTCCTTTCCCGTTACAATAATTGCAATCTTTGGCATAGGGTAAACGCTAACCTCACTGATCCCGATACCCGCCAGGAAGCCAATAGCGGCAGGACTCAGGAAATCGCCCTTTTCCATTGCCAATGCCCCGGCCATAATCTCCGAACCCTTATCCCGTACATTTAAACCAGGTTTTAAATTGGGGTCCTGTAAGGTAATTTTTCCATCAGCCTTCGTAATTTTCTCCTGCATCACAACGGTATCGGCACCTTTGGGGAGTGGAGCACCTGTAAATATTCTACTGGTTTCTCCGTTTTGGATCGTGATGCTGGTTGCCGTTCCGGCAGCCATTTCGCCAATTAAATGCAGCGCTTTCTCGCGATCATCAAATTTTAATGCGTAGCCATCCATAGCAGATTGGCTAAATGCCGGGATATCGTATTGGGCATGAACATCGGCTGCAAGAATGTGACCTGATGCCTTTGCCAGGTCGATTGAAATCGGATTTAATGCCTTTATGTGTTCGGAAATGAGGTGTTTCGCTTCTTTAACGCTAATCATGAAAATTTTATCCTCCAATGGTAATCATACTTCTGTTTTGAATGGTCGTTGCATCAATTTTTTCGAAATCGCTTACCAACTGCCCACCCAATGCCTTCTTTTTACTCCAAATGGCCGATTGGATCAGAGGAAGCACATCTTCATTTTTCCGTAATGGAGTAAGCAGATCGGTTTCGCTATCCGAAAACAGGCAGTTTTTTAGCTTTCCATCTGCTGTCAGGCGCATGCGGTTACAGGTATCGCAAAAAGGATGAGTCATGGTGCTGATAACGGCGAATGAACCCTCATGTCCGGGAATCATAAAACCTTTCGCCGTATCGTGAGGTTCTCCTTTAACGGGTAACACGGTGAATTTTTTTTCTATCACAGCCAGTATTTCATCCAGGGAAAACATTTTATTGCTCGTCCATTTGTTCCCGCTAAAGGGCATAAACTCAATAAACCTGATTTGGATGGGATTGTGTTTGGTCCAACTGATGAAATCGTTGATCTCGTTGTCGTTAAGACCTTTCATCACCACCATATTTATTTTGACCTTTATTTTATGCTGCAAAAGCAGTTCGATATTACTGCGTACCTGGTGGAAAACATCCCGCCGGGTAATCATAAAAAATTTCTCGGGTTGTAACGTATCCAGGCTGATGTTAACGGTTTTAATGCCTGCTTCTTTTAATACTGGCAGCATTTCGGCAATTCGGGTTCCGTTTGTGGTAATTACGAGCTCAACCGGAAGTTTACCCAGTGCGGTAATAATCTGGGCTGCATCTTTCCTCACCAATGGTTCACCACCAGTGAGCCTGATTTTTTTTATACCATTAGATACAAAAATTTCTGCCAGCTTAATAATTTCGTCAGTTTGCATCAACCGGGAGGCTGGTGCGAAGTCGTAATCTTCTTCAGGCATGCAATAAAAGCATCGAAAATTACAGTTATCGGTAAGCGATATCCGCAGGTAATCGTGTATTCTTCCAAAAGAATCTGCTATCATTGCTGGCTAATTAAATGATTATAATCTGTTTCTGTATCAATATCAATTCCTCCGCGTTCAAAAACTACTGTTTCCAGATCCTGGGGATACTGTTTTAATATTTTTTTTGCACCTTCCGTTCCGCTGAGCGCTAAAAGTTCCTCAAAGTAATCTTTTTTGAAGAAAACAGGGGTTCCTATCGTTTCGTCATAGGCACTGGCAATGATATTTTTACCTGTTGCTGTATGCTTCTCGATTAAGTTATTAAAGTTACTCATTTTTATGAAAGCCTGGTCAGCGACAGCGATAATGATACTATCTATTTCACTATCAGTTTTGATCATGGCTGAGAGCCCGGCCACAATACTCGAGGCCATTCCGTTTTCCCAGCTATCATTAATCACGATGCTGATCCGATCATTATCATGCTGGCTGGCTATTTCTTTGGCATTTGCACCTAAAACCACTATAACAGGCGTGCAATTTGTTTCTAAAGCTTCATTGATTACCGTTTGCAGGAGTGTTTTTCCTTTGTAATCCAAAAGCTGTTTCGGCCTTCCTAAACGTGAAGAGCTGCCCGCTGCCAATATGATGATGCCCGTTTTCAATGCTTGGTTATTTTGGTTCGTAAACATGGATCGGTTTTTTTTTCTCTTTTAAGAACATAGCCGAAGCGCCTGTAAAAACGGATTTAATCTCTGCCAGGATAGAAATGGCAATTTCTTCAGCAGTTTCGGCTCCAATATCCAATCCAATTGGTCCGTGTACCCGTGTTTCATTTGCCGGTGTGGCCAAATCCAGTTCATCTAACATTCTGAGCAGCTTTTTCTTTGGCCCAAGGGTACCAATATATGGCGCGTTTGTATCGAGCAGATACTTAAGCAGTTCGAGGTCGTAATTGTAATTATGTGTCATCAGAACAAAAGCTGTTTGCTCATCTATCTGAATCTGAGCCAAAACACTTTGCGGTTTGCTTATCAAAATCTTCGTTGCATTTGCAAAGCGTTGGGGTGTGGCATGTGTAGGCCTTCCATCTACAACGGTTACTTCCCAACCTAAAAGATAAGCCATTTCGGCCAGGGGCTGTGCATCATTGCCTGCACCCACTATAATTAGCGAAATTGGAGGGTGTATAAATTCTATAAAGGCATCTATCTGTTGACTGTTGACCTCGTAACTTTTAAAAGCCGTGGTTTTATTTTCAGAAACCTCCCGGATATCGTTAACTGCTTCATCATGGATTGATTTTGAGATTTTAGAATAAACAGGTTTATTCCTGAACAGCATACCTGTACCCAATTGTTGTTTGTCTCTTAATGAAAAAAGCGTTACCAATACGGCACTTTCCCTTTTGCTTTGCAAAGCAGTTAAAATAGCCATGGGGTTTAATGCATCTGCTTCTATAATGGGTTCGAACAGGATATGCACAATACCATTACAGCCCAGCTGAACGCCAAATCTGGCGTCGTCTTCGTCGGTTGTATCGTAAGTAATCAGCTTGTTTTCCTGTTGTACTATTGCCGAAAGTGCTTTTCGTAAGGCATCACCTTCTAGGCAACCGCCGCTTATGGCGCCTGTTAACTGACCATCGTCCGTAATCAGCATCCTCGCACCAGGCCTCCGGTAAGAGGAACCTTCTACTTTAATTACCGTTGCGAGGGCTGTTTTTTTTCCTTCTTTGGTTGCCTTTTGATATGCCTTTATGATATCGGTAATTTCTTTCATTAGGGATTGATGCAATAGATGATGCAATTTAGCGATAATCCATTACAAAATGATGAAAAGCAAAGGTATACCCTTTAAAGTAGTGTTATTGGTAAAATGCCTGGATTTTTTTGATTCTTCTTGTGCAGTCAGATGTTACCATTTGACTGAAAGTAAACTAAATGCATATTATCCCTGCAGTTTGCTATATTAATCAGTCTGTTCAATTATATGATCAGTATCAGATAGTAATATCTGACACCGCCAGGAAAGAAAGCCCTAAGATATCCTTCACGAGGATATAACATTCAACAATAATTACCGGAAAATTCAATATTAGGCTCAAAAAGGCTCGGAGTGAAAAATTTCGAGGTTAATACAGTGCAAGCCAATGCTGTTAAAGAGCTCGGTAATTTCTTTGGTCCAATCTCTTTGCGAATCTACCCTAAGGATTTTATCAGAATCCCATAAATCGATATTCCATTTAATTTCTTTGAAACGGCTGTTCAGCAATGGGCTGATTACGTTTAATTCGCTATCTGTGGATACATTTGTTTTGAAAACGGCTATCATAATGAAATGTTTTTAGGTTCGTTATCAAGGGTAGACGTACAGCTTTAGAAATTACTTTAAACCAGGATGATTTTTTGAAACTATTTTTAAAGTAGGGTTAAAGAACCTTGCTGCTTTGCTTGGGAGCCCTGAAATGATTTTTGTTGGAGTTGCCGTTTTATTATTGTTCGGTGGCAAAAAAAAAAATTAATAACAGGATCAGGCCAAGGTATAAAAGAATTTAAGGCCCTGCAGGAACAAGAAAAAAAACGAGTTGCTAAAGGATGCTTAATTACTTATGTTTTGGATTGCTATAAACCTGAATAATAGTCATATCCTTGTTCTGCCCAGTAATCTTTGGGTCTCTTATCGCTAAAAGTTATGGTTCCTATCCTTTTCAGATTTTTAATGCCGTACTTAGCGGGTACAATCAGCCTTAAGGGGGCTCCATGCTCGATACTAATTGGTTTACCATTCATTTCATAAGCCAGTAAGGTTTGTGGATGCAGGATACTTTCTCTTTCTAATCCTACATAATATGCACCATTTGGCGTTTCTAAACCCATATATTGTTTTTGAGCTTCTTCCTCGAGTTTAAAATGTGCTAAAAAGTCGCTTAGTTTTACACCTGCCCAGTATTGGATTTCATCCCAGCCCTCTACACATTTAAAATCATAAACAATCTCTGTTTTGGGCAATGCCTTTAACGCTTCAATACTGATGTGCCGGTCTTTTTGGTTTCTAAGCTTTACGGTGAGTTTCCAATTGCTAACATCAAAATCCTCATCATCTTCAATACCAATCAGGCCGTTTACCCTTGGTGTTTTAACAGCATCCGCTATTGGATAAGTTTTAGCCAGGTGTTTGTTGCAGAAGAAATTGCGAAAAAAGAGTTCTGTTTTATTCAGCGCCCTGCGTAACGGAGCGCGGGTACCACCAGTAATGCCAGGCGTTTCTTCTTTAGCATCTAAAAGCCAATTCCAGCCTGTAACTGCACCGGTTCCAAGCGCTGCGAATACCCCAAATGAAATAAAGGTGCGTCGCCTGATCTTCTGCTCAACAGTTAATGGAGCCTTAATCTTGTTTTTATGATTTGCTTTCATCTTTATCTTCGGTTTTTTCAGTTGTTGTGGGGGCTTCTTTAAGTTGAGGCTGTTCTTCTTCCACTTCAAATCCTGCCACTACCGCTCTGAAATTATTCCATCCGGCAAGCAATACCTGGACAATATGGATCAAAAAGAAAAATACATAGCCAATGGTTAAGGTAAAGTGTAGAATCCTGGCGAAATGATAACCGCCACATAACCAGCAAAGCCAGTAAAACTGTACTGGTTTATATATAGCTAAGCCTGTGGCTATTGAACCAATGCCCATCAATATAATGGCCGTATAGGCAATGCGCTGCGCCGCATTATATTTCTTTTGTGGTGGAATGGCTTTACGGATATGGAGATCGTGAAGAAGTACTAGCCATGCTTCTTTAAAAGTATGTTTATTTGGTAAAAGCTCCCGCCAGGCACCCGAAATAACAGTATAAGCGATGTACAGTAAACCATTAATGAAAAAGAACCACATAAAAAGAAAGTGAAATGCCATTCCTTCTGCCAGCCGCCCCGAAATGTGGAAGTAATCGTAAAACCATTCAGGGAAAAATTTAATCAGGCTGAAGCCAAATATTGAAATGCCATAAGCATCATTTGCCCAGTAAATCAAAAGTCCGCTCCAGATCATTACGGCCAGAACCGGAAAATTAACCCAATGTGTCCACCGCATTAAGAGCGAATGTTTTTCTTTAATTACTTTCATGCTGAGATTGTTTATGTACAAGCGCAAGAGGTTATCGCCCGGATTTACGACTTAACTCATGATCTAACAGGTTGCTTAACCTTGTAGCTGCAGTTATCTTACCCGTTTTATTGTTTTGCAAAAAGGCAACCAGTTCAGTAGGCTGTTCCCCATTCACCTGGTTTATTGGTACATTTACTGTACCATTGGTTTTTCCTCCCAGCACTACAGTTTCAATCTGACTTACAATCTGCACATGGCTTAAAATTTTGCCTTTGTTTTCACCCTTTAAAACCCGGTTGCTTGCTTTTGCAATGACCAAAGCCACTGCCAGCGAATAGCCATCGGTCGGTTGATCAGTATGATAATTAAGTATGAGGTTACCATTGCCTGTTTTGCTGGTTGAAATAGCTAATTCTCCCAATGAAGGTTTGGCAAGTGCTGTTTTAATGCTATTGCGAAAGATGTTTTCTTCTGAACCTACAAATTCTCTGCTTCCATTTACCACAACCTGCGGTGTGTAAACGGTTTTAAGGTTAAGCCAATTGGCATATTGGTTCTGTCTGGAAGAAAATGTTGCACTGCTAAAACGATCTTTCCAACCCAGCCTGTCCCAATAATCTACATGAAAGGCCAATAAGTATACAGGCTTATTTTGGTTTTCTTTTTCGATCTGAGCCAATAATACATCGGCAGGAGGGCAGCTAGAACAGCCTTCTGAAGTAAAAAGTTCTACCACTGCAAAACCTGTTCTGGCCTGAGGTTTTGATACAGTTTTATTATCTGCAATAAAGGCAACACTGAGGAGGCTTATTAGCAAAAGGGGTAATGCTATTTTTGTGATCATGATCATCTTTTTAGGCTTAGTCGTTTTCGATGCACAACCCTTACAGAAAAAAATAAAAAAATATGTAAGGATGTTTCTTTTCTCGCGACTAATCAATTAAGCACTATATTTATATAAGATACATCAAAAATGCAAAACGAAACGGACAAAGGCCTTACGGCCAAAAGTCTTCACTCAGACCCGCTTAGCTGGGTTGAAAAATATGCCGATTACCTCTATGGATTTGCCATGTCGAGATTACGGGATGAAGATGTGGCCAAAGATCTGGTGCAGGATACCTTTTTGGCTGGATTGCAGCGTTTAGACCGTTTTGAGGAGAATAGTGAGGAAAAAACGTGGTTAACAGCTATCCTTAAAAATAAGATTACCGATTTTTACCGGAAACGATCTGCCATTAACTTAAAGGTAATAAACGCCGAAGATGAACAGCAGGATTTTTTTGATGCAGAATCAGGGCATTGGACTGAAAAACACTACCCGACAGCATTTGGCTTGGAAGCAGACAATCCCTTGATGATGAAAGAGCTGGGCAGCATATTAAATGAATGTTTAGCCAAACTTCCAGGATTATGGTTCTCGGTATTCTCGATGAAACACATGGACGACCTGGCCTCCGAGCTAATCTGTACCGAACTTAAACTCACTGCAGCTAATTTCTGGGTAATTATGCACCGCACAAAACTTAACCTGAGGGCCTGCCTTCAAAAAAACTGGAACTGATATGACGAGCGCGCTAAAAAATATAATCTATAACTGTAAACAGGCTACTTTTTTGATCGAAAAAAGAATTGCCGGAAAAATTACCGCTGCCGAAACACTACGGTTGCATATACACCTGGCAGGCTGTTCGGTATGCAAAGTTTATCAGCAACAGAGTATACTGATTAACAGGATATTTGTAGGGTTTGAAAACACTGATTTTAAACTGGATGAAGCCTTTAAAAAAACGTTAACGGAGAAGATTGAAAAAGAAATCAATAAAAATTAATTTTTCTTGTAAGGTTTTACTTATTGCTTCGACTAAAGGATAAACAAAACGCATAAAAAACATGAAAAATCAAATTTTAAAATCAGCAGGAAAATTGATTATGGCCGCTTTAGTTGTGGTTAGCCTTTCTTTACCAGGCTTTGCTTCGGTAAACAGTCCTTTACAGGAAAAGATGTCTAAAATGAAACAAGACAAAATGGAGAAGAAAAAAATGGACAAAATGAAAACCGATTCGACGAAAAAAGCCAAAATGGAAAAATCTAAAATGGCTAAAGGAAAAATGTCGAAAAGTAAAATGTAAAAAAACAGGCAGGGAAATTCACTTTTCCCTGCCTGCTGTTAAATTAATATAAAATGAAAAAAATTATACTATTTGTTGGCTTAATGGCTGCATTATCCTTTCAGGTAAAGGCACAACAAGGTTTAAAAGAAGGAGATAAAGCGCCCCTGTTTAATGGAGTAGATCAAAACGGCAAAACGGTGAGTTTGAAAAATGCGCTCAAAACGCACCGTTCGGTGGTACTGTTTTTTTATCGTGGCCAATGGTGCCCATATTGCAACAAACACATTAAAGAACTTCAGGATTCTTTGGGACTGCTAACAGGGAAAGATGCTTATGTTATTGGTGTTACACCTGAAACGAAAGAAAACATTGATAAAACTATCAAAAAAACAAATGCTGGCTTTTCTATCGTTCAGGATAAAGACGATGCAATTATGAAAGCCTATAATGTTAATTTCGTTATGGACGAAGCTACCTTTACCAAATACAAGGGTTACGGGATAAATTTAGAAGATAACAATGGGAATACCCGTCATACCTTACCTGTGCCTGCAACTTATATTATAGATCGTTCAGGTAAAATCAAATATGTTCATTTCGATCCCAACTATCAAAAAAGAGCCTCTGTAAAAGTTTTGCTTTCTAAACTTTAGGCCGATTTAATAAAATATTCTTTAAATACACCCGGCGCTGTTAATGGCGGTGGGTGTTTTTGTTTGGAATAAGCAGTATGAAACCGAAGTGCGGGTAAGAATGGCTTCAGGATTCTTTTTCTATCCGGAATAAATTAAATTTGTAAGAATACCCTAACAGATGCTTTTCCATTTTAAAGATAAATTTCCTCAGTTAAGCCCTTATTGGGATAAATATCTGGAATTTCAGAAACGGATAGAGGTTCCGGCGAAAACCATTTTATTGAAAGAGGGTAATGTATCACAGCATTATTATTATGTTGAAAGAGGTTGTGTACGTGCTGCTTTAAATAAACAAGGTGATGATAAAACCGTACAATTTTTCTTTGAAAAAGAAGGTTTAACATCTTTAGAAAGTTTTCTGAAGAATACCCCAAGTTTATTTACCATCGAAACGATAACACCTTCGGTTATTTATTTGTTGCATAAAACAAAAGTAAATGCTTTAATGACCGAATTGCGTGAGGTGCCGGGGTTTGCAGATGTAATCCTAAATGTTCTTGCCGAGCGGCAGGTGCATTACATGAATGAGTTTGTCTCCTTTATCAGGGATACACCCGAAGAGCGTTATCAAAAACTATTACAGGAGCGGCCACACATTGTACAGCGTGTACCACAACATTATATAGCCTCTTATTTGGGGGTAACCCGGGTGCACTTAAGCCGTATAAAAAGTGCGCTGCTTAAAAAAGCTAATCGGTAACATATGTTATCGTTCTGCATTTCAGCCAAATCTAACTTTGTATCAATAAAATACAAAAAAGATGAAAGCAGCAGTAATATATCAAAAAGGGGAATTACCTCAATACGTAGATTTTGACGAGCCGGTAGCGCAAAACGACCATGAAATATTGGTGCGTGTAAAGGCGGTTGCCATTAAACATTTCGATAAGGGCACAACGGCAGGTACGCATTATTCGAGCGATGCACCAAAAGCAGCGGGCCGTGTGATTGGTGGTGATGGCGTATGTATACTCGAAGATGGAACACGCGTTTATGGGATAGGCGTAAATGGAATGCTGGCGGAAAAAGCAATAATAGAAAAGCGCAGGATGGTGAAATTGCCCGATGGGTTAAGCGATACAACAGCTGCCGCATTGGCCAATGCTGTTATTGGCTCAGCCATGGCCTTAAGGTTTAAAGCCGCTATACAACCCGGAGATGTGGTATTGATTAACGGTGCAACTGGCTTCACCGGAATGGTGGCCGTGCAAATTGCAAAATATTATGGTGCAGCAAAAGTAATTGCAACAGGTAGAAATGTACAAGCACTTCAAAATCTGTTGGCACTTGGGGCAGACGAAATTATCGAGATTAAGCCCGATAACGCTGCATTTTTATTACAGGTAAAACAACAGCATCAGGAAAAACCAATAGACGTGATTATCGATTACCTCTGGGGTACTACCGCTGAACTTTTGTTATCCAGCTTAATGGGGAAGGGGGCGTTTACGAATAAGGTAAGGTTTGTTTCTGTAGGCAGTATGTCTGGCGATCTGATTCAGCTATCGGCCGCTAATTTAAGAAGTGTTGACCTGCAGCTCACCGGTTCGGGACTGGGTAGCTGGAGCAAAGAACAGGTTGGATGGTTATTTACCGAAATATTGCCGCAAATGTTTCAGTTGGCAGCAGATGGCAAATTAAAAATAGAAACCATCGATGTTAAGCTAGCTGACATTTCCAGCCTTTGGGGGCTTGAAGTTAAAGATGGCAAACGTTTAGTGGTAACCATCTAAATGCTAACGGGTATTTAATTAACTTAAATACCCGTTAGCAATATGTCCAATAATTTACTTCCGAGTAAAATCATCCATTAATTTCATGGTAATCCATGCATCTTCACCACTGCATGGATTTGGGCCTTTATCCATAAAGTAATCAACTACCTTTTCAATCATCGGTTGTTGCACATGCGGTAGAGGTTCAAATGCATATTCTTCAGTGGATTGATCAGTTGTAACCTTAATTTTATGGCCAAACATCGGGAAACTGATATGGCCTTTTGAACCATATACTACACAACTATCAGCCTGATCTTGCGGCGCTACAGAGAAACACCAGGTACCGCTGAAAACAACTCCGTTTTTGAAAAGGATATTTCCTGAAACCAGGTCATCTACCCCGGTGTTTTCCTGCTGCCTGGTGGCAATACCCATGGCACTTTTCACGGCACCGAAATAATAAGTCATCAGGTCTAATTGATGGGGAGCCAGGTCATGGAATAAACCACCTCCAGAAATGGCCGGGTTAATCCGCCAATTATCGGCTGTTTTTGCAATAAGCGCAGGATTGGGCGATTGGAGCATTTTTAACCGGACCAAGCGGATATCTCCAATAACATGGGCAGCCAATAGTTCTTTAACTTTTAAGAACATGGGTTGAGCCCGGCGGTAATGGGCTACGCAAAGCTTCACATTTAATTTGTTTGCTGCATTGGTCATGCGTTGAGCAGCTTTGGCATCTAAAGTCATGGGTTTTTCTACATATACCGGCTTGCCGGCTTTTAAAGCCTCAATCGTGTAGGCTTCGTGCTGTAGGGGTGGCGTAGCAATATAAATGGCATTCACTTCAGGGTCGTTAATCAGTTGAGTAGCATTATCATACCATTTAGGTACCTGGTGGCGCCTCGCATAATCAGCAGCTTTAGCACTATCGCGGCGCATTACCGCAACAAGTTTGGAGTGATTTACCTTATTAAAAGCAGGCCCGCTTTTTACTTCTGTTACATCTCCGCAACCAATAATGCCCCATCTTATTTCTTCCATTATACAATCGATTTAAAGAGGTTGAATTTAGAAAATATTGTCAGGAAAAAGGATTGGATTGAAGAAAACTGACGTTTGGGTAAAGAGAGGGAAATGTACAATTTTGTAAAGATCCTTTTTAACCGATTGTTCTCCCAAAATCGAACTTTTCAGAAGGGTGCTTAAGATGATTTGGCTTTATAAACCGCAAGCTACGGCCATTTACCCTCGGTAGTTTATTAATTAAACCAGATTAAGGTGGCGTAATCAGCACGTTATTAGCCTTTTCCGGCACCTTATTAAAAATAATTTATTAAATTGCCTTTATCTATTTTAAATCTATCTTAATGAAAAACTCTATCTCATGCATCATCATTGATGATGATCCTACCGCGATAAATATTTTACAAGATCATATCGCAGAAATGCCAAGGTTAAAAATCCATCGTACCTTCACAAAACCGGTAGAAGCCTTAAGCGAAATTAGCACGGAAAGCAATAAACAGTTAATCTTTTTGGATATCGATATGCCGGCTATGTCAGGTTTACGACTCGCCGATATCCTCAGGCCAAAATCGCACAATATTATTTTTACCACATCCTACCCTGAATTCGCATTGGATGCATTTAAGGTTAGGGCCAAGCATTACCTGTTAAAACCTTTCAATATGGGAGATTTTGCAGAAGTGGTGAATGAAGTACTTTCAGAATACTACGATGCACAACGTCTGGTAAGTGAAAATGAAGAAGCATTTTTCTTACGCACAAATGGTGAACGTGGCAGACTTACCAAAGTACTCAAAAAAGACATCATCTATCTCCAGGGTTCCAACAATCATGTGCACATTTACACACCAACCCATGATTATTCGGTATATATGACCATTAAGGAAATGGAGGAAAAACTCCAGGAAAATGAGCACTTTTACCGCGTTCATAAATCTTACATGATCAACACCACCTTTGTAAAGGAAATTAACGGGCACAAAATCGACCTGGGAAAGTACGAAGTGCTCATGACTCCACAATATAAAGAGGCCTTTATGAATTATATTGAACGCCAAACCCTTGTCTCAAAACGTTTAAGGGATTGACATTCGCAAGTCTGATTGGGTTGTAAGTGTTGTAATCGCTGTAACTGTACTTGTTGTTGGATCAGTTTTTTGAGAGCCTGCATTAGCTGCTTTTTGTGAACGGAAAACAAACATAGTTTTCCGGGTCGATTTTAAGTCTGTAATTCTTTTCATGACCGAAAATTAGCCCTGTCAAAATCAGCTAAAGACTATATTACGTGAAGCAATTGTTGACTGTTGCGAAACCAAATTTTAACTTAAAAAAAAACATGAAAAACTGGTTAAAAAATTATCGATGGCATATTATTGCATGGGCTACCTTTATTCTTTATGAACATATAATCATCTCTCTGGTCCTTGATGTAAACGCTCATATATTAAAATATCTGATTCATTATATTATCAATATAACACTCTTCTATGTTCATGCCGAACTGGTGTTAGGGAAAGGGTTGAAACCAAAAAAACCTGCCTATTTAAGGATAATTATATTGACTATAGTTGAAATTTTTCTGCATACCGTTACCGCATACCTTGCAGACCGCTCCCTGTCAAAAACAATAATACTTTCTATTGGTAAACTGACCGTGATAGATTGGAAATATATGTTTATAACAGCATGGCGGGGAATCTATTTCCTGCTATTCTCAACGGCTTATTATTTCATTAAAAGTTATATTCATCAGAAACAGCGAACGGTAGAATTGGAGAAGGAAGCAATTGAAGAAATGTTAAAGCAAAAGCAAATAACACTTGAGCTGGCCAATGCCAAAAATGCCTATTTGAAGGCACAAATAAATCCACATTTCTTATTTAATACCTTAACTTATATCTATAACAGTACACATAAGAGTGAACCACGTGCAGCAGAAGCAGTGCGCTATCTCTCAAAACTGATGCGTTATGCACTGGAATGCGAACACGGACCGGAAATTATGCCATTGGAAGCTGAGATTCGCCAGGTAGAGAACCTCCTTCAGCTTTGCAGAGTAAAGCAGCCCGACTTATACATAGATTTTATTTACGATCAGAAAACCGAATCTACCGAAGTAATTCCACTGCTTTTACTTACCCTAACCGAAAATATGGTTAAACATGGTAACCTCAGTCAACCCGATGACCCCGGAAAGATTGTTGTAAAGGTGGAGAAAGGGCGGTTTAGTATTCAAACCACTAACCTGATTAACACTGGCCTGAATGATACGGGTTTCCATACAGGCCTTGAAAATATCCGGCAAAGACTGTTTCATACCTATGCAGGCAGGGCAGAGATCTCTTCCGGACCGAAAGGTAATTATTTTGAAGTGTTAATTATAATCAACTTACAGGAGGTCTGTTAATTTAGCATACCACGTTTAGTACTGAAACGCGAACGCGATATGGATTTTAATTAGCCTCCTAATATGCTCGGCATAGCATATACCTCTTCGTCTTAAGGCTCACCTTCAAATATTGGTAAGTTGGATAAACCATTTGTTGAACAGGTTTTCTAAATACTAATATCTTTCCGGGCAATCAAAGCTTGCAATGGCAGGCTATTTCTCATCCCCCCAATTACCGTTTTAGTAATGTTAACAATTAGCTAAAAGTATAAATACGTTTAGTGGCTACCCTCGTAAGCATATGCAGATCAAACGTTTGCGCAGTCTTTTTTATTTTATGTAAATGTAATTATGGATACATTGTATTGACATTTTAAACATACTCAGGTTATGATGTTGAGGTTTAAATTGGCGATTAAACAGTGCTTCAACCAATTATTACCGTAATCCATTAATAGAATACGGCTAGCTATAAACAAATATTTACTAAAACCTAAAAAATGAAAAAAAAATTATTACTCCTTACCGCTTTGGCGATTGTAGGTCTCTCGGCCTGTAAAAAAACGGCTGTATTACAAGAAGAAATTGTAAACAGCAAAAAAAACATGAGTGCTTCCAGCATACAATCTCTCACTCAAACCAATGTTTTTAATGTTACGGAAAAAATTAGTGCATCAATTGAGAGAGATCGCTTAAAAAATGGATACTACTTAACCGATTTTACTGCAACCGGTTTATATATGGCGCCAGGTGCTACTTTAGATATCACCGTAGAACAAACTACCGGAACCCGCCTGCCAAAATTATTAATTGGTACTTATTCTAGATATGGTACCTGGAATACCCAGCCCACGTCCGTACAGTTAACAGCGGGTACCAATACCATTACCAATGCTGTTGGCGGCTTATTATGGATCAGGTACACCAATTCCACAACCGGCTCTACCGCTAAAGTAACTTTTAATAGCGGTTATCAATATGCTCCATATTATAAACTTGGCGTAACCACCAATTCTGACTGGATTAATCAATTACAAACATATACTACTCCTGATGTTGTTTTAGAGGGGACAAATTGCTTTATTGTGGTATCAAGAACTAAGGCGATACAGTACCAGGCAGAAGATCAGAGTGCTATATTGAACAAAATTACACAGGTTATTGCACTAGAGGATGATTTGAACGGCTTAGATAACTCCTTGCCAGCACATGCGAAAAATGTGCATACTTATCTTTTAACGCAGCATGAAGATCCGGCCTATTACTTTTTTGCTTACGATTACCGCACGGCCTATATCACCTCAGATGTTAATGCAATTTTAACATTAAGCGCGGTGGGTACCAATGGCTGGGGCTTATGGCACGAATTGGGTCACCAACACCAAATGATGTGGCGCTGGGGTGCTCTGGGTGAGGTTTCGGTAAATCTTTACAGTTTATATGTGCAGCGTACCCTTACCCCTTCAATCAACAGGTTGGTAAACGATGGTGTGTGGCCAAAAGCTTTTACCTATTTAGGAAAACCTGCAGGCACCAAAGATTATAACGGATCAACAAGTTATGCCAATCCCTTAACCGATCTGTTTATCAGGCTATGTATGTTTCAACAACTAACCTTAGCCTATGGCGATAATTTTTATAGAACCCTGGCAAAGGATATGCGTGTTGAAAACCCAACCTTGGCTAATGACGATGCCAGGATGCGTTATTTCATGCTGAAGGCTTGTAGTATATCGGGTAAAAACCTGAGTACTTTCTTCCAAAAATGGGGATTGAATTTATCTACTTCGGCAGCCACAACTCAAATATACGCAGACATGGCAGCATTAGGTTTGCCAGCACCGAGCACTGATCCCTCCACCTTGCAAGACAATGTTGCGCCTTTAACCGAATTAAGTAAAACCGGCTGGAGCATAAACGCTTTCAGCTCTGAAGAAACCAGCGGCGAAGGCGCTGTCAATGGCAGGGCTGCTACTTTAATTGACGGTAGCTACAGTACGTTCTGGCACTCACGCTGGACTACCTCAGCAACAAGTTATCCGCACCAGGTTGTGATTGATTTAGGGTCTTCGAAATCGGCAAAGGGATTAAGCTTAGTGCAGCGAAGTGGTTTAAGTCGTGCGATTAAAAACTTTGAGGTTTTAACAAGTACCGATAATATAAATTTCGTATCGGTAAACAATTATGTAGCTCAAAATGCTGATGGAGTACAATATTTTGCATTTGGCAGCACCAAAACATTAAGATACCTAAAAGTTATTATGAACACTGCACAGGATGGTTTGCAGTTTGCATCGCTGGCAGAACTCGGATTATACAACTAACGATTTGATAAAAAGGGGGCCAATAGGTGGCCCTCTTTTTATTTACAGCCGTACACATTATCTTTTTGATTTTATTCACAACCGAAAAAATGTGATGAGTATAACGGAAACAGTATGATCATGATGCAGACCAATCATTTTTGACTTACAGGTTATTTACCTCAAAACCACGGTAACTAAGCATTTCGGCATTATGCGAAACAGTTAAGCGAAGTTTTAATCTGGCTATAATTTCTCTGGCCTGGGCAATATTCCTATGTATATCATTTATTCCCCTGATTTCGATTCCACCCGGCATGAGTTTAAATTTACTGGGTTCAAATTTATCGATAAACTGCTGTAGATCTTTGCTAACTTTTATCTGGCTGTTTTGCATAATTAATTATTAATTCTTTGCTCGCAAAGCAACATAAAGCGTTTTAAATTATGAGTGGTTTCATATTAACTTATTAAGAAATGTTAGTAAGGACTTTCTTAAATTTTATCCATACGGAAGATCGGCATTAAACTCAATCCAGGTACACAAACATGATGTTCGCTTAACTTTCTGATGACATGTCATCTATAATTTTGCTTTCAAAGAGCGATCATGCGTACATTAAAAAGATTAACCAAACTAAATTATTATTTTTTTTCTGCGCTGGTAATACTACTGTTGGCAATCATTTTTAATTTTAGTTTTTCAAAAACAGAGGGCTTCATTTTACTGAATCGCTTTCATGCCAAATGGCTCGATATTTTTTTTAAGTACCTCACTAATCTTGGCGATGGTTTGACCAGTATTCTGGCAGTAATTATTTTGCTTACTATAAGGAAAAAGAAAAAAGCCTTTACCGTAGCCCTTGCTTATATCTATTCAGGATTACTGGTTCAGGCCGCTAAAAGAATATTTCACATGCCGCGGCCAAAATATTTCTTTGAGCAGACTTTGTTTCAGTATACCCATTTTGTTGAAGGCGTAAACATGCACGATCAGAATTCTTTTCCTTCAGGTCATACCGCGTCAGCTTTTGCCTTAGCCACAGCATTGGTTCTCGTTTTCAAGAAAAAAGAAATCTCCTTTTATTGTTTATTCTTTGCTTTTTTAATTGGCTACTCACGCATATACCTGGCGCAACATTTTCTTGTTGATGTAATTTTTGGAGCAGTAGCCGGTATAAGCTGTGCAATTTTAAGCTATCATCAAGTATACGACCTTAAACTGTTCAGGTCGGCAAAGCTTAACAGAAGGTACAAACAGCTTAAAGTTACTGGTCAGGCTAATCCCATTTAAGTGAAAGAAATTCCGGTTAAACTTTGGCTTTTTATAATGGCGATGACGGCGGTCAAACTGATCATCGCCTCAGCAACAGCACTCGGAAACGATGAGGTATACTACTGGACATATGCTTTAAACCTGCAATGGAACTATTTTGATCATCCTCCATTTGTAGCATGGTTAATCAGAACAACAACAGCAAACCTGCATTTTCATAGCGAATTGGCTGTTCGGCTGGGAGCCATACTATCATCTGCAATCGGTACAATAATCGTATATAAAATAGGTAAATTACTCCTCAATGCCCGTGTGGGTTGGCTTGCCGTATGCCTTTATTCTTCATCTTTTTACTGCAGCGTTATAGCTGGGGTATTTATTTTACCGGATAGCCCTCAAATGGTGTTTTGGTTGTGGGGCATCTTTTTATTATTAAAAATCACAAAATCGGTTCCACTCGGTCTGCCCACACTACACCTTTGGTGTTGGTTCGGTGTTGCATCAGGTCTTTGTATGATGTGTAAGATTCACGGCGTCTATTTATGGGTAGGCATTATCATGTTTGCACTGTTTGGTAATAAAAAATTATTGGTGCAAAAAGGCATGTATGTTTCCATGTTAATTAGTTTGATGATTATATCTCCATTTATGATCTGGAACATCAAACATCATTTTATTACTTATACCTATCATAGTAACCGGGTTAGCTTGTTCCATGCCGGTATAAACCCGCTGGCTTTTGCGAGAGAAATTAGCGGACAAATATTTTACAACAACCCTGTTATTTTTTTCCTGGCCTGGATGGCAGTTGTTAGCTTCATCAAAACCAAACATTTTTTTCTTAAAAGTGAAATACAACTGCTACTATATTGTGCGCTTCCTCTTATTGCTACGTTGATTTTTCTTTCAATTTTCAGGGATACATTGCCGCATTGGTCTGGCCCGGCATATGCCTGTTTAATATTTGTTTCTGCATTGAAACTGGAGTCTTTTACACGATCAAGGTCAAAAGCAATTGTAAGCGCCAGCCTGTTTTTTTACCTGTTTGTGGTATGCGCCGGCCTGATTATAATCAATTTTTACAAGGGTACTTTTTCGCATCAAAAAGATCCAATGAGGTTAGGTGCCGGTGATCCGACATTAGACCTATATGGCTGGAAAGAAACCGGAAGGCTGATTGACTCCGTTTACCGCGTGGATAAATCATCAGAAAAGAATAAAACAGCCAAAACCATCGTGATTACCAAGTGGTTTCCTGCAGCCCATTTAGATTTTTATGTTTGTAACAGAACAGGCCTGCAAACCTATGGCCTTGGAGAAATGTTCGATCTTCACCAATATTATTGGTCGAACCAAACCAAACAGAAGTTAACTACGGGCGACAATGCCTATTATATTGTACCTTCTAATCTTTACGATGAAAACAGTATGAACTTTATCAAATCTCAATTTAAAAATTGTAAACCAGCAATTATGGCACCTATTTTAAGAAACGGTGTTGCCTGCAAAAACATCTTATTGTTTAAATTAAGTGGCTACAAAAGATAAGGTAATATTATCTCATTTATAAGCAATTATGGCATATGGATGATTGCACTTGAATTAAAAATGCAATAAATTAGCTTAAAAATAAAGCCGATACCAATAATGCCCAATAACAAAGTATACCTGCTAAGCACGCTGTTCCTTGCCATTTTATTATGCTCTATATCTTCAATGGGGCAAATTGTACTCCAGGATAAAAAATATCATGTAGAAACCAGGACATTTTCGCAAACTGACTCAGGTGCGCTGAAATTAGATGTTTATTATAGTGGTAAAATCACAGATACTAAACCGACCGTGCTTTTTGTATTTGGTGGCGGCTTTGTAATGGGCCGCAGAGACAGCAAGTTGTTCGATCAATACTTTAACACTTTAATAGCACACAACTATAAAGTGGTATCTGTTGATTACAGATTAGGGCTTAAGGGGAAAAAATTTCCCAGTCCGTTTAATACTTCCAACTTAAAAGCAGCGATAGATACGGCTACCAGTGATGTTTTCAGTGCAACAGATTACCTGATCAGAAATGCTAAAGAACTCGGTATCGATACCGCTATGATTATCTTATCGGGTTCAAGTGCGGGCGCCATTACAGCACTGCACGCCGATTACAACAAGCGTAATGCAACAGCCTTATCGGCTAAGCTTCCCCAGCGTTTTCAGTACAAAGGAGTAATTTCTTTTGCGGGGGCGATATTAAGTTATCATGGCGCTCCAAAATACGCCACAACGCCAGCACCTACCATGTTTTTCCATGGTACTGCCGATAAACTTGTACCCTACAACAAAGTGAGGTTACTGAACAGGGGCTTTTTTGGTTCCAAATACCTTGTACGCACCTTCAAAAAAAACGGATATCCTTATTACTTTCAGTATGTACAGGACATGGGGCACGAAATAGCTGGTTCACCCATGGTTGAAAACCTGCCTGATATTTTGTGGTTTATAGAAAACTACATTATTAAAAAAAAGCATTACTTTATGGAAGTAAACTTTAAAGATGCCGATAAAAAAACCACTTTTAGTATACCACCCGCTTTGAAAAAGAGGTAACCAAACCTTGTTCTCATTATTTTTAGTTCGGAACGGCTATAATTAAAATTGCAGCCAGATATGACTGAGGGTTCCTGGTAAATGATAGTGAATGCTTTTTACCTTAAGCCCTAATCTTAACGGATTAGTTTTCATGCCATCAGGCCTCACCGGAGAGTATCCTTTCAATCTCCTTCATCATCTGTTCAGCTAAACGTTGTTTGGTTTGTACTTTCGATAAGTAGGCATCAGCAAATGTTACTTCAAGTTCATCCATAATAAACGCATATTTTGCCTTGAGCTCAATGAGGTCAATCTGAAGCTTATTTGAAAGATTTTGCATGCTGCAAAGTTAAAAAAGGAAGGCCATAATTTTGGACTCAGGTTTTATTTTTCTTTTTAAAAATAAACAAAACCGTTAAAACAATCTCCTGATTATTTCGTTTATATATCGATTCCGGCGTGGTTTCCGGAATAGTTTGTTTGGTTAGTTGATTAGGGATCACTCCTCAGGTGTATCCCTTTTCTTTTGTGCTTAGTTTTTTGGTCCCATCTTCGGGCTCACCTGATGCCACAAGCACCGCTTCATTTTTTTTAAGGTAGAAAAAGGTTGACGGATCACATACGAAAAAAAGCTTTGCGTAAAATCAACAGGACCGATTCGGACAGAATGAATAGATTTAGACTCATCTTTAACGTGCCATCAAAAGTAAGTGATTAGAAGTTGCTACCTGTTTTGGAACGGAATCAGATACAGCTTTACATTCCCCCGCTTTGACGAAATAATGGTTTAGTGTTCATTATTTCAGGATTCCCCTTCCAATTACACAGACAGACAATATATTATTCTAATCCGGCACTAAAGTCTATCCCAAAATTAAAATCAAGAAGTTCTGTTGGGTGGATTTTTAAACCTATTGCCAATCTCACTAGCGTAATGAAACTTGGACTGGTTTCTCCATTTTCATATTTAATAATATCTCCGGTATTAACCCCGCTTCTTTTATAAAACTCACGATAAGAAAGTTTCTGTTTCTCCTTTAACGATTTTAGATGTTTACCGAAGCTTTTCAGAACTATTTTTTCTTTCTCACTAATCATTTCATTGCTAATAAAATACAATCGGCAATGTCTTTGATATTTTATTTAAAAACGTCATGTAATTACTTGACATTTGGCTTTTTTTTATTTACTTTTACGTAATAAAAATAACAATCAGTTAAGGTAAAATTAAGAGTCTTGCAACCTCAAATCTCACGCCGTTGGAGCAAGACAGCAGATTTTATCCCATTTCTTATAGCGGAATTGCTATCTTTAGCTTTCCAAAATAAGAGTGGGCTTCTGCTGTAATTCCATTTCAACGTAAGGCGTGAGCGACAGCTATTTTACTGTTTTAGAAAACCGCAAAACTTCAAAAGACACAGGAAAAAATAGATGGTTGCCTACGCTATGCGTGGGTGCCTGTTTATCTTGTGTCTGGGCATTTTGCGGTGCCTCTAAAGCGGATATCGGGTTAACCCGCGCTTTTTTATGGATAGTTTTTCCCAATCAAATCACTTCCTTCTTAATCTGCCGATTACAGAACTTTCACTGTCTGAGAATTTTAAGCTCAGAAGTAAACTAATGGGGTTTTTTACCCTGCAGGATATTATTGGAACCAACCAAAAAGATTTGCACGAACTGGAAGATTATTCTGAACACTGGTATTTTGAATTTGTAGATTTTTTACGCCGGAAGGATTTATTAAATCTTCTTGGCTAATATTTTTCCTGGGCAATGGCCAGCATGCTGACGATTTTGTTGATCACTTTTTCAATATCGGCCGAGGTATTTCCATAGTAAGCATTTTTAAAGCTTTTTTCTGAGATGATTTCTTTTTCTACGGTACTATAATGTTTCGTAACATATTGGTGTAGCATTTTAGGGCTCTGGGTGGTGATGATGCCGGCCTCAACCTGTAAATGAATGAATATTGCAAGTTGCCTTACGGTAAAAGTTACTTTAAAATTGCTGTCTAAAATGCCACCGCTACTGAGATCTTCTGCTATCGTATCTATTGATTTGAGGTAGCTGATCTCACTTTCGATATACCTTAGCAGTGATTCGTCAATATTGGGCAAATTTCTATGGTACGGTATGCTTATGGTTTTAAAAACCTGCCCAATCAGCTTCTTAAAGAAATGGATTAACCTGTATTGTTCGCTAATGTTTTCGCACTTTTGAAATTCATGATTAAAGTGGCTGCAGCAGGAATGATAAAAAGATGGATGGTTGAAATTTAATGAGGTGAGTAGCAGGATAATTTCTGGCATCTGTAAAGGAGGTACCAATTTAGTTAACGCCAATTTAACTGAACCAAAAAAATCATTTAGGTATACTACCTGTTCAAAAGTGAAACGCTTAGGGCTGCTTTTTAGGTGTTCAAATAGGTGTTTAAAGATAGCGATGGTTTCATCATCAGCAAGCAGTTCTTCAAGATGATTTAAGATCTGGCCAAAATTTTCTGCAATAGTTAATAAAAGTTGTTTCTGAGTAGTGATAGAAACAGGGCAATCGTAATCAAAATAATCGGGTAGGTACTGCTGAAGATCAAAAACCATTTGGTTGAGCAGGTGTACGATGCCGCAGATTTCTTCATTTTTACCTTGAGCAGCATTAAGATCACCTTCATCCACCATGGCTTCTAACTCATCCATCAATTGCATCAGGCCCCTTTGGTGTTGTCTGATGTACGCCTTTAATCTATCTTGTGCTATTTGGGTAATGTTATGCTGAACAGTATTAAACACCCGTTTACTTTCTTCTAAGATCTCGGCTGGCAGTTCCTTACGTACCGACTTACCTGCCTTAAGTGCATCTAAAATTATTTCCCTGAAGCTGATAAGTTCATACCTCATTTACTTAATAGCGAAAGGCCTAATTATAGGTTATTATTTTCATTTTTTTGTTTTGGCATGGTGAAATGGATCATTACTGTGGTGAAACCTGATTTCAGCACATTTTATTCACTAGTATTTTTGAACTTAATTCAATAAGCCCAACGAGGGCAGTTCATCAATTATAATACGCTTGGTTGATTTTGCGAGCTAATCACAGATTTTGTATGGATTATCTTCTGCCCTTGATTGGATGCCCTGAAGCCTGATTTTTGTTGATGTGTTGATACATAGTTACATATGTTCAGTTATTGCGGTTATGGCGGATAACGGGAAGAAATAAGGTTAACATATGTATTGCTATTGTTAACAAATGTACCCACAGTGCCATTCGTTTATGGCTAATTTTAATATTGAAATGTTGAATCATTAATTTAAATAAGATTGCATTTCATGTCACCTGTAACATCGTTGTTTAGAAAATGCAATCGATTGCAGTGTGAAGTTAATTTAATTAACCATTTATATAAACCAATTATGAGTAGGAAAATTACCGACTTAACACGGCTGTTAAAGCTTGCCCAATTACCGCTATTATTATTGTCCCTGGTGTTTATGGGTACAATATCAGTTAAAGCACAAACAGTTAGTATTAAGGGGATTGTAACATCCGGAGATGATAACAAACCCCTGCCTGGAGTTACCGTACAGGAAAAAGGAAAACAGAACGGTATGGTTACCGGAACCGATGGTTCTTATGCTATCAACGTACCATCAGATGCTACGCTTGTATTTTCTTCAATAGGATTTACCAGGCAGGAGGTTAAATTAAACGGAAAAACAATAATTAATATCAAATTACAGAATGATGTGAGTACCCTCAGCGATGTTGTGGTAATAGGCTATGGAACGGCACGAAAAAAGGATTTGATCGGTTCGGTAAATGTAGTGACCGCCAAGGATGCAGGTGCCAACACCAATACCAGTGCAGCACAGCTCCTCATTGGGAAGGCCCCTGGTGTACAGGTAACCAATTCTAATGGAACGCCAGGTTCAAATGCCCAGATTATTGTGCGTGGAACCGGCTCATTTACCAATGTGGAACCATTGTATGTGGTGGATGGCATACAGAGTGATGCCAATCTTTTTAATACGATTAATCCGCAGGATATTGATAACATTACCATTTTAAAGGATGCAGCCTCTACAGCCATTTATGGCGTTGCTGCTGCTAATGGTGTGGTTATCGTAACCACTAAAAAAGGTAAAAGCGGTTTGCCACAGATCTCGTTTGACTCGCAGGTTGGCGTATCTACGGTGCGGAAAAAACTTGACCTGCTCAATGCAAGCGATTATGTTAATCTGCTTAAAGATATTGCGGCCAGCACTAACATTGCCGTTCCTGCTAAACTCAATACGCCCTATGTAACTGTTGATCGTACCGATTGGCAAAAAGAGATATTCAGATCAGCCTTATCTACCCAAAATAATGCAACCATAAGCGGTGGTAGTGATAAGGTAACCTATAACCTGTCTTTAGGTTATTTAACCCAGCAGGCCATTGTTAAAGATTATAACCTAAGAAGATTAAACAGCCGTTTTTCACTTGATGAAAAGCTGGGCCGTTTTCATTTTGGACAAAGCCTTAATGTTCGTTATACCAATACGGGTGGACAAACGGCCAGTATAGGCAATGCGATTACTTATGCACCATACCAGCCGATATACGATCCGGCTATTTTGGGAGGCTACTCCATTCTAACCAATGTTGATGATAACAGTAATGCCATAAATCCACTACAGGCATTGGGTGTTCAAACCCTTTCAAGCAACGATTTGGTATTGTATCCGCAAATTTTTGGCGAAGTAAATATTATTAAAGGCCTCACGTTAAGGTCGCAACTTGCTGGTGTATACGGTAATTCTACCAATGATTCGTACCAGGTACCCTATGTTACCTCAAACAACCTGGCCTTTACCCGCCAGGCAGGCCGCGCATTTAACAGCTATTCTAATTATACTTTCGAAAACTACCTCTCTTTTAACCGTACGTTTGGTAAGCACAATATATCGGCAACCGCCGGAACCAGTTATATTGATGCCGGATCGAGCAAATACCTGAGCGTACTCGGTACAGGAATGTTAAATGATAATGTAAAAGATATAGGTGTAGCGCCAACGATCACCAGTCAGGCTAATACATCTGGTTACTATACCCAGTTTGGACGCGCAATTTCTTACTATGGACGCCTGGTATATACGTTTAATGACCGTTATATTTTATCGGGAAGTATCCGCCGTGATGGTTCCTCAAACTTTGGTCCTCAAAGCCGCTATGGAAACTTTCCAGGAGTTGGTTTTGCATGGCGGATCAGTGAAGAAAGTTTCGTAAAATCAGCACTTCCGTTTATCAGCGACGCAAAATTTCGCATAGGCTGGGGTCGTACAGGCAATAACAAGTTTGGTTTAACCACAACCCAGGTATTTACTTTTGGAGGTTCACCAACCGGTAACCTGATTTACTCGCTTGGTCAAAATGAATCGTTTGCAAATGGAACAACGGTTGCTTCAATTGCAAACCCGTTTTTAAGGTGGGAAGAAACAGACCAGACCGATATAGGGCTTGACCTTGGTTTCTTGAACAATCAGCTTACGGTAGCCCTTGATTATTATAACCGGAAAAGCAGTGGTTTGCTGGTCGCTATTCCAATACCAACCAGCGTTGGAATCGGTGGTTTGAGTGGGTTTGACAGTAAATTAATTACCAATGCCGCCGATGCCCAAAACAGAGGTTTCGAATTTCAGGTTGGCTATCAAAGTAAAGGCACTGACTTTAGCTACAACATAAGTGTTAATGGTGCTTATAACCAGAATAAAACATTATCACTGGGTGCCCAATCGCAAACACCGATAATAGGAGGGTACTTTAACAGTTTAAATGGAATTACTTTAACACAACCAGGAATGCCCATTGGTGCATTTTATGGGTATAATGTAGACCGCGTAGCTTCTACCCAGGCACAGATAGACGCATTAAATGTTGCAGCACGTCAAAAAACGGGCAATCCTAATGCAGTTTACCAGGCTGGATTATTACCAGGCGACTTTATATTCAAGGATTTGAACAACGATGGTGTTGTTGATGATAAAGATCAAAAGATGCTGGGCAGCGCTATCCCTAAGTTTATATATGGTTTTAATGCCGGTGCCACTTATAAAAATTTTGATCTCAATATCGTAATCGCTGGCGTTCAGGGCGTTCAACTGGTTAACTCGCTTAAATTCAGTACCGAAAATGCTTCAACCGGGCACAATGCTTCTACGGCGATCCTAAACAGGTGGAGGAATCCCGGTGATATTGCTGCTTTGCCAAGAGCCGGGCAAAATGTAACGGCAACAGGTAATTTGAGGCCGTCGGATTTTTTTGTTGAGAATGGAGCCTATTTGCGTGCACGTAACATCACCTTAGGTTACACCTTCACCAAAGCGGCTTTGAAAGCCTTCTCAGGTAATGTATTAAGCAATCTTCGTGTGTATGTAGCCGCACAAAACTTATTTACCATTACCGGATACAAAGGCTATGATCCGGAAATTAGTACACAAACCAATGGCGGGGTAAATGGGGGAGCCGCCGATTATATATTTAATCGTGGCATTGATGATGGGCAGATCCCACAGCCACGTACATTTTTGGCAGGCGTACAAGTTGGATTTTAAGGATAAATAATATTAAAGAGATCGTTATGAAAAAATATATAAAATATCTGGCAGTTGTAGTTTTATTAATTGCAACCGGAGGATGTAAGAAAGATTTGGACTTACAAAATAAAAGCGCATACACTTACGACACCTATTTTACAAGTGATGCCGCTATAAATCAAACGGTGATAGCCAGCTATGCTACTTTATTGCATTCGGGTTTGTGGGCCCGCGAATGGTATTATATTTTTGATTTGCTGGGCTATGATGCCAAGAATGCCCAACCGCTCCAGGGCGATCTTTTGGCCCTGGCACAGTATAATTTTGCTCCGAACCAACCGCAGTTAGAATCGATGTGGTCTTCACTGTACCGTTTAATTATGCGTTCGAACGTGGTGATTAACCGTGCCCAGGCATGGACCCCAGCCAATGCAACCGAACAGGCCAATCAAAAGCAATATATCGCCGAGGCTAAATTTTTGAGGGCCTATGCCTACTTCAATCTGGTTAATCTGTATGGACGTGTACCTTTGCGCAAAGCATATAACCCGCTGCCAACGCCAGAAGAAATTAACCTGCCCCGTGCCGCTGTAGCAGATGTATGGGCTTTTATTGAACAGGATTTAAAAGATGCACAAGCAGATCTTCCTATTTCATATGCGGCAGCCAATTTTGGGCGTGCCACCCGGGGAGCTGCGGTTGCTTTGCTTGGTAAATCGTACCTCTATGAAAAAAAATGGGGAGATGCTGTTACTGAATTAAGCAAATTGACCCAGGCTCCATATAACTATTCGCTGGCACCCGTATACAACGACCTGTTTGATGATCCCAATCAGAATAATTCATCCAGTAATCCGGAAACCATTTTCCAGGTAATGAACCAGGTTTGGACCGATTGGGGTATCGGTAACCAGTATGCCCCATTTGGCGGTCAGGAAACATGGGGTGGGAAAGCTAGTCACTCTGCCCGTGCACAAGAATACGGCTTTAACGATTGGAATAATGTGTTTATTACCACTACAGCTGTTAAAGCTTTTACCTACACTAACCCACAAACCAATGGTGTTTATGTTGATCCACGTGCGGCTTATACATTTTACGGAGACGCAGCAAGTGGCGGACAGACTCAATATTGCCAGCAATGCTCAACCGGTCCAATCGCATTTCCTTATGCAACAGCAGGTTATAAATACTTAAAGTATGAGTATTATAATAAGGTAGCAAGTTATGGTGGGCCGCAAAGTGGCATTAACGGGCAGGTAATCCGTTATGCCGATGTGTTGCTCATGCTCGCTGAGGCTTACATACAACAGGGAAACACCGGATCGCAGCCATTGGCACTGATTAATCAGGTACGCAGCAGGCCAAGTGTTAATGCCCCGCTTTACATCAGTTTGGGTAACCAAAATCAGGCCATGACCATCCTGATGCGCGAAAGGCAATTGGAACTTACCGGAGAACAGTCTCGTTACTTTGATCTGATACGTTGGGGCATAGCCAGGCAGACCATCAATTCTGAAAGGCAGATAGAAGACGGTACCCAGCCATTCCAGGATAAAAATGTTTTATTACCTATACCATTATCTGAAAAGAATGCAAATCCTAATGTTGGTAAGGATGTTGGCAATGGCTGGAATTAATAATAGTTGTAACAGCAAAATATAGCCTTTAAGGCAGCCAATTAATAAAAAACGACAATTTTCAAATCGAAAATTGTCGTTTTTTATTATTTTTCATTTCTTCTGGCGGCTTGCGGGAATTAAATGATGTTAATTGCGGGCGCACAAGGCCCGAACAATCAGGCCCTCATGCCTGAAGCAGCTCTTCAATTTTATCCAGCAGTACTGTGAGGTCAAAAGGCTTGGAAATATAACTGTCTGCTCCACAGCTTTCAGCAATACTTTTGCCATCAGTGCTTGCAGAGTACATCAGTACAGGGGTTGAAGAGGTTTTACGATTATCCCGTAATGATCTTAAAATCTGGTCACCAGATATCATAGGCATCCAGATATCCAACAGGATCAGATCCGGAGCTTCCCGCTCTATGGTTTTAAGTGCATTCACGCTGTTCGGCTCAAGCACCACCTCGTAGCCATCGTCTTCCAGTAACAGTTCAAGCATTTCCAATATGCCCTGATCATCATCACAAACCAGAATTTTTTTATATTTCATATTTTAATAAAGGGATAATTAATGCATTGGCAATGTAAAGTTGAAGGTAGATCCGACGTTTTTCTGACTTTCAGCCCAAATTGTACCGCCGTGGTTGGTAATTATCTGCTGACAGAGATAAAGCCCGATTCCCATTCCCGGATAATGTTTCTGTACTTCATCTACCCGGTAGAAGCGATCAAAAACATTACTTAACTCGTCCTCGCTAATACCCATTCCTTTATCCGTTACCGATACCTTGATAAAATCGCTGATGGACGATACCTGCACTTCGATTTGGGTGTTATCGGCAGAGTATTTGATTGCATTGCTCAACAAGTTGGAAACCACCTGGATAAGGTGAGATTCATCTCCGTTGAAATTTCTTCCGATTTTGCCTGTAAGCGATATTTTTCTGGATGGTGTTGCCGCCCTGATGCTCTCTACAGTTTCGGCCATCATTTTATCAAAGTCGAATTCCTCCTGATGAAGGGTGATGTTTCCGGTCTGGATTCTCGATACATCCAGCAGTTCTGATAATAACTGGTTAAGGCGCTGGATGTATTTTCCGGTTTTTTCTACAATGCCTTTAAATTTATCGCTTGCATTTTCAGGCATCATCCTTTCCATCAGCTGCATATATCCAACAACGGTAGTTAATGGTGTTTTAAGCTCATGGCTGGCTATGGAAAGAAAATCATCCTTACGCTGCTGTAAAGCCCGTTGGTCGGTAATGTCTTCAATGGCGAGTAATATCCAGTCTTTATACCTGCCTTCGAGTTCGATACGGTGGGCATTAAGCAGCATCAGTTTTTTGCCAATATGAGGAAAATCGTGTTTTACCTCGAAGTCTAATACCGGATTATTGGTAGGAAGGATTTCTTCCATCAATTTTTTTAACTCCGGGATGTTCCACTGGCCATTACCAAGATCGTAAAGCAATTTACCCTTAGTTTCATTGATAGAAACTTTAAAAGTATTGAGAAAGTGGTTGTTGGCACTTAAAACCCGGTAATCTTTGTCCATTACAACCAGGCTCTCCCGGATGGTTTCTACAATACTGCTTAGGTACTCCTGGCTTTCCCGGTACATCTTGGTCCTTTCTTCTACCTTTCGCTCAGTTTCCTGTTGCACAAGTTCAAGTTCCTGCTGCGATTTTCGCCTTGAAGATATGTCGTTTTGTATTCCGATAAAATGCGTAATCTGGCCATCTTCGTTCTTTACCGGAGAGATGTACAGCTCGTTATAAAATAATTTCCCCTTTTTTGTATAGTTTCTGATTTCTACACTACAGCTTTCTCCCTTGGCGAGCGCGGTTGAAATTATCTTGCGTTCTGACTGCTGCCGGTCTTTGCCCTGCAGGAACCTGCAGTTATGGCCAATGATCTCACTCCTGATATATCCTGAAATTCTTTCGAAGGCGGGGTTGCAATAAATAATAGGGTTATCTGGTAAAAGATTATCGGTAATCACAATTCCGGTAACCGATGCATCTAAAACCTTGTACAGTACCTCGTGTTCCAAAGGCACATTTGTTTTTTTCATATTGATATGATTTTCCTTACTCAAACCGATAAAATTTATTTTTTTTAATAACGATATAGGCCCCAATTTGGTTTTGGAGATTTAAAGTTTTTGAGGGGTAAATATAGTAATAAGTCCCATCACACCGATAAATTATGCAACGCGCGACCCATATTTCCCTAAATAGTATGGCATTTTGTTTTGGCCAATTTGAGATCAAACTCTTTTTATGCTTGATCAATAAATGCTATACTTTATGCAATGAGAGTGGTAGATGAGGCATTAGTGTGGCAGTTTATTTTTAATTATGCCATAAAGATAGGTTCCGAGCAAGGCTCCTAATATTACAATGGCCATGCCAGCATACCCGCTACCCAGGTTCACAAACATAGGGCCCGGACATGCGCCTGTTAAGGCCCAGCCTAAGCCAAAAATGGTACCACCAAGAATGTATTTAACATAGGTTTTAGCTTTATCGTGGAAGGTGATGGAATTTCCGGAAATGTCTTTGGCTTTGAATTTTTTGATCAGCGATACGGCTATTACTCCTAATACAACAGCCGTACCAATAATGCCATACATGTGGAAAGATTGGAAACGGAACATTTCCTGGATCCGGTACCAGGAAACCGCTTCAGATTTAGTCATGGTGATGCCAAAAAGTGTACCTGCCAGAATATATTTTATAAATTTCATTTTTATGATTTTAAAAGATAAGAGGCATAATGAGGAAAGTCATGATAAGGCCGCCGATAAAAAAACCGATTACCGCAACTAACGACGGCAGTTGCAGGTTAGAAAGTCCGGATATGGCATGGCCGGAAGTACATCCACCGGCATAGCGAGATCCAAAACCAACCAGTAAACCACCAATGAGTAAAATAGCCAGTGTTTTTATGTCTTTCAAAGCCTCTAACGAAAATAAGCTGCCTGGATTCAGTTTGCCATCGAATTTAATGCCCAACTGATTTAAATCAGCAACTGTAGCGGCAGATAATTTTACGGGCGCCGGGCTGCTCAGGTAGTTTGTGGCAATAAATCCACCTATTACGGAGCCGATGAGGAACATGAGGTTCCAGAGTTGGTCTTTCCATTTAAAATCGAAAAAAGTTACTTTTTTGCCGGCTCCGGCTATGGAACAAATGGTACGAAGGTTTGATGAAAAACCAAACGATTTGCCGAAAAAAAGCAAAATGAGCATAACGAGTACGATCATGATGCCCGAGAAATACCAGGGCCAGGGTTGTTTAATGAAATCAATCATGGTGTTTCAAAAATAGGTTTATAGCTTAAGAAGCATTTTTTACCTTGCTTCCTCATGTTCTGATACAGAACAAATTAATGCATAAATCTTTGAATATTTTAGACAGAATTTCAGTTTCTGACTGAAACTGAAATTCACTAATTGTAAGATATATGTTGTGAGTATCCTGGCAAACAAAGTAACCGGGTTGGTTAAGCTTTATTATTTCTTTTTAGATTCGAAGCCATACAGACCGTTTTGATACAGGTAGGAAGCCATTTGATAATTGGAAATTGCCTCGTCGGTTAATTTCTGATCTAAAGGTATAGTTACTGCGCTTCCTGTAGTAAAATCTGGCTTATAGGCAGCCACTTTTTTATTGGGGTTGAGGATGATCAATTTGTTATTTTTGATGTAGCCCAAACTCTGATAGGTGCTGATAAAAGCCCTTTCATCGCTGTCTTTCATTTTAAATACATCCTGTCCGAAAAATTTACTGTCATAACTGAAGTTCAGGTAACCTAAAATGCTTGGCCCAATATCAATCTGTGCCGTTAATTTCTCGAATTTACCTGGTGCAATATGTCCGGGACTGTAAAAAATCATGGGAATGTGGTACTTATCTACCGGAAGTTCGACTTTACCAGCACTTGAGGCGCAATGATCAGCTACGATCACAAATAAAGTATTCGAAAACCATGGCTTCTGTTTCGCTTCGCGGATAAATTTTCCGATGGCATAGTCGGTGTATTTTACAGCTCCCTCTCTGCCGGTATGTGAGGGAATATCGATCCTTCCTTCAGGGTAGGTGTAAGGGCGATGGTTCGAAACCGTCATTATATGTGCAAAAAACGGCTTGTTGTTTTTGTAATCCTGGTCCAGCTCGCGCAACGACAGGGTAAAAAGATCTTCATCGGCAACACCCCATATATTCGAATAGTGGATTTCGTTGTCTTTTAGTGCACTTCTATCGGTTACTTCATAGCCATTATTAGAGAAAAACTCGTTCATGTTATCGAAATATCCGTAACCACCATAAATAAACCTGCTGTTATAGCCCTTTGAGCGGAATATACTGCCCAGTGTAAAAAGGTTGTGGTTATCAGGACGTTTGACAATTGACTGACCAGGTGTTGGGGGAATGCAGAGCGAAAGTGCTTCTAAACCGCGTACCGTACGTGTACCCGAAGCGTATAAATTGTTAAAAAGTAAACCCTGTTTTGCCAGCGAATCAAGCTGCGGTGTAATGTGCTGTGTATCGCCAAAAGTGCCCAAAAACTCAGCACTTAAACTTTCCACACTAATCAGCACCACGTTCATCCTGTTCTCTGCCCCCGGATTATTGATGTTCCTCGACGTGTTCTTGAATGTTGAGGCCGAATCCTGTTGTAATAAATGGCTGAGTACCGACTCCGCTTTTTTAATCGGAAGCGTTTTATAAAATGTATTATAATCGAGCTGGTTGTTCCAAAAAGCAAAGCCAAAATCGTACATGCCATTTCCCGAAAGTTCATTTACATATTGGTTGCTGCTGAGGTATTTCAGTTTATGGCTTACGCAGAAATAAGTGAATACCGGCAGGCATAATAGTATCAACGCAATTTTTGTCCTTTTGCTAAAAGAAGTTTTGTTAAAGGTTGATTGCGTGATAATACCTCTTAAAAAATATACAATCAGGGTTGTAATTACGACCAGGCCAATGATAATGCTGTTGATGGGATACGATTGACGGATGTTTCCGATTACTTCAGTGGTATACACCAGATAATCTACCGCTATAAAATTGTAACGTACAGAAAATTCTTCCCAAAAGAACCATTCAGAAATGGCGTTGAAAATAAGCGTGAAAACAACAAAGAAAAAATAGATAAAGAGCAATATCCGGTTGAATTTACGCCCATACCATTTTGAGGGCATTAACCATACATAAATTACAATCGGAATAATGGCAAAAGATGCAGCAGCCAGATCGTAAAACAAGCCAATAATGAAAACTTTCAGGAGGTTTAAAACAGACCAATCGAAAGAAGCTGCACTATAAATTAATAAGGTTACGCGGGTTAATAAGGAAATGCTACATAATAACAGGGTCGCCAGAAAAACGGGACCAAACCTGTTTTCTAACAGTTTACTTGTTTTTTCTTTAATGTTCATAACTAGGGGGCGGTTCCAACAGCTGAAACTTACCTGTCTGACCTTATTCTTTGCAAAGGGCGAAGGTAAGTTCCAATTCTGAAGAAATTCTGAATGTTTGGTTAGCAACGCGAAATTAGTATTAACGCTTTAAATTGGCAATTCATTCATGTTTGACTAACCTGCTGTTGCTATTTTTTGGAAAAATCAACACTCAGGGTTGAAGTAAAGCGGGTAACTAACTTTTCATACAATGCTCTATTGATGGTACTCGAAATAATAATCATGTTATTGCTACCGGTACGTGTGGTTTGTCCGAAATCGCTTGCAGTTAGTCCGGTTACCAGTGCATTAAGCTGTACGGTAACTTTAGCCACATAAGTTCCGGCAGTAACTTCCACTCTCTTTGCTTCAAGTTTAACTACCTGCGCCTGGTTCATTTCGAACCTTACCGGAATTTTTGTTCCCGAAGCTTCTATGTATGTGCCTGTTAACAGCAAGGGCGGGTTGGTTAACGAACTGGCTAAGGTTAGGTTAAACTGGTTGTTCTCGTACACACCAGATGCCAAAGCAACAGTGCCTGATAAAGAATCGGGTTTTAACGCGTTAACCAGGTAAAGATTTTTAGTTTCGAGATTGATTGCCCCACTGCCTGATTTGATGGCACTGAATTCGATTTTAGCTACGTTAACACTTGCAGTTGACCAGTTTATGCTTCCATTGGTTCCTGGAGCAACCACAGCACCACTGGCGCTTGCATTACTGCTTAACGAAGCATTTAAATTGCTGGCGCTAAAGCTATAACTCAATTTGGTATCGGTTGCGGTTTCTTTTTTGGTACAAGCCATAAAAAGCACGACCACTAGCATTGCACAGGTAATTTGGTAAAGTTTTTTCATTTTGTTTGATTTTAAGGATATCAGATTTGGTTAGTGATTGATCCTAAATATAAGTTTCAATTCTGTAGCAATTCTGAAGTTGGGTATACCTGGGCTATTGCCCTTGTTCGTAATGAATACACACAGGATTTGCACTAAATTGTTGGTTTATTAATGATTTTGTTGTAAAGTTGAAGCAGTGCGAAGAAAATATTAATTTGGCCTATCATAATGCGGAACGGGATATCATTAATATCAGAAGGTTAACAGGTCTCCAGTATTTTACCGATGATGGGAAGGCAGTTTCAGCAACGGCAGAGAAGAAGAAAGCCTGAATATAAAAATCTTATCCGGTGTTTTGCCTGATTGAAAACCTGATGTTTAACTTTCGGGTTTAAATGGTTACTTTAAAAGCACAAAAAAAGATACAAAATGAAAATTCTGGTTATTGAAGATGAACCCGCTTTGCTGGAAAGTATTTTGGCCTATTTTACCGGAGAAGGTAATATTTGCGAGCATGCTTCGGATTTTGCTGCTGCCAATGAAAAAATATCACTTTACAGTTACGATTGTATTCTTTTGGATTTGGGCCTGCCGGGTGGGGAGGGGCTGGAGCTTTTAACCAGGCTTAAACAGCTGAAAAAAAGAGATGGTGTACTGATTATTTCTGCACGCCACTCTTTGGATGATAAACTTGCAGGCCTTGATCTGGGTGCCGACGATTATCTGGTGAAGCCGTTCCACTTATCAGAACTGAAGGCCAGGGTGAGTGCGATTGTCCGCAGGAAGAATTTTGACGGTGATAATGTTATTATGTTCCACGAGATAACCGTTGATGTTTCGGCCATGAAAATCAGGGTTAAGGGTAATCCGGTTAGCCTTACTAAAAAGGAGTTTGATCTGCTTGTATATTTTCTCTCCAACCGGAATAAAGTGGTAACCAAAAATGCCATGGCCGAGCACCTGTGGGGCGATGAAATGGACCTGCTGGATGATTTCGACTTTATTTATACCCATGTTAAAAATCTCCGTAAAAAACTGCTCGAAGCCGGGGCAGCAGATTACCTTCGGTCTGTTTATGGGATAGGCTATAAATTTGGCGATTTATGAAACTCTCCAACCGTTATAATAGAGCCAATATTTTAACCTCTATCGTTGTATTGATCATTACCGGGATCATTTACTATGTAGTCATCCATTTTATCCTGACCGAAAAATTAGACCGCGATTTAGCTGTTGAAGAAAATGAAATTACCCAGTATGTAAATACTTTTCACAAGCTCCCATTGCCTGCAAGTTATCTCGATCAGCAGGTATCATATAAAACGTTGAGTGGTGCTATTCCTGAAAGGCAATTTCTGAACACCATTTATGTTAACCCGAAAGAAGGTGAAAACGAACCGGGCAGAAGCCTCATTACCATTGTGCATGTAGACGGTAAAACAATAAAGGTAACCATAACCAAATCGAGGGTAGAATCAGAAAACCTGATTCGTATCATTCTTTTAATAACACTGGGAATCACAGTTGTTTTACTTTTAGCCCTATTGCTCATTAACCGGTTTGTGTTGAGCAGGCTTTGGCGCCCCTTTTATTCTATTTTAAACCGGATGAAGGCTTTCGAAGTAACCCGGATGGATACCATTGAGCAGGAACCAACCAAAATTGATGAATTTAATGAGCTAAATAAATCGGTAAATGCCATGGCCGAAAGGGTGAGGCAGGATTATAAAGAACTTAAAAGTTTTACCGATAATGCCTCACACGAAATGATGACACCTTTGGCAGTAATCAATTCCAAATTGGATTCTTTGCTGCAAACCGAGTCGTTTACCGAGCAGCAGGGTGCGTTATTGGAAGATATCTATCATGCCACAGCCAGGCTATCAAGATTGCATCAATCGTTACTGCTGCTGGCCAAAATCGAAAACAACCTGATCCCTGACCCTCAAGCTATCGATCTTAACGAAATGGTACAAGCAAAAATCCGCCAGTTTCAGGAATTATTGGCCAAAAGCAAACTGATTCTGAATGAAGAGCTTGCCCCGGCAGAGGTTAAAATGAGCCGTTACCTGGCAGATATTTTATTGAACAATCTTTTTAGTAACGCGGTACGGCATAATATAACCGGCGGGCACATCTTGGTTAAATTAGATCGGCACAGTTTAACCATTTCTAATTCGGGTAAAGTTAGCCAGTTGAAAACCAAAATCTTCGATCGATTCTCTAAAGCAGCAGATTCTGAGGGTATGGGACTTGGCCTGGCCATAACAAAACAGATTTGTAACCTTTATGGCTTTCGCATCGATTACCACGAGGAAAATGGATGGCATGTTTTTGCAGTCTATTTTGGGGATTAACCTGCATTTTTTGCAGATCATTATACAGAACCCGTTCTCATCATCTTTTTAGTTATACTGAAAGGAAGTAGGTAAGATAAAAACGAATGCAGGCCTGCAGAGAGGAATACTTTCTGCGTTGATCATTGCTATCAACAGAAAAAAACTAAATATTTGCATGATAGCCAACTACAGAATTTCTTCATAATTCACTTCTAGTTTTGATTAAAATTTGAAAGATGAAAAGATTTTTGTGGATGCTGTTGATGCTGTTGAGTTATGTAAATCAAACTTACGCCATAACTGCTATCGATTCCATCCAAGGTAGAGATTCTGTTAAAAATGTTCCTGCAGATTCGTCAGGAAGGTGGTACACCGGTAATCCGGTTCCAAAAAAACGGTTTCAGGTAACGGCATTTATTGCGCCTGTGGTATTAATGGGCTATGGTTTTGCGGCAGTTTATGATCATGGGGCTTTAAAACAACTCGATGTAAGTACCAGGGCCGAGTTACAGGAAGATCATCCATTATTTGCGGCTCATGTTGATGATTATATTCAGTTTGCACCTGCTGCTGCGGTTTATGCACTTAATTTATCGGGTATAAAAGGTAAACACAATTTATTTGATGCCTCTATGTTATACGTAACTTCTGCAGCTATTATGGGCGCTTCTACCCATTTTGTGAAACAGGACGTTGGCAGGATGCGCCCTAATGGAAATGGCGAGAATTCTTTTCCTTCGGGGCATACCGCATCTGCATTTATGGCTGCTGAGTTTTTACACCAGGAATATAAAGATGTAAACCCATGGATTGGTTATGCAGGCTATTTCGTTGCTACGGCAACAGGGACGCTTAGGATGTACAACAACAAGCACTGGTTTAGCGATGTTGTGGCAGGGGCGGGTTTCGGGATTGCTTCCACAAAAATATCCTACCTGGTATATCCTTATATTAAAAGTCTTTTCACCGCGAAAAAAGAAGGGAATTTTACATTTATGCCTTTCCGCCAACAAGGTTGTACGGGTTTAATGCTTTCGGGCAGATTTTAATAGGGTTAAAATATTTTCAGTCGAAATCATCCATAAAATGAATATAAAGTTAAGGTGCCTGTTTCTGTACTTAGCTGCTTTTTGGACGGTAGGGGCAGGAGCCCAACCCCCTTCAAAAAGCCTCGATTATTATTTAAAGCAGGCTGAATTTACAAGCCCTGTGCTTAAGGATTTTCAAAACCAGCAACGTTCTGCAGGAATAGACAGTTTAATTGTTCGGGCTACTGCAAAACCACAGGTTACGGCCAGCTCTGCAGGGATGTATGCGCCCGTTGTTAGTGGTTATGGCTACGATGAAGTGCTCACCAACGGACAGGCGCTGGAAGCACTGCTTAATGTGAATTACGACCTGCTGAACAGGAAACGCATCAATAACCAGCTGGAAGGCATAAAAATTCAAAGCGATTCTATTAAATATGCCAGGCAATTATCATGGTATGATCTGCAGAGATCTGTTTCCGATCAATATATTTCAGCCTATGCCAGCCAGGAACAGGTAGGCTTTAACCGCGAAGTGGTTACCCTGCTCGAACAGGAAGAAACCTTGCTTAAAAAATTAACAAGAAGCAATATTTACAAACAATCGGAGTATCTAACCTTTTTGGTTACCTTACAACAACAGCAATTGGTACTAAAGCAGGCCGAACTGCAATTTAAAAATGATTATGCCATATTAAACTACCTGGTTGGTATTTCCGATACCACAAAGGTGAGCTTAGCCGATCCGAAATTATATCTTACCGTTACCGCAACCGGGCCAGGTTTTTTCAGTAAACGGTTTGACCTTGACAGTTTAAAAAACATCAACCAAAAAAAAGCGGTCGATTTTAACTATAAACCTAAACTTGGGGTATATGCAAATGGGGGCTATAATTCTTCATTTGTTTTGCAGCCTTACAAAAATTTTGGTACAAGTATCGGTTTCACATTTTCCGTTCCGATTTACGATGGGCACCAGAAAAAAATGCAGTACAATAAGTTTAGTCTTTCTTCTGAAACGCTATCCGGCTACCGCAGTTTTTTTGTCCGACAACAGCAACAACAGCTAAACCTCATCCGTCAGCAGTTAAACCAGACTGAGGCACTTTTCCCAAAAATTAATGAGCAGATCCGTTTCAGTAAGGGCTTAATTGAGGCAGACAGTAAATTGATGCATACTGGCGATTTGAAAGTGGCCGATTTTGTTATTGCCATCAACAATTACCTGGCGGCTCAAAATTTACTGCGCCAAACCAGCATTAACCGTTTAAAACTGATCAACCAATTTAATTACTGGAACCGATAACCATGAAAAACTATTTAAAATTAATGTGCGGTGCGATTATGCTGTTTGTTTTTTCAGCGTGCAATCATGCTGCCCAAACAGAAGCGATAGATGAACCTTCGCCGGTTACGCCGGTTCAGGTAACTACCGTGCGAGACAGCGCTCTTTCAGAATTTTTAGAGTTTTCGGCAGTTTCGGCCTATCTGGAGAAAAGTTTTGTAAAGGCAAATATCAACGGTTATGTAGAAAATGTACAGGCAGTACTGGGTAAGCAGGTAGGCAGCCATCAATTGTTATTTAGTTTAATCACCAAAGAAGCAAAATCGATCGGCAACAGTGTAAATAAGCTCGATGCGGGCTTTAAATTTTCGGGTATATCCAATATCAGGGCCGATCAGGCCGGAACAATTATCCAGGTAAATCACCAAAAAGGAGATTATGTACAGGATGGAGAAGCTTTAGCCACCATTAGCAACCGCAACAGCCTGGTTTTTCTTCTCGATTTGCCTTACGAGTATAATCAGCTGATTGATCAGAACAGAAAGGTAGATATCCTTTTGCCAGATGGGACTAAAATGGCCGGAACAGTTTCGGGAACAATGCCTTCTGTTGATTCTTCGGCGCAAACCCAGCGTTACATCCTAAAAATCGGGGCAGCTAAAGATATTCCCGAAGGTTTAATTGCGAAAGTTAGGTTAACCAAAGTTCATCATACTAAGGCACAGGTAGTGCCAAAATCGGCGGTATTGGCTAACGAAACAGAGGATGAGTTTTGGGTAATGAAACTGATTAACGATTCCACCGCAGTAAGGATAAATGTGAAAAAAGGCATTGAAAACGAAAATACAATTGAAGTGCTCGATCCTAAATTTTCGAAAACCGATAGGATCATTACAAGTGGAAATTACGGAATCGCTGATACCGCCAAGGTCAAAATCCAGAAATAGCCATGAATAAGTTTTTCATTTCACATAAAAACCCTATCCTGGCAGTGCTGCTCATCATTATGGTGGGTGGGATTTACTCCTTTAATCAGTTAAAAACAGGGCTTTTCCCCGAAATTACCTTCCCCAAGATCAAGATTATTGCCGATGCAGAGCTACAGCCGGTTGATAAGATGGTGGTTACGATAACCCGCCCCCTGGAAAATGCGGTAAAACAGGTGCCCGATCTTCAGCTGGTTAGGAGTACCACCAGTAGGGGCAGTTGCGAGCTTTCAGCGTTTATGAACCCAGGTGCCGACATCGATCTGAGTCAGCAACGGATAGAATCGCAGATCGCCAAGATCAGTGCCTCATTGCCGGCCGGCGTTAACATTTCGGTAGAGAAGATGAATCCGTCTATCCTCCCGGTAAGCGGATATAGCCTGGAAAGCCACAATTATTCGTCGGTTGAACTGAAAAAAATTGCTACCTATACCGTAAAACCCTTTCTTTCGCAGGTTGATGGTGTTTCAGAGATCCGTGTAATAGGCGGCAAGAGTAAAGAATACTGGCTGCAGCTCGATGTACAGAAAATGCAGGCACTCGGTATTTCACCCGATCAGATCAGCAATGCCCTTGCCCAAACCAATTTTATAAGATCTAACGGTTACCTTACCGACCACAATTACCTCTACCTGTCTGTAACCGATGCTACCGTAAAAAACAAAAGCGACCTGGAAAACCTGGTGTTGAGCCGGAAAGGCGACAGGATGATTAAGGTAATGGATATTGCTAAAGTAGATATCCGGCAGAGTGTAGAATATACCCGTATCAATGCCAATGGTAAAGATGGGATACTGATTGCCGTAATCAAACAACCCAATGCCAACCTGGTCGATCTCTCTGATGAGCTGTTTACCAAAGTGCAACAGTTAAAACACATCCTGCCGGCTGGCGTAAGCCTAAAGCCTTATTATATACAGGCCGATTTTGTAAACGAATCGATAAAAAGTGTACGCGATAGTTTATTAATCGGTTTGGCATTGGCCATTTTGGTGGCCATTATTTTTTTAAGATCTTTCAAGGCAAGCGCTACCATTTTAATTACCATACCGGTTACCCTCTGTTTAACCATGATTGTACTCTATTTTATTGGCTATTCGCTTAATATTATGACACTTGGCGCCATTGCGGCTGCCATAGGTTTAATTATTGATGATGCCATAGTGGTAGTAGAGCAGATTCACCGCGCACAGGAAGAACACCCCGAAGAACTTACCATGCGGCTGCTGAGCAAAGCCGTTGGTTATCTTTTTCCGGCTATGCTGGGTTCTTCAATTAGTACCATCGTGATTTTTGTCCCCTTTGTACTGATGACCGGTGTTGTGGGTTCTTATTTTCAGGTCATGACCAATACGATGATGATTACCCTGGTCTGCTCTTTTTTTGTTACCTGGATTGGTCTACCCGTCATTTATCTTTTATTTACCCGCAAAGGAAGCAGTCATGCAGCTGCAGGCAAAAGGGTAGAAGTACATGAGGTTAAATCGCAAAATTGGGTCCGTTATTTTATACAACGACCTTATATCTCGATTAGCTTTATGTTAGGACTGATCGCAGCGATTATACTTATTTTTCCGCGTTTGGAGACAGGTTTCCTGCCTGAAATGGACGAAGGCAGTATTGTAATGGATTATGCCTCGCCCCCGGGCACTTCACTCGAAGAAACAGACAGGATGCTGAGGCAAGTAGAAAAGGAAATGATTAAAATTCCTGATGTTCAGGCATATTCGCGAAGAACAGGAACGCAAATGGGCTTTTTTATAACTGAACCCAATACCGGCGATTACCTGATCCAATTGAAACACAACAGAACAAAAAGTACCGGTGAGGTAATTTCGGAGATACGTAAGCATATCGAACATACACAACCTGCATTGGTAATCGATTTTGGACAGGTAATTGGCGATATGCTGGGCGATTTAATGAGCTCTACCCAACCTGTTGAGGTTAAAATTTTTGGTAACGACCAGGAGAAGCTGCAGGCTTTGGCTAAAAAGGTAGCCAACCTGGTTTCGCATGTAAACGGTACAGCCGATGTATTTGATGGCATCGTACGCTCAGGGCCAACAGTAACCGTTCGACCTGATTTTACCATGCTGGCACAGTATGGGGTTAGTCCTGCATCCTTTCAATCCCAGCTCCAAACTGCTATGCAGGGCACCGTAATTGGCAATTTATATGATAAACAACAGCTTTCACCCATCCGCATGGTTTATCCGGGCAGTACGACTTTTAGTGTGGCCGATATCAGCAAGCTTAAAATTTTCCTGCCCAATGGTACAGCGGTACCCATTCAACAGTTAGCCAGGGTTGACCTTAAAGCAGGAATTGCCGAAGTTGCCAGGGAGAACCTGCAAACTATTGGGGTAGTTACGGCAAGACTCGACAACCGGGATCTTGGCAGTGTGATGAAAGATATTCAGCAAAGCATAAATACCCAGATAAACCTGCCGTCAGGTTATCATATCGCATATGGTGGTGCATATAAAGAACAGCAACAATCGTTTTCCGAACTGCTCACCATCCTCATGGCCTCCAGTTTGCTGGTGTTTAGTGTGATTTTGTTTCTGTTTAAGGATTTTAGAATCGCCTTTCTCATTTTATTGATCTCCGTATTGGGCCTTGCCGGAAGTTATTTAGCCCTGTTTTTTACCCATACACCGCTCAATGTTGGCAGTTATACGGGCTTGATTATGATCGTGGGCATTATTGGCGAAAATGCGGTATTTACCTTTCTACAGTTTAAAGAATCGCTTGCCAGGCAAAGCGTTGATGATGCCATTACTTTTGCCATCTCCACCCGGTTGCGGCCCAAATTAATGACGGCCTTAGGGGCCATTATCGCCTTAATGCCTTTGGCCCTAGGTGTAGGGGCAGGTGCACAACTGCATCAACCTTTGGCCATTGCTGTTATTGGTGGTTTTATAGTGGCTCTACCGCTTTTGCTCATCGCTTTACCAAGCCTGATCAAGCAGATTTATAAGCATTGGACTGAAACTTAGAGCCTGTTTAAATTCAATAAATAATGACGATATCAGTCTGAGGGATAGGTATTTTAAAAAATCAATATGATTGACAGCCCTCTCCCAATTCGTCATTTCGAGCGGAGTACAACGCAGTAGAGAACTACGGAATGCTCAGCGAAGCTAAATCTGTTTCTATAGATGTCTCCATTTCGCTACTGATGAAAAATCGTCACGTTCCAGTCGAAATGACGATTCTTCTATAGGATCTGTTAATGGTAGCTTGTCGAATAGCGCTATTTTTAACAAAGATAATCGACAAGCTCAGTATGACAGAATAAGTGGTTTTCTTTTTCCCTGCAAAGATGAAGTCTGCCGAACAGCCGGTTAAAGATTTTTACTCTAAAATCGGAATTGAAAGAAGCGACACTTTAGATCGTATTTATCCATCATCCATTCACCCTCTTACATCATCCATTCACTCTCTTACATCATTCATTCTCCATCATCCATTTTCCATTTTTACTTCTATTGTGTTGCACAATAAAATTCTGTTACCTTGGAACAGTCTAAAACCTGCCGTTATTTTTTATTTCGGGTTAAAATATGGTGGTTTTAGATTAAAATACGGTTACAATTATATAACGATTGTACATACATTTAAAAAACGTTATTTAGACGTTTATTAAAAGATCATTATCTTTTAAGCAAGAATAAGGATAACCAACCACTAACCAGATATAACTAATATGAACAGAAGTCTAATCCGCTATAGGCAAGTAGGCCTATTTAAAAACTTTTTCAAAGTCAGCATTACCATTTTTTCAGATAACAGATACGTTTAACCGGAAACAGTTAAAGGCTTTGCCTTATTCCGTATTGGCTTACTTATTTTTATAAACGTCTTTTTAACGTTTATAATTCATCCCGAAAAGGAAGTGGCATTGCTATGCCTGTTAAATCCACCTAAAAACCATTAAAACAATTAATATTATGAGTAGTAATCAAGGTTTAAATCCAAAAATTCGTAATCTGCCTGATGTGCTGAGTGGTATGCTCAAAATGGTGATACCAGCAGTTGTGACAAGGCCGCAAAAAATGAGGAAAGTTAAAACTGGTTTTAACAGTGAGGGGATGGCAAAATACATGATGCTTGTCCTTATCTTTTTAAGTATTAATGCAATGGCCCAAAATCAAATCGTGGTGAAAGGGATTGTCAGGGACTCAACGAGCGGGCTCCCCGGTGCGGTAATTAAGGTTGCCGGCGCAGCGAATCAGGGGGTGGCTACCGATAATTTTGGCCGGTTCGAAATCAGGGCCACAAAATCGGCCACACTCTCCATTACCTGTGTGGGATTCAAGTCAAAGCAAATTTCACTTGCCTCGCAATCGGTTGGTGCTGGCAATGTGATCACTTTGGATATCAGGCTAGAAAACGCAACAACAGAGTTACAGGAAGTTGCAGTAACGGGATTTGGTAATACCCAGAAAAAAGCGAGTCTGGTTAGTTCGATCACTACTGTAAATGTAAAGGATTTAAAAACCCCTTCATCGAACCTGACCAATGCGCTTGCCGGGCGTATTGCCGGAATAATTGCATTTCAGAGCAGTGGCGAACCAGGAAGGGGCACGGATAACTCAACTTTCTATATCCGTGGTTTATCTACGTTTGGCGCTGGTAAAAGAGACCCGCTCATTTTGATTGACGGGGTAGAATCGACACCTACCGATATGGCACGCCTGCAACCAGATGATATCTCAGATTTTTCTGTCCTGAAAGATGCTGCGGCCTCTTCGGTTTATGGTGCAAGGGGGGCAAACGGGGTTGTGCTCATTAATACCAAAATGGGGATGAATGGAAAGCCTCAGTTTAATTTCAGGGTAGAAAACAGGATATCAAAAAATACAAGGGATTATGAGTTTGCTGATAATATTACCTATATGAGAATGGCCAATGAGGCTTCCATAACACGTACGCCAAATGGCATTGAACCTTACTCACAAAATAAAATCAACAGCACTGCAGCTGGCGAAGATCCATACCTGTACCCGAATAATAACTGGTTAGACCAGCTTATCAAAAAACAAACGATTAACCAGGGTTACAACCTGAATATAGCTGGCGGCTCTAACCGTGCCAGGTATTATGTAGCAGGTACCTTAAACCGGGATAACGGTAACTTAAAAGTGAACCCGATTAATAATTTTAATAATAATATCCGGTTAACTAATTATTCTATCCGGTCAAATATAGACTTCGATCTCACCAAGTCGACAGTATTGATTATCCGTATGTATGGCCAGTTTGATGACTACCAGGGCCCAATCGGTGGCGGTGAGCAAACTTTCAGGAATGCATTAAACGCAAACCCGGTAATGTTCCCGGCTGTGTATCCATCAAACAAATTGCCTTTCATTGAGCATCCGCTTTTCGGTTCAGCACAGACACGAAATACCGACTTGAGTTTAAGTTCTACCTTATATACAAATCCTTATGCGGAGTTGGTTAAAGGATATCAGGTGTATAAGAGCTCTAATCTGCAGCCTCAACTGGAGTTGAAACAAGACCTGTCTGACCTGACAAAGGGCTTAAGCGCACGTGCAATGGGGTATTTGCGCAGAACTTCCTATTACCGGATAAATAGAAATTATAACCCGTTTTTTTATTCTGCTGTGATCAATCCTCAGGATCAATCCTATAATTTAACCGCATTAAATGATGGCGGACAAAATTCAATAGGTACGGTTGGAACAGAGGTGCTGAATTTTACCAGGGATGCAAAGGATATAGATTCCAGGTTGTGGTTGGAAGGTTCAGTGAATTACAACAGAACTTTTAAGGATAAACATGCCGTTGGAGGTATGCTTGTTTCTTATCTTTCAGATTATGAAAATGCCAATGTAGATGAGCTGATCCAGTCTTTACCTTCAAGAAATGCAGGTATTTCAGGAAGGTTCTCTTATGGGTATGACGACAGATACCTTGCCGAATTTAATTTCGGTTACAATGGATCAGAGCGTTTCGATACCCGTAACCGTTGGGGTTTCTTTCCGTCAATCGGTGTTGGCTACAGAATTTCGAATGAAAAGTTTTTCGAGCCGCTGAGAGGTGTCATCTCTAACCTTAAATTCAGGGCTACTTATGGCGTTGCCGGAAATGATGCCATTGGAAATGTAGGAGACCGTTTCTTTTATATGTCGCGGGTAAGTTTAAACGACAATAGTTATGGGTCCTCTTTTGGCAGAAATGACGGAGCCCCGATCTATACCCGTCCCGGAGTTTCCATATCCAGGTATGCAAATGCTGATATTTCATGGGAAAGATCTACCCAGTTAAACATTGGAATGGATTTGACCGTGGGAAAAGGTGTTGATGTAGTGGTAGATGTTTTCAAGCAAAAACGAACCAACATTTTGCAGCCTGTTGCAAATATTGATAATGCAGCAGGTTTAATGGCAACAACTTTTTCCAACTTCGGAGATGGTACATCCAAAGGTGTTGATATGTCGGGTAGCTACAGGGCAAATATTTCGCGCGATTTTTCAATCAATGCCAGGGGTACTTTTACCTATGCTACAACCAAAATCGGTAAAATTGATGAATTACCTTACCCCGCCTCATTATCCTATCTCTCCAGAAAAGGAACAGCGTTTAATCAGGCTTATGGTTATATTGCCGAACGGTTGTTTATTGATGACGAAGAAGTTGCCAATTCACCCGTTCAGTTCGGCGATCGTGGCCTCAGGGCTGGAGATATCAAATATAGGGATATAAATGGCGACGGGGTGATCAATACAGATGATCAGGTTCCGATAGGTTACCCTACAGAACCCGAAATTACCTATGGCTTCGGATCAAGTTTCAGGTATAAGAAATTTGATTTCAGTTTTTATTTTCAGGGATCTGCCCGTTTTTCCTTCTTCATTAACTCAACACAAATCCAGCCATTTTATCAGAATGGAGGTTACCAGACGGGTTTGTTAAAGGCCATTTCGGAGAATTACTGGACGGAAACAAATCCTAATCTTTATGCCTTTTGGCCAAGACTGAGCACCTGGAGGGTACCGAACAATAACATGACATCAACCTGGTGGATGAGGAATGGTAATTTCCTGCGATTAAAAAATGTAGAATTTGGCTATTCCTCTGATATTAAAAAACTTAATCTCAGAAATGTGCGCCTTTACTTATCGGCAACCAACCTTTTCATATTGAGTAAGTTCAAGATGTGGGATGCCGAAATGCGTGGCAATGGAATGAACTATCCGCTACAATCGCTTTATAACCTTGGCTTACAGGTAAGTTTATAACCTAATACCTATCAGAAATGAAAAAGAAAAAAATAATTGCATTAGCTGTCGTTTTCACAGCGTTTTGCAGCATAACATCCTGTAAAAAGTACCTGGACATTGTTCCTGACAATGTTGCCGTGATCGAAAATGCATTCAAACTTCGCATCGAAGCTGAAAAATACCTTTTTACCTGTTATTCTTACTTACCTAAAAATGGCGATGGCTGGTTCAATGCCGGAATGATGTCGGGCGATGAAATCTGGTTGCCCCAGACAGACAAGGCCCATTGGCATCCGGCTTTTCAGATTGCCCAGGGGGAGCAGAACAGAAGCAGGCCCTTATTTAACGAATGGGGTGGGGATTTAAAAGGGGGCGACGGAAGATATAATTATCTCATGATGTTCAGGGCCATTCGCCATTGTAATATCTTTCTTCAAAATATCAAAGACCCAACAAAGGCACCCGATCTTGGAATAGCAGAGCGGGAAAGATGGATCGGAGAAGTAGAGTTTTTGAAAGCCTATTACCACTATTACCTGATGAGGATGTACGGACCTATACCACTCATTGATGTAAATGCACCCGAATCTTCAGATCCTGAAGGACTTTATTATAAACGTGCCCCTATCGATGAGACGGTAAATTATCTCTCAACACTTCTGGATGCGGCGACTGAAAAGCTGCCCCAACGGATTTCCGATGAGAATAAAGAACTGGGAAGAATAACCAAACCAATTGCGCTTGCTGTCAAGGCAAAACTCCTTTTAATGGCTGCGAGTCCGCTATTTAATGGCAATCCGGATTATGCAGGCTTTAGGGATAAGGAGAATACCACACTTTTTAACCCGGTATTTGATCTGAAAAAATGGGAAAAGGCAAGAGATGCGGCCAAAGCGGCAATAGCATCTGCAGAGCTAAATGGCAGTGCCCTTTATACCTATACCAATGATTCATATGGCTTAAATGCAGAAACAAAAACCCAATTGAATATCCGCAATGCGGTAACCACCAGGTGGAGTACAGAGCATGTTTGGGCCCTGTCAAACAGTTATTTTGTGAATGAGGCCCTTTGTATGCCACCGATGGCTGGCATCGCAAACGTAGACAGGTTCCAGTTACAGGGCGTTTGGGGAGCTCCGTTAAAAATTGCAAAAATGTTCTATACCAAAAACGGTGTGCCCATTGATGAAGATAAAACACTTGATTTTGCCAATTATATGCAAACCAGGGTAGCCACTACCTCGGAGCGTTTTACGATTGAACCCGGATTTGCAACAGCTAGGCTTAATTATGACCGTGAACCAAGGTTTTATGCTGATCTGGGCTTCGATGGAAGTAAATGGTATATGAAAGATGCCACGAGCACCAGCAGCGATATAAACCCGGTATACGTTCAATCGAAAAATGCAGAGCGATCTGGATTTGGCCATTTTACCAATTGGAACGAAACCGGTTATTTTATCAAAAAACTCGTTCATTGGGAGTCAACTACAAATACCAACAATGCCCCAACCTGGAAAACCTATCCTTGGCCGGAAATAAGACTGGCTGACCTCTATTTGATGTATGCTGAAGCTTTAAATGAAGTAGAGCCCGGTTCCGCTACTGCAATCAGTTATGTGGATCGGGTGAGAACCAGGGCAGGACTAAAAGGTGTTGTAGAATCATGGACAACTTATTCCAAGAATCCATCTAAATATACCAGCCAAAATGGACTCCGCGAAATTATCCGCAGGGAGCGCCTGATCGAACTTGCATTCGAAGGTCAACGTTTCTGGGATCTCCGCAGGTGGAAACTGGCCGCCGAGGAGCTTAATAAGGATATTACGGGACTAAGTGTTTTGGGCAAGACAACTGAGAGTTACAACATCGAACGAACCATCTTCAACCAAACATTTATAGCGCCAAGGGATTATTTGTGGCCGATTGGAGACAATGAAATCAGAAAGAATCCAAAACTGGTGGAAAACCCGGGATGGTAGTATTTATTTAAAGATAAGAATCATGAAATCAAGGAAAATTTTTAATTACTTATTGCTGCTTACATTGATACCGGCCCTGTTCTCCTGTAAGGAAGAAGAATTGGGAGGTCCAACAGGGAATGATGGAGCCGTTCCTCAACTGGTAAGCAATATTCAGGTCGAAAACCTGAATGGCAAGGCTAGAATTACCTATAAACTGCCTAACGACAAGAATTTATTATATGTCAAAGCTGTTTTTAAATTAGCCAACGGAACTAATTTTGAAGCCAAATCGTCCTTTTATAAAGATACCATCGTAGTTGAAGGATTTGCCGATACGCTGGAACATCAGGTCTCACTGTATTCAGTAAGCAGGAGCGAAGTGCTTTCGCAACCAACCCTGGTGAAGGTAAAACCTCTTGAAGCCCCATTTAAGAAAGTATTTAAGAGCATCAAAGTGATCAATGCCTTTGGAGGATACAATCTGTCGGCTACCAATCCAACACGGGATAATATTTCGATCATGGTGATGAAGAAAAATGTTTTTAAGCAATTTGAAGTGGATAATTTCAGGAGTATATTTACCCGTACCGACGAAATTTTATCGAAGATCAGGGGGCTAGATACCACAAGGCAGGAACTGGCAATTTTTGTTAAAGACAAATGGGGAAACAGTTCAGATACCCTTTACAAAGCCATAAATCCGATATTTGAAGCGAAACTTAATCCTTCACTTTTCCGGGCTTTGGTATTACCTGGCGATGCGCCGCAGGTTACCAATGGCGCTGCACTCGTTTATGCCTGGGATGGTAGGCTCGGGTGGCCTTACACCAGTTTTACCCACCAGATTAATGGCGGTAACGGACCACATATGGTCAGCTTTGATACCGGTGTATCGGCAAAATTAAGCCGGGTGTGGATTCGCCCTTTCCCTGAAGGAACAAGGTATTACTACCTCTCTACCATGAAAAGGTTCGAAATATATGGTTCCAGTAACCCAAATCTAAACGGTGCTTTAGATTCAAGCTGGATCCTTCTGGGTAGCTACGAGGTGAAAAAGCCATCAGGACTTCCTTATGGAAACGATAATGCAGAAGATCAGGCCACCGCGGCGGCAGGTTTTAGCTGGGATATTGATCTCAATGCCCCTAAGGTTCGTTATCTCAGAATCAGGTGCCTGGAGAACTGGGCTGGCGGAACCGCACAAAGTATCAATGAAATAGAGGTTTATGGTGCCGTACAATAAGCAATATGATTCATTAATTAGCATAAGAAGATGAAAAATAAAATAAAGCAAACCATCCTCCTGTCTTTCGTAGCCATATTGCTTTTTGGTTGCTCTAAGCCGGATGATTATAAAAAATACCTGGAAGGAGGAGATATCCTTTACTCAGGTAAGTTAGACTCTGTTAAAATTAACCCGGGTAATAATCGGGTACAGTTAACCGGTCTTTTAAAAGCCGACCCCAAAATCAACAGGATTAAAATCTATTGGAACGATCAAAAAGATTCGATCGAGTATCCCGTAAATATGAATACAGATCCGAGGAAATTCTCCAAAATATTTAATGTGGAAGAAGGGATAAGAAGTTTTTTAGTGTATACTTTCGATGCTGCAGGAAACCGTTCTATTGCGGTTAATGCGGTTGGAAGGATTTATGGGCCACGGTATGCCGCATCACTGAACAACCGGGCAATTAGCAGTGCTACCCAGGTTAATGGCGAAACGGTAATTAATTGGCTGACCATTGATCTCTCAGCCGGGCCTTTTGCTACCGAAATCCGGTATACATCAACAACCGGAGTAAAAACGCTAAGGGTGCCAATAGCTGCAGAACGGACTACATTGAATGACCTTGCAGGCACGGCATCCACAATTAGTACCAGAACCCTGTACCTGCCAACTAAATCAAGCATTGACACTTTTTACACGGAATTTGCCCAGGTAGGTGTTTTAAAGGATGTTACTGCCCAGTATCTGTCAAATACAAAGATACCTTTTACAACCAGTGTAAAGGGCGACAGATGGGGAATTCCAACAGCCTGGACAACCAACGATGCTGTACGAAATTTCAGGCAGGCTGCAGGTGTATTTTATGGTGGTGTAGACACCTGGTTCGGTGGCCCTCAGCTGGCCATGGAAGCAGGATGGTCTGCAGATAATATGGCTACAATTACTGATGGTAAAATTTATCAAAGTGTTGTTCTACCTCCCGGACAATATACCTTCGAAATAGATATTCCTGATTGTACAGCGGGGGGAGACTTCTATACCGTAGCAGCCGAAGGGGAGGGCATACCGAATACAGGCAACATCACATCATCCTTGGCCTATGCCAAGACCAATGCAAAAGGTACACATAAAATTGCCTTTACATTAACGAATGAAAAGAAAGTATCGCTTGGTTTCGTTGGCAATGTTCCGAATAAGGGTGCCGGAGATGGTACATTCTGGCGAATTAGTCAGGTGCAACTGAAATTTTTGCCTAAAACCAATTAGTCTGACTTTTTATCAGTTGTAAACAGGATTCAATTCCAAAAAAAAACGCAACAAACGAGAAACCGCCAATTTTCAATCGAAAATTGGCGGTTTTATTAAAACGGATTGTTTTGAAGTAAAATTGGCGTTTTCTTGTTAAAAGGACCTGAATAAACCCTTTTTTCGAATAACTTCATTGGCTGATCTGTTTTTCGCGGGTAATTGACCAATCCTTTTTTTTAGATGTACGGTATTTGGCAAGGATATTACTATTCGGTCTTCATGTGCTGTTGGAAGTACACAAAATGATGGTCAATAGATTTGTTCCAATATTCGGTATTGTGGTTACCAGGTTGAGAGATAAACGTTACCGGAATTTTCAAACTATCGGTTAGTGATTTTAAGTTTACTGAATTTAGGTATAAAACATCTTCCGTTCCACAATCAAAAATAAATGGCTTGCTGAAACCAGTTTTTTCCTTTAGCAGGGCTGATATGTTGTATTTATTCCAATTTGCTGTTTTGGGGTTTCCAAGATTTTTTATCAGGTCATCTGTCATTCTGCTTGTATGCCAGAACAATTGGCTTACTTTCTGAAAATTGTGGTAGTCGATCTCCAAAGCTCCGCTTGTAGCACCCGCCGTATTGAAATAATCAGGATGTAAAACGAAATACCGCAATGCGCCATAGCCACCCATGCTCAACCCACTGATGAAAATATTCTTTTCGTCAATACTTAAAGTGTGATGCACCTTCGGAACCAGGTCTTTGAAGAAAAAATCCTCAAACCTTGAGTATTGATTTACAGGGCTGTTGATATAGTAAGAAGTAAAACCATCGGGCGTAACCATGATAAAACCATACTGATCGGCCACTTTCTGCAGGTTGGTGGTTTGCGACCATTGTTTGTAGGTTTCGCTATATCCGTGAAGCAGGTAAACCAATGGAAATTTTTTGGCAGGAGTATAAACCTTTGGTTTGAAAATAAGAACGGTATCGGGTTTTGCTAAATATTCTGATTTTAAAATCCATTTTTCCTGTGCATGTGCCGCGATGGTGGCAAATAGCGCCATCGTTATAACTATTGTCTTAACCATATTTTGTATTTTTGTTAGTGCAAAATTCTGCAGGCATTTTTTCGTGTGCAATAGCTAACAAAATTGTGAGCCGCAAAAACAATGGCTAAATACAAGGCGTATAATCGAAATGAAAAAATACATTTCTCCTGTTAACAGGAGGCGCATTTTGGCAGGTAAAAAATTGTAATGCGGCAGAGACTAATGCCTTTTAAGGGAATTGAAGGGTATCGCGGGCCGAAATAGATTATCGCATTTTTGGCCCTAAGGATGCAATTTTGGTTTTGAAATGGGTAGATGAAAACGGGTAAAGAAATAAAACTAAAAGGTGAAATGGAGTACATATATGCGTAAAGAAAATTCAACCAATGCGATAAACGAACAGTTCTTGTTTCAGGTTTGTGAATTAAATTCAGCGATTGCCATGATCAGCGGGCGCTGGAAATCTCAGATTGTGTATTCCATTTCGCAAGGAAATAACCGGTTCCATTTATTGAAAAAAGAATTGCCAAATATTTCAGAACAAGTTTTAGGCAGGCAGCTTAGAGAACTCGAAACACACGCGATTATTATTAAGAGAGAAATTCCAGAAACGGTTCCCTCCGGAATTGAATATGTACTTACAAATAAGGGCATTGATTTGGTACCGGTTTTGGAAAAACTTTGTGATTGGGGAAAAACCTATGCCGATGGTAAAGCGATTGCTGTTTGCTCCGATCTAATAAACAGTAGCCGGTAAGCCAGTATAGCTAACTTCTTTTGGTAACAAGATGATATTAAGGTGTTTATGGTGAAAAAGGTGCCTTTTGTAAATTACTCATCAACATTTGGTTTTTCAATAAGTGAAGCTGAAGGTACTGAGCCAGGGACTAAATTTCCTGCCGGTTATCCACCAGGCATATGAAAAATGGTCCCAAAGGCTACCAAATCAAAAAACTAAAATCCTTAAAATCATCAATGTTAAGGATTTTAGTTTTAGGCCCTGTCCATGGGCGGGAAATGAATTATTTTCACATCCGCTCTTATTCCGTTACTTTCAACTGCTGAATTAGCCCGTCTGCGATATCAAAATGAAATTTTAATATAATCGGGCTTCCCGGAAATGTTCCGGAACACTCAGCAGATAAGATACCTGAAGTACCATTTTCGGTATATTCTAGAGGTATCATCACTGATCTGTATTTTTCGTTTGATTCTTCGATCCAATGGTGGATTTCGGTCCTCCCGTTATGCGTTTTTCCCTCATCAAATACCACGGCGGTTTCGGAAAAACAATTGGCGTAAGCAATGCTGTCGAAGCTGTTCTGTGCATTAACCAGGTCGGTTATGATTTTCGGTAAGTTCATTTTTATTTCTTTTTAGGTGATTTTTTAAGATGATTAGATTGTTGGTACTGTACCACCATCAATTATAAATTCTGTTCCTGTTAAATAACTGGCCCTTGGTGAAACGAGGAAACCAACCAATTCGGCTACTTCTTCCGGTTGGGCAGGTCGGCCATAAGGTATTCCACCCAGGGCATCCATAACACTCTGTTGGGCTTCTTCTATCGTACTATTTGCGTTTCTTGCAATCTCGCCCAGCCACGCTTCCGATGCTGTTGTATTTATCCATCCTGGCGAAACTGTTAGCACGCGAATACCTTTGGGGGTAACTTCATTCGATAAACTTTTACTATAGTTGATCAGCCCTGCTTTTGCGGCGGCATAGGGCAAAGTAGAATCGTACAAAGGCAATTTGCCCTGAATCGATGCAATATGAATAATCACACCGCTTTTTCGTTCCAGCATCTGAGGCAGAAATCCCCTGTCCAATCGCACAGGAGCAAGCAGATTAGCCTGCAGGGTTGATTCCCAGTCTTGATCGGTCAACGCGGTGAAGCCGCCGGCAGGTGTAGTTGAAGAACCGAGGTTGTTCACAAGAATGTCAAGTCGCCCGTAAGCCGACAATACCTCGCTGATCACTTTTTGTGTTCCCTCTGCCTTGCTTAAATCTGAAGGAATGAAATGCAGCCTGCTGTCTTCTTTTTCGGGTGTATTCCTTGCGGTAATAATAACGGTTGCGCCAGCCTGCAGCAGCCTTTCTGCTATTGCTTTTCCGGCTCCCTTTGTACCTCCGGTTACCAGGGCAATTTTGCCCGATAGCTCGTTGTTGAAGTTAAAATTTTGTTCCATTGTCTTTTATTTTTGTACAAAGTTGGGATGTATATAAGTATCTGGCAATAAGGGAAAATCGAATTGCATAGGGACAATTTTTTCCCCTATTGCGCAATTTGGAACATTGCACTAGCTTTGCTATATGTACGAGAGAAAAATACCTTTGAACCTGAATTGCGGCCTCGACCTTATTGGCGAGGTGCTTTATGGAAAATGGAAGATGCGGTTGCTGTGGTTTATTAACCAGGGACATAAGCGTCCCAGCGAACTGCAGCGTAAAATTCCGGATGCCTCAAGAAGGGTGCTAACCATTCAGTTAAAAGAACTGGAAGACCATGAACTGATCTCAAAGGTGATTTATCCTGTGGTACCTCCCAAAGTTGAATATAGCCTCACGGATTTTGGAAAAACGCTGATTCCGGTAATTGGAGCGATCGGTGGCTGGGGAGATGAGCACGAGGAACGTTTACGATCGCTCATTTTGAAACGTTTGGATTCAAAGCCTTGACTACTAAAACGGTTTGTTATTTATAACTTAGTCCTTTTCGGAAAACCCTTTAGCCCGGGAGAAAACCAATGATGGCTATTTTTTTTGAAGTGAATATCGAAACATGCTGAGAGAATTTTCATATAAACAGTTCGGGAACATCGAATTTAGCAAGAAAGCTATGGATGAAACTGTACTCAATTCAATATCGGGATACATTAAAATTCTATTTATTCCAAAAAAGGCTACTATACAGGTTGATTTCCAGGAATTCACGATGGAAACCGATGCCCTTTTATTCATTAATCCAAAAGTGATCATCAAACCTTGTGAAACCATTAACGGCCAGTTGATTTATTTTAACAGAGATTTTTATTGTATCGAAATTCACGACCAGGAAGTGGCCTGCGATGGTATCCTTTACAATAATGTTTTCGAAATTCCATTTATTAAGTTAGACGAAATTCAATCCCAGAACATCCAAAGCATCATTCAGGAAATCAAAACTGAAATGACCAATGATGATTCCAGTACTGAAGAAATGCTGAGAATTCTATTAAAAGTTGTCATTCTCAAATCAACCCGCATCTGGAAACAACAACATCAGCTATCGGAAAAGAATCAGCATGCCGATGTGCAGTTCTTAAGGAAGTTCAGCAAGCTGGTTGAACAAAATTTTAAGACACATCATACCGTTGCTGATTATGCTGAGATGTTATTCATAACGCCAAAAAATCTGAGTAAAAAAATCGGGCTGATCAGCAAAAGTACGCCCAACGATATGATAAAAGAACGGATCATACTAGAGAGCAAGCGGCTTTTGGCGCATACCCAAATGACGGTAAAGGAAATTGCCTTCAGCCTCAATTATGAAGATGATGCCTATTTCATCCGTTTTTTTACCAAACATGCGGGTTTGTCGCCTGTATCTTTCAGAAAGCAATTTTAAAGCTAACGGGTAGTAAATTGTAAGTAAAGCACGGTAATTATGCTGTGCTTTTTCTGTTAACCCAATGCTGGGAAAGAATTTAAACGATGATCAATCTGCCTGATTTAGCATAAAGGGGAAAAAGTGCAATTTAAAGAGAAAACCGTCCATTGATGCCATTGGGCATTTGCTGCAACTTTGCTTCATCAAATAATACTAACCATTTAAAAAACAGAAAAAATGAAAAATTTAGTTTTAGCAATCGGATTGTTTTTATCATTATTAATGGGCAATGTTTCGTTTTCGCAAACCAAAAGAGTAGCAGCCGCTGCTGGTAGGGAAGAATACATCGAAGTTGAGAAAAATGTAAAACTTCATGTAACCGACCTGGGAGAAGGGCAGCCTGTCGTTTTAATCCATGGTTGGCCACTAAGTGATGAAATGTATGAGTACCAATACCAGTACCTAAGCCGAAAAGGTTTCAGGGTGATCGGAATTACCTTAAGGGGATTTGGAAAATCAGACAAACCTTATGGCCGATATGACTTTGATGTCTTTTCAGACGATATCAAAGTGGTTTTAGACCAACTAAAAATCAAGAATGCGGTAATGGGCGGTTTCTCCATGGGGGGTGCGGTAGTGCTTCACTATATCACAAAATATGATGCGGCGCATGTTAGCAAGCTTGCCCTTTTTGGAGCAGCTGCACCATCGTGGAGGAAGAGAGAAGGCGCACCTTATGGCATATCAGAAAATGACGCAAACGGACTGATCGCAAAAACCATGACTGACAGGGAAGATCTGATTGCCGGATTTGGAAGCGCCTTTCCTGCAAAAGAAGGCAATATCTCTAAAAACGTAGAAAAATGGCTGGAAAGCATTAATTTACAAGCATCGCCTTATGCCATCACCGAATCGATAAAAGCACTTTCAAATATTGACTTACGTCCTGAACTTTCTAAAATTAGTATTCCCGTAGCGATTTTTCATGGAGTACAAGACAAATTATGTCCATTTGAATTTGCAGAAGAGTTAAAGAAAGGGATTAAAAATTCCCATATCGTAAGATTTGAAAATAGCGGCCATGCGTTATTTGTTGAAGAAGCAGAAAAATTCAATACAGCCTTAGAAAAGTTTGCCAGATCATAAGATTGGCCCATCGTTTAATAAAAGATGTAAATGAAGCTGTTCAATTGTATGTGTTAATTTAAGCATACCAATTCATATGTGAAATATACGATAGGCTTGAGGTTGCATTCAGAATCTTAGAAATTATAATAAAAAAATCGAGGGTCAAGCTCAATTGAGCTTGACCCTCGATTTTGGTGGAGCCGAAGGGAGTCGAACCCTTGTCCAGTTGTGAGATAAATTATACCTTCTACATGCTTATTTTTCAATTGATTTTCGGGAAATAAACGGGCTGAAAACCGACCTTATTTAGATCCTTAGATACTTCATCTCACTTTAAGTCGTATCTCCTTAAAGCCAGCTTTGTTGTTTCGATGCCCCGGGTTCTAACCCAACAATGCAGCAGTTAGAGGGACAAAAGCTAAGCGTAGTTCTAAACTAGGCAGCTAAGGCGTAAGTATTTTCGCCAATTAAAATGTGATCGTTCACTTTTAAGTGCTCTCCGAACAACGCACTGCATGCTAACATAACCCTCGCCACCCTGTCAAATCCAAGAACGGCCCCGGTATTACAATTTTACAATCTTGCAATTATCAATTATCAATTATCAATTATCAATTATCAATTATCAATTATCAATCGCAAAACTGGACTACAAATATACAAAATTATTGGTAAACTGGTTAATTGTTTAAACCGGTTAACTGTTTTTGTAATGACAACAATTAACCAGTTTAAACAGTTTTAACAATTAAACTACGCGTCCGGGATATTGCTGTAAGGCAATTTCCAGGCAGTCCATGGCTGCATTTAAATCTTCTGTATTTAACACATAGGCCATACGCACTTCGTTTTTACCCGAACCTGCGGTAGAGTAAAAGCCTGTAGCAGGTGCCATCATTACCGTTTGGTTGTTGTGGTCAAATTTTTCTAAAATCCACTGGCAGAACTTATCTGCATCATCGATCGGGAATCTGGCCACCACATAAAATGCACCACCCGGGTTAGGGCAGTAAACACCCTCAATGTTGTTTAAGCGTTTAACCAAAGTATCGCGGCGTAGTGTATATTCGGTATTTACCTTTTCAAAGTAACTATCTGGTGTATCAACGGCAGCGGCACCGGCAATCTGTTCTACCATACCCGGGCTTAACCTGGCCTGGGCAAATTTTAATCCCGAGGCAATAACTTCTTTATTTTTGGTAATTAAACAGCCTAAACGTGCACCACAAGCGCTGTAACGTTTAGAAACCGTATCCATAACCACTACATTTTCATCTAAACCGTCTAAATGCATCGGCGAGATAAATTCCCTTCCGTCGTAACAGAATTCGCGATACGCTTCATCCGAGAACAAAAACAGGTCGTATTTAACGCAAAGTGTTTTTAAGGCCTCTAGTTCTTCTCTTGAGTATAAATACCCGGTAGGATTGTTCGGGTTGCAGATGATGATGGCCTTGGTTTTTTCGGTAATCAGTTTTTCAAATTCTGCAATCGGCGGTAATGCAAAACCATTTTCGATGTACGAAAGGATTGGTTTTACTACCACGTTGCTCATACAGGCAAAACCGTTGTAATTGGCATAGAAAGGCTCTGGAATGATAATTTCGTCGCCTTCATTTATACAGGTTTGCATGGCAATGGTTATCGCTTCAGAACCACCAACTGTTACGAGTATGTTTTCTGGCGCAATATTATAACCAAGTTTATTGTAATATTCAGTAAGCTTTAAACGGTAGGCAAGGGTACCTTCTGATGGTGTATAGGCCCAAACATTAAAATCAATGTTTTTAATGGCGTTCAACATTCCTTCAGGTGTTTCTATATCGGGCTGGCCAATATTTAAATGAAAAACTTTTTTACCGTCTTTTTTGGCTTGATCTGCAAATGGAGTTAATTTTCTGATCGGTGAGGCAGGCATCTGCACACCTTTTTGTGAAATTTTTGGCATGGCACAAAAATAAAAAAGTCCCGATGAAAATCGGGACTTTTTAAATATTATCGTCTAAAAAATTATTTAGAAGCTGCGGCAACCGTTTCGCCTTTAATGTAAAGCACTTTAATAGGTGTTTTTGCATTAGAAGTGATGGTGATGGCCTTCGAAAAAGTTGAAGGACCGGCAGCAGCATTGAATGTTACCGAAATTACACCGGTTTCACCTTTTTTTAATGGGGTAGAAGTATATTTAGGAACAGTACATCCACAGCTTGCTTCAGCTTTGGTAATAATTAATGGCTCTTCACCAACGTTAGTGTATTTGAAGTCGTAAGTTACGGGTTTGTTTAAAACGATTTTACCAAAATCGTGAGTTTCCGACTCAAATTTAAACTCTGCGGGCTTAGTTTGTGCATTTGCAGCAATACCCAAACCCAAAACAAAAGCGAATAATACTAAGATCTTTTTCATGTTATTGTGGTTGTAATTTATTTTTTAATTCTAAAACAAATTTAATGATTTCATATTAAAACAAAAACTATTCCAAATATATTTTACAAATCCATATATAATTTTACAGGGGAGGATAAAGGCAAACTTTTAATTTTGTATATATTTGCCGCAACCAATCTTTGATTACTATGCCGAATGAAAAATTGATGACCAACACTATTGATGCTTCAGAACTTAGTTTTAACGATTTTAAATCGATCGTTAAAAACGATTATAAAATAGCCTTCGAAAGCAGGCAGGCCAGTATTTTAGGCCGTAAGGAAGTATTAACAGGGAAGGCTAAGTTTGGGATTTTCGGCGATGGGAAAGAAGTGCCCCAGCTCGCTATGGCGAAAGCCTTTAAAAATGGCGATTGGCGCTCAGGTTATTACCGCGATCAAACTTTTGCCTTTGCAACAGGGATTTCTACCATTAAAGAATTTTTTGCGCAACTTTATGCGAATACCACCTACGGTGCCGACCCGTTTTCTGGCGGTAGGCAAATGAACTGCCATTTTGCAACAAAATCCATTAATGAAGACGGAAGCTGGAATGATTTAACGCAGATTAAAAATTGCTCATCCGATATTTCCCCAACCGGCGGCCAGATGGCCCGTTTGGTTGGTTTAGCTTATGCTTCAAAATTATTCAGGCAAAATAAGGAACTTGATTATCTGAAACACTTTTCGGTTAACGGAAACGAAGTGGCTTTTGGTACCATTGGTAATGCTTCCACTTCTGAAGGCGTATTTTTTGAAGCCATTAATGCTGCAGGTGTTTTACAGGTACCTATGGCCATTTCCATCTGGGATGACGCCTATGGCATTTCAGTTCCGGCAAAATACCAAACTACAAAAGAAGATATTTCGGAGGTCTTAAAAGGTTTTCAGCGCGATGCAGATCAACCGGGATATGAAATTTATAAGGTAAAAGGTTGGGATTATCCGGCCTTGTGCGAGGTGTACGAAAAAGCAATACAGGTATGCAGGGAAGAACATGTACCCGTTTTAATCCATGTAACTGAACTTACCCAACCTTTGGGGCACTCGACTTCAGGTTCGCACGAAAGGTATAAATCAAAAGATCGTTTGGCATGGGAAACTGAGTACGATTGCATCCTGAAAATGCGTGCCTGGATGCTCGATTCGGCCCTGGCAACCGAAGAGGAAATTGCAGAGATCGAAAAAGAAGCAAAGACTTTTGTACGTAATGAGCAGAAAGAAGCCTGGAACGAGTTTTTAGACAGCATTAAACCTGAGCAAAAACAAGTGGTTGATTTGGTTAATGGTATAGCTAAACATCAACCTGAGCTGGCTAAAATTGCTGTAAATCTGGCATCAACTGCTGATGCACAACGCCGTGAAGTTTTTACTGCTGCACGAAAAGCCATTCGCTTATCGGCTGGTTTTAACTCCCCGGAGCGCAAGGAACTATTGGCGTGGTATAAGCAACAGACAAAGCTTAATCACGATCGTTACAATTCTAAACTGCATACTGACGGTAAAGAAAGTCCGGATATGATTCCCGTGGTTAATGCGGTATATGATGAGCAGTCGAAAATGATCGATGGCAGGGAAGTGCTTAATGCCTGTTTTAACGAAAACTTTGCACGCGATCCGCGCTTGGTTGCATTTGGAGAAGATCTGGGAAATATTGGCGATGTAAACCAGGGGTTTGCAGGTTTACAGGCGAAATATGGCGAGTTAAGAATTACCGATACCGGAATCAGGGAAATGACCATAATGGGGCAGGGCATAGGCCTGGCACTGCGTGGTTTAAAACCAATTGCCGAAATACAATATTTAGATTATTTAATATTTGCCTTAAATGTACTAAGCGATGATTTGGCATCGCTTTCATACCGCACCAAAGGAATTCAGAAAGCCCCTGTAATTGTGCGCACCCGTGGCCACAGGTTGGAAGGTATCTGGCACTCAGGCTCTCCTATTGCCATGCTGTTAAGCTCTTTAAGAGGGATGCACCTGTGCGTACCGCGAAACATGACCCAGGCTGCCGGTATGTACAATACGCTGTTCAGGGCCGATGAGCCCGCGGTCGTAATTGAGTGTTTAAACGGCTACCGTTTAAAGGAAAAATTACCTTCAAATGTTGGCGATTTTACAGTTCCTTTAGGAAAAGCCGAGGTTTTGGAAGAAGGAACCGATATTACGGTAGTTTCTTACGGTTCTTCATTAAGGATTGTTCAGGAAGCTGCGGAAGAACTGGCAATCTTAGGCATTTCTGTAGAAATAATAGATCCTCAAACCCTTTTACCTTTTGATATCGACCAGGTTTGTTTGGGTTCTCTTTCAAAAACCAATAAATTACTGGTTGTTGATGAAGATGTTCCGGGAGGTGCTTCAGCCTATATCCTGCAAAAAGTACTCGAAGAGCAAAAAGGTTATTTCTACCTGGACGGACAACCCAAAACATTATCGGCTAAAGCACATCGTCCGCCGTTTGGATCTGACGGTGATTATTTCAGCAAACCATCAGTAGATGATGTGATTGAAACCATTTACCAGATGATGCATGATGCCAATCCCACCAAATACCCATCACTTTTTTGATAACAAGAGTTAGGGTGTAAGACATGTTCTGTAGTAACATAATGATTTACAGTTGGTTTCCTGTTTTTTTATATTTTCATTGAAAATGTAAAAAAATGGTTACTTATTGACCGGTTTTTTATTACTTTTATAAACCAAACTCTATTTTGTTATTTCAGTATGTTTTATTTCATCCGGGTTATGAAACGCTGTCATTTTCAAGATCCTTCAGGTTTTAGTAGAAACCAATCATTAAATTGATCTTGGACATGAAGCGCTATCTTGTAAATGCTCTGTTCGTTAGTGAAGCGTGTTTTTTTAAAAAAGGCATGCTCTTTTTCCCTTTCTTATTTTTAGCTATGGCCAGTTTTGGCCAGGGGAGTGCACCGCAGAAAAAACTGGATAGTCTTTTAAGTTTAAACCAAAGGAATTTAAAATCAGACTCTACCAAAATCAAAATATTAACGGAAGTCTTCCGTCAGTACATGAGGATGAAAAATGTAGACAAAGCGGAAGAATATGTGGATAAAACCATTCAGCTTGCACATGAGAAAAATCTGAAAAAATTCTCTGCCATGGCCTATTACCGTAGAGGTTTAATGTATCATGGAAGGTCTGATTATCAAAAGGCTGAAGAAAATTATTACAAGGCGGTTGCCGAATTTTCTTCCATAGGAAATTTGGATATGTTGGCTGGCACTTATCTCAACCTGGGAGCGCTATATGGCAGCATTCCGGATTATGTTAAATCTTTAGATGTTAACCAAAAGGCTATAGCGATCTACGAAAAAATGGGTAACGAAGCCGATATGGCGAGTTGCTATACCAATATTTCGACTATTTATCAACGCTTGGGTAACCAAAGCCAGGCGCTGGTTTATATGAACATGGCATTAAAAGTGTTTGCCAAAGAAGGTGAAAATACAAGGGGTGTAGCGGTTGTTTATGGTTTAATCGGAGACAACTATTTTGAGGCTTCAGACCGTGAATTATCGGAAATGAACGTCATGCCCAGTCAAAAAATAAAGCTGGCCTTAACCTATTACAACAAATCGCTGAAAGTATCAGAAGCTATCGGCGATATAGGATTAATGGCTAGCCTTAAGCGTGATCTTGCCAACCTGTACAGTTCGATAGGACAAAATGAAGTGGCGCTAAAATTATATCAAAAATCGGTCGAGTTAAATAAATCGGGAGAAGATAAAGAAGCCTATGCTGCAAGTTTGTATGCTTTAGGAAACTTTTACCAAAAAGAAAATGATTTTGAAAATGCAATCGCCTTGCTCAGTAACAGTTTAAAAATTGCAGAAGAAAACCATTTATTAGATATTGAAAAGCAGGCTACTTTAGGATTGAGTACGGTATATGAAAAACAAAAAGACTACAACAGATCATTAACCTACTACAGGCAGTATATTGCGGTCAGGGATAAGATTTTCGACCAGGAAAAGGAAAAGGAGATTACCAGGAGGCAGATGCAGCTCGATTTCGGTATCAAAGAACGCGACTACCTGCTGAAACAGAAGCTGACAGAGGCGGAATTAAAAAGACAACAACAGGAACTTGCGCTAAAAAGGCAGCAACTTGCATTGAGCGATAAAGAAAAAGCATTGGATCTCCTGACCTTTCAAAAGGCAAAGGCCGACCTCGATATTCAGCGTTTGGCTCAGGATAGTAAATTTACCAATGCTAAATTTGAGGCGCAGTTAGCCGCCGGGTTAAAGGATAAACAGATCAGTAAACAGGTACAGCAGATAAAATTTGATGAACGTATAAAATTATTCCTTACCATAGCCGCTACGCTTATTCTGATTACAGCTGTGGTTACATTTTTTAACCAGCGGAAAACAATCAGGCTGAATAAGATTATCAATACCCAAAAACGGGAATTAGAGCAACTCAGTAAGGTGAAAGACCGTATATTTAGTGTCGTAAGCCATGATATGCGTACACCTGTTAATTCGCTGATTTCCTTCATGCAGCTGTTAGAAGGGGGCAACATAGAACAGGAGAAGTTAAACAGGTATGCAGCATCGCTAAAAAATAACCTTACCTATACCTCTACCATGATGGAAAACCTACTCAATTGGGCAGCCAGCCAGATGCAGGGGTTTAACCCATATCTCGAATCATTGGATGTTCATGACCTGATTAATGAAGTTATCCTTTCTTTGCACGCTTATGCCGATGAAAAGGGCCTGACGATCCGGAATTTAGTTTCGGCCAGAACATATTGCAAAGCAGATTCGAACATGTTTGCGCTTGTTGTAAGAAATATGATCAGTAATGCCGTTAAATTTACACCAAATGGCGGTACAATTACCGTTAGTACGATTTCTAATGGAAATGACCTGGAAATCAAAATTTCAGATACCGGCATCGGCTTAACACCCTTACAGGTTGAGCATTTTAATAAGCCCGGCTATTTGGGCGTAGGCGTAAGCACATTGGGTACCAATAAAGAAAAAGGTACAGGTTTGGGATTATTGCTCTGCAGAACTTTTATAAACTTAATGGATGGTAAGATCAGCGCAGCACTTAATCCTGCGGGTGGAAGTTGTTTTAAAATAATTTTAAAGAAATAACCTCATTTTAAAAATCTCGACAGAATTTTCTTGTCGATCGATTTTTCCAATAATTCCTGCCGGTTGGAAGCACTTATCGGAACCAGGAAGTTATGAGCCAAATGAACTTCGTGATTGGTTAAGGTTACAATGTGGTTGATATTGATGATATACTGCTTGTGTACCCTGGAGAAAATTTTGGAAGGCAGTTGTTTTTCTAAATTTTTTAAGCTTACTAAAATAACATGCTTATCGCTATGGGTGAACAGTTTTGAAAAATCGCCCATGCTTTCAATATAAATCACGTCGCTGTATTTTAACTTGGTTATGCCTTTAGTTTCCCTAAAAAAGAAATAGTCGTCGTCTTTTTTATTACCGGGGTTTAAGTCTTCAACAGGGAGTTTATCTATCAGTTTTCTTAATTCGATATATTCAATGGCTTTATTGGTTGCTTTTAATATCCGTTCGAAAGTGGCGGGCTTAACAATAAAATCAAGGGCATCCAGGTTAAAACTTTCGGCAGCGTATTCACTAAATGAAGTAATAAAGATAAACAGGGGCTGCTTTTTGATGCTCTTTAATAAATCCAAACCAGACAGTTCTGGCATATCAATATCAGAGTAAACAATATCTACAGCAGTAGTGGTTAAAATTTGGGCAGCTTCTATACCATTACTGCAGGTCGCGATGATGTTTAATGATGGAATTTTCTTTAGATGCATTTCTATGGCATCTCTTTCAATTTCATTATCATCAACAATTAAACAGTTATACGTCATTTAGAAATAAGTTAAACAAATTTATTAAGTTTTTACTTAATGTGCTTGTAATTTACGTTAAATATGGGATATAATAGAGTTAGAGCATCATTTTATAGATAAAGTTAACACCAGTGATAGATAAAATTAACACCGGCATTTATTCATGATGTTTCTTCTCACCGGTGTATCGTTTTTCGCCAGCTTTAATGGCCAGTTGTAAATCGTTTTCTTCCGGGGGTACCGGACACCGGTAACCATCGCTGTAGGCACAGTAGGGGTTATAGGCCTTGTTAAAATCGATTTCTATGTGGTTGTTATTGATTTCTTTCGCATCCAGGTCAATATAACGGCCACCTCCATAAGTTTCCTTATGGTTCGTTTCATCTGTAAAAGGCAAAAATAAATGGTCATTATAGACAGGATTGGTCGATAAAGCGACGCTTCGATACAGCGTCATCTGGATCGCTTTTCCCTTTAAACTGAAGTTTATGTGTGCATAGCGGTAATAATCGCTGCTGCTGCCGTTAAAGGTTGGCATTTTGAACACCTTTTCATTCTTTAACAATTCTACTGCCGCTAATACTTTATAATTGCTGTCGGCCTCATAAAAATGCAGGTTCTGCAGATCATTTTTCTGTAATGGCGAGTGGCTGTCTTTAATGAAATCTTCTTTATAAGCCTCGCGGTGTTTAGCAATCAGATCGGCATAACTTTGGGCAAAAGTATTCATGCTGATCAACAAAAGTAGGGTGGTAATAAGTTTCATAATTAAACTACACTTGCTTTATTTCTTAAAAACTGATCAGCCAGAACCAGGGCAGCCATTGCTTCTACAATCACCACAGCTCTTGGTACCACGCACGGATCGTGCCTGCCTTTTCCTTTAATTTCTGAAGCTTCGCCAGCAGCGTTAATGGTTTGCTGGTTGTGCATAATAGTGGCGACAGGCTTAAAGGCTACTTTGAAGGTAATATCCATTCCGTTTGAAATGCCCCCCAATATACCGCCGGCATAATTGGTGGTGGTTTTGAATACCTTCGAATCGGCAGTTTTTGGCTGCGGGATATCGTTATGCTGCGATCCGCGTAATTCGCTTCCGGCAAAACCGGAGCCATATTCGAAACCATGAACGGCATTGATGCTTAGCATGGCTTTACCCAAATCGGCGTGTAATTTATCGAAAACTGGTTCACCTAAACCTGCCGGACAGCCTTTTATTACGCAACTGATCTTTCCACCAACCGTATCGCCGTCTTTTCTTACTGAATCAATAAATTCGATCATTTCGTGCGCCGTTGCAGGATCGGCACAGCGAACAATATTTTCTTCCCTGATGGCTAAAAGCGACGATAAATCGTTGCTTTCTAAATTCGGAGCATCGATAGTGCCTACTGAGGTTACATGAGCAAAAATTTCTATACCCTGTTGTTTTAATAATAATTTGGCAATGGCTCCTGCCGCTACGCGGGCCGCTGTTTCGCGGGCAGAAGAACGTCCGCCACCACGATGATCGCGGATGCCGTATTTTGCATCATAAACATAATCGGCATGGCTTGGACGGTAAACATCAATGTTATGGCCGTAGTCTTTTGAGCGCTGATCCTCATTCGGGATTAAAAGTGCGATAGGGGTACCCGTACTTTTTCCTTCGAAAACACCGGATAAAATCTGCACAGTATCACTCTCTTTTCTTTGCGTGGTAATTTTAGATTGACCTGGTTTACGCTTATCCAGCTCGGATTGGATAAAATCCATATCGATATCCAATTGCGCCGGACAGCCGTCAATAATTACTCCAATGGCTACGCCATGAGATTCGCCAAATGTAGTGATGCGAAATAGTTGTCCGAATGAGTTGCCTGCCATATATATTAGATAAGATAAGTTAGATATGAGATTGGAGAAGTACCTGGTTCATATCTAAACTTCTGTTTTTTAATTGTTTAGAGGTTAGATCTGAGGTGGTAGATTTGGAGTTATCCCTCAAATTACACTCAAATCCAGTTAGCTTGTTATTATTTGTTTTAATTAATCTTGTATTCAATCCCGATGTATTTTCTCAGGTCTGGTGTCTCACATCTAGTATCCCACATCTCAAATTTCATGTCTCACACCCAGTATCTCACTTATCCAATCTCTTTCACCTCAAACCCTGCTTTTTTCAAATCTTCCCAATAATATGGATAAGATTTTTCCACCACCTGCATTTCTTCAATTTCAACTTCGTTGATCAGTAGTGCAAGTGGCGCAAAGGCCATGGCCATACGGTGGTCCTCGTAGGTTGCAATGGTAATTTTATCCGGAAAATGCAGGTTATCTGTATTTAAGGTATAAACCTGGTTATTTTCGGTTAAAGTAACGCCAATTTTAGCCAATTCGTTCTGAAGGGCTGCAATACGGTCGGTTTCTTTGATTTTTAGGGTTTCCAAACCAGTAAATGCCATGTTTTTGCCCAAAGCTGCGGCAATAACGATGATGGTCTGTGCTAAATCAGGACAGGTTTTTAAGTCTAAAACTTCTTTGGTGTCTAAAGTAAGCCCCAGATTACTAATGGCGATTCCTTTATCGGTTTTACTGGTTGCAATGCCAAAAATCTTCATAATATTTTTGATCTGGCTATCGCCCTGCAGGCTTTTTTGCTTTAAAGCAGGTAAAGCAATTTCAGCTTCATCGGCTAAAGCCGCAATGCTGTACCAATATGATGCTGCACTCCAATCGGGCTCAACAACCAAAGTGCCGGGCTTAAAAGCCTGAGGTTCGATTGTTATCGAATTTCCGTTCCAGGCATGCTCAATGCCAACTTCTGCAAGCATATCCAAGGTCATGTCTACATAGGGTTTAGAGGTGAGCTCCCCCTCGATCTCTAGAGTTAAGCCTTGTGGCAGAATAGGGGCAATCATCAGCAAAGCCGAAATATACTGACTGCTGATATCGCCTTTTATTTTTACCTGTGCCGTTTTTTGATCCAGTGGACCAATAATATTTAAAGGAGGGAAACCCTCTGCTTCTGCATAAGAAATATCGGCACCAATTGTTTTTAAAGCCTCGGCCAAAATCCCTATCGGACGTTGTTTCATCCGCTCGGTTCCGGTTAACAGGAAATTCCCGTTTTTAGCCGAAAGATAAGCCGATAAGAAACGCATAGCAGTACCTGCAGGTCCAACATCAACCAGTTCGGAGTTTGCAGTTTTCGGTTTGGAGTTTTCTCTCAACTCACTACTCTCAACTCCCAACTTATTCAGGATACCATTTAAGGTTACCGTATCGGCAGCATTTGAAAGGTTTTCAACTTTAACCAGTTTCTTGCTTAAGGCACTGATGATTAAAGCCCTGTTACATTCGCTTTTGGAGCCTGTTAATTGGATTTCCGTGTTAATATTCTTGGTTCCTTTAAAAGAAACTAAGGCGTTTTTGGACATTTTATTCTGTTTTATTCTTAAATGTAAGTGCCAGATGGAAACATCTGACACTCCATTATGTATGTTTCTTAATATCATGTTAAGCTGTCGAAAAATTACTGTAGTTTTTCGACAGGCTATCATTGACAGATACCTAAGGAATGTCGTCATTGCGAGGAGGCTTTTTCAGCCGACGGAGCGATCTTTATAGCCAGAATTACTGGAATGAAAGATTGCTTCGTCGTTCCTTCTCGCAATGACGATTGGGCTTTAGGCTTAAGTAATCGTATTGGTTTTACCCTCCACCTTAAACCTTTAAACCCTCTACCTTTTAGGCTTTAACTTCGTTATGTTGCTCTGCCGCAATGCCTTTTTCAGCTTTGCCTGCATTCATAATTTCAGTTTGTTTGCGGATTGATTCACCGTGCATCAATTCTAAGAATTTCTCGGTAAAGCCTAAATCTAATTTTAAAGCTTTTGCAAAAGCGTGACCTTTTTTAATAATAGCATCCCAACGGTTAACCTGTAAAATAGTTACCTGGTTATCGCGTTTAAACTCACCGATTTTTTCTACGATGGCCATACGCTCACCTAATTTTTGCAATAAAATGTCGTCAATTTTATCTATCTGTTTACGCAGTTCGGCCAGTTTATCGGCAGATGCTTCGTTTGGTGCCTCTGGTTCGCGAACGGTTAAACGCTCTACCAGTTCTGCCAAAGCAGCCGGGGTAACCTGTTGTTTGGCGTCTGTCCAGGCTACTGAAGGATCTACGTGCGATTCGATCATTAATCCCTGCATATCTAAATCCAATGCTTTTTGTGCAATGTAAGGGATCAGTTCACGGTTACCGCAAATGTGGCTTGGATCGTTGATGATCGGAAGCTCAGGGCATAAAGTTTTTAACTGGATAGCCATTTCCCACATCGGTTCGTTACGGAAAGAACTTTTCTCGAATGAAGAGAAACCGCGGTGAATAGCACCGATTTTAGTGATACCCGCACCATTGATACGCTCAATAGCACCTACCCATAACTGTAAATCAGGGTTAACAGGGTTTTTGATCAATACCGGAACATCATGTCCTTTTAAAGCATCGGCAATTTCCTGAACAGTGAAAGGATTTACGGTAGAACGTGCACCGATCCAAAGGATATCCACACCAGCTGCCAAAGCCTCTTCAACGTGTTTTGCATTTGCAACCTCTACTGCCGTTGGTAAACCTGTTTCAGCTTTAGCACGTTTTAACCATTCTAAACCGATACTTCCGATACCTTCGAATTCTCCCGGACGGGTACGTGGTTTCCAGATACCGGCCCGTAATACCGATACTTTACCGGTAGCTGCCAATAAATGTGCAGTAGTTAACAATTGTTCTTCCGTTTCTGCACTGCAGGGACCAGAAATCAATAATGGTTCGTTGTTTGTGTTTAACCAGGTGTTTAAAGGTTGGATGTTTAAATTAAGTTTCATGATGATGGGGGTTGTTTAAAGTCCTTTGTCCACAGTCGGAAGTCAGGAGTTATATTTTATATTGTTTAATTGTTATATTAGATTGTCAACTGAAAATTGTTTACGGCTGTTTATACTTTATCGTTCTTTTGATATTCTCCTAATATGTTAAAGTTCGATGTATATTTTAATGCCTTTCTGATCGCCTTATCATACTTTTCGGTACTTGGCCATTCCAGGTCGACGTAAAAGTAATACTCATTTCTTTTACCTAACACCGGCATAGATTGTATTTTTGTTAAGCTTACATCCTGTTCGGCAAAGATATTTAACACGGTGGCCAACGAGCCCGCTTTGTGTCCAACCTGGAAACAGATCGAAGCTTTGTTTATTTTCTTTCCTTCGTCGGTTTTATCTTTTTTAAGGATGAGAAAACGGGTATAGTTTTTCTTGTTCGACTCTACACGGCGTTCTAAAATGTTTAAGCCATAAAGTTCTGCAGCTAAGCTGTTTGCAATGGCCATAGTATCGGTTAATTTCTCTTCCTGGATGCGTTTTGCACAGGCAGCAGTATCATTGCTCTCCACAATTTTAATGTGCGGATAATCGTAAAAGAAATCGATACACTGGCGGATGGCAATAGGGTGTGAGGTAACCACTTTAATATCTTCGAATTTTATACCTGGCAATGCCATTAAATGCAGCTGGATAGGTAAGTAAACCTCACCAACAACCGAGAAACCATAATCACGAATCAAGGTATAGTTTGGTAATAAGCTGCCTGCAATCGAGTTTTCGATGGCCATTACCACGAAATCAGCTTCGTTTTTTTCAAGCTTATCGCAGGTTTCTTTAAAAGAATTGCACTCTACCGTCTCAATTTCCTTACCGAAGAATTTGTATGCGGCTTCTTCATGAAAAGAGGCCTTGATACCCTGAATTGCTACACGTTTTGTCGTTTCCATTTTTTGCGTTAAAACAAAAAAGTCCCGGCTGTTTGCCGGGACTTTCTTATACAATTTAATATTTTTTATATATCTTTTTGCATATTAGCCCCGGCTCTCACTAAAATAGTAAAAGTAACCAAAGTAATATGTGTTAGTATTTTGCATTTCTTTTTTTGTTGAGCCAAATGTAGTAACAAAATTTAATTTGTCAATAAGAAATTGAAAATATTTTTAATAAAATTTAATTTCTCTGTTTTTATACTGTTTTGAGGATGGGTATAGAAACCTTACAGGTTTGATCAATCTGTAAGGTTTGACCGGCATATTATACTGCAGAACTTAATTCGGGCTGTTCTGATTTTAATTTTTTAGATTTTTCAAGTGCTTCCGAATCACGTAGCTCCTGCTGCATAATTTTAGCAATTTTGGTGCTTCCGTCATGGCTCCATCCGGGTGGATTGAAAATGTACTTCACTTTATCCATAAAAGTAGGTGCTTTTTTAACATCTGCTGTTAAGGCAATAAACTCGTGGAAAATAATGTTTACCGGACCGGTATCAGTAGGTTGGGTAGTTAAGCCATATTTAACTTTATCTTCTGGCAGTTCGGCCTGGAAGGTTCCGAACCACCTGTCCCACAGGATTAGAACCATGCCCATATTTTTATCGAGGTAACGCACATTGCTGGCGTGGTGTACCCGGTGGTGTGATGGGGTTACGAAAATATATTCGTACCATTTCGGAAATTTGATGTTGTATTGGGTGTGCACCAGGTTGCCGTAAATCTGGGTAACCAGGTAGGCAAAAAGAATATCAACTGCGGTAAAGCCCATAAAGGCCAATGGCAGGTAAAAGAATACCCGGTACAAAGGTTCAAAAACAGTAGAACGGAAACCCGTTGTTAAGTTAAAATGCTCTGAAGAGTGGTGTGTTACGTGCATGGCCCAGAAAAAACGCACATAGTGTCCAACAGTATGTAAAAACCAGTACAGGAAATCCTGGGCTAAAATTAATACCAGCCAGTAAATCCAGACATTGCTAATCTGGAACAAACGGAACTGGTAGCAATATTGCAATAAGAAAAAAGTACCTGTTTTAGTAGCCAAATTAATTACAATAGCGGCTGTCATCAGGTAAATATTGGTCCAGGTATCGCGTTTGGTATATAATTTCCTGTCGTGCAGGTAACTGAAATACATTTCAACCAGGGTTAAAACGATCACGAAACCAAAAAGCCCGATTACAGAAATATCACTTCCGGTAAATTTCATGTTATAAACTGTTATAATAATCCAAACTGCTTAAAATATCGGCAGTGCTTACACGGCAGTTAAACGTGCATTTGCCCGTAGTTTCTAAAAGTGAGAAAAGAATATTTCCATCTTCGTTCTTTTTATCACTCTGCATCAGCTCCAAAAGGGCATCGAAACTTTCTTTTTTGATGTGGTATTTAGGGTATAATGATAAAATATAACTACTGATGTCGTTCAGTTCCTCTTTTGTTAATGTGCTGTTTTTAATGGATAATGCTGCTTCACAAATAAAACCAATGGCAATAGCTTCGCCATGTGTTAATGGATTTTCGTCATTTGCCAGAGAATAACCTTCAACAGCATGGCCAATGGTGTGGCCAAAGTTTAAAATCTTCCGCAGGTTTTTTTCATGCGGATCGATGGTTACCACTTCATTTTTAATTTCAACCGAGCGGTAAATGTCTTCAGCACTCGGGGTAAGGTAATTGGTGGTTTTTAACTTTTCGTAGTAAGGTTTGTCGTAGATCAAACCGTGCTTGATCATTTCGGCAAAACCCGATAAAAGTTCACGTGGTGGCAGTGTTTTTAGAAATGCTGTTTCGATAAAAACCATTTGTGGCAGGGTAAAGGTGCCTACCATGTTTTTTACATTGTCAATATCAATCCCGGTTTTGCCACCTACAGAGGCATCAACCTGCGATAACAGGGTGGTAGGTATATTGATGAAATCGATTCCTCTTTTATAGGTCGAAGCAATGAAACCTCCCATGTCGGTAATTACGCCACCGCCCAAATTAATCATCAAACTTTTACGGTCGGCTTCAAAATCAAGAAGAGTTTTCCATATACCGATACAAAAATCGATATTTTTATTTTCTTCTCCAGCTGCCGTTTCGATGAGGTCGAATTCGGAGAAATCATTTAAAAGCGACTGGAACAAAGGTAAACAGATTTCGCTCGTATGCTCATCGGCAAATACAAAAACTTTACTGTACCTGTTGCTTTCTAAAAGTGTTTTTAAGGCGTCTAAATTGCTTTCGAAATAAAGCGAATGGCCTGCGCTCGTTAAGGTTTCCATTAAATTACTTCGATTTTATCTTGTTCAAAAGTGATGACGTCGCCAATCCTGACTTTATACCGTTTGCGGAATTCTACTTCTCCGTTGCATTTTACCAAACCGTCAGTCACGGCAGCCTGTGCATCGCCCCCGGTGCCAACCAAACCTGTTGCTTTAAGCAGCTGGATCAGCGGAATAAATTCGCCTTCTAATTTGAATTGTATCATTTTGTGCAAAAATACGATTATTTAGAGCTTTTTAGTTTTAACAACCAATGCTTTTTATAATTTTGCACCAATCTGACTTATTTATATAGTAAAAAATGGATTTAGTTCCCAATAAACAACCTAATTTTGACAACACGGAAATCGCTTTTCGTCAAAAAACTAACCAAGAACTAAAAAAAGCTTACTGGCTTTTTAAATTGATCGGCAATAATTTCCTTACCAAAGTTGGTCCGGCCATTACAAACTTTTTCTTAAATATAGGGCTACCGATCCAGGGTGCAATTAAAGCCACTATTTTTCAGCAGTTTTGCGGAGGCGAAACCATTGCCGAGTGTAATAAAGCCATTGAGCAACTTGATAAAGGGGGCGTGGGCACCATTTTAGATTATTCGGTTGAAGGGGAAGAAGAGGAACATGTTTTTGATGAAACCTGTGCTGAAATTATCCGTACAATTGTTCGCGCAGATGGCGATGCCAAAATTCCGATCACTGTTTTTAAAATAACCGGGATAGGCCGTTTTGCACTTTTGCAGAAACTGGACGCCAAAGAAACATTAACTGCTGCCGAAGAGGCAGAATACGAAAAGGTAAAACTGCGTTGTGAAATGATCTGTAAAACGGCTTTTGAGAAAGGTGTACCGGTTATGATCGATGCAGAAGAAACCTGGATCCAGAATACCATCGATGAACTGGCTCTGGATATGATGCGTAAATTTAACCGTAAGCAAATTATAGTATATAATACTTATCAGATGTACCGTCATGATAAGTTGGCCGATATGAAAGCTGATCATTTAATTGCCAAGACCGACGGCTTTATTTTGGGCGTTAAAATAGTACGCGGTGCCTACATGGAAAAAGAACGTAAACGCGCAGCCGAAATGGGTTATCCCTCGCCAATTCAGCCTGATAAAGAGGCTTCGGATCGTGATTACAATGAATCTTTACGTTACTGTGTAGACCATATTGAGGAAATTGCCACTGTTGCCGGAACGCACAATGAAGATAGCTGCCGGTTATTGACTTACCTTTTGGAGGAAAAGAATATTGCGCACAATCATCCACATGTATATTTTTCACAATTGTTGGGCATGAGTGATAATTTGAGCTTTAACCTGGCCGATTCGAATTATAATGTGGCGAAATATGTGCCTTACGGGCCAATTAAGGCCGTGATGCCGTATTTGTTCAGAAGGGCGCAGGAAAACACATCAGTTGCCGGACAAACAGGCCGTGAATTAGGTTTGATTGAAAGGGAATTGAAAAGAAGAAAACTGTAGTTCGGTTTTCTGTTAACATTTGGTAATTTTCAGTTTTGAGTGGTTATAAATGCTGCCAACTGAAAATGGCCAACTGTTTTTCGTTTGCGGAGCGTGATGTTGAATTTATTTTACAAGTAGAAGGAGTATATTTTCAATTGCTTTGTAGCTACTTTGTGCCCGGCATCTGTGTTGCTTAAAAAACTGATTTATTTTTTAGAAAATGGGCGTGCAATAGTTCTTTGGGAGGTGAGTCCTCGCTTTGCGCTGTATTTTTTTGGCTGCATTCTGATACTTCCAGGGGGGACAGCCAAAAAGGATGCCGCTTCAATCGAGTTGAGTTTGAAAGGGTAGTGCGCTGAAAGCAGCTATAAATTACTTCTTGATTATAAAGGATTGCTTGCCCGTTAACAGGTCGTAAAACAGTATAAAATCACTTGCCAGGCTATATCCCGGATACTGAAAGGTGGCGGGTTTATTTTTTTCGAAGAAAAAGTGCCCAACCCATGCAAAACCATAACCCAATATGGGCATAGCCAAAAAGAAATGCCAGTTGTGAAACAGAAAACCTGCAAAAAAAGCCAGCACCACTAATCCCGTTCCGATAAAATGCAGGATCCTGGAAGTGGTATTGCTGTGTTCTGTCAGGTAAAACGGGTAGAACTCTTTAAGCGATTTATACTTTTTTTCTGCCATACCCTAATTTACAAAATTCCGTTTGCTTTTAAAAACGATCCTAACTGGGCAGGTTTTTCGGTCATTAATAAGGTATTTAAGCCTAATTTTTTAGCACCTTCGATATGTTGCGGACTATCATCAATAAATAAAGTTTCTGCAGGGTTTAGATTGTTCTCTTTTAATACCTGCTCAAAAATATTGGTATTGGGTTTGCGCAGTTTCATGTGCTGAGAGAAATAAGCTTTCTCAAAATAAGCATCGTAATTATTGATTTTGAAAGTCGTTTTCAAATAATTAATGATCCATTCGTAATGGATTTCGTTGTTGTTGCTCAATAAAAAAGTGCGGTATTTTTCTTTTACCTGGAGGAGTAAATCGTGGTTTTCCTGAATCGTGCCAATTAAAAGGCTGTTCCAGGCTTCATCAATCTGCTGGTCGGTCAAATCGGGTTGACCAGCTGCTTTCCTGATTCCTGCCCTGAATTCAGCCGGAGAAATGGCTCCGGTTTCGAAATCATCAAATAATGCATTGTGCCCTTTATGAGCGAAGAAATTTTCGATATCGGTAATACCCAGTTTTTGAAAAGATGCCTGGGCAATTTTGAAATCAATATCAAATATGACGTTTCCGTAGTCGAAAATAATGTTCTTAATGTTTTGCATAAATACGCTGAATTTGCTGCAAAGATATTATTGCTAAGCTAATGGGAGATAGGAAAGTATTATTTTTACAATAAAAAACCCGAAACCTTGATGATGGGGTTTCGGGTTGTATTTTTTTATTTAAATCTACTTAGGCTCTACCGTTATGGATTGAATAATCGGCCGGCTTTTTTTATCGCCGGTTTTTAGCTCTTTAAAAATAAAATAGATTGAATGGAATTTTCCATCCGAGAGCATATTAATTGGAACGCTTTTTCTAAAAGTAGATTTTCCGATCATAACACCGTTATTGTCATCCAACCTGATTTCTATTTCGCCATCACTTTTTGGATCCAGGTTGAGGAAAGAAAAACCGAATCCTGAAATACCGGTTAAATCAATGTTTTTGATCGCTATCCAGCCATAATCCTTTTTTAAAATCAGTTTTTCACCTCCAAATACATCTTTTCGTTCAAAACCGTTAAAATCTTTTACCTCATCAGCATCAATGGTATTACTTTTCAGATTGATCAGTTTTGTTGTAGTTAAAGGTTTTAACCCTGCCTTAGCTGCACCGGTATAAGTTGCTTTTAAAGTCAGTACTGATTTCTTTTTATCGGTTGTTGCCGGTGGAACAATTTTACCGGAAGTTGGCAAGGATGCTTTAATGTTTTCTTTATTTCCCAAAGTCATGATCCATTCGGTAATTTTTTTTACCTCGGCTTCTTTCATAGTGGTATGTGCAGGCATCGAAACTTCACCCCAAACGCCCTGGCTGCCTTTAATTATTTTTGAAGCGAGGTAATCAACCGCTTTAGTGTCATTTTTATATTTAACCGCAACCTTATCAAAAGCAGGACCGATTGAAACGGCTGATTCTTTATGGCAGGTGCTGCAATCGGCTTTTAACATCAATGCCTTGCCGATCATGGTTTGTGCGGCCTGCTGATGGCCCAATTGTGCCCCGGCCATATCGGTTCCCTCGGTATAGGTATTTGAAATATAAATGCGGTTATTGTTCACTTTCGAACCTTTATCGCTCACCAGTACCTTATAATCAACTGGCTTATCAGGAAAATAAAAACTTTTATTTCCGGCTAAATCGATCGTCACATTTGGATGTTCATTTCCGGCAACAACAGGTATTATTTCGCTCTTTGCACTAGCTTTACTTTTATCCATAACAGTAACACTTACCGGGTATTCGCCAGCTTTGGTAAAGGTATAGTGTAAGGTGGGGCTTGTGGTGGTTTTGGTTATGCCTTTTCCTAAATTCCAAACATAGTTTAAAGCATCTCCATCAGGATCTTTGGCAGTAACAGTCGCGGTCATTTTGTAAGGAAGTAATCCGCTTGTTTTTGCAATATCGAGTTTTTCCACTCTTGGCGGACGGTTTCCTTTTAAGTAGTCGATCCTTGAGATCGCAGCATCAGGATTTTTACTGAACCAGCCTTTACCATATTCTAAAATGTACAATTTCCCATCTGGACCTAATTCCATATCGATTGGGGCAGCCAGCGAAATTTTTGATAAAAAGGGTTCCATACCCTGGTAGTCACCTTTATCGTTCATGGTTACAGCTTTAACCCAGCCGCGTACCCACTCATAAATAATCAGTTTTCCGTTATAGTAAGCAGGGTATGGCGAGTTTGCACCGGCATAATATACAGGGCCTGCCATTGCGGTACGTCCGCCGGCACCAACCTGTGGAAATTCTAACGACTCGCCATAAGGATACCAGATAAAAGCCGGTTGTGCCGGTGGGAGCTGTTCCAAACCTGTATTATTTGGTGAATTGTTGATCGGTAACTTAGGGTCGAAAGCATCGCCATTTGCGCCGTTCGTGAAATCGTAAGCTTTATAAGGATAGTTATTACCAATAAATAATGGCCAGCCAAAGTTACCGGCTTTCCGGGCCTGGTTTACTTCGTCATAACCCCTTGGCCCCCTCAAAGGGTCGTCATTGCTTGCATCCGGACCAACTTCGCCCCAGTATAAAAAATTGGTTTTTTGATCGACCGAAATGCGGTAAGGGTTTCTATCACCCATTACATAAATTTCTGGTCTGGCTTTTGGATCATTTTTAGGGAAAAGGTTACCGTCCGGGATGCTGTAAGTTCCATCTTCGTTTACTTTGATCCTTAAAATTTTCCCGCGTAAATCGTTGGTATTTCCTGCTGATCTTCTGGCATCGTATTGTTCAAAGCCTTTTCTGTTATCTAGCGGGGCGTAACCTTTATTTACATATTGCTGTTTAGGAGCATCAAAAGGAGTAGAGTTATCACCGGTTGAAACATAAAGCAGGTTATCCGATCCAAAAGCGATCGAACCACCGGTATGGCAGCAGATTTCGCGTTGCGAATAAAATTCCAAAATAATCTTCTCCGATTCTTTTACGATCTGATCATTTATTAATTTAAACCTCGATAAGCGGTTTACGGATTTATCAAACGGACTGTAAAAAAGGTAGATATATTTATTGGTGGCAAATTTTGGATCGGCAGCCATACCCAATAATCCTTCTTCGGCATTCACATTAGGGGTATTCGTTTTGAAGTAAACATCAAGTTTGCCGGCTTCTTTAATTTTTTTGGTTTGGTTTTTATAGATCAACACTTCACCTCTGCGCTGTGCTACCAAAATATCCAGATTAGGGAGTACCGCCATTTCTGTGGGTTCTGTAAATTCACCCTGTGCTAGGGTAACTTTAACGAAGCGCTCCTGATCGGGCGTGTCGATCTTATTGCTGTTAATAAAATTGAAAGTCTTGAGCTGATACGTTTTTTTGTGGTATGTAGTTGCCGAAATTAGTATAAATGCTACGAGGGATAAGACCAGGGTAAAGGTTGTTTTCATCTATTTGATTGAAGAATTTTCAATAAATATAGTGTAATGTTTTAAAAATCGATCCTTTATAACAAAACTTATGCAAACAAGCAAAATAGAGGCTAACGGATCTGCGAGCACAATGGCTGATCAGGTAAACGGCCTCAGAATTTATTGACTGGACCGTACCAACAGCATCATCCTGATCAGGTAATTCCGTGATGATGCTGTAATTAAAGTTTTGATCCTATAATTGCTTAATTCATTATTTCTCTCGTTCCTGCCTTATAATATAATTCTGCCAGTGTTTTCTGGTACCCGGCTACCATACTTTCCTGCTTAATTTTCATGTCGATCAGTTTAGTTTCCCTGCTGTTGATTAAAAAAAGTGTGCTTTCGCCCAGGCTGAACTTCTGGTTCTCCCCATTAACCAGGATTTGCTGGTTTTCGATGCTTTTAACCTGTAAGGCAAGCTGAGCAGAATAAGCAGAGAGATCGTTATAAGAGGCGACGACATTGTTCCTGATTTCTCTTCCAAACTGTTTGATGTCGTAATCCAGCTCCAACTGTTTGATTTTTACCTCCCGTAATTTGCCGCGTTCGGATCGGAGGAAAAGCGGAAATGCAAACTCAATCCCCAACTTATAGTTGCTCCAGTTAAAATCGTAATATCCGGGTATATTGCTGTTAAAGCCGGTACGGTTGGAAATCAGGTTGCCAATTAAGTTCAGTTTAGGCTTGAGCAACTCCTGACGGTAACTTTTTTCGATCGCCAGTTGTTCACCTTTACTTTTTAGTTTTAAAAGCTCAGGATGTTGGTTTGCTGCCTGACCGAGAAGTGTATCCAATAAAAGGGGGTTGGGCCTATTGGTAGCTAAAGTTGTACTTTGCGGGATGGCTTCAGTCGGAAGTTCCAATGGAGAACCCTGATCATTCCAAAGGTGGTTAGAGAGAATCAGTCGCGCATTTTGAAGCTCGATAGCCGTTTTTTCCTTTTGTATCATCCGTTCCTGTACGGTGATGTAAGCCTCAACAGAATCGATAACGGGCTTATCGCCGATGAATGTTTGTGCACTAAGCGCTTTGAACCTGCGTTGGGCGAGGTCCAAACCTTCATTAACCAGCGCAAATTGTTTGTAGGCATAGTACCAGTTCCAATAATCCTTTACTATTCCATACCAAACGCTGTTGATCTGTTTCAGTTGATCCGCCTCTGCATATTGAACCATTATTTTCGATTGGCGGAGGGTACTTCGCCTTGCATCAATAATCAGCCCCTGTCCTAAGGGAATACTTAAACCAATAGCAGATAAACCTTGCTGGCCGGTTCGGTTTTCCGGATCGATGTAGTTCCCCACGTTGCGGTCGTAGCCCAGTTTAAGGTCTGCTCCGGCAAGCCAGAGCGGAATTTTTAGCTCACTGTTCCATTTATTATAATATTCGGTATCGCCAAATAATTTTCTGCTGAATCCTGCCTTTAATGCCGGGTCAAAATAACCTAAAGACTGCAATACCTTTGCCCTTGCAGATTCGCTCAATAGTGCCGCCTGCTTCATCACCGGGTGATACCTGAAAACCATTTGCTGCAGATCTTCAAGACTGAAAACTTTTCCACTGTCTGCGTTTTTATTGATTACAGGGTTTTGTGCAAAGTTTATTTTGACCGATAACAATATTAAGGCTGCTGTTGTAAATATTTTTTTTAAAGCCATTTTCATTTTACAACCTCCAAACTACTTTTTGTCTTTTATGTTTGTTGCCGGTTCCTGATCCAGGCTTGGCGGAAAACCGTTCAATTGGCGCCATATTTCATACCACAGCGGTACCGACCGGAGGATAATCCTTCCGTAAACACCAGAACCCTGTCTTAACTGGGCTGGCCAGGGCTCATCTTTAGTGGGAACCGGGTTGGTTTGGCTTATCAAAACACGGTATTTTCCACCGGTACTGCTCGTACGGTCAATCGAAAATACTTTACCGGCAAAAGTACCCACTGCTACCGATGGCCATCCTGAAAACTGTACCGATGGCCATCCCTCAAATTGCAAACGAACATCACTCGTGTCTACGATCAATGGAACATCCATGGCGCTTACATAAAGCTCTGCTGCAACCATTGGCGATTTTGGTTGTAGGGTAGCTACCGATTCCCCTTCTTTGATGTTTTCGCCTATACCTGCTTTTAAGGTTTTAACGATAAAGCCGCTTTGAGGAGCCCTTACTACATAGAGGCCACGTCTCACACGGAGGTTAGAAATATCGTTGCGTAATTTTGCAATGTCTCCCTGTGCGCTTGCCTTGCCGGATATGGCCGAACTCATATCTGATTGTGCTTTTGACATCGATTCCTGGTACTTTGCCCTAATATTATCGAGTTCAATTGAGGCATTTAATAAATTCTGTACGGAGTTGTTTAATTTATTCCGCTGGCTGATCACTTTGGCATTATCTTCCTGCAGTTTTAGCCGGCGTGTTTCAATATCTGTGAGCGAAAAAAGCCCGTTTTTGTAGCCTGTTTCATACCGTTCTAAACGCACTTTTGTGGTTTCATAAAATTTTTGGACAGCCAATAGTTCCGCGCTATCGATACTTACATAATTTCTGGCCTGTAATACTTTGTTTTCTGCTGCTTTCATTTGAAAGTGCAAACCCTCGGTAAGTGCTTTCATTTGTGCTTTGGTGGCATCAATTTTCTGCACGGCAGCGGTCTCACTTCCCCGTTTCGCATCAAGTTGCTCATTTAGCCGCGCGGGGAGTTCAGGATCAAAATAAGATTGGCTGGTTTCTGAAATTAAGAGAATGGTATCGCCCTTTTTTACTTCCTGTCCTTCGCGTACTGCCCAATGTTCAATACGGCCACCAATCTGGTTCTGTACGGTTTGTGGCCGGTCTTCGGGCCTGAGCGCGGTTACGGTTCCGCGCCCGGGAATGGTTTGGCGATAAGGAAGAAATAACAATAACACAAAAAAAGCCATGATAAACAGCAGTATCTTACCGAGTCTTTTAGGACCGTTTGCATTGATAATTTTACGGTTGGCATGTACCGAAAGCGATTCCCAGTTTTGAAGCTGAGCCAGATTATTCCCCAGGTTAGCCATGGTTGGTTTCTCCTTCCTCCAACTCCAGGTCGGTTACCACAGCAAGTTTTTCGCTTCCTGTTATCATGTCAAACACCGTGTTCAGGTTGGTCATCAGTTTTTCAATGGCATAGCTGATCTGTACAATTATAACCTCAGCCGCTACAAACTGTCCGAAAGTCATTTGGCGCTCTACCACAAAATAAGACCCTAAAAGCAGTAATGCACCCATCAGTATGGTACGCATGGCTACGGCGCTGATGAAAAATTTTTTCAAAACACCGAAATGATCATTGCGTGATTGGATGTAGTTTGCTGTGATTTGATCTGTACGTTCAATGATCTCTTTTCTCTTGGTCTCACTCTGCCGGTAAGTATCCAGGTCGGAAGCAATCTCTTCCAGATAGCCAACCACTTCGTATTTATAACCAGATTCTTCAATACTTGTTTCTACACCGCGGCGGTAGTATAAAATAAGGATTAAAACGATTACGATGAGCACAAATGTTCCGAAAGCCATAAACACAGGATGATAAAAAGAAAGCAGGATTACGCTAAAAAATATAAGTACAGCCGCGGCAACGATATCAACCAGTAATTTGGTCAGGCCTTTTTGTATGGTAAGAATATCAAAAAAACGGTTAACCAGCTCTGTAGGATTTTCCCCCTCCAGCGCTTTCTTTTTAATTCTTGGTAAACGGAAAGCAAACTCGAGGGCTGCCTTTGTAAAAATTTTCTGCTCCAGGAATTCGACCAGCGTTAATTGGCCGATAAGCAGTATGCCGCCAACAACAATACCAACCAAAATTACCGCAATAAGGATATATGTTGAGCTGTACATTGCCCCATTGGAGAGCAGATTAAAAACGGCACTTGTTCCTAGTGGAAGTGAAAGACCGATTAAGCCGATTAAGATGGCATAAACATAGATGTAATTGATGGTTTTGCGTTCAAGGTGAAGCATAAGCACCAATCTTTGCCATGGCGAACGGGCGCTGGCATGGTGATGATTTTTCATTAATACTTAATTCAGGATATATAAATTATAGTCCAAATGTTTTGGAATAATTTTACTGGTGGATAGTGTGTAATAATTAAAAGTCTATAACATCTCCATTAACATGCCCAAGGGCGTGTTTAAAACATTTTTGATGTCGACCCGGTGTGTTAAGAAAATATGTCGGGTGGTGGGGTAGGTACGTTCTTTGCCGGGAAACTGTAGGGGCTAAAGCAATGGGCGTATTTATTTACCGTAGATTGGTCTGCCAGAAAAGGATTTAAACATGCTGTTAGCGAGGAATCCAAGATCAACATTTTTTTCTTTAGTTTATCAAAAGATTCTTCTTCTTTCCCTTTGTTTTCTTCGCTGCTTTTTTCCACGGCGTAGGCATGATCAGAAGATAAGAATGTGCTAAGCGAGAATGCAAAGAATTTTGTGGCAAGCAGTCCCAGTACCAACAGGCCAAAAATGTTTTTCCATAATTTTTTTCTCAGGTAATTCATCATCTGTGGCGCAAATATAGGATAGAAAAACCAGGATTGATCTATTGAAAAGCAGATTGAGTTCTTTTTTTTAAAGCCTGACATAAATTTAATACTAGTATTAAAACGGCATTAAAAAAAGCTCAATGTTTGGTTAAGCGATTTGATTTTTGTTTAAAACTTCAGCGGTAGTGGCCTGGTACCCAAAGCAAAGTATTGCTTTTAAGACTTTAGGATTTTCCATGTTAAATTTATTTACAACTTAGTGGTGAACCTATTTCGGGCTTCATATGTCCTGTTCCCCGACTAATTTTCCAACTTCTCCTCTTTCGTATCCCATTATTTTTAAAAAAATAAGTAATTTTATATTGATAAAAAATAAAACAATTTCAGTGTAAAAAGATTTTAAGAAAATGCATTTTCCCAAAAATAATTTATTATTACCTCCATATTTACGTTCATGAACTATAAACAATTGCAGGAAGATGTAGAAAAGCATGTTAGCGATTACTTCCATACCCATAGCGATCCGCGGTTGGTTTACCATAATTTTGAGCATACCCTGGAGGTTGTAAATGCAGCGCAACAGATTGCCAATCACTACCAACTTAATGAACAGGACTTTTTCACGGTAACTGTTGCGGCCTATTTTCATGATACAGGCTATTTCGAAGATGCGATGAACCATGAGGCAAAGGGAGCGGAACTGGCCAATGATTTTTTAACCAAACACAAAGTTAATCAGGAAGTTAAGGATAGTGTGAGAAGTGCTATACTGGCGACAAAAATACCACAAAATCCTAAAAATGAAATTGATAAGATCATCTGCGATGCCGATCTTTTTCACCTGGGATTGCCCGATTTCAGGGCAAAGGGAAAACTGATGCATAAGGAAAACGAACTGATTTATAAAAAAGACATCAGCAAGCGCGAATGGCGTAAAAAAGATATCCAGTTTATGGAGTCGCACCATTATCATACCGATTATGCCAGCCTGTTACTGAACGATCAGAAACAAAAAAATATCGAAAAGCTGAAAAGTAAACTTACTGCGCAGGAAGAAATCAGTACCGAACTCGAAGAACCAAAAAACTTTGCACCGGTGATCATCAAAGACAAGAAAAAGAAAGATAAAGAAGACCGACCTGATAAAGGCATCGAAACCATGTTCAGGATTACTTCTGCCAATAACCAACGTTTGAGCGATATGGCTGATAATAAGGCGCACATCCTCATTACGGTAAACTCGATCATGCTTTCATTAATTGTGAGTTTGTTACTAAGGCGCCTCGAAGATCATGGCAACCTTATTATTCCGACCTTCATTTTGTTGATGGTAAGTTTAACCTGTGTGGTGGTTTCTATTTTATCAACCCGCCCATCCATTCCAAAAGGAGAATTCACCCAGGAGGATATGGACAAGAAAAAAGTAAATCTTTTGTTTTTTGGTAACTTTTATAAAATGAGCCTGCCAAGTTATACCGAAGGCATGATTAAGGTGATGAACGATAAAGACTTTTTATACGGAACCCTCATCACCGATGTGTATTCGCAAGGTGTGGTATTGGGCCGTAAATATAAATTGATCCGCCTGGCTTATAATATTTTCATGTTTGGCTTAATTGCTGCAGTATTGGCTTTTGTAATTGCTTATGCAGCTTACGGTAAACTTTAATGGAGCATACAACAGAAACCTCTTTTTTCAACAGGGATTTAAGCTGGTTAAAATTTAACGAGCGTATTTTAATGGAAGCCGAACGCAATAACGTTCCGCTTTTAGAAAGGATTAAGTTTTTATCTATATTTTCTTCTAACCTCGATGAGTTTTACCGGGTAAGGATGCCAGTGCTGCTTGCCCTCGAAAAATTAAGCAACAGAGAGGATAACGACATTAAGATCGACGATAATTTATTGAATGCGGCTAATCAGCTCATTTCCGGTCAGCAGCAGCGTTATGGAAAAGTACTGAAATCGGATATTATCCCTCAGCTTAAAGAAAATAAGATTAATTTAATCTATGGCCAGCCTTTTCCCGAGGAGATTCAGAAAAGCGTAACCCGCTATTTCCTCAGCCAGGTAATGGCCTTTTTGCAGCCCGTTCACATTAACCAGGATACTAACTTTTTTCCTTCCAATAACGAACTCTATTTTCTGATTACCTTAAAAAAGAATGATGAAACCGAAACCGTTATTTTAAATATCCCTTCCAACCAATTACCACGTTTTTATAAAGTAGAGGCAGGAGAAGAAACCTTTATCGTTTTTTTAGATGATATTGTCCGTTTTCATCTCGACAGGGTTTTTCACGGAGTGGAAATCACAGGTTGTTACAGTTTCAAGATCACAAGAGATGCTGAAATCGACCTGAAAGACGAATATTCAGGCAGTTTATCCGAACAGCTTGAAAAACAATTGCTTAAACGAGATTCTGGCCTGGCTACGCGGTTTCTTCATCAGCCCGGCATACCTGCCAATGTTTTTGAACTCCTTAAAAAAGTGTTCAACCTTAAAAAGGCAAATAGGATGGAAGGCGGACAGTACCATAACCTGAAAGATTTTATGGCTTTCCCGGTGAGTTCGCCAAAACTATCCAACCAGAACTGGCCAAAACTCTGCAATACCGATCTTATTGATGGATCTTTAACCGAAGCCATTTATAAAAATGACATCATTGTACATACACCTTATCAAAGTTACGACAGCGTGCTGCGTTTTTTTAACGAGGCTGCTGTTGATGAAGACGTAAGGGAAATCTATATTACACTTTACCGGGTGGCCAGCGATTCGAAAATCGTAAACGCATTGATCAGTGCGGCGAAAAACGGGAAGAAAGTAACTGTTTTGGTCGAGCTTAAAGCCCGTTTTGATGAAGCGAATAACATCAAGTGGGCCAAGAAGATGAAAGAGGTAGGGGTAGATATCATTTATAGCGTTACTGCTTTAAAAGTTCACGCCAAAGTAGCCCTGGTAAAACGACAGGCCGGCGATAGGATGCATTATTCGGGTTTGTTTGCTACCGGGAACTTTAACGAAAGCACTGCTGCTTTTTATACCGACCATATTTTAATGACAGCGAATAAAGAAATGCTACGTGAAGTAGAACTGCTCTTTATTTTCCTGGCAAAAAGGGTCAAACCAACCTCTGCCGATCTGATTAAATTTAACCAGTTGCTGGTGGCACAATTTAACCTGCAGCAGGTTTTCCTGGAATTGATCGATCGCGAGATCGAACATGCAAAACAGGGCAAACCATCGGGCATTACCATTAAAATGAACAACCTCGAAGAAAAAGTGTTGATCAATAAACTTTACGAGGCTTCGCAGGCAGGCGTAAAGATTAATATGATTGTGAGGAGCATCTGCCGTTTGGTTCCTGGAGTAAAAGGAATGAGCGAAAATATCAGGGTTATCCGCATTGTTGATCGATATTTAGAGCACGGGCGTGTTTTTATCTTTCATAACCTGGGCAAGAACGATATGTACCTGGGGTCGGCCGACTGGATGAACCGGAACATTTACCGCAGGATTGAAGTTTGTTTTCCCGTTTATAATGAGCAGATAAAGCAGGAAATCATGGCGATGATTGAAATTCAGGAACAGGATAATGTGCAGGCGGTTTACATCGATCAAAACATGGATAATGTTCCTGTTAAAACTGGCGAGGTTCTTGTTTCCTCTCAACATGATATTTATGAATTACTGAAAAATAAATAAATAAAGTACGCCGTGGCCTGTTATTCATTAAAGCGTTATCCTTTCGGCTGAAACGCAGCAGAATGCCTGTACAGCCAGGGAGAAATCTATAGAAGTGTTTAATAGATCTCTCTGCTGCGGCCGGGATGATTATATGGAATAACATGCTCTAAGGACCGTGTTCTCACTGTCCACATGGCTTTAGTTACACCTGATTTATTTGCTTACTGATGGCCTGTGAGGACACAGGTTATAACTATAAATTTACCCTTATGAAATGCAATACAACTATTTTGGCCTCAGGTTTTATAATTGCTTCGGCTTTTTTAAATGTATCCTGTGTTAACGGCAACCGCGATGATAAACAAAACGATTCAACTGTCGTAACTTCTTCAACAAGTGGAGCAGCAAAATCAGATTTTCCTTACGATCTGGCCAATCCGGTAAAATACAACATGCCAAATAATCTTTTTGAAATTTCTGGAATAGTATTTCATAACGGCGATCCGAAAGAAATATTTGCCATTCAGGATGAAGATGGCGACCTTTTTCATTTAGCTTTGGGTGCTAAAGAGTCGAAATTTACAAAATTTGGTGGTAAAGGCGATTATGAAGATGTAACCATCATCAAAAATTATTTCATCGTATTAAAAAGCAATGGCGAACTGCACACCTTCCCGGTAGCCGAATTAGGCAAACCTGAAGCCGCCAATGTAACCAAAACCAAAGACCTTGTACCTAAAGCCGAGTACGAAGGATTGGCAGCAGATGAGAAAAACAGCATGATTTATGTGCTGACTAAAGATAGCAAACCCGATTCCAAAGCAAAAGCTTCCAGTATTTATGGATTTAAGGTTGCCAATGATGCTTCCTTAACAGCAGCCGGAGAATTCAGCCTTTCGCACAAAGCAATCGAAAAAGCATCCGGCAGTTCAAAATCAAGGTTCCGTCCGTCTGCACTGGCTAAAAATCCAAAAACCAACGAGTGGTACATCCTATCATCAGTAAACAAACTTTTGGTGATTACCGATGCTGATTTTAAAGTTAAAGCAACACATGCATTAGATCCAGATTTATTTAACCAACCGGAGGGTATCGCCTTCGACCGCGATAATAACCTTTATATCTCGAATGAGGGTGGTAATTTATCGGCCGGAAATGTCTTAATGTTCAAACTTAAAAAGTAGGCTGGTAGATGTATTCCCTCAAAAGATCGTCATGCCGATCTTGCTTCAGCATCTAAATGACGCCCCAAATTACCTTTAGCAAGCTGCTAAGGCTCGCTTTACTTCGCAGTTTTCCATTTCGTTATAGGTCGGGCTGACGGCATGATGGAAAACTGCCTCAAAAAATAAATTTTATAATGACTATCTTTATACAAACCTCAAACTATGATTAAAAGATTTACCCTTTTTACCATCTTATTTTTAATCAACTTTGTTGCCTTTGCGCAGGATGATGTTAAATACCGAGTAATTCTTTTTGGTGATGCTGGTGAAATGAACCAGGCCCAAATGCAGGATCTAAAAAATGCTGCAAAGCAGATCCTTCCAAAAAAAACTACCGTACTTTACCTTGGTGATAACATTTACCCCACGGGAATGGGGCTTCCCGGTAGTTTAGGAGAAGAAGAAACCCAAAAAATCTTACGCTCACAGTTCGAACCGATGCGTAAAATGGGAGCTGCAGTATACTTTCTGCCTGGCAACCATGATTGGGATAAATCCGGACCAAAAGGCCTCGCCAAAATAAAAGCCCAGGGAGATTACCTCAGGGCGCAGAACGACCCACTGCTAAAACTGATTCCCGATAATGGCTGTCCCGATCCGGTAGCCATTAATCTTACAGACAAACTCACCATTATTGCTTACGATAGCGAATGGTGGCTTTTCCCCTATAATAAATCCAATCCAGATGGCGATTGCGATTGCCGTACCAAAGATGATGTACTCGTAAAAATGGAGCAATTGCTCGAGGAAAATAAAGACAAAGTAATCCTTTTGGCTTCGCACCACCCATTTCAGAGTTACGGCCCGCATGGAGGCTATTTCAATTTAAGAAACCATATTTTTCCGCTTACTTCGCTAAACAAAAACCTGTACATTCCTTTACCGGTTATAGGCTCTGTTTATCCTTTGTTGCGCTCCACTTTGCTAAGTCCTGAAGATTTAAACCATCCGGCCTATAAGGATATGATTAAATCGGTAACCGGGGTATTTGGCGATTATCCTAACGTAACCTATGTTGCCGGGCACGAACACGGCCTTCAGTTAATAAAAGGCAAGCAACTGCAAATCATCAGTGGCTCCGGTTCGAAAGTATCGCCAAATAAAGAGGGCAAAACCTCCCTGTTTCACGAAATGCAGCAAGGTTATGTAGTAGCCGATCAGCTAAAAAACAATGATATGCGCTACGAATATTACATTTATTCGGATACCAGCGTTAAACGTGTTTACAGCTATATTAAAAAGTTTGAAACCATTCCTAAAAAAGTACGGAACAGGGATAAACCGATCACTGCCGATAGCATCGTGATCCGCATTAAACCGGAATACGATAGTGTAGGCCGTTTTCACCGTTATATTTTTGGTGAAAATTACCGTAAAGAATATGCAGAGAAAACAAAGGTACCTGTGCTGCGGATTTCCCAGATGATGGGCGGTTTAAAAGCAACCCAGCGCGGAGGTGGTAATCAGTCGCGATCATTGCGTTTAGAAGATAAAAATGGTAAAGAATACGTATTACGCAGTGTGGAAAAATATCCCGAAGTACTTTTACCTGCTGCCTTACGCGAAACTTTTGCCAAAGATGTTATTAAAGATAACATGTCGGCACAGCATCCGTTTTCGGCTTTGGTAGTGCCTGACCTGGCTAAAGCGGCGGGCATTGCACATAGCAATCCGATTATCGGTTGGGTATCTCCCGACGATAATTTAGGCGAGTTTGAAGCCGTTTTTGCCAATACCCTTTGTTTATTTGAAGAACGCGAACCAACCGGCGATTCAGATAACTCTCCAAAAATGGATAGAAAACTCACTGAAGATAATGATAATAGACTGGATGGCGCATCCTGGGTGAGGGCGAGGGCATTTGATGTATTATTGGGCGATTGGGACAGGCACGAAGACCAGTGGCGATGGAAAGCAACCAAAACCAAAGATGGCTTGATTTATACTCCGGTTCCTAGAGACCGCGACCAGGTATTTTTCAGGTCAGACGGTTTTTTACAGCGTTATGCACAATCATCTTCTTTATTGCCGATGATGCAGGGCTACGAACGCGGCATACAGAATATCAACTGGTTTTTATGGGAAGGAAGAGAAATCAGCAGCCGCTGGACTGCCAACATCGATGAAAAAGAATTTGATCAGATTGTAAAAGATTTCTGTGCAAACTATAACGATGCCGTTTTCGAAAAAGCACTGAAAAAACTACCTGAGCCAAGTTATTCAATGCACCATGATGCATTTTTGGCCGAGTTACGGAACAGAATTGCCACTTTGCCAAAACTGATGAACCAGTATTATCACTTCTTTAACAGGATTGTTGATATCGAGGTGACGAATAAAAACGAGCTGATCCAAATTACTGATGCAGATGCCAATGGTTTACGGGTGAAAATCAATAAAATTTCAAAAGAAGGGAATGTTAAAGAGGAGCTCTTCGACAGGAAATTTGATCCCAAAGTAACCAAAGAAATCAGGGTGTACATGCACAATGGTAACGACAGCCTGATCCTGAACAACAAAAATTCGAACATTAAAATCAGGATAATAGGTGGTAAGGGCAGTAAAGTATACGATTTTGCCAATAGCAACAGTTTGGTTAGACTATATGGCAGAGAAGATAAAGCCACTTACAATGGCAATGATGCCGATAAGATCAGGAAAATAATCTCTAACGATACTTCAAATTTCAGCTACATTCCAAAAGATATGTACCGCAGAAGGTTCTGGTTGTTAAATGCAGGTTATAACCAGGATGATGGTATTTTATTGGGATTAATTTATAAACAAACGAATCCCGGATTCAGGAAACAGCCTTATGGCAATTCGCAGACCGTTTCTTTCCTCCATTCTTTCTCTACAAGAGCTTTTAAGTTCAATTATAAAGGGGAGTGGTTAAAAGCTTTGGGTAAAGGCGATATTGTGGTAAAGGCCGATGCTTTTGCGCCGAACAATACGCAGAATTTCTTTGGTTTGGGCAATGAAACCCGTTTCGACGAACACGGCGACGATATCAGGTATTACCGTGCCCGTTACAATCTTTACCAGTTGGATGCTGCCATCAGGTGGCGCCGTCCTAAATCTACTTTTAGTGTTGGTCCAACCTGGCAATATTACAAGTACAACAAGGAAGATAATAATGGGCGTTTTATCGAGAATCCATCACTCTTGCATTCTTCTGATTCGCTGACCGTCCGCAACGAAAAAATGTTCGCCGGTGCATTTATTAATTTTACCAATAATACCCGCGATAACGATCTGCTGCCAACTTTGGGCAGTTACGTAGATTTTAAGGTTTTGGGATATAAAGGTGTTAACCGATATTCTAATTCTTACGGACAGTTTACTGCAAGCATTGCGATGTATAAAAATCTCGATGGCAGAAAAAACTTCATTTTGGCAGATCGTTTTGGTGGTGGTGTAACCGTGGGCAAACCTGCCTTTTACCAGGCGCTTTATCTTGGCGGACAAGGCAATCTGCTCGGTTATCGCCAGTTTAGGTTTGCAGGTGAGCACCTGTTTTACAATAATTTAGAGCTTAGGGCCAAACTTGGCGACCTGGTAAGTTATGTTTTACCCGGACAAATTGGCTTATTGGGTTTTTATGATGTTGGCAGGGTATGGAAACGTGACGAAGCATCGACAATATGGCACCACGGCGTAGGAGGGGGCGTTTATTTCGCGCCAGCATCACTTGCAGTTGTGCGATTTGTGATGGGACACTCGTCAGATGGCTGGTATCCTTATGTTTCGCTTAATTTTAGGTACTAAATTTGTGTAACATATTTATTGATGTAATATCCAACTATTACGTTCAGCAGACGAAGATTGCTTTAATGAGTGCGTATCTTTGCAATGAATTAGTAATTAAATAGATAACTGGTAATTTTTACACTATAGCAAAACTTATACAATGAATACCAATGTCATACAGATACATAAAAACGAATGTATACATTGCCAGGTAGATTCCGCTCTGTCTTTCCGCCCCCTGGTGGAGTATTTAAAAGGCAGGTTGAAAACAGAAAAATCAGTAAAATCTGAATTTTACAGGTTTTTACTGCAAAAAATTGAAAAAGATGATGTGCTGCTTGGCAACATCAGTGCAGAAGATTTATCTCAATATAAAGATACTTTAGAACTGATTTTCACTATCCTAACCCCTTTAATGGATAATGAAAATGATTTGTTTTGGGCATTAAGCACGCCAATTCCAGATAAAATTTTCTTTAGCACCAATGCATTTTATAAATTTTTTAAGGATCATGATCCTAAAAATAAGGTAACAAAAGACAATGAGCCCGTAGAGAAAAAACAACTTAAATTTATCTACAATGCTATTTTGAGCCGCTTTTATAATTTTACGCCCTTATTAAAAAATGAGATCATTTATGCCCATATCAACCCGGAAACTAAGCTTACGCAATACTACAATATACAAACAGATACCAAATTTGTAGATATTCTGCATAAAGGGGATCTGCCTGAGCTTAATTTCGAAGAACTGGGCAGGTATTTTCAGAACGATACAGAACTGGAATACCTGGTGAAGCATTTGCCTTTGAGTAATTTTCTTTTTGAAGGATTTACCATCATTTCGATAACGGATGTAACCCTGCAACATGCTATTGATGGTATCCGCGATGCACTGGTTGATCACAATTATCAAACAGAGGCTTATAAACATGTTATACATGCTTTAAAAACCCTGAGCGGCAACGGAAAAGTTGAATTTGGTTTAATGCCATTTTTAACCGTGAACAATAAACTGGTTTTTGATAACCAGGAATTTTCACAGAGCATGTTGATCAATTCAGCAAAAGCATCCAATCTCGAAGAGGAAGTTTTTTATTCGCTGGTAGAAAAATATAAAGAAAACCCCAGGGCAATTTTTGTAAGTTCCATTAATGACGACCAGATCAGCAAAGACCCTTTTTTAAGGGTTTTGAAAGAAGCTGGCGTTTGTTCTTATTCCGTATTGCCAATCTATTACAATAATCAACTGGCTGGCGTTTTAGAAGTTTATTCGGAAGAAGAAGTAGTGGTTGATGATAAACTCTTATCGAGGTTACGTCCGGCAATGCCTTTGATCGGTCAGCTTTTCCAATACAGTATCGAAGAATTTGATGCCAAAATGGACGAAGTACTGATGGATAAGTTTACGGCTTTGCAGCCTTCTGTACAGTGGAAATTTAACGAAGCGGTTTGGCATTTCCTTCGAAACAATGGCAGTCAGAAATTAAAGGAAATTGAAACCATTACCTTTAAACACATGTACCCCCTGTTTGGTGCAATTGATATCCGTAATTCTACTACAGAGCGTAACAAGGCTTTAAAAGATGATATGGAAGTGCAATTAAACAGCCTGATTGATACTTTAAAAGCCATCCGTAAGCACGTTTCTCTGGAACTTACTGATAAGTTATTGTTCAATTGTAAAGATTGGATTAAACGCATTGGTGATTTTGCATCTTCAAACGAAGAAAATAAACTGAATGAGTTTTTAGAAATGGAGGTTTATCCATTTCTATCCATTATAAAAGGTAACTATCCGGTAACTGCTGAGTTTGTTGACCGTTATTTTGAGGTAATTGTGCCCCAAACAGGAGCTGCCTTTGCAAACCGCCGACAGTTAGAGGTTTCGATGCAATTGATCAACACAGAAGTAAGTCAGTACCTCGAAAGATCGCAGGCAAATTTACAGGCTTCATATCCTTGTTATTTTGCTAAATTCAGAACCGATGGTGTAGAGTACGACATTTACATTGGTCAGGAAATTGCGCCTGATAAACCTTTTGATCTCTTGTACCTGAAAAATATCCGTTTGTGGCAGTTAACTTCCATGGTGGATATTGCCCGTTTATCAAAAGGACTGATCAGCGAAATGCCACGTTCATTAGAAACCACCCAGTTGATTTTTATCCACTCCAATGCGATCGATATCAGCTTCAGGAACGACGAACGCCGCTTCGATGTAGAGGGAGCTTACAATATCCGTTATGAAGTTGTTAAAAAGCGTATTGATAAAGTATTGATTAAAGGTACTGATGAACGTTTAACGCAACCCCATAAAATTGCCATGGTTTATTTCAATCCAGAAGAAGCCAAAGAATATATGGAATACATTAAATATATGCAGGTTCAGGGTTATTTAAACGACGATTTAGAAGAGTTGGAACTTGATGAACTACAAGGCGTTTCGGGTTTGAAAGCTTTGAGGGTAGGTGTGAAATATTTAGAATCGAAAACTGGTACTAAAGATGATGTGGCAAGAAAGCTTAAGCCCAAAGAGGTAAAATCCATCGAGAAAGAAATAGCCAAGGTGCTACAGAGATAATAAGCGGTAGGAATCATTGTTAGTGCTAGCGAAGCTACATCTATCAGGTAAATCTCCTCAGGATATCGTCACCCTGAACTCGTTTCAGGTTCGTCCAGTCAGGATGATGCACTTATTATTTAAGTTATTTAAGCCATAGCTATAATTGTACATTCCGTCTCCATCCTAATATTTGTGGTAACAAAAAAGGCCTTCTGATGATTTCATCGGAAGGCCTTTTTTCATTTGTGTGTTATCTATACTATTTTATTGATGCGATTTCTTTTTCGATTACGGCGCTTTCTATAGAACTGATGTTGGTTTTTAATGCTGCAAACCTGTCGATGGTTAATTTTTGCGATTTGCCCATTACCAATGTATGGTTATCAGTAGATCCACTTAATTTCAGGTCTGCATTATCGGAAATTACAGTATACAGGCCTTCGGTGCTGGTATTGATTTCCGCATGGGCATTTCCTTTTAAAAAGATCTGAAGGTATTTGGTCCTTAGTTTTCCATCAGTTTTAACAATTGCATTTTCTGATGCTTCAATTCTGTAAAAATCGTTTACATAAACCGTTAATTTTGTTTTTTCTGCACTAATTGAGGTAATTTTTAAATGATCACCATCCTGGATAACTTTTGCTGTTCCTGTATTGTCATCATTGTAAAAGATGCCCGGGTTACTGCGCTGGATAATGGTTAACTCTACATTTCCTTTAACCGAAATTTTTTTATAATCAGCTGCTTTTAAAATTGTGCCCGGCTCTTTTTCTGTTGCCGATACAGGGCTTGTAAATGCAGCCGAAGATAAAGCGATAGCTGTTAATGCTGTGGCGATTAGGGTTTTGATTGAGGTTTTCATAATATTTTTTATTTAAAAATTAAATGTTAATTAATTGTTATTGAAGTGTTTGTGTTTTTAGCTTGTTTATGTTTTGATGATAAGACGCCGGTAATCTGAAAACGTTGCAGCACATTTATACCTTTTATACAATCAACAGGTAATACTCGACGAACGGGCTTTAATTCAAGACCAAAACAGATAACATTTACATCCGAATTGTAAAATATTTTAAGAACCGCTTTTCGATTGTTCTTTTTATTTATATTTAAGCAGATTTTAGTCTGCTTATTTATGAAGAAAAAGGTTGTACTTGTTCAGGATAATAAAGATATCCTTGATATAATGGACCAGGTATTGGAAGAAGAGGGGTTTGATGTAACCGCATCATTAACAACTGAACCTATAGATAAAATAGAAGAGATAGAGCCTGATGTGGTGATCGTGGATGATCACATCAAAGGCAAAAAGAAAGGATCACAAGTAATTAAAGAGCTTAAATCTGATCCTGAAACGGAAGATGTATCGGCAGTGCTAACTTCAACATCAAATAACTTACCTCAACAGGCAGAAGAGTGCAAAGCCGACGATTATATCGAAAAACCGTTCGATATAGACCACATGGTTGATGTGGTGAAGAAAAATGCTGAATAAAAGCTTTTCCTGTCAGGCTCGAAATAACGGATTTCATTAGGAAATTCGTCATCTCGACCGAAGCGCAGCGCAAGGGAGAGATCTGCAAGTTTCTATTATACCTAACTTATAGATTTTTCAGCTAAGCTTTAAATGACGGTCTGCTCTCCAGATGAGGTTTAAAAGTATCTGTTTTAACGGTAGCCTTTAACTCATGCAGCATGGTGTACAGCCCAAAATTAGTTCGGTTAACATAAATAAAATGTTTTACCCCGCGGGCCTGTTTAAATTCCGGCATTTTCGAAATTTTTTCGCCATAACTGTATAATTGTTCGAAAAAATCGGGCTTGCTAAAATCAAATGTTGAGCTGGTATAGGGTTTGGCAAATAAACTGATCATTTCCCGGTACGATTTATAATAAAATTCTACCTGTTCCGGCGTATCATCCGAATGGATCATTTCAAGCTTCCTGAATGCATCAATGGTTTTGTTCTTATCGTTGATTACATCGGTGGAAATCAACGCGAAAAAAGGATAATAGAAATCATCCGGCATCTCCTTAATGCAGCCGAAATCAATTACACCTAGATTTTCTTCCGGAGTGATCATGAAATTACCCGGATGCGGATCAGCATGTACCGCCTTTAATTTGTGCTGTTGGAAATTGTAGAAATCCCACAGTGCCTGCCCAATTTTATTCCTGAGTTCCTGAGCAGGATTGGTCTGTAAGAACTCCTTTAGATGAAGCCCCTCAATCCAATCCATGGTAATAATCCTTTTTCCTGACAGTTCGGGGTAATAATTGGGAAATACTACATGATCGAGGTCTTTACAAGCCTCTGAAAATTGGATCGAGCGCCTTACTTCCAATTCGTAATCGGTTTCTTCTAAAAGGCGTTCTTCAACTTCTTTAATGTAAACATTCAGTTCCCTTTCAGACATACCCAGTAAACGGAAGGCAAAAGGTTTAACCAGTTTTAAATCGGACGAAATGCTATCACCCACGCCCGGGTATTGGATTTTAACTGCTAATTTTTTACCGTGAAGCCCAGCCTGGTGTACCTGGCCTATTGAGGCCGCATTGCTCGAACTCAGATTAAAAGTATCGAAGATCTGTTCCGGCGTTTTACCGAAATTTTTGGTAAAGGTACGCACAATTAACGGGCCTGAAAGAGGGGGCGCGTTGTATTGAGACTGGGTAAATTTATCAACATATGATTTCGGAAGGATGTTTTTATCCATGCTCAGCATCTGGGCAATTTTTAATGCGCTTCCTTTGAGTTCGCTCAGCGATTTATAAATGTCGGTTGCATTATCCTCGTTAAGTTGTTCACGGTCTAATTCAGGGTTGAACAGTTTTTTAGAATAGTGTTTAATATAATTGCCGCCGATCTGGATACCGGTTTTCACAAATTTTGCTGAACGTTCAACTTTGGTGGTTGGAATACTTTTTTGCGTTTTCATCTCATCTTTAAAACCTCATTTTATCAGCAAACTTTCCGTTTCTTGATAAAAACTTACCATATTCCAGTAAATTATCGATTGGCGAGTGCTGAAAAAGATCGAAAGTAACGTTAATTCCTTTCTCAATCGCTTCATCGCTTTTTTCAAAACCTTCACTGTCATCATTGATCCAGAAATTAACAATAAAGGCAAACTGGATCCACAGTGCATCTTTATATCTTTTACTTAAAAAACGGCGTTCAGCGAGTTCACCGCTGTTTAAGCCCTCATCTATAATCTCCTGTGCAAAATTTTCGAAAATAGGTTTTACACCGGCGAGCACATCAGGTGTGGAAAATTTCCCTTGGTAGTTTTTTAAGCTGTAAATCACGAAACTCCTTTCGTTCTTCAGGTTTTCCAGGTAGCTATAAAAAAAGGAAAGCATTTTTTCTCTTGCTGTATACTGTAACCAAACTTCCTGTTCTTTGATTTTATTGATGGTTTCGAAAGTAAGTTCAAACCAGATCGTTTTTTCTATACTTTCGAAAGATGAGAAAAACTGATAAAAATCGGCTTCCGTAATTTTAAGTTTTTTAACAAAAACGTAAACCGATTTAGGTTTTTCATTGTTGGTTAAAACATAATCTAAATATGCTTTTCTAATGTGTTGAGCGGTTGCCATATAGCTTTTTTACAAGTATAACGTTTTATTTACCTGCTTGTTTTTGTATTAGCTTTTTTGTAGATCATTAAAATGTAATAATAGCTTTCAAAATATTTGAAAGCTGATTTTAGGCTAATTAAATTAGTTTTAATAGGTGCTCTTGTGGATAACTTATTTTGTTTAAGCTAATTTTTTTAGTATTTTTGATTCTGATTATTCCTTTAATTAAAGCATGATATATGATCCAGGTAAACGATTTTTTATATGGTAAAATGGAACTGCCAATGGTATTTTCCGATTTGTTAAATACTGATGCTTTAAAAAGGTTAGGAGGTATCCATCAGAGTGGTGCTATATTTTTGGTTAATCCGGGGATCTGCCATTCACGGCTGGAACATGCCATCGGTGTTACCATGTTAATCAGGATCCTTGGAGGATCAGAGCTGGAGCAAATTGCGGGGCTGCTACACGATATTTCGCATACTGCTTTTTCGCATGTAGGTGATTATGTTTTTGGCAATACCGATGAAGATTACCATGAAAAGGTTTTTGCCGAGGTTTTATGCAAATCGGAAGTGCCTGATGTACTTTTGAAATATGGATACGATATCAATCAGATCCTTTATGGGACATTTGATATTTTGGAGCAATCGATGCCTGCGCTCTGTGCTGATCGTTTAGATTATACCTTGCGCGATGGTGTTCATGGTAATATTATTTCCAGGCAGCGTGCACGTGAGTTTCTGACTGCTGTGGTTTTAAAAGATGGAAAAATTGCAATCAATAAGGAAGTTGAAGTTGAATGGATTAATGAAACATTTGAAAAACTCAATAACGAAGTATTTAGATTGCCTCTCCACTTATATGCCAACGGAAAAATGGCAGAGCTGATTAAAAAATTTCTCGATAAAGGTTTATTGGTAGAAAGCGATCTGTTTAAAACGGATACATTGCTGTTAAATAAAATCAGAACTTCTTACGAAGGTTATGAGGCCATTAAATCCATCAAACAGTTGAAAGGTTTTGCAGAATTTATGCGTCATGGGGCCGTACCAAAGATTAAAAAAAGAACTTTAAACGCGTTGCTGGTTTAATGAGGCAGGTATTGATGGTTTGATGAGAAAAGTTGCGTCATCCTGAACTTGTTTCAGGATCTTTCTGGCTTAATTCGTGCTAAGTGCCATATACCACTGACTAATTTACTAATGACCAATAAACCGACAGCCAAACAAACCGGTTCGAAAGAAATCCCGTATATTGTGAAAAATATAAAGATATGTCTGCAATGGAAATTATTTTAATCGGTCTGGTAATCCTGCTTATTTTTGGAGGTAAGAAACTGCCGGAACTAATGAGAGGGATAGGGAAGAGTGTAAAAGAATTTAAAGAAGCTAAAAATGATCCTCCTGCTAAATAGGCACAGTTTATAAAACATTTATGCACTATCACTGTTCTTTCTTAAAATACTTCCCAAAATGGATAATCGAAAACACGACCAGGTAAAATTAAAATCTGATTTTAAAGAAGAAGATAGCAAACATGCAGAAGAAGGATTGAACCAGTGGAACGATCGTTTAGATGAAAACCTCGAACCTGAAGATCATAACGACATTGTAGCTGACCAGAAAGCCAAAGACTTCTCTGAAAAATATGGAAGCGGCGACCAGTCCGACCAGGGTAATCATTGAATATTTATTGTATAACCGCCACTTTTATAAGTGGCTTTTTTGTTTTGAATAATATTATATTACAATTCATGGTTTGCCATATTTTATCGCAATACATTTCGTGTTCGAAATTTTTTTACACCAATCTCTTATTTTATTACACGAATAGCGATTTTTTTATTTAAAAATGTTAAAAATCTTGTAATTGTTTTTTCTTGTGATTTGATTAATAGTATATTGCATATCTAATCAAACAAACATGTATAACGTTTTCAAACTTAACTGATAGGTAATGAGCAGGCATTGGTTATTGGTTTTGTTAATGTTTTTATTTTTCTTTAAAGCATCCGGACAGAATATTTCTAATGAAGGAACTGATTTTTGGACGGTCTTCCCAACCCATATTCCATCAAGAGCCGTTAATGGTGTAGTTCCATATGGACAATTAGCTGTTTTTGTAACTTCAAAATCTACTTCAGAGGTTACTGTGACCTGTGGAAATGCTGCTCCTGTTACTAAAATTATCCCTGCTAATACAGCTGTCAGGTTTGATGTACCAAGGGCCAATGCTTATATCGACGGACAATTGGAAGCAAACCAGGTTTTAACCAATAAAGGTATACATATTAAAGTTACAGACGGCAAACCAAAAGTTTCTGTATATACTCATATTTATGGAGCAGCCAGGTCTGCAGCTTCTTTGATCTTGCCATTTGAAACCTTGGGGCAAACGTATTATTCGATGAATTTTACACAGAGCAATGGAGGAAATAATTTTTTAACACTGGTTGCGGTAGAAGACGAAACAAAAATTATTTTGCACGACAAAAATGGAAATAAAATTCCAATAACTTTAAACAAGGCAGGCGATGTTTATGAATACTTGGCGCCTGGCACCGAAGATCTAACCGGAGTTTATGTAGAAACCGATCCTGCAACGTCATCATGCAAACGGTTTGCTGCATATTCTGGTTCTTCCGTAATTGGGATCGTATGCAATACTTCTCAGGATCCACTATTTCAGCAGTTATATCCTACTAATAGCTGGGGCAAAAATTATGGTGTAGTACCTTTTATTAACCGGAAATATATCCTCAGGATTCTTGCCCAGGAAGATAATACAAGGGTAACTTATAACGGCAATACATATATTGTTAATAAAGGAAAATTTTTTATTGAAAGTAATGAGTTAACTAACTCCACTTTTATTACTGCCGACAAGTTGATTAGTGTAGCGGAGTATTCTTTGACGCAAGACTGTTCTTCTGCTAATGGAGGAGGAATTATTGGCGATCCTGAAATGGTTATTTTAAACCCAATCGAATTTAACATTAAGAGTGTTACTGTTTTTTCTTCCAATTTGCAGAATATTACCAATAAATACGTTAATATATTGATTAAGACCGATAAGATATCAGGATTTAGGTATAATGGTATAGCGCCAGCTACCCCATGGACAGTTTTAGATGGCAATCCGTCATATTCTTATACGCAAATACCGGTTAATGAAGAAAGTGTAACACTTACGGCAGATGACGGTTTTAATGCGATTGCTTATGGTTTTGGTGATCACGAATCTTATGCTTATTCTGCGGGGACAAATCTATCATCGAATAACTATCTTACAGTGTTTAACACCACTAAAAATGAAGAAGGGCAAAATGGATGTATTGGAGAAACTTATAATATCAAAATATCGCTCCCGTATAAACCAGATTACATCAACTGGTCGCTGGATAATGAAAGTGTAATCAATCAAAATCCACCTGCGCTCATTGAAACTAAAACTTTGCCTGATGGTACCAACATATTTACCTATGAATCGCCTTATACCAAAACTTATGCGCAAAAAGGTAAACACAATTTAGAAATCGTAGCACATGTGCCCAATACATCATCGTGTGTATCGGGTGATTTAACAACCAATTATACTTTTAATATTTACGATCTTCCAACAGCAAAGTTTGATCCTGTAACCGGATGTTCAGGTAAGGATACTAAATTTACCGATTTAAGTGTTTCTAATTCTGAAGATTTTACGGTAACAAAATGGTTATGGGATTTTGGAGATGGAAGCATGCCTTCTACAGAACAGAATCCTGAACATACTTATGCAAGGCCAGGCCGGTATTTTGTAAGGTTAACTGTTACCACCGGTTCTAATTGTTCCAATACATCAGAACCCGTTGAAATTATCATAAATCCTTCACCTTTTGCCGATTTTGAAGTTGCCGGATTCTGCACCAATACATCAACGGCTTTAACTGATGAATCAAGCATAGACGCTATCAGTACCATTGTTAAATGGACCTGGGATTTTGGCGATGGCAGTACTCCTGTGGTATTAGAAAATAATGTTGCTCCCTCTCATCAATATACGGCTGCGGGTACTTACAACATTACTTTAACTGTTGAAAGTGACCTGAAGTGTACCGGAACCAAGCATGTTAGCATAACAGTTTACGATCCACCTAAGGATATAGATTTCATGCTTCCGGATTTCTGTTTGGCCGATGGCGTGGCCAGATTTAAAAATACATCCAGAAATGTAGATGCAGGCACAACGGATTTAACGTTTAAATGGCAATACCTTGATGATAACAATAATGTGGTAGCCACTTCAACTGGTGTCGACGGTGCTTTTATGCCCACTGCAACGGGAAATTATAATGTGATTTTGATGGCAAAGAATCAAAATGGCTGCGAAATTCCTGTTTCAAAGAGATTTACTGTTAACGGAGCCGTTAAAGAGGCAAAGTTTGAAAAGGTGAAAAACGATGTTTGTGTAAGCGACGAGATATTAATCAAAAACACTTCAAGCACTTTTGCTGGCAAAATTACCAAAATTGAGATTTATAGAGATTCTCAAAATGAGACTACTATTTACAAAACGATCCCTTATCCGGATGACAGTGATATATCTATTAAATATGAAACTTTTGGCGGGAATGCCAGTCGCATATTTAAAGTGAGATTGGTTGCCTATTCAGGAGAAAGTTGCTTTAAAGATTATACAGACGATGTTACTGTAAAACCCATGCCGCAATTGGTGTTTGAGGATATGGCCCCTGTTTGTCAGGCCGACGGTACAGTTTTAATTACGCAGGCTAAACAGAAAGCCGGAGAAGAAATGAATGGTGGGCCAGGCATATATAGTGGTGATGGCATGAAGGCAGATGGGACCTTTAATCCTAAAATAGCAGGGCTAGGACCACACACCATCACCTATACTTTTAAAGGTGATAACGATTGTTCTTCTTCCATCAGCAAAACGATTGAAGTGTATGCCTCCCCGGTGGCCTATGCGGGTACGTTGATCTACATGTTAGCCGGCGGACAGATTGAAATTCCGGCAACTGCTGAAGGCGCTAATTTAAAATACGAATGGTCGCCGGCAACCGGTTTAAATAAAACCAATGTGTTAAACCCCATGGCTTCACCCGATCAGGATACAGAATATACTTTAACTGTAACCACACAACCCAATGGCTGTTCAGCAACATCAAAAGTATTGGTTAAGGTGTTACAAGCCTTAAATCCACCCAATACTTTTACACCAAATGGCGATAATGTGAACGATACCTGGAATATTAAATATTTAGATTCTTATCCCAATGCTACCGTAGAGATCTTTAACCGAAATGGGAACAGGGTATTTTTTAGCAATGGCTATAAAGTTCCTTTTGATGGGACTTATCAAAATGAACCGCTTCCAACGGGCGTTTATTATTACATTATCAATCCACAGAACGGACGAAAAACCATAACAGGACCACTTACCATAATCAGATAAATTGAAGAAGCTTATTACCATATTTGCGCTTTTTGCAACCGTTAATGTTTTTGCACAGCAAAAGCCGCAATATACCCAGTACATTTTTAACCAGTACCTATTAAATCCGGCGCTCTCTGGAATTGAAAATTACCTCGATTTTAAGGCAGGATACCGTAAACAGTGGTCGGGTATTACCGATGCGCCCCAAACTTCTTTTGCATCTGCACATTGGGCATTGGGCGACAACCAGTTATGGAGCAATGCACTGACCTCGTTTCCTGAGCAAACCGGCAACCCGATGGACCGGAATTATATGCAGAACTATATGTCGTCGCCTTCTCATCACGGCATGGGGCTAACAGCTGTTTTGGATAAAACCGGACCGATAAAAAGATTGGATGCCAATGTAACCTATGCTTACCATTTACAACTGAGCAATAATTTTAATTTGTCAGCAGGCATTGCCGCAGGTATTTCGAGTATTTCATTGGATGTAAATGCACTTACTTTTGATACCCCGATTGATCCGGTTATGAACAGGGCGCTGATTAACCAGGTAAAACCCGATTTAAGCTTAGGTTTATGGTTATATGGTGCCAGGATGTTTGCGGGTATTTCTGTACAGCAAATTTTACCTCAGAAGTTAAGTTTTACGGGAGACAACAGTTATAATATGGGAAAAGAAGTGCCTCATTATTTTGCTACTGGGGGATATAAATTCTTTGTAGATGATGAGATTTCAGCTATACCTTCGGTAATGATCAAATACGTATCGCCAACGCCTGTTTCTTTTGATTTAAATATGAAACTGGCATTCAAGGATAAAATCTGGTTGGGTGGAAGCTATCGTAAAGACGATTCTTTTGCGGCGATGGCGGGGTTTAATATCGGTAAAATGGTTAACCTTACTTATTCTTACGATTTTACCACTTCACAACTAAATCAGGTAAGTAATGGTAGTCATGAAATTGTATTGGGCCTGTTGCTGAATAATATTTACAAGGTACCATCATATATTAAAATGTGGTAATATGTTGGTATTCAGTTTTATGAGAGTGCGTTGCATATGTGTCGGAACGCAAAACCTTCAGCCGGGGGCTGGATGGCCACACCAGTTTTTCATTTTTTGAGATTGTAGAAACCATGTTCTTAAACCCGATTGCATTGCAAAGCCCGTAAGCGAGGAATGGAGTGCGGACTTGGAATGGAAAGCGGGACTGAAGCTGCCAGGCACACAAAACTGCCCATTTCTCAATCACAATAAATACACCCTTTATATTTGGATCGCAATGCTTTCAGTTGGTAATTTACAATTTTATACGTTAAATAAGTAACTGTAAGCTTCGAATTGTAAACTAGCCATTGGTAATTGCTAACTGATCTAAAGTTCTTTCCTGAGTCTGGCTACGGGAATATTCATTTGCTCGCGGTATTTGGCAACCGTTCTTCTTGCAATGTTATAACCTCTTTCTTTTAAGATTTCGGTTAATTTTTCGTCCGCTAAAGGTTTGCGTTTATCTTCATTGCCAATGCAATCTTCCAATATTTTTTTAACCTCTTTGTTCGAAACTTCTTCACCGTTTTCGGTTTGGATGGCTTCTGAGAAGAAAGATTTTAGCAGAAAAGTGCCAAATTCTGTTTGTACATATTTAGAGTTGGCCACCCTCGATACGGTTGAAATGTCCATGTCGATTTTATCGGCAATGTCTTTTAAGATCATCGGACGCATTTTACGCTCATCAGCTGTTAAAAAATATTCATACTGGTAGTGCATAATAGCGTTCATTGTTTTTAACAAAGTTTGTTGTCTTTGTTTAATTGCATCAATAAACCAACGGGCCGAATCCAGTTTCTGTTTTACAAACTGAACGGCTTCCCTCAGCTTTTTATCTTTTGACGAAGATTTGTCATAATGTTCAAACATCTCCTGGTAAGACCTGCTTACCTTTAATTCAGGGGCATTTTTCGAATTTAGCGTCAATATTAACACCCCATCATTATTGCTGATATGGAAATCAGGAATGATCTGCATCTGTTTGGTGGTAACCTGGTTGGCATCACCCGGTTTTGGGTTTAAACGCAAAATTTCGTTAACCACCTCTTTAAGTTCCTCGCTGTCTAAACCTAAACTTTTCTCTAATTTATCGTAATGTTTACGGGTAAACTCATCCAGATAGTTTTCTACAACATTCATCGCTTTAACTATAATCGGATTGTTCGTGTCTTTCCTTTTTAGCTGGATCAACAGGCATTCTTTCAGGTCTCTTGCGCCAATGCCAGGAGGATCAAAACCCTGGATCAGTTTCAACATTTCCAATACATCTTCTTCCTCCACCATTACATTCTGAGAGAAAGCAAGATCATCGATCATAGAACCTAACGGACGGCGCAAATAGCCATCATCATCTAAACTGCCAATAATCTGTTTGCCAACAATAAAATCCTGGTCGGATAGCGGAATAAGGTCCAATTGCTCTTGTAAACTTTCAAAAAATGTACTTTCAATGGCGATTGGAGTTTCTTTTTTCTCCTCATCATCATCGCCATTATTGTAGTTTGTACTGTAATCGTTGGTAGAATCGTCCTGTAGATAATCATCTACATTAAATTCATCCATGCCGGCATCTTCCGATGATTGTTCGTAATCTTCAGACCTGTCGTTTAAGTCATCATATTCGCTCTTTGGCTCATCCTGAGTCATTAGGCTTGGATCTTCAAGCGCGGGATTCTCTTCAAGTTCTTCCTTTATACGGGTGTCTAAAGCTACGGTTGGCACCTGCAACAGTTTAATAAACTGTATTTGTTGTGGTGATAACTTTTGTAATAATTTTTGTTGTAAGTGTTGCTTTAGCATAGTAATTATAAAAGAATGGAGCAAAAATAAACAATAGATTTCAGATATTCTGCTGATTTGAACTAAATGCTATTCGTATGCCTGGTTCTAAAATTATTTCATAAACATTTGTATTGAGTTTAATGTTTGCTATTTTAGTGAATAAAAACTAAAACTTAATAAAAACATGGGCTTTATAAAAGAATTTAAAGATTTTGCCGTTAAGGGAAACGTACTTGACCTGGCGGTGGGTGTAATTATTGGTGCTGCATTTGGTAAGATTGTGAGCTCCCTGGTTGAAGACATTATTACCCCCGCAGTGTTGGGCCCTGCATTAAAAGCAGCAGGTTTAGAAGACCTAAGCAAGCTTACCATCGCAGGCACGGCCATTAAGTATGGTAATTTCCTGTCGCAGGTAATTTCATTTATTATTGTGGCATTTGTACTCTTTTTAATTATTAAAGGAGCAAATAACCTGAAAAAGAAAGAAGTAGCTGCTCCGGCTGCCGCTCCTGTACCTACAAAAGAAGAAGTACTTTTAACCGAAATCAGAGATTTGTTAAAAGCTAAAGCATAATAGACAAAAAGCATCATATAAAAGTCGTTTCAATTTAACTTTGGAACGACTTTTTTGTTTTTAATAACTTCTTTTTACTGCAGGATCGGTTATGATGATGTAGTCGCCAAGGGTTTTGAATTTGTTCCAGTCCGGATGGGCAAAGCCGGTATCAGAAAACGAAGAAATATTCAGGATTTTTACCTTTGGGTTGGCTTTTAATAATTTCGCCACTGTACCCAATTTTTCATCGCTATGGAAACGACCGTTAAGCTGTAGCACTTTTATTCCTTTATTAGATTTTAAGAATTTATTGATAGACCAGGCCATGGTAGCATCCCACAGGTTTTGGGTCTGGTAAATTTTCATCGATCCCATACCGTGGCCACCCATAGTTTCGATAAATTTTTCATAATACCTGCCTTGTGCAGTATCGATAGGTGCAGGGGGCAAAAAGCTGAACGAGGTTTTAGGAAAATTTTCCAATACCTTTAATCCGCCCATGGTAACCGCGTTGCTATACCGGGTGGCAGCATTGGCCGCAATTACTTTAATGTTGTTCGCTTTGGCATATTCTATAAGGGGTTTGTAGTCTTTATAATTTCCCCAGGCCCTGCCTTCCTTAATAAAATTCTTCTCAGAAATCAGTCCTGCTAAATATTCATCTACTTCAGGTTGCACGTCGGTATGGAACATTTCCAGCGATAAAGCCGTTTTGTTGGGATATGCAGTGCTGAGTTTTTTAAAAATTTCGGTTTCCAGGTAATGCCCTATGGAATCGTTATGGTCTTCACCAAAAAAGAGCACATCAGCCATGGCCATATCTGCGATAATATCATCTACCGAAATGTTCTTTTGCTTTTTTACGTCGTAAATTTTGTAATGGCTGCTTATTTCCTGTGCATATAGTGCCGTAGAAATGCTGAGGCTGATCATTAATAAGAATAATTTCATGGCCTCAAAATAGCAAAATAATTTTCACCGATAAAATAAGGCCGCTTACCGCCTTTTAGCCAATTCTTGCGCCCGGTGTATATAATGCATAAGCACTTATCGATACTTTTGAATCATTAAATTTACACACATGGATAACCTTAATCATAACGATAATAACAGCACTAAAAATCCGGGACGGGCTTTAAGTGGCTTCATCATAGCGATCATCGGGTTCGCACTTTTGTTAAACAATATGAACTTAAATATCCCAGGATGGATATTGAGCTGGTCTAATTTTTTAATCTTAATTGGTGTATTTATAGGCGTTCGTCGTAACTTTAAAGGTATAGCCTGGTTGATCCTGATTTTGATCGGTGCTTATAATACTTTGGATGATATACCAGACCTGAATTTCGATCCTTCCAAATATGCTTTAGGTGTTGGTTTGGTGATCATCGGAGGCTTCCTGATCTTCAGGCCTAAAGATACAGAATTTTTTGGAAAGCGGCGCAGGGACAGGAAAAAGGCCAGCTTTAACCTGGAGGGAACAGCCAATGATAAAACGGCTAACAACAATGATGTAATTGAAGTGATGGCGGTATTTGGCGGAAGTACGCAGACAGTTTATTCGAAGAATTTTCAGGGCGGTGATATTTCAGCAGTATTTGGCGGGGCGGATATTATCATGACCCAGGCCGATTTCGCCGAAACGGTTTCGCTCGATGTAACTGCCGTTTTTGGGGGCATCAAACTGATTGTACCGCAAAATTGGGCTATCAAATCGAACGTAACTGCATTGTTCGGAAGCGTTGAAGATAAAAGATCGCATGTAATGCCGGTATCCGAAATGACAAAAACACTGGTTTTGGATGGCACAGCATTATTTGGAGGCATCGAGATTAAAAGTTTCTAAACATTGATTATAAAACATTGCCTATGAAATGGTTTGCAGTAAATTGTATCTATCAGGTAATTTGTGGTGAGGGGAAACATACTCCTCAGTTTAATGAGCAAACACGTTTGATACAGGCAGACGGTACGATGCAGGCCTTAGAAAAGGCTAAATTAAATGCCGTTCATTTTAATCAGCCTTTTAATAACTGTGTTGGCGATAAAGTAGTATGGAAGTTTATTGGGATAGGGGGAATATCGGAGGTAGAAGAGCCTGCCGATGGTGTAGAAGTAAGTTCGAGGATTGTTGAACCGAAATCAGTTGACCACTATCTCGAAAAACTCGAACACCGTAATCAATCATTAATTAATCAGAACCGTTTTGACAACTAGACCTTTATCCGTTCCACAGATACAGAAAACATCACTCGCGTTTGCAATAGTTTGGACGGTGATATGTGGTGTTGGATTACATTATGTGGTGAATTTTTCGTGGTGGATATCCGTAACCGATAGCCTGGTGAATAATTTTTTATTGGCCCTGGCCTGCATCGCAGTGAGCAATATGCTCGGGTATTATCAACCTAAAAATGAACGTATCCTTTATGTGCTCATTATTACGCTCGCATTAACCTTTGTGATCATTTATATCGCAAAATATGTTATGCTTCTCGTTTTTGCCGGTTATAAGGCTTATCAGGATTTCTATAATTTTTCCTTTGCTTTCCGCGGGCTCCTTTCTTTTATGTGCCTGGGATGGTGCGCATTGGCCAATATATTATGGTACAGGCTCGAAGAGCAATCCGAAACACACGAAAGGCTTACTGCAGCTAAAAGCCTGGCCAAAGAAGCAGAACTGAATAAATTAAGACACCAATTACAGCCACACTTTCTGTTTAACAGTCTAAATTCTGTATTTGCGCTGACCATGGTGAACCCGAAAGAAGCAGGGGTGATGATTACCAAGCTGGCTTCATTCCTTCGTGGTACCTTAAAACGAGATGACGAATTATGGGTTTCGGTAGAAGAGGAGATGGAATATATCCAATTATACCTTGATATCGAAAAAGTGAGGTTTAGCCATAGATTAAACGTAGAGGTAAATGTAGCCGAAGATACCCTGAAACTCTGCCTGCCCGGTACTTTGCTGCAGCCAATTGTAGAAAATGCAATTAAATTCGGGCTTTACAATACTTCTGCAGGCATTACCATTAAAATTGATGTTACCGTTGAATATAATATCTTACAATTGCGCGTACAGAATCCTTTCGATCCGGAGATGAAGGCCGCAGGCGGAACAGGTTTTGGTTTAAGTGCCATTAAACGCAGGTTATATCTGTTATTTGCAAATACCCATTTATTACAAACCGATATTGAGGCAAATAATTTATATATTACCACCCTAAAAATTCCACAGAAAAATGATCAGAACAATACTAATTGACGATGAGCCTTTAGCAAGAGATATTGTAAAATTTTATCTTTCCGATCATGCAGAAATAGAGGTTGTGGCCGAATGCAGTGATGGATTTGAAGGCTTAAAAGCAATTACCCAATACAAACCCGATCTGATTTTTCTGGACATCCAGATGCCGAAGATCAGTGGTTTCGAAATGCTCGAACTGGTAGAAGATAAACCTGCAGTTATTTTTACCACCGCTTTTGATGAGTATGCTATTAAGGCATTTGAAGTGAATGCAGTTGATTACCTGCTCAAACCGATCGATAAATCGCGCTTTGATGCAGCCATTAAAAAGTTGCCCAATAAATTAAACAAAACCGAAAATACCGAAGCAGTTTTAGATGCAGCCGCATTAAGTCCTGCGCAAAACAATAGGGTAGTGGTAAAAAAAGACGGCGTAATCAAAATTATCCCTGTAGCAGATATCAATTATTTGGAAGCAGATGATGATTATGTAAAATTAAGTACCGTTGAAGGTTCGTTCTATAAGAATAAAACCATGGCTTATTTCGAACAGACGCTTGATGCAGCCCAATTTATCCGGATACACCGCTCTTACATCATTAACCTGGCGCAGGTAACCAAAATAGAACTTAAAGAGAAAGACAGCTATGTGGTGTTATTAAAATCGGATATCTGGTTGCCGGTAAGTAAAACAGGCTATGTGAAATTGAAGGCGGCTTTAGGTTTGTAAGAAGATAGATTCTTTTAAAAGCGGATCATTAGTCCTAATTTATGGAAAGCAATCAACTGCGCAAATTATTGGTTGTCCTGCTTTCCGTTACAATCTTTTTTGCCCTTCAACTGTGCTTCAGGCAGGCAAAAAGGATTTCCACTGCCCTCAGATTTTTTTCGGTGGCAGGTGCTCCTATTAACAGCCTGTGTTCCTTTCCGGCGCATTAGATGATGTGCATCCCTTAGGCACGAATCCAGGGGTAGAAAAAGTGCAATACGCCTATTTTCGTTCCGCATCAACGTTTGACGAAAGTGATATATACAAGCCATTAGCCTCATTTTCCAAAAAAGATTTTCTACATTTGCATTTAAATAGAAAAATAATAATTAATCACTCTTGCATTTGTAGAGAAATCGCTTTATATTTGCACCTCTTAATTTTACAACAGATAATATACAGTCATGAAAAGAACATACCAACCTTCGCAAAGAAAGAGAAGAAACAAACACGGCTTCCGCGAAAGAATGGCAACAGCTAACGGCAGACGGGTATTAGCATCACGTCGTGCTAAAGGAAGAAAAAGATTAACAGTTTCTGACGAACGCAAGCATAAAGCATAATTTTTGATTGCTTTTCCGTTAATCCGGAATTGGCAGATCAAAATCTGCACTTATCAATCAAAACTATGTACACATTCAGGAAAGAAGAACGGTTATGCAGCAGGAAACATTTAGACCTGTTGTTTAAAAACGGTTCTTCTTTTTTATTATACCCTTTTCGCGTTTCTTATCTTTTTATCGATCAACCGGCTGATGTGCAGGCACAAGTGGTTATCAATGTTCCTAAAAAAAGATATAAACGCGCCATTGACCGTAATCTGCTCAAACGCCGCATCCGCGAGGCCTATCGCCTAAATAAACAAGATAAATTATATCTTCCATTACCTACCGATAGGGGATTGCTTTTGTTTTCCATCCAGTTTGTCGGTAAGGATAAGTATGAATTTGCTTTTATCGAGAAAAAACTGATCGCTACCTTTAAGCGTTTCCATAATTTAATCCAGCCCAATGAAATTCATCAATAAAATTTTTGGTTGGTTTTTTTTAGGTTTGATCAAAATATATCAATACGCCATATCACCTATGCTTGGGGCAAATTGCCGTTTTACACCAACCTGCTCACAATATGGTATAGAAGCCATTAAAAAACACGGACCCTTTAAAGGTGGCTGGCTGGCACTAAAACGCATTGGCAGGTGCCATCCCTGGGGTAAACACGGGCATGATCCGGTACCGTAACGGGGTTTATCAGGCATTAGTTCATTAGTTATTAGTTAATTGGTTCAATTTCATTGGTTTGCTTTTCAAATCGCTTGTTGTTTTATATAACGCCGGTCAAAGCGGCCATCACTTACACCGCATATCAGAACAGGGAAATCTATTTTTTTGGTTTTAATTGTCTTTAGATTACACTATCATCAATATTGTTCTGTAAAAAGTTGTTCGTCATGACTTTATAGTCGTTACTTTGCATTCAGCTAGGCCATAGCACGGTATCTTTGTTCTACTTAAATCCGGCCTAACTTACTTTGGACTTAGGACTAAAGACTGCAGACTAACGCTACCCATCTTCCATAATCCCTCTTCCATTTTCCATTTTTACTTATCTTTGCCTCATGGCTAAAATACTTCAAATAGAAACCGCTACAGCAATCTGTTCGGTAGCATTATCTGTTAACGGCGAAACGATTTCATTTAAAGAAGAGAAAGGACAAAATCTGCATGCCGCAAACCTTACTCTGTTTATTGATGAGGTGGTTAAAACTGCAGGGTTAGGCTACCGGGAATTGGATGCGATTGCCATAAGTAAAGGACCGGGCTCTTACACCGGTCTGAGGATTGGTGTTTCTACTGCCAAAGGGCTCTGTTATGCCTTAGATAAGCCTTTAATCGCCATTGAAACATTGGAAATGATGGCAGCAGGTTTTTTAGCTGAAAACCCGGGTTATTCAGGTTTGATCTGCCCGATGATAGATGCCCGGAGGATGGAGGTATATACAGCTGTTTTCGATCCTTTATTAAACCTGTTACTGCCAACTGAGGCCAAAATTATCGATGAAACAAGCTTCAGTACTTTTCTTTCTCAGCAAAGCATTACCTTTTTGGGGGATGGAGCTGCTAAATGTGCCGAGGTTTTAACACATCCGAACGCAACGTTCAACACAGGTAATTTTAATTCTGCACCCTATATGTCGAAATTAGCCAGCCAGGCTTTTGATAAAAATAATTTTGAGGATGTAGCTTACTTCGAACCTTTTTACCTGAAAGATTTTGTGGTTACCCAATCTAAAAAACAACAGGCGCAAGGTTAAGCTTATTTTCTTTTAAAGATCGAAAACAGGCTTTTAAAGAAACTGCCACCATCACTTTTATCATTAATGCCGGGTATGATATCGGCAAATTGTGGATGATTAACCACATTGCCAAATTTAATGCCTACCCCCATATAAAAAGAAGCACCATTAGGTCCGCTGCCTACAGAAGCATCCTTTTTAATTGTTCCGATGGTTTGGAAACTCGTTGCAACTAAATTATCGGTGCCTAAAAACAGTTCGAAATTGGGGGTTTGATATTTACCTTGTAAACCCACCATAAAAACACCGTTTAAATTATACAAAGGCGTTATGCTCCCCGAAAAATCGTTGGCAATAAAGGTATTTACAAAGGCAATATCTCCTCCTTTGTAAAACAGGTTTTTCGAAACAGCCAATGCAGGTTTATAAAAGCCATAACGTTTAGACAGGTAAACATCCAGCTTGGCATTGGTAGGGGCCAAAAACTTTTTAGGCTGCTGAGCAAGAAGAAAGATATCTTTTATCTCCTGGTTGGTATTGGATTGGTTACCCTCCAGGTTTTCGATCACTTTCGATTGATTTATGGTAGTGCGTTGTGTATTGCTCCGCCACCATATAAAACCCAGATCTTTAACGTTAGCCATTAAAAACAAACCTCTTTTGGTAGTATAATTGGTTCCAAAGCCCAATGATAAACCCGGGTTTTTGAAATTAGGGAAGAAATTTTTCTTGTCTACTTCGTTAAAATCAGAAAAGTTGGCCGAATAAGTTCCATCTAAACCGATCAGCATGGCCGAAGCGTCCGGATCGACATAGAGATAGGAATTGGAAATATCGAGTTTGTTATACAGGATTCCGCTCAATAAACTGGCTTTTAAACCAAAGGCAAGCCTCTTGTTCCAGTTTTCGCGGTAAGTAAAGCTGAACTGGTGGTAACTTTGTTCGTATCCTTTTGTATCGAATATGCCAGTGTATGGTCTACCTGGTGTAAAACGTTCAAAAGAATCAAAAATAGCCAGGGTTTCATTAGTGTAATCGATATGGGCATCCGACCTGATCTGCCATGCAAATCCCATTTCTTTTTGGTACTTGTATGATTTGAAGAGCCTGAAGGTGGCCACGTAAACGTTACTGTTTTCGAAAAAATGGTTAATTTCTCCCGTGCCGATCGGTAAACCCGAAGTATTGTACTCACCCTCCTGGGTTAATCTTCTGATAATGTATTTAGAGCTGCCCTTATTGATTGCGTTTACTCCAAAATATGGCAGAAAGAAATTCGAAGAAAATTTTCGCGACGAATCCAGCGTAAAGGATTTTTGAGAAGGGTTTTCGAATGCATCAAACATGGTTTTCGTGCCAAAAAGTGCATATTGTTGTGCATTTGTAACCCCAAAGCTGGTTAAAGCCAGTAAAACGAGTAAAAGTTTCTTCATGTAAATAGTTTTATTTGGGATAATTTTTATCAGCGGTTACTTAACGAAATTAACGGTTACTTAACGAATCTGGTATTTCTGGTTTTAAATATTTGTTTAAAAGCAAGTTAGTTATGAATTTGTTCCGGTCTGCACTCATCTGGTAATAAAAAGTATCGAAACTTTTTAAACCGCTATCGGCCCTTAAATGTTTGTAAAAACCCAATTGTATGGTGTTCCTGAAAATATCCGCCGAATTTTTAGCATTTATATAATAGCTTACATTCGAAGTAGTCGAAATCTGATTAACCGCATCCAAATACTGTGGGGTTTGGATCAAAAGCCTGTTATTTTTGTAATCATTTAAAAACGACTGGACGGTACTTGCATTATTGGCCATAATTAAATTATTATCTATTATGGTATAATATGGCCTTCCGAATTTTTTAAAAGGCTCGCCAAAGTAGCTGTATAAAATATCAGATGATTTAAATAGCCTGATGTCTTCATTGTAGTCGGCACTCACATCCAACAGGAGTTGTTTTACTTTTTCGCCATCTGATAAAGAAATTGCTCCTAATTTTTCGGTTGTGCTTAACTGGAAAAGTATAAACTGGTTTTTCGTATAAACTGGGAATATTGCATTCAGGTCTGTTCGATATTCGTCCTTTACTTTTTTGATTACTTCACTGCTTTTTTTGCTTAATTTCTTCTGTTCTTGCCAGTTATTGAGTTTTTTTAACCATGTTTTATACTCATCGTAGGCATACAGGGTATAATTTGCCGTATTGTCTGGCAATATATTCTGTATTGAAGTGCTTTGCGGGGCGGTGTTTTCAAACAGTTTAAGGTAGTTTTGCTGATCCTTTAACTCCGTATTTCCGCTAAAGAGGATCTTTTCTTTGCTAAAGTTGTAATTGAGTACTGCAAAGGTGTTCTGTTTATTAAAAATGGCAATTTCTCCGTTGATGTTTCCTGCAATGATATTCTTTAACAGTAAAGGAGCCTGGTTAAAGTTGATGTAAACATGTACCAGCACATTTTTAATCTGCCGGTTATTCTCTTTAATATAATCGGTAAATGGATTTTCAGATAAACGTACATTGGCATCGTTAATCAGCTTTAAGGAAGTAGAAACGGTTAAAACCTGACCGTGAACGCCAAGATAAACCAGCAAACTATCCTTTAACTTAATGGTGTAGAGTTCTTTTGAGCTTTTGCTGACTGCTTTCTTGGCTTTTAGTTCCGTGTAGAATTTTTTAATGTCGTTATGGGGCTGTACCTGTAAAGTGATCAGGAAATTTAAAGTTTTATTGGAGTCGGGCAATACACTAATGTATACCTGTTGATCTTTTAGGTATTTGTTAAGTCCATTATCATCTATGATTTCTGCTTTTAATCGTTTTAAGAGGTTCATTTTATCCTTTCCTAAAACCTTTTGGATAAGCTGCTGGCCTTCCATAATATCATAAAAACCTTTGTCGTTCTGAAAAGAAAATACCAGGGCGGCATTATTGGTTGCAGATTGCAGGGCAAGGTCTTTCGCATCATTATCTGTACCCAATTTCGAAAAATAGAGGTAAGCCATAAGGGCTACGCCTAAAAATAATGCACTTGTTAGAATTATGATCTTTTTCATCTACCGTGCAACAAATTTAATTTATTACATTGATTAGTGAGAAGTTCTGGGTCAATTTATTAATTTAGCGACTGCTACTCGCAAATCATTATGAATAAACGAATAATCCTTACTGCTTCTTTTTTTGGTGCTGTTGCTGTTTTACTGGGTGCTTTCGGAGCCCATGGTTTAAAAGCCTTAATCGATGGACCATCACTTGAAATATGGCAAAAAGGTGTTGATTATCAGTTCTATCATACCTTTGCATTATTATACCTTTCTACTTTTGCACGCTACCGGAACAAGCTGATCAATATTGCCTACTTCTGTTTTACATCTGGAATTATTCTTTTTTCAGGTTCGCTGTATTTGTTGGCTACACGGAGTATCTCGCACTTGGCTTTTACGGAGTTTATTGGTCCGTTAACACCAATTGGCGGACTTTTATTGGTGCTGGGATGGATAATGCTCTTTTTTGCTGCATTTAAAGATAAATAATGAACAGTTTTGAAAACGATATTTTTACAGAAAGAGAAACACTTTTTGTTGAAGTTATTTTGCCTTTATCTTTGGCGAAAAACTATACTTATCGTGTGCCCTTTGATCTGAACGATCAAATTGCCATTGGGAAACGTGTGGTGGTTCAGTTTGGGAAACACCGCATTTATACAGCGCTTATCAGTGGCATTACTACTGTTCCACCTATCGTATACGAAGCAAAATACATTATAGATGTGGTAGATGCCGAACCTGTAATTACACCTACCCAACTTAAATTCTGGAGCTGGATGACCGGCTATTACATGTGCAACGAAGGCGATGTAATGGCTGCCGCATTGCCTGCCAGTTTAAAACTGGCGAGCGAAACCATCCTGATCCTTCGCGAAGATTATAACGGTAATGCCGATCTCACCGATAAGGAGGAAATCATTATCGGTGCTTTAAAACAGCAGGAAAAGCTTACGGTTAACGATGTTTCTAAGCTGCTCGGACAGAAAACAGTATATCCGATCATCAATCATTTACTGGATAAAGAGTTGATCCTGGTGGCAGAAGAGGTGGTACAGAAGTATAAACCTTTGCTTAAATCGTTTGTAATATTGAACGATTTTTATAGCGATGAAGAGAATTTAAAGCAGTTATTCAATGTACTTGATAAAGCACCTAAACAATTGGATGCGTTGTTAGGCTATCTTAAACTGAAAAAATCTAATTTGCCGGTTTCTAAAGAACAGCTTTTGGCTGAAAGCAACTGCGGGCCGGCCGCATTCAAGGCTTTAACCGATAAGGAAATTTTCGTGGTAATGAAAAGGCCGGTTAGCCGTTTAGCCGTTCATGATGAAGAGTTTAATACCAATTTCGAACTGAACGAAAGCCAGCAGAAGGCTTTAAGCCAAATTAACGGGCATTTTGAAGAAAAAGAAGTGGTTTTGCTGCATGGGGTTACCGCATCGGGAAAAACACAGGTTTATATTAAACTGATCGAAAAAATTATCCAGAATACAGATGGGCAGGTGTTATTCCTGCTTCCCGAAATTGCATTAACCACGCAGATTGTTGAGCGTATAAAACATTATTTTGGCCATTCGATCGGGGTATACCATTCCAAATTTAACAATAGCGAAAGGGTAGAAATCTGGAATAAAGTAAGAACAGGTGCATATAAGGTAATTTTGGGTGCCCGCTCAGCTGTTTTCCTTCCTTTTCAGCATTTAAAATTAATTGTGGTTGATGAAGAGCATGAGTCATCTTATAAGCAATACGATCCTGCACCACGTTACCAAGCCAGGGATGCTGCTATTTACTTAGGGTACCTGCACCAGGCAAAAGTGGTTTTGGGTTCGGCCACCCCATCTTTGGAGAGTTATTATAATGCTTTACAGGGAAAATATGGTCTTGTAGAGATGAAAGAACGTTTTGGCGGGGTTCAGTTACCTAACCAGCAGGTAGTGAGCATTTCTGAAGAAACTAAGAAAAAAACAATGAGTTCATATTTTTCGAGTGTCCTGATCAAAGATATTGATCTCGCTCTTTCTAAAAAAGAACAGATTGTTTTGTTCCAGAACAGAAGAGGTTATGCCACCATTCTCATCTGCGCAACCTGTGGGTATACGCCGAAATGCGTAAATTGCGATGTCAGTTTAACCTATCATAAAAGCAGTGGCAAATTACACTGCCACTATTGCGGTTATCAGCAGAGCAGTGTCAATGTCTGTCCGGCTTGTGGCTCCGTTCATGTAGAGCAAAAAGGATTTGGTACCGAGCGTATAGAAGAAGAACTCAGATTACTTTACCCGGAGGTAAGCATTGCCCGTTTGGATATGGACAGCACCCGTACCAAAAATGGTCTGCAGCAGATCTTAAACGACTTTCAGGAAAAGAAAACAGATATATTAATCGGTACACAGATGGTGGCTAAAGGATTGGATTTCGATAACCTGAGCCTGATCGGTGTAATTAATGCCGATACTTTATTGGGATATCCCGATTTCCGTGCCTACGAACGCAGTTTCCAGTTGCTGGCACAGGTGGCGGGCAGGGCAGGACGTAGGGCCGATCAGGGAAATGTTTGTATCCAAACTTACGATGCTGAAAACAGGATCATCAGGCAGGTAGTGAACAACGATTATGAAGGCATGTACAACGACGAAATTGCCGAACGGGAGAAATTTCTGTACCCGCCATTTTCGAGGATGATATTTTTGTACGTTAAACATAAAGATTCTCATGTTTTGGACCACGCTGCACTTACACTGGCTAATATCCTTAAGGCAAAGTTCGGTAAAAGGGTTTTAGGCCCGGAACAACCTTTAATTAGCCGCGTCAGGAACCTTTATATCAAACAGATCATCATCAAAGCAGATAAACATACAGCTATTCAGAAAGTTAAAGATGCTTTAAGAGAAACCCTGACAGAGTTTAATGCAACGAAGGAATTTAAAGGCGTTTTTACCCAGATTGATGTAGATCCGTATTAGCCTGGATTATTAATGTTACCTTTTGGTTGCTAAATCGGCTTTTTAATTTAAAGCGGCCATCACCCTGAATTTCAGTGGCTTTCCTGCTTAAAAGATGCTGACCACGAAGTAGCTACAAGGCAGTTGAAAACACTATTTCTGCTTATAAAATGAATTCAGCATGATGAATTGGTTCAGCCATGGGCGTTTACAAAACAATTTTTCATTAAATAATGATGGAGTTCAGGTTATTAAGAAATGACCAGATGATCGAGTTTTCAATGATTGAAGAGGGTTAGATTATTCTATTATTTGGATCCTTTTATCATCTACTCATATCAATCCCATTCACTCATTAAGCAATTCAGTCATTCAATCCTTAACTGATGTGGATAATGTATCATTCTCTAATTCAGGTAATCCATTCACTAATTCTATCATTCTCTCATCATACCCTTGTATCGCCGTTCAAGAAACGTTAATTTTGATTTCATGGCATACAAATTTGTTGATAATTACCGGGAACGTGGGGCGAGGAAAAAACTGGTAGAACTGTTGAAATCTCGTGGGATTGAAGATGAAAATGTGTTGAAAGCTATAGGGAAAGTTCCGAGGCATTTCTTTTTCGACGAAACTTTTTGGAACCAGGCTTATAAAGATATTGCTTTCCCGATAGGTGATGGACAAACCATATCGCAGCCTTATACCGTTGCTTATCAAAGCGAATTGCTCCATATTAAAAATGGCGATAAAGTACTCGAAATCGGAACGGGTTCAGGCTATCAAACCTGCATTTTAATGGAACTGGGTGCAAATGTTTTTACCATAGAAAGACAGGAGAATATCTACAACAGAACTATTCAGGTTTTACCCGGAATGGGTTACAGGCCTACTTTTTATTATGGAGATGGCTCAAAAGGAATTGCAGCCCATGCCCCTTACGATAAAATTATTGTAACGGCAGGCGCACCCTTAGTACCTGAAATTTTATTGAAACAGTTAAAAATTGGGGGTATCCTGGTCATTCCTGTGGGGGATGAAAAAACCCAGAAAATGGTCACAGTTATCCGCGTAAGTGAAACAGATTACGAAAAAATTGTACTGGATACGTTTAGGTTTGTGCCTTTGGTAGGTGATCAAGCGTGGTAATTAAGTTCTGAGTTTGGAGATCGGAGTTTTGAGTAAATTCTACTTGGGATAAATCTTTCAAACTCTAAACTCTCAATTCCAAACTAACTTACCGTTTCATCGCCCTGTCCAACTCGCGTTTCGTATCCCTATCCTTAATGCTGTCGCGTTTGTCGAATTCTTTTTTACCCTGAGCTAAGGCAATTTCCATTTTAGCAAACCCCCTTTCATTGATGAAAATGCGTAAAGGAACAATGGTATAACCTTTTTCCTCTCCTTTTACTTTCAATTTTCTAAGTTCTTTCTTTTGCAGTAATAAAGCCCGGTCGCGTTTAATATCGTGATGGTAAAAAGAACTGTGGCTGTATTCAGAAACATGCAGGTTACGCACGTAAAGGATGCCACCGATAAACGTGCAGAATGCATCGGTCATGTTGGCTTTTCCTTGTCTGATCGCTTTTATTTCCGTTCCCAAAAGGGCAATACCCGCTACGTACTTATCTATCAGATTGTAATCGAAGTAGGCCCTTTTGTTTTTTATGTTGATGTCGTTTTTCAAAATTTAATAAAGTGTATGTTATGGTAATATATACATTTGTATATAAAATATAATATCGGGCTGCAAATATCCTAAAAATTGGCGTGATAATTTAGTTTTAATTTAATTGTATAGCAAGAAGTCAAGTTTCTTGGCAATATGCATATTTAACTTGATATCTTTGATATTGGGAAATGTACGGACTGTTTCTTTTGGCTTCTTTAGTCCCGCTTTTTGCTGCAACCAAAGCAGAAAAAGCTTTTGGTTTCCGCGGCAATCGGGTTTATTTAACGTAGGCCGGTGCAAGGAAACAAACCTTTTGTCATTTTACAAGCCCCTTGTTCCTTAAACCCGACAGGAGCGAACACGCAGTGCAAAGGAGTAAAGCGGATGGCGGGACAACAGTATCTATGAAAAACTGACATTCGTTTTCTGGCTATGGTACTTGTATTGGAGAGAAGTCAGTTTTCTTGGCGATGTGCATATTTAAACTTGATATCTTTGATATTAGGAAATGTACGGACTGTTTCTTTTGGCTTCTTTAGTCCCGCTTTTTGCTGCAACCAAAGCGGAAAAAGCTTTTGGTTTCCGCGGCAATCGGGTTTATTTAACGTAGGCCGGTGCAAGGAAACAAACCTTGATCATTTTACAAGCCCCTTGTTCCTTAAACCCGACAGGAGCGAACACGCAGTGCAACGGAGTAAAGCGGATGGCGGGACAACAGTACCTATGAAAAACTGACATTCGTTTTCTAATTATGGTGCTTGTATTGGAGATAAGTCAAGTTTCTTGGCAATGTGCATATTTAAACTTGATATCTTTGATATTGGGAAATGTACGGACTGGTTCTTTTGGCTTCTTTAGTCGCGCTCTTTGCTGCAACCAAAGCAGAAAAAGCTTTTGGTTTCCGCGGCAATCGGGTTTATTTAACGTAGGCCGGCGCAAGGAAACAAACCTTTTATCATCTTACAAGCCCCTTGTTCCTTAAACCCAACAGGAGCGAACACGCAGTGCAAAGGAGTAAAGCGGATGGCGGGACAACAGTATCTATGAAAAACTGACATTCGTTTTCTGGCTATGGTACTTGTATTGGAGAGAAGTCAGTTTTCTTGGCGATGTGCTTGTGAAACCTGATTTCTTACACATAAAATGCTCATCGGTTTGTAAAAGCTAAGGATATATTATTAAGTTCGTATTTATTCAATTAAGTTTGAACATAAAATACCTAAAATGAAGTTCAGAAACCTACTTTTAATCTTATTACTAGCCCTTACTTTCCAGGTAAAAGCACAACAGCCAACTTTGTTGCCCCAATTTACTTTTTACCGCCTGGACGGGAAAGCTTTTTCTAATACCGATATTAAACAAGGCAAAAAGAATCTCTTTATACTATTCGATTGTACCTGCGAGCATTGCCAGCGCGAAAGCAAAATCCTGAATACTAATTATGCTAAGTTTAAGGATGTAAATATTTATATGATTACCATGGATGAAGGTTATATCATTCCGCAGTTTTTCGATTCCTATGCCAAAGGTTTAAATGCGAAACCTAACGTACTCGTATTACAGGATAAAAAACGCATGTTTATTCCAACATTTTTACCGAAACAATACCCTTCCATGTATTTATACTCACCTGCAGGTAAATTATTAATGTACCAATCGGGCGATGGAGGCATTAATAAGCTCATGAAGGTTGTGAATAAATAATCATTTTTTTAACCACAGATGTACCCTAAGCATAGATTCCCTGCTTTTTAGCTGTGGTTAATCATCATTTATAGCTGAACAACCTTACCTGATAATCAATACAGGAATATTTACCTTGTGCCTAACCGAATCTACTGTAGTGCCGAATATTAGGTCTTTTAAACCCTTATGTCCGTGCGCCCCCATCACAAGAAGTTCTATTTCATGCTGGTTACTGATACCGGCAATGGCTTTGCCCGTACTGCCAAATCCGATGAAAGGGGTAGAGTCGTAACCCAGATCTTCGAGATTGGCGCGGTATTTTTCGAGGTTTTCGGCATCGCTTTTCGTCTCATGGTCCATTACGTCCTTTCCAAGGTACCGCGCAGCAGCCGTTTCTACCACATGGATCAGGTAATAATGGGCGTCTTTACCTCCCTGGATTAAGGCATGACGGATGGTGTTTTTATCGTTTTTAGAAAAATCGACAGCAATACCGATCCGTTTATAATTAATTTTATCAATTTTACCGATATCCAGGGCATTTCCATGAGGTACAAGTTGCCGCCAGGTTTCTTTTTTCCGCTCTAATAAAGGATGGAAAAAAATGTAAAGTAATAGCAGTACGATCAGGATCAGCACAGGTAGTACAATTACGTAAATCCACCAGTTGTTTGCTTCTTTTGCCCAACCGCTTATTTCTTCAATTACCAGTTTTACATTAAGCGCAATAATGGTGATGGCACTTGCCCAGGCCAATACCTTTACCCATGGTTTGATCGCAAAATCTTTCATCAGTTTTTTATCTGAGGTAAAATGGATCAGTGGGATAATGGCAAAACCCAGTTGCAGGCTCAACACCACCTGGCTTAATACCAATAATCCGCCAAGGGCATCGTCTCCATAATGAAGAATAGTAAAAAATGCAGGGATAACGGCCAATAAACGGGTAATTAAGCGGCGCAACCAAGGCTGAATTCTTAAATTGATATGCCCTTCCATAATAATCTGTCCGGCTAAGGTTCCCGTTACTGTAGAGCTCTGTCCGGCAGCAATTAGTGCAATGGCAAAAAGGGTTGGGGCTACATGGCCGAAAATATTCGAAAGTAGTTTATGCGCATCCTGAATTTCAGCCACCTCGTGCAGGCCGTTTTTATAGAAAGCTGCTGCAGCGAGGATCAATATCGCCGCGTTAACAAAAAAAGCAAGGTTTAACGCTACCGTAGTATCAATCAGGTTAAATTTTAGGGCTTCTTTTATCCCTTTGTTGCTCCGTTCAATCTTTCTCGTTTGCACCAGGGATGAATGAAGGTATAGGTTATGTGGCATTACAGTTGCCCCGATAATCCCGATGGCAATATAAAGGGCATCACCATTTAATATTGAAGGCTCAAATCCTTTGGCGATTTCTTTTATAGAAGGTTCTACAATAAACATTTCGACTAAAAAGGAAATCCCGACAATAAAAACCATCGAAACAATAAAGCCCTCCATAGCCCGCATTCCCTTATTTAATAAGAACAGCAGTAAAATGGTATCGAAAATCGTAATAGAGATGCCCCAGATCAGCGGCAATCCAAATAGGAGCTGTAAACCGATGGCCATTCCAATGATTTCGGCCAGATCGCAGGCAATAATCGCTGTTTGTGCCAATACAAATAACGGGATGTTTGCCCAGCGTGGATAAGCCTGTTTTGAGGCCTGGGCTAAATCCAGCCCACGTACAATGCCCAAACGGGCACTTAGCGATTGTAAAAGCAGTGCTATGAGGTTCGACATGAGTAAAACCCATATCAATTGGTACCCGAATTTACTGCCGCCGGCCAGATCGGTGGCCCAATTGCCCGGATCCATGTAGCCTACACTGATTAAATAAGCTGGTCCGATAAAGGCTAAAATCCTTCTCCAACCCTTACGTTTATCTGTATTTACACTCTGATGTACTTCACTTAACGATTCAGTTTTTGCCATCGCTGCTGATTAAAATGTGTTTTGCAACTTCTCTACTAATATTTATCTGTTTATCGGATAATCTGATTTCTACTGAACCATCGAAATCGGTAATATCACTGATGTGGATCTGTTTGCCCAATGTAAGCCCCAGCTTTTCCAAATGTTTTAAAAATGCCGAGCTGTGCTGGCTAACGCCGGTAATGGTACCAGAATCGCCCATTTTTAATTCGATCAGTTTTATAAACTGGGTTTTGGCAAATCTTCCGTTTTTATCTGGGATTGGGTCGCCATGAGGGTCTGCTTTTGGAAAACCCAAAAACTCATCCAACCTTTCAATGAGCTCAATTGATTTAATATGTTCTAATTCTTCGGCCACATCATGTACTTCATCCCACTTAAAGTTTAATTTGTTTACCAAAAAAACTTCCCATAACCTATGTTTACGTACAATATCAATTGCAGTATTTTTTCCGGTCTCCGTTAAAGTTACGCCCTGGTATTTTATATAATCAACCAAACCTTTATCTGCTAACTTTTTGATCATGTCGGTAACCGACGCCGGTTTGGTTTGCATCTGCTCGGCAATGGCATTGGTTTGTACATTGGTTGTTTTCTCGGCGAGATGATAAATCGTCTTCAGATAGTTCTCTTCCGTATAACTTTGCATTTATGTTTATCTAATTAAATTTTTAGGTAAATCTAAAAATTTTTATTTAAAATATATATGATAAATTATGTTAAAATTTAGAATATAATTTGGTTATGTTTGTAATCTCAAATACCTTTAACACCTTATGGCATCTGAATTAGATAAAATTGACTTTAAAATTTTAAGAATCCTTCAAGAAAACGGAAGAATTACCAATTTGCTTTTGTCTCAAGAAATAGGTTTATCGCCTGCTCCAACATTAGAGCGTGTACGCAAACTGGAAATGGCAGGATATATCAAAAGTTATCACGCCTTAGTAGACGAAGAAAAATTGGGATTAGGGATCAAGACTTTTATCCAGATCCAGCTCGATTTTCATAAAAACAATACCATCCAGATCTTTTTGGACGAGGTTAACCAGATCAAGGAAATTACAGAATGCCACCACGTAACCGGACAGGCAGACTTTCTGTTAAAGGTATATGTGAAAGACATTAAGGCTTACGAAAGGCTGATTATGGATAAGATCAGTAAAATTTCGGTGGTTAAAACTTTCCAGACCATGATGATCATGTCGACAACCAAAAAAGAGCCTATTGTACCGTTAGAATATTAGACTTAAGTATTTTAATATAGGATGTTGCGATGATAAGCCACGCCAGGCCGTCATTTCGAGCGGAGTGCAACGCAGTCGGGAAATCTGTTTAGATAGATCTCTCGATTTCGCTATGCTTCAGTCGAGATGACGACTGTTTATATAAAACTGTAGGTAGTATTTATTTAGGTATCCTTTTTTACTATAAAGGTAGCAAGTCCAATCCTGAAATGAATTCAGGGTGACGGATCTAGTCATGTTAATTGATTTTGCTATTCAATATCATTTCATTAATAATTTCCGAGATTTCCCTCGCATTTTGGTAAACCATAAAGTGTGTTCCTCTTTGGATCACGAAATCGGGTTTTGACTTTTTGGAATAGAGGATTTTGTCATTCGTACCGTGGATGTGGAAAATTCTTTCCGGTTTAACCTTATTCTCCCAGCTTAATATACTTCCTATGGCCCATTTCAATAAATAGGGATCTGTATCCTTAATAATTTTGCCCAGCAATGTTTCCTCACTGCTGGACCGTGTGCCGAAATAATAATTCTGAGTGAATTTATTCGATGATTTTAAAAGCTTGGCCGGAATCAATTTTAACAGGCCAAGTTTCCCCGCCAGGCGGTATATTGCTGGCAGATGGGTACTTAACATGGTACTCGAAATAATTATGGTTGTTAAAGGGTTTAATACTTTGGCTATTTCAACTGCAATCATTCCACCAAAGGATACTCCAATCAGTGCGAAAGGTTGTGACTGATCGATCATTTTACTTAACCTTCTGGCATAAGCAGCCAGCGATTCATTTTTAACCGGATCAATCCAATCGATATGAATGATATTGATTTTTTCATTGAGTTTAAGCTTTGAAAAAATCCTTTTATCCGCACCTAATCCACTGATAAAATAAGCATTCATTATGCCGGCAGGTTCCAGTCGATAGGTTTTAAGTTGTTTTGCACCAAAAGCTGGTTGGCTTTTGAAAAGTGTTTAGAACCAAAAAAACCATTATAGGCAGAAAATGGCGATGGATGCGCAGCAGTAAGTACATAATGTTTTTTTTGATCAATTAATGTCGCCTTTTGCTGTGCGTATTTACCCCACAACAAGAAAACAATGTGTTCGCGTTTTTGAGATAATGCTTTAATAATTTCATCTGTAAAAATTTCCCAGCCGCGGTTTTGGTGCGATCCGGCCTCTGAAGCACGAACCGTTAATGTTGCGTTCAGCAACAATACACCCTGCTCAGCCCAGTGGGTTAAATGACCATGATTTGGTGATTTAAAACCTTCAATATCGCTTTCTAATTCTTTATAAATATTTTTTAATGAAGGCGGAACTGCCACACCACGCTGTACCGAAAACGATAATCCATGTGCCTGGCCTGCACCATGATAAGGATCCTGGCCTAATATCACCACCTTAACCTTATCAAAAGGAGTAGTGTTTAATGCATTAAAAATGTCTGCGCCCTTTGGATAAACCGTTACACCCTTGTTTTTCTCTTCCAATAAAAATGACTTTAGGCTTTTCATGTAGTCTTTTTCAAATTCTTCCTCTAAAACGGCTAACCAACCTGGTTCTAATGCTGCAGACATAATAAATAATTGATGTAAGATGTATTAAATGTAAAAATGTAAAATGGATTTCGAGTGTGTTTGTAAATAAATTTTTATTAATGGTTTGATAGATTATGGTTAATGGCTTGTACAGTTAGCATAAACCAACAGGCCATCAACTACTGAACCATTAGACTATCAACAAGAACCAAAAAAACACTCAAAAAGTTTAAGACTTCTTCTTGTATATTGCTAATAAATCACCTTCAAGGCTTGTTTTTGGACCTTCGATAATCCTGCCAAGTTCTTTTCCCTTTTTATCTAAAACAATAAATGTAGGCACCCTCAAAACGTCAAGACCATCTAAAATGCCATTTTCAGCTTTTTTATTACCATCAACTGCAATAATTTCGACGTTTTTTTCCTTAAAATGTAGCGCATCCAAAATTTTAAAGAAGTTCGGAACATTTGCCTTACTGTCGCCACACCAGGTGCCTAAAACAATTTTGATCTTCTCATTTTTAACCAGTTTTTTAAGTTCGATCATTGTAGCGGCATCGGGTATATAAGCAGCGTAAAGCGGATCGTACATTTCCTTAAATTCAGGAAATGTGGTAATTCCCTCGCGCGTGCAGGCATTAATCAGGATATCTTTATTATGAACCTGATCGTGGATTTTTTTATTTACTTCTTGTGCAGACACGTTCATGGCAAGTACAATTAGGGTTATAGATAATAGAATTTTCATATCGGTAAACTGTTTTTTTTGAGCTTTGTAATTTTTAATGAAATTATTGTTTTAAAATCTAATTTCTGCCATTTAAACACGATATTTGCAAAAAAAATATTAGAATAAAATTTATGCCAAATATTATCAGATTAATTGCGGGGTTTGCTTTACTCGGTGGCGCAGTAGCTTTATTTGTTTTCGGTTTCTGGCCTTGGGGCATTATTGCCATTTTATTGGGAATAATTGTACTTGTAACTTATTTCTTTAATGAGAACATGCTGTTGGCACAATGGTTCCTCAGAAAGGATAACATGCCTAAGGCAAAAAAGTTTTTGGATCGGATAACCAATTACGAAACTCAATTGATCAAAGTTCAGCACGGTTACTATAATTTATTAATCGGTTTAATTGAAAGTAGAACAGCACCAATGCAAAGTGAAAAATATTTCAAAAAATCACTTGCTTTAGGGATGCAGATGGACCATAATGTGGCATTGGCAAAATTAAGTTTGGCCGGTATTGCCATGGCTAAACGTAACAAACGCGAAGCAACCATGTACCTTGCAGAAGCTAAAAAAGCAGATAAAAACAAATTATTAGCGGATCAGATCAAACAGATGAAAGACCAGATGGGCATGATGGACAAGCAACAGCAGGTTCGTTACCGATAAATTTTAAAGCCATTTCTTAACCGGAATGGCTTTATTGTTTCAGCTCAGTTTTGTTTGTTTGAAATTGCAGCTTATAAATTGCTATTTTTATGGATAACTTAACTTTTAAATATTCATGAAAAAAGTACCTTATTTACCCATGCTGGCTTTCTTGGCCATTCTTGGTGCCTGCCACAACAAAAAGGAGGCTGAAGAAAGCAATGGAAGTTTTTCCCCGGCAAATCCTTTTTTTAAAGTAAGCGAACTTGCCTTTCATGCCCCAGCTTTTGATAAAATTAAAAATGGCGATTTTAAACCGGCCCTTGAAGAAGGCATGAAGCAACAAATGGATGAAATCCGGAAAATTGCTGAACAGGCTGATGCACCTAGTTTTGAAAATACCATTTTGGCCATCGAAAAAAGCGGACAGCTTCTGAGCCGGACAAGTATGGTTTTTAACCTGCTCACGGGTGCCAATACAAATCCCGAACTGCAAAAAATTAAAGAAGAAGAAGCACCTAAGTTAACGGCAAATAGCGATGCCATTTATTTAAACACCAAACTTTTTAACCGGGTAGAAAACCTCTATAAACAAAAAGATCAGCTAAAACTTGATGCCGAATCGCTGCGTTTACTGGAGTATTATTACCAGAAATTTGAACTGGCAGGAGCGAAGTTATCTGATGCCGACAAAGCCAGGCTTAAAGAGCTGAATAAAGAAGAAGCTACATTGAGCGCAAAGTTTACTGCACAGTTACAGGCAGCAGGTAAAGGCCTTAAAAATACGACCCAACAGCCCGAACTGCAATCAATGAGCGATCGCGCCAAAAGGGAAGAACTTTTTAAAAAGTCGTGGAACAGGGCAGAAAAAGGCGATGCGAATGATACCCGTAAAATAATCTCAAGAATTGCGCAAATCCGTTCTGCCCAGGCTGCATTGCTTGGCTTTAAAAATTATGCCGCTTGGAAACTGCAGAATCAGATGGCCAAAACACCGGAAGCTGTAGAAGATTTTTTTAAGAAAGTTATTCCACCTGCTACAGCTAAAGCAAAAAGCGAAGCAGCAGATATACAGGCTGTAATCGATCAGCAAAAAGGGGGCTTTAAACTCGAGCCATGGGACTGGGATTTTTATGCCGAACAGGTTCGTAAAGCAAAATTCGATTTGGATGAAAACGAGGTTAAACCCTATTTTGAGTTAAATAAGGTGCTTGTTAACGGCGTTTTTTATGCTGCAACGCAGCTTTACGGCATAACTTTTAAAGAGCGTAAAGATTTACCTGTTTACCAGGAAGATGTTCGTGTTTTTGATGTGATAGACAAAGATGGGAAACAGCTGGGCCTGTTTTATTGCGATTACTACAAGCGCGATAACAAAGACGGTGGTGCATGGATGGACAACCTTGTTCCTCAATCTAAGCTGTTCGGCACTATACCGGTAATTTATAATGTCTGCAATTTTGCCAAACCCGAAGCCGGGAAACCTGCATTAATTAGTTTTGATGATGTGACAACCATGTTCCATGAATTTGGACATGGCTTACATGGATTGTTTGCCAACCAGCAATATCCGAGTTTATCGGGAACGAACGTAGCCCGTGATTATGTGGAATTTCCTTCCCAGTTTAATGAGCATTGGGCTTCCGATCCAAAAATATTAAAGAATTACGCCCTACATTACCAGACAGGTGCCCAGATGCCACAGGCTTTATTGGAAAAGATTAAAAAGGCAAGTTCATTTAATCAAGGCTATATTTTTACTGAGGCTTTGGCAGCAGCCGATCTGGATATGCAATGGCATACCATTTCTCCGGGTTTACCCTTGCAGGATGTAGACAAATTTGAAGCAGAAGCTTTAAAGAAAACCCATTTAAACTTATCGTACGTGCCACCACGTTATCGTTCCAGCTATTTTTTGCATATCTGGAGTAATGGCTATGCCGCTGGTTATTATGCCTACAGCTGGACTTCGATGCTTGAAAATGATGCTTTTTCGTGGTTCCAGGAGAATGGAGGATTAACCAGGGCAAATGGCCAACGGTTTAGGGATATGATTTTATCTAAGGGAAATACCGAAGATCTTGGTAAGATGTTTTTTGATTTCAGGGGGCATCATCCTGATATTAAACCCATGCTTAAAAAGCGCGGATTATTATAAACAGAGCAGTATAGAGTACAAAGGGCAGTTAACAATTGGCCTTTGTACTATAATACCTGATTCACGTTCTGAAATTATGGCTTTAAATCCCATCTCTACCGATAAACCGTTCTTTACCCAGGAGAAACTGGATAGCCTTCTTTATATTCCGGTCTACCGATTCTTCGGTTTTAAGATTAGCAATGTAGCGTATAATTTCCTTTTGCAAATAAGGGGCAAGACCATCAAATACATCCTTGGCTTGTTTATTTTCTGCTAGTGCCTGTACAAATTTAGGATTTGCACTTATTGTTCGTTCTTCAGTATCAAATTCAATTTCGAAAGTTGCAGTATCGCCAACATCTTTTCCTGCCGCTTTTCGCATAGGTGTGTTCAGATATAAACGCCAGGCACCGGCATATTTAACCAAGGTTTGTTTAAACGCGTAACCGTCTATTTTCATGCTGACCGGAAGTTGTCCCCTGTCTCTTCCGGATTGATGGAAAACAGCGTTCAGCACATCCTCTGGTATAAATACAAAAGGATTAATACCTATAATTTTAATCTCGGCCTTAAAAGCTTCCGGTTTTTTGATATCCATTCATTAAAGATATTGCCTTTGATCAAAACTCCATAATTTTTGAGCAATAAATCAAACGCTATAATTAGCTGTTGCCCCTCCATTCAGGGCCTTTTGCCAGAAAGTTAAAACCAAATTCAATTTTCCTTTGTAGTTGATATAAACATATTATATCATGGCAACATCACAAGAAGGAAGTACGAACAATACTCAGGAAGAAAATAACATTAAAGATCTGGGTGGCAAAGCAGCCATCGAAAAACTTAAAGAATTGGCGGAAAAAGCGGAAAGTTGTTTTTTTTGCACGAATATTAAAACCGGAGTTCCATTATCAGTACGGCCAATGGCTATTCAGCAGGTTGATGATGAAGGCAATATTTGGTTTATGAGCATGAAAGACAGCCATAAAAATGATGAAATTTCTGCCGATCCCTTTACACATTTGCTATTTCAGGCAGGTGCGCATTCAGGTTTTGTAAACATTTATGGTATTTCGGAAATCAGCAGGGATCAAAATAAGATCGACGAACTTTGGAGTCCGTTTATTAAAACCTGGTTTCAGGGAGGGAAAGACGACCCAAACCTCACACTGATTAAAGTGATCCCATCTGAAGGGTATTACTGGGATACCAAACACGGTACCGCTGTTGCATTTTTAAAAATGGCGGCATCCGTAATTACCGGGAAAACCATGGATGATTCTGTAGAAGGAGCTTTAAACGTTGATTAGTTGGCTCAAGTGTTTAAATCGGTTAACCGTTTAAAGCGGTTAACTGGTTAATCGTTAAATTAACTGCAAACTGAAAATTGATACTGACAATTGACTACTTGTCTCCTAAATAATCGAATCCTTCAAATTCTTCTCTTTGTGCCCTTTTGCTTAAGATATCATCTTCTTCGGTTTCTTTTCTGGAGAAAAATAAAGCTTCTGCCTGGATTCTTTTGATCAACTGGCGTACTAGGGTTAAATCGAAGGCATCCTTGCTTAATTTGATGCAGTATTCTCTTTCGTTGATTTCTAAACTTGACGTATTCATAGTGTATTATTTAACTGTCGGTGAGTGTAAATATAGAAAAGGCCTGCTAAACAATTGTTAGCAAGCCTTTTAAGTTTTTGTTATGTTTATGTTAACACCAAAATGGTGTTTTATACGTTCAACTTTCTATTTCTGTGATAAAAACAGGCCATCGTCAGTTTTAGCTACTTTTAAAATACCCTTACCAGTTAACGATTTCAGTGTGGTATCCCATTTTTTATTGCTCCAGTCGGCCAATTTGGCTTTTACGTCTGCTAAAAGATAGTGCTCATCTTCAGCAACCAGCGAATATAGTTCGGTTTCTTCTGGTGTTAATTCTATTCTCTTTTTCTCCGGGCGCATCTGCGGGAAGAATAAAACCTCTTGAATGGTACTTTGATTGGTCATCAACATTACCAAACGGTCAATACCGATACCTAAACCAGAAGTAGGGGGCATACCATATTCCAAAGCACGCACAAAATCCTCATCCATGGCCATTGCTTCGTCATCACCGCGTGCTGCCAGCTTCAATTGATCCTCTAAACGTTCTTTCTGATCAATCGGATCATTTAATTCTGAATACGCATTGGCGATTTCCTTTCCATTAACAAATAACTCAAAACGTTCCACTAAACCTTCTGCATTGCGGTGTTTTTTAGCCAATGGGGTCATTTCAATTGGATAATCGGTAATGTATGTTGGCTGGATTAAATTGGCCTCTACCTTCGCTCCGAAAATCTCGTCAATTAGTTTGCCACGGCCCATGGTCGAGTCGATTTCAATGCCTAAATCTTTGCAGGTTTGGGCAATTTCATCTTCGGTCATGGTCGAAACATCAATGCCTGTATATTTTTGGATCGATTCGTACATGGTCAGTTTCTCGTAAGGCCCTTCGAAATTAATTTCGTTATTGCCTACTTTTACTATGGCTGAGCCGGTTGTGGCAACAGCCACTTTCTCCAGGCATTCTTCTACCATAGCCATCATCCAGATATAATCTTTATAGGCTACGTAGATTTCCATTGAAGTAAACTCAGGGTTGTGCGTACGGTCCATCCCTTCATTACGGAACATTTTACCGAACTCATAAACACCGTCGAAACCGGCAACGATTAACCTTTTCAGGTAAAGCTCGTTGGCAATACGGAGGTAAAGCGGCATATCAAGGGTGTTGTGGTGCGTAGCAAACGGACGTGCGGCAGCGCCACCATGAATAGGCTGCAGGATAGGGGTTTCTACCTCCATCCAGCCCTGGTTATCAAAATAACTGCGCATGGTATTGATCACCTTGCTGCGTTTGATGAAAATCTGCTTATAATCAGGGTTTACTGTTAAATCTACGTAACGCATGCGGTAGCGTAGCTCTGGGTTGGTAAAACCATCATAAACGTTTCCTTCATCATCACGTTTAACAATCGGCAGCGGACGTAATGATTTAGCTAAAACTTTAAATTCAGTAACGTGAATAGATATTTCGCCGGTTTGCGTAGTAAAAACATAACCTTTTACACCAATAAAATCGCCGATGTCTAATAGCTTCTTAAATACCGTATTGTAAAGGGTTTTATCATCACCAGGACAAAGTTCGTCTCTTTTTAAATAAATCTGGATACGACCGGTTGAATCCTGTAATTCAGCAAAAGATGCGGCACCCATTATATTGCGTCCCATTATACGGCCGGCTAAACTAACGGTCTTATAAGCGGTTTTATCTTTTTCGTAATTGGCTAAAATATCTGCAGCAGTTACGTTAATTTCGTAAGCTTCTGCTGGGTAAGGCTCAATGCCCAATTGGCGTAATTGTTTTAACGACTCACGTCGTAATTGCTCTTGTTCTGATAATCCTATACTCATTTCGGGTATTTTTTGCAAAAGTAAGAATTTACTTCGTCATTGTGAGGAACGAAGTAGTCATAATATCATAGAAATTGATTTTTTCGAAAGCCGGGTTTCGATTATGATTCAGCTTCTACACCTTCCTCATACATTTCGTTAATGGCCTCTGCATATTTCTTTTCTACAATACGGCGTTTAACCTTCATGGTTGGCGTGATTTCACCTTCATCGATATTGAAAGGGTTGCGTTTGATCTTAAAGTTCCTGATACGTTCAAATTTAGCCAGTTCGGTTGATATCTTTTTGATGTCCTGCTCCATCCAACTGATAATTTCAGGATTACGGATAAAAGGATCGGCTTCTTCAAAAAACGATGGTTTCAGCTTAAACGTTTCTTCCAAAGTTTCCCTGTTCGGGATAATGATGGCTGTAATAAATTCACGTTTATCGCCAATCAGGAACAATTGATCAATCTTCGGACTTTTCAGATAAATATTTTCTACAGGAGTAGGATATACGTTTTTGCCATAAGCATTAACAATCATGTTTTTCAAGCGATCGGTAATCTGCAGGTTTCCTTTATAAAAGCGGCCGATATCTCCCGTGTGGAACCACCCATCTTTGTCGATCGCTTCAGCAGTTTCAGCAGGTTTGTTAAAATAACCTTTCATTACACAGTGTCCGCGCACAATTACTTCCCCTTCGGCACATTCAAAATCTTCTTCAAAAGTATTATGCGTTTGTATGCTCAGCATTTCTTTGCTTTCTACATCCTGTATACCCACTTCTATGCCTGGAATAACACGTCCTACAGTACCATAAACCTGCCGGTGGTATTCTGTTACCGACATTACGGGTGAGGTTTCTGTTAAACCGAATCCTTCCAGGATTTTAATGCCCAGGTCGCCAAAAAACTCCCCCACATTTTTAGGTAAGGCAGCTCCGCCTGAAATCATGAATTTTAATCTTCCCCCGGTTTTTTCTTTAATTTTGCTGAATACCAGTTTCTCGGCAATTCCTTTCTTTGCCGATAAGATTAAACCCGGTTTTTCACCTGCTTCTTTAGCTACCCGGTATTTATTACCGGTTTCTAAGGCCCAGGTAAATATCCTCGCTTTGGTACCGCCTCCCGCAGTTCCTCCTTTTATTGCTTTATCGTGTATTCGTTCCAATAAACGGGGAACGCAGCTCATCACCGTTGGACGCACTTCGCCCATATTTTTCGCCAATAACTCTAAACTTTGTGCAAATGCAATTTTACAGCCCTGTGCGCAGCAAACATGATAGGTAGCCGTGCGTTCGAATACGTGCGATAATGGTAAAAACGAAAGAAAAGTTTCGGTCTGGTCGATCACCGGGATCTGTTGCAGGCAAACCTCTACATTTTTAACAAAATTATGATGGGTAAGCATTACGCCTTTGGGTGTTCCGGTAGTGCCTGAAGTATAAATTAATGAAGAAACATCCTGTGGTGATACCAGGCTTCTGCATTGGTCAATTTCGGCTCTCTCTGCAGCCGTAACCTGATGTTTAAGGGCAAGAATATCCGAAAAAGCAATTATTTCTACGTTAACATCTGCCGGAATGGCAACTTTTTCAAAATCCTTAAATGCCGGGATGATGTATTTTAATTCCTTGCAGTTGGGAGCAACTTTTAAAACTTTACGGTATAGAAAATTATTCCCGATAAGAATGGATTTTATGCCAGAATCGTTGATGATATAAGCCACTTCCTGTTCAGAGAGGGTAGGATAAATAGAGACATTGATGGCACCAATCTGCTGAATGCCCTGATCATAATAGACATATTCAGGTGAATTTTCGATCATTAAGCCCAAACGGTCGCCCTTTTTGATTCCCTTTTCTAAAAAGAATGCCGACACGGCATCTGCTCTCTTCAGGGTATCTTCGTAAGAAATTTCTGCCCATTCTGCACCTTGTTTGTGGATCAGGAAAGTTTCTCCGGGTTTATGTATATTCTTTACAACATTCCTTAATAGGGTAGGAACAGTTGAAAATTCGTTAATTAGTGGCATGCTCGTAATTGGTTCGCTGATTATAATTAACAATTATAACGCTTTTTGGTTTAAAAATACAAATTGGCTTAAGGGTTTCGTTGTTCAGGTAGGTTTAATACTGTTTTGGTTTCACTTCGATATCGTCATTTCGAGCGGAGTGAAACGAAGTCGAGAAATCTGTCTCAAGATAGATCTCTCCGCTCCACTGCGTTTCGGTCGAGATGACGACGCTTCATCTAAATCTTCGTGAAAAACGCAGAAAAACAAACCTCCAGAAACACAAAAAAGGTTCCATGAAATGAAACCTTTTTATAAAAATTAGTTCGACTCGATTAAACTGAGAAACTTTCGCCGCAACCGCAGGTACGACTGGCGTTAGGGTTTACAAAGTTAAAACCTTTTCCGTTTAAACCGTCGGTGAAATCTAATTCAGTGCCGGCCAGATACAGGAATGATTTCATATCCAAAGCGATTTTGATCCCTTTATCTTCAAAAAACTGATCACCCTTTTGCTCTTCGTTATCAAAATCCAAATTGTATGATAAACCCGAACAACCACCACCTTTTACGGAAACGCGTAAAAAATAGTCAGAACCCATTTCCGAATCCTGCATTAAGTGAGCTATTTTTTCTTTTGCTTTATCTGTTATCGTAATCATAGTATCAGGATTTGAATATCGAGTATCAAGATAAAAATCGAATCGTTGTCTCGATACTTGATACTAAATGCTTATTATTATTAGTGGTGCGATTTTTCCAGTGCAATAGCTTCTAAGCCATTTTTAACACGGTAATCATTAATCGCAGATTTAATTGCATCTTCAGCCAATACAGAACAGTGGATTTTAACCGGAGGTAAAGCCAGTTCTTCTACAATATCCATGTTATCGATGGCCAAAGCCTCGTCAATTGTTTTTCCTTTTAACCATTCTGTAGCCAAAGAAGAAGAAGCAATAGCCGAACCGCAACCAAATGTTTTAAATTTAGCATCGGTAATTACGTTGTCTTCTCCAACCTCAATCTGTAAACGCATTACGTCGCCGCACTCAGGTGCACCAACTAAGCCTGTACCCACAAATTTGCTGTCTTTATTTAAAGTACCTACGTTACGTGGGTTATTGTAATGATCAATTACTTTTTCTGAATATGCCATGATTTTATTTCTTAAGCCTCCTTTCGGAGATAATTTTATTTATTAATTATCAGTTTGGCGATTTGCCCAAGGTTTTTGGGATTAACCTTCTACCTTAAGCCTCCAGCCTTTTATCTTTCTTAGTGTTCAGCCCACTCAATTTTGCTCAGGTCGATTCCTTCTTTAAACATTTCCCAAAGTGGAGAAAGTTCTCTTAAGTGGTTAACTGCTTTTTTTGTCACTTCGATTGCCTGATCGATCTCTGCTTCTGTAGTAAATCTTCCCAAACCATAACGGATAGAAGAATGTGCTAAATCATCCGATAAGCCTAAACTTTTTAATACATACGATGGCTCTAATGAAGCAGATGTACAGGCAGAACCTGATGAAACTGCCAAATCGCTCATTGCCATCATTAAACCTTCACCCTCAACATATTTGAAAGAGATATTGGCTACATGCGGTAAACGGTGTTGTGTATTACCATTTACATAACTCTCTTCCATTTCACTCAGGCTGGATTCTAATTTATCGCGTAAAGCAGCTAAACGGATCGATTCGCTTTCCATTTCTAAACGGCACAACTCGCAGGCTTTACCTAAACCAACAATACCAGGAACATTTAAAGTACCCGAACGCATACCACGTTCATGGCCACCGCCATCCATTTGTGCAGTAACTTTAACCCTTGGGTTTTTACGGCGTACATAAAGTGCGCCAACGCCTTTCGGGCCATACATTTTATGCGCCGAAAAAGCCATTAAATCGATACCGTCTGCATTTACATCAACAGGAATTTTTCCAACTGCCTGTGTAGCATCGGTCATAAATAAAGCACCATGTTTATGGGCAATGGCTGCAATTTCTTTAACCGGTTGTATTACGCCGATTTCGTTATTGCCATACATAATGGAAACCAAAATGGTTTCAGGGGTCATGGCAGCTTCCAATTCAGCTAAATCAATTAAACCATCTTCTTTAACGCCTAAATACGTTACACGTGCACCATTTTTCTCTAAATGTTTGCAAGTATCTAAAACGGCTTTATGTTCAGTAACCGCAGTAATGATGTGGTTACCTTTATCTTTGTACATTTCAAATACACCCTTAATAGCCAGGTTATCGGCTTCGGTTGCACCTGATGTAAAAATAATTTCTTTTTCAGTACAGCCGATCAATTTGGCTACCTGCTCGCGTGCATAATCTACACCTTCTTCGGCCACCCATCCAAAGGCATGGTTACGGCTTGCGGCGTTTCCAAATTTTTCAGTAAAGTAAGGTAGCATTGCTTCCAGCACACGTGGATCTAACGGTGTTGTAGCATTATTATCTAAATATATCGGCTGTTTCATCTCTATTCTGTTAATTATAACACAAAGATACGAAAAAACTTATTTAACAATTATAAATAATAGCTATGAGCTTATAGATAAAAGCCGCATTTTTACATTCACATAACCTTCTAATCTATGAATAAGATAGAACACATCGGCATCGCGGTAAAAGACCTTAACCGTTCTATAGCGATTTATCAGAAACTGCTCAATACTGATTGTTATAAAACGGAGCAGGTGGCATCAGAATCTGTCAATACCGCTTTTTTTAAAACAGGCGAAAATAAGGTGGAGCTGCTTCAGGCTACAGCTCCCGACAGTGCCATTGCTAAATTTATCGAGAAAAAAGGAGAGGGGATTCATCATATTGCTTTCCTGGTTGATGATATCCTGGCCGAAATGGAACGTTTACATCAGGAAGGCTTTGTATTGCTTAGCGAGTCGCCCAAAAAAGGAGCCGATAATAAAATGGTATGTTTCGTACATCCAAAAGATACCAATGGTGTGCTGATCGAAATCTGCCAGGAGATTAAATGGCTGTAGGGGATGGAACGTGGAAGAGGTGAAAAGGAAGATGGTGTAATGCCTTTATTCCTTCCTTCCGATTTTTTCTGAAGCTGCCTGAAAGGTGCCAATTGAAATTATTTTTACAAACGGATGGTTCCGTATTTCATCGCACCCTGCAGTCCTGCTATCCGCTATAGTCCCGATGAAGAATCGGGAGCTGCCGCTTTTATCAGGTTTATTTAACTTCAGGCTGTGGCTTTTAGGGGAGTGTAAATTGCCTAAATCCAGTATTAACTAATCATATTCTAATAGCCCTGATCTTTAAAATCCAATAGCCATAAAAATCTTATTCTATGTCATTAATTAATATCATCAGTAAAGATTTCGATATAGCCGAAAACCTTTCCGAGAGCCGGTTGCGGGAGGTAATGGTTGATGCATTTGCCTACCTCATCGATAACGATTTCCCTAAACTGGTCCAGATTTTATATAAAGCAGATGTAGATCAGTATAAATTAAAAGAATTATTGGAAACAGCAGAAGGCTCAAGTTCTGCAGAAGTAATTGCCGACGCGTACCTTTCCCGTCAGAAAGCCAAAATAGAAACCTGGGCAAAATATAGTCAGAAGAAAGATTCGTAGATTTATTCCTGTGAAGGATTAAAGCGGTTGTACATGTCCATATCAAAAAATGAAACAGAGTTGATCTTGTCGGCCTTTAATACAAGATCTGTTTTCAGTTCGTCGGTATTCGCTACCGAACCATCTTCGATATAACTGGCATAAACCGTTAAATACTGGGTGGTAAAAACCAGTTCCTTATCATCGGCCTTGCGGTAGCCGCTAAAAGCTGGTGTAATGCGGATATAACTTGTAGTAAAGGGTTTAGGCAGTTCTTTTACCCAGCCGATATAAAATTTACCACTGTCCATGGTAAACTGTAAGAGGTGTGCATCAAAAAAAGACGAACTCAGTAATAACTCAAATTCATTTCCTGAAGTAGATATGGCTCTTTTAATGGCTTTTAGCCTGTCGATAAACAGATTGGCGATTTCTGTTGCAATTACAGCAACAAATAATGACATGCTGGTGGTGCCGAAATACGGGGTATGAATGGGAAGTAATTTGCTGAGGTGTATCATGGTTTCAGGCCAGATGGCAATCAGGATTGCCCTTAACAAAAAACATGCGCCCAATAAAAGAATGCCTGCAAAAGCTGAATTTAATAATATCCGCTGGCTTTCGAGCCGGTATTGCACATACCTTAGGTACCTGAACCTGATTAGAATATAGTAGCCGCCTACAAGAGGGAACAAAAGTAGGTTAAAAGGCATCTATAAGGCTATTTCTTGTTTTTATCCTTCTCTATTTTTTTAAAAATACTCGATTCCATTAAGGAGCTTACCATTTGGATAATCCTTGGCTGGGCAAAAAAATCGGGACTTTTGATATAGAGCTTTCCACTGCTATTGGTGTGGATAATGCCATCTAATTCGCCATGTTTTCTCATACCTCAAATTTAAACATATTTTTTAAATATCTGAAAAACAATATTAAGTTCAAAAAAGTTTGATTTAACCGGCGGATGTTTAAGTATCTTTTGGTTGTTTAAGATGTAAGAACCATATAATTTAAAAAACTTTATTTAGGCTTGTAAATCAAAAATAAAATTAAGATATTTGCATCCTCTAAAACAGAGGTAGAAAAGACTAATAGGAAATATCATAAGCGTTGTTGCCAGCAAATTGCAAAAACGTTCTTGATGCTTTCACACAAATAACTAAAAATAATATTCAAATGAAAAAAGATTTGCACCCAACAAGCTACAGACCAGTTGTTTTCAAAGATATGTCTAACGAGTATGCTTTCTTAACAAAATCTTGCGTAGATACTAAAGAAACAATTAAATGGGAAGATGGTAATGAATATCCTCTTTATAAATTAGAGATCTCTCATACTTCACACCCTTTTTATACTGGTAAAATGAAATTGGTTGATACTGCAGGACGTATCGATAAATTTAAAAACCGTTACGCTAAGAAATAATTTAAGCTGTAAAAAGCATTTTTTGAAGTCCCTTTGCCAAAAGCATCGGGACTTTTTTTATTTTTGCTACTTATGACAATCAATCTTTTTGATGATGCCAGTTGGACGTCGCTCCGTCCGCTTACTTTTACCAGGCCTGTGGCTGATTTGCGTGTGGGTATTTTAACCATTGCAGAAAAATGGGGTAGCTATTTAAATGCCGATTTTGGTTTTTGTACCCAGGATTACCTTTCCGTAAAATTTGCACCAAAACCCAATGCCGGTTTATTTATAAACGGTTCTGTTTGCCCGGATGAAGCTTTGCTTAATGCTGTTTCTAACCTTAAAACTGGCGAAGCACTTTATAAAAAAGAGGTTGTTATAGCTTATATTGCCGATCAGCATAACCTTAAAGCGGTTAAAACGCTAAAGCCGATTGAATATTCAGGTGATATTGTACAGATCGTTTATCCTGAAAATATCTTCGGCCATAACCCGGCTGAAATCAGAAAAGATTTTAAATTGTTGACCCAGGGGCGTACTTCTGCAAGCATCAGTAGCACCAATCAATTGCTCGGCGACGATATTTTTCTCGAAGAGGGGGCCAAAGTTGAATGCAGTGTGCTCAATAGCGGTTATGGTCCGATCTATATCGGTAAAAATGCCGAAATATGGGAAGGCTCTTTAATCAGGGGATCTTTTGCACTTTGCGAAAATTCATCGGTAAAAATGGGGGCTAAAATATATTCGGGTACTACCATCGGTCCGAATAGCCGTGCCGGCGGCGAAATTAATAACGCCGTAATCTGGGGAAACTCAGCCAAAGGCCATGAAGGTTATCTGGGTAATTCGGTTATGGGTGAGTGGTGCAATATCGGCGCCGATACCAACAACTCGAATTTAAAAAACAACTATGCTGAAGTAAAACTTTACGATTACGAAAGCGAAAAAATGCGCAATACCACTCTGCAGTTTTGCGGATTAATTATGGCCGATCATGCCAAAAGCGGTATCAACACGATGTTTAATACCGGCAGTGTGGTAGGAGTTGGAGCCAATGTTTTTGGTGGCGGTTTCCCGCCACACCACATCGCCGATTTTAGTTGGGGCGGTGCTGCTGGTTTCGATACCTATAAGTTGCACAAAATGTTCGAAACAACCGAAAAGGTGTTTGCAAGAAAGGATGTAGCCTTTAATGAGGTTGAAAAAAACATCCTGACCAAAGTATTTGAATTAACCGAATCGTATAGGCGATTTTAACCATGAGGAAATATAAAGCTAATATTACAAAAAAAATTAATGCATCTATTTTAGATTACGGACTCTTTTTTGTCTGTTTTGTTGCTTATCTTATTTTTTTTGGAGATCATACTGAAGAAGGAAAATATGCCATATCAGGAAGTGGTGTTTTGCCTGTTTTTATCTTTTGGTTACTTTATTTCGTGGTTGCAGAAGGTATGTATGGAGCTACGTTAGGGCATCAATCATTTAATTTAAAAGTTGTAACCTTGCATGGCGAAAAAATTGGATTTACCCAGGCAGTTAAACGACGTTTTTTTGACCCTATCGACTTTTTTTGCTTTGGGTTCATTGCATTTCTTCTTGTTAAAAATTCAGAAAAACATCAGCGGGCGGGTGATGCATTTGCAAAAACACTTGTAATTGACATAACAGATCCCGAACAAAATTTAGGACCAATAAGACCTTTTAATTAAAATAAAACTAATACAAAATGAGAAAAAAGATTGTTGCCGGTAACTGGAAAATGAACTTGGACTACAACGAGGGTATTTCGTTGTTCAGCGAAATCGTAAATATGGTTAAAGATGAGCGCAAAGGCGATCAGTTGGCCATTATTTGCTCGCCATTTATTCATTTAAACAGCTTGGCAAAATTGGGGGGTAACGATGTTAAAATTGGCGCTCAAAATATCAGCGATAAAGAAAGTGGTGCTTACACCGGCGAAACTTCTGCTAAAATGGTAAAATCTGTTGGGGCAGAATATGTAATTTTAGGTCACTCAGAACGCAGGCAATATTTTGCGGAAAGTGATGAATTATTGGCTGTAAAAACTAAAGCTGCTTTGGCACATGGCTTAACTCCAATCTTCTGTATTGGCGAAACTTTGGATGAACGTAATAACGGCAGCTATTATGAAGTATTGAAAAAGCAACTGGTAGAAGGCCTTTTTGGTTTAACAGAAGAAGATTTCAGGAAAATCGTCATTGCATACGAACCGGTTTGGGCTATCGGAACCGGTTTAACCGCTTCACCGGAGCAGGCACAGGATATCCATGCTTTCATCCGCAGTGAAATTGAGGCAAACTATGGTTTCAATGTAGCTGATGATACCACCATTTTATATGGCGGTAGCTGTAACCCAAGCAATGCGGCAAGTTTATTCTCTCAAAAAGATATTGATGGTGGACTGATTGGTGGTGCATCGTTAAAATCACGTGATTTTACAGATATTATTAAAGCATTAAACAGCTAAATGCAATACATTAAAGCAATTTTTACATTCAAAGGTATCGAGGATTATCAACAGGATTTGCTCATCAGCGATCTTGCCGATTTGGGCTTCGATACTTTCGAAGATAGTGAGGGCGGTTTTACGGCTTTCGTAATCAAGGATAATTTTAATGAGCAGGAATTAAAAGAACTACTCGCAAATTATAGCGAAGAATTTGCCACAGATTATACCCTGGAAGACGTTGCCGATGAAAACTGGAATGCCGAATGGGAGAAAAACTTCAGCCCGCTGATTATTGATGATGTATGTTATGTAAGGGCAACCTTTCATGAGCCACAACCATCATATCCTTATGAGATCGTGATCGATCCGAAAATGGCCTTTGGTACCGGCCACCACCAAACCACCACAATGGTGATACAGTATATTTTAGCTGCCGACCTGAAAGATAAAAATATCCTTGATATGGGCTGTGGAACCGGAATCTTAGCGATTCTGGCAGCAAAACTGGGTGCTAAAAGTTTGATGGCCATCGATTATGATGATATCTGTTATGAAAGCACGGTAGAAAATGCCGCCCTTAACCATGTAAATAACTTAAAGGCGCTTTGTGGGAGTAAAGAGGTCATTCCTGATGATGAATATGATGTTATTTTCGCCAATATCAACAGGAATATCCTTTTAGATCAGATCCACCGTTATGCCGAAGTTTTAAAAAACGGGGGCAAAATCTTCTTCAGTGGCTTTTATTTGGATCCTGATCTTGGAATGATCACGGCCGAATGTGCTAAATATGGCATTAAATACGTTGATCATAAACAGAATGGTGATTGGGTAGCCGCACAGTTTGAGAAAAATGGGTAAGGTTAAAAGTTAGACGGTTGACGGTGAGAGGCTAAAGAACTTAGATGTTTGCCCTTCGGTCTTATGTCTCAAATCTCGCATCTCAAATCACCTCTCTAAAACAAAAAAATATGCGCATACATTTTATAGCGATCGGTGGGAGTGCCATGCATAACCTGGCCATCGCCTTACATAAAAAAGGGTACCGGATTTCAGGTTCCGACGATGTGATTTTTGAGCCTGCGAAATCGCGTTTGGATAAATATGGTTTATTGCCGGCTGAAATGGGCTGGGATGAAAACCGGATATCCAAAGATTTAGATGCCGTAATTTTAGGCATGCATGCCCGGATTGATAATCCTGAATTATTGAAAGCGCAGGAATTAGGTGTTAAAATCTATTCCTACCCTGAATATATTTACGAGCAGAGCAAAAATAAACTTCGTGTAGTAATTGGCGGCAGTCATGGTAAAACGACCATTACCAGCATGATTTTGCATGTGTTAAATTATTACAAACGTGATTTCGACTATCTTGTTGGTGCACAGCTGGCCGGTTTTGAAACCATGGTAAAAATTACAGAGGAAGCACCTGTAATGATTATAGAAGGTGATGAATATTTATCTTCACCGATTGATAGAAGGCCTAAATTTCACCTGTATAAAGCCAATGTTGCCGTAATCAGCGGTATTGCATGGGACCATATCAATGTGTTTCCCACTTATGCCGATTATACCTTGCAGTTTGATAAATTTATTGATACCATTGAAACTAATGGGACTTTAATTTATTGTAAGGCAGATGCTGATTTAAACCAGATTGTAGCATCATCAAAAGCGAATATTAACAAAATCGGTTATACCATCCCTGAACACGAAATCAGGAATGGAATCACTTACCTGATGCCGGAACAAACCGCGTTAGAGATTTTTGGGGATCATAACCTGATGAATCTGAATGCGGCTAAACTGGTATGTGCCCAGTTGAACATTTCAGAAAATGAATTTAATGTGGCCATTGCTTCCTTTACCGGGGCTGCTAAGCGTTTAGAAGTTATTGCTGCGGATGAATCGACCAATGTATACAAGGATTTTGCACACTCGCCCTCAAAGTTGAAGGCAACCATAGAGGCGGTAAAAACGCAGTTTACCCACCGTAAACTGGTTGCCTGTATCGAACTGCATACTTTTAGCAGCTTGAATAAAGATTTTCTGAAAGAATACGCAGGTGCGATGGATAAGGCAGATGAAGCTATTGTATTTATTGATATTAAATCATTCGAACAGAAACGTATGGAACCTTTTTCAGAGGATGATGTGCAACAGGCTTTTGCTAATCCAAAACTGAAATTTTTTAATGATGCGGCAAAGTTGAAAAGTTACCTGCTCAGCTTAAATTATAAGGATACCAATCTTTTGATGATGAGTTCTGGTAATTATGCAGGTTTTGATCTGCCTGAATTGGCCGCGGCTTTAAAAAAATAGATATGAGACCCGAGATATCAGATATGAGATACTGAACTTCTTCCAAATCTCACATCTGGTATCTCAAATCTAAAAATTATGAAAAGCATCGGAGATCGCATTAAACAAAGCAGGATTGCCTTAGGTTTAAGTCAGGCTGATGCTGCTAAAAAATTAAATATTTCTACTCCGGCTTTCTGTAAAATTGAGACAGGCCAAACAGATCTCAACATTTCCCGTTTACTCCAGATTGCCAAAATTTTTAAAGTTCCGGCTGTGCAATTGATCGATGATAAAGCTGCTGCTACTGATCCATCGGCAGAACTGGCTGCGCTCAAAAAAGAACTCATCGAAAAAGAAGAGGAAATTAATAAACTACGTAAAAAAGTAATTGATCTCTACGATAAACTTGGCATATAAAATTTGGTTTACTATGTGTTGTTCCGATTAATTGTCATATATAAATAATTAAAGAGAATAAAATTCATTTTATTTTATATTATGTTGAATTTTATTCGAAATAAATTTATTTTTATCGCATGGTAATCGAAAACAATTTTAGTCTGGATCATACCGATCTGGCTATACTCAGGTTGATGCAGGATAATGCCCGGATCTCTAACGTTGATTTAGCTAAGGCATTGGACCTTGTTCCGTCGGCAGTGCTTGAACGGGTAAAAAAACTGGAAAGAAAAAATGTGATTATCGGATATAATGCCAAGGTGAATCCTGTTGCAGTAGATTTAAAATTACTGGCTTTTATTTCGATGAAATCATCACAAAGCTTCAGCTGCAATGATACGGCAAGTGAGCTGGCAAAAATTCCGGATGTACAGGAGGTACATGTAATTGCTGGTGATGATTGTTTCCTGGTTAAGGTAAGAACAACAGATGCTGCCTCTTTAATGGCTTTAGTGCGCCATGAGTTCAGCAAGATTCCCAATATTTTATCAATGAAAACCACTATCGTGCTGGAAACAGTGAAAGAACAACAACAACTGGTAATCCCTCAAAAATAAAAATCATGACAAATTTAAATAAAACAGCATCTCCGGTAATGGTTTACTTCGCATTTGCCATTGTTTACATCGTTTGGGGTTCTACCTATTTTTTTATTCAGAAAGCCCTGGGCGGTTTCCCGCCTTTCATTTTAGGGGTAGTCAGGTTTTTTATCGCCGGAATTTTAATGTTAGGTTGGTGCAGATTTAAGGGAGAAGATATTTTTAACCTCAAAACCATTAAAATTGCTACTGTAAGTGGTGTTTTAATGCTGGGGTTAGGAAACGGCATTGTAATCTGGGTAGAGCAGTTTATTCCAAGTGGCCTGGTTGCCATTATGGTAGCCTCGGCGGCTATATGGTTTGTAATTCTGGATAAATCGCACTGGAAAGAAAACTTGAGCAATAAATACATTGTTTCCGGCCTGATTATTGGCTTTTTAGGTGTGGTACTATTGTTTGGTAACCAGCTTTTACAGGCGCTTGATCAACCGCAGAGTAACCTTCAAATTATTGGCATGGTATTGCTGGTTTTCGGACCTGTTGCCTGGGCTGGAGGATCGCTTTATTCGAAATACCATCCCACTACCGGGAGTTCGGTTTCGGTAAATACAGGCTGGCAAATGCTAATGGCCAGTGTTGCCTTCTTGCCTGGCAGCCTGATCAAATCTGAATTTAAAACGCTTGATTGGGCAAGGATTCCGCTTGATGCATGGCTGTCTGTTATTTATCTTATTTTATTTGGCTCTATAGCTGCCTTTAGTGCGTATGTATGGTTATTAAAAGTGCGTCCGGCTACACAGGTGAGTACCTATGCTTATGTTAATCCGGTAGTGGCCGTACTGTTAAGTCTGACCTTTACCAACGAGGTAATCGGTCTTACCCAGGTGATCGGGCTCGTAATTATTTTAGGGAGTGTACTGTTAATTAACCTGCCTAAGTACAAAAATGCGTAGATTTTTACAATCGCTATTCCCATCATTCTCCTTAAGTTGAGCATGATGGGAATAAAAAAAACTGTGGAGACACTGACCCTTGCAGGCATTTCGCTATTAATGAAAAATCAGTAAGCTCCGATCGAACGGCGAAGGATTAAAATACCTTGCGCATTGTTAAATGTTTTTTACCAAAGGTTGCGCCAGTGGCTTTATGGATTGCAATCATCTGTTCATTAAAATCACCTACCCAGCTTAATTCCAGTTCTTTATATTGGTTTTTAGGTAATACATACTCACCCAGGCGGATAAAGAGGACAGATTCTAAACCATGTTTCTGGTATTTTGGCTTTGTACCCATAACAATGGCGCGCATACGCGTAACGCCTACCCAGCGCCGGTAAGCAAATTTTAATTTTTCTATCAACCCCAGCTTTCCATTAAAACCTTTTATCATCTGGTTGGCATCGGGAATCAAGACCACAAAAGAAGCCGGTTCTCCGTTAAAGTAAGCAAACTGGATCAAATGTTCATCCATAATCGGCTCCATACTTTTAAAGCTTTCTTCGAGCGTTTCTTTTTTAATCGGCACAAAGTTTTCGAAATTTTGCCAGCCATCGTTATAGATTTCCATCAAATCGTTAATGTATTTGCTGGCATTGGCCTTGCTAAAATACTCGAAGGTATAACCCGGTTTATTTCTTACCCAATTGGCAATTTTGGTAAAACGTTCGGGGAAGGGGATGGTAATATCGATATGGTTGGTTAATTGTTCGTATTGGGTAACGAAGCCATATTTTTCAAAAAGCTTATGGTAATATGGGAAATTGTAATTCATACCAAATGAAGGCGGGGTAAAGCCCTCTACCAATAAGCCCCAAAAGCTATCGTTCTCACCAAAATTAATCGGTCCGTCCATGGCTTTCATGCCATTTTCGATTAACCATGCTTTAGCCGTATCAAACAAGAGAAATGCTGCTTTTTCGTCGTCAATACATTCAAAAAAACCCATCCCGCCCGTGGGCTGCTCATAATGGTAAGCCTTTTTTTCGTTAATAAAAGCGGCAACACGTCCAATTAACTTTCCGGCATCATCTTTTAAAACCCAGCGCGTACACTTTCCGTGGCTGAAAAAAGTGTTTTTATCAGGATTAAAAACGTTTTCTACCTCACTATCAAGCGGACAGATCCAGTTTTTATCGTTCTTATAAAGTAGTTTAGGCGTATTGAGAAAGTCTTTTTTTAAAGATGGGCTATTTACTGGTAGTATTTGCATGGACAGATTTTAAAATTAAAAAGCATCCAACCAAGCGGTGGGATGCTTTTCAAATATATGTTTTTTAAATATTAATAATCGTCGTCGTCGTCGTCGAAATTATCGAAATTGTCAATATCATCTAAAGGCATGTCAAAATCATCATCGTCGTCATCCAGTTGCTTTTTTTTCGTTGTTTGAATGTCGTCATCTTCAAGATCATCATCTTCGTCTACCTGTTTCTTGGTAGTAGGCTTGGTTGGGAGTTTCTTTGGCGCTTTCATAACACAAAAATAAAAATTGCTTTTATAGTTTAAAAATACAAAAAAACTTTTTTTAATAACAAGCTGGAATCAAATAAATTAATTTATTTATTCTGCATTTTCTCCAACAGTATTTTCTTCTTTGACGATGTCTTTTAACTGAGGGAGTTGGTTCAGGTTGTTCAGGCCGAAATAATCCATAAATAAGGAGCTGGTGCTGTAAAGGATTGGCCTTCCTGGTGTTTCTGCCTTCCCATCAATGCTGATGAGTTCTTTTTCAAGCAGGCGTTGTACGGAATAATCTGAATTTACACCTCTTATCTGTTCAATTTCCAGTTTGGTAATGGGCTGCCGGTAGGCAATAATGGCCAGTGTTTCCATAGCAGCCTGGCTTAATTTCTTTTTCGACCGGTGTAACTGGAGCTGATTTACGGTTTGGTGGTAATCTTTTTTAGTAAGGAATTGATAACCGTTGTTTAAATAAACCAGTTCTATGGCAAAGTCTTCGTGGCTGTATTTTTCTTTAATCTGTTCGATGCTTTCGAATACCTGGGTTTCGATAAACTCTTCATTAAAGATCGCATTCAGGGCAAGTATGATTTCCTGTACGCCTATGCTTTGACTGGAAGAAAATACAAGGGCTTCGATGTGCCTGGTGATGTTGTGATTGGGCATATGCAAAAATAAAATTTTTGGGCATAAAAAAAGCGGTCTCGCTTTTAAAAACAAGACCGCTTTCAACACACAAATGAAACCTGAATTAAGATATAGTTTTAGGTTAGGTTATTAAATCTCTATATCAATTCTATAAGAACGTCTTTGATAAACATTATCGTTTATTTCTAACACAAGTTTAAGGCTAAAGAAGGTTCGATCAGTGTTCTATTTAGTGAGTGGTATTAATAATTGAGTAAACGGTAAAATTTCTATTTTAATGGTATGGAAATAGATACAGTGGTACCATTTATCGGGTTCTGCCTTACGTTTAAGTGTATAGGTTTTGCTCCAATCTGCCCTAAAAGGTGCAATCTTTCTTTGGTTAACTGCATACCTTTACTAATGTGGGTATCCTTTTTCTCCTTTAAAGAGTTATCAATTCCTATTCCATCGTCGATAACTTCGATATTCAAATAAAATTGATCCTGCAGTTTAATATTGATCTGAATTTCGCCGCCGGTTTCTTTTGGCATAATTCCGTGCCATATTGCATTTTCTACATAAGGCTGCAACAACATGGATGGAATAAAGGTTTCTTCTTTATCAATTTCTTCTTCAATATTAATAAGGTACTGCAGTTTATCACCAAAACGGTTTTTCTCCAGTTTTAAATAAAGGTTGAGGTATTCTAATTCTTCCTCTAAAGAGATGTAGCTTTTGGTACAGATCTCTAAGTTTTTCCTGATTAACCTGGCAAAACCCGTTAAAACTTTGTTTGCCGATGCCGTATTTTGCGTATTGATATAATGTTGAATGGAATTCATTACATTAAAAACGAAATGAGGGTTCATCATTGCCTGCAAGGCTTGTTGCTCCAACATTAAAACTTTGTTTTTCAACCGGAGTTGTTCCTGTTCTTTATCTTTCTGCTCACGGGTAATGTAAACAGCTACTTTGTAAAAAATATAGGCTACAAGCAGTATTAAAATGGATAAGAACCACAGGCTTTGCCAAAAATGCTTTTTAATGGTAAAAGAAATTTTTGCAGATTCGCCCCAATTGCCGTTTTGGCTTTTGGCACTTACCTCAAAAACGTAATCGCCAGGTTGCAGCGCAGAAAAATCTAACCGCCTGGTCCTGGTTTCTATCCAGTCTGAATTTTCGTTCAAACGGTAACGATAGGTAATATCGCTAGTCGTAAAATCAACCGCACTAAAGGTAAACAATATGGTGCTGTTGCCCGTTTCAAAGGTGAAGTTCCCCTGGTTTATTGGTAAGCGTTCATTATCCTTAATAATGGAGGTTACATAAACCTTTGGCAGGTTTTTAATAATGTTCTTATTGTTGTACTTGAATAAAACAAGCCCTTTGTTTGTGGCAAAATAAGCCGTGCTGTCATCAATAAATAAATTGTTGATATCATCGCTCAAGAGGTCTTTCCCGTAATCGAAATTAACCACGCTAGGCAAATTGGGGTAATCTGTAATTTTGTTAACCCCTTTATTCGTCAAAACCCATATTTCGTTATTTTTTACGAAAATTTTAGTACAGATATTATTGGTTAAGCCATTTTTTTGGGTAATCTGAGTGGTAATGCGGTTATGTTTATAAAAGATCAATCCATAACCATCGGTTGCCAACACAAGTGTTCCATCAGTTAATTCCTGTATATCATTTATCCTTTTGGTAAGCAACGGATGATTTTCGTAGTGTTTGATGAGTTTGCCTTTTGCAAACTGTGATAAACCGTTTACGTTCGAAAACCATAAACTGCCTTCACGATCGTAAAAAACATGGTAGGAACGATCTTTAAAAAAATCTTCCTTTTCCCTGTATTTTGCGGCATTAAACTCAAATTTGTTGCGTTTATCGGATAAGAAAACCACACCTGATGATAGGGCAAGGGCTAAATGGTTATTGTTCTCGCCAATACTGAAGTGCTTGATCACAAACATGGAGTTGTTCGATTCCTTTAAATAACTTACTTCATCATTGCCTTTGTAAATATTCTTGAAAACACCCATGCCATAATCGGAGGCAAAATAAACCGACTGATCTTTTGGATCGAATGTAATCTGTTTGATGGTTTTATACTTTTTAAAATCGTCGAGACCAACTTCATTAACCTGGTAGTTATGGATGTTCAGTATATCGATAACGGCATCGTCTGTACCCAACCACAAGCGGTTTTTGCCATCTTTGGTAATGCTTTTAATTACGTTACTGCTAAGGCCCGATTCTGCGTCGATAATGGACAAGCGGTTGTTCGCATTCGGAAGCATGTAAATCCCCTGGTTGGTGGCAAACCAAATGTTCTGGTTATTATCTTTTATTACCTGGTTAACAGCAATATCCTGTAAATATTGAACGGTTTTGCCTCTTTTATCAAGGGCAAAAGCACCATTGGCGTTTGATAACCATACTTCTTTACTGGTAACATCGTAATAAAAATAGCCCGACATATTTTTGATCAGGTTCTGTGGAATTGGGATCAGATCGTTAATGATACCATGCCTGTATTGCTTTAATCCGCCACTGTCTAAATAAAATAACGACCGGTGTGTGCTGTTAGCCGCAGTCATATAAGAAAGTGGCTGTACTTTCGATTTCACCAGGGAAAAAGTTTTTCCATTAAACCGCTGTACGCTTAGATCGCTGTACGCGAAAATATTTCCCTGCTCGTCCTCATGGATAAAAGCGTTAATAAACTTATCGTTTGGGTTAGGGGAGATATATTTTTTGATCGTTTTTCCATCCCAGCAAATGATCAGGTTGGCATTGGTGCCCAGCCAGATCCGTCCGGCTTTATCAACCAGAAAGGAAACAATTACCGTGTTGAAATTGAGTTTTTTTAACAGTTCATCGTTATCCTGGTTATAAAATTTTCCCTCTTTCAGGTAACTCAGCTGACCATTGAGTGCAAAAAACCATAAACGGCCCTCTTTGTCTTCTTTGATCTGAAGGATCTGGGTATCCGGAAGTCCATCTTCTATCGTAAAATTCTGAAAATTTGTGCCATCAAAACGGCTCAATCCGTTATCGGTTGCGATCCATATAAAACCTTTTTTATCTTGTAAGATGTAATAGCAGTTATTGCTGGCCAGCCCGTTTTTGGTATTGTAATGGGGGAGGTAAGTGGTTTGCGCAAAAAGATTTTCAGGAGAAACAATTACCAGGTTTAAAAATAAAAAAGCAATAAAAGTACGGCAGAAGCTGAACTTCGGGATAGCTTTTTGAGCCAATGGTTTCACGTTTAGCCGCAGACTAATGATCACTGTTTGCTTTGGTAAATAATTTTATTTTTTCAAAAAAATCGCTTGCTCTTCTTCTCGAAATATTAATGCTTTCGCCGTTTTTCAGGAAAACCTGTAGTCCGTTCTTCGAATTATATTCCTTTAAGTGGTTAAGATTGATGATGCTGGATTTATGGATCCTTACAAACTGATCGGTTGGCAGCAGTTCTTCAAACTCTCTTAAAACTTTAGAAACGGTAATTTTATCATGGTTGTTTAAGTGTACAATAGAATAATTACTATCTGCTTCGATATAGATAATGTCATCAATATCGATCATTTTAAAACCTTGCCCGTAGGGTAAAGTCAGCTTCCTGATTTCGGCCCTGGAGCTCAGACTGGAGACTAAATTATTGATTCTTTCGTCGTTTTCATTCTGGCCTTTAAACAGTTTAATATGTTGAAAAACCTTCTCCACAGCAGTTTTAAGTTCGTCGATATCAATTGGTTTTAAAAGATAATCGAGCGCATTGGCCTTAATCGCTTTTAGTGCATATTGATCATAAGCGGTGGTAAATATTACTGCGGCACGATGTTTTTGTGCATCGGGAATCAATTCAAATCCATTGCCTCCGGGCATGGCGATATCCAGAAAAATCAAATCAATAGGATGATGAGCCAAAATATCTTTTGCCTCGCCAACAGATCTTGCGATACCGGTAATTTCTACCTGCGGGCAGTTCTGCTGAAGTAAAAAAAATAGCGATGAGCGGGCAAATTCCTCATCATCAACAATAATGGCTTTTAATATTGTCATAGCTTAGGTTGGTGAATGTATTAAAATGGTCTTATAAAAAAAAATACAAATCAAAAAAACCGGTGTTCAAATTGTCACGTATGTATCATCAAACGAATTCAAAACCACTAAACATTAGATGAGTATGAAAAACAATGAACTAGAAACAAAAAGTGAACTTCAGGATGAAAGTTTATTTGACAAAACTGTAGGCAGGAGATCTTTTCTTCAGTATGCAGGTGCAAGCGCTGCCGGTATTGCCTTGGTAGCTGCGGGTTGTAGAAAAGATCGCGGTTACGATAATCCTGTAATGGGAGGTGCAACATTAGATTTTAAAGATGATTTCGGAGTGTTAAACTATGCATACGCTCTGGAGCAATTGGAAGCTGCATTTTATGTAAAAGTTGCTTCAGCTCCGCCTGCGAGCTTTACTGCTGCTCAAAAAGCCTATTTTCAGGATATTCAGTTCCATGAGATTGCACACAGGGAGTTTTTTAAAGCGGCCCTGGGTACAGCTGCAATAGGAAGCTTAGAGGTAAATTTCGAATCAATTGATTTCACAAGCTCTGCCAGTGTTTTAGCAACTGCAATGGCTTTTGAAGATTTAGGTGTTGCGGCTTATAATGGTGCCGGACCAAGACTTAAAAACGGGACCTTTTTATTATTAGCAGGTAAAATTGTTTCTGTTGAAGCCCGTCATGCTGCCTATGTTCGTGATTTGATTTCGAACGGATCATTTGCAGATCTTAATAGTCTTGCTTCATTGGGTGCCAATAATTCAGCCGGATTAGACGCTGCTTTAACGCCGGATAAAGTCTTAAATATTGCTAAGACTTATATCAAAACCAAAATTAATGTTACCAATCTTTAATTTTTAAAATCAGAAAATCATGAATATCGTAAATATATTAGAAGAAATTGAAAAAGTTGATGGTGAAATCTATGAGAGATTAAATCCAAGAAGAGCCGCAATGAAAAGCTTTTTCAACATCGGAAAGAAAATTTCATTAGCAGCAATGCCTTTAGCTTTAGGTTCAATGTTCCAGAAGGCTTATGGACAAACCACTTTACCTTCTGCGGTTGTTGATGTATTAAACTTCGCTTTGTCGTTAGAGTATTTAGAATATCATTTTTATAATCATACTATTGTTGGTATAACAAAGAAAAACCAAGATGGTACTACTAACAACAATGTAATCGATGTTACATTTACATTTCCTAATGCGGCCGGTTTGGCGGCTATTACCACCATTCGCGATCACGAAAAAGCACACGTTGACTTGTTAGTTGGTGCTTTGGGAAGTTCGGCCCGTGCACCTATTGCTTATGCTGATACCGATTTTAGGGCAGGAGGAGCATTTGCTACAGTATATTCAGATTATAATACCTTTTTAGCGGTAGCACAAGCTTTTGAAGATACCGGAGTGAGGGCATACAAGGGACAGGCAGCAAATTTACTGGTTAGTCCTGGCGTACTGCAAACTGCTCTTCAGATTCACTCTGTTGAGGCGCGCCATGCTTCACATATCCGTCAGATGCGTACTGCTGCAGGTTCTGCTGTTTATAAACCATGGGTTAGCCTTGGTGCTTCAGGGCAGGCAAATGATTCGGGAGTTGCTGCGGTTGATGCTGTTTACGCAGGTGAAGATCTAACTGTACAGGCAGGAGCAAATATTGTAGGTATTGGGGGGAATGCAGGTGTTACCAAAGCAGCTGCGGTAGAAAGTTTTGACGAACCTCTGGATAAAGCCAGTGTGGTAACTATTGCCAACTTATTTTTGAGAGACGGTAAGAAACTATAATCGTATATGATGATAGTTTGACATTATTGATTAGGTAATGTTTAGTTTAAGGTAGGGAAGTAGAACTTAGGTTCTACTTCCCTTTTTTTATCTGGATTTCGGGGACTGTGCGATTTTTTTCATTTTCCAGCACACATCCATCTATTTTACATCATTAATAGGTAATTACCTGCTCTTCCAGATGTTCTGGTAAATCCCTGTAATTGTATTTCTGTCCGCGTAACTGAGGCTCAAAACCAGCTGCCCTGATCGATTCCTGTATACCTTTTGCGGTAAAACGGTGTGGGGCACCTGCGGCCGAAACTACATTTTCTTCGATCATGATAGATCCAAAATCATTTGCGCCTGCATGTAAGCAAAGTTGCGCCGTTGTTTTTCCAACAGTTAACCAGCTGGCCTGGATATTTTTAATGTTTGGCAACATGATCCGGCTCAAGGCAATCATTCTGATGTATTCATCAGCGGTTACGGTATTGCTGATTCCGCGGAGCCTTTTCAATAACGTCCCATCATCCTGGAAAGGCCAGGGAATAAACGCTAAAAATCCATTTGCACCAGCGGGTTTTTCACTTTGCACCTGACGGATCCATACCAAATGCTCAAAACGTTCTTCGATGGTTTCAACATGGCCGAACATCATGGTAGCGGAGGTGGTGATATCCAATTGGTGGCAGGCACGCATCACATCCAGCCATTCCTGCCCGCCGCATTTACCCTTAGATATTAAACGCCTTACACGGTCGTTTAATATTTCGGCACCTGCACCCGGTAAAGAATCCATTCCGGCTTCTTTCAGTACTTTTAATACTTCGGTATGCGTTAAGCCTTCCAGCTTGGCCACATGAGCAATTTCAGGCGGACCTAAAGCATGGAGTTTTAAATCAGGATATAATTCTTTTAATTTTTTGAACAGATCGGCATAAAAGGCCAGGCCTAAATCGGGGTGGTGGCCGCCCTGTAACAACAATTGATCTCCACCCAAACGGAAGGTTTCTTCAATTTTAACCTTATAGGTTTCAATATCGGTAATATAACTTTCTTCGTGGCCGGGCCTGCGGAAGAAATTACAAAATTTACAATTCGCAATACAAACATTAGTGGTGTTTACATTACGGTCGATCTGCCAGGTTACTTTGCCGCTGGGCACTTGAATTTTTCTGAGTTCATTGGCCACGAACATCAGGGATGCCGTATCAGCATGATGGTATAAATGTACCCCTTCTTCGAGGCTTAAAAAATCAAAATGTAATGCCCTTTGGAGTAAATCGGCTGTATTCATAACACAAAGATAAGGAAAAGGGCGTGAAGGTTGAAGGTGTAAGGTTTAAGCTTTGTCAAAAAAAATAGCAATAAGCGGCAAGAGACAGGCAACCGGCGAATAGCGAGTAATTGCCATCATCCATTTTCCATCTTACATTATCCATCTTTTGTTATTTTACATCAGCCATTCTCCCTTAAAATAATATCTTTACGGTTCTAAAATTAGATATGGTAGATTTTAATCGTTTTACACTGGCCAACGGACTAAAGGTTTTGGTACATGAAGATGCCACAACCCCAATGGCTGTTTTAAATATTTTATATGATGTAGGGGCGCGTGATGAAGATCCCGAAAAAACCGGTTTTGCACATTTATTTGAGCATTTAATGTTTGGTGGATCGGTTAATATTCCCAGTTATGATGAACCTTTGCAAAGGGTAGGAGGCGAGAACAATGCTTTTACAAGTAATGATATCACCAATTATTACATTACGCTTCCCGCCGAAAACATCGAAACAGCATTTTGGCTGGAAAGCGACCGGATGTTAAGTTTAGCTTTTTCTGAAAAAAGTTTAGATACGCAAAGAAACGTAGTAAGCGAGGAATTTAAGCAGCGTTACCTTAACCAGCCTTATGGCGATGTGTGGTTAAAGTTGCGCCCGCTGGCTTATAAAAAGCATTCGTACCGGTGGGCTACCATTGGAAAAGAACTTTCTCATATCGAAAATGCTACAATGGATGACGTTAAAGCATTTTTTAAGAAACATTATACGCCGCAAAATGCCATTTTGGTTGTTGGCGGGAACGTGAAGACAGAAGAGGTAAAAAAACTGGCCGAAAAATGGTTTGAACCGATTCCTGCGGGTGAAAAATATATCCGCGATTTGATTCAGGAAGATCCGCAAACCGAAGCCAGACAGGAAACCGTAAAGGCAAATGTACCGCTCAACGCCATTTATATGGCTTTTAAAATGCCTGGGCGTTTAAATGAAGATTATTATGCTTTCGACCTTTTATCAGATATTTTATCGCGCGGACAATCTTCCCGTTTGTATAACAGCCTGTTAAAGGAACAGCAGCTTTTTAGCGATATCAATGCCTATATTTCGAGCAGTTTAGACCCAGGTTTGTTTATTGTTGAAGGTAAATTGGTAGAGGGTGTGGCAATCGAAACGGCAGAAAAGGCCATCTGGGCTGAACTGGAAAAGTTAAAGACTGAACTGGTTTCTGAAACCGAATTGACCAAGGTGAAGAACAAGGTAGAATCGGTACTTGTATTTTCAGAGATGGGCCTGCTGGATAAAGCAATGAACCTGGCATACTATGAATTACTCGGTGATGCCGCTTTATTGAATCAAGAAACGGGAGCATTTTTAAAGGTTAGTGCAGAAGATATCAAAAGGATATCAAACGAAACTTTTAACCCAAACTCATCATCAACTTTATATTATTTAACCGAAAAGAATGCTTAACCGACAACAGCCACCTGATTTTAAGCAGGTATCGACTATAAATTTTATCCAGCCCGAAAAAAAAGTATTAGATAATGGTGTCCCCGTTTTTACGATTTATTCCGGAGAGCAGGACCTTGTGCGCATCGAGTTTATTTTTGAAAACGTAAACTGGAAACTCGAAAAACCTTTACAGGCGATAGCGGTGAATTCGCTGATCAATAATGGAACCATTAAATTAACGGCAAAGGAAATAGCAGAACAGATTGATTTTTACGGTGCATTTTTTCAAACTGAATATGTGCAGGATCAATCGTTGGTAACACTTTATACATTAAATAAACATTTGCACTCGGTACTGCCGATCGTAAAAGATGTTTTATCTGCCAGCCAGTTCCCACAGCACGAACTTGATATCTACATCCAGAACCAGAAGCAAAAACTGCAGGTAAACCTGAAAAAGAACGATGTTCTTTCAAGAAAGGAGTTTGCTCATGCTTTATTTGGTAATACGGCCTATGGCGTAAATATAAAAGCTGAGCATTACGATGCTTTAAAGCGAGAAGACCTGATCGAATATTTTAAAGCGGCTTATGCGCCAAACAACTGCACTATTGTAGTTTCCGGAAAATTTAACGATGCCGGTTTTAATCTGCTGAATGATGCTTTTGGAAAGGATTGGGAAAAAAGTAATGCGGTAAAAAACAGTTTTAATTTCAGCACTAAGGATAAAAAGAATATTTATATCGAAAAACCAGAGGCCTTACAATCTGCGATCAGGATTGGCCAACTGGCGATTAACCGTAAACACGAAGATTTTTCTGGACTCCAGATTTTAAATACGGTTTTGGGTGGTTACTTTGGATCGCGTTTGATGAACAACATTCGTGAAGATAAGGGCTATACTTACGGCATTGGTTCGGGTATTTCATCATTGCAACAGGCAGGTTATCTTTTTATTGCTACAGAAGTGGGTGCTGATGTTTGCCCGGCAGCCCTGCAAGAGATTTATAAGGAAATAGATATTCTTAAAAATGAACGGATAGGAGAAGAAGAGCTTAACCTGGTACGGAACTATATGCTGGGCTCGATGCTGGGCAGTTTGGAAAATGTATTTTCGCATGCCGATAAGTTTAAAAATATTTACTTCTCTGGCCTGGATTACTCGTATTATACCCACTATATCGAAACCGTGAAAAGTATTACCGCTGAAGAATTATTGACACTGGCCAATAAATACTTTACCACAGAAAACTTTACTGAAGTGGTTATCGGGAGGAAATAAATTTTAATTGTTCTCTAGAGAGCGTCATTTCGAGCGGAATGCAACGAAGTCGAGAAATCTACCGAGATAGATCTCTCCATTTCACTGCGTTCCAGTCGAGATGACGATCCTAACCTAAATCTACCTATACTGGCATAAATATGCGGTTTGTACGGTCGTTTTTACTTTAAACGATGAGTTTGCGGGCACTTCAAAATTACTTCCGGCCTTAATGTGCTGCCAATCTAAACTACCTGGTAAAAGCGCAGTAAGTTCGCCCTCTATTACATGCATTATTTCTTTCTGAGCCGTTCCGAAGGTATACGCTCCTGGATTAATAACGCCGACAGTCGATTTTCCTTCAGTGCTTTCATAACCTAAGGATTTAACATTGCCATCAAAATATTGGTTTTCAGTAATCATGCTAATTATAATGTTTTTGCTAAGACAGCTTTTTGTTTATCAGCCTGGTAAATCTTTTTATAAAAATCGACGTATTCGCCATATTTTTCAGGGGCATACTTCTTATTGTTCATGGTTTGTGTGCGGTTATAAACAATAGTATTGTCTTTTACACTGAATTTTGCGGTATACGATCCAAATTCGGATGTAATGCTGATGTCTTTTGGTAAAAACTCTACGTTATAACCCTTAGGCAGGACATAACTGATTTCATCATCATCATTATAACCAAAAGGAACGGCAAAATAGGTTTTCCGGTTTTCTACCTTGAGCGGCACATTCTCATGGCGGTTAATCTGGTTTACCACCAAAAACAACTTATCGCCGCCCCTGGTTAGTATAGGATTGGTTTTAAAATTGATTTCTTCTGTAAGTACAGGTACTGTTTTATCGGGTTGTACATATTTGTAACTGGTGAGTTGTGCCATCGGAATGGGGCTACCTTCTATAATTTTTTTCCTGAGTTCAACAGGTTCCATCAGGGTCATTGAAAGATTTTCTTCAAACTGCGCATTGGCATAGGTGGACCTGATTTCAGAATCTGCCGTACCATCTTCGGCCAGTATAATTTTGGTTTTTCTGATCTGGTAGTTTGCCTTCGCATTATAAACAGGCGTATGTACAATTTTGCCTCCGTTTTCGGTAACCATCAGTACATTTCGGTCAGAATTGCTGTAACCAATAAAACCCATTGGCGTGTATTGGCTGGTGCACTCTAAAAAGGTAGTATCTTTTTCAAGCGGGACACATAAAATCATATGGTTGGCCTGCCCCACACTGGAATAATCAGGATTTAGGCTTGGCATATCATTTCCAATTACAATCAGATTTGAGGGGATACCGGCTTCGTTAAGCAAGGCTTTCATGTAATTTGACAGAGCTTTACAGTCGCCATAATTTACCTGTGCCACTTTTTCGGCCAAAATCGGCCTAAAGCCACCGATGCCTAACTGAACGCTTACATACCGGGTATTCTGCTGCAAATGGTTATATAAAATCCTGATTTTCTCTTTAGGTGTTTTAGCATCTTTAATTAAGTTCTGCACCATCAGCCTGGTTGCTTCAGGAAGTTTATTTCCTCCCTGGTTGAGGTTGAATAACCATGAACCGAAATTTTGCCAGTTATCGAAATTTCCTGATGAACCATCGTATTCGAACTGGTTGGGAGCAGCTTTAACCCAGGCACAAACATTATCGATCCCCGTACTTAAAGGCTCGCTTGAAATGGCGGCAACATTAGTGCTTTTCCATTTGTATTGTACCTTTTCACCAATAATTACCGAATCGGTTGGTAAATTACGGCTGGTGAGGTAACGCATTTTGTAGTTTTTTGCCTTTTGGATAGTATAGGCCGATTTTTCTACCGAAACGCCAAAACCTTTAATATCGCGCCACGATGGAAAAGAAAGCAATCCATTATAATCCTGGCTGTAACTATATTCTATCGTGTAAGGATAATTTACGCTTGCAAATTTTAAGAGCTTTAACCTGTTGTCTTCGAATATCGAGAAATCGGAGATCAGGCTTTGGTCTTTAATGTCAGAACTTTTGTAATCTTTAACTTTTTTGCCGTTGGCATCGTAAAGGGTAGCCTTGATGTTGTAAATGCTGCTGAATTTATCATAAACCTCAGCCATTTCGCTATATTCTTCGCCGGCTTTGTTCAAGATGGTGATGGCTACCTTATAATCCATTCTTGCCGCACCCAAACCCTTTATATCGAAAAAAGATTCTTCATTCCTGATTACCACAGCTGCATCGGTTTTCAGGTTTTCAGGAATTTTGGTTACATCGTAATCTGTTTGTGCAAATACACTGCCCATTGATGCCAGTATTCCAATTGCTAAACTTAAATAGTATTTCATTAGCCTTTCTTTTTAAATACGATCTGCTCGGCCTGTTTTTCTACCACGGTTTTAAACAATTCTTTTAAATCGAAATATTCTTCCGGGGTATAAAATGATTTATTGACATTAATGATGCTTTTTACCAGCAGGGTCTTACCTTCCGACAGGTAATTGATGGTGAAAGTGCCATTTTCTTCAGGAAGTTTGTAAATACCACCTTTTGGAAGTTTATCAATTTCATATTCTTCGGGGAAGGTTACCGTAATGCGGTAACTTTCCTTAAATGGATAGGCAAAATCAACAGGGAATTTGCGCTGCTCCAGTTTGAAAAGATTCTCTTTTGTTCTTTCGAAAAGGAGAGGGGTAAAATACACTAGGTTACCGGCTTCTTCTACGTTATCCTCAATCACCACGTCCATACTTTCACTTAACAGCTCATCGAGGTTATCAAGGTTGTCTATTTTATAGGTAGAAACTTCAAGGCCGGTTTTATCTTTTTTGAAAGCTTTAATAAATTCCGTTTCGTTATTGGTTTTCCGGTATTTATTGCGCAGGTTTAATGCTGCATAACCTTTTGAGTACTGGTTGATTTTCCCCGATAGTTTATGCTCTTTATTCAGCACCATATTGTATACAAAAATCTTTTCGCTTGCAATACTGGGTTCGGTAGAAAGCCATTTTCCGTTCAGGCTTTTAAAATCCATATAATAGCCCTGGTGACTCAGGTTTTCGTAATCCAACATCCCGGCGGGCAGATCCTTATCGGTAGCATCAAGGAAATACAGTTGGTTCCCGATCTCGGTTACGGCAATCACATTGTTAAATGCCGATATCAATGGATAACCCGGGTGCATCCCGTTTTCCCTTGTACTGATCAGTACCGGGTAAGCTTCGATTTTTGCCTCTTTTAATAAGCTCAACAGGGCCAGGTTGATATCGCCAGATGAACCCGTTTTCTTTTCGAAGAGCGTTTTAGGATTGGTACCACTCGAATATTTTGAATAGCTTTTATCCCATTTAACATTGTTTTTAACATGGTTCAAAATGAGTTTTACGCTTGCCAGTGTATCTTTTTCCCCCTTTAAAATGCCAGGAAGTGCCGATTTTGCATAACTGTTTTTATTGATATAAGCGCCAAAGTTTTCATCCTGTGCAAGTTCATTGATAATTTTAGACCACGAACCATTGTAATCCCGATAAATATCATTTGGGAAGTTGGTTGACTTCAGCTCGAATTCTATTTTCGGATTGTAGTCATCCATGGTGGTAACATAAGGTTCATCCTTTAGTGCAGGAACATTGGCTACGCAGTATTTATCGTATACTGCATTGGAATTTAAGCCGGATATGTAAGAGGCATTCACATTTTGATGAAGCGGATGATCGATCTGGTAATAGCCACTCATATTGGTCTTATAATTAAAGTATTCGGGTATTCTTACATTATATTCAGACCAGAGTGTTGGAACACTCGACTGGAATTTCCATCCGTGCAGTTGAAATATAAAATCTGATTTGATTTTGTATTTAAATTCGATGATCGATCCTTCCTTTACATTTGGAAGCGCAAATTTTTTAATCACATAGTTTTTATTAAACTCTTCGGTAAATTTGGCGTCCTTGTTGAGCTTACTCGTAATCATTTTGCCATCAACCATGTTATAGGTTGCTGCGTCCATATAATTAAGGTCTTCTTTCGCAGATCCGCTGTTTTTGTAAAGTTCTACCCTGAAATTGGCCAGATCATAACCATTTTTGTTCAGGATTTTATAACGGATATGCCTTTCGAAAACATAAATAAAGCCGTTTGTAGTAGGGCTGATTTCAAAATAACAATCGCCAACATCGAATAATTTAATAGCTGCTGCCGAAGAATCCGGGCCAGAAACCTTGGTTTCAAATTCTGCAGGGGCAATTTTTCCGAATTTAAATTCTCTTTTAACGTTTTGGCCGGTTTGGGCATAGAGAGAGCCTACTCCAATGCAAAGCATTAAAGTCAGAAACCTGAGAGCATTTTTCTGCATGATATAAATAGTTTGTTTGTTGGTGCAATTATAAAAACAATCTTTTAATTATTTAGAAATAATTGTAGGCCGGTACCCAATTTTAAAGGGGCATTATACATCAAGCTTTGCGGTTATACTTCTTACTTAATCACGATACTTAAACATTGGTGATAATCGCTCCATTTAACGCAATTGTCAGACAAGCTCAATATTTAAGCATTTTTATCTTTATGCTTTTATTTTCGCGTTATTTCCGTATCTTTGCCTGGCAAATAATAAATCCTAATTTATTTGCTATGCAACTCGATTCCACAAAATTTATTGCCACAGGTTTAACTTACGACGACGTCCTTTTGGTGCCTGCGTATTCAGAAATTCTGCCGCGTGAAGTAAATACATCTACTTTTTTAACCAAAAAAATTAAACTTAACGTTCCGTTGATCTCTGCAGCAATGGATACCGTAACAGAAGCCGAACTTGCCATTGCCATTGCGCAAAATGGGGGGATCGGGATGTTGCACAAAAACATGACTATCGAAAGGCAAGCAGCTGAGGTGCGTAAGGTAAAGCGTTCGGAAAGTGGAATGATCCAGGATCCTGTTACCTTACTGGAAACTGCGGTTGTGGCCGATGCTTTCAAAATCATGAAAGAACATAAAATAGGTGGAATCCCGGTAGTGAGCAGCGATAATAAATTGGTTGGTATTATTACCAACAGGGATCTGCGTTTTCAGAAGGATATGAAAAGACCGGTTTCTGAAGTAATGACGAAAGAAAACCTCATCATTGCACCGGAAGGTACTACATTGGTACAGGCCGAAGAAATTCTTCAGAACCATAAAATTGAGAAACTTCCGGTAGTAAGCAAAGATGGTTACCTAAGCGGTTTAATTACTTTTAAAGATATTTCGAAAGTTAAAAACTACCCGGTTGCCTGTAAAGATGAACGTGGCCGTTTACGCGTAGGCGCTGCGGTTGGTGTTACAGCCGATACCCTATTAAGGGTTGATGCTTTGGTTGCAGCCGGTGTTGATGTAATTACCATCGATACTGCGCACGGACACTCGAAAGGTGTGGTTGATAAATTAAAAGAAGTTAAAGCTAAATACCCTGATCTGCAGGTTATTGTTGGGAATATTGCTACCGGTGCTGCTGCGAAATTTTTAGCTGACGCCGGGGCTGATGCCGTTAAAGTAGGTATTGGTCCGGGTTCTATCTGTACCACAAGGATTATTGCCGGTGTTGGAGTTCCTCAGTTATATGCAGTATATGAATGTGCCAAAGCATTAAAAGGTACTGGTGTACCGGTTATTGCAGATGGTGGTATTAAACATACCGGCGATATTGCAAAGGCTATTGCTTCGGGTGCAAGTACCGTAATGGCAGGTTCTTTATTTGCCGGGGTAGAAGAATCACCGGGTGAAACCATTATCTACGAGGGACGTAAGTTTAAATCTTACCGCGGAATGGGATCGATCGAAGCCATGGAGCAAGGCTCTAAAGACCGTTATTTCCAGGATGTGGAAGATGATATAAAAAAACTGGTTCCTGAAGGTATTGTAGGCCGTGTGCCGTTTAAAGGTACCCTGGCCGAAGTAATGTACCAGTACATTGGTGGTTTACGTGCCAGTATGGGCTACTGCGGAGCAGCAGATATAGCCGCTTTACAGGAAGCACAGTTTGTACAGATTACTGCTGCGGGCATGCGCGAAAGCCATCCACACGATATTACGATTACCAAAGAAGCGCCTAATTATACCCGATAAGGTTTAAGGCAGAAGGCAAGAGGTAGAAGGTAAATACTTACCTTATCTTTACAGATAAATAGAAAAACGGGGCATCGGTTAAGGATAGCCCCATTTTTTTGTCTCCAGACGGCCCAGTTTCGTGTCATCACGGACTGAAATTTAAATATATGGCTTAGGTGTTTTAGCAGGTCAATTTTCTTTTGAAAATGAGCGGGTCAGTGTCAATGGCACCATTAGCCCTGCTTTCTCTCCAAGTCCTCGCTCGTACCTCGCTGTGGGCTTTTCGCTCTATCAGGTTTATATTACCTTGGTCTGGTGCTGCTTGGCTTAGGCTGCTTAATGCAGAAAATACAAATCAATTACCTCGCCTTGTTTCTTGTCGACACGAACCGAATTTAGCCTAAAAGCCTTTCGGTTTTTAAACCCGCAAGGTTTCCAGGAAAATAAACCATATAAAAATCACAAAATAAAATTTGGCAGTTGGATTTTTTTAATATATTTGTCGACTAAATCTATAGGGTTTATATAATAATTATGAGGACAAATCAAAAATCACGCTTCTATTGTTGTTGTTGCCATGCTAAAACAGTAATCGAATATTTTCGAACGGGACATTAATCCAACAATAAATAAACAAACTATCAACAAATCATGAACAAAATTTTACTCTTTTTCTTTTCATTTTCGCTTTTGGCAAGCATTACTTTTGCCCAAAGTCCGATAACAGGTATTGTAAAAAAATCCAGCGGTGAGCCGGTACCGCGTGCAACGATAAAAGTAAGGGGCACGAACATCACAGTAAGTGCCGATGATAATGGTGCTTTCAAAATTGACGCAAAGCAGGAGCCTCCGTTTTACCTCCAGGTAAGCTCGGTAGGGTACAAACCCCAGGATTTTCAGATTTTAAGGTATCAGGAAACACCTATCGAACTGGTTTTGGTAGAAAGTGCACTTTTAGATGAAATCGTGGTAACCTCGCGCAGGCGTTCGGAAGTTCTGCAGGATGTTCCTATTCCGATTACCGTGATCGGAGGCCGTGCTGCTGAAAATGCGGGTGCATTTAATGTTAACCGTTTAAAAGAATTGGTTCCTTCAGTGCAGTTATATGCCTCTAATGCCAGAAATACAACCCTTAATATCAGGGGTTTAGGTTCAACATTTGGTTTAACCAACGATGGTATTGATCCTGGTGTAGGTTTTTATGTAGATGGTGTTTATCACGCCCGTCCGGCAGCAACCTCAACCGATTTTCTTGATATTGAGCAGATCGAAATCCTTCGCGGCCCACAGGGAACCTTGTTCGGGAAAAACACCACTGCTGGTGCATTCAATATCACCACCACCAAACCAACCTTAACACCAAGCGCAAAAGTAGAATTGAGTGTTGGTAATTATAATTTTATCCAGGCTAAAACATCAGTTTCCGGAGCTTTGGCAAAAGATCTTGCAGCAAAAATTTCAATTTCGGGTACACAACGCGATGGTACCATCTGGAATACCAGGGAAGAGCGCAGATACAGCGGACAGAACAACCTTGGCTTTAAAGGTCAATTGTATTACACTCCTTCAGAGAAATTACAGGTATTGTTAAGTGGCGATGTAAGCATCCAGCACCCGGCAGGTTATCCATTGGTTATTGCAGGTGTAACCACTACCGAAAGAAGTGCATACCGCCAGTATGCCAGGATTATATCTGATTTAGGCTATCAACAACCTAAGATTGATCCTTTCTCAAGGGAGATCAACACCAATACCCCTTGGCGCCACAACCAGTCAATTGGTGGTATCTCAGTAAATGTTGATTACAAAATTGGTAAAGGAACGCTTACCTCAACCACTGCCTGGAGATTCTGGAACTGGGATCCTACCAACGACAGGGATTTCTCTGAGGTAGCAGCGTTAACCAAATCGCAGGGTAATTCGCGCCACGATCAATATTCGCAGGAAGTGAGGTATGCGGGTAACCTAACCGATAAATTAAGTGGTGTAATCGGTGTTTATTTACTGGGACAGAACTTAAAAGGATTATCGCAGACAGAAGAGGTAGGTAAAGATCAATGGCGGTTTGTACAAACCAGTAATACCGGCAGTCAGGCATTATACTCAACTCCTGGTTTGTTAGATGGTTTTGGCATTAAAACCAACTCCACTATTAAATCGTTAAGTGCTGCCGTTTTTGCACAGGTTGATTGGGAAGTTTTAAAGAACCTGCACGTATTGCCAGGTTTACGCTATACTTATGATAAAAAAGATGTTGATTACGATCGGGTAACTTATGGTGGTTTACAAACTAACGATGCGGCATTACTGGCGCTTAAGGCTGCTGTATACGCAAATCAACAGTTTACAACAAAGGTAGATAACAACAATTTATCAGGTAACTTCACCGTATCATACCGCCCAAGCCATAACTTAAATGTTTATGGAACTTTTTCTACCGCTTACAAACCGGTTGGGGTTAACGTAGGTGGTTTGCCAACTACCTCAACGGGAGCAGCCGATTTGTCGGTAGCCGTAGTTAAACCGGAGTATGTACAACATTATGAGCTAGGTGCTAAAACAAAGCCATTTAAAGGTGCTATTGTAAACATCAGTTTATTTAACAGCGATATTAAAGATTACCAGACCAACGTTCAATCGCCACAGCTGGGTGTAAACAGGGGATATCTGGCAAATGCCGAAAAAGTAAGGGTAAAAGGATTAGAAGTAGACGGATCGTATCAGCTGGAAAGATTTTTAACTTTAAATGCTGCTTTGGCTTATCTGGATGGCAAATATGTCAAATTCACCAATGCTCCTCTTCCATTAGAAGAAACCGGGCATACCGAATTGGTAAATGGTGTTGCTACCCAGGTGGCATTTAAAGATGCTTCGGGAGGTAGATTGCCGGGTATTTCAAAATGGAATATCTCTGGCGGTACCGAACTGAGTACAGCAGGTAACCTGGCCACCAGGGAAGGTAGATATTTTATTGCTGGCGATGCCAGTTACCGTTCTGAATATTCATCAAACCCTACACCATCAAGTGTATTGAATGTTAAAGGTTATGCCCTGTTCAATGCAAGGCTGGGTTTCAAATCGGATAAATTCTCCCTATTTGTTTGGAGCAGAAACCTAGCAAATAAAAATTATTACGAGCAATTACAGGCTGCTGCAGGTAACTCTGGTTTATATGCCGGTGTATTGGGCGATCCAAGAACTTATGGTGCAACCATCCGTTATGCTTTTTAATAGTTAAATTAGCTTTTCTCTCTTATATTTGGTTAAAAGGAGCGGTGTAATGCCGCTCCTTTTTTGTACTAAAAAGTACTTAATATTCCCGGTTTACCGGGGATAATCAATATTGATTTTGAAGGCAAAAGTCACATTTCATCTTAAAGCCGGTCCCTGCTTTCCGTTTCTTTCCTCGCTGCCGCTCCACAATCAGGTTTATTTAAACAAGCTGCTAGTTCTCGCAAAGAAACAATGCCATTATTTCTACCGGATGGCCTGTAACAGCTTTGTGCAGAATTAAAATTTATAGAAAGCCAATAAAACCTTAACTTCGGTAAATTTTAAAAAAATGAATAAGCTTAATTCGGTTTGCGTGTACTGTGGCTCAAACTTTAATGGCGATGTACCATTAAGAAATGCGATAAAACAGTTGGCAGAAACATTGGTAAGGCAGCAGATTAAATTAGTTTATGGAGGGGGGAGTGTAGGAGTAATGGGTGTTTTGGCCGACGATGTGCTGGAACTAGGCGGTTTGGTTACCGGTATCATTCCTCAGTTCTTAATGGATAAAGAAGTTGGACATAAGGGGATAACAGAAATGATCGTGACTGAAAATATGCACCAGCGTAAACAGAAAATGGCCGATTTAAGTGACGGATTTGTGATTTTACCTGGCGGTTTTGGTACACTGGAAGAATTTTTCGAAGTGCTTACCTGGTTGCAGCTGGGCCTGCATAACAAACCCATTGGCGTATTAAATGTAAATGGTTTTTACGATCCGCTGTTTGCACAGATGGATATGATGGTCCGGAATAAATTTTTAAAACCTGCCAACCGCGACCTGGTTTTTAACGAAGCAGATGCTGAAAGCCTGATCAACAAAATGGATAATTTTTCTGCCATTCCTGACGAGGTTTGGTTTAGGGAAAGGAATTTAAGTTAACCATGCTACCGCTTTTGGTTGATAACTCATCGTTGATAGTTGAATGGCTAATGTTAGGAATAGAATCAAAAATGTAATCATGATCTGTAGCGTATAAAACGATTAACCTCAAAACAGGAAATTTATAAAACCCGCCATGCGCAAAACGCTTGACACTAATACAAAATAACAATGCAAATTATTACATCCCACGCAGAATTTGAGCAATACCTCGGTAAGGAATTAGGCGTTTCTTCATGGCACACGATTACACAGGAACAGATCAATAAATTCGCTGATGCAACATTAGACCATCAATGGATACATGTTGATGAAGAACGCGCACAGAATGAAGGTCCGTTTAAAGCAACAATTGCGCACGGTTATTTAACCTTATCTTTAATTCCTTATTTATGGAAAGAGATTGTTGATATCCAGAATTTAAAAATGGAAATCAATTATGGTATTGAAAGTTTAAGGTTTGCACAGGCCGTTACGGTTAACAGTAAGGTAAGACTAAAAGCTAAACTGGCTTCAATTATTAACCTGCGTGGTGTAACTAAAGTAAATATGGCTATCGAAATGGAAATTGAAGATCAGAAAAAGCCTGCGTTTAATGGAGAAGTGGTTTTCTTATATCACTTCAACAATTAGCTATCAGTTGTAGCATGTAGCTGATTTTTAACGTTATTAATGAAATAATTATGCAGATGAAAAAGATCAGCACATTGCTCATTTTGGTTTTAGCAGGTTTGTTTACGCTCTCCTGTCAAAAAAAACAGGAGCAAAACCTTGCCTCCGATTCATTTTTGCCGATGCAGGTCGGCAATTTATGGTATATGAACGATCAATCTTATACTGAGATAAAAGATACCGTAAGAATCAACAAAAAACTTTTTTATAAATTTTATTCCGTAGTTGGCGGCGATGCTGGCAGCATCGTTTACCTGCGGATTGATGAGCATAATAGATTGGTAGAGAGTTATCCGGATAGCCCGGATAAAATCTATATCAGGGCAGATTTTAATGCAAAAACAGGGGATAAATTTTTTACCACCGGAGCAAAAGACGAAAACGACAATGAAGTAACTGTTGTTCAAAAATCAGATCAGGAAATGACCTTCTCTTTCGATCCCGTTTATCATCCCAATCTGAAAGGGCATCCCTATGAAGTCAAATATATCAAGGGCAGGGGCTGGGCCGAAAAGTATCAAAAAATAAAAATCGATGGGGTAGTTTATAAAGGATAGTTTGACACTGCTCGTTTGGCAGTTAGCATTTAACTTTCTTTGTAAATAAAACTTTGTACTATTTTCTTTGTATGGTTCCCCGAAGATATAAGAAGATTACCGCAGAAATTTTAAAGTGATAACTCTGCGATCTGTTTGGTTTAAAAAAACAGCGTGAGGTACACTAGGGTTAAGCCTTCCTGTAGACCAGAAACCGATTTGGTCAATACTGTTTTTCTAAAATTAAATTTAAATTGCCTCCATGAATATCGAATTCAATAAAAATGAGGATGTGAATAAACAGCTGGTTTACGAGCTGAAAACCAAACTCAAAAAAATCTATCTTGGTGGAGGCGAAAAAAATGCCGCGAAGCAAAAGGAAAAAGGAAAACTTTTAGCCCGTGAGCGCATTGCCTATTTAATCGATAAAGATTCCAACTTTTTGGAGGTCGGTGCCTTTGCAGCTGATGGTATGTATGCCGCGCAGGGTGGATGTCCGTCTGCAGGAGTAATCTGTGGTATCGGCTATGTAAGTGGCAGGCAGTGTATGATTGTGGCTAACGATGCAACTGTGAAAGCCGGAGCCTGGTTCCCGATGACGGCCAAGAAAAATCTCCGTGCACAGGAAATTGCAATGGAAAACCGTTTGCCGGTAATTTACCTGGTAGATAGTGCAGGGGTGTACCTGCCAATGCAGGATGAAATTTTCCCTGATAAGGAACATTTCGGACGGATGTTTCGTAACAACGCCATCATGTCGTCGGAAGGTATTGTACAAATTTCGGCCATTATGGGGGCCTGTGTAGCAGGTGGGGCTTATTTACCGATTATGAGCGATGAAGCTATGATTGTTGATAAAACGGGGTCGGTATTTTTGGCGGGGTCATATCTGGTAAAATCGGCCATTGGCGAAGAAGTAGATAACGAAACGCTGGGTGGGGCAACCACCCACTGCGAAATATCGGGTGTTACTGATTATAAACACCCCAATGACCAGGCCTGTTTAGATAGTATTAAAAACATCATGAGCATGCTGGGTGCACCTGAAAATGCAGGTTTCGATCGCATTGCAGCGGTTAAGCCAAAACAAAAAGAAGAAGAACTGTATGGCATTTTCCCCGAAAACAGGGATAAGCCGTACGAAATGATGGATGTAATTAACCGTTTGCTTGATGGATCTGAATTTGAAGAATATAAAAAAGGTTATGGTCAGAGTATTATCTGCGGCTTAGGCCGTATTGATGGCTGGGCGGTAGGTATTGTAGCTAATCAACGTAAAGTGGTGAAATCGAAAAAAGGGGAGATGCAGTTTGGTGGGGTAATTTATTCGGATAGTGCCGATAAAGCCTCACGTTTTATCATGAACTGTAACCAGAAGAAAATCCCTTTGGTGTTTTTACAGGATGTTACCGGTTTTATGGTGGGAAGCCGGTCAGAACATGGTGGTATTATAAAAGATGGTGCCAAAATGGTTAATGCGGTGGCCAACTCTGTCGTACCAAAGTTTACCATTGTATTGGGTAATTCTTACGGCGCTGGTAATTATGCCATGTGTGGTAAGGCTTACGATCCACGCCTGATTTATGCCTGGCCAACAGCAAAAATTGCCGTGATGGGTGGCTCGCAGGCGGCAAAAACATTGCTGCAGATTCAGGAAGCTTCTTTAAAAGCAAAAGGAGAGGTTATTACACCTGAAAAAGAAGCCGGATTGCTAAAAGAAATAACCGATAAATACGATAGCCAAACCACTCCATATTATGCCGCATCACGGCTTTGGGTAGATGGGGTAATCGACCCGCTCGAAACCAGGAAAGTAATTTCTATGGGAATAGAAGCAGCTAACCAATCGCCAATTACCAGGAAATTTAATGTAGGGGTAATTCAGACCTAGTTTCTTATGCCAGGCTATATCTTAAGTGTTTTTCATCCGCCACTGTTAATAAGTAAACTATGTTGACAATGTATGCTTGTTAACAATTATTTAAAGCATTAAATTTGCATTACGATTAATGAATTTCAAACACACAATAATATAATGTCACAAGAAAATGAGCACGTTCAGTGCTTAATTATAGGTTCAGGTCCTGCAGGTTATACCGCTGCAATTTATGCGGCAAGGGCTGATTTAAAGCCGGTTATGTATACTGGTATGCAAGCTGGCGGACAGCTTACACAAACTACTGATGTAGAAAATTTTCCGGGTTATCCACAGGGTATCATGGGACCAGAAATGATGGAAGATTTCCGTAAGCAGGCAGAACGTTTTGGTACGGATATCCGTTTTGGTTATGTAAGTTCGGTTGATTTTTCTTCAACACCACATAAAATAGTGGTTGATGAAATTAAAACCATTACAGCCGATACCGTTATTATTGCTACTGGGGCAACCGCTAAATGGTTAGGTTTGCCAAGTGAGCAGCAATACAATGGTTTTGGTGTTTCGGCATGTGCGGTTTGTGACGGTTTCTTTTTTAAAGGACAGGATGTTGCCATAGTAGGTGCCGGAGATACCGCTGCCGAAGAAGCCACTTATTTGGCCAAACTTTGTAAAACCGTGCATTTATTGGTGCGCAGGGACGAATTCAGGGCGTCTAAAGCAATGGTAAGCCGGGTATTGGCTACCCCAAATATTGTGGTACACTATAATACCGAAACACAGGAAATTTTAGGTAACGGTAAAAACGTAACTGCTGTTAAAGTTATCAATAACAAAACCGGCGTTGAATCTGATATTGCTGTAGAAGGTTTCTTTGTGGCTATTGGTCATAAACCGAATACAGATATTTTTAAAGGCCAGTTAGATATGGACGAAACCGGTTATTTAACCACTAAGCCAGGTTCTACCTTAACCAATATCGAAGGCGTTTTTGCCTGTGGCGATGTGCAGGACATGTATTACCGTCAGGCGGTTACTGCCGCAGGTTCGGGTTGTATGGCCGCGCTTGATGCTGAAAGGTATTTAGCCGCTAAAGAACATCCGGTAGAAGCATAACTACAATTAACATAATTTAGAAAGAGAAACCATTACCGGTTTCTCTTTTTTTGCCTCGCAATCAATTTTTATGTAGCATTTTTTCTTATGAAAGCGCAGTTCCTAAGGCCTGCAACTTGCTATTCTCTTTTAAAGGAATGCCACTGTAATTTAAGCCATTTCAAGAATGCCCCGAGTTAGCCTTACAACACCCGGCCCTAAACATCCTTTATTCAGTACTTTTTTTCTCTTTGTCTAAAACCGTAAAAGTTTGAACCAGCCTTTCCCCGTTTTCATCAACTAAGGTTAAGGTATGTTTACCAGGCGGCGGACTAACAGCCAATTGATGAAAGTTAGTGGTGGTACTTACATATTCATTATCGATATGCCAATATATTTTAGTACCCGGATTTCTGTGCGCCGCATTAAGTACAATTTTACCCCTTGATCCATCCAGCTCTAAGGGGATATAAACCACCGCATTGTTTTTAGGGTAAATTACCTCCATTACAGTATTTCCGCCCAAAAGTTCACAACCCTCTTTAAGAGGAGGGAGAGGTTTATAGTCACTATTTTTTATTTTGTAATAGTATTCCATTGCAGGTGGTAAAATAAACCAGCTTTTGTGCTGCATGTGGGTTATACTTTCACATTGATCGGTAACCCTATAGGTACCGGTTCTGTCTAAATGGACCAATTTGTGAAAAGGACAAACAGCCGTCTTTTCGCCTGAAACCGGAACAAGCTCCTGTATGGCATCCGTACAGTATTCTGATGCTTTGTAGCCGCTTAGTTTACAGATTTTAAGTTTTTTGAGTTTGGTTGTAGGAGTTTCGAACCATTTGCCACTTGGAAATAATCTAAAGATATCAAAAAGCACGGGTGCAGCTGCTTCTATTCCTACCAGGCCAGGCCTTCCTTCACCGTCAGCATTGCCTACCCAAACACAAACTACATAGTCTGGTGTTAAGCCAATGGCCCAGGCATCACGAAAACCAAAACTTGTTCCTGTTTTCCATGCCACTCTTTGCGATGAAGAAAATTGTTCCCATAGGCCTTCGTCACCAGGCCTCATCACTTCTTCCATGGCGTTAAAAGTGGCCCAAATTGAACCATGGTCTAAAAAGGAGGTACGTTGATAATCTTTTTCAGTTTTATTGTTGCTGTTGAAATACCTTGCAGGTTTATAATCTTCTGGATTATACAAACCTTTATAGGTATTGAAGTGATTCAGCGTACGTACTAATCCCATGTAGGTGTTGGCCAAATCCCACATGGTTACCTCGCTACCTCCTAAAATTAAGGATAGGCCATAGTGATCTGCGGGCTGGTTTAAAGTACCGATCCCTAATTTCTTAAGCTTATCGTAAAAACGCTCATATTTGTATTGTTGCAACATTTTTACAGCTGGGATATTTAAGGAGCGGCTCAGCGCTTTATCTGCAGCTATGGCACCATCATAGCCAAGATCGTAATTTTGTGGCGAATAGCCTGCTATTTGAGTGGGGATGTCGGGAATGAGTGTGTGCGGCAATATAAAGCCATCATTCATCATACAGGCATAAAGCAAGGGTTTCAGGGTACTGCCAGGACTTCTTGGGGCTTTAATCATATCCACGTGGCTTTGCAATCCGGTATTTTCCGGCTGATAGCTGTTACCTACATAACTGACCACCTGGCCCGTTTTGACATTGAGTACCAGGGCCGCAATATTGTTGATATCGTTTGCCCTGTAACGGTTGTTGTACCGTTTTAACAGCGCATTAACTTTTAGCTGGATATTTTCATCCAGTGTAGAAGTAATTCTGGTAGAAGGAATTTTAAGGCTGGCCCGCTCTGCTTTAAAACGGTTCAATAGATGTGGTGCATTTTGAGGTAAGGGCATAGGCTTGCCCGGAACCGGCTCGAGCTTCGATAAATTAGCGGTAGCCTGATCGATGTATTTTAGCTGGGCGAGTTTATCCAATAAATCGTTTCTCTTTTTGATCAGCCTGGTCGCATTTTTACCGGGATGAACCAACGACGGGCTGTTAGGGAGAACGGCTAATGTAGCCATCTCGCCCCATGAAAGTGTTTTAGCATTGCGGCCGTAATAACGCCAGCTTGCTGCTTCTAAACCAACAACGTTGCTTCCAAATGGTGCATTTGCAGCATATAAGCCTATAATTTCTTCTTTAGAATATTTTACCTCTAAACGTAAAGCTAAAATCATTTCCAGTATTTTTTGCCAAACGGTCCGGTCTTGTTTACGTGATAAACGGATTACCTGCATGCTTAAGGTACTGCCGCCACTCACTACACTTTTTGCCTTCCAGTTTTGACGCATGGCCCTGCCCATGGCCAGTATATCTACACCAAAGTGGCTGTAAAACCGTTTATCTTCAAAAGCAATAATACAATCTTTAAATTTAACGGGGACGCTATCCGCTACAGGGAAGCGCCACTGCCCGTCGCTGGCAATGGCAGCACTTAATAGATTGCCGTTGCTGGCCTCAATAACATAGGAGGTAGGCGTTTTGAAAAGCTTTGATGGTAATGAAAAAAGGAAAGCCAAAAGCAGTGCAAAGCAGATGAGATCGGAAATAAGGAAAGCTTTTGAGATTTTGTTCATTCTGCTGTTGAAACCCATCAGGTTTTAAACCTGGTAGACTTAATTTATTTTGTTATTTTATTTCGGTTCGTGGAGACACGAACCATGGCTATTTATTAAAGTATTGTAATTTAACTGCATTAAAATAATATACCTTATTGCCATTGTTCGTGTCCCCACGAACCACTCATTTTTACTGTTTAAAATTCTAATCTTAGATCCTTTAAAAAAGCATAGCTTAATTCATTCATTTCGTAAAAAGACGCTGAAGAATATTGATATTCTTCGGGCTCTGTTGCCAATTGCCAGTGTTCCGTACATGGGTTATTGTGTAAATAATCTAACTTTTGAAAGGCAACTTCTGGAGTATATAAGTGTATCGCTAATGAATCTCTCTGCCAAAATTCATAATTTTTATTAATGGAGTTAGTATAAAAATTAATAAGCTCACTTGGACTTAATAGTTTTTTGAACTCGTGGGCCGTGTATTTTAAAAATGAACCCTGGACAGTTTCTTTTCCATTTAGTTCATTTGTCCGCCAAATGGTATGTGTATGATTGGGCATAATAACAAAAGCGAAAACATCCAATTTATTCAATTTACTCAGATGCTCAAATGAACTTAAAATGATATGTTTAAACTCGTCTTTCTCCAACAATTTTTGCCATTTATTAATGGTAGCAGTCCAAAAATAAATTTGTCCAATTTCAATGTAATTCTTTCTTCTGATTTCAAATAATTTATCCATTGCTATTAGATTTTGGTTTATGGAGATGCTAGTGGTTAGGCGTGTTTTTAAGTTACAGTTCGTGGAGACACGAACAGAGGCTATTGGTTCGAATAAAATTACTCATCCTTTTTAGATTTCAATTTTGTCATGGTTCGTGGAGACACGAACCATGGTTATTTATTAAAATATTATAATTAACTGCGTTAAATAATACACTTATCATTCGTGTCCACATGAACCATTCATAATTCTATTTCACCACCTCTACCCATTTACCAGGTTCTGTGGCCGAAATATCATTGTTGTACATCGCTTCACATTGAACAGCTGATAAATAATATTTGCCCAGATAAGATGCATTAAGCAATACTTTATAAACCAGGCTTTCACCTTGCCTGATATTAAAATACGTAAAAACACGGTCGTCCCTGATATCCTGGTAGGTATATGGCGATGAAGCCAAAATACTTTGGTTATCATTTACCCTGGTATTGATAATTTCCCAACCCGAAGGAAAAATCTGGGTTAAGGCCATTTGCTCATAATAGCCCATTCTGCCAGGGTTTTTTATCGTTACCTCCGCATAGAAATCTGTTCCCTGTTTTAAGGTAGTAGGATCCAAAACTTTTCCGTTTAAACGTTTGTAGCTCACGCTCATATCCAAAACATCCGGGCGGTTAGGTAGGAAGTTATTCTGACCTGCAATTGGCTGTCCTTCTAAAACCAAACGCACAAACAATACATTATTGCCATTATTGGTAACGGAGGCCGTATTACCTTTAAAGGTTACCGGCGTACTATTGATATACTGATTCGAACTTACCGGTGCGGTTTTTCCATCCAATACATATTGGTACTGCAATTTATTTGCCGATTGGTTCGAACCGCAAAATTTTGCAATGGCTAACAAACTGTAAGCTGTTGTTTGTGTACTGTACCAGGTGTTTTCGCCAAGTTTTGCTGCTAAAGGCTGTAATAAACCGGCAGCTTTTGCTTTCTGCCCGAGCAGGGTTAACGTTTCCAAAATCATGGCCTCATCGCGCACATCAGAGCCATAAGTTCCGCCCAGTTGTTTGTAAGCCGGGATGGATATCTCTAAACCTCTGATCATGTTCTGAGCCACATCGTTCTGTCCGGCAAGTTTATAGGCAGCTGCCAGGCGCCATTTTGCAGCTACCGATAGGTACTCGAAAGCTTTTAAGCGGTTCATGGCTGCCATTTCAGGCTTTTTAGCCAGGGCAAGCATGTATAAACGGTATGCCTGCAACAAATCGCCCCCATAAAAATTATTGCTGTTTGGTGCCCAGTTTGTTGCTTTTGATTTTTGAAAGCGCAGTAACTCATCTAAAAGTCCAACGGGTAAGGTATAACCTGCATTTTGGGCTTCAACCAGGAAATGACCGGCATAATTACTGCCCCACTCGTCAGATGTACCTTCTCCCGGCCAGTAAGATAAACCACCATCTGTAGTTTGGAAACCTTTCAGCCTGGTTATCCCGGCTTTGATATTTTTTTCTGTTTTGGCTTTCTGCTGTTCGTTCAATGGGCTTAACCGATCTAGAAATAGCTGCGGGAATATGCCCGAAGTGGTCTGCTCTACACAGCCATGTGGGTATTGGATGAGGTACCCCAATCTTTTGCCAAGGTTGATTGCCGGGATAGATGAAACTTCCAGTGATCCGGAGTTGGTACCTGTCATTCCGATCGGTAAATAGTTTACTGCCCATTTAGTATGTGGCTGCACCGTTGCTGAGACTACATTAGTTACATAAGGGTTTGGATTTCTGATATCCATTTCTACATCGTAAACTGTTTTTTCAGCTCCGCTCTGTGCAATTACTTTTACTTTGGCAATTCCCACAGTATTTGGTGCTTTAACTTCGAAATAGGTCATTTGCTCGCCTGTTTGTTTGTAGTAAAGCTGCTGTTTATTGGTACCCTGAACAATGAGGTTACTGGCCTGAAGCTGAACAGATACATTTTTAAGGTTATTCTCTGTAGCAAACACCGTAACAGGTAAGGTGAAACTTTCACCCGGACCAATTACCCGTGGAAGAGTAGCCAATACCATTAATGGCTTTTTAACCTGAACCGATTTTTCTGCAAAACCATAAGCTGCTTCTTGTCCGGCAACTACCATGGCCCTTACCGCACCGATATATTGAGGCAATTTAAATTTATGCGTTTTACTTTCTCCCTTGCCTATGGTAAAAGGACCCATAAATTTAACTACAGCTGTAAAGCGGTTTGCTTTTGCCGGGTTGAGGTTTTTATTGATGGTTCCATCACCGCCTATACTTAAAATGCGTTCTAAATTTCCTCCCCAGGCACCTAATACATAATCGAATAAATCCCATGTTTTAACGCCCAAACCTTCACGGGCATAAAATGCACCATGTGGATCGGGTGTTTTAAAACGGGTTAAATCCAACAGGCCTTCATCTACCAGGGCAATGGTATAAGTCATGGCTTTGCCGTTTTGTTCGCCCACCGTGATCGTGTTTTCGGTTTCGGGTTTAATTTTATCAGCCATCTTAATGGTCGGCTTCAGGATGGTTTGCGGATCTTCTATCGAAAGTGGGATTGCCCCGTACATCCTGATCGGTAAATCATTAACGGTTTGTGCATGAGGCTGTAATAATGTGATGTTGGCAAAAACATTTGGTGCCATTTCTTTCTCGGCCTTAAACTTAAACTGTGTTTGCCCGGCTTTGGTATCCAGCCAAAATGTTTTTATTACGCGGCTTCCGTTCTCAATGGAGATTAAGGCCCGTCCGTTTTTTCCCGTTGGGATGGTTAGGGTTATATCTTCCCCAACCGTAAATTTCTCTTTGTTAGCCGTAAAAGATAGCATAGATGCCTCTGTAGGGTTATTCGCTTGTTCGCGCTGTGCCCATCCTGGCCAATCTATATAAACCGATTTTCCGGTAACATGTCCGCCGTTTACATCACGTACCAAAATTAAATACCGGCCCCATTCTGGCTCGTCTACGCGCAAATTCCAGCTTCCTTTTCCATTAAACAGGTTTACCTGGTGGCTTTCTACCAGTTTGTTGTATTGGTTTTGGGTAAAGTTGGCGTAAGTATACTGGTCGTCCTGTTCCCACCACCAGCGCCATTGTGTTTTGTATAACTCTACCGTAACGGTTTTGGTGCCGCTTAATAATTTTCCATCGGTATTTACATTCACAATTTCAACTTTATGCTCTTTTCCGGTAACCAGCATGCCACTTAACCGATCGCCCTTTTCGGTACGGATTCCTAAATAGCTATGGTATACATGATAGGGAATGCTGAAATTATCGATACTGAAATTACCTCCCGGTTCGAAAACTTTGGTGGTGAAATTTGCCCTGAGGATACCCGGGGCAGTATGGTTCTCGTTTAAACTGGTATTAACCTGAGCAGTGCCATTCTGGTTTAAGGTGCCTTCGAAAATGGTTTTAACCTGCGATTGGAAGTTTACCGTTGGATTATCAAAACTGAAACCTTCAAAACCTTTAAACTTGGTTTCGGTAGTGTTTAAGTTTACATCAACCTTCGCCCTCAGGTTTTGGGCAACTGCGCCAAACAGCCATTTAGCCGATAGGGTAGCAGCAGCTGTTCCGGTACTTAAGTATGCCCTGTTTCCAATGTTGAAGTCAATTTTCAACCGGTTCGGCATTACTGTTTCTATTTTTAACGTTTTGGTAAATGTAGCGCCACCGGCTTTAACCTTAGCCATCCAGTTGCCGGTAGGAGCAGTACTTTCTGTAGTGGTTTTAAAACTATAGAACCCATTTAAAGGCTTGCCATTGATCAATCTTTTATAAAGTTGGCCTTTGGGGTTATAAAACTCCATGGTTACCGGATAATTAGTCGGGAGTTTTTTAAGCTTGTCTTCCAAAATAAATGAAACAAATAAGCTGTCGCCTGGCCGCCAAACGCCACGTTCTCCATAAATAAAGCCTTTTAAACCGCTTTGAACTACATCCCCGCCCACATCGAACCTGCTTAAAGGAAGTGAACTTCCATCGTCTAATTTAAGGTAGCCACGTTCCGAGCCATTTTTAGCGATTAATAAGAATGGTTGGCGCTTCAGGTCAAAGCTTGCAAAACCATCACCATCAGTTTTAGTCGTAAAAATGATCTGTTTTTGGTAATCCATCAGTTCGAGGTTTACGCCGCTTAGCGGTTTTGCCGTCAATAAATCGGTTGCCACAACAAGCATGCTGTTATCATTGCCCCGTTTGGCTACTAAACCAATGTTTGAGGCAATTAAGTTTCTGCTTGCCCAGCGCTGGTTGGTGTAGAAGGAAGGCGTACATGGATTGTCTTTGTCATTCCACCTGTAGTTTTCAGGATAATAGTTATTGTAATGTTGCCAAAAATCGTCGTCTTCATCAATCTTCTCCCCATAACCCTCATCGTCACCATATTCATTTTCCTCATCACTTCCATCCGCTTTTCCTTCCCCGGTTTTACAGTTGTAGGCGTTATATTCCTGCCTGAAAGCGATGGTAACACGGTACATGGCACCGGGCTCAGTACGAATCATTTTATCAAGGTCGAGTGTAAAACGGTTCTTTTTATGAAGATTTAAAGCTTTATCTTCATCCAAACGAACGGTTTTCTGTAAAATTGGCTTTGCCACCCTTCTAAGTTCGTTTCCGTCTTTATAACTATTGGTTTGGAAAAACTGGGGGATGTTGTTTTCGTAAATTTTAATCACCGTTACATCAACGGCTTTCAGGTTAATGGCCTCGAAAGGCAAAACCAATTTTCCTGAATTAGGCAAAATACTTCCGCTGCCCGCAATGGTAACGGCAGGTAGTTTATCTTCAAAAACGAGGTTGGCCACTTTGCCATTTGCAAGCGTCTTTGCATTGATATTTTCAACTCCAGCATTTACACTCAACGTATAGTTACCTTTAAGTTCTTCGGCAGCGTAAACTTTAACCTGGCTGGCATCTATGGTATATCTTAAATCGCTCAGGTTACCAAGCGTGATCATGCCGGTTAAATCCTGACCTACACCAAGGGGTTCAGAAAATTGCACCAATGCATAATCTTCTTCACCCTGAATGGCTTTTATATCCAGTATTTCGAATTTATTGATTGCCGGAACACGGATATCTACTGTTCCTTTTTGCCCGGCATCAATGGCATCGCCATCCCAATCTATTGTTAAAGTTTGGTCGTTTCCGGTTTTTTTTATGCTGTCGATAGTGAATTTTGAAGTGTTTTTGGACAGATCGTGCTGCCATTTGATTTTTAATTTCTGATCAAAATCCAGTGAAACCGTTTTCTCAATTTTGCTGGTTTCTTCCACATCGGCTGTAGCTACTTCGCCTGTTAACTTCATATAATCCAGGGAAGTATTGTTCTGTGAAACCAAGCCATTCTGCGAAAGCATAATGCCCGGTGTAATTACTTTAAACTCAAAATCGAAATCTTCGAGGCCTTTTTCTGTGGCAGAAACTTCCGACAACTTAAATGTAGCTTCGTATTTTTTGCCTGGTTTCAGGTTTTCGTCAGGTCTAAATTCAACCGTTTGCGGGTCTATCCAATAGGCTTTTCCCGAAATAGAAGGGGAGAAGTCGAAAAGCTCACGCGGATCGGCTTTGCCCAAATCATGCATACCTGTAGCGGCATTTGCCAGGTGCACGCGTATAAAACTCTTTTTAGAAATGGTACCCGAAGTATATGCTTCGATATATTTTGCGTATGCCTGGTTTTCTTCGTAGTTTTTCTTCTTTTTATTGAAATAGATCAATACAATTGCCGCTATTGAAACAGCAAGCAAGCCGATAAAAATCAATTTCTTTTTGGGAGATGATTGGTAGGTAGATGGTTTTTCCATGAATGAAATTCGTTAAGATAAATGGTAATGTTTGCGGTTGCCGCAATTGCTATGCCGTAATTACACAGATTAAATCGAACACCCGCTATTCTATCTGAAAATTAAGTAAAATCAATGTTAAAATAAATGATGTTGAAAATTAAAGCGAATGGTTTGTTCATTTGCATGGATTTGGATAAGTTTACGGCATTAAACTCAATACAACCAGATATGATCAGGAAACTCTTAATTTTTTCGTGTTTATTAATTTCTTCACATTTTTGTTTTGCGCAGAAAGCCGAGGTAGAAAATGCGGTTACGCAATTGACCAAACTCATGATTAGTCCGGATAGTGCAGCTTTGGATAAAATATTGCTTAATAATTTAAGTTACGGCCACTCGAGTGGAAAAATACAGACTAAGCAGAAATTTATGCACTCATTACTTTCCGGGGAATCTGATTTCGTTGATATTAACTTAACCGATCAATCTGTTATTATTCAGAATAAAACAGCCTTGGTTAGGCATACCCTAAATGCTAAAACAAACGATAAAAATATTCCCGGTAATGTAAAACTGTATATTCTTTTAATCTGGAGTAAAGAAAGAGCAGGATGGAAGTTGCTTGGCAGACAGGCGGTTAAAGTGCCTTAGGTTAGTTTGGAGTTTTCAGTTTTGGGAGCAGGAAAACGTCCTTGTATCCAATTCATTTCCGGGTTGTTAATTTATTTGTCCCGGGGCTACGGGTCGAAATAGTAACCGTACTTTAAAGCTATTGAGTGGAAGCTCCGAACTTACCACTATAAAGGCCCAATTTAACTTACTTGATCATCACCCCAGGTCTGTTCACTAATGGTATTTTGATCAGATTTGAATCGATAATACTTTCAGGTAAGAAAATAAATTTCTTGTCGTAAATGGTGCTGCCAATGTAATAGCTTAACCAGTATTCGTTGGTTAAGCCAAAAACTTCAGGATCAATGGCTTCCACACCAGCGAAGGAATTTGCTTCCATGTCGCCAACAAAGTGTCTTAATACAGAGGTTTTTACCTGCTTTCCGTCTTTTTCGCCATAACCTTTGGAGCTGATCAAAACATTGGTTATGGGTTCGTTTTTTAAATTAATGAGATAAACTGTCCAGCTTCTTACTTCAGGAGTTTCGCCCATTAATACAACAGCCATTGCAATATCTTCAACTCTATTTTCTGGTAAATCTGCTTTCAAAGGGGGGTAACTGTTTAAATTGTTTAATCGGTTAATTGCAGGTATTAAATTTTGAATTTTTGTCTGTCATGTTCAGCTTGCCGAAACACTTACTTATGTTCTTCAACCGGCTCAGGATGACAATACTATTAATTGACTATGCTCGCAATTTTATCTTGGTAATCCTTTAATTCTGATCCTATTTTTTCTTTGCTACCGCCTTTTTTGCTGGTGCTGCTTTTTTCTTTGCCGGTGCTTTTTTCTTCGTTTCGAAAGCATTGGGTACCTGCTCCTCAATCATCTTCTTAACTGTTTCCAAATCAATGCCGGCCAATTCTTCCGGTGTGTATTTTTGCTTGGTCGCTTCGTTGTTCCTTAATTTGAGCATTAATTTGCCAAAACGGATGAACGGGCCCCAACGACCATTTTCGATCGAAATTTTTTCTGCGTCCCAGGTTTTAATGTACCTGTTGGCTTCTTTTTCAATTTTTTTACTAATTAAAGTCTCGATGTTTTCCTGGGTAAGGTGATCAAAATCGTAACCTTTTGCCGGGATATTGATAAAAAGATCGTTCCATTTAATAAATGGGCCGAAGCGTCCTTTGCCTTTTGTAACGCCTAAACCTTCGTAATAAGCGATGGGAGCATCATCATCCATTTTTTGGCGGATAATTTCAACAGCTCTGTCGTAAGTAACCGATAAAGGTTCTTCATTTTTAGGCAGTGAGATGAAACTTTCGCCCCATTTTACATATGGCCCGAAACGGCCAACGCCGATTACAACTTCCCTGCCTTCAAAATCAGGCAGCTGGAAAGGAAGTTTGAACAGCTCTAAGGCTTCATCCAGGGTAATGGTCGCTACAGATTGGTTACGCATTAAGCTGGCGTAACGCGGTTTTTCTTCCTCGTCAAGCTCTCCGATCTGCACCAGAGGGCCAAATTTACCCACTTTGGTATATACATTTTTGCCGGTTGCCGGGTCTATACCCAATAAACGTTCACCTGTAGCACGTTCAGCAGTTTCCAAGGTGGTTTCTACCTCACTGTGGAAAGGATTATAAAACGAATGCAGCATTTTGGTCCACTCCTGTAAACCCTGCGCAATTTCGTCGAATTCTTTTTCTACTTTGGCGGTAAAGTTAAAATCTACAATACCTTTAAAATGTTCTACCAGGAAATCGTTCACCACCTCACCAATGTCGGTAGGGAAGAGCTTCGATTTTTCGGCACCGGTAATTTCAGATTTAATTTCTTTTTTTACCTGTCCATCGGCTAAAACGAAAGCAGTATACTTACGTTGTTTACCTTCCCTGTCTTCTTTAACCACATAACCACGGTTTTGTACCGTTGAAATGGTTGGTGCATAGGTAGATGGACGGCCAATGCCCAGTTCTTCCAGTTTTTTAACCAAACTGGCCTCTGTATATCTTGCCGGCGGGCGCGAATAACGCTCCGTTGCCTGCATTTCTTTTAAAAATAGTTCCTGGTCCTTGCTTAAAGGAGGTAAAATTGCTCCACCTTCTTTTTCTTCATTTTCCTCATCATCGGTTGATTCGAGGTAAACTTTTAAGAAACCATCGAACTTTAATACTTCACCTTCGGCAACCAGATATTCTTTTCGTGTTGAAGCCGTAATCTGAGCCGTTGTTTTCTCGAATTGTGCTTCGCTCATTTGTGAGGCAATAGAACGTTTCCAGATCAGATCATACAAACGTTTTTCCGAAATATCGCCATCTACGGTATGCCTGTCGAAATAGGTCGGGCGGATGGCCTCGTGAGCTTCCTGTGCGCCTGCCGATTTGGTTTTATATACCCTTGGCTGGTGGTATTTATCGCCGTAAGCTGATTTTATTTCAGCCGCTGCAGCATTTATAGCCGTTTCTGATAAGTTTACAGAGTCTGTTCTCATGTAGGTAATCTTACCGGCCTCGTACAGTCTTTGTGCCACCTGCATGGTTCTCGCAACCGAAAAACCTAATTTCCTCGAAGCTTCCTGCTGTAAAGTGGAAGTGGTAAATGGAGCAGCCGGATTACGTTTTGAAGGCTTTGTTTCCAGGCTCGAAATATTGAACCTGGCATTGGCACAATCCTGAAGAAATTTTTCAGCTTCAGCTTCATTTTCAAAACGTTGTGGTAATTCTGCTTTTACCGTTTCTTTTCCTTTGCCCGTTGAAAACTGTGCCGTGATTTTGTAGGCTGCCGTTGCGTTGAAGTTTAAAACTTCTCTTTCCCTGTCAACAATTAAACGTACTGCAACTGATTGTACCCTGCCGGCTGACAGCGATGGTTTTACCTTTTTCCATAGCACTGGGGAGAGTTCGAAACCCACCAAACGATCTAACACCCGGCGTGCCTGCTGGGCATTTACCAGGTTATAATCTATTCCGCGCGGACTATCAATCGCTTTTAAAATTGCAGGTTTGGTAATTTCATGAAAAACAATACGTTTCGTTTTCTCTACTTTTAAGCCTAAAGTTTCGAACAAGTGCCAGGAAATGGCTTCCCCCTCGCGGTCCTCATCGGATGCTAGCCATACCATTTCGGCTTCTTTAGCAAGTTTTTTCAACTCGGCTACTACGTTTTTCTTATCCGCAGGTACTTCGTAGGTTTGGGCAAAATTATTTTTGATATCAATGGCCATATCGCCTTTAACTAAATCACGAATGTGACCATAGCTCGATTTTACAAGAAAATCTTTGCCCAGGTAGCCTTCTATAGTTTTAGCTTTTGCAGGTGACTCGACGATTAATAAATTTTTTGCCATGAAATACGTTTTTGTGCAAATAAAGCTATAATTAAAGCATAAATCCAAACCTCAAGAGAATTTAATACATTTTTTTTTATGAAGTCAGGTGTGATATGTTGGTTTATAGCGCTATTTTAATAGGGTTATTGTTTTTTGGAAAGCAATGCCGGCAATTCATAGCAATGGCTTTGCCCCGTCCTTTACTGCAAATCCTCACCCTCGTTTTCCCTGTCTGCGGGTTTTACGCTCCGGTCGGGTTTAGATGGCTTGGAAAGTGCTGCTATTTAGGTTATAATTGAAATCTTTAAGGTTTTTAAAAACCCCATAGATTTGTATAATTTACAGCTACATTACATCACGACAACTTATTTGTAACTATATTCGTATATTAAAATAAAAACAGCTATGATCAGTACAATCTTAATCTTATTAAACTTATTGGTGTCGCCACCGAAAAATGTTTACGATTTCAGCTTTAAAACCATTGATGGTAAAGAAATCAAGTTATCTAAATTTAAAGGCAAAAAGATCTTAATCGTTAACACGGCTTCAAAATGTGGTTTTACCCCTCAATATGAAGATCTGGAAAAACTTCAAAAAGAATACGGTAAAAAAGTGGTACTGATCGGTTTCCCGGCGGGCAACTTTGGCGGCCAGGAGTTTTCTACCAATGCCGAGATTAAGGAGTTTTGTACCGGCAAGTATAATGTTTCGTTTTTACTTGCTGAGAAAAGCAGTGTAAAAGGCGACGATATCAGTCCGCTGTTTAAATATTTAACCTCGCAGACCAATACAGAAGAACAGGGCGATATTAAATGGAACTTTGAAAAATTCCTGATCAACGAAAAAGGAGAGCTTGTTCACCGTTTCCGTTCTAAAACAAAACCTACCGACGAGGCAATTGTTAAATACCTGTAGGAAAGTGGTAAAATAAACAATGTAAGGGGAATATTGAATAATCTTTCTCTTTTCAAATAAGTTAAAGGTAAAATGGTAAACAGCTATTTTACCTTTTTTTTGTTGTGCTGATTTATTTTATAAGTAGAAACTACATTTTTATCTGTCTGATAGTTGCTGTTTGGTTAACTATCCTGTTTAAAGAACCTCTAATAACTTACCGGGGGAGCTCGAGTAAAGCCCGGTTTACTTGGTAGCTTGCTGTTGCGCTACGGCTGGGGGGATGTTGGCATTAGACATCTAAGAAACAAGAAAGGGGCTTAAATCCATAAGCCCCAATAAACCAAACAAACTATTTATGAAGTATATATATAACTCCATTCTAATTAAAATGTTTTTGGAATAATTAATTTATTTAGATTTTTTTAGCTGCTATTCGTTATATTTTATGATAAACGGGCTTAAAATGCTTAAAATAAGCCATTATGTAACAAAAATGCAGTTTGTTTTTGACTTTAGGATGTTAAAACAGATTTAGTTGTGCTGATTGGTAAATATATGGGTCGAATGAGTAGCTTGTTGTATTGTTTCGGCTTTCGCCTACGTAGTAAAGCGCTGTTTCTTCGTATCTCGAGGCTACCTTCACCAAAGTGCTGCCGGCCACGTTTTTAAAAAGCTTTTCAACCAATTCGGGGTTATTATTGTCTTTTGATAAATGACTCAACAATAAATGGCTCATGTAAGCAGGCTTGTGGTTCATAAAAAGCTCCAGCGCCTGTGCGTTGCTCAGGTGTCCATGTCCCCCCATAATCCTTCTTTTTAAGAAATAGGGATAATGGCCATTCTGTAACATGTCGGTATCGTAATTGGCTTCCAGAAAGGCTGCGTGGCAGTTTTTAAAATGGGTGATCAAACGATCGCATACCGTACCGATATCGGTAAAAACACCAACCCTGATATTGTTACACTCTACGGTAAAACTGTAGGGGTCTGCTGCATCATGAAATTTTGAAAATGCCGAGATTTTTAAATTGCCGATCTCGATACATTGCAGGTGGTTTAGCGGGAAGATATTGTTTTCGTCTAAAAGCAATCTGCTGCTTTTAAGTGTTAACGTGCTGATATATACCGGTAATTTGTACTTCTTTGCAAAAACGGTCAGGCCTTTAATATGGTCGCTGTGTTCGTGTGAGATAAAAATTGCCTTAATTTTGCTGATCGAAAGCCCCAGGCGGGTCATTCGTTTTTCAACTTCCCTGCAGGTGAGGCCTACATCAACTAAAACCGCTTCGTTATCGTTGCCCACATAGTAACAATTGCCGTTACTTCCCGAATTTATTGATGTAAAATATAGTGCCATTTTCTGCTTGCAAGATAAGGCTTATTTAGCTAAAGAAAAAGCAGGTTATGCTTTTACGCCATTGTGCTCTACCAGCCGCGACAGGAGGGGAAGAAAAGCCTGAATGAGGTTAAGTTCTTCCGAAGAAAATATTTTTTCCAATGTTTGTGCCAGCCATTCTTCTTTGATTTTACGGCTGGCAATAAGGTGTTTTTCGCCCAATTTGGTTAAACCGATAAATACTTTCCTTTTATCTTCCTCGCTCGGGAAACGTTCTACACATTTTGCCTCAAACAAACCGTTTATGATCTGTGAAATGGCCTGTTTAGATACCCTTTCCATATCGGCCAGTTCGGTAGATAGCAGTTTCCCATGCGTTTCCAGCAGCGACATGGTTAACAGCTCTGCATTGCTGAATTCGGAACTTACGTTCTGCCGGCGCAACTGGCGGGTTAAACGCGTAACCGTGCTTCTTAATTTTGCTGCAATCTCTTGTGTTTGAGTAGGCATATTAATGGTAAATAAACTTTACAAATATAAGCTTTTATTTTTATTTGTTATTTTTTGTTTTTTTCTGAATGGCGTTATTTATGATTTTTGGGTGATAAAAGTAAGTGTTTTGCGTTTTTTCGTTTAAGCTAATTTTTCTATTTTTGTAAAGTTACTTTACTAATTTTAAACACATGAGTATTTTTCGTTCACTAAGGCATTATAATTACAGGTTATTTTTTACCGGTCAGGCTATTTCGCTGATCGGCACATGGATGCAGCGTGTAGCCATCAGTTGGTTGGTTTACCGTTTAACCGGGTCGGCTTTTCTGCTGGGGTTAATTACTTTTTTAAGTTTAATCCCTTCGCTGGTTCTGGCGCCCTATGCAGGAAGTTACGTAGACCGGCATAACAAGTATAAAATTTTAGTGATTACGCAGGTATTACTGATGCTGCAGGCAGGCACACTGGCTTTGCTGATCTGGTTTAAAGTGTATGGCATGTTCTGGATCGCTGTACTTTCTTTGGTACAGGGCCTGGTAAATGCTTTTGACGTGACTGCCCGCCAATCATTAATGGTAAATTTAATTGATGATAAAGAAGATCTGCCAAATGCCATTGCGCTCAACTCGTCGATGTTTAATGCCGCAAGGTTGATCGGGCCGGCCCTGGCAGGTGTAATGTTGAGTACCTTGGGGGAAGATGTCTGTTTCCTGATCAATTTTATTAGTTTTATTGCAGTGTTAGGCTGTTTATTAATGATGAAACTTAAGCTCACTGCACATCAAAAAGCAACAGAAAATATCTGGATCGATCTAAAAAAAGGATACGATTACCTTAAATCGTCGCCAGATTTGGCCTCGATGGTTTTATTGATGGCTGCTTCCAGTTTACTGGTGATTCCTTTTACCACTTTATTACCGGTTTTTGCGAAAGATATATTTAATGGAAATGCTACAACCTTTGGATGGTTCGAAAGTGCAGCAGGATTCGGTGCATTTTTCGGAGCAATCTATATGGCTACCTTAAAGACAGGTCAGAACCTGCAAAAAGTGGTCATGTCTGCCGGTATTTTACTGGCGATTTCTGTTGTGGCCCTGGCCATATCACCATCGCTTATTATGGCTTTGTTTTGTACGGGGCTTGCTGCCCTGGGTTTAATGGCCCAAACTTCCTCTATTAATACCTATCTGCAAACACATGCCGATGATGTGATGAGGGGAAGAACCTTAAGTTATTACATTATGGCTTACCAGGGGGTATTGCCAATAGGAAGTTTGTTGATGGGGTACCTGGCACATCTTTTCGGAACACAGGTGGTAGTGGCTTTCGAAGGGGTTGCGGGCTTGCTGATTGTTGCCGCCTTTGTGTACCATGAAAAACACAGAAATCAATTGAAAAATAAGTTTTCCTTATTTGGAAATTAATTAATAAATGATGGTTAACAGCCTTTGCATTCCGAATGCAGGATAAAAATCGTTGGTTACCATTATGGAGTGAAGGAATATTAAGGTTTGGTGCAATTTGTTTCCCGCAGATGGCAGATGATAAGCGCAGATTTTAGCATAAAAACGCCAAACGCTTAGTTAAGAAATAATACGAATTGGTGCAATGTGGTTCCCACAGATTTGGGGTAGAACGCTAATCGCCAAACGCTTGCCGCCAACCACTACCCGTGCACAACCAGCTTACAATCTACCATTATCTTTTGGTAGTTCCTGATATCGATTTCCTTATTGATTAACTGAAGCAATAATTTTATTGCATTTGTGCCTACCGATTCAGGATTTTCTTCAATAGAGGCAATAGGGGGCGAATTGAGGTAACTGATGAAAGAGGTGTTCCCAAATCCTATACATTCAATTTTGTTAAAATTCGGGTAATTGATCGATTTCAGGTATTTTATGGCATCAAACAGGATCGGCTCTTTAAATGCCACCAGTGCCGTAGGCACATTTTCTGTATCGGTAAATAATTTCTTAATGGCCGAGATGGTATTTTCGGGATCAAAATCGGTATAGGCAACCAATTGTGAAGAAAAAGGCAGTTGATTATCTTTTAACGCATTGATGTAGCCATTAAAGCGATCGTGCGTGAAATTAATCATTTTCGGGCCGCCTAAATAGGCGATCTTCTGATGTCCGCGGTCTATTAAAAATTTTGTCGCCTGGTAACAGCCCTGAAAAGTATTGCCCAAAACTTTATGGCAGCTTAAGTTAAAACTCGGGTTCCGGGTATAATATACTACCGGAATGCCCATGTTTTCGAACTGGTTTAAATGCGCAAAATCCTGAGTGTGTTTTGAGATCGCCACAATTAAACCGTCAACCCGGTTACGCAATAACATATTTGCCGATTGGATCTCTTTTTCCAGGTCATCATGCGATTGGCTGATGATGATATTGTATCCATTCTGTGTGGCAAATTGCTCTACGCCATAAATGCTGCGCGTAAAAAAGTGATCTAACAGGTTGGGTAGAATAATACCGATGAGATGCGATTTTCTCTCCTTTAAATTAATGGCTGATTTGTTGGGCAAGAAGTGCAGCTCGCGGGCCAGTTCCTGTACACGTTGTTTCGTGTATTCGTTTATGGTGGGGTAGTTATTAAGGGCCTTTGATACTGTTGAAACGGACATCTTTAACTTTTCAGCCAAGAATTTTAGTGTAACAGGGGTATTGTTCATCATCTTTTCCAATATCATTGCATAGTTAAGAAAAAAACGTAATTATTTCAAACGTTTGAAATGGAGTTGAAGTGTATTTTGCAATGTTTTGATCTATTTAAAACGTTTTAATCTTTTAAGCTTTTCTAAATTCGTCATACCAATACAAACTAACCAAATAAAATATGATGAAATCATTACTCACTTCTTTCGGCTTTACAAGGGCAATTACTGAAGTATCAGGCGTAATTGCAAGCGCTACCCTCATTTTGTCTCAAAAGTATTACACTTTAAAGACCGAATCATATCATTCTCAAGACGCTTAAGCGCAACGTTCAGGCATTTTCCTGACCGCTTGATTGAGCACATGGCGGGCAATTTTTTTACACTGAATTAGCTGGGTTTGTACCATACCAACCTATTTAATAAGGACCGGCTGCGCACTGAATTTTAACAAAATAGATAATATTTATTGTAATTATGGATAAACTTTACAATTTGAAAAGCACTTTACCATCTGTTGGGGTTCAAAAAATCCAATGGCTAAAAATGCTTTATACCTTCACTTTTCTTTTGCTGATCTGTTCCTCCTTTGCAGCCTTTGCACAAACCACGGTAACTGGTACGGTAAAAGATAACAAGGGCATTACTTTACCAGGGGTAAGTGTGCGGATAAAAGGAACACAGATTGGTACAGTTACCGATGATAATGGAAAATACACCATTAAAGGTACTAACGGAAATTCTGTATTGGTTTTTGTTTACGTAGGCTATGCTACAAAAGAAATAGCAGTTGCAGGTAAAACGGTAATCAATGTTACCATAGAAGACGATGCGCAGGGATTAGACGAAGTAATGGTGGTGGGTTATGGTACACAGAAAAAATCAACGTTAACGGGCGCAGTTGCACAGATCAGTTCTGAAGACATCATGAAATCGCCAACCCCAAACCCAACCAATAGTTTAATTGGCAGGTTACCTGGTTTACAGGCCGTTCAAACCAGTGGGCAACCTGGGGCCGATGCTTCTACACTTAAAGTACGCGGCGTAGCTACTTATAATAATTCTTCGGCAATTGTTGTGGTAGATGGAATCGAAAGGCCAAGTTTTGCGGATGTAGATCCTAATGAAATTGAAACAGTAACCGTGTTGAAAGATGCTGCTTCCACCTCAATTTATGGTATCAGGGGAGCAAATGGTGTAATTGTAATCACCACGAAGCAGGGAAAAATTGGTAAACCACGGATTACCTATACCGGTAATGTGGCTTTACAGACCTATACCGGTTTGGCCGTTGGCTTAAACGCTTACGACAATGCCCGCCTGCTCAACCAGGCTTATAAAAACGATGGCCAGGCAGCTCCTTTCGCTGATGATGAACTGCAAAAGTTTAAAGACGGATCTGATCCTGTCGGCTATCCGGATGTACAATGGTTTGATTATCTAACACGCAAATTTTATCCTCAAACGGCACACAATATCAATATTAACGGCGGAACCAGAATTGCCAAATATTTTGTTTCTGCTGGCTATTCCTTTCAGGATGGGATTTTTAAAAAATTCGACTCGCCTTATGGCATCAATACAGTGCCTAATTTTAGCCGTTACAATTTCCGTTCTAATGTTGATTTACAACTGAATAAAGATTTTACCGTTGGGATTAAGCTCGGCGGCCGTTTTTCTAACCGCTACCAGCCATCCGGCCTGTTGTCTTCGTCAGCATTCTCTTACGACACAATCGAAGGCATGATCTCGCGTATTCTGCAGGTTCCGGCTTATGCCTATCCGGTTACTTTGCCTGATGGCAGAATTACGGCAAACCCGAACGTGGGTACCAACATCTGGAATCCTTATGCCATTTTAACCCGTTACGGAACACGTAACGACGATAGCAATACCATTGAAAGTACTTTTAACCTCGAATATAAATTAGGGTTTATTACCAAAGGTTTATCTTTTAAAACCAATTTTGGCTACGATTCTTATTTTGTAAACCAGCAACGTAGAAATGCAAACTGGGCTGCTTATGTTTATGACCGTAAATCGGGTGCTATTACGCTTTCTACTGATACCAGGAACCGTGATGAGCCTTTAAGCTCCATTATCAGTGTTACGCAGGGAAGTACAAATTATAACCTGCAAACAGGTTTTTATTACGACCGCGATTTCGGTAAAAGCAATGTATCTGGTTTAATTTTGGGTACCCGCCAACTGGTGCGTACCAATGGTGGCGATATTTATACCGCACCGCCAAGAGCCGCACAAGGCCTGGTTGGAAGGGTTACCTATAACTATGCACAACGGTATTTTGCAGAATTTAATGCCGCTTACAATGGATCCGAAAACTTTGCCTTTGAAGGTTTCTTAGGTTTTCCAAGTCAGCAATATGGCTTTTTTCCATCATTTTCTGCCGGATGGACCGTTTCTAACGAACCTTTCTGGAAAAAGAACAATGCCATTACCTATTTAAAATTCAGGGGAAGTTATGGCTTGGTTGGTAACGATCAGGGAATTGGCAGGTTTTTATTCCTAACCAGTTATACCTCCATTCCAACAAGTGTTTTTCCGGCACTTCAATTTGGTTCACCCAATTCGCCAACCACTTACCCAACCATCTATATTCCGGATAATGGTTTAGGCAACCCGAAAATTACCTGGGAAACCGGAACAAAACGGAACCTGGGCATGGAGGCACGTTTCTTAAAGGATGCCTTAAAATTAAACGTCGATGTATTTGACGAAACCCGTAAAGATATTTTAACTTCTCCAAAAGATCAGCTTTTATCTTTTGGCCATATCTATCCATCGCTAAATGTTGGTGTGGTTTACAATAAAGGTTATGAAGTGGAACTGGATTACCAGGGTAAAATCGATCAGTTTAGCTTCGGATTGAACGGGCAGTTGAGTTACGCGAAAAATATAGTTAAAAACGCATCAGAACCAGCCGGAACACCTGATGCCCAAAAAACGGAAGGAAAGCCGGTAGGGCAGTTTATCGGTTATCTGAATGATGGCTTTTATACCTCAGCGGCTGATGTTGCTGCTTCAGTTAAACCGCAGGGCGTTACACCGATTCCCGGTGATCTGAAATTTAAAGATTTAAACGGGGATGGGGTGATCACCCCCGATGATCGGACCTCGATCGGCTATTCACCAAATCCAGAATATATTTTTAGCCTTACGCCAAGGTTGGCCTACAAAGGCATCACGCTATCGGTAATGTTCCAGGGAGTGGCCCATGTAAGTTCGAACGTTATTTTAACGGAACAAAATAACGGGCAGCAGATGTATCCGTTCATGCTTAATGCCTGGACACCTGAAAATGCTGCTACGGCAACCTGGCCGGCATTACATGCAAGGGGCTATACAGGATTAAATTACTCGCTTAACGATTTTATCCTCCAAAATGCAGCATACATTAAATTAAGGAACGTAGAGTTAGCCTGGACTTTACCGCAAGCCTGGACAAGTGCTTTGAAAATTGGAAGCATCAGGGTGTTTGCCAACGGACAAAATCTATACACATGGACGAAGTTTAAAATGTATGTAGATCCTGAAAACTTAAACACCGTAAACCAAACTTTCCCGCTTCAATCACTTTATCCATCATCTAAAGTTTTCAATCTTGGTGTTAACGTTAATTTTTAATCAGATGAAAAATTATAAAATATACTCTTTAGTTTTTTTGCTCACACTCCTTACCATTTCCTGTAAAAAAGATTTCTTAAACAGGACGCCGGAAATTGCTTTGGATGATAATGGGGTATTTGCCGATCCGCTTAGGGCAGCAAGTTATGCTGATGCGGCATACAATTATATGATTAATGATTATGCGAGGTTTAATGATCACCGCGGATCGACTGCCCAGGCTTCTGATGAAGCCGTATCAGGCAACTCCGAATCCAGTGTTACCACATTAAACAGGGGATTATACCATGATCATTCCAATTCTGCATCTTTAAACGATATGCGCGATGTTTGGACCAGGTGTTATGCCGGTATCGCTATCAACAATAAAGTATTGGCCAGAATGGCCGGCGTGCCTGCTGCCACCGTTTTTCCGAAACAGCGAATTGAAGGTGAAATGCGTTTTTTACGTGCTTTTTCCTATTTCGAACTCATCAAAAGATTTGGTGGCGTGCCGATAATGGATAAGGAATATAGCGTAAACGACGACATTAATTTTCCAAGAGCCTCTTATCAGGCCTGTGTCGATTTTATTATTGCCGATTTAGATAAAGCCGTTACCTTACTCAACAACGATGCCGATAATGGAGCTTCAAATTATGGAAGAGCAACTAAAGGCGGCGCATTAGCCCTTAAATCGCGGGTGCTTTTATATGCAGCAAGTCCGCTTAATAATCCCAATAACGATAAAGCCAAATGGCAACTGGCAGCAGATGCAGCCAGTAAGTTAATGGATGGCACCAGTGCCGGCCAGACTTATGCCTTGCAATCTACCTATGCTGATATATTAAATATGGCTTCCTCTCCTGAATACATTATGATCAAAATCAGGGGCCCAAGGGCAATTGACGGAATTTTGGCAGATTATGCCATGTCTCCGGGTTCTGGTGGGGCACAGGGCCAGATGAATCCAACCCAGAATCATGTGGATATGTACGAAATGGCAAATGGCAAAGCCATTACAGATGCAACTTCCGGGTATAATCCTCAGCAGCCGTACCTCAACAGAGATCCCCGTTTTTACGCCAATATTCTGTATAATGATCAGGCCTGGCAAGGTAAAAAGATCGAAATGTGGTCTTCCACTTCATCAACGGGTGTAGTTACTTATGGTAAAGATTGGAACCCTACAAATATTATCTATACCGCTACCCGGTATTACTGCAAAAAATACTGGCCGGAAACCTATGTGCGTTTGGGCGGTACTTCGGGTACAGCTTTAATTAATTATATTTTCTTTCGCTATGCCGAGATCATGTTAAACTATGCCGAGGCCCAGAATGAAGCAAATGGTCCGGATGCCTCCGTTTACAAACAATTAACGGATATCCGTGCCCGCGCAGGAATTGCTGCTGGTGCCAACAACCTGTATGGCTTAAAAGCCAATATGACCCAGGACGAGATGAGGCTAGCCATCCGCCACGAACGTGCGATAGAACTGGCTTTCGAAGATCACCGCTGGTACGATATTATGCGCTGGAAAATCGGCCCTCAGGTTATTGCTACCCCGATGTATGGAATGAACGTGGTTAAAAACAGCAATGGTTCATTTACTTATACGCCGGTGGTACTGGGACCAAATTTTCAAAAAACATATACTGCCAAACAAGATCGTTACCCTATTCCCAGGTCTGAGATTTATAAGAGTAATGGGGTGTTAATCCAAAATCCGGGATGGGAATAAACCATATGTTTAATATCACGCAAAACAGATTTTATTCAGTTATGAAATTATCAAAATCAAAATATATAGTTTGCTTTCTTTTTTTGTGGATGGCAGTACTAAAAGTTAGCGGGCAAACACCCGATGAGGCGCTTACTGTTACCAGCAAAGTTTTAGATCAGAACAAAGCACCACTTCCCGGCGTGGTAATTACCATACAGGAAGATAAAAGCAACAGATCAGTCACAACCGGTATGGATGGTTCTTTTACCCTTCAAACTACATCAAGCGATGTGCTTGTTTTTAAAATGATCGGTTATGGTTTGGTGCTTAAACCTGCATTGGAGGTAAATCAGGCGCCGGTTATCTTAAGCAAAACGCTCGTAGATGCCGGAGATGACGACAATGTGTACATTCCGTTTGGTGTAAGAAAAAGAAGGGAGATTACCGCAACCATCAGCACCTTAAAAGCTGATGATCTTCCCCAGATCCCTTCATCTTCCTTGAACAATGTGTTTTCGGGCCGCCTATCAGGTTTGGCTATTATTCCAAATGGTTCACAGCAGCCTGGTTATGATGTATCCAGTTTTCTGATCCGCGGACGTTCATCCTACAACAATAACCAGGAACCACTGGTATTGGTTGATGGTGTGGAGCGCGATTTTAAATCGATGGACTTGGGCGAAATTGAAAGTATAAGCGTATTAAAAGATGCCGGAACCATCGCCTGGTATGGCATGTATGGGGCAAACGGTGTAATTTATGTAAAAACCCGCCGCGGCAGTGCTACATCAACCAAGGTTACTTTTGATGCACAGGCCGGTATACAACAGCCGCTGAATATTGCCAGTCCGCTTGATGCCTATTCTTATGCAACACTTTATAACGAAGCGCTTGTAAACGGAGGCGCCGCACCAGCCTATAATGCTACGGCCTTACAGGCTTATCAAACCGGTTCTGATCCTTACCGGTACCCAAACAATAATTTTGTTAAAGATTATATCAGGCAGGTGGCGCCTACACAACGTTATGTAGCTACTGTTACCGGCGGTAACGCTTTTATTAAATATTATACACTGGTAAGTGCTTACAATCAATCTGGTATCTATAAAGGTGGTAATAACCCTACTTATGATGGCAATACCAATTTTAACCGTTATAACCTGCGCACCAATATCGATCTGCATGTAAGCAAATCATTGGATGTATCTCTTGATATTGGCGGACGCATTACCAACCTTCGCTTTCCGAATATTGGCACAGGCACCTTCTTAAACACGGTGTATGGTACTCCGGCAAATGCTTTTCCGGTGTTAAATGCCGATGGAAGTTATGGCGGAAATTCGATCTTTCCGGCCAATAATCCCTTGGCGATGTTGGAATCGAGAGGGGTAAGTACCGATTTAACCAGGAATTTATTGGCTACAATAACTGCAACCCAGAAACTGGAAAGCATTACCAAAGGCTTATCTTTTAATGTATTTTATTCTTATGATGTAGCCGGAACATACCGTTATGGCTTTAACCAGACTTACGCCACTGTTGATCCATTTGCTCCGGGTGGTCCCGCTACTTATGGCACCGCATCTATTGTGAGTTATGCAGCCAACTCTTTTATGGGTAACCTGCGCAGGAACGAGTTATGGTTAGGTTTCGATTACGATCGTACTTTTGGTAAACATGGCATCAAGTTTACCACACGTGGCTCAAGAGCTAATTATTCAACCTTTACCGCTCTGGATCAGCGTAGGGAAGGCTGGTCTAACCGCCTGTCGTATAATTATAACCAACGTTATTACCTGGACCTGATCGGAACGGTTTCCGGTTCTGAAAGTTTTGCCCCAGGAAAACGTTACGGTTTCTTTCCGGCGGCTTCGGCAGGGTGGATATTGTCTGACGAAAGTTTTATGAAAGGTGCCTCCGGGTTTCTTGATCTGTTAAAAATCAGGGGTTCATATGGCTTGGTTGGGAATGATGCTACCGACAATTTACGCCGTTTCGCTTTTAACGATTATTTTAACAGAAGTGGTACCGGGTATAATTTCGGCACCAGCTACACCGGGGTAGGCGGTACCGAGCAAAGGCCTTTGGCCAACCCTAATTTAACATGGGAAAAGGCTTATAAAGGCAGCATTGGTTTCGATGCAAAATTGTTTAAACAAGCGCTGTCTGTCAGTGCTGATTATTTCTCTGAAGACCGGAAAAATCTGTTAACCAACTCATTACTTCCAAATGTGCTTGGCCAAACCCTTTTACAGGTAAATGAAGGGGAGGCATCTTACAAAGGTTTTGAAACCAACCTTAATTTTTACAAAAAAATCGGTGCTGTAGATCTAAATCTGTTTGCAAACTATACCTATACCAAAAGTAAAATCATCTCGATAAACGAAGGCGCCGGTATTCCGGCTTACCAATCGAGGGTTGGCCACGAAGTTTCCAGTGTAATTCAGGGCACAGGTTATGTAAGCAGCATGTTAGAAGCTATCGGAATTTTCCAGTCGCAGGCAGAAGTAGATGCCTCACCGGTACAACGTTTTTCAAGAACAGTTGGACCTGGTGATATTAAATATAAGGATCAGAACAATGACGGTGTAATCGACAACCTCGACTTTGTAAACACCGATTTCAACTTCGTTCCAAAATCTTTCTATGGTTTTGGTGCAAGTGTAGCCATGAAAGGTTTTGATCTGAACTTTCTTTTTCAGGGCATGGGTGGCCGAAGCATCAGCATTCACGATTTGGTTATTTCGGGCAACGCTACAACAGGTTATATTAACCAGTTTAGTGTAGACCGTTGGACCCCAACCAACCCGGATGCAACCTATCCAAGGTTATTGGTGGCCGATCGCGGTAACAATACGCAGAATTCTGATTTCTGGGTGCGCTCGGGCGATTACCTGAGGCTGAAAAATATTGAGTTAGGCTATTCGCTTCCTGCATCGTTTGTGAAGCGTTTAAAACTATCTCAGTTAAGGTTTTATGTAAGCGGATTAAACTTATTGACGTTTGATAAACTCGGCAATCTACCCATCGATCCGGAATTACCTGAATCTGGTTATGCTTACGGAACAGCATCATCGGGTGCTTATTACCCTTATATGAAGATCTATTCATTTGGATTGAACTTGAAATTTTAACTAAACTGTAATCTTAACAAGATGAAAAAAAATATATACTACATACTTCTTGCCGCATCAGCAATTTATATGGCAGGTTGTAAAAAAGATGGTTTTTTGCAAGATGGTGCAGTTACGCCAAATGGCGATGTTTCGGAAGCCCAGGTTTGGGCAAATCCTGATTTTGCCCGGAACTTTTTAAACAATATTTATGCTACACTTTCTGACCGTTATAACCTCGATAATGATGGGGCTATGTTGGCTTCCGGTAGTGATGAGGCCGTAAATTCCAATCTTAATTCCAATATTAATATTTTAAATAACGGCACCTGGGGGCCTGTCAGGGTGGTAGATGATGTGTACACCGCAATGTATACCGGCATCCGTAAAACCAATATGTTTTTGGTTAATGCGCCAAAAAGTGCCATTATCCCCTCTGATGGTTTAACCTTTGCCCAGGATATTGCGCGATTGCGTGGCGAAGCGTTCTTTCTAAGGGCATTCTTTCATTTCGAACTGGTAAAACGCTATGGCAGTGCCGTATTGGTTACCAGGGTTTTAAATGCCGATGAGAATTTAGATTTACCACGAAACACTTTTGATGAATGTGTGGCGCAGATTTCTTCAGATTGCGATTCGGCAATTGCCCGGCTACCATTGGGCCCAACTGATTGGGCGGTGGCCAGCAGGGGCAGGGCAACTCAAACGGCTGCAATGGCATTAAAAGCAAGGTTATTATTGTATGCGGCAAGCCCTCAATACAACCCCAGTGGCGATGCAGCGAAATGGCAGGCTGCCGCCGATGCCGCCAAGCGGGTAATGGATACGGGCAAACATGCCATTTACTCTTCCTACCCAAATATCTGGTTGTGGAACGTATCAGGGGCGGCCTATAATACCGAAGTTATTTTTGCTACGCAAACCCTTAATACCAATAGCATCGAAACCAATAATGCACCCATCAGTTATGACGGGGCAAACGGCCGCACCAACCCTACACAGGAACTGGTTGATGCCTTTGAGATGAAAACAACCGGGCGCCCGATTAGCGATGTTGCTTCGGGTTATAACGCATCAAATCCGTATGCAAACAGAGACCCGCGGTTGAATTTTGCTATTATGTATAATGGCTCTACTTTTAAAAGTAAACCTGTTGAAACATTTGTTGGCGGTAAAGATGGTTTGGGTTTAAATGTGAACGCCACAAAAACCGGATATTATTTACGTAAGTTTTTAAGTGAAAGCGCGGTATGGAATAACTCTTCCAATACCAATGTGCGCAGGCCGTGGATCTTCTTCCGCTATGCCGAAGTATTGTTAAACTATGCCGAAGCATTAAACGAAGCGCAGGGCACAGCAGCTTTACCACAGATTTTATCCAGTTTAAATGCACTCCGTAACCGCTCAGGGGTAGCCATGCCAGCTTTACAAACGACCAATCCGGCCGGAAACGGTTATGTGGCGCCAACCAAAGAAGAACTGCGTAAACGGATCCGTAACGAACGCAGGGTAGAGTTATGTTTCGAAGAACACCGTTTTTACGATGTGAGAAGATGGAAAGAAGGCGAAACAAGTTTCAACAAAAATGTAACCGGTATGCGGATCAGCCTGGTTTCGCCAGGGGTTTATAGCTACCAGCCTTTCGTGGTCGAAAACAGGGTTTTCACCGCAAAAAATTATCTGTATCCAATTTCGCAAAACGAATTAAACAGGGCGCCATCACTTAAACAAAATGCAGGATATTAATCAAAAAATTAAATTGCTCAAATTTAGGCCGGTCGTGGGAACATCGTCCGTTAATTAATTGTTAGTTTTGGAAACGATCAATTAATTTATAATAAAACTTAAGTTATGCTGAAAACAACCTATAGCGCATTTTTAATCTGCTTTTCGCTCCTTTCATCAATCAGTTACGGTCAGGTTACCGCTATACAAAACATTCAGGGCCGGAAAATCCAGAGCCTTAATGGTAAATGGAATTATATTATAGATCCTTACGAAAACGGGTATTACGATTACCGTCATGATCCGTTCGATCAATCGAAAACCGGAACCGGGGGGTATTATGACGATAGGGTTCAGAAAGATAAATCGGAGCTGATCGAATACGATTTTGACCATTCGCCCCAAATGAATGTTCCCGGAGATTGGAATTCGCAGTCCGAAAAATTAGAACTTTACGAAGGCAATGTCTGGCTCCGCAAAAAGTTCGATGCCAAACCCGAAAAGGGGAAAAGGTATTTCGTATACTTCGGTGCGGTAAATTACGAAGCCCATGTTTACCTGAACGGTAAAAAATTAGGGGTGCATAAAGGCGGGTTTACCCCCTTCCAGTTCGAGGTAACCAATAACTTAAAAGCTGGCGAAAACTCCATTGTACTTAAAGTAGATAATATTCGCAAACAGGATGAAATTCCAACGGTAAACACCGATTGGTGGAATTACGGGGGCATTACACGCGATGTTTTTTTAGCCGAATTTCCTGAGCATTTTATCAGCGATTATAAACTTCAATTGGTTAAAGGCAATAATAACCTGTTAAATTTTTCGGTAAAACTTGCCGATGCCACTGCCGGACAGGAAATAACGCTTTCTGTTCCTGAGCTGAAGCTGGAGAAGAAATACAAAACAGATGGCGAGGGCAAAGTTACAGATGAGTTTACCTGGAACAATTTAAGCTTGTGGTCGCCGGAAACACCAAAATTATATGCCGTAAATATTAAAACCGATAAGGAAAATATTAACGATAAAATTGGTTTCAGAACCATCCGTGTTGATGGTGACAGCCTCCTGTTAAATGGTAAATCTGTTTTTTTAAGGGGAATATCGCTACATGATGAGAACCCGCTTTTAGCCGGCCGTTTACGTGGCGAGGGCGATATGCGCATGATGTTGCAATGGGCAAAAGACATGAACTGCAACTACGTTCGCCTGGCGCATTACCCGCACAACGAAGAAATGATTCGCCTTGCTGATGAAATGGGATTATTGGTTTGGGCCGAAGTACCGGTTTACTGGACCATCAGCTGGACCAACCCGGCAACCTATGCCAATGCAAAACAGCAATTAACTGATTTAATTGTACGCGATAAAAACCGGGCAAGTGTAATAGTTTGGTCGATCGGGAATGAAACCCCACTTAGCGATGCCCGTTTAAGTTTCATGAGCAACCTGGCTGAAACCGCCCGCTCACTGGACGATACCCGTTTGGTAGCCGCCGCTTTAGAGGTGCACCGCGAAGGAAACAACATCATTTTAAACGATCCTCTGGGCGAAAAAATTGATTTGGTTAGTTTTAACGAATATGCCGGCTGGTACTGGGGGGGTAATCCTTCCGAAATTACCAAGTACAATTTCGACATCAAATATAAAAAACCAGTGGTGATTACCGAGTTTGGCGGCGATGCACTGGGTGGTTTCCATGCTGATGAAAACACCCGCTGGAGTGAAGAGTACCAGGAAGCATTGTATAAAAACCAGATTACCATGCTCACCAAAATCGGCGCTTTGCGCGGCATGACGCCATGGATTTTAACCGATTTCAGGTCGCCGAGAAGACAACATCCCATTTACCAGAATTTCTGGAACCGTAAAGGCCTGATCAGCGAAACAGGCAAGAAAAAGAAGGCTTATTATGTGCTGAAAGACTTTTACGACCAAATACAGCTTAAATACAAATAATGATGAACAGATTAACGAAAATTAGTTTCGCTTCGAAAGTCGTGATTCCGGTGGCGCTGTTAGCCATTTCCTGTGCCAAATACAAAAGCACCAGTATCGATCCCGGAACGGTAACACCAACGCAATCAACGGCAGAAATTACGTTAAAAAGTATGCCTTTCCCCATGGGCGCTGCTGTTAATGTAAGCCTGTTAAAAAGCAATACTAATTACCGCAATCTGGTTATTAAAGAATTTAATAGTGTTACGGCAGAAAATGCCATGAAATTTGCATCCGTGCATCCGTCAAAAGATACCTATACCTGGAGCGATGCCGATTACCTGGTTGATTTTGCCGTAGCCAATGGAAAAAGAGTACACGGCCACACGTTGAATTGGTATAAATCATTACCAGATTGGGTAAATAATTTCCAGGGTACCACGGCCGAATGGGAAAATCTCTTAAAAACCCACATCCAAACCGTTGTAGGGCATTTTAAAGGTAAAGTAGCCTCTTGGGACGTGGTAAACGAAGCCGTTAACGAAGATGGCACCATGCGGCCAAGCATCTGGTTACAAAAATTGGGTGTCGATTATATCGGCAGGGCATTTCAGTACGCGCATGAAGCCGATCCAAATGCACTACTGTTTTACAACGATTATGGTCACGAATTTGGCCCCACCAAACGTACCGCAATCCTGAACCTGGTTACAGATTTGAAAAATAAAGGCATTCCCATTGATGGGATCGGCCTCCAGATGCATACCCGCGTTACGCAGAGCGATGCCAATCTAAGTGCCGCTATCACTACAGCAGCGGCAACAGGTTTAAAAATCCACATTTCAGAGATCGATATTTCTTTAAATCCTGATAACCTGCAAACCATGACCTACACCACTGCCTTGGGCGAGCAACAGGCCGCAAAATACAAAGCCATTGTTAAAGCGTATAATGCCATCCCTAAAAGTCAGCAATATGGCATTACGCAATGGAATGTTACCGATGCTGATAGCTGGATCCCATCAAATTACAACCGTCCGGATTGGCCATTGCCTTTTGATGCACAATACCAGCGAAAGGCAGCTTATCAGGGAATTTTAGATGGCGTTAAATAAGGTGAACAGGAAAATTCTCCGTGCCTCCGTGGAAAAAAGGGTTTAGCCAGGGAGAAATAAATCACAACAACCTGCGCCTTTGTGGTCAAAAAAAAACATAGCAACACAAGCCCAATAAAGCGAATTGAAAAACTAAACGAATGTTAAAAGCGAAATCACTTTTTTTACTACTTATTGCAGCAACTACAGGCTTAACGGGTTTTGCCCAGGATGGCGGACGGAAAATCATCAGTTTAAACGATCAATGGGAGTTTAACAAAGAGAACGGGCCGGTAGAGCGGGTAGATCTTCCACATACCTGGAATGATAAAGATGTATTAGATGATGCGCCTGGTTATTACCGTGGCTTGGGCATTTATAAACGCAAACTAAAGCTCGATGAAAGCGTAAAAGGCAAAGCTGTATTTTTGGTTTTTAACGGCGTGGCGCAGGAAGCAGAAGTTTTGGTAAATGGCCGTTCTGCAGCCAAACATATCGGCAGTTACACCCGTTTTATCGTACCCATTTCTGCCTATCTCAATTATAAGGATGATGTAATCGAAGTTAGGGCCAATAACCGTTTCAACGAAGACATTCCCCCTTTAACGGCCGATTTCACTTTTTTTGGTGGTTTATACCGTAACGTAAGCTTATTAATTGCCAACCCGGTTCATTTTTCACAGAAAGACCATGGAAGCAGTGGTGTTTTTATCACTACGCCACAGGTTTCGGCTTTAGCTGCAAGTGTACAGGTTAAAAGCACTATCGATAACACTTTGGCTGCACAAAAAGTGCAGGTGATCACCACTATTTTTGATGCAAAAGGCAGTGTAGTTAACAAGCAAACCAGTGCGGTAACGATCCATAAAAACGAAAATAAAACGATCATTCAGGACATTAAATCGGTTCAAAAGCCCGAGTTATGGTCGCCGGAAAACCCTTACTTATACCGCGTGGTTACCCAAATTGTCGATGTTAAAACCAACGCTGTAATCGATCAGGTAGCTAATCCACTCGGTTTCCGCTGGTTTAGATTTGATGCCGCGAAAGGATTTTTCTTGAATGATAAACCCCTGAAAATCATTGGTGCAAGCCGTCATCAGGATTACGAAAACAGGGGTAATGCCACACCCGATGCGCTGCAGATCAGGGATATTGAGCTGCTTAAGGCCATGGGCGGGAATTTTTTAAGGGTAGCGCATTATCCGCAGGATCCGCAGATTTTAGAGGCCTGCGATCGCCTGGGCATTCTGGCCTCTGTAGAAATTCCGGTGGTAAACACCATTACCGAAACAGAAGCTTTTACAAGCAACTGTTTAAATATGCAAACGGAAATGATCAGGCAGCATTTCAACCACCCCAGTGTGATCATCTGGGCATACATGAACGAGATTTTGCTTCGCTTAAAGTTTTCGAATGATAAAGCCCGTCAGCAGGTTTATTTTACACATGTACGCGAGCTTGCACAAAAACTCGACAGTTTAACCCGTAAGCTGGATCCATCACGTTACACCCTTTTGGTTAACCACGGCGCCTGGGATATTTATAACAAAGTAGGTTTAACTAAAATCCCAATGATTGTGGGCTGGAACCTGTATTCTGGCTGGTATTCGGGCGTTCCGGAAGATTTCGGCAAATTTTTAGACCGCCACCATAAAGAGTTGCCCAATACCCCATTCATGGTAACCGAATACGGGGCAGATGCCGATCCGAGGATCCGGTCTTTTTCGCCCATCCGTTTCGATAAAAGTGTAGAGTATGGCCTCAAATTTAACCAGGTATATTTAAATGCCATGTTGAGCCGGCCTTTTGTAGCAGGCGGAATAGCCTGGAACCTGGCCGACTTTAACTCCGAAACACGCGAAGAAACGATGCCACACATCAACAATAAAGGTTTGTTAACGATTGGGCGGCAGCCAAAAGATACGTATTTTCTATACCAGGCTTATTTATTGGGCCAGCCTTACCTTAAAATCACCTCCGCGGCATGGCAAGACCGCACAGGTATAGCCGATTCTGCTGCTTTAACCAGCACCCAGCCCGTCCAAATCGCTACGAACTTAAAATCTGCCGAACTTTTCGTTAATGGTAAAAGTTTGGGAATAAAAGATGCTGTTGATCACCTGATCGATTGGCAGGTGCCTTTTGCCAACGGGAAAAATCAATTACGCGTGGTTTCGGGCGATCAGAACGATCAGGCAGAGATTCATTTCCAGTTGCAGCCCTTTACCTTTAACGATAACCGGGTTCCTTTTAAAAACATCAACATCCTTTTAGGAGCCAAACGCTTTTACATCGACGATCAGGAGCATCAGGTTTGGATACCCGGCCAGCCTTATAAACCGGGTGCCTGGGGTTGGATAGGGGGCGAGCCCTACAAAGGAACCAATAACCGGATTACCTATGGCAGCGACAAAAATATTTTGGGTACCGGTAACGATCCGGTTTATCAGACACAGCAGGTAAACATTAAACAGTTTAAATTCGATGTGCCTGATGGCGAGTACGACCTTGCCCTTTACTTTGCCGAATTGGTTGGTGGCGAAACCAAAGAAGCCTTGGCTTATAATTTAGATAATAACCATAAAAAAGAGGTAGAGGAGCAACGTGTGTTTGATGTTTCTATCAATGGAACGGCATTTTTGCCCAAACTCAACCTGGCCGCAGATTTTGGTTATACCACAGCGGTGAAGAAAACCACCCGCATTACCGTACAAAACGGCAGTGGCATTTCGATTGATTTTAAACCCATAGCGGGTAAACCCTTGTTAAATGCCATTCAGCTCCGAAAAATCTATTAATCCATAAAATAATGAACCCTTTTTTATCGATCGACGTTTAAAAATTTAATATCCATCCCACATGTTAAAGCAAATTGCCCGTATATCTTTATTCATTATGCTCTTCACCAGCCAGTTGTTGTTTGCGCAGCAATCAGTTCGTTTAAATAACAATTGGGAGTTTTTAAAGCAGGATTTGGGCGGGATCTGGGAAGCCGTTCGGCCTGTTGGTATGGGCAATCCGGAGGCGGTACCCCTTTGGCAGAAAGTAAGTTTGCCGCATTGTGTAAATGCAGAAGATGCGGTCGATCCTGATGTAAACTATTACCAGGGGCCGGCCTGGTACCGTACACAACTTAACATCTCTAACCCCTATCAAAACGGCAGAACCATCCTGCATTTTGAAGGTGCAGGGCAAAAAACAGAGGTTTACGTATATACCACCAAAGTGGCTACGCACGTTGGAGGCTACGACGAATGGAAGGTTGATATTACCGATGCGGTAGCTGCTTTTAAAAAGACCGATGTTTATCAGAAACAGTTTAAAGGTAAGGTTCCGGTTTCGATCAGGACCGATAATTCCAGGGACCTCGAAATGATCCCTTCCAACCTGTCTGATTTTAATGTTTATGGCGGTATTTACCGCTACCTCAACCTGGTGTATGCACCAGCGCTTTCAGTAGATCAGCTATTTGCCAAAGCAGAGGTAGATGCGCAGGGCAAGTTGGGTAAGTTAAGTGTTAAGGCCAGGTTTTATGATCCCGCTCATGTTGGCGGTGCAGGCATTAAATTTAAACTGGTTGCGCCGAATGGTAAAATTGTAAGGGAAACAGATAAAAAAATAGCGCTTTCCGATGATTTAAAGCTCTGGGAGATCGAAATTAAAAAGCCTGCTTTATGGAGTACCGGTCAACCGCTGCAGTATACCTTGCAATATGAAGTTACCGCCACAACAGGCAATTACAAAGGAGAAGAGAAAATTGGCTTCCGTCATATCGAATTTGTAGAGAAAGGGCCATTTAAGCTAAACGGAAAACGTGTATTGTTGCGTGGCACACACCGCCATGAAGATCATGCAGGTGTGGCAGCAGCCATGACTGAAGGGATGATCCGCCAGGAAATGCAGATGATGAAAGATATGGGGGTTAATTTTATCCGTTTGGGCCATTACCAGCAATCGCGTATTGTATTAAACCTTTGCGATAGTTTGGGCATTGTGGTCTGGGAAGAAATCCCCTGGTGCCGTGGCGGTTTGGGTGGGAATATTTATCAGCAACAGGCCAAAAGAATGCTCACCAATATGGTAGCGCAGCACTATAACCACCCGGCCATTATTATCTGGGGCATGGGCAACGAAAACGACTGGCCGGGCGATTTTCCTGAATTTGATAAAGAAAAAATCAGGGCTTTTATGAAAGAACTGAACGATCTTTCGCACCAGCTCGATCCATCCCGTTACACGGCCATCCGCCGCTGCGATTTTTGCAGCGATATTGTAGACGTGTATTCGCCCTCTATCTGGGCCGGCTGGTACCGCGGGGCCTATACTGATTATAAAAAAGCTTCGGAAGACGAGTTTGCCAAAGTGAAGCGTTTTTTACATGTGGAATGGGGGGGCGATAGCCATGCGCTGCGCCATTCCGAGAATCCCGATAAAGCCTTAAGTAAAATCAAGACCGGAGGCAGTGCCGATGAAAGGGCCGGCGATGCCTCGTTATACGGTGGTGCCGCCAGGATTTCAAAAGATGGCGACTGGAGCGAATCGTACATTACCAATCTCATCGACTGGCACTTAAAAGAACAGGAAAATATGCCCTGGTTAAGTGGAACAGCCTACTGGCCTTTTAAAGATTTTTCTACACCGGTACGTCCGGATAACCCGGTGCCCTACGTCAATCAGAAAGGGGTAGTAGAGCGCGATTTCACTAAAAAAGAAGCCTATTATGTTTTCCAGTCCTACTGGACAGAAAAACCGATGGTACACATTTACGGGCATACCTGGCCGGTACGCTGGGGCAATGAAGGCGAGCAAAAAATGGTTAAAGTTTATTCGAACTGTAACGAGGCAGAGATCTTCTTAAATGGTAAAAGCTATGGCAGTAAAAAACGCAACAGCCAGGATTACCCTGCTGCCGGCCTGCGCTGGAACCTGCCTTTCGTAAAAGGCGAAAACACGGTTAAAGTTATCGCCAGAAAAGGTAAAGAAATGGTGACCGATGAAATTAATTTTACTTATCAAACCGAAAAATGGACCAAACCAGCTACATTGGTATTGAAGAAAATCGACCAGCAGGATGATGTGGCCACTGTTGAAGTGAAGCTTTTGGATGAGCAAGGGCTGTTGTGTTTAGATGCCATCAACTGGATAAGATTTGGTTTAACTGGCGATGGTAAATTAATTGATAATCAGGGAACTTCTTCAGGATCCCGGAAAGTGCAGGCTTATAATGGCAGGGCGGTTATCAGGGTAAAATTAAACCAGGGGCAGAGTGTGGTAGCTGTACATGCCGAAGGATTGAAAACTGTTTTTACAACATTATAATCGTTAAACCATGAAAAAACTTATCCCATATACGTTCATCGCACTGCTCTTTTTCAGCGGAAGGGTATATGCCTCGCAAAAGCCAGATCCGAAAGGAACTGAGTTCGAAAAAAAGGCTGCGGCACTGCTAAAAAAGCAGATCCTGGCCGAGGCTGCCTGGGCCATGCAACAAAAGCCAATAACGGTAACCGCTTCATCTTCGGCGCGAAGTGCCGGCGGGAAACATGATTTTTTCTCCGAAGCCGATTATTTCTGGCCCGATCCGCAAAACCCCAACGGACCCTACATCAACAGGGACGGATTAACCAATCCCGATAACTTTCTTGACCACCGTAAAGCCATGGTGCGTTTCAGCAAGATTATCGGCGCCCTGGCTTCTGCCTATAAAATTACCGGCGATGAAAAATATGTTCAGGTAGCGGTTAAACATTTTCAGGCCTGGTTTATCAATGCCGAAACGTTAATGAACCCCAACCTGCTTTTTGCGCAGGCCGTAAAAGGCAAATTTACCGGCCGTAATTATGGCATTATTGATACCATTCATTTAATGGAGGTGGCGCAAGGTGCTTATGTGATGCAAAAAGCCAAAGCTTTTGACCCAAATACGGCCAGGGGTGTTAAAAAATGGTTTGCCGATTACACCTTGTGGTTAAATACCAGTAAACCAGGCATACAGGAGAAAACCGTCAAAAACAACCATGCTACCTGTTGGGCCATGCAGGTAGCCTCATTTGCCAAACTATGTGGCGACGAAAATATGCTCGATTCCTTACGCAACCGTTATAAAACCATTTTGCTGCCCGGCCAGATGGAAACTGACGGCAGTTTCCCGTTGGAAATGGCCAGAACAAAACCTTATGGCTATTCGATCTTTAACCTCGACGCCATGACCATGCTCTGCCAAATCCTGTCCGGCCCAAAAGATAACCTATGGAACTTTGAAACTGCCGACGGCAAGTCAATCAAAAAAGGAATCAATTACCTGTACCCGTTTATCGCTGATAAAAGCAAGTGGACCTTAAAGCCTGATGTGATGTACTGGAATAACTGGCCGGTTGCACAGCCTTTTTTATTGTTTGGTGCGGTAGAATTTAATCAGTCTAGCTGGTACCAAACCTGGGCAAAATTAGACCACCAGCCACAGGTAGAAGAAGTCATCAGAAATTTACCCATCCGCAACCCATTAATCTGGTTATAACATGAAGATAAAATTAACTATAATAGCCTTAAGTATATTGTATTTCAGTACGGTAAAGGCACAGCAGGTAAATGTGGCCAGGGCTTTTGCATCGGCCGCTAAACAAACCGAGGTATTGATCAAAAATGTAGATTCGGCAAGGAAAATTAAACCTAACCTGGTTTCGCCGCGTACCGTAGAAAACGGGCAGTTTAAAATGGTGGTCTCAAAAGACTGGACCAGTGGATTTTTCCCGGCAGAGCTTTGGTATTTCTATCAATACACTAAAGATAAAAAGTGGCTCAACCTGGCTGAAAAATACACCGAAGATATTAAAAAAGAGCAATTTAACAGAGGAACGCACGATCTGGGTTTTATGATCTACTGCCCCTTTGGTAACGGATACCGTTTAACCGGCAATCCGGCTTATAAAGCGGTCATTATCCAGGCGGCTAAATCACTCTCCACCAGGTTTAATGCCACGGCAGGTGTAATCAAATCGTGGGACCACAATGGCGATAAATGGAAATACCCCGTAATTATTGATAACATGATGAATCTTGAACTCCTGTTCGAAACCACCCGCTTAACCGGCGATTCGTCTTTCTACAAAATTGCGGTAAAACATGCCAATACCACCATGAAAAACCATTTCAGGCCCGATTACAGTTCTTATCATGTGGTCGATTACGATACTTTAACCGGCAATGTACGCCAGAAAGTAACCGCCCAGGGTTATGCAAACGAATCGGCCTGGGCAAGGGGGCAGGCCTGGGGATTATATGGGTATACCATGTGTTACCGCGAAACTAAAAATAAAGCATATCTGGCTCAGGCCGATGGTATTGCAGGCTTTATCTTAAACAATAAAATTACCCCGGCCGATGGGATTCCTTACTGGGATTACAACGATCCAAAAATCCCCGATGCCTCAAGAGATGCCTCTGCTGCATCCATTACGGCTGCTGCACTTTACGAACTGGCAAAATACAGCAGCCATGGTCAAAAATACAGAGCTGCGGCCAACAAGATCTTAAATTCGCTCAGCACCAACTATACCAGTAAAATTGGCACCAACTACGGCTTCATCCTGGAACACAGTACCGGGCACCGTCCGGCAAAATCCGAAATCGATGTGCCCATCAATTATGCCGATTATTATTACCTGGAAGCTTTACTCAGAAGTAAAAAATAAAAATGGCCGCCATGAAGTAAAGGCACTCTGCCTGGCAAAATTAAATAAAACACCTCATCATGAAACGAAGTTTAAGCATCCTGTTCATTTTGGCCACGGCATTTAATGTGTCGGCCCAGAAGAAAAAAACGATAAAGCCCCTGCAGCCTTATACTGTTGCCAATAAAAAGGTAACGGTTTACACTACGGCAGAAAAATCGGCCTACCGCATCAGTAAAACCGAAACCTTAAGTTTTACTGAAAATAAGCAACCATTTGAAACCGAGCCCTGTATTTTTGTAGATCCCACCATTACCTATCAAACCATGGTGGGCATTGGAGGTGCCTTAACCGATGCTTCGGCAGAAACATTTGCAAAGTTATCGAAGAAAAACCAGCAGGAGCTTTTAACGGCTTATTATAACCGCGATAAAGGTATAGGTTACACTTTGGCACGCACCAATATTGCCAGTTGCGATTTTTCCAGTGGAAGTTATACCTATGTGCAGGAGCACGATCAAGACCTTAAAACTTTCAGCGTAGCGCACGATGAGCAATATAAAATTCCGCTGATTAACCAGGCCATTGCGGCAGCAGGCGGTAAACTGCCTCTGTTTGTAAGCCCGTGGTCGCCACCGGCATGGATGAAAGATAACAACAGTTTAATCCAGGGCGGACATTTATTGCCTGCCTACCGCCAAAGCTGGGCCAATCATTATGTAAAATTTATTAAAACTTACGAGGCAAAGGGGATTCCGGTTTGGGGCTTAAGTGTGCAGAACGAGCCCATGGCCAAACAGAAATGGGAATCGTGCGTGTTCACTGCCGAGGAGGAACGCGATTTTATCAAAAATTTCCTGGGCCCAACCTTACAAAAATCGGGGCTGGCATCAAAAAAACTAATTGCCTGGGATCATAACCGCGACCAGATTTTCCAAAGGGCCAGTACCATTTTAAACGATAAAGACGCCGCTAAATATGTTTGGGGCATTGGTTTTCACTGGTACGAAACCTGGACAGGCAGCGGCATGCAGTTTGGTAATGTGAAGCAAACACACGAGGCTTATCCCGGTAAAGCCCTGATTTTTACCGAAGGATGTAAAGAAAAATACGATGTAAATAAATTAGACGACTGGAGCCTGGGCGAGCGCTACGGCTACTCCATGATTAATGATTTTAATACCGGAACGGCTGCATGGACAGATTGGAATATCCTGTTGGATGAAAAAGGCGGGCCCAATCATGTAGGTAACTTCTGTTTTGCGCCCGTACATGCCGATACCAAAAATGATAAATTGATTTACACCAATGCCTATTATTATATGGGACATTTTTCTAAATTTATCCGCCCGGGAGCCAAAAGAATAGGAACAGCCTCCAGCCGCGATCAATTGCAATCAACCGCATTTTTAAATACAGATGGAAAGATGGTTGTAGTGGTTATGAATCAGTCTGATCATCAATTAAAATACAGTTTATGGATAAAAGGCGAGGCTGTAACAACAACCAGTTTGCCGCACTCCATTACCACACTGGTAGTAGAATAAATAAATAGAATAAAAAATGTTAAAAGAAGTAGAAAGCTTATTTTCGCTAAAAAACAAGGTGGTGGCAGTTACCGGTGCCACGGGTGTTTTAGGCGAAGCTTTTATTAAGGGCTTGTGCGCCGCAGGTGCTACCATTGTTATTATCGGGCGGAACGAAGAAGTAGCTAAACAAAGGGTTGCTGAAGTGGCTGAGGCCGGCGGCAAAGCCATTTACCTTATTGCCGATGTATTAAATGAAGAAGACCTGGTTGCCGCAAATGCCACTATTATTAAAACATTTGGCCGCATTGATGGCCTGGTTAATGCTGCCGGCGGAAATGTGGCCGAGGCGGTCATCCAACCGGGCAGCGATGTTTTCGACCTCAATGTTCCGGCTTTAAAACAGGCTTTTGATTTAAACCTCTTCGGAACCATTATGCCCACACAGGTCTTTGGTGCAGCAATAGCTAAAAATGGGGGCAGTATTGTAAATATTTCATCTGTTTCGGCTACGCAGGCGCTCACCCGCGTACTGGGCTATTCGATGGCTAAAGCTGCTATTGATAGTTATACCAAATGGATGGCGGTAGAACTGGCCAACCGTTACCAGGATAAAATCAGGATGAATGCCATTGTACCCGGCTTTTTTATTACCAACCAGAACCGGGCATTATTAACCAACCCGGATGGCTCTTTAACGGCAAGGGGGCAGGCCATCATCGCTAAAACACCATTTAAACGGTTTGGTGCGCCTGAGGAATTAATTGGGGCTTTGGTGTATTTGCTCAGTGATGCCGCTAAATTTGTAAATGGAGAATGTGTTAAGGTAGATGGGGGATTTACAGCCTTCTCCGGTGTTTAAAAATTATCCATATTAGCATAATCAATTTGTACAGTCATAATATATGAAATATAAAAAATTAGAACAAACCTGGCGTTGGTATGGGCCAAACGATCCGGTGAGCTTACAAGATGTTAAACAGGCAGGTGCCACCGGCATTGTAACGGCACTGCATCATATTCCACACGGCGAAGTTTGGCCATTGCACGATATTCAGGAAAGAAAAGCCATTATCGAGGCTGCAGGTTTAACCTGGTCGGTAGTAGAAAGCGTTCCCGTACACGAAGCCATTAAAACCCGCCGGGCAGATGCCGGGCAGTATATCGAAAACTATAAAACCTCTCTGCGCAACCTCTCGGCATGCGGCATTAAGACCGTATGTTATAATTTTATGCCGGTTTTAGACTGGACACGCACGCAACTCGACCTGGAAATGACCGATGGATCGAAAGCGCTTTATTTTAACTGGATCGACCTGGCCATTTTTGACCTTTATATCCTGAAGCGGGAAGGTGCAGCAGCCGATTATTCGCAATCGGTTTTAGACAGGGCTGTGGCTAAATATGCTACGCTAACCGAACAGGATTTAACTGATCTCCGCATCAACGTGCTCATGGGCATCCCGAACGAAAAAGAAATCGAGCTGGAAACCTTGCGCAACAGCATTAACGAATACAAAGCCATCGGAACACAGGGCTTAAAAGAAAACCTTAAATTTTTTCTTTTATCGATCGCTGAGGTTTGTACCGAAGAAGGCATTAAAATGACCATTCACCCAGACGATCCGCCTTATGCCATTTTAGGCTTGCCAAGGATAGCCAGTACACTGGAAGATTTTAATTATATCATCAAAGAAGTAGACCAGGCTTTTAATGGGGTTTGTTTCTGTACCGGCTCTTTAGGGGCGGGTATGGGCAATAATACTTTAGAAATTTTTAACGCGGTTAAAGAACGGGTGTATTTTGCCCATTTGCGTAACGTTAAAAAAGATGAAGACGGCAGTTTTTACGAAGCAGACCATTTGGGTGGCGATGTAAACATGTACGAAATCATGAAAGCCTTATCCGAAGAAAATGCACTGCGCGATCAATCTATTCCTTTCCGTCCTGATCATGGCCACCAAATGCTGGATGATTTAGCCAAAGTAACCAACCCGGGTTATTCAGCCATTGGCCGGTTAAGGGGTTTAGCTGAACTAAGAGGCCTGGAAATCGGGGTAACGGGAAATTACTAAACACTTTGGTTTTTGTTGCCCGGAGCGTAAGATGTTTCCTGCGCCTGGTCATATTCTACTGGGCGTAGTTAATGTCATCCTGAGCCTAGCCGAAGGATCTTTCCATAATTAATTTACCACAGATGCGCACAAATAAACACCGGTTTATTTGTGCGCATCTTTTTTTACAGGTTCACCGCAACGCGGAAACTTATCTTTTCCTTCTTATAGGTCATCCTGACTGAATGTGTCATCCTGAGCGTAGTTAATGTCATCCTGAGCGTAGTCGAAGGATCTTCCCATAGTTAATTTTCATAAATGCATACCGGTGGTTTATTGTAATTTTTTCCTCTCGCCAACCGATAAACGCTTACCGCTAACCCTTCACCTTACTTATGGCTTGAAATTTGAGCGGCTTAAACTTATGGAGAACAGTACAAATCACACCAAAAAAATCTTAACGCCTTCAGTAGTCCACGATGATTTACCAGAGGTTAAAAAGCCCGAGCATTTAAGGAAAGTGCCTGCCGATCAGGACAGTGCCCTGCCCGAAAATCCTGAACGGAATTACCATCACGATGAATTAAGGAGTGAAAATGCTGGCCGTAAAGAGATCCGGCAGGCGGATGATGATATCTGGAACGGGGAAGACGCTTAATCCGGCGTTTAAGCCCATTTTTTAATTCGCTGTTATGGCCGTTGCATAGGAGCGAAACGGGCTTTTTTATACCTAAAAACCGCGTAACTGCGGCTGATATTAATTTTAAGGGCTTCGTTTTTAAATACTTATTTAAAATGGAAAAATTACGTTCCAAATAGTTTAAAATATATTTTTACATATTAAATAGAACTTCTATATTTGCAGCTCATTAAAAAATGGGCCTCGGTAGCTCAGTTGGATAGAGCAACGGTTTTCTAAACCGTGGGTCAGGGGTTCGAATCCCTTCCGGGGTACAACTAGTACACAGTAACTCAGTAGAGAACTGGAAATTGATTTTTTGAAAGTTGAGGGTAATCGTGGCAATATCGTGGCACTTTTAATTCAAAGATCGAAAAAATCAATGTTTATCGTATATTGAAAGGATAGGTTCGAATCCCGCCTTACTCCTTTTACCAATGCGCTTCCGGTCAACAACCTGTCCCTGGAAGTTGGTCCGTGTAAAGAAATTAGTGTCCTGTACATCGATGTTTTGAATGACGAGGTCAAACCCGTGAGCCAGCGGTATTCGAAAAAGAACAAAGATCTCTATCTTGATGAAACCCTTGAAAAGAACTTTTCTGCCGCAATTAAGGCCGGTGGGCGACGGTTTGGTAAAAGATTATCCGGAACTTTCCAGAGAAGTTGCGAGATTTGAACGCGTTGGAGATGTGAACCCGCGGGTGGCAAAATTAATTGAACCGCATTTGTGATCACGGCTTTACAAAGTATTTCACCTTCTATTTGGGTAAATGGGCTACCAATTCAACTTCAAGTTTGGAGTCCGGCATATAGAGTCTCTCAACCTGTGTCCAGGTAGCGGTCGGAAAATCATTGTTGTAAAATTTCTTCCTTACATCATTATATTTTTTCATAGCTTCAATGTCTGTTGTATATAAATTTTCTTTTACAACATTTTCAAATGTAGCGCCGTAGTTTGAGAGTATCGTTTTTTAATTATTATACACAGAAGCAATTCCTTCGGGGGTAATATTATTTGTTACCACTCCAGAAATGTAGATGACATTATTCACCTTTATAGCCTGACTATATCATGCCGTACTATCTTGTGTTTTTCCATTCCAATGCCATTTTTCTTTCTCTATTTTGGCTGTCTGAGAAAACGCACTGTTGAAAACTATGATAAGAGTAATAGTAATAATATAACGCATCATCTAAGTTGTATTATTGAGTTAAGTTTAATATTAGGCTGATTTTACTAGCTGCAATAAATAATAGATATAACCTGTCTAAGATATGTAAATGGGTAAAAAATTATTCATTTTTATCGAATTTTTCAATAACAGAATTATGTCTGGAAGTGCTGTTTTGAAAGTAATAGATAAAAAATCTTTCACTGCTACAATTAAAGTCAAAAATACAAATGAAAGTACTTTCTGATTGGGGTTAATTATACAATATCGTTCTTACTTTTTGTAAAAATGAATTTATTTTTGCTTCTGATTGATTTTGCAGGATTATTACCGTTTTGTCATTGTCCAAATGCCTTTCTATATAGGTAGAATACCCTGGCCAACCACCAGTATGATAGACGATTCTGCGATATTTTTTCGAATTCCCAACGAACCACCCAAATCCATAATTCGTTTCTTTTCCATCGTTGGTTTTTGCGGAATTAAATATGAGCTCTTTATCTTTCGAGTCTATCAATTTATCATCATAAAGTGCTCTGTCCCATTTTAATAGATCCTCTGTTGTAGAGTTAACTGTTCCGTCACCCACGATTCCGTCTAAATAATAAGTATAAAATTCTTTACCAAAACTATCGGGAAGCACTTTATTACCTAAACTGTCTTTAACATACCCAAGAGCATAATTCTTTATTTCTTTTGGTTCAAATCTGCTCCTATAGATAAACGTATTTTTCATTTTTAAAGGTTGAAATATATTTTCACTCAAAAATCTTCCAAATGTCTTATGTGATACTTTTTCTATAATCAGAGCTAATAAAGTGTAACCCGTATCACTGTACTGGAATCTTTCGCCTGGTTGAAAAATTACTTTTGGTCTGTATTTAGCGAGGACATTAACTATATCTTGATTCGTAGCAAATTTTGTTTTATCCCATTTTTCTTCAAAAATCTCCATATAGTCAGGAAGTCCGGCAGTGTGATTAAGTAAATTTCTTATGCTAATATTTCCGTAGAAATCTAATTCAGGAATATATTTTGATATTTTGTCATCATAGTTTAGTTTCCCATGTTTTTCCAACAAAACAATTCCCATTGCAGTAAACTGTTTGGAAACAGATGCCAATTCAAATATGGTTTGGTTATTAATTTTTTGCTCGGTTTTCTCATTAGCAAAACCGTAGCCTTTTTCAAATAAGATTTTCCCTTTGTCTGCAATCAGCACATTTCCATTGAATATTTTCTGCTTAAAAAGGGAGTTGAATAAGCTGTCAAGCTGCTTATATTGAACTGATTGACCAAATGTGGAATTAAATAATAGTAGCCCAACCGATATCAATAAAAATGTTCTTCTCATAATGTATTCTTTACAATTGCCTGCCAAGTTGCAGTTCCTGCCGAAGGGTCGGATTAGATGGCTTTGAGTCAGTAAATATACAAATTTTGACCGAAGCAGATCTAAAATAACGGATTGGAAAAATTATAGTTACATTAAAATTTACCAAATTAAAAGATGAAAAAAATGAAAGAGACAATTAGGTCCCTTAAAAGATTTTATTGATTTCTGATTAAGTGATTTAAATTGGGGTCGTTTGTGATTCGTTCCATTTCGTTAATTATAATTTCCAGGACATCACTTTTTATCTGGCGGTAATTTGCTTCTATTTCCTGCTTCATATTGTCTTGTCCCTTTTCATCTAAAAAAGATATGATCTGCGGGATTTTCCGATATGCTTTCGTTCCCTGCGACACTTTAGCATTGTCGACTACGATTTCCGAATGAAAGATTTTTTGCTCGATGCGCTCATCAAAATTATCAGATACGGCTCCCACGAACATTCCCTGCGTAAGCGTGGATATTTTGGAAGCAGGAATGAGGCTGTCTAATTGTGTGGAAATAGAGGTAGATTTATCATTTTTGTTGATGCTTAAGCTTTGACGCTTCTGTAAAACCTTGCCAAACCTCTCCGAAAGATTTTTAGCGGTCTCGCCAACTACCTGACCACTGAAAATATTGCCAACGGTATTTTGTATCACCTTAGCTTCCTTATCGCCGTAGTCACGGATTAATTGTGAATAGTCCTGGAACCCCAGGCAGACAGCTACTTTGTTACTACGTGCTGTTGCAATCAAATTGTCAAGACCTCTAAAATATATTGTTGGCAACTCATCAATGATAACCGAACTCTTTAACTGCCCCTTTTTATTGATAAGCTTTACAATTCTTGAATTGTACAGACCAAGGGCTGCCGAGTAGATATTCTGACGGGTCTGGGTTGTTACCCACACACAAAATCTTTGGGGCTGCCGGATTATTGATGTCAAGGGTAAAATCGTCCCCCGTCATCACCCAATGAAGTTGCGGGCTAATCATTCTTGACAGGGGGATTTTTGCTAATGCGATCTGACCTTGTAACTGGTCTTGTGCACCGCCCTGCCAAGCATCCATAAACGGAGACAGATAATTTTCCAGGTCAGGGTATGAAGTTAAAATCGTGAACACGTCCGAATATTTTTTATTCAGCAGTTCGATCGCATGCGGAAAGGTGCAATATTTACCATTCTCATAGATTTTGAGATACCAAATAATGGCTGCAAGCAATATAATTGGGCTTTCGACGAAAAAATCCCCTTGCTTCTGGATCCACGACCTGTTAAGGTTAAGCATTATGGTATAAGCAGCTTCGTATGCATCTGAAATATCCGTCATAAAGTCGGGATTGAGCGGGTTGCAACGATGGCTCTAAGTTCTTTTAGCTCTGCCTCATCTCTCAAAATGCTATTTTCGCATTCTTTCCTGATCTGCCGGTATTCTCCGCCGGTGATGGTTTTATTGATCAATAACTCCAAAGCTCTTGCTTTCCGATTATTTTGTTCGGCAATCTGATTGGTTTTTTTGAGTTTGGTTCGCTACCGGTTTGATACTTTTCTCATCCAATTTATACCATCAGCTAAAGCATCAAGGCTTTTTCAGCAGGCTTGGTGGTATTCTAATGTCCGGCCTTTGGAGATAAAATCTTTAATACTTTAACATTAATTAGTCTTCCGCTAGTTGATATTGCCTACGAATGGACAATTGCTCCAATGTAGATCGATAGCATTTTCAATAGGTATCCAAATCATTGGCCGGTTAATCTGTCTGACAGGTTTATACCCTATGCAAGCTATTTAGGCTGGCGGGGTCAGGTGTCTAAGTTCATTATTTGCTTTTTAACCAAGTGCTAGCAGATAATATCACTTTGTCTTGTCCAGAATCGATTCCAGGCTCAACACTAACGTCCGGCTCGACGTTTTTTGGATAACCTTTACCGGTCCTGTCTGCTACATATGTTTTGGCTAGTTGAAGTTGTGTACCATTGGATAGAACAAATGTATAGTTCGCAGTGGTATATCCAGCGGAAGTTTGACCAAACGATTTGACATTAGGCAGCCCCAAAAAAGATATTGCGGTCATCTCACCACTGCTGGCTGTTCTGGAATCAATTAAGATGGCAATTTTAACGTTTCTGTTTTTACTTTTATAAGTATCTACAACCTGCCCTTTGCCAAGGAGTATACCATTCTTATTTTGCCAGGGGTATTTTTTTCCAGTCTTGCCTTCTACAAAATAGCCTGCGGTTCCATCCTCAACAAGCGCATTCAGCCCCGCAAGCATAGGCCACATATTTCCGCCGGTATTCTGACGAAGGTCAACAATCCATCCGGTAATGGTATTGTCGGTATCTATTTTTTTGATAATACCTCTAACATCGTTTGCATATTTCAATTCTTTCTCACCATCAAAACTTAGAATGGCAGGAATCTTTAACCACGCGATGCCTTCCCCTAAATATTTGCCAGCCGGTGTATCCACCAGGGGCTTCTCGCGAAATTTCTCCATCACCTTGTTTGTTACGAAAAAGGAGTGACGATCCCCAACTTCCCGAAGCTTTTGGGTATAGAAATTATAGATGATCTTTTCGTTTAAAGAATCATTTGTAGTAAATGGCAAAATCTTACTTTCTTCATTGACCTGTTTCCAGTTGAGCTTATCGGAGAACATGGAGTTTTTTTTGATAATGTTCAATATCTCCGTGTTCAATTTGATGGTGTTATCTTTTGCAACCCCGCCTTGAGCGAAGGCAAAATTTTTAAAAAAGATAATAACAGTTATGATTACGACAATCAGTTGTTGTTTATTTTTCATGTTCATTTAAATGAATACTAACTAAAACCTAGACGGGTAGAAACAGTTTTAAGTTGCATCCGCTTCATTTTTTTTAAAAGGTAGCAAAAACAGCGAAGAAAGATCTGGCCCAATAATCCCTCTTCAAACTCTCCTGGCTTCCACTTTCCTTGTCATCGATGTAAAGGTCGGATTCCGAAGTAAAATATAACCTGCTTTTAACAGGAGCATTGAGCCATAGCACATTGTTTTCTCTTACTATAGAAACCGGCTTTTCATAATAATACGTTAATGCCTGGATATTTTAGTGCCACCGCTTCAGGCAACAAAAAGCTTTTTACTTTTGGGATATAAAAGTTTTTCCAGTTATAAACGATGCCCACAGGTGCACGGAACCCAACAGTTGCCGTTTATGGAAGCTCGGCTTTAGATAAACTTAAAGACACTCATTCGGTAAGAGGCCTGTATTCATATATTTTTTCGTATAATCTATTGTTTTTTACACAGGAATATACCCTTGCTGCGATTTTTAATCGGATTGCATTCAGTACTGACATTTTGTGTTTTCCTTCTATATTCATTTTACGATGATAATAAGCCTTAATATCCGGAATAAATCTTTTGGCCAGAACGGCAGAGTTATGTAGCAGGGCTTTCATTTTTTTATTGGCAATTTTTGATATCCGGGTTTTCTTATAGACCGTGGTACCCGACTTATAAGGGAAGGGCGCTATTCCTGCGTAGGATGCGAACTCTCTGATGGTCCTTATGTTTTTGAATTCGTTGGTGCAGATGAGGATTTCCAATGCAACCACGGGCCCAACGCAGGGCACTGACTGCATTAAGGTCATCAACCGGTTGGTTTCTTCATCTGCTTTCCATGTTGCCTCAATTGAATCTTCAACATCCTGTATATCCAGCCTAAGGGCATCGGTACTCCTGGAGCAAAGTCTGTTGTTTTGTTCGATCAGACCTTTCTTCACAAAGCCTGCCGTTTCTTTTAAGGGTACCTGCATAGCGATATGAAACGATTGTAACCGCTTTCTCAAGGTGGCTAAACCGGCCAGCTGTTCGATAATTGGTCGCCTTGGTATCCTTAATCTTAATACATCCCTGGATTTGTAGAGGTAGAGGGCGATTCTTTCAGCATCTTTTTTATCGGTTTTGCCCCTGATTAAACCCAATGAATTTTTAATGCGAAGAGGTGGGTCCACTACGGTATCGATTTTAAGCGTCTTCAGTTTGTTGATGAGGTGATTACCATAAATGCCTGTATTTTCCATTCCAGCTACTGCATTTCTGGTGGTAAACTTCAAAGACGCTTTCAGGTGTAGCAGATGATCCTTGATTGCTTTTGGTTCATTGAGGATGGTATTATGGACCAAAATAGATCCCTGAACCATGACGGCGATATCCAGAGTTTCTTTTGATATGTCGATCCCGATGAAATAGACATATCTTTTTGTCTTATTCAATGCATCCATAGGTGACGGTATTATTTTCCATCTTGAACGGTCAGGCGTTTTCTATAATAATATAGGTCTTACCTTAGCGACAGCTTTGACTCACCTGACCGTTCTTTTAATTTGTGCTGACCATTAACTTATCGGGCCTTTTGCTCACGCTTTGGTCTTACCTCGATTAGCATTTAAGTCTTCTCCTGATAATCATGATAGTTCAATTAAATTTTGATGGAACATTATTTCAAATCCAGTTTATTCGATATAGACAGTTTTTCCGGTCGATTTTAAACAAATTTAGTCATCAAAGGTGATTTAATCAATTTAGTTTTCTAATATCACCTGTTCAGGCGCTGGACGGGGCACAGGAAGGTGGTGCTGTGCTTAAGTCCTTTTTCAACGAGCCCAAGCCTGAACCGGATTTTTCTAGTTCAGGGGGTAAACTAATTTTTTAGCCTATCTATGGTAGAGATAAATGTGATTATTTATACACATAACGATACCTTGCTATAGACTGCAAGCGCATTATTTGATCTGAGTTGTTTAGTAATTGGATAAAGCCATTATCCGCTAAATCTATTCCTTAAGTATTCTTTTAAGCTACTACCTAAAATTCCTGCCGCCATGAAAAGCGGCTTTAGTTTCCTGGTTTACCTCTTCCCGAACCTGGGTTCGTTTATTTTGCGCGGGGTAAGGCGCTGTTTTTTCGTCACTGCGCGATGAAGAGAATACCGGCAAATCATCCACCTCGCGCTGTAATAGTTTACCCAGCATCTTGGTAAAATCAAAACACTTGCTTACAATTACATGCACCACCTGGCCTTCGCGTTGCAAACGCCCTTCCACCATTAACAACCTCGCATGCAGGATCTCTTTTCTATAGGTTTCAAAAAGCTTTTCAAATACCACCAGGTTGGTATAATCGGTTTCATCTTCTATTGTAATGAAACACACGCCACCGGCAGTGCCCGGCCGCTGCCTTACCAGCACCAAACCGGCAACTTTTACCAGCTGCCCATCAGTAGCGTTATGGTTAATGGTATGGCAACTGCGGATATGAAGCAGATCCAGTTGGTCCCTTACAAAGCTTACCGGGTGGGCCTTTAACGATAACCCGGTGGTGGCGTAATCCTGCACCACATGTTCTCCTTTTCCCATAAATGGTAATGCTACCTGTGTTTCAAGCGCGGTTTCTGATGGCTGGCCTTTAAACAAGGCTACGGGCACATCCTGCAGGGCTGAAACTTCCCATAACGCTTTTCTGCGGTCAAAGCCCATTGAGCGGAATGCATCGGCATCGGCCAGTTTTTCAAGCGTAGCAAGCGAAATCCCTGCGTCCCGAAGGCTGGTAATGCTGCGGTAACCACCAGCCCTGCACGATACCAAAAGCTCCATTTCCTCTTCACGTATGCCTTTAACCTGCCTAAAACCTAATCTTATGGCAAAATACCGGCCTGCTTTTTCTTCCAAAAGGTTATTCCACGATGAATAATTTACATCCACTTCCCTTACTTCAACACCGTGTTTCCGGGCATCGATTACAATTTGTGCAGGCTGGTAAAATCCCATGGGCATACTGTTTAACAAAGCAGCCGCAAAGGCATCCGGGTAATAATGTTTTAACCAGCACGATACATATACCAGCAGGGCAAAACTTGCGGCATGGCTTTCCGGAAAACCATAGCTGCCAAATCCTTCCAGCTGCTTAAAAATCCTTTGGGCAAACTCCAAAGAATAACCTTTGGCCAGCATGCCATCAATAAGTTTCTTTTCGTACTGGTTTACCAGGCCTTTAAACTTAAAGGTGGCCATGCTTCGCCTTAACCCATCTGCTTCGGCAGGGCTAAAGCCAGCAGCAACGATGGCAATTTTCATGGCCTGTTCCTGAAACAGCGGCACACCGAGTGTACGGCCTAATATGGTTTCGAGTTCGGGCGAAGGGTACACCACGGGCTCTTCGCCGTTTCGCCTGCGCAAGTAGGGGTGTACCATATCGCCCTGTATGGGCCCGGGCCTCACTATAGCCACCTCTATTACCAGGTCGTAAAAACATTTTGGCCGTAAGCGGGGCAACATCGACATCTGGGCACGGCTTTCAATCTGGAATACCCCCAAAGTATCGGCAGCACTAATCATGTTATAAACATCAGGGTCATCCTGCGGTACATTGGCCAAAGTAAGCTCCCGGCCATACTGTGCACGGCAAAAATCAAAAGCTTTACGGATACAGGTTAGCATGCCCAGGGCCAGCACATCTACCTTTAAAAAGCCCAGGTCTTCAATATCATCTTTATTCCATTCAATGTTGGTGCGGTCTTGCATCCGGGCATTTAAAATAGGGCAGAGGTCGGTTAATTTGCCCTGGGTTACCAGAAAACCGCCGGTATGCTGCCCCAGCTGCCGCGGAAATCCCATCATCTGCGCGGTTAATTCCAGGGTCTTTTTCAGGTGCGGGTCTCCCGGGTTCAGCCCCTGCTCCATTAATAGTTTACCCTCAAACCATTCATCTGTATACTGCCATAACGAACCAGAAAGCCTGTTAATGGTATCAACTGATAAGCCCATTGCTTTACCCACATCACGTACAGCGCCCTTTTGGTGCTGTTGGGTAACGGTGGCTACAATTGCCGCGCGGTCGCGTCCATATTTATTATAAATGTACTGCATAATCTCCTCCCTGCGTTCGTGTTCAAAGTCAACATCAATATCGGGCGGCTCGTTACGGGCAGGCGAGATAAAGCGCTCAAACAGCAAATCAAACTTGGTGGGGTTTACCGAGGTAATGCCCAGGCAAAAGCAGATCACCGAATTGGCGGCAGAACCGCGCCCCTGGCATAAAATACCCCGGCTACGCGCTTCCCTTACAATATCTTCCACAAAAAGAAAATAATTGGCGTAATCCATCTTTTTAACAAATTCAAGTTCATAGCGCACCATATTCACCACCTTTTCGGGTATCTCCTTACCATACAATGCCCGGGCACCTTTCCAGGTCAGGTATTCCAGTTCTTCGAGGGGTGGCCTGCCGCTTTGGTTAATTTCTTCAGGATACACATATTTTAGCTCATCCAAAGAAAAGGTGCAGGCTTCTGCAATCACCAGCGTATTTTTGATGGCTTCCGGGTACCGCCTAAAAAGCCGCTTTATTTCCTCTACCGGCTTCATGTACCGTTCGGCATTCTGGTGCAAGCGAAAACCTGCCGTATCAATGGTGCACTTTTCGCGCACGCAGGTTAACACATCCTGCAGTTCCCTGCGTGCGGGCTCATGGTAATGCACATCGCCTGTTGCCACTACCGGTATCCCGTACTTCGAAGAAAGCTGCAATATCCTGAATATCAGTTTATCGTCGTTGCCTAAATAACTCCTGGTTGCACCTAAGTACAGCGCATTGCCCAGAGCCTCGCGGTATTCTGCTATTGCGCTAATCAAACCATCATCAAAAGAAAACTGCCGGTTAAGTACCCCTGGCATTACGGCCGTAAAAATTAATCCCTTTGCGTGTGCGTAAACATCGGCCCGCGTTAAGTGGCACGAACCTTTTTCTGTGCGCATGTTGCCCAAAGTAAGCAAGGCAGATAAGCGCCCGTACGCTTCTTTATCGGTTGGGTAAGCGAGTAAACTTGGCCCGTCCAGTAAATCGAGCCTGCAGGCCGGGATAATCGAAATGTTCTTCTGGCGCGCGGCAGCATGGGCACGTACAATACCTGCCAGCGTATTCCTATCGGTAATGGCAATTTTTTCGTAGCCAAAAGCTGCCGCTTGCTCTACCAGTTCATGCGGGTGCGATGCCCCGCGTAAAAAACTGTAATTAGAAGTTACCTGTAATTCGCTGTATCCCATTATCGTGTTTTATGCAAAAAAACCATGTATAAACCATTTAAACTGCTTTTCGCTGGTATAATGCCCTGAGCGGAACAACCAATACCTGCGGCCCTGGTCGTCCTCTACCTGGTAATAATCGCGGTGTTCTCCCTGTTCCAGCCACCATTCGCGTGCTATGCGCTCGGGGCCATCAGCCTTTACCACCTGGTGCCGAACACCTTTGTATATAAAAAACCTGGGCGGATGATCGGGTATAAGTGCCATTACTTCAATGGCAACCGGTGCAGGCAGCAACTCAGTTGGCCGGGGCATATCTAAACGCCACGCTGCTGCTGGCTTTTCGGTTACCGAAAAGGTAGGCTGCACCGAGCGCTCCGGCCAGTAATGTGAGGCAGGCAGGTAACGGCGAATTACATTAGGGCCAACCTTTACGGCTACCCGGTCTAATAACCTCATTATGCCCTGGTCGTCCAGGCCGGGTTTTACCGCCCACATGGTTTCCTGCGCTGCTGCTACATCGTCTACTTTAGGTACGTCTAAAATAAACAGCTCAATGCCAAGGCCGGGGCGTATGTGATCAATCTTTAACTTAAAAAGTTTTAATAAATGGCTTACACTATGGCTGGCCGCATTTGTACCAATGGCTATCTGTACCAGTTGCCCATCCAGCCGGTAACCTGTTAAAATGCCGTGGCGCAGGCCTTTGCCAGCAGCCTTAAGCCTGGTGCAAAGGTTTTCCAATAGCCTGGTAATGGCCATTTCGATGGCCACAGGTGTTCTGATCGGCTCTAAACAGGGCAACCTTTCCTGGAAATCTACCGGTACCTGCACTGGTACTAAAGTTTCCTGTTCGGTGCCCAGTGCCTGGGCCAGGCGCAATAAAAAACCTTCGCCAAAACGCCTGCGCAAAACAGACCGCGGCATGCCCATAAAACTTTTTACCTGGTAAAACCCAAGCTTGCGCAGCTTAGCCAGTATGGGCGCTTCTAGCCGTAAGGCTTCTGGTACTAAAGGGAGTAATGCGGTTGCCTGTTCACCGCTTGCCACCAGCGGGCTCACTTTGCCAAAGCGGGCTACTGCCCAGGCAGCGCCCGGGGTATCGGCAATGGCCAGCCTTACGGTATAGCCCTTGCTTTTTAACCTCAATACCATTTCTTTTATATAGGCGCGCTCGCCGCCCCAAAGGTGCGGGCAGCCGCTTACCTCTAACAGTAAGCCATCTTTAGCAAATTCATCTATGGCAACTATGGGGGCATAGCGGATACACCATTCGGCAAGTGCCCTTAATAATTTTTCACATCTGCCGGGCTTATCGTTCAGTACTTCCAGACCTGCACAAATGGCTTTTGCATCTGCTGCACGCATGCCTTTTTCAATCCCGGCTGCTGCGGCCAATGCACTTACGGCGGTAATCATCATCCGGCCATGTACAGGGGCTGCAAATACAAAAGGAACAGCGGCCAGCTCAGGCCGGCGGATCAGCTGCCAATCTGCCAATAGCTGGCAGAACCATATCGAAACAAAACGCCTTTGCATATTTTTTATCCAATCTGCCGCTGTTCACCGCTTTTCCAGTCATCCTGCTGCAATGCCTGTTTAATTTCTAAAAAGCCAGTACCCGCCCATTCCATCATCCAGCTCCCGGGTATCCCGTTTCTCACTTTCAGCAAGGCTACCTGCCAGCGCGGAAAACCCAGGCCTGGCATGCCCGCCTCCAAAACACTGGGCAAGGGGCTAATCTGCCATCGGGCAGTAGCAATGGTACTGGCCATTCTGCGTGTATCTTTACGCATAATAAAACCGGTAACCCCGCTTTCTTCTACGGCAAGCTGTAACCTTCTCGATTCGATCAGGCCCAGGGCATCAACCTCTGCCACTACAACTGCTAATCCTTTGCACCGCAAGGCCTCTTCCATAACCCAAAGGGCATCTTTTTCGGTATCAACATCGATAAAAATAATCCGTTCTGTGGCTACATTAAAAGCGCTGAGCGCTGCGGGGAATAAATGCCTTGCGGTGCTAATCCATAGGCTTGCGGCGCCATCGTTCATTAAAGCAGCAAGAAGCCCCGCAATAAAGCCATCGCTGGCGGCGGCATCTTCGGGGCATACGGCAATAAATTCATGTATGGCCCCTTTCGGAAACACACCACCAGGAAAGGCATCTTCAATGGCACCAAGGCCAATTCGGTCAGCCCTACCTTCAGCGGCTGGCTTAAAGCCCTGCCACATTAAAATATCCTGTTGCAGTTTATGCACCAATTCGCTTTTAGTGTTCATGTTTTGCTAAAATGATTAGCTATTATTGTTAGTTTCCGTAATTTTACAACAAACATAATACTAAAAAAGTTAGTAAAAAATAAATATTTAAAACCCTGGTGTTTCAGTAAGTAAAAGTTTCAAGCATGTGTGGTGTAATTATTTAGATAGGGTCTTGATGGAAAAATAAGCATCAGTAAATTTGCAGCGAAAGGAAATGGCTTGGCAGGCTAAATGTCTGGTTTTGGTGCTGTGCAAAAAAAGGGATAACCAAATACATGATTACCCCCATCTAAATTAACGCTCTCGGGCTTTTGCCAGATGCAGGACTCTCACCCCCTGCATTACATTATACGTAAAAATTTATGAAGCAGTTTTCATAAAGTGCAGATAAAATATTTACCTTGCCTACCATTTTAAAAGATGAATCTGCTTCATTAAAGATAAAAGGGTAATGCCAAAACCATATTCACTTACAGCTGTTGAGCATCAAAATAAAACCTCAATATGAAGCTTCATTTACGTTCAACTTTAATGCTTTTAATCAAGCTGCCATTGCGTTCCCGGTATAATAACCTGATTAGAATACGTAAATCATCTTTAATCTTTACAGATTTATTGATTGTTTCCAAAGATCCTTTTATATTAGTTACAAGTTGATATTCGTTTTTATCCGCCAGCAATCTAATTAAATATTATGGATCAATTAAATAATTATGCTGATAGCCGGCTGATTCGTGGGTGCATCTATTGCGGTGGACCTGCTGAGACAAGAGATCACGTCCCATCTAAATGTCTTTTGGAAGCCCCATATCCCACAAACCTTCCCGTTGTTGGATGCTGCAGTACCTGTAACCAAGGCTTTTCAATAGATGAAGAATATTTCGCATGTCTGATCGAAAGTGCCCGCTGCGGTTCCACAGATCCCACAAAAATAATCCGGCCTTCGGTAGCACGAAAAATGGAAAAATCAAGCGCACTACGCAAGAGAATCGAAGATTCTCGAACGATAGCAGATGGCATAAGTGGCTTCGTCCCGGAGATGGAACGTGTACAGAATGTGATGTTTAAACTTGCCCGCGGTCATGCCGCTTTTGAACTCAGCCTGATATGTGGTGACACCCCTGATCATTTCTGGTGCGGCACCCTTTCATCGTTACCTCCGGAAAATCACGATATTTTCAACTCGGTCCACTTTCAGGAAGTATTGGGAGAAGTAGGCTCCCGCAATCAACAACGCTTAATGGTCATTCAAATGCCCATACACTCCCAGAACGGTGAGATGCATAACGTAGGAATGCTCATTAATGATTGGGTAGATGTACAGGATAATAACTACAGGTACATCGCTATTGATGATATGGGTGTAGTTATCATCAGGATCGTGATTGCTGAATTCTTTGCCTGCGAAGTTGTCTGGGGCATATTAGAAGATGAAACACAAAGTTGAGAAAAGATTGTTGATAATTAAATGGCAGATGTACACAGCAAAGAAACCCGCTCATACAACATGAGTCGCATTAAGAGCAAAAATACTAAGCCGGAAATTTTTGTGCGCAAGTTTCTACATACAAATGGTTTCAGATATCGCCTCCACGTTAAAGATTTACCGGGTAAGCCCGATATTGTGTTACCAAAATATAAAACCGTTATATTTGTAAATGGTTGTTTCTGGCATGGCCATGACCAATGCAGGTATTACGTAATTCCGAAAACTAAAACTGAATGGTGGCTAAGTAAGATAAACGGAAATAAGGCTAAAGATATAATCAATGTCAATTCATTAAAAAAAGCAGGTTGGAGAGTTATCGTGGTATGGGAATGCGAATTGAAACCTAAGACAATAAAGGCCACCCTTCAGACAATAGTAGAAACAATGTATGATCTAAGCAAGATTCCAAAACTCTGAACGTTTTTCTTTCAAAAACATGGAACGCTGCGAAAACTTTTTTTAACTTCGACCTTTAATTATATTTAACGTGAACTATATCGATCTCTTCGCTGGTGCCGGAGGCCTTTCAGAAGGCTTTAAAAGAGCAGGTTATTCTCCTGTTGCACATGTCGAGATTGACGTTGCGGCTTCTTACTCGCTTAGGACTAGAGCTGCTTATTATTATCTTAAAGAAAGTGATCGCTTAAATCACTATCATTCTTATTTAAAAGGGGATATAACTCGAAAAGATCTTTACAGTTTAATGCCGCAGGAAATTTTAGACTCAGTCATTAACCTCGGGATTGGCGATGAAAACAATCAGAAAATTTTCAGTCTTATAGATAAAAACCTTCAGGGTAACAATGAAATAGATCTTATCGTTGGCGGGCCACCGTGTCAGGCATATTCCCTGGTAGGCCGTGCAAGGTCTGAGCATGGTATGAAGAAAGATTCCCGTAATTTTCTTTACGTTCAATACGCAAACTACCTGGAGAAATATAAACCTAAGATGTTTGTATTCGAAAACGTGTTAGGTTTAAAGTCTGCAGGTGGCGGAGTTTATTTACAGAACATGGAAAAACTCTTTTACAAAAAAGGGTACAGCATTCATATTTTTTCGGTTAAAGCAGAAAACTTTGGTGTATTACAAAAACGCAGGCGTTTGATTATCATTGGCTGGAGAAAAGATTTTATTCCAAATCTGCCGGATTTGGATAACTATAAAAGTGGCCTGACTGCTAATGTATCAAGCTTATTTGCTGATTTGCCAGCCATACAGGCAGGGGAGGGAAAAGATAAGTTTTTAAATTATACTGCTAATAAAAACGAATATCTTGAAGCTGCTCATATACGAAATGAGATCACCACACTAACACAGCACATAGCCAGGCCACACGCTTTGCAGGATAAAGAAATTTATCGCATCGCTGTTGACAAATGGAATAATGATAAAGAACGTCTCAATTATAATGATTTACCAGATCGCTTAAAAACCCATGAAAACAGATCTTCCTTCTTTGATAGATTTAAGGTAGTGGCCGCAGATCTGGAGGCATCACAAACAGTAGTTGCTCACATTGCAAAGGATGGACATTATTATATCCATCCCGATGAATTACAAAACAGGTCTATATCTGTTAGAGAAGCAGCTCGCTTACAATCCTTCCCAGACGATTTTTATTTTGAAGGTGTAAAAGAAGGAGCAAACCGTACTGCTGCATTCAAGCAGATCGGTAATGCGGTTCCTTGCTTACTTGGCCAACAAATAGCTGTTGAAATAAAAGATCTCCTTTAAATCATAATCTTAAACTTTTCTAGTTTTTTAATTGAATTGAAGGCTTTAATTAGCGCTAATTCTTTTACTTTTTCTTTTTTCTGAAATGAATTGTAAACAGATTTTACATTGCTAAGTTCCAAATGGTCGAATATTTTAGTTTGACTTGCAACATCTATAATTCTTTTCCACTCTTCTTTTGAAAGGAGTAAAAGTTTATCATAAATAAATTTAACTTCAATAGATTCTTCGTCTTTTAATTTGGATAAAGACTTAATGGTTTCCATTAATGAAGGTTTTTCCTTCATATAGCTCAGGACCTTACTTCCAAATGAAATCTCACGTGATGATAAATTTTTATTGTCTTTTATTTTTTTGAGTAAATCAAAAGCTAAATAATAATCAAATCCTTCCGGTTTATTTTGATCTACATATGTTCTGAAACCATCCCAAAATTTAATCCCTGTTTTTCTTATTTCACTTATTGTAAAAAGATCATTTTCGAGATCATTTGTGTCTATTTCTTTTTCAGTTTCTCTAGCGTCTCTTTCTTGTTCGCTTACGAGATAATTCTTTAATGTGTTTTCTAAATTCTCAGGATAATTTGCATTTTTTAAGTTTGTCCAAGAGGCCTCCTTTTTCACATATTCTGAGAATAGTGTATTATTAGATGCCTTTAATAAGTGTTGGTAGACAAAAATCAACAATCTTTTTAATGTACTGTTTAATTCGTCATCAATTTTCTGATCATCATAAATTTTCCACAGATCAATTCTATTCTTAGTCAAATAATGGAAATAGGAAACGGTATAAGCTACGGTAAATGACTTTAAGTTCGTATCGCCAATTGCATCCACATTTTTTCTGCCAAAAAGCTTGTCTACAGATTTAAAAACGATTGCGTTAGCGATTAATTTTCTATAAAAGTTTTCTCCTGGTAGTTTATTCTTTTTGACTAACTCCTCAATCTTTTTCGTGTAATGGATAAAGCTCTTTTGAGAACCAAGAGATACATGATGAGGTTGTAAATCCCAAATGTTGATGTATTTAGCGACATCTGATTTGACAAACTTAAAGCTATTTGGATTTTGTTCTTTAAACTTTTTTTGCTGACTTAAAGTTTGTTTGTTAAGCGTTTCTCTGTATTGACCACTTGCTCGCTCAAAAAACCATAATACCGATTGATTTCTATTTTCAGGATTAACAACATATTTTCTTCTCGATAGATTTTCTATCTGAACAAAATAAGGATTGTTAGAAGATAGGTCTAATTCAGTAACCTTGTTTTGGCTATTTGCAAATCTCGCAATATTAGGAACTTCTTCATTTTTTTTCTCCTTATCCTTAATAACTGTGAGTTTCATTTGAACGAAAATTTTGTTCAAATCAGCATCTTTATACTTTTTTTGAGTATGATAAAGTGACGCCGTTGTTTGTCCACCGTTAACAATCTGAAAATCGTTTAAATGAGTGATAACCAATTGATCGCCGACAACGGCTGTCGTAACATTTTCAGCCGTCGCAGTTATGCCATTGTTATAAGGTAAAAACATATGAGGTTTATCTTGAATAGTATCACGTATTCCTTTATTGAATTTTCCAGCTTGACCTAGAAAAGCTCTAACATTGCTTTCCAATAACTCGTTAGAAAATTCTGCATAAAGTTTTGCTAGAACTATTCCGGGAACAATAGTTAAATAACAGTCATATGTTTCGTCTATCGTCGGAACCTTTAAACAAGGAAGGCCTTCTCCTTTTGTGGTAAATTTTTCAAATTCTATTTCTATAGGTTCGTGAATACTGTTGGCCTCATTAATTTTAAATAACCTGTTGACATCCCAAGTATGTACAAATACACTGATGTCATTTATTTCCAGTTGCTCTTTATCGTGGTTTGAAAATCCATTAATTAGAAAAAAAATATTTATCCTGTCAAAGTCGTTACCTTGTTTTGAAATGATTTTAATGAGTTCTATTAGCTCTGTATGCGAATGATCCAAATAATCTATGTGTCTTTTTAAAGCTCCATTAATAAATTTCTTTATTTGGTTGAGTGATTTGGTATAATCGGCTTGAGTAATACTGTATTCGTAACTATCATTTCTATAATAAGTAATAAATAAATCTAAAGTCTCGAAATAGGTTTTATTGTTCTCATCTTTAAACTGATCTTTTAAACAATAGCCATTTATCTTCCATTCCACCCCGCCTTGACTGTTAGGATGTATGTACGACAATACTCTCGCACCTTCAGATTTGCCTATTTTTTCAAGTACTTCGATACAATATTCTGTAAATTTATCTTCAAAACTGGCGCCTTCACCATCAGAATAAACTAATGATGCTACATCTGATGTTAATTCTTCAATATAGTTAGTAAGAGCTCTTTCCATTAATTTAATGAATTTGTTATTATATGGGGTTCAATTTTAAATTCATCAACTGCGGAAAGTTCAATGGAATAAGATGTATTGTAAATCCCCGACGGCAGTTGTGATTTTATGATCCTTGGAAAATCTTGGTTGATATTGTAGTAGTATATCTGTTTGATAGAATACATCGTATTATAATGCTGTTCGTCACTAGCTAAATAGCCTAAAAGTAATAGTCTTTCATTAAAGAATTTCAGCTTATCTAAATCCAAATGTAATTTATCACTTATTTGAAAAACTAACGAGTTTAAAGAAAAACCATTTTCTTTTACATTTTCAACTAAATAAAGAATAAGATAAAGTTTGTCTACATTTTGAGTATCTAGTTGTCCCTCATTTGTGATTTTTAGGCTAGGATGCTTCGATGAAGTAAGTTTTATTTCAACGCCAATATCGCCAAATCTAAAATCTTTATCATCTTGCTCAGGGCCTGTCCAAGCACTTAATATTTTGTCAGTTGGCAAATTGTTGTCAATCAGATAATTGATAAAGATAAGTTCTCCTAATAAGCCCTTTTGATATTCAAGAGACATTCCACTAAAGCTAATTTTATCAAATAGCTTTTTCCATTTAAAAATTACATTTAAGGTCTTAGTTAGCGCTTCATTTTCGGAAGTTGTTGTTGTAATATCTTCTATGATGTTTTGAATAAACAACGCGAAGATATCTTTCAACTCATTATCTATAAGATGAATATTTAATTCAAGGGAGCTATCAGTTTCAAAAGAAAATATTTCGACACCTTTGAAACGATAATTTTTGAGTTCAGGAATTACCACGTTTTTTGCAACAGACATGATATACAAATACTGTCCTGTTATATTGTTAGTGCAAGCATAGCAATTTAAATGTGCGATATTTTCAAGCCTTGTTTTTATAATGAAATCACCTGTTGGTTTCTGGGCCTCCCAGATTGATTTGATGTTTACCATAAGCTATTCGTTATCATTATTTGGCGAATCGTCGTCGTCTTGTAATTCTTCATCAAAACCGTCGAAAATTGTGGTGGTATATGAAATTTTTACTTCATTTTCAATTTTCGGAAAATGAAGACTGTAACCAATTATCGGAATTCCATTATTTACATTTGGTGTTCCCCTTTCGTCTAATGCATAAATTAAAAGCAAACCTTTTTTTTCAATGGCTCTTTGTTCTTTTATTTCTTTATTACTCTTCAATCCATTAGTTGCTAAATCAACTTGTCTGTCTTTTAGATCATCAATTTGATTTTTTGAGATGAAATAATAGTCACTTGCCCTAGTTATTTTGGGCTGATTACGCACACTGCATCCCAAAGTGATTTTTTCTCCATTAAAATGCAAGTCATAGGTCATAACATTTTCTTTTTCTTGCCTCTCTTAGATCGCGAATTCCATTTATACCATTTTTTTAATTCCATTTATACCATTTTTTTCAATGTTAAAGACCTACTGTTTTTATAAAAAATACCTACAGAAGTCAATACATGCGATACAAGCCACGATCTTTTTTTTGCCCTTGTTTGGTAACTATTCCCGCCCGAAACAATTATTGATACCCGTCGACCGAGGTTATTTAACCCCGAACAGAAACACGGGTCGCATACCCATTAAACCAAAAAAACGGCATTTAAACGCCGTTTTATCAGTTATAAAGACCTGTTTAATTTTGGCACTGCTAAAGCATCAGTATTCGCCCAAAATCGTTATTTAAAGCGGTGTAGCCTCCACTAAAACACCTTTTATCCACTTCATATGCACGAAACTGGTACCACCAACACGGACATCGGCCTCGTAATCGATACCGGCATGGTAATTATCTGCGCCGTCCTGCACCTCAACAGATGCGGCTTTCTCGACATTGATTTTATCCTGAATAACCACTGGCGCCTCAGCCAACCAGGCAACCATCGACCTGAGCCGCTCGTTTAAACCTTCAACGATAAAAACCGTATCGCCGTCCTCATTAACAACCTCAAAAAAACCGTTTGTCCTGGCACCTTTGCGTCCAACGGTGACAAACCCATTTGCGCCGGTTTCCAGACCAAACCTGATACCTGGGCCATATACTTTGCTTACGATAGGCGGCCCAGGTGGATTTGGAAAAATCGAATAACCTTCAAAAGCCGTATCGTCGTCCAGGTCAATAAGCAGGTTGTTTAAACTGTCATAAAAGCGCATACGGTTGTTTACACTGTCTATTTCAATCCGTTGACCAGTCGCAGATGATTGCAAGGTAGCATTGCGAAAAACAGCATCGCCGTTTTGCTTAACCAGAAAGGGAGCGGCTCCTCTATTCTCGAAAGAAGCACCAGCCCAGATGCGTACTGCCTCCAAATTATCGTCGGTACCACTAATCCCCGCTACCTCACCGCTTTCAGGATTGCCGGCAACAAAGGCACCGGTAAGAATTGCGCGTTCACCAACATAAGTTTGTTTAAACTGCTGCAGTATTGCTGCGTTTTTTACTTCATCTGCCACTTGCCTGGCATACAACGCAGTTTTTTGGCCTTTGCTGGTTTCCTTTTTGTTCTGTTTAATATCCTTAATCATCAGATCACGATCGGTATACTGGATAACATCAGAGACCACACCCTCAATTTTTGCCGGGTTGACCAGGGGATACGATACAGATTGCAGCCTTATCCTGGTATCAACTCCTAAGGAAGCGCTGACCACGTGTATCGTATCGCCAGGAATTAGTTTATAAACATATCCCATATCGCGGATAAACTTCTCGTCAATGTTCAACGGAAAAGCAACTGGCGGAAAAGAATTTTTATTCGCATGAGCCTGACCCAGTGCCATAACCTCAGCCTCAGCAGCATCGACATAGCTTTGAGGCATAACCAGGCCGATCAACGTGTATTTATCGCCTACAGCGGCCTTAAAAGTATCGTTGGGCTGTTGGTATCCGGTTTCGTCTTTATTGGTTCCGAACCTGATTGTTTTCGTTGTATGGTTATAACCCGTAATAACGAATTGCTGGCCACTCAGTTCACCCGATTTAAAGACAATTTTGGCACCTCCATCGGTAATGTTTTGCGCATTGATATCGAAATCCAAAGTTGTATCGACAACTTCATTCAATCCATTAACGGCGGTAATGGTACTGGTTCGGCGCGGATAAACATCCTCAAAAATTACACTACCCTCCTTGTACCCATAGAGTGCGGTATTTTTGAGGATCGGATCAGAAAGCGCTATCCGATCCATTCCATCCCGATAACCATCAGGCAGGTTTTGGGTACCACCGTAGCAATACCATACCGTGGCATAATCCTGATCAACTGCCTTTCTGGAGGCGTTGTACAAACCTAAGCTACGACCTGCCTGCATAGTGATATTTTGATCAACGCCCACTTTAGGTAGCAGATAAAATTTATCCTGGTCATCCAGGTAATACTCTAGCTTAAACTTTTCAGCAACCATAGAAAGCGCAGTCCTACAGCTTTGCATTTCAAAATCGAAGGTTTGAGGCTCAGAAATATCGGAGCAGTCGCCGATCGAGTAACCTGGTTCGCGCTCGTTGAGGCAATCCACAATCAACGATAAAAGTTCTAACGGCGTACCGGTGTAGGTAAACTTAGTTCTTTTTAGGTGTTTGATCTGGGTATTATAAAGGTCATATAAACGGCCGTAAAAAGTCAGGTCGTAACGATGCGTAACCGCGTCGATATCATCCTGAGGAACGGCTGTCTTTAGCTTATAAGTTCGGCCATTGTGCTCAATATAATCATCAACACGCAAGTCAAGCGGCGAGGATACAATAAAGTTAGATGTAACCTTATCCATTCCTAAAAATTCGCCTGAATAGATGGTGTTTTCATCAATTTCAAGCCTGTAAATAACCTGTCCTAACCTTTTTATCTCCAGCTGGAAAGTTCCCATTTTATCGAATTTTAATTAATCGGTTTTTTTATTCCAGTTCCTTTAAAACAGATAACACCTGTGGTGCTATACCATCGCCAATGCTCTGATACCCTGCAACAGTTGGATGTATTGCATCCGTGCAATAATCCTTTACATCTTGTTCAAATCTTAGGTTTGGCGCGCTAAAATAAGAGCCATAACCATAATACCTGCTTATGTATGCCGTAGCAAAACCTACCCTAACACGAGGATCGAAAACGCCACTATCGAAATTCTTTAATAAAGCTGCCTTGAACCTTTGACAGTTGAATAAAAAATTTTGCTTGCGCCAAACTGGAGTTTCAGCGTTAGACTTACTGGAACCACTCGGCTCAAGGTGTAATATGATCCGCTGGGTACCGGCATTTAAAAACGCTGTACAAAGGGCTTTTAAATCAGCCATTGCGGCTGGATAATCATAATCATCAGCAACCTGCTCACTTGGATTTGGGCCGACTGTGTTGGTCATTTCCATGAAGTCCAGCAAATCCAGTGTATCTACACCAATTGTCGCCAGATATGCAGGAATATCCAAAACTCCTTCTGAATTGGTGAACGGACTATCAGGACTGTGAACAAACCAATTAATATCCTTACCGCTCCAACCGTCATTATTAACTAATTCAAACCTACTTCCATATAAAACGACTTTTCCAACACCAGCTAAAGTATTAATCTGGTCGCGCACAGTCCAGGCTCTAACACCTCCGGCCGTTAAACTGTTGCCTGCGAAAACCACCTTTTTGTCAGTGTTCAGACCTTCGTTTCCTACAACAGTTATAGCAGACGATTTTGTACCAATTAGTTTTTTGTGTTGGTTGTAAAAAAAGAGTGATAAATATTGACCCGTGCTATCTCCTGCACCAGGCGTAAACGTAAAACAGTCACTATAGCTCACGCCTCTATTATTCCAATCCCCGACGACTTTTATTGCTGGTTTATCTTCCTGTTCTAAACCCAGCATAAAAGAGTTATAGTACAATATAGATGGTAGGCCACGCATCGCATAGATTTTCGCTGGCAATATGGTGTCAAGTTGTTTTATTTGACTGATCTCTTCGTCGAGATTTCCGAAACGGCTTTTTAAATCTGCATTGATAAATGTTAACCTCATGGCTGTTTGCCGAAAAGAAGCCCCATTACCAAAACCCCAGCCGCCATCATTAAAAGAGTTAGCATTGTTATTAACTGTGTACAGGAAATTATCCCGGTACGGTGCTATCGATGAATCCACATTGAAAAACCGCCATGACATCTTTTCGGATACAGCCATTATGTAGAGCCAATCGCCCGTTTTCACCTGATAGGCGCTTTGTAAATTAACAACAGCCATAAGGTCAATCAATCTATTAAATTCACCAGGGGCAAAAAAAACTTCTTCCAATAAGGTCATCAAGTTTAATTCAGCTGTCCTTACCGTTGATCTATAAACCCTGACCTTCACTGATTGGGTGATATCAGTTTGGGAGGCCGAAAACTCTACCCTGTTAAAAATAGTATCTTCTGCCATTTGTAAATATGATCCGACGCCATTTTTGTCATTCTCAGGCCACCAGGTTTCGTTTCCATAGGTTTCAGCTTCCCCTCGTGAATGCTGGTAGGTTATTCCCTCAACCTGAAAATCACCGAGATTTTTCGAAACATCGTTTTGTTTAGCATAATCAACCAAATCGACGTCAAAATTGCTAACGACAAATTCATCGCCCGCTTGGCCAATAATCCCCGCTGCTCCCGTAACCTCCACACCTCCAAAATTTGGATAAACGCCTTTTTCGGCGATATAAAACGCATTTCCTTCGGATATCACCGGCTCATCAGCTGGCTTGACGTTGCCCTTAAATGATGCACCACCAATTACGCTTAACAAGCCTAAAAGTTGATTTACATCGCCATATTTTGTACTTCCATCGGAATTTTTACCGATCATAATTTTATCCAGCACCTCAACAGTTGCCGCCTTTGTCATTCCTTGCCAAAATCTTTGTGGTTGTTCCATTTATGTTATAATTATATTTCCTAATTCTGTTACTATTTCATTGTTATTAGCATCTGTTAAAATGCTCCAGTTGGTATACGCATTGACCTCGGTTAGCTGGACGGTTAAAATTCCGGTAACCTCACCGTTGTGAAGCCTTATGTTATTTACGGTAAAGCCATCCTTGACGAAAAAATCCCGTAAAAAATCATTTTCTTTGGTGATATACCTAAGACCTGGTTTTGAAAAAAGCGCGTTAAAACTCCGTATTGTTTGGTTAAAGGCAGCATAATCCGGGGCTTCAATAAAGAGTTTTAGGTTCATTTGTTTTAGCCCCGACCTGGTAACCCTGTATTTTTCAAAACGGTAGCTGGTTGCTTCCCCTGACATCGGAGCAGGCCGGTTAAAGTTCCCGGCCAACTCCATAACAAAACAGTTCATATCCCTGAACATGACGCCATCGATACCGAAGCCGTCGTAATTGATCACGCCAATTTCAATCGGGGCAAATGCACCGGTATGGATAGGAGCACCATCTGCATTTAAAAGTTGCTGAAATACCGGGTTTGGTTTTGGCAGCGTACCGGTTAAATCCACGATCGGCTCGCGGAATGGTATCCTGAGCTTACAAAAACCATCATTAAAGTATTCTACCGCGATTTCCGACCTGACAAAAACATTCCAGGTACCTAAGTCTGTTTCAAAAGGAACCAGGGCAGTAAAACCGTTAACCAACTGGTAAAAGTCATTACAAACGCTCAGGGCGGCCAATTCGTCGGCCACCTGCAGCATCACCAGGTAATCGATATCCCGGCCGCCGTAAAACAGTTCATCAGGCGATACGTAGGGCTCGATATTGTTAGCAACATTGCCCCAATCGTGGTAAGTTTTGCCAATCCGCGCTGGCATATCCCAGGCGCCGGTAATGGCGATATTACTCCCATCAGCCTGGGCAGGAATGAATTTGAAAACCGATCGTAAGTCTACGCCGGCAAGTTTATCGTTTGCCATTTATATCCCCCTGTCGTATCCGGTTGATCCGGGTTTAGTATTTTTATTGATATCCTTTAATTCTTTGACGGCATTTTTAAGCTCTACCCAACTACCCGCTGTGTTAGCCGCGATTTCCATTTGCAACAGTGTTTGCTGCCTGATCTCGCTGAGGCTGTCGCTGCCGATTTTTAAATAGCGTTTAAGCACATCATAAATGCTCCGATTAAGGCCAACAAGTTCGCTGCCGGTCTGCTCGGTGATTTCGCGCTTAATTGTGCCGGTTATACTGGTATTATCTGCCGTATCAGATAGCTTGATGCCAAAAACTTTTTCCAGCTGCTTCCACTGCTCAGCACCCTGGGCGCCAATTGCTGTATATTGGGCTTTTAACGCTTCGATTTGTTCCTGGGTTGGCGTTCCACCTTTCATCAATTCAGCAAGCTGGGTAAAGAATGGCGCAAGCTGATCTTGCAGAAATTTAACTTTGAAACTGTTTACAACCGCATTACGCATAATGCTCTCAAAGCTTTGGCCGAAGTCGGCAGCCATCATCTTACCGTTTTGGAATAACGCGGTTAATCCGTCCGCCAGGCCGCCGACCGTCGTACCGGTTAAAAGCTCGGCAAGCTGCTGTTGCAACTCTTCAACACTTACGCCAACTGCTTCCAGCTCTTCTTTTAGCGCCCTCAATGCCTCAAAATCAGCTTTCGCCTGGTCTTTGAGTTTGCCCTGGGTGTAAAGCTGCTCCAGCTTCGCGTAATCACTACCGGCCAAACTGGCCATAACATCCCAGGTCTTTGCTTTACGCAACCATGTCCCGTGTTTATAGCCGATCCCCTCGACAAACTGCTCGCCCTGGATTGAGGCGAATATCCGGTTATAAGCGGCTTCGATTTCCGGGGTGTTTTTCTTAAGCAGTTCGAGCTGATCAATAATTGCCTTGTACGAATTCTTATTTCGTTTGGCGTCGGTCAGTTCGCGCTGCCTCAGTAAAGCCTGGTAATCCTGTTCGCCCTTAATCGCCGCAGTCTGAAAATCGTTCATGGCTTTCTGTGCAGCTTCCTTCGCAGCTTTTAAGCCCTTGAAATAACCCACAACAGCATTACCGACGCTAAATGCCGCGCCAACGATGCCCAAACCAGCGCCAACTTTCTCAGCGGTACTTTTATCCGGATCGTTAATATCAGCCAGGTTTTTACGAACTTCAACGTAGGCTTGAACCGCGGTCAGCAGCGTACTGCTGATGTCGCCGATATCGCTGTTGATTTTGCCAAATTCGCCAGACACCTTTCCCAATGCGGCAGCTACCTGCTCGATATCTCGGGCGCTACCGTTTTTTACCGAAGCCTTAAGCCGATTCAGCTTTTGCTCCAGCTCCATCCTTGCCTCATTCGTGATTTTAGCGGCTTTCAGCTCCTTTTCGAACTGGGCGATCGTGTCAAGTGTTTGACGGCGGGTTAACACACCTACACCATCAAACAAGCGCTTATAACTGCCCCATTTTGCCACATTGGTTTTATCGAGATCCGAAACCTCTTCATTGCCTTTGGCAATTGCTTCGTTCGCTTCTTTGGTATTTCCCTGATCCCTGAATTCTTTAGCCTTATCCAAATACTTTACCTGTATGGCAAGACGTTTATCCGCATAAGATTGAAATTCATTGAGTGCTTTGTCCAGCCTGGCGTTTTCAGCCTCTTCTGCTTCTTTCTGCAGGGCGGTGTACATCTGCAGGCGTTCAATCTCGGCACCGGACATCTTGGTCGGGTCTTTTTCCAAAAGCTTTGCCATTTCACCTTCTACCTGCTGCATGTAGCTTTTTTCTACATCGATACGGTCTTTAAACTTTTTCTTTGCTTTATCTGCGCCATAAGTTGCCTTATACTCTTCGAACTCCTTATAAATTTTCTTTTCCTCTTCGGTAGCTTTTTTGAGCCCTTCGGTTTGTTGACGGTAAACCAGATCAGACATTGCCCCGGTTTCGATGCCGTCGATTGACTTAGCATCGATTAACGCGATTTTGATCGGGTGTTTTTTGTTGTATTCGGAAATCCGTCTGTTTTCCTGCTCGATCAGCTTCCTAAAGTCATTGAATTTGTTTTTAAGTTCGGCCTGTTCCTCTTCATTACTGGTCATCTGTTTGGCCGCATATTCTGCATCGAGCGCCGCCATCTTATCCAGCATATCCTTTCTGCCGGCAAGGGTATCCATGTAGGCGTCCTGGTCTTTAACCCCCTGTTTCGCTAGCTTTAGGTCGTTATTTGCATCAAAGGCCAAAAGTTCTTTTTTAGCATCGTTGATCGTTTTGATATACGCCTTTGACCTGGTAACGAAATCAGGCGCTAATTTATCCAGGGCATCGAGGCCAGCCTGTGCCGTGTCGATGATATCCTGGAAATATTGGCGGTTATGCTTCTGGTTACCTTCTGGTTTGACAGATGCCTCGTATTGCTTTTTAGCATAATCGTCTAAATCAGCAATCTGCTTAATAAGGTCTTTATCCTTTTGAAATTCTTTTTCCCGGGCAACCTTCGCACGACGGTAGGCCGCCTCTGTTGCCGTTTCTTCATCGCTTGCCTTGTTCTTGAATTTCTGGTTGTCCACCGCGTATTTCAGCTCATCAACTTTTTTGGTGGCGGCTTCATAATCCTTTTTATTGTCGTAGCGCTGTTTGATCAGATCCTCGCGCTTTGACGAAATAGCTTTTTCGATCGACTGGCGTTTTAAAGCATCTATATAGAGGTTAATGGCTGCAGTTGCTTCGCCGGTTTTCAAGGTTTCCAGTGTAATTCCGCCCAGGCGTTCTTTATCCAGCTTGATAATATTGCGTACTGCTTCCTGCCTTTGATCCAGGTTTAATTTTTCGTTTTTGGCAACAGCGATATAAGCCTCCAGCTGGGCGGTACCAATGGCCAGGGATTGGGCGGCCTTGATCCTTACCTCGGTGAGGTTCTCCTGGGATTTCTTCACCGCCTCCAGGGCATCCCTGGAGCTGAACAAAGATTTTATCCAGTTGCCGATCTCTTTACCGTAAACGGTTAATAAGGTAATGCCGACACTCATAACAGTGCCCCAGCTAAACAGCCCGCTAACCACTTGTTTCCACACCGGGACGGCTTTTTGCCCGGATGCAACCAAAGCCTGATTTTCTGCCCTCAATCTCGCGATCTGGTCAACCAGGATCGGCAAGTTGTTACTGATGGCCATAAATCCAGTTTGCGCGCTATAGGTGAAGGCGGGCAGCTCCCTGCTAATTTGGTTGATTGAGTTCTGCAGGCCGTTAAATTGTGTGCGGGCGTGGGCTGCTGCCGCACCGGTTTGCGAAACGGTATTGACAATGTTCCGGTTTACCTGGTTGCGCACCCGCTCACTGGTCTGGCCAATGCCTTCGATATTATTCTGCACCGCCCTGGTGTTTGACCGCACCTGCTCGTTATTGATTAAAAAATCGCAATTTATTTCAAACCTGTTATTATCCATTGTTTTTCGCTGCAAACCGGGCGGCCATTTCGGCTCCCGTCGTAACTACCGGTTGTTTCTTCTTTTTGACCATCCTGGACTGATCGGCCATCATCATGGTTATATTTGTCCAGCTTCTTTTCCACATAATTTCGTTGTGGCTGAGGTGGAACTCCTTTCTTATTCCACCTATAATTCCCCAAAGGCTATTTAACCCGATGGCTACTAACTCCGTTTGGGATTCTGACCCAGGGTCGGCGCCGATATCCTCGCATTCCTGATACACCTGGTAGTATTCATAAAAGCCCCTGTGCCGCTATACAAGATTAAAAGGTCTGCATAACCCTGGAGCTGCTGAGGCGTCCGGTTCCACATCAACCAGCGGGCTAATATCCCCGAGAACAGCAACGGCCACAGGTAGCCTTTTAAGCAGCCGATAGCTACGATCTTAGCAATCGTAAAAGCATGTTTAACCAGCACGTCGTCGGCTTCCTGCAGTGTTGCCTGATCGAGTATTCGATCGGGGATATTCATTTTAAGGTATAGCCTGGCAATCCTTATTTTATTGCCCAGGCTGGGCTGGTAAAGATTTAAGCGGAAGCCTAGCCACCGCAAAAAAAAGGGGGCTTTTACACCTAACGGCAGCCCCCTTTCTAGCAACGTTTCAACAGCCAGCCCTTCGATGCCGTTGTCGATTAAATCTGACCCCATGTTACATCAGGAATTGCTGGGAAACCAGTGTCTAAGGCACGGAATTTTACATCCAATAAGCCGATGCCGGTATTGGCAAACGTCAACATTTTTTTGCCGGTTACACTGGCTTTGTTTTGAACGTATTGATAGTCGTCAACAGTGGTAACGCGCACCGCTCTGATACGTTCCGATCCAAAGCCTTTTGGTTTGTTCCAGGTTTTTTTATTGTTTACGGTAGTTACTGTACCACCCAAAGCGATTTCGCAGTTATCCGGATCAGAGTCCATAATCTGGAAACCTAAGGTTTCAACTCCTGGGATAGAGATTGTAAGTCTCGGCGACGATTGCCCAGCTGCGTAATGTTCAGTCACCGTCGGATCGGGTTCGTCCAGGGTAACAGTATCGTTATAGGCTTTTACTTCCTCCCAATCAGATACAGTTCCATCGACAGCACTTACAGTGCCGATTTCGATCTTTTTGACCATTAATTGAATTACTGACATAATTAAAAAGTGTTTAAATGATGTTTAAATAGCCTGCACACCAGGTGTGCAGACCGTGATTATTGAGCGCCGCCGGTTGCTTTTGCTTCGGCAATCTTTTGCTTTAGGGTTTCAGCCGTCCAGGCTGGTGATGGGCTTTTACCCAGTACGGCTTTATATTCGGCACGCAGGGCGCTTAGCTCTGCCTTTGATTTTTCAGCCTCGGCTTTCTCCTGGTCTTCGTTTGAATTAGGGTTCTGATCTTTACCAGCCTCGCCCTGTTTACCGTCGCCGCCCTGATCGCCGGCACCTTCGCCTCCATCGGCGTCCGTTACCACTTCGGCCGATTCGAGGGAAACGACCTTGCTGGTTACTTTATCGCCAGGCGCTTCCAATTCTGTTTTAAAACCGCCTTTTTTACCTGATACGGTGTTAACCAGGTCAACCAACCCATTGGAGATAACGGTCAGTTTATCCAGGTCAGTCCTGGTATAAGTGATTACCTTTTTATCGCCCAGTTCACGGGCATGCGATTCGGCGCGGTGTTTTTCAGTGAAAACATTATCGTCTGAGGTCAGATGCAGTTCTCTTTGGTCTTTGTATCTCGAAAAAACGATCTCTAAGACGCTTTTTCGTTCTTTTGTTACTTCCACTTTCGGGGGGTTAAAAATTTTCGGATAAGCTTCGGCAGGAACAGGATCAGCAGGCCGATCGCAACGAGCGCAAGCCCCAACCATACCCAGCCGGTAAAGCTGTTTGTTTTTTTGCTGTCCGATTCGTTAGCCTGGACAGCCACGGCGTTTTTTTGATGGTCGGTCGTTTTCGACGAAGTATTTAACTCCGACCTCGCGACCGGCTTTGCGATAGCAGTAAAATCAAACCTGGTACCTTTTGGGGTTTTGGTCGCCTTCACCTTCATACGGATGCCGGCGCTCTCTACTTCGGTGCTGTCGGCTCCAGTGGTGTCAGGCGTCCAGTTCCCTTTCAAGGTGTCGCCATAAAATTTGTTTACCAGCTTGGCCTCGACCTCTCTGGAGGTTAGCCGCTCAGCTGAGCCAACATACTCCAGGCTTCGGCTGGATTCTCGTTTAACTGCACATGACTGAGCCAGGAAACCAACTGAACCACAAATCAGTATTAATTTTATAGCGCGCTTCATTGGTTTTAATCTTCAATTGGGTAAATAAATCCGACCAGGTTAAGCCCGTCGGCTTTTTTATCTCTTTTAATGGTGCGTAGCTTTTCGGCCACCCTGTCGCCCTCACGGCTTCCTGAGGCATTGGTATTACCTTCGATGTTTTGCTGGGTGTTCGGTGCGATGAGTTCGTTTTCAACAATGCCCACGTGACCGGTTGATCCGTTACCATGCTGGTACACCGCAATAGCGCCTTTTTTTGGCTCGCTGCCGGTTTTAAATGTACCGTCAGCCTTAACGCGGCGATAGGTATCCAGTGCACCCCCGGTAAAGCAGTTTTTAATTGCTTTGGTTACCGCTGGATTGTCAGCGTAAGCCTCCAGGTAAACCGCTTTGGTAAAGAATGCACACCAGGCCGCTTTCAGGTACCAGCCCACCTTTACCATCATATTCTGAAAGGCCGTATTTTTCCATCCGGTATTACCCGGGTTTTCGATTATGCCCAGGTATTGCCTGGCCACCTCGATAATTTTGTTAGCTCTGATCACTGGAGAAGGTTGTTTAGTTTTTCCTGTATCTTGGCGATCCAGTGGCCTTTATCTCGGCCACTGATCACCGCAAGGTTTTCCAGAATGCTCACCAGGTTCTCTAATACGATCTGAGCTACAAAAAACAGGTGCATCCATTCGAATATAAAGGCGGCAGCGCTCTTGCCATGATCGTGAAAATTGGTTGACATTACATAAGGCATGGCGATCAAAGCCAGATAGATTACGACCTTGAATGTGAACCGACTTAACTTCATGGAGCTGAACGTCTCTTTGCGGATGTGAGCCGCAAAAAGTCCGCTACCCAGTTCAACGACGAACACCACGATAAGCATTGCGAACGCAAAAGCATCCAGGCCGAGCAGTTTGTCAACGAAAGGAAAAAAGGTCGCGCTTAATCCTACGGTACAAAATGTCCAGCGGTACTTTGCAGTTAGCGACAGACTGTGAAAGAACTCTAGCCCACTACCGTAATCGAACGTGGCAAGCATTTTGGATAAAAATTTCATGTTTGTGTTGGTAAGGTTTGGCGGGTGGCACGCAGCCTCCCCGCCATGATGTTAAACCTTTAGATTTTAAGCGGCTGCATCCTGGATGTACGCGATTACGCCGGCATTGTCTTCCCTGCGTCGACGGCCACCGGCACGCTGTGCAGAAGAAACCAAATCACCATAGTAAAGCGGGTTATCGGTATCATCAAATACTTTAACTTCACCCAGGGCAAATTCCACACAGTCTTTTTGCCAGAATAGGCTGACAGCATTATCGGTCGCCTGGACTGCAGCACCTAACGCGCGGATGACGTCGGCTGATGAGGCAGCTGCTACTGATGCCCTGGTCATGATCAGGAAGCCGTAAAGCTTTCCTAAAACACCGGTTTCAGTATTCGCAAACTGGTTGAACGCATTGGCCTGGGTATCGCTTAATGATGCAAAAATCTGCGCGTACATATCCTCATCTAATAAAGCGTAACGATCACGATCAGGTACCCCTTGCTTGCTCATTGCAGTACGAATTCTCAAAACATCGCCATGTACTGCGCCTTTACGGTTTCCGGTTTGACCTGCCAAATAAGCTGCAATGGCTGCTCCGCTTGTACGGATGATATTGCCGGCCGGTATAGCGCTCAGCACTTTGATGATCATATCATCAGCCACAACATCATTAAGGCTACCCATTTGATCACCGTAAGCCTCATCTAGTGCATCGTATGACGGCTCGATTTTGTCCAGGTTGTGTACATGGGTAGGATCAACTGAATATTCGTCGAGCGAATAGGTAATGTCAGTATCAGTTCTACGTACGGCAGTTGCAGGGAATTCTGAACGGTTTTTAACTACAGCAGGTTTTGCTCCAGGGTTCGGGATATGCACCACCTTACCGACCAGGACATGCTTGCCGGCGTCACGGAAAAACTTTAAAAAAACGTTGTCTTTCCAGAAACGCTCTACAATGTAATCCTGCCAAACTTCTTTGGCCACACCCGCAGTATATGCACCAGGCGCATAAGTTTTAGAAAACGCCAGGGCGCCGGCGATGCCTAAAACGGCAACAATCTGGAGGGCTGCCGGCGCTTCTTTCAGCGCTGTACTTAATGGCATGATAGCCAGTAAAAACCCGATTAAGGGCAATAAAAATGCTTTAAAACGTCTCATTTTTTCGTTTTGGTTTTGATGAATTAATTAATTGTGTTGATTGGGGTTTTCGACCTACTTAGGTTCGTGGCCGAACCTGGTTTTGTAAATCCTGTTGTAATCCTCTGGGCGGGCTAACCTCAATTTTTCGCCCTGGCCAGACTTAAACAATTCTTGCCAGGTCATTTTCGACAGCTTCACCATTTCTTCGGTTTCGGCATCAGCCTTGCCGCCACCTTCTACGGTCTGCTGTACCGTTGGCACACCGGTTTTACCATCCAGGTGAAGTTTTACGCGGGTATAGTCCGCCTCGGTCTTAACCTGGTCAGCGTAAAAAGCTGTATCGCCCTCCACGATCTTGCGATCCTTAACGGCAGCAGATAACAGCACCTTGGTTTTTTCTTCCAAAGCGGTCAGTTCCACTTTGTCGAGTTTTTCCTGTAAACCTTCTTTTTCCTTTTGCAGGGTTTCGATCTGGGTTTTCTGTTTTTGAGCCAGCTGTACGATTTCGCTGATACCCGTTTCGAATTCGTTTTGGTTAACAGCGTTTGTTTTGCCTAGCAGGATTGCTGCTTTTTCGGCGGTAAGTTCAATTTTTGACATTTCGTTATTGATGAGTGTGTGATTAAGCAGTGGTAAATCGGAGTTTGCACCGTTGTGCGATAACTGTATTCGCTTGCCCTGTTTGTAAAGCGCGACACTTGGCTCCTGATGCGCATCGGGATTGCTTCCGATATCACAGATCGTTACCTCATCCAGGATTGACCTGGTGAGCGTATGGTGACGCTGCAAAGGCTTTAGTTTGTCGACGTCTTCGCTCCATTCCTGTGGATCAAGCCCAGCTGATGCCATCCTGAGCGTCTCGTTTTCATACATGTTGTAGATCGTTTCGGCAAACTTGTAACTGGTGTCGAAAACCGGTTGACCAGTTAAAACCCTACCCAGTTCCGGATGGTCTTCTTTGCGCAGTTCCACCACGTTGCCCAATGGCAGCACGTCGTTTTCCCGCGCAGGGATTGATGGCCTGGTATGCATCCATAGCATCAGCGGATTTTTTTCAAACCGTGTCAGGTCAACACCGTTAACATCTACCCAAAACCCGTAAGAATTGAGGGATTCTGAAAGGATGATGATCCGGTTTGTAGTGCGTTTTTTCATTATGATTTTTTGCGATTGTTGGCACAAACGTAACAGCGTTTTTTCGCCTCAAAAAATCGGTTTCCGCGCACTGTACGCGGTTTTCACGCTCAGCGTACACAGTCCGTACGCCCCACGAAAGCCAGTTTTTTTACGCCTTATTAAGGCCGCATTTTTGGCCTGTTATGGCAAAAAAGAAGCAAAAAACAAGCGCAGAAATCACAGCGATCAAAGAGTGGGCAAAGGGGCTTTACATCAACGAAAAGCTGACCCAGAAAGAAATCGCTGAAAGAACCGAAATGTCCACAAACACCATTTCGAAATGGGTCAATGAGGGCAACTGGGATGCCGGACGCAAAAGCATCCTGATGACCTGGGAGGAACAGCTTCGCAATATGGTCAACGAGTTAGAGAAGCTAAACCAGGATATCTCAAACAATGGCCGCGGATATGCCGATAAGGAGCAGGCATACATCCGGGATACGTTGGTACAGAACATCAATAAACTGAAAACTGATGTCACCGTGGAGGAAATCTGGAACGTGTACCGCAAGGCGATGGAATACTGGCGCCCTATTGACCTGGATATCGCCAAACAGCTTACAGAATTTTTTGATCCGTTTATCAAAGCCAATATCAAGTAATGGCAACGGCAAAGCAAAGGATATCCCTGGAGCTGTTCGAGGAACTGGCCAGGGAAATCAGGCAGGCTACGCCGACCGATCCCAACGAAACACCGGCAGAACAGCGCAGGCGTAAACAGGAACTGGAGAAACCCGGCAATGAAAAAAAATGGATGAAATACTATTGTCCAAATTTTTGCGGTGCCGAGTTTGCCAAATTCCAGGCTAAGGCAATCGCGCGGATCATCAAAAACAAGCGCTGGTTTGAAATCCTGATGTGGTCAAGGGAATTGGCCAAATCAACGATTACCATGATGACTGTTCTTTACCTGGTACTGGTGAAAAAAGAGCTTAGAAACATCTTGATGGTATCCAATAGCGAGGATAACGCGGTACGTCTCTTGGCGCCGTATAAAGCCATCCTGGAGAGTAACCAGCGATTGATCAAGGATTACGGCAAGCAGATGAAACCAGGCTCCTGGACGGACAGCGAATTCATTACCAGGGGCGGGGTATCTTTTCGCGGCATTGGTGCCGGTCAGTCCCCGCGGGGTACCAGGATCGAAAACTTCCGCGTCGACTGTATCCTGATCGATGATATCGACACCGACGAGGAATGCCGCAACCCTAAGCGCGTTATTTCGAAGTTTAAATGGATACAGGAGGCGCTGATCCCGACCGTGTCAGTTTCTGGCAATTACCGGATTTTGATGTGCGGCAACAAGATTGCCAAAATCTGTACGGTAGAGCTGGCCAGTAAACTGGCGCATAGTGTCGACCAGGTGAACATCAGGGACGAAAACGGGAAAAGCAGCTGGCCGGAAAAAAACAGCGAGGAAGATATCGACGCCATCCTGGGCATCCTTAGCTATTCATCAGCCCAAAAGGAGTATTTCAATAACCCGATTACCGAAGGCACAGTATTCAGCGAAATGCATTACGGCGCCATGCGTCCGTTATCGGATTATAAATACCTGGTGTGCTACACCGACCCGTCGTTCAAGGATAGCAAGAAAAACGACTTTAAAGCCACCGTACTGGTCGGCAAGTACAAAGATCAGTTCCATGTATTAAAAGCATTTGTGGAGCAGACCACAACCGCGACGATGGTCGGCTGGCATTACACCATGACCGATTACGTTGGTGGCCGTACGCCGATATATCACTATATGGAGGCCAATTTCCTCCAGGATACGCTGCTGCAAAAATTCCACGACGTCGGCCAGGAACGCGACCAGGTGATCCCGATCAAAGGCGATAAAAGGAAAAAGCCGGATAAGTTCACCAGGATCGAAACCCTGCTCGAACCGCTCAACTCCCAGGGCAAACTGATCCTGAACGAAAAGGAGATTTCCAGCAAACACATGGAGCGGCTTGCCGAAATGTTCATGGCGCTGGAGCCAGGAAGTACCACCCACGACGATGCCCCGGATGCCGTGGAAGGTGCGGTATGGATCATCAACAATAAAACAATCATTAACGGCTCTGTCATGTCTACGGGCGGCAATCGGAGCAATTCAAAACGCGTTTAATATGCCATTTATCACAGAAACCGATATGTATTCGCATATCAAAAAAGCAAAGGTTGATCTTATTAAAAGGGATGATCCCGAATTGATGAACGAAGCGATCAAGTCCGGTATTTCCGAAGCGATGAGCTATATGGGTAAATACGATGTACAGACCATGTTTGCGGCCGAGGGATCGGCGCGCGACCCTCTACTGCTCATCTACACCAAAGGGCTGATAAGCTTCCATTTCGTGACCCCTGAAAATGCCGGGGTAGATTATGAGAAGGTAGAAGACCTGTACACCAAAGCGATTGCATTTTTCAATAAGGTTCAGGCCAATAAATCCACACCCTTTGGCTGGCCGTTACGTCCTGCCGATCCCCTTACCGGTGCAACGCCGGCAAAAACATTCAAATACGGCAGCAACCCAAAACGCAGTAATCAATATTAAGAATGGCAAAGAAAAAATATTCAGGCGTCACTGTCAGCAGGACTGAGCAGGCGCCGATCATCATCCAGCAAACCAATATCCGCCCGGTAAACCGCCAGGTTCTTGACATTAAGAAATGGCGTAATGCAATCCGGTCAGCTGAGGCGCTAGTTCCACGCAGGGCAACGCTGTACGATCTTTACGACGATATCCTGCTCGACGGGCACCTAAACAGCGTACTCGAAAAACTGGTAAAAAAGGTTACCAATGCAAAATGGGAGTTTGGCCGCGCTGGCAAAATCATCAATGCAGCTAATGACCTGATCGATACGCCCGAGTTTGAAAAACTGGTTCGCGGCATCGTACTTTCCGAATGGTGGGGGCTTACCTGGTGTACCGCCAACAAATTTACTGCCGATGGATTCAGCTACTACGAAATTCCGCGCAAGCATTGCCGCCCGGAAACGGGTATTGTAGCCAAAGAGCAAACCGGCGAAAGCGGGATCAATATCCGCGAGGGAATTTTCGCCCGCGAAACGATGGAGTTTGGCGATCCGAACGATATCGGCCGTTTAAAGATCGTTGCCCAGTATGTGATCTATAAACGCGGAGCTTTCGGCGATTGGGCACAGTTTGCCGAGATATTCGGGATGCCCTTCCGAAAAGGCACTTATGATGGTTACGATGATAGCCAGCGGGCATTACTGGAGCAAGCCCTGGAGAAAGCAGGGAGCGCGGCCTATGCCGTCGTTCCGGAAGGTTCGAACATTGAGTTCATCGAAAATAAATCGAACAGCACAGGCGATCTTTACAAGGCGCTGAAAGATGCCTGTAACCAGGAGATCAGCGTGGCGGTACTCGGCCAGACCGAAACCACCACGAGCAGCGAGGGAAGCGGTTATGCGCAATCCAAAACACACGCCGAAACCGAAGACGATGTAATAGCCTCTACCATCACCAGGGTACGCCGGTTATTGAACCGTCATTTTATCCCGGTCATGCAGGCGGGTGGCGTCAATACGCAGGGCGGTTGGTTTTACATCAAAGGCGAAGGGGAAGAAAAGTTAACATTGAAAGAAAGGTTCGAAATGCACCTAAAAATGATTAAAGAGCTTGAATTGCCTTTTGATGCTAAGTTTTTATATGAAACCTATGGTATGCCAATACCGACTGATTTTGACGCCCAGATGGCGGAAAGAAAAGCAAAATCGGAAGCGGTACCACAGGAAAAGCCGGAAAATCCGGACGATCCGGAAAGCGACCCACCGAAGAAAGGAAAGAAAGCAGCAAAAGAGGGGGTAAAACTCTCTGAGTTTCCGAACCTGCGCGCACTGATCAGCCAGGCGACCAGTTTTTTCGCACAAGCCCCGGCAGTTCTGCTGACCGGGGCGGAAAATCCGACGTGCAGCTGTGGCGAAGCCCACATGATCAGGCTGAGTAAAGAGAACACGCCCGAGTTTGACCAGGACGGTATGATCAAACGCACCTGGGGACGAAAGCACATCAGCGCCGCTGACGATCCGCCTTTTGATGCAAGACTGTTCCATTTTACCGCACAGACATTGATTGAAGGCATGAGGGAAGGCTGGAAAACCAAAGAGGTTAAACTGGTCGATATCGGGTTCAGCTACGACGATGACGACCCGGCCATGCTGACCTCGTTTGAAATGAACCTGATGCGCTTTAGTGCCTCTAAAACACTGGCGGAAGCGCAGGCACTAAACGAGCTGTTTAGGCAGTCCAAAAGCTTCGATGACTTCTATCAAAAAGCAACGGCCAAACTGGATGTTTTCAATAAATCCTGGCTGGAGGTAGAATACAATACAGCGGTACTCACCGGCCAGGCAGCCGCCAATTATAACCGGTTAATGCAGTCTGTCGAACTATTCCCGTACTGGGAATACCAAACCGTCGGCGATGATAGGGTTCGGGCAGAACACCGGTTACTCGACGGGCTGATCCTGCCGGCCAACCATCCATTATGGAAAAAGATCTTTCCGCCAAACGGATGGCGCTGCAGGTGTTGGGTTGTTGGCCGAATGGCTCATGAGATTGAAGGCGTAGACCTTAAAGCAATGGAGCAACGGGCTAACACTTTTATCGGCAGCGATGAGTTTAAGCGCGCCAGGGCGATGGGTTGGGGTGTGAACCGCGCGGCCATTGGCGAAATCTTTACAGCGGATCAGTTTTATATCAACAAGTTCGAGGGTAAAGCAACTAAAGACCTGGCAACGCTAAAACCGGTCGATTTCGGGTTAAAGAGTTATAGCCAGGCGAAGAAAGCCACCACGGAGCAGGCGCCGGTATTCGATGGTACCATAGAGGATTTTACAGAAGCATATCCAACCATCCGCGACTACCATAACCGGCAACTGCTCTTTGACCATGCAGCATTTAACCAGGAAGAAACTGGCGAAAAATCCTACCGATCCGATTTACTCGCCAGCATGGTGCAGGCGTTGGCCAAACCTTCTGAGGTATGGATCGGGGGCGAAAGCCTCAACGAGTTTATCATGATCAAGTATTACCAGGATAAAACCATCGTGGTAATATCGAACGTCAGAAACGGGAAAGTGTACCAGGTAACCAACTGGTTTGCCCTGGAGGAGAAAGCCGAAATTATTGACAGGTACCGTGCCGGCCTGCTTGTTTTTAACAAATAAAGATTATGACCAACGCAAAACAATGGTTTAGGGATTTCGAGAAATTTATCGACCTGGATGCGCCGAAGGTAATCGGCGAAACCGCTTTCGAATATTTCCGCGGCAGTTTCAGGCGCAAGGCATTTAATAAAGTGCCCTGGCCACTGGCGAAACGCAAAAAGAAAAAAGGCTCTTTGATGGTTACCTCTGGTTTACTGCAGGGATCGATACAGATTGAATACACCCAGCCCAGGGGCGTAAGGATCAGGGCGGGCGGTAGCCGGGTGCCTTACGCTGCCGTGCATAATAACGGCGGCATCATTACCCGGAATGCCAGGTCTGAAACCTTTATCCGAAACCGAAAAAAACGTGGCTTTGGCAAAGGCAGGTTTGCCAGGGGTACAACTCCAGGCAAAGGGATGAGTTTTAAATCCTACAGTTTCAGAATGCCTAAACGCCAGTTTGTCGGGCCAGCCGAAGAAATGAACGACCTGATCAGGCTAAGACTTAAGGTTCTATTTAATAACCGTTAAATACCATTTAAACAAATGACAGAAGCATTTTTAAAATTATTGGAACTATTGATGCCGTCCGAAGTTCCGACCGATCCTAAACTCAAAGAAATTTACGATCAGTTAAAAAAAATTGAGTGGTTCGACCTGGATAAAGACCAGCTGGAGAACTACGACGTCCGGCCTGCTGTGGCCTTTCCCTGTGCGCTGATTAAAATCGATATACCAGGTGCCACCGATATGGGCAACAAAGTGCAACAATGCATGTATCGTATTCGCATTCGCCTGGGTTTCGATTACACCGGCGATACATCTGCCATTAATAACATCGAGGCGATTATGGCCGGGATGGAATATGCATACATTACCCAGGCAGTGTACCAAACTTTGCAGGGGACTATCCTGGCCGGCATGGGCAAATTATCCCGTCGATCCCAGGTCGATGAAGAGCGGGGCGACGGGTTCAAGGTCATGAACCTGGAATTTACAATGGGTGCGGTTGATCAGAGCGCCGCGTAAACGACAAAAGCCCCATAATTTGGGGCTTTTGCTTTAACTGTACAACTGACTGCGAATATTCTCATACAATTGCTGTAAACGATCCGCTTCGGCTGGCACGTGTTCCGGATGTGGAGCTTCATCTGCTAATTCATCCAATTTCTTGCAGGCAAAAATTAAGCCTTCGATTGCCAGTCTAATTTCGCTTTCTTTTAGTCGAAGCGTTACAATTTTGTCCGTTTTTTCTTTGTTTTTTTTCATTGCTTTTAAATTATTTACAACAAAGCTAAAACAACAATTCGGTGCATTTTTACGGGTTTCCGTATTCCGATTAATTTTTATAAAATGACACATTTTAAATCAGCCCGAACAGTATCGGCTCCAAAAATTAGATCAGGAGGCATGAACATGCAGATATTGATTGGGTTGGTATGAGGGTCGAGCACTAAAGTTTCAGCACCATCATTGCTAAATATCATTAACCGGTCTTTCATTGCAATTAACTCCTTTTCGTTGGTTACAGGGATGCCATGCGCTTGCATTGCTTTTATAATGAAATTCAGCTTCTTTTCCATTAATCCATCATAGAAGCCGCTTATTATCCTGTTCCTTTCGTTGTAAAGTTCTTTAATTTCTGGTAACTGATCAATCAGTTGATTATCAAAAAATTCTTCCATATTCAAATATAGTATTTTATTGATACTCATTGGCTGGCTGAGCCTGCTGCGATTCAATCAGCGCACTGATCAGGCCTAAATCAGTAGCCGTAAATAGCTCATCGCGTTGGTCGGTCATAAACCAGGCATTTCCCCGGTTGCTGATTATTGCGGTCAAAAAATCGTCTATATAAAGGTAATAGGTATCAGTCCAGTAGAACGATATCCGGATTGCACGCTCATGCGCGCCAAACGGGGCATTAAAAATAATATCTTTCATAGTCTATAAACCAGAAATATTACCTAATTGTTCGCAAGTTATTGGTTTTAAGCTGCCCAATTGTAGTGCGGGTATTTTTTCCGCATCTGTGCGGGTGTCGTGCCTTCCTGTTTTAGTTGCTTTACCAGAGCGGCCATTGGGGTAAGCCGCTCGATGATCATCCGCTCGCTGATAAAAAATTCACTTTCCAGGTTTTTCAGCGCATCGTCGTAATCGTCTTTTAGGAAATTTACACGGAAATAATAGCGGTACGCGATGGCCTCGTCTCGCTCCCTTAGCAGGTCTATGCGGGTTTTACGGCCGTTATTCGAGGTATCAGCTGCAAAGATGTCGGTATAGAGCGTTTTCTGGCCGCGAGGCATATTAGATGTTTGGTTTACACACAAAAATACTACAGAAATTAGTACACAGTTGCAACAAAAAAGCCCGCAAATTGCGGGCTTAAAATTTTACTGCTGTTGTGAGTTCAGCCCCACAAACGGGGCAATTACTCAACGATTCAGGATACGTATCCACGCACCTCCGGCAGTTTAAACCTAAATATGTTTCTGAACGTCCATAAATCCTAAAGTTCCGGTTTAACACCTCAGCTTTGTTTGGCATAATTGTTACCTGTTCATGAAAACGGGTGTACCGGATAACACGAACGTAGTTTCTGGGCATTGTGCCGTCATCACGGAGCGCCGGATAATTAACCGCAAAATACCAAACACCTGATTTATTAACCTCGTATACCTCATACAATTCATCAAAATCTAGGTGTTTAAACTGGTCGCCGGCTTTGAGCTCAGATACCAATGATGTAAATAAATCCATTCTTAAAATAATACTGTTTGTCCTGTTGAATTACATTTATACTCAGCTTCCAATCTATCTGTCAAATCCTTAAATAAGGGATCGTAAATCTTGCGGCGCAGATACAGCTGATTGAAGTTTTTGTACTTTATGTGTGAAAGCCTAAAGTAATTTTTTCGCTGCTCCACCTCTTTGTCAGTCGGTTGATATGCTGCCACCATCTTGCCGTGACCTTTATGCTTTACTATCCTGGCCACCGTTCCCAGGTCACCAATTGCCGGAACATAATGTACATAAACACTAAAATTGTTCTGATCTGTTGTTTTCCGTTTCTTATGTTGCTTAAGCCTGGGTGTCCACTTGATCTTGCCATTTTCTAACTTTTCGGCATTGTAACCATCTTTGAGCTTGCGGGGCTTACCAGGTTTTTCACGATAGTAGACCAGAAATATCGGAAACAGCTGGATCAGTGGCTCCGGATATGCTGGCTTTGGCCATTTAAATCGAAGAAAGTCCTGTAAAGGCATCTGTTTACAAAATGCCTCTACATTTGCTGACATTGCAAATCTACCTTTGGCCATCTCAATATTTGTTTAATTCATATATTAAGGCATTAGCCTGCTCTACAGCCCGTTCAGCAAGGAGGCCGCCACCATGATAAGATAACAGCCCTTGCAACGCTAAAGCTGCAAAATATTCCCTTTTGGTTAAACCATCGGTAGTCACCTTGATGTCGCCCAGTTGAGCATTGCCGCTATATTGAAGTGTTGTAGATGGGTTTATAGGATCGTTGGGTTTTGTTTTCATCTTTATTGCTGTTTAAATACCTTTTAAAAACTTCTTATACATCTGCTCCACTTCGCTAACCAGTTTTGGCAGCTCTTCTTCGGTGTGGTCGTCCAGGGGCTTATGAGCGTAGCCGTATTGCATACACCAGGCATTAACCCGGGGCATATCAATCTTGCCGTCCGGCTTCTTGTACCACATAAAATGAAAAAAAGAAAGAATTTTGTTTTTCATTGCATCAGACGGCGTTTTCTGTTTTTTATAGCCGATCGCGTCATTCAACGTTCTAATCATATGGTCAGCTTCCTGGTATGTCAATTCGGTTGTACTGGTGCAACGGCCATCTGAATAATTACTGACCATGAGTTCTTTTGTTTCTTTATCCAGGCCAATCTGCTTTATTATGATGCCTAGCGCCATGCGCTGCTGTGGTGTACTTCTGTTCATACTTCAAATGTATTTGAGTGCTTTTTCTTTTCCATACGGGTTTCCGTATTGCTATTACTTTGTCGCCATCGATCGCCAGTCGGTTTCGAAATAGCGATCTTTCAGGTAGCGCTCTGGGTCAACTGTTTTTCGCGTCATCCTGGAACAGTATTTTTTGTAATGCTTAACCCTAATAATGGCCAGGAGCTTTTCGTCCGGGTCTAGCTTGTTGTATAGGGGTAATGTGCGTTTTCGGTTAACTTTATGGTCGTAAGCTTCCCAAAATGCGTCGAAACTAGTATCGGCCAGCACCTCTTCCATATTGCCTTTAATTCGCGTTATAAACCCTTTAATTTCGTTTTTATGGAATGGCATATACTGCAGCATAAATTTGCGCTGCGCCTCGCTCATTTCGGCCTGTACGTCGTATGCTTCCAACAAACCAAACTCGTCGTCGTAACCGAATGTCACCGTCCCGGTGAACTTTTCGGAAGTCATGATGTATTTTGTCATGATGCTTGAAAAAATTGTGGATGAAACTTTCTGGCCATTTCTTCCCATATCACAAAGCTTTCGCCTCCGCCCATCCGGGTTTTATCTACTAAGGCCATGTATTTTTTTACAATGATGGCATAATGGCCATCGAAGGCTATATCGTCTGTAATCGCTTTCTTTGGTGCGCCTGATGGCAGCGCATGGCCGATAAAAATAAATGCCTTTCTCGGGTACCGTTCTTTTAATGCTTTATAGTCCGCCCATTTCCAACCTGTGTAATCCACGCTATCGATAAATATAAACTGTGCGCTTGATGGTTTATCCAGGTAATCGAATAAATCATCCAGGTAAGTTTTGTCTTCTGGCTTATTGGCTTTTGGATCAATAGCATAAAAAATGCCTTTCACATCAATCATATCATTACGAAACATCGCTTTTTGTAAATCTGGGCCGTGTCCTTGCTCGTAACTTAGCCAGGCGACCTTTCCAAACTCACATAACATTTTCGCCAGACGAACACAATATTCTGTTTTTCCATTTCCGCGATAGCCCATAATGACCATTATAAACGCCAGTGGAAGATCGCCCAGATGCCTAGCCCATTCCAGGGCAATTTTTAGCTTCTTGAACTTCTTTTTGTAATACTGGTCTAAGCCTAGTGCTTTCATTTAGTGTATTTGTTTTATAAATAAAATTCGTTGGTTATAGGTGTCCCTGAAATATTTACGCGCTTTGGCCTTATCTTCCGCCACAATGAATGCCGCCTCGGGCATTGCCATCGGGAAGGCAAAAAAATCGTAATATATCAGGAACACTTTCATATTATCGGGTAATTAGCCGATATTTTGGTTTATCGGCGTTTTATACGATAAACCGACTATTTTTAGCGTATCAGCCTGGCTCATACGTCTTTTTCGGTCAAAAATGCGCCTTAGGCTATCCATGCTCACATCTTGCTTTTTGCAAGGTTTTGGATAGTCTTTTTTACATCCGAAAAGGCAAAGGGCAAGCCCTAAGCATAAAAAAATTGCTTTCATTTTGTTAAAAATTAAAGGGTTAATGGTTTAGCTAACTAATAGGATTATCGTAGCCGCAATGGTCGCACAGCGTGCTCAATCGGAGGTCAATCCAGCCCCCGCACTTTTGGCATATCCGCCAAACTTCATGGTTTCGTACCAGGAATAATTTACGCATTAGAAATATCGCTTTTAAGCTTCTCTATAACGCTAGGTAGACCATGACGGGTATATTTTTCAAGGTGGCCGATAACCTCGCTTATAATGGCGTTTTTGGCTTCCTTCTGAGAACTATATCCGCTGTCTGCAGCGATTATTTGCGGCATCGAATATTGCCTGATATTTTCGAGGATCATATGATATCCGTACACCCATCGGCCATACCTTTGGCAATAGGCTATAATTACCGTTGTTTTACCATCCTGCCATAAAGTTTCGCCTGTTGGGTTATTACAAAACCCTTTTTCGTTAAAATCGTATTGTTTCATTATTCTGCCTCCATTCCGTTTTTTAAAGTTGCCAACTGTTCTATCATTGTACCCAGCCTCGTCGGGCTAAATGTGCCAACTATTTTGAGCTTTATCGCGTCGGGCCGTTGGCTGCCCCGTCTTAGTCTCCTGATCGATTGGCCCAGCTCAAAGGGAACCATTTCCTTTTCGAAGATCAGGACTACCGCCTGAGATTTAATTTTTCCCATTTTTAAAATATTGATGTGTATATGCCTATTTTATTTCTGCCATAATCATAGCAAATACCTCGGGTTGAACAGCTACCAGCTCCTAGAAAGTCACATTTTTTACGGGCAATTAAACCGAGTATTAAACCTCTGAACTTAGCCATTCTAAACCGTTTCGGCTCAATACGCCTGCGATTCTTTGATGGCGGCAAGTTGTTGTAAAATTGAAAGCCATACATCCCCCAATGTTTTGATTCAAACCTCTTCTGTTTTTTAGTCTTTTTCATTTATTCAGTTTTTTAAGTTTTTGTTTCCTACGCCATTCCGGCCAATCGCTCGCTACACCGATAACGATCGCCACCAGGATATGGTGGATGTGTTCGATTATGAATTCCATGCCTCTGGCTCTTCATTGTGTTTATTCAATTCAGCAGCTATACGGTAATACTGATCTGCCAGGTCTTTATCTTGCGATACTCCATCACCGCCTACACCCGAAATTTGCATTACCAGGCCAAAAATTTTATTTGCGGTATTGTCGTTTCCTAACATAAATGCCGCGTACTCCATTTCCAGCGCCTTTCTATCCCATACCTTTACCTCTTCAAAGTGCGCCGGATTTACATTAAATTTCCGTGCAATAAGCTGCGTAAACCTCCTTTCTATCCGGGCATACCGTCGGCCTAAAATTATTTTCAAAGGTTTTGGTATATCCAACGTGTAAGCCTCAGCAGCATCATGAAACAATGCCGCATATTTAAGCCTCTTCGGCGCCAGGGCAACAACTAAGTAAGTATGCCAAAGCACATTCCAGGTTGTGTTGGTATGGCCACCAAAACGGGGCATTAGATACAAAGCACATGGAATGTCTACTGGCACAATCATGTCGGCCGTAGGTCTTCTCAAATTCACCCAGGTACCGCTATAAGTTCTGATAAATCCCTTTTTGTTATCGTGTACGTCGGCCGGCAGTCTAAGCGATTTCGTACCTTTAAGCCATGCGAAGTATTCTAAAATCAAGCGAGCAAAGAAAACAAGTATCGCTGTGATCCCGATCGTAACCAGGATAAAATATAGCTGCTTCATTAGATCGTCTCCTCAATTTTTGGTTTAACATCTTTCATGGTCAGGCGCTTCGCCCGGTACTCCCTTTTAAAAGAGCTTTGGATATTGTTCGCTTTAAGATCGTCCAGTACAGCCTGGTGTACCTGTCTCGATTTCGATTGAAGCGCTTTAATTACATCATTAGCCTTTACATGATCAGGCGCCAATATGCGGCTGATCAGCTGGTTTCCAACCGTGGAGCAGGCAATTTTGATCACGAAATTAGAATGGTTCCTGATGTCATTGCTCTGTTGTATATCCAGGTCGTCAAAGCTTACGTTTTTGGTCATGGTTTTAATTTTGCGGTAATATTTAATCTGCAGCAATAGGCAGATTACGAACGCGGCCACTAATAGGGCGATAATTAGATTAAAATGTGTTGTCATGGTTATAGTGATGAAAAGTTTAAGTTTAATGTTTCCCATTTATTTTCTTTGTTCTTGAACTGGAACTCGTATCCAAAGCCTTTAAGCGATACGCTGTACGATTCCTTTAGCATCCTGATGCCCTCCAGCCAACGTTCATCCTGGAACTTGTTTTCGTGCTTGATAAACTCCATTGCCTGCGAGTATTCCCAATCGCCCTGCTTGTTTTTCTCCAGGTAGCCCATCAGTATTTCAAATACCTTCTGATCGCGTTTTTTAACCTTATCCATCAAAAACTCTTTAAGCAGGTCAACCGCTTTTAACGCGCGTTCGTCCCATTGAGGCGTAGTATCCCGGCGGCGTCTTACCCGCATATCGCCGGCAGTGTTTACGATCGAGAAACCGCCCTGGCTTCTACCGTTCATTTTGCCGTAATTCTTTAATTCATTTGCCTGGATTTCCATCTGCTGATGGGTGAATTCTTTAAAGTCGGCAAGCGTGGCCATTACTTGGCGGGCTTCGATCAAAAGGCTAATAACTGCCTGGTCGCGTTGGTGCTCATAAGCTTTTTTTGCCTGCTCACGTTTCTTCTCAACTATTCCTTTGCCTTCCTTCATAACCTGCTCGATCTGCTCAGGTGTAAGTTGCGAAATGTCGAAGTTGTTGTCCGTGGGTGTTTGTGTTACTGTGTTCATCTTATTTGTCTTTTAAGTTGTTCAATTTGCTTTTTTAATATATCCCTCTGTTCCATGAGGTTGGTAAATAGTTGGTGGTATATCCTCGCTTTGATTCCTGGTTCCTGCGCTTTATCTACCCGCTCCCGGTTACGTTTTTCAAGCTCTTCAAGCCACTTTAAGCGCTCCATAAACTTTCTCTATCTGGTTGGAAACATCATTTAGCTGTATGGCCTCATACTTGTACAGGCGCTCAGGTATATGCACCTGTTGAAGGAAAATAAACAATGCCATTGCTTCCATATCGGTAAGGTTTACACCCCAACCAGATTTTGGTGACCATAGGCTTTCGGCCTTTGCCCTAACCTTTGTAAAAACCTTATCTACCAATAGGTAAATCAATGTTTCGGCGATATCCCTGGGTTTATTTTGCTCCATTAGCACACCCAGCAGCAGCGATATACCTGCAATTTTGTCCTTTGTTGCTTTAATCTTCATTTTCTATCGTTTGAATAATTTTTAAATACTGTTTTTTCGTCGTTTTATGGTAACTGAGTAGATCGGTTGCCATTTCTATCCGGTAATAAACCACCCACCGTGTTTTGCCTATTTCCCTGGCTATTTGGGGCGGTTTTAACCCCTCTTCAAAGAGCACCAGTGTAAACAAAGCCCTGGCGTTCTTATGCTCGTCTTTCCGGTGTTCGCAGCCGTTAAGGTCGGCGGGGTTTACTTTCATCACCTGAGCCACTACCGAGCGGATCAGTGCAACCCGATTTAAGTCTATGTGCATACATTGCCTTTAGTTTTGGTTTCGTCCTTAACAGCCTTTTTATTGATCCCTTCCATCAGCAGGCCGTACGCCTGCTCCATAATGTCAGCGTAAGGATATACGCCGGCAACCGTATGCAGGTAATCGTAGTCAACCAGGAGCGCCGATACCGAGTGTGCGGGCTTGCGCTTTACCAAAAACACCTGGTCGCGCTGGTACCAATGGTTTCGCCACCATTTCCAAAACTGGCCGCTTTTGGTCAGCTGCTCCAGTGCCCAGTCATCAGCGTCTATTATGCTCTTTAGGTATTCAATGCCCTTTTTAGCGATGTAGTCGCTGTACTGCAGCTCCGACCAGTTCAGCAGGCGGCGAACCTGTTGCGAATTCGCCGCGATGATCATTTTTAATACTTTCATAACTTTAGTTTGCTATTTTGAAAACTGCCTTATAGATCGCTATGGTTTGAGATTTGATACTAGGTATGTATAACTCATTGCCCTTATCTGAATAGGTGAAAAGCTTATAAACCGGCAGATTAGTGCCCTGAACTTCACTTGGTGCAATCAAAAACGCTAAAAAGCTTTCGTTTTCGATATTCAGCACCCCTCTGTATTCAATGGGTGTAGTCGTTTCCAAAAGCCGGCAGGACGATGATTGTTTCCCGTTAGCCGTAAGCCTTCCAATTGCTAATACTTTGGTGCCTGGTTCCAAACCGAATTTTGTTTCTTTTTTAAGGAGGTTATCGTGTTCTCCTACCAGATATGGCTGGTCGTAGATTAAGTTGAGTTGCATATCGAGTTAATTAATGTTTAAACCTTGATTTCAGAAACCGGTCAAGTTGCGAAATCCTTATATCAGTCGAGGCCAGCTCGGTCTTAAACAGCCATCTAAAAAAGCGTTTGATTAATGTGTCGGTTGTTTTCATGATTTCTTAGTTTTCGTGTTAACTTTTTTTGATATTTTTTAGCTTGGTTAAACCTGATAGCGCGCTGCTCTTCGTAGTTCATCGGCCTACCATTGATGTAATAGTCGACCTTTTTAAAAATGTCCAGCTGATTTTCGCTCATATCTAGTATTTTAAGTCTGTCCAGTGGATTAATTGACCGGTAAAGTCTGTATTGAAGTATTCGAAGAAAGCGTCTACTGATTCGAATCCGTCGTTGATGGCTAGTGCTTCAATCTCAACAAAATCTATATGGCGACCATCAACGTATAAATAAACCCAGTCCTCAGTCTTCCATTTAATTTCAATCTTCTGCACACTTTTACACTTAACCGTCGGTGCAAACTGGAAACGATCAGCGGTACGGTTATTAATTACCATGTGGATATCCATACCCGCCCGCCATCTATCGCCCGCCCTAATCGTATGCAGCTTCGCGCTGATCACATCGTCCGGCACATCAAAAGGCTTGTTTAGCGTGTAAACATGGGTGTCGAAATAGTAATCATACATCTTTTGCTTTTCTGCAATATCCAACCCCATCCAGATTTTGGCTACAAAGAAGTTCTTAACCCCTTTTATTTCCTGTTTAAATCCTAATGTCATTACGCTGCACCCTCCAATCTCCTGGCTAACACCAGGCGTTTAACACGGCGGATATCGCTTTCGCAATCATTCACAATCATGTTTACGGTTTCCTCGTCGTCAATTCCGTTCGCTCTAACGATCTGTTTTATCGAAGCCAGGCTGTAAGCCGGAAAGTTTACGAAACGACGGCCTAAGCGGCTAAAAATCTCTTTGTAGCCTTTTTTATTGCTGTCTACCCCGCGTTTGATACGTTTCTCCAGGTGGTCGGTAGCAATCAGGATCAAACCGCACTTATCCTGGAGCGCGTTGTAAAGGGTAATGAAGAAAAACAGCACCTGGTCGCTTAGCTTATCGGCTTCATCCAGGATAATCACAGGGCTATCCATCTGGTTAACCTTTTTGATCACCTTGTTAAGCATTTCATTAATGCTGTAGCCTCCGTTATCCTGGTGCATCTGTTCAAGCAGTTCAGCCAGGAAAGTTTTGCGGTTAAAAAACTCATTACAGTTGATTTTGAACACGTTTTCCTGCTCGGTAAAAGCTTTGGTTATTTCGCTTTTGCCAAAGCCGGCAGGCGCGCAGATACCGAATACCATCGAATGCTCCTTACAGTCCGAAAGGATCGATTTTAAGCGGGTAGCCTCTTTGGTTTCTACGAACATCCAACCTTTATTACCTGGCTCCAGCTGCTTCTGTACCGAGCGCCACATCTCTGGGCTGATGTTTTCCCATTTCCCCCCCAGCATGTGGCTGATGGTTGCAGGTGAGATTTTTAGGGCTGTGGCAACCTTGTTGCCGCTTGTTGCTTCTACGCGTTTGCGTAATTGGTCAGAAATTTGTTGTTTTGTTAAGTGATCCATTTTTCTCGTTTATTTTGGATTATCGAATTGGTGTGGTGTCGTGGCCACACCTTTTTTTTTACCACATTGATCTGGTACTCTCTTCGGTGTCCACGTATTCCGAAGCGGCACTAATTCTTTTATTTGCAGCGTGCGCAAGTTCTTTCGGTACCGACGCACCGGCCTGTAAAAGGCTTTCGGCATCAATTCCATTACGCGCCATTCTGTCTAATCTTTCGTTTAGCTTGGTGCTGATCTGCACCATCATTTCTTTTTTGTTTTCTAACAAGCTGTTTAACCTGGTGCGGTCGCCCTCTTCAAAATCGGCCAGTGCCGAAGGCTGTTTGTACACCGCCCCAGCAATAAAGCGCAATCCTTTACCATCGGTAACCAATACCTGGCTAAAATCATACGGATCGTACGTAACAGATATCGTTTTGCCTACATTTTCAAGGTAAAGCGGTTCAGGTACATCGTAGCCGTGCTTTACGCCGTCTATCGTCACGTCAATACCGCGCGTAGTAATTTTATTGGTGTATTTGTGCTGAATTCCGAACAATTCGAACCTTTTTTCGGTATCCAACAGCCTTTCTGAGCTTTTTGGCGATATTTCGAAAGCATCTAACCACTCATTTTGGCGTGTTTTACCACTTTTTGGGTTGATAGATTGGCGCATACGGGTAATAAAGTGTGCAACAACATCAACCGCTTTATCCTTTGATGGGAAGTTCTTTTTAGCCTTTTCAATGGCATCGGTACTTATGCGCTCCTTTGCTGTGATGTTAAAACCCGAGTAGTTAGGGTATAATTTGAGGTTTTGGTGCCAGGTTACACCGAATGCGCGCTCAATGTATTTAGATTGGGCAACTTTTACCGTAGCCGGTGTAAAATGTGCCTGGCTGGAAAAGAAAGTGGCCAGTGCGCCCTCTTTTTTCTGATCAATCGCCCAGTGATCCGTTACAATCTGGTTCCACATGTAATCGTTTCCGGTAAGTTCACGCACATGCGCCATTGCATTGCGGTAGGCTTCTTTTACCAGGTCGATCGTAACCGTTTCGCCAATTGCCCAGCCCAGGATATAATCGTTATAAGCATCCATCACCACGTAAAGCGCAGGGCGGTAGTAATAATTTTTCTTTTTGCCACTTTCGGCGATGAAAAACATATCCAGTATGTTGTCGTCACTGTTTACAAGCAATAACGGCGCTGATGGTCGTTTACGTTGTATCTGTTTGCTCAATGCGGCATAAGTTGCCGCAGCACCTTTTTGTCTTAGCATGATCATGTTTTTGTTTTGCTCCCTGCGGTAACCTACGGTAGCGGGTGAAATGGTTTCGCGGCCTGTCTCCAAAGCCCATTGGTTATAAAATGCCGCAATCACTGTGTTATCGTGCATGTGCGGGTCTTCTATCATCGTGATCAGCCTGTCCTCGGCCTCGTCATCCTTAACCTTTTTGCGGTTATCGTTGCCAAACCGCCAGGTTTCAACTAAACTATCGTAACCCATCTGGTTAAAATCGGCAAGCTTGTTTTTTAAGCTTCTGGCGTTGGTTGGCAGTGCAATGTCTTTCGAGCGGATCAGTGCGGTAACGTTTTCCCAGAATTCGGCTATTGTTATATTTAATGAGCGTTTTAACGCCTTTTTGTCGCTCATAAACCGGTTAATAGTTTTTAACCAGCTGGCCATTTCAGTATATTTTGAGACATACGTCTCAGGCAGCATGCGGGTATCGCTCAGTTTAAACGTGCGGTAATACTTTTCGGCGGCGAAATCCCAATTCAGTTTTACCTGCTCGGCAATTGGTTCCTTAGCCAGGTATTGGTTAGGGTCGCCATACTTTGCCACAACAGCAGCTTTGTATTTGGATGGTAAACTATCAAAGGAAATTAATGCCTCTTTACCATAACAAGCACGACCGACAGTCTGCAGGTTTCCCCTGGATTTATTTTTGTCGTAAGTGTCTTTAGTCATTATTGCCGGAACAAGCTCGCTATAGTCCAGGCATATCTGTTTGTCGTGGATTCTCATACGCCTAAATCTTAACTATTTGCTTGATGTGACTAATTAACTCTGTGGTTCCCGCCTCATATAATTCGTCGAAAACCTTAACTTTTAAACCGGTAACCGTTTCGTCAGATCGCTTATTGGTACGCACTTTTTTTACTGTACTTACCGAGCAACCCACAATGTCAGCTAACTGGTCAGCCGGAAGCTGTGGCCCTGTATTTTTCATTTTGGTATTTCTCGTTTTAATATTTTTATCTTTGCTTTGCATAGTGTTCCTTTGCGTTCACAAATTTAGATATATATCTATTAAATGCAAATATTTTTAGACATTTTTCTCATTTTATATTACCGTGATAGACAGAACAATCGACAGACTTGTTAAATACCTGGAAACCAAAGACATAAGGCCGTCTGTTGCTGAGAAAAATTTGGGGTTAGCTAATGGATATATACGAAATACGGCTAAAGAAGACAGGCCGGGATCGATAGGAAGTGATATTTTATCTAAAATAAATGATCATTTTTTAGACATTAATCTAATTTGGTTAGTCACTGGAAAAGGGGAGATGTTAACGGACAAAAAACATGATACCCCCCCTACAGCTACAGAATTTTACCCTCAAAGCACCGATATTTATACTAGTACCCCCCCCTCTACACAGGGGCAAAATGTCCGTCCAACTGTCCGTCCAACTGTCCGCCCAACTATAAAAAGTGTAAGCCCAACTGTAAGCCCAACTGTAAGCCCAACTCTCAATTTTGGCCTTCCACAGGTGGTAACGGTAGATACAAAAGGGCTAAATACGATCAGCCTGGTTAACATCAAAGCAAGGGCTGGTTATCTCAATGGATATGCCGATCCTGAGTATATCGAAACCCTACCATCGTACAGTTTGCCAGGGCTAAATAACTCCACTTACAGGGCATTTGAGGTAGAGGGCGACAGTATGAAACCGACGCTGCATAATAAGGATATTGTGATAGGGGAATGGGTAGAAAGTTTAGACCGAATTAGGGATGAACGTGTCCACATCGTAGTAACAAAAAACGACGGAATTGTGGTTAAAAGGCTTTTAAACCGCGTTTCTCAATACGGTTACCTTATTGCCAAATCGGATAACCTGGAGAACAGAGACCAGTTTACGCCGCTGGATATCTACCCTGAGGACGTGATCGAAATATGGTTCCCTAAGCTGTATATCAGCTCGCACTTTGCGGCACCAGGCGATACGTATAGGCGCATCTCCGACCTGGAGGTGGGCATGCACGAAATGATGAAATTGAGGGAAGAGTTTCTGCAATTAAAGCAGAGTTTAAACGGTATTTAACGGGTATTAAACACCATCAAAGGAGGCGCCAACCTACAGCGCCAAAAATACAAGCAAAATACAAGCAAATGTAATTGTCGAATTAAATCGCCTTTTGCACGAAATAGGCTAAAATCCTTGTTTCTGTGCAATTGAGCGCGATTTTTCGCACGGGGTGGAATAGTTCATTTTGGTATAAATGGAATACCCCCTATAATCTCTTTCAATGGTGTATTGCCTGTGTAATCAATAAATACCTTGTCGTCTGTATTGGAAATTATGCAAATGCTCCATTCATTAATATTTGAGTTTTTAGACTGATCTTTAATATACTCGCTTAATGTCGCATTCCTGATGCTTGGCTGTTCGGTTTTAAAAGCGTCAATGAAATTACAAATTGGACTGGCATCCTGACCTGGATAAAATAAATATCTTACTTTTCCTTTTGTTACTTGCCTATTCGGCTTTTCAGGAAACCCAATAGCAGAAATTAAGTCTTCTAATGCTTTATAGTTATTTTCAATTGCCTTTTTTGTCTTAAGTAATTGATAGGTTTGAGGGTTGGTTCCAGAAAATGATATCTCAATGTTCTTTGAGAAATTAAGTTTAGCTAAACTTGTAATCGTCATTAGTCCATGATGATTTCTCACTTTTAATCTGAAATCCTTTGGACGTTGATGCGATGCTGTCATTTCGTCAAAATCATTTCGCATCTCTTCGGTTGCCATCGTAATATGATTGAACCATTCAAAAATCTGTTCAGTGGTGTATAACCTACATAAATCTACATATCCAGGGCGATAGCCAAACCAGCGACCCATTTGCATCAACGAATCGTACATTTTTGTAGTTCTCAGGTAATAGCTTATAGACAAGCCTTCTAACGTGATGCCTCTAGACAATCTACTTCCACCCACTGCAATCACAGATAAGCCTTGCTCGTACCGGCCGTAATCAATTTCCTCAATATTGTGATATTCCAAATTTGTTGTAGATCGCGTGCCATGGACAGCACGAACATCAATTTTTGATGCTGCCTTTTTTAACTCCTTCTTAACTTCTTCCCAAGAATGTTGCTTAATTCGAATGTCTTTGTAATCCAGGTTGTTTAAGATATTGTCAGTAGTCGGAACAAAGTCGGTTTCGTATATTATTCTCAGTTCTTTTAAGATGCTTTTGTCTTCACTATTGATTGCATTTGCAAATTCTTTAGCTTTTGCATTTACCAAGTAAGCAACTCTATCAATCCATTTTACTAGCAAAGCCACGTGAACGAGCATTGAATTATGTTTTTTTTCATGCCCTCTCAATCTACGAATTGCACAGGTTAAAATAAATGATTTTATTGCTTTTTCTAGGCTGGGTGGAAGATAATCTGGTAATTCTTCTTTATTAGATTTATTTATGGTCTTGAAGAAAGGCGGATCAAAATCATCGATTTCTCTGAAAATATCCAAAGGTTCTTTTTCTTCCCCGTTAACGTTTTCAAATCCAAATACTTTTGCGGCACCAAAGTAATTTGTTGGTGCTTTAATGTTGATAATAAAATCTCGCGGAAATAAATCTTCTCCGATTTTATATTCCTTGTTTTTTACAACTGTTTTTAATTCATCATTATGCTCTTGTGAGATAAACAAATTTGCATAAGGTGTAGCAGTATAGCCTATGAAAGTGTTTTGGTTGAACAAGTTTAGCAGTGTTCTGATTAATCGATTGATGGTCTTTATATCTTCGATACTTTTTGAAGCATTTACTGACGCAGCATCAGCTTCGTCATCAATAATTAAAACGGGAACGTTGAAAAGTTTTGGCGAGCCATTCACAATTTTTGCATTCACATCTTTTGCAAACCAATCTATCAGGTTTTCAAGAATGCTTTTATTTTTCTTGATTACAAATACTACTGGGTTTTTACCAATAGGAATATTTAATCTGTTTGCTATAGATTGACTAAAATCTCCTTCGTCATTATTTTTGTAATACGATGAAGTTAACGAGTAGATGTCGGTATTTACTTTGTATTTACCAACCCCGATAATTTTATTTTCTCCTTTGTTATTGATAAATGCAGAACTATTTCTACCAATATACCCTGAATCTATCCTTTCTTGTGTCTGTCTCCTTAAAGAACTAATTGTTCCGGCAATTACAATTATAACTTTATATCCAGCATCCGTAGCTTTATTAATTAATCCCACGTAGTTAGACGTTTTTCCAGATTGCACGTGGCCCACTACCATTCCACGTCTATCCCAGGAATTACTGTCTCTAGGATTTATACACTTGTCTAATATTTTGTCGGTAAAATCATCTAAATCGTTAACCGGAAAAGACGGGTCGTTTTCTGCCATATAAAGCTTGTACCTATTCCATAGTTCAAAATTGATATTTGCTTTTTCATCATTTAACCAAGGAGTTACGTCTTTGTCATAAAGTTCGGTAATTGCTCCTTTACCAATGCTGAAATCAGCACGAAGAATTTCAAATAATTCTTGCTTATCTAAAGTTTGCCCATCAACAATGTTGATAGCCGATGCTTTTTCAATAACATTTAATAAAATGTCATCGGTAATCTCTCCTTGGTGTAATGCCAATAGTGTATGCGAAATTGCTCTCGCAGATTGTAATAAAGTGCTCATTTTAGATAGTCGTCAATTAGTGGAAATAGATTAAAAGGTGTAGAGTTCATCAATTGTTGCTTAGCTAAAGATTCTGGAATTCCTTGTGCCAGATAAATTTTATAAAGTTCTACAGCTAAACTGATAAGCTCGTCGCTAGGTATGTCGTTATGCTTTTCTAACTCGTGAAAAGCAGGATCTTCATTTTGGTTGCTTAATATCAAATCGATAGGAACGTTATCTTCAAGTAATTTTAAGGCTTTGGTTAAAAGTTTGTTTTTTTCATTAAGTAAGGAGTTGATAATTGGATGTTTTTTATTGATTTTATACTTCTTTATTCCATTTCGAGTTACTTCATCTTTCCAAAGAGGCTCATAGCTATGTTCTGTATATGCTGTTAACGTTTTTTGTCCGCGCCAATTATAAATTTTTGCAGATTTCATAACTGCAATTTTTGCAATTCTAGAAAGCTCTCTTCTGATTTCAATAGGAGGAGTGGCGGTTGATTTTTTGATGTCCAAGTTCCAATTAAAATCGTTGGCATTAGAAAAGTTTACTGCAATACGTGACAGCTTGGAATAATCTCTTTTCTTCTCTAAGCCCAACCAATCGCCTGCTACCAACAATCTGTCTCCTCTGTAAATATAAAATCCCTGTTGTTGAAACCAGCCTAAAGCACCTCCAGATTTTTCATAATCTTCCTTTCCTATTTCTGACATGTGTGGTAAAATGAAATAGGTAATTTCTACATTACCAAAAGTCTCTGGTAAGCCCATTTCTGGCTTCGCAGCCAGATTTAATAGAAAGGGGTTAATGGGTTCTAATTCTTCATTTTGAAAATAAATTTTAATCTTTTTTGCTTCAATAAATTTATGGAAAACGAGTGCTAAGTGCGTTCTTACTATTTGCATTTCTTGGTAAAATGCATTTTTAACTGCTTCATTATTTATATCGGCATTGCCAACTATTCTATCTAATTTTTCCCATAGAACTAAAGTGCCAGATTTTTGGTTCTCAATAATATCTAAAAAAGAGCTTTCCGAAACAAAATCTAAAAGAAACCATTCATTTTCGTCATTGATAAAATCGATATCCCAACAACGTTTGATAAGGTTATAGTTTTCTTTTTTAGTAATACATGTAAGCCGCTTACATTGTGAAAATGAAGCGGTTTTTAAACCCATCCCAAATCTTCCTAAGTCTTTCTCGTGCCTTTCTTCTTCAGGGTCTTTACTTCCAGGCGTCATAGCTATCACCAATTCTTCCTGATTCATTCCGCTGCCATTATCCAGGACAGAAATGAAAGAGTTCTGTCCCTTCCATTGGTATTCAATACGAATTTCATCAGCACTTGCAGAAATGCTGTTGTCTATAATGTCAGCTATCGCTGTAGACAGGTTATAGCCAAAACTTCTGTAGGAATTTATGGTAGATTTTGGTTTTGGTTTTGCAGTTTCGGCGATATAGTTTTTCATGGTGATTGATTAGATGTTCGTAGCCTTCATTTATTATTTTTTATTTTGTAAATAATAGTTTTTTCTGCTCCTTTAGTAAAACGTTTAGTATCCCATCTTGAAGGATGTATATACCAACATTGGTTAATTTTTAGCGACTGTGATACTAGTGCAGCCGATAATGCTTGAATTTTATTGCCACTTAAAGCGATCTCAAAGCTGAAATTCTGATTTATAAAATAAGTCTGATATTGTAATGCTATGAATTTGATAGTTTCATCTACCGAATCTTCATCTATTTCATGTAATTCACAATTATTAAACCTCGTTAAAGCAATGTCTGCTGCTATTCTTGCGAGTCTATTTCTAGATGAGTTGCCTTTTGGGATTATAATGATAATTCTGTCAAATTCTCTTTCATCTAACAAAGAATATAGCCGCTCGTGTTTAGCTGATGCGAACGCAACTAAAACTCTACGTATCGAATAATTCGTTTCGACAGGAAGCAGAGGTATGATTTTATAAGGGCCACCTTCACCCTTTAGTACTTCAGATATAGATTTTAATATCGCTGTTTTATCTTCAGATTCTTTGCTTTTGTCTAAGATATTGGTAATATCTTCATTTAGTGGATAATATTTTTTTGCTTTGGTAAGTGCTATACTTATTTCACCATTTTTGTTTAAGCTGTTGGCTACAAGCTTAAATATAAGGGATTGCGGTATTCCTGTGATATCTAATAAGGTACTTGCCTTTACAATTGATTTTTTTAGATCGAATGCCGTATAATTAACCTCAGAATATTTTAAGTCAACTTTGGTGGCTAATTTTTTTATACTTTCCTTTTGTCCGATCTCGTCAAATTCTATGAAGATTGCTGGGATTGCCTTTAATGACAGTAGATTTTTTGCGGATGCTAATGTAGCCTCCTCAAATCCGTAAGAACTGATGTAAGTCGATATTTTTTTTATGGCAGAAAGTGAAATTTCTTGAGGGTATATTAACGGAAGCTTGTCCATTAAAAAAGCGAGATTATCTTCATGGTTTTTCTTATTAGTTTCTGGGAACTTAATGTTATCAAATAAATTTGTTTGATATCCTTTATCTCCTACAAAATTTGTTTCTTCGGAATCTAACGCATCTACTTCAGTATAAATAGTATCTTTAGCCAAATTTCTAATTAATATCTCTTTTCCATTTTTTGGATTACTCAACCATTTTTCTAAAGCTTCTCCAGAGAGCTCAAAACGATCGCTCTGAGAGAGGCCAATGTGTTTGTTGAGGCCATATATCTTACGAAATGTTAATTTATATTGTTGTTGAGGATTTAGACCTTGCCTATTAGTCCTCGAGGCTTCAGGCCCACCGGAAAAATTGAAAATTCCTGCGTCAATTAACTCCCTAACCTGTTTGTTTTGCTCATGAATATTCCCACTTGAAATGTTGATAAAAATAGAAGAATATTGCCTCAATCTCAATTTATTAGCAGTTTTACTTCGTTTATATGATTGTACCAAAAGATGATGTGCAGCTTCCGCAAAGGATTCCGCAAAATCAAACAACTTAGTACTCCTTCTATTTATATCAAATATTCTTGAATTACATAATTCAAGATATGATTCATTTTGTGCTTTAGGGCTTATAGGTAAAGGGGTATTTTTTTTCCAGTTTTTTAATATTTTTTCGTATAGTGTTATTATATCACCAATATCGCCTACACATACACCAGCTATAGCCGTTATACCATGGTAAATTGTTTTTTTTGAAGATGATTTACTTTCTGTGGCTATCGAAATAGCGATATTTTGAAGAGTTTGGTTGCCTAATAAATCGCTTGGGGAGATGTTCTTGGGATGCCCTGAGTGATAAAGTGAACGTTTAAATAATATCTTTTCAACAAATGCTATGCCTTCGTTTTTGTTTGAGTGAATTTTATCGTTAACCTGTTCTCCTAAATCAAATATTTGATAATCCCTTCCTACTCTTGCTTGTTCAATATTGCCTGGCGAATTTATTACCATTTCCAGTGTTTGTGCTTCAGTTGTGAATTTAAAAGCACAAACTTCGCTTTGAAAAAGTAGTGAAGAAACCAATGAAATAATATTTTGATCATTTAAAAATCTAGTAGAAACATCATCCAATAGAAAGAGTATATATGTACTAGACCAATTATGGGAGCAATCTCTTATCGCTTTTGCTAGTTCATTAAAGACTATAGCAGGATTAGAAGATATTTTTAGATTTTGCCCTCCTTTACTAAGAATATTTAAAATACTTACTAGAGACTTTTCAATCTCATATTCAGATGTTGTTTGATTAAATGGTTGGCAATTGCTGATATTAGCTTCCACTACTTCGGCTATAATTTTGAAGGCATCAGACTTTATAGCATTAGAATTGAGTTCTCTCAAGTGTCTGATCGCATTCAAGGCTTCGAGGGAATAGGCTACAAAAAGCCTCTCGAATGGAGAATTTAAAGACTGCTCGTGTGAACCTAAGCTATCTAGCAGCCTAGTACATGATACGTAGATTCCTAAATAATTGTCCTTACGTAGTCGGTTTAAAATATTGGATTGCTCCTTTTTTTCCGTTTCATTTTGTGGTGTTGCTCTCGCATGAAATTGCAATGCCCTTATTAACATAGTCTTACCGCATCCCCTCATACCTGTTATAACTTGGGGACCTCTACTCGTAATTTCAGAAATCCACTTATCTTCATCATCGACTAATAGGTAAGGAACAAACCAAGGAGAAAGGGTTTGAGCGTTATAAGAATCTTTGAAACTCCTTAGCTCAAATGGATCTTTCCAAGGAGATGTAACCTGAGTGAAAACCTGCCTGATATGTAAAATTACTTCATCAAAAGAAAAGACACGTTGACTAGATACAGATGGAAATATTATTTTGGCTCGTTCCTCCAATAATAAAGCTAGGCGAAAATCTCTTTCTTCTGAAGTATTCGGAGAATCTAGAATTTTTTTACTTAAAATTTCTAAAATTTTTGCAACCCAATGCAGATCTCCTAATCTGTTTTTTTCTGGGTCGCTTTGAGATTTACTCCCAGAAGATCCAAAGTCAATTACATATACTTTTATAGCTCCGTTGATTTCGCCAATCCTGTAATTATTTTTCTTTAAGTCACTTACAATTAAATTGCCAAAGTGTAAATCATTATGAAAAAGATTTCTTTTATGTAATTCATCAAGAATTCGAAGACAGTCTATAGCAATTTGTGCTATTGTCTGTACGGGAATTAAAACAGTCGAATGTATATAAGATTTTAATGTTTGTCCCTCTATATAATCTAATATAGCAACATAACAATCGATATTTTCTCCATTTTTGAATTCAATTATTTCGTCGAAAGCATCATCTACATTTGCAATATGATCAGCTTCAATTGCCGCTTCAACGTGTGTTCTACACTCATTATAAAAGTCTTTCTCAAAAAGCTGGTAGATTTTTTTCGGAACGATTTTTAGAACAACTTTTTTTGTTCTGATCTTAGTATCTCTTTCGGCCAGGTAAGTCGCGCCATAAAACCCTCTTCCCAATGGTTGGACAATTTTATACTCATTTATTATTTCAGGCATAAAATCTTCTAATAAAGGAAAACCATATGGTAAATTACACTCAGGACATTTGTCATCAAGTGATTTTTCCGCATAGTCATCTTTTTTAGGGTGTAAGAAGCATGAAAACTTGTCTTTCATGGATAGATTGATTGAGTTTGTATATTATTAACCAAGGGTCTCTTAGATATATTTTTTACAAGATTGTAATTGGATATTAAATGATCATTTTTATCTATACTTTCATTATTATTACTTGCCAACTCCCAAACTCGGCCGAGCTGAGATATGCTATTATAAAAAAATAAAATTTGTTCATAGTCTGAAAGTTGTCCTCTTATTATCCGTGTATAATTCTTTTTTTCATCCGGTGAAAGTTCAGTATTGTAATGTACAAAACAAACAAGTTGATATAGATGACGATAATAGTGCCCTAGCCTAAATCGATGGCCACCGTAATACTTAATATAGTTGTCAGGATAATAAGCAGATTGATTATTATATCCATAAGCTAAGTCGTTATTTGGCGTTTCATCATTTTCACAGTCTTCCCTTTCTTGTGCTATAGCTTCATAATTATTGAAGAATTCATTGTCTTTAATTAGAGCTTTCCATGTTTTATGATATTTCGAAGATCCAGAGGGTTTCATTCTATAAAAGTCAATAATAGCATTCACGAATGAATTTTTATACTTTGCATTTAATATTTCAATTATTTCCTCCTTTCCATTTTTTCCTACACCAAAAAATAAGACTAAGTAACACACATCCATTTTGGCCAACAGTATATAGTCATTTATATTTCGATCAATAATAGTTTTGTTTTCCTTTAACTTATTTAAATATTCGTTTTCGTATATATCAGAAATAGATAATTTGTAATGATTTATGTATTCGTCGAATTCTGTAAAAGCAAATTCCAATTGTTTATGGGCAACAACGAAAAAGTGTCTTGATTTAGCTATTTTACTCTTATTTTCAATATACTCGAATTCTATTTCGCTAACATTGTCTCTGTGAATTCTCAGTAATTCGAAAAATCTGCTCTCATTTTGGCTCTTCGCAAATTCATTTGCTTGATTATTAGAACTTTCTCGTTGAGCTGTCAGCGTTTTATATAAAAGTACAATACTGATAGCGGCAACCAATGTGCCAACTACGCCACCTATAAAATCACCGACTTGTCCCGTCGCACTCATATCTAAATCTCCAATTCCATCAAAAATTTCATACCTTTTAGCTATTATTTCAAGGAAACTTATGGACAGCATAACGCAGAATGCGCAGAGTAGAAATATTAAAATAGTCTCTTCGTCGATTTTTCTTATCCATAAATATAATGCTACCGAGATAGTAATAATTAAACAAAAAATTATGCTGTTCATTTTTGAGGAGTGTTAGTTTTCGATGTAACTCATATGCTGTATTTCACTATCTAGGTAGCGCTTTCTAATAGCAGTTGGTAATAATTATAATAGTTGAATTGAGAATAAGCAACAATAATGGTTTCATTTCTTCATTGCAATTTGATATCTATGTTTTGAAGAGTTCTATTCGCTATGCATTCAGATTAAAATTCTGTTATTTTTATAAATAATTTTACTACCATGGAAAACTTAAGAAAAGGTCTTTCAGACATGCTGTCTCTCATTGTGCCAAAAGAAAACGGCAAATACTATACTTGGGGCGAAATTGCTATTGGGGGAATAATGTTATCCTTTCTGGTTTTTACTATTTCATTACTTCCCCGTTAGGTTTTCTCAAAGGAAATGTAAATCGCTGTTCAATAAACCCCATATTTCTTAGCCGTTACAGTATTATTTACTTTTCTTAAATTCTTCTACTTTACTATTACTCCAATCGCTTGGATGCAATAATTCTCTGATATCGACTCGCAAGAATTCGGCGATCCTATTTAAAGTTCCAAGTGGTGGCTGTTGTTTATTATTAACCCATCTCGATACTGTCGACTTTTTAACTTCTAGGAATTTAACTAAGTCTTTGTTACCTGCTTTTTTTTCTTTTAAAACCTCGCCAATTCGATTGATCATAAAATTATTTAAATAAAAAGTTGCTTTTATTAATCAACTTTTATATATTTGTTATCAGTTATTTATAGCGACAAATTGAGTTGGGGATAACCTGGCTTTAACGATGTCACTCATGAACGAAAACCGTCAAACTTTCTGCATGAGCCGACCGTGAGTTCGCCGTATCTATTGGATTTTGTTATCTTCGTGATACCTTATATTCAATAGGGCGGACTTCATGTTAGTCTTTTGCAGAACTCAAGCTTCGGCTTGAGCGGTTCTTGACGGTACCACGTTCAAAAGCATTGGAGTCCGCCTTATTGATTTCTCACCAATCTGGTTTCCTTTTGCTTTTGGGGTACATCGTTTTACATAAAACTACCGTTTATGAAAACGAACAAATTAACCGCCATCAATTGTGATCACTTCGGGGAAGTGGTAAAAGATTATTCCCTACAACTCTTGTTAAAGAACGTTATTTGTTCTCCATCGTAGTGCAGGCCAGCATTACCAGGTATAAAATAGCCCGAAAGAGCAGAGGCTAGGTGTGATGAGAGCGCACAAAGTCCCCGGTGGGTTAATTTAGCTTGGTACCAGCCCTTAATTGCTTTTTAGGCAAGGGTGCTACAATGGTGTTTCGCAATCACAAGGTAAGCATCTTTTTCCTCATTCGCAATACGGTTTCCCGTAGCTGCCTCTTTGAGGCGGGGGGCTGGTTTTTGCCTTTTTTTTTAACGCAATGGCAGGCATTTCGCCGCTAAGCCATTTTTCAGCTAAAATTTTAATCCTGTACCATGAAACCTCACCATCGTTACCTGCCGCTTTTTTTTCTTTGCTGGGCTTTTCTGTATAGCCCCATTGCGGTACTGAGCGTTTGGCCGGTGGGCAGTAACGCGCCAAAGCCAGCGGTAAGGCAGGCATCACAGCATACAGCCGGGGAGAAGCCAGTGCCTGATGATTTTACCTGTTTCTGTACGGTTTACGGCAGGGCGGCCTGGGGTTTAAATTGTAATGTGAATTTTATGGCACCTTTTTATTTAACCGATAAGGCGGAGGCGGGTTATGAAATTAAGTAACTATTACCCTTTTAACAGGCTGTATGCCTTAAAGCCGAAAAACCCGGTATAGTGGTTGGGCGGTGCAGGGGCTGTTGAAAGGGTTTTTATTGAGGCAGTACCAATTTGGTTCCCTGCATTTTGTTCCTTTTTTCCGATCGAACGATCGGGATTTTCTTAATCAACTTAACCAAAATTTCTATGAACCAAACCACGATGGCGATCGTAAAGGGGAGGCTACGCCCCGGTTTTTACGATCGGCTTTTAAACATATTGCTATTTTTTTTGCTGTTTACGGCCCTAACCGCAAATAGGGTTGCCGCACAGGGAACGAGGCCAGCCAGCGGGATTACCGTTGGCCAGGCCGTTCCTGCCGGGGTGTGGGCGTACCCTAACCACGCTTTTTTAACCGATAGCCTTGCCAGCCCAATAAGGCTCAATGCTTACCGGGGCAAACTGATCTTGCTCGATTTTTGGGCCACTTACTGTGTGCCCTGTATTGCCAGTTTCCCGAAAATGAAAAGCCTGCAGCAGCAATACCAGCACGATCTGCAGATCATCCTGGTAAATAACGAACCTCTTGCCAGGGCAAGCGCATTTCTGCAGAAAAGAAAGAATGAGCATGGCGAGGCCTTTACCGCTATTGTGGCCGATACACTGCTGAACCGCACTTTCCCGCACCGCACCATACCGCATTATGTATGGATCGGGAGAGATGGTAGGGTACTGGCCATTACCGGCGAAGAAGAACTGGAAGAAGCGAAATTGTTGCAGGCACTGCAGGGAGAGGGTAGCGCCTTCACCAACAAAAAGAATATCGACCCGGCTTTGCCTTTATTCAGTTCGGCCGATTTCCCAACTGAAGGTTTGCAAAAGTACAGCCTGTTAACCCAGGGGCGGGTATCTGGCCTGGCCAGCGGCACACAGTTCCGTAAAGCTAAATCGGGTGCGTTGGTAGGGCGTGCCTTTACCAATACCGGTTTTTTTAGCCTGTACAGCACCATAGCCAGGCAGCTGCAACGGGCTTTGGGGTGGCGCTTTTCAGATCAACAGATCAGGTATGCGGGCGCTAGCGAGGCAGGCTTTTTACAGGATACATACAATTACGAATTTGTGGTACCCGAACGCTTTTCGGCCCAGTTATACTCCATGATGCTCCATGACCTGAATACCTACTCGCCCTATGTGGCCACTTTTAAAACCGAAAAAACCAACTGCCTTATACTGGAGCGTTACAGTACCGCAGGTACGCCTTTAAATCACGATGGTGATGAAAGTTTGGTAAAAGGTGCAGGCCAGCAGGGGGCATTAAACTTAAAAAATGTTCCGGTTGATGCACTGGCCGATCGGCTCGAAAACCTGACGTGGAACAGCCTACCGGTAATGAACCACACCGACATCAGCGAACGGATATCGGTCAGGATCAGCAGAACGGGCAACCTGCAGGAGGTAAATGCCGGGCTTGGGCCTTATGGCCTGCGCCTGCGGCCGGCGAAGAAAAAAATAATGATAATGTTGATCAGCGACCAGGCAACTAAACCAACTTTATACAAACCGCGATGAGAAATATATACTTTACAATCTTATTGATAAGCTGCTGCCCGCTATTGGCTTTGGGGCAACTCAGCTTTAGCGGTACAACATTAAGCGCTGCTGATAGTACTGCCGTTTTATCAAATATCGAGCTTATAGGGGCCGATGGTAAGGCACATAAAACCCAAACGGATGCCAAGGGCAGGTTTTCGCTTATGTTGCCTGCCGGTACTTACCGTTTTATGGCTAGTGCGGTGGGCTTTAAAACCTATTCCATTGCAATTACTATCCCTTTAGCAAAAACATTTGTGGCCAGCTTACTCCCGGCCGATAACCAGTTGAACGAGGTAACGGTAAGCACCGGTTACCAGGTGCTGGATCGCACCCGGGCCACCGGGTCGTTTGATCGGCTGGATAAAGCCAGGCTCGATCAGCAGGTGGGCAAAAACATCCTCGACAGGTTGGAGGCCATTGGCAACGGGCTCACTTTCGATAGAAGTACCTCGGCAACAGGTAAGTTTTCGATACGTGGCACGAGCACCATCCGCGGGCCGCGCGATCCGCTCATCGTGGTGGATGATTTCCCCTATGCAGGCGATATGGCCAATATCAACCCCGAAGAGGTAGAAAGCATTACCGTTTTAAAAGATGCTGCGGCCGCATCGATATGGGGCACCCGTGCGGGGAATGGCGTGGTAGTAATTACCACCAAAAAAGGCAAAAAGAATACGCCATTTTCCGCCAGCTTTTCGGCTAGTATAGGCGCAGTGCAAAAGCCCAATCTGCGGTATGAGCAACGCATTTCATCAGCCGATGCATTGGAGGTAGAACAGTTTTTATACGGCAAGGGCTATTATACCAGCCTGATCAATTCTACACAGAAACCTGCCTTAACGCCTTTTGTAGAGCTGCTGATTTTGAATGCTGCGGGCCAACTATCAGATGCCGATCTGTTACAGGCCAAGGCAGGCTTTGCCGCGCACGACGTTTACGACGATTTTAACCGTTATGTGTATCAAACTGGGCTTAACCAGCAATACGCCCTCGCGCTATCGGGCGGGAGCGAAAAGCATGCCTGGCTCATTTCGTCAGGTTATAACCATAATACAGATAACCTGGATGGGCAGAATGCCAGGCAGAACCTGAGGCTGAGCAACAGTTTAACGTTGCTGCGCAACCTGAATTTGAATACGGTGTTCAGTTATACGGGCGGCAAAGTTACGGCGGGCCGGCCGGGCATTGGCGGCATAACGAGCACATCGTCTCTCTATCCTTACGCGGCTTTTGCCGATGCTGCTGGTAACCCTTTGCCCATTACCAAAAATTACCGGGCAGCCTACCTGGCTTCGCCAGCGGTAGCGCAGCTGTTAGATTGGTCGTATTATCCGCTGTTGGATGATCAATACACCGATAATGTAACCAGGCTTACCGACCTCGTGGCCGGTTTCGACCTGGCTTATCAACTGCCACTGGGTTTTAAAGCATCGCTTAAATACAATATAGAAGAGCAGCGTACCAACCGGGAAATTTTACAGGCTTTAGGCAGCTATTATACCCGTAACCTGATTAACAGTTTTGCCCAGGTGGGTATAGGCGGGGCGGTAAGCTACCCTATACCGGTAGGTGCCATTTTAGACAGAAACGAGGCGCGGTTGCGATTTGAACAGTACCGCGGCCAGCTCGATTTTAACCGGGCATGGGCGGCGCACCGGCTCGATGCTTTGCTTGGGCTGGAGTGGAGGAAAGCCCGGTCTACCGGGGCATCGGGCAGGATGTACGGTTTGGATACCGATAAACTCACCACCGGGCAGGTAGATTATACGCGTACGTTCCCCAATTCGGTTACCGGGAGCGCCGCCTATATACCCGATGGTAATGGTTTAAGCCAGTCGGCCAATAACTATTTCTCGCAATTCGTTAATGTGGCCTATACTTTAAACAATACCTATACGCTATCGGCCAGTGCCCGGGCCGATGCGTCTAATCTCTTCGGCATAGCCACCAACAATAAATGGAAACCTTTATGGAGCGTAGGCCTGGGCTGGGATATTTCCAAAATGCCTTTTTTTAACGTAGGTTTTGTAGACCAGCTGAAACTGCGATCAACCCTGGGTTTTAGCGGCAATGCCGATCCGTCTATGAGTGGGGTAAATACCATCCGTTACCAGGTAAATTCGCCTTATACATTATCGCCATATGCCATTTTCGATAAATATGCCAACCCCGGGCTGCGCTGGGAAACGGTAAGGATGCTGAACGTGGGGCTCGATTTTAGTTTGTTTAAAGCCAGGCTATCGGGCAGTGTAGAGTATTATCAAAAACATGCTTCAGATCTGTTTGGCGTTTACCCCATCGATTATACCACCGGGGTAGGCACTACGGTATTACGCAACGTTGCCGAAATTGAAGGGAACGGTTTAGACCTGCAACTGAATGCCACGAACCTGCAGGGCAGCTTTACCTGGGGCACCACGCTTAACCTTTCGGTGTATAAAGATAAAGTGGTTAAATATTACCTGCCATCGGTACAGGGAAGCAATTTTTTACAGGCTGATGCGGTGGTATCGGGCGTGGAAGGATTGCCGGTATATTCCATTTTTTCGTACCGCTGGGCAGGGCTCGATGGGACAACGGGCGAACCCATGGGTTTTTTAAACGGCCAGCCGAGCAAGGCCTATAGCAGTATCATCAGCAGCACTAAACTGCCTGACCTGGTATTTCATGGTTCGGCGCTGCCACGCTATTTCGGCAACATGGTAAACGATTTCGGGTATAAAGGTTTTATGCTGTCGGTAGCACTCAGTTTTAAGTTGGGTTATTATTTCAGGCGCAAGGGGATTGATTACAGCAGCCTGTTTGCCAGCGGTAGGGGCCATGCCGATTATAGTAACCGCTGGAAAGCCCCGGGTGATGAGCAATTTACCCAGGTGCCTTCAATGCCCTATCCGGTTTCGGGCAGCAGGGAGTCTTTTTACCGCTTTGCTGAGGTACTGATTGATAAGGGCGACCATATCCGCATACAATACATTAACCTGGATTACGCTTTTCAAAAATCCCTGACAAAAAAGATCAGTTTAAAAACACTCCACCTGTTTGCCAACCTGGCTAATGTAGGGATCATTTACAGGGCAAATAAACATCACCTCGACCCTGAATATGTAACCAGCGGCTTTAACTTACCGCCGGGCCAAACCTTGGCTTTCGGCTTAAGGGCAGGCCTTTAAAAAAAAATTATGATGATAAAAAAGAGAAAACATTTTAACTATTGGCTATTGCTGGCTGCTTTTGCTGTTGGGATAGCGGGCTGCCAGCAGCTTTTGGATGAAAAACCCGATCAGCGGCTGGTGGTGCCCTCAACCCTGGGCGATTTTCAGGCCCTGATGGATAATTTCGGGGTGCTCAGCGCGAACGACCTGATCTCGGCAGAAATCTCGGCCGATGATTATTACCTTACCGATGCCGATCTTGCTGCCTTGCCAGGTGAGTATGAGCGCAGGATGTACAGCTGGCAAAAAGATAATTTGTTTGAACCGGGAAGTAACGATTGGGCTTACCTGTACAAAGCAGTATATGCCTGTAATGCGGTATTGGAGGGTTTGGAAGCATCAACCCTAACCAGGGATGCCGCCTTTAACAATGTAAAAGGGCAGGCGCTGGTATACCGGGCCAAATGCTTTTTGCAGGGGATGGGCCTTTGGGCTAAGGCTTACCAGGTTTCTTCGCCTGCTGATCTGGGGATCCCGCTACGCCCACAAGCCGATTTTAATACCCCATCAACCAGGGCCACTGTGCACGAGGGGTACCACAAGGTACTAAGCGATTTAAAAGCAGCGGTACCGCTTTTGCCCGAAAAGGCATTAAGTGCCACGAGGCCATCAAAGGCCAGTGCCTATGGGCTTTTGGCACGTACCCTCTTGTACATGGGCAATTATGAGGCGGCCGAAAGTTATGCCGATTCCTGCCTGCGGATTAATGCGGCACTTTTGGATTACAATAAACTCAATGCAGCCGACCGCTATCCGGTGGCGCTTTTTAACCCTGAAGTGATTTTTGCCACCTTTGTGCCGCCTGCAACCATTGTAAGCAGCACCAGGGCAAAAATTGTTCCCGGGCTTTTATCAGGCTACCAGGCTGATGATTTAAGGAAGCCGGTTTTTTATTTACAGAACGGCGGCGCTTATTATTTTAAAGGCACCTATTTCCAGCCCGCGCTTTTTTTCGGATTGGCCACTGATGAAATGTACCTCACCCTGGCCGAGTGCCAGGTGCGAAACGGAAAAGTAGAGGCAGGCATGCAGACGCTGAACAGGCTTTTGTTAGCCAGGTTTAAAACCGGAACATTTGTACCTTTGGCGGCCGCCAACAAAGCCACGGCGCTGAACATGGTGTTAAACGAAAGGAGGAAGGAATTGGTAATGAGGGGGCTGAGGTGGATAGATGTTAAGCGGCTGAATGCTGATGGCCAGGGTATAGTGCTTACCCGTACCATAGCCGGAACCGTTTATACTTTGGAACCAAACGATAAGCGTTACGCGCTGCCGCTGCCCGAAGATATTATTGCCCTGACCGGCATGCCACAGAATGAACGGTAAAACAAAGGCCCGGTTAATTTCACCAGGCCCTTGTTTATTTACAATGCGCGTTTGGCCGGGGCAGCATCCCTAACATCGGCTGCACTGCTGCCGTAGGTATCGAGGATGTAATCGGTCAGCTTGTCTTGCGTATCAACCGTTTCGGGTGTAATCAGGTAACAAGGCGCGGCACTGCCCGAGTTACAGCTGGTAGGCGGGCTCATGGTGGTAGAATATTCATGGCCGTTTGTAGCGTCAGATAGCTGGTCGCCAACGAAATTCCACTGGATGTCTGTTTTGGCTGATTTAAATGCACTTGTGGTAATGGTTAGGCCGAACCCCAATACGAGGGCTACAAGGCCAATGTTTAGTTTTTTTAACATGTTTTTTTAAAATGGTTCCCTTATCATTTTTGGGAAGGTGAATGAAGTTGATCTTTTGCTGTGGCCGTTCGATCGGTTGATTTTTTTTCTGTATTTGGATATGACCGGTATCCGTTTAGGCTTTTACTCTTTGTCACGCACCTCCCGCTTTAGGTGAATAGATAGGGTAGTTATCGTGATTGCAGTAAATACGAGGTTAATAATGAGATGCGTTTTCCAGCCGAGCCATTTTAGTACACCCCCACAGCTACAGGGTACTCTGTTAAAATAGCCTGCAAGGATGAGCGCAATGTAAAGGGTAAAAGTGCCGATCAATACCAGCGATACAATGAGGCCGTATAACCTGGTTTTGCTAAAGGCAAGCAGGGTTGCAGCAATAAGTTCTGCAGAGGGGACGGCAATTAGCAGCCATGCAGCAAATTTTTCAGAGAAAACTTGTTTGGCCAGTTCGGTTTTAAATTCGTTAAGATCGCCCAGTTTACTTGCGGCGGTGCTGCCCCATAAAACAATGAGCAGGAGGTAACCTGTACAATAGGCGCTTTTGGTTAAATTTACTTGCATAAACTTTATTTTTTTAGGGAGATATATTAAATCTGCTATAAAGTTCGGTGCAGGCTGTTCTAACCGAAGGCCATATAAGTTACCAAACAAGCGGTGGCAAATGGAATAGGGGTAATGTAAACTACTTTTTTACGGCTTCTGCCCTTAAACGGCTTAACACTTTTGGATGGATGCCCAAATAATTGGCAATTATTTTGAGTTCGCAGAGGTTAAACAGTGCTGGTTTCGATTTCATGAGCGCATTAAAACGGCCGCTGGCATTGAGATGTGCCAGCGATTGGGCATGCATAATCAGTTCTGTTACCTGTTGTTGATAAAGTTTGCTGATAAGTTCCTGAAACTCAGGAAACAATTTATACAGGTTGGTGGTGTGTTTTTCGGAGTAGCCAATCAGGGTAGTTTCTTCCAGAAATTCGATGTAAATTTCTTTTTGCGTGTCTTGGCCCAGCGTGTGCATTGGTGGGATAAACTGGCCTTTTTGCCAGAACAGGATGGTGGCTTCTTCTTCGTTTTTAACGGCATATAACCTCAGCGTACCTGTACCCACAAAGAGTAAAGTAGAAAAGTATCGGTCAGAAACATTGATAACCTGTTTCTTTTTAAACACGTGCTCTTCCTGGATGTAGCCCAGGTAACATCTTAACGCGTAGGAGGTGCTGAGGTAAACCCCGATTTTTTTAAAATAGCTTTCGTTTTCCATGATATTCTTTTTTCGGGTAAAGAAAAAAGCTTTTAGGTTCTTGTCAAGTTGCTGGCCCGGCAACCCCGCGCAACCCGGTACCCACTTGACAAATGCTGGCGAAATTGTTTTATTTGTAAACAGATAAATATTTTACACGATGAAAAAATTAACAGCAGTTACTTTTTCATCCCTATTAATTGAACCATTTACCGAAGTGCATAAACCTGCGGGTGCTGCACTGAAAACCCGCCCTAAAAGGCTACACAGTATCCCTTTCAACCCCCGGTTAATATGCCGGAGCAGGGGTTATCCCTAACCTTAAAGGCAAGCCGCCCCAAGGCGGTGGCCCGAACCATTAACGCTTTAGCATACTTAAATTTTATCGCGACTTTTAAGCCGGACCTGCCATTATTTTGCGCCACGACAGGTAGTGAAATACCTATCATTTTAACCTGTTTTGGTTACTTCAGTATAACCGGCTTAATAGTTTGAATTTCAGGTGGAAACATTCTTTCAGTCGCGTATTTCGGTGCGCCGTTTTACCCTTCTGCAGGAGGTTACCACGATTAAAACATCTTACCATATGAATAACCTCGAAGCACTCGTACAAATTATGTACAATATTTACCTTGTACTCAACAAAGAACAACTGGCCTTTACCTTTATCGACCTCTTTGGCGATCCTAAATCGCAGCTTACCCGGCAGCAGGTAAAAGACTACCTTAAAATAAGCGAAAGCACCTACAAACGTAAGGTAAAAGATGGTACGTTAAAACCGATTAAACTGCCTGGCGGCGATCGTTTTTACCTTAAAGACCTGCTGGGTGCCTACCTGGAAAGCCAGCGTAAGGGCCGTATTTAATTACCTATCCTTTACCTTTTCTTTACCCCTTGCTGGTACCAAGCTTACCCCAGGTTTACCCCTGGCTTACCCAATGGTTACCCCGGCTTTACCTTTTGTTTACCTAAAAGGTAAAGCCAGGCTTGGTTTAGGGCCGGCATACACACTATTTAGGGTTAGGCTGCCTGCAGGCAGGTTGCCAAAACCACCCTCTATCGTGTACAGCCCAATGTACTATCCATGGCTCATTTCAGTTCAAGATGAGCCGTAATGGGCTCAATTTGGCTCATTTGAGCTCAAAATAAGGTGGCATTACGGCTAAGCCATTAGGTTTGCGATATGGATTTAACAATACCGGTATCATAGAAATCCTTTTAGAATTAACATTTTTTCACTTAAAAAACAAAAATTATGGGACGATATTCAAAAGGCGTAAATGGCGCATTCTCCGGCAAGGTAGGCAGTGTTATTGGCAGTACCTGGCGCAGTGTAGATTACCTGAGGGGTCTGCCTAAAAAGAGCAGTAAACCCAGTACTGAACCGCAATTGGCACAACGCAGCAAGTTTTCCCTTGCCGCGCTCTACCTGAGCCCAATTAAGGACATTTTAAACATTGGCTTTAAAGATAAACAGCTGAACAAGCTCACAGGCTACAATGCGGCGGTAAAGATTTTCTTAAACCAGGCGGTAGTAGGTAACTACCCTGATTTTGAGATCGATTTTTCGCAGGTTGTATTAAGTAAGGGTTCGCTCTCGATTTTTCACGGCCTTAGCGCTGCCCTGCAGGGTGCAGATCTGCTATTGAACTGGCAGGGTATTTTAAACCGTTACAATGCCTTTACCGATGATGTGCTTACCGTTGTGCTCTTTAACGCCACCAAAAACATGTACCTGGTGTATGAAGAAGCGCAGCGCGCCGCATTAACCTATACAGCGGTAATTGGTGCCGGCTTTAGCGGCGATATTTTCCATGCATGGGCCTTTGCGGTAAACCGCGACGCCACTGCCGTAGCAAACAGCCAATACCTGGGCACCTACACCATGCCTTAATTAATGATGATTAACCCGCCCAAGCCCCGCAATAATGCGGGCTTGGGCAATTTTAACCAGAAAGAAAATGAAAACGATAAAAATGGCTTTAACGGCACTGGTGCCAAAAAAGCAGTTGCTCGAGAAATTGATGCTGGCCACGATCCTGATCTTGGGCTGGCTTACACTCCCCAACATCTTAACAACCATCGAACCCACGGCTGCCCTGCTCGATGCAGGCATTTGGCAATTGATTTTGCTGAGCCTGTTGTGTTATGTAGCGCTGCTGCAAATGACCTGGTGGCTCTTGTACCGCTTTTGGCTGGCCCTTGGCCTGCTTAACTTAACAGATATGGTTTTACAGTTTAAACAACTCAGCTCATGGCAACAATTAGGTTTTTTCTGGGCATCGTTTGCTTTGCTCTTTTTGGCGGGTATAGCCTGCCTGGCCGCAATAGTATAAAACCGGCGGCTAACCGGGCAACGGCCGATGGCGAAAAGCTTTTGCAGATAGCCAAAAAAGAACTGGGCGTACGCGAAGCATCTGGCCGTAACGACGGGCCGCGGGTAGCTGCCTACCTGCGCTATGTAAATATTGGAGAGGGCAGCCCCTGGTGTGCGGCTTTTGTAAGCTGGGTTTTTGGACAGGCCGGCTACAGCGCACCGCGCACGGCCTGGAGCCCGGCCTTATTTCCGGTAAATAAACGTACCCAAGAGGTTAGCCGCGCAGTAGTATTTGGTATTTATTTTAACCAGTTGAAGCGCATAGCACACTGTGGTTTTGCAGAACGGCGGGATGGCGATTGGCTGATTACCATAGAGGGCAATACCAATATGGCGGGCAGCAGGGAAGGAGATGGCGTGTACCGAAAGCGGCGGGCTTTAAAAGCGGTTAAATACTTTGCCGATTGGAGCAATAGGAAAGGAGGAGATGATGAAATCTGAATTGAAGCTCTTGATCGTATTGAGTACAATGCTTTTGGCATGCGGCTCGTTAAAAAGCAAAAAGACATTGCTACTGCAAGATCTCCAATCGAACAGCTATAACCAGGAACACCACAATGAGCAAAGCCGGGCAGAGGAAAACACCATTCTACTCGATACCAGTAACAGCGAATATGAGGTGCGAATTACCCCATTGGGGAAATTTCTCTACAGTGCCGAAAATGGTTTCGAAGGCATGGCCGAAAAAGTGGTGTTAAGCGGAAAAGCCGGTAAAAAACGGGTTGTGCAGCAGCAACGGCAATCGGGCCATCAGTTCCAGCGCCAAACCACCAGAACGGAAAGCACAGTGTTAAAAACAAAAGCACAGCAGGTGGATAAAAGTAGGAAGTCGCGTTTTGGCCTGTTAGCCATAGGGCTGGTAGTGGTGTTTGGTTTAGTTTACTGGCTCATTAAAAAATGGCCTTTTGGTTGAATGTGTAAATGTTTCCCCAAAGTTGGTCTTGGGGAACATTTTCCCCGATCTCACTTATTCGTTCTTAACTGCCCTATCATTTTGGCTGAAGGGAGCTCCCGGTATAATTAGTTTGGCAATTTCTTTACACTATATCGCAACGGTTAAAGTTTTTTTCCCAGACTAGACAAGGGGCTTTCATCACCTTGGTTACAGAAATGGGAATAGCAATAACAGCCAAATGCAACCAAGCTTTGGCTGATGAGGTAATTAAACTGATTATTTCATCTAATGCAATATTTAAATAATGGAAAACAATCATATTCGATGCAATGGCGAATTTATCATAAGCATGGGTATTTATTCAACGAACCTATTGATTTTTAGTTTTAAATGATTTTGAATGTAGATTTTTATGCTTAGCAATTGTTTACATTCATCGAAGTTTGCCCTGTTTTACTTTATTTAACAGTTGATAATGATCCTTATCTAAAGGATTTGCGATCATGTTATCCTTTGATTGTCAGAGACCGTGCTATTTCGGAAAAGGGTTTTGAAGGAAAAGTAACGCTAATTAAGGTGTTTTAATAACAAAGGCTTTTAGCGCTGCCATTTTACCATTATCAAAACGCCATACATCGCAATAAGAATAATCGATTATCTCCCCGCTTTTATCTTTCATGCTGATTTTGCCGATAGCAGTCAGAAAATCGCCTTCGGCAATTAGCTTTTCGACGTTAAATACTGGCGGTTCGATATACGCTTCTTTCATGTATGCACGGAGGGCTTCCTTTCCCTGTAGTGTCTTGTCGCCTATAAATTCGTATTTTATATTTTCCGTACAAAATAGTAGAAAGCCTTCATAGTCGCCTTTAGTAACGCATCTATTTGCGTTTAATAGTATTTGCTTGTTGTCTGCATTCATCTTAATTCGTTTATTGATGTATTGCTTAATTTAAACAAACCTGATTCCGTTTATGATTTTAAAAAAAATTAAGTCCGCATTGCATCTATAAAATAACTTGATCAGTGAACAAAAATCTTCTTTTCGATCTCATACTGGCGATGAATTGAATGCATGGATTGCAGAAGTTAACCATTCGGTTATTGAAGATTTGAAAAGTTTCTCCATAGGATTGTTGCCTGATCTTCACTCTATTGAAAATGTCATCAATATATATTGGAGCAGTGGTCTGGTCGAGAATGATGTTAACCAACTGAAGACCATTAAATGTCAAAATGTATGGAAGGGTAAGCTTCGATTTACTCAGAAAAACTGGTATTGGCACCGGATTGATCACCAAAAGAGGGTAAGACCACCTTCACTGAACATACACCATAGCGCAAAAGTATAATTTGATGGCATATCTTTAAACTTCGATAAGGATGCTCATAAAAATGCTAAGTGTTCTCTTTCAGTGAATTTTATTATTGTAAAATTTCAACAATAATGAAGAATCGCCGAATTTGCTTACGATGCCAAATAATTGTGTAATGATTTGCTATTTTTACCCAACATCCCTAATAAAATATGAAGAAAAATAATAACTGCGATCTTAAAACCTGCTTTATGTGCCAACTCACATTAAAAGAATGGCATCCTGTAATTGAGCGGCATAAACGGAACTTTATCGTTAAAAAGGGGGAGGTAATTATCAAGGAGGGCGATCCGGTGAGCGGTGTTTATTTTGTTACTTCCGGCAACGTTAAAGTCCATAAACAATGGGGCGATAAAGAATTGATTTTACGCTTTGCGAATGATGGTGCCATAATCGGACATAGGGGAATCAGCAGCAGCATTTCTACTTATCCAATATCTGCGACGGCTTTAGAAACCACTAAACTTTGTTTTGTAGCTATCGACTTTTTTAAAAGTACCATAAAAGTTAACCAGGAATTTGCTTACGGTTTACTGATGTTTTATGCTGATGAACTGCACGCTTCAGAAAAGAAAATGCGGAATTTAGCTTTAATGTCGGTTAAAGGAAGGCTTGCCGTAGCTATTTTGGGGTTGAGAAATCAATTTGGCTTAGATGCAGAAGGCTTTTTAAATCTGGCATTAAGCCGCCAAGATCTCGCTGCATTTACTGGTGCCACTTACGAAACCGTTTTTAGGACGATGAATGAACTGCTCGCTGAAAAATTAATAGTAGTGAAAGGAAAGCAAATTGGTATTTTAAACGAGGCTGGATTAGTAGATGTGAGTAAGAAATAAATTAAAGTTTGTATGTTGGGAATCGTTTTATGTGGTGGGCAGAGTTTACGGATGGGTACCGATAAAGGTTTGCTCATCCATCAAGATAAACTTTGGGCGCAGGTGGCGGCTGATAAATTAAGTGTGCTTGATCTCCTGGTAAATTTTTCGGTTAATCCATAGCAGCAATCAACATCTACCGACTATTTCGGCAATGAGCAGTCGATGATAGATAATCAATCGGTTGATATTAAAGGTCCTCTATTGGGCGTACTTTCTGCTCATTCATCAAATCCAGAAGAAGATTTGTTTTTATTGGGCTGCGATATGTTATTGATAGAAATCAAATTTCTTGAAAAACTAATCCGTTCGTTTAGGGCTGACGATACTTTCGATGCTTATATTTTCAAAACTAAATTCAGGGTGAAGATCCCCATTGATTTATAAAAGCTGTAATACTGATTGATCAATCTTGGTGAAATTCCTCTTTTCTCCTTCACAAAGCACACAACAATAACCTTCCGGTAAATCTTTAAATGCCGTACCTGGGCTAATGTTGTTTTCAATTTCGCCAAGGTACTCGTTGTACACCGTTAAACAGCTGTTACACTGGTATAAAAACTCGCCATCTTTTTTTATTGTTTCTTCAGTTTGAAAGCTTTGTTTTTGGTTACCTCTTTTAATGCCATTTAAACGGTACTTGTAAAACTTAAATATCGAACGCCTTACTTGTTCTGGTAGTAAAAAACTGGGATTGCTTCTGCTAAAAATTTCACCAGTACGTTCGTTGGGATTAAAATCTTTAGCACAAAGGATATCGTAAACGGGGAGTAATTTTAATCCTAATACATTAATCAAGTGGCGTTTTTGGATGAGGATACTACAGAAGACCTCACTTTTTTTGCGCGTTTTAATGCCAAAGCAGATTCCAAACGTCCCGGTATCATCAATGCTTAAATGTTTAACAAGGAAATTTTTTAATATTAGACCTTCGTTACAGTTATCTTCTACCTGAAAGTTAAGCTCATTGGCGGCATGCCGCATATTGATCTCAAATTCTTCGAGCAAACTGTTCCAAAGGTTTTTATCTTTTTCATCGATTCCTTTTATTATGATGGTTTTCCAGGATGTACAGCACAACTGACCAAGTTTGGTATCTAAACAAAGCTGACAGAGTTTCTTTAAAAATGCAATGCTGAACAGCTCATCACGCCTGTAAATACCCAACCAATATTTGTTGTTGTACCGATTTAAACCTTCGTAATAAGGTAAGTTAAATGATGATAGGGATACCGTGTTTTCAGCAGGTTTAAGAATAAAGTTTTCCTGATCTAAAAGTGCAAAGAGCGCTTCACCGTTGGCTTGTGGATTATCTATAAACTGTGACTGATTGTTTTTGATAATACCCTCCAACGCTTTGGTAACCTTTGCGATATGATTGGTGTAACAAAGCTGGTTCCATTCATAGGTTACATTGGTTTTTGGAAAGCGAATAATTAAATGCCAATAATGTTCGGATCGTGAAGAGGCGATCCAGTTGATATTACCCGTTAACATTGGGGTAAAACTTTGGCCGCTATCGCAGATGTTGACTTTAACAGAAGGCTTAAAGTCGATATCATCTAAAACATCTTTATATACACCTTCAGTAAGCCAGGTTTTACGGATAAAAATATCTTCAGCAGGATAAGAACTGATAATATTCGGGAAATTACTGGTGCCAACTTCATAAGCGATCCTGAGTTTATCCATTTCACCTGTAAATATGGTAATATTGTAGGTTGTCGTATCAATCAATAACTGTTGGCGCAATCCAAAACGCACATATTGGATCCGCGCTTTTGTTGCCGCAACCAGGATGTTATACAGGTTTCCGGGTGATATGATTCCTCCTGGAAAGTTAATGATGATGGTTTGATACATAGTTTAACTATTTAGAAGTCCGAATTCTATTATGGCTTTTTGGAAATTCTTGTTTTCATGCCCTGGTCGGCATAATTTTAAAAGTGCAAATCTCTGGATATTAGTTAGTTTTCGCCATTGCATAATTGATAGTTTAAACTGGAATTCTTCGGATTTTTCTTGTAGTATTAATGGTATTTGATGCAGGTTTCCCCAATCGGGTAACGGATCAATAGCTAGTGTGGTAGCTTGGTTTCCAGTATATTTCGTAATCAAGCCAATCAGAAATTGACGATACTTGTCTGTTTGTTCTTGAGCTGAGACAGGAAGTAGAGCCAACCGGATTTTTTCTGATGGATGGAATTTGCTCCATTCTACCAATTTTAGTTTTATTCCTGCGGCATCCATTTTAAAACGGACGATCATCGGGATACACCGCACATTTTCTTCAATAAAATCTTCTTCGAACTTAAAATATTCAATTCCTTTTAGGTTTTTAAATTCTGAAGGACCAATTTTTACTTTCATCTTTTTTATGTTTTAATAGTTTAGGTCACGCTAAACTCTTTTCGGCATTTTTTTATTGGATAGATCCTGACCCCGAACATTCGGCACAGGATGACGATCGTTTTTGTGATTTGTTATACCTTTGCCAAAGCAGGTTAAGCTTCCATTTTTAAAACGTTTACAAACGAATCCAAAATTGCTTTTACTTCTGGCCTGCAACTGCCACAACCCATTCCGGCACCAGTTAACTGGCAGAGCTGCAAATGATCTTTACAGCCGTCTTTAATTTTATTGATCAGGTTACCTTCGCCAACATTATTACAGCTGCATACGGTTTTGCCAATAATAGGTTCGGTTGTTTTGCCACTCCTTAACAATTGAAGCCGCTTTTCACTCAACTCCATTTTATTTTCGATCAGGTTCCGGAACTCTAAAAACTCACTTTTATCGCCAATTAATATGGCTCCAACCAGTTTATCATTGTGTACGATACATTTTTTGTAGTAACGTTTCGCTTTGTCTATGAAAACAATTTCTTCATATGTAGGATCGTTGTTCGGTATTTCGGCCAAGCCTAATGAACAGAGTTCTAAACTGTGCATTTTAAGGATATTCATGAGCAGGCTGCCCTGGTAAAATTTGGCAATATCTCCACATAGAAACCTGGCTACTATTTCGGCCTGTTGTTCTGCTGCTGATGTAATACCGTACATATGGCCTTTAAATTCAGCAATTTCACCAATGGCATAAATGTCTCTTTCGCTTGTTCTCAGGTATTCATCAACTATAACACCTCTTTTACACTCTATGCCTGCTTCTTTAATCAGTTCTATATTCGGAACGGTGCCTATTGCGATCACCAAAGATTCGCAATCGATCAATAGGCCACTTTTTAAACGGATACCCGAAATGCTTTTTTCTCCGATAATCCGGCCTACTTCATCATTGTAAAAAATCTCAATGCCTTTGCTGAGCAGTTCTTCATGGAGTAACTGACTGCCTAATGCATCCAACTGACGCCCCATCAATCTCGATATACGCTGGATAATGGTTACTTTTGATCCTGTTTCGACCAAAGATGCAGCCAATTCGATCCCCAATAAACCGCCCCCAATAATTACTACTTTTCCGTTTGTGGTATCCACGTGTTTTTTAAAACTGTCGGCATCATTACGGCTTCGCATGGTAAATATGCCGTTTAGTTTCGGGATATCTTTAAGCATAAAAGCCCTGCTTCCGGTGGCCAGGAGCAGGATGTCGTAATGGTGGGTTTGTCCGTTACTATCGATAACGGTTTTACTCTCTTTGTTGATCTTTTCGATACCTAAGCCACGGTGCAGTTTAATTCTATAATCGGTTTCCTCACTATCGCTCATTTTAATGAGGTTATGCCAGGGTAAAGTGCCAATAATATAATCGGGAAGAAGTACCCTGTTGTAAAAAGGGTAATTCTCTTTACTAAAGATCTCAATATCATCTTCTGTGTTTAAGGCTCTGTAACTTTTAACAAAACCACATGCACCAGCCCCCGCACCAATAACAATGATCTTTTGCCGGGCTTTTTGATGTAATTTTACTTCTACGGCGCTAAATTTAAAATCGGGTTCCTTGCTTTGTGGGTCAACCAGGTTATTGGTGAGGTTGTTCGCCCGGTTTAGATCACTTTTTAAGATTTTGCCCCAGTGCATGGGTATAAAAACCACTCCGGGTTTAATATCTTCCGAAAATTTTGCTTTTACACGAACATTTCCACGTAAACTTGAAATTTCGACAATATCATTATTCTTAACGCTCCGAGCTTCAGCATCAACTGGGTTGATTTCTAAAAAAGATTCGCTAATGTGTTGGTTCAGTTTATTTACCTTGCCTGTTTTGCTTCGGGTATGCCATTGATCCCTGATTCTTCCCGTGGTTAAAATCAGCGGATGTTCTGGTGTTAAAGCTTCCGATTGGTTCTGATCATCAAATGATAAAATATTCGCTTTTTTATCTGGCGTGTAAAATTGATGATCGGTAAATAATCTAGCTGTTCCAAGTGCTTTTTCCGTTTTTGGGTATGGCCATTGAACAGCTCTTTTTTCTCTTAGAATCGTATAATTTAATCCACTGATATCAATGTTGGTTCCTTCTGTTAGGGCCGCATGCTCGTTATATATTTCGCCTGTATTTTTAAAATCGAAGCCGCGATAACCCATTTTTTTTGCAAACCGGCAGATAATTTCTGAATCTGGTAAGGCTTCTCCGGGTGCTTCCGTTACTTTGCTGAGGTAAGAAATATAACGTCCTGCATTGGTCATGGTGCCTTCTTTCTCTATCCAGGCGGCTGCAGGCAATACCACATCAGCATATTTTAGGGTTTCTGCGGTATTGCTAATATCCTGAACAACCACAAATTTTGCTTTTTTTAATCCTTCTTCGGCTATACGAACATCAGGAAGGCTGATTAAAGGATTGGTGCATAAAATCCATATCGCTTTGAGTTTTCCGGTATTCAGTTCATCAAACATTTCTGTTGCGGTTAAGCCTGGTTTAGATTGAATGGTACCCAATGGGATCTGCCAAAATTTTTCGACCTCATTCCGGTGACTTTCACTAGCTAAAACACGGTGCGCAGGCAATAAATTACTTAAGCCGCCAACTTCTCGTCCGCCCATGGCATTTGGCTGTCCGGTAAGTGAAAAAGGTCCACTTCCAGGTTTACCGATATGGCCGGTAATGAGGTTTAGGTTGATTAACGAAAGGTTTTTATTGGTACCTACTACACTTTGGTTAAGTCCCATAGTCCACATGCTGATAAAACCTTTTGCATTCCCAATGTAAGATGCCGCTAAACGAATATCATGTTCTGTTACGCCGCAAGTTGCTGCCGCTTCTGCTAAAGAGGTTGAGAAAACAGTAGAATGGTATTTTTCATAACCATTGGTGCTGTTGATGATAAAATCAGTGTCGATTTTTCCATTTTCAATTAAACATCTGCCAATGGCGTGGTGGAGGGTAATATCTGTACCTGGATTGAGCTGCAGATGAACATTGGCGAGCGAGCAGGTTTGCGTTTTTCGCGGGTCGCTTACAATAATCTTTAGGTCAGGATTTTTTTGTTTTGCGGCTTCAACCCGGCGCCACAGGATAGGATGGCACCATGCCGGGTTTGCGCCTGCAACAAAAATACAATCGGCAATTTCAATATCATCGTAACTAATAGGCACGGTATCTTCACCCAAGCTCATTTTATAACCAACAACCGCACTGCTCATACATAAGCGGCTGTTGGTATCGATATTATTGCTGCCGATAAATCCTTTAATTAATTTATTTACTACGTAATATTCTTCTGTTAAACACTGTCCACTGGCATAAAAAGCCACGCTATCAGGGCCATGTTTTTTAATAAGCGCTTTGAAAACAGCTGCTGTTCTTTCTAATGCGGTATCCCAACTTACTCTTTGGAGGGGCATATTTTTGTTATAGCGCATTTCGGGGTAAAGCAGCCTGTCGCTTTTGTCATTCGCTGTGTAATGAAGATTCATACCTTTACTGCACAACATTCCTTTGTTTACAGGGTGGTTTTTGTCTCCTTCAACCGTTACCCGCTCATGGATATCTTTGTGTACCACAATGCCACAGCCTACACCGCAATAGCAGCAGGTAGTTGTTTTGTTTTGCGATATGTTTTTTTGTTCTTTCAAATGATCGGTCCGTAAGGTATATTTTATTGACGTTGTTTATTTGCTGGGGGTAAGCACCAGGTCTTCTATTTCGGCTGCTTTTTGTGCCATAATGGTTCTGAAAATGAATACTGCAATACCAATTCCTAGAATGATAAAACCGAGAAAAGTAAATGCACCGGTGTAATCGATCAGGTCTTTTTGAACATTATGTCCGTTTTCGATTATATTTTTAGTCGCGTGACCGGCTTTAGCTTTAAACATAAAGGCAATAAGCATAGCGCCAATATTGCCACCTGCACCTACAATGCCTGCTACACTGCCAACTGCAAGCGGATTGATGAAAGGAACTAGGCTGTAGGTTGCTCCATTTGCCATTTTTAAACTTAAACCGAAAACAAACATCATAAAAATGGCCATCCCGATATTGCCCGATTTTGCGAACCAGATTAAACCGATTCCCTCTATCAATAGGAGTAAGGCAAGCAAAAGTGTTTTGCCATCAAATCCCCGGGTTTTGCCGATTTTATCAGCAACAATACCACCTAATGGTCTGGCAAAAACATTGATCCAGCCAAAAATGCCTGCAACCATTCCCGCTATGGCTATTGTTGCGCCGAATGAATCAGTAAAAAATATCGGTGCAAAGTTATCTACGGTAATTTCTACACCAAAACAGGCCGCGTAAGCAATGGTTAAAATCCAGGTACGGTAATCTTTCGCTGCAATTAAGAAGGTGTTTTTAGTGCTTTTTATGTTTTCGTCTTTTAAATCCTTAAAATCTCCCTGTGGGGTATCTAAAGTATAACGGTGATATAAAAAAGCACAGATCAAAAGCATTACACCAGGAAAAATCATCGCATAACGCCAGCTGTCTTCGGTGCTGCAAAAGCCAAGGGCTGTAAAACCTGATGCAATTAAAGGCATAAACAAATTGGCTGCACCGCCGCCAGCGTTTCCAAAACCTCCCGCTGTTGCATTTGCTGTTCCTTTAATTTCCGGTGCAAACATAACAGAGGTATGAAATTGAGTGATTACGAATGAGGCGCCGATTACGCCAATGGCCAGACGGAAAAGTAAAAATGAAGCATAAGAATGGCTGGTTCCGATTAAGAGGACCGGAATGGCGCAAAGCACTAAAAGCCAGGTGTAGATGAGTTTAGGGCCAAATTTATCAATGAGCCGTCCAATGAGTAAACGGGCAACTATAGTGGCTGATACAGATGCAATCTGGATATTGCCGACCTGATCTTTAGTGAGGTGAAGCTGCTCTCTTGCAATTTTCATTAAGGGGGCCATGCCGAACCAGGCAAAAAAGCAAAAGAAGAAAGTTAGCCAGGTGATGTGAAAGGTTTTCATTTGAACACCTTTAAGCGAAAATATATTTAATTTATCTAGCGGTTTGGTAATGGAGTTTAGTGTCATAACGGTCTGTTTAAGCGTAAATAAATAAATGGTTTCTTTTAAAATTTATAGCCTAAACCTACGCCGACATTCCACTCGCCATTTTTGACTGCGGTTTTAGGGTTGTAGTATAGCGGTACCTGTAAGGCTATATGGCGAAATACCGTTGTTAAGCCAAAACCAAGGTTGGGGGTAAGGGCTGCATTTTTTGGCGCTCCTGTGGCCACTTTATCTTCTTTGATTCTTAAACTGGGTAACAATCCCAATAAAACGGCATAAGGTTTTTTGCTGAATTTGATACTGGGTCCTGTACAGTTTATAAACGCACCATGATCAACATATCCGGCCACGATAGTACCATCGAATAAAACTGCTTTAGTTTGCGATTTAGCAGAAAAAAAGAACAAGGTAAGTGCAAGGCAGCCTGTTGTGGCTACAGAATTAGAAATTTTCATGTCGGTTTGGTTTGGGTTAAATTTTTATCCGGAAAAGTTTAAATCTTTTGGAGCAGGTTAAGATTTTGGCGTTGTACCAATGTAAACAGTTCCGTTTTCTATCTTTACGGGATAGGTTTTTATGGCGCATTCGTCGCCGCTTAGACATTCACCAGTACTCAATGAGAATGTTTTTTTGTGGAAAGGGCAGGCTACCTTAGGTTCATCGGTAGCGGAGCCAATCATTCCACGGCTTAGTGCCATCTGCTTTTTATGCGGGCATTCATTTTGAGTGGCATACCATTCATTTCTTCTGGTGAAATAGAAAAGTGCAATCTGATCTTCACCATGTTTTACGCATACGCCACCATTCTCAATAGCATCCTCGACTCGGCAGGCTGCTAGCCAATTTGATTGTTCATTCATAATTTTTAGGTTTTTATAAGGTTTGGAAAGGTTATTGATTAAACTGTTTTCCATTCGGCCGTTCTTTTTTGTCCACGCATTTCAACAAATTCAATAGTAGGATCTTTGTCTTCAGGTGCATTTACAAAATGAGAAAAGCGTTTTCTGATTGCAGGGTTTTCAACTGCCTCTTTCCACTCGCATTTATAGGAGGCGATTAACTTCTCAATTTCATTTTCCCATTGGGTTGCCATCCCTAGACTGTCGTTGATGATTACATTTCGCAGGTAATCTATTCCGCCTTCCATTTTGTTGAGCCAGGTTGCTGTTCTGGTAAGTGGATCGGCAGTACGGATGTAAAACATCAAAAATCTATCGATGTATTTGATGCAGGTTTCGGTATCTAAGTCTGTTGCCAGTAAAAGTGCGTGTTGCGGTTTACTTCCACCATTTCCGCACACATATAAATTCCAGCCTTTTTCTGTGGCAATAATGCCAAAATCTTTACTTTGTGCCTCGGCACATTCCCTAATACAGCCACTTACCGCCGATTTGAACTTATGCGGTGCGCGTATGCCCCTGTATCTTTCTTCAATTCTGATGGCAAAACTCACGCTGTCATGCAGACCAAACCTGCACCAGGTACTACCTACGCAACTTTTAACCGTTCTTAAGCCTTTTCCATAAGCATGTCCACTTTCAAAACCTGCAGCAATCAATTCTTCCCAGATAATAGGAAGGTCGTTAAGGTGTGCACCGAACATGTCTATACGCTGACCCCCGGTAATTTTAGTGTACAGATTGTATTTTTTAGCTACTTCGCCAATCACAATCAATTTGTCGGGTGTAATTTCGCCGCCCGGAACCCTCGGTACTACAGAATATGAGCCACCTTTTTGAATGTTGGCCAGAAAACGGTCGTTACTATCTTGGGCTACATCATTTCCTTTTTTAAGGATCATTTCGTTCCAAAGGCTGGCCAGGAGTGATGACACTAATGGTTTACATACCTCACAACCATCATTTTTGCCTAACGCATCTAATACCGCATCATAGCTTTTTAATTCGTGGATATGGATGAGGTCATAAAGTTCCTGCCTGCTATAGTTAAAATGCTCGCAAATTACATTTTTGATATATTTGCCCTGTGATTTTAAGGTATAGGTCATTAAATCTTTAACCATTGGCAAGCAACCACCACAACCTGTGCCCGCTTTGGTGCATTTTTTCACCTCATCGATGTTTTCGCAGGAGCCATTGGCGACTGCCGAACAGATATCGCCCTTGCTAACGCCTTCGCAGCTACAGATCAGTGCACTGTCTGGTAAACTTGTAATTCCAGTTCCGCTTGCTGGTTCGCTTCCACCACTTGCGGCCAGTATCAGTTCTTCAGGGTTTTCTGACAATACAATGCGGTTATTAGAGGTTTGCAACAGCAGGTTATATGCTGTTGCATCTCCAATTAATATACCTCCTAAAAGGTATTGCCCGTCATTACTAACATTTATTCTTTTATAAACCCCTTTGTGTTTGTTTTCGAAGATGATGGTACGGCAATCTGGTTCGGTAATAAAATTATCGCCAAAACTGGCCACATCAATGCCAATTAGTTTGAGTTTGGTGCTCATATCAAATCCTGTGAATGCCTTATCACCTTCGCAAAGGTTTGCGGCTAATACTTCGGCCATTTCGTAACCCGGTGCAATTAAACCATAAATCATTCCATCGTACAAAGCGCACTCGCCGATGGCAAAAACAGCTGGATCATTGGTCTGCATTTTTTGATCAACAACAATACCACCGCGTGGACCAACCTCGATACCACAGGCCTTTGCCAGTTCATCACGTGGTTTTATACCAGCAGAAATGACCAGCATATCAGCATCTAAAACGGTATCATCGCTAAACTTTAATGCGGTAATACAGCCATCGCCTTCAATGCTTGTGGTGTTTTTATTTAAGTGGATCTGCAAACCTAAGTCTGTGAGCTTCGATTTAAGCATATCACTGCCTGCAGCGTCAATTTGCCTTGGCATTAAGCGTGGCGCAAATTCAATAATACTGGTTTTTTCGATACCCAGATCAATTAATGCCTTAGCCGCTTCGAGCCCTAATAAACCACCTCCAATAACTGAAGCTGTTCGAGCCTTTTTTGCATAACTGCTGATCAGGTCAAGGTCTTCTATTGTACGGTAAACAAAAACACCTTCTTTCTCAGTTCCAGGGATATTGGGCACAAAAGCACCAGAGCCTGTAGCAAAGACAAGAATATCGTAGCTATAATCTAAACCATTAGCTGTATAAACTTTTTGCTGTTCGCGATCTATTTCTGTAACCGGGTTATTGAGAAATAGGGTAATGTTTTGTTCCTGATACCAGTTTTCTGTAGAAAGAGAGAGGTCTTCGGCTGTTTTACCGTTAAAATATTCACTTAAATGCACACGATCGTAAGCTCTTCGGGGTTCTTCTCCAAAAACAATAACATTAAAAGAAGAAGTTTTTGATCTAAGCTTTTCGCAGAATTTATATCCCACCATTCCATTTCCTATAACGATTATTTGCGGTTCTTTCATAAATCTTAAAGGTGTTTAGTGACTTTAGTTTCTTTTGGTTATTTTTTATCCTTAATTGTTTGTTTGAGTGTATTTGTTATCAAATAATCGTTTTAAAAATTAATAATTTCCCATTTATATGATTTTTGATATTCAAATATATGTTTTAATTGTTTTAAAAGTTTATTTTTTATTGTTTTTATCATAAAATATTTAATTTTTTAATAAATTTTTATCACTTTTATGCTTAAATAGTTAAATCATTAAAATTATGAATCAAAATACTGCTGATTTTGGGCTTTTTATAATGGGTGGAGGTCCTGGAGATCCGGAATTGATCACTGTTAAGGCTCTTAATGTGTTAAAAAGAGCTGATGTTATTCTTTATGATAACTTAAGTAACGAAAAATTGTTAGAAATTGCTCCTAAAACATGTAAAATGATCTATGTTGGTAAGCAACCCTATGGAAAATACACGCCACAAGAGAAAATAAATGAATTAATTGTCGAAAATGCCCAAAATTTTCACGTTGTTGTACGTTTAAAGGGAGGGGACCCTTTTATTTTTGGTAGAGGATTCGAAGAATTAATTTATGCGGAGGCTAGGGGCATTAAATGCCATTACATTCCGGGTATCAGCAGTATGCAGGGTGCAGGTTTTATAGATGTGCCTTTAACGCACCGTGGTATTAGTGAAAGTGTATGGATACTTACTGGGACCAAGAAGGATGGAAGTTTAACTAACGACCTAAAATGCGCCATGAAAAGTTCGGCTACAGTTGTAATATATATGGGCATGAAAAAAGTTGGCGAAATCTCTAAAGCTTATTGTGACGCAGGTTTAGGTGTGATGCCGGCAGCCATTATTCAGCATGCTACACTTCCTACCCAAAAACAAGTGGTATGTTCAGTGCAAAATTTACAGCAATCTGCTGAAGAAGCGGGCTTAACCTATCCGGCCATTATCATTATTGGTAATGTGGTACAAGCAAAGGCTTACGCAAAATTAAATCAGGGGGAGTTATTGTCGGCGTAGGTAGTTCTGCTTATTTCACTAAAACTCTACAGTCCGTTTCGCTCCAAACTGTACGCGAATCTGGCTGCCGGATTTTTTGCTAAGTCGTTACCTCCTCCTGAACGCTTAGCCTTCTGCTGCAGATTTTCTTCGTCACTGGGGCGCTCCGTTTTGATGGGCCCAGTATCCAAATACTATACTTTTCTCAAGATCAATTACCGGTCAGCTTGATGACAGCGACCACTGTGGATATGGTGTGGGCATAGATTTTCACAAAAAAAATTCAAGATGGTAATCCAACAGGCACAGGAAATGATAATTTTTACGGCTTTTGCAGAAGAACATATCATCCACTTATAAATTCGGCGCTGGCGCAAATAGCTCAGTTTCGTCCGGAATTTAAAGGAGTAAAATACAAATCTCCAATGACGTATGCCACAGCAAATATCGATAGGCAGAAATGAAGCTATATAAGTACAATTTTAAAAAACAATATGCAGGATATGGCTATTTATGTAAAGAATAAAGGCCATTTGGCGACAAACAGTTAAAGATGTTATAAAAAATTAAGGAGATTAGAGATTTATTATCTTTAATATTCAATTAATTTTAATAAAAACAGTATGGAAGCTTACAATTTGAGACTGCTATTAAGCCCTTCTTATGGCTGGCCTCAGAAAACACGCATTAAGTAACGCCATCGGTAGGATAAACGGGCTCGGCGATGTTTTTAAGCCTGTTCCTGGCAAAGTATTGATATTAAAAAGGCGATCGGGGAATATTCTGAAAAATGGAATTTGGTATAAGGATATAGGTAAACTGTGGATTATGAAAATTATTTTATGGCGTGGCCTGCTCTATAAATCTTTGGAACATTGTAAAATCCAAAAACAAGATGATGGATTTGGTGTGGAATCGGTGATTATTGGCCATTACCAGCACCAGGTTTATAAAATTCGCTATTTGATAAGCGTGAATGAGGATTGGAGCGCCCGCGGATTTGAGATCAGGTCGGAGATCGAAGGGGCGGAAGCACCAATAGCCGGAAGCAAGACCGGAGAAGACTGGTTGGTAAATGGTACCGTTAGGCCCGATTTACGCGGGCTACCTTATATCGATATATCGCTTACTCCCTTTACCAATTCGCTTCCGGTCAATAATTTGCGTTTGGAAGTTGGCCAGTCGCAAGACATAAAGGTCTTGTACGTGGATGTATTAAATAACGAGATCAAAGCGGTAAGCCAGCGTTATCTGAAAAAAGGGAAAGATCTCTATCTTTATGAAAACCTGGCAAAAAACTTCTCGGCCACAATTAAGGTTGATGAGCATGGTTTTGTAAAGGATTATCCTGAACTTTTCCAGGAAGTTGCGAGATTTGAGGCCAAATAAGGCACTTTAAATATTCAAGGATTCAAAGCCAACAGCGCCATGGCGGCTGTGCTGGTAGTAAACTCGAACAACAGTTTCTTAACACATCAGAATTAGTAGTGTTTCGTGGGTAACTTTTATATTTAGGCATACGCTAACAGTTTCTTAAAAGTGAATGAAATCAATACAAATATGGTTGATCATTTGGCTGGAATGTTGATTCAAATAAACCCTAAATAACCGGCTCATCGATGTTTTTATGAAATACTTTAGCCCTTTGCTGTAATTTAGAAAAACATCAGGAATGATGTGACGCTTATGAGCCACACCAACCGTCGAAAACGACTCAAGAGAATCAATCTACTACTGATTTGCTTACCATGGGAATAACCTTAGATCCGATCAATTCTATGGCATTCATGAGTTGGCTATGTGAAAGACCGGCATTGTCCATCTGAAAGGTAAATCTTTGGATACCTCCCAACGACTTGCTGTGGTTGATTATTTTTTCGGCCACTGTTTCCGGGCCTCCAACTACCAATACCCCTCTGGGGCTAACATTGAATTCGAACTGTGCCCTTGTAATCGGTGCCCAACCCCGTTCTCTGCCAATCCTGTTCCATTGATCAACGTGTCCGGGATAATATTCGGTGATAGCGCTCTGATCATCTGCCGCAACATAGCCTGGTGAATGCAGCCCAACCTTTAAAGCATCTGCACTGAATCCCGCTTCGGCTCCTGCCTGTCTGTATATATCGATCAAAGGTCTAAACCGTTCCGTAAATCCCCCGATGACAGCAACCATTAGTGGCAATCCCAATCGGCCGGCCCTTTCGAAAGAAGCTGGCGTACCTCCAACGCCTAGCCACACCGGCAACTTTTCTTGCAGCGGCCTTGGGTAAATAGGCAGATTGTCTATACTTGCCCGAAATTTGCCATGCCAGGTTACAAATTCATTTTTGCGGATCTCAAGCAGCAAATTCAGTTTTTCGCTGAACAGTTCATCGTAGTTACTGAGATTTAATCCAAAAAGCGGATACGCCTCAACCGAGGAGCCTCTTCCAACAACCATTTCGGCTCTTCCCTGCGAGATAATATCTAAAGTGGCGAAACTCTGAAAAAGCCGCACAGGATCAGCTGCCCCCAAAACTGCAACTGCACTGGTGAGCCTTATTTGTTTCGTGCGAGCGGCGGCAGCGGCTAAAATAACAGCAGGGGCAGAATCCAGAAATCCGTTTTTATGATGCTCACCAATACCAAAAACGGATAAACCTGCCTGGTCGGCAAGCGCAATACGCTCAAGCAATTCTTTCATTGCAAGACCTGGAGTAATTCCTGTTGTGCCATACATGGCAGATGCAAAACTATCAATTCCTATTTCCATAATCATATTGGCTGTTGTATTAAAGCGGCCAACTCATTGTTAACCGCTGAACATTATTTTTAAGATTTCCTTAGTCCTCTTGTACCTGCTTTACAAACTGCAGGTCTCCGGCCAATTTTACTTCTTCCCCAATCATTAGTCCTCCGGTTTCCAGCGCCGAATTCCATGTCAGACCAAAATCTTTTCTGTTAACTTTTCCTTCGAAAGAAAAGCCGGCCCTGGAAAACCCGTAGGGATCCACTTCGATTCCGTTGAAATTCAGATCGATCGTTACAGACTTGGTAATTCCATTGATGGTAAGGTTGCCGGTAAGGCCATCGTTGACGTTTACTGCCGAAGACTCGAAAGTGATGGTCGGATTTTGTTCGACATTAAAGAAATCTGCAGACTTCAGGTGGTTATCACGATCGGTATTATTTGTTGAAACCGAATCGGTTTTGATCGTTACGCTCGTTTTGGCATTGGTAAACGTATCATCTTCGGTATCGACTTCAATATTAAAATCTGTAAAATTTCCGCTTACGTTAGAAATCATCATGTGCTTTACTTTAAAAGTAATGTCACTGTGTGTTGGGTCGAGGGTCCATTTTGTTGTCATTGTTGTCATTTTTTGAAGTTATTTATATTTAATTTTTTATGCAGCTCTTATCAGGCTTTGGAAGAAGCAGCTTGTGCTTTGATTGGACTCCCTTACATACTCCTGTTAAATTTTCTATGTCAAAGTTCAGTTGTTGCTGAAAGATGCAGAATGATGTTTGTCAAAAAATACGATTGATAAATGTCAATCCTAATCGATCTGATACAGTCCGAAAAGCTTTCCATCAATTAGCAGATAACTGTAAGCATAGCTTTCACAAGTTCTGATGATGCCATCAACAGGTTGCACCCCGGCTTTTAACAGCATATCTACCGAGTTTTCAAGGTCGTCCACCTGGAAACCAATTACCATATCGCCATCCTTAAAAATCCTTTGGGGCTGGATTAAACCTATTCCATAGATCTCCAATACGGTATTGTCTTTAAGCTTATAAACCGAAAGGCCAGGATCATCAAGTATTTTTTTTGCTCCCAATATGTTTGCAAGCGCTTCCCATTGTTGCGCAGTGCCTGGTTTTCCGTTTACAGAAATTCGGAGCGGAATTTTATTTTTTCTCATGATGGGGCATATTGATTGCTGAACTGTTGGCGGAACAAGGAGCCCGGCCACCGGTCTTGCTATTTCATAAAGTAAACCTGGAGCCTTTATGCAAACTGGCAGGCCTCTTCAAAAGATAATCTTGGGTCGCGGGGATGCAACCTGGAATCATCTCCATAGCCGATTGTGCAAATGAAGTTCGCCTTCCAGGAAGTATCTTTGAAAAATGTCTCGTTGAGAATCGCATTATGAAATCCAGACATTGGGCATACATCCAACCCAAGACCACGGGCGGCAATCATTAGATATGCTCCTGTAAGGGAGCTGCTCCTGTACGCTATAGATGCTGCAAAATCGGCATTGTTCTCAAACATAGCTTTAACATCCATCCGCGGAAACAGTTTTGGAGCCTGCTTCCAGAAAAGCCCGTCTTGCGCTATGATGGCCGTTACCGGTGCCGACTTGACCTGCCCCAGGTTACTTCCCATGCCCTCTAATGCAGGATAAAGTTTTTGCTTACCCTCTTCGCTCCGAACGAATACAATACGTGCCGGTTGCAGGTTACCACTGGTGGGACCATATTTTACAATATCGTAAAGTGCCCTGAGGTCTTCATCAGCAATTGGTTTATCCGTCCAATGGTGGTGTGACCTTGCTTTGGTAAAAAGTTGTTCAAAAACGTCGGGAGAAAGGACTTTTCTTCCTAAAGTTCCGGCATCATTGTAATTCGTGTCGGGATTTAATTGTGCTGTCATGGTAGAAAATGTTTAATTATCTTATCAGTAATTTTTGTTTCTGTTGATTGCCGGAAATTCCAGTGCTTCAATCTGATAGCACAAATCTCACCTAATCAAATAACAGCATGAATGACCTTTATCAAAAAATGCTCTTGACATTTATCAAGGGTGACCCGAGTATAAGCCACGCCTTCTCTTGGATTATTTTAGTTAATTTTATGAACAGCTTCATTACAAAAAAAAGGACTCAATCGAGTCCTTTTTTTTAATCTTTTTACGTTGATTGGAACTGTATAAAAAAATATCTACTTTATTTTTTTATACAGTTCGTTGTCAAGGGCAATTTTTCCCGAACCATATATCGCCAGCACCAGCAAAATGCCGATTACGAGAAAGTGGTATTCATAACCTTCGCCTTGCAGGGTTCCGCTCCAATTCATAAAGAATCCCACTTGGATATGCGCTTTAAAGATCATGCCTAGAAACAAAATGATAGCAGCTACAGAAGTGATTCGTGTGAAAAGTCCGAATAAAATAAACAAGCTTCCAAAAAACTGTATGGCGATAACCAAAAAGGAAATCATTGCCGGTAGTGCGAAGGCACCGAACATGGCCATGGAGTTGCTGTAACCCGGGCCGCCAAACCAGCCCAGCAGAAGCTGCGACCCATGCGGCCAGATGACAACTGCAAAAGTTACCCTTAGAATTAGCGGTGCAAAAGAAGATTCAGAGCTTAAAAGCGTTTTGATGAAATTTTTCATGATTTTAAATTTAAATTAACATCACAAAATTGGTTTAAGCTCCGTACCTGCTAAATGATGTTTATCAAAAAATATGCTTGATTTTTGTCAACGCGCGGCTCATTTGGCAAAAACAATTGCTCCTTATATCAATAACCGCTTTTAACAGCTGTAATCACCTAATTAATTGTTATGGGCATTCTTCTTAATACGGCTTAATGTTTCAGGGGAGATGCCGAGGTAAGAAGCCACCATATTTTGCGGAAATCTAAGAATGAACGAAGGATAGGATTTCATCAGTTCTTCATAGCGTTCCTCTGCACTCAGGCTTATTGCCGCGTGTATTCGCTTCTGGCTGGCTATAAAGCTCTGCTTATCCATCGATTTTAATGTTGCAGCAACCGCGGGGATTGTTGCATTAAGCTCCTGAAATTGATCCCAGGTAATCAGCAACAGATCGGAATCTTCCAGCAGCTCAATATGAAACTGGGTAGGGGTGCCCTGCGTATAACTTTCAGGATCGCCAAGCCACCATCCCTCAACGCCAAAACGCACAATATGTTCCTGTCCCTTGTCATTAACCGAGAACATGCGGGCAGCACCTCTAACCACAAAACCTGCATACTTGCAGACATCGCCTTCCTGCAAAAGGTATTGCCGTTTACGAAATTTCTTCGCTTTGAATTTTTCTGCTATTAAGATCTTTTCATTGGAATCCAACGTCATTCCGGATTTGTCTTCAATATATTTAAATAGGGTTTCGTGCATAGTTGGTCAAATAAATCTTGCCTTAAAGATAAACAATCTTTTAATTACGCTGCCGGCTTTGATCTATCTGTGCATCATGATGGTTGGATGGTAACTTGAATACTATGAAACAGGCCAACATTACTGGAACTGACAGGGAAGTACCACCGTTTGCAGTTACCGGCTAAGGAGACGACCTATCTTACTGGCACAAGGGATAACACTGCATCGGGCATTTAGCTGATGGTTAAGCGCTGCCCGTTAGCACAGCAGCGATGTAACTTTAAAAATAGATTGGATTTTAATCGGCCGGAATTTGTTAACATTGCGCGCGCCTGGCTTGCAAGGTACGGGAACGTGTGGAGGGGCTTAGTGAAAATTGCCTGCCTGGGGGCACCCACTTTAACAACTGGACATTCATAAAAAAAAATCTAAAATGAACAGAAAGCTATTTCAGGTTTTACTGCTGCTCTTGCCTTTTTGCGTACAGGCGCAAAATAAGGTTAATTTTTCAAATGCCTTTAAAAAACAAAACCAGGGGAAATATAAAATTGAGATCCACCAGGTAAAGGAGCTCGTGCACATTATGATTGCCATTACCGCCTCGGGCATGGAAAACGACGACATGATCCAGCAGCAGGGCCAATATTATAAAGAGGTGCTTAACCATTTTAAGCCTTTCAGCAATGAAAAAATCATAAAGACTTTCGATTCGCTGATGAACGTTTCGCCCTACTATTATATTTTTCTCACCGGAAATGCCATTTCCTACGATTTTAATGGCGGCAGGTTGCAAAAGAGTAAGATTTATGATTTTCCTGCAACCGGAGTGGCCAATATGAAGATTACTGAAAACCCGATCACCCGGTATAAGGCAGAAATTGAGGCTTTTGCGCAGCGATCCAAATTCAGGGAGTTTTACAAAAAGCATCAGCCCTTTTATGATTCGATCATTGCAGAGTATAACAAAAATGCCAACCTTGGCAAACAGTGGAAATGGCTGGAGAAAAACTTTGATACTAAAATCGGCACGTACCTGATTTTATGTTCTCCGCTGGTTAACGGGCTGAATTATACCACCGAATTTGATGATAACAATTTCAGGCTCATCCAGATGGTGCTGCCTACGTTGGATAAGTACCCGAACTTAAATGAGCTGCAAAACGAAATATTGAATACCAGGGTAATGTTTACCGAAATCGACCATAATTATGTTAATCCCCCTTCAAATGCGAATGCCGCGGCGATCAACAAACTTTTTGCTGACCGCAGTATTTGGATAGATGAGAAAGCGAATGGGGCTTTCGCTTATCCCAATGGCCTTAAGGTATTCAATGAGTATATGACTTTTGGGGTTTTCCTTTTGTACTGCAAAGAATACTACAACGCTGCAGCCTATGAGCGTACTTACCAGGAAACCATACAGCTGATGAAGGAAAGGGGCTTCCCGAAAATGAAAGAATTTACAGATCAGCTACTGGCTACGGGGAGCCAGATGCAAGGCAAAAAGATAGACAGCTGGTATCCTGACTTTTTGAAACGGTTTGAGTAGGTGCTATAGCTGTAGCAGGGAAGGCCAAAAGGGCGGTGTGGATTATGAATAACCATCGCCCGGAACCTGCGTTCGTTTATATTGCGCGGGGAAGGAGCTGTATTGCGGCTACCTCAGGTTTCTGTCAAATTCAGTTGCCCGGGTAGGTGGGGAGCTACTTGGTTTAAATTTTGGTACGGTTGTATATTAGAAATCCGGATATATCACATGGTTGTGATATTTGTATTTTTGATTAACTTTGCTTTTCCCAACGGCTTTTATGGCTACCGGTAATAATTTTGCGAAAGATGAAGATTCTTTATATCGTTGCCCTCATCGTGGCCGTGGTGTTTTTATATTACCTGATTTCAAAAAAAAGCGCTGCAGCTGAAGATCAATTACCTGAAAAATTTGCGCCATACCAATTGTTGGATAGCTCAACCATCATCAGGAGTGGCATTGTGCAAATGAGCCTGTTGTTGGAAAGCAAAAAAAATATCGAACTTTTTTTAACCTCACAAAACAACATTATTGTATCTGGTTTCACAGCTGAAAAGGAAAAATCCTTTATCAAGATCGCGCCTGACGGAAAGGTAAGTGACACCTTAACGTTGATGTCGCGCCCGGAGGATATGCTATTTTTAAAAGGCTTTATTGTAAACACGCAGGCGAAGCAATATTACAGGTGGAGTTTCAATGGAGCCAAAACACCAATAAGCATCAGTGCTCAAAATTCGGATTTTGACTGGGATGATGAAAAGCAAGACAAACAACTGGCCTATATCGTCAAACATGCAGCAGGGGTTTGGGTAGATTATAAGTTTGACAGTCCGGTTCCGGAAAAAATAGCGGGAGAGGGGCCTCAAACCACACAAGGTGTTTCAGGTTATGCGATTGTTACCTATATGATCGGTGAGGAATGCTTTCAGTTTTACACAACGCTGAACATAAGTAAATATTTTTCCTCTGCTTATTTGCAGGAAATGTTGTGGAACAACCTTTTCAAACGGATCAGTCATCATCGCTTAGATGGCGAAATCATCAGCACACCGAACCTGAACTACCGTTATTTCCATAAATTAAAACCGGAAAAGGTTCGCTTTTCGGGTGGGGGTGGCAATGCGCCAGGCTTTACGAAAAGGCTGTACCCGGGCTATCTTTTTACCGATGTGGTTTTTAGAAATGATACCATTAAGCTTAAAGAGTTGATGTACCTTGATGAGGACTGGCATGCTTCAGCTATAGCGGTTGATGGTCAGAACATTGGGGCGCTCTACCGGAACAAGGTACAGCCCATAGCGCATATGGATGGTTATCTGTATTATACCAATAACCATTTACAATATGCCCTGTTTACCAATAATGAGCAAAAACTGTATTTGATTAAATAATTTTTGAAGCATACCATTTTACCATGTTGCATTTTGCAGCAAGTTGATCAACTTATAGCACTTTACCCATGAAAAAAGTCTTTATCATCTGTCTGTTTCTGATCAGTTGCCAGGAAGCTCCCCAGAAAATTAAAGCAGGAAAGTATACCCGGCAAAAAGCAAAGGTATTGGAAAACTATACTGATATTGCTGAAAGCGAAATCAGCAGGAAAAAGTTTGACATGGGGGTATTGACCTTTCATAATCCCATCATCCTTGATTCATCGGTATTTGCTCCTGTTAACGGAAAAACAACCTTGCCGGTTAAGGCCGGGGATAAGGTATTTGTTGATAACCGTGGCGTGCCTCATGACGAAGATATGGTTAGCTACCGGTATCGCGGCCGTTTCGGTAGCCTGAACAGCTATGTGGTTGAAGTGCATTTGTATGAAGATGATTTTTTTCTGCTCATTAACGCGGTTACTGGCAGGCAAGATACGCTTAACGGCTTCCCTTTTTTGTCTCCGGATAAACGAAAGATATTTTGCAGCCGGTATAATCCTTACGAAACTTACGAGAAGGTGCCACCGCCAACATGCGACGTCGAAATACACTTGTTAAAGGGTACCACCATAAGCCAAATCATTCGTAAACCGTTAAAGAACGATATTATGCAGGCGTATTGGAAAAATAGCAACACCATTTACACTAAGGTGGCTTCGGGGCAGGGCGGCTCAGATTCTAGCTACCGGGAATTACGGCTAACGGAAAAGCGACCTGACGGGGGCAAGCAATAGCAGAAAGTAAAATGCCCTCCCCGGCACGGCTCTTACCAATTCATACGCAAGAGAAATTGATGACTGAAGGGATAAGTTGTACCGTTTAGCCGAAATCATCCATTGTAAAATTTTGGGCAATCGCTTTACAAACTTCAGGGCTAATGATCATTATTTGGCCTGCTGTTGATGCCTGGATTGCCGTCATATAATTTTCCAGTTAACAGCAAGCAGTTTTGATATTGCGCTACCTGGTAAGATTGGTTAAAGAAGACATGAAAGTAAGCAGCTGTATTTTTCAACTTATTTAAACCGGCGCTATTATAAACAGGTAGTGGTGCGGGTAAAACTTCCTCTGTACGGACTGTTTTTCCATCCTTATATTTTATGGTTTTCGATTTTGTGGGATAACGGGTTTGAAAGGCAATGGTTTGGCCATTATTGTAGGTTCCGCTGAGGGTTTGCGGTTTGCCATTTTTATCCAGGTAAGTTGCGCTGAACTCCAGGTCGTTTAAAAATTCAATGGTATTGGGCGTTTTTTCCTTGCTTAATCTGATATATAAATCTGTTTCATCACCGTATTTTGCAGACTTTTGATACTCAATTGTAAAAAACCACTTGGTATGTTGAAAAGGGTAGAGCCCGCTTACTGGAAAATTATATTGGCTTGAGCTGTTAATTCTCGTCCCGTTTTTAAATTTAAAGTTGAACACAATCGCATTCATTTTTTTACCACCTACCGTTTGGCCAGTTTTTAGCAAAAAATGGATGTTATATTGATCAGCAACGGATTGGTAGTGGTTTTCATTTACTTTTTGGAGCTGTAAATCCTGGTTTTGCAGGCTCAATCTGAATTGATCAAGGCTGTGGTTCAAAAAATAGCTCACCTGAATTAATGATTCATTCCCGGTATAAATGGCATGGAGCACCAGTTTTTCGTGAGATAGGGGATGAACGTAAAGGGTATCGTTAATGCGGTTAAATCCTTTTTTTTTGAGGTATACCTCATTCAGGATTACGGGCTTATTGCCCTGTCCGGTTTCATCTGTAACTAGATGTATAAAATTACTGGGAAAAAACTCCTGGCCATGCACATAGCCGCATAATAGCATGAAAAGAAGTGGGAAGACGATTTGTTTTTTGGATATCATTATGGTAAAAATTATACAATTTTTTTAAGAACTTATTTAATCCGCGCGTCAATTTCAGTGATGATCATCTTTTCCCATTCCTCGATTTGGGGGAGCGAATAATCGGTGCCCAGATCCTGGTAAATGCTATCCAGCACTTTTTGAGCATGTTTTAGTCCTAATAAATCGCACAAAGCTAAAATTTCCGGATCATTCTTTTCCTCTTCGTACCAGGTTAAAATTTGCTTCACAAAGATGCCGTCCCAGGTGAGTACCTGGTTGGTTTTTAAGGTGCTCAGGTTTTCAGGGGAATACCGGATAAATCCTTGCAGCACCTTATCATAAGCCAGTACCTGCGAGAAATCGTGGATGGTCTCGAACAATGGAATATACCGATCTGTAAGGAACACCTCCTGTTCTTTCCTGGTGGCATGGAGGATGTGGTAAGGCGGAGAGAAGTGGTTATAGAAACCATACATGTTTAGGCTGTCAGTTTCATCAAACAGTGCGATAACAAATGGCGATAAATTTAAACTGACCAGCACTGATCTGATTTCTGCTTTGGTAATGCTATTCTGATCTTTTTCCACTAAGATTTGTTTTTTTATGATTTATTTGCCAGAAATTTATTTTAAAACACCCACCATGTATTTTGCGGCGGTGGGTCAGGAGAAATATAATCCCGATTGATGCATGAAAGCAGCGAACATGATGATGGCATTCAGTGGTTAACTTAATTATCCGGACGAAAGGTTGCCAAAATAATAATACCCTTCATTGGTTATGTTGCAAGCTAATGGGTTATAAAACTGATCCTGTTCCCGGTGAATAAATATAGTAATTATATCACGAATTAGTGATATAATTTGTTGTGGATTGATGCTTGGCGAATGACAAGAATGATGATAACCGGACGGCAGCTTCCAATTTTTTGCGGTTGCTAACCGAACGGAATTTGATAGGGCATGAGGTAGCTAAATTATAAAATCTGCTTTTTTTTGATTGTTTCCAAAAAATGCTGTCTATAGGTTTCCCCAATTAAAATTTCCGATGAAACGTCTTGGAGCATAACTCGGTTTCCATCAAGGGCAGTAATCTTATTTAATGCGATGATGAAAGACTTCTGAACCCTGATAAAATGCTCTTCAGGCAGTTTTCCCTCAATGTCTTTCATGGTACTCAAGGCGAGCGTTCTGTTACCATTATGGTGAAACGCAATGTAGTTTTTCATACCTTCAATATAATCGATATCGCTGAGTTTTATTTTGATTATTTTCCCCTTTGTCTGCGCTTTGACCATGAAATAATCATTATCGATCGAATTTTTAATCCGATCGGCATTTTGCAGGTTGATTATTTTTTGTGCCTTTGTAACCGCCTGCAAAAAACGGGTAAGGGGTATGGGTTTAATAAGGTAATCAATAACACCCAGATCAAAGCCATCCAGAGCAAATTCGCGGTATGCCGTGGTGAGGATAAAATGATAATTTTCATGGCGGATAGTTTGAATGAAGTCTATTCCAGATATTTCTGGCATATGGATATCCAGAAATATCAGGTCTACCTGCTGTCCGTTCAGGAAAGTAATCGCTTCGGTGGGCCTTGTAAAACTAGCGATGAGGTTGAGCTGCCGAATAGATCTGATATAATGCCTTAAAACATCTATAGCATGGGCTTCATCATCAACAATAATACAGTTTATCATGGCAAAGGATATTGTGGTTTGGTATTTACTGACTGAAATAAAACGGGTTGGTTATCGGCATTGTATATTGTTTCCTTGTTGTAATAAATCTGATATAATATCATTTCAAGTGCGTAATCAGTTTCGGTTTCCTGGATATAGAGCACAAAGTCGTCCCCGTAATGATGGCTTAGCCGTTTTCTAATGTTCTCCATACCTATACCGCTCGATAGTTCTTTGGGGCCTTTTTTCTTTTTGTTATAGGTATTCAGCTGTATATATCCTTTATCTTCATTAATGTCAAGTATGATTCTAGCAGGATTCGATTCATCAGTACAATTGCCGTGTTTCAATACATTCTCGACTATGGTAATCAGGATCAGCGGTATTATATGTGCATTCGTAGTACGGCCACGTACCTCAAAATTGACCTTTAGTTCATGATTAAAACGGAGCTGGTTAATGTTGATTACATTTTTGATATGCGCAATTTCTTCATCGATCAATGTGGTTTGATCCTCCCTATCCTGTTTTAAAGAATAGTTCATGATTTCACTAAGCGTCATAATCCCATCGGCTAGTTCTGAAGACAAAGGCAGCGACTTAGCAAAGAAAAAATTAAGCGTATTATTTAGAAAATGAGGATTGATCTGGGCTCGAAGAAAAGCATATTCCGCATGGTGCTTTTCTTTTTCAATAAGGCGAAGCCGCTTTTGCTGTTTAATGTTTTCAGTAGCGTAATAATATCCAAAGGCAAAGAATGAATATTTAATAAATAGCCACAGAACAGCAATGGCAAATTTCCAAACGTGAAATGCCGGAGTAGGCCCACCGTTTGCTTTTATTAATGGCCGGATATGATAGGCATTCACATACCAATGCAGATACGAAAATAAATAAACCAATACCAGCGCAGTGATTAGAGAATAAATCTTTAAGGGATTCACATACCTGGTATACACAAAGATGCAAAGATAGAATGTGCACATATTAGGAAATTGTGTAAAGAAAAAATCTCCTATGCTAAAAACATACTCCTTAGGATTGCCAGCAAATTCAATCAACGTACTGACCAGCATGTAGGCAAGCCAAAAAATAGCATGAAACAATATGATCCTGTACTTTTTCTTCATTGCCCTTTCTTTATGCTGTAAGCCTTAACGAATTCAATCCAGTCGGATATCCCCACCGGAATTTCAACATCTGGCTTAATACCGATATTATCTAATGGGTAGCCTGGAAGCCGCATAGATTTACAGGCCGGATAACCCAAACTGTAAAAACCACAGGGCAGTTTTGTCCTTACCACTTCCAAATAATCAATGGCACCAGAAGAATTAGTACCGTAAAGTTTTACTTTGGAGCTTTGTTTAGCCTGTAGGATAAAAAGTTCTGCAGCACTGGCAGTATTTCTGTTCATTATCACGGACACTGATTTTGGGTAATTCATTATTTTTGAAAATTTGATCGTATCTATCGGATAAAGAGGATAAAGCTCATTAAGATGGGATTTTAATGTGTTCAAGTTTTTTTCAAAGACCTTCCTCATACTATCGGAAACATTCGATGGAATATTACTGTAATAGTCCCTGATGTTTTCTTCGGTGGCTAATACAATTCCTCCTTCTGTTAAGATCGGACCCGTATAGACATAAGGGATGATCTTATCATACATAAGTACCGAGCCTCCATAATTGTTTCTAAGATCTATTATTAAATGATCAAGCTTTGCTGTTTCTTTTACTTTATTTTTCAAGATGCTGTCCACCTCAGCTACGTAATCCAGCGATGCATATGAAGGCATCTGCAATAAGCCTGTTTGGTCATCCAGAAATCTAAACTTAGGTCCGGACTCTTGATCAGAATTCTGGGCTAAAGGTTTGGGCTGGATTGTTGCATTTTTATACCACTTTGAAGTCACAACACCGTCGCCAAGTGCTATGGTATCATTTATTTTCTGAAATGAAAGGGCAGCAAGCGAATGATCAACTGCCCTGAAATATTTTAAAAAATATCCTTTGCCCGTTTTGACAATCCTTAATTTGACCTGCTGTGGCATCCATCGGGCACCGTCCGCTTTTATTACAAAGCCGATAAACTCGCCTTTACTTTTTTTATCTTTGACTATGCCTATCTGGTAGGAAGCAGTGTGATCCTTCCAAACGCCTTCGATATTATCTAGGCTTCTTTTGCTATTATCTAGATAAGCCATGAACAGTGAGTCTGTCCAGTCCGTTCTTTCTTCATGGGCATAGTAATCTCTTATCTGCTCTTTGCTATAATGGCTGTCGTTGTAAGCAATGCTTAAATGCTTGTCCTTGAAGAAAGAAAGCCATTTCCTAATGACTGGCAGGCATTGATAGGTGGCAGCTTTACCAGCTTCATTTAATAGACTATCCGTAAATATTTCAAATTTCTTTTTATTTGAAGCATCCGTTTTGTCGTTATAACCAATGTAATTTTTTTTTACTCTTTCTATAACGAATTTCAAATTGTCGCTACAGTTACATTGCTGGGCTTTTGAGTAAAAAAAGACAAAAAGAGTTGGAAAAAAAATAGTTAAATATCTACGCATCTTTTGTATAGGTACTGGCTTTACTGTTTTAGGGTTTATGGGATATTATAAGCTTACAGTTCCCACTGTTGTTTTATCTTCTACACACCCAGGCTGTGTAGACTGTCCCACAGTATCAGTTGGATTATTGCCGCCGATAACTGTACGCATCTGATCTTTGGTAAGATTCATAAAGGCCTTTCTTTTAAAAATGAATGCGGTTTTCTTTTCTAATTTAGTGTTTTTCATGATTTTATAAATATAATTATTAAAACATTAAAAGTATTATTTATTAGTATTGCCTCCAAGCTTTATAAACCAAATGGTCGGTTTTCAGGACGAAATGACTGTTTGAGCAGGACATTATAAAATTGTAATTGTACCATGATCAATAAAGAAATAGATCACCTTCTTCATTTTGACGGTAGAAATCCTCATGGTTTGACGTAAGTATTATAAGTCAAATGAGTCACTTAGGATTTTTTGCAAAATCATCGACCAATAAGTGAAGCCTCATAGCGTAGATTTTTTATTTAAACAGGCTTGTGTGCCCTGCTTTTTTTCTTTGTTGGTCAATCATTTGCAGGCAGGTCGTCCATCTTGAAAGGAGTTTGGTGTAATTGTGGTTTTGTCCTCTTTGTTTAAAGATAAAAAGATAGAAACTTAGTAAAAACAAATAAAGGAGTTTAGATACCATGTTCTAGAGCACTTTTTTGAAACTTAGTTTTAATTTATATAATCAAGGTGCAAGATTGATTTATTCAGCCAGCATATAAGCCATCAACACTTAGCATGAATCTATTTAAAACGCAAAAACAAAATCTGGAAAGTATTGCTAATGATCTTTTAAAACATTTAAGGGTTAAGGTGACTCCCATAACAGTAGGAAGTTGTATACTGAACCATCCTGAATACCCAAGTATTTTGTCACTGAGTGACTGTTTAGATAACTGGAACGTTAAAAACGATGCTTATAGAATTGACAAAACAGCATTTGAGAAGGAGGATCTGCTATTTCCTTTTGCAGCACATTTTACTGAGAAAGGTGGAAGGTTTATACTCGTTCATAATATTGAAGAAGGAAGTGTTCATTATACAGATGAAAAAGAGCGAAAGGGTATAATGACGGAGCAGGAATTCTTGGATCGCTGGGACGGAATAGCTTTCCATGCCGAAGGCAAAACGACCAGTGGGGAAAAGGATTACAGGCTAAACTACCTAAAAGCTATTTTACACAAACTGTTACTTCCTTCTACAATGATCCTTTGTATGGTAATCTTAGGGTTTTCAATCGCCGCCCATCCCTTTTCACTCTTTTACACTCTTTTGTGTTCGTTAAAATTTATAGGAACTGGTATAAGTATCCTATTGCTTGCTCAAAGTATCAATTCGCAAAATCCTTTCATAAGGAACTTATGTGGCCTGGCTGGAAAAAGTGATTGTAACAGTATACTGAAATCAGATGCAGCAAAAATCACTGATTGGTTAAGCTGGAGTGAAATTGGCTTTTTTTACTATACTGGTTCTTTGTTACTACTGCTTATTCAACCCTCATCAGTTAGCCTGATCGCATGGCTAAATGTAACGGCATTGCCCTACACCATATACTCGATAACCTATCAGTACAGGCATAAAAACTGGTGCATCCTATGTTGCGCAGTGCAGGTTATATTATGGTCCGAGTTTTTAGCTAATGCCGGGCACTCAACTTTTTCTTTTCCTGTTGTGACAGATAGGCCATACTGGATATTAATTTGCTTCCTTGCACCTGTTATCATTTGGGCACTGCTAAAACCCGCCTTTTATCAGGCTCAACAACTAGCCCCGCTACAACGGCAACTCAAAAAGTTTAAGTACAACACAGATCTTTTTCTTCAGGCTTTAACCAATCAGCCACGGTATGCGGTTGGTGCCGATCTTATGCCAGTAGTATTGGGCAATCCAGATGCTTCCACAGTGATTACGATGGTCAGCAATCCTAACTGCAACCCATGCGCCAGGGCACATTCGTTTCTGGAGACCTGGATTGCGGGTAGGGACGATATTCAGGTTAAAGTAGTATTCGCAACTGCTGATCATGATAATGATATCCGAACCAAAGTGGCAAGGCATCTGGCAGCGCTGACACTGTCCAATGAAAAAAAAATTGCTGAAAGGGCCCTGACCCACTGGTACGAACAAAAAGGCAATTTCGAAGCCTGGGCCGAAGCTTTCCCTTTAGATAAAGCTATACCAACGAATGATTCAAGTGAACGACAGAAACAATGGTGTAAAATGGCAGAAATTACTTTTACCCCAACGATTCTTATTAATGGATATAAGATGCCAGACCCATACCAGTTGGAAGACCTCCGTTATTTACTGAATTGATTTTGTAAACAGCATCGTGTTGAGGATTTGCTGTAAGGATTTTTTTGCAAAAAAGGGGCAGCTGTGGTTGCAAACAAAACTGCCCCAACAACGAGTATCGGCGTTTCCCGGTACCGCTTAGGTTGGTCTTGCGTGAAAGGACAACAAAACCAATAGAAACAAAATTAAATTAAAACATGAAAAAAGTAAACTTACTCAGCAGAGCTGAGATGAAAAACGTAATGGGTGGTTTGGAAGATGTATGTAAAGGGAAAACCGGAGGAGACCTTACCGACTGTAGATACAATGTTTGTATGTCGGGTTATAACCCAGCCGAACACACCACACAAGAAAATGAAAATAAGATCGATTCTTGTTGTGCCTCAAGCGGAAATTGTTAAATTTATGGGGCGGTGAGAACCGCCCCTTAATCAGTGAACTATGAAAATACTAATTGCAATATTGTTGTTTCAATCTTTTGCCCTTTCAAATGTTTTTGCTGAAAACTTCCATATAGGCGGAAAGGTTTTGGGAAAAGAAAAGTTTAATTATGTGTACCTTTTTGACAGTAAAGATAATTTGATTGGTGAGGCAAAGATTTCTGATAATCACTTTTTCCTTACCGGGCCAATTGAATACAAACAAAAGTTTGGCCAACTGCCCAGCGCTACAATATTGCTGAGTCAGATCGTACTTACGGTTAGTGAAATAAATGCACAACGACTGCTCTCCAATAGAAAACATAATAATTGTACCATTATTTTAGAAGATAGCATAGACCTGGCCTATGATACGGATAGGAAACTGTTCTCAGTAAAAGGAGGAAGACAGAATGAGATTCAAAACCTCTATATAAATGGATATTCCATTTTTCGTAATCGCCGTGACAGTATTTACTTATCGATAGACAAATCGGATCTTTCAGAAAAGGAAAAAGAAGCAATAAAAATAACTGAAGCAAAGAAATTGTTCACTAAAACGATGTTTGGCTTTATCAATATTATCAAATTGCATCGCGACTCGGAAGTGGCCCTATTAAATTTCTCACCCGTCATATACGATCAAGGCATTGCCGGACAACAGGTGTTAGAGGCCTTTAATCTTTTCACACAGAGAATAAGGGAATCAGAGTATGGAATTCATGTTTATCCGGAGATAACTAAAAAGATAAAAGCTGAAGAAATAATGGCCGCTCCGGCCTACACCGTGGGTATGAAAATGCCCGAGTTCTCCCTTATTAACGAAAACAACGAAGTAGTAAAAAGTGAATCACAATTTTCAAAATATACATTGATTGATTTTTGGGCAACATGGTGTATCCCTTGCCGAAATGAAACACCTAATATTATCCATGCCCTTACCAGTTATCAGAAAAAGGGATTTCAAGTAATTACCGTTTCGATTGATGATACAAAGGATAAACGCAAATGGATTGAAGCGATAAAAAATGATAAGATGAGCGGATTTACGAATCTTTTTAACGGCAATGATAACAGTGGTATAGCCAAAGAACTAAAAATTGTTAGTATACCAGCCAACTATCTGGTAGATAGCAAGGGTAAAATTATAGCAACAAATCTTCGCGGTGAACAACTGATAAAGAAACTGCAGGAGTTGTTTGCAGAGTGAAGCAATTCTCCACATTTTAATGTCGTACACTTCTCCCATTTATCAATAGACTGACCACGCCTTAGCTTTTTTATAATTGAAACACTTAAAATATTATAAACAGCCCGATCAAATGGACTGTGGGCCTACCTGTTTGCGCATGATTGCGAAATACTACGGTAAAAATATCAGCTTACAGAAATTAAGGGATATTTCCGGTATTAATCGTGAAGGTGTATCGCTGCTGGGCATTAGTGAAGCCGCAGAAAAGATAGGTTTCAGGACCAGTGCCGCTCGGCTTCACCTGATTCAACTCACAGAAACGGAACTGCCCGCAATACTGCATTGGAACCAAAACCACTTTGTGGTATTATATAAGATAAAAAATAACAAGTATTACATTGCTGATCCGGCTAAGGCACTGATTACATACACTGAAGCTGAATTTACAAAACACTGGCTTTATGACAAAAATGAGAATTCGGAAGGGATATCACTCCTACTGGAGCCAACACCTGACTTTTACCAACAGCAGGACGATGCCAGTACCGGCATGAACCTGTCTTATCTTTTAAAATACCTTTACCGCTATAAATCGCTTGTAGCGCAGCTTTTTATTGGCCTTGGGGTTGGCAGCCTGCTTCAGCTTATACTACCTTTTTTAACTCAGTCAGTAGTTGATGTAGGCATCAATACTCGAAATCTCAATTTTATTTATATCATTCTGATCGCCCAAACCATGCTTTTTGTCGGAAGGACGAGTGTTGAATTTATCCGCTCATGGATATTGTTGCACATCAGTACACGCATTAATATTTCGATCCTGACTGATTTCCTTTCTAAGCTGATGAAGCTACCTATCAGTTATTTCGATACCAAAATGACCGGCGATATCATGCAGCGTATGACCGACCAGAAAAGGATTGAATCCTTTTTAACAGGGTCAACACTTAGCGTTATCTTTTCGGTTTTCAACCTGATTGTTTTCAGCGCTGTCCTGATCTATTATAACACAGGCATTTTCCTGATCTTCATTAGTAGCAGCGTATTATACAGTTTATGGGTAATAGTATTTCTTAAAAGGCGCCGTAACCTTGACTTCAAACGCTTCGACCTTTCGGCTAAAAATCAAAGTGCCGTTGTACAGCTGATCGGTGGTATGCAGGAAATAAAACTCAACAATTGTGAGCAACAGAAGAGATGGGAATGGGAGCGCCTGCAAGCAGGCCTTTTTCGCTTTAACATCAAAAGTCTGAAGCTAGGGCAATATCAGCAAGCTGGAGCATTTTTTATTAATGAAGGAAAAAATATTCTTATAACCTTCCTTGTTGCCAAATCTGTGATCGAGGGGAACCTTACCCTTGGAGCTATGATGGCTGTACAGTATATCATAGGACAGCTTAACAGCCCGATTGAACAGATGCTAAGTTTTATCCAGCAGCTGCAGGATGCAAAAATATCATTAGAAAGGCTCAACGAGATTCGTGAAATGGATGATGAAGAACCCATAGGAAAAATTTTTATAAAGCAGCTTCCTGCTGACAAAAGCCTCTCTTTAAAAAATATCAGTTTCACCTATCCGGGTGCAGGGAATGATCCTGTTCTATCTGATGTTAACCTGGAAATTCCGGCTGGAAAAACAACCGCGATTGTGGGTATGAGCGGCAGTGGCAAGACGACGATACTAAAGCTATTGCTCCGGTTTTACGAGCCCCAGAAAGGCGAAATCAAGGTCGGCAACGGATATCTGAGCCAGATCAGCTTCCGCTTTTGGCGCGGGTTATGCGGTGTTGTGATGCAGGACGGATTTATATTCTCTGACACGATTGCCAAAAATATCGCTGTCGGAGATGAATATCCCGATATGGCAAAACTTCATCATGCAGTTGAAATGGCCAACATTAAAGGGTTCATAGATAGTCTGCCACTTGGACTGAATACTAAAATAGGCTTGGAAGGAAACGGTATAAGCCAGGGACAGCGACAAAGGCTGCTTATCGCCCGAGCAATCTATAAAGATCCGGAGTATATTTTTTTTGACGAGGCGACGAACGCACTTGATACCATCAATGAAAAAGTAATAATGGAGAATTTGGAAAGTTTCTTTAAAGGACGGACTGTTGTCGTCGTTGCGCACCGTTTAAGTACAGTAAAAAATGCTGACAATATCGTAGTGCTTGATAAAGGTAAGATTATAGAACAGGGAACACATACAGAGTTGACCAGGAGCAAAGGGGAGTATTATCAGTTGGTTAAAAACCAATTGGAGCTAGGAAACTAATTTTTTTATTATGCCGGAGAACACATCAGAAGTAGCCGTTAATAGCGAGGAAGTAGACGAAATTATTACTGCCGTACCATCATGGATTGTGCGGTGGGGAATAACTTTGATATTTGGAATTTTGGGAAGTATCGTCTTACTCTCTTCGTTTATCGACTATCCGGACCTGGTTAAAACAAGCTTAAAGGTTAACTGCCTCAACGCCCCAAAGACTGTACTTGCTAAACAGACAGGAAAGCTGAACAATTTGCTTGTTTCGGAAGGGCAAACGGTTACATCTGGGCAAGCTTTAGCCTATATGGAAAGCACCGCGAACGCTAACGATATATTGAGGTTGAATCGGGAGTTGAAGAAAGTGCAGCTACGGATTTCAAAGCACCAATTTGAAACAATTGTGCTACCGGAAGGGTTAAATATTGGTGAAATGCAAGGCGTTTACCAAAACTTTTATCAACAATACCTGCAGTATCAAGCTACGACCAAAAAAGGTTACTATCTTAATCGGATGTCTTTTTTAGATAAAGACCTGGGGAATATTAAGAAGTTAAACAACCAGATAGTACAGCAGCAAAAAATACAACAACTGGAATATGCAAACCAGGAAGAGGAATATAAAGCCTATCAGAAACTATATAAAAACAAGGTGATATCAAGAAGTGAGTTTGCACTACAGGAAAACAAATATTTAGCATCAAAATATCCATTGCAGCAGAGTGAAACAGCCTTACTCAATAATTCCGGGATCTATAGTGCCAAAGAGAAAGAACTTTTGGATTTACGTCATACCATATCGGAAGAACAAGCAAAATTTGTTCAGGCGCTAAACCAATGTATCACGGAAAGTGATACCTGGATAATGCAGCATATTTTAATTGCCCCCGTTGCTGGTAAGGTAAACTTCGCAGGGATCGTCCAGGAAAATCAAAATCTACAGTCTGGTCAGGAGGTTTTTGTGATCAATCCCGGTAACACGGATTTTTTTGGAGAAGTGCAGATTCCTCAATACAACATGGGGAAAATAAAGCTGGGCGCTAAAACTTTGATTAAATTGCGGAGTTATCCCTTTGAACAGTATGGGATGATCAGGGGAAAACTTTCCTATATTTCAGATGTTGCCTATAAAGACAGTGTATTTGTGGCCAAAGTAAGCTTCGAACATTTTGAGAATAAAGACCCCGGACGGAAAATAATCCTAAAGAATGGGATGCAGGCAGAAGCAGAAATTATTACCGAGGAAAGCTCGCTGCTCCAACGCTTTTTCAGAAATATAACTAAAATGATGAATAGTCATTAATCAAATATTGCTCCTCAAGTCGATAATACGACGTTTGGCATTCTTAATCATCGCTTCATTTTTTATAAAAGTAGGTATGCAAAACATATAGATGCCAAATGGTTATGAGAGAAAAGGGCTTCCAGAAAATGAAAGAACTTACAGATAAGCTATTGGCTACGGTAGCCAAATGCATGGCAAAAGATAGCTAGCTAGTATCCTGACTTTTTGAAGCGAGGCGCTTTAGCTGTAGCAGGCAAGGGTAAAAGAGCGGTGTGGCTTATTAATAGCATGGAAGGTCTAAAAATTGACTATCCAGTTTCAGTTTATTGCTGTGGATTTTGGTGCCAATATTTTTCATTTGCAATGTATAACCTTAGACAGCTGCCTCATTATACGGAAATCAATGATTTCCTGACTTCAATACCTGACCGGGTAGAACACGGATAACCCTGTTTTTTCGGTTTCCTGCTAAATGAAGTAAAATTAGCCGGTGAATTACAGTGTGTAAACAGCATAAGAAACCACGAATTACAACAACAGTAAAGCCTTTGGAACCCCAAGGCTTTGATTTGTTTTACAGGCAAAGAAAAAATTACCGGAATTTATTTTTGCTGAACATTCCTTAAATCAGGGTTTGATATTAACGTTATTTCTTTAATTTTAAAGGAATTAAAAGATCAAAATCATTTCATATGACCAAAAAGCTTTTATTTATTGTATTGCTGAGTGTAATATTTGGTATGCAGGCCGTAGCACAGTATAGAAAGATATTACCTTCTGATGTACTGCCGTTTCAGGTAACGGCCAAACAAACTGTTTATCAGGGTAAAGATGCCCTGGCTTTGGAAATGGCTGGTGAGGCCGTTGGCGACAATACACTGGCGATTCTTAAGGGCATTGATTTTCATAATGGCATTATTGAAGCTACCATTAGCGGGCAGCCGGGGGCAAAGGCCGGGCCAACCGCCCGTGGTTTTGTAGGTATTGCATTCAGGGCGGCTTTAGATGCTGCTAAAATGGAAGTTTTTTATTTACGGCCTACCAATGGCCGTGCAAATGACCAGGTTCGCAGAAACCACTCCAGCCAATATATTTCCATTCCGGGATTCCCCTGGGAAAAACTAAGAAAGGAAACGCCCGAAAAGTACGAAGCATACGTAGATATAGTGCCTGCAGAATGGATTAAAATAAAAATCGTTGTACAGAATGAAACTGCCAGCCTGTATGTGAATGGATCTTCGCAGCCTACTTTGATCGTGAACGACCTGAAGCAGGGTAAAGATATGCGCGGAAGTATTGGATTATGGATAGGACCAGGTACTTTAGGCCACTTTACTGATGTTAAAGTGACCAAATTAGATTGATACAGTTAGCCTAGCCCTCATATTCTTACTTCCGGTATACAGTTTATCGGTTCGCCCCTTTTTAAGGGGGAAGGTATAAAGCCGGATTTGGTATACATACGTTTGGCATTGCTCTGGGCGGTAGGTGCCGGTCTTTAGGCCGGAAATTCTCTGAGCTTAAGGAATATCCGGAAAACTGAGCCTTTCCCTTCTTCGCTTTCCATTTCTATCTTCCCCCCGGCAGAGGTGACAATGGTATTCACCAGGTAAAGCCCGACACCGGCGCCCTCTACATCGGTTTTAATGCGTTTAAATTTTTCGAAGATGTGCTGCCGGGCGATAGCACTCATCCCTATACCGTTATCTGCCACGCTGATGACCATGAAATTACCGCTTTCGCGGGTCGAAATCCTGATCTCGGGGCGTCTTTCTTGTGGTGTATATTTGATGGCATTGTTTAAGAGGTTATAGAAAATGCTGCGGAGTTTTCTGCGCACGAAAGTGATTTCCGATAGGCCTAAATCAAGCGAGATCACAGCCCCTGAGTTGAGAATTTGCGGGGCAAGGCTTAATCTTACATCTTCTAAGATACTCTGGAGATCGAGCAATTCTTCTGCTGCATGATACCGCTGGTTTTGCCACCTGGAATCTAACATCCCATCCAAATACATTTTGTAAATTCAGCAGGCTCTTCTCAAGGTTGGAGGCTATTTTGGGCAATTCATCAATGGTAGCTTCGCCAAGCTTGGGGATGAGTTGAACGGATAGCTTCATCGCCAGGATTGGATTTTTAACATCATGGGCGATGGTATCCAGCAGTAACTCGTATTCAGCGAGCATTTTCTCCTGCTCCTTGAGGTCTAAGATGCGGGGGGTAATATCTACAAAGGTGATGATAACCCGGTCGATCTTATTGATTTTACGCACCAGATAGGGGATGATGTTCATCTGGTACCAGCGCATATCAGTAGTCTGGATCTCTTTTTCCAGTAGTTTTCCTGTTTGCATTACCGTCCGGATGTTGTCCAGTATGGTTGGGAAACGAAAATTTTCTTTAATTTCTTCAAGCGGTTTGCCAATGAAATTTTCCTTAAGGTTAAATTGTTTCATGGCCGGTGGTGTGTATTTACGTAAGATTAAGTCTGCATCCACAAACAATTGCGGAATGATGGTATTGGCAAAATAATTTTCCAGGTCTTCATTAGCCTGGACCAGGTCTTTAACCTGTTGGTGGTCGCTTTTCATAAGAAAGGATGATTTTAGGTTTAATCAAGATAGTAAACCTGATGGATTTATCATGATTTACACAAAGTTTTGACAAACAAAAGTGCGTAACGGTTTAGCATGGCCCTTATAAATGTGCATCGTTCGTGCGCCTTAGCAGCTTCGTTACAATTTCTGTCATCAAACTTCTCTTTTCCTTTCATTAAAAAAGCTCAAATCATTAAATTTGGTAAACAAAATGTAAGTGATCATCACGTGGAAACACCAGCCAATATTGAATCTGATTCTCTTTTTCAGCTTTATAAAACACTGAAACTGCCTGTAGACCTGTTCGATCTTAAAGCGGGTTTTACGGTTTTCAATTTGAACGAGATTGCCTTTGAGCTTCCCTACCAATCTGCATCATACCGTCCTAATTTTTTCTCATTCTTATTTGTAAAGAACGGAAGCGGGAAATATACCATTGATGAGAAAACCTTCGAAGTTGAACCCCATTCCATTTATTTTACCAACCCCAGTAATTACCGCACCTTCAGCTGGAACAACATTGAAGATGTTTTACTCATTACTTTCGACGAAACCTTTCTGAAAAAGTACATCGGAGAAGAGGTTTATGCTGATTTTCCATTTCTGCTAACTGAAACGGTAAGGCCCAAAGTGGTGGCAGATCCTTTTTTTGAAGAAGTGGGAGCGATTAATGTTCAGTTGTTAAACGAATACAGGAAAAATACGCCTTCTAAATATAAAATTATAGGTCATCTGCTGGCGGTACTTCTTTTTAAGATTAAAGAACACATCTGGATCGATTATAATCCGATTTATGAAGGAAACCGCAGTTCGCGGATTGTGATTTCTTTTAAAAGGATTTTAGAACAGCATTATCGTGATCTGAGTTCGGGCAAGGCGGATCTGGCTTTCCGCGTACAGGATTATGCTAATGCGCTTAACCTGCATCCCAACTACCTGAGCAGTGTGATTAAAAGCAAAACCGGGAAAAATATTACCACCTGGATTGCGGAGAAAACCCTTACCGAAGCGAAATCTTTATTACAAAATACAGCTATACCGATCAAGGAAATTAGTTACCGGCTGGGATTCGCAGAAACCGCGCATTTTAGCAATTTTTTTAAAAAGTATGAAGAAACCTCGCCGGGCTCGTACAAAAAATCTCATCAGTCTTAAAAAATTTAGTTGAGAAATGATAAGTTCCGGATGGCATATCCGCAATATTTTTAAACATTATAAAGATCTCTTATGGAAACCCAGGGCGCATCGGTCGTTATCACCCACCATATTATTAAAGGAAAACAAGCGGAATATGAAAAATGGCTGGACGAAATTATGCCCATTGCCAAAAATGCTGAAGGTTTTATCGATTGGCAGGTGGTTCGTCCTATCCCGGATCTCACTTTTGTTTATACCGTTATTATTCGTTTTGATACCATCGGGCATCTCAGAAGCTGGATGGAATCTGATGCCAGAAGAAAGCTGATCGAAAAAGCAGAGACCTTATTTACAAAGAAAGATAATTACGAAATCAAGTCAGGCCTCGACTTTCTTTTTTATGGCGAAAACAAAGAGGTAAAAACGCCTGTTCGCTGGAAACAATACCTGGCCACATGGTCTGTAATTTTTCCTTTATCGCTTGTGATGCAAACAGTTTTGTTACCATTTTTACGAAAACTGAACATCCCTGCCAACCGGTATTTTGATACTTTAGTGAGTACAGGCTGCCTGGTTTTTCTGGTAATCTTTATCGTGATGCCAAATTATACCAAACTGATTAAAAAATGGCTCTTTAAGTAGTTGTAGCCTCACCTGGTCCCCTCCTGGAATTTCTGACTGCCCTGGCCTGCCTTTCACGAAAAAAAACTGGCTGTGCATGCTGCTACCCGAAATATGGATGCACGGGAGAGGTTCATCGGTAAATGCGCTGAGATTTCAGGTCTAACACTTCCCCAATAAGATATACTTTCCTTAAGACCGCCATGCTTTAAAATTTGCAACACTTCCTTTAATATTCGCAACAATGCAGGGCATTGGCAATTATACCTTTGACCTAAGAAATTAAATCTGACAGCACAAAAAACCGAACGGCCATTTAATCCTGAATTAAGGGAGGCCGGTAGGTTTTGTCAAACAAAAAATAAATAAAATGAAAACATTAGAAAACAAAAGGGTAATTGTTCTTGGCGGTAGTTCAGGACTTGGATTGGCAACAGCCCGGGCAGCAGCGGCGGATGGTGCTGAAGTGATCATTGTATCAAGCAATCAGCAGCGTATTGACCAAGCACTGGCAAGCCTGCCGGAAAACAGTAAAGGCTTTGCCGTGAGCCTGGACAGCGAAGAAAATATAAAATCATTTTTCAGCCGTATAGGCAACTTCGATCACCTGGTTTATACTGCCGGCGAAAACATATCCATGAGCAGGGTTGATGATACGGAAATAGAAAAAGGAAAGGATTTTTTCACCATTCGGTTTTGGGGTGCGTTTGCAGCGATTAAATATGGTAAGCCATATATCAATGAAGGCGGAAGTATTAACTTAATGAGTGGCAATTTTGGGCAACGCCCTGCTGCCGGGTATAGTTTGGGTGCTACGATTTGTGGTGCTATGGACGCTTTTACCAAAGCAATGGCAGTAGAGCTGGCTCCGATACGGGTAAACAATATTGCCGCCGGAATTATTGATACCAACCTTTGGGGCAATATGAACGATAGCGACCGCGAAGCTTTTTTTAAACATCTGGAAAACACCCTGTTGTTAAAAAGAGTGGGTAAACCAGAAGACGTTGCGCAGGCATTTGTTTATTTAATGACACAAACCTATACCACGGGACAGTCATTGATTATCGATGGAGGCGCTGTACTGGTTTAATTGATGAGCTTTTCAGCCAAGTATATTTGAGCTTTTGGAGCAAGTAAGCAAATCTGATCTGTGCTAATTTTGTAGTGACTTAAAGGTTATAAAAATGCAAATCATAGATCAACAATACATTAATGGCAGGTTGGTAAAGTCTGCCGGTAGGCATAAGGTAGAAATCATAAATCCTGCCAATGGAGAAATAATCGGGGAATCCGTTTTGGGAAATGAGCAGGATGTACTGATGGCGATAGCAGCTGCAAAAGAAGCATTTCCTGCATTTGCCGCCTCTACCGTAGCGGAACGCCAGGAGTATTTACAACAATTGCATGATGCCATTATCGAAAGGATCGATGAACTGAAAAAAGCAACCATTTTGGAATACGGGGCAACGGTACAAAGGGCAGAATGGTCTAACCGTTATGCAGCAGAAATTTTTCTGCAATTCAAAGATTTGCTGTCAGACTATAATTTTGAACGTTCCATTGGCCAATCACAATTGGTTATGACCCCGCTGGGGGTTACGGCCATTATGACTGCATGGAATTCCAATTCGGGTTCTATCTGTGTAAAGCTGGCGGCAGCCATTGCAGCGGGCTGTACTACGGTTATTAAACCGAGCGAGTTCAGTTGCCTGCAATCGAAAATTTTAACCGAGGCATTTGATGCAGCAGCTCTACCGGCAGGTGTTATCAATGTAGTTAATGGTTATGGGGATGTAATGGGATCGGTTTTGTCTACACATCAGGATATCGCAAAAATCTGCTTTACCGGTTCCAGTGTGGTAGGCAAAATCATTGCGAAAAATGCGGTAGATACCATGAAACGCCTGACGTTGGAACTCAGTGGAAAATCGCCGAACATTATTCTGGACGATGCCGACCTGGACAAAGCTGTTACATTGGCTATTAATGCCTGCTTTCAAAACAGCGGACAAGCCTGCGTAGCCGGTTCGCGTTTATTGGTTCCGGAACACTTACTTGAGCGGGTAAAGCCATTGCTGAAAGAAAAAGTAGCCGGGTTAAAAGTTGGATTACCTACTGATCCGGAGACTTATATAGGCCCGATGGCCAGCCAGAAACAGTATGACCGCATTCAGCATTATATTCAATCGGGAATCGCAAGCGGAGCAGAAGTATTGGTAGGTGGTACGGGTAAGCCGGAAGGATTGGAAAACGGCTTTTTTGTTAAACCTACCGTTTTTATCAACTCAACCGCTGATATGCCCATCGTAAAAGAAGAAATTTTTGGACCTGTACTTTCCGTATTGACTTACGAAACCGAAGAAGCGGCTATAGCAATGGCCAACGATACCGTATATGGTTTGCAGGCTTACATCAGTTCATCCGATATTGAAAGAGCCCGTAAAATGGCTAAACAAATCAATGCAGGCCGGGTATTGATTAATACACTGTGGCACGATGCGGATACGCCTTTTGGAGGATTTAAACAATCGGGGATAGGCAGGGAAGGGGGCATTTTCGGCTTAGAAGCACAACTGGAACCGAAGGTGATCGTAAAAGAGGTGATACCATGATGAACGGATAGTTTTACGTCACGTTTTTTATCTGTGCATAACATTAATGGATTAAATTTTTATCGGTTTCCTGACTGAATCAAAAGAAAATAAAATCTTTTCGGGTAAAGCTTTTATTAGAGGAGTAAATTGATGCATCGGTATAAATAGAAAAATTATGGCGAAATTTGTAGCTGTGAGGTTGACGAAAAATAATATACAAAATCCAATCGCTTTTTCCTGTTATGAGCAAAACAGCAGGGAAGGTGAAAACTATGTAGAACACCACACCTTACAATTTCAGGTTACAGGCACACTCACTTTGTTTGATGGAAAGGAGAGTTACCTTTCGCAAAAAGGAGGCTTCCAGTTGGTAAGGAGAAATCAATTGATGAAATTTTTCAAAAGGCCAGAGAAAAATGAACCTTTCCAATCCCTATCTATTTATCTCTCTCTGGATTTTTTAAGGTCGTTTGCACGCGAACAGGCTATAAAAGTGGAGTCGCAAGCGGTTTATCCACCGGTGGTTAATCTTTATAAAAACGATTTGTTGGATAGCTATCTACAATCCGTTCAGGTATATGCACATTCAAACGAAATACAGGATTCAGCAATAGTAAATGCCAAGTTAAAAGAAGGATTATTACTTATTTTAAAGCGTAACCCGGAGGTGGCACAAATTTTATTTAACTTTTCTGAGCCGTATAAAATAGATCTGCAAAGCTTTATGGAGGAGAACTTTATGTTTAATGTTCAGATAGACCGTTTTGCTTATTTGACCGGAAGAAGTTTGGCTGCTTTTAAGCGCGATTTTAAACAGGAGTTTGGTGTTCCTCCGGGGCGTTGGCTTACCAAGCGAAGGTTGGAAGAAGCTCATAAAATACTTTCGGGTACCCATAAAACGGCGTCTGAAATTTATATCGATCTCGGCTTTGAAGATCTATCCCATTTTTCGCACGCCTTTAAGAGGCAATATGGTATCCCACCGTCAGGTATGAAAGATAAAGGTTTCGGTTAAGCCCCGAGATTTTCGATGTTTACCACTGGGTACCTCTTTTCTGTAATCTTTAATTTGGATAATCAATCCCTTAATCTGTTTAACACAAGGATTCTATTGAATTTAAAGTATGCAGGAGCTAAAATTTACTTGGCTGTTTCATTTCCGGTTATTGTTGTCCTGCCAAAAAAAATAAATATTAAGCAGGTTAGCTACATCCCTCGTGATCATAAAAGTGCTCCCCAAAGCCAGCTTGGGGAGCACTTTTTCCCGGTCATATTCACTCGCCTTTAATTATGCTGTTGTGAATCCCACATCCGGCTGAGTTACTACATTCTTGTTTTTTTAACAGGGCCATTGGTAGTGTTTTAAATATCGACAACTACTTTGCCTACCACCCGGTTGGTTTCGACTTCTATATGTGCTTTCGCTATTTCTTCAAAGGGGAAGGTTTTGTGAAGATGGGGCTTTAAAGCTCCTTTTTCCAATAGCCGGGCAATGGCTGTGATGGTTTCGTTTTTGGAAGCCACCATCATAAACTCGATGTTTACCTGTTTCACATTAGCCTTTTCTTTTGCTTCCTGTTGAATTTCGGGGCTGGGAAGGGTTACGATGATTCCTCCCGAACGGACTGCATCAACAGAATGAAGCAAAGTTTCGCCCTGAATGGTATCTAAAACAATATCGGCATCCTGAACTTTTTCGGCAAAATTTGCCTTTGTGTAATCGATATGTTCATCGGCCCCTAACGACAAGACAAAATCCCTGTTTTTGGCAGAAGAGGTGCCGATTACATAAGCCCCGAAATATTTGGCAACCTGCACAGCAAAGTGCCCTACACCGCCTGAAGCACCGTGAATTAATACTTTATTTCCATTTTTGATTTTGGCAACGTCCACCAGGGCCTGGTAGGCGGTAGAAGCTGCCATTGTAGAAGCTGCCGCCTGTTGGTGCGTGGTGTTTTGGGGTTTCAAAGCCAGGTGTTTTGCCGGCGAAGCCACATATTCTGCATAGGCTTTGCCATTTCCGAAAAAATTGACCATTCCAAATACTTCATCCCCGATTTTAAAGCCGGTTACCTCCTTACCTGTTTCCACTACTGCTCCCGAAATATCCCAACCTAAAATTACCGGTCGTTCTTCCCCGAAAATCCAGCCTAAAACACCATCGTAAGCCCTCGCTTTAACATCTACGGGATTAATGCTTATGGATGCCACTTTTACCAACACACCATCCGCTGGTAAGGTTGGTCTCTCCATTTCTACAAATTGCAGGTTTTGCACACTGCCTGCCTCTTTTAAAATAACTGCTTTCATTTTATGATCGTTAAAATTACCAGACGAAAGTAGTTTAATAGTATATTTGTGACAAGTATGCACTTTTTAGTATGCTACATACTAAAAACATACTTTTATTGATTATCAATTGATTATAAGATGTTAAAAAATGAAAAATACTTAAACGGTGAACCCTCTTGTGCGGTTGATTACGCTTTCAGGCGAATAGGCGGAAAGTACAAGGGACGGATTTTGTGGTATCTACACGCGAATACGATTTTGCGTTATGGCGAACTGCGAAAAACGCTGTACGATATTACCCCCAAGATGCTCACCCAGACTTTGCGAGAACTGGAAGATGACGGATTGATTAGCCGGAAGGTTTATCACGAAGTGCCGCCCAAAGTAGAATACAGCCTGACCGAAACGGGGAAAGAGTTAATCCCGTTTATTGATTATTTGCGGCAATGGGGCGATAAGCAAATTGCCAAAGAAAGCCGTAAACTTTAATTTCAAATTAAAAGAGCGGAAGTGTTTTATGCCCAGGTGTGTGTTTTGGAGAACCGCTCTTGCCACGAGTGTGTCAGAACCCCATTAGATGGATTTAAATTTGCTTAAAACCAGCCAATTGAACACTTTTAGCGAAAATGAGTGCCCCTTTGTAATGTTTATGTGGGTAGTTTGCAACAAAAACAGTAGCCAATTTTGGAATAATCTACATGCACTCATTTAAATCAATTGACAGAAGCATCTATAAAATCGGTGGTAATGGACAATGATTTTAGCAAACTTTTGCTGTCGAACATAAGTGTTATAATACGTTTTCCCTTCTTAAAACTAAGTTTCGTTCCCTTGGGAAACATGGTATCCTCACCAAGGTTTTCCCTTCTTATCTTTTCCCTTCTGAATTTTATGGCACTTTGTTTTGAGGTTGTTCTGTTCATAACCAGATTAAAGGGGAGATCTTCCACCTCAACAACGATATCCTCTGGAATAACAAAAAATATCTCATTAATATTTTTGTCTTCCCCAAGAGGGCTATAGAGTTCCATGCCTGATTTGGTTACCCATTTTGCATAGGGCTGATCGTTGGCGTCTTCATAAAAAACAGTTTTTACGCCTAATGCGGTCGAAACTTTATCTGGTGTTTGTGGAAAGATAAACTCAGAATTTTTATTTAAAAGGGCCTTAAGACCAGCATTTCTCTGTGCAAAAGAGAATGGGGCCAGAAGCTGAAAGAGTAATGTTAATCTGAATACAATTGTTTTCATAAGTATTGTACGTTAACAGGTTAAGGTTATAAATCACATACGGCACCGAAAACTATCGCATATCATCTTCCTGGTGGCTGGAAAGAAATATGGGCAACCGGTTAATGGGAAACTTAAATTATCCGTTTGATAGCATGGAAAACCAACTATACCAACATATGAGCCAATAGCACTATAACAATTGCTCCCGGTGGGCGGCAGCAATCATTTCGGCAACATTCTTGACTTCAAATTTTTGGATCAGGTTTCTTCGATGGGTATCCACAGTAAGAGGACTTAAAAAAAGCTCCTGGGCAATATTCTGACTCGTCTTTCCTTGTGCCAGGAGCGATAAGACTTGTTTTTCCCTTCTGGTAAGCTGTGGGGCACCGCGTAATTGGTTTTTTGTAGGCCGGCTGATAATTTCTACTACTTCCTTACTATAACAGATGGTTCCCTTTATGGCTCCAGTGATACACTGGCGAAGCTCCTCAAGCGAGCTATTTTTAAGGAGATAGCCGCTGGCACCGTTCTGGATAGTTTGCATAATAATGCTCCGTTCAGTATGATTGCTGATAATGAGTATTGTTGTATCTGGAAATTTTTCTTTGACCATCTTGCAAAGTTCCATACCACCAATATCCGGTAAGGTGACATCCAAAAGGATAAGATTAACCGGATTCCTGCTTAAATAAGAAAGAAGCTGCGCCGCGTTTGAAAAACTGCCAACGATCTCCAGATTGTCTTCATTCTTAAGCAAGGTTTTAAGCCCTTCGATAACGATGGGATGGTCATCGACTATAACGGTAAGCAATTTATTCATCAGTACTGGTTTTAAGTTCTATATCTATACTCGTTCCTTCGCCGGGCATGGAATGGACTTCAAATTTTCCTTGCAGAAACGCTATACGATTCTTAAGGTTTTCCAATCCCATTCCTTTCTTATCCGAAATTGAGGCCATATCGAAACCTATCCCGTTATCTTCAAAGGTGATAAACATGGTATTTTCATTTTGGCTGCACTGCAAGATAAGGTTGTTCGCATGAGCATGCTTGATCGCATTTGATATCAATTCCTGAACGATACGGTAAATGTTCAGCTGTACGTTCATTGCAATGTCTTTTTTGATTCCAAACATTTCAGAGGTAATCAGCAGGCCATCACGCATATAGAATTCACACAGATCTTTTAAGGCTGTTTCAAGGCCGAACTTTAGTAATGTTTCAGGTACCATGTTGCGGGCAATCCTGCGCAGTTCTGTGACCGAACTATCCAATTGCCCGATAATACGGTGAAGGTCTTTATCATCGGTGATGCCACGCTGTGTGTCTGTCAATCCTGAAAGTCCTATCTTAACACCTGAAAGCATTCCGCCGAGACCATCATGGAGGTCCCTTGCAACCCGTTCCCTTTCAAGCTCTTCGCCTTCAAGCATGGCTTTAGCGATCTTAAGCTGTTGTTTCCTTTCCATTTCGCTCAGCTGCTGACGATAATTGATCTCCCTTTGCCGTGCCAGCTTCCGCCTGCTACGGGCAGAAAAAAGTACAAAAACAAGCAAAAGAAGAAGAAAAAGGCATCCCATACCCAAGATAAGTTTGTACAAATTGTCATTTCTTGCGCCGAGCTGTGCCTGTCTGTTCTCAGATTGCAGGGCCTGTATTTTTTGCAAGCTTTTTGCGCTCCTGTACCTGGTTTCCAGCTCATTGATCTTTACCTTGGTCTGGTCGCTGCTTATACTGTCGCTTGCTTGGCTATAATTGTTCAGCCAGTGGTATGCCTCTTTATAATCTCCTAACTTTTCACTCATTTTGGCCAGTTCGGAATAAATCGTTACCCTGTCATTGATTTTGGCGGTCAAAGTCCCTTCTTTCACAATATCTAGTAATATTTGCCGGGCCTTGCCATATTTTTTCTGCTGCTGATAGACATCATATCTGCGGAAAAAAAACTGTTGGTAGAGCTGCTGCTGGTTATACTTTTTTGCCAGGGTAACACCTTTATCTATACTGTTGAGTGCTTTATCAAAGGATTTGATGGTGGAGTAGTAAAGCGCCTCGTTGTAGTAATACAGCGGATAGTTCAAAGATGAAGGATATGGTTTCAGAATTCTTTGTGCCTTTTCCAACAGCTTACGAGCCTTTTCTCCTTGATTGTCGTACGAATTGATACTTACACCTGTGAGATAAGAAAACATAAGGTCGGTGGATCGGGGAGCTTTTTTTTCCAGTAAAGCTATCGCCTTTTCATTATAGGAGGCTGCTTTCGAAAACTGGTAGTTATTCATCAGGATAGTGGCAAGCTGGGTATAATAGTAAGCGACAACGCTCGGGTCACCCGTCTTTTCGGCAATAGGAATCGCCTTTTCCAAGGTTACTTTCGTAATAAAAGCATACCCCATTTTGTCTATATTCATCAGGGCATAATTGTACCAGGATGCCGCCCGTTTCGCATAAGCTTTTTTTGTGCTGAAATGGGAAAGTGCTCCTTCAGCCTTTTTAAAGGCCTCGGATGCCTTCGGTTTGTTCCAGTTGAAATAATACTGTCCTTTATAAAAAAGTGCCAGTGCACTTAAATACCTATCGTTTCTTGCTGCAACTGTTCCGGCCGCTAGATAGGCTTTACTTTTCAGGGTATCCTTGAATTTCCAATATTCTACCAGAAGAAAGTTAGTAGTTGCTCTTGAGCTGTCGGCAATTTTTTTCTGAAGAACGTGCTGCAGGCTGTCGAGGTAGTGTTTTTCATTGAGCGGAACCTGCTGTTGGCCAGCGGATTTAAATGAGACCAAAATACATATCAGGAAAAGAAAAGTTTTTGTCATTGTTTAAAGAGAATATTTATCATAGGCTGCGGATCAAATTATTCAATTTAGCTATCTAACCAAAGCAATTGCCCATGTAAATATCTGACATAATTCTGGACCCACCACTATTCCATCCCGATGTTATGAAAAATACCTAAAAACCAGTAGAAAAAAAACGATAATAATCGGTATTTCTTTTGGACACGACATCCAATAGTTTTGCCTTTATACCGAAATCAGCATGATATTATGAAAACAATGTCTTTTAAAGGAACTTTTTCAACAAAGGGAACCATTGCCAGAAGAGCTTTTAGCAGTGCATTATCGGTTGCATATTTTCTGATAATCGCGCTTTGCCTTTCTGCATGTTCAAAAGATGAAGGCGGGGATGTAGCCGCTGGCGATTTTTATCTCCGTGCGACGGTTGGTAGAAAAGAAGTAAATTTCCATAACGTGAACTTTCAGGGAGGTGGCAATGATAGCCGCTTTGAACATATCGTGGTGGGTGGTTATGAGACTTCCTATCCATTATCAGGGCCTATTCCGCCTTCGCTGGATTTTGAGATCTGGAGGCTCGGCGGTAATATTACCGCAGGAACTTATGCAACGCCCGCAGAAAATAAGATGATCGCCCGCTATGCAATACAAAAACCTGAAGGTACGCTGCTGTACAATACCTCATTTGCAGATGATGTATTTACACTGAAAATTGAGGCGATCAGTAAATCTGGTATCAAGGGTACCTTTTCCGGAACCGTCAGGAACATGGCAGGAGAGGCAATTAGCATTACCGACGGGACATTCAATCTTCCTTATCAAACTGTTATTAATCCATAAATCTATATCATGAAGCTAAAAAAATACGTACTTACAATCATTTTTATTGCATCGTCAGCAGCTGTAGTTTCAGCGCAGTACAAAGAGCCGGAAAAAAAAGATAAGGTAGAGATCTTCCGTCCGGAAATGACATTCGACTCTTTACAGGCAAAAAAAATGTTAGCAAAGGGAAGCGCTGTAATTAAAGGTGTAGCTTATACTAAACAGAAACATCCTCTTGGATACAGTGTACCGCTATCACCCCGCATATTGGCTAATAAAATGACTGTTGTTCTTTTACCGGTTACGCCGTATTTTGAAGAATGGTATAAACTTAGAAAGGATAAAGAAAATATAAGGAAGAAACGTTTTGTCTATCTCTCAGATCAGGCTTACAGATACAGGCTCGAAGCGGTGACCAATAGTGATGGGGAATTCACCTTTCCTGAGATGCGGCCTGGCAAGTATTTCCTGCAAGGTATCTTGGATTACACCCTAAAGGGCAAGTATAACGAGTATACAGGGAGCGGCTATAATGATTACGGTGGACGGACCGATTATTATCAACAAAAAGAGTATTCCAAAAATATCCAGGACAGGATCGAAGAATTTGTCGAGGTAAAGGAAAACAGCGAAATCGTTAAAGTTAGGCTCCATTAGATTATAAAAATATCTTACATCATGACAATAGTGAAAAAAATCGCAGTGTTAGTGATTCTTATAGTATTGCGCTCGGGAGTTGAGGTACATGCCCAACTCGGGGCCGTATTTCAGAAAGCAAAATATGAAGCCGTAAAAGCAGCAGGTAAATCAGGGAAGCGCAGTAACGTTGTATTGACTGGCGATTCGCTGGTTTTCGCCGAAAATTTCTCAGCATTTGTACCCGGTGCCACTGCTACAAGCTTTAAAAGCAATGGAACGGCCACTATTACAACGGTAGCAGGGCAGAACGGGAAATGGTTGGATTTAAGGGATAAGACGATTTACAAATTTTCCAATCCGCTCCACTATCCCCGCCGGTTTACCTTATCTTTTGACATTATTGCACAAGCTGAACAGGTAAATGATATTGCACCATTGTCGTTTGGTTTCACCAGCGATAACAGTGTCCGTCAATATGCAAGTAATATCGGGACTTATGTGCAACTGCACTATTATGATACCAATCAGGTGAATATTGGCAGCAATAAACCGGAAAAATTTGTAAATACGACCTTTGATCTTGCGCCATGGATCAACCGCCCGTTGCATATCGTCCTTTCGGTTGATGGGGAACGGATGGTGGTACATTTAAATGATGTAAAACTGGTGGATACGGTTCTCTTCAGCACGGCTGCGGCTAAAAACTTTTATATAGCGGCTCCTTGGGAATATGCCAATGGTTCAAGGGTGTTGGTAAGTAATTTCAAAGTTCAGGATTTAGGAAATGGAACTAAATAGTATCTGCAGTCCGGCAATTGATGCTCATCTACCTGAAGGAATAAAAACGTATATAATGGTATCCCTTTGCAATGGTTGGCAGTTTTTATAAGTTGCTAATCGATTACACACTAAAAATATTGGAAAACTTTCCCCTATATTATGAAGAAAATGGCGAAATCCGACTTTGTTAAAGAATCCATACCAAACACACGTTATAATAAAAACAATTATATGAAGGCTTGTTCTAAATGGGTTAAACGGATAGGTTTAGTTGCACTGATTATATTGTTACTTATTGCAGGATTTATCTTTGAAAGGGTATCCCGAAATGACGCAGAAAAAATAACGCCAGACGGCAATTTTGCAGAAGTAGACAATCATTTGTTGCATTATTACAAAAAAGGAAATGGAGGGCCGACTGTAGTTTTTGAAACGGCATTCGATCCTGCCGGACATCTGCAATGATACCATATTCAACAACAGTTACCGGTTTCTTATACAAGTTTTTCCTATGACAGGTCAGGAATATTATGGAGCGAACGTGGCCAGAATCCATTAATTAGAACACCAGCTTTCACTACCGGTTATGATTTTTAAGAGTAAGCATATGATTAAAAAAACTAACATTACGATACTGTTTTTAATATTCATTCAATTATCGTTTGGGCAGGAAATCTCAACTTTTAATGACAGCATTTCAGCTAATTTTAATGAAATTAAAATTGAGACAGGCAAGCATAAACACCTATGGGGAAAAGATTTATATGGACCGATATTATTAGTCAATCCTGATACGAGGCAAATAGCTGCAAACTTTTCCGACAGCACAGGCATCCTCAAGCAAAATGGTAATATTTATTACGGAATTTTACCTGCCGAAATTAATATGGCGAACACAGCTGTCAATTGGGATGGAAGACGTTGGGCTATGATTATGCTTCCATTGCCAGTCAATAAACAGGACAGGATAAATTTGCTTGCCCATGAATTGTTTCATGTAAGCCAACCATTATTGGGGTTCCAGCTATTTAACGCTGAAAACAATCACCTTGACCAAAAGAATGGTAGAATTTATTTACGTTTAGAACTGGAAGCATTAAAGAAGGCGTTACAAACAGATAACAAAATTGAACGAAAAATGCATCTTACTCATGCCTTAACTTTTAGAAAATACAGATATTTGCTTTGTTCCGGAGCAGATATTTCCGAGAACTTGTTAGAATTAAATGAAGGAATTGCTGAATACACAGGTTCAGTGGTCAGCGGGAGAGATAAAAAGCAATCACTCGAACATTTTGTTAAAAGCATAAGCTCTTTTCTAAGCAATCCTACATTTGTTCGGTCATTTGCTTATCAAACAACTCCTGTCTACGGTTACTTACTTGATGATACAAAAAAGGGCTGGAACAGAGAAATAACAATCAAGACAAATCTGACGGACTATTTCATAAAAGCATCTGATATAAAAATACCGAATAATTTAAGGAAAATAACTGCCTTACTTTTAAATCAATACAACGGCAAAGCAATTATTTCAGAAGAAGAAGCAAGAGAAAACAAAACAAAAAAGCTAATTGCTGAATATAAGCGTAAATTTATTACCCAACCCCATTTTGAACTCGTATTTGAGAAAATGAATGTATCATTTGATCCAAGAAATATTATACCTATTGAAGATAAGGGAACAGTCTATCCAAATATTAGAGTTACTGATAAATGGGGAATACTTACCGTTGAGAATGGCGCATTAATGAGCGCTAAATGGGACAAGATTTTAGTAACCAGTCCATTGAAAATAGAGAATCAGATTATAACCGGAGCGGGCTGGATACTAACGCTTAATGACGGATATTCTGTAATAAAAGACGAAGTAACGGGCAACTATAAATTGACAAAAAAATAGAAACTGCGAATGTCGGATGCCAAAAATTAAAATGAAGTTCTTGCTGATTAGTGATGAGAACGCTTTAAAAATATAAACCGACGCTGCTAAAGCCCGGAAAGTATTTTCAAGTGATTAAGGTTGAAGGGTTTACCAGCAAAATGAAGAGGGTGTTGACAGTTAATGAGTACCCTCTTTATTTTGCTGTAAATTTATTTTACCTTATTTATTGTCTGGTTCAATAAAGGCGTACAGATATTTTACTTTGCCGTTTTCGGTCAGGAAAAAGTCCATGCTGTTGAGTTTCCCGCTTCCGGTTTGGATGTGCCCAAAAAGCCGGGCACTGTTTTGAAGCGGCTCTATAGGTTTTGCTGCTGAAAATTGATAAGAAGGATCCTCGTCTATCAGTTTTCCTATAAAATCAGAAACGGCTTTTAAACCTTCCAAGATCAGCTCCTTATCCAACATCCTGATATCATCTGCATAAATCTTTTTAAGAAGTGTTTCGCGTTTTTTTGCGTCTTTTTCATTCCAGGCGGCAACATGTATTTCTTGTAATTGGTCGGGTAATTTTTCCATTATATTTTATTTTTGTTCCAAAATTCCTATTGTTGTTGGGGCGATAACATCACCCTAATTTTATTCTCTGCTATGATCCGGAAATGTATCCGCCTGTAGTAAAGCCGTTTGTGCGTCCATAAGAGGTTAGTGTGATGAACATCGGCCGGATCCTCTCTAAATAAGCCTTTGCCCTCCATCTACATGCAACGTTTCTCCCGTTATTATTTCATTGGCCATAAAAAACAGAATAGCCGATGCAACCTGGTCTGTCGTTGCCACACGTTTTAAGGGGAGCTTTTGGCTCATTGAATTTACAAATGCTTCTTTACCCGATCCAAGTGACTTGGACAAAAGAGGTGAATCGGTGGTTCCGGGTGAGACCGTGTTCACACGGCGCGGTGCCAGCTCAAGGGCAAGGCCACGGGCCAGCGCCTCAACCGCAGAAGATGCAGCTGCTAATATTGCGGTTCCCGGTGTGGGGCGGTCTGCCAATACACCGGAGGTAAAAGTGATCGATGCTTCTGGTGAGAGTTTTTCGCCAAGCGAGCGGATGACGTACAATGCCCCCCAAATACGTTCATCGAAAGCTTTATGCAGGTAATCTATATCTGCCTCCAAAATTGTTCCGGCAACAAAGGTACCCGCCAGCAGAACCAGGTGATCGACCTGCTGAACATCAGATAGGGCTGCTTCGATCGTTTCCTGTTTTGTAATGTCGGCAGCCTTCCATTTAAATCCATTTTCGTTTGCTATCCGTTCGGTATTGCCGGGATTAAAACCGATGATCGTAACTGTTGCCCCCACGGCCTTTGCCTGCTTTGCCGTGGCAAGCCCGATACCTGAGCTTCCGCCAACGATCATTACATGTTTATCTTTCAAAATGTGATTTGCCCTGGTCATTTCGTTTGGTTGAATATTATATGATTAATGGCATAAAGATATCCGGGCCTGATCCGGTTTACGATGAGTTATGATAAAAAAAAATGTTGACCTGTATCAACATTTTCAGATTTAAGGCTTTTTATGGTCATTCCCGCCGAGGGCAGATTTTATAGAAACACCTGTCTGCTAAACGCGCTGCACCGGAAGCTACCGGCCGGTGTTATCAGGCAATATATCCAGGTCTGACATTCCCTGATAGCAAGAAATGTTTATCTTTACAACATGCTTACTGCGCTTTTAAATTACCTTTACCAACAAACCGCTATTCCACTCTCGGAGGAAGATATAGCATTGATGCGGAAGGCGTTTATTCCGAGGAAGTTCAGAAAAAGGCAATTCTTGTTACAGGAAGGGGATATATGCTGGTATATATCTTTTGTTGTAAAAGGGGCCGTCCGTCAGTATACCGTAGATGAAAAAGGAAACGAGCACGTGCTGAACCTGGCAATAGAAAATTGGTGGACTTCTGACCGGGAGAGTTACCATAAGCTAACACCATCGATCTATAATATTGATGCCTGGGAAGAAACCCAGGTGCTAATGCTCCCGAAGGCAGATGGTTGGTACGATAAAGTCAATGCTATTCCCGCGTTTGCCGATTGAGGATAAAACTTGACGATGCGCATCATATGGCCATGCAAAGCAGGTTGCATTCCTCTATCAATTACCCTGCAGAATACCGGTATGAAGAATTGCTGCGAAAATATCCTGATTTCTTGCAACGGTTTCCCCAGCATATCATCGCTTCTTACCTCGGAATTACCAAGGAAACGCTTAGCCGTATCCGCAATCAATCTCTTAAAAAATAAACTAACGATTGTTATTGCTGCAGGTTGTTTAGGTATAAGCCGGTTTCGGCGGGCAAGAGTCCCTTTCGCCCTGCCCGCACTATACATGATTTTAACCCCTGCTTTTTCAAATGCAGCTGCCAAACCCCTGAACGGTATTATGCTAATGATCTAAATTGATCGGCATAATCTTTAGCAAAATTTTCTATCGTTCGTGCAGGCTTTCCTAAAATGGTTCGTACGCAATCAGTAACCATTTCTGTTTCGCCGTTTCGTTGTGCCGCATCATACGAGATAAATGTTTCGATTAAAGCCGATGGCATTCCGTTCCGTTTCATTTCCTGCCTTGCTTCATCTAATGAAATGGGAATGTACGTTACTTTTTTGTGGATTGCCTTACTGATGGCTTCGGCTACATCGTAATAATTTACGGCCACGTCGCTGCTGAGTGAATAAACCTGGTTATGGTGTTTTTCGGGCTCGGTGAGGCATTTAAATGCTACCTCTGCGATATCTCTTAGGTCAACATGTGCCCTTTTCCCTGCTCCGGTTGCTTCATAAAACTTTTGCTCCTTTTTTACATTTTCGGCAATTTCTCCTAACCAGTTTTGCATGATGCCCATTGGGCGCAATAGGGTATAGGGAATGCCCTGCTTAATTAAAAAGTCTTCAACAACTCCATGTATGCGGGGAATATAAAATGCTGAATTTTGATCAGCCGCTCCTGATGAAAGTTTTACCAGGTGTTTGATGCCCGATTGCTTTGCTGCTTTAATCACATTTTTTTGCCCTTCAACAAAATCAGGGCCTGGCGAGGAAAGCAGGAAAACAGCTTTGCTATTTTCCATTACCGTGTTGAGACTTTGTATATCCGAAATGTCGGCCTGTACCCACTTTATGAAACGGTGCGGAGTAGCCTTGTTAAGATTACGGGTTACGGCAATAGTTTCGACCTTTTCCTGGGATAAACGGTTAATCAGTTCCGAACCGATTTTTCCGGTGGCACCAAATACGGCAATTCTTTTGTTTTCCATTTTCCAAAATGTTCAAATATGCTGCAAATGTATGTTGCGGGGAAAATTGAAAATAGAATAAAACCGACAAGGTTAACATTCCCATTCGGGAAAGTTCGGCAATTGTTCATTTGCGTGTGATAAAAACTGTTTTGGGCTGGCACCCGTAAATGCCCTGAATTCGCGAATAAAATGAGATTGATCGGCATACGAATGCTGATAGGCCAGTTCGGTCAGGGAATTAAATGTCCGGTTGCGAATAAAATCAAGTGCAGCCTGAAAGCGGCAGATGCGGGAAAAAAGTTTGGGAGAAATGCCTACATTGGTTTTAAAAATCCTTTCCAGGGAGCGTTCAGATAAGTTTAATTCGGACTGGATTTTATACAGGCCACCGGTATTGTTGCTATTTATTTTTGCAATGGCATAAGCAACCTTTGGGTTTTGACGATACCTGTTGGCTGCAATTTTGCGTGAAATAAAATCGGACAAAATTTTAACCCTTTTATCTATTTGGGTTTCGCCCAGAAGCTGTTCGGCTAAATTATTTTTAACTACATCGTCCAAATCGATATAGCCATCAGTAAGTTCGTTGGCATCTATACCAAAGATTGATTTTATTGCATCAGGCCGAAAGTAAACACCAATATTGCGATACTGGCCTTTAGTGGTTTTTTGTGAATTGGATGTTGTTAAGCCCTGTATAAAAAGTTGAGGTAGCTTATGCCGGTCTTTATCAAGAAAGGAATCAGGGTTTTCCTGAAAAATCAGGCCTGGACAACCATCTGCAATGATTTTGAAGGTCTTTGTTTCACCGTATAAATTATTGTCTTCCAGTATTCCAAAACATTGGATGTAAGGTTGAAGTGCTGTTGCCGGCTGTACTTGCCTGTACTCCATTTTAGCATTCATTATTATTTGCTTCCGTTATCATGAGCATCTCCTCATTGAATATCCATGTTTTCCAGGCAAATTTAACGATTTATTTTCCACACCACCACCGGGCGCGTCATTTCGACCGCAACTTTTACCGCTTCAACCATTTTGTATAGCATCGGTTTTAATATTTCGCTTTCTTTGTACCAATGAACAAGAATGAGAGAAAGCTATACTTCTACAGTGCCTTTCTGATTACACTCGTAGTGAATTCTGCAAAACTGATGGCCCTTAACAGCGAGGGGATTATTGCCCGTTACTGGCAGTTTAATATCGGGGAATACGGTTTTCAGTTTTTGTATAATATGATGTTCTGCCTTTTATTACTGCATCTCAATCTTGCTGAGGGTAAGTTTTTGAGTGTACTTCGGGCGAACAAACAATACTGGAAACTCTATGCATTCAATGCCCTGGTGGTTGTGGCAGCCATAGTGTTGGGAAGTCTGCTCCATTCTATGTTTTTTGGAATGCCCCAGCTTCCGGGCGGAAGGATAAGGGGCTATTTTGCCCGGTTTTTACTCAGCAGTATTATGATCGCTGTAGTGATCCGCCTCGTTCTGCTGATACGCGAAGGCAGAAATAAAGACCTGATTAACGAACAGCTTCATTCGGCCTACCTTAAAGCGCAGCTGCAACTGCTTCAGGAGCAGCTTAACCCGCATTTTCTATTCAACACACTGAGCAGCCTTTCGGCTATCGTGAGAGAAAATCCAAGCCTGGCTCAAAACTATATTCTCCATCTTTCCAAAATCTTCCGGTATACGCTGGTTGGTTCAGGTAACAACCTGGTCACGCTGGAGAAAGAGCTTGAACATTTGAAGTCTTATGTTCAGCTGGTGAAAATGCGGCTGGAAAGTACGGTTCAGGTCCATATTAATATCAGCCAGGACCTGATTGGCAGGCAGGTACTTCATTTATCGTTGCAAGCCCTGGTCGAAAATGCCGTTAAACATAACAGGGCTACACGCACAGAACCTTTAACGGTAGAGATTTATGAAGAAAATGAATGGCTGATTACCCGGAATAACCTGCAGCCCGTTACCAGTGAAGCAGAAGGAACCGGACTTGGGCTTGCCAACCTGAATGAACGTTATAAACTGCAACTCCATCAGGAGATCGAAATTCAGCAGACCACAGCATATTTCATCGTAAAGCTGCCATTAGTATGAAAAGAAATTTACACATTGTAATTATTGAAGATGAAGCAGCTACGGCAAGAAATCTGGAATATATCCTGCAGGAAATCGATCCTGACACTAAGGTTATTGCAACGCTGCAAAGCATAAGCGAAGCAATAGATTGGTTTACCTCAACGAACCGTTCCTACGATCTGATATTTTCAGACATCAGGCTTTCTGATGGGGTATCGTTTGATATTTTCAGACAGGTAAGCATCAGGAAACCCGTTATTTTTGTTACGGCCTATCATGATTATGCTATTGAGGCCTTTCGTAACAATGGTATCGATTATGTTTTAAAACCTTTTGACCGGGAAGAAATACAGCGGACTTTACATAAATACAATACCCTTATTGCAGCTGATATTAAAAGTGAGCTAGCTGAAACAGCGCCTCTGCTGCAGGAGTTCCGCTATACCACAAAGCCGTACAAAAAATCTTTCCTGATTCATTACTGCGGCAGGCTGATCCCGGTAGAAGCGGTTAAAATCCATTGGTTCCACACCGAACACGAGATCGTATATGCACACACCGCTGATGGAAAGCAATATGTAGTAGAATTTACGCTGGAACAACTGGAACATGAACTTGACCCCGCCATATTTTTCAGGGCTAACCGCCAATTTGTGATCAATAAAAATGCCGTAAACGCTGTAGAATATTTTTTTAATGGTAGGTTGCTTGTCAACATCCACCCATCCGCCCATGAGCAGGTACTGGTTAGTAAAGCTAAAGCGATGCATTTTAGAAAATGGCTGGATCAATGACGAATTTCACCCCTGAATTTAGCAGGCTCACCCTTTTTTATCTTAAAGGAAATAAGCGGTCTTGTTACATTTGTTACATTAAAAATTAAAATTTGACATGATGCTTTTAAAATCAAAACAATGGCCACTACTTGTTGCTGTATTTTTATGTTTAGCCTTTACCCAGGTAAGGGCACAAGTAAATAAATTAAAAGATAGTACGCCCGAACAGCGTGCCAGGATGCTGACAGAGTGGATGACAAGCCAATTGACCTTAAATGCCTCACAGGTTCAGCAGGTTTCTGCCCTTAATCTCCAGTATGCCCGAAAGAATGACCCCATTCTGCAAAGTACTGAAAGTAAACTTGCTAAATTCAAAAAACTGGCGGCTTTACAGAAAGAAAAATCTAAGGCCCTAAGCCAAATTCTGGATGCAGGGCAATACCAAAAATACCAGGAAATTAAAGGTCAGCTGATTCAAAATATCAAAGAGAAAAGAAAATGAGAAAACTATTGTATACCCGGGTAGTGGTAATGATTATGTTTATGACCACTTCGGCATGTTCTGAAAGTAAATATGATACTGATGAAATCCCTTCTCCGCAAACAACGGCTACCAATATCCTTCAGGGACCGATTCAAAAGCCTGCCACAGGATATGGTTCGGACGGAAGTTACGAAGTGGCAGAAATTGACTTCAGTAATCCACAATATAGTGGAACGCAGGTCTCCATTTTCTACCCTAAGGGCATCACTTCTCCCAAACCTGCCATATTCTTTTCGCACCCGTTTGGAGGGGAGGATAAAGATTACAATATAGAGTTGTATAAATTTATTGCAAGAAAAGGCTTCGTAGTGGTGTTTGTTCCTTACCGCACGATTGATGTCAGTGTTGATCACCGCTACCAAACTTTATGGGAGGGATTTATAAAAGCTGCAACAGATTATCCCAACATTATCGATACTCAGAAAGTAGGTTTTATGGGGCATTCTTTTGGTGGTGGAGCAAGTATCGACCTTGCCTATAAGGCATTTACAGAAAAAGGCTGGGGGCAGAACGGGCGTTTTCTTTTTACGATGGCTCCCTGGTATTCTTTTAACTGGAACAGTCCATTAAGCACCCAACAGCAATTGCAGAGTTTCCCGGCCAATACCAGAATGATCACCCAGGTTTATGACGAAGATGATGTAAACGATCACCGGTTGGCCATCGATATCTTTAAAAACATTAATATTTCTAATGCTGAAAAAGATTTTATTTATTTCAGATCATCTACTGTTAATGGATACAATTATGTAACCGACCATGCGATGCCGGGTTCACGCAAAGCTTTCGATGCGTTGGACTATTATGGTGTGTACCGCCTTTTGGATGCCATGATGGATTACAGTTTCAATGGAAACAGCAATGCCAAAAATGTTGCTTTAGGTAATGGTTCTGCTGCACAAATTAGCATGCCCTCTTATAACGGGCAAGCAATGGCTCCGCTTGAGGTTACAGATAATCCCATACCGAAATACCCGCAAGGGAAATACCAGTTTCAATGCGGAGACAGCACCAATCCACGAATTGCCTATTGTAATTAATTAAAGCCAGGCGATTTGCCGGAAATGCTCCATGTTATTGTTATTAAGTTAAGCGCTCGTTGCGAATAAGCATCAATTAACCACAGTAAAAAGGATGTACACCGATTTTTATATCGGTGTGCATCTGTGGTTAAAACCTTAACTTCATGGAATTGCGGAAATGCCCAACCCGGGGCGTGAGCCGTAATACCGGCAAACTGAGCTTACCTGGTTTTCAAGAACCTGACACTCAAAGGATAAGAAATGTCCTTTCTTTTCAGTACACGGATCATGTTGTATGCAGCTGATAATATGGCCATCAGGTAGCAGCTCATGAGTAAAGGAAAGCCCACAGGAAAATAAAGCACCATGGTAATCATAGCCAGGCCTGCCACGATTGAGATGGTGATCTGAAAGTTTAAGATAATACGGCCTTGCCGATCAAAAATTTCTTCCTGGTCTTTCTTCAGAAGCCAGAATGCTGCTGATGTAAGCACATTTGCCAGGGGGATAAAAATACCGATAAGTGGTAAAATGTGCATAGCGGCTAAAATTCCGCTAGGTGCCTGTTGCGGCTTGCCGGTTACTACGGTATCAGTATCAGGGATGCTTATAATTTTTTCGGGCTCGATGTCTAAACATTTTGCCAGTAATTTAAGCGTATGCATTTGGGGCATTACCTGACCGCTCTCAATCCGCTGAATGGTTCGGGAAGTAAGCCCTGAAAGTTCGGCCAATTCATCCTGTGTCATTCCTTTTAATTTACGGTATTTTGCTAGATGACTTGAAATGACAGGCTTCATTAGATAAATATACAGTATTTACAGGGTAAATAAAGGATATTTTATTGAAAAACCAGGGAAGAAGCTGGAAATCCTGACCATCGCAACCATTTGTCTGCCAGATGTCGTGCAGATGTCGTTGTACCTTTTATAAGTTCGCCTGATATTTATATCCAAAATTACGCGATATGAAAATCTCCGGATCCAAAAAATCATTCACCCCGGTAAGGGTACTTATTTGGCTAAGCCTTATGCTCGTGGGCATGCATGGCTATGGGCAAACCAGGCACATTACAAAATTAGATGGAGGCAAAATAACAACTGCCGAGATTGATACATTTATTAAAAGTGCAATGGAAGCCGCTAAAGTACAGGGCGTTAATCTGGCCATATTAAATAACAACAAAATTGCCTACGTGCAATCGTACGGTTTTAGGAACAAGCCAAAAAATGCCCTGGCAGATACGGCAACCATCGTGTACGGCGCCTCTTTCAGTAAAGCAGTGTTTGGCTACCTGATCATGAAACTGGTAGGCGAAAAGGTACTGGAATTGGATACGCCACTTTATCACTATCTGAAGCAGCCGATTGCCAGCTATAAGTATTTTGCCGATTTAAAAGACGACGATCGCTGGAAACAAATAACCGCAAGAATGTGCCTGAGCCATACCACTGGTCTGCCGAATGTGAGGTATTTTAACCCCATTACCAATGCCGAGGATTCTGTAGGGGTAATGAAAATTTATTTTACCCCCGGAAGTAAGTACGCTTATTCAGGAGAGGGCTTTCGCTTGCTGCAAATGGTTGTGGAAGAGATCACAAATACGAAAATTCACCAGCTGGCAAAGGAGAAAATATTTGAACCCTTAAATATGAAGCGGACCGGCTATATCTGGTATGAATCGTTTGGGGATGATAATGTGGCAGTTGGCCACCTGAATGATGGTAGCATTGATGTAAAGAGAAAGCGGAAAGAGGCCGTAGCAGGTGGAAGCCTGGTGACAACGATAGCCGATTATGCTAAGTTTATCCAACAGGTGATGCAGCGTAGGGCGCTCAGTAAGAAAAGTTATGATACGATGTTATCGCCACAGATTGCGATCCATTCGGTCACCCAGTTTCCGCCAATTACCCAGGAGATCACCACCGAAAATGATGCTATTCAGTTATCTTATGGTTTAGGCTGGGGATTAATTAATTGCCCGGCGTATGGCAGGGCCTTTTTTAAAGAAGGAAACGGTGGCTCCTGGCGAAATTACAACATTAATTTTCGAGATAAAGGCATTTCGATTATTTTGATGACCAATAGTGAAAATGGAGAAACGATCTTTCAACCCGTAATAGAGAAGCTGCTAGGGAAAACCTGCATTCCCTGGAAATGGAACGGGTATCATCCTTATTAAATCCGGGTTATACAAATTTATATTGATTGCGGAAAATGAAAGGTAGATGAGGCCATGGGCAAAATTATTGAACTGACAGCTGTTTGTTGAGCATGTAGTTCACAAAATTTTTTAAAGAAATTATAGTTTGTTAGCGGGTGTATTTTATAGATCATGCTGCGCTAATTTTCGGAAGAATGGTATCCGTTAAGACGCAATTTAACTAATGAGGTCGCCTATTATAATCCTAATCAGTGCATAATCCTCCGGATTTTAGTTGTTAGGTCGTTTTGAGTTCTGCTGATTGGCCGCCCTGATTATAAAACAGGATCAAACGGCTTGTCGCCCGGCCATTTTAGGGTTTGCTGGCAAACCCTAAAATGGCGTTATATCTATTTCCTGTTTTTTAATATTTATATATAACAATTGCAGCATTATATATAATTCGTATTCCATTGAAAGCTACATTTTTTACTTTGTTAAACAATTTAGCAAAGATTTATTATGGAGAAAAATAAATACCATGTCCTGTTTATCGAAGATCAGCCGCTAATAGTCGAATCCTATAAAAATGCTTTAAATAATGTATTTCTGAAAGAAAGCAGGGTGGCCTTTCAAACAGACATCGCTGCAAATTACGACTATGCTTTTGATTTGATAAAGAAGTCGCAAATAAACCCAATTGATATTATTATTTTAGATTTAAACCTCTTTTCGGAAACAGGCAATAAGATTAATTCTGCTGAAGAACTGGGGCTAAAGATCAGGAAGGTATCTCCTCAATCCAAGCTCATTATTTCTGCTTCCTCCCTGCAGAATTACGAGATCGATAAAATTTTTAAAAAATTAAATCCCGAAGGCTTCCTTATCAAAAAGGACGTTACTTCGGCCCAGACCAGCTTGGCAATAAGCAGCATTCTTGATGGTGTACCTTACTACAGTAAATCTGTTATCCTTTACATGCGGCAACAGCTTACAAGCGATTTTACCATCGATAAGATAAACAGGCAATTACTCTATGAGCTTTCTCTGGGCACTAAAATGAAAGATCTTCCTAAAATTCTTCCTTTATCTATTGCCGGAATTGAAAAGAGAAAAAGAAACCTTAAAATTGCCTTAAATCTTAAAGATGGTTCGGACAGAGAACTTTTATTAACCGCGCGTGATAGAGGATTCTTATAATTAACGTTGGCTAAAGTCATAATCCCTTACATATGTATTTTCAAAAATTATCACTATTATGCTTTTTCTGTGCTTGTATTTTTTCTTTTACCCGGGCACAGACCTCAGGTAGGGCCATTTATAAAAGCAGCTCGAACATCACCACCAGAATTGATACGACAAAAGCGGGCAGTGCAGATCAAAAAGATCTTAATACATTGATCAGAAAATCAATGCAAAAAGAATATCTGCTAAATTTCAACCGTTATGAATCGGTTTATAAGGAAATAAAAGAACTGGAAAATGCCAGCCAAACGGGTAAAATTGATGTCATCGGCATAGGATCGGGTACCGAAGGTGGTATTTATAAAGATATGAGGAATAAAGTTTTCGCTGAGTCAAGGGATGGTTTTGGCAAATTATTCCTGATAGAAGATACATTGGTTAGCCTGCCCTGGAAATTAACTGAAGAAACTAAGCAAATAGGGGGGATTACCTGTTACAAGGCCACTGCTTATTTAGAAAGGAAAGTAACTACAAATGTGGCTGATGAACAGGGAAAAATAACCGCGAAAGAAAAAAAAATAAAAACCAATGTTACGGCCTGGTATGCTCCCTCCATTCCTGTTAATAATGGCCCTGCACTGTATTGGGGCTTACCCGGGTTAATTTTAGAGATAAGCGATGGCCGATTGACCCTGCTCTGCTCGGAAATTGTACTGAATGATAAAACAGAGGCAAAAATAGAAAAGCCTAAGAAGGGTCAGAAGGTAAGTCAGGGTAAATTCGACGAGATTTATGAAAAAAAAGTAAATGAAATGCAGGAAATGTACAGGGATAACCGGAAAAAGACTGGCCAATAACAAAGTCGGATCATGTTAACTCAGGTGCTATGCTGCGGCATTGCCAGATGGCAGATAAAGTTTTTTTTTACAACAGTTAGCTTATTGTTCGTTTTTTTTAACGTATTAGGGCAACAAAAGGCAGTGTTTGAGGGAACAGTTCAAGACAGTTTGGGAAAACCGCTCGAGCTCGCCAATGTAATGCTATACAATAAACTGGGCACAATAGCTTTATCTTACACCACTTCCAATGCTGCGGGTAAATATAAATTGCAGATAAACCCCGATAGTTCCTATCTTTTGAAAGTGAGTTTAATGGGATATTTTCCATATAGCGAAAGAATTTTGAAAGGCACTACCTTACCTAAAAACATTGTTTTAGCCTCAAACGTATCGAATCTTGACGAGGTAAAGATTACGATGCCGATAAAAATCTCTGGCGATACCATATCCTACAATACCGGATCTTTTACGAATGGTAATGAACGTAAATTAGTTGATGTTTTTAAAAAACTACCGGGTTTTGAGGTAGACGGAGAAGGCCAGGTGATGGTAAAGGGTAAAAAAGTTGACAAAATTACGGTGAATGGTCAGGACTTTTTTTCTGGCGATACCAAAATCGCTTCCCAGAATATACCGGCCAATGTAATCGATAAGATTAATCTTATTAATAGCCAGGGAGACTTCTCTCCAAGATTAGGTTTCGGCGAAAATGAAGCACTAACGATTGATGTAGGCTTAAAAAAGGGGAAAAAGAATATTGTTTTTGGAAACGCCGATTTAGGATTTGGCCCCAAATCGAGATACCTGGCGCATACCAATATGTCAGTGTTTAATCAGAAGGCAAGCTTTAACCTTATTGCAGATGCCAATAATATAGGACAGCCCATACTTACTTTAAAAGACTATTTTAAATTCAACGGAGGCTTTACAGGGCCAACAGGGCAATCTTCTTTTCGCTTATCATCTGATGCCCTCGGCTTTGCCACACTGGTACAGAATAAATCGGCTGGAGCCGAAGCAGGATTGGCGGGTTTAAATTTTTCTGTAGCGCCCTCGAAAACAATCAAGCTCTCGGGTTTCTACATTCATTCTGCAGTAAATTATGAAATCATTTCAAGGAATGTAAAGACATATATCAGCAACCAGGCAGATAATGTAGAGGTTTTAACAGCAGAAATTAACCAGAAAAATAGGGCAGATATTGCAAAAATTAATGCTGTAGCTACACTTGGTAAATTTACCAATATAGAATATAATTTACTGATGAACAGTAACGGGTTAAGGGAAGGTGGCCTGAACAACTCAAGTTTTTCTGCTACCGAACGGAAACTGGGAACACAAAGAGACAAAAAGCCATTCAGCGTGAACCAGGATCTCAAGGCATATTATTCGAAAGACAGCAAAAATATCTTTAATGTGACCTTATCTCAACGACATCAAAAACAGGAGAATCTTTTTGGCTTATCCTCTAGCGAACCCATCCCATTTGGCGATTTGGGATTGAACCAAAATGATTATTTCCAAAATAAAAGCATCAATACCAATATTTTTTCGGCTGCGTTAAAATATTATTACCTGATCAATAAAAAAAGACAGCTTGATTTTGTTGCAGGCTTCGAATCAAATCGCCAAGAGTATGTTTCTGGCATTAGCCTTGGCAGTGCAGACAGTGTTCTTGCTGACCCCAGGTATAATAACCAATTAAGGTATCATTTAACTGATTCTTATGCCGGTGTAGGTTTTAAGGCTTTAATCAATAAGTTAACCATAAACCCGGCTATTTATGTACATGGCTACAGGCTCAGCGCCTTTTCTCCATCAGATAACGACTATACTGAGCTATTGGTTCAGCCCAGCCTAAAAATTAAATATGAAATAAAAAAAGCAAGTATCCTTACCTTGAATTATAACCTGGGTACAGAGTTTCTGGATGTACAGTATTATGCGCAGGCTTATACCATCGAAAGCTATAATGCGCTGTTTAAGGGCAATACGAATCTCTTTAATCCGGTAATACACCGTGTAAATTTAGATTATTACAATTTCGATACTTATCATTATAGTTACCTGTATGCACTCATTTCTTATCAGCGGAAATATAACGAGGTTAACAATATCTTAGCGTACAATGATTTTACCTCGGTAATGTCGCCTTTCAACCTAAGGAATCCCAATGAGATTACTACCGCCTACATTACAAACGATAGGCGGTTCCCTTTTTTCAAAACCAAGTTTTCTGCCACACTTTCCTATCTGCGCTTTAAGAATATTTTATCAGAAAGCATTATTCAGAATAGTTCTTTTATGCAAAACTACAAGGTTTCGATAGAAAGTACCTTAAAAGATTTACCTGTAGTTGAGGTTGGATTTGAGACCAATATTAACCATTATTTCTCAGCGGCTTTTAACCGGCAGTTACATGTTATCAATCAGCCGTTTGCTAACGTGGAAGTAACGATCTTAAAAGAGTTTATCCTTACCTCCGATTTCCGGTATTATTTTCAGAATGGCACCGACCAAAACCAGGCAATGAAATATGCTTTTTGGAATAGCAGTCTCTATTACAAAAGAAAAAACAGCCGTTTGGAGTTGAAGGCTTCTGTACTCAATTTATTGAACACTAAAAATATTACTGCAAATTCATTTACGGAGAATTACACCGCCGTATCTGATTTTATCATTCAGCCGAGGTATTTTACACTATCGCTAAATTATCGTCTTTAAACTAACTTTTCTTGTAGTTTACGTCTGCTTTAGCATTTAATAATTTGCTCTTGAAGGCGAAAATATGATGGTTTTACCTTACCAATTGTAAGGTTTTTTGTACACGCTTTTTAGCAGAAAGGGTTAATTTTATTAAACAGCAAAGCCGTTAATCCCAAGGTACGAAATTTAAAAACGCTTTGTCTATTTAAGTTTATTTTATCTCTAAATCGCATAAATAATGAAACCCAGGTTAGACTATTTTCCAAAGCAGAGCGCAGATGTAAGTGCATCTGATTACAGTTATGGAATTTCCATATTGGGAGAAACTTACCAGAAGGTTAAATCTGATCAAGGGGTTTTTAACTATGCCGATTATTGGAATATCGCAGTGGCATTGGTGAGGCTAAAAACAGATGCTGTTTCTGCAAAAGAATATTTATACCAGAGCAAAAAACTAAATGAAAATAATTTTGCACAGATTTTTGAGGAGCTTGGGGGAGGGTTCGATGCATGGGAATATTGTTTGCTACGGACTGAATATGATGTTATTAAAGCCGAATGTGCTGCTTTGAATGCAAAAAATAATGCATCGATATTAAAAGGCAGTGGAAATTTACCGGTCCCTAAAAGAAGAGACAAGGGAAAAGGTGAACTCATTGATCTGCTCAACGGATTGATGGAAAATGATCAGCGATACCGCACTGGAAGCGTAGAAAACAGATCATATCAGCAGCTGCTCGATAGGGAAAATTTAAGTGTTATCGACGAGCTATATAAAAAATACAATACCTATTTAGGTAAATCGCTTGTTGGGGAAGCGCACAGTACGGTGATGTGGCTCATCATCCAGCATTCATCGTTGGAGAGCATGGAAAAATACCTGCCATGTATAATTGAAGCAGTTCGTACGCGCGAATTGGCTGCCGCTCCCCTTAAGATGCTTCTCGACAGAATTGCATCGATCAGCTATGGTTATCAGTATTATGGTACCCAGAAAGGCGTACCGATGGCATCTGCAGAAATTATCGGAATGATTAATAAAAAATATGGGAATGTTTATCCGGAAGCGAGAACCGCAGAAAAGTTTAGGTTGGTAACCAACCAGAAAAATTTTTAGAAAGCTAGCTGACTTATGTGGGCTTTCTGTTAAATCACGGATTTATTTGATCAATATATTTCAAAAAGGAGTTACCGAAAATCCTGAAAAGAGTAGGCCTAAATTTTAAAAAAAACAAACATGGAAAATTTTAAAGCATTTGAAGTTGAAAATCAAGAGATGATTTTTGGTGGCGAATTACAAAAAACAGTATGGTCAGGAAATGGCGAAAGCGGAACTGACTTTTATGATACTGAAAAAGATCGTGTAATCTACGCCAGCTAAAAGAACCACAGCATTAAGCACCACCTAAAGGTGGTGCTTCTTTACCTACGCTCATTTATGGTCTACATCCTATCCGAAAAGACTGACCGATCAACAGATCTTGTTACCGAATGGCTTGTTTATTTAAAAAGCTCATTTAAACGGCTTAATGACGAAGAAAGGGTCGAAGCTTCGATTTCGGTTTCAAACAATGGTGTAGAATCCAGGTATTATCAGCCGCGTAAAGTTTGGCACAGAAGGGGTAACCTGAATTTCCTGCCGGATGAAATCTATGATCATTATCCAGATCGGACTGCCTTTCTTCGATATTTTACCAGGGAATCGTCCGTATTAGGCGAATTTTTTGAGAGCAGGTACAGAAAACTTTTAGGCAGGAACTATATTGGTTCCATTTCGCAGGAAAGCCTGAACAACAAACTATTAAATCTTGTACTCGCTTCAAAAAATGGCTTTCTGATCCCCCAAACATTGGTAACGTCAAATAAAGAAGAGCTTGTTGCATTTTATAAAGAGCATGGGTGCGTGATTACAAAGGATCTACGGGCACCTGTCAACATCCTGTCGGCCGGCGGGCATATCGTTTCGGATGGCGTTAAACTACTGAATGACAAAATGATTGAGCAACTTGAAGAAAAATTTGTTCCTGTATTCCTTCAGAAATACGTACAAAAGAAATATGAGATTAGGTCTTTTGCCGCATGTGACAAGATATACTCGATGGCTATTTTTTCGCAGGGAGATGAATCGACAATGATCGACTATCGAAATTATAACAATAAAAAGCCCAATAGGTGTGTACCTGTAAATTTGCCCCCAATGGTGGAGCAAAACCTAAGGAACCTCATGGCTGCGATGGAGATGAATACGGGATCATTCGACCTGATCGTAAATAAGGAAAATGAATATTATTTCTTGGAAGTCAATCCCATGGGGCAATTTCACTGGCTTTCTGAAAGCTGCAACTATCACATCGAAAGGGATATTGCTCAATTTTTAGCAGATGGAAAATAGAAAGACGGAAGACATTAAGGCATTTCTTCCCATCACATTTCATACCTCAAAAATGATAAAACAGGGCTTGCAGCCTCCATTGGTAACAGAAATGATTGATGCAGAACATTATCAGAATAACAAGACCAACCCACAACAGTTCTATAGACCCATATCGAAGATTTTACGTTTTCAATGAGCAGTCCGATTTATTTATTGTATGCCAGTTGCCTACCTGTAATGGGGATGACGAGGAGTATCCTGTGCGATCTTGAACGGCAGAGTTATTTGCAGATTCCTAACGATCTGTACAGGATTCTGACCGATCACCGTGGTAAGTCGGTAGCAGAAATTAAAGCTTTTTATGGAAACCGTTATGATGCAACAATAGAAGATTATTTTGCCAGGCTTTCAAACGCAGAGTTTGTTTTTGCCACCGATCATCCAGAGCTTTTTCCTGTTTTGGATAGTAGTTGGGATGAACCTTTTGAGCTTACCAATGCAATTATAGATATTGACAACAAAAGTACTTTTGAACTCGAATCCATCTTTTACCAATTAAGTTCATTGCACTGCAAGTTCATACAGATCAGGTTCTTCAAAAGTGCTCAGATCGAAGAAATGGGGTCTATTATAGATTTTTTGAATTCAATGCGCTCGAATTCGATAGGTTTGGAGTTACTGGTTGGGTACAACGAATTATCTACTGAAGCGGATTATCTCTTACTTTTCAAAAAATATAAACGCCTCAACAGTTTAATTGTTTATGGTATGCCTGGCGGAAAGGTGATAAAAAGGATTGAACATTCGAGATATTTGGTGTTCACGCCTGTAGACCTCAGTTCGGAACATCATTGCGGGCATATATCAAAAGAGCTCTTCTCCATAAACATCAAGACCTTTACCGAGGCCTTAAACTTTAATTCATGTTTGAATGGTAAAATATCTATTGATAAAAGAGGGGAAATTAAAAATTGCCCTTCAATGACGTCATCATTCGGAAACATAAAAGATACCAAGCTTTCTCAGGTATTGCTTCATCCCGGTTATAAAAAAAACTGGAAAATTACCAAAGATCAGGTGCATACCTGCAAATCATGCGAATTCAGGTATATCTGTACAGATTGCCGGGCCTATGTTCAGCATCCAGATGGAGACGGCCTTAGCAAGCCTTTAAAGTGTGGCTATGACCCGCAAATCGGCGAGTGGACCGACTGGAGCATCAACCCTTTAAACCAAGCTGCCTATAGGCATTATTTTGGAGAAATAAGCTTACAGTAAAAACAAACTGGCCTTTGGCATTTATTAAAGGCAAAAAACATCATTCATTGCGCATGCTTTCCGGAGCGGAGCAGAACTATAATCATAACAAATGACGTGGATTGACTCTTTCCCATTTTACAAACAGGCAGATTTTAAGGATTGTGGGCCAACATGCCTAAAAATCATTTCCAAATTTTACGGGAAGATAATTAATATACAGTTACTCCGGGTGCTTTCTGAAACTACCCGGAATGGAAGTAACCTGAAAAACCTTTCTCATGCGGCCGAAAACATAGGTTTTAGGAGTTTATCTGTTAAAATCAGCTTCGAGAAATTGAAAACCGCCCCACTTCCCTGTATCGTGCACTGGGACGGGACACATTTTGTTGTCTTATATAAGATCGAGAAAAATCATTGCTTTGTAGCCGATCCAGCGCATGGAAAGCTAAAATATGAAAAGTCGGAATTCATAAGCAGATGGATCGGGCTGAACTCGAACGAACAGACCCCTGAAGGCATTTGCTTGCTGTTGGAAACCACACCCAAATTTTTTCAGGATGATGATGAGCAGGGGGCAGAAAATTACGGTTTCTCCTTTATATTCCGTTATCTTACGCAGTACAAGTCTTTTATTGCAAATGTATTGATCGGCTTATTGGCGGGCAGTGTTATACAGCTGATTTTTCCCTTTTTAACGCAGAGCATTGTAGATATTGGTATTAAATACCAGGATATAAATTTTGTTTACCTGATGTTATTTGCCCAGTTATTCCTTTTTTTGGGAAGAACCTCGATAGAAATTTTCAGAAGCTGGATATTGTTGCACCTCAGTACCAGAATCAATATATCACTGCTATCCGATTTTTTTATCAAACTGATGAGTTTGCCCATTTCGTTTTTCGATGTAAGAATGACGGGTGATATGCTGCAGCGTATAAATGACCATAACCGTGTTGAAAAGTTGCTCACCACATCCTCTTTAAGCGTGCTCTTCTCCATCATCAGCCTCATTGTTTTTGGGGTAGTGCTGGCCGTTTATAATAAGTACGTATTTGTCATTTTTATAATAGGCAGTATCATGTATTTTGCCTGGATATTGTTCTTTTTTAAGAAAAGACGGGATCTCGATTACAAGAAGTTTTCGCAGGTGAGCCAGGAGCAGAGCAAAGTGATTGAGCTAATTAATGGAATGCAAGAAATAAAGCTGCATAATGCCGAGAAACAGAAAAGATGGAACTGGGAGTACCTGAGGGCCCGGCTCTTCAAAATATCGATGAAAACGCTGGCCTTGGAACAATATCAGTTGGTTGGATCCTCTTTTATCAACGAACTCAAAAATATCCTGATTACTGTACTCTCTGCAAAGTTGGTTATTGAAGGAGAAATTACGCTGGGTATGATGCTTGCAATTACCTATATCGTAGGTCAGCTGAATTCTCCGATTGCTCAGATCATTACCTTTCTTCGGGAGCTTCAAGATGCAAAGATCTCGATTGAACGGATATCAGAGATCCATCTGAAAAAAGATGAACTTTCTACAGAGCTGGATAGTGTAACCTCCATTCCGGTAGAAGAGCCGATCAGAATAGAAAATCTGTCGTTCCGCTATATAGGATCAAGCAGGCAGGTTTTAACTGATCTTAACCTTGTTCTTCCGCAAAACAAAGTAACGGCAATAGTGGGGGCCAGTGGCAGTGGAAAATCAACTTTAATGAAACTGCTGCTTAAATTTTACCAGTCTGAACATGGTAAAATTTCTTTGGGCGATGTTTCATTCAACAATATTTCACAGCAGACTTGGAGGGCGAACTGTGGCGTTGTAATGCAGGAGGGATATATTTTCAACGATTCTATTGCCAATAACGTAGCCCTGGGTGCCGATTATGTGGATAAAGAAAAATTAAAGAAAGCATTAGAAGTGGCTAATATTAAGGAATTTGTAGAAACGCTGCCCCTTTCATTCAATACCAAAATCGGCATGGAAGGAGTGGGGCTAAGCACCGGCCAGAAACAAAGAATTCTCATTGCCAGGGCAGTTTATAAAGACCCAAAATTTTTGTTTTTTGATGAGGCTACCTCTGCACTCGATGCAAATAATGAAAAAAAAATCATGCAAAATTTAAACTCTTTCTTTGAAAATAAGACCGTGATCGTTATTGCACACCGATTAAGTACCGTAAAAAATGCTCACCAGATTATCGTTCTTAATGAGGGCAGGTCAATTGAGGTTGGAACCCACGATGAGCTGGTAAAGGCAAAAGGAGGATATTTTGAACTGGTAAGAAATCAATTGGAATTAGGTGAATAATATGTCAGAAGAAAAAAAAATCCTTAGGGTTGCGCCACCAGGTGCAGGTGATATTATAATTAAGAAAGCCAATCCCACCGAAGTGGAAATAAGGGAAGAAAATGTCCAGGAAATCCTTTCGCAGATACCCTCTCGCATTATTAATTGGAGCAATGCCCTTTTTGTTTTTTTAATTCTCTCTATTCTGGTACTGTCTTATACGATAAAATATCCCGATATCATTCAGGTGAATGTTCAGGTAAAACAGAGCCAGCCATTAGTCAGGGTTACCCTCCCCGGTGATTACAATGATCTGTTAGTAGGCAATGGTACCCATGTAAAGCCAGGCGATTGGATCGGGGTTAAGAGCAACAGCGCAAAAACCTCCGATATAAAACTTCTTTTAAGCAATATCAATAACACCTTATATGATTCCGAATCTTTCAGCTTTCCGGGTACAAGATTGCCTGGTTTGAATTTAGGAGACCTTCAACCTGCTTTTGCCGAATTTCAGTACCGTTATGAAATGTTTAATGCAGAGAAAAGCAAACATCACCTGACGGATTTATTGCATTCTTATTCAGAACTGAAAATTAAGCTCAAGAACTGGGTTACGAAATATGTGATCAGCAGTCCGGTTGCTGCAAGTGTGACCATTGTTTCTAGAAATGGTGGTGCACAGGCCGACGGTACACTTATTGAACTGAATCCAGATAAACAGTCTTATCCTTTAGCTAGCGGGGAATTAACACAACCTGTGGCCATAAAAATTAAAAAAGGACAGACCGCCAATATTAGTTTACCGGCTTATCCAAATAATGACTTTGGTGTTTTAAGGGGGGCGGTACATCAGGTTTACTGGAATGAAAATACAGGCCGTTTTCATGTAGATATTAGCTTTACCAAAGGGTTGAAAACAACATTCGGTGAGGTGGTTAACCTCGATCATCCACTAACGGGGACCGCAGAGGTTATTATTGGCGAAAAAAAGCTTATCCAGCGTCTGTTTAATCTTTAGTGCAGAAAGGCATGAGCAAGCTGGCTAACAAGTCATGGTAAATCAAAAACGTTCAGGTAAAAGGCGAAAAACGGGAACGCCAATGACAGCATAAGACTGAACATACTCAAAATATTTTTTGAAAGATAAGCTACCTGATTTAATATTGGGGATGTTTTTTTATGTTTCAGGATAATAAGTAGTGTGATGAGCCGGTATAAAAAACTGCTTACACAGCTGGTTAAATTGCACAAAATGCAGAAAATAACTTACCTTGTATATCATATCAGTTGGTTCCACTATATAACTTATCAATGCAGGAAATTTCAATACCATTAATGAGAACTATTATGCTGAGTGTTATATTATTTATAGCCTGTAATACGGTTTATGCACAGCAATCTGGGTTTACCTATGAGGGTTTCGAAAAGGAGATCCTGAAATTTAAACCACAGAAAAAAAATGGGGTTGCTCAGGATAAGTTCGATTATGCCTCCATGATCCTGAGTGAAACTAAAAAAGCAACAAAAGATAATCCTGATAATTTTAATCTGGCAGATTACTTTAATGTATTATTCGCTTTTCTTACACTTAATATACCTGATGATGCACTTGACATCGCCTATAAAAAATTCAGTTCAGCACCGGGCAGCTGCGAGTATCTTATTGCCTTTAAAGATAAAGTTAACCAGGGTAAGATATATGACAGAATAAGGCAGCGTTATATGGCAGACCTGGGTAAGTGCAATGGTATACCTAAAGCAGCTGGGTTATCCGCTCAAAAAAATGACCATTCGGCTAAGTCTCCGCTTGCAAAACAGCTTGAAGATATTTTACAACAGGACCAGAAGTTCAGAACCACCGGTATACCTAATGCAGACTTAGCTTCAAAACAAAAAAAACTGGATATCAAAAACCAGGAACGTATCGATTCGCTTTTTAACGTATATCAGACCTACATTGGAAAATCGATGGTGGGTGAAAAATACCAGAACGTGATGTGGATCGTTATTCAACATTCGGATCTTGGCCGGATGGAAAAATATTTACCCGTTATCAGCAAGGCGGTGGAATCGAAGGAACTGCCTGAGCTGAATCTTAAAATGCTCATCGACCGTATCTACGCCATTAAATATAAGTATCAGATTTTTGGTAGCCAGGGTGGGGTTAAGCTTGCAGATGAAAAAACAATACAATCTGTACGGGTACGGTATAACCTGAAATAGGTAATGCACAAAAAATATAGTGTACGGAATTATCAAACGGAAGTGACGTCATGCTCCAGCGCACTGATCTGTATCTCAATATTCACGCTGAACACATCATTTACATCCTTATGTTTCTCTATGGTTACCGCATTGCCATAAGCATTTTTGAGCCGTGCCATGATGTTGGCTAAACCATTTCCTCCTGAAGCTTCCTCTTGTCTTTTTGCCAGATTTTCGGTATAGATTTTTAACTTATCCATATCCCTGTATACAGCGATGATCGGTTTTTGATCCAGGCGTTCCAGATTTCCATGCTTAAATACATTTTCAGTCAACGTTAATAGTACCATCGGTATTAGCCTTAAGTTTCCAACATGGGGATCTATTGTAAGATCCAGATTTAGGATTTTTCCCCGTCTTAGCTGGTAAAGGTAGAGTAACTTTCTCATCTGTTCAATTTCATCATGCAGGGCTATATCTCCTCCTTCATCGGTACCCTGAAGAGAATATCTCATAATATCTGACAGGGCAATGATAGCTGCCCTCGCATCATTGAGGTTCGATGATGCATTGTGATAAATAAAGTTTAATGTGTTGAAGAGAAAATGAGGATTGATCTGTGCTCTTAAAAACGAATTCTGTGCACTTGATAAGGCATTGGTAATCCGCTCATTTCTGATGATTTCTTCCAACCGGTTCCGTTCCAGGGTCTCGATCTCACGTTTCCCCTGGGTATAATTACGAAAGAAGTAGTAACCTGTAGAAAAGCCCAGAAAATAAATGCAACGGTACAGAATTCTCAAAGAATAATCTCGGTTAAGGGTAAACGGTACGCGGTCTTTTATAATCTCAAGGTAGATCAGCAAATAATCTGTGATGAAATTAATCAGGATAAATACGATTATGGAGCTCAGTAGGCTGGCCGGAAGCTTGTAAAGTGCCGTTTTTTTATTCGCTAACGCCCATGGAAGTACAATGTTGGCATTTAAATAAAAGAAGCAAATGTTAATGGTATAGTGGGCCAGGTATGTTATCGGATTTCCATAGATTCCAAAAATCAACCCGACCACCACTGTTTCGTACAAACAGAAACAAAACCATGATAATACGTGTATCCAATTTTTTTTGAACCATTCCGAAATAATCTTTTTCATGTGTTTGATGTTTTCTAAATAGAGTTGACTACGTTACATATAATATTTTTATTTGCCCCTTAAGCTTTGAGTATGTTGCTTAAAAAAAGATATGAAACATATAAAACTCAAAGCCCGAACCATTTTTTACTTTAAGTCAAGGAAGACAGAACGCCCAACAAATACCGAACCTACAACCATGACGGTTACCCTAACGATGACAGGTTCTTAAGGGGGGATCTCAAGGGACAGAACGGTTAATTTTTTCGGTTTGGCCTAAATATATTTTTGGATAGAAAATCATTGAACTCTTTTCTGTAATAGTGCCCAACAGTTATTTTTTTACCGTTGTCCATCAAAACTTCATTTCCGTCAACACTGTCTATGTGTGTTTTATTAATAATAAAACTTCGTTGGAATTTCAAGAAACCCCGCTCCGGGGAAAGCCTTTTGGATATTTCTGTTAGAGACATGTATGTAGTTACACATTTATCGGTGGTAAATATATCAACATAATTCAGCTTACTTTCTACTAAGATAATATCTTCAAATCTAATTTTTACCAACTTTAAATTATGGCTTTTGCTTTTAACAAAGAAAAAATTTTCCTCAATATGCTGGTTTTCAGTTCTATATTCCTTGAAATCAACAGAAGGGAAGAGATCCTGTACTGCGGAAAGGAATTTTGACAGTGAATAAGGTTTTAGCAGGTAATCGCTTGCCTTAATTTCAAAGGCTTCATAACCATATTTAGAATGGGCAGTAGTAAATATAAGTTTTCGTATATGTTTTTTTAATAGCTTGGCTAACTCCAGACCAGATACATCGGGCATATCTATATCCAGGAACACGAGGTCAATAGGCTCCATTTTTGGGATATTTCTCAGTGCGTCAATAGAACTGGTGAACTCTTTAACCAATACCAGTTCGGGAACTTTTTCGATATAGCTTTTTAAACCCTCAAGAGCATGGGGTTCGTCATCAATTATAATACAGGTGTACATTTATAGGGCGCTAAAATCTAAAGATAACATTTTTATTACATATCAGGTAAAATAAAAACAACTGAAAGGGGTTGTTTAGATGTTATCTTCCTGATAAACAGCGTTTATGGTCTCTTTTTTCGGAAAACACGATACAAAAAAATGATTATGGACTTTATTCTAAGAATTTATCTGAAAGTGTTTGAACTTTAGAAAAAACCAGGGCATTTTATTACCTGATCGATACGATATCAAGCTTGTTCGCCATCTTGCATAACAGCAAAAATTGCGATTAGTAAATTTTTAATCTTTCTTTTAGTTATTCCTTATTTTTGCCGCCGCACCAGCTAAACGGTTGAATTAAGAAATGGAGAACAGATTTTCGGATAACAGGCAGATTGCGGTAGTTTCTAGCTTTCACGGTCTTTTAGCTACAGCTTTTAAGGGGGATGTGAATGCCGTTTGCTGGCTGCGGGAGCTGCAGGGCGATTTTAAGGAAATCGTATCTAAACTTGAACTGAAAGCAGACCTGACCGAAGTTCCTATCGAAGATCTCCGGGCGCTGAAACTATCTGAAGAAGGGAGTAGGGCAAGAGAGTTGATCTTAAGCGATTTTCAGCTGCTATCGGCTGCGGGAGCATCGCCTTCGCTTAATTTGATCAAAAAATATGAGCGCGATGAGGAACTTGGTTTCATTTCAACAGATGTATATTCTTTTCATGTAGACCGTTCGCCCATTGGTACCGATACGTTTTTATGTACCTATTATGGTGCAGCCAGTGAAATCCTGGCCAATGACCAGGCTGAGCAAAAAGTACAGGTACCGGAGATCCGGCAGAAATTAAGGGAATTGCATCAGGGTGCTGAAAAGGAATTTGAAAGCTTCTTGACGGAACATTATTTTGATCTGCATTACCAGGCTAAACCGGGCGCTATACCGGTAAACCTCGGACTTGGCCATTTATGGCGACTGGCCGTAGATCATCCCGGAAAGCAGTGCTTGCCTTGTGTACATCGCGCCCCCGTTGAAAAAGATGGGGAGTACAGGCTGTTGCTGATTTGCTGAAAGTCTGAGGGGTCAGGATGGTGAGCTGAACCTAAATCTGTAATTCTTACTTTGTGGCTTGGGTGATGAGCACCCGCTTCATCAGAAGAAACTTTCCTGCGCTGTGACCAGGTTCATCTGATCGTAAAACTACCGGACTTACAGGCCCGTCTGGTTATCACCTGAATTGTTTATAACTATCCGTAACGAAGGAGGTTAGAGGACCGGACTTTACCGCTCTTTTTCCTATTTAGAGGCTTTAATTTATCCTGATGATTAAAGACAGAAAGCCAATCTTTTTTGAAAAGATTTAGCGCGATATGTTAACAAAAGTTCTCTTCTCTTTATCATTTGAAGCATTCCTGCGGCAAACCCGATACCTATATTTGATTTTCCTAATACCAATTTACCAGGCAAACTCTGCCATGATAAAAGTGACAGCAGTTTAGTTTCAGGGAAGATTGGATCAACGGAAAAGACCGAATATAAACCAAATTTAAACAAAAATGAACCAAACAATTTTTATCAGGAAATTGCCGGCTTTTACGCTATTGGTAATTTTCTTAATGCTCCTGCATTTAAGAGGGTATGCCCAAGACCGGTTAATTACCGGAAAGGTAGCAGCCAACGAAGATTCTTCCCCTTTATCAGGAGCAACCGTGCTGTTAAAAGGAAGGAATAAATCTACAGTAACAAACGAACAGGGACTGTTTTCTATACTCGCCAAAAAAGGAGATGTACTTATCTTTAGGATGGTGGGCTTTAAACCGCAGGAGATCACAGTGGGCGATGCCAATATCATCAATGTTGTTTTAAAGGGCGAACGTACTAATTTAGATGATGTTGTAGTAATTGGCTATGCGAAGATTGCAAGAAAAGATGCTACAGGTTCGATAGGTTCGATATCCGGAGAGGAGTTGCGCCAAACGCAGCCAACTACTTTCGATCAGGCCCTGCAAGGTAAAGTTGCCGGGGTGGTGGTGCAGCAGGTATCGGGCCAGCCCGGTGGTGGGGTATCCATCCAGATCAGGGGGGTATCGTCAATAAGCGGTTCCAATTCACCATTATTCGTGATCGATGGCGTGATTATCCCACCGGTAAACGATCCTGGTAAAGGATCCAATCCTTTAAATGCCATTAACCCTTCCGAAATCGAATCGATAGATGTATTAAAAGATGCTTCAGCTACCGCTATTTACGGTTCGCAGGCTACCAATGGTGTAGTGGTTATTACTACGAAAAGAGGTAAGATAGGTGCACCTAGCATCAGTTACGATGTTTATGCCGGTTTCCAGGAAATACCCGGACGGTTACCTACCATAGACCTGCAACAGCTTGCCACATTTATTAATGCCAGGGCGGCAGTTTGGGGTTTCGACGTAAGGCCAGAATTTGCCAACCCGCAATATTTAGGTAAAGGAACCGACTGGCAAAAAGAGTTGTTCCGCAGAGCACCGATGCAGAATCACGACATTACTTTAAAAGGCGGCGATACCAGGACACAATATTTACTGTCGGCCTCTTATTTCAATCAGGAAGGTATAGCCCTTGGATCTGATTTTAAAAGGTATTCGGTGAGGTTGAATTTGGATAATAAAACGACAAACTGGCTGAAAATAGGAACCAGTCTGCAATTGGCCCACGTTGATGAGAACGTAGCGGCAACCGGCGCCAGTGTAATCAGTACCGCGCTGAATAATACGCCAGATATTCCGGTAACCAACTCTGATGGCTCTTGGGGCGCGGTTACCAACAACAGTGGTTGGGTACAGCCTTCAGCGAATCCGGTTGCACTGGCCACCATTATTAAAAACCTGAGAAAGCGAAACCAGGTATTTGGAAATCTATATGCCGAAATACAGATTGCTAAAGGATTATCATTAAGAAATGAGCTATCGGGTAACTTTGATTTTACCACAGAAGATTATTTCTCGCCGAGTTATACCTTTGGTAAAGGCACGCCAAGTCAGAACAGTGGTTCTACATCAGCCGGCCAGAATTTTTACACCGTAATACGTAATTTTCTGAATTACGGGCATACTTTCGGGAAATTGAGATTGGATGCCTTGGCAGGACATGAATCTCAGGAAAGCACATTTCATAATGTCAGTGCCGGCCGCATCAATTTCCCTTCAAACAATGTACAAGCCATTAATGCCGGCGATCCAACCACGGCCACTAACGGAGGCGATAATTCATTATCGAACCCTAAAGGTGGTAGTGCGCAGGAATCCTATTTCGGCCGTATCAACCTTTCATGGGATGATAAATACCTGTTAACGGGTAATATCAGGAGAGATGGTTCTTCTAATTTCCCCTCCTACAACCGTTGGGTAACTACCTATTCGGGTGGATTTGCCTGGAAAATTAAAAATGAAGCATTTTTGAAAGATGTAGCAGCTATAAATGACCTGAAATTGAGGTTGGGATATGGACTGACCAACAACCAGGGTATACAGGGAAATAGTTTTATCACTCAGTTAACCTCGGTGCCTAATGGCCTGTCGGGTACGGCGCAATTCCAGAGCAATTTGGCTAACCCCAATGTAACCTGGGAAAAAACAGATTATTACAGTGCAGGAATCGACGCTTCATTTTTTAATGGCCGCTTAAGTTTTGTATTGGATGTTTATAACCGCCAAACAGACGGACTTTTATTAAAAGTGCCCCTTCCTTTGTATAGCGGAACGGCGGCAGGTTATTCGCCAGGAAGTATGGCAGCGCCTTACGTGAATGTTGGTAAAGTGAGCAATAAAGGTTTCGATTTCCAGATCAGTTCTACCAATATCAGTACTCAAAAATTCAATTGGAAAACCAGTTTTACCCTCTCCAGAAATATTAACAAAATCATCTTCTTAGGTTCAGGTGGCGATCAGGCCAATCTAAGTACTTCATTTAATAATGATATCATTCAGACAACAGTAGTAGGCCAGCCTATAGGCCAGTTTTATGGCTATATATTTGACGGAGTTTATGCAACACCGAATGATTTGCAAACACACGCCAGGCCTGTTAACTCTGCCGGTAATCCTTATCCGGTATCGGCAGCGGGCGGCGGAATCTGGTATGGCGACCGTATGTTTAAAGATTTGAATGGCGACGGTGTTATAGACAGTAAAGACAAAACTTTTCTGGGTTCTCCACTGCCAAAATTCCAGTTTGGTTTGAACAATTCATTCAGTTACAAAAATTTTGACCTGAATGTTTTCTTCAGTGGAAACTACGGCAACAAAATATTCAATCAGTTAAAGGTATCTCAGACCGATCCGCAAAACAATTCGAGCTATTTTTCGGCAATATTAGATTATGCGAGGGTGGCTTTAAGAGATCCAAACGGCTCTGCAACAGATGTTAATAATGTATATGTCACTAACCCGAATACCACTATTGTAAGTTTGAGGAATGATAATACCAACGGTAATAATCGTCCGAACAGTCTATTTATTGAGGATGGTTCATTTATAAAATGTAAAAACATCACCTTGGGTTACCGTTTCTCTGAAAAACTTTTGTCGAAAATACACATCCGTTCAGTGCGGGTATATGGCACGGTAACCAATGCATTTATCATTACGAAATATTCGGGTATGGATCCTGAAATAGGTTCATGGAATCCGCTTTCGGCAGGATGGGACAGTGGTTATTATGCTCAGCCGAGAGTATTTACCCTGGGTGCTAATATCACCTTAAATTAATAAAACGATTACCGATTTAAATATAGGTTCATGAAATCATTTAACAAAACGATTACGACCATCCTGTTATTTGCAGTAGCAATTGCGGGGTGTAAAAAGAGTTTCTTAGACCGTCCGTCTAACTCGCAGATCAGTTCTAATAACTTTTATAAATCAACTTCCGATTTACGGCTTGCCACTGCGAGCTTATACGCCGGTGCACAATGGTCGAGGTGGAACAGGAGCGGGATGATGCCGTTTGGCGATGTACTGGCCGGTACCGGTAGTTTCGCATATAGCCAGGATTTGGTTCAGCTTTTTACGCGTACCATTACTGCCCAGAATACTTACGTTTCGGAGGCCTGGATTAGTTTATACAATGTTATAGGGCAATGCAATACAGTTATTAATGCCATAAAAGAGCAGGCAGATGCGTCTATCCCACAGGCAGATAAAAATGCGGCTATAGCCGAGGCAAAATTTATCCGTGCCATGGCTTATTATTATTTGGCCATTTATTACGGTGCTGTGCCTATTATTGAAGATAACAGGAAACTGATCGACAACCCGCTGCTTAACCGCAATATCATGTCTGACGTTTACAAATTTGCCACCAACGACCTGACTTATGCGGCGCAATACCTGCCTAAAACAGATCAAAAAGGCAGGTTAACCACCTGGTCGGCACAGGGAATGTTAGGGAAGGTATATTTAACCATGGCTGGTGTAGGAAAAAGTGGTGGTATGCGCAGCCAATCTTTGTTAGACAGTGCTAAAAAATATGCTGGAAATGTATGTAAAAACAGTGGGTTAACCTTGTTTCCAAGTTACTATGAGCTGTTTAAAGCGCAAAATAACGACAGTCCGGAATCACTGTTTGCGCTTCAATGGACTGCAGGGGTTGGTTATGCTACAGGTAACGATCTGCAAACCTGGTATGCACCAACCGGCGAAGTGCTTCCTCAAAAAACGGGTGGATGGCAATCTTTAGCGCCAACTTACGATTTATACCGGATGTACTCGCCTAAAGATACCGTAAGGCGAAAAGCGACCATTATGCTCAACGGAGATTTTTATCCTGAATTGAATCAAGCTGCCGGTGGTTATAAAGCTACTGGTACAGGCATGAAAAAACACATTATTGGTAACGAAAAAGACAACAATGCACCAACTATGGGATCATGGTCTTCTATAGAACACAACTCGCTACTGAGGTTGGCCGATGTGTACCTGGTTTATGCAGAAGCCATTTTGGGTAATAATACCAGCACCAGTGATGCTGATGCGCTATTGTATTTTAATAAAGTGCGTACAAGGGCGGGCGTAGATCCGGTAACTTCGATAAACCCAACCATGCTGCGTGTTGAACGGAGGGTTGAACTGGCTTACGAAGGACAATATTGGATAGACCTGGTGAGGTTTTCTTATTATGATCCGACCAGTGCCGTGAAATGGCTTAACGACCAGGATGCTACTCACGGACGGATTGGGTTTACTTATGATCCGGTAACGAAAATAGCAACCAGGGATACTACTGCGCTGCCATCTACACTTCCGGCCACCATAAGCTCATTTACGTTGCCAATCCCGGCATCAGAGATGACCAGTTCGCCGAAACTTGCAGAGCCTCCTGTACCATATTATTAATCAGAACATTAAAAATAAAATATTATGAAAAAGATAATATACCAAATCTTTTCTTTACTGGCACTTTGCCTTATGGTGGCGGCTTTACTGCCGGCCTGTAAAAAAGATGCAAAAGATAAAGGAGCTCCTGTGATTACCAATATCAGGAGTTATGTAGCCTCACCTAACGATACGGTTTTGAAGAGCGCAGTGGCAAATGGCCAATACGTGGTGATAACCGGCGAAAACCTCAGGTATGCTACCCGGATAAGCTTTAACGGGGTTGATGCCACCTTTAATACTGCGCTATTTGCCTCTAACAGTGCAGTGGTGCAGATACCGGCCATGGAATATTCAAAACTTGATACCGCTAAACTTTATACGGTAGATTATGTAACAACAAGCGGTTCTACTACATTTTCGTTTAAACTGGGGCCTGCAGCACCAAAAGTTACAGGCGTATCTAACCTATATGCCAATCCGGGCGATTCAGTCTATGTTTCCGGTACCGACTTCTTTTTTGTGAAACGCTTTTCGTACAGGGGCACACCTATCCAATCGTTTAAATTGGACCCCCTCGGAACTTCTATCGGTTTTATTATGCCGGCTACAACGAGCAATGATATCATATCAGTAAGCACGAAGAGCGGTGAAGTGAATTTTAAAATAGTGGCCACGCCGATTATCGCCAGTGTTTCGAACGAAAATGCCAATCCGGGCGATTCGGTATATATTTATGGCACTTATCTTAAAAATATCCAAACGCTAACGTTTGCCGGTACCGCCATTACTTCTTTTAAATCAGCAGCTAACGGAAGTTCGGTTGGATTTATTTTGCCTGCGCTTACGCAAAGAGGACCAGTATCCATTACCACATCGTTTGGTTCAGCCAGTACCATTTACAATGTGAACGATACAGAAACAGGCTCTATATCAAACTGGGACAGTAATTTCAACTGGCAATATTGGGGAGCCGGAAAACAAACTCAGGGAGACCCGCATTTCCCTGGAAATTCAAGCACCTATATGGCGATGGACATTAGCGGGCTATCAGCTGGCGATGGTATGCCCTGGAGTACCAATATCCCAATGAATGGCGCACAATGGGTTCCTGCAGCGAGCATTACCGATTCGGTAAGTCACTGGGCATTTAAGTTTGAAACCAATATCCCAAGGGCATGGAACGGTACTACAGTGAACATTGTAACCGGAGTAGGTGGCTTTATAGCACGATGGGAGCCATGGCAAAAAACGGCTACGACGACCGCACCTTATACCACAAAAGGTTGGGTAACCGTAACCATTCCTTTAACGGCGTTCCGTGCATCAGATCCGACGCTTGGCGAGGGTAAAGGCGCTTCCATAGCAACTATTGCCGATCTGACCGGATCGTCGGGAAATACCTCATGTATCTTGTACATACACAACTATGGAACTGCAGCCGGTAGTTTCTATGGCGCCTTTGATAATTTGAGGGTGGTAAGGATTAAATAGATTTAGGCCTCACGGTAGTATAACTGCTGTGGGGCTTGTCATCATTAAAATGATAATTAAAGCAAATGAGCCCTTCCCTTTATTGGGGCAACGATTGATTTGATGAACGAACCAATAAGCCGGGCTTTAAAGAAATAGATTAAATGACCTCTCAACGCCCCAGGTTTGGTTTTATCGTGCGAAGAAGCGAAAGCTTAAGTGCGATAAAAACCGCACTTGGTTTATAGCTCGAACCCATTAACATGATCCGGGTGCACCAGTGCAATTTTTTGCTGATGTGGCGGTCCCATAATTTAAAACAATAAAAAACAGACCTATGAATTATTTGAAAAAAGTAAATATTAAGGGGCCCCAGTCCATTTTAGTATTTATGATTTTATTAAACTTTTTTACTGCATCCTGCAAAAAGAAAGATAATGTTGAACCACAACTCAGTATTTCTTCATCCGAGATTGCCTTTCAGCCTGAAGGCGGCATCTCAAACGTAACGGTTGCCAGTAATGGTAAATGGAACACTAAAAACCCTGCAGACTCCTGGTTGCAGTTAAACCAGATGACAGGAAACGAGGGGAATACGGAATTGAAATTAACAGCAGCACCCAACACCACTGGTTTTTCCCGTTCTGTAATACTTACCGTTACTTCAGACAATGGCCAGGCCCGGCGGCTTACCCTCTCGCAGGCCAGCCTGTTGTATCCATCGTATAACACATCGCCGAAGGCTCCTGACCAAACGGGGATGAGCAGCAACGCGGTGCAATTGGCGGCTAAAATGAAATTAGGGTGGAATATCGGCAATACCATGGAAGCTCCCGGAGGCGAAAGCGGCTGGGGTAACCCACAGATTACTGAATCGTATGTTAAATTTTTAAAGCAGACTGGTTTTAATGCGGTAAGGCTTCCATGTTCATGGGATTGGTACCACTTAAGCGACCGCTCAAAGGCAACAATAGATCCTGCGTGGCTTAACCGCGTTAAGGAAGTGGTTAAATATTGCGTTGATAATGATATGTATGTATTGCTCAACATCCACTGGGACGGTGGCTGGTTGGATCATAATATCAATGCGGCTAAAAAAGACTCGGTAAATGCCAAACAAAAAGCCTATTGGGAGCAGATTGCCACCACGATGAGAGATTTTGATGAGCATTTAATGTTTGCAAGTGCAAATGAGCCACCTGCCGAAAATGCAGAACAAATGGCGATACTGAACAGTTATCACCAAACTTTTATCAATGCGGTTCGCGCTACCGGGGGCAGAAACAGTTACCGTGTGCTGGTTGTACAAGGGCCTGGCACCGATCCTGATAAAACCAACAACTTAATGAACAGCCTGCCTACCGATCAGGTGCCTAACCGCTTAATGGTGGAAGTGCACAATTATACCCCCTCACAGTTTACCATTTTGGATAGTGATGCAAGTTGGGGCAAGATGTTCTATTACTGGGGAAGCGGGCACCATTCTACCATCCAGCCCGACCGTAACGCTACCTGGGGCGAGGAGAGTGAACACATCCGGATATTCGGTCTGATGAAATCTAAATTTATAGATAAAGGAATCCCGGTAATATTGGGCGAATACGGTGCTTATAAAAGAGGGGGCAGCAGAAACGTTCCATCAGACCTGGCCGCACACAATGCTTCGGTAGATTACTGGAATAACTATGTAACCAAACAGGCTATTCAGTTTGGTTTAAAGCCTTTCTTCTGGGATACCGGTGGCGCTTTAGACCGCAGAAATAATACCGTGCGTGATCAAGGCACCATAAATGCCCTGATAACAGCAGGTAAGTAGAAATAGTATTACACTGTAAATTAAGCCCGAAAGGTTAGGTACTTAATCGGGTAAAGTTTAAAAAAAATAAATTTTCTGGAGATATGGAAGCTCAGCTACTGTTGAAAATCAGGACGTTGAGCTTCCGGCTTCAAGGAAATACCATACACACCAACACACAAATGCAAAAAAATATTTGGTTACTGGTCTTTTTACTTTTTTCTTTTTCGGGGAGGTTAACCGCCCAGGATTCTAAAAAAAAGAGGCCAATTATTCAGGAACGGATCATAAATGCCGATTTCGGCCAGGCGGCCGGCAAATTAAACACCATGTTTAAGGAGTGCGTGGGTGCAGGCCGCGCAAATGAAGGCCTTCGGGCCGATTGGCAGCAACAGCTTGCCTATGTTAAAAAAGAGTGCGGTTTTAGGTACATCCGTATGCACGGCCTCTTAACCGACGATATGGCGGTATATACCGAAGATAACAAAGGCAATCCGCAATACAACTATATGTATGTAGACGTTTTATTCGATTTTTTGCATAGCATCGGTATCAAACCTTTTGTTGAACTTGGCTTTATGCCCGGAAGGCTTGCCAGTGGCAACACCACCATATTCTGGTGGAGAGGGAATGTAACCCCACCAAAAGATTATGAGAAATGGGCCGGCCTGGTAAAAAACCTTACCGAACATTTTACTGAACGCTACGGTGCAGATGAGGTGAAAACCTGGTATTTCGAGGTGTGGAATGAACCCAACCTTTCTCCCGGATTCTGGACCGGAACACAGGAAGATTATTTTAAATTATACAAATATGCTGCCCAGGCAGTTAAAAGTGTAAATAAAGCCTATCGTGTTGGCGGCCCGGGGACGGCAGGTGCAGCCTGGGAGCCTGAAATGATCGAATATTGCCATAAAAACAACGTGCCCATAGATTTCATCAGCACCCATGCCTATGGTGTAGGGCAAGGCTTCCTGGATGAATACGGACAGGGAGGTACTGTACTCGATAAAAATCCGATGAGCGTGAGCAAAGAGGTACTGCAATCCAGGAAAGAGATCGCAGAATCGGCAATGCCCAATTTGGAGTTGCATTATACCGAGTGGAGTTCATCGTACACACCAGCCGATGCTATTCATGATAGCTACCACAGCGCGGCATACGTATTGCAAAAACTGAAGCAGGTTGGCAATGCCGCCAATTCCATGTCTTACTGGGTTTTTACAGATATTTTTGAGGAACCCGGACCGCGTTATACCCCGTTTCATGGCGGTTTCGGAATGCTAAATACCCAGGGCATTAACAAACCGGTATTCTATTCCTACCAGTTTTTAAACCGTTTAGGGGATATCGAACTGGTCAATAAAGATCAGGCTTCGTGGCTCTGCAAAGATTCATCAGGAAACCTGCAGGCACTTGTTTGGGATTATACCTACACGCTGCCCGATTCAACCAATAATCAACAATATTATAACCGTGATCTCCCGTCAAAACCGAAAGGGAAACTGAAGATCAATATTGCGAATGTGCCTGATGGTAATTATGCGCTGGAAATGTACAAGGTAGGTTACCGGGATAACGATGCCTATTCAACCTATCTTTCCATTGGAAAACCCTCGCAACTTTCGAAACAGCAGGTAGAACAAATAAAAAGACAGAATGATGGTTCGCCGTTTTCTAAAGAAATCATCACGATAAAAGATGGACATGCTTTTTCGAAAGCATTGGATCTTCGTGAAAATGATGTGTTTTTCCTCAATATGATCAAGCTTTAAACCGGAAAATCCATGAAAAAAATAATGAGGATATTTATACTCAGATTGTTTACATTTTTTGCACTGTTCTTTTCCGTTCAGTTTCAGGGTTATGCCCAGGTTACCTTAGCAAAGGTGTTTGGCGATAACATGGTATTACAGAGAGGGATTAAAATTCCGGTCTGGGGAAAATCGGTACCCGGAGTACACATTAATGTAACCTTAGGAGAAATCAGGGTGAAGGCCATTGCAAACAGACAAGGAGAATGGAAAGTGTTTTTTCCTGCCTTTAAGGCCGGCGGGCCATATACACTTAGCATTTCTGAATCAGGAAGGCCGGGATCGGGAGTCGAACTACAGGGAATACTTATTGGTGATGTTTGGCTGGCTTCGGGGCAATCCAATATGGAGTGGTCTGTACAGCAGGCAAAAGATGCTGTTAATGAAATTGCCAAAGCAGATTTTCCAAAAATACGTTTATTTCAAGTCGAACATGTTAAGAAATTAAGCCCTCAACAGGATGTGGCAGGTGGAAAATGGAAAATTTGTAACCCTGAAAATGTGGCTCAGTTCTCGGCAGTAGCTTATTTTTTTGCAAAAAAAATACACATAGACCAGGGTGTTCCGATAGGCATTATACAAAGTACCTGGGGTGGAACACCGGTCGAAGCCTGGACAAGCCGAGAAAAATTGCTTTCTTCTCCAATTACCAAAGCGAAAACAGTGGCCAATGATACGCTGGCTGAGCGGCATTTTGTAAAAGATAGCCTCGACCAGGCACGTTCATGGGATATTCTTTATCATCCCTATCAAAATGCCGATAAAATAATTCCGCAACCCCATTACAACGATTCAGGGTGGCCGGTTATCGAAATGCCTAAATTGATCAAAGATTTTGGGATCGGGCCTTATGAAGGAATGATTTGGATGCGTAAAAAGATCATTTTACCGGAAGCTTTTTCAAAGGCCGACCTGACACTTTACATTGGTAGGCCAGATGTAAATTATTCTCTTTATTTAAACGGTACTGAAATTTGTAAAACAGTATGGAACACCAACCCTGGTCAGCACTATACCATTCCTGCCAAAATCCTGAAAAAAGGGGAGAATACGGTTACGCTAAGGTTGGCCATGTTATGGGGAATTGGTGGATTAAACCCACCAGCAGATGAAATGTATATCACAAATGGTAAGGCAAGAATATCATTGGCCGGTACCTGGAAATATCAAAAAGATTTAGAGCCGGCTATGGCCAAAAACCGCAATTACCAATATTATCCTTCACTACTTTTCAATTCGATGATCAACCCGCTTGTTCCATACGGAATTAAAGGATTTTTATGGTACCAGGGTGAAGCGAACGATACTGCGGCCTACAATTACCGTAAGTTATTTCCAATGTTGATTAAAGATTGGCGCGAACGCTGGAAACAGGGAGATTTACCCTTTCTGTATGTGCAGTTGCCAAATTTTAAACAAACACAGCCCTTACCTTCCGAAAGTGAATGGGCCGAGCTGAGAGAAGCCCAGGCGCTAGCTTTATCGCTGCCCAACACCGCCATGGCCTGTACCATCGATATCGGGGAGGCTGATAATATCCACCCGGGCAATAAACAGGAGGTTGGACGCAGGCTTGCCCTTGCTGCGGATCAACTCGTGTATAAACAGGATAATATAGCTTCAGGACCATCACTGAAAAGTTTTTCGAAGAATGGAAGCCGTATGCGTATCCGTTTTACAGATACGGGTGGTGGGTTAAAATCAAAAGATGCCAAGGCATTAACCGGTTTTGCCATTGCAGGGAAAGATAGACATTTTCATTGGGCCGAGGCCAAAATAGAAGGGAATGAAGTGGTGGTTTACAGTGAAAAAGTACCCCAGCCGGTAGCTGTACGTTACGCCTGGGCCGATCATCCGTTATGCAATTTAGTGAATTCGGAGGGCTTGCCTGCCAATCCTTTCAGAACTGACAATTGGAAAGGGATTACTCAGAAATAGTTACCCGGATTGGATGTTAAATGAAATTGGCTAACGATTTAAGACTGCAGACTATATTGATAATATAGAGAAGTAAAGGATTTAAATACTTAATAAATAAATACTTATTGAAATAATGACCACCGCTGTAAAGAAAATATTGATATCCTTTGTGCTTTTAATGTACTGTACGTTACTACATGCGCAGCATACACCTGGTACTGAACGTAAACAATTGTTTGATTTTAACTGGAAATTTAACCAGGCAGATAATACCAAAGCCCAATCGCGTGATTTTGACGACAGGGACTGGCGCAGCCTGGATTTGCCTCACGATTGGAGCATTGAAGGAAAAATAAACCCTAAAAACCCAACCGGAGGTGGCGGCGGGTATTTTCCTGCTGGAATTGGCTGGTACAGGAAAACTTTTAAAGCCCCTGCTGATTGGAAAGGCAAAAAGATTTCCGTTTATTTTGAAGGGGTTTATATGAATGCCGAGGTTTTTATTAATGGAAAATCGCTTGGGATATATCCTTACGGCTATTCATCATTCAGTCATGATCTTTCACCTTATCTGGATTTCGGTCGCGAAAACCTAATCGCAGTGCGCGTAGACAATTCGCAGCAAATGAACAGCAGGTGGTACAGTGGTTCGGGGATTTACCGCCATGTTTGGCTAACGGTTACCAATGCAGTGCATATTGCCAACTGGGGAGTTTCCATTACAAGCCCTGAGGTGTCTGCAAAAAAAGCAACCGTTCTGGTGAAAACCTTGGTGAAAAACGAAACCGGCCAGGCTCAAAGTCTCGTCGTAAATACACGGTTATGGGGTACAACGGCTAAAAATGCAGGCAATGGTCAAATCAAGGTTAATCTGGCCGCCAATAGCGAGAAAGAGATTGCACAAACAATTACTGTTGCCAATCCTTCGTTATGGACACCTGAAACACCCCATTTATACAAGGCAGAAATAGAGATTACAGGAAATAAAAATGTAATCGATAAAACGGTAACCAGCTTTGGTATCCGTTCTATAAAATTCACCCCCGAAAACGGATTCCAGCTTAATGGGAAAACAGTAAAGCTGAATGGCGGATGCGTGCACCACGATAATGGCTGCCTGGGTGCAGCCGCTTTCGACAGGGCCGAGGAGCGTAAAGTTGAACTGCTTAAAAAGGCCGGATTTAACGCCGTAAGAACTTCCCATAATCCGCCTTCAGAAGCTTTTTTAGCTGCATGCGACAGGTTAGGCCTCCTGGTGATCGATGAATCATTTGATTGCTGGAAAGTTGGAAAAAACAAACAGGATTATGCAAAATATTTTAACGAATGGTGGCAACGCGATTTAGACGCAATGGTTTTGCGCGATCGCAATCACCCTTCTATTATCATGTGGAGCATTGGCAACGAAATTGTGGAAAGAGGTACTCCCGGGGCAGTAGAAACAGCAAAAATGCTGGCTGATGCCATTAAAAAAATAGATACTACACGTCCGGTTACCTCAGCCATTGTAGACAATGGAAAAGATTGGACCTTAATGGATTCATTAATGGCCACGCACGATGTGACCGGTTACAACTATCATTTATCGACCGCGCCTGCCGATCATAAACGGGTACCGTCGCGGATCATTTTCCAATCAGAGTCGTATCCTAAAGATGCGTTTTTAAATTGGCAGCTGGTTAAAAACAATCCGTTTGTAATTGGCGATTTTGTTTGGACCGCCATAGATTACCTGGGAGAATCGGGAATAGGCCGGTGGTATTATTCGGGTGATGTGCCGGGAGAACACTGGGAAAATGATTTTTTCCCATGGCATGGTGCCTATTGTGGTGATGTTGACCTTTTGGGATGGAGGAAGCCAATTTCGCATTACCGCAACCTGCTGTACAATAATACCGAAAAATTGTATATGGCGGTTCGCGAACCTAAACCCGAGCCGCTCGAAATTAAAACAACCTGGTGGGCCGTGTGGCCAACCTGGGAAAGCTGGAACTGGCCCGGCTATGAAGGGAAAAATATAGAGGTAGAAGTATATTCGAAATACAAAAAAGTAAGGCTCTACCTGGACAATAAATTGCTGGGAGAAAAACCCACCGGGCTTGAACAGGAGTTTAAAGCTACCTTTCCGGTTCCATATGCTCCGGGAACACTTAAAGCCGTTGGTATAGAAAACGATAAGGAAGCAGAATCGTTTGTGCTGCAAACTGGCGGAGCTGCCGCGCAGCTTAAATTATCTGCCGACCGCAAAGAACTATTATCAAACGGACAGGATCTAGCCTATATAACCATCGAAATAACAGATAAAAACGGGATCACTCAACCCAATGCCGGAAATCGCCTGGAATTTAAAATCGAAGGACAGGGTGTTATTGCCGGAATAGATAATGCGGATATTAAAGATGTTGATCAGTACACCGGTAACTCGCGCAAGGCATGGCATGGACGGGCATTGGTTGTAATCAAAAGCACGCATAACGCAGGTGAAATTAAGCTTACAGTTACATCAAGTGGGCTGGAACAGAAAAGCATCACCATTAAATCAATACAAAGTAACTTATAACTATTAATATCACTAATGAATAAATTCTTTTTTCGGGTTATCATTTTTACGGTCTTATGGCCTGCTCTGGTAAATGCCCAACTATTGCATCTTAAATCTCCTGATGGGAAAATCGATATGGCTCTGGAGAACGGAGCGAAAATGTTATGGTCGGTAAAATATGAAGGTACAGAGGTTGTTGTCCCTTCAGTTATTTCTCTAACACTGGGCAACGGGCTGGTTTTAGGAAATCATGCAAAAGTTAACAGCATTAAAAAAGCAAGTGTTAATACCGTTTTTAATACCCCTGTTTATAAAAAGAAATCGGTTATTGACGAGTATAACCAGCTAACCATAAACTTTAAAGGCGATTTTGGTTTGATTTTAAGGGCTTATAACGATGGGGTGGCCTATCGTTTTTTTACCAGGAAAAAAGGAGAAATTATTGTTGAGCGCGAAGAAGCTAATTTTAACTTCAGTAAAGATCATAAAGCTTTTATTCCTTACGTACGCGATTTAAGGGAAAATAACCAATACATATCTGCTTTCGAATCTACCTACGATGAAATCCCGCTTTCGAAAATGGTAAAAGATTCGCTGGCCATTTCTCCGCTTCTTGTTGACTTGGAAAATGGAAAAAAAGCAGCTATTGTAGAAGCCGAACTGGTTGATTATCCGGGTATGTTCCTCACCCGGAACAAGGAGGTAGCGCACAGCTTACACGGAACTTTTGCCCGTTACCCTAAAGCAGAGCGTTTAGGCGGATTTAATAAAATGAATTATATGGTAACTGAAAGGGAGGCTTACCTTGCCAAAACCAGTGGCAACCGTAATTTTCCGTGGAGGGCTGTTATCATAAGTGAAAATGACAGAGACCTTTTAAACAATGATATGGTGCAAAAACTCTCTGTGCCTTCACAAATTGCCGATATCAGCTGGATCAAACCAGGCAAAGTAGCCTGGGACTGGTGGAATGACTGGAATATATCAGGAGTGGATTTTAAGGCCGGAATTAATACAGAAACCTATAAATATTATATAGATTTTGCCGCTAAAAACCACATTGAATATGTAGTGCTGGACGAAGGGTGGAGTGAAGAAACCGACCTGTTAAAAATATCACCCCACATAAACGTTAAAGAACTGATCAGTTACGGGAAGCAGAAAAATGTGGGCATAATACTTTGGGCATCGTGGTTTGCCATAAATAAGGTTTTAGATGATGCTTTTACCCAGTATTCGAGTATGGGAATTAAAGGTTTTAAAATAGATTTTATGGATCGCGACGATCAGAAAATGGTAAATTCTATTTATAACATCGCTAAAAAAGCTGCAGATTATAAACTCCTTATCGACTATCATGGCATGTATAAACCCACAGGGATACAGCGTACCTATCCTAATGTTATCAATTTTGAAGGGGTAAAAGGATTGGAAAATGCCAAATGGACACCGAAAGACGATATGCCTCATTATGAAACCACCATCCCTTTTATCAGAACGCTGGCCGGACCCATGGATTATACGCCGGGAGCCATGCGCAATGCCACAAAAGCAGATTTTCATCCAAGTAATTCCATGCCGATGAGCCAGGGTACAAGGTCGCACCAGTTAGCCATGTATGTGGTATATGAGGCGCCCTTACAAATGATGGCCGATAGCCCGACAGCATATATGAAAGAACAGGAGAGTACCAGTTTTATTTCGAAGATACCAACCACCTTTGATGAAACAGTTGCCCTTGATGGAAAAGTGGGCGAATACGTTGCCATAGCCAGGAAAAAGGAGGATAAATGGTACATAGGCGGACTCACCAACTGGTCGGCCAGAACAATAACCGTCGATTTGTCATTTTTGGGCAAAAGTAAATTTTCAGCAGAAATTTTTAAGGATGGAATGAATGCCAATAAGGATGCAGCCGATTATAAACACGAAATAGTTAGAGTAACCAGTGCTGATAAGCTGACCATTGATATGGCGAATGGAGGCGGCTTTGCAATCATCATTAATCCGGAAAAATAGTTTGATCGCAGCCTCATTTATCGATATCAGGGCTGAGGTAGATTTATTTTGAAGAAGACATTTTATTTGTTCAAGAAGAATTTTAAATATGAAAAGAATCATTACCCTTTTAATCATTGTTTTGGGCTGCTATCGCGGCGCTGATGCCCAGGGATATAAAAATCCGGTGATTTCCGGTTTTCATCCCGATCCGAGTGTATGCCGGGCTGGCGATGATTATTACCTGGTCACCAGCAGTTTTGAATACTTTCCCGGAGTTCCGGTTTTTCACAGTAAAGACTTAATTAACTGGACCAAAATAGGCCATTGCCTTACCCGTCCGTCCCAGCTTAAATTAGACAAATGTGCTCCTTCGGCGGGTATTTATGCACCCACTATCCGTTATCACGAAGGGCGTTTTTACATGGTGACCACCAATGTATCGGGTGGTGGAAATTTTTATGTACATACCGATAATCCGGCTGGTGAGTGGTCTGAACCTGTATTTGTAGAGCAGGGCGGTATCGATCCTACTTTATACTTCGAAGGGGGTAAAAATTACTTCATTTCGAATGGTGAAGGCATCACCATCAGTGAAATAGACCTTAAAACTGGAAAAAGACTTACCGAAAGTAAGATTGTATGGAAGGGTACCGGCGGGCGGTATCCGGAATCCCCGCATCTTTATAAGAAGGATGGTTGGTACTACCTGCTCATTTCAGAAGGAGGGACTGAATATGGGCATAAAATGACCATTGCCCGTAGCAGATCGATCTATGGGCCTTATGATCCAAATCCTTCTAACCCTATTTTAACCCACATTAATGAAAATGCACAAAGTAATCCCATCCAGGGTACGGGGCATGGCGATTTTGTGCAGGCTCATGATGGTTCGTGGTGGGTTGTATTTCTGGGCTTTCGCCCCCAAAGTTTACTCCACCATGTATTGGGGCGGGAAACTTTTTTAGCCCCCGTAAGATGGGATGTAAATGCATGGCCTGTTATAAATGGCAATGGTACGGTAGATATCGATATGAATGTGCCTACCTTACCCTTAAAACCTGTTAAGCAACCGGATTATTCAACAAATTTTAACGAAAATAAATTAAGTGTTAATTGGAACTACCTGCGAAACCCATTTATGGAAAATTATTCCCTTACCGAAAAGAAAGGTTCATTGAGGCTCAAGGCAAGCCCGGTTTCTTTAGACGATCATGATTCGCCCACTTTTGTTGGACGAAGACAGGAACATATCAATTTTACAGCTACCGCTTCCTTGTCGTTAAACGATGCCGTAGAAGGCGACGAGGCCGGAATGACGGCTTACTATTCGCCCCAGGCACATTATGATGTTTTTTTGAAAAAATCGAATAATGGCAAATATAAAGTATCCTTAAATTATAAAATGGGTGCACTGGACCACGTTGCCCAAGAAGTTGAAATTCCCGGCGATCATGCTTATTTACAAGTAAAAGGAGATAAGGATTTTTATTCGTTTTACTATTCAGTAGATGGTAAAGAATTTAAATTTTTAAGTAAGATAAACATATGGTACCTGAGTTCTGAAACGAACGGAGGTTTTACTGGTGTTTTAATTGGGTTATATGCCCAATCCAAAAATAAAAATACGAAAGCCTACGGCGATTTTGATGAGTTTATATATAAACCGGCGCTTTAGATCAATGCAGGGTAATGACATTTTATCAGCATAACGATCGTAATAAAGCCAAAAACGAGGATGAACAAAAGACTAGCGGAAATATTACTTAAAGAGTGGGCATGGCTTGTTTTATCTATGCTGCTCGTAGCGGGTACTGCACATGCACAGACTGCTATGATTAATGTGCAATCCAGAAACGCTACCAGCTTAAACGGCGAATGGAATGTTATTCTTGATCCTACCGGTATTGGCGAATGGAGGCAGATATGGCAGGAAAAAAAGCCCTTATTAAAAACCGATTTTGTAGAATATGCTTTTGAAGGTAGCCCCCGACTGAAAGTACCCGGTGATTTTAATTCTCAAATGTGCGAATTAACCTACTTTGAGGGTGTTGTATGGTATAAGAAAGAATTTAGTTATTCGCCGGATAAGAATAAAAGGCTCTTCATCCATTTTAGTGCAGTAAATTACCTGGCAGATGTTTACCTGAACGGGGAAAAGCTTGGAAGCCACGAAGGTGGTTTTACCCCATTTCAATTCGAGGTAACCAAAAAAATTAAACCGGGTACAAACGCGCTGATTGTTAAGGTTGATAACAAAAGGCTGAAAAACGGACTTCCGGGATTAGGCTACGACTGGCTAAACTACGGTGGCATTACCCGCGATGTGAACCTTATTGAAACGGGCAATACTTACATTGAAGATTATAGCATTCAGCGCCGGAAAGGAAGCCAAAAAGAAGTGTTGGGGTGGGTAAAATTGAATGGAGCAGATAAACAAAAACGGATTAAAATTAAAATTCCTGAACTGAAAGTCGAGCTTTCAGTAAAGTCAGATAGCAAAGGAGTTGCCAGGCTACAATTTTCCTCATCTTTTAACCTGTGGTCGCCAGCTTACCCCAAACTTTACAAAGTGGTTATAGAGACTGAAACCGATACTGTTGAAGATGAGATCGGTTTCAGAACCATAGAAGTAAAGGGAAATAAAGTTATGCTGAATGGCAAGGAAATTTTTCTTAAAGGAACAAATATTCATGAAGAAAACCCGGTTAAAGGGGCAAGAGCATTTTCTAAAGAGGATGCAATATTGCTGTTAGGCCAGGCAAAACAGTTGGGCTGTAATCTGGTCAGGCTGGCACATTATCCTCATAACGAGAATATGGTAAAACAGGCTGAACGCATGGGATTAATGGTGTGGAGCGAATTGCCGGTATACCAGCATATTGAATTTTCAGACACAGCGGTTTTATCAAAAATGGATTTGATGCTCAAAGAAATGGTTCGCAGAGACAGGAACCGCTGTAGCGTAGTAATCTGGAGCCTTTCTAATGAAACCTACGATGCTACGCCAAACCGTACCAAGGCACTTGCGGCATTAACCCAGGTTTGCAGGCAACTCGATTCTACCAGGTTGGTCACGCACGTTACCAATAGCCAGGCCTATCACAATAATTCTTTTAAGGTATGGGATAGCCTTTACAGGTATGCCGATCTCATCTCGCTTAACGAGTATATTGGCTGGTATATACCTTGGCAGGGTAAGCCCGAAAATGTAACCTGGAACGTAGCCTTTCCGGATAAACCGGTTTTTATTTCCGAATTCGGTGGAGAGGCTTTGTTTGGTAACAATAGTGGAGCAGCAGACGAGGCTGCTTCGTGGCGTGAAGAATATCAACAGCAAATTTATATCAACCAGCTCAGGATGTTTAACACCACCCCCAATTTATGCGGGGTTGCCCCATGGCTTTTGTTTGATTATCGTTCATTGGGCCGAATGCATCCCATTTATCAGAAAGGATATAACAGAAAAGGCCTGTTATCCGAAAAAGGCGATAGAAAAAAGGCCTGGTTTATTATGGAAAAATATTATAAAAGAAAATGAAAGCTATAAGTTTAAGACAAGTCGTATTGACTTTAGGCTGTTTAATGGCCACTATGAATATTTTTGGTCAAACCAGGTCGATCTATCTTTGGGATGGAGAAGCGCCCGGTGCCATTGCTGATGCCAACTACAAGCTGCAGGTAGATTCGGCAAACAGCTGGATGAGCTTGGTTTCAAAACCCTTACTTGATGTGTATCCTGCCCCGCGCGAAACCGCTAACGGAACAGCAGTAATTATATGTCCGGGGGGCAGCTATTCAGGACTGGCCATTGCCCACGAGGGAAAGGAAGTGGCTAAATGGTTAAACAGCCTCGGAATAACAGCTTTCGTGTTAAAATACCGCTTGCCAAATCATGCGATCATGACCGATAAAGCAATCGGGCCTTTAATGGATGGACAACAAGCGGTGCGCCTGGTGAGGCATAACGCTAAAGAGTGGGGGATCAATCCCGGGAAAATCGGGATAATGGGATTTTCAGCAGGTGGGCATCTCGCTGCTTCGATATCCACTCATTTTAAGGATAAGGTATCATCCGCTAGTGATACAACCAGTGTGCGGCCAAACTTTTCGATATTGATTTATCCGGTAATATCCATGCAGGAAAATATTACCCATAAAGGTTCAAAAGTAAATTTATTGGGCGAAAATCCGGCGTCAGAAAGGGTAACCTACTTTTCAAACGAACTGCAGGTAAACAGCGAAACACCACCCGCTTTCCTGGTACATTCTATTGATGATAAAACGGTTCCGGTACAAAACAGTGTGGTTTATGCACTCGCTATGGAGAAAAACAATGTTCCCTGCGAACTGCATATTTATCAGACTGGCGGCCACGGCTATGGACTTGCACATTCTAAAAATACGGAATCATTATGGCCTGAGGCCTGCCGGAAATGGATGGAGGTGAGGGGATACATCAAAGGGCAGGAAGCAGAAAAACCCATTTTTGACAGGACTGTAAAACTCGCCCCTGACGACAAACCTGCGTTTAATGATCCACCGGTAGGTTTTAGAACTAAACGCGACAACATACCCCATGGTACAGTCAGCCCAGTTCAATATACCGCTAAAGCATCAGGGCAATCGCGCGAAATGTTGGTTTACACGCCACCGGGCTACTCGCGCGCTAAGCGTTACCCGGTAATTTACCTGTTGCACGGGCTCAATTCGGGTAATGGCCAATGGCCATACTGGATTAATGCTAATACCATTATCGATAACCTGATCAGTGAAGGTAAAATTAAGCCAATGATAATTGTTTTTCCTAACTGCAATACCAATGTAACCGTTAATAACCCAAAACCGGATGAGCAGGAGGAACGAAAAGGAGGCTATAAAGGTTACGGTTTGGCTTTCCAGAATGATTTACTCCATGAAATTATTCCTTTTATAGAATCTCATTATTCGGTTTATGCCGACCGTGGGCACCGTGCACTTGCCGGCCTGTCTATGGGCGGTGGTCAATCACTGAATATAGGGCTCTCGCACATCAATACTTTTGCCTATGTGGGTGGTTTCTCTTCGGCACCCAATACCAATCAGTTCGGCGGTCTTTCAGATGCTAAGCTTTTGCCCGATCCATTGGCTGCAAAACAGAAGCTAAAAGTTTTATGGCTGGCATGCGGCACCAAAGACGGCCTGTTTAATGTTAGCCAGCGTGTACACCAATACTTAAAACAAGAAGGGGTGCCGCACGTATGGCACGTAGATTCGAATGCACACGATGATACAGAGTGGGCCAACAACCTCTATCTTTTTGCCCAGCACCTCTTTAAATAAGGGTACCGAAGAAGGTAAAGAGAAAGAATACATAACAATTAATAGATATTGGAATAAATGATGAAGAAGTATTTAATAACGCTCTTGTTATCTGCACTGTGTGCAATCCAGGTAAAATCGCAGACTGCAGCTGCCTATTTTCCGGAAAAGGATCTAATTACCACAGGGATATACTATTACCCGGAACATTGGAAAGAAAACCAATGGGAACGCGATATTAAAAAGATTGCAGACATGGGCTATGAGTTTGTTCACCTTGCTGAGTTTGCCTGGTTTAAGATGGAACCAGAAGAAGGGCATTTTGATTTTACCTGGCTGGATAAAGTAGTTGATCTCTGCACCAAATATAAACTTAAAGTGGTGATGTGCACCCCATCGGCAACTACACCGGCCTGGATGCGCGTAAACTACCCCGAAACTTTTATCATGGATGGGCATTATATCCGTGCTGAACACGGGACAAGGGGGCTGGGTTCGATCGTTAATTCCAAATACCGCTCGTTTGTTGAAAAAATAGTGCTCGAAATGGCAAAACGCTACGGAAAAAACAAGAATATAACTGGCTGGCAACTTGATAATGAGCCCGATGCCAAACCCGATTATAGTCCATCCTCGCAGGAAGCTTTCAGGCAATGGCTAAAAAACAGGTACCAAACCATTGAGGCCTTAAATGAGGCCTGGGGCACAGCTTTCTGGAGTCAGTGGTATAACAGTTTTGAGCAGGTTATGATCCACAATACCAACCTGGTGGGATGGTGGGGAAATAACCCACATGCCTTGCTCGATTTTAAGCGTTATTGCGCTGATGCGCAGGCCGGGTTTCTTGATCTTCAGGCCGCGCTGCTAAGAGATCACATTGCTAAAACCCAATACATTACCACCAATTATACCGCGGTTTGCACCGGCGCTGATCCTGGCCGAACAAAGAAAGTCGACTTTGCGGCCTATACCGCCTATCCTAATGGCGGCAGCGATAATATCGGCGAGCTTGGCTTCAGGCTGGGCGATAGCAGGGTATTATTATTCGCATCTTCGTACTATCAGCAATTGAGAGGATTATCCGGTGTAATGGAGATTCAACCCGGTCCGGTAAACTGGGGAAGCTATAACCCACTGCTTTTACCCGGAACCGTACGCATGTGGTTATACCATTCATTTGCAGCTGGCGGAAAACTGGCCTGCTCTTATCGTTTCAGGCAGATATTATATAGTGCCGAACAATACCATTCCGGGGTGATAAAAACCGATGGTACGACACCTTCGCCAGGCGGAGAGGAGTATATTCAGTTTAACAAGGAAATAAAACAGTTGCGAAAATTATATAAACCAGGCAAAACAATGCCCCAAAAGCTGGCTGCACGATCTACAGGTATCCTCTGGAACCTGGAAAATTACTGGACAATAGACCGGCAAAAGCAAACCAACCAATGGGATACCTGGGGATACCCGGTTAAATTTATGGAGGCTGCAAAATCGCTTGGCGCACCGGTAGATATCATCAATGAAACAAGCGATTTTTCTAAATATAGTGTTGTTATTGTGCCTGCTTACGAAATGGCTGATGCTGCATTGATTAAAAAATGGGAAAAATATGTTGCTGATGGCGGGCATTTAATAATTACCTGCCGCACTGCAACCAAAAACAGGATGGGGCATTTCTGGGAAGACAAAACTGCCGTACCAATAACGGGTTTGATAGGGGCCGAAATCCTGGCTACAGATATGCTTTCGGGGCGATCCAGGGGCGATGTTCAGATCGGTTCAAAACATTATGGCTGGAATAGTTGGGCAGATTTGCTTCAGGCCAAACCAAATTCGGAGGTTGTTGGCGTTTACCAGGACCAGTTCTACAAAGGGAAACCGGCTGTGGTAAAGCGTAAAATTGGCAAGGGGGAAGTAACTTATATTGGCGTAGCTACTGCCGACTTTGAACTGGAAAAGGATATTTTAACCAATACATATACCAGTGCAGGAGCTACCGTTGAAAACTATCCCAAAGGCATTTACGTATATTGGAGAGATGGCTTTTACATGGCTGTAAATTATTCTTCAACCGATTATACGTTTAATCTCCCTAAAACGGCGCAACTTGTTATCGGAAAGAAAACCCTTGAGCCTGCCGGCGTACTGGTTTGGACAGAATAAACCTGAATTTTAAACTTGGAGTATTGCTGAGCCTATGTTGGGATTTTATTGTAAATTAGCAGTATTAACGTTAACCAAACGATTATAAATTTTGCCTTTTTGATAGTGACCGATTTCCGCTGAACGGATACATCCGGTATTAATAAAAAAATATGCTTCGGTTTTTAGCCCTGATCTGTGCACTGGTGTGGTGTAATTTACTTTATTCCCAAGAAGATACTTACCGTTTTTCCCGTATTGATATTACTAATGGTTTATCAGATAACCAAACAAACGCAATATATAAAGACCATAAGGGATTTATGTGGTTTGGAACCATGGCCGGACTGAGTAGATTCGATGGACACGATTTCAAGATTTTCAGGCACAATTCAAAAGACAGTTCAAGCCTTCCAAATGGCTATGTAATTGGCATATTTGAGGGCCCAGAGCGGGAACTTTGGGTCAAATCAAACCAGGGTTTCAGTATTTACGATGCGGCAAGCGAAAAGTTTGAAAGCTTTCAGCAAAAACATTTTGCGAAGTATAAAATTCCGGGTGGATACCTTAGGGAGGTAAAAACAGATGGTCGTGGAAAGTTATATTTTAATGTCGAAAACCAGGGTATTTATGGTTACGATTCGAAGACGCGTACGTCGAAAAAATATACTTTGAAAGGTGAGCAGATAAATGAACTGAAGAATACTCAGATAAGTGATTTTATTGATGATTTAAAGGGTAATTTGTGGGTTGTTTACTATAATGGGATAATAGACAAATTTAATCTAAAACAACAGCGGGTAACGAACCGTTATCAGGCTGTATATGAGTATTTTGCTGGTCAGGCGAGTTGGTGTAGTTTCAGCAGTGACGCTGATGGCGATATCTATATTTTTAGCGGGACCAATCCTTTTGGCCTGTTTTATCTCCATACGGCAAGCGAGAAGTTTCATTATTTCGGGAAAAAGCAAGACCATACAGGTTTAAGCTCCAAAAATGTAAGCCGTGTAATTGAAGGAGACGATGGAAAAATTTGGATTGGTACCGATCATGGCGGAATTAATATCCTGGATAAAAAGACCAGGAGATTAACCTATATCTTAAATAAAGAGAACGACCCACGGAGCTTAAGCGATAACAGTATTTCAGCCTTATACAAGGATAACAACCATATTATCTGGATTGGCACCTTTAAAAAAGGAATTTGTTTCTATCATAAAAGTGTTTATAAGTTCCCGGCCAATCCTTATCTGGCTGGTAAAAGCCCAATAAAAAAAGATGTTAATTGCTTTGCAGAAGATAATCACAACAATTTATGGATAGGCACCAACGGAGAGGGCTTATTGCGTTTAAATAAAATAACCGGCGAGATTACCACTTACCGCAATAACCCCGAAAATAATAATTCTTTAAGCAGCGACATTGTGGTAAGTCTTGAAATAGACCACGAAGGCATATTATGGATCGGCACTTATTTAGGAGGTCTTGATGCTTTTGATGGAAAAAACTTCAGGCATTTTAAACCCGGTCCGGGCCCCGATAAACTATCAGATAACCGCGTTTATGCCTTGCTGAATGATTCTTACAACCGGCTTTGGGTAGGGACTCTAAATGGCGGACTCAACTTATTTGATCGCCAGACCGGAACATTTAAACATTTTAATCCTGATATTAAAAATACGATAAATTCTTATGTGGTTTCCTGTTTGTATGAAGACAGGAATAAAAATATCTGGATTGGCACCACAGGAGGTGTTAACATTTTTGATCACAAAAGTGGTACCTTCAGATACCTGAAAAATAATCCTGCAGACAGCAACAGCCTGATCCAGAACGATGTAAACTCTATTTTGCAGGATGCCCGTGGATGGATGTGGATCGGTACAAAAGAAGGAATCAGTATATACGATCCGGTTAGGGCTACATTCAAAAATCTGAATGAAGCTGCCGGATTGCCTGAAGATATGGTGTTCGAACTTTTGGAGGATGAACACCACGATATCTGGTATAGCTCACGGAAAGGTCTTTTCAAGGTTTCGGTAAGCCGTAACGGGAAGAATTATCACTTCAGATATAGCAAATACAACCAGTTGGACGGGCTTGAAAGTACCCAGTTTAACATCAATGCTGCGGGTAAAACCAAGGCAGGTGAGCTGATTTTCGGCGGGCCAAGTGGATTTAATATATTCAGGGCCAGCGAAATCAAAAACAGCAGTGTACCTGCTGCCTTGGTGATGACCGACCTGGAGGTATTTTACCATAAAGTTGGTGTAGGCGAACGGATAAACGGACATGTGGTTTTACCCGAAACCATAACCTCGCTCAGCAATTTAAATCTCACCTACAAGGAGAATATCTTTTCAATCCAGTTCGCGTTGCTCAATTATTTAAATCCGGATAAAATCATCTATAAATATAATCTCGAAGGTTTTGATAAACGCTGGCTTACTGTTTCATCAGAACTGCGTAAAGCTACCTTTACCAACCTCGATCCCGGAAATTATACCCTTCATGTAAGGGCTTTTAACGAAAATGATCCTCTTCCAATAGCCGAATCGCACCTGAACATTACCGTTTCACCTCCTTTTTGGAGAACCACCTGGGCATATATCATTTACATGGCAATGATAGGATTTGCACTGCTGTATGTACGCAGCAGGGGCATTCTTAAGCTTAAACGGGAGTTTGCCCTGGCACAGGAAAGGGCTGAGGCACGGCAGCTGCGGGAGCAAGACCGTAAAGAGGCAGAACGGTTGCGTGAACTGGATTTGCTAAAGATTAAATTTTTAACCAATCTGAGCCATGAATTCAGAACACCCATTTCATTAATTCTTGCCCCGGTTGATAAGCTGTTAATTTCAGCAAAAGAAAACGAGCGGTACGGGCAGCTGGCAATGATTAAAAGAAATGCAAGGCGTTTATTAAACATGGTAAACCAATTGCTCGATTTCCGTAAAATGGAGGAACAGGAGCTACGGTTAAACAATACCGAAGGCGAAGTGGTATCCTTTATCAAAGATGCCACAGATTCTTTTTATGATCTGGCCGAACGTAAGCAGATAAAACTGACTTTCGCCAGCCCGATCGAAAGCTTGTATGCCTATTTTGATCATGATAAAGTAGAACGTATTGTATTTAATTTGCTTTCCAATGCCTTTAAATTTACACCTCCGGGTGGAAAAGTAGAGGTTATGCTGCATAAGCGGCTAAATAAAACTGAAACGGGTAAAGTTCTGTTGGAGTTGAAGATACAGGATTCCGGAATAGGCATTCCGGCCGATAAACAGGCACAGATTTTTGAACGTTTTTTTCAGCATGAAACTTCGGCGTCCATTCTGAATCAGGGATCAGGCATTGGCCTGTCCATTACCAAAGAATTTGTGAAAATGCAGGACGGCGAAATAACCGTTGAAAGTGAACCTGGTCAGGGTACCTGTTTTACACTGCTGCTGCGCTTATCGCCCGTTGTAGAAGAGCAGTCAACGCCTGACGACACGGAAGAAGACTTTTCGGTTCAATATGATCCCGATGATAAAGAAAAAACGATAAAAGAGCCTGCAAATAAACGTGCGTTGACCAAAAATACCCCTGTGATATTATTGGTAGAAGATAACGAAGATTTCAGGTTTTACCTTAAAGATAACCTGAGTATTTATTATAAGATCGTGGAGGCCTCAAACGGTAAGGAAGGTTGGCAAAAAGCACTGGCATTACACCCGCATTTAATCGTTTCTGATATCAGTATGCCAGAAATGAGCGGTACCGAACTCTGCGCTAAATTAAAATCAGACGAGCGGACAAAACATATTCCGATTATCCTGTTAACGGCTTTAACAGCTGAGGAAGAACAATTGAAAGGCTTGGAAACAGGAGCAAACGATTACATGACCAAGCCCTTCAATTTCGAAATCTTACACTCGAAAATCAAGAACCTGCTCACGCTGCATCAAACCTTTAAAAAAACCTATTCCAGACAGGTCAACATGTCGTCGCCAGAAATGGAAATCGAATCAGACGATGTGAAATTCTTAAACGCGGCTTTGCTATACATCGAAGAAAACCTCCATAATTCCCAGCTCTCTGTAGAAGATCTGAGCAGCCACATGGCGATGAGCAGGGTATCGCTCTATAAAAAATGCCTGAGGGTTACCGGTAAAACCCCTGTTGACTTTATCCGGTCTGTTAAACTTGAGAAAGCAGCAGTTTTATTGGAGAAAAGTACCAAAACCATATCTGAAATATGCTACATGGTGGGTTTTAGTACGCCAAATTATTTTGCAAAAGCATTTAAGGCCAAATACAATGTACTCCCTTCAGAATATATAGCAGAAAAAAGGAATGTAAATTAAGAGCGTACCATTTTAAGCTTCTTTTTTTATTGTTCTCAACCATCAATAAAATGGGTTTTTTCTTCTAAAAACACATTTTAATCGGTGCTGTGTTAACATTTCTACTTACATATTTAACATTACTGCTCTGTGGCCAAATGGTGGTATTGTAGTTTTGGAACATAAATCAGACAGCTTTATTCTAACCAATTAAAATACATTATTCCTTTATGAGAAGATTCTCTTTTTTGATGCTATTGTTGCTGTTTACAACACATCTGCTTGCGGCAGATACTGTTGAAACCTTGCAGGATGGTATAAAAATACACCCAAAGACAGGAGTAGCCAAGACCATTGAAATAAATGTGATCAACAGCCGGATTATACGGGTGCAGGCTTCACCCGAAAACACCATTCCCCAGGTTACGAGTCTTTGCGTATTGCCTGGCCTTAAAGCATCGGTTCCTTTTAAGGTAACCAAAACGGCTTCATTTGCACAACTGGCTACTAAAGATATTACAGTAAAAATTTCCCTGATTTCAGGTGCAATCTCTTTTACCGACCATGCCGGTAAAGTATTGCTTCAGGAGGCGAAGAGAACCTTCAGCCCTTTAACTGTAGAAAACGATAAGGGCTATACCTTTCAGCAGGTTTTTACGGGTACGCCCGGCGAGGCGATTTATGGTCTTGGGCAGCACCAATCTGATGATTTTAATTATAAACATAAAAGCGAAGATCTTTTTCAGTACAACACCAAAGTTTCGGTGCCTTTTATAATGTCTACAAAAAACTATGGCATTTTATGGGATAACTATTCACAGAGTAAATACGGCGATCCTAGAGATTATAAAGACCTGAACCAGTTTCGTCTTTTCAATAAAGACGGAAAGGAAGGTACACTTACCGCAACTTATACCAATAAAGGCAGTGCAACTATTGTTCGCCAGGAATCGGCAATCGACTATGAAAACCTTACAACAGTAAAGAAATTTCCTGCCGATTTTAATTTTAACAACGGCGCAGTAACCTGGGAGGGAGAAATTCTTGCCAACCAAACAGATGTTTACAAATTCAGCCTGTATTATGCCGGTTATACCAAAGTATGGCTGAATGGAAAATTGGTGGTGCCCGAGCGTTGGAGAACCTCATGGAACCCGAATACCTTTAGGTTTTCTTTCCCGTTAACAAAGGGAAAACGCACCAAAATCAGATTGGAGTGGAAACCCGATGGAGGTGTTTCTTATGTGGGCCTTAAAGCGCTTTCTTCTTCACCGATAGAGAAAAATGGCAATATCTCTTTTTGGTCAGAAATGGGCGATAAAATGGATTATTATTTCGTATCCGGTAAAAACATGGATGAGGTAATCAGTGGTTACCGTACGTTAACCGGCAAGGCGAGTATTATGCCCAAATGGGCCATGGGCTTTTGGCAGAGCCGCGAGCGTTATAAAACCCAGGATGAACTGTTAAAGGTGGTAGATGAATACCGCAAGCGTAAAATCCCGCTGGACAATATTGTGCTCGACTGGAGTTACTGGCCTGAAAATGCCTGGGGAAGCCATCAGTTCGACCTGAGCAGGTTTCCTGACGCTAAAGGTATGGTAGACTCGGTACATAAAGAAAATGCACATATCATGATATCGGTATGGCCAAAGTTTTATGTTACAACCGATCATTTTAAACAATTTAGCCAAAAAGGGTGGATGTATATGCAAGCGGTACAGGATAGTATACGCGATTGGATAGGCAAAGGTTATGTTGGGTCTTTCTACGATGCCTATAACCCCGATGCCCAAAAACTCTTTTGGAAACAGATGAAAGAGAACCTGTATGTAAAGGGGTTCGATGCCTGGTGGATGGATGCTTCTGAACCCAACATTCGCGATTGTACCGATATGGAGTACCGCAAAAAACTGTGTGGCCCCACTGCCCTCGGCTCTTCTACAAAATATTTTAATGCCTATGCCCTGATGAATGCCAATGCCATTTATAACGGCCAGCGTGAAGCGGATAATAACAAACGGGTGTTTCTGTTAACACGATCTGGTTTTGCAGGTTTACAAAGGTATTCTACCGCTACCTGGAGTGGCGATATCGCATCAAGATGGGAAGACCTGAAAGCGCAGATTCCTGCCGGTCTGAATTTTGCCATGTCGGGTATTCCGTTTTGGACGATGGACATTGGCGGCTTTTGCGTGGAAAAACGCTATGTTGAAGGCCAGAATGCTTTTGATGCAACAGGTAATGAAAATGCCGATTTAAAAGAGTGGCGCGAACTGAACCTGCGCTGGTTTCAGTTTGGAGCATTCAGCCCGCTTTTCAGGAGCCATGGCCAGTTCCCTTACCGCGAAATTTACAACCTGGCCCCGGAAGGTCACCCCGTTTACAAAAGTTTGGTTTATTATGATGAACTACGTTACCGCTTAATACCCTACATCTACTCTTTAGCCGGGATGGCATACCATAAAGATTATACCCTAATGAGATCGCTGGCAATGGATTATACTGCTGATCAGAAAACCTATGGCGTGAGCGACCAGTTTCTTTTAGGTTCAGGCTTAATGGTATGCCCGGTTTATAGTTACAAAGCGCGTAACCGGGAAGTTTATTTCCCATCGGGAACCAAATGGTACGATTTCTACACCCACAAACAAATTGAAGGTGGCCAGAAGTTAACTGTCGCAGCCCCGCTTGAGCGTATCCCTCTTTTTGTTCCGGCAGGTACCATTTTGCCTGTTGGCGAGGTAATGCAGTATACTTCAGAAAAGAAAGCCGACGATATCGAGATCCGGGTTTATAAAGGTAAAGATGGCAAGTTTAGTTTATATGAAGATGAAGGAAGCAACTATAATTATGAAAAAGGCGCTTTTTCTATCATCGGCTTTGAATATTCAAACGATAAAGACATGCTGGTAATCCATAAACGTAAAGGTAATTTTAATGGCATGCTAACCAACAGGACCTTCCGGGTAGTTTTGATTGGCAAAACAAATGCAGCATCGAAGACCGTTCGCTATAATGGTGCCGAAACAATAGTAAAGTTTTAATAGACAGCTGCTTTAAACACACACACACATACACACAATTAATGAAATCAATTGTATTAACGGTAACAGTGCTGTGCGCCTCTTTATGGGCTGGCGCACAGCAAAAACAGCCGGTTTATCTCGATCTGAGTCAGCCGTTGGAAAAGCGGGTTGAAAATGCGCTCTCACTGATGACTACCGAAGAGAAAGTGTCTCTTTGTTATGCTCAATCAAAATTCAGTTCAAAAGGTGTGCCCCGCTTGGGCATACCTGAAGTTTGGACGGACGATGGACCTCATGGAATCCGTGAGGAAGTTTTATGGGATGAATGGGGTGGTGCCAACTGGACGAACGATTCCTGTACCGCGTTTCCGGCACTTACCTGCCTGGCAGCCTCCTTTAACCCTAAATTATCTTTGCTTTATGGTAAGTCTATTGGCGAGGAAGCCCGTTACCGCAATAAAACGGTATTGTTGGGGCCGGGAGTAAATATTTACCGCACTCCGTTAAACGGAAGAAACTTTGAATACATGGGCGAAGATCCCTACCTCAGTTCGCACATGGTGGTACCTTATATCCAGGGTGTACAATCCATTGGCGTGGCAGCCTGCGTTAAACATTTTGCCCTGAATAACCAGGAAGAGTGGCGCGGACATATCAATGTTGATCTTAGTGACCGTGCTTTATACGAAATTTACCTGCCGGCATTTAAGGCCGCAGTACAGGAAGCAAAAGTATGGTCCATTATGGGTGCCTATAATCAGTTTAGAGGGGAGCATTGTTGTCATAACGACCTGCTGTTGAATAAGATCCTGAAAAACGACTGGAAATTCGATGGGGTGGTAATTAGCGATTGGGGAGGGGTGCACAGCACAGATCAGGCGGTTAAAAACGGGTTAGACCTCGAAATGGGTACTTACACAGATGGGTTAACCACCAACGGAAAGTTTCCTTATTCTGATTATTACCTGGCCAAGCCCTTCCTTAAGGGGATTAAAGAAGGCAAATACGATATCGCTTTACTTGACGATAAAGCCCGCCGTATACTACGTTTGATTTTCCGTACCACCATGAGCGCCAACAGGCCTTATGGCCGTTTTGTTTCTCCTGAACACAGTGAGGCAGCACGTAAAATTGCGGAAGAAGGAATAGTGCTTTTAAAAAATGATAAACAATTTTTTCCAATTGGCAGTGGTAAATACAAAAAGATAGCAGTTATTGGTGAAAATGCCGACAGGAGCCTCGTAGTTGGTGGCGGTTCATCATCACTTAAGGTAGCTTATGAAAAATCACCATTGGAGGGATTGATCGCTAAATATGGAAAGGATCACATTACTTACAGTCTTGGCTATGCCTCGGGGCCTGCATTATATGGGCGTGAGGAGCCTTCAAAATTAAATGCCGATTCATTGATTAATGCAGCAGTAGAGGTAGCCAAGCAAGCTGATGTTGTTTTTTTTATCGGCGGATTAAACAAAAACCACTTTCAGGATTGTGAAGGTGGCGATCGAAAGTCTTTAAGTCTTCCTTTTGGCCAGGATAAATTAATTGATGCTTTGTTGAAAGTAAATAAAAACACGGCTGTAGTATTGCTCAGTGGTAATGCCGTGTCGATGCCATGGATAAACAAAGTACCGGCTATTATACAGGGATGGTATCTCGGCTCCGAAGCCGGAAATGCATTGGCTGAAGTAATTTCAGGCGAAGTAAACCCTTCGGGTAAACTGCCGTTTTCGTTTTCCAAAAAACTGGAAGATAATGCTGCACATTTTTATGGTAAAATTTCCTATCCCGGCGACAGTATTAACCAATATTACAAGGAAGATATTTTGGTAGGGTACCGTTGGTTTGACACTAAAAAAATAGCCCCACAATACCCTTTTGGTTACGGTCTTTCTTATACCAGTTTTAATTTAGGCACGCTTTCTACTAATAAATCCGTTTATAGTAAGGAGGATGTTATCAAGGTAAGATTCACGGTTAAAAACACGGGAGCGCGCTATGGTGCTGAGGTTGCCCAGTTATATGTGAACGATCCGGTTTGCAGTGTTTCGCGTCCGGTAAAAGAGCTGAAAGCCTTTGAAAAGGTGTTCCTGCAACCAGGGGAAACAAAAGTTGTTGAAATGGATGTAAAAGTATCAGATCTTGCCTTTTATGATGAAAGTAGAAAAGATTGGAATGTTGAAGCAGGAGATTTCATATTACAGCTTGGAAATTCATCCGGTAATATTTCCCAAAAACTTAAAATAACGGTTAAATAATCTACAGAAATTGACAACCCATGAGGTTCCGGAAAGGGTATAGAAGTCCCATAGCCAGACCATTCGGATATAAAAAGGGTAATTTTCCAATTGGAAAATTACCCTTTTTGTTTAGTGAAACACGAGTTTAAATTTTCTTAAATCACTTTTACGCTCTCCGCTCCCCGTTACAGTTATTTCGCTATTTATCTAAATTTTTAATTTGATATATTTAAATATAAATTTAGATTTGTCTAAAATTATATTTAGGTAAATCATTTTTATTCATGAAATCACTGTTACTATTCTGTTTTTGCTTTTTGATGTCGCTAAGCGTTATGGCGCAAAAACTAAGCCTTAAAGGTCTGGTTAACTCCCAAAACGGACCTGTAGAAAATATTACCGTAAAAATTGTGGGTTTCAACAGATCTACCAGGTCTGATAGCACCGGTCATTACCAATTTAATCACCTTTCTTCAGGAAATTACGACCTTGTTTTTTCGGGTATTGGCTACCAATCGAAAAGGGTCAAAGTTACTTTGCAGAGAGATACTGCAATTATCAATACAGAACTGTTAAGTCTCTCGTCGAATCTGAATGATGTTGTGATTACCGGCGTTAACCGGGCCACCGAATTACGCAAAAGTCCTGTGCCCATTGCCGTAATTTCACGGAAATCAATTGATCAGAATGTAAATACCAATTTAATTGAGGCCATTGTTAAGGGAGTTCCGGGGGTTACTGCCGTTACTACGGGGCCAAATGTTTCCAAACCTTTTATACGTGGTTTAGGGTATAACCGGGTATTAACCCTATATGATGGTTTAAGGCAGGAAGGGCAGCAATGGGGCGATGAACATGGAATAGAAGTAGATGAATATGCCATCACCCGGGCAGAAGTAGTAAAAGGCCCGGCCAGTTTAACATACGGCTCCGATGCCCTGGCTGGAGTGATTAACATGATCCCTTATACGCCTAATATCCGAAACGGAGAACTAAAAGGCGATTTTACCGCAAACTATCAGAGCAATAACGGCATGTTTGGTTCATCAATCGGATTTGCTTACCATAAAAACGATTGGAAGTATACGTTTAGGGCAACCGGAAAAACAGCCCATAATTATAAAAATAAGATTGATGGATTGGTTTATGGAACAGCTTTTAGGGAATATAATTTATCGGCCGGTGCAAGGGTAGATAAAACCTGGGGATCTTCTAAAACGGCTATTACCTATTATGATAATTTAATGGAGATACCCGATGGCAGCAGAGACTCCATATCCAGAAAATTTACACGACAGGTGTTAGATGATGGCGACGATATTAAAAATAGACCTGTTGTACCCGAAAGCGACCTGAACAGTTATGCTATTAACCCTTTGCACCAGCACATTCAGCATTTCCGTTTCTACAATACCAGCCAGTTTAAATTTGGTACAAGCGACTTGAATATATTAATTGGTGGGCAGCAAAGCGTAAGGAGGGAATATAACCATCCTACATTACCAGGTCAGGCTGGCCTTTACGTGGTACTCAATACCTTTAATTACGATTTTAAATATAACCTGCCCGATTTTGCAGGTATCGAAAGTACACTTGGTATAAATGGCATGTATCAGGGCAACAGGAGCAAGGCAGCTACAGATTTTCCCATTCCTGATTATGATCTTTTTGATGTTGGGGCTTTTTATTTTGCAAAAAAATCGATGGGAAAAATTGATATTTCCGGCGGATTAAGATTAGATAGAAGAAATATCAAATGGGACGATTTTTATGTGGGTACCGATGTTAAAACGGGTTTCGGTAAACAGGTAAGTGCTACCGATGCAACCGGCGAATTGCAGTTTCCTTCTTTTAACAAAAATTACTACGGTTTATCCGGAAGTTTAGGCTTTACCTATAACCTCTCCGAAAAACTATTGATCAAAGCAAATATTGCCAGGGGGTACCGCGCACCAAATATTACCGAAATCGGTTCAAATGGTTTAGATCCCGGTGCACACATTGTTTACCTGGGCAACCGCACTTTTAAACCCGAATTTAACCTGCAGGAAGATATTGGCATTATTGCCTATTTAAAAGATGCTGATATCAGCATGGAACTCTTTAACAACAACATTCAGAATTATATCTATCAATCGCGTTTAACAGATGCTGACGGAAATCCTGTTGTTATTGTGCCCGGAAATTTAACCTACCAGTACCAGCAATCAAAAGCGAGGCTGTACGGAGCAGAGGTTGCTCTTAATCTCCACCCTGTAACCATAAAGTGGTTAAATTTTAATACCAGTTTAGCCTATACTGTTGGTTTGAACCAAAACCAGGAGTTATTGACTAAATACGGGCGCGAAGCTAAATATCTGCCCTTTATTCCACCGCTGCAGGTACGGACAGAGATCAAGGCTACCGCGCAGAAACCTATCGGTATTTTTGCTCAGCCCTATATCAAAATCGATGCTGCCTTTTTTGGCGACCAGGATAAGTTTTATGCTTTAGATAATACGGAGACTTTTACCCCTGGTTATACACTGATTAATGGGGGAATTGGTTCAACCTTGAAATCCAGGAAAGGAAAAACATTTTGCGATATTTTTTTACAGGCCGATAATATTTTCAATGTAGCATATCAATCTAATCTGAACCGGCTGAAATATTTCGAATATTACAACCAATCGCCCAATGGCCGGTCTGGAATTTATAATATGGGCAGAAATTTTAGCTTCAAAGTAATTGTACCGATTTAAAATGGATCGGGTAAGATGGAATATGGTAGATAAAGTAGGAATAATGGGAACTACAAATGACCAACAGATATCTCTCATTTCATAATGTTTCTTGTTTCATTTAGAAATTGGGGGGTATTTATATCTTCCATTTTCTTTTTTGTATCCATTAAACCTTTCAACGCTCTGCCTTTCTATCCCTAAACCCTAAACCCTAAACCCTAAACCCTAAACCCTAAACCCTAAACCCTAAACCCTAACATTATAAACCATTTTCCCTATTTTTACCTCATCCATCTTACATTTTAACATTTTACATCTACATGGAGCCATCTTTAAGCGAACAGCGCCTCAGTTTTTTAAAGCGATCGATTGGCAAGGTCATTACCGATTCGCCATCTAATTTCATGAACTGGCTGGCCCCCGTATTGGTAAAGGCAGAATATGGTGTTTTGGTTTGTAGGTATACCATCCGTAAAGAGATGACCAATCCCTATCAGATTTTACATGGTGGTGTAACCGCAGGAATAATTGACGATCTGATCGGTGCTACGGTTTTTACCATGGGATTAAATGAACGCTATACTACGGTAAATAATTACATCGATTATTTTGCACCGGCAAGTGAAGGGGATGAAGTGCTCGCTGAAACTTCAATTGTTAAAAAAGGGCGGACGATATTAAATCTTCAGTGCGAAATATATTTACCCTCGAAAAAACGTTTAATAGCTAAAGGCTATTCGAACATGTTAAACATAGGTTAAGCCTTATGGCCGTGTTTAAGAATTAGTTGTTAATTCCTTTAAATTAACGAAACATTCTCTATTATAATTTGTTGTAGATTAACCAAAAATATAATGAGCCATGTTAGAAAATTATTCAACCCTGCAATTTATAGTGAGAGGCAAAATTTTTAAAGGATTTTGCATGCGTATCCAAGATGATTTTCATGAAACCTATGCCGTTGTTTTAGATGGTTACCATTCTTTCTGTATCTGGCTGGATAACAAAAGTAAAAAATGGTGCGCTTCAAAAAATGCAGCCATTGATCCGGATGCTATTGACGAAATTATCAATAGGATTTCGCTTCCCGTTTCGTAATTTATTAATACATTTATTATAATGCTCAAAAAAAACTCCATTTGTTTTTGTCAAATGGAGTTTTTTTATAGTTATTTTATTCCTGGCCAAAAGAGGTAAGCCATGCTGATGGCAGTGATTATTCCTACTAAATCAGCCAATAACATTGAACCGATTGCATAACGCGTATTTCTGATGCCAACAGCACCGAAATAAACAGCTACTACATAAAATGTGGTATCAGATGCTCCCTGGAATACACCGGATAACCTGCTCGCAAATGAATCCGGCCCATTGGCAATCATGGTACTTACCATCATACCCCTGGCCGCACCGCCACTCAATGGCCTGATGAGCGCAGTGGGCAGTGCATCTACAAAACGGGTATCTGCGCCTAAAAAAATAAAGGCTTGTTTTATCCCATTCATAATCACATCGAAGGTTCCGCTGGTTCTTAACATGCATACAGCAACCAAGATCCCAACTAAATAAGGGATAATTTTAATAGCCGTTTCAAATCCGCCTTTAGCGCCTTCAACAAAAGAATCAAAAATGTCTATTTTCTTGTAGAGTGCGCCAAGAACGATGAGCAAAAAAATGAGTAGAATAAGTCCGCCACTGAGCAGACCTGAAAAAGAAGTTACACTTGCTGCATTTAAACGGCTCACGTACCATACAATTGCGGCAATTACAGCCGAAATGCCCAGAACCCAGCTTAATATAACCGGTTGCAAAAGATTTATTTTCTGCTTAAAAGAAACGATCAGCATTGCCGCCATAGTACCTACAAAGGTTACAATCATACAGGGAATAAATATATCGGTAGGATCCTGCGCATTCTGAGTAGAGCGGATGGCAATTACACTTACCGGGATTAAACATAAACCCGCGGCATGAAGGCATAAAAACATAATCTGCGAATTGCTGGCTACATCTTTATTTGGATTCAATTCCTGTAAACTTTCCATGGCTTTGATTCCAAATGGAGTTGCGGCATTATCCAAACCCAATAAATTTGCCGAAAAGTTCATGATCATATGGCCCATAGAAGGGTGGCCTTTGGGTACTTCAGGAAAAAGCTTTGAAAAAAAAGGACTGATAATCCTCGATAATAAACGAATGCCACCTGCTTTTTCTGCAATAGACATAAAACCCATAAACAGGGCCAATGTACCCACCAGCTCGATACAAAGTTTTACAGCAATGGAACAGGTTTGAATGATCCCGTCCAGTTTAAGTGGATTTGCCGGATCATCAGATTTCCCGATAACCATCCAGTTAAAAATGTCGCTTTGCCCGAAGAAAAAGCATTTAATACAAGCTACAACAATAGCTACGATAATAAAACCCGACCATATCCTGCTTAATGCCATTAGTTTATTTGTTTTTTGATGCGTGAAAATAGCTTTTTAAACCCAAATTTCATAGAAGAGAGTTGGGGTTAATAGTCAATTGTCAGGGATTGGATAGCCGGGATTTTTAAACAATATTCTGCAAATTGTAAGGCCATCGGTCATGAACTATAAAACAATGCACCGTTAGGCTATCAAACCCGTAACAAAAAAGTCCATAGCCAATAGTACCCGACTATCAAACTATGGACTAAAGACTGCGGTCTCCCGGCGCTGAGCTAACTAAGGTTTCTCATCAGTTAACTCAAAGCCCCAGGTTTTTCCTTTTTCGGTTGCTGGTATTCCACTTGTCATCCAAACGGGCGCTTTTGCACCTTTTAAATAATAATCGAAGAACTGCTGCTCGCGAATCTGGATATCCTTGCGGTTTTGGCGCTGAACAAGGTTGTGTGCTTCACCATTATAGTTTAACATCCAAACCGGTTTGCCTAAACGGCGCAGGGCGGTAAACATTTCTATGCCCTGGTACCATGGCACAGCGCCATCAGCATCGTTTGCCATTACTACAACTGGTGTATTTACTTTCGGGAACATAAACAATGGAGAATTTTCAATGTACAACTCAGGTTTTTCCCAAAGCGTAGCACCGATACGGCTTTGCGTTTTTTCATACTGGAACTGACGGTTTACACCGCTTTCCCAACGGATACCACCATAAGCAGAAGTCATATTGGCAACCGGTGCGCCCGCCCAGGCAGCGGCATACATATTATTTTGGGTAATCAGGTAAGCCACCTGGTAACCGCCCCAGCTTTGACCCTGGATACCAATTTTAGTGCCATCTACCCAACTGTTTTTCTTCAGATTTTCTACACCGGAATTGATAAACTCAACTGCAGATTTACCCGGATGACCAATTTCATAACTTATATCCGGTGCGAAAACCAAATAACCGTTACTGACAAAATAAGAGATATTTAAACGTGATGGAGTAGGAGCAGGTGCCTGGTAAGTATATAAACCATCGCTAAGTTTCTCATAGAAATACGCTATCATCGGGTATTTCTTGTTTGGATCGAAATTTTCAGGTTTATATAAAATACCCTCTGCTTTATAACCCTTTGGAGTAGTCCATTTTACCAGCTCTGCAGTTCCCCAGTTATAATTTTGTTGTTGAGGATTGGTATTGCTTAATTTGGTTTCTGTTTTAAAATCGGTGGTAACGTAAACATTCGGCGATTCTACATAATTCGCTTTATCATAAATGTAAACATCGGCATCTTTAGCTTTAATCAGGTTTGAATATTTAAATTTAGCCATGATCACCAGTTCCGGTGCTTTAACTGAACCAACGTTGGTGCGATAAAAACCATTTTCTTTGGTTACGTTGTTAAAACCATCTAACCAAACCACTTCATTTGATTTTACAAATTTACTATCTGCATTGCGTTCAAACCTGTTTTCCGGCTGAAGCCTTTCGTAACGGAAAGTTAGGTTATTGGCCCTTCCAAAGCCTGCAGTAATATTTTTTGGTGCGGTTTTTCCATCAGGAGAGAACGACCAGATATCGTATTTATCGTAAATTAATACCGCTTTATCGCCCTCAGTCCAGGTCGCTAAACCATAAGCAGAAGGCAAATCAGGTACATCATTTTCTTCATCAACAAATTTTTCTGTCAGCCCGGCTGTTAGTACGGTTACTTTGCCTGTGGCTATGCTGTAGGTATTCCAGCTGCCCGCTTTTCTATCAAAATACAACACATAGTTACCGCCCGGAGAAGCCATTGCATAACCGCTTAAATTATCAATGATTTTCTTTTTCTGGCCATTCTTAGTATCAACCAAATAATAATCTTTCGTAGTAGAACCGCTCCATTGCGATTCGATCCTGCGGCCAAAGTCGGTAGAGGCCAAAACAAAGTTGGCATCACCTTCGGCTATCAGATTGGCATCTGGTAGTTTTAAATCTGTTAGGGGGATTACTTTGGGATCGCTGCTGTACACATCTATAACAGATAAATAGCTTTTTTTGCTGTCTCTATCTGCATTTTTAAGCTGCATTGGCTGTAAATAGTCATCTTTATAATTCCAAACATCAACTTTTGCCACTTCAAAATCAACAATCGTGGTATCCTTTGGCTTTTTAACCGGAGAGATACCAAAAAATAATTTCTTGCCATCTTTGCTGAAAGTGATTTTTCCATCGCCGTTAACCGACCATTTTGTTGGTAAGCCAGGCATATCAAAATCAACTAAAATCTGTGCGGTATCAAGCGTTAGCGAATTATAATAAATGTTATAATCTTTTATTTCCTGTTTCTCAGGGCTTTGTTCACCTACAAAAGCCAGGTGCTCGCTTTCCTCATCAAACGTAAAGTTTTTGAAACTTCCTTTGCCTTTGATCAGGGTTTTAAGGGTGCCTTTGTCAGTATTCAATAAAAATACACCTTGTGGTGCTGTTTTATCCTTTTTAGATCCGCTACAGGCAAAAACCAGTTGTTTACCATCCTTACTGAAATAATAATCGGTAACGAACTTATAGGTTTTTTCTGTTCCGGTTAAAAGGTTCCTGACAACCAGATCGGTTCCTTCTTCAGTTTTGTTTTTGGCAGTAGGTTCATCGTCTGCAAAATCAGATTCGCTATCTTTTTTCTCGGCAGGTTTTATTGCTTTTTTTGCCGTATCGGGTTTTTCGGTTAAATAAGCGATAACCCCCGAGCCTTCTTCAGGAAACTTAAATGATTTTACTCTTGCTACCTTTGTAACAGCATTGGTAGCGAGATTGGCAATACCCAATGTGTCTTTTGGTAATTCATCAGGTTTTTTCTTTTTTATTTTAGCCTGACGTAAATCTTTATTCAAAGGACGGATAGTGAAGGCTGCAAATTTAGAATCGTTGCTGAACTGCGCATTCATCCCTCTCGGGATGTTCAGTTTTGCATTGGTTTTGATATTGGTAAGGTAAAGTTGCGCATCGCCTTCTTGCTGCAGGATGCTGTACATAGCCCAAACGCCATTGTTGGATAATTGCTTTGCACCTACCGATTCCCAGGTGTCGTACACCGTGTGATTTAATGGTTTCTTTTGTGCGTAGGCAAAGCTGACAACGAAAAACAGAATAATTGTTAGTCTCTTTTGCATTTTGAAATGTTAAGTAATTTGCTGGTTCAGATTTAATCTCCTAAAATTGGAATTTTTTGGCTTATTAGGAAACGTGTATGCCAAATATTACAATTATAAGCGTTTTACCGTGATTTTCTAAAGAATATAATACGCCCGGCAATGCCGTCATTTCGAGCGAAGGAGATGACGACTGTCTATTTTGCTCCAGGCTCCCCCAAACTAAAAATCCCCGGTCACGTTAAGTAACCGGGGATTCTATCATTTAAAAGCAAAATTATTTTTTAGCTTGTTGCTGTTGTTGCTGACGCATATAATCATCTAAACGCTGTTGAAATTTAGATTTTTTCTTTTTCTCATCAACTGGTCTGGCTTTATTCTGTTGAATTAAAGCATGGATTTTCTCATCATCAACCATTTTACGGATCAGGAACTGCTGTCCGAACGTCATTAAGTTGGCTAAGAAGTAATAATAGTTCAATCCGGCCGGATAGCTATTTAATACCCCTAAGAAAATAATTGGCATGATATAACCAATGTATTTCATCTGACCGGTAGCTCCAGAAACCTGGTTATTGAAATAAGTCATGATCAGGGTCGAAACGGTCATCAATACACACATTAAGCTCAGGTGATCGCCAATGAACGGAATTTTAACCCCAAACCTGATAAATTCATCGTAAGTTGATAAATCTTTCATCCAAAGGAAACTCTCTCCGCGTAACTCGAACAAGTTAGGGAAGAAGAAGAAAAAGGCCATAACCAAAGGCAATTGTAATACCATCGGTAAACATCCTCCCAATGGGTTTACGCCTGCTTTCTTATATAATTTTAAATATTCCTGCTGAACCAGTGTTGGGTTATCTTCGCCTACTTTAGCTTTAATTTCGTCCATTTCTGGCTTTAAAACCCTCATTTTAGCCATAGATAAATATGACTTGTAGGTAAGTGGTGATAAAGCAAGTTTTAACAAGATGGTTAGTACCAGGATGATCAAACCGTAGTTCCAGTTAAAGCTGTTTAAAAAGTTAAATACAGGCAGTACAATGAAACGGTTAATGTATTTTAGTGGCCAGTAACCTAAATCTACCTGTTTTTCTAAATCGTATCCCTGTGCTTTTAAAGCAGAGAACTTATTGGTACCGAAATAGAATTCCATTTCATATACCTGGTTTGCAGTATGCGCATAAGGCAATTGCATATTGGCATCATAAAATTTCACCTGGCCTGGAGCGGTAGGGATTTTAACTTCCAGGCTTCCTTTTTCGAATGCCTGTTTAGAAATTAATGAAGCCGAGAAAAAGTGCTGTTTAAAAGAAAACCATTGGATTTTACCTTTCGATAACTCTTCTTTCTCATCTTTTGCAACACTTAAGTGGTTAACATCTCCATCCAAATATTTGTAGTATGGTGCAGAATAGCGGTGTTCACTTTCGATCGATTTTTCCTGCTGTAATAGGGTTGTCGCCCAGTTTAAGCCGATAGTATTACCGGCAATTACCTGTTGTAAACCAACTAAATTTACATTAAAGGCTACTTTGTTGCTCAACGGTTTTAGATCGTAAACATATTCTACATAAGCATTGGCGCCATAGTTGGCACGCATGGTAACCGTGTTGCCGCTTTTGGTTGATGTAAAATATAAATCGTTGGTATTGATTACTTTACCGGCTGCATTTAAATTTAAACCAAACTTGTTCTCGCTGCCTGCAAATAAAATAAGCGGTTTGCCGGCAAAGGTTTTCTGGCCTTTAACTTCAACCGAAGTAATTTTACCACCTTTATTACTTAAGGTAATCAGCAAATTTTCATTTTCTAAAACAGTATTGGCTTCAGTTCCCGTTAAAGCAGTACCAAAAGGGCCTTTTAAGGCTAAAGAATCGACAGCTGCATTAGCAATTGCAGCGGCTTTAGTGGTGTCTTTTTGTGCTGGTGTTACACCGGCTTTTTTCAAAGAATCCAGGCGTTCGGTTTCTTTGGCTTTTTTAATTTCAGCCTCACTGGGCCTAAAAAAGTAGAACGATCCTGCCAAAATGATCATGATCAGGAACAGTCCTGTAAAGGTATTTCTATCCATTATTTATGTTTATACTGCTTTTAATTCGTTTTCTTTTTCGCAAACTCCATTGCAGCGGCGACAAATTTAACAAAAAGTGGGTGAGGATTAGCAACTGTTGATTTTAATTCTGGGTGAAACTGTCCGCCAACGAAAAAAGGATGGTTTTTAAGCTCTATAATTTCCACTAAATTGGTCTGTGGGTTCATACCCGAGGCAATCATGCCGGCATCTTCATATTGCTTTAAATAAGCGTTGTTAAATTCGTAACGGTGACGGTGACGCTCATTGATATGCGATTTTCCATAAATAGAAAAAGCTTTAGTTCCTTTTTTAATATCGCATGGATAAGAGCCTAAACGCATGGTGCCGCCCTTATTGGTTACTTTTTTCTGCTCCTCCATCATGTTGATTACCGGATTTGCTGTATTTTCTTCAATTTCGGTTGTGTTTGCATCCTTTAAGCCCAAAACATTACGGCCAAATTCTATCACAGCACATTGCATACCCAGGCAGATTCCAAAGAAAGGAACATTGTTCTCGCGCACATATTTAATGGCATCAATCTTACCTTCAATACCGCGGCTGCCAAAACCCGGAGCAACTAAAACACCTTGCAGGTGACCAAGTTTTTCTTTTACGTTATCAGGGAAAATACCTTCAGAATGGATGTATTCTACCTTAACCTTACATTCGTTTTTCGAACCTGCATGTACAAAAGATTCGATAATCGATTTATAGGCATCCGGCAACTCTACATATTTACCAATCAAGCCAATTCTTACTTCTGCAGTAGGGTTTTTTAAACGGCCAAGGAAATCTTTCCAGCTTTCCATATCCGGATCGTTTTTGGTAGGCAGTTTTAATTTAGATAAAACAGTTTTATCCAGTTGTTCTTTTAACATCAGCAATGGCACATCGTAAATAGTAGAGGCATCCATCGATTCGATTACCGCATTGATGTTAACGTTACAGAATAATGCAATTTTTTTTCTTAAGTCAGCACTTAAGTGGTGCTCGGTGCGGCAAACCAGTATATCCGGTTGTATTCCGTATTCCAGTAAAGCTTTAACGGAGTGCTGGGTTGGCTTGGTTTTTAACTCGCCTGCTGCAGCTAAATAAGGAACCAGGGTTAGGTGGATTACAATGGCATTGGTGCTGCCTTCTTCCCACTTAAACTGACGAACAGCTTCGATAAACGGTAAAGATTCAATATCGCCAACTGTTCCGCCAAGTTCAGTAATTACAATATCGTATTCACCGCTTTCACCTAAAATACGCATGTTGCGCTTAATCTCATCGGTAATATGCGGAACAACCTGTACCGTTTTGCCTAAATATTCGCCTTTACGTTCTTTGTTAATTACGTTCTGGTAAATACGGCCGGTGGTAATGTTATTTGCCTGCGAAGTTGGAACGTTAAGGAAACGCTCATAATGACCAAGATCCAGGTCGGTTTCAGCACCGTCTTCCGTAACAAAGCATTCGCCATGTTCGTAGGGGTTTAAAGTTCCTGGATCGATATTAATGTACGGATCGAATTTTTGAATGGTTACACGGTAGCCACGTGCCTGTAAAAGTTTAGCTAAAGATGCGGAAATGATGCCCTTACCCAAAGAGGAAGTAACACCGCCCGTAACAAAAATATACTTTGTCATGATTGATAATTTGTGAAATTAAGCAGGCTTTCTAGACCTGTTTAATTGTTTTTGTACGGGATACAAAGATACAAAAAAATATCGCTCGTTTAAGCTACTTGTTTGAATATTTTTTAATTGAATTATAGCTCTGATATTGACTGTTTTAGGGAAAAATGTTGCTTTAAAGTATCAGCGTATAAAGTTCTTTTTTAATATCTTCTACCTTTCTGGGGTTCTTTTTATCATCGTAACGCGTGTAAAGGTCGAGCATTTTTTTGAAATCTTTTTCCGTATCCGTTCTTTTTCCTTTTGCAGGAGGAGCAATGTTTAAGATCGGAACATTTTTCGCTTCAACCTTGGTAGCAAACCAGGTGGTGTTATAACGTGGTATAGCCAAACCCAATATCATGCCTGGTAAACCGGTAAATCCTTCCGGACCACCTTTTAATAAAATCTCGTCGGTATAAAAAGCCACCACAGTAACAGAATCGTTTATTACTGTTATGGCTTTACGGCACTCATAACCTGCAATTTGGCGCACATCGTTCATGATTTTCCAACGGAGATGGGGGATGGTATCTTTTAAAATAAAATCTTCACCCGATATTAGTTTTCTTATTACCCTTGCATTTTTGCTGAAATCAGTATACAGCTCGTTCGTATTTTCACCTGCAATAAAGAAGAAATTATTGTCGTTTAAGGTTTCTTTTGGTTTGATTTTGTAAATGGATGTGCTATCGTTAAAATTATAATCCCAGTTGGAAATCCTGTATTTACTCATTTTATCCCTTGCATCGTCTGATATCCAGGTGTTAGAGGCCAATTGCTGCTTTTGATTGATCTTTTTTTCGAATGTTATTTTAGCACTTTTGATGAAAACAGTTTGCGCCTTTATTATTGTAACTGCAAAAAACAGCATCATTGTTAATCCTAAATGTTTCATCTTCTGTTAGTTTTTGTCTTGTTTAATAAAATTTCCCGTTAAATTATAGGTGATTCCGATGAGCACATACCTTGGAATAAAACTGTTGGTGTATTCGCTGATGTTATTACCGCCAACGTAACGGTTGTAGCCGATTTTTTGAGCCAGAATATCTGAAATGGCTATTTTTAATTCCAGTTCCTGTGCTTTAAGCATCTTCTTTGATAGGTAGGCGTTCCATAATGCGATATTTACCGGTGTGCTAAACGAAGCATTTGCAGGCTGATAGGATAAAGAAATAGTGGTGTTAAATTCAGTGTTATAAGGAAGTTCTATATTACCCGAAATTTCGTGATTGTGGCTAAAGTTTCTGCCATTATTAATAGAACCGATTGATGAACGGCTGTTTGAAAAAGTAACTGATGGATTATATTGAATTTGAACCTTATCGTCATAGTAGCTAAAACGTGGGCGTATATTAATGCTGTTGTTCACATTCTCATTTAACTTATTGTTTAGGATAGAAACTGAGTTAGAATGGTTGAAACTGGCATTTAAACCTGCATTAAAATGAATTTTACTGAAGCCTTTATTAAAGCTCACACCTCCGTAAAAGTTATTATTGCCGTTTAAATTAATATAACTACTCGTGGTTTTGTTCACATCATCAACCATTCTGGAGCTTACAACAGCATTTTTGGTAAAGCTGTAGCCGCCATATATATAAGCATACATCTGCGATTTTTGCTGGTAGGTATTGAAATTAAAGCTGAAACTGTTGTTAAACGATGGTTTTAGATTGGGATTACCTTTAATTTCGTAAAGTGGATTGTTGATTTGCCTGATGGGTTGTAATTGATCTAAACTGGGCTGCCGGGTATATCCGCTATAGCTTAAGGATGCACTTGTATTTCTACCGAGTTTATAATTGAGATTACTCTGTGGTGCCCAGTTTAAATAGTTGCGGTTAAATTTGTTGTTACGGTCTAAATCATTCAGCTCGAATGTTGTTTCGGTAGCTTCTGCACCGCCAGATAAGGTGAATTTCTTTGCCCTGTATTGCAATACTACCTTGCCTATATTCGAAAAATTGTTAAAATCGAAATTATTGCTCAGCGAATCGATTCGCCTGTTGTTTAATGATTTATCGAACACCAGTTTATGGCTATTGGAGTTTACTGTTTTAAAACTATAAGCAGCTTGTAGCGAAAATTGTTTGCCTAATGGTTCAGTATATGCTATTCTTGCGCCAAGAGAGCTTTCACTGCCAGAGTTGTCGTTAAGGAAATCCTGATTAACGGTTCGGTTAATTGCACCACTGGCGTCATAATAATGGGTAACACTTAAGCTGTTGCCCAAACTGGTGCTGCTTTTGGTTTCAGGTTGCAGATCAATAGAAAGTGTTCTTCCTTTTTTTACAAACTTTTTAGCGTAATTAATATTGCCGTTAAACAGGTCATTATTTCCATTACTATCATTAGTCTGGTCGCTGTTATTGACAAATATCCCTGCATCATTTTTAGTTTCATTTGTACTTATATATTGGCTGCTGTTTTTACGTTTACTGCCCGCAAATGAAATTTTCAAAGTTGAAAGTGAATCTAATTTAATGTCAACACTTCCTTTTAAACTCTGTCCGGTATTTCGGGTTTCGCTGTTTGCGCTACTTGCACTAAAGAAATTTGTTCCGTCAGGCAGTAACGACTGGTTTTTGGATGTTGTTCTGTCCAATATGTTTCTGTCACTGCCTTTATAGTTGAGCTTTAAACCAACTTTGTTTTCGTTCCATTTATTAGAGAAATGCGCACCATAACCTGTTACATCCGGTAGTCCGTTTGATGGCGAAAAATCATCCTCATCACGACTTCCATAACTGATCATCATCGTACTGCCATCATCGCCAACTTCGATTATATCATAATCATTGCCTTTAAGTTTGCTCATGGCAGCACTTGCCTTCGAATCCTGATTGGTATTGGAGTTAGAACCAAACACTGCCGCTTTTAATTTATTTTTATAGATACCAGCCATGCCACCCATGTTTTTGTAGTGCTTAAGGTCGCTATTGGCATCCAACGTGCTTAAGTAACCATTTTTAGCATTTTCCTTGAGCTTAATATTCATGACCTTTTCCTTGGATTCGCCTTCCTTAATGCCCGATAGTTCTTCTGTCTTTGTTTTTTTGTCGTAAACCTGGACCTCACTAACGGCATTGGCTTTCAGGTATTTCTGCGCCAGAAGCGGATCATCACCAAAAAATTCTTCGCCGTCAACCAACAAGGTATTTACATCTTTTCCACCTGCTTTTATTGCACCATCTTTATCAATCTCTATTCCAGGAAGTCGCCTTAACAGGTCCTGCAGGTTAGCATGTGGCTTTACCGCAAAACTATCTGCCTGGTAGGTTATGGTATCGCCTTTCATACTAATCGCTTGTTTTTGCGCTTTAATTACAACTTCATTTAAAAGTGTGGCTTTACTATCCATCGGGATTTTACCAAGGTTAAACCGGCTGGAATCAGAAAGCTGGATATCGCGGATATAATCGGCCATTTTAGGGTAGGTGATCACCAGCGTATAGGTGCCTTTTTTCAAACCCGACAATTCAAATTCGCCATTGGCTTTTGCCCTGACATCTTTAACCAGGATAGAATCTTTGTTATTAATGAGCAATATGGAGCTGTTGGCAAGGTTTGTTTTTTCTACTGTATCAACTACTATACCTTTAATACTGGCTTTTTGGGCGAGGGCAGGGAGGAACAGTGCCGAAAAAACAAAAACGGCGAGGAAATTTTTGAGCATTATAGAGAAACGTTGGTAAACAGTTGTTTGGTTATGGGTGGTGAAAATACAACTATTTTTTTAGTTATTAAAAATATTTGAAATATATTTTATCATTCGAAAATTATTACTTTAAAACATCTTCACCTGATTGTTGGATTAATTTCCTAATCAACACCAGCTGGCCCAAATGGTAATAACTGTGTTCAATAACGGCTTCTATATTGCGGAGGTAGGTGCCATATTTTTCATCTACAAAAACTTCATCAAGTCTTTCTTCGGGCATTTCTGCCACTTCCTGAACAAAATCTGTTGAATTGGCCAGAAAATTTTCTATCAACTGTTTCCAGTCCTGGGCTGATCGGAGTGGAGGTAAATCAAAACTATATTTATCTTTGATGGTTAAAGGCCCGCCGCTGAATACCTGTAAAAGTCCGGCTAAATAATAATTGATATGGTAGGTTAGGGCTGCAATGGTATTTAGATCTGCTACCTGATGGATAGCCTGTTCCCAGCTGATATTTTCCAGTTGATCTTTATAATTGGTGTTGGCAATCCAGTAGCCATCCAATAAAACAGCGCTTAACCGGCTTGCTATCAATTCAGTTTTTTTCATGCAGAAATACTTTGAGAAACGCATTATTGCGAATTAAGTACTTTAAATTACATGTAATAGCTGAATGTACAATGATTTACTATTTATTTTTGCTGATCTATACTTTGATTCAACCTGGCAAGCCAGAAATTAGCTGGTGGTTTTTTACAATTTTAAGCCCCGAATTTCACAGGCATTTTTATAAAACCTAAAGCTAAAACGGTACACGCCGCAAATAACATGATTGCCGAATCGTCAATCGGGCATTCTGTAACCGTAACTGTCCTGATGATTCCGCATTGACCATTTACGGAGCAATTTCTGTAGTTCGGATCCCCATTGCCTGCACTCTCACTCGAAGCATTGGCTAATGGTGGTGTAATAGAGCAATAACTATCCAGACTTTTAGAATTGGTTGTACTGCTATAGAAAGTCACCGTATAACCATTGCAACTTCCTGATCCACCGGCAACATCAGTATATATAGGATCACTTGTACGGGGTAAACCTGTATTATGCTGGTATATAACACAGCCTGTATAGGTTGTTTGCGCATACGTATTTAATGCAGTTAGGGATAAAATAAATACCCATACAAACTGAAGACGTTTCATTAATGTAATCAATAAAATACCATTGAACCAATTGGTAATCGGCCCACTTGATATGTTAGACAGGAATAGACATTTTAAATTGTATTATCAGCGGTTCGCCTATAATAGAATTCAAGTGCAAATATAAACGTTGTATTAACGATTAAGAAGGATAATATTAAAGGATTAAGCCTTAATTGGTGTATTTTACTCTAATGAGGAATGTTTTGGTCAGTTTTCTTGAGTTGATATAATGAAGGCCTAATGCATTACATAAAGTACCGACAGATGCGCACGATATAATGCGTTAAGCAGCCTATCGTCATAAATGGGAATTAACAACAGTTATAATAAATCTTTACTTTTTGTTCTTTTTCGCTCCAGGCAAGGTAAATGTTGTTTTCTTTACCTAAACGATATTTGAAACCATTTAAGCCTGTTTTTTTCAGTTCTTCGTAAAGTGCTTTATCAGGAACATAATTGTCGGCCTTATCTTCGGGCATTACGGCAGGTTCCAGGAAGTTTTCGTCGCTAAAAAAATCATCAGCAATGGTTTTTATAAAAGCGATCTGGTCTTTCTCTTTTCTCAGATCAATATTGGGGTCGGTACTGCCTAATAATTCAGTACCCTTTATTTTAGCATTATAGATCTCTTTTCCATCCGCTTTTTTGATGGTAAAACTCAATACCATTTCTTCAGGTTTTCTGCCGGTAAGTTCGATTTTAAAAGTATCCAGTGTTTTTAGATCAGAGAATGATTTGGTTACACTTTGGTTAACATTTTTAAACTCGATGGCATTGGTTTCTTTTTTGCCTTTCGAATTGCAGGCAACTAACGCAAATAGGCCGATTGTAAAGAAGAGCAGTATATTTCTCATGCTCAAAACTACAAATTTTATGCTTCTTTTTATATCAGGCGAAAATACTAACCTCTAATTAAAATTGTTGCAAGTTGCCTGTTATTTCCTATATTTACGTAACTGATTACGTAATTAATTTATTTATGGATTTTTTTGAACAAACGGGCAAAGTTGCAATTGGCAGCAGGCTCAGGATGTTAACCGATAAGGTAACTGAAGATGCCGCCAATATTTATCAACTCTATAACATCGATATGCAACCCAAATGGTTCCCGGTTTTTTATTCTTTATCACAGGGCGAAGAGAAAACCATAACCGAATTGGCTAAGCTAATTGGCCATTCTCATCCTTCTGTTAGTAAAATGATTGGCGAAATGCTGAAAAAAGGCTATGTAAAAGAAAGCAGGGATAAAGAAGATGGCAGGCGAAATGTGATCAGCTTATCTGATGCGGGTAAGCAAGTTGCCGATAAAATTAAAGACCAGCTCATTGATGTAGAGGCGGCAATTGAAGAGCTATCGGCACAAACCCAAAATAAACTTTGGGAAGCAATAGGCGAGTGGGAATTTTTATTAGAACAAAAAAACTTATTGAGAAGGGTAATGGAAAAGAAAAAAGAAAGAGACAGTTTAAAGGTTGAAATTATAGATTATCAGCCTAAATACCAGGAAATATTCAGATCGCTGAATGTAGAATGGATTTCAAAATATTTTACCATGGAAGAATCTGATTACAAAGCTTTGGATAACCCACAAGGCTATATTTTAGATAAAGGTGGGGTAATATTAGTTGCACGCTACGAAGGTGAACCGTTAGGCGTTTGTGCGTTAATTAAGATGAATGACGGCGAATATGATTTCGAACTGGCCAAAATGGCCGTATCACCAAAAGCCCAGGGAAAAAATGTAGGTTTTTTATTAGCAAATGCTATTATTGAAAAAGCCAGGTCGCTTAGTGCAACTAAAATTTATTTAGAGAGTAATACCATTTTAAAACCTGCCATTAACCTTTATCACAAATTAGGTTTTAAGAAAGTAGCAGGAAAGCCAACGCCTTATGCCAGGTGTAACATTCAAATGGAACTGGTTTTGAAATAGTCTGGAGTCAGTATTCGAGAGTCCGGAGAAAATTAGCCCCTTAAAAAACATCAACTAATGACAAATGAACAAATGACCAATGAACCAGGTAAACCTTACCCGTGTTTCAGTGCCTACAATAGATTATTTAACTTCAATAAATCTTCCGGCGTATCGATAGCCACTGTTTCTAAGTCAGTTACTTTTGTTTGGATATAAAACCCGTTTTCGATCCAGCGGAGCTGCTCTAAGCTTTCGGCAATTTCTAAGGAAGAGGGTGGAAGTTGGGTAATCGCTTCTAATGATTCGGTACGGTAACCATAAATACCAATGTGTTTGTAAAACCGGTGCTTTTCGGCCCATATACCCGGTTCGCCATTTCTGATAAAGGGGATAGGACTGCGGCTAAAGTACATGGCCCTGCCATTAACATCAATTACCACTTTGGGGCTGTTGGGATTATGAACACTTTCCTGATCATGGACCGGTTTGATCAGCGTGGCCAGTTGTACTTTTTCTTCAGTAAAACAACTTACCAGTAATTCAATCTGTGCAGGTTCGATAAAAGGTTCGTCGCCCTGGATATTGATCGCTATATCGTACCCGGGCATTTTTTTTATCACTTCGGCACACCTGTCGGTTCCGCTCTGGTGATCGGTTGAAGTAAAGATAAATTCTCCACCAAACCGCTTTACTTCATCAGCAATGCGCGTATCGTCTGTTGCCACAACCACTTTAGATAAGTTTTTAGCCTTTGATGCCTGCTCATAAACCCTTTGGATCATGGTTTTTCCGGCAATATCTATTAATGGCTTTCCCGGAAAACGGGTAGATTCATAACGTGCCGGAATAATTCCGATGATTTTTAGATTACCTAAAGCTGAATTTGATTTTTTATTGCTCATCTATTTCCAGTTTTCTGGTTTTCATGCTCAAAATCTTTTTCCATATTTATCACATTAAGATTAAACCCCTTACTACAGATTCACTCCTTCATGAACATGAATAGGAGCAACGGATTAAAATAATCCGTTTATTTCTGCCTCAATAGATTGGATCACTGTACCTAAATCTTCCGGATTATTGGTGAAATCGAGCTTGTCTTTATCTAAAATCAGTAATTTACCCAGGTTATATCCTTTTATCCAGGCTTCGTATTTTTCATTTAATTTAGAAAGGTAATCAATACGGATGCCTGCCTCGTATTCACGTCCGCGGCGCTGGATATTATTCACCAGGGTTGGTACCGAAGCGCGTAGATAAACCAATAAATCGGGTGGTTTAATAAAAGAAGTAATGTTGTCAAAAATAGCACGGTAGTTATCATGATCACGGGTGGTCATTAAAGCCATATCGTGCAGATTTTCGGCAAAAATGTGTGCATCTTCATAAATGGTCCTATCCTGTATCACATTCCGTTTATTTATTTCAATATCCGTAATCTGTTGAAAACGGCTGTTCAGGAAATAAATCTGAAGATTAAAGCTCCAACGTTTCATGTCGCTATAAAAATCCTCCAGGTACGGATTGTTGTCCACTGCTTCGTATAAAGCTTCCCATCCGTAATTTTTAGCCAATAAACCGGTTAAAGTGGTTTTACCGGCACCTATATTTCCTACAATTGCTATGTGCATATGTTCTTGCGTTTTGCGTTGAGCGTTTTGCGGGTGGCGTTGTTTTGCCAAACGCTAAGCGCTTATCGCAATATTAATTAAAAACTTTTAAAACCGATTAAACTACGAACCTCTTTGATGGTCTTTTGTGCGCTTTCACGGGCTTTTAATGCGCCATGTTTAGCTACTTGCCTTAAATAAGCATCATCTTTCGCAATATCCAAAATACGTTCACGCATTGGTGCGGTAGTGATAATCATATCTTCTGCCAGTTGTTTTTTGAAATCGCCATAGCGGATCTGCATTTTGTTATACAAATCTTCAAAATGTGCAAGGGTATCGGTACTCGAAACCACTTTCATTAAATCGAAAAGATTCTGGATCGGTTCAGGCTTAGGCTGGTTTTCTTCTGTAGGCCCTCCATCACTCACTGCTTTCATTACTTTCTTGCGGATAGTTTCCGGATCGTCTGATAAATAAACCGCATTGGCTTCACCTTCCGATTTGCCCATTTTACCTTTACCATCTAAACCAGGTACTTTAACCAGTTTGTCTGAGTAGGTAAATGCGTAAGGTTCAGGGAAATATTCGGTATTGTACAGTCTGTTGAAACGGTTCCCAAATGTACGGGCCATTTCCAGATGTTGCTCCTGGTCTTTTCCTACAGGTACTTTTGTAGCCTTATGGATTAAAATATCAGCCGCCATTAACACCGGGTAAGTTAATAAACCAGCATTAACATTATCGGGATTAGCCCGCACTTTGTCTTTAAAAGATGTGCTGCGTTCAAGCTCGCCCATATAAGCGTTCATGTTCAGGTATAAATAAAGTTCCGCAATTTCCGGAACATCACTCTGTATATAAATGGTGCTGTTTTCTGGGTCAATTCCACTTGCCAGGTATTCAACCAAAACATGTTTGATGTTTCCATGTAAGTCGGCAGGGGTAGGGTGTGTTGTTAAAGAATGTAGATCGGCAATAAAAAAATAGCAATTGTAGTCGTTTTGCATTTGCACGAAGTTTTTAACCGCGCCATAGTAATTGCCCAAATGTAATTTTCCTGTTGAGCGGATGCCGCTCACCACTGTTTCTTTCATAATGGCACGAAATTAAAAATAAAATACAAGCAAAAGGCACATCCGGTTAATTTTCATGGTAAGATTTTTTTGGTTTCCCGGTAATTACGCAGATATCGGCAGCGTTTTTTATGAAAGCTTCCGTTATGCTGAATTTATTTCAGTACCTATCTTGTTATAAAGACCCTGAAACACGTTCAGGGTGACGATCCGCTAATCAAATCAGCAGGCATTTATCTTGCCTAAGTTTTTCTGCTGATTCGCAGATATGTGCAGCGTTTTTTTTGTTTGAAAGTTGGCGTTCAGTGCTGAGTGGCGGCCAGCAGTCCTGCTTTCCGTTGCAAGTCCTCTCCCGATGTAAAATCGGGATTCCGGGCTTTTCACTGCAATCAGGCTTAAGAACAAAGTGGGTTGCTTAAGAAAATATAAATTCATCTGCGGTGATTATCTTAAATCTGCGGGGAAATATCTTGTTATTGGTTTATCGCTAATTACGCAGATATACGCGGCGTTTTTTGGTTTGAAAGTTGGCGTTCAGTGCCGAGTGGCGGCCAGCGGTCCTGCTTTCCGTTTCAATGCTACAAATCACAGCCTTAATCCTTAATTTGAAATTTCAAACTATTTTATATTTTTGATATATCTATGATCAACTTTCTAAGGCACGTACACCGGATTTGGTTTTTATTCTGGATACTGTTTTTTTTCGCGCTCTTTTATCCTCTTTATTACATTACTTCGCGTAATGAAAAGTATTACGGCACACTTAACTTTTGTCGTAAAGCCAATAGTTTTTTAAGCAGCCTGTTTTCAGGGGTTTTCTTTCGCTACCAGTACGAAGAAAAGCTCGATTCGAGGCAAACATATATTTATTGTGCCAACCACACCTCTAATTTAGATATCATGGTTTTCTGCATCATGGGGCATGGTAAATTCCATTTTATGGGTAAAGATGAATTATTGAATAATCCGATATTGGGCATTTTCTTTAAAACCATCGATATTTCTGTTAACCGTGATAGCAAAATTTCTGCTTTTAAAGCTTTTAAAAAAGCCGGCGAAAACCTGGAAAAAGGCATGAGCCTGGTGATTTTTCCCGAAGGAAAAATTGACGACCATTATCCACCAAAGTTAGGCGATTTTAAAAATGGTCCATTCCGGCTGGCAATAGATAAAAACATCCCCTTGGTACCGGTTAGTATTACAGATGTTTGGAAAATTAACTGGGATGATGGTGCTAAATATGGAAGTAAGCCAGGAATTTGCGATATTTACGTCCATAAACCTATAAATACTTCAGTTTTAGCCGATGTTGATACTGATCATTTTAAAGAAAAGGTTTTTAAATTGATAGACAGTAAGTTAGTATAATATGAATTTAGACGCAAAAACCATCCATAAAATAGCCGAGCTGGCCCGAATTCATATTGATGAAAAAGATGTAGATACCCTGATTCCTGAAATGAACAAAATTTTGTCGTTTATGGAAAAGCTAAATGAGTTGGATACGGCTAAAGTGAAGCCATTGGTTTATATGAACGAATCGGTAAATGTTTGGCGTGAAGATGTGGTGAAGCAGGAAATTTCTACCGCTGACGGATTAAAAAACGCTGCAAAACATACAGACCGGTTTTTTATGGTTCCAAAGATCATCGAAAAATAGTAGATCAGTACCGGTGAGATTTACATTTGTGCTTAATTTTTAATCCCCTTGTAACATCTTGCACCTTACGCTTGTCTAAAAAAGAAAAGACATGGAGAAACCACTCATCACCATAAAAGAAATCGGTCGTAAATATGTTATTGGATCTGAAGTTATCCATGCACTAAAATCAGTTTCGTTAGATATCTATAAAGGTGAATTTGTAGCATTGATGGGCCCGTCAGGTTCAGGTAAGTCGACCTTGATGAATATTTTAGGTTGTTTAGATACGCCCTCAAGCGGGACTTATGTTTTAAACGGAACCGATGTAAGCCACATGAGCGATGATGCACTTGCAGAAGTGCGTAACCAGGAAATTGGTTTCGTTTTCCAGACTTTTAACCTATTGCCACGCTCCACTTCTTTAGATAATGTTGCCTTACCCTTAATTTATGCCGGAACAAGTAAAAAGGACCGGGATGCAAGGGCAGCCAAAGCATTAGAGAATGTAGGCTTGGGCAACCGTATGGACCACAAACCAAACGAACTTTCGGGCGGTCAGCGCCAGCGTGTGGCTGTGGCCAGGGCATTGATCAATAATCCATCCATTATCCTGGCTGATGAGCCTACGGGTAACCTGGATACCAAGACTTCGGTAGAAATTATGGGGCTGCTGGAAGAAATTCACAGTAAAGGAAATACCATCATTTTAGTAACACACGAGGAAGATATTGCACAACATGCACACCGCATTGTACGTATGCGTGATGGTTTGATTGAAAACGATTATTTAAATACAGATATCAAAAATGTATCTCCGCGTTTGCAGGCCTTGAAAGAGACTGGCAGCGATTGGGAGAAAATTAATTAAGGCTTACGGTGTAAGGTTTAAGGCGTAAGGTTTTACCCTAAACCTTCTACCTTTTACCTTCAACCTTTCTAAATGAAAATCTATACTAAAACTGGCGATAAGGGGCAAACATCACTCATTGGTGGAACCCGCGTTCCCAAATATCATTTACGTATCGAAACGTATGGTACTGTTGACGAATTAAATTCGTACATCGGTTTAATGATGTGCCAAGAGATTGATCCGGCTGATCAGCAGCTGTTAAAAGAAATCCAGGATAGGTTGTTTACCATTGGTTCGTCGCTTGCTGCAGATCCGGAAAAGTCTAAAATGAAAATTCCTGATCTTCATGATCGTGATATTACCCTGTTGGAAGAAGAAATAGACCGGATTAATGAAACTTTGCCTCCTTTAAAACATTTTATTTTACCCGGCGGAAATACTGTAGTTTCTTACTGCCATATTGCAAGATGCGTATGCAGAAGGGCAGAACGCTTAACGGTAGCACTTGCAGAAAATAGCTTTGTAAATGAGCACGTAACCGTTTATTTGAACCGTTTAAGCGATTATTTGTTCGTTTTGGCACGAAAACTGACGGTGTATTTTGGGGCAGAAGAAAATATTTGGATTCCGCGGGTTTGATGGTGGAAAAATAAGTTTGTTTTGCTCAAAAATTTTAATATACTTTGCGCAGTAATAAGAAATAGAATTTAATAGAATTGAAGATATGTATTGGACATTAGAATTAGCATCGCACTTGGAAGACGCACCATGGCCTGCAACTAAAGACGAATTAATTGATTATGGTATCCGCTCTGGAGCTCCTGTAGAAGTAATTGAAAATTTACAGGCGCTGGAGGATGATGGCGAGCCTTATGAAACAATTGAGGAAATATGGCCGGATTATCCTACTAAAGAAGATTTTTTCTTTAACGAAGACGAATATTAATGTTTCAATCGAATAGAATCAAAAAGCAATTTCCCACAAGGAAGTTGCTTTTTTGTTTTTACCAGAATATTGTCATCCTGATCTGAACAAAGGGGAGTAAAGAAACTCATCTTTTGATAGATCTCCGGGCTACGTTGTACCCCGCTCGATGATGTCCTTTAGTTTTATTAATGGGGCATGGTCACCACGAAGTTGAACAACCTGGATAGCCTTTCGTTCCATTTATTAAAAGCTGTATTTGCAATAAAAATTTACATTTTTTAAACAAAAGTCGAAAGCCATATGTTAATACATCAATAATATAACATTGCTAAAAAATTAACACTATGGGAAATTTATTGTATTTAGTCGCAGTAGTATTGGTAATACTATGGGTGATCGGATTTATATTTCACGGCTTCGGCGACGTTGGCGGAATAATCCACGTTTTATTGGTAATCGCAGTCATTGCAATCCTGCTTAAAATTATTGGCAGGGCCGCATAAAATATATTTAGCGGGCATTTCGGTAGCTAAAATGCTATTGAACAAAAAAGAGCTTTAATTTAAAGCTCTTTTTTGCATTCTGAATTTTTAAGTAGCAATTCTGCCAGTTCCAGATCAATGGGATAGGTTATTTTTAGATTTTCCCTTTCTCCTTCAATAATGTTGATTCCATAACCAATGGATTCTACCACGCTTGCATCGTCGGTAAAATGATTAGCAAAATCCTGGTTATAGGCTTCTTTAATCACATTGATATTAAATGTTTGCGGAGTTTGTACTAAGTACACCTCATCGCGCTTTAAAGCCGATGTTTTTTGATCTCTGGATATACGGACGCTATCGCTCGATGGTATAGCTGCAATTACGTTTCCCTGTACTTTAGCTGCTTTAAAACAGTTATCAATAAGGGATTTTGATACCAGTGGTCGAACGGCATCGTGTATAGCCACAAAACCATCTCCTTCAATGGTTTGAATGGCATTTTTTACTGAATGGAAACGTTCTTTGCCACCATCAATAATTTCATGTGGAATATCGAAATTAAATTCTTCACACAGGTGTGCCCAGCTGTCTTGCTGATCTTTGCCAAGTACCAATAAAATTTTAGGTTGAGTATCGCTTTGTGCAAAAGCTTTTATTGTATGCATTAAAACCGGGAGGTTTTTGAGCAGTAGAAATTGTTTAGGGGTTTCTGTTTGCATCCGATTTCCGGAACCGCCTGCTACAATTATAGCGTAGTCTTTCATGTGAAGAGATATGAGATAATAGATTTGCGATATGAGACCTGGTTTAACTCAAGTCTCATATCCCATTACTCAAATCTATATAATTAGCATGGCATCGCCATAACTGTAAAATTTATATTTTTCTTTTACTGCAACTTCGTAAGCATTCATTACGTTTTCGTAACCGCCAAAAGCACTTACCATCATCAATAAAGTTGATTCTGGTGTGTGGAAATTGGTGATCATTGAGTTGGCAATACTAAAATCGTAAGGCGGGAAGATGAACTTGCTCGTCCAATCATTGGCTGCTTTTAATGTTCTGTTGGCAGAAACAGCTGATTCGATAGCACGCATGGAGGTTGTTCCAACCGCACAGATTTTCTTTTTATTTTCAATTGCTTTATTTACAATGTTCGCGTCTTTCTGCTCGATAATAAACTGCTCAGAATCCATTTTGTGTTTGGTTAAATCCTCAACTTCAACCGTTCTGAAAGTTCCTAAACCAACGTGTAGTGTAACTTCTGCAAATTCCACACCTTTAAGTTCAAGGCGTTTCATCAACTCACGGCTGAAGTGCAGGCCCGCAGTTGGCGCAGCTACAGCTCCCTCATGTTTTGCAAAAATGGTTTGATAACGTTCCTTATCTTCAGCTGTTGCTTTACGTTTTATGTATTTAGGCAGTGGGGTTTCACCCAAAATTTCAACATTTTTCCTAAACTCCTCATCGGTACCTTCAAATAAGAAACGGATGGTACGGCCACGTGATGTGGTATTGTCTACCACCTCAGCAACTAATAGATCATCGTCGCCAAAGTATAATTTGTTGCCTACGCGAATTTTACGGGCCGGATCAACCAATACATCCCATAAACGTAATTCCTTGTTTAATTCACGCAATAAGAAAACTTCAATAGTTGCACCAGTTTTCTCTTTATTGCCATATAAACGTGCAGGAAAAACTTTAGTGTTGTTTAATATCATTACGTCTTTGTCATCGAAATAACCTAAAACGTCTTTGAAGATTTTATGTTCAATTTTACCGCTGTCTTTATGCAATACCATTAATCGTGCTTCGTCGCGCTCTTCAGCCGGATTATTGGCTACTAATGATTCCGGTAAATTGAATTTGAATTGTGATAATTTCATTCTTGATGAATTTTTTGAGGTGCAAAAATACGAATTTAATTTTTCTTTTTCGTATTTTATCAAACGCAATTTATGTATATAATGTTTTAACCAATTTAAATCAAATAATACAGCGCTATTCAGGTACTGCATACATAAATTTAATTAGTTTTGAAGATAAACTGTAACCTTTTTAATGGCTTTGCATCTAACCTTTAATTATGATAATCTTTAGGCTAATAGGCGAGAGTTTCCGTTTTGCATTTGATGCATTGCGCCAGAATAAATTACGCACCATGTTATCGCTCTTGGCAATAACAATCGGTATTTTTACCATTATTGCTGTGTTTTCGGCGGTCGATACTTTTCGCGGTAAATTGCAATCAAGTGTAGATAAACTCGGCTCTAACACCATTTATATCCAAAAATGGCCCTGGAGCTTCGGCAATAATTACCCTTGGTGGAAATATATGAACCGTCCTCAGCCTTCATTGCGCGATTTTGAGGCCCTCCGTGAGCGAATTGAAAATGCACAAGGGGTTACGTTTGAAATATCGACCAGCGACAGAACCATTAAATATAGGAGTAACTCTGTTGAAGGGATTTCAGTATGGGCAGCATCGCACGATTTTAATAAAACCTGGAATTTCGAACTTCAGGATGGCCGGTATTTTACGGAAAATGAGAGTAAAAACGGTTCGCCTGTTTGTATTTTAGGCTCTGATGTTGCCGACGGACTTTTCGATGGAGACCGGGCGGTTGGGAAACAAATACAGATTTTAGGAAGAAGGTTAACAGTGGTAGGCGTTTTTAAAAAAGAGGGAGAAGACATGTTGGGTGTTTCTTTGGATAAAAACGTAAATATTCCAATTGCTTTTGCCAAAGGTGTTCTGGATATACAAAGTGAACGTTATGGCCCTCAGATAACCGTTCGTGGTAAGGATAACGTAAGTTTAGAGGAGGTAGAAAGCGAATTGAAAGGCTTAATGCGCTCTATCCACAGGATCAAACCTGGCCATGAAGAAGATTTTGCACTCAATAAAACCACCATTATTTCCAACCAGTTAGATTCGATGTTTAAGATGGTAAATATTGCCGGCTGGGTGATTGGTGGATTTTCGATCCTGGTTGGTGGTTTTAGTATTGCCAATATCATGTTTGTATCGGTTAAAGAACGTACCAATATCATTGGTATCCAAAAATCGTTGGGCGCAAAAAACTATTTTATTTTGCTGCAATTCATATTCGAATCTATATCACTCTGTATTTTAGGCGGCTTGCTGGGGTTATTACTGGTCTACCTGCTCGCACTCGTGATCGGAGCGGCTACAGATTTTCATATCATATTAGGATTGAATAACATTGCCTTAGGTATTGGAATATCGATTATTATCGGCACTATCTCTGGTTTCTGGCCAGCCTATTCGGCTTCACGACTGGACCCGGTTGAAGCGATCAGAAGTTAGTTTATTTTGCAGACTTCAATTGCAGTTTTCAGTAAGCAGTTGGACTCGTGCTCAGGGGAACTCCTGGTTAGCAAACCTTTTAACAATGGATATCCACAGCAAGATACGAACGGGAACTGGCAATGAAAAGATGGGCTTAGGCCTGCAGTGGAATACTGGCTTCATTTTCAAACGATGAAAGAAATCCCGTTAGGTAGCCGGTGCAACACTAGCTAATCGATAAAATTTGCCATGAGGCGGATCTTTCCCCTGTCTGCAACGGGCAGGCGCTCCGCTATGCTGCGGAGATAACGAAAATACAAACCCCTCGTTAGGTTTAATTAACGAGGGGTTCATTTTATAAAGTTAACTGAAAATTGCTAACTGATTAGGCCAATTTGCCCAATGCTTCTTTAATCCTTCTCAATGCTTCTACCAAACTTTCGTCTGATGCGGCATAAGATAAACGGATGTAGTTATTGTTACCGAACGAGTCGCCACCTACGGTTGCTACGTGACCCACGTTTAATAAGTATAAAGCCAAATCGGCTGAATCTTTAATTACATTGCCATCGGCGTCTTTTTTGCCAAAAAACGAACTGATCTCAGGAAAGAAATAGAAGGCCCCGTCAGGAAGATTGGTTTTTACACCCGGAATCTCGTTCAGCAAATTATAAACCAACTCTCTTCTGCGTAAAAATGCTTCTTTCATTTTTAGAACACTTTCTAAACCTTGCTCGTAAGCGACTATACCTGCGCGTTGTGCGATAGAGCAGGTACCAGAAGTAGTTTGGCCTTGTAATTTATCGTTTGCAGCAGCAATCTCTTTATTCGCGGCAATGTAACCTAATCTCCATCCGGTCATTGCAAATGCTTTAGAGAAACCATTTACAATAATTACACGGTCTTTAATGCTATCGAACTGAGCAATAGATTCGTGTTTATCCACAAAGTTGATGTGCTCGTAAATCTCATCTGAAAGGATATAGATGTTAGGGTGTTTTTCAAAAACTGCTACCAGGGCGGCCAGCTCTTCTTTACTGTATACCGAACCGGTTGGGTTGCATGGCGAAGAGAACATGAACAGCTTGCTTTTTGGCGTAATGGCAGCTTCTAACTGTGCAGGGGTAATTTTGAAATTGCTTTCAATGTCGGTATCAATGAAAACCGATTTTCCTTCTGCCAATGTTACCATTTCTGAGTAAGAAACCCAGTAAGGCGTTGGGATGATCACCTCATCGTCCGGGTCAATTAAGGTTAAAATAACATTTGATAAAGATTGTTTAGCACCTGTTGAAACCACGATCTGGGAAATATCGTAATCTAAGTTGTTTTCGGTTTTGAGTTTATTTACGATGGCCTGGCGCAGGTCAGGATATCCCGGTACCGGCGAGTAGCGCGTATAATTTTCATCCAATGCTTTTTTAGCAGCATTTTTTACGTGATCGGGCGTGTTAAAATCGGGTTCACCAACACTTAAACTGATTACATTAATGCCCTTAGACGCCAGTTCGCGGCCAAGTTTGGTCATTTTAAGGGTTGCAGATTCTGACAGGCTGTTAATTCTTTTCGATAAGGTGCTCATGGTTAATTACTTTGAGCGCAAATATATAAACCAAATATTATTCTGCACTAAAAAACCGATATTTTTCTCATTTAATTTAGTCGATAAGCGTATTTTTGTAAAAAAAAGCGCTGTGTCAGTAAAGAAAAGAGCAATTGTATTGTCGTTGGTGGTGAGCATTTTATTGATGCTGGCCAAGTTTGTAGCTTATTTTATTACAGGATCCAACTCCATTTTAACTGATGCAGCCGAGAGTATTGTAAATGTAATTGCGGGTAGTTTTGCCTTTTACAGCATTTACCTGAGTACGCAGCCAAGAGATGAAAACCATCCTTACGGGCATGGTAAAGTAGAGTTTTTCTCTGCATTTGTAGAAGGGGTACTCATCCTTATTGCCGGTGTTATTATTATTTTCAAATCCGCTTACAATCTCGTTTACCCGCATGCTGTAGGGCAGTTGCTTGAGGGAACGTTGATTATTGGTATTACGGGGTTAATTAACATGATTGTGGGCCTATACCTCATTAATGTAGGTAAAGATCAGCATTCGATCACCTTGCAGGCCGATGGCCGGCATTTACTGACCGATACATACACCAGTATAGCCATTGTGGCCGGTTTGATCCTGATCCAGTTAACAAATATAATTTGGTTGGATAGTTTGCTTTCTGTTCTCGTAGGCTTCTATATCGTTTATTCGGGATATAAACTTACCCGCGGTTCGGTGGGTGCTTTAATGGATGAGAGCGATTTTACATTGGTGGAAGAAGTGGTAGAAGTTTTGCAGAAGAACCGCCATACTCCCTGGATTGATGTACATAACCTCCGTACCCAGCAATATGGCCCCGAATTTCATATCGATTGCCATGTAACATTGCCTTATTATTTCGATTTAAATAAAGTTCACCGCGAAATTTCGCAGATAGATGAATTAATTAATGCGAATGGGGTGCGCAAGGCCGAACTTTTTATTCACGCTGATCCTTGCTTGCCTGAATGTTGCCATTATTGCCACATGAGCGAATGCCCTGTACGGTCTGAAGCATTTAAAAAAGAAATTACCTGGACAGCTGAAATTGTAACTAAAAATAAAAAGCATTTCGAAAATGAGCTATTTTAATGTTCGTGTATACGGACTCTTAATTAACCAAAATAACGAGGTTTTGGTGAGTGATGAAGAAGAATATGGTTTTCGTTTTAGTAAGTTTCCGGGTGGGGGATTAGAATTGGGCGAAGGCCTGATTGATGGATTAAAACGCGAATTTTTGGAAGAATGTGATGCCGAGATAGAGGTTTTGTCTCATTTTTACACCACAGATTTTTATGAAAAATCATCTTTTAACGATAGCCAGGTCATCAGTGTTTATTACAGGGTTAGGGAAAAAGCACCCCTGAAACTGGCATTTAAAACTAAAATTTACGATTTCGATAGCGAAGGCGAAATTCTTCAGGCTTTCAGGTGGGTTAAAATTCAGGATTTGGTTATTGATGAAATTACCTTCAAGACAGATAAAACCGTGGCACAGCTTTTAAAAGACCAGTATTCAGTTAAATTGTAAATTTTTATGTCTGATACCTCCAAACTCCAAACTCCAAACTCCAAACTTAATTTAGCTGAACGCGATAAAAAGGTAATCTGGCATCCTTATACCCAAATGAAAAATGCCTTGCCGCACATTCCAATTGTGAAAGGGGAGGGTGTATATGTTTTTGACGAAGACGGCAAAAAATACATTGATGCCGTTTCTTCGTGGTGGGTAAATATTCATGGGCATGCGCACCCTTATATTGCCCAAAAGATAGCAGAGCAGCTAAACGTGCTCGAACATGTAATTTTTGCAGGCTTTACACACGAACCAGCTGTTTTACTGGCCGAAAGGCTTTTACCGGTTTTGCCAGGGAAGCAGGAAAAAGTTTTTTATACCGATAATGGCTCTACAGCGGTAGAGGTGGCATTGAAGATGTGCCTGCAGTATTGGGATAATAAAGGAAAGCCTAAAAACCGTATTCTGGCCTTTAAAAATGCCTACCATGGCGATACTTTTGGAGCGATGTCGGTTAGCGGGCGCAGTATTTTTACCGATGCCTTTAACAGTTTGCTTTTTGATGTCGATTTTATCGACTTACCGAATGCAGAAAATATCCCGGCGCTCATATCCCAGGTCTCAAATCTAACCGATACGGCCTGCTTTATTTTCGAACCGCTTATTTTAGGTTCGGGCGGCATGCTCATGTATGAGGCGAAATATCTTGATGAACTGATCGCAGCCTGCAGAAAAGCCGGGATTTTAATTATTGCTGATGAGGTGATGACCGGTTTTGGCCGGACAGGTACTTATTTTGCCTGCGAAAAGCTTGTTCATAAACCTGATATTATTTGTTTAAGCAAAGGATTAACCGGTGGTACTATGCCCCTTGGTGTTACAACCTGTACCGAAGAAATTTTTGAAGCCTTTTTAAGCGAGGACAAATTAAAGACACTTTATCATGGACACTCCTTTACAGCGAACCCACTAGCTTGTGTAGCTTCGCTGGCCAGCCTGGATATTTTATTACAGCCTGAAACTTTAGCCAATATTAAAAGGATAGAAGCTAAACATGCGGTATTTTTGCAGGAAATAAAAACTCATGCCAAGGTTAAAGCCATCAGGCAAACCGGCACCATAATCGCTATTGAATGGGAAACCGGTAACGAAACCTCTTATCTTAGCAACCTGCGAAACCTGTTGTATACCTATTTCCTGGAAAAAGGAATTATATTAAGGCCCTTGGGTAATATTATTTATATTTTGCCGCCTTATGTGATCAATGATGCCGATCTCGATTATATTTACGGCGCTATAAAACAAGCCCTGGAAGAGATTTAACTGCAATGCCGGGCGTAGTAATTACGCCCGGAAAATTTGATGTTGTTAGGTCGTTGGCTCAAGATGATTTTTAAGCGCATCGTTAACAAAGTAGTTCCAGCCACCGTTAAAGCTGGTTTTGGCAAAATCAGGTCCGTTATTGGCAAAGCTTTCTAAACCGGTATGTGTTAATTTTAACAATGTTTTATCTCCCTGCTCAAATAACTCCCAGCTTACAACAGAGTTACCAGGGTAACCATCGTAACGCCAGGTGTAAGCCAGTTTTTTCCCTTCAATAATTTCGGTTATTTCGCATAAATGCAGGTATTGCGGGCCATCGTCAGGTCCACCGGTAAATTCAAATCTGAAACCAACTTCGGGTTTAAATTCGGACAACTGAAAATACCATTGTTTAATTTCTTGATTATCGGTTAATGCTTTCCATACTTTTCCGATAGGGGCGTTGTATAAACGCTCTACGATAACTGGTTCGTTTTCCATATTATGTTGATTTAGTTTCTTTTGATAGATGAATTTCCAACGCGTCGAGTTTATTCGTCCAGAAGATGCGATATTGTTCTACCCATTTGGATATTTCTGCAAGTTTTTGAAATTGAATATTACAGTAACGGTTGCGGCCTTGTTGTGTAATTTCTACTAAACCACATTCTGTTAAAATTTTAATGTGTTGAGAAATCGCAGGCCTGCTCATCTCAAAGTTTTCAGCAATTTCATTCAGGTTTAAGGTTTTATGGGCAATAAGGCCAATAATTTCCCTTCTGGTAGGATCGGCAATGGCCTGAAATACATCTCTTCTCATAAAATAATTGCGTAAGTGATTGCTTACAAATATAAATGTAAGTAATCACTTACGCAATACTTAATCTATTTTTTTAGAAAAATTAACCTAAAGGCATTTTGCTCATATCCATATACAGAATGCTCCACCTCTGCCCATCCAGATCAATGAAGCCACAGCCATACATCCAGCCGTCTTTGTAACCAGGTTCGCCATAGAGTGTACCACCGGCAGTTACTACTTTTTGGGCAAGCTGATCTACTTCTTCCGGACTTTCTGCATCAAAGGAGAATAACACTTCGCCGCCATTGCGTTTTTCAGCAAGACTGGTTCCCGCAAAACTCTCGTATAAAGTTTCTTCGAAAAGCATAATGGCTAAATTGCTTTCGCCTACTAAAAAACATGCCGAATCTTCACGGACACCATATTGCAGGTTAAGGGTAAAACCGAGTTGGGTAAAGAATGCCTTTGATTTATTGATGTTTTTTACCGGAAGATTTATCCAGAGTGATTTGGTCATAACGTTTATATTTTGCTGTGAAGTAAAGATAAGGAACTAACAGCGGACTTATCCCTGCTAAGAACTAAAAAATGTAAGGAGCATTTCAGGCCTTAGATACCTGTAATGATAATTTATCCAATTCCTACAATTTATATAATTTATGTGGGTATTGTTCTGCATGACTTAAAATCAGGTTCAAGATATAGCTATTGGATTGATAAACTGATAAATCGTTCTTGACCGGTGCTAAACCATTTAAAAGATAATTCTTATCTGTAAAATAACCCATTCCATAAAATTTTCCGTTCTCAACAACCAGGCAGCTAAACTCTTCTTCTTTTCTGCCCTGATCAACCAAAGCAAAACTGGGTTGTTGGTTCTGGATATCGCTTAATGCGGCATTTAGTTTTTTGTTGTAAACAGTAACCGTTTCTATTCCGCTGCATGCACCAAAACATTGTCCGTTTTCATGTGCATAACATTTTGTTGCTGTTTTTTGGAGATAACAAAGCTTGGCACAAAGTTGGTATTTATCAATTAATTGGGTTAAAAAGTTATAACCTTCCAATAAGCTGTTAAAACTCTGTATAGCGTTATTGTTCTTTTTATGCTTATCAACAGCCAAGCGCAGATAACCGTTCTGGTCTTCAAAAACATACAGGTCGTACCTGTGTTCGTAACGCTTCATTGCCCTGTTATTTTCCGGCCAAAGCCGCCTGATCTCATTTGCTTCTAAAATCAGGGCCATCAGCTCAGTTCCGCAGATTACAAAATCTACATGGTGGATGGTGCGTAAAAACTCTTGCCGCTGCCGGTTTGGGGTATTTCCTGTAAAATGACTGGTAACACGTTTTTTAAGGTTTTTGGCTTTGCCCACATAAACAATCTTTCCCTTACGATCTTTAAAATAATAAACACCAGGTTGATTGGGTAATCTTAAAATAGAATGCTTATCTAAATGTGGTGGTAAAACCTGTTCTTTCGAGGTTTTCTTTAGCATTTCTGCTATTATGCCTTCTTTATCGTGTTCCTGTAATAAGTTGAAAAGTATACTTGTTGCGTCTGCATCACCTGCTGCCCGGTGCCTGTTTTGAATCGGGATCTGCAAAGCGGTACAAAGTTTTCCTAAACTATAGGAAGGTTTGCCAGGAATCAGTTTTCTGCTTAATCGTACGGTACACAGTTTTTTGCATTGTAAATCATATCCTGCAGCCGCCAGGTGATGTTTCAAAAAAGAATAATCGAAATTTACATTATGGGCTACAAAAATTTTATCGCTTAATAATTCATAAATCTGTAAAGCAACATCATTAAAAGCGGGCGCATCCTGTAGCATGTTATTATCAATACCGGTAAGCGCTGTAATGTAAACGGGTACAGGCTGTTCGGGATTGATCAGTGTAGTGTATGATTCGACAATCTGGGTACCGTCGTGAATATTAATGGCAACTTCTGTAATGCCGTTTGCTGAGGCATGACCACCGGTGGTTTCGATATCTACTACTGCGTATAACATTAACTTGTATGGAAATACAAATCTATGCTAAAATAATTAGTATAAAAATTATTTTGATGATTTCTTTAGCACAAAAAGTATTACCTATTTAACGTAACCGCTATTGGATTTTGTATACGGTTACAGCTTACGAAGCAGCTTGCTCAAATTGGGTTTTATGCCAATTGTAACAGGAACGGTATTGAAAGTGCGGCTCTGTATTTTACCAAAACCATACATATAACTTGCCTCTACAAATAAATTTGCGCCACCAAGATTGTACTCAATACCTGCACCTGCTTCAGTAATGCCCAAACCATTCGATTTGTTATCCTGTGTAACCTGCAAAGTAGTGCTGTTTACCATAACCTGAGGCGTAAGGATAAAGCCGCCACCGGCACCTGCAAAACCATAAAAAGCCCATTTATTTACAAATTTACGGTATCCTAATGCTACATTTAACAAGTAAGTGGTTGCCCTGCCTTTCTGTAAAACATAGGTGTAACCTGCATCGGGAGTGATCTGGTTAAAGGTAAAGGCATGTAAACTTGCTTTGGGATATAAAAACAGCCCTCCATCACCCAAACCTAAATTTAATCCTAATGTAGTAGAAAATTTAGGCTTAAAATAATCGGAGGTTTTACCCATTGGGAATGCAAAGCCGATTCCACTCATTGAATAAAGCTTATCAGGCCTGTCTTGTGCCGTTACCTTGATCGATAAGGTTGTACATAACAACGCAAGAGCCGTTAGTAATTTTAATTTCATATCTGATTTTAATTTTGGGTTAAAGCGTTTACTTTTTGAAGTAACTGGCTAATATTAAAGGGTTTTTCTAAATAATCATCCGGATGATATTGCTGTGATAAAATATAATTTTCATCATACCTGGCCGATGCCATGATAACGGGGATACCCTCTGTTTCTGGATTTAGCCTTAATTTATTAAACACCGCACGCCCATCCATTCCATTCAACATAATGTCTAGAATAATCAGATCGGGACTAAACTCTTTTATTGCTTTAAAAATATACCGAGGCGATAGCAACGGGTAAACTTTATAATATTCAGTTTCTAATACACTTTGGAAAACTTCTAATATATCCGGATCGTCATCCACAACCAACACTCTTTTCAAAGCAGACAAATCAATTAAATAAAAAATAAATAGATTATCTTAATACAAAGTTTGGGATGTAATGTTTTGAAGATGCAATAAAAATTGATTAGCAGTGCCGGAGTTAACCTGTTAAAGGCTACATGATCAAGCCGGGACGGGATTTTTCCTGCAGCAGATTGTTCCTGAGAAAGTTTTCGAAAAGCTCTGTGTAAATACCTGAAACCGTAAAAGATGTTTCGCTGGAAAGCAATACTTTATTGCCAAGTACACTCCTGATATGTTGTTTGGCGATCACAACGGTAGGGTTGATCTGGATGAATGCCGAATGTTTTTTTAACATGGCCAAAGTCTTGATAAAATTAGACTTTGCGCTTAGAAAAGCATTTTTTATAGTTTTAAACCTAATGTTTTCACCCATTTCTTCTATCGCAATCAATTCATTCAGGTCTATTCTTACCAAATCGTCATTTTCTCCCTGTAAGGGAATGTAGAAGAAATGATCGTCGAAGATGGAAAAAGGATGCTGTGTTTTTTTTCCGGTCGGATAGAGGTTGTTTATCGTTTTGGTAAAATGTAAAATGGAGTAGGGCTTAAGCAAATAGGCATCGGCATCTACCTTAAAGGCATCGATTGCGTACTTCGGGTGCGCTGTGGTAAATACGAGGTGCTTGGTTTTTTGCCTTAAGAGGCCTGCGAGTTCGATCCCTGAAAGAGAAGGCATTTCGACATCCATAAAAATAATGTCAACAGGATTTGATACCGATATTTCTGCTAAAGCCTGGAGTGGTTCGGTAAAAGTCTGAACAAGCTTTAAATCGGGCAGTTTCTCTATACATGCCTTTAGGCTCTCCAGAGAATGCGGTTCATCATCAATAGCGATACAAGTTATTGACATTTTCGATAGGTTTAGTTAGTGCAAATTACAATTTCGACCATTAAAATAAGAAAAAAACGCATTCGAAACGTATTTTTCAATATTCAGCAAGAAAAACCGGTTTTTTTTGGGGGAATTATTGTTTAATTTGAAGTTTTAAGATGAAATTAGTAATCAGGGGTTTTTATTTAAGTTTAATGGTCAGCCTAACCCTAAAATATTGTTCTGAATCAGTAATGTAATTGAATTCAGCATTTTTGCCGTAAGTGTATGCTAAACGCTTTTTTATATTTTCCAATCCTGAGCTTAAACCGGAGTTATCTTTAACGGCCCTTATCAGGTTTGAAGTTTCTATCATAAGTTGATTGTTTTCAACTCTTAAACTCACTTCGGCAGGATGGGAGGCTGTAAGCAGTTCGCCATGTTTAAACATATTCTCTACCAGCGTAATCAATACTAAAGGAATGATTTTAATTTGGCGTATTTCATCGTCGTACCAGAAACGGAGCTGTATATGGTGATCTTTCCGGAGCTGATGCAGGTTCATAAGATTTTCTACCTGGTTAATCTCCTCATCGAGCAAAATGAATTCTTTATCCATATTGCTGTCAACAGAATAGCGCATCATCTCCGCCAGGGAATGGATAGCCTCAGCAGCCACTGGAGAAGTATCTTTAGCGTTTTGATAAATAAAATCCAGGGTATTGAATAACAGATGTGGCTGTATTTGTGCTTTCAAAAAAGCATTTTCTGATTTAGCTATCTGGATGATGTTGTTTAACCGTTGTTTTTCAAGGTTTTCAACTTTCTTCCGCTCTTCCAGAAAATTAAGAAGAAAATAGTAACTGGTTGCAAAACACATGAAGTATATGGCACGATAAATCGGTGCAGCAAAGAAAGCTGCGTTAAATACCAGTTTAATGGGACCATTATAATCGGTATAATGAATTAAAATATAATCTAAACAAACAGTTAGCAGGATGTAAACAACCAGTTCGAGTAAAATAAATAAAGGCAATTTCCACCACCTTTCGCTAGGTTTTTTTAGGGCAAAAAACATCACCACGTGTGCATGAAAATAAAATGTAGCGATGTTTAAACTATAAAAAATAATATAGGTGCCCGGTGTAGAAAACCTGCCAACAAAGATACCAACGATTATAGCCTCATAAAAGATGAATATTGCCCAAACTAAAATATGAAGCCTTTTGTCTAAAAGCCAGCTTAAAATTTTGTTAAAACTATTCTTTTTATCGGTTAGAGTCATGAGGCTTGTTAATTGGGGAACGGCTATATATGCTAAACCATAAAACCACCGGTGGTTATTTGTTTAGATAACGAAAATACTAAAAAATTAGTTTAAGACCGGTTGGTTTTAATTGTTTTTTCTCTTATGTAGTCCTGAATGCTTTCACGGTAACTATTGCCGATGTTTATGGTTAGGCCATTGATCATTTTTAAGGTATTGCCTTCTACTTTTTCAATGTAGTTTTTGGCGATAATAAATGAGCGGTGTGCCTGGACAAAATTCTGATAGTCCTTTAAAATGATTTTTATTTCAGATAACGCAATGTATGATACAATCGTTTCGTTCAATGTGAAAATCCTGACGTAGTTCTGTAAACTTTCAATCACAACTATATCGGCATACCTTACCTTAATTAAGCTGTTCTTTTCATTTTTATTTCTTACGAAAAAATAATCGTCCTCTTGCTTAATGTTAACGTGAGGTAATGCTGGGCTAAAGGGAAATAATCTGTTTATGGTCTCCGCAAAACGGGCAAAGGTATATGGTTTTAACAGGTAGGCACTTGCATTCATTTCAAAAGCTTCATAAGCATATTTAGAATGTGAAGTGGTAAAGATCAATTTATCTGTTTTATGCCTGATTGCTTTTGATAGTTCCAATCCTGAAATCATAGGCATATCAACGTCAATGAAAACGATATCGACATTACCTCCCGCAGTAATTTCGTTTAATGCCTGTAACGGATCTGTATATGATTTTATTAAATGAAAATTTGTAAGATTATTGATGTAGGAAGTTATACCGTTGACGGCATAAATGTCGTCATCGACTACAATACATGTTAATTTCATCAGGATGTGTTTTAGGTTAAGCGAAATTATAGCTTGCTTTTTAAATAAAGAAATTATTTTAAACCTGTAATGATGTTTGAGTGCATTTTGTAGTAAATATGATACGCATATGTTTTTTATGGAAGAAGCAGGTTAATTAAAAAACTGTGCGGAAATTAATCATTAAAAAAATAAAATTATTTAATGGGTTGTATTGCAGTTTATTGTGCTTTGAATAATGATTGTTTATCAATAAATTTAATAAACTAATATTCACCCTTAATGATCTAAAACAATTCCCCATGAAAAATAAAATCCGCACCATGAATAGATTAAATGTATCTATAACCAGAAAGGTTATCGAATTGCAGGAACAAGGTTACGACTGTGATTTTCTTCTACTGGCAAATGGCAATTTACAATGCATGCAAACCAACTTAAATTATCCGGTAAGTGCGGTTTCTATTAAAGAAAGGGAACATGGTTACGATCTTCTTAGCCATTCGTACAAGCATGTGCACACTATAGAAACCGGTAATGGAGAAAGGGGAGTATTGCTTACTGAAAAGGAATTTTAGCCCATTCGTTTATACCTCCTCATCTGCAGCAAAATTTATCCTGCTTTATTACCTATACTAGGTTGTTGCTGCTGCGCAGCAGAAATTACAATTAAAGTGTTTGAATAAAAACTTTTTTGCCTTCATTTTGTTTAGATTTTATTAGATATATTTAAACAAAAATGACTTACTCTATTTCAGATCTTGAGCAGCTCTCGGGCATTCATTCTCATACCATCAGGATCTGGGAACAACGCTATAAGGCCCTGAGCCCGATGCGATCGCAGGGTAATACGCGTTTATATGATGATAAGCAGCTCAGAAAATTATTAAATATCGTAAGCTTAAATAAAAGCGGTTTTAAAATTTCCAAAATCTGCAGCCTTTCTGATGAAGGGATTGAAAAACTTTTTGATCAACAGTTTTCTTATTCATCTGATGATGATCAAGCTGACTATTACATTTCGCAACTCATCCGTCATGGTTTAGCTTTCGATGAGCGCTCTTTTAATGCATTAATCGATCAGGGCATTTATTCGCTGGGACTTGCTGGCTGCTACCGGAAAATTATATATCCATTGTTGGTTCGCTTAGGTTTAATGTGGCGAAAAGACGATATTTGCCCTGCACATGAGCATTTCTTATGCAATATCATCCGACAAAAAATATTTACACATATCAATAATCTCCAACCAGCAGGACAATCCGGTGAAAGCTGGCTTCTTTTTTTGCCGGAAGACGAAGATCACGATATCGGGCTGCTTTTGGCCAGTTATATGTTGAGGATGCAGCACCACCAGGTTATTTTTTTAGGTAGCAAGGTTCCGCTGGATTCCGTTAAGCGGGTATTATCTACTTTAAAAGTAAGCCATGTTTTACTTTTTATGATAAAATCGAGGTTGGCCGCTGCAGCACAAAAGCTTATAGATCAGTTGTCTGAAATATGCTCTTCCACTAAAATCCATCTTGCCGGAAATAGTCAAGTTATAGGTAAACTAACTCATATCGATCACATCAACTGGTTTAAATCACTGGCTGAATTTGAAAAAACAATACAATATCCTGCTTTACATGAAAGAAATTTTTGATCAACTATCTGCCGGTTGTAGCCGGCTTACCACTAAGTTGTACAGTACCAGCTTTTCTTATGGAATTTATTTTCTGGGTAAAGAGCTACGTCAACCTATATATGCTATTTACGGGTTTGTGCGTTTGGCTGATGAAATTGTAGATAGTTTCCATGATTATAACAAGAAATTTTTATTGGATAAATTTAAACAGGATACTTTTGAAGCCCTTAACCTGGGCATTAGTTTAAACCCGGTTTTAAATTCGTTCCAAAAGGTTGTAAATCAATACCAGATCGATCACGAGCTCATTGTTCTTTTCCTCAGGAGCATGGAGATGGATCTTTCCGATCAAAACTATACCCCCGAGCTTTACAACGAATACATTTTAGGTTCTGCAGAAGTGGTGGGACTGATGTGTTTAAAAGTTTTTACCCGGGATAGCGATGTGGATTACGAATATTTGAAGCCTTACGCCATGAAATTAGGCTCTGCGTTTCAGAAAGTTAATTTTTTAAGGGATGTGAGGGCCGATCATCAAACACTTGGCCGGAATTATTTCCCGAGTGTTAATTTGGCACTATTCTGCGATCGTCAAAAAAAAGAAATTGAAAAAGAAATTGAAACTGAATTTGCTATCGCCCTGAAGGGTATAAAGCTGTTGCCTGCAGCTTCCCGGAATGGTGTATATTTGTCGTACATCTATTATAAAAAATTATTCTCAAAGATTAAGCGTTTAAGTGCTGAAAAAATTATGACAGAACGGATAAGGATTTCGAATACGCATAAAGTTGGTTTGATGTTCGATTCCATTATCCGCAATAGGTTAAATGTAATTTAAATGGAAGAACAGGTTATTTTGGTTGATGAGGAAGATGTGCCCAAAGGGCAGATGGGCAAAATGGAAGCACATGAGAAAGGTGTATTGCACCGTGCCTTTTCTGTTTTTATTTTTAACTCTAAATGCGAACTGTTATTGCAACAGAGGGCACTGGGCAAATATCATTCGGCAGGCTTATGGACGAATACCTGCTGCAGCCATCCCCGTATCGGGGAAAGTAATATCCACGCCGCAAGCAGGAGGCTGGAAGAAGAAATGGGGATGAGGTGCGAACTGAATTACCTATTTAAATTTACGTATAAGGCTGTATTTGAGGATGGCTTAACGGAACATGAGGTAGACCATGTTTTTTTTGGTATGAGCGATGAATTACCAGTTATAAACCATGATGAAGTAGAAACCTTTAAGTATATGGATCTGGTGGCACTGGCAGATGATATAGCCATTAATCCTGAGCGTTATACGCCATGGTTAAGAATCTGTTTTGATAAAGTTATAGCACATCCATCAATTGCCAGAATAAAAAACGGGCATACAGCCTAAGCCGTATACCCGTATCTAAATTAACGCTCTCGGGGACAAATATAAGACTAGTTTATGAAATTCCTAATGGTTTAATATTTCTTTTACTTTAAAATTATAGTTTACAGCATGGATTTATGCTGATTTGAAATTAAGATGTTAATATATAGGGTTTTATAAATCCAGACTGAAACAGGGTTTTTTTTAAAAAAAATTCGATCATCGGCTTTTTGATCGTTTATCCGGTTGTATTCCTGCAGACACCTTTTTGCGAACTTTCTTTTCGATCAATCAGCGCATTGCTATATCATTCTTCATCCAGTTTCTGGAATTTATATTGATCTCTTATGTGGGCATTAAAATATCTTCCTTTTGATCCTGAGGCTTTTAATAGCTTATAAACTTTTTCAGGAACATTTTTGTAGAGGTAAACCATATCAGTCGTAAATACGATTTTCAATGTAGCGGTAGCTTTTTCATAACTAAAATATTTAATTACTGATGATGGCATAACCCTATGCTTTATAAAAATTAAATAGCTGCATTGCCAATGGTTTAATCGTTTTTAAGTTCCGATTCTTCTTTAGCCACCTTTATTTTTTCTTTTTTGAGATCAATTCTGATGATGTTGTATAAGCTCATGTATACGTTTGCCATCCAAACGATGGAGAAAAATGCAATAAGGTAACCACGCCAACCGGGGTAAATTAAAGTAAACTTGGTAACTAGCAATAAAATGGCGGTAACGTAATGGCTAAAGCAAAATTCGCAGGTAAAAACATAAAAGAATTTCCTTTTAATGAGTTTGTTGCAATTTTTCGAACGGTCTACGCAAAATTCCCGTATTTCTTTAAAAATTTCTTCCTTGGTAACAGTCCAGGCTGCACAGGCAACGGGCAGGGCCATTATAAATAGATAATAAATGTGTGTTTCCATAACAATCAGATCCGGGTATAAGTACAACCTTAAAGCCCTGAAAATGTTTAATTAAGCGAGAAACATTTTAAGTATATTTATGTTAGTTCATTATCTAATCAATATTGTTATGGAAAGATCAGAGATTATATCGCTGTTGGAAGTTATCAATCAACAGGTTAGTTCGTCAATTTTGGGTGGAATGGAAGAAGAATATGAAGAACTGGAAAGTATGGGACTGATTAAAATTAATCGCGAATCGGTACAATGGTCGGCCGCAATGACACCCGCCGGAAATGCTTATTTAGGGCATGATTAATTGCCTGGTATGAATAGTCATGTTTAATTCCTTTCGGAGATAAATTGCTGATATTATGGGGAATGAACGGTTAAAATTTCTGTATTAAATTAAACGCACAGATTTTTTATTCCGCTAAGGTTCAATCGAAATGAATTAACTGAGTATTGTCGCTGTTTTAAGCATTACGACTAAAGTCTGACTGATTTATTTCCGGAATTCTAGTAGATTTGCGGTAAGTTTAGAGGTGTGCCCAAAGAATAAACGGCGCATTTTATTCCGCAGCTATGAACGATTTACAACTCAGAACAGTAAATGTTACCCGATATGTTACGCCTTTGCGTGAAGGAGGATCGATGCCTGCCATTGCGGAGGCCGACGATAATTTCCTGTATGTTCTTAAATTTAGGGGTGCCGGCCAAGGCACCCGGGCGCTGATTGCAGAGCTGATAGGGGGTGAGATTGCCCGAATACTGGGGTTGCGTGTACCAGAATTGGTTTTTGCCAATCTTGATGAGGCTTTTGGAAGAACTGAACCTGATGAAGAAATCCAGGATTTGTTAAAATCAAGCGTTGGCTTAAATTTAGCATTACACTACCTTTCGGGCGCCATTACCTTCGATCCGACGGTAACTACGGTTGATGCCCGGCTGGCTTCACAGATTGTGTGGTTAGATTGCTTTTTAACCAATATGGACCGTACCTGCCGCAATACCAATATGTTGATCTGGCATAAAGAGCTCTGGTTGATTGATCATGGGGCATCCCTGTACTTTCATCATTCCTGGCAAAACTGGCAGGAACAGGCTATTAAGCCTTTCTTTTTAGTGAAAGACCATGTTTTATTACGATGGGCTACTGAGCTTGAAAGCGTTCATGATGAATTTACTAAAATGCTCACACCCGAAAAAATAGCGGCGGTAATCAATTTAATTCCGGATGATTGGTTGGAAAGTGAAACAACCTTCGAAACCAAAGAAGATTATCGTAAAGCTTATATTTATTTCCTTTCCGAAAGGTTATCACATTCAGACATCTTTTTAAAAGAAGCACAGCATGCAAGGGAAGTTCTTATTTGAGTATGCTGTAATTCGCGTGATGCCCAGGGTAGAACGCGAAGAATTTATCAATGTGGGGATCATTTTGTTTTGTGCAAAGCAGAAGTTTTTAAAAAGTATTTTTGCTTTAGATGAAAACAGGATCAAAGCTTTTTCTGCTGATATTGATGTTTCGGAACTGAAAGCGAACCTAACCGCATTCGAGCGGATCAGCGTTGGGGCAGAAGGATCGGGCCCAATTGGCCTGTACGACCAGGCCTCGCGTTTCAGGTGGCTTACGGCAACCAGGAGCACCGTGGTACAATGCTCAAAAGTACACCCGGGTTTTTGTGACGATGCCGAAGAAACTTTATTAAGGTTGCACCGGGAACTGGTTTTGTAATAAGCCGTTTCCTGTTATCCAAACAATACAATAATTTAACCATCTAACCTTGTCAAAAGAATATTTTAAAAGGCTTCAGGACCTGCTTAACACCGAGCGGGAAGAAGATTTACAATCCTATTTAAAACTTACTGAAAATACTTCTGCAGCAGATAGGAGGGCTTTGGGTTTAACCTGGTACCCGATTGCAATCAGGAGCACAGAAGTTGGCCGTGGTGATTATTTAACTGTGGAGCTGGAAAGAACAACCCATCAGGATTTTTCTCATCAGTTCCGTTTTGGTTCTGCTGTAGTGTTATTTTCCAACCACGATGCTAAAGAAAACCGTTTAGAAGGAATTATAACACACCAGGCTGGGAACAGGATGAAAATCAGCTTTCGTGTTGATGAATTACCGGATTGGACCGGAAATGGCAAACTCGGGGTAGATCTACTTTTTGATAATAACAGTTATGATGAAATGCAGCGTGCACTTCAACAGGCGGCACATCTGGCCGAAAACGAATCGGAAAATAAACTGATCCGTATTTTAACAAAAGGAGAAAAGCCTTCATTTCAGGGGGAGGAAAAATTTATTATTCCCAATACACTGAACGACTCGCAGCAATTGGCCGTGAATAAAATTATTGCTGCCGATCATTTGGCTGTAGTACATGGTCCTCCTGGAACAGGAAAAACCACTACGCTGGTACATGCCATAAAATCGCTGACGAAACATCATGATCAAAAAATATTGGTTGTTGCGCCCAGTAATACCGCTGTTGATTTACTCACAGAGAAGTTAGCTGCTGAGGGATTAAAAGTAATCCGTGTAGGTAACCCGGCAAGGGTTTCTGAAAAGTTAATGGCAGCGACGCTCGATCATCAGATGGCCGGTCATCCGGAGATGAAAACCGTTAAAGCCTTAAAAAAACAGGCAGGTGAGTATAAAAGCATGGCGCACAAATATAAGCGGAGTTTTGGCAAAGCGGAGCGCGACCAACGCAAGGCATTGTTTGATGAAGCACATAAAATTGGAAAAGAAGTAGAGCGAACCGAGCAGTACATTATGGATAACCTGTTTACCAAAGCACAGGTTATTACGGCTACTTTGGTAGGAGCGAACCATTATACTGTCAGAAACTTAAAATACAATACCATTGTTATCGACGAAGCAGGGCAAGCTTTGGAACCAGCATGCTGGATACCGATTTTAAAGGCACAGAAAGTAATATTAGCCGGGGATCATTTCCAACTTTCTCCAACCATAAAATCAACTGAAGCGGCCAGAAACGGCTTAAGTAATACATTACTGGAAAAAGCGGTAAATCTTCATCCGGAATCGGTTGTATTATTAACTGAGCAATACAGGATGAATGCAGCTATTATGGGCTATTCATCCCAGGTATTTTATAAAAATGAATTAAAAGCCCATCAATCTGTTGCAAATCATCTGTTGTTTACCGGCGATCAACCGATTCAGTTTATCGATACCGCAGGTTGCAGTTACGATGAAAAATTAGACGGCACCAGTACTACCAACCCTGATGAAGCAGCGTTTTTGATTAAACATTTAACTCATCTGGTTACAGGTTTGTCAGATCAAACCTTAACTGGAAGCTTTCCGTCTGTTGCTATTGTTTCTCCATATAAACAGCAGGTTCAGATTTTAAATGACTTGGTTCAGGAAAATGAAATTTTAATTCCATATCGAAATAAAATCGCGGTGAATACCATTGATAGCTTTCAGGGACAGGAACGGGAGGTGGTTTACATCAGCCTGACCAGAAGTAATGGCGATGGAAGTATAGGTTTTTTATCTGATACGAGAAGAATGAATGTAGCCATGACCAGGGCCAGGAAAAAGCTGGTTGTGATCGGGGATAGTGCTACATTATCGAAATCCAGTTTTTATGCTGAGTTTATCCGGTATACAGAGCAACTGAATGCTTACCACAGTGCCTGGGAATTTACAGACTTATATCCATAAAGGTGTTGCATTGTGGTTCTCAGCAGGAAAGTCATTAAAGGTGTTTATTGTTCAACCTTTTCAGCTTTCTTTTCCTCTTCAAGTTTGCCTGATATACTTGCACCGGCAATTAACAGTTCGTGTGTAATGGTTTTAGTATATTCTGTAATTTCAGATTTAAAATCCTTTACCGATGATCCGGAACGAATTTCTTCCAACCTTTTTTCCCATTGTCCGGTAAGTTCGGCCTGCGCGATTTTTTTATCTTTTACTACTTCGTAAACAGCCAAACCTTTATTAGTAGGTACAAGATTTCTCTTTTCCCTTGTGATATATTCTCTGGTAATTAACGTTTCTATAATAGACGCCCGTGTGGCCGGAGTGCCTAGGCCGCTATCTTTCATTGCATAACGCAGCTCTTCATCTTCAATCTCCTTCCCGCAGGTTTCGAGTGCTTTTAACAGTGATGCCTCGTTATACATAGGCTTTGGTTTGGTCTGCTTTTCCAGAAGTGATTTTTCGGTGATAGGCAACTGTTCGCCAACCGCAATTTTCGGTAGTGCGGCATTATCTTCGTCTTTTTTATCATCTTCGGGATCATTAAAAACAGCTCGCCAACCTGCAGATCGGATTACTGTTCCATTGGCTACAAAGGTAACACCCGATTGTATGGTGATTTTAGTAAGCTCTTTTAAGCATTCCTGGTGAAATGCTTCAATCATGCGACCAACAACCATATCATAAACCGCCTGTTTATCCGCACTTAAGCCATATGCCTGTTCGCCGGTAGGTAAAATAGCATGGTGATCGGTTACTTTTTTGGCATTAACACTTCGTTTATTTAATGCAACGGTTTGCAGAAACTGTGCTTGTTTTCCAAAATCAGGATGACCGGTAAATTTTGCAATCAGATCCGGAACGCCGGCAAAAATATCGTCGCCAATATAGCGCGAACCGGTACGGGGATAAGAAACCAATTTACTCTCGTACAGGTTTTGTAGGATACTAAGTGTTTGATCGGCAGTGTATCCTTTTTTCTTATTGGCTTCCTGTTGCAAACTACTCAAATCATGCAGGAGCGGCGGAGGTTCTTTTCTTGGTTTAGCTTCAACCGCCGTAATATTGCCTCCGGCCGGGAAACCCGAAGCTACATCCTCAACCAGTACAAATAACTTTTCTGCTTCTTCCTTTTCTTTATAATTAGCGGTTGATATGGCCTTAAAAACCTGTTCATCTTTGGAAAGTAAGATGCTGATCTGATAGTAAGTTTGAGGAACGAAATTTTTAATCTCCAAAAAACGGGCACAGATCATAGCCAGGGTAGGTGTTTGTACCCGCCCCAACGAAAGAACAGTTCTGTTGCCGGCAGAAATACTCAGTGCCTGTGTAGCATTCATTCCTACCAACCAATCGGATTCTGAACGACAGTGGGCCGAATTAAACAAGGTATCGTAATCTGTACCCGGTTTTAGGTTTCTGAAGCCGTCTTTTATCGCCTCGTCGGTTTGTGAGGAGATCCAAAGGCGTTTAAAAGGCTTTTTGCATTTGAGGTAATAGTAAATATACCTAAAGATCAATTCGCCCTCACGTCCCGCATCTGTTGCTACAATAATTTCTGTAGCCTCATCGAAAAGCTTTTTGATGGTATCCAGCTGTTTCCTCACCGCCGGATCTTCCACAAAACCATCTTTGGTTTTGATTTTTCTTACCGCGAGTTTAAATTTTTGGGGCAGCATGGGTAAATGCTGTTTCCGCCAGCCGATAAAGCCATAATCCTGTGGTGGTGCCAATTGTAACAAATGCCCAAATGCCCAGGTAAAAGAATATCCTTTACCTTCAATGTATCCATCTTTTCTGGTGGTTGCCCCGAAAACTTTGGCAAGCTCACGGCCAACAGAGGGCTTTTCTGCAATTACAATCTTCATGAATGGACTTATCTTTTCAACCCCAAAGATGATTAAAATATCGGCAACAGATTAAAAAAAATTACTCACAATGTATTTAATACCCGTTTTTGGTAAACAATTATCTGAAAATTTTGTCCATCATTTGGATCGGTAATTTTTATATCGAATTGATTAACAATTCAGTAATATATCCATCTAATGGTTACAATTTATTTCAATGAATGGATAAAATTTATGAATTGGCGGGAAATAAAATAAAAGTAGTGCTCGAGCCTCAATTAATCAGGGTATATGGTAATGCTCAACTTTGGGCTTACCTCAAGGGCAAAGCAGATAGGAGGTCTGAGCGGTCTGAGCTTTTGGTAAATACGATTAAAGCCGACTATGAACATCATTTTGGCCAGGCACTTGCTATTTCTAATGCTTCGTTAATAGTAGAAATACTGGTGCATATTTATTGCGATTACCTGGGTTTATCTTTCAACCGTATCGTGCCAATAAAATGGATTCGGAATGTGGTTAAAAAGCTGCTTAAAAGAGCCGAAGTAGTAGATTGCGGTGAAAAAAGTGTAGACAGCAACCGCTGGGTATGGGATTTGTTGGCAGGGAGTAAAGCCCTGTTTATCAGGATTCTTCCTGAAAACCTTAACGCCAGGAATATCAAACAGCATTAATCTAACTGCGCAGTGAACACCTGTTCCTGGTTTAAAACAACGCTGGCTGCCAGGCTTTCATTTAAAAATACCGAGTGGTATTGCTGGTCTGAATTATTGATAAAAAGCACTGTCCGGTCTGAAATGTTGTTGATCACCTGGTCGACCAGTTTTGCAGAAACTGCCGGACAACCCTGGCTTCTACCCAGCCTGCCCAACTGATCGATAGTTTCCTGACTTACGTAACTTGCTCCATGTACCACAATTGATCTTTCTCTGGCATTGCTGTTAAACCCCTGGTCCATACCATCCAATTTGAGCGAACGGCCGTGTTTACCGCTATAAATTTCGCCGGTTAAATAGAAGCCTAAACTACTTTGATTGGAATTTATCGTGTTGGAAAAAGATGAAGGTTTATCGCCACCACTGTTCTGGCCATGTGCCACCCAGGTGTTCATTAATAGTTTCTTACTGGCCAGGTCGATGATATAAAGCCGCTTTTTACAGCTTTCCTGATCAAAATCGGCTATGGTTAAAATGGATTTAGCATGGAGTAAACCAGAATATTTCATGTTGTAAAATCCGGTTAATGCCTTTTCGAAAACCTGTTCACTTAATCCGGCAGAATCTAAACGCACCTGACGATAAATGGTTGAAATGTATCGGTTATACAGGCTGTCTGCAGCAATGGCCTTAACTGCTTCTTGTTGTGTACGTGGAAGCTCCGTAGCTTTCCAGCTTGTTCCGACAATGCTTATACCCACCAAAAAAAACGTAGCAATGCCCAGGATGTATTTCTTCATTCAGTATACTTTGGCTTAATATTGAGTTATTTATACGGTTGTTTAGCCCAGATGTTGCCTATGTTTATTTCGAAATCCCGAAAATGGGACTTGTTTTACATGCTCATGACCTAAATGCCAGTTATAGAGCTGTTAAGAATGTGAATTTGTGATTATTCAGAGAATTGAGCTAACAAAGTCTTTTATTTAGTGTTATCATTTAAATTCCAACCTATGAAAGTTTTATTAACAGGTGCAAATGGCTATATCGGTACCCGATTAATTCCACTTCTACTGGAAGAAAAACATGAAGTTATTTGTATGGTCAGGGATAAGCGGAGGTTCATTTCCGAATCTGAATTAAGTGATCAGGTAAAGATAATTACCGGCGATTTGCTTAAAGCCGAAAGCTTAACTGAAATTCCCGAAGATATAGATGCCGCTTATTACCTCGTACATTCCATGTCATCCAGCCAAACCGGATTTTCAGATATGGAAAAAACTTCTTCTGAAAATTTTTCAGAAGTCATTAAAAAAACAAATTGCAAACAGCTTATTTATTTAACGGGCATAGCAAACGATGAACATTTATCGAGGCATTTAGGATCAAGGTTAGCCGTTGAAGAAGAGCTTAAATTATCAGGAAAAGCCTGCACCATTTTGCGGGCGGCCATTATTATTGGTTCAGGGAGCGCCTCATTTGAGATTATACGCGATTTAACTGAGAAAATACCTTTTATGATTACGCCCAAATGGGTAGAAACACGCTGTCAGCCAATTGGTATACGCGATGTTTTGGCTTATCTCATCGGTGTGCTGCACAATGATAAAGCTTATAATCAAACTTTTGATATCGGTGGACCTGATATTTTAACTTATCGTGAAATGCTTTTGGGGTATGCCAAAGAGCGGGGATTGAAAAGATGGATCGTCACCGTACCCGTATTAACACCAAGGTTATCTTCTTTATGGCTAAACATGATTACAGCTGTACCATATTCGCTTGCCAGAAGTTTGGTAGATAGCATGAAAAACGAAGTGATATGTAAAGATAACCGCATACAGGAAGTAGTTCCCCGTAATTGTTTAAGCTATGCAGAATGCCTGCACCTGGCTTTTGAAAAAATTGATCAGAATTCTATTGTTTCGAGCTGGAAAGATGCTTTGAACCGTGGTTATCTCCATTCGAATTTTATGGACCAGATTAAGGTTCCGCAAAACGGAACCCTGGAGTATAAAGTTAAAATGCCTTTTGAACGCAAAGCGGAAGAAGTATTTGATAATATTTGGAGCATTGGGGGCAATAGGGGCTGGTATTTTATGGATTGGCTTTGGCATTTGCGTGGGTTTTTAGACAAAATGTTTGGTGGGGTAGGAACGCGAAGGGGTAGAACCAGCAACACTGATCTGCAGGCAGGTGATGTGCTGGACTTTTGGCGGGTCTTGCTGGCCGATAAAAAAGCGAAAAGGCTGCTGCTTTATGCAGAAATGAAAGTACCTGGAGAGGCCTGGCTGGAACTTAAATTAATCGAATTTCGAGGAAAAGCCTTTCTGTCTCAGATTGCCACATTCAGGCCGAAGGGTTTATGGGGCAGGATATATTGGTATGCCATGTGGCCTTTTCATATTGTCCTTTTTAAAGGTATGGCTAAAGAGATTACCACCTATAAACCCAAATAATTAAATCTATTTTGCTATTTTTGCAGCAAAAAAGTAGATAAATGCCCAACGAGGAAAATGATTACTCTTTCTGGACCAAGTACAAGCGATTTGCATCAACCGAGATTTTAATGTACCTGATCATGATTATCGGTATTGGCCTCGGAATTATTTTTTTAAGCTGAGGGCAAGTTTTAAATAATCAGCCTCATTGATGTCGTTAATAAATTTAGAAAAGTCGGCATATTTTTCAGCAGGAAACGTTCCGTCATTTAAAACTAACTTTCTATAATACGTTAGTTTTTTGCCTTCCAAAGATGTTTTACAAACATACTGCCCAAAATCACTTTTAAATTTTTTATCCTGTTCCATAATTAAGGCCGTATCTACATTATCAGGCAGCATGTAAACGATGGTATCTTCATCAGTATAACCCCGGTTAATGTAAACGGGAAGATTCCTGTTTCTTATTTCAGGGATTGATCGTTTTATGTTAAACGCATTAAGCTGTAAAAACATCTTATTTCCGTTAACTGGCGCATAATTACGGATATTGACGACGATATCTTCCGTTAATGTAGGGGATAGATCTTTTTTCTGTGCTAAAGATACTGTTCCGAAATCGATGTTATCAATGTTATATGCTTTCTTTAATAACTGATGCTGCTCGGTTGTTGATTTACCAATCAGCGATTCCTGATTTTCATACTGTGAACCAGCATAAACGGTATTCATTTTTCCAGAGACGCTCCCGTCTAAATGAAGGGTTAAATCGGCCTTACGTACCTGTAAATTTTCAGCAGTTGTAAGCTTGGGAGTATGCAGTAGTTTTCCTCCGTCAGCTGTACAGGCCAGTACCAGCCTATCGTCGGTAAAATCGCTTAAAAAACCAAACGGAATCTTTTGGCTGGTGCATTCTAACCAGGTGGTATCGCCCTTTAGTGGCATGCAAAGGATAACATGATTGCCCTGCGCCATACTGGCGTATGTTGGATCTATGCTTTTCTTTTCCGAACCTGCAGATACCACACAGTAATACGCCTCTATATCTGCTGCACCAAGCAGGCTCTGCATATAATTTACCAAAGCTTTACAATCGCCATAACCCAGCCGGTCTACTTCGCTGGCTGCAATGGGCTGAAAACCACCAATACCAATTTGTACACTAACATACCTTGTTTTGTCCTGTAAATACTGATAAATTTTACGCGCTTTGTCTTTCTCTGTTTTTTCGTTTTTTACCAGGTTTTTGACCATTTCTACAGTGGCAGGAGGTAAGGTTTTGCGGGCTGACAACAAATCGTCATATATCCATTTACCCAATTCTTTCCAGTTGCTATAACTCCCTTTATGGTTGTAATAATAAAACTCTTGCGGCGTAATTTGGATATGGGTAGCATAAGTTTCATGTGCCGGACTATAAGGTTCAGTTCTAACGGCCTGGATATTGTTTACTTTCCAGGTTGTTTTTTTCTGCTTGTCATCCGTAAATATTTCAGGCGCCTCGCTATAATTTTGGGTTTTTATTCTTACCTGGTCTGTCGGTTTGCAAATAAAGGTATAAGTACTTTTCTCTACTGAAACATCGGCTGCCGGTTTGGGGCTCCAATCGGGTATAATGAGGTTTTGCTTATTTCTAATTTCATAATTGTAAACCACCGTGTAGGGATATTGGTTTACCGATGGCAGATAGTGTTTTACACGGCTATCAACAAAAAGTGAAAACCCATCGGCGGCACTCATGTCGGAAAAATCATTTTGCGAGAATTTATTGGTGAGTTTACCTACACTGTTGTAAACTTCTCCTTTTATGCCTTTAATGGAAACGGTTTTATCATAGTAGATTACCAAACGGGCTTCGTCCTCTCCGTTTTGGTTAAATACCGTAATCGCCTTTTTAACATTGAGGATTACATTATCGTACGATCGCATATCAATCGTTGTTTCTTCATTTCTGATACAGGCATTGGCCCTGTTACGGAGGCCGGATGGAATTAAATCGACATCATAATTGTCTTGTGCCAAACTGATAGCAGAAACCAAAAGCAAAGAAAACACTGTGAATAAGAATCTCATTTAATTTGCCTTTTTTAGTAAAAGTTCTGTTTTTTGGTTTTGTATAATCTTGCTATAGAATTCTTTTAGGTAAGGATATTCTTCCGGTTGATAAATAGCATTATTAAACTGTAAAACCTGATTCATTGAAATGGTATTTTCATCCATGCCGGTTTGCAACAGATATTTTCCACCGGCGTTGGGTAAAGCAATAGCAAGATCTTTAGGTTTTTCCAGCAATTGGTATTTTTCGGGCAAAATTACATTGATCACAATTCGCTCCTCAGATGCTGCACCCAGATCAACAGGGTAGGTACGGACGTTTAAATTAAACGGGTTTTTGGAAATCGTGTTGATAAAAAACGGGCTAAAATAAAACTGATCTTTATTGGTACCATCGTTTATGCTAAACTCCACGTCATATTTTTCTGTTAAAGAATTTTCTACACTATCCAGGTTCGAAATCTGATGGTTCAGTATCTTAATTCTGGTTAAGCGCTCATCCAGTTTTTCTACATACTCATCAGGAGAATTGTACCTGAGAATCTCTTTACGTTTGCTGTAGGCTGCGTAACCCATGGTATGGGTAGTTAATGTGCCGATAATTTTTCCGTCGGTTGTCATTTTTCCGGTCAGGATATAACTGCTGCTTGTTTTCTGACTTGCCTTTAAATCGATCCAGTAAGATGGTTTTTTTAAATTAATTACCCTTCCCTGATCGTTAATACAACGCAGGGGTAGCAAGCCGAAGGGCAACAGTGGTTCTGTTGCATCCAATAAATAACTTTTATCGGCAATATTTACCTTGGCAATGAGGTAATTAAAATCACTCATTACCGGATAAAGTTTGTTTACGGTTCCATTATCGCGGGTAGAAAGTATAACGGCTTCAGCATCCAAACCAGCTGCAGAAAGTGCTGCAATTAAGCTCAGGTTAATATCTGCCACATTGCCTGATCTGTTCTCGAGTGCCTTTTTAATGTTATCTTCTGAGTATTTTCCGTAATAATTATTCCATTTGATCTGTTTCTTGATGTAGTTATAAATGGATTTTGCTTTGTCTAAATCTGTTGAACTTCCCTTGGTGATTGTTGGAATGAGGTCTTTAAAAACATCTTTCCTTTTCATCTGGTCGCCCAGTGTCTTGTAAGATGACAGTTCGTAATCAATATCCTTCCAAGTTTTGGTATAATACGTTTTGCTGCCATTTAAATTCTGGACATCCGAAAGCTCAAAATAAATAGCCGATTTGAAGTTACTGGGAGCAGTCATGTTATCTTCCTCAATAAATGCCGGGATATTTTTCATCATATAGTTGATTTTTGAGCAATCGATAGCTATCCCCGAAAGCCTTAAACATTCTTTGCTCAACTCTACTTTTTGATCGGTCAGTTTTTGAAATCCGCGCAACGAAACATTGTAATTGTAAATGCCCGGAATGTAAACCAGGTATTCACTGATCACTTTAGGAATATTGCTTTGAAATTCCCATGTTTTGAAATTAAATAAATTGGGAGATTTTAACCTATAGCTGTATTCTATTACCGACCCTTCGCTAAGGTTTGGAAGCGTAAATTTGGTGAGCCGGGTATATTTCGACCGGTTTTCGGTAAAAACAGCCTTTTTGTCCATCACTGTTTCTATAAAATTATTATCAACATAATTAAAAGTAGATGCTTTTAAATCGCTGATCGTTTCTTCGCGGGATTCGTCTTTATAGGTAGGAATAATGATATTGGCTTCCTTAAAGCCATCTTTATTGTAGATTTTAATTTTTACATGGTATTCAAAAATCAGTTCTAAGCTGCCGGTATTATCGTCTCGCTGGATCGATGCCGTACCAAATTCTTTTAAAACAATAGCATTGGCAGTACTGTCTAATTTTTTTCTGTCGAATTCATAATCGTCGTGGGTGATCGATCCAAAGGTAAAATCTTGAGCGTAAAGGTTTAGTGATAAAAACAGGAAGAATATTATGGATAATGCCTTATTCATTTGAGCGTATATAAATTGCCGCAATTTAGTCTTAGAAACCTGTATTCTAAAATAATTTTTGAATTAAAATTATAAATTAATAAAGCGGTTTTACAGAACTAATGAAACCTTTTTAGCACTTTTGAAAAAAAGAATCCGACATTCCGATTCAGATCTAAATGTCGCCAATCTCACATAATAAGAAATGAAATTAAATTTAAAACGCCCTTTAGCATTTTTTGATTTAGAAGCTACCGGAATTAATGTTGGAGCCGACAGGATCGTTGAAATAGCGATTTTAAAAGCCATGCCAGATGGTTCTGAGCTTGTTAAAACCTGGCGCATAAATCCTGAAATGCCTATTCCGTTACAAACTTCGCTAATACACGGTATTTACGATGAAGATGTTGCCAATGAGCCTACTTTTAAAGCCCTGGCAGCAGAAATTGCCGCTTTTATTGGAGAAAGTGACCTGGCCGGATACAATTCAAATAAATTTGATATTCCAATGCTCCTGGAAGAATTTTTAAGGGCAGAAGTGGATTTTGATATGAACAATCGCAAGTTTGTTGATGTACAGAATATTTTCCACCAAATGGAACAGCGTACCTTAAAAGCGGCATATAAATTCTATTGCCAGGAAGACCTGGTTAACGCACATAATGCAGAGGCAGATGTAATTGCAACCTATAAGGTTTTACTCGGGCAACTGGAAATGTACAAGGAAACGGAGTTCGAAAACAAACAGGGCGTAAAAAGTATTCCGGTTGTAAATGATGTAGATGCCTTACATGTATTTACCAATATCAACAAACCCGTAGATTTTGCCGGCCGCCTGGTATACAATGATCATGATGAGGTGTGCTTTAACTTTGGTAAGCACAAAGGTAAAACCACCGCTCAGGTATTTTCGGTAGAGCCTAGTTATTATGCATGGATGAAGAATGGCGATTTTCCATTGTACACGAAAAAGAAGTTAGATGAAGAGTGGGCGAAGTTCAATGCGAAGAAAAATGAGAGCAAGGTGGCAAAACCTCAACCCAATGCGCCGGCAAACAAACCTCAATATCAACGGAAACCCCAGCCGAAGCAGGAGGAACCAGCAAAGCCGATCAATTCAGATATGTTGGAACAATTGAAAATGAAGTTTGGTAAGTAAATAACTTGTTAGGCGGTTAATTGTTTAAACTGGTTAACTGATGTTAAACGCTATGCGCATTGCGCTAAGCCCTAAGCTCAAAAAATGAAATCTATAAAAATATTTGGTCTTTTATTGTGTGGAGCATTTTATGCGGATGCACAAACAATTTTACCGGTAGCTCCCGAATTTCAGAAAGCCTACCAGAAAGAAACCAGGAACACAAATGGTAAGCCTGGTAAGAATTACTGGCAGAATAGTTCAAAGTACGATTTAAATGTAGATTTTAATCCTGTAAGCAGGCTGCTGAAAGGAAAAGTACAGGTTACTTATAGCAACAACAGTCCGGATACTTTGAAAGAAATCTGGTTTAAGCTTTATCCTAATCTTTACAAAAAAGGGACACCAAGGAAAGCAAAGTTTGCAGAGTTAGACCTGGGCGATGGTGTGGCAATTGAAAAATTGATAGCCAACGGAAAGGCAGTAACTGACTTTAAGATTGACGGTACCAATATGACCGTTAATGTTCCGGCTGTTTTACCCGGAAAAACAATCAGTTTTTCTATTAATTACAGTTATACTTTAAATAAAGGGTCGCATATGCGTACTGGTCAGGTAGATGAGGGTTCTCATTTTGTGGCTTACTTCTTTCCGCGTATTGCAGTTTATGATGATATTGATGGCTGGAATAAATATCCTTACACCGGTGCCGAGGAGTTTTATAACGATTTCGATCAGTTTAATGCGGCCATTACCGTACCGGGCGATTATGGCGTTTGGGCAACCGGCGATTTGAAAAATCCCTCCGAGGTTTTTCAAAAAGATGTGGTGTCGAGAATGCTGGCTGCTGAAAAAAACAATAATGTTGTTGATGTGATTACGGATAAAGATCTGGCTGATAAAAAAGTAACACAACCCAATGCTTTCAATACTTTTAAGTTTGAAGCCAAAAATGTTACCGATTTTGTATTTGCCTTGAGCGATCATTACCTGTGGAAATCGAGCAGTTTGGTTGTTGATCCCAAAACGAAAAGAAGAACCCGCGTGGATGCGGTTTTTAATTCAAAACATAAAGATTATTACGAGGTAATCGATTTTGCCAGTAAAACGGTAGAAGCCATGAGTTATACTTTCCCGAAATGGCCTTTTCCGTATAACCACGAAACAATATTTGATGGTTTAGACCAGATGGAATACCCTATGATGGTGAACGACAACCCTGTTGATAACCGTACTGATGCCATTACCTTAACCGATCATGAAATTTTCCACACCATGTTTCCGTTTTACATGGGCATAAACGAAACCAAATATGGCTGGATGGATGAGGGCTGGGCAACTATTGGCGAGTGGCTTATCTCACCAATGATCGATTCTACCATCGTAGACGAGTATGGTGTTCAGCCTACTGCATCATCTTCAGGAGGCAAAGATGATACGCCGATTATGACCTTAACGCCAGATTTAAAAGGATCAGGCTCTTTTACCAACTCTTACCCTAAACCTGGTTTAGCTTATTTATATGTTAAAGATTACCTGGGGGATGAATTGTTTACCAAAGCTTTGCACACCTATATTCAAAACTGGAATGGTAAACACCCCATGCCCTATGATTTCTTTAATAGCATAAATGCAGGTAGTGGTAAAGATTTGAACTGGTTTTGGAAAGCCTGGTTTTTTGAAGATGGCGTAACCGATATGGCCATAAAAGCTGTTGATCAAACTTCAGGCGGTTATACGGTTACTGTAGAAAATAAGAGCATTAAGCCTTTACCTATCGATTTAACCCTGACTTATGAAGATGGTTCTGTTGAAAAGCGCCACAGTACGATCGGCATTTGGGAAAAAGGAGATAAACAGGTTAAAATAAATGTAAAAACGAGCAAAAAATTATCAAAGGTGGTGATGGGAGATCCGCATACACCCGATAAGGTGAAAAGCGATAATAGTTTTTCGGTAAAATAGGTTCGCCTAAGCAAGCCAGGTTGCGCTATAATTTGCTTAGTTCGGCCTGACTTGCTTAATACTGATAGTTTTGTTATGCTTCGTCATCCCGACTGTAGCAAAGCGAGGGGAGAGATCTTTAAATATAATATTGTCCCGGGTCTTCGACTCCGCTCAGACTGACATATTGATATGGATTTCTGGACCAGTTGCAGTTCGCCCGAAATGACGAAAATATTATTCAGGTTTCAAAAAATCGATATTTCTTTTCAAACCGGCAAATTTGGTGCGCTTCACTGCTGAGCCCTTAAAAACCTTTTTAAAAACATCATCCGTAATTTCGGTCAGGTCTTTTGCATTCAAGTCCAGCAATCCATTTACGGGCTTAAAGGCTTCCTCATCGTGTGCTTTAGAGAAACGGTTCCACGGGCAAACATCCTGGCAGATATCGCAACCGAACATCCAGTTGCTCATTTTATTTCTAAATTCTGCGGGAATTTCATTTTTGAGCTCAATAGTGAGGTAGGAGATACATTTTGTTCCATCTACAACCTGCGGTGCGATAATCGCATCGGTAGGGCATGCATCTAAACAGCGGGTGCAGGTTCCGCAGTAATCGGCATGGTATGGATGATCGTATTCCAGTTCCAAATCAACAATTAACTCAGCCAGGAAGAAAAAAGAACCAGCGGTTTTACTGATCAGGTTAGAATTTTTGCCTATCCAGCCGATACCCGATTTTTTCGCCCAGGCACGGTCTAAAACCGGAGCTGAATCTACAAATGCCCTTCCGGAAACCTCTCCGATATTTTCTTCTATAAAATGAGTGAGTTCCTTTAATTTTTCCTTGATTACGGTATGGTAGTCCTGTCCATAGGCATACTTTGAAATCTTCGGCGCATTGGGGTCTGACTGTTTTTCTTCGGTGTAATAGTTTAGCGACAAGGAAATTACTGATTTAGCCCCATCAACCAGCAGCCTGGGATCGAGTCGTTTATCAAAATAATTTTCCATGTATTTCATTTCGCCATGGTGATTTTGCATCAACCATTTTTCCAGCCTTGGCGCTTCTTCTTCAAGAAACTCGGCCTTTGAAATGCCACAGGCCATAAAACCCAAACGGAGGGCTTCATCTTTAATCAACTGGCTATATTTTGCAGAATTGTTATACACCGAAATGCAAAGATAAGGCTTATGATTTAAAACATTTTTATTAATCGCTTGTTCTGAATATGAAAACTAAATTAATTGATTATCGTTCTTCCCCACCAGGATTTACCGAAAAGGAGGGACTTATTAAAGATAAGATATGGAAAATACCGATCCACAACATACGGAATCAGGAGGAGCTCCTAAACCGATTGAAAAAGATTACGAAAGTCATAAAGAAGATCCGGGACCAGCCAAACCGGCAGTTACCGAAAAAGATGAGAACGGCGCCGGACAGGCCTTGAAATGGGTATTGCCCCTAGCGGTAATTATTGGCCTGGTGATATGGTTTTTGATGAGAAAATAATTAGCTTTAGATAAAAATGAAATGCCGGTACATTAATTTGACCGGCATTTCTTTATGGTACTTATTTTAAAAGTTTAACCTGGTAAAGATCTCTCCGCCTGTCTTTCATCACTTTTACTGTTCCATAATGATGCAGTTCTTCCAATAAATGCAGATCAACGTCTACTACCAGTACCATTTCGGTATTCGGCGTTGCCTCGGCTTTGATCGCATTGGTTGGAAAAGCAAAGTCGGATGGGGTAAAAACTGCAGATTGCGCAAACTGGATATCCATGTTATTGACCTTCGGCAAATTGCCCACACAGCCTGCAATGGCCACGTAACATTCGTTCTCTATGGCCCTTGCCTGTGCACAATGGCGAACGCGCGTATAACCGTTCTGGGTATCGGTTAAAAAGGGTACAAATAAAATTTGCATACCCTGCTCGGCATAAATACGGCTCAATTCAGGGAATTCTACATCATAGCAAATCAAAATACCTACTTTACCACAATCGGTATCGAAAACCTGTACTTTATCTCCACCAATCATACCGTAATATTTTTGCTCGTTGGGCGTAATGTGAATTTTCCTATATTCATCTATTTTCCCGGTGCGGTGACACAGGTAAGTGGCATTGTATAGTTTACCATCCTCAATAAGCGGCATGCTGCCGGTAATGATGTTGGTATTGTAGCTTAATGAATATTCGTGCATTTTCTGTACGATCTCTTCTGTTTTTTCAGCGAGCTTGCGCATAGCCTCAATTTCCGGTAAATGGTTATATGGCTGCAGCAGGGGCGTATTAAACAGCTCCGGGAACATGACGAAATCTGATTTGTAACCACTCAAAGCATCTACAAAAAATTCTACCTGTTCGTAAAAGGCCTCCATATTTGGGAATAACCTCATTTCCCATTGCACCAAGCCTAAACGGATGGTCATTGCCGATCGCGCTGAGGCATCAATGCCCTGGTAATAAATATTATTCCACTCAATGAGGGTGGCATATTCTTTCGATTCTTTATCCCCAGGTAAATAATTTTTTAATACTTTCCTGACGTGAAAATCATTAGAGATCTGGAAAGTGAGGGTAGGATCGTAAATTTCTTTAGCTTTTACTTTATCAATGTACTGTCTCGGGCTAAGCTGCTCTGCATATTGATGGTATCCCGGAATTCGGCCACCGGCTATGATGCTTTTTAAGTTTAAGCTTTCGCAAAGTTCTTTGCGCGCTTCATACAATCTTCTGCCTAAACGCAGGCCACGGAAATCAGGATGCACGAAAATTTCTATGCCATAAAGCGTATCGCCATTTGGATCGTGTGTGGTAAAAGAGTAGTCGCCAGTAATTAATTTATAGGTGTGCCGGTCTCCGTACTCATCATAGTTTACAATAATGGCAAGCGAGCAGGCCACAACTTTATCATCAACGGCAATGCAAAGTTGTCCTTCCGGGAAAATATTTAAAAGTTTTGCAATACTTGATTTTGGCCAGATGGAACCGCCCATGCTATCGTAGGCCTGTAACATTGATTCTTTAAGATCAGCATAATCTTCGAGCGTTAGTTTACGTAATTCAATATTCATACGGTTTGATTTGTATTTAATGAACACAGAAGTTACCTTAATGTTTTCCTTAAATCTGTTAAACAAGTTTTTCCAGATAGAGCTCGATATATATGTTTCTGGAATAAATTATTTAGATTTAAGCAATGACAGAAAACGAAGTATCTTATATTATTAGAGGAAGTATTTTTAATGTATATAATACACTTGGCCCAGGATTGCTTGAATCTGCTTATGAAGCTCCTTAAAATATGAAATAGAAAAAGCAGGTTTGTTTATAGAAAGACAGGTTTCTTTACCAATGCAGTACGAAGAAATCACTGTTGATGTAGGATATAGATTGGATCTTTTAGTAGAAAAAAAGGTTGTCATTGAATTAAAATCAGTTGAATTTGTTACGAACGTCCATCATAAACAATTACTTACCTATTTGAAGTTGTCAGGGTATAAATTGGGGTTATTAGTCAATTTTAATACCGATAATATTGCAGATAATATTTTCAGGAAAGCTTATCGGTTAGATCTTTAAATACCTTTTCATTTTTTCCCACAGATGTAGCAGATCAGGCGCGCAGATTAAAAAGATTTTTTGGATCTGTAGCCAACATATCAAATCTGTGATGATCTGTGTTTTTTATCTGAGTTAATCTGTGGGATAATATTTAATTAAAACAGTTTTCCTGCTTGTCCCGGATAATTTTTCTTTAAGTGTTTATAAGCCGCTTCGGTAACTTCGCGTCCACGTGAAGTGCGCATAATATAACCTTCCTGGATTAAAAATGGTTCATAAACCTCTTCTATAGTACCTTCATCTTCTCCAACGGCAGTTGCAATGGTTTTTAAACCAACCGGACCGCCCTTAAACTTGTCGATGATAGTAAGCAAAATTCTGTTATCCATTTCATCCAAGCCATGCTCATCTACATTCAATGCATCCAATGCATAACGGGCAATTTCGGTATCAATACTTCCATTTCCCTTAATTTGTGCGAAATCCCTTGTTCTCCGCAAAAGTGCATTGGCAATACGGGGTGTACCGCGGCTGCGGCGTGCTATTTCGTAAGCACCCTCATCGCTTATTGGAGTTTTTAATATTTCGGACGACCTTAAAACAATCGTTGTTAATAATTTAGCGTCGTAATAAGCTAAGCGCGCATTAATCCCAAAACGCGCCCTTAAAGGAGCGGTTAGCAAGCCAGAACGGGTGGTAGCGCCAACCAGCGTAAAAGGATTAAGCGATATCTGCACAGAACGGGCATTAGGGCCGGTTTCTAACATGATATCGATCTTAAAATCCTCCATGGCCGAATAGAGGTATTCTTCTACCAAAGGCGATAAACGGTGAATTTCATCAATAAAAAGAATATCGCCTTCGTCCAGTCCGGTTAACAAGCCGGCTAAATCGCCAGGTTTATCCAAAACAGGGCCTGAAGTTACCTTTATACCGGTGGCCATTTCATTAGCGATGATATGTGAGAGGGTAGTTTTGCCCAATCCCGGAGGACCATGCAAAAGCACGTGGTCTAAGGCTTCTCCACGGAGTTTTGCGGCCTGAACAAAAATCTTCAGGTTTTCCATCACTTTTTCCTGCCCTGTAAAGTCTTCAAAAGCCTGCGGCCTTAAAACCCGTTCGATATCACGATCGGTAGGGGTTAGGTTGCTTGCTTCAGGGTCCAGATGCTCATTCATACAGCAAATATAAAATTAAATGCTAAAAAAATTAGGAATTTTTAAATTTATCAGAAACCACAAGTTCTTTTGATCCCGGAGTATATTTATAAAAACCTTCGCCACTTTTGGCACCCTTTTTGCCTGCAGTAACCATATTTACCAATAAAGGACAAGGCGCATATTTAGGATTTCCAAAACCATCATGCAGCACCTTTAAAATTGCTAAACAAACATCGAGGCCTATAAAATCGGCTAATTGCAGCGGACCCATAGGATGGGCCATTCCCAGTTTCATTACCGTATCGATTTCATGAACACCTGCAACGCCTTCATATAAAGTATATATGGCTTCATTAATCATTGGCATTAAAATGCGGTTGGCTACAAAGCCAGGGTAATCATTTACTTCTACCGGTACTTTTTCTAAACTTTGCGAAAGCGACATAATTGTACCGGTTGTTTCATCACTCGTGGCATAACCCCTTATTACCTCAACCAATTTCATCACCGGAACCGGGTTCATAAAGTGCATGCCGATTACCTTATCACCTCTACCGGTTACGGAAGCAATCTGCGTAATGGAAATGGAGGAGGTATTGGAAGCCAGGATAGCATGTGCAGGTGCATACGCATCCAAATCCTTAAAAATATTTAGTTTTAAGTCTATATTCTCGGTAGCGGCTTCTACAATCAAATCGGCACTTTGAACGCCATCTTTTATTGAGGTATAGGTGGTGATGTGATTAAGAGTGGCCGCTTTCTGATCCTCCGTTAAGGTTCCTTTGGCAACCTGCCTGTCTAAATTTTTGGTAATGGTTTGTATTGCCTTATCCAATGCAGGCTGGTTGATATCAACCAGGTTTACTTTATAATTGAACTGTGCAAAAGTATGGGCGATGCCATTTCCCATGGTACCCGATCCTATAACTGCGATTTGTTTCATCTTTAGGCGATTAAAAAAGAGAATTTAATGGTAAACAATTAATTGAATAAAGATCTTGCGCTGTAGGTGATCTCTTTTAATTTTATAACAACCTTATGGTGCCAACCTGGTTTTGGTCCAGGTTCCTTTAACCTTTTCGAAATTTATCCGGTCGTGCAGCCGGCTGCTTCTGCCTTGCCAAAATTCTATCCGGGTAGGTTTAACGATATAACCGCCCCAATGTGCAGGTTTGGCTATACCTTTACCAGCACTTTCAGTTTTTAAAGCTTCAAATTTTTCCTCCAGAAATACCCTGTTTGGAATAACCTGACTCTGTGGAGAGGCTACCGCTCCGATCTGACTATCAACAGGTCTGGTATTGAAATATTCTTCGGAAGTTTCTTTATCCAGTTTTTCTACCGTTCCTTCAATTCTTACCTGTCTTTCCAGTTCGGGCCAGAAAAATACCAATGCTGCAAAAGGGTTCCGCTTCAGTTCTTTTCCTTTTGCACTCAGGTAATTCGTAAAGAACCTGAATCCATCTGTATCAACGCCTTTAAGTAACACGATACGGGCATCTGGCCGGCCGGCTTTATCTGCCGTAGCCAAAGTCATTACATTGGGCTCGTAGATCTGGGCGTCAACTGCATCCTGAAACCATTTCTGAAACTGGACAACCGGATCCTGGTCAACATCAGATTCGTCCAGTGAAGCGCTTTTGTAATCTTGGCGCAGGTTTTGTAGAAATTCATTTGTAACTTGCATTTAACAAAAATAGGCATCTTTTACGGTGTAACAAATGATTATCATCATGCTGAACAATATAAAACCAAAAACCGGCCGCTTGCTTATCTCAGAACCCTTTATGGCCGATCCCAATTTTAAGAGATCTGTTGTGCTCCTGACCGAACATGGTGAAGATGGTACGGTGGGTTATATCCTTAACCAGGTAGGAAACCTGGTTTTAAATGATGTGATCCAGGATTTGTGGAGCGCGCAAAATTATATCTATTTCGGCGGACCTGTTGCAGCTGATACCCTGCATTTTATCCATAGAAGTTACGATAAACTTCAAAGCGGCGAAGATATCGGAAATGGTTTGTACTGGGGTGGGAACTTTGAAACGCTTAAAATCCTCATTAATACCAATGCAATTAATGCTGATGAAATTAAATTTTTTATGGGTTATTCGGGATGGGATAAGGGCCAGTTAGACCGCGAAATAGAGCAAAATGCCTGGATGGTGAGCGATAAATTTAACCCTGACCTTATTTTCAGTAACGACGACGAAAAGTTATGGAGAGACGTGATTGTAAACTTAGGCCCGAAATACGCACACATCAGTAATTTTCCGGCAGATCCAAGTTTGAACTGATCCGTTTTCAGTCGGCAATTAATAGTTGGCAGATACAATCGAATTATGTTTTTAAAATAAAACGATAAATTTTTATTGTTTTATTTTAAATATTGTTTTATGTTTGTTTCATACTCAAATGAATTGATGATGAAACTCTCAGAAAGCAAAGTAATTAAAGCCTTAAATGGATTGGCAACTGTGGCATTGGTTTTATACGTTATAATCCTGTTGATTAAGTTATTTAGCTCAGGTGTACCAAGTGCTACTCAAGGCATCAAATGGTATGGGGTATACAATGTAAAAGCAGAGCCATCAATAAAAAATAAGGTTGTATCTAAAAATGAAGGATTAGCCAAATGGTTTAATAATAAGGTTTTAGTAAGTGAAACCAAGAGGGCGATGGTGCAATTAAGGTTTAAAACTTATACCGAGTTATTTTCTTTGCCTGCGATCGGTTTTCAATTGGTTTATTTAATTTATTTTCTCAGTATAGGTTTTATAATTCTTTCTGTGAAACGGTTTTTTAAATCCCTTACTGTAAATGAGGTATTTACCAGGAAAAACACATCAATTATTATGTGGTGCAGTGTAATATTAATCTGTTTGCCTATTATAAGGTGGCTTACTCAAGAATTATTTATTAATTGTATCCTCAATTTAAACCTGAACGATTCGGGTTATTATCTGAGCAATGGTGTAGGATTATTGGATACGGAAACAATTATCGGCTTAGTTTTAATGGCATTTGGTTTTGCTTTTAAAGTTGGCGTTGATATCAAACAAGAAAATGAATCATTTGTATAAAGCTGATCATGCCTATCGTTATTAATTTAGATATCATGTTAGCCAAACGAAAGATGTCGTTAACCGAGCTCTCAGAAAAGGTTGGCTTAACGATTGTAAATCTATCGATATTAAAAACCGGAAAGGCAAAAGGAGTAAGGTTCGATACTTTAGAAGCGATCTGTAAGGTTTTAGATTGCAAACCCGGCGATATTATAGATATCGAATAATATATTGGTGATATATTATATAAAGTTGTCGTCATCTCGACTGAAGCGCAGCGGAATGGAGAGATCTATCTAAATAGATTTCTCGGCTGCGTTGCAACTCCGCTCGAAATGACGACTCTTTAAGTTTATGATTTACATTTAAAACTAAAGACTATCAGCACTTTCCTCAACCTTTTTTCTCAAATCATCTTTATAAGCCTGCATTTTAACTGTTAAAGTGTCATCAGCTGTGGCCAGGATTTGCGTAGCCAGTAAACCTGCATTTTTAGCAGCATTTAAGGCCACTGTAGCTACCGGAATGCCATTGGGCATCTGTAAAATCGATAAAATGCTGTCCCAGCCATCTATTGAGTTTGATGATTTAACGGGAACGCCGATTACGGGTAAGGTAGTGATGGAAGCTACCATACCTGGCAAATGAGCAGCACCGCCGGCACCGGCAATAATTACCTTCAAACCACGGCCTTGTGCATCTTTAGCATAATTAAACATGCGTTCTGGTGTTCTGTGAGCAGAAACAACCGTAATTTCGTAGTTTATTCCAAATTCTTTTAATACATCAGCAGCATCCTGCATTACAGGCAGATCTGATTTACTGCCCATTATAATTCCAACCAATGCCGAATTTGAATTTTCTTGACTCATATTTATTTGATTTCTTTTTTAATTTCCTTTGATCTGTGCCATCCTGGTTTTAGCTTTCATTCCAGAACTTATGCGATTACTTTTAATGTTTTTTGTACAAACCGTGCTTTTTCGATCGCTTTTTCCCTGTCGATATCTACAATGGTTACATGGCCCATTTTGCGGAAGGGTTTGGTATACTTTTTACCGTACAAGTGAACATAAACACCATCAACAGCCAGAATTTTCTCTAAATTTTCGTATCTGGCTACACCTTCATGGCCTTTTTCACCTAGCAGATTAATCATGATGGCATTGGTAATGCTGCTGGTATCGCCCAATGGTAAATTATAGATGGAGCGTAAATGTTGCTCAAATTGAGAAACATAATTGCCTTCAATGGTTTGGTGACCGCTATTGTGCGGGCGGGGAGCAACTTCATTAACCAATAATTCTCCATCTTTGCAAACAAACATCTCAACGGCTAAGATTCCGGTGATGTTCATGGCTGAAGCAATGTTTTTGGCAATATTTTCTGCCCTTTGCTGTAAACTTTCCGCAAAAGTTGAAGGAGAAATCAAAAATTCGACCAGGTTGGCTTCCGGATTAAATTCCATCTCCACCATAGGGAAGGTTTTCATATCGCCATTGGCATTGCGCGCCACAATTACGGCAACTTCTTTATCAAAATCGACTAATTTTTCAATAATACATGGGGCATCAAAGGCATTATCAAGGTCTTTTGCACTATTGATTTTCATTACACCTTTACCATCGTAACCATCTTTTCTTAATTTCAGAATGTATGGAAAATGGAAAGGACTGTTCTCCATATCTTCCCTGGTATTTACAATCTGGAAAGGAGAGGTAGGAATATCATTTTCTTTAAAAAACTGCTTCTGTACACCTTTATCCTGAATTAAACGGATCACCCTCGATTGAGGAAAAACTTTTTTACCTTCTTTTTCGAGCTGTTCCAGCGCATCGATATTTACCTTTTCAATTTCAATGGTGATGATATCAGCTTTTTTTCCAAAGTTATAAACGGTATCAAAATCAGTAATGGAACCATTTTCGAAATAATTTGAAATATGTTTACAGGGAGCATCAGGATCCGGGTCTAAAACTAATGTGGTTACATTGTAATTGATTGCCTGTTGAATGAGCATCCTGCCCAATTGCCCGCCACCTAAAATACCTAATTTTAATTCGCTAATCTGTTTTGCCATGCGCTTGAAAATAATGCTACTTTTGTGCAAAAGTAACCATAATAAATTTATTGATGAATGCTGATGCAATAATTATTGGGGCTGGTGCTTGCGGATTGATGTGTGCGGTACAGGCAGGATATCTGGGAAAGAAGGTAATTGTACTCGAGAAAAACGAAAAACCCGGTGCTAAAATTTTAATTTCTGGAGGCGGTCGCTGCAACTTTACAAACCAATTTACATCAGCTGAGCAGTTTATATCTGCCAACCCGCATTTTGTAAAATCGGCCTTTACCCAGTGGACGGTTGACGATACCATCAGCTTTTTTGAAACCTATGGCATTCAGGGCAAAGAAAAAACCCTGGGGCAATTGTTCCCTGATGATAAAAATGCCAAAGACGTAGTGCAGGTTTTTACTTCAGTTTGTGAAGATTTTGGTCAGGAAATTAGGTGCAGTGCTGATGTAAAGGATATTGAAATACTACCTGCTGGCTTTAAAGTAACTTATGAGAAAAATGGAAAAACAGTTGTTTTAGCTTCCGAAAAGCTCGTTATTGCTACGGGTGGTCTCCCTATTCCAAAAATGGGTGCTACCGATTTTGCCTTGCGTTTTGCCAGAAAACAGGGGCTGAAAATAATCGAAACCGCTCCGGCGTTGGTTCCCTTAACCATTACTGGAAAAGATGAAGAGTGGTTTGCACGGCTTTCGGGTAATTCTGTTTTTTGTGAAGCAAGTAATAATGAGATAGCTTTCGAAGAAAACATTCTTTTTACCCATTGGGGATTAAGCGGTCCGGCTATTTTGCAGATTTCTTCATTCTGGAGAAGGGGCGAAACCATCAACCTGAACCTGTTGCCTCAACAGAATATAGTCGCATTACTGGATGAGGAAAGGAAAACAAACGGCAAAACATTATTGTCGACCATGCTGAACCGGATTTATACCAGGAAGTTCACTGATGCTTTAGACAAGTTTTTGCCTTTAAATAAACCCGTTGCTGCATTAACAAAAGGAGAAATTGATTTAATTGAACAAACGATCCACCATTTTAAGGTTAAACCTGCAGGCGATAAAGGTTACGATAAGGCGGAAGTAATGCGTGGCGGAATTGATACCAACGAAATTTCTTCTAAAACGCTGGAATGTAAAAAAATCCCCAACCTGTTTTTTGGCGGCGAATGTTTGGATGTTACCGGTTGGCTGGGGGGCTATAACTTTCAATGGGCCTGGGCAAGTGGTTTTGTGATAGCGCAGAATTTATAAAACCTATCAGGTTTCAAAACCTGATAGGTTTGAAGATTGTTCCTTTACAAATAAACATCCGGCATAATTTCCCATGCCCAGGGTTTTTTAAATGTTTTAAAAGTTCTCAGTTGCGAAAAATATAAAACTTCACTGGTTTTCTTGTTGCCGATATCCCTTCTGTGCAGATTACCAACGGTGGTAAATAATTCACGCGTTTTAAAATCATAAACCCTTTCGGTCATGTCGCCGTTATTTTGGTTGTAATAAAGGTTAATCGCACTGGTTAAAAACCAATCTTTATTTTCGAATTTAAAAGTATAGCCTAATTCCCAGCGCCATTCAGAACCTCCCTGAAAACGTAGATAAAGCTGTTGGTCTTTAATCGCCATCTGCTGCAGTGGGTCACCCAGTTTACCACCTTCTTCTGAGCGTAAGATAAAATCGTTATTCTGCGTAGATAAACTTAAAATACCTGTCGATTTATCCCTGAAAAATATGGCTAAAATTCTCGGTTTTTGTGTTTCTTTTATGAAGGCATTGCTATTGTCGCCATACGCACGGGTTTCATCAACCGCTTTACTGTATTCAAAAACCACAGCTAAATCTGCTGAATCATCATTGTTCAGGTCGCCGTTAACCTGATCGATCACTTTCCAGCTGGCCGGTGTAAGCTGCTCCACAGCAGTACCTTGTGTTTTAATTTTAGGGAATATAAATGTTTTCTGCGCAAAGCTGATTTGCGTCCAAAGCATCAGAATGTACAAATAAAAAACTTTCATGCAGGCCAAAAAGGTGTTGATGTAAGGATAAAACGTGTTAAGTGGGCTTTTAGTTTGTTGTTGAGCGGAAAGGCAATCAACGGTCACTGAATCACAGAAAACGTGGAAACTTAATCGCAGTTCATATTGAGTTAGTGCTATAGTGTTAAAATTACACCGCTAAAACTTATAAAAATCCTGTACTTTTGCAGAAAAACAATTCCTTTTGAAAACCGAAATTTTTGCCATTACACCGCCATTTACCCAGCTGAATACCCCATATCCAGCAACGGCGTATATAAAAGGTTTTCTGAACACCAAAAATATCAGCTCATCACAGGCTGATTTGGGAATTGAGGTTATTTTAGAGCTGTTTTCTAAAAAAGGATTAGAGGATCTATTCTGTCACACGGAGCGGAGTCGAAGTGAAGACGGTCCAAAACCAAAAAGCGATAATGCCAGGCGTATTTTTGCTTTACAGGATGAGTATTTAAAAACCATTGATGCTGTAATCGGCTTCCTTCAAGGGAAAAACCCAACACTGGCCTTACAAATCTGTAGTGATGATTTTTTGCCTCAGGCTTCCCGCTTTTCGCAGTTAGAAGAGCTCGACTGGGCCTTTGGGGCTATGGGTACACAGGATAAAGCAAAACATCTGGCCACACTTTATCTTGAGGATATATCCGATTATATCGTAGAGTGCATCGACGAAAATTTTGGTTTTAGCCGCTATGCCGAACGTTTAGGCAGGAGTGCGAACTCTTTTGATGAGTTATATAATGCCTTATCAAAAGAACCCACTTATATTGATCATATCCTGATTTCGATTTTAAAAAGGAAAATTGAAACGGTACAACCCAAATTATTTTTGATTTCCGTGCCTTTTCCGGGCAATTTGTACAGTGCTTTCCGTTGTGCACAATGGGTAAAAGCCAATCATCCTGAGATCAAAATTTCTATGGGGGGTGGTTTTCCAAACACCGAATTAAGATCCTTGTCGGATGTAAGGGTTTTCGAATTTTTTGATTACATCACCCTCGACGACGGGGAGCTGCCGATCGAATTGCTGTACCATAATATTACACATCCCATCCCTGAAGAAGCCCATTTTTATAAGCGAACTTTTCTGCTTGAAAAAGGTAAAGTGGTTTATCGCAACGATGCTTTCAGAAACGACTACAAACAGGCCGATGTAGGCACTCCCGATTATACAGGGCTGTTTTTAGATAAGTACATTTCAGTAATTGAAATTGTTAACCCCATGCACCGCATGTGGAGCGATGGGAGGTGGAACAAACTTACGATGGCACATGGCTGCTATTGGGGCAAGTGTACCTTTTGCGATATTTCATTGGATTACATCAAAGTTTACGAACCTGTTGCTGCCAAATTAATTGTTGACCGCATGGAGGTTTTATGTGCTAAAACCGGGCAAAATGGATTCCATTTTGTGGATGAAGCAGCTCCGCCAGCACTCATGCGTGAAGTGGCATTAGAGATTATCAGAAGGAAATTGGCGGTTACCTGGTGGACAAATATCCGGTTTGAGAAAAGCTTTAGCCGTGATTTATGCTTGTTGCTCAAGGCTTCAGGTTGTATTGCTGTTTCTGGCGGGTTGGAAGTAGCATCCGATCGTTTGTTAAAACTGATCGATAAAGGGGTAACAGTAGAACAGGTAGCTCGGGTAACCCGTAATTTCACCGAAGCCGGGATTATGGTACATGCTTATTTAATGTATGGTTATCCTACTCAAACGGTACAGGAAACAGTCGATAGTTTGGAAATGGTTCGTCAATTATTTGAATTAGGCATACTGCAATCTGGCTTTTGGCACCAGTTTGCCATGACCGCGCATAGCCCGGTTGGGATGTACCCAGAAAAATTTGGCGTAGTTAAAGAAACCGAAGCCATTGGCACTTTTGCCAACAACGATATTAACTATATTGATAAAACCGGAATCGACCACAATAAATTCAGCTATGGACTGAAAAAATCACTTTTCAATTTTATGCACGGTATCTGTTTTGATTATGAACTGCAAGATTGGTTTGATTTTAAGATTCCCAGGACGAAAATCCCTGCCGATTTTATCGAAAGCGCATTAGATGAAGGGGATCATTTTAATATCAAACCCACAGCAAAAGTAGTGTGGATAGGAGGAAAGCCTGTATCTGATTATTTTACGAAATCTAAAAAAGGAAATACCTGGGAAATGGTTTCACTTACATTTCACGATAAAAAGGAAACTTTTACGATTCAAACGAATAAAAAAGAAGGCGAATGGTTAATCACCCTTTTAGATAAAATTTCGGTATCGAATGAAAAAGTATATACTTTTCAGGAGATTAAGGCCGATTTTGAAACAACATTGGAAAACTTTGAACTTTTTTGGTATTCTAAACCCATCAATACGTTAAGAGCATATGGCTTGTTGGTTTTGTGAGTACTTCTCAAAAAATCAGGTTGACTGTCGTCCTTTATTTTTAATGACGCCCTTTTCGTATTAAAGATTCTTCACTGCGTTCAGAATGACAAGAATGGGAGCTTTATTCGGGCTAACTATTTCCAGTTAAAATTTATAATGCTTTTTTTCATCTAAAAATATCTAATGAAATAGCCTTCTTCTCGCATTTCCGTCGCCCTAAACTCGATTCAGGGTCTATTTGGGGTAAAAATACAGGTTCCAATTTGAGAGCTCAGTTAAGTGTCGTTCTTAAATCTACCCTTTAGACGATTCTTCACTGCGTTCAAGAACGACAGGTATGAGAGCTTTAAAAAGGTAACAAGTTGTATCATAACTTACTCAGGTATCCATCACTACATCTTCATTTTAAAATGCGTCAGAAAGTAAATGATGCAAATGAGTACAATCGAGTTTACGATAAGCAGCAACCATGCAATAACAAATTTTCGGTTTTTCATTACGGCAATAAAAGAAGTAATGTAAGCCATTGCAATCAGTGCTAGAAACAGGTTTACCGTTTGGATACCCAAAATGTAATAACCGCTATACGAGAAAACCAGTACGCTTAGTAGTAGGAATACAAGCGACGAAGCAAGGTATAGTTTGTTGGGTTTCATATCCTGTAAATTACCTGTTGTAGCACATATTTATATTGACCAAAAAATTAGTCACAATGCGGAACCGTAAAAGTCCAGGTTTCTGATTCTCCGGTTGGAATGATATAACCATTTCCCTTAATATTCTCAAACCACAATTTTCCGCGGAGTTTTTCCCTTGTACCTACTTCGTTTAGGGTAGCGCTGTCATAAAGACGACCATTGATCATCACATATTTGATCTTTTCCGAATTCCTGATGTCATCTAAGGGATTGGCATCCATAATCACCATATCTGCTAATTTACCCACTTCCAATGAACCAATTTCTTTGTTCATACCCAAATAGCTCGCACCATTTAACGTTGCTGCCCTAATGGCCTGCAGCGGACTAAAACCACCCTGAACCAGCATCCACAACTCCCAATGTGCCCCTAAACCCTGGATCTGTCCGTGTGCGCCCAGGTTAACTTTGGTACCCCCATCTGCAATCTGTTTCGCTGCTTTGGCAATATCGATGTGGTTATAATCGCTGTATTCTGAAGTGGTTCTGCGTCTGGCCCTTGCGTCTATTATGGAGCGTGGCGTATAAGTCATCAATTTTTCGTTTTCCCAAACATTTGTTCTATCGTACCAATAGTTTTCGCCCCATTGCCCTCCATAAGCCACAATTAATGTAGGGGTATAAGCCACTTCGGTACTGTTCCAAAGTGTGGTTACATCTTTATAAACCGGTAAAACCGGGATACTGTGCTCAATTCCGGTATGGCCGTCAGCAACCATATTCATATTGGTGAAAAAAGTAGAGCCCCCTTCAGGTACAACTTCCATTTTTAACTGCCTGGCGGCTTCTAAAATCTGCTGGCGCTGCTCTCTCCGTGGCTGATTGTACGATTTTACCGAAAAGGCTCCAACTGCTTTTAACCTGCGTAAATGGGCCAGTGCATCATCCAAACTGTTAATCACTACTTTAAAATCGCCATCGGCACCATATAAAATAGAACCTGTAGAATAAACTCTTGGTCCAATCATTCTGCCCGCCCTAAGCATTTCGCTTTGGCTAAAAACCATTTCCGTATTACTCGATGGATCGTGCGAAGTAGTTACGCCGAAGGCCAAATTGGCCATATAACTCCAGTCGCTCTGCGGTGTAATCCCATCCGGACTGGTGCGTAAATGCGCGTGAACATCAACAATACCGGGCATAATGGTTTTGCCGTTAACATCAATTACTTTGGCATTGGCAGGGATAGTTACCGCATCAGATTTTCCGATCGCCGTAATTTTATTTCCGTCAGTAAGAATGGTTCCATTTTCAATTACTTCGTCACCCTTCATCGAAATGATTCTGGCGCCTTTTAAAGCCACGGTGCCGGTAGGAACATCAGATTTTAAAGTCAGATTAATCTCGACAGAGGAAGCCTCGGTTTTTGGAGTGGTTCCGTCAAAATTAAAGGCACTGTTTACATCAATGGTGAAATATTTTGGTCCTAATGTCCAATGGAGGGTTTTACTATCAGTACTCCATTGTATGTAGGTTCCGCCGTCGGTAGTTACTTTAGCAACAGGGATGGCTTTATTTCCGGCAGAAGCATCCTGAGCAGTCCCAACATTGATCATCGGTGTGATGTAAACGTTAAAAAGCTCGTTAAAGGCCAGCCATTTATTGTCAGGACTGATAACAAACTGGTTTGCATATTGCGAAGTAAAATGCGTTCTTTCATTTGCACCATTTAGATCGATGCTTTTTAAAGCCTTTTTGCCATCCGCATAACTTTGGAAATAAATACGGGTATCGGTATTGTTAAACTGCGGGCGTATGCCGTTATCAGAAATTAAAGTTTTCGCCCCCCCGCTAGCCGGCATAATAAAAATGCCGGTTCCACGGCCATAATTGTAACCTAATACGTCATTTCCGCTTCCTTTTCTGAAAACAATCTTATCGCCTTTGGTCGAATATTGTGGGGAGTAATAAAAACCTTTTTCATCGCTCAGCGTAATGGTTTTACCTGATTTTAGATCGGTTCTTTTTATTGCTCCGCGTAATTCATCACTCCAGGTAGTATACACTACATATTTCCCATCCGGACTAAAAGCCGGTTCGAATTCGAAATCTAAACCATTGGTTAGCCTCTCGGGTATTCCTACGGGTAATTCCTGTTTATATAGATATCCTGCAGCATTAAAAACGATTGTTTTTCCATCAGGGGAGGTCGTAAGTTGTCTCAGCATTTTGGATGAAAACTCGTTGCTGAAAACCTGTTGCTCAAAATGTAAAGCCTGCTGTACAGTTTGAATGGTATTGGCCTGAAAAGGAATGGTAGTGTTGATCAATGTGCTGATTTCCGTTTTCCTGATTTTTCCTTTCGCATAAAAAACAATGCTTTTGCTGTCTGGGGTCCACGCAAAATTCGGATAAACACCAAAGATTGCCCAGGTTTCCTGCTGATCATGCGATAAATCTTCATTTACAGGCCATTCTTCGCCAGTTTTAAGATTTTGTACATACAAAGTAGATTTTAAACGCACACGTTTTACAAAAGCGATCATATTTCCGTCAGGTGAAACCTGTGGGCGACAGGCGCCGCCCTGCTCATTAATCAAGGTAGTTAATTTTCCTGTGGTTAAATCGAGCTGACGGATGGCATAAATGGTTGCATTGGGATCTTTGCTGTATTCGAAATTCGGCCCAGGACTAACATCTTCGCTAAAATAAACGTACCTTCCATCTGGCGAAACATTTGGCTCACCGGCATCCTGTTGATCATTTTTTCGCTTGGTTAATTGTACACCATCGCCACCATTTATGCTGTACATCCACATTTCACCGGCACCTAATGACCGGCTGGCCGTAAAATGCTTTCTGGCTACCAGGTATTCGCTATTTGGCATCCAGGTAGCATTATTCAATAACCTGAAATTCTCTTTGGTAACCTGTTTTTTGCCTGAACCATCGCGGTTCATGATCCAGATATTATCGCCTCCGCTTTTATCACTTGTGTAAGAGATGTATTTCCCGTTTGGACTAAACCTTGGCTGTACATCCCAGGCAGCACCTCCACTGATCAGTTTGGCCATGCCACCGGTAATTGGCATCACATAGATATCGCCCAGTAAATCAAAAACAATTTCTTGTCCATCGGCACTTACATCAAGGTTCATCCAGGTACCTTCATCTGTATTTAGGGTGAAGTTTTTTGTAGTACCCAGATATTTTTCAATGTCCCATTTTTTTTCCTGGGCATAAGAACTGAAAAACAGCAAGGAGAGAGCAGAGAGAAAATAGAGGTGTTTCATCAAATTTTTGATTAATTGTGCTGCAATTTAGCAATATCAACAGCTTTTTTATAGTTTTGATACTGCCGATTTATGACAGCAATAGAGATTTTACAAAAATATTGGGGATACCAGGCTTTCAGGCCACTGCAGGAAGATATTATTGCTTCGGTTTTAGAAGGGAAAGATAGCTTAGCCCTTTTACCCACCGGGGGTGGCAAATCGATTTGCTTTCAGGTGCCTGCAATGGTAAAAGAAGGCATTTGCATTGTGGTTTCGCCCCTTATTGCCCTGATGAAAGATCAGGTAGAAAACCTAAAATCGAAAGGGATCGAAGCCATAGCGATCTACGCAGGAATGGGTAAACGCGAAATAGATATTCTGCTCGACAACTGTATCTACGGTAAAATTAAATTCCTTTATCTGTCTCCGGAACGCTTATTGGCCGATTTAGTACGCGTGCGTATTTCGTATATGAATGTAAACCTTATTGCGGTTGATGAGGCACACTGCATTTCGCAATGGGGTTACGATTTTCGGCCACCCTACCTGGAGCTGTCCAAACTCCGCGAAATTTTGCCGGATGTTCCGGTTTTAGCACTTACTGCCACTGCCACTGATTTTGTAAGAAAAGACATTATAGAAAAACTCGAAATGAAAGCCCCAGAGGTTTTTGTTAAAAGTTTCGCCAGGGAAAATTTAAGTTATGTGGTTTTCGGTAACGAAGATAAATACAAAAAGCTGATCGATATTTGCCAGAATGTAAAAGGAGCGGGACTGGTTTATGTGCGTAACCGCAGGGAAACTGCCGAAGTAGCCAATTTTATTAACCGAAATGGTATCAAGGCCGATTTTTACCATGCTGGGTTAGAACGTGGCGTTCGTTTTTTGAAACAGGAGGAATGGAAAAACAATAAAACCCGGATCATGGTGGCAACCAATGCTTTCGGAATGGGTATCGATAAAGCCGATGTGCGTTTTGTGGTGCACCTTGATCTGCCCGAGAGCCTGGAGGCGTATTACCAGGAAGCCGGAAGGGCCGGACGTGATGAAAAAAGGAGCTATGCGGTGCTATTGGCCCATCAGTCTGATATCCTTGGCCTGGAATCCCGGTATTTAGATAGTTTTCCTTTACCGGATGAGATCAGAAAAACCTATCATTACCTGGGCAATTATTTTCAATTGGCCTTTGGAGCAGGAGAAGGTTTAACCTTTGATTTTGATATTGCCGATTTTTGCAAACGGTTTAATATAAGTATATTAAAAACCATTTCTGCACTTAAATTTTTAGAGCATGATGGCTACTTAACCCTTTCCGAAAGTGTTTTTCTGCCATCCAGGATAATGTTTATTGCCGGTCATGAAGATATTTACCGTTTCCAGATCGAAAATAAAGCTTACGATGGCATTATCAAAACCATTTTGCGCTCACATGGAGGTGCCTTTGATGGTTTTGTGAAAATAAATGAAGCTGATCTTGCTAAAAAAACCGGACACTCTTACCAAGAAATTATCGCACTGCTTAATAAACTCCAAAGCATTGAACTGCTTACCTATATCCCGCAAACTGATCAGCCCCAATTGCAATATGTCAGGCCCCGGGTAGATATGGATCATTTCGACCTTGATGTAAAATACCTCAACCTGAGAAAAGAGATTTTACATAAACAGATTAATGCGGTGGTGGCTTATGCTACCTCTAATGTATGCCGGAGTGTGCAATTGTTAAACTATTTTGATGAATACCATGCTTCAAAATGTGGTGTCTGCGATGTTTGTCTGGCTGAAAAAAGAGCGGAAAACCAAAATAAGATGGGAGAACAAATCGAATTTGAAATTTTCTCTTTACTTCAGCAGCAACCTTTAGGCCTCGATGACCTGGTTACCAATATTAAAAATGGAACTGAAACTGAAAGGATTGAAACGATCAGGGAATTATTAGATGCCGGTAAGATTAAAACTGACGGGAAGAAATATTATATTTAGATGTGAGATGTGAGATGTGAGATGTGAGAGGTGAGAGGTGAGATGTGAGAGGTGAGAGGTGAGAGGTGAGAGGTGAGAGGTGAGAGGTGAGAGGTGAGAGGTGAGAGGTGAGAAAAATGACCAAACAAGTTAGCAATAAAATATTAGTTTTGTAATGAACTATAATCTGTAATCAAACAATCAATATAATCTTTCCGCGAAGCGAAAAAAATGATAGAAAAAGACAATAAGAAAACCATCCGTTCTTGGGCTTTCTTCGATTGGGCAAATTCTGCCTATAACCTGGTCATCACCTCAACAATTTTTCCCGTTTATTATGTAGCCATTACCACCACAAAGGAACATGGGGATGAAGTTACCTTTTTCGGAAGAACGTTCATTAATACCGTTTTATCCAATTATGCACTGTCATTCGCTTACCTGATTATGGTGGTTTTGCTGCCAATATTATCGTCTTATGCCGATGCCAAGGGGAAAAAGAAATTTTTTATGCAATTGTTCACTTATATCGGTTCAATTGCCTGTATGGGATTGTTTTTCTTTAAACTTGAAACGCTGGAAGCGGGAATTATCTGCTTTGTTCTGGCCGCTATGGGCTATGTAGGCGGAGTAATGTTTAACAATTCTTACCTGCCAATTGTTGCTTCTGCCGAAAATCAGGATAAGGTTAGTGCTCAGGGTTTTTCTTATGGCTATGTTGGAAGTGTTTTGTTACAACTCATCTGCTTTGTTTTTGTATTGAAACCCGAACTATTCGGTATAACGGATAAATCGCTGCCTGCACAGATCTCATTTTTGCTTGTGGGCATCTGGTGGTTTTTATTTGCCCAGATTCCATTTAAGGTGTTACCCAAAGATTTACCCAATCCTTCAGCAGCAGGTAGGGGGATTATAAAAAGTAGTTTCCACGAATTTGTGAAAGTGTGGAACCAACTTAAACAGATGAGTTTTTTAAAAACCTATCTCCTTGCTTTTTTCTTTTATTCAATGGGCGTACAAACCATTATGCTGGCAGCAGCCGGTTTTGGTGCCAAGGTTTTAAAACTGGAATCGGGAAGTTTGATTGCCGTAATACTCATTATTCAATTGGTTGCCATTTTAGGCGCCTGGTTAATGTCGCTTTTAGCAAAGAAACTGGGGAATATAAATGTTTTAATCATTGTGGTGCTCATCTGGATAGGTTGCTGTATTTATGGCTATACCATCACAAACGCTTTGCAGTTTTATGTCCTGGCAGCAATAGTGGGATTAATAATGGGGGGTATACAATCATTGTCGCGCTCCACTTATTCGAAAAACATTCCTGAAAACACTACAGATACGGCGTCTTTTTTTAGTTTTTACGATGCTACAGAGAAATTGGCAATTGTTATCGGTTTATTCAGTTTTGCGCTTATTGAGGGGATTACGCATAATATGCGTCAATCGATCATCGCTTTGGCATCATTTTTTATAATTGGATTAATCTTTTTGCTGATCTCAAGGAAAATTGAGCGCAAATAACCGGCAAAATTGTAAGTTTGCAGTCGTTTAGTATATGATGAAAGTAGAATTATTTGTTCCCTGTTTTGTAGATCAGTTATACCCCGAAACTGCCTTTAATACGCTAAGGTTACTGGAAAAATCGGGATGTGAGGTGAGCTATAATTCAAAGCAAACCTGTTGCGGACAACCGGCATATAATGCGGGGTATTGGGATGAAGCGAAAGAAGTGGGTACGAAATTTCTGAACGATTTTACCGAAAATACTTATGTGGTAGCACCATCGGCATCGTGCGTAGGGATGGTGAAAGGTGGTTTTAACGATCTTTTTACCAATACTATTGTACACAACAAATGCCGTAGCCTGCAATCGAATATCTGGGAGCTTTCTGATTTCCTGATCAATGTGGCCAAAAAAGATTATTTCGGTGCTGAACTGGAAGGTAAAGCGGTTTATCACGATTCGTGCAGCGCTTTACGCGAATGCAAAATCAAAGATGAACCCCGCCAGCTTTTATCAAAAGTACATGGTTTGGAAATGATCGAAATGGAAGATACCGATATGTGCTGCGGTTTTGGCGGTACTTTTGCCGTAAAATTCGACGCTATTTCTTCAGCCATGGCCGAACAGAAAGTTAACCATGCATTGGCTCAACAAGCCGATTATATTATTTCTACGGATTTATCGTGCCTTTTACACCTTCAGGGGTATATCGATAAAAATAAGCTGCCGATCAAAACCATGCACATTGCCGATGTGCTTTGTAACGGTTGGCTGGAGAGTACTGAATATTAGCCCTCAGCCCCTAAAGGGAGAAGATCTTTAAATCTACCAGATTTCTGAAACCTGATAGGTTTTCTATTTAATTTAACGTGTTTTTATCGGGATTAAGCAAGGGGCGGGATTGTTGCAAAAGAACTACGGGTATTGCTTTCCTGAAAGAAAAGATCAGATCAATTGGATGAGTTGATCAATGATCGGAAATCATCAGGATTGTAATATTTAAATTACTTTCAGCACAAATCTGTCTTTAGGGCATCTAATTACAATCTTTAACATGTTTTATATTGCAATCTACAATATCTTTGTTAAACCTTTTAAAGGCTTTTATATCTAACAGACAAAACAAAATCATAATGAAAAAAATATTCATCGCGTTAATGGGAGTAATGTCTATTGTGGCTGTTGCAAATGCACAAAAGAAAACTTCAGGCGCAATACAGTTTGAAAATACCATCGATCCGGCTGCTATGGCCTCGGCCAGCGGTATACAGTTAACCGACCAGATGAAGGCTAGGATGCCTTCATCAAGTAAAACCAATTTCGAATTATTGTTTACGGCAACAAATGCCAGTTATATGCCTGTTGAAGAAACCGAAGACAGCAATGGTGCAGGTGGCGGTGGCGGCGGAATGGGCCGTATGATGATGCGTTTTGGTGGCGGAGGTGGTAACCGCGAATACTATTATACTTTCGCTGATAAAAGCCTGGTAGAAGTTTTTGACCTGAACGATACAACATACTACATGCCAAGCAAGTTAACCTTGTCTACATCGGGCCCTATAGGTTCGTTCAGGATGGGTGGCGGAAACCCGAACGATACAACCAAGGCAAAACCTGTGGCGCCAACCATCGAAGTGGTTAAAACCGATTCTACCAAACAGATTTTAGGTTTTACCTGTCACCAGGCAATTGTAAGATCGACCAGGCCAATCAAAATTTTGGATATGGATAAAAACGTTGTCGAAGAAACCAAAATCTGGTACACCAAAGATTTAGGCTTCGATTTTTCTCCAAATCCAAATATGTGGACAGAAGGCGCGGTTCTGGCTATTGAAGGGCGGGGCAACAGTTCTATTGCCAAAAGCATCGAATACAGAAATGTAAGTTCGAAAGATGTAACCGCACCCAAAAAGGCAAAACTGATTACTGCTGAAGAATATAAAACTAAAATGGAGAACATGATGAAACGTTTTAGACAGAACAGACCTGGTGGCGGTGGCCAGATCAGGGCATTTGGGATGAACTAGTATCTTAGACTTTAGATTTCAGAAGTTGGCATGGCACAGCGCAAGGCACAAACTTCGGAAGTCAGGAATTACAACCACCATAATAATTCTATTTGGCCCTTAAAGCTTAAGCTTTAAGGGCTTTTTTGTATCATTTTTGAATATTATACTTCATTGTATGCCGTAATTTTGCCATATAAAACAAGAATGACTATTATTGATAGAAAATATTAACTAGCCAAAGTGATTACAACTGAAAACCGTACGAATTTACTAGCAAGCAAGCAGCATTTTGAAATTTTGGATGGATTAAGAGGGGTAGCAGCCATTGTAGTGGTGATTTATCATTTTATGGAAATCGCCATTACCAATTACAATAAGAACTTTCTTTCGCATGGTTTCCTGGCAGTCGATTTCTTTTTCTGTTTATCCGGTTTTGTTATTGCCTATGCTTACGATAGCCGTGCACCACATATCGGCATTACACAGTTTTTTAAATTAAGACTGATCCGTTTGCATCCGCTGGTGGTTATCGGTTCGGTTTTAGGGCTGATCACTTTCCTTGTTGATCCGTATAGCGATCTTTATGACGTTTATGGGCTCGGAAAGACCTTTCTTTTATTTTTATCCTCGGTTTTTTTAATCCCATATCCGGCTATGCCCGAGCGGTATACCAATTTATTCTGCTTAAATGCACCGGCCTGGTCGTTATTTTGGGAGTATATTGCCAATATCTTTTACATCATTGTGCTTTATCGCCTGGGCAAAAAAAAACTAATCCCTTTGGTGGTTATTGGGGCAGTATGCCTCTGTTATGTTGCGGTTCGTGCTACCAATGTAGGTGGTGGATGGGGCGGACAGAATTTTTGGGACGGCGGGGCGCGTGTGCTGTACTCTTTTACGGCAGGTATGTTGGTTTATCGCTTAAACTGGATAATCAAAAATAGGCTTGGCTTTTTAGGGATGATTGTATTGTTGCTCGCAGCCTTTTTAGTTCCTTTTAACGATAAATACAATTTCATTACCGAACCTATACTCGTACTGTTTTACTTTCCACTTTTAGTGGCTTTGGGCGCAGGAGCAACATTAAACCCATCGTTTAAAAAGATCTGTAACCTATCAGGCGAAATCTCGTACCCGCTTTACATGGTACATTATCCATTTGTTTGGATATTTTTAACTTATGTGGCCGAAGTTCAGCCGGCAGCATCGTCGCTTTGGGTAGTTATCCCCGTTTCGGTACTGCTTTTAATTATTTTCTCTTATTTGGTGATGAAATTCGTGGACATTCCTTTGCGCAGGTACCTTAAAGAAAAATTTTTAAACCATAACAGAAAATGAAACCGTTAAAGTTTGCCTTGCTTTTCTTTCCCCTAAGTTTATTGTTTAGCTGTGTGTCATCTACCAATGATTATGCCTATAACGAGAAGGTGACTTCAATTTTCTTAAGTCAGATGAAGCAGATCGATGAAACAGACAGCGTCTTCAAAGATACATTAAAGGTTTATCTGAACGGATTTCCTGATTCTATTTTCTTATCGAACAAAGCTGAAAACCTGATCAATAACTCGAAAACAGATCTTGCTGATATCATGTCACTGAAACCCAGCAAGGCTGCTGAAAAATTTAATAATGACGTAATTTCCTATCTAAAAGCGATAAACGATTATGGTAAAACGGCAAAGCAGATGCTGCACACGCAAAACATGAATGAAAAGAAGAAAATACATGAACAGCTGATGCTGAAGTATAAGAAACTGAATACTTACCCTGATCGGGTATTAGCTGTACAGAAAAAATACCTGAATGAAGTGGGCCTGCAAGCCAGGTAAAATTTCAAGTTTATCTATCAATAACCATCTAAAATTCGTACCTTTGCACAAAATAAAATCACATTGTAAGTGATCTTTAAAACTTTTTTATTTAAAAATTTAAATCATAGTTGTAGATGATTAACATTACTTTACCTGACGGTTCTGTACGTCAGTATGAAAAGGGCACTTCTGCCCATCAAATTGCATTGTCAATTTCTGAGGGCCTGGCCCGTAACGTATTAGCCGCTGAGGTTAATGGCGAGGTTTGGGATTCAACAAGACCCATCGAATCTGATTCGTCAGTAAAATTGTTAACCTGGAGTGATGCTGCCGGAAAATCGACCTTTTGGCATTCATCGGCGCATTTAATGGCCGAGGCTTTAGAAGCGCTTTATCCTGGAACCAAATTTGGTATCGGTCCGGCAATTGAAACCGGTTTTTATTATGACGTAGACTTTGGCGGCCGCGAATTTTCTTCGGATGATTTCAAAGCCATCGAAACCAAAATGATCGAACTGGCCAAACAAAAGGAAACTTTTGTGCGTGAAAGTGTAAGCAAAGCTGATGCTGTTAAATATTTCACCGAGAAGGGTGATGAATATAAGCTGGATTTGATTGATGGCCTTGAAGATGGTAAAATTACCTTTTATACCCAGGGCGCATTTACCGATTTATGCCGTGGTCCGCATATTCCGAACACAGGTTTTATAAAAGCGGTAAAACTGATGAATGTGGCCGGCGCTTACTGGCGCGGCGACGAAACCAAAAAACAGCTGACCCGTATTTATGGCGTAACTTTTCCTAAAGCCAGCGAGCTTAGTGAATACCTGTTGATGATCGAAGAAGCTAAAAAACGCGATCACCGTAAACTGGGTAAAGAACTGGAATTGTTTGCTTTCTCAGAAAAAGTGGGCATGGGCTTGCCATTATGGTTACCAAAAGGAACCGCTTTGCGCGAGCGTTTGGTTAACTTCTTGACTAAGGCACAAGCTAAAGCGGGTTACGAGCAAGTGGTTACACCACATATCGGCCATAAAAACCTGTATGTCACTTCAGGCCACTGGGAAAAATATGGTAAAGATTCGTTCCAGCCGATTAAAACCCCGCAGGAAGGAGAGGAGTTTTTCTTAAAACCAATGAACTGCCCGCACCACTGCGAGATTTACAAAACAAAACCACGTTCTTATAAAGATCTTCCGGTTCGTTTTGCTGAATTTGGTACCGTTTACCGTTACGAACAAAGTGGCGAATTACACGGTTTAACCCGTGTACGTGGCTTTACTCAGGATGATGCACACTTGTTCTGTATGCCGGAGCAGGTTAAAGATGAGTTTAAAAAAGTAATCGATCTGGTGCTTTATGTATTTAAATCTTTAGGTTTTGAAAACTATACTGCCCAGGTTTCGTTAAGGGATCCGGAGAATAAAGCCAAATATATCGGTTCTGATGAGAACTGGAGGCTATCTGAAAATGCCATCATCGAAGCAGCGGCCGAAAAAGGTTTAAATACCGTTGTAGAATATGGCGAAGCCGCTTTCTATGGTCCGAAGCTCGATTTTATGGTTAAAGATGCTTTAGGCAGAAAATGGCAGCTGGGTACTATCCAGGTTGATTATAACCTTCCGGAGCGTTTCGAACTGGAATACACCGGTAGCGATAACCAGAAGCACCGTCCGGTAATGATCCACCGTGCACCATTTGGTTCGCTGGAAAGATTTATCGCCGTACTGATCGAACACTGTGCCGGAAACTTCCCTTTATGGTTGAGTCCGGAGCAATTTATTATTCTTCCTATTTCAGAAAAATATGAAGAATATGCAAAAAAAGTTTTAGATGAACTAAATAATTCCGATATTCGCGGGCTGATTGACTTTCGTGATGAAAAAATCGGTCGCAAAATACGTGATTCGGAAGTTAAAAAGATCCCTTACATGCTCATTATCGGCGATAAAGAGATGGCAGAAGGAAAAGTTTCTGTGCGTAAACATGGTGAGGGAGATTTAGGCGAAATGACGTTGGAAGAGTTCAACAATTTATTAAGAAAAGAAATAACAGTTTAAATTAAAATAATACAAATTTGGCATTAGGAAGACCAGGATTTAACAGGGGACCACGTCCACCTTTTAAGAAAAAAGAAGCAGAGCATAACATTAATCAGTATATAAAATCGCCTGAAGTGCGTTTAGCTGGCGATAATGTTGAACCGGGGATTTATCCTTTGGCGAAAGCTTTGGCACTTGCTGATGAACTGGAACTGGATTTGGTAGAGATTTCTCCAAATGCTGTACCACCAGTTTGTAGAATTATTGATTACAGTAAATTTGTTTACGAGCAAAAGAAAAAGCAAAAAGAAATTAAAGCTAATGCCAAACAAACTGTAATTAAGGAGATCCGTTTTGGACCTAATACGAACGATCACGATTTCCAGTTTAAATTAAAACATGCCGTAAGCTTTTTGGAGAACGGAGAGAAAGTTAGGGCTTATGTGCATTTTAAAGGTAGGGCAATTGTGTACAAAGAACAGGGAGAAATTTTATTATTGAAATTTGCCCAGGCTTTGGAAGATGTAGGGAAGGTAGAGTTGTTACCAAAGTTGGAAGGTAAACGGATGTTCCTTACTGTTGCGCCTAAAGTAGCAAAAAAATAAAAACAATTTTATAAATTAAATAACAGGTTATGCCAAAAATGAAAACCAATTCCAGTGCCAAAAAGCGTTTTTCGCTTACTGGAACAGGTAAAATCAAAAGAAACAAAGCATACAAAAGTCACATCTTAACCAAGATGAGTACTAAACGTAAACGTGCGCTTGGAAATGCAGGAATTGTAACAGATGCAGATTCAGGTAACGTAAAACGTATGCTTTGCATCGGAAAGTAATTCATTAATTTCACCAGGTATCAGGCATTAAAGTTCCTTAACTGGACGCCGCTTACCAAAAAACAACAACAACATGCCACGTTCGGTAAACGCAGTAGCTTCGAGAAGAAGAAGAAAAAAGATCCTTAATTTAGCCAAAGGTTATTGGGGAGCAAGAAGTAAGGTTTATACTGTTGCCAAAAACACAGTAGAAAAAGGTTTGCAATATGCATACCGTGACCGTAAAGTTAAGAAAAGAGAATTCCGCGGATTGTGGATCCAACGTATCAACGCTGGTGCACGTCAGCACGGTATTTCTTACTCTCAATTAATCGGTAAATTAGCTTCAAAAGAAATCGGTTTAAACCGTAAAGTATTGGCTGATTTAGCAATGAATCATCCTGAAGCTTTCAAAGCTGTAATTGATGCAGTAAAATAGAATTTTCGTTTCGACGATAATCATATTTAAAAAAGGGAACCAAATGGGTTCCCTTTTTTAATGGGCTTAACTTTGGTCATCTGTTTCGGCATCCGGTGCATTTTTTTGAACAGATTCGATTCCATTATCTCTCGCGGAAGTACTTTCGTACATTTCGCTAGAACCTATAATCTGACCGTTTGTTGCTTTTAAGCTAAAATAATACTTGCAATTGCTTGAGGTTTTCCGTTCAAATTTCGAATCGTCCTTCGCATTCTTTTTAACCGATTCAATTCCGTTTTCGCAGCTCGATTTCGCGGCATAACCTTCACTGCTTAAAATAACCTGACCATTTCCGGCTTTCAGATTAAACTGGTATTCGCCATTGCTCCTTTTAGTAATCACAAATTTTCCCATAGTGCTGATATTTAATTATTTGGTTTAAAGTACCTTACTCTTAAAGTTATAAAAATTTCGAAGCAAAATCAATATGCTTTCGAGAATTAAAAATAAGTTAATATTTAATATGGAGTGTTATATCGCTAAAAGCAAGATCGTCATTTCTGCGAAAGTGTGAATCTTCGAATAGTTTTTTAGACTCCGTTATACTCCGCTCGAAATGACGATAATTTTATTAATATAATCCCAGTTCTGCTAAACAGGCAAATTGCTGACCATCATGTGCAGATTTAGCGATAATTTTATAGTATAGGAATGTTTGAGGAGAAGCGAAATCAAAATACTGTACTCCGGTTACGTTTTTAGCAACGTAATTGCCCTGTGATGTAAAATTGATGCCATCTGTACTGGTTAAAATTTCAAAATCGTTAACCGCCCTGCTTAAGCTGCTGCGCTGCAATAAACTTACGCCACTCGCTGTTTTAGAAGTTGTACCAACTTTAATAACCACATTGTGAGGGTAAGAAGTGGCAGATGTTCTCCATCTCGAATGCCAAACAGTAGCCGGATCATTATCAATTAAACTGGTCGCTTTACCATCTGAACTTTCTTCAGAACTGAACGAAGCAATGCTCCATCCTGTTTTGCTTAGCTCGTTCTTTGTTGAGAAACCTAATACAGGTAATCCTCCGGAAAAGGTATAGCTATAAATCTGTTCGGTTACTGTGCCATTATCGTGTACAAGTTTTACTTTTAGTTCGTAAGGAATACCATCGGCTTTTTCCTGCAGATCGGCAATTGGCATCACCACCCTGAAACTATCTGTACCAATTTTTTTCGACTCCCAGGTGATGGCATTGTAATCCTTGTTTACGCCTGTACCTTCATTGTTTACATTTGGATCATTGTAATATAAAATGCTGGTTACGTTACCGGTAGAGGTAAATTTTCCGGATACCACTATTGATGCCAGGCCACTATCGTAACTGGCGTATATTTTAGGGATGCTGGTGGTAACCGAGCCGTAATAACTATTGGAGTTATTATTAAAAACCTGGTTAACATTTAAAATAGCAGCATCGGCAGCGGTTAAAAAAGTTGGGCTCTTGCCCAGTGTTCCATTACCGGCCCACATTAATGCCATACCCAATGTAGAATTTTCAGAAACTTTTTGTCTGTTGTGCGGTAAATTTAAACCATGGCCCAATTCGTGAACCATGCCGCCAAACCAAACGCTGAATCGGTTACCTACCGTTGTATTTAAGCCAAGGTTGGCAATATCCATTTCCTCATAATCAAGGGCATAGCACCAGCGGCCGGTACCATAAAACGGACCACCGCTTGGCGTACCATTGGTGCCGATGGAATACCTCGGGATAATCACCAGGGTATGATCGCTGGTTTTATCTGCAGGGTGGGCTGCAAAATAAGCGTTTATTTCGCTGGCAACAGCTCCTGAACCGCCTGAGTAGGGGTAACTGCTTTTTGGTAAATTTCCCCTGATGGTTAAGATTTTTACGCCACCAGAGCCATCATCGGCCAGGCCAAAAGTTTTATTGCCATAACCGTTCCGGTTCATTTCCTGTTTATACCAGTCTTGGGTCCACAGCAAAAGGTCGCTTAATCTTTTCCGATAACCCGCTAAGGTATCCAGATCGTTAGGTACAAAATACACGATGTTTACATTGCGTGTTTGCGTAACAATACTGGCCGTGGCCATCTTCTGGCTAATTTTAAATGTTTTTTCTTCATTTTGTAAGTTTTCGGCTTTTTTACAAGATAAGACAGCCAGACAGGCGGATACAAGGCCCGCAAGAAGTACACTGTTTTTTTTCATTTGATAATTTTTAGGTTTGGATTGATAATATGCAATTTGGTTAATACTGCCTTGTTTAACGTGCTGAGCTCAGCCACATGCCCTGGTTCTTGTAAAGAAAACACATCATCATCATTTGCCAAACCTGGCCGCTATCCTCTGTATTCTGTTTAAAAATGATGTGTAATAAGCCGGTTCCTATTTGTCCTGTAACCCTTAAGTTACACACAGTAGCCGTACTTTATTAAAATAAATCAGCGCAAACGTTTGTGTTACAATTGTATGAAGTGTATATATCGATTAAGCCAGAAAAACGTATAAAGCGTGTTTTTCAAATCTTTTATCGCAATCAATCATGAATTTGAAGATTACAACACGCAAACGTTTGATTTTATAGTCGGGAAGGCCCTAATTTGCTTACGTTTTGCGGTTATTTTAGTTATGTAGTATTTTTTAGGCTTTTAAGTTTATGTTTTGTATAGCGAAAGGGGCAGGAAGAAATCGCAGCTTGATTGCTACAAAAGAATGAAAGACCAGCAGGTTAATTTGCAGAAAATTAGCGTTGTATGAAGTAGAACAACCTGAACGTACTGATGATCCGGAGGCAAGAATAATTCAAAAATAAACCGGGTTTTTAACCTAAAGTATTGGTGAATTTCATTCTGATTCCACTTTGAAAATTAAGAATAATTTTAAAGATCTCAACAAGTGTTACCTTTTCGATTTTGGATAGTGTATCTATTTCGATAAAATTGTTGGGTACAGACTGGTGATTGATAATTAAATTGGCCTGGTGTTTTAACCTTAAACCCATCAGGTAATAATAAGATTGGGAGAGTTCATTAAACTGTTGTTCGGTAAAAATGCCCAGTTCTTTTAAAGCTTTTAAACGTTCGCCGGTATTTTCTTTCTGAAATATCCTGTTTTGCAGGGCGTAAACCCTTGCCAGATCGACAATAGGGGTCATGGCGGTTTTAATATCGAAAACTTCCTTTTTATGTATTTTTTGGGTCCTGATATTTCTGAAATAGGTTAGTGGAGGTTCATACAGTAAGGCATTTTTGGCCAGGTAGACATAAAATTTTTCAATGGGTTTCTGCAGTTCTTCATCTACAAAAGACCTTAAGCTTTCCATAATGCTTAAATCGCCATAAATTGCCCGGCAATCGAAAAAAGCTGCAAATTTTACTGCCGCTTCGGGCAAGGCTTCTTCAATCCAGTTTTTGTAGTTGTATTTCCAGTGCGATAAAGAGTGTGTCCAGTTTGGATTGGTAGCCATATAATCTCCATCGCAGTATACAAAGCCAACATGATTCAGCTTATCAGAAACCTGCGTGGCCAGGTCGAGAAAATAGGTGCGTACAGCCGCCCTTTTATCTTCAGGTGTATCTTCATAAATAATTGCGTTATCCTGATCGGTTTTAAGGCTTAGCTCTTTACGGCCCTCGCTACCTAAAACCATAAACACAAATTTTGCTGGTGGTGGTCCGAGTTTAGCAATTACTTCTTCAATAATTTTAAATGAAATGGTATCTGCAATGGTAGTAACCACCTCGTTTACAATCTTTGCATGAACTCCTCTGTTTAATAGCTGTGCAACAATATGTGGTACTTTCTGCCATTTTAACTTCAGGTCGTTGGTGTTAACAGCCGATTTAACCGACTGAATGAAAACCAAAGGAGATTCTGCCTGCTCGCTCAGGAGCCTGTTCCGGCTTAAAAAACCTACGTAGTTGCCATGATCATTTATCAGCAAATAGCGCGACTTTTTACTGAACATCATCAGGATAGCTTCGTAAACGTAAGCATCGGGTGTTATGGATACGATATTTTTATCCATAACCGTTTCAATGGGCAGGCTGGCACTTAACTGTTTTGCAATAACTTCATCCCTTAAAGTAATATCGGTTACGAAACCCAGGTAACCTTGCAGCTCATCTTTAATAAAAAGGCAGCTGGTTTTCTGTTCAGCCATTTTAATCGCTGCTTCAAAAATAGGCGTTTTGGGCCCGCAACTCACTATTTTTTTAAAGGTGATGTCCCCGATACGGGCTGTATAAATACGGTCGGTTAATTTATCTTCCATTAAAAATACCCTTTAAAACTTTTTTGAATGAAAATGCTTCTGCTTTCTTCTTTTCACGGTTAAAGCCGTGTTGCTGACTATAAACTGATGACAGGCTGATTTTTTTACTTTCGATGAGGTGAAAAAATATTTTAGCGGCGCTTAATGCATCAGAAAGAGCATTATGCATATTCTCCGGTACCTCGTTAAATAATATGGTATAGAATTTATCGAGTTTCAGGTGGCTGATTACAGAATCGGTAATATACAGCGCACTGGCTTTCATGGTACAGAAAAAAGATAAGCCTTTAAAAACATCTTCCTTGCCCATTCTAAATAGCTCCACATTCAGCATATGATAATCGAGTTCAATAAAATGGCCGATAACCAGGGGTTTATATTTTTTAATATCAGCATAGAAACTGAGCATAATTTCTCTCTTGTCTTCCCCGTGTAGCTGCAGGTATTCTGCGCTGATGTTATGAATTTTTTGTGCAGCTTTATCAATTTTAATTCCCGTATTGCTGATGTAGTGGTTGGCCCGCTTGATTTCGTTATGCTGCTGATCGTAAATAATCCAGGCAATTTGAACGATATGGGGCCAGTTTTTTTCATTTCCATAAGGTGCCGACCAGTTTTTTGGTAAACCAGATGTTTCGGTATCAACAACTAAGAAATATTCCTCCAATTTTAGATGGTTGGTTAGGTAAAAAGTGGCACAATCTTAATCAAAGATAATTATTATTTGGCAGCTGTATGAAAGAAATATTAAAGCAGCGAAAGAAATTGATCCTCCTTTCGAGAGATCAGTTTTTTGGAAAAACAGGAGTATAGCTGATCTGGTAACTATTTAGTAATCAATGAATATGGTGCTGTATGGAGGTGAATCGTTCCAAGATTATCATCACCCTGAATCCCTTTCAGGGTCTTTCAAACGAGGTAAATCTCTTGGTTTCACGATGTTTCAGTCGAGATGACGATTCTATTTCTATTTAATCAACCAACCTTAACCATTAAGAATATTTAAGAACTTAAATGCCTATATGGTGAATAATTAGCGCTCGATGAAGCCAAATCTGTGCAGACAGATCTCTTCATTTCACTATATTCCGGTCGAGATGACGATGTGCCATCACTACTTACCAATTAACAGAAATGCTATCGCGGCCAATACGGATCCAATAATTGGACCTACAACAGGTATCCAGGCATAAGCCCAGTCGCTGCTGCCTTTTCCTTTCATTGGGATTAAAGCATGAACAATCCGGGGACCTAAATCTCTTGCCGGGTTGATGGCATATCCTGTTGTTCCGCCCAGTGCCAAACCGATAACCCACACTAAAAATGCAACAGGTATGGCACCCATCGAGCCTAATCCTATAGGTGTAACGGTTTCTTTAGTACCCATACTGGCATCTGTAAAATAAAAAATCACAAATATGAGTACAAAAGTGCCAATGATTTCGGAAGCAAGATTTGATGTTTTGTTTCTGATCGCCGGCGAAGTGGCAAAAGGTGCGGCTTTTAAACCGGAATCGTCTGTAGCATCGAAGTGATCCTTGTAAATAACCCAGACCAAAAAAGAACCGGTCATGGCACCAGCCAGCTGTGCCAGGATATAATATGGTACAAGGGCCCAGCTAAAGCCTTTTCCAATGGCCAAGCCTAAGGTTACCACAGGATTTAAATGTGCGCCACTGTATGGCCCTGCCACCACAACGCCTACGAAAACAGCAAGAGCCCAGGCGGTTGTAATGACAATCCAGCCACTGTTATTTCCTTTTGTGGCCTTTAATACTACATTCGCAACCACACCATTTCCCAGGAGGATCATTAAAGCAGTGCCAATAAATTCTGCGAGATATACATTCATTGTAAAAAAAATAAGCGATTAATAATTAATTTACTATTCCAGACAGATTAATTTCTTTATCTGAATAAAGGCTTAAAACTAAACTAACTTCGTTGAGCCAGCAATACCCGGTTTCAGGATGATGATGGCTTATGGTTAGTCCTCCGCATTTACCCTGGCCGCTTTTACAGCCCTGTTCCAGCCTTTTATTCTTTCTGTATTGTCTATGCCTTCTTCAGCCGTGAAAGTTCTGTTTATTTTCCATTGCTTGCGGATCTGGTCGATATTTTCCCAAAAACCCGTAGCCAGGCCTGCCAGGTAAGCAGCACCTATGGCCGTTACCTCGGTAACTTCCGGCCTGATGACCTCGCACTTTAAAAGATCTGCCTGAAACTGCATCAATAAATCGTTTGCGGTAACACCGCCATCTACGCGGAGTTCGGTGATATTTACCCCTGCGTCAGCTTCCATGGCCTTTAATACATCCATGGTTTGGTAAGCAATGCTCTCTAAGGCAGCCCTTGCAATGTGCGATTTATTTGTTCCCCTCGTTAATCCGGTTATTGTTCCGCGCGCATGCTGGTCCCAATGTGGTGCACCTAAACCTGCAAAAGCAGGCACTACGTATACACCATCGGTATCTTTTACCTTTTTAGCCAGGGTTTCTACATCGGCCGACCTTGAAATAAAACCCATCTCGTCCCTCAACCATTGTACAACCGCACCGCCTATAAAAATACTTCCTTCAAGTGCATAATTTACCTGACCGTTAATTTGCCAGGCGATGGTGGTTAAAAGGTTATTGGCAGAAATCCGTGGTTTTTCCCCGATATTCATCAGCATGAAACAGCCTGTGCCATAGGTATTTTTTACCATACCTGTTTCAGTACACATCTGGCCAAACAGCGCCGATTGCTGGTCGCCGGCTATGCCTGCTATCGGGATTTTAGCGGCCAGTATTCTTCCTGCCGTTTCGCCATAAACCTCGCTTGATGATTTTACCTCAGGAAGCATCTCTTTCGGGATAGAAAATAATTCGAGCAGTTCTTCATCCCAGTTAAGGGTATGGATGTTATAAAGCATGGTACGCGAGGCGTTGGTTACATCGGTAACATGTTTCCCGCCGGCTGTTAATTTCCAGATCAACCAGGTATCTATTGTACCGAAGGCCAGTTTTCCTGCTTCGGCCTTTTCCCTTGCGCCTTCTACATTTTCCAAAATCCATCTGGCTTTGGTTGCAGAAAAATAAGAATCGATAATCAGACCGGTTTTTTCCTGGATTTTTCCTGCTAAACCTTTAGCCTTAATTTCATCACAATAGGCAGAAGTACGCCTGTCTTGCCAAACAATGGCGTTATAAATGGGCATTCCACTTTCTTTATCCCATACCACGGTAGTTTCGCGCTGGTTGGTAATGCCAATGGCGGCTATATCGTTTACCGTAAGGCTCGCTTTAACAATTACTTCGGTAACAACAGCCAGCTGTGTCGACCAGATTTCCATAGGGTCGTGTTCTACCCATCCGGCTTTCGGGTATACCTGAGTGAATTCTTTTTGTGCAATGGCAACAATTTCGCCATTGTGGTTAAAAATAATGGCTCTCGAACTTGTGGTTCCCTGATCGATAGACAAGATGTATTTGCTCATAATTAAGAATTTGGTTAGAGGGTTATGCCTTCTCGGTTATAATAGGTTAATGATAAAGGTAACCATCAGCTAGTTTATTAAATGTTTCAATTTGCTCGACCTCCCAACGCTCATCTGCAGATAATTCTTTCGAGAGGAGTGAGGCCACCCTTGGTGCCATACTTTTCGCAGCCTGCGCATCAATAAATAATACCCTAAGTCTTCTGCTTAAAATATCCTCTACGGTTTCGGCCATTTCGTTCCTTGCTGACCAAATTACTTCGGCTTCAACAAAGGGGAAAGATGGATGTAACTGCTGCCCAAGGCTTGGGTTTTGTTTGATTAAAGCTTCAATTTTATCCCGGTCAGATCCATATATCGATAAATGATCATCTTCCTTCATGAGTTGGCTTCCGTGAATGCTCAGATTTTCTGTTATACATACTTTCGGTTCTAAACCGGCCTGTTTAATGGCTAAGTCTACAGTTTCTTGGGCCATGCGACGGTAGGTTGTCCATTTTCCACCGGTTATGGTAATCAATCCCTTTGCCGAAACAATCAGTTTATGGTCTCTGCTGATTTCTTTTGTGCTGTTCCCATCGCCATTTGTTGGTGCTGCCAGTGGTCTTAAGCCAGAGAATACGCTCAATATATCTTTTTCCTGTGGCTTGCGGTTGAAGTAACCAGCGGCGGTACCCATAATAAAATCTACTTCTTCTTTTAAAGCGTGTGGTTCAAGGCTATGCTCGTTCAGTGGGGTATCGGTGGTACCTACAAGTAAATGTTCGTGCCAGGGAACTGCAAATAATACACGGCCATCAGATGTTTTTGGAATCATCAACGCCGACTCGCTGTTTAAGAAACTTTTTTCCAGCACTACATGAACACCCTGGCTTGGGCGCACCAGTTTTTTTGTGTTGGGATTGTTCATCAGCAGGATATCATCCACAAAAACCCCGGTGGCATTGATTACTATTTTGCCTGTAAACTGGGATTTCAAGCCCGTAATGGTATCTTTTGTTTCAATACCAGTAACGGTTTCGCCATTTTTTAATAAACCGGTTACTTTTGTGTAGTTTAATAGTGTAGCTCCTTTTTCAATGGCTGTTTGAGCAATATTGATGGCTAAACGGGCATCGTCAAACTTTCCGTCGTAATACCTGATGCTGCCTTTTAAACCTTTTGCTTTAATGCCGGGCATCATGGCCAGCGTTTCCTTTTTAGAGAAATAGCTGGATTTGCCGAAGCTGTATTTTCCTGCCAGCCAATCGTACAGGGTAAGCCCTGTTAAATATTTAATAATGGAAAACCAATTGTAGCAGGGGATCAGGAATGCTTCTTTATGTACGAGGTGTTTAGCGTTCTGTTGTAATAACCCACGCTCTTTAAGGGCATGTCTCACCAGTCCGATATCTCCCTGGGCCAAATAGCGCACCCCTCCGTGCACCAGCTTTGTGCTCCGGCTCGATGTTCCTTTTGCATAATCAGCCTGTTCTACCAATAAGGTTTTATAGCCACGGCTGGCTGCATCAAGTGCTGTACCCAGGCCCGTTGCCCCACCACCAATGATAATCAGGTCCCAATTTATGTTTTCTGCAATGAGCGGCTGGTGTAATCTTTTCATTCTTATGATTAAAAGTAATAAATCGAAACAATACGCAATTATAAGAAATCATAATCGGAATAATATAATATCTTCGTGAAAAAATTATTAATTATTTGATCAAAATATTCTAAAGACTGTTTTTATTGTTAATTTGCAGGCTGCAAATTAAATATACTATGATGAATTTGGCTGAAAGGCACCAGTTTATATTAAGTCGCCTGCAACGTGATCAATACATAAATGTAGTCGATTTATGTAAGGAGTTGAAAGTATCTTCCGTAACAATAAGAAAGGATTTAAAACTACTTGAGGATAAGAGTCTGTTATTTAGAACCCATGGTGGTGCTACCGTAAATAATCCATACACGGTAGACCGCCCGGTTAATGAGAAAGAAAAATTACAATCTACCGAAAAAAATAAAATAGGTATAGCTGCTGCAGCCTTATTAAATGAAAATGATTCAATCGTTATCGCCTCAGGTACTACGGTGCTTTATTTTGCGAAGAACATTGCGCCTGCAACAAACTTAACCGTAGTTACTTCTGCATTAAATGTGGCCTTAGAATTAATGCGCGAACCAAGTATCGAAGTGATTCAGTTGGGTGGCCTGTTAAGAAAAAGTTCCTCATCGGTAATGGGTGCCTATGCTGAACAGGTTTTACAGGATTTTTATTTCAACAAGCTGTTTTTGGGGGTAGATGGCATTGACCTGGATTTCGGATTAACCACCACAAATGCCATGGAGGCTCATTTGAACCGAAAAATGATCGCTGCATCACAAAAAACAATTGTACTTGCAGATTCAACCAAATTTGGGAAACGGGGCTTTGGAAAAATATGCGGGTTAGAAGAAATTGATCATATTATTACCGATAAAGGAATTTCTGAACAAATTGTTAAACATTTAGAGAGTTTAGGTGTTACTGTTACTATCGTATAGTGCATTCCACACGAGAACGGTATAATCCAAACATATAATTTGAACATGGAAAGAAAACGAATACACATTTTAGAAGACGATCAGGAGATCAGAAACGTTATTGAAATCCTTTTAAAGGATGAGGGGTTTGAACTGCAGCTTTCATCATCATTTGAGGAATTAAAGAAAAACATTCAGGACGCAATGCCCGATCTTTTCTTGCTTGATGTCATGTTGCCGGATGGAAACGGAGCAGAAATCTGCGAAGATTTAAAAAATGATATTTTTACTAAACACATTCCAATCATTGTAATGTCTGCGCAAAACAACAGCCAACAAAAGGCCATTGATGCATTAGCTGATGATTATATCAGTAAACCTTTTGATATCGATGATATTTTAAAGCGTATTAACGCCCAATTGAAGCGAAGTGCTGAAAACAGCGTTAAAAGTTAATTGAAAATTAGCAGCCTGTTTAAAATCAATATAAGCTAGATAGATAAAAGAAATGTCGTCATTGCGAGAAGGCTTTGTCCTTCCTTCCCGTAATGACGATTTTTGGAGGAATGAATACCGTTGCATTTTCCTGTTATTTTATTCATTTTATACAATAAATTAACCTTCAGGATAGCATAGTACAACCTCTGTTTGATGAAAGTGATTTATGGTGGTCATTAATATTCGATTACCACTTTACCAATAGTTTTTCCGCTTTCTAGTAAACGATGGGCTTCCTTTAGGTTTTCTACTGTAAATCCTTTCAGGGTAGTATTTAATGTGGTTTTAAGCGTGCCATTATCAAGTAATGAGGCGAGTTTGTTTAAAATATGGTGCTGCTCTTCCATATCGTCGGTTTGGTACATCGAACGGGTGTACATCAGTTCCCAAGAAAAAGTAACGCTTTTGTTTTTTAATTTGTTTAAAGCAATAGGGCTGGCTGATCCGGTGATAGAAACGATATGGCCCTGCGGTTTAATCAGTTCTACCAGGTCATCCCAATAGCTGTTCAGGTCTACAAAATCGAGAATAAAATCTACTTCTTTAAAACCTGCTGCCCGTACTTCTTCAACCAGGTTTTTATGGTCGACCACCACATCGGCCCCCATGGCTTTACACCAGTCTTTTGTTTCCGGTCTAGAGGCGGTAGTAATTACTTTAAGGCCGCTTATTTTTTTTGCAAGCTGTATGGCAATAGACCCTACGCCACCGGCGCCACCTATAATCAGAATGCTTTTACCATTGTCTTTTTGATTGTTCATCCGGATACGGTCGTACAGCGATTCCCATGCTGTAAGTGCCGTTAAGGGCATAGCAGCAGCTTCCGCACTACTTAGCTTAACGGGTTTTAGGCCTGCAATCCGTTCATCTATCAATTGATATTCGCTATTGGAGCCACTACGGGTAAGATCGCCGGCATAATAAACCTCATCTCCGGGTTTAAAAAAAGTTACACCTTCTCCAATAGCCTCTACTGTTCCTGTTGCATCCCATCCAATTACTTTGGGATTTTCCAATATGGTATCTTTTGCACTGTTCTGACGGATTTTAAAATCAACCGGATTTACGCTGATGGCCTTAATTTTTACAAGGATATCGCGCCCTTTTGCTTCAGGGATCGGGGTTTCAAATTCAATAAAACTTTCGCTTTCGTTAATGGGTAATGAGGTTTTAAATCCTATCGCTTTCATAGCTTCCTAATTATTTTAATATTAAGTTATTCTTTTTTTTGTATGGCAAATATAAACTGCAAAATTTTAATAATCCGGTATAAATTCGCTTTTAATCGGTAAATTTGTGCCTGGTTTTTTACAGTATGATTAAAGAAACTTTATACGAGCCATACGAAATTGTATATCAAAAGCTTGATGAATGCCCGAAATATGGCCATAAGCACCTGTTTTTCGAACTGGTTTATATTTTATCGGGTAGTGGTAAACAATGCATCAATAATAACAAGTTTGACTATCGTGCCGGGCACATGTTCCTGATCACGCCGGATGATTGTCATTCTTTCGATATTGAAAACACAACCGAATTTTTCTTTCTACGCTTTGGCAACGTATACCTGCGCTCCAAAGATTTTAATACCGACGATTTGAAAAGAATGGAATATATCCTTCAAAATGCCAGCCACCAGCCTGGATGTATACTTAAAAACTTTTCAGACAAGCCCCTGGTTAAATCATTGATTGAGGCCATGATTGCGGAATATGTAAACCGCGATATTTATAACAAAGAATTGATCACCAAAATGGTCGATACCATGATTGTACTGGTAGCACGTAATATTGCCAAATACCTGCCCGCTGGTATTAAGGAAGATTCTGAACAAAAAACACTTGATCTGTTAAACTATATCCAGGCAAACATCTACAATCCAGAGAAACTCAGGGCCGAAAAGCTCAGTGCCGAATTCGGAATCTCAGAAAATTACTTCGGCAAATATTTTAAAAAGCAGACGAAAGAAACGTTACAGCAATACATTGCCAATTTGAGGATCAAACTGATAGAAGCCCGTTTACGTTTTAGCGATATGCGGATCAACGAAATTGCTTTCGAACTTGGTTTTACCGATGAGAGCCATTTGAACAAATTTTTTAAATCGCACAAGGGTATGAGCCTTAAAGCTTACAGGAGCTCGGTAGCGAGTTAAAGGTTATAATTTACTGCGTCCGTTTCTTTTCTTCTTCACTCGCTGAAGTTCTTTTCCTTACGGCAGTTGGATTACCGCCCAACCGGTAAGAGAAGCTTAACGTAACACTGCGCGTGTCGTTTTTTTCAATAAAACCATTTTTCTGATCCTGGTAATCAACATCGATCCGGTAGGCATTACTGTAAAAAATGTCGTTTACAGCAAGCCTGATTGTTCCTTGTCCCTTAAGTAATGTTTTTCGTAGTCCGGCACTTATATCGTACAACCGTGCAATATGGTAAATGCCCTGTATGGTAGGGGAAGAATACCATGCGCTGATTTCGGCCTTGAGCCCCTGTGCCTTGTTCAGGGTAAAGGCGTGGTTAGAACTTAAATAAATGCCCCAAGCGTGGTAATCGTAACGGGCCTGCAGGTATCCCGACTTTTCCTGGCGGTAAGAGCCCTGAGCATAATTGTTGATTTCCCACCACGAAGTTGGCTTGGTTGGAAAAGAGACTGAAAAACCCATCTCCTGGCTTAGGTCCAGGTTTCTCTGGGTATCATAAAAAAGTTTTGTGGTATTATCCTGTATGGTGATATTACTGAAATAATTGGTTGTCCGCCTTAAATAAAATGAAATATTATATTGCTGCTTATAGGTATAACCCAGTTCACTGTTATAAATAAAGGCAGGTTGCAATGCGGGATTACCCTCAAGGTAAGCGTACGGACTTGTGTAGGATTTAAAAGGGTTAAGCCTCCAATATTCTGGCCGGCTGATCCTTGAATTATAATTGAAATTGATTTCGTTGTCTTTATTTACCTTATAAACCACAAAAAGTGTTGGGAAAAGTTTAAAATAGTTGTTCTGGCTATTGGTGTTTAATACGATCGATCTGCCAGTTGTGCGGGTATATTCGCCACGCAAACCACCTTCAAAACTCCATTTGCCTAAATCTCCTGTAAGGCTGGTGTAAATGGCTGATACATTTTCTGAATATTCGAAGCGGTCGCTACGGTTTGGTACCAATTCGGGACCGCTAGCCGGATTGTTATAAAAATCAAAACTGTTGCGTGTACGGATACTGCTGTATTTCAGACCCGATTCAAATGTCCATTTCTTCCAGAATTTATCGGTATAATCCAGTTTTCCGGAATAGATATCAATATGCTGATCGGAAGGGGTAAAGATGTGGTAAGTGTCAGGAAGCAAGCTACCGGTCCCTAATGTTCCGTAAGTATTTACCTGCTGGCTGTTTTTGTTCTGATAGGGTACATAATCAAGATCTACATTAATATTCCTGCCATTTGTGTCCAATTTGATTTTGTAATTAAGATTAAAACTATACTGATATGCTTTCCCGTTAGAAAAATTTTGGGTATGCAGAAGGGAATCAGGCGTAACGGCGTGATTGTTAGTGATAGTGGTTAATATGTTGTTTGGCCTGCTGTTGGCACCGTTGTAACCATTTACCAAAATACCGATCACTTGTTGAGCGTTAAGGTTGTAATCGGCACCAATTTTATAACTGTTGGCATTTCCCAGGCGTAAACCCGATTTTTCATTCCGCCAATCAGAATAGCCACCAGGAGCATCATAAATGATATATTCACTTTCGTCGTGGTCTTTTTTACGCCTGTTATAGCCATAACTGCCATAAATATTCAATTTATCTTTACGGTAGTTGAATACCATGCTCGGGCTATAGCTACTGTAGGTAGATTGTGTATAGGCACCTGAAAGTACCAGGTTAAAACCGTCGCCTTTTGGCTTTTTGGAAATAATGTTGATTACGGCGCCGCCCTGGGCGTCATACCGGGCAGTAGGGTTGGCAATAATTTCTATTTTGGCAATATTATCTGAAGGCAGGCTGCGGAGATAGGCCGCCAGATCTTCGCCCGATAACCTGATCGGTTTATCATCCATATAAATTACCACGTTTTTATTATTTGCCGTTACCCCGCCATCAAAACGTGTTTGTACGCCCGGTGCTTTACCCAGCGCATCCCAAACTGTTGCACTACTGGCAACAATGCTGTTTTCGACATTAAATATCACCCGGTCTATTTTTCTAACGATAAGCGGTTTTGAGGCCGATACCGTTACCTGGTCGAGGGTTTTGTCGTCACTGATCATTACTATGGTAACCGAATCCATTGGAAGATTTATCGGTTTGCTCATCTCTTTATATCCAACAGCTTTCAGCATTAAAATATAACGGCCTTTTAAAGGCTGCAAGAAACTGAACAGGCCATTTTTTGAAACGTGGAGGGCTAGGGACGAGTCTGCCTGGCGAAGGCTGATGTTGACCCCGTCAATCGGTTCGCCCTTTTTATCGGTTACCAAACCTTTATGTAATTGCGCAAAAGTGATCAGAGGAGAAAAGAAAAGAAGGGCAAGGATTAACTTTTTCATGTTTCAAAACTAAGTGCCCTGCATGTTAAGTAAAGTTAACCTCAGTTAAATATGGTTAAATCTTCCGTGCATACTTTCATTGATAAAATGATTTGTTCAATTTAGAAGGATGAAATGGCTTACGTCCAGATATGTTTTTCTTTTGGCGGTTATCACACTGATCATTAGCCTTTGCCTGCAGTGTGCATGGATCCGGCAACTGTATACGGCGCAAAAGAAATCGGTTGCAACAGCACTCGAATCTATTGTTAGTGATGCTTCAAGGCGGGTGACCTATCAGAGCATCGCCAGAGGGCATGAGAAAAGCATCCGTTTTCAGCAGTTTTTCCTTTCACCGGAATGGTTAGCGCTCAGGCAGGCTTTTGACGACCTGAAAGTAGATAACCTGCGTAGCCAGTTTCATTATGGAATTACCAATGATAGTTCGGTAGTAGAAATGAAAATGTCGTTTCTGAACGATCCTAAAAAGAAAATCAGCCATCGCTCGAGTGCCGTTACCGATGGCAAATCGCAGCAGGAGGTTTCGCTGCAAGATCGGCGCGACCTGAAAGTAATGGACAGTTTAGTCAACCATCAGCTGGATTTATTGGGTTTGCATATTAATAGAAGTTATGCGCTTTATGATTATGCTGATGGGAAATTGGTAAAAGGCAGGGCGATCCCTAATGCTTCATCTGCTTTTGTTAGTGGCAAATATACTTATAACCTTAAATTTCAGAACCGGTACCAGCTGGTGGTTCCAACCATAACCTGGTTAATCATTTATCAGATGAAGTATTATCTCATTTCGTCATTTATGATGTTGGCGCTTACAGCGGCGGCCTTTTACCTGCTGATCAGGCTGATGAAAAAACAGCAGCTTTATGCGCAGGCGAAAATGAGTTTTACCAGTAATATGACACATGAGCTCCAAACTCCGATCTCAACGATTGCTGTTGCGCTGGAATCGATCAATAAGTACCATTTAATTGAAGAACCCGAAAAGCTGGAAAATTACATCAATATAAGCCGTCACGAATTACAGCGCTTACAGGCAATGATCGAAAAGGTGCTGAAGCAGGAGCAGATGGATATCGGAAAAACAAAGCTGCAATTCAGTCTCATTGAAATTCAATCTGTGCTGAAACAGGTGACGCGCTCTATGGATATTCAGGTGCGCGAAAAAAACATGCAACTGTTACTTGCATCCGCCAATGAACCTTATTTTATTAAAGGTGATGCCATGCATATCGCTAATGTATGTTATAACCTGATCGATAATGCATTGAAATATTCGCCTGCACAATCGAGGATTGAGGTATCATGCAGTATTGCTGATCATGAGCTAACCATCAGTGTTAAAGATAATGGTCCGGGGATTAAGGAGATTTATCATCAACAGGTTTTTGAGCGCTTTTTCAGGATTTTTAACCAGGATAATATTCATAATGTGAAAGGCTCTGGGCTGGGGCTTCACTATGTAAAGCAGGTGGTAACGCTCCACGGCGGACGTGTTGCCCTGCAGAGTAAAATAGGAAAAGGAAGTAATTTTATGATCATTTTGCCCTTGTATGAAGAAAACTAAGGTTTTATATGCCGAGGATGAGCCTTTTTTGGCGAGGATTGTGCTCGATGGTTTAACCAGTAGTGGTTACGAGGTAAAACTTGCTGCCGACGGAGCGCAGGCCTGGAAACAATTTTTAGCAGAAAAACCCGATATCTGTGTGTTCGATATTATGATGCCGGAGAAGGATGGTTATACACTGGCAGCTGAAATCAGAAAATCAGACCCCAATGTTCCGATTATCTTTTTGAGTGCCAAAGCCCTCACAGAAGATGTGGTGATGGGGTTTAAAAAGGGAGGGAATGACTACCTTAAAAAACCTTTTAGTATTGATGAGCTGCTGGTGCGGATGGAATCACTTTTAGTCAGATTTGGTTCTGCAGGTAAAGAAGAAAATAAAAAATACCGGTTCAGAAACTGCGAACTCGATCCAATAGCCCAAAAATTAAAAACGTCTGCGGGCGAATATTCTCTTTCTTATAAAGAAACCGTTCTGCTCGAATTGCTGCTGAGAAACCGCAATAACATTTTAGAACGGGAAGATGCATTGGTTCAAATATGGGGGGAAGATAGTTTTTACAATGGCCGTAGTATGGATGTTTTTATGGCACACCTGCGCAAACTGTTAAAAAGTGAAGCAGAAATCCAGATCATCAGTTTAAGGGGAGTGGGATATAAGCTGATCTGTTGATTGGCAGATTATCACATAACAATTTACACATAGCAGTTGATGTTGTAGAAATCTTTATGTTAGGTTATTATCGTGCACGGGTTGCTTTGTCGAAGGAAAAGATTAGGCTCTTCTCCTCTATTTTATTTAATGGTACCTCTGTTGTCGTTTTTCCGTTATCTTCCGTGAAATAAACCTTCGCGCTGTAATCCTTGTTTTTCTTCACTCCGTCTTCGAACAAAGCAATACCGAAAAGGGATGGATCCGTGGAGGATTTCGCTATGATACTTACTGTACCCAGATCGTAATCACCACGGTTTTTCAAAGTTATGATTCCGTTCCTGTACGAATAGCTGAGCCCTTTTATCGTCTCGAGGTAGGTTTTATTCGTACTGGTAGATGGCCTGTATGTTTGTGAATATCCTGAAGTTGTTATGGCCAATAATAAAGCGATTGATGCAAATAATTTCATTTTTTTTATTTTAAAATTACGGATAAGAAACGCCAACTTTAACGATTACAATATTTCTTTTGTCAGGCAAATATGATTTTTTTAAAGGGAGGATTGAAAAGGAAATAGCGGCTACTAGACTAAACATATTATAAGATTTTTTGTCATTGCGAGGCGGGATATGAGCAAACCCAAGCAATCTATTATCAAAAAATATTTTTCATTTGTGACTTATTGTTTTATGGTATTCAAGCTCGCTTTGGGGGTGCTTCACTTCTATAAAAAGCCATTGCTTCAGTTCGCAACGACGAAATTAGGAACCAAAACTCAAGTTATAAGGGCTTAATTTAATTATTAGAAGGGTTTACTAATGAAACGCTTATGCTTTTTTTGTTAAATTCAATATTCAGGTGAACGAATATCCTTACTGTTATCTTCTGTTTATCTTGTTCCCCAGGAATCCAAGGAGGTGCGCTTAACATCGCATCAATAATAGCCTTATCTACTTCTAAGTTTATATCTTCATCGATAATTTTTCTTGTTGTCATCACACTTGGCTGAATAATTCGTCCTGCTGTATCTACGTTAAAGGTATAAACCGATCTTTTTGTGCCAATTTATTCCAGGTTTTTAGTAGCCAGCCTCCGGATCTATCTGGATTTTCCACATTGTCTGCTCACCATTACCCAACTGATTAAACCAAATGGCTTTCATAAAGAGATATTCCCACTTGGAATGCATGGCAAACTTTTACTTTGGCTAAAGTACCGGTACACAGGAATAGCCGTTTATCTTATCAGTGTTAAACTTCCGGTAATATTAGAGCAACCCGTTCTCAAAGAAATTATAAAATAATAAACACCCACAGGCAACTGTCCGTTATTTTGCGTGCCGTTAAAACTGAATTTTGGATCTTGCGTACTATAAACATTCTGTCCCATTCGATTAAAGATTTTGAGTGTGAATTCTGGATAATTTTCCAAACCGCCAATCCCCCAAGTATCATTAAAACCATCATTGTTTGGAGTAAATGATGAGGCAATCTTCAGGGCTTTTTCTGCAACTTCTACAGTTACCGGTATCCTTTTGCTCTCGCAGATACCTATAGTATAACTTACATAGTAGGTTACATTTTTATCAACCTGGATCCTGAATATGTTTGTTGTTGATGCAAGGGGCTGACTGGATGTTTCCGTTTGGTAAAGCAAAAATTTCCCTTCTTTTTGTTGTGCGGGTATGATGATGGCATTTCCAGGAGCGCAGATCTGTACGGGCAATACTTCAGGCGCTTCAAGCATTGCCGTCTCTGTATTTATGGTATAAATTTCACTATTAACCTCGCACTTTTCTCCATCTACCACTTTTAGCCTATATTTCCCAGCAAAGGCATTCTCCAATGAAGGCTTATTGCTGACTATTTTATTGTCTTGATCAAGCCAGGTATAATTATACGGAAGGCTACCACCTGATATGGATATTCCCTTAATACTACCAGTTCCTAAACCACATTTATCTGTTTCTATCGTAATAGCACGTTCCGTTATCACTGGTGGTAAAATAGAGGTAATTTCGTAAGCATCATACAACGATTCGCAATTATTCTCATCGGTAATATAAAGTTTATAAATGCCGGCTCCCAGATTCGTTAATGTCGAAGATAAGCTTAATGTTACCGATGGATTATTTTCATCAATCCATCTTAACGATTTTGGCGCTTCGCCGAAATTGATGGATATACTACCATTTTTTTGGTTACAGGTGGCGTTTCTTACTTTTTTTTCCGAGATGTAATTCTTTGTGCTGGCCTCACTTATGGTAAATACCGAACTCATTTTGGTGCAATATGGGCCTGTAACCATAAGTTTATATCTTCCTTTAGGTACCTGTTTAAGTTCAATGCCTGTTCCTACCACTTCTCCATTTTCATTTAACCACTTAAATGTGCCATTTCCATTAATTTTGATTCCGGTTATGGATCCGTTAGCTTTTCCACATGTAGTTTTTGAACTCAATGCCAACATTTCATCTATTTCGATGTTGTTCTCTGAAGCGATGTCAAAGGTATTGGTCAGTATTTCACAGGCACTCTCATCTTTAACCTCCAAAATGTACTTCCCAGCTTTTGCTCCGGTAAGATCAAGATTGTGTGAAATAATATTGTTCTTTTCATCTTTCCAGGTATACTGCAGGTTATTTAATCCCGTTGCAGTTATACCGCTAATGGCACCATCACTGTTATCGCAGTTAGCTTTTTTTATCATAATGGATGTACGGTCAATGTTTGGGCCTTCCGTATTTTCCAGTTTGATTGGGCCGTAGGATTTGGTACAGTTAGACCCCGTGGTAACAATTAATGTATAACTGCCAGGCCCCACATTGTTAAGTTCAACATTTCCAGCGCTTACCGTTTCACCGTTTTCATCAACCCACTTTGTACTGGCGGCACCACCACCAAAAAGGTTAAAATATAAGCCCTTGATACTCCCATTTTTCTTACCGCATCCTGGTTGTTGTATTTTCTTGTTTGTAGTCACAAATACTGGCTCAATATTAAATAGAGAAGCATTATATGGCGAAATTGTATAGCATTTCCCATTGTAACCTTTTGCGTAATATTCTCCAGCTGGCAAATTTTCCACTTTATTTCCTTCCCCAACTTTTTCTCCCTTACGATTATACCACTCCACTTTCATCAGGTGCAGTGCATTGGTTAGTGACAAGCTTCCGTTGCTCATACCGCAAGAAGCATCTGTTTTGTCATACCAATAGCCACTTCTCCCGGCTAATATATGAGGTTGGGTAAATTCGCTCGAAACTGTAATAAGTGTGGTGTTAGCCACAAACTTCATATTGGTAAAGTTACCGGTAATACCCCACTTCCCCGATGCATCTGTAATAAGCTTTTGGTAGAATTGTAAAGGACTGCAGGAAGTGCAATCCGTATAGTCGTTGTAGATATATACTTCTGAATTCGGCGTAGCTGTTCCCGAATATTCAGTATCACTATTGATCAGTACTTGGATACTTGGTGTAGCAAAATCCCGTACAGAATAGGCATAGGCGCTACAATGGATTATGTTTTTTCTGATCTCTATGTTCTTGCTTCCACCATTCCTAAAAGGTCCATCCAAAGAAGGTAAAAATTCATTTACATCGGCAATATCGTCACTACCAATTTGGATATTTTGGGAGTAATTAAAGTATATTCCACCTGAAAAAAGATTTGCAACCTGATATAATTCCTTATTACGGAGGATTTTGACGTTTTTCGAGCCCATTTCTATCGCAAATCGACTGGCCAGATTATCTGAAAATTCGCCATTTGTAATACTTAAATTTATAGTTACTCCAACTCTTTGACTCAAGCCTCCATTGCCATCAAAGCCAAAACGGTTGAAACGGATTTTGATATTTTCGCCATTTACAGAAAGACCATATGCCGAAAACCCACCCAGAACATTTCCATAACTTGGATCTGGGCCACCAAATTCTGTATCTTTCGAGATAATATGCGCCAAAGCCGACTTTTGTTGAAATGATTCTGTCCCATCTAGATAAAGTCCAAACCAATTAGATTGTACTTTTAACTTTCCATTGGTATTTTGATGTTGCACATCCGATGATGCATAAATACCCACGTCGTTCTGTATAAAAACGTTGCCTCTTCCTGGTGCACCAATGGTAATCCCACTACTTGACACGATATAGATGCCACTGGCGTTACTTGACTGTCCGTTAGAGTTGGTTTTGGTTGTGAGGCTACGGAATTGGTCAAATGCAAGTCCGTAAATTTGTACATCGGTAACGTTAAGTATATTAAAACATCCGTAATCATATTGCGATGAAAGGTATGATGTACGGTCGGCCACGAGCAAAATCTTTGCTGAACTGTTACCTAAAGCATTTCCAGATTGTGTGGTACCATCTATAATAAGATGTCCGCTTATTAATGGAAGTTCATCCCTAATTACTATGGTGCGGTCTGCCAGGGTATTACCCGGAAGGTTGAAATGAATGTAATCGTCGGTTGCTATGCCATTGGCAGCAGCCATTGTAAGTGCTTCACGAAAACTTCCGGGACCGCTATTTTGCATTATTGACTACTACAAAAACAGCTGCAGTTGCAAAATAACAAGATATAAGAATAAGAAGCAGACAAATAAACCCTGTTTTCATTATGAGGCATTAAAGTAGTAAAGAGGCTAAAATAAAAGTTTAATATGGATATTTTTTAATTGACTAATAGATAATAATTATAATCTGACGATTTTTCTGCGGAGTATCCGGTATTGCCTGCGCCCTTTTTCCGTGCGTCTTTTTGTATCTGGAATTTGAGGTTTTAAAGCTTGGCATTAGCGAAAAGCCCAGAAAACAAAAAACCCGACGATTGTCGGGCTCTATTTTTCTGGCGGAAAGCGAGGGATTCGAACCCCCGGACCTGTTACAGTCAACAGTTTTCAAGACTGCCGCATTCGACCACTCTGCCAGCTTTCCGGAGGCAAAAGTACGAACTCCGGTTAAAACTGCAAACTATGAATGCTTTTTTTTTATATAAACTTGATAATTACTTAACACAGAGGGAGAAAAAATTATTTCTTCCTGATATTTTCTTCAATTGGCTCCGATTTTTTGAACAAATTAAAGGTAGGGCGGATGATCTTTACACTTCTTTTGCTTACATCTACACTGGCATTGAGCTCAAAACCGATCAATAAAATCAAAGAATTAAGGTAAAGCCAGATCATTACTACAATTAATGTTCCGATAGAACCATATACTTTGTTATACGAGGCAAAATGGTTGATATAGAAAGAAAAGCCCCAGATGGTAAGGAAGGCCAGTATGGTAGCCAGCCACGAACCTGCACTGAACAGGCGCCATTTTTTAGTGTGCGACGGGCCGTAACGGTATAAAATAGAAATGGTAATAAAATACAGGATCGCCAATAAGGCCCAACGTGTAAATTTTATGGTATAAACCAAAAAGCTGTCTTTCAGGTGCAGTTCGTCGTTGATTTTGTTGAGCAAAACTTCGCCCAAGGCCATCGCACTGATGCAGATGATGATCGAAAAACAGATAATAACGGTGAGCACCAGCGCAATTAAACGTTGTTTTATCCAGCCCCTCGTTTCGATAATCAACGATGATTTGTTAAAAGCCTTCATTAAGTTTTTAACGCCATTGGTAGCAAAAAACAGTGCAGATAAAAAACCGAAAGACAACAAACCCGTATTCTGTTTTTTGATGATGTCTTTCAATGTGGTTTCAAAGGCATCAAAAGCATTGTGCGGAAGGACCAGCTGGATTAAATTTAACAGTTGATCCTGGAAACCTTTAATCGGGATAAAAGGGATCAGGGTAAACAAAAAGATAATACCCGGAAAAATGGCCAGCATAAAACTGTAGGCCAGCGATGAAGATTTGTTTACCAATGCATCTTTACCGATTTCGCGGAAGAAAAACGTAGCAACCGTATAAAGCGGGAGTGGGCTAAACCCGGGCAAAATACATCCCTTAGTCCATTCTATGAATCTTGAATAGAACTTAAGATGTAATAATTGCCGGTGTAACCATTCCATTTTAGTTGTTAATTAAAAAATACCGATAACTTTTCCATAAAGTTTTGGGGAGGGTTGGTGGGTTTGTTTTTTTTCATATCGACAAAAACAAGCGTGGTCGCCCCAATGTTTATTAATTCTTCATTTTCATTGTACAACTCGTACTCAAAGAAAATACGGATACCCGGCAGCGTTTTAATAATGGTTTTAACCATAATTTCCTGATCATATAACGCAGGTTTGATGTATTTGCATTTCAATTCTAAAACAGGCATCATAATGCCATCAGCTTCCATAGAACTGTAACTCATACCCAAACTCCTCAGCATTTCTACACGCCCAACTTCGTAATATTGGGCGTAATTGCCATAATACATATAACCCATCTGATCAGTTTCGCCGTAACGCACCCTGATTTTCGTACTGTGACTATACATTATTTGAAGATATTTCTTTTGTTTAAAGCCTCACGGTATTTTTTTGCATTGATTTCGTGTTCTGCCTTGGTTTCGGCAAAGTTATGGTAACCCGAGAAATCTTCTTTGGCGCACATGTAAATGTAGTTGTTTTTATCGCGGTTTAACACGGCATCAATGGCATTAATACTGGGCATCATAATCGGGCCCGGAGGTAAACCGGCATATTTATACGTATTGTAAAGCGATTGCACCTGCAATAATTTCCCGGTAACCCTTTTTACCGTAAAATCGTTGTTTGCAAAAATCACAGTTGGATCGGCCTGAAGCAAAATGCCATTGTTAAGGCGGTTTAAATACAAGCCTGCAATGATTGGCATCTCCTTGTCATAAAGTGCCTCTGCATCAACAATAGATGCTAAAGTATATACCTGTGCAGGGGTAAGGTTTAAGCTTGCTGCTTTTTGTTTACGGTCGGCATTCCAGAATTTATCATATTCCTTGTGCATGCGCTCAAAGAAATCAACCGGCGAAATGTTCCAGTACATTTCGTAAGTATTCGGGATAAACATGGCATATACATTATCCTGGTTAAAACCATATTTGCTAATCAGTGCAGCAGAGTCTAAAACATGGATAAAGCTTAACGAATCGGCTTCGAGGTTATTAGCCAGGTAGGCCGCGAAATTTTCCTTTTTACGGATATTCTGAAACTTCAGCTTAACAGGATCCTGGTTCCCGGCTTTGATCATATTAATCAATGTACGGTTGGTCATTCCTTTTTTCAAACGGTAGCGGCCAGGTTTAACGCTTGTTGCCAGGTTCATTTTTGTGGCAGCCGCAGTAAAAGTACCGATGCTTTTTACCAGGTCTTTCTTTTTGATTTCGGCAAGCAGGTCATCATAGCTGCTGCCTGTTTTAATGTATAAATATTTTTGATTTTCGGTAATGTTAGGGGCAAAGTAAAGCCTGTAAATATTTAATGCAAAGTAACCGGCAATTAAAATAACAACGAGTGCAATAATTATTGCCACTTTTTTGCCTGTACTCATGTTCTTTTTTTCTATTTCAGTCATCTGTAATGTAATACGTGTTTTATTGTGGTTTGTTAGATAGGGTAATGTTAATCTTTGTGCCTATAGCCACTTTGGTTAACGAATCAACCGGCATAGGGTCTTGTTTGATAATGGTTGCAGCAGCGCTGTCGGTTATCGGGCCATCATAAATGATGGTACCTAAACCCAGGTTAGAGCCCCTTAAACTAAACTTCGCTTCGTCCATGGTTAAACCTATTAATTGCGGAATATCTACTTCTTCGTTCCCACGTCCATCACCCAGTACCAGGTTAATTCTAGAACCTACCGGAATAATTTGACCGGCGGTAATTGGTTGGCCTCCAAAAGAAGCTTCCAGTACCACATCGCGGCTTACATCAGGTTTATAGGTGGTATCTCCGAGTTTTAACCTCGAACTTTCAATAATGGCCTGTGCTTCACGTAAGGTTTTGAAGGTAATATCCGGGAATTTTGTATTTGGGGTTTTACCCGCATTAATGGTTAAATAAATCGTGCGGTTGTCTTTTACAAACGTATTAGGGTCAGGGTCCTGGTCAATTACAATTCCGGCTGGCTGATCCATAATAAAAACAGAATCTACTTCGTATTTTAACCCGGCATCTTCCAGTTTTTTTACGGCCTGCTCAAAAGAGAGGCCTTTTACCGTTGGCACATTTAAGCCTTCACCGTGTTTGGTGTAATATCTTAAGCTAAAAAATGCAATCAGAAGCAATGCAATAACGGTAATTATGGCAGCTATGATGTTGTTTCTAAATGATTTGGTTTTTAAGTACTCTATAAATTTAGACATGTATCTTAAATGGGGTTTATGCGTATAAGCTCAAATGTAACTATTTTAATTAGTGATTGAATTATGGAATCTAAATCGCTGTCCAATCATATACTGTTTTTTATCAATTGCAATGCATCAATTAGTTCAATTCTCATTCAATAATTGTTCCGTTAATAGGACCAAAGCACAAAGATATTTATATTTTTGGGGATATATTTATATTCAATTTCTATTTATAAAAGGATTTCTGACATGAAGAAAACGATTGCGTTGTTAACAGGCGGTACCACAGGCGAATGGGTTGTTTCGGTAAAAAGTGCTGCAACAATTGCCCAGAACATCGACCCTAATTTATACGATGTTTATAAAATTATGCTGAACGAAAAGGGATGGTTTTATGAACCTGCAGATTCCGTTAAGATTGAAATTGATAAGAATGATTTTTCGCTAACGCTTGATGGCCGCAGGATAAAGTTTGATGGGGTTTTTATTGCCATTCATGGCTCACCAGGTGAAGATGGAAAATTACAGGGTTATTTCGATATGCTCGGTATTCCATACACCACCTGTGATGCGCTAACCTCGTCTATTACCATGAACAAGGGCTATACCAAAGCCATTGTGGCAGGCATTGATAACCTGTACACTGCAAAATCTGTACAGATATTTAAGGGCGGAAATTATAATGTGAACCAGATTAAACAGGATTTAAGGCTGCCTTATTTTGTGAAACCGAACAGCGGCGGCAGCAGCATTGGCATGAGTAAGGTAAAACACCCGGATGACCTTGATGAGGCCATTGAAAAGGCTTTTAAAGAAGACAGCCAGATTTTGATCGAGGAGTTTGTAAGTGGAAGGGAATTTTCGGTAGGCATTTTTGGTGCTGAGGGAAAAATCATTGTTTTACCTGCAACCGAAGTGATCCCTCAAAATGAATTCTTCGATTTTGAGGCAAAATATACACCCGGAGCAACAGAAGAAATTACTCCTGGCCGCATGAGCGAAGAAGAATTACACCGTGTACAGCAAGTGGTTACCGAGGTTTATAAAAAGCTGAACTGCAGGGGGGTAGTGCGTATAGATTATTTCCTGGAGCACGAAACAGGCAAGTTTTATTTTATCGAGATCAATACCATCCCCGGGCAAACCGCAACAAGTTTTATTCCACAGCAGGTAGCTGCAATGGGTATATCGCTTAAAGAATTTTATACCCGTTTAATGAAAGAAACGTTAGGGTAACCCCAACATATATTTGAATGATGCGATATCGTTATTTCTATAGATAATGTGCAGTATAAAACTAATATGAGTGACGGGCGAATTTAATGGGATGTATCTTCTCGAAAAATCGTCATTACACGAAGGCTCATTTAGCCGACGAAGCAATCTTACAAGGACCAATATTAACTTCCTGGATAAGAATTGCCTGCCTGCTGCAGGCAGGCTGTGTCGTTCCTGCCTGCAATGACAATATCCGTTAATGGTGGTGCGATGACATACTGAATTAATTCCTCCCAGAAAAAACTTCACAATGATGACTATCCAAAAATTAATTGATAAGGGCTTAAAAGTTAAAAACTACCCCAAGGATTCGATTATTTATGAGCCTGGCATGCATCCACGGTATGTGTATTTTATCAAATCAGGTGAGGTAAGAATGGTTACCGTTAGCGATGAAGGGAAGGAGTTTATTCAAGGGGTTTTTAAAACAGGACAATATTTTGGCGAACCTGCATTGTTAATAGGCCGCCCTTATTTGGCTTTTACCATTAGCAATATAGATTCGCAGCTAATTGCGGTAAACCAGGAAGATTTTTTTAACCTGATCAAGCATGAGCCCGATTTTAGTATGGAGCTTATTCAGACACTGAGTCGCCGGCTTTTTTATAAATCGATGATGCTTGAAGAATTAGCCAATGAAAAGGCTGATCATCGTTTATTAACGATTATTAATTACCTCCTTAACGATATTGCCACCGGCGAAAATTTAAAAGTAACGCGACAGGAATTGGCCGATATGACCGGCCTTCGGGTAGAAACGGTAATTCGCGGGGTAAAAATGCTTGCAGAAAGGGGTTTGATTAAAATGGTTAAGGGAAAAATAATCAAGCAGGGGAAATAAGTGCATTTGCCCTGGAAACAAATAAACATGATGCAGATCATAATTTGCTGCGTTAATAAAGCCTAACTTTGTGGTATCAAATCAGAATATTATGGCTGAGTTATCGAAATTTCAATCCTTTATACAGTGTAAATGTCCGCGTTGCCGTAAAGGTGATATCTTTACAGGAAGTGCTTATTCCTTCAGGTTGCAAAAAACCAATATCAACTGCCCACATTGTAACTTAAAATTTGAGCGCGAGCCAGGTTTTTTCTATGTGGCTATGTTTGTAAGCTACGCGATGAACGTGGCTGAGATCATTACCATTGGGGTAGCAGCATACATTCTGGGCTTACCTTTGGTTTATGAAAACCTTTGGTATTATGTGGCCCTGATCTTAACCGGCGTATTACTTTTATCGCCTATTAATTACCGTTATTCGCGGGTAATTTTATTACACTATTTAACGCCCGGCCTGCATTATGTGCCCGGTAGCGGAGATTAACAAGATTTAAGATATAAATGTTAAGTCAGATGGAAACATCTGACTTTTAGTGTTATAGGTGATTTTTCACTACTATTGATTGAAGTTCTTTCCGATAATTTCGGTCAAAGCCCTAACTTTAGTTACAGAGGTTAATTCGTAACGGTACTCATCTTCAATACTGCCCATTTTGGATTCGTTGTTTCTGAAGGTCATTTTACTGGCCACGAATTCCTTGGCCGAGGCATGGAATTGCGTTGCCCCGGTCTTATCGATCAGCTGTTGAATATTGGTTTCATTTATTCCGGCACCGGGCATGATGGTAATCCGGCCATTTGCTTTTTTTATCAGCTGTGCTAATTTTTCTGCCCCAAGAATGGCAGAAGAAGCACCCCCGGAGCTCAGTACCCTTTTTATTTTGAGTGAGATCAAATCTTCAAGGGCCTGGTCCATATCGTTACTCATATCGAATGCCCTGTGAAAGGCTACCTCCATCGGTTTAGCCAGCTCAATAAGTTCAGCGCACCTTTCTTTGTCGATCGTGCCATCTGCCTTAAGTATACCGATAACTACGCCTTCACAATTTAATGATTTACAGATTTTTATATCTTCTTTCATTAGCTCGAACTCAATAGCGGAATATAGAAAATCTCCTCCTCGTGGACGTATAATTGGCCAAACTTCTACAGATAGATTTTTCTTGGCTAATGAAATTTGGCCATAACTGGGCGTGGTTCCGCCTTCGGCCAGGTTATCACAAAATTCAACCCTTTTTGCACCACCATTTTGCGCGGCGAGGGCCGATGTATAAGAATTGGCACATACTTCCAAGCAAGCAATTGCTTCTACACTCATTATATTAGTTTTTTTTGATTTGTATTATTCTAAGAGCCTTTACGCGCCGGAAAATTCGATATAATTGTCGTCTAAGTTGGATTGAGCTTTAGTTAATAATAACTTTTGCCTTTAATTAAAAGATCTTGTTTTTCTGCATTGCAAACCGCATAACTAAAGCCTTGTTGAATTGCATAAGCTCCGTATTCGCCCTTTTTATTGATGGCTAAAAATCCTACCTGTATGTTCTTGGCCGTTTCAGGCTTCTTTTTAATGATACGCATAACTGCTTCTTTACAGGCTGCTTCTGGTGTATAGCCTTGGCGCATGAGTTCTACCACTAAAAATGACCCTACATTCCGAACCACTTCTTCACCTACACCGGTTGAAGTTGCGCCACCAACCTCATTGTCTACATAAAGGCCGGCTCCGATAATGGGGCTATCCCCAATTCTTCCATGTAATTTATAAGCCATTCCGCTGGTGGTGCAGGCACCAGAAATATTACCTTTAACATCAATAGCCAACATGCCAATGGTATCGTGATTATATTGATTGCCCGGCAGTTTTTGCGGGGCAGCCTTTTGGTAAAGCTTATTTTCAATATTCATTACAGGCGCATATTTTGCTGTTTTTAGCCATTCTTTCCATGCTTTTTCGCTGGCAGGGGTAAGCAGGTTCTCTTTTTTGAAGCCCTGCTCCAACGCAAACTGTAAGGCACCATCGCCAGCCAGCATTACATGCGGTGTTTTTTCCATCACTTTACGTGCTACCGAAATAGGGTGTTTAATATGCTCGAGCGCTAAAACAGCGCCACAATTACCCAATTCGTCCATAATGCAGGCATCCAGGGTAACATGGCCATCGCGGTCTGGCAAACCGCCATACCCAACCGATTGATTGTGCTCATCGGCTTCAGGTACCCAAACGCCTTGTTCTACCGCATCTAGGGCACGTCCGCCAGCGGATAAAACTTTCCAGGCATCAGCATTTGCAGCGATTCCAAAATCCCATGTAGAAATTACAATGGGAAAATTCCCTGCTTTTGACGTTTTTTTGGGAAGTACTTCAGCTATACTGTTTTTATCAATGGCCAGCAATCCGGCCGATAAGGCAGATGCTTTTATAAATTTCCGGCGGTTAAACATTTGATATTTGGATGGTTTAATTGTTTTTAATTGTGGTGTTGTAAACCGGTCGATCTTACCTGATCGTGAAGGTTTTAACACGGGTTATTTTTAATGATTAATCGTTTTACTTCTAGTAGAATACTATAATTGGTAATGAGTGATAACCGGTATTTAATATTTAATTATAGTTAATGAGGTTCAATCGTAAATTTATCCGCATCTTTTAAAAACGGGAATTGTCTCCTGATTTTAACCAGTTCTTCGTAATTGATGCTAAAGGTATATAGATCTTCATCCTCAGGCTTGTAATAAACAGTGTTCCCGTAAGGATCCAAACACATTGATAATCCGCTGTGGTAAATCTGGTTTCCGTCATGGCCGACACGGTTTACTGCAATCACGTAACTTTGATTTTCAATTGCCCTGGCCGGGATTAGTGCCTTCCAATGTGCCGATCGTTTATCAGGCCAGTTGGCAACCAGGAGCAAGATATCGTATTCCTGACCAACGTTGCGCAACCAAACCGGAAAACGCAGGTCGTAACAAATGGCCAGTCTGATTTTCCAGCCTTTAAGTTCGACTATCAGTTTTTCTTTACCGGGACTAAAGTGCTGATCTTCGTCGCCCATGCCAAACAGGTGGCGTTTATCATAATGCTGGCTTTTGCCATCTGGCTCCATCCAGATCAGGCGGTTAAAATATTGATTGTTTTCTTTTATGATTAAGCTTCCGGTAACAACGCAGTTATACTGATATGCCATTTTTTGCATCCATTGCATCGTTTTTCCACCCATTTCTTCGGCTAACGCTTCAGAGTTCATGCTAAAACCTGTATTGAACATTTCGGGTAAAATAATAATATCGGTTTTCTCCCTTACACCCATCGATAATCTAAGTGCCAGATTTAAAAGGTTTTTCTCAATGTTTTCCCAAAAAAGATAGGCCTGAAAAACGGTTACTTTCAGATTTTCTATTTGAGTGTAAACAGGTGCTTCCATTTTTTATAGGTTTAGTCTGGTTAAACGTTTTTTAATTTCCCGGCAGCCAAGGCAAGTGTAGTGTCCTCTTTGGCAAAGCAGAACCTGATAATTTTATGATCTGTTGCTTTCTGGTAAAAGGCAGAAACCGGAATGGAGGCCACTCCAAATTCTTTAATTAACCTGACGCTAAAATCCGTATCCTTTTCATCGCTGATGTCGCTATAACTTACACATTGAAAATAGGAACCGTTGCAGGGCAGAAGTTTAAACCGGCTTTCTGCCAACAGGTTTCTAAAGTAATCCCTTTTCTGCTGAAAGAAACTGCCTATTTCAGTATAGTTTTTTGGTTCTTTAAGGTAATCGGCAATTGCCTGCTGCATGGGACTATTAACGCTGAAAACATTAAATTGGTGTACCTTTCTAAATTCTTTGGTTAATTTCTCCGGTGCAAGGCAATAGCCAAGTTTCCAGCCGGTAGCGTGTAAGAGTTTGCCAAAGGAGGCTACAATAAAGCTTCTTTGCTTTAATTCAGGATAGCGCATTACACTTTGGTGCTTTTGTTCATCATAAATCAGATGTTCATAAACTTCGTCGCTGAGGATTAAAATATCGGTACCCGTAACGAGTTTAATAAGCGATTTCATATCATCTGATGATAAAATACTTCCAGTTGGGTTTTGTGGTGTATTTAAGATGATCATTCTGGTTTTTGCTGTAAACAGCTTTTTAACCATATCCCAGTCGATAGCGTAGGTGGGCGGGGCAAGCTCGTAAGTTTTAACCAGGCCGCCTAATAGCTTGACTGTAGGTGCGTAGCTATCGTAAGCCGGTTCGAAAATAATCACTTCGTCGCCTGCATTAATAATGGCCGCCAATGCGGTAAAAATAGCCTGCGTACCACCTGCAGTAACCGTAATCTCCGTTTCAGGATGATATTTTATATCATATAATTTTTCAACTTTCTCTGCAATCGCTTCTTTTAAAAAGGTAGATCCAGGCATAGGCGCATATTGATTAAAACCATCTTTCATGGCTTTATTTACCAATTCAACTAGTTTTGGATCACAAGGATAATCGGGAAATCCCTGAGAAAGATTAATGGCATTGTGTTCTACAGCAAGTTTACTCATCACCGAAAAGATGGTGGTACTTACTCCAGGAAGTTTAGATTGTATATTAAGCATCTTATAAGCGAAAATAGGAAAAAAAGCTTAAGGCATAAAACCTGAACCCAAAGCCATACCGTATAACAGCACAGTTGTGATTAATGCCAAAGGGAAAAACTTTCCAAAGGAACATTAAACCCTTATCCTGTATTAACGTCAATAACGCTATAACCAATATTCTGATCTGATGATTAAACCTGAATTCCGGATAGGATTTTGCATTATTTAAAATATATTTATGCTTATTTAAAATTGTTCCAAATAAACTGCTTTCTTTGCAATTAAAATCTCAAACATCCATTGAATATGAAGTTTAAACACCTAACTGCTGCCTTTATACTGGTAATAATTGCATCAGCATTTGTTAACCCCAAAAAGCCTTTAACAACATTTGTTTCCAATTATGAAAATGTATTGGGTACATCGCTAGAATTAAAATTTAAAACCAGCAGCCAGGCTGATGCAGATGCAGCCGAAGCGCGCGCGTTAAACGAAATAGACAGGTTGGATGGTATTTTAAGTGCTTATAAAGCAGACAGTGAATTTAGCAGGTGGATGAGCAAGGGTAAACAAACCACCAAAGTTTCGTCAGAATTATTTGAGGTGTTAAAACAGTTTGAATATTATAAAACATTAACCCATGGCGCTCTTGATGCATCTGCCAAAGTAATTGGCGATGTTTGGAAAAAGGCAGCTGCCGAAGGCCATAAACCTTCTGCGTCCGTATTACAGCAGGCGGTTACTTTGGTTAAACAAAAGCATTACCTTTTAAATGAGCAGGATAAAACCGTTACCCGTTTGGATGATGTGCCATTGGCTTTAAATTCGTTTGCAAAAAGTTACATCATTAATAAAGCTGCTGAGCAAGCCGTTCAAAGCCCGGGTATTGAAAATGTGGTCGTGAATATTGGTGGCGATATGGTAATTAAAGGAAACGGGCCGGAGCTTATCGAAATAGCAAACCCTAAAGCTGATGCTGAAAACGATGCTGCACTTGCAACAATCAAAGTAGCCAACATGGCCGTGGCAACCAGCGGTAATTACCGCAGGGGTTTTGATGTAAATGGAAAGTGGTACTCGCACATTGTTGATCCGCGTACCGGAAAACCCGCTTCAGAAATCATCAGTGCAACGGTTATTGGGCCTGATGCCAGTGAGGCAGGTGCTTTAGCCACTTCCTTTAATGTGCTTTCTGTTGCCGAAATCGAAGCAGTAACTGCTAAAAGAAACGATATTGCATACTTGTTGGTCACTAAAGAAGGGAAAGAGATTAAAAGTAAGGAGTGGACTAACTATGAGGTTGCCCTAAAGAAACCTACTGCTACCTTAGCGAAAACAACTAAAGCCGATAAACTTTGGAACACAAAATATGAGCTGGTGGTAAACTTCGAAATTGCTGATATACAGCCTACTGATGGTAAGCGTGTCCGTCGACCATTTGTAGCAGTATGGATTGAAGATCAGGTAAAAACTCCGGTACGTAACTTGGCTATTTGGTACAATAAACCACGCTGGTTACCGGATTTAAAATCCTGGAACCGTGCTAACGGCGAGGAATTTAAAAAAGGTGCTGAAGGAAAACTGAGCTCAACGAGTTCCGCTACGCGTGGTCCGGGAAAATATAGCCTATCATGGGATGGAAAAGATGATAGCGGTAAATTGGTAAAAGCAGGAATTTATACCGTTTTTATCGAAGTAGCCCGTGAGCATGGAACTTACCAGGTGATTGCCAAAGAAATGAAATTTACCGGCTCGGCACAAAAGGTAGAATTAACACCAAATACGGAACTAACATCAGCATCCCTTGACTACAGAAAAATCGGAATCTCTAAAAAATAACATCGTCCCTGCGCCTGGTGGCCTGGGAAAAAAACAGGTTAAAAAAAATAGCGGAAAAGGTAAGGGTAAAAAGCGCTTAGCTGGTTTATCACGCTGGCTCCACATTTATTTATCGATGGTGAGTTTTACCATCCTGCTATTCTTTGCAGTATCGGGCTTAACCTTAAATCATGCAGATTGGTTTACTTCGGGTAAGGAGCTGGTTACTAAAGATTCCGGATCGGTAAACTTAAAATGGGTAAACCAACCCGACACCAATAAGATCAATAAGTTGCAACTTGTTGAGTTTTTCAGGAACAAACATGAGGTTAAGGGTGCATTGAGCGATTTCAGGATAGATGACAGGGAACTGAGTTTAACCTTTAACGGACCCGGTTATCTGGCCGATTCTTTTATAGACCGCGAAACCGGTAAGTATGAGTTAACTGTTACCCGGTTTGGTGTTGTAGCTGTGATCAATGATTTGCACAAAGGAAGGGATTCAGGAAAGGCCTGGTCCTGGATTATTGATATCTCTGCAGTGCTGATGACCCTCGTGTCTGTCTCAGGCATCATTCTCATCTGTTTTATCAAAAAGAAGCGCCTAAGTGGTTTTATTATTGCAGCGATAGGTACTATTGTTTGCTATTTAATTTACAAGTTATTTGTACCGTAAATTAACCACCAAGAAACTAAGGGCATTGAGAGGTGATCTCTTTTTGTTCTTGGTGTCTTGGTGGTGTAGTATTAGTGCGCTGCCACAGTCGCATCGGTGCTGGCTTCAACTTCTGCGGTAATAAACCTTCTGCCAATTAACAGGCAGCCTAAGGCGATAAACGCAGCTGCCGTCATTACCAATGGCATAGGAACGACCGAATGTTCGTTAAATAAACTAACCATTACCGAAGCCAGGGCGCCTAATCCCATTTGCAAAGCACCCATTAGGGCAGATGCACTCCCGGCATTTTTCGTAAAAGGTGCAAGGGCTAAAGCCGCAGCATTTGGGTTAATTAAACCTAAGCAGGCCAAAAACAATGCTATAAAACCTATTGTAGCATATAAATTTAACCAGTTATTTAAAGCAAAAACCAAAAAGATTAAACTGAAAATACATTGCGCAGCAAGTGCATAGGTTACAATATTTTTACTGGTAAACCATTTTAACAGTAAGCTGTTTACCTGGCTGGAACCAATAAATGAAACCGACAGTAAAGCGAAGATCCAGCCGTAGCCTGTTTTACTTACGTTGTAAATCTTCATAAATACCGTAGGAGAGGATGATACATAAGCAAACAACCCCGAAAAGGTAATGGAGGCGATTAATGCATAGGTATAAAACTGCGGCTCTTTTAGAACGGTAAAGAAATTGGTTAAAATAGGCCTGGGCTTTAAAGAATAACCGGGATCAGGTTTGTAGCTTTCCGGTAATTTAAAAATGGAGGCCAAAAGCATTAATACAGCCATCAGACCTAAAAATACAAATACGTATTTCCAGCCGAATGCCGAAATTAAATAACTGCCACCTGTTGGTGCGAGCATTGGGGAAACGGCAATAACCAGCATTAACGATGCAAATACCTTGGGGCTTTCTTCTACAGAGAATAAATCTCTAACCATGGCTACCGAAGCAACTGCCGTGGCGCAGCTCCCGATCGCCTGTATAAATCGTAAAACAATAAGCTGGTTTACATCGGTTACCGCTAAACATAATAGAGAGGATAGGATGTAAAGGCCCAAACCAAAATACAATGGTTTTTTACGTCCGTATTTATCGAGTAAAGGACCATATAAAAGCTGACCGGCAGAAATTCCGATAAAAAAGCTCGATAAAGACAATGCTACTGTAGATTCGGTACTTTTTAGATCTTTTGCAATATCCAAAAAACCCGGGAGGTACATGTCAATCGAGAAGGGACCAAGCGCAGCAAGCGAACCCAAAATAAGGATCAGGAAAAAGTGTTGTTTTTTAGCCATGGAATTACCGGAATTTGATGGCGCAAAGATTGTGAGATTTAAGTTGCCAACCTATTTTTACCGTCGAACGATTGTAAAAAATTATCCTAATGATTTTAAAACTGATTTTACAGTAGGCAGCTGCGTAATCTTTGTGTTATCTCTGTTAAAAATAGGCGCATCTTTATGCTAAAATATGTGATTTATTTTTAGATTTATAGTCTATGACTTTTAAGACGAAAGAAAGCCGTTTACTACTTGTTCTGGGTAGTTTTTTTGTGGCCAATGCCATATTATCAGAGTTTATCGGGGTTAAATTATTCAGCGTGGAGGAAACGCTTGGGATTAAAAAATTTGATATTAACCTGCTCGGTGTTCCTAACCTGTCGTTTGTGATGTCTGCAGGTGTGTTAACCTGGCCAATTATTTTTATCATGACCGATATCATAAATGAATATTTTGGGGTGAAACAGGTTCGTTTTTTATCCATTCTTACCTCTATTCTCATTGCTTTTGCCTTTATCGTAGTTTGGGGCTCCATGCATTTAAGTGCAGCCGATTTTTGGGTACATCAAAAGATAAATGGCGAAGACCTGAACATGAATAACGCGTTCGCCGGTATTTTTGGGCAGGGGATGTGGATTATTGTAGGGTCTATCACCGCCTTTATCATCGGGCAGCTGGCCGATGTGCTGATTTTTCACCGGATTAAAAAAATTACCGGAGAGCGTGCATTATGGTTGCGGGCAACCGGCTCAACATTGGTTTCCCAGCTTATTGATAGTTTCGTGGTAATTTTTATTGCTTTTTATTTAAATCCGCAATACCATTACAGCTGGCAAATGGTTGCCGCAATAGGTTTGGTGAATTATACATATAAATTCATTGTGGCTATTTTAATGACACCCATTTTATACATAGTACATACCATAATAGACGGTTATTTAGGAAAAGACCTGGCTCATAAACTGATTAAAATGGCCGGCAGGGGGTAAAATTAAACCAATAGCATGATGAGGAGATTAAATATTTTAATGCTCGTAGCGGGCCTTTCGTTATTGGCCTGTTCAACTGAAAAGAAAAGCGAGAAAAGCCTGGAACTCGAGGGGACCTGGCAATTGATTTCGGCAACTACTATTGATAAAGGAAAAAGTGAGACCACTGATTATTCAGGGAAGTTAAAAATGATCAAAATGTTTAACGATAGTCATTTCGCATTTTTGAAACATAGCCTTGATCCCAAAGATACGGTAAGTTTTGATGCAGGCGGAGGTACTTTTGTGTTAAAGGGTGAAGATTATACCGAGCACCTGGAATATTATAAAAACAAGAATTGGGAGGGGAAAACGTTTAACTTTAAACTGGCTATCCATAACGATACATTGATCCAAAAAGGGATCGAGAAAGTTGAAGCTGCCGGTGTTGACCGTGTAATTATCGAAAAATACCTTAAAGTACGCTAAAGGCAAAAGGTCAGAATCGCTCTGACCTTTATACTTAACAACAAAACAAATAAAAAAAATAACCTTAAAATAAATTATAGGCTTGCCAATTCCTCGGCAAAAACGTTTCCGCTCAACTGCTCCTGTTTGTAAATCTGCCTGCCGGTATAGGCCACAAAAACAGATTGATCTAAAAGCAGGTCACGGTTTTTAATTAAACTTTCCAGCTTCACGGTTCCAACCACATATTTATAGCTGCTGGCCGCATACCGTTCGCTGATGTCATCAAAATTCAACAGGGTAATCAGATCTTCATCAGCATAACGCAGATAGATTTCTAATAGAATATCTTCGGTATGTTTTACACCGTTTTCAGAGTGATATTTTTTGTATTCATAGCGGTAATCGTAACGCAAGGCCGCAATATCAGAAAGTACGGCTGCACCGGTAGGATGGCCACCTGCACCCTTACCATAAAAAAACTGTTTATCTGCAAAAGCTGCCTGAACCGCAACTGCATTATACTCGTTTTCTACATTGTAAAGAAAATCGTCTTTAGCCACCAGTTTAGGGAGTACATAAGTTACAATATCTTTTGTATTCACCTTACGCGCTGTAGGAACCAACTTAATTTTAAAGTTTTTCTCACGTGCATATTTGATATCGTGGTTGGAAAGGTTCTGTATACCGATGTTTAAAATGGCATCAGGGTTTACGAATAAACCATAAGCATGTGCGGTAGCAATGGCCAGTTTATATTTCGGATCATAACCTCCCACATCCAAAATAGGGTCGGTTTCAGCAAAACCTAAATCCTGGGCCTCTTTTAATGCCGAATCGTAACTTTGGTTCTTATCGAATATTTTAGAAAGAATATAGTTGGATGATCCATTAAAAATACCACTCAGGGCATGGAATAATTCGTTGTCATAATACTCTTCCAGGTTGCGGATAATTGGTATACTGCCACAAACAGCTCCTTCGTACAATAAAGAAGTACCATACTCCTGCTGTAGATCTACCAGTTCTTTTAAGTGTGTGGCAATCATTTTTTTATTGGCAGATACTACATTTTTGCCATTTTTTAATGCGGTAGTTACAATTTCATAGGCCGCATCGGCATCATTAATCAGCTCTACAATCGTATTGATTTCTGTATTGTTCAGTATTTCGTTGCGGTCAGTAATAAACAGGTCCTTATTCAGGGTACGCTTCTTCCTTGGGTCTTTTATCGCGATTTTAATGATTTCCAGGTTCAGGTTCTGGCTTTGGATAATATCCAGTAAACCTTGTCCCACAACCCCGAAACCAAATAAACCGATTTTTAGATTTTTACTCATTGTTATAAATTGATTATACAGATAGACGGATTACACCGTTATAGCTGTTCTTATTTTTGTAATTTGTTTTAATTGTATGAGGTGTCCGGTCAACCACCTTTCACCTTTAAGCTCTGAATCTGCGACCTTTCTAAGCGGTATGCTGCAACTTGATAATCTTTTTATTGCGGCTTTCCTTGATAAAATTTCCGATGATATTGGTCAGGGCATCTGTTTCGATCAGGAAACCATCGTGGCCATAATCAGAATGTAAAGCAGTAAACTCAGCCCCATTAATGTGGTCAGCCAGGTATTTTTGCTCAGATAACGGGAATAAGACATCATTTTCTATACCGATTACCAAAGTATTTGCCGTAATAAGTTTTAGCGCGTCAGCAATGCTTTTGCGGTTACGGCCAACATTGTGGCTGTCCATTGCCTTGGTTAGATAATAATAGCTGTAAGCATTAAAGCGGTTGATTAACTTTTCTCCCTGGTAATTCTGATAAGAAGAAGAACGGAAGTTATCGGTTTTATCATTTACACTTTCTACCTGGGTGCTTCCATAAGCATGATAGGTTCTGTAACTTAATAACGCAATGCTGCGTGCAGTTTTTAAGCCTTTGCTGCCTCCGTTTGGCTGGTTGGCATAAAAAGTTCTGTCGGTAGTAATGGCCAAACGCTGACTTTCGTTAAAAGCAATTCCCCATGGAGAATGTGCGGCATTGGTGGCAATCAGGATCAGATTTTCTATCTTATTTGGTTCTGAAATGCTCCACTCAACAGCTTGTTGCCCACCCAAAGAACCACCGATTAATAATTTAATATAATCAACACCCAGGTGCGAAGCTAATAACTGGTGTGCTGATACCAGATCGCGGATGGTGAACTGTGGAAACGAAAGGTAATAAGGTAAACCTGTTACCGGGTTGGTGCTTAAAGGATTGGTGCTACCGTAATGTGAGCCTAAAACATTGGCGCAAACGATATAATGTTCTTCAGGATTAAATAAGGCATTTTGACCAAACAAACCTTCCCACCATTCAAAAACATCTGCATTGGCAGTAAGCGCATGGCAAACCCAAATTACATTGTCTTTATTGGCGTTTAATTTGCCATAAGTTTGATAGGCAATTTGCAGGTTGCGGATTTTTTTTCCGCTTTCTAACTTGAACGGTTTATTATATTGATAGGTTTCTCCTAAATTTCCTGATGGAGATTTTGAAGTGCTATGGTGATTACTGTTATGCATTTTGTAATGTTGTTGTTGTAAAAAAAACCTTTAAGGGCTTTTGAGTTTAGCTTTGTAAACTCACTTCTGGTGCAGTAGCTTTAATTTTTGCAAACGCTTGTTCGAAATCGGCCTTAATATCATCAATATGCTCAATACCAACCGATACCCTCAATGCATTTGGTTTTACGCCTGCTGCTAATTGTTCTTCCTCGCTTAATTGCTGGTGTGTTGTAGCCGAGGGCTGAATGATCAATGTTTTCGCATCGCCCACGTTGGCCAGGTGCGACACCAGCTTTAAATGATCAATTACCTGTGTTGCATGTTCTTTGCTTCCGGCTAATTCAAAAGATAAAACCGCACCAAAACCGTTGCTTAAATATTTTTTAGCGAGGCCATTATACTTATTGCTGGCTAAGCCCGGGTACTGAACTTCTTTAACTAAAGGATGGTTTTCTAACCAGGTGGCTAATTCCAGTGCATTATCGACATGGCGTTGAACACGGAGCGATAAAGTTTCCAATCCCTGTAACAAAAGAAAAGAGTTGAAAGGCGAAAGGGAAGGCCCTAAATCTCTCAGCCCTTCTACGCGCGCCCGGATAATAAACTGGATATTACCGAATGGCCCGCCGATACCAAAAACATCGCTGAAAACCAAGCCATGATAGCCTTCTGACGGTTCAGAGAACTGAGGGAATTTTCCATTGCCCCAATTGTAATTACCACCATCAACAATAACGCCGCCAATACTGGTTCCATGGCCACCAATCCATTTGGTTGCCGATTCTACCACAATATTAGCACCGTGTTCCAATGGTTTAAACAAATACCCTGCTGCTCCGAAAGTATTGTCGACCACTAAAGGAAGATCGTGTTTTTTGGCTATTGCGGCAATTTTCTCAAAATCGGGTACGCTAAACGCAGGGTTACCGATGGTTTCCAGGTAGATTGCTTTAGTTTTCTCAGTTATTTTAGATTCAAATTCTTCCGGTACATCCGGATTTGCAAAATCAACATAAATGCCCAAGCGCTTAAAAGCTACCTTAAACTGGTTGTAAGTTCCGCCGTAAATATGTGAAGAGGAAACGATATGGTCGCCAGCCTGAAGGATATTATTTAAAGCAATAAATTGGGCAGCCTGTCCTGATGATACCGCTAAGGCAGCTACGCCACCTTCTAAAGCAGCAATGCGTTTTTCGAAAACATCATTGGTAGGATTCATGATCCTGGTGTAGATATTCCCAAACTCCTTTAAGGCAAATAAATTGGCGCCGTGTTCGGCACTGTTAAATCCGTAAGAAGTGGTTTGGTATATAGGAACTGCTCTTGAGCCTGTGGTTGGGTCTATTTCCTGGCCTGCATGTAATTGTAAAGTTTCAAATTTATATGATGTTGACATGATTTCTATTTTTTTTAATGATGTGATTGGGTAGCAGAAATGAGGGACATCCTGATTTCTAATAAGGGGGCGTATCCCGGTTTCCCGGGACCTTCCAGTTTGAAAGAAACAAAAAAGGAAGATTTTTTAGATTACTGTATGCAACAGCACATACAGGTAACCGCAAGTTTATCACAACAAATAAGAGAAATAGAAGCATGTTCTATCTTTTTCTGTTTTGCACCGGGCTCGCTTAGCGATTGAAGATTTAATGTTTTCATCAGTTTTAATTTATATCTCCGAACAACACCGTGTTATCCGGTCAGGAATTGGCACCTTCTCTTTCTGAGGGTTGCCAGTGGGTCATCGAGCCAGTCTCTCGCCACTTCTTTATAAATCAACCCGTGAAGATTGACTTTTATTTAGCTTTCCGCCAAATAATATTTCAAATGTCTGAATTTAATTTTAATTCACAAAATAAAATTTCGAATTAATGTTAAGGTATTGATAATGAGTGGTGTATTTTTGTTTTTGGAGAACAGATTTAAATTTTTAATATAAAATTAACGCCTAAAATTCTAATTTTGTGTGATCTACCTAAATCTAATGATGATAAAAAAAACGAAATCTCTGTGCCTGGCACTGTTATTTAGTATAACGTGCTTAACAAGTGTAAAGGCTCAATTCGGCGGTTTAAAAGATAAGTTGCTGAAAATTGGTACTGCCCAGGGGGCTAAAGCTTTGGGAGTAGACAAGTTTTTAAAGCAACCTGCTGCCATTACCACCAGTTTTGAAGACGTGAACCGGGAAGGCGAAAAAATGCCTGATTTTTTAAATGACTTAAAATTAAAGGCTCAACCATTATATCTGTTACCTAAAAATCCCGATGGTGGTTTTGTACTTTGCGAAGGATTGTACGAAATGACGAATAAAAGTTACTGCTTAAAAGCCGGAACTTTCGCACCGTCAAAAGGCGATGGTTACATGTTTGCCCCGGTTTTAGGCCCGAAGGAAGAAATTGTAGTTTCCATCTTAAAAAGTGCCGAAAAACATCCTGAAGTAGAACAGCACGATATACAGGCATTGCTTTGGACAATTATTGCCAGGACCAAATTTGCCGATTACAGCGGACAGGTTAAGGTAACTGCCATAAAGCTGTTAACAACTAAACAGCTTACGCAGTTAGAAGGTGGTGCGCTGGGCATTTTGCCTTTCGATGTTATGGAAAAAACCAAAGAGCAGTTACCTTCGGGTGTCAGAGCAGTTTTTGAAGCCGAAAACAATATACGCCAACTGGTGGCTTCGGGTAATTATACTTATGCCGATCTGGAGAAGTATGCCATTGTTGCCGGAATGGCACCACCCCGTAGCGATGTGCCAAGTGGCATCTGGACCAAACACCCTGACGGATATTATGTGCGTTATTTCCCTTCTGGATATTCGGTTACCAAAGTGCAGGTATATGTACCGAAAGAATTATTGGCTAATGGAGCAAAATTAATCTATGATGCTACCGGCGATATTGCCTGTCCGGCCAATACCGGATCGCAGCGTTTGGCGCAGACCAATGAACCTTTGGAAGCTGATTATTCGCTTAAATTAACTACTATTTGTAATCCTAAATAAGATTAATAAAGCCTTTTAGGTCTTTTAAGACCTAAAAGGCTTTATTATTTTACCCCAAGGCCTGCGCTAAATCGGCAATAATATCATCTATATGCTCTAATCCTACAGAAATACGGAGCAGGTTTTTAGGTGTTTTACTATCCGGTCCCTCAACCGAATAGCGGTGTTCAATCAGGCTTTCCACGCCGCCTAAACTGGTTGCCTGTGCAAATAATTTAACTTTATTAACCACTTTGTGAGCGGTTTCAACATTGCCCTTAACTAAAAACGACATCATTCCACTAAAATCCTTCATCTGTTTTTTTGCTATTTCGTGCTGAGGGTGACTTTCCAGCCCGGGATAAAAAACAGCTTCTACATTCGGATGCCCATTTAAATAATCTGCTACAATCTTTCCGTTTTCAGAATGTCCTTTCATGCGGTAGGCCAGGGTTTTTATGCTGCGGGTGAGTAAAAAGCAATCGAAAGGCGATGGTACCGCACCACCAGTTTGCTGGATGTTTTTGATTTTTTCCCACAGCTCATCTTTTTTAGCAGTTACCAGGATTCCACCGAGTATATCACTGTGGCCGCCCAGGTATTTTGTACTGCTGTGCATTACTATATCAGCACCCAATAAAATTGGATTCTGTAAAATAGGAGAGGCAAAGGTACTATCGCATACCAGCGGAATATTTTTAGCTTTGGCAATTTTGGCTATTTCTTCAATATCTGTGATTTTTAATAGTGGATTCGATGGCGTTTCAATCCAGATTAACTGTGTATTGGGCTTTATGCTACGCTGTATCAGATTTAAATCGGTCTGGTCAATAAAATCGAATTCCAAATGCTCATTAAAGATCGTGAGCAATTGTTTTTTAATTCCCCAGTACATATCATCAGGAGCTATGATGTGGCTGCCGGGCTTTAAGGCCTGAAACACGGCCAGGCCGCAGGTATTGCCCGAAGAAAAAGCAGCTGCATCTTCACCATATTCTAATTTGGCTACAGTGTTTTCTAAAGCAGACCGGTTTGGATTGCTTACCCTACTGTACATGTGACCGCCCGGGTAACCGCCATCTTCGCCCCGAAAAAAAGTTGTGCTTAAGTTAAGCGGTGGCGTAACATCGCCTGTGGCTGTTTTTACAAGATTAGAGGCGTGGATAGCAAGGGTTTCGGGTTTCATAACAATTGATAGTGATACAGGTATTATTGGGAGATAATTTAATAATTTGCTGCTAATTTAAGGTTCGTAATCGTTTTGGCAAGATTTATGTAACAAGTTCGTCGAAATTTAATTAAACAAAAAATGAAAAGATTATTTATAGCTATCGCAATAGCATGTTCTACTTTAGTAATGTTACAAAGCTGCAACACTGCAAAAAGGGTTACTGCCGGTGTTACGGGGAGCAGGGGTACAGTGGTTCGCGACTGGGTAGTAAGTAATGTAGCGCTGGAAGGATTACCTGATGGTGCAGTTCAAGGATTATTTGGCGAAAAATCGTACAAATGTTTTCAGGGCAGTACCTGGCATTTAACCAATAGTGGTAACGGTTCTTATACTTTGCCGGCATCAAGTGCATGTGGTTCGGTAATGCAGACCATTTTCTGGTCGGCAGCACCTAAAGATCAGACTTTCCAGTTTAAAAAAATATACGAGGGCGATAAAGCTAAAAATGTAACTGAAGGTTACCGTTTAGTATTAACTGATCTTTCGAGCACACAAATGATTTTAAAATCGCCAATCGAATTTGGAGGCAGAACTGCAAACATTGTCTTAACTTTTGTGCCTGCAGCAAGATAATATTTAACATTGAAAAACATACCCCAAAGCACTTCTGAAAAGAGGTGCTTTTTTTGTAGCTATACCAATGAATATAGGGTCTGTATGAAGCTAAATTTATTCAGATAGATCGCTCTCCAGTTCCCTGCGTTCCAGTCAAGATGAGGATGGCAGTAAAGTTTTGGAAAATGAAATCACCCGATAGCGATGTTCAGCCGTGGTAATTATCACGGCTGACATTCAAAAATCGCCGTTTGTTACAAGAAAATGATTTTCAAATCGCCTCATTATTGTATTTTTGTTCAAAATAAATCAGGAATGAATACAACTGAGCAAGTTGAAAAAATATTAGCTGATACCAATTTATCAACTGAATTACAAAACATAGCACACAAAGTTCTTCACGGAGAGCGGATTACCTTTGATGAAGGCGTATATCTTTACGAACATGCCGAACTGGGCTACCTTGGTATTCTTGCCAATTATATCCGCGAGAAAAAACACGGTGATAAAACTTATTTCAATCGTAATTTCCACTTGGAACCAACCAATCTTTGTGTTTACGACTGTAAATTCTGCTCTTATTCGCGTTTAATCAAACAAAAAGAAGAGGGCTGGGCATTAACCATGGAGCAGATGCTCGATATAGTTAAAAAATACGATGGGGAGCCGGTAACCGAAGTACATATTGTTGGCGGTGTTCTTCCACAATACGATGTGGCATTTTATTCTGCACTATTTACGGCCATCAAACAACACCGCCCTGATCTGCATGTAAAGGCATTAACACCGGTAGAATACCACTATATTTTCAAAAAGGCCAAAATTGATTACGCAACAGGCATGCGTTTAATGAAAGAAGCCGGACTGGAATCGATACCGGGTGGTGGTGCAGAGATATTCCATCCCGAGATCAGGGAGCAGATTGCTAAAGATAAATGTACCGGCCAGCAGTGGTTGGATATACACGAAGAATGGCACAAATTGGGTATGCGCAGTAATGCAACCATGCTTTATGGACATATCGAAAAATACTGGCACCGTGTTGATCATATGGAGAAACTGCGCGAACTGCAGGACCGTACCGGTGGTTTTCAGACCTTTATTCCTTTAAAATTCAGGAACCAGCACAACCAGATGAGCCACGTGCCCGAATCGTCGGTGGTTGAAGATTTAAGAAATTATGCCATTGCCCGTATCTATATGGATAACTTCGACCATATTAAAGCCTATTGGGCAATGATCAGTCGCGAAACAGCCCAGTTATCCCTGAATTATGGTGTTGATGATATAGATGGCACTTTAGACGATACCACAAAAATATACTCTATGGCCGGTGCAGAAGAACAAACACCTGCAATGAGCACTAAAGAATTGGTTAATCTGATTAAACAGGTGGGCAGAAAGGCAATTGAGCGCGATACCTTATACAACGTGGTTACTGATTTCGAGAACGTTGTTTTCGAGGAAGAGAAGAAACCACAGTACTATAAATTACCAGTGGTGAATTAGTGGTAGGATATTGAATGATTGAACAAGCATATTGAGCGTTAAATTTAACATTCAATCATTCAAAAATTCCTCATCCGATAGTGAATTAGATGAAAGAAATATACATTATACGCCACGGCGAAACGGAACTTAACAGGCAGGGAATCGTACAGGGCAGGGGAATAAATTCTGACTTAAATGCTTTAGGAAGGGCGCAGGCTGAGGCTTTTTATCAAACCTATAAAGATATTCCTTTTGATAAGATTTACACCTCAGATTTAAAACGTACCTGGCAAACCGTTCAAAAATTTATTGATTCAGGACTACCATGGGAAAGGCTTTCGGGATTGGATGAATTGGCCTGGGGTATCTGGGAAGGAAAGCCAAATACTGAAAGTGCACGTGAGGCTTTCCGTGAGATGTTACAGAGTTGGGAAAATGGGAATTATACCGCTCATTTCGAAGGTGGCGAAAGCGTTCAGGATGTGTACGAACGTTTAAAACATCCCATGGAAATTTTAATGACCAGGCCTGAGGAAAAAACAGTGCTGCTTTGTATGCATGGCAGGGCAATGCGTGTTTTCCTGTGCTTGCTGTTAGGTAAACCTTTGAGCGAAATGATTGAATTCCCTCATCAGAATACGGTGCTTTATAAAATGGGTTTCGAAGATGGGAAATTTACGGTTCTTGAATTTAACAGTGCCGTCCATTTAGACGGAATAGTAATTGAATAATTTTCTCAGTTCGTTATCCTGAACTTGTTTTAGGATCTGTTAAGATAGATGCTGAAATAAATTCAGCATGACGGCAACAATTAAAAATAGCATAACACCTTGAATAAGATTAAAATATCAGCTGTTGCTTACACCAACACTAAAGCTTTTATATACGGATTAACGCATTCAGATATTATCAATAAAATTGATTTAAGTTTAGATATTCCTTCAGATTGTGCGGCGAAAGTAATTAGCAATCAGGTAGATATAGGTTTGATGCCTGTGGCAGCTATTCCCTATGTGCCCAACGCCAATATTGTAGCCGATTATTGTATTGGGAGCGATGGCGCGGTAAATTCAGTATTTATTTTTAGCCATGTACCGGTGAATGAAATTAAAACCCTGCGTTTAGATGCACATTCCAGAACCTCAAATAACCTGGCTAAGGTATTGCTCAAATTTCATTGGGAGCAGGAGGTATCATTTACTACCGATCAAAATGAGGAAACTGACGCTTTTGTATTAATTGGCGACAGAACTTTCGGTAAAAAAGAAGATTTTGCTTACGCTTACGATATGGGCGAGGAATGGAAAAATTTTACCGGATTGCCCTTTATGTATGCCGCCTGGGTGGCCAATAAAGAAATTCCGCAGGCGTTTAAAGATGAATTTAATGCTGCGTTAAAATTTGGTTTAGATCACCGTAAGGAAGTTTTACAGGAGTTGCCGGCATTGCCAAACTTCGACCTGGATGACTATTTGTACCACAAATTGCAATTTGAGGTAACAGACGACCGTAAAAAAGCGTTGAAGCTGTTTTTAAGCTATATAGAAGAACTGGAAAAAGTTAGTTTGTAATTCCAAAAGCAATCTCGTCAGATTGCTTTTTTGTTATTATTATGCCGAACCTTTTCAGCATCTTAATTGCGAGGTAAAAAGTGCTCATTTATTGTTTTTATGTTTAATTGAGTCTATAAAATAGATATTTCTTTAATATTTTACTTTTGTAGGTTTTATAAGCATGTCTTTTTTGACAATTATCGCAAGCACAGTCGTCTGCCGGATGTGTGCAATGACAGCCCTTTGCACAGCCATCTGAATGTCTATTATATAATATGGTTATTTCCCATTGATTTGGTGTTCTCATTACTACAATTTTTAGTTAATCGGCTCAATATATATTTGTTTCCCCCAAAGCTGTAAATCTGCAACCGGTAGGTAAGGATGTTCAAAAAGCAAGTCAATTTCTTTCCTTATTTCCCGGATGGCATTTATATCTGTTGTTCTGATTCGGGTTTCATGATTAAAGTGAGTACCACTCTGGGTAAAGTTTAATGAACCCATATATGCTATCTGGTCATCAATTAAGTAAATTTTACTATGAATTAAAGATGTTTTTTCGTTAGCTATGTATACTTTAAATGGAAACAACTGTGTATAATAATAAGAGTAAATCTGCAGTTTTCTTATTTTGGCTTTGTATAATCTTTGGATTAAAAAAATGATAATAATAGGCGTAAAACCAAAAAACACATTAACATCCCTGAAATAATAGGCCATGATAATTAATAGTGCTATTAAACTAAAGCCAATGTAAGAAAGACGGTTTGTAAAATTGATCCACTTGTCTCTGATTCTTTGTTTCTGAATGTCCGTATTTCGATTTTGAATAATCAGTTTATAGATATTTTTTTCACGATAGCCATAAAAATCTTCTATGTTATTTGTCGTAATTAATTTGATATCAATGTTGTTGTCTTTTAGATAGATCAACTCTGAAATCAAATAAGGAGATAAAAAAGGGGAAACTATCTTAACTGAACGCTTCGCAGCTTTCATATCATTTATAAGCTTCTTGCCAGCTCCGCTTCCAATATAGATATCACAAAGGGCGTTATTGTAAAACATATCAAAATGAGGGATAGTTTGATCAGATTAATTATTTACAGCCCTCGAAAATAAATTTAAGAAAATTTACTTGATTTGTGATCTTAGAAATAAGCCCTTGTTCATAAACCTGATTGAAGCGGTAGCTCCCGATTGAAAAGAGGGACTACAAGCAAAAAGCAGGACCGCAGCCCCCGAAATGTTCAGGACCTTTCATTTCCAAAAAATGGTTAACCGCTTAATTGTATAAACCGGTAATTGGAACAGACGGGGTAATGCCTAGATGGGCTGACTGTGATATCTTACGGTTAACCTATTAACCTTTCCATTTTAAACAATTTCTCAATTTTTCAACAAAACAGCCACAGAATGCTTATTCGTATTATCTTTATGGCTTTTGTAAATTAATTTCAGTTTTGGCTAAAGACACGAATAAAGAAACCCCGTTAATGCAACAATACAACGCCATTAAAGCGAAGTATCCGGGTGCACTTTTACTATTTAGGGTTGGCGATTTTTATGAAACCTTTGGCGAAGATGCCATTAAAACGGCACAGATTTTAGGTATAGTGCTCACCCGAAGGGGTACAGGGCCTAATGGTGGTGCTTTGGAATTGGCAGGTTTTCCGCATCACTCACTGGATAATTATCTTTCTAAACTGGTTAGGGCGGGGCAGCGGGTGGCCATATGCGATCAGCTCGAAGATCCTAAAGCAACTAAAACTATTGTTAAACGTGGTGTAACCGAGTTGGTTACCCCGGGTGTAGCCTATGGCGATAATATTGTTAATCAGAAATCGAACAATTTTCTGGCCTGCGTTTTCTTTGATAAAACGCAGTTGGGCATTTCATTTTTAGATATTTCAACCGGCGAATTTTTAATTGCACAAGGTAATAGTGATTATATTGATAAACTTTTACAGGGTTTTAAGCCTACAGAGGTGATTTTTCAAAAATCTAAGCGACAAGCCTTTACTGAAAACTTTGGCGACCGTTTTTATACTTTTGGGTTAGACGAATGGCCTTTTACTGCCGATTTCGGTAACGAAACCTTGATGAAACACTTTGAGGTTTCATCTTTAAAAGGTTTTGGGGTGGAGCGCTTGCAGAGTGGAATCGTTGCAGCCGGGGTGATTTTACATTATTTGGGCGAAACTGAGCACCGTAACCTGCAGCACATCAGTTCGATAAGCCGCATTGAGGAAGACCGCTATATGTGGCTAGACCGCTTTACCATCCGTAACCTGGAGCTGGTGAATTCGCCAAATGATAATGCGGTAACCCTTTTTGATATTTTGGATCATACCTGTACCCCAATGGGTGCGCGTTTGCTGCAAAAATGGATCATCATGCCTTTAAAAGAGCTTAAACCCATCCAGGAACGCCTTGGGATGGTAGAGTATTTTGTTGGTCATGAAGAACTGCAGGGTGAATTTTTAAATAATATTAAACAGATCGGCGATTTAGAGCGGCTGATCTCAAAAGTAGGTTTGCAGCGGGTTGGGCCAAGGGAACTCGTGGCCTTAAAGCGCGCATTGTACCACATCGAAGCCGTTAAAAAATTAGCAGCTGATTCTAAAAATCCGTTCCTGATTAAAATAGCAGATCAGTTGAACCCCTGTTTAGCGATCAGGGAAAGAATTGAGCGGGAATTGCAGGCCGAGCCACCAGCTTTGCTGATTAAAGGGAATGTAATCGCCGACGGTGTTGATGAAGAATTAGACCGTTTGCGTAAAATTGCATTCGGGGGGAAAGATTACCTGGTGCAGATCCAGAAACGTGAATCGGAAGCTACCGGTATCCCGTCCTTAAAAATAGCTTTTAATAATGTTTTTGGATATTATTTAGAGGTTACCCATACCCATAAGGATAAAGTGCCGGAGGGATGGATCCGCAAACAAACGCTGGTAAATGCCGAACGTTATATTACGCCTGAGCTTAAAGAATATGAAGACCAGATTTTAGGTGCTGAAGAGAAAATCCAAGCCATTGAAATCAGGCTATATAACGAACTGATGTACGAAACAGCCAGTTACATCAAACCCATACAACTCAATTCTTTTTTAATTGCCCAGCTGGATTGTTTATTGTGCTTTGCACAACTGGCTGCTAAAAACCACTATAACAAACCAAAAGTTACCGAAAATAAGGTGCTTGATATTAAAGGCGGACGGCACCCGGTAATTGAAAAACAGTTGCCTGTGGGGCAGGAGTACATCACGAATGATGTTTACCTGGATACCGATAGCCAGCAGATTATTATGATCACCGGCCCCAACATGGCGGGTAAATCGGCTATTCTAAGGCAAACAGCCTTAATCGTGCTGATGGCGCAAATGGGTTCGTTTGTACCTGCAAAAGATGCTGAAGTGGGCTTGGTAGATAAGATTTTTACCCGCGTAGGCGCTTCTGATAATATCTCGTCAGGAGAAAGTACCTTCATGGTGGAAATGAATGAAACTGCCAGTATTCTAAACAATATTTCGGATAACAGTTTAATTTTATTGGATGAAATTGGCCGCGGAACAAGTACCTACGATGGTATTTCTATTGCCTGGGCCATCGCAGAGTTTTTGCACCAACATCCTACATCCCGACCGAAAACGCTTTTTGCTACCCACTATCATGAACTGAACGAGCTGGCCAACACCATGCCGCGCATTAAAAACTTTAATGTTTCGGTAAAGGAGATGGCCAATAAAGTTATCTTTTTACGTAAACTGGTTCCGGGCGGAAGTGAACATAGTTTTGGTATACACGTAGCTAAAATGGCAGGTATGCCACCAAAACTGATCGGCCGTGCCAATGAAATACTGAAAAAACTGGAAATAGACCGTACAGAAGGACAAAGTATAAAAGACAGCATCAAAAAAGTACAGAATCAGGCTTATCAGTTACAGATGTTTGCTATTGACGATCCTATCCTGGTGAAAATCCGCGATACCCTGAACAATCTGGATGTAAATGCATTAACGCCTGTAGAAGCACTGCTGAAACTCGATGAAATACAAAGATTGATCAAAAATTAGAAAGGTTGTAGGACGTAGGATTTAAGGCATAAGGTTTTAAATCTTACCACATACAACGATTATACTATACGATGGAAAGAACCTTAAACCTTACGCCTTTTACCTTACGCCTCCAAAGGAATATATTCTTTTTAATAGTAATTGTATTCTTCATTTCATCATGCGGAACAAGAAAATATACCGTTAAAAGTGATACCAAAGCCTCGAAAGCGGCCGATGCCATGGCCAATTTAAAAAGCAAATCGCTTTACCGCTTTATTACCGATTGGACGGGAGTGAAGTACCGTTTCGGAGGTTTGGATAAGGGAGGGGTTGACTGCTCCGGCTTTGCTTATCTGTTGGAAAAGGAAATTTACGGGATAACATTACCGCGCATCTCACGCGATCAGGCCAATGTAATCCGCAAGAAAGATATTGATCAGTTAAAGGAGGGAGACCTGGTGTTTTTCTCTTTTGGCGGTAATGATGTTGATCATGTAGGTGTTTACCTCAATAATGGCTTTTTTGTACATGCCAGCACTACCAGAGGGGTTATTGTTGATGACCTGAGTTTACCTGCCTATCAGCGGGTACTGGTTAAATCGGGATCGGTTAATTAATATTTGTTTGTTCATGTCATTCTGAATGTAATGAAGAATCTTTCCTTTTAGAGTAAATTAGAGTAAAGAAAAGATTCTTCGCTTTGCTATCAATGATGCTATTTTGTAATCGCCTATTAATGAGTGAACTGTGGTGTTGTGTATTTCCGTGTAGCTAGGCCATAGCACAGTACCCCCGTTCTACTTAAAACCGGCCTAATAAATTTTTCGGGCTGCACTGCCCTGTCCGGCTAGGACTAATAAAACACCCCGTCCTGCGGACACCCCTCTGAAAGAGGGGAATTGCCTATCGCACAAGACCAATAATTAAATGTCACTTATATTGATTTTTATACAATAAATTATCCCTCAGAATGACAAAGAATAATAAAACAAATCTTTTCATTTTTCGTTATCTCTCTATGCGTATATTTTTTTTAATCTGCTTATCTTTAATAAGTTATTCCGTAAGTGCGCAGGTAAAACTGCTTACACTTGATGAGCTGGATAAACGCCTGGCTGCCGGAAAAGATACTACGTATGTTGTTAACTTCTGGGCCACCTGGTGTTCGCCGTGTGTAGCGGAGTTGCCGAATTTTGAGAAATTGCGGCTGTCCAATTTAAAAAAACCGGTTAAGGTGCTTTTGGTAAGCTTGGATTTTAAATCGAAACTGCAAAAAGAAGTAATTCCTTTTGTCGCTAAAAACCAGGTCAGGGCAGAGGTATTTCTTTTAAATGAGCCCGACCAGCAAAAATATATCGAAAGGATAGATCCTAAATGGACGGGTGCTATACCTGCAACCTTATTTGTAAAGCAGAAAACCCGGCGGTTTTACGAACAGGAATTTACAGAGAAACAACTTGAAAATACTTTGTTAAACTTTAAATAAACAGCTATGAAACAGTTATTTCTAATGGGTTTGATGTTAATTTCGCTGGGTGTCAGTGCACAAAGCGAAGGGTATAAAGTTGGTGATGTAGTGAAAGATTTCGCCTTAAAAAATGTAGACAATAAAACAGTCTCAATGGCAGATTACAAAGATGCCAAGGGTTTTATTGTGGTTTTTACCTGTAATACCTGTCCGGTAGCCCAGGCTTATCAGGCCCGGGTAGCCGAACTTAATAGCAGTTTTGCCGCAAAAGGATACCCGGTTATTGCCATTAACCCTAATGATGCGGGAGCTGTTCCGGCCGAAAGTTTTGAAAAAATGCAGGCTTTGGCAGCTGAAAAGAAATTCAATTTCCCTTACTTACTAGACCCCGGTCATGTGGTTACCAAGCAGTTTGGCGCAACCAGAACGCCACATGTTTTTTTGCTGAATAAAACCAATAAAGGTAATGTAGTTGAATACATCGGTGCAATAGATAATGATCCTGAGGAGGCAAATGCGACAAAAATCGAATATGTTAAAAATGCAATAAACGAACTATCCACAGGTAAAAAGCCTACCGTTACCGCAACTAAGGCTGTGGGTTGTACCATCAAATGGAAAAAGGGTTAAACATAGCTTAACCACCATTGCCGGTGTGTTTCTTTGTATCTTTTAAACCACCTGCAAGGCCAATAGAGCGATGCCACTACAGCCAGCCAGATTAAATAAACAAGCGGTAAATGGAAACCAAATATTGCAGGCCTGAACATAAAGGGTACCTGAACAATTTCTTTAGTGCCATGTCCTGTAGCAAAAAATACAATAACCAGCAGGGTATGCAGCAGGTAAAAGTGCAATACGTAATAGAAAAACGGAACCGCACCGTATACCGAAGTTACTTTGGTAAACCAATTGTTTACTTTTTCTGTAACTGCCAAAAAGAGCATGGCTGGGCCTAAGGTCATGCATGCATATTGTAAAGAGGGCGGGTATTTGCTTACATTGAAAAAAGCCAGTAAATTCTTGAACAGGTCGTGATATTCCTTTCTCGGAGCAGGATCGCCGTAGATGTTGATCAACCGGAGCGATATAAATACCAGTATGGCAAATAAACCTGCAATGAATAAATTGCGCTGTCTGTGCTCTGCAGCATAATCTTTTTTAAACCAGTAACCAACTCCATAGCCGATAAACATGATACCCGTCCATGGAAGGATGGCGTAAAATACGTAGATGAAGTGCTTGCCTGAAAGCGGGACAACTGTTCCTGATGCTGTAAAAAATACTTTTAATAGTAAACCGCCATCCGGGTCTACGGGAGCAGGAAATAAGTTAAAAAGGTTATGTCCGAAAACGAGCAACAATCCAACAATGAATACTACTTTATAGGATAAGCGACTGAAAATTGCCAAAAAAATCATGCTGGTACCTATAGCCCAGATGACCTGCAGGATAAGAAAGTTATAACCTGGGTTAAAAGTTAGTCCGAAAGTGATTATCACTAATTCTACAAAAATGAGCCACAGCCCCCGCTTTGCTAAAAAAGAACTGGCCGAGCCGGGTGTTTTATGTTGTGCCGATAAATAAGCCGATAAACCTGATAAAAAAACAAAGGTCGGCGCGCAAAAGTGCGTAATCCAGCGGGTAAAAAACAACATACCGGTGGTGGTATCGGGGTTTAAGGGATCGCCTGTCATGGCGCCGATATGAAAAAAATCGCGGGTATGATCCAAAGCCATAATGATCATCACCAGGCCGCGAAGGATATCAATAGATAAAATACGTTTCGATCGTGTAGTTTGTGCTGCATCCATAGCAAGAAGTTTGGTTAATAAAGATACAAATTCCATTGATTTCTACCTGGGTTAGAACTTTGTATTATGGGCGATTTCGCTGTACCGCTAACTCATCAAGAAAATCGATTTAGGAGTATCTTAATTGGCAATTCGAATTTTGATCTTCAAAAAATTATCCTAATATTTGTTAAATGCTAACCGAATATCCTATTAAACAGACCACGTATCAACAATAGCCGGTTAGTGCTCATTAAAGCTAAAAAGACTATACACATCGTAATGAACAGAAGAACATTTATACAAAACACAGGTTTGCTTGGAGCAGGCGTAATGGCTTCCAAATTCTCTTTTGCAGCTAATTTAGCCCCCGGATTTCCTGTTGTACGTGTAGCCGCGGGGAAGAGACATTTCCAGAGCAAGGCAGTAGATAATGCCATTAAAACCTTTCAGGCCAATGTTAAAAACCCTGAACTCGCCTGGTTGTTCGAAAACTGTTTTCCTAATACCTTAGATACAACGGTTTATTATACCGAAAATGGGGGCAGACCCGATACCTATGTAATTACCGGAGACATTGATGCCATGTGGCTACGCGATAGTTCGGCACAGGTTTGGCCTTACCTGCAATTTGTAAACGAAGACGAGCCGTTAAAAAAACTGATTGCCGGTGTAATTATACACCAAACCAAATGCATTCTGAAAGACCCCTATGCCAATGCTTTTTATGGCGATGCCAGCAAAGTAGGAGAATGGAAAACCGATAAAACAGCCATGCAGCCGGGCGTACACGAACGCAAATGGGAAATTGACTCGTTATGTTATCCTATCCGTTTAGCTTACCATTACTGGAAAAAAACCGGCGATAAAACACCTTTCGATGCCGATTGGAAAAAAGGAATTGAAGCCACTTTAAAAACATTTAAAGAGCAACAGCGAAAAACGGATAAAGGACCATACCACTTTCAGCGGGAAACTACACAACCTACCGATTCGTTGCCAATGGCGGGGTATGGATTTCCGGTAAATCCGGTAGGCTTAATTTGTTCGGCTTTCCGCCCGAGTGACGATGCTACCATTTTCCCATTCCTGGTGCCCTCTAATTTCTTTGCTGTATCGAGTTTAAGACAGGCGGCTGAAATGATTAAGGCCTTAAACAGCGACCAGGCCCTCGAAAGCAGTTTGTTAAATCTTGCAGATGAGGTAAATGCTGCCCTTCAGAAACACGCCATTGTAAACCATCCAAAATACGGTAAAATTTATGCTTTTGAGGTGGATGGATTTGGAAGTTCCTACCTAATGGACGATTCTAATGTGCCTAGTTTGTTGGGTTTACCTTATTTGGGCGCTATGAAAATTGAAGATCCCATTTATCAGAATACCCGGAAATTTGCGCTTTCGAAAGATAACCCGTATTTCTTTAAGGGAACTGCAGCAGAAGGAATCGGTGGTCCGCATGCCGGCCAGGATATGATTTGGCCCATGAGCATCACCATGCGGGCATTAACCTCTAAAGACGATGCCGAAATTAAAGCCTGTATAGAAAGTTTACGCAAAACACATGCTGGCAAAGGTTTTATGCACGAATCGTTCCATAAAGATAACCCGGCTAATTTTACCAGGGCCTGGTTTGCCTGGTCGAATACCTTATTTGGTGAGCTCCTCTGGAAAACTTACCACGAGAAACCCGCTTTATTAAAGCCATAATCAGAAAAACCGTGTTGGTGTTGATGGTCTTGTTTAACCTGACAATTGATATAAACACGGTTTTCTTTTGTTCAACACATGCTTAACCTCATTTTAACCTGTAAATTGCAACTTTATACCAATTGTAATATGGCCAGCATTTTTGTAAGCGATAAACTCCCCACTTCAACACTTTTAGAATTAAAGGTTGGCGATTTGATTAATAACAACCAGGACCTGTCCGGTACCATTCAAAAGATTAAAATCAGCGAAACCGATGAATTTTTAATGTTCTGCTTTGTATTGGCCCATGGTGAAATTGAAGTAAAAAAGCTTAAACAGGTTTGTTAGTTATAAAATCGGTCTCGGATCGAAGATCACCTGAAACGATTGGATCTTTTCATCTCTCAGTTTATACCAGCCACAGGCAAAAATCGTTTTGGGCCCCATATTAATGTCGTACCAAAGGCAAACCTCTTCTCCATCTGCAAATACCTTTTTTACATCATATTTGAATTTCATTTTTTTCATGTCCTCGATATAGACATCGGCACCGCTTCTTTCGCCCATAACGCCCTTAAAATGCAGATCATCGTGCAGTTGCTGCCGTGCCAGGTCAAAATCTTCGGCGTTTAGGGCACTTAAAAAATCCTGTACTACAACTTTTGCATTGTGCTCAGTGAATAGTCTGTTACTGTTAAAAGAACTCATAATAATTGCTTTGGAAATAAACATTCAGACATAAAAAAATGTTTCAGCGCATTAGTGAATGGCTTTCAGGTCGAGAACGTTTAAACCTTTTGTATGTATTTAATTAAACTGATATGTTTTTCCGGCCACGGTATTAAAGCTATACCTGAAATCTTTTCCCTGTTTTTCCTCGGTTATTCCTTTTATATTGCTTTTAAGTTGATGAGGACTTCTTACAATACAGTTTTCGCCCGATAATGATTTAATGGAGAGTTTTACAATTTTACCATCTTTCCATTGCAGATCCGTAATTTCGAAATTACCCCTGGCCCTTAAGCCCTGGATACTTCCTGTGGCCCATTGGTCAGGTAAAGCGGGTAAAAACTGCAATTCGCCGGTTTGGCTTTGCAGCAGCATTTCTGAAATGCCGGCAGTATAGCCAAAGTTTCCGTCAATCTGAAAGGGCGGGTGTGCACAAAATAGGTTGGCATAAATTCCACCCCCTTTGTTATAATCGGTACCTGAGCCACCAACAGGAGTGATAAAGTTCTGCAAGATTTTATAAGCGTGATTGCCATCCTGCAAACGTGCCCAGAAATTCATTTTCCAGGCCATAGACCAACCGGTTGATTCATCGCCACGGGCCGTTAGCGTAACCCTAGCCGCTTTTGCCAATTCCGGCGTTTTAATGGTGCTGATTTCCCTGCCAGGGTGTAAACCAAATAAATGGGAAATATGCCTGTGCTGATCTTTAGGGTCGTCGCGGTCGGTTTCCCATTCCTGCAGTTGTCCCCATTTCCCGATTTTTGGTTTCAGTAAATGCGCTTTAAGATCCGCAATATGGTTTTTATAATCAGCATCAATACCTAAAACGTCAGCGGCTTCTATATAGTTGGTAAACAGGTCAAATACGATCTGTTGGTCGTGCGTTACCCCATCTTCGGTAGGCCCGTGTTCCGGCGACCATCCCAATGGCGATACCAATGTTCCGTCGGGCCTTCTTTTTAAATGGTCATCCCAAAACTCGGCAATTTCCTTTATAATCGGGTAAGCGAAATTCTTCAGATAATTTTTATCTTTTGTAAAGGCATAATGCTCCCAGAGCGCCTGTGCATACCAGGCACTGCCAGGGGTATTCCAAAGGAAGCTCATGCCACCAAAAATATTGTTTTCGGTTTTTACCGTCCAGCCCCTGGTATTGGGATACTGCTTGCGGGTAGCTATTGCACTCACTTCCCGCATGCTATTAATGTAGTCGAGGTACGGGATCTGACATTCAGAAAGATTGGTCGGCTCGGCCAGCCAATAGTTCATCTGGATATTGATGTTGGAGTGGTAATCGCTTCCCCAGGGTGGGGTATTACTTTCGTTCCAAAGCCCCTGCAGGTTTGCCGGTAAGCCACCCGGTCTGGATGAACTGATTAACAGGTACCTGCCATATTGAAAAATTAAGGCTTCGAGTGCCGGATCGGCTACCTTTTTATAATTGATCAGCCTTTGGTAGGTTGGCAGTTTTTGGGTCGCGATATTAACCGTTCCAAGATTTATAGAAAGGCGGTTATACAAGCGGCGGTAATCCCCGATGTGTGTTTTTAAAAGGTCATCATAAGTTTTAGCCTTAACCGCGTTTAAAACGCGTTCAATTTTAGGCGCAGGTTCTTCACCTTTCCAGTGTTGTTCGCGTTTATTGAGGTAATTGGTTGCTGCCGTAAAAATAAGCGTAACCGCATCTGCACCCGTTATTTTTAATTTTTCCTGATCACCATCTTTTATTGCTTCCAGCTTTCCACCTTCTACTTTAACTAAAGCAGTGGCCTGGTAAGTCATGCCGTTGGGTAGTTTACCGGTAATACTGATGGTATTTTTGCCCGCGCTTATGGTGCCCTGATGTGCATCTTTTAAACTCACCATGGCCGAGTAAGCTTTTTTCTGGTTAGCTGTGAACCGCAGTACCATTACTTTATCCGGAAAGCTGCAAAAATATTCGCGTTTAAATTCGGTGCCATTTTGTGCGTAGTTAATGGTATGAACCGCTTTGGTAATATCCAATTTGCGGCTATAGCTGGTAAATGGCTTATCTTTATTGCCGAAATCAATAAACAGATCGCCAAAAGCCTGGTACATGCCTCGGTCATTTTCATCTCCCGTCCAAAGCGTATTGTCGTTAAACTGAATGTGTTCCTGATCTACACCGCCGAAAATCATCCCGCCAATGCGGCCATTGCCAATGGGATAGGCTTCGGTCATCCATTTGGACGCCGGCTTATTGTCCCACATGGTGAAAGCAGGATTTTCTTTGTTCTGAGCTAAAAGGCGGTTTGGAAAGGAAAAGAGTAATAAACACGATAATACCGTGCAAAAAATGTTTTGCCTGTAATTTGGAAGCATGTTGGTTATTTGATTAGTGTGTGAACCAAAGATATATAAAATAGAATAGGAGGCACGAAAAGCCAGGCAATAAAGCATCCCGTTATTTGGCAAATTATTCAACTATTTAAGCATAGTATGTTGCCGTATTCTTTAAATTAATTGGTAACTATTATGATATTTTATTGCCAGGCCTGATAGATTTTATATTTTTACTAAAACGTTTTATTTAAAATGAAATCACTAACCAGATTGTTAAACATTCTCCTGTTTCTGAGCTTTGGGTATCAAACTCAGGCGCAAACCAAATTAACGAAATACGTAAACACCTTTATTGGTACTGCGCCTTTAACTGATCCCAAAATCTTGGGGTACGAATTACCCCAGGGTTGGCGATCGTGGGCAGGTTTAACTTTCCCGGGTAGCTCGCTGCCCAACGCCATGGTGCAATTAAGTCCGGTTACGGAATTTGGCTCCGGTGCCGGTTATGAATATGAAGATGATATCATTTACGGTTTTGCGCATACCAATAAAGGTCATTGGAACCTCTGTAATATTCCGGTTTTACCGCTTTCTAATCCAACAGATAAGTTTGGATCAAAATTTTCGCATAAAAATGAAAGTTCTGCGCCAGGTTATTATCAGGTTTACCTGGATGATTATGAAGTAAATGTAAAGCTCACTTCAACTTTAAGGGCAGGATTTCATCAATACGAATACAAAAATAGCCGTGACCGGCAAATACTTTTTTTAATGGGTAAAGCCAATAGCGGTGTTTCTACCTGGAATATCGAACAAGTGGGTACCTCGGCTGTACAGGGTTTTCAGGGTGGTGAAAATATTTATTTCTATGCTACCGTAAATGGCAAAATAGCTAAACTCAATCAAAAAGATGCCGGCAAACGCTCAGGTTATGCCATTGTGCATCTGGCTGATGGGGGCAAAGGACCGGTAGAACTAAAAATAGGCCTTTCTTTTGTGAGTACAGCCAATGCCAAAGAAAATTTAGAAAAGGAGATCGGTCATAAAACCTTTATGCAGATAAGGGATGAGGCTACTGCAAAATGGGAGGGCCTGTTGTCCAACATCCGGGTTAAAGGTGGTACGGAGAAACAAAAACAGCTGTTATATTCGTGTCTGTACCGGTCTTTTTTATGGCCAGCTTTGAGAAGTGATGTGAATGGTGAATTTAAAGATGCAAAACGAAACGTAGTTAAAGGCAATTTTAACTATTATACCGAGCCATCACTTTGGGATACCTACCGCAATAAAGATGTACTTTTAGGTTTAATTACGCCTAAAGTGACCTTGGATGTAATCAAATCAATGAAAGATGTGGGCGATAAAACCGGTTTCATCCCAACCTTTTTTCACGGCGATCATGGGGCATCGTCTATTGCCGGTTCTTACTTAAGGGGGATTGATGATTTCGATATTCAAGGTACTTATCAGCTTTTATTACGTAATGCCAACGTAGATGGTGGTGCCCGTCCGTTTGTAAAGGAATATATCGAGAAGGGGTATATTTCCGATCCTGATGTAAAAAATCCACATGTAGAAACCAAAGCGAAAGCGGGTGTTTCTAAAACATTAGAGTATTCTTACGATGATTACTCGCTGGCACAGATCGCGAAGAAACTGGGCGACAGCAGTAATTACCGGATTTTAATGGCCAGGTCTAAAAATTATAAAAACATGTTTGATCCAGTTACCCGTTTTATGAGGGGGCGATTAGATAATGGCGACTGGATTAAACCTTTTAACCCACAATATCCTTATTACGAATACATGTACAGGGAAGCCAATGCCTGGCAGGTTTCGTTTTATGCTCCGCATGATATGAAAGGGTTAATTGAACTATATGGGGGTGCGAAAGAATTTGAATCCAAACTGGATTCATTATTCACCTTGCCCTGGAACCCTAAATACATTGCACGCAATGTTGAAACCATGATTGGGCAATATTGCCAGGGCAATCAGCCTGATCATGAAGCGCCCTTTGCATATACTATTATCGGCAAACCCGAAAAATCGCAAAAAATTATTGATAAAATCTTAAACGAATTATACGGCATAGGGGACGAAGGTTTAGCACTTTCCGGCATGGATGATGCCGGCGAGATGTCGGCCTGGTATGTATTTGGTTCACTGGGATTGTATCCATTTTCGGCAACCGATCCAAATTATATCGTTACCGCGCCGCTTTTTGATGAGGTAAAATGGAAAACCAGCAGTGGTAAAGTGTTAACCATTAGCAAGCCTGGCAAGGGCAGGGGTATTACCGAAATTAAAGTAGATGGAAAAATTAACCAGGGCTATTTTATTTCTCATGATCTGTTCAGGAATGGGGGTAAGGTAGAAATTAATACTAAATAAAAACTTTCAGGAAGCTAAATATTTATCGCTCGTTTGTCACAAATTCACCTTTTTCTGATACGATCTGATTTCCCCACATGGTGATGGTCTCTAAAATGGGTATAAATGTTTTTCCAAAATCGGTCAGAGCATAAACAACCTTAATCGGTGGCTTTTCGCCATATACTTTTCTGGATACCAGGCCATCTTTTTCCAGCTGTTTTAACTGTAAACTCAATGTCATTTCGGTGATATGCGGCATCTCTTTTCGAAGTTCATTGTAACGCTTTTCAGTATCTTTTAAATGATAAAGGATTACGGCTTTCCATTTTCCACCGATCAGATCCATTGCCAGGCTTACTGTACACGGATAAATTTTTCCTTTTAGTTTCACGTAATCAGCTATACATTCTGTTTTCATCTGTATTTCTTTTTTGACCTATCGTTTTGGATAGTTATTGCAAATCTATTTAACTAAAAATAGTTTTGCAACTATAATTTTTATAGTTAAAATATAATACACATGAAATCAGACTTAAATGCCGCTGAGGCAATAAGAAAACAAGAGAAACCTTTAATTACTATTGTGGGTGTTTTAGGAAAACAGGGACTGAGTGCAGCACGTACACTCTTAGAAAGCGGACGTTACCGGGTGCGCGGGATTACCAGGCGGATTGATTCGCATGAGGCGCAGCATTTGTCCGGGCTGGGAGCTGAACTGATAGGTATACCGCTTGATCTCGGTTATAAAAAAGATTTTGTGGAAGCATTCCGGGGATCATATGGTGTTTTCATGATGACCCCAAGCATTGCTCCGCCGCAAACACATGAAATGGAATTGGGCATCCAGTTAGCAGATGCTGCTGTTGAAGCAGGTGTTCAGCATATTATTTTCAGTAGCCTTGAAAATGTAGATAAAATTACAGATGGCAAGAAATTTGCCCCTCATTTCACTGACAAAGCCAAGATTGAAGAATATATACGAACACTTCCGATTACTAGCTCATTTATCTATATGGCTTTTTTCTATACCAACCTTATGGAGTTTTATCCTCCCCGTATGGATGGCGATACACTGGTGTTTCCTATTTACTTACCAAAAGATTTCCGTGCACCTTTTGTAGACCCTCTTACGGCTACCGGGCCAGCTGTACTGGAAATTTTTTCAAATCCTGAATATTATGCAGGTAAATCATTGCCGGTGATTGGCGATATGATCTCCCCAAAGGAAATGGTTGATACTTTCGCAAAGGTTACGGGAAAAAAGGCTGCCTATAGTTCGGCGTTTACCCGGGAGGAGATGCTTCACCATTTTCCTGAATTTAGCACTAATGAACTTTTGGTCAGTGAGATTCTGGGAATGGCAGAATATGCGGTCGAATATGGTTATTTTAAAGAAGATCGTGATTTGCAATGGAGCAGAAAGATCAATGCGAATAGCCTGACCTGGGAAGAGTTTCTGCGCAGCTCAGGCTGGCAAGGTGAAAAGCTGGCGTTTTAATTAACTTTTGCCTGCTGAAAAGTGATCATTTCCGGTTATGTACGGCTTTATTCCTGGTATCTTCATTCAAGGAAAGTAATATGTTTTTATGCAGGGAATACGGTATATTTTTTTCAGGACAAAAAAAAGCACTGTACATAATGCCTTTATCTATAAAAATGAATGGTGATGCAACCTTCGATCAATCTTGATCGTCTTTCCTCAAAACATAATTAATATATAGCTGTAGCACCAAACCATTTTAACATGAAAAAATCTATCTACCTTTTTATTTTCGCCCTTTGCGTTCTTGCAAATTCTTGCACAATGATGGTTAAGGGATTTGCTAAACTCCTGGTTAAAAATTATAACGACTATACCAGTACTCATATTTCTGATATACAGCTTGTAGATTTGAAGGGAAAGCATCAAACTTTTGGCAATTTATACAGTGGAAAAACAGTTTATCTATATGTTTGGAAGGATAAAAAACTGTCTGCTGAGCAGGAAAAAGAATACCTTTTATTAAAAAAGCGCTTTGCTAAATATCCGGACGTAGTGTTTGCCAATCTTTGTGTAGGTTCAGATACCTCCGCAAATGTTAACAGGCTCGTTGATAATGATTCATCAGCCGAATTCAGGAGGATTCTGAAAATTAGTGATCCCGCACCATTTATTATTGGAAAAGACGGTGCAATATTATCTTACAAGGGACCGAAACCTGAAGACAAAATTATAGTTGATTATGTGATTTGCCAAGCCATGAAGGGTGAAGATGGAACCAAATCTGCCAAACGGTTCATTAGAGGTGTGAATGGGAACAGTCAGTTTAAGTCTGTTCAACTCATTGAATGGTATACTGACCATTTTGGCAAAGCTCCTTCAAATAAACTTTCCATGTCTTTATCTTCTACAAACTAAATTTTAATCCTATGGGTTAATTTTAGTTTGTAGAAATATTAGCAAAGGCGTGTACTGATTGATCGGTGTAAAATGAAAAAACTTGAACTTAACACAGGCGCTTTTTCTATATATCCAGTACAGGGTATGGGCCTTCCGTAAAGGTTTCAGCATGATAACCTTTTATGCCTACATCAAGTGATAGTTGACTGCGAAAGTCTTTGCCTGCGGCAATACAATCTAATACATAGCCAAAGTCGTACTTGGGTTTCCAGCCTAATTCACATCTTGCTTTTTCATTTACATAAACACGATCAATCTTTGGTAGCATTGTCCAGCCTTTCTTTGCAAATAATGTTCTGAAGTCCGGAAATATTTTTTCAACCACTGCACTGGCATCAGTGTGGAGTTCCGTTAAATGCTGCTGTTCAAATGGTGAGGTTGAACTGATGATATATTTACCAAAGCCAATTTCCTGTACTTTGTCAATGGCTAATAAGTGAGCGGTTACCACATCTTCAACATCCACCCTGCGATATAAGTACTCGGTTGCCTTGATGTTCAGGTCCTGATAATTTTCCCTGATTGATTTCTTGTCATCTTCTTCGGGAAAGAATCGCGATGTTTTTAAAACCAGGCAGGGTAACTTATGGTTACGGCAGAATATTTGGCAAAGATCTTCAGCGGCACTTTTTGTAACCCCGTAAATGTTCTTTGGAAGGCCAATTGTTTTTTCGGTTATCCAAATTGCCGGCTCATTTGGCTTAGGCGTTAAGGTATCGCCGAAAGTACTTGTGGTGCTGGTATAAATAAAGCCTTTAATGTTTGCTTTTCGTGCTGCTTCCAATAAGGTGAGTGTACCTGTGATGTTGGTGTCTATAAAATCCTGGCTGGCATGTGTACCAACATGGGGTTTGTGAAGTGTTGCCGTGTGAATTATAAAATCGACCTGGTTTACCAGGCTGTTTACCAGTGCTGTGTTGGTAATTGATCCTGTATGAGTAGTGAATTCTGATGGATTCAGGTCGAGCCCGATATAATCGCGGTGATTTGCTTTTAATTGCCTGGCTATTGCTTCTCCTAAATGCCCGCTTGTTCCTGTTATGAGTATTTTCATTTCTTGAAGTTTAAAATTAGTGCTAACGTCAGAAAAAAACTGTCGATATAACGGCATTTTATCACCACAGCCGCTACGGATTAAAGATACAAAAGTCCAATTATTTTATTTCCTCACCGAATAAGGATGATCGGTTTTTGGTGGATTTTAGTACCAACAGCCCGACAAGGAAAAATTCAACGATCTCGTTAGGCCTTTTCGAATCTCCTATTGATTTACGGAAGGAAATCTGAGAACAAAATTATACTTTTGAATGGACTGAAAACCAGAGAAGCTTGCCTCAATAAACTTAAATGTATGCCGACAGCCAAAGAGATTCAACAGATTTTTGCTCCGTATTACCATGCAGATATTAATATCTGGGAAGCATTCTCAAAGAAAATCTCAGTAAGGCAATTCCTTAAGAATGAAATTGTTAAAGACTACAACGATATTGAAAGGTATCTGAATATCGTAGTGTCAGGTTCCGTAGCGCTTTTTGTCTGGAATGGCAAAAAAGACATCTGTATAAATTTACTGTACGAAAAGAGCTTCATGAGCGACTACCTTTCTTTTCTTAAACAAGCCCCGTCCGGAATTAAAACAGCGGCATTGGAAGATTGTACGCTATGGTCTATCAGTTATCCTGACCTAAATGAACTTTATGCCCGCAATGAGACCGGATTACGCATTGGTAAAGCTGTTTCTGATATTCTTTTTCTCAGGAAACAACAGGAGCAAATCAATCTTCTCACGCTCACTCCAGATGAACGTTATCTTAGGCTGATCAAGCAAAGGCCTGAAATCTTCCAACGGACACCGCTTAAAATCATTGCTTCGTATCTCGGACTAACAGCGGAGAGCTTAAGCCGGTTAAGAAAAAGGCTTGCTGCAAAGTAAAACTTACCCATCGTCAATTTTTTACAGGGTATTTATCAATAGATTTGAGCATTCTAATTTAAAAACAATCTATGGATAAGAAATTTCCTTATAAAGGACTCTTCATATTTTATCTTGTTGCTCTATTTTTCCGTTTTATTGCCGTTAAAACTACGCTATACAGCAGCATTGATAATGAATACCTGCTGATTCTGCTTAGCGGAATCGGTCCGGCGATAGGAGCCTTCATAGCCATCAAAGTAACTCAGATTCCGCTAAACCTCTCGTTAAAAGGAAACTACCGTAACCTGTTTTTGCCCTTGATGGTCTTCTGGGGCTTTCCTGTTATACTCATCGGCGCGGTATCTTATGTACAACAGGGAAGTTTTCCTTTTTTATTGCTGGTTACCGTTTTACTGTATGGCTTATTGGAAGAAATCGGTTGGCGTGGATTTTTACAGGAGCAGTTCAAAAACTTACCAAAGCTGCAATCTGTGGTCCTTATCACTGTTCTTTGGTTTGTGTGGCATCTGAATTTTGAGTTAACGGCTTCCAACCTGATTTTTTTTGCTGTGTTGTTTTTCGGAACCTGGGGAATTGGCAAAGTATACAGCAGTACATATTCTTTACTGGCAGTAGCAGGTTTTCATTCCCTGAATAATTTTTTCAGAAATGGTTTGCACGGAACCGAACTTATTTTAATTGCCGTTCTGCTGGCCTGCTGGATTGGATTTATGCTTTGGTATAAGCAGAAATATCGTCAGGAACAGGAAGTTTGGGAAATTAACATGAATCTTCAAAAAGCCGGTTCCGAAAAAATGACATCAGGCCATATTTAAATAAAAAAGCAATAATTAACCATACTACATGAAAAATATCCTTTCCATAATCACCTGCATGCTACTAATCAGCTGTGCATCCCGTAAAATGACGGTCTCCCAGAAAGAAGCAGTTTTAAAAGAACTCAAATACATTTACGACATCGATCAGAAGTTTGCCGGACTTCCACCCAAGGGACTTATAGATCAGTATGGCAATAAAAAAGGGTGGGAGATTTTTCTCGCACAACGAGACAGTGTGGGCAACGATAACCAGAAAAGAATTAAAAAGTTATACCAGCAATATGGCTATCTTGGACTTAAGCAGGTAGGAGAAAAGGAAACGGATTTCTGGATTTCCATACAACATGCCGATAATGATATTGCTTTTCAGAAACAAATGCTTAATGTACTAAAAAAAGAAATCAGAAGAAATAACGCGCCTAAAATACACTATGCCATGCTGGAAGACCGTATTGCTGTTAATTTAAAGCAAAAACAACGGTTCGGCTCGCAGGTAACCTATAACAAAATCGGGCAGGCTATCCCTAAAATCGGGCTTATCGATAGTGCCAATGTTGAAAAACTGAGAAAAGAATATGATATGCCTTCATTCAAAAAGTATTATAACGATATGACCATGATGCATTTTGAAATGAATAAGGAACAACTTAAAAAAATCGGCATTAACGAACCACAGTTGTACAAATAATGATGATTAAGGGCTATAGAAACTCTTTTTAGCCATACAACTAAACAGGTTCGGATTAACCTGCACGATAAATTCGGATCATATCATTGGCAATAGCATAGGTAAGGAGGTAAGGATAGGTGATGCCGGTGGCCATACACGCAGCAGGATAGGAACTGACCAGCCGCTCCGCAGAAATCATCTAAATAGCCTGGTGGTGCTACGCAATCAAATCCACCCGCTGCCTGAAATGATCAATATCAAATGGTTTGCTGATAAAATCAGCATTACAGCCAGACTCTTCAATATCTCTTTTGGTTTTATTGGCAGACATCATTAAAACAGGAATAGCGGAAGTAACCTCATTCCCTTGCAGCTGTTTACAAATATCCAGGCCATTGCCGTCAGGGAGTAGTATATCCAGGATAATGATATCAGGTAAGTGCGCTAAAATGGCTTCATTGAACAGCGCTGCTGTTCCATATTCCTTTATGTTATAACCGGCCTCTGTAAGAATAAAAGCGACTATTTCTCTTATATCCGGATCATCTTCTAGTATATAGACCAATTTTGCCCTCATATATTCAACGTATCAAATAGTGTATCTTAATTTTTATGTGGAATGGTAAAAATAAAAGTTGCTCCTTTTCCACGCTCGCTCTCTACCCAAATGCGACCATTATGCCGTTCTACAATTTCTTTTGTGATAAAAAGACCCAGGCCTAACCCCGAAACATGCTGATCCCTATTGCGAACCCTGTAAAACTGGCTGAATATATTCTGCTGATCTGCTTTACTGATTCCTATACCGTAATCGGTAATGGAAATTACATTTTCAGCATGATTTTTTATCGCCCTGATATCTACCTGGAGAGCGTCGGGAGCATATTTAACCGCGTTATTGATGAGATTGATGATCACCTGTTCCAGGCGCATTTTGTCGCCGTAAATGAAAAGTTCATTTTCTAAGTCGCAGGCAAAAGTACGGGTAGGCATAGATTGCCTGAATGTATCGCAAACCTCCTGGATTAATTCTCCAAGATCAAAATGTTCGAAGAAAAACTGCATTTTTCCTGCCTGTACTTTTGAAATATCGAAAAGATCATTAACCAGGCGGTTTAGTTTTTCGAGCTGATGTATCGATTTATCTAAAAACTTTTTACCTAACCCCTCGGTAACCATTGTCTTTTGTAGTATTTGCAAAAATCCGCTCATCGAGGTTAAGGGTGTTTTGAGTTCGTGTGATGCAAGGGCTATAAACTCATCTTTTTTCCTGCTCAGCGCAGATACTTCTTCAAAGAGTTTCGAATTGTCGAGGGCTATGGCCGCTTGCGACGCTATGCTGACCACAACATCTTCGTGTTCTTCCAAAAAAACACCCTGTTCAGGATGCCCAAAAAAGAGGCCACCGGTTACCGCACCTGAGGCCGATATAACCGGAACAGCGAGGTAGCTGCGCACGGGCAGATGGCCTTCGGGCATTCCAAAATGCGGGGCCATTTTACCATACCTGGGATCTTTGGTAATATCGTCGACCCTAACCACGCCTAATCCACTAAAGGTAGGATGGAACAGTGCAGTGTTCCTAGGCATCCCTAATTTTTCAAATGCCTCTCGTGGTGCCCCTGAAAGGGTAAAGAGCATATAAGATTCACCGTTCTCATCCAACTTATTATAAAAGAAAGCACCAAATGCAGCTCCGGTTAGCTTGGTAGTGGCATCGGTAACTTTTTGCAGGATAACATTCACATCCATTTGTTCGCTGATGCTTTTCCCGATAGAGTTCAGCAGCAATAGTTTTTGCGAATTGTTTTCCATCGCAATTTCCGCTTCACGGGCAGCAGTGATATCCCGCGCAATTTTTGAGGCGCCAATAACAGTGCCATCTGAACTGAGAATAGGGGACACAGTGAGTGCTATTGGTATTTCTTTGCCATCTTTCCGGATGCGGATGGTTTGATAATGGTCTATTTTTTTTCCGCTCCTGATGCTGCTTATGATGCGGTCTTCCTCATCAAGACGGTTATGTGGGATCAGAATCGAAATGTGGCGACCAACGGCCTCACTTTCCGTGTACCCGAAAATATGCTCAGCGCCCTTATTCCAGGTGATGATAATACCTTCAAGCGTTTTACTGATAATGGCATCATCGGAACTTTCAACAATTGCGGCAAGCGTAGCCCGCTTTTCGTCGGCCAGTTTTTGGGCAGTGATGTTGCGGGCAATTTTGCTGGTGCCGATCACATCACCTTTTTTGTTGCGTACCGGAGAAACTGTAAGGGATACCGGAATAAGCGTGCCATCCTTGGCAATATGGACAGTTTGAAAATGGGCTGTTTTATTACTCTGGCTCACTTTGCTGTTAATCATATCTTCTTCATGACGGCGATCAGCAGGCAGGAGTAAGGCCATATGTCTTCCCGTTACTTCGGACGCGGCATAGCCGAATATGGTTTGTGCACCCTTGTTCCAGCTGGTTATAATGCCATCCAAAGTTGTAGATATGATTGCATCATCTAATCCTTCAATAATCGCAGCCAGTGTAGCCTGCTGCTGTTCAGCAATAATTTCCCTGGAGATATCGCGAATAATCTGGGAAGCGCCAACTATATTTCCATCTTCGTCGGAAATCGGAGAAATGGTAATGGCCACAGGAATATCTTTTCCGGCGCGGGTTTTCCTAACTGAATGAAAGTTGTCTATTTTAACGCCATTTAAAATATCATTAAGCATCTGATGCTGCTCTCCAAAATAGCCCGCATCCATGATGATGTTCATGCTTGCTCCATCCGTTTCAATGCTGCTATAGCCAAAAAGGATTTCAGCCGCAGGATTCCAATGGGTAATGGAGAAATCGAGGTCATGGCAAATGACCGCATCTTCCATTCCATCAAAAATTGACTTGAATGTGAATAGCTGCTTTGAATACTCCATAGTTCAGTTTAGGGTTTGGCGATACCTATATAAAACAGCATTGATTTTAAATTGTTTTTGATAGCATTCAGTTATTTCTTAAACAGCCTGGCGAAAGTAGCGCCCTGATTGTAGTCTTATGTGGATCGGATCTGGAGTAAGGGCTATCATTCGCTTTTGATAGTTTAACCTTTAATCGCATCGATTTAAGGGCAATTTTTGGCTCTCGCAAGCCTGTGGTAAAAGACGGTAGCAGCATTTCGAACCAGGATTTGAATCCTTAAAAAAAACTTGTTTTAATTTTTTACGCTGAATAAACTAAGCAAATACTGTTTTTCTAGGTGAATTAACTATGCTTTGTTCTAAAATTCCAATAAACAGGCTGCATTGATTTGTTTTATGCTTAGCTTTAAATGCAAACAAAAATGAAAGAAAATTACATTACACCGAGGCTTATATGCAGTAGATTAGGATTGCCTGATACCGATTTTATTTTTGAACTATTAAATTCACCCGAATGGATAAAGTTTATTGGAGACAGGGGTATTACGAGCAAGACAGCTGCGGAAGATTATATCAAAAGATAACCAATGATCCTGCCAGTAACTTTTGGGTAGTAAAAATTAAGGATATAGAAATACCAATTGGTATTATAACTTTTATCAAACGGGAATACCTGGATGATTATGATATTGGTTTTGCATTTCTTAATAAATATTCAAAAAAAGGTTACGCACTGGAAGCTTCAGCAGCTTTTTTAATGGATCAGATAAAAAATGAGGGACGTTCCAATATCTTTGCGATAACTACAAAAGCAAATTCGGATTCTATTCAACTTTTAGAAAAGTTAGGTATGCAATTTTCAAAGGAATTGGATCGCGAAAATAGCTCGCTGCAGGTTTATTCGCTAATGACCGATAAATTTCTGCTCAATGAATTGACCTGGCAATTTTTTGATGTTTTTACAAATGCCGATCAACGCGAGCCCGATTGGGAGAATATTTATCGTATCTGCCTGCCCGAAGTCATAATAATCAGAAAGCATGAAGATTCCAGCGATATTTACAATTTAAGCTCTTTTATTGAACCAAGAAGGGCGATGCTTATGGATGGTACGTTGACCGGATTTGAAGAAAGGGAAACTTTTGCTGAGACTAAAATAATTGGGAATATCGCGCAGCGGCATTCAAAATATCAGAAAGAAGGCTATGTTAACGGCGTTTATTTTAAGGGTAAAGGAAATAAATTTTTCCAGTTTATCCGAACAGATGGCTGCTGGAAAATATGCTCAGTGATTTGGGAAGACGAGTAAACCGCTTGTGGACCCCTATGTAAGCTCATATAAATCAGGTTGAGCGTAGTTAAGGATGATCCTTCACTACTTATTTGTAACATTTACGATTTAATTTGAAACGATTGTTTCAGATAATTTATCTTTGTACCGATATGGCCAGAAATGTTGAATTTGACGAAGCACTTGCGATCCAGAAAGCGATGGAAGTTTTTTGGAAGAAGGGGTATAACGGTGCTTCGCTTCGTGACCTGACCGATGCGATGAAGATTAACAGCAGCAGCCTGTACAATACTATTGGTGATAAGCAGGAACTTTTTGTGCGTTGTGTGCAGCATTATACTGATCTGCGAAAGCTGGATTGGGAAAAGCGCCTGAAAAGCAAGAAATCACCGCTAGCTACCTTAGTGGATTATATCCACGAAGCGGTGAATATTATTATCAATGGTGAAGACAGTTGTATGGCCGTTAAAAGCGCATTTGAAGTTGCTACAAATGACCTGCGCGTGAAACAAATCCTGGCGGCAGACGATCAGCGGTCTTACCAATTCCTGCACGACTTGATTAAGAATGCCATGCAACAGGGTGAAATCCGTGATGACGAAGACCCCGCTTTACTGGCTGATTATTTTAACAGCACCTGGACGGGTTGGTACGAAAGCTATATCCTTCACAAAGACCCGGTGAAGATCAGGCGAATGGCAGAATATTTTATTAAACAATTATCAAAGTAAATTTTTTTTCACTATTTCTGAAACAATTGTTTCAGAATAATTATTCAAGAATATGGAAACACTAGATTTAAAAGGTAAAACAGTTTTAGTAACAGGTGGTACGAAGGGTATCGGCAAAGCTATAGCTGATGAATTGGCCAAAGCAGGCGCACAAGTCATTGTCAGTGCAAGAACAAAACCCAATGAGACTTCACATCATTTTATTGCGGCAGACCTTACCAGTGCCAGTGACGTGGACCGGCTATCCAAAGAAATTGATGACACCTTTGGAGGTATTGACATCCTGATTAACAATGTGGGCGGGCTGACTACACCGGGTGGCGGGCACAGTACACTGACCGATGCGCATTGGCAACAGGAATTAGACCTGAACCTCATTTCTGCCATCCGCCTGGACAGGATCTTGCTGCCAAAGATGATCGAAAAGCAAAGCGGGGTGATCATTCACATTTCTTCGGTCGCAGGCAAACAAGCATTATGGAACCTGAATTTAGCTTATGCTGTTTCTAAAGCGGCACTGAACAGTTACAGTAAAGCATTGGCAACCGAACTGGCCGGTAAGGGTGTACGTGTTTTGACTGTAGCACCAGGAGCGACCAAAACAGCACCCATGGTAAAATTCCTGGAAGACTATTCGGCCTCAGCAGGCATTAGTCCCGAAGAGGGTATGAAACAACTGATGGCACAGACCGGCGGTATTCCAATGGGGCGGATGGCAGAGCCGGAAGAGGTTGCCCAGCTTGTCCACTTCCTGGTTTCACCTTCAGCCGCTTACCTTACCGGAACGATCTACGCCATAGATGGCGGATCATTGCCGGTGGTCAATTAAATTTAATAGCAATTATTGGTTCATGGAAAGCTTTTAACAGCCGCTAAAGGCTTTCCATGTGCTGTAACGATTGCGTTTAAACCTCCCTATTCTTTGATGCTGCTGTAAAAAATTGCAAATTGCAGTAAAGTTGAATCGAATGGCAAGAAAAGTTACTGATGGACCGGTTAGGAACAAAGAGCGCACTAAATCGAATTTGATATCTGCACTCGGGAAGATCTTGAAAAAGGATGGTTTTTCGGGATTAAATATCACCAGGGTAGCAGAGGTTGCAAAGGTAGATAGGAGACTCATCTATGATTACTTTGGAGGACTTGACGGCTTGGTAAATGAATACCTGAGCAGAAACGACTATTGGAAAATTAATACTGATGACATTGGTCGTATTGTGGAAGCAAGCAAGGCTGATGCCGGAAAGAAATTGACTTACCGGGTGCTGGAAGATCAGTTCGACAGCCTGATCAATAATGAAGAAATGCGCCGGATTATTACCTGGGGCCTGAGCGAAAAGCTTCCGATCCTAAAAGAACTGGATTTGAAACGGGAAACAATCGGCGATCAGATCTTAAGTGAGGTGGTAGATGGATATTTTAAAAATACAGATAAAAACTTCAGGGCCATATATGCACTCTTAATGGGAGGGGTGTATTACCTTACCCTGTATGCCAAAATGCAGGAGAATCCTTTTTGTGGGATCGATATTCAACAGCCCGCTGGCGAGCAAGCCATTAAAGATGCACTTAAACAAATCCTGGATATAACCTATGGCTAGATTCAGAATTAAGGTAGAAAGGCGTTCCCGACGTTTGGGGGAATGATTTAGACTGTTGGAATATTTCGGGTAGCAAAAAACAGCTGCAATCTATTTCTTAATTAATTTATTGATATTTAAAAACACAACAACCATACGATTGGGCTCCAGCTGTTAAAATCGGATCAATCTGTGAAAAACCAAAAAAGACCGCACTTGCAGCCTTCTGATCTAAAAATTCTCTTTAATTTTTCGTTTATGTGTCTTTCCCCACTGTGAGAGCGCAATGATGACAGGTTTTAGCGTTCTGCTGTAATCGGTTGAGATATATTCTACCACCACAGGAATTTGATCTGCATGAACAACTCTTTTTACAAAGCCATTCAATTCAAGATCTTTTAATTCGTTGGAAAGAACTCTTGCAGAAATCCCTTGAATACTTCTTTGCAACTCATTGAACCTTATATTCCCGTTTTCCTGAAGAACAATAATAATTTTCAGCTTCCATTTTCCACCGATTACGTAGATCGCATCTTCAACGGAGGAGAGATTCTCCGAACATTTTTGAGCAGTGATAGGCTCTTCAAAAACTACAGTATCTTCCATAACTACATTTTAACTAACCCGAAGGTTACTACTAACCTTTCGTTTACTACTTACTTTTAATAAGCTAATGTACATAATTTTGCTAAAGAAATTTTAATTATTAAAAAATGAAAAATATACTTCACATTATTTCAAGTCCGAGAGCAGAAATTTCAGCAAGCAGAAAATTAGGAAATGCTGTTGTAGAAAAAATTAAAGAGAAATATTCTGGTGCTGTTGTAAAAGAGCGCGACCTTACGAAAAACCCGGTGCCACTTTTAGAACAAAAGCACATTAATACTTTCTTTTCTCCTGCTGAAAGCTACTCTTCTGAACAGGTAGAAATTCACGAATATTCAACAGGATTAATTGCAGAATTACAGGAAGCCGATATTATCGTTGTGGATTCTCCAATGTATAATTTCTCTGTTCCTGCAACTTTAAGAGCATATTTTGATTTCACTTCAAGAGCCGGATATACTTTTAAATATGACGAAAACGGTCCCAAAGGTTTACTGAATAATAATAAGAAACTATACATTGCTTTTACTTCCGGAAATATTTATTCAGAAGGACCTTATCAAATTTACGACTCGAATGTACCTTACATCAAAAACGTTTTTGGATTTTACGGTGTTTCGGATGCGAGCGTTTTCCGCGCAGAAGGTTTGGCCATTCCGGGGATTATGGAAACCTCTTTGGAAAAGGCAATTGAAGCAATTACTATTGATTAATTTTTTTAGATACAAGTGTCAGAAAACGAAGCCTTCCAATTTTAGGGAGGCTTCGTTTTTTATTTCGGCTTTAATTATTGTTCTCTCGCAGGCTTGCCTGATTATGCAAATCTTTTTACCCAATTACGAGAGAAATAAAAAAAGGCATCAGCCATTTTGTGTTTTTAAAAATGAGAGCTGGCTCTAGCATAGTAGCGTGTTGCTGCATCCCATGATCTCCTGTTTTATGAAATGGTGAGATTAAGGAAGAGCGGCGAAAGCCACCTCCCCAGCTTAGTTAATTGTGGCCGTTTCCAGTTCGGGAGCTAAAGGCCAGTCAACCGGAATATCGGTCAACGCATGCAGGTAGTTGGTGATGATTTTATCACCTATCACCATAACCACGTCGATCAGGCTGGCTTCGGTATAGCCTGCCGCAAAGAAGTTTTCCAGTTCTTCTGATCTTACATGGCCACGGTTTTCAACAGTGCTTTTTGCCAGTTTGGCCAGTGCATCGAGTTTTGGATCAAAGCTGATGTTGGCACGGCGAATGTCCAAAATCTGCTCATCGGTAAAACCATTCATTTTGGCGAATTGTGTGTGCGCGCTCAGGCAATAAGAACACCTGTTTACCTGGCTAACTACCAAATTGATCACTTCACGCTCTTTAGCGCGAACAGATGTTTTTCTGTTTTGTAAAGCGAGGTAATCGCTTAGTGCGGTATCTGAGTGACCAAAAATGGCGAACAGGTTGGGTACGAAGCCTACCATACTTTTCAGGTTGTCGAAAATGTTCTGGTTAGCAGGAGATACTTGCTCTTTGGTTGGGATTGGGAAATTTTTCATAATCTGATTCATTTATTTTGTTATTGTCTTTTGACATTACAAAGGTGCGGTGGTGAGCGAAGCAGAAGAATAGAGAGAATTCCCGACGGCATGTAAAATTTACCGTTAGTGTGCTTTGCGCGCAATGTTCTTAACGGTAAGCAGGATGATAATTTTGCGGAAGAGAATTTTTTATGCAAGAGTGCAGATAACCATACGCGGAGTAGGTTACACAGAAATGTTGTAATTAAACGGGATGAAAGGTAATGTTAACCGGATTTATCTTTCTTGGAAAGTAGATTTTGACTTAGCATTCCGGAAATCAGAAGGGGCGATTCCGATTTGTTTCTTAAAGAAATTACTGAAATAAGCGGCGTCTTCATATCCTAAATCATAAGCAATTTCTTTAGCAGATTTATCTGTATACATGAGCAGGCGTTTGGCTTCCAGGAGAAGTCTGTCTCGGATCACAGTCAGCGGAGATTTATCGTTGTATATCGCGAAATAATTTGCCAGTGTTTTAGGTGATTTATTCAATCGATCGGCGTAAAATTGTACAGTATGCTGTTTACGGTAATTGTTCTCCACCAGTAAATTGAATTTCCGCAAGATATCGAGTTTGTCTTCAGTTAGGGATTCGTTGTTCAGGTATTGCTTTTTAGCTAACCGGGTTACAATTATGATGAGGCGTTTAAGCAGCATTTGCAGCATATCACGCTGTATGGTATCCTTATCATCAAACTCTTCTATAAATACCTGGAGCAAAAGGTTTAATTTTCTTTGTTGCTTTTCATCTAAAGCAATGAACATGATCTCAGCAGAGCCATAGAACAAAAAACCGACGCAGCTTACTTCTTTATCGTGATCTACAATGCAATAAAAGTTTCGGTTATATTGCCAGGCGATGACCTGTTCCGGGTGTTCAAAAGTAAAGGTCTGGTTCACCATTAATGGTAGGACGGTTTGAGAGGTGAGTGTGTATTGGATACCATCTATTGTTACGATCTGGGCTGGTCCATCATTCCATGCAATAGTCAAAAATTTATCTTTGTGATCCCTTTTAAAAAATAAACGGTCGAAATCTGGTTCGTGCAGGTTCAGGTGCAGTTCGCCGGTGGAAACCGGATCGATGTAGTGTAGCTTCATGTCACATTTAGTTGAAAATTTACTGCAAATATAACAATAGGGCAATGGTAGAACGAAAGGTCTGTGCATTCTGAACATTGAATAGGTATTTCACTTGACGCTTCTGGTGGTTTTAGGGATAAGCAATCCAATAACAGTTGAATTTGTAAGGAACCTTTACGATTACAACTTTAAAAACTTCTATTGCTTATGACGGTTTCGAGAGAAGAGTTGTTTGCGCTGAAACTGAAGAAATATTTCTTGACGCATGATAGGAAATTGCAAAATTTGAATATGAAGATTATGACGAATCTATTTTATGGCGTGAATAAAAATCGTCTGCAGAAGATACACTAGTCTTTTCCTAAATCTACTCAAAACGGCAATCACTCTAAAAATCGGTAACTTATTCAAACAAATTTACCAGGTGACCGGCTTACTGGATAAATTGACTTATATAGCCAATATGGAGACGAAATTTAGTCGAAACTGGTGCTTTTTTGATGGCAAAAAACAAAAAAGGCGCAATTTCTTGCGCCTTTCGTGATCCCGCTGGGATTCGAACCCAGGACCACTACATTAAAAGTGTAATGCTCTACCAGCTGAGCTACGGAATCATTCTCCTTTTGTTTAAGGAGGTGCAAATATAGGGATTTATCGTTTTGTTGCAAACATTTTTTTGAAAATATTTTGATGTTTTTTTGCTGCTCAGAACAGGCTATGTTAAGTGCTTGTTTTTAAGTGCAGTATGCATAAATTTATTTTTATGCTGCAACAATTCCTCAACTCGCTATTTACTTGTTTTAGGTATAAAATTTAAAAACGACTGGAATTGCGCCTTGTGTTTATTTTTATCCAGTTTAAAATAAAAGGCTCCACGGCGCGAACTCGATTTATCCTTGTCGCTCTGCTTGATCAATAGTCCGCTGGCGGTAATTTTACGTATAAAGTTCCGGTTATCTATCGGCGAATCGTAAACCTGTTCGTATAAATTCTGTAATTGCGGTATAGTAAACCGTTTTGGTAAAAGTTCAAATAAAATAGGATGGAGGGCTGCCTGGTAGCGGATTTTATCCATAGCGGCATTAACCATCGCATTATGGTCGAAAATTAATTCCGGAACTTCTTTTAATTTAAACCATTCGGCATGGAACTGATCATTGATCTGTTTACTGTATTTACGGATATCGATCAGTGCAAAGTAAACCACCGATACGGTACGTTCAATGGGGTCACGGTCGGGTGCACCATAGGCATGGAGCTGTTCCAGGTAAACATCGTGTAATCCGGTCAATTCCAATAAAATCCTTTTGGCTGCGCCATCAAGATCTTCATTTTCACCAATAAAACCGCCCATTAAACTCCAATTATCTTTAAGGGGTTCTATCGCTCTTTTTATGACCAAAAGTTTTAATTGATCGCCGTCGTAGCCAAAAATAATGCAGTCTACTGCAACAAGAACAGGTTTTTGATTTAAATATTTTCCCATGTTAAAATAGCGTATTTAATTTAGCATCGTTATAATCTGCAATATAACCCAGAATATTCGGATAATTTTCAAATTCTTCGGTTGTATGTGTTGTGGTTAATACCATGCAGCGCATACCTGCATGTAGAGCCGACTCCACACCTTTGGGTGCATCTTCAAAAACCAGGCAATCGGCCGGTGTAATGCCCAGTGCTTCAGCAGCCTTTAAAAAGGTTTCGGGATCGGGTTTGCTTGTATGCACATCATCGGCACTAACAATGGCGCTCAGGTAATGCCTAATATTTAATCCATCTACCACGAAATCGATATTGAAAGGAATAGCCGCCGAGCCAATGGCCATGGGGATCTGCGCAGCCTTTGCACGCTCCAAAAAGTTATCTAACCCGTCTATTAAAGCTAAATGAGGTAAATAACCCGCCTGATAGCGCTTTTCTTTATCTGCCGAAAGGCGTTCTATTTCGGCAGGGCTAAACCTGTCTTTGCCAAAAACACGCTCAAGCACTTCGTGGTTTTTGCCGTACATTTCTTTTTTTACACTTGCATAATCCAGTGCGGTGCCTAAATCTTCGGTCATAATGCTGTACCAGGCCAATGTATGGTATTCCATATCATTAATCATGGTTCCGTTTAAATCAAAAAGAAAAGCTTTAGGCCTGAAATTTAAATTATGCATATACTTGCTAAATTATGTGATTTTTTTTGATGTAGGGAATGATGATCAATATTAACAGAAATAATATATAATCGTTGGCCCGACGTTAATATTTTTTCATACATTAGCCTTAACCAAAAATAAATCTATATGAAAGCATCAGGAGGTTACCAGGTAAAAAACCACTATTGCTTCATCAACTTAAAACAATAATAACTGATGAAAAAAACATTTCTTAAAGCGTTACCCTTAGCTACTTTGTGTTTAGCCCTTACTTTTAGCGCATGCAATTCTAATAAGGATAAAGGCACAGCAAGCAGCACACAGCAAGATTCATTAAAATACAGTACAACCATTGATGGTAAAGCGGTTAAACTTTACACGCTAAAAAATAAACAAGGTGCTTCGGTATCGATTACCAATTATGGTGGCAGGGTAGTTTCGCTCCTGGTTCCGGATAAAAACAATAAATTAACCGATGTGGTTTTAGGATATGACAGTATAGGCACTTACCGTAAAAAAGGAGAACCATTTTTTGGGGCCTTAATTGGCCGGTACGGAAACCGCATTGGCAAGGGAAAATTTACGTTAGAGGGCAAAGAATATCAGTTACAGCTTAACGATGGTGTAAATACCCTGCACGGCGGTACCGATGGTTTTTATGGCAAAGTATGGGATGCTAAACAACTGGATAGTACCAAGCTTGAGTTAACCTATGTATCGAAAGATGGCGAAGCCGGTTATCCGGGTAAACTGGATGTGAAGGTAACTTATACATTAACAGAGGATAATGGGCTGCAAATTGATTACCAGGCAACTACAGATAAAACAACCATTGTAAACCTAACCAACCATGCTTACTTTAACCTAAATGGGGAAGGCGACAGCACGATTTTAGATCACGAACTAACCGTTGATGCGAATGCTTACACGCCGGTAGATTCGACCTTAATCCCAACCGGAAAATTACAACCCGTTGCTGGTACTGCTTTCGACTTTAATAAAGCCAAACTTATTGGCAAACAAATTGGCGATGCCGACGAGCAATTGAAATTTGGTAAAGGTTACGACCACAATTTTGCCTTAACACACCACGATGGTAAAACGCCTGTGGCGGTGGTAAAGAGCCCTAAAACCGGTATTATATTATCCATCATTACCACCGAACCAGGCTTGCAGTTTTACAGTGGAAACTTCTTAACAGGAGCTGATAAAGACGGTAAAGGCGGTAAATCTTACCCGCACCGTTCTGCTTTCTGTTTAGAAACACAACATTTTCCCGATGCACCAAACCACCCGAATTTCGCTTCTACGGTACTCAAACCAGGCGAAACGTATAAAACAAGCACAACCTACAAATTTTCGAAGTAAGGTTAATTTGTTAAAAGGTTAACTGGTTAATTGTTTAAATTGATTAACTGTAAATGAAAGATATACCTCTCAGGTTCATAACCTGAGAGGTTTTTTTATCATAACAGACTTCCGGATAAACTTAGATTTACGATACAGCCAGTTTTATACTGTTAATAACCGCTCTGGGAATTGAGAAATGTTTTCAATCGTGAGCTGTTGCATAATCTGGTACAGATGGGTTTTAAACATATTAATGGTATGCACTCCGCCTTCATCGCCCAATGCTCCAACGCCATACATAAACGGACGACCCATGAAGTTGAATTCAGATCCTACCGCATGTGCCCTTGCCAGGTCAACACCCGAGCGGATTCCTCCATCCAACATGATCTTGAGTTTTGATTTGTAAGCTTCGTTTCCGGCGAGTTTGATTAAAGAATTGATCGATGATTCACCTGCGTCGATTTGTCGTCCGCCATGATTCGAAACAATAACCCCGTCAACACCGATCTGTATGGCTGCCTGCATATCTTCATCGGTGGCTATTCCTTTTAATACCAATGGGCCTTTCCAGATTTCGCGGATGGCTGAAACCTTTTCGATATCAACTTTCCCTGTAAATGTCCGGTTCATAAACTGCCCCAACTGCGACATGTCCATACCTTTTTCCATATAGGGCTTTAAGGTGGCAAATGACGGGATACCATGCTGGAGTGTTTTAATCCCCCATAACGGCCTTGCGAATGCTTGTAAAATATTGCTTACCGACATTTTAGGCGGTATAGAAAGGCCGCTTTTAATTTCCTTATACCTTAAACCGAAGGCGGGAACATCTACCAATACCACCAATACCGGGCACTCAACGGCTTTTAAACGGGATAAAATATCATCCCTTAGTTTGTTTTCGGTAGGGTGATAAAGCTGAAACCAGGCTTTTCCTTCCGAAACTTCTGCAATGCGTTCGATACTGCTGGTTGATACTGTACTGAGCGTATAGGGAATATCATGTTTAGCTGCAGCTTTGGCCAGAATTTCGGGTGCGTTTGGCCACATTAAACCTTGTAAACCAATAGGGGAAATGCCAAAAGGCGCACTATATTTACGGCCAAAAAGCTCAACCGACATGTCAATAGCTCCACCAACACGTAAATAGTTAGGCTTGAGGTATATGTTATCAAAGTCGGTTTCGTTGCGAAGCAGGTTTAGCCCTTCGTTGCAGCCACCTTCTAAATAATCGAATGCAAATTTTGGTATTCTTCTTTTAGCTTTACGTCTAAGGTCAGCTACCGAAGGGTATTGAGGGTGATAAGGAAAGGTAATTTTTTTACTCATTATTTAATTTATTGTCATAGCCACAGGCATTAAAAATTAAAAACTAACACAATATCTTGTAATTTCCGTACTGCACTGTCGGCTACGCTGGGTTTATACCGGTTTGGGCACCGACCAACAGCACCAAACCTATCAAAAAAGCTTTTTATAGCTTATAGAAAGCTTTAGCGTTATCAGAAAAAATCAATTTCCTTTCGTCAGCGGTAAAGCGTTCTGCATATTTATTTACGAGGTTAAACCAATCCTGATAAGGTCTGCTGATCAGCATTACCGGCCAGTCGCTGCCGTACATAATTCTTGCTGTACCAAAATGTTTAAACATGACATCAAAGCAGTTAAAAAGTTCTTTTTCAGTCCAGTTTTTCCAATCTGCCTCAGCCAATAAACCCGATACTTTGCAGCTCACATTTGGATTGGAAGCCAATGTTTTAATGTTGGCTGCCCATGCAGTCAAATCCTGGCTTTTTACATCCGGTTTGCCACCATGATCCAATACCAATGGTTGATCGGGAATTTGATCAACCATTTCTATAATTGCTTTTAACTGATTGTGGTAACACAACAGATCGTAAGTATAATGGTATTTTTTTAGCTGTTTAACACCTGCAATAAAAGCCGGATTGAGGATAAAATCACGGTTTTCGGCCTGTAGTACATGTCGCCAGCCTTTAATGGTTTTATGGTTATGCCAGTAGTTTAAACGTTCGTCCAGATCGGGATTAAGCAAATCTACCCATCCCACAATACCTTTTATAATTTCGTTTTGCCCCGCGAGCCCTAACAGAAAATGATTTTCTTCTTCTGATTGATTCGCCTGTACCGCAACACAACCGGTAATCTGAAGATCCTTATAAACGCTCACCAGGTTCGTGGGAGAAAAATCTTTCCGGATCGCCATCATGTCTTCACTGATCCAGTTATCTCTAACCGGGTCGAAATTCCAAAAATGTACGTGTGTATCAATCATAAAAAAAAGGATTAAAGTTTAAAAATCTGGTCCATCAGGATCCATTTTTCCCCTGGTTTTGCACCTGGCAATGCCTGTTGGAATTTCCACATTAAAGTTTCCCATTCCTGTACTTTCGGGTTGGCCAAATCTGCTTTTGCCTTTTCATCGAAAGAGAAGCTTTCGTTAACCTCCATGATCATAAATAAGCGGTTATCAAGCAGATAAATCTCCATATTTTCGATGCCCGAAGAAATTATGCTTTCTTTAATCTCCGGCCACACCGACCGATGGTAATGCTTATATTCTTCTATCAGCTTTTTATCATCTACAAGATCTAAGGCTAAGCAGTATCTTTTCATGTTACTTTTCGCTGTAAGCTTTAACGGTTTGTTTACTCGAGCCCAGGCCATCAATTCCCAGTTCAACCACATCACCGGCTTTTAAATACCATGGTTCCGGTTTCTGGCCTAAACCTACTCCGGCAGGTGTTCCGGTGGTAATCACATCACCTGGTAAAAGGGTCATAAACTGGCTGATGTATGAAATCATAAAAGGAACATTAAAAATCAGGTTCGAAGTATTTCCATCCTGTAAAGTTTTCCCGTTTACGGTTAGCCAAAGGCGGAGGTTGTGTACATCGGCAATTTCATCCTGTGTAGCAATAAAAGGCCCGATTGGCGCAAAAGTATCGCAGCTTTTTCCTTTTACCCATTGGCCGTTTCTTTCGATCTGAAACTCACGTTCGCTGTAATCATTATGCAATACATAACCTGCAATGTGTTCTAAAGCATTTTCTTCTGAAACATAACTCGCTTTTTTACCCACAACAATGGCTAATTCTACTTCCCAATCGGTTTTTTTGCTGTTTTTTGGGATAATGAGGTCGTCATTCGGACCAACTATTGCAGATGTAGCCTTGAAGAATAAAATCGGTTCTGAGGGAATTGGGGCATTGGTTTCTGCCGCATGGTCTTTGTAATTTAAACCCACGCAGATAATTTTGGAAGGACGTGCCAATGCAGGACCAAGGCGTACACCTTTATCAACCCGTGGCAGATCAGCCGATTCGATATCTTTTTTAAGTTTCTCCAAGCCATCACCACCAAAAAAATCTTCATTATAATCTTTCACAAATGCCGAAACATCATAATAATTATCGTTTATAATTAACCCCGGTTTTTCAGCCCCAGCTTCGCCAAATCGTATTAATTTCATTCTGTTATATTTAAAAATTTGTATTAATTGTTCAAGGTAGTAAATCCGCCATCAATAGGGTAATCGCAACCGGTAATAAAAGAAGCTTCATCGCTGCACAGGTATAAAGCCAGCGCACCTACCTCTTCGGGCTTTGCCATTCTGCCTATAGGCTGTGTTTTAGAAAGCTTTTCGAACATTTCAGCGATATTATCCGGATAGTTTTTCTGTAAAAAACCATCAACAAAAGGCGTATGCACCCTTGCCGGAGAGATAGAATTACAACGGATGTTTTCGCCAATATAATCTTTGGCCACACTCATGGTAATGGCTTTTACTGCTCCTTTTGCAGCACTGTACACGAAACGGTCGGGTAGGCCGACCAACGCAGCAATTGATGCCATATTGATAATTACACCGCCGCCGGCCAAACGTAACTTTGGAATAGCTGCATGCAGACAATTGTAAACGCCTTTAACATTTACATTCATTACACGGTCAAAATCGGCTTCAGGAGTAGTATCAGCCTTTCCGATGTGCGCAATACCTGCATTATTGATCAGAATATTGATCGGTCCAACCTGGTTAAAAATATCGTGAACAGCCTGATGATTGGAAACATCGCAGCCATAGCTGAATGCTGTACCGCCATTTTCCTTAATTTCATTAATGGTATCCTGTGCCTGCTCCGTATTCAGTTCAATAATGTGAACTTCAGCACCCTGTTTTGCTAAAATGGTTGCAATAGCTTTTCCAATACCACTTCCTCCGCCGGTAACTACTGCTTTTTTATTTTTTAATGAAAACATGTATAAGATTGGTTATAAATTATAATTGATTAGAATACAAATAAAATAATTATTCCTGATTAAAAATTTTATCTTCTTGTCTAAATATTAACAGATATTGGCATCGCCGCCCCCGGTACCCGAATATTTCTGCCAGGCGTAAAAAGGCCCAGAATTTTGCGTTTACACTTGAATGTTATAATATTTTGGCCAGCATTCTGCATGTTACCTTACGCTATTCAGCCGTTTGGACATAAAGGGTTAATCCCAATCCTTTCCTCTATTTTTTTAACACATTTATGTGCTTCGGTGAGGATAACATCATGTTTAGTGTCCTGTTCTTTATTGACCGCATTTAACATGGAAATGGTTAAACAGGCCACAATTCTGTTATTACCGGTAATGCCAACAGGAACCGAAAGATCAGTTATACCCGAAACCGGGTCACTGTTTTTGAAATAGGAACCCCTTTGCTGAATATCTTGCAATGAAGCCAAAAAATCTTCTTGCTGAACCTTGGGGTATTTTTTAAAAATGACATTGTTTCTTAAAATGGTATTCCTTTCGTCATCAGGCAGGTAGGCTAATAAAACCTTTCCCGGTGCGGTTAATGGCAACGGAAAAAAGCTTCCTTCTTCAATAGAAAGTGCAATCGGACCCGGACTTTTAGCATGGATAACCACCATTGCCTGGTTCAAATACAAAATACTTAGATGGCAGGATTGGTGGATGGTATTGGCGAGTTCTTCTAACGGAAGTTGTGCTGCTTTGCGCAGTTCGTCAATAGGTGAGTGCCTGTGAGAAAGATAAAAAAGTTTTAGCGAAAGCCGGTATTTACCTGAAACTTCATCGCGCAGGATATATCCGCGGCATTCCAAGCTCATTAGCATGCGGTATATTTCGTTCGGTGTTTTTCCTATTCCGGCGGCAATTTCGGTTTGCGATAGTGGGATAGATTGCACAGATAAATATTCCAGTATATCAAGTCCCTTATCTAAAGCAGGGGCCTGGTACTTCGATTCCTTTTCATTCATAAAGGTTTAAATTTGGCTATTGCATAATTTTGCAATCTCAAACATACAAAATGCTTTACTATTTAACGATCCTGAGCAGAATTGTTAAATGTTCTTGCCTGGATACCAATCATTTTCTCCGCTGTATTTAGGGAAGGTAATGGCAAGAACGATTAATTGAAGGAGGATTTACGTGCTGATCAACCGCTTATTCACTAGGAAAGTGGGCTCGCTGCTAAGAGAAAAGTTTATTTCATTGCCGGCACTGCAATATTGGTATCGGTGTTACAGGCAAAGAAATAAACAAAAAATGGTAGCCGGAATTTTATTAAATCCGGAGAAAGAATATTAAGCTGGTTAAAGATGCAGGAAGGCTGGCAATATGATAATAAACTATTTATTCATCAGTAAATTAACCAGTTCTTTAAGTTCCTCTATTTCTGACTCCAGTTTTTCGATGCGGGTTTCCAGTTCGGTGGTGTTAAAAGTTGGTGCAGTAACCTCTGCTGTTTCCGTTATCGTTTCTACCTGCTCGCCCAAAAGGTGTATAAAGCGGGCCTCTTTTTGTCCGGCTTTTTTAGCCAGTTGTTTTACGAAAGCGGGTTCATCGTCCGATAATTTTTGGAGTTGCTCCAACACTTCTTCTATGCTTTCAAATTCATATAACCGGCCCGAGTTGCTATTGATCTCGCCAGGTGTTAAGGGGCCGCGTAAAAGCAGAAGGCAGATAATGGCCAGCTCTGACGGTAATAGGGGATAAACTATCGCCAGGTTATGTTTGTATTTGGTGGCACGGCTCGATCCGCCTGTTGCGGTTGAGATAAGGCCTTTTAGTTTAAGCTGATTTAAGGTAAGTGTAACGGTTTCTTCATCGTAGTTTACTACAGGATTTCTTGAGCTTTTTTGGTTGCAGGCAGCCGTTAAGCTGTTCAAAGTCATGGGATAATAATCGGGCGTGGTGCGGCTTTTTTCGATGAGCGAGCCCAAAACACGCTGTTCTTCTGCAGATAAATCGGGTAGTGGTTTTACGTTGTCCATTTTATAAAAGTATTAATTGGATGAACATTTTGGAAATTATTTTGTTAATGGTTTAATTACAGTGTGTTATGTAATGTGTTACTCTATAGAATAATTCTAAATTTCGGATTTAATACCATTTGAACGTTAGAATGACGAACTTAGAAGAACATCCTAAAGCTAATCCCATCCAAATATGAAACTTTCTGATCAAAAGCCAAATCAGGGCGATAGCAGGCGCGATTTCCTTAAAAAAAGTTCAGTAATTACGGCCATTGCCTTAACACCGGGCATTGCGGTTAAAGCAGCTGAAAATAATGTTGATGAGCGTTTTGCCGAACTTTTTGAAAAAATCCCCTTAAACCTTACCGTAAATAACAAAGCGTATCAAACATCGGTTGAGCCAAGGGTAACACTTTTAGATTACCTGCGCGAAGAGCTGCATTTAACCGGAACCAAAAAAGGTTGCGACCACGGCCAGTGCGGTGCCTGTACCGTGCATGTAGATGGCCAAAGGGTAAATTCCTGTTTAAGCTTAGCGGTGATGAACGAAGGAAAGAAAATTACTACGATTGAAGGTTTGGCCGAAGGCGATAAACTGCATCCGATGCAGGCAGCTTTTATTAAACACGATGGTTTTCAGTGTGGTTACTGCACCTCAGGGCAGATTATGTCGGCGGTGGCCTGCATCCGGGAAGGGCATGCCGGTTCAAGGGCAGAAATCAGTGAGTACATGAGTGGCAACATCTGCCGGTGCGGGGCTTACCCCAATATTGTGGATGCCATTGTTGATGTAAAGGATGGAGGGGCAACGGTATGATCAATTTTCAGTATTTAAGAACAAGCTCGGCAAAATCGGCCATTGCCCTGTTGTTAAAAGATAAAAACGCCAAATTCCTGGCTGGAGGTACCAACCTGATCGATCTGATGAAGAGAGGGGTTACTGCCCCCGAAAAACTGATCGATATCAATCATGTTCCCTTAAAACAGATTGAACAGGTTGGAAGTAAAATTCATATTGGCGCTCTGGCTACCAATACGGCAGTTGCAGAACATGCTTTGATCAAAGAAAAACTGCCCCTGCTTTCGTGGGCGCTGCAGGCCGGTGCCTCAGCGCAGCTGCGCAATGTAGCTACCGTTGGCGGCAACATGATGCAACGTACCCGTTGCGGTTATTTTTATGATACCGAAATGCCTTGTAATAAACGCCAGCCGGGTAGTGGTTGTGGCGCTATGGAAGGTTTTAACCGCATGCATGCTATTTTTGGCACATCAGAAAAATGTATTGCCGTACATCCCAGCGATATGTGTGTGGCCTTAGCCGCACTCGATGCCGAAGTGGTATTGGCGAATCACAAGGGCGAGCGTAAAATAGCCTTTAGAGATTTTCACCGCCTGGCAGGAGATACGCCACAGCTTGACAACAATCTAAAGACAGATGAAATGATTATCCGTTTGGAAATCCCTGTGAGTAACCTCGCTAAAAATTACCACTATCTGAAAGTGCGTGATCGTGCTTCTTATGCTTTTGCGCTCGTTTCGGTAGCAGCGGCGTTTGAGCTGAACAATAATAAAATTACCGATGTCCGTTTGGCGATGGGAGGCGTGGCGCATAAACCATGGCGTTTAACGGCATCAGAGGATTTCCTTAAAGGAAAAGAAGCTTCCTTATCGAATTTCGAAAAGGCGGCAGAATTGGCCATGAAAGGTGCTAAGGGCTTTGGCGAAAACAATTTTAAGCTTAAACTGGCCCCCAATACAATTATCGAAGCGTTAAATCTTGCAAAATCGAAAGCTTAGTTATGGAAAAGCGCATGTTAAAAGAAGATACGGATAGGGTTGATGGAATTTTGAAGGTTACCGGAAGGGCTAAATATTTTGCAGAATACGAACTCCCTGGGCTAACCTATGGTGTATTGGTAACCAGTACCATTACCAAAGGAAAAATTACCGCACTTGATACAAAAGCAGCAGAAAATGCACCCGGTGTAATCGCGGTGGTTTCGCATTTAAATAAACCGTCTGCAGCAGCTTACGAGCAAGAAGGTGGCCCGCAGATGAAGATTTTTTATACCGATAAAATCTTTTACAACGGACAGCCGATTGCTATGGTTGTGGCCAATACTTTCGAAAGGGCAACTCATGCGGCTTCTTTGGTAAAGGCAACCTATGCAAAAGAAGAATTTAATACCGATTTTGCAAAGGCATTAAAAGATCCGAAAGCCAAAAAGCTTCAGGGACAGGCTGATTATAAACGGGGTATAGAAAATGCCTATAAAACGGCAGAGGTAAAACTCGAAGAAAGGTATTTTCTACCCATAGAAACACATAACCCAATGGAACTGCATGGCATGATTGCCGATTGGCGGCCAAACAACCAGGTTACCGTTTATGCCAAAACGCAGGGTGTAAAATCAACCCAGGGTACCATTGCAAACGTTTTTAAAATCCCACCAGAAAATATACAGGTAAATTCGGAGTTTGTGGGCGGCGGCTTCGGGATGGCTTTACGTACCTGGCCGCTCGAAATCGCAACGGTAATGGCTTCCAAACATATCGGCAAGCCGGTAAAGGTAGTGATTACGCGCGCCCAGATGTTTACCATGGTGGGCAACCGGCCGGCAGCCATCCAAACCATAGGCTTAGGGGCAGATAAGGATGGTAAATTAACCGGTATTACCCACCGTGCTTATGGGGAAACATCAACTTACGAGAACTTTACCGAAGGTGTGGTGAACATGGCCAAATTTATGTACCAGTGCGATAATGTGAATACTTCTTATGCCATTGTTCCGGTAGATCTTGGTGTACCGATCTGGATGCGTGGGCCTGGCGAGGCAACCGGAGCTTTTGCCCTGGAAAGTGCCATCGATGAAATGGCACATGCTTTGGATATGGATCCACTGGATTTTAGGATTAAGAATGATCCCGAAACAGATCAACAGAAAAACAAGCCTTTTTCAAGCAAGAATATTAAAGAAGCCTATAAAATCGGTGCCGAAAAAATAGGCTGGAGCAACCGTAAAAATAAACCCGGTAGTTTGGTTGAAGGACAATGGCAAACCGGATATGGGGTAAGTGTTGGTGTATTTAATGCCAACAGGGGAAAGGCAAGCGTTAAAGGAATTTTAAAGGCCGATGGGTCTTTGCTATTACAAAGTGCAACAAGCGATATCGGTCCGGGAACGGGTACCGGTATGACCTTGATTGCCCATAAACTGATGAAAATCCCGGTTGATAAAATTACGTTCGAACTGGGCGATTCTTCTTTGCCCCCTGCACCCAGCCAGGGTGGTTCTGCTACTTTATCTACTGTCGGATCGGCTGTAAATGACGTTTGTGAGGCTTTAAAATCGACCATTTCCGAACTTGCAATTCACTCGGGGATGGATCCAACTGCGAATTTTGTTGAGGTATTGAAGAAGAACAACCTCCCTGCTATAGAAGTTACCAAAGAGAGCCATAGCGGAAAGGAAAGGGATAATTATTCGATGTATTCTTTTTCCATCCACTTTGTACAGGTAAAGGTTCATGCGTTGACAGGTGTGGTTAAAGTAAGTAAAATCGTTTCTGTGGGCGATTCCGGTACGATTGTAAGTCCGAAAACTGCCCGCAGCCAAATGTTGGGTGGCGCTGTTGGGGGTATCGGTATGGCTTTAACAGAAGAAGCGGTTATCGATCACCGTTATGGCCGGTATATCAATAACAACTTTGCCGATTACCATGTTCCGGTAAATGCCGATGTACCTGAAATCGATGTGAACTTTATCAATAAGCCTGATCCTTATATCAACCCGATGGGTGCAAAAGGGATGGGCGAAATTGCGTTGATCGGCTTTTCTGCCGCGGTAGCCAATGCCGTTTTCAACGCAACAGGGAAAAGGATCAGGTCTTTGCCGATTACGCCTGATAAAGTATTGGGTTAAAGGGTTTAACGAGGGGACAAATATCTCCTAAGGCATTTTAGACCAGGTTTCCTGGCTACCGATGCCCTGACCAATACTGTCATTGTGGAGGAGAAACGACAAAGCCTGCTTCAAGCAGGCTTTGTCGTTTGAAAAACGTCTTCCCGAAATAAGGATTTCCCGGGGAGATAACCTCATTTTGGTAAAAACCGGTATATATTTTACTTCGCCGTAGCTTTACCTGAATAAGTAGCAGCCAGTTTTAGCGCGTTGTATGCATTAACAATACCACCACTGATGCAAAGGTCTGAGAATGGAACAGATACTTTCTCGGCATCAGGCTCTTCGCCTTTAGCGTAGGTTACATTGTGGTTTACTTTGGTAACCGATTTAACAATAATTTCTTTTACCTGTGCAGCAGTTAATTTTGGGTAATAAGAACGGATTAAACCTGCTAAGCCGGCAACCACCGGAGAAGCCATACTGGTTCCATCTAAATGTTTGTATTTAGAACCCGGTACAGTAGAATATATCTGAACACCGGGAGCAAAAACATCTACCTGGGTTTTACCAAAATTTGAGAAACTTGCTTTTAATGTTTCGTCATCTTTAGGGCCGGAGGCTCCAACCGTAATCCACGATGAAATGGTTTTCTCGTCTAAATCTTTGTGGTTAGGGAAATTGTTCTCTACATCGATGTTTTTGTTTTCATTACCGGCAGCCTGTACAATTAATACGTCTTTCGAAGCCGCATATTTCATCGCTTCGTTTACCACTTCTTTGTTCCAGCTATAGGCCTTGCCAAAACTCATGTTAATTACTTTAGCACCATTATCAACCGCGTAACGGATGGCATTTGCAACATCTTTATCTCTTTCATCGCCATTTGGTGTACAACGCACCCCCATAATGGCTACGTTATCCGCTACACCCAAAATACCAAGTTTATTGGTTCTGTCAGCGGCAATAATTCCTGCTACGTGTGTACCGTGCATGGCATCGGGACCGGCTACATCGTTATTGCCGTAAAATTTCTCATTAACATTGTTCGGATCGTCGCCAACAATCGAACGCGGATCGTACTCCAGGTTTAAATTGTAATTAACCTGGCGTGTGTAATAATCGAAGCCTTCTACAATCTGATCTTCGTAAAAATCTTTGAAGCTTCCTTTTTCAAGTTGCTGCGTTAATACATTCTGTATCCTGCCTTCAACTGGTGTAGAAGGTTTAAAGTTTTTAAAATCTTCCAATGTAGGATTTTCTTTTCCGATTTTCTTCACTACGGCATCTAAAGCATTTTTGAAACCGGTAAGGCCTGCAAGATTTTCTTTAGCTTCTGCCAGTTGTTTCTCAAGGTCAGCACGTTCTGCTTTAAACGCTTCCCAATCTTTTTTATCCTTTTCTGCAACATTTGCGTCTGTAGTATTTGCAAAACGTGCCTGATCGCGACGAACCAAACGTGTTAATTCTAAGGTTTCGAAATTGACAGACTCTTTAGGGCCACCAATAAAATTCCAGCCGTTTATATCATCGATGTAACCGTTTTTATCGTCGTCTTTGCCATTACCGGCTATCTCTTTCGTATTTACCCACATCACCCGTTTTAAATCTTCATGGGTAGCTTCTACACCGCCGTCATTGACTGCTACGATAACTTTAACTGATTTTTTGCCTTTTAAAAGTTCTTTATATGCTTTTTCGGTACTGATTCCGAATGTACTGTCGCTTTTAAGATCAAGATTTTGCCAATTGGCTTTTTGGGCGTTGGCCAAAGTAGGCAGTGCAACTACGAGTGCAGCACTAAAAAGTGCCCTGAAAATTTTATTTGTATTCATTTAATTACTTTTGGTTTTAACGGCGAAAGTTAATTTTAATTTTTTTATTGAAAGAAATTGTAACAAAAAATAATGCTTTTAACACATTTTAACTAAAGTGGCGTTATCCTGAACCGACTTAAGTGCGAGGAGGATATTAACCCACAGGATAAAAAAAATCCCGAAATAATTATTTCAGGATTTTTAACTTTCGTAAAAATAGCTTAACTATTTTAAATTAGCCACAATTTTTTTCGCCATTTCATCATGCGATTCGATCACTTTCAGTGTAGCACCTGCCCATGCTTTAACACTTTGATCGCGGTTTTCAGCCCCTGTTTTAAACAAGGCTACCGTTTTAGCATGATCGGTAACCATCATGTCCATATAATGTTTATCAAAGGCGGCTCCGGTTATTTTTTTCATCTCATCCAGATGGATTTGCTGGTCGGCTGGCAGCGCATCTGGTGTAATTACTTTTTTGCTTTGAGCTAACGCTTTTAGTTCGTTATTGGCTTTGGTATGGTCGGTAAGCATCTTGGCTGCAAAGTCTTTTACTTCGGTGCTTTGGGCATTTTTAGCTGCAATTTTAGCAGCCTCAACTTCCATAATCCCACCAACAGCGGCTTTTCTTAAAAAAGTTGCGCCAGCTTCATCAATGCCTGATTCGGTGCTTTCGGATCCCACATCATGGGTACCGTTAACCATTGTCGTATCTCCTGAAACACTGTCTTTGGTAGTGGCTGATTTTTTATCTGCAGTTTGACAGGCTCCCAATGAGAGTACGAATGTAAAAGCGATAGGTAATAAGAATATATTTTTCATGTTTTCTTTACAATTGATGTGTACTAAAAACAAGAGAAACTTAAAAAGGTTTTTCTCTATTCTATACTTCTACTGTAAATATCGGGAATCACAATTCCCATTTGCCTCTCGGGGTTCTCGATTACCGAAAAACCAAATTGCTCATACAGGCCATGCGCATCTAAAGTGGCCAGCTGGTAACGGCGAAGGCCCTGCAGATCGGGGTGGAAAATCATAAACGACATCAATTTCTTCGATAAGCCCAAACCACGGTAACTTTCTTCAATATATACGTCGCAAAGCCATGCAAAAGTTGCCTTGTCGGTAACCCAACGGGCAAAACCTACCTGTTCATGACCTTTATAAATACCAAAACAAAGCGAATGCTCAATAGATCGCTTTACCGTATCAAACGGAATATTTTTAGCCCAATAAGATGCAGTACTCAAATAGTGATGGATGGCCCCGATATCTAAAAGCTCTTTTTTATCTGAAAATATAAATCCGTTTTCGCTGATTTCCATTAGTATGGTTTAATTGGTTAGTGGTTTAAATGGTTAACCTCTCAGTTACGCATGTTAATATATTGCAATGGCTGTCCGAAATCCTCACTTCTGCACAAACTGATTACCGCCTGTAAATCGTCGATTTTTTTTGCGGTTACCCGTACCTGATCGTCCATGATTGACGGTTGTACTTTTAGCCCGCTGGCTTTGATCTTCGCCACCACTTTTTTGGCAGCTTCTTTATCGAGGCCCTCTTTAATGCTGATCTCTTTCCTGATCATATTGCCTGAGGCCTGTTGTTCATCACCGAAATCCAAACTTTTAGGATCAAGGTTCTGTTTCATCATCCTCGAAATAATCGAACCTTCAATGGCTTTTAAGCGCATATCATCTTCGGTAACGATGGTAATGATGTTTGTTTTTTTATCCAAATCGATCGTACTTTTCGAGCCGTTAAAATCGTAACGGTTAAGAATTTCCTTTTTGGCATTGTTAACCGCATTGTCTAATGTTTGCGCATCAACTTTACTTACTATATCAAAAGAAGGCATGGTTTTAGCTTTAAAGTAAAAAAATAAGTAGATTTAAGAAATTAATCTTACCTCACAAAAAAACGAAAAATAATATGAAAACCACTAAACCAAAGTCTCAAAAAAAGATTACCAAAAAGGAAGTCAAAAAACAATTGGAGCAATCTATCACCGATAAATTTTTAGAGGTAATCAAAAGTTTAGGACATGATGTATCTGAAATCAGTACAGAGGTTGGAAAGGCGAGTAAGCGTGTGGCAAAAAAACTGACCAAGAAATTTACCATCGTAAAAGCTGATGTAGGTCAGAAAATTGATGAATTATTAAAAACATCAAAAGAACAAGCAAAAACAGCGAAAAAACCGGTTGAAAAGGCGGTAAGCAAATCAGAAAAGACGGCTAAAAAAGTGGTAAAAAAAGCAGTTGCCAAAGCTAAACCAGTAGTGCAGAGTGTTAAAGTAGCTGCAATAGAAACCGAAGAAAAAGCAGAAAAAATTTTGGCTAAACCTGTTGCCACAACCAAAAAGGCTGTAGCAGAAACAGCTAAGGTTGTTAAAAAAGCAGCAACCCCTGCAACAAAGGTACCGGCGAAGACAGCAACCGCAGCTAAAAAAACAACAGCCCCGGCAGCTGAAGCAAAAAAAGCAGTGGCGAAAGCAACACCTGCGCTTAAGAAAGTGGTTAAAACACCAACAAAAAAATAAATTTGTTAACGTTAACATGCAAATGAATTAACATCAATTTAACAAATTAATATGCAGATTTGAGCATCCCTGTTTTTGACAGGGATTTTTTATTTTTTTAAATGAGCAATAAGAAAATCCCCTTTTTTAACCGCGAAATCAGCTGGCTTTATTTTAACGAGCGCGTATTGCAGGAAGCTGCTGATGAAACTGTGCCATTGATTGAACGTATTAAATTTCTATCCATATTTTCTTCCAACTTAGAGGAGTTTTACCGCGTGAGGGTAGCCACCATGAGCAGGCTCACCAACCTGAACGATAAAGCAAAAGCACTTTTAGGGTTTAATCCCAAGAAAATCCTTAACGAGATTAAAAATATTGTAGTAAAGCAGGAAAGGAAGTTCGACCAGCTTTTTCAGGCTACTTTGATCAACGAACTGGCGCAGAACAGGATTTTTATTTTAAACGATACCCAGCTCAATGTAAGCAGGGGTGAGTTTGTGAAAAACCATTTCAGGGATAAGATCTTATCCAACCTGGTTCCGATTATGCTGGATATGGATAAACCCTTTCCTGAATTGAAGGATAGGTACCTGTACTTCTTCGTTAAATTATCAAAAAAAGATACCAAAGTAAGGGAGAAGTATGCAATCATTGAAATTCCGCCAAATTTACCTAGGTTTTTGGTTCTTCCAGAAACAAATGATCTCAAATTTATCATCCTGGCGGAAGATATTATCAGGTACTGTTTGAATGATATTTTCTACATTTTTACCTACGATAATTTAGAGGCGTATTCAATTCAGCTCACACGTGATGCAGAACTGGACATCGATAAAAATGTGAGCGATAAGTTTATAGAAGATTTAAAAAACAGTTTGGAAAAGCGCAAAAAAGGAAAACCCATGCGTTTATTGTATGATTCGGCCATGCCTTTGGGTATGCTCACTGTTTTGGTGAACAAACTGAAACTGGAAGCCGAAAGCCTCATCCCCGGTAACCGTTACCATAAATTCGGAGATTTTATTGCTTTTCCGAATGTGGGCAAAAAGGAGTTGGAATATGCACCGAATGTGCCACTAAAAGTTCACGATCTGCACCGCACACAGAGCATGTTCGCTAAAGTTGCACAACGCGATTACCTGGTTAATTTACCTTACCAATCGTACGATTACATTATTTTATTTCTGCGCGAGGCGGCGATAGATCCAAAAGTTACCGAAATCCAGATTACGCTATACCGTTTGGCCGAAAACTCTAAAGTGATCAATGCTTTGATCAACGCGGCCAAAAATGGTAAAACGGTTTCTGTTTTACTTGAGCTTAAGGCCCGTTTTGATGAACAGGCCAATATTTTCTGGACTACCCGTTTAATGGAAGAAGGGGTAAAAGTGAATTATGGTTTAACCGATTACAAAGTACATTCTAAAATTTGCCTGGTTAAACGGATAGAAAAGGATAAACCTGTTTACTATGCCAATTTAGCAACCGGCAACTTTAACGAAAAAACTGCTGGCTTATATTGCGATCATAGCATTTTTACAACCAGAAAAGAAATTACCAACGATCTGGTTAAACTTTTTGATGCTTTGAACAAGCGAACGGTAACCAAAGGATTTAAGCACCTGATTGTTTCGCCTTTAGAAAGCCGTTCTAAGCTGGTTAGTTTTATAAACCGCGAAATCAGGAATGCCAAACAGGGCAAACTGGCCTATATTATGCTCAAAGTAAACAGCCTGGCTGATGAAGCCATTATTTCCAAACTTTACGACGCGAGCAATGCCGGTGTTAAAATCCAGTTGATTGTACGTGGCATCTGCTGTTTGGTGCCTGGTGTAAAAGGCTTTAGCGAAAACATTACGGCCATCAGCATTATTGATAAGTTTCTGGAGCATGCCCGTGTTTATATTTTTGGTAACAATGGCAAAAACGACATGTACCTTTCTTCTGCCGATTTAATGAGCCGGAATTTTGAGCACCGGGTAGAGGTGGGGTTCCCGGTTTTGGATAAAGATGTGAAACAGGAAATACAGGATATTATCGATCTGCAATTGCAGGACAATACCAAATCGAGGCAAATTAATGCTTTGAACAATAATAAATATCATAAAAACAGATTAAGTAAAAAGATAAGGGCACAGGTAGACATCTACAACTATTTAAAAACCAAGCATCAATCATAATGTTAAGATACGCAGCTATAGATATCGGCTCGAACGCAGTGAGGCTACTCATTGCTGATATCAGTAAACAGGACGGAAAATATAAATACAAAAAGAATACGTTAATCCGCGTACCATTGCGTTTAGGTGATGATGCGTTTTTAGATCAGCATATTTCGGAGAAAAAATCGGCCGACCTGGTGAAAACAATGGCAGCCTTTAAAAACCTTATGGATGTTTATCATGTATCGGAGTACCTGGCCTGTGCAACTTCTGCCATGCGCGAAGCCCACAACGGGCAGGATATTGTAAAGCTGATTAAAAAAGAAACTGACCTTACTTTAGAGATTATAGAGGGGCAAAGAGAAGCCAATATTATCTATGCCAATCATATCGAGGAGCAGCTTGATGAAAATAAAACCTACCTGTATATCGATGTGGGCGGAGGTAGCACCGAACTTTCTGTTTTTGTAAAAGGTGTACCCGAAGCATCGAGGTCTTTCAATATCGGTACCATCAGGATGCTCGATAACCAGGACAAGGAAGAAACCTGGGAAGAAATGAAAGATTGGGTAAAAGAACATACCAAAGCTTACAAGCATCTTGCAGGTATTGGCACCGGTGGTAACATCAACAAACTTTTCCGCATGTCGGATGAGAAGGAAAATGCGCCTTTATCCTTGCAAAAGTTGAATTCGATGTATAATAAGCTTACCAGCTACTCCTTAAAAGAGCGGATCCATACCCTGGGTTTAAATCCTGACCGTGCGGATGTAATTATCCCTGCCTGCGAAATTTACCTTACTTTAATGAAATGGACAGGAATTAAACAGATTTATGTACCTAAAGTAGGTATGGCCGATGGAATTATTAAGTTATTGATTGAGGAGAAGCTGGATTAAGAAAATTTTCATGGTACTATTCCTTGCAAGGCCGTCATTTCGACCGTAGCGGAGAAATTTATGCTTCGTTAAACACTTCGTAGTTCTCTACTGCGTTGCACTCGGCTCGAAATGACGACTCCTGAGAGAGCTGTCACCCATATTCATTATAAAAATAAATCATCCCTCAGGATGACAAAACGAATGGATATGGGGTATAAGTGATCATGTCAAAAGGAATGTATACACATCCAACCCTGCGATCTTTGAGCCTTCATCTGTGTACTCTGTGCTAAAAATACATCAGCTCATTGCCAGCCTTAAATAACTTTTCACCTCTTCATTTACATCTTCGCTGAAATAAATTCTTAAATGGTGGTTAAACTGATGGGTTCCGGGTACCTGCGCAATTTTGACGAAGCATAAGTTATCTTCATATGCCTGATCGAAAGGGATCACGACATGCACGAAATTTTTGCCCAATTGGGTAATGTATGCGAAAGTGGTTTTAGATTCAATAGCAATCATCGATTTGGTGGCGCGCAGATTAATTTTGCCTATTTCAGCCAATTGCTCCATAAAAAAACGGAATAGCCCTAAGGTATATTCCGTTTTTCCGTTTAAAAAGTCTGACAACTGTTTTTCTTCAGACATCATTTTTTAATCTTCTAATAATTTTGTTGCGGCTTCATCGGTAAACCAGGTTAATTTACCGTCAATAGGATCAATTAACTGAGAAGGGTATAAATCGACATTCTTTTCTGTATCGCCTATTACGTGCTTCAATGCTTCTGCTTTGTTTTCTCCAAATACCAGAAAGGCAATATTCTCGGCTTTGTTAATTAAAGGGGCGGTAAAACTGATGCGGTAGGTATCGAGTTTCTCTACATAAACAGCAGCTACATTCACCTCTTCATCCTTAACTAAGGTGGTATGCGGGAAGATTGAAGCGGTGTGCGCATCGTCGCCCATACCTAAAAGAATCAGATCGAATACGATATCTTCGCCCTTAAAATGCTGATCAATTGCTTTTTTATACTCAATAGCGGCTTTTTCCGGAGCCAATGTGGTATTTACATAAAAAATGTGATCTTCTTTAATGCCCAATGGATCTAAAATGGTCTTTTTTGCCATTAAGCCATTGTAGTTATCATCATCGGCCGGAACGTTACGCTCATCGCCAAAAAAGAAATAAACTTTATCCCAGTCAATGCGGTGTTTACCTTCTGTTGCCAGGTAATGGTAAAGTGCTTTAGGAGAACTGCCGCCCGTAAGTACAAAATTGAAACGGTCGTTCTGTTCGATAGACATTTCTGCAATTTTAATTACATAATCTGCCAGATCGTGGTTAAGTTCTTCTAATGTTTTGTATATGAGTAGATTCATGTTGTAGTAGTTGATAGTTGATGGTTCATGGACATTTGTCCATGAACCATCAACTTAATTATTCCTTATTCTTCAATGGCAGGTTAAACCAGTGGAAACCGTCTCTTGCAATTAAAGCTTCGGCTTCTTCTGGCCCCCAGCTATCAGCAGGGTAATTAGGGAAATTGATAGATTTTTTGCTTTCCCAGGTATTCAGGATCGGCATCACCAGTTCCCATGCAGCTTCTACCTGGTCGCCACGCATGAACAGCGTCTGATCGCCCATCATGGCATCCAACAACAAGGTTTCGTAAGCCTCTGGGGTATCGCCCTCATAAGTTCCCTTATAGTCAAAAACCATATCAACAGGGTTCAATACCATATCCAAGCCCGGTCTTTTGGCCTGAACCTGCATACGGATACTCATTTCCGGCTGGATGCTGATTACCAAGCGGTTCTGTTGCCAGTTTTCGGTTACACCTGAAGAGAAGATCTGATGAGGTACATCCCTGAACTGGATGGTGATTAACGACGAAGTTTGGTTTAAGCGTTTTCCTGTTCTTAGATAGAAAGGAATGCCTTGCCATCTCCAGTTATCAATATGGAATTTAACGGCAGCAAAGGTTTCGGTATTTGAATGCGGATCTACGCCTTTTTCCTGGCGGTAGCCTGGTACTTCTTTACCTTCAACCCAGCCTTTGCTGTATTGGCCGCGAACCGTGTGGAAACGGATATCTTCGGCAGAGAAAGGACGCATGGCCTTTAAAACCTCTACTTTACGGTTCCTGATCTCATCAGCATCGAAATTGATAGGGGCTTCCATACCGATTAAACAAAGCAATTGTAAGAGGTGGTTTTGGATCATATCCCTCAGCGCACCCGAACCTTCGTAATAACCGCCACGATCGCCAACTCCCAACTGCTCGGTTACCGAAATCTGTACATGATCAATATAAGACCTGTTCCACAAAGGCTCGAAAAGGGCGTTTGCAAAACGGAAAGCCATCATGTTCTGAACGGTTTCTTTACCCAGGTAATGATCGATACGGTAGATCTGTTTTTCAGTAAAAATAGTGCTTAACAGCGCATTAAGTTCTTTTGCTGATTCTAAATCGTGACCGAAAGGTTTTTCGATAACGATGCGGCTGTTATCTTCATCCTGTGTCAGTTTATATTTCTGTAAACACTCGGCAATAATAGGAAAGAAGTTCGGTGCAACCGCCAGGTAGAAAATTACCTGAGTACCCGCACCAAATTCTTTTTGATATTTTTCTACTGCTCCCTTAAGATTTTCGAACGTTTTTGGCTGCGCAAAATCGGTAGGGCAATAATGCATGGTGCTGGCGAAATTGTCCCATTTTTCTTTTTTTACTTTTCCGCTGCGCGAAAACTGGTTTACGGCATCTTCTAAAGCAGCTTTATAGCTATCGTCAGTAAATTCGGTTCTGCCCGTACCGATAACCGCAAACTTATTTGGCATGTAACCCTCTATAAATAAGTTGTATAGGGCAGGCGCTAACTTTCTTTTGTTTAAATCACCTGTTCCACCAAATATTACAAAAATGGTAGGGTTTAATGCGGTTTTGCTTTTCATTTTATCTTGTTGTTCGTGAATTAAATAGGTTATGATAATTTATTCCAGTCGGCATGGAAAATGCCTTCTTTATCGATACGCTCAAAAGTGTGCGCACCGAAGAAATCCCTTTGTGCCTGGATCAGGTTGGAAGGCATTCTGCCAGTGGTAATGGTATCAAAATAGGTTAGGGTAGATGCAAATGCAGGGATACCTAAACCCGATGCAATAGCTGCACAGATGCTTTTACGTGTGCCAGCCAAAGTGCTTTTAATGATATTCTGGATACCGGCATCACCGAATAAATGCTCCAATGAATGGTTTTTATCATAGGCCTGGTAGATGTCTTCCAAAAATTTAGCCCTGATGATACAGCCACCACGCCAGATTTTGGCAATTTCCTGCAGTTGCAGATCATATTTATATTCTTTCGAGGCCTGAACCAATAAATGCATACCCTGCGCATAGGCACTGATCATCGAGAAGTAAAATGCATCTTCCAATTCATCAACAGTGATATCGATTTTCGTGTCTTTTTTACCGAAAGCTTCTTCTAAAGAAACCCTCAGGGCCTTAAATTTAGATAAATCGCGGTTGGAAACAGCTTCGTTAATGGTAGGCACCGGTAATTGAAGTTCCATCGAAACCTCTGAGGTCCATTTTCCGGTACCTTTTGAGCGCGCTTCGTCTTTAATCTGGTCTAACAGGTCATTTTGTGTTTCGGTGTCTTTAAACAGGAAAATTTCAGCAGTGATTTCCAATAAGAAAGATTGAAGCCTGCCTTCGTTCCATTTTTTGAAGATTTTATAAATCTCACTATTAGAATAGCCCAACCCGTTTTTAAGGATTCCATAAACTTCGGCAATGAGCTCCATAATGGCATATTCGATACCATTGTGCACCATTTTAACGAAGTGACCGGAAGCGCCCGGGCCAATGTAGGTAACGCAAGGATCGGTACCAACTTTTGCAGCTACCGCATCGAAAACATCTTTTACCACATTATAGGCCTGTTTATCACCGCCCGGCATCATACTCGGACCGAAACGTGCTCCTTCTTCGCCACCCGAAATACCCATGCCGAAGAAATGCAGTCCGTCTTTTTCCAGCTCATCCACGCGGCGGTTCGTATCGGTAAAATGGGAGTTACCGCTATCGATAATGATATCGCCTTTGCTTAAAAGCGGTTTTAATTCTGCAATAACACTATCTACAATTGGTCCGGCAGGTACCAGCAAAATCAGTGTACGGGGCGTTTGTAAACTTGCAATAAAGCTTTCTATATCATCAAACCCTTCTAAATTATGCTTTTTGCCTTCTTCTTCAAGTTTCGAGATCATTTTGCGGTCCTTGTCGTAACCGGTTACCGAGAAGCCTTTATCAGCCATGTTCAATAATAGGTTACGGCCCATAGTACCCAAACCGATCATTCCCAATTTATATTTTTTCGAATCGTTATTTGCCATTTTTTATTTTTTAGAATGCACCCAAAATTAGGGTTTACAAATTAATATTGCAGCTATTGTTGTTAAAAGATTGTAATAAAAGGTCAATTATTTTTGAGGTTCAACTGTAAAGATATTATACTTATCGGCCAGTTTCCAAAGCTTGGCACCGCCTTTAATTCCGTCCCTGTTGGTTACAATCCTGATATTGTCTTCGAGTTTAAAATCGATCTGTTTGGAATTACCGCCACCTATATATAAGGTATCGTAATTAAAAACCGTTTTATAGATTTCGATCACTTTTTTAAGTCTTTTGTTCCAGCGTTCCGGGCCTATTTTTTCGAAAGCCTTATTACCGATGTAATCATCGTAATCTTCTTCTTTATTGATCGGGAAGTGTGCCAGTTCGAGGTGGGGCAGCAGTTCGCCATCAAATAACAAAGCTGTACCAAACCCTGTGCCTACCGTAAAAACAATTTCGAACCCTTTACCATCAACTACACCCAAACCCTGCTGATCGGCATCGTTCACCAAACGTACCGGTTTGCCCAATTCATTGGCCACTCGCTGGGCGAGGTCTACATCGGTCCATTTGCTTTTGGCGAGGTTGGGAGCTGTTTTTACAATACCATTTTTTACGTAACCGGGAAACCCGATCGATACGCGGTTATAACTATCAGGAAAAGGCTTAATCAATTCTACGATACCCGTTACAATATCTTTTGGGGTAGCTTCTGCCGGGGTTTTGCTTTTTAAATATTCGGTAAGCATATTTCCGCTTTCATCCAAAAGAACTGTTTTTATACTGGTACCGCCAATATCGATCGATAATATGTTGTTGTTTTCAGCTTTTTTCTTTGTAGCCATAATTCTGTATTTATAAATCCGAAGTTCTGCAAATAAATTAAAACCACAAACATAAAATCGATAAGGAAGTAATTTATATGCAATAAAATTATCTATAAAATCTATGTATTTTGTAGAATATAATTATGTTTGTTCCGTTAACATAAAAAAGACCACAATTGTTATGACGGTAAATTACCTGGCATTTGCTATACCAGCATTTTTTATTTTTGTATATATAGAGTTTAAAATCGCCAAGCAGCAGAAAAAAGCGGAAATTTTTAAATACGAAAGTACGGTTGCAAATTTTAGTGTAGGTATTGCCGAAAGGTTATTGAACCTGTTTATAGCCGCAAGTTTTTACCAGTTATACCAATGGGTTTATACAAACTATGCCATTTTTAATATTTCTACCAAATGGTACGTATGGATCTTGCTCTTGCTCGCAACTGATTTTGTTTGGTACTGGTACCACAGGTTAGGGCATGAGATTAATTTTTTATGGGCAGCACATATTGTGCACCACCAGAGCGAAGAGTTTAATTTATCTGCAGCGGCACGGATTACCACCATACAGGCTATTTTCCGTAATGTTTTTTGGTGCGCCTTACCCTTAATAGGTTTTCATCCCAACATGATCATTACCATTCTATTGGCCCATGGTGCCTATTCATTTTTTACGCATACCCAATTGGGAGGCAAACTGGGCTGGCTGGAAAATATATTCATTACACCCTCTTTACATGGTGTTCACCATGCATCGGATGAGAAATATTTAGATAAAAACTACGGCGATGTATTTGTTTTTTGGGACAAATTGTTCGGTACTTTTCAAAAAGAAGAGGAAGCCCCAAAATATGGCCTAACACATCCCATTAAAAGTTATAGTTTCATCTGGCAGCATTTCCACTATTACCTGGAAATTGCTGAAGCTTACAGGCGCGCTGATGGATTTAAAGCGAAATGGAATGCTGTTTTTGGCAGTCCGGCTTTAATGGACCAGAATATCAGGCCTATCCTGGAAGAACGCTTTTACCAGAATAAAACCCAGCATGAAGCCAAACCGAAACCCAAATTCAAAATCTACTTAAATAGCCAGCTCATTCTTGTAGTGGCCGTGCTTACCGGAACCACTATGTTTTACGAATACTTAACGCTGGTGCATAAAGTGGCCATATCGATTTTTATTTTGGTGACACTAATCAATATCGGGGCATTGCTCGAACAACGGAAGTGGATTTATTACCTCGAATGTTTCAGGTTGATCCTCGTTTTCGGTTATATTTTCTATACTTTCAACCTGCTTGGATTTTTAATATTTCCTGTAGTTATCCTGATTGCGCTTGAGCGTACCTGTTCTTTACGTAAACTTTACATGAGGCATGTATTTGAGTATGTAAAGGCACATTAAGACTGTTTCTAACACTTTCGATTTTAACAGGCATATAAATGTTACATAATAATGTTTCGTTTTGTTGTGCAAGCTTTAGAGCATGGAGCTGTTTGTAATGAAATTATTACAGGTAGCTTGATCTTGAGGTTAACAACTGTTGTTTTAGTTAGTTTTAAGCTTTGTTTTGGTTAAAATCACCTATTTTCGATGCCCGGTATCATCACACAGGGCTAATCAATTTTTGCAAACATCAACTTTTTTGTCTTTTTAAACATTCAATTAAAAAATATTTTGTATTGCGATGTTTTATTGTTTTTTGTTTCGATTTGTTTTATTAATTTTAAATAACGAAATATATAGTAAGTAAAACCAAATAAATCGCAACTATTAAGCGCCGTATTACTAGGTTTAATATTTACCTAATATATTTTTAACATGAACAGATTTATTTTGCCCGCTGAACCGGACGAAATAAATCAAAGTTATGATGCCAATTGCTAACCGGATATATAAACCATTATGATTAAAAATTTTACTCAACAGATTTCGTGGTACCAATGCGTCCTGCATGTAAAAAAAAGTAAGCCTCATCCTCACCAGAAGAAAAGGTCTGTTTTTTTTCAACCCACACTAAAACGCTTTAGCATTTTTTTATTTGCCGCAGTTATTCAGTTAATTTTTATTAACGGGAGCTTTGCGCAAACCCCTGCTCAAAAGATCGTTGTTAAAGGAACGGTTTTAGACGACCAGGATGGCCAGATACTCGTTGGAACAACTATAACCGATAACAATAAAAAGTTTTTGGGCATAACCGACGAAAAGGGAAATTATTCCATCAGCATTACCAAAGGAACAACCGTTTCCTATACCATGATCGGGTATAAAACCCTTTCAAAAACTTTTAATAACAGTGAGAACGGTGCTGTTGTTAGGTTACAGTCTGCTATGGGGCAGCTCAATGATGTTGTAGTAACTGCTCTGGGTATAAAGCGTTCAGAACGAGCGCTCGGATACGCGATTACCACTTTAGATAGTTCGTCATTTACCAATGCAATGGCCACAAACTGGACAGATGCATTATCCGGAAAAGTTGCAGGGTTAAACTTGGTCCGCAACAGTGGTTTGGCTGCATCCAATAAAATCATTCTTCGTGGGGAAAACAACCTCACGGGTGATAACGAAGCCCTGATTGTTATTGATGGTGTGGTGGCCAGCAGCAGTGCCAAACGTACAGCCGGAACAGGTGGCGGTGTTTATGGTACATCAGGGGATATTTTACCCACCGATTTTGGAAGTGCCATTAACGACCTCAACTCAGAAGACATTGAAAATGTTACGGTATTAAAGGGACCGGCAGCATCTGCACTTTACGGACAAAGAGGTGCAAACGGTGCCATTGTCATTACCACCAAATCGGCAGGTAGCAAAAAGAAAAAGTTTAATATTACCTTTACTTCCAATACCACTTTCGAGCAGATTAACAGGGGGCCTGACATCCAACAGGAATACGGTGCAGGTGTTGGCGGTGCAAGCTATTATAGCTTTGGCACAAGTGCCGATGGTGCAGATAACCATGCAACCAGTTCTACCTACGGGCCAAGATTTGATGGAACCAGCATGTTTTTTCAATATGATCCAGCTACGCAAAAGGGGGGAACAACGCGTACACCGTGGGTAGCTTACCCAAATGCGCTTGATGCATTTTTCAAAACAGGAGTTGAAACAAGCAACTCGTTAACCCTGGATGGAAACGCCGGAAAAGTAGGTTTACGTTTTACTGCAAGCCACGGGGATAACGAATGGATTGTGCCCAATACCAATTTAGAACGCACTTCACTTTCTTTATCGGGCAACAGCAATATCACCAAAAAACTGAATATTGTTTTCAAGGCCAGTTATAACAACAGGCATAGCGACAATTTACCCGCCACAGGTTATGGGAACCAATCGCTAATGTATTGGTTCATGTTTGCCCATCCCAATATGAACCTCGATTGGTTTAAGAATTATTGGGTGGCCGGACAGGAGCAAAGAAAATTTCTTGATTTAACTTCCAGTTTTCCTGAAGGTCCTTACGCAATTTCGGAGCAATACCTGAACGGACAGCGGCGGAACGGTATTTTGGGAAATGTTCAGGCTACTTATAATTTTACCAAGAATTTAAGTTTGCTGGTACGTTCATCTATCGATTTTAACCATGATGTACGTGAAACCAAGCGCCCGTGGGATGCTGCGGGAGCAAAATTTGCACAGGGATCCTATCGTGTGCAGGATATCAATTCGTACGAAATCAACGCCGACTTTTTGTTAAGGTACAGTAAGGATCTTTCAAAAGATTTAAAACTTTCAGCAACTGTTGGGGGGAGCCAGTTAAGAAACAGGTATTATAAATCTGAGCTCCGTGCCGATGGTTTGATTATCCCGGCATACTACAGCCTGGATAACAATCAAAATCCGCTCATTTCTGTACCGGATACAGCCCGGTATAATATCAACAGTTTATACGGCACGGCGTCGCTATCCCTAAAAAACTATCTTTTTTTAGATTTAACCGGAAGGCAGGATTGGAACAGTACCCTGGCATCTCCGCTGCGTACGGATAATGTAGGCTTTTTCTATCCATCAGCAAGTTTATCCTTTATTGCCTCCGATTTTTGGGAAATGCCTTCGCAGATCAGTTATTTCAAATTACGCGGTTCTATTGCACAGGTTGGTAGCGGCGGAACAACCCCGTACCGTACGGCCTATAATTACACATTAGCGGCAAATGGGATTTATCCGGGTGAAGCCATGACAAATCCAACCATATTGCCAAATGTTAATTTGAAACCACTCTCAACCACCACGATCGAGGTAGGTGCAGAACTGAAGTTATTCAAGAGCAGGTTGAATTTCGACTTTGCCGCCTATACCGGAAACACCAAAAATCAGATATTAAGCCGTTCGATTGACAGGGCTTCAGGTTATTCAATAGCCATATTTAATGCCGGGCGTGTGGATAATAAAGGTCTGGAAATGTCAGTGAATGCTACACCTTTACAAACCGCATTATTCAAGTGGACGGTGAATGGTACTTTTTCGGCAAACAGAAATACCATTAAAGAACTTGCAGATAGTTCAGTAATCCTGCGTACAGGACCACTTGGAGGTACCCAGATTGTGGCAAACGTTGGCGGTAGCCTGGGCGATATTTACGGCTATGGATTGAAGCGTTCGCCTGACGGACAGGTTATTTTCGATAACACAGGAAAAGCCATTCCAGACCAGACACAGTTAAAATACCTTGGCAACACCATGCCTAAATTTCGGTTTAGTTTTGGTACAGGCGTAACTTATAAAGGTTTCGCTGCAAATGTATTATTTGATGCACAACTGGGGGCGGTTGCGCACTCCTTAACCTTTGCCAGAATGGCCGGGCTCGGTAAATTAAAATTAACCTTACCCGGAAGGTACGGCGGTTTAATAGGTGAGGGCGTGATGTTAAACCCTGATGGCGTTACTTATAGTCCTAATACTACAGTTGCAACTGATATTGGTGCATTTTACGAAGCGATGTACGGTTCTACCAATGCAGAGGGAAGTACCTTCAGAACAGACTATTTAAAATTCAGGGAAGCCAATATTAATTATACTTTCTCAAAAAGAGTGGTTTCAAGCTTAGGATTGAGCAGAATAACAATAGGCGTATTCGGACGTAACCTGTACACCTGGTCGCCATGGCCAGCCTTCGATCCGGAGTTTGGTACATTATCGGGTAGTGATATTGTACAGGGGTTTGAAGTGGGGCAATTGCCTTCGACCAGGACCTTTGGTGCACGTTTAGTAGTGGGTATAAACTAATAAGAAAATGAAAAAGATTAAATATAATACCAGTTATGCTTTCTTACTGTTTATGGCGACTTCATTTTTCGCCTGTAAGAAAGATTTCGATAAAATCAACACAGATCCGATAGGGGTGCCCGAGGTTTCTGCCGATAAGTTACTGGCACCAGCCTTAACCAATGTGCTGAGCGCCAACTTAATCCGAAACAGAACCATTAACAACGAGTTGATGCAGGTTACTGTTTCTACTTTGGATGAGGTATTGGAAGGCAGGATTTACCGTTACGACATCAGGAGACAATTATCAGACGCGATGTGGAATTCGTGGTATTCGGAATTAACAAATATAAAGGACATCAATACCATCGCCAGCAAACCCAATGCGGTTAACACTTCTTACCAGGCAATTTCAAGAATTGCAGAAGCCTGGACCATGCAATTGTTAACCGATACCTACGGCGATGTGCCTTATACAGAAGCTAACCAGGGTAAGTACGGTATACTGGAGCCGGCATTCGATAAGCAAAAAGATATTTATGCCTCATTGCTGAATAAATTAGAAGAAGCCAACACGCTACTCGCTGCTGGTCAATCCATCGTACCCAGTAGCGATCCGGTTTACAATGGCGATATCAGTAAATGGCGTAGATTTGGTAATTCTTTGTATTTGAGGTTGTTGTTGCGTATTTCGGGCAAGGCAGAAGCAAGTGCCCAGGCTATAGCTAAAATCAAGGAAATAGTTGACACCAATCCGGCTAAATATCCGATCATGACCGACAATACCCACACAGCCCGGATCCTCTGGAATGGTACCAATAGCAGTACGGCTGTTTACTCGTCGCCATTTATGGTTAGTGTTAGGCCGGCTGATTTCAGGGCATCAGCTATTGTCGATTTCTTCATGAATAACCTCACCAGCTGGGAAGATCCGAGGTTAATCCCTGCATATGGGAAAAATGGCGTGAACCGTTGGAGTATAGCTGCAGGACCTGCCGGATATGTTGGTGTGCCAAGTGCCTACCCGATAGGTAGCGGGGCGCCGGTTAAACAGGCATATTTTTATTCTGATGCCCAATCCGGTAATCCCACAACCCTGCAAACAGATGCTTTTACGGGGGTGATGATGAATGTGGCTGAGGTTGATTTTATTTTAGCCGAAGCGGCCGCCAGGGGCTGGATAAATGGCAGCGGCGAAAACTATTATTACAAAGGGGTAGCGGATGGGATCAATTACTGGATTCCAGCATTATATGCAAACGGTAATGATGCAGCCGTACGGAGTTATGCTTTAAAAGGTGATTTTAATTGGGACGATGCGTTACCGTTAGATAATAAAATTGCCGGGGCAAACAGCAAGCTAGAACTGATCCATCTACAAAAGTACTATGCCCTGTTTCTGGTAGATTTTCAACAATGGTTTGAATATAGAAGAACCGGACATCCATTACTCCCGAAAGGAGCAAATCTATTAAATGGCGGAAAAATGCCGGTGCGTTTATACTACCCTATACTCGCACAGTCAACAAATCCAACAAATTATAAAAATGTTTTGGTGGCACAGGGACCAGACGATGTGAATACACTGATGTGGTGGCAAAAACCTTAAATGTTATTGATGATGAAAAATAAATTAAAATATTTTCTTTTACTCGCAGTTGTTGTGGCTATTTACACAAGTTGCAAAAGGGAAGACGATTACCGTTACAAATTCTCGGAAGCCGGATTTATTTCCAATTTCGATTTAAGAAGGTATTATAAAGGATCTGATCTTTCCCTTAATCCTGGTGCCATTGGAGGTGCTATAAGTATCAGGGGAGTAGTGGTTTCTGATTTCAGATCGGGTAATTCGGTGCCTGGGTTGATCGCATTGCAGAATAGCCGTATTAACGGTTCTGCTGATTCGCTCAGGGGGATTTCGTTTAATGTAGGTGCGGCAGCTGCTGACTATATTCCCGGAGATTCACTTCATATTAAACTGGAAGGTGGCGTATTAAAAAAGGTGGATGGAATTCTACAGGTTACCGGGTTAACCAGTTCGGCTATTACGAAAGTGGCATCAGGAAGAACAATTAAATTGCAAGCGGCCAATACAAACACTATTCTGGCCAATCCGGACCGTTACGAAAGCACATTGGTAGCCATTAACAATGCTGTATACGATCCCGAACCTGCAAGTAACGTGGTGTACCTGGGCGATAAAATACTGAATGATGGTTTCGGCACCGCAACCTTGCGTACAAGTGCCAGTGCAACCTTTGCCAATACCCCTGTACAACCTTCCGGTAATTTTACTGGTGTTGTATATGTTACGGGAACGGGCACTTCCAAAAAGATCGAATACCGGATGCGAACAGTTGATGACTTTTTTTATGTTCCGATGCCTAAACTATCGGCTGCTATAATTTCAGGGTTTCTTGCCGACCCGAATTCAACTGATGGAAATTATGAATATATCCAGTTTTTAGCCACAAGAGATATAGATTTTGCAGCTACACCATTCTCTGTTTATACGAATAACAATGCGGGAGCTACTGCGTTTCCAAGCCAGGGCTGGAATACAGGTGCGCTTAGGACCTATAAGTTTAACCTAACCTCGGGATCGGTTAAAAAAGGACAGTTTTTCTATGTTGGTGGTGCCGGCCAAAGGATTAACGGATCTGCTTCAACAGTTGTGCCTGCGTCGAAATGGATATCGCCTGTCGATTATACAAAGGTTCCGGGGGCAAACGGTATAGGAGACGTGACCAGTAACCTATTGGCAAATAGTGGAAATGTTGCTGGTATTGCAATATTTGAAGGCACCAATATTACTCCAAACTCGGTGCCACTGGATGTGATCTTTTACGGTGGAGCCGGGGGAAGTTTTTATACTGCCGGGCCACCTGAATACGGGTTTAGAATTACCATTACCGACAAATTTGCCACCTATGCAGGAAAAGTTCCACAGGAATACTATGGAAAAGGAACCAATGATATTTCCAAACGTTTCGTCGGTTTTCCGACAGCCATAAGTTTTGCCAAGCTGGGCGGCGTTTATAAAGCTGCTAAAGGCGGGTGGGAATCGGTGCGGACAATGACAAGTGTTGCGTTAACCAATACATCAGCACTGAGCGATATCGAAACAGGTGGCGTTACCGCGTTGGTCGAAAAATAAATAACAGGGAAGGCCGGTTATCGCTGGCCTTCTTGTGTTTTATTCATTTATATCCCAATGATTTAATCAGGAAAAAGTATGAACAGAAGATCTTTTATACAAAAATCAACCATATTAACCACCACTTTATTTGTTAGCTTAAAATCGTTTCCATCATCGTTGTTTACTGTTGACGGATGGGTAAGCGGTACGGTAACCAGTAAAGGAAAAGCCGTTGCGGGGACGGTAATTTCTGATGGTTACAGCGTGGTACAGACCGATAAAAGCGGAAACTACCAGCTTAAATTGCACGAACTTGCGCGTTTTGTATGGATCAGCACGCCTTCGGGTTACGAATTTAAAACCGAAAGCAGTATTGCCCGTCACTATTACAAGCCCGATACCGCCGGTAAATTAAATTTCGACCTTAAGCCTTTAAAACAGGATGATAACAAGCATAACTTTATCATTTGGGCCGATCCACAGGTAAAGAACAAAAAAGATGTTCAGCAAATGATGGAAACCTCCGTACCGGATACCAGAGATGTGGTAAAAAGCATGGGTAAAACATTGGTGCACGGTATCAGTGTAGGTGACCTGGTCTGGGATAATTTTGATCTTTTTCCTGCCTACGACGAAGCCATCGCCAAAATAGGAATCCCGTTTTTTCAGGCATTGGGTAATCACGACCAGGATTACCGCCAAGGTGGCGACGATACTTCCGACCGTACTTTCCAGGCGCATTATGGTCCGACATATTACTCATTTAACAGGGGCAAAGCCCATTACGTGGTTCTGGACGATGTACGTTACCTAGGGGTTGAAAGAACTTATGATGGTTACATTACCCCAACCCAGTTAGAATGGCTGGCAAAAGATTTAGCACTAGTGCCCAAGGATGCACTGTTAATCATTTGCCTGCATATCCCGGTTCATAATAGTGTTAAAAATAAAGAAGATTTTTATGCCGTATTAAAAGACTTCAAAAACGTACACATTATGTCTGGCCATACGCATTTTAATAAAAACGTGGTTAAAAATGGTATCTATGAACATAACCACGGAACGGTTTGCGGGGGGTGGTGGACAGGCCCTATTTGTGAAGATGGTACACCCCGTGGTTATGGTGTTTACCAGGTAGATGGAACCAATTTAACCTGGTACTATAAATCAACCGGTAGAGATCGTAAAGAGCAGTTGGATATCTATGTAGATACCTTAACCAATCAAAAAAGATTGATTGCCAATGTCTGGAATTACGACCCGGCATGGAAGGTAGAATATTTTTTGGATGGTAAAGCAATGGGTGCACTGGCGCAGCAGGATGGATACGATCCTTTAGCTGTTAAATTATATAAAGGCGATAAATTACCAAATCCAAGGCCATTTGTCGAACCACGTTCAACCGATCACTTATTTATGGCACATTTTAGCCCGGATGTTAAAAAAGTTAAAGTAATAGCTACCGATCGTTTCGGAGAAAAATTTGAAGCGGAAACTGATGCTTAATGGGCCAAAGTATTGTGAGACGTTATCTCCAACAGCTATTAAAAATTAATATAGATTTAATTGACCGCGTTAAATGAAAACGCCAGATCTGTCTATCTTGGCGATGAACTAATAACCTTAGATGTGTATCAAATTCCATTGTAAAATCCCTTTTTTGGATATGAAACTTAAAAAAACAGCAATCTTTATTTTTTTATCGGCGTTTGTAATAAAATCGAATGCCCAGGAAGTTAAATTCCCCGCATTTAGTGCTGAAGCACACCGCGGCGGACGTGGTTTAATGCCTGAAAATACCATAGAAGCCATGTTAAATGCCATGAAAATTGATGGTATTACCACTTTGGAAATGGATACACACATCTCAAAGGATGGTAAAGTAGTGGTAACACATGACGATTACCTGAGTCCGGCTTTTATGCGAACACCCGACGGACAGGATATCCCCGCAACTGATGCCAAAAAATACCCCATTTTCGGCATGAATTACGATGAAATTAAAAAGTTTGATTTGGGCAGCAAATATTATGATCTCTTTCCTCAGCAGAAAAAAGTAAAAACGCACCTGCCTTTGCTTACCGATCTGATCGATGCGGTACAGCGTGATATCAAAACCCATAAACGTAAACAGTTTTTCTATAATATTGAAACCAAATGCAGCGAAAGCGGCGATGGTATCACTAATCCCAGGCCTGAAGAGTTTGTTAAGCTGTTAATGGAGGTAATCATCAGGAAAAAGGTTGCCGATTTTGTTGTGATCCAATCTTTCGATAAACGCACCATTCAATTGATTCATGAAAAATATCCGAAAATGAAAACTTCTTTTTTGGTGGCAAACAAAAAAACTTATGATGAAAATATAGCTGATTTAGGATATAAACCTTTTATTTTAAGTCCGGTTTGGCAAATGGTGAATGAAGATTTGGTAAAAAAGGCACACGCTGATGGTGTAAAGGTTATTCCCTGGACCGCCAATACACTGGCCGATATCCAAAAATTAAAAGCATTAAACGTAGACGGGATTATTTCAGACTATCCTGATATTTTGGTGCAGGCGAAATAATTACAATATGTTGGAGGGGATTTGGAATCCCATCTGAAATAAATAGCAGGCTTTTCAGGTTCGGAAACCTCAAAAGTCTTTCCGCGACCCTTCTCTTTGGGAACTTGCAATTTAACCCTTAATCTAAACCATTATGAAAGCACTCATCAATAAGTTACATATCGCTATTATAGCATTAATCCTAAGCCATACGGCAGCAGAAGCCCAGGTTGTAAAATGGGACAGCACTTACCGTCCGGGAAAATATGTTGAGCTGGTGGCAAAGTTTAAAGCCGATCCAAAATCGAAAAAAGATTTTGTTTTTCTTGGGAACAGTATCACGGCCGGAACAGATTGGGCGAAACTTTTAGAGCTTCCCCAAGCAAAAAACAGGGGCATTTCAGGCGACATTACCTTTGGGGTTTTAGAGCGGTTGCAGGATGTAATCGATGGTAAACCGGCCAAAATATTTATCCTGATCGGGATCAACGATATTTCGAGAAACATTCCGGACAGCGTTATCCTGGGTAATTATAAAACAATGATTTCACGCATCAGAAAAGGTTCGAAAAATACCCACATTTATTTCAATACCCTTTTGCCGGTAAATAGCGCTTTTGAGAAATTTAAAAAGCACTATGGTAAAGATGCGCATATCCTTTGGCTAAACAACGAAATCAGGAAATTTACGGCTAAAAACGTAACCATTATCGATCTGTATCCAAATTTTATTGACCAAAACAAACAATTAAGGGCCGAACTTACCAAAGATGGTTTGCATCTTTTGCCTGAGGGGTATCAGGTGTGGGCCGATTTTCTTAAGAAAAGTGGTTACCTGACCGAAAAATAAAATGTATGAGCACCTTAAGGTAGATTGAAAATCCAAAGTTAAACGGGGTTGATATTGTAATCCCGACCACTCAAAATCTCAGGCCCTGCAGGCTTTCGAAACCTGCGGGTCTTTAAGTGCTTATATCAATATATTTTCACCAACTGCAGCAACCTGTTCTTTATTAATCAGTTTTAAGTTGGGTATGTGGCCCAATTTGTTTATTTTGGCATACTGCCGGATATACCTTTCCGTTTCGGGGTTTTCATCCCCGTTAAAAATAATTCCCTTAACCGGAACGCCGTACTGTTTAAGCAAATTGATGGATAAAAGCGTGTGGTTGATGCTACCCAGGTAATTTTGAGATACCAATATCACTTCTGCATCCAGTTTTTTGATCAGGTCGATAATCAATTCGGTTTCATTTAAGGGAACCATTAAACCGCCTGCACCTTCAATAATCAGGTTGTTTTCGGTTAAGGGTACCTTAATTTTGTTGAGGTCGATTTCAATTCCGTCTAGCCTGGCCGATAGATGTGGAGATAGGGGTTGCGTTAACCTGTAACTTTCGGGGTGGATAACCGTTTTTTTGTTACTGATTAAATTTTTTACTGTTAAGCTGTCGCTGCTTTCAAGGTCTCCGGATTGTATGGGTTTCCAATAGTCTGCTTTTAATTTTTCGGTTAAAACAGCGCTGGTTATTGTTTTTCCAATGCCTGTTCCAATGCCTGTTATAAAGTATGTTGCCATTTAACTCAATTCTTTTAAATGTTCTACTAACGAAATAATCTCTTCGTCGGTATTAAATGTGTGAAGACAAATCCGTAGCCTTTCTTTTCCCTGTGCTACTGTTGGACTTAATATGGCTCTTACATCAAAGCCTTTATTCTGTAATGCGGTTGCCGCCAGTTTCGTTGCCCCGTTGGAGGAGAATAAAATCCCCTGAATGGCGCTTTCGCTTTCTAAAGCATTGATATTCTGTTCTTTTATGTTTTTCCTGAACAGGCCGATTTTTTGATGGATCAACTGATGATCGATTTTATCCAAAAGCTGATAAGCCGAGCGGATGGCTATAATGTTATGAATCGGTGCTGCAGTGGTATAAATAAATGACCTGGCAAAATTAATAAGGTAATGCCTTAAACTGGTACTTCCTAATATAATTGCACCGTGTGTGCCCATTGCCTTGCCAAAGGTAACAATACGTGCAAATACTTTTCGGCTGAGGTTTAACTGACTGATCAATCCTTCACCTTTTTTACCGAAAATACCTGTGGCATGTGCTTCATCTACAATTAAATTGGCCTGATAGGTTTCGCAGAGGTTTGAAATTTCTTTCAATGGGGCGCTATCCCCATCCATAGAATATACACTTTCTACCACCACAAAAATATTTCCTTTTGCCAGTTTAAGCCTGGCTTCGAGATCGTTGATGTTGTTGTGTAGAAATTTATAGCGTGTTGCATAACTTAAGCGGCAGCCGTCGATAATGCTGGCATGGATCAGTTCGTCGGTAATAATGGTATCGCCACGCTGTGGAACGCTTGAAAGCAAGCCTACATTGGCATCGTAACCAGAATTGAAAATCAACCCGCTTTCGGCCTGATGAAAACCGGCAATAAACTGTTCGGTTTCTTCGGTATATGGGGTATTACCGCTCAGCAGCCTCGAACCTCCGGCACCTGTTACATAGTGGAGCATTGTTGCAACAGTTTTATCAATTAGTCTTTTTAATTCAACCGAGCGGGCAAAGCCTAAATAATCGTTCGAACAGAAATCGACAGGGAATTGGCGGACAGATAAATTCCTGATCGAAAGATTATCTTTCCGTTCCTGAAGTTTGCCATTAAGGAACTGTTCTATTTTACTCATCGGTCAAAAGTAAAAAAAGCGCCCCGGATTACCGGAACGCTTTTAAAAATATAATTAATTACGCTTTACTCTATTTATCCTTGCGAAGGGGGATTCGAAACCACCGGCGCTTTATCTTTTTTGCCTCTGCCTCCAAACTCTCTTCTCATTTTTTCGCCCTTTTCTCTGGCTTCGGCACGGAAAGCATCCATTTTTGTTTTCTGATCAGCAGTTAAAACGGCATCAATTTTGGCTTTTTGTTCTTCCATTGCTGCCTTGCGTTCTTTCATTTTACCTTTAATATCGCTTTTGTCTGCTGTTCTCCAGGCATCCATTTTTTTTGCATTTTCGAGCTCAATAGCATAAATTTTTGTTTTTTGATCTGCAGTTAAACTCAATTGTTTGTCAAGCCTGGCAGTTACTTTTTCAGCTCTTTGCTCAGCAGTCAATTTAGGCATTGCCCTTCTTTCACGTTTGGTTGTGTCTTGAGCAAATGCAGCAGTTAAACCCATTACTGCAATTGCCATTGTTAAAATTACCTTTTTCATGTTATGTTTTTTATGTGTTTGTTAATGTAATAGATACATAAAAAAGCAAACGGTTTAATCGGTACCTGTTAAAAAATGTTAATTCTTATTTAATTGTGAAATTGATTTCTGCATCTGCGCCATCATCTGGGTCAATGTTTCCATTGTAGGATCTGGTGCAGGCTCAGGCAAAGAAGTAGATATATAGGCTTTGGCTTTCCAGATTTCGAGGATATCATCAGCCGCAATGGTATAGGCATCGTATACCTTATTATCTGATATTAATTTCAGGTCTTTATTTTCCCTGAAACGGTTGCCGGCCCTTTTGTATACCACACCTTCATTTTTACTGATGATGATATAAGTTTCGCCGGTTTTTACTTCATTCCAGTTGTCGAGATACTCGCCAATAATCACACTCCCCGGCTGAACAGGTAACATACTATCGCCCATAATTTCAAAGGCCCTGAATGTGCCCTGCCTTAAAGCCGGCAAAGGAAGTTGAAACTTCGGTAGGTCGCTGATGTATTGAGGATCTGAAAAACCGTTCAAATAACCAGCACTTGCCTTAACAGGAACCAGTTCGATGTTTTCTCTATCGTTCTGGTCAACAGAAATGCTCAGTACACGCAGGTTAGACCCCTGGCTTTTTGGCTTGGGTTTCCAGTTGTCGTTTATTTTTTCATTGATGAATTCATCGATGGTGAGATCAAAGTATTCTGCTATTTTTTTTAGTAAATCGTATTTAGGTTCAGCCCGGTCTTCCTCGTAAGCACCGATCAATGATCTCTTGATCTCCATGATATCAGCGAAATTCTGCTGTGTATGGCCTTTTTTCTTCCTGAGGTACTTTAAATTATTTGAAATATTTGACATAAAAATAAATTTTAAAATAAATTTGGAATTACTAAAATAGTTAGTAATTTTATGCTCATAAAGTTAGTAATATTATTTTGAATTGCAAGAAAGTATACTAAATAGTTTAGTTTTAATTTTTAAAGACCCAATCATGAAAAAGTTTGTTTATATCGTTACCGACAGAAATCGTACAAGTATGCACGTGGGCATGAGCTCTGATTTAATGAAGACACTGGATTTCTACAAACAAATGCCAAACTTATTTTTTGATAGCGGACAGCAGTTAACCAGGCTAGTTTATTTTGAGGAGTTTAAAACAGAAGAACAAGCTTTGGTACGTTTTAAATCGATCAGCAGGTTTACACGCATGCAGAAGGAACGTTTGGTTAGGTCTTGTAATCCAGATTGGATTGATTTAACCATAGGTCTCGATTTCGAAAATATTCTTTTACACAGGAATGCCACCAATCAGGTGAAACTTTCATTCTCCAGCTTATCGTAAGCAATTTTAAAGGTTAAATAGAAAATTACTATGAAAAATATAAATATGTTTAATTAATGCCTGAATGATTGCTTACCTGAAGCCCATCATTCAGGCATTGTATGTATTATTTTTTAGTAATTGATGGTTAAAATTAACCTCTTTGTTTCCAATAGTTACAAATTTGCATAGTTCAACTTTCCAAGTATCCAGGCTTCTTTACCGTTTACGAAACCAGAATTGAGTTGAAGAATTGATTACCAGCCTGGTGCAAATGTTAAACCAAATACCCCGGCTTTAACGTCTTTTCTTTGAAAAGGAATTGCATAGTAGGGTTCTAATACAAAGTAGCCAAAAACATTTACCCGCAACGATACACCAACACTCATCACCGGCACACGCTCTGTTGTAGCCAGGTAGGTAACCGGGTTTCCTTTGTCATCTTTAACCGGCACTCCTTTATTATCTAATAAGGTTTCTGTAGTATAGGTCGGCTCACTCTTAAATTTCACCTTGGTATCATTGGTCCACGCTAAACCCGCATCAAAAAACAAATTCAGATCCGAAAATAAAAACTTCGATGGGATTGCTGTTAATTTCTTTGGACCAGTAAAAGGTAAGCGGACCTCAAAATTGAAAACTGCTATCTTACTTCCTGTTAGCTGGTTGATATCAAAAGATTCGGACGATTGTGCGGAGGTACTTTTGTAAATCGAATTCGATTCATAACCTCTGATTAAATAAGGATAACCAAGGTACATCGGATAAAGCCTGTCGGCATCTTTACCAATTCTAAAAGTATTATAACTTCTTACCGCAAAAGTTACCGGTTTTGCTCTCCAGTATTTACGGAGATCAGCAGTTACACCAGCAAAATTATAGGTACCTAGGTATTTTTCACCGCTTACACGGTACCTGTAGCCATCAAGCGGAGCGGTTAAGCCGAAAATAGAATTATCGCCAACAAAACCAGCATTTAACTGATAGAGCGTAAACGAATTGAAGGGGATACCATAATCTTGTGAAGCTACATCATTAGAAATCCTGCTCTTATCAGAACCAATATAGTTTCCGAATGAATTATAATAGTTACTGTACCTGTCAATCCTGTAGCTATAATGAGAAAATGCACCACCTAACTCAAAACGGTGTATTTTACTAAATGGATATGCCCCATAAACCTGTAGCTGGTCTTCGAAAGTTCTGATGATATCGGTTCTGTCGGCGAGGGCATTAATGGTTTGGTTGTTGCCCGTAGGGATATTCTCGTAACCATAGGATCTGAACCCTGATACATAGGGGATATGTGAAATGGCCGCTCCCCAGTTGATCCTGCTTTTTTGGTTGATATAACCTACCAAACCACCGAAGTCATAAATTTCTCCATTCACCGATAAGTTTGCCACAATCTGATTGGTACCCAAAATGTCGCTGAACATCCCCACAATACCGCCGGCAATACCTGTTCCGAAACGGCTGGTAGAAACGCCAACACCGCTGTTAGCCAGATAATCTAACCTGAATTTGGGCCTGTAAGGTACCGTCTTCATCGAATCGGCAACGGTTTTTTCAAAACGATCAAAATTATTCAGGTTGGAATTGATGATGTTTACCCCGATATTTTCCATAGGAGGGAGGATTGCAGCATCGAAATTTTCATCCTGGTTACCGATTCGTTTTGCTTTAAAGCTGCTTAATTTAGCGTTATATAAAGTATAGCGTTGATAACGGTAATAACTGTACACTATTTCGTCGGTTGTGGATACTGAAATGGCCGGAGAAAATTCGGTAATCCCACTGATACCGGTAAAATAATCGGTCAACTGATCTACCGTGTTATCCGCGAAATTGTATTTATATAAGTTTCTGAAACCGTCTCTGTTGGAAAGGAAATAAATGTTCTGGCTGTTGGCAGAAAACTGTGCATTTAAGTTATTTGCTCCCGGAAAAACATCAAGATTGGTGACCGTTTTTGAAGCAATATCATAAACAGCCAGGTTGATCGGAAATACTGCATTAATCACATTGGCCTGGATAGCTGCCCGGTCTGAAGAAAATACCAGTTTTTTGCCATCAGGTGAATAACTTGGTGCATAATCAGAATAAACGTCGTTAGTAATCTGCGTAACCTCTTTGGTATCGAGGTTATAAGAGAAAATGTCGCTCTGACCTTCAACCATACCCGAAAAAGCAATATCTTTTCCGTTTGGCGACCAGGTTAAATTGCCAAATTGTTGCACCTGGGCCATAGGAATCTGAGATACTGTTGTTCCATTAGCCACGTTGATAATCATCATCTGGTTTTTCCCCTGACTGAAAATACTGAAAGCAAACTGTTTACTGTCTGGCGACCAGGCACCGGCAGATTCGATAAAGTTAAAATCATCAATATGTCCGTTAGAAAGCTGGCTGCTTAATTTCCTGATAATACGCCCGGTTTTGGCATCAGCAAGAAACAGATCGATGCCAAAAAGGTCTTTTTCAGACATAAAAGCCAAGTATTTTCCATCAGGACTAAGCGCAGGAGCCACGTTCATATTACCTGCGTTCTTATTGTCGATGATTTTTGTACCCGTAATCTTAATCTGCGAACTATCTGCTTTTAACATTGGTTTGTAATGTGCATCAATGGAGTTTTTCCAAAGGCCCGACAACGTTTTATCATCATATCCGAAAGTATACCTGATAGCGTTTTCATAACCATATTTTGCGGTATTCTTAAATAAAGGCACAATAGTGGTATCACCATATTGCGAACCGATATAAGTCCAAAAGGCCTGACCATAACGATAAGGAAAGTACTTGTTGGAATTGGTTAAGTCTTTTAATGAAGGAATATCGCGGTTCAGCATGGCATCGCGCATCCACATGGAGGTAAATGCGTCTTTTTTCCCGATTGACAGGTATTCGGCCATCCCTTCAACCATCCAAAGTGGTGTTTGGCCAACATTTTCAAGGCTGATTGAATCTTTTTCGAGTAGCAGGTGGTATTGGAAAGCGTGAACAAGCTCGTGACCTAAAACATGCCTGGTTTGACTGTTAAGTTCCATAACAGGCATAATTACCCTGTTTTTAAGAGCTTCGGTAACCCCACCCGTTCCAATGCCTATTTCTCCGTTAAGTGCTGTTGTTTGTTGGAAATCGGGATGGTTATTGTATAGAATGATCGGGTTTTTCTTTAAAAAAGTATCTCTAAAAACCTCCTGGTGCATTTTATACCAGGTTTCAGCATCTTGAGAAAAACGTTTTAAAAGTTTTTCATTTTTGATGTAATAGTAAATCTCGAAATGAGGTGTTTGTAAAACCTTGAAGTCGAGTTTTTTATACCTCACCTTATTCTGTCCGAAATATTGTGCTTTAACAGAAAAAGAAAGAATAAGCAGGAGCAATAAAGAGGCATATCGCTTTAATGTGGTAGAGCCTATTTTCATGTGTGTGGTTTTAGTAGTTGTAGTTCAATAATTTGCAAAAATGAAATGTAAAGGATTTGGAAAATAAAAATAGCAATTGTTTAAAACAGTATTGAAATTTTAACACTTTTTAAAAGTTTATTACCTGTTTTTGTCCAGGTAATAAATGATTCGTTTCATTCGGGCTGAAAAACGATCACTGGTTGTTATTTTCATTTTTCTTCCTTTCTTTCTCTTCCTGACGTTGTTTTCGCCTCAGCTCGCGTTCTTCTTTTCTGGTTAGTGGTACAGTAGGGGTAACAATCGGTTGAGCAGGTTCTGTTTTCTTCTCTTCTTTTTTAACCTCGGGGTCCGGAGTTACGGGTACTTCAGTCACCGGTAATTCTGTAGGAACATTAAAATCTGCAGAATCGACTGCTACACTATCTGTAGCGCTGGTATCCCTTACAATTCTTGGACTAGGGCAGTTATAGGTTCGGGTAATATCAACGGTTGCTTTGGGGAACGGTCCGTAGGTATAGCCAGAATGAGGGTCGAGGTATACTTTTTCCATAAACTTGGCAAAGATTGGTAAAGCCGTTCTCGATCCTTCGCCCTGTTCGCCATTTTTAAAATGTGCAGTTCTTTCATCACATCCTACCCATACACCGGTTACCAGGTCTTTGGTCAGGCCCATGTACCAGGCATCTACATAATCAGAAGAAGTGCCTGTTTTTCCACCGATCTGGTTATTTTTCTTAAACAGGTTAGGCCATTCCCATAGCGCCTGCGAAGTACCTTCGGGTTCTTCCATACCACCACGAAACATATAGGTCATCAACCAGGCAATTTCTTCACTTAACACCCGCTTGGTTTTAGGCTTAAATTCTTCGATTACATTATTGTCCTGATCGGTAATCTTTTCTACCAAAATAGGATCGGTTTTAATCCCTTTGTTCATGAACGTAGCATAGGCTTTAACCATCTCGTAAACGGTAACATCGTTTGATCCTAAACTTACTGATGGGACAGACTCTAAATGGCTATCGATACCGCACTCATGTGCATATTTAACCACATTATCCCAACCTACTTTTTCGGTAACCTGGGCAGTAATGGTATTTACTGATTTAGCCATGGCCCAGCGTAAGCTCATTTCGCGGTAAGAAACACTGTAATCGGCATTTTTTGGCTCCCAGTATTTGGTTTCCCCCTTATCCTGATACTCAATTTTAACCGGTTTATCGGTAAATTTATCGCAAGGACTCATGCCTTGTTCCAAAGCAGTTAAATAAGCGAAAGGTTTAAACGTAGAGCCCGCCTGGCGTTTTGACTGGTTAACATGATCATATTTGAAAAAGTTATGGTTAATACCACCCACCCAAACTTTAATTTTTCCGCTGGCCGGCTCCATGGTCATCATGCCTGTGTTCAGGATTTTTCCGTAATAACGGATCGAATCCATGGTCGAGAACAGGGTATCGCGATCGCCTTTGTAAGTAAATATCTGCATCCTCTTCTTTTTGTTGAAATAGGCTTTAACAGAATCAGGGTTATTCGGGAATTTCTTTTGTAAAAGCGCGTAAATTGGCAGGTTTTTCATTGCCCTGTCCGGGTAATCTACTTTTTGTTTTTCTGAATCGTACCATGGATCTTCATTACCCCAAACACTGTAAAACCTGCGTTGCAAAATCCTCATCTGATCGGCAACAGCTTCTTCGGCATATTTTTGAAGTTTGGAATCGATAGTCGTGTAGATTTTTAATCCGTCTTCATAAAGGTCATAACCATTATCCGTGCACCATTTTTCTAAATATTTTGCCACGGCTGCCCTTAAATAAGAGTCGCCGTCACTACCATCCTGCATTTTACCCTCTTTTAATTTGATGGGTTCTTTTGATAATGCCGCCAAACTGTCTTTGCTCAGGTAATTGTACTTATTCATTTGTGCAAGTACTACATTTCTCCTTTCCAATGCTTTCGCCGGGTTTTTGGTTGGGTTATATAGGGTAGTACCTTTTAACATGCCCACCAGCGTGGCTGCATCGGTAGTGGATAAATCTTTAGCTTCTTTATCGAAATAAATCCGGCTGGCTGTTTTTATTCCGTAAGTATTGTTCCCAAACGAAACAGTATTGAGGTACATCGTAATGATATCGTTTTTAGAATAATTAGCCTCTAATTTTACCGCAGTTTGCCATTCTTTTAATTTTACAATTAAAGTTCTTACCAAAGGGATTTTAACCAATAACCCCTGCGATTTATTGTAACGTGTACGGTAAAGGTTTTTTGCCAATTGCTGGGTGATGGTACTTGCGCCACCATCTTTACCCAAACCTATCACCGCACGGCCTACCGCCTGTACATCGATACCCCAATGTTTGTAAAAACGTACATCTTCTGTGGCTACCAGTGCCTGTATTACACTGGGAGCAATTTCCTGGTAGCTAACCGGAGTTCTGTTCTCTTTAAAATACCGTCCAATGAGTTTTCCATCTGCTGTGTAAAGTTCTGAGCCTACACGAAGGGTAGGTGCTTTGATGTCATGAACACTTGGAGAATAGCCAAACAACCATAAAAAATTTAGCTGAAGCGCAGAAAAGAAAATTATTATAAAAAATAAAACTATGGTGAAATAACGTAAATACTTGTTTTTTATCTCTTTAAACATATTAGACAGGGCAATCTTTAGGTAATTACTGTGGCGTTAAATATAAAAAACTCTATATGCAAATTAACGTATTTAATTTACTTATTTTTTAGTTCTATATTTAAATTACAGTTGCATCAATTTATCTAAACCATACTTGATCATGAAAAACGAATTTAAAGGCTTAATTGTACAGGGCGACAAGAAATTTTCCTTAAAAAACCATAAAACCGACTTTACCGGCGGCTACAATAAAGAGAAAGCAAAAGATGCGTTGGTAAATTCGAAAATAGAACTTAACCACATGCAGGAAAAATTATATGCATCAGGAAAATATTCTCTGCTGATCATCTTTCAGGCCATGGATGCCGCTGGGAAGGACAGCGCTTTAGAACATGTAATGAGCGGGCTAAATCCGCAGGGCTGCCAGGTTTACAGTTTTAAAGTACCTACGTCTAAGGAATACCAGCATGATTTTTTATGGAGACATTACAAGGCCTTGCCTGAGCGCGGACGGATCGGTATCCATAACCGGTCGCACTATGAGAATGTTTTGGTTTGTAAAGTACATCCTGAATATATATTGAACGAAAATATTCCTGGTTTTTCAGATGTAAAAAAGGTGAACAAAAAATTCTGGCAGCAACGTTATAAAAGCATTAAAAACTTTGAAGAACATTTAACTGCCAACGGAACGGTAATTCTAAAGTTCTTTCTGAATGTAAGCAAGGCGGAGCAGAAACAACGTTTTTTGGACAGGATAGAAGACCCAACCAAAAACTGGAAATTTTCTTCCGGAGATATTAAGGAAAGGGCCTTGTGGGACGACTATATGAATGCTTACGAAGATGCAATCAATGCCACCAGTAGCGAAGAATTGCCCTGGTATATTATACCCGCCGATAAAAAATGGTTTACCCGGTTGGCCATCAGTGAAATTATTGTAGATAAACTAAAAAGTTTAAATCTTGAATTTCCGGTATTGGGAGAGGAAGAAAAAGCTAAACTTAGTGAAACCAAGAATATTTTACTAAGTGAATAAAAAAATGCAGGTCTATAAGCCGGGTTCTGTTTCCTGATTGCTCAGGCTTCTATCATTTATCTACTATAAACGTTGCCGTTTATCTCTAACGACCTACCCACTAACATCGGACGGGCAGCCCTTTATCCCGATATAAAATCGGGACGTTAGCCTATTTGGTCTTTCAACTCCCGGGGTTTACAAACCACTGCAGTCGCCTGCAATGCTCGTGCGCTCTTACCGCACGTTTTCACCCTTACTCCGACGTGAAGTCGGAGCGGTATATTTTCTGTTGCACTAATCCGTAATTCAGGTTTTCATTCCTGAATCCCTTTCCGTTAGAAAGCGGGATGCCCTGTGTTGCCCGGACTTTCCTCTCTCCAGATAAATCCGGACAGCGATAGAACAACCTGCATTTTGCGCAAAGATGGTGTTTTTTGACTACAAAGGCACTAAGAACACGAAAAATTATTGAAAGCTATGCTGTACACCAAGTTTAAACATCAAAAATACCATAAATGATTAATGGTTGGCCATAGGAAGAATACCTATACCGTTCGTAAGGTTGTACCGGTTTCGTTTACGATAAAGGTATGGTTTACACCACATCTTAAGGCAAAATTATTCCGTTGGTGGCCAACGGGAAAATCGAAGGCAATGGGATACTGATATTCCTTAACTTTTTCGAGAACGATTTCATAGATGGTTTTACCGAATTCCTCACCCGCATCATCCGGTTTCACTTTAAAACCGCCCACAATTAAGCCTTTCAGGTTTTTCAATTTGCCACTGCGCTTTAAATTCCACAACATCCTGTCAATACTATAAAGGTATTCGCCTGTATCTTCTACAAAAAGGATCTTGCCTTTCGTATCCAGATCTGAAGTGCTTCCTGCGAGTGTTTCGATAATGCTCAGGTTACCGCCAACCAAAATGCCATCAACTTTTCCCATCCGGTTATTGCTGTTAACAGGAGCGGTGTAGGCGATCTGTTCGCCCATCAAAGCATTTTTTATAGATAATATGGTGTCAATCTGTATGGGTTCAGCCTTGCTCCAATCGTCGGGGAAACTGTTGCACATTTTTGAATGAATTGATGCAATACCGTAATTTCTGGCCAAATGGCAATGTAATACGGTAATATCGCTAAAACCAATGATCCATTTCGGGTTTCTTTTAAAGGAAGAAAAATCAAGTTTATCAATAATCCTTACAAAACCATAACCGCCACGGGCACACATTATTGCCTTGATATTGGGGTCATCAAGCATTTTCTGAAAATCTTCCAACCTTTCCTCATCTGTTCCGCCGTAAGTAAAATCGCGTTTGCCGATGGTATCGCCAATTTTGATAACAAACCCCCAATTTTGCATCTGTAAAACCGAAGGTTGCGTTTGTTCTAACGTGATATAACCTGCCGGACTGGTTATTCCGATAGTATCGCCGGGTTTCAAATACGGAGGTGTTTTAAATGATGAGCTTTCATTTTCTGCCGTGTTTGCCAGCGCTTTAAATGCAGGTAGAACTGTTACAGCGGTAATAAATGAGGAAAGAAAATGTTTTCTATTCATTTAAAAGGAGATTTTTTTGGTTGATACGGCTAATATATGATTTAAAATATTGGCAAAAAAGAAAAGGGATTTATATCCATAAATCCCTTTTTAAACCAAACAAATAATCTGTAAAAGATTAGTATAATGTGAATTGTATAAATAACCCTAATTGAAATAAAATGTTTGGAGATTGATGAAAAATAATCTCTAAAAAAGAAATCGTCTGGCTTTTACCAGTAATTTGGGGATAATGCCAGGCTTCGATCAGTCGCCCTGATTCATTGCACGGGTATTGTGTGGTAAATGCCGACCTGATTTCAACACCAGGGATAGCCGGAAAAGTTAAAGGCTATCCCTCGCGGATAGCCTTTGCTAACAACAAAACAAATATAAGATAACCAAATCTTACCTGACTGAGCAGAATCAGGTAAAGTGCTATGAGATACACTTTGCGGCCTAGTAATGGATTCGAACCATTGTAAAGGATTTATGAAACCCCAACCTTCCAATCGGTCAACTGGCCTAATTTTATAACTGTTTTAGTGTCAAATAATCTTTTAGCTCTAAAAACTGCTCTTTAATTATCCTATCTTCATCCGTTATGTATTCATACGCTTCTTTTTCTTCTTTTGCCGGATAAGGAAGGGTTTGATATTCATCAATAGTAGGGTATTGAAAATAGATTGACATGATTTTAGCTTTTTAATTGTTCGACATTGTTCTTTTTAATTAATGTTCAGCAAATATATAAATTAAGTATATAATATCTATCTATTTAGTAGTATTTATTTGTGTTTTGATGCAAGTGCTTTATTTTCAGTGTTTTATTTTTTAAAAAAAATAAATGGGAATTAAAAAAGCTACTTACTGTGCTCTGGATAAACAGTTTACTGGTTTAAAGTGCCATAGGTTAGGGAGATCCGTATAGCTGGCATTAAATTCAATTTCAGAAAAGCTAATTATTTTAAGGATATTTGCATTTTAATCATTAAAACAGCAACTGTGTCTTTAGATAAATTAAAACTTAGTAAACCACTTGTAGCGGCCATGACGGATGCCGGATTTTTAACCCCAAAAGAAATCCAGGTTAAAACCATGTCGCGGATTTTAGGAGGTCAGGATGTTTTGGCGGTAGGCCCTGAGGGTTCCGGAAAAACCACAACCTATGTTTTAGCTACTTTGATGAAATTGAAGTATGCGTTTGAAGAAGCACCAAGGGCCCTGATTTTAGTGCCTGATGCCGAGCATGTAGATCATGTATTGGAGCAGTTTAAATTGCTTAACCGCAACAGTACCTTCAGGATTTTGGGAATCGATAGCCGTGGCGCGATTGATACACAGATGAATGAAATAACCGATGGCTGCGATATTATTGTAGCTGTTCCTGATAGGGCACGGGCCTTATATTTAAAACTGGCCCTGAATACCAATAAAATTCAGTTGTTTATTGTTGATAATGCCGAACTTATTGTGAAAAAAGGCTTACAGCTACCGGTTGTAGAATTGGCAAACAGTGCTTATAAATCGCAACATATAGTATTTACGGAAGTAATTCACGATAAGCTGAAACACATGATTTCTCCTTTCATGAAAGATTCGGCAGCAACGGTTGAAGTAGATGAAATTGGCACTGAACGTGCTGAGGTTTATCCTCAAATGTTATATCAGGTACCTAATTTCCGAACTAAACTGAACCTGCTTACCTTATTATTAGCTGATACCGAAGTTTTTGATAAGGTAGTGGTTTTTGTCAATACACGCTTAACGGCACAAACGGTATATAAAAACTTTAATGTTAATAAAACGGGAGAGATCAGCATTTACCGGCCCCTGTTTTTTGATGATAAGGGTTACGATGATATTGAAGACTTTAAAGATCATCCCAGTGCCAGGGTTTTAATCGTCGCAAATGAAAATCTTGGAGATTTAGACCTTCAGGGAATCCCTATTCTTTTACACTTCGAACTGCCTGAGCAAAAAGAAACATTGATACAGCGTATTGTTAAAAGAGGCGAAGAAGAAGTGATAGCAATTACCTTTTCTACGGATATCGAGCTGATTGAAGTGCGCAAAATAGAACAGGCCATTGGCCAGAAACTGGAAGTGATTGAATTACCAGAAGATTTAAAGGTGGTTGATGTGGCTGCTAAGCCTAAGAAAAAGAAAGCCGGTGCTGAAGATACCGATGATGAGCGGGGCGCTGCTTTTCATGAAAAAAAAGCCAGCAACGTGAAAAACTACAATTATAGTGCAGGTACAAAAGCTAAAATGACTTACAAAAAGAAAAAGGGCTTGTCTTAATCATATTTCCCTGACCAGGACCAGTTCATCATGGTTTGATTAATAATCTGTGCTGAAGATGTTTCATAAATGGTTTTATTTCTGGTCGTCACCCTGGATTTATTTCAGGGGCTATTTTGCAGGAAGATGCTGAGCACGATGTAGCTACAAGGCAATTGAAAACACTATTTCTGCTGGTGAAATAAATGCAGCATAACGATCTTGACTTTTCAATATTTCAAAATGTTATTTACACATGAAAAATTATCAAATGCAGATTAATAGCCAATCACGGTCAGCATGACTTGGTAACTACAGCGTTTTCATAAAAATAAAAAGCTCCCTAAAATTTATTTTAGGGAGCTTTTTTTGTTAACCGTTATTTACAGTTAATATAGAGTAAACTCTACACGACGGTTTTGTTGACGACCAGCTGCAGTTTTGTTGGTTGCAATTGGTTGGTCAGGGCCGTAACCGGTAGCTTCGATACGTGATGCATTTGCACCCTGAGATACTAAATAAGCTTTTACTGCTTCGGCTCTTTCTTTTGATAAACGTAAGTTTAATTCTCTGCTGCCAGTATTATCAGTATGGCCAGCTAATTTTAAACTAAAGTTTTTCTCTACCAATAATCCGGCAACACGGTTTAAAGTAGCATAAGATTTTGAACGGATGGTTGATTTACCCAAATCAAACTCTAAGTTTGAAATTGCATCTTTAACCACTTTACGATCTTCTTCAGTAATTACCTTAGTTTCTTTGATTACCTCACGTTGAACTTTGATTGGACAACCAGAACCATCAACAACTGTTCCTGAAGGAGTGCCAGGGCATTTATCGAATTTGTTTGCTACACCATCATTGTCATCGTCGCCCAGATCTTTAGCATATTGTTCTCTATCACGTTGTGCATTTTGCTCTGCGGTTGATAATGCTCTTCTTAATTCAGCACTTTCTTCAGCACTTTGTTTGCGTAGGTTGGCCAACGAGCTATAGTTTTGCAACTGAGGTTTATCTTTACTTCCCAATGCAAACTCTAAACCTGCATGAGCATAAGCAAATCTATCGTTAGTACCTGTATTTACGCCATCGAATTTAGCCGATTTAACAAAATTCACGTCGTAACCTAAATCGATATTGATACCTTTAGCTACACCTAATTTTAATCCTGCTCCAACCGGTACAAACCAGCCTTCTCTATAGTAACCAGCATCTTGTGTATTCGCTGGTGTTGTAGTAGCACCAGATGACATATAACCAGCACCTGCTTTTAAATAAGGAATTAAAATTGCGTTTTCCTGATTGATGTTGATGTTAGCTACATTCCACACTGCAGATAAAGCACCAGACCATTGAATGTTGGTTTTGTAACCTGTGTTTGCAATAAAACCACCTGCGCCGTTCGATACTCTTAGTTCTTCAACTTTACCGGCTAAGAAATCAGCCTGAACACCCAATTGTGGTAAAATTTGTTTTTTAATATAACCACCGTAACCGATATGCTCAACAGGAGTTTCGAACTGATGGTTCGAATTGCCGAAAATGGTTCTTGGGGTTAACAAACCTCCGTGTACACCTACCGACCAGGTGCGGAACTGGGTAGGAGAGAAACGACCAGACGCTGTAGGCGTTTCCTGTGCAAATAATTGTGATGATAATCCAAGTAAGGCAACCAACATTGTTGATTTAGTAATTCTCGTATTCATGTTTTTCTATTTTTTAAATATTAGTGTCTTAACAGTTTTTATATCGTACTGTTTTACTCTGGCTAAGAAAAAATCTTGCCAAAAGACCTAATTTTTATACAAATAGCCTATTTATCAGAAGATTAGGGGCTGAAAAATATTTCACGAAAAAGTTACGCAACAACGGCAATTACTTTCTTTTTTGTATAGTATTCTGTACAATAACGCCATTTTGATTGAATTTATTGCGCTGGAATTTTATTTATCTGATGGATTTTTCTTCCGGTTTAACAGCATTTCTATCGTTTTTTCCAGTCTGCTGCTACGTGTTTTTTCCTGCTTTGCGGTTAAAATCCAAAGTACATATTCTTTTTTGTGAGAATAGGCAAGCGTGTTAAAATAGGCATAAGCCCCGGTATGAGCAGCTAAAAGTGTTTGTAAATCTTCAGGCAGTTTCACGGTTTTGTTTACCGGATCTATATAGTCGCCAAATTCGTTGGTTTTAATATCATCGTTCCGAATGCCTGATGTTTTTACTTCTGAGATGAATTTCAACCTGAGTGCTGTCCAGGTTTCGTTTACAGCGGCGGCAGCACATGGCCTTAGGCCAAAAACGTCCAAATCCTCCCAGCTTTTCATCAATTCCAGGTCTGATGGTATCTTTGACGTCTTTTTGGGATAAAACACCCAATATATCGTTTTAGCATCCATAAACCCGATATTATCTTTAATCTGCGCGTTTAATTGTGCTTTATTGATAGAAAAAGTAATCAGTGCGTTAAAATCAGCTGCATCCTGGTAATGCATCACCACATCTGATGGGATATCTCCAAATACAGCAGCAGCATTTTCTGGAGCATCAACTATTTTAACTTTAAAATTCGGTTTAATCTGAAGTTTTTTTAAAAGCAGGTTCTTCATGTCAGTGCGCTTACAGCCTCAATTTAGCAAAGAAATCCCAGAATACAATGCCTGCAGAAATTACAATATTGAATGAATGTTTGGTGCCGAATTGTGGAATTTCAATACATTCATCTATTTTAGCCATAACCTCATCGCTTACGCCATCAACTTCATTGCCGAATATTAACGCATATTTTTTATGGGGATCGGGGTTGAAAGTATTTAACATGGTACTGTTTTCTGCCTGTTCAATAGCAACAATTTCATAACCCAGTTCCTTTAATGCTTCAACAGCCTGTAAAGTATCCGCATAATGGATCCAATCAACCGATTGTGTGGCTCCCAAAGCTGTTTTTTCTATTTCGCGGTGGGGCGGTTGTGCGGTAATTCCGCAGAGGATGACCCTTTCGAGTGCAAAACCATCTGCAGTGCGGAATATCGACCCTACATTGTGCATGCTGCGCACATTATCCAAAACCACCACAACAGGCAGCTTTTCCTGTGCTTTAAACTCTTCGATATCCGGACGGTTTAACTCGTCTAATTTTAATTTTCTCATTATTTTAAAAGCATTACACGGCTTGATACACCAATGGGGTATATTTTGGTCGGTGTTTACTGATACGTATCTGTTATTAAATGCGGGCCATCACCAATTTCACTAACGTAAATGGTAGCAGGATAACCTATTCTATCAGTATAATAAGCTGTGAGGCGTTTTGCAAAGTCTTCTTCGTAGCCTTTCTCCAATAAAGCAATGGCACAGCCACCAAAGCCGGCGCCGGTCATGCGTGCACCGATCACAGCCTGATAATCCTTACAAAAATCTACAATAGTATCCAGTTCTTTTCCGCTTACCTCATACAAGGTTTTTAAAGATTCGTGTGAAGCATACATCAAGCGGCCAAACTCTTCCAGATTCCCACTATTTAAAGCTTTTGCAGCTAAATGAACCCGGTCATTTTCTTTAACCACATGAGTAGCACGGTTTAAAATGACCTTATCCGTGATTAAATGGTTATGAAGGGCAAATTTTTCAGCATTCAATTCGCAAAGATAATCAAGTCTAATTTCTTGGTTTAACTGTTGGAGTGCTGTTTGACATTCGGCTACGCGCTCATTATATTTCGAATCGGCCAGCTCGCGCGGTTTATTGGTATTGATGATCACCAGAACGTAATTGCCCAGGTATACATCAACCATTTTGTATTTTAAGGTTTCACAATCCAGTACAATGGCTTTGTTTTTCTCGCCAAAAGCTACTGCAAATTGGTCCATAATTCCCGAATTAAGGCCAATAAATTTATTTTCTACATTTTTGGCAATTTTCACCAGCGCCAATTTATCGTAACCCAGGTTAAAATAACTGTTCAATGCATAAGCGGTGGCGATTTCGATCGATGCAGAAGAAGAAAGACCAGATCCGATCGGAATGTTTCCATAAAAAAGGAAATCGATCCCGCTAAATTCTTTTCCGTCTTTAATAAATTCGTTGATTACCCCGATCGGATAATTGGCCCATATGCCTCCGTTCTTATCAGTTAAAACATTGCTTTCAACCACTGTTTCAATTTCGAAATTTAAGCTTTTAAACCTGAATTTGTTATCGTGATTAGGAGCTATGGCCACCCATGTACCAAGGGTAATGGCACAGGGCATTACCAAACCTCCGTTATAATCGATGTGTTCGCCAATGAGGTTAACGCGTCCTGGAGTGAAGTAAATGGCATCGGGATCTTTATGGTAGAGAGCAGCAAATTTTTCCTTAAGGTTAATGTCCATTTGGCTAAAATATATTTATTAAAATCATTAATAATAGTATGTTTGTTTAGGAAACAAAAGCCCTAAGTTACAATTTATGAGCGTTCAGCAAATACCCACCGGAAAAATTATTAATGGCGAAGAAGTTATCGCAATCGAACTAACCAATAGTAAAGGCACTTATGTTAAATTATTTAATTATGGTGCAATCATCAACAAATTTATTGTCGAAAATGCGAAAGGCGAAAAGCAGGATATCGTACTTGGTTTCGATACTTTTGAGGAATACCTTAACCCGGCTTATTTAAGCAGCTATCCTTACTTAGGTGCAGTAGTAGGACGTTATGCCAATCGCATTAAAAATGGAAATTTCACCATTGATGGCGAGAATTATCAGCTGGTGCAAAATGCGGGAACGGATACTTTGCATGGTGGGATAGAGGGTTTTGATAAAAAGGTTTGGGATATTATCGAGATTGGTGATGGACCGCAACCATCAGTTACCATGCAGTATGAAAGTGTTGACGGTGAAGAAAATTTTCCCGGTAACCTGATCATCGATCTGACTTTCGAACTGACCGAAAATGACGAATTGATTTTAAGCTATGAGGCAGAGACCGATAAGGCTACAGCTATTAATTTAACGCATCATGGTTATTTTAACCTGGCTCCTAATGGTGGTAATATAAAAAACCATCAACAGCAAATCTTTGCATCACACTATCTAGAGCAGGATGATAATTATTCGGTAACCGGTAAACTGATCCCTGTTGAGGGAACTGCGCTTGATTTTACCAAATTAAAGCCAATTGGGCAGGATTGGAATGAAGAAGAAGGTTACGACCAAACCTTTGTACTGGATAAAACTTACGGGGATTTATCATTGGCAACCAAAACAATTGAGGCCGAAAGCGGTTTAGTTTTAAGTGTGTACACAACAGAACCCGTAGCGCACTTGTATACCTCGAAGTATTTAGCGGTAAAAAATGGCAAGGGTGGAAGAGATTATGGCAATTTTGAGGCATTTTGTGTAGAAACACAACATCACCCCAATGCGATTAATATTCCGGCATTTCCAAGTACAGTGTTAAGGCCAGATGACCTGTATACACAAACAACCATTTATAAAGTTTCATTAAACAAATAAATTATGTTTACGATTGAAGACATCCGGGCAGCTGAATTAAAAATTAAGACTGGTGCAGACTTTCCTGAGTTTATAAAAGAAATTAAGGAGCTGGGTGTTAAACGGAACGATGTTTATGTTAGCAATGGTTTATCGATCTATTTTGATGACGAAGACAATGCCCTTCAAGCCAGCCCTGATGAATATCCCGATCTGATTATTAATGAAGAATCGTCGGCCGGTAAGCTGGAACATGCGTTAAAAGTACATCAACAGGGCGAAACAGATTATTTTACCTTTTGTAAACAGGCTGCAGATGCCGGCGTAGAGAAATGGGTAACTGACCTGGAAGAAATGACCTGCACTTACCTGGATGCAGAAGGAAATGAACTGGTAAAGGAGAAAATACCTTCTGTAAAATAAAAATAGGTTGTATCGCTTTTAATTTCATCTCCAATTTGTCACATTGAGCTAGCCTTTACTGAGGTTTGACGAAGTATCGAAACGCCTTTAAGGTATTTTAAAAAAGGTCCTTCGACAAGATACCATTAACAGGTTCTATAGAAGGATCGTCATTTCAACTGGAGCGTGCCGATTTTTCATCGGTAGCGAAATGGAGAAATCCATAGAGATAGATTTAGCTTCGCTGAGCACTCTGTGGTTCTCGACTGCATTGCACTCCGCTCGAAATGACGACCCGTGGGAGGGTCGTCATTTATATTGATTTTTATTAAATAAATTATCTTTCGGGATGACCATACTGAAGATACAGCTCATTTTTTACAAAAAATGTGAACCTTATTATTGGCTGCAATCATCTTTGTATCAACCACAGCATGACCGTTATCCCTACCGAAGTGAACGTTTTGATAACCCTGCTTTAATTAAATCCTTTCCAGCACTGTTTTAATGGCCTGTTCCACCATTTTATTGGGATTGCTGCTAAATTCAAAATTAACCCTGCTGGCCAGGATGGCATTAACCGAAAGTGCTTTGTGACCTAAAACTTTAGCCAAAGCATAAATACCGGCTGTTTCCATTTCTAAATTGGTAATGCGGCGCCGGTTGCTCCTAAAACTATTAATTAATGAAATAAAATCAGGAACTGCATTTTTTGCCCTCACCAGCCTGCCCTGCGGCGCGTAAAAGCCTGGAGCTGTAATCGTTATACCCTGATGCATATCCTTTCCAATGGTGTTTAGCAAGGTATCATCTGCTGCTGTTAAATAAGGATTAATGTTTTCCAGGTGTCCGAAATGCGCTTTTATATCATTCATTAAAAGCTGTTCATCGCCTGATAATTGTTGTTGGTAATAACTCATCAGGGCATCCATGCCCAGGCCATGCGACGATGCCAAAAGGGTTCCCATGGGGATATCAGGTTGCACGGCACCGGAAGTACCTATACGGACAATAGTTAAACTGGTTAGTTCTTTTTTAATTTCACGGGTTTCGAAATCGATGTTTACCAAAGCATCAAGTTCATTAAAAACGATATCGATATTATCTGTTCCGATGCCCGTTGAGAGTACTGTTAACCGCTTTTTGCCTACAAAACCGGTATGGGTAATAAATTCGCGTTTACCTTTTTTTAACTCCACCTGGTCAAAGTATTTGCTCACTTCGCCCACACGGTCTGGATCGCCAACGGTAATTACCGTTTCGGCAATATCTTCAGGCAGAAGATTTAAGTGGTAAATACTGCCATCAGGGTTGATAATTAGGTCGCTTTCGGATATCTTCATATTTGATTGTTTTTGCCCACAGATTCCGCTCATGAAATACAGGTTTAACTGTGTTGATCCTGTTTATCTGTGGTAATTAATTTTGATCTGCTCTCCTTGTTTGCAGGCTGTTGTTTCGCAGATCAACACAGATCGGTAACTATGGTGATTACATCGTACAGAGGTATTTTAGTTTAACACCTTCCATTTTATCAAATTTACTTAAAACCTGATTGAGTTGCGCTTTTCTGACTTCAAATTTTAAAATGCAATCGGTATCAAAATTTTGTACCAGAATATGTAAATTTTCTTCTTTGCTCAATTTCATTACTGCATTCATCTGCAGATATTCAAAATGGGCCTCATACACATCATTTACGGTTTTGTTAATGATTTTCGAAGCTTTAATCGCCTCTATACTGGCATTTTTGTACGCATTAATTAAACCTGGTACACCCAATAAAGTGCCGCCAAAATAACGGACTACTACAATCAGAATGTTGGTAATGTCTTCTGACAACAGGCAGTTTAAAATTGGCCTGCCAGCGGTACCGGAAGGTTCGCCATCATCATTTACCCTAAAAACCGACCGGTTTGGTGTTAAGCGGTATGCGTAACAGAAATGATTGGCTTTTGCGTGAGCGGCACGCAGGGAGGCAATAATCGGTTTTACTTCTTCTTCACTGCTGATTGGATAGGCAAAAGCCATAAACTTGCTGCCTTTATCTCGAAATATGCCTTCTGAGACACTTCCAATGGTTTTATAGGTGTCATCGAACAACATGCTGTGATAATGTTATAAAGATTACAGCAGCGATAGCCAAAACTATTCCCACATAATTTAGTTTACTTAATTTTTCTTTAAAGGCAAGTACGCCGATCAGTGTACCTGCGATGATCACACCTAAGTTCATGGCGGCAAATACTGTAGACGGGTTTTCTGCAAATGCCTTGTGTGCTTTCAGGTAAAAAAGGATATTCCCGAAGTTAAAAAAGCCCAAAATAAGTCCGCAAACTATATTAACCAATTGTAATTTAATTTTGCCCGAAATGAGCAGAATGATCACAATGAGCAGGGATACAACGAACGACAGGCAGAAAACGGTGAAAAGTGAGGTGGTATAAGGTAATTCTTTGTATAAGGCAATCTGTTTAAAAAGAACATCAATTAGCCCAAAGCCCACAAAAACCATTATTGGATAATGTAAATTTCCTTTTCCGTCTTTCTGATCCTGTTTGCGCAAAAAAGTTAAAATAATTGCGGCGAAACCAATAACTAAACCAATGATTTTAAATTGGTTAAAATCTTCTTTAAAAATAAAGTAAGCGGCTAATATGGGGATAAAAAGCGATAAGCGTTGGGCAATATCAGTTTTAACAATACCAAGGTTTTTAACCGATGCGGCAAGGAATAAGAAAATTGAGGGTAATAGTACAGCCAATGTAATATAGACTGGCCATGGTGCACTGGTGGTAACCAGTTTTAAATCGGGTTTAAAAAAAAGAGAACATAAGGTTAGTGCAGCGAGGTAGTTAACGGTAACTGCCTGTATAATACTGATCTGGTACCGCTTTGCCAATTTTAATAATATGGCAACCGTAACGCTGCAGCAAATACTTAAAATAATGTATATCATTTATTTATGTTGTTTATATAGATAGATAGTTGATCGTTTCCAATCTGAACCTGCTCTTTAAGATTTCCGTTTATGACGGGTGAAGGAATGCCCTCCATCCAGCTTTCTGATGAGCTGAAGATGCGCGCTTCATCCCACAGGTTGGAGGATAAAAACTGGTTCAGGATATTTGCGCCGCCTTCAATTATTACAGATTGTATATCCATTAAATAGAGTTGAAATGCAATTTTTTGCGCCAGGTAAAATTGCATGTCTTCCATTTGTATATACTGGACATGACCAATGATATCGGTTTTAATTTCGTTAAAAATGATGGTTTTTGCTTCAGTATTGAAAATGTGATTGGATAGTGGTACCTGCAGGTTTTTATCGATCACTAAGCGGATAGGGTTTTTACCTGGCCATTCCCGTGCCGTTAATTGCGGATTATCTGTAATCGCCGTCTGTTTTCCGATCAGGATGGCATCTTCCTCTGTGCGCCATTGATGTGCCAACCGTTTGGCTAAAGCGCCGGTTATCCACTTTTGTTGGCCACCTTTCGTTGCAAAATAACCATTAGCTGTTTCGGCCCATTTTAAAATAATGTATGGCCTTTGCTGTTGTATCCTGGTGAAAAACCTTCTGTTAAGGTAGCGGCATTCATCTTCTAAAACGCCGGTTAATACTTCAATTCCTGCATTTTTAAGCTTTTCGATGCCTTTGCCATCAACACTTGAAAAAGGATCTCTATTGCCGATAACTACTTTTTTAATCTGGTGTTTTACAAAAAGATCGGCGCATGGCGGGGTTTTACCAAAATGTGCACAAGGCTCGAGACTTACGTAAGCAGTTGCCTGTTTTAGCATGGCCTCAGCCTCATGCCCGTATCGATCAAACACAGCTTTAACTGTATTGGGTTCTGCGTGTGCTTGTCCGTATGCCTGGTGATAACCTTCACCGATAACCTTGTGGTTTAACACGATTACGCAGCCTACCATTGGATTTGGACTTACATGGCCCATACCTAGCAGGGCTAACTCTAAACAGCGTTTTATATAGAATTCATCGCTCATTAGGGCAAAAGTAGTAAAAAAAGAGTCATAGGCTTATCAAAACAGATTTGTTATCATCTCAAATAAGTAATTTTGCTGTTCATGAACATAGGAACACTCGAGGAGCATTACAGATTAGAACTTTCACCTTTATACGAAAGTGACGAGGCAAAAGCCTTATTTAGCCTTGCTGCTGAGCAGGTTTTGGCTTTGCCTCCTGCTAAGTTGATGATGCATAAGGACGAAACCTTAAGTTTCATCAATACGCAAAAGCTTTTAAGTATCCTGAACGACCTCCAGACCGGTAAGCCTATTCAACACATTTTAGAGGAAGCCCATTTTTATGGGCTGGTTTTTAAAGTCAACGAAAATGTACTCATACCAAGGCCCGAAACAGAGGAGCTGGTTGAATGGATCATTTCAGTTTACAGTCAACAAGGTTCAGCTAATAGTTTTGGAGGGCCTAAAAAGCTTCGTGTACTTGATATTGGAACGGGATCTGGTTGTATCCCGATAACGCTTAAAAGACACCTTCCAAATGCAAAGGTATCTGCACTGGATATTTCTACTGAAGCTATTGCCATTGCACAAGAAAATGCCCGGCAAATCGGGGTCGAAATCGATTTTATAACAGCAGATATTTTAGCATTTAAATCTGAAGAAAAATTTGATATAATAGTAAGCAATCCTCCTTATATCAGGGATTTAGAGAAAAGCGAAATGCATAACAATGTCCTAATGCACGAGCCTCATTTGGCCTTGTTTGTTAGCGACAAAAATCCATTGATTTTTTATAAGGCGATAGCTGATTTTGCTAAAACAAATTTAAATCCCGGGGGAGAGCTCTTTTTTGAAATCAACGAATATTTAGGTGAAGAAACAGTTGAGATGATGGCTAATAAAGGCTTTAAAAATATTCAATTAAGAAAAGATATGCAGGGAAAAGACCGGATGATCAAAGCAGTGTTTAATGGAGGAGGGGTGCTGTGTAATGATAAAGTGTAATCAGCAATGAACCTTGACCAAAACTAAGCCCTTGGATGAAATTGTGTAATCACCTCTCTTAGATAATCGCGGTCTATATGGGTATAAATTTCTGTGGTGGTAATGCTCGAATGGCCCAGCATCTCCTGTACTGCACGTAAATCGGCGCCACCTTCAATTAAATGTGTTGCAAATGAATGCCTGAGTGTATGCGGACTAATTGTTTTTTTTAATCCGCTGGCAACTGCAAGACTTTTAATCAGGTTAAAAATAGTAATACGCGAAAGTTTGGCCCCAAAGCGGTTTAAAAATATAAAATCTTCATGCCCCTTTTTAATATTTGTATGCACACGTACCTCATTAATATAAATATCGAGCAATTTTAATGCTGTGCTGCCAATGGGTACCAGGCGTTCTTTATTACCTTTCCCGATTACCTTGATAAACTCGATCTGAGGAAAAAGACCCGAGATCCTTAATTCAGTTAACTCGGTTACGCGTAAGCCACAGCCGTACAATACTTCTATAATGGCCTTGTTGCGCATCCCTTCAGGTTTCGAGGCATCAATGGTGGCGATAAGTTCGTTAATCTCATGAATATTCAGTGTATCAGGTAGTTTTCTGCTCAATTTAGGCGCCTCCAATAATGCTGTTGGATCATCGGTAATCACATCTTCAAGCAGGAGAAAGGAGAAAAAAGCCTTCAGCCCTGATATTACCCTTGCCTGCGTGCTTGCTAGCATACCCAGTTCGTTTAACCACGAAATAAAAGATTTTAGGTGCGTTATGGTAATATCGGTTAGTTTGGGTGTTTCGTTAACCGACTTAAAATACTGGGCAAGCTTATCAACGTCATTCAGGTATGCCTCTACAGAATTTCGCGATAACGACTTTTCCAGTTTTAAATACGACTTAAATCCTTTAATATATGATGGCCAAAGCATGCTTTTATTTGAGATTTTTTATAACATTGCAACGTTACAACATTTAACGTTACAACAGACCATGAAACTACAAATTATTAACGGGCCAAATTTAAACTTATTGGGGGTTCGCGAGCCATCTATTTATGGAAATACCAGTATCGAGGATTATATAAAAGAGTTAAAAACGGTGTATCCTCAGATAGAAATTGAATATTTTCAAAGTAATGTAGAAGGCGAAATCATTAATAAATTGCACGAAGTTGGCTTTAGTTACGATGGAGTTGTATTAAATGCCGGTGGTTATACACATACTTCAGTTGCCATTGCAGATGCTATAGCTGCCATTAAAACCCCTGTTGTTGAAGTACATATTTCTAATATCTATGCCCGCGAAGAGTACCGTCATGTTTCGCTGACAGGCAAAAACTGCCAGGGTGTTTTAACAGGCTTTGGCATAAAAGGTTACCGCCTGGCTATCGAAAGTTTGCTGATTTAAGTGAATCTAAACCCGTATTATAGCTGGTGAATACTACCATCTGAGACCATTTGATGAAGAGAGAATCTAGGTCAAATTCGAAAAATATTTAATTTTCCTGATAAAGAATGCCCAAACAATACTGTTATTATATACCCCGGTATGTTTGGCATAATCTTTTTGGGCTATTTTACGCTTTTTATTAGTTTTTGATAAAGATTTAAGGAAATGCCAGTGGCCTTTGCTTACAGCCATGGTGAATTTAGGTTTTCCGGTAAGCAGAAAGTGCCACCAGGCGATAAAATCGATAAACATGCGAATGGTAATCCTGAAAACAGCGTCGCCTGCAGGGAGGTTTTTCTGCATGATGATGAGGTTGTTCCTGAAATTAAGGTATGTTTTAAATGGATTTTCGGTTTGTAAAGTCCCGCCGCCAACATGGTATACTTCGGCATCCGGACAATACATAATTTTGTAGCCCAGGTTTTTTAATCGCCAGCACAGGTCTATTTCCTCCATGTGGGCGAAAAGATCGGCATCCAGGCCACCAGCTTCTCTCCAACATTTGCTTTTGATAAAAAAGGCTGCACCACTCGCCCAAAAAACCTCTTGCTGTTCATTATACTGACCGTTATCTAGCTCATAAACATTAAAAAGCCTTCCTCGGCAGAAAGGAAAAGCGTAAATATCCAGGTAACCCCCGGCAGCTCCTGCATATTCGAACTGATTTTTGTTCAATTGCCATTTAATTTTAGGCTGTGCTGCTGCAATCTTTGTGTCACTTTCCATTAGTTGAATAACGGGTTTGATCCAGTTTGGGCTTACTTCCACATCCGAATTGAGCAGAATAAAATAATCGGCCTCTACACGTTCCAAAACCTTGTTATAACCTCCTGCAAAACCGTAATTCCTGTCGTTGTGGATAATTTTAACAGTCGGGAAATTCTCCTGTAAAAATGAAACCGAATCATCTGTTGAAGCATTATCGCCTACAATAATCTGCAGGTTATCATATTCAGAAAGCAAAATTCCTGGTAAAAACTGCTTTAAATATGCTTTTCCATTCCAGTTTAAAATTACAATGGCTACTGATGGGTTCATTCTTTTATCCGGGTTTAATTTACAGCACTAATGGCGCTACAGCCAGTGTTGAAGCTGTTCTTTTTATAATGTTTTCTAAAAATAAATGCGAAATATTCGGTTTCTTCTTTCTTGGGAAATTTTTTTCTGTTGCTTTTATTTCAACAGCAGGTATTTCCGGGAAAGATTGGGTTAAACGCTTCCTGGTAACTTTTTTTTGGTAGCCAGTTATGTAATAAAGCAGATAATATAGTAATCTTGCAAAAATAAAGCGCAAAGGCAGGGAGAGGGGCAATAACAGGTATAGAAAAAATATGCCAACTTGCGGAATCCCTCTTTTAATCATTATTTTTAAAACGTTTCAGCTACAAACATAAATTTTCAAATGCAGAATACAGCTATACTTCCATTATTTTATCTTCCACCGGTAGGTTATTTTAGTTTATTGCAAAACCTGGCAGAGGATTTCTTAATTGAAAAACATGAACATTTCGCCAAGCAGACTTACCGCAACCGGGCCAGTATTTATTCGCCCAATGGCAAACTGGATATTACTGTGCCGGTGGTTAAAGGTTCGAAGGTGCATACTAAAATGAAGGATGTGCGCATCAGTTATGGTTTTAACTGGCAACGTTTGCATTGGTTAAGTTTAGAAAGCTGTTACAGGAGTTCTGCTTATTTCGAATTTTACGAAGATGAACTGTCGCATTTTTATACCAAAAAGTTCGATTTCCTGTTCGATTATAACCTTGAGCTTTTAGAGTGGCTGAACAAAAAAATAAAATTGAACAAAAGTTTTAATGTAACAGGCGAATATTTTGACGATATCAAACCAGAACTGGATTTTCGTTCAGCCATGAACCCTAAAAAACAGGAAGATATTGTAAACAATAAGCCATATTATCAGGTTTTTGAAGATAGACATCAATTTTTACGCAACTTAAGCATAGTTGATCTGTTATTTAACCAGGGCCCTCAGGCCCGGCTATATTTGTAAGATATGGGAAAAAACAAGCCACGTAACCGTCATAAACACTATAGAGTTCCGGCGCCAGGCACCAGTCCGGGCTTGTATGCCATTGATGAAGATGCGTTAAAACCAATCATTGTATTGCACGCCTACAATGAAAAGAGCTATAAGAAAACTGAACTGGAAAACATCAATAACATCGATAAACTGGTTGAGGATAAAGATTTCTATTACTGGTTCGATATCAAAGGCCTGGCTGACCCCAATATCTTTGAAACCCTGTATGCAAAGCTCGACATCAGCAGGCTTGTGCTTGAAGATATCACCAGTTCTTATCAGCGGCCAAAGCTGGATGAATACGATAATGATAAATACATTTTTTCGGTAAGCAGGCATTTATATTTAAGCGATGATAATATGCTCTGCAATGATCAGATCTCTTTTATCTTGTCAGAACGTACATTAATTACTTTTCAGGAAACTTACGCTGATTGTTTTGAGCCGGTAAGAAAACGGTTGGAAATAGGGAAGGGCAACATCCGTATTGGTGGTAGCAGTTATTTAATGTACGCCATTATGGATGTAATTGTAGATAACTATTTTGCGCTTTTGAATTTTTGGGGAGAAGAATTGGATGCAATTGAAGACCGGTTATACGATCATCCTGATAAAAGGATCATGTATGATACACAGGCCATTAAAAGATCGTTGATTACCATCAGGAAGGTAGCCTGGCCGGAAAGGGATAAATTGAACGATATTATCCGCACCGATAGCCCATTAATATCTGATCTGACCAAAACCTATATGAAAGATGCTTACGATCATTGCATTCAGATTATAGACTTTATTGAATCTTTAAAAGAGATTGCATCGGCCAATATTGATATGAATCTATCGATCATCAGTAACCGGATGAACGAAATTATGAAGGTGTTGACCATTATATCATCCATATTTATCCCATTAACCTTTATTGCAGGGATTTACGGGATGAATTTTAGCAGGGAAGATCCGGCTACAGGAAAGATACTGAAAGATAATATGCCTGAATTGTATGCACCACATGGTTATTTATATACCTGGGGAGTGATGGTGCTGATTGCAATTTTACAGGTGATCTATTTTTGGCGCAAAGGATGGTTCAAATAGTGCTTATAAAGCATTTAAAATGTGGTAGTTAAGTCGGGTAGATTCGTCATAACACCCTTTATGTCCCGGATGAGGCATAAAGGGGGAAATTAATGGAGGAATCGTGCTTTAAATCAAGCTCATCAGCTTACATCTTCGATGATAGAGGTGCATAGGTTATACCTAACTGCACAAACAAATTCAACAGATTTTATATTGTAACACTTTTTCTTACCTTTGCGGCGCTTTTGGTTCCCGGCTTACAACCGGGATTAAAAGGGAATACAGTGTAAATCTGTAACTGTCCCGCAGCTGTAAGCTCTGTAACGGTTTTTCTATTCTTTCGCCACTGTCCCGACATGTTGGGATGGGAAGGCAGAAAACCGGGAGTAAGTCAGAAGACCTGCCTTTAGCATTAATTTCATAGCTTTCGTGGATTGAAGCTGGAGTTGAAGTACTTAACGTTTACGTATTTTCATTTCTTTTACAATCTGTTGGCTATAGGTAAAACTAACCATCAAAAATGAACAAAAAAACAATTTTAGCAGCCGCCGGTTTAGGCGTGGTACAGCTAATGATTAGCCAATGGGCTAACGCGCAGCAAAAAGACACTTTGCAGCTTAAAGACGTGGTCATTTCTGCCACTAAAAACGATCAAAAACAATCACAAACCGGTAAGGTGGTCAGCATCATCAGTAGAGAGGTGTTGGAACGCAGCAATGGTAAATCGTTACCGGAACTCATCAGCGAGCAGGCTGGAATTATTGTAGCCGGCGCCAGCAGCAACCCCGGACTGAACAAATCGGTTTTTTTCAGGGGGGCGGGAAGTGCCTATGCTGTTGTTTTAATTGATGGTATTGTGCAGAACGATCCATCAGGAAACGGTGGTGCATTCGATTTAAGATTGCTTTCCATCGATCAGATCGATCACATCGAAATTTTAAGAGGCGGACAGTCTACCATTTATGGTTCTGATGCCGTTGCCGGAGTAATCAACATCATTACTAAAAAAGGTGGTCCAAAAGGCAATACCATTTATGGTGTGGCCAGTGCAGGAAGTTACGAAACTTATAAAGGAACTATTGGTTTAAATGGTGGTGTTGAAGGGTTTTCCTATAACATCAATTATACCCATGCCAAAACCGACGGGATTTCAGAAGCAGCAACGCCAGTAGGAAGCACAGCCCAATTTGATAAAGACGGTTTTAAAACCGATGCCTTAAATGCAAATTTCGGTATCAAATTGGACAATCATTTCTCGGTTAATCCATTTGTACGTTATTATTTCGGTAATTATAAATTTGACGGCGGCGCATTTGCCGATGCAAACAACTATTCTATCCTGAAAAACTTTGCTGCGGGTACCAATGCGAAATATGAATTTGCTACCGGTAAAGTAACGTTAAATTATAGTTTCGAAAATACAAGAAACGATGCGCATAGCCAGTATCCTAGCCTTAACGAGGGAAGGGCATCTTTGCTGGATTTATTCTATAATCAAAAATTGAACAACAAACTCGATTTATTGGTAGGTATCGATAACCGTGTATTGAAATTATCATCAGTAGCAAATAAACCGGAAACAAATATTTTTGCCGCCTACGGATCATTGTTCTTACACGATTTAAGTGTATTCAACCTTGAAGTTGGCGGACGTTACAATAAACATGAGCAATATGGCGAAAACTATACCTATTCAATTACCCCAAGTATCAACATCATAAAAGAAATTAAATTATTCGGAACGGTTTCAACAGCATTTAAAGTGCCTACCTTAAATATGCTTTTTGGCCAGTTTGGTGCCAATCTTGATCTGAAGCCCGAAAAATCAAAGAATTACGAAGCTGGTGTTAACTTTAGCTTTGCTGATGACAAATTCAGCTTGCGTTTAGCCGGTTACAAACGCGACTTAACTGATGCCATTATTTATGTTTATCCTACCGGTTACATTAACCAGGTAAGCCAAAAAGTCAAAGGATTCGAGGTAGAGCCGGCAGTTAAATTCGGTGTATTCAATATCAATGCGTACTATGCCTATGTAGAAGGAAACGAATTTAATTTTATAGATAATGCCGTTGCCAATTATCTTTTCCGCAGACCGAAACATACTTTTGGCATCAATGCAGGTGCACAGGCCACAGATCATTTATACGTAAGTACCAATTTCCGTTATTTTGGCAAACGTAACGATGGTAATTTTACCACTTATACGGTAGATAATCTGCCTGCTTACCAATTGTTAAATGCTTATGCAGAGTATGCTTTGGCTAAAAAACGTGTAAAATTGTTCTTCGATGCCAAAAACATCCTGAACGAAAAATACAACGAGATTATCGGCTATAATAGTATGGGTTTCAATTTTAATACCGGTGTAATTTTTAATATACACTAATAAAAATTAACTTTGCTCAACGAATAACCAAAATACAATGGCTCATTTAAAATTTAATCCCCGTAACTTAGTACTGCTCTTAATGATATTAGCAATTACGGCCTTGCGTTTGCTGATAACATTTAATTCAGATGAATTGAAATTTGCTAATTTTTCCTCAATCGGGGCAGTAGCTTTATTTGGTGGTGCCTATTTTAAAGATCAGGCCAAAGCTTTTGCTTTTCCGTTACTGAGTTTGTTTTTAAGCGACTTTATTTTAGCCTCCACTATTTTTAGTAAATATAGCGGCGATTCTTTTTTATACGAAGGCTGGTATTGGACCTATATTGCCTTTGCTTTAATGGTTTTAGTTGGCAGGATTCTGCTTAAAAATGTAAATGTGGTAAATTTATTAGCCTCAACATTAAGCATTGTGCTTATTCACTGGTTGGTTACCGATTTAGGTGTTTGGATCAATAATCCGGCCTATACCCAGGATTTAGCAGGTTATTGGAGCTGCCTGGTAAAAGCCATTCCATTCGAAATCAGGTTCTTGGAAGGAACCGTTATTTACGGGGCTTTACTTTTTGGTGCTTTCGAAATTTTAAAAGCTAAATACCCGGTATTAAAATTAGAAGCGCAAGCGGTATAAAATACCAGATTTAAATAGAAATCCTCTTTTGATTCAGTTCAGAAGAGGATTTTTTTTATCTTAGATAACTAATTACTTTTTTAATTAATACATTTTACATCCAATGAAGGTTGTTTCCTTTTTACCTGCTGCTACCAAAATGATCTATGATATGGGCCTTCAGGATTACCTCTATGGCGTAACCTTCGAATGCCCGAAAGAAGCAGCCGATCAGCCCAAGGTAGTGCGTTGCATATTGGAAGGTAAAAACTACTCCAGTATAGAGATTGACCGGATTTTTTCGGCATCCAAAGCGCAGGGTAAAAGCCTGTATTGGGTAGATGATGCACTTTTAGAAAGCATTGCACCTGATGTTGTTTTTACGCAGGATATCTGTGAGGTATGTAATATTGATACAGTTTGTACCGAAACGGCTGTGATGAAACTAAGCAAGCAGCCACTTTTGGTTCCGCTTTCGCCAAATAACCTGCAGGATGTTTTCGAATGTGCCATCACTATTGCAAGGGCATTGGGAAAGGAAGAAGTCGCTTTTGCTTACCTGGCCCGTTTGCAGCAGAAAACCGATCAGATTTTAGATCAATTACGCGAAAACCGATCTCCTTTAAAGCGGGTGATGCTGATGGAATGGATAGAACCAATATACAATTGCGGACACTGGATTCCCTTCCAGATTGCCGCTGCCGGAGGGGTAGATATGCTTTCGAACCCTGCAGGCGATTCGATTGTTACTCCTTGGGAAAAGATTGTGAAATATAATCCTGAGGTTCTGGTTATTGCACCTTGCGGCTTTGATCAGAAACGCAGCCTGGAAGAAATGAGCCTGCTTACAGCGAAAGCCGGATGGGAAACGCTCGAAGCAGTAAAAAATAACCAAGTATATATTGCCGATTTTGATATGTTTACCCAGCCCAGTATAGGAACCTTGATAGAAGGTATCGAAGCCTTAGCTTGCATGTTCCATCCCCGAATCTTTAAAGCTGATGGAAATGTCGCTAAGAAATTTATCAATTACACGCAGTCTGTTCAATCACTCCAATCGGTGTAATATTTTATGAAATTAGTTGTTTTAACAGGGGCAGGCATCAGTGCCGAAAGCGGATTGAAGACTTTCAGGGATGCTGATGGCTTGTGGGAAGGATATAATGTGTATGATGTAGCTACACCAGAGGCCTGGGAAAGAAACCCGGAGTTGGTGCAGGAGTTTTATAACGAAAGAAGACGCCAGGTTTTAGCAGCCGAACCTAACCGGGCACATCAGTTACTTGCTGCACTCGAAAAAGACTTTGACGTTGAAATCATTACCCAAAATATCGACGACCTTCATGAAAGGGCAGGATCTACAAAAGTTACCCATCTTCATGGCGTAATTACCAGATCGCAGTCAGATCTACGACCCGATTTAACGTACCCTATTCAGGGAACAGAAATCAAAATGGGAGATTTATGTGAATTGGGATCTCAGCTCAGGCCCCATGTGGTATGGTTTGGCGAGGCGGTACCCATGATTGAAGTTGCCGCAAAACTTTGTAAACAGGCAGATATATTTGTACTCATTGGTACTTCACTGGCCGTTTATCCGGCAGCCGGATTAATTGATTTTGTACCCGCTATTGTAGATAAATATATCATCGATCCGCGTATACCCGATGTTAAACGGTATAAAAATGTGATCAATATCGAAAAAAATGCCGTTGAAGGTGTAGCCCAACTTAACGAAATTTTATTGAATGCCCGGTAAAAAGATCTGTATATTCAACTGGAGCGGTGGTAAAGACAGTACGCTGGCACTTCACTATGCCCTGCAGGATCCCGGGCTGGAAATCCGCTACCTCATTACAACCGTTACCGAAAAATACAACCGCGTTTCAATGCACGGTGTAAGGGAAGCTTTGCTGATCAGGCAGGCTGAAAGTATTGGCATTCCTTTGTATCAGATCCGTTTAGGTGAAATGCCCGATATGGAGACTTACGATAATACGATGAAAATGCATCTTTCGAAATTTAAGGAAGAAGGCATCACCCATTCTATTTTCGGAGATATATTTTTGGAGGATTTGCGTTTATACCGCGAAAACAAATTAGCCGAAATTGGTATTGAGGCTATTTTTCCGCTATGGCAAAAAGATACCAGGCAACTGGTCAGTGAGTTTATCAACCTGAACTATAAAACCATCATTGTTTGTACACAGCAACATTTAAAAGATTTTTGTGGAAAAGTAATCAACGAGGAACTGATTGATCAGCTCCCTCCGGAAATTGATCCCTGCGGAGAAAATGGTGAGTTTCATACATTTGCATTTGAAGGGCCTGTTTTCAGGAAGAAAATTAATTTTTCGGTTGGTGAGCAGGTTTTCAGAACTTACAATACACCCGCAAAAGCAGGGCGGGATGACGATTCTCCCTGTGTTTCAACAGCACTTTCCGGCTTTTGGTATACCGATTTGGTAGAATAATTTTTTCTTTCTAAAACATTTTGGCATCATTTTTTCTTTACTATTCATAATTAACTAAATCGCACATTCAAAATGAAACTGTTTAGCATGGTTAGGTAGCTAAACTGGCGTCATATTTAAAATTTAAAGTTATGAAAAAGATATTGGTAGTAATCGCATTAAGTTCTGTTATGTTTGCTTGTAACAATAAGGAAAAAGAAGAAGCAGCATTAAAACAACAACAGTTAGAAAAACAAATGGCTATTAAAGCAGTAAAAGACAGTTTACGGTTAGATAGCTTTAAGAAAGCTGAAGCGGCTAAAGTAGAACAGGAAAAAGAAGCTAAACGCCAGGCCGAATTAGCCGCAGCCAGAAGGGCAGGTGCAGCGTCATCAAGATCGTATGCAAGTTCTGGTGGTAGCTCAAGTGGTTCATATGGTGGTACTCAGCCAACAGCTAAGAAAAAAGGCTGGAGTGATGCTGCAAAAGGAGCTGTAATCGGTGGAGCAGCAGGAGCTGTGGGTGGTGCCTTAATCGATAAGAAAAAAGGTAGAGGTGCCATTATCGGTGGATTGGTTGGTGCCGGTGGCGGTTATCTGATCGGTAGAGGAGAAGACAGGAAATCAGGCCGTGTGCAACCTAAAAACTAGGCTTTTTTAAGATAAAAGGAATCCCGATTTTACATCGGGATTTTTTTATGCCCAATTAAAAAGGTTTAATATATTTACATAAAAAAATACCCAATGACAGAAACTGCAGATAAAGGCCAGATCCAACACTTTGTAATGTTTTGGTTAAAACCACAACTTACCAAAACTGAAATAGCAGACTTTGCTAACTTTTTTGAGAGTTTAAAATCCATTAAATACATCAAAAGTCTAAGTTATGGTTTAGCAGCCAATACACCGGTACGCCCCGTTACCGATAATTCTTTCACTTACTCGCTTACCATAACGTTCGCAAACATTGCCGATCATAATGCTTACCAGGAAGATAAAACGCATTTAGACGCAGTAGAAAAATTTTCTAAAAACTGGTACAGGGTTGTTGTTCACGATACGGTAGTTTCGGTTTAAGCTATCGGATTTAGCCAAAGATTTCCAGATGATATTAATCGCAGATGCGCAAAGAGAAACCTGTGTTTTTCTTTGCGTTTCTTTTTTTATCACCTGAAATTTTCCTGCGTTTCGTCATTTCTAGCGGAGTGTAAGGTAGCGGAGAAATCTATTACTCCAGGTTTCTATAATTTAACCTTTATCTACTCTTGTAAAAGATTGCTTCATCTGCCTAGATTACCGTGCTTCGATTCGCAACGACTAGGGTTTTTAACCCTGTTATCCGCGCGTCACCAACAAAATGAACCAATGGACGATCTTTAGCCACAGGTTTACACATAGCAGGCTTTTCGTTTTTACCATGAGTTTTCGTCATTTCGACCGGAGTGCAACGTGTTGGAGAAATCTACTCATTCAAATTTCTATAAATCAACTTTTATCTACTCTTGTAAAAAGGTTGCTTCATGTTACCCGAACTTCTGCGCTTTGTCTGCAATGAAGAGTTATTAAGCTTTGCTACCTGTATGCGCTGGCAGATCAATCAATAGCAAATAAGCCTGTAGACTAGCAAACTTCTCATTTATTTGGCAAAATTAAGCCTCAGAATTATATTTTGTTAAATGATTTAAAAATCAAAATATCAGTACTTTATGCTAAATTATATTAATTAAAAGTATAGTTTTGGTGTGGTTTTAAGATCAAAAAATGCCCGAAAATTCAGAATATAATTCTGAATATATGTTTAATCAATTGTTAATCAGTTGTTTATGTCTAATATTGATGTCTATTGTAGGCTGCCGTGAAGTCGGTACGCATCACCTTAAACCTTTCGATAACAGTCTGGATAAATTCTTCATCTAAAATTTCGAACACGTCATTTACGCCGCCCCCGCTCAGGTCGAGTTCGGCCAGTTTATAGCTTTGTTCGAAAGTGCCCTGTTCAAATTTGATGATGAATTTCTGATTCATGGAAAAAATGGTGATCTTACATTCCGGGTGTGGAAGTTCCGCTACTACTCTCATGCTGATTTTAAGTTTTAATTATTGTGTATTGATTTTAATGCCATTTAAAGTGCCCCAGCTTTCAATAATCGCGAAGCGGGCAAACAGCTCTTCTTTATACCACTCGCGCGCCCTGGTGAGTCTGATAACGTCTGAATGATCGTGAGATTGGTAGGCATAAGCCTTCATACTTTCCGCATTTTCCCATATTGAAAAAGTAGCCTGGTCAAAAAATGGATTTTCGCCAATCCCTGCTGAAAGGATAAAGCCAGGGGCAGCCCTCATGGCATCCGCGGCTCTTTTTACATTGCTCCTGAATTCCTTTAGCTTATTAAATCTGATGGCCGCCCTAGTAATCACTGCAATTTTTCCGGTATGATTTACAGCTGTTTTTTTTGTCTTAAAAGGCTCTTTTCCTGACCATAATCCATGACTAGATAAAGGATTAAGTAAGATAGTAAAGCTTTCGCAACCAAATAATTTAAACCATTTCATTACGAATGATCTGAAACTGAAGTCATCATAAGTTGCCCGGTCATCCCAGGTAGTTAATATGGCCCAGTGCCGGTAATCGGCAGGGAGGTCTACCTGTGCATCTTTGCCGCTACCCATCAATTTCCAAAACCTGCACCCTTTGTTTAGCCATAGCGGGATTCTGAGGATTGCCATGCCAATAAAGGCAAAGGGGATGGTAAAGCTCCGGAATTTGGTGATGGTTAATGCTACGATCATAATGATTGGTTGACCTGTCAAAACTAAGGAATTTAAAGATAGCTTATCATTCAAATTTTCGTCATTAAAATCAAAGTTTCCATACATTTCGCAAATCATGATTAACTTTGGGTTACACAAAAAAATAAAATGGCAGAAGATTTAGTTATTACCAGGGATACTTCGAAAGAAGAACAATATCAATCGATCATTCCACAGATTGAGGCCTTACTGCAGGGAGAAACAGATTTTATCGCCAATCTTGCAAATGTTGCCGCAGCACTTAAAGAGCAGTTTGGCTGGTTTTGGGTAGGCTTTTATTTGGTTAAGCATGATGAACTTGTTCTTGGTCCGTTTCAGGGGCCGGTAGCCTGCACGAGGATCAGCAAAGGAAAAGGTGTTTGTGGTACTTCATGGGCTGAAGCCCGGACCATTATTGTTCCCGATGTGGATGAATTTCCAGGACACATTGCCTGTGCATCTGCTTCAAGATCTGAAATTGTCCTGCCTTTGATCGTTGATGGTAAGGTTATCGGTGTGCTTGATGTGGATAGTGAAGTGTTGAGTAAATTCGATGAAACAGATCAGCTTTATTTAGAGCAGGTTATAGCTATTTTATTAAACCGGTAATTTAAGAAGATAGTGAAGTTAAAACCAGGATATTACCTGAATGAAGATGTGGTGGGGCTCGCAAAAGATCTGTTGGGAAAGGTGTTGTATACCAAAATTGACGACGAAATTACAGCCGGAATAATAGTAGAAACGGAAGCGTATTTTGGAATAAAAGATAAAGCCTCCCATGCATATGGCGGTCGCCGTACCAACCGTACCGAAACCATGTACGGTGCCGGTGGTATTGCTTATGTATACCTCTGTTATGGTATGCATCATCTTTTCAATGTGGTTACTTCTGTTGAAAATGATCCTCATGCCGTTCTGATCAGAGGGGTAGAGCCGCTGGTTGGTATAGAAATTATCGAAAAGCGCAGGGGGATGTCTGGTACAAAGGGAGCTATTTCTGCAGGACCCGGATCTGCTGCAAAAGCACTGGGGATTGACAGGGCCTTCAATACAAAAAGTCTTTTAGGTGATGAAATCTGGATCGAGGATCATGGTATCCGGTATGATGAAGAAAATATCGCGGCTACGCCTCGTGTGGGTATTGCTTATGCCAAAGAGCATGCCCTGTTGCCCTGGCGATTCTTTGTAAAAGGCAATAAATATGTGAGTAAGCCAAATAAGGTGTAATAAAATAAAAACCTTTTAGTTTGCTTCCTGTTTCTCTTTCATATACAGAAAATCATGAAAAACGAGAAAAATATAGCAATCCTTAAAGAGATGGCAGAAAGTGTGAGAACATGTATGTTTACCACCTTTTCTTCAAAAGACGAATTTGGCAGCAGGCCTATGGGTACTGCGAAAATAGAAGATGACGGCAGTTTGTGGTTTTACACCAATGCATACTCTCCAAAAACAAAAGAGATTTCAAAAGAAAATAACGTGCTGCTCGCCTATAGCGATCCTTCTAAAAATACTTATTTAACAGTTAAGGGGAAAGCTGAATTTGTGGAGGATAAAGTGCGAAAAGAGGCATATTTTTCTCCCTTTATTAAAGCTTGGTTTCCGGATGGAATTGAAGATCCACGATTGACCCTGATTAAAGTTACCCCTGAAGAGGCTGAGTACTGGGATGCATCTGCATCAAAAATTGTGGTATTATTCAGCCTATTAAAGGCGGCAGTAACTGGTACTACACCTGACCTCGGCCAGCATGAAACCATGAAGTTTTAGTAAAATATAACAAATTGGAAAGCAGGATTGGAAACAATACCTGCTTTTTTTGTAATATTGGCGCAATGAATTTCGAAAATACCCTTTCATTTGCTCAAAAGCAGGACGAGGCTGACCAGCTTCGTCATTTCAGGTCAGATTTCTTGTTCCCTAATCATAATGGAAAAGATTTTATTTACCTGTGTGGTAATTCTTTAGGTCTTCAACCTAAAGTAGCACAGCAGGTATTGAAACGCCAGTTGGACAACTGGGCCAATTATGCTGTGGAAGGCTGGTTTGATGGAAATGAGCCCTGGATGTTCTATCACAAAGAGTTAAAAAAGCTTATGGCGCCAATCGTGGGTGCTTCACCTGCTGAAGTTTGCCCCATGAATACCCTTACGGTTAACCTGCACCTGTTGATGGTTAGTTTTTATCAGCCCAAAGGCAAGCGCTTTAAAATCATTATGGAAGGTGGTGCATTCCCATCCGATCAGTATGCAATAGAAAGCCAGGTGCGGTTTCATGGTTTTGATCCAAAAGAAGCGATTATAGAGGTTTTTCCGCGTGAAGGAGAGGAAGTACTTCGGACAGACGATATTGTGGCTCAGATCAAGGATAATGCTGATCAGATTGCCCTGGTATTATTTGGCGGGATTAACTACTACACCGGGCAATGGTACCATATGGAAGCTATTACCAAAGCCGGCCATGAAATTGGAGCCATTGTAGGCTGGGATTTGGCGCATGCAGCCGGGAATGTTCCGTTAAAACTTCATGATTGGGGGGTGGATTTTGCCTGCTGGTGTTCTTACAAATATCAGAATTCTGGTCCCGGAGGTATCAGTGGAATTTTTGTTCATGAAAAACATTTTAACAATACTGCTTTAAGTCGTTTTGCCGGCTGGTGGGGTTATCAGGAAAGCAGTCGCTTTAAAATGGAAAAAGGCTTTGTTCCTGAGGCCGGAGCGGATGGCTGGCAGGTGAGTTGTACCCAGGTTATGCCAATGGCTTTATATCATGCATCCCTTCAGATTTTTGAAAAGGCGGGTTTTATTGATCCCTTAAGAAGTAAGAGTATTACTTTAACTGAATATCTTGAGTTTATTATAAATGAGGTAAATAAGTATTTAGGATTTGAGCAATATAAAATCATTACGCCAAAAAAAGCCGAAGACAGGGGTGCACAGTTATCCATTATTGCCCGGCACAAGGGCAAGCAGATTTTTGATGGTTTAATGGCCAATCATGTTCTTGGAGATTGGCGCGAACCTGATGTGATCCGTTTAAGTGCCGTGCCGCTCTATAATTCTTATGAGGACGTTTATGTAGCCGGACAGGTGTTATTAAAAGTGAGTAACGATATCTTAAAGTAAAACGAATAGAAATGATCAACTACAATCCTAAAAACTGGAGTGCCTTCATTTTCCATATCCACAAAAGTGATACTTTCAGAAAACTGTGGCCTTTAATGCTTGCCGTTGGTTTCTTTTCAGGTTTGGTGGCTTTTGCCGAACTGAATTTCTTCCAGCTTTCAAAGAGTAGCTATGTGACCAATGTTGGTATGATGCACAGTTTATTGGGTTTTGTTTTATCGCTGCTATTGGTATTCAGGACCAATACTGCTTACGACAGGTGGTGGGAAGGCAGGAAGCTTCTGGGATCATTAACGAATGTGAGCCGTAACCTGGCCATGAAAATTAAGGCGCTTAAACTTGCAGATGAAGATGTCCGTTTTTTCGAGTATGGAATACCTAAATATGCTTTTGGCTTAAAAGAGCACCTGCGTGAAAAATTATATTTCGGTAAAAACAGTTTTTTGATCGAAGTAGAAGAAGGCAAACATATTCCAAACCAGATTGCAGGCAGTTTAATCAACAGGCTTTACGGATTGCTCGAGAAAGGAGCCATCTCCCAGGAGCAGTTTATTGTATTATCAGGCGATTTTAATCAGTTTACCGATATCTGCGGTGCCTGCGAAAGGATTAAAAATACGCCGATCCCATTTTCATATAGTGCCTTCATTAAAAAGTTTATCTTTATTTATGTGGTTACCCTGCCGTTTGGATGGGTGTTCAGTTTGGGCTATTTTGTGGTTCCTATTGTACCCTTTATCCTCTATGTATTAGCAAGTTTGGAGCTTATAGCTGAAGAAATAGAAAATCCATTTGGTTATGATGCCAACGACTTGCCTGTAGATCAGATTTGCACCAATATCGAAAAACATGTAGGGGAGATTTTAGGCAAATGATCAAAATTGCCTGGCACCCAATATACGTACATCCTTTACCGGAAGGGCACCGGTTTCCCATGTTAAAATATGAACTGATACCTGAGCAGCTTTTGCATGAAGGCACTATTGAGCACCATAATTTATTTAGTCCCGACCTGCTTGGTGAGGAAGTGGTGTTGTTAACTCATCAAAAAGCGTATTGGGAGCAATTAAGGGATCTGACCCTTTCGGCCAAAGATCAACGGCGCATAGGTTTTCCTTTAAATGCACAGCTTTTGGAACGGGAACTGCGGATTGCGAAGGGTACAATTGATGGTTCCTGTTTTGCTATGGAGCATGGCATTGCGTTTAATGTGGCAGGCGGAACACATCATGCCGGCAGCAATTGGGGTGAAGGTTTTTGCTTGCTGAATGATCAGGCAATATCAGCTAATTATTTGTTAGATAATGATTTAGTTAACCGTATTTTAATTATTGATTTAGATGTACACCAGGGAAATGGTACTGCAGAAATCTTCAGGCATGAGCCTCGGGTATTTACTTTTTCGATGCATGGTGATAAAAATTTCCCTTTCCGGAAAGAGATTTCCGATTTGGATGTGCCATTGGAAGATGGCCTGCAGGACGAGGACTATTTATCAATCTTAAACACCAACCTTAAAAAAGCATTCGAAAAAGCCCGGCCTGATTTTGTATTTTACCTTTCTGGTGTAGATGTGCTTTCAACTGATAAACTGGGTAAACTGGCCTTGAGTAAAGCCGCCTGTAAAGAGCGCGATAGGATGGTGTTGCAGGCCTGTAAGGATAAAAATCTGCCTTTACAGGTCAGTATGGGTGGAGGTTATTCGGTCCATATCAAGGATATTGTGGATGCCCATTGTAATACTTTCCGCCTGGCTTTTGATTTATTTGCATAGGCAGCACCCAGAAAATATAATATCCTTATCTTCGCGGCAATATGTTGGAGATTATTTACCAGGATGAGCATTTAATTGCAATTAACAAACCCCATGGCCTTTTGGTACATCAATCTTCTATTGCCAGGGATGCTACAGAATTTGCCCTGCAGCTGCTGAGGGACCAGGTAGGCAAGCACGTTAGTCCGGTACACCGCTTAGACCGTAAAACTGGCGGAATCTTACTTTTTGCTTTTGATAAGCAATCTGAAATTGCTATGCATCAGCAATTTATGAATGCAGAAACTGATAAAAAGTATTTGGCCATACTACGAGGCTTTACGCCCGATACCATGGGTATCGATTATCCCTTGTCTAAAGAAAACGGGACGCTCCAGGATGCTTTTACCGCTTTCAGAACGTTGCAAAGGGCAGAGATTGACGTAGCGTTCGGCAAGCATCCAACATCGAGATACTCGCTGGTAGAAGCTACACCTAAAACCGGAAGGATGCATCAGTTGAGAAGGCATTTCAGCCATATCCTTCATCCCATTATTGGAGATCGGACACACGGTTGTAACAAACAGAATAAATTTTTCAAGGAGCAATGGAATATGACAACGATGCTGCTTCATGCTTCTGAACTGGAATTTATTCACCCTGTAACCAAAGAAAAAATACATTTAAAAGCCGGTTTACACGACGAATTTAAAAGGGTAATGGATTTCATGAAAATGGAGCATTAACACAATTTTTGCTTTTAAAATCTGTTTATATAGCATCTATGATTAAATACCTACGATTTACACTCCCAGTTTTAGCGCTTTTTGCCGCCAGTTGTTCTTCTGTTTATATGCCAAACGTTCCCAATACGCCAATGTTGAGCAAACAGGGCGAATTTAGCGGCGGTGCACACATCTCACTAAAAGGCAATGCCAGTATTAATGGTGCTTATGCCGTTTCAGATCATATTGGTGTACTCTTTAGTGGTTCGAGGATGAATAGTGAACGGAAAACAAAGGATTTTGGACATAAACTGATTGAGATCGGTGGCGGTTATTTTGATACTTTTGGTCCTGATGATAACCGGATCATCGAAATTTATGGTGGTGTAGGAAAGGGCTGGAGCGATATCACTTTCCGTGATTTTAAGAATGATATGTTGGTTAGCAGTGAATTGCAGGAGATAGATTACCGCAAAGCTTTCTTGCAGGTTAATTATAGTTCTAAAAAGAAGAACAACCTTCATTTATTTGGAAAGGATTTTCCGATTAATTATGGCACGGCATTAAGGATCAGCCACGTAAAAATGGACCGGTTCTTTTTAAATGGAGTAGTGCAACCGAAAGAAGATAATATTTTCTTCGAACCCGTTTTTTTTACGCGTATGGCACTCAGTAAAACTTTTCAGCTCCAATATACCACGAGTAGTAATATTGGCTTAAAGAGCCGTAAATATATGTCTGCCGGCAATTCTATCTTTACCATTGGTGTAGTAGTGAATGTTGGAGGGAAGTAATACAGTTGCTATGAGTAAGAAATTATGTACTTTAGATTTCTCCACTTCGGTCGAAATGACGATTCGTGTTAGGACAAACTTCTCATTTTATTATGCAGCTCGCGTCATTTCGACTGAAGCGTAGCGAAATGGAGAAATCTGTCTCTAAGAAATTATGTATTTTAGATTTCTCCACTTCGGTCGAAATGACGGTTCGTGTTAGGGCAACTATCCCTCTTTTAAACTCCTGGTCTTATTCTGAAGCCTTAAAAACAATAGGACAGAAGCAGTCAGTAAACCCAGGGTTAACCCGTACCAGATTCCATTTACACCCAGGCCGAAATGAAATCCCAGTAAATATCCTATCGGAATACCCACTACCCAATAAGCTAAAAAGGTAATAATGGTCGGGATGTTTACATCGCCCATACCACGTAAAACGCCTAATCCTACCACTTGGGTCCCGTCAAATAATTGAAAAAATCCGGCAATGATCAATAATTGCGCTGCAATTGGGATAACCATTACATCTTCTGTATAGATAAAAGGCATGATGTTGTTGGCCAATACAAAAATGACGGCTGTACACGACATAAACAGCAAAATAACATGGTAACTGGCTATTGCTGATTTGCGCAGGTCATCAAAATTACGTTTTCCAAAGTTATTTCCGGTTTTAATGGTTGCTGCTGAAGCTACACCACTGGCAATCATATAGGTCATTGCTGCCAGGCTGATTGCAATCTGGTGTGCGGCCTGTTCTGCTGCACCAATGGTACCGATCAGCACGGCAGCACCGCTAAAAGCGCTGATTTCAAATGAATACTGCATCGCAACAGGCATGCCGATCTTAGCAATTTTAATAGCCCTTAACCTATCGTAGAAAGTAGCTTTAAAACTGATCAGGTATTTTTTAAAATGTTGTGAGCGTAATACATAAACCGACATGACGGTTGCCATCAGCAGCCTATCGATCAAAGTACTTAGGCCTACACCGCTAACACCCATTGGTTTGATGCCGAACATGCCTTTTACAAAAATAATCCCCAGGATGATGTTGAGGGCATTTCCCCAGATGGAAACAAACATAGCCTGTTTGGTAAAACCCAAGCCTTCTGCAAACTGTTTAAAAGTTTGAAAAATCAACAGGGGGATGATGGAAACCGATAATAGGTTGAGGTAGGGTTTGGCATAATGCACTACTTCCGGTGTTTGTTCGAGGTGATCGATTACGAAAAATATTCCCAACTGCACCAATATGTACAAAAAAATCCCAACGCAGATATTGATGATGAGGCTATTGGATAAGAGTTTACCACATTCATCGTAATTCTGACGGCCGTTTTCCTGGGCAATTAGGGGTGTTAACCCATAGGAAATACCCAGGCCGATCACTAAAATGAGTATAAATATGCTGTTAACCAGCGATACAGCAGCTAATTGAATGGTATCGGTAAAATGACCAACAATAATACTATCAGCCATTTGCACCAGTGTATGGCCTACCTGCGAGCCAACAATTGGTAACGCCAAATGAAGGTTTTCTTTGTAATAGGGTTTATATTTGGTATAAATTTTAGAAAACATAGGTTTGCAAAGGTCGGGTTTTTAAACCTCAAAAAATAGGAATGTAGAAAAGTTAGTACGCGGTTTTTAATAAACGTAATCGTGGTGCTGAATTTATTTCAGTATTTTAGATATGAAATCTCTTGCTTGGGCCCTGAAACAAGTTCAGGGCGACGGCTTTCAGTGGAAAAGCCCGTAAATACAACTATCTCACCGCCGTAAAGTACTCTTCTTTCTCGCTGGTATGCGATTTAATTACATTGGTTAAAATTAAGTTGACCAATACCTTCTGGGCTTTTCGGTACGAACTCCGTAACAGCTTGCTAAATTCTTTCAGTGTTATTTTTTCGTGCTGTTCCAGGTACTCGAGTAATTTTTTTTCGTTTTCAGAATAGGAGATCAGTACTCCTTTATTTTTATGTTCCTGTTTCAATACTTCAACAATAATACGGCTCGCCAATACACTTTTATCGTCAATACGGATGTAAACCCACCATTTTTTCTGATCATCAAGTGCATAATGCGGTTTGGTATCACTTTCAGGGATATTAACCACTAAAACCAGTTTATCGTCTACATAAATTTCTTCAAAATGCGGTTCAATAGCAGGTTTACAAAACTGATGTGCAGAAGTTAAAATCATGTATTTTTCTTCTTCTTCCGATTTAACACCCTTAATTGAGCCATTATCGGCTACACCTATCAATAACTTACCCCCTTTATTATTGGCAAATGCGACCAGGCTCTTGGCAATTTTTTCAGTACTGGTAATGGTTTTCTTAAAATCGAGCATTACACCTTCGCCCTGCAAAATTAAACTCTTAATACTCGGCATAATCTAAAATTAATAGGCAACCCTTGGCATTTCGCCTTGGTGCAGGTTTCGGATATAGACTTCATTCATAACGGTCGCACACAATTCACCACTTTTATTGGTAATTTCCATTGGATAAGCTTTTACAAATTTTCCAACGGTTTTTAAAGCATGCTCAGCCTCGTTCAACATTTCATCGGTTACGGTTATGGTAAAATATAAGGTAGAACGACCAGGTTTTAAGTATTGTATAGAGGCACTTTTAAGCCAGACACGCACCTTAAACCCACGTCTCTGCATCAATTGATCAAACAACAGGGCGTAAAAAGGATCTGTTGCAGCATAAATGGTTCCTCCAAAAATAGAGCCATTATAATTTTTATTCAGGAAGCTCTTGCTTAATTTAACCGTACAGCTTCTAAATTCATTTTCAAATTTCTGAACCCAAATGCGCTGGAAAAACAAAGGCGGGTAAAAGCGCATTACCCATTTCAGGGTGTTTTGAGAAATAATCATATTCACTAATATCAGAAAGTTTTATCATCTTTTAAAGTTTTGGCCGGGTTGTTTCAGTAATATTTCGGTAATTTACCTCATTTGGTATTCAGGTTAATCCTATTGGCCTGTTAGCGGCTTTAAGTAACATAGCCTACAGTTTAGCCTTCGGTTAAATACCCGGCTGTATGGATGGATCGTGTTGTGCACCGTGCTCAAATAAACCTCTAAATCTGCCGAATAATTTAAAAAATCATATCAATAGCATTTATTTTGTATTGTAATCTATTAACAATCAGTATGATATATTTAAAAATTTTATTTTTTGAAGAAAAAAACAAAACCAAATGATTAAAAGGTTGTTAGGTTGATAGATAACAATAAAAACTATGAAAAAAATAATCTTAAGTCTTGCTTTTGCGGGTTCTCTTATGATAGCCACATCAGCATGCAATTCGTCAAAAAATATGGCTGGTTCTTCAGACAGTACAAAGACGGATTCGACCACTACGGCTCCAATGGACACGACAGCTAAAAAAGTGCCAGATACAACAAAAACGCCACCTGACACTACAAAAAAGAATCTTATGTAGGATCTTAAAAGCCACTCTGACACGGGGTGGCTTTTATTTTTAAAAATCTATTTTAAATATTTGTGTTATTGCGTACTTTCAGCGATTAAACCAGATATTTAAATGGATCATCAAGCAAAAACCAACAACCGTAATGTAATTTTCTTAGTCATTGTTGCCGCCCTGGGCTATTTCGTTGATATTTACGACCTTGTTTTATTCTCTGTAGTTCGCCTGAAAAGCTTTACTGACATAGGTGTTTCTGCCGAGCACATGCGTACCGAAGGGGAGTATGTAATTAACATGCAGATGTTCGGTTTATTGCTTGGCGGATTGCTCTGGGGAATTATCGGCGATAAATTTGGCCGTATTAAAGTGTTGTTCGGTTCAATCTTAATGTATTCTTTAGCCAATATAGCCAACGGTTTTGCAGCTGATGTACATACCTATGCCATTATCAGGTTTATAGCCGGCATTGGCCTGGCTGGAGAACTTGGAGCCGGAATTACTTTGGTTACAGAAACTATGGACAAAGAAAAACGCGGTTATGGAACCATGGTTGTGGCCGGAATTGGTTTATTGGGTGCAGCAGCAGCAGCTACCATCGGAAAGCATTTCAGGTGGGAAACCGCTTATTTTGTAGGTGGGGGAATGGGGCTATTGCTATTGCTTTTACGGGTGGGTACATTCGAATCAGGGATGTTTAAACATGCCGAACAAAGTTCGGAGGTTTCGAAAGGCAATTTCTTTATGCTTTTTTCTGACCGCAAGCGGTTCTTAAAATACCTGGCCTGTATCTGTTTAGGACTTCCGCTGTGGTTTATTGTGGGGATTTTGGTTACCCAATCGCCAGAGATCGGAAAGGCACTTGGTGCAAAAGAACTGCTTAACGCCGGCACCGGTATTATGTATACTTACTTTGGTATAGCCATTGGCGATGTGGTTTGTGGGGTTCTGGCACAAGTTTTAAGATCGCGTAAGAAAACCGTGCTTATTTTTCAAAGTTTATCTGTAATTACGGTACTTGTTTATTTAAACAGTAAAGGTTTAACAGAAAGTAATTTTATCCTGATCTGCCTGTTTATGGGCTTCGCAGTAGGGTATTGGGCTACATTCGTAACCATTGCAGCCGAACAGTTCGGTACCAATATCCGTTCGACGGTAACCACCACAGCGCCGAATTTTGTACGCGGTGCCTTGATTCCGATAACTTTCGTTTTCGAATTCTTTGTTCATCGTTATAATATCGTATCGGCCGGATTTATTGTCATGGGAATTGTAACGGTAATCGCCATGATTTCGGTTGCTTCGCTAAAGGAAAGCTTTAATAAAGACCTTAATTATTTAGAAAAATAGCGTTCGGTTAGGCTACGGACTAAAACAGCAATGTCAATAAAATGTACTATATCAATATAAATCAGCTTTGCTGTTCGAATAGCCTTAAATTTGTATGGAAATAGAAAAAGCCATCATGTTTAAAGAAGAAGTAGCAGAGCGGTATAAACAGATTCAGGATGAAATCTGTCGCGGATTGGAAATTGCCGATGACAAGGGAAAATTTGAAGAGGAATTGTGGGAAAGAAATGGTGGGGGAGGCGGCCGTACCCGGATTATGCAGAACGGTGCCATCATCGAGAAGGGTGGTGTTAATTTTTCTGCGGTACATGGTCAACTACCCGATGCGGTAAAAAAAGCGTTTAATGTTACCGAAGATGATTTTTTTGCAACTGGCGTTTCTATCGTAATTCATCCAAACCATCCTCTGGTGCCGATTATCCACATGAACATCCGGTATTTTGAATTAAATGAAGAAACCCGTTGGTTTGGTGGCGGTATCGATTTAACCCCGCATTATGTGTTTGAAAATGATGCCCGCTTTTTTCACCATAAATTAAAACAGGCCTGCGACGAGTTCAAAGCTGATTTTTATCCAAAATTTAAAATCCACGCCGATGACTATTTCTTTATTAAACACCGTGAAGAAACGCGCGGAATTGGTGGTATTTTTTATGATCGCTTAAAACCTCAAAACACCGGTTTATCCTGGCAGGAGATTTTGGATTTTTCCATCAATATCGGCGAAACATTTTTACCGGTCTATACCGAACTGATAGACCGTAACCGGGATAAAGAATTTACCGAAAAACATAAAGAATGGCAATATCAGCGCCGTAGTCGTTACGTAGAATTTAACCTGGTTTATGATTCAGGAACAAAATTCGGACTGGAAACCAATGGCCGGATCGAGTCTATTTTAATGAGCTTGCCTCCTCAGGCCAACTGGGGCTACAATGTTCAGCCAAAAGAAGGTTCAGAAGAATATAAAACACTGCAATTGCTTAAAAAGGGGATAAATTGGGTGTAAGTGCTCCTATAGGATAACGGGTTCTTTATTAAAATAAAGTCAGCGGCGCCTGTACTTCATGAAAACCGGCTTTCAGTTTTCCGGTCCTAAAATCGTTTACCATGTTGTGTGCCATACGTGTTGGTTCGGGGATACGATAATTTCCAGTGCATTTTTTTATGATTTCCAGGCTTTGATCAGCGGTAATCAGGTAACCTGCAGATACAAAAACCGGGGCAGAATTGATTTTGGTACGCAAAGCAAAACCCAGGGTTTCGCCATGACTGTTGATTTCTGTACTGCTTAATTTCCTGTTTTCTGGAACATGGTTTTCTCCATACAGAAGGCTTTTGGCGCATCCAATGGTGGCCTGATTGGCCAGGATCCCGAAATGCGATGCAACTCCCATGCGGCGCGGATGTAAAGTTCCGTTGCCATCCAACACGACCACATCTGGTTTCGAGCTTATCAATTCCCAAACTTTTAATAAGGCCGGCACTTCTTTAAATCCTAAAAAACCTGGTTTATACGGAAAATTGGTTTCGTAGGTTTCGAGTGCAAAAGATTTCAGGATCATATCAGGATAACTTAATATCACCATTCCGGCATACATCGTTGAACTGTTTTTATTAAATGAGATGTCTGCACCGGCAATCGTTTCGATTTTTTGGACCGGGTGAAATTTTAATTGCCTGGCGAGCTGGATCTGGTAAGCAGTAGCCTCTTCGAAACTGTAATGATCGTACATTATTTTAGTACAGGTTAAGGCTGTAAATTGTTTTGAAGTTCTTTTAAGCGCAACTTAATTTCATCTGAAGCAGGATCCAGTGCACCGGCTTTTTTATATGCCGTAATTGCTTTTTGTTTCTCCCCATTTTTGGTATATGCTGCGCCAAGTGCCATGAAGGCTCTCGGAGAAGAGGGATAATTAGCGGTATTCATTTTCAGCAGATCAATGCCATTTTTTAAAGTTGCCGGATATTTGATGAGCCATTGCGCCCAACCGTTAAAATACGATTCATCCGGTATAATCGGATATCCAAACTTTTGGGATAATGTTTTATAATGGTCCATAATAATCTCAGAATTTATCTTTTGGTCGTTTATTGGCGGAAGTTCCCATTGGCGATAAACGAACCGGAGTCCGTCATAATAGGATATTATGGGAACAGTCATGTGACTTTCGTTAGGATAACCCTTGTATTTAAAATCTAATCCTTTAATATTCTGTTTTTTGAGTAAAGAATCAAACTTTAGTACATCAGTATGGAACTGAGGATCAGATGATGCGCCTTCGTTGCCATCACTAAAAAAAAGTGTTTTTGGTAAAACAGGAATAGTTTTCAGTTTTTTATCAGCGAGCTTGAGCAGGAATTTTTGGTCCCACCAAAATGAAGGGCTTGCTGCAATATACGCATTGAACAGATCCGGGTGATTAATCAGGCAATTGATAACAGTGAGTGCACCAAAAGAATGCCCTGCAAAAATGCTATAAGGAAGCGTTTTGTAATTCGAATTAACATAGGGCTGAAGCTCTTTCTGAATGAACTGAAAAAACTGTTCATTTCCTCCACTGTTTTTGTACGGAGACTTGCCAGAAGTGTCAGCTTTTCCAAAATAATCCAGAATGCTATGCGATGGAGTGAGGTCACGATTACGGTCTGTATTGGTAATTCCAACCACAATGAGTGGTGGAATAGCATATACATCTTGCCGGCTAAGATATTTAGAATATTCTACCATTTGGTTAAAATGGTTGTCAGCATCAAGAACATAAATTACCTGGTACCGTTTCTCTGATTTTTCAGGTGCATAAATCAGTAGCTTTCGGTCTTCGTTTAAAATGTTGGAATGCAGTGTTACAATTTCGCCGAGGTTGGCTTTAACCGGTTCTGATTTTTGAGCTTTTGTTTTAAACGAAAAAAGTAGAATTACAAAAATAGATATGAATTTAAAACGAGCCAGGTTCTTTAAGGAATTTACCTTTAGCAATAGTCGTTTCATAATTGCCTGAGCGTTTATAAATTAAAGGATACTTAAAGCTACGTAAAAAACATTTAATGATTTAATTTTTCGTCAGATTAATACAACTGTTTCACTCTTAATTGTATATTATTATTTGTCCTATAATTAATATTATGTTAAGTTGTAGTTTCTGCTACATCCCTATCAATGTGGATTTGCCTGATTATCTAGAGTTCCTGAAGTTTACGGTTAAGCTCCTGAACTTTGTCGGTATGTTTCTTTTTGGTATAGATATCGATGAGTAGCTGTACGGTTTTTTTATCGTTCGGGTTAATTTCATTTGCGCGCTGCAAGGCAAATTGAGCATGGTTAATTAATCCATTGTATTTGGAAGCTTTATCGGCATCATTTTTATTGAGCGTTTCATTTGCAGTATTGATATATGCCAAGCTCAGTTGATACAATGCGTCGAAATAATTTTGATCTGTAGACAAAGCTTTATTGTAAGCCAATATGGCTGTAGCATTATTTCCGCCAACCTGTTGCAGGTAGCCATAAAGAAAATACAATAGTTTATTTCCTTTTTCTACTTTTAAATTATTTTCAATAAGTCCCTGGGCTTTACTATAATTCTCGGTATCAAGTAAAAGATTAATGTAATCGTTAGTTAGAAAGCGATTGAACGGATTAAGCACAAGACCATCTTCCAGCGTTTTAATAGCGGTTTCATTTTCCGATTTCACCACGTACATCTGCGCCATTTTCTGAAAAACAGACGGATTTCTGATTCCATTTTCTTTTGCGCGTTTAAAATAGGTTAAAGATTCGTCGTAAGCCTGGATATTTAACGCGCAAATGGCTGTGTTTAAGGCTAATGTGGTGTCAGCAGGAAAATTGTCAGATACTTCTTTCAGATCGGTAAAAGCCTCTTTAAATTCGTTGTTGAAAAACGCTTCATTGCCCTTCTCCTGTTTTTTGATCAGGATATTATGGCTCGAGGCCTTGATCATTCCACCATTGTCGTTATAACGGTCTAAAGATTTTGCTTTTTCAATCGCCTCTACCGCACTATCGTAAAATTTATTGGCATTGTTCGGATCCGTATCAATTAATGATGCAAATGACGTGAGATATGATTTTATCGACCAGGTTTCGGTCCAGTTTTTTGTTTTATTGTCTTTTTCTGCAGATTCTATCGATTTTAAGCCTTCATTAATAATCGATAATTGCTTCTTCTCATCCTCTTTATTGGCTATTGAGGCCTGCAATTTACCTACAGCATTCCTGGCAATCAGGATCTGGCTTTTTTGAGCTACAGCATTAAAAGAGATGAAAATTAAGGCGGTTAAAGATATTTTAAGGCAGTTCTGCATAGAATAATGTAATGAAGGTAAACTGTAATAAACCATAAAAATAAACATAAAAAAAAGAGCCCCGAAATTTCAGGGCTCTTTTTTTTATGCGGACTCGGATTATTGTTTAGGCAAAGCGTCTAAACGTTTCTTAATATCGTCGTAATTTTTAGTATCGTTTCTAAACGCATAAATTGTTTTCAGTGTTTCCAATGCGCCCTGGTTTTTCGCATCGATCTCTAATGCCTTTTTATAAAAAGGAAGCGATTTATCTAACAAAGCATTCATTTTGCCAGTTACTTCGTTAAATTCCTTCACTTTTTTAGAGTCGATTTTATTTCTGTCGGCCTGTAATTTTAAAGCCTGACTAAAATAGATATTACCCAGTAAAACCTGATAGTTAGCATTATTAGGTTCTTTTGTCGCCAGGGCTGTTAACATCTGCTCAGATTTTGCGGCATCACCCCTATCGATATAAATCTGTGTTTCAGTCTTGATCCAATCGGTATTATCAGGGAATTTTGCAGTAGCTTCTTTAATTAAGGCCAATGCAGCGGTAGTATCTTTTTGTTTGCTTAAAACAGCGTTGATAATTTCAGAATATAAATCTTTAGACTGTGGAGAGTTTAAAGAAATTACCTTTTTAAACTGGGTAATCATGTCCGGATAATTTTCGATATTCCTTGCTGCAATACCTGCATTTAAATACATGGCAGTATCTTGAGGATTGATTACCGTGGCCGCTACAAATTTTTCATAAGCTCTTTTGTAATCTTTCTTATTGTAAGCGATTATACCGCCGTTCCTAACAGCATTGCTGATGTTGGTTTCAGCCAGATTAATGTTGTCTTTTTCATTTCCTTTGGTATCCAGTTTTTTAGCTTCCGCAATTGCATCCTGGGCAATTTTCAAATTGGCATCAGCATTTGCTGCACTGGTTGAATCTAAAATAGCTACAGAAGAAGCAAATAATGCGCGGTACGACCATGCTTCAGGCATTACCTTAGATTTCTCATCTGCAATGGCTTTATCGGTATGGGCCAGTCCTTTTGCCAATGATTCCAGTTTTTTCGCCAGAGGTGTCGATGCATTTGCAGAAGTTAGCTGGAATAATCCCCAGTCGTTCTTTGCTGCGGTTACTTCACTTTTCTGAGCAAAAGCAGCACTTACCGCACCTGCCAGAAATATACTTAGAACTACTCTTTTCATAATTTTTATTCTAATCTTAATTTTAGTTAATTTTCCTCTTCGGTTTCGTTATTTGTATCCTCCTCCTCTTCAGTGTCATCCGCTTCTGGAGTGGTATCAGCCTCTAATTCCTCACCATCTACCACTACACTTTCCAGATCAACTGTTTCTTCTTCATCCTCTTCATGATCGATTTTGGTTACCGATGCAATTTCATCATCACCTTTTAACGAGATCAGACGCACACCCTGTGTTGCACGTCCCATTACCCTTAAAGCTGATACCGGAATCCTGATCACAATACCCGAACGGTTAATGATCATCAGGTCTTCACTATCCGTAACGTCTTTAATGGATACTAATTGTCCTGTTTTCTCGGTAACATTAATGGTTTTCACCCCTTTTCCACCACGATTGGTTACACGGTAATCTTCAATATCAGTACGTTTTCCATAACCTTTTTCTGACACCACCAACACGGTAACTTCAGGATTGTTAACAGCAATCATGCCAACAACTTCATCCTGGTCGTGAGCGAGCCTAACACCACGTACACCGGTAGCTGTTCTACCCATCGGACGCACGGTTTTTTCGTTAAAACGGATGGCCCTTCCTGAGCGTAAAGCCATTACAATTTCGCTTTCGCCATTGGTTAAACAGGCTTCCAATAGGATATCGCCCTCGTTGATGTTGATGGCATTGATACCATTTACACGCGGGCGTGAATAGGCTTCAAGAGAAGTTTTCTTAATGGTACCTTTTTTAGTACACATAATAATGAAATTGTTCTCTAAGTATTCCTGATCTTTAAGATTTTTAACCTTGATATAGGCTTTGATTTTTTCTTCTTTAGGGATATTGATAATGTTCTGGATGGCCCTTCCCTTACTGGTGCGAGAGCCTTCAGGAATTTCGTACACCCTTAACCAAAAACACCTTCCGGCTTCGGTAAAGAACAGCATGTAGTTGTGGTTGGTGGCCACCAGCATGTGCTCAATAAAATCTTCATTCCGTGAGGTACTACCCTTCGATCCTTTTCCGCCCCTGCCCTGCGCTTTAAATTCGCTAGCAGGTGTACGTTTAACATATCCTTCATGAGAAATGGTGATGACAACTTCTTCATCATCGATAAAATCTTCCATGCTCATGTCTTCGGCAGAATGAACAATGGTCGTTTTACGTTCATCGCCGAATTTTTGTTTTACTTCCTCTAGCTCATCTTTGATGATTTTCATACGTAAACCCTCATCTGCGAGAACAGATTTCAAATATTCGATGGTTTTCATCAATTCTGCATATTCTTCTTTGATTTTATCCCGCTCCAGTCCTGTTAAACGACGTAAAGTCATATCGAGGATTGCACGTGCCTGAAGATCGCTCAAACCGAATTTTTCCATTAAACCCAGGCGGGCATCCTCAGGAGTTTGCGAAGCACGGATCAATTTAATTACTTCATCTAAATGATCTAGCGCAATTAAATAACCTTCTAAAATATGTGCACGTTTTTCCGCTTCAGCCAGTTCATATTTGGTGCGGCGAACAATAACATCATGACGGTGATCTACAAAATGTGCAATCAGGTCTTTAAGGTTCAGCATTTGTGGCCGCCCCTTTACCAATGCAATGTTGTTTACACTAAAAGAGGTTTGCAGCGCTGTATACTTATATAAGTTATTTAATACGATGGAAGCATTGGCATCGCGTTTAATTTCGTACACGATACGGATACCATCTTTGTTCGATTCGTCTTTAATGTTGGCAATACCTTCCAGTTTTTTCTCCCCTACCAATTCGGCAGTACGCTCAATCATCTGGGCTTTATTTACCTGGTAAGGAATTTCGGTTACGATAATCAGCTCGCGGTCTTTAACGCTTTCAATTTCGGCTTTGGCACGCATTACAATACGGCCACGCCCGGTTTCAAAAGCTTCTTTAACACCGGTGTAACCATAAATGATACCACCTGTAGGGAAATCCGGAGCTTTTACAAACTTCATGAGTTCTTCTACTGTAATATCGCGGTTATCGATGTAGTTTACCACACCGTCTATTACTTCGGTAAGGTTGTGTGGTGCCATATTAGTGGCCATACCTACGGCAATACCACTCGATCCGTTAACCAGGAGGTTAGGGATTTTTGAAGGTAAAACGGTTGGTTCCTGCTCGGTATCATCAAAGTTTAACTGAAAATCAACGGTATCTTTGTTAATATCAGCAACCATTTCTTCGGCAAGTTTACTAAAACGGGCCTCAGTATAACGCATTGCAGCTGGCGAATCGCCATCGATGTGACCAAAGTTTCCCTGTCCATCTACCATCGGGTAACGCAGGCTCCAGTCCTGGGCCATACGCACCATGGTAAAATACACCGATGCATCACCGTGCGGATGGTATTTACCCAATACCTCTCCCACAATACGGGCAGACTTTTTATAAGGCTTACCACTCGTTACACCCAAACCAAGCATGCCATAAAGCACACGGCGGTGTACCGGTTTTAATCCATCGCGTACATCAGGCAATGCCCTCGATACGATTACCGACATTGAATAATCAATGTAGGCCGATTTCATCTGCTCTTCTATGTTAATTGGAATGATTTTGTCGTTCTGTTGATTCTCTAAATCTTCTGCCATAAATTATTATTCTCGTTACTTAAAACGATATTAAAAAAGGTATTACTATAACCTTGCGAATTTAACAAAATTATGCCGAATTAAGGCATTGTGGAAAAGTTTTGACCTTTGTTAGAGGTTTTTTATTCCCAGGTAGATTTTAATTTACTGAAGGCCAGTTTAAGAGTTTTTGAATTAAATCCATCCGATTTCAAAAACCTGGTAGATTTGTAGAGAACTAAAATTGAGTTTGTGGCTTAATTCTAATACTTTTGCGTTTCAACCCAAAGAAAATGGCTAACAAGAAAAAATCTGCAATGAGTTTTATTATGATTACCCTCCTGATCGATTTTACAGGTTTTGGGATCATTATTCCGGTTTTACCAAAACTTATACAGGATTTTACCGGCGGCGGTTTTGGTCTGGCTGCTGAATATGGCGGCTGGCTTACGCTGGCATATGCATCGGTGCAGTTTATATTTTCGCCTATTATTGGTGCCATGAGCGATCGTTATGGCCGTCGCCCCGTGTTGTTAAGTTCGCTTTTCGGCCTGGGCATCGATTATATTTTCCTGGCTTTTGCCCCTTCTATTATCTGGTTATTTGTTGGGCGGATTATTGCGGGTATTACCGGCGCAAGCTTTACCACGGCTCAGGCTTATATTGCCGACATTTCAGCACCTGAAAAGCGGGCACAGAATTTTGGCCTGGTAGGTGCTGCTTTTGGTGTAGGCTTTATTTTGGGCCCCGTGCTGGGTGGTGCTTTCAGTCATTTTGGTACCCGCGTGCCTTTTATGGTAGCAGCTGGATTATCGTTGATTAACTGGCTGTATGGTTATTTCATTTTACCCGAATCGTTACCAGTAGAAAAACGCAGGGCCTTCGATTGGAAAAGGGCAAACCCGATCGGTTCATTGCGCAGTATAGGTAAATACCCGGCCTTATTGGGCTTAATGGCTACCTTATTCTTATTGTATTTTGCCAGCCATTCGGTTCAAAGTAACTGGACCTTCTACACCATGGAAAAATTTAACTGGGATGCATCCTGGGTAGGTTATTCACTGGGTTTTGTAGGTTTGGTTATCGGTGTTGTGCAAGGTGGATTAATCCGGATAATTCTACCCAAGATTGGCGAAAAGAAAGCCGTTTATTTTGGTTTAATGCTGTACGTAATAGGTTTTGTGGCTTTCGCTTTTGCAACAAAGGGCTGGATGATGTTTGCCTTTATGCTTCCGTATGGTTTGGCTGGAATTGGCGGACCGGCTATGCAGGGGTTAATTTCGAACCAGATCCCGGCAAATGCGCAAGGCGAAATGCAGGGTGTTTTAACGGGTTTACAGAGCCTGGCTGCTATTTTTGCACCCTGGGTTATGACACATATATTTGCTTATTTTATTGAAGGCCAGGCGCCTGTTTATTTTCCGGGTGCGCCATTTATATTGAGTGCGGTTTTAACGTTGATCGGTTTGTTTATCGCCTTCAGATCGTTGAAGAAATACCACTAGCACAAATATCTTATTTCCCGCAGTCCCAAGAAGATCAGCGCAGATTAAAAAAGCGTTCAATCTGTGTTTTTTTGTGAAATCAGCGGGAGGTAAATAAGATTAGTCCTTATCAATTTGCCCACAGATTTAAGAAGATTAACGCAGACTTAAAAAATGTACTCTTATCGCGTTTTCTGCGGAATCAGCGGGAGGTAAATGAGATTAAACTTTATAACAACTCGTTCGCCAGGTTGGCCAGCTCACTCCGCTCCCCTTTATGTAAGGTGATATGCGCATATAATGGATGATTTTTCGCATTTTCTATCAAATATGATAAACCATTACTTTCCGAGTCGAGGTAAGGCGTATCAATTTGGTAAATATCGCCGGTAAAGACAATTTTGGTATGTTCCCCTGCCCTCGAAATAATGGTTTTCACTTCGTGTGGGGTTAAATTCTGTGCTTCGTCTATAATAAAGAAAATTTTGGTTAAAGTTCTGCCTCGGATAAAAGCCAAGGGCGCGATGGCAATCTTTTCAGTGGTAATTAATTCGTCTATTTTATCCGACATTTTATCATCACCGGCGAATTGCTCTTTGATGAACCGCAGGTTATCCCATATAGGTGCCATAAAAGGATCTGTTTTCGATTTGGCATCACCCGGTAAGAAACCAATGTCTTTATTGCTCAGCGAAACAATTGGCCGGGTAACATAGATCTGCCTGAAGTTTTTGCGCTGCTCTAAAGCACTTGCCAAAGCCAATAGCGTTTTACCTGTTCCGGCATTGCCCTGTATGCTCACCAGTTTAATGTTGGGATCGAGCAGCGCATGTATGGCAAAAGCCTGTTCAATATTTTTGGGTTTGATTTTAAAAACGGGGCTGGTAGAAACTGCCGAAATGGTTTTTAAGCTGTTGTTATAAAATACGCTGGCATTTTTCCGTTTATTTTTTAAAATATAAAAATGGTTGGCATTTTTTGCCGGCAATCCAATATCGTTGGCTGCCAAAAAAGGGTGTTGTTTCACCGCTTCGATTATTTCGGGCGAAAAATCGGTTAATTCTGTTTTACCGGCATAAAGTTCATCTACATTTTTAATTTTTCCGGTTTCATAATCCTCGGCATTTAACGAAAGTGCTTTGGCCTTCAACCTTAAACAGATATCTTTTGAAACCAGTACCACATGTTTATGCGGATATTCGGCTTTTAAACTTAAGGCAGCATTTAAAATTTTATGGTCGATTTTACCTTTCCCGTATACTTCCTCGGCATTTACTACCAGCTGATTTTCATTCAGGATTACCTTAAATTTACCAGAATTGGCTTTTTTTAATGGCGTCCAGTCGCTGATGAGTTTCTGCCGGGCCGTTTCATCTATTAAACGGATAAAGCTCCTGGCCTCAAAATTACGGGTATCGTTGCCGCTCTTAAAATTATCGAGCTCCTCAAGTACCTGGATCGGAATGGCTACATCATGTTCGTGAAAATTGTTGATCGCATCATGATCATACAGGATTACGGAGGTATCTAAAACGAATATCTTTTTTAACGGACTGGAAATTAATTTACCTTTTTTGGCCATTTGGTAAATTTAATATTTTAGTGATAAAATAAGGCAAATTGATCGAATGATCTTTTTTATTTAACCACAGATAACACGTGTGTATTTGGGCTTAAAAGCAGCATTATGCTCAGGGCAAAATAAAAACGGGGACTTCTTCTTTCGATTCTTTCCCCGTTTTAACTTTAAAAACAACCGTGGTTGTATTTTAAAGCATCAAATCGTTTGTTACTTTGATCTTTCCGTTTTCGTTAGGTTTTGCAACTTTTACGATCCGTGAAAATTTATTTCCAACTCTTCCATTCGTAAACTTCTTAGTTTTCCATAAGCTCTGTCTGGGCCTTTTCGATTTTCTTATCTTCCGACCTTGCGGTGGCAATGTATATTCTTAATCGGTTTAACCCTTTCAGAAATCAATCGTTTTCCCTGTAAACATTCCGAAACAATTTCCCTTTCGGTTCTTTATCTCTTTTGGATTGCTTTATCAGAATTCAAAGTACTTCGTATTTGATATGATCTAATTTAGAACGAAAAGCTTCATTTGTCAAGTGAAATGTAAAGGTTTTTATAAACAAAGTTATTCACTTAAAAACGTTGGTTATCAACATTTTATATTTCTTAAATAGGTATTTGCATAGCGCTTTAAGCATGTTGGCCATGGTTATTAACAATTGGCCGGTATTTACTTATAAACAATTATTATTGTTTTGTTAATCAGTTGTTTACCGATTTTCTGCTTAAAAATTTAAAAAAAGCAAAAAACTTAATTTTAATCGCAACAAAAAAAATAGCTATTATGTTATTTTTGTAATATGCAGATCAGGCAACCCATTAGAAATATACAGGACTTTTTATTGAGTACGTACTTTGCCGACGGTCTCCGTATTACTATTGGTGTGCTGCTCCCCTCTTTAATTCTTGCCCAGTTTGGTATGTTAAAATATGGGATGACCTTGTCGCTCGGCGCTTTATGCGTAAGTGTGGTCGATACCCCGGGTCCGATGGTACACCGCAGGAATGCGATGCTCATTACCACTGCTTTAATTTTTACCTTTTCTATGATCACGGGTTTAACCAATAAAAACCATTTTTTTATCGGATTTTTGTTGGCCATATCGAGCTTTGTTTTTTCGATGTTTTACATCTATGGTGTCAGGGCGGCAGCGGTAGGTACTGCGGTGCTGTTAATCATGGTATTAAGTATTGATGACATCAGGCCCTGGCAAGAAGTATTGTTATCTGCGTTTATGGTACTGGTGGGTAGCCTTTGGTATACCGGTTTAAGCTATTTTGTTTACCGCTTGCGACCTTTCCGTCTTGTACAGCAATCCTTAAGTGATTCTATTATAGAGGTTGCAGAGTTTTTACGCGAGAAAGCCAAATTTTATCATCAGAACAACAACTACGATAAAACCTATACCGAACTGTTACAGCTTCAGGTTTCCGTTCATGAAAAACAGGATGCTGTGCGCGAATTACTGTTCAGGACACGCGAGATCGTAAGGGATTCGACACCAGAAGGACGTTTTCTTTTATTGGTGTTTGTAGATATGGTTGACCTGTTTGAGCAGGTAATGTCTACCTATTATAACTACCAGCAGCTGCACGATCAGTTTGATAAGGCAGGGATTTTATCTGACTATGAAATGGCTATTAAACGGATTTCTTATGCACTGGATGATATAGCCTTTGCTTTAAAAAGTGGTAGAACGCCAGTTATTTCGAAACGTTTGCTGATCGAAATTGAACGGTTGAAGATCAAAATCAATAACCTGGAGAAAAATAACGAAAACCAGGAATACAATACCCTGGGTATTATTGCACTGAAGAACATTGAGGTTAACATCGAAAATATCCTTGCCAGGGTAAAAACCATTTTCAGTTATTTTAAGGTAAGGAACAGTAAGGAAATCCGTCAGGCGGAAGTAGATACCGAGAAATTTATCACCAGGCAGAAGTTCGATTTTAAACTGTTTACCGAGAATTTAACTTACAGTTCTTCAACTTTCAGGCATTCGTTAAGAGTTGCTGTGGTTATGCTTTTGGGTTTTGTGGTATCACAGCTCCTTAATTTTTCGCATAGTTACTGGATTCTGCTTACCATCCTGGTGATCTCAAAACCAGGATTCAGTTTAACCAAAGAGCGTAATTACCAACGCTTAATCGGCACTACCATAGGCGCATTTATCGGTATGGGCGTGGTAACATATGTAAATGATAAAAACACGCTGTTTGTAATCCTGTTGATCTGCATGATCGGTTGTTATAGTTTCCAGCGGAAGAACTATGTGGTAAGTGTACTTTTTATGACCCCCTATATCCTGATCCTCTTTGATTTTTTGGGTATGGGAACCATTGCCCTGGCCCGAGAAAGGATTTACGATACCTTTATTGGTTCTGGGATTGCGTTGCTGGCCAGTTACTCGCTATTCCCAACCTGGGAGCATGAGAAACTTAAAGAAGCCATGCTCGATATCCTGAAGGCCAATAAAGCATATTACGAACAGGTAACTAAATTATATTTCGAAAAGAACTATAACCGCACAGAATATAAGCTGGCCCGGAAAGAGGTTTATGTAAGTACTGCCAATTTAGCCTCGTTATTTCAACGGATGTTCTCTGAACCTAAAAGCAAACAATTGTTTATTGAAGAAGTGCACCAGTTTACGGCACTTAGCCATTTGTTGTCTTCTTATGTTGCAACGCTTTCGCTTTACAATAAGGAACATCAATTTATCTTCGAAAGTTTCGATGCCTTAAAACCGGTTGCCAATAACACCAATTATTTGTTAGATGCTGCAATAGACAATTTGGAGCAAGGAACCGGCGCAATTGACCATGTGCCACTCATCCGGTTAAATGATAAGGGCTTAGCGATAAAAAAAGGTGAAGATTTGGTTCCGGAACAATTCGATCTTATCCAAAAGGTAGCTTACGATATCTACAAACTCTCGGTAAAAATTAAGATTTAATTTAAAAAATTGATCTTGTAGTAGCTTCCCTGGTTACGATTTCTAATGCGAAGTGGGTTTTGGGGAACAAACCCTGTTAAAACAAAGGCGGGCATAAATTGTTAATTAGGGATATTAAAAAATTTATGGAAAAGCTATATACCGCTGAAGTTACAGCTATTGGAGGAAGAGATGGGCATATTAAATCGAGCGATGGAATTTTAGATTTCGATTTAAGAAAGCCAAAGGAACTTGGCGGACAGGGAGGTGCCACCAATCCGGAAGAATTATTTGCTGCTGCCTGGGGACCATGTTATCTAGGGGCGCTGGCTAGTGTAGCAGAGCGCGAAGGTGTGGATGTTAGTGAAGCTAATGTGAAAGTATTGGTTTCCTTTAACAGAGATGGTAATGCTTTTGTACTCTCTGCAGATTTAGATGTTCACATTCCGGGCATTTCGCATGAGGAAGCACAGCTTTTGGCTGATAAAGCACATCGGGCATGCCCCTATTCTAAAGCTACAAAAGGAAATATTGAAACAAGGGTAACTGCAGTATAAACAGGTTAGTTATTTTCTTGTTAAGGCGAGGTCAGATGTTACCATCTGACTCTAAAATAGATGATAAAACAGGACTTGATTTGGTGTCAGTTGGAAACAACTGACATCACGAATAAAAAGAAAGAATGATAATAAAAAATCCCGGTTAAGCCGGGATTTTTTTATTTATTATACGGGCACACTAAAATTATACTCCCGGTTAAACAGCTTCTTCTTTAATCCTTGTGTTTTCAGGACGGCCATTTTTGAAAGCCTCGCGGGTTTTTAAACCCAATAGTTCAAACATGGCCATATCATCTGTAAATGCAGGATTTGGTGTAGTTAATAATTTGTCGCCTGCAAAAATAGAACTTGCGCCGGCCATAAAGCAAAATGCCTGCTCTAAGGTACTCATTTCATTTCTGCCTGCTGACAAACGTACCACCGAGTTTGGCATTACAATACGTGCGGTGGCAATCATTCTCACCATATCCCAGATCGGAACCCGCGGCTGGTTTTCTAAAGGTGTACCTTTTACCGGAACCAAAGCATTAACCGGAACCGATTCAGGATGTTTCTCCATGTTCGATAAGGTCTGCAACATCGACACACGATCTTCTACCGTTTCGCCTAAACCGATAATACCTCCGCTGCAAACGGTTAATTTTGCTTTACGGACATTTTTAATGGTATTTAAACGATCATCGTAGGTTCTGGTCGAAATAATACGTTTGTAATCATCTTCAGATGTATCGATGTTATGGTTATAGGCATATAAGCCGGCATCAGCCAAACGCTGTGCCTGATTTTCGGTAAGCATACCCAAAGTACAGCAAACTTCCATATCCATATCGTTCACAGCCTTAACCATTTCAATAACACGGTCAAAATCGCGGTTATCGCGTACTTCGCGCCAGGCTGCACCCATACACAAACGTGATGCACCGCCTTCTTTAGCCTTAACAGCAGCACTAACTACCTGGCTAACCTGCATTAAAGGCTGTACTTCTAAATCGGTATGGTAACGGGCAGCTTGCGGGCAATAGGAACAATCCTCTGCACAACCTCCGGTTTTTATAGAGATCAATGAACTAACCTGAACTTCATTGTAATCTTTATTTTCCCTGTGGATAGTAGCGGCTTCGTAAACCAGATCCAAAAATGGTCTGTTATAAATTTCGTATATTTCTTCTTTTGTCCAATCGTGTCTGGTTGTTTGCATGTGGATCAGATTTAATTTTATTCGTCTTAGTTTAATTCGCAGGCCGCCTATTCAGTTTTTCAGATATAGAATCCCGAATTCACAAAACCGGGCAGGTCCTGATTATAATAAAAGTTTACTGGCCAACCCTAAAATCAAGAGGAAGCCAAAAACGTCGGTAAAAGTAGTAATAATTATAGATGATGCAATGGCAGGATCTATACCTACACGTTTTAAAATAAGTGGAATACCGGCCCCTGTAATACCCGCAATGATCAGATTACCCGTCATAGCCAGGAAGATAACCAATCCAAGCATTGGATTTCCATCAAAAAAGAAGGCAAAAATAAATACGATTAATCCGTTAGCGGCGCCATTAATTAAACCAACTGTAAATTCTTTTAAAACTGTTCTGTAAGCTTGTTTATCTGTTAAATCGTAAAGTGAGATACGCCTCACCGTTACAGCAAGCGCCTGGGTGGCTGCATTTCCGCCCATGCCGGCAATAATGGTCATATAGGCAGCCAACGAAGGAATCAATTTAATGGTTGGATCGAAATAACGCACCACCGATGAAGCTAAAAAAGCGGTACCCAGGTTGATAATCAGCCATGGTAAACGCGATTTTACGGCTTCTATCCAGTTACCGCTTAATTCCTCATCTTCTGATACCCCTGAAATTTTGAGGATATCCTCAGTGCTTTCCGCCTCAATTACATCGATCACATCGTCGAAAGTTACCCTTCCCAATAATTTCTGGTGTTCATCTATTACCGGAATACTGGTTAAATTATATTGAGAAATCAGGTTGGCTACTTCTTCCTGGTCGGTATCAGGATGAACATAAACGGCATCTATTTTAACCAATTCGGTTATTTTGGCATTGTGTTTTGCCTTAATGATGTCTTTTAACGAAACAATGCCTTTGAAAACTTCCTCGTCATCTACCACATAAATGGTATAAAACTCTTCCATTTCCTCACTTTGACGGATAATTTCGTCAATTGCATCTTTTTTGGTCAGGTTGATGTTTACACAGATCAGCTCTGTATTCATCAAACCACCGGCCGTTTTTTCGTCGTAGGTTAAAAGGTTCCTGATTTCTGAGGCATGATCTTCGGTAAGGTCTTCCAGGATTTCGTTCTGCTCATGATCTTCCAGTTGCGAAATAATATCGGTTGCATCATCATAATCCAGCTCCTCAACAATTTCGGTACGTTTATCGGGATGAAGCTCAAAGAGTAAATCTTCCGGATGCGATTCTTCATCCATTTCCGAAATGATCTCCGAAGCTATCTCTGCAGGAAGTAAGTTTATAATGTGCCGTTGTTCGGATTTATCCAAACGTTCGAACAAAATCGCAATTTCTGAAGCATGGTATTCCTCTAAAACTGCCTTTAAAGTTTCATCACCAGCTAAAATTGCATTTTTAACCTTGAGTACGTCGCTTTTATCTATTTCGAATGACTGCATCTATAACCTAACCAAAACGTCCTAAAGCCATAAATATAATTAAAAATTGATTTTAAAACCCCTTAAAATTTATTCTAATCTTTTTATTTATCCTATTGAATAGTAATTATTCATTTAGAATCAGATAACCAGCTTACGGTGGTTAAGATTAAACCGATGAATAGCAAGGGATTAGTATCCACATTAACTTGAATTATCATTCTGTAAAGCGGAGATAAAAATATTCGGGTTTGTGGCAAAATGATTGGAAATCAGCTGAGGGGTTTACTGCTGTGTAACAGTTAGAGATTACAGGGTAACCTCTTTTAACTCCCGGTACAATACCCTGCACCAAAAGCGGCCAAAAGAATAAAATTAAACCATATGTAAAATGCATGATGCAAGATGGGGCTTTCTGATAGAAAAACTTAAATTAGGAATCAAATTATACCCATGAAAAGGATTTTAATGATTGCATTTTCGTTGATGAGCTTATCTGTTATGGCACAAAAAACCGACACTGTTTTTCTAAAGAAGCTAATGGAAAGCAAACCTGAACTTTTTTCTGCAGTACTCCATCGGCCAGGCTATAATCAAATACAGATCCTTTATACCCAAATTGACCGCGATGCCAGGAATAAACCTATTTTCAAAACCTTTAGTTACGCATTAGATCCGCGCCATTATTTTTATCCGGCAAGTACAGTTAAACTGGCTGCCGTAATTTTTGCCCTCGAAAAGGTAAATAGGCTAAAAAGTACCGGTTTAACCGCTAAAAGCATCATGATTACCGATAGTGCCTATAAAGGGCAAACAAGAGTTTCGAAAGATACCAGTGCCAGGAACGACTTGCCTTCTGTTGAGCATTATATTAAAAAAATACTGCTTACCAGCGATAACGATGCTTTTAACCGGTTATTTGAATTTATCGGCCGTGCAGAAATCAATAAAAAGTTAAAAGCAAACGGGTTAAATGATAGCCGGATTCTTAACCGCTTAGCCATTGGCGATGCCGGCGAATCGGCTAAACATACCAACCCGGTTAAATTTTACAATGGCCGTAAATTGGTGTATGATCAACCGGCACAATATGATCCAAAAGATTATGAACTGCAGTTAACCAATCTGGTAATGGGTAAAGGTTATCTGGACAGTGCCGATAAGTTGGTGAACAAACCATTTAGTTTAGCTGGTAAAAATGCTTTTTCCATTAACGATCAGCAGAAATTGATGCAGAAACTGATCTTTCCTGAAGCTTTCCCGGTGAATGAACGATTGAAGCTCACTGCCGAAGATTATAAGCTGATTTATACTTATATGAGCAAATACCCAACAGAAAGTGATTTCCCAAAATATGATCCGAAAGAATTTTGGCCTACTTATGCAAAAATGCTTTATTACGGACGGGAACAGGTAACGCCAGATCCCAACATCAGGATTTTTAATAAATATGGCGACAGCTATGGTTATATTATCGATAATTCTTTCTTCGTTGATTTTAAAAATGGTATCGAATTTTTCCTGACAGCGGTGGTTCACAGTAATGAAGATGGGATTTTTAACGATAACAAATATGAATATGATACCGTTTGTTTCCCCTTTATGAAAAATCTGGGGCAAAGTATTTACGAACTGGAATTAAAACGGACAAAAAAGTTTAAGCCAAACCTGAACAAATTCAAAATGGATTATAATCGTTAAAACCTTTCTCTTGTTTAATGGTTTATAGCCTATAAATTGTCTAAAAAACTATACATTAATTAAAAAATAATATATTCGCATTTCAAATAGAAGAATACATCTACAATGGCTAAATTATTAATAATTGACGATGAACGAGCGATAAGGAGTACTTTACGCGAAATTTTGGAATACGAAAATTACGATGTTGAAGATATCGATAACGGTATTGATGGCCTCGAAATGATCAAAAAAGGAAATTTCGACCTGGTTCTTTGCGATATCAAGATGAATAAAATGGACGGTATGGAAGTGCTCGAACAGGCACAGATCATCAAACCGGATTTACCTTTTATCATGATATCCGGGCATGGAACCGTTGAAACGGCTATCGAAGCCAGTAAAAAAGGAGCCTTCGATTTCATCTCGAAACCACCTGATTTAAACCGTTTACTGATTACGGTCCGAAATGGTTTAGACCGTGGAACTTTAGTTACTGAAACCAAGGTTTTAAAGCGTAAGGCAAGCAAAACCCGCGAAATTTTAGGCGTATCAGAGAGTATTTCAAAAATTAAGGAAACGATTGAGCGTGTTGCCCCTACTGATGCCCGTGTATTGATTACCGGTGCAAATGGTAGTGGTAAGGAATTGGTAGCCCGTTGGTTACATGAAAAATCGAACCGTGCAGATAGTTCATTAATTGAAGTTAACTGTGCTGCAATCCCATCTGAACTGATTGAAAGTGAATTGTTTGGTCACGAAAAAGGCTCATTTACGTCTGCCGTTAAACAGCGTATCGGCAAGTTCGAACTGGCTAATGGCGGAACTTTGTTCCTTGATGAGATTGGCGATATGAGTTTATCAGCCCAGGCAAAAGTATTACGGGCTTTACAGGAACATAAAATTTCGCGCGTTGGCGGTGAAAAGGAAATTGAAGTAAATGTGCGCGTTTTAGCGGCAACCAATAAAGATTTATTAAAAGAAATTGAAGATGGTAATTTCCGTATGGACTTGTACCACAGGTTAAACGTAATCAATATCCATGTACCACATTTAACAGAACGCATTGACGATATTCCTATAATTGCCCAGAACTTTTTAGAAAGTATATGCAGCGATTACGGAATGCCGGTTAAGAAAATAAATGATGCTGGAATGGCCGCATTACAGGCTTTACCATGGACAGGTAACGTACGTGAACTGCATAATATGATCGAACGATTGATCATATTGAGCGATAAGGTAATTACCGAGAACGATGTACGTGCTTTCGCGAATCCGGGGGGCGGAACCAATATCGGTGCGGCTAACAGCACACAGCATGCAGCGGCAGGCAGTTCGGCATTAGCCTCTTCTTTTGATTCATTTAGCAATTTCCAGGATTATAAAGACCATGCTGAACGTGAGTTTATCAAATTCAAACTGGAAAAAAACAATTGGAATGTTTCAAAAACAGCTGATGAGATTGATATTCAAAGAAGCCACTTGTACAGTAAAATTGAAAAATTTGGCTTAAAGAGAGCGGAATAGCCCCTACAAAAGTTGAAAAGTTATCATATTGGAATGTTTGAAGGTTCTCCGGACAACATTCCAATTTTTTATACATTTCGTCATCTCGACTGAAGTGCAGCAGAATGGAGAGATCTGTATTTTAAGATTTCTTCCTCCAGCTTTGCGATCTAATAAGATCATTTGAAACTTAAAGGTGCTTGGAAACAGCCGGTACCTGAACAATTCGTAGCGACTAATGCATTGAACTTTATAACATTGAAAAATTTGGCTTAAAGAGAGTGGAATAGCCCCAACAAAGGTTGCAAAGTTATCATATTGGAATGTTTGAAGGTTCTCCTGACAACATTCCAATTTTTTTATACATTTCGTCATCTCGACTGAAGCGCAGCGGAATGGAGAGATCTGTATTTTAAGATTTCTTCCTCCAGCTTTGCGATCTAATAAGATCATTTGAAACTTAAAGGTGCTTGGAAAACAGCCGGTACCTGAACAATTCTCAGCGACTAATGCATTGAACTTTATAACATTGAAAAATTTGGCTTAAAGAGAGCGGAATAGCCACAACAAAAGTTGAAAAGTTATCATGTTGGAATGTTTGAAGGTTCTCCGGACAACATTCCAAATTTTTTATACATTTCGTCATCTCGACTGAAGCGCAGCGGAATGGAGAGATCTGTATTTTAAGATTTCTTCCTTCAGTTTTGTGATCTAATAAGATCATTTGAAACTTAAAGGTGCTTGGAAATAGCCGGTGCCTGAACAATTCTTAGCGACTAATGCATTGAATTTTATAACATTTCAACTTTCCAACATTAAACAATCTTAACTCAGATAATCGTTCTGCCTCATCAGCAAAGCCCTGTACTTATTAAAGATAGCTGTTTTAGAAACAAAGCCTAGGTATTGATTCTGTGCGGTAAGCACAGGTAAAATCCACACATTATCCCGTTCCATTTTCTCCAGTACCATTTTCAGGTCATCGTTTTCTGTTATGGTATTCGGTGCAGGCCGAACCAGGCTCGAAGCCAGTAAATTATCCTGATCGGGATGATTAATCATTTCATTAAAAAGCTCCTCGATATAAATAATGCCTTTAAAATTACCCAGCTCATCGGTAACGGCACAGATATTTTTATGCGATTGCAAAATTTCATTCATCTTAACCGGAATACGGTCGTTCATCTGTAACTGGGGATAACTTTTCTCGATCAGGTATTTCAGTTTCATCTGGTTTAAAACCGTTGTGTCTTTATCCTCGTGAGATAGTAATTCTCCCTTATCGGCCAGTGCCTTGGTGTAAATGGAGTGTTTTTGCGAGCTGCGGTTAATGGCATAAGAAATCGCAGTGGTGATCATTAATGGAACCATTAGAATATATCCCCCTGTAATTTCAGCAATTAAAAAAATACCGGTTAAAGGTGCATGCATAATGGAACCTAAAGCAGCGGCCATACCCGCCACGATAAAATTAGAAACATTAAGCTGTGCTATTCCCGACAGGTTTACCACATAAGCAAAGATAAACCCGATTAATCCTCCCATAATTAAACTGGGCGCAAATGTACCACCATTACCTCCCGCACCTAAAGTAACAAGGGTGGCGATAGATTTCATAAAGATGGTAACTACCGTAAATAGTACAACCACAGCCGAAACTGAGCTATAGTCGGCAAAAATACTGTTGTTGATTACCGTATGATAATCACCTTTTAACAGCCCTTTTATCGTAATGTAGCCTTCACCATATAAAGTTGGAAACAGAAATACGAGAACTCCCAGCAGCAAACCGCCAACCATTACTTTGGTGTAAGGATGTTTTATTTTGTAGAATAATCCTTTTACCGCATAATTTGCTTTGGTAAAATAGATAGAAAATAAACCAATAAAACACGCCAGTATAACATAGTAAAATAAAGCATTAACCTGCCACCCTTCGGTAACCAAATAGAAAAGTTGTTGGGTGTAAAATAATCTTGCCACTACTGCTGCGGTTGCCGCCGACAACAGAAGCGGAATAAATGCAGGAATGGTAAATTCGGGCAATAAAATTTCGATGGCAAACACAATGCCCGCTACCGGACTGTTAAAAGCACCCGCAATACCGGCAGCTGCGCCACAGGCCACAAGCATGGTAACCTCACGGTACGATAAACCCAATACACGGCCAAGATTGGATCCGATTGCTGATCCACTCGTTACAATTGGAGCCTCTAAACCTGTGGAGCCACCAAAGCCAACCGTAACTGCTGCAGTTATAATCTGGGAGTAAATATTATGTGCTTCTACCTTGCTTGATTTTTTTGAAATGGCATAAAGCAAAGGCGTTAAACCCGTTTCGAATTTGCTTTTACGGATAAAGTATTTGATGTACAAAACCGTTAAGAAAATACCGATCATCGGAAATATAAAGTACAGGTAATATTTATACTTCCAGTGCCAATCTGATTGGAGGAATTCTTCAATATGGTGAGTTAAACTTTTTAAAGCGGCAGCGGCCAGTCCAGCTAAAATCCCAACAATTACAGCAAGGATAATTAAGAAATTACGGTTTGATATTTTAGATTTCCGGTACTGGTTGATCTTATCAAGGTAATTTACAAATCTGATGTACATTCTATTGTTTTTTAAATAGAGGGCGATGGCCAAAAGTAGCAAAAACAAAGAAAGACGCCAATTTAAAGACTTCTTTTATGCGTCGAACTTGTCCAGTAATTTAATTAATGTTGCAAAATCTTTAGGGTATGGCGCATCGATCACAATATCCTGATCATCAAGTCCTTTAAAAACCAAATGACGGGCATGTAAAGCAAAACGTTTCATGATTGGTTGCTCATCTTCGCCTTTGGTTAATCTATAGCCCCTTTTAATCGAAGAAAGAAAAACGGGTTTACCTTTATACATTTCATCACCAACAATAGCAGCTCTTTGCGTGGCCAGGTGGATACGGATCTGGTGCATTCTGCCGGTAATGGGTTTGCACTCTACCAAAGTATAGTGTTTGTAGTATTTTAAAGAATTGAATATCGTTTCAGCCCGTTTTCCTTCAACCCTGTCAATGGTTACATTTTTATTGCCATCGTTTAAAATGGGTAGGTCAACAGTTAAATCATCAAAAATAACATGGCCATCAACCACTGCATGATAGGTTTTACTTACCTTTCTTCTCTCGAACTGCATAGAAGCATGGCGGTAACCTTCAGGGTTTTTTGCAATAATTAAAGCGCCGGAAGTTTCTTTATCTAAGCGGTGACAAACCTGTGCATCATCACTGTATTGTTTGGCCAAGCGCAACACATTGGTTTCACCAGATCCACCACGCTCATCAAGCGAGGCTAAAAATGGTGGTTTGTTGATCACAATAAAATCGTTGTCTTCAAAAAGAATAAGGTCTTTAAAATTGGTAAATTTCAAACTGTGCTTTAATTAATGAAGTGCAAAAATACGATTTTATTTTTTTAAGACGGCCGTCACCCCGAATTTATTTCAAGGTTTAATAAGAAGGATACTGAAGTGAATACGAGCAAACAATATAGAAGAATCGTCTTTTCTACTGGAGCCAACCGGTTTTGCCAGCAGCGAAATGGAGAAATCTATAGAGAAGGATTTAGCTGGGCTGAACACTCCGTGGTTCTCGACTGCGTTGCACTCCGGTCGAAATGATGATCCAGCAGAAGGCTTTCAGCCATATTGATTCTTATACAATAAATTATCCCTCAGAATGGCAACATAAAAAAACACAGATTAATCATCAGGTAAATACCTTTATTAATCTGTGTTTATATGTGGTGTGAAAAATTGCTTAGGAAAGTTCAAACTTATAGCCTACTCCTTTTACAGTCGAAACATAGGTTTCACCTAATTTTTCCCTTAATTTACGGATGTGTACATCAATAGTCCTGTTGGTTACCACGACCGAGTCTTCCCAGATATTTTTTAGGATCGATTCGCGGGTGTAAACTTTTCCCGGTTTCGAAGCCAATAAATACAGGAGTTCAAATTCTTTTTTGGCCAGCACTACTTTGTTTCCGGCTTGAAAAACCAGGTAAGCTTCGCGGTCGATGACCAAATCGCCAATTTCCAACTTGTTTTCAGATACTTCTTCCGTCCCTGCATTTCTTCTTAATATAGCGTTAATGCGGCTAACCAGGGCACGTGGCTTGATCGGTTTTGCAATGTAATCATCAGCGCCTACATTAAAACCTGCAATTTCGGAATATTCTTCACTCCTGGCGGTTAGGAATACCATAAATGTATTCTTAAATTCAGGAATGGCACGCATTAAACGGCAAGCCTCTATCCCATCCATTTTAGGCATCATAATATCCAGGATGATTAAATCCGGATGAACCTTTTTCGCAACAGTAATTCCTTCCTGGCCATTGGTAGCTGTGAAAACCTGATAACCTTCTTTCTTTAGGTTATACTCAATAAGTTCCAGAATATCTGGTTCATCATCAACAATTAATATTTTCTGACCTGCGTTGTTCATAGTTAAATATTTGTTACGAAAGTAGTATCTGTGATGCAGTATTTAGTTAAGCTTAAGTTAAGAAATTGTTAATTACTTAAATTAGTTTAACATGGATTTTTTTTTAACGTAACGTTTTAGCTAAAAATGCTTCTAATTCATTTCCCCGTAGGTTTTTTGCTATAATTTTTCCCGATGGATCAACAAGATATGAAGTAGGGATAGCCTGTACCTGGTATTTTTTTACCGTTTCCCCGTTAAAATCTTTTAGTTCCGAAACGTGGGTCCAGGTTAATCCATCAGCCTTTACCGCACCCAACCAGGCTGCTTTATCGGTATCTAAGGAAATGCCAATGATGTCAAAATTTTTGCTTTTATATTTATTGTAAACTTTAACTACGTTCGGGTTTTCCTGGCGGCATGGCTGGCACCATGAAGCCCAAAAATCGATCAGTACATATTTTCCTTTATAATCTGATAAACTTACCGGCTTATGATCTGCAGTATTAATCGTAAAAGCAGGCGCAACCTGTCCTACCTGAACAGCTTTTAATAGGGCCATCTGTTTTACAAAAGTATCTACAGTGGCATTGCCTTTAATTTCTTCTTTAATCTCATCTGCAAACTGCACCAGCTCGGCTTCAAACTCCTGCGGACTTAAAGTATTCATTGCGTAAAAACTGGCAAGTGTTCCTTTATTATCTTTAGCAAATTTAATGATTTGTGTATTAAGCTGGTTGATATACGATTCGTACTGTGGTTTCATCGATTCTAACACCGCTGCCCTGTTTTGTGGCTGTGTTGCAACTTTTGCCTCAAAATCTGCCTGCAATTTTTCTACCTGTTTGGCGAAATTATTTCGGATGGCATTCAGTTCTGAGAGTTTATCTACTTCATTTGCACCGGAGATTTTGTAAGCCATGGTTTTATCGGCTATATCGGCTTCCAATTTGATATCGTCGCCGTTTTTTGCAATGAACATAAATTCATGGTTACCCAACGATATCCTGAAAAAATCAACCGATGGTGTTTTGCGTGTGAACTTAAATTCTCCCTTTTCTGATAAATTGGTCGAATCAATTGCCACCATGTTGCTGTTTTGCATTCCATATAAAAACACTTTCTTCTCTGTTCCAGGATTGATGAAAGTTCCTTCAATGGTAAAGCTGTCTTTGGGTTTGCACGCCGTGAAGGCGATCGCGATCAGCATAAATATGCTCAATTGTTTTAGTCTCATTATTTCAGTTTTTCAAGTATTAATCCATTTAATTTTTTAGCATCGGCTTTACCTTTGGCCAGTTTCATTACATCGCCAACAAATAAACCTAAAACGCCTTTTTTTCCTTTCTTGTACGCTTCTACCTGTTGAGGATACTTATTTAACACTTCATCAATAAAAGCACTTAATTCATCTTCGTTTTCGGAAATGAGCAAATTTAACGACTGTGCTAAATCGGTCACTTTTGCGTCTTCCTGTAATTCAACTGCCGGTAATAACTGTTGAACCGCAATCTGCTGGGTAATTTTTTTATCATCAACCAGGTTGATCGTTTCGGCCAGTTGTACGGGTTTTATGTTAAACCCGGCAATGTTAATCCCTTTTTCATTTAAAATAGCCCTTACCGGACCGATTAACCAATTGATCAAACTTTTCTTATTGTTTACAAAAGGTTTGGCCGTATTGAAATAAGTGAGCAGATCCAGATCCTCTGCAAATAAGGCCGAATCGGCCTTACTGATCCCAAATTCAGCCATCATTTGTTCTGAAATCTCATTCGGCAGAAGAGGCATCAACGATTTGATTTCTGCCAGCCAATCGTCCGAAATGTAAACAGGCTGCAGATCGGGATCTGAAAAGTAACGGTAATCATTTGCTTCTTCTTTGGTACGCATAGGGGAAGTAATTCCGCTATCCGCATCAAAATTCAAGGTGCTCTGGATGATCTTCCCACCATTAGTGATAACTTCTACCTGGCGGCTAAATTCGAAATCCATAGCCCTGCGCACGTTACGCATGGAGTTTAGGTTTTTTACTTCACAGCGGGTTCCAAAGCCTGTTGTACCACTTGGTCGTATAGAAATATTGGCATCGCAACGCAAGCTGCCCTCTTCCATATTACCGTCGCTTACATTTAAATGCCTCACCAATTTCCTGATTTCGCTCAGCAACACCGAAGCTTCTTCCGAACTTCTGATATCGGGCTCGGTTACAATCTCAATTAATGGCACACCTGCACGGTTTAAATCAACCAGCGAATAATTATCATCCTGGTCGTGGATACTTTTACCTGCATCTTCCTCTAAATGGATCCGGTTAATCCCAATCTTCTTTTTAGAACCATCTGCAAGCTGGATTTCTAAAAAACCATTTACACAGATCGGTTGATTATCCTGCGTAATCTGATAACCTTTCGGTAAATCGGCGTAGAAGTAATTTTTTCTATCGAAATGATTCACCTGATTGATGGTACAGTTTAAGGCCAGCCCTATCCGGACAGCTTTTGCAACCACTTCTTTATTAAGTTTAGGTAAGGCACCGGGCAAGGCAAGTGAAACGGTTGATATATTTTGATTGGGTAAAGCTCCGAAAGCTGCACTATCAGCTGAAAATATTTTAGTATGCGTATTTAACTGAACATGGATTTCCAATCCTGAAACGAGTTCGAAGGCAGTTTGGGGGCTTGTTTCTTGTAAAGGCATTAAAGCTTCGTATTAGGGTAAGTTTTGTTAACCACAGCTTTGCCGTTTAAATACGGATTAATCTATGGTTAACTATTATGGTGTCAAATATAGTTATTATTTGGTTTTTCGTTAAAAAAGGCTCGATGGAGAAATTTTTAGAAACTCCTGCCATGGCAAACCTCCTGCTCCAACTAAAAGGATTTTATCTGGCTTATACATTTTGCTAAAAGCATGCATGCCAGATGTGCCACTAACCAAACCTGTGCTTTTAACCTCCAGGCCAATTGTTTTACCGCGTTTTTCTAAAACAAAATCTATCTCATCATTTCTATGGCGCCAGTAAAATACCTTGTATCCTTCTACAAAAGAAGAGTTTAGCAGGTGCGCCCCGATTGAAGATTCGACCATTCTTCCCCATTCTGCGGGTTGTTTCCTTATTTCCTCAAAAAGCTCATTTCTCTGTGCACTCACCAATGCATTGTTATGTACCTGGAATTTAGGACTTGACGAACGTTTACGAATTACGTCAGCCGCGAATTTTTCAATACCGCCCAACAAGCCTGCAGTATCTAACAATTGCAGATAATGAGACAAGGTAGTGGTATTACCGGCATCAGAAAGTTGCCCTAGTATTTTGGTAAAAGACAGTATCTGACTTGAATATAAACAACCCAATTCAAATAAACGTTTCATTAAAGCAGGTTTATCTACACGCGTGAGCATTAAAATATCTTTCGAAATACTGGTTTCTATCAAAGCATTTGAAACATAGTTTTTCCAGCGCTCTTCATCTTTAATTAAACCTGCTGAGCCGGGATAACCTCCAAACCATACATACTCTTCGGCTGTAAAACCAAAAGCGCTTTCCATTTCTGTAAAGCTCCAGTGCCCCATATAGGTTAATTCGAAACGGCCGGCAAGCGACTCAGTAAGCCCCTGTTGGATAAGCAGCCTTGAAGATCCCAATAAAATTACTTTCAGGTTTACTTCATTCCGCACGTCTTCTTCCCAAAGACGTTTCACCATTTCACTCCAATTATCAATTTTCTGAATTTCATCAATTACAAGAAGGTATTCATCAACCCCAGTTTTTTTTAAAAGCTCCCTGGTATTATACCATATCAGTTCTATCCATGTTCTATCAGAAGCCGCAACAGCATCTGCAGATTCGAATATATAAGGCGTATCAATTCCCTTAACCAATTGACTGATCAATGTTGTTTTGCCTATCTGCCTAGGTCCTACAAGTACTTGAATAAACTTCTTAGGTTCATTCATTACTTTTTTAAGTTTCTGTAAATAAGATCTTTGAAACATAACTAACAATTTACTCAATACATTGAGTAAAATTACTCAATAAACTTAGTAATTCAAAAAGGTATCTAAATTCCTGTTAATAGAATCTTATATCAAGATATAACTAGGCCAAAAAAGGCAAAAACAAGTTCGTTATAATAAGTGCTGTAATCACTACACAATAAAAGGCTTTGAAACTGGTCTTTTTATTTAATAATTTTTGGCACGTATTTGGCATTGGATAAAAACACACACAAATTAAATTGGTTATGAAAAGATTATTTTTAATTGCTGCATTAATGATGGTTTCATTTTTCAGCATTCCGGCAAAAGCTCAGTTAAATGTAAATGTGAACATTGGTTCGCAACCCTTATGGGGACCTGTAGGCTACGATCATGTTGATTATTATTACCTTCCCGACATAGAAAGCTATTATTATGTTCCGAAGAGACAGTTCGTATACCTGAATGGAAACGATTGGGTTTTTGCTAATTCTTTACCCAGCAGATATAGTAATTACGATTTATACAGCGGTTATAAAGTAGTAGTTAATTCGCCAAGACCATATCTGAATTTCAGAAACGACAAGGTAAAGTATGCAAAATATAAAGGTAATAAAGGTCAGTTGATCATCAGGGATAGCCGCGATAGTAGATATTATGAGATAAAAGGGCATCCACACGGCATGCCTCCAGGACAGGCTAAAAAAATCTTTGGAAAAGAGAATAAAGGCAAAGGCCATGGAAATGGCAAACATTAGCCTGTCATATTAAATTAAGTTAAAAGGAGCTTCGAAAGATGCTCCTTTTTTATTTCTCTGTTACAATAGAAGTTTTGGCACAGCGTTTGAATTAATGAAACACACACACAAATAAATAGATTATTATGAAAAAGTTATTCATCATCTCCGCGATTGTAGGTATCGTGGCTTTAACAGCTAATCAATCTAACGCTCAGGTAAGTATTAATTTAAACATTGGCACGCAGCCTGCGTGGGTTCCGGCGGGCTATCAAAGTGTTGATTATTATTATCTCCCGGAGGTACAATCCTATTATTGTGTGCCGCAAAGACGATTTGTTTATTTAAGCGGAAGCAGGTGGATACGTTCGAGGTATTTACCGGCCAGGTATAGAGGTTATGATCTCCATCACGGAAGGAAAATCGTAATGTACGGAAATAATCCATACCGTAATTTTAATGAACACAGGGTAACCTATATTAGCCGTAACAATTATTACCGTTCATCTTATGGTGGCGGAGACAGGATCAGATACAATTCGCCCCGGTATGATTACAGACCGCACCGCGAAAAAAACTGGCATCGTGAAGGACGTGGAGATTTCATGTTAAGAGGCCACGGTCATGGTGGTGGAAAACACGGCAGACATTAACATAAAAAAACAAAAAAGAGGCTCTAGGGCCTCTTTTTTACATTCAAAGTGTTATCTTGATTTATTTTATGGTTATCTCATTATTGATGATGAGGTATAAAATTTTCTGCTTTTTCCAGCACAGTTTTTAAGCCGGCCGGATTTTTGCCCCCTGCGGTTGCATAAAAAGGCTGTCCGCCACCACCACCCTGGATTTCTTTACCCAGTTCGCGTACGATGTTCGAGGCATTTAATCCTTTTTTAACCAAATGATCAGAAAGCATTACGGTTATACCTGGTTTCCCATCAATTTCTGTTGTAAAAATAAGGAAAAGGTTATCAATCATGTCTTTTAAAGAGAAAGCCAGGTTTTTAATTGCTTCTGCACTTTGCAGGTCGATGTGTTTGGCAATCAGGTTGATTCCGTTAATTCCTCTAACATGGTGTACAATTTCATGTTTTAAATTGTTTACACGTTCCAATGTCGATTTTTCGATTTCCTTTTTCAGTTTGGCATTCTCATCCAATAAGGCCTGAACAGATGCAGATAAATCCTTGCTTCCGTTTAATAAAGCCTTTAAATGCCCCAATTCTCTTCTCTGATCGAGGAAAAATTGTTCAGCCTTATCGGCAGTAATGGCTTCGATACGGCGAACACCTGCTGCTACTGCACTTTCTGAAACAATTTTAAAAGAACCAATCTGTCCGGTGGCTTTTACATGCGTACCACCGCAAAGCTCTTTGGAAAAATGATCATCGAAGGTAATCACACGAACAAAATCTCCATATTTTTCACCAAATAGCGCAGTTACACCACTTTCAATTGCATCCTGATAGGGAACATTGCGCTGCTCTTTAAGTTTAATGTTCTGGCGTATTTTTTGGTTTACAATAACTTCGATCTGGGCCAACTCTTCATCAGTTACCTTTGCAAAATGAGAAAAATCAAAGCGCAGGTAATCGGCGTTTACCAGTGAACCTTTCTGGTTAACATGTTTGCCCAGCACCTTTTTAAGCGCTGCATGCAATAAATGCGTTGCTGAGTGATTATCTTCTGTTAAAATACGTTTATCTTCATCTACAACCGCCCAGAATTTACCTTCTAAATTATCAGGCAAAATGTCGGTAAAATGAACTGTTAGTCCGTTTTCCTTTTTGGTATCAGTGATATCTACCCAGAACTGGCGGCTATGGTCTTCTAAACGGCCGGTATCACCTACCTGACCACCGCTTTCTGCATAAAAAGGCGTTTGTCGCAGCACAATCTGGTATTGCTCTTTGCCCTTAGCTTTAACTTTACGGTATTTTAAAATCTCTGTTTCAATTTCCAGGTCGTCGTATCCTACAAATTCACTTTGATCTTCGGCATTTACTACAATCCAATCGCCTGTGTCAATAGCTGTTGCGGCCCTACTGTCGTCTTTTTGTTTTTTCAACGCCTGCTCGTAACCAAGCAGATCAACACTCCAGCCTTTTTCCCTGGCCATTAGCTCGGTTAGATCGATCGGGAAACCGAAGGTATCTGATAATTCGAAGGCAAAAGCTCCTTCAACTACGTGATTGGTGGCCTGGTATTTTTCGAAACGCTGAATCCCTGTCGACAAGGTCCTCAAAAAAGAAACTTCTTCTTCTAAAACTACTTTTTGAACAAAATCCTGCTGAGAGATCAACTCATCAAAAACGCCTTTAAATTGTTCGGCCAATAAAGGAACCAACTGATTTAAAAACGGCTCTTTAAAGTTTAAAAAAGTATAGGCATAACGTACAGCCCGGCGTAAAATCCTGCGGATTACGTAACCGGCTTTGTTGTTGGAAGGCAACTGGCCATCGGCAATAACAAAAGAGATGGCGCGGATATGATCAGCCATTACGCGCATGGCAATATCAGTTTTCTCGTCAGCCCCGTATTTAACGCCTGCTTTATCAGAAATAAATTGGATCAGCGGCTGGAAAACATCGGTATCGTAATTGGATGTTTTATCCTGTAAAACCCGTACCAAACGTTCAAAACCCATCCCGGTATCTACATGTTTAGCCGGTAAACTTTGCAATGCCCCATCTTTTAAACGGTTAAACTGCATAAATACGTTGTTCCAGATTTCTATCACCTGTGGATGATCTGCATTTACCAGCGAAGCACCGTCAACTAAAGCTTTTTCTTCGTCGGTACGGCAATCTACATGGATTTCAGAGCAGGGGCCACATGGTCCGGTATCGCCCATTTCCCAGAAATTATCTTTTTTGTTTCCTGGTAAAATATGGCTTTCATCAACATATTGTTTCCAAAGGTCGTAAGCTTCCTGGTCTTTTTCCAGGCCTTCTTTTTCATCGCCTTCGAAATAGGTAACATATAATTTTTCTTTCGGGATTTTATAAACTTCGGTCAATAACTCCCAGCTCCAGGCAATGGCCTCTTTTTTAAAATAATCGCCAAAGCTCCAGTTGCCCAGCATTTCGAACATGGTGTGGTGGTAGGTATCGATACCTACTTCCTCCAGGTCGTTATGTTTACCGGAAACGCGCAAACAGCGTTGCGTATCTGCAACACGAGAATATTTTACGGTGGCTTCTCCTAAAAACAAATCTTTAAATTGGTTCATACCTGCATTGGTAAACATCAATGTAGGGTCGTTCTTAACTACAATCGGTGCTGAGGGAACAACATGGTGCTGTTTCGATTCAAAAAAACTAAGGAATGCCTGTCTAATCTCTTTTGCTGTCATTTCAATATTATTGGAGGCAACAAAATTAAAATTTTATTGCGTTATTAAGGAAAAATCGACCTACATTTGAATACTTTAATTAACCGATATAAAACACTCATAATCAAGCACAAGTTATGCCGTATAAAGAAAGGGACATTAATAAAATGTATTATACCATGGGCGAGGTGACTGAAATGTTTAATGTAAACGCGTCGCAGATCCGTTTTTACGAAAAAGAATTCGATATCCTGCAACCTAAGAAAAACAAGAAAGGCAACCGCTTATTTACTCCCGAAGATATAGAGAACCTAAAGATCATTTTCAATTTGGTTGATGAAAAAGGCTTTACCTTAAAAGGCGCGAAGGAATACTTAAAGAACAATAAATCGGATGTGAAAGAGAACCAGAGAATTATTGATTCATTGGAAAAGTTGAAAAGTTTTTTGGTCAACCTGGCTGAAGAACTTTAGGCAGCTATTTGATTTGTACATCGGTTAATTGCATTAATTAAAGCGTTTTAAAAATACATTTTTGTAGTTTTTTATTTATTTTCCTATATTAGGATCAACAATACAAAAATCACCCTATTTTTTATTAACCAGTTTAACTCCTGCTTATGAAAATATGGTGTGCATTGTTGCTCTTCTCTTTTCCCTATTTTTTATTTTCCCATAACCATTTTGGTGGCTGTTCTTTCGTAATGGTTAACCATGTAGGTACCTGTGCAAATCCTTTTGGAAGTATGCCGGCTCCCAGCCGGGAAATGGCGATTGTACAGGTTTTTAATTTTTATGATCAATTTCTAACCAGGAGGGATCATGCGCTTTAAGAGCTTAATAGCCGGGTTTGTAATGATCGGATTCATGGCAAATGCCCAAACCAATACTCAGGAGACAGATATACGTGATATTTTGGAGAGCATGGCCGAAAGCCTCCCGGATGATTACGATATGACGGAATTGGTAGATGTATTGGAGAAATACCGTAAACATCCAATTAACCTGAACCGAACTACGGTTGAAGAATTGAAAACACTGGTTTTCCTATCTCCCCTGCAGATCGGGAACTTCTTTAACTATATAAAAGAAAATGGCCTGCTCGAGGATGTGCTCGAATTACAAAGCATTGATGGTTTTGATATTAAAACCGTACGTACCATCCTGCCATTTGTAACGGTGAACAATATCACGGAATACCGGCAACTCCGCTTTAAAAATATGATAAATGCTGGCGGAAATGATTTGATGATGCGTTTCGCACAGACCTTACAAAAACAAAAAGGGTATACAGATTTACCCGGTAACCGGTATTTAGGCTCGCCCGAAAGATTCCAAATGCGCTACCGGTATCATTATAGTTCAATTCTATCAGCAGCCGTAACTTTTGACAAAGATGCTGGCGAAAAATTTATAGGCAAACCCTTCGATTTCTATTCAGGCAATATCACCTTATTAAAATTAGGTAAGCTAAAAAAATTGGTGCTTGGGGATTATGCATTGCAATTTGGGCAGGGTTTAACGTTATGGTCGGGTTTTTCTTTCGGCAAAGGTCCCGATGTAACCAGTGTAGCTAAAAAAGATTTAGGTTTAAGACCTTATAACTCTACCAACGAATATTCTTTTTTTAGAGGAACTGCTGCAACAATTAACTTATTTAAGAATGTAGAGCTCACTCCTTTTGTTTCTTTCCGTAATCTTGATGCCAGTCAGAAATCAGATTCCGAAGGAAATCTGATTCAGTCTACAATTAATCAGACCGGATTGCATAGAACACCCACAGAGATTAAGAATAAAGGCGTGCTGCCACAAAGCGTACTGGGTACAACCATTCAATATACCAAAGATGAATTTGCGGTTGGTGCAATTGCTTATCATACCCATTACAGGAATCGTTTTGTTACACAAACAGCAGCCTACGACCGGTATAGTTTCACAGGAAAATCGTTAACCAACCTGGGCTTGTTTTATAATTATACCTATAAAAACATGTATCTCTATGGCGAGGTGGCTAAGGGTTTAGTTGGTGGAGTTGCCTATATTAATGGTATCCTTATCAGTTTGTCTCCAATCGTTTCTGCTGCCTTAACTCATCGTAATTACGCTAAAGATTACCATAGCTTCTTTAATCAGGCGGTATCCGAATCAACCGAAGCGGTAAATGAAAAAGGCTTATATTTTGGCTTAAATATTAATCCAAATAAACATTGGGCATTTTCTTTTTATGGCGATTATTTTAGGTTTCCGTGGTTAAAATACCGCATAGATGAGCCATCAAAGGGTTACGAGGTTTTAGCTCAAGCCCTTTATACACCAAGCAAAACCGTTAAAATTTTAGTTCGGTTCAAAACAGAACATAAACAACAAAATACCGATTTGGATGTTGCTGTAAATTTTTTGGATGATGTAAAAAGAGAGGGATACCGGGCAGAGGCATCCTGGCAATTAACTGATAATTGGCGCTTTCAAAATCGGATAGAGGTTTCTCAATATAAAAAAGGTAGTGCCAATAGGGCGTTCGGCTATCTCATTTTTCAGGATATAGACTATTCGCCGATGTTTGCCAGGCTAACCGGAAATGTGAGATTTGCCTATTTCAATACGCCAGGCTATAACAGTAGAATTTACGCCTACGAAGATGATGTGTTGTACAGTTTTGCTTTTGGTATGTATAGTGGAAAGGGTGTTCGTACCTATTTGAACCTAAGGTATAATGTAATCAAGAGACTAAGTTTTTGGATGAGGTATGGCTTGTTTGTGTACAGGGATGTAGAAACGGTAGGGACTTACCTGGATGAAATTAAAGGCAATAAAAAATCGGAAATTAAAATCCAGTTACGTTATCAATTTTAAACAATGTTTAAATCTGAATATGTTTTTGTCAGGATCCTTTTCCCCTTTCTTTTAGGTATCTGTGTTTTTTATTTCTTTCAGATGAGCCTATATATTCAGCTATTCACTGTAATGCTGCTTGTTATTTTACCGGGCACTTTATTTCTAAACATTACCTATAAAAGATTAAGCATATATCGTTATAAAGGAACTATTGGGCTTTTAATTTTTCTACTTTTTTTCAGTCTTGGCGCTTTGCTCTGCTTGCTCAATAATGAAAGCCTGAACCAAAGTTACTTCGCCAAAACTCCCTGCAATTACTTAAAAGTTTGGGTGAATGATGAACCACAACAAAGCAATACGCTCTTGCGCTTTAAAGCTAAGGTAATATCAGGATATCAAAAAGATAAACAGGTGCGGCTAAGCGGACAGATGCTTATTACCTTAAGATTGGACAGCATAAGCCCCATAAAACTTAAATATGGCGACGAAATTATAATTCCGGCTAAATATACAGTGGTAGAGCCTCCATATAATCCTGCAGAATTCGATTTTAAAGCCTGGTTAGGTAGCCAGAATATTTACCACCAGGCATTTATGGATCAGGACCACATTGTTATCAATAAAAATAACATTAGTAACCCCATTATAAAGAGGGCTTTAAACTTAAGGGAAAAACAGGTTGCAAAATACCGGAGACTGATTAAAAACGACGAGGCTTTTGCCGTGGCCTCTACTCTTATTTTAGGCTACCGGGCCGATTTAAATCAAGAAACTTTATCGGCATATTCCAGAACAGGAACCATTCATGCTTTATCAGTATCAGGGGCACACGTAGCGATTATCTATGTTGTTTTAGATTTGCTGTTCTTTTTTTTGAATAATAACCGGGCATTAAAGATGCTGAAACTCCTGCTTATCTGTGCTTTGATTTGGGGATATGCTTTGTTAACCGGACTATCCCCTTCCGTGGTTCGCTCGGCCATAATGATTACTGTTTTAATCATGGCCAAAGGTTTATCAAAGAAAACAAACAGTTATAATGTTCTGGCCTTTTCAGCCTTTTGCCAGTTGGCTTATCATCCATTTTTAATCTGGGATGTTGGCTTCCAACTCTCCTACCTGGCTGTATTTGGTTTAATTTATCTTCAGCCTAAAATTTACAACCTCCTTTATGCTGGGCCAAATTGGATAGATAAATTATGGAGTTTTACCTCTATGTCTTTAGCTGCACAAGTAGTTACGTTTCCATTAAGCATTTATTATTTCCATCAATTTCCGCTTTACTTTCTTTTTGCCAATCTTTTGATTACCATCCCATTGATATTAATGATGTATTTAGGAATTGTAGTCTTAATTCCGCCATTCGGTTTCCTGTCCCCGGTTTTAGAATGGATCATAAATTTTACCAATGCCGTACTGAAATGGATGGCCAGTTTACCGTATGCCAGCTTTTCATCCATATGGATTAATTTACCCGAATTAACCTTATTGAGCCTTTTTTTGGGATTGGCCGTTTATGCATTGGCCAAATTTAATAAACAACTTTTGTTCACTTCTTTATTGTTATTGGTTTGTTATCAGCTTTTGGTTATGTGCGACGGTTTAAAGGCTTTTCACCAAAGGAAAATCATTTTCTTTTCCCTCAGAAAAAACTATGCGGCTGCTTTTATTAATGGAAAAGAAGCTGTTTTAATTTCAGATCTTACCAGAGAGGATAAAAACTATTCATTTTCTATTGAACCGGCATTAACCCAACTACAATTAAACAAAATACATTTTATTAATGTTAAGAAAGACACCGTTTTAGGGCATTTTGTACTAAAGAATAACCAGATTGCCTTTTTTCAGTATAAGTTACTCCTGCTTGATGAAAACCTGAATGGTAAAAAGATAGATGGAAATGCTACTTTTTCAGGCATCTGGTTAAGTGGAAATACAAAATTCAATTTTGGCAATATGGGTGCCGGTATAAGATATAAAACGGCAATAATAGATGCCACTAATAAAGAGTATAAAATTCAGGTCTTAAAGCGGCAAATGGAGAATAATCATATAGAAGTATATGTTTTAAAGAAAAATAAAGCATATTTGGTACAACTAACACAATAAGATGGAAAATCTGGTTTTATATCAGGTTGCTGAAAGAATAGCAACGATAACGATCAATAGGCCCGAAAAGAAAAATGCGCTGAACCCTCGACTTATAGCCGAATTAACTTCAGCCTTTATCCAGGCATCAGAGGACGACCTGGTAAAAGTAGTCATATTAAATGCAAATGGAGATGCTTTTAGTGCTGGTGCCGATTTAGCATATCTTCAGCAACTACAGCACAATACATTCGAAGAAAATGTTGCCGATTCAAATGCGCTCAAAAAACTCTTTACCACCATTTATTATCTGCCAAAGGTGGTAATTGCCCAGGTAGAAGGCCATGCCATTGCTGGTGGCTGCGGTTTAGCCACAATCTGCGATATTGTTTTTGCCACTCCTGAAAGCAATTTCGGTTATACCGAGGTAAAAATAGGTTTTGTTCCAGCTATCGTTTCCTGCTTTTTAAAACAAAAGGTAAGTGAATCCATCGCCAAGGAAATTTTACTGACCGGAAAAACATTCTCTGCTGAACAGGCACTTAACTATAATTTAATAAATTTTGTAACAAATTCATCAGATATTCATCAAAAGACAAGAGAATTTGCACTAAGTTTGTGTTCAGGGAGTTCAGGTAATTCATTAATGATTACAAAACAGCTGATTACCCAAACGGTTAATCCTTATTTAGAAAAAAGCTTGGAAACCGCGGTACAAATCAATGCCAGGGTGAGGGAAAGCGAAGATTTTAAAAAAGGAATCTCTTTATTTTTGAAAAAAGAAAAAATCAATTGGTAAATAACTAAACTAAAATAAAAACATGTTCAAATCAATCAAAACTGGCATCGTAGCGTTAATCTTAGTAAGTACTGCTATAATTGCTCATGCACAAAAGAAAATTGCTGAAGGTACTTTGGTATTTGCGGTAACTGCCAATGGCTCTACAACTGATATTAAAACTAAATTTAATGGCAGCTTAACCAAAATTGAAATTGAAAATGGCCCGGCATTGGTTAACATCATTTCAAACACAGCAGATAAAACCGGATTATTATTGATCGATGTTCCGGTAGCACAAAAACAGTTTGCAGTAAAAGTAAGTAAAGCGGAAACGGAAGCACAGGAAGCATTGTTGCCAAAATATTCTGATTACAAAGCCACTGGCGAAAAACAGGTAATTGGCGGGTTTAATGCCGAAAAATATACCTACAAAGACGACAAAGGCGGAGCGCATGAATTATGGGCTACTAAAGATGTTGATATCACTGCAGTTACCAATGGCGGTTTCTTTAAGGGTTTGGGCGCTTTTCCTGTAAAATATTCGGCAGTAATTAATGGCGTAAATTCAGACCTGGTTCTGAAATCTCTTTCTGAAGCCAAGGTAGGTGCCATTACCACTGAAATTCCTGCTGGTTACGAAGTAGTAACTATGGAGGAATTGAAAGCAATGCAAGGTGGAGGTGAATAATTAACCAATTCCAGCTAAATTATAGCTTTTTAACTGCGGGCTTTTTATTTAAATTAGCCTGAAAGTTAAAAAGCTTTTTTTATGTCTAAAAATTATATATGATTAAAAACTTATTACTCAGATTATCAGTATTTTGTATTGGGATATGTGCGCTAATTGATGCCAAAGCCCAAGGCATCAACTGGGCAAAAGATGGCAACTCCTATTACCAGATTGCAAGCGGAGAAATTATTTTGGTTAGCCTCCCTAAAAACGACAGAAAAACAATTATATCGAGGGCACTGTTAACCCCTGCCGGGAAAGATAATGCCCTAGCGGTTAGAAGTTTTCAGCTGTCTGATGATGGTACAAAAGCACTCATCTACACCAACAGTAAAAAAGTTTGGCGGTACGATACGCGTGGCGATTATTGGCTGGCTGATTTAACAGCCAACAAGATTACCCAGATTGGGAAAGATAAGCCTGCATCCTCATTAATGTTTGCAAAACTATCGCCTGATGGAAGTAAAGTGGCCTATGTAAGCAAACACAATTTATATGTAGAAAATATTGACGGGACCGGGGCTAAAGCGTTAACCACTGATGGCACCGACCGGATGATCAATGGTACCTTTGATTGGGTTTATGAAGAGGAATTTGACTGCCGGGATGGTTTTAGATGGAGCCCTGACGGGAAATCAATAGCTTATTGGCAGATTGATGCAACCAAAATCAAAAATTTTTTGATGATCAACAATACCGATTCTATTTATTCGTACACCATCCCGGTGGAATATCCAAAAGTGGGTGAAAACCCATCTGCCTGCAAAGTTGGGGTAGTTGATATTGCCTCTGCAAAAACAAATTGGTTAAATGTTCCGGGCGATAATATCCAGCATTACATTCCAAGGATGCAGTGGGTTCCGAACAGCAATACAATCATTTTGCAGCAGCTTAACCGCGAGCAGAACGAAAGTAAAGTATTTATCTGCAATGCCGTTACAGGTGATGCAAAAGCGGTGTATACTGAAAAGGCAAAAACCTGGATCGATGCCCAGGACGAATGGAAATGGCTCAATGATAATAAAGAGTTTACCATTGTATCAGAGAAAGATGGCTGGAAGCACCTGTACAGGATCAGTATTGATGGAAAAAAAGAGACGTTGGTTACGAAAGGCAATTACGATGTAATCGATGTAAAATTGATGGATGTAAAAAACAATATGGTTTACTTCCTGGCATCGCCAACCAATGCTACACAAAAATATCTTTTTAAAACCAAGCTGGATGGAAAAGGAAAATTGGAACAGGTTACCCCTTCTATTCTGCCTGGAACGCATAATTACGACATCTCTCCAAGTGCAGCTTTTGCGCGCCATAATTATAACAGTTCTATCGTTAGGCCAATTGCCGAGTGGATGAATTTCACAACAGGCAATCCTTTAACCATGGATGGAAGTATTACCACGCAATTATCCAAACAGCCGGCGGCTAAAAACAATGTGGAGTTTTTCAAGGTAACAACTGAGGATGGCATTGAAATGGATGGCTGGATGAAAAAACCTGATAATTTTAATCCGGCTAAAAAATATCCGGTCGTATTTTATGTTTATGGTGAACCTGCCGCACCTACAGCGGCAGATACGTATGGCGCAGGAAGAAATGCTTTATACGCGGGCGACATGGCCAAAGATGGTTATATCTATATTTCAATGGATAACAGGGGTGCCCCTGTACCAAAAGGAAGCACCTGGCGTAAAAGTATTTACAAAAACATCGGTGTGATCAATATCCGCGATCAGGCAATGGCAGCTAAAAAATTATTGGCTACCAACGCTTTTATGGATAAAGACCGTGTGGCCGTTTGGGGCTGGAGCGGTGGTGGTTCATCTACCTTAAACCTGATGTTCCAATATCCTGAAATTTACAAAACAGGTATTGCCATCGCTGCGGTTGGTAACCAGTTAACTTACGATAATGTTTACCAGGAGCGTTATATGGGTACACCTTTTCCAAGTAAAGAAGCTTATGTAAAGGGCTCTCCTGTTACTTATGCCAAAAACTTAAAAGGAAATTTATTGTACATACACGGTACCGGCGATGATAATGTACACTATCAAAATGCCGAAATGTTGATCAATGAACTGATTAAAAACGGAAAGGTTTTTCAGTTGATGAGCTATCCTAACCGTACGCACAGTATTTCAGAAGGTGAAGGAACAAGCGAACACCTGTCGTTAACCTATACCAAGTTTTTAAGGGAAAATTGTCCTCCGGGGGCAAGATAAAGATTTTAAAAGCAGCTTTAGGGCTGCTTTTTTTATGCGATAAACCTTTGGATGAGCATTGCTGTTATAATGGCTATCCCGAAACTTAATAGGGTTCCGATCAGCACATATTCAGTAAGTTTCAGATCGTGTTTCTCTTTGAGATCACCAAATCTGAATATTGATTTTGCCGCGAGCAAAAAGCCAACTGCCTCAAAATGGTTGGTAAGAATAAACAGAAAAATCAAGGTTCTTTCCAGTATTCCGATGTATTTGCCCGCGTTCTCTAACGATTTAGGGCCATCTGGCTGATCAGGGATCCACTTGGCAATTATCACCTTCATCACGATTGATGTTGGCAGGGTTAAAAACAGAGTGCCCGAAATTAATATCCAGATACGCAGGTCATTTAAATAGGCAATATCCAGGTTTCCTTTATAAAAGAGATGCCACACGGCCACTATCGATCCAAAGTGCAATGCCTGATCTGCAAAAAATAGTATACGGGCATTTTTACTGTTTTGAAAGATCGATTTTAACGCATCGATAAGCAAATGGATCAAACCTATCGTTAAAGCTGTTTTCCAGACATTGAAATTTAAAAAAACAAGAAATATCAAAGCCATGTGCACTGCTACATGCAGATAAAGCTTTGGTGATTTTAACTTTTTTCTCTCTTTATCTTTTACCCAGGCATTTGGCTGCAAAAAGAAATCTCCAATTAAATGGGCAATAATTAGCTTAATTAAATAGATATCCATTATTTTAAGATCATTTGGTTCAGTTTTTTACGGTATAGCTTATCCACTTCCATTATTTCATTATAATGAGCGCGTTTTAGGGCCTCACTTACAGAAGATTGGGTTCTGCCCGAAATTGCTGCCAATTCGCTCTGCAGCCGGTTTTCGTTTTCCAATGCAAGTTTTACCATTTCAGCAGCTACTTCTCCCCAATTATCCATGGCAATAAGAGACAGTTTGATCAGAACATTCATCTCTTCATCAAAATCAGGGTTATCCGTTTTGATGGCCAGATTGGTTTTAGACTGTTTCAGGGTATCAAAGGCTGTACCCGAATGAACAAATGCATCGCCGCTTGATTCTGATAGTTTCCTTCTTTTGTTTTTAATTGTACCAATGCCAATGCCCATCCTCACATCGGCAGGCTTATTTACCCTGATACAGGCTTTAATATAGGCTGCAAGTTTGATGGCTTCTTCGGCCTCTACTCCTACCTGAAAACTGTCTCCGCGGAAAATTTCCCACCTGTTAGATTCTCCTGCTGCCAATTTCAACGCAGATTTTAGGTTCGATAACCAACTGTCTTTAATTCTTCTTGAACCTACAATATCACCGGTTATAATACAAATCATACTACAATATCGAACTTATTATCCATATTACAAAAAATAATATCGGCTAATTAGCCGATATTTCGATTTATCGGCTAATTAGCCGATATTTTAAATTATCGGGTATTTACCCGATATTGAACTAAAACTAATCCCTGAATTTATTGTTTAGTAGCTATGGCGTTGATCGAATTTACCAAAAGAGGCATTTATTGTAAGCAGGGCGATTTTTATATTGATCCCTGGTGGCCAGTAGATTACGCCGTAACTACACATGGACACAGCGACCACGTTCGGTTTGGAAACAAATATTACCTGTGCCATACTTTAACCAAACCCATCATCAAACGCAGGATCAGTGAAGATTTAAATGTAGAAACATTGGAGTACGGAGAAAGCATTAACCGTAATGGCGTAAACATTTGTTTTTTCCCTGCCGGGCATATTATAGGATCGGCACAGGTACGCCTGGAATACAAAGGTGAGGTTTGCGTGATCTCTGGTGATTATAAAATTGAAAATGACGGTATTACTACACCCTTTGAGCCTGTAAAATGCCACTCTTTTGTTTCAGAAAGTACTTTTGGCTTGCCGGTTTATAAATGGCAAAAACAGGAAATTGTTTTTAACGGCATCAGGAACTGGGTAAACGATAACATCAATCAACAGAAAACAAGCGTGTTAATTGCCTATAGCTTGGGCAAAGCACAACGTTTAATTAAGAACCTGGCAGGTGATATCCCTATTTATGTACATAACAGTATTGCCAATTTAAATGAAGTGATTACAGCAGCTGGCGTGAATATTCCGGAAACCATCAGAATTACACCTGAAACAACCAAAGATGAATTGCGGAAAGGAATTGTAATTGTACCACCAGTGATGCGGGATAGCCGCTGGATCAAAAATTTATCCCACCCGGTTACCGGCATATGTTCTGGCTGGATGCAGGTAAGGGCCCACCGCCGTTGGCAAAGTGCCGATGCCGGTTTTGCACTCAGTGATCATGCCGACTGGCCGGGCTTAATCGAAGCCATTACAGCAACAGGTGCCGAAAAAGTGTATGTTACCCATGGTTTTACCGCTGCTTTTAGCCGCTTTTTAAATGACGAAGGTATTGAAGCGGCAGAAGTTTTAACCCAATTTGGCCAGGAAGATGACGAAGAAAATAAAGTAGATTTAGCCGGGCAAAATGAAAATAAATAATCATGAAACGTTTTGCTAAACTGATCCAGCAGCTCGAACTGAGCAATAAAACCAACGATAAAATCGAAGCCCTGGTTGATTATTTTAATTACGCCGACGATAAAGATAAAGTATGGGTAATTGCCTTATTTACCGGTAAAAAACCCAAGAGACCGATTAAATCGGCGCTGTTGAAATATTGGGCGATAGCCATTACCGAAACCCCCGAATGGTTATTTGCCGAAAGCTATGCCAATGTTGGCGATTTAAGTGAAACCATTGCTTTGTTGCTGCCCCCGGCCGAAAACACATCAGATTTTCAATTGCATACCTGGATCGAAGAATTGCACGATCTTGAGGGTAAAGATGATGAAACCAAAAAAGAATTCATTTTAAGTGCCTGGAATAAATTAGAAACCCAGGAGCGTTTTATTTTTAACAAACTGATTTCCGGAAATTTCAGGATAGGTGTTTCCAATAAAATGCTGGTAAATGCACTAGCCAAACAAAGCAGTTTGGATAGTGCCCAGATTATGCACAGCATTATGGGCAAATGGAATCCTAATACCATCACTTTTCATGAACTGATTAATGGTATTCATGTTAATACCGATAATTCCTGGCCTTACCCCTTTTGCCTGGCCTATGCTTTAGAACAGGAACCTGAAAAACTGGGCGATATTTCGGAGTGGCAGGCCGAATGGAAATGGGACGGTATCCGTGGGCAGATTGTAAAAAGAAATGGCGAACTTTTTATCTGGAGCCGTGGCGAAGAACTGGTTACAGAACAGTTTCCCGAATTGCATTTTATGATCGATGTTTTGCCTGATGGTGTTGTTTTAGATGGCGAAATACTGGCGGTACAAGATAAACAGGTATTATCATTCAGTACCCTGCAGCAGCGTTTGAACCGTAAAACGATCAGTAAAAAACAATTGGAAGATGCTCCTATAGGTTTTTTTGTTTATGATATTTTAGAATATGAAGCCAAAGATTTTAGGGAGGAACCTTTAAGCATTAGGCGGAAAATACTTGAGCAATTGATCGGTGGCTTAAACGGAAGTCAGGTGATAATATCGCCCGTAATCAATTGCAAGTCGTGGCAAGAACTGGCTGATTTAAGACAAACTTCGAGATCGATCAACAGTGAAGGAATTATGCTCAAAAAATTGAGTTCTCATTATCATAGTGGCAGAAAAAGAGGCGATTGGTGGAAATGGAAAATCAATCCTTACACGGTAGACGCAGTCATGATCTACGCCCAAAAAGGAAGCGGCAGAAGGGCTAATTTCTTTACCGATTACACTTTTGCTGTTCGTGATGGGGAAAACCTCGTTACAATTGCAAAGGCCTATTCGGGATTAACAGATAAGGAAATCAAGGAAGTAAACAGTTTTGTAACCCGTAATGCAATTGAGAAATTCGGTCCGGTGCGTACGGTAAAACCTGAGCTGGTTTTCGAAATTGCTTTTGAGGGAATTGCTGAAAGTAAACGGCATAAGGCAGGCTTAGCTTTACGTTTTCCACGTATATTGCGGTGGCGAAAGGATAAAAAGGCAGATGAAATTAATACTTTGGAGGATTTAAGGCAATTGTTGCAATCAACGCTGTGAGGTTGTGAGACACAGACCAGGGAGTCAGGTTGGGTTGATGCAGGTTTGTCTTGCTGTTTAAACCCGACAGCAGCGATACCCTTTTTTGTTATTGATCATTAACATTTAAGGATAATCACAAAAAAGGTAAAGCATATGGCGGGACTGCTGTAACCAAAGCGCACTGTTATTGCTTTTCAAAAAAACTAAACTTATCAATATAAAAACAAAAAAAGCTAGACATTAAACATGGACCAAACCAAAACCAAAGGTTATAAAAAGATAAAAGCCTGGTTAAAGGCCAATAAACGCAGGCCTTTCCAGTTTCAGGAAGATGCCTGGCAGTATTATCTTAATGGCTATAGCGGTTTGGTTAACGCGCCTACAGGCTTTGGCAAAACCTTTTCTCTTTTCCTGGCTGTAGTGATTGAGGCTTTAAATGCATCAGAAGCCAACAGTAAAAAAGCAAAAGACCGTTTACAGCTGATCTGGATTACTCCCCTCCGTTCCCTGGCAAAAGATATTGCAAGGGCAATGCGTGAAACTTTATTGGAAGTAGAACTGGATTGGCACGTAGGCGTACGCAATGGTGATACTACGCAGGCAGAAAAAGCACAACAGAAAAAATCGATGCCAGAGATTTTATTGATTACCCCGGAAAGCCTGCACTTGTTACTGGCACAAAAAGGCTCTTCTACCCTGTTCCGGAACCTTAAATGCATTGTGGCGGATGAATGGCATGAACTTTTGGGCAGTAAGCGGGGTGTTTTGGTTGAGTTAGCGATTTCGCGGATCAAGGGCTTGCAGAAACTCGAAAAAAACCAGTTTTTAAGGGTTTGGGGCATTTCTGCTACCATAGGTAATATTGACGAAGCTCTAGACGTATTAGAACCTAATTTAGAAGCGAAACGTGTTATCGTTAAAGCCGATCTGGAAAAGAAAATCGCGATTAAATCTATTATCCCCGATGATATTGAAACATTGCCATGGGCCGGGCACCTGGGTTTAAAACTGGCCTATAAGCTATTACCGATTATCGAGAAAAGTAAAACTACCTTAATTTTCATCAATACCAGGGGGCAATCTGAAATGTGGTACCAGCATCTGCTGAACATCGAACCCGAATTGGCCGGACGCATTGCGATACACCATGGGTCGATAGATTTCGAATTACGCAACTGGATTGAAGATGCCTTGCATACCGGCCAGCTAAAAGCAGTTATTGCCACTTCATCATTGGATTTGGGCGTAGATTTTAAACCCGTTGATACCGTAGTTCAGGTAGGTTCGCCAAAGGGAGTAGCCCGTTTTTTACAAAGAGCAGGCCGCTCTGGGCATTCCCCGCACGAAACTTCTAAAATATATTTCTTACCTACTCATGCACTAGAACTGGTAGAAGCTGCAGCCATTAAAGAGGCTGCCAAAACCAATAATATAGAAAGCCGGGAGCCATTTATCATGGTATTTGATACTTTAATTCAATACCTCGTTACATTGGCTATTGGTGATGGTTTTGACGATAAAGTTATTTACAATGAAATCAAAAACACCCATGCATTCAAACCGATTCTCCCCGAAGAATGGAACTGGGTAATGCAGTTCATAACCTCAGGTGGCGACAGTTTAAGTGCTTATACCGAATTTAAAAAGGTAGAGAAAGAAAATGGACTTTGGAAGGTTAGAAGCCGGCAGTTGGCAATGCGCCACCGTTTACACATCGGAACCATTGTAAGCGATGCGATGTTGAAAGTAAAATTCATTTCGGGTGGTTACATCGGCATGGTGGAAGAATATTTTGTTACCCGCTTAAAAGCTGGCGATAACTTCCGTTTGGCCGGGAGGGTTCTGGAATTTATCCAGGTAAAAGACATGACGGTTGTAGTAAGGGTAAGCAAACAAAAAAATGCCATTTCGCCAAGCTGGAATGGTGGGCGTCTGCCCCTGTCTTCCAATTTAGGGTCAGTTTTAAGAAAAAAATACAATGAAGCACTAAATAAAACCCATCAGGATGAAGAATTGGATTCTGTTTACCCATTGTTTTTATTACAGGAAAAACGTTCTCATGTACCTCGAAACGACGAATTATTAATTGAGCTGATCAACAATAGAGAGGGATTTCATTTATTTGCATATCCTTTTGAAGGGCGCTTGGTGCATGAGGTTTTGGCAGCACTTGTAGCCTATCGTTTAAGCAAATTGCTGCCAATCAGTTTCTCTATTGCCATGAATGATTATGGTTTCGAACTTTTAAGTGAAACAGAAATCCCGATGGACGAATCGATTGCCTACGAAGTTTTCTCTCCTAAAAATTTAACGGAAGATATTACCTTAAGTATTAACGCTACGGAAATGGCCAGACGGAAATTCCGGGACATTGCCTGCATTTCGGGATTGGTTTTTCAGGGTTACCCCGGAAAATACGTGGCAAATAAACACCTCCAGTCATCAGCAGGTTTGTTTTTTAATGTTTTTAGCGATTATGACAAACATAATTTACTTTTGCGGCAAGCTTACGATGAGGTTTTTTATCAGCAGCTTGAAGAACCCAGGTTAGCTGCCGCTTTAGAAAGAATTCAGAATGGAGCGATAATCATCACCCATCCGAAAAGTTTTACGCCACTGTCTTTTCCGATTAAGGTTGACAGTTTAAGGGAGAATATGAGTTCGGAGGAATTGGAACAGCGGATTGCCAGGATGAAGGCCGAATCAGAGAAAATTAAATAGCTATACTTGCCTGTGGCCTGTCGAATTAAAAGATCCTTCGACAAGCTCAGGATGACCATAACATCAAACAAATGACCATTACCTGCCAGGATGAAAAACTGATTTTAGATAAAGAAAGGGCTATATTTTTGCCCAAATACCAGCTTTTAGCCATTAGTGATTTACATTTGGGCAAATCGGCACATTTCCGTCAGGCAGGTTTGCAGGTACCTGCTACCATTGCGCAAACAGACCTACAGCGTTTAAGTTTATTAATTAAGCAATACCATCCCAAAACACTGTTAATTAACGGAGACATGTTCCATCATGGTTTGAATACCGATATTGATGAATTTTCTGCCTGGAAAAAGCAATATCAGGAGCTGGATTTTTTATTGATAAAGGGCAATCACGACCGGCTTTCCAGTGCAGATTATGCTGCAATGGATATCAATATACATGAGCGCAGTTTTTGTTTAGGGCCATTTTGTTTTATACATCAAGCGCCAAATTATACAGAAGAAGAGTTATACCCGATTAGCGGCCATATCCACCCGGGCGTTACCATTGTCGGAAAAGCAAAGCAAAGATTAAAATTCCCTTGTTTTTATTTTGGAAAGGAATACGCCCTTTTACCTGCTTTTAGCTTATTTACGGGCTTATATAATATTTATCCTAAAGCCAGCGAAAGAATATTTGCTGTAACGCCTAAAAGTGTTTTGGAGGTGTAGAAAACTTTTATATTAGCAGAATGTTTTCACGTCGCCTGATTTTCGGCCTATTTCTCATCACTCTCAGCTATTCAGCTAATGCTCAAAAGGCATACATAAATCCCGGAGTAGATACAACAGATGTAAGGATAAAAGAAGTTATTCAATTCTATCAAAATTATTTGGGGGATTTTAAAGGTAAAAAATTACCTGATTTTAATAAATATTGGTCAGCTGAAGACTGTAAAAACTTTAAAATCCCCGATCCATCAGTTTACGGTATTGGCGGCGATTATCCAACTGTTTCTATGGCAACGGTAAAAACTATTTTTTATGTGAAGCCCTTATCCGATTCGCTATTTATCCTTAAAACTACTGGTGGCTGGATAGACTCTCTTAAAAACTACAATTTGTTGTATAATTCTAATCACTATGTAAAGAAGACGAAATCGAAACATTTGGAATTTATTACACCGTACCAATACTCCATTGATCAATGGGCATCTAAAAAGGTTAGGAATGTTACTTTTTTTTATCCAAAAAAGATAAAATTTAATAGTACCAGGGCAGATGAGTTAATTAATCAGCTTAAAAAGTTAGAAAAAGACTGGAGCACCTCTCCCATTGAGATTAAGTATTTTTACACATCAACATATGATGAAATTCAATTTATAAGGGGTTTCGATTTTACATTGGGTTTGGGAAATGCAGACAAACCCACCGGTATTTCAAATCAAACTGATAATATTGTTTATTGTGCAGGAAGCGGCGAGAATTATTTTCATGAGGTGGTTCATATTTACCTAAACCCGATGCATAAGCATTCTCCGCTAAACGAAGGATTGGCAGTATTTTATGGTGGTTCAATGGGGCACCCACTTAAATGGCATATTAAGCGTTTACAGGATTACTTAATGAACCATAAAACAATAGATTTGGGTAAACTGGATAATTTTTACTTTATGGATAATTATACCAACCCCAATAGTACAATACTTGGAATGTTTTGCCAGTTAGCTTATGATCGGGATAAAATAAACGGACTAAAGCGAATAATGACTTATACTTCCATAAAAGAAATATTGGATAAAGAATTCAATATCAGTCCTGAAGATCAAAACAAAGCATTAAGAAAGCTAATTTACAATTACAAAGCTATCGATTAGCATCGATAACCTGTTTCAGCTGTGCTGCCTGTGCCACACCACTTTGTCTCCATACCTGTTTTCCTTTTTTGAAAAGGATTAAAGTAGGAACGCTCTGCACATTGAACGATGAAGCAGCTGATTGATTCTTATCAATATCAACTTTAATAATCGATACCGAATCACCCACCTGTGATTTTAATTGTTCCAGAATCGGTTTCATCATTTTACATGGACCACACCACTCGGCAAAAAAATCTACCAGAACTGGTTTATCCCCGTTAATCAAATCTGAAAATTTAGCCATGATATTTGTCTTTATTTATAAACAAGAATGAACCGGATTGGTTTTAAATGAAAAATCCGTCATCTTGAGTGAAACATAGCGAAATGGAGAGATCTATTTTAGATTTCTCAACTGCGTTAATCTCCGTTCGAAATGACGAATTTGACAGTCGATTATTTATTTAAGCACTTATTGGCAGTTCTGCAGCTAGGGCAGCTATCCAATCTTCAAATAAAGCTTTTTCAATTTTGATTACCTCAGCGGCATGGCTTTCCCAATCTTCAGAAAAGCTAACCAATTGGTTCATCATCTCTTCCAAATGTCCTTCTTCTTCCAGGATAATCGATTTCACATTTACCTTGCTTTTTACTTCATCTAAAGCAGCCTGGTAAACGGGATAAAGTTCATCGGCACGCACTTCAATGGCATAGGTAACAAATAAATAGGCTGCAAATTTTAAGTCGTAGCCTGAAAGATTAAAATGAGCTTTTAAATAACGGCAAACCGCAATATCCAAAGCGTGGAGGTAGTATTTTGTATGGTTTGGCGAAAGTAATTCGGCATTGGTATAGGTTTTACACAGCGACTCATCAACCTTCGAAATCTGTTTTTTTAAATAATAGGCATGACGATGTTCTTCAGCTGCGTGTTTAAGGACAATCAGGTTTACGTTTTCTTTATGTTCAGAAGCCGAAATCTTCTTTGCACCTGCATTTTCCATATAAGATAAGGTATTTAACCATTTGGCATGCAATACGTTATCTGAAACTATTAATTTTAACTGTGTAGCTAACATTCTTGATCGTTAAACTGGTAAATTGTTGGTTTACACCAACTGAAAATTGCTAATTGGAAGCTGCAGACTGATTAAATTTCTCTGTTCAGGTCCCAGCTTTCTAAATAATCGGCCACCCTGCGTACAAACATGCCACCTAAAGAACCATCCACCACCCTGTGATCGTAAGATAATGACAGGAACATCATGTGCCTGATCGCGATCACATCTCCGTGTTCGGTTTCTAAAACAGCGGGTTTCTTTTTAATGGCGCCCACTGCAAGGATGGCTACCTGGGGTTGGTTAATAATTGGCGTACCCATTACATTCCCGAAACTACCCACATTGGTTAAGGTAAATGTCCCGCCTTGTGTCTCATCAGGCTTTAATTTGGAATTTCTTGCTCTTGTAGCCAAATCGTTAACCGCTCGGGTTAAACCAAGGAGATTTAACTGATCGGCATTTCTGATTACGGGCACAATCAGATTCCCGGTGGGTAAAGCTGCAGCCATACCGATATTGATATTGCTTTTTTTGATGATCTGTGTTCCGTTAACCGAAACATTGATCATCGGAAAATCTTTGATTGCTTTTGCAACAGCCTCTACGAAGATCGGTGTAAATGTTATTTTTTCATTTTCGCGTTTCTCGAAACTGTTCTTTACCTTATTGCGCCATAAAACCATATTGGTAACATCAGCTTCAACAAAAGAGGTTACATGCGGCGAGGTCGCTTTACTCATTACCATATGGTCGGCAATCAGTTTACGCATCCTGTCCATTTCTATAATTTCATCCCCACCACTAACAGATGTGGTAGATGGTTTACTGGCAACAGCAGGTTGTGATGCTTGCTGAACATTTGGTTTAGACTCGCTTGCTGTTTCAACCGGAGGTGGCGGAGTCAAAATAACTGTTTGTGTTTTAATTATGCTTCCGTCATTTTTATTCGCGATATATGCTAAAAGGTCATCTTTAGTTAAGCGCCCATCAACACCAGAACCTTGAACTGTATCTAACTCAGACAGCGAAATATTTTCCTGGGCTGCAATACTCTTAACCAGAGGAGAATAAAAGCGTTCAGACGAGCTGAAATCAGTTGCAGCAGTTTTTTTATTTTCTGACGGAAGTTGCTCAATGCCTGGAATAGTTTCTACTTTTTCTTCTGTGTGGGGTGTTTCGGCAACAGGTGTTTCAACAGGAGAATGATCCCCACCTTCTGTTTCAATAATGGCAATTACATCACCAACCTGGGCAACATCGTTTTCCTGGAATAACTGTTTTACCAATTTGCCTGCTACAGGGGAAGGAACTTCAGAATCTACTTTATCCGTAGCGATTTCAAGGATGGTATCGTCCAACTCGATCGCATCACCCGGTTGTTTTACCCATTTAATCACGGTTGCTTCCGCAACACTTTCACCCATTTTCGGTAACAATAGTTCGTATTGAGCCATATTAAATTACAGTATTTTATATTGGTAACGCCACAAAAATACGGTTTTTATTCTTTCTAAACCGTTTCTTTAAGGAGATTTAATAGCATGGTTAGTGCCGATGCTGCCGACCGTTCGATGTTCTGGATACGTTTATTGCTGAAATTAAACACTTTAGCTATAGTTTTATTTTTGGAAGAAACTGCAATCCAAACCGTACCTACCGGTTTATCTGCTGTTCCGCCATCAGGGCCGGCTATGCCGCTAACAGCAATGGAATAATCGGTTTTAAAATGTTTTATTGCCCCTTCGGCCATTTCGGTAACCGTTTGTTCGCTAACGGCACCAAAAGTAGTTAAAGTGTTTTCTTTTACCCCTAAGATAGATTCTTTCAGTTCATAGGCGTAGGCTACTGCCCCACCCCAATATACGGAGGAACAGCCGGGATGCTGGGTAATGAGGTGTGCAATATAACCGCCTGTGCAACTTTCTGCCGTTGATAGTGTTAACCCTCTACTTTCCATGAGGTTCAGGATCGCTTTTTCAAGGGCGATATCTTCATCAATAACCACAAACTTATTTACTTTGGCCATGATCTGTTTGGCGTAAACCTCAACTTCTGTTTTTAACTTGGCTTCGTGATCTCCACTGGCCGATAAGCGCAAACGAACAAGACCTAATTTGGGTAGATAGGCTAACTTAATATGCGCTGGCAAGCTGTTTTCTATTTCCTCGATCTCCTTGGCCAAAAAGGATTCACCTATATTGGCCGTAAGAATCGTTTTATGTACAATAAACGGCAGCTTAAACCTGCTTTTAATCCTGGGCAGAATCTCGTCGTCCATCAGGTACATCATTTCGTAAGGAACACCAGGCATGGATATAAAAATGGTGTTGTTCTGCTCAAACCACATGCATGGGGCAGTACCATTTTTATTTACAATAACTTCACAGCCATCCGGAACATCAGCTTGCTGAATATTGATATCCAATAATGGGCGTTTGTATTTTTCGAAAATCTGGCGAACCATTTCCAGTGCGCCGGCATCATTACGAAAGCCCATATTAAAATACTTTGCCAGGGTTTTCTTGGTGATATCATCTTTCGTTGGCCCCAAGCCACCGGTAATTAAAACAATATCTGCACGGTTTTCAGCAAGCTTGAGCGCTTCCATTATATGTTGCTCATCATCCGAAACTGAAGTAATCTGCTTAACCGAAACACCAATTAAATTTAACTGCTTTGCCATCCAGGCAGAATTGGTATCAACGATCTGGCCTATGAGAATCTCATCGCCAATGGTAATAATTTCGGCTAGCATAAATTTATTGGTATGTGTTGTAAAAACCTTGTCTTTTGCTCAATTTCAAATCCTGTAATATAGATGCCTTAACTTTTATGGTCAAAGAATAACTTCTATAGGCGCCAAATGGAACCCAGTTTACGCTCATATCCCAGCAATGCAGATCACGGTAAATGGCTAAATTCATCGGAGTTAAACCATTATTCTTAAAGTCATAACCCGAATTAAAGGTAACTTTCCATTTCGGGGTTAAATTCACATCGCCATTAAAATTCAGGGTATTCGAAATGGTACTGGTGTTTCCATCGTTCGCATACTGAAAACTATAAGAAAATGAGAAATTCCACGGTATGTTAAAATCAACAAAGGCATTCGGGTCACGGCTTATAGCCGCCAACTGTTCAGACTGTAGATCGTTCAATCCTTTTTTGTTTGCCGCCTCTCCCAATTTATCATTTGCCTCATTTTTACGCTTTAATGCCTCCGGATTTAAACTATAATCAAATGAGAACCCAAAATTGGTTAAACGCGGCAGAAATTTATTCTTTTGGAAAAATAAGCGGTCTTCTCTAATTTTCATGATCTGCCCATTAACCGTAGTGTCTTTTAAAGCATATGGATCCAATGTTCCGTTATAGTTTATGCCTAATTTATCGGTAAACTGCGATCGGCCGCTAAAGCCTATTGTAGATAATTTATAGGCTGGAGCTAAGAAATTGTAAGAGCCGCTAAAACTCAAACCCTGTATAATCGGAATCTTTTTTGAGCCTGTTCCGGTTGTATCATTTTTATTCCTCACCTTTAATTCTACTGTATTATCCAGTCCGAAACCAATGGATGCATTGGGGCCACCAAAAGAACCCGGCTGTGCCATACCATCAAAAATAGAATATTTTAACGGTTGCCCACTGGTATAAATTTGATTCCCATTCTGGTCTATTGCCGGTCTGAAAGGCCCTGCCCCCGCTTTGGTGAAATCAGGAGAGTAAGAAAAAGAAACATTAGGAGTCATTACATGCCTCAACGCCTGTATTTTACCGGCAGGATTAAAGTCTCTCCTGCCATAAATTTTAGTAGACATACTTGTTGATAGGCTGTAACTGCCGGCTCTTTTAAATCCGCTGATGGTATCTTCTCTAAAAGTATAGGTATTATCTGCAAATTGTGTATATCTTCTGCTTACACTCTGGAAATTCCATACTTCGTTGTAGGTACCACCCAAGCTAAAGTTAAGGTATTTCAGGGCTGTGAACGACATATTTACCGGGATACTGTGCGAAAACCCACTTCTTAAACGCTTTAAGCCATCATTCTGAAAAAGCAAACTGTCAAAAGTATCAATCCGGTTGGTTCCCTGTAAGCTGTAACCTACCGTAATTTTTTGATACCATTTTTGCTCTCCAACCGCATTTTTGGGACTGAATGGATTAAATGTTGGTATGTTGAAGGTCATTTCGGGCAACCTTAATGATATTGCCCTTGTGCTTAAAGTCTGATCACTTGATGCGGCCAAAGAGAAGTTCATCCCGTTCGAATAGGCCTTGGCATAACTGATACTACTACTGGTTGAGTTGGTGGCAATGGTATTAATGTCGTAAGTGGTACCTGCGGCCGTATTTTTATAATACCCTTTCCTACCTGTTGATACCAACCTTACACTGGCGCTGAATGTGGTACCCGGGTTGGCATTGGCATTTTGACTGTGGCTCCAATTGATGCTGAAGTTTTTGGTTGGATTTTTAAATGCTTCAGTACCTTCTAAACCGTCTTTAAAACTAGCGTAGGCCAAATTAATGTTACCGTTATATTTATATCTTTTGGTGTAATTACTCAGCAAACTTGTTTCATAAGAGCCATTGGTATAAATGGAGCCTAAAAGTTTGGCATCCCAGTAATCGTTCAATCCGATATAATAACCACCGTTTTGCAGAAAAAATCCTCTTGTTGCATCTTCACCAGGTGTGGGAAGTATTACCCCTGATGTTCTTTTGTTTGGTTTTGGGAAAAAAGCAAAAGGCAGCCCTAAAAAAGTAGGAATATCTTCAATAATCATATAAACGGGTCCTGTAATAATCTGTTTCTCGGTTACCACTCCCTTAGAGATCATTAACCCGAAGTGCGGGTGCGGAAGATTACAGGTACTGTACATTACATTTTTAATGTGCAGTTCATCATCTATTTGTTTTTTACTCTGTCCGCCAGAGAAGAAGCCCCCTTCTTGTTCGGAGAAAACACCATACACCTTAGCCTTGGTTGTTTCCGAATTGTAAAAAATAGAATCGGCAATTGCTGTTCCGTCGGTACCGGATTTGAAGATGGGCCTTCCCATGTACCTACCGGTTTTTGGATCTTTTAAACCGCGCGCGAAAATTGAATTTTGCTTTTTATCGTATCTGATATAGGCCGCATCCAGCTCAAAATCACCATATATAACCCTTGCGTTCCCATATAAATAAACAATGTTTTTATCGGCGCTCATTTTAACCGAATCTTCCGCCTTGTATTCTACTTTCTGATCAAGGCTGCTGTTATTTTTTCCGGTCTTGTTACCTTTATCCTTTTTAGTTGTATCCAGTTTGATGATCTGTTGCAATGAAAATCGCGAATATGCGTTAGCTTTATCAACAGCAAGTGTTAATAAAATGACAGAAATTAGTAAAATAGAGCTCCTCAGAAGTTTCAAATTCGTATTTGAATGTTATTTTTGCACAAATGTTTAATCAAAAACGTTCAAAATTAGTGAAAAATATACCATTGATGTATCTTAAATCCATTTTAACAATTATTATTTATTTGGTATTATCAAATGCAGTTGATAATCAGTTGTTTGCGCAGGAATACAAAATCAAAACAATTGTTATCGATGCCGGTCATGGGGGTAAAGATGGGGCTACTCACGGCCTGTATTCCAAGGAAAAAGATGTGGCACTTAAAACCGCATTGAACCTTGGCCGCGCACTCCAGGACAGCTTGAAAGATATCAAGGTTATCTATACACGTGAGACAGATGTATTTATCCCTTTATACGAGCGCATTAATATTGCAAATAATGCAAAGGCCGATTTATTTATTTCCATTCACTTAAATGATATGCCGATCAGGGTATCGAGAGTGGTTGATTATTACAAAAAAGTAAGAGGCAGAAAAGTACCGGTTTATAGAACCGTTACCTCTAAAAGCACTTCAACGAGGGGAACAGAAACCTTTGTATCCGGAACGGGCCGTTTAGGCGAGCAGGACGAGGTGATTAAAAGGGAAAATGCGTCGATGTTTTTGGAAGACAATTATCAGAAAAATTACGAAGGATTTATTGCTAACACACCTGAGAGCGATATCATGTTATCTTTAATGAAACAAACCAATAGGGATAGGAGTTTAAAGTTTGCCTCAATGCTGCAGCAGGAATATGTTAATGCAGGGCGCATCAACAGAGGGGTGCAAGAGAAGAGCCTCGCAGTATTGGCGCGTGCGGCCATGCCGGCAGTATTAACAGAAATAGGTTTTGTGAGCAATCCCGAGGAAGAAGATTATATGAATTCTACTGAGGGACAAAATGAAATTGTAAGCGGAATTATCAAAGCAATTAAAAATTATAAACGGATCGCTGAAACATCATTTTAATACCCTTCATGAATGAAGATTAAACTTCTGATCACCGCACTTTTATTTTCGATACTGGTAAACGAAAAAGCACCTGCCCAGGGCTATAAGATCAAAACAATTGTTATTGATCCGGGGCATGGCGGGAGAAAACCAGGAGCCTCGGGCAGTTTTTCAAAAGAAAAAGATGTTTCATTAAAGGTTGCATTGAAGTTGGGGGCATTGCTGAAGGAAGAAATGCCAAATATTAAAGTAATTTTTACCCGGAAAACAGACATAGATGTTGATTTGTATAGACGTGCAGAAATAGCGAACGAAGCCAATGCAGACCTTTTTATATCGGTACACTGTAATTCAATGCCTCCTGGCAATACCCATATTAAGGGCGTAGAAACATTGGTTGCAGGTTCGCACCGACTAAAGGAACAGGATGCCGCTATACGGGAAAATGCCGATATTAAATTAGAGAAAAATTACAAAAGCAAGTATGATGGCTATGATCCAAGCGATCCCAGTAGTTTTATCCTTTTATCGCTTTTAAAAAATACCTTCAGAGATAAAAGTATTAAATTTGCCAAACTGATACAGAATAGCTACATCAGCAGAGACAAGCGGTTAAGCCGTGGCGTTAAAGAGCAAGGTGTTTTGGTGCTGCAGCGATGTGGCATGCCTGCTGTTTTAACTGAAGTAGGTTTTATCTCGAATAAAGAGGAAGAAAAATACATTAATTCTCAAAACGGACAAAACGAGATCGCTAATTCTATTTTAGAAGCAATAAAAACATACAAAAAAAATATTGAGGTTAAATAAGTGGCATTATAAATGATAGTTATTTTAACTTTACAAAAAATATAAAGAGGTACCAAACAAAACAATTACATATACCAGGTGTATATATAAAGTTTAACGTAAAAAAGAATTGCGCTCCAGCAGATTGAAAGCAAAATCTGCAGCCACTAAAAAAAACACTTATGAAGATTAAGAACGAGACCAAAGTAGGTATTTTAGCCGCATTTGCGATAGCCTTACTAATTATTGGATATAATTTTTTAAAAGGTAATTCCATTTTTTCAAACGAAACAACATTATACGCAAGATATACACGGGTAGATGGTTTAACGGTTTCTAAACCTGTATTAATTAACGGTTACCAGATTGGCCGGGTTGCAAAGCTACAGCTGGAGCCGGGCGGTACAATTTTGGCTACTTTAAGCATCAACAGCAAATATGAAATTCCTGAAAATAGTATTGCCCGCCTAGAAGGCACTGATCTACTGGGAAGTAAAGCAATTGTAATGTCGTTAGGCGATTCAAAAAAAATGGCTGAAGATGGTTACACTTTAAATGCTAATGTAGAAAAAGGATTGATGGAACAGGTTCAGCCTGTGCAGAAAAAAGCTGAATTGATTATTGGCAAAATGGATTCTATTTTGAGCAGTGTTAATTCTATCCTGAATCCTAACTTCCAAAAAAATGTAGATAAAAGTTTTAACAGCATTGCAGGTACGCTGGCTTCGTTGGAAACCACCTCTAAAAAAGTTGATGGCCTGGTTGGATCAGAAAGTAAACGCATTGAAGCAATCCTTAGGAATGTTGAGGGCATTACCGCTAACTTGAATAGCAATAACCAAAAAATCAGCGACATTTTAACCAATATTAATACGGTTACCGATAAGTTTGCTGCTGCTAATTTTAAACAAACCTTAGATAATGCCAATAATGCTATTGCCGATTTACAAAGTGTAATTTCGAATATTAAAAGCGGCAAAGGTAGTTTAGGCCTGTTATTGAACGATGATAAAATGTACCAGAATTTAACTAATGCTTCCAAAAATCTGGATGAGTTAATGATCGACTTAAAAGCAAATCCAAAACGTTATGTACACTTCTCTGTATTCGGCGGCGGAAACAAAAAAGATAAGTAATTAATTTTTATAAAGTTGAAAGCCTTACATTTTTAAATTGTAAGGCTTTTTTTATGGTTTTGAATCTATGTAGCTAACTTGAATATTTATTCTTTAATCGTCCTGAATGCAATGAAGGATCTTTAAATAATGCAAAATGTAAGTTTGGATAGAATTTAATTTAACCAATTTGCATTATCAGCAGGAAAATCTCTGCTTAAAATCCCGCAGATTTAAGAAGATAGACGCAGATTGTATTAACAATTATTTTACCCCAAACTCTGCGGACTCTTAGTATATTCCTCAGTGCGTTCTGTGGTAAAAAAATAAAAGCTCTAAAGCTGAAAAGTTCTCCCCTCTACGGCCAGTTCTGTATTTTCAAAAACAGACTGCGCTTCTTCCAAGAGCATCTGCAAGGTTTTGTAACGTGAAGAGAAATGCCCGATCAGCAGTTTCTTTGCTCCGGTAATTTTGGCCACCTCCCCTGCCTGTAAAGCTGTGGTGTGGTGGGTTTCAATGGCGCGGTCTAAAAGATCATGCATAAAGGTCGCTTCGTGATAAAGCGTATCGCAATCTTTTATGGCAGAAAAATAGCGCTCATCAAATAACGTATCCGAACAATAAGCATAACAACGCGGCGGATCGGCTTCAGTAGTATAGTCTTCACTGCGCAAAATATTGCCGTTGGGGAGTTCTACGTCCATTCCTTTTTTTAAAGCCGTGTAATAAGCCATAGGCACTTCATCCGCTTTATCCTTGATGAGTTTTCGCTGCCTTTTCTTTTGCTGAAAAATAAACCCAGTGGTTGGGATGCGGTGATTTAAAACAATGGTTTTGACAATCAGGTCGCTGTTTTCAAAAATCTGCTTCGGTTCGTCTGCCTCAATCGGGAAAAATGAGATGGGGTAGCGTAAAACCGTATCGGAGTATTTAAACTGGATTTCCAGGATCTCCAACAGCGGCTTAGGACCGAATATCTGTATTGGCTTTACCCTGCCGTTTAAGTGCAGGCTTGAAAGCAGGCCAATTAGGCCAAAATAGTGATCGCCGTGTAAATGGCTAATGAAAATATAATCTATCCGCGCCGCCTTAAGGTTAAACTTGGCTAATTGCTGTTGTGTACCTTCGCCGCAATCAATCAGATAACATTTTTCGTTACAATTTAAAAGCTGTGCCGATGGGTTCCGGTTAAAAACAGGAGTGGCCGAACTGCTTCCTAAAATGGTAACTTCAAATTTCATAATGATGAGATATAAAAAGCCTCGTAGATTTTTAGAAAACTACGAGGCTATAATATTATTGGATAAATGGATTATTTAGCGCCTCTGAACTCTTTTTCCAGTTCATCCATAAAGATGAAATCAGTTGCCTCTTCTATTGTATTAACAAACGTTACAGATTGGAATATGTTTGATAATTCTATAATTGTAGCAAGTTCATCACTAATTCCGGTCACGATAAACAATCCATCAGCTGCTTTGCAAAGCCTGTCGCCAACCAATAAACAGCTCAAATCTTGTGCATCATTACATTCAGTAACATGGCTAAGATCAACTATAATGTTTTTAAAGCCTTCTGCATTAAGCAAATACAGTTCAGATTTTAATCCAGGTGCATTATCGTTAGTAAACTTAGGTTCTTCTAAAGTTAAGCTTACGTATTTATCGTGTTTATCTACTGAAAATTTCATCTCTCTAATCTTTATGGCACTAATGTATAAATTCTTTCGGATTTTATAAAGTTTCTAATGCCTTTACCACATTGCTTTCGATACGGCTGGAAATTGCATCGGCATCAGCTTTTATAAACTTCTCTCCTACAATATGCTCGTAAAGTTCGATATAACGTTCAGAAATAGAATTTACAATTTCAGGTGTCATTTCTGGAACTACCTGTCCGTCTTTGCCCTGAAATCCGTTTTCAATCAGCCATTTACGCACAAATTCTTTAGAAAGCTGTTTCTGTGGTTCATTGTTATTCTGACGCGCTTCGTAACCTTCGGCATAAAAATACCTGGAGGAATCAGGGGTGTGGATTTCATCAATCAGGTAAATTACACCATCGGCTTTGCCGAATTCGTATTTTGTATCTACCAAGATTAATCCGCTTTTGGCGGCCATCTCTGTTCCGCGCTGATATAGTGCGTAGGTATATTCTTCTAATTTTTCGTAATCTGTAGCAGAAACAATGCCTTTGGCCAAAATATCTTCTTTTGAGATATCCTCGTCATGCCCTACCGAAGCTTTTGTTGTTGGTGTAATAATAGGGTGCGGCAGTTGATCGTTTTCCTTTAAACCTTCAGGTAAAGCAACGCCACAAACCGAACGTTTTCCTGCGCTATATTCCCTCCAGGCATGCCCGGCTAAATAACCTCTGATAACCATTTCTACTTTAAAAGGCTCACAGATACGCCCGATTGTGACCATCGGATCCGGAACAGCCAAAACCCAGTTCGGAACAATATCCTGTGTGGCAGATAAAAATTTAGCCGCAATCTGATTTAAAACCTGTCCTTTAAAAGGAATAGCTTCGGGCAATACAACATCAAAGGCTGAAATGCGATCTGATACGACCATTACCATCAATTGATCGGCAATTGTATATACATCACGTACTTTTCCTTTGTAAAAATTACTTTGATTCGGGAAATTGAAATGGGTTTCTTTTAGTGCTTTCATGAGGATGTAAAAATAGCAAAAAAGTCGGAAAGCCCGAAAGTCTTTAACCTGAAGACCGTGATAAGAGGCCTACAGATAAAATGTTATAAAAACACCCGCAGTTTATGAACTGCGGGTGTTTTTATTTAAGATTATTTAATGCCTGTTTAAATTTTTCTGCCGTAACACTGCAGATGTGTTTGTTTTTAACCTGAATGCTAATGTTATCATCCGATTTAATCAACTGAAGCCGTCCTTTAAAAACGTGGGCCTGATCAATATCAATAAATGTTAACAGCTTTATCAACTTTTCTTTTCTACACGCCCATTCTTCATTATTTTTTGAAAGAATTAACCGGACGGTGTGCGGTAATTTCTCAAAAGAAAGGCTAAGATCATTTTCTAAAAGAATATGTTCCATATTTTTAAACTCAAGGTAAAAAAGATTTGATCTGCAATAAATAATAATACTATGTATCGGGCTTTCTAACCTCCTGCTTACTGGATATCGCCGTACGCTTTCAGAATATCTTTTACAAGTTTATGCCTCACTACATCCTCTCCGCTTAAATAGATGATATCAATACCTTTAATATCTTCTAAAATCCTTAAGGCATTAAACAATCCCGACATTTGCTTTTTAGGTAAATCGACCTGCGTAACATCGCCAGTAACAATAAATTTAGCAGTTGGTCCCATACGGGTTAAAAACATTTTAAGCTGCATATCAGTGGCATTTTGTGCCTCATCTAAAATCACAAAACAGTTATCTAAGGTACGGCCACGCATAAATGCCAAAGGGGCAATTTCGATGGTGCGGTTTTCGATGTAGAACTTTAATTTTTCTGCAGGGATCATATCATCCAGCGCGTCGTAAAGCGGGCGTAAATACGGATCGATCTTTTCTTTTAAATCGCCGGGCAAGAAACCGAGGTTCTCTCCTGCTTCTACAGCAGGGCGTGTTAAAATGATCCTTTTTATTTCTTTATTTTTTAAAGCCCTTACGGCTAAAGCCACAGCCGTATAGGTTTTACCTGTTCCGGCAGGACCGATCGCAAAAAGGATGTCATTTTTGGCAATACTGCTTACCATTTTACGCTGATTTGCGGTTCTTGCTTTTACCAGTAAGCCGTTAGTACCGAAAACAATCACTTCTCCACCACCGCCGGTTGGTTGTTCTGCATCTTTTTTTGTAACACCGGTTGCCTTTGCGCCCAGTATTGTTTCCACATCATTATTGCTCAACGAACTATATTTTTCGAGGTGTGCAATCAGTTGGTTAAACTTTTCTTCGAAAGCCTTAAGTTCTTGTTCATCACCAAGAACCTTCACATCACTCCCTCTCGCTACCAGTTTTAACTTTGCGAAAGCACCTTTAATCATTTCGTAATTCTCGTTGTTCGGCCCCCAAAAGTGAGCAGGATTTACGGTATCCAGGGTTAATTTTAATTCGTTCAAACTGTAGTATTTTAAAAAGTTATCGGGGTATATTAATTAAAATTTGAATATTTGCAGACGCTTAGGCCTGTACACAAGAATAAGCAATAATAATGAATTTTTAATGGCGATAATTACTTTAACAACAGATTTAGGTTCAAAAGATTTTTACCAGAGTGCATTAAAAGGTAGTCTGTTGAGTCTGATGCCTGGCGTTAATTTAATCGATATTACCCATGAAGTTCCTTCGTTCAATATTTCTTATGCAGCTTTTGTTTTAAAAAACGCTTATCCATATTTTCCTAAAAATACGGTACACCTGATCGGGATCGATTCGGTATACAGTGAAAACACTAAATACATTGCGGTAAAGCACCGCGATCATTATTTTGTGGGTGCAGACAATGGTATTTTCTCCCTTTTGTTTGATGATGTTCCTGAAGAGGTGGTGGAACTGAACATTATGCAGGATTTAAAATACCTGCACTTCCCGTTGGTTGATATTTTTGTTAAAGCGGCAACACACCTGGCCAAGGGAGGCAAACTAAAAGATATCGGTTTACCTGTAGCAGAGATTGAACAGAAGATGCTTTTGCATCCTGTTATTGAGCGGGATGTAATCCGTGGAAGTGTAGTATATATTGATACCTTTTGCAATGTGATTACCAATATTACCAAGGATCTTTTTACCAAAATTCAAAAAAACCGCGATTTTACTTTACACTTCAGAAAAAGTGAAATCATTACCCAGCTGAGCTGGCATTATAACGAAGTACCGGAGGGTGAAAAACTGTGCTTGTTCGGTATCAGTAATCACCTCGAAATCGCCATTAATAAAGGTAAGGCAAGTGGCTTACTCGGATTGCATTTAGGCGATATTGTGCGGGTTGAGTTTCATTCTTAGAAAGGTAAATATAAAAGACCAAGCTGAGAAAGATTTCCACCTTAGTAGGGATGAAGAATATTTTTGGCGCTTTGCATTACCAATGAACAAACGACGACTGAACCGGTAAAACAACTTTCACTCTTTTCACGTTTATATACACATGAAAAAATATTCTTACCTGCTCTTGGGTGTCTTATTAAGTTTTCAGGGCTTTGCTCAACAGGATACTGCTGCGTATGCGGCACAACGTCTAAAAATAAACGGCCTGCTTTCCGAAAGAAGTGCAAGGTTTGGACAATATGAGGAAAGTTTAAACCAGCGAACCGGAATATTTGGATGGCAAACCAAACGTGACATTAAAAATTCCAATGAAATTTTGCGTCAGGTTGTATTAACAGATAATAATATTTTTAAAGAGCTGAAAATACTGATGGATTATAAAGATCTGCAGAACCAGCAGAAAATAGCCTCTTCAGAAAACTCTCAGGCAAGGATTGAAGCTTATATGGTGACCATTAAAAAACTTCAAGACCAGAATGCACAGCTCAAGGAAGATTTAGATAAAAGGAATAAAGGGAATTTGTCAAACTACATCATTGTATTTCTGATTTTGGTGATGGCCGGCGGATTTTATTTCTTTTATAAAAAACTACAGCGATATAAAAGGTATGAAAAAAGCACTGTTTAAAATCCTGGCGAAGATAAATAAAATGGTCTTGCCAAGTTTGTATAAAAAAGACCCAAGTAAGCTTACTACTTTTCAGAAAGCGATATTGGGTTACCGGTATTGGGTAACAACAAATGCGTTGGATTAAGAACGGCCGACTTTAAGTCGCCCGTTCTGATAGGATCGTCATGCTGATTTATTTTATAAGTAGAAATAGTGTTTTCTACGACCTTGAAACTACTTCGTGATCAACATCTATCCTGAATGAAAGCGCCTGAAACAAGTTCAGGCCGACGAAGGGTATTATTTCTTAAAGTGCTCAATGATCAATGTTGCCAGTTCCGTACCGATACGTTCCTGTGCTTCATTTGTTGATGCACCGATATGCGGTGTTAAAGAGATTTTTGGATGGGTTAAAATCTCTGCCAATGGTGTAGGTTCATTGTCAAAAACATCTAAACCTGCAAAAGAAACCTTGCCTGAGTTTAAGGCTTCAATTAAAGCCAGCTCATCAATTGTTCCCCCCCGTGAGCAGTTTACAATACCCACACCATTTTTCATTTTTGCAAACTCTTCTGCGCCTAAAATGGGCTTATCAGCAAATGGTGTATGCAAACTAAAGAAATCGCTGCCTGCAATCACCTCATCTAATGAAACCGTTTTAACAGGGATACTTACTGATTTTCCGCCTTGAAATTCTAAAGTAATTTCAGATTCAGACGGGTAGAGGTCATAAGCCAATACGTTCATTCCCAGGCCTAAAGCCACTTTAGCCGTTGCTCGGCCGATACGTCCAAAACCTATAATACCAATGGTTTTGCCACTTAATTCAGTTCCTTTGGCATAAGATTTTTTCAGGTTATTGAATTGCGTAGCACCTTCAACCGGCATTTTACGGTTAGCATCCTGCAAAAACCTGATGCCGGTAAATAAGTGCGAAAACACTAGCTCGGCCACTGATAATGAAGATGCAGCCGGTGTATTTACCACTGCAATACCTTTGCTGCGTGCATAGTCTACATCAATATTATCCATGCCAACCCCACCTCTGCCAATTAATTTGATATTTGGAACGGCATCAATTAATTCTTTTCTCACTTTTGTTGCGCTACGAACGGTAATGGCATCATAGTTTTTTAATGCTTCGGCTAGCTGATCCTGAGGAACAGTTTCTGTATCTACCTGGAAACCTGCTTTTTCTAACAATTCTTTTCCGATCGGATCAATCCCATCGTTTGCTAATATCTTAATCATGGTTATAGTTCACTTAGTGGACTGACGCGTCGATTAACGGCATCAGTCTCCTATTAATTTAAATTAGTTTGCTTTTGCTTGTTGTTCTTCAAATGATTGCATGGCGTCGATCAATGCATGAACACTGGTGATTGGCAATGCATTGTACATCGAAGCGCGGAAACCACCCACACTTCTGTGTCCTTTAATACCCACAATACCTTGCGTTTCAGCATATTTCAAAAATGGTTTTTCCAACTCCGGGTTTTCCATTACGAAACATACATTCATTCTGGAGCGATCTTCAACTGCGCAGGTTCCTTTAAATAAAGGGTTGCGGTCGATTTCCCTGTAAAGTGCTTCAGCTTTTTGTTTGTTTTCTTTTTCAATCTCGGCAACGCCACCTTTCGATTTTAACCAGCGAAGATTTAATAAAGCCACATAGATAGAGAAAACAGGGGGCGTATTGTACATTGATCCATTATCGATATGCGATTGATAATTCAGCATAGAAGGGATTTTACGGTCTATTTTACCTAAAATCTCATTCTTAACAATAGCGATGGTTAAGCCGGCTGGACCTACATTTTTCTGAGCTCCTGCATAAATTAAATCAAATTTTGAAACATCGATAACACGGCTCATGATATCAGATGACATATCGCAAACAACGGGAACTTTTGTTTCAGGCACTTCGAAAAGCTCAGTTCCATAAATGGTATTGTTTGAAGTATAGTGAAAATAAGCACTATCGGCAGGGATTTCGAAATCTTTGGGGATGAAAGTATAATTTGCATCCTTTGATGATGCAACTACATTCACATTACCGATAAATTTAGCCTCTTTTAATGCTTTGCTGGCCCAAACACCGGTGTCTAAATAACTTGCTGTTTGTCCGTCACCCAATAAGTTCATCGGAACCATTGCAAACTGTAAACTTGCACCGCCCTGTAAAAATAAAACGGAATAACCCGACGGCACATTTAATAATTCTTTTACCAACTTATCAGCTTCGGCAACAACTGCCTCAAATTCGGTTGTTCTGTGCGAAATTTCTAAAATTGATAATCCATCGTTAAAATCTAAAACAGCCTGAGCTGCTTGTTTAAACACTTCTTGAGGTAAAATACAAGGGCCTGCGCCAAAATTATGCTTCATCTTATTATATAATGTTTTATGGGCGTAAATGTAAAATTTTTAAAGCAGTTATGCCCATAAAATCGTTACTTAAAAAATTAAATTTTGTTAAAAAAAGACTATAAATTGATTGATTTATTGCAGTTTTCGCAAAAGAATTCATTAATCAGAAAGACCAAAAGATAAAGGTTGTTTTGTCAGACCCATCAGGTTTTTAAAACCTGGCAAGTTTAGCAGTTTACGGCTTATTTTTTCAGTTTCACAATCAACTTTAAGTTAAATTGCCTGCCGGTTAAATAGTTTGGAATGGCATATCGCACGTTATCTACATCTTTTAGCCAAAGGTAGGAAACCGTATTATTAATATTCAGCATGTTAAAAACCTCAAAGAACAGAATAACCGAGCTGAAATTTTTGTCCAGAAACCTGGGTTTATGCAAAGCTGCATCATCTAACAGATCTTTTGAGAAACCGATATCTACCCTTTTATACGACGGTATAAAAAACTTATCGAGGTACCGGGGTGTTTGTGAGGGGCCAATTGGCAACCTCGAACCATAAAGCACATTTAGGTGCACCTTATAAGTTGGGCTGTTAAGCAGTTTATCCTGAAAGAATATAGAAAAATTTAAGCGTTGATCAGTTGGCCGTTTTAAATAGCCCGGATAAAATGTTGTTCCGTTTTCGACATAGCTATCGCCGATGATATCTTCATTGGCATGCATTACCGACATTCTGAAATAAGAAACCAGATCCTTTACAAATTCGCCACCTATACTGAAATCAGCACCATAGGCATAACCTCTTGATGCCTCGTTTGCAAGGTATTTAATTCTCAGGTTATCAATTTTATAGGGAATCAAGCGGTCAGAATATTTAAAATAGGCTTCTGAAGTAAATTTTAGTCTTGTTCCAAACGCATCAAAGGCATATTCGTAACCAAGAGAGGCATTGTAAGAGCTTTGTGCTTTTTGGCTGATATATAATTTCCCTGAAAAATCCCGTATGGTACGGTAAGATGGTGGCTGCTTGTAAACTCCTGCCGTAAATCTTAAAATCTTGTTATTTGAATTTGGCCGGTAGGCGATCAGCAGCCTCGGACTGATCAGTAACTGCCTGCTTAACGAATTATAGGTAGCTCTTGCACCCAATTGTAATTCTGCATAATCGGAAAGCGAATAACTATCCTGGATATAAGCACTGTAATTTTTAATATCGAGGTTGTTTTTTACATTGATTACATTTTGTAAAACGATGTTTTTTGAATTGTTGGGTAAAATAAAACCAGCAGAATCAGTATAATTATATTCATTTAACTGATCGTTGTATTTAGATTTATCGAATTTTAGACCCCACGAAAAAACATGGTTGTTAAAATTCTGATCAACTTTTATTTCGGATGAAAAAACCTGTGTATTGAGGCTGTTTCTTCCATAGTTGTAATAGCTGCCGATGCCCCGGTTTTTAGTTACCGGTCCAAAGTTTTCCCCTTCAAAAGAACGGTCTACCTCATCAAAAATATAGCTTCCGTTAATATCAAAACGCTCTCTTTCGATGGTATTGAAGTAGCTGGTTATCAGTTTGATTACCAGGTTTGGTTGTGGGGCATAAGTGGCTGTTATGGCATTTCCAAAGCTTTGATAATCATCAATTTCCTTTCCTGTATAATCAACATTCAGCCTTAAGGTAGTATTTAAGGTTCCAAACTGTGTTTCCCTGTTGGTTGGTATGAGTTTAAACTGGCCAAGGTTAAAACTGCCGAGATAGCTGATATTGAATTTTGGAGAGAAATCATATTGATAGAGCAACTGCGCATCTGCAAAATTAGGATTATAACTTCCCTTTTCGTCCTGTTTGATTAATACACTCGAATTGTTCTTATATCTTAAGCCAGCCAATAAAAAACTGTTTTTAAACAACTTTTTTGTGGTTATTGAAGTGTTTAAAAGACTGGTACTTAAGGTGGTCTGGCTACTGTCGGGTTTATCATATTTAATATCCAGCACAGAAGAAAGTTTATCGCCATACCTGGATTCGAAACCACCTGCAGAGAATTTTGCTTTGCTCACCAGGTCCGGATTGATAAAGCTCAATCCCTCCTGTTGCCCGTTGCGGATCAATACGGGCCGGTTAATCTCTACATCGTTGATGTAAATCAGATTTTCGTCGAAATTCCCTCCCCGAACGCTATACTGGGCACTTAATTCGTTATTGGTAGATACCCCCGGAAGGGTTTTGAGCATGGTTTCAAAATTTCCTGAAACTAACGGCATGGAAGGTACATCGGCAATATTGATGGTAGTGGTATTGCTTAACTGGTTTTGTTTGTTGGTGATGTTCACCTGCTCTAATTCGTTGGTATTGGCAATTAAATTTACCTGTTTGACGATTCTTGCACCAGAGCGTTCATTAAATTTGATTGTTTGAGGCAGGTAGCCCAGGAGTGAATATTTAATGCTGAAAGTTTTCGTTTTGGAATAAATGGTGTAAACCCCAAATTCGTCTGTAACCGTAGTTTGTGCCTGACCCAAAACAATAACGGTAACCTGAGATAAGGGTTGTTTATCCTCACTGTAAACTATTCCGGAAACCCTAACCAATGGCTGTGCTACAGCGAAACTGTAACCAGCAATCAAAAGGAGAAGGATTAGCCGAAATTTGAGCATTTTTTAGTATCAGGCAAAAGTATCAGGCATTAAGACTGTATGCGCCTTATCCTAAAAACAATTTAGCAATAAACATTCAACAATTTAAATATTTATAGCGGTAGTTGTCAAGCTTTTCATTTTAGAAATGGTTTCTGTTGGATTATCTGCTGCAAAAATTGCATTTCCAGCCACAAAAGCGTTGGCACCGGCAGATACTAATGCAGCAATATTCTGTAAACCTACGCCACCATCTACTTCAACAACTAAATCCTCATTAACACCCCGCATCAACGCTTTTAAATCCTGTATTTTTTTGTAAGTATTATGAATAAAAGCCTGACCGCCAAAGCCGGGATTAACTGACATGATGAGGACCAGATCCAGGTCTTCAATTACGTCCTGCAGCAAAGTAATCGGTGTGTGCGGGTTTAAAGCTACGCCAGCTTTGCAGCCTGATGCCTTGATTAACTGAATGGTGCGGTGTAAATGGGTACAGGCTTCGTAATGTACCGTGATCCGGTCTGCCCCTGCTTTAGCAAAATCCTCTATATATTTATCAGGCTCTACGATCATTAAATGTACATCCAACGGCTTTTGGGCATGTTTTTTCACCGCTGACATCACCGGAAAGCCAAAAGAGATATTGGGCACAAAAACACCATCCATTACATCAACATGGAACCAGTCGGCTTCACTTTGGTTGATCATTTCAATATCGCGCTGCAGATTGCCAAAATCGGCTGAAAGTATGGATGGGGCTACAATGTATTTCATTTAATTATTTTTTAGTCTTTAAATTCAAATTCCGCTATGATTTTTTGAACAACGTTTATCAACGGCGGTTATCCTGAAACTCATTTCAGGTTTTTAATAGCAGAAAAAATGCTGACCACGAAGTGGCTACAAGGCAACTGAAAACACTATTTCTACTTGTAAATAAATCCAGCATGACACTACGATGCAAGTTACAAAAGAAGAGCGAAAGTTTTTAGTTAGAAAGGCCGAAGTTATTTTTCTGTTAACAAAAAACCCTTTCAGCTTACTGAAAGGGTTTTATTATTGAGTTGCTGAAATAAGTTCAGCATGCCGATTATCAATTAAGCTTGTGGCGCAGCTGGTTTTTCTGGCTTAGGTAATAAAACTTTACGCGAAAGTTTCATTTTACCTTGTTTATCGATGTCTAATAATTTAACCTCGATTTTATCGCCTTCTTTCAATACCCCATCCATGGTTTCTAAACGCTGCCATGAAATTTCAGAGATATGCAACAAGCCATCTTTACCTGGCATGATTTCAACAAATGCTCCAAATGGCATAATCGATTTTACTTTACCTTGGTAAATTTCGCCGATTTCTGGTTTGGCTACAATGTTACGGATACGGGTAACTGCTGCATCGATCGATGCTTTGTTATCGGCAAATACTTCAACGATACCTTTTCCGTCAACTTCCTCAATTGAGATGGTTGCGCCGGTTTCGCGTTGCATTTCCTGAATAATTTTACCTCCAGGACCGATAATTGCACCGATAAATTCTTTATCAATAGTTAAAGAAACAATACGAGGTGCATGTGGTTTGTAGTCCTCATTCGGCTGGCTGATGGTTTTCTTCATCTCATTTAAGATGTGTAAACGACCTTCTTTAGCCTGTAATAAAGCTTTAGTTAAAACTTCGTATGATAAACCATTGATTTTTAAGTCCATCTGACAAGCAACGATACCATTTTCAGTACCGGTTACTTTAAAGTCCATATCACCCAGGTGATCTTCATCACCTAAGATATCAGAAAGGATGGCATATTTACCAGTTTTTTCGTCGGTGATTAAACCCATTGCAATACCTGAAACCGGCGCTTTGATTTTAATACCGGCATCCATTAATGCTAATGTACCTGCACAAACCGTTGCCATTGACGACGAACCATTTGATTCTAAAATATCAGAAACTACACGGATGGTATATGGATTAGCTTCGCCCTGAGGTAAAACTTTTTTCAATGAACGCTGTGCTAAGTTACCGTGTCCGATTTCGCGGCGACCAGCACCTCTGTTCGGTCTAACCTCGCCGGTAGAGAAACCAGGGAAGTTATAGTGTAATAAGAACTTCTGGAAACCATTAAAGAAAGCACCATCAATCATTTGTTCATCATCTTTACCACCTAAAGTAACTGAGGTTAAAGATTGGGTTTCGCCACGGGTAAATACTGCCGAACCGTGTGCTGCAGGTAAATAACCTACTTCACTCCAGATTGGGCGGATTTCAGTTGTTTTACGACCATCTAAGCGGATACCTTCATCTAACAATAAGTTTCTGATGGCATCGTACTGAACATCATGGTAATAATGTTTAGCCATGGCTTTGGTTAAATCGTCTGTATCTTCTGGCATTGCCTCGAAGAATTCGTTGATAATAGCAGTAAAACCTTCTTTACGAACATCTTTATTGCCGCCTGCTTTGGCTACAGCATAAACCTTATCGTAAGTATCGGCATAAACCTTAGCTTTTAAATCAGCATCGTGTTCTTCATGGCTGTATTCGCGTTTTACGGTTTTGCCTGTAGCTTCGGTTAATTCAACCTGGACAGCGCATTGAACTTTAATTGCATCGTGTGCAAATTTTAAAGCTTCAACCATTTCATCTTCCTGAATCTCGTCGCACTCACCTTCTACCATACAGATATCGTTAGCAGAACCGGCAACCATAAATTCAAGTGTAGCACGCTCCAGATCGCTGGCATACGGATTAATTACCAATTTACCGTCGATCTTAGCTACGCGTACTTCAGAAATCGGGCCGTTGAAAGGAATATCCGAAACTGATAATGCAGCTGATGCAGCCAAACCAGCCAAACAATCTGGCATGATATTTTTATCAGCAGAGATTAAAGAAATCATTACCTGTGTATCAGAATGATAATCTGAAGGGAACTGCGGACGCAAAGCCCTGTCTACCAAACGTGAAATTAATACCTCGTAATCAGATAATCTTGCTTCGCGACGTAAAAAGCCTCCTGGTATACGGCCTGTAGCCGCATATTTTTCCTGATAATCAACCGATAAGGGTAAAAAATCAGTGCCTGGTTTAGCACCAACAGTAGATACCACTGTTGCCAGCAACATCGTATCGCCCATTTTTACTACAACCGAACCATCAGCTTGTTTAGCCAGTTTACCCGTTTCAATTTCTACAATTCTGCCATCGCCCAAATCGAACGATTTTTTTATTACATTCATTTAATTAGAATTATGGTGTGTTTTCCTCTTTCTACACACCGTTGTTTATATATGTGTTTTTGTTTTTGCAAACGAAGATAGATTAAAAAAAACTATCTATAATAAATCCCGTAAAAAAAATACCGGGGAATTAAAAAGCCATTCCCTAAAGAATGGCTTTCGCTGATAAAATTCGCTTATTTTTGTTTAATGATATCACGAAGCGATAAAGCTTTAATGATAGCACGATAGCGCTCAATATCTTTTTTGTACAGGTAAGCTAAAATACCGCGGCGCTTACCTACCAATTTTTGAAGTGACAACTGAGTAGAAAAATCCTTGCGGTTTTTCTTTAAGTGTTCTGTTAAGTGCGCAATACGGTATGTGAATAACGCTACCTGACCTTCTGCAGAACCAGTATTGGTTTCTACTTCGCCGTGTTGTTTAAAGATTTCGGCTTTCTTTTCTGAACTTAAATACATTCTTGAATAATATTAAAGCAATAAAATTAATTAATTGTGGCGCAAAGATAATGCTATTTTTATTTAAATGCAAGTTACCGCGTCGATACTTTCCTAATCCTTAACATCTTGATTATTAACGCAGCTATTTAACAGTTAATAAGAATGAATACCAAAGTTTTTCTATTTTAGGACTTAGATATTATCACTACCTCAAGATGCAAAAACCGAAAGTAAGCAAAGAATCCAAATTATCATTAAATACCGTTGTTGGAGTGTGCGCAATTGTAACCAGTATTTGCGCAATAATTATAACATTATACCAAACCAGATTGCAACGAATTCAGCAATATGCATCAGTAAAACCGTTATTGGTGGGCTATTCAAACAGCTTTTCCGATCAAACAAATGCTAGCCATCAATCTTATCATTACGAACTTCTGATTGCAAATCAGGGTTTAGGACCAGCAATTGTATCTGATTATGTGTTTTATTATCATGCTAAGCCTTATCAAAACATCGCCGAAATTCTTAAGCAAATAAAGGCCGACCACCAGCTGGATTCAACAAAAACTGTGATGCTTACCAATTTATGGAAAAATGAAGTGCTCCCTGTTGGTGAAAAATTAAGTTTAATTAAAATAAATGATGAACGCCTTGGGCCGTTGGTCGAAAAATCTGATATTAAAATAATGGTTCAATATAAATCACTGTATGGGCAAGAGTGGCGTTTTATAAATAATGATAAATCGGAACCAAAAGAGGTTGAATAAGTTTTTCTTTTTAAAAGCAATTTCCAGTTTACTAGCCCTTTGCCTTTCGGAAATTTTAATGGCTTACCGCCGTTCATGGTAACTGAAATGTAGCTAAGCTGTATAACGTTGAAAAAGCGCTGCTCAGTGGTACGGCTCAGATAAATAGCATCAAGTCCCGCAACAACTGTTTGCTGTGGAGTATTTAAATCATATATTTTAAGCTTTCCAATTCATATTAAAAATGCGAAAAATAGATAATATATCTTTACATCAATATGTATATTTTAAATACGTTAAAATCCTACTTTTACAAAAAAAATAAGCCTTGGAAAAGAATCAATACAGCATTTTCGAAAGTGAGTTACGCGTCCGCCCGGATGATATCGACATGTTTAATCATGTACATAACAGTAAATACTTAGATTATGTATTGGCAGCACGTTATGAGCAGATGGAAAAGTTTTATGGTATGCCATGGGAACATTTCACCAAACAAGGTTTGGGCTGGGTAGTAAGCCATGTTGATATCAATTTTAAACGCCCCTTATTAATGAACGATTTAATGCTCATCCGCACCGGAATCCTGCACATGAGCGATAAAGGCTGCTCAGTTCAGTTCGAGATTGTTAATCAGAAAACAGGAAAAGTAGTGTCGGATGGTATTTTTGATTATGTACTGATCGATTTAAATACGGGTAGAAGTACAAAAGTTACCGACGAAATGATTAAAGCCTACAGTATATAGGCATATGGTATAAATCAGTGCATTGGCGTCTTCATCACTAAAAAAACCGGCGAAATTTAATCAATTTCATAAAAATTGGTCATCAAAACTTGACAATTGAAAATTTTCCCTATATTTGGCTCATCAAAAAGACCAGAGCCATGAAAGTATCTGCAATCCGTTTGAGGTTCTAAATAACCGAGGATTCCCTCCCTCCGATTTTAATTTAGGTATGTACGCATCATGGCGTACCATTGGTTTATACATCACAATTATTTACATTATATGTCACAGTCTCCAAAGACCCAGGGCAAATTATCGTCTTTTTTTGATATCCTGGTTCAGTCTTTAAAAGGTCATGAAGTAGACCTTACGTCCATCAGTATCAAACGCGCAATTATTTTATTGGCTATCCCAATGATGTTGGAAATGGCTATGGAATCGGTTTTTGCCTTAGTCGATTTATATTTTGTTGGCCACCTGGAAAACAGCAGTAATGCTATCCAAACCGTTGGTTTAACCGAATCGGTTTTAACGATTATTTATTCATTAGCCGTTGGCTTAAGTATGGCAGCTACGGCTGTTGTGGCCAGGAGAATCGGCGAGAAAGAGCCAGAGGCCGCATCAAAAGCTGGCATGCAAACCATAATAATTGCCATTATGGTTGATGTTCTGATTAGCATTGCCGGATTGATTTATGCAAGAGACATTTTATTGTTAATGGGGGCATCGGCAGAAACAGCAGATCATGGTACCACCTTCGTCCGCATTATGATGGGTGGAAGCATTATTATTGTTCTGCTTTTTCTAATTAATGGGATTTTTCGCGGTGCAGGTAATGCCGCAATCGCCATGAGAAGTTTATGGATCGCCAACATCGCTAACATTATCCTCTGCCCTATTTTTATTAATGGTTTTGGGCCGGTACCAGCGTTTGGTTTAACAGGTGCAGCAATTGCTACGACGATTGGCCGTGGTTTGGGGGTTACTTATCAGGTTTACAATTTGTTCAGTGGTAAAAACATATTAAAAATACGCATCAGCCACTTTTTGCCTGATTTTACCCAGATTAAAGCCATCATTAAAATTGCTGCTCCGGCTATTTTTCAATTCGTAATTGCGAGCTGTAGCTGGGTGTTTTTGGCCGAGCTGGTTGCTACTACCGGTGGCGATACAGGATCGGCAGGTTACCAGACCGCATTACGCCTGATGATGTTTTTTATGCTGCCCGCCTGGGGATTAAGCAATGCCGCCGCTACTTTGGTGGGCCAGAATTTAGGTGCGGGGCATATCGAGCGCGCAGAAAAATCGGTATTTCAGACCTTGAAATACATCATCATTTTTATGGCCGTGGTAAGTGTATTGTTTTTAACCTGTGGGCATTTGTTCGCCGCGTTTTTTACCACTGATGAAAATGTGATTGCTGTTGCAAGCCAAGCATTGAAAATTATGAGCATCGGTTTTGTGATTTATGGCGCAGCCATGGTATTCAGCAGTGCGTTTAATGGTGCCGGCGATACCTGGACGCCCACCAAAATTAATGTTTTTGCTTTCTGGCTCTTCCAGATTCCTTTGGCTTACATATTGGCTAAATATTTAGAAATGGGTCCGACAGGTGTTTTTATTGCTATTCCAACGGCAGAAGCCGGTATTGCAGTAGCGGCTTTTATTTTGTTTAAAAAAGGAAAGTGGAAGAAAACGGTGGTTTAATTTTTTAACCACAGATGGTGCTGATAACCACAGATGTATTATTAAACTGAAGGTCGTTATCCTGTCTATTTGTGGTTAATTTTAAACATCAGGTATAAAACCTCTCAAAAGAATTACTGCTATGGGTTATATAAACCTGGCTGGAACGAACATCCCGGTTTTCTACCGTCCAAACCCGCATTGAATCAGCATTGGGATAAAGTGAAAAGCTAGATTGCAGTAGCCGAAAAACTACTGCTTTTGCTTTTCAAAACAATAAAAATTCAGCCTTCGCAGCATTCCATTTTCCCCCTTACATTTTCCATTAAAAAACATATCTTTGCGCAAAGATGAAGCATATACGTAATTTTTGCATTATTGCACATATCGACCATGGTAAAAGTACCCTGGCCGATAGGTTATTAGAATATACTGCGACGATTTCGCAGCGCGAAGCGCAGGCGCAATTGCTCGATAATATGGATTTGGAGCGCGAGCGGGGCATTACGATTAAAAGTCATGCCATTCAAATGAACTATAAAGTTGGTGGCGAGGAGTATATTTTTAACTTAATTGATACGCCCGGACACGTAGATTTTTCATACGAGGTTTCGCGTTCAATTGCCGCCTGCGAAGGTGCCTTATTAATTGTTGATGCCTCGCAAGGTATTCAGGCACAGACCATTTCAAACCTATACCTGGCTTTAGAGCACGATCTTGAAATTATCCCGATCCTGAATAAAATGGACTTACCGGGCGCCATGCCAGAGGAAGTTAAAGACCAGATTATTGATTTGATCGGCTGCGATCGCGACGATATTATTCCTGCTTCCGGTAAAACAGGAATGGGAATCCCTGAAATTTTACAAGCTATTGTAGATCGGGTTCCGGCCCCTGTTGGTGATACTGAAGCGCCATTGCAGGCCTTAATTTTCGACTCTGTATTTAATTCTTTCAGGGGGATCATTGCTTATTTTAAAGTAGTAAACGGCGAAATTAAAAAAGGCGACAAAGTAAAGTTTATTAATACGGGTAAAGAATACCTCGCTGATGAAGTTGGTATTTTGAAACTGGATATGGCTCCAAGGAATGTGGTTAAAACCGGTGATGTGGGCTATATTATATCGGGGATTAAGGAAGCACGCGAAGTAAAAGTTGGTGATACGATAACAACAGTTGCCAGGCCCGCAGATGATGCCATTCAGGGTTTTGAAGAGGTTAAGCCAATGGTTTTTGCCGGTATATATCCTGTCGATACAGATGATTTTGAAGAATTACGTGAAGCGATGCATAAGTTGCAGCTAAATGATGCTTCTATCGTTTTCGAGCCGGAAAGTTCTGCTGCTTTAGGCTTTGGTTTCCGTTGCGGTTTCCTGGGCATGTTACACATGGAGATTATTCAGGAGCGTTTAGAACGTGAGTTCGACATGACGGTAATTACAACCGTACCTAACGTTTCGTACATTGCACATACAACAAAAGGTATCGAAATTACGGTAAATAATCCATCTGATTTACCGGACCCAAGCAAACTGGATTCTGTTGAAGAGCCTTTTATCAAAGCAAATATTATTACCAAAGCAGAGTTTGTTGGCCCGGTGATGTCGCTTTGTATTCAAAAACGTGGTATTATCGTTAACCAATCGTATTTAACGTCTGATCGTGTTGAATTGATTTTTGAAATGCCAATGGGCGAGATCGTATTCGACTTTTACGATAAATTGAAGACCATTTCTAAAGGTTATGCTTCATTCGATTATCACCAGGTGGGTTATCGTAAATCGGATCTGGTTCGTTTAGATATGTTAATTAATGAAGAGCCTGTTGATGCATTATCTTCATTGATCCACCGCAGTAACGCTTACGATTTCGGTAAGAAAATCTGCGAGAAGTTGAAAGAACTGATCCCGCGTCAGCAGTTTGAAATTAAAATCCAGGCTTCGATCGGTGCTAAGGTTATTGCCCGCGAAACATTGAGCGCTTTACGTAAAGATGTAACCGCGAAATGTTATGGAGGTGATATTTCCCGTAAACGTAAGTTATTGGAGAAACAGAAAAAAGGTAAGAAACGCATGCGCCAGGTGGGTAACGTAGAAATCCCGCAATCTGCATTTATGGCGGTTTTGAAATTAGATTAATATAGATTTGAGATCTTAGATTTGAGATTTGAGACAAAACTTGTCTAACCTGAAATCTAAGATCTCGTGTCTCACATCTTATAAAAATGAAATTATTAGACGGTAAATACGTATCAGAAAAAGTTAAGATCCAGATTGCAGAAGAGGCAGCTGAGTTTTTAAATAAAACAGGCCGGAAACCGCACCTTGTAGCCATTTTGGTGGGTAACGATGGCGGCAGCGAAACTTATGTGGCCAGCAAGATGAAAAACTGCGAAAAGGTAGGTTTTAAATCTTCGCTACACCGTTATGATAACTCGGTAACAGAAGCTGAATTATTGGCTAAAATTGAGGAGATCAATCAGGATGATGATGTGGATGGCTTAATTGTGCAATTGCCTTTACCTAAACACATTGATCCTGAAAAAGTTACCGAAAAAATAGATTACCGTAAAGATGTAGACGGTTTCCATCCGGTAAACCTGGGCCGAATGATGCGCAATTTACCTTGCTTTATCCCGGCAACACCTTACGGCATTTTATTAATGTTGCAGGAATACAATATTGATACAACCGGTAAACACTGTGTAGTAGTTGGCCGCAGTAACATTGTTGGAAGCCCGATGAGTATTTTAATGGCACGCAATGCCAATCCAGGCAATTGTACGGTAACACTCACCCATTCACGCACAAAAGACTTAAAAGAGCAGGTATTACAGGCCGACATTGTAATTGCGGCAATTGGTAAAAAGAATTTTGTGAGCGCTGATATGGTAAAAGCAGGTGCTATTATTATTGATGTGGGCATTAACCGGGAAAACTCTACGGAAACCAAATCGGGCTTTAAGCTGTATGGCGATGTAGATTTTGAAAACGTGGCTCCGAAAGCTTCTTACATTACCCCGGTACCTGGTGGTGTAGGTTTAATGACTATCGTAGGTTTATTAAAAAATACATTGGCATCGGCCAGAAAAGAAATATATTCTTAAAATCAATGGCGAAAGCTTAAGTATTAAAAAGCGATTCATTTTTTTGGATCGCTTTTTTTACGTATGAAATTTATTTATGATACGTATTTGTGGTATGTTTGTTTATAATATAATTCGAAAATGGATGCTAAACTAACCTTAAGCTTTAATCAGGACGTAGTAAATAAAGCTAAAAAATACGCTGCTGATCACAACATCAGCCTTTCGCGCTTAGTTGAGCATTTATTAACTCAAGTTACTGCCGGCAATTATAAATCATTAGAAGATTATCCGGTTTCTGATTGGGTAAGTATGGTGGCCGAGGGTGAGGTCGAATATAAAAAAACACCCAAAAAAACACGTAAAGACTCAAAGAATGAATTCTTCTCCGCTAAGAAGTAATAAATGAAAGTGTTTCTGGATGCCAATATTTTAGTTTCTGTATTAAATAAGGAATATCCGCTTTATACCTACTCATCAAGAATCTTAAGTTTGGCTTCTCATCCAAAATTTGAAGTTTATACTTCCCCCATGTGTCTGGCCATAGCATTTTATTTTGCTGAAAAAAAACATAAATCCCAGTTGGCCAAACAAAAAATCGATTTGCTTTGCCAACATATAAAAATTGCAGGGAATTCGTCAAAAAGCGTCTCCGATACATTATCAAATAAGAAAATACACGACTTTGAAGACGGCTTGGAATATTATGCTGCACGATCTGTTGATTGTAAATGTATTATCACGGAAGATGTGGAGGATTTTTATTTTTCTGAGATTGAAGTTTTAAACTGTCAGGATTTTTTTAAAAGACATTTGCTCCCTTAGTTCTCCACTGATCTGTCATTCTGAATGCAATGAAGAATCTTTAGTAAGTAGATTTTCTATTTCGCTCCACTCCCATCTGAATGCGACTTTTCTTTCCACACTTGTTATTTCGTCAGCTATTCATCGCTGAACAAATGACTAATAAACCAATTGCGAATGAACTAACCTGATTATCCCCAAAGTTTGCTCCACCAGCTTTCTTCAAAACCGATATAAAGTCCGTCTTCGCGTAATTCTACCGGATAGATGTTGATATAATCTCCCTGACCTTCTGCTCCCCTGCCCGTTTCCAGACTGTATTCATACCGGTGAATCGGACATACGAGGTTCCCGTTTTTGCACCAGCCTCCGCTAAAGTGACCGCCGGCGTGGGGGCAAAGTGATTGGGTAGCACTAATTTTATCCTCGTTGTTGATTATGCACAGCTGTTTCCCATTAACCGAAATGGTTTTAATGTTACCGGCATGGGGAATCTGGTTGTTGTTTAGCGCTTTAAACCATTTCATTCTGCTAAAATACGGCAAATAAATATCAGTATTATTTCATCTTTCTATTAAATTTCGAATTGGGAACTGCTTCACCATATTTTTTTAAGATATTTGCATCCTCAAAAATGAAACAGGACATTCCAGAAGACGGCACATTACTTCCTTTAATGGAAGAATTTTACACTATACAGGGCGAAGGATTTAATACCGGTAAAGCGGCTTATTTTATCCGTTTGGGTGGTTGTGATGTAGGCTGTCACTGGTGCGATGTGAAAGAAAGCTGGGATGCCGAAATGCATCCGCTTACAGCTTCGGATGTAATTGTAGAGAATGCGGATAGATTTCCGGGCAAAGCCGTTGTAATTACAGGAGGCGAGCCTTTAATTTATAACCTCGATTACCTGACCAATAAACTTAAAGAAAGAGGAATCCTCACCTTTATCGAAACATCTGGTGCTTACCCGCTTTCGGGTAACTGGGACTGGATTTGTTTATCACCTAAAAAGTTTAAAGCACCAAGACCAGATATTGCACCCTTTGCCAACGAACTCAAAGTAATTGTATTCAATAAAAGTGATTTTAAGTGGGCAGAAGAATATGCGGCAATGGTATCGCCCGGTTGTAAATTGTATCTTCAGCCTGAGTGGTCTAAATCAAAAGAAATTACACCCCTGATTATTGATTATGTAATGGCAAATCCTAAGTGGGAAATTTCTTTACAAACACACAAATTTTTAAATATTCCTTAAAAACAATACATTAGCTTTATAACCAAATGTTAATGTAATGAAATTTTGCCTGTTCCTCTTCTTTAGCATACTGAGTATTTATTGTTTAGGGCAAAATTCCCCGAATAAAAAAGCACAGGTTTACTTCGAAAAAGCAGGTCCGTTTATTGATAAATTGGACTATGCCGCTGCCGAACAGGTATTAAAAAGTGCGGTTGAGGCAGATCCGTTATTTCAGCATGCCTATATCGTACTTGCAGGCGTTTATAAAGCGCAAAAAAAATATTCCGAATCCAGGGCGGCTTACGAAAAAGCCATATTAATTAATAAAACAGTGGTTCCTGCAGCAATTTATGGTTTGGCTGAAAGCGAATTTGCTATACAGGACTATATCAAGGCAAAACAGCATTTTAATGAATTTCTGGCACTCGAAACCTCTTCAGACCGGGCTAAAAAGGCAAAAAAATACCTTTTGGATTGCGATTTTGCTTCAGCGGCCATAAAAAAACCGGTAAAATATGTGCCCACCAATTTGGGACCTGGTGTTAACACAACAGATGCCGAATATTTTCCTGCTTTAACTGCCGATGGTGAAACCCTGGTTTTTACCCGTCAAATGAATGGAAATGAAGATTTTTGGACTTCACAGCTTAAGAATAACAAATGGAGCACGGCTTCCCCTTTATCGAGCAGAATAAACACTACCCAGTACAATGAGGGGGCGCAAACAATCTCTCCGGATGGTAAATATTTATTTTTTACCGGTTGCAACCGTCCGGATGGGTTAGGACGATGCGATATTTATGTTTCACACCGTGAAGGTAAAGACTGGGGCGAACCTTATAATGTGGGTAAACCTGTTAATTCAGAATATTGGGAATCGCAGCCTGCCATCAGCCCCGATGGAAGGACTTTATATTTTATCAGTAACCGGCCTGGAGGATCGGGTGGCTACGACATTTGGAAGAGTACCATTACTGAGGATGCCAAATGGGGGCCGGCGGTAAACCTCGGGCCTGATATCAATACCATTTACGATGAGAATACTCCTTTCTTGCATGCCGATGGGCGAACATTGTATTTTGCTTCGGATGGATGGCCGGGTTTTGGAAATAAGGATATTTTTTACAGCCGTATGGATAATGATGGTAAATGGCAAAAACCGGTTAATATCGGTTATCCAATTAATTCTTTCGAAGATGAAAGCGGTTTAGTGGTAAGTGCCGATGGAAATTTTGGGTTGTTTTCTTCAAATTTAAAGGATGGGTTTGGCTTGCAGGATATCTATAGCTTTGGCATTCCCGAAACAGCCAGGCCCCTAAAGGTTTCGTATGTAAAGGGGATTGTTAGGGATAAGGATACCAAAAAAACAATTGAAAGCAATGTACAGGTAGTAGACTTAAAAACCAATAAAACTGTTTTTGACGATTATACCGATCCTGAAACGGGCCAGTTTTTAGCCGTAATGCCCGTAGGGAGCGATTACCTGTTTAACGTAAATGCAGAAGGTTATCTATTTTATTCCGAAAATTTTGAGCTTAAAACCGGCGACATCAATAAACCTTATCAAATTGAAGTGTATATTGAAAAAATAAAGCCGGGCGGGAATGTTACGCTTAGAAATATATTTTTCGATACCAATAAATTTAATCTTTTGCCTGCCTCTATCCGCGAGCTCGATCTGCTGATCGATTTTTTACATCAAAATGAAGGTATTCAGATTGAAATTCAGGGGCACACTGATAATATTGGAGATGATAAGTTAAATGAAAAACTTTCATTTAACCGTGCAAATGCCGTTTATGAATACCTGATTAAAAAAAATATCGATGCGAAAAGACTCACTTTTAAAGGTTTTGGGGCAAATAAGCCGATTGCTGATAATAAAACTGAACTTGGCCGTAAAAACAACCGGCGTACTTCATTTGTGATTACGAAGGTTTAATTTTTATAGCTGTCATTCTGAACGCAGTGAAGAATCTTCAGGATGATCATTGTCATTTCAACTGAAGTTAAAGCGAAACGGAGAAATCTATATACAGATCTCTCCGCTACGGTCGAGATGACGATATTCAGTTAGAGTATGGCTTGTCTGATACGGATCAGTTTGGTCAAGGTTTCTTCCAGGAGGTCTAAGTGTAACATGTTGGCTCCATCTGATTTCGCATTTGCAGGATCAGGGTGAGTTTCAATAAATAAACCATCGGCACCTACTGCAATGGCTGCTTTTGCAATCGTTGAGATCAGTTCGGGTTTGCCACCGGTAACTCCGCTGCTTTGGTTAGGTTGCTGTAATGAATGTGTACAATCCATCACCACAGGCACACCAAAACTTTGCATCTCTGGTAAGCCTCGGTAATCAACAATTAAATCCTGGTAACCAAAGGTATTCCCCCTATCGGTTAAGATTACTTTGCTGTTACCTGCTTCTTTAACTTTTTCAACCGCAAATTTCATAGAACCAGCGGAAAGAAATTGCCCTTTTTTAACGTTTACCACTTTTCCCGTTTGTGCAGCAGCAATCAGTAAATCGGTTTGGCGGCATAAAAATGCAGGAATCTGCAGTACATCTACATAAGCAGCAGCCATCGCAGCCTCGTCACTTTCGTGAATATCGGTTACCGTTGGCACGCCAAATTCTCTGCCGATCCTTTCTAAGATCCTTAACGCCTTCTCATCACCAATACCCGTAAAGGAGCTGCCTTTACTTCGGTTCGCTTTCCGGTACGAACCTTTAAAAATGTATGGGATCTGTAATTTATCGGTAATGGTAATAACCTTCTCCGCAATTCTCATGGCAATATCCTCGCCTTCAATAGCGCATGGACCTGCCATTAAAAAGAAATTTCCTGAATCTGTATTTTTAAGTTTATCTAAGTAGTTAAGCATAGTTGAAATATGAGACATGAGACATGAGATTTGAGAACAACTCTCCTAAAATCTCATGTCTCAAATCCAGTTTTTTTAGTTTCCTAGTTCTGACATGAATTTAATCCGCATCAATTGAATTTCTTCCCGGGTATAGTCAGTTTCTCCCAATTCGTTGAGTGCCTCATCAATAGAATCGCTCTCTGCGGCCCTGAAATAATCAAAAACCTCGTCCTGCCTGTCATCATCAATGATCTCATCAATGAAATAGTTTAGGTTTAGCTTGGTACCGGAATTTACGATTGATTCTACTTCTTTCAGAATTTCTTCGTACGTAATGCCTTTTGAATCAGCAATATCTTCTAAACCGATCTGCCTGTCGATATTTTGGATAATCGATACTTTCATCTGCGATTTATTGGCCTGGGTTTTAATAATCAGGTCGATAGGGCGTTCGATATCGTTATCTTCTACGTATTTTTTGATCAATTCGATAAATGGGCTTCCGAATTTCATGGCTTTACCAGAACCCACACCCGAAATCTGGCGAAGTTCTTCCATGGTGATCGGATAATGTGTACACATTTCTTCTAAAGACGGATCCTGGAAAACCACAAAAGGCGGAACGTTTTTCTGCTTGGCAATTTTTTTGCGTAAATCTTTAAGCAGAGATAAAAGATGGGTATCTAATGCCCCGGGGCCTTGTTTTACATCGTCATCATCCTCATCGGCACCGCTTTCTATCGGTTCGTTTAAGATGAACTTAAGGTGGTAAGGGTTTACGATAAAATCTTTTCCCTGCTTGGTCAGTTTTAACAACCCGTAATTGTCGATATCTTTATAGAGGTAGTTGTTGAGTACAGCCTGGCGGATAATTGATTTCCACATCAGCTCGCCTTCTTCCTTTCCAATACCGAACTCTGGCACTTTACTATGCTCATAAGCAATGGTTTGTGCGGTTTCTAAACCTAAGAAAACGTTTAACAAATGAGCGTCATCAAATTTTTCTCCTGATTTTTCTATAAACTTTAGTAAAGTCGATAATTGGTTTTCAGCATCAAACTGTTTTTTAGGTTTCTTGCAATTATCGCACATGCAGTTACAGCCTGTTTCATTAAAGTTTTCGCCAAAGTAATGAAGAATCTGCTTACGGCGGCAAACGCCGGATTCAGCATAATCAATCACTTCTTTTAATATCTGTGTACCAATTTCACGTTCAGAAACCGGTTTGTCTTTCATAAACTTAGCCAGTTTATCTACATCTTTTTGAGAGTAAAAAGCGATACACACTCCTTCTCCGCCATCGCGACCGGCCCTGCCCGTCTCCTGGTAATAGCCTTCCATGCTTTTAGGCACGTCATGGTGGATTACAAAGCGAACATCCGGTTTATCGATCCCCATACCGAAGGCAATGGTGGCTACGATAACCTCTGCATCTTCCATCAAAAATTTATCCTGGGTTTCTGCCCGCACTTTGGGCTCCAAACCTGCATGATAAGGCAAAGCACTGATTCCGTTCAGGTTCAAGGCTTCGGCAACTTCTTCTACCTTTTTACGGCTGAGGCAATAAATAATGCCTGATTTACCCGGATTCGATTTAATATACTTAATGATTTCTTTGGTGATATCGCGTTTAGGACGGATTTCATAAAACAAATTCGGTCTGTTAAAAGACGATTTGAATAATGTTGCCTCGGTCATACCCAGGTTTTTCATAATGTCCTGTTGCACTTTTGGCGTAGCAGTAGCTGTTAAGGCAATAATTGGAATATTGTTTCCTAAACCAGCAATCACCTGCTTAATTTTGCGGTATTCCGGCCTGAAATCATGCCCCCATTCAGAGATGCAATGGGCTTCATCAACCGCTACAAAGGAAATTTTAATCAGATTTAAAAACTCAATATTGTCCTGTTTTGCCAGGGATTCGGGAGCAACATACAATAACTTGGTCTGACCACTTAAAAGATCAGATTTAACCTGGGTGATTTCGGATTTATTTAAGGATGAATTAAGAAAATGTGCAATACTGTCATTTCCACCAAAAGCCCTTAATTGGTCTACCTGGTTTTTCATCAATGCGATTAATGGAGAAATAACAATTGCTGTTCCCTCGCTCATTAAAGCTGGTAACTGATAGCAAATAGACTTCCCTCCACCTGTAGGCATAATAACAAAAGTGTTGTTGCCTTCTAAAATATTTGTAATGATCGACTCCTGATCACCCTTGAAATTATCAAACCCAAAGAAATTTTGCAGGTTATCAAATAACGACTTTTTCACGTCCATTTTGTGTAATAAAATATGCGATGCTATTTTTGTATCCAAAATAACATAATTTTACAAGAATTTCAAGTATTAACCGACAATTATTTTCTCTTTGAAAAGTAAAAAATCAATAATTCAATCGGCTGTAAGCACCTTAGAGCTCGAAGCAGCAGCAATACTAAATGTTGCCAGGAATATCAATAACGATTTTGAAAAAGTCGTATTAAGTATTTTGCAGGCCAAAGGGCGGGTAATTGTAACAGGGATCGGAAAAAGTGCGATCATAGCACAAAAAATTGTGGCAACTTTTAATTCTACTGGTACACCTGCTATTTTTATGCATGCTGCAGATGCCATCCATGGCGACCTGGGCATGATACAGACTGATGATATTGTAATCTGCCTATCCAAAAGTGGCAATACCCCCGAAATTAAGGTGCTGGTGCCTTTGCTAAAAACATCCAACAATCTTTTAATCGGGATGGTAGGCGAATTAAATTCATTTTTGGCCGAGCAGGCTGACCTGATTTTAAATACTTCATTCGAAAAAGAAGCCTGTCCGCATAATTTAGCTCCTACCACCAGCACCACCGCACAGTTGGCAATGGGCGACGCCTTGGCCATTTGCCTGTTGGAATGCAGGGAATTTAACGAAGCAGATTTTGCAAAATATCATCCAGGCGGATCGTTGGGCAAAAAACTTTATTTGAAAGCACGGGATTTGGCTTTATCGAATGAGAAACCATCAATAAGCCCCTCTGCTCCGGTAAAAGATGTACTGATTGAAATTAGTAAAAACCGTTTGGGGGCTGTTGCTGTTGTTGATTCAGCTAACCAGGTATTGGGTGTAATTACTGATGGAGACATCAGAAGAATGCTGGAGAACAATGATTCTGTAGCCGGTTTAAAAGCACAAGACATTATGGGCAGAAGCCCAAAAAGCATACAATTTAATGCATTAGCGGTTGAAGCTTTAGAGATAATTAAACAAAATAACATTACCCAGTTGTTAGTTCTAGAACAAAATACTTACTTTGGAATCATCCATTTGCACGACCTCCTTAACGAAGGCATTGTGTAATTTTTAAAATAAAAAATGAATAAAAATTATTATGCATTAATTATGGCAGGGGGCATCGGAAGTCGCTTTTGGCCAGTAAGCAGAACAGAGTATCCAAAACAATTTATCGATTTTTTCGGTGTAGGCAAAACCCTTATCCAGAGTACATATGACAGGTTTTTAAATATCTGTCCTCCGGAAAATATTTTTATCGTTACGAACGAAATATACTCAGACCTCATTAAAGAACAGTTACCTCAGTTATCGGATAACCAGATTTTGGCAGAGCCCTTAATGAGAAACACGGCACCATGTATCGTTTACGGCAGTTTAAAAATTGCTGAACTAAATCCAAATGCCACGATAGTGGTAGCTCCTTCAGATCATACTATCGCTGACCTAGATGGCTTTGTACAATCTATCGGGCAATCATTGGATGCAGCATCTAAAAACGACTGTTTAATTACTTTGGGTATTAAACCCAACCGCCCTGATACGGGTTATGGTTATATACAGCATACTGATTATGTGCTCAATACCGATACTGATCTGCATAAGGTTAAAACCTTTACTGAAAAGCCAAATCTGGAGTTGGCGAAATCATTTTTACAGAGCGGCGATTTTTTATGGAATGCGGGGATTTTTATCTGGTCGGCAAAAACAATTTTGAGTGCTTTTGAGAAGCACCTGCCTGATATGTATGAAATATTCAATGTAGGCCGATCGGAACTTAATACCGAAAATGAAAAAACATTCATCAATAATGCCTACCTGCAATGCACCAATATTTCGATCGATTTTGGCATTATGGAAAAGGCAGAAAATGTTTATGTGCTCCCATCTGATTTTGGTTGGTCTGACCTGGGTACCTGGGCCTCTATTTACGAAATGGCCGAAAAAGATTACGTTGGCAATGCTGTTATTCCTTCAGAACAGGTAATTATGTTCGATTCATCAAATTGTATGGTAAATGTACCGAAAGATAAATTGGTGATCCTGCAGGGACTACACGATTATATTGTGGTAGAAAACAACAATATGTTGATGATCTGCCCAAGAAACGAAGAACAACGCGTGAAAGAATTTGTTGCGGAGGTTAAATCGCGTTTCGGAAACAAGTTTATTTAGAGATGGATAATATGACATGTAAAATGGACGGTGTCGCTTAGTTGCCCATTATCTATTTTACATGTCCCTTTTCCATCTTACATTTTTACATTCTCTGCCTTACAGCTTCGTATAAGATTACGCCTGCAGCAACAGAGACATTTAATGATTCGATTTTGCCCGTCATTGGTATTTTAGCCAGGTGATCGGCCACACGTAAAAGGTCATTAGAAATACCTTCATCTTCCGATCCCATTACAATTGCAGTAGGTATGGTATAATCCGGTGCATAAATAAAATCGTTGGTTTTTTCAGTACAGGCTACAATTTGCAAACCGCTTTCCTGTAAAAACAGGCAGGTTTTATGCAGATTGCTGTGACGGCAGATCGGAATACTGAACAATGCACCTGCCGAAGTTTTAATGGCATCAGCGTTAATCTGTGCAGCATTTTTTAGGGGCACTACAATGGCATGTACCCCTACACAGGCAGCTGTACGGGCAATTGCACCCATATTACGTACATCAGTTACGCTATCCAAAACCAATATCAGCGGCACCTCTCCTTTTTCAAAAACCGCCGGAACAATGTCTTCAATATTCTGATAAGTGATTGGCGAGATAACCGCAATTATACCCTGATGGTTTTTCTGCGACATCCGGTTCAGTTTTTCTACCGGAACCTGGTTTAACGGGATCAGTGTATCTTTTAAAAGTGCTTTTAGTTCTAAGAATAATTCGCCGCCCAAACCACGCTGCTGGTAAATGGTCTCAATGTCTCTTCCGGCTTTAATGGCTTCTATTACAGCCCTGATACCAAATATAAACTCATTATTCTCTTTTGCGCGTTGCGGTCTTCTAAAATTATCCATGTTTTGAAATTGTTAGGCAAAAGTATTCAAATAAATGTTTTAGCCCTAATCTATTGTCTTCCTTATTAACATTTAATTGTTCAAAAATTTCTGGAGCTTCATAAAACCTTCGAAAATTTAATCTGATTATACTTCAACTTGTTAACAAACAACTAGTAACTAATTCAAACAACCCCGTCAAAATTTGATTACTTTTGTTGAATGAGTATCGATAATGAACAAGGCGGAAAGAATAGCATTACGGCTAGAAAAAGCAGGTTAAGTAATACCATTAGTTCACAAGGGAAAATCCCTCCACAGGCACTGGATCTGGAAGAAGCCGTTTTAGGTGCATTGATGCTCGAAAAAGATGCTTTATCAGCGGTAATCGACGTTTTAAAGCCGGAAGTTTTTTATAATATCGCCCATCAGAAAATTTTCGAAGCCATCCATATTTTATTCCAGAAATCGAAACCTGTTGATATTTTAACGGTCACTTCGGAGCTGCGTACTTTGGGTGCTTTAGAAATGGTTGGTGGTGCGTATTATATTACCCATTTAACCAATCGTGTTGCTTCGGCGGCCAATATTGAATTTCACGCGAGGATTATATCCCAAAAGTATATTCAGCGCGAACTGATCAGGATCTCGACCGAAATCATTACGAATGCTTACGAAGATACGACTGATATTTTCGATTTATTGGATCATGCTGAAAAAGGCCTTTTCGAAATCGCCCAAAATAACCTGCGTAGGGATACCCAGAAAATGGACGATATCATTAAGCAATCGTTAGCTACACTTGAAGAACTCCGTACCAAAACCGATGGTTTAACCGGTGTACCAACGGGTTTTACCGGCTTAGACCGGATTACCGGGGGATGGCAAAAGCAGGATCTGGTAATTATTGCTGCCCGTCCGGCGATGGGAAAAACCGCATTCGTATTAACATGTGCCCGTAATGCTACCGTTGATTTTCAGAGGCCCTGTGTGGTATTCTCACTCGAGATGTCGTCGGTTCAGCTGGTTAACCGTTTAATTTCTGGAGAGGCAGAAATTGAGCAGGAAAAAATCAGAAAAGGAAATTTACAGGAATGGGAATGGCAACAGCTACACAGCAAAATTGGCCGTTTAACCGAAGCCCCACTCTTAATTGATGATACCCCGGCACTCAATATATTTGAGTTCAGGGCAAAATGCCGAAGATTAAAATCCCAGTACGATATACAGCTGGTCATAGTCGATTACCTGCAGTTAATGCATGGTAAAGGCGAAGGAAAAGGTGGTGGTAACCGTGAGCAGGAAATCGGTAGTATTTCGAGGGCATTAAAATCGGTTGCTAAAGAGCTCGATGTTCCTGTACTGGCCCTTTCCCAGTTAAGTCGTGCGGTAGAAAGCCGGCCTGGTTTACAGGGAAAAAGGCCAATGTTATCCGATTTGCGTGAATCGGGCTCAATTGAGCAGGATGCGGATATGGTATTATTCCTGTACCGTCCTGAATATTATGGCATTACCGAGGATGAGCAAGGCAGATCGCAGGCAGGTATTGGTGAGGTAATTATCGCCAAACACCGTAACGGTGAAACCGGAATTGTTCCACTTAAATTCGTAGGTAAGTTTGTTAAGTTCCAGGATCTGGAAGATGACTTTAATGCACCGCCAAGCTCATTCGCTGCTGATCCATCGGCGGGAATGTACCCTTCACAGGACTTTGAAAAGCAGAGCAATGTAATTATACGTCCTTCGAAAATGGATGATTATAACGATGATGATCCACCTTTTTAATAAATACACAAGAAAAATGTCCCAAATTTTTTGGGACATTTTTTTTAAATTATTTTACAGGCTGAAAAGCAACCCTGCATTGAAACTTGATCGCACGGTTCTGATGCGGTAACCCTGGTTCTGTTTAAACAGATCGGTAATACCCGATTGTCCGTCGGCTTCCAGCAGTACTTTTACCTTATTTGCAACCGGTAATTTCACGCCAATACCCAAATCGATACCAATATCGCGGTTGTGCACAAAATCTGTTAAATCGGTATTGAATTTTGACTCTTTCGCGTCTAACAGGATACCAAAATAAGGGCCAAAGTTTAAGTACCAGTTTCTCTTCTTTCCAAAATGCCAATTGGCCATCACGGGGATAGTTAAGTAATTGATCTCGTAGTTGGTTATAAAACTCTGTCCATTATCCAGGTTGGTTAAATAACCATTGTCCCACCCTTTTTGATCATAGCCAATTTTAGCTTTAATGCTCCAGCGGTCTGAAAAAAAATAATCCCCTACAGCAGTAATATTGAAGCCATTTCTGAAATCGCTATTGGTTTGGGTACTTGTAGATACGGTAGCAGCATTGAAGCCAACGTGCAGCCCTAATTCAAAACTGTTTTTTTCCTGAGCCCGGGTAGTCGAGCCTAGCCCAATTAATAATAAAAGCGTTAATAGTTTCCTCATAATTGATCTGATTTTAAAATTTGCCGAAGATAGAATTAAATCTTTTGGATTAAAAAATCAAGATCAGGAAAGCTTAAAAAAGGTATCCCACCAGGATTCCGGCGAGTACAATTAATGGAGGGCTGATCTTTGTAAAATTGAGCAGCAGAAAAGTGGCGAGCATAATTCCTAAAAACAACCAGTTTAATCCCATCGGGATTAACAATAATACAAATGCGGCAATAATGAAGCCTACACTCACTGCGTTAATTCCAGATAAACTATGCCGGATCCTCGAAATCTTTTTCAGGTCGTCCCAAAACGGTACAATAAACAAAACCAAGATCAGTCCGGGTAAGTTGATGCCGATTACACCAATTAATCCACCTAAAATCTGCCCCCACATGCCGTAACCAAAATTTTTCATGCTCAGGGCGCCAAGATAGCTCGTAAACGAAAAAGTAGGACCAGGTAAGGCTTGCTGTAGTGCAAAGCCCGATAGAAATCCGGATGAAGGCAGGTAATGTTTCATCTCCACAAACTCAGTAAACATTAAAGGCACAAGCACCTGTCCGCCTCCGAATACCAGTATTCCGTTGCGGTAAAAATTTTCGAGTAAGCGGATGGGTAAACTAAAAGGCGATGTTCTATTGATAATGGCACCAACCAAGGCGAATAATAATAACGCACCTAAAAAATAGATCAGTTTTTTAGGATTGATGTTCGAAAAAAGTTTCACCCGTAATTCTGTCTCTTCCTTTGGTGTTTCAATCGCTGAAGAAATCATTCCGCCGATTAAGATAGAAAGTGGAAATACGTAAGCATTCCTCAAAACCAGTGTGGCAATTACCGAAGCAATGGCTAAAAAGATAGAAACCTGCGAAGACAGTACTTTTTTCCCGAGTTTCCAGGCCCCGTAGGCTACAATCCCCAAAGCAATTGGCTGTATGTATTCCAAAATGGCATTAAATTTCTGTTTCTGGTCCAGCAGGGCATAACTAATGGCTGCAAAAGTCATGATTGCCGCCGTTGGCAAAATCCAGATTAAGAAGGTAAGAATAGCCAGTTTTAGCCTACCAACCTTCCAGGCAATCCCAACCAGCGTTTGAGTGGATGCCGGGCCGGGTAAAACCTGTGCCAGTGCATTCAGTTCTAAAAGTTCTTCTTCAGAAATAAACTTTGCACTTTGAACAAAATACTTTAATAACAATGCCAGGTGTGCCTGTGCACCGCCAAAAGAAGTGAATGTAAAAAAGATTACGTTTCTAATAAACAGCCACTGCCTTTTAGCAGCGATGGGTTTGTTTTGCATTAGTTCAAAGCTAATAACGGTACATTAAAAATTGACAACTGATAAAATGACTTAATCATCTTCATAGTCTAATCCTGCGGCAGAATTGTAAGCACCCTGCAATTCTGAAAAAGCATGCATATCGCGTTTATTCCGCGCTACCTGCATTCCTTTCTGATAGGTTTCGATTGCTTTCTCTTTTTCTCCGTCTTTTTCCAGCAATTTTCCCAAATGGTAGTAAGTACCAACATAATCGGGATGTTTATCGGTTAACTGAAGGTAAAAAGAATAAGCTTTTTCCTTATCATTTAGGTTGTTATACTCTGTGGCTAAGGCATATAGTATAAACGGATCGTTGGGATCGCTTTCCAAAAACTCCAATAACTTGCTTAAACGGGTAGATGACATTTTATTTCCTTGCTTTTTTAATTAAATTTGCAGAAAGACCTTATATAATAATGATATCATAGATGAATGGATTAACGGAGAACAATTGTCGTTGTTAATCGTTCATTAAACAAAAACCACTATTAACATATGAAAATATTAGTTTGTATCAGTAACGTGCCAGACACGACGACAAAAATAACTTTTACTAACGATAATACCGAATTCAATACATCAGGAGTACAATATATTGTTAATCCTTATGACGAAATTGCTTTATCGAGAGCGATCGAGCTAACTGAGGGCGGTAAGGGCACGGTAACAGTAATTAATGTAGGTGAAGTAGCCAACGATCCAACCATCAGAAAAGCGCTGGCAATTGGTGCAGATGATGCAGTTAGGGTAAACGCTGCACCCAGAGATGCTTATTTTGTGGCTAAACAGATTGCTGAATATGCCAAAGACAAAGATTTTAATGTGATTTTAACGGGTCGCGAATCGATCGATTATAATGGTAACCAGGTTGCTGCTATGGTTGGCGAGTTTTTAGATATCCCATCAGTATCCATTATCAAAAAATTAACTTTCGAAGGCGATACTGCAACTATCGAAAGAGAAATTGAAGGTGGTAAAGAAGTATTAACGGTTTCCGGTAAATTTGTAGCCAGCTGTGCTGAAGGCGTTGCAGAGCCAAAAATACCGAATATGCGTGGTATTATGAGCGCCAGAACTAAACCTTTAACTGTTGTAGATGCAGTGGCTATAGAAGAAGTTAGCAAAATAACAAAATACGAAACCCCTGCCCCACGCGGTACGGTAAAGTTAATTCCTGCCGATCAAACAGAACAGTTGATCAGCTTGTTACACAGCGAAGCTAAGGTGATCTAGTTGGCAGTCGGGAATTTTTAGTTGCCAAATAAATAAAGAGATAATTAATCGAATTAATTTAATATAAAATTTAATTTCCATATAAGGGAATTCAGGGATAAATATATGTCAGTATTAGTATATGTAGAACAGGCTGAAGGTAAATTCAAGAAATCTGTTTTTGAAGCAGTTTCTTATGCCAAAGCTATTGCCGATCAGCAATCAACCAACTTAACCGCTATTTCTATTGGGGATGTTGCAGAGAGTGAGTTAAAAGAATTAGGTAAGTATGGTGCATCTAAAATATTAAATGTAAGTGTCGATCAGCTAAAAACCTTTGTAAACCAGGCTTATGCAAGTGTTATTGCAGCAGCAGCTGAAAAAGAAGGTGCTGATATCGTTGTTTTATCTAACTCCTTCTCCGGAAAAGGATTAGCGCCGCGTATTGCAGTAAAGCTTAAAGCAGGCCTGGCCGACGGTGCGGTTGAATTACCGGGTACCGATGGAAAATTTGCCGTAAAGAAAACTGCTTTTTCAGGTAAAGCATTTGCCATTACTGAATTAACTTCTGCAAATAAAGTAATTGCTTTAAATCCAAATGCTTTTGGTGTTAAAGAAAATGCAACGGATGCTGTTATAGAAAACTTTGCTGCTGATATCAAACCATCAGATTTGGGCACTGTTATTAAAGATATTGTAAGGGCTACTGATAAAGTTTCGTTACCTGATGCCGAATTGGTGGTATCGGCAGGCAGAGGATTAAAAGGACCGGAAAACTGGGGAATGATCGAGGAACTTGCTGATTTATTGGGTGCTGCTACCGCATGTTCTAAACCTGTTTCGGATGCAGACTGGAGACCGCACTCAGAGCACGTTGGCCAAACTGGTATTGCCATCAGTCCAAACCTCTACATTGCCATTGGTATTTCGGGAGCCATCCAGCATTTAGCCGGCGTAAGCTCATCAAAAGTTATTGTGGTAATCAATAAAGATCCTGAAGCACCTTTCTTTAAAGTGGCTGATTACGGGATTGTTGGTGATGCTTTTGAAGTGGTACCAAAATTAATTGAAGCATTAAAAGCACATAAGGGATAATTCATTCTTGTCATCCTGAGCCTGCCGAAGGATCTAATTAAGGTGTTTCGGCAAGCTCAACATGACATCCACAAATATGAAAAAAGTTAAATTAGATATTGTAGGTTTATCTTACAGCCAGACTCAATCTGGTGCTTATGCCCTTGTTTTAGGAGAAGTAAATGGTCGCCGTCGTTTGCCGATAATTATTGGTGCTTTTGAGGCTCAGGCCATTGCAATAGAAATTGAGAAGATGACTCCTAGTAGGCCATTAACACACGATCTGTTTAAATCGATGGCTGATACTTTTCATATCAATATTCAGGAAGTAATTATTTATAACCTGGTTGATGGTGTTTTTTACGCAAAGCTAATGTGCAGTGATGGTAAAAATACCCACGAGGTTGATGCGCGTACCTCAGATGCAATTGCTTTGGCTGTTAGGTTTAATGCCATGATTTATACCTACGAATTTATACTCGCCTCTGCAGGAATTGTTATTGAAGGAAATGATTTTCTTTTCCTCGAGAATATGGATTCCCTAACAAAAGAATCTGAAGCAGATAGCCTGCCAAGTGCCAGTAAACAACAGGGCTTTGGGGACCTTAGCTTAGAAGAACTTCAGCAAAAATTGAAAGAAGCCATAGCAGAAGAAGCCTATGAAAAGGCGGCAAGGCTGCGTGATGAACTTAATAAACGCGGAATATCCTGATTTTCCGGAAAATCATCCGTAAGATTAAAAAAAAAACTGTAGATTTCCCAAAAAATCAATAAATAAAAGCTAAATACCAAAATGAGCTCCCGATTTTTCAAAATAATTTTAGCTCATTTTGGATTATGACTTAAAATAATTCTATATTCAGCTTTTACTTTCAATAATCAAACTAAACAACTATTATGAACGTTAAGTTTCGCTTAACTATAATGAGTTTCATGCAATTTTTTGTATGGGCTGCCTGGTTAATTACGATTGCAAATTACTGGTTTGGAACCAAACAATGGGACGGTGCTGATTTTGGTGTCATTTTTTCTACAATGGGTATTTCATCCCTCTTTATGCCTACCATAACCGGCATCATAGCCGATAAATGGATCAATGCAGAAAAACTTTATGCCATTTTGCATATTCTTTATGCAGCCACCATGTTTTATCTGCCACAGGTAGATAATCCACACACCTTTTTTTGGGTAATATTGGTGGCCATGTGTTTTTATATGCCAACCATTGCCTTAAGTAATTCGATCAGTTATACTACATTAAAAAACGGTAATTTTGATGTGGTAAAGAACTTTCCACCTATCCGGGTTTGGGGTACGGTAGGTTTTATAGCAGCCATGTGGATTACCAATTTAACAGGAAGCAAAGCAAGTGCAAATCAATTTTACATTGCAGGGGTTAGCGCTTTGTTCCTGGGCATATATTCATTTACACTTCCGGCCTGTAAACCTCAAAATTTAATCAGCGAGAAGAAAACATTTGCCCAAAAATTGGGACTGGAATCGTTTAAGTTGTTTGCCGATTATAAGATGGCGCTATTTTTTATATTCTCCATGTTTTTAGGAGCGGCCTTGCAATTAACCAATGCCTATGGTGATGTTTTTTTAGATGAATTTAAACTGTTTCCTGTTTTTGCAGAATCTTTTGTAATCAAATATTCTACCATTATTTTATCAATTTCGCAGATATCTGAAACGCTTTTTATTCTTGCCATTCCATTCTTTTTGAAGCGGTTTGGTATCAAATGGGTAATTGCTATTGCCATGTTTGCCTGGGTACTCCGTTTTGGTTTATTCGCTTTTGGCGATCCCTCAGCAAATTTATGGATGATTATTACCTCGTGCATTGTTTATGGAATGGCTTTCGATTTCTTCAATATATCCGGTTCGCTATTTGTCGAAACTTCAACCACGCCAAAAATACGTTCCTCTGCCCAGGGCCTGTTTATGATGATGACCAATGGTTTCGGTGCAGTATTCGGAAGCCTGATATCGGGATGGATGATTAGTAAATATTTCACTACCTATTATACCAATATCGGCTCGTTATCAAAATATGTTAATAGCGAGGCTGATAACGCACATTTGTTGAATTTTTTAAAAAATAAAGGAATTACTGTTCTGCAAAATGGTGATTTAAGCCGCGCTCTGGATGTAAAAGACTGGCACAATATCTGGCTGGCCTTTACCATTTATGTTTTAGTAATCGCTATTGTTTTTGTGGTTATTTTTAAACACAAACATACCCGTGCAGAAGTAGAAGCCATTAACCATTTATAATTTCTGATTAACCTCTTATGTCAGCTGGTAAGTATAGAAAAGAACATAACTGTTTAAACTGCGGTTTTCACGTTGAGAAACATTATTGCAGCAATTGCGGTCAGCCCAACTTAGAATTGAAAGAAAGTTTCTGGACTTTTATCAGTCACAGTATTGCGCACTATTTTCATTTCGACAATAAATTTTTTCAAACCCTCACTCCCCTTTTAACAAAACCTGGTCAGGTTACACTTGATTATTTAGCAGGTAAAAGGGCCCGTTATATCAACCCGGTGAGCATGTACATCTTTGTTTCCATTGTTTACTTTTTGGTGGTGTATTCTCCAAAAAAGCACACCAAACAAAAGGAAGATCATGATGTGGTTACCATAGAGAATTATAAAAAAGAAGAAAAGGTAAGCGATACTGTAAAAAATGCACTGAAGGAGGCTGGCGTACCTCACAATGCCATTATAGATAAAGCTGTTAAATCTATTGATAAAGACCTTGACCTTAAGAATTTTAAAAAACTGAGTTTTACCGATCAGGAACAAGAACTGAACAGGTTAAAAACAGAAAATGCTACACTCAAATCAGATTCGTTAAGCGATGTTATAGAAGATTTTGAAGACATTCATATCCAAAGAAATGACAGTACTTATTCGGCATACCTGGCCCGGCAGAAAAAGCTACCACCAGCCGAACAAGATAGTTGGTACCAGAAACTGATTAAAAAGAGAGCAATTACTATCGGTGAGAAATCTGAAGTGATCCAGGAAACCCTTGAACATAACCGCCCTAAGCAGTATTTTCTGTTAATGCCTTTGCTGGCCTGGTTCATTATGCTCAATTTCAGGAAAAACCATATCTATTATTTGGATCATCTAATTTTTACGATCCATGGCATGATGGCTTATTTTATTGTAGAGATTTTCACTGAGCCCATTATGAAATATGTTTTTGGCGAACATTCATGGGTAAGCAATATTTTGGAGTTTGTTGTGACCATTTATCTGGCCTGGTATATGTTCATGGCACTTACTGTTTTTTACAAACGCAAAACTTGGAGCACCATTTTTAAAATGTTATGGATTGTGATTTTGTATTCGGTTGCATTTAAGATTTCTGAATTGGTCATGATCAACCTGATTTATTATGTAGCTACGTAATATTCACATCATCTCAACTGGAACGCCCTGTAATGCCTGGGGCTGTACAAAAGTGGAGAGATCTATCTTTACATATCTCCCAATTACGTTATACTTTGTTCTAGATGGCAGTTGATGGATAAAATAAATCCCATAAAAAAACACCCGAAATTTTCGGGTGTTTTTTTTATTTATTATCTTATTTTCTGTCTTTCAGCTCAACAAATTCCCTATCTGTCTCGCCAACATAAATTTGGCGCGGACGACCAATTGGCTCTTTGTTTTCGTGCATTTCTTTCCACTGAGCAATCCATCCCGGTAAACGACCTAAGGCAAAAAGAACCGTAAACATTTCTGAAGGGAAACCTAAAGCACGGTAAATAATACCTGAATAGAAATCTACATTTGGGTATAGTTTACGCTCAATAAAGTATTGATCGGTTAATGCTGCCTCTTCCAGTTTTTTAGCAATATCCAGGATAGGATCATCGATACCTAAATTTTCTAAAATATCATCACATGCTTTTTTAATGATCTTAGCCCTTGGATCGAAGTTTTTGTACACCCTGTGCCCGAAGCCCATCATACGGAAAGGATCATTTTTGTCTTTGGCTTTGTTAATCCATTTCTCCGTATCACCGCCATCTGCTTTAATAAGTTCCAGCATATCGATAACAGCCTGGTTGGCACCACCATGTAACGGTCCCCAAAGCGCTGCAATACCTGCGGCAACAGAAGCATACAGGTTACAGTCAGACGAACCAACAATACGTACTGTAGATGCCGAACAATTTTGCTCATGATCTGCATGCAGAATCAACAATTTGTTCATCGCATTTACCACGATCGGGTTTACATCATAATCTTCGGTACGTTGCCCGAATGTCATCCAAAGGAAATTGGTTACATAGTCATATTTGTTTTTTGGATAGATAAGCGGATGACCCAATGATTTTTTATATACAAAAGAAACAATGGTTGGGAATTTGGCCAATAATTTAATGATGGTTAAATTCTGTTCTTCTGCTGTTTGATTTGGCTTTAAACATTCTGGATAAAATGTAGAAAGCGAGAAAATCAATGAACCCAGTTGCCCCATCGGATGCGATCTTGAAGGATAACCATCGAAGAATTTCTTCATGTCTTCATGAATCAGCGTGTGTTTGCTGATTTCAGCCTGCAGGTCTTCCAATTGTTTCTGCGTTGGAAGGTCGCCGTAAATAATCAGATAAATAACTTCTAAAAAACTTGATTTTGCTGCAAGTTCTTCAATAGAATAACCCCTGTATTTTAAAATGCCTTTTTCACCATCTAAAAAAGTGATTTTACTTTTTGTAGAACCAGTATTTTTAAAACCAGTATCTAAAGTTACGAAGCCGGTAAGATCTCTTAATTTCGAAATATCAATGGCCTTCTCCTCTTCTGTTCCTGTTATTACTGGCAATTCTATTGTCTTACCATCAACTTTAATCTCTGCAATATCTGACATATTATTGTATTGTGTTTATAGCTTTCTAAATTATATAAAATTAATATACATGCATAACAAATCTGTTAAATTAATATGAATAATTGGTCAAAATGACGTAACAATCATGCTTAATTAAACATCTTTTGCAATCTTATTTGGCCTTAATTTCCTCAGTTACTCTTCCACACTCCAGCATCTCTTTTCCATAATAAGGGTTTTTGATTTCCTTTTCGGTTGATAACCAGTCTCCTCCATCCCCTTTGTTGGCCATTGGGCAATGTTGAACATAAATTACACCCTTTTCAATTTCGGCACCTTTTAACAAAGCAATCAAATCTGCACTTAAAACGGTAAAATCTTTTCTTTGCGAAACAAGATCTTTGCTTGCTGAAATCTTACCCGCTACAGCTGCAGTAGGTTCGCAGCCTTTATAAGTTGCTAAACTGGTTTGTAATTGTGCAGCCGATTTTTGTGCAGTTGCCGAATCTGATTTTACCAAAGCATCTTTTAAAACCACGTATTGGTTAAAAATTTCCGATTTCTGTTTGTCTTTTATCGCAACCTCAGACTTAACAGTACTGGAATCGACCTTTGTTGAATCTTTGCTTTCCGTTGAATTTTTATTTGCCTGGTTGCAGGCCATTAGAGCAGTAAGTATGGCTATTCCGAATATTCTTTTCATTGTATTTGGTTTTCGGCTCAAAATAGCAATTAAAATATTAAATCAATAAAAAAGTCCCGATTTTCATCGGGACTTTGGAAATATATGATGTTTTGATTATAATTTGAAATTATATCCCAATCGAAGGTTAAACTGACCGGTTTTCATGAAATAAAGATCCGAAGCGCTGTTGTTTACATAGCCTTCATATTTAATGCCGAGGTCGAGGCCATTTTTCCATTCATACCCTAAACCGCCGGTATAAATGAAGTTCATATTTGCTCCTTCTTTAATGGCTAAACCAGAACCAAGCTCGGTGGCCAGGTACATTCTTTCGATCGGAAACACCCTAACCCCGCCCATTACCGGGATGAATTCGAATTTTAACGGGCTGCCTTTCCATTTTAAACGGGTATAGCCGCCTGAAGCTGTAAGGGCAACATAAGGGCTTAAATCATACTGAAGCCTTAGATCTGCACCATAACCATAATCCATTTCCGAACGGTCGGGGAACAATCCGCCGTTTACGCCAACACCAATTTTGAAAGCCATACCACTTCCGGCCGTCATCGGTTCTGTTGAACCCGTTGTTTGTGCTTTTAAGTTTGAAGTGGTTAAAATTGCCAGTGCAGTTAAGCCTGTTGCCAAAAGTTTAGTAATTGTTTTCATTGTTAGATATTTTAAGTTATCAATTAAGGGTTTGATGTATATACGTTAAAATATCTAAGGTGGATTTTTACATTTTCATTTTTTTCAGAATGTTATGAAATAAAAAAAGCTTCCTTTTATTGGAAGCTTTTCTATGATGTTGGAAGGGCTGCTTATAAGCTGAAACCGTAGGCTAAACGCAGACCGAAAAACCCGGTGCTTGTTCCGTTTTGTGCTAAACCTTCATATTTAACACCTAAATCTAAACCGTTACTCCATGCATAGCCAACAGCTGGTGAATATACAAATGAAGTACCGCTACCCGATTTAGTACCAAAGCCGGCGCCTAATTCAGCTAAGCCATAAATACCAGAACCAGAATCGTTAAAGAAATACTTAACACCAGCTTTTACAGGGATATAACCATAACTTGGATAATCTACACCGGTATTACCGATTTCTTTACCGCTCAGGTGGGTATAACCTGCTGTAATTGGAATAGATAATTGTTTATCGATATCAAATTGATAGCGTAAATCAGCACCTAACGCCACACCATAAGCGTCGCTGGTTGGGATACCTGCGGTTACACCTATTCCTAATTTTTGAGTAGATTGGGCGTTGGCATTTGTGGTAAAGAATAAAGCCACAACAGCTGCTGATGTAGCAATAAATTTTGTAATTGTTTTCATGTTTAAGATATTATTTTTGAGTTAAACTGTATGCCCTAAGTGAAACAAAGGTTGTGCCAAAAGGGCGTTTTTGATGTCGTTTTGGCCTTAATTAAACGTTTTGATGACGAATAAAAGCTAATTTTAGCCCAGTAAAACTTTTTCAGTTATTAATTGTTTTAAGCCACTTGCAGGCGCAGATGCATCAAGCCAAATGATCTCAACATTGTCTTTTTCCATTTTCCTGAAAAACGTATTTTGCCTTTTTGCATACTGGCAAATGGCAGTGCCGAGTCTTAGCTTTAATTCTTCAAAAGTTAATAACCCATCCAGGTAATGAACAATGAATTTATATTCCAATCCGTAAAAGACTAACATTTCTTTACGAATTCCTTCCTTAATTAACTGCGCCACCTCTTCAATCAAGCCGGCTTGAAATCTTTCTTCCAGTCTGGCAAGGATTTTAGCCCGGGTTATTGACACTTCATTCTTTAATCCAAAAATGATGGGTTTAATTTCAGGCCTTTCAACTGTTTCCAATTCATGGTCTTTTAAATAATCGGCTATTTCTAACGCCCTGATCAACCTTTTTTTTGAAGATAGATCAATAGCATCCCTATTCTGATTTTTTTCAAGCTGTATTTTCAATATCAACTCTTCTTTGGATAATACATCTAACCGGTTTCTTAATTCCTGGTTAACCGGTATTGCTGTAAAGGTTTGGTTTTGAAGTAGGCTATGGATGTACATTCCCGTACCGCCACAAAGGATTGGCAGTTTTTGTTTTGCGGTAATACTTTCAAAAGCCTTGTAAAAATCATTTTTAAAAGCATCAACGTGATAACGTTCGCCCGGTTCCAAAATATCGATCAAATGGTGGGGAATGATTTTTCCATTTATTTCATATTCGTGCAGATCTTTACCTGTACCAATATCCATGCGTTTAAAAACCTGGCGGCTATCAGCACTGATAATCTCTCCATTTAAAGCATCTGCTACGCTAACCGCCAGTTTAGTTTTGCCAGAGGCCGTTGCCCCTAAAATAATGATGAGGTTGTGCTGAGCCATTAAAATTGGAGAATAAATTTTAAACTTCCTGTATTGAACACTTCTGTAGCTGAAAGCTGATTATCTTTTTTAAGACTACGGTTTAAATTTTTATCAAGTAAATAGATTTGGGGTTCCAAAATGCCAGTGAGCATAAATCCTAATGCACTGTAGGCCTCTCCTGCCGACCAATCGCGGTCTGCATAGGTCATCACATCATTTGGCCTGTGGTTTTCTGCAAAATAAGCTATTAATTTACTCAATCCACCGGTAACGGAATATCCTGCTTTAACAGAAAACCTGATCAGTTCTGCAGATTTATAATTTTCGCTATGGTTCATTTTACGTAATGCCGAAAAAGTAGCAACGGCAACCAGCTCATCTTTTTCGAACAGCCCTATTTTATAACGGCTGCTTACCGTTCCTTGCAGGTGATTTTCGTTCAGGAAGGTATCGGCAACAGGTTTTGCTATTTTAATTACTTTTGTTTTACGGCCATGTATCCGGGTATTCTGTCCCAGCAATGATTTTATCCTGGCCAATACCTGCCCTGGCTTCGAGCGCCAAATATCTTCCCAAAGGTGAACAAGCTTGATGTTTCTTTGACCATAATTTTCCTGAAGTTTGATTAAATCACCTGGGGTAAACTGATTCTTCAAGCTTACCAGGTTTATAATTAGGTTTTGACCAAGGCTTAAAAGTTCAAATTCATCTTCCAAAAAAAAATGGCATTCAATTTTGTGGCTAGCTAAGGCTAAACTTAATTGATGATGCCAGTTATAATCGGGGTTTAAAATGTTCAATCAGCAGTTGGTTATTCAGAAAAATTATCTGCTGCAAATTTAGCTATCAAATTTTTAAATCCATTCTTTTTCTTTAAAGTGGGTATGGATAATTTCGATCAGGGTTTCCACTTCCTTTAGTTTAGCATCATCCAGCTGCACAACTCTTAATCCGGCTGTGTTTTCTCCAAAAGCAATAAGTTGTTGGTTTTTTGTGGAAAATTCGTCTGTATTTACCTTAACTTCTACCTCATTGCCGTTAATATAAACACCGGTAAAAAAACGTTCAGTAACCTTTTCTCCATTTTGTTTTATGTTTTTCTCGCTGTATAAATCGTAACCTGTTTCAGAATTTTCGTGTACAGTATAACCCATGGTTGCGTAAGGTTGTATTCCCGCTCTAATGGTCTGAAAGATTTCTACAAGATCAGTTTTCATAATTGTATTTGATTTTAGGATTAAACACCACAGTACAATTATTGTTTAAATTTATTCTTTAAGCCACCAATTTTCTGTTGGCAAATATTCATTTATAATTATGGTTTCACCCAATTTCGGGGTAACTAAAGGAAGCTGCTTTGCCGCTGCAGCTAAAACCACTCTTTTAACGGGCTCGTTCCAGGGGTGCATGGCCAGACTAAACTTGCCCCAATGAACGGGCATTAAAACTTTGGCTTTTAAATCGATAGCAGCCTGCACTGTATCTTCAGGAAACATATGTATATAGGGCCAATAGGCATTATACTGTCCGCATTCGAGCAAAGCAAGATCAAATGGCCCGTATGTTTCGCCAATTTGGGAAAAGTGCTTATCATAGCCGGAGTCGCCCCCTAAAAACAGTTTACAGTTAACGGTTTTTAATACGAAGGCCGACCAAAGTGTTTGATTGCGTTTAAATTTTCTTCCGGTAAAATGCCTGGCCGGAACAGCTGTTAATTCGAGTTTATTGAATAAAGCTGTTGCTTCACCCCAGGCCAATTCGGTAATTTTATCTACGCTAATTCCCCATTTTTCTAAATGTTCGCCTACGCCAAGTGAGGTAACAATTTTTTTCACCCCGGGTGCAATGGTTAATATACTCTGATAATCGAGGTGATCGTAATGGTCGTGCGTAATCACCAACACATCAATGTTTTTAAAATCAGCTGCTTTAACTACATCTGTACCAGGAAAAGCTTTGCTGCCAATAAAAGAGAAAGGCGATGGCGCTTTGCTGAAAACCGGATCAACCAAAACCCGCAATCCATCAACCTTAATTAAATAAGATGAATGTCCAAACCAGATAATTTCTGGCGCATTGCTTTTGGGTTCGCTATCCAGGTCAGGCTGGTTAAAGGGAAGCGGTTTTTCTGGTATTTTACCCGGATGTTTCTCGAAAAAGAAGGCCTTTAATATGGTGAAAAAACTTACGCCTTCGGGTTGCATTGGTGTAACCGAAAGATTTTGCAGGGCACCCTGGCTATAATTGGGTAACTGCCGTGTTTTGGCCAGCCGTAATCCCCTTGGTAAACGGCCAAAAACGGGTAAATTGGTAATGACCACAAATGCAACAACGATAAAAAGTATTATATACAGGACTATCATCTTATTAATTAATGGAAGCAAAATATGAATATGCTTTTATAAAAATAACATGCTTTGCAGATATGACGAATGGATTACTTAAAGCAAAAAAGTTCTCCGGTATTAACGCGGAGAACTTTTGAAATTGGTTAAGAGCGAATTATTTTAAAAGCCACATGGCCTGGTTTACATCATCGCTACCACCATACTGGCTGGCAACCGCAATCGAAAGATTGGCCGAATTGTAACTCAGCTCGTTTGATGGATACAACCACCTTAATGGAAAATTAGTAGATGGCGAATTTAAATTCGTGGTCGAATTCAATTTAAATACCGGATAACCGGTTCTTCTGTTTTCGAACCAAGCCTGGTATTTGTTGCCTTGCAAAAAGCTGGCTAGATATTTTTGCGTAATGACCTGTGCTATTTGCTGCTCAGTTGAACCGGTTAGGGCTACGGTAGCCGGAAAAGCATCGATATAAGCAGCATCCATTTTCATGTTGTGATTATAATCAGCCAGATCTGGTGTGTATTGTGCGATGAATTTCATCGAGTTGGTAATGCCATTGGCATAATAGGTTTGTGCAGGTGTACCGGTTATCCACCCGCGAATGGTAGCTTCGGCCAGAATAAACTGCAAATCCCAATAGTTAAAAACACCAACAGGCTCGGCATTTACCAGATTTACGTAACGGGTATTGATATCGGCATAATCTTTATTTACCCTTCTGGTTTGTAGACTCGAAAAAGAATCGGAAGGCTCTACACCCGGATAAGCTGCAATATCGCTTTGCGAAACACCTGCAGCAATTTTAACCGGCGACGGTTTTGCATAGTAAAAAAGCCTTCTATCGCTGGTTGCCTTTAAGGGATCGAGCAAGACGTTGGTTAACATGGTATAATTCGATTTAACAAATGAGTTGCCTGATCCGGCAGGCACATCGCTCCAGGGATAATTCTGGCCGGCAGTTGCATTATAGGCTAATGCAAAATTATCATTGTAATCGCGCATTAACGGGCGATTGGCTACAATATCCTTAAAACGTTCGATCACTTTTAAATCTGCATCACCTGTTTTTTTATAGAGATTAATTAATACATGCAGCTCAAAACTATTGGTTAATCTTCTCCATTTATCGGTACTACCGGCAAAAATGGGATCACCTTCGAAGGTTGCTCCCGAAGCGAATAAGGTATTGGCTTGATCCAGTTCGCTTAAAATACCCAGAAAAACCGTTTTTTGACTATCGTATTTAGGTTGTAATATCGCATCCGACTCGCCCTTAACTGCGTCGGTGTAAGGAATATCGCCCACCTGCATAGTCGTCATAAAAAACTGCCAGGCTCTGATAAAATGCCCCAGGGCCTGATACGATTTCTTTAATGCGTCGCTGGTGGCATAATTTTCCATTGGCGTAATATTGCGCAGCAGGGTTATCCGGTTAAAATCTGTCCGGCTAATTTTATTGTATTGAAAGTTTTCCTGCCCTTCGCCCCAGGTAAGGTACTTACCTAATAAGAAAGGCTGCATGAAAGATTTGGTGCTGCTGATGTCCCCACGGGTAATGTTTAATATCATACCGGTGGCCAGCATAGCCGAGTTTACCTGCGTTGTTGCATTTGGGTTGGTATTAATATCATCGAACTTGCTGCAACCATTACTTAATAGTGCTAATGCAGGTAGCAATAAGCTATATTTAAAAAATTTACTTTTCATAAAATCTTCTTTAAAAACAATAAATAACTAGAATCCTACCTTCAGGTTAAAACCTACCATTCGCATTGATGGCGAGTTTAAATTCTCGGTATCAACATCGGGATCTGAGTATTTGAAATTGGTCCACATAAACAGGTTCTGCCCGGTTAAAGAAAAAGATGCGCTCTTTAAACCCAGTTTTCCCGCTGTTTTTGATGATAAACGGTAACCCAGTGAAACTTCGCGCAACTTAACAAACGATTCGTTTTGTACCCTTGCATCGCCACCACGGTACCATTGTGCATAATCCTGATAACCAATAGGCACATCATTTACGGCGTACTTACGGGTATCGCTGGTAATCTGGCCATACTTATCGTAAGTAACGCTGCCGGATATTACTTTAACACCCTGGCCCACATAATTATTCTGTCCAAGCACTACCTGGTTGTAACGGTATTGGTTATCTGTTTCCGGAGCAGTACCCGAATCGAACATTTTGTCGTACACGTAATTGTACATTAAGCCACCGATACGGCCATCAATATTAACAGCCAACGACCAGTTTTTATAAGTAAAATTATTGATGAAACCAAAGCTGAAATCAGGGTCGCCATAGCCCAGTTTTTTCACATAATCGCTCCAAACGGGGTAACCACTTTCGTGAATTACATTACCTTCAGGGTCTTTAACCCAGTAATTATCGGTATAGGTATCTAACCGTTCGCCCTTTTTCACCCATAAATTATCGGCAGAGTATACCGGATCGAGATTTACATAATATCGGTGCTGGTTAGACCAGTTGATGGTAGAATACCATTCGAAATCTTTATTTCTGATTACAGAACCGTCTACCGTAATTTCAAGACCTCTTCTTTCGTAGGTTTCCTGGGTATTAACCAAAGTAGTTGAGAAACCCGAAGATGCCGGGATTGAAGTACTTACCTGCTGGTTATAGTAATATTTATTAAAATAAGCGACATCAAAATGCAGGCGTTTCTTAAATAAATAACCTGCAGCTCCAATTTCATAGGTTCTTTGTGCACTTGGCAGCAAACTGTTACCCAATAACGACGATGGATAGCTCGCAGCATTTAAAGTATTCCATGCAGCAGTTGTTGTACCGAATGTTCTGTTAGTGGCGTATACCCCTAAAGCTGTTTTAAATACGGCCCACGAACCGCGGATTTTGAACATATCAATTACCTTAGGCAATTTTACCAGTTCTGAAACTACGATACTTGACCCAATGGATGGGTAAAAATAAGAACGTGATGCTTTAGGTTGGGCCGAGTTCCAGTCGTTTCTTCCCGTAAAGTCGAGGAAGATGGCATCATTATAGCCAACAGAAGCCCTGCTGTACAAACTGTTAATCTGCCTGGTGCTGTATCCCTGCGATACCGTTGGTGGCTCTACAGAACCGGCTAAAGAATAAAAAGTGGGTGAAATTAAACCATTTTTAGTTGTTCCACTTAACGATTCGTCAATGAAATAATAAACGGTTCCACCGGCCAAAGCATCGATGGTAAACTTATTCAGTTTCTTTTTATAGCTCAAGATTACGTCATCATTGGTACTGAAACCTTTGGCATCCTGAATAGAATACATCCCTTTTGCATTCCATCCGCTACCATTGACCGCGCCACCACGGGTAGAATAGATATTAGCTGTTGGATTGCGGAAAGTAGTTTTATTATTATAGTTATCGTAGCCTAATCGCACCAACAAATTAAAATCCTGGTTAATCTGATAATTTGCGGTAACATTAGCATTTACCGTGTTGGTTTGGATACCATTTAACTTCTCATAGGCAATTAAATATGGATTGTCGTACCAGTTGGTATACATCCAGTTTTGTGTTTTATAAGGTACTTTCCAGTAATCTTTGTAATCACGGATATCGTATTCGGTACCTGTCCACATAATTAACTGGTACAAATAACCCTGGTTGTTATAACCACCACCCCAAACCTGATCGGCCCAGCGGCGGCTAACGCCCATATGGCCTTCCAGCTTAAATTTATCGCTTAGCTTCATCTCTCCTGCCATGGTTAAATTTACCATATTGAGATTTTGATTTGGGAACTGTCCTTTGTTATAGATATCATTTAAGCCGATCCTGAAGCTGCCTTTATCGCCGGTTTGAGCAATGCTAATGTTGTTGTTTAAGATAATACCGGTAGACATAAAGTTCTTCAGGTTATCTTTCCCTTTCGATACCAGTGGCATGTTGTCTTCAAATTGCTTGGTTACCGGGTTCCAATCTCTTGCAGTTTTACCGATATCCAGCTTAGGTCCCCAAACATAATCGTTATCAATTACACCATTTTGTCCGCGGCCATAAGAGCTTTGCACCTCGGGTATAGCCAGAAAACCTAACGAAGCCATGGTATTGCTATTCACATCGATTGAAAAACCTTTATCGGATGCACCTTTTTTGGTGGTAATTAACATTACACCACCAGCTGCGCGCGAACCATACAATGCTGAAGCAGTAGGGCCTTTAAGTATATCTACGCTTTCAATATCATCAGTCGGTACATCCCTTAATGACATGTTACCGTAAGGCACACCATCAATAACCAGCAAGGCACTTTCGCCCCGGAGCTCGATGGTAGGTCTGGCATTAAATTCGGTTGAGTTTTTGATCACCAAACCAGAAACCCTTCCGGTTAGTGAAGTAGCTACATCAACCCCTTTAACCGTTTGCAGTTCTTTACCGGCTACTTTTTGTACGGCATAACCCAACGATTTTTCTGAGCGTTTAATCCCCAGGGCGGTAACAACCACATCTGTTAATTCAGTTGTGGTAGCCTGTAAAGAAATACTGTAATCGCGCTTACTGTCTATTGTAATTTCCCTCGTGGTGTAGCCGATAAAAGAGACGATGAGCGTTGTACCAACATTGGCGTTAATAGAAAAATAACCATTGGCATCTGTTCTGGTTACGGATTTTGTTTCCTTAACCATTATACTTGCCCCAACAATCGGCAGGCCGTTTTCATCCAGTACTTTGCCGGTAATGATTTCGAAAAAGGGATTGGATATGAGCTCGCTTTTTTTTCTGAGTACAATTGTTTTATCGAATATTTTATAGCTCAGGAGTTGATTTTTAAAACATAAATTCAGCACCTGCTCCAGGGGTGCGTTTTTAACATCAATACTTACATTGTGGGCATTTTGCAATTCGAGGTTGTCGTAAAGAAAAACATATTCGGTTTGTTTCTCTATCGACTTAAATATCACTTCTATCGAAACATTTTTCTGTTTCAAAGTGATGTTCTGACTATAAACACTTGCACTTACCTGGCACAGACATGCGAATAAAAATAGTGCGGTTAGCTTCATCACCAATATTAATTGTGTGGGCTTACGCCGGATTAATGATCCTGGCGCAAAAAAAATACTGAAATTCATGATTGAATTTGGGTTTAAACATAATTGCTTAGATAACTTATTGTATTCCTGCCGCAGATTGCTGGCCTACAGGAATTAATCCGCCCAAGGCAAATTAAGTGGTACGAACACTTTGCATTGCTTCTTTAGCAGACTGAAATCGAATGTCAGGAGTATTATATCTTCATATGCTGCGTTTTATAGTTTGATTTGGTTTGGTTATTATTTAGGATTTACTGTAATCTGGTTGTTTTCTATTTTGCAATGAATGCCGCTGTAAGCCAGCATTTCGACTAATTTTACGACACTTACATTTCTCGGTATTTTTCCGGAGTATTGCTTCGCCGGGATTTTTCCGTTGTAGATTACTTCAGCATCATACCAGCGAGAAACCTGGCGCATTACTGAGGGAAGATCTGATCTGTCGAATTGGAAATAACCATTTTTCCAGGCAACTACCGCCTCCAGGTCTGCAATCTCATTTACTTTAATACCAGCAGTTTTAAGATTTAAACTGGCCTGCTGACCGGGTTTTAAAAGCGCTTTTTTATTTCCCTGCTTAATTTCTATGCTCCCCTCAAGCAAGGTGGTGCGCTGATATTCTTCATCTGCATAGGCGTTTACATTGAAATGTGTTCCAAGCACCTGGATATCAGATTGATTGGTGTGTACAATAAAAGGTTTGGTTTTATTTTTAGCCACCTCGAAATATGCCTCTCCGGTAACTTCTACTTTACGTTCTTTCCCCACAAAGGCAGTAGGGAATCTAACCGAGGAGCTTGCATTTAGCCAAACTTCAGTGCCATCAACCAAAATTAAATGGTATTGACCTCCCCTTGGTGTACTTACTGTGTTTATAGCTGCTGCCTCTGCTGTTGAATTACCTGTGAACCGGTAAAGCAACTCGCCACTTTTTGTTTTAATTACCTCGACACCAGATTGGTTGGCCACCTGCCCGTCTGAAGTTTTGTTAAGAATGATTTGTGAACCATCTGCCAGTAACAATACCGCATTATTTCCACCCGGAACAATTGGCTTTTTATTAATTTTTGCAATTGTGGATGAAACTTGCGGGCGGCTGTTTTGCTTAAAATAAATATAAGTACCTGCCATGAAGGCCACCAAAATAACTGCAGCTTTAAATGGCCATACATCATTTAACCTAACCCGTTTAGGTTTAGCACTTTTTTGTATACGGGAAGTTACCCGGCTTAAAATTTGTTCTTTAACCTCTATATCCTCTGACTGATTTAGGGTCAATTCAGCACCATCTATACGCTCGTACCATTCCTCTACCAGCTTTTTTTCTTCGGTAGTAGCAGTTTGGCTATTGTACTTTTCGATTAAATCTTTGATTTCGGTCGTATTCAAAATAGTGGCTTTTAAAGGTATATACGGTTACCCGGCATAAAGTACCATGGCATTTTTATTTTTTTTAGAAAAATGGTTAAACCTGCACTAAAGGCAAACAAAACCTTTATTTATAACATCTTGTGGTGATCAGAGAAAAAATTATAAGTGTTTGGCTATAAAGATTGCCAATAGTGCAAGTGACGAATCGTAATCTTTTACCCGTGCACGTAAGCGCTGATAGGCCATTTGAAGCTGATTTTTTACCGTTTGTTCAGATAACGAAAGATCCTGTGCAATTTGTTTGATAGAAAGGTCGTCTTCGCGTTTAAGCAGATAAATTTCTTTCATGCGCATTGGCATACGCTCAACTTCGGCATCAATGATGGTTTTCAGTTCCTTTTCTAAGATTGTATTTTGCGAATACACATCTGCAGGAGCTACATTAGTCGTTACACTTACGGCATACTTTAAACGTACGCTATCTTTTTCGTAAAGTTTTAAGATTTTATTACGGAGTATCGCAAACAAATAAGCCAGTACACTACTTTCAGCATCTAATAATTCGATCTTATCCCACAAACTTACAAATACATCCTGAACCAGATCCTGGGCTAAATCGGTGCAGTGTACCTTTTTATAAGCCTGTTTGTAGAGCGCACTCCAATAAGCATCGAACACCAGGTTAAATGCTTTATTCTTGTCTAATTTGACCAGAAGAAAAAAGTTACTTTCTAATTCTTTGTACATAAACAATTGGAGATGACGATTGAGGTTTTTAAGGTGCGCCAAAGAAATAACATCATTATTAACCTAATGTTAAATTTATTAAATTATTTAATACAGTGCAGTTAAATTAAAAAAATGCAATTACAAAAAAGGATAATTTGCTGATAACGGGTTGCGGCTTTTCTGTGCAAAGAGGGCTTCTATTTATCCTTCTGGTTTATGGGTGATCTGTTTGGTTAAATATTTTGCGATGCAAGGTAGTATTCTTACATCAAATTATCCTGTAAAAAAATGCTTAAAATTTATACCTTTGAAAAGGGTTAAACATATAGCTTAGATAACTTTTGTACCTGCATGCAGGAATAACCCAATTTGGCGGGGAGTGGTACGAACACTTCTCGTCTTTTTGTTTAAATACCCCTCTAAATTGAGGGGTACTTTTGTTAATCATTGGGTTATGTTTTAAGATTATTTATCAATTTTGGTTTTTTTAAGGACTAAAATTGCTTTCCATTTATAATTTTTATATAATTATTTTTTAGAACGTGGTACCTTTAGTTTTTCCGAAAATATTGATATTTATATAACCGGGAAAAGAAATGAGGAAAAAAAACAACGCAAACGTTTGATTAATTTTGTAATATTAAATATTGGAGAAATTTAATGTAGTTTAGCACTTACAATGCAATCGAAACCAACCACCATCAAAGAAATAGCCAGGATTTTAAATATTTCACCTTCTAGTGTTTCAAGAGGATTACATGATCATCCCAGCATTGGAGCCGTAACGAGGGAGAAAATCAAACAACTGGCCAAGTCTCTAAATTATGAGCCCAACAATGCTGCAATACTTTTTCAAAAAGGTAAAACCTATACCATTGGTGTAATTTTGCCTGAACTCTCCGAGCATTTTTTTTCTATTGCCATATCGGCAATTGAAGATGAAGCAATCAAAAAAAACTACACGGTTATTTTTGCTCAATCGCACGATAATTATGAACAAGAGGTAAAGCTCGTTGAAAAAATGAAAAACCAGCGGGTTGATGGTTTATTAGTATCCATCAGTAAAGACACTTCAAAATTTGATCATTTCGAAAAACTGAATTCTTTTAATATCCCGGTTGTATTTTTCGACCGCATCCCTCCTTTTAAAAACGTACATTATGTTGCCTGCAGTTTGGAAAGTGCTACCATAAAGGCAGTTAACTACCTTCTTAAGAAAGGCCACAGGAGCATTGGCATGATCAATGGTCCAAATACATTGTATGCCAGTGAGGAACGTAAAGAGGGTTATATGCAAGCCATTAACTTTAACCGTTTAAAATTCGACCCTACGCTGGTTTTGAATTGTGATTTAACCGAACAAGGCACTATTGAGGCTGCTGAGCAGTTTTTAAACCATAAAAGAAAACCGACAGCCATTGTAGCTTTTAATGATTATGTGGCTCTTTTTCTGATCAAATACTTCAAGAAGCTGAATGTAATCCATGATTTTGATATTGTAAGTTATGCCAACCTGCCCATTATCAGTTACCTCGATAACTCGCCTGTAGCCTCGGTAGAACAATATCCATATTTACAGGGACAAAAAGCAGCGAACATCTTGCTTGATCTGATCCATAGCCCAAATTCGGAGAAACAGGCCTATTACAATACCATAGTAGAATCAGATCTGATCGTAAACGAAGTAAAGGAATAGGCAAACGTTTGCGCTGTGTTTTAGTTTTTATTTAAACTGCCAGGTAAAATGTGGTACTTCCTTTTAAAGGCGGCAATAAAGTGCTGTGCATTTTTATACCCTACTAAAAAGGAAACTTCGTTTACACTCTTTTTTTCTTTCGAGAGAAAATAGTGTGCCTTTTCCATCCTCATCTTATAGAGGTAACCAAATACTGTATAGCCTGTTAATTCTTTAAAGCCTTTTTTGAGTTTATAATCGTTAATACCAACTTTACGCGAAAGTTCGATCAGGGAATTTGGCTTTTGCAGGTTGTGTTCTACCAATTGTTTCGCCAGTATAATCTTATTGATATCATCCTGCTTAAAAGTAACGTTCTGCTTTTCCCTGTGCTGGTTGAGGTATACAATAATGAGCTCAAATATTTTAGCCTCCAAAAACAGGCACTTTGCCCTACCCTCGTGTTTATCGTTAATGATTTGCTGCAATACCTGAAGGGTTTCCGGTTTGATCGATTGTATTGTATAAGGTAGCCTGACGATTCCGGTACCCGCAATCTGGTTAAAATAAGTTTCGCTAAGTTGTACATACAATAACCGAGAAGATTCACTTACCCTGAGTTCCAGTGACTGAACGCTGCCCAAATTAAGATCCTGCTCACTCCTCTGCAGTACGGAATAATCCTGATTTTCATAGCGATATTCGATGGACCCGCTTAAGCAGAATAGAAATCCGGTGTTTGGTTGCGAATACTCCAGTAAAAAGGTTTCCGGGCATACAGGATTAACCTCGATTAACACCATATGAACTCCCTTAAACCATTTTTCTTCCAGCTGTAACCGAACGGTTTCACTTTTCCATTGCATAACTGTTTCATCAACAGCATGATTGCTCTCGATATGATGGGGAAAGGTATTCCGTGAAATCAGCTTTCCACCGGCAGCGCATTTAAATTCCATATTGATTAATCCGTTTCACGGTATTAATTATCCGTTGAACGTTATCTGTTTTTAATGTTTATGCACAAATTTGCATAATTATTTATAATTAGTCTAAATAAATGAAAATATATTTATCAATTGCTTTATCGGTTTGTGGATTGGTTGCTGTGGCTCAGGAAATTAAAATTGACACCATTAAGGCAAATGATTTAAAAGATGTGGTGGTTACGGGTCAGTACGGACCGCAAACGCTAAGAAACTCCGTTTACAACATCAGAACGATTAGTGCTGAACGCATAAAATTAAGGGCGGCCACCAATGTGCAGCAGGTTTTGAATACGGAACTGGGCTTCCGCTTCAGCAACGATTTAACTTTGGGTACCACAGACGTATCCTTAATGGGAATGACGGGCAGAAACATCAAAATTTTGCTTGATGGTGTGCCAATGGTAGACCGTTCGGATGCGAGAGAAAGTTTAAACCAGATCGATATCAATACCATCGACCGGATTGAAATTGTTGAAGGACCCATGTCGGTAGTATATGGTACCGATGCCTTAGCGGGTGTAATCAATATCATTACCAAAAGAGGTAATGGAAAATCGCTGCTAAGCTTATCAGCAAGAGTACAGGAAGAAACGGCGGGTAACGAATACGAAGCGTTATCAGGCAAGGGTAACCATACCCGTAATATCAGTGCCAATTGGAAAAACGACAACTGGACCGTACTTGCCGGTTTTACGCATAATGATTTCGGTGGCTGGAACCTGGCTTCGAAAACAGCTACCCTAGCTGAAGTGAGTGCCGTACCCAACCGCTGGAAACCAAAATCGCAATACCTGGGCAATACTAAAATCGGTTACCACAATGATCATTTCAATATCTGGTACCGTTTGGACGGATTAAAAGAAGATATCGATGTACGGTATGGTTTAAACCCGAATACCTACAAAGGTTTGTTGCAAACCTATACCACCCACCGGTATACACAGCAGCTTCAATCAGAATATAAAATCAGTAACAACCTGCATTTATCGGCCATTGCCGGCTTCACCAATCTAGACCGGGCAACAAAAACAGTAATCCACGATTTCAGCAATAATACCCAAGAATTATCAACCGGCGCCGGCGAACAGGATATCGCGAAGTTCAATTCTGCCATTTTTAGGGCAAATGCAGTTTATACCCTCAATAAATCAGTATCCTTTCAGCCTGGTTTCGAATTTAACCGTGATGCCGCCAGCGGCCAAAGAATAAACGGTTCGCCTGTAATCAACGATTATGCAGCTTTTATCTCATCCGAACTTAAGCTGACTGATGGCATCAATATCCGACCGGGGTTAAGGTTTATCAAAAACTCCATTTATGATGCCCCCCCTGTAATCCCGTCGTTGAATACCAAATTTGTACTGACCAAAAACCTGGATCTGCGTTTGGCTTATGCCAGGGGTTTCCGTTCTCCGGCATTAAGGGAACTGTATTATGATTTTGTAGATGCCAGTCATAATATTTTAGGCAATCCTAATCTAAAAGCAGAAGAATCGAACAGTTTTAATGGCTCATTGGCCTTGGCGGGTGCGCAGGTCAGGGATTTCCGGTTCCGTTCTACCTTATCCGGATTTTACAATGAGTTTAAAAACCGGATCGAATTTGGTTTCGATCCGGCAAACCCAAGCATTACTACGCTGATTAATATCTCCAAATACAAAACAACCGGAGGTACCCTGGAAAATACACTGATTTTTAAAAACCTTCAGGCTACACTTGGGGTATCGTACATTGGGAGATATAACGATTTAAGCGAAAACGAGAACCTGCAAACGCCTGAATTTGCGTGGGCTACTGAGGTAAACTCGAACATCACCTACGCTTTTACCAGGCTTAATGGAAGCATCAGCCTGTTTTATAAATACACCGGCAGTTTACCGAGCTACCAGTTGGCCAGCAACAATACGGCCACATTGGTGAGGGTTGGCGATTTCCATACGGCAGATTTAATGCTGAATAAAAACCTGTTCCGCTATTTAACGATTAATGCAGGAGTTAAAAACCTGTTTAACGTAACACAATTAACCAATAGCTCAACAGCTTCAGGGGGTGCACATAGCACTGGTGGTGCGGCAGTACCTTATAGCTACGGACGCTCTTACGTACTTGGCCTGATTTACAACTGGGATAAACGCTAATATTTAAACAACATAAATACCATAAACATGAACAAATTTAACTCAATGATCGCTATTGCTCTCATAGCAGCAACTTTTACAGCCTGTAAAAAAGATACGGAAGAACCTGTTGTGGTGGTTCCGCCATCAGATGGCAGCACATTAACGCTTAATGGATTAATTGGTGCAGAAACCGGAAGTGCAGCTGGAAACAGTGTTTTTGTTGATTTTAGTACAGATAAACAAACAGCTGTTGCAAGGGCAGCGTGGGATTTAGGCTTTTACTGCGGAGCTGATTTCAGGGTTATTTTGAACAATACCACCAGTGCCGGTGCAAAAGTAATTACTACTGCAAATGCCAGTCTTGCAACGGTTGGCGAAGCAGACACATTAGGATTAACCCTTGCTGTTAGCCAGGCAAATCCATTACCTGCCCATTTTGCTTTCTTTGATGCAATTGATGGTAATCTTTCTAATACTGTAATTCCGGCAGTTTCAGCCACGGCTGCAGAAAATAAAGTAATTATTTTAAACCGTGGTACCGGAGGGGGTATTGCAGCGAAATCGTGGATCAAACTTAAAGTAACCAGAAATGCTTCCGGTGGATATAGTTTGCAATACGGAAAGATCAAAGAAACAACCAATTTTACAACTGTTGATATTCCAAAAGACGGCAACTTTAACTTTAAATTTGTATCCCTTAATAATGGTGCTGTAGTAAATGTGGAACCAGAAAAAGCAAATTGGGATCTGGTATGGACCTATTCTGTTTATCAGACAACTTTTGGCAGCGATCTTGTTCCTTACAATTTTTCTGACCTGGTATTCATTAATAAGCTTGCCGGTGTTAGCGCAGCTGCAGTTTCTACCAGTACAAAATCTTATGCGGCATTCGCTGAAGCAGATCTACCTGCCATTACCTTTTCTTCTGCACGGAATGTAATCGGTTCAAATTGGAGGCTAACACAACCTGTTACCACAAATGGTGTTACTACTCCTATAGGCGTAAAAGCAGATACTTTCTTCCTGATTAAAGATGCATCCGGTAATATCTACAAGCTTAAATTCAACAGCTTCATTTCTAACGATGGCGGTACACGTGGTAAACCGGTTATCGAATATAAATTGGTTAAAAAAGGATAATGTAAGTTAAGCCTTACACCCATTAAAAATATGTTTTGTTAGTTGGATAGATGCTCTCCGCGATGGGGAGCTTTATCTTTTTATAGAGACTTTCTTAAAGACTTAGGTGTTCTGGTTTACCATAACTTTTTAGACCTCGTAAGTCTCCCTTATAATGCAAAAAGGGTTCTGGCATACCAGAACCCTTTTTGTTTCTACTCGCGAAATATTATTTTCCAGAGTTTTTCTTTTCAGTTACTTCTGCACGGATTTCTTGTGCTAAAACTTTAAGATCTTGCATTGCTTTACGCACACGTGTACCAGCAGCTGCATTGCCAGCATTATAAAATTTTTCTACATCTGCTTCAATAGCAGCAACAGCAGCTTTAACTTTTGAGAATTTTTCCATCGCTAATTGATGTTTTTAAGGTTTAAAAAATTATTTTTTCAATAATACATATTTACCTTGAATTAACAACAGAAAGCAAATATTTATTTGAAATAAGTTTTGCACATTTTCACAATCAAAAAAATGCCCTGAAACTATTGCAGGCCCATTTTTTGGATTCGGGAGATCAAAATCAGCAAGACTAAGAGAGTTGCCTTGATAAGTTGATGAGGTTATTGAAGGTTTGATTGGCGCTGTTTATACAGTGCTTGTAATCAGCCTCTTCAACACGTTCGTTCAATATAGAAACAAATTTTTTCCATCTTGTACTCAACTCATCGCCATAAACGCCGTAATAATTTAATCCGCCCTCCTGGTCTTTAAAGTTTGGATTAGCCAAAATATGCTTTTTAATTACATTTCCGCCCAAAGTGGCACCCTCAAGTACGTATAAAGCGCCTAAAACTTCTGCTGTATTTTTTTTGGGGAGATAAAGCTCGAAGTCTAAACCGGGTAAGGTTAAATTATCGATACCCCAATAATTCAAGTCTTTTTCTAATGCAGAAAGCTTTAACCTACGGTTCATCTCCAGGGCTGCTGCAGTATCGGCATCGAGCATGTTGGCTAAAGTATTTTCTAACTTTTGATGGATAATATAATTAACGGTCAACAATTTTTTGTACTGATCGATGCTTAATGAATTGTTCATAATTTCATGTACAAACATCAGCGATTCAAGCGTTTTATGGCGTTCTGCAGTTTCCGTTCTCAATAAATTGGCAATCATATAGTGTGTTATTTTTTTAAACGACCTTAAAAAAGAAAAGATCCGGGTTTAATACCCGAATCTCGCCATAAATGTTTTATAAATCCTAATTTAATCTTAAATGCTGGTTAAACCAAAAATCGTGTACAGAATGTACGCACTTAAGGAGGTTTTCGTAACCATCGGGTTTGGTAAGGTAAGCGTTGGCACCAAACTCTATTGAGGCTTTAACATCTTCAGGATTATCTGATGTTGAGAACAAAATTACCGGTACCGTTTTAAGGTAAGGGATCTCGCGTATAAATTTCAAAAGATCTAATCCTGATAGGCCAGGCAAGTTCAGATCAAGCAATATTAATTTAGGCTTGGTTTTACTTTCTGCAAAATCCAGAAGCTTTTGTAAAGCTTCGGCCCCATCATCCACTATAATTAAATTAAGGTTGTCCTTAACCTCTTGTACGGCGCTTTGCATAAAAAAAGCATAATCTATATCATCTTCAACGTAAAATATATCCGGTGTTTTCATTTTATCTGTTTTTAAAAGCTACAAAAAAAGTTGAACCTACATTTAACTTACTCTCAAACCAAACCCTGCCATTGTGTTTTTCAACAATTCTTTTTACAATAGCCAGCCCCACTCCTGTTCCTTCTATTTCCTTAACATTGTCCATGCGCTTAAAAAGCTCAAAAACCCTGTCATAGTAACGGTTATCTATTCCTATTCCATTATCCTTAACAGTGTAGATAACTTCGCCTCCATCTATATACGAAGTCACCTCTACTTTAGGCTTAGCCACCATGGCAGAATATTTTACTGCATTACCGATTAAGTTAGTGAAAACCTGAGCTATTTGGGTTTTATCTCCCTTGATGCTGAGGAGTTTCCCTAAAACCAATTCAGTTTGATCTGCTTTGAAAGCCGACCACACTTCACCCTTTATTTCTTGTAACAAAGATTCCATATCAACTGTTTCAGAAATTATCTCAGAACGGCCTACTCTTGCTAAATTCAGGATCTCTTTGATTAAGAAATTCATCTTATCGGCTCCAACTAAAATCCTGCTTAACATTTTTTGGCCATTTTCATCAATATTCTTATTTTTAAGCAACAGCTCTGCATAAGTTTTTATTGAGGTTAATGGTGTTCTTAAATCGTGCGAAATGGTATAGCTAAAGGTATCTAATTCTTCGTAGGCCACCTGCAATTTTTCGTTAAGCAGCCTGATTTCGTTGGCTTTCTTATTGATATGGGTAATAATAATTTCGCGTATCCTTAAAACGGAGGTTATTTCTTCAGCCAGCCATTTTTCGGAAGTATTATTCACCACCTGCGACCAGATCTCGAAAGATTTACGTGGAGATAGGTTCAGCAAGCCATTCTCAGCAGAAACCACGGGTTTTTCAGGATTTCCTGCCCAATTTACCGTAGTGATCATTTCGGGTTTAAACCAGATGATCATTTCGCCGATTTCCTTATTTAGCATACAGCAAAGGATTCCGGAGGCGGTTGATTTGTATTTTTTTGCCGGAGAATAGATTTCCGGAAATTGATGTGTATAATATAAAGATTCGCCAGTATTCGTTTTCAACCATTCCGAAAGTTCCCTTATATCTTTTTCTGAGGGTACATTTCCAATAGTTTTGAGCTCATTTTCAAAAATAACGGCTACTCCCGAGGCTTTGGTTGCATCCAATATGGTTCGTTTGTGTGACGTTATGGCCTCAATTAAATACTTATCACGGTTTAAATGCTCTAAAAGAACATTTGCGGTGCTTTTAAATTGTTCAATAACCTTTGAATCCTCTTCTTCCTGGCGGTATTCCAGTGCTGAGGAAAGGATCTGTCCGATCAGCTTAGCACCTTCCCTGGCTTTGTAATCTATAAACTTAGGGCTATAGTTATGACAGGCAATTAAGCCCCATAATTCGCCATGAGAGATTAAGGATATACTAAAACTCGAATACACTCCCATATTTTTAAGGTACTGAATGTGTATAGGTGATACTGCTCGCAAACTACCGTTGGTTAAATCGAGGGCTTCGTTTTCTTTAAGCGTAAGAATGGGCGAATCGGCAATGTTTACATCGGCAATTAATCTGGTTAAATTTAATTTATATAGCGCCCTGGCTTGTTTGGGAATATCGGATGCAGGATAATGTAATCCGAAAAAAGATTCTAAACCTGCTTCTTTTTCTTCTGCTACAACCTCACCATGACCGTCCTCTAAAAATTTATAAACCATGATCCGGTCATACTGGATTAGTTTTTTTATTTCCTGCGCAGCACCTTTTAACAAAGCAGAAACGCTTTTTCCTAGAAGCATGGATGAGGCAGAGCGACCTATAGAACTTTGGATGTCAAATTGCAACGTTACCGGTTCAAATTCCAATAACCAGTCGTTCTTTGATGGGGATATGATCAGATAAAACGGAAGACCATTAATTTCTACAGGATGCGGGCTGATGGCATCAAAACTTTTGCGGATAATACCCAGTTTAAGCAGGTCTTCGATATTAAATGCTACGTCATGTTGTTTAATAAAATGATTTAAGAGCGAAAGTTCTTTGTTTAGTAATTTTTTGGCCTGTTCTGATAAAAAAACACCTGCATTTTCGCTAATATAGGTAATTAACAGACTGTTCTTATCAACCGCCACCAAAAAGCCGTGTGATTGAATTTTACCGGGAATGTGAATGGGTTCTTTATCGCAATTGTTTAGGTCTACAGAAAATTTAGTCATATTGGGGGTGATAGCAACTTATTTAAGCCTACGAATTAACAAATTTTAAGCCTATTTTTTTAGAATGTATCTAATTTAATGAATTCGGATTTGAAAATTGTTTTTTATTATATATTTGCTTCAATTTAAAATCACTGCAACTTTGGCGAAGAAAAATATTTTGGTTATTGAAGATAACCATGCAATCCTAGATGTTATCACCCTTATTTTAGAAAGCGAAGCTTTTAACGTTGATGGACTAAACAAAGGTGCCGATTTTATTAACCATGTTCAGGAATTCAACCCCGACATCATCATTATGGATATTATGCTGCCTGATACCGATGGAAGGGTACTTTTAAAAGAACTTAAAGATACTGCGGCTACACAGCACATTCCTGTTTTAATGATTTCTGCCCGTTATAATGCCCATAACTATGCATTAGATGGTATAGAGGCGGATGATTTTATGTCTAAGCCTTTTAACATCGACGACTTGATGGATAAGATTTATGCATTACTGAGAAAATAGATTTTTTCTTTTACCAGCACCTGTATTTTATTCCTGTCAGTTTTGTTTTTTTTGATCAGCAAGTAAAAAAAAGAAAATCCAGCATAGGTGATTTAATACAAATATTTAAACGGAATGAATCCACTATCTTCTAAAGCATACACACTGCCTCTATCTTTATTCCGGATAAAAAAAACAGGTCTTCATTGATCAAGGCTTATGGAGAAGACTTAGAGTGAATTCATATCGGTCGTGATTAAATTATATTTCAGAAGTTCTCCTGTTACCTAACCATCGCCCTTATCACAGTATGATGTTATGGTTTTTTATGTTTAACCGACGAGGCTTTGCTCACATTTACTTTCTTGGCGTCTTTGGCTGATGTTACTTTCTCATCAGCACCTTTAGCTTTAGCATTTTTCGGTGCAGTAGCCTTGCTACTTTCTTCCGGTGTTTTAGAATTTTTCATCTTCTTTATTGTTAATCTTCAGTATTGAGCCAGGCCTTTGCCTCTTCTATTTCATTGGGCTTAAAACCTTTTGATTTACCAGGTGTAGCTAACGTAAAAACATCAGTAAACCACTCTACTCCCTTTTCAGCACTAACTACTGCAATTTTTTTCCATTTGTTAAAATTTTGTAGGCCCGCTTTAACATCCTGTACCCAGGCGCCGGCCGTGAAATTTTTAACATCGGTTTCTAAAACGAGCAGGTATCTGATTTCGTTAAACCGCTTGGCGGTTCTTTTCAAACCTGTTAATAAAACGCTCTTTATATCGTCACTTGTTACTTCGCCGGTAGCCCTTACACCAAAAATATGGTCCGGTAATCCTGTTATCTCTGTTAGCATAACTATTTTCGTTTAGATAAAAACACATTAATTCGTCAAGAAGTTTGTTATTTAAATAAATTTTGAAAAGTTTATGTACCGAGAAAACACTTGTCTTATTGATCTTGTTATAAACCACAGGTATACAAAAACAATCTCATGAAAAACAATGCGTTAAAATCTACTGCTGCTGTCTCTCTAGTAGCCATTTTGCTTTCAGCCTGTACGGGTGGAATAAAAAACACTGCTGCTACCGATTCGACGACAACTGATTCAATGGTAGTGGCAGGGTTAAAACCTGCGGGACCTGCACCGGAGTGGGGAAAAACAATCAAGCCTGAAATGCAGGTCGTAATAGAAAAATTAAGTAGCTACGAGGATAAACCTTTAGAAACTTTAACTGCCATTGAGGCACGTAAGAATCATACCCCAACAGATGCTGTAAGGGATTTAATCAAACAGAATAACATTGTAGTGCCGGTACCGAAAGTCGATACCGTGGGTAAGGATATTGATGAGGGTAAAATCCATTTGCGTATTTATACCCCCAAAGATGGAAACGGACCTTATCCACTCATTGTGTATTATCATGGTGGCGGTTTTGTTATTGCAAACTTAGATGTTTATAATGCATCTGCACAGGCTTTGGCTGAACAGGTTGGTGCAATCGTGGTCTCTGTAGCGTACCGCTTAGCACCTGAAAACAAATTTCCTACTGCGCATAATGATGCTTTTACGGCGTACGAATGGGCGGTAAAAAATGCTGTAGAGTTAAAGGCAGATCCAGCTAAGATTGCTGTGGTTGGCGAAAGTGCTGGCGGAAATTTAGCTGCAAATGTATCTATTATGGCCAGAAACAAACACATTATGCTCCCTGTTCACGAAGTTTTGATTTATCCTATTGCCCAGGCAGATACGAATACTGAATCTTATAAAAGGTATGAAAATGCCAAACCCTTGAATAAACTAATGATGGGTTGGTTTACAGAACAATACTTAAACACGATGATCGAAGCCCAAGATCCAAAAATATCATTGGTAAACGCCAATTTAAAAGGCCTTCCACCAACAACAATTATTACTGCAGAAATAGATCCACTACACGATGATGGGGTTATGCTCGCTGATAAATTAAAAGCTGCCGGGGTAAAAGTTAACACTAAAAATTACGAAGGTGTAACACATGAATTTTTCGGTATGGCGCTGCTTGTACCCGAAGCGAAAGCTGCCCAGGCCTATGCCGCTGATCAGTTAAAAGCCGCTTTTAAATAGTTTTGCATTGTTTTTGGCGTAAAATGTTAAAAAGATCAATTGCAATTTACCAGGCGGTACACCATACCTTATTTATCAATCCTATGCCCTGATAGCGCTTAGGCTCCTTTCTTGGATCCTAAGCTCTTCATCAATTGATCATACAGATCATCACTTGTGGCTTTTTGTGGTTTCATCTTTTTAACGGTTGCCCGTTTTCCTTTGGCCTTTGCTTTAATAATCTTCAATAATTCGTTACTATAATCATCTTTAAATGCACTCAGGTCGAATTTTGAGCTGTATTGTTTAATCAAAGCCAATCCTACATCCATTTCTTTTTTGGTGATGGTCACATCATTAACCTTTTTGATTTCTGATAAGCTCCTGATCTCCTGTTCAAACCTGATTTTTGTAATTACAATTACATTTTCCATGGGATGAATGACACAAAGGTTCTCCGTATTCCGGAGAACAAACCTGGCCACACCAGCTTTACCCGATTTCTCTAATGCTTTTAATAATAAACAATAGGCTTTTTTGCCCTGCTTTTCTGGCTCTGTATAATAAGAAGTTTCGTAGTAAATAGGATTAATGTCTTTGATATCAACAAAATTCTCCAGTTCAATAATTTTGGTTTTTTCAGGTGCCGCTTCTTCAAAATCGTGCTTGTCTAAAATAACATACCTGTCTTTTAAAAAATATCCCTTAACTATTTTATCATAGGGTACCTCTTTATGCGTATTTTCATTCACCCTCAAAAATTTGATCTTCGCCTGATCGCGTTCATCAAGCATATCCAGATCGAGTGCACTGTTCTGGACACCAGAAAACAGTTTAACCGGGATGTTTACCAAACCGAATCCGATAGAACCCTTCCATATTGACCTCATAGCTAAATATTTACTGGTTAACAAGTGCCTAAATCATATTGTTTTGAGTTTATTGATTGTAATTCTATTAAATAACAAACTATTTAGATTTTACAATGTTATTTAACTATCAATCTGACATAAATACAGGTAAAACGTTTATGATTTTCCAGGGAAAAAGGAAATAAAAGATCATGATTGCTTCATTACCATTGAAAACATTAATAAAGATGAAAATAGCTTACATTTCTACCTACCCTCCCCGCGAATGTGGTTTAGCTACCTTTAATCAAAATTTAGTTAAGGCTTTAAGCTTAAACCCTACTTATGATTCACAGAAAAGTTTTGTGGTTGCGTTAAACGAATCAGATGATGTGAATGAACATCATTACCCTGAGGAAGTAAAATTTGTTATCCGTCAGCAAAATCAACAGGATTACATCGAAGCTGCCGATTTTATTAATAGCAGTGATATCGATACTTGTATTATTGAGCATGAATTTGGCATATATGGCGGTAATAGCGGTGTGTTTTTATTATCGTTAATTAACAGGTTAAAAAAACCTTTTATTACCGTTTTACATACCGTGTTGAAAGAACCCAATTTTATGCAGCAAACCATTATCAAGGAAATTGCATCTAAATCGGCTAAATTGATAGTGATGAGCAAAAAGGCTGTGATGTTTTTAAGCAGCATATATCAAATTCCACAGTCATCTATTAAATTAATAGAGCATGGCGTGCCTGATTTGGAGCCTATAGCAAATAATGAAATTGCAAAGAGTGAATTATTCAGGGGTAAAAAAGTGCTTTTTACATTTGGCCTGATCAGCAGAAACAAAGGTTTAGAGACCGTAATCAAAGCTTTGCCCGGCATTGTAGCCGAACATCCGGATGTTTTATATTTAATTTTAGGTAATACCCATCCTGGCGTGGTAAAACACAATGGTGAAGAATATCGCGACAGCCTGAAAACATTGGCAAAAGATTTAGGTGTAGAAAAAAATATTGCTTTCGTTAACAAATTTGTTTCGGAAGAAGAACTGCACCAATATTTAACGGCCTGTTATCTGTACATTACGCCATATTTAAACGAAGCCCAAATAACCAGTGGTACTTTATCATATGCCATTGGTGCAGGTGCAGCAGTAATTTCTACCCCATATTGGCATGCCCAAGAGCTTTTGGCTGATAACCGCGGTAAATTATTCGATTTCAAAGATGATACTAAACTTGCAGCCATTGTTAATGATCTGTTAACTGATAGCGACAAATATCAGAAGCTGAAGCAAAATGCTTACAAATACGGATTAAACCTTCGCTGGCCTGCTATCGGGAATAACTACCTGAATGTATTAAATGAGGCATTATCAGCCGAAACCAAAGCAGCGAGAACCATCCCGCCGATTATTGATGTAGAAGGAATGCCTGCTTTAAATTTAAGCCACATCGCTTTGCTGACTGACGACACCGGAATTATACAGCATGCCCGTTTTGGTATTCCAAATTTAAAGGAAGGCTACTGCATTGATGATAATGCCAGGGCATTAATAATGGCTATAATGGCTGTTGAACAGGATAAAAACCCAAGGGCTTTAGCTTTTATGCCGGTGTACCTGAGTTTTATCCAGTATATGCAAACAGAAGATGGAAATTTCAGGAATTTCTTGAGTTTTAACCGGCAATATTTGGATGAAGTAGGATCTGAAGACTCATTCGGCAGAACCATCTGGGCATTGGGTTATTTGGTTTGTAGTGCCCCAAATAACTCCTACCGTGAGTTTGGCCGCGAATTGTTTTCACATTCTGTAAAGCATTTCAAAAAGTTAAATTATCTGCGGGGAAAGGCTAATACTATTATCGGCTTGTCGTATTACCTGTGTGCCCATCCCGGAGATGAACTGATCACTAATGAAATCAATATGTTAGCCAATTCACTGGTGGCTTCCTATAAAGAAAATAAAGATGGCGACTGGCATTGGTTCGAAGATATTTTAACCTACGATAATGCAATTCTACCGCTGGCTTTGCTTCATCATTATGATGCTACCGGAAACATGGATTCGTACCGGGTTGCAATGGAAAGTATTCAATTTTTAAGCGGTTTTTCTTTTGAAAACGGATACCTGAATCCTGTTGGAAATGCCGGTTGGATGAAAAAGCATGGTAAAAATCCGATTTATGACCAACAGGCCATAGAAACGATGGCCATGGTTTTACTGTATGCAAAAACTTTTGAGCTTACGAAGAATGATGAATACCTGAATCTGATGCATATAAGCTATAAGTGGTTTTTAGGCGAAAATAGCCTTCACATTCCTTTATACGATTTCGAGACCAATGGCTGTGCAGACGGACTACAGTTTAACAGCGTAAACAGAAACCAAGGTGCAGAAAGCACATTGGCTTATTTTATCTCGCATCTGACTGTTTTGAAAGCTGCTGAGGTAGAATATGAAACCTTGTCTTCTCCCTTAATGGAAGCAGAGAAATCAAGCTAGACCAGATTTAAATTATCTTATCATCAGCAACACTACACATAGAATTGTCAGGGTGAAGGATAATTTAGGCCAACTAAGCCTGCCTGCTATAGGGAGGCTTAGTTGTTCTTTCCTACAATGACCACATTTCCCAGGTACCTGTTAATGGTAGTCTGTAAAAGGACGTGGTATCATGTTTTTATGGCGTCTTGCTGCCGCATCTGTAACATCGATGCTGAAACAGGTTCCGCAGGGCAATCTTCCAATAAAGCTAAACCGCTAGTTATTCTCCAGCAATTTTGTCAGCAGCAATTCTAAATTTACCGTAGCAAACGAGGAGCTGTAATCAGATAAACCATATGGAATAATGAGTTCGCCATTACTAATGATTGATCCGCAGGAATATACTACATTGGGTACATAACCCTCTCGTTCATCGTTATTAGGAATAATTAATGGTTCTTTTAGATGGCCAATTTCTATACTCGGGTTTTCGAGATCCAGTAAACTTACTCCTATGCAGTATCTGCGCATAGGTCCTACGCCATGTGTAATCACAATCCATCCTTTTTCTGTTTCTATTGGAGAACCACAATTGCCGATCTGCACCAGCTCCCAATCATAACGGGGTTGCTTTAAAAGAACAGGATTTTCCCAAACATTAACTTTATCAGAAAACATCAGGTAATTGTTCCAGCCATCTATCCGGCTCATCATTACATATTTCCCTTTAATTTTTCTCGGAAATAAAGCCAGGTTTTTATTTTGGGCGCCGTCACCATAGAGCGGAATTACCTTAAACTCATAAAAATCTTCAGTTTGTACCAGTTTGGGGATAATCAAAGAACCATCGAAAGCGGTATAGGTGGCGTAGTACAGTACTTTTCCATCATCTTTAGTAAATTTTACAAAACGTGCGTCTTCGATCCCCTTACGCTCAAATTCTGAAATCGGAAAAATTACCCTGTCGGAAATGTCAGTATCTTTCGAAAAAGTTATGGTATGGTAAGTGTCTGATAGCCAAAGTATCTTGTCGTACTCGATTAAACGCGATGGATCTTCTTTATGTAAACTTTTGGAGTCTTTAATGATATTGCTTAAACTGGTGTATTCAAATTTATCGTCCAGTTTTGATTCAATTTCTTCCAGAACAGAAGGATCGATCTGTGCATAAGCGGCTTTTTTCAGGAACAGTTTTTTAACGTAAATGGCATTTTTTACAACTTCAGCTTCATCCACATAATTGCCAACCGGTAAAACCTGGATATTATTGTTTTTGTCAATCAAAGCACGCCGGAAAACAATAGAAGAAATATGCCCTTCCCCCACGGCCCTAAAACTGATAATGACCCTTTTTTCGCCTTCAACTAAATCTGTCTGGTCCGGATCATCAACAATACTCGGATTAAAGAAGGCTGCAGATTCTATTGAATATTCGTGTGTAAAGTAAGCACCAATCAGCAACCGGGTGTATTCATCAATGTCTTCAAACTGGGTGCCTAAGGCCACAAATTGTTTTTTTAATTTTTTACAGTGCCGGGTTAATATTTTGGTGATATTACGGTGCCTTTTAGAATATTCCTGTAATATGGGTGATATCAGGGAAAACACTTTGTCATCTGAAAATTCCAAAACTTTCTTAATTACCTGTAATGCTCTTTCCTCGCCGTTAAAAAAAAAGCGTGCAATGACTCTTTTGGTATCCGGGTTAACCTTAACAGGTTTACGTTCAATGTATAATCTCATTCTTAAGCTGTTTTTAATAATAATTTTAACGCTTTCACGCCCTATTCCGTCAACTTTATAGTAACGAAATTTACTTCTTAATTGTTTATAGTATTTGCACATAATTTTTACCTTTAATCATTCATCCTTTATTAACCGTGGCATAAATGCAGTACGAGAAAGCAGAACATGATATTTCTTCAGAAGAAACCTTGCGTTTAGAAAAACTGAGAGATTATGAGATATTAAACACACCGGCTGAAAGTGCTTTTGATCAGATTACACAATTGGCTGCCGAAATATTTCAGGTGCCCTATGCAGGCATTTGTTTCCAGGGCGATGGAGATTTTTTCGTGAAATCGGAGATTGGCGGAGCTGCTTCCGAAATTGTTCAGAATTTAAACAGTGATAGGTTTGTTTTTTTTGCTTCAATGCCATTGGTTTCGCCTGATGGTTACCATATTGGTGTGGTGTATGTTGCAGATACTACCTTTAAATTGGCCAGCGAGCAACAGTTAAGAATGTTGCAGCATTTAGCCTATATGGTAATGGAAAAGTTAGCATTCAGAATGGCAATCCGAAGAACTTTAAGGGCTTACGATGATCGTTTACACGTGCTTGTTCATGATCTGAAAAACCCAATGACCACCATTTCCCTTCAATCTGAACTGTTGGGCAGCATACCTGGAATAAATGATAAGGCTGCTATAATTGCCGGTAAGATTAATGCGCAATCGAAAAAAATGATCGATAAGCTGAATGGGATTTTAAGCGCTGCACGGAAAGAAGCTACTTCATTTAAACCGGATAAAGATAAGGTGGATTTAAAACAGCTACTTGAACAGGTAAAAAAAGGATTTGAGTTATCGCTCGAAGGCAAAAATCAGACTGTTTTAATTAACATTCCGGAAACCATCGAAATTTTTGCTGATCCCGGTAAAATCGCTGTTATTTTTAGTCAGTTAATCGATAACGCGATCAAATTTTCGCCAATGGGAAGTGAGATCATCCTCACCCACCGGGTGGCTGATGATGAGGTAACGATTTTGGTAAAAGACAATGGCGTAGGCTTAACTGAAGAAGATTTAAGCAAGGTTTTTATGAAGTTCGCACAGCTGAGTTCGTTCAGCACAAACCGGGAAAACAGCTACGGATTAGGGCTGATTACTGCAAATGCGCTTGTCGATATCCATAAAGGAAAATTATGGGCAGAAAGCGCCGGAAAAGATTTAGGCACAACGTTTTACGTAACCTTACCCAAAAAATAGGTTTAAATCAGGCAACTCACTGAGTTTCATTTCTTCGAGTAAAACCCTTTCTGGTATGGCGTTTCTATGGTAAGACCATTTGATCAGTCTGATGAAACCATTATCAATTTCGATACCGGTTATATCGCCATCACTAAAACAACAGCATCCGCTATTAAAGTAGCCTGGCTTGTATTTGCCGAAAATTGGTGCTTTATCTCCTGCTTTTATCCGTTTAGTTAACTCTGCATTATAAAAAGCAACATCGTCGGCATTTTTTTCATCTTTGGCTTTATTTAGCTTGATATAAATCCGTTCCAAATGGGTTAAGGATGCAAAAACGGGTTGATGCGTGTGCCCGGTAATTAAAGCGATATTTTTTTGGGTCATTATCCAATCATACATCAGTGCATTGTGGACCGTTTTAAGCTGGTTATCGTATGCTGGTGTATTGGGATTAATTTGGAGGTATGATTGCAATGGTGCCCAGACGGTACTCACAAACCACTTGCTAAACCAGTTTCCATCGCTCTGTAAATCGCCCTGGTGCCCGTGGGTTAAAAAAATATCAAATTTATTCCCTCCCATTGGCATTCTCAAGATTAAGCCTTCGTAAATAGGGATTTTGGTTCCATAAATTCTATTGAGGTTAAAACCGGCTAATGGATCGTTATCCCAATATAAATCATGGTTGCCGAATATCTTTGTGAAATGTTTTTTAGAGATAAAGGCTTTTTCTGCTTCGAATGTCGCTTTATTGTGCTTTATTACCGATTCGAGTAAATTCTCCCAAAGTTCCTCACTATCACCCAAATTTATATAATGAAAATCCTGCAGGTGGTAATATTCGAGTGCCTTTAGGTAATTCTTTTCGGCCAGGGCAAAATCATCGGCATAATCGCGGGCACCCTTGTGCTGATCGGAAAAAATAATGAATTTATCCGTATCGGTCACTTCAAAAATAGGACCGCGTTTTCCCGGGTTTGAACTGATGGTTTTGTAAAGTTTGTTTAAAGCAGCATGGATGCGTTTACGGTTAGGCCTTGAACCAAACTTATTCGACATGCGAATGATCCAGGCACTGAGTAAACGTTGTAAGAATTTTCGCATGTATAAATGGGCGTTCGCTAATATATCGGTTCTCAAATTAACAAAAAATATTATCAATCGTTTGTTACATCCAATGTGTCATTCAGGACAACAAGTTGGCACTTTTGCTTTTTTAAAATATTTTGCTAATTTTGTTAGTATTGAAAAGGTCAGGAAGCGCAGATTTACCCCTACATTACGGCCAGGTACCACCGTGGCTGGCACAGCGTATGGCCACACTTGGCCTGGCTATAACAGAAGCGATACTAATAGAATATGGTAAGGCAGAAATAATACGCCGCTTAAGTAGCCCGTTTTGGTTCCAGAGTTTAGGCGCAGTAATGGGTATGGATTGGCATTCTTCAGGAATTACCACATCTGTAATGGGTGCTTTGAAGAAATCGATTAATCCACTATCAAAAGAGTTGGGCATTTACATCTGTGGTGGCAAAGGGAAGTATAGCAGGGAAACCCCGGATGAACTTTTAAAAATTGCGGATAAAACAGGTTTAAACGGTAAAGAATTGGTTAGGGCCAGTAAACTTAGTGCTAAAGTAGACAATACAGCCATTCAAGATGGATTCCAGTTGTACCTTCATAGCTTTATCTTAAGTAATGAAGGCGATTGGGCTGTGGTACAGCAAGGCATGAGCGATAGCAGTGCAACAGCTAGAAGATATCACTGGCATTCTGAGAACTTAAAATCTTTTGTAGAAGAACCGCATACAGGCATTTGTGGCATTAATCAAGGGCAGATCCTGAACCTGACCGCTAATGATGCAGGCATGACCAGGCAGAGCATGATGAATATTACAGCTGAATCGCCGGTGAGGATGCTCCATGAAATCCAAAAATTGGTACTACCTGACCATCACGATGTAAAATCTAAAGATATAGATTTAAAACGTTTAGGAAGCATATTGTGGCTGGCACAGGAAAAGCAACCGAAAGATTTCGAAGAATTGCTGTTACTGGAGGGCATGGGACCAAGAACCTTACAATCCATGGCTTTAGTAAGTGAGGTGATTTATGGTACGCCTTCCCGGTTTACTGATCCTGCCCGTTATTCTTTTGCACATGGAGGCAAAGATGGCCACCCTTTTCCAGTTCCTGTAACGGTATACGATGAAACCATTAAAGTTTTACAAAAAGCCGTTGAAAAAGCGAAGATTGGAAATACGGATAAGCAACAAGCGATAAAATCATTGCATCAAATTGCCCGGAATGCCGAAAAAGACTTTATTCCGAATATGGATTTTGAGAAAGTAATTCGAAAGGAACGTGCTGAAAGCTGGAAATATGGCGGCAGAACAGTTTTTGGGAAGGAGAAGCCACCACAAAATGATCAGTTAAAATTATTTTAGTTTTTCTGTAAGTAGAGTTCCAAAGGAGGCTACGGATTGCAGAATGAAAAGCGTATGTGGCTTGCTGTTATTTTGAGTTGTAAACTCGATTCTATTTATAAATCCGTAGAGACACTGCGTTTAAGTCTACGCACAGTATATGTCAAACAAAAAAGGTCGTGGTATAAACCACGACCCTAAAAATATAGAATTTAAACCTACTAAGCGTACGCAACGGCATCTTTCGAAGCCAGTTTGGTTGTTCCCATTAAGTATTCATCAACTTTACGTGCAGCTTCCCTGCCTTCCGAAATGGCCCAAACTACTAATGATTGTCCGCGACGGGCATCACCTGCAGCAAAAATCTTTGCAATATTGGTCTGATAAGTTTGTTCTGATGCTTTTACGTTTCCACGGTTATCTAATTCCACACCTAACTTCTCAATTAAACCTTCTTTTTGAGGGTGTAAGAAACCCATGGCTAAAAGTACCAGTTCGCATGGCAGCTCTCTTTCGCTACCCGCTACTTCTTTAAAGGTAACAGGGCGACCGTTTGCATCAATTTCCCATTCCACGTCCACTACCTTTAATGCTTTAAGGTTTCCGTTTTCATCAGCAATAAAATTCTTTGTATTTACCGACCATGCCCTACTGGCTCCCTCTTCATGCGATGAAGTGTTTTTAAGCAACATAGGATAATTTGGCCAAGGCATATGCTCATTACGTGCCTGAGGAGGCATTGGCATGATCTCAAACTGTGTAACCGATTTTGCGCCATGACGGTTTGAGGTTCCGATACAATCTGAACCTGTATCACCACCACCAATTACGATTACATTTTTACCGGTAGCCAGAATATCTTCAGTTTCTACCTTGCGATTGGCTACTCGTTTATTCTGTTGTTTTAAGAAATCCATTGCAAAGTGAACACCTTTAGCAGAACGGCCATCAATTGGCAGATCGCGAGGAATGGTAGAGCCACCAGCTAAAATGATGGCATTAAAATCTCTCAATAAGGTGCCAATTTCAACATTTTCGCCTACGTTGGCATTGCATTTAAAAATAATGCCTTCTTCTTTCATTAAATCGATGCGGCGATCGACAACATTTTTCTGAAGTTTAAAATCAGGAATGCCGTATCTCAATAAACCACCAGGTGCATCATCACGTTCGAAAACAGTCACTTCATGCCCTACTTTATTCAGCTGGGCAGCAGCCGCTAAGCCCGCCGGACCTGAACCAATAACTGCAACTTTTTTACCTGTTCTGATTAACGGAGCCTTTGCTTTGATAAACCCTTTTTCGAAAGCAATTTCGATAATATGCTTCTCAATTTCTTCAATAGAAACCGGTGGGCGGTTAATGCCTAATACACAGGCCGACTCGCAAGGTGCCGGGCAAATCCTGCCGGTAAATTCTGGGAAATTGTTGGTACTTAATAAAATATTGGCGGCCTGTTCCCATTTGCCCTGGTAAACCGCATCGTTAAATTCAGGTATTACGTTACCCAACGGGCATCCCGACTGGCAAAAAGGTACGCCGCAATCCATACAGCGCGCGGCCTGGTTATTTAATTCTTGTGCGGGCAATTCGTTTAAAAATTCCCCATAGTGTTTTACACGCGTTGCAGCCTCTTCTCTAGTGGGCGCAACTCTATCGTATTCTTGAAATCCTGTTACTTTTCCCATGGCTTAGTGTGTTTTTACTTGTTGGTTACGTTTTGCTAAAACTGCTTTGTATTCTTTAGGGAATACTTTTACAAAATGTGCTGATTGTGCTTTCCAATCACTTAAGATGAACTCGGCTACTTTGCTGTCTGTTAATCGGATATGCGATTTAAGTAAAGCTAAAATACGCTCTTCATCTTCAGCTTGTAATGGATCTAAATCAACCATTTCTTTATTGCATTTACGTGCAAAAGTTCCGTTTGCATCATAAATCCAAGCTACGCCACCACTCATACCAGCAGCAAAATTGCTTCCGGTATCACCAAGAATTAATACCTCGCCACCGGTCATGTATTCGCAACCGTGATCGCCAACTCCTTCTACCACCGCTGTGGCGCCGGAGTTACGCACCGCGAAACGTTCACCAGCTTTACCACGTGCGAACAACTCACCCGAAGTAGCACCATAAAGTGCAACATTACCGATAATGATATTTTGCTCTGGTACAAATGTTGAATTTGCAAACGGATAAACGGCTAATCTTGCACCCGACAATCCTTTACCTACGTAATCATTGGCCTCACCTTCAAGCGATAAAGTAACCCCACGGGTACTGAATGCACCAAAGCTCTGTCCGGCAGAACCTACAAATTTAAAATTAATGGTATCTGGCGGTAAACCAGCACTTAAATGCACTTTCGAAATTTCGTTAGATAACATTGTACCTAATGAACGGTCGGTATTTTTAATTTCGAAGCTTGCAAAAACCGGTTCATTATTGGCAATAGCAGGTTGTGCCGCTTCAATTAATTGATGATCTAAAACGTTGTCCAACCCATGGTCTTGCTCTTCAGTATTGAATAGCGGCAAACCGTTTTCTTCTGCTTTAAATAAGATAGGTGATAAATCAAGATGCTTTAACTTCCAGTCGGTTGCCGGTAACTCACGTACTTTTAAAACGTCAGCCTGACCAATCATTTCGTTAATGGTTCTGAAACCTAATTCAGCCATGATTTCACGTAACTCTTCAGCAAGAAAATAAAACAGGTTTACGACATGGTCCGCATCACCGGTAAATAATTTTCTTAACTCCGGATCTTGTGTAGCCACACCAACCGGACAAGTATTTAAATGGCACTTACGCATCATGATACAGCCCGAAGTTACCAGGGCAGCAGTAGCAACCCCCCATTCTTCGGCACCCAATAACGCTGCAATAGCGATATCTCTACCTGTTTTTAACTGACCATCTGTTTGTAACACTATACGGTTACGCAGTTTGTTTTTTACCAGGGTCTGGTGTGCCTCTGCTAAGCCCAATTCCCAAGGTAAGCCGGCATGCTGGATCGAGGTTAAAGGAGATGCCCCTGTTCCACCGTCAAAACCCGATATCAGGATAACATCGGCATGTGCTTTGGCAACACCCGCTGCAATAGTGCCCACCCCGGCTTTTGAAACCAATTTTACATTGATCCTGGCAGCTCGGTTAGCATTTTTTAAATCAAAAATCAGCTGTGCCAAATCTTCGATCGAATAAATATCGTGGTGTGGTGGAGGTGAAATTAACCCAACGCCCGGTGTAGAGTGACGAACTTTTGCAATCCAATCATCCACCTTGTGTCCCGGTAATTGACCGCCTTCGCCTGGTTTAGCACCCTGCGCCATTTTAATCTGTAACTCATCAGCATTGGTTAAATAATAACTTGTTACACCAAAACGTGCAGAAGCAACCTGCTTAATGGCCGAACGCATGCTATCGCCATTTGGCAATTTGGTATAACGCATTTCATCTTCACCACCTTCTCCGGTATTGCTCTTGCCGCCAATGCGGTTCATGGCGATTGCCAAAGTAGAGTGTGCTTCATGAGAAATTGAACCGAATGACATTGCTCCTGTCGCAAATCTTTTTAAGATTTCGGCAACAGGTTCTACCTCATTTAAAGGTACCGATGGGCGGTTATAGTTAAATTCAAACAATCCACGGATGGTATAAGCCTGTTGGGTCTGCTCATTAACCAGTTTAGAGTATTGTTTGAAAATATTGTAATCGTTTTTACGCGTTGCATTTTGCAACAGGTGAATGGTTTGCGGATTAAACAAATGCGCTTCACCTTTACGACGGAATTTATAAGTTCCTCCTGCTGGCAACAGGTTTTCTGTCTCTGTTAGCGGACCAAAACTGCGGTGATGTTTAATTAACGTTTCTTTCGCAATTTCATCCAGTCCTAAACCTCCAATACGCGAAACCGCGCCGGTGAAGTACGTATTCACCACCTGCTTGTTCAGGCCTAAAATCTCAAAAATTTGTGCACCCTGGTACGATTGCAGGGTTGATATGCCCATTTTAGAGAAAATTTTAAGTAAACCACTGTTTACTGCGTAGATATAGTTTTTAGTAAGCTGTTCTGTTGATAAACCAGATTCTTCTTTAAATTCATTAATGGTCTCTAAAGCCAGGTAAGGGTTGATTGCGGTAACGCCAAAGCCCAATAAAGTGGCAAAATGGTGCACTTCCCAAATGTCACCGGCTTCGATCACTATACCCACTGCGCCACGGTAACCTTTACGGATGAGGTGATGGTGCACAGCAGAAACGGCTAATAAAGAAGGCATTGCAGCGTGTTCAGAATCAATAGCCCTGTCACTTAATACAATAACCTGGAAACCATCCTCAACTGCATCAACCGCGTAACGGCATAAACGGTCTAAAGCTTTTGCCATTGCCCCCGGCTTGCCATCGGCCCTGAAATAAGTTTGCAGCGTTTTAGCCTGAAAAACACCGGTATCGATACTTCTCAGTTTCTCTAATTCCTGGTTGGTTAAAATAGGATGTTTGATGGCAACGCAGTGTGCCTGACGTGGATTTTCATCTAACAGGTTACCGTTGCTGCCCATAAAACTGGCCAAACTCATTACTACCTTCTCACGAATGGGATCGATTGGTGGGTTGGTAACCTGGGCAAAAAGCTGTTTAAAGTATGAAGATAAGTGTTGCGGACGTTGTGATAAGATCGCGAGCGGTGTATCGGTACCCATTGAGCCGATCGGCTCCTTGCCCTCGAGAGCCATTGGTTTAAGTAACAGCTCTACATCTTCCCTGCTGTAACCAAAAACCTGCTGGTATTTAAAAATAGATTCTGAGGATAAGCCAGTAAACATTAAACGTGGCTCTGGCAATTCCTCTAAACGGATCTGGTATTGGTTAATCCAATCGGCATAAGGACTTCCTCCGCAAACCTGGGTTTTAATTTCCTCATCGCTGATGATCCGGCCCTGCTCCATGTCTACAACGAACATTTTACCAGGCGTTAAACGGCCTTTCTCAATGATCGTACTTTGATCAATCGCTAAGGCACCTGCTTCAGAACCCATAATTACACGGTCATCAGAGGTGATGGCATAACGTGAAGGACGTAAACCATTACGATCTAAGGTGGCACCAATTAATTTACCATCGGTAAAGGCAATGGCTGCCGGTCCATCCCATGGTTCCATTAAGGTAGCATGAAATTCGTAGAAGGCTTTTTTAACAGGATCCATATCATCGTTACCATCCCATGCTTCAGGCACCAACATCATTAAAACATGAGGCAAGGTTCTGCCGGCATGAAACAATAATTCGATCACATTATCTAAACAACCTGAATCTGAGTTGGTTTCATCAATAACAGGCAAAAGCATATCCAGCTCTTCCGGCGTAAAATGTGAAGAAGCCAATGATTTGACACCTGCCCTGAACCAGTTTAAATTTCCCTGTAAAGTATTGATCTCGCCATTATGTGCAATAAAACGGAACGGTTGGGCCAACCTCCATGAAGGGAAAGTGTTGGTTGCAAAACGCGAGTGTACCAAACCCAGGGCCGAAACCATGCGCTTATCGCTAAGATCAGTAAAATAGGTACGTACCTGTAGTGAAGTAAGCTGACCTTTATATATTATAGTCTGAGCAGAAAGCGAAACAATATAAAAGTCTTTACCACCATGAACGGTGTTTACGATCAGTTTAATCAGGTAATTTTTAAAAATATAAAGTTTACGTTCGAAATCTGCACCAGGCGCTACTGCATATGGGCGGGCAATAAATACCTGCTCAATTTCAGGCTCCACAGAAAGGGCCATATTGCCAATGTCTGTTGTGTCAACATCAACTTTTCTAAAACCTAAAATTTCAAGGCCTAGTTTTTCGGCGGCACGGTAAATCAATTCTCTGCACTCTTCTCTGGATCTGATATCCTTTGGCATAAATAACATGCCTACACCATAATTATTGGTTTCAGGTAAGCTAAAGCCAGCTTTTAAACATTCGTCATAAAAAAATTCGTGCGGAATCTGAATCATAATACCGGCACCATCGCCTGTATTTGGTTCCGCTCCACATGCCCCTCTATGATCTAGATTCTCTAAAATAGTAAGTGCATCAGAGATGATTTGATGCGATTTTCGCCCTTTCACATGTGCAACGAACCCAATACCGCAGGCATCGTGTTCAAATTGCGCATCGTACAATCCACTGTTTGGTTCCATTCTTTGCTCGTTAGTTGTTAGTGTATAGGAAACACTAAGATACAGAAAAAATAGTTTAAATTACAGAGTTGGCATAATTTTTAGAAAAATTCTAGTCCTTAAGTAATTTAAAGCATTTAAATTAAAAAAATGACAAAGATGTTGTGTGATATTTATCAAATTCATAATGGTTATATTGTGCAATAAATGCCCTTTTTAACGCTAAAATTAACTAGGAATCTTTTTGAGGACAGATTTATTTATGAATATATTTTTTTCATATAAATATTGTACTCCAAAAAACTGGATTAAACTGGATTTTCTTCAACCTGTTAAAACTTTGTATTTCGATTTTATTAATTTACTAATCAGTAAGATAGCAATAATCTATAAAAAATTAAAGAAATGGGTTTTGCAAAACAAGTTCTTTTTCTACCTTTGTGCCCGGGCAAGTCTTTTACGACCAGCTCCCTTTGAACTCCCCCAGGGTGGGAACGCAGCAAGGGTAGAAGGTTGTAGCGGTGCGATAGAAGGTGCTTGCCCTTTTTTACCCCCTTAATCCCCTGAAGGGGGGATACTAAATTCTTCAGGGGTTCCAACAGCAGAACCTAATAATCATTTTAAGAATTTATAAACATGAAATTTTTTATTGACACAGCAAATCTTGATCAAATCAGAGAGGCGCAAGATCTTGGCATTTTAGATGGTGTAACCACCAACCCTAGCCTAATGGCTAAAGAAGGTATTACCGGCGATGAAAATGTAATTAACCATTATAAAGCTATCTGCGATATCGTTGACGATAACGTAAGTGCAGAAGTTATTTCGACCACTTTTGATGAAATTGTAAAAGAAGGTGAAGCTTTAGCAGCTTTAAATCCTAAAATTGTGGTTAAAGTTCCGATGATTAAAGATGGTGTTAAAGCCATTAAATATTTCTCATCAAAAGGGATTAAAACCAACTGTACTTTAATTTTCTCTGCAGGTCAGGCTTTATTGGCAGCAAAAGCCGGAGCAACGTATGTTTCTCCGTTTCTGGGCCGTTTAGATGATATTTCAAGCGATGGTTTGGTATTGATCGAAGATATCAGGACTATTTTTGACAACTACGGTTACGAGACACAAATCCTGGCAGCATCAATCCGCGGGCCATTACACATTGTAAACTGCGCTAAATTAGGTGCCGATGTAATCACAGCCCCATTGGCTGCAATTGTAGGTTTATTAAAACACCCATTAACAGATACCGGTTTGGCTACTTTCTTAGCTGACCACGCTAAAGCAGCAGGTAAATAAGTTTGGAGTTTTCGGCCTGGAGTTTTGAGCTTCAGGCGCATAAAAAAAGTCCTGAGTTATTATTTAACTCAGGACTTTTTATTTAATGAATATTTTACACAGTCTGGATCTTGCGGTTTGGGTGTTTTGCTTATTCCAACCTTCCAATGCGAAACTCTGAACTAAACTAAAGATTCTCTTTTTAATACCTCTTTAACTTTTTCATAACTAATCTGTTCATCAGGTTCAATTAAAATTCCCTTCACTCCTGCCCCGTTTGCGGCTTCAACATCCCGGGGTTTATCACCGATCATAACCGATTGTGCCGGGTCAATATCGTACATATCAATGGCATCAAGGATCATTCCGGAGGCAGGTTTTCGACATTTGCATTCGCCGCCAACTGTTGGGTGATGCGGGCAATAATAAAACCCTGCAATATCTGCCCCTTTGGCCAAAAATGCATTTCTTAACATCTGGTGCATAATGGCCAGTTCCTGTTCTGTATAACGTTTAAGTGCAATGCCACCCTGGTTAGTGATGACGATTAATAAATACCCTTCGTCAAAGAATTTTTTGAGTACAGGGATCTGGTAATCTAATATTTTAAAATCTTCAACCCGGCAGATATAATCATAGATTTCGTGGTTAAGGACTCCGTCGCGGTCGAGAAAAATAGCTTTGTTCATTATTGAGATATGTGTATCGTGACATTAAGAGAATCAAGATTTAACTATCGAGATTCAGCCATTGTTATAATTTAGCCAAAATAACTGAAAATTAAGGATAAAAGAAAACCCGATCTGATTAAAGACCGGGCTTGAACATAAATTTATTAGTTTGCCTATTTGAGCTTTAGTCCTACTTTATGGCCTTTTATTGCAAAAAACAAAATATAAAGATAGCATGGCAATACCGTTAGCAGATAGGCCAATTGGAAATTGATGTGTAATTTTTCATTTAAAAAAGCATACAATAGAGGCATTAAAGCACCACCCGCAATACCCATGATCATAATGGCTGAACCAATTTTGGTAAATTTCCCCAAATGACTGATGCCAAGTGGGAATATAGCCGGCCACATTAATGAGTTTGCCAAACCCAGCAAGGCTACAAAAATTACCGCAAACCAAGTAGATATCGCGAAAGATAAAATGGCGAAAATGATTCCTAAAATGGCGCAAATACGCAATGCCTTTTGCTGAGAGATGTATTTTGGAATGGTAATGATACCTACTATATAACCGATTAACATGCTAAAAAGCGTAATCGACGTTAATTTTCCACTGATTTCAGGACTAATTCCCAATTCACGACCATAAATTCCGATAATATCACCGGCCATCACTTCGGCACCCACATAAACAAAAATACATAGCGAACCTAAAAACAGGTGTGGAAACTGGAAAACACTGTTGTGTTTGATCACTTCGCCCTTGGTTTCGTCAACCACGTCCTCTTCGACCTCTACTTCAGGTAAATCGGTAAATTTAATCACCACCGCAAAAACACAAAAAACAATGGCCAGTACGATATAAGGTATATTAACACGACCTAAAACCTCATTTAGCAATTGTTCGTGTGCAACGCCGGTTGCAGCCTGTATCTGCTTTTCAACCTCCGATGCATTTTTTAAGAACAGGCTCCCCATGATTATTGGCACTATCATTCCTGCAAATTTGTTGCAGATACCCGCCATACTAATTCGTTTTGCAGCACTTTCTATCGGGCCAATAATGGTTAAATAAGGATTTGAAGCGGTTTGGAGCAAAGCTAAGGCAGCACCTTGTACAAAAATACCGGTTAAAAAAAGACCGAAAGTACGGGTCTGAGCTGCTGGTATAAAGATGAGAGAACCTAGGCCCAAAATAACCAGGCCTAAAACAATCCCGTTTTTAAAGCCAACTTTTTTAAGTATCCAGGATGATGGCAGCGCTAAAAAGAAATAAGCCATATAGGAGGCAAAGGTTACGAAGAATGCCTGTAAGTTTGACAATCCGAAAGATAATTTAAAGAAAGGAATTAAAGTTCCATTAGCCCAGGTTACAAAGCCAAAAATAAAGAATAAGGCACAAATAATAATAAGTGGCTTTGGCCCTTGCGCATGGCCGGATTTTGTTGTTTGTTGCATAACGTTTTTGGTTCGGGTTAGTTTGTTTGGGCCAAACTAAACAATATTATTTAATAAAAATCAATCAAACGTTTGTGTAATTTTAAATTTAACAAAAAAGGTTCTAGTTGTCGCTCACACACCTGAAGCCCGTATGTTCCAAGCCTGTATCAACAGAAGTTTTCATTCTCGAAGTTACGCGGTAACCTTTACAATAAGCTGCATTACACATAAAGGAACCACCTCGTACTACGCGTTTTGGTACTGTTGGTTCCATCGGGTCGTAGCTATCGGCAGGCCCTTTAGGGTTATTGGCAACTCCTGAAAGTTTAGCATAATAATCCGGGCGATACCAATCGCTGCACCACTCCCAGACGTTACCGGCCATATCATAAAGGCCATAGCCATTGGCTTTGAAGCTTTTTACAGCTGCAAGACTGTTATATCCATCCCAATCCGTATTTTTTATAGGGAAACTGCCTTGCCAGGTATTGGCTTTGGGCTTACCTTTTTCTATATCTTCGTTGCCCCAGGGATATTTATTGTTTTTTAAACCGCCACGTGCAGCAAATTCCCATTCGGCCTCAGTTGGCAAGCGCTTACCCGACCATTTGCAGTAAGCCATAGCATCATCCCACGATATATGTACTACAGGAAAGTTTTCTTTTCCCTTAATGTTGCTATTTGGACCTTGAGGATGTTTCCAATCGGCTCCTTTAACCCAACGCCACCACTGTGACGCATCATTTAAAGAGATAACCTTTTTAGGTGCATAAAAAACCAACGATGCGGCAACAAAAACACTGTCAGGTGGTTTGGGTGTGCCAACCGGAAGTTGTTTTTTCATTTCTTCCCAATCTGGCTTTCGTTCAGCAGTAGTCTGGTATCCGGTAGCATCAACAAATTTTTTAAAACTGGCATTGGTTACTTCGGTAACATCCATCCAGAAAGAAGATACTTTAACCTGGTGTTGTGGGTATTCATCAGCTCTCCCCTCCTGGTCAGAAGCGCCCATGGCAAATTGGCCTGCCGGGATTAAAACCATCCCCTCGTGACTTACTTTATTATTGGCAAAATTCGATGAGTCTTTTACTGCACCAAAACGGCTGGGCATATTTTTTTCGCAAGATGCCAGCGAATCTTGCCGGTGCCTTGCCTCTTCTTCTTTAGCTTTATTCGGTTGGCAGGATAATAAGGAGAGGATAAACAAATAAAGTAAGGCAAGAAGTGATCTTCGCATGGGCGGACATTAAATTTATAGCGATAAAAATATCAAATCTATTTAAAAAAGAGAAGGCAGATAATTAATTCGCCTATAAATCAATATACTAACGCATTCCTCGATTTTTTATTTGCATGAAAGCGTCTTTAACTCTATATTTGCACCACTTTAAAGGAAACGGATAACGTTTTAAATAAAGTAGATTCCGTAGCTCAGCTGGTAGAGCATTACACTTTTAATGTAGTGGTCCTGGGTTCGAATCCCAGCGGGATCACAAAAAACCTCACAGAAATGTGAGGTTTTTTTGTTTTATCATCGCAAAAGCACCATTTTCGGCAAAAATTTTGACCTTACTATTGGAATCCTGACAACAGGAATGCTGCCATCCTTAGTGAAATTAAATACTTATGCATTTTTAAGGTTAATGTAGATTATATTTACAACATCATAGCTGGCGACGATCATTTGTGCATCAATAAAATCGTCGCCGGGTTTGAATTTTCAGAAGATAGCCACCTGAATAAGATTTTAAAAAAGTACAAAGGCGCAAGCCTGATGCGTTATACAAAAGTATTTAGGTTATAAATAAAACAACTGAAATGCTAGATGAAATTACAATCAGAACCGAACTGAGTCCCGGAGATATGTCGTATGTGGTCTATAAACAAACCTTGCTCTACCAACAAGAACATGATCTGGGATTGAGTTTGAATCTTATGCTTTTGCCGGCATGCATGAATTTTGCGAGAACTATGATCCCGAAAAAGACAGGGTTTGGGTTTGTGAACATAGGAAAAAGATCATTGGCTTCATTTTACTGATGCACCGCGAAAACAATTCTTCGCAGCTTCGTTATTTTTATATCGATGCTGAATACAGAGGTGTTGGATTGGGTAAAAAGCTTATGCATCTGTATATGGATTTTTTTAAGGAGAAAAATTACCAATCTTCTTATTTATGGACTTTCCAGGGATTGGACGCTGCCATTTCCCTGTATACAAGGTACGGCTTTAAACTGACGGAAGAAAAATTATCTGAAGCATTCGGGAAGCTGGTGAATGAGCAACGTTATGATTTATGGATCGGTGACGAAGGCTGAAGGACTGGCTTTTAATTCATTTCATTTTTATAATAAACCTGGTTCGCCTTACTAGGATACTGATCTCCCCTGTTTAACCTGCCTTTGGCCTGTAACAAAAATGACCCTGCTACGTCAAAAAAAAAACATTAATCCTAAGCAAAATAGTTCCATGATGTTCAAGAACAGTCTTTTCTTTTTTTTCTTGTTCCTGTTAATAGGCACCATCACAAAAGCCCAGCATCCTTTTCAACCGAAAGATCCCTCTCTGCAGCAGACCATTTTCAAGCAGGACAGCCTGCTTTTTGATGCTTTCAACAGGCAGGATATCAAAGCCCTGGGTACTTTTTTTTCACAGGATTTGGAATTCTACAATGACGGTGGCGGAAAAACAGACCTTAAAACGGCCATGGAAAACTTTGGGAGCCTGTTTGCACGCAACAAGGCCTCCAACCTGCGCAGGGAACTTGAAAAAGCCAGTCTGGAAGTCTATCTCATTCCAGGGTACGGCGCAATTGCCCTTGGTAATCACCGTTTCCTGCACACCGAAAACGGAAAGCAGGAAATAGGCAAGCAAAAATTCATCATCACCTGGAAATTAGACAATAACCAGTGGCTGGCAACACGGATCGTTAGCCTGGGACACTAGCCTTCCTCCTATTAGGAACAGTTGCTGATCAAGACGGGGCTAAATTCACTGTTCTTTTAATGGATAATAGGCAATATTGTGTAGGTATGTAGAGACATCCTACTTAAATTCAGATATTTCATTTTATATATAATTTTATAAGTCTACTGATTATCAAATCACAATTTATTTCCCGTTAGTTTTTGTAAAAATATTTAATAAGTGCTCAATCATTATTCTATATTTGCGCCCAAAATAAAATAAATATGTATATGAAATCAAAATTAACACTCTTAATTCTTCTTACTGTAGTTTTTATCGCTTGCAAAAAAACTACCAATGTTGACGTTAAACTTTCTACCAGCGGAAAACTGACTTACAGGCTAACTGATGATGCCGGAAAAGGACTGGCAAATGTAAAAGTATCTCTATTTGACCGCGCAGACGGTTACTATTCGAACTACAACATCCTGTTGGAAACCCGCGTAACAGATCCGAACGGTTTGGCCGACTTTGGAGACCTTAATCCAAACAATTACATGCTTGTTACCGATTCTGCAAAAGTTAACAATGTAGCGTATCTGGTTCAGGAGTATGTTCAGGTGATTACTGGTGCTGCCAAAGCTAAAGAAACCAAAGTGACAGATTTTTCTGGAACGTTTGCATTAACAGTTAGATCTTATAATAATCAACCTTTAAAAAATATAGGAGTGATTATGATCCCGTCTAATAAGTTCAATTATTCATCAACTACAGCTGCCAATTTAAAAGTAGCCGATTTTTCAGGGGTTACCAATGATGCCGGTTTGATCACTTTCAGGATTCCTTCAGCCAAGCAATATTTGGTATACCTTTATAATACGGTTACCAATGCTTCTTACAATTATAATAATGGCATTTCGGTACAAAAGGATGCTACGGTTAACTATTCAATGAGTATCTATCAACCATAGTTAGATCTTAACCGGACTTAGTTTTATAAGAATATGAAATGTAAAATCATGTTCCTGTTGGGACTGTTTATTTTAATGCTTTCCTGTAAAAAGATTACAAATGTTAATTTGGTTGATGGAGTGAATTCAGGCAAACTAAGTTATAAACTTGTAGATGATGCAGGGAAAGGTTTGCCAGGGATCAAAGTTTCGTTATACGATGCGCAGCAAGGTTTAAATACAAGTTCCCAAAGTTCCTATGCTGCAATAGCTTCAATAAAGACTGATCAGGATGGTATAGCTTATTTTTCGGGCTTATTGCCTAAAAACTACCTTGTAGCGTGCGATACCGCCGTTATCAACAAAGTAAGGTACCGTACTGATGAATTTATTCAGGTTGTTGCAGATGTAGAGAAAAAAAAGAGTATTAAGGTTTCTGAATTCTCAGGCCTTTTAAACCTCACATTGATATCTAACATCGATTACAGAACTCCATTAAGAAATGTGGGCGTGGTGGCTTATCCGGTCAATGCGATTAACCTTAATTCAGGTAATGTATTTGAGGTGATTAATTCTTCAACCCTTAAGGGGGTGACTGATGCTAACGGTTTTGTGTCAATAAAAGTGCCATCCAATATTAATTTCAGTTTTATTGTATATAACCTCACAAACAGGAATCTTGGTTATGGGTATAATACTTATAATGTGACAAAAGATGCTAAAATTAACGCTACGATCTACTCGTATCCGTTTTAACATAATGTATTCTAGATCAGAAGGTTGCTCATAAGAAAAACAAAGGGGTGTTCGAAAGAGATCGGACACCCCTTTTTAGTTTCATTCCTGAATATGGGCAGTCTGTAAAACAATCGCTCTGCCATATCAGAATTAAGATCAGTTAAATAAATGGCTTCCATCCTATCCAGATTGAAAATTTATGAATAGATCCGCATAAATTCTTAATTTTCGGCAAATCTGATCAATAAGACAGATTCTACTTAAAAAGCCATTTAATGAAAGTAAAACTACATACCTATAAAATTGCTCTCTTTACGTTACTTATTTTTTGCCAGCTAACGACTTTAGGCCAAGCTAAAAACCAGAAAACGGTAAACCGCGATAAACCTTTTGTACTTGGTGTGATAGACGAGATTCAATCAAAAACATTGTCAGAGAAAAGAATCCTGAATATCTATCTTCCGGAAGGTTATCAACCAAATGACACGACGAGATATCCGGTAATTTACTTGCTTGATGGTTCAGCTGATGAAGATTTTATCCATATTGCAGGGCTTGTACAGTTTAATAGTTTTGAATGGGTTAACCAGGTTCCAAAATCGATTGTGGTAGGTATTGCAACGGTTGATCGCAGAAGGGACTTTACATTTCCTACCACTATTGAAGCAGATAGGAAGAAATTTCCTACCGCAGGTCATTCCGATCGGTTTATTGCTTTTATAGGTAATGAACTGCAACCTTACATTGAAAAAAAATATAAAACAACAAGCAGTAAAACCATCATCGGACAATCGTTAGGTGGATTATTGATCACCGAGATTTTGTTTAAAAAACCTTCCTTATTTAATAAATATGTAATTGTTAGCCCCAGCTTATGGTGGGATAATGGTTCACTGTTCAATCAGGATTCGAAAATCAGTGAAAGCGCTTTTAACCCGCAAACCAGGGTTTACATTGCCGTTGGTAAAGAAGGGTTAACACCAACCGAAATCCCCAGGGTAATGGAGGTAGATGCAAATCTGCTGGCCGAGAAGATAAAAGGTTTTAATAATCAAAACGTAAAAGTGTATTTCGATTTTTTACCACAGGAAGACCATGCCACGATCATGCATCAGGCAGTCTCCAATTCTTTTAAACTCCTGTACCCTAAACCGAAAAAAGAATAGTGCAACCATCGCCTTAAATTGTTGTTTTTGATTAAAAAATCAATAAAATTTTTTAATTCAAATAAATAAACGTTAATTAGACATTTATTTATTGTTATGAGCACAGCAAACTATGTAATTGGAGTAGATTACGGGTCAGATTCTGTCCGGTCTGTTCTAGTCGATACCGCAAACGGAAAAGAATTGGCTTCATCAGTTTTTCTTTATCCAAGATGGCAGAAAGGGTTATATTGTAAACCCGCTGTTAATCAGTTCCGCCAGCATCCCTTAGATTATATTGAAGGTTTAACCCATACCATAAAAGACTGCCTGGCCAAAGCTGGCGGAGCAGAAATTGCACCTTTGGTAAAAGGTATTTCGGTTGATACAACCGGTTCCAGCCCGGTTGCTGTTGATGCAACAGGTACTCCACTTGCTTTGACTAAAGATTTTGAAGAAAATCCAAATGCGATGTTCGTGCTTTGGAAAGATCATACCTCAGTTAAAGAAGCAGCTGAAATTAATGACCATGCTGCAAAATTCAATACCAATTATCTTAAATATGTGGGTGGCATTTATTCTTCAGAATGGTTCTGGGCCAAATTGTTACATATTTTAAGGGTTGATTCAAGTATTAAAAAAGCAGCAGCATCGTGGGTTGAACACTGTGACTGGATTCCATTTTTACTTTGTGGCGGAAAGGATATAAAAGAAATGAAGCGCAGCCGTTGTGCAGCTGGCCATAAGGCACTTTGGGCCGAAGAGTTTAATGGTCTTCCTCCCGAAGATTTCTTTAGCAGCCTTGATCCTCTTTTAGCTGGCTTTAGAGATAAACTATTTGTAGATACCTATACTTCTGATATCGCTGCAGGAACCCTAAGCGAAGAATGGGCATCGAAATTAGGTTTAAGTACCGATGTGGTGGTGGGTGTAGGCGCGTTTGATGCACACATGGGAGCCGTTGGCGGTCAAATTGAACCTTATTACCTGAGTAAAGTAATGGGTACCAGTACCTGCGATATATTGGTGGCTCCCAACCAGGATCTGGATGGCAAACTGATCAGCGGTATCTGTGGACAGGTAAATGGTTCGGTAATTCCGGGTATGGCCGGATTAGAGGCCGGACAATCGGCTTTTGGCGACGTGTATGCCTGGTTCAAAAATTTAATCAGCTGGCCTTTAAATCATTTGCTAAGTGAATCTGATTTAATTGACGAGGCAACCGCAATGGCTTTGAAAGATGAATTGGAAGGAAAAATTATAGCAAACCTGAGTAAGCAAGCCGAAGCTTTGGAAGATGTAGATTATGCCGAACTCGCTATAGACTGGCTAAACGGCAGAAGAACCCCGGATGCCAACCAGGAACTAAAGGGTGCAATAACCGGATTAGGATTAGGAACTGATGCGCCAAGGTTTTTCCGTGCGCTTGCTGCAGCAACCTGTTTTGGTGCCAAAGCCATTGTAGACCGCTTTAAAGAACAGGGAGTTCCGGTAAAAGGGATTATTGGAATCGGTGGTGTAGCTAAAAAATCTGCATATATCATGCAAATGATGGCTGATGTATTGGAAATGTCGATCAGGATTCACCGTTTCGAACATACCTGTGCCTTAGGTGCGGCCATGTTCGCTGCAGTGGCAGCTGGTATTTATCCAAATGTAGAAGCAGCCATGGCTGCTATGGGAACAGGTTTTGAAAAAGAATATAAACCCGATGTGAAAAAGCAAAAACTTTACCGCCAGCATTACCAGCAATACTTGGGCTTGGGCCGTTACCTGGAGAAATACAATAAAAAAGAAGTAAAACCTTATTTATCATGAGCAATTATCAGGATATAAAAGTGCAGGCTTATCAAGCCAATATGCAATTGCCCAAATTGGGATTAGTACTATTTACTTTTGGTAATGTGAGTGCTGTAGATCGTGCTAAAGGCGTTTTTGCCATTAAACCGAGTGGTGTTCCTTACGAAGATTTATCTCCGGATGATATGGTGATCGTGGATTTCGACAGTAATGTCGTTGAAGGCCGTTTAAGGCCGTCGTCTGATACCAAAACCCACGCCGTTCTATACAAACACTGGGAAGATATCGGCGGCATTGTACATACACATTCTACCTATGGTACGGCCTGGGCACAGGCACAAAAAGCCATTCCTATTTTTGGCACCACGCATGCCGACCATTTAACGGTAGATATTCCATGTGCGCCACCCATGGCCGATGAAATGATCAAGGGGAATTATGAATATGAAACAGGTTTCCAGATTATGAATCATTTTGAAAATTTAGGGCTGAGTTATAAAGAGGTAGAAATGATTTTAGTGGGAAACCACGCGCCTTTTACCTGGGGTAAAACTGCCGAAAAAGCGGTATACAATAGTGCCGTATTGGAAACTGTTGCACAAATGGCGCTGCTAACACAACAGATTAATCCCCAGGCCCCGAAATTGAAAGATTCCTTAATTAAAAAGCACTTTGAACGGAAACACGGCGAAGGTGCTTATTACGGACAGAAATAAGTGGTTAGTTTGGAGCTTTGAGGATTTGGAAAGCAATTACAGTAGTGCTTCAGGAGCGAAAGCCCCGCCATTCGCTATAGTTCTGATGAAAACAGAACCTCGCTTTTCAAAAAAAGAAAATGTATAACGGCCTGTGAGAACACAGGCTACAGAAGAGGATTGAATAAATTAAAAATAACATAAATAGTAATGATTGATTTAAAAAAATTACAAGTTTGGTTTATTACCGGCACACAGCATTTGTACGGAGAAGAAACCTTAAAACAAGTGGCAGACCATGCAAAGCAAGTAGCTGATTCCTTAAACGAAAATGGAAATATCTCGGTTTCTGTAGTTTATAAGCCGATTGTGAAAACAACGGAAGAAATTTTTGAAACTTTACAACAGGCCAATACCGACGAAAATTGTATCGGTGTGATTACCTGGATGCATACTTTTTCGCCAGCTAAAATGTGGATAAGGGGATTAAATGTGTTGCAAAAACCTTTATTGCATTTACATACGCAATTTAACCGCGATATTCCGTGGAATACCATCGATATGGATTTTATGAACCTGAACCAAAGTGCTCACGGCGACCGCGAATTCGGCTTTATAGTTAGCCGCATGCGTAAAGACCGTAAGGTGGTGGTTGGGCATTGGCAGGATGAAGAAGTGGCAAAACAGATCGATACCTGGTGCAGGGCCGCTGCCGGATGGAATGACTGGCAAGGTGCTAAATTTGTCCGTTTTGGCGATAACATGCGTTACGTAGCGGTTACCGATGGCGACAAAGTAGAAGCCGAAATGAAATTCGGTTTTGCGGTAAATACTTATGGTATAGGTGATTTAGTGGCCGTAATTAATGGAATAAGTGAAGAATCTATTCAGGCATTGCTAAAAGAATACGAGGAGACTTACGAAATGGCTGCTGATTTAAAAGCAGGCGGGGCCAGACATTCATCGGTTTATGAAGCAGCTAAAATTGAACTGGGCTTAAGGAAATTCCTGGAAGATGGTGGTTTTAAAGGTTTCTCTGATACTTTTGAAGACCTGCATGGTATGATCCAGCTACCAGGAATTGCAGCACAACGTTTAATGGCCGATGGCTATGGTTTTGCCGGTGAAGGTGACTGGAAAACTGCCGCTTTAGTGCGTGCCTGTAAAGTAATGGGTGCAGGTCTGCCAGGAGGAAACGCATTTATGGAAGATTACACGTATCATTTCGATCCTGAAAACTCGATGGTTTTAGGCTCACACATGCTCGAAGTTGATGCTTCACTGGCAAGTGGCAAAGCAAGTCTTGAAGTTCATCCTTTAGGTATTGGTGGTAAAGCAGATCCTGCACGTTTGGTATTTAACGTTGCCGGTGGCGATGCCTTAAATGCATCTTTAATTGATATGGGTAACCGTTTCCGTCTATTGGTGAACGAAGTAAAAGCTGTTGAAGCTGAGCATGATTTACCGAACTTACCGGTAGCGCGTGTACTCTGGAAACCATTACCCGATATGAAAACAGGTTGTGCAGCCTGGATCTATGCCGGTGGTGCCCATCATACCGCTTATAGCCAGAATTTAACTGCCGAACACTTATCAGATTTTGCTAATATTGCCGGCCTGGAATATGTAAATATCGGTGCCGATACCAAAATCAACCAGTTCAGAAATGAATTGCATTGGAACGAGGTTTTTTATAAATAATTTTTGATAAAATTCTGCTTAATAAGAGATGGTATCATAAATGCCTGTTTATGATACCATCTCTTTTTTAGTTCGATCTGTTTACATTTAAATACCACTCTACCAGGGGAAAACAGGTTTTATTGTTATTTCTCGCAGGGGTATTGATAGTGATCTTATACCCTCGATTTATTCCTTGGCCTTTGATTTTAAAAGCTGCTGCAGACTTTTCCAAACAATTCATGTCCGGGAAAAGAATTACCTTGTATATTTGTGCTTTAATATAACATCATGAATAAAATCACTGCCTGTTTAGCTACTGCGCTTTTTGCTATTTCTATATTTACCGCCTGTAAACAAGAGAGAAAACTTCCTTTTTACGGCGAGCGTCATGCCGAAACCGTTAGGGATGCTGCCGGCATAGAAAAAATAGATACGGTTTATCAAACCATCCCTGACTGGTCTTTTTTAAACCAGGATAGCGTGGTAACGACCAACAAGGTAACCGATGGTAAGGTTTATGTAACCGATTTCTTCTTTACTTCCTGCACCACCATCTGCCCTACCATGCATCGGAATTTAATGACGGTTTATAACGATTTTAAAACAAATCCTGATGTGATGTTTGTGTCATACACTATTGATTTTAAATACGATAAACCCCATGTTTTAAAAAAATATGCACAAAAACTAGGGGTTGATGGACCGAAATGGCAGTTTCTTTATGGTACTAAAGATAGCGTATATACATTAGCTGAAAAGAACTACCTGGTGGCAGTTGGCGAAGACAGTACCGCTAAGGATGGTTATATTCACCAGGGATACCTGGTTTTGATTGATAAAGACAGGCGTATCCGCGGCGCGTACGACGGTACTAAGCCAGAACAGGTGGCGCAATTAAAAAAGGATATTCCGGTTTTATTAGCGGAATATAAAAAGTAGCGTTGTAATTTTATTTGTTATTTTCCATGCGCAGGTATCTCATCTATTCAATCTTTTTTCTTTCCATTATAGGCATTATAGTATCTTGCCAAAACCAAGAGACCATTGACTTGCAAAACTACATGTCGAACGGAAAAGATATTTATAAAGCCAAATGTCAAAACTGTCATGGTGAAAATGGTGAAGGGCTTGGCCAACTTGCGCCTCCCCTAACCGATTCCGTTTTCCTCAAGGCAAATAAAACACGTTTAGCCTGTTTTATTAAAAACGGAGCCAATGAATCTTTGATCATTCACGGAAAAGAATATAAGGAGAAAATGCCTGCATTTCCAGAACTGGCAGATATCGATGTGGCGCAGGTAATGGTTTATATTACCAATTCATTTGGCAATAAGCAGGGATTTGTACCTTATACGCAGGTTTCAAAAGATTTGCAGAACTGCAAATAAAAATCATGATCCCCAATTTACTTATTCATCATATTGTGCTTCTCTTTTTAGAAAGAACCCATTAAGTTTTACAGGATTGACCTTAAGCACTACAGTTTTTACCATACAATGTTGTGTTTAATACAATGCATTCCCTGGATTTCTATTAAAAGTTATGGCAACTGATCTCAAAGTTCGACTGCTTCGTCGCAGCATTTCCGATGTTGGTCTCAATTGCTAAAAAACGGCCTTAAGCGGATATATTTTTGTGTTGGATAGCACTATAGACACAAATTTATTCGCCATGAGCAGATACATCAAATACATTGTCGTAATCATCTTGCTTATTGCATCCCATGCAACTGAGGCTCAGAATATACCCCAGGTTTGGGATCTGAAAACCTGCATTGAGTATGCCAAAGAAAAAAATATAAGCATTAATACTTTAAAACTAACTTCCCAGACTGCTGAACAGGACTTAATAGCTTCAAAAGCTGCAGTACTGCCAAATTTAACCGGAAATGTCTCGCAGGCCATTACCAATTATAAATCTGGCCTGCAGAATACCAGCGGTTTTGGCATAAGTTCGGATATTACGCTATATAATGGAAGTTATTTAAAAAACGATATCAAAGCGAAAGAGCTTAGCTTGCAGGCTGCAAACTTATCTGTAGAAGCAGCCAAGAACGACATCACCATTTCAATTACTCAGGCCTACCTTAATATTCTGCTGGCCAGAGAAAATATTACCTATTTAAAAGATTTGTTAAACACCAGCGAGGCGCAGGTTAAACAATCTGAGCAGCAGTTTAAATTCGGAACTATTGCTAAAAAAGATCTTCTACAATTACAAGCTACCTATGCCAACGATAAATATACGCTGGTTGCCGCTCAAAACACCTTACAGCAGAATATTTTAACCTTGAAACAACTGTTGCAATTACCTACAGCAACCCCTTTTGAAATAAGTACAACCGATACAATAGCTGTAGCACCGGCATTAGATAATTTAGCTTCGGCACAGGACAAGGCATTACATACCCGTCCGGAAGTTAAAAGTGCCGAATTGAATATTCAGCTTCAAACCACCGAACTGGCCAAAGCCAAATCTACCTTACGTCCGACTTTAAGTTTAGGCGGATCGTTAAACACGGGTTATAACAACAATAACATGGGAGGTTATGGTTACCAACTGAACAATAGTTTTTATCAAAATCTGGGTTTAACATTATCAATCCCAATTTTTGATAGAAAAGTAACCAAAACCAATGTGGCAAAAGCCAATATAGGCATTGAACAGGCCCGTTTAGCACTTTTGGATACCAAAACAACGCTGACACAAAATGTAGAACGGGCTTACATCAACGTGCAAAATGCCAATAGCCAATATGAAGCCGCACAAGAGCAGTTTAATTATACCGGCGAAGCTTTGCGGATTTCAAATGCGGCCTTAAAAGAAGGCACCAATAATATTGTAGAAAACCTGCAGCAGAAAAATTTATATGTACAGGCTTTACAGGCTTTTATTCAGGCCAAATATACCGCCAGCCTTTACACTAAGATCTATAATTTTTATACGGGTGTACCTATTACCAATTAAATGCATAATGAAGGCTATTACCCGCTCTATTTAATATTTGAATTATGAAAAAGAAAACAATATTTATTATAATCGGTATCTCAGCTGCATTAGTTGCAGTTTGGTACTTTGCTTTGCGCAAAAAAGAACAAGTGCTCGTTCTTCAGACCGAAAAACTTAAAATAGGTTACATTTCTGAAAATGTTACAGCAACAGGCAAGGTTCAGCCGGTTGATACGGTGGCTGTAGGTACCCAGGTTTCTGGAACCATTAAAACCCTATACGCCGATTTTAACTCGAAGGTTAAAAAAGGTGAACTATTGGCCGAACTGGATAAAACCTTGTTCGAAGCTGCCGTGAATCAATACCAGGCCAACCTCGTAAGTGCCCAAAGTGCATTGGTTTACCAGCAGGGCAATTTTAGCCGGCAAAGTAACCTGTATAAAGTTGGTGCAGTGAGCAAAGCTGATTATGATAATGCACTTTACACCTATAATGCCTCAAAAGCATCTGTTAACAGCATTAAGGCGCAGCTTGCCTCCGCACAAAAGAACCTTTCGCTGGCCAGTATTTATTCACCTATTGACGGGACTGTTCTCTCCAGAAGCGTGAGTGAAGGCACCACCGTAGCGGCCAGTTTCAGTACACCAACCATTTTCAGTATTGCTAAAGACCTTACCAAAATGCAGGTAGAAGCTTCTGTAGATGAGGCTGATGTAGGCGATATCACAAAAGGCGAAAGGGCAACTTTTACCGTAGATGCCTTTCTGAACGATACTTTTAAGGGTACCATCCAGGAAATCAGGTTAAGTCCGTCGGTATCATCTAATGTGGTTACCTACAAAACCATTATCAATACCTCGAACGATGCAAACAAGCTTAAACCGGGCATGACAGCAAATATTACCATTTTTGCCAAAGAAGTAAATAATGCGCTTCTTATTCCAACCAAAGCCATTAAATTTTCGCCAGACTCTACTTTAGCAGGCAAATATCAAATGACCTGGGTTAATCCCGACAGAAAACCTGCAAGCGCAGACGAGGCTTACGTTTGGGTACAAAAAGGCCCGAAAATGCTGATTCAGAAAAAAATTAAAACCGGTATAAACGACAATACACATGTTGAAGTTTTATCCGGCTTAACAACGCAAGATATAGTTATTACAGGTTCACAAAGCATGGGCAAAAGTGCAGTAGCAACCCAAGGTCAATCTAGTCCGTTTATGCCAAAACGCCCAGGAGGTAACAGAAGAAGATCATGAAACAGAAAATATTGGACATCAGCGATTTAAAACGAGATTTTGTAATGGGCGATCAAACCGTTAGGGCCTTAAAAGGAATCACTTTTGATATAAAATCCGGCGAATTTGTAACCATTATGGGCAGCAGCGGATCGGGCAAAACTACGCTTTTAAACATACTGGGCTGTTTGGACAAACCTTCTGGAGGCAGCTATCTGCTTGATGGGGTTGATGTAAAAAGCTTAAACCGCGATGAACTGGCCGGTTTGCGTAATACTAAAATTGGTTTTGTTTTTCAGGCCTATAACCTGTTGCCAAGAACATCTGCTTTGGAAAATGTAGAACTGCCTCTTTTCTACAACAAAACCATTACTGCGGAAGAACGCAAAGAAAGGGCCATTAAATCGCTCGAATCGGTTAAGCTGGCCGAGCGCTTCGATCACACCCCAAGTCAGCTTTCAGGCGGACAGCAACAACGTGTAGCCATTGCAAGGGCTTTGGTAAATCATCCCGTTATGATTTTGGCCGATGAGGCTACCGGTAACCTGGATACCCGCACCTCTTATGAGATTATGGCTTTGATGCAGGAATTAAATGCAGAGGGAAAAACCATTGTTTTTGTAACCCACGAACCAGACATAGCGGCCTTCAGCACCAGAACCATCATGCTTAGGGATGGTAAAATCCAAAAAGACAGCATTAACCAGAATCAGCGTTCGGCCAAAGAGGCACTGGCCAATTTACCAGAAACAGACGATTATTAATTAAAAAGGTCATGAGCATTATAAATTTATTGAGGATTGCCTTTAGGGCACTAAAAAGAAATAAGCTACGTGCTTTTTTAACCATGCTGGGTATTATTATCGGTGTTGCAGCAGTAATTGCCATGATGGCCATTGGTGAAGGCTCGAAACAGAGTATCAGGTCTCAGTTATCAGGTATGGGGTCTAATATGATTACCATTATGCCCCAAAGTAACGAGCCCGGTGGTGTACGTTTACAGGGAAGCAGCATCCAGACCCTGAAACTGCAAGACATTACAGCCATTAAAAAGCTGCAGTCTAAAAACATAAACGGACTATCTCCCGTGGTTTCTACCAGCGGACAGGCTATAAAAGGGGGCTATAACTGGCCAACCACCATTACCGGGGTGAGTCCCGATTATTTAAATATCCGTCAGTTAAAACTTCAGGATGGTATTCTCTTTTCCGAAAACGACGTGAAACGTTTCGCCAAGGTTTGCCTTTTGGGTAAAACTGTAATCGATAATTTATTTCCTGACGGAAGCAATCCTATTGGTCAGATTATCAGGTTTAAAAACATTCCTTTTCAGGTAATTGGTACTTTAGTACCTAAAGGGCAAAGTAATTTCGGACAGGATCAGGATGATATTATCATTGCGCCTTACACCACTGTACAAAAGAGGATTACGGCTACCAATTACCTGCAAAGTATTTATGCCTCTGCAACCACTGAAGCTTCGAGCGATGCGGCAACCACCGAAATTTCGAATGCCATACGGGAAAGTCACAGGTTAACCGCGGCAGAAACTGATGATTTTCAGGTACGTACACAGGCCGAATTAATCAGCACCATCAGCTCTACCAGTAGTATGCTTACCGTTCTTTTAACTGCCATTGCAGGCATTTCGTTGTTTATAGGTGGTATTGGAATTATGAATATCATGTACGTTTCAGTTACTGAACGAACACGTGAGATAGGTTTACGAATGTCTATAGGTGCCCGCGGACAGGACGTTTTAATGCAATTTTTAATAGAGGCCGTTTTAATCAGTATCACCGGTGGTGTTATAGGGGTTGTTTTGGGGGTAAGTTCTGCTTATCTTATCTCCTACTTCTTGAACTGGCCCATTTTAATAGCCGAATCGTCGATCGTAATTTCCTTTGTGGTATGTGCCATCACCGGTGTTTTCTTTGGTTACTACCCGGCAAAAAAAGCATCCAATTTAGATCCGATTGATGCATTAAGATATGAATAACAACCAGTACCTGGGTGCAGGATTATGCTATGCCAGACTGCCATGGCCTTAAAATATTTACTATTATCGCGCCGGATAAATTCAGCTTGATGAAAACGCTGAAAGAACATAATAAATAATAACTTAGTGATGCAAAGCGCCAAAGAAAAAATAATGACGATTAATTTCTCCAAAAAGTGGATAAAAATTTCACTGCACATATTGGTATGGGTGGTTTTAATCACACTACCATATATTGTTAATGTGAACAGAAGCCGCCCGCCGCGTCCATTAAATAACGATGAGGAAACACAGTTTTTACGCTTAAATTTCATCAATTACTTTTACCTGATCGCTGTATTTTATTTAAACAACAAAGTTTTAATACCATCATTCTTTTATAAAAAGAGATATGTATGGTACGGTTTATTGTTTATCGGTTGTTTACTCCTGTCTATTACCATTCATTCTATATTATTCCGGATTTTACTGCCCGATCTTAATTTCAACCTCGGCAGAACCCTTTGGTTTAACACCCCTTCTTTTTTATTGACCATTGCAGCCAGCACCGCTTTTACGATGATTTCTGATCGTATTAAGGAAGAAAAACGATCTTTACAGCGCGAACAGGAAAATATGAAGACTGAACTTTCTTTTCTGCGTTCACAGATCAGTCCGCATTTTATTTTCAATGTGCTCAACAATATTGTGGCACTGGTAAGGTTAAAAAGCAACGAATTGGAACCCACTGTAATGAAATTATCGGGTTTGATGCAATATATGCTGTACGAAACCGATGAAGAAAAAGTTTCAATCAAAACAGAAACAGAATATCTGCAGGCTTATATCGATCTTCAGGAACAACGTTTCGGCAAAAAAGTAGCGGTAAAAGCAAACATTGAAATTGAAAGTGAGTTTGATGAAATAGAGCCGATGTTGTTGATACCATTTATCGAAAATGCCTTTAAACACGGTGTCGCGATGATCGAAAGCCCAGAGATATTTATTGATTTAAAAACAGAAGATGAGTTTTTGACCTTTGTGGTGAGAAATAAATTCAATAAAGATCAAAATGAAATAAAAGATGGCGCATCGGGCATAGGCCTTGCAAATGTGAGCCTGCGCTTAAATCTGCTATATGGGAAAAACCATCACCTGGAAATTGAAAAAGAAAATGGCTGGTTTAATGTAAACCTCAGTTTAAAATTAACCGTATGATAAAGTGTCTAGCCATTGATGATGAGCCTTTGGCCCTGAAGTTACTCGCTGATAACATTAGCCGTATTCCGTTTTTAGAGTTGGTAGCCAGCTGTGATGATGCTTTTGCAGCCAATAAGATTATGCAGGAACAATCGATAGATCTCATTTTTATAGATATCCAGATGCCTGGTATTACCGGGTTACAGTTTATACAAAGTTTGATCAAAAAACCCATGGTGATTATTGTAACCGCCTATAAACAATATGCTTTAGATGGTTTCGCACTTGATGTGATGGATTATCTGATGAAACCCGTATCACTAGAGCGTTTTATGAAAGCCTGTAATAAGGCAAAAGATTTTTACGAGCTTAAACAAGCTGCCAAAAATACCAGTCTCGCCCAGCACGATTACATGTTTGTAAATGTGGGTTACAGTTTAATGAAGATCAGTTTCGGCGACATTACCTATATTGAAGGACTCAAAGATTATATCCAGATCCATACTTCAATCAGCCCTAAGGCCGCGGTGGTACGCATGAGCATGAAAAATGTAGAAGATCAGTTACCACCGTATTTTGAGAGGATCCATAAGTCCTTCATCATAAATATCAATAAAATAACTGCAATCCGGAAAAATTCATTATTTATAGCAGAAAAGGAATTACCTGTAAGTGAAACTTATAAACAGGTAATCGAAAAGTTGTTAAAATAAGTACATTTAAGAGATACAGTAACTGAAGAAATATTGCGACCTAAATTCTTTAAACCGTCTTCACTTCATCTTCGTTGTAATCCTCAATATCTGTAATATAGCCGTTTATCAAAAGGAAATCAAATAAAGGTTTTGCTTCCGGTGTAACAGGCATATTTGCTGTGGTAATTACCTGATTGGTCTTTTTATCGAGAAATGGATAGGCAAATAAACGCACATTGGTATTGAACATATCGTTCACATAACTTAATAATTGGCCTGAATAGTTTTCGCCGGTGAAATTCTTCGAGTTGAATACAAACTTCAGGTTGTTAATATTCGTCGCCAAACCCACACTTTTCGGTTTACATCTTGCAAGATATTTAGCCAAACGGTTATGCCTTGTGAAATTAGAAACAATGACAATATTCCCTGTGTCGCACATTTCCTGTGTACGTCTGGCAACGCTTTCAAGATCTACATCATCAGGGGTTTCCTGTGCATCTGTTAAAACGTTAGTAAGCAATACCTCTATCATTACTGCCAAATTCCCTTCCTCTACTTTGTTGGTACGTTTAAACTGGTCAGTAGCTTTATTGAACAAATTGAAGTTAGGCAACGATTTCTGGCCGTATTTGGTACGCAGGATCATGATGTCTTTCTTGTACAAAAGATCTTTAGCCTGCCGCGGATGTGCATCTGCATCAAAAATAGCTGCTGCAGAGAAATCTTTCATAATCATATAAAGGTTAAGCAGGATATTATCCACTCCTAGGAAAGCCGGACCTTTAACCGAAATCAGATCGATTTCTACTGAGCCGATGGTTAAATTATCGGCCAGTGATTCTACCATTAACTTTGGATCGTGGTAGTGGTAAAAAGCAGCATAAAGTAAATTTACGCCAATAATTCCTAAAACACGCTGTTGCATGTTTACATCGGTATCCAACAAACGCACATGGAAAAATATTTCGTTCGGAAAACCTCCCGGATCGCTTTGAAAGCGGAGCCCAACCCAGCCATGTGGCTCGTTGGTACGTTTATAATTCAGGGTAGTAACGGTATCGGCAAAGGCAAAAAAAGTACGGCTTTCATATTTTTCGCCCGATAAACGTTCGTTTAGCAAACTAAACTCATGATCGAGCATCCGAAGAAGCCGGTTCTGACTTACATAGCGGCCGTTTGTTTCAGCCCCATAGATGGCATCGCTGAAAGTCATATCATAGGCCGACATGGTTTTGGCAACTGTTCCAGATGCTGCGCCAGCATTAAAAAAGTTTCTTGAAACTTCCTGCCCAGCGCCGATTTCGGCAAAAGTACCATAAATCCGTGGGTCGAGGTTTATTTTTAGTGCTTTACGTTTGGTGTCCAGAATTTCTCTCTCCATGCCGCAAAAGTACAAAAAATGCCGTTAAGGTAATTTTATGAATGCAACTTAAAATCGATCTAAATACTGTATCTCTCAAAACGCAACCCTGAATTTATTTCAGCGGCTGTTTGCAGGAAAGATGCTGGCCACAAATAGCTACAAGGCAATTGGCAATACTATTTCTACTTATAAAATAAGTTCAGGATGATGACCGGGGTGGAATGAAAAAAAAATAAGGTTAATGCCATCCGGCATTAACCTTATAAAACCTAAACCTAAATCATTATGAAACTTACACCGGCTTTTCAATCACCTCTACCAACCCATTGGCCGGTGCAAGCTTCATAAGCTCTAAAAAAAACTAAACTATTATGAAAAATTCCCTCCGGGAATATCTTGATTACGATACTACAATTTCCTTGTGTTGTAATTTAGCATCGTCTTTTTTGCTGATATTGATCGATAAAATACCGTCTTTGTATTCAGCGGTAATGTTATCTCCATCTGCACTATCAGGTAAATTAAATGATCTTGCAAATGAGCTGTAATCAAACTCTTTACGTGTAAAATCTTTGGTTACCTGGGTTTCGTCCTTTTTAACTTCTGCCCAAACCGAAAGGGTATCTTTTTTTAAATTGATCTGAAAATCTTCTTTTTTTAAACCTGGTGCAGCCAATTCGATCACATAAGCATTTTCTTTTTCGTGGATGTTCACATTTGGTGATTTATCAACCAATTTATTTTTAGTGATCGCATCGCTAAACAATGAATCAAAAACATTGTTAAAGTAAGGGGCCGTGTTGCGGGTTCTGTTGTTAAAATTTACTAGTGTCATATCGTTTACTCTTTAATTTTTAAATTGATATTTCACCTTATTCAACTTACATACCAAACCAGATATTTATGATTTTAAAGACATTTTGGCAAAATAAATCAAAAAATAAAGACAAATTGGCAGTTATTAAGTCTTTTTCAGACAAATTCAACTATAAAACCAATATCCATTTGCGCTTCATTGATTTTGATATGATGGGACATGTAAACAATTCAGTTTACTTTACCTACCTCGAAATTGCCAGAACGAAATATTGGGAAGAAATTATAAAATGGGATTGGAAGAAAACCGGTATTGTGATCGCACATGCTGAACTTGATTATATTTTGCCTATTGTAATGGATGATAAAATTGCCATTCACGTAAAAACATCAAGAATTGGTACAACAAGTTTCGACCTGGATTATCAGATTGTTAAACTAAGAGGAAATGAAGAAGTAATCTGCAGCAAGGGAAAAACCGTTTGCATCGCAATGGATTATAATACCGGCAAACCCACCGCCATTCCGGAAGAAGAAAAACAGAAAATGCTGGGTTTTGAACAATTGTAAAAAGCACGGGCCGTCATGCTGAATTCATTTCAGCATCTTAACATGCCAGTTATTAAGACCCTGAAACAAGTTCAGGGTGACGGATAGAGCGTGTGAAATCAATCAGGCATAATCTTTCCCGGATTTAATATGCCATTAGGATCGAAAACCTTTTTAATCCCCCGCATCAAATTAAGATGAATTTCGGAATATTTAATTGGCATAAATTCTTTTTGCACCAAACCTATTCCATGTTCACCAGATAGGGTTCCGCCCAAAGCTGTAGTTAACTCAAATATTTCGGCGATACCGAACTTAAGTTTGTTTTTCCAGTCCTCATCGCTCATTCCGGCTTTGATGATGTTTACATGCAGGTTTCCATCTCCGGCATGCCCATAACAAACACTTTCGAAACCGTATTTTGTTCCGATTTCTTTAATGCCTTTAATTAATTTTGGTAATGCTGCGCGAGGCACAACGGTATCTTCTTCTTTATAAACTGAATTAGACTTAACAGACTCGGCCATGGTTCGGCGCATGCGCCAGAGTTCTTCTTTTTGGGCAGCTGTATCAGCAAATAAAACCTCTGTGCAGTGATGCGCTTCTAAAACCGTGTTGGTTTTTTCGCAGTTTTTAAAAATATCGTCCAGGTCATCGCCGTCAAATTCAATCATCAGCAGCGCTGCAACATCATCTTTTAAATCAAACTTTATATCATCGAATTTAATTACCCACTCCACTCCTTTCCGCTCCATAAATTCTAATGCCGATGGGGTAACCCCAGCCCTAAAAATTGCCGAAACCGCCGCACACGCATCTTCGTTATTACTAAATGAGCCCATCATTAATACCGATTGGGTCGGTTTAGGCAAAAGCTTCGTCACAATTTTGGTCACCACGCCCAACGTACCTTCCGAGCCGATCATCATCTGGGTTAAATTATAACCCGAGGCATATTTTAAGGTGTTTGCACCAGTCCAGATAATATCGCCGTTCGGTAATACCACTTCCAGGTTCAGGATATATTCACGGATCGTTCCGTATTTTACCACCCTGGGTCCGCCAGATCCGTGTGCTACGTTACCACCAATAAAGCACGATCCTTTGCTGCTTGGATCAACAGGATACAAAAGTCCTTTTTCCGCCACAGCATTGATAAATTCTTCAGTAATCACTCCGGGTTCAACAATGGCCTGCAGATTTTCGGTATCAATGTCGATAATGGCCTTAAATTTTTCCATAGATAAGGAAACGCCACCATAAACAGGCAGGGCAGCACCGCTTAGCCCTGTGCCACCTCCCCTTGGGGTTACCGGAACATGGTATTCGTTACAGATTTTCAATATAGCAGAAATTTCTTCCGGCGAAGTTGGTTTCACTACAATTTCTGGCTGGTAATGCAAATCTTCTGTTTCGTCGTGACTGTAACGATCTAAACTTTCTGCATCAGTAAAAACTTTATCTGCGCCGATTGCTGCTTTAATTTCTGCTAAAATTTCAGGATTTATCTTGGTAAAGTTCATTTTATTTGGCTGATGTATAAGATAGTTTAACAAACGAATGCCCGACCTGGCCCGGCATAGGGGGATTTAATTTTTTAATGCTTGCCTGAACAGTATCAACGAAAGGATACAGTGCTGTTACTTTGGAAATGATATTATTCAAAACAGTTTCTAAAAGTTTCTGTGTGTTTTTCATTTCTGCGAGGATGATATTATTTAGTTCCTCGTAGTTGACCGTTTGTGCCAGTTCATCATCAAAGCCCTGAGGTGTAAATTCTGTTTCCAGGTCTACAATAAAATGATTCCCGGTCAATTGCTCTTCTGGATAATAGCCATGAAGGGCAAAACATTTTACATCTTTTAGGGCAACGGTTTGTTTTAAATGGCTCATGTTTGTGCTGTAAGCTGCAAAAATAATTTTTTATTCACGAATATAATGCCCCTTGCCGTAAATTGTTACCTTTGAAATTATCGCGATTTCTTAACCAGATAACACGAAATTACATGAGCAAATCAGCAAAAAAAGACCTTTATGAGGCACCAGACTACTATTTATTAGATGAATTATTAACTGACGAGCATAAACTGATCCGTGCAACGGCCAGGGATTGGGTAAAAAAAGAAGTTAGTCCGGTGATTGAAGATTATGCACAAAGGGCAGAATTTCCAAAGCATTTAATAAAGGGCCTCGCTGATATTGGTGCATTCGGACCGACTATCCCGGTTGAATATGGTGGCGCAGGTTTAGATTATATGGCTTATGGAATTTTGATGCAGGAAATTGAACGCGGCGATTCGGGTATCCGTTCTACCGCATCAGTTCAGGGTTCGTTGGTGATGTATCCTATTTATGCCTATGGTACGGAAGAACAGCGTAAAAAATACCTGCCAAAACTGGCCAGTGGCGAACTGATGGGCTGCTTTGGTTTAACAGAACCCGATCATGGCTCTAACCCCGGAGGAATGGTAACAAACATTAAAGATGCAGGAAGTCATTATATATTAAATGGTGCCAAAATGTGGATCAGCAATGCACCTTTTGCAGATATTGCCGTGGTTTGGGCCAAAGATGAATCGGGCAAGATCAGGGGGATGGTGGTAGAGCGTGGCATGGAAGGCTTTTCGACCCCCGAAACGCATAATAAATGGAGTTTACGTGCTTCGGCTACGGGCGAACTGGTTTTCGATAACGTTAAAATACCAAAAGAAAATGTTTTCCCTGAAATAAGTGGGTTAAAAGGTCCGTTGGGTTGTTTAAACCAGGCCCGTTATGGTATCGCCTGGGGCGCCCTTGGCGCAGCAATGGATTGTTACGATACGGCTTTACGTTACTCAAAAGAACGCATCCAGTTTGGAAAGCCCATTGGTGGTTTCCAGTTACAGCAAAAGAAACTGGCCGAGATGGTAACCGAAATTACCAAAGGCCAGCTGTTGGTTTGGCGTTTGGGCGTATTAAAGAGTGAGAACAGGGCTTCTGCCGAGCAGATATCAATGGCCAAAAGAAACAGTGTGGAAATTGCGCTGGATATTGCCCGCAATGCCAGGCAGATGCTGGGCGGGATGGGCATTACCGGTGAATATTCAATCATGAGGCATATGATGAACCTGGAATCGGTAGTAACTTACGAAGGTACGCACGACATACATTTACTCATTACCGGAATGGACGTAACCGGATTAAATGCTTTTAAATAACATTTTGCATGGTAACTGGTATTGGCGCAACAAGCCATCAGTTTTTAAAAACAACTAAAATTAATTTTATAAACGGCCGGATCGGAAAACACATTTTTTAGCTGATGATAGCCTAAAAATCTAAATCCGGCAAAACTTGATCATGAAAGACTTTAAAAAATATACCTACATACCTGCCCCACCCGAAGAGGTTTACTTAGCGCTTACCAAAGATATCAGCATAAAACTATGGACTGGTGCCGAAGTGGAGTTTGAAGAAATACCGGGTACCGAATTTTCTTTTTGGGATGGTGATATTACCGGCAAGAACATTGAATTTATATATGGTAAACAGATTGTGCAACAATGGTATTTTGGCGAAGAAAACGAGCCTTCCATTGTAACCATTAAACTGCACGAAGATAAAAAAGGAACTTCGCTTGAATTTAGGCAAACCAATATCCCTGACGAAGATTATGAGGATTTTACAGCAGGGATACAGGAGTATTATATAGGAGGACTTTTTGATTTCTTTGATGAATAAGCCAAAATATGAAAACTAAAATTATCGCTCTTTCTTCTTTACTTTTCCTTGCCGCTTTTACTTCCTGCACATCGTACCTTACCCCGGCTATATTAGGTAGCAATATGGGCTACATGCCAAAAGCAATGGGTGCAGACAGTATTAAAACCTTTACCAATATATCGGCAAGTTATGCTGGTTCTATTTCTCCCAGCACCGGTACTGATTTTGTATTTGGAATGGCAAATGTAAGTCGTTCAAATACCTTCCAAAAATGGAACATTTCTTATGGTGGCTATGGTTATACAGGAAGAGCATCTGGAGGAGATATTGATAGCCGTCCTGAAAATTTAAAAAATTATCTTCCTTCATTTCAAAATTCTATCAGTGGCATGGGGTTAAGGCTGTCTGCCGGACTTCATAACACTTCAGCAAACGGGAATACAGATTTCAGGTATATTAACATCGAAAATGCACTTAGTTTTGAAGGTGGTGCTTACACCAAATTCAGACAGGAGGTATATGGTAACCCTATTCCGGATTATGTAACGGTAACAAACAGAACGGTACTTTGGACAACAGGATTATCTACAGAAGTGATCTGGAGAGCCAGAAATGAACACAATATAAGGCACGCTTTCAGACTTTTTCTTGGCGGTACGCCCAATTTTGCAAGTAGTTTCAGGTCGGGAGTAAAGGCCTACGACGAAATTCATGGAAAAAACTCATTTGGCTGGGTTTTTAACTACTTCTTATACGTTAAGCGATTTTCTCTGTCTTATGAGCTGGCAGATAACGTTAATTATGCACAAAAAATAAGTTTTGGCTATTTATTCCGGTAAAACATATTGGATTAGCAACTGTTCTCCTATAAATAAAACGTTATGAACAGAACATTAGGAATAGTATTAATTGTTGTGGGCATTGCCATGCTCATCTGGACGGGCTTCTCTTACACCAAAAAAGAAAAAATTGTAGACGCAGGCCCTATTCAAATCTCTGCAGATAAGGAAAAATCAGTGAATTGGCCTCCTTATGCCGGGGGTATTATTCTGATAGCAGGCGTGATTGTGTTTGTGGCTTCCAAAAACAGGAAATAATTATCTAAAGTCTTTCCTGCATATCATTTCAATTGAGTTTTAGTCATGAACGGAGTTATTATCTCTTTTTATGAGATTTAAGTAATTGGTTTATAGTTAGTTATTGGCTTTTAAAAAATAATTTCGCAACATAGTTGCAAAATTATCGATCTTTATTTTGCAACTATGTTGCAATTAACTAACTTAGTGCTGTTGCAACCGGAGATAAGCCGAAACTCCGTAACCACCAGTAGGCATCAACATTAATCAATTATTTTATGAAAAATCAATCAGAAAAAATCACTTTAAGCCTGGAAGACCTTCAATTAGAGAGCTTTGTAACCAGTATTGATAGCGAAGTGGCTATGCGTTTATCAGGCGGTTTAGGTAACCTGTCTGAGCCTACCCACACTGAACAAACAGATGACCACCACACTCCTCCTGTAAGGTGTACCACTGTTATCTGCTAATCGATATCAGGTGTTTTCATTTCAAGGCGCTTCAGGGCGCCTTGTTTGGTTAAGCGCAGCGTGGTTAAAGCTTTTCGTGGTGTAAGGCGATTCAACATGATTACCCGGTTAATTGATTTAACCAATTAACCTTAAAGTTTAATTCATATTTTTATCTACCTTATAAACTAATGAACCATCACAAAGCCCGCTTTAATCAATAACCTGATCTGCTTAACCACTTTATCAGCTAACTCAATTAAAGACGCTTGGGTTAAATTCTCCTCAAAAAAAAGAACCTGAAGCGATTTTACCAACTCCGCTCCTGTTAACCTCTTCTTTGAAACTACAGTTAAAATTGTAGCAGCGAATAACCCCACACTTAACTCTTTTATTCCATTCTCATCACTGATCAGTAAAAGGATATTTGAATCATCACCATGATGAAGTTCTACATGCCCGGTTAAGCCAAAGGATTTATCCATTAAAGCCTGATCCGTTAATGATAGGTTTTCACCGGCCATTTTTTTTAAATGCTTATGTTTCTGCACAAAACTGAAATAGCCTTTGTGCTGTTTCCATAAGCCAGCCAACCTGCTTTCCAAGTCAAATATTTTTTGAATTTTTGTATTGCCTGAAGTTAACAATTGCGATTGCAGTTTCCCTTTAAAATTATTGATATCTTTTGCATCATAAACTGTAGAATCAACTGCAGGCAATTCCCCTAATGTTCTCGCGTAGTATTTTGAAAAAACTGATTTTTTAATTTGTTTTTTACTGTATTTATCTTCAAAAACAGATTTTTTATGGTTTTCAGGTAATCCTGGTGCTAGTATACTGTCGATGGTTTTATTGTTCAAAACACTCAGGATGATATAGCCAATACCTGATTTTCCTGATAATAATCCAAAATCATCACGTCCGCATGACACGTAGCTGTTGTAAGCATTTGTTTTTTGATGATGTACCCTGGCCTGATCCAATACGAAAAGAACCTGTGCTTTCTTATCCAGGTTTAATAAAAAAGGAATCATACCGCTATAACCGCTTACCAGCGTAAAATCTGCCCGGTCTAATCTTTCTAAATCATTCAAACACCGTTGCAGAACATGGTTACAGTCTAATCTGTATGATTGCTGTCTGGTCAGTTTTAATGCAATTTGCCTTGTAATGCCAATGCCGGCCGCACCATGAGCCCAGGCATTAACATCGGTCATTTCCGCCAAAAAGGTTTGCAGTTCCCACTGGTATACATTGGGCTTATTTAAGCGATGAGGCCCAAGGCGCAGGTCTAACCAGTTTTTTGCCGGCCTGTAATAATATTGCATTTCGTATTTTAAAGCCTCTTCTGCAAGATAGATTAATCCGGAAGCGTTAAAATATTGGCCAACCTGCATGAGCACCCAGGCAATACCGGCTGCGCCATGCGAAAAGCCCGTCATGCTATCGTAGGCTTTTTTTGCCTTGGAATAGTCCCATTTTAAGCCCTGCCCTGATATTCGTGCTTCTGCAATCAGCCTTTCAATCAATAAGTTAATCATCATTAAAACCTCATGATCATCAGTATGATGGTAAAGCAAGGTCAACATCAATAAATTACCGCTATATCCGCTTAAAAGATCAGCCTTCGATAAACCTGCTGTTAATTCCTGTTTATTAGCCAGAGCAAGTTGAAGTGCTTTATCTTTGTAGAGCGTATTGCCGGTAACCTCAAAAATCTTTAAACAGGTATATATAACACCACCTAATCCGGTATAAAGTGCAAAAAACTCCGGATGTTGTAAGGCATCAGCGTTTAAGATCCGGTGCATCCCTTTATTAACTATCCTTAAATGATCCCTGTTCCCATCGAACCGGTATAATTCCAAAAAGAACAGGATAATGCCGCAGTTACCGTTAAAAAGGTCGTAACTTTCCCTGAACTCATACTCATCGGGATTGATGTAGAATGGCGTTGGCCACCAGATTTCCAGTTTATTTTCTCTAAAGCCGGAAATTAATTCTCTGTAAATTTCGTAAAGCTGAACTTTCAGTCTTTCGGTCTCTTCTACAGTAAACATACTCAGGATTGTTGGATTGAATTTTCATGTATAAACTGCAGGCACGCTCTAATAACATACATGATGTATGCTTCCTCATCATTAGAAATACCCAAACGGTTATTGTTCATGTGCATAAAGCCCGAAATCACCTGAAACATCTTCTTTTTTTCAAAATCCATCTTTTGGTACGAACTTATCACTCCAGTTGTTTTTAATAAATATTCCATTAAATTAAGCTCTGCAACAGGGCTGTTAAGTTGCTGCCAAAACTGGCTACAGGCCTGCAGCGTTTGATTTTTAACCGGAACAAAAACCTTTTCAAACTGGTTTAACCAAAATATCCGTTGTTTTTCTTTCGGATCGGCCGGGTTGTACAATTTTGGTAGCCAACCCGCTAAGAAGAAATTACAAAGCTCTACCAATGCCTCATCATCCCATTTTAAAGTATGCAGTAAGGTGAGGTGCAGTTTTATTGCCTGGGCAATGACCGACTGATTTATCTCTCTTTTTACAAGCCAATTCAATATATATTGAGACGAACATTCGAAATATTGTTCTGCCCAGGTTATACTTTCATCATTTCCATACCGATCTATTTCTGGTTCGTATTGGGTAGTCAGGATCCTGGTAACTGCTGCATTATCCAAACTTAATGCCTTTATAATAGCCTCATGCTCGTTTTCTGCTGCTTTTAGCCTTAAGCGGATATGATTCCCCCCTTCCCAATAACGGATAAAAAACCAGGGGCGATGCCATTGCCTGATAAAAGGATATATAAGTTCTTTTAAAAGCCCGTCCGCGTTTTCATTATAAAATATATATAATGAAAGCCATTTTTCTTCCTGTTTATTCATAAGCCGATCAGTTATTGTACCATTGGATGAGGTATTCGCGCACCGTATCCTCATCAGGTTTAGGAAAAACTTCTTCTAACGTGATGTATTCGCCTGCCCTTAAAAGGAGTTTTTTGAACATCCCGATCAATAAAGGATTATTGAAAGAGAGGTATTGCGGTTTATAATCGTCATGCAATCCTTCGCGTTTACCATCAGCCTTTAGCTGATAGGCCCGTTTTCTCAGAAAAAGAAAAACCTCTTTAGGAATTTTATTCTTTGCTAACCAGCCGCCTAACCTGATAAAATAGCCGAAATCAGCTTCAGCCTGTCCCTGAACAGGGATAACTTCGGTTTTTATCCGCCAGGTTTTTCGCCTGATCACCACATTTTCTGCATAAACAATCCGTGGCAGAACGAATACATCAGGCGCTGGAGCGGGTTGTTTATCCCGGTAAAACCGATCAACCAGTTGAATAAAAGGCTGTAATGATACGCGGGCATCGGGATTGAAATGCGCAAGCAACTGATAAAGATTGGATCGGTTATAAAAAGACTCTAAACTTAAATCGTAACAAAATAATTCTAGGTTACCAGAGTGCAGTGTGAGCATTTTCCATTCGCTATTATACCTGACTTTTAAATTCCGGATCGTAAAGCGCCGGGCTAAGGGATATATATTATTCCCGCCCGGAAGTTCGAGTTCATGTGCCAATAAAGGCGGATGAATATTGGCATTGAATGTTGAAGCGTCGTTAAGTTCTACCTTCATCTGACCGGGAAAAAGCTTTTCGTTATGTTTAACAAGACTTAGGGTAACTTCCGGATCAAACAATGATAAAAACCTGCCGCTTACCTTGCCCATGCCAGGTAAAAGTGCATTGATAACACCTGAAAAGCCCTTGTTAGTCGCTGAAAACTGTACAAACATACCCATCGCTGATTTTTGGGCTAAATTTTGGCTTTTTGGCAGGTCGGCAAAAAAATCGAGATTAAACTGAACTAAATCTTCGTTGATATGGATTAATTGAGCAATTTTTGCCAAAACAGCTTCCTCCCATTGCCTAAGTGCCAAATGATCCGTTTCTTCCTCTATTTTATGCTCTTTTTCGGGCTTTTTAACATAGAGATAATAGTCTTTGTAGTAAGTTGTCAAAGCTACCTCCTCATCATTTGGATAGTGTTTCAGAAAGAAATCGGTCATTTTTTTCCGTTCTTTCCGCATCACATCGAGTGGAAGTAAATAACGGATCAGTTCATCGGTTTTCGACACAAAATCCTTAACGGGTTGAGCCGGAAGCACTAAATTCTCTGGCGTAAAACAGTCTTCGTAAAAGATATGCCTGGCCGAAAAGTAATACGGATTAAACTGATTTGTTGAGAAAGTTGTTGTTTCGGGTTTTTCAGCGACCGATTTTTGATCGGATGGACCGGTATGCAATGGGAGGCCGGCTTCTTGCTGCAGATCGGCAAAAACGGCATTTAGCTGCTTCTCAGCGTCCTGAAGGATGGTGTAACGTTCAAAAAGATCGGCCGATTGATATACCGTTCTATACGCTTTTAACCGTTCAAAAAGCGAAATCATCGCCAAAGCTGAAGGCTCTTCTCCTTTTAAGTCAGTAAGAAAAATCAATAACTTATTGTCCCAATGCTCATCCATTCCCGAAAATCCGAAGTTCATTTCGAGCATTCCACTTTCAACCAGTTTGATCAGGTAAACCTTTATGTTTTCGTGGCTGGGATTTTCCAGATATGATACACATTGATCGATCAGATTTTTCAGGGTAACAGGGGCCTGATGGCTTTCCAGGTATTGGTAAACAAGCAACTGTAAAGCGCTTGCATTGATCTGCTGAAAAGATTCAACGTTGTTGAAATTACTTAAAAAGCAGATCTTATCCTGCCTGATTTCTGCTGTTAAATTAAGTTTAACTAACAAATGCTCATTTAACAACGGGTGCTTTTTGATAATGGCTTTAAGATATTCGAAAATGGCGTTGTTTAATTTTAACCTGCTTTTAACCGGGTGCATGCCACTTATGTTATTAAAAGCGCCCAGCTGATCTAAAGTCATTATCCCTGTATAGGTAAACCTGCTAAATGGCGAAGTTTTAAATGCCATTCTGCTGAGGTACCTTAACAAACTAAAAAGGATGCGCTGTTCCTTTTGTTTAAAGTTTTTGCTGTCTTTTTTAACAAAACTGTTTAATTGTGCGTAAAGTAAGGGGCTTGATAATAAAAGTCCTTGCTGCAGTTCCGGATTTAATGCCATTTGCTGTAGCCATTTCCGCTGAAGATCTTGTTCATCTTCAAATTTGGAAGCACTTTCACTCAGCAAAAATGCCATCTCTTTAGCTTTATCCAGGTAACTTTTCAGCTTATTTTTTACGGGGTCGGGCAGATGGGAAATATGTTCATGATCGATTTTTTTATCATTGAATACCTGCCGTTTAAGGTTAATTAACTTCTGCCTTACTTTATCGTCAGTTTGCCCGTTGATGACCGGATATAGTGCATCGCAAAACATATTTTTTAATTCTTCCTTTTCATCAGTGAGTTTGTTTAAAGTTCCCAGCAGGTTTTCGGTATCTTTTAAGTTCAAATCGTTAAAAAGTTGATGGTGCAATCCGGCATAACGCACTAATGAATAAGGAAAAATCTGTAAGCTCATATTGATCGGTATTTATTTGCCTAGTTCGAGTTGGTTTTTGATCAGGTGGTAATAACTTCCTTTTTTAAGCAGCAAACTTTCATGGGTTCCCTGCTCCTGGATTTCGCCCTGGTTCAGTACTATAATCTGATCGGCATGTTTAACCGTACTTAACCGGTGTGCTACAATCAGCACGGTTTTGCCTTTAAAAAAAGTATTCAGGTTATTTACGATCGACCGCTCATTCTGCGCATCAAGTGCATTGGTAGCTTCATCTAAAAACACATATTCTGGATTACGGTAGATCATCCGAGCAATTAATAAACGTTGTTTTTGCCCTTCACTAAGTCCGTAACCGTCTCTCCCCACCACAGTATTGTAACCAAAAGGCATCGAAGAGAAAAAATCGTGCATATTGGCCATTTTGGCCGCTTCATAAAGTCTTTCGAAGTCTTTCACCGCTGCACCGGCAAAAATGTTATTGGCAATAGAATCCATAAACACGTAACCATCCTGCATGACTACACCACAGTGTTCTCGCCACGATTTTGCTTTCACATGGGCTAAATTTTGGTTACCCAGGTTGATTTCTCCCCCGGTTAAGCCATAAAATTTTAATAAAAGCTTAATGAGTGTGGTTTTACCACTACCGCTCATCCCTACAATCGCTGTAATTTTCCGGGCAGGAATTAAAAGGTCGATATTCTTCAAAACGAATGGAGAATGCCTGCTTCCATACTGAAATGATACCTTATTCAACGAAATATCAACGGGATCATGATCTTTCAATTCTTCTTTTTGTTCCAGGTCTTCTTCCTCTTCCTGTTGTACCTCCTCCATCCGCATCAAACTGAATTTGGTGTTTTGTGATACTCTCGAAAATTCGACCAGTTGATTTACCGGTGCATTTAGCTGTCCGCAAACGTAAGTAACCGCCAGCATGCCACCAAGTGTAATCTGATCATTGATCACCAGCATGGCTGCTGCATAGGTAATCAATACGTTTTTTACTTCGTTTATAAAAGCCCCTACTCCTTGCATGCGTTGATCGAGTTGAAGTGCTTCAAGTTTTAAATCGAACGACTGATCCTGAAGGCTCTCCCATAGTTCTTTTTTATCTTCTTCGCTACCGGTGAGTTTGATTTCCTGCATCGCATAAAAAATCTCTAAAAGCAATTGTTGATTTGCTGAAAGGACTTTGAATTTCTTTTGATCGATGATTTTACGTTTCTGTTGAAACGAATCCGACCACAGGATGCTGATGGCGGCGCCGATAATAAAAAGCAAAAATATTTGCCAGTTGTAATAAAAGAGCACGCCACCGAGCACCACTAAAGTAAGAGCAGAGAGGATAAAATTGATGAGGAAATTGGTCAGAAATTCTTCTATGCGCTGGTTATCATTTACCCGTTGCATATTATCGCCGGCCTGCCGGTTATCGAAAAAAGAAAAGGGAAGTTTCATTAATTTGGCCAGAAAATCTTTCAGCATTACGATACTTGTTCTGGCCCCGATGCGAAACAGAATCCTGGCACGCATAAAATCCATTAACATCTTTCCTGAAAAAAGCATTAACTGACCAAGGCAAATAAGCAAGAGTAAGTTGGTATTTTTTGCATGGATCCCTTTATCAACTACCATTTGGGTAAGCAAGGGAATAATTAATGAAAAACCACTGGCCAAAAGCAGGCTGATGAATATGGGCAGCCAGCCTTTTCGGTGCATTTTAAGATATGGCAATAAAGACCATAAAGAAGTTTGATGCTCTTTAATCTCTTTAAGGTCTTTGAAGGCATGGCCTGGCTGAAGCAGTAAAACCCTTCCGCTTTTCTTTTCCGGATGTATGGCCCAGGCCGCTAAAAAATCTTTATGACTGAGTTTTACTTTACTGTTCAACGCCGGATCGGCCAAATAGCAATACTGATCATTTACTTCATATAATACTATATAATGTTCTTTTTGCCAATGTAATATGCAGGGTAATGGAACATTTTCTAATTTATCGAAAGGCAATTCTGCCGCTAATGTTTTAAAACCCAGATGGTCAGCAGCATCGACCAGATCGAGCAAGGTTGTTCCCTGCTTTCCAATCCCACATAACTTTCTTAAGTACTGCATGGAAAGATTTTTACCATGATAGGCTGCAACCATTTTTAAACAGACAGGGCCGCAATCCATCGCGTCGGGCTGCTTATAAAAGGGGTATTTATTTCTACGTATAAAATCTTTTAGCATGAAAAAACAAAACAGGTAAATGCAATACAGTTGCAAATATGTAAAATATAATGCAACTTTGATGCATTAAATAAATATAAATTTCAGATGAGAATGGAGGGTTTTTCCACCTGGCACATGCTAATTAAAAAAGAATTATTGCAGAGTTACCGGAACAAAACGGTTCTGATTTCGGCGATTGTGATATGGTTGCTGTTTATTGCTGCTACCATTTGTACTTTCTTAAATTACCATGTCAACAATAAACAGCGGCAAGCTGCCAATGCCCTGTTTAGGCAGCAATGGGAGCACCAACAGCGTAATCCGCATGATGCAGCGCATTTTGGAACCTACCTGTTCAAACCTGTTCACCTCCTCAATGTTTTTGATTCGGGCATTAACGATTATACCGGCAATACCTATCGCGTTGAAGCGCATATCCAGCACGAGATTAGTAATAGTGAAGCTGAGAACAGCGATACGGCCATGCGTTTTGGCAACCTCAGCTTTGCGCTTATCCTACAATTATTTGTGCCTTTGTTTCTTTTGTTCATTACCTCTAACAGTATTACCGGCGAAAAAGAGCATGGTACCCTTAAAATGCTTTTAGCCCAGGGCTTAAGCAGCCGCAAACTCATCTGGGCTAAGGTTTGGGCAAATTACCTGCTCATCATAGTGATTATACTTCCCATTTTTATCATCATGGCCATTGCTCTTCTATTTTCTGGCGATATGGACTTGCTTTTTTGCAGGTTCTTGTGGATTCTCCTGACTTGTTTAGTGTACTACCTGCTCGTCGCCTTATTGGGTACCATCATTTCGGCAGTTTCCAACCAGTCAGGAAAAGCACTGTTAAGTGCCTTATGTTTCTGGATTTTCATGAGCATTATTTTTCCTAAACTAATAACAGGTATAGCCAACCGAAGTTATCCGCTAATGTCGCGGGCAGTTTTTAGTGATCTAGTGGAACAGGGTTACAGAAAAGGCTTAAATGGAAAGGATCCCTATGCTGCACGTGGCGTACGTTATATCAATAGTTTATTAAAAAAATACCAGGTAAATCGCATTGAGGACTTACCTTTTGACATAGACGGTATGACCCTCCAGTTTAATGAAGATTACCGTACCATGGCCTTTAACCACTATTTTAAGGAAGTTGAAAATAGCTTTAATCAACAACAGCACTTTTTATGCTTATCCGGTATTTTCGATCCCTTTCTATCAGCCAAACGCCTTTCGATGGCGCTGGCAGGTTCTGATTTTTATCATCATGAACAGTTTTTTAAACAGGCACAGGCTTACCGGAACGACCTCATCAGAAAACTGAACATGCAGCTGGCTGTGCATGGCAAGGACGTTAAGGGTGAATATGTGGTGGGGCTCAGGTATTTTGGCCAGCTCAAAGATTTCAGCTATCAGTTACCACCACTCTCCAGGATATTACAGTTAGAAAAAATCGCTATCATTTCCCTAACGGGTTGGATTCTCCTGCTTATCCTTTTACTTCAATTTATTGCTTCACGTTCATTAGCCCTTAATTATGCAGCTGTTTAAAACCATATTATTATTTGAACTGAAGTTATTGGCCAGGCAAAAATTTTTGCTTGTCCTGATCGGTTTTTTCTTTGCAGCCGGACTCTATAGTATTTATGAGGGTTACCGTTTTACCCAAAAACAGTTATTGGCCATTGACAGCCTCCGGCATGGATATCAAAAAAAGTATCAGGAAGCTGTAGCCAGTTTTTCGGCAGATACCACTACCACAGCGGGAAAAACCTTGTTTAATCAAGCGGGGATACCTGCCGTAATTGAATATAAAAATCCTTTATATGCCATCTATCAACCTCATCCGATAAGTATTTTATCGATCGGACAACGGGACCTGGTACCCTATTATGATTTGATAACCCGCAAACGTAATTTCATACAGGGAACTGATGCAGAAATCTCCAATCCTGAGGTGCTTGCTTCTGGCAATTTCGATCTTGCTTATGTAATTATCTACCTGTTGCCCTTACTCGCCATCGCTTTAACTTACAATACTTTATCGAAAGAAAAGGAACAGCAGACGGATAAATTGCTTTCATTGCAGGGCCTGTATTTTGGCAGGATAATTAGCTATAAACTGGTTTTTAGGTTTATGCTGATTGGTGTTATGGCCTGGCTGCTCAGTATAACCGGTTTTATCAGTTCTGCATTCCTGATTTCTTTCGATCCGTCCGCTGCTATTTTATGGCTGCTTAGCATCAGTGCCTATCTTTTCTTTTGGTTTGCGATTATTTTTTTCATCATCAGGTGGAGTCAGAGTTCCGTGCACAATGCCCTTTATCTTTTAGGGTTGTGGAGCTTCTTTTTAATGCTTTTACCTGCATTGTGCAACGCCCTGGCGCGTTTATATCATCCCATTCCTTTAAAAACTGATGCAGCCGTTGCACTAAGGGAAAATAGCGAAGCCGTTTGGGCTTTGCCGCGCAAGCTGCTTATCGATACCTTTTACCTGAATAATCCTAAATACAGCCATTTAAGGACAAGTTCAGACACGAGCGAAAACAGCAACAAACGCTTTGCAGCCTATTATTACCTTTTGGGACACCGAATGACCCAGGTTATTGAAAACTATAACCAGTATCCCGAAAAACAAAATGCTGCAGCCATTAGCCTAAGCTGGATTAACCCGGCAACAAAAACGCAATACATGCTGAATGGAATTGCAGAGAGCGGATGGAAAGATTACCTCTCTTACCAGGACCAGGTGAATGCCTTTCAAAAGACCTGGGTTGATTTTATGAATGATTATATTGTGTCAGATAAAAAGCTAAGCCTAAATGATTTAAAAAATCTACCTGAATTTAAACTCAAGGAAAAAGCTAATAAAAACCAGCATATTTTATTTGGCATCTTATACCTGTTTGGTATCGGTTTCTGCATCATCTTGCTCGCAATAAAACTCCCCATTAAAATTTAACTCAAACCATTACACATTAATAACACACACAAAAAATGAAGAAAAAATTTTACCTCATCTTGTTTTTATTGACTTTGATCCTACAGGTTTATGCCCAACACGATAAACATAACAGACCGGTACTGGATTCAACTGCCAAGGTACGCCAGCTTAATGAGGTTCGCATTGATGGTCAGAAAGCCGTTAAACTAAAAAAAGATACCTTATCCAATAGCTTGAGGATGCAGGTACCGCTATTGCAGATGCCACAAAATATCATCAGCATTTCTTCTTCCCTGATACAGCAGCAAGGCGGATTACAGTTAAAAGATATGGCCAGAAATGCCAGCGGTGTATATTTTGGATATAACAGCTCGCCTTTCGATAATTCTGCTTCTATAAAAGTGAGGGGATTTAATGCTGCCACCACAATTAATGGTATGCCAAACCGCCTGGTTTTGGGTGCAACACTGGATGATGAATCATTAATCGAAAACCTCGAATTTATTAAAGGTCCGGCAGGCTTTATAAGTGCTTTAGGAGAACCCGGTGGGACTTTAAATATTGTAACCAAATCGCCGAAGGAAAAACTATTGAATGTACAGCTTAGCGGTGGTAATTATAATCTTTTGCGCGCTACTGCAGATATTGGAAGTGCTTTAAAAAACAAGGGTTTATCTTACCGTTTTAATACGGCGTTTCAGCACCAGGATTCGTACCTGAATTACATGAAAACCACCAAATATGTATTTGCACCTGTGTTGCAATACAACTTCAGTCCCTGCACTTACCTGATTGCTGAGTACAATTATATTCGTGGAGAGGTTAAAAACGGCTCATCCATTAACAAATTACGCCAGGATAAAGATGTATTACAGGATCCGGTCGGTCTAAATTTCAGTGCCGGTATCGGCCTGCCATTGAGTGTTTCGCAAACCCATACGTTCAGGTTTAGTGCCGTTCATAAATTCAACGAGAACTGGCAACTGACCTCCCAGTCAAATTTTGTCAAATCGCCAGCCAAGCAATGGTACATGGTATCGGCAAATAACCGGACATCGATCAGTTTTAACGATCAGGGCAAAACCAGCCGCATTGCAAGCAACTCAAACCTGTTGGGCGAAACTTATAATACCAACCTGTTTTTATCGGGAAAATTTAAAACCGGTGCATTTAAGCATAATTTACTGGTCGGAAGTGATTATACCAAAGGTAACGACTCTTTATCTACCTACTATGGCGTCACTTCTACCCCATTTGACAGGAATAATCCTAATTTTTATGTAGACCCGAATACAGTGAGTATTACCAAAAGATCAATCAGGCAGGAGAACCACATCCACTATTCTGCAGCTTATATTTATGACAATATCACGCTGGATAAATTTCTACTCACTGTTGGTGCGCGTTATACAGATTACCGCAACCGCAATATTTTAACCACAACCAGAGGTCCGCGTGTGCCCGACTACTATAAACAACATGCTTTTTCGCCCAGGGTTGCATTAAGTTTCATGCCTGATTCTACATCTTCTGTTTATTTTCTATTTGATCAATCCTTTGTACCCAAGACGGGCCAGGTGGTTACCGAAACTATTGATGGTCCGCAGTCCGGACAAAAAACGGTTACAGCCTCAAAGCCCGTTGAGCCCGAGTTAGGCACTAACCTTGAACTTGGCCTTAAAAAGAACTGGTTTAATGGCCGTTTGCTGACGACAATAAATGGTTTCCATACCGTAAAAAGGAATGTAGCGGCAAGAGATTTCAGGAATTACGCGGCCTCTGCAGGGGCAATTGCCTATTATCTTCAATTAGGTGAAGTAGTGAGCAATGGTTTTGAGATTGACGTAATCGGAAATATTACCGATTGCCTCTCGCTGATTACCAATTACACTTATGTAGATGCCAAAGTTACCAAAGACAATAACTTAAATCCAACAGCCGACGATCCATCAATTGTGGGCCAGAAAATGCCCGATGTGCCTCAACAGGTGTTTAATACCTGGTTGCAATACAGTATTTCTTTAAAAGGTTTTAACAAAATTTCGATCAGTGCGGGGCAAACCACCATCGCCAAACTTTCAGCAATCAGCCAGAAGGATACCTACCTGCATAACTATACCAAATTTGATGCAGGTTTGAGTTTTAGCAATCCTAAATACATGTTCAGGTTAATTGCAGATAATTTAACCAACAAGCGTTATATGGCATCTGGAGACATTACTACAGATTTTCCATACCCGGGTAACAATTATTTCTTTATCGAAGGTGAGCCTTTTACCATCAGACTTTCGCTAGGTGTAAAATTTTAATCTTTTCATATGTTAGAAGCCATTGGATTAACCAAAAAGTACCAGGAGCATGTTGCGCTAAACAACCTGAATTTAAAAGTAGAAGCTGGGGAAGTATTTTGTTTGCTTGGACAGAACGGAGCAGGTAAAACCACTACCATCAACCTTTTTCTGGGTTTCACGGCAGCCAGCAGTGGCGAAGCCAGGATAAACAATATATTGGTTAGCCCTAACAATGCACAAACCAAACAGTTTTTAGCCTATATCCCGGAAGTGGTTATGCTTTATGGTCACCTGAGCAGCATAGAAAACCTCGATTTTTTTAGCCGTATTGCAGGTTACAGCTACACCATAAATGAGCTTGAAGCATTTTTGCTTAAGGCTGGTTTGCAACCCGAAGCTTTCCATAAAAGAGTAGGCCAATATAGTAAAGGAATGAGGCAAAAAGTAGGGATTGCCATTGCTGTGGCTAAAAATGCGAAGGTTATTTTAATGGATGAACCTACAAGTGGCCTGGATCCCAAAGCGACCGATGAGTTTAGCGAAATTGTAAAACAGCTTTCTCGTGATGGCAGAAGTGTTTTTATGGCCACACATGATATTTTTAATGCCGTTAATGTGGGAACCAGGATTGGGATTATGCGACAGGGAACGCTGATGCATACATTGGAAGCCAAGGATATTTCGGCCGTTGATCTTCAGAAACTGTATTTGGAGACGATCTGATTGAAAGAAAAAATCGTCATCTCGACCGGAACGCAGTAAAGCGGAGAGATCTGCCAGAATAGATTTCCCGACTTCGTTGCACTCCGCTCGAAATGACGACCTTTTTAGAATGGTAATTATATCTCGTAACTATAAACGGATCTTATCGCATCTCTTAGGTTATATTTTGATGCCATTACTTCTCCATAAGCACCTGCACTGCGGATCGCGAAAATATCGCCTCTGAATGATTCAGGTTGTTCTACTTCTTTGCCAAAACAATCGGTACTTTCACAGATTGGCCCCACTATATCATACTTAATCAAGTTTGGGGTTTGGAGTTTGGAGTTTGGAGTTTTTGAAAGATTCTCGATTTTATGGTAAGCCTGATATAAGGCTGGGCGCATCAATTCGGTCATACCTGCATCTAAAACGACAAAATTCTTCTTCTTTCCGTTTTTAATGTACAGTACCCGCGTAATTAATGAAGCCGATTGACCTACCAATGCTCTTCCCAGCTCGAAATGTACTTCCTGGCCAGGTTTAACCGTCAAAAACTCGTTAAAAATCTTAAAATAAGATTTAAAGTCAGGAATTTGGTGATCAGGATGGTAATAATCGATACCTAAGCCGCCGCCAACGTTTAATACTTTAAGGCTAAATCCTTTATCTTCAAACCATGCAGCGAATTCGTTTACCCGTACACAAAGGTTTTTATATACATCGAGGTTGGTAATCTGCGAACCGATATGAAAGTGGATACCTATAAATTTCAGGTTCGGCGAAGCGTTTAAAGTTTCAGCACACTCTGGCAGGTCCCAGGAGTTAATCCCGAATTTATTTTCGTCCAGGCCGGTGGTAATGTTGTGGTGGGTATGGGCATCAACGTTAGGATTGATGCGGATGGCAACCTGGGCAATTTTACCTTTTTTACCGGCAAGTTCGTTAAGTACTGCCAGTTCCTGGATAGATTCTACATTAAAGCAGAAAATGTCAAGATCAAGCGCTTCATTTATTTCTTTATCTGATTTGCCTACCCCGGCAAATACGATTTTTTTATTGTCGAAACCAACCTCAACGGCCCTTCTCACCTCTCCTGCACTCACACAATCGGCACCGAAACCGATTTCTTTGATCTGGTTTAACAGTACAGCATTGAAATTTGCCTTTAATGCATAGTGGATATGGAATTTATACGGAGCTGCTGCAGTGGCACAGGTGTGCAAGGTTTCCTGTAACAGATCGGTATCATAGTAGTAAAAAGGTGTTTCAATATTGTTAAACTTTGATATATCTTTATCGGCGAACATGTTCAGATTCCTTATTATAATTTTAATTTTATTCTTTGGGCTAATTTATTTAGGTAACTACCTGGATTTAAAGCATGGAAGAATTACCCGGAAGCAATACAATGGAAAAATCAGGTTTTTTATTGTTTTACTCTTTATTGTATTGTTTCTTTTATTTATCAAAAAATGAAGATAGCGGCTGCCCTATTTATTATCCTTATTCTTTCTGCAGGGTTATTCAATTCCTACAAAAAGCATAAAAATGGACTGTTACCAGCAAGCTTTTTGGCTTTTCATTTCCTGATCGGCCTGCTGGTTGTTATGGGAGCCTTTTTCCTCTTATTCGAATAAGCGGTTATGGAGGCTTCTTAATGCCTCGGTTTTATACTCGCTCAAAATCAGAAGCGATACATTATAGTTGCTTCCCCCGTAAGAAATCATACGGATCGGAATGTGTTTTAAGCCTTCCAAAACCCTGCTGGCAAAACCGTGTTTCTCCGAACCGAAATCGCCCACCACGCATACAATGCTATGGTCGGTATCGACTTCAACTGTTCCGAAGCTTTCCAGTTCTTCGATAATCTGTGGCAAATGAGCCGTTTCATCAATCGTTAATGATACGGCAACCTCCGAAGTGGTAATCATATCAATCGGGGTTTTATAGCGTTCAAAAACCTCAAAAACACGTCGTAAAAAGCCATAAGCCAGTAACATCCTGCTTGATTGGATACGGATTGCCGTAATGCCGTCTTTAGCAGCGATTGATTTAATCTTACCTTTCTCGCTGTCGTGGGTAATTAAAGTACCTGCCGCTGAAGGTTCCATGGTGTTTAATAAACGAACCGGGATTTTATATTTCTGTGCCGGGAAAACCGATTGTGGATGCAAAATCTTTGCTCCAAAATAAGCCAGCTCGGCGGCTTCGTCGAACGATAACTGGGCAATAGGTTTAGTCCCTTTCACAATCCGCGGATCGTTGTTGTGCATGCCATCAATATCTGTCCAGATCTGAACTTCCTCGGCCAGAATTGCCGCACCCAATAATGATGCGGTATAATCGCTGCCCCCACGGCGTAGGTTATCTACTTCGCCAAAACTGTTACGACAGATGTACCCCTGTGTAATGAACAGTTTATTGCCTTTATGCTGCTCAAGCAAAGGTGTTAAGTGTTTGGTGGTAAAAGGAATATCGGGTTCATTGTCTTCATCTGTTTTCATAAAATCTAGTGCTGGCAACAATACCGATGAAACACCGATTGATTTTAAATAAATATGGTATAACGTGGTAGACAATAGCTCGCCCTGTGCCAACACTACTTTTTCTTCAACTGAGGTGAAAATATCGTTCGCCAATCCGGCCAGGAAACCGAAATGATAATCGATCACTTCATTTCCCTGCTCCTGGAACCCGGCAGCAGGCAATAACTCCACAACAAAAGTTTTATATTTTTGATACAGATTTTCGACACACTCGCTTCCCTTCTTCTTATCTCCAGCTAAAAAATAATTTGCAATTTCTACTAAACTATTTGTAGTACCAGACACGGCTGATAAAACTACAATCTGCTCTTCATTTGGATTAATAATATCCAACAACTTCGTCATGCGCTCGGGACTACCTACAGAAGTACCCCCAAATTTTAATATTTTCATTTTTAATACTGGAATATGTAATTTTCTTTATTATTGTATCGGGGCGTGAAAATAAGCAAAAGCAACTTAAAAGCAACACCCTCAACAAAATAAAATTTGGATGCATAGAAATAAATGGCTTTAAACCAAACATCATCCGTTAAAATTTGTTCAACACCAGAAATTAAATTAAATAAACAGCTCAATGCAGGCAATTGACCAATCAACACAAGCCACAATCAATCAGTGGTTAACTGGAAATTATGATGAAAATACCAAGGCAGAGATACAGGCCCTTGTAGATAAAAATGCAACTACCGAATTAACTGATGCATTTTATAAAAGTTTAGAATTTGGAACAGGTGGTTTACGCGGCATTATGGGCGCGGGTTCTAACCGAATCAATAAATATACCGTTGGTACGGCTACACAAGGGCTTGCCAATTATTTGAACAACAAATATCCCGGTGAAAAAATCAGCGTAGCCATTGCGCATGATAGCCGTAATAATTCTGATTATTTTGCTAAAATTACGGCAGATGTTTTTTCGGCAAACGGCATCCAGGTTTATTTCTTTTCTGCTTTAAGGCCAACACCAGAACTGTCATTCGCGGTGCGTTATTTTGGTTGTAAAAGCGGGGTGATGTTAACGGCATCACATAACCCTAAAGAATACAACGGCTATAAGGCTTATGGTGCCGATGGCGGCCAGTTTACTTCTCCTGATGATAAACTGGTGATCGATGAGGTAAACAAAATTAAAAGTATCGACGAGGTAAAATTTGACCGTGTAGATGCCAATATCCAAGTCATTGACGAGGATGTAGATAAAGCTTACCTTGATGGCATTACTGCACTTTCTATTTCTCCTGAGGCTATTAAAAGACAGCACGATTTAAAAATTGTATACTCTCCTATTCATGGAACGGGTATCACCCTGGTACCGAAGGCGCTTAAGCAATTCGGTTTTACCAATGTAACCATTGTGGAAGAACAGAGCGAGCCGGATGGAAATTTCCCTACCGTGGTATACCCTAACCCGGAAGAAAAAGAAGCTTTAACATTAGCAATGGGCAAGGCAAAAGAAATTGATGCCGACCTGGTATTGGCAACTGATCCGGATGCTGACCGTGTAGGTATTGCAGTAAAGGATAATAATGGCGAATGGGTATTGCTTAATGGTAACCAAACCGGTAGTTTATTGATCAATTATTTGTTATCAGCCTGGCAAGACAGCGGTAAATTGGATGGTAACCAGTTTATTGTAAAAACCATTGTAACTTCCAACCTGATCGAAGAGATTGCCAAAAAGAAAAATGTAACCTATTATAATACTTTAACCGGATTTAAATACATTGGCCAGTTAATGACAGAGCTGGAAGGTAAAAAATATTTTATCGGTGGCGGAGAAGAGAGTTACGGTTACCTGATCGGCGATTTGGTACGCGATAAGGATGCCGTGGTTTCTGCTGCGTTCATTTCAGAAATGACAGCCTATTACAAAGATAAAGGTGCAAGTTTATATAATGCATTGCTGGATATGTATGTAGAATATGGCCTTTATAAGGAAGACCTGGTTTCGCTCACCAAAAAAGGTAAATCAGGTGCCGAAGAAATTAAAGCCATGATGGTTAAATTCAGGGAAAATCCGCCCGCGAGTTTAGGCGGATCGAAAGTTTCAGTATTGAAAGATTACGAACTAAGCCAGGAAACTGATTTAGCAACGAGGAAAGTAACCAAATTGGATTATCCAACTTCTGACGTTTTACAGTTTATTACCGAAGATGGCAGCATTGTTTCTGCACGTCCGAGCGGTACGGAACCAAAAATTAAATTCTATTGCAGTGTTAACGCACCTTTAGCTGACAGAAAAGATTTTGATACTGTTAATGCTCAGCTTGGAGAAAAGATTAAAGCAATAATGGCTGATTTGCAGGCATAGTTTTACTATAGTGTGTGCAAACACATTGTAAATCAAAGAATAAGCACAGATAAATAATTTTTATCTGTGCTTTTTTGTATCATTTCATTATTCCTTTAGGATAGCTGTCAGATGAGGGACAACCATAAGGAACCGTTACAAAAAAGGCCCTAGTATATACTAAGGCCTGTCAATCAAATTAATGTATAAGCTACTAAGCTTTATACTTTTTAAAAATAGTACTTGCCGTATGCCCACCGAAACCAAAAGTGTTATTCAGCACATAATTAATTTCTTTTTTAATCGGTTCAGCCAATACTATGTTTAGTCCTTCCGGAATATTTTCGTCAAGATTTTTAGTGTTAATGGTAGGCGGAATTACATTATCCCTGATGGATAAAACACTGATTAAACTCTCAACGGCACCGGCAGCCCCTAATAAATGACCTGTCATGGATTTAGTTGCACCAATTACCACAGGTAGCCCATTAAAAACAGTATTAATCCCCTGTAATTCACTTAAATCGCCTAATCCGGTTGAAGTAGCATGAGCATTAATATAATCGATTTTATCTGCAGTAATGCCAGCATCGTTCAACGCTTTTGTCATTCCCAGAGCAGCACCTATCCCATCAGGTGGCGTTCCGGTAAGGTGATAGGCATCTGCAGCCATTCCACCACCAACAATTTCAGCATAAATATGCGCACCACGTTGTAAAGCATGTTCCAGCTCTTCTAAAACCAGGGCCCCAGCACCTTCGCTCATCACAAATCCATCCCTGTCTTTATCAAACGGTTTAGATGCGCCTTTCGGATCTTCATTATTTTTAGATAAAGCCTGGGCTGCATTAAATCCACCGACTGATGATTTGGTCAGAGCCGCTTCCGAACCACCTGCGATCATGACGTTTGCCTTACCTAAACGAATGGTATCAAATGCATTAATAATTGCAGTATTTGATGAAGCACATGCCGAAACCGTACAATAATTTGGTCCGCGTAGTTTATGGCGGATAGAAATAGCACCGGCGGCAATATCAACAATCATTTTCGGAATGAAATAAGGGTTAAACCGCGGCGTTCCGTCTCCGGCATGAAATTCTTCCAGTTGCGATTCAAAAGTACCGATACCGCCGTTCCCTGTTGCCCAGATTACCCCAACTTCGGCTAGCTGATCGTTGCTCATATTGCCGAAATCCAATCCTGCATCTTTTATCGCCTGATCGCTCGAGCCAATCGCATATTGGGTAAAAAGGTCGTACTTTTTAATTTCTTTTTTCTCCAGGTATTCTTCAGGATTAAAATCCTTTACTTCGCCTGCAAATTGCGTTTTAAATTTAGCCGGGTCAAATTTTGTAATCGGGCCAATACCGCTTTTACCAGCTAAAATCTGTTGCCAAAACTGCTCAACAGTATTGCCAAGCGGGGTTATAGCGCCCAAACCTGTTACTACTACTCTTTTCATTTTATTTTTTTTAGTCACGAAGCTCAAATAACCACACAATGTAATAAGTTTGATCATTTGAGCTTTTTACACTTATTGCCGCGAAAGTAAACATTCCTGCGGTGAAAAATGTCATAATAAAAGCAAAGGAAATCCTTGCCTGATTTTAAGGTTAATGCTGAATAGCATCAATCGCAGCTTTTCTGCTCGCATTCATTACATTTAAAGCATCAATGGGCGACTGCCTGAACAATTCGTAAATCTTTGCCGTATCGCCTACCCTGATTTCATATTCGTCATTGGCCAATGCAGCCAATAAATCATCTGCTACAACAGATGGTTTGATACCATTGTGTCCACCGATTTCTTTTGAAAATTCAGTATCTACCAACGGAGGCATCAATTCGAAAACCTTTACAGGAGTTTCTTCTAAACTTAATCTTAATGAAGTACTATACGAATGAAGTGCGGCTTTACTGGCTGCATAAGTAGGCAAACTTATTCCCGGAACATAAGCCACAATTGATGAGACATTAACAATTGCAGATGATTCCTGTGCTAACAAAACAGGCAATAACTTTTGGTTAATCCTGATGATTGATAAATAATTGGTTAACATTTCATCTTGCGCATTAGTAAAAGCATCCTGGTTTGGATCGGCCAGATTGTAAAGAATTGCCCTACCCGCATTATTGATCACGATATTCAATTGAGGAAATTCAGCTTTGATTCGGTTTACCAACTGCTCTACATCATCAGCTTTGCTCACATCAGAAAGAATAGTCGTTACATTTTGTAATGATGCAGCTGCCGCATCCAGCCTGTTTTGGTTTCTGCCGGTAATAATGACATGATTATCCAGAGCGGTTAACTGTTTTGCAATTTCTAAACCGATACCAGCTGTTCCGCCGATCAATAAAACGGTATTTTTTGAAGTTTTCATTTTTTATATTTTTTTAAAATTTTAAGATTAAACAGGTGCTCACCGCGTGAGCGTAAACTGCATTATTTTCATCAAGCAATTGGGCTTCTATCAATGCGGTCCGGCCACCCAGGTTGATCACCTTACCCAGGGTTTTTAGTTTGCCGGTTTTTATGGTAATGGCTTTCAGGAAATTTACCTTCAGCTCTAAAGTGGTATAGCCTTTACCGGCAGGTAAAAGCGAATGGACCGAACAGCCCATAGCCGAATCTAAAATAGCAGTGATTACCCCACCATGCACGGTGCCGATCGGGTTGTAGTGAAATTCCTGAGGTGTAAATTCAAAAACTACGTTTCCCGCTTCAATCTGGCTAACACTAAAGTCTAATGTATACAGAAGCGGTGGCAAAGGAAGTTTATGATCGCTCATGGCCTGTAAATAAGCAATTCCATCCATCTTCATGGCTTCTTTTGCGCCCTCCATGGGGTCGTTCCAGGTGATTGTTCTGCTTCTTTTCATATTAAAATACCAATCGGTATATTTTTGGTTAAAATTTTTTAGCTCAGGCTGTTCACGTATTTTTTTAACGAATCCATAATTAAATCCCAATGTGAAGGCTTTGCTGTTAACCTGGAGATCATAATTCCGCCTTCTATTATGGCAATAACCGTGAGCGCAACCTGCTCCGGATTGTGATCTGCACTGATTTCTTTGTTAGCAATACCCGTTTCAATCAGTTTAATAATCTTATTTTTCCAGCCCATCACTGCCTTTACTGCTCTCGCTCTTAGTGCCGGATGGGTATCATCGGCGTCAATGGCGGTATTTAAAATCGGGCAGCCACCTTCCGTTACTGTGCCGCTAAGAAAATTTTGATAAATCATGATGTAAACCAATAATTTCTCTTTGATGCTGGCCTGTTTATCCATTTCAGCGTCTATCCTGGATGAGACTGTTTTTAGGTTATAATCGAAAGCAGCCAGGGCTACTTCATCCTTATTGGCAAAATTTCCATAGATACTGCCTTTGGTTAAACCAGTAGCCGCAGTTATATCATTTAAAGAAGTACCTGCATAACCTTTCATATTAAAAATGGGTGCTGTTTTCTCTACAATGAAATTTCTGGTTTTTTCTGCCTTGGTCATGATCATTTAAAATTGACGAAGCAAATATATACCAATCGGTATATTAAATGCAACTATTTTTATCATCGCAATCTCCTTTTCATGGTAACCCTTGCTTTCATTATTGGTATAAATTTGTATTCCGTTTGAATTTTGTAACTTTGATGCATGAACAAGCCAGAAACCATTGAAGATTTTTATCAGAACAAATTTAAATTCCTCCCGGATAACCTGCAGAATGGCGTAGGCCATTTTAATGTTTTTAAACTGGAAGATTGCTTGCGCGATGATACTAAGCCAATGAGTTATAACCGCAGGGATTATTATAAAATCTGTCTTACGCGCGGACATAATGTTTACCACTATGCCGATAAGAGTATCGAGATTAACGGCACGGCTTTAATTTTCTTCAATCCGCTGGTGCCCTATACCTGGGAGCTTGCAAGTGGCAAACAAAGTGAGGTAACAGGCTATTTCTGTATTTTTACCGAAGCTTTTTTTACTGAAAAGATCCGTGGAAACATTGGCGATCTGCCGATGTTTACGCCTGGCGGGAAACCTGCATACATCCTGAATGAACAGCAGGACAGGCAGATAGAGGCAATTTTTGCTAAAATGTTTGAGGAAATTAATACCGATTATATTTACAAATATGATCTGCTCCGCAACTATATAACAGAAATTACCCATTTTGCATTAAAAACAGAGCCATCGGAGAATTTATTCAAACACACCGATGCCAATACCAGGATCACTTCTGTTTTTACCGAATTACTGGAACGACAATTTCCAATAGAAACCACCAGTCAGAGGTTTACCATGCGCTCGGCCAAAGATTATGCGTCGCAGCTTTCGATACATGTAAACCACTTAAACCGTGCAATAAAAGAAACTACAGGTAAAACGACTACCCATTATATTACGGAACGTTTATTAAGTGAAGCAAAAGCTTTACTGAAGCATACAGACTGGAACATATCAGAAATAGGTTATTGCCTCGGATTTGAAGAACCTACTCATTTCAACAACTTTTTCAAAAAGCTGACCAACCACACTCCTACTTCTTATCGAATTGTTTGAATTTCGTAATCATTGGTTTGATTAACGTAATAAAATAAATTCATTGGTACCCTAATTTTGTCTTAACAAAAAAGGATAAAACTATGGGCATGAAAAAAGTTTGGTTTATTACCGGGGCATCAAAAGGCTTGGGATTAAGTTTGGTAAACCAATTGCTTAAAGCTGGCCAATCTGTTGCGGCCACTTCAAGAAATATTGATGAACTTAAGAAAGCAGTAAATGCAGATGCGGGAAAATTTCTTCCACTGGCCGTTAACCTGGCTGATGAAAAAAGTGTGGAGGAAGCAGTAAAAGCCACTATTGCAAAATTCGAAAGGATTGATGTGGTGATCAATAATGCGGGCTATGGTATCGGGGGAAGCATTGAAGAATTGACTGATGCCGAAACACGCACTAGTTTTGATGTTAATGTTTTTGGAACACTAAATGTGATCAGAAAAGTTACCCCCTATTTAAGGGCACAACGGGCCGGTCACATCATTAACATTGCATCAATTGCGGGCATCGCTGGTGCAACCGGTTGGGCCATATATGCTGCAACTAAATCGGCGGTAATTGCTTTGTCGGAAGTATCGGCCGAAGACCTTAAGGAATTTGGTATAAAGGTAACGGTTGTGGCTCCCGGTGCATTCAGAACCAGTTTCTTAACCCCCGATTCGTTAATTTTGGCAGCCAACCCTATTGCCGAATATGAAGAAGTACGGGCGATACACAGCAAATACCTGAAAATGGATGGTCAGCAGATCGGTGATCCTGAGAAAGCTGCCGCTGCCATGATCTCGTTAGCCAGTATGCCAAACGCACCGGTTCATTTACTGTTAGGTAACGATGCTTTCCAGAGGGCAAGTAACAAGATAGAAGCTTTAACAAAAGAGTTTCAGGATTGGAAAGCCATCACGATTTCAACCGATTTCGACAATTAATCAGATGCTAAAAGCGAATTAGTAAGCGAAAAAAGGTTGTTTCGTAACTACAGAATTGTCATTCGAAGCCTTGTTGAAGGAACTGCCATAAAATGTCTAAAGTGTTTTTGTCAGGCTCAGTAAAGGCCGAGCTCAACGTGACAAATTCTCAGATAAACTTCAGGATTCAACCCCGATAATTCATTTCATTCTAAAAAACAATATCATGAAAAATCAAAAAGTATGGTTGGTAACCGGCGCATCAAAAGGCCTGGGACTTACCTTAGTAAAAACATTATTAAACAATGGCTTTAATGTAGCCGCAACTTCAAGAAATTTAAACGATTTAATCAAAGCGGTAGGTGAAAATGAAAACTTCTTACCTTTAAGTGTTGATTTAATCGACGAAAGCAGTGTAGAAACAGCAGTTAGCCAAACCATCACCAAATTTGGCCAGATAGATGTGGTAGTAAACAATGCGGGCTATGGCATGCTTGGTGCGTTGGAGGAGTTAAGCGATAAGGAATCGCGTCAAAATTTCGATGTGAACGTTTTCGGTTCCTTAAATGTGATCAGAAAGGTGCTTCCACAGTTACGAAAACAACAATCTGGGCATATCTTTAATATTTCATCCATAGGTGGCTTTTCAGGCAATTTCCCGGGTTTCGGCATTTATTGCGCCACTAAATTTGCGGTAGCTGGCTTTACCGAATCGCTGGCTGCTGAAGTAAAATCAATGGGAATTAAAGCAACAGTTGTAGAACCGGGTTATTTCAGGACTGCATTTTTAACTGAAGGATCTTTAGCTGTGCCAAATGCACCGATTGAGGCTTACAAAGAAGTACGCGCATCGCAGGCCACACACCAGAACGACATCAATAACCAACAGCCCGGCGATCCGGCCAAAGCAGCTGAGGTGATTATTGAAGCTGCAAAAAGCGAAAATCCACCGCTCCATTTATTTCTTGGACCTGATGCTTACCAGGTTGCCGATGCAAAAATTGCAGATGTACAGAAAGATATGGCCAATTGGAAATATTTAGCAACTGCCACCAATTTTGATGAGGTGAATGCTTAAAATTTGAAACTGTCGCCGTCACAAAATCCAATTGCTAAAATTGAATAATTAAATGATGACAGCCGCCCAGTGATCGTCATTTCGAGCGGAGTGCTACGAAGCCGAGAACCCGAAGGCTCAGCGAAGCTAAATCTACCAAAAGGGATCTCTCCCCGCCCGTTTAGGGGCGGGCATTTCGCCGCACTTCAGTCGAGATGACGATTATCTTCTAACTGAAATATCTCTTCCTGATCCCTTTCGCTAAATTTACCAAAGCAATTAGAGCAGGAACCTCTACCAAAGGGCCAATTACACCGGCAAATGCCTGGCCTGAATGGATACCGAATACACCAATGGCTACAGCAATAGCCAATTCGAAGTTGTTTCCTGTAGCGGTAAAAGCAATAGCGGTACTTTTGCTATAATCAGCGCCAAAATATTTACCTGTGAAGAAACTGATTACAAACATTATCACAAAATAAATGATTAAAGGTAAGGCGATCCTCAACACGTCGAGCGGGATCTGTACAATCAGTTCTCCTTTTAAACTGAACATCACCACAATGGTAAATAGCAAAGCAATTAGCGTTACAGGCGAAATTGCAGGAATGAAGATTGTGCGGAACCATGTTTCTCCCTTCCATTTAATGAGGATTTTTTGACTTAAAATGCCTAATACAAACGGAATACCCAGGTAAATGCCTACGCTTTTTGCAATCTCTAAAATTGAAATTGATACCATTAAACCTTTTAAACCAAATACAGGTGGCAAAATGGTGATAAAGAAATAGGCGAATACACTGTACAACAATACCTGAAAAATACTGTTGAGGGCAATCAAACCGGCAGCATATTCGCGGTTTCCGTCTGCCAGTTCATTCCACACTACCACCATTGCTATACATCTTGCCAGGCCGACCATAATTAAACCAACCATGTATTCGGGATAAGCATGTAAAAAAATAATCGCCAGAAAAAACATTAAAAATGGGCCAATAACCCAATTTAAAATCAAAGAAACTCCTAATACCCTGGTGTTTTTGAATACTTCGCCCAGATTTTGGTAATTCACTTTTGCTAAGGGTGGGTACATCATCAGCATTAATCCGATTGCTAAGGGAATGTTTGTGCTCCCACTGGAAAAAGAATTGATCAAAACAGCAGAGGAAGGAAATAAAAAGCCCAGTGCTACTCCTAAAAGCATCGACAAGAAAATCCAGATCGTTAAATACCGGTCCAAAAAACCTAGCTGTTTCCGTTCAGCTACCGGAGTACAATTATTTGCCGACATCTTATTTTTTTAAATTTTCATTTACAAAATTCTCGATGTAAGCTTTAACCAAATCTCTCGTACTTCTGAATTGTGCCATAATTTCTGCTTCAGTACCTACGGCTTTGGCCGGGTCGGGAAAGTTATGGTGGAGTTTTATTGCCTGAGTTGGAAAATACGGACAATTTTCTTTGGCATGATCGCATACGGTAATCACATAATCGAAAGGAACATCAATATATTCTTCGATGTTGTTAGACGTTTGCCCGGAAATATCGATTCCATCTTCGGCCATTATTTTTATAGCCCTCGGGTTAACGCCATGCACTTCGATACCCGCGCTATAAATTTTTGCGCTGTTTTGAGCAAAGTATTTTAAATACCCCTCTGCCAGTTGACTCCTGCAACTGTTACCGGTGCAGAGTACCAACACATTTTTCATTGATATAAATTTTAAGTAATTAACAACAACCACTGCCCGGTGTACAGCTATTTTGACCGGCTGCCAGGTTTACCAATTCGATCTTTCTTTTTACAGGTTGTGCAGGTGCACAACATTCTTCACCTGCTGCAGTAGTACCACAACTTCCACCGCGGTTTATCGCCTTACATTGTGTGGCATCGGGCGTCAGGTTTATGATCAGATTGTTTCCATCAGCTTTAAATTCACCAGGATACATCTGCCTGGTATCAAATTCAGAATTGCCGAATTCAATTTTCACAATCCCGGTTGGGCTTAACAATATTTTGCTTTCTACCAACTCAATGATCGATAATGCTTTTTTAACCTGCATGGCCCTGCCTTCTTCCGCTTCGGCCGGCTCCCATAACTGAACAATAATTTCTGTCCAGGTATTCATTACACCTCCACAATCTACAGAGGTAATTGGCGCTTGTTTAATTTCGGTAATGTGGTAATTGGCATTTACCCATTTACCGGTAGCATATTGGAACTGCAGTGACGATTCGGGATGTTGTTGAAGTTTAGCTTTGAAGCTGCTCCAATCTAAAAATGTATTGATCATAATATTGCAATTTAACGATTAATTGATGTAAAAAATTTTAACAGCAGTTTTGTTCGCCTTTGTATGATGAGAAGAAACCCTCCAACTGGTTTTGGAGCAATTTCCACATTTTAGGTTCTATACAATAACAAACGCTTACCCCTTCAATAGTGCCTTGTATAATGCCGGCATTCTTAAGCTCCTTTAAGTGTTGTGAAATGGTTGCCTGCGCTAAACCCAATTCGTCGACCAGATCGCCACAAATACAGGTGTTGGATTTGAGGATACGCTGAAGAATGGCTATCCTGGCCGGATGCGCCATCGCTTTTAGTAAAGCTGCCATCTGATTCTGCTCTTCCGTAAAGATTTCAGTTTTGGTAAGTCCCATAATTTATATCGCAATATTACGATAGATAATCCGGATATCAAAATTTATATTTAATTAAATTGATTCAAACCCGTTAAAAAATTCCTGGGATAAGAAGCTTTACTTCATACGTAAATATTTTGTATTTTGAATTAAAAATTAAATCATGTGGAAATTTTATGCAATACTTTCTGCTGTGTTTGCTGCTGCCACAGCCATTTTAGCTAAAGTTGGGCTAAAAGGTGTAAATGGAAATATGGCAACAGCCATCAGAACTATAGTCATTCTTTTTATAGCCTGGGGCATTGTTTTAGCAACCGGAGAAATTTCCCAGCTTAAAAATTTGAGTAAAAACAACCTGATATTTCTGGGATTATCTGGATTGGCAACAGGATTATCATGGATTTTCTATTTTAAAGCCCTCGAAACGGGAAATGTTTCTAAAGTAGCTCCGATTGATAAATTAAGCGTAGCGATTGCAATGGGCCTGGCTTTTCTGATCTTAAAAGAACCCATTGATGCTAAAACATTAATTGGTGGCAGTATGATTGTAGCCGGTAGTCTGGTGATTTTGCTTTGAAGATTTGGTGCTATCTTTTATCATTAAGCATTACTGAATAAGTTAATTTAAGGTTAATATTCCGAAATCGGCAGTACCGGAGTATATTATAGCTTTTGACTATCAACCATCGACTAATGAACCATAAAACAAAACGCCGGCTACTATGGCCGGCGCATTTGTGGTACAGGATGAGAAGAAATTATTTTTTAGGTTTTGCGCTCATGTAAAAAGTAAGCTTTCCACCGTTGGTGATATCTGCGTGTTTAATTTTATGATCGGTAATTTCTTTTCCGTTCAATAAAACCTTCTCTACGTAAATATTTTTATCACTTTGTTTAATGGCTTCAACCGTAAAGGTTTTACCGTTTTCCAGATTAATTACGCCATGGTTTACCAATGGGCTACCTAAAGCGTATACATCAGAACCTGGTGCTACCGGGTAAAAACCTAATGAAGAGAACATGTACCAGGCGCTCATTTGTCCGCAATCATCATTTCCGCCTAAACCATCAGCAGTAGGTTTATACTGCATGTTTAAGATGTGGCGAACCTGGGCCTGTGTTTTCCAGGGCTGATCGGTCCAATTGTAAAGATATACAATGTGGTGCGCAGGTTCATTTCCATGTACATAACCACCAATTATGCCTTCGCGGGTAATATCTTCAGTATGCGCAAAAAACTCATCAGGTAAATGCATGGTGAACAAAGTATCTAAACGCATGGCAAATTTCCTTTTACCACCCATCAGATCGATCAGCGAGGCCGGATCTTGCGGCACGAAAAAACTGTAGTTCCAGCTGTTTCCCTCAATAAAACCCTGCCCCTCGGTATCTTTTGGATCAAATGACTTTTTAAAAGTACCATCAGACAATTTCGGACGCATAAACCCTGAAGCACTGTCATAGTTGTTTTTCCAGTTGTTTGAACGTTTAATAAATTCGTCGTAAATATCCATACGGTTCAATTTCTTCGCCAATTGCGCAATCGACCAGTCATCGTAAGAATATTCCAGGTTATTGGAAACCGAAATTCCCGATTTTTCGGCAGGGATGTAACCTTTATCCATGTAATAGCCAATTCCTTCATAATCGCGATGTTTAGCTGTGGCAACGCAGGCATCCAACGCTTTATTGGCATCACCGGTATAAGTGCCTTTAATAATGGCATCAGAAATTACCGAAACACTGTGGTAACCACTCATACACCAGTTATCGTTGGCATAGTGCGACCAGATCGGCAACATGTGCAGGCTGCTTTGATCGTAATGTGCCAACATTGATTTCACCATATCGTTACTACGTGAAGGCTGTGTAATATTAAAAAAAGGATGTAGTGCACGATAAGTATCCCAAAGAGAGAACGTGGTGTAATTGGTGAAACCGTCTGCTTTATGTATTCCCTGATCTAACCCCTTATATTCACCGTTTACATCCGTATAGGTGGTCGGATTAATATTGGCATGATATAAAGCCGTGTAAAAGTTTATTTTATTATCGTTAGAAGTGCTTACCTGAATTTTGTTCAGTTCTTTGTTCCATGTTGCCTGTGCCTGTGCTTTTACTTTCTCAAAATCCCAGCCCGAAATTTCTGCACGCATATTCTGCAAGGCATTTTCCTGGCTAACCGGCGATAAAGCAAATTTAATTTTGATCTTCTCTCCTTCCTGCGTATCAAAATCAAAGAACATTTTTATTTTTTTGCCTGCAATTTCCGGGAAGTTCTGTTCCTGGTTAAATTTACCCCAAAATCCCCTGTATGCCTGTTTAGGATCATAACTTTTACGGCCGTAGCTTTTAAAAGGTTTAGAGAAACTCATTGCAAAATATACAGTTCTTGTTCTGGCCCATCCATTGGTTTGACGGTAACCGGTAACCAGGGTATCGTTTACCACCCGAACGTAAGTCCACACGGTTTTATCTTCGTAATTGTAGATACCTGCCATTAAATCGAGGATAATGTGCGACTGATCAGATTTAGGGAAAGTATACTGGTGCATGCCTACCCTTGTGGTTGAGGTCAGTTCTGCCGTGATGTTATCGTCATCGAGCTTCACCCTGTAATAACCTGCCTCAGCAACTTCATTGGCATGCGAATAGGCAGAACGGTAGCCGCCCTTAGGATTTGAGGCCACTCCGGGATTTAACTGTAATTTACCCTGCGTAGGCATAATAAGAAAATCGCCCAGGTCAGAATGACCAGTGCCGCTAAAATGGGTATGACTAAAGCCTGTAATGGTTTTATCTTCGTACTTATAGCCTGCACAATATTTATATACATCACCATTATATTTGCCATTTACCTCGTAAGATAAAGTATCCGTTTCAGGGCTTAACTGCACCGCACCAAAGGGAACGGTTGCTCCGGGGTAAGTATGCCCCATTTTTGAGGTGCCGATAATGGGCTTCACATACTGCACCAGGTTCTGCTGTGCCGATGCCATCATCGATGAAAGCAAAAGACAAGGCAGGAAAACTTTTTTGATCATATTGGTTTAAAATTAGCTTGTTTTGTTGAAAATTCTAAGGTATAAATTTATCTTCAAATATGCATAAATCACAAGACTAAAACGTTTAAGTAAAATAAAAAATACATTTTAGATTCCTGAAGATACATTTTATTGCGGTATCACAGTCTGCAGATTTGAAAAACAGTTTCTGCGGTTCGTGGATTGCAGCAATCCCAACTCCTGCTTAATCCGTATTGAATATGTTTTTCAATTGAAACTGATCTTTAAATCGGGATAACATGGCCGCCCGGGTTTATCGAATTCAATACCATCGTTCTTTTTACAGAAAACCCCGCAGATTTATGCCCCTGACTTTTGTTCAATAAACCTGATAGAACGGAAAACCCGGAGCGAAGTATGAGTGAGGATTTGTAGTGATAGCAGGACTACAGGCCGCCATTAAGGCAGAACCGCTCATTTTCAAAAAAATATTAACCTCCTTAGCACTCCTTTTTATAAACTACCTCATTTAGTAACCGCTTTTTACAAGTAACTGACTTCCTTTAAATAATTTCAGCTAAATAAACCTTATTTTTGCATCCTTATATTTTTAAGATGAGTAAACACGGTAGAATTCTGGTTGCCATGAGTGGCGGGGTTGATAGTTCGGTAGCGGCTGTAATGTTGCATGAGCAGGGTTATGAAGTTATTGGTTTAACTATGAAGACCTGGGATTATGCCAGTTCTGGCGGTAGCAGTAAAGAAACCGGCTGTTGCTCTTTAGACAGCATCAACGATGCACGTACACTTGCTGTAAACTATGGTTTTCCGCACTATATTTTGGATATACGTGATGAATTTGGCGATTATGTAATCGATAATTTTGTGGATGAATACCTTGCCGGAAGAACGCCTAACCCCTGCGTATTGTGCAATACCCATATTAAATGGGAGGCACTTTTGAAACGTGCCAATAAACTCGACTGCGAATTTATAGCCACCGGACATTACGCCAACATCCGCCAGCAAGATAACGGGCGTTATGTAATTTCGAAGGGAAAAGACGAAAACAAAGATCAGTCTTATGTATTGTGGGGTGTTTCCCAGGAAAACCTCTCCAGAACGAAATTCCCTTTAGGTAGTTTTGCCAAATCTGAAATCAGGCAGATGGCCCTGGATATGGGACAGGAAGAACTGGCCAAAAAATCGGAGAGTTATGAAATCTGTTTTGTGCCTGATAACGATTACCGGGCATTCTTAAAGCATAAGGTGGAAGATTTAGAAGACAGGGTTGCCGGCGGAAATTTCATTTTAAGCAATGGAATGGTAGTTGGACAGCACAAGGGTTATCCTTTTTACACCATAGGGCAGCGTAAAGGCCTGGGCATAGCATTCGGCGAGCCAATGTTTGTAACCCAAATCCTTCCCGAAAGCAATACGGTAGTTTTGGGCCGGGCTGAAGAACTGGAACGTAAAGAAGCGATGGTACGCAATATAAACCTGGTTAAATATGCCAGTATTGAGGAGCCCATGAATGATGTTATTACAAAAATACGTTACAAAGATGCGGGCATGCTAAGCACTATAGTACAGGAAAAAGATAAAATGCGCGTAGTGTTCGATCATCATGTTTCGGCCATTGCTCCCGGTCAATCGGCTGTATTTTATGAAGGCAATGATTTATTGGGCGGTGGCTTTTTAGTATAATAGACTTTATCTGTACAGCCTCCTGAAAGCCGGGACAGCGACCGGAAAAACAAAAAACGAGTTATCAAATGACAACTCGTTTTTTTTTATTAAAAATTTTTAGATATCGGAATGTGATCAGAGTTATTGGGAGTATTTCTGGTCATTTATATCAGCGATATACCTATCAATGGCATCAATCAAAAGTTCGTAAAAAGGATTTGCTTTTAGAATCAACATATAACCATAAAAGATTTCATCATTATACCTGGTATCTTTTTTCAGGTGAACAATATCTCCTGAATATTCTTCCATGATACCCTTTACTAAAAACTATACTTCTATGCCTAGCCAGCTTATCAAACGACAAACAAGCGATTTAGTTTTACAATTAAAACAAAGTTATTCACTCCCTTTAAAAATATTAATGGCAGCGGTTTTCCATGGGATATAACCTAAATTACCACAAATTTGGGCCACAAAATCCTCTACTTCTTCCGGAACATCATTAACTACACGCCACCTGATTTTATATTTGGGATTATAGCTGATATAAACCACCAAATCATCATTTCGTTGCCCAATTGCATGTAATTGCTGTAAATGGATATCCTGTAAATCTGCCGCAGCGATCCTCAATCTCTCATTCATGATCTTGCCTAATGAAAGATCCGGTCTAAAATCTGTTTCGAATATGGCTAAAACGGTAACGGTCATAAAAAATCAACTATATCAGCAAGTAAACCAGGCCAAAAACCTGTGTCTGAATTCTTCAATTAATACGAAATTATCTTTGAGATATTTCCGTATCCTGTCTCTCTGAAAGCAAATTTATACTAAAAAAATTAGTATCAAAATAAATTTTCATATTTTTTTAGTGAATATCAAAATTAGAGAAACCTATGACATGGGCAACTGGGCAGGTTAATAACCCTGGTTTTGTGAATAACTATCTTAAACATCTGACAGCTAGGCGAGTTATGTAAATATTAATGTATAAAGCTTATGAAAAAGTGCATTTATGTAGTAGAGGATAATCCCAGCATCAGAGAGATCATCGAATTTTTGTTAATTGAAGAACTTTACGAGGTAAAGACCTGTCCAACCATTAGCGATTTCTGGCTTGAAATGAACAAACATCTGCCAGATATGGTAATTCTAGACATTATGTTGCCTGATGGCAGCGGACTGGACATCTGTAACAGGTTAAAGCAAAATATTAAAACACATCGTATTCCGGTGATGATGATGTCGGCCAATAACCATTTGAACGCCGTTAAGGCAAAATGTGATGCGGAAGATTTCATTAACAAACCTTTTGACCTGAACGATTTTGCCAGCAGGATTGAAAGGTATCTGGCAGCTTAGTCTTTGGCCGAATGAAATGATTAGCCAATTTACTCATAAAATGGCCTATTTCTTTCGGGACCAAGCCCTATTTACCGGATTTGCCAGCCAATGCACTTGCCTGCTTTAAATGCTTTTTGAGTATAGGTAAATATTTTCCGGCATATGCTTTAATGTCAGCATCTGACGATTGGGAAGCTTTTTCAAACAAATAAACAGCTTTTTGATGATCTGAAACCATCATTTCCACATAAGCTTTATCAAATGAACTTCCTCTTAGTTTTTTTAACTGGTCAATTGCCTGAATTACTTCAGCTTCTGTTGTGCCGCTAACTGTTTTTTTTGCCAAACCACTGTTTCCTGCTTCACCTTCGGCATTCCTGGTACGGGAAGTATCTTTCATATTTTCAGGAGATGAATCAACCCTGCCATCCGGCCTTTGCCCGCCGTCGGGAGTGCTCATAGGCAGCGCCACTTTTTTAAGTTTTGCCAATGCCCTTAATTCTTCATTGGCTTTGTTATGGTCATCAACCATCATCTGGCCATATGCCTTAATATTTCTATCTGTTGCTTTATCTGCAGAAAGTTTTCCCGTTAAAACCTCTTTCATTCCTGCAATTGCTGCCTGTTGCAAAAATTGTGCAGCAGTTAAGGTATCTTGTGGGTGAGTATGCTCAGTTAAGGTTGGATAAAGCCAATCGGCTTTAGCAATTACATTAAATGAAGTAGCTGAAATAATCATTCCCACTACTGCTATTTTTCTGGTTTTAAAACGGTTTTTCATAACGATTAATTAAGTGTAACGCATTAATAGAACCCGGTTGGCATTTAAAAAGTTTGGATAAAGCTGATTATTTAAAACCATACCACAACAGGATCTGAGATTTTAAATTTCTACTAAACTTAATTCAATTTCGTCCTGTTCTATTATTAAAAAACATATACTATGGAAAATCAAGAAAACAACCAACCGGAAGAAGAAATTCAGAATATTGAACAATTTCAGATCAACCGCTCTCAGGGAAATGCGGCTGATGGACATGCACCAGAACCTGATAGCGACAATGACTATACTGAAGATGAGGTACCTTTTGCCGATGGCAAGGGAACACAATTAGATGAGGAAATTGAGTATCCTGAAGATGGAGAAGATGATGATGAACAGGAGGAAACAGATGACTACAATGAATCTGACATCGAAGAATTGGACAAAGACCCCAATGCTTATGATGAGGAAGATAGCGAAATGCTTTAAACATTTCTCATGTTACGAAAAATGCCAGGCTTATCATTGTCTGGCATTTTTATTACAATATCGTATAAAATAGCTATAAACAAGGAATTGACCCAATATCATTTCCTATCTTCAGCGAAATTACCCGTTTACCACTTCGCCTCCGTTAACATGTATTACCTGCCCCGTAATAAAAGAAGCATCATCAGAAGCTAGAAATACATAGGACGGCCCAAGTTCTGAGGGCTGCCCTGCCCTTTGCATTGCCGTTTCAGAACCGAACGATTTTATTTTTTCCTGATCAAAAGTAGATACAATGAGCGGTGTCCACACGGGGCCCGGTGCCACAGCATTCACACGGATACCTGTTTTGGCCAGATTGGTAGCCAACGAACGGGTAAAAGAAGTGATTGCTCCTTTAGTTGATGAATAATCGATCAGGTTTGGCGAAGAACGGTAAGCTGTTACCGAAGTGGTATTGATGATGGTATCGCCCGCCTTTAAATACTCCAATGCTTCGTGTGCAAAATAAAAATAGCCGAGTATGTTGGTACGGAAGGTATCTTCCAATTGTTTATCGTCGATCTTTTTGGGATCTTTCTCCGGAACCTGCATCCCGGCATTATTTACCAGAATATTGATCTTCCCAAGTGTTTTAACTGTTGTTTCTACTGCTTTTTTGCAAAATGCCGGCTTTTTAACATCTCCTTTAATCAATAAGCACTTTTTACCTTCAGCTTCAACCATTTTTTGCGTTTCTTTCGCATCGATGTCCTCGTCCAGGTAAACAATGGCAACATCGGCGCCCTCCCTGGCAAAATGTACTGCTACCGAACGGCCAATCCCACTGTCTCCTCCGGTAATCAGTGCTACCTTATCATTCAGTTTACCTGCCCCCTTATAGGTTGCTTTAATTACTTCAGGTCTCGGATCCATCATGGCTTCTATCCCGGGTTGTTTATTTTGTTTTGCAGGTGTTTTTTGAGTTTTCATGGCTTTTTCTATCTAATTATGTTCTACGCAATACTGATCTTTAAACAAGGCTAACTTCTTCAAAGTTTTAGGAACTTCAATCTTATCCATTAACATTTAAACCAATTTAACTTAATATTTTGCTCATATTCCATCATTTTGAAAGGATATACCTCAGTAAATTAGGCCATTAAATGCTAACCAAAAGAATTTGAAATGAGAAAAACAATTTTATCTGCTTTGCTCCTGCTGGGCTTAACCTTACCTGGCCTGGCCCAAAAACGATTAGGCAATGAAACCGCCTCCCAAAAAACCAAAAGAATGGAATGGTGGACAGATGCCCGCTTTGGCATGTTTATCCACTGGGGACTATATGCACTGCCAGCCCGCCACGAATGGGTTAAAAGCAATGAACGCATTACCGACGAAAACTACCAGAAATATTTTGAACAGTTTAATCCCGATTTATTCGACGCTAAAAAATGGGCAAAAGAAGCTAAAGCGGCGGGAATGAAATATGCCGTACTCACTACCAAACACCATGAAGGCTTTACCTTATTTGACAGCAAATACACCAATTATAAAGCCACCAATACGCAGGCCAAAAGAGACCTGGTAAAAGAATTTGTTGAAGCTTTTCGTGCTGAAGGGATTAAGGTAGGTTTTTATTATTCGCTTATCGATTGGCACCACCCTGATTTTACAGTTGACAGGTATCATCCTTTAAGGCCAAATAAAGATAACGACGATGAATATGCAGCACTGAACAAAAACAGGGACATGGCTAAATATCGTAAATACCTGTACGATCAGGTAACGGAACTGTTAACCCGGTATGGAAAAATCGACATTCTTTGGGCCGACTTTTCATACCCTGGTAAACACGGTAAAGGCCGTGACGATTGGGGTTCGGTAGCCTTGCTTAAGCAGATCAGAAAGTTGCAACCCCAAATTATAGTAGATAACCGTTTAGATCTTAATGATTACGAAGATGGTACGGATTTCGAAACACCTGAACAGGTTGGTACGAAAGAACTGGAAAAATACCGTGGAAAAGTTTGGGAAACCTGCCAGACCTTTTCTGGATCGTGGGGGTATCACCGTGATGAAAATACCTGGAAAAGCAATAGAAAATTACTGGATCTATTAATTACTTCGGTGGCCAATGGAGGTAATTTATTGCTTAATGTTGGTCCCACCGCCCGCGGTGAGTTTGATAACCGGGCTAACATTGCTTTAGATAGCTTAAGCCTTTGGATGCACGCCAATTCGAAATCTATTTACCATTGTACCTTTGCACCGGAAGAATTTAAAGCGACTGAAGGAACAAAACTCACCTATAATAAAGACACCAGAAAATTATATGTACACCTGTTCGAATATCCAAATACCGGTTACATTACACTGGATGGATACAAAAACCAAGTAAAATACGCTCAGTTTTTACATGATAACTCTGAAATACAAATTGATAATGAAAAATCTGCTGGAAACTCACTTGTATTAAAACTACCTAAGAAAAAGCCCGATTTCCAAATTCCGGTAATTGAATTGGCACTGAAATAATCTACCTATATTCATCAGCAAGTTGACCGTATAAGGAATTCAACTTGTATTTGTCACGTTGAGCTCAGTACAAACTGAGTTTAACGTGATAACTTAGATGTGAGATTACCATTTGAGATCCAAGCGCTGACTAAACATATTGATGGTAATAAATGTTAACGTTTTATGAAGTTGACTGTATTGCCATTTTTCTTTTTCCTATGCTGCTTTAAATTATATGCCCAATATACGGATAGCACCAACCATCATGTTGTACTCACTTCAACCGGATCCATTAACCACGCCAATGAAGACCGTGCCTATTTATTAAACAATGCGCTTAATTTTGGCATGAAAAAGAAAAGTTTTGTTCTAAATTCCACTACCGCATGGCTTTATGGCAAACAGAACAGTGATTTAACCAATAACGATTTTTCTACCACATTAAACTTTAACCTGTACAAAACCTTTCCGCATTTTTATTACTGGGGTTTGGTGAATTACAACACGAGTTATTCATTAAAATTAAAAAACCAATTGCTGGCGGGAGGCGGTATTGCCTATAGCATATTAGATAAACCTAACGCCTATATTAACCTGAGCGATGGTGTATTATTTGATCAAAGCAGCCTGATTGCAGGCGATAGCTACCACACTTACCGGAACTCATTAAGGTTACAGTATCATTTTGCCATAAAAGAACTGATTACAATTGATGGAAATCATTTTTTGCAAAATGCTTTTGATAGACAAGGTGATTATATTATCCGCTCAACCACTACACTTGGATTAAAACTTCGTAAATGGATAAGCCTCACCACTGCATTGAATTATAATAAACTTAATATTACCCGTAGCGAAAACCTGAACCTCACGTATGGATTAACGCTCGATAAGTATTTTTAGAACGCTAGGAATCATCAACGAAATCTTGAATCGATCGTTACCAATTGTCACTGTATTTTGATCAATGTAACCGGTAACACCAAGTATTTTGGCGAATTCAAAAGTTAAAGTTTTGGAGTGTTATCTGGTGATGTCCCCTTAATATCCTCTTTCGAGTTAAAATTACCGAAATACTTATAATCCTGGCTTTCGAGAGTAGTTTCGCAGATCCGTAAATTACTCAAAACGCATTTCATGCTGTGCCTGGCCAAAGCATTGGTTTGAAGCAATCGTACAATTTTTTTCAGTCCCTTAGCTTTATAAATGCCACATAACGGTTCTTGCCGGCTATCTTGGCTGAAAATATAGGACTCAAAATTATCATCTGGTTTAAACAGCTTTATAAGCTTTTCCATTAGCCTGATTTCCATCAGTAGCATATCGCAGGCCAATAAAAACAAATCTTCTTCCGGATTTGATAGGTGTACAGAAAGTACGCCCAGCAAAGGCCCTCTTACATCAAGCAAAGTATCGTCAATGATGAGCTGCCCCTTTCCAAGATAAGCAGCATAAACTTCCTGTTGAGATGGATTGACCGAAAATTTTACAGGGAGATTTAACGATGCCAGTTTCTCAGCCGCCACTTGTGCCCAAATCTTATTTTGATGATCAAGCAATCCTTTATCAGTACCCATGCGCAAACTCTGCCCGCCACATAAAACGATTCCTAACATATTGAAGAGATAATACTAAAAAACTTATTGTCCATCGCCACTACAATTTTTCTTCATAATTTATAAAGGGTGTTGGATAAAAATAGCAAATGATTACAAATTTTATCTCATCACACGCAGATTCAGCATTTCTTCACTATTGTTGAAAATTTTATCAGAATAAAACTCCTTGAATCAGAACACATAGCATTTTTTATGCTCAGGCTTTGCCTAAAGAAGTTTAAAGATTTGCCGTCAAATCATAATTTTGTGCCATGGCAAATACCAACGTTAGAAAATCAATCCAAAATAAGATCGAATCAATAAGTAAGGAGATCGAAACCTTACAGGGTGAACTCAAAAAATGGGAAAAAATCGCAGCCGATTATGAAACAAATTCGGAAAGCATTGATCTGATTTTATCGATACAGTTACCTGAAAAATCTGAACCAAAAGCCAAAAAGGTAAAGCTGTAAAGCATAAAAAAAGAAAGAGGCTCTATCACAAGGTGTAATTTCGCTTCAATTTGTCACGTTGAGCCAGTCGAAACGCCTTCAAGACAGTTAAAATAAGTCCTTTGGACAGGATGACAATTTTATACTGATGAAACAGCCTCTTTCTTGTGCCATCTTCACCTTAAATTTCTGGCGGGGTATGCCAGTCAATAAAGGTTTTCCTGCTGATCATTTTTAAATAAGGGTAATTTCCATTTAATTGTTTGCGCTGTTTAAGCTCGTACAAGAAATGCCCGCCTAAATCAATAATGATTTTAGCAGTGGCTGAATACCATACGCTATGCGGTTGTTTCCAGCAGAAAGAATATAAGTTTGAGGTAAGCTTAACGCCCTTCAGTTCCGGATGATAAAAATTAAGTATTTTCGGATTGGGTATCTCCTGTATAATCTCCGTTTTCCTGACCATTGAAAGGTGATCTGAATGACAGAATTCATATCCCTCTAACCTCGGATCATCCACATCCGGCAAGTGTTTCAATATTTTAAAGCCCTTAAATTTTTTGCCGTTTAATACCCATATCAAATTGGGATAAAAAGCCTCCCTGCTGTTGAGTTCGGCAAGTGTAATGGGCGAATTTTGAAACTCGATGGTATAACCGGAAGGCGTAAATATGTCTGCCCGGTGAATATTGGAGTTGGCTGTATCTGAAAAAGCAATTTCTCTAAATGAAGCCGGGAAAGCCAGTTTCCAATCGCGGTGCCATGCGGTTTCTTTCCGGTAATATTCTTTTTGACGTGAAACACCTGGAAAAATTTCAACACCAGGGATATCTTTTCTCATTTCGCTATTATCCATTCTCTGGCCACACCGTAAAAAAACAATTAGTTGGGAACACAAATTTAAACTAAAATTTTCAGTACTAAAATTCGAACCTGGAGTATTTATAACCAGGGCTAAAATTTATTTGGATTGAACACGAGAGACATACTTATTCCTGCTTCATTTTGTTTGGCTCAATTCATTACATAATGATAACTTTGCAGCATGACCATCCAAGAAATACAGCAGCTGGAAGATTTTTTTACCCAAGCAGGAAAGCAACAGGTTCCAATTTATCTAAATCAGGCTACCGTAATTACCGATTATGAACATTTTTTAGAGAGTCATTTCACCCCTCTGAAGCTTAACCCTGATGCAAAAGTGAATCAGCCGCTTATTCATCGTTTAAAGATGTTAAAGCTCCTGATTGAATCAAATGGCTAAAAAAAACGTAGAAAAGCCATTACTTCTATAAGTGTAGCAGATGGACTATTTACTGTAGCTAAAGGTTTTCACTATGGGTAAAGATGCTACGCCGAAGGTTATAAATCCTTAGTTTTTATTTATATCGATTGGTGGATCATCAAATGCAATAAATAGCGGTTAGTGTTTATTTATAGTGATTGGAACATGCAGATTCAGGTTTTTTAAGCAAGAATTAAAAACTTAACCTGCTTTAGTTTTTAAACTAAAAATTTCCAACTATATTGAGCATAATTGGTTATTCCTTTACATTGATCCATATTTATGACTAAAAATATATTTATTGCATCGGCCGAACCCTATACTGGTAAATCAGTAATTGCTTTCGGGATGATCAATATGCTATTGGCAAAAACCCAAAAAGTGGGTTATTTTAAACCCATTATTGCACAGGACGATCAGGGTAAAAAAGATGAGCATGTAGAAGCCATGCTGGATTATTTTTCGCTTCCTGTTAACTATGAAGATGCTTTTGCTTTCACCCGTCAAGAAATACTGCATCAATCGGATGATGGTGGCACAATCATCAATACCATTATCAGTAAATATAAAAAACTCGAAGATAATTATGATTTTACGGTAATTGAAGGAAGTGATTTTTTAGGTGAAGGTATGGCATTTGAGTTCGAATCGAATGCTTTGGTAGCTAAAAACCTTGGGGCGCCTGTTTTAATCGTGGTGTCGGGAAAAAATAAAACGGCAAGCCAGCTTTTTAAATCGGCCATCAATATCTACCGTAACTTCCTGTTGCGCGATGTACAGGTATTAGGTGTAGTGGCCAATATGGTGAATCCGGAGGAAGCCGAACGGATTAAGCAAGCTTTGACCAATCAATTGCCCGCTGAATTACTTATTGCCGTGATTCCGACTGAAACAGGCCTTCAAAGCCCGACGATGAAAGAGATTACATTGGCACTGGGAGGCGAAGTGCTCTTCGGTACTGAACTGATGGATAACCAGGTTGATAATTTTGTAACCGGCGCCATGATGCTGCCCAACTTTTTAAGGCACATCAAAGATAACCTGCTTATTGTTACCCCTGGCGATCGCGGTGATATTATTATCGGCGCGCTTCAGGCCAATTTATCGGCCAGTTACCCTAAAATTGCTGGTATTGTTTTAACTGCAGGCAGCTTACCTGACGAACCGATCATCAAACTGATCGAGGGCTTGCAGACGATTATCCCGATTATTGCCGTACAAAAAGGAACTTTCGAAACCACAACAACCATTGGAGGTATCCATTCGAAAATTACAATTGAAAACAAAAAGAAAATTGCCCTGGCCATAGAGCTTTTTGAAAAGTATGTCGATATAAAAGCCCTTGATGATAAAATTATAACCTTTAGCTACCAGGGCATCACGCCACATATGTTCCAATACCAGTTGGTTAAATGGGCTAAACGCGATAAAAAACATATAGTATTGCCCGAAGGAAATGATGAACGTATTTTAAAAGCAGTTGAAAAACTTATTGCACAGGATATTGTAGACATAACCCTTTTAGGAGACCCGGTAGAAATTACCGGTAGTGTAAAAAGACTTGGCCTAAATTTAGATCTCAACGCTTTAAGGATACATGATCCTAAACAATCCACTCAATATACCGATTATGTGGAAACCCTGTATGAGCTGCGCAAAGCTAAAAACGTGAATATGGAAATGGCGAGGGATATGATGACAGATGTTTCCTATTTTGGAACGATGATGGTTTACAAAGGCGATGCCGACGGAATGGTTTCGGGGGCAGTGCACACCACTCAACACACCATCAGGCCTGCCTTACAGTTTGTAAAAACCAAGCCGGGTGTATCAGTAGTTTCTTCTATTTTTTTTATGTGCCTGCCTGAGCGTGTTGCCATATTCGGCGATTGTGCGGTTAACCCCAATCCTACTGCCCAGCAATTAGCAGAAATTGCGATTTCTTCGGCAGAAAGCAGTGCCAAATTTGGTATAGAGCCGCGCATAGCCATGTTGTCTTATTCCTCCGGCACATCAGGCGAAGGTGAAGATGTAGAACGTGTAAGGGAAGCTACTGCCATCGTTAAAGCCAGGCACCCGGAATTAAAAATTGAAGGACCGATACAGTATGATGCTGCTGTAGATCCATTAGTGGGTAAACAAAAATTACCGGGATCGGAGGTGGCTGGCAGGGCAAGCGTACTCATCTTCCCCGACTTAAATACAGGTAACAACACCTACAAAGCGGTGCAACGCGAAACCGGTGCTTTAGCCATAGGCCCGATGTTACAGGGCTTAAACAAACCGATAAACGATTTGAGCCGGGGTTGCACAGTAGATGATATTTTTAATACCGTTGTCATTACAGCGATCCAATGTCAAGACATTTAGATATGAACATTTTAGTAATCAATTCGGGTAGCAGCTCCTTAAAATACCAGCTTTTTAAAATGCCCGAAAAAAATCCCGTTTGCAGTGGACTGGCAGAGCGTATCGGTATAGAAGGCTCTTTTATAAAACATACCGTTTATATCCGTAACGAAAAATACAGCATAGAAGAAACCGGTTTTATATCTAACCACAGTGAAGCATTAAAACAGGTATTGGCATTATTAACCCAGGGAGATTACGCTGTAATTGCAAGTCCGGATGATATTGCAGCGGTTGGTCACCGTGTAGTACATGGTGGCGAACGCTTTTCTGGCCCAACAATTATTACCGACGAGGTAAAACATCAGATCAAAAGGCTATTTTCTCTTGCCCCATTGCATAACCCTGTTAACTATAAGTGTATTGAAGTAGCTGAGCAAACTTTTGTAAGAGCTAAACAAATTGCAGTATTTGATACGGCTTTTCATCAAACCATACCAGAGCAGGCTTATCGTTATGCTATCCCGGAGTGGTACTATAAAGAATATAGCATCCGGGTATATGGATTTCATGGAACCAGCCATAAATATGTAAGTGAACAGGCCATTAATTGGCTTGATAAAAAAGACAGCAAGATAATCAGCATTCACTTAGGTAACGGCTGCAGTATAACGGCAATTAAAAATGGCAGATCGATAGATACCAGTATGGGTTTTGGTCCTTTAAGCGGCCTAATGATGGGTACGCGTTCAGGAGATATCGATCCCTCGGTTATTTTTCATTTAATGGAGCATTCCGGATATACCTTAGAACAACTGAGTACCCTGGTTAACAAGCAGTCGGGACTTTTGGGTGTGGGTGGTTCGAGCGATATGCGCGATATCAGAAAAATGGTAAATGAAGGAGATGCAGCTGCAGCCTTGGCCATTAAGCTCTATGCTTACAGGATAAGGAAATTTATTGGTGCCTATGCTGCTGTTTTAAATGGCATTGACGCCATTATATTTACGGCAGGTGTAGGCGAAAACGACAGCAACATGCGTGAAGCTGTATGTTCAGAACTCAGTTACCTGGGTATTGAATTGGATCTAGCTCGTAATACCGGTTATAAAGGTGAACTAAAAGAGATTAATACCGCAGATTCAAAGGTTAAGATATTGGTTATTCCAACTAATGAGGAATATGAAATTGCGCATCAATGTTTTGGGCTGCTAACCTGACATCTGGATTATTTTTTTAGTGCAGAATTCCTTTAAATTTGAATATGAACCTATCTTTCCCGATCCTCAAAGAATATACCTACCTCAATACGGCCAATTCAGGCATTTTATCGACTAATCTGGCTGAATGGCGGGCGCAACATGACCAAGCATTTATTGCAGGCGGAAGCATTTTCAGAATGGAAAACCTGCCCATCATTACTGATCTCAGGAACAATATAACGGCACTTTTTGGCTCAAAACCAGAAAACACTTATCTCGTTCAGAATTTCTCGGTGGGCTTCAATATTTTATTGAGTGGACTGGATAAAAGTCATCGTTTTTTGCTTTTAGAAGAAGAATATCCATCGGTAAGTTACCCGGTAATCAGCATGGGTTTCGATTATTACAGCATCAAAATCGATGAAAAACTGGAGGAGAACATCATTCATGCCATTGATAAATTTAAGCCTACCGTACTAGCATTTAGCATGGTGCAATACATTAGTGGCTTCAGAATGGACGATGATTTTATCCAGCAACTAAAAGCAACCTACCCTAACCTGCTATTGGTTGGAGATGGTACCCAGTTTTTGGGTACTACTGCCTTTAATTTTGAAAAATCAGGTTTAGATGCATTGATTGGCAGTGGATACAAATGGCTTTTAGCCGGATATGGAAACGGCTATGCTTTTCTTTCCGATCAGATGAAAGATGTTATATATGCAAGAAACAAATTGGCTGACTTACCTACAGCACCTTTTTTAAAAGGAAAAGATCATTTATCGATGTGTTTCGAACCTGGGCATCTAGATACCTTAAACTTTGGTACATTGAACGAAAGTTTAAATTATCTTGCTTCCTTCGGCTTGGATCAGATTGAAAAAACTACACAAACGCTAAGCAATCAGGCAAGATTGGAGTTAAATTCGCGAGGGTTAGTACCCGACTGGATGCTTGACAGAAAGTATCAATCAACGATTATGAGTATGCCCTTGACCCAAAATACAGCAGATAAACTTTCTGCCGCCAAAATACTTTGTTCGCCACGGGGAACTGGTACAAGGATTTCTTTTCATTATTACAATACAGAAGAAGACTTAAATTATTTATTACAGGTTTTAGATCACCACAGATAATCTATTTTCAAGGTGATGAGCAGCTGAAGGGATTGATTTAACCCAACAATTAAAAAAGTTACAAACTATATCTAAAAAGCGACGTTAAATAGTTACAGATATTTAATTGATAAACATAAATCAGCCCAATCTAGTATGTACACCCAAGCCACAGAAAACACAAACCTAACCGTTTATATCCAGGACGATATTTCTATTGCAGATAAAAGAGAAATTTTATTGAATGGTTTATTGGATGACCTGAACAACGAAACTGAATCTTTCAATTAGAAGACCGATTATTAGATTCAATTTTTTAATGCGGGGTATAAATGTAAACCCGTTTGCACTATACCGTTGCACTGAACCTGGCATTGGTGAGCTCATCATAGATGATGCTGAAACAAGTTCAGCATGACGGTTAAAATGATTAAAAAAAGAAAAGGGCAAACAAATTAATGCTTACCCTCTTCAAATCTAAATTAACGCTCTCGCGACAAAAGTATAAATTCTTTTCAAACCTGTATGTAACAAATTTAGTTACGATTCAGTTCATGATCTTCTGTGCCCGTGCAAGGTTGTCTGTAGTTTGCAAAATCTTATTTTTCAGTTTTTGATTGTATCCTGGATGGGATTTTAAAAAATCCTGTACCACTGCATTGGCTTCTTTGCTGTTATAATTTGAGAAGATAGCGGCCAGCCACGATTGCGGGAAAAATATATCCCCTGTTTTCTGTATTTCTGCCAGCAGGTCTAAACTCTCTTTCAGGTAACGAACAGATGTTTTTTGCCTGATGGGGTGATGCAGATAAGATAAAGCCGTAGTTACCCATGCTTCTTTCTGGCGGTTTTTACGCTCCTTCAAACCATCAAAGAAATGATCTCTTTCGCTAACGTCTAAAGATAATGCAGGCATTAAATAAATCAAGCGGTTTTTGCGGTCTTCATTTTTAGTGCGTGCCAACTGTTCTTTTAAGATGGTATTGGCGGTATCTGTTTTAAGTGCCAGTGTTAAAGCCAGCGCACTGTAATCATCTTCCAGCAATTTAACGCCATCTGGTGCAGTTTGCTTAAGCCAGATTTGATACATACGCTTTCCAGCTTCAGCACTCAGATATACATTTTGATACGTATTGAACAAAATTTTCCTATTATTTTGTGTTTGCTGTTGTTCCATTGCAGTCCATATCGTTTTCTCCATACTTTCAAGCCCGGCATTCCGTTCTTCGGTAGTGATAAAAGTCCAGTAAATATTTGTCAGGTAACCTGCAATGAGCCTGAGGTTCATTTCGTTTTTCTCAACTGCCAACCCCTTTAAGAACACAGTTAAAAGTTCTTCAGGTTTATTGCTTTTGCCCGATAGCATATTTTCGTAGGCATTGATATAAGCTGATGCACGTTCTAACGGATCGGCAATGTGGTAAAGGTTAAGCATTGCTTCTTTATCAACAGGAAAAAGCCCATATCCGCCTCCATTTGCATTAAATAAAATATACTGTGGCTTTGGAAGGCCTTTTGCCTCCATTAAATCCGTCTTGGCGTGCGCAGCATTTACGGTTAAAAGCTTACTATAAGTGGGGTAAACCAGCTTAACGGTAAAAGACTGTGGCCATACTCTGGCCTCTCCCGTCTCACTGCTTTGGCTTAAGCTTAAATTGCTTATTTTATCGTTATTATACTCAATGTGATAACTAAAAACCGGCATTCCGGGTTCATTTACCCAAACCTTATTCCAACTCAGGAGATCCTTTTTACTGTGTTTACTTAAAATAGCAATCAGATCATTCCAGGTAGCATTGCCATAACTGTATTTTTTTAAATATTCCCTTATTCCCTGCTGAAAATTCCGCTTACCCATTAATAACTCTAATTGGCGCATCATAATGGGAGCTTTATGATAAATGATATTTCCATACATCGATCCGGCTTCCTCAAGGTTATCCAGTTGCTGGCGGATGGGATTAGCCCCTCTTGTCCTATCTACCCCATAGGCGGCAGGATAGTGATCCTGTAAAAACTTAAGATCGAAAGTGTTTTTACCCATTAATTTTTCAGTCACCTTATCGGCCATAAAATTGGCAAAAACCTCTTTCATCCACACGTCGTTAAACCATTTCATGGTAACCAGGTCGCCAAACCACATGTGTGCCGTTTCGTGTGAAATCAGATTAGAACGCGAAATGAACTGATCTTTAGTGGCCCCCTGATCTAAAAATAATGATGATGCTTTATATTGTACCTCACCAGGATGCTCCATCCCACCAAACTGGAAATCAGGGATACCAACGAAGCCTATCTTCTGAAAGGGGTATTTTATCGCTGTCCAGTCTTCCAAAAAGTCGATGGCATCACGATGTGCTACAAAAACAGAATCTACACTGAATTTAATCTTGGCAGAATCCGTTTCCCGGTAAAGGAATTCCATCTTACGGTTTTTCATTTCCCGATTAACCTGCGTGTATTTTCCTGCAGTAAAAGAGAATAAATAGGTGGGTAATTTATCCGAATTATCAAAATGATAGGTGGTAGCGCTTCCTTGTACCAACGAATCTTTTTTAACAGCATTAGCCATTACTTTCCAATCAGTTGGAACGGTTAATGAAAGTAAAAAGTTAGCTTTTAAATCTGGTTGGTCAAAACAGGGAAATACTGTCCTGGCGTGATCGGGAACAAAAAGTGCATATAAAAAATCCTTATTCCTGTTCAGTGATTCGTTACCCGCTATAAATTCAACCGCGATGTGGTTATTCCCTAGCTTTAAATATTCCGGCTTCACTAAAATATGTTCTGCTCTAAAATCGATTGGTATAGTTTTTCCATTAACCGAAACCTGTTTTAAATGATCTGCATTTTGTTTAAAGTCTATTTGCAGATAAATTACCTTATTTAACTTAAAGCCAATGCTTTCTGTTGCTGTAATTGGTGCTGTTTGCGCTTCTGGCACAGTAAAATAAAGCCGGTATTGAATAGTAGTTATGGCTGCGCTCCTGGAACTTGCCAAAGCCATGGAAACGCCTGGTTCCACCGCTAATGTTTCTGTATGCTGCTGGGCAAAACAGCTTATACCTAATAACTGGAAAAACCAAAAAAATCTTGTTATTGTATTCATTTTATAACTATTTATTCGCCGTTTATCATTTGGATAATTGTACCGTAACTCATCCAAACCATGGTTAATACCACAGCCAGGCCAGTTAAAGTTAACCAGAACGGTTGTTTGTAATTTGCAATAATTTTGGTTTTATAAGCTGCAATAAGCATAATACCCAGTGCAATTGGTAAAATAAAACCATTTATGGCTCCTACCGTAAGTAGTGTTTTAACAGGTTTACCGATAAGGATAAAAATAATGCAGGAGATAGATATGAAGGCAATGATAATCGTTCTGTTAAACTTTAGTATCAGTGGATGAAAACTCTTAACAAAAGAGATGGAGGTATATGCAGAGCCTACAACCGAAGAAATACCGGCAGCCCATATCACTACACCAAAAATCTTATAGCCTATTTCGCCGCTGGCCAGTTTAAATACTGATGCTGCCGGATTAGCGGGATCTAATGTAAAACCTTTGCTTACCACTCCTAAAGCAGCAATAAATAACAGTAAACGCATAATGGATGCGAGTCCGATGGCACTTAATGCGCCTTTGTTTACTGCACCCAAATTCTGTATTCCGGTTTGTCTGGCATCCAATAAGCGATGGGCTCCTGAAAAGGTAATATAACCACCAACCGTTCCCCCAACAATGGTTAATACAGCCGTAAAACTAAACTGTGTAGGATTTACAGCCCTTAATGCTGCTTCTGCCAATGGTGGCGAGCTGGTGTAGGCGATAACCAAGGCAAGAATAATTTTAATGAGCCCCATAGTTTTGGCAAAAACGTCCATCGCTTTGCCAGCCTCTTTGTAAATAAAGATCCCGATGGCCATAATGGCACTTATTACTGCGCCCTGCCCTACAGTGATGCCAAATAGTACATTTAAGCCCAGGCCTGCGCCGGCAATATTCCCAATGTTAAAGGCCAGGCCTCCCAAAAAAACCAGAAAAGAAATAAAGTAACCCAGGCCCGGAAATACCTTGTTGGCAATATCTTGTGCAGGTTGATCTGCAACTGCAATAATCCGCCAGATATTTAGCTGTGCAATGGCATCTAATATGATGGACAACAATATTACAAACGCAAAGCTTGCCCCCAACTGTTGGGTAAAAACTGCTGTTTGCGTTAAAAAACCAGGACCAATGGCCGATGAAGCCATTAAAAATGCAGCTCCTAAAAGTACACTCCAGTTATATTTTGCTTTCATATTGCCGCGGCTTTAATTACAATACCTTCTTTTTGCAGCCTTTCGGTTATTAATTTAGCAAAAGCAACAGCGTGTTCGCCGTCGCCATGCAAACAAACCGTTTCGGCCTTAACCCGGATGTGATTTCCATTTACGGTTCTTACTTCCTGCTTTAAGGCAAATCCCAGCACCTGGTCAATAGCCTCTTCCTCTCTGGCAATCAAGGCGTTGTCTGCAGATCGCGGGGTGAGTAAACCATCATCCTGGTAGCTACGGTCGGCAAAAACTTCTGATGCGGTTACCAGCCCATGTTTTGCGGCCTCATCGATCATCTTGCTTCCTGCTAAGGCATACAGGATTAATCCCGGATCGAAATCTGAAACGGCCTGCACAATTGCTTTTGCTAAAGCGGTATCCTTTGCAGCCATATTATACAGCGCACCATGTGCTTTAACATGATGCAACTTTCCGCCGGCAGCTTTTACAAAACCACTAAGGGCGCCGATCTGATATAAAGTAAACTGGTAAGCTTCGTTTGGGCTAATTTTCATTTCTCTCCGCCCAAAACCTTGTAAATCCGGCAAACCCGGATGCGCACCAATGGCTACTCCTTTTTTTAAAGCTAAAGCCACAGTTTGCTGTATAACAGCAGGATCCCCTGCATGAAAACCACAGGCAATATTTGCCGATGAAATATAATCCATCAGCTTTTCATCATTGGGCATGGTATAATTCCCAAATGCTTCTCCCATATCACAATTAAGATCAATCATCTTCATGTTTTATTATATTTAAGGCTTATTGCCGTGGTAATCAACGATAAATCGTGTTCGCGTTCAAGGTAAAGTTCTTCTGCCTCATCTCTCGAAATTTCTGAAAATCGAACTTCATCGCCCGGTTTAAGCTGTGCGCATAAGGGCAGGTCGACTGCCGCAACGTGGGCAATACGCGGGTAACCACCTGTTGTCTGACAGTCGGCCAAGAGTATAACCAAATCGCCACTCCCGGTTACCTGGATAACCCCTGGTGTTACTGCTGTACTGAGCAATTCTTTTTTAACCTTCCTTACCAATGGCTTTCCGGATAAATGATAGCCCATACGGTTACTCTTTAAATCAATGGTATAGGTATTGGTTAAAAATGAAATGATGGATGGCGCGTCGAACCAACTGATTTCATTGGCCAGAACAACCCTAAGCTCTTCCCTTTTCACCGGTAATAAACTTTCGCGCGAAATACGCCAGTTTGGATAAGTCAACGACCGTTCGGTCAACCGATTCAATATTTCGCTTGATATCTCGCTAAGTAAGGTACTGCTATGTAACACATCCCCTTTTTGCAATGCCCTTCCCTTAAAACCTCCAAAAGCAGCGGTAAGATAAGTGCTTTTACTTTCCATTACATCAGGTACATCCCATCCACCGGCAATAGCCAGATAGGTACGCATCCCCAAGGGGTTATTAATCAATGTTATAACAGAGCCTGCCAAAAATAACAAGGGCTTTTCAGCGGGCATTACTTCACTATTGTAAAGCAAGAAAGCACCATCGCCAGAATAAGAAATCAAAATTGTTGTTTCTGCTTTAAATGAGGCATCGGCATAGGTAAATTCGATAGTAGCATAATGATCATCGTTGCCAACGGCTTTGTTGGCTAACCGGTGAGCCAGCTCATCCATCGCCCCTGAAACCGGTACCGCTTGCGCGAGATACCGGTACCGTCCCCTGTCCTGAATGGTACTTAATAGGCCTGGTTTAATGATGCTGATCTTCATACTCATATTTCAACATAAGCATTAAACTCGTTTAGATCAATGGCTTTAAAAGTAACCTTGTCGCCTCCCTGTAAAAGCGATGGCTGCGAACGGTTTACATCAAACATCTTTAAGGGGGTTTTTCCGATAATCTGCCATCCGCCAGGTGTTTCCATAGGATAAATACCGGTTTGGTTGCCGGCAATACCAACCGACCCTGCAGGGATCTTAGCATTCGGAACCGCTTTTCTGGGCGTCGATAACCTGGTATCCATGCCACCCATATAGGCAAAACCTGGTACAAATCCGATCATAAAAACGGTATATTGCCCTGCTGTATGTATATCAATTACCTCGGCTTCGGAAAGGTTATTGGTGCGGGCCACAGTTAAAAGATCCCGGCCAAAATCGCCCCCATAATATACCGGAATAAGCACTTCATTGGCTGTTGTTTTAGATTTTTCCCTTTCAGTCTGTGCAATTCGGTTTAAATGTGCCGATACCTTTTCGAAACCACTTACGCCCGGAAGATCGGATAGCATGACGGTTAATGGATCAAAAAAAACAGTTAACGTTGTATATGCCGGAACGGTGGTTATTAAACCGGAAAAAGGATTTCGCAACAGCACACGGTTAAAATCGGTAATCAGGTCCAGCAAATCGTTTTCAATTGTGGTTCCGAATATTATTGTAACCGATTTTTCACTCAATCCGTAAATTTTTATGGGAATGTTTGTTCCAAAAGGCCCTACCCGCTCATTCATACAACAACAGTAAGATTTAACAATTAATAATCTTCATAAAAACTGGCTCGACAACTAAACTGCCGCTATAAAAATGGTTATATATTATCAAACTCGCAAAGATTTTGATGTTAGACCGCTTAAAACTATTTTGCTGGCAACAAATTATTAAATTAAACCAAATAACAGGCAATTTTTTTTGCCTCAAAACACTTTTACCAATTGTAATAGTTCTCGTTGTTTGTAATTTCGATTGGAATACCAGCCTATGGCAGGCTTTAGCGTTATATTGTTTTTGAGATAAAATTTGGATTTTCTATTATAAAACTATAATTTCTCCTTTGTAATAAGTCATCCCAGCTTTTTTACATTGGTTAATTAATGAAGACCATTTTTATTCTCATTGCCTTCGTATTAGAAGGTGGCTTTTGCGTAGCTCAACCCTTAATTCAGGTAGAAAAACAAAGTTTTGTTAACGTTGGTAAAGCAGGATATTTTTGGCAGGATACGCTCAAAACAACATCCTTTGAAAAAGTAGCGCAATTAAAGGCAGAAGATTTTTCGAAAGGCAGGTCAGCAATTTTTAATGGCGGATCCAGTGGAAAAGTATGGTGGATGAAACTCCGTTTTACAGAGAACAGCCCAACCACTCCCTATCTTTTTATCGATTACGCTAATATTGATACCATCAACGTATTTTACCGTGATGAAAGCGGAAGAGTAAACCAGATTAACGCAGGTATGTTTAACCTAAAGGAAAATGATAACATTCTGGGTACCGGTTTTGTATTTCCTTTAAAACAAGTGAAAACACCCGTTGGCGAAGTGTATGTAAGGATGCGGGCAATGAACACTTTACTTGTACCCGTTAAGCTGGTTACCGAATCGGTATTAAACCACGGTTTATTTAAAGCACATAGCGTACAGCCTATTTATATAGGAATTGCACTGATGATTGTTATTTTCCATGTTTTTATGTTTGCTGTTACCCGGAGTAAGCTCTTTGCGCTTTATATAGCACGGATCATTTTGCTTTATTTCATCGTAATGGTGTGTTACCTTCAGGGCTATGGTTTATTGCTCGGTGTACCAATAGCCAGGTTTATTCTGGTGCATGCCCATTTTTTTATTGCAGTGGGTTACCTTGTAACGATTTTGTTTAACAGTTATTTCTTAAAGCTTAAGCGTCAACTTCCTCAACTCGATAAATTCTTTAAGGCTTTAATGTTTGGATGGGGTTTAATCCTGATCTGCTCTTTATGGGACGCCAGAATCCTCACGAATATACTCACTCACGTTTTATTTTTATTCACCTCATTGCTTTTTCTGTTTAGCAGTGTTAAAGTGATTATTGTTCGCGGCTATGCCAAAAACAATCCACTCATCTGGTGTTACGTACTGGGGTGGATTCCGGTAGCCGTTGCTTCCATTTACCTTGTTTTTTGTTTATCGAGATTTATTCCCTTTCAATCATACAGTTATAATTTACTCTCTTTAGCCGGAATAATTGAAGGTATACTCATCAGCCTTGGTCTTTATGGACAGCGGCTGAGGTTGTTAACGAGGCATAACGCCCATTTTCGGAAACAACGCATCCTGCTCCAGGAACAGGTAGAAGGCTATCGTAAACAACTCGATGCAACAAAAGAAAAAGTCCATGAACCGCTCTCTTTAAAAGCGCTGATCGAACTCGCCCATTCCGGAGACCCATCATTTATGAAGCGGTTTAACGAAACCGAACCGGTCTTTATCGAAAAACTCCTTCAGATCGCTCCTCAACTGCTACCGGCAGAATTAGTGCTTTGTGCTTATATCAGGCTAAATTTCGATACTAAAGAAATTGCCAGATCCTGTAAGCTCAGTGTACGTGCGGTAGAAAGCAGAAAATACAGAATCCGTAAGAAGCTGGGAATAGACAGCGAAACAAATGTGCACAGCTGGATGTCGGCGATCGCCAAAACGTCCTAAATAATATACAAAAAAAATGGCTGGTTTTTTTTAACGATAAGTTAACCAATAAATCGCATAACTTATGCAACATGCTTTAAAACAAATACTTGTGAACTCTTGCGTAGAAATGCGTATAATCAAAAACAACCTGCCGCACCCTCTTTGCATATAAGCATTAGAGTGCAGGCGGTGCGATGCCGTTATTTAAACAAACAAGCTTAATGCTTTTGTCTGATTTGTACTTACATTTTAGCCATGTCGACAGAAACGGTCTTTTCCGGGATGATTTGTTACACGCCTGGCGGCATGGCTTATTTAAAATGCTAATTGATCAAAACACATATATAATGAAACGAACAACAATCACAATTTATTTCCTGCCTTAAATCCAAACATTTAAAGCTTAGGCGTAATGCGTGGACAAAAACTTTCGTAGGCCATAGTGCGCTATCTTTTTGTCCCCCATCATTAAAAAGAAAACATTTAAAATAAAATATTGTGCTGCAGGAGGCCTGGATATGGGTCTGTATAACCCTTCTGCACAACAGCATTTGTAAAACCAAGCATGAAAACGAATAACACCCCTGCTATAATTATTGGTAGCATACAAGAATTTTATAACGGTAGAGAACCCGAGGAAATTTATACCGCATTAGAAATAGATAAAAATTGCTTTGATGGCTGGATTAGAGATTTTGGCGATATCGCTAATGAACTTTTAAAGCTCAAAGATGAAAATGAAACACTGAGAACCATGTTTACCAATTTAAGCCTGGTCAATCATAGCCTACGCAACTCTCTCGATAGCCTTACCAGAAAAGATGCGAGTGTATTTGATCTATTGCTAAAAAAACGGGGCAAAGGTAATCTTAGCTATCCTTAATTACTACTAAAAAATGTTCTCACTATCCCAACCAAAAATATTAATTATCGAAGATCACCTTGCAACGCTTGATGCCATCAGGATGATCTTCGAATTTGAAGGCTATTTTACGATGAATCTTTCTGATACGATAGATTTACATGCCAAAATTGCTGCCTTTCAGCCCGACATTATTTTAATCGATACTTTGCTTGGTATGACTGATGGAAGGGCGATTTGTACAGAGCTAAAATTATCTGTTCATGCCTCTATTCCTATTTTACTTATGTCGGCACGCAATGGCATTAATAATAGCACTTACTATAGAACACATTGGGATGATTATATAGAAAAACCCTTTTCAATGGATGCCATTACCCAAAGGGTCCGGATGCTTTTATCAAAAAAGGCCCATTAAGATTAATAATTTTTGCTCAACCAAAAAGATCGCTGCTTAGGTAGCGATCGCCCCGATCGCAGGCGATAAAGACAATGGTTCCCTGATCCAGTTCGCCAGCGAGTTTCAGCGCAGCTGCGCAGGCACCACCGGAGCTCATGCCGGCAAATAAACCTTCTTCTTTAGCCATTCTTCTCGACATTAAGGTCGAATCTTCCTGTGCAATATCGATTATCCGGTCTACCCGTAACGGATCAAATATTTTTGGCAGGTATTCTTCAGGCCAGCGCCTGATACCTGGAATGGAAGAGCCTTCAGTAGGTTGGCAACCCACAATCTGAATATTGTTATTTTTCTCCTTGAAAAATCTCGAGCAGCCCATAATGGTTCCTGTTGTTCCCATGGCACTTACAAAATGTGTAATCTGCCCCTTGGTATCTCGCCATATTTCTGGTCCGGTTGTCTTATAATGAGCCATATAATTATCCGGATTAGCGAATTGATTTAATAAAAAGTACCCTTTTGAACTGCCTTTTTCCTCTGCATAATCCCGGCATTCCTCGATACTTTCCAACAGGGTAACTTTTGCACCAAAGGCTTCCATCGTTACTTTACGTTCGCGTGTTGAATTGGCTGGCATAACCAGTTCGATTTCCAGGTTAAATAAACCCGCAATCATGGCCAGTGCAATACCGGTATTACCACTTGTTGCCTCCACCAGTTTGGTTCCCGGAGTTACCTCACCGCGCTCTATCGCACTCCTGATCATATTGAGCGACGCTCTGTCTTTAACACTGCCACCCGGGTTGTTTCCCTCTAATTTGGCAAATACCCGCACAGCCGGATTAACATTCAGCTTTTGAAGTTCAGCCATTGGCGTATTCCCGATCAGATCTATTATTCCTGCCATATTTTTTTGTATTTAATTCGTTTCCTTATGGTTTCTGATGTTAATTATTGGCGAATGATAAGCTGTTGAAAAAGCGGGTATACTTTCGGTAAGCCACACGTTACCCCCAACAATGCTATCGTGGCCGATAATGGTTTCGCCACCCAATATCGTCGCACCGGAGTAAATCACAACCCGGTCTTCTACTGTTGGATGGCGTTTGCTCCCGGCTAATGTTTTCTTAACACTCAATGCGCCCAGTGTTACCCCCTGGTATAATTTTACATAACGTCCAATTGTGCTGGTCTCGCCGATAACAATCCCGGTCCCGTGGTCTATATGAAAGTATTCTCCAATGCTGGCTGCAGGATGGATGTCAATGCCGGTTTTAGAATGGGCATACTCGGTAAGTATTCTCGGGATAAGCGGTATGCCGAAATTATACAGCATATGTGCAATCCTGTAAAAACAGATCGCATAAAAACCCGGGTAGGTTCTAATTACTTCATACCTGCTCTGTGCCGCCGGGTCGCCTTCGTAAATGGCTACGATATCGGTATTTAAGATCCGGTACAGTTCAGGCAGCCTTTCAAAAAACTGACCAGCAGCATTTTTACATTCATTGTTCTTAAGTTTGCAACTGGCTGATATAATATCGTAAAGCTCAAGCTCCAAAAGGGCTATGTATTCCTTTACTTCTGCGATGGTTAAAAATACCCTGGGGGAATTTTCCTGAAAAAGTACCTGGATTAATTTTTCGGCCCAAAGCGATACCGTTTCATTGGATGGAATATTTGGTTGTTCAAGAGGATTCCTGATAATTTGTTCAAAAAAATGGTCTTCCATAACTGGTGGTCTTACCTATCCGATCTGCTCATCGACTAGGTATATAGATTTAATCGCTAAATGTAAGTTTTGTTTTTTTAAACCAAAACAACTGGCGCATTTTTATGATAAAAATTGCCCGGTGATAACAATAAATATCGATCAGTATAATTTTTAAAAAGAATTATCAGTAAAATCAGGCCTTAGCACGCTGAGCTGAAATACATCAGCAATTATGCTTAGTTATTTTTTAGGCCAGCTGGCTATAGGTTTAGCAGATAAGTTTTTTTGTGGCAGATTTTCAGCATTCAGAAAAACAGATATGGCCTGTTTACTATCCGCTTTGAGTTGTACTTCGAATCCTACAATAGAGGTTCCCGGATTTTTGGCATCATAAGAGGTACCCGGGTCTGTTGACCAGGTTTTCAGTTTAACTGCGCTTTCGGTATCTACGTAGAGGTAACATTTTTTGTTTTTATAACTTAATTCGAGGGTATGCCCGTTAATAATTTGCACTGTTGCCGGTGTAACCATCGACCACCGGAGTGTAACATCCGCATTTCCTACCGTTATTTCATCCCTGATGAGCACCATAGTCTGATCAACCAGGGCTACACCCCGAATTGATTTTTTTAGTTTACCGGCATATAAGGTACTCAGATCGGCAACGGCGTTCATAAAATGGGGATCATCAGCATGACTGATAAAAGCAGCATCTCCCTGAACATTCTGCAGAGTGCTGTCAATTGAAAGGGTATTGTGTGCAAGATTATTATAACGGAATATTTTCCAGCGTTGCGAATTTTGTTTACTGTCCCAAAGGTTAATGCCTTTTGATTCGAGCGATTCGTAATCCTGCATCCCAAAATCCATTGCCCAGCGCACACCTTGCGATTCCATGATGAAAGACCCTGCATCCATATGACCATGACTAACAGATGGCGAACCACCTTTAAAACCTACAAAAGTAGCCAGCGGATCGGTCCACGAGCTTCGCATCAACGCAACCGGGTTCGGACCATTTCCGATCCAAAATTTAGCATTTTCTGGTTGAATGTTGTTAAGCGATAGTTTTGCACCCCAAATCATTGCTGATGGCAATAACCTATTCTTTAATGGCATTTGCTTATCAAGTTGTTTTTGGGTTATCCAGAGTAAAGCAGGATCGTTCAATTTTGATGCAAACCAAAAAAGTGCAGGATTAAATTCAGCATTGGTCCCGCAGTCAGAATAGTTAAAGGGTTTGCCCGTAGGCGCCATCATATTATCCAGATAATTAGCTGTTTTAAGAAAACCGGGCTGAGCACTTAAGCCAAAATCCTTATGAAAAATATTTTCCAATGCACTGATAAACATTACATTAAATGTAGTTCCGTATTCCCAGTACCCATAACCCTCCGGGTAAGCACCGTCGGGAGCATACTGTTTCATAGGCAGGGTTATGCTTTTTATTGCGCGGTTAAGAAGTTTGGCCGATAAGCTTGGATGTTCTTCAAAAGTAGCTATTGCCCCAAATGAAATGCCCGCATTGCATACCTGATTCCAGTTATTGGTAACCTTTAACCAATTATTGTATTTATTATCAGTTGAAGGCTGTATTCCTTTTTCGAGAATGGCAAGGGCAACTGTATTTCGGGTTGATTGGGATAAATCCTGATATAACCAATCGTAACCTATTGACAAAGCCATTGTCATTTCGCCCACATCAAGAAAATGACTGGGGTTCCAATCTTTAAAGCCAGATACAGCAATCAGTTCTTTTTCTGCCCTGGCAATATACTTTTTATCTTGGTTGAGCCTAAAAGCATAAGAGAGGTAATAAATCCTTTTAAGTGCTTCTCTCGATACATCCAGCAAACGTTTACCGATCATTACCCGTTCCAATACAGCTTTATTTAAAACATCATCTGCTCCTGATAATATGGCCTGATGGATTTGTTTAAACTTCAGATCGTGCTTTACATTTTCTAAAAGCTGTTTTTCAAGATCAGGACTTATCAATAACCTCGGATGTGAAGGCATTTTAAAAGTCGAATCAATTTCCTTGTTTTGCCCTACTGCAAGCGTGGGGCAAAACAAGGTTATACTGATCCATATGAGGGTGACAAGCTGATTTTTTTTAAGAAACTGTATCATACTTACCACATTTCATTAGAAACTATTTTTTCTGTTCAGATAAGAAAGAAACCAACGACGCCAGTTCTTCGTATGATAACGAATTGGCCAAACCTTCTGGCATCATCGAGTTTTCCATTTCTTTGCGCGATAAAATATCGCCTGTTTTAATCGTAAAAACTTCGCCGGCAATATTGCGCAGAACTACTTTAGCGGCAGTTTCTTCAGTAATAAAGCCCATATAGGTACGGTCGCCTTTTGCACTGATCATTACAGTAGCAAAACCCTGAGAGATTGAAGCACTAGGTTTTAAAATCGATTCAGCAATCTGTTCGCGGTTCATGATCGAACCGATCTGTCCCATAAACGGACCCTTCATTTTTTCGGTTTTACTTAAGCTGTGGCAGGCAATACATCCCTGGTTATTAAAGATATTTCTGCCTTTTAAAGGATCACCCTGTAATTTATTGATCGCTAAAAGCACATCTTCGATTGATGATTTACCAACCTGTCCCTTTTTGTTTTTAATTTTCTCCAAATCAATTTTGGGCTCTTCTACTGCAGCAACTTTTTCTTCTACGGTAAATTCGGGAATCTCCATCCTTTGACGGGAATTTAAATCAACATAAAATTGTTTTCCCTGGGCACCTGCTTTTGCAGCCTCTTCTTTCAAAAATTTCTCAATAGCAGGAGAACCTTCCCATGAAACGGCCTTGAAATAAGGGCCATGAGAGTCAGGGCGCGTGCCCCACCACCACGAGGCATCGTAAGCAATTTCTTTTTTATACAAACGCCCCAAAGTAACCAGGATCTGTTGTTTTAATTTCTCATCTGTTGATTGTTTGTAGCTGGCAATTAAACCATTAACTACTTTTTCATCATGCATGTAACGCAATGCCCAAAGTGCGAGGGTTGCGTTCTCAGTTTTAAGAGCAGCAAGTAGTGCATCAACGGCATTAAGCTCAACCAAAGCGCGTACTGCCAGGTGCGGCAAAATAATGGCTGCGTTTGGTGTGGCATGCGGTCCTTCTGTACCTTTTGCAGGGGCTACAAATGAAGCCGGAACCTTGGTCTGTAAAAGTGCATTGGCAACTTCCGGCCTGCCTAAACGGTTTAAACCAATAATCGCAGCAGCATGAACACGCGGTGAAGCATCTTTTAGTCCTTCTAAAAAAGGTTCAACAGGTACTTTAGCTATGTAGGTTTTACGGTCGGCAAGTGCTTTTAACGCAAACTCTTTTAACGCGCTATCTTTGGTAAATCCGATTAAAGTTTCAATGCCGTTTTCTTTGGTCAGCTGTGCATAAGTATAAAGGCCGGCAATACGTACGTCGAGTGCTAAACTTTGGTCGGCAGCAGTTTTTAAAGCCGCTTCGATTGCCTGTTTATTGTTCCGCGAAACCAGTTCCTGCGAGGCATTTAACCGCGCCACTGCGCTGTTCGATTTTAATAATTCTGCCAGTTTTTTAATGGAAAGCTCCTTCACATCCGGAAAAGCTTTATAAGTCCAGTTGTTTGGTACAGCGCGAACGATATAACCTTTATCCGGGCTTCCTGAATAACCTGCACCATCCCATGCTGAAAGGTAAAGCCTTCCTGATCCATCTACATCCAGATCGGTAATCTGCGCAAGTTTGATAAATTCTTCGTCTTTTTGCGTAAAAGTTGGCCCATCGGCTGTAACCCTGTGGATATAAAGCATGCTTCTGCCCCAATCGGCCATCATGGGTACATGGTTGTATTTTTCAGGCCAGTTTGGTTCATCCATAAATAAGGCACCTGTTCCCGACCCTCCACCTAAATCGGCAAGTGCCGGAATAATTTCATCGGTAAAATTCTGGAACAGAACCGGGTAGCCATATTCTCCTGATTGGATATGATGCGAAAAGCGTACGTTCCATCCCCCGCCATCGTTGGTATTTTCCCTGGTAAAAACATTCATGTATGGATCGATGGCTACATCATATACGTTACGCGTGCCGTGTGTAAATACCTCCATCTCCGTTCCATCAGGACGTACACGTAAAATACCGCCCCCTAACATGGTCAGTTTTTTACCCGAGCGGTCTACTGCATCATGAAAACCAAAATCTCCGACAGAAATGTAAATCCACCCGTCGATCCCCATCCTGATACCATTGGTGGCATGGTCGGTACCGCGCTCGCGGATATATTTTGCATTACTAATGTGTTCAATAAGGGGTTTTTCAGGACCATCGGCTTTTCCATCGCCATCTTTATCTTCGAAAACAACTAAATTCATGCCTGTGGCCTGCTTAGTTTCTTTTGAAAAAGTGGTATGTAATACAAATACCTGGCTTCCCTGTACAATGATTCCGCGGGGATTATCTACTTCAGCAAAATCGATATGCTGATCCATTTTACCATCATTGTCTTTATCAATGAGTTTAAGAATATGGCCTTTGCCGGGCTCTTTACCCAGCGAGCCGATCATATCAACACCTACATACACCTCACCTGTAGGGGCAACTGCCAAACAAGCAGGACTGGGCGTAACATCGGGACCTGCAAAGTTGGTTATGGTTAATTCTGATGGTGGTACAGGCTGTACCTTTGGTTCGTGAAAAAAGCTTTTTATTCCAAAAAAGAACAAAGCGAAAGAAATTAAGCTAAGAGAAAATTTGATCATTTGTGTGTTATTGTTTCTTGGTTGGTTGTGTCGGTAAACTTACAAAAAAATATAACTCTCCCAATGCCACAATTTTATGATGTTCTACCCAATTATTATCCAATTACTCCCCATTTTCATCAAATTCAAACAGACTACATGTTTTTAATCTGTCAATAGCATTACAATTCTCAATTTCAAATTAATTTTCGCTTAATTTTAAAGTAAAACCGCTTTACATACGTCTTCCAAACTAAAGCCCGATTTAAATTCAGCTTAGAACTGAAATGTAAACATTTCAGCACTCCAATCTTAAGTTATCAAGCTCTCAACCAATTAAAAAACAGATAAATGCACATAAAACATCATATAAAAGAGATAATTAAGCCATTTTATCACATTCTGGTAATTTATTTCTATAAAAAATTGATTCTAAGGAGATATTTTATTATATTTACTAAATCCAACATTCATTAAATCAGTACGTTATGAAAAATATTTTTTATTTCTTCCTGACTGCCCTGATCTCCTCCATTGCGTTGTTATTGACCAGGGATTCATTTGAGCCCGAATTGGTTTACAGCACTGTGGTGTTAATATGGATTCTGTACATTTGGTACCATGTTTATGCTGCTGATAAGAGGAATTACAGTGAGTAGTCTTTAACCTTTCAAAGTTTAAAATCCCAGCTTAAATAGTTGAGGACGGAAACCTTGCGAGTTTAAATGCCTATGACCGGTTAGCCCATTATTAGTTTCAATTTAGCTACATTAACTATTTCGACGATTAACTGGTTAGCAGTTTTCAATTAGCAGCTTGCAGTTAAGGAACCGCTCTGATATTTCCTTTATAATGGCGCAACAGCTAACGGTAATCAACTTCAATCTATTCCTCTATAACCATAAAAAAATCGGGGCATTAACTTTTGTTACCATCAGGGAGTTAACAAAATAGAGTTTAAACGATTGCTCTAAACAATTTGGCTATCAACGATGAACCAATGAACTAATGAACCAATGAACCCATAAACCAGCATCTGATAACATAAACTTAACCTGTAATACATTTCTTCACGAGGTATATCTTTTTATCTTTAACCGCATGTACTGGTACGAAGACGAAGTTAAACAATTGGAAAAAGCGCATCGCTTAAACCGGGAGCATCCGGGAGTTATTTTTTATGGCAGCTCATCTATCCGCTTATGGAACAGTCTCGAAGATGATTTTGATTATATGAAAGTAACTAATTTAGGTTTTGGCGGCGCTACATTAGCAGCATGTGTGTGGTTTTTTGAGCGGATCATGATCAGCTACAAGCCGAAGGCGCTGGTGGTGTATGCGGGCGATAACGACCTGGGAGATGGAAGAAATCCTGAGGAGATATTTATCTTTTTCCAGCAGTTGATGGTTAAAGTTAACCAGCAGTTTGGCGTACTGCCCTGTTATTTTATTTCCCTGAAACCCAGCATTACCCGTTGGCAAATGGCCGATCAGTTCAGGTATACCAATAACCTGATCGAAAGCGAAATTATTAAACGCGACGGCAATTGGAAGTTTATAGATATATTTAAAAAAATGCTCGATAAGGAAGGCCAGCCAAACCCGATACTTTACGACCATGACGGGCTGCATCTGAGCGAAGAAGGTTACCGTTTATGGACATCAATTGTTAAAGAAAAACTTGGTTAATCATTACGCTTAATTAATATTTCGATAACATGCATGCCTTAATTTTCCCCAAAAAGAATGGAAACCGATGAACAGGGAATATTATAAATGGTTCAGTCATCATCTTCAACGGGAAATGGAACTCCTGGTTTTCGGTCATGCCGGAAGAGCAGTTATCTTTTTTCCTACCAGAATGGCCAGATTTTACGATTACGAAAACTGGGGAATTATTGCTTCTTTAAGTGCACAGATTGAAAACGGGGAGCTTCAGGTCTTTTGTGTGGATAGCATAGATGGAGAGAGTTTTTATAACGAGGACGTATTTCCATCAGCAAGGATAGACCGGCACTTACAATATGAAAAATACCTGCTTGAAGAGGTATTATTGCTTATTTACGAGAAAAATCACGGCGATTATATAGAAACCGCTGGCTGCAGTATGGGCGCTTACCACGCCATAAACCTGGCCATGAAATACCCCTGGTTGTTTAAAAAAGCGGTTGGTATTAGTGGAAGATATGACCTTACAGACAATATAGGAGATTTTAAAGACCTGCTGAACGGATTTCATAGCGATGAGGTTTACTTTAATATGCCGGCCCAGTATATGGCTAACCTGAGCGACGACCGGTTGTTATCGGCAGTCAGGAATATGGAAATTATCCTTGCCGTGGGTGAAACTGATCCATTTTTAAAAGGAAACCAGCAACTGAGCAGCTTATTGTGGGAGAAAGGTATTCCCAACCAGTTCCATACCTGGAAAAGTAATGCGCACCGCCCCCATTACTGGCGAAAAATGGCACCTTTATATATCTGATTAGCTTTTATATAAACGCCTCAGTCAGGTTTTTCGGTTGCTACCGCAACAGGCACATCGTCTACCTGTTTTTCTGCTGAGCCTTCACGTTAATTAATTGCTTTATTTCCCTGAACCGTAGCTGGCTGCAATAAATAACCTTCAGGCACAGCGATAAGTTAGATTAAAACCGGGTGCCTGATACGTTATTTTAACATCGATTGAACAAGAAACAGTAAGTTTGCATAAAACAGATTAACCGTTAACATATGAAACAAGGATTATTAATAGATATGGATGGGGTGATTTATAGTGGAGAGGCGCTGATAACCGGAGCTGATAAATTTATTAAAAACCTGATCGACGAGGCCATTCCTTTTGCATTTATGACCAATAACAGCCAAAGAACCCCATTGGAAGTTGTCAGAAAATTAAAAGGACTGGGGATAAAGGTTGAAGAGAGCCACGTATACACCAGCGCTATGGCTACGGCTAAATTTCTTTCAGATCAAAGCCCGAAGGGTACTGCTTATGTGTTAGGAGAAGGTGGCTTACTCAGCAGTTTGCATGATTATGGTATTACGCTGGTAAATACAGATCCGGAATTTGTGGTATTGGGAGAAGGGAGAAATTTCACATTGGAAATGGTTCAAAGAGCAGTTGACATGATTCTTGCGGGAGCAAAATTTATCACTACAAACCGAGATCCTTCCCCTAAAAAACCGGGCTGGAATAACCTGGGTATTGCGGCCACCACAGCCATGATCGAAGAGGCAACCGGCAGAAAAGCATTTGTTACCGGTAAACCAAGCCCGGTGATGATGCGTTCGGCCCGTAAATTTTTGGGATTGGAAACCAGCGAAACGACCGTTATAGGCGATACCATGGAAACCGATATTCAGGGAGGTGTTCAAATGGGATATAAAACTATTTTAGTGCTTTCGGGCATATCAAGCAAGGATACCTTAGGCCATTATGCCTTTAAGCCCGATATGATTGCAAGTTCCGTGGACGAAATTAAATTTCCGTTGACCTGGTGGGAAGATAAGTAGTGTTGGATTTTCAAATTTAAATTGCTGTTTGATGTTGCCATCTGGTGTCAAAGTATGTTGAATTCTAAGCATCTCAGATAGCAATATCTCACACCACGAGCGTGGCTTCGAAATTTAAAAGCGTTGTTGATGATATCGAAAAAAGTTAAATTAAGATTGCGTAGAAACATCCATCGCTACGCAATCATTAATTAACCAAATAAATGCACTTACCAGGGTAAACATCAGGTAACCAGACTGATACATGGTAAAGATGATAATTCAGGGACTAATCCAGACCTGTAATTATCATGTTTTTGCATTTAAATCTTCAATCAAATCCAGTTTTATATTTCCCTGGCTAATTTTTCCATTTAGCAGGCAGTATGGTTTGATCACTTATAACAGTTTTTTCTATCACTACAGAAAAGAAGCAAATAGCTTTTCATTCAGCTTACATTTTAGCATCCATTAATTTTGCTACTTTTCCTTTTGGAGCTACCAATTTCATTTTAATCACAAAGGCCTTTTCGGGTTGGAAGTCTTTTGGCAGTGTTACATCGTAATAAGTATTTTTATCCAGATCCAATCCGATGTCTGATTGTTTTACTTCCAAACTTTTACCTGTAATTAAAAGTGTAGCCGTACCCGGAACCTGTGAGGCATTTTTAGGTACTGCAATGCGTATAATGCTATTTACCGGCCTGTTAAATACAGTTAGGTATAAATTATCATCTTTTTGTGTAAAATACCCCAATTTTGACGGTGGTAATACTGCATGCCGTACTCCATAAAGGGCTTCTGCATTCTGTTTTGTCCATTCGCCTATTTCCTTTGCGATTTTATCTTCTTCAGGATGCATGTTGCCATTGCCATCAGGGCCAAAGTTTATTACGAAATTGCCGTTCATTGATACCGAATGCATCAGCATATCCAATAAATCGTCGGTGGTTTTGGTATAAATTGCCGACCAATCTTTCATATATCCCCATCCATTCGGCGGAATAGTCATTACAGCATCCCAATCATTACCGTTTAGCCATTCGAACTCAGCGGGCAGTTTACGCTCCCAGCCCTGTTCATAATCGCCCAGGATATTCCCATTTGAATCGAAATGACGTGATCCATGCTCATCATTACGAAAACGCGACCCGATGATCAATCCAGGATGTTTCTCACGGAGTTCTTTTTCCAGGTTATAAGTAAATTCATAGGCACTTTTCCATGAAGCATCCCAGGTACCATCAAACCAGAAACCTTTAATTTTAGGGTAGTTATGCAGCTGTTCCAATAGCTGGTTACGGGTATATTGAAGAAATTTATCGAATTTCGCTTTTTCTTCGTCCGTCTTGGGCACTCTGCTCATGTAGTTTGGATTATTCCACTCCAGGATGGAAAAATACAGGTATACATCAATACCTTCGGCAGTGTAAGCATCTACAATCTGCTTTACGATATCTTTTTTATAGGGAGATGCCGCAATGTTATATTCAGAATATTTTGTAGGCCAGAGCGCAAAACCATCATGGTGTTTGGTGGTAAAAATAACATACCTGGCTCCCATCTCTTTTGCCTGTCTGGCCCAGCGTTTCGCATTGAAATTTTTAGGGTTAAACTGTTTATAAAGATTATCGTAGGTTTTGGTCCAGTCTTTCGGCGCGGTTGGTCCACCCCAAGATCGGATCCACTCAGAAGCCGCGGCACCTCCCCTTGCACTTACTCCATTCCATTCATTACCAGCGATGGAATATATTCCCCAATGAATAAACTGACCTAAACCATAACTTCGGAAAGCCTGCATATCTGCATCGGTACGATGAGGTGGTGTTAAGCTCCCGTATTTTACTTCAACCTCTTTGGCAGGTTGTTTTTTAGGCCCTGTCCACTGTGCATCCGCCTGGTTTACAGCAGCTGTGGTTGCAATGGCAAGCCATATATATTTTAGTTTATTTTTCATATTTAAATTTTGCGTGTTAGTCTTTATAGTTCAGTGGCTTCTTCTGTTTTACGGGAATTTCAGGATGCAACAATGTTTTTGAAGGGTCGTAATAATATAATCCCGCTTTGCTGTATAGCGCCAAATGCCCGGTTAAATTGGTACTGAACGTTTTAAAATCTTTCTTTTCCTGAGGTACCCAGGCCGCTTCGGCAAGGGCCGCAATCCTCGGAAAAAGCAGAAAATCCAGTCTGCGGTCATGATCTACTGTTTCTGTCCACAGATTGGCCTGAATACCTAAAATAAGTGACTTCTCTTGGTCATTTCTGGCATATGAGTAAGCATCGAAAGCGTAAACCTGCTGAATAGGATTGTATAATTTATTCCATTTACGGCCATACTGGTGTGTGCTATCCTGAACAAAATCGAAATACAGGGGCAAACGTGGGCATAAAACCGTATTATAGCCTTTACGTAATGCCGTTTGCAGTTGTTGGGGTTTTTCTTGTCGCCACCAGAACATAATGGTTTTATCTTTTGGAAGATCGGTATCGGCCATCTCATCCCAGAAAATGGCTTTTGCATGCAGCTGATACAATGAATCGGCCATGCGTTTTATAAAATAATGTTCTACTGCAGCGTTGTCTTGCAGGTTTTCTTGTTGACGGAGTTTTAATATATCTGGATTGGTATTCCACTTTTCATTGCCAAAACTCACTTCATCTCCCCCAAGATGAATGATTCCGGAAGGAAAAAGGATATTGGTTTCTTTTAAAATATTGGTTAGGTAAGTGTATGTTTTCTCTAAACCGGGATTAAAAGTAAATTCGGGGTGACCTGCCGACCCGCCGCCTGAATATTCAGGGTAGGCTTTGTTGGCTGCAGTAGCATGTCCGGGCATATCAATTTCAGGAATAACCTCGATGTAACGTTCTGCAGCATAAGCAATAATTTCCTTAATATCAGCTTGCGTATAAAACTGTGCAGGCAAATCGGGATTCAGGTAATCGCCAATTCCTCCAATCAGGGCCAGTTTGGGGTATTTTTTTATTTCTAAACGCCAGGCTGGCTCATCGGTCAAGTGCCAGTGAAAAGTATTGAGCTTGTAGAAAGCCATCCAGTTTAAGATGGATTTTACTTTTTCTTTACCAAAAAAATGACGCGATTCGTCCAGCATAAAACCCCGCCAACCGTATGCAGGGGCATCACTTATTTCGGCAACCGGAAGCTGATTGCTTTTACCGGTTAGCGCAAGTTGAAGTAGTGAAATTGCCCCATAAAAAATCCCTTTTGGATGATTACCTGAGATAATCACCTGATCGGGTTTAATGCTAACCTGGTAAGCATTCGGGTCGCTTTTTTTCTTTGTGGGTTTTAATACGAGCAGAATATTTGCTGAGCCGTTTTTTTGCTGGATGGTAATGCCCTTCTGGCGCAACAGTTCATACTGAAAGTAATGGGCAACTGCCTTTAATTGCTCGTCAGTGTAACCGATGGTAACTTTATTGTTCAATGTAAAAAGGCCCTTGCCGGCAACGAAACCTGCAGGCATAGGAATAATAGCTGCCTGCTGTTGTGCCTGCGCAGAAATATAAATAAACAATGTAAATAATGTATATAAAAACCTCATTAATTGGTTGTTATTTTTAAAACGTATATAGGGATTTGTTCTCCTTTTTTGAAATCTACTGGTAAATTCAAGTCAAGTTGCTGATCTGTTATTCTCCAACGAACCTGGTTTTTATTGCCTAATAATTCAATATCTTTAATGCTTAAGTTCTTTTTGTTGATCTGTTTGAGCGTTACTTCTCCTGTTTGCCAACTCCTTAAAAAAACATATACGGTTTTATCTTTTGCTGTATAATACACATCGGGTGTAATGTTTTTTGGGGTACCATCAAAAACAGCATCTTTAATGGTATTCTTACTTTCTTCTATCGGTATATTTTCTTTAACAATAGTCATATCTTCTTTAACCACCAACCATGGTTGGCTTTCGTAAATGGCTTCATGATTAACATCCATCCACTTACCAACAGCCTTGAGGCGTTCGGTAGCCCAATCAGGAAAATTTCCATCACCTTTAGGGCCAACGTTTAATAAAAGGTTACCTCCATTGGCAACCACTTCTACCAGGTGCCTCACTAATACTTCCGGCGATTTCCAAAGGCTATCGTGACGGTTGTAGCCCCAGTTCTGCCCAATGGTCAGGCATGATTCCCAGGCTTTTTTTGATGAGGGCGTTAAGGATTGTTCTGAAATGGAAAAATCGCCATATCCATTTCCAATCCGGTTGTTTACCAAACAATTGGGTTGTAATTTATTAACCAAAGCTTTAAGTTCTGCACTTTCTTTTTTACTGATGAGTTCGGGGGTATCGAACCACAATACACCAATAGGGCCGTAATGGGTTAATAATTCTGTAATCTGTGGTTTAACCTTTCTTTCGAAATAGCGGCTAAAAACCTTTGCATCTTCATTGGGGTAATCCCAGGTGTTGCTTCTGCCCGCTTTTACGGGCCAATTGGTGGGTACATCCGGGTCTTGCCAATCCCTGCCCAGGGAGTAATAAAGACAAAGGGTAATTTTGTATTTTTTACAGGCTTTAGCAAGTTCTGCTATAGGATCGCGTTTAAACAGGCTTCTTTTTACGATATTATAATCACTACTGGCTGAATTGTACATGGCAAATCCATCGTGATGTTTCGCTGTAAAAACAATGTACTTCATACCAGTTTCTTTGGCTTGCTTTACCCATCTGTCGGCGTCAAAATTAACAGGGTTAAACTGGCTGGCAATGGTTCCATATTCCTGCACTGGAATACGTTCGTAAAGCATAAAATGCTCACCGCCTTTTACTTTATGACCTTTCCAGTCGCCTGCAGTCTGGGCATACAATCCCCAATGTAGAAACAAGCCGAATTTATCAGCTTTAAACTGATCCAGCGGATTCGCTTGCGCAAACAAGTTTGCTGCCAGACCTATCATCAATAATGCAAACAAGTATTTTTTCTTCATTAACTTATATTTTACACTCCGGAAGCAATTTTCCGGAGTGTATTATTTTTAATTTAATCCCTCAGGGTTGTCAAATCAACTGCAGGTGCCGGTAAAGCCAGCGCTGCAATTTCATCATAAACTGATTGGGTTACCGGCAAACCCCATTTTTTAAAAAAATCGCTTAAATCGTTTCCACTAATTGTGCAGGCCTTTAACATAAAATAACGCATTTTAGCGGCATCGTTAGCTAACGATGGATTTTCGGTACGGGTTTGCTTATGAAGTGTAATATAAAAGCTGTCGCCGTATTTAAGCCATAACTGATAAAACATACCCAACCTGGTATCGTTAGCATTGGCCACTGTACCATTAAAGTTACGGTTAGCTTGAGCAATACTAAAATAATTATCCACCGAGGCCCATTTACCATCGCGGTTCATGCGCGAAGGTGTAACACCAAAATACCGTTCTGCAGCCAGCGAATATAGGTTTACAGTAACCTCTGTTAAGCCTGTCCAGGTCCACGGTGCTTGTTGATGAATATGCCCAACCTCATGCCATAAGCCCCAGCCCGAAACCCCGCTTATATTTGCATTTTGCAGTATGCGATAGGTTAAGGAACGGACATAAAAAATACCAATCCCTGCAGCCATATAGTCGCCTGAATTTGCAGGGTCTCTAACGGTAATCAGATATTTGTATGGTCCGGCGGTATGCAGGGATGTGGTCCCGTCAATACCACTGAATGCATCTTCTGCCTCAATAATCTGATCAATTTTATTACTTATAGCCTGCTGATCGTCGCTTTTATAGGTAATTGCATCATCCTTCCTTGCAACCACAATGGCACGGCTGGTTTCGATTATAACATCAGGCACATTACTCAGGCTATCGAGCATGGTAATCCAATCGGCATTTGAAGTAACATTTTTCTTAAAATAAGGTACAGGTTTAAAACCTTTACCGAAGCTAAGGCTTGCAGAAGCTGCCGGGGTAGCACTACTTACATATTTTACCCAGGCCATCCCGCCATATTGATCGGCTTTAATCTTATTTAAACCTACCTGTAAAGTATAATAGGTACGCACTGGCCTAATATTATCTCTAAAAGGTGTACCTAATACCAGCTGAGGCAAGCGGGTTCCGCTTGTTTGGGCAACCGTTACATAAATAGAATCGTTTGCAGCCACATAATATCCAGTAGGTAACATTTCGTTATGATTGGACTGAATGAGTCTGTTGGCTACAGCCTGGCTTCCTACGTTTTCGGTATAGGTCTGCGTAACAGGGGCAACCAAAGCTGATACTGGACCTGTTGCAGTAAGCTTATTTTTTAAACTTAAAGTATCGGCACTGTCAGCTGATTGATTTGCCTTTTTACAAGATAATACGGAGAGTGAAAAAGCAACGCTAACTAAGCCAATTTGATATAGATTTTTCATAACTATTTAGTTTATTGCGATTACTTTTATAGAGGATGCCTTATCGTTAAAGGTAGAAAGATATGAACTCGAAGAAGTTAATTCGATGCTGCTTCCGGTAAAGTTATCTCCATCATAAAGAATTACTTTCACTCCCAAACCTACATTAACGGATGAAACATCGTTATTGCTGATGCCACGGCTGATCAGATCGGCAGTTGTATACTGGCCTACCGGTAAGGATACCCCATAACCACCGTAACTTGCATTTTGGCAAAATTTAGCCGAACCGTTTGCGCCGATCTGTGGTACACCGTTCAAAAAGGAGAAGGTATAGGTTTGAGTAATTACGTTTCCATTTTTAAGCAAAAGTTTGGCTTTTAACTCATAAGGTTCATTATTTTTATAGTAAAGCTCGCTTAGTGGAATGCTTCCGGTTATGGTATTCCCTGTTCCAGGTGTAAACCTCCAGGTAACTGCATTATAATCTTTGTTCACCCCTGTACCTTCGTTATTCACGTTGGGATCCATATAAATCAAAATATCGCTCACATCTTTATTACTGGTAAAACTACCCGATAAATTAAAGGCCTGCGTGCTGCTATTAAAAGTGGCATTGGCATTAATGGTAGTTGTGGCACTTTCGTAAGGAATTTCTATTGGTAAAGGGTTTTGAAAAACCTCATTACGGTTTAAAATGGCCGCATCAACCTCGGTTAAAAAGGTAGGCTGACCTTTGCTAAAACTTACGTTTCCTGATCCCATTAAAGATGTGCCTAAGGTAGGTTCTTCAGAAGCATATTTTGCATGATCGTGTGGAAGATTTAAACCGTGCCCCAGTTCGTGCAGCATTCCACCCAGATAATTAGAGTTTGGATTAGGAATTTTATCAACTGCCATGTTTGCGTTATCCAATGCAAAGCAATTTTTACCCCAGCCATAAAATGGCTGACCGCCGCCATCGGTCCTTTGCGGCAATAAAATGAGCATGTGGGATGAATTCGAAAATTCTGATGCGTGTGTTGCTTTGTAAGTATTTATCTCATTTAGGATCTTACTTGCGGATATACTCGAATCATAGGGATAATCTGCCTGTGGTCCTGCAGCAGGAATCTCTATAAATTTAATGAGGTTGGTAGAATCGACCCTTGCTAAGCCTAAATACTTGTCGTACCCGTACCTTAACATTTCGGTATGGAACCAGTTTTGAAAATGTGTAAATAAGGTTGTTAATCTGGTTTTGTAATCAGGAAGTGCCGGGTTATCGGTAGGCACAAACATGACGATGTTTAAGTTTTTGGTATTGGTTACAAAGCTTGGAGTGGTGGTTGAACGAAGTGCTGATTTAGGTAATTTTGCCTGATCGGTTTCAGCTTCTGAAACCGGAGCTTTTTTACAGCTACTCATTAGAATGCCGCTCGAAATCGTTAAGAGCAAGGCAAAACAAAGTTGTTTTTTGTTTTTCATTGTTAGTGGTTTAAAGGTTTATGGTTAGTTGATTATTAGTTTAATGTTGATTGGTCATTCGTTCAATGATTGATAGTGATTGTTTAATTTTAATTCCTTAACTTCTTAATGGTCAAAACTGTAACAGGGGTAGCGGGAGATCTATCTAAACAGCTCTCTCCGCTCCACTGCGTTTCAGTTGAGATATCCGGCATGATTTATTCCTTACTCAATATTACCACCCCGGGTTCTGTAATAGCGTAGCCGATTTATCTATCTCCGTTTGGGGTATCGGTGCCAGGTATGCCCTTGGCTGCCAGTTAACCGATAAAGCCAGTTTTGTTCTGTCGTAGGTAAATGTTCCGTTAATTTCTTTTGAGATATAGGTTTGCATGATGTTTTTGCTTTCGGTTACTTCTGCGGTGCGCCAACGGCGGGTATCATACCAAAAATGGCCTTCAGCGAAAAACTCCGCAACCGATTCTTTTTGAAGCAGTGTTCTGAATGCAGTTTGCGATATGCCCGAAACAATACCGTAACGGTTATCAGATCCGGCTGTGATCCCTGCACGTTTTCTGATCTTAACCAGCCATGAAACAGCCTGCTCTGTTTGCCCCAGTTCGTTCAATGCCTCAGCATATCCCATATACATTTCGGCGAGGCGGATAACCGGCAAACATCTTTCTATACTGGCCGATGTACCGGTCGAATCGTTAGCCATTTTTCTCGAGTAGTAACCTGTTTTGGTATAATAGGCCTGTATCCCATCGGCTGCTAATGCATTGGTCGATTTGTTAAAATAAATGTCAACCGGAACCAAGGTAGTACCCGATCCACTTTTCCATAAAGGTGCCTGGTTATAAATAATAGAAAAGTAAAAACGTGGATCACGGTTTACATAAGGATTATTGGGATTATAACCCGAAGCCGGATCATCAATGGCTTTGCCCTCTTTTGTGCCAAAATTTTCTACAGCAGATTCGGTCGGGTTGCAGAACGTATAAGTGGTAGACTGGCGGCTTCTCGGAAAACGGTAAGATTCGAAATTTGTTCCACCCAAAAAACTCACTGCTCCAGACGATACCACAAAAGGAGTAATTACCTCAGTATTTTTTCTGCCTTTGATAAACATTTTCCAAAAACCGTGTCCGGGGCGGGTTACATTATCCTCTACCAATGCATAATCCGGAAGGTCTATTACGGCTTTAAGGGCGTCAGCAGCTTTCTGCCAAAGTGTGGCATTGTAGCTTACAGAATAGGTAATATAAGGCAATAATGCAGCGTCAGTACTATGCGATTTCCCATTAAATAATGGGCTTGCAGCTGTTAATAACACCCTCGCCTTTAAAGCAAGTGCGGCACCTTTGGTAGCATGTCCGTATTCGGCAGGTTCCTGTGCTAAGGCATTGGGTAAACCTTTTGCAGCTTCGTCCAGTTCAGCAACGGCATAATCAACACATTCTTTATAGGTATTGCGCTTGGATACTAAAATATCTTCGGCATTGAGCGGAGCATCGGGCATTAGCTGTACTCCGCCATAAAAACGGATCAAACCGATGTAAAAGAAAGCCCTGAGGTAACGCGCTTCAGCAATTAACCTGTTCTTTCGTACTGCTGATATTGGCGTTTTACCAATATTCTGCAAAAAGAGAGAGGCCTGCCTGATTTTTCTGTAATAAGTGGTCCAATAATTATTAAGTGAGTAATTTGCAGCCGTATAGGTACCCTGGATTACGCCCGTTTGTGGCGTACTGTAATAACTTAAAGCTAGGCTTGTCTGTTCGTCAAAACAGGCCCAATCATTTCCATTCGGACTGGTAATGTAACCTGCACGCTGTAAAACAATATCCTGCCCGGTATAAGCATACATATCATTTACAAAACCAATGGTAAGCGCACTATCAGCAAAAACCTTGTCCTCGGTTAAAGTTTCTGTTTTCCTATCCAAAAAACTAGATTTTTTACATGCCGCCAGACTAATAAGCCCTACTGCGATGATATTGATGATATAATGTTTTCTTCTCATTTCTTTGTCTTTTTGAATTATAACCCAAACTGGATCCCAAAATTGAATATGCTCTGCTGAGGATATTCGTTCACATCGCCAAGATTTGTGGTACTGGCTGTTCCGGTAACCGACTCGGGATCGATAAATACAGGCAATGCGGTGTAAAGCAAACCAAGGTTGTAGCCATTGGCATATACCCTGATGTTATTCATATGCAGCTTTTTAGCAAATGTGGTGGGTAATCGGTACCCGATTTCTACGTTTTTCCACCGGATATAATCGCCTCGTTTTGTCCAGTAAGTAGAAAACACACCGTTTTGAGAACCACTTCCGGCCAATACCGGAAAAGTGGCATCCTGACGGGTGATTGGTGTCCAGCGGCCCAGGTTATAAGGGATCGACTGGTTCTCGGGACGGCTATAACCGATTACCCCACGATTGATATTGATGAAATATTTAAATGAACTTTGAAATAAGGTGCTGAAATCGAAGTTTTTGTAAGAGAAACCAAAACTTAAACCAGCAATGTATTCGGGCTGATTAGTACCAATGTACCCTAAATCATACTGATCAATAATGCCATCGCCGTTTAAATCAACCAGTTTAACACCTCCAAGTGATAAATTGCTTAATGGTGTGGCAGTAATTAACTTTGGGCTATTATATAAATCGGACAATGATTGGTAAAGCCCTGCGTCCTGATAAGCGAACAATGCGCCCACCGGTTTTCCGGTTAAACCTAGCCAAGGATAGCGCACGGCACCTTCGTCTCTGAAAATTACTTTATTTTCTGAATGACTGATTTGCGCATTAACAAAATAAGAAAGTTTGTTCGAGAACAGGTTATCTTTATAGGTTAACTCTACCTCGTAACCCTTATTGTCAACAATGCCCAGGTTAACATAAGGCAGCGATGCGCCGAATGCGGCGGCAACAGACGCACGCTGTGTTAAAATGTCTTCACGGCGTTTCTTGTAAAAATCTACATTTAAACCTAATCTGCCCTTAAACATCCTCAGTTCCAATCCAATATTGGCATCGCGCTGGGTTTCCCAGGTAATTTCGGTATTGGCCAATGTAGGTTCAATTAAACCGCTATAGGTAGTATTGCCTGTTTCTCCAAAAATATAGCCCTTACCGCTTCCACCTACATAAGTTTTCTCGTACGAGTATACAGAAGATCCGATCCCATCGTTACCTACCATACCATAAGATCCCCTTAATTTTAAATTATCGATAAAGTTGATATTGTTTTTAAAAAAGGGTTCTTCACTGATGTTATAAGCCACACTTACAGCAGGAAAAAACTGGTATTTCTTACTCGATTGGAATTTATCAGACCCATTATAGGCACCCTTAAAATCGAGCAGGTATTTTTGTTTGTAATTATAGCTCAATGAGGTAACAATGCCCCTTACGTTATATGGATCGTAGGCAATGGCACTCGTTTCTTCAGTTTTTGTAGTCTGGTTAAGCAATACAAAAGCATTTACATTATGGTTGTCAAAACTTCTGTTGTATTTTAATGAGGCCTGTAGGTTGGTTAAACGGTTAGATCCCGTATAACCGCCACTCCTTGTTAACTTGCCCAAACGGTAAAGGTTATTTACCACTGGTTGGTAACTGCTGGTATTGGCATCATAATAATAAGTAGGAATTTCTGATGAGCTCCTTTTTAACGAACGGTTAAAGCTGTAATCGCTGGCGTAGGATAATAACAGGTTTGCGGTTAACCCTTGTGTAATAAAATTCAGTTTCTGATCTACCTGTGTTACAAAACCAAGATTATTGGTGTAATCGCGGCTATAGCCCGACCACCTTAAATTGGCAATTGGGTTGATTTTTGTAGATCCGCTGGTGGAACCGCCGTAAGTACCATTGGCATTATAAGCCGGATAACCGAAAGCAGAAAGTTGCCCGTTCCACAAATACTGCAGGGTTGGTGCGCCACCGTTTCCCGGCGAATCATTGGGCGAATTGGTTACGCCAAACCTACCGGATAAATCGAAGCGGATATGCAGGGTTTTATTAGGATCCAAATCTACGTTAGAACGGAAATTGTACCGATCGAACTGATAGTCGCCATTATAACCTTCATCTTTGGTAAAATCTTTATACATCCCGCCCTGGCTGAAATAACCAAGTGAAACAAAGTATTTTGTTTTTTGTGTACCGCCGCTGATATCGAAATTGCTCCGGTTCTGCATACTGAATTTTTTGGTCAGCTCATCCCACCAGTCTACAAACGGATAATTGTATGGGTCATCCTGCAGGCGGTAATGCTCCAGGTTATTTCCCGCAAAGAACTTAGGATATTGCGAAACCGGATCCATGTACTGCTCCGTGGTATACTCATTCAGCATCTTAAGTGTCGTATAACCATCGTTGGTTTTAAAATTAACAGCCGAGCGCGTTAAACCGGTTTCCTGCCTGAAGGTTAGTTGGGGCTTGCCTGATTCTCCCCTGCGCGTACGAACCACCACAACCCCGTTGGCTCCACGTACGCCGTAAACAGCGGTTGTAGAAGCGTCTTTTAAAATGGTTAAACTTTCAATCTCATTCTGATCGAGCATGTTGATCTGATCGGCAGTTACCTCAATATCATCTACAATAATCAAGGGTGTGGTAGTTCCCTGGTAAGTGCTGATCCCACGGATCTGAAAAGCTGCACCATCTTTACCAGGCTGACCACTTCTTTGCTGCGAGAAAAAACCAGGCAAGCGTCCTGCCAATGAGTTTTGGATACTTGCGGTAGGACTTTGTCTTATTTCCCTGCCCGAAATAGAACTCACCGCACCAGTATTGGTAATTTTCTTGGCTTTTTCGCCGAAACCCAAAACCACTACTTCTTCCAGTCCCTTGGCATCTTCTTCAAGGGTAATGTTGATGCTGGTTCTGTTACCTGTGCCAATTTCCCTGGTCAGATAACCTACAGATTTAACGATTAATACACCACTGGTACTTTTTAATTTAAGCGTAAACTTACCGTCCTGATCGGAAGTGGTACCGTTGGCGGTGGCTTCCTTTTCGTAAATACTGGCGCCGGGTATCGGGCCGCGGTTATCGGAAATTATACCCGAAACCGTTTTTCCTACCTGCCCATAAACGGTTTGCACCAAAAGGGCAGATAATAATATGATATATGTTAAAATTTTTTTCATCATGTTGTTGATTAGCTACCAGTTTGGATTTTGAACCATATTGCTATTGGATGCCATTTCTTTAAATGGTATCGGGTAGTGGTACATTTTGGCCGCTTCGAACTTAGTGGGTGCTGCCGTTACAATAGAATAGGTCACCGTGTTGCCGTTTAGCGTACCTTTAATACCATGTAAAGTGCCGTTGAATACATTTTCGGCAATTTTCCAGCGGCGGATATCCCAGAAACGCTGTTCTTCGAAAGCCATTTCAACTCTGCGTTCGTGGCGGATACGTTCGCGCATCTGCTGTTGGTTAAGTCCTGTTGGTAAAGCAGGCATGTTTACCCTCGCCCTGATGGCATTGATGCTTTTATATACATCAGCATCTGGACCTACAGCCTCGTTTTGGGCCTCAGCAAAGTTGAGGAGGATTTCCGCATACCTGAAAATCGGAAAATTGTGGTTCTGTGCAGTATAGGAACTCTCGCTGGTGGTACCCGTCATAAATTTACGCAGGTAGTAACCTGTCCTGGTTTCGTCTGACACGGCATTTCCATATCCTTTCGGCCTGTCTTTACCCCCATCGTAAGTTTGAACATTGCGGTTAAGCCAGAATAAGCCATCAAATGAAACTGTTCCGGCCAAACGTGGGTCGCGGTTATAGTACGGCGCTGTGAGCGTATATCCTGAGCCCGATTCCTGAATGGCTTTACCGGCAAAAGTCTCAAACTCATCAACCAATTCCTGCGTTGGGTTAGTGAGGCCCAAACCCTGGCGGGTGTAGCCTACAGGTTCATTGTTCTGCTCTACATCTGTAGTAGTGGCCCTCAGGTAAGGAAGAATAATCTCAGCATTATACCTTGAAGAAAACACATTTAAAAATTTATTTACCCCTGCTACATAATTGGTTAAGGATGCTGCCGGCGCCAGCGCACTCATATTGCTTGTTGTATAATGTGCTGTTGCCGTTGAAGTTGATAAACCATAAACAAATTTACCTGTAGTTACACTATCCATTAAGGCTTTGGAGGCCAAAGCGGCCGCAGTCCATTTTGAAGCATCATTACTGGTATTATTTAGCGGACTGGCCGCATACAACAACAACCTCGATTTTAAGGCCATGGCGGCGCCCCGTGTAAACCGTCCGAAATAAATGGTCGTATAGCCACTGGTTGCATTTGGGCTCAACAAGTCAGGCATTGCAGCATCAAGTTCGGATAGAATATAGTTTACGCAGTCCTGATAGTTGTTGCGTGGCAGGTTTACCTGGTCATTCAATTCGAAAACCTTATTGCCGATTAAGGGTATACCGCCCCAGCGTTTAAGCAGTTCGAAATAAAACATGGCCCTCAAGGCACGTGCCTCTGCCTTAAAACGCTTTTTAAACCCTGCGGTCTTTATGGGCACCTGGTCGATGTTTGCGAGGAAAATATTCACCTTTCTGATGCCCGCATAATTGGCATCCCAGGTATTATCTGGCAAGGCCACCTGGTTAAAGGCACCGTTTGAATAAAACTGCACCTGTGCGGAGGTTGAAGACGGAATGGCATCATCTGTACCCGCATCAAGCATATTGGACGATACCCGGTTGAAACCATTTGGCAGACTCGAATAGGTATTATTGAGGAAAGCCTCGGCATAAACACCAAGCGAATCGGTCGGATCAAATACAAGATCTTTATTGGCATTTTCCAAAGGTCCATCCTCGATCATTTTTTTACATCCGCTGGCAAACAGAATGGCCAACAGAACATACATTAGGGTAATTTTATTAAAATTCTTCATCTTGGATACGCTTATAATTTAAGTGATAAACCACCATTGATAATCCGGTAGTTGGCAAAGCCTGATAAGCCGGTCTCGGGATCGAAATAATCGAGTTTGCTCCAGGTAAGGAGGTTATAACCATTCACAAAAAACCGCAGGTTGCTGATTTTAACTTTCGCCAGTAGCTTTACCGGCACAGTATAACCTATCTCTACGTTTTTGAGGCGTATATAGTCGGCTCTCCTGTACCAAAAACTCGAAGTTTGGGTGTTGTACGTATTGTTGCCAAGTGTTAAACGTGGCAGTGTTGCATTTACCGGGTTTTGTGGTGTCCAGCGGTTTTCTGTAGTATAGTCAAGTACATAACCATAACCGTTGCTGAAAGCCAGCATTGAAGAAGGGTTATAATAGATTTCCCTTGGTAACCTGCCCTCAACCAATGCATTAAAATCAAAACCTTTATAGGCAAAACCGAAGTTTAATCCAAAAATAAAGAGCGGACGGGTATTAAGTGCTTTAGTGTCCAAAAAGTTGATTACCCCATCGTTGTTCAGGTCTTTGTACTTAATATCTCCAGGACTTGGGGTATAACCGGGTATGTTGGCTGTTTTACTGATATCTTCGCCTACCTGGTAGAATCCGATGGCTTCATAACCAAATGTGGTAGAAGGTTGGCCTGCGCGGTACATCCATTGGTAAGGATAATTACCTTCCTGTAAACTGATCACCTTATTTTTAGCGTAGGTAAAATTACCTTTAACGAAGTATGAAAAGTCTTTACCGTGATCGGCGAACTGAGCGGTTGCCTCTATCCCATTGTAACGGCTGCTTCCGCCGTTTACAGTTGGATAACTCTGCCCGATAATGCCCGAAGCATAGCCGTTTGCAGGTGTAATCAACTCATCCGTATATTTATTATTATAATAGTTAACTTCTACATTTAAGCGTTTCTTTAAGAACTGTGCTTCAATTCCGGCATCAAGTTTTAAAGCTTTTTCCCAGGTGATGTTGGGGTTTTTAAGGGCATTTTCCAAACTTCCTGAAACCGCAGTAGCCGTAGCGCCGAAGTTATAACCGGTTGATCCGATGGTATAATTTTGTAGATAAGTATAGTAATTCCCCGGATCGGCCCAGGCGGTCTGACCAATGCTTCCGCGTATTTTCAGGAAATTAACTACTTTACTGTTAAACCAATCTTCTTTAGACAGCACCCATCCTAAACCAGCCGAAGGTAAAAAGCCCCATCTTTTGCCCGGCACATAACGGTTGAATCCGCTATAAACCATCGAAACTTCAGCAAGGTATTTCTGATCAAAATCGTAATTGGCGCTAACACCAGCATTCTGATAAATCTGGTTAAGTTGGGTATAAGAATCGATCAGGTTGGTGAGGTTAAAGGTACCCAGCACATTCAAAGTGCTTTTTCCAAAGCTTCTGTCGTAACCCAACAATCCATTAACAAAGGTCTGTTTATTCTGCGTGCCCAAGGTTGGCGTACCGCTGTTAGCGATAATGGTACCATCGCTACCCACCTTAGTATAACTGGTACCTGTGCCAGTGGTGTTGGGATAATAAATGGCAAAAGTTTTACTACGCGAAATGGTTTGCAGGTAATAATTATTTATCGATAGCAACCCTTTTGCCCATAATCCTTTGGTTAGGTCATCCAGCTTAAATTTTAAACTTACATCGGCGTTTAAAGAGCGTTCATTAAAGCTATTATATCCTGAACTGATGGTACTGGCTAAAATGTTATTGCTGTACTGACTGCTTCCACCATAACTTCCATCAGCATTTCTTGCAGGATAGCCAAGCGGCGAAGTCTGAAAAATGCTGTTCATAATGTTCGAAGCAAGACTGCCAGGCTCATTACTGTTTTCTATTGAAGCAAAAATGTTCAGCCCCAGCTGGATGTTATCATTAAAATCGATCTGTGCATTGGTCCTTAAGTTATAACGTTTATAATAATTGGTCGTTTCGTAGGCATTATCCGGACCTGAAATAAAGTTTCCATCCTGGTTAAAATGCTCTACCGAGGTATAATAACGGTAGTTTTTCCCATTTCCAGCTGCGTTGATGGCATAACGCTGCTGTGCGGTATTCTTTTTATAAATGCTATTGTACCAATCGTTATTGGGCTGTAAAAATGGATTATTGGTGCCGTTTTTATAAGCAGCAATTACATCAGCAGAATAGGTTGGCACAGCGCCAGGAAAAGTATTCTGTTGCGCTTCATTATACAGCTCGGCATAATTCCCCCCGGTAATAAAGTTCGGCCTTTTAAACTGATTCAGCACGCCATTCTGTACCGAAAAGTTCAGTTCGAAAGGTTTATCAAGTGATTTGTCTTTTGTGGTGATGTAAACGATTCCGTTAGACGATCTTAAACCATACATATTGGTTGAAACCGCATCTTTTAATACCGTGATGCTTTTGATATCATCTAAATTGAAACTCGTGAACGAACGCACAACTCCATCTACCACAATTAGTGGCGACTGACCGCGAAGCGTAAAAGAAGAAACATCGAAGAGCGGACCGGTTCGTCCGGAACTCCTGTTACTGTATAAACCAGGAATTCTTCCTGAAATAGCATTGGTAACGTCGGATACCGGAGTAGTATTTACATCCTCACTGTAAATGGTGGTTGTACCGGCAACATTGCGGAGTTTCGAAATCGTTTTAAACCATTGGTCTATATGTCTGTCCTGAACAGGCAGTTTTGCCATCACAGAATCCTTCATCAACGAGTCATTTTTTCTTTGGGCATACAACATATTATTGCCTAGTGCAAAAAGGAAACAACATATCCAAAGTGTTCTAAAACCCTTCCCCCGATTTTGAAAAGTAATTGTTTTAATCATTTTGTTTGGTTTAGGTTTTTATTTTAGTTAAGCTGTCCACGCACCAATCCATTTGGTTGCTGAACAGAAGAAATCTGCAGGTATATTTTTTCGCTCTGCAATTTGGTGGCTGTGGCGGCATCAACCGGAACTGATCCTTTAGTCTCGCGTTCAGCATTAAATGCAGGTGTTTTCAGGTCAATGAAAACTGCGCCCGAGGTGGTTTCGGCACCCAGATAGATCTTAGCATTTCCAGGAGTATCATTATTTTCGAGTGCTTTATCGAAATAGATATCGTAATGTACTTCCATGTTATCCATCAGGTACACCATTGCTACGGCATGGTCTGTTCTGCCACTAATAGCAGGTAAAACCTTCGATGCCGATAGGTCTACTTTCCATTGTTTCTTTACAAAAACATCAGAAGTGTAGGTGTCTTTTTTGCAACCGCTAAAAAACAGCATCGCAAGCGCAGGCATTAGGCAATACCTTTTTAATGTAATTAGGTTCATAAAATTTAGGTGTTGATAGTTAACAATCTTTATTAACTCGTTATTCGTTTCAGTTGGCCATTCTGCAGGAGCAGGTTATGCCGGCACATCAACGTTAAATGCCTAAATTTAAAAGGCACTGCTTTTGGTGAAAGTAATTTTTGTTTCATAATTGGTTTGGTTAATAGTTACTGTTGGCTTCCGGATAGGTACTATCAGATCTGCCTTGAGTTTGGTTGTTGTTTAAATTTGGTTAAGTCAATACAGAAATGGTTAATTCCTGTTGGTGATTGCTCCTTTTATCACCCTGTATTTGCTTTATCAAAACTAGCTGGGTGTAAAATGAAAAAGGTCGAAAATTGTAATTGAAAGGGTAGAAAAACGGCAATTCCTCCATATTTTGATCAATTCGCCCTATATTTAAAGTGAAATACAACGGTTCCATTAAAAAAATATACCCAATGATGAAGCTGCGTTTAAACGCGATAGGATTCTGTATGATGTTTTTGATATGCACATCTTTACATGCACAAATACCGATCGTATTTAATCACCTGACCATGGAAAACGGCCTTTCGCAAAATTCGGTAATGGCCATCGCGCAGGATAAAAACCAGTTTGTTTGGATGGGTACCCGGCACGGGCTCAACCGCTATGATGGTTACCGTTTTAAAATTTACAATAGCAGCTCCGATAGCCCGAGCAGCATTTCGGATAATGTAATTACCAGCCTGTTGAGCGACAGTAAAGGGCGTTTATGGATAGGGACGGAAAATGGCTTGAATATTTATAACGAAAAAACCGACCGTTTTCTCCGCATCAATAAAAAAAGTTCAGCAAAGTCTTTTAGTTGCGATTCAGTAGAATGCCTGTACGAAGATCAGCAGAAAAACATCTGGATTGGCACTTATAACGGCTTAAACCTGGTTTTAAATGCCGAAAAACAGCTATTCAAGAAGTTTCTTTTCGACAGGACTGAACATAGAACAGGTGTAAACATTATTTTTTCGATTTTTAAAGATGATCAGCAAAACCTCTGGGTGGGTACATTTAATGGGCTGGTGCGTATTTACCAGGAAAAGGGCAAATATCGTTTCGAAATTTTCAGGCACAAGGCTAACGATCCGAAAAGCATCAGCTCCAACGCGGTAAAGAGCATCGTGATCGATAACCAAAAGCGGCTTTGGCTGGGTACTTATAATGGCTTAAACCTGTTCGACTACAAACATAAAACCTTTACCCGCTACCAAACCAGTGTTACAGATCCGAACTCGATTGTAAATAACGACATCCGCAAACTCATGTGCGACAGGGCCGGCAACATCTGGATCGGTACCCAGGAAGGATTGAGTATCCTCGATCCCAATAAACTGAAATTCAGCAATTACCGTTACGATCCTGAGCAGAACAGCGGACTAAGTCAAAATTCCATTCACAGTATTTTCCAGGATCTTAACGGTTCAATGTATGTAGGTACTTTTTATAAAGGTGTAAATGTAGTTTATCCATCTGCCACACCATTTACTGTATATAGGAATTCGAAAAAACAACAAGGCCTAAGCAGTAATATTGTAAGCGCGATGGCTGAAGATAAGCTCCATAACCTTTGGATCGGTACCGAAGGCGGTGGCTTAAATTATATCAACCGCAGTACCCATACTTTTACCTATTACAAATCAGAACCGAGCAACCCTAACGGACTCAATTCTAACCTGATTAAAACGCTATGCCTCGATAAAAACGATCAGCTGCTGGTAGGCACGCACCGTGGTGGCCTGTATGTTTTTAACCCGGCAGCCCATACCTTCAGAAAAATTACCAACGTAAAAGATGTTAAAAATACCCCAGGTGGCGCGGAAGTGATTGCGATAACAGAAGATAGCAATGGAACGGTGTGGGTAGGCTCCAGGGATGGCTTATCTACCTTATCTAAAACAAATGGTGTGTATGCCAGCTCCACTGTGAAGAGCGTTTTAGAGAAAAACTTACGGAATAAATACATCCAGGTGATTTTTGAAGATCAAGCCAAAAACCTCTGGATCGGCACCAGGGCGGGATTATATGAATACAACCCAGCCGCAAAAAGAATTACAGCTTATTATCAGGATAAAACCAATACCAAAGGCTTAAAGTCAGAATATATCAATTGCATTATGCAATTGAAAAATGGAAATATCTGTATCGGAACAGCTTTGGGTGGTTTGAGCATCTTCGACAAGCAAAGCAAAAGATTCAAAAATTATAATGAAGAAGATGGTTTGCCAAACAGCAATGTATTTGGAATAATCGAAGATGAGGAAAAGAACTTATGGATCAGCACGGATAAGGGTTTATCCAAACTGGTTACGAGCACAGGAAAATTTATTAACTACACCAAAAGCGATGGACTCGCAGGCAACAATTTTAACATAGGTTCTTTTTTAAAAGATAGCCATGGCGAGTTGTTTTTTGGAGGATACGACGGATTGACTGCATTTTACCCGAAACAGATCGACATCAATAAAAATGTTAGCCCGATCACCTTCACCGGACTTAAACTATTTAATCAGCCTGTTGAGGTAAATGGTGGTAACGCAATATTAAAGGAAGACATTAAAGATATCCATCAAATTACGTTTAAGCATGATGAAAACGATTTTACCATCGATTTTGCCCTTTTAAATTATATTAAGCCTGAGAAAAACAGCTACAGTTATATTCTTAAAGGCCATAGTAAAGATTGGGTAAAAACCGATATACCAAGTGCAAGTTATGCCGACCTGCCTTCGGGCGATTACACATTTATTGTTAAGGGCAATAACAATGACGGGAATCCAAGCGATAAAGCTGCATCACTTAAAATCACTATACTTCCGCCCTTTTGGGCAACCTGGTGGGCCTATTTCATTTACCTGGCCTTCTTTTCGGGGTTATTGTTCCTGATTGTACGCTATCTGTTTGTACGTGCATTGTTAAAACGTACAGAAGATATGCAGAAAATGAAACTGAATTTCTTTACATATGTGGCCCACGAGATCAGAACCCCACTTACTCTTATCCTTGGTCCATTAGAAAATCTTTCCAGTCAATACCAAACCGATACCGAACTCAACCGGCAGATTATCCCCATTAAAAACAATGCGAACAGGTTAATGCGTTTGATTACGGAACTGATGGACTTTAGAAAAGCTGAAACCGGCCACCTTAACCTGCATGTTACCGAAGATAATATCATCGCATTTATCAATGAGATTTTCATTTCCTTCGCTCACCTGGCACAGGCTAATGACATTCAGTATGAATTTATACACGAGCAAGAAAACATTAACCTGTTTTTTGATAAACGGCAGCTTGAAAAAGTAATGTTCAACCTTTTATCCAATGCCTTTAAATTTTGTGGTAAAGGCGGCGAAATTTCGGTTTCTGTGCTCGAATCAAGTGATGAGGTAACCATCAGTATTTCTGACAATGGCACGGGTATTCCCGCCGAAAGCCTCAAAGGTTTGTTTAGGGATTATTTCCAGGTGGATGAGCAGCAGAGCCAAATCGGGACAGGCATTGGGCTTGCCTTATCGAAAGCAATTGTGGAGGAACACCAGGGAAGTATTGCGGTGGAAAGTACCCCTGCCGAAAATGGTTCAAGGGGTTTCACCAAATTCACTGTGAAGTTGAAAAAAGGTAAATCGCATTTTAAAACGGCAGTTTTCGATGGGATAAAAGATTATCCTGCCCAGCCCGGTCTTTATACGCAATATGCTGAGGAAGAAAATACCGCCATTAACCCTGAAAAAGAAATTGACCCTGCAGCTAAAACCGTTTTGGTAGTGGAAGATAATCCGGAGATCAGGTCGCTGATAAGCTCGGTGTTGGGTGGCCATTACCAGATCGTCCAAATGGAAAATGGCTTATTGGGCTGGGAAACCGCTATAGAAACCTTGCCTGATCTGATTATCTGCGATATTATGATGCCGGTTATGGATGGCATTGAACTCTGTAAAAGACTTAAAGAGGATGAACGTACCAGCCACATTCCGGTAATTATTCTTACTGCCCGATCTTCGCACATCCATCAGGTAAGCGGGTTAGAAACGGGGGCTGATGCCTATATCACCAAGCCATTTAGTCCACAATTACTTTTACTGAACGCGCGCAATCTACTGATGTCAAGAGAGATAATGCGGCAAAAGTTTTTAAAACACATTCATCTGCAACCAAAAGAACTCACCATTAATGCTGTTGATGAGGCTTTTATGCAAAAGCTATTGGGCTACATTGATCAGCACCTTGCCGATGAAGATTTTGGGGTATCCGAACTTGCATCAATGATTGGCATGAGCAAACCGGTGCTTTATAAAAAAATCAGGCAGCTCACCAACCTTTCGGTGAATGACTTTGTAAAATCAATCCGCTTAAAAAAAGCCATGGAGCTTTTTAAACAAAACAGGTTTACCATTTACGAAGTGGCCTACCAGGTAGGTTTTAACGATCCAAAGTATTTCAGCAGGGAGTTTAAGAAACAGTTTGGGAAAGGGCCAAAAGCGTTTATGAACGCAGAGGAATAGTTTGCAGTCTTTAGTTGGGCGTTTGGAGCAGTCCTACGCCCAAAGTTACCAGTGCACAGCAGGTGGTTCTTGTCTTCACAAATTTCGGAAGGCATTGGTTTCTAATTTCGTCACAAATGGGCCATTGCCCAATAGAACTTTAAGGAAATAAATCTTCTAAAGAAATCACCATTGCGAGAAGGCCTTTTCAGCCAACAACATTCGCCGATTTCCGGTGAAGTAATTGTTAAAGCAGGAATCGTCAGCATGAAAGATCTCTTGTCCTTTCCTCCCCGCAATGATGAATTTTATTATTTTACTTCCACAAACTTCAACACCACACTTGTCCGGTTATTGTTTACTATTGGGTTAAACCCAACTTTCATTAAAAAATCGCCGGTATAAACTTTAGTGCTGTCAATTGGCGATTTAGTGCCAGGAAATAAGTTAATCTCTTCGATCCGATATTTTTTAGTAGCATCCAAACCATTTAATTTAACCGGATATTTACTGCTCTCGTCATAACGGTAATTCACGAGGTAGTTGAAAATTACCCCCTCCGTTCTCTGCTCATTTATGTATAATATGGAGGCCAGGTTTCCGGTGCGGGGATTGGCCAAACGGTACTGTTCGCCCTGCCATATAATGGCTTTCACGTCATTATAGTTTTTAATGGCCATCTGGCAGAACTCAAGTTCTTTTTCGGGCAATTTACTCACCACAATATCAAAACCCAGTTTACCCATCATGGCTACATCAGTCCGGAATTTAATCGGTTGTTTGCCCCAATCGGTAACATGGTTAGCACTGCTGATTGCCGGATAGAAATAAGAATATTCCCACTGTATAAATATCCTTTCCAGGGGGTCGGTATTATCGCTGGGCCAAAATTCGGTAAAATACTGAAGGGCTGCATAATCTACCCTGCCGCCTCCTCCGGAGCACAACATCATGGGTACGGTCGGGTACTTAGCACGGATCCGTTGTAAAACACGGTATAATCCCCGAACGTAATCGATATAAAAATGCGATTGATTTTTTAAATGCGCAGAATAAGCGTTATAAATCACCGCGTTACAATCCCATTTGATATAAGCCAGTTCCGGATTTTTGGCAAACAGATCGTCAACAACGCTGAAAACGAAATCCTGTACTTTCGGATTCGAGAGATCAAGTTCCAACTGGTTTCTGAAATAATATTCTTCACGGTTGGGTTGTTTTACTACCCAATCAGGATGTTTTTCATATAGTTCGCTTTTAGGGTTCACCATTTCGGGTTCGATCCAGATCCCGAACCTGGTTCCAACCTTATCTGCTTCCTTTACCAGCGAAGCGATACCATTAGGTAGCTTCTTTTTGTTTTCCTGCCAATCGCCCAAGCCTGCACGGTCATTATCCCGCGGATATTTATTCCCGAACCATCCATCATCCAATAAAAAGAAATCGACGCCCAGCTTTTTGGTATCTTTCAATAATTCGGCCAGTTTTTGTTCGTTAAAATCGAAATAAGTAGCCTCCCAATTGTTTAAGAGGGTTAGCCGGCTGCCTTTACCGTCTAATATTTTATAGTTTCGTGCCCAGTTTTGCAGTTTCCTGCTTGCATCGCCTTTTCCATGGTCAGAAAAAGTATATAAAAAGGCCGGTGTGGCAAAAACCTCTCCCGGTTTTAAACTGTAAGGCGAAGCATAATTGTTCATCCCTGCAATAATGCGCAGGTTATCCTGATAATCGAGTTCCAGATCGATCTTGAAATTACCGCTCCACTCCAATGCACCATATAAAACATTACCCTCGTTCTCTCCGGCAGGTTTATCCATCGAAATCATAAAAACAGACGGCTGGAAAAGGTTGGCCCTGGTACCCAACTTGCTGTCTAACGTTTTAATCCCATGGGTAATTTCACTTTGTTCAGGCTGCATTTCCTTTGCCCAATCGCCATGATACTGGTTCAGCCAAAAATGTGGCGATTTTAAGTGTAGGTTTGCTGACGCATATTTATGCAGTACCACATTACCTTTTTCGCTGTGTTTAATTTCCGTCCACTGCTCTATTACATCCTGTTTGTAAAAAGATTTGTAAAACAAGGTTACTTCAAAGTTGTAAACCGGGTCTTTTAGCCTGATTTTTAGCAGGCTCACATTATCATCAATTGAGCTAACCGTATGATCTATATATTTCAGATCAAGCGAATTATTGCCATCGGCATGGGTAACACTAATGGCCGGCTCTACCAGGTTTCTTGTTCCGGATGGTGTATAAACTGAATTTAACTGGCCGGTATAATCTTCTGTTTGTTTGTACTGCCCACTAACCTGTGCGTATTCTTCTTTATTGGCGAGTTTTTTTCCAAAAAATATGGTGTTTACATCTTTTTTTGCATTGGCCTGTAAAACCAGGGCATTGTTCGCGGTTTCGATGGGGATGATGGTTTGCGCATTTAGCTTGGTCAGGGCCAAGAGCGAAAGGGCAATGGCCCATGCGCCCTGCCTGATGTAGCCTGTAGATTGATCTGATCTTTTCATCTTTGTCTTCAATAGTATCATGTGTATTTTTTTGTAGATAGTGGGTTCATAAAGATTATTTTTCGGGCATAATTTTAAGAATAAGGGCATCTTTTCCAGCCAGATTGATGGTTTGGTTGTTTTTAAAAGCTGCTGTTTTCTGGTTAATCAGGTTTTGGGCATGATATTGCTTATTTGCTTTCAAACCAATCCTCGAAAAATCGACAGTAAGATATTTTGCCTCCTCGCCATAATTAAATGCGGCCAGGTATTTCACACTACCAAGGTCTTTTACAAATAATTGCGAAGCCGATTTCCCCTTGTTCCCTTCAACCGGAACAAATGCTTTTCCATCCTCCAGGATCTTTAAAATTTCGGTTTGATTTAATAATCGCTGTGCCGTACTTGTCCATTTCCCCTCGCGCGAAAAATCATCACCTGTAATACAGGTGCCCGTTACAATGGCAGATAAAAACCTGGCGGTGTTTTCGCCATCTGATTGATCAGAAAAAACCACATGATCGGCATCGATATAATCGTACAAGTAACTTTGCCACCAGCCATTGCTCACGCTGTTTAAAGTATATTCGGTATCTTTTATCGATTTAAAGGCATCACAGGCAATGCGGCGAACGTGTACGTAACGGCCAGAAGCCAGGTTTGGTGAAATGGCTGCGTAAACCAGCATTTTACCATCAAGCTGTTTCAATAAAAATTCCATACCGGTTTTATAAGCCTGCATCCCGGTTGTAATTTTAGGATCAAAAAAATGATCCGATTCTATGGCCGCATGGCCCAAAAAATCAATCTTGATCATTTCGAAACCACATTCCTTAAACTTATTAATTACGGTTGCAATACGCTGCCGTGTACCCGGATGTGTAGGGTCTAATGCCCTTGCACCATCTATATCGTGGTAACCGGTACTCACTTTCGTCCACAACTCACCAAAAGTGTAATCTGTTCCTTCAGCTTTGCGGTTACCTCCCCCGGCAAAACCCCAATCAACAAAAGGTGCCCAGTAAATACCCGGCTTTAATCCTTTTGATTTGGTATGATCGGCAAAGGCTTTCAATTTGGAATAATCGCCCACCAAACCACCTTTTAGCAGGTTGTCCCAATACGAATCAAGATCGATATAAGCCACTCCCCCGCTCCTGAAACTTTTCAGGCTGTCGGCAAAAAAATCGCTTACCTGATTGGCTTTTTCGAGTGTGATTTTCTCCTGCATGGCACCCCAGCTGTTCCAGCCTACAGGCGTGGCATTATTCCAGTTAAAAATGATGGGTGGTTCCGAAATCCTGTTTAGTTTAGCGTAGGTTTCCATACCCCAACGCCAATCATCAAAAGCACCGAAAAATACTTTCGCCGAACTTACCGAATTGCCCTTTAAATAACCATGCGCAATTTTATCGCGGGTAATACTTTGTTCTGTGTAACCGCAAATGGTCTTTATACTGATCTTTTTATCGCTATCCATGGTGGTTATAACGCCCGTTTTCCAGTTGCTATGCTCAATAGAACCGATCACAAGACCTTTTCGCGATTGGTCGTGATATAAAGCCGTTACCTCTGCACTTGGGTTGCTTACGTTGGCTATCAAAGGCACGGTATTATAAGAAATGAAGGTATCATTATCAAAAGGGACAAATAAACTGACAGGCACATTAGCATGTTCCTGATCGATCAGGTTTCCGAATAGGGGAACGATATGGTTAATGGATAAATCAGCACCGTTCAGGATCAGATTCATCATGAAATAATCTTTACCGCTATAGGTATAAAATACCTGTAACATCTCCGGCAGGCCAGTTTGTTTCAACAGAAAAATGTGTTTAAATCCATTACCAAAACCATCCTTAACAGCCTGTTTACGGTAAGTAATTTCTTTGTAATCCTTAGAGCTGAACAGTTTTTTCTGGTATTCGGCCTGCGAAAAGGCTCTTAATAACAATGGCTTCGCCCCATTCACAACATTAAAAGTACCGGTTTTAAGATTATACTCTATTTTTCCTGCCTTACCAAAACCGATAATAATTGCCGAAGCTGGTTTGGGGCAAAGGAATAACAGGCTTAAAATGAAGAACGTTTGATGCCTGAATAAAAATCTAACAATCATGTATCACTAAAATTTAACCGAAGTTATGGTTCTTTCTTTTCCGTTTATTTTAACTTTTACCTTTTGCGGAACCGTTGAAGCTATTTTATAGGAGGTGATTTTACCATCTTTCCATTTCATATCAACAGTAAAATTGCCCCTTGCTTTTAAGCCCTTAATTTCGCCAAAAGCTTTCCAGGCATCCGGGATGGCAGGCAAGAGTTCGATATAACCGTCATGACTCTGGATCAGCATTTCGGCAATGGCCGCAGTGGCACCAAAGTTCCCATCAATCTGGAACGGTGGTCCTGCCGATAACATATTGGGATAAACACCGCCACCGGCACCGTAATTGATATCGGTGCGTAAAGTGGGCTTTAAAATTTCCCTAAAGAGCTTAAATGCCCGGTTTCCATCCTGTAACCTTGCCCAAAATAACTGTTTATAAGCAATCGACCAACTTGGACCATCGTCACCCCTAACTTCGAGTGTTTTTTTGGCTGCTTCGGCTAGTGCAGGGGTTGAATTTGGTGTAATTAAACCTGCCGGATAAACGCCGTACAAATGGGAAATGTGGCGGTGTTGAGGATCGGTTTCCTTATAATCTTCCAGCCATTCCTGTATACGCCCGTCTTTACTGATTACGCCTACCGGTGGGATCGATTTTAGTTTTTCCTGCAACGACGCACTAAAAGCAGCATCAACTTTGAGCAGCCTGGCCGCAGTGATGACATGATTAAAAAGTTCCCGAACGATCTGGTTATCAATGGTTGGACCCATCGAAATACTCGCCGTTTTTCCATTGGGCAGGTAAAATGTATTCTCGGGCGAAACCGATGGCGAGGTAACCAGCCAGCCAGTTTTTGGATCTTTGATCAAGGCACTTTGATAAAATGCAGCCGATCCTTTCAAAACCGGGTAAATACTTTTCAGGTATTTTAAATCCCGGCTGTAAGCAAAATGATCCCAAAGGTTGCTGCACAACCAGCCCGAACCTGCATTTGATGCACCCCATGAGGCACTTTCGCCGGGTTCGGTAAAACCCCAAACATTGGTAATCACATGGGCAATCCAACCATCGGCATTGTAATAAGCTTTAGCGGTTTTTGCACCATGTCCGGTTAAATTCCTCACCAGTTCAGCTAAAGGAAGATTCAGCTCGGATAAATTGGCCGGTTCGATGGCCCAATGGTTCATCTGTACGTTAACATCCAGGTGGTAATCGCCATTCCACGGGGTATTAATCTGATTGGCCCATAAGCCTTGTAGATTAGGGGGTAAAAGTCCAACCCTGGTACTACTGATGCTCAAATAACGCCCAAATTGAAAAAACAAGGCGCTCAACGAAACATCATTTTTGTAATCTTTATAGAAATGATCCAGCCTTACATCTGTAGGTAATTTGGCCGCCTCACCTTCGCCAAGATTGATCGTTAAACGGTTAAACAGTTTGCCAAAGTTTGCGCTGTGCCTGGCCAGTTCCCCGGCGTAAGTTTTCTCCTTTGCTTCCTTTAACACTTTCTTCACCCTAGCTTCAAAATCGGTATGCTTAAAATCAGTTTCGGCTGCAACATAAACAATAATTTCTGTGGCATCTTTTATTTTCAGGTTATTGCCTTCAGTGGTAAGCGAACCGTCTTTCAATTTAGTGGTTATACGGCTGGTGTACTTCATACCTTTTCCATCTGTACCGTTATCCAATTGGCCGAACATTAACAACTCGTTGCCCTGGGTGGCCAGGGTTGCTTTTTCCGGCCGGTTGATGGAAATGTTGCAGTTTAGTTTTTTAGGCTGATCGGCTGTGATGCGGATGACATCTACATCATCATCAAAACTGCAGAAATATTCTCTTTTATATTTTACGCCATTGAGTATAAATTCGGTTGTGGCTACGGCTTTATCCAGTGATAAAGTTCTTTTATAAGCTTCAGGTTTTACCTCTTTACTGCCCGGATATTCATAATCGAGCTGCAAGTTACCCAATGTTTGGTATTTACCCCAGGTTGCCCCTCCGGAGCCTTGCCCCCTGCAAACAAAATCGCGGTTAACCAATTCCTGCGCTTCGTCATTTTTGCCCTCCAAGATCAATTGCCTGATTTTCGGTAGGCTTTTATAGGCTTCATAATTGTTGGCATCCTGTTTACCACCGCTCCATAAGGTAATGTTGTTTAGCACAATATTTTCTTTCGTAATGCCACCATCCGGTGTCATGCCGAGCTTACCATTACCCAACGGCAGGGTTTCTTCCCAGATTCTGGCAGGTTTATCGTACCAGAGTACCAATGGCTTTTGCTGGGCCGAGGTGTATTCACCTATAAAAAACGAGAGTAGCGAAAAAATAATCAGTTGTTTCTTATACATTTTTCATTTGTGTGTTGTACTATATGTGTTGGATCCGATTCATTCAGCGCTGTCATCTCCGACTGGAATCAAGTGAAATACCTGCCTATAGCGAGATTTATGGCGCCCTATTAATCGAATCCAATTACATTTACTGCTTGTTCCAGAACCTGAGCTCGCTCATATTGCTATAATTGCCATCTCCAGTAGTTACATGTTTAATCCTGATGCGAATATAACGAATCGGTTTACCTCCGTTATCTAATTCGGAAGTAAAGGCATTTTTGCCATCATCCGATCTGATCACGTCTTTTAATAGCGTCCAGCCTTTACTGGTGGCCTCGGCTGGCCAACCGCTATTACTTGCCGGCAAGGTAGTGGCTGCATTGGTTAAATCGGCAATGCCCCAAACCTCAAAGCGATCAGGATTATTACAGCAATCGCGGCCGGTTTCTTCAATGCGCGATAAATTATTATAAACCTTACCTAAATCGAAAGTAATCACATGTGGCATACCGCTATTGCCTGAACTGTGGAAGATATTCGGATAACCCTGCGGACCAACGCTCCCATCCCATAACTTGCTGATACTTGTACCCGATTCGTAGGTTTGTGCATCACCAGGCAAACGTACTTCTGCAAAAAGCGACCTGTCGCAGAGTACATAAGTGAAAATTTGAGGAAAAGTAGAAAAATCAGTTACTGAAAATATGTCTAAAGAACCTTTACCGGGAATATAAGATGACTTATACAATATGCTGGTCCCAGCCTTATAATCCGGAAGTGTAATGGCGGTATCCTTAGGCAAAAGGATTTTATCCACGCTGGCACCCGCTGTATTGGTGTACCTCACTATAGTATTGATGTTGATGGTATCGGGTGTATTAAAATTTAACTGTACCGATCCATTACTATTTACTACATAAGGGTTTGTGGCATTGTAGGGCCTGTTTAACAAACCTGATTGGTATAACGGACCAAAAACCCTAACATTTCTGGCTTCGATCGGAATTGATTTATGCCCCTGTGCATCATAAGAATAAACCGTAAAAGTGTAAGTATACTCTTTTAAATTGGGGATGGTTACTTTCATGGTATCAAGCGGATTGTGCGTAGTGGCATTAACCACTACCGAATCGGCATTGTTGTTCCAATACACCACATATTTGGTTACACTCGGGTCGGGACTTGTATTCCACCACAGAGCTGTTCTTAAATTACCCGGTTTGGTTATAATATTGGCTACCCGGCCCGGATAAACGATCTCGCCGTCTTTTAAATATTCTTTAAAAGCAAGGTCATCTTTGGTACAGCTGATGATTACTGTTATCAGCAGTAATAGCAGGCCACTGATTTTATATATACTTTTCATATCTGAAAATTTATCTTTTTAAATTATCATTAACTATCGGGGATCGCCATAAAAAGCCATTTCCATGGCATGTGCAAAAGTACCGTTAGACCACGTGGTGCTTACCGAGAGCCGGATATAGCGCACTTTAGGGTTGGTTAACGGGAAGTTGAAACTTACGCCTGCTTTTACAAAATCGTTATCGGCCGTGGTATGCGCTACGGGTGTTGCGCCCGACGGCGGATTAGGATAGTTATAATTACCCATATTAATCCAGTCGCCAATTACGGTACCTTCCGGAGCTGACATAGGAAGCTGCGCATCACGCGGAGCTACAGCATCAGAGCCCCAAACCGAAAATACCTTCGGATTGCCATGGCCATAAGCAAATTTATCGCTGCCATCCGGCCTTTCCCATAAAATAAAGCGGCTTAGTTTTGCACTCACCCCCAGGCCAAAAGTGGCAATTGCAGGCATGGCTCCTCCCGGAGCAGTATGCCATCCGTTCGAGTTACCATCGGTTTTGCCATCCCACAGGTAAGGAAGATCCCAACCGTATGCAATTACACCATCGGAAGGAAGCCTGTATTGGAAAAATTTGGTCCTATCCAATAAAGTTTCATAGAATGGGGTAATGGTTTTGTAAGTGGTATCGGATATATTGCCGAAATTATCGGTAACATAATAGCCAATTTTTTTAGGCACAGGCGCAAAACCCCTTACCGAATAGCCAATTACCCCGGCCTTATCGTAATGCTGATCGATAACATCAGAGGCATTGTTATCGCCAATACCAAGCAAAATAATCCCGAGGTTGCTTTTTGCCGGGTTTGTCCCGCTAATTTTGAATCCTCCAAAATCGGGTTCGGCATTAATGGTGGGTTTTGCAAGCAGATATGGAGGCGTGTCAGGATTAACCCTTACCACCACCGGATCTGATTTAACTTCCGCCCTGCTTACGGCGTACAACGTTACATCATAACCCTGTTTTTTTGCAAAACCATCAACTATAATCGAATCAGAATAATAACTCGATTTCGTTTCGCGGGTGGTTACACCATTTATTTTATACTGTGCCAGCACATACAAAAGGTTTTTCGAATTTGGCAAAGTATAGGTAATATAGGCACCGCCATTAAAGTTATCAACTTTAATATTGCTTACCACGCCAGGCTTCGTCATATCAGATGAAGAAGGATCGTTATAGCTTTCCATCTTTTTGCAGGCAGCAATACTGGCCAAAAGGGAAACGATAAGGATGAGGTAAATACTATTTTTAATACGTTTCATATCTTTCATATTTTAAACTACCAATAAGGATTTTGCACCAGGTTTGGATTTACAACCAGGTCGTAACTTCTGATCGGCCATAAATAATCTTTTAAACCAAAAACAGGGATAAACTGGGTGTTTGGGCGGTAATAGTTAATAGCATCCGGATTGTTGATGCTCCAACCCTGTATGGGTGCAGTTAAAACGGCCTGAAGTTCTTTCCATCTCCTTAAATCCCAACCGCTTTGCCCTTCAAAACAGAGTTCTATCCTTCGCTCCTGGTGAATAATCTGCCTTAAACCATCTTTAGTATTAAACTTATTCGGGTTTCTGGAAAAGTTTGTCCACGAGGCTTGAACACCCTGTAAACCAGCCCTTTGCCTAACCTTATCAATATAAGTAAATACTTCTGTAGTTGGTCCGTTTACCTCGTTTAATGCCTCTGCATAAAGCAGGTACAAACCGGCCAGTCTGATTAATGGTAGGCGGAATGGCGATGCCTGGAAACCGTCATCATAAACCGAAGCATAACTAACCAGTTTTTTAGGCCAGTAACCGGTAATGTTTAACCTGATGTTATCGCTCGGTGCCGCAAATCCCGCTCCACGGGCCGAAACATAGTACAATGGATTTGACGGATCATCCTGGTTATTCCGGCCATTTCCGAACCAGATACCACCATCAAAAGCGATATCGGCATAAAAACGTGACTCGCGCGCAAAATGGCCTTTAATGGTTTCGTACCCCTGCTGGATGTAATAGCGACTGGCATAATCACCTGTTTTAATGGTATTCCTGCCGGCATAATCCCAGGTTTTATCTTCGCTGATCGGCACACCATTAACGGTATAAAAAAGTTCCTGTGTGCTTATCGGCGCAGAAAAAGTAGAAGGGTTAGAGAAATTGTTTACCGCCGATTTTGCAGTAAGCCTTGGCGTTGAAAAACCCTGGTAGTTAAACTCCGGATTGGAAGCCCAGATAATTTCCGAGTTCAGTTCCCATTTTTCCGTCACGGCATTCTGTACATCCAGCTCTCTTTTTAACGAATCGGATAGTTTACCCACGGTAGTTGGCGATTGGAAAGTGTACAGTTTAATCCCCTGAGTTTCTGCCGCGGTTATAGCTGCTTTTGCCGCATCAGCTGCTTTTTTCCATTTTTGCGCATCGAAAGCTGCGGGAAACAGGCTTACCCCATCTTTATCTTTAAAACTGATATAATCAGGATTGCCGTTAAAAAGCGGACTCGCTGCTGTTGCCAGCACATCGGCTTTAACTGATAAGGCAATTATACTGGTGATCCTGCCCAGTTCTGTAGCCTGACTGGTAATTGTAGCGGGTAGATTAGGAATGGCCTCATCCAGCAAAGAAACAATATAATCAACGGTTTCGTCAACTGGTGCCCTTTTAACACGTACCTCGTCGGTGCTGCTGTTAATGGCCAGGTTGGTTTTAACCAGGGGAATAGGTCCGTACATTTTAAAAAGTACGTAATGATAATAGGCTTTTAAAAATTTGGTTTCGGCAATCCAGCGTCGTTTTTCAGCAGCGCTCAAATCAATTGGTTTGTCAATATTTTCGAGCATAATGTTACAGATCCTGATCGAACGCCACAGGCTGTAACTTCCTTCACTACCGTCCCATGCATTCAATCCAGGGTTCGCGGCTGTTTGTGTTCCCCTTAACAGGTTGAATCCGGTACGGTTAAAACCCTGGTAATTATCGAGCGTGTTCGAATAAATCAGTTCTGATGAAGTGGTAAAACCCGGGTTCGACGCCACATCATTCATGCGCTGCAGGTAAGCATAACAAGAGTATAAATAGTTTTCGGCTTCATTTCTGTTCCTGAAGGCATAATCGAGGGTACCTAAGTTATCAGGCGTAATATCAAGGTACTTTTTACAGGATACAAATGTGCCTAACACCATGATGATGCAGCCGAATGTAAAATATGTTTTTATCGTTTTCATTATAAGGTTACATTAAGACCAACATTGAATACCTTTTGGATAGGATAAGCAAACCCGTTTCCACCTTGCTCAGGATCCCACATTTTAAATGGACTCCAGGTAAGCAGGTTCAAACCATTAAAATAAATACGGCAAGAGTTGAGCTTGATTTTACTGGAAATGCGCTGTGGAAGCGTATAACCGAGTTCAACTGATTTAAGCCTCAATAAACGGCCATTTCTCATCCACCAGGTGCTGGTTTGTGCATTGTTTTCGAGATCTGCAGCATTTACTGCCAACCGGGGATAAAGTGCATAAAGGTTCTGGTTTTCGGGCGACCAATGGTTATCAGCAAAATCTTTAAGCAATTGTGTATTGCCATAAATATACTGCTGATCACTCGGTACAAAAGGGCTTACCTTTCTGGGATCGATGAAGAAAGTCATCCTGTCCTGTCCGGTAAAAAAGGCCGACAGATCGAAACCTTTGTAGGAAGAGCTGAAACCGAAACCATACACCACTTCAGGCGATTGCGGAAAACCGATGTAAGCTTTATCGGCATCATCTATTTTACCATCGTTGTTTAAATCGCGGTATTTGATATCGCCTGCTCTTGGGGGTTTACCACCTGTAGAGAAAATTTGCGTTGGCGAATTTTGCACCTCTTTATCATCTACAAATAAACGTTCGGCAATGTAACCGAAATTTCTGCTGATCGGCTGCCCCGTGGTATATCGGTAAGCTTCTGCCCACTGTGGCTCTTCGTAATTGATGTATTTATTTTTGGCAAAAGTTAAGTTAGAGCGTACGGCAAAAGAAAATGCATTTACGTTAAACTTATAATCGAGCGATAAATCGATACCCCTTGACCTGGCCTTCCCGATATTCGCACCAATATCAGGTGCGCCGGTATTGGGATCAATAGCCTCTAAACCCAGGGTAGTCGGTACGTTTTTACGGATCATGTAAATATTATAACGGTCGTTATTATATACCTCCGCAATAATGTTCATGTTTTTGAAAAGCGTAGCTTCTAAAGCCAGATTGGTTTGGCGGGAAGTTTCCCAGGTAATATCGGTGTTTTCGTAGCTGTTAATGTATACCCCAGGGCGTGTAGCGCCGCCATTATACCCAAATTGGGCATAATTACCACCCCCATTTAAGTTTACATCCGACTGGTAGAAAAAGCGTTGCGATCCAATGGCATCATTACCCACCAGGCCAAAACTTCCCCTTAGTTTTAAACGGTTAACCACATTGGCAATTCCGCCTGTCCAGAATTTTTCGTTCGAAACAATCCATCCCGCACCAATGGTTGGGAAAAAACCAAAACGATGGTTCTCCGAAAACCTTTCCGATCCGTTGTAACCGAAGTTGGTTTCCAAAAAGTAACGGCTTTTGTATGAATAAGTTAACCTTCCTGCCAACCCCAGGTTACGGTAAGGAAGTGAGTATTGAAGCGTACGCGTATTGGTTTTCGGATCTTTAGCATTGTTATACAGGTTCTGCTGGGCAGTACCGATCAGGGCGCCGCTTACGGTATGATCTCGTCCAAAAGTATGATCATAGTTTACAGCAGCCTGTCCGTAAAGAAAGGTACTGATGTTCGGATCGCCCGGGTAATAACTTAAATATTCCTGGGCAATGTTAGGTGCCCCACTGGTTACCGATGAATTTAACCAGTTTAACACGTAAGTATTGCTTGCTTTATCATACGAGCCAACATTATAATAAAATGGTGAGTAAGCCATCGATGAATCGAAATAAGAATACCTGTTGGTACTAAAAATCGATTTGAACGAAAGACCTTCGGTAAGGAAGTCGAGTTTCTGGTTAAGCTCTAACTGCGCCGACATACGTGATTCGGTTGAATTTTTATGCCCACGGAGCAACGCCGCATAAGGGTTGTTATATAAAATGCTGTTTACTCCTGTGCCGCCTGTATTTCCAAATAAAATATGCTGTGCGTTTTGATTTGCGGCATCGGCAGGGAAATAAGCGGGGAATAAAACCGGACTGGTGTGTACGGCGATATTATAAAGATCGGTAGAAAAACCGCCATCGGTAGCCAGCGGACCATTGTATTCGCTAAAATTACCCGATAAACGCACCACCAGTTCGGTGGTTTTGCCTAAATCGATATTGATATTGGAACGCAACTGGTAATTCCTGAATTTCACGTTGTTATCGTTATTGTTCCGGTCGTCCTGATTCAGCACACCATTATCCAGGTTATACGAACCGGCAATATAATACCTGGCTACACCTCCTCCACCGCTTACGCTCATATTGGCGCGCTGGGTATTGGTCCGTTTTTTAAACAGCAGGCCCAGCCAATCAACCGCAGGGTAAACATATTCGTTATAACCCGGGCTTTTATTTATCGTAGCCTGGGTATTGATAATCTGGTTAGGCGTAAATTTAGGATCCATTCCCCTGCCGATAGAGGCTTCGTTAAAAAGCTTCATATACGTAATGGGATCGGCAAGCTCGAGGTTCTGGGTAGACTGAGATGAAGAATTTTCCAGTCTGAAACTGATTTTGGCTTTACCTTCCTTACCGGATCTGGTAGACACTAAAATTACCCCGTTTGCCCCGCGTGCGCCATACAGTGCTGTAGCACTGGCATCTTTCAGGATCGAGAAACTTTCGATATCATCTACCTGTAAACGCGCCAGATCAGAGCTCGTTAACTCTACGTTATCGATCAATATCAAAGGATCCTGCTTGTAACCAAAGGTAGTTACCCCACGGATAAAAAACTGCGAGTTATCCTGTCCGGGTTGCCCGCTGCGCTGATAACCGATCACACCCGCGATCTGACCGGAAAGTGCATTGGTTAAATTGCTCGAAGGTATTTTAAGGTTGCCCACTTTTACCGTGGTAACCGAACCCACCAAAGCTTCTTTACGCTGTTTTTGCCCCAAGGCGGTAATCACCACCTCTTCCGACAGCATATTTTCTTCGGTTAATTTAATGTTGATCACATTAGCCGCACCAACGGTTGCCCGCTGTTCGCGGTAACCCACATAAGAAAACCTTAATATTTCACCGGGCGCTACATCAAGCACAAACTTTCCGTTATTATCGGTCTGTGTACCTACGTTAACCTTGTTCACAACAGCTACGGTTACTCCGGGCAGCCCTACCCCTAAAGTATCCGTAACCTTACCTGTAATGGTTTTCTTTCCCGTTTGGGAATAACCCTTTACCGGGATAAAAATCAGGAAAAATACAAGCATCGAACCTGTCAATGCCAATGCATTTTTTACCTTGTCAGACATCGTAAGGTGTCTGCAAAACAAAAATAATTGCTTCATTTGCCAATAAGCTTTTTAAATGATGAATTAAAAAATTGTAGATAGATGTAGATCGACAGGAATCAGCGCTCTTTATGAACCGGTAAACCTGCTGGCCATCCTTTAGCAATCGAAAGAAGGGTTTGCACTGCTGCACAATAATTTGTAAAATTTCTCATATTTTGGAATTATTTGGTTAATGGAAATTAGTTCGGGTACAGGAATGGCTAATTATTATTTGCCGTTTTATGCCCTTTTCTAAAAGAAAATCAAATGCTAAAAGGAATACGATGTAAAATTTATCCTATCCTATCCTATCCTATTATTTCCAGATACAAGTATAGTCAAATAATTTAATATTCCAAACGCTAAACACAAATATGTAAAGAAATGAATTGCGCCTCTAAGCAAGTAGATAGGGAGAGAAAATAAAAAATACAAGTGCCATCAGTAAGATCAGTATGATATGGTAGTAGTACCTATTCTGCCAGGGAATAATATCAATTTTATTGGCGGGTATCAAATGGTAGGGTTCCTGATTGGGATACAGTTTTGAGATGCCCAGCATCAAGAATACCGTGCCGACGAATATAATGGCCAGCGTATGTAGATAATGCAGGTGGATGGAAAATACCCACTCGCTCATTACATAACAGCAAATGAAGAAAAACATCCCAATTTTAGCAGCAACGGGTGGCATTTTTTTGGTGATAAAACCAATGAAGATGATGGTAAAGATCGGGAGGCTAAAAATAGCACTGATCTTTTGCAGGTATTCATAAAAACCATGTTTCGAAAAAATAATAAAGGGCGCAAAGAACATCGCAAACAAGGATACTGAGATCTGGAATAACCGCCCCGTTCGTAGCAAGCTTTTATCAGATAATACCCTGCCCTTTTTCTCCATCAACGGGCTATATAAATTCAGCAGAAACAGGGTGCTCGAACTGTTCAGTCCTGCATTAAAAGTGGTAATGGCTGCACCAAAAAGCACGCAGGCTGAAAGGCCCATTAATAGTGGCGGCAATACATCTTTAATCAGTAAAGGGAATACCTGGTTGGTATTGGTTAATACAGGATACAGGTGCACCGCGATTAAACCCGGGATATTGATCAGCAGCGGACAAAGTAATTTGGCAAAACAGGTTAATGCAATACCTTTCTGCCCCTCTTCCAAACTTTTAGCCGCCAGCACCTGCTGAATAATGTACTGCTCCATGCCCCAATAATAAAGGTTTACAATGAGCATACCGGTAAATAAGGTAGAAAAAGGCACAGCGTCGTGATTACCGCCAATGGCATTGAGGTGTTCTTTCTTGGTAGAAAGTACAGTAGAAAGTCCACGGAAAAAATCGCCGTGCCCCAGATAACGCAATCCGTAATATGGCAATGCGATAATCAGCACCAGCATACCGGCGCTCAATACGGTATCAGAAATTGTAATAGCCTTGAAACCACCCAGAATAGTATAAATCGAGCCAATAAGCCCCATAATCCATACAAATACCCAGATGCTCTCCCAATAGGAAAGGTGAAAACCCGAAAGATCGATCAGGTTACTAAAAGCTACTGCTCCACCATAAAGTACCGCTGGCAGCAGGTTAATAATATAACTAAAGAGGAAAACCACCGAAACGAATGTTTTGGTCTGTTTATCGTAACGTTTCTCCAAAAAATCGGGAATGGTGCGGATACCCGTTTTAAAATATATAGGGATGAAAAATTCTGAAACAATAATCATGGCCAGGATAGATGAAATTCCCCAGCCAATTACCGACATGTTATTGATATAAACCGATTCGTTTTCACCAATAAACTGGTTGGCGCTGATGTTACTGAAAAACAAGGAAGCACCGATAATAATAAAACCATTGGTGCGGTTGGCAAAGAAAAAACCACTGATGGTAGAGCGCTGCGACCTACGGGTTTTAAAGTAAGATATCACCGCGGCCAATACCGTGAACAAAATAAAACTGATAATGGCTATGGTACCCACGTTATGGTATTAAAGTGAATTTCTCCTGATCAGTTGATTCTCCATTACATGTTTAATGGGTTTCAGGCTGAGTACAAATTCGGCAGCGAGACGACCCATAAGTGCAAAATCGATAGAAAAAGTGGTAATCCCGTCAAAAATGATCTCTTTTACATTGTCATCATTATGCGAAAGGATACCCAGGTCTTTGCCCACTTTTAACCCTTTTACTTTCGTATCTTTCAACATTTCCCAAAGTTCGAGGTTGTGTATGGTAAAATAAACTTTATCTGGTGCAATGCTACCGGCTTCGTAACTATTTTTGACTACGCCATTGATGTTAAATTCCTTTACAAAACGTTTAAAGGAAGTTAATACTTCCCTGGGTTCGGCAGATGAAGGTTTGAAAAAGAAAATAAATTCTGAGAATTCCTTAATCCTTGGCGCCAGTTCTAAAAAGGCATTATACGAAGCCTTTTCAAACTCCTGAACAATGTAAGAATAATCGCCCTTTAATTTTACATAACGGTCAACGATCAACAGTTTTTCTTTGGGCAACTGTTCCAGTACTTCTTTAGCTTCTTTGCTTTCTATCGGAGCAATTACATACAAACCATACTGGCCTTTATTGCTGTTGATGATGGATTCGAAAACACTGAAATTGTTGTGGTGGAAATATACATCAACCTGGATGTTATCGCCTAAATGGTCGCGGAAGTTCTGATAAAAAGTTTCCTGGAAGGTGTCGAAAGCATAAATTAATAAACAAACCTTTAAATGCTGTTCGGTATCATCTGTAGCGACAAAATAGCCCATTCGGTTTTTAGATTCCAGTATACCCCTGTTGATCAGCTCTTTATAGGCTTTGCCGATGGTTTCTTTGGCAAAACCGGTTTCCCTCATCATTTCATTAACGGATGGCAGCATATCACCTTTGCCAATGAATTTATGATTCAGGCCATTGATAATTCCCTGTACCAGCTGTTCATGTTTCGAGAAAGAATTTATGATGCTTAAATCTTTTATTTCACTGAACAGCTTTTCCTTATTCATGCAACAATATTTGGTTTAATGGATTTACCGGAGGTTAACTGGCCGAAATATATAAATTTAATAGTGATAATTGATAAAAATTTAAGAATGATTGTCTATTCGACATCAAGTGGTTGCCACGGAGACACAAATTATCACGGAAAACTTCCTGAATAATTCTTTTACCCGTTTTGTCAGCCTGAACAGACTTGAAGGATCTTTACCGGACGAAATTATGATTTGCAAATATGGATCTGCCGCAACAACACCTGATAGCTTACTCAACACATCAGCTGCCACGGAAACACAGATTGGTATAACAATATTTTCTGTGGCTTTCGTGCTTCCGTGAAAAAACAGAAAGGTTAATATAACGGCAATTAGCGTATTTGTAACAACTGTTATTTCGAATTGTCTAAAACTTTTAACGGTCTCAAAATGTTTAACTAAAAAAAGAAAAAACATGGGAATTTTAAAAACAGCAATCATTGGCGCTGCAGTATATGCCGGCGTAAAATATATCACTAAGAAAGATCCGGTTACCGGACAATCAATCGTTGATGAACTTTTAGATCGTGCACCACAATGGGCCGATAAAGCAAAAGGTTATGCAGAAAACCTGAAAACAAGGGCAAGCAATGCCGCAGAAGATTTAGCGAGATGAATACCGTGCAGGAATAGCGAACAGGAAGAGGCTAAATATTTATTTCTCTGAAAAAAAACGTCCCGGTTTAAACCGGGACGTTTTTTTATTTAAACATGGGAAGGAAATATCCCATATCATGATAAGCTAAATTAAAAAGCATCAAACCAAAGTTTGGTGGTTAATAAATCGGCACCCTGGCTGCTTACCGCGTTTTTATAATTTTGTCCGTTTAATGATTGTTCGGTACCAGGGTAAATAAAACGCACCGGAATTTTACCATTCAGAACGGTATTTACCGAGGCCGTTAACTGCGGATAATCTAACCTCCGCTGCTCGGCCCAGGCTTCTAAGCCCTGTCCGAATAAGGCGATCCATTTCTGCTGGCCGATCGATTTTTTATAGTTGGCTGGGTCGTATTGTACATCAGCTCTACCTAAATAACCCGTAATCTGGTCATTGCCATTTATTCCATATTGCTGTAAAGAAGCGGTAATGGCCTGTTTATATAAATCTTCTGCATTTTCTGTGGTAAAACCACGGGCGGCTGCTTCTGCCCTGTCAAAAAGTACTTCAGCGTAACTTAAAATTACCGCAGGTGCTTTCGGATCAAGAAAATAAGCGCCTGGTTTTGAAGAGTTTGCCAAGCCAATGGCACTTGCCTCAGAGTTGGTAGAACCGTTTGGTATCCCTACATAACCTTGCGGTGGATTTTCAGTTCTACTGGCATAAACGGGTAGCCTTGGATCATTTAAGGAAGCAAGTTTATCTACAATTGTTTTACTGATCCTGTAATCGTTTCGCGTTTCAAATGAAGCTGCCACTGGGTTTTGCTGAGGTGAAACATCATATTTCAGCGCAGCATTTTCTGAATTACTACCGATATAAGCGCCTCCTTCTGCCTGTATTTCGTCAATCACCTGTTTGGCTTTAGCCGGATCTTTATCAGCAATCCGCAGGGCAATACGAAGCCTCAGCGAATTGGTAAACTTTTTCCATAGTGCAATATTATTGCTATAAATTACGTCACCGGCAATCGGCTTTGCTGCAGGATCTAAAGCCGCCTGCGCTGATTTCAAATCGCTTAAAATGCCGTAATAAACATCCTTTTGTTTGTCGTAACCAGGGGTAACAAATTGTTTAATTTTTCCTGCCTGCGAATAGGGGACATCACCATAAGCATCGGTAAGCAGTAAAAATGTCCATGACCTTAGTACAAGCGCTACAGCTTTATAATTCGGATTGCCCTGCGCATCGCCCAGTTCGATGATTTTATTAAATCCGGCAATACTTTGTGCATAACCCGTTGACCATAAAGCTGTAAAACTACTGTTCGAGTAAATGAAGCGATCTTCTTCTGTGTATTGTACTTTGGCCCAATGTTGCACAAAAAGCAGGCTCGAGTTCATGTTATTGGTTACGCCCCAATAGCTGTCTACTGTGGCTTTGGTTGTTCCGGTAAGCAAATAATCCGGCTGTGCAACTTCGGGTGCATTGGGGTTGATGTTCACCTCATCGAGCTCTTTTTTGCATGATGAAAAGGCAATTGCCAGGATGGCCAGTATATAGAGTTTTTTATTTTTCATGATGAGAATATTTAAAATTTAACATTCAGGTTGATACCATAACTGCGTGTGCTCGGATTGGATAAACTTTCCAAACCCTGGCCATTACCGATATTGAAGGCTACTTCAGGATCGATATCAACCGTATTGCGGTGAATGATCCAAAGGTTACGCCCCACAAGTGATACCGAAACCCCTTGTAAACTTAACGGACGGATCCATTTTGCAGGTAAATTATAGCTTAATTTCACCTCACGGAGTTTAACATAAGAAGCACTGAAAATATTGGCTTCGTCTATATTTCTGAAAGATTTGTAATACTGTTGGGCAGGCAATATTTTCTCGTTGCGTTTGCCATCGGCAGTTACCCCATCAAAAATAATCCCGTCATCGTACACGGTAACACCTGCCGGAGCAGATCCGTTTACCCTTACGGTACCATTTTCTTTTTTGTTATCCGGGTAGTAGTAGGAAATACCGCCATATTCGGCTGCCCTGCCCGGAAGTGTTGATGCCAAAACCCCCGTATAAGTTCCGGTAGCGTAAGTACCATTGTAAATAGAACCTCCAATGCTGGCATCAATCAAGACACCTAAACTGATTCCTTTATAGGTAAACGTGTTGTAAACTCCACCAATCCAATCAGGCGTATATTTCCCTAATACCTGTTTGGTTGGGTTTGTAGCAGGTGCGCCTGTAGCATTAACAATAATGTTTCCGTTAGCATCCCTTAAAAAGGCTGAGCCGAACAACGATCCATAAGGCTGCCCTACCGTTGCAATCACCTGGGCTGAGTTTGAGGCTACCACATAATTGGTCAGCAATTTTTCAGCATCCAACTCAATTACCCTGCTCCTGTTCGCGGCGAAATTGAAATCAATGTCCCAGGTAAATGTTTTTTTGATTGGGGTGATGCCCAATTGTACCTCTACCCCTTTGTTGTTGATTTTACCGGCATTAAGTAATTTTGAGCTAAAACCCGTACTCTGGCTTACATCGGCAGCTAAAATCTGGTTATAACTATTGGTATTGTAAGCACTTAAATCGAAGCGTAATCGCTTATTAAAGAAAACTGCTTCAACGCCCAATTCTGTAGATGTGGTTGTTTCAGGCTTTAAGTTAGGATTTAAGTCGATAGTGCCGGTGGTCAGCTGAGGATTGCCATAAAACGGCGCGCTGAATACATAAGTATTAATTAAACGGTAAGGATCGGCATCTTTTCCTACTTTCGACCAACCCCCACGGATTTTTAAATAATTAAGGGCTTCACTTTTAATATCGAATGCTTCGGTAGCCACAAAACTTCCGTTAAATGATGGGTAAAAGTAAGATCTGTTTTGCGCCGGCAAGGTAGACGACCAATCGTTACGTGCCGTGATGTTGGCAAAAAGGTAATTCCTGAAACCGATCTGCCCTGATGCATAAATACTATACGATTTTAACCTCGATAGATTATTGGATGAAACCAGGGGATCGCGTGAGTTTTTAAGCGTATAAAGTCCGGCAATGGCCAATTTCGGTGCACTTTGGTCGTTCTGTTCTATGTATTGCCTGCGGATGTTACCCCCACCCAATAATTCTAAGCTAAAATCATCGTTCAACTGTTTGTTAAAGTTTAAGGTGGCATCGGTATTATTTTCGCTCACCGTAAAGGCACTTTCGGTATAAGAACCAAAAGGTGTTCCGTTGGTGCCGTAAGCAATGCGGATTTTACGCCTGTCGTTGTAATAATCGGTACCCGATCTGAAATTGAAATCAAGGCCATCAATAATTTTATAATTAAGGGCCAAACTACCTATAATGCGGCTGCGGTTTTGCGAAACCGTATTTTCGTAAGCTACCCAATACGGGTTGCTGTAATAGCTGTTGTTCCAGTTAAAGGTTTTTCCATTTTCATCCAGATAATTTTTCAACTGGTTAATATCAACCTGGCGACCAAACCAGGTAAACTGCAACATGGTACTGGTTGAACGGGAGCCGCCGGTACCCGGTAAATTGTCGGAATTAAGTTTATTGTAATTTGCATTGGCCGTTAGGCTTAATTTCGGGGTGATTCTTAAGGTGGTATTCAGTACAAATGAATTTTTCCCCTGCCCTGAATTAGGCACAATACCCACCTGTTTCAGGTTATTGTACGAAATCCGGTAATCGTATTTTTCTCCTGCATCGGCAACCGATATCCCATTGTTTAAGGAATAACCGGTTTGAAAGAAATCGCGCACATTATCCGGATGTGCAATAAACGGAACCGCCACCCCTTTCGAATAAAACTGGGGGATCAGCCTTCCATCCAGTTTGGGGCCCCAGCTCTCATCTACCCCGTCATTTAATCCTTTACCCGCACCATCTACGTAACTAAATTTACCTTCAGACCCCTGACCGAAAGCGTTTTGATAAACCGGGAGCGTAAGCAGGGTTTCTAATACCGCATTGGAGTTGATGGCAATACCCAATCCTTTTTTCGATTTACCTGTTTTGGTTTTAATGAGAATTACCCCCGCTGCAGCCCTCGAGCCATATAATGCAGCTGCATTCGGCCCCTTTAACACGCTCATCGATTCGATATCTTCCGGGTTGATATCCGAAATGGTATTGGCATAATCCCTTGCACCTGCCGAATTTAACTGTGAATTATCCACAGGGATACCATCCACAACAAATAAGGGCTGGTTGTTCCCTGCAATGGAAGTTTCTCCCCTGATCACTACACGTGATGAACCCATGCTTCCCTGGCTGTTGGTAACCCTTACACCGGCAATTTTCCCGGCCAGTGCATTTACCAGGTTAGATTCTTTTGCTTCAGCTATACTCTGCCCTTTCAATTCCTGTACGGCGTAACCTAACGACTTTTTTTCCCTCGAAATGCCCAAAGCAGTAACCACCACCTCATCGAGGGCATTATCGCTTGATTGGAGAACCACTGAAACCGGTCCGTTATTACTGATCGGCATCTCTTGGGTTTTAAAGCCTATATAAGAAAACACCAAAGTGCCCTTTTCTGGTGCACTGATTGAAAAAGCGCCCTTACCATCGGTAATGGTAGCTTGTTTGGTTTCTTTTATAATAATAGAAACGCCAGGTAATGTTTCACCATCTGCCGATTTCACCGTTCCGGTAACCGTGGCGTTTTGAGCGAACAACTGCTGCGTGATAAAGAGCAGCAGGATAATCACTGTTGATTTAAAATTTGTGAACATGTGTATATAATTAATAATTAGATTATGGATAAAATTTTGGCAAAACGATTTACTCACGGCTGGAAGCCATGTAATACGAATGAACTAAAAGAAATGGTTAGCTTAAAAGCCTGTTAACCGTATTGATCTAACAGGACATGCACATTCGGAAATAGGCTCGAAAATTTGCATTAATGGATTTTAGGTAGTCAGTGTTTTTCATTTCTATGATTTTCTATAAAATATATTTACTGATCAAGCATGCATCCGGAGCAAAAAAGCACCCCTTTAAATCAGAAGTGCATCCTGTATTTTGAAGGATAACGCAAACAACCGACTTAACTACCCCGGATTCATCCGGGATGGAATTAGCACCATTTCTGAAATCAGATGGTTGCTAAGGTTTCACAGGGCCATTCCCTCCACCTTTCTTGATAAGTATTTTAAAATAACTGGTGCAAAGGTATAATTAATTCCATTTATCCTATAGTTTTTATAGAATTTTATTCAACAATTTTTTCTTTGGCGATTTCGTCCGTATATTTGTCGACCAATTTAGTCGATTAACCCACATTACGATGAATTTAAAATCCATATTTACCACCATACTGGCTGTATCAGGCTCCATAACCTTTGCACAACAACAGGCTGTACTGGCTAATAATCAACAAACAGCCAAAGAAAAAAAGGCAAAAGCCTTTGTTGCAGCAGGTACCTGGCGCGGGATAGCTAAAGTTAAAGAAGGATTAAATATTCCATTCAACTTCGAAATCAATGAAAAAAGCGGACCACAAAAACTCTATTTCCGTAATGCCGAGGAAAGATTTGAAGGTGGCTTAGTAAAACAATCGGGCGATTCCTTATTCGTAAAGCTCGATCAGTTTGATAATGAACTGTCATTTGCTATTATAGATTCAGATCATTTAACCGGTGTATTAAGAAAACAGGATAAAACAGGCAAACCTTTAAATATTGCAGCCGAACGTAAGAATTATCGCTTCGAAACGCTTAATAAGCCTGCCACAGCAGATTATTCAGGCAGTTATGATGTAGTTTTTAAATCGCCTAATGGTCAGGACGAAAAAACAGTAGGCTTATTTAAACAAACAGGCAATAAACTTACCGGAACGTTTTTACGGATAACCGGCGATTCGCGCTACCTCGAAGGTGTGGTAGAAGGAAATGAATTTCAGCTGTCGAGTTTTATCGGTTCCTCTCCTGCCTATTACAAAGGTACTTTCCAGGCTGATGGCTCAATTAAAGGTGAAATTTTAAATGCAAGAGGCAGCCAGCCTTTTACCGGCATGAAAAATAAAGATGCTGCCCTACCTGATCCATATCAACTTACCTACTTAAAAAAGGGATACAAAACACTCGATTTTAGCTTTCCGGATGTTGAGGGCAAAAAGATCTCGCTAAAAGACGAAAAGTACAAGAACAAAGTCGTGATCTTAACCATTACCGGCAGCTGGTGCCCTAACTGCGTTGATGAAGCTGGTTTTATGGCTCCATGGTATAAAGCAAACAAAAAGCGCGGGGTAGAAATTATTGCCTTACATTACGAACGGTCAACCGAGCCGGCATATGCAAAAAAAATAATGAACCGTTTCCGCGAACGTTTTGGCATCGAATACGACCAGGTTCTGGCCGGTACAGCCGATAAACAGGTAGTAGCTGAATCGTTGCCTGCGCTCGACTCTTTTTTATCGTTTCCAACCACGATCATTATCGATAAACAGGGTAACGTAGCACAAATCCATACAGGCTTTAATGGTCCGGCCACCGGTAAATTTTATGATGAATTTGTAAAAGAATTTAATACAGAGATTGATACGCTGTTGAAGAAATAGAAATAGCAATTTGCACTTTGTTCTTTGCAGTACCTGTATTTTTAGCCCCGTGCGTAGCGGCATCCCTGAAGCGCAGCGAAAGGGTATAGCGGAGAACGGGAACAAACTTTAATAGTTGCCCCCGACACTGCGCTCCATAAACATATAACATCTCCTTTTTGGAAAGCTGGTACAGTGCTATTCGGTCCGGGTAGTCCTTCTTTCCGCTTCTATCTTTTTGTGGATGTTATTGCTGGTTGTTTGGCGCTGCACCAAAAAGGATAGCCGCTGCAATAAGGTTTAGTTAACCGAGGGCAGTGCAATAAAAATGGTATAAAAAAAAGAGTTGTCATTCTGAACGTAGTGAAGAATCTTTTACATGGAACACTAAGTATTGGTCGGTGAGACATTAAGCAATAAAAAAAAAAATAGCATTTTGCACTTTGTTCTTTGCAATAACTGTGTTTTTAGCCCCGGGCGTAGCGGCATCCCTGAAGCGCAGCGAAAGGATATAGCGGAGAACGGGAACAAACATTGATCGTTGTACAGGCACTGCGCTCCAAAAACAAATATAACGTCTCCTTTTTGGAAAGCAGGTACAGTACTATTCGGTCCGGGTAGCCCTTCTTTCCGCTTCTATCTTTTTGTGGATGTTATTGCTGGTTGTTTGGCGCTGCACCAAAAAGGATAGCCGCTACAATAAGGTTTAGTTAAGCGGGGTCAGTGCAACAAAAAATAGTTGTCATTCTGAACGCCGTGAAGAATCTTTTTACATAACGTTATTGAATGGTTAGGTCCTTAGTCCTTCACTATCTGACCTGAGATTCTTCACGGCGCTCAGCACAACATTTATTTTTCGGTAAGACCGGGATGATATTTATCGTGTTGCCTTCAAAACAAAATCAACGATTGTCTTTTTGGGCACCACCACTGTAGTTGTCCGGCTAAACCTGGCGATATTGATCCCGTAAAAACGACCTTCCCAGTCGAAAACGGGCGATCCGCAGGCTTTTGCTTTAATGGCGGCATCGTGCGTAAAAACAGCATTAAAGTCGTCTCTTCGTTCTGATTTTCCACCTTCAAATTTCTCTGCTGGGTGGTTAAAGACCGATTGTGCCCTTGCCTCGAGCCTGAAAGTTTTGCTCATTTTACCAGCTGCATTTGTCCACTCAAAAGTAACCTCATCATCTGCCCAGTACTTTAAGATTTCGGGAGCAAATTCACTTGCTTTACCGATGGTTTTTCCGTTAATGCTGATCAGTTCATCGCCCACCTTTATTCCTGCTTTTTCTGCCGGGCTGCCGGCTTTAACCAAGGAAAACTGAACCGGGCTCGAGTTGTACACTACCATGGCGCCAAGATAAGGCTGGTTATTAATTTTTGGTAAATTAAATAACGTACTGCCTAAAACACTGCGCACTATTTTACCGGTTGGATTTATACTATAGAGCAGTCTGCCCATCTCTGCTTTAACGCTGGCTGTATCGGAAAAAGTTAAGTCAATCCCTCCACTTACCTGCCGTTCAAGAGCAAATAAAACCAGGTCGTTTTCCTTGTCTTTTCCAATGAATTTGACCTTCACTGCAGTTCCATCAATATCGCATTGTGCTTCTTCTCCAACCATGGTGTTTTTGCTTAGTAAAAACTGTTTTATGGCTCCGCCTGAGGTTTTAACATTTAATAAGCAGGCAGCAATCTTTTGGTTTTGTCCTTTCATAACGCTTTTGATGGTTAAGCAACTGTTTTTAATCGTTGGCACCTCAAAATCAGGGTGCAAAGCCTTTTTTTTGCTTTCTTTCTGCATTAAGGAAAATAAGGGATCGGCTTTCACACTATCGGTCTTTTCAGGAAAAGCGGTATAAAGTGTTTCATGGTTTAAGGCTGTCCAATAACGACGGTAAAGGTCAACAGGGACTTCGAAATTCATGTCCTCAGCAATATCAATGGCACTGTGCAAGCCAATTACACGACCATAATAATCGAACAAGGGGCCACCAGAATCGCCCGGTTCCATTTTGCAGGTGGAGCGGATAAAACCATATTCGTTCTTCACTTCAGCTATAGTGCCCAACCTTAAGGTGGGCAGACTTTGGTTCAGGCTTTCGGGATAGGAAATACTGATGCAAGGTTCATTTTTAAGCAAACTGGCCGAATATCCCATTTCTGCAAAAGGGTAAGTGCCTTTATCGGTAATTTTCATCATGCCTACATCCGGAATACCGGGGCTTTCTTTAGTGTCTATTTTACCTAATGCCATTGCAATGCATTGCCGTCCGTCAGGGAAAAAAACCTTGTAGTTTTTACCCGGTAAAATGGTATGAGCAGCCGTTAAAATATAACCATCGGCACTCACTACCACTCCGCTAAACTGGCCACCGGTTCTTTGGTTCTGCTGTACATCAAAACTCCACATCCGCACACTTGCAGGATATGCTTTTTTAACCGCCTGGGCAATGGTATGCTGAAATTTGGCAACCTGCTTGTTCTGCGCAGCAGCACCCAGATTAACCAGTATTATTAAGGTTACGGCTAACGCTCTGATCGTGTTATTCATTATTTATTTACGATTTTTTGCCAATGCAATCCGCTCTGAAAGTTCTTCGAGTGCAGCGGCATCGGTTCCGGCGAAACCGGTAAGTTTAAATATAATTTTACCTGCTTTATCGATAACGAATTTCGCGGGGATGGCACTTACACCATAATTCTCAACTGTTGCATGACGCCCTTCACCGTCTTTCATGTCCATCAGTACCTGAAAATTAAAACCCGATTGCGCCATGTATTTTTTTACATCTTCAACTGGCGTTTTGCTCGTTTCCCAGGTGTGGATAAATAAAAACTTTACCGATGGATCATTTTTATAAGCATTAACAGCAAGTTGCATCGCCGGAAAAGATTTTTTGCAGGGTACACACCAGGTCGACCAGAAATCGAGTACAATTACTTTTCCTTTTAAATCTTTTAACGAGATCTCCTTCCCGTCGAGGTCCTTTAAGGTAAAATCGGGTGCGGGTAATGCAATCCTTTCAGCCAGCAGCTGCTGGTGAAGGGAACTGGCCTGACCTGCCGGAGATTGCGCCCACAGCGAAATAACGGCCATTACATTTAGCATTGCCAACAGGCAAAGCCTTAAAAAAAGTTTCATATGTGTTTGGGTAAAGGCGATGAGGCCTGCAAAATGGCCCCATCGCGTGTATAAGTAGCTTAAATGAGTATTTCTACTATTTTCTCTTTCGGTGGATAACATTTATTTTCATCGCACACCTGGTAATACAGGCCGCATTTAATCTTAGTTCCGGCTTTTGCCTTATTATAATCGATCATGATCCTGAAGTTTGCTTTTCCTTCAAAAATAAACATGCCATCGTTGCCCGGATAAGGAACTGCTGCTGTAGTTTTCCATTCCCGGTCGGCCACTGCCCCCTCCGGAAGTTCGAGGCGGGTTTCGGTTACCACAAATGGGTTATCTTTAGGTACATAAGCATAAATGTGCCAGCCCTTTAATATTTTGGCTTCGATAAGCAGGCTGTCTTTTTTAGCTCCGTTACCCGGAATAAACTTTGCCGAAACGGCAACCGGATCGGCCGTGGTAGGTTCACCACTTATAACTGCTTTTGGCAATTGATAACTTTGCCGAGCTGTAACAGCACTACTTTTACCGTAAGTATTAACCATGAATTTAAACCCACCTGATTCGGTATAAAACAGGTTATGGCGGTTTTGGTTGAGCCATTTTCTCCAATCGGCAGCAGTATTAAACTTTTCAGTGGTATAACGTTCAAGCAGGCGTTGCGCCATGGCTACATCTTTGTTTATTTCCAACAAATGTACACATTGATCTAAAAGGGCTATTTTACGGTTAGAAATACCCAACTTTTGCGCATCGCGATCGAGCTGAAGTGTGTAGGCACCTGAAGGATAGAAATATTCATAATTTTGGCGGTAGTATTGGTGGTACAGGTTCATATTCGTACCGTAAACTGCAAACAAACTGTCGCCGGCATAACCTTTTACATAATCTTCAAAAGACTGGGTATCGTTGGTTACTGGCATTTTCAGAAACATCTCGTTACCGTGACCAATGTCTTCTCCTTTTGCCTTTTTTTCTTTTAATTCCTGCTGCATTTTCAGCATGCGCAGATTACCTTCCTTTCGAGCAATAATGGCTTGATGGTAAAGATCCTTGTTTAACCGGTAAATCAGTTCATCTATGCCGCTACGGGTTTCGATCTGCACTTTTTTAACAATAGCCTGGAGGTGATCAAATTTTTTGATATAACAAATGGCATTTACAAAAACATCTTTGGCTTCGTCGGTCATGTAATCCGGCGATCCTGCAAAGCCCCACATAAAAAAATTACCCTGTCGGCCCAGCGCTACTGCCTCCGCATTTTTGAGGCAAACACCACCCGAAATAGATTCTGCGTCGGGCGAATCGTTAAATCCTTCACCATGCGAAACCATACCGATCAGATAAGGTTCTTTAGCCGATCCTTCCCTTTTTACCACTTGCCACATATCCATTTGCCTGGGTGTTTTCGTACCTTCATGGCCATTAAAAAAAGAACCTGGTGTTGGCTTCTTTACTAAGGTAAGTTTTACGGCATTGGGGGTATTAAAAATAGGATGACTGGTTTTAATGTTTAAAGCTTCATCATCTAAACATTGGCAGTACCAATCGAATTTTAAGCCCAAAGGCAAGCCTACATTAGGCGCCATGGCATGCATTAAAACCATCGGACGGTTAAAATCAGGCGGCAGCGCCACCGGCCCGGCGTCCATCAAAGTTACATCTACGCCATCCGACATTTCTGCTTTGTAATCGGCCACATCCACTACCCTAACTTCGGTAAAACGCTGTTCCAGGAAGGCTTTAAAATCTGCCATTCTGGTTTTGTATACTTTTTCGGGGATGTTGGGTGTAGTAGAATAATACACTATGTTTTTTGGCATTGGCCGGCTGGGAGTATAACCCACGTACAAAACCTTTAATGCAATTTTATCCCGATGTTTCGCAACTCCAAATGTGTACAGTGAAACCAGCAGGAGGCATAAGGTGAAAATCTTTTTCATTATCCAGATCAGTTTAGCCAATAATTAATTGAAAATTTCAGCGAGCTTTTTGTTTAACGGTTCGCCACGGAGGCCATTTCCGATAATTTTGCCCTCTGCATCTACCAGAAAACTGGCAGGTACGGCACGCACCCCATATAAACGGCCCACTTCGTTATTCCAGCCTTTCAGGTCAGATACATGAATCCAGTCTAAACCATCTTTTTCTATCGCCTCTAACCAGTTTTCTTTTACATGATCCAGTGAAACCGAAATAATTTCGAAGCCTTTATCCTTATACGTTTGATACTGTTTTACCAGGTTAGGGTTCTCTGCCCTGCATGGGCCGCACCAGCTTGCCCAAAACTCAACCAGCACCACTTTTCCCCTTAAACTGGCTAATGAAACCGGTTTGCCCACCACGTTGTTCTGGGTAAAAAGGGGTGCAGCTTTTCCTACTGCGGTAATACGGCTTGCTGCCATACGCTGTGCCAGTTCTTTGCCCATATCGGTTTCGCGGTATGCTTGGCTTAACGCGTTAAAAATAGGCTCTACCCTGCTTACATCTACTTTACTTCCGGCAGCTTCTGAAAGTGCCACCAAAGCGAAATAGGAAGTTGGGTGTTCTTTGGTAAATTGAAACTGCTTATCCGTTCTGTCCTGTAGTTTTTTTCTGAAGCGCAGATCTACTGCTTTCACATAGGCCGTATCTTTTTGCTGCTCGGGTGTTCCCTTGTTAAAATCGATATTTACGGCTTTGGTAAGGGCCATAATGGTACCGCCAATGGCTTTATTATAGGCTTCGTATTCCTGATACACCTTTGATCCCGTAAAAACAGCATTCTGTAAAGAATCTTTTGAGCTAATGGTAACCTGCTCTTTGCCGAAATAAAAGTAAATCACATCGCCGGTATAAACGGCCTTGCCTTTACCTCCACCGGTATGGTCGAGGGCCATGCGGGCATAGGTATAGCCGGAAATATGCCCGGTAAATTTAAAATTTCCGTTAACCAGGGCTATCGAATCTTCATGGCCTACACCGTTATCCATATAATCGATATAAGCCATAGCTGGTGCACCCAGCGAACCTATTTTACCAGTTAAACTAAAGTTTGGTGCCTGAGCCCGGATTAAGACCGGGATTAGAAGTATCAATATGGCCACTTTTATGATTTTCATTTGTATGTTTTTTAAGGTTAAATTATTAAGCTAATATGAATACAGTTTCGGGGGATCAGTTTCTGATGGCGATATCGACAGGGGCACCTGGTATACCTTCAATCTTTTTAATCAGTACGCCGTTCATTCCCGTAGCTATATTTAAAAAAGAAACGGTTTCTTCTGTTCCTACCATCAGGGTTTCTTCGTCTTCGCTAAGTTTTAGCATAGAAATTGTTTTTCCGCTAAAGCTGGTGGCCAGCTCCCTCAGCTCTTCATTTACAGGGTTGTAACGGTAAACTTTACTGCCATTGGCAATATAGATTACCCCATTTTTAGCACCGCTCCACTTGGTGTTTTCATTAATTAAGTCCTGGCGCACAAACAGCCGTTTATGCTGAGGTGTAAAGGTGAATGGCCCGTTAAACTGAACATTGAACTTGAGTTCATAAACCTTACCGTCGGTTCCTTTACAATAAGCAAAGCAATCTGCATTATTAAGCTGCTCTAAATGAATAAGATCCATGCCAACACTTAAAGGATCAAAAGCATTGTTGGTAACCGAATACTGCGTGCCAAAATAAACAGGGGTTCCATAAACATTAATCCTTACAAACTGCTTCCGGTTTCGGTCGAATCCGATAAAATAAGTAGCCGACTGTGTAAAACTCATTACAAAAGATGGGGCCAGTTCATAATCACCATCGGCCGGCAAACCAAACATGCCGTAAGTAGCAGCCTGATCCCAGGTACTTGTGGTGCCTCCGTAAAATTTGCCGTTAACAATACCCATCATTACTCCTTGCGGATGCGCAACAAAAGAACCCACTTCCAAACCATCGGGGGGTGTAAAAAAGTTATCTTTCAGTGTATTGGGATATTTAGGGTCTTCCTGCATGGTATTGGGTTCGAGCCTGATGCCGCCATTTTTGGTAATAATCCAGTAGCCCAATAAGGTACCCCCGGTAAATGTATTCCGTAACAAGAATAAATTGGTAGGGTTGGCTGGCAGGTCTTTCCCTTGCATGGCCCGGTATAAACGGGCCTGTACGCTACCATCCGGCTTTACAAACGAAAACTGTGTTACTCCATTTTCAACGCTTAATACGGTTGTGCCTTTCGCAAATTCGGTTCCGCCATCAATATAAAATTTATGGAAGTATTTCATCCCGTTCGCTTTGTTATAAACGGTAAGGCGTGCGGCATATCTTTTAGCCTGTAAGCCAAAAATGATCCTTAATGCAGGGCCGTTATATAAAACATCATTCCCTTCTATTACACTGATTCTCCACTGAAGTTCGATATTGGCTGCATCTGCTCCCTCAATTTTTGGTTTGATGATCAAACTATCGCCAACACTTGCGGTATAAACAGAATCGAGGTTAACCAATTTAGGTTCTACCGGCATATCGATATCGTAATTACCCAAGTCTTTATGGCATGCGGCTAAAGCAACCACACCCATTATTAATAAGATATATTTTTTAATATTCATATTCTTTTATTTAAATAACCTCATTGCCATTTTCGTCTATGAAATAATATTTACCGTTCTGCATGTTTTTTCTCAAAAGCGTTTTTTTAGACGGGTTGCTTTTGTTGTAGAAATAATAGCTATCGGTATTGCCTGCAGTAACTTCTTCTATAACATAACCTTTTGCAGCATTTTTCGTCACCCAATTAAACGGATTGTTTAACATCGTGGTTAATAAACCTATATAATAGAGGTTTTTTGGGGCATCAAGTCCGTCGGTACTAAGAGAGGTCTGAGCAGTTACCAGGATAAACAGCTCATGTTTGGTTCTGGAGTAAGGCGGCAGCGGCCAGGTATCCCACCAACCCGGTTTTTCCAGTTTGGCTGAGAATACCACCTTTGCCCTGATCAGGTAAGGGTTTTCGATGCCCAGATCGGGTGTCGCGGTTAATTTGATCAGTATCGAAACCGACCTGTTTTCCAGTTGCCGGTCTTTATTATAGATAACCACCGGGATGTAGCCTATTCCCCTGTTCGGAAGAATGGAATATTGGGGTTTTAATGCCTCATAATGCAGGCCGGGTGTGGCCGTTGAAGAATCGGCATCTACACGTGCACTGAATTTCCGCTCTGCATCAGTTCTGATCCCGGATAAACGTACCGGCAGCCATACCGTATCCTGAGCCAGTGTCGGATTATAGGCGAAGGTTCTTACTATGCTGTCTTTATCCCCGTTGTAAATGTCGAAATAAACATTTGCGCTGTGGTTAAAACGCATTTCTTCTGCTTTCTTACAAGAAACAAGGCAGATGATGGCGAACATTAATATATATATTTTCATAATTTGCTGTTACTAAAATTTCAGATTATTTTACCGCCCCCCATACACCACCTCATCATTAGGAAGAGGAAGTACGAAAATGTTATCAGAAGCCGGAATGATTACCCCGGTTTGCCCTACAATGCCCCTGTTTAGCCTTTTGTACATATAGAACAGCTGGCCTTCGGCCAACCACTCCTTGCGTGCATCTTTAAGTAGCTCTTTTAATAGGTCTTCTTCATTATTGATGGATAAAGGATCGCCTATTTGCCTCGCTTCGCGTACCTGTTTAAGGTAGTTTACCGCCTCTGTTGGATTACTTGCATAGGTACATTCTGCAGCGATATAATACAGCTCACTAAGCCTGATGGCCGGAGCCATTAAATAATGTAAGTTTGCATTGGCCTCAGCGCTTAAAGGGTTTCTGCGGTATTTCACAATGTCGTAAGACCTTGACGATTGATTGGAAGTAGCCGATAACCAGTACTTATAACGGGAATCGCTAGCCCCGGCGGTTGCCTTTTCATAAATATAATCGGCAGCATCCTCTATCAGGTAAAAGCCCCGGGTACCACTTTGAAACCAATTGTCTTTGATCTCTTTAGCTGCACCAGGTATGTACCATCCAAAAACAAGTTCTTTATACAGGATACGGTCTTTCTTGGCATCTTCAAACGCTTCAAAATCACTTTTGGCTGTCCACGGGAATTTTTTGGAGTCGATTACCTCTTTTGCATTTGCCAGGGCCTTAACTTTATCATTTTTATACAGATATACCCGTGCAAGTGTACCACACACCGCATAATAATTTAAACGGTGCCTCCTGTTTTGTAAAAAAAGGCTGGGGTTCTTCTCTTCTGTATTTTTAAGCGTATCGGTAACCACAGGGTAGTTTACAATATAACCGGCACTGCGGATCGGATCTGCCATTAATAATTGCTTCGATTGCTCCAGGTCTTTAATAATGAGGTCTATCGTTTCGGATACGCTCGAAACCGGCGTAACCTCTTTGGTATAGCGGTTTGCATAGGGAATTCCTTTTGCCGTGGCGTTTCTCAGGTAAGAAGGGGCAAAAAGCCGTAATAAATCGAAATGAAAGTAGGCCCTTAATGCAAGCGCTTCTCCTTTAACGATTGCATAATTACTGCCGCTAAAAATATTCTTTTTGGCATCTACATTCTCCAGAATCAGGTTACAGTTTACAATGGCATTGTATAAACCTGCCCATATTTTATCCTTCCTTTTGATAAACTCGCCATGTTTATAATTATACAATGAGGTTTGCCGGTAATCCTGTCCGTCATCACGCATCGAAAAATTTTGCGCCAGAACTTCCGTTGTACCGAATGTAAGCTCTTTGCCATACAGGTCTGATTCTGTACTGCGGTTGTACACGCCGTTTATAGCTTCCATAAAGCCGCTTTCAGTACTGAATAAAATCGGGGCCGCTATTTCCGATTCAGGCTCAACTTCCAGCCACTTCTTGCAGGAAGAACACAATCCCGTTAGTACAAAAAGGCAGATCAACACTCTAATCTTCATATTTTTATATTTTAAATCCGTTAATTAATCCAGCTTAGAAAGCTGCTCTGATTGAAAAGGTTAAACTCCTGGTAAATGGATAATTGATACCCCTTTCTTCTTTTACCGACGACCACCGCACCACATCATTCGCCGTTACCTGGAACATGAGGCTCGACATCGACAGTTTGGATGCGATTTTTTTATTCATATCGTAAGAAAGGTTCACTGATTGGAGGTTGATCAGGTTATCTGGCTGGATAAATCTCGAGCTTACATCCGTCTCTCCATTATCTGCTATATTTTTATAAAAAGACAGGTCGCCGGGTTGCTTCCATTTTTCCTCGAACACCCGTTTATCAACGTTATATCTTGGATCGGCATTTTCAACACGTTCTACCAGGGTGAGGTTGTATTTATCACCACCGAAAAAGGTTTGAAACTGTACATACAGGCTAAACCTTTTATAGTTAACGGTGCCGCCAAAGTAGCCGCTTACCTTAGGATTAGGATCGCCAATTACCACATAATCTCTCTTATCGTAATCATAGGTCAGTGTACCATCTTTTTTAACGTATAGCTCACGCCCGTTTTCCGGATCTATGCCTAAGGAGCGCACGCCATAAATGGCATTAAATGGTTGCCCTTCGCTAAACCTGAGCAGTGGGATCCCCCGGTAGCCGCCATCGCCCGGTTTTACCGATTGCAGTTCGTCTGCCCTGTCGTTGTACCGCTTTAATGCATTAGAGATCCTTACTACCTTGTTTTTGTTTGAAACCATATTGGCATTAAGATTTACCGACCAGTCTTTGCTCCTTACTGCCTCTACATTGATCCCCAGCTCGGCCCCTTTGTTTTCCATGTCTCCGAGGTTTTCTTTATAAGATAAAAACCCTGTCGATGGAGGTAAAGTAATATCCGCCAGAATATCTTTGGTAAACTTTTTATAGACCCTAGGCATAATCATTACACGGTCTTTAAAAAGCCCAATATCTACACCTATATCGGTCATCCTTGTTTTTTGCCATCCGAGGTTTTCATTTCCGTAACTGTTTACACCGGCGCCAATACCCGATGAATACCAGTTGCCCGTATTGTACCTGTAAATGGTTTTTGACAAGTAAGGATCAAATTCTACAGAACCGGTAAGACCTGTTGATGCTTTTATCCTGAGCTGGCTGATCACCGGGTTATCTTTCAGAAATGCTTCCTGGTGCACATTCCAACCCAAACCGAACGACCAGAAAGGGGCCAATTTATTGTTCACACCGAATTTCGAAGAACCATCAATACGGACCGTACCATCCATCAGATACCGGTTTTTGTACGAATAGTTTACCGTAAAGAAAGAACCAAATAAACGGGCTTTTTCGAGCTTGCTTTGTGGTTTTCCATCTTCGGCATAACCCTTGGCAAATCCTATGCTGGTAAAACGGTCGTTGGCAAAGCCAATGGCCGTAAATTCTTTCTGATCGCGCAGCTCTGTGCGGGCGTTTACCCCCACCAAGGCATTAAAGTAATTGCCTCCAATCTGCTTTAACCAGGTTAACCTCATGTTACCGTCCCAATAGGTCTCTTTCATTTCGCGGTTTGTATATTCCCCTTTCTCATCAATTTTATCGGTGGTATACAGGTAATATTTATTGGCCTGCGGAGAGGTGAACACATCGTCAGAATTTGCCCGTGTGGTTACACTCATCTGCGCCCTTAACCTCAGGTCTTTCGCCACTTCTAAATCGGCAGAAAGGTTATCGATAATTTCGGTATACTTCGATTTATTAAAACTGCTTAGATTGGCATCGAATAACGGATTAAAAACATATTCTTTTGACCGGTCCTGTTTTTCATATACGTCAGAAATCCTCATGGCCATGCCATTGGCATCTTTCAACGGGTAATAAGGGTTCATCCTTACGTAGTTGGAAAAATCGCCATAAGGAGATTCGGTAGCGCCTACCTGTGTAATGGATAATTCATTTCTGAACTGAAGTTTCTTCACATTGTACTGAAAACTCATTCCACCCGAGTACTGGTCTCTTTCTGAGCCCTTCATTGCTCCGGGCCGGGTTTGGTAGCGCAGGTTTACATTATAGCGGAAGGCCTGCGAGCCTCCATCCAGGTTAATCGCGTGTTTATGGCCTATGGTATTACGTAAGGGTTGTGATAACCAATAACTGTTCACCCCACCAATAACATTGGCTTTTTTGTGATAATAAATTTCATCGAGCTGATCTTGCGGTACCTGTTGTTTCGCCGAGTTGTATAATCCTGCCAAAACCTCGTAATCCAGTTTTTGCGCGGCATCTAAAACCTGGTAGTCACTCAGGTCGGCAGCAGTAAGATTCAGTTCGTAGTTATACTCTACCCGCAATTTCCCTTCTAAAGGTGTTTTAGTGGTAATCACAATTACACCATTGGCCGCGCGCGAACCATAAATTGCTGTGGCCGCTGCGTCTTTTAATGAAGTAACTGAAGCAATCCGGTTTACATCCAGGTCAAATACCTTTTCTACACTCACCTCGTAGCCATCGAGCATGAAAACAGGCATATTTGCTTTCCCCTGAATTTCATCCCTTCGCAATACCTGTCCGTCGCCGCTGGGCAATGCAGAAGCTCCCCTAACGTTGATAGAGGGGATCCGGTTAGGGTTTGAGCCAGCAAGGTTATTATCGATGAGTTTAAATGAAGGATCGAATGTGCCGATGCTTTGCAGCAAATTCTGTGGATTTACCCTTCTCAGCTGTTCTCCCGATATGGTAACTGCGTTACCGGTATAATTGTCTTTTTTAATGGTTTGGTAACCGGTAACCACCACATCGTTCATTTGTGTCATTTTAGAAATCAGCTCAATTCTCAATGCTTTCGGGCCGGTAACCTTACTTTCCTGCAACTCATAGCCCACATAACTGAAAACTAAGATGCTGCCTTCATCTACATTGACCTTAAACTCACCTTTCTCGTTGGTAATGCCTATACTGGCACCATTTTTAAGGGAAACATTAACGCCGGGAAGGGTTTCGCCTGTAGCTTTATCCATCACTACACCTTTTACCTCTATTTTTACCGCCGCACGTGTTACAACAAGCGGTACATTTTCCCTCCGGTTAATCACAATGGTTTTGTTAACAATAGTATAGCTCAGGTTTTGATCTTTTAAAGCAGCATTTAAAGCTTCTGTAAGCGATGCATTATTGAACTCGACGGTTACCTCAGGTTTATCCTGCAGCAACTGGCCTTTGTAAAAGAAAAAATAGCCGGTTTGCTTTTTTATCTCCTTAAAAACCTGTTTAAGCGAGGCTTTTCTGCGGGAGAGCGTTACGGTTTGAGAAAAGGTGGCTGCCGACAAATGTAAAGCACCGACCAATAATAAGATTGCAGTCAATTTCATGACCAATAAAAATTTAATCTTTACCCTCCGTGGGTCGCACACGGGGTTGTAAAGGGTAGTTAATTTCATACCTTTGTAATGAATGAGGTTAAAAAATAGCAGCTGGGTTTCGAAGCAAGCTGCTTGTCCAGATTTCTACCGGAAGCGTTGTCGCGCTTTCGGTTTTTTTTTAAAAAAAGGTACGTTGCTAAATTTCTGGTAATTTTTTCATCATAAAGTTTAGTTAGTTGGTTAATGGTTTGGTTGATTTTTGTGGCTGTTTACAGAAAAGCCGTTTTGTTTTAATTTCCTGTTACGGTTAATACTTTGCCCCTGGCATCGATATGAACATGGTTAAGTTCCAATATTTTAAAAACCTCTTCCAGGTTGCTGTTTCTTGGTATTTCCCCTATATACTTTTCGGATGTAATTTTGCCCTGGTAAACTACATCTACATCGTACCAGCGCGAAATCTGGCGCATAATGCTCTGCAGATCATCGTTGTCGAAAGAGAAAATATTGTTTTTCCAGGCCATTTCCTTATCTGTATCTACCTGTTCATTGAGCGATAACCTGGCATTGTTGGCATTGAACTGCGATTGCTCGCCCGGGTGCAGATTTACCGAACCCGATTGGGTACTTACCTTTACGGCACCTTCTAAAAGTGTAGTTTTAACCATCGCTTCGTCCCTGTAGGCATTAATATTAAAATGTGTTCCTAAAACCTCAACCGTTTGCGCTCCGGTTTTTACCCTAAAGGGACGGGTATGATCTTTAGCAACTTCGAAATAAGCTTCACCACTCAACTCCACCTGCCTTTCCTTTTTTGCAAATGCGTAAGGATAGGTTAAAGTGGTGGCTGCATTAAGCCAAACTTTTGTTCCATCGGGCAGGTTTACCTGGTATTGCCCCCCACGGGGTGTGGCAATTGTATTCGAGCCCCTTACTGCTGCATTCGCAAGTTCTGTAACGATATACTCGAGCTGGCCATTTTTTGCCTTCCGGATAACCACCCCGCTTTGATTGGCTATTTGCCCGTTTTTGGCATCGTCCAGATTAACAACCGTTCCATCGGCCAGGGTAAGGACCGCTTTATGCCCGCCGGGAAGGATATTTTTCAGTTCGGTTTTGGCCGTTAACGGCGTAGCATCACGCTGTGCAACAAAATACAGTCCAACGCCCAGGCATAACACAATACTTGCTGCCATGGTAAACCGTTTTACCGTAAGTCGTTTTAAAGTTGTTGTGCGGAGGCTTAACCGGTTCCAAACTTCCTGTTTACTGGATTCTATCCGTGAATGTGGGGGCGCCTGTTGATCAACAGGTAAGTGCAGGTACCACTCTTCAATAACAGCCATCTCCTCGGGCGTACAATTACCCGCGATGTATTTGTTTAAAAGCTTTTTCGCATTTTTCTCCATTAAAAGAAGTTTGTTTGGGTTAGTTAATGTATATACGGCCAAGGTATAGCCTTGGGGGTATCAGGAAAATCATTTTTTTTTTTTAAAAAATCCCAATACTGTTTATTGATAGCTAATAAGCTTTAGCTAAGCGCAGCAACAAGGGTTTAGCGGTAATTTTTAAATAGGAAAACCACATAAATAACCAAACCCAGCCGCGATTTAAGAATTCGCAGGGCTTTTTTAACCTGGGTTTTAACCGTTAACTCAGATAGGCCTAATGCTACCGCAATTTCTTTGTGCGATTTATTCTCCCTGCGGCTTAAAATAAAAATTTCGCGCATTTTGGGCGGCAAAGCATCAATTTCCTGTTCAATTAAACGCGCCATCTGCTTTTCGCGTACCCGATAATCCGTTAGTACGTGGTCCTGATCGATATAATCCTGCAAAGAATCCACGTAACGGCTCTCTACTTTTTGATGCGCAAACACATCAAGCACACGATTACGTACCGCCGTATACAAATAGGCAGATAAGTTACCATCAGGTGCTACCTGTAAACGTTTAACCCAAAGCGATTCGAACAATTGGTGTAATACGTCTTTCGCTTCCTCCTCATCGTTTAGGCGTTTGCTGGCATGAACAAAAAGCAATCCGTAAAAGCGGTTGTAAATTTCGGTAAAAGCCAACTCATCACCTTGAGTTAACAAGTATGCTAATTCGCTGTCAGAATATGAACCGTAAACACGCATAGAGATCACACAAAGATAATACAAATACAACCGGTTTCATGGCTCTACCCCGGCAGTTATCTTACTAATATTTTAGAATTTGTAACTTTTTTGCATCAAATTGCTATATTTTATACTATAAAACAGAAAGCACTCCACTTTTACGGTTTTTTTGATCAAAAAAAATCTGCAAATCAACCACCTGAGTTGGCTACCAAACCACCTGTTAAGCGAAAGTGCCTCTTTTTACGTAAAAACAAATAAATGATGCTGGATGGTATAGGTTGATTGGATACCCTACCGGGCATCAAAACGGCTTGCCGGGTATAAGAAATGAGTTTAGGTATTGCGGCTCAATATTGCAGCATAGGCTACCAGTATTATGCAAATAAAAGAAGCTATGGTTCTGATCCGATGGTATAAATTCCAGCCTGGCTCAAATTTTTCGCGTAATGAACGGAGCCCGCTTTCATCAAGTTTACCCAGATCTGCCCCATCCAGCAGGTTATTAAGGGGTACATTACCCATTAGGGTAACCAGAAACACTGCGCCGAAGTATACTAAGCATGCCGCCAAAAGCAGGTAAAACACCGCAGGTTGCTCTTTAAAAAACCAAACGCTTATGGGTAATATAATCAGTGTGCCCATAAAAGAAATAAAAAAAAGCGGATTTAAAATAGCCCGGTTGATTGATTGCATGGCTTGCAAAAAAGAAAGATCAGAAAGGCGCGCAAGGCCCGGCATCACAGAACAGGAATAAGCATAAAAGAGTCCGCTAATCAGTGCAGTAGAAACTGTACCCAACAAAAGCACCAACGTTTTGAGATTCATAACTAATTACTTTAACCGTATCTGTAGCCCTAAAGCCTGTTACGAATGTAAGCAAAAAGCTTAACCGAAAAAAATTAGCTTAGGGTACCGAAAGCAAGATCATTAAGCAGCCAAAGGTGAACAGATGTGTTGCCCCAAACAAAAGAAGGCCCACATCACCTGCGGGCCTTCTGGTTTAAAGCGAAAACAAATTATTTAGCGCTGTTTTTTTTATCGGTTATTTCCGCTCTGATTTCCTGAGCCAAAACTTTCAGGTCTTGCATGGCTTTACGTACACGTGTACCTGCAGCAGCATTACCGCCTTCATAAAATTTAGTTACGTCTGCTTCAACAGAAGCGATCACATCTTGCACTTTTTTAAATTTGTCCATAATTTTTCTTTTATAGGATGTTAAACATCCATTAATTAAATAATATTCCTTTCCGTTAGCAATAAACGGGCCGCAAAACTATTGCTTTTTATAAATTAAACAAACGTTTAAGGCAAATCATTAGTGCAGATAGTATAAAAAGCCAATAAAATATAAGGGCAGCCACCTGCAGTACTAATCTTATTTTTGATAAGCTACCTCACTTTTAACATTTTGCAAATGGCACATTTTATAATAAAATATTTTAAAGTGAAGGGAATTTAATTTAACAATTATATTTTATCTTGGTTGGAAATATGCAGTCTTTGAACCTTCTTGTTAGCACCAGTTGTTTATTCTTACTTTTATTTTCTATGCATCTTTTTTTTGCAAAAAGAGGGAATAAACTGCTTAACATTCTGCTTTCGGTTATATTTTTTGCCCGTTTTGGCCAGATTTTAACATCATTGCTATTTAAATCGGGTCAACCTTATGCTTTAGCCTTTTTTAATCAAACTTTTACTCCGTTTTATTATGCTACTCCAGCCTGCTTTTACCTCTACATAACAGGTTTTCTTCAAGATCGTAAAAATTTGCAAAAAATAGAATGGCTTCATTTTGTACCTGCCCTGTTAGCCATTATCCACGTTATACCATGGCATTTCTCTACAACACTCGATTGGAATTTAATAGGAAGCCAATTAGCCGAAAACGGTTACTTCTCGCTAAAAGCAAAAAGTGGCCTGTTTCCTCCGTATTTTCATTATTTATTTAGGCCAGTGCTTGTATTTGGATATTTATGCCTTACCTGGCTTGCCGTACTCCGTCTAAAAAAAAAGCCACAACAGATACTTGATAGTGAAGGCAGAAAATGGATCATCTTTTTTCTTCGCATTGCCACCTTTTTCCAGTTATTTAGTTTGATGCCTATTATTTTAAGAAGCTTACACATTCCATATATAAACGCTTCGTTTATTGTGCTTAACTGTTTAGCGTTATTAGTCATTTTATTGTATGCACTCCATAAGCCTTATATTTTTTATGGCTATTTGCTGGTCGCTGTAGACTGGACTAAAAGGCCTGTAACTAAGAAATTAGAAACCAAGCAACCGGAAACTGATGCCCACTTACTTTCCTTATCAGAAAAAGATCCAAAACCTGCAATTACAGCAGTCAAAAAAATTAATCTTTTAGATGCACAACTGTCTGACTATGCCTTTGCGATGAAAGAAATAATGGAACGGGAACAACTTTATCTGCTTCACAACTTTCAGATTATCGATCTGGCAGCAAAGCTCAACATCCCTATACACCATTGCTCCTTCGTCATTAACAAACATATCGGCAAAAATTTCCGCGATTGGATAAACAGTTACCGGATTGATCATTTTTTAAAACAATACCCCCTAAAATCAGATAAAATAACCATCGAAGCCATGGCCTCCGAAGCTGGCTTTAAAAACCTCGCTACATTTTATAATGCATTTAAAAAAGAAACAGGCCTAATGCCAACCGCCTATTTTGCAGAATAATTAAGCCGTTAACCTGTTTATAGCCATTTTTTAGTCTAACGATCGTATCGTTAGAGGTCACAACTGCTCTGTATTTCATCAAATACTGAAATACCAGGTACTTTTGGTTTCAGATCATCATATGATTATGGTGTTTCCAAATGAGTATGCTTTAATCCATTTTCAAAAATCTAAACAAGCTTTAATTATGTCTTATTCAACATCATTTTTGCGCCCGCTTTTTGATTATATTGCGCAATTCTATCCATTATCTGAAGCCTTCAAGGCCGAATTTGAAAAATCCTGTAAGCTCATCCACGTTAAAAAGAATAAACATATTCTTTCACCAATAGACAGTAATTCATCGCAGTATTTTTTAGTAAACGGTCTCGTACGTGGTTTTGTGCGCGATGGTAAAAAAGACATCAGTACCTGGTTTAGCTTTGGAAATGAATTAATAGGCGCCATACGTCATCCCGATCAGCAGCATAGTAGTTCTATAGAGTATCTTCAGGCCCTGGAAGAATGCCAACTCATCTGCATTCCATATACCTTTATCGATTTAATGTATACCAACTATCCGGAGGCTAACTTCATTGGCAGAAAGTTGTTGGCACTTCATTATTATGCAGCATCAGAAAGATCAATCCTGGCCAGGATACCCAAAGCAATGAGCAGGTACCGTAAATTACAGGAAAGCGGCTTGGATATTACCAGAATACCGCAACGATACCTGGCCAGCTACCTTGGTATGCGCCTGGAAACCCTGAGTAGAATCAGAAATAAAGTTTTAGCACTCGATTACCGGTTATGCTCTTAATTTAGCCACAAACATTCAGTTGTTCTATTATTCAATTCCGTCGTCTTTTTCCACTTTCGCTTCTTTTGCTACCTTTGCAGTAATGATTTTATACAAAACCAACGAAGAAGTAGAACTGATGCAGATCAGTGCCCTGCTGGTGAGCAATACCCTTGCCGAAGTAGCTAAAGTATTAAAGCCGGGCATTACCACCCTCGAGATTGATAAACTAGCCAACGAATTTATACTCGATAACGGCGCCGTACCTTCTTTTTACCAATACAATGGCTTTCCGTTTCATATTATTACCTCGGTAAACGATGTGGTGGTGCATGGCTTCCCTTCTAAAGACGAATTGAAAGATGGCGACATTATCTCGGTAGATGTGGGTACGATTAAAAATGGTTTCCATGGCGATCATGCCTATACCTTTGTTATAGGCGAGGTACCGCCAGCGGTATTAAACCTGGTAAAAACCACTAAAGAATCGCTTTTTCTTGGAATTAAAGAAGCTGTTGTGGGTAAACGCATAGGCGATATCGGTGCAGCTATCCAAAATCATAACGAGAAACAGGGTTATGGCGTAGTGAGAGACCTCGTAGGCCATGGTTTAGGTAAAGAGATGCACGAGGATCCGCAGGTGCCAAATTATGGAAGAAAAGGGAATGGTTTACTGTTAAGGGAAAACCTGGTGCTGGCCATAGAACCCATGATCAACATGGGTAAAAAAGATGTTTTTCTGGATGATGACGGGTGGGCGATCAGAACCGCCGATGGCAGCTTGTCCGTACATTTCGAACATGATGTATGCGTTAAAAAAGGAGAAGCGCTTATCCTGTCTGATTATGCTCCTATTGAGGCAGCAGAAAAGCAGAACAGCAACCTCAATACTTCTTACTATTAAACACCGTTTAAATCAGTTGATATTAAATCAGTTACGTTATTCCAAAATACATCCTTACTAACATGTAATTAAAATGGAAACAACAAATTTAAAAGATGGCGATTACTGTCTGGTGGTTAAAGGAACACATAAAGGCAAGCAGGGTAAGGTAAGTGATATACACATGAGTAAAACAGGCCATATCACCATCACGGTTGAACAAGATAATGGGGTTAAGTTTAAAACCCTTGGTCGAAACGTGGAACTGAAATTGCCTACCAGCTAAAATCCCTGAAAATAAGATCACCGTTCAAGCTTAAAGTACACCGGTTGCCTTAGCTCTCTCTTATTGTCTTAAAACTGCGGGGAGAACCTATACCTCAATGCTTTCCGGCAGCTATTTGCTAATTAGTGCGGAACAAGCCTCATTTTTCTTCCTCAATACCTATTTCTGTTGTATTCCCGACCGGGTAGCCACCGGTTTTTTTTTCCTAAAAGTGGGAAAAGTCATGGGGCTTTTAGCCGGGCGTTCGTCACCAAGTAATACCCCCCATTGCTTAAATGATTCGGTACGGTCGAAAATAATTTTTAATACCGCCACAATAGGCAGCGCCAGGAACATGCCCGAAACCCCAGCTATGCTACCGCCAATAAATACCCCAAGAATGGCAAATAAGGCATTAATTTTAACCTTAGAACCCACAATACGCGGCATCAGGATGTTATTATCCAAAAACTGAACAAATGCAATTACCCCTAAAACGGTAATAACTGGCCATAATTCCTGCGAAGAGGTAAGCGTAAGCAACACCCCTATCACGTTACCGATTAAGGCACCCACGTAAGGAATCAGGTTTAAGATGGCAAAAATTACCCCGATCAAAAGGGCATGTTTTATACCAACCAGCATCAATATTCCGCCGAGTAAAATGGTCATATAAGTGATCTGGATTAACAGCCCGATCAAATAGCTTTTAATAATCGATTCGGTTTCGTAAATCGCTTCTTTCACTTTCGGGTGATCGTCTGCTTTAAACCACATAAAAATAAAGCGCAGTAAAATGTCTTTATAAAAAAGCATCAGGTAAATGTAAATGGGCAACAAACCGATAAACACAAAAATGCCGCTCAGGGTAAGGGCAGCGCCTCCGGCAAGCGAGGTGCCCATGTTCATCAGATCGTCGCTTTTAGCCTGGATAAACGCTTTTTGCTGTTTATCGTTGTAATGCGTAATGCGGCTTATCCAATCGCTTAACGAATTAATGTGCTGGGTTACATTGGCTTTTATCTGTGGAAAATCTTTAACCAAAATGCCAATCTGGTTCGAAAAAAACCAAATAATCAACGCAACAAAAAGCGCCACCAGTAAAATGGGTAAGATAATAGCTAACGATTCGGGAACTCTTTTTCTTTTTAAAAAGCGGTACACCGGTAACAGCATAATGCTGATGAAAAAAGCCATCAATATCGGCATGATAATGTCGCGCCCGATTACCATAACAGCCACAATGGCCAGCAGTCCCAATAACTCTATCGATCGCTTAACGGTGAGCGGTAAATTGTTCGTCATAAATAGCTTATTCTGATTTTGAAATTTAAACAGCGTTCTTGTAAAAAAGTTTTGTTTTTTTTGGTCCGGGGTCCGAAGTCAGGAGTTCAATGTCCAGCGTCTATAGTCAGGTTTCCCAGCCGTGGGTTATATCGAAGAATAATTTATTGTACAATACGAAGACATACAGTAGCAACCCGAACAGAACAATTGATGATTAGCAACTGCAACTGGCAATCTACGCCTGACTATGGGCCACCAAACCACTCACTAATGAACTAATGAACAATGAACTAATGACCGATGAACCAATAAACTAATGACCAATGAACCAATGAACTAATGACCAATGAACCAATGAACTAATGACCAATGAACCAACAAACTAATAACCAATAAACTAATAAACCAATGACTAATGACCAATGAACTAATGACCAATGAACCAACAAACTAATGACCAATAAACTAATGACCAATGAACCAATAAACTAATGAACAATGAACTAATGACCAATAAACCAATGACTAATGACCAATGAACTAATGACCAATGAAGCAACAAACCAGAAAAAAATTACTTCCCTTACACCATAACCCCGCATATTAGCCTTATTTTTGCAGCTTTAATACCGCACATGAACAATCAGGATACCATTATTGCTTTATCTACCCCTTCGGGGTCTGGCGCCATTGGCGTCATCCGTTTATCTGGCCCGGAGGCTATTTCGCTTACCAATGCCGTATTTGCAGGGAAGGATTTAGAAAAGCAGGCCTCGCATACTTTACATTTTGGCCTCATTAAAGATGGCGATCATATTGTTGATGAAGTGGTAGCCGGTTTATTTGTTGCCCCAAAATCGTACACTAAAGAAAACGTGGTAGAAATTTCCTGCCATGGCTCCAATTACATTATCCAGCAGATTATTAACCTGTTAATCGGCAAAGGTGCCCGTGCAGCCAAACCCGGCGAGTTTACCCTGCGTGCCTTTTTAAACGGCGCTTTCGATCTCAGCCAGGCAGAAGCCGTTGCCGATCTAATTGCCTCCAACTCCAAAGCCTCGCATGATGTGGCCATGCAACAGATGCGCGGCGGTTTTGCCAACGAATTAAAAGGTTTACGCGAACAGTTGATCCATTTTGCCTCCATGATCGAGCTCGAACTCGATTTTGCAGAAGAAGATGTAGAGTTTGCCAACCGCGAGCAGCTCAAAAACCTGGTGAACAAGATCAATTACGTTTTACAGCGCTTAATCTCCTCTTTCGAAATGGGAAATGTAATTAAAAACGGAGTTCCCATTGTTATTGCCGGCAAACCCAATGTGGGCAAATCTACCCTGCTAAACGCCCTCCTGAACGAAGAGAGGGCCATCGTTTCTGATATTGCCGGAACCACACGCGATACCATTGAGGATGAACTCACCATAGGTGGCGTGGTTTTTCGCTTTATTGATACAGCGGGCATACGCGATACCGCCGATATTATCGAAGCCCTGGGCGTAGAACGTACCTTAGAGAAAATGAAACAGGCTAAACTGATCATCTACATGGCCGATGCCAACCAAAGCGTGGCCGAAATTGAAGAACAAATTAGTGGTTTAGCGCAACTGGGTATCCCTTATTTAATTTTGGTTAATAAGGCCGAACTTCTTAGCCCTGCCCAGCGCAAAGCTTTAGAAGCCTTAGCTGTGGTATTTATTTCAGCCAAAGAGAAACAGGGTATCGATGAGTTAAAAAACACTTTACTGGAGCAGGTAAACCTGCACCACATTAATACGAGCGAAACGTTGGTTACCAATATCCGCCATGTAGAGGCTTTAAAACAAACCGAGCATGCACTTCAAAGGGTTTTAGCCAATGTAGATAATCCGGTCACTTCCGATTTTTTAGCCATGGATATTAAACAGGCCCTGCATTACCTCGGCGAAATTACCGGTACCGTTACTACTGATGATTTGCTGGAGAATATATTTACGAAGTTTTGTATCGGCAAATAAAATCTTAAAAGCCTCTTCTGGCGCTACAATAAGTATTTTTGAATGATTTTATAGATGATTTCTATTAAATCAAACAGACTACTACAAAATTCAGCAGCCATTGTCAGCTCATTTAAATACTAATCGCAGTGAAGCCGACAAATAACTAAACATCATATCCTCCCTAAATCTGACCAGCAGAGAATAGATTATTACAGGTAGGCAATCAAAAACCATTTGAAGGGCTACCATATGTGCTTTCACTGTAGCTGCTTTGAGCTTGAAAGGTTCACGAATTGGCCACGAAGTGCCTTCTTACGTTTATAAAGCTATCTTTTACGATAGGAAGCTGTATCATTCACTTGGTACAGCTTCTCCATTTTACTTAATAATTAAATCATGAAATTACTTCGAACAAATTCTGACTTAGTTTTTTGATGTAATTGGTTCTTTATCATTTTTATTAATAACATGAATCACGCGGGGATTTGCGAAGACATAATTCTGCGATCCTGATGCGTTGTCAATAAACGAGAAGGCGCTGACAGTAGCAATAGATTTCTCCACACAAACGTTTGTGTGAGCTCAAATAACATGCTAAAAAACTCCTTAACCAACTACTAACTAGGTAGTTTGAAAAGATTATTTATACAATGGAACATTTCTACTAAAATACTTTCTATCTACAACTACAAGCCTTATAAATTTTGCACGGCAACTACAATATAGCGCAAAAAATGCAGATTAACAGACAAACGTTTGCGTTGACAAACTTGATCTTTTTCTAATTGTTAGTCAGTAACTTGAAACCAGTTATCGCTAATAGATCTGTTTTATATGCGTTAATATCGAAGTTTTGGATTGGGGCTAAGTATAGCAATAAGATCAGCCAAAGTAAGGCAAGTAGTTTACTGTTGAAGAATGAGGCCAGGTCAAAGAAAAACTATCTCTTGTTACAACAAGATGATCGGATCGTGTGCAAACAATCACTAACAACCCTAATATCAACCAAATTCCAAAAAAAATGAAAAAAACAACTTCTTTCGTGGTCAGTATTTTATTGTTACTTGCCTTTTCGTCTTGTAAAAAAACAGAGACATTACAAGAAATAGAAGCCGCAAAAATTAAAAGCAGCATTGCAACTACCGAAAGCTTGGGCGGCTCTTCGCTAAATGTAGGTTTAGGTGGCAACGGCTATACCGCTGGTACCGGTGGATTAATTAACGACAGTGGTTTGCACAATTGGACATCAACAAATACCATTACCAGTGTTTGGTTCCGTTTAGGGCTTACCGGAAGTTTAACCGTTGCTGTAAAAGGCACCGTACCTTCAGGAAGCAGTAATATTAAAGTAACCATTAACGGAACTGTATTTAATAAAACAATTACAGGCACAAGCGCCACCATCACTACAATTGGCACCGTAAACATCGCCGCAGCAGGTTATGTTAGGGTAGATATACAGGGTGTCAGCAAAACGGGAAGTTACTTTGGCGATATTTCTGATCTGGTAATCAGCGGACCAACTGTTGCTTCAGGTGTACAATATGCCAATACTGTAGCCGACTATTACTGGTCGAGAAGAGGCCCCTCGTGTCACTTAGGCTATACTGTACCATCAAGCACAGAATGGTTTTATAGTGAACTTACTGTGCCCAGTGGACAAGATAAAATTGGTTCTTACTTTATGGCCGATGGTTTTGACGGCGGTTATTTCGGCATGCAGGTTAATTCGGCAACCGAAAGAAGAGTGCTATTCTCGGTATGGGATCCATCAACAGGCTCCACCACCCTGGTTAGAAAAGGAACCGACATCACCAGCAATGGTTTCGGAGGCGAGGGTACCGGCGGACAATCATATCTGTTATTTAACTGGGTAGCAGGCACCACCTATAAATTCTTATTACAAGGCAAACCCGATGGTACCGGTGGCTCTGATTACACGGCATGGTTTTATGCACCAGAAAATGGCGCATGGAAAATTATAGCACAATGGAAACGCCCAAATACAACCGCTTATTTAACGGGCATGTATTCATTTATAGAAAACTTCAACCCAGACCAAGGCTATCTGCAAAGAAGCTGCAACTATGGCAACCAATGGTATAAAACAAGTACAGGAAGCTGGACAGAGGTTACTGGGGCTAGATTTACTTATGATGCTACCGCCTCGGCAGAACAGCGTATGGATTACCAGGGCGGCGTAACAGGCAATAATTTCTACTTAAAAAATGGCGGTTTCTTTGCTACTTACACCACTTACGGCACCACTTTTACCCGGACAGCTACCGGTACTGCACCAAGCGTTAATTTAACCACATTACCTTAATCTAGCCATCTTATCATAATGATATCCCAGGTGCCCGGCTACCGTGTTCCTGGGATATATTAATCCACAAAAATTATGAAAAATAATTATCTGGCCATTATCTTGTTCAGTTTTCTTTTTATGAGCTGCAAGAAAGATCATCCCCTAACATCATCAAACCATACCGCCTCATTTAAACCACAAACATTAGGAGTTACTAACACTTCAACCCCAATTAAGCTAAAAGTTCTACAATTAAACGTTTGGCAAGAGGGTACGAAAGTAACAGGAGGCTTTAACGGCATTGTGGATGCCATTGTGCAATCAGGGGCTGATGTGATTACCTTAAGTGAAGTACGTAATTATAGCAATACAAATTTTAGTGCCAGGATTGTTACGGCATTGCAAGCAAAAGGACTTACTTTTTACTCCTTTAAGGATGATAATGTGGGCATTGTATCTAAATATCCAATTGCTTCGTTCAAAGCATCTATATATGGAAATGCATTTGATAAAATCATTATAAAGCTTAATGTGAATACTCAGGTCGCGGTTTATTCGGCACATTTAGATTATCTGAATTATGCCTGTTACCTGCCGAGGGGTTATGATGGCAACAGCTTTCAAAAGATAAGTCAACCCATAACCGACGTAAATGCCGTTTTGGCTTCCAACTTACAATCGAGCAGAGATGAGCAAATTACTGCTTTTATTAACGATGCCAAGTTGGAAAGAGATAGCGGAAGAATTGTAATATTAGGTGGAGATTTTAATGAACCTTCTCATTTAGACTGGGTTGATGCGCAAAAAAACTTATTCGATCATCATGGTACGATTATACCTTGGCAAGGAAGTGTAGCCTTATATGCTAAAGGATTTAAAGATTCGTACCGGGTTAAAAATCCAAATCCGGTGTTGGCTCCCGGCTTTACCTGGGCAGCTTTCAATACCAGCGCAACTTTATCATCGCTTGTTTGGGCACCCGATGCCGATGAAAGAGATCGGATTGATTATCTATATTATGCCGATAACAGCAACAGGGTAAGCGTTGATGAATCTGTTGTATTTGGGCCATCAGGTTCTATAGTACGTGGACAGGGTTACGAAGATGCTACTTATACCAACCCTTTTATTATCCCTACAGGCACATGGCCTTCTGATCATAAAGGGCTGATTACCACCTTTTCAATTACAACAGTTGTACCCAGTTTAACCCTAAACAAAACTACCTATTCAACCGGGGAAACCATTACGGTAAATTTTGCCAACGGCTCTACCGATTCGCAAGCTTGGGTAGGCATTTATCAAAACGGCAAAGTACCCGGCACCAGTAATTATGCCAGCGCATGGAAATATACGAACGGACTTGCAACCGGAAGCACAACATTAACATTGCCTGCCAATAGTCCTGCGGGTTCCTACTTTGTGGCTTATTTTAAGGATAACGCTTATGTTGAAATTGCACCAAGAGTTGCTTTTACGTATGGTAACTAAGGGATAAAGCGGAATATTATTACTTCAAGAAAAGCTGCCGTTTTCCGGCCAGGAAAACGGCAGCTTTAGCAAAAACTACATGACTGAATTCCAATCCAAACAATCAAACCAATTTTTCCCTATTTTTAAACCATGAAATCCATCCACCAAATCACTCTGGTCATCCTAACGCTGCTCTTCGCCCACACCACAAGCGCCCAGACCAAGCAGGATCCCCGCATCGCCCAATTCCTCAGCCAGAAAGCAGCCCTCAAGACCAGCGCAGCCCACAACCTGTTGCAAACACTCTTCCCCGAATACAACCTCAAACAAATGCAGCACATCTGCCTCATCGTGGGCGACTGGACCGCCGCGGACCAGCAAGACAAAAGATTCAAATACCTCTACCAGCAGCGCTTCTACCTCGCCGCCAAAGTAGACACCTTAAAAGACAGCCCCGAGACCATCGCAGAAAAAATCTCCAAAATGTGGAATATCTATCAGCAGACCGGATACACCTCATGCAACGCCAGCACCTTCGATGTCAGAGACGGAAACCTACTCAAATACGCTGTAGCCGATAAGTTTGAAGATTTTCTTCAAGACGCCATCAAATGGAAACTGGACCTGAACAAAATAGACAGCAGCGATGGGATGACCCTGCTCGATTACATTGATGACAACCTCCTGCGTGCCAAAGGATCTGCTTTTGAATCAACCTACAAAAAATACCACGACATGTTCAGAAAAGCCGGCGCCAAATACAAAAAAGAGCTCTAGCAGCACACCCAAAAGCACCAACCAGGAATTGACCAAAACCTTTTAAAAAGCCATCAAAGAGAATGACCCGGACATGCTAAAAAAGTGCTTTGAGTTTATAGAAAAGCCCCGGGGAAAGACAGACCGCAGATTTGAAAACACCCCAAGAACCACCACCCCTGATAAAAATCAGTAAAAAGCACCACTTTAAATCAGGTGGTGCTTTTTGATTTTTGAAGCCCCCGGTTAATCCTGGTATTGGCTAAAGTTAGAGGATTGCAAAGTCTGCTCTAAAAAATACTGAAAGGCTGTTCGCTTAACTTACCTGAGCCATTTCCAGCAGTTTTTGATGAATAACAACTCCGAGATGGCCTTTTTCCATTGTCAATACCTGCTCAAATGATTCATTGGCGTTATTGATCTGATTTAATCCCAGATGCCCAAGTCCCTTCATGTATAAACAGTGGATTTTATTGCGTTTGTCGAGATTGTCTTCCCAAATAGTTAAATCCGGTAATGAAACCGCAAAATAATCAATACTCACCTGATCGTTGAGGTGATGGATAGCATAAGCAATCAGTTTTTCAAAACGCAGATCTGCCTCGGCCTTCCTGCCTAATTTAAGAAGCGCAAGCCCCTGGTAAAAAATCTTATCGGGTTGCTGGTCATTGTAAAAAATAGCGGCAGCGGGTTCGCTTAAACCAGTAGCAGCTTTTTCCCAATAGGTTTTGGCCTTCACACTATCGCCAAGTTTTTCAAGGGCAAGCCCCAGCCAGTAAAAAATATCATTTTCCTGGGCTCCGGTTAGTTTACCTTCAGCCAGGTTATACGGATATTGCTGCGCACTGTCAAGGTAGCTTACCGCTAGCTCGTAATTTCCGTTACCTATGGCCCGTTTGGCAAGTTCTACCAAAGCACTAACGTATTGGATAGCTACTTTACCTTCACCTCCCTCCCACGGATGGAAAATCCTGTTTTTCAATAATTCAAGGGCTTCCTCATGCTTACCCTCAAGATTCAGCAGGGTGACGTACTCCAGATAAACATCATCCCTGCCGGCAACCATATTTTTGTTTTCATGAAGGAAATTAAACCTGAAACCGAGGTCTTTATTCACCCTTTTATATAACTGATCGAGCTCCATTAAAATGCGCGCATCACTTTTATCCAGTTCAAATGCGCTTTCAAGCCATGCCACTGCCTGTTCATGCTTATCTGTTTTATTGTAATAAGCTAAAGCCAGGTTTCGCTGAACGGTTGGGAAATCCGGATCGATCGCAATCGATTTCTCCCAACAGCTGATGGCTTCGTTGTAATGTTTAAAAGCATACCAGAAATTGCCCAGGTAATAAGGTGCCTTCGCATCTTCAGGGTTTTGCAATATGGCCTGTTCTAAGGCGATAACAGCTTCGATCTGATTCGGGAAACAATAGCCTGGATGGGCAGCAGCGGCCTGGTGTAAAGTGCTTTTTGCAAGTTTTTCGTTTCCATTTTTACTGTAAAACAAAGCCAGGTAATAATAAGCCAATGGATAAACATCTTTTTGCTGCCCGATACCGGAATTTAACAATAGAATAGCCTCATGATATAAACCTGCAGCGGCATAATCAAGTGCATATTCGATGTAAGTATGAATGTTTCCCCTGATCAAAGCATGTACCTCGGTTAAATCGGATGGTTTCTCAGATAAAAGATATTTCTCGAAGCGGATACCAAAATTGAAGCGATCGTTTTCCAAAAATCCATCAATTGCAGCCTGTGCTTTTTGGGTTTTGCCCAGTTTGCGTAAAATCACCACCTGCAAGTGCAGTGCCTTTTCATCGTGGGTATTTTTGGAAATTGATTTTTCAATATGGGTCAAAGCGCTTTCCAGGTCACCTTTGATCACATCAAGCTGTGCAATATGGAAATAACCTTGATTTTGCTGAGCTGCATTCCAGATCGATTTATAAAAAGCATCATAAGCTTCTTCAAATTTATCCTGAAACTTTAACGATAAGCCGAGGTTAAAATAAGGTTCGCCATCATAAGGGTTCGGGTTGCGCGCAGTAAGCGTTTTAACTGCCTTTTTAAAGAAGGCTTCCGATTCGGCGAACTTAGCACTTCTTAATTTTAAAAGGCCCACAGCATTGTTGCACCTGGTATCGCCATCATCCCTACTTAAAGCTTCCAGGTAATAATCTAAAGGATTGTAAATGGCATGCCGGTATTGCTCCAGATGCAGGCCGGTTAAGAAAAGTTGCTCGTTGTTTTCGATATCTGCAGGGGCCTTTGCAGGTTTTGCTGCTTCAGGAATACCGGTTTCATTTTCGCCCTCCCATTTCCAATCCACCAAAACATTGCCTTTTTCATCGGTAACACTGATGTGCAATGCTTCAGGATTTCCTTCAAAATCGATTTCTTTTTCATAAGATACGGTTGGTGCTGCATCGTAGCCGTCGTTTAACAATTCGCGGTCGCCATCTTTTAGTAAAATCCTGGTATTGGGATAAAGTCCGGTAGTATACACCTTTACGGTCAGTTTTCCGTCGGCCTGTTCCATATTAAGCATGGCATTTTTGGTCGCATTTTTCACCACTCCCAAATCGCGATAAGGAATATAATACTGCACAAAATCCTTATATTCGCCCGGCATGATCCAAGAAAAATCGGGTTGGTTATCGGTATAAACACCACACATCAGTTCGATATATGGCCCGTCCTCGTCGGTAAGGTTACGGTCCCAGGCCTGCCCGAAATCGCCATTGCCCCAGGTCCACTGCTTTTTACCCGGTGAAATGTGGTGATTCGCTACATGAAGTAATCCGCCTTTACTATCGTTTTCATATCCACCCACAAAATTGTATTTAGACGAAACCGCCATATAAGAAGTTGGCACCGGGATATTTTTATAACGCGAAATATCAGTACCGGGCGAATAATCTACTTTGTAATAGGTTCCTTTGGCAATCGGGAAAGAAGACACATCGCGTTTGCCATGATCGAAAACCGCATTCACATCAGGTGGAAAAACAGACTGGTAATCATCATTTACCTTAACCGCAGGGTTTGCCCACCATAAAAATGTTTGTGGAAAAGGTGTTCTGTTATACAGCTGCCCTTTAATTTCAAGGTAATTTTTATCGGGGTATAGCGTAAAGCCAATGGTTCCTTTTGTACGGAACATCCTTTCTACCTCGCTACACCAAACGGTTGCGCTGCCATCTTCGTTTTCTTCGAACAGGGAATCAACCGGATCGAAAGTAGAAGGACGATGGTGTTGTGGCCAGTTAAATTCGATACCACCTGAAATCCACGGACCGGTTAACCCCACCAAAGCCGGTTTGATTACCTGGTTATAGTAGATAAAATGCCGGTTTTTCGTCTTATCAAAAGCCATCTGAACCCTTCCGCCCAGTTCAGGCAGGATCATGATCTTCACAAAAGCATTCTCCAGGTAAACAGCCTGGTAGGATTTATCAACTTTCTCATCGGCAATTTTCTCGATCACAGGGTAAGGATAAACAGCCCCACTGCTGCCCTGGTAAACTCTTTTTTCAATAAATACCGGATTTTTTTCCGGCAGTCCAACTTCGTAGGTTGGGATAATAACAGCTTCTGTCCAAACTTTAACTTTCATATTTTTGAATGAGCATTTTATAATGTTAATAGGTATTTATAAGGGTATTTAATCAGGAGAGGTTTAATGTCCTATTAAACTGGTTTCCAGTTCTTCTAAAGTCTGCCCTTTGGTTTCTCTCACCTTGCGTTTTACAAAAAAGAATCCCGCCAAACAGATTACAGCGTACAGGTAAAAAGGGCCGAATGCACCGAGCCATTTGGCTAAAATCGGGAAGGTGAACACCAGTACGAAATAGGCACTCCACAGGGCCACAATGGCCACGGATGAAGCTTTACCCCTGATACTGTTCGGGAAAATTTCTGAGATCAATACCCAGGTAACCGGGGCCAGTGAGGTGGCATAAGTAGCAATGGCCAGCAATACGAAAACCGAAATCAGGTTGGCCTGGGCATTACTTTGCAATAAGAAGGCTAAGATAATGTACAATACCGATAGGCCTAACGAGCCGATGAGCATTAATGGCCTGCGGCCAAGCTTATCAACCTGCCACATGGCAATAATGGTAAATACCAGGTTCACAATGCCGATGGCTACAGTTTCGAAAAGTTGCCTGTCTAAATTTGCACCAACCGCTTCGAAAATGGTTGAAGTATAGTTAAACACCACATTGATACCGCATAATTGCTGAAAAACGGCTAAAGTAATACCCACCACTACAGCCGGACGGATGGCTTTTGCAAAAACAGCCCGGTAACTCTGCTTTTCTTCACCACCATCCATTGAAGTACTGATTTTGGCAAAAGTTTGCGCTACAAAATATGAATTGCCGATTTTGTTCAGCACTTTTTTAGCCTGGTCTATTCTCCCTGACTTGATCAGCCAACGCGGGCTTTCTGGTAGCCATAAAACGCCTAACAGAAACAATGCAGCCGGCACGGTACCTAAACCGAACATCCACCGCCAGGCATTTACACCATAATCGGCCAGTTTATAATTAATTAAATTGGTAACTAAAATCCCGATAACGACGGTAAGCTGGTTAATTGCCACATTCCTGCCGCGTTTTTCGGGTGGCGAAACTTCGGCAATATACATCGGGCTTAACATAGAAGCCATACCTACACCTACACCTGCTGCAAAACGCATCAGGATAAAAACAGTGAGATGATGAGCGAGCGCCATTCCGATAGAGGATGCCGCAAATATTAATGCGGCAAGCATTAATCCCGGTTTGCGGCCCTTACTATCTGCAATATTACCCGCTATCAGGCAGCCCACGATACATCCTAGCGCCAAAGAGCCTGTTAAGAAACCCTCCCAATAAGCATTAAGGGCAAATTCGGTTCGTAAAAAGGGTAAAGCACCAGAAATTACAGCAAAGTCGAAACCGAAAAGGTATCCACCCAATGCGGATATAAAAGATATTCCCAGGATATAAGCGTTATTGTAAGCAACTTTTTGATTGTCCATTATTCGTTTTATTTGGTTAGCAGATTCGATATCAAGCTGATGTTCAAAACTAGTTATCCGATTCTAAGCATCCAATATGCCAGGCAAGCTATTTAATGGATTATTAGCGCAATAAAATGGAGAATATGATCATACCATTCCGCTCAGATTTTTAACCAACCTTATCGTATTAAAAGTAAAAAAATAATGCTCCAGGTCAACAAATCCCAATGCTGTAATCGAAGAATATTTGTCCTTTACACCTTTGTTTAATGTTTTTTCACCACATCAGTTTGCCTTCCAACACCGAGAAGAGCATAACCCTACCTATGTTCAGGCGGCTGGCGGTTATCCTTAAAAATGGATTATTTCTACAGCTACCGCATTATAAAAGCAGATAAAACATCTTCCCGGTCGATGGCTGGAAAACATGTCATCGCAGACCTCTTATTTAAAGTAACTGAGCGATGAGCAGGCAACGGTCGAGCTGGTGCACTTAAGCAAAAAAACCTTAAGACCAACAAGGTCTTAAGGTACAATGTAATGATATTTCTACCTCACCGCATGGCTGGATGCGTTAAAAACAACTTACTGTGCTTCAATTTTCAGAACCACACTCGTCCTGTTCTGGTTTACATCGGGGTTAAAGCCAATTTTCATCAGAAAATCTCCAGTATAACTTTTCGTACTGTCTATTGATGATTTAACGCCCGGATATACATTAATCTCTGATAGCTTATAATTTTTAGCGGGATCCAGGCCATTAAACCTGATCGGCAATTTACTGCCCTCACCATAGCGGTTGCTAACCAAGTAGTTGAAAACGATGCCGTTTTTTTTATCTTCACTAAGGTAAAGCATTGAGGCTACGCTGCTTTCCCTCGGATTGGAAAGCCTATACTGGTCGCCCTGCCAGATCACCGGTTTAACCTGGTTATAGGTTTTAATAGCCTCCTGGCAAAAGGCCAAATCTCCTGCAGACAGATGACCAACCACAATATCAAAGCCCATCTTCCCCATCATGGCTACATCTGTACGGAACTTAATTGGCTGTTTGCCCCAGTCGGTAACATGGTTGGAGCTGGAGATTGCTGGATAGAAGTAAGAATACTCCCATTGCATAAAGATGCGCTCTAAAGGATCGGTATTATCGCTTGGCCAAAACTCAGTGAAGTATTGTAAGGCTCCATAATCAACCCTTCCGCCACCTCCAGAGCATAACATCATCGGCACCGCCGGGTATTTCTTTCTGATGCGCTCAAGCACTTTGTACAATCCGCGTACATATTCGATATAAAAATGCGACTGGTTTTTAAGGCTTACCGAATGCGCATTGTAAATTACCGCGTTACAGTCCCATTTAATGTAGGCCAGCTCAGGGTTTTTGGTAAATAGATCATCTACCACGCCGAAAACAAAATCCTGTACTTTCGGGTTGGTTAAATCGAGCACCAGTTGATTACGGAAATAAAATTCTTCCCTTTTGGCTTGTTTAACCACCCAATCAGGATGTTTTTCGTAAAGCTCACTTTTAGGATTCACCATTTCGGGTTCAATCCAGATCCCGAATTTTACATCGTTGTTTTTGGCTTCTTTCACCAATGAGGCAATCCCGTTAGGTAGTTTCTTTTTGTTTTCTTCCCAATCACCCAAGCCGGCCACATCACCGTTACGGGGATATTTGTTTGCAAACCAGCCATCATCAAGCAAAAACATATCAACCCCGAGCTTTTTGGTATCTTTTATCAATCCGGATAGTTTATGCTCGTCGAAATCGAAATAAGTGGCTTCCCAGTTGTTCAGCAAAGTTAACCTGGTGCCTTTGCCATCCAGTAAACGGTAATTGCGTGCCCACGATTGCAGGTTTCTGCTTGCAGTACCTTTACCGCTACTTGATAAAGTGGTGAGAAAAGAAGGCGTGCGAAAGACCTCAGCTGGCTTTAAGCTATAATCAGATACATAATTATTAATGCCTGAAATGATCCTCAAATTATCCAGCTGATCCAGCTCCAGATCGGTACGGAAGTTGCCGCTATAGGCCAGTGTGCCATAAAGTACCGTGCCCTCGTTTTCTGTGGCTGGTTTATCCATCGATACCATAAATACGGGAGGCTGGAACAGGTTTGCACGCGTACCCAATTTCGAATCGAGTGTTTTGATCCCGTGGGTAATTTTACTTTCTTCGGGTTGCATTTCTTTCGCCCAATCGCCATGGTACTGGGTTAAGAAAAAGGATCCTCCCCTTAAATACAGGTTGGCAGAAGCAAATTTATGCAGGGTTACATTACCCTTCCCGTTATTTCTGATCTCGGTCCATTGCTCTACCACATTTTCATTGTAATAAACTTTATAGTAAAGGGTAGTTTCGAGGTTATATACCGGGTCTTTTAATACCATACTGGTGATGGCAACATTGTCAGATTCTTTTTTTACACTGTGACCAACATAATGCAGGTCAAGGGAATTATTGCCATCGGCATGGGTAACTGAAATGGCCGGTTCGAATAAATTCCTGGTACCGGAAGTGGTATAGGCCTCATCATTTACGCCGGTATAATCGCTCCCTTGTTTGTATGCGGTTAATATATTGGCATAATCGCTTTGCGAAGCAAGTTTTGGCCCATAGTACACCATTTTAACATTGGTTTTGGTATCTACCTGTAGCACCATGGCATTCTGTTTGGTTTCTATGGGAATAAGCGTTTGTGATTTTACTTCCAGCAAACATAACATCAGGCCCGAAAATAAAGTAACCGATAATTTCATATCATTTAGGTTCTGTGGATAAAAAAATTTTAATTAAGGATGGATAACTATTACAAAACCGCCACCCTTTGCCATATTGAGGGGCAGTACGGTTTTTGGGTTCACGGTGATGGTTTTGTAGCTGTAGGCGCTTGCATCGGTATTGGCATTTGGCGCATCACTATAAATTTCGGCCTGGAAATGTCCTGGTGGCAGGAAAGAAAAATCGACATTTACCTGATGTTCATTCCAATTGCCCATACCGCCAACATACCAGGTTTTGCCTTTCCTTTTGGCCATTACTACTTCCTCACCCAATTTAGCCGAGAGTACTTTTTCTTCGTCGTAAACTGTTGGCACTGCCGATAAATAACGCATCACGGTATCTTCTTTCATATAAGCACTTGGCGAATCGGATAACATGGCCAGGGGTTGGCGGTAGATTACATACATGGCCAGTTCGTGGCAGCGTGTGCCTTGCCCTGAAGGCAAGCCCTGATCAATGGGTTTAAAAGTTTCTTTGGTTTTGTTGCGCATTGCCCCTGGTGTATAATCAAACGGACCTGCCAGCATGCGGATAAAAGGCGTAAGCAGCTGCAGATCGGGATTAATGGTGTAATCCCATTTATCGGATTCGGCACCCCTTACGGCTTCATAATTCACAATGTTCGGATAAGTTTTTTCCAGTCCGGTGGGTTTACTGCAACCGTGAAAATTGATCATCAGTTTCCTTTTGGCCGCTGCTTTGGCAATAATTTCAAACCATTTAATGGCTTCCTGGTCGTCGCGGTCAATAAAATCTACTTTTAAACCTGCGGCCCCCAGCGATTGCACAAAATCGAGGTTTTTATCCAGGTTTTTAAGTAAGGTAGTGGCCACACACCACAAAAACACCCCTACATTTTTCGATTTCGCATTGGCAATAACCGCTTTAATATCATTTTTAGGATTAACCTGGGTAAGATCGTAATTGTTAGACCAACCTGCATCTACCATTAAATACTCCAGTTTGTATTTTGCAGCAAAATCAACATAATAGTTATAAAGGGCGGTATTCCGGTTATCCATTCCCGATGGAATCGGAGCACCCGGCAATAGGGCATCGTGCCACCACTCCCAGGCGGCTTTCCCAGGTTTGATCCATTGCGTATCCTTAATTTTTGATGGCGTAGCCAGCTCAGTAACCAAACGATTGGTTAGTAGCTGTTTATCATCTGTAGCGATAATGGCAATACGCCAGGGATAACTCCGCTCACCGCTTGTTTTGGCAATAAAAGGAAAACGTTGTTTCACCACCGATACAAAATTGCCCCAGCTACCCGGTACGGTAAGCGATGGCAACTGTGCCCATTCGCCAACAAAGCCTGCTTTCTCTTTTTTCACATACATTCCCGGATAGTCGAAAAGATCTGATTCGGCCACAATAACTTTTGTACCGTCTTGATAAGCAAAAAGTGCAGGTGTAGTAGCCCTCTTTCCCACTGCAATGCTTTCAACTGCATCCGATTTAGTGTAAACACCTTCCCAGGTAGTATAATTGTCGGTTTCCTGCAGTACTGCAGCAGCATCCGGCCTTACATTAAAAGTAGCGGTTTCGTTAATTACTTTAACCGAATCTTTTAGATGCGTAAGAAAACGGTAAGCAAACCCTTCGTTGTATAACCTGAAAACCACATCGTAACGTTTGCCAAACTTTAACGTTAAAGAATTATAACGAGCGGTTTTTTGTTCCAATGTTTTACCCGGAATATCACCACCACCCAGCTGATCATTTTCCATTTCCATGCCTATTGGCGAAAAAGCTATAATTTCATTTTGTTTGCGCGTAATCGAATAGCCTAAAGTGTTACCACAGCTAATGTTTACGCTCATATTTCCATCAGGAGATTTCAGGACATAATTTTTCTGCGAAAAAGCGGTCTTACTGGTCAAAAACGGCATTAAGAAAATAAGTAAAAAAGGTCTCATCGTTGTATAGTATCGAACTGGTAAATAATTTTTTGTTGGTAAACTGCTCCTTTCTCTATGGCCACGGCCGGTGCAATAGGCTGGTTTGGCGCATCAGGGTAATGCTGGCATTCCAGGCATAAGCCGTTAAATGCAACATAGGGTTTGCCATGATGGCCTATCCCTGCGGTATTTAAAAAATCGCCGGTATAAAGCAGCACTCCGGGACTATCGGTAAAAACTTTTAATCTCCGGCCTGAAATTTCATGCAAAAGTTCTGCAGCCAGCACCAGTTCGGCCGGTACTTTCTTTGCCAAGAGATAATAATTATTCAATCCCTTGTTATCATTTTCAGCCATTACGCTGGCAACCGGTTGCCCACTAAAAGCGTTTTTGCCTACCGGGATGATCATCCCGGTAGGCAGATAATCTTTATTCATTTCAAGCATTTCTGTTGATGGAATGCTTAAGCGGTGGTCGAAAATATCAGTATGTTTACCGCTTAAATTAAAATAGGCATGATTGGTAAAACTTACTATGGTTTTCTGGTTGGAATGGGCCTTAAAATCGATTAAAATTTCGTTTTTATCTGTTAATTCGTACGATACGGTGCAATGCAGATCGCCGGGAAAGCCACCTTCGCCTTCTTTGCTATATAATCTAAATAGCACCTTATTGCCCTTTACCTCGTAATAGAAAAGCTTATTGCTAAAACCGCTTGCCCCGCTATGATTGATATTGGCACCGTCGTTGACATCCAATTGAAAGGTTTTACCATCGAGTACAAACCTGCCCTGGGCAATGCGGTTGGCAAAACGGCCTATGGTCGCCCCAAGGTAATTCTGGTCATTAAAATAATCTTCCAACTGAGTAAAACCCAACACCACATCAGCAAACAAGCCATTTTTATCGGGCATAATTGCCGACACCAGGCTTGCTCCATAATTACTGAGCGAAATGGATGCACCGTGTTTATTGCTTATTTTAATAAGATTAGCCACACCAGGCCCTGTAACAATATTATCTTCTTTTATATGGGTAATGGTCATGATCTGTTTTTGGTAGGTTGAGGGATAAACAGTTTATTTAACCTGTTTTTTTTGAAGAAACCACATTGATCATTTTTCCGTTCACTTTAACCTTAACAGGATTGGCATTGGCCGAAAAAACCTGGTATTGGGTTACCACACCATCTTTCCAGCTTACATTAACGGTATAATTGCCCCTGGCCTTTAAACCCTTAACACTGCCGTATTTTTTCCAGGCATCGGGTATGGCAGGCAGCAGGTTAATATAACCCTCATGGCTCTGGATCAGCATTTCTGCGATGCCTGCAGTAGCACCAAAATTCCCGTCAATCTGGAAAGGAGGTCCGGCCGATAACAGGTTATCGTACAGCCCTCCGCCTGCTCCGTAATTGATATCGGTACGATGGGTAGGTTTTAACAACGCTCTGAATAGTTTAAAAGCCCTGTTCCCATCGCGCAGCCTCGCCCAGAATAAGAGTTTGTAAGCAATTGACCAGCTTGGCCCGTCATCACCCCGAACGTTAAGCGTTTTTTTAGAGGCTTCGGCCAGATCAGGGGTACCGTCAACCGTAATCAATGAGGCAGGATAAACGCCATAGAGATGCGAAATATGGCGGTGTTGCGGATCGGTTTCCTTGTAATCTTCAATCCACTCCATTATCCGCCCATCTTTAGAAATCCTAGCTGCGGGTGGTAACAAACTCAATTGATGCTGAAGCAATTTTTGCAAAGTTTCATCTTTACCCAATTTTTTAGCTGCTTCAATTACATTGGTAAAGAGCTCCCTTACAATCTGGTTATCAATGGTTGGGCCCATCGTTACATTGGCTGTTTTTCCATTGGGCAGGTAAAAACTATTTTCGGGCGATACTGAAGGGGAAGTCATCATCCAGCCGGTTTTAGGGTCTTTAACCAATACGCTGCTATAAAACTGCGCAGATCCTTTAATAATCGGATATATTTTTTTCAGGTAGTTGATGTCCTTACTAAAGGCATAATGATCCCAGAGGTTATTGCAGAGCCAGCCCGAGCCGGCATTGGCAACACCCCAGGAGGCACTTTCACCCGGTTCGGTAAAGCCCCAGATATTGGTAATTACGTGTGCAATCCAGCCATCGGCCTTATAATAAGCCTTCGCTGTTTTTTGTCCGTTAGGCACCAGGTTACCTACAAGATCAACTAATGGAAGATTAAGCTCAGAGAGATTTACCACTTCCAGCGGCCAATGGTTCATTTGAACATTCACATCTAAATGATAGTCCCCATTCCATGGGGTATGAATTTGGTTGGCCCACAGCCCCTGTAAATTTGGGGGCAACAATCCTACACGTGTACTCGAAATGCTCAGGTACCTTCCATATTGAAAAAACAGGGCTGGCAACTGTAAATCAGATTCAGGATCCTTATAGTATAGTGCTAAACGTTTATCGGTACTCAACAGGCTGTTTTTGCCTGTACCCAGATCAATATCCAACCGCTTAAACATCTGCTGAAAGGCCTGCCGATGTTTTAATTTTTCGACAGCATAATGCTGTTTAATGGCCTTATCCAGCAAAAGTGCTGCATGCTGCCTGAATTGATGATCCTTATAACTGGTTTTTACCGATAAATAAATGGTAAGCATATTGGCCTTTGTGATTTCAAGTGCATTACCATCTTGATTGATTTTACCTCCCGAGATTACAGGATCCAACAATGCGAGGTACTCCATCCCTTTACCATCTATGCCATTATCAAGCTGGCCGGAAAGCGCAATCCTGTTGCCTCTTACCTGGCTCTCCCCACGTTCAGGACGGCTAAGTGAAAGTTTACAATTGATCTGTCCAGGTTTATCGGCAGTCATCCTGATTACGGCCACATCGCCGCTGAAACTGGTAAAGTATTCCCTCCTGAAATGTACATTATTCAGCGTATAATCAGTGGTAGCCATGGCATCGTTAAGCAAAAGTTCCCTTTTGTAAGTAGCAGGTGTTTTTTCCTTCCCTTCGTATTGGTATTGGATATCCAAGTTGCCCAGTACCTGAAAACAGCCCCAGTTGGCACCACCGGATCCCTTTCCGGTACACACAAAATTTTGATTAACCAGGTTTTGGGCCTCGTCATTTTTCCCTTCAAGAATGAGCTTTCTGATGTCGGGCAGGGTTTTATAGGCTTCGTAATGATTAGCATCCTGCGGTGCGCCAGACCAAAGTGTAATATCATTGAGTACAATATGCTCGCTGTTTATGCCACCATCGGGCATCATGCCCAAACGGCCGTTGCCCAGAGGCAATGTTTCTTCCCAGCGGCTTGCAGGTTTATTGTACCAAAGTTTAAAAAGTTTACTTTGGGCAAAACTATGCGATAGTGCAAAAAGCAAAATAAGAAAGCTACAGATTAATTTTTTCATGGAAAGTAGTGGGCAATCGGATCGGATAGATAAGCTACGCCATCTGTTGATCGCTCAAAGATGGCGCAGCAGTATAAAATTAGTTACGTTGATAAAAACTGAGCTCGCTAAAGTGGAGATAACCTTCGCCGCCCCAGGTTTCGAGTACCTTAAACCGGACATACCTGTATTTTGGAATGGAGGCAGGGAATACAAACTTCTCGCCCGCCTGCGCAAATGCCCTATCCTGATCGGTATTCTGGCCTTTAGGCAGCCCAGATGGCTTAAAGGAAGTAAAAGTCTGGAGTTTTGTCCAGCTATCCCAAGTGCCGTTTGGATTGGGATTATTGCTGGCCCAAACCTCAAATGTTTTAATGTTCCCCACGCTGTATAAAGCATTTTCGCGCTGCCAGAGCCTAAAGTTATCCAACTGCACCTGTACACCAAGGTCGATACTAAACCATTGTGGCATACCCGATCCTCCGGTATGGAAACCCTGGTCTTGCCCCTTAATGTTATCCCAAACATTTGGCAATACCCAACCGTATTCTGATGGGCTATCGGTGGGCAGGTTTAAATTCCTGAAAAGTGATTTATCACACTCGGTAACTTTAATTATTGTCGGAAAATCAGAAAACTGTGCGGCACTAAAAGTATCAATTGATCCGGCTTCAGGATAATATGAAGAACGGTATTGAATGGCGGTACCCGCTTTATAATTCGGAATAACAATGGCATTATCATTTGCAGGTAATTGCCTTTCCTCTATTGCGCCAAGGATATTCGTATAGCGAATCGTAGTCGACACATTCATCGTATCCCTTTTATTAAAGTTTAACTTTAAAGTACCATCTGCCTGGAACACATAGGGTTCAGTGCTATTCACTCCCCTGTTTAATAAGGTAGCAATATAGGTTGCTCCGTAAACCCTTACATTGTTGATTTCGGTTGCAATGGATTTATTGCCATCGCTATCGTACGATAGCACCGAAAAGCTGTATACATATTCGTCCAGGTTAGGAATAATGACCTTTACTACATCACTGGGATTATGCGTGGTTGCCGGCACTTCCAGCTTACTGGCTCCATTGTTCCAGGTAACCATGTATTTGGTAATACTCGGATCCGGACTCGGGTTCCATACGAGCTGTGCCCGCAGGTTACCTGTATTGTAGCCTGCGTTGGCAATTTTACCTGAATATTTGATCTCTTTGTTTTCCAGAAAGGCCTTGTAATCATCATCGTACTTTTTACAGCCAATGAAAATAACGGACACGAAGCAGATGAAAGTGATATTAAATATAGTTTTCATGATCTAGTTCTTAATTGAATATTATTTATTACAACGGACTTCCATACAGGCTGATTTCCATGGCATTTACATAATCCAGTCCTCCCCAGGTTTGGGTACACTCATACCTGATGTACCGTACCTGCTGGGCAGCCCTCGGCATTCTGAAATTTACGCCCCTGGCTACAAAATCACGGTCTGCGGCATTGGCCTGGTTGGGTGCTAAACCCGAAGGCGGATTGGGGAAAACAAAATTACCGAGGTTAACCCAATCGCCTGCTACAGTACCTTCTGCCGAGTTGCTTGGCAGGCTTACATCAGCTGGGTTTACTTTGTTAGAGCCCCATAGGGTAAATTTGCGGGTATTCTGGTAGCCATAAAAATCAGATGGTCTTTGCCAGATGATGAAACGGCTTATTTTAGCCGATACACCAAGGCTAAAAGTGCCCATACTTTTAGGTGCACTTAAGGTATGCCAACCCGGATCGCCAAGGTTACCATCAAAGAAATAGCGAAATTCCCAGCCGTAGCCAATCGGGGCATCACTGGGTAAACGGTAAGTAGCAAACTTGCTTTTGTCCAGCAGGGTCTCAAATAAAGGTGTAACAGTTTTAATCACGGTATCGGATGTATTACCGAAACGGTCTTTAGTGTACACACCCACTTTATGGGGTACGGGATCAAGATTTCGGATGGAAACGTCTATGGTATCTGAGCTTACATACTCCGGTTCCTGCTCATCATACGATTTTGTTTTATCGTTATAAACCAAGAGGTGCACCGAAAGCGGCGCCCTGTTTTTGTTCAGCCCGAAAAAGTTCGCCCCGCCAAAATCAGCAGTAATGTTAAACCCGGCATTAACCTTAATATAATTCGGGGTTTTGGGATGCACTTTTACCACTACCGGATCAGACATTACATTGGCGCGGCTTACCGCATATAAAGTAACCTCGTAATCCTTTTCCTTTGCAAAGCCATCCACCATAATGGTATCGGTATAATAGCTTGATTTCGTTTCCCTGGTACGGTTATCGTTTATGGCATAACGGGCTAAAACGTATAAAAGGTTTTTCGAATTGGGCAAGGTATAGGTAATTCTTGCGGCACCATCGATGTTTTCGACCTTGGTATTGCTTACCGGACCTGGTTTTGTCATATCGTCAGAAACTGCCTCGAAACTGTTTTCTGCAGTTTTACAAGATGCAAACAGCAGCGATACCAGGGCGAGTGCCCATGTCAAAGACATCAGGCTTTTTCTGTAATTATTTTTTTTCATCATCATCTATCATTAAATGTTCATCTGCAAAATTCATTTCTACCAGAACGGGTTCTGTACAAGGTTCTCATTAATCACCACTTCCGAATTCTTGATCGGCCAGAAATAATCTTTCAGGCCAAAAAACGGTACGGCAACCGTTCTTGGCCGGTAATAATTTACGGTACTTCCCTCGTTTACATTCCAGCCTTGCAAAGGTTTGCTCAATACACCTTGCAACTCTTTCCAGCGGCGTAAATCCCAGCCACTCTGGCCTTCAAAACAAAGCTCTATTCTTCTTTCCTGGTGGATGATCTCCCGGCGGCCTTCTTTGGTATCTGGTTTGGTCGGATTTTTCGAATAGTTTTGCCACGAGGTGCTTACGCCCTGTAAACCGGCCCTGCTACGTACTTTATCTACCCACGATAGTACTTCGGCCTTAGGCGCGGTTCCCTCTTCATTCAGTGCCTCGGCATAAAGCAAATAAAGACCGCCAAGACGTACCACCGGCAAATAGAAGGTTTCGAACTGGATACCATTATTCATGATAGAAAGGTAAGGAACCAATTTTTTAGGCCAGTAACCGGTAATGTTGGTGGCAAACTGGCTTTTTGGTCCGGCTATGGCAAATGGTCCCCTGGCCTGCACATAAAATGCATCGCTTTCGTTACGCTTATCGTTCCCGAACCAGATCCCCCCGTCAAAACCTAAATCGGCATAAAACCTGGGTTCGCGGTTAAAGTTTGCTTTTGCCGTTTCGTAGCCCAGTTTGATATACGATTGATTATCGGCATCGCCAAACTGCGTGGTATTGCGGTTGGCATAATCGAATGTACCGGTATTATCCTCGTTAATGGGTACACCATTTTTAGTATAGAACAGTTCGGTAGTGGAAAGCGGAACCGACCAGTTGGAAGGCTGTTCGTTACCAAAAGAAACCGCATCTGAAGTTAACTTGGGAAACGCATAACCCTGATATTCGAAACCATACTGCGATCCCCATATCAATTCGCGGTTCTGATCGCGCTTTTCGCCGGTTACCATCTGTATGGTCAGCACGCGTTTTAATTTATCCGAAACATTTTCGACCTTGTTGGTTGGCACCTGGTTATACAAAGCGCCTCCCTGTGCTTCAAACTCATCAATAGCGGCTTTACAGGCTTTTGCCGCCAGGCTCCATTTCTGCGGATCAACAACCGTAGAAAAAAGGTTTTTGCCATCCTTATCTTTAAAGTTCGCAAAATCCGGATTACCGTTAAACAAAGGGCTCGCTGCCGTGGTTAATGCCTCTGCTTTTAAGGCCAACCCCATCGATTTGGTGGCACGGCCATATTCTAAAAGCGGATTCACCACCACTGATGGCAGATCAGCAACAGCTTCGTTGAGCAATTGATCTACGTAAGCAAAAGATTCATCAACAGTAGCTCGTTTAACCTTTGTGTTCTCAATCGAACCATCAATGGGGCGGTTTTCTTTGATGAGTACGATCGGCCCGTATAGCCTGATGAGGTAATAGTGATAAAAAGCCTTTAAAAATTTGATCTCGGCAATCCATCTTTTCTTTTCATCATCTTTCAGATCAAAAGGTTTATTGATGTTTTCGAGCATAATGTTACACCTTCTCAGCGCAACATAAATATTCTGCCCGCCGTTATTACCGGTCCAATGGTCGATTACCGGGTTTGATACATTCTGTACCCCACCCCTGATCAGTTTAAAACCCGGGCCCGTAATTTTATTGAAAGGATTATCGTCCAGATTTGGATAAATAATTTCAGAAGAGGTAACAAAGCCCACATTGTTTACCACCTCGCGGTTTAAGCTCTGAAAGGTGTTGTAGCAGCCAAAAAGGTAATTTTCGGCCTCATTTCTGTTCGAAAAAGCATAATCGAGCGTACCAACATTATTGGGAACAACATCCAGGTATTTTTTGCATGATGTACCTGAAATACCAAGTACAAGCAGGCACACTATTTTATAATAGAATTTCATGTCATTTATTTTATAGGTAAGCATTATAGATTTACATTTAACCCGAAATTGAATACTTTCTGGATCGGGTAAGCGAATCCGTTGCCGCCCAGTTCAGGATCCCACATTTTAAATTTACTCCAGGTAACCAGGTTAAGGCCATTCAGGTAAAAGCGGCAATTGGAAAGCCTCAGGCTTTTTAAGACGTTTTTCGGAAGGGTATAACCAATTTCTATCGATTTTAACCGGATAAAACTTCCATCCCTTAACCACCATGAACTTGGCTGCATGTTATTGGCCACTACCGCCGAGCTGGTACCCAAACGCGGATAGGTGGCAAATAAATTCTGATTTTCTTCCGACCAGTGGCTATCTGCATAAGCCTGCAATACCTGCGCCCTGCCTTCTACATAAGGTACAGTACGCTCCAGGAAGGGGCTGGTTTTTGCCGGATCGATAAAAAATGATACCCTGGCCTGTCCCTGAAAAAATGCAGACAGGTCAAATCCCTTGTAACCGGTTGAGAAACCAAATCCATATACCGTTTCCGGTGTGCTGGGATAGCCCATAAATGCCATATCGAGATCATCTATCCGGCCATCGTTATTTAAATCGCGGTATTTAATATCTCCCCCTCTCGGTACAGCACCCGTAATCACATTCCCATAAGCATCACTGGTGTTAAATTGCTGTGTAGGAGAGTTTTTTACCTCGGCGTCATCTACGAACAAACGTTCGGCAATGTATCCATAGCCCCTGCTAATCGGCTGACCGATGAAATGCCTCCAGGTTTCAGGATAATTGGGCTCTTCTATATAGCCATACTTATTGGTAGAGTAAGTAAAGTTTCCTCTTATCGAACTCCAAAGGCCATTATCAAAGGTTTTCTTATAATCAAGAGATAAATCGATCCCCTTCGAGTCTACTTCACCCAGGTTGGTTAACACATCCGTTTCAAAACCCTCGGTAGCGGGGATATTACGTTTACGTAGAATATCATAACGGTGATTTTTATAGATCTCGGCAATGATGTTAAAGTTTTTTAACAGCGTAATTTCTGTCGCCAGATTGGTTTGTCTTGAGGTTTCCCAGGTAATATTGGCGTTGGCATAACTCCTGATGGATACGCCATTAAGCTGATTGCCATTATTGATACCGAACTGGGCAAAGTTACCGCCATTCAGGTTCACATCCGAAAGGTAGAAAAAACGTTGCGAGCCAATGGCGTCATTTCCAACCAAACCATGGCTAAAGCGAACTTTTAAGCGGTTAACAATATCATTTTTAGGCCAGAAGGCTTCGTTTGATGGTACCCATGCACCGCCAATGGTAGGGAAAAAACCGTAACGGTGTTCTGATGAGAAACGTTCAGAACCGTTGAAACCAAAGTTAAATTCTGCAAAATACCGGTCTTTAAATGAATAGGTTGCCCTGCCGGCTACCCCCATGTTACGGAAAGGCAATGAGTAAGGCAGTGTAGTGGTATTGGTGCGCGGATCTTTCGCACTGGAGTATAGTGTCTGCTGCGCGGTGCCGATAATGGTCGAACTTATGGTATGATTGCCGAATTTGCGGTTATAATCCAAAGCGCCCTGAAAATAGAAAAAAGAGTTGGCATTGGGTTCGCTCCTGTTGTATACCAGGTATTCGGTAGGAACATTGTTTGCCACATTATTTTTAGGGTTAAGCCAGGTTAGGGTATAACTATTGCTTAATTTATCGTAACTGCCGGCACTGTAAAAATATGGCGAATAGGCCAATTGCGAATCGAAATAAGAATACCGGTTGGTATTGAATATGGTTCTGAGTTTAAGCCCCTCGGTAATGAATCTGAAATCCTGATTAAGCTCCAGCTGGGCCGACATTCGCGATTCTGAAGAACTTTTATGTCCTTTCAGAAGCTGCGCATAAGGGTTTCCGTTAGGATAAAGTATGCTGTTATTTTGGGTACCATCAGGCCCGCCTACATTTCCGAACAGGATGTGGTTTGCACCTGCATTTGCCGCATCGGCAGGATAATACGCGGGGAACAATACCGGGCTTGCATGAGAGGCAATTGCATACAAGTCAGAAGCAAAGGATCCGTCTAAGGTAATTGGGCCATTATAATCGCTAAAGGTACCAGATAGCCTTACCACCAGCTCAGTTGTTTTACTGAGGTTGATATTGATATTGGAGCGCAGCTGGTAATTTTTAAAATTAACATTGTTCTCGTTGTTGTTGCGGATATCTGTTTTTAAGATGCCGTTATCAATATTATACGAACCTGAAATGTAATATTTGGCAACACCGCCACCACCGCTAATACTTAAATTATTCCTTTGGGTACTGGCCCGGTCTTTAAACAGCATATCGATCCAGTTAACGGCAGGGTATACATAAGGATTACTACCCGGACTACCGTTTATTGTTGCACGGGTATTGTCTATTTTAGTCTGGTTAAAAGGCAGTGGCAGCGATGGATTGCGTGTTAGAGACGCCTCGTTAAAGAGTTCCATATACTGGATCGGATCAACCAGGTTAAGGGTTTGGGTAGATTGTGACAAGGAATATTCACTTCTGAAATTGATCTTCGCCTTACCTTCCCTACCTTCTTTGGTGCTCACCAAAATTACGCCGTTGGCACCGCGTGCACCATAAAGTGCGGTAGCACTGGCATCTTTTAAAATCGAAAAACTCGCAATATCATCAGGTTGTAAACGCGCCAGATCGTTTGGAGTTAACTCCACATTATCGATCAGGATCAAAGGATCTTGTTTATACCCGAATGTAGTTACCCCACGTATAAAGAAAGAAGCATTATCCTGCCCGGGCTGTCCGCTACGCTGGTAGGCAATAATACCAGCGGCCTGGCCGGCAAGTGCCGTGGTGAGGTTACTGGCCGGAATTTTTAAATCGCCGGGCTTAATGGTGGTTACAGAACCTACCACCGCTTCTTTTCGCTGTTTCTGCCCCATGGCAACAATTACCACCTCATCGGCCATCTGTACCACTGCTTCTTTTAATACGATATTATATACAGTACTTTCGGTTATTACAACCCGTTTTGGTGCATAACCTACTAAGGCTACCCGGAGTGCACCACCTTTGGCTACATCGATTACAAACCTACCGTTGTTATCGGTCTGTGTACCGGTTTTACTGTTTTCGACCGTTATGGTTACGCCGGGCAAAGCCAATCCCGTGGTATCGCGAACAGTTCCGGTAACCGTTGTCCTGGTCTGCGCAGTTCCCTGCAAACCAAGCAAAACAAAGAACAAAAACGGGATGCACTTCAGCATATTCCCAAAAACATGCTTCCAGCAGAGCCACCTCATGTCCAGGCTAGTAAAAAATAACTTCATAAATGATTTGGTTAGGAATTTTTAATTATTGTTTATAGGTCTATTCAACTCATTTTAACCCTATTGTATCGAGCGGGTAAAACTTTTGTAGCGTTTGGGGAGATTTTGTAGGCTTGTTATCATATCAGTTATATTTGGTATGGTAAACTTATAACAGACAACTTCCTTTTAAAATGGATAAACCCCGAAAAAAGATGGACAATACGATCATTACATCAGGATTTTTCCCTTAGAAAATAAATAGCCTATTTTATGTAAAATAAATTCGGTTTTAACCTGCAAAGGCCTATATTTATTGTCGCGTTTTAGCCATAGGTCAATCACCTAACGTTCTATTGGCAATCGCTAAGCGCATCCCTGTATACCCATTCCTGTTAAAATTAATGGAGCAAAAAATCATCGAGCCTCGTAAAAAAATTAAAGAGGGTTTTATCGGCCAGAAACGGATTGTACTTCCGCCCAATATCAGAAAGAAGGTGGTGAACAACCCCATTATCAAAACTTTTTACTTAACGGCCATAGGTCATTATCCGAAGGCGGCAAATCATGATATTGAACGCAAACTGGGCAGTAAAGATTACATTTTCATCTATTGCACAGAAGGTTTTGGCTATATCCACATTCTGGGCAAAAAATTGCTGTTAAGTCCAAACGCTTATTATATCATTCCCAAAAATGTAAGCCACCGTTACCAAAGTCATGAAACAAACCCATGGAGTATTTTTTGGGCACATTTTAGCGGTGAAATTGCAGAAAGCATTTTTAACCGTTTTGCAGAAGGGAACCTTACACAGGTTCAGGAAGTTCCGTTTGTAGAGAGCCGCATCAGGCAGTTTAACTTAATTTATACTTTGCTCGAACAAAGTGTAGCTGAAAAAGACATGGAAATCATCAACATTAAGCTGCTCAATTTCTTGTCTTCGTTCATCTATTATAAAGAAGTAAACCCCGATGTTTACAATACCAGTTCCATCAGCAAATCCATCCTCTATATGAAGAAAAACCTGAAGGAAAAGTTTACCGTCGAAGACCTGGCCATGCAGCAGAACTTATCGGCATCACATTACCTCAGGTCATTCAAACAGAAAACAGGCAGCTCGCCTATCAACTATTTTAACCAGCTTAAAATACAGGAATCCTGTCAATACCTCTATTTTAGCGACATGAGCATTAAAGAAATCTGTGCCGAGTTGGGTTTTTCCGATCAATATTATTTCTCCCGTTTATTTAAACTCATTACCGGCATATCACCATCCCGCTATAAAAAACTACACAAACGCTAACCGTTGTTTTTTTTTTTGACAAAGTATTAGCGTTAACGCAGATGCAGCCCATCCTATAAAGGCATCAATCCCCTATTGATGTTTTCTTGCTTTCAGCGCCTGTTCAGGTGTGCAGGAAATACTCTATTATTTAACTGGCCGGCATCCGGGCACCTGCGATCATTAATCCAAAATAAATTATATTTAAAGTATTAAAAATCGAAATGTAACTGGCTCAAATTAGTCGTTAACCCTATGCCTTACGCTAACCTTAAAAAACATAATCTATAAAATGAACAGAAGAACACTTTTAAAAAGCGGTTGTTTCGTCGCAGCCGCATCCTTAATTCCACCAACTATCTTGGGTAAAACCCTTGCTAAAAAAGAAATTTCTGCCGGCAGACAACCTGCAGGTTTTAGGAAACTTAAGCTGGGCGAATTGGATTTATTTGTCCTCTCAGATGGCTATATCAGGGATACAAATGTAGCCGATTATTCGCCAAGGGCTGATGTGGCCCGTTTGAAATCTATCCTCAAAAACAATTTCCGGCCGGTTGAATATATTGATATGGCCATGAATATTTTACTGGTAAAAACCAATGATAAACTTATCCTGTTCGATAGCGGAATGGGCATTTTCGCAGATGCAAACACAGGCAAAATTTTAAAGAGCCTGGCAGAAGCAGGTTTCAGCCCCAGCGAAATTACCGATATCTTTATTTCTCACGCCCATCCGGATCACATTGGGGGTTTAATCGGGAAAAATGGAACGCTTATTTACCCCAATGCAAAGCACCATCTCTCAAAAACCGAATTCGATTTTTGGATGCGCGCAACAGAAAAAGATTTCCAAAACAGCGGGTTGATCAAACAGTTGGATTTTTTAAAAACACTGTTGCCGGCCATCAGAAATATTTTAACCAAAATTCAGTCGAAAATTAGCTATTACGATTACCAAAAGCCTTTGTATGGTAATTTCAGTTTTATTTCCGCACCAGGCCATACCCCTGGAATGACTTTGGTTAAAATAACATCGGGTAACGATGAGCTTTTAGTCGTTGCCGATTTGGTGCATAATGACCTTATCCTTTTTCCACATCCGGAATGGGGATTCAGTGGTGATACCGATCTGGACATCGCCATTGCCTCACGAAAAAAAATCTTAAATCAGCTGGCCGAAACCAAAACCAGAATAATTGGCTACCACTTACCATGGCCAGGCCTGGGTTATGTTAAAAAAACAGGTGATGGATTGGCGTGGGTACAAGAGGTGTTTTATACCCCTACATAGAAATTTCGCTTTTTTTTTGATTCTGTTGTTTCTGTAGTCGCTTATACCTGATGCATGGGATAAAAGATGTTTTAAGGTGATGCTGTTTGTATTATGGCCGGGTTAGCTTATACCTGACCACTAAATTTCAACACTGCCCGATCTGGTCAGTAAGAAATTTTTAGAATAAGCAAATGCGAAACGCATGTACACTTTTGCCGAAATACCCTCATTGATATGGTCTAACTCTCGATTGCTCAAGTTTGTTATGTTTTAAGTTAAACATAAGATATAGAATTTTTATGAACTTGCAATTTTAGAAATCTGAACTATATTTGATTTTATCAATGATGACTAGTGTAAAGTAATATATCATTGCCTTCAACAATTATTAATTTGTGCGAAACTGCACGCTAATCAGCCCCTATGCCCTGGAATCCAGAAACATACGACAAATTCAAAAACCTGCGTTATCAGCCATTTTTTGATTTAGCTAACTTCATCCAGCCTACTGAGAAAATGAAAGCCATCGATCTGGGCTGTGGAACGGGAGAGCAGACGGCGATTCTTGCCGAAAAATTCGAAAACGCGATATTTCTTGGCGTTGATACCTCTATTGAAATGCTCGAACAGTCTAAAAAACTAGAAAGCGATCGGCTACATTTTCGACGATCGTCAACTGAAGCGGTCATCGATAGTAATGAGAAATGGGACTTGATTTTTAGTAATGCAGCCCTACAATGGTCAAAGGACCATAAAGAACTGTTCCCTAGCCTAATTCGCATGTTGAATCCCGGAGGACAGTTTGCCGTGCAAATACCGGTTCAAAAAGAGAATGTACTGAACAAGATCCTTTTCGAATTGGTTCAGGAAGAACCTTTCGCTAACTTCCTGAATGGATGGAACCGTCCCTCCCCGGTCTTAAGCATGGACGAATATACGCAGTTACTTTTTGACCAGAGACTCAAGGATATCCAGGTCATACAAAAGGTTTATCCACTTATAGCCCAGGACCACCAGACATTATACAACTTCATTTCCGGTTCATCATTAATCCCCTATCTGGAACGTCTTGAAGGCGAACAACAGGATTTTTTTATAAAAACCTATCAACAAAGGATAGCGGAACATTTTCCAAAGCTACCTGCTATTTATGCATTCAAAAGATTACTTTTATTCGGTCGGCTATGACTGGCGACCGAGGATCATAAATAAATATAAAGAGAATGTTGAGCTACCTAGGGCCTCATCGTTAATAATCAAGTTTTTTGTTGAAAAGATAATTTGAAAGCTATCATAACCGCTTCAATTAAAAGCATGCGTATAGACAGCTTAATGCTAGTTAATGCTAGGTATGAATGGCAAAGGAACCACTAGCTGTGCAACTACGAGTTACAAATTGCTGCTTTTTACCTAAAAATTGATTTACAAATTGTGCCTGACTAAATTTCAAAACTGCTCTGTCTGGTCAGCATCAAAAGAAATTTTTAGAATAAGCCATTTTGAACAATAATGGAAGAGGCAATTTCTGTTTCCAAAAATTGCCGCTCCACCTAAAAATAACGACTTCTTAAAAACATGTTCAACTTCTATCAGTTGGTAAGGGGCTTACCATTTGATCCTATAAAATTTACCGGGGAACCATATTTATAGCCTTAACCTCTACCCCTGCCTGTAAAAAAACAAGATAGATATCGAATACACCTTTGCTATTTTCGATGTCAGCAAGCGCTTTATTTCCAATGGCATGGCCTGTGCGGCCGATTAGCTTTCCGTTAGGTGAGCCCAGGTGAACCTCAACCTGACCCGGTGCTGATTTCTCGCCAATTATTTCAATCGCTTTTAGATCGGTAAGGTCTGTTTTCGGAAACACCAGATAAGCACCTTTCGCTGAAACGGTAACCACCGACCTGTCTTTACTGAAGTTAAAGTCTTTATGGTTATCCCATTCGTTAACCGGATAGTAAGGGCTCCTGAGTACCACAACATCTTCAGCCAACTGTGAGGGTAAATTTTTAGCACCTTTATCTCTGTATGCCGCCCTAAATATAAAATTCCCGTGGTTGGTCTGGCCAGGCGGAATAGTAGTGGTATAGGCACCCTTCACCGGAAGACGCTCCTGGGCAGTCTGTTTATCGTCCAGACTGAGGATGTATTTTACGATGGCATCAACCTCTGCCACCGGCAATGAAGAATGTGCCGGCATCATCGCGTCTCCCCAAACACCCGAACCGCCATTGATTACTTTTTTGACCAAACGATCCTGGGCTGTTTTATCGCCTTTGTATTTTTGGGCAACAAGGGTAAAAGCAGGTCCTAATGATTTAGCGGTGAGGTCATGACAGGCTTTACAGGTACTTTTTTTCATGAGCGCCTTCCCAATCTCAAATTGTGCAGATGCATCAAAGCGCTGCTGATTCTGGGCAATGGTGGTCATATCATAACCTTCAGAAAGATAATTGATCGACACCGAAACCTGCGATGGCTTAATTCTTTTATCTGCTAAACTTCCGTCTTCCTTATCATTTACCTTTACGCTATAAGTAATGGTCTTGCCCGGAAAGTAAAAGCTCGAATTCCCCCTGATAAAATCGAATTTTACCACCGGAGATGCATTACCTGCTGATACCTCAACTGCTTTACTGTTTTTTGCACCCGATGGATCGGTAACAGTAAGTGTTGCTTTGTAAATCCCGGGGGCAGATAACAGCATTTCAGGATTTGGCACCCTGTAAACCCACTTGAGCATCTTGTCTTTGGTAATGCGCCATTCATATTTTAATTGATCACCATCATAATCCATTGTTCCAACGGATGACAATTTCACTTTTAAAGGCAGTGCTCCCGAAACTTTATCTGCGCTGACCTGCACGATGGGTTTCCTGTTTCCTCCATTATATTCTATTTTAATGAGTTCTGCTTCGGGGTTATCCTTAAAATAGCCGTTACCATATTCGAGTACATATAAGCTTCCGTCCGGACCAAATTTCATATCAATGGGTCCCCTTAAGGTGAGATCTGGCATAAAGCGTTCCATAGATTTATAGTTCCCTTCCTCATCCATTTCTACAGTGAGTATCCATCCCCGTACCCAATCTGTAATAAACCACCTGCCTTCATAATAGGCAGGAAAAACGTGTGGACCAGCAGAAAAGTCAGATTGATGAAATATCGGTCCGCCAACGGCACTTCTTCCTCCACTCCCCATCAATGGGAAATATTCACTTGCCCCATAAGGATACCATATCAATGAGGTTTCAGCAGGTGGCAGTACATTTAAACCGGTGTTGTTCGGGGAGTTATTAACCGGACGGAGCGGATCGTAAAGTTCGCCTGATTTTTTTGTATTAAAATCGTAATAGCGGTAAGCAAGGTTGTTCCCGATAAAATAGGGCCAGCCAAAGTTTCCGGCTTTTTTGGCCCGGTTAAATTCATCGTATGAGGCCGGCCCTCTCGATTCTGATGCATTGGAGCCATCCGGACCAACTTCGCCCCAATATAACCAGTTGGTTTTGCTATCAATGCTCATCCGCCAGGGATTTCTGTTGCCTATGGTATAAATCTCGGGCCTGGTTTTGGCGGTGCCTTTTGGAAAAAGGTTACCTTCAGGGATGGTATATGTCCCATCCGGCTCCGGATGGATCCGCAGAATTTTGCCTCTCAGATCATTCGTGTTTGAAGAAGATTTCTGTGCATCGCGTGCACTTTCGCCGGCACGTTCATCTATTGGTGTAAAACCGTCAGATGACCTCGAAAAGGTATTATCGCCTGTACTCAGCAATAAATTTTTATCCTTGTCGAACAACATTCCCCCTCCCACATGGCAGCATTCTTCACGCTGTACCGGCACTTTCAACAATACTTTTGCAGAAAGCTGGTCAACTTTGGCCCCTTTCCAGGTATACCTTACCAAACTGTTAACAGCCTCACTCCCCTTAACAGAGTAATAAGTATAGATCCAATGGTTCTTTTCAAAATCCGGATCCAAGATCACGCCCTGAAGGCCATCTTCACCTTCTTCCCTTTTCCCATTCTTATCAACATATTCGGTACTCACAGGAATTTCTGCAATAATATCAAGGTGCTTAGTAACCGGGTTGTATACCTTTAGCCTTCCTTTTCGCTCAGCATAAAGAACCTTTCCATCTTTCAAAATCTGAAACTGCATCGGCTCTTCTAACTTTTGTGCCAGCACGATTTTCGTAAACCTGTCTGTCTCCGGTTTATTCCCTGCCTGGGCGTTCACAATGCTTCGAAGAAACAAGCTTAAAAAAAACAAAAGGAGCATTCTTCTGAAAAAAAATATGGTCATGCGATATAACATTAAGGTTTTTGAATAGATTCGCGGAAATAGGCAACGCTTTTTGCAACATCTGCGGTATTATTATCCCAATTATACTCATATTCTGCAGATATGATCCCTTTAAATTTCTGCCTTTTTAATTCTTTAACAATTGCGTCGACATTGGTGGCGCCAGTGCCCCAGTGTACATCGTGTGCATTTTCGTCCTTTCCGTTCATATCTTTCATATGCAGGTGGAGCACATGGCCTTCAGCCTTTTTTAAACAATCAAGCGGATCAAGGCCCGAATGAACCCAATGCCCGAGGTCTGCACACAGTCCCAGCTTTTTACTTTTTCCTTTAATGGCATTCAGAATAATATCAGGGTTCCAATACCTGGAAGGTTTAGCATGATTGTGGATCGCAACCTTTATGTTATATTGCTCACAAAGGTCTGAGAGCAGTTGCATATCCTTTTCTTCCGGCTCTGCGGTGATCGTCTCTAGCCCCATGGCCTTGCCAAATTCAAATATTTTAATCCAATCGGCTTCATTGTCCGCCCCGATTACACCAAAGGCAACCATTTTTACATGGTGTTTCTTAAGCTCTTCAAGAATAAGGTTCCGCTTGGCCGGCTCCATATGGTAGTCCATTTTCCCAGGAATCCCGCCGCCTATTTCCTGTCCGGGAAAGGCTTCGATATAGCGCAATTTACAGCTATCGGTCTTGGCCGCGGCCTCCATAAAACTGAATCTGTTAAAAGTAAAGGCCTGTGTTCCCAATTTCCAGCCCCGGCGTTCTTCCTGGTAACCGGTTGTAGAGGTACCGGTAAGCCCTGTGCTTCTGCAACCGGCGGCAACTGTAATCAATAAAAGGCCCATACCATAAATCAGGTGGGAAAGTTGGTGTTTGTGAAAATTCATATTGTATACTGCATTATTTATAACAGGCTGCACGATAGCGTTTACCGATTTTAATTAGGAGCCACTGCATACCTGTGTTTTTTGTGAACGGAAGGTTATGGAGTTAGTGTAGCGGAATGCCCCAGGTGTTGATCTGCTTCGGATATTGCATTATTCTGTTTAATTTCTATTGCAGAACCGGGTAACGATTGAGGAAAAGCCAGACCGGGCCATTCTCTTTTTCCATTGGCCATGGGTTTTTACTAAATCTGCAAGCTCTTACGCAATAGTAATTGGATCCGAGCCCTATTGCACGGACTTATTCCTGCGCACCTTAATGGATAAAATGCCACCGGCATTAAGGTTAGAAACATGAGTAAAGGCCCTATATTGAGCAAGGATTTTACAATATCATTCAACATACCACAGCTATTTGATTAGTGCGGTAAATCTACAATGAAAATAAAACAGGATAAATGGATGATCACGGCCAAAACATGGACAATATTACCACAGCAATCCGGGTATAAAATATGGCTGCATCATCATTAGGGTTCTGCCTTACAGCAAATGAAACCAGCTAAACCGATCATCTATATGGCCGAAGCCAACCAACATGCCGGCGAAATTAAAGAGCAGATCGGCAATTTAGCGCAACCAGGCATCCCCTATTAAACTTTAGTTAAGGTTAAATAGATCCGAACTCCTCAGCCCTGCCCGGCGCAAAGCTTTAGCTGTGGCATTTGTTTCAGCGAAGGAGAAATAGGGTGGAAAATTTTATCATATTGTAAACAAAATAAACAGCTAACCATTATTTTACCTAATCCTAATGCTTAAGACAATACGTAGATGGGACTCCTGACCAGTTATTACCTGCGGCATCCTAATTTAACTATTAGGATTTTAAATTGAAATACGCTTTTTATTTCTTAAGTATAGGATTAAGTTCGCACCACTGAGCAAAAACACAGCCACTGTTGATAGTTCAAGTAACTCACATTTTTCGAACGTTTTTTTCCATTCCACTACCTGGAGCTCCCAATTTCGATAATATTCTTCTGTGGTGATAGAGTGGCTTTTTAATTTGGCAAACAATTGTAACTTGTATGCATCGATTTCTCTATTCTTTTTATAATAATGATAATAACATCCACCTAGCGATATACCTATTGCAACAAGGAGTAATTGTATTTTATGATAGATTGATTTTATCATTGAGACCGTTGAACTTTGCAAAGCTAAGTCATTTAGTCAACTGTCGCAACAACTAACAATTATCAGTACTTCATTGCCGATTTAATTGCTCCATATGGTCTTAGTCTAAATATCGGATGCAACTATTTTCCTGAAATATCTAAATAAAATGAAGAAACTATCATTTATTTCAGTCTTCAATATCTTTTACTGTTGTACTTTCCCCGGAATAATGCCTTTCAATAAGGTTCCGATTGTTATGCCCAACCAAGGACTTTTGCGGTATACCCATGCCCTTCGTGCCTCTCCTGTTAGAATATCCATGCCTCCAAGTAGACCAAACTCAATACCTTCATATCGGACTTTGAAGCCGAACACTGGCGAGATTGCAACGGCTTGTGCTTTGGTTGTGTAAACTCCAGGCACTGTCTTTTCGTCTACGCCTACACTGGTCGCATTTAAGCCTAACACCAAATCAGCACTCTTGTTATCGAGCATTCCCCATTTATCTAACCTGTAATTGTAGGCAAAACCGATGGTAACAGCCTGCGTTACATCAAAGTTGCCTCCCTGGTGATTGGAAAACCGAATCTTCATCGGGATCACTAGCCCATCCAATCCAACTATACGCGGCTCTGTAAATCCTGTAACTGCATATTTTGAAAGATCATTTTCTGTGATATAGAAGAAGTCATTATTGTCAGCTTTATCTACATAATGTACTTTAACCGGAATTGATTTTGTACTATCTACAGATGGATCAGTAACATCGCTCTTTGAAGGCAGTATCTTGTATATCCAATTATTCCCTTCTTTGTAACGCAGCTGGAATTTGAGCAGCTTTGTGGAATGGTCGATCTGCCCAGCGATTCTTTTCTCCGTCTTTGTGCCACCATCCCAGCGTTTCATTTCTATATCGGCATACTTGAACGCATAAATCTGATCTTCTTTCTGTGCTTTAGCAGCATAGACAAAACCTAGCAAGAAGCATAATGTAATTATTTTTTTCATGAGATTTGTGTTTGGTTTAGGTATGATTCTGCCACGAATTTATTCCTAAAAGTGCTAACAGAAAATACCCAGTAATAGGTATATTAACCTAAGCAGGTAGCTAAAAATATCAGAACTTAATTAATGAAATTATATTATGCAGCACCAACCCATCATTTACAAATTGTGACTGATAAACTACTGATATTTTTTTTGCCTCTGAATTCTAATTCTTCAACGACATTTGGTTATCTGAATTTTAATTTCTATTTATACAACATACATCCTCAAAATATCATAAGCAAATCTTAAAATCGTTCCAAAAACAACGATCAGGAAAAATACACGTACAAATTTGTTTCCTTTAAGCAAAGTCAGTTTGCTACCGAAAAAAGCACCATGGGCTGAGCATATTGAAATAAGATATGCCGGTAGTATTGAATGAGATAATGGAGGCTAAATTAGTGGCCAGGTTTACAATTTTGGCATGTGCACAGGCAGCAAGCAGCAGGTAATTGAACTTAACCTGCCTGGCATAGTTATAAGCGGCAAGCGAGCTACCTGCCATGGAGGAGATTTGGGTAGTGCCCAAAGGGCTAGCCACCGGGTAGTGTGGCAGATTACGTAAAATGGTAGGAGTTTGGCATAAACCACCGCCATCTACCAGCATCTATACATCCGGTTGCGAAAGTAACTGCATTTCAGAAACAGTTCGACATATGGCCGGACGACCACCAGCAATGAACCGCATTAATGTACCCCACTCATTATTTCTTTCCTACCCCTTCGCTCGACATGATTATTCTTTTAAGCGTTCCGTTTTTGTTATAAAAAATTTCATCTACACAGACCGATCTATGCGTGCTCCCGCCGCCGGGCTGTATGGCCCCATTGTGATAAAAGAAATACCATTTGTTTTTAAAAGCCACGATAGCCTGGTGGTTGGTATCGCTATTCCCGGCAATTTCATTCAGGATACCCTGATATTTCCATGGGCCATCAAGGGACTGACTTGTGGCGTAAGCGATTTTTTCAGGGAAACCAGTGGCATAAGACAGGTAATAGGTTCCCTTCTCCTCATGTATCCATGGAGCTTCTGTAAAATTAAAACCTTTAAAATTGACCCTTTTTACCGCCCCATCAATTTCGATCATATTTTCTTTTAATTTCGCATAATAACATTCACTATTGCCCCAAAATATCCAGGCCTGCCCTTTTTTATCGAGAAAAACAGTTGGATCAATACATGCCCAATAGTTTTTAGAATCAAAACAATCTTTATTGGTAAGAAGGGGTTTGCCGAGCGCATCCTTATACGGACCTTCTGGTTTATCAGCAACGGCAACACCTATGCCCAGCGCGTTGGTGCTGATGTACCAATAATATTTGCCATGGCGTTTAATTACCTGGCCGGCATAAGCATCGCCACCCTTTGCCCACGAAAAATCGGAGAGCTTAAGTGGAACAGGGTATTGTGTCCAGCTTTTCATATCAGTAGTAGAAAAAACCGACCAATCTTCCATTTTAAAACTTTGCTTTCCAGCCCCTGCATCATGCCCGGTAAATAACCATAGTTTTCCCTGATCAACAATTGCTGCCGGATCTGCGGTATACTGGTGCGTGATAATCGGGTTTCCATCTGCTACGAATTGAAACCGATCGGCGGGAAGCTTAGGAATAAGCAACTCACCCGGAACACCTTTCCAGATCGCGTTCAGGTGCCGGGCCTCCTGGCCGGTAAGCCCGATAACGCTTCCATGTCTGGGAAAAAAATTCTTTGTAAATGACAATGGGCTATCACTAAAGTTAAACAGATCAGTACTTTTCTGATATTCGTATCTACCTTTTGTATACAGATCGTACATCAGTACATAATCAGGAGAATTGTTTAGCTTAAAAATGCCCGACCCTTCTACAGGTGTAGTGGTTCCGGCATAAACATCCAGGTATTTAAAATCTTCTACCCAGGGGCCTTGTAACGACCTCGAAGTGGCCTGCTGGATACCATTTTTCACTTCCTTGCCCTCTATTTTGGTATTTCCTTTATAAAAAAAGTGGTATATGCCATCCTTAAACACAATATCGCCATCGATACCGCCGAATTTTGGACTGAACATTAAAGTGGGTTCCTTTTCAAAACCGGTGAAATCCTGATTGGCATAGGCACAATAAAAATCAAGCTTATCATTGTCTTCAAACCTGATGGTAAAATACACCAGGTATTTTTTTGCTATTGGATCATAAATGGTTTGTGGTGCCCATACCCATTTCACCCTTGCAAAAGTTGCAGGATACTGCTTGGCCAAATCGATTGCGCTATGGGTCCATCGGGTTAAATCCGTCGACTTTAACATTACAATCCCGGTATTCTTGGCCCAGCCGTTTTGATCGGTGTTCATATCTGTAGCCGTAATAAAAAATCCGCTGGCATCTGCCTTCCTGATGATATGCGGATCGCGTATGCCTCCGGAGTGAGCAATGGTATCAGATTTTATTACCGGATTATTGAAGTTAAGTGCAGACCAGTTTATCCCATCGGCGCTGGCCGCAAAACGCAGGTGCTCTTGCCCGGCACCCGGCCCCGACCCTTCAAAATAGGCAAAAAGATACCCATCAAATTGATTTGGATGGTTTACCTCCTGTGAAAAACCGCTAAAACAAACCATTATCAGAGCGGCAAGCCCTATGCTACATTTCGTATAAAACTTCATAAGTTCAGATTAAATTACAACCAATAAGACGTTTAAAAAATAGGCCCATGATCAGATCCTGATTAAGCCATACCAGGTGCGAATGTAATTACTTATTGCACTTTGTTCCTTAACTTAAGGCAAAATGGTTGATTTCACCCCCATAATCGGTTGATTTACATCCCCACCTGAAATTTATTGGCTACTATTTTTGAACTGCAAGCGCCATTATTACAATTTCCTTGTATTACCTAACCCAATATAATTATGAGTCAAAAATGTTTACAAACACCACCAGCAAGGCAGCGGCTACACCGGCTAAAAATTATTGCCCGTTAAAGCGGTTTGCCTGGGGCCATCTATCACCCGCTAATACCCGGAGATTTTTTTGCATGCAAAAAAATATTTACGCCTTTGGGAAATATAAAACCCTTGGCAGTTGCGTAAACTGCCATATAAAACCTTAACATAATAAATATGAAAAACCAAATGCTTTTTTTAAAGTTCGCAAGTGTGATTTTGCTTACGGCTTTATGTATGACCAGTTGCAAGAAAATTGCCGAGGTGAATTCCAAAGAGGAAGAAACGTTTAATTCGGCCATAACCAAACGGAAAATCCAAGCCATACAGGCTATTGAAATTCCGCAAACACTTGCAAATGGCACCTTTTATATCATGAGTAGAACCAGTAGCAAGGTAATAGATGTGCCCGGAGGTCAAAATGGCAACAATACCAGTGTATGGCAATGGGGAGGAACAGGCGGAACGAACCAGCAGTGGAAACTTACCGCCTTAGCTGGTGGATACTATAGCATAATCGGCGTGGAAAGCAACCGGGCACTGACTGCTGCCGACAATACAGATGGGGGTAATATTCAGATAAACGACTATACCGGGGCTAATAACCAGCAATGGCAGTTTGTAGCCTTAGGAAGTGGCTATTACCGCATCGTAAACAGGGCAAGCGGAAAGGTACTGGATTTATGGGGATCTTCATTAGATGATGGCGGCGATATCAACCAATATTCCTCGCATGGTGGCGAAAACCAGCAATGGGTTTTGGTGAAGATAAAATATAACGGACAGGTTGGCTGGACATGGACATCAACAAACGGTGTTCCTGCTGATGTGATTACCAGGATAACAAATGCCATGAACGATGCCTGTGCACGATACAATGCTGGTGCAGACTGGGCACCAAGAACACTTAATGTAAGTTACAATACCGGTGTGCCTACTGCAGAAGCCAACGTAAACGGCGATATCCGTTTCGGAGGAAATACAAGTTACCAGAACGTGCGTACGGCCATGCACGAGATGGGACATTGCTATGGCGTAGGACAAACCGGGGGTTGGTATGACCTGACCAATGGAGGAACATACACTGGTGCGAATGGTATTGCAACCATCAGGGCGCTTGAAACACCCACCAGTAATATCAGTGCCGGAGGTGGCCACTTTTGGCCTTATGGATTGAATTATGACTCGGAATGGTCGGAAACAAATGCATTCAGACACGTTAAAGTTGTACGTGCCATGGATTTAGACGGCGTTTATTAGTTAGTTAGATAGATGAATGGCTTATGGGAGCGTTAGTGGAATAACCCAGGTTATACATTGATGCTCCCAAGCTATTTTCCTCAAGGAATATAGCTTGGCCATCTTAAGAGAACGCATTGATTGTATAAAAATCAAATAGGAATGGCGCATCATTAATTTCCTTTCTTTACTCGTCTGTCTTACTTCGGCTTGCTGCCGCCAATGGGCTTCTCCTTTGGTACCAACAAGACCAGCAACCAAGCTAAATCTTTCTGGAAGCTATCAACCTGAACTTGTTTCAGGTTTTTTTATGCGATCAGATTTTTACCTCCCCTTTCAGGTGGGCGTTTCGCTGTTTCTCAGTTGAAATGCCGATGCTGTTACCGGAATATCGCTTGGTATCTTTTACCATGAATACGGCCACGAACAGCGCGTTGATTTCTCAACATAAATGAAAGAAAAAATAAATTAAACGTTACCATAACATTTAACTTAAAATAACTAATTTAGAGGTAACAATGCAGAGCTTATGGCCCATCATTGCTGCTAACCAAATTCATAAGTCTAACCGGGATAGGATCATGGATTCTTCAAAAAAAACTGATTAAGTATGCCAAGATGCCTGCCATTATTATTATGCTGCCTGTTATTTATCACCGGGAATATTACGGCCGATCCATACGAAACGCGCCTTTTTGGTATAAATGAAGGACTCTCCAATAATTCGGTAAGATGTATTTTTCAGGATCATTATGGTTATATGTGGTTTGGTACTTACGATGGACTGAACCGCTATGATGGGAGTGTTGTGAAGGTGTTCCGCAACCGGCTTAAAGATGATTATTCACTTCCGCATAACTATATTTATTGTATTGCCGAAGATGCAGAAAACAACCTCTGGGTTGGCACGGGGCAAGGTTTAACCCTATACAATGCGCTAAGTGGAAAATTTGCGCCGGTATATTATTCATCCCTGCGAGGCAATAAACCTTTCAAATTGCCGATTGCAGTGAATGCCATCGTTTGTGACCTTAAGGGTAATTTATTTATTGGGACCAATGGCGCCGGAATGTTTTACAAAGGTAAGCAAGACAAATACCCTTACCAGGTATTCAATAGTGATAAAAACCATCTCCTAACCCATGCAAATATCACCAGCATAACGGTAGGTGATCAGAACCATATTTGGGTTACGGTAAGCGGGATGGGGTTATACCTTTTCGACGCCAAACAGAAAAAACTGGCTCTGGTAAATACCGGGTTGAAACTGACCAATTGTGTGCTGGCGAAGGAAAATTATTTATGGGCCGGAACCAGGGAGGGCCTCTACCAATTCTCGGTGATTTACGGCAATAAAATGCCAAAGGTCTCGCCCGGGAAAAAGCTTTCCGGCGGAAACATATTGTCACTCCTGCTAAATCCAGGACATCAACTCTGGATAGGAACCGAAGGCCATGGTTTGTCTGTTATGGATTTAAAGACATTACGGATGAACCAAACTAAACCCGCGCCGCAAAGCGCTGCTTATACTAATGGCGAGACCATACCCTACCTGTATAGCGACAGAGATAACCGTAAATGGATAGCCAAATTAAATGGAGGCCTTGTTATTATCGATAGTACAAAAAAGCTTTTCCAAACATTCAGCAACAATCCACTTACCCAAAATAGCCTGATTCACAACTATGTATCCTGCCTGAATGAAAAAGATAACGGCGACATTTGGGTTGGAACAGATGGCGGTGGCATAAGCTTGTATTCCATAAAAACAAATAGCTTTACCCATTTCAGGCACGACCTGGCTAAACCAAAATCGTTAAGCAACAACCTCGTTACCAGTATAGTAACCGATAAAAAAGGTAACACCTGGATAAGCACTTTTGGGGGTGGTATTAACAGGTACAATGAACAGACCCAATCCTTTAACAGGTATCGTTGCATGAATAATGAAGGTAGAGAGAGCAATTATATCTGGCTCATTTACCAGGATCATAAAGATATGATTTGGGCCACCTCAGTTGTTGATGGGGGCATATACAGACTGAACCCTCAAAATGACCGTTTTGAACTCTTTGATGCCAGCCTTTACGATCTTAATGCACTGAAAGAGGATTCTTTCCATCAGCTCTGGGCAGGTACTTCAAATGATTTGGTAAAGATCGATACCCGGGCAAAAAAGCACGTTTATTATCCAGTGGGCAAGCCGGTAAGAGCAATATTCGAAGATCGTGCTAAAAATTTCTGGATTGGTACTGAAGGTGGTGGATTAATCCTTTTCGATAGGGCAAAAAGGAAAATAAAGGCGCAGTTTTCAGATGCGGATGGCCTGTGCAACAATTCAGTACTGAACATACTGCAGGATGACCAGGGATATCTCTGGCTCAGTACTTACAATGGTTTATCCAGGTTCGATCCGCTGCATAAAACCTTTAACAATTTTTATAGTGAAAATGGCTTGTCGAGCAATCAATTTTCTAACAATGCGGCTGTGCGACTAAAATCGGGCGAAATGGCATTCGGTAGCGTGAAAGGTTTTACACTTTTTAACCCGAAAAACTTTCAGGCAAATACTGAAAAACTCCCTGCCCCATACCTGTCTTCGGTATATGTGAATAATCAATTGATTAAAGCGGATGATGAATTAGTAGATCAGACCAATGAGGAAAGGATTTCTGAATTAACCGTACCCTATAATGATGCGGTATTTTCATTTACCTTTTCTGCCATAGATTTTGCAGACAGGGGTACCATAAAATTTGCCTACCATCTGGAAGGAGCCAATAGTGGCTGGATGGAAACCAAAGCTGCGAACCCCGTCACCTTTCTCCGGTTAACTGATGGCAAATATACCCTACACGTTAAACGAAATAATGATATCGGTGGATGGGGACCGGATAACCGCCTGCTTATTATAAATGTACGCCCACCCTGGTACCGAAGCTGGCTGGCCTACCTTTGTTACGTTATTTTCGGTTCTGCGTTAATATATGCTTACAACGGTTACCGGGTACGACAGGCAAACCTAAACTACGAAATTAAAACAGCTCAGGTAAATGCACAGAAGGAAAAAGAACTGAGCGAAAAAAAGTTTGCTTTCTTTACCAATGTTTCACACGAGTTCAGAACACCCTTAACACTGATTATCAACCCTTTAAAAGATTATATACAACACCATCCGGGTGCTGGCAGTAAAGGGGGGCTTGATCTTGTTTACCAAAATGCAAAACGATTGCTTAAACTGGTCGACCAATTGTTACTGTTTCGAAAAGTTGGTGGCGAAAGCGAAGACTTAAAGATTTCGAAACTCCCTTTTTCTGAAATCTGTAAAGAAGTTTATACCAGTTTTTCGGGCCAGGCAGCGTTAAAAAACTTAAACTATCAATTGATAGGCGCGGATACTATGATAGAGCTCTATGCCGACAGGGAAAAGATACAGGCAATCCTTTATAACCTGATTTCCAATGCAATAAAATTTACCCAGCCTGATGGTGAAATTGTAATGCAGCTATGGGAAACGAAAGATACAGTGGAATTAAGCTTAAAAGACAGTGGAATAGGTATTGATGGCGATGTTAAAGAAAAATTATTTGATCGGTTTTATCAAGTCGGGGAAAACAGCGCTGCCTCCGGTTTCGGTATTGGTCTGTACCTCGTAAAGCAATTCATGGATCAGCATTGCGGACAGATTTCTTACCAAAGCCTGGTTGGAATCGGGACTACATTTTTTCTATCTTTCAAAAAAGGGAAAAGCCATTTTGGTAAGCTCCCTGTTTACGAAGACCTTCCATCGGAAACTTACCAAGCCGGAAATCCAACCAAACTAAGCCCGCCAACATTAAAAACGGATCCAAATCTCCTGCTGAATGTACAAGACCTTATCCTGGTGGTGGAAGATAATCAAAGTATCCGGGAGTATATCCAGGGCATATTCAAGAACGATCACCTTGTTATTACGGCTTCAAGTGGCAAAGAGGGACTTGAGCAGGCCATCCAGCATTTGCCCGATATCATTATCAGTGATATCCTGATGGAAGATGGCAGTGGCTTAGAACTCTGTAACGCCATTAAGAACAGCCCCACGCTGGGACATATACCTGTAATTTTACTAACTGCATTATCAGATGTCGAAAACCGGTTAAAAGGGACGCAATGCGGTGCAGATGATTACATTACCAAACCATTCGAAAAGGAGCTGTTACTGGCAAGGGTTAAGGCGCTGCTTGAAAACCGGACCAAACTCCAGCAATATTTCTATAATGAGATTACTTTCAAAAAACAAAACTTTAAAATCTCTCCGGAGTATCGCGAGTTTTTATCTACCTGTATCAGCATTATAGAGCGAAATATCGCAGATGAATCTTTTAATATAAAGAAGTTTTCGCAAGAGATTGGCATGAGTCATTCAGGCCTGTACCGAAAAGTAAAATCGATTTCCGGTCAATCCATCGCCGGATTCATCCGTTTCATCCGTCTTAGAAAATCTGCAGAACTGATGGTCGAATCCAATTACAGCATTAAAGAGATTGCCTGGGAAGTCGGCATTAATGATATCAAATATTTCCGGAAACAATTTAGCACATTATTCGGGATGAATCCGTCTGATTATATTAAAATGTATCGAAACACTCCTAAAAAATAATTATTAGGTTTTATCAAATTCCAGTAGTTTTCGACCAGACCCAGACTAACAACCGCTTTGCTTATTTAATGCTGTGGGTAAGTGTTATTGCTATTTGTCGCCTCCCCCATCCGGTAACTGGTTTAAGCATTTCAGCTATGAAAAAGCATTCGGGATGCGCCACCAACAGGACTAATGGAGCACACACACCAATTGATTTTAATCGCTTGTTTTAAAAAAACTAGGAACAAGCGTTTTTACAGGACATGTACTTTAAAAATATCGTAAGCAAATCTCAAAATCGTTCCAAAAACAACGATCAGGAAAAATACACGTACAAATTTGTTCCCTTTAAGCAAAGCCAGTTTGCTACCGAAAAAGGCACCACCAAGGTTAAAAAGCGCCATGGGTAGGGCGTATTGAAATAACATATGCCCGGTAGAACTGAAATAGATAATGGCGGCCAAATTAGTGGCCAGGTTTACAATTTTGGCATGTGCACTGGCACCAATAAAATCGAAACCCAGCACCGCAATAAAAACCAAAATCAGAAAGGAACCTGTACCTGGGCCAATTAAGCCATCGTAAAAGCCAATACTTAAGCCAAACAAAGCAGCCAGTAAAACCTGCTTAACCAGCGAATGGGTTTTCTCCTGGTGAATACCGAACTGTTTGTTAAAATACGTGTACAGGGCTACTAAAATAAGTACAAGCAATATAAGCGGTTTAATTACCGAATTATCGATCCGGCTTACCAGGTGCGCGCCTAAAAGCGCTGCAAAAAATGCGCTTACCGCACAGGCGGCAAGCACCCGGTAATTGAACTTCACCTGCCTGCCATAGTTATAAGCGGCAAGCGAGGTACCTGCCATAGAGGGGATTTTGGTCGTGCCCAAAAGGGTAGCCACCGGGTAATGGGGCAGAATAAGTAAAATGGCGGGAGTTTGCAATAAACCACCGCCACCTACTATAGCATCTATAAATCCGGCTGCAAAAGCAACCGCACAAAGTAAAATTAACTCAGTTGCCATCAGCCAAGGTGTAGATTATTTCCAATCCTACATCTCCCATTTTTCCATTTTCCATCTCCCATTTCACATGCTCCATCCCTACATCCTCTCCGGAGAAGTGATACCCAAAATTAACATACCGGCATGTATCATATCGGCCGTTTTTTTGCTCAGGTTTAAACGGAATTGTTTTTCCTCCCCTTCTTCCATTTTGAGAATTTGAGGCACTTCGTGGTAAAATTTATTAAACAGCTTGGCCAGTTCATATAAATAATTGGCCAAACTCGCCGGGCTGTAAGCTTTGGCAGCAATGGCAATTTCTGCAGGGTATTTGGCCAGCTGCAAAATCATTTCGAGTTCTACAGGTAAAATCTGGGCAGGTTGGCTGGCTGCCAGCTGGTAGTTTGCCTTTGCCAGCAACGATTTGATCCTGGCGTGGGTATACTGGATAAACGGACCGGTATTGCCCTGAAAATCGATGCTCTCTGCAGGATTAAATAATAAACGCTTTTTAGGTTCTACTTTGAGCAGGAAATATTTAAGTGCGCCCAAACCGATGTTCTGGTAAAGCTCCTCTTTATCCTCTTGCGGAAAATCGCCGGTTTTGCCTAATGCTTCGGTTTTCTCGCGGGCGGTACTTACCATGCTTTCAATCAGCTCATCGGCATCAACCACCGTACCTTCGCGGCTTTTCATTTTGCCGTTGGGCAGATCGACCATGCCGTACGATAAATGGTATAAGCCTTTTGCCCAGCTTTTGCCCAGTTTCTCTAAAATGAGGAACAATACCTTAAAATGGTAATCCTGCTCGTTGCCCACCACGTAAATCGACTCATCCATGCCGAAATCATCGTGTTTCATTTCTGCAGTCCCCAGATCCTGTGTAATGTAAACCGAAGTACCATCGGCACGTAAAACCAGTTTTTGATCCAAACCATCGGCAGTTAAATCGATCCATACCGAGCCATCTTCCTTTTTAAAGAAAACACCTTTGGCTAAACCCTCCTCAACCGTATCTTTTCCCAACAAATAGGTGTTGCTTTCGTAATAAAACTTATCAAAATCGACACCGAGGTTTTTATAGGTAATATTAAAACCGGCATAAACCCACTCGTTCATGGTTTTCCATAGCGAAACCACTTCCTCGTCGCCTTGCTCCCATTTTAAAAGCATGTGTTGCGCTTCCTTAATTAAAGGGGCATTTTTTTTGGCTTCTTCTTCGCTTTGTCCTTCGGCCTTTAACGCATCGATTTCCTTTTTGTACTCTTTATCGAAAATAACATAATATTTTCCTACTAAATGATCGCCTTTTAAACCGGTACTTTCGGGAGTTTCGCCATGGCCCCATTTTTGCCAGGCCAGCATCGATTTACAGATGTGAATACCCCGATCGTTAACCAGGTTTACCTTTACCACCTCGTAACCATAGGCTTTAAGCAGTTCGGAAACCGAATAGCCCAGGAGGTTATTACGCACATGCCCCAGGTGAAGCGGTTTATTGGTGTTGGGCGAAGAATATTCTACCATTACCTTTTTACCGTTCGGTTTATAAACACCAAATCCCGGTGCTAAAATTTCCCTGTTAAATTGATTAAGAAAATAACTTTCGGCAATACTAAGGTTTAAAAAACCCTTTACCACGTTAAATTTGGTAATATCGGCTACGTGTGCCACCAAATATTCGCCAATCTCGGTAGCCGTTTGTTCCGGCGATTTTTTCGAAATTTTGGTAACCGGAAAAACAACAATGGTTGCCTGTCCTTCAAACTCTTTACGGGTTTCTTGTATGTTGATTACACCCTCGGCTATTTCTTCGTTATAAAGTTCAAAAATGGCTTTCTGTGTTTCGGCAATAATAAAATTCATGTGCCAAAAATAGAGAAAAAAGTCCGAAGTCGGGAGTCCGGAGACCGAAGATTTTTTATCTTAAATTTCAATTTTCCAAGCATTATTAGGTCTCAAATCTATCATCTCAATACTCATGTCTGATTTTTTTAAGGGCTTGGAAAGGTGCTGCAGTGCTTATCGGAACCGGTTGCCCTTCTTTTCGCTATAGTCCCGATTGAAGAAATCGGGAGCTGACTCTTCCATAAGGTTTAAGGAGGTTGGTGCTGTGCGGTAAAAAGTCAGGAGTCTGGAAGTCCGCAGTCAGAAGTCTGGTGTCCTATTATTTATCATAAGCTAAACCTCCTGATTTTGTTTTACGTCCATCAAAACTTCGGACCTCCAACACCTGACTTTCTGACTATAAAAAAAATGATAGATTTGTAACAACTAATTTATTTATGAGCGAGCAGAACCCACATTTTAAAGTGAGCGTAAACACCGAAATCGGCAGGTTGCGTAAATTATTGATACACAGTCCGGATAGTGGTTTGGGCAAAGTAGTACCCTCTAAGGCACAGGATTGGCTTTTCGAAGATATTGTGCATTTAGATACCATCCGTAAGGGCGAATACGATTATTACATTAAACTGCTGCTGTATTTTCTTGATCCGGAAAAGATTAAAGGAAAACTTGCTGAAATCGATTCAGAAGCATCCAACCGTAATTTTTACAAACCCAACCACCCTGATTTTCACCGTTCTCAATCAGTAATCGAGATCCAGAACCTGTTAAGTGAAATGCTGGAAGACGAATCCATCCGCAAAAAACTGGTGGCGGCCGTTTGTGCCATTGAAGGCTGTACCTATAAAGTACAATTGGAATTAACCAATACCGACCCCAAACAGCTGGCCGAGATCTTCATCTCAGGTACACTGGCCAACGATACGATGATTTTTGCGCCCATACCCAATTTAATCTTCACCAGGGATGTAGGTACCACGATCAACAACCACATCCTGTTGAATAAACCGGCAAAAAAGGCCCGTGTGCGTGAAACGCTTTTAATGCGTTATATTTTCTTTAACCACCCCTTATTCGAAGCCTACCGCAACAATATTCTCGAAATACCGGATGTAACGATGCACTTTTTACGCCCTGGCGACGAGCCTGCTTTTAGCACTACTTTGGAAGGTGGCGATGTGATGATGGTAAGCCCTAACCACGTATTAATCGGGTGCAGCGAACGGACTTCAGAACACGGAGCCAACGAAGCCATTAAACTCTTGTTTGAGCAGAACGTGGTCGAAAAAGTAACTGTGGTTAAAATACCAAGCAAGCGCGATTACATGCACCTCGATACTGTTTTTACACAGGTTAAACGCAATACATGGGTGATTTTAAATTCGATTGCACACTCTCCTAAATATAACCCTTACGAGCCGATTAACTTTTTAAAGGAACCCGAAAAACTCGAAGCCACCACGGCCATTCAGTTTACGAAAGCTAATCCACAGGAACCGAAACATTTTGAACATGTAGAGGCTTTGTTAGACGATATTAGCCGGAACGACTTAAAAAGCACCGAACCTACTCAAATTATTTACAGTGGGAATAATCAGTTCCCTTACGATTCGAGAGAACAATGGACCGACTCGTGTAACCTGCTGGCCATTAAGGAAGGCGTGGTTTTAGGTTACGACAGAAATGATAAAACCGTTGAAGCATTTAAAGCAGCAGGTTTTGATGTGGTCGATGTAAAAGATCTGATTCAGGATCTGGAAAGTGGCAAAGTAAATACCGAAACCCTAACCGATACGTTAATTTTAATGCCTTCGGCTGAATTATCGCGTGCACGTGGAGGCTTCCACTGTATGAGTTTGCCGATACTTAGAGACAACATTTAAGGTTCAAGGCCTAAGGTATAGGGTTTAAGGTTTATTTCGCCTATATACAAACGCCTGATTTAATGAAAACTCTTTAGGCGGTAAGCAACCTTAAACCTTACGTCTTTTTTTACCTTTAACCATTATGCAGACAACCAATCATATTTTAATGATCCGCCCTGTTGATTTTAAATTCAACGAACAAACGGCCGGAAATAACAAGTTCCAGGTTGCATCTACCGGGACCGACGTACAAACACAGGCCTTAAAGGAGTTTGATGCATTTGTTGCCCTTTTGCGCAAAAACGATGTGGACGTTACTGTAGTAGACGATACGCTGCAGCCCGAAACGCCCGATTCGATTTTCCCGAACAACTGGGTTTCCTTCCATGATGATGGCTCGGTTTACCTCTACCCGATGTTTTCTGAAAACCGAAGGTTAGAACGCCGGAAAGAAATATTAGACGGATTAAAAGACCGGTTTGAAGTAAACCACATCAGCGATTTAAGCTTTTACGAGCATCAGCATGCTTTTTTGGAAGGAACAGGCAGCATGGTTTTAGACCGCACCAATAAAATTGCCTATGCCTGCCTGAGTGTACGTACCGATGAAGAAGTACTGAACAACTTTTGTATGCTTACGGGATACGAACCGGTAGCTTTCCAGGCGGTAGATGCCACAAATTTCCCGATTTACCATACCAATGTGATGATGTGCATCGGCGACCGCTTTGCAGTAATCTGCCTGGATTCGATTCGCGATCCTGAGGAGAAACTAAATGTTACCATCAGTTTAAAAAGCACCGGAAAAGAAATCATCGAAATCAGCCTGGAGCAGATGAACAAATTTGCTGGCAACATGCTGCAGGTAAATAATGCCGAAGGCGAAAGTTTACTGGTGATGTCTGAGCAGGCTTATTTATCGTTAAGTGCTGAGCAGGTTGCCGCACTTGAACAGTACAGCAGAATTATTGATGCCCCCTTGTATACCATAGAACAAAATGGCGGTGGCAGTGCAAGGTGCATGCTTGCCGAGATTCATTTACCGGAAAAGTAACAGGAACCAAAACCTGTTATTCCCAAAAGTTTTATTACTTTCGCCGAAAATTTAAGAAGCCATGTCTTTACTACAAGCGTTACAAACCCGCTCAGGAAATCAATGTGAATTATGCACCGCTGAAACCGGCTTATCGGTATACGAAGTGCCGCCAACCAGCAATGCCAATAGCGATAACAGCGTATTGGTTTGTAAAACCTGTTTAGACCAGATTGAAAAAAATGAACAGCTTGATGCCGCTCACTGGAAAATTTTAACAGAAACCATGTGGTCGGAATTTGCACCTGTTCAGGTGGTGGCCTGGCGCATGTTAAGCCGCCTCAGGAATGAAGGTTGGGCAGCAGACAGTCTTGACATTTTATACCTCGACGATGAAACTCTGGAATGGGCTAAAAAAACCGGCGACCATGAACAAGAGGGAACTGTAGAATTTCATCAGGACAGCAATGGTACCCGTTTATATGAAGGCGATACCGTGGTTTTGGTTAAAACACTCGATGTTAAAGGTTCAACACTGAGTGCTAAACTGGGTACCGTGGTTAAAAACATCCGTTTAGTACACGATAATACCGAACAGATTGAGGGTAAAGTAGAAGGCCAAACCATTGTGATCTTAACCAAATATTTAAGGAAAGGCTAATTTTACTCCAATAGCAGCACCAGCCTCCGTGCCTGATGCGTGCACAATGAACCAATTTATTTTGCCACGGATGCACGGAACACAGGGAAAAACCTCCCCATAAAAGCACACGCTATTAAACCTCAAATAGCTGCAGCGGCCTATTTTAAATAAACCTGATCGGAACGGGCACGAGTGCAACGAGTAAAGTGGAGAGCAGGGCCAACCCTACCCTATAGCAGCGGGAACCTGCTTTCCAAATGCTTAAACAGATCAATTACTCGTGAGTTGATGCGTGCACAATGAACCAATTTATTTTGCCACGGATGCACGGAACACACGGAAAAACCTCCCCATAAAAGCACGCGCTATTAAACCACAACTAGCTGCAGCGGCCTATTTTAAATAAACCTGACCGGAACGGGCACGAGTGCAAGGGGTAAAGTGGAGCGCAGGACCAACCCTACCCTATAGCAACAGGAACCTGCTTTCCTTGCCTATCAAACAAACCCAATACACTATACACCTGTATTACAAATACTTAACAAATCACCCATCAATATTTTTTTCTTAAAAGCCTTTGTACTCAAATTTTGAAGTTAAGCTAAGCGTTTCCTCACCGTAAAAATATTTTCAATAGCGTTTATTTCTCGATTTAAAATTACATTTTTGCAAAAATTATTTAAAAGTAAATGCAGAGTTACTCAGAATTTCTTGATCTAAGTGTTGGCTTTCCACAGGAAGGCTTCGATGTGATAGATGATGAATTATATTTTCAGGATTTAAACCTGATGGAAATGATCGAAACTTACGGTACTCCCTTACGTTTCACGTATTTACCGATGGTGAGCAAGAAGATTCAGCAAGCGAAGATCCTTTTCCAGACCGCCATTTTAAAAAACAATTACCGTGGCGATTATAAATATTGCTACTGTACAAAAAGCTCGCATTTTAAGCACATTGTAGAAGAAGCATTAAAGAACAACATCCACCTCGAAACTTCTTCGGCTTTCGACATGCCTATGGTAGATGCCCTGGAGAAAAAAGGCGCCTTAACCAAAGATACAACCATCATTTGTAATGGCTTTAAAACCTACCAGTATAAACAGTATATCGTGGATATGCTGCATGATGGTTACAAAAACATCATCCCGGTTCTGGATAACAAGGAAGAGTTTAACCTTTATGATGATGAGGTGGAAATGGACGAGCCTTGTAACCTGGGTATCCGTATTGCTGCAGAAGAACAACCCGACTCGCAGTTTTACACCTCGCGTTTAGGGGTACGTATGGAAGATGTAATCGATTTTTACAATAATAAAATCGTTCACAATCCTAATTTCAGGGTTAAATTACTGCATTTCTTTATTAATTCGGGAATTACCGATTCGCCCTATTACTGGAACGAACTAGAGAAATACGTAACGCTTTACTGCAAGTTCAAGAAAATTAATCCTGACCTGGATACACTGGATATTGGTGGCGGTATGCCATTTAAAGATTCGTTGGTGTTCGATTTCGATTACGAATACATGGTAAACGAAATTGTTAAAAGGATTAAAGAAATCTGCGCCATCCACGAGGTAATGGAGCCTGATATTATTACCGAATTCGGTAAGTATACCGTGGCCGAGGCTTCGGGTATTTTATACAAGGTTTTAGGCCGTAAACAGCAGAACGACCGCGAGCGCTGGTTGATGCTGGATGGTTCTTTCATTACCAACTTACCTGATGTTTGGGCGCTGAACCAAAAATACATCCTGCTGCCTATTAATAACTGGGATGCTGAATATGAACGGGTTAACTTAGGCGGCATTACTTGCGACGGACAGGATTACTACAACCAGGAAGCACACATGAACAGTGTATTTATGCCTAAAACCCGTAAAGTGCAGTACCTCGGTTTCTTCCATACCGGTGCTTACCAGGAGGTATTGAGCGGCTATGGCGGTATACACCACTGTTTGTTGCCTAGCCCTAAACATGTGTTGATTCGCAGAAACCGCGACGAAAGCTTCAACTTTGAAGTTTTTGGCGAAGAACAGAACAGTAAGCAGGTGCTGAAAATTTTGGGTTACTAATTCCGTTCAGTTGGGGTGTACAGGTTGGAAATAGCTAAACATAAACTTTCCACAATAAGCTAAAGCAAGGAACAAGTTTCTTATTTTTACAATATATAAATACCTTAGTTGAATAAGCTAAGGTATTTTTTTGCCTTAAACCTGATCACTAAACCATAAAAAAATGCAATTCGGTAAAGTAGACGACCCTTCGATCATAGATTATACCCTTCCGGCGGATGCCCCGGAAACCGCAACAATTTTAGCGGCCAATAAAACCAAACAGGATTTTAAAGCCTTTGTAGGTTGTGCAAAATGGAATAAAACCGATTTAAAAGGTTTTTACCCAAAAGGAACAAAAGACGAACTAAGCTATTATGCCACCCAGTTTAATTCGATTGAATTGAATGCCACTTTTTACGGCATGCCTACCCGCGAGCAGGTAATCACCTGGACGCAAAAAACCCCGGCAGATTTTAAATTCTTTCCAAAATTAACCAATACCATTAGTCATTTTAAAAGGCTCATTAACGTTAAAGAGCCGGTTGAGCAATACTGCGATGCCATTAGTAATTTTGAAGATAAACTGGGCATGGCTTTTCTCCAGCTTCACGATAATTTCAAACCCAAGGATTTCGAAAGGCTAAAAATCGTTATCAACGAATTTCCAAAGGTAATACCACTGGGCGTTGAAGTGAGGAATACCGAATGGTTTACCAACCCTGCCATTGCAAACGAATTTGCCAGACTTTTCGAAGATAACGGCATTGCCAACATCATTGTTGATACGTCGGGCAGAAGAGACATGCTGCACATGCGTTTAACTACGCCAACGGCTTTTGTACGTTTTGTTGGAGCCAATGATGATGAAATTGATAAAAAACGCTTAGATGACTGGATCGAAAGAATTGTAGCCTGGAAAGCGCAAGGTTTACAGAACCTATACTTTTTTGTACACCAGAATGTAGAACTCTCTTCTCCTCTATTTTCGGCTTATTTTACCGATAAACTGAATAAAGCAGTCGGAACCGAGTTAAAAATACCGGTAATGGCCAACCAGGCTTCGCCAAGTCTGTTTTAATTTATAACCTATCAGGTTTTAAAACCTGATAGGCTTAATTTATTTCCTTCTATAAACCGTTTCTGTAGCTTTTGCCTCTTCCCCATCGGGTGAAATATTATAAGCTGTAAGCACAATTTCATCGGCGCTGTTTATGGCTAAAACGGTACGCCAGCCCCAAAGCTGCTCGCCATATTCCGGACTGCCGTATTCACCAAAAACGGAGAAACCATTTGCGGTAGCCTCGCCGCTCGAATGCATAACCTGCGTACCCATATGAAAACTATCTACCCAGCTTGTTGTAAATCTTTGGTAAGGAATATCGAAACCGATAATCATTTTGCCTTCAAAAGGTTTGCCTTCTAAACTTCCCTGGTAATCGAAAGAGATAAACCGTGCCCCTAAAATGGAAGTGATCTCGCCTTCTGATGGTGATTCGTCTGCCAGGATATCTTTTTCAAACCAGGTTTTGGTAGTGCCACTCCACCGGCCAACCAGCTTTTGTAATTGTTGATGAGCACCTTCTGCTAAAGATTGCTCGAATTTACTTTTCGCCATATCCAAACTTATAAAATATTAGCCAACTGCAGTAATTATAAAAGGAAAACTGTAAATTGATAATTGAAAACTATTTGTATGTTAAAAACGCTAGATTTAAACCAGGTAATGGTGCTCGATATCGAAACCGTTCCACAATACCCATCTTTTCAGGATGTGCCGCCTCATTTCCAGGAACTTTGGGAACAAAAAACACATTACCAAAGAAATTCAGAACAAACGGCCGAAGAGTTTTACGAAAAAGCAGGCATTATGGCCGAATTTGGTAAAATTATCTGCATTAGCCTTGGCATTTTCTATACCGAAGAAAAAACGAACAAACTACGCATCAAATCTTTTGCTGACCACGATGAGCACACAATACTCTCCCAGTTTTCGGCATTGCTTAATAAACAGCCGGCTACCTTAATGTTTTGTGCGCATAATGGAAAAGAGTTCGATTTTCCTTATTTATGCCGACGGTTATTGGTTAATGGGATAGAAATCCCTGTTCAACTGCAACTTTCGGGTAAAAAACCCTGGGAAGTTAACCATATTGATACGATGGAACTCTGGAAATTCGGCGATTACAAACATTATACTTCTTTAAACCTTTTAGCGGCCATTCTGGATATTCCCACTCCAAAAGACGATATTAACGGCTCGCAGGTAAGACAGGTGTATTATGAAGAAAAAAATCTCAATAGAATTGTGACCTATTGCCAGAAAGATGTAATTACTACTGCACAGGTGTTATTAAAATTTAAAGGTATGGATATAATTCCGGAAGAAAATATTACCATTGTAACCTGATGAAAGAATTAAGATTAAATATTCCTCAGTATTCCACCGAACATGGCGCTGTTTCTAACTGGGAAGATGGATTTGTAATTAAAAGCGAGGTAGTAAAAGATCAGATTATTATTTCAGCGAACCACGCGGGCTTAGTCTCTTTAGCAAAACATTTGCTTTTTCTCGCGCAAAACGAAACTCCTATAAATTGTCATTATCATTTAGATGAATACAATAGCTTAGAAACCGGGTCGAAAGAAATTGTAATCTACAGAATTTAATGCTAAACGTTGAGAATTTAACTATCGATTTCTACAACCAGGAAGAAAAATCCTGGTTTAAAGCTGTTAAAAAAATCAGCTTTAACGTAAAAAAAGGCACGGTTTTAGGTATTGTGGGCGAATCGGGCTCAGGGAAATCGGTCACTTCTTTTTCGATCATGCGTTTGCATGACGAACAACTTGCTAAAATTAGCGGCGATATTGATTTTGAAGACATCAGCCTGTTAAACTTAAGTACCAACGAGATCAGGCAGATCAGGGGCAATCAGATCTCGATGATTTTCCAGGAACCTATGACTTCGCTGAACCCTGTTTTTACCTGCGGCGACCAGGTGGCTGAAGCCATTATCCTCCACCAAAAGGTAGATAAGGCTGAAGCTAAAAAACAAACTATTGCCTTATTTAACGAAGTGCAGCTGCCCAGACCTGAAAAAATATTTGACAGTTACCCGCACCAGATCTCAGGCGGACAAAAACAGCGGGTAATGATCGCCATGGCTTTAAGCTGTAACCCTAAGCTCCTCATTGCCGACGAACCCACAACAGCATTGGATGTAACCGTCCAAAAAACCATTTTGCAATTGCTCCTCAAGCTCAAAACAGAGCGTAACATGGCCATGATCTTTATTTCGCACGATTTAGGTGTGGTAAACGAAATTGCCGATGAGGTTGCCGTGATGTACAAAGGTGAAATTGTAGAACAGGGAGCAGCAAAATCGATATTCGAAAATCCGCAACATCCTTATACCAAAGGTTTGCTTGCCTGCAGACCCTCCCCTCATTTACAATTAAAGAAATTACCGGTTGTGGCCGATTTTCTAACCGGAAAAATCGACGATGCCTCAGCACATTTACAGCCCTCAAACCAGTTAACGGCAAGCGAAATTGCTGCACGCAGGGAAAAATTATATGCCAGGCAACCCTTACTCCAGGTCAAAAATCTCTGCACCTGGTACCCCATCAAGAGCGGTCTTTTTGGAAAAACGACCGATTACGTTAAAGCGGTTGACCAGATTAACTTTGAAGTTTTTCCGGGCGAAACCCTCGGTCTTGTAGGCGAATCGGGCTGTGGAAAAACCACCCTGGGCCGTACCATCCTCAGGTTAATCCAGCCCACTTCAGGCACTGTTATATTTAACGGGCAAGACATTACACACCTGGATAAAAACGAACTGCGAAAACTCCGAAAAGATATCCAGATCATTTTTCAGGATCCCTATGCCTCGTTAAATCCCAGACTTAGCATCGGTCAATCCATATTGGAGCCCCTGCAGGTACACCGGCTTTATCAAAACGATGCCAAACGCAAACAGAAGGTATTGGAACTGCTGGATAAAGTTGGTTTAAAAGCTGAACATTTTAACCGGTACCCCCACGAGTTTAGCGGTGGCCAACGGCAGCGGGTGGTAATTGCCCGGGCTTTGGCCCTGCAACCTAAATTTATCATCTGCGACGAATCGGTATCTGCTTTGGATGTTTCCGTACAGGCGCAGGTTTTAAACCTGATCAAAGATCTGCAACGCGAATTCGGACTCACCTATATCTTCATTTCGCATGATCTGGCTGTAATAAAACACATTTCAGACCGTATTTTAGTGATGAACAAAGGGAAAATCGAAGAAGAAGGTTTTCCTGAACAACTATTTTATGCGCCTAAAGCAGCTTATACAAAAAAACTGATCGAGGCTATACCCGGACATTTATAATCGAAAATGATTAAATATTTTTCAACTGCTTTTACCCTGATTTTTCTCGCTTTAAATGTTGATGCACAAAAAGTAGAAATCATTCAGTCGACTCCTGTTTTCGAAAAGGCTCCTTCCGAGGCCTGCCATGCCTCAAACCTGGTTGATCTGGGCAAAGGGAAAATAATGGCCGCCTGGTTTGGTGGTAAACACGAAGGAAGTAAAGACGTAGTCATCTGGTCGTCAATAAAAATCGGCACACATTGGAGTAAGCCTGTCGAAATCGCTGATGGGATAATAAATGATACCAGCAGATTGGCCTGCTGGAATCCTGTTCTTTTTAAAACAAAAAGTGGCACGCTTTTTTACATTACAAGGTGGGTTTAAATCCCCGTAGCTGGTGGGCCGAATATAAAACATCGGTTAACAATGGCCAAACATGGTCGAAAGCACACCAACTGCCTAAAGATTTCTTGGGGCCAATTAAAAATAAACCCATCCAACTGGCAGATGGAAGCATCCTGTATCCTTCGAGTACCGAAAGCCAGGACGAAAAAACATGGCATATCCACATCGAAAAATCTGATGCCAAAGGTAAAAACTGGAGAAAAATCAATATCAACTGCGATACCTTTGGCGTAATTCAGCCATCAATTCTCATTCATCCCAAAGGTAAATTACAGCTGCTTTGCAGGAGCCGGCAAAATGTAATTGTAGAAAGCTGGTCGGCAGATGGCGGCGAAACCTGGTCGAAACTGAAACCCACGCAACTGCCCAACCCCAATTCGGGCAGTGATGCCGTAACCTTAAAAGATGGCCGGCAGCTGCTGGTTTACAATCCGTTAACAGCCGGTAAAAACTGGTGGGAAGGTCGCTCCGTATTAAAACTTGCCATATCAACCAATGGCGAAAACTGGGAAGATATTTACACCCTCGAAAATCATTTAAAAGGCGAGTACAGCTACCCGGCCATTATCCAGGATGAAAGCGGAAACATTCATATCAGTTACACGGCAGAACGTAAAAACATCAACTATGTTGAACTTAAATTAACCGAACAGTAGTAAAGCAGTCCGCCCCAAGCTCCATCTTCTGTTTTACCTCATCCATCTCAACGCTTACCCTCCCTCAAGATCATCTGCATTACATTTTATACCTTAAAACCTGCCACTTCCCTATCTTTTCTGTATCTTCGGTAAATTCAGTTTAGCGTATGGCAAAGAAAAAGTCGGCAAATATAAAATTGGTTCTGAATCAATTGGTTAGTGATATTTTTGAAAAAAATAACAATCAGCTGCTTAATTATAAACAGGTTTCGGCAAAATTGAACCTAAATGATCAGGAATCAAGAGAAACGATTTTAGAAATTTTAAAAGAGGGAAAAAATAACGGAATTTTCTTAGAGCCCCAAAAAGGGAAATTTAAACTTAAAGAACTGCAGAATTTCATTATCGGCACGGTTGATATGACTGCCGATGGTTCTGCTTACATCGTCCCTGAAGATGAGTTCGAAAAAGATATTTTTGTGGCACCACGTAAGCTTAAAAATGCCTTACATGGCGATACGGTTAAGGCTTATGTATTTGCGAAAAAAAGCGGCCGTAAAAACGATGGCGAAGTAGTCGAAATTATTAAAAGGGCAAAGTCTGACTTTACGGGCGTGATTAAAATTTCAGACCGTTTTGCCTTTGTAATTGCCGACGACAAAAAAATGATGCATGATATTTTTGTACCCCTGGCCGATACGCATGGTGCAAAAAGTGGCCAAAGGGTTTTAGTTACCTTATCTGATTGGCCCGAAAGTGCTAAAAATCCTATTGGGATTGTTAAACACGTATTGGGCAACCAAGGGGAGAACAATACCGAAATGAATGCCATCCTGGCGCAATATGGTTTTCCTCTGGCGTTTCCACCACAGGTAGAAAGAGAAGCCGATGCCATTCCGGAAGAAATTCCGGCAGAAGAAATTGCAAAAAGAAAAGACTTTAGAAATATATTAACCTTTACGATAGATCCGGCTGATGCGAAAGATTTCGATGACGCCATTTCTTACCAGAAACTCCCTAACGGGAACCACGAAATCGGTGTACACATTGCCGATGTTTCGCATTATGTCATCCAGGGGACAGAATTAGACAAAGAAGCGTACAGCCGTGCCACTTCCGTTTACCTGGTAGACCGTGTAATACCGATGCTGCCCGAACGTTTAAGTAACGGTGTTTGTTCGTTACGTCCAAATGAAGATAAATTGTGTTTCTCGGCAGTTTTCGAGCTTGATGAGCAAGCCAATATCCAAAGCGAATGGTATGGCCGTACGGTAATCCATTCAGACAGGAGGTTCAGTTATGAGGAAGCACAGGAAGTAATCGAAAACAAGGCCGGAGATTATGCCAAAGAAATCCTGAAGCTGAACGAACTGGCCTACATCCTTCGCGACCGTAAGTTTAAAAATGGAGCCATTAGTTTCGAAAGCACCGAAGTAAAGTTTAAGCTCGACGAATCGGGCAAACCAATTGGCGTATATGTTAAAGAGCGCAAAGATGCCCATAAACTGATTGAAGATTATATGTTGCTGGCCAACCGGAAAGTGGCTGAGTTTGTAGCGAAAAAAGCAAAAGGTAAAAACAAACTTACTTTTGTTTACCGCGTGCACGATTCGCCAAATATGGAAACCCTGAATACTTTCGCCACATTTGCTTCCCGTTTCGGTTATAAGATCAGTACCAAATCGGATAAAGAGATTGCGAAATCGTTAAACAACTTAATGAACGATGTAGAAGGAAAGAAAGAACAGAATATTTTAACTTCACTCGCCATCAGATCAATGGCAAAGGCTATTTATTCGACCAAGAAAACCAGTCATTATGGTCTGGCTTTTGAATATTATACCCATTTTACTTCCCCTATTCGCCGATACCCCGATGTAATGGCGCACAGGCTCTTACAAACTTACCTGGATGGAGGAAAATCGGCAGATATGGAAGCTTATGAAGTTGCCTGCGTACATTCTTCGGCAATGGAGAAAAGAGCTGCCGATGCCGAACGTGCATCGATTAAATACAAACAGGCCGAATACCTTGAAAACAACATTGGAACTGAATATAAAGGCATTATTTCGGGGGTTACCGAATGGGGCATGTACGTAGAAATTGAAGAAAACAAATGTGAAGGTATGATCCGTTTACGTGATATATCTGATGATTTCTATGTTCTTGATGAAAAAAACTACTGCATCATCGGTCAGCGTAAAAAACGAAAATACCAGTTGGGCGACGAAGTGATGATCAGGGTTAAGAAAGTGGATCTTTCTAAACGTCAAATCGATTTTACCTTAATTCCTGATTAAAAATTAAGACATTTGTGCCCGAAAACACAATGTTCAAAGCAAAAAATGCATACTACAGAACAATTACAGCAAATTTTAGATACTGCAATACAAAATTTAAAGTTTCCGGATCATCCTAAACAGCTTTACGATCCGATCACTTATATTATTAACCTTGGCGGAAAGCGTGTAAGGCCCTTACTGGTTTTAATGGCTACCGAATTATTTGGTGAAGATGCAACCCAATCGGTTCATGCCGCCATGGCCATTGAGATTTTCCATAATTTTACGCTTGTTCATGATGATATTATGGATAATGCCCCGCTCCGCAGAGGACAGGCTACGGTACACGAAAAATGGAGCACCAATGTTGCCATATTAAGCGGCGATGTGATGATGGTGGAAGCCAATAAAAACCTTGCTAAAGTAAATCCCATCTTCCTGAAAGACGTTTTAGATACTTTCAATGCAACTGCTCAGGGTGTTTGCGAAGGCCAGCAGCTGGATATGGAATTTGAAGGCCGCAATGATGTAAGTATTGATGAGTACATCAACATGATCAGGCTGAAAACGGCGGTGTTATTGGGAGGAGCGCTAAAACTGGGGGCTATTATTGCCGGTGCTTCAGAAAAAGATGCAGATCTCATTTACCAGTTTGGAGAAAACATCGGGATTGCTTTTCAGTTACAGGACGATATTCTGGATGTATATGCCGATCCTGAAAAATTCGGAAAACAGGTTGGTGGCGACATCATTGCCAACAAGAAAACTTTCCTCCTGTTAAAAGCTTTCGAATTGGCGGATGGCGAAACCCGTGCTTCATTAGATAGCTGGACCTCTTATAAAGAATTTAACGCACAGGAAAAGGTAGATACCGTTCGCCAGGTTTACGATACGTTAGATATTCAGCAAATTGCCAAAGAACACATGAACCATTACCGCGATAAAGCTTTGGCCTTATTTGCGCAGATAAATGTGAGCGATGAAAGAAAAGCAAACCTGTTAACGCTTACTAACCAGTTAATGGCCAGAGAGTATTAAAAAAGGAAGCTAATCGCAGACCCATCATTTCGAGCAGGATGGAGAAATCTAATTCTATAGAGCTCTCCATTCCGCTAGGATCCAGTTGAGATGAGGATTTGCGCTTAAGCTCTATCCCTTAACCAGCTTATACTTAATCCAAAAATCAGCTGGTTGAGTGGTAAATTCCCCGCCCTCCCGGGGTCTTTGACCACGGCCTCCACCCATAACACCACGGCCACCGCCCATTCCGCCCATACCCCTTCCACTACCCGAAAAACCGCCTGTTCTGCCCCCACCTTCTGGCTTACCTGCTGTATTAATATTTAAGGTAATGCCTCCACTTAGTATGCGAAAAGTAGTTTGCGGGTCGAGAGATTCGATAATAAAGTAAAGGTTTTGATCATCATTAGCAAGGGCAAAAGCCAGCCGTGTAGCATCATTATACTGATTAAGCGGCTCGTTCCATTCGTTCGATATGCCATCGGCCTTAAACGGCTTTACCATGCGGATATTTTCTTCTACCTCTTGTGCATATAATAAGTGGCCGGAAATAAGTAATGCGATTAATAAGGATATTTTCTTCAGACTCATGGGATTTGTTTTAAAATCAATACCCAAATCTAAAGGCCTGAAATGTTAATTTTTGTTATTTAACAGGGTTTAACAAATAAGTCGGGAGTCGACAGTCAGTTAAATGATGGTACAAGCTAATAACCAGTGAATCAATAACTAATGAACTAATCACCCATATAACAAAAAAAGGTCCTGATTTTCACCAGAACCTTTTTTTGTTATACTTCTTACCGGTTATTCTGCAGCTGCAGCTTCTTCAGTAGTTTCGTCTTTTTTAGCTGCTTTTTTCGCAGGTGCTTTTTTAGCTGGAGCTGCTTCTTCTGCTACAACTTCTTTCTTTGCAGCCGCTTTTTTAGCAACTGGTGCCTTAGCTACCGGTGCTTCGATTTCAGTGTTAGTGATCGGAAGGATGGAAACGTAAGATTTGTTGTCTTGTTTCTTTTTGAAAACAACCGTACCATCAACTAAAGCGAATAAAGTATGGTCTTTACCAATACCCACGCCTTTATCAGGATGGTGTTTTGTACCACGTTGACGTACTAAAATGTTTCCTGCAATAGCTAACTGACCACCGAAAACTTTAATACCTAAACGCTTACTATGCGATTCACGTCCGTTTTTCGAACTACCGGCTCCTTTTTTGTGTGCCATGATTTTATATTTTGTAACCCGCTAAATGCGGATTATTGGGTTAACAATTAATTATAAAGTGATGTCTGAGATTTGGATCTTCGTGAAAAACTGGCGGTGACCATTTTTCTTTTTATAACCTTTTCTACGTTTTTTGTGGAAAACGATTACTTTATCACCTTTTAAATGAGATACGATCTTAGCTGAAACTTTAGCACCTTTAACTGCAGGAGCACCTACAGTAATTGCACCACCGTTGTCAACCAACAATACATTATCAAATTCAATACTAGCGCCTTCATCTCCTTGTAATCTGTGTACAAAAAGGTGCTGGTCTTTAGCAACTTTAAATTGCTGCCCTGCTATATTTACTATTGCGTACATTGTTTAAATATTAGTTTTTTTAATTTTTATTTAACGAGGTGCAAATATAGAACAAATTCAATTAACACACAAATACATATCGAAAATATTTTTCATTAAAATGGTACACAATCAGCATTTGGAGGATTTTAGGATTTCAAAGATCGATTTTAAATTTATACTTTTCGAAAACCACCGTCTGATAATTCCTCAACAGCCTGCCACGAAAACACTAATATAATTGGAGTTTTAACCACAGATGTGCCAGATAACACAGATTTTATATCTGTGCGCATCCTTATGCCTACGCACCGAGAGCTCAACTTAACGACATTGAGTGACGCTCCAACCAGGGCCAGGTGGCCAGCAGTATTTCATTTCTGAGGTTGCGGGGAGTATAAACCCTTGTTCTTAAACCCGATTGGAATGTAAAGCCCACAGCGCAGCGAGGACTTGAAATGAAAAGCGGGACTACACACCGCCAGAAACCACTGCCCGCTCCTTTCCTAACAAGAATTAAGTATCATAAGCGCATGACATTAGGTTTCGGTCGGTGAGGCACAACCACCAGAAAAAATCTTGAACAGCATGCCTCGAAAACACGAACATTATTTGGAGCGCAATGCCTGTACAAAACACTCCGTTTCTTCCCGTTTTCTGCTTTTACGCTTTCCCGAAAGTTCGGGATTCCTCGTTGCTGCAGGGTAACGCTTCAACAGGGGCTAGGTGGCCACAGCAGTATTTCATTTAAGAGGTTGCAGAGAGTACAAACCCTTGTTCCTAAACCTGATTGCAATGTAAAGCCCGGAGCGCAGTGAGGACTTGAAATGAAAAGCAGGATTGCACACCGCCAAGAACTACCACCCGCTCCTTTCCTAATAATAACAGTGTTAGTTCTCCTATCTCCTTTTCGTTAAAAAATGTTAAATCAATTTCTTATCTACGAGATATTCGTAGATTTACGAAAAATAAATAGACACTAAAACAAATTATGATGAAACGAATATTACCTTTCTGCTTAGCCACAGCGCTAACCCTAACCGCTAAAGCTCAAAACCCGGATAAAGCCCTGGCAAGGGTACGTTACACTTTTACCCATATACAGGATACGACGCAACGCGATAAGCCAAAGACTGAAAACATGCTCCTGGTTACCGGCAAAAATGCATCTGTTTATACCAGCTACGATAAAATGAACCAAGCGCTAAACATGCAAAAGCAGATACAGGAACAGATCAAAAACCAAAGCGGCAATGGCAACGTGAAAATAGAAGTGAAAAGCGAAATGAAAACCCAGCCTACCCAGGAAGATTATTTCTTTTTTGCCAACGAGCACAAAATGATTACCAAAGAACGCCTGTTTAACAATTACCTGGTTGAAGAACCTGCCGCTACTATAGACTGGAAAATACTAAAAGATACGATGAGTTTTTCGGGGGTAGCTTGCCAGAAGGCAACAACACGTTTTAAAGGCCGCAACTGGATCGCCTGGTTTGCTACCGAGATTCCTTTTCAAAGCGGTCCGTGGAAATTAAACGGTCTCCCCGGCTTAATTATAGAAGCTTATGACGACAAAAAAGAAGTGAAATTTGAATTTGCCGGGCTCGAAAATGTGAAGGAAGCAGATGCTACTACCAATGCCGACGGTGATGTTAAAATCGCAGCCCCAAATGGCGGCGTGGGTTCAGTAAAAATTATGGGCATAGATGTAAACACAAGCTACCTGGGTCCTGAAATTAAATTACCTACTGATGCAATAAAAACCACCCGGAAAGAACTGGATAAACTTAAAGCTGCCCGCGATAAAGACCCACAAGGCTTTATGCAGGCACAAATGGCAGCAAATGGCATGCAAGGCTCGTTCAGAATGAATCAGGCACCACGTCCTAAAGGCACAACTACAGTTAAGGCCGAAGTAAATAACCCGATTGAAATTGAAAACAAAAAATGAAAAAGCTCACTTTAACCTGCTGGCTGCTGCTGGCAGCTTTTTCTGTTTTTGCCCAGAAGCCACTTAAGGGTCTCGTAAAAGATGTTAGCGGTAAAGGAGTCGAATCGGTTAATGTAACTTTAAAGGATGCCGAAGGCAACATCATTAATTTTACCCGTACAAACAAAACCGGCGCTTTTAGTATGGAGCTCAAAAATGACCAGATTGCAGGTTACAAAATTGAAGCTTCGAGTATTGGCTATAAAAAACTGGTTACCACGGTAACTGATGCAGCTAAAAGCTACGACCTGACCTTACACCCCAGCGAAACCACATTGGAAACAGTTACCGTTAAAAACCGGCCATCGTTAACGGCCCGCGGCGATACCTTAAATTACAGGCCATCTGATTTTGCAGATAAACAAGACAGGAGCATTGGCGATGTGCTTAAGAAAATGCCGGGTATCGAAGTAGCCGAAGATGGAAAAATCAGTTATAATGGAAAATCCATTTCTAACCTGTATGTGGATGGCGACAACCTTTTGGATGACAAGTACAATATTGGCACCAAAAGCATCCCGCAGAGCGCTGTTGATAAGGTGCAGGTTATCCAGAATGATCAGCCGATTAAAATGATGCGCAAAAACAACATGAGCGATGATGTAGCCCTGAACCTGGTACTTAAAGACGAAGCTAAACTTAAAGTAATGGGCGATGCCACCGTTGGTGCAGGTATGCCAGCACGTTTTGATGAAAACTTAACGGCCATGCTGTTCAATAAAAAGCTCAAATTCATCAACAACCTTAAGGGCAATAACATAGGTAATGACCCGGGTATTGACCTCACCTCGCATAACTTATCTGATTACTTAAAAAAACTGGATAATGACAGGCCGAATGCCCTGCTTTCTACAGGCGCCGCGGGCGTGCCCTCTTTACCACAAAGCAGGTATCTTTTCAACAAAGCAGGGTTACTTAACCTGAATAACCTGTACAAGTTTAATCAGGATTTACAGTTAAGGGCAAATCTTTCTTACCTCTACGATCATCGCAATCAACAGTACAATAAATTTTCGCAGACCTATCTTTCAGGACAGACCATCAGTTATTCGGAATCGCAGAACAACACCATTAATCCTCAGAAATTAAGAGCGCAATTTAACCTTAACGGGAATGCCGACAAATATTACCTGAACAATAATTTCGTACTCGATTATACCCCTTTTAAAACATCTTCGGGTTTTGTGATTAACAACATCCCGGCAAACCAGGTATTGCGACAGGAAACGCTCGATATCTCGAATGAGTTTAATTATCGTAAAAAGTTAAAGTCAGAAGATGTCATTAACCTCTACTCCTATTTAAACCACACTACACAACCCGAAAACTTAAATATAACGCCGGGGCTTAATGCCGATATCCTAAACAATGGAAACAGTTACCTTGGTTTAAGCCAGTATATCCGAATACCAACCTGGTACACCAATAACTATGCTTCCTTTGCTTTTGTAAACAACCGTTTCGTTCAAACTTATAAGGCAGGTTTTAATGTGCAGCAACAAAAGCTCAATTCGGAACTTTATCGCACGCAGAACAACGGGCTAACCGAAGCCGTTTCAGGCCATACCGTAAATGACCTCGACTGGCTAAAAACCAAGCTATATACCGATGCCACATACGAATTTACCAACGATAAATTAAAAGCCGGATTAAGTTTGCCTTTGAGTTATAACCTGATTAAATACAGCGATGACATCAACCAGTTGGATAAAAGGCTCGATAAATTATTCTTAAACCCTTCTCTGAATATAAAATACCAAACCAGTGTAGAAAATTATGTGACCGCAAATTATAGCTTCAGAAACGATTTAGGCGGAATAGATGACGTTTACCGTGGCACGGTGTTAAAAAACTACCGATCGCTTTTTGCCAATGATGCTCCCATTTCTGAGTCGAAAGCCCATAACATTGCTGCAGGGTTTAACTATAGAAAAGCGATGCAGATGTTGTTTGTAAACTTGATGGCGAGCTACAATGATGTAGAACTGAATACCATTTCTTCTTACAGTTTAAGTAACAATATCCAGCAAAGGGTGGTATTGCCCCTCAGCAACCACATCCGTACGTTATCTTTTAACACAAACGCCAGTAAGTATCTTTTTGCCCTGAAAAGTACCATTAGTGGGGGTATTACTTATTCGCAGAGCCGATACGATCAGTTACAGAACAATGAATTGTTTGCGTTTACTGCCCAAACCATCTCATACAAACTGGGAATAGAAGCAAAACTCACCAACTTTATCAATTGGTCTTACCTGGCAAATTTTTCGGTAACCGACAACAAAGCTAAAGTGGCCAATGCAATCAAAACAAATTTTCAGCAGCTCAGGCAACAGTCTACCCTGGCCATTGCCACAGTTAAAAATGTATACTTAAACTTATCTGCCGAACATTTATTTACGCATCAATCTACCCAGCCCAATTTAAAATATCTTTTTGCTGATATGAATATTAAATACAAATACCTGAAAATGAAAACAGATTTCGAATTTGGCATAACCAATTTAGCAAATATCAAAAGCTTTGATGCTGTTTACCTTTCCGCAAACTCACTTACTACAGGAACGTATTACATTCCCGGAAGAGTGGCTATGTTAAAAGCAACTTTTAGTTTTTAAATACCGAAGTCGTGATCCCGGTTGGAGCGCAGTGGAATGTCTGCCCTTTGCAGGAGGAAAGAGGTCTATAACAGATTTAGCTTCGCCGAGCAATACGTGGTTCCTGACTACACTGCGCTGCTCAAAATGAGGGCAACTTATGAGATATTAATCCTTTAAATGCCCGATTTAAGGCTTTGTTGTAATCTGAATAGTCTGATCATTCCGATCAAATTTTATGTCAAAAATTTTATTAGGATTAAGTTTATCAAGCTCTTCTTTCGTAATCTTCTTTCCGTTAAGAAAATAAGAAGTGTTTTCGGCAACTTTTGTCCTATCACCAACAGGTTGCTGATTTCCTTCTTTCGCATCAGAAATTGTGGCGGTCGATTTCACAATATACATATAGCTAATCCCCTTTTTCTTAGGCATCGGCAATTCCGGTAAGTCGTTGCCACTTTTTGCCAGAACATTTACATCAATATTTTGATCTTCTGCTTTTGTGGTATCCGTAAAGCTAAAATGCTGTACGAAGGTTTTACCTTTAAAATTACCGTCCGTTTTAAATCCCATAATCTTTACTTTCCTGCCCTGTCCACTTAACATTTCCTCCATTGATTTCCTGGAAGAATCCACCCCGCTCGCAATGCTTTTGAAAATAAAAGTCATTTTTGTACCGGTATCCGGTGCTTTTAGTGTATCGATCGATGTTCTCTTTTTTACCCTGGGTTTAAGAACAGTTTTTGGTTTTATCGCTGCTTTGTCGGATACTTTTTGAGGCAAAACATCATTTACCATTGTGGCTAAAGGCGCCAAATGTATTTTTATCTCTTTTTTATCGATGGTAAATGCCAGGGTAACGCAAAGCAATACCGGAAGGACAAATAAATACCGTGTTAAATTCACTTTGGATGAGCGCTTGGCATTCATCATTTTAATGCGTTTCTTAAGATCAGACAAATTGAAATTATTGACAATAGCTACTGATGGCTGTAAGGTACCCACATCCAACAGACTGTATTGATAAGCCTTTTTATCAATCCCCTTTTTTAAAATTTTGGCATCGGTAATAAATTCAATATTTTCTCTTACCGCTTTTTTCATCAACCAGACCCCAGGGTTAAACCAATAAAAAACGATGCAAAATTCTGCCAGGATAATATCGATTGTATGCCACTCTTCTACATGTACTTTTTCGTGTTCAAGGATATTATTCAAATCCTGCTTTTTATGCAGGGTAGGATTAATATAAATGGTTTGCCAAAAACTAAAGGGGCTTACCTGGTCGTTCAATATCCTCACCTCATAGTCGGCCAGACGATCGGGCGAAGAATTTTTATGCACCCTGTAAAGGGAAATAAATTGCACCAATAACCTTAAAGCCATTACCAGCACACCGATATAAAAAAGTATGGTTAATATTTGCCAGAATACCGAAACAGCATTTTGTTGCACCAATTGGCTCACCTGCTGATTGAACCGGGGTACAAATGCCGGAACCGCTTTCCGGTCTGCAAAAAAATCAGTAAGGTTAATAAACGGGTAAGCTGACGAAAACAGTATCCCAAACAGCAGAAACATCCTGTTGATAGAATAAAATGTTAGCCTGCGCAACACCAGGTAGTAGGTTGCTGAAAATAAGATCAGTACAAGATTAATCTTTAAAAGAATGATAAAGATAGCTGGCATGGCATTTACTTTTCAGGGTTCTCGATCAGGTTGATTATCTCTTTTAATTCTTCGGCACTTATCTTTTTATCTTTGGCAAAAAATGCCACCAGTTCTTTGTAAGAACTTTTGAAATAATTATTTACGAAGCCATTCATAAAACGTTTTTTATAATCGGCTTCCTTAATCTTTGCACTGTAGCGATTGGCATTGGCAAACCTTTCACTTACTAAATATCCTTTGCGTTCGAGGTTTTTTATGGTAGAAGCAAGTGTGGTATAGGGTGGCTTAGGCTCAGGCAGTGCATCCATAAAATCTTTGATAAAGCCCTTACCCAGCTGCCAAACGGCCAGCATAGCCTCTTCTTCCTGTAATGTTAATTTTTCCATTATTACGAATATATCGTAAATATACGAAAACATCCTAATAAAAAAATCGATTAACCGGTTAATTGTTTCAACCGGTTAATCGATGCTAATCTCCCAATTAAACCTCCTTTGATCCGGCTGCTATTGGCGGCCTTTACCAATGACGATTTTTCGGGAAGATCCAGAACGTAAGGCGCTCTTATTAATATATTATAGTGATCTTTATCTCTCACGGGGCGACATATCAAGGGGAAATTGATTGATCGTTTAAATGGGTTAATTGACTCCAGACACCCAGCTCCAAACCCTCAACTATTTTCCGCTTCTTCTTTCCGCCTGATTCAAAGTATCTTCAATCACCTTTCTCATTTGTACAGCAGCATCCAGCAGCTTAGGGTTACCATCAAAATCGCCGTAAATAACTACATGTTTGGATTTTTCTTTGTATTTAAACAGCAGATCGTAACGGGGAACAGCCATTGATTTCGGACTTTTTTTCCCAATAGTATCCGGAAAATTCCAGAGTCCGATTTCATTTGCTTTAGCATGCATATAAAGAATATCATCGCTCTTTAAAAAAATCTTTTTGCGGATCGTCGAATCCGACTTGGTTACGTACTGGTACTCGCCCGTAGCCGAATTGTAGCTGTTTTCTAAAGTATCTTTTATACCCCATTTGTATTCCATTGATACAAAATCAGCCTTTCTGAACGGCGCATTCTGAATAATCGGTTTGTAATAGATGTAGCAATAAATAATCATCGGAACGATGATGGTAATGGCTAAGAATATCTTTTTTCCTCTACTTGACACTTTTATATTGAATTATTGAATAAATATTGAACTATTAGATGAACGCATCGAATGATAGACTACCGACTTAAGCCTCCTTAAGCTCCCCTTCCCATTTACTTACAACAGCGGTAGCAATACTGTTTCCAACCACATTGGTTGCAGAACGGCCCATATCCAATAAAGGATCTATACCGATCAGCAAGGCTAAACCTGCCTCAGGGATATTAAAACTGGCTATTGTTCCGGCAATTACGACCAAAGATGCCCTCGGCACACCGGCAATCCCTTTACTGGTAAGCATAAGGATTAAAAGCATGGAAATCTGTTGTTCAAAGCCCAAATGGATACCATAAGCCTGGGCGATAAACAGGGAAGCAAAAGTCATATACATCATCGAACCATCCAGGTTAAATGAATAACCCAAAGGCAAAACGAAACTTACAATTTTATCTTTACAGCCAAAACGCTCCAATAACATCATGGTTTTTGGATAAGCGGCTTCACTGCTTGCGGTACTGAAAGCCAGGATAGCTGGTTCTTTCATATCGTTTACCAGGCGGAAAATGCGTTTTTTCAGTATTAAAAACCCTAAAAAGATCAACAGACACCATAAAATACCCAACCCGAAGTAAAACTCCCCAATAAATATCGCATAAGTATTCAAAACGTTAAGGCCTTGCTTGGCTATAATGGCTGTCATGGCCCCAAAAACGGCTAATGGGGCAAAATTCATTACATAACCAGTCATTTTTAAGATGACATGGGCAATCGCATCAAAAGCTTTTATTACTACCTGTCCTAAATCGCCAATTGCAGCCGTTGCCACACCAAAAAACAACGAAAATACCACGATCTGTAAAATTTCATTATTTGCCATTGATTCGGCAATACTTTTCGGAAAAACATGTGCAATAAAATCTTTAACACTCATGGCGGCTTTCTGTATGCCTGTATTCACCAAATGATCAGGTAAGGATAATTTCATGTGTCTTCCCGGCTCGAAAAGATTTACCAGGATCATTCCCAGTACCAGCGACATTAATGACATGGCCAGGAACCAACCCAATGTTTTACCCCCTATACGTCCTACGGCTTTGATATCGCCAACTTTGGCTACCCCTACCACCAGGGTGGTAAATACCAGCGGGGCAACAATCATTTTAATCAGGCGTAGAAAAATATCACTCAGGAGCGTAAAATATTCCAGTTTCTTCTCCCTGATGTCTTCATTCTCCTTTTTGATTTTGGAATTGGCCTTTTTTTCAGCCTTTAACTGTGTGTAAGCAATGCTTGTGGTATCGGTTGATTTGGCAATACTTACCTCTATACTTTTAATCTTTGCATCGGCGTTGAGTATGTTTTGGTTATAAAAACCGATGGAATTTACATTTAAAATATAGCCAAGTGCTATACCCGCAATCAGCGCAATGAAAATAAAAAGCGTGAGTTTGTTTTTCTTCATGAATATAAAAAGTTTGTAGTACTCTTAATTTGGTAAAACTACAACATTTACTTCGTGTAACAAATTTTGATAACGAGCGACCTTAAAAAAGTTATTTCATTGTAGCTGAGTGAAACCATTCGGCGAAGCAAAAATAAATTCAACTCTCCATGCAATAGCTGCACACAAGTGCGAAAACTGGTTGGAAGTTGTGGTTAAAAATTTTTGACTCAACGGCATCAAAAAATATATTATTTTTGGCTCCGGATGTAACAAAAAGTGTACATCCTCATCTAAAACGCAACTATCATTCCCTAAATGGAACAAAAAGACAAGTTATTTAAAGAGATCTTCGATTCAAATTCCAAAAAGATATTCCATTTATGTTATGGTTATACTGGCGATACCGACGCTGCAAATGATCTTTTACAGGAAACATTTTTAAAGGTTTGGCAAAACCTGGACAAATTCAGGAACAAATCTTTAATTTCTACATGGATTTACAGGATTGCAGTAAATACCTGTTTAACCTATTTGCGGTCGGAAAAAAGGCAGGCAAAAGACGAATTAACAGATAATATTATTGAGAATAAAGTAGAGGAATTTTCGGAAAAGAATGAACAGGTGGCCCTGCTTTATAAATGCATATCAAAGCTTGAAGAAAACGACCGTTTGATTATTACCATGGTACTTGATGAGTTACCATACCACGAAATTGCAGACATATCAGGAATAAGTGAAGGCAATTTGAGGGTAAAAATTCACCGAATTAAACAAAAATTAACAGAATTATATAGCCAGTATGCAAGCGTTTGATCAAATACAGGAGTTGTGGCAAAAGCACGAGGTAGAAGTTAAGGTTTCTGCCGATGAAATGCTGCAGCAAGCGAAGAAAGAAGTAAATGGATTAAAGCTAAAATCGGCTTTAAACATTTTGGGTATGTTGGCCTCTTTTATAGCCATCGCCGCCTTATGGATATTTTTTCACTTCGAATCGTGGACTACCCATGTGGGCATCAGCATTACCATTATTGCTATTGGTGTATACACCTTAATTCTGTACCGCGATTACAGGTTGATTTCGAAAACTGATTTTACCGCACATCCGCACGAGTACCTCAACAATTTAAAAACCTATCAGTTAAACCGTTATAAACTATACAACTCCCTGTATTGGTTCTATGTAATTGCGCTTTCTTTAGGTATTATTTTCTATTTTGTAGAAATTCTCGCGCACTTTAATACAGTGCAGAAAGTTTTGGCTGTAGGCTTAACGGCATTATGGATGTTGTTCTGCTCCACTATTTTAAGAAAAGCGGTAATAAGCAGGGAAAAAGAACGTATTTCTTTATTGATCGAGAAATTTGAGCGCATTAGCGCACAGATTTCTACACCGGAATAATTTTAGGCACGGTTTTTTCGTTGTAAAAACCGACACATGAAGAAACTGATTATACCTTTACTATTTTTGCTGGCTTTGCCCTGCACTTTTGCTTTTAAACAAGACCTCAGTCAACCGGTCCAACTGGATTGGGAAACCCACTTTAAAGGTAAAGCAGATATGCGATCGCCATTTTTAGCTTTAACTGCCATGACATGGAAATACAGTTATGAAAGTACCGTTTACCGCAACCGGGTAGTGATCAGGCTTAAAAACGATGTGAGTATCGATAAAAACAGATCGTGGGTAAAATGGGATAAAATTAAAGATCCTCAAATTCGGGCAAGCCTTTTACACCACGAACAGGGACATGCCAATATTCAGTATATCTTGCTTTTAGAAGCCGAAAGGGTATTGAAAAACCGGAATTATTCGGTTAACAATTACAAGGCGCAAATTTCGGATCTGGCCAACCAGATCAGCAGCTTTTTTGATACCATGCAGCGCAATTATGACGATGAAACCGAACATGGCAGCAACCATAAAATGCAGGCCAGGTGGGATGAAATTATCCAGGATAGAATAAACGAATCGAGAGCAGCACTGGCCGAACTACAGAAATAATTTGGGGATAAATACAATGGCACCAACCGCTGCCGCTAAAATTGCAGCAACCAATACTGCAGCTGCAGCAAGGTCTTTTACTACCTTAATTTTTGGATGATAATCCGGTGAAACCACATCGGCCAGTTTCTCAATAGAAGAATTGATAATTTCGGCTACAAAAACCATTGAAATAACGGATAAAACTGCAATCCATTCTATACGCGATATTTTAAGATAGAAGGATAAAGCGATGGCTGCTAAAGCGGCAAACAAATGAACTCTCCCATTATGATCGTTAATGAAAAAGAGTTTTAAGCCATTAAATGCGTATTTAAAGCTCCTGATACGATCGATAATTGAAAATTGCTGGTTGTTCATCGTTTTTAAAATTCGTCATCCTGAATTTATCCCAGGCATGACGCTGCTTCGTATGCTGCAGGCCTTACTCTTTTTATCCTAAACCATCAATTTTAACTCCCAAACCTTTTAGCCTATGCCTTAATTCACCTTTTCTCTTCAGGCTTCACTTCGCTTGTCGTAAAACTATTTCCGCTCAATCTATATTGATAGGTTTTGGTAATTGTTTTTGTGCTGTCTGCTGCATCCTTTACCGGAAAAGAGCGGAAAAGATCACCACTTTTAATGAAAAATTTATCCTTGCCGGTATAACCTTTTTTCTGGCTTGAGCTTAATGATGGAAAACTGATTTTATTGAAATTGCCCCCAGCATATTCGAACACATTCAGATCTAAAACATCTTTTTTGCTTAACAATTGAATATACAGTTCGGGGTTTCCATCATTATCAAGATCCATATTCCAGGCATCGGTGATAACGCCTTTGCGGTCTACGGCAATCGATTTATAACTCTTGCGGACTGAATCTGACATTAAGATCTGGTATCCGCCAATGGAGTCTACTCCTTTTCCCCAGCTTACAACTTCGAAATTTAAACCCGGTTTTACTTCTATATCTTTATAAAAACGGAAAGGATTCTTTTCTACTTTGACCGTTTCAGTTTTAACTTCTTTAGGCTTTTCTTCGGTGCATGCAAAACAAAACAGCACCCCTGTAATTAACAAAAGGCGCTGTAATGTATATTTCTGTAGTTTCATTCTATTTGGGTTCATTTTGGTTGTCCCAAATTAAGAATTTTAGCCTATCTAAGCAACAGATTTTATTTCTTCGCGTCAGCTTTAACTTCAGGTGCCCCGTTGTTTAAAACCGTTTCTGCAGTTACACTTCTTCTGCCACTTGGCGCAATAACAATGGTTTTTAATACCCTTTTTTCTCCCTGTGGAACAGTAATCTTAAAGGGTGCAGTATATAAAAATGCGCTTTCTGAAGGGCGTGCCAAATCAATGGTATAATAAATTTTTGCTCCGGTTACCGGTGCTTTTAAATCAATGGTAAAGTCGCCACCCGTTAAAGGTTTATCACTTTGCCCGATAGGTGTAGGCACCCAGAAATTAATTCCCATTTTATCTAAACGTGCTAAATGTACCGGTAAGCGCTGCTCTGAGAAGTTCTTTAAATCTTTACGCTCCACCGGCGACCACGCAATTTCGGCCAAAGCCAATAAACGCGGGAAGGCATGATTTTCAGCTTTGGCAGTGGTTTTAATATATTCAGTCCACAAGTTGGCCTGCACACCTTTGATATATTTCCTTTCCTCGGCAGTTAATACTTTCGGAACAGGATCGTAAGCATATATTTTTTGGTAAGGGGCAAATCCACCGATGGTTACCGGTTCATCAGGAGAGTTTGATTGTTTATGGTCGATGTACAAACCCATCGAACCTGGGGTCATAATGACATCGTGTTTTTGTTGTGCAGCAGCAATTCCACCATCTTCACCCCTCCAGCTCATTACTGTAGCATTTGGTGCCAAACCACCTTCTAAAATCTCATCCCAACCGATAATTGAACGTCCTTTACTGTTCATATACTTTTCGATGGTCTGAATAAAATAACTCTGTAATTCGTGTTCATCTTTCAGGCCTTTCTCTTTCATTAAATTCTGGCAGAAAGCTGATTCTTTCCAATAGGTTTTGGGTGCTTCATCACCCCCGATGTGGATATATTTAGAAGGGAAGATCGCCATCACCTCATCCAATACATTTTCTAAAAAAGTGAAAGTATTGGCCGATGGCACGAAGATATCATCAAAAACACCCCAGGTTTGTTGCACCTGCTTCCCTTTTCTGCTGCCAGCCCACGGGGTTTTATCGCTGATAAAAGTATCGCGGTCAGGGAAACAGCTTAACTCGGGGTATGAAGCAATTGCAGCAGAAGCATGTCCCGGTAATTCAATTTCCGGAATTACGGTAATGTATTTCTCTGCCGCATATCTTACAACTTCTTTGGCTTCATCCTGGGTATAAAAACCTTTTACCGGGGTAAGATAATTGCCGTTGCCCGGATAATTACCGATAATGGTACCATTGCGGACAGAACCGATCTGGGTAAGTTTAGGATATTTTTTTATTTCCAATCTCCAGCCCTGATCTTCGGTTAAATGCCAGTGGAAAGTATTGATTTTATAATAAGCCAGCTGATCGATGTATTTTTTGATAAAAGAAACCGGAAAGAAATGGCGGCCAACATCCAACATTGTTCCCCGGTAGCTAAAACGCGGGTAATCATTAATGTTAACTGCCGGGATGGTAATCTTATCAGCTACTTTATCAGGCATCATCTGCATGGCCGATTGTACAGCATAAAAAAGCCCGGCCCCTTTTCCTGTTAAAACAATTTGCTTAGGCGTAACTTTAATGGTATAACCCTCAGCCGGTAGCTGATCTGCACCAACAGATGTTAAAACGATGGCTTTTTGGTTAGGCTGGGGTGTTTTGGTTTCTCTTAAAGCAAAACCAGCCTTGGTAACAATAAACGCGTTCAATAAATCGGTCATTTTTGAACCGTCTATACTCTGATTTACCAAAACTGTTGTTTTATCCAGAATGAAAGTTCCATTTGCCTTGGTAACTGATACGGGTGCAGGAATAATCCCTAAATTGGGATCGCTCTGTGCAAATGCACTCGCGCTGATCAATACTGCGGTAAAAATCGAAAATACCTTTTTCATGTGTGTGTTTAGGTTTTTGTACTATTTAGTTAATTATTTTAACCAAGATAGAGATTATGGTTTTATTCCAAATCCCACATTTCTGTTACAATCCAGATCAACCGTTTGACTGCATCATGTAACGCAGATAAATCTTTGTATCCAAAAATTGTCTTTCTGACATCTCATCCGGGTATGTACCAAAAAATAGGATTATACCGTTTAAATATCCCTAAAAACAGTGTCGAAAATTCACATTTGCAAAGGATAAGCTTATACGTGTTATTAGGTTACTGACGGATAAAACAGCTGTTCGCCTGATAAGTACAAAAAATTATACCTCCGTTCTCGTTACCACCAGCTTTCGTTCAATTGTGCCATAAACAATTAAATACTGTGCAATCATATAAGTAGCCATTATCAATACGCCACTCTGCGGTATGGGCTGTGCAAATTTATCAACGGCTAAAATACTGTCAGACAACAAGAAACATAAGGCACCATACAAGATAATTTTAAAGCTAAAAATATTCACCTTCCCATATCGGTTAACAGCCATAATCGCCATAACCGTTATAATAATGGCATACATTAAAACCGGGAACTGCAGGGGCCCAAGATGCGGCTGTAAATAAAAGAACAAACCCGAGCAAAAAATAGCAAATGCGCCAACTGCCCATAAAAAATAGGGTGTTTTATGGTTTGGATTGGATTTGTGATCGAGCATAAAAGCCCTGATATAGAAAATATGGCAAACTAAAAAAGCGATTAAACTGAAGATAAAGAAACTTGTTCTACCGTTCTGCAGCAGCAACAATAGATCTCCAAGCCACGCAAAAATCAAACCTGTAAAAATTCTTTTATGGAAACGTCCCTTTATATTCGTACTTAGGTAGAGCCATATCAAAAGTATCACTACAATTAACGGCTTAGAGAAATAATTAAGCGCTGTATTTTTGGCATATTCTGCATATAGCTGAACTACAAAAACGAGTAAAAATATAAATGAAAATAGCTTAGTTTTCATAACAATTGGGTTTTGCCTGTCGCAAATTAAAGAACCAAATTACGGATATTAACCGGATAGCCAGAAAAATTCCCCATAAACTTGTGCCATCTCCAGATAACATCTAGCAAGCACGTTCCTATCACATTCAAGTATTTGATTAGCGATATCTATCCCTTCAATTTAAGTCCCTTCTTTTTCGTGTAAAATTTATGCGTGTTTTATATTTTCTGTTGATTTTTATCAAATTCGGCTTAACTTTGACTTACAAGAAAATGGGTCTGGCATTACTGCCTTTTCTGTTTCATTCATCCCATAAATATGAAAAAATCAGCTTTCGTTTTGTTTGCATTGGCCAGCTCATTTTATGCAAAAAGCCAAACATTGGTATTGGCTAAAGATGCAGCTAAATACGTGGGTAAAAATGTAACCATCTGCGATTCGGTTTACAGCACAAAAGGATTGGAAAAGTTAACCTTGATTAACTTAGGAGGTGCTTATCCGAAAGAACTGATTACGGTGGTCATTAACAAACAGGATGAAAGCAAATTCCCATCTGAACCTTACAGCATGTTTCTGGGAAATAAAATCTGTGTTACGGGGATCGTAACCGAATTTAAAGGCAAGCAGCAAATTGTAGTTACCGACCCAAAGCAGATTGTCGTAAAATAATCATTTATCATAACTCATTATTAAATTGTTTTTTGTAGCTTTTACATAAAGTAATACTTAATGTGATAAATTTTCGCTCACCTATCTGTTCCTCAAAATATCATTACGTTAAATTTTGCATTTAGCAAGGATTATGTCTTTCTCATGCCCATAGCTATGCGGAAATCGTCCTCAACAAAATGCTAATTGGTATTGGTTTATGATAAGACCCGGGCCTGAGTTTTTCGGATGAAGTTTAAAACATGTATGCTTTGGCCCACGCAAAGCTAATTACACAGCAGAAACAACCTAAGCTCCTCCTTCGTTAAAGGAGGATAGCTTCGGCTCGAGCGTTAACACTAAGCTATTATTTATGGAATAAATTCGATGAGTAGTGCCTCTTCGGCTGGCAGGAAATTATCCAGCCAGCCTCGTAAGCATAGATATCCTTATTATCTGCTTCGAAGATTCAAAATCCTTTTAATATTTCATAACAGATTATACATACAAGCCTATTTCCTTGATGAACCGTTTTATTTCCTTGATGAATATTTTCCATTGCTGTAGTTTTTATCATACCAAAAACTTAATGATCAGGTAAGGTAAGCCCATAGCAACTGCACTACCGTAAATAATATCAAGCCAAAAGAAAGAGCCCAATGCGCCGGCGTAAATAAAACCAACTATAGGAGTTACCACAATTTTAGACAACCATGAAGTTGTTTTTGATTTTACCACTGCATTCCATAAACTGTTTGCATCACCAGTGCTTGGAAATGCATGCGCTCCGATTGAAATGGCCAGATACATGAGCAAATAATCTAAAACATTGGCCGAATCGAATTTAAACTGTAAAGCTGCAGAAAAACCGATAACAAAACACAGCAACGAGTTAACAATAAAAGGCCCTACAGAAATAAATACTGTTTGATAAACCTTTTGCGCAGGCTCGTGTATAACGTAGCCTACTGGGTTTTCGGGCCTGAAATAACAAACTTCGAATACCGGAACCTTAAATAACCGGCAAAAAAGCTGGTGTGCAAGTTCATGTACAATTACACCCGGAAAAGTTGCAATACTGATAAATATACCTGGAATAAACATGATTTTAATTTTTAATTACCTGTAAATTTCTGAGCCTAAGATAATGGGCGATAAACGTTTCGATATCGTACTATCGCCCGACTGGGTTTCGTGGGCCTTGATCTTGGCTAAACTCGCCAGGCTTTCTTTTTTCCTGCCGGCAAAATAGTCGACCATTGCCATAGCTTCAATAGCACTGTCATCATCAGGATCAAGCGCAATGGCTTTTGAAGCAAAAACAGCAGCCTCCTTATCATGTTTTCGTTTAAGTTCAATCCTGGCCTTTTGCGATATCGCATAAATATTTTCGGTATTAAATGCCAATAATCGGTCACATAATGCTAAAGCTTCATCATACCTGGCCGTATTTCTTTTAACAGCGGTTTTCAGGCTTAAAGCCTGGTAAAAATTAGGATCAACCTCCAATACCCTGTTTACAATGCTATCAACACGGGCATAATCTTTTGTCGCAAATAAAAAGTTGGCAACATGCGTTTTTAATGCAATTTCATCGGTACTATCGAGTATGGCCAATAATTTACCTTTATCATTTGCAACAGCTACAATACGTTTATACATCAGCGTATCCTTAGGAAAAGACTGCACAATGTATTCAGAAGCTGCATTTACCGTATTCAATAAGTCTTTATCCTCTGTTTTTACATCTGCAACTTTGCTAAAAGCGATTTGGTAGGTTTCATAATCAAAATTATAGGCACTTGCAACCATCATATAGGCATTGGCATTGAAATGTTCCGGAAACTGGTTCAATACCAAACTTAATTCGCGTTGAGCCGTTACAAAATGTTTTTGATCGATTGCATTTTCCGCCTTGCCCAAGTGAACTGCAGCATAAATATATTTCTGCGTACGCAGCAAACTGATGATTACAACAACCAGGATGCCGAGCCCGAAAAACCTGATCCATTTAGGTATGGGATATTTAATTAAGCTTTTCCGACAATCAGAACATAAATTAGTATTATAACCAGGTTCGTATGAGTTTACCTGACAGTTTACGCACAAGTTTTCGTTAAAATGGTTTTCTGTTGCACCTTGGGTGGGATGATTTTCCTGCATATGAGATTCGTTAAGCCAATAAAGATAATATTTTTTAACAATTTCGGCTATGAGGACCTACATATAATAAAAAGCCCTTTTTTTTGTTTCGATTGGCATAAAATCTATAATTTTGAATTTTACCCTGTCTATGAATACTTTTTTGAACCGAAATACCTTAATTTTTATCCTTGCCTTACTGATTGCATGCTTCGCCGCTTTAAGTTTTTTTATTGCGCAACATCCTATTCTCCCTTTTGATATTAAATTTTCACTATTTATCCAGCAATGCCATGCAGATTGGTTGGATAAACTGATGCTGGCGATCAGTTTTTTTGGCGAACTCCCCTTTTCCTTACTTTCAGTAGTGCTGGTGGCCGCTGTTTTTTACTGGCAGAAATATAAACGCGAGGCCCTGTTTATTTCAACCGTTTTATTATCGGGATTGATTATTTTGGGGATAAAAAATGTAATTAACCGCCCAAGACCAACAGCATTTTATGTCCGTTTGGTTGAAGTTAACCGTTTTCAGAGTTATCCCAGTGGGCACGTATTATCCTATACCTTATTTTTTGGCTTTCTGATTGTGCTGATGTATACCTCGAAAACCATCCCTGAACGTACTAAAAACATCGTCACCCCTTTATCACTATTTTTGATCCTGACCATTGCTCCCTCAAGGATTTATTTAGGTGCACACTGGTTTACCGATACTGTTGGAGGCTTTTTACTTGGGCTGATCTGTCTTTTTCCATTATGCTATTTCTATTTCAGGAAAAAGCAAGTAAACCCTTCACCAGGGCTTTAGGCGCTAATTTTTCCGGATTGATGACCCGGTCTTAACTCAATCTAAAAAAATCTGATAATTTTGTTTCATGATAACTATTAAACCAAAAGCTTTTCTTTTTGACCTGAACGGCACCATGATTAACGATATGGCTTTCCATAACCAGGCATGGCATAACATTCTTACAGCGGATTTAGGCGCAAATATCAGTTTCGATGAGGTTAAAAAACAGATGTACGGTAAAAATCAGGATCTTTTAGAACGTGTTTTTGGCATAGGTTATTTCTCCCAGGAACAGATTGATCAGATTTCTATCGAAAAAGAGCGGAGGTATCAGGCTGCTTATAAAAAACATCTGGCATTAATAGCCGGTTTAGGCCAATTTTTGGAAAAGGCAAAACAAACAGGCATTCAAATGGCAATCGGCTCTGCCGCCATCCCCTTTAATATCAATTTTGTACTCGATAACTTAAATATCCGCTCTTATTTCAAAGCCATAGTAAGCGCCGAAGATGTGGTGAACAGTAAACCTGATCCTGAAACCTTTACCAAAGGAGCAGAAATTTTAGGGGTTGCAGCCAGCGAATGTATCGTTTTTGAAGATGCACCGAAAGGTGTTGAAGCTGCACAAAATGCCGGAATGAAATGTGTTGCCTTAACAACCATGCACACTAAAGAGGAGTTTTCGGCATATCGCAACATTATAGCCTTTATAGAAGATTATACCGATCCCTCTTTACAGGATCTCTTCTAACACTGGCATGATCCGGAAATCCGGTCATTTTTTTGATCATTTCAGCTCCTGTAGTTGATGATGTTTTGCGGTAAAACGATTTGATTTTTGCCATGAAACCAGCATCAGGATATAAAAAATATGCTAAGCATTGGGAGTGGCAGCCAATAAAATCGGTATAGTAGTGTATTTATTTTAATGCAAAATCTTATAATCTCATAAAACTGACTATTATTGTGGCAATCAAACCCCTAATATGAATCAAAACATTTCAACAGACCGTTACGATAAAATGTTATACCGCCGTTGTGGGAACAGTGGCTTAAAATTGCCCGCCATATCATTGGGTTTATGGCATAATTTCGGACACGTAAACGTTTTTGAAAACAGCAAAAACTTAATTTATACAGCTTTTAACAATGGGATTACCCATTTCGATTTAGCAAATAATTACGGTCCGCCCCCTGGTTCAGCCGAAGAAGTTTTTGGAAAGATCCTTCAGGATGATTTTAAGGGCTACCGCGATGAGATGATAATATCAAGCAAAGCGGGATACACGATGTGGGATGGCCCTTATGGTGACTGGGGTTCGAAAAAATACCTGGTTTCCAGTTTAGACCAGAGCTTAAAGCGCATGAAACTGGATTATGTTGATATTTTTTACCATCACCGCCCTGATCCCGAAACCCCTTTGGAAGAAACCATGGGTGCCTTAAGTTTACTGGTGCAGCAAGGAAAGGCTTTATATGTAGGCATATCAAACTACCAGGCAGAAGACGCTGCAAAAGCCATCAAAATCTTAAGAGATAACGGTACACCATGTTTAATCCACCAGCCTAAATATTCGATGTTCGAACGTTGGGTAGAAGGTGGTTTGCTTGATGTTCTGGAAAAAAATGGTGTAGGCTGTATTCCGTTTTCACCCCTGGCACAGGGCTTACTTACCGACAAGTATTTACATGGTATCCCTTCCGATTCGAGGGTAGCTACCAGTGGTATTTTCCTCAAAGAAAGTAATATCACCCCAGAGAAATTAGCGGTAATTGCCAAATTAAATGAGCTGGCCAGATCGCGTGGACAAAAACTGGCTCACATGGCTTTATCGTGGATATTGAAAGATAATAGAATTACCACGGTACTTATAGGTGCCAGTAAACCAGATCAAATAACAGATTCGATTAAAGCTTTAGATAATATTGAATTCAGTGCTGCTGAAATAAAACTGATCGACGATATATTAAATTAAATAGCAATCGTTATTTCGTCAGGTTAAACAGAAAGCTCCGGGTTGGCAGGCCAGGAGCTTTCTGCTTTTTAAAGGTATGCTATGTTTATCTCTTTCCATTGCCGGTATCTGAGTCCAAAAAAGCAAACTAACGGGCAACACAAACTATTGGTTAATAATGATATACTCATATCACATAACCAATTTATTCAGGCAAGAAAGGAACTAAAGAATAATTAAGATGGTTCCCGATTTAAATAATTTAAAGTAATAATGAAATTCGCCGTGGCGATTGATTTTTTCGATTTCACACACTTTACCGGATTTACCAAATTCGTCGGATAATAAATCGCCGATTTTAATGCTGTCTAACTGATTTACGTTAAGGGATGCTCTTTTTATTAATGTAGCTGTCTTTTCCATAAGATTGCAGTTTAAAAGTATTACGTAATTGAAAACACTTTGGTTCTGAAGGATCGTAAATTACTCATAATTTACAACCAAACATACAAAATTGTATATTTAATTATCAATAACAATCTTATAAATATGTAATATAAATTGTATTTTATTTACATTACAAAAAAAACGCATTGTAATTAATTATTATACAATACATTAAGATCTGATAAAAACAATGATTAAAAATAAGGTAGTCTGTTTTATAATGAATTTATTGCACAAAAATGAATAAAAATACAGGCGATTTGCCCGGATCTTATGATAGTTGTAGTGTAACAAGCCCTGGCGGATAAAATGCATTAAGAAATAAACCCTCAAGCATCTTATTAATGGTACTTTTTAGAAAGCCTTGTTTACCTCTTGGGAGGAATTTCGATACCTCCGTCAAGCTCAGTAACAAGCTGAGCTTGACGCGTGATGGAATGATTGATCTATGGGCTTTAGCCCTCGTCAGAGTTATTCTGCGTCGTAAATCACAACCTTTTCGAAGTAAATCCTGAATTCATCCAAGAAGGCTTTATGTACCGGGTGAACCTGGTAGACATCGTGAGCAGCGAGGTCTTCGAAAAACAAGATCAGGCTAAATGTATAAGTGGTATCAACAACAGCACGCTCAATTGGCGCAGGCACGCCGATATGAAAGGTTTTTATAACTTCTATACTTTCTAATTTTTCTAACCCTTTACGGAAAGCAGCTTTTTGATCATCAGTGGTATCGGCTTTAAGCCAAAATAAAACGTGGTGTGCTATCATTTTTCTAATTTTTCGCCAAATATAAGTAAAGCAACAAAAGATTGTGCTTTATCCAAAAACACTTTTTGCTTTACTAATGGCCTTTTTAAGATCAATTCCTTTGCCCAGCACCCCCTTAAATAAATCGCCTTCCACTTTTAACCGGTCAACGGCGTTAAAAATATTAAAATCTTTCATTTTCAGTCCCGGTTTTACCTCGTCCCAATGCAGGGGCATCGAAACGCTTGCTCCTGTTTTTGGCCTCAACGAGTACGGGCAGGCAATGGTAGCTCCCGGCCTGTTCTGTAAAAAATCGAGGTACATCTTCCCTTTCCTGGCCGATACCATCCGCTCTAAAGAAGTATAATCCGGGATCTGCTGATGTACCAAATTAACCACAAGCTTTGCAAAAAGCTGGCTCTGATCGTAATCGTATTTGGCATTCAGCGGGATGTAAATATGCATCCCTGTTGAACCTGATGTTTTGCAATAGCTGGGTACCTCAATGGCGTCAAGCACTTTTTTGGTTTCCAGGGCAGCGTTAACGACCTGATCAAAAGTATGTTTGTCGGGATCCAAATCAATCACACAATAATCGGGATGATCCGGAGACTGTACGCGGCTAAACCAGGGGTTCATTTCGATACAACCCAGATTGGCCATCCATAACAAAGAGGCTTCATCTGTTCCCACCAAATATTCTTTTTTTTCACCCTCACCATTTTCATATGGAAAAGTTTCTGCCCAGTCAGGTGCTTTCCCCTTAACATCCTTCTGATAAAAACTCGGTCCGTGGATGCCCCCCGGAAAACGGTTAAGCGATTGTGGCCGATCTTTAAGGTAAGGTAAAATATATTCTGCAACCTGGTAATAATAATTGAACATATCTCTTTTTGTGATCTTATCTTCGGGCCAATAAATTTTACTTAAGTTGGTAAACTTAAGCTCGTGGCCTTTTATTTTCCTTACCTGGGTTTCGTCTTTTGGATTTAATAAGGTTTTGCGTTTTTTCTCTTTTGGCGGCTTTACGGCATCGTGATGTCCGTTTTTTTCTGTTGTTTCTTTCACGATGTCGACGGCCGTACTTTCTTCCTCCCTGATTACTTCTTTTGCTTTTTTATCCTCTCGAATCCCCTGGAAGGAAGGATGGCGAAATACTCCATCATCCGTTACCTCTGTAAAAGCAACTTCACAAACCAGCTCAGGCTTTAGCCAGGTAGCTTTTGCCTTTGGCGGGTTTGGCCTGAACCGCGAAGGTTTGTTAACGTCGGGTATACTTTCAAATGGACTTTTATCGACAATGAGCGGTTCGAACTGCTCCATCATCATTTTCTGCTGTTTGTCTGAAAATCCTGTGCCTACTTTTCCTACATATTGTAATTTTCCTTTGTTGTACAGGCCCAGCAGAAGCGAGCTAAATGCTTTTGAGGTATCTGCATTTTTAGTAAAACCGGCGATTACCACCTCCTGCCGTTTATGTGCCTTAATCTTAAGCCACTCTTTCGATCTTCGGTCAGGAGCGTAGGTACTATCTATTTTTTTTGCAATTATTCCTTCTAAGCCCATTCTTTGCGCAGCATCAAAAAAATCGATACCGCTGGCCTTAAATACCTTACCCAAACGAAGCCGGTCATCATCTGTGGGCAAAACATTACTTAGCACTGCCTGGCGCTCAAAAAGCGGAAGACTCATCAGGTTTTTACCTTCATACCACAAAATATCGAACACATAAAAAACCAGTTCTCCATCGGCCTCACTCCGCCAGTTCTGTAATGAGCCAAAGTTGGATATGCCTTTATCATTCAGTACTATAATTTCACCATCCAGCACTGCGTTGGTTTTCCAATCTTTTAACAGGTCATAAATGGGATAAAATTTTTCGTTAAATGATTTATTGTTTCTCGAAAAGAGTTCTACTTTTCCTTTATTGATAAAAGCCAGGGTACGGTAACCATCCCATTTTACCTCATATTGCCAGTCCTGGTCATCAAAAGCTTCATCCACAAGTGTGGCCAGCATGGGTTTAATGTTTTTAGGAATAACGGATTTGGGTGCCTTTTTTAGAATGTCCTTTACATTGGGCTGATCACTATTGACAGCAGTTTCTTGTTTCACTTCCGGTTCAGGATCTTTTATTCCGGCCTCTACAGGTTGCTCTTTTCCATCCTTCCAAACCTTACCGGATGTTTTTTCCATCTTTTCTATCGTTTTTCCAGAAAGTACCGATTTATCCTGTTTGGTAATGTCTTTGGTTGAAGCGTAATCGTCTTTGTGTTTGATCAGCAACCAGCTGTTTTCAGCCATGCCATGTGTTTTAACAAGCGCAAATTCGCCATGGAGTTTTTCTCCGTTTAATTTAATTTTTAAAGAGCCATCTTTTAACTGTTGTAAGAGATGTTTCTCCTGTGCTTTTTTGCCCTTAATATTTTCAATCGGCTCATAAGTACCTTCGTCCCAAACAATAACGGTTCCACCTCCATACTCTCCCTGCGGAATAATGCCCTCAAAATCTTTATAACTAAAAGGATGATCCTCTACCATCATGGCCAGGCGTTTGGTTTTGGGATCGGTTGATGGCCCCTTTGGTACGGCCCAACTTTTTAAAACACCTTCCATTTCGAGTCTGAAATCGTAATGCAAACGTGAGGCATCGTGCTTCTGAATCACAAAATGTAATTTGTTCCTGTCGCTGCTTTTACCTGATTTAGGCTCTGCTGTTTTTGAGAAATCGCGTTTTGCCACATATTTTTCCAGACTCATACCCAAATTTTTATTTCCTTAAAAAATCTTCTACTGCCTGAGCAGCGTTACCAACCGTTTGCACTGCTGCCTTTAATTTATCTTTGCTTACGCCAAATTTGTTAGACCAATAATCGAGCTCATAACCTTCGTTAATGTTGATCCTACTGCGGTCAGCACTACCTGTTTTTTGTTTATCATCCATAATACTTTTGATTAGACTGCTATAAAACAGCCTGATAACACAAAAGGTTTTAACATCCGTTTCTGTAAACGGACATTAAAACCTTAAAAAAATAAAATGTTAAACTTAATCTATTAGCGCAGTAACCATTTCTGGTTCTGTTTCTTCGGCATAGGCAAACCTGTTATTGGTAGCATTATATATAACCCTCAACCACACCAGGAAATAAGGCAGGCTGATAATGGCCAAGGATAAAGGATGTGATTTGGAGAAGACCGGAAACAATAACAGCGGGAAATTACAGGTAATTAGGAGCAAAACGGGTAACAATACTTTTTTCATCGCCTCATTCCTTTCTTTCACGTACCAAACACCTACCCCTACGATCGAAATTATAAATGTACAGTCTTCCGCTCCTGTACTGAATATAATCGGAAAAATCATTACTGATGACAGGATCATCAATTGGAATCCGCGCTTTTTAAAATGCGAAATATTTACAAAAGGGAGCATAAACAATATCGAACCCAGGCACAGAAATAGAAAATTCGGTATTTTGTCCTGATTAAAAAGCTCCCTAAAGAAACCCATAATAGAAATATCGATCCCATCGCCCAAAACATTAACCATGTTTTTACCTACCAACGAATTCTTCCAGTCTACATAACACTGTACCACATAAGCTGGCGAAGCAAATAGCATGGGTAATAAGAATATAATTACCGACCATAGTATGAGCCATAGAATAAAGGCCGGCTTTTTTTTAGCAAAAAAGAAGAATACCAGACCAACTATACCATAGAGTTTAATAAAGGTGCCGAGAACAATGCAAAGTGCGGCCCATATCCCTTTATCTTTATTCAGTAAGGTATAACTCAATATCATTAATGCTCCGGCACCTGCGTTAAATTGCTGGTTAAGCATCGATTCTATGAGGCAGGGAATGGCTATGTAGCCGATAATTACTTTTTGATCGTTGGTTAAAGGCAGGGTTTGTACTGCCTTAAAAAGCAGGAAGCAGTTAAACAGGTTCCACAACAGTAAACCGATCCAGTTATGAAAAATGGCAAAGGGGGCTATTAACACGCTAAAAATCGGGCCATAGTGGTTGGCATCGTCGTGATATGCCGGATAATAAGCATAAAGTGAACGCCCTTGCAATAAATTTCTAAATGTATTTTCGAAAATCAGGTAGTTATTGTAGCGGTGTGTTGCCCATGAATCTACTACGAAAATCAGGGTGATCAACACCCAAAGGGATAATACAAAGCGATTATCCTGATAAAATTTTAAACGCGGGGATAGATTTTGAGTGTTTGGCTGAAAGAGGTCTGGCATTTGTAAAAAATGTATTACAATACAATAATAAAAATGTAAATCCACAAAACCTAGCATTTTGTATAAAAAATATTACTCTTTTTGGGGATAATTACCAAACTTTCAATCAGGTAGAAACCAGGGGATTGAACCGACATTTTAATCCGTAAGCATCAGGCTGACACAGTTTTATCAGAAACCTACCATTTCTACCGTTTGCTGCTTTTTTTTTGAGAATTTACTGACAAAACCTGAAAACAAAAAGGGATATGCCACTGTTTTAATGAATATCACTAACCAAAATTTGTTAAAATGGAATATCAACTAAATTCGATGAATGCCAGGAAAGAATTTATCGAACTTGCAGATGAACAAGACCGCAATTATTGGGCTGCCAGACTGGGCATCAGCACTGAAAAACTAAAATCGGTTGTTAAAGCACTACATAGTATGGAATTCTCAAAACTGAAGGAACATTTAATGATGGAAAAAGTTAAATCCGGAAGTGCCTATCAACGATTTGTGAACCAACAATAATTTGTATGAACCTTAAAAATGAAAGCAAAGATCAGGTAGCCGTTAACCTACCCATTACCGATAGCAGGCATTTAATTGATTTACCTCCTGTCCAAAATATTTTCGACCAAAAAGTAAAGGGAGATAGTATCATCCATCCAAAAGCCGGTATCAGAACATTAACTGTATTCTTTAACAAGAATGGTTTGGCAAACCTGCTCTAGTTAGTTAAATCAGTTAAAAAAAGATTGATACAAACTATTAATGGCTGCGCGACTAAAATCCGGAAAGCCATCGGTATAAGTAGCATTTATTCCATTTGTTATGATCACGAATCCAAATTTCTTTTTTGGATCAAAAAACATGGTACTATACAAGCCATAAGCAGATCCGGTATGTCCTTTAAGCTTAAGCCCGGGGATAAGATGATCTGCACTTCTGATGGCCAGGCCATAACCTTCATCTTCGGTTAAGGCAGTCTGCATTTTTTTTGCACTTTTTTTAGTGATAATTTTAACTCCGTTTGATGTGCCGTAATTCATGTGCATGATCATGTATTTAGCCAGATCGGTAGCCGAAATTTTCATTCCTCCTGTTGGCGAAAAAATTGGCGTAGAATAGCCCATTACGTAATTGGCAATTTCTGTCCGCCTTGGAGCATAGGCATTTGGCGAGGGTGTATAGGTTTTGCTAACCGCATTATATTCATACAAATGCACAAAACGTGTACTATCCAAAGAATCGACACAATACCCTCCATAAAGCCCTAATGGCATTAGAATGTGTTTTCTGACATAGTTATCGAAGCGTTCGCCAGATTTTTTCTCAATCACTGCACCGATCAGGTTAAAATTAAGATTGCAGTAATCAAATTTACTTCCCGGAGGATAATTGCTGTAACATTTGGCCCAATCAGGATTTTTATCCGGATTGATGAGGTCGAGACTTAAATATCCTTGTGAATCGTTTAGACTGGAGGTGTGCGACAAAGCCATTTTTAAGGTAATTTTCTGATCCGGAAATTTCGGATTCCTGATCTTAAAACCCACCAGATCGCCAAAATCATCATCGAGCGAAATTTTACCTGCTTCTACCAGTTGCATAACAGAAGTTGCCGAAAAAGACTTGGATATGGATGCGATCCTAAAAATATCCTGATCACCCAATGGTTGTTTATTCTCTAAATCTTTTAAGCCAAACGAATGGGTATAGATAATCCGGCCGTTTTTTACCACCGCAACAGAAGCCCCAACTGCCTTATATTTTTCCATAACGGCTTTGAAATCAGTCTCGGCTTTTTCGTTCTGGGCAATAGATTGACCGGATAAACCGATGATTAAAAAGAAGGCAAGAAAATACTGTTGAAGATGGAGTTTCATAATACAATGGATGAAGTTTAAATATAGGATATGAACCAGTATTAAATTGTCGCGTAGTAAAAAATTTACTTCGCATCGTTTACTTCCAGCCAGTGTCCGTCAGAATCTTTGAAATAGATCTGTTTTACGCCGTCTACGCGCAGGGTGATGCCTTTTTCATTTCCCGACCAATCTTCAAAACTGATATTTTTGGCATTCAGTTTCTTTATAAAATCATCAACCGATGGAACACTGAAACACAAATGTGCATTTTTATCAAAAGTTTCGTTGCCCTTTGCCCCCTGTATTAAGTGCAACTGTCCGGCAGGCCCCAGGGTAAACCAGGTATGGCGGTTATCTTTAAAAGGCTCGGGAATGATTTTAAGGTTAAAAACGCTTTCGTAAAAGGTTGTGGCTTTATTTAAATCGGCTACATAAACAGCGATATGATTTAAAATTGCGGGTGCGTTTTTGGGTTGATTTTGCGCCATGGCTTTTTGAAAAATGATAGAAAATAGAATAGCAGTGATCAGGGTAATTCGTTTCATGTTTAAATATCATACTTAAATGCGAATATTGGTAAATAATGTGGTCCCGTAATGGCTTATTTACAAATAAAAAGGTTTTTATAGGTGTAAACTGAAAAAAAGATCCATCACTATGCTCAGGACGACAGGTATTTGTGTATCCTCTTTAATTTAATAACATTGCATAATCTATTTGTGATTCTGGCGCATGCCGGTATCTAAACCGGAAAATATCTGTATCAAATTATTGTAATAAAAAAGGCCTTAGCGAAATGCTAAGACCAGTAATGCGAAGTAGACTAAAGCAAAAAAGATCCTACTCCCAGAAAGGCAATATTAGTTAGCTAAGCTTTCAAATTCTTCGTCAGTTAATTCAATTTCTGCGGCCTTTAAGTTTTCTTTTAAATGATCTACAGATTTTGTTCCAGGGATTAAAAGGATATTTGATGATCTTTTTAATAACCAAGCCAAAGCAATCTGGGCAGTTGTTGCTTTATGTTTTTCGGCAATCGCTTTGATCTTATTCTCCAATTTATGCGGACCTGAAGCTAGCGGAAACCATGGAATAAAGGCCAGGCCCTGTTCAGCTGTAAAGTCTAACACACTCTCCCATTGTCTATTGCCAAGGTTATATAAATTTTGAACGGAAACTATAGGCAGAATTTCTTGCACTTGTTTGATCTGATCGATAGTTACTTCTGACAAACCCACATTTTTTATTTTACCTTCTTTAACAGCTTCTGCTACAGGCGCCAGGGTTTTGGCTACATCGACATTAGGATCAATGCGATGCAGTTGCCATAAATCGATTGAATCTACTTTTAAACGTTGTAAACTGCCCTCAATATCTGCCCTGATTTTTTCAGGCGTTCCATTTGGCACCCAATTGTTTGGACCTGGGCGGTCAAATCCACCTTTAGTAGCAATAAAAAGATCTTTTTGAAAAGGTGATAAAGCATCGGCAATAAGCGACTCATTAAACTTTGGTCCGTAGGCCTCTGCAGTATCAATAAAATTAACGCCATTTGCTACTGCTTCGCGCAGAACGGTTATTGCATTTTCACGGTCTTCCACTTCGCCAAAAACACCGCTACCGGTTAACTGCATGGCGCCGTAACCTAAACGGTTAACCTCTAATTCGCCAAATTTAAATGTTGTTTTTCCCATTTTATTTCAGATATGATAATAAATTCAATGATTAGATAACCACAGGCGAATCGCATTGTTTGCCAAACGAATTTTATGATAAATAAATGAGGAAGTAATTTATTGAGTTAGAAAATTTATGTACCTGATGGTAATATCTGGCATGGCTGATGATCGTAAAAGATTCTTCGCTACACTCAGAATGACAAAACAAAAGGCTGTTCCGGTTTGGAACAGCCTGTAATGTATAAGGATAATTTAATAGGTTTTGCAGTTATTTATGTGCTTAGTGTTGCTATTTCCAACCGCCACCAAGTGCATGGTAAATATCTACCACTGCGTTTAATTGTTGTTTTTTGGTTTCGATTAATTCTAATTTCGATTGTAAAGCATCGCGCTGCGTCATCAACACTTCAAAATAATCCGCCCTGGCTGCTTTAAACAAATCGTTCGAAATATCAATCGATTGGTTGAGCGCAATAACCTGTTTCGATTTCAGGTCGTAACTTTTTTGCAGGTTACTGATCTTAGACAGCTGATTGGCTACTTCAATATAACCATTTAAAATGGTTTTTTCATATTCAAAAACAGCCTGTAACTGTTTTGCATTTGCAGAAGAATATTCAGCTTTTATAGCATTTCGATTGATTAGCGGTCCGGCAAGGTCTCCGGCTAATGAGTAAATCAAAGATTCTGGGGTCCTTAGCAGATAAGAAGGATTAAATGCCTGGTATCCAATGGCTGCCGAAATACCCAGTGAAGGATAAAACTGGGCTTTAGCCACTTTAACATCTAATTTAGCCGCTGCCAATTCGTATTCGGCCTGTTTAATATCAGGACGATTGGCCAACAGCTGGGAAGGTAAACCCGAGTGTACAGTTGCCGGTACCAGATCTGTAAAGCTGGATTTATCCCTCATGATGGGCTGAGGAAAACGACCTAAAAGAAAGTTAATTTTATTCTCGTTCTCGGTAATATCCTGCTGAATATCAAATTCCAAACTTTTCGAACTTAATACCTCAGCTTCAAATTTACGCACGGCAAGTTCGTTCACTCTTGTAGCCTGTTTCTGGATTTTCATTAATTCCAGTGCATTGCTTTGAAGTTCGATCGTTTTTTTAACCGTTTCCAATTGATTATCAGAGGCTAACAATTCATAGTATGAATTTGCTATTTCGGCAATTAAATTGGTAATTACGAAATTTTTTCCTTCTACGGTAGACAGGTAGTGGTTAATGGCTGCTTTTTTAGAATTACGCAGTTTATGCCAAATATCGGCTTCCCAATTGGCTTGTAAGCCGAAACGATAATCGGGCAATACTTCCGGCACACCTTTACCTGGCGTAATTTCGGTAGAGGCATCGCCGGCTCCCGAGCTGGTATAACGGCCAACTTTATCTAAACCGGCGCCAACACCATAGGTTACACTTGGCAAAAGTTCTCCCTTTTTTGCCTTAATTTCATTTTTAGCAATTTCAATATCCTGAAGGGTAATGTTCAGCTCCTGGTTATTTTTCAATGCAGTATCGATCAGGCTGATCAGGTAAGGATCGGTAAAAAAGTTACGCCATTGTATACCGGCGGTGCTTACAGTGTCCTGCGAGCCGTTAAAGCTCACCGGTACACTTTTATTTTCGGCTCTTTGGGCTACTTCCGGAAGCTTACAGGCGGTATATGCTGCGCATACCAGCACCAGTCCGAGGCCTTTAAAAATATGATTCTTAAACATTATTCTCAATTTCTTCTGTTAACGGATGTTCTTCTTCAATTTTGATCAGCTTATGTTTTGCCGCAATTGATCCGAATATATAATATAAGCCAGGGATCACAATTACCCCGAAAATGGTACCGAAAAGCATACCCCCGGCAGCGGCCGAACCTATGGTGCGGTTACCGATCTTACCCGGCCCGGTTGCGATCATCAACGGGATTAAACCTGCAATAAAGGCAAAAGAGGTCATTAAAATCGGACGGAAACGCACAATTGCACCTTCCATTGCGGCTTTAAGTACTGTTGCGCCCTGACTATGGCGCTGTGTAGCAAACTCCACAATCAACACCGCATTTTTACCCAGCAAACCAATCAGCATGACCATGGCTACCTGGGCATAAATGTTATTCTCTAATCCTAATATTTTAAGGAAAAGGAAGGCTCCAAAAATACCAGCAGGTAGTGAAAGGATTACCGAAAGTGGTAAAATGAAACTTTCATATTGCGCGGCTAAAACCAGGTAAACGAAACCTAAACAGATCAGGAAGATGTAAATGGCTTCGTTACCTCTTGATACCTCATCTTTAGAAATACCGGCCCAATCGATACCAAATCCTCTTGGCAGCGTTTTCTGTGCCACCTCGGTAATGGCTTTAATGGCTTCACCAGAGCTGTAACCCGGAGCTGCCTGTCCGCTGATCTCAGAAGCGTTGTACATATTATGCCGGGTAATCTCCGACAAACCATAAACCCTTCGCATTTTGATAAAGGCCGAGAAAGGCACCATTTCATCGCGGTTATTTTTAACCGAAAGCTTTAAGATATCTTCAGGCAAAGCCCTGTATTGAGGCAGCGCCTGAACAATTACCTTGTACTGGCGATCGTACTTGATAAAACTGGTTTCATAATCACTACCCACAAAAGTAGACATGGTATTCATTGCATTATCGATGCTCACCCCTTTTTGCTGGGCAATATCGTTATCAACATCCAGCATGTATTGCGGGAAACTGGCACTGTAGAAGGTAAACACAGAGGACAGCTCTTTGCGTTTGTTCAGCTCGCGGACAAAATCATTGGCAACGGTTTCCATTTTTTTATAATCGCCGCTTCCTGCTTTATCGAGTAAACGGAGTTCAAAACCGCCTGCAGCACCATAACCCGGAACCGCCGGTGGTTGGAAAAACTCGATGGTTGCACCAGGTATAGACTTTGATTTTTGCTCCAGCTCTTCAATGATTTCGCGGGCAGAGTGCTTGCGTTCGCTCCAGTCTTTAAGGTTAATTAAACAGGTACCTGAGTTAGATCCTGTACCTTCGGTAAGAACTTCATACCCAGCCAAAGATGAAACCGATTTAACGCCATCGATGTCTTCGCACATTTTCTGCAGTTTTTCTGCTATCTGGTCGGTACGCTCCAAAGTAGATCCCGGAGGGGTTTGGATAATGGCATAAACCATCCCCTGGTCTTCGTTAGGGATAAAGCCCGAAGGCACGCTTCCACTCAATACCCAAACACCCAGACAAAAGGCCACCAGTACACCAAAGGTTAACAACCTGTGGCTTACTACCTTGCTCAATACCAGTTGGTATTTACCCGATAATTTAGCAAAACCACGGTTGAAACCATCTAGAAAACGATCAATAGCTGTTTTCTTCTTAGCCATGCCATGGTTGTTTTTTAACATAATGGCACACAATGCAGGTGTAAGTGTTAAAGCCACAATACCCGAAAGGATAATTGCAGTTGCCATGGTAATGGAGAACTGACGGTAGAAAATGCCCACAGGACCAGACATAAACGCTACCGGAATAAATACCGAAGCCATTAAGAAGGTAATGGCAATAATGGCACCACCGATCTCTTTCATGGCCTGTTGCGTAGCTTTTAATACCGAGAGGTGCCTGTCGTGCTCCATCTTGGCGTGTACTGCCTCAATTACTACAATTGCATCATCTACTACAACCCCAATGGCGAGTACCAGGGCAAATAAGGTAATTAAGTTAAGTGTAATGCCAAAGAACTGCATAAACACAAATGTTCCGATTAACGATACCGGTACGGCAATAGCCGGAATAAGCGTTGAACGCCAATCGCCAAGGAACAGGAATACCACTAAACCCACCAAAATAAAGGCCTCTACCAGGGTATGGATTACCTTTTCGATAGATGCATCAAGGAATTTGGAAACATCATAACTGATCTCGTAATCTAAACCTTTTGGAAATGAAGCCGCTTTAATTTCGGCCATTTTAGCCTTAACATCCTTAATCACCTGACTGGCGTTACTGCCATAAGATTGTTTTAAAACAATAGCCGCCGATGCTTTTCCATTTAATGTAGAATATAAGTTGTATGCTGAAGCACTAAAATCTACATCAGCCACATCTTTTAAATGGAGCAACTGGCCATCAGGGGTAGCCCTAACCACAATATTTTCGTAACCTTCTTTGGTACTGAAACGCCCTGAATATTTTAACACATACTCGAATGCCTGTGAACGTTTTCCGGAACTCTCCCCTGTTTTACCGGGCGAGGCCTCTAAACTTTGTCCTTCAAGGGCATTCATTACTTCATCCACTGAGATTTTATAAGCCTGCATGCGATCAGGTTTTAACCAGATACGCATAGCGTAATCCCTATCACCCAAAATATCGGCAAAACCTACACCATCAACCCTTTTAAGCTCCGAAAGCAAATTGATATCGGCATAGTTATACAGGAAATTCTGGTTCATTTTAGGATCCTTGCTATACAGGTTGATGTACATCAGCATGTTGGGCTCTTCGCGTGAGATTTTTACCCCCTCACGGATTACCAAAGGAGGAAGTTTATTGGTAACGGCAGCTACACGGTTCTGCACGTTAAGCGAAGCCTGATTGGGATCGGTACGCAGCTTAAACACCACTTGTATAGAGGCTTCGCCATCATTACCGGCATCAGAGGCAATGTATTTCATACCCGGTACACCATTAAGTGCACGCTCCAGCGGGATGATTACGGATTTAATCAATAATTCGTTATTCGCTCCGGGATATTCCGCAGTAATATTTACTTTGGGTGGAGATATGGTTGGAAATTGCGTAACGGGCAGGTAGCTGATGGCCAGTACACCCAAAAACACAATAACAAGCGATATTACGATAGAAAGGACGGGCCTTTGTATGAATTTACTAAACATAAATTAAGTATAGAGGATTTAGATTATTCTGTTTTCAATCTCAATTGTTTCAACACTTCTTGAGGTTGCTGGAATTTAAAGGCAATTTTATCATCATCCTTAACCTTCTGTACCCCTTCAAGCAAAATCTTATCTTCAACGGTAATGCCATCGCCTACGATGTATAAATCAGGAAGGTCTCCTGCGATGGTAATCATCCTGGAATGTACTTTATTATTTTTATCAACTACAAAAACATAAGTTTTGTCCTGTATATCGTAAGTGGCCTTTTGTGGAATAATGAGGGCATTTTTTAACGGAACAACCATATGTATTTTACCGGTTTCGCCATTGCGAAGCAGGTTATCGCTATTGTTAAACCTTGCCCGGAAAGCAATATTACCTGTTTCGTTATCGAATTCGCTTTCAATAACTTCTACTTTACCTTTCGATTTAAGAAACTCACCGTTAGCTAATAATAAACTTACTTCCTGTTGGCTTTTTGCTTTTGCCGCACTCTGATAATTTAAATATTCAGGTTCTGATACGTTGAAGTATGCAAAAACCTGGCTGTTATCTGAAAGGCTGGTTAACAGAGCGCCCTCATCAACCAAACTACCCAGTTTTAAAGGAATGCGGTCGATGGTACCATCAAAAGGTGCCCTGATTTCGGTATTGGATAAATGAAATTTAGCCAACGCGGTTTCAGCATTTGCTGATTGCAATTTGGCTTTGGCCATAGCCAGTTCATTTTTCGAAACGATGTTTTTATCAGACAGTAACCTGGTATTTTCCAATTCAATCTCTGCCGATTTAGTTTCAGCCTGGGCTTTTAACAATTCAGACTGTGCCGCTTTAGGCATAATCTTAAACAATAACTGACCTGCTTTAACACGCTGGCCTTCATCCACATAAATATTTTGAAGATACCCTTTTTCCTGGGCCCTAACTTCGATGTTGCGGACAGATTTGATCTGCGAGACATATTCCTTGGTAAACGAAGTATCCATTCTTAGCGGTGTGGTTACCGAATAAGTAGCTACTTCTTCTTTTTCTTCTTTTTTCGAGGTACAACCCGTTACGTAAAGTAAAGTACACAAGCCTAAGCATATGACAACTCTTTTCATGTTTTTTTTGTTGAATGGTTTAATCTGATTTATTTTTTTCTAATTAGTTTCCCCAGGTAACCAATTTATGAGGTAAGTAGCCTGATATGTGATGCAGGTACTTAATTGATTTCAATAAATTATGGTTACACAATGATTTAATTCGAAAGCGAAATAAATACAGATTTATGAAGTTATAATGAAGTTGAACTTCAGCTTGATGAAAAGAATTATGATTTAATGCTTAGAGTCAGGTCTTAACGAAGTAACGCTTGATTACCGAAAAGAGATAGACTAAAAGCACCCAGCCGGCGATTATAAATTTTGGCCATGCGATGAAATCTGTCTGCCAAAATTCAGCTGGATTTGCCGGGTGGTGAAAACTGTGGAGCAGCCTGATATTTTCAACTACATCCAATGAGCCAATTACAAAGGCGAGAAATAAATTAAGCCGTAATAATTCATTTAACCAGCCTGTTTTTTCCCGCTGCATTTGCGCGTTAGATAAGGTCATGATGAGCAGCACATAAACCAAAATAAAAAGAAAATCAAGATGTGTATTCTGCTCAGCAACGTTTAAAAGTGTCTGATCACCATAGCGGGTATTGTTCCAAAGTGAAATAATTTCCGCTCCTGTACTTTTACCGGCAAGCTCCAGGTTAATGATTCCCTTACCACTCAATTGCTGAAGTATGCTTCCCTGATAAGACATTACCGCGCAGGTAGTAATAAATACTAAAACCAATACCTTTTTCATTTCTTTGCTCCTCCCTGATGTTTTAAAACTTCTACAACTGCACTTCCGCTTTTATTGGGGTGGTTAATGCATTGGATAAAAGCCTGTGCTGTTTTTTTGAAATGCAGGGGCAACGGATGCAATTCATCTGTCCAACCGTTTTTACCTACTGATCCCCTCGAATCGATATGGAATACCCTATTCTCCCCTAGCATTTCACTAAAAATACGACCGATATCTATCATCATTTCGTTGAAGAGGTAAATCATGGCATACACAATTTTACGCTGATCTTCCGGATCGTAAATACCCCTGAGCTGTAAGGGTGTTTTTAGCCATCCGCCATGCCCTAGGAAAGTCCGTGCAAACAGCCTATACCATTTGAGCGGATTATAGCCTGCTATCTTTTTATCGCTTGGAATGGCGTAATCGTAACCTTGTGTAATAATCTGTATGCCCGGAAATTTACCTTCTTCTCCTTTGCCTTTGCCCCCGGTAAGAATACCATTGATAATAAAATAATATTGGAGCTGAAAAAAAGCCAGCAAGGCATAAAAGTCTTTGGAGATGAATTGGGTACCCCGCTTAAAATCTTCCGGCTTGTCGGGCGGATGAGCTGCATTTTCATAGAGGTACTTTGCAAAGGCACTCTTTTCAAATTCATTGGAATCCCCCTTATGTGTAACCATGGCTGCTATCCTCCGGTTTCCAACCAGGTCGTTTCCGCCGCCGCTAATGATAAATACATCGGGTTGGAGCGTAGAAAGCTGTTCTACATACTTTTTGGCATTAACCATGTTCATCAGCCAATCGCCTCCGGAGGCCAGGCTATAAACAGCCATATTTTCTTCCATGGAAACCCAGTCAATTACATCGCTTAACAGGATAGGATAATTGAACCAGGAATCGCCCTCTACAACGACTACCCTGTTTTTAAGCCCATTATGCTTAGCCATATGCTTACGGAAATTATTTTTCACTTTTTTTATGAAGCGGGTATTGCGCTGGCTGTTCTTCAACGCATCTACCTTGGCCATGACAGGCTGTAATGCTGCTATTTTACGTACCTGCTCCAGGTTAAGGTCGTAAATGTGCTGAATAATTTCGGAGAGATCATATTCATTAATTTCAGGCCGCAGTTCAACAAGCTCGCTAACTGTAATGTTATTATTGAGCAATCTGTCGATCAGGTATTTCTTTATTGCAGGGTCCATCGGTTTACGGTCGTTGTTCATACGCTTTCTTTTTTAATGTTGAGTATAGAAATTACCTGAAATTTTTCTCCATAAAGCTGAGCATATTCCAACTCATAAACTTCTCTACAATTTCTTCTCCGGAGATCAGATTATCCGGCATCGACATGTTGTAATCCGGGTTCGCTACAAAAGCATTGGCATGGATAAGAAGCCTGTCTTTGAGTAATCCAAAGTCGGCAGAGGTCCATATTCCATCAATAGGATTAACGATGCCATCGTTATCACTTCCCAAACACTGGATATCCCAGGCCGGAAGCCTGTTGATATCGAGCAATACTGCGATATAACGGATCTGTCTCCATACAAAGAGTGCTGCATGCAGTAAGATTGCCTCGCTGCCAAGGTGCTTTCTGAAGAGCGCTATTTCATGACTGCTGGCAATACGCCTTTCATCTAATTGTATCCCAAACAGTCCTTTGCTTTGCCCGATCCGTACAATCTCGCGGTCAGAAAAGTTAATATCTGCACTTAAAAACCAATTGTAGGCATATTCATCGCCACATATGGCTCCATGGCTGACAATTACAGGGATATGTTCGTTATTGTATTCCTGATCCAGGAGTTCGAAATACTCACTCCGGGCTGCAACGCTCATATGTTTGATGTCGATCAGGATTCGTTTTCCATTTATTTTAGCTAATAGGGCCCGGATCATATCCCTGCCCAGCGAATTAATGCCTTTTCCAAGCATTATACTTTGATTCGTGATCAGTTTTACTGAAAAGTCAGTTAAACTGGCCGCATGACCGCATAATCCATTATAAAAATGGTGCGCAAAGGTAACAAACAACGGACAATGCGGCCAGGCTTTTACCTTTGCCAGGTTATCCATTAAACTTTGCTTTACCAAAGGATCGTCGCTTCCTACCTCCTCAAAACGATTATAAAGTGCATGCATCCCTTCAAAAGACAATCCAATGTATACCGTATATACCTCATCGTCTGCACTTTGAGCAATGTGGTTAAAATCCATTAACAACACATACCTGATTTTTTTGGACCCAAAGGTGAATATGCTTCCATCTAAGGCCTTTAAAAAAGCATATTCATTTTCCAGGTCGGTAAAATATCCATTGTTTTGATCCTGAATATAATGTATACGCTCTTTTCCAATGCCCGTAACCAGGTTTACACTATCCGTAACCAAATCGCCTGGCAAGGCATTTTTCCTGACAAACCCTTTTTCGAAAGGATATAATGAACAAAAAATAAGTCCAACGCCCCCCTTTTCCAGTGCCTGGATACCAGCCTGAGGGAAGGTGGTAATGCCTAAAATCTTATTCAGAATCTTTTTAACCAACGGTGGATTGCCATAGAAATAAATGCAGTCTTTTACTAAGGGATTTGTTCCGGGTATCCTATCAGGAAAACTGCGTCCATAAGGTTTCATCGAAGGATGGCAATGTAAATCTGCAACAGAGATATTCATAAGTTGAAAGGTTTTAGATGGAATACTCCCTAAAGCACCGCACAACATCCGCTTAAGGATATACTGGATAAATACTGTTATCGCATACGTAAATATAACGGATCGATTGATAGATTACAATACCCAATAGTGGGTATACCATCTAATTATAACTATTGAAAACGCCACAAATTAGCTAGTGCCGGGTATTTGCATTCTGCATCATATTGGTTAAATTGCATCACCAATACAAACTACCGTTAGGCCCTAAAGTCTGTTGCAAGAATATGGGGATAATTTACTGTATCGGCAACCTGATTATTAAAGCCGCTCTACCATGAAATACCTGATTGCGCTCGCCTTTTTCTTCCTTTTTAATGGTGCTACCTATGCTCAGAAAGATTGGATTTATACACCATATTTCAGTTTCGGACTTAATGTAAATCTTAACTATGGAAAAAAGCAAACTTTCCCAGGGGTAAACCTATACGGTGGTTTTGCCGTAAGCGCGGTGTTCAAAAACAGCTTCATTGCAAACTATGGTGGAAGTATATCGTTGTACCGGAAAACTGTTGGCACCAACCTTAATCCTTTGATCGATAATATTGAGATAGACTTTACCAATTCGATATCAGCAGGATACGGTGGAAACCCTTTAAGTTATAGAAAACTGATTAGGACGATGCAGAATTCTGCTTTTTATAACATTAATTTAAACAATAATTACTTTGGCTTACTCTCTACCAATATTGTGCTGAACAACCACAGGCGTAACCAGGTGGTGGGTTCACTTACCCTTTCGGGGCCAGGATTAAGTTTTAATTATTACAATGATGGTGCTGCACCTGTAAAGTGGCTTGGCATTGGCGATGGCTTTGATCGTTGGTGGACCGGTGGCGGTTCGTTTTTTGTACACTCGCGCCGGGGCTTCAATTATGGTGAGTTAAGTTTCGATCAGTTTACGGGCTACCAGCCATTTTTGTTTGAGCTTTCTGAAATTATCGGTATCGATGTACCTCCATATACACAATCGGCCGATGCGCAATCGAAAAGGAAAAAAGATTCAAACTACAACAGTTCCCAATATCATCTCAGGATTGGACTCAATGAACATTTCAGTATTGATGCTGGTGTTTTGGGTTCGTTAAGAGTTGGTGAAAATGGAACTATATTTTCATTTCAAGACCTTATACACGTAGTTGGCAAAATGCCATTGCACCCCAATAATGATATGAACAGGGTTTTTATCGGAGGATCATTTAATAATATCAATTATGTTAAAGTTAAATAGCAGCAGGCTCATTATTTTTATGCTGGTGGCATTGAACGTTTCGTGTACCATCAGAAAACATCCGTTTAACTTTACTAAAAACATAGATAGCGCATTTTTGCAAAGTGTGTTGCAGGGAAGTAAGTCTGTATTGGCCACCGAAAAGAACGCCACCAGTGCAAGAATATATAAAGCAGGTTTTCTTCAAGGCTGGATGGAGCAGGATCATTTTGTTGACTGGGCGGTATTGAGTAAACAGCGGAAAAATGAGTTCACCTCTTTTAATCGAGGGGGCAAAAGCGAGTACGATGTTTACCTTATTTTATTTGAAACAAAAAATGGAGGCAAAAATAGTTTTTTACTTTTCACGGTGCAAAGGCCATGGTCAGACACTGATACTGCTACAGGCTTTAGTCCTTTTTACTACGGAATTTTAGAGAGCCGTGCATCTGGCGCCTATCTCCTTGCTGATGAAACTTTTAAGATAGCAGCTAAACATGCAACTTATACTCCAACGAACAGAAGAAGCAACAAACTATATTTTTTACTGGATAAACAATATGGCTCCGCTTTTAAGTCAGACAGTCTCAGAATTGAAAAGGTTGTGCTTGCACAGGACAATCAGCTAAGCGATAACAAAGCATTGGTGATATCGGTAGATGAGGTGTTGGGTGATAAGGTATCGCTGATTATGAGATATGAGGATACCATTATTTTGAAACCTTAACAGCGTTTAATGATGAGAAAATTAAGAAAAAAAAAGGCTAAGAGAGACAAATTATTTTTCTTGCCTACACTGAGGTGTGTAGAAATTGATGGAGAGTTTTGTGTTTTCGAAAGAAAAGACGGTGGATGGAGCGAAACAGGTATAACCTACACTACTTGTAAAGAATGTAAGGAGAAAACAGGAACCAATCGTTGCTATTCGTTATAATCCTCACTCTTTCAATCCGAACACCTTAAATGGTTAAAGTATTTCCTTAACATTTACGAAACAGTATGCTTACATTAAACGCTTAATTTAGCTTATGTAATGGTCTTTCTATATTTCTATAAACAGATTAAAGCGGCACTACATGGAGCATACAATACAATCTGACAGGGATATCCGGTGTGAGTTTCTCAATATTTTTAAATTTATCCGGGCAGCCTGTGGAGTAGAATCACTGGGTGAAACACCGCATATACCCGAACCAGAAAATACAAATTCATCAAACCTTGCAGTGCATCAGGTTCCCACACAAAACTAAGCACCTGTTATAGAACCGGATCCTCTAAACAAACCCTGGTTAACTTCTGCTAAATAGGGTTTTCAAATCGGCTATCAGAATTGTTTTTCAAGGGCTAAAAAATGCTACTTATTCTATTTGTACACATCATTTTTACAAAAAAAAACATTTTTTATTCTCCAAATGCTTTTTCTTGTTTTTCTGGTGCAACAAATCAATATAAAACACTGATTACAAACAACTTAACAATCACAAAAGCTCAAAGATTAAAAAACAGCATAATTGATTTTTAATTAAACCCGTATAAGTAGAATTACATGTGCCTTATTTTATGTAAAAACCGCCTTTACAGTACTTTAAACCGCATTAAAAATTAATATTAAAGGTATTTTTTAATTCAATTTTTTAATTACATTCGACCAAAAGATCCCTACAAACTGACACATTTGAACTAAAGCATCAATAAGATCCGATCCTATAAAATCGGCTGTTTTATAATGCTAAAATTTATTAATCGCTCTCTGCCTTTAATGAATAATTAGGTCCATGCGAAGTCGTATATGGGTTTCAAAAGGTTATTTATGACTAAGGCTTTTCTGCTGTATTTATACTTACTTAACGGCTTATTGGTTTCAATATTGCTTTGCTGTGCAAATATTGTGTTTGCACACAATGAAGTCAGGGCTGCAGCAAAGATTAGCTTTAGTAATTTTTCTTTACCTTTTGTTGCCAAAGCCAACAAAAGTGCCTTTAATCGCTTTTATGCCAGCAGTTATTCTAAGCATTATATTGCTCCTGCCCCATGGCAATATTGGAGTAAGGCCAACGAAATAGTTATTACTTCGGATGTTGGAACTGTTACCGGTACAATAAAGAAAAGTGATGGTACACTCTTATTCAACTTCACTTGTGTGCAGGGTACACCTTATGTACAACGCTTTAGCGGATTACCTAAAGATGTACCTGCACATCCTCTAAATACCGTAATATCCGGAGCCGGATTAATTATAGAAGCCACCGGATCAGTTTCAGTTAACTTAAGAAATGTTGCTTCAGATAATTTAGGAACTGATGGTACGGATACAGACATTAAGGGTAATGCCTCACTTTTCAGTTTTGGTGACGCGGCAATCGGAACCTCATTCCGAGTAGGCTACTATCGCGACGGCAATCTTGCTACCGGTTCGCATGCTCCCATATATAGCATTATGGCTACCGAAAACAACACCATTGTTAAAATAGCCGGAGTAGCAAAAGCAACGTTAAATGCCGGACAAAGTTATCTTTTCAATGCACCAATGGGAACCTTGGTAGAATCATCCGGACCCGCTGTGATGAATACCGCAGCAGACCTTGATGCTCCCGGCGGTTGTGGAGATGGTGCTTACAATCCAATTCCGCCTATTGCCTCATTGGGGCAGGAGTATGTTGTGGTTAGAGGCGAAGGTAATTCAACCGCCGAGCAGACCACGGTGATTGCAACAGAGGCCAACACCGTAGTTACAGTTACCGACTTTGACCTGAATGGAACCCAGAAGAGGGTAACTACTTATACGCTGGCCCAGGCTGGAGATTTTAAAACGTTTGAGCATGGTTTTGTTTCCGGAACATATAGTACAGCAAATCCGCCAGGCATAAATACAGGCCGATATTCGTCGTCAAGAATTGTAGCGAGTAAGAATGTACAAGTTTTTTCAGGTACAGCTGGCATTTCAGGCGGAGGGGGTTGCGAGGTCGATGTTGCTACTTTAGTCCCGATATCCAGCTGTTCGGGATCCAAAAAAGTCGAAACCAGTAAATTCACCGCTTATAACAATAGTGATTTATCCTATTTTGGCTACATCATTACAAGGAGTACGGCTAAAATTTACCTTACAACCCAACAGGGTACAACCAATTATACCAACAGCGACATTGAAACGATACCCAGTGTCGGTGCCCGTAAAGCACTGGGAACTTCCGGTCTGTATTTAATAAGCTTTACAAAGGCAAATATTGGCTCACCAAAAACGATCATGATTAACAGTTCGGAACGGCTTACCGTTTCCATGGTGCAACAAGGTGACGGGTTCTCCATGTCTAACTTTATTTCACGCTTTCCCGAAAAGGGCGATCTGCCACTGGTATCGCAAACCAATTGTGCATCGGCAACGCTTACGGCAAATCCAAATGCTTCATCTTATCAGTGGTATCTTAACGGAAATGCGATAAGCGGGGCTAATAACAGTACCTATGTGGCCAGTACCTCGGGTAATTATGCCGTTAGTTACAGCCTGGATTGCGGCATTAGTGCGCCTTCCCTCCCATTAAATATCTCACTTTGTAATATCGACCGTTCTATTACTAAAACGGTTGACGTTGCTTATCCGGAATTGAATACGAACGTGGTTTTTACCCTTAAGGCCCAAAATTTAGGTGATGGCAATGCAGTTGGAGTGTCAGTTACAGATCTGCTTCCTGATGGTTTTACTTATGTATCGAGCGTAGCGCCATCAGGTACAAGTTATGATCCTGTTTCGGGCATATGGACCATTGGAGATTTAGCCAGTAACGCCAGTATCAGCTTAAAAATTACTGCTAAAGTGGTAAAAACAGGCGTAAACACCAACAATGCCAGCATCACAGGTTCACAACCCGACCAGGTTAGCAGTAACGATCAGAGTTCGGCTAAAACCACTACCGGATCAGGCGACAGAGAAGTGTGCGTGGGTACAGCCATGAACGATATTGTTTTCGATATCCCATCAGCAACAACTAATGTTACGGTGAGTGGATTACCTGCGGGAATTAATGCTGTATACAATAATGCAACAAAAAAATTAACCATTAGCGGTACGCCAACCACAGCGGGGCCACCAAAAACCTATACGGTAACTGGTACTGCCGGCGCTGCACTAACCATAACCGGTAACATAACCGTAAATGGCAATGTAAGCAGTCCGGTTTTTAATAATGGATTAACCAGTACACGTTGTGTCGGTACCGGTACCGACACCTATACTGCAACCGCTACAAATGCCACGCAAATCGTGTACTCCATGTTACCCTTAGCAGCCGGTGTTATTGATGCAAGCAATGGTAAAGTAACCTGGAATACTACATTTACCGGTACTGCTACCATAACGGCCACAGCGAAGGGCTGCCAGGAGAAAACAACAGATTTTACAGTAACTATAAACCCGCTTCCAAATTTAACCTTAGGTACTGACCCTGAAATATGCCAGGGGTTTACCTCTTCTGCTCTCCCTTATACTAACGCTTTAAACAATCCAACTATCTATAGCATTACCTGGGATACACCTGATTTTGCCCCGGTTAACAGCCAGCCCTTACCTGCAGGAAACATTCCTTTAAACATTCCCTTAAATGCGGCTTTAGGTTTGCATACCGGAGTATTGACCATCAAAAATGCAGCGGGTTGCAGTACCCAGATTAATTTCAATATTAAAATAAATCCAAAACCATCGGCACCACATGTGATGGTGCCAACTAATTCACAATATTAATAAACAAAAAAAATCATCCCCATGAACAACTCCATTACAAAAACCGTTTTAACCATTACATTTCTGTTGATCTGTACATTTTCGAAAGTATCGGCCCAGGTATTACCCACCACAAGCGGCGTTAATTTATTTTGCCAAGGATCCGACCTTACTTTACCTGCTCCTCCAGCCGGAGCTGACTGGATTGTTAAGTACAGTGCCACACAAACTACCACACCAAGTACGGGTGTTACTTTGGTTTCTGGAAATAAAATCGCAGCTAATGATTTAAATACGGGTTATTATTATCTAAGTTCTAAATCGACCACACCAGGCTCCTGCGAATCTGAACTACAGGAAATTCCGGTATATGTACTTAAGCCACTGGTGGTTAATTTCACACCGGCTGATTTCTGTCTTGAAAGTCCATTGGCCCAGGTTGGTGCGGTTACTAATCCTGATGCGACCAACATTCCGGATCTAGCCTATCAGTGGTATACGGTAACAGGAGGCGTAGAAACGGCGATTGCAGGTGCAACAACGAAAGATTATACGCCAGCGGCTCCGGCTACTGTTGGAACAAAAACACATCGGTTAAAAGTAGGTTATGTTATTAATGGCAACAAATATTGTGCGCAATGGGCAGATCATGATGTTACAGTAACAGCTAAACCTGTTAAACCAACCATCACCCCTGGAACCATTACCGGCACAGCCTCTGCGGTTACTTTCTAAACCGATTTCGTTTCCCAGGTAATTGTTTTATAAATGAAGCTAAGGATATCCTCCTTTCTGTCATTGGCTTTGCTTTTGTTTTTTATTCAAACAGCAATGGGCCATGTTGCTTCCGATGAGCGGCAAACCATTACGATCAGACAAGGATCGTCGGTGGTTCTGTATGCCAGTTCGGCTGGGGCAGCTTCATATATCTGGTATAAGGATGGTATTCTGGTACAAGGACAAAATAAGCCGAAACTTATTACCGCTACAGCGGGCATTTATAAAGTTGCTGCTATAAATAAATTGGGCTGTACATCGGATATTTCAGATGAAATAGAGGTTATTGTATTGCCGCAGCTTAGTGCAGATGTTGCCATAACAAAACGATCAGAATCAAAGATCGTAGTGAGTGATCAGGTTTTTGAGTATTACCTGAATGTTAGAAATAACGGTAGTGACGATGCCACCCAGTTGGCGATCAAAGATGCACTTCCTGAAAATCTTTCTTTAGAGAACCTGAATCAGCCCACAGATGGAGTAGCCAGTTACGATCAGCTAAGCCGAACAATTAACTGGAACATCCCCTTATTACCCAATGGCAAGTTTGCCGAACTGGTTATCAGGGTAAGATCTAAGCAATCGGGTATGGTGAGTAATACAGCTACTGTAAGTGCTGCAGAATTTGATCCTAACCTAGCCAATAATACATCAACCGATAAAAAAGAGATTTCGGGGTTAAGAATACCCAACGTTTTCACGCCTAATGGGGATGGCAAAAACGAAACTTTTTACATTGAACACCTGGAATCCTTCGAATCGAACGAAGTTACGATCATTAACCGCTGGGGAAGCACGGTTTATCAATCCAATCATTACAAGAACGACTGGACGGCTACGGGGCTTACTGATGGAACTTATTTTTACGTAATTAGGGTTAGAAATGGAACGGCAAACTGGCAAGACTACAAAGGTTATGTAACGGTAATCCGGTAAATAAAACAAAATACAGACATGAACATTTTGAAAAGACTTTTTTTTGTTTTGATCATTACACTATTATCTGTTAAGGCTTTTGCGCAGCAGGATGCCCAGTTTGGGCAATATGTTTTTAATGGCATGTACATCAATCCTGCCTATGCGGGTTATAAGGAAGAACTTTACCTGCAGGCTTTTGCCCGGGCACAATGGACCGGTGTTCGCGGTGCACCACAAACGCTTTCTATAGCGGCAGATGAAGCGGTAAATGACGAAAGTCTTGGCCTGGGACTGATTGTAACCAAAGATAAAATTGGTGCACAGAATACTTTAAATGCATCGGCAAATTTTGCTTACAGGATAAAACTCGACCGTACTGAAACCAATATCCTCGCTTTCGGTATGGGCATTGGGGTAATACAGGCCTCTTTAAACGGCAATATGTTAGATCCTATCGAATCGGGCGATAACCGCATTCCTACCGGATCAACAAGTCAGACCCAACCCGATATACGTGCCGGTATCCATTATTCAAATGAGAAGTTTTTTATTGGTTTTTCGGCTAATAACCTCTTTTCTAAAACCTTATCAGTATTTAGCGACTATAATTCGCTCAACATAAAAATTCAACCACATTTTTACCTGAGTGCAGGAGTTGCCCTGCCAGTAAATGATGATTTTGTTTTTAAACCCACTTTTTTAATCAAAGATGATTTACACGGACCAACTTCGTTAGATTTAAATGCCTTTTTACTCGTAAAAGAGCGTTTCTGGCTTGGCGCTGTTTATCGAACTTCGGTAAAAATTTATCCAAAAGATAACCTGCAAAGCGGCTTAACCAGTAGAGCGGCATTGGGTTTCATCAGCGAATTGTTTATAAGATCCAATCTGCGCATTGGTTATGGCTACGATTACAGCCTTAATAAACTGAGCAATTACGATTATGGTTCACACGAAATTTCAGTAGGCTATTACCTCCAAACCCAAAAAAGCCGTAGACCAAAGTGTTATTTTTAGGTTTTAATCAAAAAAATGAGGTTTGGATAGCGGTTTACCATGCAATGCCGTAATCTTCGCCATGGTTACTCGAACCACCTTGAAAGCTATTGTGCTTCCAATCAAAATAAATAGCATTGATCGGCCCACTGGTCCGTTCTGAGAAACTGAGCACATAGCCCATTTTTTTCAGTTCATCGCGCACCTCCTCTTTGGTGTTCGCATTTAACAAAATCTGACCAGGCTTTGGTTCTCTGTCGCTTGTTTTAGAGCCTCCAAGTGAAAGCCAAAGCTGATTGGTATTAAAGTTAGGCGCTTCGGTTGCCTTTTGAACATTCATGTTAAACTCAGCCATGTTTAAAAAAAACTGCAACAGGTTCTGGTCCTGCGTATCCCCTCCCTGAACTGCAGCCGATATAAAAGGTTTACCATCTTTAAGAAACAACGAGGGCGATAAGGTTACTCTGGGCCTTTTGCCAGGCGCAACAACATTAAAGGGATTCAGGGTAGAATCGAGCACAAAGCTTTGCATGCGTTGGCTCATTCCAATTCCGGTATTACCTGCAATACAGGCCGGGAGCCAGCCCCCGCTTGGCGTAACAGAAACCACCCAACCTGCTTTGTCTGCAGCTTCTATAGATGTTGTTCCGCGCCATAAACGGTCTTCATAAATTTCTTTTGGTGTATTGTTCCCCAGATCGTGCTTCGGGGCAAAATTACGGCTGCCTGTATCGGGGTTAAAGCCCCTGCTTTTTAACAGCTTTAAATAAGGGTTTTTCTTGCCCTCGTATGGATAAGGATCGCCGGGGCCGATGTTTGCACTATTTTTATCAAACCTGATAAGCGATGCCCTTTGTTTGGCATAATCTTTACTTAATAAGCCCTCCATCGGCTCTGCAGGGTACTGGTTTGGATCTCCATAATAAAAATCACGGTCTGCAAAAGACAGGTTCATGGCCTGGTAAACGGTATGAATATATTTTGAGCTGTTATAACCCATTGCTTTCAGGTCAAAATTCTCGAGTATATTCAAAGCCTGCAGTAAAACCGGGCCTTGGGTCCACTGTTTTAACTTGTAAACTTTAATGCCTTTATAATCGGTGCTTAATGCTTCTTCCTCAACAGGTTTCCATTTAGCCAGGTCATCCATGGTAATTAAACCACCTTGTTCTTTACTTCCGCGAACAAATTCTTGCCCGATATCTCCTTTATAGAAACGATCGTAGGCGGCCATTAATGCCTCTTGCCTGGAGCGGCCTTTCTTTAACGCGGCCTGCTCGGCTTCAACCATTTTGCTTAGGGTAGACAGTAAATCTTTTTGAATAAAAACCTCCCCCGCTTCTGGTGCTTCGCGTTTTTGTCCCAGATGTGGCAGCAGCACTTTTTTGCTGTAAGGCCAGGTTTTAATCAATTCTTTATCGCGCTCCATGCTGTTTGCCGCCTGTGCTTCTATAGCATAACCTGCAGCCATGTGCATGGCAGGCGCTAAAACCTGCTTCAGGCTCATGCTGCCATATTTGCTCAGCATGTAGATTAGCCCACCAGGCGTACCTGGTGTGGTTGCTGCCAAAGGGCCATATTCGGGCGGAAAATTATAACCTTTAGCTTTAAAAAAGGCTACGGTTGCTCCCGTTGGGGCAATGCCCATCGCATTAATGGCCATCACCTTTTTTGTTTTCGGGTTATAGATCAGCGCTTGTGTTTCTCCTCCCCAGCTCAGGGTATCCCACATGGTGCAAGTGGCGGCCAACATGGCACATGCGGCATCAACAGCATTTCCACCTTGCTGAAAGACTATTGCCCCTGCTGTAGCTGCCATCGGCTTTCCGGTAATGGCCATCCAATTGTTGCCATAAAGCATTGGTTTTTGCGTTTGCTGTGCAAATAAAGGGCTAAAAGAAAGCGATAACAATAAAAACAGGCATAAATTTTTCATCGTTACAATATAGCGAAAATATATGCTATAGCAATCCTGTGTCAGCATTGCAGCCCCTAATTCAGGGTAATAAAACAAGCTTGTTACGAAATTTAAACACCATTACAACAACTAACCATTTTTAATAATACCGTACGTTGGAAGCAAAATTAGATCCTGCCTTTATTGCTTTTTCTTGGGTTTAGGTTCAGGCAGTTCAGCTACTGTGATGGTTACCAGTTTTTTTAGCCAATCGCGATCTTCCAACTGCTCCTCGATTAGAAGTTGATTTTTTGCACCTGGGTATGGCGGTGCTTCTATAACATCCACGATATATGCTCTCCCCGCTAAAGTTGGCTTAACAAACAGCTTATTGTCGCACACAAGTGCAAATAGCTTAGCATCAAAATACAAACCATATTCGCCAAACATTTTCTTACAGGTAACATGTTCTGAATAATCAATCTGATCGATTATGAAGTCTACGAATTTCTGATCTGATGCCATTTACAATAGATTTAATTTAAATTTCAAAATATAAGCAAAGCCAAAAAATAATCGAAAAGGTGGTCTGTTTTAGGGTAAATTTTGGCTGCATTAAGCACTAAGATAAGAACAATCACCCGGTTATTTATGGACATACAGCTAATAAAGGCATTATTAGCTTTCTTTTGATTCTGATTTGCAATAATGGGCTTAATCGCTAAATTTGCCGCCCAGCAAGGCGGTTGTTTATTAAGCACCATCTTGTTCTAAAAGATAAAAAGAATAAAATGGAAGAAAACGATTTTGTTTCGATCTGGCTGCAAGAAACCGGAAATCCTGCAATTGAGAAACTAGGCCAGCTAAACCTCGAAGTTGCCAATAAAACGACAACATTGCTCGCAGAAAAGGGTGCTACAGAAAATGATCTTGCTTCGATTCTGGATATTAATCCTGATGAAATTAAACGGTGGTTAATTGGCAGGCATGTTTTCAGTATCAAGACCATCAATGAAATTAATTATGCATTGGCTGAAATCCCTGCCAAACAACAAGTTAAATTTCAATAAATTAAGCAATTAAATTTTAATTACCACCATAAACTAATTTAAGCCAACACGATCTTCTTTGAGCTTAATATATGAGGATACAATGCTCAGCATGATTTCATGATAGCGGTTTGTGGTTCCGCTATCCGCACACACTGAAACAATGTTTGCACTTTCAGCCTCTGCCTGGGTATAAACAATGCTAAACGCGGTGCTTAATAACCATTCTGGCAGATTTTCGGCACTGAGCATTATTTTACAGTTGACCAAACAAGTACCTTTTTCATTTCCTTCCATGCTCATTGTATAAACTAATGGCAACTCTATGGTGCCAAAATCGGGCAGATCAACCAATACGTTTATCTTTTTTAACATATATTTCTAGTCCCACAACAGCGAATATTTTCCATACTATTGCCTATGGCAGCGGTTATGGTATAGCGAAGTTGTTAAAAAAATCAGGCCTTTAATTAAATTTAGGTGTATTTATTTGCGTAAACGTTTAAGTAAAAACAGTATATATTTGATATGATAGATCCTGTAGAAGAACACGGCCTAAGGTGGTAAATTATCTCATCATATTCTATTTACCCACCGTGGTTTCGCTAAAATTAACCGTTCTAAGTTTATTAACGTTCTTTTGTTCCAGGGCTTTCCCTGCATAGCCTGGTTTATTTTCACCCCACACTACATTGCTGTTAAGCAGGCTGATGTATCCGGCATTTTCAAAATAAAATCCTGCTATGGCACTTTTAACAAGCCCTTCTACATTGCTTGGCCTGCGATCGTATACCCCGCCTGCTTCTTTGGTGGTTTTATCGAGGTATACGCTAACCTGGTCGAAATAGATCTCCGAAATTTTATCGGGACTTTCGCCACTGATGTACACACCGCTTTCTCCGGTACAGCGGATATTACTGAAATAAATATTTTTAACTGCCCCAACCTTGCCCTTGGTTTGTCCCTTTGGTAAACGCCAACCCGCATCTTTATTATTGCTGGTGGCTCTTGGATAAGCCGTAATATAAATCGGCTCTGCCTTGCCCCACCATACATCCGAAAAAAGTTTCGATTCGATAAAAAGGTTAGAGAAAACCACATTACTTACTGTACCCTCATCGCGGTTCTGAATGCCGATGCCGCGATTGCTCTTCCTGATATTACAATTATTAATCAGAACATTACTGATCCGGTCCATGTTTTCAGACCCTATTTTGATGGCACATGAGCTGGAGGTCATGGTACAGTTACTGATCACAATATTTTCACAGGCACCATATTCTTCATATTCACGCCTGTTTTTTAAGCAGATACAGTCATCGCCCGATTCGATAAAACAATTGGTAATCCGCACATTTTTACTGTGATCCAGATCAATGCCATCACTATTACGGATCTTGATGCTGTTCAGTAACGTTATATTCGATATCGATACATCATTACAACCTACCAGGTGCACCGTCCAATAGGCAGAATTCTGAAAAGTTACCCCATCTATATTCAATTTAGTACAACCGGTTAAAGTAAGCAGGTGAGGCCGTGGATCTACAACATTAAAGGGTTTTAATACATATGAATCGTTAAGCTCCTCTCCCATAAACGAAATCCCATTTCCATCAATTACACCGCTCCCGCTAATGCTCACCTGCTCCAGTTTTTCTCCGCCAATCCAAATGGTCCCCTCGCCCCTATTTTCTCTAAAAGCGCTTTGTGTATACAATTTCTCGTCGGGACTTGCCAGCAGCTTGGCACCACCTTCCACTCTTAAATCAACAAACGATTTCAAGTTAAACGGGCCGGTTAAAAACACATGGCCGGATGGTATAATTACCTGTCCCCCTCCTGCAGCAGAGCAGGCATCTATGGTTTTCTGGATAGCAGCAGCATCGTTGGTTTTACCATCGCCAACTGCACCATAATTTTTAATATTATATAATTTATGTTGAGCACATGCGCCAAAAGGAATCAGCAGGGTTAAAAAAAGTAAAACTTTAATCTTCATTCGTCAATTCGTTATAAATAAATACGTTAAATTATTTTAAGCACAATATACTTACCAAAAAACCGTATAAAGTGCTGCGAGAATACCACAGATAATCACCGAGGCAATGGTAAATGCCGGAGTAACCTTAAACATGCTCCGGTCAATTTCAAGTCCCTGTGGATTACCTTTACTTTTCGGATCTGTTAAGGTAACCACAGCCATCACCACCAGGATGATCATAAACACCCACGACATCCGGTTTAAGAAGGGAATTGCTGCAATGGTACCATGGCTTAATGCAGGCAGAAACTTAAATAAAGTAGACAGTGGTATGGTTAACAATGCTGCAGTAAGTGCGGCACGTGAAGTGGTTCTTTTCCAGAAAAAGCCGAGTAAAAAGATGGCAAAAACGCCAGGCGAGATAAACCCAACATATTCCTGGATAAACTGGTAAACCTGGTCGAAACTACGCAAGGCTGGAGCAATAACAATGGCAATCAGGGAGCCAACAACCACCGACCATCGACCAACTGAAACCAACCGGGTTTCGGAGGCTTCAGGTTTGATAAACTTTTTGTAAATATCCAATGTAAAAATGGTGGCTATGCTATTACACTTTCCGGCAAGAGAGGCCACAATGGCAGCGGTGAGCGCTGCAAAAGCCAGTCCCTTTACCCCTGCAGGCAATAAATTCATCAGTACGGGGTAAGCATGGTCCGGTTTAACCGTTCCGGCAGCATCTAGCATTTCGGACTGGAAATAACCACGCTGATAAAGTACATAAGCCGCAATCCCCGGGATTACTACAATTACCGGAATAAGTAACTTCAAAAATGCCGCAAATATTAATCCACTACGTCCGGTCTTTATATCGGCCCCCAATGCCCTTTGAACAATATACTGGTTACATCCCCAGTAATTTAAGTTGTTGATCCACAAACCACCCACCAGCACCGCAATGCCTGGCAATTCGTTATAAAATTTATCTCCTTTCGAAAATATCATATGAAAATGATCAGCTGCTTCACTGCGCAATAAAGGTAGCGAGGCTAAAACACTGGGTGCATCTAATTTTTCGGATACCAGCTTAAGTGCCATATAACAGGTAATCAGTCCACCTGCTACCAAAACAAAAACCTGTATTACATCCGTATAGCCGATTACCTTCATGCCACCTAGGGTAATGATGGCTGAAAAAATCGCCAGAAAAATAATACATACATTAAAAGGAATACCCGTAATCGTTTCGATAGCAATGGCCCCGAGAAAGAAAATGGATGTTAAGTTTACAAATACATAAACCAGTAACCAAAAAACAGCCATTAATGTACTTACCATGTTATTATAACGGTTAGACAGAAACTGGGGCATGGTATAAATTCTGTTCTTAATGTAAATGGGCAGAAAAAATACCGCTACAATAATCAGCGTGGCGGCAGCCATCCATTCGTAACTGGCAATGGCAAGCCCCATGGCAAAGCCCGATCCCGACATACCAATAAAATGTTCGGCAGAAATATTGGAAGCAATGATCGATGCGCCGATTGCCCACCAGGTGAGCGAACCTTCGGCCAAAAAGTAATCTTTGGTATCGGTACGTTGTTTTTTCTTGCTCCGGTAAACCCAGTACCCGTATGCCGAAACAATGATAAAATACATCAAAAAAACAACATAATCGAATGCAGACAGGTGGTTCATAAAGTTTTTTTACATTTGGTTTTTTCTAAAAATCAGAAAAAATCCCAATGTTGATGGTTTAATTGAATTATTTAATTACGTAAACGTTTTCGCGTATCCGGTAGTTACAACATAGATTTATCCTGTTAACAGCCTGTAGATTCGCGCTTGATCAACACCGATTTCAATATGATATCCTGTTCATCATCCAGTTGTTTATTGTTTAGGATTTTGAAGAGGCATTTTGCCGCCTCGCGCCCGATCTCGAAGGCAGGTTGTGAAATTGTAGTGAGCGAGGGGTTTAAGAGCTTTGCAGTACTCAGGTTAGAAAAACTGAGTACTTTAACGTGATTTGGAATCTGTAAATCCAATTCCCGGCAGGCGCAATAAGCAGGAATGATAAATTCTTCAATTGAAGAAAAAAGTGCATCCGGTTTATAATTTCCAAGCAATTCCTTTATCTGTTGCAGGTTAGATTCTTCATCGTCATGGTATTTAACAACAAGTTGCTCTATAAAAGCAATTCCGTGCGCTTTCAGGGCATCCTGGTAGCCTGCAAACCTCGCTTTCCCTGCCGGAAGATTTTCGAGTCCAAATAAATAGGCAATTTTGGTACAGCCAGCCTCAATTAAATGCTCAGTGGCCTGAAAAGCAATTTCATAATCGTCAGTAGTTACCCTAACTGCATCCAGGTTATCGTACACCCGGTCGAAAAACACCAATGGGATTTTTTTAACCAGTTTAGTATAATACTCACTGTTATATTCACTGCTCGATACTGAAGTAAGAATGCCATCTACCCGCCCGTTTAACAAACTGTTGGTAAAAGTTATTTCTGCTTCTATATTTTCGTGAGTCTGATAAATGAGTACATGGTAACCGTATTGCCGGGCAATCTCTTCAATTCCCTTTATGGATAATGAAAAAAAATTATTCGCTACGCAGGGAATAACCACCGCAATAGTTTTGGTTTTATTGCTCCTGAGGTTACTCGCCGCGGGATTTGGGGTATAATTCAGTTCTTTAGCCAAGTTCCATACCCGGTTTTTGGTTTTTAAACTGATTTCATAGCTGTCGTTGAGGGCCTTAGAAACGGTTGCTATAGAAATATTCAATTCTTGAGCCAACCGTTTAATATTAACTGCTTCCGCCATGTCTTTACATTTGTTTGTTAGTTGATAAGGATTACCGGCCTGAAATGCACCCGGCAGGGTCCTCCTTTTCTCACCAGTACCTCAATCAAGAACAGCAGTTCACTGGCTATACGAATATAACCAAGCGAAATTGATATTCAAAAACAAGTTAACTGATTCGGCAACCCGGTACCTTTTCAGGTGATGAAGAGATACCTGGCAACAAACGAAAATAGAAAATAAACGTCGATGTTACTATTATTTTTTTCTTTTGCCGATTCTTTCGCAAGCGACCAGGAAGAAAGTCCTCCATCCAACCAAAAACCCGCTTCAACTGCTAAAAATTAGACATTTTACTCCATATTTCATATTCCGAAAGAAGATTTACGTAATCGTTTAAGTAAATAAAATTGGCAAAAAATAAAATTTTAAGCTTACAAAAACTCAATTTTAACCTGGTAACCAACAAAAATTTCAAACGAATCAAATTTCCAGCCTTATGAGAAACCAAAGCACATCTTTAAAAGACAACCAAAATCCGTTGCAAAATCTCGATCAATGGGAAGAGGATATTTTAACCCGTTACCCTGATCCGAAAACCATCAATGCTGACAAAAAGGAAGAGCAGTTCAGAAATTATGATGAAACGGAAAAGGATAGCGTAAAAGAATTTTACAGGCTTAACCATACCTACCAGACCTATGATTTTGTCAAACAGAAAAAAGCAGAGTACTTAAAGTTCGACAAAAAGGAAATGCCAATTTGGAGTGCCTTTGATTTTTTAAATAAGTTGGTGGATGACTCTGATCCTGATACCGATCTTGACCAGATGCAACACCTGTTGCAAACGTCTGAAGCCATCAGAAACGACGGTCACCCGGACTGGATGGTACTGGTAGGATTGATCCATGATATGGGCAAGGTACTGTGTTTGTTTGGAGAGCCACAATGGGCTGTGGTTGGCGATACTTTTCCTGTAGGTTGTGCTTATTCAGATAAAATTGTTTACCCCGAATTTTTCAGCAACAATCCTGATTATCAAAATGAAATTTATCAAACAAAATTGGGTGTTTACACTCAAAACTGCGGATTAGATCAGGTAGATATGTCTTGGGGTCATGATGAATACGTATACCATATGATGAAACCCTACCTGCCAGAACCAGGCTTGTATATGCTTCGCTACCACTCTTTTTATTCTCAGCACAGGGAAAATGCCTATGATCATTTAATGAATGAAAAAGACCATGAAATGTTTAAATGGGTTAACCTGTTTAATCCATACGACCTGTATTCTAAAAATCCCAATCAGAAAAGCTGGGCAGAACTCGAACCTTATTACAAAGCCCTGGTTGCTAAATATTTACCGCCAAACATTAAATTTTAAATTCTATCTCCAAACATTTATAACCAAATAAACAATTTATGAATCTAATTTTACAAAATCATGAGATTTAAATGTACACGCTTAAAGTATAGTGGCATATTCATGCTGTTATTACTCCTCGGCCAGGTATTCAATGTTGCCCATGCGCAAACTGAACGAAAAATTACCGGAAATTTAGTCGACGATGCCAAACTGCCTATTGTAGGTGCTTCAGTTACTGTTAAGGGTACAACCAAAGTGACCTCAACCGGAGCTGGTGGTTCCTTTAGCATCACTGCAAAAACAGGAGATAAAATCCTCTTCAGCTTTTTAGGCTATCAAACAAAAGAACTTACCGTAACCAATGCATCTACCTACCAGGTAACCATTAGCGAAGCCAGTTCATCCCTTACTGATGTAGTGGTTGTAGGTTACGGAAAAAGCAGCAGAAAAACACTTACCAGCTCTATATCAACAGTTAAGGGCGACGATTTAAATAAAGGTGCCATCAGTGATGTTGGCCAGATGCTGCAAGGTAAAGTACCAGGCTTAAACATTACCAGAAATGGCGATCCAAGCCAAAATGCAGCCATCATTATGCGCGGTGCCTCTACCCTTCGTGATGGAGCCCAATCGCCATTATTTGTAATTGATGGTGTAGTTGGTGCCGACATTTCGATTCTGGCGCCAGACGATATCGCCACGATCGACGTATTAAAAGATGCTGCAGCTGCCGCTATTTATGGTAACAGGGCCGCTAATGGTGTAATTATGGTTACCACCAAAAGAGGTGTAGCAGGTGCAGCACAAATTGCTTACAATGGCTACTTTGGTATAGAAAACGTATCTAACCGGTACGACATGATGGATGCCGATCAATTAAAGGCATTCCTGGCAAAAAATAATTCTGCCCTCACGCCGGCAAATGATAAGGGTGCCAATACCAACTGGCAGGATGAGGTACAGCGCAGTAATGCTTTATCTTACAACCACAATGTATCGCTGAGCGGCGGTACCGAAAAAACCACCTACAATGCCAGTTTAAATTATTTTAAACAAAATGGTATTATTAAAACCAGCGATTTAAACAGGTTTATTGGCCGCATCGGCATTGAACAGAAAGCTTTAAACGACAGGCTGAAGATCGGATTGAACATTAGTAACTCAGTAACTAATGCCAACCTCGTTCCTTACCGTAATACGGTACTGGCACAGATGCTGACTTACCTGCCAACATCGCCGGTAAAGAATCCGGACGGTTCTTATTTTGATAACCTTATCCAGACCAGCTACTATAACCCGGTTTCGATGCTCGAAAACGGTACAGAGAACCTGAAGAATAAAAACATCCTGGGAAATTTAACGGTTAATCTAAAATTGCCATTCGGCTTCTCTTACGATGTTTCAGCATCTTATCAGAACAGCCAAAACGTTTATGGTGCATTTTATAACAGCATTTATACTTCGAGGTATAACAACGTTCGGAATACCCCAGAGCCACCAGCAACACCAAGTTTTGTAAACTTAGTGGGTAAAGATGGTGTGGCGGTAAGAAATGCCTATCAGAACACCAATAAAATTTTAGAAACGTATTTAACCTGGAATAAAAAATTTGGCGACCACGATATTAATGCTGTAGTGGGTTATTCTTATCAGCAATCGCTAAATAACGATGGTTTTCAGGCAACTTCAACAAATTTCCCGATTAACCAGGTTAGTTATAACAATTTAAGTTTAGGAAACCCCTATGCAGTGCCTGATTTCAGGGTTGATTTTAATCCGGGGGTAACTTATCAGGAAATACTGATGATTTCTGATTTTGCAAGGGTTAATTACAACTATAAAAATAAATACCTCATCCAGGGATCGATCAGAAAAGATGGGTCGAATGTATTTGGAGCCAACGAAAAATGGGGCTATTTCCCGTCAGTAGGTGCAGCATGGAATATTGATCAGGAGAGTTTCTTTAAAAATACAGGCGTTCTTAAAACCCTTAAATTAAGGGGTAGTTACGGTATTGCAGGTAACTCGCTTGGATTTGCCCCACTTACCACTAAACTTATTTATGGGCAGGTAGGACAATTTTATTATAACGGTTCGCCAAGAGAAGGTGCTTATGGTGCCATCCAAAATGAAAACCCTGATTTGAGATGGGAGAAAACGGCTACAACCAATATTGGTTTGGATTTCGGGCTATTTAATGGCAGATTAAGCGGATCAGTAGACGTATACGATAAAAAAACAACTGATTTGATTTTGACATTTGGCGTTGATAATAACTTATTCCCGGCAGGTTCTTATACAGCAAATGTTGGTAGTTTGAGCAACAAAGGTATTGAAGTGGTTCTAAATGGTACGCCGGTTAGCACCCAAAACTTCAGCTGGAATACCACTTTTAACCTGGCACATAACCAAAATAAAATCATTACCCTATCGGACGATAGCAGATTCAATATAGAGGATCGCCTTACTGTTTCTCCAGATGGCGCCGGACAAAGTGGTGCAACATTGCAAATACTTAAACCGGGGCAGCCGATCGGAACATTTTTTACCTTTAAGTATGCAGGTAAAGATGCTAATGGTGTTTCACAGTATTATGATGCAGCCGGAAACATCAAAACACAGGGCTTGCTTAATAAAACCGATTATTACATTCTCGGAAATGCACAACCAAAAGCGATGTTAGGTTGGTCAAATAATTTAAGGTATAAGAACTTTGATCTAAGTGTATTCATGAGAGCGGTATTAGGTGTTAAAATTATGAACGTTACCCGTGCCGATTTATTCAGGCCGAGTACTGCCCAGTTCACCAATATCCCTGTAGAGGTTGAAAATGAATCGACAGCTGATTTCAACTCTTACAAATATTCGAGCAGATTCTTAGAGAACGGCAGTTACCTGCGTTTAGATAATGCCACACTAGGATATACGTTCAAAAAAGGACTTATTCCTGGTGTAAATTCTATTCGATTGTATACCACAGCAAATAACCTGTTTGTAATTACCGGTTATAAAGGAATAGACCCGGAAATTAACCAGGGTGGTACTGCTCCAGGGGTAGATACCAATAACTTTTACCCTAAAACCAGAACATTTTTATTCGGGTTAAACGTATCATTTAACTAAAATTAAAAAGATGAAAAATCTTATCAAATACATTGCAGGAACTGCGTTATCGCTAGGCGTATTAACTTCCTGCCATAAACTGGATTTAAAAGTGGAAACACAGCTAACTCCTGAAACATTTCCTCAAACAGATCAACACTATATACAGCTAACCGGTCAGGTATATGTACAGCTTCGTCAAAACTGGAGTACCGATTATTTCTTTATGCAGTCGTTAAGTACTGACGAATCCATTATGCCGGCAAGAGGCGGAAACTGGTACGATGGAGGGGTATTCGAAATGCACCATAAGCACTCGTGGAATAAAGACAACGGACATATCAGCAGTGGCTGGGGATGGCTTTCAGCAACCATCAGTAAAGCAAACCAAAGCTTGTTTTTACTGAAAGATGCTCCGGAATCTCCCGGAAAAACAGTGGCCGTAGCCGAAGTTAGGGCTACGAGGGCTTTAGCCTTTTTCATGATGATGGATTTATGGGGTAATATTCCGATTGTGACCACTTTTGGTCAAACTACACCGCCCGAAACCAAAACACGCCTGGAAGTTTTTAATTTTATTGAGGCAGAACTTAAAGAAGTATTGCCAAATTTAAGCAGTGCTGTAGGAACGGCCACATATGGCCGCCCAAATAAATATACTGCCTATGCTATCTTAGCCAAAATGTACTTAAATGCCGAAGTATATACCGGAACTCAACGCTACAACGATGCTGTGGCCATGTGCGATGCCATTATCGGTGCCTCAGGTTCTCCATACAGCTTGGAAAGCGATTACAGAAAAATGTTCTTCATTGACAACGGTCCTCAGATCAAAGAGTTTATTTTTGCCATCCCTTTCGATCCGGGCTTTAGCAATGGTACCATGATTTATTCGCGTTACTCATTACCGCGCTCTTTACAGAAAAAGTACAGCTTAAAATTTACACCAAGTGCACCAATGAGCACCTTGCCAGAGTATTATGCTAATTTTAATGATCCTAATGATAAAAGGAATGCACAGTGGATAAAAGGATTGCAGACGTATTACGATGGTTCGCCAGTAACCGTAGCGACTACCAAAAAAGGATATGATCAGTTTTACACCGGTTCTGATGGTTCAGCTGCACTCACTTATCAGGTAGATATTACTCCAAATGTTACGCTTAGAGATGCATCCAGACCTTTTGATGCAGGAAACGATGAAATAGCGTGGAATATGGGATACAGAAACAATAAGTTTTACTGCGACAGCACCTCATCAAGCAGAAACCAGAATAACGACGTACCGGTTTTCAGGTATTCGGATATTTTATTAATGAAAGCCGAAGCCATATTAAGGGGTGCAACGCCTACGCAAGGTCAAACGGCTTTATCATTGGTTAATCAGTTACGTGCCGTTCGTACCACTTCACCGGCATGGACTTCAGTTACCTTAGAAGATCTATATAAAGAACGCTGCAGGGAAATGGCCTGGGAGTGCTGGCACCGTAACGACATGATCCGTTTCGGCAAGTATGAGGGAACATGGGGCTTTAAAACAGATGCACAGACCTTCCACAGGTTAATGCCAATACCGGCATCGGCCATAATTTTAAATCCTAAACTGAAACAAAATCCCGGATACAATTAATATATATTTCTTAGAAGAGGTTGTATCATAATATAGAATTGTCATCCTGAGCTTGTTGAAGGATCTGCTCAAATACTGCAAGGCGTTTCGACAGGCTCAATGTGACAAACTTCTATAAAAAAAATTCATGATACTTCCTCTTCTTCGCATTGATGTTTAGATCATTTAAATATTTCAATCTTTCTCTATGATTAAAAAATTACTTTTATCTATTCTGCTGCTTCCTTCCGTTTTACATGCACAAACTTTAATAAAAAACTCACCTCAGGCTTCAGCAACAAAAAACCTGATTAAAGAAAGTAATGCTTTAAATTTCATCGCCATGGGGGATTGGGGCCGTAATGGCGCCGATCATCAAAGGCAAGTAGCCAGGCAGATGGGTATTACTGCATCCGATGTTAAGGCTAATTTTATCATTTCTACCGGCGATAACTTTTATCCCAGTGGCGTAATCAGCGCTCAAGATCCCTCTTTTAAATACTCTTTCGAAGATATCTATACCGATTTTTCGCTGCAATGGGACTGGTATGTGGTTCTGGGTAACCACGATTACAAATCTAACCCCGATGCACAGGTAGAATATTCCAAAATCAGCAGAAGATGGAAAATGCCTGCCCGTTACTATGCAAAAAAATTCCCCATCAATGGTGATCTCAATAACCAGGTGTTAATTGCTTTTATTGACACCAACCCGCTTATACCCGAATTTTACAGCAATGCCGAATATGGCCCGAATGTTAAAGGACAGGACACCACGGCGCAGAAACGCTGGCTGGTTAAAACACTGGCAGATGCCGATCCTGCAATTAAATGGAAAATTGTAGTAGGCCACCACCCTATTTATACTGGCGGCAGCCGGACTGAGGCCTATGATACCAAAGCTGTTCGCAATTCATTAAAATCAACTTTTGAAAAATACGGTGTAGATGTGTATCTTACCGGGCACGAACACAGTATGCAGTACATTAAACCTGCCGGAAAAACACATTATTTTATTTCCGGTTCAGCTTCTGAAAAAACACCTGTAAAACTTATCGCCGATGCCGAAATGGTGGCATCAGAATATGGTTTTATGTTATTCTCTGTTAACAACAACCAGTTACGCGTGCAAGCTATTAATGATCAGGGCGAGATTATTTATAATACGCTAATTAAAAAATAAGCGCCATGGATCAAGCCAGCAGCACAGTTACTCCAACAGCACAACCAGCAGCTAAACCTAAACGACTGCTTTCGCTCGATGCCTTGCGTGGTTTTGATATGTTTTGGATTGTGAGCGGCGAAGGTATTTTTCATGGTTTAGCCCATGGCATTAAAGAAGACCACGCCTTGGTGCAAAACACGTACGACTGGACCATTGCAACCAATCCCAGTCTTTCCTTATTTGAAAAGATATTGGTGGGCATCAGTAACCAATTGCACCATTCGCCCTGGAATGGCTTTACCTTTTATGACCTCATTTTCCCGCTTTTCATATTCATTTCAGGGGTATCTATGCCTTTCTCTTATCAGAAGTATTTTACAGATAGAGAGACCGGAAATGCACCAACAGGTAAGATTTATTATGCGCTGATTAAAAGAACCCTGATTTTAATTCTACTGGGTGCCGTGGTTAATGGCCTGCTGCAGTGGAAAGGTTATGAGCATATCCGTTTTGCCAGTGTACTGGGCCGTATTGGCCTGGCAACCTTTTTTGCCGCTTTAATTTACCTCAATAGCCCACTTAAAAAACAGGTCGTCTGGTTTGTATCTATCCTGGTTGGCTATTACCTATTAATGCGTTTTGTGCCCGTTCCGGGCTTTGGCAGTGGAGTTTTCACGCCAGAGGGCAATCTTTCTGCATATATAGACCGCTTGTTACTTCCCGGCAAGCTTCACCGTACAGTTTACGATCCGGAAGGTTTACTGAGCACTGTACCTGCCATTTGCTCCGCTATGCTGGGGATATTTACCGGTTCATTTATAAAGAATAAAGCAGTGTGTCCCGATCCCAAGAAGAAAGTGTTGTATTTAACGATGGCAGGCATCGTATTAATATTAACTGCGCTGGCAGGTAGCTTCCTTTTCCCCATCAACAAAATCATGTGGACGAGCACTTTCGTACTCTTTGCAGGCGGCTGGAGCATTATACTTTTTTCGCTTTTCTATTATTTTATTGATGTGTGTAATTATCAAAAATGGTGCATGCCCATGGTGTGGATAGGTACCAATTCGATATTAATCTACATTTTCGCTCACGGCCTGTTTAATTTCGAATCTACTTCCAACTTCCTCTTCGGCGGAATCATTAATACCATCCCTACTGCGTGGCAACAGGCTGGCGTATGGACGGGTGTACTCCTTATACAATTGTTTGGCTTAAAGTTCCTCTTTGATAAAAAGTGGTTCCTAAAAATTTAATATGAAAATAAAAATACCATTTGCGGTACTGTTTGTACTATCGTTCAATAACCTGTGGTCGCAGGCATACCTATCCTCTTCTGATCAACTCATTGCACGGATCTTACCTAAGCAACGCCAGGCATTTGTTACCAAAAGTATTGCCACTGTAAACGGTAAGGATGTATTTGAAATTGAAAGCAAAAACAATAAGATCGTACTTAGTGGCAGCAGTGGTGTTGCCCTGGCTTCGGCTTTTTATTATTATTTAACCGAATACGCCCACTGCCAGATTACCTGGAATGGCACCAATTTAAATTTACCCGCTACCTTACCTCAGGTAAAAACAAAAATAAGGAAAGAAACACCTTACGATTACCGCTACTATTTAAACTATTGTACTTTTAATTACAGCATGAGCTGGTGGGATTGGCCGCGCTGGGAAAAAGAGATAGACTGGATGGCACTTCACGGTATTAACATGCCCCTTGCCATTACCGGCGAAGAATATACCTGGTACCTTTTATACAAAGAAATGGGCTTTTCGGATGAAGAACTTAAAGGTTTTTTTACCGGACCTGCTTATTTCTCGTGGTTTTGGATGGGTAACATGGATGGCTGGGGTGGTCCGCTTCCGGTAAGCTGGATGAAAAGCCACTTCGAACTGCAAAAGAAAATTTTAGCCCGGCAAAGATCGCTTGGAATGAAACCGGTACTACCAGCCTTTACCGGACATGTACCCGCAGCATTTAAGAATAAATTTCCACAGGCGAAATTAAAAGCCACCAACTGGACCAATGGCTTTGCCGATACTTACATCCTTGATTCGGAAGATCCCATGTTTGCCCAGATCGGAAAGAAATTTCTGCAGAAACAAACCGAACTATTGGGTACCGATCATCTTTACTCGGCCGATACTTTTAACGAGAATGAGCCACCCTCTTCCGATCCAGAATTTTTAGGTAAACTGAGCGCGAGGGTTTATGATGGCATGGCACAGGCCGATCCTAAGGCCATCTGGGTGATGCAGGGATGGCTATTTTACAGTGACAGGAAATTTTGGAAAGAGCCACAAACAGAAGCCTTATTAAAGGCCGTACCGAACGACAAGATGATTTTACTCGACCTGGCAACTGAAATTGAGCCGGTTTGGAAACGCACACAAGGTTTTTATGGCAAGCCATGGATCTGGAACATGCTGCACAACTTTGGTGGCAATACCAACCTGTTTGGCCGGATGGATGTGGTGGCAACTGCACCAGCCGAAGCCCTTAACAATCCACAAAGTGGTAAAATGAAAGGTATAGGCCTCAGCATGGAAGGTATAGAACAAAATCCGGTACTTTACGAACTGATGATGGACAATGCCTGGCAAACTAAACCTATAGATCTGAAAACCTGGTTGCCTAAATTTGTACGTAACCGCTACGGAAAAAGTAATGTAAATGCCTTAAAAGGCTGGGAAATATTACGGAAAACCGTTTATAATGTGCCAGCCGATAAATACATCAGGGATGGTGCCGAATCGATTATTCAGGCACGCCCTACATTCGATTCGTTAACCCGCTGGGCCAAAACCACCTTAAATTACCGCGAAAAGGATTTGCTGCCGGGTTGGGATGAATTTGTAAAAGCCGCACCACTTTGCAAAAACAGCGATGGCTTTCAATACGATCTGGTTGATATTACCCGGCAGGTAATGGCCAATTATGCCCTGCCAATACAAAGAAACATTGTTGCAGCCTACCGCAAAAAAGACCTGGCTACATTTAAAAAAGAAAGCAGCAAATTTATACAGCTGATTGACGATATGGACCGGCTGTTGGCCAGCAGAAAAGATTTTATGCTCGGGCCTTGGGTTAGCGATGCCAGGCGATGGGGAGAAACCCCTGCCGAAAAAGCACTTTACGAAATGAATGCCAAAGACCTGATTACCCTTTGGGGCGATGCTAAAAGCCCATTGAACGAGTATGCCTGCAGGCAATGGAGCGGATTGTTAACTGATTTTTATAAACCAAGGTGGCAGCTCTTCTTTACCCGGGCCGAACAATCGTTAAAACAGCAAAGCGATTTTAATACCAGCCAATTTAACGAAGAAGTAAGCAACTGGGAGTGGAAATGGGTAAACCAGCGAAAAGACTATCCAACCAAAACCGTTGGGAACCCGGTAAATTTAGCACTGGAAATGTATCAGAAATACCGCAAAGCCATGGGGATAATACACCAGTAATTTCCCCGCCCTAAAAAGCTGATTAAAAGGCTCATATAATAGCTTTACCGATATGAAAATTGTGATCCTATTTACCATGCGAAGTCAGAATGCTGTTATGCGGCTAATATTTTTCATATCCGCTTTATTATTGCTTTTCATACTTAGCGGTAGGATGGCTTTTGCGCAGCAATCTCTTATCAGGTATGTGCAGCCATTTTCGGGCACTTCTGCAAGTACCACACTGGCCAGCCAGCATATAGAAGATAAAACAGAAAGGCTGGCCAATACCATACCTGCAGTTGCACCCCCTTTTAGCATGACCCAATGGACGCCCCAAACGCAGCTTTCAGAAAAAAAATGCCTTGCCCCTTATTACTACAATAACAAAAAATTTTATGGTTTCAGGGCCAGTCACTGGCTCAGCGGTTCGTGTACCCAAGATTACGGGAGCTTTACCATTATGCCAATTTCGGGTAGCCTTAAAACCCAAGCAGCCCAATATGCAGAAAATTACGTTCATCAAAATGAAGTTTCTACTCCATCCTACTACAAATTAAAATTACCTCAACATCAGCTCTTAACAGAAATTACAGCCAGCCTGAGGTGTGGCATCATGCGAATCACTGCGCTAAAAACAGATAGTGTTTATGTTTTAGTTAGTCCTAACAGCGATCAGAACAGGGGTTTTATTCAAATAGATCCGGTAAAAGGCGAAATTTCCGGCTACAACCCTGTTCATCGCATTTACCAGGGATGGGGAGAGCCTGCAGGCTTTAGTGGTTATTTTTTCATCCGTTTCAAAAAATCTTTTACATCGGCAGGGGTTTATAGCGAAGGACACATTTTCAATCAGCAAAACATCAGTAACAAAAAGGATATCGGTGCTTTTGCAGGCTTTAGACTGAAAAAGGGAGAACAGCTGGTGGTGTATTCCGGTACTTCGTTTACCAGTATCAATGCCGCAAAGGCTAACCTGGAAAGTGAAATTAAAAAAGATGATTTTAACACTGTTTTAGCACGTACCAATCAGGTATGGGAAAAATCCCTCTCGCAGATCCGTATTTCGGACACGAACGAAAAAGGGAAAAAAATCTTTTATACGGCCCTTTACCATGCCATGCAGCATCCAAGGTTATATAATGATGTGGATGGAAAATATCCGCGGTTTGGTGGGAAATATCAATACGAAACAATAAATAGGCGCCAATATTACGATGATTTTTCAATGTGGGATATTTACCGCGCACAATTGCCTTTAATCGAACTGTTACAGCCCAGATTAGCCAATAACCTGGTTAATTCGATGATATTAAAAGGTGAGCAAGGGGGCTGGATGCCTATCTTTCCATGCTGGAACAACTATACCGCAGCCATGATCGGTGATCATACAACGGCTTTTATCGCTTCTGCATATCATAAAGGTATACGCAATTATGATATTAACGAAGCTTACCGGCTAATGAGGAAAAATGCCTTTCAAATGCCCGATTCTGTCGATTACCTGAACGGAAAAGGCCGACGAGGAATTAACAGTTACCTGAAATATGGTTATATCCCCATGGATGATAGTATTCCTGATGCTTACCACAAAAAGGAACAGGTGAGCAGAACGCTCGAATATGCCTATGATGATTATGCGTTGGCAACAATTGCCAAAGATCTGGGCAAAGAAAACGATTACAGGGAATTATCAAACAGATCGCTTAATTACCGGCATATTTTTGATCCAAGTGTTGGAATGGTTAGGGGGCGATTTGCCAACGGCAACTGGTATGAGCCTTTCTATCCCGATCATCGCGAACCTTATATTACAGAAGGAACGCCGAGGCAGTATACTTTTTATGTTCCGCACGATATGCCCGGACTGATCAGCCTGATGGGTGGACCTAAAAACCTAGAAAACGAACTGGATTCGCTCTTTCATAAAAAAGAATACTGGCATGGAAATGAACCTGGCCACCAAATCCCATTTTTGTACAACTATACCCCTTCTTCATGGAAAACCCAGCTGCAGGTATCACGCATTATGACAGAAGAGTATGGCGAAGGCGCCGGTGGCCTGAGTGGCAATGATGATGCCGGGCAAATGTCGGCATGGTATGTGTTTGCGGCATTGGGCTTTTACCCTGTAGATCCTGTTTCAGGAAACTACCAGTTATCAAGTCCTTTATTTAAGCAGGCTATACTATCTTTCAATAATGGTAAAAAGTTAACCATAACAGCCATCAAAAAGAGTCAAAAATCGATTTACAGCTCAAAAATTATTTTAAATGGAAAGCCTTTCACAAAAAGAGAGATTACACATCAACTGTTGTTACAGGGTGGGAAATTAATTTTTTATCTCCAGGATCACCCGCCACGGCTTTAAATCCTGAAAATAATCGACATGTAAGGAGCATTTATTGATCGCACCGAACAGTCTTATAAAAAAGAAGGATATTTTGACCCAGCTAGTTCTTAAACAAAAGCAAAAACAGGAGTATTACACTTAGCAAAAGGATAAAAACAATCATTCTTTTTGGAAAAACAGTTTCATGTTCTTCATTACTGGTTTTATCCTGTGTTTTTAAAATTTGCCTTTCGACACCCATTGTTGAAATACTTTATAGGAGGTTTGACTGCCTCAGGGCCAAAAGGATTAAAAGAAAAAAAATATTTGTGCAATCTGCCTGATTTCCTCAACCATAAAACCACTACTCACCAGGTTACCGGTACTAAAAAATACGGTACTGGTGTGGTTTCGCAAAACGGTCATCCACAACACTTAACAAACAAACAACAACCTGCTAACCTTAAGTAAATATTGATGGGTTAACTTGTACTTAAGTTATGCTTATCCACAGCATAAAACAGGTAAAGAACAATGTTTCAATAAAACATTAAGCTATGAAACAGCAGGCCCGAACGATTCCAGGAAAACTGGTTGATTTTGATTATAACAGGTTTAAGTTACCCACTTTTGTTATGCAGTTTAAACCCTCTGTGTACCAAGACGGCGATTGCTTTTACGCGGTATTATCCTTTGAAGAGGAGCACGATGTTTCAGGCCTTGGTACCTCACCCGAAGATGCGTTAATAGACTGGAACGATAAAGTATGCGAAATGCTGGCCTTATCGGGTCCTTTACGTACTTCGTTAGGCGCCAAAAACAAATAAACGGCCTCAAAAAGCGGCAAACTGAACACTTTCCTAAATTTATTCTGATGAACCACAACATATCTACCGGCCTGGTATTTTACCCGGGCTATAACCAACCGAATTTTCTCGGCAATTGCCATTTTGAAATCAAAAGACCATGCGATTGTTCCATGATCCAGCTCCATCACTTTTATTTATTATTGAGAAAAGGGAATAAGGTTTCGCCGGTTGATCTGCACTTAAAGATTTTCAATGCAGCGTTTCTCGCTTTCTGCTATCATGGGAAAAAACTGGTTGGCATATCGGCTATAAAAAGGCCTAATGTTTCTTATTTGCATGATGTATATAAAAAGGCCGGTATTAACACCAACATGGATCAACCGTTTTTAGAGATCGGTTATTCATTTACCCGCGAATCACTTCGTAAAAAGGGAATCAGCAGTACATTAAAACGAATGTTACTCGAAAAAATCAGGTATCACCATGGTATTGTTTTTTCGACTACGGCGACTCCCAGCAGTCAGCGTTTTTTGTTGGCCAATGGCTTCCTGGCCAAAGGGAATCCTTATCAGGGCAACTTCGATCATCATATCGTTTATTTCGAACGTACTCAGTAATTCTAGGCCGGGTTTGGAAGTCTACCCTCCTTTTGTACGGAAATACATCAGGACCTGCTGAAATATCAGCCATGGTGATGAGGCTTCTTTCCTGCTTGCCATAACGATAATACAGGTTGCTGAAACTGAAAAAATTTCAGCCGTCGAACTGAAAAAATTTCATAAAAAATGAATTTTTTTCAGCGGAAACCGCTCACCGGCACGCCATAAAGGCCTTGGCATAATGCTTGATCCATGTAAGATGTAACCCTAAAAAGGTTAAAGTGTTAAATTAATTGATTTTATAGTCCATTTATGATTTAAAACATTAAAAGGAGAAAAAACTATGACATTGGTTAAATTCAATCCAGAAAAAAAGAACAGTTCATTATTGCCAGGCTTTAATGACATCTTTGAATCCGTATTAGGCGATACCTTTTTTACCGACCGTCGTTTAAGCAGCGTACCAGCAGTTAACATTTCCGAATCGAACGAAGAGTACCACATCGAACTGGCTGCACCTGGATTAAAGAAAGACGATTTTAAGGTATCTGTAGAGCGGGATATGCTAACCATTTCTACCGGGCAGCATACCGAAAACAATAGTGATGGTAAAACCTATAACAGAAGGGAATACAGCTACTCGGCATTTACCAGGGCCTTCACCCTTCCGGAGAGTGCCGACATTGAACGCATCCAGGCCGCTTATACAGATGGTATACTCCATCTTAACATCCCAAAAAAGGAAGAAGCCAAAGCGGTTTCCAGACAGATCGAAATACAATAATTCCCCAAGTGCCGCTCAATGCGGCACTTTTTATTATCGTATACTGAAATCCATTTAGAAAATTATAACAGTTTAGCTATGGAAACCCGTTTTACCATTAACATCAGCCTTGAGGGGCCAGGTGGAAAAATCACCTATGGCCAATTTTCTCTTGGCAAGAATAAAAAGGAAGCCAGTGAAATTTTTTCACTTTTAAAAGGCAGCGCAGAAAATGTTCCCGGATGTTCATTAAAAATAGATTTTATGGAAGAAATGATGGAACTGCCCATTCTTATTGGCACCTTAAATTGTAACCTGGATGAGCTAAAAGAAAATATTGCCATTATTTCAAAGGAAATATTCCGTATTGCCCATCTGGAAAACGGGAATATTAATGCTGAATAATAAAACAGGCTTTAGAAAAGGGAATCCTGTTCGATACCCTTTTACTAAATTACGCATTGGGTTAGCTTTTACGATTAGATCAGAGCCCTAATGGATTTAAATTTTACCCTCAAATTTTTTGATCGCGACAGTGCTTACTGGCGTAAAAAAGTTAACCAAGTTCCCATCAGGATCACGGAACAGCAGCGAACGATTTCCCCATGGCATCGTTTTCGGCTCTTGCACTAAAAAGTTGGTCAGGAAAGCAGATTGCTCCTGGTAAATGCGGTCTACATCATTTGTGATCCATTCAATTATTGTCGTGTGGTTTTCGGCAGCTCTGGCCACCTCTTGCCCTCCAAAAAACTGTAATGTTCTTGTACTTCCAATAGCCAATGTTGCATTTGCCATTTGAAGCTCCGCAAAGTCTTCTGTATAACGGATACCCTTGAGTTGAGTGATCTGCTCATAAAATTCCATTAATTTACTAACGTCATCGGTAATAATTCTGATTGAAACGAGATTCATAATTTGTCTTTTAATTTGTTTCAGCCAAATTTCAGGAAGCGCTGTGACAGCTATTTGTCAGGGGTATATTTTTTTTGTTTTTGCTCAAGATAAGAGGCAAGTATTATTTCATGCGGAGTAAATGTTTGTTCACTCATCGTCAACGACCGGATGCGATCGAGCCTGAACATTCTGAAATCGTTTCTTAAACGGCAAAAAGCAATCACCAACCAACTTTCTTCCAAACTGTAATAAAGTGCGAACGGCTCTATTTCCCTTTCTGTCAAATTTTCGTGATTACCACTTTCATACCTGATCTTTAAAATCTTATAACCCGTTAGTGCTGCCTGTATCTGTATCAGTGAATTACTTGATGGATTTGCATCAATGGCCGGGCTTATTGCGATACGCTTTGACAGGAGTGCCGCTTTTTCTTTTGTACCTGCACGTAGAACTGCCTTGATTTTATCAAGGGCTGCACGGTATTCTTCAATTAAAGAGGTATCTTTTGTTTTAGAAATGAGGTGCTCAATTGTGATCAAGGTATTTGCCTCACGTTCAGTAAACATGACTGGCGGCAGTTTATAACCATCCATCAGGCTGTATCCCTTTCCCTCTTCCGTATAAACAGGTACGCCGGCGAGCTCCAGGGTTTTTAAATCCCTGTAAATGGTGCGTACACTTACTGAAAATTTCACGGCCAGCTCACTTGCCGTTACCAATTTTTTTCCTTGTAAGCCTGTCAATATTGCTGTTAATCTCGATATTCGGGTAGCATCGTAAAATTTCATCTTTGAAGCCTATCATGCGAAATTAATAAAAGTGCTGCGAATTTATATTTACAGAAATTTACTTAACGGCAACCTGAGCCTTAATGAAGGATTTTGTCAGAATACTTTGGCCCATTTACTTGCTCCACCTTAGCTGTAAAGAATATTTTGTACCCATGAGTATAGGTGAGAGAAAGCTAATCAATTAACCTATACCAATTTAAAGCTGATCTCTCACCCAACACTAATGACACGATATAATTACCTAACAATCAGGTACATATTTTATAATTAAAAAAAATTAAATAACAAATTTAAGGGTAAAATGCCGTACATCTTGTCCTGAATTAGTTCGTTGTTTGAATTAAATATTAATTGTTCAATTAATTAAGCTAATATTATGCATGCTGATTATTTTCCCTGGAATAACGGCTTCAAAGCTTTATCTAAATTTTCGCTATAAAGGTTTCTACCTACAAATTTTCCATCGGGAGAAATTAAAAAGTTGGTGGGGATGGACATCACATCATAACTTTTTGCTGCAAAGCCTCCAAAACCTGCTTCATCTACCAAATGTGTCCACATCCCTATACCATCCTTTTCAATAGCATCGAGCCACGCCTTCCGGTCAGCTGCCTTATCCATTGAAACGCTCAATACGGTAAAACCCTTGTCTTTATAGCGTAGATATTGCGCTTTGACATTTGGATTTTCCTTTCTGCATGGTATACACCAGCTCGCCCAAAAGTCTAAAAAAACATATTTGCCCTTAAAGTCGGACAGACTTACTGCTTTACCGTTCACATCCTTCAGCGTAAAATTTATCATCGGCTGACCAACACCGGTGGTTTTAGCAACCTGCAATTCTTGTTTCAACGATTTAAGGGATGGATAAGCCTGATATTTTGCAGGCAGTGTAGCCAACAATTTTTCAATCAGTTCGGGTTGCATTTTTTTACGCGGTGTCCATACGGGTTCTGAGGCATACTGGTTTAGGGCAAGTACCGCCAACAAGTCCTGTGGCTTTTCTTTAATGGTTTTTAAGAATACCTCTTCGTCTCTGATCAAGTTGATCGAATCAGCATTTTTTTTCCAAATCTTCTCCTTTTCTTCAAGCGGAAGACTTGCAGGCACAGCGCGGTTCGAGTTGCTAAGTTTAGCAAGAAAAACATTAATTGCTGCAGAATAGTGCTGATAATCTGCATTTCCTTCTGTTCCTGAGCCTGTTACTGTAGTTTTCTTCAGATCTGTTGAACCGCTCATATTAACCTCACCTGGGTTTAAATAAAATGCATTGTAATTCATTGATCCACCCCGGCCCGGTTCATTTTTTTTAAGTTCTAATGCCATTACCAATACAAGTGGTTCTGCACTAGTCCGGCTGAAATTAAACTTTCCATTGGTTACTCTTGCACTGTCAAATTCCATTTTTCCCCCTCCCACTCGCTTAAAAGTTAAATTTAAGTTTCCATTTACCTTTTCATCAAATTCACCTTTCACCGTAATGATATTGGCAACTTTCTGCTGTGCATATAAATTTAATCCGCAATAAACCAGCATGAGCATAGTTGCAACTATTGTTCTTATCATCTTATTTCTATTCATTTTTTCTTTTAATTAACATTTATAATCTCTCACTAACTTTTTTAATCATCTCAACAATTTTTTGTGCAGGCATGACGATAACAGACGTGCGACTGTACCTTGCGATGTTAATCCCATAGAAGTTTCCATTCCGGTCGAACACCGGGCTACCGCATTGTTCTGGTCTAACCACCGCATCGTGAACGAATACGTTTGAAAAACCATCAAGCCGACCACTTTTTCCCCCATTAAACTGCTCAGCGACGTGTGATGAAACAGGACGCTGTATCGCAACAATATGGATTGTTTGCGGCATTTCTTCACGATCCAGTACGATTTCCAACGTATCGCCAACCGCCGATTGCTGCATTTGCGCATTGTAACTCTCCGCGCTGGAAATTGATGCTCTATTAATGCTCACAACCTGATCTCCCTGTTTAATTCCCGCATTCGCTGCCGGACCTCCAGGCACCAGCCGGGAAACAATGACTTTACCCTGTTGAAAGTTTGCGGCCATACCGATAAAACCAACTGAAAATTTCTTCGGCAGATCGATTAACCTACTACTTAGTACACTGATCTGCAGCTTTCCATCGATAGGCGAAATCAAAAACATGCCTAATTCTTCCTGTGCGATGGGAGTTGGGCTATTAAGCGTATTTACAGCAATGGGATGGCCAATGTTAACCGGTGAGGATAATAGCACAAGGTCGTTTGACATATCTCGCGCAACAACTGTGAGGGCTATTTTTTGGCCATTTTCGATCGTACTTACATTTTCTGCAACAATAGAGCTTTTGGATACCAACCAGGTTTTTCCTTTGTAATCGAATATGGTTGCACAGGCCGCTTGATTCATTGTACCGTTTACACTTTTCAAGATACACTGATGTTTGTTCAGTCCTTGCAAAAAGGAAAAAGCAGATGGCAGACGATCTAAAAAATCAAGGGCACTGATTGCTTTTTCCTTGGGATCTATCATTTTTTCTAATGAGCCATTTGGGACAACCGTGTAATTTTTGGCTATTTTTAAATCTTCCCAAAATTTACGGTAAGCATCAATGGGAACTTCATAATTTTTTGACTCTAGCGTATCACATCGGCTGTGCAAGCCCACGACACAACCAAAAAGGTCAAATAACGGTCCACCAGAATCGCCCGGTTCCATTTTACAGGAGGATTCTATAAATCCCCATTCGTTTAATACTGAATTAATTTTTCCAAAACGGACGGTAGGCAGCAACTGGTTTAAGGTTTCCGGATAAGCTATACTGATGCAGGGCTGGTTCACTTTCAAACTGTAAGACCAGCCTAATCCTGCAAATGGCCATGTTCCCTTTTCAGTAATTTTCATCATGCCCAAATCAGGCCGGCTTTGCATCTCCGGCAGGCCCATTTTGCCTAATGCTATTGCCAGTGTTTCTTTTCCATCGGGAAAGCGTACTTTGTAAGTCCTGCTGGGCTGAATGGCATGCGAGACGGTGAGAATGGTTCCGTCAGTATCTACCACCACTCCACTAAATTGTGAGCTGGTCTGAACTTTTTTCACCGTATCATAGCCCCAGATCCTCACACATGCCGGATAAACTTTTTGAATGGCCAGCCTGGTTTTTTGCTCTAATTTGGCCACATCATTCTTTTGCGCCTTAACAACTACCGGATAAATAACGGTTAAAAGCAAAATCGTTATGGTGAAGATCAAATGTCGTATAACTTTTTTCATGATTTGAAGTCTAATCAGTTTATTTAGATGTTGATATTTTTTGACTTGCATCTAATGCTTCCAAGACAAAACTTCTGACCTCGGCAGCTGTAATAGCGATGCTACTTGTCCTGCTGTATCTTGCCATATTAATGCCTACGAAATTTCCCTGCAGGTCGAATAAGGGTCCTCCACATTCTGCAGGCTTCAGTTTACCATCATGTACAAATGCATGTTTAAAACCATCACGTCTATCACTTTTACCATCTGTAAAGCGCTCGGCAGCATGAGTTGAAGTGCTGTTAGGTCGTCTTGTCAATTTGATTGCAATTTTATTTTCCGTGCCATCACGTTTCGTAATGAGATTAATGACGTCGTTTGGTTTAGTTTTTTGAATCTCCTTGATAAACTGCTCAGGACTTGAAACTGCTATACCATTGATACTCAAAACCTCATCGCCAATTTTCAGTCCAAAGTTGCTGGCAGGAGACTTTTCCTGAACCAATTTTACAACGTTGCGGCCATTTTCCATTTCTATGCGCGAACCTAAATACCCAGTACTGTAAAGACCTGGAAGATTGAACCTTAAAGTTCCTAAAACACTAATTTTCCCCTCATTCCGCGGATGAGGAGAAATCAAAACCTTTCCCAAATCTCCAAATGCCAATGTATCTTTTGAGCGTGTCGATAAATCAATGCCCACCTTTGTTACTTTATCCATTTCTAAAAGCAACAAATCTTTCTCCTGATCACGATAAATCACCTTCAAAGGCTGCGTTTTACCATCAACTATCATGGCAATTACGCTTCCGGGAAGTAAAGAATTTTTACTAACAATATAGGTGCTGTTCAAATTGTTTTTTAAATCTTTAAACTTAACTATGGTTCCAACCGCCCTACTGGTGTCCGGAACTGCAGCGAGTTGTACCGTAAGTTTTTTAAGCTTGAGTTCTGTATCCGCAAGATTTTTTTCTACACCAGAAATATCGCTAAAAGATACTCTGCGATGCGCCAACGGATCTACGGGAATCACCTCTTCTTGTGGCAGTTCCGTATAATCCTGCTGTTTCATAAATGCAGACCAATACTTCCTAAAAACATCTATAGGAACTTCATAGTTATTTTCAAGCTCAACTGTGATATTGCTATGCAGGCCAATCACGCGTCCATATAAATCGAAAACCGGACCTCCCGAGTCGCCAGGCTCCATTAAACATGTTGTTCTGATTGTTCTCCGTCTTGCATCCAAAGGATTGGCAACGTAACCAAACCTAATGACCGGCCTGGGTGGTGAAAAACTTCCTGGAAAAGCAATACTTAGGCAAGGTTCGTTAACTTTTAGCGACGATGACCAGCCCATTTCTGCGTATGGCCAACTTCCAGGTTTTGTTATTTTTAAAACTGCCGCATCGAACCGCTGAATTCTACCCATTCCGATCGCAATAGTTTCCTTGCCGTCAGGAAAAAGAATCTTATATATTTTTCCGGTTTTTCCAACGTGCGCAGCCGTTAATACAATTCCATCTTTACTTACAACCACCCCGCTAAAAAGCTGGCCGTTATTGCGTTTGGCCACCGTATCATAGTCGGCGATAAAAACACTTGCTGCATAGGATTTAGCAATGCATGCTTGTATTTTGCGCTGAAGCGCTTCGGGCTTAAGGTCCATTTGAGCATGCAATAAGGATGATGTGCCTGCCAATAACAGGCCCATCATAATCAGTTTAGTTCTCATTATCCTTAATTGCTTAACCTTTAGCCATATCGATCATTATCGACATCTCTTCCAAAAAAGCATCCTCCCCGGCACTGCCACCGCCAAGCGTGCTAAATCTTACATTTCCATTTTTGTCGATCACAAATTTCTGCGGAATACCGGGAACTTTATATCCCGCTGATGCCGGACTAATATTTGTTTTTGGATCTTTCATGTCCATCAGTACGTTAAATGTGTACTTCATGTCTTTCATGTATTGAGCGGCCAATTTAGGTGCATCAGGAGAGGTTTCCATCGTATGTATAAATAGAAAAACCACATCTTTATCGTCTTTATACTTGTTAACGGCTTTTTGCATCATTGGGAAAGAGGCCTTACAGGGCCCGCACCAGGTGGCCCAAAAATCTAAGATGACGATTTTCCCTTTATAGTCACTTAATTGGACAGTTTTTCCCATTAGATCTTTTGCCACAAAATTAAACGCCGGCTCAGATTTCATTTTTTTAGCCAGATCCGCTTTTATTTTTTCCTTTAGCTTCACATTTACAATCTGCATCAGTTCGTCATAACCGCTGTCATTTCCTTTAGCAGCAAGATAGGCCGCTTTGAACTTCGATTTCATTTCGGCCGTTGCCGCACCTTCACGCATGCGCTCTTCCATAAACGGATAGGCTTCTTTTAAACGGTTGAGTGCAACCAGGTAGTTTACATAAATGTTTTGGTAGGCTTTCTTTGACAGCTCTGATTTTTCGGGTAAGTTGATCAGTTCCTCGGCATAGTTAAATCCCTCTTTGTATTTCCCGCTTCCGTAAAGCAAGAGGCTGTAAATTCTAAGGTATTCATTATAATTTGCAGGTTTTGGTCCTCCTCTCCTCGCCACATCTGCCATTGTTTTTTTGATCAATTGCTCGCCAAGTGTGTACTCTTTTGCCTCGATCGCTTCGCGAGCCGCATAAGAAAAAGCATTCGTTTTATAGCTTGTGTCTTGGATCATATTTAAATACAGAAGTACCTTTGCCGGATTCTTCTTTCCCAAAAAAGTAACTGCAACATAATATCTGGAATAGTCTAAATGTAACTTTCCATTGGGCGGTGTGGGCCATCTTTTAATCAACTCGTTGTATTTCTTTTCACTTTCAACCGGATTTCGTTCATTATAGATCGCGTTGAACAATTGGTCAAAAGCCGCGGATCCATTGGGATACCTTTCCAAGATCAGCCTGGAGATTTCTTCGGCCTTTGCCCGGTTTCTTTTTGCGGTATAATAGCTGCCCAATAATGCCAGATCGGCTTCTTCTTTACTCGAATTGAGCATGGCCAACTTTTTATTGAGCACAAGTGAATCTTTTTCTTCCGTTAATGCGGCCAACTTGGGATTAACCGGACCTCTTTGGGCTACTGCTGCCATTACCGAAATACATAGCAACAATGCGATTATTATTTTTCTCATTTTCTTTAGGGTGTGAAGTGGTTTTTAGGCTGGAATACCTCTACCACGATTTACGGTATCTTAATCTTATGTGCGCTAAATTCAGTTTTAACTTGGTTTAAGAATCATGTCTTTGATTTTTCCAAAACCGGAAATAGTTCTTAATGGCGCAGCTGCTACTGCCCCGCTTAAAGGATTAACATCGAGCAGGTAAACCTTACCATTTTTTGCTGCCTCGTCCCAAGTTGCGACAAAGAGGATCTTATTATTTTTGCTTGTGGCAGTGGTATAGCCGCTTCCAACGGCCTTGAACAGTGATATTTTGGTAATGACTTCATTGCCCGGCGCGGTAAAACCTAAGCGGTTATCCTTTGCAACATTGTCATTATTGCTGAAGGTGAAACTGTAGATTTTTTTGTCTGTTGCATAGATTGCCATTGCACCGAGCGTTCCCGTCTCAAAAAATCTGGCGGAATTGATGTCGGGCATTGGGGTTAAATCGATCAAACACAGGCCAGGATCGGTTTCTGCACCGAAGTTTAGCCCGTAAAGCCAGGTTTTACTACCGTCAAGGTCTCTAAAGAAGGCATATTGGTGGAGAAAATTTCCGGTTTGTGTAGAGCCATCGCCTACAAATAATAAGTTTTTGTTGATGTAATTAAGGTTGATCCCGAACTTCGCATTGGTAACCGGTGCAGGAAACGTTGTCGCCTGACCTGTTTGCTGTTCCATCTTGAAAAACCGCTTATTGAGATCATCAAAAACACCTGAATTTTTTGCATAGATCCGAATGGGTATAGGCAGGGCTTTGAAACCTTTAGCATCCAAAGTCACCTTTCCAATGAAAACAGTGGTACTTCCCCAATAGATATCTCCATTATTAATCAGGTGTATTCCGATACTTCGATCGAGCAAGCCTTCTGGCTGTGGTGCGGGGGCACCGCCAACAAACAGCTGGCTGAAATCGGAAATCTTTTTATAATCGGGGGCATTTACCTTTACACCTGTTTTATCTGTGATAATCAAGGTTCCATTATTCGCTATCCGAAGCGGCACGCCATTTATTCCACTACCGTTTACTTGAGAATAGATGTCTTTCATCACCTCTTCTGTTGCAACGGTGCTTACAAATTCATTTGACCTGATGAGCGAAACATCTGTACTTCCGCCCGTTTGTTTTTCATAGGCCACTAGCCAACCGTAAGGCCTTGGAGCACTAACAATTACAGTAAACGTCATCTGTACCTTCAAGGTAGTTGTCAGGTCTGTTACCTGTAATTGTGCAGTATAACTTCCCGGGTTTCTATTAACAAATGTTTTAAGCTGCTTATTGGTACCAACGGTATCAACAATGGTTTTTCCTCCAACCGAAGCACCTCCGTATATTTTCCACAGGTATTGCAAATTTTTCGGGTCGCCATCGTATACAATTTTCGGGTCGATTACCAATTCCTGTACGCTTTGTTGTACGGTGAAGGAATTAACCCCGCCAACCGTATCCACTCCAAGCTTTGGAAGCGTTTCTAACGAAGTATTGCTATCGTCTTTTTTACAGGAATAGGCCATAAAGACCATTGCCATTGCAAATAAGATATATATCAGTTTTGTTTTCATGTCTCTAAGTTTTAACGTTATTTACAGCTGCCGCAGATTTCGATTACCTCACCAAACTCATTTCTTAAAGGAGCGCCAGGGTGTGCAGTATTGTATTCGTTTAATTTCGCTAAACTCGCACTGGCGATATAGTAGATTACATCGTAAAGGGCATAATCTTTAGTCGCGTCAATCAGGTTTAGGTCTTTGTATTCGGTACTGGAAAGTACAAGCCTGTGTTTAACTTTACTGTAATTACCTAAAGCAAACTGAAAACTTCCAGTCCAGGTAACGGGTTTCACCACATCGTCGGTCCAGATAAAGGTGAAAGACGATTTTCTCCCAACCTGAAAGTTTTCATTGGCGACTGCCTTCAGGGTAAGTTTAATGGATCTATCTGCAATTCGCGACGAACGTTTCAGCGTCACGGGGATATTTGCAGCAACTTTTCCAGCTTTAATAGTAAACGACGATGGAAGTGTGTATTCCGAAGCGTCAGCGGTTGTTTTGGCCGCGTCGACCTCCAGCTTGAAACTTCTATCTGTATCTACCACATTGCCACCAAGTTTTACCACCAGGGTTAAAGTTGCCGCTGTAGTACTGATCGGACTTACCGAAAAGCTGTAATTTAAAGAGTCGGCAACCGGCCGTTCTTCTGGCAATCCTTCGAGTGTAATGCGATCTACATCTTTGAAGTCTGTATCTTGTACATTTTTTTTACAGCCAAAAAAGAGGGCTATAGCTATTACAACGATAGCTGCTATTTTTATAATTCCTTTCATGATGATCATTTTGTTTAAAATCCAAAATCAAGTTCCTGTTGAGGAAGAGGCAATACATAACGAAGTGTTTGATTTGTTCCCGATACGCCAATAACAGCATTACTATTCTGCCGTTTATGGAAGAAAAATATCTGTCCTTCATTCGGAAATTCCTTTCGGTACTCTTTTTCTATTTCCGTTAAGATTTGTGCTGTAGAACTGGTCTGGCTCAGATCTGCGGTAATCCCCCTTGAGCGTCTGACGATGTTCAGGTAATCAACAGCCCTTGCGGGATTACTTGTACTGAGGCATTCGGCCGCGATGTAATACATCTCCGGAATTTTAATCAGGGGCATCCTGCGCGAAATCTGCGGTTGATGCAACTTGGTGTAATAATATTGTGCGGCTACCTGTTTGATCATGTACTGCGAGCGTATATCGGTGATAATCCCTTCATATTGTTGGTTAACACGTGTTGACGACATGTACTGTAAAGAACCGGTTCTCAAACTGCTATCAAGTACTGCCGTGATATTCTGTTGCAGGCGTTCAGCAGTTAAGCCGAAAATATGCTCTGTGGTAAAGACCCTATTTTTATTTGGATCTGCAGCCGTAAGCGCTGACAAGTTGATGAAAGGAAATCTGGAAGGCGCAACGGCGATGACAGCTTCTGCTTCTTTTAAGGCATTCACATTATCCTGAGCCCAAAGGTATGCCCTGGCTTTGGTTGCTTTGATTGCATAATAATTAAACCGTTCTTTTCTTGCATCGAAAGTAGAATTTACGGTCGTGGATGACACCCCTGTTTCAATCAATTCTCCCTTTAATAATTGTTCGGCCAGATTTAAATCGGCTATAATCTTAGTAATATCATCCTTTACTGTCGATCTGGGTGTTACGGTGCCGCTGTAAGTAGTTACGTATGGAATACCAAGGGTGTTAACGCCTCCATCTTTGTATGATTTGGTATGTAGCCTTAGCATATCAAAATGTAGGAAGGCACGTAGGCCCAGGGCCTCTCCCTTAATTAGTTCGTACTCCCCGGCCGCAAAAATGGATTTATCAACGTGGTCTATTTGTTCCAGAATATTATTGATGTTCGCAATTGCGTTATAGGTATTGCTGTAAATCGAGGTGATGATATTCATAACGGCCTGATCCTGATAGTTACCGCTGAAAGCCGTACGATAAGCGGTAGAGCCATTATTGGTGTAGGAGCTGCCAAGAACATCTATAAACCCAAAACTTAGCTCTTTACCATACATGTTTGTTGCCACCATTTTTATATAGACCCCAGTCAGCGCCTCCACAAAGCCTTGACGATTGGATAGGAAACGGCTACTTTCAATTTGTGTTTTCGGGGCTACATCGATCCACTTTTTACAGGAAAACAGCGTTAATCCAGCAAAAAACAAAACACTGATAAATAGTTTTTTATGTCTTTTCATGATGATCAATTTAGAAGTTAGCATTTAAGGTGAACTGAACTGTGCGCGCAAATGGATAGGCCGTTCCTCTTTCGATCCGAACGGTGGAGAGCTGAAATAATTCGGATGAAGAAATACTGGCGCGCAGTTGGCTAAACCCTAATTTCCTGATCGAAGCCAGATTATCAAGATCATAACCGATCTGTAAAGAGCCGAGGGTGAGGGTATTATTATCTTCCACAAATCGAGAGCTCACACGGGTGGTTGATCGATCGGCAATATCTTTAAAAAACGCATGGTCACCGGGCTTTTGCCAACGTGCAGTTAAGACACGCAGATCCACATTGTTGTAAATGTTGGCGTTTTCTACCCTGTCTACCAAGGTCGAATTGTAAACCTGTCCGCCAAACTGGTAGCGGAATATGGCATTTACCCTAAATCCATTATACGTTAAATTAAACCCAAAGTTCCCTTGCCATTTTGGAAGCGAATTACCTACCACCACCTGGTCGTTGATATCCCAATCATAGGTAGTTGATCCATCCAACTTACGGAATACTTCTCTTCCTGTAGCAGGATCTATTCCCAGGGAAGGAACCGCATAAATCGCATTCATGGATTGTCCCTGTACATAGAGTATTTTCGGTCGGCTGATTGCGGCCTTGTTTACTGCGATGATCGAATCCCTGCTGATCGCATTACCATAGATATCGATTACCTGAGCGAGGTTACTCAAATCGTTTTGGCGCTTGTTATATGCTTGTAAAGCATTGGAAATCTCTTTTAACGTATTCTTATTTTTGGCCGCAGAAGCAAAAATCGTCAACGAATTATACTTGTTATTTTTAATTGCCTTTTGGAATACATTGTAATTGAGGTTCAGCTCAATACCCTTATTTTCTACTTTTCCGAGGTTTGCTTTGAAGGTGCTAAATCCTGTTGACAGCGGAATGGTAATATCGGTCAGCGCTCCATCTGTGTTCGCAACATAATAGTCTACTCTTCCCGACACTTTTTTAAATATACCAAAGTCTAAACCGAAGTTATTGTCTTGTTTCCTTTGCCATTTTAAATCCGGATTGGCTAAACTGATTAACGATACGCCATTATTGCCAGAGTACGTGAGGTCACGGATGTAGGTATAAGTTCCCACGCTCATGTAGGGATTAAAGCCCTGTGTTCCGGTAAAACCCGTACTTGCTCTTAATCTAATCTGATCTACCCACTCGATTTTTTTAAGGAACGACTCATGATGTAAATTCCAACTTACACCTGCAGACCACAAATTTGCCCACCGGTTTTGAGAACCGTATAAGGACGATTGACTTAAACGGTACGTAAGATCAACATTGTACCGCTGATCAAAGGAATAATTGGTTGCAGCGAAAAAACCCATGTCCCTCACCGTACTTTCGGTACCTAACAACCGTGAATTTAGTTGATATTGCAGACCCAATGATGGCAAATCTAAATTCTGATTTGCAAATCCTTCTGTGACATAAGTATTGCTCAAACCAGTAATTTGAGATACCGTAGCTCCACCATTTAAGGTGATACTGTGTTTGTTAAATACATTTCCATAACTTAAATTCAATTGTCCATCGTAAGCATCAGACTTGCCATTGCCTTTGGTGTAAGAGCCCCTGCGTGTAACGGCTACGGGTGTCGAAAAAGCAAGGAAAGAAGTGTGTTCGGCTGGCAGAAATTTATCTGCCTCATCAATCTGCTTCGTGTAACTGAATCTTCCAACGGCTCTAAAACCTCTTGCAATCAACCAGTCTAAACTGGTATTATTGGTAAATGTATTGGTAGTAGTAAGATCAAAAGTATTTAAGGTAGAATTGTATGCGGGGTTTAACACCGTGGCGTTTTGATAACTTAAGCCATTTAAATTGATATAGGCTTTACGTTGCGTAACCACATTTTTCAGGATGTTTCCATTGCCGTCTTCGTAAAGCAAATAAGGGTTCATATCCACGTAGTCGCTGAAAGTTCCCCACGGACTGTTTGCTCCTTTCCTGTTTTGGACGGTAAAATCGTTCATTACATTGAATTTTCTGGATAAGCTTCTATAGTTGAGGTTAACGTTCCCGGAGAAGGTATTCGATGATGATCCTTTCATTACCCCATTGGTATTATTTATGGTCGCGGTTACCCCATAGGTAAAGGATTGATCCCCACCCTCAACTCTGATTGAGTGTCTTTGGACAACACCATTCTGCAAAGGCTTGGCCATCCAATCGGTATTTACACCACTTATTACATTGGCCAGCAGCAGATTGTAATCATTTGTTAATCCGTATTGCACGGCTGCATCGGGGCTGGTGTAAATCCCTGCAAGCCTTTCAACCTCCAGCTTTTGAGCGGCATTGGCCATATTATAGCTACTTAAATCTGGCATATCGTAACCAATATTTGCATTATAATTGATCCTGATTTTACCAGGAATTGGCCTGGTGGTTTGGATAACCACCACCCCATTGGCAGCTTTTGCACCATAAACAGCCTTTGCTGCAGCATCTTTTAAAATATCGATGCGCTCTACCCGGTAGGGATCCAGATCGATAACACGTTGCAAGGTAGTTTCAAAACCATCTAAGATGAAGAGGGGCAAATTAGGGTTTGTTGCGAAATTCCCATTAAGATCGGGGATTCCGCTTTGTCCCCTCAGGTTAATGTCGGGCAGGGCGTTCGGATTAGATCCTACCACACTGTTGTCGATAATGGAAAATGACGGATCTATATTTCTCAAACTCTGGATCACGTTAACTGTTCCAGCTTCCAGTAATTTTTCTTTGGTTACGGTGGTTTGCGAGCCTGTTGCGGTTTCAGCCTTTCTAGTGAAAATCCCATTCACCACCACCCCCTTCATTTCACTTACACTTTCTTCTAGAATAATGTTTACAGGTATTTTGGTTGAGGTTATTTTTACCTGTCTCTGTGCATAACCAAGATAGGTGAAGGTAAGTACGGAACCAGGCCGTCCATATACACGGAAAGTCCCATCTGTTAAGGTTTGTGCCGAACTTTTTCCCCCACTAACACTCACAGTTACCCCAGGGAGCGGTTTTTTATAGGCTGCATCCAGCACTTTCCCTGTAATTAAACTGTCTTGCCCATGGGAGGAGACGGAAGTTGTTGCTTTGCTTAAGTAGATAATTTTGTCGCTGATGTTATAGGTTAAACCTAATCCCTTGATCGTTGCGTTAAGTGCTTCATCAATCGATGCATCGCGCAACTTAAGGGTTACTTTGATGCCGGTAAGCAATTCGCCATTGTAAAGAAAATCGTAGCCGCTCTGCTGCCGTATTTTGCGAAATACCTGGCCAATTGGAGCATCTTTTTCATCAAGGTTAATTTTTTGTCCATATGTAGTTGCTGCAAAAGATTGCAATATGGCGCAAAGGCTTAAAACTAAAAGGAGCTTCATTCTGAGAAGGAGTTTATAGGCATAGCCTGGCGGCTTACCCGTTTGTTTGGTTTTTTTTTTATACATTAGTTTGTGGTTGGTTTTTAGATCGGCCTTTCTCCTTCCATGGTTAAAGCCGAATCAAGGTTAATTGATTTAAAACTATTGACGGCCATTTATTCCGGGGGTGTTAGCAGCACTCCTGGTTTTTAGCCCAATGTTTCGGTTAGTGTAATTGTTTCTGGTGTTCCTCCTTTCTATTCAAAATTTACTCTATGGATGTTATTATTCAACAATGACTTTCTTATCGGAAATACTGAATTTATTGCCGCTGGTTTTTTCGAGCACTTTCAGGATAGTTGACAGCTTTTTATCTCTAGACACTTCCCCCTCCAGACGGATATTTTTAGGCTTTGCCCCATACTCGATCTTCACATCGTACCAACGTGAAATTGTTCTCATCGCCTCTTCAATATTTTGTCCGCTGAAGAAAAAATCACCGTTTTTCCAAGCAACAACACTATTTATGTCTGCTGAGGCCATGCTGAGTTTTTGATCGCTGAGCACTGCTTGTTGGCCTGGCGATAAGATTTTTCCGGCACCAAAATCCGGTGTTACCACCACACTTCCCTCTAGCAAAGTGGTTTTGACTTCAGCTTCATCACCGTAACTTTTGATATTGAAATGTGTTCCCAATACTTCTACCTTTTGGTTCGAGGTTTTCACGATAAAAGGCTTTGACCGGTCTTTCGAAACTTCAAAATACGCTTCTCCTTCTAACTGTACTTCGCGTTTTGTGCCCCTAAAACGATAAGGAAAGGAAAGTTTCGTATCGGCATTTAACCACACTGCTGTTCCGTCCGGAAGCGTAAATTTATAGGTGCCACCGCGGGGGGTTGAAGCGATAAGTGTGGTATTTGACAAGCTTTCTTCCTGTTCCGTCAGAACAGCACTGTGATCATCGTATGTCAACTCCTTCCCAACCACTATTCCACTCTTTTTATTGCTAAGATCTATGGTTTTACCATTGCTCAAGATGAGCTTAGCCCTATTCTCGCCCGGCCCCACGTCGTGCTGCGCAATCGGCGATTTGGTATTTTTCGTGTAAACAGCAGGATCGGAAGTATTGAAGAAATAAATGAAAGCTGCAAATAGAACAGATGCAGCCGCCATTACGGCAATACGGCGCCAACGCACAATTTTTGCTGGAAGGATGGCTGGGTTTTTCTTTTGAAGATGATCAAAAATGCGCTTTTTACTGGCGTAATACTCATCATCAGATGGTTCTATATTATCAGATAATGCCTGTTTATTATAGGCTCGTATGAGCATACCATATTCTTCAGTAGTACATTCACCTGAAAGGTATTTATCTAATAATTCGGCAGCTTGCTGTTTGTTCATGCGTATTTATTCTGGGTAGATGTATACGTATGAACCGCGAAATACAGAATAGTGTAATGCAGAAGTATTAATTTTTCAAAAAAATAGAATAAAGCTGTTTTTAAATGAGCTGCGCATAATTTTTAAGGCATTACTCATCTGTTTTCTAACGGTGTGTTCGGTTACGTTCAGTTTTTCGGAGATTTCCTTATAGGATAATTCATCTATTCTACTGAGTTCGAATATCTGTCGCATTTTTGATGGAAGTTTGGAAAGCCCATCTTCAATACGTTTTGCCAACTCCTTTTCTTCGATGTAGATATCGATGGTTTGCACGGTACTTTCAGAAAGTGCCATAATTGTAGACAGGTAGTTTTCTACCACTTTGTTATGCCTGAATTGTTTTAAAATACGAAATCGAATGCTGGAATACAGAAAGGCTTTTAGGGAATGCCGCAATTCCAGCTCATTACACTTTTCCAGTAACATCTGGAATGTATCTTGCACAACGTCTTCAGCCTGTACACGATCACGGAGCATTTGGTAAGCATGTCGATACAACAAGCCAAAGTAGCGTTCATAAATTTCATTGAAGACCTTAACTTCTCCTCCTTTCAATGCTTCAAAAAGCTCTTGATCCGTATGTACGCGACTATTGTTCATTCTGCTTTCATCACGAAACTATAAAATATTTGCGATTAACGTGTATTTCGTAACGTATATTTTAATCTGGCTTTAAGAGCTTTACCCACACCTGTTAACCGCTTAGAGCTGAAGCAGCCCCCTCACTCCTGTATTTTTGCACCATTACGAATGTTTTAAAATATGCCGTAGCCGAAAAATTCGAAGATTTCTTGCAGGACGCCATTAAATAGAAACTCTATTTGAACAAAATAGACCAATACGATGAAATGACCCTGCCCGACTATATCAACCTCCACATTGCCCGTAATAAAGGACCTGCTATAGAAGCCAGATATCAAAATTACCACGACATGCTGCGCAGGGCAGGCGCCAAATACAAAAGGGAGCTATAAATTAATCCCTGAGGTACTTCTTTAAGACTGAGTTGATGTGTGGTGAAAATTTGGCAGACGACCAAGCAAAATATTATTGTACAGCGAAGTCTATTACCTACTTATCTACAAAGTAGTAGTAGAAAAGAGAAAAAACTGTAAAAATTTATTGGTGTAAGCAGTCTGGAGGTCGATTCTGAGCAAAAAAAAGACAAGACAGTAAAAAACTGTCTTGTCTGATAAAGTCGGGGTGGCAGGATTCGAACCTACGACCTCCACATCCCAAATGTGGCGCGATACCGGGCTACGCTACACCCCGAACTTGGTACCGGTCTTTTTTTTAATCCTGTTATAAAGTGGATTGAACTTTTAGTCGGGATGGCAGGATTCGAACCTACGACCTCCACATCCCAAATGTGGCGCGATACCGGGCTACGCTACATCCCGAACTTTGGTATCACCTTTTTAACCTTATTTCTAAGGGATGGCAAAGATATGGATTTTATTGGGTTTTTCCATCTATTTACCAACTTTTTTTTATTTCAGCGGTGAGGGCGGGATTCGAACCCGCGGTACCGTTACCAGTACGACAGTTTAGCAAACTGTTCCTTTCGGCCTCTCAGGCACCTCACCTTTTATCCTCTTTTTTCCGCCCTACCAGCGTTGTTTTGAGGTCTGCAAATATAGTAAAACAAGTTATCCAACAAAAAAAAATTACAAATTTTGTTGATAATCTATGCGCACATGATAGATACTCATCAGCATCGTCTTGAATATCAATTTGATAGTTTCAATATCTTTTAAGGTTAAATCACAGTCATCAAGCTGATTTTGCTCCAATTTGTAGTTGATTATGCGCTCAACCAGGTCATTTATGCTCTGTGCATCGGGATTTTTCAGACTTCTTGAGGCCGCTTCCACCGAATCTGCCAACATTAACACACCGGTTTCTTTGCTGAAAGGGATCGGTCCGGGATAGCGGAAAATATTTTCATCGACGAATTTTTCAGGCGAATTTTTCAAAAACGACTGGTAAAAATAATCAACCCGCGTGTTTCCATGGTGAGTCCTGATAAAATCAATAATCGCTTCCGGAATCTGGTTCTTTCTTAAAATCTCAATTCCTTTATGCACATGCTGAATGATGATCTGTGCGCTCTGCTCATAAGGTAACTTATCGTGCGGGCTAACAGCTGTATTCTGATTCTCGATAAAATACTGCGGGTTATCTACCTTACCAATATCGTGGTACAAGGCCCCTGCCCTTACCAACACCGAATTACCGCCTATTTTAAATATGGCAGCTTCTGCCAGGTTAGCCACCTGTAAGGAGTGCTGAAACGTTCCGGGTGCTTTAAAGGCAAGTTCCCTTAACAACCTGTTGTTGGTATTGGTGAGCTCAATTAAAGCTACATCTGATGTGATACCAAAAATACGTTCGAACAGGTAAATTAACGGGTAAGCTAAAAGAGATAAGAGTACACTAAAAATAAAAGGGATAAAACTCATCCATTCTATTTCGCGGAAAGATCCTTCACGTAACAGGGCAATACCAACAAATGAAACAAAATAAGCCAAAAGGATAAGCAATGCCGAAACCAGGAACCGCTCGCGCTTAACAAAGTTTTTTATACTGAAGATGGCAACCATGCCCGCAGTAACCTGGTAAAATACAAACTCGAAACTATTGGCTACAAAGAAACCGGCAATTAAAATCACCAGCATGTGGAGATAAAGTGCCAAACGCGTATCAAACAGGATCCTGATGATAATGGGTACCACACAAAACGGAATGTAGTATAAACTCGGGATTTCCATTTTTATGGCCCAGGTTAATGCAAGTAACATCCCTGTGGTTACAATCAGGATTAACGACAGCTGGCGGTTATCGGCAAAAATATCCTTCCGGAAGAGGAAAAGGAACGACATTAAAATGGTGATTATAAATCCAACCAGTACTACCTGCCCCAGGTAAACCAGTGCCCTGCTGCCAATGGTTTTGGTCTGCGCATCATAGGTGGCTTTATAAGATTCTAATTTCTGATAAATTTCCTCATCAATAACATCATTCTTTGCTACAATAAGTTCTCCCTTTTGCACCATGCCTTTTGTGGTAGAAATATTGTTCACGGTATTATCCTGTATGGTTTGGGTTAACCGCTCATCAAATACAATGTTCGGGGTAATATGATCAATGGCCAGATTGGCTACCAGATCGCCCATCACCTGGTTAGGAGCTTTAAAATTATCCTTAAAAAAGATCAGGGCCGATTCTGCAGTAAAAACATCCTGTGTATTTTTTTCCTGGGCTACATTATTTTCAAGTAAAGAAAAATCATAGTTTTTCCCTCCTGCCTGATGTTTCACATTTAAACTGATAATCCCTTTCTCGTAAATACGCTCCAGCAATTTATAGGATGCACTTTTATATATATCCCTATCTTTTGGGTTAAGTTGCTTAGATTTCCATTTCACATCAAATTCGTTGGCAAATTCCTCCAAGGCATTTGTTGTAATGCCCCGGTCAAATTGGTAAACGGGCAAGATATCTTTTAATGCATTCTTCTTATCGGCATTAACCTGCGGATTGGTTTTTAAAATAGCAAAACTGAAGGGCGAAATGAGGTCCTTGTTTTTCCATACCGTATTTTTTTCAAACTCATACCTAAACCGGGGTTGTTTGGGCAGAAACAGCGTAATGATAAAAACGGTAAATATCATCATCACGTATTTTAAGTTTGATGAATACTTCCGGTAAAGGATCTTATGGGAATTTCTCTTGATCTTAGCCAAAACGATATAATTATTGTATTGTCAAAAATAACATTTTTATCGAATATAAATTTTGTGGGTTTTGTTTGCAGTTATCAGATTTTATAGTTTACTTTATGATATCAAATTAATATCAATTATGTATCAAGAAAAAATTATCAGCCCGCCATCGGGTTATTTAACATTTGCACTATGCCTGGCATTGCTGGGTGCTTCTATTTTCTGTTTTGTTTCAGAAAGCTTTCTCTGGGGAGGAATTTTACTGGCAATAGATATATTCCTGGTATTTCCGGGTTTTTTAATCATCAATCCGAACCAATCGATGGTCCTCACGCTGTTCGGAAAATACATTGGTACAGTAAAGGCCGATGGATTTTTCTGGGTAAACCCCTTAACAGGAAAAAGAAGGGTATCGTTAAAAGCAAACAATTTAAACGGACAGCAGCTAAAGGTTAACGACAAACTGGGCAACCCGATTGAAATTGCGGCAGTGGTAGTTTGGAAAGTAAATGAAACTGCTAAGGCCACATTTTCGGTTGAGAATTATATGCAATACGTAAACATACAGAGTGAAGCCGCCGTTAGGCACCTGGCCAACATTTTCCCCTACGACCATGCCGAGGGCGAAGAAACAACCATTACCTTAAAGGATGGTGCAGAGAAAGTGAGCGAGCTGTTAGAAAATGAACTGAATGAGCGTTTATCGCGCGCCGGCATCGAAGTTTTAGAGGCCAGGATTTCGCATCTGGCTTATGCGCCAGAAATTGCCAGTGCCATGTTACAGCGCCAGCAGGCAACAGCAGTTATTGCAGCCCGTAAATTAATTGTTGAAGGCGCCGTAGGTATGGTGGAGATGGCCTTGGAAAAACTATCGCAAAAAGGAATTGTGGAGCTGGATGAAGAACGTAAGGCAGCGATGGTAAGCAATTTACTGGTTGTACTTTGCGGCGACAAACATGTACAACCCGTGGTCAATACCGGTACTTTATATAATTAAGCACAAATGGAATTTGAGGAGAAACAGCATTTAAAATTATGGTGGCTATACCTTATTATCGGTGTGGATGCCGTAATCGTGCTTAGCATTGTACTTTTTGACAAAGGAGGTATGAGCTTTACAGCTTTAAAAGCCGTTTATTTCGCACCCTTTTGGGCTGTACTCCTACCTTTTGCTATTATTTACCTCATCCAGCAAAATGTTTTAACATTACGCATTAACGAGGAAGGTATCTTTTATCGTTACTTTCCTTTCAAAGCTAAATTAAAACACCTTAAGTGGGATGAAATAGAGAAAACCTATATTACCAAATATGATGCTTTTGGTGATTATGGTGGTTACGGTGTTAAAAGCAGGCTTTGGTTTAAATTTAATGATAAGGCATATATTTTAAACGATAAAAACAAGGGTTTACAGCTGGAATTAAAAAACGGCAAAAAACTTTTGTTTAGTTCTAACAGAATAGATGAAATGGAAATGTTTCTTATCAATCTGAAGACCAGATACACTATACAGGCAATACAATAAAGATGGCGGAGAAAGATAAAAAAGCTTTTGTATTAAGAATTAGTCCTGCTTTACTAAAAGAAGTAGAAACCTGGGCTGCAGATGAATTCAGGAGCACCAACGGGCAGATCGAATTTTTACTTACGCAGGCTGTAAAATCAAGAAAAAAGGGAAAAGCTAAAGAGGAATAAAATTGCAAACTGCCAACGGTTAAATGATTTGGGCGTTACCCAAGCTGCGCAAGGGTCGGGCTTTGCAGGGCTGCGCTTCGCTCCGGTACCGGTGAAGAACCGGCACTGAACCCTTACAATCCCTAACGCGAATCTATCGAGCTAACCCTATCAGGTTTTCAAAACCTGATAGGGTTTTAATAACGGCCTAAGCCCCCGGCCCAGGTTAATTAAACCTGATGGCAGCGGCAGCCCCGAAGCATGAGGGCTACAGCGAACAGCAGGACGGAACAACCCCAAGCACTACAGGTCCTGCTTTCCAAAACTTATTGTTATCAGCGTGCTAAAATCATTTTTTATACGTTATTTTTAAACCTTGTAAGGTTTAACTAACTTAGCGGCCTAACCAAAAATCATAAAAATTTAGTTTACATGAAAGAAGTTGTAATCGTATCGGCTGTTAGAACGCCTATTGGCAGTTTTGGTGGTACTTTAGCCCAGTTTTCTGCTACCCAGCTTGGTGGTTTTGCCATTAAAGCGGCTGTAGAAAAAGCGGGTTTAAGGCCCGAACAGATTCAGGAAGTATATATGGGCAATGTTTTATCGGCTAATTTAGGTCAGGCACCGGCTACACAAGCCGCAAAATTTGCAGGTTTACCCGATTTACCGGCTACTACTGTTAATAAAGTATGCGCATCGGGTACCAAAGCCATTATGCTTGCAGCCCAAAGCATTGCCGGTGGTGATAACGATATTATTGTAGCCGGCGGCATGGAAAGCATGAGCAATGTGCCTTACTACCTCGATAAAGCCAGGAATGGCTATCGCTTAGGCCATGGGCAAGTGACTGACGGACTGGTAAAAGATGGTTTATGGGACGTTTACAACGATTACCACATGGGATCGGCGGCAGAGCTTTGCGCCACAGAATGTAAAATTACACGAGAGGCGCAGGATGATTTTGCTATCAACTCGTACAAAAGAGCACAGGCAGCACAAACTGCCGGAAAATTTGCAGGCGAGATTGTTGCCATAGAAGTAAAAGACCGCAAGGGCGACGTGACGTTAATTGATACCGACGACGAGCCTGCAGCAGTAAAATTTGATAAAATACCCGCACTGAAACCTGTTTTTAAAAAGGATGGAACGGTTACAGCTGCAAACGCCTCTACCCTGAACGATGGTGCTGCTGCACTGGTTTTAATGAGTGCCGATAAAGCCAAAGAACTGGGTATAAAACCCCTGGCTAAAATATTAAGCTATGCTGATGCACAGCAGGCACCGGAATGGTTTACCACAGCCCCTTCAAAAGCAATTCCGCTGGCTTTACACAAAGCCAGTATTGATATTAAAGCAGTAGATTTCTTCGAGATTAACGAGGCTTTTTCTGTGGTTTCTATTGCCAATAACCAATTGCTCGGTTTAAACGATAACCAGGTAAACGTAAATGGTGGTGCAGTATCGTTGGGCCACCCGCTGGGTGCTTCGGGTGCCCGAATTGTGGTTACCCTCCTTTCGGTACTGGCCCAAAACAATGGCAAAATCGGTGTGGCAGGCATTTGTAATGGTGGTGGTGGTGCCAGTGCACTGGTTATAGAAAAGATAGCATAACTAAAGGGATAGCTTAAAAAATCCGATCGGGCATGATAATGAAGAACCTTAATTTGCTTTTCCTGCTATTTATTCTTTTGCCGGGCTTTAATGTACAAGCGCAACAAACGCCGAATAAACTCGATGTTTTTCAGGATTCGCTGATCAAAATCTCTACAGCTACAGGAACTGCATTAAGCGATAATGAGAAGCTCGAAATTAACGGTAAATTTGTTAAACTATTAGTTGAAGCCTTAAAAACACCTCATTCTTTTGCCTATCCTTTCGATTCGTTAAAAAATGTTTCGGTAATCAAATCGCCAGATAAGGCCTTCAGAACCTTAACCTGGTATGTGCAGCTCGCAAATGGCAGCTACCGTTACTATGGTGCCATCCAGATGAATACCCAAAATGGCCCGTTAAAACTTTATCCATTAATCGACCAAACCGAGAACATGAACGATCCGAATGCCATTACCGGCAATCAGAAATGGTTTGGTGCGCGCTATTACGAAATTATACCCGTAACCAGCGGAAACCGCCTGCCGTATTATGTATTGTTGGGCTGGAAAGGAAATACGCAGGCTACCACCAAAAAAGTAATCGAGATCCTTTCTTTTGATAAGGATAATGCCGTTTTTGGAGCACCTGTTTTTGACGGAAAAGAACTGAAAGGAAAAAACAGGCTCATATTTGAATATGCCAAATCGAATGCCATGATGCTTAAAACCGATGTAAAAGCTGGGATGATTGTATTCGACCACCTGGCTTCTTTTGATCCGGAAGTAAAAGATAAGTTCGAATTTTACGGATCGGACGGCACTTTTGATGGTTTCAAAATTATTGGTGGTAAATTAAAATTACAGGAAGAGCTCACACTAAACAACGACCCAAATTCGAACGATGAGCTTTACGCAGATCCGAAGAAAAATGTTAAACCCATCCGGAAGTTTTAATTTTTAACAAAACTTAACAGCTTCATTACCTGATACCTCATTTAAAAATTTGTGAGTTTGGTATCCACTGACTATATTGCGCCTGCTAAACTAACTTAAACAACACACAAATTCTGAATTCATAAACTAAAACCAACAATTGTTTTATGCAAAAATCTAATGAAACCATTAGTATTGACCATGATAAAGAGCTAGATCTCCATTTAGAAAGTCAAGGTGTATCCAAAGAAAAATTATTTAGCCACCCGGTAGGCCTTTTTGTGCTCTTTTTTACCGAAATGTGGGAAAGATTTAGCTATTACGGAATGCGGGCCATATTGGTCTTGTTCCTGGTTAGCGATTTAAGTAAAAATGGCTGGGGATGGCCACGGCCTGAAGCCCTGCAGCTTTACGCTATCTACACTGGTTTAGTGTATTTTACACCAATATTGGGTGGTTTAATTGCCGATAGATTTACAGGTTACCGGAAAGCTGTTATCATCGGCGCTTTTATTATGACCCTTGGCCATGCTGCTATGGCACTTGAAGGTTTTAGCAACAACTTTTTCTACCTCGGCTTACTGTTACTGATTGTGGGTAATGGATTTTTTAAGCCAAATATCTCTTCAATTGTAGGTAAACTTTACCCTCCCATCAGCGATAAAAAAGACAGTGCATATGCCATTTTCTACATGGGTATTAATTCGGGTGCCTTTATCGGTATGTTAATGTGCGGTTACATCGGCGAAAAAGTAGGCTGGCACTACGGTTTTGGTCTAGCAGGTGTTTTTATGCTTTTCGGTATGCTGCAATTCTATTTTGGCCAAAAAATATTTGGGGTAATTGGTGCATCTGTAGATAAAACCAAAGCGGTTGAAAAAGCTGACCCAACGGTAGAAGAAATTCCAGCAAAAGTAAGAAGCCAGCGTTTATGGGTTATTGCCATCTTATCGATTTTCACCATTTTCTTCTGGATGGTATTTGAACAGGCAGGTGGTTCGATGACCATTTTTGCCAAAGATTATACATTAAGAAATTTAACTGGCGGTGCAGCAACTACTTTTAAATGGGTAGATAGTATCCTTACCATATTCCCCCTGGTAGCTGTAACTTTCGTGCTCTTCTCTTTAGCGAAGAAAATCTTTAAAAAATACCCGGCAACGATTTTATTTACTTTATTGAGCTTTGCCATTATTTGGGTACTGGCTATCTGGAAAGTAGACCGTGAGCTGGCTTCTGTAAGCACTGAAGTACCTGCATCGTGGTTCAGCGTACTTAACTCCTTCTTCATTGTATCTTTAGCGCCTATCGTTTCAAAAATCTGGGAAACCAGGTTTAATCCCAGCGGCCCTGTAAAATTCGGATTTGGTCTGATATTCGTTGGCATTGGTTTCGCAGGTTTGGCCTATGGTGGTTCGGCGATTCCACAAGGTGCTACTTCGGCAGAAGTAAGCCTGTTCTGGCTTGTTTTTGCTTACTTCTTCCATACCGTGGGTGAGCTATGCATTTCTCCGGTAGGTTTATCTTATGTAAGCAAGCTGGCACCAGCTAATTTGGTTGGTTTAATGTTTGGTGTGTTTTTCACCTGTACTGCCATCGGAAATTACCTTGCTGGTGCTACCGGATCGCTGATTGATAAAATCAGTTCCGCTTATTCTATCTCAACATTTTTCTTAATATTTACCATTATCCCAATTGTGGCAGGTTTAATTATGTTTGCATTAAGCCCGTTATTACGCAAATGGATGCATGGTGTTCATTAACAGCAAAAAAATAAATTTAAATAAAGCCCGGTTCCTGATCGGGCTTTTAATTTTTAACCGATTTCATGGAAAAAACAGTTTCAATAGAAGATATCCAGAACTTTGAGGGCAAATACCCTAAACAGCTTTGGCACCTGTCGTTGGTAGAAATGTGGGAACGTTTTTGTTTTTACGGTATGCGGGGTGTACTGGCCTTTTTTATGGTCGATCAGCTTGGTCTTAGCGATCAGCAGTCGAACTTACAATATGGTGCTATCCAGGCATTTGTATATGCATTTACTTTTATCGGTGGAATTTTTGCCGACAGGATTTTGGGCTTTCGTAAATCACTTTTCTGGGGTGGTTCGTTAATGATTATCGGTAACCTGATCCTGGCTTTCTCCCCACATGATTTATTTTATATTGGCATTACGCTTTCCATTATTGGCACAGGTTTTTTTAAACCCAATATCTCATCGATGGTTGGCGAACTTTACCATGAGAAAGATAACCGGCGGGATGCCGGCTATGGCTTATTTTATGCAGGCATTAACGTAGGCGGCCTGTTGGGTGGAGCCATGTGTATTTACTTAGGTAAATATTACAGCTGGCACCTGTGCTTTTTATCGGCTGCCCTGGTTATGATGTTTGGTTTAGGCACCTTTATTTTTACCAAAAAATATTTAGGGCCAATTGGTATTTCACCTTTGCTGCACCTTAAAAAAGCCAGGCAGAAAGTAGCCGAAATTTCGGTATATACAGGTTCTATCCTATGCATCCCCCTCATTTACATCATGGTAAAAAACACTGATTTTACCGATTATTTTATGTATACCATCGGAATAATTGCCTTGATTTACTTTCTATATGAGACTTTTAAAATAAATGATAAAAAGGCACAGTATAAACTGCTTGCAGCATTTGTGTTTATCTTCTGTTATTTCATTTTTATGGCCATTTCTGAGCAAAGCGGTGGTTCACTATCGTTATTTGCCAAAGATAACCTCGACCATAAAATCCTGTTTTTTAATATCGACCCCAATGTGGTAAACAATAGCGTAAACTCTTTCTTTGTTATTGTTTTTAGTCCGATAGTGGGCATTTTATGGCTAGGTTTATATAAACGCAAAATTGAGCCCAATACTGTTGTTAAATTCGGTATTGGCTTCCTCCTGCTGGCCCTGAGTTTTTATGTATTTTATGCCACCCGTTTCTTTGCAAATGCACAAGGGATCAGCTCATTAAATGTATTTACGCTGGCTTATCTGTTGTTAACCCTGGGCGAACTTTGTTTAGGCCCCATTGGAATGTCGATCATTACCAAACTTTCGCCTAAAAAAATGTTCGGAATGATGATGGGACTCTGGTTTTTATCAAGTGCCTTTGGCCAGCTGGCCGCAGGTAAACTGGGTGCAGAAATGTCGAGTATTGATAACGCTTCCTTAACGACCAAATTAATAGCTTATACAGAGGGGTACAAGGCATTGGCCTTATATTCTTTAATTGCGGGATTGGCGTTGATTATTTTCTCGCAACTGGTTAAAAGATTAATGCAGGAGGTAAGGTAAATTTCTTTGTCGTTCGGAGGCTCAGAGGGGCAATGCTTTTAGGCATGTATTTCATGCGTTTTAAAAAGAGGGATAATTATGATGTGTTGGAAATGAAAGGGTTCATGCTCCTGGCAGCCCGCTCTCCCGCTCTTTGCTTCAAGCCCTTGCCTCCATGCTTCGGTCCGCAGGCTTTAAACGCCCATCGGGTTTAGAAACAAAGGATTTGCTGAAAAGCTAAAAATAAATACTGTTAGTCGGGATTTACAATCCCGACTTAAGAACTTAGGATTTGTGATCCTCCTAAACAGCATAAACAGATTACAAATCTGTAAAGCAATGATCCGGATTATAAATCCGGACCAACAGAAGCTTAATCTGTGGTGATCCATAAAAATCATCGGGAAATAATTAGTGCTATTCGAAAAGTTAGCTCACGAGATAGGCGATGAAACAAGTTCAGTATAACGAATTATCTCGAATTAATGAAAATTCATAAAGGTTTCATATTAAATATTTACTTTCGCAAATTAAAAGCAAAGTGCATAATATAAACAGGCACAGCATAACGCATACAAATCACAAAAGCTTAACCAGAACAAACGTGTCAGATAGTCTAGTCATCATTCCCACTTATAACGAGAAGGAAAACATCGAAAAAATCATTAGAAAGGTTTTTTCTTTAACACAACCTTTTCATGTGTTAATTATTGATGACGGTTCTCCTGATGGAACTGCTGAAATTGTAAAATCGTTGCAAGACGAATACGAAGGCCATTTGTTTATTGAAGAACGTTCGGGCAAACAAGGCTTGGGTACGGCATATATTTATGGTTTTAACTGGGCATTACAAAAAAATTACGATTACATTTTTGAAATGGATGCCGATTTTTCGCACAATCCGGACGACTTGGCCCGCCTGCGTGAAGCTTGTGTAAATGGTGCTGATGTAGCAATAGGCTCCAGGTATGTTAAAGGCGTAAATGTGGTGAACTGGCCTATGGGCAGAGTTTTAATGTCGTACTTTGCTTCGATGTATGTTCGTTTTATTACCCGGATTAACATCCAGGATGCTACTGCAGGTTTTAAATGCTACCGCAAAATCGTGTTGGAAACCATTCCGCTAAACAAAATCAAATTTGTAGGTTATGCCTTTCAGATTGAAATGAAATTTACCGCAATAAAATTCGGATTTAAAGTGGTTGAGGTACCCATTATCTTTACCGACCGCACTGAAGGCACTTCAAAAATGAGTACCCGTATTTTCAGGGAAGCTTTTTTGGGTGTAATCCAGATGAAAGTGAACAGCTGGTTCAGGAATTATAGCCGATAGTTTAGAGTTGACAATTGATAGATGGCTATACCTGCATTATCCAACCATGAACCATCAACCAAGCTTTCCTCACTCAGGTTTTACCTTGTGATTCACGAATCATAGTGCCAAAGTCCTGCCCTTTATCCATTGCTTTAACCGTCATAACAAGCCTTTTGGTTCGGGTGGGTTCTGTTTTGGCCTGATTGATCCAGTTGATGTAGTAGTTTTGGTGTGATTTGGGCTGTTTTAAGAAATTCTGCATCAGGTGCTCTTCTTCTGATAAACAGATTTCGAGATCTTCGGGCATTTCAATTTTAAAGTCTTTATCTTCCGTCAGAGACAACTCGATGGCTGCACCGGCTTCTTTTCTGAGTTTTTTGCGTAAAGTGCCGTTTAAAGCAATAATAAAATCGCCTTCCCCCATGGGTATGGTAGCCAGTCCCGAAACCTCGATTTCATCTATTTTACCTTTAACCCTGAAGCTTTTTTTACAACCGGCTTTAATTTCGTTAGCTAAAACTCCTGGGATAAATACATAGCTCCAGCCGGTTTTTTCTCCCATGGTTTCGAAACGTTCTATTTCTGCTTTAAAGTGGATCATGGTTTAAATATAGAAATTATGTTGCTGAAAAGGCTGATAAACGATAGAATCGTCAGGCTGATTATACACGGAAACACACCAGCTTACACAAAATATTATTCGGTTCAAAAAAAAGCCAGATCATGAGCCGATTAGCAAAATTATTCGGGCTCATGATTTTAAAAATATTAGTTAAACAGTAAATATTGAGTATCAATTAAAGGATTTTCTAAAAATTTAAAGGTTTTAATTACTTCAAACTGCCTTTTAGTTTCGTTAAACTTCCGTATGGCAACTGTATCGCAGTTAAACTTTAAACTAACCTGATCATATAAATTTTCGGCCAGTTCAATTTGAGCTGAACTTAACTCACGGCCAATCGAAATATGGGCATTGCTGCCATTTATGGTCTGGCTTGTTCTAAGTTGTTTTCTAAGCCTCTTTAAAAGATCAGTTAAATAAGCTTTGGATAAATCGTTTGGGAGCAAAACAATTGCACGACTAAATTTCGACAAACTTAACTGATCAAAAACTACTTCCTGCTGTTTCTGAGTGTAGCAAAATTCTTCGATCTGTTCGATATAAAAATTAAGCTCGTACTGATCTGCCATAAACACAACGACCGTAATGTGCGCTTTTGAATTCCTGCTGGCAAACCATCCAATTTTAGCGGCAAACTTATCTTTCATCACTGCTATTTCATCAATAACTTTGGCTTGAGGGTAAATAACTACCGAGTACCAATCCCTGTTAAGTTTTAAATTCATATCGTTAATTTTTCAATTGATCGCTACTGGGTTTAACTGAATATCAAGTTTGGCAAATTTCAGCACCTCAATACTCTGAAAACCAAAATCTTCAACTACCTTACCCAAAATAAGGTAACAGCCCTTACCTTTAAAAGGGTAAATGGGCGTTGTATTGGGAAAATGTGTGGTATCAAAAAAATCACCGTTGGCATCTAAAAATGTACCGAACCACATTTTGGTATTTTTAATGGTATGCACTGTTTTTTCGCACACGTAATTCCCTACCATCCTGATGGTTTTACCCAGATGCCTATGCAGATCGGCCGCCATTACATCGCCACGATAACTGGTTTTCAGAAAATCGAACATTTTATGATTCAGCGGGTAACCCAGCAGTTCTAATTCGGTATAGGCATTCTCCAGCTCCGAATCTGCCAGCTCGGGCAACTGGTAAGTTTTATAGCTCAGTTTAAAAAGCTCAGCTGCATTTACTTTCTTTTGTTTAAAGCCCAGGTAATTATGCACATCCCAAAGCAGGGTTTTACGGTCTTTGCCGGTAAAACGCAGGCAGCCCAGACGAATTAAAATAATGGCCTGTTCTAACGAAATATGGGTCCGTTTTACGAAATCTTCCAGGTCGAGGTAAGGTCCGTTGACCCTGCGCTCGGCGGGAATAATCTTGATATTTTTTTCTTCCAACCCCTGAATGCCGATAAAACCCAGGTAAACCTCCTCGCCCTGTATATTCACCACTTCATCGCTGTGGTTTACACATGGTAAATACACCTTTGCCCCGGTTTTCTGCAATTCGTTAACGTACACCCACCTGCTGTAAAAACCACCGTAATTGTTAAGTACGGCAACCATAAACTCCATGGGGTAATAAGTTTTGAGGTACAGGCTCTGGTAGCTTTCTACAGCAAAAGAAGCGGAGTGTGCTTTCGAAAAGCTGTAACCTGCAAAAGAGGAAATCTGCCGCCATACCTCGGTAATCAGTTCTTCAGCATGCCCTTGTTTACGTGCTGAAGCAAAAAATTTATTTACCAGCTCATCGAAAGCGAGTTTAGACCGGTACTTACCGCTCATGGCCTTGCGCAGGACGTCGGCATCTGCCAGATCAAGGCCCGCAAAATAATGGCATACTTTAATCACATCTTCCTGGTAAACCATTACACCGTAGGTTTCGGCCAGTTGCTGCTTCATTACATCACAGAGGTACACCACCTTATCGGGTGCATGGTAACGCTCGATGTACGATTTCATCATGCCCGAACTGGCCACCCCCGGACGGATAATAGAACTGGCGGCCACCAGGGTGAGGTAATTATCGCATTTTAGTTTTTTAAGCAGTTGCCGCATGGCAGGCGATTCGATATAAAAACAACCTATAGGTTGCCCCTCTTTTAAGATCCTGTTCAATTTGGCATCATTCTTAAAAGTTGGAAAATCGTGTATATCAATCGGTTTCCCTTTGTTTTTTTGAATCAGCTGCACGGCTTCCCGAATATGGCCAATGCCCCGCTGACTCAGAATATCGAATTTTTCATACCCAATGGCTTCGGCTTCGTACATGTCCCACTGTACCGTGGGAAAACCTTTAGGCGGCATATCCAATGCGGTATAATACGTGATGGGCTCTTCCGAAATCAAAATTCCACCGGCATGAATGGAACGCTGGTTGGGCATATTTTTCATGTAATGGTGCACAGTTAGCAGCTTTTGGTAGGTTTTATCCTTCAGGTTTTCTTTTTCTTTGGTCGGGTCGGTAAAACTGTCGATTTCCGCTTTGGGCAAGCCCATTACTTTACCAATTTCGCGGATAATGGCACGGTCTTTAAAAGTGCTCATGGTACCCAGAAAAGCCACATGCCCTTTGGGATAACGTTCAAAAATATAACGCTGGATCGTTTCGCGCTCGTCCCATGAAAAATCGATATCAAAATCAGGCGGACTGGTCCGTTTCTCGTGCAAAAACCTTTCAAAGTATAAATCGAGATCGATAGGATCTACATCTGTAATACGCAAACAATAGGCCACCATACTATTTGCTCCCGATCCGCGGCCCACGTGGTAAAAACCACAGGTGTTTATGGCGTAGTTTACAATATCGTAAGTGATGAGGAAATAGGCACAGAAATTTTTGAGTTCAATAATACGCAGTTCTTTCTCCAGTCGGAGAACGGCCTCCGGGTTATTTTCGCCATAGCGGTATTTAAGGCCGGTTTCGGCCAGTTCGCGCAGCATTTTCTTATCGCCATCCAACGTACCGGTATAATAAAACTTGTTTTTAGATGAAGGCACCGGGCTATTTTCGAAATATATACTCAAATTGCAACTGTCTAATAATTGCTGCGTGTTTTGAATAATGAATGGATACCGCTCAAACTGCCGGGTAAGTTCGGCTTCAGGAATCAGGAATTCATCGGGATCGCATTTCTGCTCACCGGGTACTTTACTGAGTAAGGTATTCAGTTCTATGGCCCTAAAATATTCGTGCAGGCGGTACGTAATTTTATCACTTACAGTAACGGGATGCCAGACCAGCAGTTTATCTTTCTGCTTTAAAAGCGGATGTTGATATAAAAAGTTAAGCTGCTTGGCACGGATACCTACATATTCGTTTGCTTTTAACGCTTGGCTGAAAGTTTTTTGAAAAGGATAAATGATATACACATGTTCCATTTCGGGTGGGTTTTCGGGCAGCGGAATGTTGTATATGTTATGGTAACTTAAAAACTCATTGAGTTCGCGCATGCCTTCCCTGTTTTTAGCAATGCCTACATACAATAGCCTGTAACCGATCCTGAATTCGATACCTGCAGCCGGTTTGATCTGATATGGAATATTGCCTTTGTGTACCTCATCAGCTTCTTTGGCTATTCCCTGTTTATAGCACTCACGGATAAACTCTACCGCCCCGGTCGAATTGTTGATATCGGTAAGTACCATTTGACGGATGCCCAGGTGCCGTGCAGTAGCAATTAGTTCACTAATACTTTGTGTACCATATTTTAAGCTATATGAAGAATGGACATTCAAAAACATCAGTCGTAAGATTTAGTTCCAACAGTTCCCTTTTCACTCATAAAACTTCTGATCTTTGAGTGTTTTCTTATTTCCTGTTCTTCTTCAGCAGCATTTTCGATCAGCATTTTCTTTTTCCGCGGATCGTATTTAATTATTTTCCCTTTTTCATCGCGGGGTGGCTGGGTTACAATGCAGGCCTTTACCACCGCCTCAGCTCCATAGCTATTGCGAACCTTATCCATGGCCTGGTACAGGCTATATTCTTCTTCGGCAATGTGGTATAAGCCCATCTGCTCATAACCGCTTACCAAATGCGACAGTTTTACCCCTACCAAACGCAGTAACATCCTTTTGGTATAAACCTTTTCGAAAAGGCTATGGGCTTTGCTGATCAGGAAAGAATCGAGCGAGGTGTAAGGAATCCGTTCCTGCTGGGTAACGGTTTCGAAATTGGTGTAGCGCACGGTTACAGTAATACAGGCCGTTAGTTTTTTCTGGTTGCGCAGCTGAAAAGTTAAACCGGTTACCATGCCGGTAATGATCGATTTGAGTTTAGCCATATCCATGGTATCGCTTTCGAAAGTAGCCTGTGTGCCGATCGACTTTCTTTCGCGGTAAGGTACCACAGGTGCCAGATCGATCCCGTTTGCCTTTTGCCATAAACTCAGTCCGTGTTGTCCCAGTATTTTAAACATCAGCTGTTGCGGGATTTGTGTAAGGGTAAGGATTTGCCTCACCCCCATTTCGCTCAGTTTTTTATAGGTGGCATGACCAATACCCGGAATTTTATGGATTGCCAGGGGATCGAGAAATGGCCGCAGTTCCGGATAAGTAACCTGCCGCTCGCCGGCCGGCTTTGATTCATTGGTTGCAATTTTGGCCACCGTTTTATTGATGGATAAACCAAAAGAAATGGGCAGGCGCATTTCTTTAATAATGGTTTTCCTGAGTTCGGAAGCAAATTTCATGCAGCCAAAAAAACGGTCCATACCGGTCATATCGATATAATGTTCGTCAATACTGGCTTTTTCGAAAAGTGGTACTTTATCGGCGATGATTTCAGTAATCTCGTGCGAAGCCTGTGAGTATTCTTCCATATCGCCCCTTAAGAAAATGGCCTGCGGACAAAGCAGCTTTGCTGTTCGGCCGGGCATTGCCGAATGGATACCATATTTCCGGGCTTCATAGCTGCACGAAGCCACTACACCCCTATCGCCACCACCACCAATAATGACGGGTTTGCCCAATAGTTTGGGATTTTTCCTGATTTCTACCGACACAAAAAATGCATCTTGATCCATATGAATAATCTGCCTTTCTTTTTCCATTGCTGTTTTAATGGGATTGACAATCAAAAATACTAATATTTTTAGTTTAATTAAATTTAAAACTTCATTTATTTTAAACAAAATACTAACAATTTTAGTTTTTTTTATTTTTATTAAGAAATTAACCTCAAATCAATATTCACCATATTGGGCATGAAACATATTATAAAACCAGCTGTTAAAGCAAGCCAGGATCCCGCAGGCTTTTAGGGCTGAAAAGAGCTATGGAAGAAAGGATAGTTTGTGAGGACACAGGCGCGGCGGTAAGGTTTATTCGTGACTTTTCGCTTCGCAGGTCAGGGTAACGAGGGCGTATCATAAAAAATGCCTCTGGTTTATACCGGAGGCATTAAAAATATTAGGATTTCTTTATAGTTATGTTATTGCTTTACAATTTTAAACTCGGTTCTTCGGTTGAGCTGGTGCTCTTCTTCAGTACAGTTTACTCCGTTGGTACATTGGTTTAATACCTTGGTTTCGCCATATCCTTTTGCCGTGATGCGATTTTTATCAACACCCCTCGAAATGATATATTCTACAGCAGATTCGGCTCTTTTTTGCGATAATTTCAGGTTGTAACTATCCTTACCCCGGCTATCGGTATGCGAACCTAATTCAATCCAGATGGTTGGATTATCGATCATGATTTTAACCAATTTATCCAGTTCCGCTGCCGCATCCGGGCGGATGTTCCATTTATCGAAATCGTAATAGATATTTTCGAGCTTAATTGCTTTATCGATCACAATAGCTTCCAATTGCAGATTTTGTGTCAGTACGGCTGAAGTGGTTAAACCAATGGTTGTAAGACTTTTCACATCAGATCTGTAGTTTGTTTTCTCTGCTGATACATGGTATTCAGATTCTTTGGCTAAATTGAAGGCATAATTACCATTCTCATCGGTTTCGGTTTTTAAGGCCATACCGTTTACCTTTGCCAGTGTTACTAACGCACCTGCAATGGGCTGGCTGCTGCCTTTATCAACTACCCTGCCTTCTAATTTGAAAGCGAGGATCATGTTCTGATCGATGGTATAAATATCATCGCTGCCTAAACCACCTTCGCGGTTGGAGGAAAGGTACACGATACCTCCTTTTTCGTTTAAACTAAAGCCAAAATCATCGTGCGGAGAGTTAAAAGGATAACCCATATTTTCGATCTGGCCTATTTTGCCCTTTTCTTTTAAAGCGCGGTAAACATCTAACCCACCCATTCCAACTCTACCATCGCTGGAAAAGTAAAAGTTATCCTTTTCATCAAAAACCGGACTGCGTTCATTGCCTTCGGTATTTACTTCTTTCAGGTTAATCGGCTTGCCCCATGCACCGCCATCTGTTTTAAGACAAACATAAATATCAGTTCCGCCCAGTCCCCCTGGCATATTCGAAGCAAAATAAAGGCTACTTCCATCGGCACTGATAAAAGGATCGCCTACAGAGTACTGGTTCACATTGTTATAAGTAAATGAAACGGGTTCGCCCCAAACGCCGTTGGCACCTTTTGTACTGCTAAAAATCTCCACATTAACCGTTGTTGGTTGTTTTTTTAAACGCTCCAGTTCATCGGTGATGCGGGTAAGTGTAAAATACATCGTTTTTCCATCGGCGGTAAAACTTGCCGAACCCATATGATACCTGGTACCTGTTTTTACAGGAAACAACTGAAGGCTATCGTTTGGTGAAGGTTTAATGTATAGCTTCAGGTATCCGTTACCTGTCCAGCCGTATACTTTTTTATCGGGTTCTTTTGTTCCGTCGAATTTTAAAAATGGTTTACTTTCCCGGGTGTTTAAATCAATATCTGATCTATCGGAAGTCAATACAACTCCTCCCTGATAATTAACTGCACCCCAATCAGACTGCGCACTATTTAACGCTTTTTGGTTGATCAGTTCGATTTTCTTCGGATTTCTGATCCATTTCAATGCCGAATCGCAAGAGGCAAGCCAAACCGCACGCTGCTTTTCTGTTACATTTTTATTTTTATCAATGTAATCCAGGTACTGTACTTTTGCTTCGCTATACTTTGAATTATGTTGCAAGGCTTTGGCATAAGCTAAAATATTTTCGGGACCACTACCAGGCATTTTGGCTGCAATAGCACACCAGCTTTCGGCCTGTTTATAGTTGTAAACCAAGTTATAGGCACTGGCCAAACGTTCGGCGGTATGCAGCGTTGCTTTCTTTTTATAGGCCTGCTCGTATAAATCTATTGCTTTGCTGTAATTAAACAGCTCATATTGTTTATCGGCATCTTTTAATACATACTGAGCGCTTGCCGAAAAACTGAACAGGAATAAACAATATGCAGAAAGTGAGGTGCCTATTAGAAGTTTCTTCATTATGCTGTTTGGATAGTTAGTCAAAAATACTGAATATAGTTAGTTTAAAACACCCTCGGTGTGGCCAGCCTGATATTCTGTCTGATGAAAGAATATGCAATAGAGATCTCATGCGTGCCACTGCTATAACCCTGTAACGGACCGATGGAGAAATCGTAACCATAACCGATCCTGATTTTTTCGGATGGGAAAATCTGTATCGCGGCTACCGCGGAATTTCGAGGGGTAAGATCGCGCTGCAAATAACTTTTATCATACAATTTTACTCCTGTACGGTATGAACCACCGATCCAGATAAAATCTTTGATCATTAAAAAGGCATTTAGATCCAAACTTGTAGGACCACCACGGTCATCTTTCAATAAAAAAGAAGGCTTAAGCTGGAAATCTTCAGAAAGTGGGAACAGAGCACCTGCTGTTAAATAATAATGGGGTTTAGGCTGAGGGATAAAAGCATAGCGGTCGATATTGATGTAAGTAGCGATCAGGTTATCGGCCGAAAACCCCGCATAATATTTATCGTTGGCAAAGTACACCCCTGCCCTGGCATCGGGTACAATGGTGCTCTGCATACCTACGGGCTGATTGGGTTCGGGGTTATTGGGGTTTAACAGCGAACCGTCTATACCCAGCTGTACCATCCCCACCCCAAGGCCCAAAGCAAGGCGCGAGCTGCCATCGTCGTTCATCCTGATGCGGTAAGCATAATTGCCGTAAATACTCAGGTTGGTCTGCGCACCAAGCTTATCGCTGGCCACCTGAAGCGCCAAACCTACATTACCGCTGTTGGCAATGGCATCAACCGCCAGCGACATGCTTCTGGGTGCACCCGTAATACCTGTCCACTGGCTACGGTAAAAACTGTGCACATTTAACACTTCTTTATAGCCTGCATAGGCAGGATTGATGTAAATGCCATTAAACATGTACTGGCTATACTGGGCATCCTGTTGGGCTGATGCCATATGAGAAAGCAAAATCAAACAGCCCGCTATTAATCCTATTAATTTATTCATCATCTTAATATCTTAATGTACAGCCTGGGTAAACCAGACTGTACAAAGCCTCATACCTTATTTTTTAAATGCTCTGATTAATGTAATGTAACCTTTAAACACTTCGTACTGATCACTTCCTGCCTTTTTAACACGCAGTAAATAGTAGTAAGTACCTTCGTTTAAGCCCTCGCCTGTCCAGTTATTCTGGTAACCTTTGGCACGGAATACCTCGTTGCCCCAACGGTTAACAATGGTTAGTTCGTTGGTTTGGTATTGATTAATGCCCAAAATTTCGAAGGTATCATTTATGCCGTCACCGTTTGGCGTAAACAGGTTAGGTATAGTAAGACCAGTGAAATTAGCGGTTAAGGTTACTGCAGCTACATTCGTATAATAACCGAAAGCATCCCTTACGCGATAGCTAAAGGTATCATTGCCGGTATAGCCCGGATCCGGTGTATAGGTGATGGTACCATCAATATTTACCGTTACTTTACCATGTTTAGGCTGAATCATAATTTCTACCGTTAACTGATCGAGAGTAGAATTTCCCGGATCATCGTTAGCCAGTACATTAATGGTAACCGGTTTATTGACTACGGTACCTCCTTCATCATCAATTGCTCTTGGCGATTTAGGCACCGTAATAACCGTAGCGGAATTATTGCCTTCTGATGTTCCGGAAATATCAGAAACATTAGTACCATCAGCTGTTCTGGCATTTACGCTTGCGGTATTGGTTACTGTACCCAGATCTTTATCTGCCTGGGTTAAAGTATATACTTCAACATCAGTGGTAGTTGCACCAGGGGCAAGTCCGCCGGCAACAGTAATCATCTTATTGTTTAAGCCCAGCTTAGCATCTGTTAAAGTAATGCTATTTAAGGTAACCGAACCTGTGTTTTTAATGGTAAAGGTATAAGTAACCTTGTTACCGCTAAATGTGGCCGTTTTAACCAGCGCTATCGCGCCTGTATTCGGAATTACGGTAATGGTTGGTGTATCGTTATTTTCGGCCGTTCCGGATACATCTTTCACCGTAACATTAGCCGGTGTTTGAGCGGTAACACCAGCCGTGTTGGTCACTTTGCCTGCATCCTTATCGGCCTGGGTTAATTGATACACGTAACTATCGGTTACAGTTGCACCCGGTGCCAGTGTTCCAGGAATTACCCTGTTTAAGCCCAGTTTGGCATCTGTTAAAGTAATGATATGCAGGGTAACATTTCCGGTATTTTTTACACTGAAGTTGTAAGTAATGCTATTACCATCACTGCTTAAGGTACCCGTTTTAACCAAAGTAATGGTTGATGCCGGAGCAATTACCGTTACTGTAGCATCATCAAGAGCCGGTGTATTCGGATCATCTGATTTAGGTTTATTTAAAGTACCACCATTTGGTGTTTGGGCAGTAGCCGAAGCCTGGTTGGTAAACGAACCTGTATTTACTTCAGTTAAAGTTACAGTATGTTTCGCTGTAACCGTTACGCTTGCACCTGGCAACAGACTTGCAATACCGGCCGGTAAGATCGACCCCGGATCGGCACCTGCATCGGTAATGGCAACATTTGTTAATGTTACATTACCCGTGTTGGTTACCACAATGTTGTAATTAATTACATCACCTGCTTTGCTCACTGTGTTGGTGGCCACTTTGGTTAAGCTCATTGCTGGTGCCGGCACCAAAGTTACCGTTACCGGAATGGTTACCGTTGTGGTACCCCCCTTGCCATCACTTACAGTTACAGTAAATGTATCGTTACCCACATAACCAGGAGTTGGGGTAAAAGTATAGGTACCATCGGCATTTACTACTACTGTACCATGTACAGGAGGCGTAGTTACCGTAAAGGTAAGTGGATCTCCATCTGCATCGCTTGCCGTAATGTTTCCATTTACCGCTGTATTTTGTGGTGTGGTAATGGCTGTTGCGGTGGCAACAGGCGCATCATTCACAGGGTTAATGGTTACCGGAACAGTTACGGTTACCGTGCCTCCTTTACCATCGCTAACGGTTACCGTAAAGGCATCTGTACCGTTATAATTTGCAGCTGGTGTGTATGTATAAGTACCATCAGGGTTAACCACTACTGTACCATGTGCAGGAGGTGTAGTTACCGTAAAGGTAAGCGGATCGCCATCTGCATCACTTGCCGTAATGTTTCCATTAACCGGAATATCTTCATTGGTGGTAACCGCCGGTGAAGTGGCAACAGGAGCAACATTCGTCGGGTTAACGGTTACGTTAATGGTTACCGTAGTCGTACCACCTTTACCATCGCTAACGGTTACCGTGAACACATCCGTACCACTGTAGTTGTTTGCCGGAGTGTAGGTATAAGTTCCATCAGGATTAACCACTACTGTACCATGTGCAGGAGGCGTGGTTACCGTAAAGGTAAGCGGATCGCCGTCTGCATCACTTGCCGTAATGTTTCCGTTAACAGGGGTATTTTTATTGGTAGTGATGGCCGGTGAAGTGGCAACAGGTGCAACATTCGTCGGGTTAACAGTTACGTTAATCGTTACCGTAGTCGTACCACCTTTACCATCGCTAACGGTTACCGTGAACACATCCGTACCACTGTAGTTGTTTGCCGGAGTGTAGGTATAAGTTCCATCAGGGTTAACCACTGCTGTACCATGTGCAGGAGGCGTAGTTACCGTGAAGGTAAGCGGATCGCCGTCTGCATCACTTGCCGTAATGTTTCCGTTAACAGGGGTATTTTTATTGGTGATGATGGCCGGTGAAGTGGCAACAGGAGCAACATTCGTCGGGTTAACGGTTACGTTAATGGTTATCGTAGTCGTACCACCTTTACCATCGCTAACGGTTACCGTGAACACATCCGTACCACTGTAGTTGTTTGCCGGAGTGTAGATATAGGTTCCATCAGGATTAACCACCACTGTACCATGTGCAGGAGGCGTGGTTACCGTGAAGGTAAGTGGATCGCCGTCTGCATCACTTGCCGTAATGTTTCCGTTAACAGGGGTATTTTTATTGGTAGTGATGGCCGGTGAAGT
>NZ_JACIEF010000002.1:0-1303573 GCF_014196715.1 Pedobacter zeae
GAGAAGTTAAGCCCACCAGAGCCGATGGTACTGCGGTAACACGTGGGAGAGTAGGTCGGTGCCAGATCTTAAAAGAAACCCTTCGTCAGAGATGATGAAGGGTTTTCTTGTTTAAAGGCTTTTTGGCTAAAGACCAGAGCGGAAAGCTTAAAGACCAAAGCCTAAAGATTAAAGCAGGATACGGAACTTTGGCCCTTTTTCCTTTCAGCAAGCTTTAAACCATTAAGAGGTTAAGGCTGTTTTAACTTGTTTGATTACAGAAAGTGCACTTAATAACTTAAATCCCTTAATGATAGCGTGGTGGCGGTACTCCCGCAGATCATGCCGATATACCCCGAGGCCAGTTCCATCATCTCTTTTCCCTCTTACCTTCTTACGTCTTAACACCGTTGTATAATAGCCCTGATGGGAGCGGCATCCCTTTTGGGTTAAAGAGAGTTGCTATCCCAGCAATGTTTCCCAAAAGGATAAAGCGCACAGCAGGAGGAAACCCCATCCAAATGCACAGGAAACTGCGCTCCGGATAACAAACTCATAACAGGCAATTCAATCATTATGGCTACTTAGCTTATAACAGATCCAACGGAGGAAATTGAAGGCTAAACCGCCTGGCTTCTCCTGTTAAAAGATGTGAAATCTTTCATTCTGAAAGTAATAAAACCGTATTATTGTAGTATTACGTACTTAATGCTATGATGAACGCTAACCTTAAGAAATTAAGTTTTCTTGTTTTTATTTTCTGCATAAACCTTAGCGCTTTTGCCCAGAGTAAAAATGTGCAGCTTCCTGCAAATTGGTTTAATCTCGATTTGCTGGAGAATGGATATTTCGGCATCAGCACAGAAAAAGCTTACCGTGAACTATTAAAAGATAAAAAACCTAAACAAAATATTATTGTAGCGGTAATTGATGGTGGCGTAGATACAGAACACCCCGATCTCAAACAGGTGTTATGGTCGAATAAAAAAGAAATCCCTGGAAATGGAATAGATGATGATGGTAATGGCTATATCGATGATATCCATGGATGGAATTTCATCGGCTCTAAAAAAGGGAACCTGGAATTCGATAACCTGGAACTGGTTAGGTTGCTAAGAATTTATAGGCCAAAATACCAGTCGACAACCAATTTAACGCCTTTAGATAGCACACAAAAAGAAGAATTTGCCTTATATAAGAAAATGGTTGGTGATTTCGGTAAGAAATACGAAGATGCCAGCAATACGTTTTCGGTACTGATCGCCATTAACAAAGTTTTAGATTCTGTTGCCAAAATCAATAAAAAAGAAATACCCACTTTAGCCGATATCGACCAGTATAAGGCTGATGATGAGACCGAAGAACAGGTGAAAACAATTATCAGGAAAGGGGCTAAAGAAGACGGCAGTTTCGAGAAATTTTATAAAAATATAAAGGAAGGGTACAAGCAATACGATGCAATGCTGAAATACAACTTAAACCCTAAATATGATATGCGTGCAGAACTGGTAGGAGACGATTATAGCAATTCTTATCAAAAAGATTATGGGAATAATGATGTGAAAGGCCCGGACGCTTTTCACGGCACGCACGTATCGGGAATTATTGGTGCTGACAGAACAAATTCTTTGGGTATTTTGGGTGTTGCCAATAATGTGCGTATTATGGCCATTAGGGTAGTGCCTACTGGTGATGAACGCGATAAGGACGTCGCTAATGGTATTCGCTATGCTGTAGATAATGGCGCCAGGGTAATTAACATGAGTTTTGGTAAAAGTTATAAATGGGACAAGAAAGCTGTAGACTCAGCAGTTAAATATGCGGAACAAAAAGGAGTTTTATTGGTGCATGCTGCCGGTAACGACAACCAAAATAATGATGTAGAAGAGAATTATCCCAATAAATTTTTTGATTCTAAAGAAGCAGATGCATATAAAGCGGCACACAAAAAGCCCAGCAAACCCGATTTTACCCCTCCCATGCCTATGCCGCAAAACAATGGAATGGGCATGAGACCACCTTATGATCGGTCGGCATTGGTAAAGCCTGTACCCATTGATACTGTAAAATTTAATCTTCCGCATGCCAGTAACTGGATAGAAGTTGGCGCAAGTGCCTATAAAGATGATGATAACCTGAAGGCCGATTTTTCTAATTACGGCAAATACACCGTAGATGTTTTTGCCCCCGGATTTTTGATTAAATCGACAGTTCCCGGTAATAAATATGAAGAAGCGGACGGAACCAGTATGGCTTCGCCTGTTGTTGCAGGCTTGGCGGCATTGATTTTAAGCTATTACCCGGATTTAAAACCTGCACAGGTTAGAGAGATCATTATGAAATCTGTTTCGAAAGTCGCACACAAGGTAAAGTACAAAAACGAAAAGGGTGAAAACGTCAGGGTACTTTTTAACGAAATATGCGTGAGCGGAGGCATCGTTAATGCTTACAATGCCTTAAAATTGGCCGAAAATTACAAATAAGCCTTTAAGTCAGTACAGCTTATCCAGGTCTGTTCCCGTGCTTCGCTATCCAGATGAAAATCGGGACCGCTTCGCCCGGGGCTAAATACCCTGGTAACTAGCCTAAACGCAAAAAATTACCTTAATAAGAACTATTGGGCCAGGTTTTTAATAAACGCTTGAAAGGTACCGAATGGATAATTTTTGCGTTTCATCCAGGCGATGAGCAGTTCCATACGTTCGATCATTTTTATACCTGTATTCTTCCTTACATAAGCCGGGAAACCAAAACGTTCGAAATCATTTAAATCGGTAAATTCCCATGGGTGAAAATAGATGTTCAGGTACTTATCTTTTTTATAGGTCCAGCTGGCGAGTGTTTTATAAATACTTAGAGGTAAATTATGAAATGATAGCCAAAATAAGGGAAACCTCACAACCGGACTTACCGAAGCGGGAATCTGCAATACGTTGTCTTTAATAAAATGTGTTCGCGAAATATTAAAGTTATTATAGCGCCCTGGTAAGTAAGTCGGGTTGATGGAAGTATTATAGGCATATCCGGCCTTTTCAATCTCTTTTTCATCAACAGGCATCATTCTGGCCATACGGTAACCTGTAATTTCTTTCCCTGAAAGTTCTTGGAGCTTTAGTTTTGACTGGAGCAAATGTTCGGGTTTAAAATCGGAATGGTAATAACCATGCGAAGCGAGCTCGTGCCCTGTTTCAGTAATCCGTTTAATCAGGTCGGGAATATTTTCAGCAAAAGTAACAGTACAAAAAAAAGTAGCCTTTATTTCGTATTTATCTAAAATATCTAAAATGGCAATTGTACCTGCTCTCGAAATGGCAATCTGATCTTCGAAAGAAATATCTTTTCCATATTCGAAAGGCATATCAAACTCTTCGATATCAAAACTGAGCAGTACCATTTTATTTTTGTTGAATATTAGTTGAACGGATAATATAATTAGGGCGGTTTTTAGTCTGCATAAACATCTTACCTACATAGATACCTATTATACCCAGAATAATGAGCTGTAAGCCCCCAAAAAAGACAATGGTCATAATTACCGATGCCCAGCCAGAAACCTCGACATGATTTACAAAGGCATAAATAATGTATGGAATATACAGTACTGATGCAAATGAAAGAATGAACCCCAGGTAAACCGCAGAGTAGAGTGGTTTTATGCTAAAAGAAGTTACACCATGCAAGGCCAGCCTGAACATTTTTTTTAAAGTGTATTTGCTCTGGCCTGAGAAACGCGCCGCAGGATTGTAGCGAATAGCAAACTGCTTAAAACCAAGCCATTTTACCAAACCGCGTAAAAATGGTTCATTTTCATGGAAATTTCTGAAAACACTCACCACTTTTTGATCAAGTAAACGGAAATCGGCTGCTCCTGCCTCCAAATCGATATCAGATAACCAGTTTAAGGTTTTGTAGAATAAGTTTGATGAGCTTCTTTTCCCTTTTGATAAATTTTTATCTTCTTCCCTGATGGTGTATACCACTTCGAAACCTTCCTGCCATTTTTTTAACATTTCGGGAATCAATTCAGGAGGATGTTGCATATCGCAGTCCATGGAAATTACACAATCCCCAAAGGCATGGTCCATACCCGCCTTAACAGCCAGCTGGTGACCAAAGTTCTTGGAAAACTCGAGGAAAAATATATTATCTGCTGTTGAAGCGTAATCCTTTATTTTTTCGAGCGTATGATCGGCACTCCCATCATCCACCAGTATAATTTCATAATTATAATCAATGGCCGAAAAAACCTTTTTTATACTTTCGGCTATTACAAAAATATTATCGGCTTCGTTGTAAGCAGGGATTACTATAGAAACTAATTTATTCATTTATCGGTAATCAGATAAGATTCAAAATCTTCTTTCATCATTTGATAAATTATAGTTAGCCAAATGATAACGCAAGGTAGGGCTTTAAGCGAATATAGACGAATAAATTCTTTAACCGGCCTCGGAAAAATATCGGTTGGTGAAAGGCTGGTTAATATAAAAGCAAATGCAAACAAGGCAATTACCCAGCTTTTTTTAGGATTCTGCTGCACCATAAACCAGATTGCAACACCTGCAAAGGCAATAATGTAGGTCGGCGATTCTGATCCGCTGCTAAATATAACCGTAAAAATAAGGGTCGATGCCAATAACATTAATCTGAAGCCAATATGTTTATACTGGTTAATCCGTAGGTAAGGTAAACCAAACAGGACAAGGCCAACTAATAAAAATGGAGCATTTGGGAGGTTGATATTTCCTGTTGTTCTTCTTACCATTCCCATTAAGGAAATATCCTGGAATGAAGTTAGTGATGCATTCAGGTCATTTTTATGGGCAAGTGAATGATACCAGTCTGCATAAGATTGGACCACGAAGGCCGGTGATGAAATTGCCATTGGCAGGACAAATAATACCAAAAATGCCATAAAGCAGCCTGCTATAAACTTAAACTTATTCCGGGTAAAGAAGAAAAATGCCAACCCCACAATCCCATAAAGTTTAACCAATGTGCCAAAGGCAATAAAAAAAGCAGATTGTACTTCTTTCTTTTTAACCAGGTAGGAGAAACTTAGCAAGATTAATCCGGTTAGGGCAATATTAAATTGAAAACTGAACAGCGCGGTTAATGCTTCGTGCGCACAGATCCAGGCAATTACTGCCCGTTTGTTAAGTGATATGGGGAGGCTGTAAATTCCCAAAAGCAATATCAGTACATTGGCAATGTTCCAAAGTATGCAGCCCAGGCCATCAGGTAATAGGGCAAAAGGTGCTATAAAAATTGAAAATACCGGGCCATAGTGGTTACTGTCCTGGTATTCGGGATAATTGTTGTATAAATTCTGCAGGTCGACAGTGTGCCAGTAAACGTATTTGAATATCAGGTAATTGTTATACGTGTGATGATGGTACTGTTTAAAGCCTGCAACTATGGCCAGCAGGAGATAAATGGCAATAAGGCATTCCTTTTTTAATAGAAATGATGAAAGTTTATTAAAATTAGCGTTTTTTAAGCGGTTCATGACAATTAGTGTTGCAATATAACCATTTATAACAGCTTGCATCAATAGGCTATTCTTTTACAGCTTATTTTGCTGCTAAAATACAGATCGAAGCTTGGTTAAAGTTTATAGGTTAAATTTCTTGCATTTAACGGCAGCTTAATTTGAAATTAATACGGGCGATCTACCTTTGAGGCATAAATATTTGGTTAGTATTTATAAGGTTTAGTTGATTAGTAAAAACCACGATGAAGCATCGTGGTTTTTGTGTTTTATCTCGATCCCGTTTTACCTGAACTACTGCAGATAGAATTTTTAAGACGATTGATAGGATTAAGAAAAGTTAAAACCCCTTATTCTTCAATATTCGATTGAGTGAAACTACTTTGCCTTAAATCTTAAAACGGTAAAAGAATAGGCGGGTAGCTCAAGCTTTCTGGTGGCATCGGTACTGATTGTTGTGGTAACCGGAACAGCTTTTTTATCGGCTGGATTACCTGTAAGTACAGTTTTAACCGTGTTTTTTCCGAGCTGTTGCTGATTGAAATCGAGCGAAGTATTGACACTAACAGGAAGAAGGTTAACTAATTTAACCATTAAATCTCCCGTTTTAGCATCTTTTACCATCGAACAGGCAATTCGCTTGTGTACGCTTTCCTGGTTGGAAGAAAGGGCCACGGTTGATGGAATGTATACCTCTCCGGCATTCTGTCCGTATAATTGTTGTACGAAATAACCTATTGTGGGTTTTACTTCAGTATTGTTAAAATAAATCAGATCAGGATCCCATTGTGTATGCCCTTCTTTAGCTATAAGCGGGGCATAAGAAGCCATACTTACCACATCGCCGTTACGCTCAAGTGAAATAAGGTACAATGCTTCAGCAAGGGAGGTTTCCAGGTTGGTTCTATTGCCGCCCGGTAAACTTGCAGCATATTCGCCCAGGTATACTTTCGATTTAGACCGGTCGTAACTGTCGTAAAAATTTTGGTTATTGATAAACCAGCCCGGCGATTGGTAATAGTGTTCGTCGATAATGGGAACGTTAAGAGTTGATGCGATTTGCCAGCCGGCTTCATAATCCGTTCCTTCAAAAAACGGACCTGCCGTACCAATAACCGTAATTTCGGGATGTGATTTTTTCAGGGCCTTATAGATCATGGTAAACCGTTCGGCAAATACTTCGGTAATCTGATCTTCGTTGCCAATACCTATATACTTGAGGTTAAAGGGTTTTGGGTGGCCTGCTTCAGCACGTTTCTTTCCCCACTCGGTTTTTACATCGCCATTGGCATATTCTATCAAATCTACTATATCGTGTATATACTGGCCCATTTCGCTCATGGGGATACCACCCTGTTGACCACCGCCACCTGTGGCCGAATTTTGGCAGGGTACACCAGCAGCTATTACCGGAACGGGTGCAGCGCCAATGTCTTCGCAGAACTGAAAATACTCGTAATAACCTAGCCCCATGGTTTGATGATACCCCCAAAGGTTTCGGTCTGGTTTGCGTGCAGCTAAGGGGCCTATTGAGTTTTTCCATTTATAGATGTTGGCAATACCATCGCCATGGGCAAGGCAACCTCCCGGAAAACGTACAAAACGTGGGTGTATATCCCCGATCGTTTGTGCCAGATCGGCCCTTAACCCGTTTTTTCGGCCTTTAAATGTGTTTTTCGGAAATAACGAAACCATATCAATTGCCATACGGCCAGGATTGCCCATCACGATTTCGAGTTTTGCATCGGCCGCATCTGCAGAAGATACCAAAGTTAAAGCTGCTGTTTTCCAGGTACTGGAAGTGATGTTTAAAGTTGATTTAGCCAAAATTCCCTGTTGATCACTTACCAGCCTTACTTCAAGGTTCATTTTTTTTGTATTCAATAATTTTGCCGATAACGAAAAATCATAAGTTTCTCCCTTTTTTACAGCTATTCCATCAAAGCCAGTATTAAGAATGGATGCCCCGGCATGTGGGATATCTAAAACAGCATAATGCGGATTATTGGGATGAATGGGTGAAACCGAATCTATTTTCAGGGTAGCGCGTTCACCCTTAAGTAACCAGGCATAATGGCTGTTCCAGTTTGGATCATGGTATTCTTTATCGCGGGGATGATATTCAAAATCCCGGTTTTGGATCAGTTCGGCATAAAGGCCGCCATCGGCGGCATAATTTAAATCTTCGAAAAATATACCGGTTAGCATATTGCTGATCGGTTTTGCTTTATCCGGTTGGAAAGTTATTCTGGCTTCCACATTTTTAAGCCCTGCGAAACGCTGTGCGTCATCTTTAGTGGTTTCACTATCCTGTTTTCTTTTATAATCTTTTAATTCGTAGGCTTTTTTTAAACCCAAAATAACTTTCCATGATAAACGGTGCATCTGCCCATTAACTGCATGGGGGATATTAACGGTTGTACTGCCATTGAGATAAGTTGAAGCAGGTACTTCTTTTACAGCACCGTAATGGATTAAATCTTTGGTTTTGGTCTGGAAATATTTTCCATTCGCATCTGTATAGGTTACCGTATATTCATCAAGGCTGGCATCATAATTTATCACCGGACGCAACACATTTTTACCCTGATTAACATAAGGATAGTTTTGCGGACTCCAGCTTACAAGATCTTTTGAGCTTGAGGTAGCAAACTGTAATGTACGGTCGTTCAGGCTCCAAATACATACCCAAAGGCCATTTTTACCCCGGATAAGAAAAGGAGTGATCATTTTTTTTTCGCTACCCCACCGGCTGTAATCGCTTTTCAGATAGGTATAATCGTTTCCTACGGGTGTCCAGTTCTGTTTGTCTAAACTCCATGCAAATCGAAGTCCGTTTACGTTATAAGCAAATAGATAAGCAGAATCGGGCTCATTGGTTATTTTTTTATTGATGGCATATACATTTGCTGCCACTAAGATCAGTACTGCAAGAAGCCAAAATTTTGTATTCATTTTCTATTAAAATTTAATCGTTAAATTCCTTTGATTGGCCAGTTATTAATGAGGAGAATTCCTTCGAAATACATAAGCAACAAAAGCATGCGGGTGTGTAAGATGTCGTCATTAGAGTTCCATTTTTTGGTTAGAATTTTTTTCTAATTTAAATAATAATCGTTGTAATGACGATTATTATTTATGTTACTTATACTCAGCCTTAAATAGGTAGTCATGTTTATGGATCAGCTGTACCAAATCCCCTTTATTTAACCTTACAAAATTTATGAATTTGTCGGCATGGCTGGTCAAACGGATGCTTATTGTAGAAGCGTTGTACCAGGAAACAGCATAAAGAGCCCTTGCAAATTGGATAGCACACTATTGCAAATGCCAATTTGAAAAAAACCTTTCCAAAATGGAAGGGTTTTTTTCTGCCAAATTTTAATTTCTTTAAAATTATCTGTTTAACAGGTTCTTTATCAGGTATTTGCATTAAGTATGCCTTTTATGGTATGAGAGTTGGCTAATGGCCTGTAAAATCATTAAAATCATGACCATATTACTTTTTTTAATCTTAGTTCTGCTCTGCTGGGCTACTTATAAATCAATCGACTGGTTCGAAAAAATCTAACATTATGACCGCATTATTTATCATCGCCATTGCCGTATTTATCTATATGATCTACGTGCTGATCAAACCCGAAAAATTTTAATCCCTTCAATACGGAAGACAATTAACAAATAAAAAAATGAACACTGAATTAACAGGCATTATTGCCACTTTCCTGCTTACCATGGTTATCGCAATACCATTGGGTAAATACCTGGCTAAGGTTTTTGCAGGAGAAAAAGTCTGGACAGATTTTTTAAAACCATTGGAAACCGGTATTTACAAGCTTTCCGGAATTAACGTTAAAGAACAGATGAACTGGAAACAGCAGTTAAAAGCGCTGCTTACCATTAATGTAGTATGGTTGGTTTATGGTTTTTTTGTACTCATTTTTCAGAATAAGCTTCCCTTTAATCCCGATGGAAATCCGGGGATGACACCTGACCTTGCTTTTAACACCATTATCAGCTTTGTTGCGAACTGTAACCTCCAGCATTATTCGGGCGAGAGCGGCGTAAGTTACCTTACCCAGCAATATGTGCTCATGTTTCTCCAGTTTGTAAGTGCTGCAACAGGTATTGCTGCCGCAGTAGTGTTTTTTAAAGCTTTTAGGGATAAAACCGCTACCGAACTTGGTAATTTCTGGGAATTCTTCGTAAAATCAATTACCCGTTTATTATTGCCCTTATCTTTTGTAATGGCCTTAATCTTAAGTTTTAACGGTACTCCGGCCAGCTACGAGGGTAAAGATCAATTTATCTCCCTTCAGGGCGATACAGTACATGTTTCGAGAGGCCCGGCTGCCCAAATGATTGCCATTAAACACCTGGGTACAAACGGTGGTGGATATTTTGGCGCCAATTCTGCACACCCGTTTGAAAATCCAAGTTATTTCACCAATATGGTTGAACTGATTGCGCAGGTAATCATTCCTGTTGCAATGGTAATTGCTTTCGGTTATTTTATCCGCAGGAAAAAACTGGCCTGGACAATCTTTGGGGTAATGACCATTGGTTTGTTTATGTTGCTCATTCCTATGCTAAGCTCTGAACTGGCTGGAAACCCGGCTTTGGCGAAAATGGGTATTTCGCAGGGTACCGGAGCAATGGAAGGAAAAGAAGTGCGTTTTGGCCCTGCCGCTTCTGCCTATTGGGCAACGGTAACCACTATTATATCTACCGGTTCTGTAAATAGTATGCACGATAGCAGCATGTCGATGTCAGGTACATGGCAGTTACTTGGCATGATGATCAACTCATTTTACGGGGGCTGTGGGGTAGGTTTATTAAATTACTTCATTTACCTGGTTGTAGCCGTATTTATTTCGGGGCTGATGGTAGGCAGAACGCCAGAGTTTCTTGGGCACAAGGTAGAAGCCAGGGAAATCAAGATTGCAGCCATTATCACTTTACTCAGCCCGTTCCTGATCCTGGCCGGCACAGCCGTGGCAAGTTATATCTTCACCAATTATGGCAATGCGGCATGGGCTGTTCAGCCTAAAAACTGGCTCAATAACCCTGGTTTTCACGGATTCTCTGAAATGCTGTATGAAATGACTTCATCGAATGCCAACAACGGCTCTGGATTTGAAGGACTTGGAGATAACAATATGTTTTGGAATCTGTCTACCGGTATTGTGATATTCTTAGGGCGTTTCTTACCGATTATCGGTCCGGTTGCCATCGCCGGATTACTGGGGGCCAAAAAATTCATTCCTGAATCGGCCGGTACGCTTAAAACAGATACCAAAACCTTTGCGCTGATGACCTTTGCCGTGATCCTGGTATTAAACGCACTATCTTATTTCCCGGCATTGGCTTTAGGGCCGTTGGCAGAATACTTTACACATTAGTTAACATGGAAGGTGGAACACGTAAGATGGTAAATGGCCGATTAACATTTCCATCATCCATCAAACACCTTCCATTTTACATCATTTAAAATTAAAAAAATGAAACCCAATAATAAATTGTTCGAAGCATCCATGGTGCAGACCGCACTAAAACAATCTTTCATTAAGCTTGATCCGCGGGTAATGGTGCGGAACCCCGTAATGTTTACCGTCGAAATTGGAACACTGGTGATGGCTTATGTTACGGTATACTCTTTCAGCAGGAGCGGACAGGGATCACCTTTATATAATTTCTTTATCTTTTTGGTACTGTTGCTTACGGTATTGTTTGCAAATTTTGCCGAAGCCATTGCAGAGGCAAGAGGTAAAGCACAGGCCGATAGTTTACGTAAAACCCGCGAAGAAACGCCAGCTAAAGTGCTTTTGGCTAACGGTACCATCGAAATCCGTTCATCCAACCAATTAAAAAAAGGCGATGTGTTTATCTGCGTAACTGGCGATACCATCCCAACGGATGGGGAGATTATTGAAGGTATTGCCACTATTGACGAATCGGCTATTACCGGAGAATCTGCCCCGGTAATCCGCGAATCAGGCGGTGATAAATCTTCAGTAACTGGCGGAACAAAAGTTTTATCCGATGAAATTAAAGTTCAGGTGAGTACTGCTCCCGGTGAAAGCTTTCTAGACAAGATGATTGCTTTGGTTGAGGGTGCTTCACGTCAAAAAACACCAAATGAAATTGCCTTAACGATTTTGCTGGCCAGTTTTACCCTGGTATTTATCATTGTTTGCGTAACACTGAAACCTTTTGCAGATTACGCCAATACGCCAATTACCATTGCCGCCCTGATCTCACTTTTTGTATGCCTTATTCCAACCACCATCGGCGGACTTTTATCTGCCATCGGTATAGCCGGAATGGACAGGGCATTAAGGGCAAATGTAATTACCAAATCGGGTAAAGCGGTAGAAACTGCAGGCGATATTGATGTATTGCTTTTGGATAAGACCGGCACCATCACCATTGGTAACCGTAAAGCGACCAACTTTTATCCAACTGCCGGATTAAACATTAAAGCTTTTATCGATGCCTGCGTGTTAAGCTCATTGGCAGATGAAACCCCTGAAGGAAAATCGATCATTGAACTGGCTGCCGAACAAGGTTTCAAAGCTGCCGGAACAACCGAAGGATCAGCATTTATCAAGTTTACAGCCGAAACCCGTTCAAGCGGGTTAGACACCGCTGATGGAAGAAGGATCAGGAAAGGTGCCTTCGATTCGATCAGGAATATGGTACAAAAGGCCGGGAATCATTTTCCATCAGATATTGAAAACCACGTAAAAACAATTGCAACCAACGGCGGAACGCCGCTAGTGGTATCTGAAAACGAAAAAGCCCTTGGTGTAATCGAATTGCAGGATATCATTAAACCTGGTATCAGTGAACGTTTTGAACGCTTAAGGAAAATGGGCGTAAAAACAGTAATGGTAACCGGAGATAATCCATTGACAGCTAAATATATAGCGGAAAAAGCGGGGGTTGATGATTTTATTGCAGAGGCCAAGCCCGAAGATAAAATGAATTACATCAAAGATGAACAGGCTCAGGGTAAGCTGGTAGCCATGATGGGAGACGGTACCAATGATGCCCCGGCTTTGGCACAGGCTGATGTAGGTGTAGCCATGAACAGTGGAACACAGGCTGCAAAAGAAGCAGGTAATATGGTCGATCTGGATAACGATCCTACAAAACTGATCGAGATCGTAGAAATCGGTAAACAATTGCTGATTACCCGTGGTACCCTGACTACTTTTTCAATAGCCAATGATGTGGCCAAATATTTTGCAATTGTTCCGGCCTTGTTTATCGCATCTATTCCTGCTTTGCAAAGCCTGAACATTATGGACCTGCATTCGCCAGAATCAGCTATTATGTCGGCAGTTATTTTTAATGCCATCATTATTCCGATCCTGATTCCGCTGGCATTAAAAGGTGTAGCTTACAAACCTATCGGTGCTACTGCCTTACTGCGCAGAAACCTTTTTATATATGGTATCGGTGGTGTGGTAGCTCCATTTATAGGCATTAAAATAATCGATTTATTAGTCGGTCTGTTTGTGTAAAACAATCTGTCATTCTGAGCGCGGCGAAGCATCTTTATCGATGAAATAGTTGCTAAAGATGCTTCGTACCCCAGCATGACACCAAGGAAATTTAAAAAAATACAAAAATGAAAAAGTACATCATTCAATCAATCCGCTTAACACTTGTATTATTGGTATTGTTATGCGTGGTATATCCTGTCAGTGTTGCCTTGATCAGTAAAATGTCTAAAGGTAAGGGGGGAGGAGAAAAAATCACCAAAAATGGTAAAACCGTGGGTTATGCACTACTTGGACAGTCGTTTACCAAACCTCAATATTTTTGGGGACGACCATCAGCAGTAGCCTATAATGCAGCAGGTTCTGCCGGTTCGAACAAGGGGCCATCCAATCCTGATTATTTAAAAGAAGTGCAATCGCGTATCGATACCTTATTGAAATACAATCCGGGCATTAAAAAATCAGATATCCCGGCAGATATGGTTACGGCATCAGGAAGTGGGCTTGACCCAAATATTTCTGAGCAAGGTGCGGCCATTCAGATCCGGAGGGTTGCTGCAGCCCGCAAAATCGATGTTAAAAAAGTGAAAGAACTTGTGGCTATGAATACCCTGAAACCATTTATGGGGGTTTTTGGTCCTTCATCGGTAAATGTATTAAAGTTAAATCTTGCCCTTGATGAGCTTAATTAGTAATGCCAACATCCAGACCGTAGGAGAGATTTACTATTTGTTTAAGGATCTCTCCATTCCACTTCATTCCAGTCGAGATGACGCCCCCCTTTATTAACAATCAATTTCCCAAAACAATAACAATGGCAATGCATTAAGGTCTGGAGCCAACAGCCTGGGCCTTAGGCTTTGCCCAATACGAAACAATCAGATAAAATGAAAAAAATACTTTTACTTGCCGCTACACTGACAACAGGATTCTTCGCTAAAGCACAGGAAGAACCAAAAATTAAAGTAAGCGGTTATCTTGAAGCCTACTATGGATACGACTTTAATAAACCTGCAGATCATAACCGCCCTGGCTTTATTTATTCCCACAACCGTGCCAATGAAGTAAACCTGAACCTTGGTTTTATTAAGGCTGCGTATGATAGCGGAATGATCAGGGCCAACTTGGCGGTAATGGCCGGAACTTATGCCAATGCCAATCTTGCTGCCGAGCCAGGGGTTTTGAAAAATATCTTTGAAGCCAATGCAGGCGTGAAATTATCTAAAACAGAAAATCTGTGGATCGATGCCGGGATCTTTTCTTCACACATCGGTTTCGAAAGTGCGGTTTCGAAAGATTGTTGGGTGCTTACCCGAAATATTTCTTCAGAAAACACACCTTACTATGAATCGGGTGCGAAAATTACCTATGGCACCCATGATGGTAAATTTACAGCTAGCGCATTGTACTTAAACGGCTGGCAGCGCATTACGCGCCTGAATGGGAATAATAAACCTGCCGGCGGACTTCAGCTGACCTGGAAACCAACAGATAAAATTATCGTAAATTATAGCAATTACCTCGGAACGGAAGGAGTCGATTCGGTGAGGGTGAACAGGTTTTACCACAATGTTTACGGCATTTTTCAGCTTACTGATAAATTTTGTGTAACGCTTGGCCTTGATTACGGTACGCAACAGAAACAAAAAGGCAGTAGCGATAAAAGCGAAGTGATTGCTCCTGTCGTTATTGCGCAATACAAGTTTGCACCAAAATGGGCAGTTGCCGGAAGGTTTGAATATTATGAAGACAAAAATGGAATTTTTATTGCCACGGGCACGCCACGAGGTTTTAAAACAAAAGGATATTCTTTAAATCTTGATTATTCGCCAATAGCCAATGCCGTTGTGCGGTTGGAAGGAAAAGCTTATGATAGTAAGGATAAAATTTTTGCGCGGCAGGGCGATGCAGTTAACGCTAATGCCAGCCTAACCGCAAGTATTGCAGTCTCGTTTTAATACGCGATTCGTCTGTGCGGGAATAACGATTACGCTTTAAGGTTTGTCATCCTGAGCCTGTAGAAGGACCAACTAAAATGCATGATAATAAGCATTTCGATACTTCATCAGGCTCAGCTCAACGTGACAGATCAGTTAAACCAATATTAAAAATGCATCCTTACATAGAAATTCTGTTTAGCCTGTTTTTAGCGACCTCTGGAATGCTGATGATCAGAAAACTCCGTACCTTAAAAAGGAGAAGAACATCTAACGTAAAGGGGAGTTATGCAACAGAAAAACAGATCAAACTGATTTCCAAAAAGATTTCAATTAAATTTACGATGGTTTTATTTGCGCTTATCATGATTGTTGCGATCACCATATTAATAGAAAAAGGAATAATGACTGTTACCTGGTAAAGATCATGGAAGAAGAACAAAAAGAAGAATCCGTCAGACACTTTTTAGATCTGGTTAAAAAATCGAGGCGCGGAAAGCTCAAAATCTATATTGGCATGAGTGCTGGTGTGGGTAAAACTTACCGGATGCTCCAGGAATCGCATGCATTGCTGCGAAATGGTGTAGATATTTGCATCGGTTATGTTGAAACCCATAAAAGGGCAGAAACTGAAGCACTTGTGGCAGGCCTGCCGGTTATTCCGCGACGGAAAATCTTTTACCGCGGCAAAGAAATTGAAGAAATGGATCTCAAGGGGATCATGAACCGTCACCCGGAGATTGTTATTGTAGATGAACTTGCCCATACCAATGCCGAAGGCAGTAAAAATACCAAACGCTGGCAGGATGTTTTCGATCTGCTTGAAGCGGGGATCAGTGTAATTTCGGCTGTTAATATCCAGCACCTGGAAAGCATTAATGAAGAAATTGAGCAAATTACGGGCATTGCGGTTACCGAGCGGATTCCGGATAAGATATTGGAGATTGCAGATGAAATCGTAAACATCGACCTGACGGCCGATGAATTGGTTACCCGCCTTAAAGAAGGCAAAATTTACGATCAATCAAAAATCGAAAGGGCATTGAGTAATTTTTTTCAGTCTGATAAAATTCTTCAGCTACGCGAACTGGCCTTAAAAGAGGTGGTACACCAGGTAGAACGTAAAATCCAGACCGAAATTCCCAAATCGATCAAACTTAGGCCCGAACGCTTTTTGGCCTGTATATCTTCTAACGCAGAAACCGCAGGGGTAGTGATCAGGAAAACAGCAAGATTGGCTTCCTATTACCGATCGCCATGGATAGTACTCTATGTGCAGAGCGATAGCGAAAGCATGGAACGCATTAAACTGGATAAGCAGCGCCACCTGATTAATCACTTTAAACTGGCTACCGAACTTGGTGCCGAAGTAATTAAAATAAAAAGCAACGCCATTACCAAAACCATCATCGATATCGCCACCGAAAAGGAAATTACTACGATATGTATCGGCAAGCCCCATCTGAATATCTTTCAGGTAATTTTGCGTACAGCGGTTTTTAATGGATTGTTGAAAAATCTGGCCATGAAGGACATCGACCTGGTGATTTTATCCTAAACGGCCACCTAAATTTCTCAAATTTATCAAAACCATATTACTTAAACGGGGTTGAAATAATAAGACCTATGAAAAGCAATATGGAAAAAAAAGATACTAAAACGCATTTGATCAATGAGATTACCACTACCGGGTTACAGAGTGCAGCTAAAAAACTGGGTGGATCGGCAAGCAAAAAACAGATCAGAAAGGGCATTTCGAAAAACATCGGTTTAATAAATCAATTGTTTCGTATTGCCTTAATCAAGAATAAGGATTCATCAAAAAGAGTGGAGCGGAATATCGAGTTGGCCGGCCTCGGTGTAATTGCGGCGCATTCTTTCTATAAGGGGTTTAAGAAGAAAAAACGACTATCGATTTATGAGGGGATTTTCCTCACTGCCGCACTTGGCGCCGCCTTATTGGCTACACAGCTCAACGCAGTGGAGTAAAGATTGATAAAGAACCCATTTAACGAACAGCCGTAAGGCTGTTTTTGTGTTTATGGTTAAAAGCATAACATTCATGTAATGTGCTTTTTTAACCACTCCGATACGGTAAGCTTTTATCTTTCCTCAGTGGCTCCATTTTAGCATATTTCTATGACACTTTTCAGCCAGAAAATTGTTCAGTTTGTATTAGCCATTGGGCAATTTAAATTTTATCGGAAACATTATTTAAAAATTAAAGCATGGATTTACAACTAAAAAATAAAACAGCTTTTATAAGCGGTTCTACTGCGGGTATTGGATTCGCAATTGCCGAAAGTTTATTAAGAGAAGGTGTAAGGGTAATTATCAATGGCCGATCGCAAAGCAGTGTAGATGATGCCATAAAATCTTTGCAAGGTATTGCCGGCAGCGAATTTGTTTCGGGCATTGCAGCCGATTTTTCGAAGGCCGATGAGGTAAGTAATTTGATTGATAAACTACCGGAGATCGACATTCTGATTAATAATGCCGGCATTTTTGAACCTAAAGCTTTTGAAGAAATCAGCGATGAAGATTGGTTCAGGTTTTTCGAAGTTAACGTGATGAGCGGAATCAGGTTGTCGCGGAAGCTGTTCCCTAAAATGTTAAAGAAAAACTGGGGAAGGATCATCTTTATCTCCAGCGAATCGGCCGTGTTTATTCCCGATGAAATGATTCATTATGGTATGACTAAAACTGCACAATTAGCGGTTAGCCGTGGCCTGGCAGAATTAAGTCAGGGTTCTGAGGTAACCGTCAATTCAATTTTGCCTGGCCCTACTAAATCAAAAGGGGTTGGCGGTTTTATTGAAGATTTAGCCAGAACGGGAAATATCACCGTTGCGGAGGTAGAAGCCGATTTCTTTAAGAACATGAGGCCTACTTCATTATTGCAGCGCTTTCTTGATGTCAGTGAAATTGCAAACGCCGTTACTTTTTATGCAAGTCCGTTAGCCTCCGGAACCAATGGAGCGGCCATTAGGGTAGAGGGCGGCTTGGTAAGGTCGATATTGTAGTTGTACAAATAAATGGCGGCCATCAGTATAATGAATTTTAAATTTATTATTTTTAAGTTACAGGACTTTTAATCATGCCCGATTCTTTTGGGCAGGATTTATTCAGGAACCATGCTAACGCACACATCCAGATTTTTTTCACCTACTAAAATCAAAAACAATGAGTAAGATTACAGTAAAAGACGGAACCGAAATTTATTACAAAGATTGGGGAACCGGACAACCACTTTTTTTTCATCACGGTTGGCCATTATCCAGTGATGATTGGGACGGACAGATGATGTTTTTCCTTAAACAGGGATTCAGGGTGATCGCACATGATCGCCGCGGACATGGAAGGTCTGGCCAAACAGCAGTAGGGCATGAAATGGATACTTATGCTGCTGATGTGGCAGCGCTTACAGAGGCACTTGATTTAAAAGATGCCATACACATCGGGCACTCTACCGGTGGCGGAGAGGTGATCCGTTATGTAGCAAAACATGGGAAAGGCCGTGTAGCCAAAGCAGTATTAATCAGTGCAGTTACACCGATTATGGTTCAAAGCGATACTAATCCTGACGGTATTCCACTTGCGGTGTTCGATGAAATACGTGAAGGTACAGCCTTTAACCGGTCTCAGTACTTCCAGGATTTTACCCTACCTTTTTATGGGTATAACCGCGAAGGTGCAAAAATATCGCAGGGCGTTAGGGATAACTGGTGGCGCCAGGGCATGATGGGCGGTGTAAAAGCACATTACGATTGTATTAAGGCCTTTTCTGAAACAGATTTTACCGAAGACCTTAAAAGCGTAGATATTCCTGTACTTGTTATGCATGGCGAAGACGATCAGATTGTGCCTTTCCAGCTTACCGGAGCTAAAGCTGTAAAACTCTTAAAAAATGGGACCCTCATCTCGTATCCGGGTTTCCCTCATGGTATGCCAACTACCGAAGCTGCAACGATAAATAAAGACCTGCTGGCCTTTATCAAAGCATAAACAGGAAGGATTATCCAATCTAATAACAACCCAAGCCTTGAAATGTAAATTTTGAGGCTTTTTATTTTAAACCAAACGCAAAGTCCTGTTGTTTTCAGGAACTTTTTGCAAAACGGAATTCCTTAACTTGTGTGGTTCATCAGAAAATTTATGGTCAAAGTAATGCTCTGCTAAGGGTAAACCAGCTAAATTAGCTGTTAATTAAATACCTGCATTTAACATGGATATTACCAAAAGATTTGACCGGATACTACAGATATTTTTTCTATTGCAGTCTAAATCTGTAGTAAGTACGGAAGAGTTACAAAAGCGGTTCGAAATCAGCCTAAGAACAATTTACAGGGATTTAAAAGCGCTGGAGATTGCCGGTATTCCTATTGTAAATGAATCAGGGGCTGGTTATTCGATTATGGAAGGTTTTAGGTTGCAGCCATCGAGGTTTAGCCAGGAAGAAATTCTCAGTTTAACGGTTGCCGAAAAAGTGATGCAGAAACATGAAACCGAATTTGTTAAAAAACATTTTGAGGCGGCACTGATCAAAATAAAAAGTTCTTTTCAGGTGCATCAAAAAAGAGATTTTCTGCATTTGGAAGATGCAATACATCTTAAGAAAAACTTTAAATCCATTGATTACCTGCCCAATATTATCGATATTTTACTCAATAGTACGATAAAGAAAAAAATAACCCATATCCATTACCTCAAAAGTGGTGATCTTCATGAGGTCGGCAGATCTGTAGAGCCTATTGGTGTATTCTACGAACATAATCTTTGGTATCTTTTGGCCTATTGCCATTTAAGGAAAGATTACCGTAATTTTAGACTGGACAGGATTAAAAAGGTTTTAATGCTGCAGGATAATTTTACCATTACCCACCCGCCAATTAATGAATTCCGGGATAAAGATTTCTCCGAAAACAGGATGCAAATTAAAATCAGGGTAGACCGGAAGTATGCGAATTATTTATACTGGGACCGGCAGATTTTCGGATTTACAGGAGAAGAAATTTCAGATGATTTTGTAGTGATGGATTTCGACTGTCCTCTACCTGTGGTCTCTTTTGTACGCTGGTTTATTAAATTTGTTGATGTAGCCGAAATTATAGAACCAGCCCATTTAAATAATGAGCTGGTTGAGATCATGGAATCCGGATTAAAGAGAATAAAAAATAAAGAGATTGTATCATAATTATAGAATACTTATCCTCAGGGATAATTTATTTATAAAAATGACTGGAGAATTTTAAAAATGTAATTCACCTCTGATTCTCGCAATGACGATATTTCTTTTTGATCTCTCGCAATAGGTTTCGATATGCCCAGCCTGATAAACACGAAGAAGATTATAGCTTATAAAACTGGCTTGCTATTGTTTAATACCGGTCCCAAAAAAATGGAGGTTCAATACCCAGGGCTCTTAAGTATACAAAGCCCTGGCCGCGATGGTGTATTTCGTTATCAATGAAATACAAGAGGTGGCTAAGTATCGTAAACTCGTACTGCCCGAATAATTTAATGGTTTCGTGAAACTGATCTTCAGAGATCTGGTTAAAATACTCCTCGATTTTTGGGGTATCCTCATCCCATTTTGCCAGCAACTCCGCTTTGGTATGAAGAGGCAGATCATGGCTAAATGGTGCTGTTTCCCTGGTAACCATCTCTTTTAAACCGGGAACATCAATCGATAATAGCTCTTTAATTAATGCAGCAAAAGGTCTCATTCCACCGATTGAAAATTCGAATAATTCTTTTTCCGGAAATCTTTCAAGGGTTTTTCTGGTTAGTTTTCTGTGGCCTAACCAATGTTGCAGTAATTCGCTTTTAGTAATCATAGTTGCTGATATTTTGTTTTATTATTTAATAGAACAAAGCTAGAACCAGCCTATGACAACTGTTTGTCAGTAGAAAAATGAAAGATTATTTTTTATTTATTTTTTTGAACACGACCGGCTACTGCTCCAGCACTACATCCGTAGGTAACTCCTGAGTTTGGTTGATGTGCCCGCGGTACATGTTGCCCCAGTCAGACATTGCATCGAGCATTGGTTTCATGGTAAGGCCGAGGTCGGTTAACCGGTATTCTACCCTTGGCGGTACCTCCGGAAAAACAACACGTGTAATAATCTGGTCTTTCTCCAGTTCCCTGAGCTGCGCCACCAACATCCGTTCTGATATGCCTATAATGTCTTTTTTAAGTTCGCCATAGCGCATGGTACCATAGGAAAGTCGACATAATATGGCTGGTTTCCACCTGCCACCTATAACAGCCAGCGATGAAGCCATGCCACAACTGTCGATCATCATTTTTTCGTTCAAAGCATTGGTTGACGTCTCTTTTCTCATTTTTTACTTTTTTGTTAGTACCTAACAATTTGCTGTTTACCTGCAAATTTAAAGTATCTCTTTTACATTAGCCGAAAATTTAAAAAATCATATGAAAAAATTGACCGATAAAATTGCACTGGTAACAGGAGGAAGCCGGGGCATAGGTGCAGCGATTGTAAAAAGGTTGGCCGCAGAAGGTGCAAAAGTGGTATTTACTTATGCCAATTCAGCTGAAAAAGCTTTGGCCGTAGTGGCTGAGGTAGAAGCTGCAGGTGGGTTTGCTGTGGCATTAAAAGCAATCAATACCGTAGCAAATGAGGTAAGTGCAGCGGTGACTAAAACCATTGCCGATTTTGGCCGTATTGATGTACTGATCAGTAATGCAGGCATCTACATTGGTAAGGCTTTTGAAGAACATACACTTGAAGATTATAACGAAATTATGGCGGTTAATGTACAGGCCGTTTTTGTGGCTGCCCTGGCTGCAGTGAAAGGCATGCCTGAGGGTGGACGGATTATTACCATTGGCAGCAACATGGGCGATAATGCGCTTGGTCCTGAAACCACTTTATATACCATGAGCAAATCGGCACTGCAGGGTTTTACCCGAGGTTTGGCCCGCGACCTCGGCGCCAGAAAAATTACCGTAAACCTGATTCAGCCCGGACCAATCAACACTGATATGAACCCTGCCGACGCGCCATTGGCTGATTTTCTGAGAACCCGTATGGCGTTACCGGATTACGGTACAGTAGAAGATATTGCTGCATTTGTGAGCTTTATTGCAAGTGAAGAGGCCAGATACATCACCGGTTCGTTTTTAACAATCGATGGTGGGTTGAACGCTTAAGGCTATCCGGTAAATCCAGGCCTCGGTCATCCCGTTTGGATACATTTTTTGAGGTAGTTTTTACAAAAACAAAGGAGTTGAGATGACAGATTAGGAAATCGTCATTTCGGGCACGGTGGAGAAATCTTTTAACCTGGTTAAAGATTTCTCCGCTCGCTGCACTTCGGTTGAAATATCGTCCGGTTTTTTTTGAAATCTGTTATGGATAGGTTTGCATCGCACAAGGCTGTGTTTTTACAAGCACTTGCTGTGCGTAAACTAAATTATCTTATTGTTAACTGCACGTGAAAGTGCTTCAACCATGTTATTTACTTCCAATCTTTCAAAAATTCTTCGCCTGTAGTACTTTACAGTATCAGGGGCAACAAATATTTTTTCAGCGATCTGGTTAATGGTTAAGCCTTGGGCATGCAATTGTAATATTTCGATTTCTCTTTTGCTGAGCTTGGGTTTCTCCGATTTCTTCCAGATTTTGGTCGCAATATCCAGGGCCCACAGCTCATCGGTGCCTTGTTTATAGATGCAGATATTACCCGCCTGTTGATGGGGGGAGAGGGACACTACACACATTGCTTTCCACATCTTACCTTCGCCAGTTAAAAATAGGGGCGTAAGCTTATGGTTAATCAACATGGGTTTGCCCTCCTGGCTGATCAGATGAAAATCGTAAGTGATGCTATAATGTTTTTTTTCAATGCCTGGCAGTTTTGCGAAAAAATCGAATCCCGCTTCATTAATCAGGCTCAATAAAATCAGATCCTTTTCAGGAACATTTTTAAAATAAAATTCATAGCCTAAATCCAATACTTCTTTGGGCGAATAACCACATAGAAACAAGGGGTTTTCTGAAACATACTCAAAGGCCATTTTTTCGTAATCGATCACGTATACGCTTTCATAGGTTAAACGGGCGAAAGCTTTTATCGCTTCCATGTAATCTTGCTGCTGGAGAAGGTCTTCAGTCGATATTTTTTCAACCTTATTCTTGGTAAGCAAAGAGGAGGTAGTGCTGTCTTTCATTTTACGGGATGGCTTAATAACAAATTTACACTAAAGTGTAGTCCATCAAAATATTTTTGTGCCCACTTTTACAGAAAAGATTTTGAACGATGAAAAAATGGTCTGAATTAAGCTTGGAAGAATTAAACAAAACCAGCTCGAAATTAAAGGGTGTATTAATTGGGTTTATCATATTAGGAGTGCTTATCGCTTTAGCCCTAATTTTTCTAAAGGCAAAACCCGTGTTATTTATCCCGGTAATGGTTTTGCCCATCACCTGGGTGCCGGTTTACGGTACTTTAAAATCGGTAAATGATGAGATCAGGTTACGCAACTCGCCAGATGTTAATCAATAGGTGATATGCATTCTGAATTAATAAGTTGCAGAAACTGTGGCCATATTGTAAACGATAATTTCTGTGGCCATTGCGGTCAGCCAATGCATGTAAAAAGGGTAGATGCACATTATGTTCTGCATGAAATCCAACACCTCTTACATTTCGAAAAAGGAATATTGTTTACGGTAAAAGAATTGCTGATCAGGCCTGGCCAGAATATCAGAACATTTATTACCGATAACCGGAACCGCTTGGTAAAGCCGGTTATATTTATCGTGGTGAGCTCATTAATTTACACGGTAATCAGTCATTTCTTCCACATAGAAGAAGATTATGTTGAATTTACTGAGGTAAAAAAAACAAGTGTTGGTTTAATCTTCGATTGGGTAGCGGGGCATTACGGTTATGCCAATATTTTAATGGGCGCCTGCATTTCCTTATGGTTAAAACTATTTTTTAAAAAATACAACTATAATTTTTTCGAGATATTGATCCTGCTGTGTTTTGTAATGGGAATTGGCATGTTAATTATATCTGTTTTTGCCATTGCAGAAGGGCTTAGTAAGATCAGTTTTATGAAAGTTTCCAGCATTGTAGTAGTTGGTTATAGTACATGGGCAATAGCACAATTTTTTAACAGTAAAAAAGCAGTTAACTATTTAAAGGCAATTACTGCTTACGGCCTGGGGATGTTGGTATTTAGCCTTTTGATGGTGTTTACAGGTATTTCGATTGATCTGCTGATGAAACATTAAACGGCGGTAAAGTGGCTACAATTTCTATATTTTAGCATGATTGACATTAAAATATGCTGAAAATAGTGGGATTAATCGTCATTGCGAGAAGGCCTTGTCGTTCTTCCCCGCAATGACGAATTTCTGTTAGGAACCTGTCAATCGTAGCGTAACAAACTTTAAAGAAACTGGCCTTATGATACCAGCTCTTTTAGCTTTAACCAAATTCTGATTTTTATACCAACCATTTTGTTATTGCTTTTTGCAGATCGCTAATATTTATCTCCTCATCAGTAGCCCAGGCTACAATTCCATCCGGGCGGATCAGTGCGGCCGATAACCCCAATTGATTTTTTGCGGGTTTCGATATGTAACCGATCTGATGGTATCCGCCGGCTAACTTACTGAGTGCCGCATGGTGGCTAAAATCGAGCAGGATGCCCCGGCCATTATGCATCAGTTGGCCAATTTTTATACCATCTTCAAATTCAAAGTTAGGAACACTGCAGCCAATAAGCGGATGCTTTCCTCCAAGGTTAATCTGAGTAGAAACGCCCCAAACCCTGCCGGCAAAATAGGTGGCGCCATCAGTGGTATTGATAAGGTCGGTAATAATGGCATGCAAAGCGCGGGCATTAGGATCAGGTTTCATCAGGATGGCCTGGGCGCGCGACCAATCGAGTACCTGTGCACCAATGGGATGCCGTTCTGTAACATAGCTGTCCAACAAACCTTCAGGGGCTTTTCCGTGGATGGTGGCCGCAAGTTTCCAGCCCAGGTTCATGGCATCACCCATGCCCAGGTTAAGCCCCTGGCCACCTAAGGGTGCATGGATGTGAGCCGCATCGCCTGCTAAAAGTACGCGCCCGTTTCGGTAGGTTGTAGCTTGCCTTGCCCGGTCGGTCCAGGTACTTGCAATATGGAGCGCGCTGATGGTAACATCGGTACCTGAAACGCGACGCAGCACCTCCTGCAGATGTTCGCGCGTAACGGGTTTCGCTACTCCATGAAATGCACCGCCATCAAAATCCTGTATGGCCAGGTAGCCCGGTTGCGATTGCATATATACCCCGGTTGGTGTTACATTCCGGCCTGGTTGAAGCACTTCCGGATTAAGGAGGTCTGCCTTAGCCGTGTAACCTGTAAATTCGGGCTCAGTGCCGGCAAATTCGAAACCACCGGTTTTGCGTACCACACTCCGGCTTCCGTCGCATCCTGCAAGCCATTTACATTCGAAAGATTGCCCGCCTGCCTGTACAATTACCCTTTCATTATTTTGGTGGAAACCGGTAACTGCAAAACCCCGTTTAATTTCGACGCCCAGCGCTTCTGCGCGTTTGGAAAATACCGTTTCCAGTTCCTGCATTTCAGTAATTAAACTGGCAGGCGTTGAACCCGGCAGGCGGTATTTCCACTGCGTGGTATCGATATCGCCATCATGGAACGGAATACCTGCGAAATGCCCTGCCTGGCGACGGGGCCCTTGCACCGCGTTTTGATGAGGGTTTTTAAGGTGTTTATGAATTTCAAGTTCCTCAAATAAGTTACGTCGATAAAGCGCTTCAATTGTTGGCGATGACAAGCCACGGATGCCCAAGGGAAGCTGCTTTAAAGGCGAATGCACCTCTGTCGCTTTTTCGAGTACGAGTACCGAACATTTGGCTAAAGCCAATTCGCAGGCAAGGAACAGGCCTACAGGGCCAGCGCCAGCAATAATAACATCGTAAATGGTATGAGTGTGTTTTTTATTTTTAATTGTTGTGTTCATATGGTATGATTAGAACACAAAATTCAATAATGCCTGGCGGCCAGGCTTGTATAAACACGACAATCTTTTTTATTCAGGAGGAGAGATTAATCAAGTCGTTGCTTAACATTTGTTGGCCTGTTTTTGCCTTACGGGCAAATGCTGCGGGGCTGATACCACTATAACGTTTAAATTCACGGCTCAGGTGAGGCTGATCAGTGTAACCGAACTCATTTGCCAGCCTGGCCAGGTTGGCACTTGGATCCATCCACAACCGGTTGCGTACCTGCTCAAAGCGCATCAGGCCTGATACATCTTTAACAGTATGGCCGGAAGATCGTTTAAAGTTCCTTTCCAATGTGCGCACGGTTACATGTGCCGCTGCTGCTACCTCACTTACCGGTATAGTGCCCTTTGCGACCTGCATCGCGGTTCCAGCCTTGTACAACATGCTATTGGCCGCTACCTGCGCCCTGGCCTGTAAGAAATATTGTTTTACTTCAGCCACCGCTTCCTCTATCTTTCCATCAAGTACAAAGGCATTCAGTTGGTGTTGAAGCTGGGCCACAGGATGATCAAATACGTGTAATGCACGCTTGTTGGGCGCGAGACCCAGTAAATCGAATACAGTCCATGGAAAACACCTGATACCGATGGTTTCAAGGCGGTCTTTCGCGTAAAAAATAACAGGCTGATTAAGCAGGCCTATCATAAAAGGCGAAGGTAAAGGCCGTAAAACTCCATCAGAAGAAATGCTGCAGCCACTACCGAAATGAAAAATAATCTCCGCGTAACCATCAGGCACTACTTCAAAACCCGATGAGTCTGTTCTGGCTTCCCTTCTGTTGTACCAGAAGCACTTTATCGTATCCTGCAGTTCCTCCGGAGCTTCAAATTCCTGATGATGCATTTTAATTGGTGGCATATCTGATGGTATGGTATACAAGTATAGGGCTTATTATATTATTTTCAATTCGCTAATTTTGCTACTTTTTTAACCATAAAAAAAGTTTACCCCCTAAGAGGTAAACCCTACCTAAACCACCATACCATGGTGCGCTCACATTTCAAAAGTAGAATGGCAACATGAAAATAAGATGAAAAAAATAAATTTTAAATTTCATGTTGCTTTCATCTTCAGACTTCAACTTTACAACGGAAAACTTAAATAAGACCTATAGTGATGAAGACAAATTTTGTAAATGTCATTTAGCCGTCTTTTGCCGTAACCGGGAGCAGTTTTGGCTTTGTTTGGCCATCCCGAAGTATAGGTTATTGCAAAACTGTAAAAACGAATTGTTCACATCTAAATTTAAACCTATGAAAAAGTTATTTCTGTTATTGTTCATATTGGTAAGCAGCAGCCTTACTTTTAAAGCTCAGGCCCAGGTAAGTGTAAACATAAATATTGGTGCACAACCTGCATGGGGTCCAACCGGATATGATTATGTAGACTATTACTACCTGCCCGATATTGAGAGCTATTATTATGTGCCGAAAAGGCAATTTATTTATTTAAGCAGCGGAAACTGGGTGTTTACTACCGCGCTTCCACCGAGATACAGTGGTTATGATTTATATAATGGCTACAAGGTTGTAATTAATTCGCCACGGCCTTACCGTTATTTTGAAACACATAAGGTAAAATATGCCAAATTTAAAGGCAACCATGGCCAACTGGTCATCGGCAAAAGTAAAGGTCCGAAATACTCACCGGCCAAGGGTAATGCTAAAGTATATAGAGGAGATAAAGGGAAACCTTCACCGCATTTTAACAAAGGGAATGGAAACGGAAAAGGCCATGGAAATGGTAAAGGAAAACATTAATTGTTTGTGTAATAAAGAAAGAAACCCTCCGAATTTTGGAGGGTTTTCTTTTTTAATTTCTTTTTTGCTGCCCTGGGGCAAAAGGTTTGGCCGATTTTGAACCTGTTCCTTTTTTGGCTTGCCCCGGAGGAACTTTTCCACTGTTACCAGCTGTTCTGGCGCTATAACAGGCACTGGTAAGTAGCATCGCCAATAAGGCTACCATAAGATAGATCTGTTTCATAATCGTCTATAAGCGATAATTGTGCCAGATTGCTGCAAATAATAACAAAACTGAGATTAATGGGATTTTTAATAAAAACCGGCTTTATGAATTAAAAACTTTAATCATTACATTTGCCTTTGTGAAAAACTTTGTATTCCTTTTTTCTTTTTACCTGATCCTTCTGGGTTTTATGCCCTGCCAGGACAAGGAAGATATGGTTTCCAAGTCTCACACGGAAAGCATCGTGCGCAGCAATGATGCAAAACCTGGGCATCAGCATGGAGAATCCTGTCCGCCGTTCTGTAGCTGTGCCTGCTGCTCGGTCGGTCAGCACTTTCCATCCGAAAAATTAACAGATCTGGTTGTTCCTGTATACAGGAAGCCTTATCCGGTTTTCCAATGCTCCGCATTGAAAAAACAACCCTTCGATATTTGGCAACCGCCTAAGCTCGTTTAAATCAATTTTTTATTCATGGTAATGTCCATGAAAGCATGCTTTTACACGCAAATTTTGCATCATCAAGTGCAATGATGCCGTGCTATTTATTGATTTTTGATTTAAACGACAATGCTGAACAGAATAATACAATTCTCCATCAGGCAAAAACTGTTGGTTGGAATTATGATGCTGGCGCTGATCGCCTGGGGCATATACTCCCTTAAGCAGCTGCCAATAGATGCCCTCCCTGATATTACCAATAACCAGGTACAGATCATTACTTCTTCGCCAAGTAACGGTGCTGAAGATATTGAGCGCTTTGTAACTTACCCGGTAGAGCAAACCATGGCCACTATTCCGGGGATAGAAGAAGTCCGTTCCTTTAGCAGGTTTGGCCTTTCGGTTGTAACAGTGGTATTTAAAGAAGGTGTAGAGATTTACTGGGCCCGTCAACAGGTAAGCGAAAGGCTCGTTGAAGTAGAAAGGGCCATCCCGAAAGGGATAGGTACACCCGAAATCGCTCCCTTAACCACCGGATTGGGAGAGATTTACCAATATGTAATCCATCCCAAAAAGGGATATGAAAAAAAATACAATGCCACAGAACTCAGAACCATTCAAGACTGGATTGTTCGCCGCCAGCTCCTTGGCGTAGAGGGTATAGCAGACGTGAGCAGCTTTGGCGGCTACCTTAAACAGTATGAGATTGCCCTCAATCCAGACAAATTACGAAGCATGGATATATCCATCAGTGATATCTTTAAGGCACTGGAAAAAAATAACCAAAATACCGGTGGATCTTACATCGATAAGAAGCCTAATGCCTATTTTATCAGGAGCGAGGGGCTTATCAACAGTATAGAAGACATTGAGAACATCGTTGTACGGACCAATGAAAACAGCATTCCTGTGCTGATCCGAAATGTAGCTGAAGTGAGGATCGGCGCAGCCACCAGGTACGGTGCTATGACCAGAAACGACCAGGGTGAGGTAGTAGGAGCGGTAGTCATGATGCTGAAAGGTGCAAACTCTTCGAAGGTTATTGCAAACGTAAAAACCCGGATGGACCAGATTGCAAAAAATCTGCCGGAGGGAATCGTTATTGAGCCTTTCCTCGATCGTACCAAACTGGTAGACAATGCCATTGGTACGGTAACCAAAAACCTGGCAGAAGGTGCATTGATCGTGATTTTTGTACTGGTACTGCTTTTGGGAAATTTCCGTGCCGGGATAATTGTAGCTTCCGTAATTCCGCTTGCCATGCTTTTTGCCATATGCCTGATGAACCTTTTTGGCGTCAGCGGAAACCTGATGAGCCTTGGTGCCATTGATTTCGGATTAATTGTAGATGGTGCGGTAATTATAGTAGAGGCCTCACTTCACCATTTGGGTATCCGAAAAAATAAAAACAGGCTCAGTCAACAGGAAATGGATGCAGAGATTTTTGAATCTGCTTCCAAGATCCGTAACAGTGCCGCCTTTGGCGAAATCATTATACTTATTGTTTACCTCCCGATCCTGGCGCTGGTTGGTATAGAAGGCAAAATGTTCAGGCCAATGGCTCAAACGGTGGCCTTTGCTATTCTGGGTGCATTTATCTTGTCGTTAACTTATGTGCCAATGATGAGTGCACTGTTGCTAAGCAAAACCATTAACACCAAACGGAATGTCTCAGACAGGATCATGTCTTTTTTTCAAAGTGTGTATACCCCAATGCTCAATTTTGCACTTCGGGCAAAGATGGCGGTTGTAGGCATTGCAATAGGGTTATTTGTTGCCGGCCTTATTATTTTTAACTACCTGGGCGCCGAATTTATCCCCACACTGGAGGAGGGCGACTTTGCTGTAGAAACCAGGGTGCTTACCGGAAGCAGCCTTTCTCAGACCATCGAGGCGGCTACCAGGGCTTCGAAGGTATTAAAGGCAAATTTTCCGGAGATAAAAGAAGTAATCGGAAAGATCGGCTCCAGTGAGATCCCTACCGACCCGATGCCGGTAGAAGCTTGCGACCTGATTATTATCCTAAAGGATAAGAGCGACTGGACAACTGCTTCGTCCAGAGACGAGCTTGCAGGTAAAATGCAGGCCAGGCTGGAACAGTATATCCCTGGCGTTACTTTCGGTTTTCAGCAGCCCATCCAGATGCGATTTAATGAGTTAATGACGGGTGCGAGGCAGGATGTGGTCATTAAGATCTATGGAGAGGATTTTTCGAAGCTGAGTGCCTATGCAAGCAGGATCGGTAACATCGCCAGAAAAATTGAAGGGGCCAAGGATATTTATGTGGAACAGGCCTCAGGACTTCCACAGGTGATCATCAAATTTCATAGAGAAAAGATTGCGCAGTTCGGATTAAATATTGAGGAGGTAAATACTGCTATCCGCTCGGGATTTGCCGGAGAGGTGGCTGGCCTGGTGTTCGAAGGCGAAAAACGATTTGATATGGTTGTCCGCCTGGAAAAAGAAAACAGGCAGTCGCTGGAAGATGTAAAGAATCTGTTTGTAACAGCACCCAATGGCAACCAGATTCCACTGGAACAACTGGCTTATATCCAGTACAGGGAGGGGCCCAACCAGATCCAGCGTGATGATGCGAAACGGCGTATTACCGTTGGCTTTAATGTGAGGGGCAGGGATGTGGAAAGTATTGTAAAGGAAATTCAGCAGAAAATTGATGCAGAGGTTAAGTTTTTACCAGGATATTACCCAACTTTTGGCGGCACTTTTGAGAACCTGCAGGCAGCAACTAAAAGATTGGGCATAGCGGTGCCATTGGCCTTGTTGCTTATTTTACTGCTGCTTTATCTAACTTTTTCGTCGATAAAACATGCGCTTTTAATTTTTACCGCAATTCCATTATCGGCCATAGGTGGCATATTCGCCCTTTGGGCACGGGGCATGCCTTTCAGTATCTCGGCCGGCATCGGCTTTATTGCGCTTTTTGGCGTAGCGGTACTGAATGGTATTGTACTTATAAGTGAATTTAACAGGTTGAAAAAAGAAGGAATGAAAGATATTTTCGAAATTATTAAAACAGGAACTTCGGTCAGGCTTCGCCCGGTGATTATGACGGCACTCGTAGCCTCCCTGGGTTTTCTTCCAATGGCCATCTCGGGCGGTAGCGGAGCTGAAGTACAACGGCCCTTGGCAACGGTTGTTATCGGCGGACTGATCTCTGCAACATTGCTAACCCTTTTGGTGCTTCCGGTGCTTTATATCTGGGTAGAAAAAATAGGCCGTAAAAAAGTAAAAATTGCTCCTTTGGCAGGTACAATAGTCCTGTTTATTACCTTGTTCGGATTGCAGCCTGCCAAGGCGCAAACTGCGCTAACACTCGAACAGGCGATATCTTCGGCATTGGAAAACAACCGGACCATTAACGGGGCTAACCTTGGTGTAGGGCTGCAGCAGGTGCTTAAAAAGAGTGCTTTCGAAATGCCTAAAACAGAAGTTTCGATGCTTTACGGGCAATACAATAGCCTGGTGAAAAACGACAACAACTTTACCGTTTCACAAACAATTCCTTTCCCAACACTTTTTGCAGCAAATGCCGCATTAGGCGACGAACGGATCAAAGCAGGCCAGCTTCAGGTTGCTTCAAGTAAAAACGAACTTGTTTTTCAGGTGAAGATGGTTTACACCAACCTTCAGTACCTCTATTCGAAGGAAAAACTGTTGCTCGGGCAAGACAGCATTTATAAGGGTTTTGTAAAATCCGCTTCGCTAAAATACAAAACCGGTGAAGGTAACCTGCTGGAGAAGGTAGCCGCAGAAACACAGCTCCAGGAGGTAAAGAACCTGCTCGATCAAAACCGGTCTGACATCGGAATTTATCAGGCGCAGCTTGCTACACTCCTGGGTAAGGGCGGGCCACCCTTGATCGCGGATAAGTTTTTAAAGGAAACACCTGAAATTCCGTTCGCGGATACGACACTTTTAAATGAAAATCCAACCCTCGCCTATTTCAGACAGCAGATCGTAATCGCCGAAAAACAACGTAAGGTAGAACTTGCCAAAGCACTACCCGATTTTACCCTTGGTTATTTCAACCAGTCGCTAACCGGTTTTCAAAACGTTAATGGAAGTGAGCTTTTCTTTGGCCGCGACAAACGTTTCCAGGGTTTTCAGGTGGGGCTTTCCGTTCCCTTGTTTTACAGGGCCTATGCTGCGAAGGCAAAGGCTGCATCCATTAACAGGGAGATTGCTTCTAACGAGCTGGAACTCCAGCAGCGAAAACTGACAGGCCAGTATCAACAGGCTTTTGGTGAATACCTGAAAAACAGGCAACGATATAACTATTTTATGACTTCGGCCTCAGCCAATGCGGCACTGATATTAAAAAATAGCCGCATTGCCTATCAAAACGGAGAAATAGGTTATTCGGAATACCTGTTAAACCTTAAACAGGCAAATGGTATTGATGAGGGGCGCCTGATGGCCCTCCTCCAGTTAAGCCAGAGCATTAACCAGATTGAATTTTTAACCGGTAACAACCAATCATTTTAAGCACAAATCTTATGAGATCCCTATATAAATATCTTATCCTCATGTCTCTTCCAATTTATTTTGCTGGCTGCAGCAATCCCGGTTCGGAGAAGGAACCCGAAAAGGAAGCCGTTCACGAAAAAAGCGATATTGTAACCCTTACACCAGAGCAGCACAAGTTATCGGAAATAACCCTGGGTGATATTGAACTGAAGGAATTAAGCGGAACAACGAAAGTTAACGGCATGCTCGACCTCCCGCCGCAAAGCCTGGTGTCTATATCCACACCACTCGAAGGAATTGTAAAAAGTACCGACATGTTACAAGGAAAACGGGTAGCCAAGGGAGCGCTCGTAGCCGTAATGCAGAATCCGGAATTTATTCAGATGCAACAAGATTACCTGGATTATAAAAGTCAGTTACAGTTCTTAAAGCAGGAGTTAGACCGCCAGGAAGAATTGGCCAAGGAAAATGTAAATTCTAAAAAAGCACTGCAGAAAGCAAGGAGTGAGTACCAGAGCGTGAATGCAAGATTGTTGGGGCAACGCTCAAAACTTTCTTTACTGAATATCAGTTTTCCGGCACTGGAAAAAGGGCAGATCCAGAAAACCTTTAACCTCTATGCCCCGATGTCGGGTTACGTTACCCAGGTTAACACCAATATTGGCGCCTTTGCCAGTACTACCGATGTACTGTTTAAGATTGCCGATACCGAGCACCTGCATGCAGAGCTTACGGTATTTGAAAAAGATGTACCCAAGCTTAAGCTTGGGCAAAAGGTACGCTTTGTGCTGGCCAATGAAGAAAAGGAACGCATAGCAACCGTTTACCTTATTGGCAGGGAAATCAGTAAAGAACGTACCGTACAAATCCACTGCCACCTCGACAAGGAGGATACACAATTGCTTCCGGGTATGTACCTTAAGGCCTATGTAGAAAGTGGCATGAACAAGGTAGAAGCATTGCCCGATGCGGCAATTGTTGAATTTGAAGGCAAAAAATTCGTGTTTATCGATCAGCCTGCTCTTAAAGGCAGTAAGGATTACCGATACCGGATGATGGAGGTAAAAACCGGAGTTGCCGAGAATGGTTATACCCAGGTTTCTTTTGCAGAGCCGATCAGTGAGGCGAAGGTTGTGGTAAAAGGTGCTTATGATCTGTTAAGCAAGGTGAAAAATGCCGGAGAAGAAGGTGATGGGCATTAAATCAGGTCAAAATTTAGTGTAAAGACCAGGTTGAGTTTCCAAACTCAACCATATTTCATCATCCGTAGCGTTAAGCGCAGCGACTCTACGGAGAGATGGGGGCAACATCTTTTAGCCTGAAATACTTGGAGACAAATTACCTCCGGTGAACTCGCTACAGGTCAGGGGCAACCCGCCTCAACTGAAAACCTGTTTAAAACACCGCAAAATGAGATTTAATAATCGAACTCAAGCGCTCAGTTTCCTAATCCGCTACATTAAAAGTACAGATTGGGGTGCTTGGTTAAAATACTAATGTTATGTATCAATATACAACGGAAATCCAGCTTATGCTTCTTTTATATTTACATCCTGATCCATGAGGTCTGGCCTTTATAGGTAGCGCTATCCATATTGACTATGAAAAACATTTATCTGAACCTCTTCGTTTTTTTTCTCTTCTGCAGTTGTTCCCAATCTCTGATGGCGCAATCTCAGCATTTAGCCAAAGGGCAGCACAATCCAATTATACCAGGCTATTTCGCAGATCCAACGGTGAAAAAATTTGGAGATACTTATTATATTTATGCCACAACAGATGGTAATGGAGGAGGATTTGGACCATCACAGGTATGGACTTCAAAAGATTTTGTGAATTGGGTCATGCAGGATATGAACTGGCCAACAACCCATTATTATTGGGCACCAGATGTAACACAGGGGCCTGACGGAAAGTACTATCTATACTACTGCCAGCCCGTTGAAATATTCGGTGCATCATCGGCAACACCGGTTGGCCCATGGACATCGCTTTTAGCGCCCGGAAAACCAATAGTTTCAAATTTTATGGTGCCAAAGGTGATTACACTTGATGGGCAGACATTTAAAGATGACGACGGGAAGTATTATATGTATTGGGGTACCTGGGGCATTTATCCAGGCCATGGTTGTGGTGTGGGTTTATTGAATGATGACATGAAGTCGTTTTCAAAACTTGCGCAGATCCCAAATACCGATGCAAAAGACTTTTTCGAGGCCCCGTTTGTATTCAAAAGAAAGAACATTTATTACCTCACTTATTCATCCGGCTATTGCGAAGATGGGACTTACCGGGTACAGTATGCCACTGCAAGCAACCCGATGGGACCTTTTAAATATGGGCCGGATAATCCTATTCTCGCAACAAATGGCGATGGAACAGTTCATGGGCCAGGGCATCAGTCTGTTCTGCAGCAGGGAGATGATTTTTACCTGGTTTATCATCGCCATAATAACCCGCACAATGATGGTGGTTATCACCGGCAGGTAGCGGCAGATAAAATGATCTTCGATGAAAAAGGAAACATACTGAAGTTGGTTCCTACACATTCCGGAATTGGCTATTTGGCAAAAAATGTGAATCCGCATCCAGATCTGGCGCTAGGGAAAGCCGCTATAGCCTCTTCAACTTATGATCAGGATTTTAAACCAGAATTTGCATTTGATGATAATAACGGAACTTTATGGAAAGCTAAAAGCAATATCGGTCCGGCGTGGCTCCAGATAGATTTAGGTAAGGTTTATGATGTTAAAAGTGTGCATACTCAATTTGAATATGCAACCTGGTACTATCAATACAAAATTGAATATTCACTCGATGGCCAAACATGGGCGCTGTACGTTGACCGGAGTAAAAATACCAAACATGGAAGTCCGATGATCGATTTTGGAAACGTTAAGGCCAGGTACCTGCGCACAACGATTTTACGGACAGAATATCCGGGCTTAAATAAGGCGATCTGGAACATGAAGGTTTTTGATCATGCTGATTATAATCCGGTAATGCATACGAGCATCAAAAAATGGGAATCTTTGCAACGTTTTGAACCGAAGGGGCTGTTGGTAGATCTCAATTTTGATCATCTTCGGATAGGGTCAATAGCGGCTCATGTTCAAAATAATGGAAAATTAGCGGGCGTGTTTTCTGCTATGGGCGCAAATAAACCGATTACATCCATGATAGGTGGAAAAAAGGCTTTAGTTTTCTCAGGCACGGCACGTTTATCATCGTCCTTTCGTGCACCATCATCAATGCTGGGGAACAGCAGCTATAGCGTAAGTATGTGGGTATTAAACCCAGAAATTGATAAAGAAGAAACAATCGTTTCATGGACGGGTAAGGGGGGCGTTAATTTAAGTAATGCTGCGGTAGGTTACGGCAATAGTAAAAGTGCAGGTGCTGCCACCCATCTTGGCTGGGCAGATTTGGGGTACAGAAATTTACCCAAAGCAAATGAATGGCATCTGATTACTATGGTTTTTGATGGCACAATGGAGCGTATATATGTTGATGGAAAATTGGATAGGGCAGAAAGAAGGATGCTTTTCGTCAACAATCTGACCAGGTTTCTTGTGGGTGGCAATGATGATGGGACTTCAGGATTTTCTGGTGCGCTGGCCTCCTTAAAAATTTACGATGTTCCATTAACCGGTACAGAGATTAAAGCAGCCTATACAAAAGGCATTACTAACCATGTGGTTCTATATGCAGATACAAAAAAACTTGAATATGGAGATTTAACAAATTGGCCCAACAATGGGACTGCTTTAGGAGAACTGACATGCAAGGGAAATACCGAGGTTGCCGATGTTAATGGGAAAATAACTACTATATTGGCAAATGGCAGTAAAATCCTTCTGGAAGGCCGTATGAGAAAAGAAATTGATTTTTCAAGACCATTTACGGCAGTTTTTTCTCTTTTACCTGCTGTTGGTTCAAAAACAGATCTGTTTTTTGGTAAAAGAAATAAAGCCGCGAGGATAGAGGGTAATGGAAAATGGCAGCAGTTAATCTGTTCTTTTTCTAAGGGGAAGTTCCAGGTATTTATCAATGGTAAGCCGGCCAGTTATGCAATGGTCCGTAATAACCAAAGAGACCAGCGTATTTTGATTGAATCTTCTGGTGGGACAACTGCAATTTCATCAATTACCATATACAATTATGGCCTCGATCATCGTAATTGCTTGAAAGAATTTAATTTTTGGAAACAAACCTTAGGCAATGTTAGCTTAAAAGCATCATTTACCTCAAAGCCGTCAGCAGTTACGCCAACTATGGTTTATCTGGCAGCCGATAAACCTGAACTGCCAGGTAATGATCTCGAATATCTTTTTAAAAATGATAAAGATAAAGGGCATGCAAAATGGTTGCGGTCATCAGATTATTTCGATTTTTCGGTCTTTCCCCAAAGTAGTTATAGTTATACGGTCAAAATCAGAGATAATTTTGGAAATGTTACCCAAACTTCTCTTCCGTTTGCTGTTACAACCGATTCTTCGCAATTTATTATCAAAAAACAGGCTGGATCGGCCCGGTCGGTTCCGGCAGCAAAAAATGGTTTAACAGGGACTTCCTGGGAGGGTTTATTGGGAAATGCAGATACGGTTACTCAGCATTCAGGTATCCTGAAGATGGTTTCGCACCATACATTTTGGGATGGATCGGAGGCAACGGGGCCCTTTGCCTACAACTATGTGGAGGGTGATTTTATTGCTGAGGTAATGCTTTCAGATATGCTGGGACTAAAGGAGAAGAAAGCTTATGGCGCAAATGAGGCTGGTATTATGGTTAAAGCTTTAGCCAATGGAAGAATGCTTTTACAAAATGGCATTATGCCAGGCTGGGGCATTGGAAATATTGTCACCAACCTCGATAATGGAGGCAGAAAGCAGACGAACAACCTCTCCGGATGGGCTTTTTATAAACACCTGCAGATACAAAGGGCCGGAAATACATTTTTTATGCGTGGCAGCAGCGATGGGAAAGCTTGGGTAGATCTTCCGGGCAGCCCTGTAAAAAGAGATGATCTGGGTAATGGCTTACAGGTTGGTGTTTACCACGCCACCTATGGTGATGCTTCTGGTTATGCATCCTTTAGCGATTTTAAGATTATACAGCAGAAATAAAGGGGCATGGATGCCTTAGTTTAGCTGTTATTGGAAGATTTTCCAGGCAATTATACCTGGTGCCCCTGGTAAAGTGTTTAATTTGTTGTTTTTCAAAAAAAATAAATATAGATAAAACTCAAAAACGCTGATACGATCAGAAGCCGGTCTTTTTTATCAATCAGCAAGCCTTCAACGGCCAGAAGATCCATTTCTGTATTTAAAAAGCAGCATATGGTATCTTCAGGACAAGAGGCCATTGGTTCGTTCATAACGTTAATGAGGTGCTAGGCTGAACAGTCTTTCAGGTGCAACGCGGATACCTCAGGGGCTTCCCAGCCTCGAGAACTACCTCTTATTCTTCAGATAAAGCCAAAAATCATTATCTTGAAAACTATATATAACCGGTTGGTGTTACATATCATGAAGTAAATCAGTTAATTAACCGGCAAAAATGGGCGGTCGCATATCGTGTGTTGCCGAATGTTTTTGCAGAAATAGGTACATAAGCCCAGGATAATATGAATACCAGAAGAGACTTTTTACAAAAAATGGGTGCATCAGTATTGATGTTGAAATTAGGTTCAATATCGGCATTTGCTAATGTTCCAGACCAAATTGAGCAGCCTTACCAGGGTAGGGTACTGCGGGTAGCTATTATGGGTTTAGGTGGATATGGCACCCGTGTAGCCGAGGCCATGAAAGCCTGTACCAAGGCAAAACTGGTGGGCGTAATCAGTGGTACGCCTTCGAAAATTAAAGAGTGGCAAACGAAATACAACCTCCCTGAAAAGAATTGTTATCATTATGACAACTTCGATGAGGTGAAAAATAATCCGGATATAGATGCAATTTATGTGATTACGCCAAATGCCCTCCACCATAGTCAGGTTATTCGTGTGGCAAAAGCAGGAAAACACGCCATATGCGAAAAACCGATGGCATTAAATGCCAAAGAGGGCCAGGAGATGGTTGATGCCTGTAAAAAAGCGAATGTAAAGTTACTGGTTGGTTATAGGATGCATTTTGAACCCCGTACGCTGGAAGTAATCCGGATGAGAAATGCGGGCGAATTCGGTAAGGTTATGTTTTTCCAGGGGCAATGTGGTTTTAAAATAGGCGATCCTTTGCAGTGGCGATTAAACAAGGCGCTTGCGGGTGGCGGATCAATGATGGATATTGGCATCTATGCGATTAACGGGGCAAGATATATGCTAGGCGAAGAGCCTGTTTGGGTGACGGCCCAGGAAACCAAAACTGACCCGGTAAAGTTTAAAGAAGGTGTAGATGAGACCATACAATTTCAATTAGGTTTCCCCAGCGGTGCGGTAGCCTCCTGCCTGTCGAGTTATAACATCAATCACCTGGATAGATTTTTTCTGAGTGGCGATAAAGGATTTGCAGAAATGCAACCTTCTACCGGCTATGGCCCGATCAAAGGTAGAACGCATAAGGGGGAACTCACGCAGCCGGTAACCACACATCAAACGGTACAGATGGATGAAATGGCAACTATTATTTTTGAAGATAAAAAGCCGGTAGTTCCTGTAAATGGCGAGGAAGGCTTAAAAGACCTTAAAATTATTGATGCCATTTATGAGGCCGTAAGAACGGGGAAAAAGATTAAACTAATGGCTTAGCTTATTTTTTACTGCCTTTTAACCATTCAAACTTGTGCTAAGCCATTACAAGAAAAGGTATTCATCTTCGAACAATGGCCTGCCTGCCGAAACGAAAAGTACCACATTGTTAATTATTTCAGGCAGAAAGCCACCTGCCTGATCATTTTTGAACGAGATTACCAATTAATTGAACGAATAAACAAAACGCCTTAGCCTTACTATAGTCACTTTTGTAATCACAATTACATACTCAACAAAAAAGACTATGGGACTATCAGGTTTAGGAATTTTTCATACCATCATTGGTATCGTTGCCATTGTATCGGCAATCATTTCATTTGTACGCTTTGGCAAAATTGATTTAACACAACTTAGCGGTAAAATATATTTTTATACCACTACGGTTACGGCTTTAACTGCGTTGGGGATCTCCAAACACGGCGGCTTTAATGCAGGGCACATTTTTTCGGTATTCATTTTTATTTTGGTGGTGGTAGCTTTTTGGCTCTCGGTAAAGAGAAGTGCCAGTAATAAGGCCCGTTACGCAGAGAATTTTTTACTCTCCTTCAGCTTTTTTCTCTCGCTCATCCCTACCGTGAACGAAACCTTTACCCGCGTACCGCTGGGCCATCCCTTGGCCAAAGGTCCTGCCGATCCGCTAATTGCCAAAACCTTGCTTGTGCTTTTAATTCTATTTATTGCAGGTGCTGTTTACCAGTATATTAAACAACGCAGGATAGCTAAATTGAATTAAGAGCGGCATCGTGCCTTTCAGATCATTAAAATGATGATCATTAAAAGACTAATGCGCGGTGCTTAAAAGCTAAACCCTGCATTAGTTTTCCTATTTTTATAGCTGAAGGTTTTTTAACATGATCATTGACCATAAAAAATACGAATTGTTTGGTAAATCCATTATCCAAAACATCAGGATAAAGACACCTTTTACCTTCGATTTTCCCATTACTGATAATGCCTGCTTTTTGTATATGTTACAGGGCGAAATGCAATATCACCGCGACGAAGACCTGGTAAATATACCCCATAAACATGCTTTGTTTTTAAATTGTATACAGGCAAGCAAAACCATCAGTAATTTAAATGAAGGGGATGTGAACGAAATCATGATCGTTAATTTTCATCCCGATATTTTAAAGCGGATCTACGACCGGGAACTGCCGGTTATACTTCATGCACCCGACCGGATGGTTTCGAACAAAAGTGTCGAGATTTTAAATAACAATTTTTTAATCGAAAAATATATCGAAGGTTTGCTGTTTTATTTCCGGCATCCGGCACTGGTTAATGAAGATATACTGGTTTTAAAGTTAAAGGAAATTATACTGCTCCTGGCCCAAACCGCTAATGCCCGGGCCATACAAACCATATTTACACAGCTTTTTTCGCCTGCTACCTACACCTTTAAACAAATTATTGAGGCTAACCTGTTTTCCCAGCTCAGTATTGATGAACTGGCACAGCTTAATAATTTAAGTTTATCGTCTTTTAAGCGCGAATTTACCAAACATTACAACGATACCCCAGCCAATTATATCAAAACCAAGCGGCTCGAAAAAGCTGCAGAACTGCTGTTAATTTCAAACGAAAGGATTAAAAACATTGCTTTTAACTGTGGTTATAATGATTTGGCTAATTTTACCAAAAGCTTTCGCGACAGGTATAAATGCACACCCAGCGATTTTAGAGCGCGCCGGCAGGGCTAAGGATACGCTCGATCGGATACTACGGAACCCAATATTTTCTTCGGAAGCAACAGCCCGACTGACCAATAACCAGGTGTCATCAGTCTTACCAATGCAGAACTGACTGTAGCATACAGTTCTGCAGCGCAAATGACAGGTCACTAAAAGGGCTTACCACCGGCAAAACCTGCTGCCATAACGATTTCACAGTTTTTAACAAAATCCTGTGTATGAAGTATCTATCTTCGGTTATGAAACAATTTTTATCCGTTACTTTCCTGCTTTTACATTCACTGCTCCTTTTGGCGCAACCCAATACAGCCTTCGATCCACAGCGAACCATAACTGCCGATTCTGCACGGCGCAGTATTACAGAACTTATGGGTGAAATGGCCAAAAAACATCCCGGTTTTTATCGCTATACCTCAAAGCCTGAATTTGCACATTTTATTGATTCGAGCCTGGCGGCAATCAAGGGGCCAATGGATCAGCTGCAATACTTCCGCACGATTAAACCACTCATTGCTAAAGTACGTTGCGTTCATACCAATGTGTCTTTAAGTGGCGAGTACATGGATTTCCTGAACAAACAGCAAAATATGCTCCCTCTTGATGTATACTTTATAGGCGAAAAAGCCTATATCAGCAAGAACTATTCCGGGAACGGGGCGGTGCCTGTAGGTGCAGAATTGCTGAGCATTAACGGACATTCGATTACTGCCATCAGGGCACGCCTGTTTGAGATGATCCCGTCTGACGGTTTTAACCAAACCTGGAAATACCAGGCAATCAATAACCGTTTCGCCCAGGCTTACCGGGCAAATTACGAACTCAGCGATTCCTATAAAATACGGGTAGCGACTGACCAGGGCGAAAAGGAATTTGACCTGGCAGCTGTGCGCAACGAGGTGATACCGGTGCCGGCCATCATGGATCTGGGGAACAAACCAAGATTGAGTTTCAGCATTAAAGAAGCTGTTGGTACGCTAACCATCCGTTCTTTTGGCGAAACGGATATTAAAGCCGGCAAGCAGCAGTTCCGGAAATTTATTGCCGGGGTTTTCAAAGAGCTTAAGGAGCAGCATATCCAAAAGCTGGTGATTGATCTGCGTAATAATACCGGTGGCAGCGACCCGAATGCAGTATTGCTTAGCCGGTACCTGATCAACCAGCCTTTCCGGTATTGGGACCGGATCGAAGTGACCGAACCTTTCGCCCTTAGCCTGAAAGGTTCTGCTAAACTGATCTACGGAAAGCCGGTAAAGATGGATTCGGTATACCTGTGGCGCAAATCCAAATTCACCCGTGAGTTTGATTTCTATGAAGTGCAGCAACCTGAAGCCGATGTTTATACCGGCAAGGTGGTGGTATTAGTCAATGGTGCCTGCCTATCTTCCTGTGCAGACTTATCAGCCGTTTTACAGTATAACAAACGTGCCTTGTTTGTAGGCGAGGAGACAGGTGGAGGATACCAGGGGAATAACAGCGGCCTGATGCCGGAAGCCAAACTTGACTTCGGGCTTAAAGTGTCTATCCCACTTCTCAAGTATGTTAATGCGGTTGATCTCCATAAAAACTTTGGTCGTGGCACCCTTCCTGATGTTGTAGTCCAACCTGCCCTTGCAGATAGGTTAAAGGGAAACGATGTGGTGCTCCAAACGGCCCTGAAACAATTGGACGACTGAGCTCTCTCTACTATCCGTAGAGTTTAGCAGGCATGCTATAAATGAACCCATAGAAGAGGGGCTCCGGCCGGTAAAATGAAATTAAAATAACCCGGACGGGAAAAAGTCGTCACACTTTTGAAATAGCTTTCATCCTGCAATGCTCCAATAAAAAACGGCAGTAGCCAAGGCTACTGCCGTTTTCATGTATCCTTTTCACTTACAATAATTCGCCCATCCCGAATACCGTCAATCCTTTGGCAAATTGTTCAGCTACAGCCTGGTTGGCAGCTTCTATGTATTGGCCGGTTATAGGGTCGACCACGGTGCGTAATGGCCGTGCACCTTTTGGGGTGCCGATCAGTTTTACAATGGCATCGGCAACATCCTGTGGGTCAGGTTTTTTAGCCTGCATTTCTCCGCCCAATGCGGCTATCATTTTGTCGGGTATGGCGGCAATGGCGCCATAGCCCTCAAATACATCCTGATCAGATGCGGGGTTGTTCTTTTGTTGCATTTCTGTCGGGAAAGCACCCGGCTCCACGAGAGCCACATCTATGCCTAAACGTTTCACCTCGTAATGCAGGCCCTCGCTTATTCCTTCCAGCGCAAACTTAGAGGCCGCATAAATGGTAGCAAACGGGAACGATACCCGCCCGAAGCCGCTGGTGATGTTAATGATCAGTCCCTCGGCCTGTTTGCGCATGGCGGGCAGTACCTGTTTAATCAAACGCCAGGGGGCATACACATTAATATCGAAAGTGGTGTGCACATCGGCCGTGGTAAAGCTCTCGGCTACACCGGTCATGCCGTAACCGGCATTGTTCACCAGCACATCAATAGTGCCTTCTTTAGCCAAAATGCCATCAACAGCCTGCTTCACGCTTTCATCGTCAGTCAGGGTAACGTCTAAAACGGTTATGTTCTCTACTGCGGCTAAAGCCCGGGCCTTTTCAGCATTTCTTCCATGGGTATCGCGCATCGTGGCATATACCTGATGCCCCAAGGCGGCCACGCTCTGGGCGGTAAGCCAGCCAAAACCGCTATTTGTTCCGGTTATTAATACGATCTTTTTGCTCATCTTTTTGTATTTTTTAAATGAATAAGCAAAGGTTGAGAATGGCAATTAAAAAACATTTACCATTTGGTAAAAAGCATCATTAACGGATATTACGGCGTATACGGCTTAGCGATTGCTGGGTGATGCCCAGGTACGAGGCTACGTGCGAAAGTGGAATGCGGTTGATGAGGTTCGGGAAGCCCTCGATGAACGACAGGTATCGCGTGGTGGCATCTTCTGAAACCAGCGGACTGCGCCGTTCCATAGCCAGCGTAAGGCATTTTTTGATCATGTTGGCCTTCATCATTTCCCAGCCTACAATGGTGCCGGATAACTCATCCCAGTCTTTTTTAGTAAAAGCCAGTACTTTGCAGTCGGTAACGGCCTGTACATATTCTGCGGCAGCGATCTGCGATTCAAATTTTTCGTTGTCGACCACAAAATTATGTTCGTCAACAAAATAATTGGTCACCTCCTCACCTTTGTTGTTATAATAACAGAAACGGAATACACCTTCCAGCACGAAGGCCACATAGCGGGGCACCTTACCCGCTTCAGACAGGTAGTCATCTTTTTTGAATTCGAGGATTTGAACCTTGCTCAGCAAAAACTCGATTTGTTGTTTGTTCAGGTCACCAAATTGCAGGATATAATTTATTAGCGCTTCCATCAGGTAAAGATAGTATACATCGCAAAGCAGCCATTTACCATATGGTAAAAAATGAGCCAGGCCAGACACAAGCGCCCAAAGCCCTGAACTATCCAGGAGCTTTGGGTTAGGGCAACTTAAAGCAGCGGCCGGCCTCTTTGTAATTCCGGCGCCGAACGGTTAAAAATTTGCATAAGCTGTCAGAGCAGGTTTTCCTGTGCCGCCTGGTGAACTGTTCTTACCGAAGCCCGGAAACCTAACCCACGGGCCAGGGATGCATCAACATGCAAATGCCAGGGGTTAACCAGTGGGGCTGCAGATGAGGCCATCGGTTTGCCAGCAAGTTGCGATAATTCGTAAAGTGTTGTTGGCGCCTCATCTGCGATATTAACGACCTGGCCATCCATGATCCCTTGTAAAGCCATCATGATGGCGGTATATATATCGCGATGGTGGATCGTACTCATGCGCATCGCCGGATGAAATTTAGCGGCAACTACGTGTTTAGGCAATTCTTCCAGGTGACCATCGCCATCCCCGTAAACAAATGGAAAGCGAAGAACCGACCCATTCAGCCCGCTTTCGCGTAATTCCTTTTCTGCAGCCACTTTACTGGCCGGGTAGGCATGCTGCGGGCTAAGCGCATCGTCCTCACGGCCGGGGTGCGGGTTGTCTGCATCATAAACATTACTGGTGCTTGCCAATATAAAGCGGGCATTAGGGGCATGGCGTTTTACGGCGTCAATGAGGTTACGCGTACCCTCCAGGTTACTTTTCCAGATCAGGTCGGTGTCTGGTGAACGGAACACGGCGGCCAGGTGAATGATGGCTGCTGCATCTTTTACCGCTGCCTGCAGTGTGGCCGGTTCGAACAAGTCGCCCTCTACAGGGGTTACTCCGGCCGCAACTTTTTTGCCACGTACCAGTGCAGAACAATCATATCCTGCTTCAACAAGGCGGGGCAGAAGCCTTGAGCCTACTAAGCCGGTTGCACCGGTTACCAATATTTTACCAAATTGTCTGTCCATAATGAATTATTTTTAGACAAAGGTGGCGCTAATGCAGTAGTTAGGTTCGGACAAAAACCGCTTTTACAAGGACAAATCCTGGTAAAAACCGGCTATCGTTTTACCGGTAACCTTTTTAAACAAACGCGAAAAATACCCCGGGTCATTAAAGCCGAGTTCAAAAGCGAGTTCCTTTACAGAGGTATTGGGTTCATGATACATACGTCGCCTGGCTTCGATGATCAAACGTTCGATGATGAACTCCTTAGGCGAAACACCCGAATGTTGTTTTACGATCCTATACAAACCATCGGTGCTTAAGGCCAGCTTTTCTGCTATTTCCGTTATAGCCGGTTGCTCGGTAAGGTTATCTTCTACAAACAGCCTGAACCCTAAAAATTTATCAAGGCCCTCAGGTGCAGGTTTTTTATGCAGTACAAAATAAGCAGCATTTATTTCTGTAAGCAGGCTGTTCAGGTAAGCGAGGATCAGCTCCGGATCATTGTCGGCAGTACGTAACAGTTCATTTAAAATCTTAAACGCATTCGAAAGCCTGCGTGCAGCATCAGGTGTAAAGCTGATTTTTTGCCGGTTCAGGGGATTAAGCAAAAAGGGGAACTTTTTCGGCAACCGAGCGAGGCACTCATTGTCAAATCCTAATTTATAATAATCTGCGCCATGACCGCCTGGGGCCAATTGCCTGACCTGATGAGGCAAAGCAAAAAGGAGCTCGTTTTCACCTATCTCCATCGTTTCTCCATCAATAACCTCCGAGCTGCTTCCCTGCCATACGAAAAGAAAGAAATAGTATGGCAGCCGCTGGGCAGAACCGTATTGCGCTGCCGACTCCGCTGATATGTGGCCAAACTCCGGCGTAACGATACGTATAGGAAGGCCTTTGTTCTGGCTCAGGTTTTCGGGAAAAGTTTTAATGGCCATAATTGCTAACGATCATCATGAAGCAAAGTTACCAATTAGTTGCGATGATTTATTTTAAGCAAGGTTTCTGCTACCCCCAACTATTGGAAGAATAACTGCCGGGTTGCGAAACCAGTTATACCTTTACTAAATCAAACATTTCAGTTGAACGACTGCCGGAAATCCAATGGGCTTTGCTTGGTTTTGCTTTTAAATAATTTATTGAACGACTGCGGGTGCTCAAAACCAAGCTGATAGGCGATCTCACTTACCGACATGCTCGTTGTAGATAATTTTTCTTTGGCCTTCTCGATCAGTTTCTCGTGGATGATCTGCTGCATCGTTTGGCCGGTTAGTTGTTTCAGCAGGCTACTTAAATATTTAGAAGACAGGTTTAAAGCATCGGCAAAATATTGCACGGTCGGCAGCCCTTTGGAAAGCAGGGCTTCGTTGTTTAAATAGCCGGTTAAAATTTGTTCCACCTGGTTTAATACCTGGTGGTTGGTGATCTTCCGGGTAATGAACTGGCGCTGGTAAAAACGTTCGGCGTAATTCAGCAAAGCCTCCAGGTGGGAGATAATAATGTCCTGGCTAAACTTATCCATATTCGAATAATATTCGGTTTTAATATTTTTAACCAGGTCATTAATCACCAGTTCTTCCTTGTCAGAGAGGAACAGTGCTTCGCTGGTAGCATAGCTAAAGTACTCATACCGTTTGATCCTGGCAGCAAGCGAGGTATTCCAGAGAAAGTCAGGATGTACAAAAAGCATCCAGCCATCCAGGTCAGGCGGTACACCGTTCTCTTCGCCACGCAAAATCTGGCCGGGAGACATAAAGGCCATCAGTCCTTCGTCAAAATCGTATTTCTGTTGCCCGTAATGTAAACCGTCGCATCCTCTTTTCATTGATATCACATACAAGTCGAAGACGACCGCATCTATACCTGTGTCATTTCTCAGGCCTTTCAGGTCAACGATGCTGATCAACGGGTGGTGGGGCTTAGGGAGCCCCATCAAACGGTGTATCTCTGTTATGGAACTGATCCGGTAGGGTTTGCTGTTTGCCATGTTGCAAGTTACTTGAATTTAAACGGATATTTTAGCCATATCATCACTAATGGCATGATTAAAAATGGAATCTCCATCAACACCATGCGGTAATTTCCTGCCCGCACCGCCAGCCCCATTATCATCACGATCAGGATCGCATTCAGCATATTGCCCAGAAAAAAGGTCTTGGGGATGAGCAAAAGCACACCGGTTGCCAGGGCTGCCGCCGTCAGCAATGGAATGAATGTTTCGCTGATCCCTAAATTTTCCATCGCCTTAACAGATTCAGGATTGTTTTTGTAATGCAGGGTATCCCAGGCATGTCTGAAGCTGAGCGTTACCGAAATAAAGAGCAACAGTATAGAAGCTATGTTTTTAATCATGGTTTAATTGAGGATAAAAGCGTTCATGATATAACCTCCGAGCACGGCTACCGACACGCCGGTTATTGCACTTATTAAGGCTCTTTTGGCCTTATTTGGATAGGCCTTCCGGTGTCTGAAATAAAGGAAGAACCCTACAGGGGGAAGGGTGTTGGAAACGATGAACCAAAACCACGATAACTGGTCTTTATGATCTTTCATGAGCATTGTTTTTACAATTTTTCTAATCTTTTCCATTTGAATGATTTTCCTATTAAGGGTACACCCTTGTAGCCGCGGGTTTCAAGATCATCAGGCCCTTTCAATTTACCTTTTAAACTATAGGTATTTCCATCTTCTACGCTATACAATTTGCCATCAACATATTCGCCATCCCTGTAAACAAGACCGGTGATATGTGTAAGACCTTGTACTGACCTGCTCCGGAGTTTTTCATCTGGATTTTTAACATCCTTCTTTGCCGTTTTGCCATCTGCTTCGAACATCACCTTCGACCACAGGAGCCTGGCCGAGTACGTTTTGCCTGCCTTGAATACTTCGATCTTATAATCGTCACATTTCCAGATCCCTGTAATTTCATCTGCAGGGAGTTTCTGCGCGAAAGCGGCCAGTGATAGCAGCAGCGCAAACATTGCTAATATTGATTTTTTCATAACGGATTGTTTATTGTTTTTTATTGAGTTGTTTAAATTTTTCAAATTCCCTGTGGCCTAGCTTCATCAATTGCTTAGGCATCACCCGGCTTAAAAATCTGATCACCTTAACCAGGAACGGCTTGATCTCGGGGGTGTCGTTTAGCAATCCTTTAATGGCTATACTAACCAGTTTATCCACTTCCATCATTTGGCCCGGATTAGGTGGCAGTACCCAATCATTCTGGAGATTGGTATTTACACCCGGGGGGACCAGCTCGAATACCCTGATGTGGGTTTTGTTCAACTGCAAACGCAAGGCCTGGGTATAGGCATGAACACCCGCTTTTGAAGCGCTGTAAACCGGAGCGGTAGAGTAAGGCATAAAAGCAATGGCAGAGGAAACATTCACAATTGCCGCCGCAGGCTTTTTAAGCAGGTGGGGCAAAAACTGGTGCACCATCCTGATCGTTCCGGTAAGGTTAATATCAATCTCCCGGGTGATGTTTTCGAGGTCCTTGCTGGCGTCCTGAACATCGAGCAACCGCATTTCACCTGCGTTGTTAACGATTATATTCAGGTCAGGGAATTGTTGGGTCGCCTCTTTATACAGGCGCTCAATATCCTGCGGGTTACTTACATCGCTTTGAAAGAGGTGTATATTCGGGAAACGCCTTTTGGTATCATGTAAGGCTTCTGGTTTACGGCCTGTAACGATGATTGTTGCTCCTTGTTCGGTAAGTTGTTTAACAAGTTCCAAACCTATACCGCTGGTCCCTCCTGTAATCAGGATGGTGCTATTCTTTAAATCCATATATTACTTACTATTGTTGATACAAAGTTCGGCCAATGCCGGCAGGCCGATGTATCCAAAAGTCGCAAGGTTGTAGTCAAAAGGAAGATAATCCACTTCGTTAACAGGTAATAGCGTATGCCTGAGATCGGTACATACTCATTGTTTCCTGCCTGGGCGATATGAAATAAAATAGCATATTCCTGCTTCAAATTCTGTTTTGAGCTATTTTTTTTGGTTATTTGAATATTCTTCTCTAAGTGGCAAACGATTTAAATGATATAGACCTTTGGGGCAACCTGGTAAAGGGTAACAGAATTGCCTTGAATAGTATTTATTCGAGCTATTTTTCTTCCCTTTATCGGTATGGTATGCGCATGTTGCAGGATGAAGACGCTGTTCGCGACTGCATTCAAAACCTTTTTGTGCATTTATGGGTGAACCATAAAAAACTCCCGCCGGTAAACAACCTGAGGGGTTACCTGATCTCTGCCCTAAGAAATAACATGATCAATTTTAAAAACGTTGAAGGAAGGTTTCAAAAAGTAGACCTGGAAGCCAACGAGGTTTTTGATTTAAAATTTTCAGTTGAATCGGCATTTATCCAGAAGGAAGAACAGACCGAGCAGGTCAGGCAGCTTTCTCAGGCCATGAATAAACTCACTCCGAGGCAAAAAGAGATCATTTACCTGCGGTATTTTGAAGAATTAGACTATGCTGAGATCTCTACGATAATGGATTTGAGCATAAAAGGCACTTATAAACTGAGTGCCCGGGCTTTAGAGGCCCTTCGCGAAGTTTTGAATATTGATAAAATGATGCTTTTAGCCATCCTGTTAAGCTTAAAGAATTAATTTTTTAAAAAAAATAAAATTCCGTGGGGTAATTTCATTTTTTTTCTTGTCTTCCTATTGAAAGACCTAAGAGGGGAAGATCAATATGACCAGCAAACTTTACCATTTATTTCAAACAGAAGATTTTTTAGCTGACGATGACTTTTTACGGTTCGTAAAATATAGTTATCCTGATGATGTAATCTTTTGGAGTAACTGGACGGAAAAATCGCCCGAAAATATTCAGGCATACCGAAATGCGGTTATCCAGCTCAAGCTGATTTTAAGCGATAGCGAAATCGTTGTTTCTCCATCTCTTCGCGAAAATCTTTTAGCAGATATCAATGCTTCCATTAATCAGTTCGAGCGGAAAAGAAAGCGTAAACGGATAAGAACAATCTGGCTTTCGGGTGCAGCAAGTATCATCCTGGTGGCAACCTGTCTTTCCTGGTACTTCCTTTCTACGGTTGTAGTCAGGGCAGATTACGCTGAAGACCTCCTGGTGCATTTACCGGACGGTTCTGAAGTGAGGATGAACAAAAACTCTACCTTAAGTTATGCCCGGGCCTTTAACTGGAAGGCAAGAAGGGAAGTTAGCCTGGATGGCGAGGCTTATTTTAAAGTTAAACACCTCAATTTAACACCAGACCAGATCAAACGGGGCGAACTGTTTGTAGCGGTTACCAATGGGGTGGCGGTGCAGGTTTTGGGTACAGAGTTTAACCTGAAAGATCGTCATCACAAAACCAATGTCACACTTATAAAAGGTAAAATTCAGGTACAGTCTAAAAAGACAGGCAGACAGTATATGCTTCGTCCTGGAGAACTGATTGATTTTGATCAGGAGGGAGTTACTGTTCAGAAGACGCAAACAGCTGAAGCCCAAACGGCCTGGTTGAGTGGCAAGCTCATCGTAAGCCAAACAAAGGTGAGCGATATCCTGCAAGAATTTGAGGATCTGTATGGCTACACGGTCATTGTTGATAACCCTGCGCTCCTGCAAAAGAAAATAGACGGTGCCATCTCAATCAGGAGTGAAGAAAGCCTGCTCTTTACGCTCAAAAATATCTTAGATGTAGATATCAAAAAAGAAGGAAAAACAATCTATCTGAAAAACAGGAATTAACTGTTTTATTAATATATCAACTAACAACCAAACAAAAATGAAAAAAAGATTTACCCGATTACTCGGCTGGATTTATCTGTTGTTTATGTCTGTGATTTTTGTTGCGCCGGCAATGGCGCAATCGGGGAAAACCATTTCAGTAGAAGCAGCACTAAATTCGATCTCAAAAAAATATAATGCTAAGTTTGCCTATGAGCACGAAATTGTTCAGGGCAAAACAACGGATGTAGAAAACCTAAAGGCAAAAAATCTTGATGAGGTACTGAAACGTGTATTGTATCCCAATAATCTCTTATTTCTATATGTGAGTGAAGGTAATTATACCATCGTTTCCCGCGATAAAAGCTATTTTGCACCGGTAACAGGCAATAATCCAACAAATGCTGCACCGTCAGATGGATTTTTCTTATCCGGAAAAGTAGTGGATGAAACAGGTAACCCGCTACCGGGAGCAACACTGAAAAGTAATGCCTCGAATAGCGTAACCATGACGGATGCAAATGGCCGTTTCAGTATGCCGGTTCCGCAAAACGCCCAGGTTATCGGTGTTTCTTATGTCGGTTACGAAAATTATACCTATCCGGTTGTCGCCTCGCAGAGTAATATCGTTATCGCAATGAAACTTTCGGTTGCCAATCAGCTTAATGAGGTCAATGTAATTTCTACAGGTTTGCAGAAACTCTCAAAAGAAAGAAGTACCGGATCTGCCGAACTGGTAACCAAAGAGCAGATCGAAAAGGTACCGGTACCAAACTTGCTTTACCGGTTGGAGTCGCAGGTTCCGGGTGTAAAAATCAATATTAATTCGGGCGATAACAGTTTTGTTTATGGCAATAAACAAAATTCGGTAAGTAGCGGAACACGCACAAAAGGCTCAAGTGATTATAATTTTTTTGTCAGGGGAAGAAGTACGCTGCAGGGAGAATCTTTTCCGCTGATTGTAGTGGATGGGGCGATCACCGAATATGATATTTCTACCATCAATCCAAATGATGTGGAGAATGTTACCTTTTTGAAAGATGCTGCTGCGGCTTCCATTTGGGGAACCAGGGCTGCAAATGGAGTAATGGTTATTACCACCAAGGCCGGTAAAGCCGGCCAGGCACCTACTGTTAATTTCTCGGTAAATGCATCGGTTTCCAACCACCCTGACCTGGGCTACCTACGAACCATGACCAGTGCCCAAACCATTGCATACGAGGAAGAACTGGTGGCTAAAAATATCATTATAGCACCCAATAATACCACTGCCCTAAGTACAAACGTAGCCACCGTAACTGATTTAGCGTTTAAACTCAAGGCCGGTACCATTACGAAAGCCGCTTATGATAGCGAGATTGCACAACTTTCGGCCAGGGATAGCCGGGGGCAGATTGAGGATTACCTGTTAAGACCGGCTACATCCCAGGCCTATAATTTCTCTATTGGTGGCGGAAATAACTACTCAACCTATTTCTATTCGGCATCGTATACCAAAGAAGATCCTTATGCCGTGGGCACTAGCGGAAGTCGTTTAACATTAACCCTGAACAATACGTTCAAACTGTTCAAAATCGCTACGCTATCAACCAATTTAAAAGGTTCGTTTTTCAATTACAAAACCAATGGTATCGGATTGAATAGCCTTTACAACCCTTCCCTGTCGACCTTTATGCCCTACAATCAGATTCTCGACGATAATGGCAACAGGGTTTCCTATTCGAAAAAATTCTACAGCGGATGGTTAAACAATGCGCTTTATCCAGCTGGTTTTCTGAACTGGGGATACAATGCCCTTGATGAAATTGAGAATGCTGACAATACCCAAAAGGATAACAATTACAGTGCAAACATTAACTTAAATGTTCCGATTGTTAAAGGGTTATCGGCCAACGCTTTTTTCAATACCGAAATCTCAAATTCAACAAGCCGTAATTTCTACAACGATAATACTTATTACTACCGCGACCTTGTCAATACTTTTACCGCAATCCCGGTATCGGGCAAAGCGGTAAACAGCATTGGTCTGTCGGCCGGAAGCGGCATCTTAAATGTCGGAACCAATACAACCAATAACTACACCTTAAGGGGGCAGCTAAATTATGATACCACTCTTGGAAAGGATCATCAAATCAATGCCATTGCAGGAGCCGAGATCAGGCAAACACAGGATGGGGCAGGTTTGAGCACCATGTATGGCTACAACATGGGAACCGGTATTTCGCGTTCGGTAAACTTTTCTACACCTTACGCCACCCTATATGGTTACACCCTGGGATTGGGCGGCTCGCCAAGCCAGCTGGATAAAACACGAAGATACCTGTCATATTACAGCAATGCCGCCTATACTTACAGATCGAAATATACGGTTTCGGCCAGTGTGCGTTATGATGATTACAATAATTTCGGCCTTGACCGTTCTTTCCGTGCTACGCCACTTTATTCACTGGGCGGTAAGTGGGATGTTTATAAAGAATCGTTTATGGCTAATGCCCCCTGGATTTCGAACCTGGCCATAAGGGCAACCAACGGGGTTAATGGTAATATTTCAAGATCATTATACCCGTTTACCTACATCGCACTGGGAAGTGTTGATGCACAAACTGGCTTACCCACAGCAAGCATTATTGCACCGGCAAATCCCGAATTACGTTGGGAAAAAACCTATGTAAGTAACCTTGGTTTGGATTTCGGATTCCTGAAAAACAGAATTACCGGCTCGGTGGAAGTTTACCGCAAACACAGTACCGACCTTTTTTATAACTTCCCGATAAGCGGAACTTATGGCGTTACCAGCTTAACCCGTAATACCAGCGAGCTGAATGGAAAAGGAGTAGACCTTTCATTGGCCGGGATATTTTATACGAACAAAGACTGGGAAATCAACGGCAGGTTAACTTATGCTTATAACGTAAATAAGGTAGAAGATACCCGTTTTATACCCACTTCTTCTTTTTTCGCAAGTCCTGCCTATAGCGGTTATATTTCGGGTTATGCAACAGATAAGCTGCTGGTGTACAAAAATGCCGGGCTTGACGCTAATGGCATGACCCTGGTGTACGACCAGAATGGAAACAAGGTTGCCCCAAATACGAATTTGAATTCCATTGATGCCCTGATCAACGCAGGAAGGACTACAGCTCCGCATTTTGGCAGTTATACGCAGAGCATGAGATTCAAGGATTTCACCCTTATGGCCATTGCCACCTACCAGTTTGGAAGTGTATTTTTAAGGCCGACCATCAGTGCCTACCCTTCTTCCAGGACCGGTACAAGCTATGATTTGAGCGAAGATGTAGCCAGGCGCTGGCAAAAACCGGGTGATGAGCAGCTTACCAACGTTCCGGGTGTGGCCGGAACCTTTGCAACAGTAAGCCTGGCCCGTTATCAGCAGTCTGATATCAATGTATTAAAAGGCGATTACATCAGGTTGAGAGAGCTTTCGCTCACTTATAAAATTCCGACGCAACGTTTTACCAAAGCTGTAAAAGCTGCAAATTTTGGTTTTTCTGTTAGGAACTTAGGTTTATTATGGAAGGCAAATAAAGAGGGTATCGATCCTGATTTTACGGCCGGGCTCAATTCAACAACATTGGGTCTTCCGGCAACCACTTCGTACAATTTCTCACTTAATGTTAATTTCTGATCTTTTTGATATGAAACAGTCATATAAATTCTTTTTTATCGGTGTTGTGGCGCTCTTCGCAACAGGATGCGAAAAATATGTCGATATTAAAACGCAGGGCAACTTGGTACCCAACCAGGCGATCAATTACAGATACCTGCTTAATACACCTGCCAACTTCGAGCAAAACACCAACCTGGGCGATTTTGCCTCTGATGAACTCAATATCGTTGATGCCGCCCAGATTAATGGCTTAACAGGGGGGCTAAACTATGGCTATTACATCAATAGCTATACCTGGAAATCGGTCATATTCCCAATCGGTACTAATTACGAACAGGACGATAACTGGAACAGGTTGTACAGCAACATTCTTTATTGCAATACCATTATCCAGGAGTTGCCGGAAGCAAACGGAACCGATGCTGAGAAAGCAGAGATGATTGCAGAGGCAAAAGTGCACAGGGCAGATGCGTACCTGGCGTTGGTAAATACCTATGCCAAACCCTACCAGGCAGGTTCGGCAGCTACAGACCTCGGGGTACCACTTATTTTAAAACAAACAATGAGTCAAAGTTTAAACCGCGCATCGCTGCAGGTGGTTTACAACCAGATCATTGAAGACCTGACGAGTGCCATACCGGCTTTACCCAATTCACAGGCTTACAATACCCTGCCATCAAAAGCAAGTGCCTATGGAGAGCTTGCCCGCTGTTATCTGTACATGAACGATTACGCAAACGCAAATAAATATGCCGATATGGCATTGGCGTTAAGAAGCACACTTAACGATTTGGGGGCACTTAGCAGCGTCAGCAGCGCAAATTACCCGCGCCGCATTACCGACCCCGAGATTCTGCTATCGAAGCTTGCAGCCGGAAATGCGCTTAGCTTTTCGCCAACAGCATACCGTTTGAGTGACGAAATCCTTTCCCTTCTTGGCACAGCAGATCAACGCTATCAGCTGTTAACCGTTCCGGCATCAACAATATCATCAACACTTACCGGCCGCTACAGCTACCGCGAGGCAAGGATCGGGGAAACACGTAACGTGGGGCCTAACGTACCTGAAATGATGCTGATTAAAGCCGAATATTTCGCCCGGAATAACGATGCTGCAAATGCCATGTTATGGGTAAATAACCTGAGGATCAAAAGATTCAAGCCGGCAGATTACGTCGCATTAACGGCCTCTTCGCCGGCAGATGCATTGGTTAAGGTAATTGAGGAGCGGAGAAGGGAATTTATTGGGCGCATGCTGCGCTGGTGGGATATGCGCAGGTTAAAAAGCGAAACAGCATTTCAGCGTACCTATACGCGTACGGTGAACGGTACCACCTATACCCTTGCGCCAAACAGCGAAAGGTATGTATTTCCGATCGCAGAATTCCTGACGAATCTGAATCCCGAACTGGAAAAAAATCCCTGAGTAAAACAATAACAACACAAATAAATGCTGCCGGGCACCGAGCCCGGCAGCTAAACCGATCCCCAATGAAAAAAAGAGTTCAAAAATCAGCCCTGTTCTTAATTACGCTCTCGCTATGGGCAGCTGCGGCATTTGCCCAAACACCCGGCAGCTTCCGCATTGTTCCGGAAAGGGCTAATCCGGGCCAGGAGATTGAAATCGTTTACGATGCGGCAGGCACCATACTGAACAACCGGAAAAATGTAAGGGCAGTGGTTTATGCTTACCGGAACTACAAGTGGTATGCATCAGACCTGAACTTAAGCGCCACTGGTAAGGTTTGGAAGGCGCCGTACAAGGTGCCGGCCGACTGCGGAATAATCGCGGTGAAATTTAAGGCCGATACACTGGTAGACAATAATAAAGAAGCGGGGTATTTTACCATGTTCCTGGATAAAGACCGCGCAGGTGCAATGGCAAAGGGTGCCTATGCCGGATGGGGGCTGGCACGTTCCCCGAAATACGGAATGGACATTCCGGGTTATATTAAATTTGAGGGCATCAGTGATTCGGCAACCTACCACTGGTTAAATCAGGAGATCAGCTTTAACCAATCGGCAAAATCAGTCCTTGTTTATCCTTATGCACTGGCCACAAAGGCAACCTATAAAAATGATGCCGGGCCGCGATTACAAAGGGTGCTCAATTATCTTAGAAGAGCCGATGCCAGTGAGACAGATTTACTAAACGCCAGAAGAATACTCCTCCGGATCATGCAAGATAAGGCTGCTGCCGATTCAGTTGATCAGGTCATGCTACAACGTTTCCCAAAGGGTAGCCTGGCCCGTTTGCATGCTTTTAAAGCGATGCCGGTAGGGTCGGATGTGAACCTGCTCTTAAAGGCTAACAGGCAGTTTTTGATCGATTTTCCGGAACAAGGGGGCAATGAAGAATTTGCCCGCGAAAACAGGATAGATTATCCGACGATTTATCAGAACATCATTGTTTTGGGCGCTTATGCCGATAAGAACTATGCCGAGCTGGATAAATACATCGGGAAAATGCCTTTTAGCATGTTGCCAACGCTTTATTATAAAATTGTAGAAATTCCCTTCAGCAGGAAAGAAGTAACGGAAAAAGCACTGCTTCCGGTTTCTGAAAAAATAATAAAAAGAATCGAAATGCTCAGGGATAACCGCCCGGATGAATACGCTTATTTTTCTCCGGAAGAGTGGGTTAAATTCGTAAACGGATCTATCGCCAAACGCATTTTGCCGATTCACGCTCATTTATTAAATACAGCGGGCCGTTACCAACAGGCATTGGCTTATGCCAACCAATCTAAATTATTGCTTGGGTACACCAGTGCTACCCTGAACGCAGAATTGGCCAGCATATTAACCCACCTTGGCAACAAGCCGGCGCTCAGAACCCTTTTAGAAAAAAGCGTTTTTGAAAACCAGAGCAGTGCCGAAATGCTATCGATGCTTAAGGATATGTACATCAAAAGAACCGGCAGTGAGAAGGGTTACGACCAATATTTAAACGGTTTGAGAAATAGCGCCGGGGGCGAGAAAATGGCTGAGGAAATCAAAAAAGAAATGTTCAGCAAGCCGATGGTCGATTTTGCTATGGAAGATCTGAACGGCGCAACCGTGAAGTTGGGCGACCTAAAAGGAAAAACCGTGGTTTTCGATTTCTGGGCAACCTGGTGTGTGCCCTGTAAAGCATCCTTTCCGGGAATGAAATTGGCTGTCGACAAATATGCAGGCGATCCAAATGTTGTTTTCTACTTTGTAGATACCGAAGAACGTTCGGCAAATTATAAAGCAGAGGTGGCCCGATATATTAAAGATAATCATTACAATTTTAATGTGTTGTTTGATAATAAAGCAAAAGATGCCAAAGCTACCGGCGAAGTATTCGAACGCGTTTGCAAGGCATTTAACCTCTCGGGGATCCCGCAAAAAATAATTGTAGATTCCAATGGAAATGCCCGTTTCATTACGGTTGGTTTTAAAGGCAGCGCTACCGAACTGGCAGACGAGATTTCTGCTATGGTGGATATGACAAAAACAGGCAAATAATGAGGTATTTCGCTTTTATTTTTCTGCTCTTTTCGGTCTTTGCTTGCAGTGCGAAGGGAGAAAGGGTTTTTAAGGTCACGTCAGATAGTGTTCGCTTTAAAAGCGCCGATGGGAAAATTGTGTTTGGCGGTACCTTGAGCAAACCGGTTGGCAAAAAATCGTTCCCAACTTTGGTGATGGTATCGGGCACGGGCAAGCAGGACCGCAACGGTACCATGGCCGGACACCGGATTTTTGAGCAGATGGCCAACTATCTTGCAGCACAGGGCATTGCCATGTTGCGTACCGACGACAGGGGTGTTGGCACCACCACGGGAGTTTATGAAACGGCCACCACGGGCGATTTTGCTACAGATGCACTTGCCGCAGTGGCCTACCTCAAATCGAGAAAAGATATCGATCCTGATAAAATCGGTTTGATGGGACACAGCGAGGGCGGAGCAGCCATCTCCATTGCAGCCGCTGAAAGTAAAGCTGTTAAATTTTTAGTGAGTATTGCCGGTTTAGCCATGAGCGGATTGGATGCCCAGCTTAAACAGAACGCAGATCTTGTTGCGGCATCGGCATTGCCTGATTACGATAAGAAACGCTCAAATGAAATTAATGCCATTATGTTTAAAACCGCTTATCGTTATGCAAATTCCGATAGCCTGGAAATGAAGCTTAACGAGGCTTACCAGCAATGGAAAGTTAAGGATGATGCCTATTTCAAAACCCTGAATATCCAGTTTGACCATTTCCGTTTTCCGATTTATAGTTATGTGCAAAACTCGAAAGGGGCCTGGTACCGCTATTTTATACGGTATGATGCCGAAAAAACCATTCGTCAGGTCAAAGTTCCAATCCTTGCCATTAATGGCGATAAAGATTTAATGGTAGCTGCAGATGATAACCTGGCCAATTGGAAAAAATTTGCATCGGAGGGAGGAAACAGGAAGGTAACCACAGTGAAAATTCAGGGCTTGAACCATTTACTATTGCCTTGCGAAAGTTGTGATAATAAAGAAATTTCGAAAATCCAGGCAGGCGTTTCAATAGCGGTACTTACCTTAATTAAAGATTGGATTTATAAAACGATCAGGTAATCATAAAGATAAATGAGTAGAAGTATAGTTTAGTTAATGATGAAGGCCAGGATGGATGTCCTGGCTTCTTATTGTGTTTTCTCCATGAAATTGATGATTACCAAACCTAAATACCTAACTTCTCCAATAATTGCTTTTTATAGGCTTGTCCGATGGGAATAAATTGCTGGTCGTTGAGGACCAGGCTATCCTGTACAATGCGGGCAACAACTAATTTATTAACCAGGTAAGAGCGGTGCGACTGGATGAAATATTTCTGGTTCAACTTGCCCAAAATTCCCTTCAGCGTATGATAGAGCAAATGCGTTCCAGTAGTGGTGATGATTTTTATATAGTCTTTGCTGCCCTCAATTAATTTAATGTCCTGCTGTCTGATCGTGAGGTAGCCATCTTTTGTCCTGATCACCAGCTGGTCTTCAAAGGTATTGCCTGCTTCAATCTTTGGCGAAAGCCTGTCAATAGCCTTCATAAATCTCTCGTACGAAAAAGGCTTTAAAAGATAATCGGCCACACCCAGCTCAAAACCTTCGAAGGCGTAGTCTTTAAAGGCAGTTGTAAAAATGGTATTGGGCCTATGTTTTAGCGCTTTCAGAAAGCTCACGCCGTTAATGAGCGGCATTTCGATGTCCAGAAAAAGCAAATCAACCTGATGGTTTCCCAGATATTCGAATGCTTCTACAGCGTTTCTGAACTGCGCTACCAGCGTCATGCCGGGAGTTTGTGCGATATAATGTTTCAGCACATCATGCGCAAATGGCTCATCGTCTAAAATTACACACTTCATTTCAAGGTTATGCTGAGGTCTGCTGTATACATCCCGTTTAATTCCTGTACCCGGAGCTTATGTTTGCCCGGGTAATAGAGTTCCAGTCTTTTTCTAATGTTCACCAATCCTATACCGCCCCGGCTGCTTTTTAAGGGCTGGGGTGGCAACATCTCATTTTCTATTTTGAAGAACAAACCCTGTTGATCCAACAACAATCCGGCCGTAACGCCAGCCTTATTCTCCAGTTTGTGCCTGCCATGCTTAAACGCATTTTCTACCAAAGGCAAAAATAAGAGCGGAGGCACTTTCATATCCGGTATGGTTTCGGGGATGTTAAACCGGATTGAAGCCTCCGGAAATTTTTTCTGCTCAATCTCGAAATATCCCTTTAAGAAATTAACTTCTTCGCTTAGCGGTACCTCTTCCTGGTTACCATCATACAAAATATACTGCATCATTTGCGACAGCAATAAAATAAACCTGGAGGTATCTTTAGATTGTACCAGGCTCATGCCGTATAAACTGTTCAGCGTATTGAACAGAAAATGAGGTTGGAGCTGTGCCTTTAACAGGTCTAACTGGAGCTTCAAATGGTCGGTTTCTACCTTGTGCCGCATTACTTCGTTCTGGTAGGAGAACCTCGAGAAAGCGATGCTTAAAAAGGCTATCGAATCCGTCATGATCAGGTTCCAGTCTGAAAAGAAGCCCCTGTGCTGGTGGTCGAAATAGGCGTATACCGGATTACCATAGGTAAACTGCCTGAAAATCCAGGCCAGGAACATGTTGATGTAGGGCGTCATAAAGATGAAGTATACTACCGTGATCAGTATAAGGGCAATATATTTTTTCAGGTGCAGCAGTTTCGGAATGGCCCACCGGTAATAGGGAATAATGGGTAATGTGCTGCAAATTCCAAACAGGCAGATCATGGGATAAGGGAAATCGTTACCAGGAATTCGCTGTAATCCCGAATTTTCGATCAGGTAAGAATATTTATATAATGTGACATAAAATACCCAGATCAGGATTTCGAATATGGTGGAGAAGTTGAAGGCTGTTCTTTTGTTCACCTTCCAAAAATCGCTAAAATAGTTGAAATAGTTTTTACCGCCCGACTAACCTCCCGTTTTGCACGACGAACAGGCGCCCAGGTTGATTGATCGTGCAGGCAAAGCCTGTAGTCGGATTTTTTTCATGCTACCGGTAAATGCTCATTCTTTTGCTTCATAAAATAATACATCATGAAACACATTACCTTAATAAGCATTTGCCTGGTCATCATTTTTCTGTCCAACAGCCAGGCCGTCTTCGCCCAGCAAAAAGATACGGTGGCGAAATTAACTGTTGTCCAAAAAAAATCGCTGAAGAACGTCTCGCTTGAAAGCTATGAAAAATTTAAAGCCTCCGTTAAACCCTTAATTGCCGAAATGGGGGAGAAGCAGATTGTAGGCCTGGGAGAAGGAACGCACGGAACGGCAGAGTTTTATAAACTCCGGTATTATATCAGCAGGATATTGATCGAGGAAAAAGGATTTAATCATGTTGCTTTCGAGAATGATGTTGCCGAGATGTGGTTAATGAACCAGCAGTTAAACCAGGCAACCGATGTTACTGCGTTGATGAAAAAATACATGATCGGAATCTGGCAGAACAAAGAAACAAAGGAACTGCTGGATTGGATCAGGGTATATAATCAAAGCCACAAAAAAAAGGTTTCGGTAAACGGTATAGACTTCCCGGTTCAAAAGCCTGACGTTGATATGATCACGCTTTTGCTTAAAAAAGCAGGTATGAACAGTTTCCCGAAAGCAGTTGAGCGTTTGAGTGCTGCTGCCAATCTCCAAGATGCGGCCTGGTTTGGCATGAACCAAAAAGATTTTAAGGTAGATTGGAAGTTACTGAACCAATATTGCGGCCAGGCCTATTTCACCGCCGATTCCCTGGAACAGCAAGTTAAAAAAACAGAAATGGAAACAAGCCTCCGGTCTGATCTGCTGTTGGCGATTAGCAATCTTAAACAGGGATTTGAGCCGTTTAAGCCAAAATCCCAATATGTACCGAGAGATAGCATCATGGCCCACAATACCGCTTTGATGATAAAAGGAAAGGAAGATAAAGTGATTATCTGGGCACACGATGCCCACCTTGGGAAAAAAGAGATATATGATAATTCTGTTGGCGGAACGGGAAAATACCTGCTAAAACTATTTCCCAACAATTATTTCGTTCTGGGTACAGGGACGGCGATCGGTGAATTTGGGGCAACAACCGATGCGCGGGCTGTAAACACCACTGTGATGTTGCCCTATCAACTAGAAGAGCCGATCAAAGGTTCATGGGAGGAATTACTGGGTACATTGACCAAAAAAAACGTCTATTTCTTCACTAAAGCCTTTAACCCCAATAACCTGGTCAAACCACAGCGATTTGTAGGCTATGGTACCAAAAGCAGTGTGAGTTTGTACGATAAGGTGAATTTGGCAGCGTTATATGATGCTTTTCTTTTCATTAAAGAAAGCCATGCACCAACGGCGCTTTGATTTTGGCAGGTAATGTGTGCTTCCAAAACAAAAAACCTGAACCCCAAACCAGGTGCTTTTAAGCAGTTTTATTTTAACAAATCTTTATAGGTTCTTCCAATGGGTAATTGCTTGCCGCCTTTTACCTGAACACTTTGGGCACCTATGGAGACAATATCTTTTTTTCTTACAATATACGATTTGTGAATGCGGACAAATCCCAGTTCGCCATTTTTGTTCATGAAATCTGAAAGCCGTTGTAATACAAGATACTGCTTAAACCTGGTTACGATTTTAATATATTCACGAAATCCTTCGATCCACTGTATATCATCCAATAAAACCCTATTCAATTTGTAGTCAGATTTAAATGTCAGGTAGGATTGTTCTGCTTCAGATGCCGAAAATTTCAAATAGTCAATAGCCTTTTGAACTGCTTTTTTGAACCGGTCAGGAAAAACAGGTTTAACCAGGTAGTCGATAACGTCCATATCGAAAGCTTTGGCAGCATAGGTCGGATCAGCAGTAATGAAGATACAGAGTTTACCTTTTGGAACCAATGCCAGGAAGTCTGTTCCGGATAAGCCAGGCATCTCAATATCGAGGATCAATAGTTCTACAGATTCCAATAATAGGTCATCCAGGGCTTCTCTGGGATCTAAAAAGGTATCCATGAGTTCAATTTCGGGCATGTCCAAACAATATTTTTTGATGAGTTCCAGCGCAGGAGCCTCATCATCAACATAAATGGCCTTTATCGGTTTCATAAATAGATGTTTAAAATTGCTTTGTATACACTACCATCATTACTGCTTTCAAATTTATAATTACTTTGATAATGGTTTTCGAGAATATTTTCAAGCACTTTCATGCCTACACCACGATAGGTGGTATCATCGCTGTCGATGATTTTATTGGAGATTGAATTTTCAATGTAAAATTCCAGCTGAACGTCAGAAATACTCACGGATGCTTTAATTCTGGCCGTCTTGTCGGATCCGATAGCTGCATATTTAATGGCATTTTCAAACAGCGTGAGATAAATCGTTGGTGGGATTTCAACAATTTCAAATAGATTATTATCCGGGAAAGATAGAACGATATCTAATTCGGAGCCATGTTTTAGTTGATAGAGGCTATTTAAGGCGATAATCATTTGCAATTCCCGCTCTACCGGTATGGTGTTTTTAGAAATTTCGTAAGTCGTATACTGCATCAATAGGCTTAACTGCTTAATTAAATTGGCCGAGCTTCCATCTGTAGCATAACTGTGCGAATAGATATTATTCAGGGTATTAAACAAAAAGTGAGGATTTATTTTTGATTTTAGCAGTTCGAGATCTGCTTCTTTTTTTCTCAGGCTGAGTTCTGCAAGTTCACGCTCCGCAATTAGTTTGTATTTTGAAATGCCCTGAATGGAGGGAACTAAAATGATGATGATCTGCATCAGGTAAATCATAAAGAGATAACCACCATTAATCTCCGCCCCGAAAAGTTGAGGCTCAATGAGTATCCTCACCAAACTCGAAATTACAAAAATAGCCGCAATATAGCGTACATATTCCCCATAGCGCTTCGTCTGGTAATACGCTGGTACCAAAACGCTAAAGCATAATAAATAAACAGGGATGTTAATGCAAAGCATAAATAACAACCGCAGTGCTGCCTCTTTTAAGTCCCAAAAGTTCAGATAAATGTAACCGCTTACCGATAAGAATACCAGCCAGAAGACAATGTGCTGAATGATAATTAATCCGGGCCAACGGCCATTGACTAAGAAATGCATCACTTTTTTATCAAAAGAGAGCCTAAGCACCAAAATCAGGAGTATCAGGTTAACCAGCAGATTCATTTATAAGGGGCTTGAGTTGTTGTTTGTTAATAATTCGTGTAGTTTATTGATATAAATCTTCTTAAGCTTAAGATAGGTGCATATTTATTAACCCGTTACAATTATTCGTACCGGAATTAACCAAATATAGACAACGGATTAACATCCGCCTAGTTGAGATTAAATGAAGGCTAATATCCCTATTTTTTTTATAAACGACGGCATGAGCCTATCATTTATCAGGTGCTCATTAGTCATTTTCCTTTTTGTGGGGAGCTGGTTAACCGTAAATGCCCAGGAAAAAAAAGCCAATAAGCCACTAAAGTATTACTTGAACGATGATAAAACACATTTTATCGCATTTTCAGGTTATGCGCAGATTTGGGCAAGATATACCGAGCTGAATCCTGGCAGTAAGGTAAATGAAAGTGCCGTAAAATCAACCGCTGATATTTCTTTAAGAAGGCTTCGCATGAAAATGGTGATCGCGCCAACGGATCGGCTCACCATGGTTTTTCAGGGAGGAACAACCAACCTGACCTATCTTTCTGATCAAGAAAGTGCTTTTGAATTACTTGATGCCTATGGCGAATATAAACTGAGCAACAAATTTACTTTAGGGGCAGGCAGGTCTAACTGGAAAGGGCTTACCCGCTTTGCTTCCGGTCCAACGGCTACTTTATTGTATGATGTACCTTTTATCATGCTGGGTAATGTAAACAGAACAGATCTTACCCTCAGGAACCTGAATGTTTTTTTTAAAGGCCAGCTGGGAAAGTTAGACTACCGGTTTATCGTCGCTAAAACTTACGTACCCCAAACCGGGAAGCCTTTGCCAGACATTTCTACCTTTAATAACCTGGAGGTTAATCCCAACTTTTCATCGTATTTCAAATGGCAGTTTTTTGAAAAGGAAAACAGTACGCCTACATCGCCGGGAAGCTATTTAGGTAAAAAAAAGGTATTGAGCCTTGGCGTAGGGATGGAATATCAGAAAGACCTGCTCTGGAGCCTGAAATCCGGAGATACCCTGCTAAATGATATGAAACTGTTCTGCGCAGACATTTTCTTCGATACCCCGGTTAACCTGAGCAGGGGAACATCATTTAATTTTTATTCAGCAGCATTTCTTCATGATTATGGACCGGGCTACATCAGAAACCTGGGAATAAACAATATTGCAAACGGAACGGATAGTAAACAGGCGGCCTTCAACGGGGCTGGCAATAGTTATCCGGTTGTAGGCACCGGGCATAGCTTTTACCTGCAATCTGGTGTCACCCTCCCTTATTTCAATCAGCAAAAGAAAAGCCTGAGGCTGATGCCTGCTTTCGGTATTCAATATTCCAGGTTTGAACGTCTCGCCGACCCTATGATCAGTTACGATTTAGGACTTACCTTATTATTAAAAGACCATGCATCGAAACTTGTTTTTAATGCTCAAAGCAGGCCCATATATACCGATCAGGGTAATGGGCTAAAAGTATCTGACCGGAAAATGATGTTCGTTTTAATGTACCATATCAATATAGACTAATAAAAAAGAGCCATGTTAATCGAAAAATTACCTCAAACATTAGATCAGCAAACCCAGGCGACCCGTCGCATTTGGATGCGAATTGCAACCAACCTTACTTTTTGGGTGCTCATTGCCATTATTGCTGGCGTTCTATTGGGCAGTATTGCCCCCGCAATTGCTGTTAAAATGGAAATTATCGGTAAAACTTTTATCGATATTATTAAACTCTTTATCGCCCCGATTATCTTTCTGACCATTGTTTTGGGTATAAGTGGTATGGGCGACCTGAAAAAAGTAGGCAGAATAGGCATCAAATCCCTCATTTATTTCGAAGTGGTTTCCACTTTTTCACTCGCCATAGGCATTGGCATGGCTGTTCTTTTTAAACCGGGTAACATCGATAAAGCCAATTTGCAGATTCAAAATGCCTCGAAGTATACCTCATCACCGGAAAAAGGTTTTGACTGGGTACATTTCTTTATGAATAACCTCACCATCCAGGTATTACTGGTTGCCATAATTGTCGGAATCGTCCTTAACTATTCCAAACACCGGAAAAAAGCAGTTGTTGGCTTAGAATATTTATCTAAAAAAGTCTTTTTGGGCTTAAAATATGTCATGTATCTCGCACCGCTTGGTGCTTTCGGTGGGATGGCTTATACCATTGGCAAATTCGGACTTCATACCCTCATCCCCCTGGCTAAGCTCATGGGAACGGTTTATCTAACCATGGGGCTGTTCATATTTATAGTTCTGGGTGGTATTATGAGATACTACAAAATGAGTATCTGGAAATTTATCAAATACATTAAGGAAGAGTTATTGCTGGTATTGGGTACATCTTCTTCCGAATCGGCATTGCCTTCGATTATGCAGAAACTCGAAAAGATGGGCTGCAGCAAATCTGTTGTTGGGTTGGTTATTCCAACGGGCTATTCTTTTAATCTGGATGGTACTTCAATCTACCTTTCTATGTCCATCATATTCCTTGCCCAGCTTTACGGGGTCCACCTATCGATATGGGAGATGTTAAGTATCATCGGGATCCTGATGGTCACTTCCAAAGGTGCAGCTGGGGTAACAGGTAGTGGCTTTATTGTTTTAGCCTCAACACTTGCAGCTATCCATAAGATTCCGATAGAAGGACTGGCCTTTCTTTTAGGGGTAGATAAATTTATGAGTGAAGCACGTGCATTAACAAACATTATTGGTAATGGGGTGGCTACAATCGTAGTTGCGCAAAGCGAGCGGGAGTTTCATCCGCAAAAAGAAAGTGATGTGCGATCAGATGTAAATCAGAAAAATAGTGTCATAAAAAAAGAATTGGTATACTAAAATCAGATCAAATGAATACAGCAGAAACATTTCATGAATTAGGATTCAGGCTTTATGGTAAGTATGTTCATTACCAATTAGAAGCCGCGCAACTCGTCAGGCAGACATTAGAAAGGGGCCAGGGGATTTTGAATCATACGGGAGCGCTGTGTGTGGATACCGGAAGTTTTACCGGCCGATCACCAAAAGATAAATTTACCGTAATCGACGAAACGACCAGCGATACCATTGACTGGGGGGAGGTAAACCGACCGATCTCGAAGGCTCATTTCGATATTTTGTATAAAAAAATGAGAAGCTACCTTGCTGAACGTGAAGTTTGGGTGAGAGATGTTCATGCCTGCGCAGATGCAAGGTTTGGATTAACCATCCGTGTGGTTAATGAAACGCCATGGGCAAATCTATTTTGCCATAACCTTTTTCTTAGGTCCGATGCACACCATGTGCTCAGCCCCGATGCGGAATGGCTTATTTTGCAGGCCCCAGGTTTCTCAGCCGACCCACAGACCGATGGGACCCTCCAAAAGAATTTTACGGTAGTTAATTTCAGTCGCAAGACCATTTTAATTGGCGGAACGGCCTATACCGGCGAAATGAAGAAAGGGATTTTTAGTGTATTAAACTATGTTTTGCCGTTACAGCATAATGTTTTAAGTATGCACTGTTCGGCCAATGAAGGTAAGGATGGTAAAGTGGCGCTGTTTTTTGGCCTTTCAGGCACAGGGAAAACAACCCTGAGTGCAGATCCCAACCGTTCATTAATAGGTGATGATGAACACGGCTGGTCTGATGACGGTGTGTTTAATTTTGAAGGAGGGTGTTACGCGAAAGCGGTAAATCTCGACCCTCAGAAAGAGCCTGAAATTTTCGGAGCCATCAAACCCGGGGCACTACTGGAGAACGTAGTTATAGATGGTAATGGACGCGTAGATTTTTCGGATATTTCCAAAACCGAAAATACAAGAGTAGCCTATCCCATTCAGTTTATCAAAAATGCTAAAGAACCATCATCAGGGGGTATACCAAAAAATATATTCTTCCTCACCTGTGATGCCTTTGGAATACTCCCGCCAATAAGTAAGCTCGACAAGGGGCAGGCCATGTATCACTTTATTTCTGGTTATACCGCAAAGGTGGCAGGTACAGAAATGGGGGTGTCAGAACCGCAGTCGACCTTTTCTGCATGTTTCGGAAGGGTGTTTTTGCCCCTTCATCCTTTAAAATATGCCGAGCTGTTAGGCGAAAAATTGGATGCAAACCCCGAAATTAAGGTGTGGCTGGTCAATACCGGATGGATTGGTGGCCCTTATGGAATAGGAAACCGGATCAGTCTAAAATATACACGGGCACTTATTACCGCAGCCATGAACGGTAAATTAGACGATGTTACATTTTTGAACCACCCGGTATTTAAGGTTTCGGTACCGCAGCATTGTGAGGGCGTGCCAGCAGAAATCCTGAATCCGCGGGATTTATGGGAGGATGTTCAGCAATATGATCGCAAAGCAGCCGAACTGGCTGTGCTTTTTGAACAACATTTCTCTAAATACATTGCCCATGCAAGTGAGATTATTAAGAATGCTGCCCCTGTATTGTTAGATTAACAGGCAGATTGATTATATTCATAGATAAGAAAATTAATACATTCATTTTGAAGCTGATCGGTAAAATAGACCTGGTTGTAGATAAACTCAATCAATATTTGAGCTTACAAATTGTTCTTGCGATTGTAGCTGGGGTTTTCTGTGGCATTTTTTATCCAGCTACTGCTGCTAAAATGCAATGGATAGGGAGTGTTTTCGTTTCTGCTATTGAGCCTTTTGTAGCCCCGGTGATCTTTCTAACCGTTGTAACCCTATTCGGCGGTCTCGACAACCTGAAATCAATTGGGCAAATTATCATAAAAGCCCTCATTTATTTTGTTTTGATCAGCACAGGTGCTATCCTTTTCGGTATTGGTATTGCCCTGTTAATCCAGCCAGGAAAGATTAATAAAGCGCTGCTTTCTGAAATTTTACCGGGGCAGTTAATTACCAGTCAATACCCCCAATGGGTAAATGTTGTACTTCAGAACAGCATGTTAATATTACTGCTTACAGCGGTTATTCTGGGCTTAATCATTAATCAGTCCGGACTTAAAAGAAAAGCAACTGAATTTTTCGATTTGCTCAGGAAGTTTGTCATGAAATTGCTGCGGTATATTTTTGTGTTTGCACCATTCGTTGCCTTTAGCGGTATAGCCTATACGGTAGGCCGATACGGAATGGATAGCCTGCTACCCATCGGGAAGATGCTCGCAGGAACATACATCGCTATGTTTCTCTTTGTTTTCTTAGTTCTGGGGTCCATCTTGCTGGTACTCAGGGTGAACATCGTTAAGTTTATTGCCGCGATCAAAAACGAGCTGTTATATGCATTGGGTACCTCTTCCTCCAGCTCGGTAATTCCCTTATTAATGGACCGCCTGGAAATTATAGGTTTGAAGCGCGATGTGGTAAGGGTAGTAACCGTTACAGGAAACTCATTAAACCTTAATGGTACCTGCGTTTACCTGGGTATGTCTGTCATTTTTTTAGCCCAATTATACAATATAAACTTCTCATGGGCCGAACTGTTAAATATAGTAATGATCATCCTGCTCACCTCGAAAGGTGCAACCGGTATTCCTGGCACGGGCTTTCTGGCCTTGGTAACCACGGTAAACAGTATTCATCTCATTCCGGTTGAAGGGCTTGCTGTATTACTTAGCATCGACCGGTTTATGAGTGAAGCCAGGGCAATTACCAACACCATTGGGCATGGTGTGGCGGCGCTCGTTATTTCTAACACCAAAAAATAAAAACATTTAACGTATTAAGATTAATTTTAGCATGAAAAATATACTATTCATATTGCTTATTTCGGTAACTATAATGGGTTGCAGAAATAAAGAAGCGCAGGAGCAAACCGATGTGGTGCTGGTTGGGGCAGGAATAATGAGTGCAACACTGGGCTCAATGATCAAAACACTGGATCCAAAATTAAACATCAACATTTATGAAAGATTAGACCTTGTTGCTGCTGAAAGCTCTGATGCGTGGAATAATGCCGGAACCGGCCATTCTGCGTTCTGCGAGCTCAATTATACCCCTGAATTGCCAAACGGGCAAATTGAATTTAAAAAAGCAATTTCCATTAACGAGCAGTTCGAGGTTTCTAAACAGTTCTGGGCGTATATGGTTAGCGAGGGCAAGCTGCCGGCACCAAGCTCGTTTATAAACAATGTGCCACATATCAGTTTTGTGTGGGGCGATAAAAATGTACTTTACCTGAAAAAACGCTACAACGTTTTAAGTAAACAATTGCTTTTTAAAGGGATGAAGTATTCAGAAAACTACGATACGCTAGCCAAATGGATGCCTTTGGTAATGAAAGGCAGAAGCCGTAAACAGAAAGTTGCTGCAACCTATATGTCAATCGGTACAGACGTTAATTTTGGCAGTTTAACCCGCGGCCTGATCTCCTCCTTAAAAAAAGAAAAAGGGGTTAAGGTAGCGTTGAATCATGAGGTGAAGAATCTTAAAAGAAATCCCGATGGCACCTGGTTGGTAACGGTTACCGATCTCAAGACTGGCAAAGATAAGTACATCAGCGCAAAATTCGTTTTTATTGGCGCTGGGGGCGGGGCCTTAAGGCTGCTGCAGAAATCCAAAATACCCGAAGGAAAGGGTTTTGGCGGGTTTCCGGTGAGCGGAGAGTGGTTGGTTTGTAACAACCAGAAAATCGTAGAAAAGCATATCTCCAAGGTATATGGAAAAGCAGGAGTAGGGGCGCCACCCATGTCGGTTCCACATTTGGATACCAGGATCATAAATGGAAAAAAGGCACTGCTTTTCGGTCCCTACGCCGGGTTTTCTTCCAAATTTTTAAAACAGGGTTCTTACCTTGACCTTACCCGGTCTATAACCCTGAAAAATATGTGGCCTATGCTGTCGACCGGGATGGATAATATACCCTTAACCAAATACCTGATAAGCCAGGTTACCCAGTCAGATGAAGACCGTTTAAAGGCGCTAAAAGAATATTTTCCTGAAGCTGAAGCCAAAGACTGGAAACTCGAAACCGCAGGGCAAAGGGTACAGATTATCAAAAAGGATAAAACTCATGGAGGTGTTCTTCAGTTCGGTACAGAGGTAGTGAGCGCACAGGATGGCAGTCTTGCAGCCCTTTTGGGTGCCTCGCCCGGGGCATCAACATCTGTCGACATTATGCTCACCTTGCTCAAACAATGCTTCCCGAAAGAGGTTGCCTCCAATGCCTGGCAACTGGGATTGCGCAAAATGATCCCATCCTACGGTAAAATGCTTTCGCAGGATGTGGCGTTGGCCAACCAGGTAAGGTCTTCTAACAGCAAAACTTTAGGATTGAATTTTTTTGTGCTTGATCATACGTGGGAAACAGGCAAGTAGGGGCCGATTGATTTTGCATCATCATCATTTATCGGTATAGAAGGATAATTTTGGTTCTTATTTCTGGGTAAGGGAAACTAAAACGGGGGTTAGGTAGGGCTTGGTTAGAGAATTTTGATACCCGACGCGAGTGCCATCTGTGGGAATTTGGGGCAACAACCGATGCCCGCGCTATAAATACCACTGTGATGTTGCCCTATCAACTTGAAGAGCCGATTAAAGGTTCATGGGAGGAATTACTGGGTACATTGACCAAAACAAATGTCTATTTCTTTACCAAAGCCTTTAACCCCAATAACTTGGTCAAAGCACAGCGATTTGTAGGCTATGGACCAAAAGCAGTGTGAGTTTGTGCGATAAAGTGAATTTGGCAGCGTTATATAATGCTTTTCTTTTCATTAAAGAAAGCCATGCACCAACGGCGCTTTGATTTGGGCGGGTAACGATTTACTTCCGAATCAAGTTAACTAACCGGAGAAAAACGTTTTCAAATTTGTATAATTCCGACTATATTGTATTTGATAAGATATAGCTCTCATATGGATTACCTAATCTTTCCTATTCAAATTCGGATGATTATTCGACTTTTAGATATAAAATACTCGTTTCGATTAAGATTTACGGAGACATTTTGTTTTACTAAAAATATTAGTATATTTGATTATGGCAGGTAGAAATCTGTTTAGGAAGCCGTTTGATGAAGGTACAGTTGTTAAATTAAAAATCTACACAGATTATCTTAAAGAGTGGGCACCAGTGTTTTTTTCCAAGAAAGAGCCTATATGGAAAACGGTTCAAATTTTTGATTTTTTTGCCGGGCAAGGAAAGGACTCTTTGAATAAACCTGGGAGTCCGCTTATTGCATTGAACGTTGTTAGGTCATTTGAGAAAGTGATTTTAAGCCGAGGTCTTACTGTGATTCTCCATTTTAATGAGTTAGAAGAAGACAATTACCTGTCTTTGAGAGATTGCTTAGCTGGTATAGAAGGGAATTTTATTATAAAAACTTACAACAGAGATTTTAAAAGTCTGTTTAATGAATATTATGAGTCAATGAAACATTCAGCTAACTTTCTTTTCTTAGATCAAAATGGAATTAAAGAAATTACTTCCGAGCTTTTTGTTAAAATCATTGCCCTTAAGCAAACAGATTTTTTGTTTTTTATCTCTTCATCATATTTTAGAAGATTCGCAAATACTCCTGAATTTCAGAAACATTTTCCTTTTGATCCGGTTGAAATGCAGACTATAGATTACTACCACATTCACCGCAAGGTATTGGCGCATTATAAATCACTTATTCCTAGGAATAAAGTTTATTATCTTGCACCTTTTTCAATCAAAAAAGAAAGAAATATATATGGCCTCATCTTTGGGACGCGACACACCTTAGGTATTGAGAAGTTTCTTAGTGTTGCCTGGAAAAACGATCGTCTAAGGGGAGAGGCAAACTATGATATCGATAGTGAGCGGATCAATGAACAAACTCCGAGTCTTTTTCCTGAATTCGATATCCCTAGTAAGCGAGAGTTTTTTGAAAAAAAACTTCGGCAGAGAATACTGGAAGGTGAAATCAAAATGAGAAATCAAGCATACCTTTTCACATTGAACGAGGGTTTTTTACTTAAAGATGCAAATACAGTCTTAAGGAAAATGGTTGCAGAGAAAAAAATAAAATCTGTTATTGATTATATTTCCACAGATTTGCACAAAAATAGAAAAGACGTACCTATAATAATTTAATTTATGGCACAATCAAATATTGAATGGACAGAATTAACATGGAATCCGGTAACAGGCTGCAGCAAGATAAGCCCTGGCTGTAAGTTCTGCTATGCAGAATCTATGACTAGGCGTCTCACCGCAATGGGCGTAGAGAAGTACAAGGATGGGTTCAAAGTTCGCACCCACCCTGACACCTTGAACATTCCATACGGCTGGAAAAAATCCAAGGTTGTATTCGTGAATTCAATGAGTGATCTCTTTCATCCTGAGGTTCCGATAGAATTCATCAAGGCGGTATTCGCTGTAATGAACAATACCCCTCAACATATTTATCAGGTGCTGACAAAGCGCTCGGAAAGGCTGGTAGAGCTTGCAGACCAACTGACTTGGACACGGAATATATGGATGGGTGTTTCAGTTGAAAATGAGGATTATACTTATCGTATCGATGATCTTTCCTTAACGCCAGCAAAGATCAAATTTCTCTCCATTGAACCTCTTATTGGGGCGGTGAGGACGTTAAATTTGAAGAATATAGACTGGGTAATCGTTGGAGGGGAATCAGGACATAAAGCTAGGCCATTGGAAAAGGAATGGATTGATTATGTCAAAGCCAGGTGCGATCAGGCTAATGTTGCTTTCTTCTTTAAACAATGGGGAAAGTCAAAGTTCAACGCAAATCCAGATGATCCCACAATTGATGCCAACCATCCAAAACACGCCAAGGGCGGGTGTGAGCTTGATGGGAAAATATTCAGGAAACTACCTGTTGTGGCCGCTTAAATTTTTTTGTTATGCTTGTTCACCAAGTCGTTTGCGATCTTGATTGCACTCGCATTATTTGATGCGCAAAAAAAGTGGTACATCAGTGAATTGTTTCGGTTGACAATGACATAAGGATTAGAAACGAGTCCGAAAATAGTTTTGATTTTTTCGGTGTAGATTTCGAACAGTTTATTATTGGCTTTACTGGATTTAGTAATGATCGTTCTGGAGCCAAAAAGGTCAGTAACGATCTCTTCCTTGTAAATGCTTTTAGTAATCAAATCACGGTCGATTCCAAAGAACTTTTCCAGCCGCTTCCACCAGGCCTCTGAAATGTTCAAATCTTTCTTCAACAGCCGGTTTGCCCCAACACCTGTAGGACTTAGCAACCACAGATCTACTCCAAGGCCTTTCAGGTTCTCGATTGAACTCCAGTCCAGATTCATTCCGAAGGGATCCAGAAATACAAGAGCCCTTCTCATCTTGTTCTTTCTTAAAAAGCCGGCGAGACGTTCCAGTACTACATTACAGTCTTCTGCAACTACAAAAACATTGTTAGATCTTTTACTCTTGACAGTTGCCTCAAGCCTTTGCTTCTTAGTTTCGTCCTTTTCTACGAAATAATAAATGTCGAAACTCCTGGGTGAACCAATATCTACAATCTTTTGTGCGGCACCTTCTATCACTTTATAATCATCTTCGTTTCCGATCTTGATCTCCCCACTACCCGCAAAACCGTCGAAATAAGTAATGTGGAAAGGATATTTATTCATGATCGTTAGATATGCAAATGTGTACTTTTCCAGTATCTCAATTTTCGTTTCGGTCCAAGAACCGCCAAATTCGTTTTCCATGATGAGTGCGTTAGAGTTTGGATGAATTAAGGCTACAATATAATCAGAATAATTTATTGGTCATAACAGATTTGACCGACCCTACTATCTGTAGAGTTCCGCAGGAGTTCTACGGATTACTTAATGGAAAGGAGTCTCTGACTCAGTTGAGCTAAAATGAATCACCTTGCTGGCGCACGCGTGTGCATGTTTGCCAGACCAGAAGCGTTACAATTTTATGAAAATACAGCAATAAAAAAGCCTCTAGCTTATTCGGCTAAAGGCTTGATAATCGTTGTGTCACGAAGCTCCAAAATGTGCGATTTTGAGGATCTGCAAGCTATTCCGCATGCGCAAACCGTCCTTAGAACCTTTGGTATACTCAATACCCACGATTCCTGAGCGCGCGAGTTTTAGTCAAGTGGTGTGGTCAGGATCACTTCCCGTTTTTCCAGCAAGGGGACGATCTGGCCGATAACGATTCCCTGAAAGTGCGTCGAGCTGCGGTGTTCATTCAATGCTGCTTCGTCCGTATAGCCTTCAAACAAGATGATCGTATCGGGATCTGTAGTACTTTGATGTACCCGGTAAAACAGGTTCCCTTTTTCTTTACGGCTTTCTTCTGCTGCGGTTTTAAGAAGGGCCAGTACCTTTCCGGTCTGCCCTTCTTTAACCTGCCATTTGGCAAATACGTGTATGTTGCTCGTGTTCATGGATTAAGCGGTTAGGGTTTCTAATATATCGATCATTTTTTCGCCAACGCCTTTGGCTGATGCCGGGTTCTGGCCGGTAACCAGGCGGCCGTCAGCAATGCTGTTGGCAGACCATGGGGCGGCAGCATGGAAGATGGCACCTTGTTGGGTCAATGCCGTTTGCAGGTCAAACGGAACATCGGGCCTGGCGTAATTGTCTTCTTCTTCCGTAGTAAATGAGGCGATGTTTTTGCCATTGATGAGGTAAGAGCCATCGCTCAGTTTAACGTTAAGCAGCGAAACCGGCCCGTGGCATACGGCACCAACAACTGCGCCCCGCTCGTAAGTTTCGGCGATCACTTTTTTCAATAATGGCGCTTCGGGCATATCCACCATCGGTGCTAAGCCACCGGGTACAAAAATGGCATCATAGCTTTTCAGGTCTGCGGTTTCGAGCTTTACCGCTTTTTGCATATCTGCCCAGCCCTTTCCTGTCAGGAATTTCAGGTTATCGGGATCATCAGCCAGGTTCAATGCATCCAGGTAGGGGGTGTCGCCGGTAAGGCTGGCAAAATCGATTTGATAACCAGCTTCACTGAAAACGGCATAAGGGTGCGCTACTTCAGGTAAAAAGGTTCCGGTTCTCCTGTTGTTGGGGCCGATGCTGTTTGCGTTAGATACGATGATTAAAATGTGCTTTTTCATGGCTGTAAGATTTTTGGTGAATGATTACAGTACAAATTTGCACCGAAAACAAGGGCCGGCGTGAGGAAACAGATCACTATTATCGTGTGATTTGGATCACACGGTTTTAACCGGCGTAAAGGCGGCTGAGGGTTTCGCGGCTGACGCCCAGGTATTCTGCAATCAATTTTTTGGGCACCTGCTGCAACAGGTCGGGATATAACCTGGCAAAAGCTTCATAGCGTTGCTGCGGCGTACTGGAAAGCAGCAGTTTGATCCGCTGTTGCTGCGCCACATAGCCGTTCGTAAGCTTCACGCGGAAAAAATGCTCCATCTGGTGCAACTCTTTCGACAATTGTTCGCGGGCATCCAGCGTAGCATAAAACACCTCGCCCGCAACCAGGCACTCGATAAACATGGAAGCTTTGCCCTGTTTAAAAAAGGCTTCGTAATCAGACATCCACCAACCTGCTTTAGCAAATTGGACAATGTATTCCTTACCCTGGTCATCAACATAAAAAACCCGGTAGATACCAGACAAGACCAGGTATTCGTATTTTACCTCGTCGCCTTCGTTAACCAGGTATTGATGCTTCCGCACCTTTTTTAAGGTAAAAAAAGACTGCACCTGATCAAACTCCGCATCGGTTAATGGGGCGATCTCTTCGATATGTTGTCTCAACGGGGCCATGTTTTTCTTTGAGCGAATATAAACAGACCTGCTCACTTTACAAAAACCCGAAATTCAATGCTTTTACCAGGAAACAATTAGGGTATGGAGCATTTCCCACTATCCGCCGAGTTCCGCAGAAGTTCTATGGATTAGTCAATAGAAAGCGTCTCTGACCCGGTGAAGACCAGGTTGAGTTAAAACTAGTCTTTGATAGACTGAAGTTAGGTATGCCTACCTGATGAATCTTTTTGAAATAGGATTTTCTTAGAAATGAACAGGAGAGAATTAATGGTAACTGGCTTATTGCCTCAAGGCTGGGTACCTTTATCTGGCAGGATAAAAAAAATGCTTGACCCCACTGAATTTTAATTTGTAATTGAGCCGTGCAGGAAAGTTTTTTGAGCCGTGCAGGAAACCTCGCTAATCGCGGTTTGTGCATCTTTGTGTTATGAAAAGCATAGAACAAATACATTTAGGCCAAAACGGCCCACTGGTGTCCAAGCTGGGGCTGGGCTGCATGCGCATGTCTTCAGTCTGGGGCGGACCAACTCCTGACGAAAAAGAAAGTATCGCCACAATCCAGCAAGCATTGGACCAGGGCATCAACTTTTTGAACACCGGCGATTTTTATGGCGCCGGCCATAACGAAATGCTGGTTGGTAAAGCGATAGAAGGGAGGCGCGATGATGCGTTTATCAGCGTAAAATTCGGCGCGATCTTTCATAATGGAGCCTGGTTGGGATTAGACCTGCGGCCCATAGCGATCAAGAATTTTATCAATTATTCGCTGACGCGTTTGGGTATAGAAACCATCGATCTGTATCAACCTTGTCGCATGGATGGCAGTGTACCGGTGGCCGATATCATCGGTACTGTAGCCGACCTGATCAAAGAAGGAAAAGTAAAGCACATTGGCGTATCGGAAATCAATGCAGCGCAATTGCGGGAAGCTAATGCGATTCATCCCATCAGCGCACTGGAGATCGGTTATTCATTGGCTGACCGTCAGATCGAAAATGAATTGTTACCCGCGGCAAAAGAATTGGGTATTTCGGTAGTTGCCTTTGCCAATACTGCGGAAGGTTTACTGACCGGTGAAATGAAAGCGCCACTACCTGCAGGTGATTATCATAGCCACTTTTCGCGCTTTCAGGGCGATAACCTCATCAGGAATTTAGAAAAGGTAGAGGTGTTAAAGCAGTTAGCGAAGGATAAGGGCGTAACACCAACCCAACTGGCCATTGCGTGGGTGAATGCCCAGGGCGAGCAGATCATGCCCCTGGTGAGCATGAGTAAACGTTCCAGGCTGCCGGAGAATATCGCGGCGATGGGCATCAGCTTTAGTGCGGAAGAGATTAAACTTTTAAATGATACCTTTGCAATCGGCGCTATTTTAGGCGGTACTTACTTGCAACGATAATGGTCAACCCAGAAGAAATACTACCAGGTGTCATCTTTTATGCATATCTGTCTGCCGAGCGCAGGGAGAAAGTATGCTTCTGGAATCATCATACCCTTGTTTTGCAGGTTTCAGGACAGTTTAAACTGGAAACTACCGGCCATACCATTGCCATGAACACCGGCCAAATGTTGCTGATCGGTAAAAACCAGCTGGGTACCATTACCAAAACGCCGCTGCCTGGCGGTAATTATGAAACGATCATTATTTCCCTGCAGGAAGACCTGCTACGTAAGATCGCTTTGGAAGAAAAGATCGAAGCGGACCATCAGTATATCGGTCCGCCCAATATCCTGATTCCGACAGACGAATTCCTGCAGGGATATTTTCAGTCTATCGTACCTTATGCCCGCCGAACTTCTGCGGCCTTGACCGAGGAAATGGGCATGCTGAAAATAAAAGAAGGCGTTAAGCTGCTGCTTAATGCGCAGCCAGGCTTGCGAAGTTTTTTGTTCGATTTTTTTGAACCGCATAAGATCGACCTGGAAAGGTTCATGCTCAGCAATTATCAGTTTAATGTTCCCATCGAAAAATTTGCCCGGTTAACGGGCCGTAGCCTGGCAGGCTTTAAACGCGACTTTAAAAAAACTTTTAACGTACCGCCACGGCAATGGTTGCTGGACAAACGACTCAACGAAGCCAGGCACCTGATTGAAACCAGGCATCAAAAACCCTCCACCTTTTATCTCGACTTGGGTTTTCAATCGCTCTCGCACTTTTCCAGTTCGTTCAAAAAAAAGTTTGGCAAAGCACCGACTGCTTAGTATTGCTGTGCGGAGGATCGGGTTATGCTAATTCCTAAGCTTACTTAATGGAAAGGAGTCTCTGACTCCATTGAGCTAAAATGAAATCGTTTTAAATAAAAAAGCCCATCTTTCGATGAGTTTCTACGATAGGTACGTTACAAATTCATCCATTGGCTTTCGTACTTTTTCATTTTTTAAGTTCCAGTCATTATCTGAGTCGCGGTAACCCACCGACAAAAGCATTGAACTTCTGAGTCCTTTTGAATGCAGATCAAGAAACTCATCAAGAGCGACAGGATCAAAACCTTCCATAGGCGTCGTATCAATTTTTAACGAAGCGGCGGCTGTTATTGCCATACCTAAAGCAATGTTCGCTTGTTTAGAAGCGTGATGAAAGTTCTCTTCGAGACTCATATTTCCAAAGAATTGTTTGGCAAAATTTCGCTGTCTTTCGTAAGATGTAGATTCAGAATTTCGTTTCGAAATCAAATAATCAAAAACGTGGTCAATCCTTTCTGTTGTATATTCGTCCCAAACGGCGAACACCAGTAGATGGGAAGACTCGGTAGTTACAGACTGATTCATTGCAATCGGTAAAATCTGTTTTTTGATTTCGGGGTTGCAGATAACAATGATCTCGTAAGGCTGCAAACCGATTCCCGAAGGTGCAAGTTGCGCTGCTTTCAGGATGATCTCAAGCTCTTCGTCCGGCACTTTCTCATCCGTCATTCTTTTGGTTGCATAACGCCAATTCAAAAGGTCTAATATATTTTCCATAATTGATCAATTTAAAAATCAGTATGAATGAATTTATCAGCCATACTGATTGATTAAGTTTAAAAAACTCCTAATTGTCCCAACAAAATCGTTGCAGCGGTATAACAATGAAATGATTTGATTTTACCGTTCTCGATTTTGAAAACATCACAACAAGGGGTCTGCATTGCCTTTCCTGTAGCTTCGATGGTTCCGGAAGGCAATTGTAGTGGACCATTGTGTGTTCCGTTCAAGGACAATTCCACCACTACCGTATTTTCGTCCTCCAAAACATACAGGTCATATAATTCTCGGTGCATATCCGGAAAAGCAGTGGCATAAACATCGACCGTTTTGCCGATATCCTGTCCGTAATATTTAGTTCCCGCGGATACGTCCCAGAAATAGCCGTCTTCTGCAAACAAGTCTACAAATCCCTGCGTATCCTGAATTTCTGCAATCCTGTACAGTTCGCGAATTAAGGTTTCGTTTTTTGAATTTGGGTTGATGATTGATGATTTCATAATTGATAAGTTCTAAATGTTGGTATTAAGTAAATTGTTGTTGATCCCAGTTCTTAAGATTATTTTTTGCTGTCTACAAAAACATATAATTTGACTGCTTTTCCATTTTCGAAGACGAATAGATCCATTCCGGTTACTGCATCTGGCTTTCCGGGTATGCCGTTTTGCCAGAAGAGACGAGCGATGTTGTGATTCACATCGATAGCTTTGATATGGGAAAATTTTGAACCAGGTGTTTTTTTATGTAAATCTTCTACAAAATCGTTGATTTCTTTATGGCCATTAGCAATGAAATGACTGTCTACCATCTCAATAGCTTCTGCATATACTTTTTCCATTAAAGCTTCACGTTTTTTTAAATCGTTTTCGTTCCAGATAGCAAGATGGGTTTCAACTAATGAACGAATTTCTTCCTCCGATAAAGTTTTTGAACTGGTTTCTGATGTTGATGAGGCAACGTCTTTTGGAGACCAGAGAATGGTAGTTGGTTTGTTTTTTTCATATCCTTTTCCGTTGGGATAAGAAACCAATTCCATTTTTGCACCCCATGGTGTCAGGAAATAGACCCAGGTTTCGCCCTCTGTATCGCCGGATGGCATTAGAAACGGTTCATCCAAAAACTGTACGCCTTTGCTTTTCAGAAATGTGACGCTTTGTTTAATGTCGTTGGTGTAAAAGGCAATATGACTTGCCCCGATGTCATCTCCGCCAGGGAATTGCTGACTTCCTTTATTATTCTTATACTCAAATAATTCGATATTGGCGCCTGTTCCTGCTCTTACCATTTTTATCGTTACAGCACCAGTTCCGGACTGCATATGATTGTTCTTTTTCCAGGTATCATCCAAAGGAATCGGACCCAGAGTCGTCACTGCTGAAAAACCTAAAACACCGGTAAAGAAGTGAACCGCCTGATTCATATCCGGGACATTGATTCCCACATGGTCTACGCCAAGAATTCCTGCTTTCTGTTGTGCCCCAACATTAGATACTGAAGCGGATACCAATAATGCTCCGGCTACTGCAGTCGCTTTAATTTGTTTTTTAAAATCGCTCATCTTATTTAGCTTTAATTGTTATTTGATGAAGCAAATTTCTACCATTTTACAGCCTTCTTCCATTGACAAAAGCTTGAAAAAAAAACAAACAAATGTCAATGAAATAGATGGCGTGGAATAAATCGATTGTTTGAAAATCCAGCAATACCCAATAACAAAAAGGGCTGAAGTATAACCCTTCAACCCTTTTAAATATTTCGAAAATTAATTAATCACTATATTTTGCCAGCCATTTTGCTTTAAGTTCAGCTCTGGCATTGATAAATTCCAGGTCTGTTCCCTGAGCAACGGCATCCAGCGGAAAACGCAACGGACGGGAACCTTCTTTCATTTGAATCAATTTCAAAATACCGTCGGCGATAGTTTGAGGGTCCATATTGAATTCTTTCATCTTACCGAACAGAGCAGCTCCGATCGCATTAAACTGTTCTGTTGCCACGGGCTCGTATAGATTTGTAATTTCTGTTTTATCTGCATTGACACCGGCTTTTTGACCCGTGTTCATTTCTGTCGGATAAACGCCCGGTTGGATGGAAACATTTTCGATGTTGAACTGTTTCAGTTCATCCTGCAGACCTTCCGTGATACTTTCCACACCAAATTTTGAGGCAAAGTATGGGATCATAAACGGTGAAGTATGAGCACTGGCACCGGAAGTGATATTGATAATCAGGCCGCTTTTCCGCTCGCGCATTGATGGTAAAACCGCCTGATAAGTACGGATGACTCCATAAAAATTAACCTCAAACATCTGTCGTATTTTTTCCAGGCTGTAAGCTTCCAATAATCCAAAACCGGAAACAGCAGCATTATTGACCAATACATCTATTTTATCAAATTTTATGAACGTTTCAGCAAAAGCTTGAGTTACGGATTCGTCATTCGTGACATCGATTTCAACGACATGAATATTGGGAATTGCTTCCAGTTCCTTGGCAGCGGTTTTATTTTTACCTGTCACGCCACGCATTCCTGCGATTACGGTAAAGCCTGCTTTGGCTAGTGTAATTGCTGTTAGTTTACCAAATCCTGTACTTGTTCCAGTGATAAAGATTGTCTTGTTCATTTCTTTAAATTTTAATTGTTATTTAATGAAACAAAACTGGCACAACTGGATGTTATCTTCCATTGATAAAAGCTTGAAAAAAATCCAAACAAATGTCAATGAAAATCATTTAGGATTATTTTCTGACTTTATTTCTACGCAGTCTGGTAAGGGTTTCCGGAGTAATGCCAATATAGGAAGCAATCATATGCTGAGGAATTCTGTTAACGATGTGAGGATATTTCTCGAGAAAATTCTCATACTTTTCTTCAGCCGTAAAACTGATATTTGCTAAAATGCGACCTTGCGAAACAATGAAACTTTTCTGAATAAGTTGATTTACCAATTGATTGAGTTGAGGAATTTCCGTACACAATTTTTCAAATTCAGTTTTATCAATTAAGATCAATTCTGTCGGCTCTATCGCATCAATATTCAAACGGGACGGTGTTCCGTTGATAAGACTTTCGCGGTCGCCGGTCCAATAATTTTCCGGTGCAAAATTAATGATGTGCGCTGTCCCGTCCTCTGTAATTGAAAATGTTTTAACCAATCCTCTACAGATAAAAGCATTATAATGCCACACATCGCCTTCTTCTAAAAGAAATTGTTTTTTGCGAAGTTTTTTTTCTTTGCAAACCGATCTTATCAAATCTAATTCACTATAGGAAAGTTCAATTTTATCGCTAAGGTATTTTTGGAAAATTTCAAACATTTATCTCACTTATACAACAAATCTAGAAATTAAAAGGATAAATATTCAGCTATCTGTTATAAGTGGTTTCATTACAGGGCTGGTTTAGTGGTTTAAGGAGTGGCTCGATATCTTCAAAAGGCTTGGATGTATAGAAGAACTTAATATTTCAATTTTACAACTTGTAAAACAAAACACCTGATGATAGCACAAACAATAATGTATTTTTTATGTGGATAATCACAGATGAAGAAAAAGAACATTGGACTTGATGGCAAGCCTTATCGTTGAAATTATCTTCGCGAAAACATTGATCAAACGTTCCATACCGGTGTAGAAACTGAAAGTAAGCCTAAGTAATTGATTATCAGTTTGTGTTCGAACATCCCCGTTCTGGTGTGGAATGAGGATCGAACGCTTAAATGTAGCTTAATTGTTTGATTTTTAGTGCTTTGTCAGTCGATTGGAAATTGAAAGCATTCTGAAAACAAACCTATTTTAATGCAAAAACCGCTAACAATCAGTGTGTTAGCGGTTTTTGTAATTTTTGTAGCGGGGAGCAGGATCAAACTGCCGACCTCAGGGTTATGAATTCTTCTAACAGATTATGAGTCTCTTAAAAAGAGCTTTTGATGAAGTAAACTGGACTAGCCTGAATGTAATGCTGGTTAATAAAATGAGATTATTTATTTTTTAGATTATTTATTTTTAAAGAATTTGAGACCTGAATAGTAGTTAGAAGTCTCATTCCTGTCTCGCTTGATAAGTCTGTAAACAAGTTTAGTTATGGCAGCCTTTGAGAGGTAAGTAGGACTTTGCAAGCTATTTAATTTATAAGCAATGACTGATGAATGAATAGTTTACTATGCTTTTTTCTGTAGTTCAATAAAGGATAGTTCAGCATAAGATATCTGCTCTTTCATTGTTACTAATAAGTTATCAAGAAAGGATTTGTGAGAGAGTTCATCAAACTCTTTGATAATGCTTAATATTTTACTTTTGTTATTATTTACAGCTTCATACAGATTTTTAGTAAAATGCTGTCCTGCATCATCATTTATTTCAATATTTAAATCTTCATCTTCAGTACTCAACAAATTACTTTTTCTAATGATGTCTATCCATGCTGTACCTCCAGATAGAATAGCTGAGCTCAGATATACATCATATAAATAAATGTCTTTCGGGTCTTTAAGATTTGGTTTGAAGCCTTTAAATCCATCTATGAGTACAGTTGCTCTTTTTAATGTCTCAATAAGTTCTATGTAGTATTTTTCGTTATCCATTTTTAAATATAATAAATGTAAAGTACTTTATATTATTCTACCGAATCTTCAGGACTATGACTCCACTTGTTATCCCCTTAGATCGTTATATAATCAGCTAATACTTGTACTGTTATCCTATCAATCATTGCTTCATATTCTCTTTTTGAATAAGGAACAGGCGTATTTGCTTCCTTACTGGTCTTAACAATGGATATATAGCCAGTTTTAATTGAGCTCATATAATCATTAGCTGATTTTTTAATCATCAAATCCCGTACAACATCTGGCTCAGCTTTTACTTTATCTAAAGTTTTTTTAGTACAATTACTAACCCATCTTTTAGCTTTAATTCAATTTTTTCATTCCTATAATGAAGATGGGTGCTTTATGGTGTATCTGGTATTGTTTTAGAACTCTTTTTATTATCAACTACCAAGTTGAAGCCAATAATAAATAGGGTTATTACGAAAATGTAATAAAAAGCTCCCTCTGTTTTACCTTTGAATGCATCAAATACCCATGTAATCATATTTAAGGAGGAAATCCGTAAGTAAGCAGTGCACACAAATAAGATTATAGTAGTTAGCTTTTAAAAAGGTGAAAATTGTCTTAATTTGCTCTCAGCTCCTGTAAAGAGCTAAATATAGAGAGAATAATAATCTTTCCTAGAAGCAAAAAAGCCTCAAGAAATTAATCTCAAGGCTGTTTTAATCAGTAGCCGTTGCTGGACAAATTTCGAACTTTTTCTTACCTGATTTACAGGAATTGGCGAAAGTTGCTAATTATTTTAAAACTTAAAAGATCGTTACTAGACAATTTTCGAACTGGTTAATAAGCAACGCTTGATGCCCAAAATTAATTTTTTGAGACTTGGATTATTATATAATTAGCATATGAATATTACACACTCGACTTTAATACGTATTTGCAATGCATCGAATTTAGACTTTAATTTGTCAATATCGCTTGCGGCTAGGAAATCACTGTAGAGTTAATCGGCGAGAAATCGACCTTGTATGAACATTGCGAAGCAATTGTGAATTTTGAAAAAGTTCTGAAAAATAAAGTTGAGGGACATTATCGAAAGAAGAAAGATTATAAAAATAATTCAGGTACTTAGTGGAGATTTCGCTAGGATTGATCAACTTATTTTGGAATTTAAGGTTGACAATGAATGGAGATTTCGGTAGCAGTGATTACGGGATTTAAAATCAGTACAGTTCGGTCCAAACTGATCAATTAAATAGATTGATTACTAATATACTATTAGTATGGATTTTATTAAACTGGTCGATACGCTACAGAATCTCTTGGTCAGTGCATCTGAAGTCTCCACTTATGTTGAGACATTTAAACGGTCTAATTTAATTAAAGTTACTGAAGCTTTATTTACCTTTTTCTATGTCTGAAGCATGATTAGTCTTAAGTTCATTAATAATAAAAGCTTCAAGTTTCCTAACCTTTTCATTTAACTTCTTTTTAACATTGTTCTCAAGACACTTTAAGTGGCGCAATATTGATTTGTGATTTTTATTAAAATAGCCTAACTCTTTAGCAGTCGGAAAAGCAAACTGAAATTTCACTTTTCCATCTTTTTCAATAAGGTCCAGTATCATTAAGCAATGCTCATAGTCATTATACCCCCGATGAGCCAGATAACTATTCCTGACTTTAATCAAATGCTCATGAATAGAATTGCTTAATTTTGATTTAAAATATCTGTTGGGATCAATTTTAGAAAAACCATCTTCAGAATTTGAAAATATTTTTCCGTATGAGATGACCATTTTTTCCCAAAGGCTTTTCGGTATCAATTCATCCAAGTTTTTAATTTTCTGTACTTTGATTGATCGTTCCAGGCAGGAGATCATTTCTTCAAGATCTTGGGATATGAGCCACAAAGAAATGATTGGTTTTGCATTTTTTTCTTTGACTTCAAACCTCGTTGCGTGGTCGGGTACAGGAAAAGACTTCAAAATCGCTTTTCTGACGTTTTTGTTCATGCTGTTGAAATAGCAGTTTGATTTTTATCAGTTACTGAATGTTTTTGTAAAGATATAGTTTAACTAATTTCAAAATCAACTCTTGGATAATAAGTTTTAACCTTGATGCAATATATAGTATCACTTGGTAAATTTTTGATTAAATTGTAGTTACTGATTAACTCACGTTTTTTTCTATTGTCAATCCAAGGCCAAAATGACTTTTATAATCAGGAATAAACTCCCATACATGCCCGAGGCTTGAGAGGCTGTTAACCACCAGTAAAGCCTGTTCATAGATCGAAATCTGTGCCCTTAAAATTTTAACATAATCGTATTTTACTGCCTGCTTTAATTTTTTCTGGCGGTCAACGAATTTTACGGTTTGATATAAATGTCGGTAATAATGACCGAGCCTGAATTGGTGTCCTCCATAGTATTTTTGAAAATTAAATGAGTACTGAGGAGTTGATGCAATATTGTCTGTGTCTCCACGATACCCCCATATAGGAGGTATTGAGAACCCTTTTCTAAGTTTTCCTTTATTGTGATATGCATGCTCGACCATAGCAATTTTCTTAGAGAATTTTTTAGTGCGTGAAATTTCCTCCCATTTTGGGAACATTGGGTGTTGTCTCTTTGGCTTTAGTTTTAGATAGCTAAGTACGAAGTTGATCATATCATCATCATACTTCTTTTTGAACAAGCTTCTGAGGATTAATTCGCTTTCATTCGACAGTCCGTAAAATGTTACGCACCAAGAAATATCAAGGATAGCAAGATATTTTAAATCAAAAGTTCCTTTCCTATATTTCTTTATCGCATTAATCTGATTGAAATATTCTGTCTTGTAAATGCGAGAACCCTGAGAATTACGAAAAAAAGACTCTACTTCATTTCGGCATTGAATAAATTGAGTGAAAACTGCCATAAAAACTTTTCGTTTTTGGTATTTCTTTTCTTCGGTTTTTGCTGTAGTACTATCTATACTATTTTCATGAACATCAAATTCCAGTTCCTGAATGTTGTCCCTATGAAATTTCACCATTTCAAAGAAAATGTTTTCAAATTTTTGGATATGATCTGATTTGGATTGAGCATTTAGGGTAACTAATAACAACATGAAGCCAGATAATGAAAAAATAGTTCCCACAACTCCGCCTATAAAATCACCTACTTGGCCCGTGGCATCCATTTTGACCGATCCTACCCCAGAAGGCCTATAATCCGCGTAAATTTGATGGAAAAATTCTATTGAAATTAAAATACCAATAACAACGAGGATAATGGATATCCAAATAAAGAGCTTGTTCATGAGTTTGAGCGTATTTGATGAGCGGTTATTATTATTTGGTTAAGGCGTCATTTTTTATAAGCAAATATAATAATAAGAACTTTGATGATAATATGAATATCAATTGTATATAGAAATAAAAAATAACTATTTTTCCAGAATAATTTTCACTTTTTAATGGAAGCCATAAGCTCTATAAGACAGCTAACCAAAATATTTAAAACCAAGGAGTGGTTTTCAAAAGATTCAGAAGACATCGTCTACGATAATTTCTGTAATCTTTTGGAGGTACTTGAACCAAGCGAGCGGGAATTGCTCTTAGAGCTCACCGATCGGTATCTTTGGATATCCGGTAGGGACTACGAAGAAAATATTAAAGAGGTAATAAATCAAATCTCTCCATCTGAACTTGATGGGCTGGAAAAACTGTATTTATTTCCAATTATAAAACCTTCAGATGAGGGTAAAGCAAAAAGCGGAATTACTTTAGTTTACGATGTCAAATCGATGATGCCTAAACTGAGTAAATATCGACACATGTCACCGATAGCTCTTGATAATTTTGAATCGTTTCAGCAGATGTCAAAAACAAAAGGCAAAAGCATTTTATTTCTAATTGATGACTTTATTGGTTCAGGAGATACTCTCTATCAATGTTTGGAGGAAATAGAGAAACAAATTGCGTTAGACAACAATAGATTAGTAATTGCAACAATTTCTTGTCAAAAAGCAACTTATGAAGCTATCCAGAGAAAAGGAATAAAAATATACAGTAAATATTTAGTTGAAAAAGGCATAACTGATTTTAATGATCATCCATTTATTGAAGAAAAAAAAGCGTTGATGCGGGAAATTGAGAGTCAAATTCCTGGAGCAAGAAGTTTTAGTCTTGGATGGCAGGAATCTGAGGCTGTAATCACGCTTAAAAGAACACCTGATAATACCTTTCCAATATTTTGGAAAAAATTAAGAAAACAGGGGAAGTTTATTGGCGCACCTTTTTACCGTGAATAGGGTTTGACTATGGATAATAAAATTAAAGCTATACTTTTTGAAATCATTGCCAATAATGGCAAGGTAGGTAAATTAAAACATTATGGTTTATCCTATCGTCAAGGTGCAGATCTTATAGAAGACAGTATCAAAAATGGAGATCTTACGGACGCTCAGGAAATGATAAAGTTGACGGAAAAGGGGCAAGCATTTTTAAAAGCAAACCATCATTTAATTAAGGAAACAGATAAGTCTAAGTGGATTGATTTAGATTTTAAAAATAAAATGCGACAAATTGATAAAGATGAAGTATTTTTACCTTCGAGAAAGGAATTAAAATTTCTGAAGAAATTGCTCTAGTATTCTAGAAGCCGGAAGGGTGTAGTCACCTATTCTGTAAGTGAACAGGCTTTCAAGCTTGTGCATTAAACATAAATCAAAAGTCTCCCCCTAAAGGGCTCCGCCGACATTTTGCTTCACGTTTAATGCATTGTTTTAATGGGGCCTGAAATTAGTTTTTGGCCCCATAAAAAAATGAACTTCTCTCAATACGAAAAAACTTTCCGGATTAAAGCAACAAAAATTGGTTTCTCAGAAGAGGAAATAACCGCATGTTTAAACTATGCTGAACCGCTAATTTCCAATAAGCTTCCTGTGATTTACAGCACTGCAAATTTGGCTGCTTTAGTGGGCTATAAAACCAATTATCTAAAGCGTGCAGTAAAATTTACTAAATATTTTTACAGAGATTTTCAAATCAAGAAGAAAGATGGAAAGCTGCGCACCCTTTATGAACCATTGCCAAGCCTTAAGGAGATACAAAGCTGGGTGCTTAAAAATATACTTTCTGAAGTTAAACCGAATAGATTTGCAAAAGCATACATCAAAAATAAATCTTTAATCGAAAATGTAAAGTATCATAAAGGTAGAGAAGGTGTTTTGACCCTTGATATTTTAGATTTTTTTGGGTCAATAAAAACTGCACATGTAGCGGGCATTTTTAGTGAAATGGGTTACTCGGCAAATATTGCCAGTTTACTTGCGAAATTGTGTACATATGATGGATATCTCCCACAGGGCGCACCAACAAGTCCGTACCTTTCAAATCTCTATCTAAAAAATTTTGATGATATCGTTTCGAAATACTGCAGTGAAAATAATATCAAATACACAAGGTATGCCGATGATATGACATTTTCGGGTAAAGAAGAAGACTTGAATATAACTTCATTTATTGAAGTACAACTTTTTAATATTGGTCTTTATCTAAATTCAGACAAGTCAAAGCTCATGAAAAGAAATGAGAAGCAGGTTGTTACAGGAATCGTAGTTAATGATAAATTACAGGTACCTAGAGAAGATAGGGATTTTATTAGAAATGAAGTCCATTTTCTGACAAAATTTGGTTTGAACGATCATTTAAATAGAACTCTTAATAAAAAAGCAAATTATATTGAACACTTACTCGGTAAAATAAATTTCGCTCTGCATATCAATCCGGACGATTTAAAGATGAAACGTTATAAAGCAAAAGTCATTGAATATGCAAAATCTATTGAAGAGTAAGTTCTTTGTAATGTAAAATGAAGATTTCGGTAGCAGTGAACAAGTGATTACGGAATTTAAGATCAGTGTATTTTGGTCTAAAATGACCGTATCCACATGTTGGTTATTATTTTGATAGGGCTCGTTATGGATTTTCTTAAACTGGTCAATCCTCTGCAGAATGTCTTGGTCAGTGCATCTGAAACCTCCATTAGGCAAAGTAGTTAAAAAAAATACTGGAAGGATTAAGAGCAATTTTAATCCATCTTAAAGTGCTTTGCTCCATTTGCACTCCATTATTCGAGCCCGTCTACCCCAAATCTTCTCAGCAAGGAACTAAAGGCCTGTTTAAGCACCGGGTTTTCCTGCTGGATGTGAACCTTAAGATACTGATCCAGCATCCATTTCCTTTCTTCAGAGTTGCCCACTTTTTTCTTCAATAATTCCCCGAGTGGTTTTCCTTCTGCCAAAAGACTCCCAATCGCATCAATGTCAGAAATACAGGCTAGTTGAAGGTTTTTCGTCATAGGCCCATATTGAACTTCAAGCATTGGCAGTAAGTAGGAATTTAAAACAAAAATATCTTCATATCCTGCTAAAATACTTATCACTTCGATGATTGGGGCAAATCTATCATCTCTGGTTTCCTTAAGCAATATACGGCTTCGGAAATCATGCAACTGGGTAACCGCTTTCTTGAAACTTCCTGTTCTGATTTCCAATTCCATTTGCGATTCTTCAAAAAAAGCCCTCGATTTTAAGGTGAGCAAAGAAGTCTTCACTTCAATAATCACACAAATATTTCCTTGGATAACAGCAAAATCCGGGAGTTTTCCTCCATTTTTGTTGTCGAAATCTTCATCCAGATCAATTAGGGTAGTATTTGACTTGGCCTGATAAAGCTGCGTTCTGACATATGCACGGTAAACTTCCCCAAAATAAACCCTGAATGGGTTTTTCTTAGTTTGCCCACTTGCTTTCGCCAATTGCTGTTCTTTATCCGCTAATAGATAAAATATACCCGTACTGGTCCGGTCCAAAAGATATTTTGGCTGCGGAACAACGTAGCTCCCTGAGCTTAGTTTTGAGGAAACCTCGACCTTAATTGCGGGTATCTGGATGAGTGGCTCCATAAAATAGATATCGTAAAGCTTATTCGGAACCTTCCATTGCTCTCCCCGTATGATTTTTCTGTAGTCTACCGGGGTGCCTGAGGACAGTTTCAAAAATGCTGCCTGTGTATTATCGTTCACATACCGGTCTAGTCGGGTATCCACATCAAGGTTATAATCAATAGATCCGTCGCATTTGATCCACAACGCAAGTCCGGTAGCCAAAAATTCCATAACACTAATCCCGAAATATGTTTTTAGCTGATAGTCAATACTGTATTGTCCTTCTATCTGAACAGGTAAGGTCTCAAATAGTAACATTGCCCGCCCTAAAAGTGAAAGCCTGTTACCCTGTAGCGGGAATTGTATTTGTCCTATTCTCCCTAAAATATTGTTGGTTAGGTTTGATGATGCATTATTCAACTGAGTTTCGAGTTCCGGGTCGTATAGAAATCCGGCTACGTCAATAGCGCTTGGCAATGAATTATCAAGAAGGGACAAGGGACTACCCTTATGATCGTTGGCCCCTGACAATAGCAATAATCTTGCAAGCCGTGTTGCACCCACGTAAATGTTGAATCGGAGGTGTTCCTGCGTTGTTCTTCCTAGCCAGGTTAAAACTTCATCGGGAAGATCATCTGTTATGAGATGTTTAGGTCCATACTTTAAAGCAGCGTTGACAGCTCCAATTAGATACAGGCTATCAGAGAGCTGATATCTCTTAAGATAATGATAGGCTTCGAATAGCGAGTAGGATTTTGGTTTCATTCATATGGTTTAAAGAGCCAAATTATTGTTTAACGTCAGCCTCCATAGTGTATTAGTGTCCATTAAAATTAAATCAGGTAAGCGGGCTTATTGTTGTATTTAAAGGCTCTTAGATTACATTTTTTTGTGACCTCTAATTTGTCGTTAATCTGGTAGATACCAATCAACCATCTTTCGAACGAATTCTGGGGTGTTCTTTATTGAAGGTAAAAAGACTATTCTGTCTTCATCTATTTTTTCAACATGTTCAGCAATCTCCTTTATGATCTCCTGAGTGAATCCATACCTCAATAGCAGAATATGTTTTTTGTTATTGGTGTTATATCTCAGCAATTCTATGATGTCATTAGCCCTTTCATCTTCAGTCTTCTCCCAGTAGATTTCAAATGCTGCGATCAGGGTATCCGATAGGGAGAATGAGATTACCTGGTCCATATAGTCATAGGTGTCGTACACGATGGAGTCGTAACTTACTGCCGCATTCGGTGTTCCAATAGGAAATAGGCTATATGCTTTTTCCAGACTGCTATCAGGTAGTTTATGTGCAGGTTGTGAGAAGTTTGCATTGGTTGCCATGGGATTGTCCCTATTGGTTATTGAACTATACCTTAGACCGACAATTTCGCTAAAGGATCGCCCCTGTGCTGCATGGAAGAAAATATCTATGGCCTGGTTGAAGACGTTCTCTTCACCTTTAAAAAGCTCTCTTCCGAGAGAAGCTTCGTAAATCTGCCTAAGGGATATCTTGGCATTATCCCGGTTGCCTTTATTGGAAAGCCCTCCGATACTTTCCCTCAAATCGTCGGAAATCCTATAAAAAATATCGAGAAAATTTTTTGAATAATCGAGTACAAGGGGATGCGATAGACGTTGGACTTTTGACATCGGTATGTTCTTTTCGTCATCAAATGTGTTGTTCTGGATTGCTTCAATCAGTTCTTTTATATCGTTCTCATGGTTGCCTGTAGGAGGATTTTCTATGACTGACTGTTCACTAAGCGTGAATGGGGTTTTGATGCGTTCCGAAAAGAGTTTGGCGCTATTTGTAAACACATAACCGTAGTCGAATATTTTTGCTTCGGTGAGTCTGCCAGCCCTTCCAATCAGATTTTTGAATGCAAGTGCTCGTTCACTGGCATTTCCCTCAAATCTGTTGTTTTCTAGCCATACAATGTCAAATGGCATATTGATCCCCTGGGCAAGTGTACTAGTTGCAAAGCATAGAGAAGAGTGTTTGCCACGAATAAAGTCCTCTATCAGGAACCGAACTTCAAGGGGGATGGAACCATGGTGGATAACAACTCCTTTTTTGAGCAGTTCCACCATCGAGGATACATGCCCGGGCTTGTTCGCGCCAACGATATGGCGGATATTTTCAATTATCTCCAGTGCTTTTTTGTTCGTTACCGGCGGTAGGTTTTGGATAAAGCCCTCAAAACCGTTTCTGAAAGTTTCGTTGTAAATTGAGTTTTTCGAAACGTACACGAGAATGGTGTGGAGGCCGTTCATCGCAAAACTCCGAAAATCACCGTCGAATTTTAGATAGTTGACCTTTTTGTACCCCCCTTCAATGTAAGGTGAAAAGTAATAGTAGGTCTCATCTTTTTTTACAATACATAATTTGCCCACAGAACCATGGGTATAGGAATGTCCGTAACTGAATTCACTTGCAAACTGATGCTTGGAAAACTGGGCCTCTGGATTATCTATAAACGGATGTGCAAATATGATCTTCGCATCCGGAAAGTGCTTCTTTACCCTTCGGACTGATACATCAAAAGTGATGCCCCGGCTGTTTTCCTCAGAAATCTGGGCTTCATCGAAAAAGAAGGTTTCGATATTCAACCTGTCCTTGAACTTGTAAAGATCTTTGGAACGTTCAGGAGTAAGCACAAAAATACGCCTGAGTTTACGGGCATTAAAGACCAGGTCAACAAATGAGGAAATCATTACACCTTTGTTATCCTCAAACTTTCTGGTCATCGAATTGATGTATTCGGCAATCAATGCCCTGGAAGGAACAACTACCACTGCATCACCCTCTCCCTCTGCAAGGAAATCGCGTATGGAATAGGATTTTCCAGCACTCGTCGGAGCCGAGATCGATATGAACTGTTTATCATCTATCGCCCGGCGGATACTTGCCTGAACAGGTGTCAGGAGTGCCCCGTGATCTTCGAGATGTTCCTGCCCGAATCCCTGCATTAGAAATGAATAAAGATTATTAGCGGTTTTTATTTTATAAAAGAGCCCCAGCGCAGAGATGATCTTTTCCTCAAACTGATGAAAAATGGCAAGATGGAATTCCTTGTAATAACTCAGTTCTTCCAGTATAGCCGGATTATCAGGTCCCTGGCGGTGTATGATGTCCAGCAGCTTAGCTAAATCACCGTACGGATCTTCCGTGTCTTTAATCTGCTTTAAGTTCATAACTGACGCCTACAATGTAAATATTCTTTGCTTTCTTCAAATGCTCATAAGTAGTAGAGTGCTCTAATGCATTTTTAAATATGGCCAAGGGATTCGTAGAATTGATGGAGAATGCGAGCACCACCCCAAATAGATCGTTATCCAAATTCAACGTTGCATCCTCTCCCGCAAGTTGTCCCAAATGCATGCCGTCCATGAGGTGTTTTTGCTTTTGGATAAAACCATCCGCTTGACCACCAGCTCCTGTTTTACCTCCGGATAGTCCTCCATAAGGGTTTGCTGTTGCGGAAAATTTCGCCTCTCCGAAATTAATCATCTTGCCTGGACATACGGTATGAAAGTCAAAGCCTTCGTTCCCCAGTATTTTGGGCTTCCAGATCTCAGCTAGTGGAATGCATTTATGCTTGAAAACCACTTCAAGAGCTTTCGAAGAACCCATTGAAACCATCAGCTCCCCAAACTCACTCGCCACTTTGTTTTCAGGTGAAAGCGTTGTCTGGAAAACCTTAATCAAGGACTTTGCAGTTTCAGCTGCCGTAGTTTCATATGCTCTTTTGGCACGATGGTCTAGACCCAGAATCCAGGATTGATCCTGTACGATCGCGGAGAGTTCCGTAGCGATTTTTTCCAGATCCGAGATGTCGGTATGGCATGCAAAAATATTGGCGCCAGTTGAAAGGCATGAGATTTCGTGGAAAGTTGAGCCCCAAGTATCCTCGGGAAAACTTCTACTGTAGGAAATATCACTATCCATCGGTTATTTGTTGGAAATCGTTATCGACGAACTTAAATGGCTTGTAAAAAACATAATGGGAATTGTATCCAACAATGTTATAAAATTTTTGACTCTTGAGGCGTTGAGCATATTATTATAATTTAGATTTAGTTTTAAATATTTTTTAGCTAATATAATCATATTAAATTCAAACCTTTATTACCTTTCAAATGAACGATAAACGCCATCAAAGCTCTCAAGACAATTTAGCCTTTATGGCAACTCTAAAGAAAGAACTTAATGTAACTATTATTACTTTTTTATCATTCAAACGTTTCTCTATAAATTTAATAAACTTTGTTTTGTGATGCAAGTTTTTGGGAAACCAGCCCTAATAGATTCGATTTCGTTCCATACGGATCTCAAATCTCATAATACCACCTTTTTTTAATGCTATAAACATATTTTATCTAGCCTTAATCGTATTATTACTGACCTACATTATATCACTTAAAGAAATCCTTCAACCACTCGGGTGTTTTGCAAGATGTATTTTTGTATACACAAAAAATCTTGCGCCCTTGAGGTCGGGTATTTCCTCGGAACTCGGAAATACTTAAAACACTAATAAATCATCCAAAAATTCTGCAATATCTAATTGGTAATGTATTCTAAAAATGAATAATCTCGAGTATCCTAAAGGGAAGACGTGTTTGAAAACTACGAATATGCGAGATTTATATCGATAAATAAGATATCCCTAGTGCAGAGGAAGAAAGCTAAAAATAAGAATGCTTGTTAGTCACCCCTATAATTAAAAAGCTAGTAGTAAAAACCTTTTCAAAGTCGGAAGCTATCTAAGTTTCGAGCAAAATTAGCATCATAAAAGTTAAAGGTCTGACTAGGTTCTGCCATCATCTGCTTTAATTTATCATAAAGATTGGAACGAATTTATAAAAATGCTTTACAATGGCCAGTGCTCACCTGTGGCTTGTGGGCCCCACCATAATGCTAATTTGCTTCTACCGATAAATTTTGATTTCAAAAAAATATCCGAATCACTATTCTGAAAAAAAGGTATAAATCCAAATTGCATAATTCCGAAGTAGTACATATGGCAAAAAGCACGGGATCCCGAACGTAATATACAAATGATCATTTAACGTGTAATTAATTTTAGGTTTATCCACAGCTTATGAGATATCTACCGATAGCGCGAATTACCCCTGAGAAATTAATGGAAATGCTAAAGAAAAAAGGTGTAAAAATGTCTATAAATCAAGCGAAGGAAATCTTGGATTTGCTATATATTTTAGCTATTTTGGAAGTAGAGCAAGTTTTAAAAAGATGATTACAGCAGATTTATACATTAGAGTAAGTACTGATGAACAGGCTGATAAGGGGTATTCGCAACGCAACCAAGAAGAGGTTTTACAGAAATATTGTTTCGCCAGAGATATCAAAGTGAGGAAAGTTGTTTTTGAGGATCATTCCGCCAAAAGCTTCATACGCCCTGCATGGCAAAAATTATTGGCAGATCTAAAAAAGAAAAGAGGACAAACGGATTTGGTACTTTTCACCAAATGGGACAGATTCAGCAGAAATGCAGGAGATGCCTATCAGATGATAAAAATTTTGGCTGATCTCGGTATAGAGCCTCAGGCCATTGAGCAGCCTCTTGATATCTCCATTCCTGAAAACAAAATGATGCTGGCTTTCTATCTCGCAGCTCCCGAGGTGGAAAATGATAGAAGAGCGCTCAATACTTTTCACGGAATGAGAAGAGCAAGAAAAGAAGGGCGATGGATGGGACCTGCGCCCATAGGTTATACTAACAAAGTAACCGAAGACGGGCGAAAGTATATTTGTCCTGTAGAGCCCCAAGCGTCAATAATGAAGTGGGTATATGACGAATTAGCTACGGGTAAGTGGTACATTGATCAGATCTGGAAGGCGGCATCGAATAAAGGGCTGAAGACAGGCAGAAAAAATTTTTGGCAGATTATTAGAAATCCCATTTACTGCGGTAGGATACCCATTGCGAAATACAAGGAGGAGGAAGCCCATACTGTTATGGGCCAACATAAAGCGATAGTTTCAGAAAGAATTTTTTATAAAGCTATGGATGTTTTGAACGGTAGAAACAAACCAAAAAAGACGACTATATCTTCTCCTGATGCGCTTCCCTTGCGTGGCTTTCTGATCTGTCCAAAGTGCGGCTACATGCTCTCAGGTAGTGCTTCAAAAGGTTACAGCAAGCACTATCACTATTACCATTGCTTTTCGAAATGTGGAGTGAGATATAGCGCGGAAAAAGTCAATAAACTTTTTGTGGAGGAGTTAAAAAAATACACTATAGATCCACTCTTGCATGAGGCGTATGTTATGATTTTGAAGCAGGTTTATCAAGCTTTTTCAAGTGAAGATAATAATGAATTATTAAATGTAAAAAAACAGTTGGAGGAGTTTAATAATAGAATTTCTAAGGCTAGGGACAAAATGCTCAATGATGTAATTCTTGATTTTGAGTACAGGAAAATAAAATCAGACTGTGAAAGAAATATCCTTATTCTTGAAAATAGACTCATCGATTTATCCAGGGGAAAAGAGAATATTGGTGAATTAATCGGAAAAGCGACTGGGTTGCTCAAAAACCTTCATGAAATATATATAGAGGCAGATTCTGAAGGAAAAAGGCGATTAATTAGTTCGATCTATCCCCAAAAACTCACTTTTGACGGAACACAACATCGAACTGTTCGAATGAATGAGGCTGTACGCGTTCTAGGTACTTTAAAGGCCGTTTTTGAGGGCAAAAAAAAGGGGCAAACCAAACAAAAATTTGATTTGCCCACTATGGTAGCGGGGAGCAGGATCGAACTGCCGACCTCAGGGTTATGAATCCTGCGCTCTAACCATCTGAGCTACCCCGCCGGGTGTATATTTACTGTATAACGTAAATACAACTATGGTTATTTTTAAGAGCTGCAAATATAGAATAAATATACATTCTATAAAAAAGAAATGTGAAAAATACTTTAAAGCGCTATTAATCAGTAAATTTTATTGTTTTGAATAGGCTGTAAGGGTTGTTTTGGCTGCTAACGGAGCCTGTTTTTAGCCGGCGGTAACCTAAGGAACAGCGATATTTACAGGGAGCTTAAGCGATTGTTGGTTACTACAATGGTGTCATCAGGCCTGTTTTTGCTGTATTCGGAGATATTTCATGTTATGGAAAGACCAGGTGTATCGGGGCGCTATACCTGTTGGTGCGAGCAAGTTATCCCCAAGTTGACCTTTGCTGTAGCTGGTGTTCGCCAGATCTTTACCTTTTAGGTAATGAATGAGGTAACGCCAGGGTAAAGAATGGGTAAGCAAAGGGTTAACATGGGGTTAACCTGGTATACAGAAAAGGTAAACAAAAGGTAAAGAATAGGTAGAGAAAGGTAAACAAGGGGGTAGAGAAAGGTAAACTATCCTATTACAGGAATAATTAAAGGGAAGGAGGCGTTTGGCGGTAGGCGTTTGGTGTGAATCATCTGGCGCCGGATATCGTATGGTTGAAGATTGTTTCACCCGGTTAAGAATCGCTTTCGCAATGACGCAGGAGGCGGCGGGTTGGGGTGGTTATCCGGAATCGGTTAACTGATTCAAACCATCAGCCGGTTACCCCAATAACCACTAAACCAATGGCAAATGAACCAATGCACCACCACCCGAAACCAATAAAAATTATATTGTTGCAGATATAGAATAAATTACCTTTCTTTAGAAAAATAATATTAAAAAAGTAGTCCGGAAATTATCCTGGTAGAGTACTAACATGGCAGAAAAGAAAAAATTTACACTAGAGTACGAAGTTAGATCGTCACCAAGAATATTATACAGTTTTATAAGTGAGCCAAACGGCTTATCGCAATGGTTTGCGGACGATGTAAATTTCCGCGATCAGATATACACGTTTACCTGGGATGATGAGCAGCAAAAAGCAAAGCTTGTTGCCGTTAAAGAAAATAAACTGGTTAAGTTTAAGTGGCTGGATGATGAACCTCAATGTTATTTTGAGATGGAAATTGTACAGGACGAATTAACCAATGATGTTGCCCTCTCGATTACTGATTTTACTACCGATGAACTTCTGGCGGAGAAAAAACAGATCTGGGATAACCAGATCGATTACCTGATTAGCGTATTGGGTGCATAATATTATCTCCGTATTGTTTACCTTTGCAGGGTGAAAAAAATACATCTTCTGTTAATAAAAGCATTTGTGAAGCCATTCATAGCAACATTTTTTGTTATGATGTTTATTTTGTTGATGTTTTTCCTCTTTAAATGGATTGATGATTTAATCGGAAAAGGTTTCGAGTGGTACACCATTTTGGAGCTGATGTATTATGCCTCGGCCGCCAACGTATCAATGGCGCTTCCATTATCGGTACTACTTTCTTCCATCATGACTTTTGGTACACTTGGCGAAAATTATGAGCTTGTGGCCATTAAATCGGCTGGAATTTCTTTACAGAAGGCCATGCGCCCCTTATTTGTGGTGATTCTGATGCTCACCTTTGCTTCTTTCTTTTTTGCCAACTACATGCTGCCCAAGGCCAACCTGAAATTTGGCTCGCTGCTGTATGATATCCGCAATAAAAAACTCTCCTTTTTAATCAAGCCTGGTGTTTTTAACAATGATATACCGGGTTATGCCATCCGTGTAGATTCTAAAGAAGAAGATGGTACCCTGCACAATATCATGATTTACGATCACCGGGAGAACAACGGCATTCCGAAAATTATCCTGGCTAAAGAGGGTAAAATGAGTAAAACCTCCGATGGTAAATTCCTGCAGCTTAACCTTAAAAACGGCATCCAGTACGAAGAGCAAGCCTCAAAGAATGGGATGTACAACCCAAGGCAGGTTTTTACCAGGAACCGTTTTAAAGAAACCTGGCCGCGTTTTGATATGTCGTCTTTCGATCCGAGTACTACCGACCCAAATGCATTTGGGAACAGTACCCCGATGCTTAACTTAAAGGGGATCGTAAAAAAACGCGATTCACTGAATAAGCAGCTCGATAGTTTAAATATCAGGACCATTGCCACTTTTACCAGTAACTTTAAACAGTTTAATACCGCTAAAGGCTATACCAAAGTGAAGGCTGTGCCTAAAGAAATTAATGACGTGATCCTGAAAAGTATTCCAAACGGATCGCGTAAGCAGGCGCTCGATAATGCCAGCAACACGGTGGCCAATATTATGCAGCACGTACCCAACTGGGTTCCGCGCCAAACCGATTTAATGGGCGAAATTATTTTTACAACGGTAGAATATCAACGCAAGTTTACGCTGGCCGCCTCCTGCATACTGCTTTTCTTTATCGGTGCGCCACTGGGGGCTATTATCAGAAAAGGAGGGATGGGCTTACCTGTGGTAGTGGCCATCTGTTTCTTCCTGGTGTACCATATTATTACCACCGTGGCCGAAAAATCAGCACGCGAAGGAAACCTGAACCCGATATTCGGCATGTGGATCGCCGTAATTGTTTTGTCGCCATTGGCGGCCTTCTTAACCTATAAAGCCACGGTAGATTCGGCGCTGTTTGATGTGAATTATTACAAGGAGCTTATCCTTAAAGTGTTTAAAAAGAAGCAAAAATAGGCCCCTTTTTCCTTTACTTACAAATGATATTTCGATCTGAATAATGCGTGATAAGGTTGTACATTTGTAGTGGTTTATGCTTGCGGAATAAAGTGGTTATACCGCACCGTACGCAAGTTTTGCCCGATAATGCTAGATAAAATGCAAACGAAATTAAACACAATAGAAGAAGCCATCGCAGATATAAAAGCTGGTAAAGTGATTATTGTTGTAGATGATGAGAATAGAGAGAACGAAGGCGATTTCCTGACGGCTGCCGAAAATGCAACCCCCGAGATCATCAACTTTATGGCCACTTACGGACGTGGTTTAATCTGTGCGCCCTTAACCGAAGAGCGTTGTAAAGAACTGAACCTAACCCTGATGGTGGGCAAGAATACAGCAGCTTACGAAACCAATTTTACCGTTTCGGTAGATCTGGTAGGCCATGGCTGTACCACGGGGATCTCAGCAAGCGACCGTTCTAAAACCATGCTGGCTTTGGTAGATCCTAAAACCGACCCCGAAGAGTTGGGCAGACCCGGGCATATTTTCCCTTTAATTGCCAAAGATGGTGGTGTGATCAGGCGCGCTGGCCATACCGAAGCTGCGGTAGACCTAGCCCGTTTGGCCGGAATGAAACCGGCAGGTTTATTGGTAGAGATTTTAAAAGAAGACGGCGAAATGGCCCGGCTTCCGGATCTCTTTAAAATTGCCGAACAACATCAGCTAAAAATTATATCAATAGAAGATTTAATCGCCTACCGTTTAAACATCGATAGTTTGATTAAACAGGAAGTTAGCATCAATTTACCTACTGCCTGGGGCGATTTTAAAATGACGGCTTATACACAGCTGGATAACAATGCCACACACCTGGCCATTTCTAAAGGCGAATGGAGCGCCAACGAACCGATTTTGGCACGGGTACACAGCTCTTGTGTAACGGGTGATATCTTTGGATCGTGCCGTTGCGATTGTGGTCCGCAGTTGCACAAGGCGCTCGAAATGATCGAAAAAGAAGGTAAAGGCATCGTTGTATACATGAACCAGGAAGGCAGGGGTATCGGACTGATTAATAAATTACGTTCGTATAACTTACAGGATGCCGGTTTCGACACGGTAGAAGCGAATATTAAATTGGGCTTTAAAGGCGACGAACGCGATTATGGCGTAGGTGCGCAGATTCTGCGATCAGAAGGGGTTACTAAAATGCGCCTGATGAGTAATAACCCAACCAAAAGGGCCGGTTTAATAGGGTATGGCCTGGAGGTAGTAGAAAACATTCCGATCGAAATTGCAAGTAACATCCATAACGAACGTTATTTAGCGACCAAAAGAGATAAAATGGGCCATTCGATCATGAAGGGCTAGATGAAGCGTTTGGCGTTCGGCATTTTTCCAGGCCAGCGCCTAGATGACCCGATCATAAAAAGAAGAAAGCCAGTATTGAACGCAGGTTCGATATTGGCTTTTTTAGTTGTTAAAGGCTTAAGCCGTGAACCGGGAGCTGATTTCACCAGGTCATCCCCCACACCATCGTCTTTTCAACCGGAGTGTAATGGAGTGGAGAAAGCTGTTTTGTCATCCTGAACGCAGTGAAGGATCTTTATTAATGCATTTTACCATCCTCAATTTATTGGTAATGGAGCTGTTGGCTTTTAGGGTAAAGATTCTTCATTTCATTCAGAATGACAGCTTTTAAATTCGTTTTGTCATCCTGAACGCAGTGAAGGATCTTTATTCATGCATTTTACGATCCTCAATTTATTGGATAATGGAGCCGTTGGCTCTTAGGTTAAAGATTCTTCATTTCATTCAGAATGACAGGTTTTAAATTGGTTTTGTCATCCTGAGCGCAGCGAAGGATCTTTATTCATGCATTTTACGATCCTCAATTTGTGGCGTAATGAAGCTGTTGATTCTTAGGTTAAAGATTCTTCATTTCATTCAGAATGAGAGGTTTTAAATTGGTTTTGTCATCCTGAGCGCAGCGAAGGATCTTCATTAATGCATTTTACCATCCTCAATTTATTGGGAATGGAGCTGTTAGCTTTTAGGGTAAAGATTCTTCATTTCATTCAGAATGACAGCTTTTAAATTGGTTTTGTCATCCTGAACGCAGTGAAGGATCTTTATTCATGCATTTTACCATCCTCAATTTATTGGGTAATGAAGCTGTCGGCTCTTGGGTTACAGTTAACCAATTAACCCTGGGCAATGAGCAATAAACTAATCAACCAATGACCAATGACCAATGAACTAATGAACCAATTCTACCTCCGCTGGTTTCCCTTGCTCTGGTTAATAATGGCTTCCTTATTGATCGATTTGTTCGTTTTAACCGGGGTTTGGCTTTGTTTCCTTTTCAGGTTGCGGCGGTAAGCCCCTGAAATTTTCTGGATAAACTCCTTAAACGTATCAAATTGCTGGGTATAAACCAAGCCAAAAGAAGTGACGTTGGCTGTTGGGCTAATGCCACTGTTTAAGAATATACTTTGTTGTGTAGGGGGTTTATTTGCTGCCTTAACCGTTAAACTTCCGTCTTTTTTGATTAAGAAAAGGGCCTCCACCTCCCTGCCCACATTGTCTTTAGAGAAATCGATAACGGTAAAATCATTCACACTATTTCGGTCTACAATACCCGCATTAATAATTAAACGGTCGTTAAAGAACTTGAACGAAGCATTGGCTTCACTCAGCGAACGTACGTTCAGGTCGACAAAGTTTAAGTTCAATGAAGAAAGTACATTGTTAAACTGGTTAAATACCAGCTCGGTAGCGGTACTGGTTGCGGTAGAGCTAAGCTGGTTACCGATCGATTCGCCACCGTTGCCAGGTGCAAAACTTCTCCTTATGATTAAGCTGAAAGCCTGTAAGTTCAGGTTATTCTGATCGCTGAAATAGGTTTGCAGCTCTTCTTTAATAGAAGGTTGTGAAGGGAAATTAATATCGAGCTTAATATCAGGTTTTAACAGTAAACCCGTTAATCCCATTTCTACCTCGGTATTTACCCTTTGGTTGGCATTACTGCTGGCATCGCGGTTGGCCGCTTTGTAAAGATCGTTTAAACTTGCCCTTAAGGCATACACTGCCTTTAAGTTAATCTGTGCGGCGGTAGGGTTACCCGTCCAACGGATGGTCCCCCCTTGCCTGATCTCGAATTTTTTATTGATGACTTCCTGGGCCGTAAAGTCGAAACTTCCGGTTTCAATAATATAATCGCCAGACATCTCGAAATCGCCGAAACTGTTAATGTTCAGGTTCAGATCGGCATTACCCTTACCACTTAAATTACCCAATGTGGTGTAAATATTGGCGGTGGTATTCGGATCGATCGTCAGTTTAAAAGTAAGTGTAATACCGTCGAAATTGGTTTTTTTCTTCACCACAACAGTAGAATCGCGACTCACGAAATTGATAAAATCTTTATCCGATATCGTTTCCGAACTGTTTAAAGGCAGGTTGAAAACAGTCCCTTTTTCTGTTTTTGCCTTAATATCAATCTTCATCTTATTGGTTGGGCCGGTAAAGGTAAATACACCTGTACCATATGCCCGCCCGTAATAGATCGAATTGTCTTTCGCGGTCGTATTTAAGGCCATTAAACTGTTGGCATTGATTTTTACATCCAGTGTAGGGTAGTTGATGTCGTTTAAATCAACACTGCCGCGTGCCGTTCCTTCATGCCCTTCCAGGTCGTTTAGCGTAAAATCATCAAGCTTGATCACACTGTTGTTCACTTCTACCTTATCGGTAATCACATAGGTGGTTTTAAGGTAGTTTACCATCAGCTGCCCCTTATCCAGGGCTACACTTCCGTTAATTTCGGGCTTATCGAATTTTCCTTTTACCGTTAAATCGGCAGAGATGTTCCCCTTTAAATTCGATACCAGCTGTTTAACAAAAGGCTCGAGGATGGTCAGTTTGCTCTCGTTCATTTTCAGTCCGAGGTCTATTTCTTTCTCTTTAAGATCGAGGTTTCCGGTGAGTTTAAAAGTCTCCGAATCGTCGGCCATGATCCGTGTAAATACGTTGATTTTTTTGCTCTCATTGTTGTACGATGAGGTATCGGTTAAGGCCCCGATGTAGATGTCGTTAAAATTAAGCGAATCGATCTTTAAATCGTTGGTTACCCTTGGTGCTTTTAATATGCCATACAGATCGGTGGTACCATTCAGGTTTCCGCCCAGTTTAACACCAAAGCCTTTGGTAAAAGGGTTAAGGGTTTTCAGGCTAAAATCTTTAAAACCAATGCTGATTAAATCTTTAGGGTCTTCCGAAATTAATCCATCAATAATAACCTGCTGTTTCCCGTTGGTTAAATCGAAATTGCTGATTTCTGTTTTGCCATTATTCAGTACAATGCGTACTTTTTCCTGTATACGCCATTCTTCGCTGTTTATTTTTAAGATGGATGGCAATACACTGAGACGTGCGGTGGTATCCTGGTTTTTGGTAAATTCTACCAGGCCGTTTAAATCGAGCTGATTGTCTTCATCGGCGTTCGACATTTTTACGTTAAAAGCCAGGCTGTCGTTCCGGAGGATGTTGGAAATGTTTACATCTTTAATGAACAAACTGTCGTTGATCTGTACCCGGTCGGAGGTTACAATCAGTTGAAGTTGCTGCGTGGTGGTGTTTTCGTCGAGGATGATATTATTGATGATAATGCCATCGTATTTTAATTTTTTTACGAAGCCGTTTAACGTTGCCGTATTGTTGCGCGAATCGAAATTACCGGTTAGCGTAGCGCCCTCTTCCAATACCAGGCCGGGGGCAAAAAGCTGTGCAAGCGGCTCGAATTTTTTGACCTTCAGGTTAAACTCAAAAATCTGGTTTTTGTATTTGATGATATCAGCCCGTAAAGAGGGGATATAGGTTTTGGCAATCGCTTTATAATACGAAACAATAGAATTAAGATCGTATTCGCCCTTAATGCTGGCGTCTAAAATATCCGAACGGATATCGAGCACACGGTTGGTACCTGTACCATTGGCAGTAAGCTGAACCGAATCGACACTGTAAGTGCCTTTAGGATTTTTTAAACTGATCTCCTGGATCAGCAATTTACCGGATATATTGTTGAGGTTGGTGCCCGAGAAATTGGTGTTAAACTTGGCATCAACCATCAGCGAATCTTTCATCAGTTTTAAAGCCTTCAGCCTTGCTCTGGAAATGGTGGCATTAAAGTTGAATACCGGTAGTTTCGGGTTGAGGTTAACCCCGCCATCGAAAATCAGTTTTACATTACGGTCGTTAATGCTCAGTTTGCCATCAAAGTATTTTTTGTCGAAAGTTCCGTCAATCTTCACATTGTGGTAACGGTAATGGTTAAAGTCTATATAATCTACATCGCCATTTATTTTCTCGGTCAGGTCTTTCAGTGCTGTTCCACGCCCTTTTACGTACAAAGAAGAACTGATGCGGCCTAAACTCTTTTCATCGATCAGGTTTCCGATATTGAAATCGTAGGTTTTTACATTCCCGGTGTAAGATGGGACATCCTTTTTATCGATTTTCATGTTCACATCCGAAACGATGCGGCCAAGTTTGGTTTTAAATTCACCATAAGCAATGAAATCGTTCTGAAACCCTGTAAAGCTCCCGTTAAAGTTAATGTTGCCAAATTTGCTCACCATTTTAGGAATCATCTCTTTTTTACTGTTGGTAATCCCCGCCAATACCTCTGCAAGATCAGTTCTGTTGGTTCCTGCCATCTCAATATTCAGGTCCATAAAGGTTTCTTTCCATTTCGGCAGCCCCTTTAAAATAAAATCGCCTTTAATGTGTGTGGCTTTACCGGTTCTTAACGATAGTTTTTTGGCTTTAAGGTTATTCACCAAACCGGTGATCTGACCATCCACATCCAGGTCGAGTTTCATGCTGTTCATTTCAGGGGCAAAAAATGCAATATCCCTTGAGGTGATGTGGCTATCTTTAAAGATAGCTTTCATCCGCACATTATCTATATAGTGGTTAAAGTCTTTAAAGCTGTTAAACCGCATCTGGTAGTAATCGGTTAAACGGCTCTGATTGGTTTCGAGCAACAGGTTTTTAAGTTCTATGGCATTACTGTCAATCGTGGTTTGGGCCGTTAAGTTTTTCAGGTAAAATCCGCTATGCTCCCTAAAAGTCAGGTTTTTGATGTTGGTTTTAATCAAATGGTTTTTGGTGTCGAGCCCTTCAAAAATCCCGCTTAACTCCTTAATACCTACGTTCTCAAAGTTTACCGTTTTACCCTGGCTGGTATCTTTTGCAGCATAGTTGATGTACCGGAAGGCGAACCGGTTTAAAATAATACGGCCAATTCCCACATCAAAAGGCTTACTTTTCTTTTTCTTTACTTTAGGTTTACCTGAATCGAAGTAGTTGATGATGAAATCGAGGTTAGAAGACTTATCTTTGAAATCCTTTAGGAAAAACTGGCCATTGTTAATTTGAACGGTATTGATGTCGATAATCTTTTTATCAATGGATAACTGATTAATATCGACCATAAACTGTGGGGTGCTCAACAAAGTATCTTTTTGTAGATCTAAAACCAAAAGGTTTTCGAGTACAATAGATTTAAAAGGTTTGATGTAGAGGCTCTTGATGGATACAGTAGTTTTAAGCTCTTTCGATAAATAGGCAGCGGCTTTTTGGGCAAAATAAGTTTGAACGGGCTTAAATTGTAACGAAAAAATAAGAAGCGCAAACAGCAGGATGATTGATGCGATTACCCAAAGGAGTATTTTAAATAGTTTTTTAATAATTTTGCAGCTTAAATATTAATAATTTGTCTGTTATACTTGCTATCGAATCTTCTTGCGATGATACATCCGTTGCTATTTGTAACAACGGCAAAATTACTGCCAATGTTATTGCAAACCAAACAATTCATCAAAATTATGGTGGTGTTATACCTGAATTAGCTTCAAGGGTACACCAACAAAATATTGTACCTGCCGTACAGCAAGCTTTAATTAATGCCAAAGTTACAAAACAGGACATTAATGCCGTAGCTTTTACACGTGGACCCGGCCTTTTAGGGTCGTTGCTGGTAGGCGTTTCGTTTGCAAAATCTTTCGCATTAGCTTTAAATGTACCTCTAATTTCTGTAAATCATATGCATGCGCATATTTTAGCGCATTTTATTGACGATCCGAAACCCGGTTTTCCGTTTTTGTGCCTTACCGTTTCGGGCGGGCATACACAGATTGTACTGGTGAAAGATTACTTCGATATGGAGATTGTTGGCGAAACATTAGATGATGCAGCAGGCGAAGCTTTTGATAAAACGGCCAAATTACTGGCCTTGCCTTATCCCGGCGGACCACTTGTTGATAAACATGCACAGCATGGAAATCCTTTGGCCTTTAAATTTGCTGAACCCCAGATTGCCGGTCTGAATTTTAGTTTTAGCGGTTTTAAAACCTCTATCCTGTATTTTATCAGGAAACAGGAACAAGAAAATCCTGATTTTATAGCCGAAAATTTGGATGATATCTGTGCGTCGGTTCAATATAGTATTATACAGATTTTGCTGAACAAATTAAAGAAAGCGGCCAAACAATACGGAATTAAAGAAATTGCGATTGCCGGGGGTGTTTCTGCAAACTCAGGTTTAAGAAACGGATTACAGCAAGCTGCAGATGAACTGGGTTGGAACATTTATATCCCGGCTTTTCAGTATTGTACCGATAATGCAGGGATGATTGCCATTGCCGGATACCATAAGTTTTTGAAAAACGATTTTGTAGGACAGGATGTTTCGCCAATGGCGCGGATGGAATTTTAGGGAGGTTATATTGGCCATTGGTTCATTAGTTCATTGGTTCATTGGTTCATTGGTCATTGGTTCATTAGTTCACTGGTCATTGGTTCATTGGTGATTGGTACATTGGTTCACTGGTCATTAGTTCACTGGTCATTGGTTCACTGGTCATTGGTTCATTAGTCATTGGTTCATTGGTTCATTAGTTCATTGGTCATTGGTCATTGGTCATTGGTACATTGGTTCACTGGTGATTGATTAATTGGTGATTGGTTAATTGATCATTGGTGATTGGTTCACTGGTCATTAGTTCATTGGTCAATAATTTATGATTAATGGCCTGAACTTGTTAGCCCGTTACCACCTTAGGGGGCGTTATCCTGAATTTATTTCAGATCTTTTTTTGTGTTTTGGTGGCAAAAAACTATAAACAGCCAATTAAAAACTGGCAACGAGAATTTTTTAAATTGAACTTATATATATGACTGGAGCATCATTAATATTTTGGATAGTTTGTGCGGTACCGCTTATCGCTATCATTTACTGGTTGATCAGGAAGGATAAAGACAAACTTAAAGGAAGTTGGGGCGTAATCATTTTAGGGGCCCTGGTTATAGCTGCTCTCCTGGTAATTGTATACGTTACCAAAGACTTCGATGCCGTTTTTAGCCAGAATTAGGCTGTTTTTATTTTTTATTTAGACTTATTCTATTTAGTATTTGTTTTTCTATCTTTGCCAAAATTTAAGATAGATGAAAAAACTTATACTGATGATTACTGCACTTGCCTGTAATTTTCTTCTGTTGCATGCACAGAATGTTAAGATAGAAGGGCATGTTAAAGACCAAAAAAGCGAAATCCCCTACACCAGCATATCCGTGTTTGGCCAGAAAGTTCAGGCAGATAGCAAAGGTTATTATTCTTTGTACATCAAGGGCAGTGTGCCTTTTAACATCAGTGTAAATGCGGTGGGCTACAAAACATTTACACAGCATATCCCATCGGTAAAAAACGATACGACCATCAATATCGCATTGGAAGCTGTTGCCAATACCCTCGATGAGGTGGTGATCTCCACTTCAAGAAAAGCTGAGGACATTAAAAATATTACCACTTCGGTAAGTATTGTAAATAAGAAAAAGCTGGAGAGAGAAATGGCGATTACGCCCGATTTGAGCAGTATTTTGGCTAATGAGGTTCCTGGTTTTGCACCTACGGCCCAAACCGGTAATAATGTTGGGCAGAACTTGCGTGGCCGCCCGATGCTGGTGATGATAGATGGCGTTTCACAATCTTCGCCCTTAAGAAATGCGGAGGTAGACCTGAGATCGATTGATCCATCGGTACTCGAACGCATTGAAGTGGTAAAAGGGGCAACTGCCATTTATGGCAATGGTGCTGCCGGCGGTTTGGTAAATTACATCACCCTGGTTCCGGATACTGCTGCAAAATTTGCCGGTAAAACCCAGGTCAACTTAAATGGATCGCTGGTGAAGGTTAAAAACTCCGGAGGAGGAAGAATTAACCAGATGTTTTATGGAAAGCTGGGTAAGTTTGATTATGTGGTAAGTGGGATGTACGAGCAAACCGGTGAATATAAAGATGCAAAGGGCGATGTTGTTGGCCCTAACTACAGCTTAGGCGAAACAGATACATATAATGCATTTGCCAAATTGGGTTATGTACCTGCCAAAAATCGACGGGTACAGCTTACCTATAATACTTACAGCAGTTTGCAGAACAGTAATTTTACTTTGGTAAATGGTAATCTGGCAACCGGGCAGAAAGCAACAGGGGTATTGGGAAAACCACTCGGCATTCCTACCGGGGTTGATTATAACCACAATTTAAATCTGTCGTATAAAATAGATAGTACCTTTCTCCGGTCGAGTTTAAATGCTGATGTTTATTACGAAACCCGTAAAGACGTATTCTATGTATCGTTAGGGCGTTTTGATGGAGGTGATGGCCAGTCGCTTGCCAAAAATGATAAAAAGGGAGCACGTTTATTTTTTGAAACACCAATTCTGACCCGTAACTTCTTGAAAATAAACCTGGCCTATGGTGCAGATTTTATGAAAGATAAAACTGCGCAGCCGCTGGTTGATGGCAGGGTATGGGTACCAACAATGGACATGACCAATACGGCACCTTTTGCACAGGCCGATTTTAATATTTTAAGCAAGCTTGTATTTAAAACCGGTTTGCGTTACGAAAATGTAAATATAGCGGTTGATGATTACCGTACCTTAAGAACTACCGGAGCGAACAATACGACCATTACCCCGTCTTTTGAGGTAACCGGAGGAAATTTAAAATACAGTACCTACCTTTTTAATGCCGGCCTAAGGTATAATCAGTTTAATGTTTTTAGTCCTTTTGTGAGTTTCTCCCAAGGTTTTTCGGTGATGGATATTGGCCTTGCCTTACGTGATGCAAAAGTAAACAGCATCGACAAGATTAATACAGATGCCGTAAAAGTTAATAACTATGAGGCAGGGTTCGAAAGCAGGATTGCGGGACTAACCTTATCTGCTTCTGCTTATATCAGTACCTCAAAACTAGGAATCGAAGTGGTGTATGATCCTGCTACCGGTTTGTTTAATACGGCCAGAAATCCCGAAAAAATTTATGGTTTTGAAGTTGCTGCCGATTACCGTTTGATAGATGTTTTAAGTTTATCGGCCAGTTATAGCTATACGGAAGGAAAACGCGATATTGATAAAAACGGTAAATTTAACGACGCGGTAGATCTTTACCTTAACGGGCGCCGCATTTCGGCCCCAAAAGTTACGGCCTCGGTTACCTATAGCCCGTTAAAAGTATTGGATTTAACCCTGAATTATACAGGTATCAATTCACGCGACCGCTTCCTGAAAAACGCCAATGGTGTATATAATGGCAACGAAGGTGCAGTAAAAGCTTATCATTTATTCAGCTTCGCGGGGATTTACCAGGTTAAAAAGAATACCAGGCTTACTTTAGGTATCGACAATATTTTTAACCAGGATTATTTTCCGGCAAGGGCGCAATGGTTTATGCAGCCGGGTTTTTATTCGAAAGGAAGAGGTACTTCGGTAAACTTTGGCATTTCGGTTAGTTATTAACGAGGATTTTAAAAAATAGAAAAGCGTCCCGGTTTTAAATCAGGACGCTTTTTTTATGTTCAACAGGAGCTGATCCGGTTTATTTTTCTGCCAGATGCTCGCCAGTTACTTCGGTTTTAATTTTAATTTCCAGTTCTTCGGCAAGTTCAGGATTATCGCTCAGCAATTGTTTTACGGCATCCCTGCCCTGGCCAAGCTTGGTATCTCCGTAAGAGAACCACGAACCTGCTTTTTTGATGATGCCAAAATCAACACCCAGGTCGATAATCTCCCCATTTTTAGAAATACCTTCGCCAAACATCACGTCAAATTCTGCAATACGGAAAGGCGGCGCTACTTTATTTTTAACAATTTTTACTTTAACACGGTTACCTGAAACTTCGTCTGAGTCTTTAATCTGTGAAATACGGCGGATATCTAAACGTACGGAGGCATAAAATTTAAGGGCATTACCTCCGGTGGTGGTTTCCGGGTTACCAAACATTACCCCTATTTTATCGCGCAGCTGGTTAATGAAAATACAGCAACATCCGGTTTTTGAAATGGTACCGGTTAATTTACGCAGTGCCTGACTCATTAAACGGGCATGTAAACCCATTTTACTGTCGCCCATTTCGCCTTCAATTTCACTCTTAGGAACCAAAGCTGCTACAGAGTCGATTACGATTACATCTATCGCACCAGAGCGGATCAGGTTATCGGCAATTTCCAGAGCCTGCTCGCCATTATCTGGCTGGGAGATTAAAAGGTTGTCGGTATCTACACCCAGTTTCTTTGCATAAAACTGATCGAAAGCATGCTCTGCATCTATAAATGCTGCAATGCCGCCTTTTTTCTGTGCTTCGGCAATAATATGTGTTGCCAAGGTGGTTTTACCGGAAGATTCCGGGCCATAAATTTCGATGATACGCCCTTTTGGAATACCGCCAATGCCTAAAGCAATATCCAAACTGATTGATCCGGTAGAAATAAAATCTATAGGTTCAACGGCAGTATCGCCAAGTTTCATGATGGTGCCTTTACCATAAGATTTCTCTAGTTTATCTAAAGTAAGTTGCAGGGCTTTTAATTTATCTGGATTTGCAGTGCTCATTTCTTTTTTTATTGATTTCGTAAATATAATCGATTATCGGCTAATATACTTAAATGTTGATATTTAAAATACTAATATATTTAGCTAAGTTAAGTGTTTTTTAGCTAATGTCAATAGTAAAATGAAAATATTTTTTTAAGCTTTTAGCTTGTCTCTTTCGTTTTGGGCGGTTAAACGTTCGAAATACCTGCACATGTAGGTAATTTCACAAATATCACATTTCGGGTTGCGGGCTACACAAACGTAACGCCCATGCAGAATAAGCCAGTGGTGTGCAATGTGGATATCGTGTTCGGGAAGGTTTTTAACCAAATCCTTTTCCACTGCCAGGGGAGTTTTGCCATTGGTTAAACCCAAGCGGTTGGCCACGCGGAAAACATGGGTATCAACCGCCATAGCCGGGGCATTGTAAATTACAGAAGCAATTACATTGGCTGTTTTGCGGCCAACACCGGGCATTTTCTGTAAATCGTCAATCCCCGAAGGTACCACATTATTAAATTCGTTAAGCAGGATATTGGCCATGCCCACCAGGTGCTTTGCCTTATTGTTGGGATAACTGATGCTTTTGATATAATCGAAAACAATATCGGGAGTGGCTTCTGCCAGCGCTTTAGCATTGGGAAAGCGATGAAAAAGGGCAGGAGTTACCATGTTTACCCTTTTATCGGTACACTGCGCAGAGAGGATCACTGCCACTAAAAGCTGATAAGGGTTATGATAATGTAACTCGGTTTCTGCATCAGGTTGCTTGGCCGAAAAATGTTCTACAAAAAGTTTGTAGCGTTCTTTTTTAAGCATGCGCAAATATAGGTTAAAGATGGAAAATGTAATATGGGAAATGTAAGATGGATGATGGGAGAGGTAAAACTGTAATTTGTCATCCTGAGGAATAATTTGTTGTGTAAAAATAAATAACAGTGGATTTAAAGATATAAATGTTCTCGAAGTATCGTCATCCCGACCGTAGCGGCGAGATCTTTTAATATCGTCTAAAGATTTCACCACTCCGCTATGCTTCGGTCGAGATGAGGGCCTTTATATTGGAATCAATTAATGAAAGCTCTGTCGAAGAATCTTTATTTCTCAAAAATTAATTGTTAAATCGCTCCATTCACACCAACCGCTTAATGCCAAACTCATGGCCCAACTATAATTATATAAACATTTTAGGTTAAAGTGTAACATCCGGGAAGGCCATACCGCTAGTTTTGTTTAAAAATTAAGCACAATATGAAAACCTTATTTAAATTATTAGCCGTCCAGGTCCTGGTACTTTTAGTGACCGGCAGTTTGCAGGCACAGGAAAAAGTATCGGCAGTTAACCCGCTTCAGGCTTATTACGAAGTTAAAGATGCTTTAATTAGCAGCGATGCAAGCCTGGCCGGCACCAAAGCTACCGCGTTTATGAATGCAATAAAAGCCAACGGGAAAACCAATGCTTCGAAAGCACTGCGTGATAAAATATTATTTGATGCCGGGCACATTGAGGAGAGTAAAGACATCGAACATCAAAGAGATCATTTTACTTCTTTATCGATCGATTTTTATGCATTGGTAAAAGCGGTAAAACTGAATGATAAACCGGTGTATTACGCGTATTGTCCGATGAAAAAAAGCTATTGGTTAAGCGATAGCGAGGGGATAAAAAACCCGTATTATGGGAATAAAATGTTAACTTGTGGCAAGGTAACCGAGGTACTTAAATAAAGCACAAACCAAAAATGAAATTTATTTTAGTTTGTTGTCTGGGGATTTTGCTTAGCGGTTCCGCTTTTGCTCAACATCAGCATCAGGAGGTAAAAGCAACTGCCCCAAAAAAAGTCTCCCTCCAGGCAAACGGTAAAGAAGGTTTAGAAAACAACAGGCTGCCAAGAGTAGTGCGTTATGATTTGTATGTTGCAGATACCACGGTAACCTTTGGCGGTAAACCTAAACGGGCCATTGCAGTTAACGGGCAGATACCTATGCCAACGTTGACCTTTACGGAGGGCGATACTGCAGAAATACATGTACACAATAAGCTAAAAGAGTCGACCTCATTGCATTGGCACGGACTATTTTTGCCTAACCGGTATGATGGAGTTCCCTATTTAACCCAGATGCCTATCGAGCCCAATACAACCCATGTTTACCGTTTTCCCATTATACAGAGCGGTACCCATTGGTACCACAGCCATTCAGGCCTGCAGGAGCAGATTGGGATGTACGGTGCCATGATCTTAAATAAAAGAAAAGAGCCTGCCATCCCTACGGTTCCGGTAGTTTTAAGTGAGTGGACCAATATGATGCCCCATGAAGTTGACAGGCGATTGCACAATGCCAATGATTGGTTCGCGATAAAAAAGGGTACCACGCAAAGTTATGCTGAAGCCATAAAAAGCGGACATTTTAAAACCAAGCTCACCAACGAACTGAAGCGGATGAACGCTATGGATGTGAGTGATGTGTATTACGAAGCATTTTTGGTAAACGGAAAAGACCAATACCAGGTACCAAATAGCCTCAAAGCAGGCGATAAAGTACGGTTACGCATTGCTAACGGCGGGGCTTCTACCTATTTCTGGCTCAATTATGCAGGTGGGAAAATAACGGTAGTGGCCAACGATGGTAACGATGTAGTACCCGTAGAAGTAGACAGGCTTATTATTGCCGTTTCAGAAACCTACGATGTAGTGGTGACCGTGCCTGAAAATAAAAGTTACGAATTTTTGGTAACACCCGAAGACCGTACCCGATCGGCCTCCCTCTGGCTTGGCAAAGGGGAAAAGGTGCCGGCTCAAAAATTACCCAAATTGAAATATTTCGAAGGCATGAAAATGATGAACGAAATGATGGATATGAATGGGAATATGGTAGAGATGGAGGGGATGAAAATGCAGAACCAGGTGATGGATATGAATGCGGTAATGTATACAGAGTTGGATGATGCCATGACAGGTACTGCCGATGCGCATAAAACACATGGCATGGATAGCCACAACAAAGGACCCATTACCACATTGAATTATGATAGGTTGCGTTCGCCTGTAAAAACGGTCTTACCTCAGGCACCTACCCGCGAAATGGAGTTCCAGTTAACGGGCAACATGAACCGTTATGTGTGGACTTTGGATAATAAAACCATCTCGGAAGAAGATAAGATCCTGATCAAAAAAGGCGAAAATCTGCGCATCATTTTATACAATAACAGTATGATGCGGCATCCTATGCATTTGCACGGACACGATTTCAGGGTAATTAATGGGCAGGGCGATTACGCTCCTTTAAAAAATGTATTGGATATCATGCCCATGGAGCGTGATACCATTGAGTTTAGTGCTTCAGAAAGCGGCGATTGGTTTTTTCACTGCCACATTTTATACCACATGATGAGTGGGATGGGTAAAATTTTCAGCTATGAAAACTCAGCACCAAACCCCGAAATTCCAAATCCTAAACGGGCACTTCGAAAACTTTATGCCGATGACAGGATGTTTCATTTTATGGCCGAAAACGATTTTGCCAGTAACGGAAACGATGGCATGGCCATGTTGGCCAATACGCGCTGGAGCATCGGAACCGAATGGCGCCTGGGTTATACTAAAATGCATGGCTTTGAAACCGAAACCCATATTGGCCGGTATGTAGATAGAATGCAGTGGTTAATGCCTTTTGTGGGCTTCGATTGGCGTTACCGTAAAATGGAAGTGGGTAAAGCGGAAAGCAATATTTTTGGCCAAAAAAGTACAAAAGATAAAAGAAGCCTGTTTAGTTTAGGGCTTGCCTATACCTTACCCATGTTGGTTATAGCACAGGCAGAAGTTTATCACGATGGTAATGTACGTTTACAATTCATGCGCGAAGATATCCCGGTTTCTAAGCGATTGAGGGCAAGCTTTATGGTAAACAGTGATAAGGAATTTATGGGCGGACTTAAATTTATTGCCACTAAATACATGGGCATTTCTGCACACTATGATAGCGATATGGGCTTTGGTGCAGGCTTAACGCTTAATTATTGAGTTAACCATTCGTAATCTCGTTCAGCAACTTGTCGCATTCTGCAAAAGCATGGTACAGGTACTTATTGCGGTGTTTTTCTCCCTGGCCGCTAAATGAAACCGATTTCATGATCAGGCCCTGCATCCATTTTTTGGTTTGACTGCAATAAGCCTGGTCTTCGGTTCGTAAGTAATTAAAGGTGTTAAACCTGTTGTAGCAGGTCATGCGGTCTTTAAAATCAACCAGGTAAGCAATGCTTCCCAGTACATCACAATTGTACCAATTAAAGGTATGGTTGGGATCGATGGTTTTTTTGCTGCTAATGGCATACATGTTCATATCGGTAAGGCAATACCTTACCTGCTCTACAATTTTTACAGCCAGTTCGGTGTCGCTAAGATGACCAGCTTCAAAAGCATACCTGATCTGCTCTAAAGTACCGCTGATGGTATCTTTCGACCATATTTCGGTGCTTGGTATTTCCAGATAGGTGGCGTGCAATTCCTGCGAAATTTTAATAATTTCATCGGAGAGGAAGGAAGCACTAAAGGGTATTTCGAGGTTACTGGTGCTGTTTGCCCAAAAGAACAGTTTAAAACGGGTAAGCTCCGGGTACTTGAAAAAATGAAATAAAGGAATATCGTCAGTAGTGATGGTGATGTGTTTATGATTGCTGTTCTTGATGGCCTTAATGTTATCCAATAAATTTTGGAGATAGCCAATCATATCTAAGTCCTCGTTTACGCTTAAGTAGCTAAAAGTAACTGATAACGATTGTTTCGGGCTGTACAGAAAAGGGACGTCGAAACAATCAGAAAGTTTAATGATCTGTTGAAAAGTGAGGTTGCTGTCGCCCCTGATTTTCTTATACGCCTCATTGGTGCTGATCCCTAATTCTTCGGCGATACTCAGCGCCAGGTTCTGGTATTCGGGTAATACAGCTTTAATCGACTGAAAAAATGCTATCTGTGGATTATTCATAAAAGATTAATTTATAAATGAAGTCTTGCTGTTTTTAATAATCAGATTGATTATTGTTGCGTGTTAATTTAGTAAATATAATTTATAGTTGCGTATTGGAAGTGTAAATTTACTTTAAGGTTAATTTTTGTACAATATGTAATCTTTAGAATTAATGGTGCATGGTGGAGTGTTTTAAATTTGATCAAGAATTTAAACCACATCAAAATGAACATGCAAATCTCAAAATCCTTTAAGTCCGGTATACGTATCGCTGGCTTTAATCCAAAAACAACGGTAGCTGTTTTAGCTGCAGTATCCTGCTTTTTCTTTTCAGGCTGTGCTTCTTTTTCTGATAAAATGATTAGGCAGCAAAAAGTAAAGCTGCGGGAAGAAAATCTCAGCCTGTTGGCTGGTACCTATCAGCTCTTTCCAGACCTGGCCTATACAAAAAATGGTGGTGCCGAAATGCTTCGATACACAGGTAAAACAGAACGTTTCCATCAATATGTTGGTAAGAACAAAATGGAATTCGATCCTTCAGCCAATAATACGGTAACTGTTAAGGTTTTTGGAAATAACCGAATCAGTTTTGTTTTTAGGAAAGACAGTACAATTGTTGATTCAGTGACTTTATCAGCAAAGTTGCAATCGCGTGGATTATTGTTGCTGGGGAATAAGTATGTAAAATACCGAGGTGTTCCTTACCTCTTTGGGGGGACTGAAAGTGCTAAAACCCGTATTGGCCTGGCGAACGACAATGGCCTTATTTTAAATCATGCTTATGATAATTCCGGAGCGATTTTAATCATAATGGCAGCTGGTCGGTCCTCAAGCCTGGCCTATCATTTTAAAAGGATAAGTGCTGAGTAATATGAAAAGGCTTTTTGTATTCTTGTTTTTAGCCCTGCTAGGCAATATGGCTAAAGCACAGACCGGTTCCGGTGATTTCCTGAAGATGTTGAATGGTGGTTTAGAATTTGGTGCGGCTACCTTCCGTGAGCCCCTTGTTTCAGGTTTTATCGGCTACAATAAACCTGGATCTTATATCAAGCTTAAGTTTTCATCCGTGTTACAGGATACCTACGAAGTAAATGTAAATGGTGAGGAAACTACTGTGCCGGGTTTTTCGGAATTGGCGTTAATGCTGGGTAAAAAAGTAAAAATTAATCCGAACAGCCGTTTTGAATTTGGTGCCGGTGCAGCAGTGACAAGCGATTTAAAAAAATATGATCAATCGAATAGTGATACAATGCGCGATAAGATTATACAGAAAAATGCGGCCGGACTTGTTGCAGAAGCCAGGTATCTTTTTCGTTTTGTGGATGATGTCTCAATCTCCATATCTGTAAATGGTAATGCCAATAATCAAAAAACTTTTGCCACTGCAGGTTTGGGTGTTGTGTTCGGCTCAAAATAAATTAATGACAATCTGAATGACCGGGTAGGTTTATCCGGTCATGCTTTTTAATTTGTGGGTTTTGAGTAAGGTGGGTTTTGTTAACGGCACAGACCTTTAATCATAAACCTGATGGGAACGGCAGCCCGAGCTATTTCTGCGAGGCTATAGTGTACAGCAGGGTCGGCTATTTTTCATTTGTACTGACATCCATTTTCAAAAAAACAACCTTATAGCTTGCCCAAGCCATTGCAAAATGATGCTTCGTTTGTTACAACGACTATTTTTAATGAAAAGAAGTAGCGGCTACTTTAACCTGTTCGGTGGCTCCCTGGTTGCTTTTAATCAACCAAAATGCAAAGAAAGCACCGATCAGTGCCATTGCTGCACCAACATAAGCCGGCGAAGTATAATCGAAACCATAAACCAGCGGAAGCCCTCCAAAGAAGGCCCCTAAGGCATTACCAATGTTAAAACTCGCCTGGCTTGCGGAGGCGGCCAGCATTTCGGAGCCTTTGGCGCTTTGGATCATCAACATCTGGATAGGGGCAGCTAATGAAAAAGCGACTGCACCGGTAATAAATGTCATGATCAGGGCCAATGGCTGGCTTGCTGAAACAAAGTGTACAATGGTTAAGGTAACGACCATGGTGAGCAATAAAGCTGCAGATGCTTTTGCTGGCGAGAATTTATCGGCCAAACGTCCACCGATGTAATTGCCGAACATCATACCTAAACCGGCCAGCATTAAGATATAGGTTACCGCATTTGGCGAAAAACCGGCAACATCAGTCATTAACGGGGCGATATAACTGTACCAGGTAAATAATCCACCTGTTCCGATAGAGATCATGAAAATGATGATCCACGCTTCCCTTTTTTTGAAGAAACTTAATTCTGCTTTTAAATCGCGATTTTTTGTAGCTTCCAGCGCTGGTAGCCATAATTTTAAACTTAACAAAGTAACCAGGCCAACAAGTACCACAACAGCAAAAGATATACGCCAGGAGAAATTATGACCAATAAAGGTGCCCAAAGGTACACCTACAATATTGGCAATGGTTAAGCCCATAAACATAAGTGATACTGCTTGTGCGGCTTTTCCTTTTTCGGCTATCCTGCTGGCCACTACCGATCCTACTCCGAAAAATGCCCCATGAGGTAAGCCAGAAAGTAACCGGGCAACAAACAGAATATCAAAAGTGGGTGCAAATGCAGATAAAGCATTGAAAACGGTAAACATGATCATCAAAGCAATCAATATCATTTTTGGTGGATATTTACCGGCAATCATAATCAATAGGGGCGCACCAATTACCACCCCTAAAGCATAGGCAGAAATTAAATGTCCGGCCTGCGGGATGGTTACAGCTAAATCTTTTGAGATATCGGGTAATAGTCCCATCATGACAAATTCAGTGATCCCGATGCCTAAACCGCCTAAAGTGAGTGGAAGTAGATTCTTGTTCATAATACCCTTAGTGTTAAAATTACACTATGCAAAGGTAAGGCTTTTTATGGTAGGGGATTGTAAAAATTAGGCCATTTATGAGGGATGGAAGATGTGGGAAGGAAGAGGGGGTAAGGTATAGTTAAGCGGTTGATGGGGTTAGTGGTTTATTGTTAGATTGCTTTATTGTTGGATTGCTGATGATTTATGTTCAGATGTTCATGGGTGATAGGCAAATGGGTTATTGTTAAATTGCTTTATTGTTGGATTGCTGATGATTTATGTTCAGATGTTCATGGGTGATAGGCAAATGGTTTATTGTTGGATTGCTTTATGGTTGGATTGCTGATGATTTATGTTCAGATGGTTCATAGTTGATAGGCAAATGGTTATTGTTGGATTGCTCATTAACGCAATTTTTAACTGGCACTTTGAAGTCACTAATGAACCAATGGCCAGTGAACTCATGAACTATCCCCCAAAAAAAAAGCTTGCCTCACCCTGTGAAACAAGCTTTTTTGACCCGTATAATTTCCTACTTTGTTCTGCTGTAAGCTAAAATCTTGTTGATGGTTTCATCTTGGGGATTTTTAGCCAGCCGATCTAACTTACCTTTTATTTGATCATAAAATAAGTCGATTTCTGCGTCAGATTCCATATCAGTTTTAGGCTGAAACATGTTAGGTGTAGGTAAATTTACATTGTTTTTTGATGTAGAGGTTTTTGTCATAAGCAACTGAATGTGATAAGTTTTATAAACTTAACGATTGTTCAGATGCTTTATTTCAAGCCCTAAAATATTTTATGCAACATTTTTGTTACCCCTTGTAGGTCATCTCTTTTGTTTTGAGCATTTTGCGCAGATTACTCAATGCATAACGCATACGGCCCAAAGCGGTGTTGATGCTTACATCGGTTAAATCGGCGATTTCTTTGAAGCTCAAATCAGCATAATGGCGCATTAAAAGCACTTCTTTTTGCTCGTCGGGCAATAAGTGGATCATGGCCTTTAAATCTTTATGTGTTTGATCGCGGAGCATTCTGTCTTCTGCACTTTCGTCATAAAAGTGTAGCATATTGAAGACATCCATTCCATCCGAACTGGTTATGATGGGGGTTCTTTTTTCTTTTCTGAAATAATCGATCACCAGGTTGTGCGCAATACGCATTACCCATGGCAAAAACTTGCCTTCCTCGTTGTACCTTCCTGACCGCAGGGTGTTGATTACTTTAATAAAAGCATCCTGAAAGATATCCTCCGCCAGATATTGGTCTTTAACCAATAAATAGATAGAGGTATAAATTTTACTTTTATGTCTTCTTAAAAGTTCCTGCAATCCATCCTCGTTCCCGGTAATATATACCTTTACCAGGTCCTGATCATTATATGATTGTAAATTCATAGGTTTACCTACACTAAATCCCTTACTATTTGCCAAAAATTAATTTGTAGATGTTTAATTCCTATAGCTGCTCTCCTATGTTTTTTGAATTGTTAGTTTGGTTTTGAGGTTGTTAATATCCAAAGAAAGTTATTTTTTTATCAAAAAACAAAAAATAAAATGTTAAAAAATAAATTAACCACCTCAGTACCCTATTTTTGTATCTTCTTAAAAACCCAAATTACTTTATTGGGTTTATACCTTTATATCCTTTACAATACATGAGCAAAAAAGAGGCCGAAAAAGATCCGCATAAAAATATTATCATAAAAGGTGCCCGGGTGCACAACCTAAAGAACATCGATGTTGCCATTCCCAAAAATAAACTGGTGGTGGTAACAGGCATGTCGGGATCGGGCAAATCTTCGCTCGCCTTCGATACTTTATACGCGGAGGGACAACGCCGTTATGTAGAAAGTTTATCGTCCTACGCACGCCAGTTTATGGGCCGGATGAATAAGCCTGATGTCGATTATATTAAGGGCATAGCACCTGCCATTGCGATTGAGCAGAAAGTCATTACTTCAAACCCCCGTTCTACAGTAGGAACCTCGACCGAAATTTACGATTACCTGAAGCTGCTTTTTTCGCGTATCGGGAAAACCATTTCGCCGGTTTCGGGAAAAGAAGTAAGAAAGGATTCGGTAAGTACGGTGGTAGATTACGTAAATGGCCTGCCTGAAGATACAACGGTAACCATTTTTTGCCCTTTATATCCGCATAACAACCGTACGATTAAAGAAGAACTGGCTATTTTATTACAGAAAGGATTTTTACGGGTACTGATCAATCATAAAATAGAAAAGATAGAAGCCGTTTTAGATGATGCTGACTTTAAAGATGAGGAACTTAAGGATGATAAAACCGTTCAGATCCTGATCGATCGGATTGTAACCAACCAGGAGGAAGAAACATTAAGCAGGCTGGCCGATTCGGTACAGACCGCTTTTTTTGAAGGTAAGGGCGATTGTTACGTAGAGGCCCAGGGTACAACGAAACATTTTAGCGACCGTTTTGAACTGGATGGAATAAAATTCGAGGAGCCTACACCCAACTTTTTCTCTTTCAACAATCCTTATGGTGCCTGTAAACGCTGCGAAGGCTATGGCAACGTGATCGGTATTGATGAAGACCTGGTTATTCCGGATAAGAGCAAAAGTATTTACGATAATGCCATTGCCCCATGGCGCGGCGAAAAAATGAACATTTGGCTGCAAAACTTTATTAAAGCTGCACCGAAATTCGATTTTCCGATACACCGGCCTTATAGTGCATTAACCGAAGCCGAACAGCGGTTACTCTGGACCGGGAACCAATATTTTGCCGGCCTGGATGCTTTTTTTAAGGAACTCGAAGAACAGACCTATAAAATACAGTACCGTGTAATGTTGTCGCGTTACCGCGGCAAAACCACCTGCCCTGATTGTAAGGGGTCGCGTTTGCGTAAAGATGCATCTTATGTCAAAATAGCTGAAAAATCCATTATCGATGTGGTTTTAATGCCTCTATCAAAAGCTTTGGCTTTTTTTAATGAACTTACCTTAAATGCTAACGATGCCAAAATTGCCAAACGTTTACTGGCCGAAATCAATAACCGTTTTCTTTACTTAAATAATGTAGGCCTGGGTTACCTTACGCTTAACCGTTTATCGAATACTTTGTCGGGAGGAGAATCACAAAGGATTAACCTGGCTACCTCTTTGGGGAGTAGTTTGGTGGGGTCTGTTTATGTACTGGATGAACCGAGTATCGGTTTGCACCCGCGCGATACGAATAAACTGATAGAGGTACTGGTTTCGCTACGCAATGTAGGCAATACGGTGCTGGTGGTAGAACACGAAGAAGAAATGATGCGTGCTGCCGATTATATTATCGATATTGGTCCGGAGGCCGGTACGCACGGAGGGAACCTGGTTTTCAGTGGTCATTACGAAGAGATTTTAAAAGATAATAATAGCTTAACCGGCCGTTATTTATCCGGGCAGGAAAAAATCGCTATTCCGGAGAAACGCCGGAAGTGGAAAGACCATATCCTGATTAAAGGTGCAAGGGAAAACAACCTGAAAAACATCGATGTTAAATTTCCATTGGGCGTATTTACCGCAGTAAGTGGGGTTTCTGGTTCGGGAAAAACCAGTTTAGTTAAAAAGATTTTATATCCTGCACTGCAAAAGGCAATTGGAAATTATGCCGGCGAACAAACAGGTGCTTACGATGGTATTTTTGGAAATTACGACTTGGTAAGTGCGGTAGAACTGGTTGATCAGAACCCTATCGGGCGTTCGAGCCGTTCCAATCCGGTTACCTATGTAAAAGCCTGGGATGATATACGCGCCTTATTTTCGGGACTTGCTTCTGCAAAAGCTGCCGGACTGAAACCTGCTGCGTTCTCATTTAACGTAGAGGGCGGCCGGTGTGATGTTTGCCAGGGTGAGGGCGAGGTAAAGATCGAAATGCAGTTTATGGCCGATATTTATCTTCCTTGCGAGGCCTGTAATGGTAAGCGGTTTAAACAACAGGTATTAGATGTAACCTATAAAGAGAAAAATGTTTCTGAGATTTTAGACATGACCATTGATGAAGCGGTTGATTTTTTTAAGGATGAACAAAAAATCCTGAATAAGTTAAACCCATTGGTGGATGTTGGCTTGGGCTATGTGCATTTGGGGCAATCGTCTAATACATTATCGGGCGGTGAGGCGCAACGGATTAAGCTGGCTTCGTTCCTTATTAAGGGTAATAATGCCAACAAAACGGTATTTATTTTTGACGAACCCACCACAGGGCTGCATTTTCACGATATTAAAAAGCTCTTAAAAGCATTAAATACACTGATTGAACAAGGCAATACCATCCTGGTTATCGAACACAATATGGATATGATTAAATGTGCCGATTGGGTGATTGATATCGGTCCTGAAGGTGGCGATGAGGGCGGTCATGTAGTATTTGAAGGAGTGCCTGAAGACCTGGTTAAAGTAGAAAATTCGTATACCGGAAAATATTTGGCTGCGCATTTAAATTTAAATCCATAATTTCGGCAATGCTTTTTCTGACGTTTTTCATTGGCATCGTTCTCAATGCTATGGGGTATATTCCTCCGGGCAACATTAATCTCACGGTTGCGCAGCTCGCCATTAACAAGGGCATGCGGCAGGTTTGGTATTTCATTTTGTCGTTCTCTTGTGTAGAAGTATTTTTTACTTTCGGTATGATGCGCTTTGCCCGTTGGGCAATGAGTGATATCAACCCGAATGAGGCCATTAGCGAAGTGCGCCTGAGTACCCTGGTAGATTGTTTTATGATCGTGATGTTCCTCGTGATGGGAACCATTACCTGGAAAAACCGGAAAAAAGTGCCTAAAACCAGTAATGCCAAAGAAGATAAACGTAGCGGCAGTGTACTTTACGGATTGATTTTAGGTGTATTAAACCCTGTTCAGATTCCATTCTGGTTGTTTTTTGGAAACTATGTAATTTTACACCAATGGATCGAAACGGATTACCTCTCATTGGTAATCTTTAGCCTGGGCTCTGGGGTAGGTTCAGCGTTGGCCTTGTATTTATACGCACACTTTGCTACTTACATTCAGGAAAAATTTGCCCTGAGCAGCCTGATCATCAATAAATCGATCGCCATATTTCTATTTGCCCTGGCAGGATATTTAATGGTGAAACAGGCAATTGTTATTTTTTAAATAAGTGAAGGCCTGTGTCAGCATGGATCATTTCGTGGTGGCACCTTTAAAAATTGATCAGCGGAATTTGTGGGGTCAGCGGGAGCCTTTTTTGTTTTTCCCCGCAGATTTAAAAAGAGAAACGCCGATTGCCTTTCATTCCGATTTAAATAGTTTTAGTGCCATGGAGGCACAGATCATTTCTTTATAATTATCTGGGTGTCGGCACCGTTAAAAAATCATCAGCTGGATCAGCGGGAAACTCCATCGGCCATCTCTCTGTTATAAAATTGATACACAGATAAGGTTCGTTTAACCTAATCATAACATTAAATTTATGTTTAAGAAGCCTGACTGGCCGAATTTTGCCAGTTGAAACAAAACATATTTAATATGATGTCTGACAGACGGTTTTTTCTGAAAAGTGGCCTGGCTGCTGCGGTAGTGGCCAGTTTATCACCAGTGCTCCCATCATTTGCTGAAGAAAACGGCATTCCGGCCACACCGGGAAAAGGGCCAAAACTGCGTTTCGCCATCGCATCCGACGGACATTATGGGCAACCAGGAACGGAGTATAAGCTTCATCACGAGAATATTGTAAAATGGCTTAACCAGGCACATGAGCAAAACCCACTGAGTTTTGTGATTATCAACGGCGATCTGGTGCATGACAGGCCAGAATTACTGAAGGAAGTAAAAAAGGATTATTACGATCGTTTAAAAGTTCCTTTTTATGCCGTACCCGGCAACCACGATCATGCAGATACCCCACTCTGGAAATCGGTATTTGGCTATGAGGATAACTTTTCTTTCGAAAAAAACGGGGTTGGTTTTGTACTGGCCAATACTTCCGATACCAAAGGAACTTATTTATGCCCCAACAATGATTTTTTAAAGCAGGAACTGGATCAGTTTAAAGATTTAAAAACCGTGTTTGTGGTATTGCATATCCCGCCACATTTCTGGGTGCCGGAGAGCCCCTTTGTAGATTGCCCCGATACCATTAAACTTTTGCACAGTTATGCCAATGTAAAAGCTGTATTTCACGGGCACGACCACAGTCTGGATGCCGTTTTTTATACCAATAAACTCCCTCATTTTTTTGATGCGCATATCGGCGGAAACTGGGGCACGGCTTATAAAGGCTACCGGATAGTAGAGGTTGACGAAAATGATAAGATTAAAACCTATCAGGTAAATGCAAGTCAATCGCCTTTGTTAAATGAAACCAAATTTTAACAGCTTTTAAGCATTATAAATGAAAAAGATATTTTTTGCAGCTCTTTTTGCCGCAATTACACTCCATGGTTCAGCCCAGAACCTGGCAACTGTTAACCCTGGATTAAAAACAGGTAGCGATGCTGCCCAACCCTTTTTATTTACCTTAAACACCCTTACTGCGGAAAATCCGCGATGGAATATCCATTATTCCGGAAGTTATGGCGAACGCACCACCGGGCAATTCGGCTATGATGGCTTAGGGCAGCAATTTGGTGTTAAGGGTTATTTAGGAAGTCGGTTAACACTTTATGCTACAGCCGCCCTGGGTTTTGCTAATGGTGGCGGTGTAGCCTCTGCAGAGCAGGCCGAAGTCATCAGGGATTTGATAGGTGGTAAAGGAATTCCGGGCTTTAGATTAGGCGCGGGCCTGGGTTTAAGTCGCGACTGGTCTAATACCGGATCGGCCATTAGCCGTATTACAGCTTCATTCGATCGTACCAACTGGCGTATGGCAGGTAATTTACGCTTCGAAAAAGCTTTTAGCCGTACACGCGATAAGCTCGATTTTATTACCAGTATGGGTTTTCAGCACCGCATTTCAAACACTTTATACCTGGGTTTTGAAGCGCTTGGCCAGGATTTGGAAGGCTTTTGGGAAAAAGACGAAGCAGAAGGTGGTGCAAAATTATTAATTGGGCCATCTGTTAACCTGGAACCTAATCACAGTAAACTTTCATTCTCCATTTCAGGAGGACCGGTGTTTTATGCTACACGCAGCCAGGTTACTTCTCCTGCGGCGATACGTGAGATTGGCAACTTAGCTTCGGGCAATGGCTATACCATCAGGGCCCTGGTAAACTTTAATCTTCACCGGTAATATTTCAACAATCAAAACAATGAAAAAGTCATATATCCTTATTCTTTTTACTTTTTTGCTGGTACAGCGGGGCTTTGCACAATGGCCAGGTAAAAACGAAACTACACAACAGATTTTGTTGCCCAACGGCTGGAAATTAAGTCCGGCGGGGCATTCGGTGCAACTGGGCGATCTGCCCTTAAACATGCAACTCAGTGCATCGGGCAAATACCTGGCCGTTACCAATAACGGTCAGAGCACACAGTCGTTGCAGCTTATCGATCCTAAAACCGAACAGCTAATCGACGAAAAGGTGCTGGCAAAATCGTGGTACGGAATCGCTTTTAGTAAAGATGAAAAACACCTGTACGCCTCGGGTGGTAACGACAACTGGATCCTGGATTTTAATATCCGCAATAATAAATTGGATAAAAGCGATACGATTAAACTGGGGCCGGTATGGCCGAAAGGTAAAATATGTCCTGCCGGCATTGTGGTTAACAAAAGCAACAGTAAATTATTTACCGTTACCAAAGAAGACAGTGCCCTGTATATCATTGACCCGGCAGCGAAAAAGATTTTAAAACGCGTTCAGCTTCCGGCTATTGCCTACAGCTGTGCACTGGCTGCTGATGAGCGCAAATTATATGTTTCACTTTGGGGTGGAAAAGCGGTAGCTGTTGTCGATTTGCAATCTGAAAATATTGTTCAGCAGATTCCTGTTGGCGATCATCCGAATGAACTTTTGCTCAATAAAAAGGGTAATATTCTTTTTGTAGCCAATGCCAACGATAATACGGTTTCTGTAATTAATACGGTTAACAATAAAGTTATCGAAACCATTGCAACTACACTTTATGCCACTCAGCTAACCGGTTCGACCACTAATGGCCTGGCCTTAAGTGCCAATGAGAAAACATTGTACATTGCCAACGCCGATAACAATTGCCTGGCTGTTTTCGATGTGAGCAAACCAGGGGTGAGCCAGAGTGAGGGTTTTATTCCGGTAGGCTGGTACCCAACCAGTGTTAAGGTTTTAGGTTCGAAGGTGTTGGTTACCAATGGTAAGGGTAATACTTCTATGGCGAACCCGAAAGGGCCGCAACCGGTTTCGAAAGTGGATAACAGCGATTACCACATGGGGAGCACGGCTAATAGCAGGCTGCAATATATTGCCGGTTTGTTTAAAGGTACTTTATCTGTTATCGATGCACCAAAACCCGAACAATTAAAAGTGTATACCAGACAGGTTTATGCCAATACGCCTTTCAGCGATAAAAGGGCAATAACTGCCGATGGTGAAGCCGGAAATCCGATTCCCAGAAAACAGGGCGAAAAATCGCCTATCAAACATGTTTTCTATATTATTAAAGAAAACCGCACTTACGATCAGGTATTGGGCGATATTAAAAAAGGAAACGGAGATTCTACACTAACGCTTTTCGGACGCCGCGTAACACCTAACCAACATGCTTTGGCAGAGAACTTTGTGTTACTTGATAATTTTTATGTAGATGCCGAAGTAAGTGCCGATGGGCATAACTGGAGCATGGCAGCTTATGCAACCGATGTGGTAGAAAAAACATGGCCAACCAGTTACGGTGCCCGTGGCGGCAGTACCACCTTTGAAGGTGGCAGGCCTGTAACTTATCCTAAAGGAGGCTTTATCTGGGATTATTGCCAGCGGGCAGGCATAAGCTACCGCAGTTATGGCGAGTTTGGCGATTATGGTAAGGCCAATATAAAATCTTTACAGGGGCATATGTGTCCGGCTTCTCCGGGTTTTAATATGGATATTAAAGACCAGGTGCGTGTAGATGCCTGGCAGCACGATTTCGATTCGTTACTGGTAGCTGGTGCAGTACCTCAATTTAATACATTAAGAATTTCTAACGACCATACCAGCGGTCAGAAGAAAGGCAAATACTCGCCACAGGCCGCTGTTGCCGATAACGATCTGGCCGTAGGCCGTATTATTGAGCACCTTTCGCACAGTAAGGTTTGGAACGAATCGGTGGTATTTATTTTAGAAGATGATGCACAAAACGGGCCAGACCATGTGGATGCCCACCGTTCTCCGGCTTACGTAATCGGGCCATATGTAAAAAGAAATGCTGTAGTGCATACCATGTACTCTACTTCGGGATTTTTGCGTACCATGGAGCTGATTTTAGGCTTACCACCCATGAGCCAGTACGATGCAGGGGCAATGCCGTTGTACGAATGTTTTACGGCTAAGGCAGACTTTACGCCTTACACTGTATTGCAACCCCTTATTGATTTAGATACCCGGAATGTGGCTGTTAACGAAAGCAGCAGGCGTTCAGAATTCTTTAATTTTGCAAAAGAAGATTCGGCTCCTGATTTAGATTTAAATGAAGTGGTGTGGAAATCGGTCAAAGGTGAACAATCGGTAATGCCGGCCCCCAAGCGGAGTGCCTTTGTGATTCTTGAAAAGAAGAAAAAAGACGACGATTAGAAAAGTACCGTCATTTCGAGCGGAGTGCAGCAAAGTCGAGAAATCTAATTAAATAGATCTCTCCACTTTGCGTTGCTCCGGCGGGGATGTCGACTTATTTATTGGTCTGCCCTAGCGGGAAAACGAAGTAATCTTATTAATAAAGGGTTAATAAACTCCATACCCAAACTCTAAACTGATTTATAGTTTCCAGTCTGGCCTTTCAAAGTGGCAGGTATAACCATAAGGGTTTTTCTGTAAATAGTCCTGATGTTCTTCTTCAGCATTCCAGAAAGCTGTTTCGGGTACAACTTCTGTTACAATTTTGCCGGGCCATTTGCCTGAGGCATCCATTTCGGCAATTAATGCCTGGGCAGTTTCTTTCTGTTCTTCACTATTGTAAAAAATAGCCGAGCGGTAAGAAGTACCAATATCGTTTCCTTGTCTGTTACGTGTTGTGGGATCGTGGATCTGGAAAAAATACGCCAATAAATTACGGTATGATAAAATGGTGGGGTCAAAAGTAATTTCAATGCCTTCAGCGTGCGTTCCATGGTTCCGGTAAGTAGCATTTGGCACATCTCCACCGGTATATCCAACTACAGTCGAAATTACACCCGGCTGATGGCGAATCAATTCTTCTACTCCCCAAAAACAACCGCCAGCAAGAATGGCTTTTTCAGTATTCATATGTATCTCCTTTTTCTAGTGAATAAAGATACGGTGAAGATGTGTAAAAGGAAAGTAAAGAAGGGCGTTATTGGTATCTTTGCCAGCAGGTAACATACTAAACTTACATGATCTTATATTCCTTCTATGGTTAAACGGATCTAGGGTTCTTCGACTTCGCTAAGACTGACAAAATGGGGCGACTGTGAGCTTATTTTGGAGCGCAAGGCTTCTGCAAACACACTAAATTTCTTCCCGTCTTCCGCTTTCCCGAAAGTTCGGGGTACCTCGTTGCTGCAGGGTAACGCTTCAACCGGGGCTAATAGGTTAAGGTGTTTTTTTCATTTGTTAGGTTGCCGGGTGCACAATCCGTAGCTTATAAACCCAATTGCAATGCAAAGCCCGTAAGCGAGGTACGATTGCGGACTCGAAATGGAAAGCGGGGTTACAAGTCGCCAAGAACCACAAGCCTTCCATTTCCTAATTTCAATATACAAACAATTCCGTTTTCGGTCGGTGAGACACCAACCGATAGACGATATGCTATTTATTGTTGAGCTTAGTACCAAGCGCTACCCGCCAAACTTAAAATCCATAAAGCTTACATTGTTCTTGCGTGAAGAACTTACCGCAATGCCTTTACTGGCTTGCCCGGTAAAGGTAAAACCTTCCAGTTCATCTGGTTTATCCGTGTCGATTACACTCAAAACCGCCTCATGGCCGGTAGTGATCGATTGCTGCAGATCGAGGAAAGTTAAGCGCCATTTCCGACCTTCAACCTGGTTTTGAATCAATACAAGGATACCCTTATTGGCAATGAAGTGGAGATTTTGCACCCAGGGTGAGCAGGTAAATTTTTGAACCACTACCCCTTTTTGGCTGGTTTTAGTTGCTTTTGCCAAAGCTTGCGGATCCATTAAGCGAACTTCATTGACTTTGTTGCCATAATCGGCCGTGGCCACGTACCATTTTCCTTTATACTTTACATACTCTGGTCTTACACCCTGTATGCAGGCATCATCATCAATGGTTCGCAATAAATTACCATCTAATGTTCCGGTTTTTAAAAAACCATCCCAATTAATACAGTTAATAACAGCTTTCCACAGCGTTCCTGCTTCGTTTTGCCTTACCGAATTCCCGATAAAAGTAGGTAAGCCTTCATGACAGGCTATTCCTGTAGGATGTTTAATGATATTTTGGCCTTTTACGGTAAAACGGTATTCTTTGTGCTGATAGCTTAAGGAATCCTTCTCCAGTTTATATTCGCGCATTACCCCAACTTCGCGGTCGCCATAGAGGAAATACCGCCCGTTTTGGCAGGTAATGCCCTGGCAGGCCCCCAACGAATCGATCGTTATGTTTTTGGTAATTTTTCCATCCATTTTACTGTTTTTGGCTACCAAAAACATGACCAGCAATATTAATATGGGGTTCAAAGTTTTCATGGCTATGGGTCTAAAGGTTCGTCAAAATCAATCTGTAATGAGGTTGTATCGGGATAGAATTCTGATTCGGTATCGCTTAAACGTTTCCCGTTCCGGTAAGGGTAATACCCAAGCTCTTTTTTACAACGTTCGAGCAACACTGTGGTAATGTAATAGCTTTGCGATTTAACCGTACTCACCATGGCGGGTTGATCAACAGGTATACCGTACCTGAACATCAGCCTTACGCAGTTACGCATGTTGGTGGTAGTATGGCGGGCATGAGGTTCGATAATGATGGCACTTTCGGGGATTTGTAAGGTTTCGATCAGAAATTTTTTCATTTCGAATGCTTCACTGAATTTAGTTTTATAGGGATGTACGCGTCCGCCAGATACCACGATAAAGGGTGCTTGCCCTTTCTGGTATTGTATGGCGGCCAGCCTGCAACGGATCATCCCCCCGGCACTTAAAGCCGTTTCTTTATCCTCAGGACCAGCGCCAGGTACCAGGATCACGCTATAAGGATATTTCTTCCAATCGGTTTTTTTGATCTGGTTAATTGCTGGTTGGTTTGCCCCGCTAACCATTGGCTCATAATCGGCAGCATCATTTCTTTCATTCAGCTCTAAACCGACCAGCGCAAAATGTAATGCAGGTTCGAAAAACAGCTCGTTTTGGGCTTGCACAGCCATCGAAGCATTGGCGGCAGTAAGCTCTGCATATTCTTTATCTTTTATGTTCAGGCTGATCGAATCTATTTTAGGGTAATTGGGTTTATTACCTTCTACATATACACCAATGGTGTAATTCAAGGCATTGGCATCCTGCTCCCAGGCCTTTAACAGCAGGTTTTTTGGGGTTTCGTTCGCATATAAAGTATAACAGCCCGAAGGAACCAGGTGATGGCTTACCAGTTTTCCAAGTGCATTGTTTTCGCCATAGCTGTTGCCTAACTCCTGACCAATTTCCGTAATTTCTTTGGCACTAAACTTTAATGCATTGGCGTAACAACCGATATCGGCTTTGCAGTTTTTTAATGCCTCATTTACCAGGGCTCTTTTAGCATCGGCAAATTTTTTTAGCGTACCGTTTGCTTTCAGCATTTTATTAAGCTCGGGTAATTGTTGAAATAGCGTTAGCAAATAGTAGTTTTTGTATTGTACTGCATTATAGCTTTTTATTAACTGATAGGCTTGTTCGGGTTTATGCTGTGCCTGTATACCCTGGCCTAACAGGAAGGAAATTAAAAAGGGATAGACGACTTTCATTAAATATTTTAGACGCTAAGTAACAGCCCGGCTATTAAATCAGTATTAAGCTGATGTTATTCTTATGGGTAATTAAATCGATTTAGTAGTATTTAATATAGATTTAATGTGAACTTAAAATAACCCAAGGATCTTTGCATAGAGTTAACATATCGGATATATAGTGTTAAAAGTATAGCTCTACTTTTGTCGCCGTAGAACGCTCAGGAAATAAGTTATTAACCTCTAAGGATAAGCCTATGTAAATGTGAAATCTACGATCTCTACCACCAAAAACATAAAGCCCAATACATTTCAAAACCATTACTAAGAACAAAAAGATGACATCATTTTTTTTAACCGCAGGTATAAAAAATACCTGCAGGAAATTGCTTTTTCCATTAGGATTACTGGCCATCTGTAATACTAATGCAATTGCAATAAACCGTGTAACTCCCATAACGGGATTGCAGCACCATGCATTTGCCTCGGTAAGTGGAACGGTTACCGATCAGAATAACCAACCTTTGCCAGGTGTAAGTGTATTTGAGAGAAAGACAAAAAAAACAACCGTTACCGATAGCAATGGTAAATACTCGATTACCGTTGATGAAGGCGCCGTGCTGGTTTTTTCTTATATCGGTTACGATAACCAGGAAGTTGTGGTTAACGGCCGTCAGAATATCAATATCATTTTAAAAGAAAGCAGCAACACACTCAATGAAGTGGTGGCAATTGGTTACCAAAAGATCAGAAAATCGGATGTTACCGGAGCCATCAGCAGTGTTAAAGCAAGTGAAATGAATTTAACTTCTCCTACCGTTGGCCAGGCATTAGTTGGTAAAGTTGCAGGTGTGCAGGTATCGCAAACCAGTGGTGCGCCATATTCCGGTACTAAAATAAGGGTACGGGGTATCGGTTCCATTAACGCCAGTTCGGATCCTCTGTATGTAATTGATGGTTATCCGGCAGGAAATAACGTATCAATCAATCCTGAGGATATCGAAACCATTGATATCCTGAAGGATGCTGCATCTGCAGCCATTTATGGTTCAAGGGCATCGGGTGGGGTAGTGTTAATTACCACCAAAAGAGGTACAGATGGAAAAGGGAAATTTGAGTATGATGTTCAGGGCGGTATTTCTCAATTGGCCAAAAAGGTGAAACTGCTGGATGCCAACCAGTTTATACAGCTTTTAATTGACGGACGTAACAATGCCTATAAAGATTTGTGGGTAAATGCTGGAAAAACCTGGAACGATGCCATGTTCAGTGATAACAATGCTGCGCGTATTGCCAATGTAGGTAACGGAAGCAGTGTGAGTATTCCGGCAGATCTTTATAACTTTAGTACGCAACAGGCCATTCCTGCTACCTACAATACCGATTGGCAGGACGAACTCTATCGTAATGCTGCTTTTCAGCGCCATAACCTTTCCTTTTCTGGTGGTACCAAGGATATAAAATACTTTTTAAGCGGTGGCTACCAGAATAACAATGGTATTGTAACCAATACCAACCAAAAGGTAACCAACTTTAGAGGCAATATAGATGGCAAGGTTAACGAGCGTTTACGTGTGGGCGCAAACATTTCATATACGCAGAATGATAACCGTGAGGTAAGGGAAGGGCGCTACGATCTGAGTCCGATGATGTCGGCTTTGATATACCTGCCTTATCTGCCTGCCAGGGATGCCAATGGAAATCCGATCCAGTTTGGCATGGGTGCTTTAGCCTCGCAATACGGTATCCAAAACCCTGAAAATCCTTTGGCTACAGTTGAACAGGTGAAAATTACCAGAAAAGGCGCCAGGAGTACCTATAATGCCAATGCCACTTACAACATACTGAGTGGATTGGATTTTAAAGCCAATTTAGGTACACAGACTTATAACGAAAAATACGATTTTTATTTGCCCACCAGCTTAAGTAATGGTAATAACCCACCTTATTCTACTGCGGCAATAACAGCGGCGAATGCCATTGCACAAACCCTTAACCAGGTAGATCAGCTAGGGGAGTTTACGCTAAATTACAATAAAACTTTTGGCAAGCACAAAATTGACGTGCTTGGCGGGTATTCTGCGCAAAAAACCACCAGTGATTTACTGCGCGTCTCTGCTAAAGGTTTTCAGAATGATAATATTGGAGAAATTACCGATAAAGGTGCCGATGCCAGTTTCTTCACTTTGGATAATGCAGCAAAATCCACCAATACCTTACTTTCTTATTTTGGCCGTTTTAGTTATAATTATGCAGGAAGATATTTTCTGACAGGTTCATTCCGTCGCGATGGTTCATCCCGGTTTGGTCCGTTAAATAAGTACGGTAACTTCCCTTCTGTTGCTGCAGGCTGGAACCTATCGGATGAAAGTTTTTATAAGGATTTTCTTGGTGAGCAATCTACAGTGAAGCTGAGAGCTAGCTGGGGATTGAGCGGTAACAATAATATTCCAAACTACAGAACTGCACAGGAAATGAGTGCACCGAGTGGTGTGGTGTTTGGCAATGCGATTTCAACGGCCATCTGGCCGAACGCCATTCAGGACCCGAAACTGGGATGGGAATCTACTTCTCAGTACAATTTTGGTACCGATATCAGCCTCTTCAAAAACCGTTTAAATATTATTGCCAATTATTACCTGAGTTACTCGTACAATCTGTTGTTCAACCAACCTATTTCTGCCGTATCGGGAACTTCTTCTATCTTAACCAATCTGGCTGATAGCAAAATCAGGAATAAAGGCTTCGATTTACAGTTAGACGGAAGAATGATTCAAAACCAGGATTTTACCCTGGGCCTTAGCGGAAATATTGCTGTAAACCGTAATAAAGTACTAAATATGGGTGGTGCGAGTACTATTCTAACCAATGGTGCAGAACGTTCCTATTTAACACATATTACGCAGGAAGGTCAGCCGGTAGGTATGTTTTACGGTTTTAAAGTGCTGGGCCGGATCACTGCTGATAATTTAGGGAAGGTTGCCCCATCAGCTTCCTCAACCAATCCGGCAAAAATAGGTGATCTATATTTTCAGGATACCGATGGAAATGGCATTGTAAACGATGCAGATAAAACTGTTATTGGTACGCCATATCCAAAATTTACCTATGGTTTTGCCTTAAATACCACTTACAAAACGTTCGATTTAAGGGCATCATTTAACGGATCGTACGGAAACCAGGTTTTAGATGGACAAGATTATTACCTGTATAACTTTGAGGGTTCCGGAAATCAATATGCAGAGGTTGCCAATCGGTATAGAAACGAAGCTAACCCTGGTAATGGTTTAAACTACCGTGCATCGAGGGCAGGTACACAAAGTAACAGTACCCGTTTATCGTCTTTCTACATTCAGGATGGATCTTATTTCAGGTGTACCAATATTACTTTAGGCTATAGCTTCCCTAAAATGCTCGCAAATGCCATAAAAGTGAGCAACATTCGCGTTTATGCCAGTGTTGATAATGCTTTTACCATTACCGATTACAAAGGTTATAACCCGGAGGTGGATTATAGCGGAGGCTCTAACTTAACACCGGGTGTTGATTATGGAAACTACCCATTGGCAAGAACCTATAATTTGGGTGTTAAACTTACTTTTTAGAATTACGAAATGAAGAACAATATTTATACAATTTTGGCCCTTGGCGTGGTTTTAACCCTGGGGGCATGCAAAAAAGATTTTTTGGCGCAAAACAACCCCAACGCTGTTACTGTTGAAAACTATTTTAAAACTGAAAACGATGTACTGCTGGCCGTTAACGGTGCTTACCAATCGTTAAGGAGTAGCAACACCATGGGCGAGAACAGCGGACTGTTTACGGATGAACGCTCGGACGATACGGGAAGAAATGACAATCAAAGTAATGCGGGTGAACCCTTTCAGTTTAACGATTTCTCCCTATTGCCAAGTAACTCTTATTTAAAAGCCCACTGGCTGGCACTTTTCAACGCAATTACCCGAAGCAATGTCATTTTATCAAACGTTGACAGGGTAACATTTACAACACCGGCGAACAAGATTAATTATGTTGCCGAGGCCAAGTTTATCAGGGCAATTATGTATTTCGAACTGGTAAGAAAATGGGGCCCTGTGCCTTTGGTTACCAAACAATTGCAAAATACTGATGAGGTTACTGCAGCAACCTTCCGTGTACCTGAAGCTGATGTGTACAACCAGATTGTTGCCGATTTAAAGGATGGCTTAAACAGTACATTGCCCAACTTTCAGTCGACTGTCAATATCGGCAGAACATCCAAAGCAGCGATTAATGCTTATTTGGGTAAGGTTTACCTCACCATGGCTTCAACACTGCCAAACAATAAGGCCGAAAACCTCACCAATGCCAATACTTACCTAACGGCGGCTTATAATATGAGGGCCTTCGGCAACTTATCTGAAATACCTTATACCGATGTTTTCGATGTAACCAAGAAAACTACCTGTAAGGAACTTATTTTTCAGATCCCTTATAAACAGGGCGATATTAATTACAGCTCGAGCATTGCTGCAAACAACCAGGCAAAAGGCGAAACAATCAACTCCTTAAAAGTTTCTACAGGTGTTGGGGGGAATGTAACGCTGGATCTGATCAACGAGTACGAAACTGCCGACCCAAGAAAAGATTTCTCAGTGAAATATGCTAACGATGCAACGGTAAAGGATTGGTTTATTACTAAATTCCGTGATGCCAGTGCCTTGGCCACCAATAATGGTTATGGTGGTAACGACTGGATTTTAATGCGTTACGCTGATGTGATCTTAATGTTGGCCGAAGTAAATATGCTGCAGGGTAACGATGCCCTGGCCATTCAATACCTGGATATGGTTAGGGCAAGGGCCGGAATGCAGCTTTACGCCATAGCCAAAAACGATCCGGCCTATGCAGCTAAATTCCCGAATTTAAAATTGGCTATTCTGCATGAACGCAGGGTAGAATTTGCTTTTGAGCACCAAAGATGGTTCGATCTGATCAGGAATTTTACCGCTGCCGAACTGGTTACCTATTTAAAAGCTAAACCACAATCTGCTTTCGGTATAGCCAAACTGGCCAATGTAACCACAAAAGACAGGTATTATCCTATTCCTTTTGATGAGGTAAAATTAGATCCGGTTAAAATGTATCAAAACCCTGGTTATTAAATGGTTGTAATGTATGAGGAAAGCGGGCTGATCATCGATCGGACCGCTTTTTTTTTTTGGAGTTTTGAGCGTGTGTTTTATCTTTAAGTCTATTCAATAAGCTGTGCGATTTGATTAAATTTTTCCCGGTTTTCTCGAGAAGCGACCATGACAGATTCTCAAGAAGGGGCGTCATACCCTCGCATGCTTATCGTGTGGGTATATCTCTGTTAATTTACATTTGTTTTTAGCGTAGTTACCTAGGTCGATCGTCATGCTGAATTTATTTCAGCATCTTTCCTGCGCATGCGGGAATCTTAATGCAACATAAAAAAACTGCTAAGGCATTACGGTTATTCATAAGTTTTCGTTTATTCAACGGTATTCATGAGCACCCCGTGGTTCCCAATCAAGTTAGGAATGACGATATCTCGCTGCCTTTCCTCTTCCCCACAATGTTTTTCTGAAAAACTGAACCATTAGGATGTCAATTTTTTAATCCCAACTCGAACTCAAGACCGTGAGCTGCTTTGCCTAAATCACATTCCTCGTAATTTTCCCTTTAATGATATAAAGTGACAGGATATTCTTTTTACTGATTACCGTATCGCCTTTAAAATTTGGATTTGAAGAGCGGAGGATTAATTTGTTATCATCGGCGTGCTGGAAAATTAATTTGATGGTGCGTAAACTGTTACTGTCTTCATCTGTCATGACCACATAAGCCTCTCCCCACTGGAGAACTTCGTAATTGGTAATTTCTTTTATGGCTATAATTTCGCCTGCGGCATATTTAGGATACATGCTATCGCCATAAACCGGTAAATAGGCCGTGCAATCGTTAAAAGGAAGGTAGTTTACCAGGTATTCTGCCCGCTGTTCTTCTACAATAAAATCTTTTGCATCCGAGAGGCTCATGTCAAAGTAAGGAACGCCCTCTTTGCTTTCGCCAACTGCGGGCTTCTTTTTAAAAAACGGCTCACCCGTTCCGTTTTCAAGCCATGTTAAATTGACATCGAATTTCATCTCCAGCTTATCTTTAATGGCGTTAGATACATTGATCCTTTCTCTTAAAATATCTGATAAAGAGCCCTGTTTGATATTCAATGCAGCAGCAAAATCCTTTTGGGTTCGGAAATCCAACAAATCCATTAATTTTTTTAAGCGTAGATTTTCATTCATGGTGATGATGTTGATAAGTTATACTTAAAAATTATAGTTAAACTTATTTATGTTTGCTAAATTCGTTAGCTAATATAATCATTTAAAAAATATACGCTATGAATGGGAACCCGAATTTTAAAAAAGAAACGATGGCATTTATTGATGCGATTAAAAGCTTTTTTTCATTAAATGGTGTAAGCTACCACCTGAATTTTTTAAAGAACTGGTTAAACCCACCGCAGAACGAATTCGATTTTTCGCCACAAAAGCATCCGGCAAAGCTGTTGGTTTTTTACGAAAAACTGGTGCCGCTTTTCGATTATTCGGATTTAATTTTTAACCGCATTGAATCCGATACTGCATTTGTGAAAGCTATTGGCGCTGATGAATGTGGGGTAGAACGCGAAACGGTATTGCTTGATTATTGTCCGAAGTTGCTGAGCATTGGAGAGATGCAAAATCCAAATCTTACCTTTTTTGATATTTTCTTATTTCTTCAATCAGATACCTATAAAGTGATGTATAAAGAATGGTTATTGGCGGCATTGGAAAATAACCTCGATCTGGATTGGGACGAGTATATTTTTATGTTTTACGAAAATACAAAAAAAATGCTGGAGGCCTGCTGGCTCATCCACGAAAGGATAATTACCAAAAATAGTTTTAAAAGTATCGACCATTACTATCATATGGCCATATTCGAAAGTACATCGCCTTTAGCTTTTGAGCCGGAATTACTTCAGGATCCGTTTAAGGCAATTGAGTTTTTCTTCAGTTTGGATAATCTTACCGGGCATAAAGCTTATCTGAAAAACTGGTATAAAGCTGCCCTGGCAGAAGAGCAGTGTTTAAGTAATGTCGCCGATTATTTTTTTCTCTATAACCAGTTTACAAAACTGCTTAATGCGGGGTATTTGATCACGGCTAAAAAACTGATTTACCAGGGCGCTCCTCCCGAAGGTTTACCTCCTGCTGCAGCTCATTCCATAAATGGCGGTACCTCCTCCAAAGAACGCTGCGAAGTGAATACACTGGCGGCAGAACATATCGCAAATCCTTACCTGTTTGTAGCGTCTTTGTTTATCCCCGAAAAAATTAAACAGCTGCGTTTAGGGCTTTTAGAGTGGTTATATGCTGCGTTCAGTACCAGGAGCAGCATTAAACTGATGGATAAGGAGTTCCTGTTTGAGCAGTACGAAGCCATGATGATGATGATGGAAGCTTTTTTCGTGATGATCAGTGATCCTACATTAAGTGAAAGTGATGAAAGTGATTATTATGCGGAGTAAATCTTTAAATCTGGGCCACGAAGCGCTAAAAGAAGAGCGGATGATGCGTTTGTTAAAGGGCATTACAGCTGCAGTACCCGTTCAGTATATTTATCTCCATTACAACTTTTTGGCCGGTAAGGCAGCACGGGAAATACTGATTTTAGTTTCGTTTAAACATGTGCGTATTTTAAACGAACTTACGCCGATATTAAATATTATATTTAGCGGGCAAATGGAATTGGGCTACCGTGTTTTCCATGTACACGAGGTGGAGCAGGCCTTGCTGGAGGGGAGTTTGTTTTTTTACTATGCCACTGCCGCCCAAAATTGCCTGTTCAGTAAATCAGGAATTTTTTTAAACAGCGGCGCACCTAAGCTTATTGCAGGCCAGGTTAGCGCTATGTACCAGAATGGCATTGATAAGGCCAATAAGTTTTTGTCGGGCGCAACCTTCTATTTTAAACGGCAGAATTTCGAATATTGTGCTTTTATGCTGCATCAGGTTTTCGATCTGATGTACCGGGCCATTGAAATGCTGGTTATGGGAAAGGATAAAAGAACACACCGCATTAAAATCCATCAATTGTATATTAAACCTTATGTAAAGCCGCTTTCCGGGCTGTTTAATTGCAGTGAAGAAGAAGCTGGCCTGTTGCATTTGCTGGATGAGGCTTACCTGGCCGTCCGCTACGAAAATAATTACAAGATTACTGAACCAGAGGTCGTACGCCTGTTTGAGAAGGCAGATTTATTGTATGTGTTTGCAGAACAGGTTTACCAGGGGGTGATGAACAGGCATTTCGATCAACAGGTGGGCGGAATAGATGTGCGCTAATCATTGCTCATAAACTCGCTCGGTGTTTTACCAAAATGTTTCTTAAACTCTGAACTAAAGTATTTACGATCGTTAAAACCGACCGAGTAGGCAATTTCTGAAATATTACCGGCACCTTGTTTCAATAGCTGCGCAGCACGTTTTATGCGTATCGATTTAATAAAATCGTTAACCGAAAGATCGGTCAGTGCTCTTATTTTTTTGTATAGCACCGGCTGGCTCATGCCAATTTCAGCAGCCAGGGTGGGTACATCAAAAGCTGTATCGGCAATCCGGTCTTCGATAATCTGAATAATTTTATTTAAAAAGTTTTGTTCGGTGGTGTTAATCACCAGGTTTTTAGGCTCCAGCCTAACCACCTGTGCGAATTTCTGTTTAATGGTTTCGCGTGCATTTAAGAGGTTCTGAATATTCAACGCTACTATTTTCAGGTTAAATGGTTTCATAATGTAGGCATCGGCACCATTTTCGAAACCATTTACCTGGTGTATATAGGCTGAGCGGGCGGTGAGGAGTACCACCGGGATATGACTGGTTCTTTCGTCGGTTTTAAGCTTGCGGCATAATTCGAGCCCGTCCATAACCGGCATCATCACATCGCTGATAATGAGATCGGGAATAATTTCCAGGGCCATTTCCAAACCCAAAGCCCCATTTTCGCTTTCGTAAATGGTGTAAATGGCATTCAGTGCATTTTTAATAAATGCCCTGACATCTTCATTATCTTCTACCAGTAAAATACTATATTTTTTAGTGCCAGGAGACACAAGACCTTCCTCTCTCTTAGCCTGAAGTTCGGCACGATTAACCGGCTGTTCGTAGTTGGAAGCGTCATCATAATATACGTAATCCTTTAAAAAATCGGCTGGCTTAAAATGTGATTTTCCTGTTTTTAAACTAACCGTAAAAGAGGTTGAACCAAATGATTTTTCAGTTTGTGGCGTACTTTGAAAGGTAATTTCGCCATGATGCAGTTCTACTATGCTTTTAGATAACGATAAACCTAAGCCTGTACCAATGCTGGTTGTTGGGTTAGCCTGGTAAAAATTGGTGAACAGGCCGGCCTGATCGGCTGGCGAAATTCCTTTTCCATTATCGCTTACCTTCACCTGTACACGGTGACTTCCCTGGCTGATTTTTAAACTGATTTTACCCTGTGGGGCGGTAAATTTAAATGCATTGGAGAGGAGGTTAAACAGCACTTTCTCCAGTTGCACTTTATCAAAATAAAGCTCAATAGCCGGGTGCTCGGTTTCGAAGCTGTAATCGATGTTTTTGGCAATAGCAATATTCTGGAAAGCCAGAAATATTTCACGGCAGAATTTTACAATGTCTCCGGGGCTGATGTGCAGGGTCATTTTCCCACTTTCTGCTTTTCTGAAATCGAGTAATTCGGTTACCAGGTTCATCAGGCGGTAAGCATTGTTTTTAATGGGTTGCAGTTCGCGGTTTAAAGCGGGATTGTCTTTAGCATTTTCAATCAGTTTATCGAGCGGGCCTACAATCAGTGTTAAAGGTGTGCGGATTTCGTGGGAAATGTTAGTGAAAAACTCGAGCTTATGCTCATTAATTTCTTTTTCCTTTTTAAGTACGGCTTTAATCAGCAAATAGCGGATAAACACAAACGATATGGCAATAAAGGCAACCAAATAAAACAGATACGCCCACCAGGTACGGTAAAAAGGCGGCAAAACAGTAATGTTAAGGGTACTTATTTTTGGGGTCCACAAACCATCGTTATTGGTACCTTTTACCATGAGGGTATAATGGCCGGGCGAAAGGTTGGTATAGGTGGCAGAAGGGTTATCTACATAGTTCCAGTTTTTTTCGAAACCACTGAGCTTATACGCATAATGGCTTTTGTTCGATTTAATGAAATTGAGGACGGTAAAATCAACTGAAAAAACATTCTGATCAGATTCAAAAGTAATGGCCTTTAAGGTACTGATGTTCTGTTTCAGTAAACCATCTTCGCCGTTTATTACCACAGGTTTGTTAAAGAGCTTAAGGCCGGTAAAAATTACCGGCGAAGTGTTTTTGTTTTCCCTGATCTGGTTGGGATAGAAACTGATCATACCGCTCAGGCTACCGAAGAAAAATTGGCCCTGACTGTCTTTTAAAAACGATCTGTAATTGAACTCGTTGCCGGGCAGGCCATCTTTAATGTTATATACCTTAAAGATACGCGAAGCCGGATTGTATTTACATAGCCCTTTGTCGGTCGTGATCCACAGGTTTTGAAAATCATCCTCCAAAATACCCATAATGGAGTTGCTAGGCAGGCCGTCAAGAGAGGTTAGCCGTGTAACCCGGTGTTTTTCGGGATGGAGTTTAAACAATCCGTTTCTGATGGTGCCAATTAACAGGTAACCGGCCTTATCTTCGGTAATGCAACTGATTTCGTTGTACTTTAAAATTTCAGGATTGACAGCCACCCGGTTTACAAATTTGGTTGCCCCGTTTTTTAATTGGTAAAGCCCCGAGTTGGTAGCCACCCACAAGGTTCGTTTGCTGTCTTCAAAAATGTAAAGGACCGCATCGGTAAGGCCATTTATCCGGTTTCGGCTAAATTTACCCGTTTGTGTATTAAAGCTGTTTAAGCCCCCATTGGTACCTACCCAAAACCTGCCGAAACTGTCTTCAAAAACAACCGTAAGTTCATCGTTGCTTAGTGAAGAAGTATCGTTTTTTCGGCTGGTATACCTAACAAAACTTTTAGTATCGGGGTTAAAAAGGTTTAGTCCGCCATAATGCGTACCAATCCATACTTTATTGTTTTTATCGCGGATAACCGATTTTACCAGATTAGCGCTTAGGCTTGAAGGGTTATTAGGGTTATTTTTGTAGCGGGTGAACGTATTGTTTTTCCTGTCGTAATAATTAATACCTTCACCTTCGGTGGCAATCCATAGGTTCCGGTACTGATCTTCCATTATTGAACTCACTACATTGCTGCTCAGGCCATTTGGGGTAGCCGTACTGCGATAAACCTTAAAAGGCGTGTAATTGGGATAAACCATGTTGATGGCGCCATAATAAGTACCCACCCAGATAATGCCCTGACGGTCCTGAAAAATATCGTAAACCGAATTTTGGCTTAAACTGGTGGGGTTTCCGGGCTCATTTTGCAGCGTGCTGAAATTTTTGGCGACCGGGTTATAGATGCTAATGCCATGCAGGGTACCGATCCACAGCTTGCCTTCCTGGTCGAGCATGATTTTACGTACATTATTACTACTGATACCCCGGGGGTTAAGGCTCGAGTATTTATAGTTGGTAATGCTTTCGGTACTTAAGTTGAGTTTACTTACGCCGGTTTGTTTAGTGCCAAGCCAAAGGTTTTTTTCCCGATCTTCTACCATGGTGGTGATGTGGTTATCAATGGCTTTAGCCAGCTCATCGCTATAGGCCTTAAAATGTTTATAGATAACCCTGTTCCCACTGAAGCGCATATTCATTAAACCATTGCTGGTACTTAGCCACAAAGTGCCATTGTGGTCTTCAGTAATGGCATAAATTTGTAAACCCTGTTTTTTCTGGTATAAAAAACGTTTAAAATGATAGTGAATGGTGTCGGTTAGTAAATTAAGTCCATTTGATGTGCCTACCCAAAGCCTGTTTTTTTTATCCTGGTAAATGCAGTTGACGGCGGAGTTGCTCAGGCTGTTGGGAAGGCTGTCATGGTGCTGATAACGGTCAAAATTATCATCTTTTTCATTGTATTTATTCAACCCGTTTTGAGTGCCAATTAATAAAGCCCCGTTTTTAAGCGATACGATGGAAGAGAGATAGGCAGATGTGCTTATGCTTTTTTTATTGCCTTTTTCGTTATTGTAGATTTTAAAAGTTTGGGAATCGTATTTGTTGAGTCCAAAACGGGTTCCGAACCAGAGAAATCCCCTGGCATCCTGGGCAATTGACAGTACCGAACTTTGTGAAAGTCCGTTCTCTACATTCAGGTGTTTAAAAGTGTATTGGTCCTGCGCTTTGCCTGCTATAGCGAAGAGTGTAAATATAAAGAGGAGCAGGGCTTTCATGTTCACAAAATACAGGGTGGTTAGCTTAATGGTATTAAATGTACAACTCTATTTTTATTATTAAAATCAAATCAGACTACTGTTGGCAATTTTAACACATTATCTGCTTAAAGCCTTATTATCATGCCAAATTTCCATGTTTTTTAGAATTTTAGGCCCATTTGTTTAGGATTTTACCCCTCTCTTTCTCTCCAAAAGCAACAATTTTGGATAACCAAATATTAGAGCAAAACCAAACCCTTTAAGCCGATATCTTTTTTCTGATAGCGGGAGCTCACGTTCCGGCTGTTTGCAGTTACAGGTTATGCCCATAATTTTTTGCGATTAGAAAAAATGTTAGTCAACTAAACAAACAATGGAAAAACTTTACAAACATCCCAAAATTGCAGGGCCAAAACCAGGCAATTTTAACTGGTGGGCAAAATTATGCTCACTGATTATGATTTTGAGTGTTATGGCATTATCTGCCTTTGCTCAAACCGTAAAAATTACAGGAACGGTAAAAGATACGCAAGGCGGGGTATTACCCGGAGTAAGTGTAAAAATAAAAGGAACATCTACAGTTACCTTAACAGCCAGCGACGGTAAGTTTTCTTTAACCATCCCATCAACGCAGAGTGTACTGATTTTTTCCTATATCGGTTATGATGCTAAAGAGGTAGTTGTAGGTAATTCGACCAATTTACAGGTAACGCTAGAGGACCAGAATAATAGTTTAAATGATGTAGTAGTTGTTGGTTACGGTGTGCAAAAGAAAGTAAATGTTATAGGCTCGGTAGCGACAATTGATGCGAAAGCCATTGAAAACCGTCCTGTTACCAACCTTTCATCTTCTTTAGGTGGCTTAAGTTCAGGTGTTTCGGTCAGACAATCATCAGGTAAACCGGGTGCAGATGGAGCAACTATTCGGATCCGTGGAACAGGAACCTTGAATAGTAACAATGCTTTAATTATTGTTGATGGTATTGTAGGTAGTATGGATGCTGTAAACCCGAATGATGTGGAAACAGTTTCGATTTTAAAAGATGCTGCCGCCGCATCTATTTATGGCTCGCTAGCGGCCAATGGGGTAATTTTAATCACCACAAAAAAAGGTAAACAAGGAAAAACTACGGTAACTTACAGCGGACTTGGCTCAGTGGCTAAACCTGCTAACCTACCAACTTTCGTAACTGATTATGTTACGCACATGCAATTGGTTAACGAAGGCTATAAAAATTTGGGGCAAACACCAATTTATACCGATGCTACCATAGCCTTGTGGACAGCTGCAAATGCTAATCCAGATGGTTTAACCTCACAGGGAATTCCAAATTATGTAGCTTATCCAAATACAGACTGGGGTAAAACAATTTTTGAAAATAATTTTGCCCAACAACATAATATTTCATTAAATGGTGGAAGTGAAAACACACAGTACCTATTGTCTGCATTTTATATTAACAACCCGGGTACGATGGCGAATACGGGATCTGATAAGTATAATCTGAGGATCAATCTGCAATCGAAAGTTGCCAGTTTCTTAACAGTAGGAACTCAAACCTTTGCATCAAACCAAACTTTTGGTTTGGCAAGCACTGATAATGCATTTAATTTTTTGCGTCAAACTACACCGGGGGTTTATCCTGTTTACAATGGTAAATATGGTTTCCCGGCAGCTGCCGAAGAATCATCAACTGCAAATAACATTTCTTCGTATTTATACAGCACCGGAGGAAATGATAATGAAACTCGCATTAACACAACAGTTTTTGCCAGGTTCGATATATTAAAAGGCTTAAACTTTGAAACCAGATTTAATTATCAGGCTCGTCAGGAAGAATTTAATACGCATTCTATAACAAATGAACGTTGGAACTTTGCAACAAACACTTTGAAAACTGCGGCGACAACTCCTGATCAGTTGAGTACAAACTATGGGTTTAATAAAAACTATTCGTATACAATTGATAATATTTTAAACTATAAAACCACTATTGCTAAAGTGCATGATATTGGGGTGTTGGCAGGTTATAATCAGTATTATTACAACTATTATAATTTTGGTGCAAGCAAGAAAGGTTTGATCGATGAAACTATTACTACCCTTGGTTCTGCAACGACTTTGACTTCCGCATCAGGTGATGAGTACGATTACGCATTACGTTCTTATTTTGGCCGTTTAAACTATGCATTCAAAAACAGGTATCTGGTAGAAGGTGTTTTCAGATATGATGGTTCGTCAAGATTTTCGGCCGATAACAGATGGGGATTCTTTCCTGCAGTATCTGCCGGATGGCGTATTTCTGAAGAACCTTTTATGAAAGGTTTGAATAAATATGTTGGTAACCTTAAATTAAGAGCATCTTGGGGTAAAACAGGTAACAATGCTTCTGGCAATTACGATTATCAGGCAGTATATGGTGCCACCAATTATTCTTTCAATGGGTTACAGTCAACAGGTCTTGTTTCAACTAAGTTTGCTAACAATGATTTAAAATGGGAAACCACCACAACAACTAACATTGGTTTAGATGGTAACTTATTTAAGGGAGCATTAACTTTCGAAATTGACTTGTATAAAAAATACACCGATGGAATTCTGTTTACCCCAACTATTCCATTAACAACTGGTACTGCAACCGCGGCTACTCAAAACATTGCCGAAGTTTCTAACAAAGGGGTGGAGCTGACACTTGGTTATAATGGAAAAGTTGGCGATTTCAAATATGGTGTATCAGGAAATTTTGCCTATAATTTTAACAGGGTTTCTAAATATAAAGGTTTGTTTAACGCTGGTTATACGACCGATGCATTGGGCAATAGAGTGTATACTTCAAACTTAGGAAATGTTTCGAGCGGCAGTACAAACAGAATTTTAGAAAAGCATGAGATTAATGAATATTATCTTCAAACAGTTTATAAAGGAACAGGCGATTATTTTACCGATGGTAAGGTTAATATAAACGGTGGACCAAAAGATGGTATGATTCGTACAACCGATGATATGAACTGGTTGAATGCGATGATTGCAGCTGGTTATACTTTCCAGCCAGCAGGTGGGGTGAGTAAAACTAAAATTTATTACGGCGACTTAATTTATGCGGATAATAATGGTGACGGTTTATACGGCAACTCTTTTGACGCACAGTTTCTTAACAAATCATCAACACCAAGATATAACTATGGTTTCAATGTAAACTTTTCTTATAAAAATATAGATATGTCTATGCTATGGTCGGGTAGTGCAGGCATGTGGTATTATTGGAATTCAACCGGTTACAATAACTCCATTGTATCTTTGGGTAATGCAGTAAGTACCTTAATTGCAGGCGACCATTATTATTATAACGATGCCAATCCGTCTGATCCGGCAAATAATATTTCGGCTCATTACCCCCGTTTAAAAAATACTACGGATGCACAGAATGCAGCTGTAGCCAGTGACTTTTATTTGTACAATGCATCTTATCTGAAGCTGAAGAATTTACAGATTGGTTATACCATTCCTGAAAAAATTTCTAAAAAAGCTTTAATCAGCAGGGCGAGAATTTATGTATCGGGAGAAAACCTTTGGACGATAACCAATTACCCAGGTTTAGATCCAGAAATAGGTGCTGGTATTGGTTATCCAACGATGCGTCAGTACTCTGTAGGATTAAATGTTACTTTTTAACGATTTAGAAAGAAGAAAATGAAAAAGATTTTAACCATAATACTTACAATTGCTGTACTTACAGGTTGTAAAAAAGATTTATTAGAAACAGCCCCTTACTCTCAGGTTGCATCTGAAACCATGTGGAGTACCGATAACTTAACTGATCAGGGGGTAACGGGTGTTTATGCTTTACTTCGATATGGCATTCAATCAGGGGGAGCATCAGGACTGGAACTTTATCAAATGGATGCTTTAGGTTTTACCGGACAAACATCTGGAGCCGAATCATTACTCTCAGGAACAATTACACCATCAAACGGATACTTCAGTTCGCACTGGCAAAACCTTTACGAAGGGATTCAAAGAGCTAATGATGCCATAAAAAATATTGCTTTGAAATCTCCATCCTCTCCTGAAAAAAAAGCAAGGTATATTGCAGAATGTAAATTCTTACGGGCATATTTTTATTTAAGGTTAAATCAGCTTTATAAAGGGGTGCCTATTTATTTAGAACCGTTTACTGCTGCTGATGCCACAAAAGCCCGTTCTACAGAAACAGAGGTTTGGGCTCAGGTGATCAGTGATTTAACCGCCGCAATTGCAGAGCCAAACCTGCCTGATAGATATGCAAGTGGTAATGCGAATTACGGGCATATTACTAAAGGCGCCGCTTATGCTTTGCGTGGAAAAGCTTATATGTACACGCAAAAATGGGATTTAGCTGCCGTAGATTTTCAAAAAGTTAAAGATGCTGGTTATGCCTTATTTTCCAATTATTCAACCTTATTTAAAACGGCAAACGAGCAATCGACTGAAATGATCTTTTCTATTCAAAATGTAGGCGTTAGTGGTTTTGGTTCAGATACCCAGTTTTATTGCGGTACCCGTTCTTCTTTCGGCTCTTGCTGGAATACGTACCACGTATCTCCAAATTTAGTTGATTTGTATGAGAACATAGATGGCTCTAAGTTTGATTGGGAAGCTGCTATTCCAGGGTACAATGCTTTAAGTGTTGCTGAACGTGAGGTTTACTTTTTAAGGAACAATTTAACAGCAGCTGAAATTGCTGCAGCAACAACAAGGGGAGCAAAAATGAATTTGTATTTGCCAACCGGTAATGAAGCCCGTTTGCTTAAAGCTTATACCAATCGCGATCCAAGATTAGCAGCGAATGTAATTACGCCGTATTCTACTTACGTTGGGGTATTCGGCGGTGCAAACGCAGTGGTAACCTCAAGGTGGCCATATCGCGCGGAAGCAGCAACCAACGGAGATTTACGTACAGATACTCAAAGTTTATTCTATTACTTATATAGGAAATATGTTTATGAAGGCACTGCAGAAACGCCAGCAAGAGATTATGGTCCAACAGATATGGTTTTAATCAGATATGCGGATGTACTTTTAATGTGGGCAGAAGCACTAAATGAACAAGGTTTAACTGCCGAAGCAATTGCTAAAGTAAATGAAGTAAGAACCCGTGCAGGAGTTGCGCTACTTCAAAATACAAATGCTGCTTTGCCAACATTCGTAACCGGACAAACAGATCTAAGAGAAAGGATCCGCAACGAAAGAAGGGTAGAATTCCCTAATGAGGGTATAAATTTCTTTGATGAAATGAGGTGGAAAAGCTGGAAAGACAAAGTTTTTTATGCCGGTAACGGTGTAAAGCAAGTGTGGGGTAAAGTGGTATATGCCTACTCTTTTAAAGGTGATTACCTTTACAATTGGCCAGTTCCGGCAGTAGAGATTGAAAGAAACCCTAACCTGACTCAAAATCCGGGTTGGATAAATTAGAATTATAAAAAGTATTTTTTCGCCGTCACAAAGGTGGCGGCTTTTTACTTAAATTTCTATACAGAGTGGAGAGGTTGTTTTAAAGTGTTGATATATAGATGGACGACATCTCCCAGGTGTTACACGCTGTCCGGATTTGAAATTTACAATTGCCAAAAATATAGCCTTGATACAAAATGCAGGTTGGTAAAAAAATAAAAAAAATCGGCTTTGTCCGGTCAAATTTAGTTAGTTTGAGTTGGTTGGGCCACCTTGCCCGGGCTTGGTGGCTTTTTTCAGCATCCTCATCCAATTAAATAGTTGAACACATGAAGCATCACACCTTGTTACAACATTGCAGAATAATCGTTAATTACAGCCTGTTGCTCCTGTTTTTAGGAGTACCTTTTTGGGGTGCGGCGCAGGTGCCTGCCCGCGAAGTAAACTGGCCGGTATTTATGGCCCGGCAAAATTTAAAATGGGACCAGCCCGGAAAAGATTATTATAGTGGTATGATTCTGGGGAATGGTTTGCTGGGTACCAATATTTACCAGGAAAACGATAGCTCAATCCGTTTCGATATCGGGCGTACTGATGTTGTCGATCACCGCGAAAAACTTTTGCCCAATGCAGGCAAATTGTATACGCAGGCACGTTTACCCCTTGGTTATTTTACCCTTAAAACTGCTGGCAAAATAACCGGTGCCAAAATGGAACTGGATATTTACAATGCCACAGCCAGCGGAACGGTTTTTACCACGCAGGGTACACTCAGTTTTACTGCTTTTGTTGCCGCAACGCAAAATGTGATCAGCATTGACCTAAAAGCGACGGCGAGAGAGCAGGCAAGAGGCTGGAAATGGAATCCGGGGAAGAGCATTAGTCCGCGGTATTTTCAAAGATACCCTACCGATAAACCTGTAAATTATCCTGAAAACCCGCCGGTAAAATGGAGTACGGCAAAGGGTTACACTTTTTGCAATCAACCATTGCTCAATAACGGCGGTTACACCACCGCATATAAAATATTAAACAACAGCGGGGCACAACAATTAATAGTGAGCGTAGGCTACGATGGGGAAGGGACAGCCGACGAAAATAAAGAAGCGGAGAATAACCTGCGGAGGTTTGAAAATGATAAGCAAAGTTTGATTTCGCACCGCAATTGGTGGCACCAGTATTACCAGAAAAGCTTCATTGCCTTGCCCGATAAGCGGATGGAAAACTTCTATTGGATACAGCTGTATAAGCTGGCATCGGTAACCCGCGCCGATAAACCTGTTGCCGATTTAATGGGACCCTGGACCGCCGCCACACCATGGCCGGCCATCTGGTGGAATTTGAACGCGCAGCTTACTTATTCGCCGATTTTTACAGCCAACCATCTCGAACTGGGCGAATCACTGTTCAGCTCATTAAACCGCAACCGGCAAAACCTGATTAACAATGTACCCGAACAATGGCGTAACGATGCTGCTGCGATAGGCAGAAGTTCTGCTTATGGCCTGGTAAGCCCCATCAGCGAGGCCGAAATCAGCAAAGGTACTTTTGAACCCGCCAATCTTACCTGGCTGCTTTATTATTACTACCAGTATTATGCTTACAGCCGCGACGAGCAAACGCTTAAAACTAAAATATATCCTTTGTTAAAGCGATCAGCAAATTTTTTGATTTACCAGCTTAAGCCAGACGACCAGGGAATTTATCATTTCCCCATGTCGCATTCGCCCGAATATAAAAATGCCGAGGATGCCAATTATACTTTGGCCAGTTTAAGCTGGGCCCTGCAAACGCTGATCAAGGTAAATGATGAACAGCAGTTAAACGATGCAGATGCCGGTAAATGGAAAACGATTTTGAAAAATCTTACGCCTTTTCCGGTTGGCGAAAGTGGATTTTTAATCGGTAAAGATGTGCCCCTGAATAGTTCGCACAGGCATTATTCGCACCTGTTGATGATTTACCCTTATAACCTGGTTAACTGGGACCAGCCCGAAAACAGGGCGCTGATCAGCCGATCGTTACAAAACTGGCTATCCTACAAAAACGCGTTGGCCGGTTTTTCGTTTACGGGAGCAGCCTCCATTTATGCCGGCACCGGGAACGGCGATATGGCTTACCAGTGGTTAAACGAGTTGCTGGATCGGTTTATACAGGTAAATACCCTTTACCGCGAATCGGGTCCGGTTATCGAAACGCCTTTGGCTGCGGCCACTTCTATCCAGGAAATGCTGTTGCAGAGCTGGGGCGGAAAAATCAGGGTTTTCCCGGCAATTCCAACAAGCTGGCAAAACACATCGTTTAAACAACTCCTTGCTGAAGGGGCATTTTTAGTGAGTGCCGACAGGCAGAAAGGCAGTACACAACAGATACAAATAACCAGCTTAAAAGGAGGCGGTCTTACCCTGGTAACCGATATGCCTGAGTTTACTATCCACTCTAACAAACGTACAAAGGTTGATTTTCGAATTCAAAAAACTGCCGGAAAAACCATCGTCGAAGTTGCAAAAACCATCATCGGAGAAACGATACAATTTGTTTCGGCCAGCTTTGAAAAAAAACAGGCACCTGGTTTTCCTTACAGTAAATATCAGGACTGGTTTTGGGGGCTCAATAAAAAATAACAGATGTTCGCTAACAATACAATAAAGGTTTTTCCCCTGTCCGCTTCCGGAATCATCAGATCAGGAGTGCTGAAAATGATGCTGCTCTGCCTGCTGTTCAGCACGGCCAGGGCACAGCAGGAGCCTTATCAAACCATTTTGCAACGCATCAGTGCCGATTTGCAGACTTTTGTGAAGGATCAAGACCTGGCCAGGGAAGTGGAGGCTAACCTGAAAAATTTAAATCCCGACGGAAGCTGGGCCGATATCAATTATGCCGATGTGCAGTATGTCCCGCTGAAAAGAATTAAGGATATGGCCACAGCTTATATCCGCCCGGGTAACAAATGGTACAATGATGCCACAATCCATGCTTCAATTGTAAAGGCCCTGCAAAACTGGTTCGATAAAAATCCAAAGAATAAGAATTGGTGGTATAACGATATTTTCTACCCGCAAGCCATCGGGCAAACGCTCATTTTAATGCGGAATGCGAAGGTACAGCTGCCGGCCAATCTTGAGCAGGCACTGATTCAGCGAATGGTCATTCGCCGTTTCAGGACCGGCGATGGTGCCAACACGTCAGATGAAGCTTTACATTGCCTTTACCGGGCCTGTTTAACCAGGAATAAAGCCACCTTAGATTCAGCCGCAAAGTATTTATTCGAACCGATTGCTATTGCCGATGGGAAAGAAGGTGTGCAGGTAGATGGCAGTTATTACCAGCATGGCAAACAACAGGCCATTGCCAGTTATGGGCGTGTTTTTGCCGGTAACTCTGTAAATGCTGCATTTTACTTAAGGGAAACCGGTTATGCCTTACCTAAAGCTCAACTGATTATCCTGGTAAACTACCTTAAAAATACTTTTCTGCGAACCATACGCGGTTCGTTCTATGATTTTAATGTACGTGGCAGGGGCATTAGCCGCAAAGATTCGTTAAGCAGCGGCATGGGAGGGATGATCGAGAAAATTAAGTTATTTGACCCCGAAAATGCCCGCTACTGGGAGGCTTCGGCCCAGAGAACATCCAATAAAAAGCCTGCCGATTATGGTATTGTAGCTGGCCATGCCCAATTTTGGAAAAGCAATTACACGCTGCATGTGCGGCCCGCTTATACCTTCAGTGTGCAAACCGCATCTGACCGTACTTTACGCACCGAACGCGGGAATAACGAAAACATCCTGGGGAGATTTTTACCAGATGGTGCAACCAATATTCAGCGCAGCGGATCGGAATATGCTAATTTAATGCCTGTATGGGAATGGGATAAAATACCCGGAACCACCAGCAGGGATTATCCCGACGATGAGGGGGCAACCATACGTAAAGATTGGGGAGTACCCGGTACCACCAGGTTTTCAGGTGGAGTAACCGATGGTATTTACGGTGTATCGTGCTACGATTTAAATTACGACAGTGTTCAGGCCAAAAAGGCCTGGTTCTTTTTCGATAAGGAAGTGGTTTGTTTAGGGGCTGGAATTAAGAGCGATAGCCCCGAGCCCATTACCACCACCATTAATCAGGCCTGGTTAAGGGGCGAAATAGGTCGCTCACCAATTGCAAAGGGCGAAAAAGGATTTTGGGCATTGCACGATAGTATTGCTTATATTTTTCCGGAGGGCAGCCATCCCGAAATCAGTAATGCCCTGCAAAATGGCAGCTGGTACCGCATCAATCAGTTTCAGTCCAAAACCGAACTGAAGCACCCGGTATTTAAAATCTGGATAAACCACGGCATAAAACCCGGTCATGCCAGTTATCAATATATCGTTGTTCCGGGAATTACTGCCGCGGGCCTAAAAAAATACGATCGCAGTATGGTACAGATTTTAAAGAATACAGCCGAACTGCAGGCGGTAAAACATAAGGGCTTAAATATGCTGCAGGCCGTATTTTACACTGCTGGAACATTGACCTGTGATGGCGCTATGCTTACCGTTGATAAGCCTTGTACCATATACATCAAAAATTTAAATACAGCCGTTCCGGTGCTTTATATTGCCGATCCGGCCCAGGAAAATGCTTCCGTTCAGGTACAGTTTAAGCCTGCCGGATCATCAAAGCCTAAAAACATAACCTGTAATCTGCCTGTCGGTGCCTTTGCTGGCGCCACGGCAAGTTTTAAAATAACAGAATAACACAGCTAAACTATGAAACCATCAGGCTTACCGTTGTACAGGTAGAACGGATAATCTTGTTACAGAAGCACAAAAATGATATGATGAAAAAAATCAACTTAGCCGCTACATTGCTCCTTTTAATCGGGAGTGTTTCGTATGCCCAAAGCCCAAAGAAGCCAATGGCTCAATTAATTAACGACGAATTTAAATTCGCTGCCAATCAATATCAGGTATTGGCCAAAAATATCCCTGCAGGTAAAACACCGCAGAGTTTTGATAAAGGCAAATCTATTAATTACGATATTAAATGGTGGTGCAGTGGTTTTTATTCGGGCAGTTTGTGGTACATCTATGAACAGACCAAAGATGCCGGTATAAAACAGGAAGCCGAAGCAGCCTTAAAAACAATAGAACCCAACCAAACCTATACCGGTAACCATGATCTGGGTTTTATGATGTACTGCAGTTTTGGTAACGCTTACCGCATAACCGGCAAACCCGAATATAAAGCGATCATCCAGCGGTCTGCCGAATCATTAGCTACCCGCTATCGTCCGGTTGTAAAATCAATTCAGTCATGGAACAAGAGCAAATTATGGGAGTGCCCTGTAATTATCGATAATATGATGAACCTGGAAATGTTAAACTGGGCAAGCGATAATGGTGGCAATTCAAAGTATAAAGAAATTGCCATTACCCACGCCAATACCACCATCAAAAACCATTTCCGCCCTGATTTTAGTTCTTACCACGTGGTGGATTATAATCCCCAGACGGGCGATGTAATCAGGAAAGCCACCTGGCAGGGAGCCGCAAACTGTTCGGCATGGTCGCGCGGGCAGGGTTGGGCATTATATGGCTATACCATGATGTACCGTTTTACCAAAGATGAAACGTATTTAAAACAGGCCAAAGGAATTGCCCACTTTATTTTAAATCATCCGAATTTACCAGCAGATAAAATTCCTTTTTGGGATTTCGATGCACAGGGTATTCCGTTTGCCAAACGCGATGCCTCTGCAGGTGCACTGATGGCTTCAGCCTTATTGGAACTTGCACAATATACTACAGATCATGAGAAAGCAGAATTCAAATCTGCAGCCGAAACCATGATCTATTCGCTTTCCAGCAATGCATACCATGCCAAACTGGGCGAAAACGGAGGCTTTTTGTTGATGCACAGTACAGGTGCTTACCCTTTAAACAGTGAAATAGACGTACCCCTGGTTTATGCCGATTACTATTACCTGGAAGCTTTGGCGAGGTATAAAAAATGGTATCTATAACAATTTATTGAACCCGGGTTTTGGATGCTATATGCCAGATTAACTTAAATTTAAGTAAAACTGATTGTTTTTATCAGGAAATGAAGGCTCCGTTTTTCTTCGGCAACAGCAGTCCCCTTATCCGCTATAGTCCCGGCCTGAAGTCGGGAGCTGCCGCTGCTACCGGGTTTATGAACAAGGGACGGTGCAAAACTGCCAAAAGCTACTGTTTACCGGCCGGTTTACCCTTTAATAGTAATGCTAGCCGGGACACTTAGGCCGATTGATTGAACACGAGCCCGATATGTCATCGGGTGAGTAAAACGGAAAGCGCGAAGAAACCTTGATAATTGCACGTAGCCGCTCTCCAAGCTCTTTTAACAGAACCTGATTTTAATGTAAAACCGCATACTAAAGAAATGAAACACAAACTTATTTTTTCTCTCCTGCTCATCTGTACGCAGTTCACTTATGCACAAAAGAAACCAGCAACCGGTGCCGAAGACCGTGCATTTTGGGTAAAAACGTTAAACCGTATTGCCTACCCCGTAATCCACAACCTGGCCAACGAAACGCTGAAAAAGAATATGCCGGTAGAAAAAGCTCCTGGTTATGGCTTAAATGCGGCCAGAGTTACCTATCTCGAAGCATTAGGGCGTACGGTTGCCGGTGTGGCGCCATGGCTGGCTTTGCCTGATGATGAAACTGCTGAAGGTAAATTGCGAAAAAACATGCGTACTGAACTTTTAAAGGCCCTAACCAATTCTGTTAACCCGGAGAGTCCTGATTACATCAGTTACCGTTCCGAAAGTCAGCCAATTGTTGATGCCGCTTATGTTGCCCATGCTTTTTTGCGTGCACCAAAAGCTTTGTGGGAACCGCTTGACGAAACCACTAAAAAAAGGTTTGTAGAAGAGTTTAAATCGCTCAGAACCCGTACAGGTGCTTACAATAACTGGTTATTGTTTGCGGGCTTAACCGAAGGCTTTTTATTAAGCATTGGCGAACAGTACGATCCGGCCCGTGTGCAGTTTTCAATCAATAAAATGAAAGAATGGTATGTTGGCGACAGCTGGTACAGTGATGGCGAAAAATTCAGCATGGATTATTACAATTCTTATGTGATCCACCCCATGCTGGTTGATCTTTTAAAAGTGCTGGTTGACAAAAAGAGGGCACAGCAGGCCGATTACGACCTGGCTTTAAAACGGATGGTACGCTATTCGGAATATCTGGAAAGGATCATCTCGCCTGAAGGTACATATCCTGCTTATGGCCGCTCCATTACCTACCGCACTGCGGCCTTTCAGGCATTGGCGCAAACGGCTTTGATGGAAAAACTACCCGAATACATAAAGCCTGCGCAGGTACGTGGCGCGTTAACCAAGGTGATGCACAATCTTTACGATGGAAACCAGAATTTCGACGATAAAGGCTGGCTGGTGCTGGGTTTTAACGGCCATCAGCCCGAAGTAGCCGATACCTATACCTCTACCGGGAGTTTGTACATAGCCAGCCTTGGTTTTTTAACCTTAGGCCTGCCTGCCGGTCATAAATTCTGGACCGATGCACCTGCTCCCTGGACCAGTTTAAAAGCCTGGAATGGAGAAACGATAAAAAAGGATTATAAAGTTGAGTATTAATATCAATAATAGGTATCGTATAAATATATTTGCGTGTAAGATCTGATCTGTTCAGTTCTTACCTCACAACTCAATTTTTAATCAATGAACAAATTCGAAAGCCGTTACGCTCAAAGCCCTAAAGAAGTTAAACAAATGGATACCGCAGCGCTGCGGGAAAATTTCTTAATCGAAAACGTATTTGAAGCCAACCAGGTAAACCTTACCCTATCTCATTTTGACAGGTATATTGTTGGTGGCGCCATGCCAACCGACCAGAAAATAGCCCTGCCAAATCCCGATGATTTAAAAGCGGCTTACTTTTTAGAACGCAGAGAGTTGGGCATTATCAACGTAGGCGGAAAAGCAATCGTTACGGCTGATGACGAAAGCTACGAATTGGATTACAAGGAAGCTTTATATATTGGCAAAGGCACTAAAGAAGTGTTCTTCGAATCGGCAGATAAAGGTGTAGCCACCAAGTTATACCTTAATTCGGCACCTGCACACCATACTTACCCTACTAAAAAGGTGAGCAAGGCAGAAGCGGAGATTGTTGAGCTGGGCTCGCCCGAAACGGCTAACCACAGGGTTATTAATAAACTATTGGTGAATAGCGTATTACCAACTTGCCAGCTGCAGATGGGCATGACCGAGTTAAAATCGGGCAGCGTTTGGAATACCATGCCGGCACATACACACGACAGGCGGATGGAAGCTTATTTCTATTTTGAGGTTCCTCAGGGGCAAAGCGTTTGCCACTTTATGGGGCAGCCACAGGAAACACGCCACATCTGGATGCAGGGCGATCAGGCGGTAATTTCGCCAAACTGGTCAATTCATTCAGGTGCTGGTACCAGTAACTATACCTTTATCTGGGGCATGGCTGGCGAAAACCTGGATTATGGCGACATGGACCACTGCGCTATTACCGAATTGAAATAAATTACCATCATCAAAAAGAATTAATAACAGATCATGTCGAACCAATTTAATTTAGCAGGTAAAACTGCCTTGGTTACCGGTTGTAAAAGGGGCATTGGTAAAGCCATGGCTTTAGCTTTGGCCGAAGCAGGAGCCGATGTTATCGGTGTTTCTGCCAGCCTTGAGTTACAAGGCAGCTCCATTGAAAAAGAAGTTTTGGCCCTTGGCCGTAAATTTTTTGCTTATCAGTGCGATTTCGGTAAACGCGAAAACACCCTGGCCTTTGCGGCCCGGGTAAAAGCCGATCACCCGGTAATTGATATCCTGGTAAACAACGCCGGAACCATTTTGCGAAAGCCCATCGCCGAACACCCTGATGAGTATTGGGATGAGGTAATTGCCGTAAACCAAACTGCTCCGTTTATCTTAACCCGCGAGGTAGGCCGCGATATGGTGGCCAGAGGTAGCGGAAAAATTATTTTTACCGCGTCATTACTGTCGTTCCAGGGAGGTATTACCGTACCGGGTTATGCAGCAAGTAAAGGGGCAATTGCTTCCTTAACCAAAGCATTTGCTAATGAGTGGGCAGCCAAAGGCGTAAATGTAAATGCCATCGCGCCGGGCTATATTGCTACTGATAATACTACTGCTTTACGCGATGACCAGGAAAGAAGTACGTCAATTTTATCGCGTATTCCGGCAGGAAGGTGGGGCACACCAGAAGATTTTAAAGGGCCAACTTTATTCCTTGCCTCGCCGGCAAGTGATTATGTTCACGGAACAATATTAACCGTTGATGGCGGTTGGATGGGACGGTAGGCTAGTTCTTAGTCGGTAGTCTTTAGTCCTGGGAACGTCTTAGTCATTATTCAAACCTTGCAGATTTTAAAAACCTGTGAAGGTTACGTTAAAGAAGTCAAGTTTTTTTAAACTTGACTTCTTTTTTGCTCATTCCGAAATAGAGAGGGTGTTGATGCTTACGCTCCGGTTTCTGAATCACCGGCTAGTACAGCTTATAAATCTCTGTAATATCTTTCAATATTTTTTCGAAGTCGATTTTCAGATCAATTAACCGGCCGGTTCTGATGTCGAAAACCCAGCCCTGAACGGTTAAGCCACGGTGAACGATGGCTTCCTGTACTGCTGCCGTTTTAAGCAGGTTAACACACTGTTCCTGTACATTCAGTTCAACAAGGCGGTTGTATCGTGCATCCTCATCGGCAATCACATTCAATTCATCTTTGTGTAAACGGTAAACATCGCGGATATTTCTTAACCAGGGGTTTAAAATACCCAAATCCGCAGGCTGCATAGCTGCTTTTACACCCCCGCAATTATAGTGGCCGCAAACTACAATGTGATTTACCTTTAAATGTCGTACGGCGTAATTTAAAACCGTCATTACGCTTAAATCTACGTTATTTACCAGGTTGGCAATGTTACGGTGTACAAATGCCTGGCCGGGCTGGATTCCCATTAAATCTTCTGCCGTAACACGACTATCCGAACATCCGATATATAAAAATTCAGGGCTCTGGCCTTTAGCCAGATCGGTAAAATAGTCCGGATTGATGGATAGTTTTTCAGCAATCCATTTTTCGTTGTTCTTAAAAACTTCTTCTACATTCATAATTAACTTGGATAAAATATATTGTTGTTAAGCGGAAAAACATAGTGTATATACGGGCATAAAACTATAAAAGATTTCCAGATTCTGATAACAAATGAAGGCTGCAAATGTTTAGCGAAACAGAAGATGTTGGCAATAAATATCTTTACCCAGGCATGCAGAGGGTTAAGTGAAGATAAGGGGCCGGAATTGATGGAGTAGCCATTGGCAGGCTTCAAAACTGGCAATAAGAATTATTCACTTAATGGGAAGAGATACTTCCGAAGCCTGGCAGATCCAACCTTCGGAAGTGGGTAGATTTTTTTTAGCTGGCTACTGCCACCGCATTTTTATTAATGTGGTTTGGAAGTTCTTCAAGGGTATACAGGTTAACCAACGATTCCCTTAATACATTTTTTGAATCGTACCAGGTATTTTCTTTTGTAAAGTGGCAAAGGCCTTTGCTCAGTTCGGTAATAATTGCACCGATTAATGTGGCAAAATGGTTTTCAAAAACATCACCAGGATGGTATTTTATAGAAAAAACCTTACTGTAATTTTGAAGTTGTGCTTCTACTTCAGCGCTAAGTTTTACCGGTTTGGCAACTTTTCTTTTTTTCTTTTTAAAAAGCCCCAATAATTTTTGGATAAAGCTCTGTTTGATGATTTTCTCTTTAAAAAGTTTTTTCTTGTACGCTTTAAGGTCGAAAGATTTTAGCGATACGTTAAAATTAAGTTTTAAGTTGTTTTCGTTAAAAATTTCAAGGCTTGGTTTATCCCATTTAAAAACGATAGGCAGGTTGCCGTTTGCATTTCTGAATGAAAATGAAGAGTTAAGGTCAAGAACATGTTCATGTTCATTCAACCGTTTTAAAATGGTTGGAATAAGGTCGTCAGTTAAAGTATTGGTGTAGATGTTAATATAAGCACTCATGTTAGGTTAAGATTAACTAAAGTCAATGTAAATGGCGGATAAGCTTTTGGCCATGCGCCCTGTTTAAATGATAATTAAGGATATCATTGCGTTGAAGAACCCTCTGTTTTCCAGATAGCGCTCTTCACATCGATTAACTTGGAGATCTTAATAGGAATTGATGGTTGTGGTTTTTCATTTGTATATGTGGTATTTGTGTGTGTCTTATTTGGTGTTGCAAAGTAATTTTATACCTAAACGGGCGAAAGTGCCAAAGCGTTACAGTTAACTGCAAATTTTTTAAGCAATAATTATACCATAATACTATTTTACGATTTCAACCGTTGCAGCAGTTTTTTCATGTGGCCTAACTGTAAAATGTTTTCGAATTCGGAGGTATCGAAACCACCTTTGTTTATTAAAAGCTTTAAGCTTCTGTTAAAGCTTCTTACAGATATGCCTAAGTAGGCAGCCATGTCTTCTTTGGAGATGGAGATGTGCTCGTCGGCCTGCAGTTTTAACAATTTTAAAAGTGCATACTCCAGCGTATACAGCTGCTGGAAGGCGGCCCTTGTGCTGGTTTGTATAATCCGGGTAGACAGTTCCTGGAGTAAGATTGTAGTAAATTCACTACTTTTATCAATCAACGAATGAAAAAGATGATCAGGGATTACATAGGCCGTAACATCGCTAATGGCAGCCACATTGCATAAGCAATCTATCTTTTTTAAGGCTTCAAGCTCGCCCACAACTTCCCCTTTGCTTAAAAATTCGATGATAAAATCCTTGCCGTTCTCTTCAGAAATGAAACATTTGCTTATCCCGTCTTTAATCACGTAAATATTGCTGATTCTTTCGCCCTGTTCAATAAAACGGTATCCGGCGCTAAAGCTTTTGAGGGTAATTTTGGCTTCAGTATTTTCCTCGTAGAAACGTTCGATAAAGGATAAGAAAGTAAGATTGGTACGTAACATATGCTATCGGTCGGGACAAATGTCCTTTTTTAAAGGGATGCACCGCGTTATTTTTGTGCCACAAAAGTAAACATAACCATGAAAAATAAGATTACCATAATTGCTTTTGATGCCGATGATACCCTTTGGGTAAACGAACCTTATTTCCGTGAAACCGAAGAACGCTTTGCCGATCTCTTAGAAGATTTTATGCCACGCCACAGCATTATGGCAGCGTTATATAAAACTGAAGTGGCCAATTTATCCCTTTATGGTTATGGCATTAAAGGTTTTATGCTGAGCATGATCGAAACAGCCATGCAGATTACCATGGGGAAAATCGATCCCATCATTGTTGAAAAAGTTCTCGAACTGGGGAAAGAGATGCTTAATAAACCGATAGAATTGTTGGATGGGGTAGAGGAAGTACTGAAAGCTTTACATGGAAAATACAGGTTGGTGGTGGCTACCAAAGGCGATCTGCTCGATCAGCAGCGAAAACTCACCAAATCGGGGCTTGATCATTATTTTCATCATATTGAAATCATGAGTGATAAACAGGAAAAAGACTATCAAAAACTGATCAGGCACCTGGATTGTAAACCAGAGGAGTTTATGATGTTGGGCAATTCCTTAAAATCGGATATTTTGCCGGTACTCAACATCGGTGGCCATGCCGTACACATCCCTTATCACACCACCTGGATACACGAAAGCATCGATCATACCATCGAACACCCCAATTTTTATGAGGTGGAAAGTCTGTCCGGGGTTTTACCGCAATTAATAGCATGAAAGAAAAAATAGATATCAACAACTGGATCAGAAAAGATCATTTTAATTTTTTTAGCACTTTTGAAGAACCCTTCTTTGGTGTTACGGTAGAGGTAGATTGCACCGCTACCTACCAGGAGGCAAAAGAAAACAACCTTTCGTTCTTTTTGCTTTACCTGCACAAATCGTTGCTCGCCGTAAACCGGGTAGAACCGTTTAGTTACCGGATTATAAATGGAGAAGTCTGGAAATATGATACCGTAAATGCAGCCGCTACCATCAACAGGCCAAACGGTACTTTTGGGTTTGGTTACCTGGATTTTTACGAAGATTTTGAAGATTTCAAAACCGAAGCCGGTAAGGAAATTGAAAAAGTACAGGCTACAACCGGTTTAATCCCATCCTCATCAGGTGAAAATGTAATCCATTATTCTGCATTGCCCTGGTTAAATTTCACTTCTTTGTCGCACGCCCGCAATTATGCTCATCATGACAGCTGCCCGAAAATATCTTTTGGTAAAGTGCGCGAAGAGAAAGGAAGAAAAATAATGCCGCTTTCCATCCATGTGAACCATGCGCTAATGGATGGCTATCATGTTGGTGAGTTTGTAGAGACCTATCAGGATTTATTAAGCAAAAAGAGTTTAAATCCCAGCTTTAGTCCGGCACTCAAATAAATTAAACCTAAAAAAAACTTAATACGAGGTTAACATAGGGATTTTATTTTCGGTAATGTTTATAGCTGCCGTAATTATTCCTTTCTATCTGCTGGCCATGGTAACCATGTGTTATATGGATACGGTATACAAAGCAATAATGTTTTTGGTGATGCTGTTGATAGCTACATTTATACTGTTCCTGTTCATCAATTATCCTTTCCAATCGGCGGTTACGGTAATCTTTTTTATGGGCATGTTTGCCTTTAAACCCAAAGATTGATCAAAAAGATCAATTATCATTTGCAATCGACAAAGTATTTGCTATTTTTGCAGCGCAAGCCGGAAATCTTGCTTTCATAACCGGTTCGGGTTATGGAATAATCAAAACTCGGGGGATTAGCTCATTTGGCTAGAGCGCTTGCCTGGCAGGCAAGAGGTGACCGGTTCGAATCCGGTATTCTCCACAACGAAAGCCTTTTAACGAAAGTTGAAAGGCTTTTTTTGTGACCGATATTAAAATAAGTTGATACTGTAGATGGCTTATTGTCAAAAAATGGACAAAAGATCATTAAGTACAGTTAAATGCTTGCCTTTAAATTGTAGGTTGTTCAAGAAGTTGAAAAAATGATTAAGTCTCAAAAAGAAGAGATGGTAGTCATAATAATAAAATAAATTTCCCCGGATTAAAATTCCTGTGAGTGCCAAAATATTCAAAAGGTAAAGTTCGTTTGATGGGGTAGGAAATAATATATTCGTAATCAAAATTAGCCATTATATGGCTCCCATTCACCTACTACGACAGTGTTGAAGTAAGTTGGTGGCGATCATAATAGATATACTTCAATGACAATAAGACGAGTAATAATTTTAGTTTTAACAATTTCAATTTTAACAAGTTGCAAGCGTGGCTATAAGATTGAAGGAGACAAAGTTTATTATGAATCTTGGAATGAGGGAAGCGGCAAGAATAAGCGAATAATTAAACAAGCTGATGCAAATACTTTTAAAGAATTAACTTTTGACTGCGATTGTAATTTTGAGTTTGGCAGGGATAAAAATCACCTGTTTATAGACGGAACACTTATACAAAATATCGATCCTAACACTTTTGAATTTATTGGAAATTATATTTTTCGTGATAAAGACTCCGCTTATTTTTTTGGTTTTTATAACGACATAAACGATTGTGTAATTAAAGGTATTAATCCCGACAAAATAAAATTGATTAAATATCCCTGGGCAAAGGCTGATAGTTTTTTAATTCATGGGACAGACGCTATTAAAATTGACGATTTAAATGAATTTGTACCTATTGACGATAATTGGGGAAAGACAAAAAAACACATCATTAATAACAATCAAATTCTATATGGAGCAGATGTAGAAACTTTTAAAATCACAAGTCCTTTTCAAGGTAAAGACAAAAGCTACAGTTATGAATTTGGTATTGTTAACGAAGATGATTTTAAAAAAACAAGCATTAAAACCTTTGACTTTGATAGAAAGGATTTTTGCGGATACGAACCTACGGCATTTGAAGATATCTATAATAGTTTGGTATCATATGAAGAAGATCAAAAAAAAGGAATTGAAATTGTGGAAAAACTAAAATCGAAAGGTTTTACAATTCAGAATATTAGATATTTAAATTGGTCAGGTGAATCAAAAATAATCAGTGTTTCATTGGTAAAAGATAAATGTAATTGCATTGTTGAGAAACTTTACCGTTACGATTATTCGAAGCTTCCTGAAACTAAAAATATATTTAAAGTAACCGAAAGACTACGCTGTGCAAGCCCTAGTGATCCAGGAAAGTAGGGTGTAGATTATTCCAAAACTGGCTTAAAGTACCAAAACAGCGCTTGGGTAATGCAATTGATGAAATTTCGAATCCGGTATTCTCCACTTAACGGAACATTGCAAAAGCAGTGTTCCGTTTTTTTGTGTAAAATTTGATAGTCAATAGGTTTCGGTCATCCGGATGTTGTGCCCGATTTTCTTCCCGGATTCCCATAGTCTTTGCAGGATGAAATTTGAAAAAATGTGATGCCTTAATAATTGGTTTACAGCAATTATTGAAGTATTAAATTAAATCAAAAAGAGTAACCGGATTTTTGAATTGCGCTCTTCTTAAAATCAATTTTCCAAATAATCCACTGCAAATGTTACCCAGTCTTTCACGGTATTTTCCAGGTAAATGTCGGGTTGTATGCCGATGTTGTCAATAGGATAATCTGGCAGGCGCAATGCCCTGTAAGTGGGCAGGAAAACCTGGTAACCGCAATCCAAATCAGTAAGGAAGGCATTGCCGTAATCTAAAGCACCGTAGCTGGGCTTACCGAAAATTTTCACTTTTTTACTTTGTTTTGCAATAAATAAAAAATATTCAGCCGAACTGCCAGTCATTTTATTGGCAAGAATGATAATATGCTTCGGACTTTTTGATGCTACCTCTACTTTTTCGTCATAGTAAGGAAGATCGCCGTCTTTATTGAAATTGACAAAATTCCCGAGATGCTCTTTCAGTACTTTTATTTTGGCATCCAGTCCTTTGGTATCCGTGTTTTGATCAAGCGTTTTTTTGTATTTCTCCAGTTGGTCAATATAGGTTTGTGTAGCCAAAAATTCTGCTCCTGTATTGCGGATGATTTTTCCCGAAATATATGGAAGCAATTTTTGATAAGAATCGGTAGTTCCACCCGGATTTCCTCTCAGGTCGATAATCAGATTTTCGCTGTTTTCGAGGAGTGATTTATTATTTTCAATCAGGCTGTCGATAGTAGCAAGGTATTTTTGCTCCATGCTCGGCAATTTTAGAAGAGCTGTTTTAGGAGTTACAGATTTAAAATAAAATCCGTTTAATGCTCTTATTTTTTCTTCGATCTGTAATTTGTTCAGAACCGGTTTTGGTGTTTGCTTTACCAGCGTAACGCTTACATCTTCCAGGTAAAGAATACTCTTATCCAGTAAACGGTAATCGCCTCTTTTTATGGTACCATCCAGCAAGGCATATTCAAAAGTGCCGTTGGGTAATAGCTTAAACTTGATATTTTTGCTTTTCCATTGGGGGTATTTGGAATCGATAATGAAACCGGTGTGTTCTATACTTCCGGTTTTTTTAACGCCGAAAACGTAATTTTCATTCGTCCAAATGCCTTCGTACTCATCTTTGGTTTGATTGATCTTGTTTTTGAAATCAGGCAAATCAATTTCTAAAGATTGGATTTCGGTATTGCCAGGTGCTGAAAAAGGAGTACCATTGGTACCTACCCAAAGATGGGGGTCTTTAAAAAAATCGGTGTATTGTTTTAAAATTCGCCGGCAAGCCTCATTATTTGCAGCGTGTGATTGGTTCAGTAGGTTGTTTTTCAGTGTTTTATAGCTGGAGTAATCGATGGTTTTATGTGCAAAGCCGGGGTATTCGGTTTCAATTTTAGTTATTAATTTTTCCATTACCTGGCTACAGCTGCAAGTATTATCCTGTGCCAAAAGCGAAAGCGGAAAAAAAGCCGAAAGAAAGAAAAAAAGGTGTTTCATCTGTTTTTTTAAATTGTTTTTTAGACTCAGATGGAATTCGCCAATAATGATTGTTCTGCTTGTGTGGAACTCTTAAGGCTCATTTCATCTGTTTTTTACAAACCTACCGACAGCGCCTTCGGCAAAATTGTAAAAATGTAAAGTCTATACAAAAAGCCAGATGTTTTCCTTAGCGGTATCTACATTTTTAAAAAAAGAATTGGGGCTTATTTTGGTAAGGTCTTTAAAATCTTTAATCATATGCGACTGGTCATAGAAAAGGCTGTCGTAGGTTAAATGTGTCAGATTTTTTGCCTTGTTCTGCTTCATAATTGCTGAGCGGAAACGCAGGATTTTCCGGTACTCTGCTGCGGGCTTGCCGAGGTTCTTAATAAAGAGTTGATTGAGATGCTGTCTGGAAAAATTATATTTTGAGGCAAGGTCGGCTATTTTTATATCAGACTCTAAATCGGATAGAATGCTGTTCATCAACTCTAAATTCCTGTTCTTAATTTTAGAAACCCAATACCTTTCCAAAAGTTCTATTTGTAACGACCGGTCTTCTGTTTCCATTATGGTTTTCATAGCAGAAATAAAATCCGGAAACGGGTTAAAGTCTACGTCACTTTTCTTCTGAAAAAAAGGCTGTGCATCATCCACAAAAAAATTGATTCCTAATGGTTTGAAATAAAGGGTAATTTCCAGCACCGAATTTTCATAAACAATTTCAATGGGAGCAGTATAGCGGGCTACAAAATTGGCACTTATGTTCTCTTTTTTTGATTGGCTTACGATGATAGAATTCTGTTCCTGCCGGATTTTGATGTTTTGATTGACTGAAACAATAAAAAAATTATTAGGAAAAGTAAAGTACCGCAATGGCTTTGAATATTTACCCGGGGTCATAAAATAATAACCTTTTATATACTTCTTTAAGACTTCATTTTCCGGAGTATAAAATTCTATTTTCATTTAAAATAAACGGTCAAACGCGATAATGTATTTTGCGGGCTGAAGTTCCGTGATTTCGTAATTTGCCCAATCATTTTTGTTTGAAATGGTCATCTTCCAAAATGCTTTTCAGTATAGTTTAGAAAAAATGTTCGCCAAAATGACCCGCCTGTTCTTCGAAAATAAAGGGGCAAATGTTGAATCTACCAACAGCGTTGGCAAGACATTTTTGCAATTTACATTTTTCAACGCAAATAAAAATGGCTTTTACTGATTGAGATAGCATAGTGGAGAATAACTTTTGCTGGTGGTACTGGTTTATAATAATCATTAACGAACAGGTATTCCGGTGCAATTTGTCAATCAAATCTGCATCCGGTTTGGCCCGAAACGGGCTGATCCATTGCATTGAAATACACAGCTTATGTTATTGAACTATACGCTTAATAAGGCGAAATAAAATATTTTTAAATAAAAACTATAAAATCTATAGAAATTATATACATTTGTGCCATTAATATTTTTTGACTTATCCAGAAAGACGGAGGGAAAGGCCCTATGATGTCTTAGCAACCTGTTGCCAAATAAGGTGCTAAATCCTTCCCGTAAGGGAAAGATAAGAATAACTTTCTCCGGAAATCTGAATAAGCAGTGGTGATTTAAAATTGAAAGATGAATATTTATTTAGATAATGCAGCTACCACCCCGCTTGCCAATGAGGTTTTTACAGCCATGAAACCCTTTATTTTTGAATCATTTGCTAACCCGTCTTCGGCACACGCTTTAGGCAGGTACGCCAGAGAAGCCGTTGAGCGATCGAGAAAAGTGATTGCAGATGCTTTACATACAGGACCTGGAAATATTTTCTTTACTTCCGGCGGAACCGAAGGTGATAATACCGCCATACTTTCGGCTATTTATCATCATAATATCCGCCTGGTCATTACGTCAAGGTTAGAGCATTATGCCGTTTTGAATCCACTCAAATCCTTAGCTGAAAGAGGGCTGATCAGGCTGGTCTATCTGGAAAACGATAGCAAGGGGAAATTATCGCTCACCGAGCTGGATACTTTGCTCGAAAACGGAGAACCAGCTCTCATATCCTTAATGCATGGTAACAACGAAATCGGAAATTTAAATCCTATTTTGGAAATTGCCGATCTTGCTGAGCATCATGGAGCCATCTTCCATTCAGATACGGTGCAAACCATTGGCCATATCGATATTAATACGCGGCAGCTGGCACCCGATTTTCTGGTGGGCTCGGCACATAAATTTCACGGGCCGAAAGGTGTTGGCTTTTTATACGCAAAAGAACCGGCTAATTTGCATGCTTTTATTAAGGGAGGGGCTCAGGAATCGGGAAAGCGGGCAGGTACCGAAAACGTAGCGGGTATTGTGGGGATGGCAGCCGCACTTCAGCATGCCTGTAATAACCAAAAACTTTACGAAACACATATCCAATCGCTCAAAAAAAGACTGCTCAACGGGCTTACAAACCTTGCAGGAGTAAGCTTTAATGGCTATTCAGATCATCCTGACAGAAGTTTACCCACCGTATTGAGTGTTTCCATACCTACGCTACCCGATGGCACCAATCTGCTGCAGACTTTAGACAGGGCCGGCATATTTGTTTCTGGCGGAAGTGCCTGTTCTTCCAATCATTCCTCGCACGTGATTGAAGCTTTGAGAAACGGTAAAAATGAAGAAACCATCAGGTTCTCTTTCAGCCGGTATAATACCGGGGCAGAAATAGATGAAGTGGTTGCGCAATTGAACAACCTTTACCGCAATCGCCGGGAACAGCCGAAACTGCGTTATGCTTAAAAATAATTCCTAATCATACATCAATAAAATCAATCTGAAATGAAAAAAACACTACTCGCTGCAGTTGCTGTACTGCCACTGGCTGCACTGGCACAAAAGCCATTCTCGTTAAACGGAACCCTAAAAAATGATAAAGGCAATGAGAAAATTTACCTCAGCTATTCGAAAGAAGGTAAAACGTTTTTAGACTCCACTGAATTAAAAAACGGCACTTTTGCTTTTAAAGGCGAAATAGGTGATCCGTTAAGGGCCTCGGTTTATAAAAAGCCGGCAGAGAAGAATGGGAAACGCGATTTCTTGTCCATTTACCTGGAACCTGCCAATATTCAGCTGGTATCGGCCGATTCATTAAAAAATGCTTCCATCAGCGGGTCGAAAGTAAATGCCGATAATGAAAAACTTAAGGCTTTAACCAAGCCGGTTCAGGATAAACTGGCTGCAATTAATAGCGAATTTGGTAAATTAACCGCCGAACAACGGAAAGACAAAGCCTTAACTGAAGCCATTTATAAACGCTATGAGACTGCCAGTAAAGAACTGGAGCCCATTTATATCGGTTTTGCCCGTTCAAACCCGCAATCTTACGTCAGCTTATCAGCCATCTCCCAGATCGCAACCAGCGAATCTGCCCAGCCTGAAGCAGAAAAGGCTTACGCAGCTTTAAGCCAGGACCTTAAAGACAGCAAATCGGGCAGAGATATTTCAACCTATTTCAACGCCGTAAAAAATACCAAAATAGGCCTTCGGGCGATAGATTTTACACAAAATGATGTGAATGACAAACCTGTAAAATTATCTGATTTTAAAGGTAAATATGTTCTGGTCGATTTCTGGGCATCGTGGTGTGGTCCGTGCAGACAGGAAAACCCTAATGTAGTGGCTGCCTATAACCAATATAAAGACAAAGGTTTTACTGTTTTAGGGGTTTCTCTGGATCAGCCTGGTAAAAAAGAAGCCTGGTTAAAAGCCATTGCCGACGATCAGTTAGCCTGGACACACGTTTCTGATTTAAAATTCTGGGATAATGCCGTAGCCAAACAATATGGTATCCGTTCCATTCCGGCAAATTTCCTGATTGATCCAAACGGAAAAATTGTTGCCAAAGGACTCAGGGGGGAGGCTTTAAAAGAAAAACTGGCTTCGTTACTTGATGCTAAAACCAAATAATCACATTTAATAAAATTTAGAAAAAACAGGGGCAAAAATGACAACCAGCTTTTGCGCAATTGCGTAAAAGTTTACCGGATAAAAAACAGGGGCGATTGAGGCCGCCCCTGAATAAGTGATCGATCACGGTATGTGACTACTAATGCTGAATTAATATTTAACCACTTAAAATCTAATATAATGAAAATATCCTAATTATTTAGTTGCTCCTGCAACTTATTAGCGAAACTATGTGCCCAATCATTGGCAACATGCGCTAGATCTATTTATGCCACTGCATTTTTTTTGACATATTTTAAGGTTAAAGGTTTAACCAAACGTGTTAAAACCGGCTTTGGCGAATACATAAATGCCGTTTGGCATCACTAATCATATTAATCTTCATAAATGAAATGAAACGAAAAATACTTTCGCTTGTTATACTATGCCTTGTCGTAACCTTTCCGGTATTTTCACAAAATAAAGTGATTACCGGAAAAGTTGTAGCAGCAGAAGATGGTCTTCCCATCCCCGCTGTATCTATCCGGATTCCGGGAACAAAAGCCGGGACACAAACTGACGCAAATGGTAACTATTCCATCGCTCTTCCGCCATCTGCCAGATCAATCGAATTCAGCTTTCTGGGCTTCATTACTGTCCGCGAAACGATCAATGCCAGAAGGGTAATCAACATCTCTTTAAAATCAGACGCAACGGGTTTGGATGAAGTGGTGGTAACCGGATTTGGGCAAACCACAAAAAAAAGGGATATTACCGGAGCTGTATCGAGTATTTCTTCAAAAGAAATTGAAAAAGTGCCCCTGGTAAGCTTCGACAGGGCCATGCAAGGTACGTTGCCTGGCGTGCGCGTAAATACCAATTCAGGTACACCTGGTTCGTCGGTAAGTGTTTTAATCCGTGGTACGGGTTCATTTAATGCCAGCACGGCTCCATTATATATTGTTGATGGTATCCAGGTTAACTCAGGCGATTTAACCCGAAGCTTATCCACGTCCAATATTCTCAGTAACCTTAACCCTGATGATATTGAAACCATCGATGTGTTAAAAGATGCTTCGTCAGCGTCCATTTATGGCTCGCAAGCCGCAAATGGTGTGGTTATTATTACTACCAAACGGGGTAAAGCGGGTAGGACCGAATTCGATTTCAGCAGCTATTTTGGTTATGCCGAAGAGGTAGATCGTTTAGATGTATTAAACGGACCGGAATGGTTATCGGTTTATACCGAAGAAAACGTTAACCGTTATGGTGCCAACAGTTCGCAGGTTGTGGGTACCTCAGGCGTTAAAACTGTTTTTGGCGCAGATCCGGCCGCAGCCCCAACCTATAGCTGGTACGATGCTGCATACCGTAAAGGCCATACCCAAAACTATCAGCTTACCGCCCGGGGAGGCGATGCCAAAACCAAATTTTATATCTCGGCAGGTTTATTTGACCAAAAAGGTCAGCAAATACAACAGGATTTTAAAAGGGGTACATTTAAAACCAATCTCGAGCATCATGTAAACAACAAGCTTTCGCTCGAAGCCAATATCAACTTAAGTACCTTTACCCAGAACGGTACACTCAGCGGTTCTACATTTGCTAATCCATCATTTGGGGCCAATTTCCTTATTCCTACCCAGGCGGTTTACACAGCCAGCGGAGATTATAATGAGCCCCTGCTCGGGGCGGTAGCCACTAACCCCATCAAATCGGCTAATTACGATATCAATAAAGGTACCACTAACCAGCTGCAGGGGATTTTTGCTTTAAATTATAAGATTATCGATGACCTCAAATTCAGGGTTACCGGTTCGATAGATTATGGCGATATCAAAGAAGACCGTTTCCAGGATCCGAGAACCAGGGATGGGGCGGCACCCAATGGCCGTTATACCTTTCTCGATACCGAGTTTAAAAATTATCAAACCAATGCCACATTAAACTACAGCCATTTATTTGGCGCCAAACATAAAGTTTCCGGTCTGGTAGGTTTCGAGTATCGCCACCAGGTTAATAATACCGTTACCACCCAAAAAACCGGCTTCCCTAACTATTTATTCCGGACCCTGAACGGAGGTACTGTTCTGGCATCTATATCATCGGGCTTTACCGAGTTTAAAAATCTGGGTTATTTTGCAAGGGGCGAATATGCTTTTGACGATAAGTATATTGTTAACGGAACCATCCGTTACGACGGAAACTCCCGCTTTGGCGAAAATCGGAAATTCGGGCTCTTTGGTTCGGGTTCATTAACCTGGAGACTGTCGAGAGAAAATTTCCTGAAAGAGGTGAGATGGCTTAGCGACTGGAAAATCAGAACCAGCTACGGAAAAGTGGGTAACTCTGGTATTGGTAATTTTGCCTCCCTTTCTACCTTTGGTTCCAACTCCGGTTACAACGGGATCGGTGGTATTTCGCCCGGCGGTTTACCTAATGTGGAGCTGACCTGGGAAGATAGTTACACCCTTAATTTAGGAACTGATGTTTCGTTATTTAACAACCGGTTGAGTTTTACAGCAGAATTCTATAATAAACTGAATAAAAACCTGCTCTTAACCCGCACATTGCCCAGTACAAGTGGTTACAGCGGGGTAAGTGATAATGCCGGCAAAATGCAGAACCGGGGTTTCGAATTCCAGCTCAACTCCCAAAATTTAACCGGAAAATTTAAATGGAATACCTCATTCAATATTTCCTACAATAAAAATAAAGTTCTTCAGCTCATTACGGATGATCTTGACCCGAGGTTCCAATTGGTTGGAAATTCGGTAAGCAGGGTTTTATCTTACCAGTATGCCGGGGTGAATCCGGCTGATGGAAGGCCACTTTGGTTAGATGCCAATAATAACCTTACCTATAACTTAACGGCTAACGACAGGAGGATAATCGGAGATACCCAGCAGAAATATTTTGGTGGTTTTACCAATAACTTTTCTTACGAGGGTATTGGCCTCGATATTTTCTTCCAGTATGCTACCGGTTTCTTACTGTTCGATCAGAACAAAAACTTCCTTGATAGTTATGCCAATGCATCGAACCGCAGTACTGATGTATTTAGAAGATGGACAAGCCCCGGGCAGATTACTGATGTTCCGCAGGCCTATACAGGAGGTAATTATGTGAGTGGCGGAGTGGCTTCGAGTGCTTACAGCACCTCCTCAACACAGTGGTATAAACCCGGCGATTACCTCAGGTTAAAAGAGGTAAGGTTATCTTACCAACTGCCTAAAGCTTTAATTACTAAAGCCAGGTTAAATAATGTACTGCTTTATGCAACCGGAACCAATCTGTTAACCTGGACCAAGTATACCGGTATTGATCCTGAAACGGTATTATCTGATAATGGAGGTGTACCGCAGGCAAGAACCTATACCCTTGGCTTCCAAATTGGACTGTAAAAAATATCAAAATGAAAACATACATATATATATTTATCTTCTTAACACTTTTGGGGTTTTCGGGTTGTAAAAAAACGCTCGAAACTGCTCCGAAAGATTCCATAGCCTCATCGCAGGCGCTAACCAATTTAACCGGTGTAAGCAGTTTACTCAATACCGTTTACAGTAACCTAAGGGGAACCGGTTATTATGGGCAGTCGTTTAAAATTAATCCGGATATTATGGCCGACAACATTTATCCGATTCCGGGGCTTAATTCCAATCGCCTGATCACCAATTCGATAAATGCACCGGGTGCCCACATGAGCCTGTGGGGCTTATATACCTCGGGCATTAATCAGGCAAACCTGGTGATCCAGGCAGTGGGCAATGTTGCCGGGAGCCAGGCAGACAAGAATAAAATTTTAGGTCAGGCTTATGGCCTCCGGGCCTTGTTTTACTGGGACCTGGTAAAACTTTACGGTTATAACCCTCAATTTATTGTTAACGGATTTAACAAAGGGGTTCCGCTGGTTTTAAAACCTACGGCAACATTGGCCGATGTAGCTTTTCCGGCCAGGAACACAGTTGAAGAAGTTTATAAACAGGTCGAAACCGATCTTTTGGCGGCAGAAAACCTGCTCGATAATTCGGCAGGAAACCGTTACGTAACCAAAACCGTGGCTCAGGCTATTTTATCAAAAGTTTATTTATACTGGGGTAAATATACCGAATCTGCAACTTATGCCGATAAGGCTATTGCTGCGGCAGGCTCTACTTTTGTTACGGGGGCAGCTTATACTTCGAGCTTTTATGCCGACAATAATCCGGAGGCTATATTCAATATTGTAATCACTTCAGAACAATCGAACATTAACGAATCTTTACAATCGTACTATGCCCAGTTTCCGGCCGATTACAGTAAACGCCAGGATCAGGCAGCTTTTGATAACAATAGCGAACCGAAAGTGGGTTACGGCGATTTTACACCAACACCTGAGTTGCTGGCTTTATACGAAAATGACGATGTAAGAAGGGGAACCATTACTACAGGGAAGAAAAGTAATGTAACTGTTAATTATGTACGTAAATGGGTACCCACCAATGGCGTTAATTTTTTGCAGAATATTCCGTTGTTACGGATTTCGGAGTTATACCTCATCCGGGCAGAAGCGAATTTCAGGGCGGGCACCGCTATAGGTGCAACTGCACAGAGCGATTTGGATAAAATCCGCAACAGGGCAGGTTTAACCAGTGTGCCGGTTTCGATCGCTGCAATTTTAAAAGAACGTAGAATTGAACTTGCTTTTGAAGGCGACCGCTGGTTTGATCTGGTGCGGCTTGGTCTCGATGTGCCCAAATCGAGCGCATTAGGTTCAATTGCACCCATCGCCTACAATACCGATTACCGGATCCTTGCGCCAATACCACAATCAGACCTAAGCGTTAACCCAAATCTTATTAAAAATCCAGGTTATTAAAAACGATTATCAATATGAAAAGAATACAAGTTCCGGCCATTTTAATGCTGCTTTTTCTGTTTAGCTGCAAGAAATACCGGGTTGAATACGATCAGCCTTCGCAGGTAGAATTTAAGCCCATTACCGCCACCCTGGCAAAAGGAACAGTGGCTGCTCCTGGCAGTGTAACCATCCTGGTGCAGTTGGTTGGGCCGCAAAGGGATGCCGATGTAAATGTAGAGTATGTAGTAGATCCGGCCAGTACGGCTGTTTCAGGTACCCATTATACCACATCCGGTGCGGCCGGGAAAATTACCATACCGGCCCACAGCAGTTCGGCCCAGATTGTGCTCACGGCAATTCCGGCTAACCTGACAATAGCTAAAAAGTTAATATTAACGCTTAAAGACGGCGCTTTACCGGTAAGTCCAAATTATAAAACTTCTACTATAACGCTTCAATAACTATATGCCGGCAGCAGGCAATGTTGCCGGCTTTATAATTTGCCTCATGAAAAGAGTTTAAAGGCTATTCTCTTAATTTTAATTAACATGTGTGATTGCACGATCATGCTCTTTGCCCAACTGTACAGGATATAAATGGCAAAGGGATATCAGGTGAAAAGTGATAATCGGAATTGCCTGCACGGCATTCCTGTTCACTGGGTTTTCAATAGGAGTTAGTCTATCAGGACTATGGATATAATAGCTTTATCTGTCGATTAATTTTCGTATTTTGTTTGTTTTTCTGGTTTATTTTTTTGTTATTGAAAAGAATGTCGATTTTATTTCAGCAGTATTTTCAGTTTGCTGAATTATTTTTATTTTTAAAGAATTAAATCTGGTAGTATGCACTACCTCCGGAACCAAGGCTAACTTATATGAACGAAACGATCAGGGATCTTGACCCTACAGACCAGGAGATTTTGAGGATTCTTCAGCATGATGCATCCATCACGCATAAACAGCTCTCCGATAAGCTTCATAAATCGATAGCCACCATTCACGAGCGTATCCGCAAGTTAAAGAACCTGGGCTATATCCTTAAAACTGTTGCCATTCTCGACAGAAAAAAGATCAACCGTAATTTAATAGCCTTCAGCCAGGTACTGCTGAACGATCATACCGCCGAAACCCTTAAAGGTTTCGAGGATGCGGTGGCCAAATACCCCGAAGTGATGGAATGTTTTCAGATGACCGGCTCCTTTGACTTCGTTCTTCGTGTAGCAACCAGCGACATGGAAGCTTATCACGACTTCTATCGCAACAAGCTGGCCATTTTACCGAATATTACAACGGTGCAAAGTTTTTTTGTGCTTTCTGAGACGAAGAGCGAAACAGCGTACCCGATTTAAACTTTTAAACCCATTTCTGGTTTTGAGGGATAGAGTCCTCAATAAGGCAGGCATATTACCTTATTGGGACACCGCTGCAGCGTCGTCTTTTGGAATGGCCGCAAAGCCACCTCGCACATTGATCAGGTTAAATATTCCGAGGCTTCTGAGAATTGAAATAAACATCATCGATCTGTAACCGCCGGCACAGTAAACCAAATGAACTTTTTCCTTGTCAATTCTTTCTGCTGATCGATAAACCTGGTCTAATGGGAGCAATACGGCATCCCTTACATGGCCAAGTTCATATTCTGATGGCTTTCTTACATCGATGAGGCCCATGTTTTTTTCAGCTACATAAGCAGGGAGTTGATCACCATCCACCTCTTTGATCAGGCATACCTCATGCCCCTGATTAATCCACTCATCTATACCCCCTTCTAGGTATCCGCTAACCTGGTGAAAACCTACCCTGGCCAGTCTTTTAACAACTTCGGCTTCTTTACCTGGTTCGGCTAAAAAGATGATTTCCCGTTGCGATAGCTGCAGCAGTTCTCCGGCCCATGGGGCAAAATTTCCATTTAACCCAATATTAATGGCACCAGATATATGTCCGGCGGCGTAAGCAGAGGGCATTCGTGTATCCAGTATTAGTGTTCCCATTCTACGGCTTCGTTCCAAAAACGCTGCAGGATTCATGGCGCGCAGCCCTGTATCCATTAAATGATCAAGATTAGGGTATCCGGATGCATTGATCTTTACATTTTCGGGAAAATAAGCCGGAGGATTGTCAAGTCCTTCGCAGAGCAGGTTTATAAACTCTTCCCTTGAAAGTTGGGTATTGAGCGCGTAATTGTCTGTTTTCTGTGCTGCAAGCGTTCCGGAGGTTTCCTTGCTCATGTTCTTTCCACAGGCACTTCCGGCCCCATGTCCGGGATATACGATAGTTTCGCCGGGTATGGGCAGGATTTTCTCCCTGAGGGAATCGTAAAGCTTTCCTGCAAGATCTTGGCTGCTAATCTGCTTATCGGAAGATTGCGCAAGGTCAGGACGGCCAACATCTCCTAAAAAGAGTGTATCTCCGGTAAACAGGGCAAGTTCTTTTTGATCAGAATCCCTGAGCAGAAGGCATACGCTTTCAAGGGTATGCCCGGGAGTATGTAAGAGTTCGATACTCGCTGAACCGATTTTAAAGATCTCGCCATCTTTCGCACTGTAAGAATCGAACTCCGTATTTGCTCCCGGGCCAAACACAATCTCTGCTCCGGTTTTTCTGGCCAGTTCGAGGTGGCCGCTTATAAAATCTGCATGGAAATGGGTTTCAAAGATGTAGCTGATCCTGGCCTGGTTTTTCTCTGCCAGATCGAGGTACTGCTGGATATCCCGGAGCGGGTCAACAATAACCGCTATGCCATTATCTTCGATGTAATACGATGCCTGCGAAAGGCATTTCTCATAAAATTGCTCAATTTTCATTTTTTTCTTTAGTATGTTAACCCATCCCGAAAAGTTTAATAAACTGCCCAAGGAGAATCATAAAACCTAAAAACATAACCGTCCATCCAAATATTTTCTTTAAGGATGCAGCGTTTACTTTTTTCGCAAGCAGGTTTCCAACAAAGCTGCCGGCGATGGCGATCATTGAAAATATGATCAGCATCTGCCAGTTCACTTCTGCCTGAGAGGCTTCCAGCCCAAATCCGATGAGCGTATTGATGGTAATGATCAGCAGGGAAGTCCCAACGGCTTTTTTAATGTCAATACCCAGGTAAAGCGTTAGTGCCGGTATCACTAAAAAACCACCACCTACGCCCAAAAAACCGGTAATCATGCCTGTAACGGCGGCACAAAGCGTTAACCGGAATGTAGCCGCATCCGGATTGCTGATCCTGGTGCTTTTTTGTTGCTCCAGGATCATCTGGTTCGACGCCCAGATCATTATTACAGCAAAAACAACCATGCTTAGCCACTCATACCTTATCGTACAGGCGCCCAGGTGCCCAAGCACTGTGGGCATATGTGGCTGGATTAAAATTTTAACCAGGTAGATAGCCAGGCCCGAAATTAGCGAGAAAGGTAAGGCAATAGCCGGCAATACTTCTTTCGCTGCCCATTTCGGGCCGGTTGAAATAAAGCTGCAGGCACCAACCACAAACATGGCATGTCGCTGGGCAACAAAAGGACTTAACGAGAAAAAGTACACCAGTACAGGAACCGTTAGGATACTGCCGCCTGCACCGATCATGCCCAATGATACCCCTATTATGGCCATGAGAAAGTAGCCAGCTATTTCCATCTTAGGCCACCGGTACTGTTGACTGGAAAATGGCCGATAAGGCCCTAACTGCCTCGTCAACATCGGTAGCGCTGGTCAGCTTGCTAAATGAGAACCTGACTGTTGACCCCGATGACGATAGCCCAAGGGCATTGATCACATGTGAGCCGCCATCACTTCCGCTGCTGCATGCACTGCCTCCCGATGCACAGATTCCGGCCCGGTCGAGGTGAGCCAGTAAAAGACTTCCTGGCATCGCATTTAGGAAGTTTACACTCAAAACTGTATATAGGCCATCGATAGGACTGTTAAAGCTAACGTCCGGAATGCTCTGGCTAAGGGCATTTCTCATCAACTCGTTTAACGAACGGATATAGGTGCTCTCCTCCGGGTGATTTCTCATACTCAGCTCCAGCGCTTTCCCAAAACCTACAATTCCGGCCACATTCTCTGTTCCGGCCCTTGATTGACGTTCTTGTCCGCCACCTATGATTAATGGGGATAATTTTACCCGTTCTGAAGCATACAAAATGCCGGTACCTTTAGGTCCATGAAACTTATGGCCCGAAGCTGAAGCAAAATGCAGTTTGTATTTTTTGAGGTCCATCTCTAAATGGCCGATGGTCTGAACACAGTCGGAGTGGAAGATTGCATTGTATTTTTCACAGAGATTACCTACTTTTTCGATATCCAGCAATACGCCTATTTCGTTATTGGCATGCATAAGGGAAACCAGGCATTTGATCCCTTCCTTATTTTTCTCGATGAGTTTATCTTCCAGCTCCTGCAAGTTCAGAAAACCTTGTGTGGAGGGAGTTAGAATGGTGCAATCAATAGCACTTCTTTCACAATAACGCTTTACCGTATTGAGTACTGCATGGTGCTCTATTGAGGAGGTGATGATATGCTTGCAACCCAGTTCGTTAACCGCGCATGCAATAGCTGTGTTGTTACTTTCAGTACCTCCGCTGGTAAAATAGATATTCAGGGGGCTTACGCCCAACGCAAGGGCAACCGATTTTCGGTTTGCCTCTATTGCGGCCTTAGCCTCTCTGCCCAGCGCATAAGAAGAAGACGGATTACCATAATGCTCAGTGAGGTAAGGTAACATTGCCGAAAGAACTTCAGCGTCCAGTGCTGTTGTGGCTGCATTGTCCAGATAGATGTATTTTTTCATTTATTTCGAATTATAAGTAGTAGAACCAAAATATTTATTACAAAAATCGCTGATAACCGTATATCCTTCAAGCATTCCTGAAAAATCCATATTTTTTACGTATTTGTGTGTTTTTTTTTATTTTATTCGTTGTCATTTTGGTTATATGCGCATCAGAACCCGTAATTTTTCTGGATGTTAAACCGGCTGTCGTTCCTAACCAATCCCGGGATAGTGGCAGAACTTTTTTCTGAGGTGCCCAACTCAGAATTTTATTTAAATGGTAAACAAAACGGGCAGTATAACTACCGCCCGTTTAGCTATTAACTAAAACTGAAGACCAGCTTTATCTCCTTCAATGTTGTCCTCTTTCGATTCATTAAAGTATTCGAGAGAAGTTGCTACAGGCATGTTCTCTCCTCAATAATGCTTTGAAACCAAGAACAATACCTGGATAGTTATGCGTTCCCTGGTAGAGGACTTTCAAAGAATTTAATTGCTGGCCTGAAAAAGGTGCTTGCCATCCGGCGTAAGCCCTCTTACATCACTAACTAATTTTACGGGCTTCTATCCCCTCCGTAAAATGATTTTATTTATAAGCGGCAAGCCCTGCCGCCAGAAATTTCCGGTAATTGGCCGCATCGTAGTCTGCTCCCTGTGGAGCAACTAGTTTTTCTTCGGTATTAGGATCGAGTATCACATAAAATGGTTGTGAGTTGGATGCGAATTTTCTCGCCTGAAGATCACTCCATTTCTTTCCGATCGTGCTCAGCGTTTTGCCTTCAGGGGTTATTACTTTGTCTTCCGGTGAGAGTTCCGATTTATCATCTACGTACAACTGGATGATTACATAATCCTCATTTAACAGCTGATACACCTGTTTATCCGGCCATACATTTGCTTCCATTTTTCTGCAGTTTACACAGGCATGTCCTGTAAAATCGATTAACACCGGTTTGTTCTGCTGTTTCGCGGCAGCAAGCCCCTCGGCATAATCGAAATAAACATTAAGCTTTAGCGGTGCATGAAATTTATCTGCATATTTATGGGGTTTACTATCTGAATGCTGATTGCCGGTATGGCCCACCAGCGCATTTGTATATAAATCAAAATCCTGGGTTTCCTGGGGAGGGAGAAATGCAGATACCGATTTTAGCGGAGCACCCCACATTCCCGGAATAAGGTATATGGTGAAGGCCAGTACAATTGTGGCAAGGAACACTCTCGGTACCGATAGATAAGCCAACGGGCTATCGTGCGAAAAACGAAGCTTTCCGAGTAAATAAAATCCCATAAGACCAAAGATGACAATCCACAATGAAAGGAATAATTCCCTGTCGAACCACTCCCAGTGATAAGCCAGATCCACATTACTTAAGAATTTTAAAGCAAAAGCCAGTTCAAGCAATCCGAGAACCACTTTTACACTGTTAAGCCAACCGCCCGATTTCGGGAGTTTGTTCATGGCTGAAGGAAACAGTGCAAATAGGGCAAAGGGAATGGCCAATGCCAGAGAGAAACCGAACATGCCCACCGCTGGCCCTAATAAGGCTCCTGTGGTTGCAGCCTGGACCAAAAGTGTTCCGATGATCGGTCCGGTGCAGGAAAAGGAAACCAATGCCAATGTTCCGGCCATAAAAAATAAGCCTGAAATACCGCCCCTGTCTGAATTGGCATCCATCTTATTTACCCATGATGAGGGGAGGGTAATTTCAAATGCACCGAGGAACGAAGCGGCAAATACAACCAGTAACAAAAAGAACATAAAGTTAAATATTCCATTGGTTGATAAATTGTTCAGTGCATCTGCACCAAAAATTACCGTAATAATCAGCCCCAGGATCACATAAATGAGGATGATGAACAGGCCGTAAAGGGATGCCCGCTGGAAGGCCCTTCCTTTTTCGGATCCTTTAGTGAAAAAGCTTACCGTGAGGGGCAGCATAGGGAAGATACACGGCATCAGTAACGCTGCAAGCCCGCCAATAAAACCTGCTGCAAATATTCCCATCAATGTGGTATCATCCTTTGGTACGGGGGTAGTTTTAACACTGCCCTTTTCTTTTTGTGGTTGTTGAATAGCTGATACCGCAGTCGTGTCGCTTACCTGGCTATCGGGTTTAATTTCAGTGAAAACCAGATCGTCAGCCGCTGTGCTATCCTGGCTGTGGGACTGAAAACCCAAAAGGAGAAACAGAAGCAGGGCAGGAAGAATTTTTCTCAGGTTGTTCATTTCTGCGTTTATTTAACTGGAACATTAAACTCAACCTCGTCCGGTGGAAGGCATTGGGTATCATTACAGACCATGAATTCTACTTTGCCCTTTACAGTGGTTGACTTTCCCTTTAACTTTATTTTTTGCTGAAAAATGGCACTTTGTTCAAAAAAGCTCACATCCATCTTAAATGTCGGCTCGTGCCTGGTTACCGGTTTAGGCTCAGTTGTTTTGCCGATAAGGCTATAACCCGGAGCGGGATTGAACGTAAAGGTGGTTTTTACCGGCCCGCCTTCTTTTACAAATTGGGAGTAAAGGTGCCAGCCTTTATCAATCGTTGCCTTCATATAAATAATGGCCTCACTGGCATTGATGCGTTTTGCGGCATAACTCCAGGTAACAGGTTTCATAATCTGCCCAAAACTATTAATGCTGATCAATAGTACTGTGGCTAAGGTTAACAAGGTTTTTTTCATCTCAGATTTAGGTTGTTGTGTTTGGTCGGTACCGTACAGTTCTTTTTTGCAGAAGAAAGGCCCGGGGAAATCTCAAAAGTGAAACCTCAATGGCCTAGCAGCACGAAGTTAAGTAGTGGTACTTATGACAAATCTCTACATCTCCGCAATCTGAAACAATCAGCGTCTATATTTTCGTATTTTTTATGGTTTTTTGCGATTTTTTTATGATTTGTTTCGGATTTTGTACCGATATCTCTTGTCTTATGGTGTTTTTTTTCAATCCTGAATCTACTGTGTATGTTTATTCACATCACAATTCCGAATTGCCAAGCATAAGGCGATGTTGGCTACGCTTGATAATACAGAAAGAAAATCGTCTGGGTTTTGGTATAGGCCGGGATAACCGCTGCGGCTATTATCGTGGAGTTGGTGCGGGTTTCTTATTCTACTGCCAAAAATACCTAGGCGTCATTGAACAGCCTGGGAAAAAGATGTTTGGTTGGAGGCTTTTAAAGCCGATGGCTTGCCCTATGTTGGCTTTAGGAAAATTCCCTGTTATCCATGGTAACAGGTTTAAAAATCACTTAAGGTAGCATATACACCATAAGATTGGGTATCTATATCATATAATGGCCTGAGTATATAATTCTTCTTAAAGTTTTTAATTTGGAAAGTAGCATTGCTGTGATCTAATACCGTGAGGTTTTTCAGCAGATCATTTGCCTCACCTTTCAAAATCACTTCGTTGCCCGTTTCAAAGGCCAGTAAAGCCGGACCATAAGAAATGGATATTACCTGAGGGCTATTGGGCATTTGTTTGACCTGGAAACTATAGTGAAATTTAAGTTGCACCTGGTCGTTATCCATCCAGGTTCTGTTCAGGCTAAGATACGATCCGGGTTTTGGGTTAATGGATAACTTCTTTTGGTTAAGGTATACTTCTGTACCTTGAGCCCAGGATGGGATAAAGAGCTTAAGCGAAAAACCAGTACTCTTTTTTGTTTTTACCAGGAAGTTTACAAGAGAATCTTTTGGCAATTCTCCTTTTTGTTCCAGGCTAATATGTTTTCCTTTCCAGTTAACCTTTGAGGGCAGGTAAAGATTAACATAAAGTGCCGAATCGTTATGATAGTAAATACCGGTATTGAGCTGGGCGAAGGCTTCAGCGCAGGAACCGGTACAGCAGGCATAGTCATTTTCCTTAAGGTATTTTTTGTTTCGGGGCGATCCCAGTGGCAAATGATAAATAAATGCCCCGGTATTTTTGCTTTGTACAGGCAATACTGCATTATAAAACATGTTCATATAAGCATCTGCATATTTGGCATCTGCAGTCCAGGTAAAAAGATCGGAAGTCAGTTTTTGCGTATTATGCGAAACGCAACTTTCTGCAATTTCTTTTGAAAGGGTAAAAAGATGTCCTGGCTCACCCCAGTGTTCAGCGGTAAGGGAAGTTTTGGTGGTGGCATTTGGCCTGGGGCCGCTGCTGGAGCCATTAACATAGGCGTGGTCTTTCATCAGTATCTCCCAAAAATTTGTAGCGGCTTCACGGTAGCGGGTATCACCGGTAGCCGTATAACCTTTAGAAAATCCGTTCACCAATACCAGGTGCGTATTGGAATGAAGCCCGGAAAGGATATCACGGTTCTGCAGAAGTGGATTGAAAAACCATTGAGGATCGAAAATTTTGGCCAGGGCCAGGTGTTTTGGATCTTTGGAAATGGCGTAGAGTTTGTACAAAATTTCATTCATTGCACCCATCTCGTTCTGAGGGTTTGCCTCCACGGTGTACATCATTTTTTCCTGGGTTTCTTTGGGCAGTACAGCCATCCGCTTATCTACATAGGAAGCCATGCCCAACAGGATTTCATAAGCCTTTTTATTTTGCGTATGGAGGTAAACATCGAGCATGCCCTGCATCATCTTTTGATAAGTATAGTAGGGCGCCCAAACCCCGGTGAATTTAGTTTCAAGGGTGTTAAAGTCCTTGTCTGGAAAAGCACTCAGATAGCCGTTTCCGAAAGCTTTCTGGCATTTGTAAAGTTCATCGATCATGTATTTTAACTTCGATGTAAGCCCAGGCTGGTGGTACTTTTCTGCAAGGTGGGAAACGGCAGAAAGATAGTGGCCCACAAAATGCCCGCGGAGGCCAATGCCGGGGGCTTCCCATCCTGCAAGCGGTTTGGCAGTAGAGGGAAGACCTGCAGTAAGCCTGAAATTATGCAATAACCTGTCGGGTTCCTGGGCATTTAGAAAGGAAATATCCAGTTCTTCCCGGTGTTTAACCTCCGAAATACCCAGGCTCACCTCCTTCTCGTTGAAAGGCGATACGGCGATGTTTAAAACCGGAGGGCGCTGAGAAAAGCAGTTTAAGGCGACCAGGATAAAAAGGAATGTGATAACTAATTTTTGAAACATCTTGTTGAATAATTGTAAATACAGACAATAAATAACAGAATGAATACTCTTTAACTGCATTTAATCAATAAAGCCTTCATCCTTTTTCCTGGAAAGGGGACTGAAAAATAAACTTTTTGGTAAAGTAAACTAAGTATACCAACAATTCCTTTGCAGCGATTATAACAAAATTTTATGGGACGAGCTGTTCGCTAATTCCAAATCTTCGGTCGATGTTTTCGCCTTTACATTTACTTTTTTAAAAATAAATAGAGTATTAAATCTGATAAGCAGTGTCTATTGGTAAATAGTTTAAAAAACTATAGATGAGTTGTGGAAGAGTTTAGCTTCATCCTTACGACCGGATAGATTAAGGAATGAAAATTTAAAATTTCATGTTGCTGTGGATAACATTTGCATTAGCAAATTAAACAGGGTGGAAACGAATAAAAACCGATCGAAATTGGAAGTAGATTAATTCAGGAACAATTCATCGCATGGAGGCTTAACTTCCCTCCAAACAAACTAACCAATATAGACCCGTTAAATCTAAAATGTTCATCAATATTTTTAGAACTAACAGTCCTAAAAACTTTATTATCAACGAACAAACTATGCGTATTATTGTTGTTTTGTGTGTTTTTTTGTTGAATTTTTTGAGTGCAGCAATGGCAGTTCAGAAAGTTCAATCTGATTCACTTTTGAATAAGAAGCCTTCAGAAGATACTTCGAAAGTCCTGATCAAAAAGCAGCCAGCCAAGTTAAAAGGTCTTCAGAGTGTTGCAGTACCTATAAAATCTAAATTTCCTGCAAACAGCATACAACAATACCTAAAAGGAAATGTTGCAGGATTATATGCTACCGAGGCCAGTGGTGAGCCGGGAACTTACCAGTATATGTTTATCCGTGGTACATCTACTCCTTTGATCACCCAGGAAGACGTATTAAAAACCCAACCCTTAGTGGTTATTGATGGATTGCCTGTTCTTTCAAACGAAAGCCCTTTTGTATATGATATACAAAGACCCGATTATAGTTTTAATAGAATTGGCCCTTCTACCAATTTGCTTGCAGGGCTCAATGTTGCGGATATAGAGTCGGTAGAAGTATTAAAAGATTTGTCTAAAACAGCCATCTATGGCGCCCGTGGAGCGAATGGTGTAATTTATATCCGCACAAGGGCTGGGTCAACAACATCAAACATGAGTTTTAACACTTCTTTTGGTGTTGCCGCAAAACCATCAGTTACCACCTTAAACGGGGGATACGAAGATAGTTTCAGGCAACGCTTTTATAGCAGGTATGCCACCCCGGTGCAGTTACAGTCTTATCCTGGTTTTTTGCGGGATTCCATTACGACCAAATATTATGGCGAGTCATCCTGGGCGGATGCTTATTATAAAAATGCACTGATGTATAATGCTGATGCATTAATGTCAGGAGGCTCTAAAAGGGCCACCTTTAAGTTCAACGTAGGAACACAAAAAAGTGCCGGTAACGCAGACGAGACGGCGCTGAATAAATATTATACATCTATTGACCTGAATATTATCCCGAGAAGCTGGATCACGGTGAGTGCTAATATAAAAGGTACAAGGTTAGACCGGAGCCGGAATAAATATAACAGGGACCGCCTGGCAGAGGTAGGCTATTTACCAGACCTGGCAGAAGCTCCGGCACCCAATATCGACAGTTATAATTCGTTCATCAATGAGTTTAATAAAGGATTCGATAAGAACTATAACAATATTGCGAACGGTTTTTTAAATGTGGCCATAAAGCTGCCTTTAGATATCAGTTACAATACCCGTTTTGGGGTGAGTTACAATGAAGGCGGTAGAGACCTGTTTTATCCGAGTACATTATTAGATAATTCGAACTATGCATCCAACTACTTTGGTCTTAGCCAGCGCCTGGTGTATGATAATTCACTCAACTACAAAATTGACCTGAAATCGAAGCATTCTTTTGATTTTACAGTTGGCAGTTCTATACAATGGGATCAAGACCAGTACAGCTATTCTTATGCCTATAAAGGAGTAAGTGACTATTTAAAGGTAAATTTGCTCAAGGCGGGCAATTTTAACTCTAATGGGGCTTTCAGAGACCAGTTAACCTTCAAATTCCTTGACCAGACTGCTACGAACATTCTATCTTTTTACACATCCGGAACCTATAAGTTTAAAGATTTTTACAGTGCAAGTTTATTACTCAGGACAGATGGGGCATCCAATATGCAGCCGGTTCACCGCTGGTTCTTTTCTCCGGTTCTTTCAGGCGCCTGGGACATCAAAAATCACAAACTCGCTAAATCCCCGGTCATTTCGGCATTAACGCTTAAAGCGAGTGTGGGGCGTATTGGCATTGCTCAATTAACCGATCGCATTTCATTGGGAACGCAGTACGCATCAGAAGCTGGCTGGTCAAATGATCTCAGAATTCCCTCTTACCTGAATACCGCAACGTTAATGAGGTCTTACTTATACGGATACCTGGGTTATGACATCCCATGGAGCTATAACGAGCAGTTAAGTGCCGGAGCAAGTTTTGGTTTTTTTAAAAACAGGATCGTAGGAGAATTGAGCTTCTATTCAACAACCACAAAAAAACAGCTGATTAACATTCCGGGGGCTGCAGAATATGGCTATACCGGGTTGTTTCAGCCGGGTATGGACATTAATAATAAAGGTGTCGATTTATTTTTATCAGCAGATATTTTAAAATCTGCTGCAAAGAAAAGTTTTAATTGGAACTCTTCTATCAATCTGAATTTTAATCGCAATACTTTAAAAGCTTTGCCGGGCGGCATATCCGAAATCATTATTGGTGATAGAAAACTACAGGTTGGCCACGCCGCAGATCAGTTTTGGGTATTAAAGAATAATGGCGTTTACAATGCTGATGACGAGGTTCCTGTAAATCCATCTACGGGAAATAAAATGACCTATAAAGGCACCGAATTAAAAGCAGGGGACCCGAAATGGGCAGACATCAATGGTGATTATAATGTTGACGATAAAGACAAGATACTAACAGGCCATATCTTACCCGTAGTTTCAGGTGGCTGGAACAACAGCCTGAGATATAAAAAATGGGATTTACAAACCAGTTTCTATTTTAATTTAGGTAGAAAAGTGCTGAATCAGACCATGGCTGACCGTTTCAATTTCATTAACCGCGAAGCCGAGAACAGTATCAATTCGGTAAAAGAGTTTACGTTTTGGCAGGAGCAGGGTAACGCGGCTTTATATCCTATCTATAACCCATGGAGCCCGGTTATCCCCTACCGGTCAGAGCAGGACCTGTTTTTGGAAAACGCCTCATTTTTTAAACTTAGGAGCATTAGCCTTGGTTTCGACCTGACCGATAAGTTGCTCAAGTCTAATAAGGCAACAAGATTTAAATCTTTCTATGTTTTTGCTTCTGCGAGTAATTTATTCACTATAACCTCCTATTCTGGCCGTGATCCTGAACTGGTTAATACAAGCGGTATTGATACCGGCTATGGACTTTCCTTGCCCATGATGTTTGCTGCCGGATTAAAAGTTGATTTTAAATAGTTTTTAGAAATGAGAAGATTAAGTTATATAATGCTCATTAGCCTGTTGCTTCCCTTATTAGGTTGCAAGAAGATTTTAGATACAGGCTCTACACGTGCTGTCGGAGAAGTAAACATGTGGAGTACTTTAGAAGATGCCAGAGCCGCATTGTTCGGGGTTTATGCGCTTAACAGGGCTGCAATGTCGGATAATAACCGGCATGTGATTTACGGCGATGTTCGATTGGCCGATTTTGAGCCTACCTCAAGGCTTGATCTTAAGGCCATCCACAATAACATGCTGAATGCCGATTATAAGCTAATTAATGACCTCTCGGATTGGCGCCCGTTTTATGCTACTATCAATGCCGCAAATTTATACTTGGAAAGAATTCACGAAGTGTATGAAAAGGACAAAAGATTTGTAGAGCAAACCTATAATTTAGACCGGGCGCAGGTAAAAGCTTTAAGGGCCTTCACTTATTTTTACATGTGCAGGATATGGGGCGATGTGCCGCTTATCCTTTCTTCGCACGAGGGAAGTTTTACCAATAAGCCACGTGATCCACAGGACAAGATTTTTGCTGCAATAGAACAGGATTTGCTCGAGGCAGAACCCAAATTGCCTTATGCTTATGATGGCTTTGATCCTGAACAAACCGGATTGTATTATGGACAGAACATCGCAACTTACTACGGCTACGGTTACCTGGTTAGCAAACAGGCGGTCTGGACCATGCTTGCTCACATGTATGCCTGGAGAGGCGATTATGTTAACGCTGCCATTTATGCGCAGAAGATAGTTGATAAAACCGTGAGGCCATCAGGATCCGGAGCAGCATTAGCCGGAACATTCCGTAATGTAAATGACGGACTAACAGTAAACGTACGTTACATCGGCTACATGTGGGGCGCAAATCACCCTGCAGTACTGTTTGCCGTAGCCCGGGGCGAATTGGCGACATCCGATGTAATAGAAGAATTAACTGCCGCTGATCCCATTGTACCAAACCGAAGAATCCCGGCAATTTATGTACCTAAAGACAGTTTATTCTCCATTTATAATGAGGGGACGGATGCCCGTTTCGCTGTAGACAGTGTCACAAAGATTGTGAGGTCGGCCGATGGCTTTTTTACAGGATTTGATAAACCCTATCCTGTTTTCAGGAAAATATTTGTGCCATGGTTTAGTTTTCCAAATAAGCAAGGTATTAATGTACCCTCAGACTTAGGTGTTTTTGCCAGCCCAATCGTTTTTAGCCGGTTTACAGAAATGGGACTACTCTTAGCCGAATGTAAGGCAGCCTTGAATGATAAGGAAGGTGCTATAACGATCCTGAACCAGGTAAGGGTTAATAACAGCGTACCAGCCTATGTAAGCGAGCGGGATAACGGTCCGCTGGTTGATGCCATCTTCAAAGAAAGAAGGCGTGAGTTGATTGGTGAAGGCTGGCGATGGTATGATTATGTCAGATTTAAGAAAATCAAAAATAACGATCCAAAATTTAACCAGCTCATCCAAAGTGGCGGTATCTACTGGCCGGTTTCCCGTACGTTGATCAGTCAAAATCCAATGTTAACACAATATCCCTATTGGAAATAATATGAAACGATTTAGTTTTATGATAATGATACTCGGCTTGGTAGCAGGGGCATTATTAACATCCTGTCAAAAGAATGAATTAAAAAGCGGTCTTTCAGAAACCGGGAGGGGTTTTTCTGGTAATACTTACGATTATCTCAAGAGCAAACCCGGAATCTTCGATTCGTTATTATTTGTGGTCGACCGGCTGAAATTAGCCGATGTGCTAAAATCAGATTCAGTAACCCTTTTTGCCGTTACCAATACCAGTTTCAGACTGGCTTCCGACGACTTAAATGCACAGCGATTGCGTACAGGCAAAAAGCCTATCTACCTGAAAGATTACCGCCTGGATCAACTGGATAGCCTGATGTGCCGTTATATACTCAAAGGCACTTTTTCTTCTAAAAAATTATCGGTTCTTAACGGAATAACTGTTTTTGCCTACAAATACGGATATGAATTGAACGCTAAGGCAACCGCTTCGTCGGCAATGGGGCAGGTAGGTGCAGGACCCTCATCAATCGTTTACAGCAGTAAAAACAGGACGGAGTTTAAAGCGAACTGGTCATCAGCCATAGCCTATTCTATAGATATACCAACCAGGAACGGCCTGGTACATGTAATCGACGATAAGCACTTTTTTGGTTTTGGCTACTACAGCAAACAACCTTCAACACCTTTCCGCGATTTTGCATTCAGGTTGCCTGAAACATTCGATATCGATTCGGAGCCTTTAGAGGCAGAAGATTACGATAACGGAGGCTGCGGTGTAGCCTATCACGATACCAGAAGCCCTTGCAACGAGATTGACGGACGATACTGGAATGATGGCGGGCAGTACAGAACTGCTGAAGGGGTGGACCTATGGGGACAACCCGCAGCATACAATAAAGGTATTTTTTACCGGCAGGGGTATAGGGTTGCTGCCATGAGAACCGGCGAATGGACCAACTATTCTATTGAGGTACCTGCAGATGGTAATTACGAAATCAAATTACACTACAGTGTTCAAAACAGTACGGGCAATCCTCCTGCATACTGCGACCTCCGGCTAGACTGGAAGCTATTGGCCAGGCGTGTTGCACTACCGATAACCGGAGGAAAGATGGATGAATTGAAAGCCGGTACCTTTTATTTAACCAAGGGAACCCATTACCTGACTTTTTGTACCATGACTTCTGTACCTGATTTAAGTTTCGATGCTTTCGTATTTAAACGTGTTAACTAATGAACCAAACCAATATAAAGACCTCATTGATAATGAAAAAAATTATCTTATTTGTAGCGATAGTAGTTTTTTTCCTTTCTTCATGTAAAAAAATATTTAATTTACCGGAAGACAGGCCCTATCTTAGTCCGGATGCGAATTATACTTCAGCACCTATACTCAGACCAATTCTGGGGCGTAATACCTTATTCAGCTATTTCAAATCGGATAATTCAAATTTTCCGATTAAGTTTGAAATCACCGATTTTACTAATCTCGATCGGTCCCCTTCCGATAAGTTAAACCTGAAGCGTAATGTCTACGTTTGGAAACAGGCTTATACGGGTAATGAGAAAAGCGTCGATGAAATCAATGCCAAACGGAGTATAGAAGAACGGCCGCTTTTTGAGGTTAATTCGGCCGGTGAGTTTATCATGTGGTCGTCTGCCAATGATGCAGATTTTCGCAAACCACAGCCTGATACTGCTTACCGCTTTAACGTAAAGATCAGTAATGGCGGCGGCGAAAGAGTTCTGGGTCCCTTGTTCCTGGCACCTTTAGCTTCGCGACCGTACGAACCATCGTATCATCTTAATGAAATCACTGCGGTTCCGCGAAAAGAAGTTTCTGGTGCTGTTAAACGGCTGATCCCTGCAACGCTGGTAAACATGGTTGGCGTAACTACCGGTAACCCGCTGGTTCGTGAAACCGGTGCGGGAACCACCGCATTGAAGCAGGATGTTTGGGTATATTTTAAGCGTAAAGGCGATGGAAATACTCTCACTATCAAATTTTTTGACAAAGATTCGATCGCCATTAATCCTTTAAAATTTAATGGTACAAACTGGCAGAAGCTTATTCACGGATTTAACCCGGTAATTAGCCCAACCTCGGTGAAGTATGATGTAGCCTATCCTATTCCCTTGACCAACTTACCTACACCTTATACCACCGCTGATGGGTCGCAGGCACAACTGACCTTTAGCTACAACAGAATTGGTTTTAGTGGCCTCAGGGTAATCGCAACCATGACCTTGCCATTTAACATCTATCAGGCCGGTGATTGGGAAATTGTGTTTTTCTTTCATAACGAGAATCCAAAGTTTGAAGATGAATAAGGGCACGCAACTTAAAAATCAATTATTATCTGGTTTAGATTTTACTCAAATGAAACTATTTTTTTCCGTACTCACATTTATCTGTTTGTTCTCGATAAAGGACCTTTCAGCTCAGGGTACCTTGACTGTGAGCGGTATCGTTAAAGAAAAAGGGACTGATGATGGCCTGCCCGGAGTAAATATCACACTGAAAGGATCTCCTGACAGGGCGCTTGGTTCAACAAAAGCTGACGGTAGCTTTACGGTAACCGTACCAGTAAACTCGAGATTGAAATTTAGTATAATAGGCTTTGAGACCCGTGAAGTTAATGCTGCCAGGACACTTAACATTGTACTTAATCCTGATGTAAGCACCTTAAACGACCTGGTTATACGTGGATTCGTTACTAAAACCCGCGATTTAAGCTCGGGTTCTTCAGTGAAGATTTCTGGCGACGATCTGCAGCAGGTGCCGGTTGCAAATGCCGAACAGTTGCTGCAGGGTAAGGTGGCAGGATTAAATATCCAGGTAAATACCGGGGCACCGGGTTTTCGGGGCAGTGTATTGCTGAGGGGCCTTTCGAATGTGGAGGTCACCGCATCCAGTACCGGTAATGATGCCGACGCTTTTCTGAGTCCAACCTCACCATTATATGTCATTGATGGTGTACCGACCGATGTGGATCCGGCTACTGCCGATAGTTTTAATTCTTTTGGTGGCGCGAGCCCGCTGTCGCTGATTCCCCAGGAAGATATTGCCAACATAGAAGTGCTTAAAGATGCACAGGCAACCTCGTTATATGGATCGCGTGGGGCTTATGGCGTTATTCTGATTACCACGCGCCGTGGAATGTCGGCAATACCCAGGTTGCGCTACACCACCAATTTTTTTATCAGTACTCCTCCGAAGCTAAGGGCTACCATTGGAGGTAAGGCAGAACGCGACTTAAAATTGCAACAGATTTACCAGTACGGAGGTTTTAGGGATATTAACTCGCTGTTAAATTCGAATGCAGCTTTGGTTGATAGTTTAAATCCTTATTATAATAACTCTACAAACTGGCAGGAAATCTATTATGGAACTACTTATAACCAAACGCATAATATCGGTGTAGAAGGTGGTGATAAAAGTTTTAATTACAAGACCAATTTTGGTTATTATAAAGAAACCGGTATCCAGGTAAATACGGGGGTTACCCGTTTTACACTCAGTAACAACTTTGAATATAAGCCAAATTCAAAGATTTCACTTTTTGCGTTAGTTAACGGGAGTATCATGGACCGGAAAAAGGGTAACGGCGTTGGCCTGCTCAATACAGGAGTTGCACGAAGTGCGGCCGCTTCATCGCTATTGCCGGGCCCCTCATTATTTTTAGCCTCTAATGATGCCCTTGCCAATCTTAATGTAGATAACAGTAACCCAACGAAGAATTTAAAGACCAATCTTGAATTTACCTATTATCCAATACCGGGATTAACCTTACGTACTACCGGTAGTTATGATATTGTCAACTCAATTGATTATACTTTTACGCCTGCTATTGCCAATAACCAACAGGCTGCGATACAATATTTTAATGATACCCGGAAGACACTTTATAACCGGAATCTGATATCCTTTTCAAAAAGTTTAAAAAGCGGGCACGACTTTACCATATTTGGTTTTAACGAGGTTTACTTTAAAAAATACCAGGCAAACGACCTGAAGCAGGTCGGGCTTTCTTCAGATTACTATCTGGGGCCTTTTGGTTTTATCGGCGCCGCCTCTTCTACAAGGGGGGCAGGGTTAAGGGCCTACAGTAATTTACGGGCAGTCTCTTTTGCCGGAAGTTTCTCCTATAATTTCAAAAGAAAATATGTTTTTGATGCCAGTTACCGGATGGATGCCACGTCTTTCAGTGGTGTCGACGATCCATATACCAGGAGCCCCTCTATCGGTTTGAGGTGGAACATGGAAAGGGAAACCATTTTTAGTGGATGGAAGTGGTTAACATATAGTGCATTACGATTAACCTGGGGTAAAAATATAACGCCAACAGGAAATATCTTTACGGTTTATGGAACCTATAATCCGAATGGGACCTATAATGGTCAATCCAGAATCACCATTGACCAGGCTTTACTTCCAAATAAAAACCTCGGCTCGGCCGTAGGAACAACCTATAACCTGGGCTATGATTTGGGCTTGTTTAATAATAAGGTACAATTGACTTTTGAGTCTTACTATCGTGCCATCGATCGCCAGGCCAGAACCTTAGCCCTCGCAAATATGATAGGATTTGACAATGTTTTAAGCAACGAGGTGTCGATCCGCAACTGGGGTAACGAAATTTCACTTACCCTTCGCCCGCTTCCATTAAACAGCAAGGTAAATTGGTCTTTCACGGTCAACGGAGCAATGAACAGGGACATGTTAACCCGGTTACCCGGAGGTGTACAGCAAATAGTGATCGGCGGTACTGTGCTGCACGTTGGACGTAACTCGCTTTCAAATTTTATTTATGAAAACAGAGGTGTTTATTCCAGACAGTCGGATGTTCCTGTAAATCCTGTAACCGGGCTTCCATTGCGCCAGGGAGGCTCAGGTGGCGGTTATTACCAGGCGGGAGATCCAATTTTTGTTGACCGTAATGGCGATTATGTTATAAATGATCAGGACGACCGCACGGTAATCGGAAATTCGCAGCCTATATATACAGGCGGATTTGCAACCACCGTGAGTTATAAAAATTTCTCTCTTTCATTGAACGGTTCATTCACTATTGACCGCGATATTATGAATACGGCTATTGCCGAAAGATTGGTGTTGACCGGAAATCCATTTGGGGCACAAGCCGTTTTACCATTGAGCGGGCTAGATTATTGGACTAAACCAGGCGATATTGCAAAATATCCGAATCCGTACAACTACACCAGGGCAGTGTTGGTTGCTCCATTCAGAACCAACCAGAGCTTGTTTCAGGAAGATGGTTCTTACTTTAAAATAAACGCGGTTACATTGGGCTATACGCTTCCGAAGGAACTGGCGAATAAACTTAGGCTTAATAATTTGAGGATCTATTTAACCGGAGATAACCTTGCAACCTTTTCCCGCTACAGCGGACCTAACCCGGAAAATGTAACAGCACTTGGTTTTGATAATTCTGGCGGATATCCTTTAGCAAGAAGGTATACCGTAGGGTTGAATTTGGAACTATAACGTCATGAATATGAAGATTAAAAATATACAATTTTATTTAATTCTTTTACTGGTGTTGACCGGTACAAGCTGCAAGAAGTTTCTTGAGGTTGAATCGATAGAAAGGTTCTCCGGAAATCGCTACTGGAAAACGGGTGCAGATGTAGAAGCATTTACCATTGATATTTATGCAAGGCTTTGGGATAAACTGTCTAATTCTTGCTTTTGGCCGGCTGCAGGCGAATTCAGGCTTGGAGAGATTAGATCAAACACCGCGGTTGCAGGCGTAACAAGCTTTCAATCCAATGACCAGAACCGGAGGGTGGTTTATGATTACCTGGCTAAAAATGATATGAAGGCGGTGGTTTACGGAATAGCACCTAACTCACCATGGCTAACCAATGGTGCGTCGCCCAGAACATTTAATACGGTGCTGGCTTTTAATTTCGTGGTGAATACCAACTGGACGGATTTTTACAGGGTTATTCAGGAAGCCAATATCATGTATGAGGAGGTAAACAAAGGTATTCCGGGCTTAAGCGATAGTGATAAACAACGGTACCTGGCCGAAGCTGTATTTATCAGGTGCCTCACTTACTTTATCATGGTTAGAATTTATGGCGATGTTGCCTATTATACCGATGCAAATCACTCCACGCCATTGGGCAGGGAAAAATTTGTCAGCGTACTCAACAAATGTATCGCCGAACTGGAACCGTTAAAAAATAACCTTCCATGGAAATACGAGGATCCGGCGTTAAATGGCGTACGGGCAAACAGGGGTGGGGCAATCTCACTGCTCATGAACATGTACATGTGGAATGCCGGATTTGATGAGGCAAACAAAAATGGCTATTATGAGAAAACGGCGGCTTTAGGCAACGAACTGATTCAGAGTAACCAGCATACGCTCATTCCCATTGAAGAAACGAGCCGGATATTCCTTGGAGGAACCAATGAAAGTTTAATTGAATTAAAGGAAAGTTCTGCCTTTGCATCGGGTTCCAATCTTTTTTATAAATCGGCATTTCCGGGCGAGCCGGTTGTTTTAACCAAGCATGAAGAAAACGGAACAACAACGCATTTGCACTATAAAAAAGCCTATATCGATTTTCTGTTCGGTAGCGTGAGCGATTACCGTGCAGATATGATTCAAAACAGGGACCAGGAAAACGGGCGTTTTGCCTTATCTAAATTTGAAGGTCCGGTATCGGTGCTGGGCTTTCCCGATTGGGGGCTGGTGCTTTTTAGGTATGCAGATGCCGTATTACTCCAGGCTGAAGCCCTTGCCAACCTGGGAAGGGACGGAGAGGCCACTTCTATAGTGAATATGGTGCGGATGAGGGCCAATGCGGCCGCTTTATCGGGTTTGGTAGGCCAGGAGCTGAAAGATGAGATATTTAAGGAAAGAGGGCGCGAACTGCTCGGTGAGGGGTACCGTTTCTTCGATCTGGTACGGACAAAGCGAATTCTAGATCCGAAATGGAGCTCAAATCCACTATCGGTTGATCAGTTTAACAGGGGCGCATGGACATGGCCGATTGATCCGGCTGCCCGTGACAGAAACCCTTTTATGACCTTAAATGATTATTGGTTCTAACAATTTATATTTTCACAATGAACTATTTTAGAAAAATATCAATCCCCTGGCTGTTAATATTATTTGCTTGCCTGGTGTTTTTTGCCTGCAAAAAAGATCAATACTATTTTGATGGGGGTAAATCCAATCCCTTTTTTCCTGGAACCACTTTGGAATACCTGAAGTCAAATCCGAGAAGCTTTGACACGATTGTCAACATCATTAAAATCGCCGGCATGGAACGCCAGTTTAACGAAGATACCCTTACTTTTTTTGCCCCGCAGGATTATGCTGTTGCTTTGTTGATCAAACAAGTCAATTCAACATTATTTACCTACGGAAAAGATACGGTGAAAACCCTTACCGATATAGATGGACTGATTTGGCGCAGGTACCTTTCAAACTATATTTTTAAGGGAGCGAACAAGCTTAACGATTATCCACAGATAGATGTTGGCGCAAAAGCCATATTTCCAGGCCAGAATTATGTAGCCTACAGTGGAGATGTATTTAATATTGGCGTGAGGTATGCCGATGCCGGCGGGGTAAAATACACGGGTTACAGGCAATTATTACTGTCGTATATACCAAATATATCCCAACCTTTAGATAATTGGGTCAGTATCCCCATCACTTCTTCCGATGTGCAGCCGAAGCATGCTGTAGTGCATGTTCTGAGCACAGATTTTCCATTTGGAGCCGATCCTCAAAATTTAATCCAGGACGTATTATTAACCAAGTAATTCAAAAAATATGTCAGTTTTTAAAATAAAAATTTGGTTTACTGCCTGTAGCCTTTCGTTGTTGTTGCTCGCTGGCTGCAAGGATGAAGTTAAAGAATTTGAAAACCCCTATTCGGGCGGTAAATTGCCTTTGGGGCTAAAATTTAACACCGCGAGTTTTATCGAGCCTACGCAAGGCAGTGCCAATGACGTGGTAACGGTAAGCGTTGTCGGTGCCGAACAATATAAAACACAACTTCGTTTCCAGTTTAGTGGAGAAGAAGCCGAAATCGTTTCGATTGCCGGCGATGTAGTAAAAGTTAAAGTCCCTGCTGCGGGGAGTTCGGGCTCAACGTCTATCCAAATTGGCGATCAGATATTTTTTGGTCCGCAGTTTAAGGTTTTTGGCAAAATATCAGACGATCCTTATTTCAAGGCAAAAATAGGTGCCAATAATACCATTTATGATGCTTATAAATTGAAGACCGGAAAATACCTGATGGTAGGAGAATTTACCGACTTTAATGATAAAGGAATTGTTTTGGCCATCAAAAAAATAGCAGAGACTACCTACGAAGGGGAGGTTCAGCGAACCTTGCAATTGGGTACCGGGGTAGTTAGCGGTTACCTCAGTGCGGTTACCTCGAGCCCGAACGATGCTAATATTTTCGTCGCCGGAAATATGTCTGCGTTTGATCTGAGGGGACCTGTTAAAAACATTACAAGGCTTACTGCCCTTGGGGCGATCGACCTCAAGCAGGTTGAAACCTATTCATCAAAGAATGGAGGTGCAACTTATCCAAAACTTACTGTTCCCGTTTTCAATGGTGGAACAGACGCCCCCATCAAGCGGATTTTTTACTTTAACAACGGAATAATTGCCGTTGGAGGATTCAAGTATTACGTTTCCCACCGGTACGATGTGGGCAGAACGTTTACCTATACGTCCGGAAATACAACTTTAACCGGTTATAGGGATAGTCTTGTCCGCGATTCTATTCCGATCAGGCAGGTCGTACGGTTTAAATTAGATGGGGGCCTCGACAACACTTACCATTTTTCCGGAGGGACTACCCTTGATGGAGGTAATGGAAATATTTTAGATGCAGTAATGCAGGCTGATGGCAAATTGGTACTGGTAGGGGCTTTTTCAAAATTTGACAATAAGGCAGCAGGGGGGATTGTTAGGCTTAATGCAGACGGAACAGTTGACGATTCTTTCCAGGTGGGTAAAGGTGCTGCCGGCTATATCACCAGCATCAACTGGAACAGCACTACGCAACGATTTGTACTTACAGGTGTTTTTAGTTCCTTTAACAACCAGCCCATTCAGAACATGTTGGTGCTCAAAGCCGACGGGTCAATTGATGATACTTTCGTTTCAGGGAACTTTGATAGCGGTTATCCATCGTTCGCACAGCAGCTGTCTAACGGCTTGATCGTTGTTTCGGGTAATTTTAAAAAATATAACAATGTGCGGCGCGCAGGATTTATGATTTTATCGCCACAAGGTAGCCTGGCTCAGGGTTACAATACATTGGGCGAGTTAACGGGAACGATTAACCGCGTATTAGAGGAGCGAAATAAAGATAATAAACGGAGCATCGTTTTGCTTGGCTCATTTAGAAAATTCGACTCGCAGGCGGTTCAGAATATCAAAGGTTTAGTGCTTGAAGATTAATTAAGTATGGATTAAATTATGAAAAAGAATTTTACAACGGTAATGGTAAGGCTATTCTGCTTTTGGCTGATAGTCATATTGGGAAGTTCCTGCCAAAGTGATTTTGACAAGGTAGCCCCTTTAGTGATAAACGATACTACTTTCAATAGTCCGAAAGCAAGGAAAGTGCTGGTTTTGGTTGTGGATGGATTGCGTGGAGTGGCTTTAAAAGAAGTGGCGCCTCCTAATATGACCAACCTGCTAAAAAAATCAACCTTTTCATACTACTCCGTAAGCGATGAAGGTTATGATGAGGCGACCACATGGGCAGACCTGTTTACCGGCGTATCAAAAGCGAAGCACGAGGTAACCAGTGCCACACTGGGCAATAATAAACTGAATTTGTATCCGGTAGTATTTCAGCGGATTAAGGAGGCAAATGCAAAGGTTAGAATAGCGACCTTTTCTTACAGCAATACATTTACAGACAATTTTACAAGCGACGCTTCTGTTGATTCTAGGGTAACCTATAATAGTGATACGGAAATTCAAAATGCTGTTTTAAAAGAGTTGGCCGATGATAATGCCGGTGTGGTAGTGGGTATGTATAAAAGTGTAAACACTGCAGGTAGCACCAATGCTTACGAGAGTTCAAATCAACAGTATAAAAATGCTATCCTTCAGTTTGATACTTATGTAGGCCAGGCTATGGCAGCATTGCAAAGCAGAAAGAACTATAGCAAGGAAAACTGGATGGTGATCATTACTTCCAGTCGCGGAGGGGCGGCAGCAAGTGTGGTAAACGATAATACTATATTTTCAAACCCAAAGGTCAATACCTTTACAATTTTTTATAACGATAAGTACCGATCCAAACTCATAGACAAACCATTTACCGGTAATGTGTATGACGGAAACTTTGTTCGCTTTTATTCCTCTAAAGGTGTAGCAAGCGAAGCTGGTCAGCAGAGTGATGCCATCAGGGCTGAACTCAGGTTTGATGACGCCCTAAAATCTTCCACGGTAAATCCACTTAACTTCGGTAGCAACGGTGATTTTACTATTGAATTAAAGATGCGAAAGAATTTAAATACAATAGGAACTTATGCCCCATCGGTTAATAAGAACACTTATATTTATCAATGGCCTTGTTTCTTTGGCAGGAAGATTGCCAAGCTTAACGCTTCGGGTGGTGCAGGCTGGACATTATCTTTAGAACAGCTTACCTGGCGTTTTGTCCTCTCCAAAGGAACCGGGGCTAACGGAACCAATGAAATTGGGGTAAATGCCGATGCATCTAAAGTTAAAATTCAGGATGGAAACTGGCATGCCCTTGCTATAGTAATCAGGACGGAAGGTGCTAAGCGCTTCGTCTATCTGTATACCGATGGAGTTTTTAATACTAAGGCAGAAATTCCTGAGGCCCTCTGGCCATCTATAGATACTTATAATGCACCCTATACTATAGGTTATATTCCCGATGATACCAGGGATCCCTTCGATGGAAATGTGTCTGATATCAGGATCTGGAGAAAAGCGTTGTCTGATGAGACCATCAAACAATTTGCGTGCGACACCTATGTGAGTAGTTCTCACCCGGATTACAGTTATCTCGCAAGCTACTGGCCTTGCCGAGATGGAGCTGGCGGGAGGTTTAAGAATGAAATATTAACGGAGAATGGTAATTACGATTTTAAAGTACTTAAGGGGGGCACGCCCCTGGTAAAGGGTACTGAACTTGCAAACAGTACCGTGTGGGAAAAAAGCACTTACATTGTTTGCCCAATTTCACTTCCCGATATATCGGCAACAGTACCAGGCTCGGATGATATAACCGCACAGATCTTGTCGTGGCTAAGTATTCCAATCAAAGAAAACTGGAATTTAGACGGTAGAGTGTTTTTAAATAATTAAGCCTGAACCACATGAATACGTTTTATAAAAATCATATTAAAATAGTAATCCTCTTTTGTTCTTTTTTCGCACTTACAGTTACTTTTCTGTACTCCTGTAAACAGGAAGAGTATGTTGACGAGGTGAGTTCCTCGCCCGGGGTGCTTAAATTTGACTATCCATCGCTGGTTAACGCCGTGAATATTGCTGATGTGACGAAAGGAGACGATAGAATTACTTTTCCGGTTCGCATAGCACTGGAAAACCCGGCAAATTCTACTTTTACGGTTAATCTTCAGCCGGAGCCGCAACTGGCAATTTCGCAAACAGTGGCCAATGGTGCAGTGATCAATTTTCCGGATTTTTCAATGCCTCAATCTGTTGAAGTGAGGTTCGGGACAAGATACGTAACTTTTAATGTAGCTGTTTCTGCAAGTGCTATTGAACGGAATTATGGTAAAAATTTGGTTTTTGCCATAACGCTTGCCAACCCGTCAAAATCGCAGAAACTGGATGAAAGTAAAAAATCTGTAGTGCTTACACTGAGTACTACAGATGTGGCTAAAATAGATGAGTTACACTTTTTGTCATTTACGGCTGCGGCAAGCAACCCAAACCAGGTAGTAACACAACTCACTTCCCCTAATTTAACCGCTAACAATGCAAGCTTTGATAGTAATGGTTTCTTGATAAAAGCGCAGGTAGATTTAGGCGGAAAAGCTTCCAGGGGTTTTAAAACATCCGTTGCTTATAATGCAGATACCCTAAAAAAATTGGTTGCAAAAGGATTGCTTCCTGCTGGCACCGCTATTCTTACGAATGCCGCCATGGATCTTAATGATGTTGACCTGGGTGATTATAAGAATTCGACTGTTGTTGAAATGAGGATTAACATCGATAGTATCTTTGCTCGGTTTCCATCGAAGGTTGCAGTGGCATTTACCTTATCCAATCCCGAAAAATACCAGGTTAATGCCGCAAAAAGCACGCTGGTTTACTTAATAGATCCGCTGCGCATATTTTCGGATATCACAAAAGTGCTGAAAAATACTTCTCAGCCGTTTAAAACCAGTACAATAGACCCAAATCAGGGCAGGTGGGGAGTGCTTTCGGGCTGGCTGTTTAACGCCCAGGGAAATACGCGCCAATCGTACAGCCTGACAAACCAGCTAAACGGCTCGTATGGTTCGTTTGATAACAACAACAGTACCCAGATTGCGTTCGAATCTGGGTATATAGCTGCAGATTATGGAAAGCCAGGAGGGGCACCAACATCGCCGAATATTACAAATGGCAAGATTTATCAAACCGTGTTATTGCCTGCAGGAACCTACAAATTTGATGCGAACGTTCGCGGCGGTGTGACAACCGATAACACCAAAGGAGCCTACAGTGTTGCTGCTATAGGTACAAACATTCCCGATATTGCTGCTTCAACAACTCCTGCAAACTTTGTAGGAAGGGTAGCCATAAACGGATCAGGGAGCAAATCGTTTACCTTTACCCTCAATGCCGCCGCTACGGTATCAATGGGCTTTGTTGCCACGCTCTCCGGTAACCAGGCCGTTAACATATCGGGGGTAACGCTAACGCGTACATTAAATCCTTAGTGTTTATTAGAAGAAATACTTGAACTGAAAGTCAAAATGGTAACTTAGTTAAATTGCTCAAAACCAGATGAGTTTAAGCATCCTTCATCACCCTTGAATATTTATGAAATTGAGACTTAATTTTTTATGCCAGACCTTTTTGCTCGTTACGCTCAGTGCCACCGTTTTCGCACAGAAAACAGAAAGTTGGGGAGGGCAAAAGGATGGAACCTTTTACAACCCTGTTATACCTGCCGATTACAGTGATTTAGATGCCATCCGTGTTGGGGATGATTTTTATGCCATATCGTCAACCATGCAGTTTTCGCCCGGAATGGTCGTATTGCACTCTAAAGATCTGGTGAACTGGGAAATTGCAGGCCATGTGGTTGCCGATCTCACCCGGATCAGTCCTAATTTGGACTGGACTAAAATGAACAGTTATGGCAAAGGGATCTGGGCGGGCTCCATCCGGTATTATAAAAATAAGTTTTGGGTCTATTTCGGTAGTCCTGACGACGGATTTTTTATGAGTTCGGCAAAGGATGCCAAAGGACCCTGGGAACCGTTACACCAGGTTTGGAATGTATCGGGATGGGACGATTGTTCTTCTTTCTGCGATGACGACGGACAGCTTTATTTTATAGCAACCAACTTTAAACTGGATCCTAAAAACAATAAAAAGTACAACATCCACCTTTTTAAGATGGCACAGGATGGCAAGAGCCTGCGTATGGATACCGATACTATTATTCATCAATCTTCAGGTAGTGAGGCAAATAAACTATACAAGATCAATGGCCTTTACTACCATTTTTTTAGCGAAGTAAAAGCCGAAGGCCGTGTAATGATGATGGAAAGAGCGCAGAAGATTACCGGTCCGTGGGAAATCAAACAGATTAATCATGTAAATAAGAACATTGACCGGGAGCCTAACCAGGGTGGACTTATGCAGCTGAAAAATGGGCAATGGTGGTTTTTCACCCATCATGGTTCCGGCGATTGGGAAGGAAGGGCCGCAAGTTTGTTGCCGGTAACCTGGGTAGATGGCTGGCCTATAATCGGTAAGGTTGGCAAAGATAATATTGGAAACATGGTATGGTCAGGAAAAGCACCTCTTCCCCTTCAACCGGCTATAAAGATCCAGACAGACGACGATTTTTCAGCTGCGGTGCTGCGTCCGCAATGGGAGTGGAACTACCAGCCAAGAAACGACAGGTGGTCGCTTTCTGCAAGGAAAGGATTCCTTCGCCTGATGGCTTTTCAACCGATAAAACCTGAAGATCCGAACAAAATATTACTGAGGGCTGGTAATACCATTACGCAACGGAGTATGCGAACAAGCGCTAACGAGGCTACCGTAAAACTGGATATTAGCGGAATGGCCGACGGACAGTTTGCAGGTTTAACGCACTTCTCCACAACAACGATGAGCATGCTCGGGATTAAACAGCAAGGAGAGGAGAGGCTAATGGTATACCATACAGATGGGCAGGAATCACCTGGAATAAAAATAAAAGAAAACGTGGTTTGGTTAAGGTCGACCTGGGATTACCAGGGCCAAAACCGCTACTTTTATAGTTTAGATGGAAAGAATTTTTTGCCTATAGGCAATGTTACCCAGTTAACCTGGGGAAGTTACCGGGGCGACCGCATCGGCATCTTTAATTACAATAAACTCGCAGAGAAAGGCTTTGTGGATATCGATTATTTTAATTACAAGTATGCCAAATAAAAGATCGATATTGGTAACAGGATGATAAACCCGGGTTTAAAGTTAAAGCTTTAGCCCGTTTTCATTATCCTGAAGATTGCCAAATTCATCAATTTTAATTCATTAACAGAAGCAATGTATCAACCAGGCCAGTTAATGTAACTCATTGTTTTTGACCCAATATTGAAGAGAAGACACGGGCGTTGAAGCCCGTTTTTAAAATTAAACACACAAATATTATCTATGATTCGTTTTTTATTTTGCCTCACAATTTTTTTTAGCCTGTTCTTTCAATGTTTTGGACAGAAAAATGATTTACTCTGGTATAATGCGCCCGCAAAAAAATGGACTGAAGCTTTGCCTGTTGGAAATGGAATGCTGGGAGCGATGATTTACGGCGATCCATCTAATGAATTACTCCAGCTTAATGAAGCCACCTTATGGAGTGGTGGCCCGGTAAAAGCAAATGTAAACCCCAAAGCACCTGAATACGTGATGCGTACGCGCGAGCTGCTTTTAAAAGATGAGAATTACCAGGAGGCAAATACCGAGATCAGGAAAATGCAGGGGGTTTATTCTCAATCGTACCTACCCTTGGCAGACCTGAAATTGAAACAGGATATTGGCCCCGGTATGTTTGAGAATTACGTAAGAGATTTATCCATTGATCAAAGTTTGGCATCCGTTAAGTTCAGCGCAAACGGAGTGGCTTACAAACGCGAAATCATAGCCACAGCCCCGGGTAAAGCCATTGTTATTCGCTTAAGTGCAGATAAACCCGGTATGATCAGTTTTTTGGCCAGTGTAAGCAGTCAGCTTAAGGGAGCTATAACAACAGATGGAAGCAATGGTATTATTTTTAAAGGGAAAGCCCCCTCGCAGGTTGATCCGAATTATGTGAACTATAATCCGAAACCTATAAACTATGACGATGCAGATTGCCGTGGTATGCGGGTAGCCACGCAGGTGAGGGCTGTTTTGAAGGGTGGAAGCGTGAAATCGGATACTTCAGGTGTGAAGGTTGCAAATGCCGATGAAGTGTTATTGTTTATTTGTGCCGCCACCAGTTTTAACGGCTTCGATAAGTGTCCGGTAAGCGAGGGGAAAGATGAAATAAAAATTTGCAGCAACAACCTGGCAGCTGCGATTAAGCGCCCATGGAAGGTGCTTTTTGCTGAGCATCTGGCAGATTATTCGCATTATTTTAACCGCGTTAAATTTAAGTTGGGTTCAGCCGGTGAGGCGTCGAATGCGAAACTTCCTACAAATGAACGCCTCATTGAATTTAGTAAAGGTGTAAGCGACCCGGCATTTGAAACGCTTTTGTATCAATATGGGAGGTACTTGCTGATCAGTTCTTCGCGGCCCGGCGGCCCTCCGGCAAATCTCCAGGGCATCTGGAATGCCTCTATGAGACCACCATGGAGCTCAAATTACACCATCAACATTAACACCCAAATGAACTATTGGCCTGCTGCCATCAGTAATTTGGAAGAAATGGAATACCCCTTGTTTGCCTTCATCAACAATTTAGCTGTTACGGGTAAAGATACAGCGAAAGATTTTTACCACATGAAAGGCTGGGTTGCCCATCATAACAGCGATATATGGGCCTTAAGTAACCCGGTAGGAAATTTAGGGAAAGGCGATCCGAAATGGGCAAACTGGTATATGGCTGCGCCTTGGCTAAGCCGGCATTTATATGAGCACTACCGTTTTACCCAGGATAAGGACTTTTTGAAAAAGGTTTATCCGGTAATGAAAGGTGCCGCAGAATTTTTAGTGAATTACCTGGTAGAAGATAAAAATGGATACCTGATTACCGCTCCATCATTCTCACCAGAAAACGAATATTATGATGATAAAGGCAAAAAGGCCAATACCTCTATCGCCACAACCATGGATATGTCGATCGTGCGTGACCATTTTCGCAACTGCATCGAGGCTTCCGAAGCATTAAAAATTGATCCCGAATTCAGAAAGTTGCTTAAAGCGAAAGTAGAAAAGCTATACCCCCTGCATATTGGTAAGGCAGGTAACTTACAGGAGTGGTACAAAGACTGGAGAGATGTAGAACCGCATCACCGTCATGTAAGTCATCTTTATGGTTTACATCCCGGGCGTGAAATATCTCCTTTAATCAATGCCGACATCGCTACAGCAAGTAAAAAAACATTGGAATTACGGGGTGATGAAGGAACCGGCTGGAGCCTCGCCTGGAAAATCAATTTCTGGGCCCGTTTACTTGATGGCAACCATGCTTATAAATTGGTTCGTGATTTAATGCGCGATTTAAGTGTCTCAAAAGGAGGTGGTTTATATCCCAACCTGTTCGATGCCCATCCTCCATTTCAGATCGATGGAAATTTTGGCGCTACATCCGGCATCACAGAAATGCTTTTGCAAAGCCAGCTGGATGAGTTACATCTTTTGCCGGCGCTTCCGACATCGTGGGCAAATGGCAGTATATCCGGACTGAAGGCCAGGGGTGCTTTTACCGTTGATATGGAATGGAATGCAGGTAAATTAAAGTCGGCATTAATTAAGTCCGGAAATGGTGGTAATTGTGTAATCCGAACCAGCAACCAGGTTCAGGTAGAAGGGGTTAAGACCAAAGTTGTAAAATCAGCAAATGGGTACCTCACAACGTTTTTAACCAGCAAGGGAAAGATTTATAAAATAAAAGGCCTGGTGTAGAAAAACCAGGTAAAAGACCTTAACAACTGGTTAAATCTTCAGACCAATTTTTACCTCGTAGTTAAAACTTAATTTTTAATTAATCTCGTAGTAACGTGCAGTCGGTAAATCTTTTTCAATTTATCTCTTTTATAGCGTTATATAAAAGATACATATTCATAGGAATATTTTTTTTCTTGGTTTAAAGGGGCTTTAGCGTAATCACAAAGCACAACCCCTCCTGATGTTTTTTAAGGGTGGGCAAAAAACGTTAAGGAAAAAGTTTATATCAATAAACCGGTACAGGGTAATAAAATAGACTAATATTTAATCGATTATATTTTCAGCATAACACATAAACAGACAGATTAATACATGAATATAAACATCAGATTAAAATTTTCCGCAATGGCAATAATATGCCTGTTGACATTTTCTCTTGGGCCTACAGTCACTTTTGCGCAATCAGCCTTTAAGGCTACTAAGGTCTCCAACGGATTGGTACTGCGTTCGGGAAGTAAGATACTTAAGGTTGAGTTTGTAGAACCCGCAATTGTTAGGGTAAGAAGTGTTCCGGATGGCGACTTTAAAAGTAATGAAACCCATGTATGTATGCCATTGCCTGAAAGAAATGTTAAACTTGATTTCGCAGGCGGTAGCAATTTTGTAAGCCTTAAGTCCAAACAGCTCGAGGTTAGGGTAATTTTGGCCACGGGAAGCATAGCATATTATGACAGCAAAGGAAACACGCTTTTAAAAGAAGATCAGCAAAAACCCCGCAGTTTTGAGAAGGTAGAATTGCTTAAATCAAACTATAATGATGCGGTGAGTAAGGTTGAGAAAACTGCGAACGGAGACCAGGTTCAGGCTAATATCACCAACAAGGAAAAGGTAGGATCTGCATGGCACGCTGAACAGAACTTTAGCTGGCAGCCTGGAGAGGCCTTATATGGTTTGGGTTCCCATCAGGAAAACCTGATGAATTTGAGAGGGACCAGGCAATATCTCTACCAGCATAACCTTAAGAAAAGCATGCCGGTTTTAATGTCTGACATGGGGTATGGATTATTGTTCGATACCGGTTCGGCCATGATATTCAGGGATGAGCCTGAAAAGCACGGTATGGAAATGCTGGCTGTAAACCAGATCGATTATTATTTTATGTACGGTCCTGAATTCGACCAGGTTATTCACCAATTCCGTACTTTAACCGGAAAGGTAGAAATACCTCCAAAATTCATGTTCGGTTACATACAGTCTAAAGAACGCTATAGAAATGTTCATGACCTGGATAGTGTTTTAACCAGGTTTAGAAATAATAACATCCCCCTGGATGTGATCGTACAAGACTGGCAATACTGGAAGGGAAATTTATGGGGCTATAAGAAATTTGATGAGGCCAAGTTCCCTGAGCCGGAAAAAATGATCAGTAACATCCATGAAAAAAATGCACATTTCATGCTGTCCATCTGGCCACAGGTAGCTGCTGAGGAAGAAAAAGAGATGTCGGCAAATGGTTATGTTCTGGGGCGAAAAATATACGATGCCTTTAATCCGGCGGCGAGAAAGATGTATTGGGACCAGTATGTGAACAAAAATTTATTCTCAAAAGGGGTTGATTGCTGGTGGGCTGATTCATCAGAACCTGTTGATTACGATTGGTCGGGCAAGGCTAATGATATTGCCGGCAATCCCCTCGTCCGTTTTCAAAAAAACGTTCAGGTGATGGCCGATTTGCTTGGAGACCTCAGGGTAAATCTGTTTTCTTTACATCATGCAATGGGTATCTATGAAAACCAAAGATTAACCTCAAGCACCAAACGTGTGGTGAACCTTACAAGAGCATCCTATCCAGGAATGCAGCGGTAAGGGACAATTGTATGGAATGGGGATACCAAAGCAACCTGGAACGATTTTAAGAGCTGGATTTCCGGTGGGTTAAACTATATGACTACGGGCTCTCCTTACTGGACGATAGATGCCGGGGCATTCTTTGTTAGGCCAAGCAAAACGTGGTTCTCGAACGGCGACTTTCCAAACGGCCCATCAGACGATGCGTACCGGGAATTTTATGTCAGGAATTTACAATATGCCTGCTGGTTACCAGTGATGAGGAGTCATGGTACCGACTTTGCCAGGGAGCCATGGCAATTTGGCCAACCTGGAAATGTATTTTATGATGCTATACTTAAACAGATAAAACTTAGGTACAGGCTTTTGCCATATACCTACTCAATAGCTGCAATGGTGAACAAAATAGATTATACCATGACCAGGACACTGCTTTTCGATTTTCGTAAAGATAAAAAGGTGAAAGATATCAAAGATGAGTTCATGTTCGGTAATGCCTTTTTAATATGCCTGGTAACCGATCCTCAATATACCGGAAAAGGCTCACCAGCGCCAAACGATAAGAGCATAAAAAGCAGGGTAGTATACCTTCCTCAAGGGATATTGTGGACCGATTTCTGGAGTGGGAGGAAATATAAAGGCGGTACATCTATTGATGCGGCCAGCCCCTTAGATTACATTCCTGTTTTCGTTAAAGCGGGTTCAATTGTCCCGTTAGGCCCGAACCAGCAATATGTGGGCGAAAAACCGGATGCCCCGCTTGAAATCAGGATCTATCCGGGCAAAAATGGTACGTTTACCGTTTATGATGATGATGGTACCACTTATGATTATCAAAAAGGTAAAACAAGCAGCTATGACCTGTCATGGAATGATACCCGCCGTGAATTCCGTATTTCCAAACGCAGGGGATCTTACGACGGAATGATCACTTCAAGGAAAATGAATATTGTACTGGTAGAGAAGAATAAAGGCCTTGGCGATGGAGAATTTACCGGAAAGCAGTTGGTTTATGAAGGGAAAGAGCTGGTAATATCTTTATAGCAGAACGATCGTTATACAGTATTCTTAGCAACATTTTACGCTTTTAAGTTTGTCCGTTTACCAATATACCGTGCATTCTATGTGTATGCATCTGGTTTCTAAAGTCCGGTAATGGCAGATTTAAATGGTACAACAATAAAAGTTGGATATTAATAAACCAACTATTCTTATAAAAATAGAAATATTTTGATCTGCAGGTAATTGTTAAACTTCATGTTAAATTAAAAATTTTCAACATGAAGTTTAATGGTAGTTCCCTTAACATTCCAGGGCCTTTTCGGGCTCGAATTTAACAATTCTGTATTTTTTACATCATAAATTCCTAACTAACCAGGCGCATCTTTGTGGCAAATTAGTCAGGAGACTTTGGCCCATTTACGAGCCGTTCCCACTAATACAAACCAACTATAAATTATTTTTCATGAAAAAAATTTACAAACTGATTTACTTCACTGAGGTAGGCAGGCTGCGTTGTTTATTGATTATGCTTATGCTTTTGTCAATAAATGTAATGGCACAAAACACCCGGAACATCAGCGGTAGGGTTGTTGATGAGAAGAACCAGCCGATGCCTGGTGTAACCATAAGAATAAAAGGTGCTGCCGGCGGAACTTCTACGAATACGGATGGAGACTATACTATTTCTGTAAAACCATCCAATGTGTTGGTTTTTTCTATGATGGGCTGTATATCAAAGGAAGTGCCTGTTGGTAATCAAACGCGAATTAACGTAACGCTTTTGCCAGACAATCAAAAATTGAAAGAGGTTGTGGTAATTGGTTACGGTACGGCAAATAAAAAAGACGTAACCGGTGCGGTAACCTCTATTAAATCTGAAGAGTTTAACCAGGGCGTAATGGTAAATCCTGCCCAACTACTACAGGGAAAGGTTTCGGGTTTGAATGTAACTAAAAGTGGCGATCCGAATGCCAAACCATCTACTATTCTGCGTGGTCCGTCTACATTGAGGGAAGGAGCTGCACAAGAGCCATTTTATGTAATTGATGGTGTGCCGGGTGCCTCGATAGATTTACTGGCACCTTCCGATATCGAAAATATTGATATTTTAAAAGATGCTTCTTCGACCGCTATTTACGGTTCAAGAGCAGCTAATGGTGTAATCATTGTCACAACCAAACGCTCAAAAAATGGCCAGGCACGCCTGGCTTATAGCGGTTATGCGGCTGTTGAAAAAGTATCCAGAAAATACGATATGCTTTCTGCTCCTGAACTGAGGCAGTACCTTGCTGATAATAAGCAGGTATTGAATGCTGCTGATGATGACGGCTCAGATACCAATTGGCAATCTTTACTCGAAAGAACCGGGTATTCCACAAATCATAATCTTTCTTATGGAGGCGGCGGACAATCTTCTGACTATGGTGCAAGCGTAAACTACCTGGATAATAAAGGTATTTTGAAAAATACATCCCTAAAAAGAACAATTGTTAGGGCTTATTTAAATCAAAAATTTTTCAATGATAAGTTAAAACTAGGCTTAACCATTACCAATAGCAATTCAAAAAGCACTGATATCTATCAATCGACGGCTTTACCAAATATGCTTTTTTATCTTCCAACGGTTAATCCCTTTAATGCAGATGGTTCTTACAAAGAAAACTATAACCGTACCGGAAGCGGAACAAGAAATCCACTATCAGTTGTAGACAACAACAAAATTGATAACCTTAACAACAAGACCCTTATTAACGGGATGGCCCAATTAGACATTCTGGATGGCTTGAAATTTACGGCCAGTGTATCTTCACAGCGCGATCAAAACAACTACAGTACCTATTTAAACAGCCAATCGGGATTGGCACGTGGTGTAAACGGACAGGCGCAAAAAATTGATGTACTTAATAAAAGCCAGGTTTTAGAAGGTTATTTCAATTATGATAAATCGATAGGCAAGCATAGCTTAAAATTATTGGCAGGTTACTCTTGGCAGGAAGATAGAACAAATGATGGTTTTGGAGTTACAACACAGAACTTTTCAAATGATAATTTAGGTTATAATAACCTTTTTTTATCAAACCCGACTTTACTTTCGCAGATTGCTTTTAATAATGCTCCAATTTCCACCCTGAGGTTAATTTCCTATTATGGCAGGGTACAATACAATTATAATGAAAAATACCTGTTTCAGGCTTCATTGAGAAATGATGGTTCATCAGCTTTTGGCCGCAATAACCGCTGGGGATTATTCCCGGCTGTTTCTGCCGGCTGGAGAATTATAGGCGAGGAATTCATGAAATCATTGCCAGCAATCAGCGATTTAAAACTCCGCGCAGGTTATGGCGTTTCAGGTAACAGTTTAGGATTTGATGCTTTCTCCTCGCTGCTTATTTATGGTACACTCTCTGGGAGCAATAAATTTCTTAACAATGGTAACATTAGCAATGCCATTGGGCCTGTTCGTAATGAAAACCCCAATCTGAAATGGGAAAGTACAGCAACAAGTAATATTGGTCTGGATTTCGGACTTTTTAATAACAGGCTGACCGGCTCTGTTGACTTTTACGTAAAACAGACTTCTGACCTGATATACGACAGATATGAAGTATCTACTACGCAGTTTTTCTTACCTACCATAACGGCTAATGTTGGTAAAATCAGAAATACAGGGGTAGAATTTTCATTGAATGCAACCCTAATCAAATCTGACAGTTTTAAATGGGTAAGTTCTCCTAATCTGGCGCATAATAAAAATGAAGTCGAAACCTTGTCTGACGATTTTTATAAGATTGCAGCCATCCAGACCGCTCAGCTCGGAGGTAAAGGCCAGTCGGGTAATTTTAGCCAGCTTGTTCAACCGGGTTACGCTTTAGGAACTTTTAATCTTTGGAACTATGCCGGTAAAAATGCTGCAGGTGTAAGTACTTATATTAATGCTGCCGGGCAAACGATTGCTACACAGCCTTTAACAACAGATGCGAAGATTGCGGGAGATGCGCAGCCAAAATTAATTTACGGATGGGCAAACAGTTTTAACTATAAAAACTGGGATTTCAACTTTTTAGTTAGGGGAGTATTGGGCAACAAAATACTAAATGCAACAAAAGCTTCATTGAATAATCCGGCAGATGCCAAACTTCAGAATATTCCAAGGTTTACTTTGGGAGAATCTTTTAATGATATCAATGCTTATCTGATTTCTGACAGGTTCCTGGAAAGTGGTTCTTACCTGCGTTTAGATAATGCAACCTTAGGCTACACCATAAAGCCTAAGAATCCTGCTATAAAAGCCATCCGGTTATATGCTACAGCAAACAATCTTTTCGTCATCACAAAATACAGTGGATTAGACCCTGAAATTAATATCGGTGGTTTAACACCAGGTATTGATAACAATAATTATTATCCAAAAACAAGAACGTTCAGTTTTGGTGTAAGTGCATCATTCTAAAAAATATAACGATGAAAAAAAACATTATCCTGTTCAATATAATAGCTTTTCTGTTGGTTTTTCAATCATGCAGCAAGCTCGATGTAGATGTGGAATCTCAATATGTGAGGGAAAACTTTCCACACACCAATTCAGATTATGCTTCACTTTTCGGTACTATGTATTCCAACCTTTCCTCTTCATTCGGTGTGCCTTACTGGAGGATGCAGGAGCTCTCTACCGACGCGGCTATATTACCGGCCCGCGATGGGAATTTCGATGATGGCGGACAATACCGTCAGCTCCATTACCATACCTGGACAATTGATCACCCCAATGTAAGGGACATCTGGCAGTGGGGGTTTGGGGGGATTAATAACTGCAACCGTTTAATCAACCTCACAAATGAGTCTTCAGTACCTCAGGCTACTAAAAACAGCAGCATTGCAGAAGTAAGGGCCATGCGTGCATTGTACTATTTCTTCATGATGGATTTATATGGCAATGTGCCAATTATTGATACATTCCCTGTAAGCACTCTTCCGGGTAACCAGCCCAGGGAAAAGGTTTTTGAATTTATTGAAAAAGAGCTTTTGGCAGTTGTTGGGCAGTTACCGGTTAAAGATAACAATAATAAAGTAGCGGTTTATGGACGTCCAACGCAGGCAATGGCTTATGCCTTACTTGCAAAAATGTACCTAAACGCCGAGGTTTACACCGGCCGCGCCAGGTATACTGATGTTGTAATAATGGCCGATAATATATTGAAAAACAATAACTACGCTCTTGATGCCAAGTATTCAGATATTTTTGATGTAAATAATGGTCCGCAGATCAATGAAACGATATTTGCCATTCCTTACGATCAGCAGATTCCAGGAAATCAAATGACCAGATTTGGCTTCTATCCTGCGCTGGCTGCAGCCTATGGTATCAATGTGGGCTTCAGTATTTCGATGAGTACCACGCCCGAATACTTCAAGCGTTTCAATTTAAACAACGATGTTCGCACAACTTTTTGGCTGGTAGGCAAGCAGTATGCGCCTGATGCAAACCGTAAACCTGATTTAACAAAGCCTGTTTATATTGCGGGAACAACAACGCAGATTGAGATTACCCCCGATCTTATTTTAAAACCGGGGAAACCAATGGATTTAGGCAATACAGTTGCTGATCAGGCAAAAGGTGTCCGCTCAGTAAAATACTGGCCAGATCCAAATGCCATTCAGGCTACCCGCCTTAATGGAAATGATATGCCTGTATTACGCTTAGCGGATGTAATGTTGATGAAAGCTGAAGCAATTTTGAGAGGTGCATCTGCCACTACGGTAAATGGCGAGTTGCAAACACCACTTTTATTGTTAAATAAAATAAGGGCCCGTGCAGGCGCAGAAACCGCAAGTGAGGTGAGTTTGCAGAATTTACTTGATGAGCGTGCACGCGAATTTAGTTGGGAGGCCTGGAGAAGGAATGACCTGATCCGTTTTGGCCAGTTCGAAATAGAATACCCTTTACCAAATGATGTCTTAAACATGAATAAGGATATCACCAGAAGAATCTACCCGATTCCTGCCAACGAATTAAAGCTTAACAGCAATCTAAAGCAAAATCCTGGATATTAACCAGATAAATCAAGGTATTGATGAAATTAACAAGTTCACTGGTTTTAGTATTGGCGCTGCCCGTAATTGCTTTAATTGCTAAAAAGGAAGATTTGCCCATCAATCAGATACAGGTTATCGGTTCGCATAACAGCTATAAACAAGCCATTAACCCGGAGCTGCTAAATGTGATCAGATTAAAAGACCCGGCAGCAGCAAACAGTTTGGATTATGAACACATACCCATGCCAGAACAATTAGATATGGGTTTAAGAAATCTCGAAATCGATGTTTATGCAGATGAGAAAGGTGGCAAGTATGCGCATCCATTTGGACTTGAGCAGGTAAAAGGTCAACCTGCATTCGATAAAACTGGCGAAATGGATAAACCGGGTTTCAAGGTCTTTCATATTCCGGATTTAGATTTCAGGTCTTCGGCACTAACTTTGGTTACGGCATTGCAGCAGCTAAGAAAATGGTCGGAAGCCAATCCGGAGCATACACCAGTCTTCATCACTTTAGAAGCTAAAGATGACTCGATAAGGCGTACAGGGTTTACGCAGCCTGAGGCTTTTACCGGTAAAACTTTTGATGAGCTGGATGCTGTCATTATCGGAAATTTAGGAAAGGGACACATTTTAAGCCCTGATGAGGTAAGGGGCAAATACAAAACTCTGGAAGAGGCTGTTCTGGCAAAAAACTGGCCGAAACTTAGTGTGGCAAAAGGTAAATTTCTTTTTGTTCTGGATGCTAAAGACAGAAAACGCTCAACATATATCCAGGGGCATCCTTCACTTAAAGGCCGTGTAATGTTTGCCAATGCAGAACCTGGAACTCCTGAAGCAGGTTTTATGATTAGAAATAATCCAAAAGATGAACAAATTCCTGAATTGGTAGAGAAAGGTTATATCATCAGAACCAGGGCAGATGCAGATACGAAGCAAGCCAGGATGAATGACCGGAGCGATTTCGAAGCTGCCTGTAAATCGGGCGCTCAGGTTATTACAACAGATTATTATAAAAAGAGTACGCACTTTAAATCAGATTATGCCATCAGTTTTGCCGATGGAAAATATTTTAGAGAAAATCCCTTGTTTAAAAATTAAGTACAGGTATGAATAGAAGGTCGTTATTAAAAGGAGGCTTATTAACCGGTTTAGGTTTGCCTTTTGTAGGTATAAAAGAAGTGATGGCTTCGCCAACAGCTGGACGAAAAAAGGCTAAAAATATCATTATGATGGTGAGTGATGGGATGAGTACCGGAACGCTGAACATGGCCGATATCTATTCTAACCGCATATTGGGCAGAAGCAGTAAGTGGTTGGGCCTTTACAGGGACAATAAAGTGGCAAGGGCACTGATGGATACCGCTTCGGCGAGCTCTTTGGTTACCGATTCTGCCGCTGCTAGTTCATCATGGGGCGGTGGCATTCGCGTTAAAAACGGTTCTTTAAACGTGGGTATTAACGGTGAAAAACCTCAGCCAATTTTTCAAAAATTTAAAGAGAGAGGCAAAAAGGTAGGTTGTGTTACCACGGTGCCCATTACGCATGCAACTCCTGCAGGGTTTTGTGTGAATATTGATAATCGTGGTGGACAGGATATCATTGCAGAAATGTATCTCGGGCTAAAATTTGATGTGATGATGGGAGGTGGACACCAATATTTCGGAGCGAAAAGGCCAGGCGGAAACCTGATTCCAAAATATTTGACCCAAGGATACAAAGTTGCTGAAAACAGGGCTGAAATGTTGGCGTTAGACAAATCAAAGCCGGTTTTGGGATTGTTTGCAGAAGACGGAATGCCCTACGAGGTAGACAGGTTACATGATCAGGAGTTAATTAAATCTACACCAAGCTTGGCAGAGATGACCATGAAAGCGATAGAACTCATGAAAGATCATAAAGATGGTTTTGCATTACAGGTTGAAGGTGGTAAAGTAGATTGGGCAGCACATTCAAATGATTTGAGCGGTTTAATTTTCGATCAGCTTGCCTTTGATGAAGCTGTTGGAAAAGTAATGGCGTTTGCCGAAAAAGATGGCGAAACATTGGTGATCATCACTACAGATCATGGTAATTCGAACCCTGGTTTATTTTATGCTGATGAGGCCAACAAAAAGTTCGATAGCCTTCAAAACTTTAAACACAGTAATACCTGGCTTTTGAGGCAGCTTAATCAATCATTCAGCGAGCAGAAAATAATCGATCTGATAAAAGAAAACCAAGGTTTTGAAATGAAACAAGAAGATGTAAAATCTCTATTGGTTCATTTTAAAGATATTGTTCAGGGGCAGCTTTACAACGAATCGAACTTGCCATTTTACGAATACGGTAAAATTTTAGGTAAATATACAGATGTACAATGGGCCGGTATGAACCATACCGGAGATTATGTTGAACTAGCGGTGTTTGGTCCGGGTTCAGAAAATCTAAAACCTTTTGTTAAAAATTATGAGTTACATAATTTCATGCTTAAAGCGGCAGAAATGCCCGAAACTTTTTTAGTAAAAGCCTGATCTTATTAGCACGTTAAACAAATAACCAGGGGGCTTTCTCATAAATGCCAAATGTCATCTTGAGGAGTAATTTATTTTATAAAAATCAATATCAGGGAAAACCTTCTCCGGCATCGTCATTTCGAGCGGAGTGCAACGCAGTCGAGAAATCTGTCTTTATAGATTTAGCTTAGCTGAGCACTTCGTGGTTCTCCATTTCTCTGCCGGTAAAACCGGCTGGCTCCACCCGAAATGACGATTCTTTTATAGCGCTGTCAATGGTAGCCTGTTGAGTAAAAAACAGCAGTTAAAGCCTTTTCATACTTTGTCAGGCCTAGTACAGGCTGAGCTCAACTCCAAAAAACTCATTGGCCCTTAATAGCAGTAAAAATACTTCCCCAAAATTTGCTGCAGGCTATCGCAAGGATGGTTTCTTGAGTAGATTCACAACTTTAAATTGTCTGATTGTACAATTTCTTTAGTGCTATACCAACGTTAGGTGGGCATCTGACGCCACGAACCTATCAGCACTTTATGTCGCACCATGATTGGTGCCATGTTGATCGTTTTGGATTCAATTTTTTTTATAATTTTACTGGCTATGAGCAACCAGCACAATCATACTGATGAGGAACTGATCGTAATGTTGAGGGAGAACGATGTGGTTGCTTTCAGGAAAATTTATACGAAGTATTGGTATGAGCTCTATGTAATAACCAATAAAAGATTGAGGTCTAAAGAAGCTGCCGAAGAGATCATCCAGAATTTCTTCACCACGTTCTGGATCAACCGGGAAAAAATAAATATTAAAGGGTCTTTAAAAGCCTATCTCCATTCTGCTATCCGCTATTCAATTATTGATTATATGGCGAAGGAGGCTACCCGGAACAATTATCTCGAGCTGCTTTCATTCAGTTACCAGGAGGCTGCGAATACCACCGAAGAAACCATCTTTATCAATGAGCTGGAAAAGGGAATCAACGGAGTGATTGCTAAGTTGCCTGCAAAATGCAGGAAAGTATTTGAGCTCAGCAGGAAAGAGCACAAATCCAATAAGGAAATAGCTGAATTACTGGGGTTATCTGAAAAGACGGTAGAAAACCATATCACCAATGCCTTAAAGTATTTCAGGGTGCATTACAAGGTGATTTTGATTGCTTCTGGTTTTGCCTGGTTACTCCGATAAATTATGGTCTTCTAATAGATCTGTATCAGAAGATTTCTCCGCTACGGTCGAAATGACGACCCCTCCATAATATCCTCATCACTATAATAAATATTAGGTAAGTCCTTCGGAGGCTACCATTAACAGCATCCACTAGAATGGTCGTCATTGCGAGGAGGAACGACAAAGCAATCTTTCATGCTAGCGATTTTACTTCAAAGATTGCTTCGCCGGCTGAAAAAGCCTTCTCGCAATGACGATCCCGGCAAAAAGTTCATACTGTTGAATTCTCCTGGAACGCATATTAATTTTTTTTATTTTTTTTTTGGGGGCAAAGGCCAGGTTGGCCGACTATACCATTAACGAACCAAATATAACTACAAACCAACATGGGCCGATCAATAGCCGTTTCCTTACTTAAAAAATATCTTTCCGGTGATTGTACTGTTAGTGAAATAGAACAGGTAGACCAATGGTTTGACAGTATGGATGAGGTACCTGAAGATATTGCAGGCCTTTCTGATGAGCAGAGGAAACTTGTAGAGGATAGAATTTTTGAACGCATCCTGCTCAATATCGAAGCAAAAAGTGACCAAAAAATCATATCCATTCACAAAAAATCAGCACGTGTAAACAAACTGCTGTGGGCGGCTGCATCACTCCTCCTGGTTTTGGGTGCAGTGCTGACCTGGAGATACCATTCGCAGCAGCGCCAACAAGATCAAATTGTAAAATTAAATCAGACGGTTCATATCAAACCTGGTGGAAACAGGGCGGTGCTGACATTAGACGATGGATCATCAGTGGTGTTGACCGATGCCAAAATAGGCGCGCTGGCTAACCAGCAGAATGTTAGCGTGGTAAAAACCGCAGAGGGCGAGCTCAGCTATAAAATCCATGTCGGAGCTGCATTTTCTAAGATAACCTATAACAAAATTACCACACCACTCGGGGGTAAATACAGCGTTGTGCTGCCCGATGGAAGTAAAGCCTGGTTAAATGCAAAATCGAGCTTACGGTTTCCAACTGCATTTACCGGCGCTGAAAGAATTGTACAGATGACCGGTGAGGTATATTTCGAAGTGGCCAGGAATCCTAAGCAGCCCTTTAAGGTACAATCTGGTGGAACAGAAATTAAGGTATTGGGTACGCATTTTAACGTAATGGCTTATGGCGATGAGGCAGAGCAAAAAACAACCTTGCTGGAAGGAAGTATCCATTTATCATCAGGTAAATTCTCACAGTTATTAAAACCAGGGGAACAGGCACTGGTAAATCCGTCTGGCATAAAGGTGAATACCAATTGCGATATGGAAGCCGTAATGGCCTGGAGAAACGACCTTTTTATCTTCAAAGACATGGAGATCAAGGAAATTGCCCGGCAGTTGACCCGCTGGTACGATGTTCAGGTGGTATTTAAGGGAACGCCTTCAAAAATATCTTATACTGGAACAATATCTAAAGACGTAGAGCTTTCAGAGTTGTTGAGTATGCTTCAGTTTACCGGATTAAAATATGAATTGAACGGGCACCTGCTCACCATAATCGATTAAAGAAGACACCATCGATTAAAATAAATTTAACCAAATAAATATTTCAACATGAGAAACTACTACAACACTGCATAATGTAAGGGTAACCATGCTTTTTACGAAAAAAACCGGATCGTGTTCGCAGCACATCCGGTTACAGTAAAGGTTACTTACAATCCGATTCAAACAACATTATAATTTAACCAAAACTCCATAAAGATATGAATTTATTTTTTAGGATCAGGCAGGTATTGCGCCGTGATTCTTACCAAATCTTGTTAACAATGAGACTCGTAGTGCTTTTTTTGACGCTTACCCTTATGCAGGTTAGCGCTAGCAGCTTCAGTCAGAATCTAACGCTTAAAGAGAATAATTCTGACATCATTAGCATCTTAAAGCAAATAGAGAAACAGAGTGGTTACCACTTGCTTTTCAGGCGTGCTGATATAGACGATAAGTATAAAATAAACCTTAATGTAAGCGACATGCCCATTGAGCAGGTAATGGGTGTGGTTTTAAAAAACACCAATCTTGATTTCAAAATCATCAGGAAAACCATTATCCTTAAAAAGGTTCCCAATTTGCCACTTACAACCTTGTCGGTTCGTGATGTGGAGATTTCCGGTACGGTGAGCGATGAAAAAGGAGTAACGCTTCCCGGGGTGGTGGTTAATGTAAAAGGCACCAAACAATCAACGGTAACCGATATCAATGGTAAATTTAAGATTTCGCTGCCTGCGGGATCAACCACCCTTGTATTTTCTTTTGTTGGAATGGAGCCCCAGGAAATTAATCCGGGTAACAAGAGTATACTGAATGTGGTACTTAAGGCACAGACCACCTCACTTTCTGATGTGGTGGTAATTGGTTATGGAACTCAAAAACGTACAGATCTTAACGGGGCGGTTTCGTCGGTAAAAGCTGCCGATATTGCCAATGTGCCTCAAACCAGCATCGATCAGATGCTGCAGGGCAGGGCTTCGGGACTTACCATTTCGCAAAACTCTGGGGCACCCGGCAGCAATACCTCTGTGCGTGTAAGGGGAGTAACTTCTTTAAGCGGCAGTAATGAGCCTTTATATGTAATAGATGGTGTGCCCATTTCGGGCGATGCAGGCAATCAGAGCACCAGCGGGAGATCTCCTTTACAGGCCTCATCTTCCAATGCCAATTCGCAAACTACTGTAAGTCCTTTATCATTGATCAATCCAAATGATATTGAATCTATCGATGTGCTAAAAGATGCATCGGCAACCGCAATATACGGAAACCGGGCTTCAAACGGGGTAATCATCATCACCACCAAAAGAGGAAAGAGCGGTAATTCATCAATAAATTATGATGGTTATTATGGTTTCCAGCGTGTGGCAAAGTATATGGATGTGATGAACCTTCGCCAGTATGCCATGCTTCAAAACTCATTGGGCGATATTTATGGCACCGGAAGGAGGGTCGAATTTGCCGATCCTTCAGTATTGGGAGAGGGTACCAACTGGCAAAAAGAAATATTCAGAACTGCTCCCCAACAGAGCCATCAGGTAGCAGTTTCAGGTGGTAAAGAAGGATTAACCTACTACATTTCCGGTGGATACCTGGGGCAGGACGGTACCGTGATCGGTTCTGATTTTCGCCGCTACAGCCTCCGGGTAAATGCCGATGCACAGGTAAAAGAATGGTTTAAACTTGGAATTACCTTAACCGGAAGCCGCTCGGCAGAAAATGTTGTGACCAGCGATAATAACGGGATTATTTACAATGCTTTACTGCAGGCGCCTGATTTAGCGGTAACCAACCTGGATGGTTCGTATACCGGTCCTCCTTTGTCTGACCCCCTTGCTGCCGCAGCGGCATTAAACCCGGTTGCACAGGCCCAGCAGATTAAAAATAAATTGAACAGGAGTAACATTAACACCAATATTTATAACGAAATTAAGTTCATTAAATCATTGTCGCTAAGGTCGGAACTTGGGGGTGATTTTAATTTTTCTGATAATAATGTGTTTACGCCAAGCTATTCGTGGGGCCGTTTCACCAATCCTACAGCTTCTCTTAAAGAAAGATTTCAGCAGAGTACATTTTTGATCTGGAAAGAGTACCTTAATTACAACCAGACATTTGGCCAAAAGCATAACCTAAGTGCCATTTTGGGTTACGAGGTTCAACAGTCAAACTGGAGGGGGATTGAAGGTACACGCCAGGGCTTTTACAGTAATGATGTGCAATCGTTAAATTTAGGACAGGCCATTACGGCAACCAATGACGAATACATCGGTACACAACGCCAGGAGTCAATCTATGCGCGGGCCATTTACACCTATAACTCCAGGTATAGCCTTACTTCTACCATCAGGAGAGATAAGACTTCTAAATTCGCTGATGGCTCTCAAACCGGTTATTTCCCTTCATTTGCAGCTTCCTGGAAATTATCGGAAGAACCATTTATGAAAGGGATCAACAAGGTGGTAAACGGGCTTAAGATCCGCCTGGGTTACGGAGAGGTAGGTAACCAGGATGTTCCCAATTACCTGTACAGCTCGTTGCTGAGATCTTCGCAAACTGGTTTAGGCACGGGTTTTCTTGCCGGACGGATTGACAACAAATCGTTGAAATGGCAAACCTCTATCCAATACAATGGGGGTCTTGATATGAACTTTTTAAACGGTAAAATCAGCACCAGCATAGATTTTTATAAGAAAACCTCAAAAGACTTCTTGTTCCAGCTTACCCTTCCGGCCTATTTGGTAGGCGGGCCTGATTATTTAGGCGGTATTAATCCTCCATATGTCAATCTCGGAAAGATTGATAACGTAGGTTTCGATCTGAACATCAACTCGCGTAATATGGATAAGGGCGATTTTAAATGGAATACAAATGTGGTGCTTTCGCATTATAATAATGAGGTTAAAGAGCTTGGTAACGGCCTTACCGAACTCTTCGGAACCATAACGAGCGCTTACCTGCAAACCCCTGTTACCCGTACCGTGGTAGGCAGATCGGTAGGCGAATTTTACGGTTATAAAGTAAAGGGGATATTTAAAACGCAAGCACAACTTCAATCGGCCCCGGTTCAATTCGGGCGCAGTATTGCCAATAACAGCAATAGCACCTGGCTGGGCGATGTGCAGTATGAAGATGTAAACGGCGATGGGGTAATCAATGAGAAAGACCGTACGGCAATTGGAAATCCAAATCCTAAATTCACCTATGGCATTACCAACACATTTAGTTACAAAGCTTTCGATTTTACCTTGTTTCTGAACGGGTCTTATGGTTCCAAAATCATGAACCTGTTAAACAACACCATGGGTAACCTGGCGGCTGTATACCAGAATCAATATGCGGCATACAGTAATTTCTGGTCGCCGCAAAATCCTGATTCGAATATTCCTGCACCTAAAATCGGTATTGATAACCCCAACCTGTTTGTATCTGACCGCTATGTGGAAAGTGGATCTTTTTTACGTATACAGAATGTTAGCCTTGGTTACAGGGTACCTGTTTCATGGATCAGGAAATATAAATTCTCTAATTTAAAAATTTACTCAAGCGTACAAAACCTGTATACGTTTACAAAATATAAGGGCTACGATCCTGAAATAGGGGCGATGAACCAGAGTGCCATTTTAAATAATATCGACCTGGGCAGATACCCGATTGCCAGGACCATCACTTTTGGAATAAATGCACAGTTTTAGTGACCTACAATTATTGAACAAAATGAAATCATATTTAATATACAGCTTTATTTTTATAGCCCTTGTTAGCACTGGCTGTAAAAAGGACTTTTTTAATATTCCTCCACAAGATGCACTCAGTGCCGATAATTTTTACCAAAATACCGAACAGGTCCAGGCCAGTACCATTGCTTTGTATAATTCGCCATGGTTTGATTGGAATGCCAAAGCTTCGTGGTGTATTTCGGAATTACTGAGTGGCAATGCACATACTTATTCTCCCGATGTGATCAATTTTGGGAATTTTTCTGTAACGGGAGATAATACCCAATTATTATCTGCCTGGAATTCCCTATACAGTGTAATTGCTCAGTCTAATACGTTGATTAACAACCTTAAGACCAAAGTGCCGGCCAGTGTGCCCGCGCCGGTAGTTAACAATGCAATTGGCGAAGCCAGATTTATGAGGGCCATGGCCTATTTTTATCTGGTACGGATATGGGGAGACGTGCCGATTATCGAAAATAGCCTGGATTATGTAGGCAATTATCAGATTAATACCAATCCGGTAACCGATGTGTATAAGTTTATTATCAACGACCTTAAATATGCAGAACAAAACTGCGATAAAATGATCAGAACGGGTTCTGTTTCCCAGGGTAAAGTATCCAGTGGATCAGCTTCTGCATTATTGGCTAAGGTTTACCTGTACATGCGCGATTATTCCAATGCCCGTTTAAAAGCAGAGCAGGTGATTAACAGTGGCGAGTTTAAATTGTATGGGATAGATATAGCGGGTAAAACTTATGCTGATTTGTTTAAAACAGCCAATAATAATAATGAAGAAAGTGTTGCTGCCATTCAGTGGCTGGGTGGCTCTTCCTATGGCCATGGCAATGCATTACAATCTTTCCTGGCATTCAACTCTGAAATTACGGGTACCGGCGACGGTTATGGAAGCGTTACACCTTCGATTGATTTGCTTACCGCTTTCGAGCCCGGCGATTTAAGGAGAAAACCAACGGTGATGATGCAGGGCGATGTTTATCCGGAAATTAACCAGGCCAAAGGCGGTTACACTTTACCCGCCGGAGCAGTTGCCCAGGGAATGCCGGCTTTTATTAAAAAATATGTTGTGGGTACCCCTGCCGATAATGGCGGTAAAGGTGCTGCATTTTCCACAGGCAATAATACTTACCTGATGCGTTATGCCGATGTATTGCTAATCGAAGCAGAGGCAGTTCTTGCCGGTGCTGAGCGTACTGCTGATGATGCTGCGCTTATCCCTTTTAACAAGATCAGAAGAAGGGCAGGCCTCATTCCTAAAACCTCCATCACTATTGCAGATATTTACCAGGAACGCCGTATGGAATTTGTATTTGAGGCTGATTATTGGTTTGATCTGGGCCGTTTAGATGGTTTTAATGTAACCTCGCATCCTAAAGCAATTGCCATTATTTCCAACCAGGAAAGGGGAATTTACAGCAACACCACACCGGTTGTAATCTGGGGGCAAAAGTATACCCCAACCGATGCAAATTTCCGTTTGCCTTATCCTACAACAGAAACTATTTTAAATCCTAAATTACTATTGCCTCCTGTGCCTTACAATTTTAAATAAGCTATTATGAAAACGTTATATAAAAATACTATAGCCCTTTATCTGACTGGCATCTTTTGCATGCTGATCTTTGCCACCTCATGCAAAAAAGACAAAGAGGGGCAGGGTGCACCAAGCATTACCAGGGTTCGCACACTGGTAAGACCCGGAGATAGTCAGCTTAGCCCACTCGATTCAACAGTTACGTCGGGCGATGTTGGTGTTACTTATGTGATAGAAGGAGAAAATCTGAAATCGACCAACCGGGTAGAATTCAATGGAGCATCAGCCTACCTTAATACGGCTCTTTTCAGTGATAAAAGCATTGTGGTAATGATCCCAACCACCGCTACGTGGATTAATCAAACAGGGAAATTAACACTCACCAATTCATACGGTAGCACCAGCTTTAATTTTAGTATTAAACAACCTGCTCCGGCAATTACCGATGTGAGTCAGTTTGCCGGTAACCCGGGTGATGTAATTACCATTACCGGCTTGCGGTTTGATCAGGTATCGAGCGTTAAATTTGGTACAACAGCAGCCCAGGTAATTTCTTCAACCAGTACGGAACTGAAAGTAACGGTTCCGGTAGGAGCGCTGGGTGCGGTAAGTGTGACTACCCCGGGAGGTACGGGTACTGGGCCATATGTATCTTACGATGGCGTTGTGGTTCCGATATTGTTGCCTTTTGGATTCAGACATTTATTTTATGATGATCAGATAACAGCGGGCTACGATTTCAACTTCGGCGGTGCCAATGCTGATGTGAACAATACAGAAATGGTAAAACGGGGTACGCATTCGATCAAGCTTACCTATACCGGAAATTACGCAGGATATGCCGTAGGCAGTAATACCCCTGTCGATTTAACCGACAAAACCTACGTTAAATTTTCAATTTATGGTACAACGGGTACTGAAGGTAAAATTGTAAAGGTTGCCCTAAATGATTTCGACAACCGTAATGTGAGCGTCGTACTGCATGCCGGCAAGTGGACCAATTATGTGGTTCCGATAGATCGCTTTCAGAATGCCAGTCAGCCTGGGAAACCTACAAGCCTGAATTGGATCGGCTTTCAGGAGCTGAGTGGCAATGCACCGGAAACCATTTATCTGGATGATATTGGGGTATACTAAATAAAAGGATATTTTAATGAGGTTGTATTATAAATAATAATTCAATCGAATTTGTCACGTTGAGCCTGTCGAAACGCCTTTAAGAAATTTAAAACAGGTCCTTCGACAAGCTCAGGATGACATTTAGCCTTAATGCTCCAACCTCTTCTTGATTTATAATTTAAAATAATTGATTAATGAAAGTGATAAAATATATGGTTGCCGGAATACTTATCCTGGCAGCCACTACCCATGCTTTGGCACAAAAAAACCTGGTTATGAATGGCGGCTTTGAAGATGAGTTAGAGGGATGGGTTGATTATTCGGCTAAGGTAACACCTTATATCTACCATTCAGGGAAAATGAGCAGTGCTATATTTTCTGCAGATTCTTCTAAATGGACCGGTATGCATCAGGTTGTATCTTTACCTAAAAATACGCAGTATATACTCATGAGCGCAAAGATTAAAGCGGATGCGGTGAGTACCGGGAAAAACCCTTGGAACGGTGCATTATTCCTTTTTGAGACCCTTAATAAACAGGAAGCTAAAATAGGCGAGGGAATCAACATTGCTTCAGTTACGGGAGATGCCGATTGGAAACTGTATGAAAAAGCATATATTGTTCCACCAGGTATTACAAAAATAAAGTTGTTATTTGCATTGGGTTATGTCACCGGAACGATGTTCGTGGATGATGTAAGTCTGAAAGTAATTACGCAATCTGAGTTCGAAAAATATTTATAGTATGATAAATAGCATCTTGTACAGGTCGGTTTTAATATGGTTATCGCTAATTGCCTCTGTGGCAACTGCCCAGGAAATGAAGGTTCCTGATATTGTGCTGAACCAGTCGGGGTATTACCCAAAGCTGGAGAAAAGTGCAGTCGTGCTGCGGGCAGTTTCAGAAAGTAAATTCGAGTTGTTATCCATGCCAGACCGGAAGGCGGTGTACACTGGTGTATTATCTGAACCTAAAACTACCGGCTACTCGAAAATTAACACAAGAATTGCAGATTTTAGCACTTTCGACCGGCCTGGCCAATATATTATCCGGATCGCCGGGCTTTCTGAATCCCCAGTTTTTAAAATTGCAGATGGTGTGCACCACGATCTTGCGGTGGCCGCGTTAAAAGCATTTTATTACCAGCGTGCCTCTTCTGCTCTGGATGCTGACTATGCAGGCAAATGGTATCGCGCGGCCGGGCATCCCGATACTTCAGTTTATATCCATCCATTGGCTGCTTCTAAAAACCGGAAGGCTGATAGTAAGATCAATGTTTCAGGCGGATGGTACGATGCCGGAGATTACAATAAGTATGTGGTGAACAGCGGTATCTCTACCTCTACCTTACTTTCTGCCTATGAAGATTTTCCTGAATATTTTCAAGGGCTGAAGGCACATATTCCCCATGCAAAGAACAAGGTTCCTGATGTGTTAACTGAGGCCATTTACAATTTGCGATGGATGCTTAAAATGCAGGACCCAGCTGACGGCGGAGTTTATAATAAATGTACCAACCTGGATTTCGACGGCATGATCATGCCTGATAAAGCCACATCAAAACGTTACGTGGTGGCAAAAGGTACGGCAGCAACACTTAACCTGGCCGCTGTTGCCGCACAAGCTTACCGCATTTTTAAGCATTTTCCCGAACAATATCCCGGGCTGGCAGATAGTTGCCTGCTAGCCGCCAAAAGGGCCTGGAGCTGGTCAGTAAAAAATCCAGGTATCGCTTATGATCAGGATGCACTCAACAAAATGACAGACCTGAAGGTAAACACAGGAGGTTATGGCGATGGGAACTTCGAAGATGAATGGACCTGGGCCTCTGCAGAACTAGTGGCCTCAACCGGGCAACAAGAATATTATGATGCTTTTTTTGCCCGTTTAAACGCTCCGGTAAGCCTGCCTAGCTGGAACAATGTAGCTGCCTTGGGATATTATACCTTGATCAGGTGCGAGGCACAGCTCCCAGGGCAGTACAAAAGTGTAACCAGCATTCTGAAGAAGAAAATACTTGGCCTTGCCGATCGCTACTTAGCTGCTTTTGAAACAGGACCCTATCACACTGTAATCGGTGCTTCGCTTAACGATTTTGCATGGGGAAGTAATTCTTCAGCAATGAATCAGAGCATATTACTTATCAATGCTTATCTTTTTTCCAAAAAGGATGTTTATCTCGATGCTGCGCTCAGTAACCTGGATTACATTTTGGGTAAAAATGCAACCGGCTACTCTTTTGTTACGGGTGTAGGTTATAAGTCACCTATGCATCCCCACCACCGCCTGTCGTTTGCAGATGGGGTTGCTGAACCCATTCCGGGCTTGTTGGTTGGAGGGCCTAACCGGGGGAAACAAGATGGACTGCGGTATGATGCCGAACCAGAATTGTCATACCTTGACGATGTTAACTCTTATGCAAGTAACGAAATTGCCATCAATTGGAATGCACCACTGGTATATGTGGCAAATGCGGTGGAGTGCCTGCAAACGGGAAAAAAATGAGGATCAAAATGATTTTATAAATGAGGTTCGGTATAGCTCCGGTGTTGTCTAAATTTTTCAATACCAGGGGGTACTGGACCTTTCGGCATCAGGACCTGCATAAGCCGAAACTCGCTCCGTCAATATCCCTTAGCCGTTCATTTTTTCAAATATTGGAATCAATACAGATGTACCATTTTCCATCAGCATGTTTTTTCCATACAATTATATATTTTCCATTATAACTTCCGCTGCATTGCCCGATCTCAAAAGCAAAGCCGTTTACTACTTCTAATCTTAATGGTTCTAAGTTTAAGTGGTAGTTCCTGTTGTTCATATAGCCGTATTCTTTAATCACATCTTTGGCTCCTTTTACTATTGGTTTATGATTGTAATATATAGTATTGTTGCTGTATAATTGTGTAACCAGGTTTTTAGCGTTATGGGCATTACACAGTTCGATCCATAATTTTCGCCTTTCGGATATGTTTGTTTTGTCGACTTTTTTAGATTCCGGCCTACTTTCCGTCGAAAATTCAAACTCCCGGACTATCTTTTCATTGTTCATCCTCCAAATTACAATCCCTATAAAATTTTTTTGCTTGTTTACCTCATAACTAACCAATTCATAATTAATCCTTCTCTCTTTATTTGCCTCTACGTTGAATATTGATTTAATTGAAGTGATTTTGCCTTTATTCAATCTGTAATAGTTGGCTATTGGAGTTGAACCCTCAATGATGTTATCTGCAGAAATAATTTTAAAGGCATGGTTATCATATAAATTTTTGATAGAACCCGTGTCGCGGTTGTTTATGCTATTTGCCCAATTTTTCAGGTGATCAGGAACCTGTTTGCTTTGTATGGTTTTAGCTTGCGGATTAGATATTCTTTCTTTTTTATTTTCTGGATGTTTGAACCCGGTGAGGGTGAGCAGCATAAATTGCAGCATTATAATTTTTGGATTCATTTGCGATTTCTTTAATGGGAAATATAGCTAATTTTTAAGCAAAAGTCATCAAGAACAGATACATCGTAACATTTATGCCGGATGAATGGGTTGGAGTGGCAACAACCGCTAAAACCTGATGTCGGATTTGTTTAAAAAATAGTCTGTTAATGACAAGGATGTTGGAGTATGACGTTCTAAATTTGTTGTCTACAAATAAATCAATCTAACCAATTTTATGAACCGCAGACAACTAATCCAAAGCCTTGCTATTGGTATTCCGGGGGTTTTACTTTCCAATAAACTTTCCGCATTTCAATCAAATGATGATGGGGCAAAAGAGTTTGTAGAGAAAATTCTCGCCGGACCATTCTCCCCAACATGGGAGTCGCTCGCTAACTATAAAACCCCTGAATGGTTTAGGGATGCAAAATTTGGCATGTGGGCACACTGGGGGCCTCAATGTCAGCCAGAAGCTGGCGATTGGTACGCCAGGGAAATGTATATGGAGGGAAGCTGGAAGTATAAATATCATGTTGAAAAATACGGACATCCTTCTAAATTCGGCTTTAAAGATGTAATCAATGTCTGGAAGGCCGAGAACTGGGATCCAGAATCGCTCGTTTCACTGTATAAAAGCGCCGGGGCCAAATATTTTATGGCAATGGCCAACCACCATGATAATCTCGATCTTTACAAGAGTAAGTACCAGAAGAACTGGAATTCTACCAAAGTAGGTCCGAAAAAAGACATTATTGGCGGATGGGCTGCTGCGGCGAAAAAACATGGATTGCCATTTGGGGTTAGTGTGCATGCCGCACACGCCTGGAGCTGGTTTGAAACCAGCCAGCGTGCAGATAAAAACGGGCCGATGGCAGGTATTCCATACGATGGGAAGCTGACCAAAGCCGATGGAAAAGGTAAATGGTGGGAGGGCCTTGATCCGCAGGAACTTTATGCCCAGAACCATGAGCTGAGCCAAAACAGCCAGAATAACGGAACAATACACAGGCAATGGGATTGGGGCAATGGTGTTACACCGCCTACCAGTGCATACATCAACAAGTTTTATAACCGTACTATCGATCTGATCAACAAATATAACCCCGATATGGTGTATTTTGATGATTCGCAATTGCCTATGTGGCCAATCAGTGATGTAGGTTTAAAAATCGCCGCACACCTTTACAACAAAAGTATTAAGGATAAAGGCAGGCTCACTTCAGTAGTTACCGGAAAAATATTGAATGAAACACAGCGTAAGGCTATGGTGTGGGATATCGAACGTGGTCAGAGCAACAACATTGAGCCCCTGCCTTGGCAAACTGATACCTGTATCGGGGGTTGGCATTATGAACGCGGAATTTACAACAGAAATGGCTATAAAACCGCAAAAACCGTAATTCATACCTTAATTGATGTGGTGAGCAAAAATGGAAACCTAATGCTCAATATTCCGGTTCGGGGCGATGGCACAATAGACGAATTGGAACGAAAAATTGTTGAAGATATTGGGCTATGGATGAAAGCGAACGGCGAGAGCATATATGGTACCCGGCCATGGAAAGTATTTGGAGAAGGACCTGCACAGGAAAAATCACCAGCATTAAATGCACAAGGATTTAATGAAGGCAAGGGTAAACCTTTTACTGATAAAGATATCAGGTTTGCCGCAAAAGAAAAAGAATTGTTTGCCACGGTTATGGCCTGGCCTGCAGAAGGTTCGGTGCTGATTTCCTGCCTGGCCGAAGGATCATCAAATTATCCCGGAAAGATAAATAATGTCGAGCTGCTTGCCACCAAAGAAAAGCTGCGTTTTGAAAGGAATTCGCAAGGGTTAAAAGTTTATTTCCCTGCAAATCAGCCACAGGCTTCTTATGCCAATGCCCTGAAAATTACATAAGTTTTGGCATCATCAGGCGACTAACGCCTTAAAATTGGATCATTGCCTAGAGGTGATCCAATTTTTATTTTTACCGTCCTAAAAGAGCTTTGGTAGTTGTAATAGTTTTTTACGTGTCTGATAGTTAGGATAAAAAATAACGTTTATATTAAAATAACGATATTTTTTTGGAGCGCAGAGGCAGTTACAACAATTAGAGTCTGTTCCCGTGCTGCGCTATATCCTTCCGCTGCGCTCCAGGGATGCCGCTTCGCCCGGGGCTAGGTACTTCCTATCTGCAAGTAAGCCGATACAAAGCCGACTATCGCTAATATGTACAGTAGTTTTGTTCTACAGGCCCCTGTTAAATAAACCTTATTGAAGCGGTTATACTTTTTGGTGCACAAACAAAAATGTTTCCGCTTACCCCTCGCAAAAAGATAGAAGCGGAAAGAAGGACTACCTGAACCGACGGGCAAGGAACCTGCTTTCCAAAAAAGAAACATCATACATTTGGAGCGCAGGGGCAGTAAGCATGATTAAAGCCTGTTCCCGTGCTGCGCTATATCCTTCCGCTGCGCTTCAGGGATGCCGCTTCGCCCGGGGCTAGGTACTTTCTATCTGCAAGGAAGCCGATACAAAGCCGACTATCGCTGATATGTACAGTAGTTTTGTTCTACAGGCCCCTGTTAAATAAACCTTATTGAAGCGGTTATACTTTTTGGTGCACAAGCAAAAATGTTTCCGCTTACCCCCTCACAAAAAGATAAAAGCGAAAAGAAGGACTGCCCGAACCGACGGGCAAGGAACCTGCTTTCCATAAAAGAAACATCATATATTGGAGCGCAGGGGCAGTAAGCATGATTAAAGTCTGTTCCCGTGCTGCGCTATATCCTTCCGCTGCGCTTCAGGGATGCCGCTTCGCCCGGGGCTAGGTACTTTCTATCTGCAAGGAAGCCGATACAAAGCCGACTATCGCAGATATGTACAGTAGTTTTGTTCTACAGGCCCCTGTTAAATAAACCTTATTGAAGCGGTTATACTTTTTGGTGCACAAACAAAAATGTTTCCGCCTACCCCTCGCAAAAAGATAGAAGCGGAAAGAAGGACTGCCCGAACCGACGGGCAAGGAACCTGCTTTCCAAAAAAGAAACATCATAATTTTGGAGCGCAGGGGTAGTTACAACAATTAGAGTCTGTTCCCGTGCTGCGCTATATCCTTGCGCTACGCTGCCGGGATGCCGCTTCGCCCGGGGCTGGAAACACAGCTACTGCAAAAAAAACAAAGTGAAAAAGAACATTTTCTTCGCTGTATAGATCTTTGCATGTTCCTGTTTAAAAAAAACGGTTTGCTGAATTAAACGTTCTTCAGGGCTAGTCTCGTTTTTAAAAAAAATCAGATAGAGAGAGTATAGAAAAGCATAGTTGTTGTCTTATTATAAATGAGCGGAATTTTCGCTTGTTCTAACCAAATAATAAAATAACTAACCAAGTCTAAACGTCTCATTATGAAAGTATTATACGATATTCGTCAGTTTTTGTGATCCCCTATTAAGAGCTTTTTTTCTCAAAAAAAAGTAAAAACAAGGGGCCCCTGTCACCTTAATAATACTGCAGCTTTAATCCTTGGTTTAAAGTTAAATAATTGATCACACACCTTTGATGGTTACCTCGGCGGGATAAGGCCCAAATTACTGGCTTTGATAATCGCTCAGCAGGTTGTCAGTCCATTATTTTTTGGTACCCTCAAGGTACTAAAACAACTTTGCAATAAAATACCTAAATGATATTGTATGCTCATCTCTACAAGGGGTGTAGCTTTGTTGAGCCATGTGGCGATAGATCCTCCAAATCAGATTTTTAAATTAGCTGGCCATTGCGGCGCCCAATAGCTGGAAACCCAATGGAATGATTTGTTTAAATCAATAGTTAACAAATATATAATGTGTGTATAATTTACGTGATGTACATTGGCCCAACCAAACTAACGTATATTATGTCATGCAGGTCTTGCTGATGGCTGATTTTAATTTGTATACTATTTTTTACAAACAGAGTATTGTCAGTTTACTAATTTGTCTATGTATTAAATAAACCTGTGTTGCCTCATCACCAACGCGCCTAATGCTAAATTTTGCTCCAATAAAATTAACAAATGGTCTCACTTAAAACGCATCATGCCCAGGTTTTGCTTGTAGCGATCATCCTAAACCACAGGAAGATGATTGGCTGTTGTACTGTTTTTGGCTCCTTTCAGCAGATACAACCGATCAGGTACTTTTTTTTAGCAAAGCACCCCTTAAAATCTTTAAGTGGTACCCCAAATTTTTTGCAATTCCCTAAATAATCAATTGATAACCTAATCATCAACTATGAAAAACAAGTACTTTTTTATCCTGCTTTCATTTATGCTGAGTGTTTGCCTCTCTGCACGATCCCAAACCTTCGTGCATCCGGGGACTCCGCTGTCGGCTTCCGATCTGAGTATCCTGAAAGCACACATTGATGCCGGGGATTACCCTTGGAAACAGGCTTATGATGTGCTGGCTGCCGATGGCAAGTCGCAGCTGACTTACACTTACCAGGCTTTTGCTACGGTAACCCGCAGTCCGGATTTAAACCTTTACCGTTGGAGAAACGATATGACGGCCGCCTTTAATATGTCGCTGATGTGGTATTTTACCGGAAACCAGGCTTATGCTGCAAAAGCCAGGGATATTTTAATCGCCTGGGCCACCACCCAAACAGAGTTTGGAGGGCAGTTGGGCAACCTAGACCTTGGGGATTATGCATATGCCTACGGAGGAGCGGCATCGATCCTCCGCGGAACCTGGAGCGGCTGGACGGCAGCGAACACTGCAGCGGTAAAAAACCTCTTTAATAATGTATACTGGCCACCATCGGGTTGTGGTGGTTATGCGCTGGGCCCCTCCAATAAAGGTAACCTGAGTTTATCCGCTGGTGTTGTAATCGCCGCATTTTCAGACGATCCTGCTAAAATGGCCCATATCCTCTACCTTTCGAGATATATCGCCTCCTGCGGGCTTAAAAATACTTTGCCTAGTGGGCAGAATGGGGAAAGTTTGAGGGACCAGGGGCATGCCCACGGTACCTGGAACAACCTGGCCTTCGTGGCCGAAGTGCTTTATAAACAGGGCATCGACATTTATTCGGAGCTGGAAGACCGGATTATGGCCAATGCCGAATATTTTGCCCGGAAAAATTTAAGTTTACCCACCCCTTACGTGCCTTATGGTACTATTGATGCCTATTATTTAAATGATGTAACTGTTCCGTGGGATATGGGAAGGTTTGGCCCAACGTTGGCTCACGGGGCCTATGTAGTCCGTAAAAACCAAAGCTCAGTTTACCTGAACAAACTGTTGAACACCATTCAAAGGCGCTTTGACCCGGTAATTACCTGGTTCTATAAGTCGGAAGACAATTCTACAGCTACTGTTCCGGCGCAAACCGAAACAGTTCCGGTTCCGACAAAAGTTGGAACGGGAGGCTTAACCTCTCTTGATATCGGAGCCACTTCACCTGCCGGGAGCAGTTCTTACACGAACAATGTGTGGACCGTAAAAGGAAGCGGTGATATGTGGACCCATGGGGCAGATGCTTTGCACTTCGTTTACAAGCAAGTGACCGGTAACTGCTCTATCATTGCGAAGGTAGAAACTACCGGGGGCGGTGCCCAGAATGCCCGGGCAGGCTTAATGCTCCGTTCTGATCTGACCCCTAATGCCGCGCAAAGGGCATGGATAGGGATAACCCCAGGTGTAAAAGCCGAGTCGTTTATGCATGGATGGTCAGAACTAAGGGGTGGTGCCTATTATGAAAAATCGTCAAGGCCCGTAACCGGTATTCCTTACTGGGTGAAAATTGAACGTGTAGGGGAGATGATTGCCACCTATTATTCTCCTGATGGGGTAAGCTGGGCGGCAGCGCATGAGGGCAGGTATACGGGCTTTACCGGCACGGCCTACATTGGCCTCGCGGTTTGTTCCAATGTTAATGGTGCTTTAAATACCGCTACTTTTAGTAATGTGAGTGTTACCGGCGGGCAGGGAGGGGTGGTTGCCGCACCCGAAGCTCCGCTTTCGGTATATGCCTACCCCGGAGATAAAAATATGCGGTTAAGGTGGTTATCTTCCTTTGGTGCAGCGAGCTATACGCTTAAACGCTCTTCTTCTCTGAACGGGACCTATTCTACCATAGCTACGGGCCTTTCCGGAAATACCTTTCTGGATCAGAACTTAAGCAACGGCCAGACCTATTATTATAAAGTTTGCGCGGTAAATACTGCGGGTACCAGTGCAGATTCGCCGGGAGATGGGGCTACTCCGGAGGCACCACCGGTTCCACAGGTATTAAGTTCAGCTGCTTTAAATGGGGTATACCGGATCATAGTTACGCATAGTAATAAGGCCGTGGAGGTTAAAAATGGATCAACAGCCGATGGTGCCTTAATCGGACAGAAGACTTATGATTATTTAAGCAACCAGCATTGGATCATCAACCCTATATCCGGTACCGATTATAAGATCATTAACCAGCGCAGTGGAAAGGCCATGGATGTGGTGTCTAATGCCACAACGGATGGTGCACTGATTGAGCAGCGTAGCTATTCGGCAAGCGATGCCGCCCAGGTATGGACGATCAAAGACCGGTTTAACGGTACCTTTAGCATTGTTGGCAAGCAAAGTGGGAAATCGCTGGAGGTTCCGGGATCAAGTACCGCTGAGGGGGGATCAATGGATATTTACAGGTGGACTGATAACTTTAACCAGATCTACAGGATAGAACCTGTTTCGGCCTCTGAAATATCTGCTGCCTACCTTAAAAAACTTGCGGACGCCATCAAGTTACGCGATACCACCCAGACGAGTACCACCAATGTACCGGGTAAATTCCCGGTAACGGCCAATGCCCAGTTAAATGACAGCATTAGCTATGTCCAGTCTCAATACAATTCACAATCAACAGTTATCCAGGTAAGTAGCTACATTACTGTATTGGATAATGCGATGAAACGGTACTTAGCCGCTAAATATTACCAGACCAATATGCTGGCTAATGGGTATTATTATCTTAAACCGCTAATCGGTGATTCATTATTGACTAAGAATGATACGAATATACCTTTATTCGATGTAGCAAGTCCTGAGCCCCAGCTACAGATCTGGAATGTTGCCAAACAGGGGAATGGCAGGTATAAAATTGCTTGCCTGAGTGCGCCGGCATCGTATAAGAACTATCTAAACGAGAACGCCCAGTTTGGTACCAATAACTATTCGGATGTCTGGAATTCGTTTAATATTTACTTTGACGGAACTTCTTATGCCGTTCAGCGTGCGCAAAACGCAGGGAACGGCTACTGGTATCAAAGTGGTAATAAAATATTAGCTGTAGGTGGCAATACGAACGATCCTATACCTTATAATTTTCCTTTCCGTTTGGTGCCGGTCGGAGTTATCCCCATAAACCTGAAAGCAGCAGCAGGCGATGGGAAAAACATCCTGGATTGGGACCCTATCCCGAACTTAACGTATACCGTAAAACGCGCAACGGCATCAGCTGGTCCTTATACTACACTCGCTACGATCAGCGCCAGCGCCAATGCCCTCAGGTATATTGATACGGTGGGTGTGAGCAACGGAACTACCTATTACTACCGGGTAGTTTCGCCAGATAGCCTGGCTTCCAGCCCGGTGGTGGCGGCCTCACCCAATGTTGGGCAGCTTATTTACCTGAAATTTAACGAAATAAGCGGTACTGCCTTTGATAGTTGGGGAGCTAAACATGCAACATTGGCCTCGTCGGCAAGCCGTGGCACCGGGAGATCCGGAAATGCGCTTAAACTGGATGGTTCGGCCAATGCCTATGCAACCTTACCCGCTGGTATTGTGAGTGGCTTAAATGATTTTACCATTTCCACCTGGGTAAAGATGGATGCACTTTCTACCTGGATGCGGGTATTTGACTTTGGTGTTGGTGCGACAACGGTTACACAATACATGCTCCTGACTGTACAGGCAGGAACTTCTACGGTAAATGGCATCACCACAAGGACCATTAGCTATAGAATTAAAAATGGGGGAGCAGATCAGATTGTCAGTTTTAACTATCCTTTGCAACTAAATGGCTGGACGCATCTTGCCGTTACCCAATCCGGAAATACGGCTAGCCTGTATATCAATGGAACTTTGGTAGCCAGCAATACCGGGATCACGATTAAACCTTCGCAGCTGACCGCTTCGGGCACGACTACCGGCACCAACTTAAATTACCTGGGTAAATCGCAGTTTGCCAATCCTATGTTCAAAGGCTCAATTGATGAGTTTAAGATTTACAGCAGGGCCTTAAGTACTGCGGAGATCGTTTCCGCATTTACCAGCCAGTCTATCACGATGAATGCCATTGCGCCTAAACTCATGGGCGATGCTGATTTTGATCCTGCAGCTACGGCAACGTCCGGGCTTCCGGTAACCTATACCAGTTCAGATACCACCGTTGCAAAAATTGTAAATAATAAAGTCCGTGTTCTGACTACCGGAACAACCGTTATTACAGCTTCGCAGACAGGGAATTCAGTTTACTGGCCTGCAACGCCGCAACCAAAAGTATTGTCGGTTGCCATTACCAATAATACCCAGCCTACCGCGGTTATAGGCAGGCCCTTTACCTATACCATTACCAATAATGCGCTAAGCGATTTTAATGTAACAGGTTTACCTGCGGGTTTAAGCCTGAATGCCTCAAACGGGATCATATCGGGTACACCAACGGAGTACGGTACCTTCCCGCTATTTATTAATGCGGTCAATGACAGTATTCCGGGAACGCAGACCATTACCTTAACGGTAGAGAAGATGGTCAGCAATGTTATTGTTGCTTCGGGAGATGCCAAAAATGTGGTGGAATGGGACGCTCTTCCGGGTTTTAGCTTTAATGTGAAACGTTCCACTACACCGGGTGGTCCTTATTCAACTTTATCAAATGTAACGACCAATAAGTTTACTGATACCGGAGTAAGTAATGGAACTACTTATTATTATGTGGTTACAGCGGTAGATAGTTTGGGTGAAGGTTCTCCCAGCGCAGCAGTAACCGCAAAACCTGCTGCCGGCCAACTTACTTACCTCAAGTTCAATGAGGCTGGCGGCACCCGCGCCATTGACAGCTGGGGGGCTACGCATGGAACATTGGCCGCAACAGCAATCCGTGCTGCCGGGCAAGAGGGAACTTCAATTAAATTAGACGGAACAAGTACTTCTTATGCCACCTTGCCTACAGGAATTGTAAAAACAGTATCTGATTTCACCGTTTCAAGTTGGGTAAGGATGGATGCATTTTCCAATTGGATGCGTGTATTTGATTTCGGCAACAGTACTGCGCAATATATGTTCCTTACCGTTCAGCAGGGAACGCCTACGGTAAATGGGGTAAAGCTATCAACCGTTCGTTATGCCGCTAAAAACGGAGGGACAGAGTTAAACGTAAGTGCCAACTTTGCCTTCCCGTTGGATACCTGGACACATCTGGCGGTTACCCAATCGGGAAATACGGCAAAGCTGTATATTAACGGTAATTTGGCAGCCACCAATACCAACCTGAACATTACACCTTCGCAGCTTACTGCTTCGGGCACTACGACGGGCACTACGCTGAACTACCTGGGTAAATCACAGTTTAATGATCCCCTTTTTAAAGGCTCAATTGATGAGTTTAAGATTTACAGCAGGGCATTAAGTGATGCTGAAATTGCTGCCGAAGGTACAACCGCTGGTTTCAGCCAATCGGGCAGTCTTTCGAGTACACAGCCCCGTTCAGGTATAATGCCGGCACAACCCCTTGCCCCAGAATCTTCAAGCAGCAATATCATCTATCCGAACCCGGTTAAGGAGCAGTCTTTCAAAGTGAGGCTCACGCCTGACCTGAGGGATCAAAACATTAAGGTAACAGTTAGGGATGTGGTGGGCAGGATCATACAGAGCGGAAGCTACCGTGCTGCAGACCGCGATTTGCAGGTGGGCCTTTCCGGAAACTACCGATTAGGTGTTTATTTCGTGTACCTGAATAACCTGACGCCGATCAGGTTGATTGTCGATAAATAAGAATTTCTGAATACAAAAGACTGTTTAACAGTCTTTTGTATTCAATTGATCTATGTGGTAAATGAACCTGGCTTGCCTCAGCACCAATGCCTGATACTAAACTATTGCTCCAATAAATTAAATGGTCTCACTTAAAACGCATCATATTCAGGCAACTGCCTGTAAGGATCCTCCTCAACGCAGCTGCGAAGATGATAGGCCCGTGCTGCTTTTGGATTCTTTTAACTGATATAACCCATCAGCTATTCTTTTTTTAGCAAAGAACCTGTTAAAAGCTTTACCTGGCATTTCAATTTTCTGCAACCCTTTAAATAATTGATAACCTAAACCATTAAATATGATGAACAAGTACTTTTTTATCCTGCTTTCATTCATTTTGAGTGTCTGCTTCTCTGCACGATCCCAAACCTTTGTGCACCCGGGGGCTCCGCTATCGGCTTCCGATCTGAGTATTCTGAAAGCACACATCAAGGCCGGGGATTATCCCTGGAAACAGGCTTATGATGTGATGGCTGCCGATGGCAAAGCTCAGTTGACCTATACTTACCAGGCTTTTGCTACGGTTACCCGTAGTCCGGATTTAAACCTTTACCGTTGGAGAAACGACATGACGGCAGCCTTTTATTTATCACTCATGTGGTATTTTACTGACAATGAGGCCTATGCTGCAAAGGCCAGGGATATTTTAATTGCCTGGGCCACCACCCAAACAGAGTTTGGAGGCCAGTTGGGTAACCTTGACCTGGGGGATTATGCGTATGCTTATGGAGGCGCGGCTTCTATTCTTCGCGGAACCTGGAGTGGCTGGACGGCGGCAAATACTACCGCCGTAAAAAACCTCTTTAATAATGTATACTGGCCAGCTTCAGGTTGCACTTTTTATGCTATAGGCCCATCCAATAAAGGTAACCTGAGTATATCTGCAGGAGCGGTGATCGCGGCATTTTCCGACGATCCTGCTAAAATGGCGCATATCGTCTACCTGTCCAGATACATTGCCTCTTGCGGGCTTAAAAATACCTTACCCAATGGCCAGAACGGAGAAAGTTTAAGGGACCAGGGACACGCCCACGGGACATTTAACAACCTGACCTTCGTGGCCGAAGTGCTCTATAAACAGGGTATCGATATTTATTCGGACCTGGAAGACCGGATCATGGCCAATGCCGAATATTTTTCCAGGAAAAATTTAAGCCTGCCAATCCCTTACGTACCTTTTGGCACTATCGATGCCTATTATTTAAATGACGTGACCACTGCATGGGATCAGGGAAGGTTTGGCCCGACTATAGCGCATGGGGCTTATGTAGTCCGTAAAAAGCAAAGTTCGGTTTACCTGAACAAACTGCTAAATAACATCCCCAGACGTTTTGACCCGGTAATTACCTGGTTCTATAAATCAGAAGACAATGCTACGGCCACCGTACCGGCTCAAACAGAAATTGTTCCTGAGCCCACAAAAGTTGGAACAGGGGGCTTAACCTCGATTGACATAGGCACGGTATCGGCTGCCGGAAGCAGTTCCTACAACAACAATGTGTGGACGGTAAAAGGAAAAGGCGATATCTGGACCCATGGAGCAGATGCTTTGCATTTTGTTTATAAGGAAGTGACCGGAAATTGTTCCCTCATTGCTAAAGTGGAATCGGTTGAGGGTACGACTTCCAGTGCTAAAGCCGGAGTAATGCTCCGTTCTGATCTGACCCCTAATGCCGCACAGAGGGCATGGATAGCGATAACTCCGGAGGTGAAAGCCGAGGCATTTATGCATGGATGGTCAGAACTAAGGGGCGGTGCTTATTATGAGAAAGCATCGAGGCCAGTAACCGCCATTCCTTATTGGGTGAAAGTTGAACGTGTAGGGGAGATGATTGCCGTTTATTATTCTCCTGATGGGGTAAGCTGGGCGGCCTCACATGAGGGCAGGTATACTGGCTTTACCGGTACAGCCTACATTGGCCTGGCGGTTTGTTCATCTGGCAATGGTGCTTTAAACACCTCTACTTTTAGTAATGTAAGTATTACCGGGGGCCAGGGAGGAGTGATTACTGCACCCCAGGCTCCGCTTTCGGTATATGCCTATCCCGGAGATAAAGAGATGCGGGTAAGGTGGCTATCCTCCTTTGGTGCAGTGAGTTATACGCTTAAGCGGTCGTCTTCTCTGAACGGGAGCTATTCTACCATTGCCACAGGCCTTTCCGGAAATACCTTTCTGGATAATAATTTATCAAACGGCCAGACTTATTATTATAAGGTTTGTGCAGTAAATACTGCGGGCACCAGTGCAGATTCGCCGGGAGATGGAGGTACTCCGGAGGCGCCACCGGTTCCGCAGGTCTTAAATTCAGATAGTTTTAATGGGGTGTACCGGATCATAGCTGTACACAGCAATAAAGCCGTGGAGGTTAAAAACGGTTCACTAGCCGAAGGAGCCTTATTGGGACAAAATGCCTATTCTTCGTCCAGTAACCAGCATTGGCGAATAACGCCTGTATCCGGTACGGATTATAAGATTGTAAACCTGCGGAGTGGAAAAGCAATGGATGTGGTGAACAATGCCGTAACCAATAATGCTCCTGTGGAGCAGCGAAGCTATTCGGCTACAGATTCAGCCCAGATATGGTCTATTAAGGACCGGGAGAACGGCACGTTCAGTATTGTTGGAAAACCAAGCCAGAAAGCATTGGAGGTAGCCAGCTCGAGTACTTTAAATGGTGCCGCAATGAACCTGAACAGGTGGCTGGATAATCCTAACCAGATTTATAGAATAGAACAGGTTACGCAATCAGACATGTCTTCCGCTTACCTTAAAACACTGGCTGAAGCGATAAAATTACGCGATACCACCCAAACCAGTACGACAGGTGAAGGCGGTAAATTTCCGGTGGCGGCCAAGGTACAGTTGAACGATAGTATCACCCATGTGCAATCCTTATATACTCCCCAATCAACGGTTTTTCAGATCAGTGACTATGTTACGATATTGGAGAATGCAATGGAACGGTATAAGTCTGCTATGTACTACTTTACGAATACCCTTGCTGACGGGAATTACTACCTTAAACCGCTTGACAGCGATTCGTTATGGACGAAGAACGAGACCAACCGGCCTTTATTTGATGTGTCGAATCCTAATCCCTTAACTCAAATGTGGAATGTGAAAAAGCAGGCGAACGGTAGGTATAAAATTATTTGCTTGAGCTCACCACTTCCGGCATTTAGCAATTACATCTATGAGGATGCCTTATTTGGCCGTAATGTTATTGCCTACAACGAGGCTTACAATTCATTTAATATTTATGGTAATGGTACCTCGTATGCGGTTCAGCGGGCACAAAGTGCCGGAAACGGGTACTGGTATAAGAGCGGTAATCAGATACTTGCTGTACTTGGAAATGATAACGATCCGGTTCCCTATACTTTTCCTTTCCGTTTTGTTCCGGTTGGAACGGTTCCGATAAACGTGACCGCTTCGGCGACTGATGGAAGAAACATCCTGGAATGGGATCCAATTGCGAATTTAACCTATACGATTAAACGTTCAACTACTCCGGGCGGGCCTTATACCGATATTGCCACAGTAAACACCACAGCGTTTACTGATACTGCTGTTGTGAATGGGACACTTTATTATTACATCGTTGCTTCGCCGGATGGTGTTGCATCCAGCCAGGAAGTTTCGGCCTCACGCAATATAGGAATGGTTTACCTGAAGTTTGACGAAAGCAGCGGAAATCGTTGTGTGAGCAGCTGGGGAACTATTTATGGCACTATGGCAGCTACAGCAACACGTGATGCAGGTAAAACAGGAAATGCCCTTAAGCTGGATGGGGCAAGCACTTCTTATGTTACATTTCCTACCGGAATTGTGAGTAAGGTAACTGATTTTACCATCTCAGCCTGGGTAAAAATGGATGCCCTTACCAACTGGATGCGTGTATTTGATTTTGGTACCGGTACTAACCAGTATATGTACCTTACCGTGCAGGGAGGAACCACTACAGCAAATGGAGTAACCTTATCAACCGTTAAATATGGGACTAAAAACGGGGGTACAGAGTTAGGCATCACTTCTCCATATGCCTTCCCGTTGAATACCTGGGTACACCTGGCGGTTACCCAATCCGGAACCACAGCCAAATTGTATATCAATGGCGTGCTGAAATCAACCAATACCGCAATTAATATTAATCCTTCACAACTTACCCCTACGGGTACTACTACCGGTACCAATTTAAACTACCTGGGCAAAGGTCAATTTAATGATCCGATGTTCAGAGGTTCAATTGATGAGTTTAAGATTTACAAGCGGGCTTTAAGTGCTTCTGAAATTGTAGAGGGTATGAAGGCTTTCCAAACCATATCCTTTAATACCATTACACCTAAACTGGTTGGTAGTGATGATTTTGATCCCGAAGCTGTTGCTTCTTCAGGTCTCCCGGTAGAATACACCAGTTCGAACCCCGCTGTTGCAACGATAGTGGATGGAAATATCCACATCATATCGGCCGGAACGGCTATCATTACAGCATCACAGGCAGGGGATGAAATGTATGGGCCGGTATCACAATCAAGAACATTGTGGGTTGGCATTACCAATAAAACCCAGCTTACTACCTTAAAAGGTAGGCCATTTAGCTATACCATTACCGATAAGCCATTAAGTAATTTTACGGCAACAGGTTTGCCTGCTGGCCTAAGTATAAATTCTACAACGGGTGTAATATCGGGTACACCTACTGAGCATGGCACCTTTTCTGTAACCATTGGCGCTCTTAAAGACACCATTGCCAATACCCAAACGATCACTTTAACGGTAAAAAATAATGTGGTAAGCAATGTTATTGTTGCTTCAGGGGATGCAAAAATTGTGCTCGAATGGGATGCTATTCAGAACTTTACCTATAACGTTAAGCGTTCAACCACATTAGGAGGTCCTTACACTGCAATGGGTAGTACAGGCACCCCTAGGTTTACTGATACCGGTGTGAGCAATGGAACTACATATTACTATGTGATTGCAGCAGTTGATAGCATAGGAGAATTGCCTCCGGGTACAGCGGTAACTGCAAAACCTGCGGCTGGCCAGCTTACTTACCTTAAATTCGATGAGGCTGGCGGCACCTGGGCCATCGACAGCTGGGGGGCTACACATGGGGCATTGGCAGCAACGGCAACCCGTGCAGCCGGGAAACCGGGTAACTCGCTCAAACTGGATGGTATGGCTACTTCTTATGTCACCTTGCCAACAGGAATTGTAAAAACAGTATCTGATTTTACCGTTTCGAGCTGGGTAAGAATGGATGCACTGTCTACCTGGATGCGTGTTTTCGATTTTGGTACAAGCACCACACAATACATGTTCCTTACCGTTCAGCAGGGAACGCCTACGGTAAATGGGGTAAAGCTATCAACCGTTCGTTATGCGATTAAAAACGGGGGTACAGAGTTAAACGTAAGTGCTAACTTCGCTTTCCCGCTGGATACCTGGACACATCTGGCGGTTACCCAATCGGGAAATACGGCAAAACTGTATATTAACGGTAATTTGGCAGCCACCAATACCAACCTGACCATTAAACCTTCGCAACTCACCGCTTCAGGTACAACCACAGGCACTACGCTGAATTACCTGGGTAAATCACAGTTCAATGATCCCCTTTTTAAAGGCTCAATAGATGAGTTTAAGATTTACAGCAGGGCATTAAGTGATGCAGAGATTGCCGAAAATTTAACAACCGCACAAACCATTACCTTTAATGCTTTGCCAGAAAAAGCGGTTACCGATACAAGCTTTAACGCTGGTGCAGTTTCCAGTTCTGGTTTGGCCATCAGTTATGCCAGTTCAGACACCACAGTGGCAACGGTTGTTAACAATATGATCCAGGTTAAAGGAGCAGGTGTTACCACCATTACGGCTAGCCAGGCAGGCAATGCAACCTATGCAGCTGCCGCACCTGTAAGCCAGGCCTTAACCGTTCATAAAGTTGCGCAAACCATCACCTTTAATGCTTTGCCAGAAAAAGCGGTTACCGATACAAGCTTTAACGCTGGTGCCGTTTCCAGTTCTGGTTTGGCCATCAGTTATGCCAGTTCAGACACCACAGTGGCAACGGTTGCCAACAACATGATCCAGGTTAAAGGAGCAGGCGTGACCACTATTACGGCCACGCAGGCAGGCAATGCAACCTACGCAACGGCCGCACCTGTAAGCCAGGCCTTAACCATTCATAAGGTTGAACAGACCATTAGTTTCGCCAGCTTACCTGCCAAAAGGATAGGAGATGCCGAGCTAACATTAAGTGCCACAACAAGCGCTAATTTACCGGTTAGCTATTCAAGTTCCGATACCACAGTTGCAAAGATCGTAAATGATAAGCTCCAGGTGCTTGGTAAGGGAACGGCCGTTATTACAGCAAAACAGGCAGGTAACGGCACTTATGCTGCTGCCATTGCAACCCAGCTGTTGAACGTGATCCCTTTTAATATCCAGGTCCAATCAATGGATGGCGATGGCGGCCAGCTGACCAATAACGTGATCAGGCCAAATTTCAGCCTGGTTAACCAGGATTCGATCGGGGTATACTACAACGAGTTAACCATGCGTTACTGGTTTACAGCAGAAAATTACGCCGGGATAAATGCCTGGGTAGACTATGCCCAGATGGGAAACAGCAACGTGAAAATGAAATATGTACAACTGCCAAATCCTGCTTCAGGAGCACTGGGTTATGTGGAATACAGTTTTGTACCAGGTGGAAAGTTAAATGCAAACAGCAACAGCGGGGTAATCCGTACCAGGTTTGCCAACCAGGATTGGTCTGATTTTTCAGAAGCAGATGATTATTCTTACCAGGCCAATACCGGCAGCTATGGCACAAATAACCGGATAACTTTATACCGCAACGGTAAATTGATATCCGGAGAAGAACCAGCCCTTGTGCCAGTTACAACCAAACTGAATGTGTTGTACCAGAATCAGAACCAGACAGCAAACACTAATACGATCAGTGCTTTTATTGCCATTAAAAACACAGGCAACAGCGCCATTGATTATAGCGATCTTACTGCGCGTTACTGGTTTAGCAAAGAAGGAACAGCCGGCTTGAATATGATGGTTGATTATGCCAAACTGGGGAATAATAAGATCAGGGGGCAGTTTACAGAGATCAGTCCTTCACTGGCCGGAGCCGATACCCACCTGGAATTATCGATCGATCAGTCGGCAGGAAAATTACATCCGTTAAGCAGTACCGGAAATATCCAGTTCCGCATCTATAAAAGCAACTGGTCGGCCTTTAACGAGTCTGACGATCATTCGTATCGGCCAAAAGCAGCAATGGATACCAACGCACACATCACCTTGTATTACAAGGGGCAACTGGTGTACGGAACAGAACCTGTTGCAGCGGGTTACGGCCAACCGGGAAATCTTTCGAGCACACAAACCCGTTCAGGAGTAATCCCGGCACAAGTCCTTGCTCCAGAGTCTTCAACCAGCAATATCATCTATCCGAACCCGGTTAAAGAGCAGTCTTTCAAAGTAAGGCTTACGCCTGATCTGAGGGATCAAAACATTAAGGTAACGGTTAGGGATGTTACAGGCAGGATAATGCAGAGCGGAAGCCACCGTGCCACAGACCGCGATCTGCAGGTAAGCCTTTCCGGAAATTACCGCTTAGGTGTTTATTTCGTGTATCTGAATAACCTGACACCGATCAGGCTGATTGTAGATAAATAAATAAGAATATCACTAAACAAAAGGTTGCTTAAGCAACCTTTTGTTTTAAATAACGTAGAAACAAATACCCTATTGGAGTTACTTTAAATACCGGCAATTATCTTCCAAGGGATACATTGCTGCTGCCAAATTAGCTTAACCAATTTATATATATCCTATGAAAACAAAAATGAATCAATTGATGCTATGCGCTTTAATCTTTTGCGGATGCAGTAAGCCGATCGCTGGAGAGGATCCCTCAAGCCTGGGCACCGGATCGCTATCCGGCAAACAAATGGCCGTTGCTGCGCTGGGCCAGGTAACCTCGGTAGTACACCCTGGAATGCTCCATTCGGCTGCTGATTTTACGCGAATGACAACCAAGGTAAATGCAGGGGCGCAGCCCTGGCTGGATGGTTGGAATAAACTGGTCGCCAACGGCCGTTCTGCAGCCACCTATGTTCCACGGCCGGTTGATACGATTGTGCGCGGACGGGCTGCAAGCGGAAGAGGGGAAAATTACATTCAGGCATGTCAGGATGCTGCAGCAGCTTATCAAAATGCTTTACGATGGAAAATTAAGGGCGATGCAGCCTGCGGCGCAAACGCTGTTGCGATTATGAATGCCTGGGCGCGTAAGTGCAAGTATATTGATGGCGATAGCAATAAACAATTAGCAGCTGGTTTGCAAGGTTACCAATGGGCCAATGCAGCAGAAATTATGCGGGGTTACAGTGGTTGGTCTGCAGCAGATTTTACGGCTTTTAAAAATTTTATGCTTAATGTATATTATCCGGTTTCGAGCGATTTTCTGAACAGGCATAACAATACTTGTGGCACCCATTACTGGCTAAACTGGGACATGTCAAACCTATGTACCGTGCTGGCCATTGGTATCCTTTGCGATGATGTGGCTAAAATTAATTATGCAATAAATTATTACCAGCATAGTGGCACTGGTACGGCCTTTATCGGACGGGTAACCACAGCAACTTATCCAAATGGTATGGACCAGGCACAGGAGGCAGGGAGAGACCAGGGGCATGCCACAATGGAGGTTCCGCTTTTCGGAACCTTTTGCCAGATGCTGTATAACCAGGGTCAGAATTTTTTCGATTATAATCCATGGAGTCATGTTAATCCACCGCTTTTGGGGGTTAGCGAATATATAGCGGCCTATAACATCAATACTACTAATACTGTTCCGTTTACCACTTACAACAATTGTGAAAATTCAAATCACACGGTTATTTCAAGTGCTGGCCGGGGGAATATCCGTCCGGGATGGGAGCTGGTATACAATTATTACGTAAAAATAAAAGGTAAGTCTGCCCAGTATACTACCCAATTTGCCGAAAAAGTAAGGCCTGAGGGTGGAGGCGGCGATTATGGTTCTACCAGTGGGAGCTACGATCAGCTCGGCTTCGGAACCTTAACTTTTTCGCGTTAAATCATATCCTAATAACAACCAAGAGGCTGTACCATATTTGTAATTTCACTTATAATCTGTTATGTTGAGTTTAACCTGTACTGAGCTTGACGAAGTATCGAAACACCTTTAAAGTATTTAGGTAAGGTCCTTCGACAGGCTACGATTGACAGGCCCCTGGAGGAATCGTCATCTCGACTGAAGCGCAGTCCCGAATATTCGGGAGAGAGTTCTATCTAGACAGAGTTAGCTTTGCTGAGCACTTCGTGGTTCTCGGCTACGTTGCACCCTGTTCGCAATGACGAAATTAAGACCCAAATTCACGTTAATAATAACAAAGGCTTCATCGCAATTGATGAAGCCTTTGTTACATCAGGTTTTCAGTAAATTTAATTGCAGGCCTTGTTTTTTAAATTTTTACAAATCCCCATTGTTGATTTCTTCCTCCGGAGTACGTCCATTGTATCGCCGCAGTTCCATTGTTTAATGAGGAACCTGTTACATCCAGGGCTTTCCCACTATTTGCATTCGTGATGCGGTAATAGCCATTGTCTGTTATCTGGATAGACCATTTTTGGTTAGCGGTGCCATTGTAATCCCACAAAACGGCTTGTCCGCCATCAGCAGTACTCCAACCGTTAATTTCCAGGCACTTCGTAGGTGCATGAACAGGCGTAAGACGGAATAATCCGCCGCCTGCATCTTCTACCTTAAATTGTTGGTTAGCACCTACACTATATAGCCATTGCTGTGCAACTGTTCCGTTTGAACTACCCCATCCGGCAGCTTCAAGGGCTTTAAAGCTATACCTGTTGTAAATCTGGTAAGTTTGCCCGGCCTGAATGCTTGAGGTGCTGGCATTTTGACCTGCCTGTACAACCGCTGCCAGGGCTTGTTGGTCAGCTGAACCAATATTTTGCCTGTCGAGGATCCTGAATGCATTGTTTCCCGAAGCCCCGTCATCAAAATAAAACGGTTTTAACCCGTATTGAACCGCCTGACGGGTTACGTGGTTGATATAATAAGCCCTGCTGGCCAGGTGTAAAGTTAAGTTATCGCCTGATAAAGTATTAGGCCTTCTGATGGCGCCATATTCTCCAAGTACAACCGGTATACCTTTATCGATATACTTTGTTTTCATCAGGGCAAATTGTGGTCCGGCATCTCCCTCTTCTCCGTAAGTTGCATTGCGCGAAGCATCAGTTGTAGAGTGGTAACCATTACCCCAATAGTAAAAAGAATTTCCCCAACTTGCGTCAGTAGCCAGACCCGCGAAATTAAATGGGGTATAGTAGTGTACTTCTACCATTAGCCGGTTGGGAGCCGTATCATTTGGTAAGGCATTCATCAGGTTGTTGGTATAGTCTATGCTGGTACTAGGCCCCTGGATTACAAGCGTGCGGTAACTATTTTTACCACCGGTAGATCGTACCGCGTTCACAAAGGTTTGGTGATAGGATAACAGTACCCCCATTCCCGTAGCGTCTGAAACTGCCGGCTCATTGGCACTGGCAAAAATAACATGTTCATCAAAATTGCGCAATTGTGTTGCAATCTGTTCCCAGAATGCTTTTTGCATGGCATTTACGTAGGGCTGTTGAGCAGTGGTACAGTTGTTTTCAAGCCATCCACCGTCCCAATGGATATTCAGGATAACATACAAACCATCATTCACGCAGTATTGGACCACATCTTTTACCCTATTAAGCCACGATTGCTGAAGCTGGGCAGTGCTGGTATTGGCCATATACTGGTTCCATGAGCAGGGAAGGCGTACCGCCGTAAAACCACTTCTTTTTACCTGGTCAATCATTGCCTGGGTGAGTGCGGGGTTACCCCAGTAGGTTTCGCCACCTATGGCTTCCAGGCTGTTACCGGCATTCCATCCCAGTGTAAATTTCGCTGCAAGCTGGGCGGCCGTACTGCCAACGCCTGATTGATCTGCCGGTTGCGGCGAAGTATTATAACTCGGATAACTGGTAGAGGTGGGCATGGTAACCGCCCGTTTTGTGGATTGAATAACTGTGGGGTTTTCAATCTTTTGTTTTTGGCAGCCTACCGCTAAAACGGACAGCATAATGCCTGTTAGGTAATTTAGTGTTCTCATATGATATGGTATTTGGTTAGTGGCTTAATAATCGATGTAACACTTTTCAATCCCGCCTTGAAACGAAATTAGAAACCCGCACCTCAATACAATGGCTCATTTGTTAAATTATATTCGACATATGTTAACTTCATGAATGTATTTTAAATAAGTCATTTGGGGTAAACAACCTCAGTGTTTAAAACCAGGATACCTTAATTTTTATCTCTGGCTTTGCAATATGCCCCTGGCAGGGATATATCCAATATTGCGGTAACAATCTTAATATCTTTTCGGCTTTGTTGAGTATATCTGTAAACCTCATTTGTCTATAGACCATATCAACATGAAAAATTTAGCTATTTATTTAATTGTAACATTGGGCCTTTTGAGTAAAGCTGCAACTGCCCAGGTGGATGCATCCAAAGAGCTGGCGTATTGTACGGCCCAAATACAAAAGACCTTAAAACTTATTCCTGTTCAGAAAGGCAGTATCCCCAGATCGGTTATCCCCGGATCTGCCGATTGGAAGTTTGTGGGCTATAAAGACTGGTGCTCCGGGTTTTGGCCCGGCATACTTTGGTACGGCTATGAAGCTACGGGTTCTAAAACCTTGCTCAACGAAGCAACGCGTTTTTCGGCACCGCTTCAACCGCTTTCAGAGCAGCATGCAATTGACCACGACCTGGGTTTTCAGATTTTTAACAGCTATGGAAATGGCTACCGGCTTACCGGAAATGCAAAATTTAAGGCCATAATATTAAATGCTGCCGATACATTGGCCACGCTTTTTAACCCTAAAGTGGGTACCATCTTATCCTGGCCGAGGGCTGTACCACACATGCAATGGCCACAACATAATACCATTATCGATAATATGATTAACCTGGAAATGTTGTTTTGGGCCTCTAAAAATGGGGGGGACAGGAAATTGTATAATATCGCCTTATCGCATGCCAAAGTTACCATGGCTAATCATTTCAGACCAGATTACAGTGCTTACCATGCGGTAATTTATGACAGGGAGACCGGGAAAAAAATAAAGGGGCTAACGCATCAGGGATACGCGGATAGCTCCATGTGGGCACGCGGGCAGTCTTGGGCCATTTATGGCTATACCATGTGTTTCCGCGAAACCGGGTATTTGCCTTTTCTTGATTTTGCACAGAAAGTAACAGACGTTTACCTTGATAAATTACCTTCAGATCAGGTTCCCTATTGGGATTTTAATGACCCCGCAATTCCTGATGCCCCTAAAGATGCCTCAGCAGCGGCAGTTGTGGCTTCGGGCCTTTTAGAGCTGTCTACTTTGGTTAAGGATAAAGAAAAAGCACAAAAATACCGCAAGGCTGCAGAACAAATGCTGGCCTCGCTTTCTTCACCGGCATATCAGAGCAAAGATAAAAACACAGCTTTTTTGTTGCATTCAACCGGCCATAAACCTAATGGTTCGGAAATAGATACTTCAATTATATATGCAGATTATTATTATATAGAAGCCCTGCTCAGGTTGAAAAAACTACAAATGGGATTGAGCCTGAAAAGTAAGTTCAACTAAGCTTAAACGTGCATTAGAGAGGATATGGCAGGGGGCCGACAGTTCGATTTTTATTCTTGTGTTACTGACGTTTTGTTTTAGTTTTAGTCGTCAGTTAATCAATAACCTGATTATAAACCAGCTTTTACCTCCTGCTTAAATTTTTTCTTAGAAGCCTGAACTCGATAATTATTTAAGGAAAAATTATTTTATAAAGGCCTCTGACTAGAACAATTCGTCATGCTGTTCCGAAGGTTCGACGATGGCTTTAAGTTGAAAAGCCGATTTAAGCCACCAAAAAGTAGTATTAATTATCGAATGCAGCTTTGTAACAAGAAAATTGTACGCCAACCTCTCTTTAATTTTCATGATGATGGAGTATATAAAATACGACCCGGTGTCATATAAATATGAAAAATAAAAAACTACCTGGCCATACCGACCAGGAAGAGCTACCATTTACTTTTAACCGTAGGCAGATTTCTGAAAAGAATATCGAGAAACATTGGCTCCGGATCGCTTCCAGGATAACGGGAGCCGTTTTGCCAAAAGAAATTAACAGGTAAACCGGCATCCATCCGTCCCAAACACAAATAGTTATTTTTTTAAAACTGATCAGCATCTCTAAAATCCTCCCGATTTGAATATGAAATATAACAGCTATACTATTTTAATGCTCCTCTCATTTCTTTTTTTTAAAGCTACAGCCAAAGAGAAGGAAACACCTGCCGAACATTTACTCACCTCACCCGATCGTTCGGTCGAACTTAAATTTTTTCAGAAGGAAATTGCCAACAAGGAAAAGGCTTTTTTTTACCAGTTAAGCTACAAGGGCAAACCCGTTATTTTAGAATCAAAGCTGGAGCTGCAACTCGATAACCACCTCTCAGAAAGCGCAATGGCACTTCCGGTAGATAAGCATAAAAACTGGTTCGAAAACCTGCAGGTTACCGGAGTACAACGCTTAACAAAAGATACCACCTGGAAACCGGTTTACGGCGAAAAAAAACTTATCCGTGATCAGTATAATAGTCTCATCATCAGCACAGTAAAAGATGATAATCCTAACTACCTGATGAATATCGAAATCAGGGCCTATAACCAGGGCGTAGCCATCCGCTTTTTCTTTCCTGAAAATGCTAAAGGCACCTATTACCGGATCATGTCTGAGAATACCGAATTTAATTTTGCCCCGGGAACCTTAGCCTGGAAGGCCAACTGGGCGCAGGCACCTTATGAAAAAGTAGCGCTAGAAAATTGGGATGGTGAAGCCGAACGTCCGCTTACCCTCGAACTGAAGAATGGGTTGTTTGCCACACTTATTGAGGCCGGAATGGTGGATTATTCGAGGTCTAAATTCAAATTAAAGGCCCAAAACAGTTTGGTAACTTCCATGTTTACACCGGTTGACCTGATTTCGCCGGTGGCCACGCCCTGGAGAGCAATTTTAGTTGCCGAAACTGCGCCGGAAATTGCTATGGGTACAGATTTGATCCTGAACCTCAACGAACCCTCTAAAATAAAAGATGAAAGCTGGATTAAACCGGGTAAAATTATGAGGGTAATGTCGCAAACAACCCGCGATGCCTTCGAGAATATCGATTTTGCCGCTAAACGGAACCTGCAATACATCCTGTTCGATTGGAAATGGTATGGTCCGGCATTTAGTTTTAATTCTGATGCTTCAAAAGTGGCCATTCACGACTTTGACCTGCCTGCCATTATTAAATACGCGAAAGAAAAGGGGATAGGTGTGTGGCTTTATGTTAACCAGCAGGCCTTATTGATGCAAAGCGACAGTCTTTTTTCCATTTATAAAAAATGGGGCGTTGCAGGGGTAAAGTTTGGTTTTGTTCAGTCGGGTTCGCATCGCTGGACCGCCTGGATCGAAAAAGCGATACAGCAGGCCGCCCAAAATCACATTATGGTAAATATACACGACGACTGGAGGCCAACCGGCGAGCAGCGTACCTGGCCCAATTTGATGACAGCCGAAGGAATAAGGGGAAATGAAGAAATGCCCGCAGCAACCAGCAATACCGTAATGCCTTTTACCAGGTTTCTGGCCGGGGCCGCTGATTACACGATCTGTTATTTCGACAGCAGGATTAAAACCACACATGCCCATCAACTGGCCTTAGCTGCCATTTATTTTAGCCCGATACAGACCTTATATTGGTATGATAAACCTGCTCTTTATAAAGGCGAGCCTGAACTCGAATTCTGGGACAAGATTCCTGTTACCTGGGATGAAACCAAGGTTTTATCGGGAAGACCGGGCGAGTACATTACCACTGCAAGGCGCAGTGGCGAAGAATGGTTTTTAGGCAGTATTACCAATACAGAAGCCCGCAAGGTAGAATTGAAGCTGGATTTTCTTCCAAAAGGACAAAAATTTGTTGCCAGGATTTATCATGACGACAATACCGTTAACACTGCCACCAAGGTGGGGATAAAAGATATTACGGTTGATGCACAATCTACCCTGAAACTGGATCTCCAGGCTTCAGGAGGTGCTGCAATCTGGCTCCATAAAAAATAATCATAAAGGATACAACAACATTAAAATGAACAATAAACCTGCTTTTACCGAAAAGAAATTCCTGTTAACCTTTATCCTGGTTACTTCCTTGTTTATGTTATGGGGAGTGGCACACTCGATGAGTGATGTCCTTAATAAACATTTTCAGAACGTGCTGAATGTATCAAAAGCACAGTCAGGACTGATCCAGTTTTCCGTATTTGGAGCCTACTTTATCATGAGCATTCCGGCCGGAATATTCCTGAAGCGCTTTGGTTACAAGGCCGGTGTAATACTGGGACTTTCACTTTTTACCTTGGGCACATTTCTTTTTGTTCCGGCAGCAAATGCAGAAAGCTTTGGTTTTTTCAGGGTAGCCCTTTTTATTCTTGGCTGCGGAATGGCAACACTCGAAACAGTTGCACATCCTTTTGCAGCCTCATTGGGCGACCAGCGTACCAGCGACAGAAGGGTAAACTTCTCCCAGTCTTTTAATGCCATAGGAGCAATAATTGGTCCGGCTATTGGCACATTCTTTTTGCTGCGTGCTACTTCCGGAGGGAACGAAAATTCACTCGATTCGGTAAAATTGCTTTACGCCGGATTAGGAGCATTTATCCTGGTTGTGGCCGTGGCTTTTTTCTTTATCCGTATTCCCGATCTGATCGACCCTCATGGCATTTCCGATGAGCCCGTAGCCGCACAAAACATTGATCTCGCCCCTGGAAAAAGCCTCTTTCAGCACAGGCATTTTGTTTGGGCAGTGGCAGCCCAGTTTTTTAATGTAGCGGCCCAGGCCGGTACCTGGAGCTATTTTATCAATTATGGCCACGAGAAGATGGGCTTTTCTGATGAGAAAGCCGGAAACTTTATGGTATTGTTTATGGTCATGATGGCACTTGGCAGATTCGTTGGAACTTACCTGATGAAATTTATAGCCCCCAACAAAATTCTGGCAGCATTTGCCATTGCCAGTATTGTGGCCTGCCTTATTGTTGCTCAAAGCTGGGGCTGGACATCCTATTGCGCCCTGCTAAGCATCAATTTTTTCTTTAGTATCATGTTCCCTACTATTTTTAGCCTCGGACTGAAAAATCTTGGTTCACATACCCAGCAGGCTTCCTCCTATATTTCTATGGGAGTGGTTGGCGGGGCGGTAATGCCTTATTTTATGGGTAAGATAGCCAATACAGATGTAGCACATGCCTACTATTTACCCATTGTGTGTTACGTAGTCATCGCGCTCTTTGCCATTAAATTTTTTAAAGTGATCAAGTAAAAGCTTTAAGGGGATAAACTGTAGATTATTCACATATGTTTCACTATTTTAGTAGCTTTCAATCCTCCTGTTGTGCAACGAATTCTACTTTTATTTCTTTTCCTGCATGTCGGTTTCTGTTTTGCTGCGGAAGACCCTTTTACCATCAGGCACCTGGCGATTGAAAACGGGCTTTCCAATAATTTTGTTCGCTGCATTTACCAGGATAAAAAAGGATTCTTTTGGTTAGGTACTAAAGATGGACTTAACCGGTATGATGGATATGACTTCAAAATTTTTAGAAACGAATTAGATAATAAAGCATCTCTTATCCATAACATCATCCACACTGTGAGTAGTGATGTGGATAATAACATATGGATTGGCACCAGGCAGGGGCTAAGCATCTATAATGATCAGAAAGGTATTTTTAATACCGCAAAATACCGAGATTGGAAAACAGGTGAAATTTTGCCCCTGATGAATGTGATCAGGGAAGTGGTATGCGGGCCACAAAATACAATGCTGATAGGTACCGAAGGCCTTGGCTTAGTCCGCTTTCGTCAGGCATCCGGTACTGGCGAACTGGTTCCCCTGCTGATCAATGGCAAAAAAACCGTGTCGTATGGTGTGCAGGCCGCCGGGACCGATAACAAAGGGCGTATATGGGTTTTCATTCAAAACCAGGGACTTGCTTTTCTTGATCTCCGCGCAGGAGCACTCCGCCTTTGTAATACCGATGTTTTGCTGGCGCAGGCCATGATGGTTAGTGGCGGAAAAGTATACCTGGGCACACAGCGCGGACTTTACTGCTACGATCCGTCCACAGGTTTAACTGCCGAGATAAAGGGCATTAAAGGAGTGCTTGCCGACTTGCCCATATCAGCCATATCGGCCGGTAAACATGGGGAACTTTATCTTGGAACCAATGGAAGCGGGGTTTTCCGTTACACCATCTCAACCAACCAGGCTGAAGTTGTGAATTCTGATGTTGACAATGGATTTATTGGCGAAAATATTTATTCCATATTTATTGATCAGAACGACAGGAAATGGGTAGGCACTTCTTCAGGAGGAGTAACGATCCTTGATCCTGAAAAAAAACCGTTCCAGACCTGGGTGCATAATCCGAACAAAAATTCGCTCCCAGGAAATTCAATATCAGCTTTTGTATCTCAATCAAAAGGTAAGCTCTATATCGGCACAGATGGCTTTGGCCTGAGTATCTGGGATCAGGAATCGGATCATTTTTCGAACTTTAAACGCACTGCTGATCCATCCTCCATTTCCTCTGATTTTGTTTCTTCATTAATTGCCGGTACAAAAGGGGATATATGGATTGGTACCTTTAACGAAGGGGTAAACCGCTTTAACCCCCTTACCCAAAAGTTTAAGCGGTATAAAATGATCAATCCATTAACAGGAATTGAGAGTAAAGTTGCATTTACTGTATTTGAAGATCGCGACCGTGATATCTGGGTAGGTACCCTGAGGCGTGGAAGTCTCCTTGGTGCACTTTACAGATTTAATGCCCCGCAGGATAAATTTGAAATTTTCGATCAGCAACTTGGCGACCTCTTCACGATGATGCAGGCGCGTAACGGCCAGATCTGGGCAGGAAACCTGAGGCAGCTGGTTCAAATTGATAAAACAACCAAAAGGCATCATTTTTACGACCTGGGGTATACAGTAAGAGCCATCTATGAAGATAAAAAAGGGCTCCTCTGGATCGGTACAGAAGGTGGAGGCCTCTTTGTTTTTGATCCCGTTAAAAAAAAGGTGGTTTTACGGTTTACTACAGCCGATGGACTTTGCAATAATTCGGTATTAACTTTAATTCCTGATGAGCGCGGCAACCTATGGATGAGTACGTATTATGGAGTATCCTGTTTTAATTTCGATAAACGAAAATTCAGTAATTTTTATCAGAGCGACGGCTTGCAGAGTAACCAGTTTCAGATCAATGCGGGAGTGAAACTAAAATCAGGTGAAATCGTTTTTGGAGGGATCAGAGGATTTAGCCTGTTTAATCCTGATAAGATTGTTCCGCGGAAAGATATGCCGAGTTTGCTTCTTACCGGTATAATCATTAATAATACCCCGATTGAAAAAAACCTGGATTGGATCGTGGCTGAAGATAATGTGGCTATAAGGGAAATAGAAGTTCCTTATGATCAGGCTGTATTTACGTTTAACTTTACTGCCCTCGAATTTTCATCGCCCGAAAAAATTTCTTACCAGTATTTTATGGATGGCTGGGACCGTGGCTGGAGTAAATCAGGAAAAGACAGAAAGGCCATTTATACCCACATCGCAGAAGGCAATTATATTTTTAAGGTGAGGTCTACTAATGCAGAAGGAGAATGGGGAAACCAGGAAATTAGTTTAAAAATCAGGGTTTTGCCACCCTGGTACCGAACCTGGTGGGCCTACCTGGGCTATCTAGCCGCTATTGCCGGTCTACTTTATGTTTACGTGCGTTACCGCAACACCCAAACCAGGTTAAAATACGAAGTACAGATTATAAACCTGGAGGCGCAGCGCAAAAAGGCCGAATACGATTCGCAGGTGGCCCGGCACAACATGGAACGTTTGGCACACGAGAAAGAGCGGATTATTAACGAGCAGGAGAAGGCACTTGCCGAAAAACGCATGTCGTTTTTTACCAATATCTCGCATGAATTTCGCTCGCCACTCTCTTTAATTATCAACCCGGTTAACGATCTCATTAAAAAAAACAGTCCTGATAGCCAGGTCGCCAATGAGCTTAACCTCATTCAACGCAATGCAAAAAGGATGCTTTCATTGGTCGATCAATTATTGCTCTTCAGAAAAGCAGAAGAAGGCTTTGAACAAATCAAAGCCCATAAACTCGACCTGGAAAAACTATCGAAAGCGGTGTATGATTGCTTTACACAACAAGCCACAGCCAAACAGATGGATTACCGGTTTGAATCGGCTGCTTTTGAGCCGGAAGTGTATGCAGAAGGCATCAAAATAGAAATTGTTCTGTTTAACCTGATTTCTAACGCATTAAAGTATACACCGGTTGGTGGAGAAATATTAATTAAACTCAGCGAAAACGAACAGGAGTTAATACTCACGGTACAAGATTCGGGTATTGGTATTCCGCAAGCAGCCGCCAACCGCATTTTTGAACGTTTTTACCAGGCAGACAGAACCGATGGCACACATAAATCGGGTTTTGGCATTGGCCTTTACCTGGCTAAACAATTTGTAGAAGCCCATTCCGGAACCATAGCTTACCAAAACAGGCCAAATGGAGGCAGTATTTTTAGCATAACCCTGTTAAAAGGTACAGATCACCTGGAAGGGCTTATTGTAGCCGGTACCCAGGATGACCCGGAAGATCTCTTTGATGAACTATATGCACCAGACCTTTTAACCACTGTTGAAGACAATAACATCAGCCTGGAGGTGAGTATCGTGAGCGACAAGCAGGCCATCCTTATCGTCGACGATGAAAGGGATATCCGGAAATATATTGCAAGTCTTTTTATAAACGATTATACTGTTTATGAAGCTGAAGATGGGGAGCAGGGATTGCAGATTGCCACCGAAAAACTTCCTGATTTAATTATTACCGATTTTAAGATGCTGGGTATAAATGGAATCGAATTTTGCCAGTCTATTAAATCTAATCCAACACTTTCATATATACCGGTTATTTTATTAACGGCCAGTTCATCGCAGGATCTGAAGCTTAAAAGTGTGCATGGCGGTGCCGATGACTACATTAACAAACCATTTGAAAGGGAATACCTGGTAGCGCGGGTAGCCAATCTGTTGCGCAACCGGAACAACCTGCAAAACTACTTCTATAACGAAATTACACTTCAAAGCAACTCCGTGGTCGTATCTGAAGAGTACAAGGCCTTTTTAGATGCCTGTATCCTGGTGGTTGAAAAACACCTTACCGACTCTGATTTTGGTATTAAGACTTTGGCCGATGAAGTTGGAATGAGCCATTCAAACTTATATAAACGTGTTAAAAGTATTTCCGGGCAATCTGTTAATGCCTTTATCAGGTTTATTCGCCTGCGCAAGGCAGCAGAGTTACTTATAGGCTCCGATTATAATGTAACCGAGGTAGCCTTCCGCTCTGGATTTAATGACGCCAAATACTTCGGAAAACAGTTTTCTAAACTTTTCGGACTTACCCCAACAGCCTTTATCACCAAGCACCGTAAAACACTGGGCCGGAGATACAAGATGAAATAATAGCCAAAAGACCTGCCAGATTTCTGTTTAAAACCCCCTTTAAATACCTTTTAAGGGCATTTAGTGAAAATGTACTCCTATTTTACGAATTTATACCCATCAATTTTTTCAAGCTGAGCCATCTTCGTATTAACCAAATATTAATATTTTATGATGACTGAGAAATTGATTGCATTGTGGGAAGGCACCCTGGAAGGAAGCGAGCACGATTATGCAGAACTGCATGCCAATCTTTACCCTAAACTTTTTGTATTTGCCTCCAGGATCTTAAACGATGATGAACTCGTTGACGATCTTCTTCAGGACCTCTTTATTAAATTCTGGGAGACAAGGCAAAAAATTGGTAAAATCAAATATGTGGAAGCTTATTTCTACCGGTCGGCCCGGTCAATAGTGCTCAACCATATCCGTTTGGTTAAGCACCGTGAAGCCAAGCTCACTTTGATCCCTGAACCGGAATCCGTTTTTTCGGCAGAAGATATTATGGTATCTAAGGAATCCGATTCGCTAATAAAACAGCAATTGGTGCTTGTACTCAATTCCCTTCCTGCCAAACAACGCGAGATTCTGACCATGCGCTTTTACGATGACCTCAGCTATCCGCAAATTGCCAAAATTCTTAAGATACGATACCAGTCTGTAATCAATCATGTTTACCGTGCCATTCAAAAACTGAGGGAGGTTTCAGAATTATCTACATTTTACGCTGCCTGATAAATGCGAAGTGAATTAAAGCGAGCGACATTTATAGATTAATATTTTAATAATTAGCAATATAATTTGCACACTGGTAAATGAAAAAAAATATAGGCAGGAAGAGCTGGTTTGGATTTACTTTTTTGCTATGGGCACTATGCCTGCACAGCTTAACAGGAATTGCGCAAACACGTAATGAAATAGTACCTGGAGAGGTTTGGCCGGATGATAAGGGTAATCACATTCAGGCCCATGGCGGGGGTATCATAAAGGTGAAAGATACCTACTATTGGTATGGCGAAGAACGCCGCCAGGGATTGGATTCAAATTACCGTTATGTAAGCTGTTATTCGTCTAAAGACTTAATGAACTGGAAATTCAGGGGAGATGTATTTAAAATGACCGATCCGGATAGTCTGGGTAAAAAATGGGTTTTGGAACGCCCTAAAGTATACCATAACCTTAAAACCGGAAAATACGTGATGTATATGCATGTAGATGGGCAGGTAAAAGGTAAAGCAGGGAATTATAGTTATGCCCGCGTAGGTGTAGCCATTGGAGATTCACCGGTTGGGCCTTATAAATTTATCAGAACCTTTCGTCCTTTCGGCCATGAAAGCCGCGATATAGGGCAGTTTATAGACGACGATGGACTTGCCTATCTTATTTTTGAAGACAGGGTTTCGAAAGGATTTCACATTGCTAAACTATCTGCCGATTACTTGGACGTTGAAGAGGATATTTGCCTGATTAAAGCACCATTGGAAGGCGGAGCAGTGGTTAAATATGATGGCCTTTATTACGCCATCGGATCTGCACTGACCAGCTGGAACCCTAACCCCAATAAATTTGCTACAGCCCGGTCATTAAAAGGCCCCTGGTCTGAATTTAAAGATATTGCACCTGTAGAAACCAATACCTATGGCTCGCAATCTACTTTTATGTTAAAGGTTACAGGTACAAAAGTAACTTCTGTCATTTTTGTGGCCGATAAGTGGAAACCGCGTACACAATGGGATTCCAGGTACCTTTGGATGCCACTTAAAATAGGAAAAGGCGAACTTCAGCTTCCCAAACCACAAGCCTGGCGTATTAATGTAAAAACAGGGGAAACAGAAATGCTTAAATAAGTCGTTACCTCAATCAAAAAAATAATCCCAAAATTAACAGTCTCACCCTCTCAGCTTGTTTACAAGCGCAAAAAACAGCAATTCCAGATTACTTGGAATTGTTGTTTTTGTTTAAGGATACCCTTGATCTGAAATATAAAATTCAGTTAGCCAGGGCTAATTTCAATGGCTAGACCTCCTGCCGGTTTAATATAAAAAGGTAAAGAGAAACCCTTTTTTATACGGAGCACCTTTTTCGAAAGTTTTTGATTATCGGTATCAGTCCAGATGGTAGCCTGGTACGATTTTCCCTCGTCAAGAAAGTCGAGGTTTAAAGTTCCCTGCCATTCATATTTTCCGGCTGCCGAACCAACAAACCATTTCTTTCCGTGTTTCCTGGCTACGCAGATGTTTTTCCCGATTTCGCCCTGGAGGTACATCGAACGGTCCCACACGGTTGGAACAGTTTTGAAAAATGCTATTTCATCCCAGTTGGTGTAATCTTTTGGCTTTCCGTACCAGAAGATAGATTGTAATGGGCTGAAGTTAATTACGGTAAGTGCCAGCTGTTGCGCCTTGCTTACCTTTAAATTTTTAGCGAACTGTTGTTTTGGATTGGGAAAACAAAAGGTAAAATCAGCTGCACCTGCTAAAAAACGTGTGTATGGCAAAACGGTGGTGTGAAATGCGTCGGGGCTGTTCTCATCACCCCTGATGCCCTCTTGGGTAAGCAAAAAAGGAAACGTCCGCGATAAACCGGTTGGTTTGTAGTTATCGTGGATGTTCAGGATTAATCCGCTGTCATTAACCTTTCTCATCGCAGTTGCAAGCCACTTTGTACCCGATTGAGTTAATCCGTCTATGAAGCCGAATTTAATTCCCTTAATGCCCCATTTTTTATAGAGGGGAAGGATCTCGTCGAGGTGATTCCGGAGCGCCATATAATTTAAGTACAGGATCACCCCAATTCCATGCTGTTGGCCATATTTTACAACGCGTTCCATATCAATAGCCTGGATAGGGACCCTGGGATCGGAAGAGGTACTCCTTTCAGGACCATACCAACCTGCATCGAACATGATGTACTGAAAATTCATCTTCTCGGCAAAATCAATACAGTCAAATCCGGACTGGGTATCAAGCTGGGCCCTTATCAACTTACCTGCAAGTGGTGTATTCGTTGTTTGGGATGCCGCCGGATGAGCCAGTTTGTAGGGGAGTTCGCTGAAATGGTGAAGGCCGGTAGCCGTTTCGGCGATTCCTATTGTTCTCCAGGGGCTGCTGAAAGGCAAAACTGCATTAACCCGTTTGTCCTTTGTAAACGCAATTTGCAGGGAACCCCTGGCTGATCCGGGCGCTAGCTCTGCTTTGGTGTAACCGGTATTATCAGCCTCTCCAATACTGATATACGAGTTGTTTCCTGCCAGTGTAGACGGCAGATCAGAACTTCCGGTTAACGAATCGAGCGGAATAGGTGTAAATACCGATTCCTGGTGGTATTGATAAAGTGTATACGCCTGGGGTAACCTGAATTCGGTTTTTTCCTTTAAAATGGTAACTTCCTTTAGTTTGCCACTATTGGCAATCAGGTACTGCATGGCAATGCTGCCGTTAAACACCCTGAAAATAACTGAAAGATCAGTTCCCTGCGACAAATACTTGATTCTGATCTGATTATAATTGTTATAAATGATCTGGTTTTCCCCTAATCTGGTCACGATTTTCTCCCGGTGCGAAGACCGGGTTGTACCTGTTATCTTTATGCCGGGCACTGCGTCAGGGAAATTTAGCTCCAGGCCCAGCTCAGACCACCCTATAACAGTTTTTCCCTGGTTACTAACGCGGTACTTAAGCTGTTTTTGGGCAAACAGGGCCACTTCCAGCTGGGTGCCGGCCCCGGGTGATAAAATACGGGCTATTTCCTTTACCTGGCCAAAAGCCGCCCATGTGCTGCAGATCAGTAGGGGTACTACTGCTATTGCTATTTTTTTCATACGTTGCTTATCTTATAAAATCAAATTAAATCGAGGAAATTATTCACCGTCTGGCCAAAATAGGACTGCCTCCCGCTATACGATAAAGTACCGACAAAAAATACCGGCGTAAATACTCTCAAATCAGGATATATCTTGCGATTTCTGTTTAACGCTTTTAGTAGAGTATTGCATTTTACTTTTAGGTGTCATAGCTGATATATTTATAACCAGGAAAAATCTGGACGCTCTGTTCAGGTTAACCTTAACTTCGTTTCAATGAAAAAAAAACATCTGCTGGCAATAGCCTTTTTTGTATGCTTCACGGTTTCTGCTGCATCCGCTCAGAAAAAATTTGTTCACCCAGGTATTTTATTTAATACGGCCGATTTAGAGCGGATCGCTTTAAATGCACAGCGTCCGTCATCGCCGGGGTATGGATCTTATAAGTTATTAAGCGATCATCCATTGGCCAGTTCCGGTTATAAAATGAATGGTCCGTTCCGGGTTATTTCCCGCGATGGCGAATATGGAAATACCAAAAGCAGGATGGAAGCAGATTTTAGTGCAGCTTACCTCAACATGGTGATGTGGGCGGCAACACATAATAAAGCTCATGCCGAAAGGGCGTTAAGCATATTGGAAGCCTATGCCGATTCTTTAAAAAGCATTCCCGCAACCAATGATGCACCGCTGCTCGTAGGGCTCGAAGGTCTAAAAATTGTAAATGTATTGGAACTGTTAAAATATAGCTACAAATCTGATAGTAAGTCCAAGCTTGATAAAATTACAGCAATGGTAAAAAATATATTTCTGCCCGTAGCCGAAACTTTTTATCGTACCCCGGCCTATACCAATGGCAATTGGGGGCCAATTGTTACTAAGTTTTATATTTCTGCAGCCATTTATTTAAGCGACGGGAAAATGTACAATAAAGCGGTAGATTTTTACCTGCATGCAAAAGATAATGGAACCATAGCCAATTATATTGATGGTGAAAGCGGACAGATACAGGAGAGTGGGCGAGACCAGGGGCATTGCCAGTTGGGAATAGGTGCCATGGCTACGGTATGCGAAATTGCCTGGAAACAGGGCGACGATCTCTATGCTGCATTGCAAAACCGCCTTTTAAAAGGATTTGAATATGTAGCCAATTATAATCTGGGGAATAACGTGCCTTTCAGAACATGGAAAGATATTACCGGAAAGTACAGCGATTGGAATGAAATTTCGACCATTGGAAGAGGTAGATTTATCCCGATTTACCAAATGGTTTACAACCATTATGTTGGCCGTAAGGGAATGTCAATGCCATTTAGCAAGCAGGTAATCGATAAAATGGGGCCTGAAGGGTACGATCGTGATCAACCTGGATTTGGTGCACTCTTATATTTGGGCAGTAAATAAAAAGGCCATTTTATAAAAAATAACAAAAATTAATGGATAAGATTGCCAAATTCTTCATACGCTGCTGGCCCACTCCTTTTATGGTAAAGGCAGATGCAGAAAAGAGGAATTTACTCCCTAAAAAAATATGTTTCGCCTACCGGTAATGCCGGGTTTGGTACATTGTTTTTCTCCCTGGAAACAGGATAAATAGCATGATAATCAGGTAAATTACCCCGCTGGATGAAGAAAGGATTTTTTTTAATACTATTTATTTTGGCATCACTACTCAGTTTAGCGGCAGAATGGCAATGGTCTGCACCGGTAAATGGCAGTATTTCTACCGAAACCGGCGAAAGACCGACAGCATTTTTATGGATACCGCCTAACTGTAAGCAGCTGAATGGCGTAATTATAGGTCAGCACAACATGCTGGAAGAAGGGATACTGGAACATCCTGCCTTTAGGAAAAATCTTTCGGGCTTGGGAATAGCCGAAATTTGGATTACTCCATCTGTAGATATGGTATTTCAATCCAGCTCTGCAGCAATTTTTGATGGTATGCTAAAAGATCTTGCCGAAATTTCGGGTTACAGTGAGCTGGCCTTTTCTCCGGTTATCCCCATTGGGCATTCTGCTGCGGCGAGTTATCCATGGAACTATGCGGCCTTCAATCCTGAACGTACCATTGCCGTGCTGTCGATTCATGGCGATGCACCTTTAACGAATATGACCGGTAGCGGCCGTCCCAATCCGGATTGGGGAAAACGAAACCTGAATGGTATTCCGGGCCTTTTTGTAATGGGCGAGGAGGAGTGGCTCGAAAGAAGGATTGCCCCGGCCATGAAATACCGGAACGATAACCCCAATACCCCTTTGGCGATTTTTTGTGATGCCGGCCATGGCCATTTTGATTTTTCAGATGATCTTATCTCCTATATTAACCTTTTTATTGCGAAGGCAGTTAAGGCTAGACTACCGGAAAAACAGCCCATTGATACTTTTTCCATACTTAAGCCGGTTAACCCTGAAGCCGGTTGGCTGATAGACAGGTGGCGGAATAACGAATTGCCCCACTGGGAATCGGCCCCAGTTAAAAAATATAAAGGAAACAAGGCCGAAGCAGGCTGGGCTTTTGATCATCAAATGGCATCTGCTACCGAAAAATTTTATGCCAAGGCCAGGGGCAAAATACGCAGAACCATTGGGTTTGTGCAAAACGGAAAAGCGATACCAGTGGCCGATTTTGTTGGTGCCAGGCTGAATTTTAAGCCTTTAGCTGATGGAATTTCTTTTCATCTGTCGGCTGTCAATATCAACCCGGCCACAGGTAACCCCGATAGCAGCTACCGGCCGGTTGAAAAGATCGTTATTTCAAGAATCTGCGGACCGGTTAAAAAAATAAACGATTCGACTTTTAAGATTGCCTTTTACCGGATGGGGTTTAATAACAAAAAAAGGAGCAATGATATTTGGTTAATGGCCAGTCAGAAAGGTGATGCAAAATACAGGTCTGCAGTACAACAGTTAGGCTTTAAAATTCCTTTACCTAATTTAAAAGGAGAGCCACAAAAAATTAACTTTCCGGCAATTGCCAATCCTCAAAAAAATATAAAATCATTTTCTCTGAATGCTAAATCAGATGCTGGTTTACCGGTTTCTTACTACATTAAAGAAGGACCTGCAGAAATTACAGATAACATTCTTCTTTTTACGCCGGTTCCGCCCCGAAGCAAATTCCCGGTAAAAGTAACTGTAGTGGCCTGGCAATATGGATGTGATACCCCCAACAAAAAGATTCAATCTGCAGTTCCTGTAGAAAGAACTTTTTGGATTACAAACTGACCGATACGGCAAAACCACTGGTATTCAGTTTTATAACGTAAATCCCACCTGGTAAACCTGTTTTTTATATGCTCCGGGCGACATGCCTGTAATTTTTTTGAATGATTTGGAAAAATACGAAAGATTATCAAAGCCGGTTCGGGTCGCAATTTCAGAATAGCTCAGCTGGCTCGTGGCAAGCAGGTATTGTGCGCGTTCTATGCGTTTGCCAAGTATGTAGGTAACAGGGCGTTCACCTGTGAAGGTTTTAAACAGGCGCGAAAAATAGTCGGGATGCTGGTTAACGCGTGTGGCAAGTGCCGTAACCGATAGTTCATTATGCAGGTTTACTAAAATGTAGCTTACGGTTTCGGCTATCTTAACGGGTGTTGGAAGCATTTCCTGCCTGGTCGATAATTGCTGGCCGAGTAAGCGACCGGTAAGCTGAAGAATGATTCCCTGGGTTTCCAGGTAGCTCGCTAAATTCTGCCGGTTGTTCAGTTCCTGGTATTCCCGGTAGAAGATGTTCTTTTCATATACCTTAGGATCGTCAGATCTATTAATTCCCCTGCCAGGGTTAATTTCGAGCAAACGCTTAAAAAGATCAATGTCCAGGGGGCTTGCTTTAACTTTAGAAACGGTTCTTTTTTGAGCAAATAGTGAAACCCCATCTACAGATTCCTCGAAAAACTGGACAAAATATTGACTTAAATAACCCGTACAATGTAAGTTGCAAAGGGTAAAGCTTGGTATAATGTAAAGATAACCCGCCTCGAGCTGTAAACGCTGGGTTTGGTCAGATACTTCACCTGATCCTCCGTCTATATAATAAATGCGGTAGTAAGGGCTAATTACATTACGATAGTCCCATTTTTCGGTGAGTTTTACATAATCTACGTTAAGCAGCGAAAAGTTGTTTTGCAATACCCGTTTAATCATGTCTTAAATATCGGAATTTTACAACAAATAGTCTCTTTTATTCAAATTTACATCGGATAAGATACTTATTTTTGATGTTGTTAACCAAATATATAACATCCAAATTATAGCTTACACACCAGTAAGACTTTAGGATTAAAATCCAAAACACATAAGTGCAATCTAAAGCAAATGAAAAAAACATTATTACTAACCGTTACCGTACTTTCCATGCTGGCAAAAGTGCAGGCACAGCAAAGTAACACCCAGGCAGGGACTGAGAAATTTAAACCTACCAACGAGTCTTTAAAGCAGTATCAATATCCGGATTGGTTCCGTGATGCCAAATTCGGGATCTGGTCGCATTGGGGGCCGCAGGCCGTTCCAAGGCAGGGCGATTGGTACGCCAGGCATATGTATGTACAGGGCAGCCCACAGAACAAGTACCACGTACAGCATTACGGCACGCCCTCTAAATTCGGATACAAAGATGTGATCCCCCTTTGGAAAGCAGAAAAATGGAACCCCGATCAGTTAATGGCCCTTTACAAAAAAGCGGGTGCAAAGTATTTTGTCAGTATGGGCTCGCACCACGATATGTTCTTTTTGTGGAATTCTAAAATCCACAGGTGGAATTCAGTAAAGATGGGTCCACATAAAGATGTGGTAGGTTTGTGGCAAAAGGCAGCTAAAAAAGAAGGACTACGCTTTGGCGTTTCAGAACATCTTGCGGCCAGTTTCAACTGGTTCCAGCCCAGCCACGGAGCTGATAAAACAGGCGAGTTTGCCGGAATTCCGTATGATGGTCGCGACCCTCAGTATTCAGACCTGTATCATTTACCTGCCGATTCCAGCGACATAAAAGAATGGCTTACCAATAATCCCGGATGGCATAAAAAATGGGCAGAATATGTAACCGAACTTATTGATAATTACCACCCTGACCTGCTTTATTCTGATAGCAAGCTTCCGTTTGAAGATTACGGGCGCAAAGTGGTGGCACATTACTATAATCAGGACATAGCTAAAAATAAAGGTAAACTCGAAGCAGTTTATACCCCTAAAGAGCCATCGGAGGGTAAATGGGCCCAGGATGTTGAGCGTGGTGTACTGGATTCGATCAGTCCTTTTCCATGGCAAACCGATACCTCAATAGGCGATTGGTATTACAGAACCGGACAGCGGTATAAAAATGCAAATGAAATTGCGCAACTTTTAGTAGATATTGTGAGTAAAAACGGCAACTTATTAATTAATGTTGTGCAAACTCCCGAAGGTGACCTGGAGCCCGATGTGGTTAAAATCGTAACCGAAATAGGCGAATGGACCAAAACTTATGGAGAAGGAATTTATGCCACCAGGCCTTGGAAAGTATACGGAGAAGGGCCATCTACCATTAAATCGAACCAAAAAAGAGGCGATTTCGGCGGATTGACAGATACGCGTGAGTATGAAGCCGGTGATATCCGTTACACCACAAAAGGAAACGATCTTTTTGCATTTTGCTTAAATGTTCCTCAAGGCGATATTGAGATGAAATTGTTGGGTAAAAACTCGAAATACCTCACTAAAGCCATCAGCGCTGTTTCCCTATTGGGCAGTAAACAAAAGCTAAGCTGGGAACAACGCGAGGGTTCACTGGTAATCAAAAAGCCTGCAGATTATCCGGCCTGGAAAGTAACCGGGTTTAAAATATCATTTAAAAAATAAACAAAGCAGTTATTAATTAATAAAATATGAAAAGATATTGTTTGGCGCTTGATTTGGTAGATGACCCGAAGCTTATGGAGGAATATGAGCGCTATCACCTTAATGTTTGGCCTGAGATTAAACAAAGCATTACGGAGGCAGGAATTGTAGAGATGGAAATATACCGGGTTGCCAACAGGCTGTTTATGGTGATGGAAACCAACGATGATTTTAGCTTTGAAAAAAAAGCAAAAATGGATGCCGCCAACCTCAAAGTAGCTGAGTGGGAACAACTGATGTGGAAATACCAGCAGGCTTTGCCAATTGCCAAACCAGGAGAAAAATGGTTGCTTATGCAAAATATCTTTAAGTTAACCGGACAGGATTAATGGAGAGATTAAGTGATGTTGCACCTGCCTTGAAATCAGAAGTGTTGCCGCCGGTTATTTTTGGTACCAGCAGTTTGGGGAATCTTTATCAGGCAGTAGATTATAGCGTTAAACTGGAGGTGGTAAAGGCATGTGTGGCTTCATCAAAACCCGTTGCTTTTTTTGATTCGGCCGGAAAATACGGAGCAGGCCTTGCACTGGAGTCGCTGGGAAAATGTTTACGGGATTTAAATGTAGATCCACAGCAGGTTGTAATCAGCAATAAACTGGGTTGGTATCGAACCCCGCTTTTAACCCCTGAACCTACATTTGAAGCAGGAGTTTGGAAGGATATTGAACATGATGCTGTTCAGATGATCAGCTACGATGGGATATTAAAATGCTTCGAACAAGGCAATGCGCTACTGGGCAATTACCAGGCTCAAATGGTATCGGTACACGATCCCGACGAATACCTTTTTGCAAGTGATAACCAGGACGATTATAAAGAAAGGTATCAGCAAATCCTGGATGCTTACATGGCCTTGGCCGAATTAAAATCTGCGGGTCTGGTATCATCCATTGGAGTCGGTGCAAAAGACTGGAAAATCATCCGCACAATAGCGGCAGATGTTAAGCTCGACTGGGTGATGATTGCCAATAGTTTGACTGTCAAATCGCATCCAAAGGAGCTGGTTACGTTTATACGTGAGCTCAACCAAAAAAATATTAAAGTAATTAACTCGGCCATATTTAACGGTGGGTTTTTAACCGGTGGCGATTTTTACAATTACCAGCCGGTTGAACCCAGCAGTTTAACAGGGAAAATGCTGCTGGATTGGAGGGAGAAATTTTTCCGGATCTGCAATCAGTTTAATGTACTTCCGGCCGAAGCCTGTTTTAATTTTTCTGCAAACTTCCCGGGGGTAAAAAGCATTGCTTTAAATACTACACGGCCTGAGAAAGTGGCAATCAATGCCGCTCTGGCCGAAAAGAAAATTCCCGATGGGTTTTGGAAAGAAATGAAAACCCAGGGATTAATTGAATTTTTAAAATAATCATGAAAGCATTAGTTTGTAGAACACCAGGAGAATTCAACTATATCGATAAAGAAATGCCACTTCTTGAAGAGGGCATGGTGCTACTCAGGATGAAAAGACTGGGTATTTGCGGTACCGACTACCATGCATTCGAAGGAACGCAGCCGTTTTTTGAGTATCCCAGAATACTAGGGCACGAAATTGCTGCCGAAGTGGTGAATGCGGGTACTGCGCTTGACTTTAAAGCCGGAGACCTGGTTACAATTAGTCCATATTTTTATTGCGGCACCTGTATTGCATGCCGCAGTGGCAGAACCAATTGTTGTGTTAAGATTAAAGTTTTTGGTGTGCATATCGATGGGGCCATGCAGGAGTATATTACGGTTCCGGCATCAGCACTGGTTAGCGGTGAAGGACTGACGGTAGATGAACTGGCATTGATAGAACCATTAGCCATTGGCGCACACGGCGTTGGCCTGGCACAGTTGAGCAAGGGCGATACCGTGGTGATACTCGGAGCAGGGCCAATTGGCCTGGGTACTATTGCATTTGCTAAAATAAGTGGGGCCGAGGTTATCGTTATAGATGTTAATGATAACAGGTTATCTTTTTGCCGTGAACGTTTAGGTATTGTACACACCATAAATCCATTAAAAGAAGATTCCTTAGCGCAGTTATCGCTCATTACCAATGGTGAGTTTGCAAAAGTGGTAATTGATTGCACAGGAAACTTAAAAGCCATTAATAATGCCTTCAGGTTTTTAGCACATACAGGCAAATTTATCATGATTGGCCTTCAGAAAGGCACTATTGAGGTGGTACACCCCGAGTTCCACAAGCGTGAAGCCATGCTGATGAGCAGCAGAAATGCCTTGCCACATGATTTTGCCCATGTAATAGACTGTATCAGAAAGGGGTTAGTTAAACCTTTGGATTTTGTTACCCACCGGGTGCCGTTTTCGCTGGTAAAGGAAGAATTTAACCACTTGCTCCAGGCAAATGAATCTTTGATTAAAGCCCTGATCAGTTTCGACGAGTAAATAAAAGTTAAACGCAGCTCAAAAATGAGCTTAAATCAATCCGAGTAAAAATGAATACAATAAAAGGCATTGCAATTGTAGCGCTGATTTTAGTTAGTCATGTACTGCGTGCCCAGGAGTATAAAATACAGTCGCCAAACAAAAAGATCGAACTGTCTTTAGCCTCAAAAACTGATGATAATTCAAAGAAGTGGTACCTTAAGGTAAACTATCTACAGGGAAGTGCTTATCTGAATGTGATTCCAGCTATTGATTTAGGGCTTAAGGCCGGGGCGGTTGATTTTGCTTCAGGCATTAAATTCGATCAGGCAGGTAAAGAAAAACAAATTAAAGAAACGTATACCGCGGTTCACGGCAAACGTAAATATTGTGCTAACAACGCTACAGAGCGCAGCTTCTATTTTAAAGGTGAGCAGGGAAAAAGACTCAGTATTACCCTTCGGGCATATGATGATGGGATTGCTTTCCGTTATGGCCTGACGGGAAAAAACGGTGAAACCATTGAACTAACCGACGAGCTCACCAGCTATAGAATGCCGGCAGATGCAGAAAGGTGGCTGCAATCTTTTAAAACGAGTTATGAGGGCTACTATCCGGTTCAAAGCGGTTCGGTAGCAAAAGGAGAGTGGGGCTACCCTGCATTATTTAAAAAGCCGCTGGGAAAGGCTGATTGCTGGATGCTGATAACCGAAGCCGACGTGAACGGTTCATATTGTGCGACCAAACTTGGTAATAAGGACGACCAGGACAATTACAAACTATTATTTCCGGCAGCTTCTGATGGAAACAGGCAGGGTAAGGTAAATCCTACCATAACCCTTCCTTTTTTATCCCCGTGGAGAACGGTTATAATCGGAGAACTGGGACAGCTGTTCCAGTCTACCCTGGTTGAAGATGTCAGCACTCCTACTAAGATCAGTGATCTATCATGGGTGCAACCAGGGGCGAGTTCATGGGTTTATTGGGCATATAACCACGGTACCAAAGATTTTAAAAAGGTATGCGATTATATCGACCTGGCGGCGCGGATGAACTGGCCTTATACCCTTTTCGACTGGGAATGGGATGCCATGGGCAACGGTGGCAAGTTGGAGGATGCGGTGCGTTATGCCAGCAGCAAAGGCATAAAACCCATGATGTGGTATAACTCGGGTGGCCCACACAACGGGGTGTCTGCTACGCCACGCGACAGGATGCTGACCCATGAGAACCGCATGAAGGAGTTTCGCTGGTTGACAGAAATCGGGGTTTATGGCGTTAAAATAGATTTTTTTGAGAGCGACAAACAGGACATGATGAAATATTATATCGATATCCTGGAAGATGCCGCAAAATTTAAATTGATGGTCAACTTTCATGGTGCAACCATTCCCAGGGGCTGGAGCAGAACCTACCCGAACCTCATGAGCATGGAGGCCGTGTTGGGTGCAGAATGGTACAATAATGGCGCCGAGCTAACAGGCAAAGCTGCTGCACATAATGCAACCCTGCCTTTTACACGCAATATTATTGGCCCGATGGATTATACACCGGTAACCTTTACCAATTCGCAACATCCACATATCACCACCTTTGCACATGAGCTTGCCTTATCTGTAGTATTCGAATCCGGTATCCTGCACATGGCCGACAGGCCTGAAGGATTTGATAACCTTCCGGATGCGCCCAAGGCATTTTTACGCGAAGTGCCTGTAACTTGGGACGATAGCCGGTTGATATCAGGATATCCGGGGAAAAATGTTATTCTGGCCAGGCGTAAAGGAAATGACTGGTATGTGGCCGGCATTAACGGCCTTGACAGGAAAGAAGAATTTCAGATTCCTGTCGATTTTTTGAAAACAGGAAAGCGGTACAAGGCAGTGTTGATTGCAGATGGCGATTATGATTCAGCTTTTAATACCACTTACCTTAACCTGGGAAAAGGAGATAACATTAAGTTAAAATGGCTTCCGAGAGGTGGTTTTGCCTGTGTGCTTAAGGAAATACAATAAATTTAAAGAGCAGGGCTAAATTTACCTTTACCTATTTAGTTTCCTGCCCTTTCATTACCGCAAAATTTAATAAAAGCAGTGCGTTTTATGTAATGTTCAATTTTAAGAAACATGTACCCTGCTTTGGTATATCTATTAAATAATCCAATTGTTAAAGGACTGCTTGATTTTAGCCCCTAACAATTGGATTAAACTTATGGCTTATATTTCCGGTACAAACGATCTTAATAAAGGTGCCATTCCCAGAGTCCGGCCACTCCGTTTAGTATTTTTATCCTGAGGTAACGGCATTTTACGGCCAGTTGATCAACATGCGGCGATTGAACTTTAATGTCGCTGTGCCCCCCGCTTTTTTGCCATAATTTTCCGTCTGTCGATGTCTCCAGCAAATAAGCATGGCCTGCAGCCGGGCGAATAAAATAAACTTCGCTCAAATTTACAGACTTTATTTTTCCTAAATCTGCCACTATCCAGCTGGAAGTATCACCTTCTTTTGCCATCCAGCGCGAACCATTTGAACCATCAAAGGCAAATTTGGAGTCGAAGAACTCCTCCCTTTTAAAGGCTGGATCGCTGATCGGTTTAATTTTTACCGAATCGGCCGTACTCGATGCAAAAGCATGGCCTACCTGCAACGGTTTGCGGTGTTTTACTTTTGCGAGCTCGCCAACACCATCAAGGCTTACCTCTACAGGATTAATGGTTCCGTCGCTTGCAAAGGTTAATGGGCTCACGTAAGTTTGACGGTTAGTGCTGCCCCTGCCAAATTCTAAAAAGGCAATGTAATATTTATCTGTTCCTTCCAGGTTGAAAACAGAACCGTGCCCCGGGCCAAATAATCCTTTTTCATAATTGGTTGTGGTTATGATATCATTTTTAGGAAAGACATACGGCCCGAGGGGCGAAACTTTGCTCATGATATAAGCGTATTGGTATTTCTCGTTCCCGCCTATGGTATATAAATAGTAATAAATGCCTTTCCTTTTAAAGAAAATCGGCCCTTCAGAATACTGCGTTCTGGGGGTCGAAATTACCTGTACAGCCGAGTCCACAGTAATCATATCAGGCATTAATTTAGCGGCATGCCTGGTGTTCCAGAAAACGTAGGCCTGCTTATCATCATCAATAAATATTTCTGCATCAATGCCATTTGGCTTTTTGGTTTGCAATAAGGTTGATGGCGTAAAAGGTTTAAACCACTCGTCCTTGCCGCGGGCAAGTTTGAAGGGGCCTTCGGGCTTATCGGCCACCGCTGGATACATGTAACCATTCACGGTAGGGTAGATGTAGAATTTACCATTTGCCGGAACAACTTTGCTTGGCGCCCAGTATAATTCTTTAACAGCCGATGGGAAATAAGTGCCTTCAAAGCTCCAGTTAACAAAATCTTTTGATTTCCAGAGTATAGGAGGACCTGAAGATTTGAGGCCTTTGCCATAGCCATCGGTAGTGGCATAACAATAAAATGTTCCATTGATCTGTTGGATACTGGCATCGGCGTTCATATCCGGAATCAGCGGCTTGCCAAATGGGTTTCTGTTCTGGGCCTTTATTGAAGCCGATACGCCCAGGATGAAAAAAAAGGAGAACAATGTTTTTTTAGTCATTGATATTTATTTGAGTGTTTGTAGTTTAAAAGCATTAGTTTGTTGACACTATTTAGCAACAATTATACTCTTTAGAGTATGAACTGATATTTTTCTTGTCATTCAGCAGAAGAAAACCGTTCATACGGTTTCAACAATGTACAAACTTTCATTTTATAATGTTCAGGAAACAAATTTTTCAGGTAGTTATCATGATGGCAATTGCGCTGTCATCCAAGTCACAAACCCTCCGTCAGCATAAAAATTTTCCTTACCCCGATAAAATCAGGTACGATGGTGCCTGTTTATACCTGGATGGTAAACAGACTTTTGTGTACAGTGCAGCTTTTCATTACTTCAGAACACCCAAAGCACTTTGGAGAGATCGTTTTTCCAAAATAAAAGCAGCAGGCTTCAATACCGTTGAGACTTATGTACCCTGGAATTTATCTGAACTCAATATGCCGAAAGGTCTTAATGACTATTCGCAGGTAGATTTAAAAGATTTAACCGAGTGGCTTAAAATGGCGCAGGATGAGTTTGGTTTCTATACAGTTGTCCGTCCCGGGGCATTTATTTGCGCCGAATTTGCCGGTGGTGGCTATCCCCGTTGGCTGGCAAAGTTCCGTCCCAATGATATAGAGGGTTTCTGGTTGAGAAGTGCCGATGATCGTTACCTGGACTGGCACGATCACTGGTATAACGCGGTATGTAAAGTTGTTCAGAAAGAGCAGATTACCTCAAAACAGAAAGGTAAAAAAGGAATCATCCTGATCCAGATCGAGAACGAGTACAATGCCCACAAAACCACCAATAAGGTCCACGCTTTACAACGCATGTATAACTGTGTACGCAATGCCGGTATAACCATTCCTGTTTTTACCTGCCTTACCGCCGAAACCCGTGGGAGCAAAGACCCTGTATTATCACAGGTGTTCGATTGCGACAATTATTATGTTGGCCAGAAAGATGCCGTTAATTGTGCGCAACGCATGAGCGATTTAAAAAGGCAACAGCCCAATGCACCAGGCTTTGTTACAGAGTTACAGGGGGGCTGGTTTTCAACCGTAGGCGGCAAACTGAGCGAAGAGCATTATTCTAATGATAAACATTTTTACGCTATCGGCATGATGTCAATTGCCGGAGGCGCTACAGGTGTTTTCCCTTATGTGTTTGTTGGAGGTACACATTTTGCGGGCTGGGGTGCCAGGGGGCAAACTACAACTTACGATTATAATGCAGCCATCCGCGAAAACGGAGCTTTATCGCCAAAATATTATGCTGCACAGAATTTGGGTAATTTCATTAAAAAGTATGGGCAAGAACTTATTCATTCGAAAGGTGGGCTGTGCAGCTTTGAAAGTGCCCCAACTGAAATCGTAGGCGCACAACGGATATCTTCGGGCGGTACGCGCTTTGTATTTATACATAACAGTTCTGCTAACCAGAAATATAGCGGAAACGCAACTGTTAAAGCAGGTAAAGGTAATAACGGGCAGGCCATGTACAACATCGACCAGGATGAAAACAAAGTACTGATCAAAAGTAAAAATAGTGCAGATACTGCAATGGCCGCAATAGCCAGCCTTTCCATTCATTATGATTTGGAGCCGATGGAAACAAAAGTGCTGATCATTCCTCCGTCTGTTGGGGCCGATAAAGGAACCTGGTGGACTTACAGTGTGCCCAAAGCAAAGATCGTATCGCCGGTTAGCTTCCGCTTTAAAACAGTAAAACAGTACAACGAGGATACACAGGGGCCATGGCGCCCGCTGTATGACGGAAAATCATTACCTGAAATGGAGATAAATGATTTACGCTACGTACGTTACCGTTCTGATTTCGAACTTAATAAAGAAGAAGTAAGCAAATACACCCGCATGTTGTTTAACACCTATTCGAGAGACATCATCAATATGGAGGTTAACGGCAAAATCGCACCCTGCTTATTCCCTTCCGAAAAGTGGGTGTCAGAAGTTACCCGTCAACGCGATAAATCCTTTACTTTTTTAAAGGAAACTGAATACGACAACCAGTTCGATTTAACCGGCCTGCTCAAAGAAGGCCATAATGAAGTATGGCTTGTTTACGAAAATATAGGGCACGAACATGGCTATTTTCCGATGGAGGAATTATGCGGTATCCGTACGGCAGGCCTTTCCGATGGTGTGACCGCGATCAATAAAATCCTGAAATGGGACTATTCTCCCAACCTGTCCGGTATAGAACACAAATTTACTGATGCGGCTTTCGATGGCAAGGGCTGGAAAGTTGTACCATTGGATACCACTTTTCTAATTCCGCGCAAGGGAAATAATATACAACCAAAAGGAGAACAAAATGCATTGCTAACCTGGTACCAGGCAGAATTTAAACTCCCTGAAAATGCAGGCAAAAGAACCTGGAGGTTACTTATCAATGCTTCAGGTAATGGATTTATCTATATAAATGGCCATAATATTGGCCGCCACTGGGAAGCCGGGCCACAAAGGGAATTTTATATTCCTGAATGTTGGCTAAACCTTAAAGCAGGAGAGAAAAACAACATTACGCTAGGCTTAAGGCAGACCGTAAACGGTGCTGTAATCAGGAGTATGGAAATCCGGAACTACGATAATGGCGATAGTTAAACTATTTATTTAAATCTATCCGCTTAAAAGGGCGTCTTGGTTATGCTGCTGGTGCCCTTGTTTTTTTTGCTGGATAAGAAATGAGTATCTATGACTTTTTTATTTGTCTACCAGTAAATAAACATTTACATGCTCAAAGAACATAAAGGATCTTTACTCGGCGTCGATATTGGTGGCTCGCACATTACGGCTTCGCTAATAGATATGACCGAGGCACGTGTGGTTTCCAAGTCTTACTCAAGGGAAAAGGTTAAAGACAATGGAGTGCCGGAAGAAATTTTGGATGTTTGGATAAACTGTATTAAAAGAAGCATTGAACTGGGAGGAATTAACGGATCAAATGTGAAAATGGGTATAGCAATGCCCGGCCCTTTTGATTATGAGCGCGGCATTTCTTTAATTACAGGTATGAATAAGCTCGAATCGCTTTATAAAACCGATATCCGCACATATCTTAGTACCAAATTAGCCATCCCCAAAGAAAACATTATTTTCAGAAATGATGCAGAAGCCTTTCTGCATGGCGAGGCACATTGTGGTGCGGTTAAACGTGTATCAACTGCATTGGGAATAACGTTGGGCACAGGAGTAGGCTCAGCCATTCATACTGCCGGAACTACCCTTGATGCGAATTTGGGTATTTCTCCTTTTAAAGAAGGAATTGTAGAAGATTACTTATCAACCAGGTGGTTTGTTTCCCGCTATAGGGAGCTCACCGGGAAAGAGATTGCTGATGCCAAACCCGTTTTTGACTTAGCCGCATCTAGGGATCCACTGGCTTTGGGCATCGTAGGCGATTTTATCACAAATTTGAGCGAATTTTTATATAATTTCAGTATTCGTGAGCGCCCGGGTGCCATTGTTGTCGGTGGAAATATTGCAAAGGCTTATCCGCTGTATCTCGATCAGGTTAATGCGAATTTGGTTAAGCTTGGAATTGATGTTCCGGTTGTTCCATCCGCCCTGGGAGAAGATGCGGCAATGTTTGGTATGGCATATTACCTGAACGGGAACCGTCCAGAAGAAAATGCCACGTTACCATCCAGGGAAATCACAAGTCTCAATATCCATTGATTATCAGTTAGATCATTTTGATAAACTCCAGGCTAGTCGAACCATAAATTACTGATCATGATGAAGAATTATTTGAGCACATCCAGTTTAATAATATGCTTGTTTCTATTGATAATTTGCGAAAACAAGCTGTTAAGCAATACCCGGAAACCAACTTTTGTTAAATCAGCACTGCAGGCCAATAAAATAACCATAGCTCACCCGGCAATGCTGCATACGAAAAGCGATTTTGAATTCATTAAAGGTAAACTTGCCCATAAACTTCAACCCTGGAAAGCCGGATTCGATGTATTGGCTGCGAGCGATTTCGTATCACTCAACTACGTTGCTAATCCACAAATCAAGATCGTTCGCGGAGGCGAAACACGCGAAGAACCAGATCCTGATAATTACAGCAATGCTTTTCGCGATGCTGCCGCAGCCTATCAGCTTGGTTTAATGTATAATTTAACCGGGAATACCAAATATGCCGATAAGGCTGTTCAGATTTTAAACGCATGGGCAATTACCAATAAAAGTATAACCGGTAATTCAAATAAATTTTTGGCCTCAGGCATTTATGGATACCAGTTTGCCAATGCTGCAGAGCTGGTAAGAGGATATTCGGGATGGAAGACCGCTGAATTTAAAACCTTTCAGAACTGGATGCTGAATGTCTGGTACCCGATGGCCCTCGATTTTCTGCAACGCCATAACGGAACCTGTGCTACTCATTATTGGACCAACTGGGATATCGCCAACATGACGACCATTCTTTCTATCGGCATCTTAACCGACGACCAGGCTAAAATTAACTACGCTATTGATTATTTTAAAAAGGGCATCGGGAACGGTAATATTTTTAAAGCCGTTGTTTACAGGCATAAAGTAGGAAATGAAGATCTGGGCCAGGGACAGGAATCGGGTAGGGATCAGGGACATGCCACACTTAACATTTCATTGTACGGTGCTTTTTGTCAAATGGCTTATAATATTGGTATCGATCTTTTTGCTTTCGATAATAGCCGCGTATTGGCCCTGGCCGAATATACCGCAAAGTATAATGTGGATACGACCAATTCTGTGCCGTTTTTACCCTATAAAAATTGCGATCCGGGTATCGAACATCATACCGTTTCAAGCGCAGGCAGGGGAAACGTACGTCCCTGCTGGGAACTGATTTTTAATCATTATGCCAAGATAAAAGGGTTAAAAGCCACCTATTCGCAGCAATTTGCCAGTAAACTCAGACCAGAGGGAGGTGGTGGAAACTACGGGCCAAAAAGCGGCGGATTTGATCAGCTCGGTTTCGGAACGCTAATGTACTCCCGGTAATTTTTCCTTTATGATCAGGCCATCATGAAATTAACCTACTATGAAGATCTATTTATCAGCAAAGCCTTTTAAGTATTGGCTCGTTATTATCTTAATCGCATCATATTACAGCAGTACTGCCCAATCTATAGGGGGTGTCCAGACCGATGCGAGCCGATTGAGTAATATCTATACCGCGGTACCCTTCCTGCTTATTACCCCACAACCCAGGTCGGCGGCTATGGGCAATGCCGGTGTAGCGCTCGATGCCGATGCTAATGCCAGTACGATCAACACCTCGGCACTCGCCTTTCTGCCCGAAGGAGATATTGGTGCCTCGTTTTCATACAGCCCCTGGCTCAGGCAGCTTGCTTCCGGCATGAGTATTTCATTACTTACAGGTTATTACCGGGTAAATGAACGCCATACGGTTTCGGCATCATTGAGGTATTTTTCAATTGGTAATGTAAATTTTAGCGACGATAATTTTCAGGATCTCGGTGTTTATAACCCAAGCGAATTTGCCTTCGATATAGGCTATGCATTAAAACTCGGGCCCGGATTTGCCCTTGGGGGGAACTTACGTTATATCAGCAGTAACTTAATTGGAGGAGGCGCAGTAAACAATGTACGCGCAGGTAAGGCGGTGGCGGTTGATGTTTCGGCACTTCAAAAATCGGAGATCCGATTGGGAGGAACTCCGGCAATATTGAGTTTTGGGATTGGTCTCTCCAACATTGGTACCAAGATGATTTACGGCAATTCGCTCAAATCCTATTTCCTCCCCGCAAATTTTAAAATAGGATCTGCGCTAAAAATGGGTGAAGGAACAACAAAAGTTACTTTTGCGCTTGATTTTAATAAACTCATGGCACCAACCCAACCCATTTACGATGCTGATGGAAATATAGTGAAAGGCAAAGATCCTGATCGTTCGGTGCCAGCAGGGATATTGGGTTCTTTCAGTGATGCACCCGGAGGTTTCAGGGAAGAGCTCCAGGAAGTAGGAATATCTACAGGCGCAGAGGTCAGTTTTAAAGATGCACTCTACCTGCGTACGGGATACCTTTATCAAAACCCTCAAAAGGCTGATAATTCTTACTTTACGCTTGGCCTTGGCGTTCGTTACAGCAGTTTGGCCTTTGATTTTTCATACCTGATCGGATCGGGCCAGAGTCCTTTAAGAAATACCCTAAGATTTGGCTTGCAGGCACACTTTGGCAAAATCAGATAAGATTCGAAATCTTCAATATTTGAAATAATGGCTGCTATCTTTGGTACTTGGGGATGTTATATCCCCTAAAGGGAAACAATTGACTACAATTAAGCCATTTGAAGCGTAAACTATTGAATCCTGACAATAATGTTTATATAAGGTTGACTGAGCCCTATACGGCTTTAGAGCATTTTAAATATACTGATACCTTGTTAAAGTATAAATAAAAACTAAACCGTTATAATAAAGTTATTCAGAAGCAAAACACCAAACAGATCAAATCCATAAGGATAGTAAAGCAACTATCAACGCAGCGGTCATAATTACGCTTCCCAATTTTAGGAATGCCCAGGCGCTTACTTGCTGTCCCTCCCGTCTTAAAGCCACCAGCCACAGTATAGTAGCCAATGAACCGGTTATGGAGAGATTGGGACCGAGGTCTACACCGATTAATACCGCACTTTTAACCATATCGGGTGTGTGTGTACTTTGTAGCACACTTCCTGCTATTAAACCAACGGGTAAATTATTCATTAAATTGCAGGCTACTGCGATCAGGGAACCGCTCAGCCACACCGCCGCGGTTTCAGATTGCGCTATCGCAGCATTTAACAATGCACTTAGCTGCTGTGTCATCCCGGTTTTATTTAACCCCTCTACCACGATAAACAAACCTGCCACTAAGGGAAGTACCGCCCAGGAGATGCCTTTAATAACATTGACCGGATTTTTTCTTGCCCTGGCCAAAACGATTGCGCTGGTAGTAACACCGGTAATCAATGTAGGCAGTCCAAGTTGAATATCCCAGGCCGAAGCAGCCAGTAAAACTGCGGCGGTTCCACAAATCCCAATTAAAGCAGTCTTGCCGCCTGTACTTAATTCGGGCAAATCAATTTCGGTTCTGATTTTCTGCTTAAAGCATTCCTGCTGTGAGAACCGGAGCATAAAGTAAGTGACGGTAATGGCGCATAAAGAGGGGACCAGGTACAAGCTGAGCCAATGCATTAACGATGGCATATGCGTGCCATAAATCACCAGATTTGCCGGGTTCGAAATGGGTAACACGAAGGAAGCCGCGTTAGCGATGAAGGCACAGATCAATAAATAAGGCAGTGGTTTTTCTACTTTTGCGGCTTTAACTGCAGCGGCCACTGCCGGCGTTAACACAACAGCTGTGGCATCATTGGAAAGAAATGTGGTTACCACCACACCAACCAGGTAAATCAGCAAAAATAATTTTCCGGACGATCCCCTGGCCCTTAAAGTGGCATGAGCAGCCAGCCAATCGAATAATTTTTCTTCCCTGGCGGTTTCGGCCAGCAACATCATGCCCGTCAGGAACAAATAAACATCTAAACCTTTCATTACCCCCGAAAAAGCTTCAGAAGGCGTAATCAGCTGGAATAAGATTAACAGGATAGCCCCAATTACGGCATACACCGCTTCGGTAACCTTAAAAGGCCTGATAATTACACCAGCAATTGCAAGGAAAGAAATGATCCAGATTAAAATGTTATTCATGTTTTTTATGGCGCTAAGATATTGGTTTTTCCATCAGGTTAAGCATGAAGCTGAATACCCATCGTGCTTTTTTCGTCCAGGCCCTGATAATAGCTGAATTGCAGCCATCTTCAATATTTTTAAATAAAATATTGGTTATCTATAACAGAATGTGAGGTCAGGATGCCGGGGCCGCCTCTATTAACCGGTTTCATTTTTACACTTCTAAAGGTAATCCACGGTTGAACTTTTTTTGTGTCGAGCCATAGCCTAAAGTGTTATAAATACCTGATATCAAACCGTAATAGATTCTGACTATTCCATTATAGAATTAAATGATTGTGATTAGTTATTTCAATTCTCTAAATTTATCTTAATCTGATCAAGTCTACTAAAAGATCAGGTTTTACTAACAAAATTATACATATGGAAAAAGAATCGAACGATATTAGCAAGTGCCCGTTTCATAATGGTAGCATGAAGAGCAACGTAGCTGGTGGTGGCACCAGAAATGGCGATTGGTGGCCAAAGCAATTAAAGTTAAGTATTTTACGTCAGAATTCCAGTTTATCCAACCCAATGGATAGCGACTTTAATTATGCTGAGGCTTTTAAAAGCCTGGATTTGGATGCGTTAAAAGCAGACCTGCATGCACTGATGACCGATTCGCAAGAATGGTGGCCGGCAGATTTCGGTCATTATGGGGGGTTATTTATCCGGATGGCATGGCATAGCGCAGGAACTTACAGGGTAGGCGATGGCCGTGGCGGGGCCGGAGCCGGATTGCAACGTTTTGCACCGCTAAACAGTTGGCCTGACAATGTGAGTCTCGATAAAGCCCGCAGGTTACTTTGGCCAATTAAACAAAAATACGGTCGTAAAATTTCGTGGGCAGATTTAATGATCCTCACAGGAAATATTGCCTTAGAATCGATGGGTTTTAAAACCTTTGGTTTTGCCGGTGGGCGCGAAGATGTTTGGGAAGCAGATGAGTCTGTATATTGGGGCTCTGAAACGACCTGGCTTGGAGGCGATCTGCGTTATGCACACGGCTCTGAAGGAGTGGACAAGGCACATGGTGTGGTGGTTACTGATGACGATGCCGATGGCGACGTACATACCCGTAATTTAGAAAAACCACTTGCTGCGGTGCAAATGGGATTAATATATGTAAACCCGGAAGGCCCTGATGGAAACCCGGATCCGATTCTTGCAGCCAAAGATATCCGCGACACTTTTGGCCGCATGGCCATGAATGATGAAGAAACGGTGGCATTAATTGCAGGTGGACATACCTTTGGTAAAACCCACGGAGCTGCTTCAGCAGATCATGTAGGTAAAGAGCCTGAAGCCGCTGATATTGAAAGCCAGGGTTTGGGATGGAAAAATAGTTATGGTTCTGGCAAAGGTGCTGATGCAATTACGAGCGGTTTAGAGGTAATCTGGACCACCACACCAACACAATGGAGCAATAATTTTTTCGAAAACCTTTTTGGATTTGAATGGGAATTATCGAAAAGCCCTGCCGGTGCCCATCAGTGGAAAGCCGTAAATGCAGAAGCCATTATTCCGGATGCATTTGATGGATCAAAAAAACACCTGCCAACGATGCTCACCACCGATCTTTCTTTAAGATTTGATCCGGCTTATGAAAAAATATCAAGACGTTTCTTAGAAAACCCTGATCAGTTTGCTGATGCATTTGCAAGGGCATGGTTTAAGTTAACCCATCGCGATATGGGACCATTGGCGCGTTACCTTGGACCAGATGTACCGCAGGAAGAGTTACTGTGGCAGGATCCGATACCTGCTGTTAATCATGTTTTGATCAATGAAAGCGACATTGCCGGATTAAAGGCAAAAGTATTGGATTCGGGGTTGAATGTGGCCGAACTGGTTTCTACAGCCTGGGCGTCTGCTTCTACATTCCGCGGTTCCGATAAGCGAGGTGGTGCAAATGGTGCAAGGATCCGCTTGGCACCGCAAAAAGATTGGGCCGTTAACAATCCTCCACAATTGCAAAAGGTATTGGGTGTATTAACGGCTATTCAAAATGAATTTAATGGGGCACAGGTTGATGGCAAAAAAGTTTCCTTGGCCGATTTAATTGTTCTTGCAGGAGCTGCCGGGATAGAAAAAGCTGCCGCGGCTGCCGGACATTCCGTTACAGTTCCTTTTTCGCCAGGCCGCATGGATGCTTCGCAGGAACAGACTGACGTTGAGTCTTTTGGTTATTTAGAGCCGGCGGCTGATGGATTCCGTAATTACCGCAAATCAAAATCTCGGGTATCTACAGAAGAATTCCTGATTGATAAAGCCCAGCTGCTTACCTTAACAGCGCCTGAATTAACCGTTTTGGTGGGTGGTTTGCGTGTACTGGATACCAATTTTGATGGTTCAAAAAATGGTGTGTTAACCAGCAAGCCAGGCCAGTTAACGAACGATTTCTTTGTGAACCTATTGGATATGGAAACCGCATGGAAAGCTGTTGCAGAAGATAAAGAACTTTATATCGGAAGCAGCCGGGCCACTGGTCAGCCAAAATGGACAGCAACACGCGCCGATCTGGTATTTGGTTCTAATTCAGAATTAAGGGCAATTGCAGAAGTATACGCAAGTTCAGATGCACAGCACAAATTTGTAAAAGATTTTGTATCGGCCTGGAATAAAGTAATGAATGCAGACCGCTTTGATTTGAAGTAATCAAGGATAGATAGTTTATATAGGGGCTGTATAATAAGCAGTTTCTTTAAGTTTTGTCACGTTGAGCCTGTCGAAACGCTTTTAATTGTTTTAAAAGAAGCCGTTCGACAAGCTCATGATGACAATTTAAACATATGGCACAACCTCTTTTTTTATCATTTTATTATTTTCTGATGCGGATCTCAATAAGAAAGATATTAAAAGATTTTCTCTTTTATTAAAAACAATTATCAAACTTATGTGTTATGTAATTTCATTAGTTTGTTTGGTTTAGTTTTATTGGTGGATGCTAATAGGACGATGGAATTAGCCTCATAGTAATATGAGGCTTTCTCGTTTAAAGGAAATTATTCTGCTAAAATTTTTACCTGCAATTTATCGTCTTTAACCCGCCTGAACGGTGATTTTAAGCCGGTCTCCGATTAGACTTAAAAAAATAAAATATACGAAAGCACTTTTTTAATTTATTAGGCTTATTTTTGCCGCAAATTATAGAACCGCACAGGAGGGTGATTAATGCCTGTGAACCTCAACAATCATTAGAAGAACTAATACTTTATCAATGACAAACGACAAAAAAGAAATATTCGAAAGCGTAGCACAACGTTTAAAAATTGAAGGTTTTAATGTAGTAAACCGCGATGAAACCCGTCCTTGGGGTGGCTTCTTTGTAATAGACGAGGCACAGGCACAACAATTTGCCGATACTTATTTTGATGGATTAAATGTGGAAGACCTTAAAATTGGTGGTAAATTAAGTCCGAAAATTTTAATCGTTGCTCCTAATACACGTCTTTCTTGGCAATATCACCATCGCAGGGCAGAAATTTGGCAAGTGGTAACCGGTACTGTGGGTATCAAAACCAGCCAAACCGACGAAGAGGGTGAAGTGAAAAAATACGCACCGAAAGATCAGATCAAATTACAACAAGGTGAACGTCACCGTTTAATAGGTTTAGATGACTGGGGAGTTGTGGCAGAAATCTGGCAACATACCGATGCTTCTAATCCATCGGATGAAAGCGATATTGTTCGCGTTCAGGACGATTTTGGCAGATAATAAATACGTCATATATGGAATCCTGTTCCACACCGGAACAGGATTCTTTTTGTCTAAACGCTTAAAAACTAAGCACCTTTCCCTACGCTAAAAAACTAAACGCCTTCAAAATCCGTTTATAAAGCATACACATCATACATGGTAATTTTCATTTTTTTTATTTGTCATTGGTTTTTATCACTGTTTAGCCAAACCTTTTTCCTCCACCGTTATTCCTCACATAAGATGTTTAAAATGGAGCCTTTTTGGGAAAGGTTTTTCTATCTGGTATTACTGATATCGCAAGGTTCATCCTTTTTAAACCCCAGGGCTTATGCCATCCTGCACAGGATGCATCATGCTTATAGCGACACTGAAAAAGACCCGCATTCGCCTCATTTTTTTAAAGATGTTTTCGGGATGATGATTGCTACAAAAAATATGTACCTCAATTATCTTAAACATAAAATCGAACCCGAACCTGCTTTCCGTGGTAATTATCCGGAATGGCCTTTGATTGACCGGATCGGCGATTCATGGATTTGGAGAATCAGCTGCGCATTGTTTTACATCGGTTTTTACGTTGTTTTTGCCAATCACTGGTGGTTGTATCTTTTACTGCCTATCCACTTTTTAATGGGGCCGCTGCATGGTGCCATTGTAAACTGGTGCGGACATAAATACGGCTACGCTAACCACGATAATGAGGACCATAGCAAAAACTCATTGCCCTGGGATTTTTTATTGATGGGTGAGCTTTTTCAGAACAACCACCATAAAAAACCGAACAGCCCGAATTTTGCAACCAAATGGTGGGAATTTGATCCTACTTATCCGGTGATGAAAGTATTGCACTGGATGAGGATTATCAAAATCAGAAAGGTTTAAGGTTGCTGAGTTAAAAGAAAAAAGACTAAAGCTCCATCCTCTGGTACGTGTCTCTACGAATCATTATTTAATTCTTTCTGAATTATTTTTTTTCTCTACGGTTTGGGGTTAGCTAAACCTAAGGGACAGCAGCAAAAATCCTTTTTGTTTGCAATACCCTACATATATACTATCATGCTGAGGTACGAAGCATCTGCAGCCTATGGAACGGGATACTGCCTTCAGCATAAAGCACCTTAAAAAGATTGAAGCGAATGGCAGCACTATCGAAAGTGATACACACAGGAGCCTGCTTTTTAAATAAAAATGCATTTATGTGAGGCTGTGCCCGTACTGTTCTGATCTTGTAAACCCTAAAGAGTATTTATGTTGTGGCAAAAAAAACAATATGAGCGACAGGAGAATTCAAGGGCAGCGGGAGTTGAAAGGCAATTAGGAGATTTTAAAATAAATCCTTTTTACTTATCTTACCGTATATACTCCAGTAGGTTTAAAAATAGACTGCCTGATGATCAACTTCCTCAAAATCATTTTCTCTGTATTGTTCGTTTTTATGTGCTATAAGGTCATTAGCACTTCTTTAGAAAACAACCTGTTCGAACAATGGGATTTTCTGGGCAGCATCCCCTGGATGCGTGCAACCCTGTGGGATTTTTACGCTAACATCTTCATTATCATGCTGTGGATGTTTTATAAAGAAAAAAGCATTATTCTCAAAATCTCTATTGCCATTTTGTTCGTATGTTTAGGTAGTATAGCAACCTTAGCTTATGTTTTAGTGCACTTATTTAAACTAAAAGATGGCGAAGGTGTTAAAGAATTACTTTTAAGGCGGGTGTAGGGGCTAAGGTTTGAAGGTCTTAGGAGGAGTTTTTATAACAAGCTGATTATGGCTTTAAAGCCTTAACCTTTGATATTAAACTTATGTCGCTCCAAACAGGAAATCCACTATTCATTGCACTGCTTTCTTTAATTACCTGCTGTTTTATTATGACCATGGTTTGGCTTTGGGCAAAGAAAATCAAAAATGCTGGCGTGGTTGATGTTTTTTGGGCGTTGAATTTCCCCGTTATTACACTGATTACTTTTTTTCTGTCGGATGGTTTCGATCCCCGGAAAATTTTAATCTGCAGCATGTTTTTATTAGCCGAGTTGCGCCTGGGTATTCACCTTTGGCAGCGGGTTATCGGTCATTTAGATGAAGAGGAGGGCCGGTACCAACAGCTCCGTAAAGAATGGGGAAACAAGGCAGACCGGAATTTTTTTGTTTTTTTTCAGTTCCAGGCCATCTCCAATGTGATTTTGGCAATTCCATTATTGATCGTCACGGCAAACCTGTCGCCCGAAATTTCCATTCTCGAATTTATTGGAGCTGCAGTTTGGGCGGTGGCTTTTTTTGGGGAGATGATGGCCGACAGGCAGCTTGCCGCATTTAAGAAAGATCCAAATAATAAAGGCAAGGTTTGTGATACGGGCCTCTGGTACTATAGCCGCCATCCAAATTACTTTTTCGAATGGTTAACCTGGATAGGCTATTTTATTTTTGCGCTGGCATCGCCATGGGGAATTCTGGCAGTTATCAGTCCGGCAGTTATGTTATACTTATTAACCCGGGTTACCGGTGTGCCGAACAACGAAGAGCAAAACCTGAGAAGCAAACCTCTGGCCTATAAAAAATACCAGGAAACAACGAGTGCCTTTTTTCCATGGCCTAAGAAAAAGTAGTCCGAAGTCAGAGGTCCGAAAGACCGGGGGGCTGGCTGCCAATATAAAACTGTAAATCAAAAATAAACTATCTGCTATTAGGCTTTTTAGGTATAGAACAACAACATCGGACCTCCGACTTCGGACTTCCGACCATCAAACTTCAAACTATATGTGGTACGATAAACTTTTAGAAAACGACAAACTTCCGGATACTGCCTTACGTATCGGCATCCGAAAATTATGCAAACAACGCCTGGATGACGAAACGCTTGGGGATGCTGAACTGCAGCAGGAAAAATTTATGGACCTGGTTGCAGAGCTGAAGCAATCGCCTATTGCGGTAAACACCGCAGATGCCAATAAACAGCATTATGAACTGCCAACAGAATTTTTTCAGTACTGTTTGGGTAAAAATTTGAAATACAGCAGCGGGTATTGGAAACCAGGAGTTAAGGATATCGATACTTCAGAAGATGATATGCTGGCCTTAACATGCAAAAGAGCCGACTTACAAAACGGACAGAATGTTTTAGAGCTGGGTTGTGGCTGGGGCTCGCTTTCGCTTTACATGGCAGCTAAATATCCGGAAAGTACTTTTACCGTAGTCTCTAATTCCGCTACCCAAAAAGTCTTTATCGATGAAACTGCAAAACAGCGCGGTATCCAGAATCTAACGGTTTTAACCGCCGATATGAACACATTTACCATTGCCGATACCTTCGATCGTGTGGTTTCGGTAGAAATGTTTGAGCATATGCGAAACTATAAATTTTTGCTCAATAAGGTGGCTTCCTTTATGAAACCCGATGGCAAACTGTTCGTGCATATTTTTACCCATAAAACCCTGGCTTACAAATTTGAGGTGATCGATGAAACCGATTGGATGAGCAAATACTTTTTTACCGGAGGCATTATGCCATCAAACCACCTGTTTTTCTATTTTAACGACGACCTTAAAATACACAGGCATTGGGTGATAAACGGAACCAACTATAGCAAGACATCCGAAGCCTGGTTAAGTAATATGGATAAGCACAAAAAACAGATTATGCCCATTTTAGAACGTACTTATGGCAAAGATCAGGCTGTAAAGTGGTGGGTATACTGGAGATTGTTCTATATGTCGTGCGCCGAACTGTTTAATTATAATAAAGGAAACGAATGGATGGTGTGCCATTATTTATTCGAAAAGGTATAACGCAGTGCATCACCCTGAACTTGATTCAGGGGCTACTTACAGATGCTGAAATGAATTCAGCATGACGATTAATTCAAATTTATCAAAATGCAAACACTCGCCATTATCGGCTCAGGAATAGCAGGTATGGGCTGTGCCCATAAGTTGCAACATCAATACGATATTACACTTTTCGAAGAGCTCGGTTATATCGGGGGGCATACCAATACCATTACACTTGAAGAGGACGGTAAACCCATTTACCTCGACAGTGGTTTTATGGTTTTTAATTACCAGACTTATCCAAATCTTACAGAAATGTTTGCTGAGATTGAGGCCCCGGTAATTAAAACCGATATGTCTTTCAGTGTACAATTTCTGCCCAAAAAGTTAGAATACAGCGGATCGAGCTTAAACCATCTTTTCGCCCAAAGGAAGAATTTTTTCAATATTTCTTATTTAAAAATGTTGATGCAGATTAACCGTTTCAACAAGCAGAGTGTCGAAATTTTGGATAAACCGGAATATCAGGATTATTCGATCAGGCAGTTTTTTGATGCCTTTGGTTATAGCGATGATATGCTTTGGCAATACCTTATTCCGATGAGTGCAGCAGTATGGAGTGCACCCATGGAGCAGATTCTGGATTTCCCGGCAGTTACCCTGATCCGGTTCTTTAAAAATCATGGCTTTTTGGGCTTAAATACCCAGCACCAATGGTATACGCTGCAAAATGGCAGTCAGTCTTACCGGGAAAAACTGATCGCTCCTTTTCGGAACAGGATTAAGATCAATACTAAAATTGTTTCAGTAAAACGTTTGCAGAATGGCAAAGTTGAAGTGGAAAATCAAAGGGGCGAGAAATTCGAATTCGATAAAGTGATCATAGCCGCTCATGCCGACCAGACTTTCGAAATCATAAAAGATAAAACAGCGCTCGAAACCGAACTGCTTTCTAAGTTTAAATACCAGCTAAACAAAGCTGTGATACATACCGACGAAAAGCAGATGCCCGAAACCAGGCTGGCCTGGAGCAGTTGGAATTACCGCGTAGAAAAAAACGGCGATAAATTATTACCGAGCACCATTTATTGGATGAACAGTTTACAGGGGGTTTCTAAAAAGCAAAATTATTTTGTATCCATTAACCCCACCGGAACTTTAAATCCAGACAAGATCATCAAAGAAATCGATTATCATCACCCTTTGTTCGATGTTCCTGCCATGCAGGCACAGGAGCATTTACACAAACTAAACGAAACCGGGCCAGTTTATTATTGCGGAAGTTATTTTAAATATGGTTTTCATGAAGATGCTTACAAGAGCGCGGTGGATTTGTGCCGGGGGCTTTGATGATCTAATCATTTTTCCGGGTTTAACCTGTCTTCAATGATCGTTATCTCGGCTAAGATCTATTCATTAGGTTTAGCTTGGTTGAGTACTAAACATGGGGCTCGACGGTGTTGTACTTCGCTATCCTTGTCAGGTGTTAAGGAAATTACGTCATTGCGAGAAGGCTTTTTCAGCCGACGAAGCAATCTTTAATGTAAGAATTACGAGCATGAAAGATTGCTTCATCGTTCCTTCTCGCAATGCGCATTTTTATCATAATCTGTCATCCTGAATGTAATGAAGGATCTTTTAGAAAAGATTCTTCTCTGCGCTCAGAATGACAGTATACTCAGAATGAAAAATCAGCAACAAATTTTGTAAATTGTAACAACAATGGAATTCAATTCAAACATCTACACCGCTAAGGTAATGCACCATCGCCTGGCACCCAAAAAACATTCCTTTTGGTACAACGTGTATATGTTTTATATTGATCTGGATGAGTTGGATCTGCTTGCGCAAAAATTGCGCTGGTTCAGCCGGAATAAATTTAACCTTTTTTCTTTTCGCGATGGCGAACACCTTCAGTTGCCAAGAGAAAAGCCCGATAAAACAAAAAATACACGTCAACATTTAGAAGATTATTTAAAAGAGAATGGTGTAGATGGCAGCAGGCTTAAAATAAAACTGCTTACCAATCTCAATGTTCTGGGATATAACTTTAATCCGGTGTCTTTTTATTATTGCTTCGACCAGGAAAGAAATCCGGTGTGTTGTGTGGCCGAAATCAGCAATACCTACCGGGAGATGAAACTTTTTTTCTTTGGAAGAGACGAATTGCATGGCGATACCTTTAAAAAAATAACAACCAAATATTTTTATGTGTCACCATTTATCGATCACGACGATGCTTTCGATTTTAAATTGAAAGTGCCCGCTGATCAACTTGATATTAAAATTAATGACCTGGATAAGCATGGTAAATTGTTTTTTATCAGTACTTTAAAGGGAGATAAAAAGCCATTAACCAATGCCGGTTTATTGCGTTGTTTTTTCACCATACCTTTAATTCCTTTGCAGGTAATGGCCATGATCCATTGGCAGGCCTTTAGGCTGTGGATAAAAAAAATACCTTTTCATCCAAAAGCTGAAAACCCTGAACTGCAACGTAACGTATATAGACCCTATAAGACCAAAAATCAACCAGATTAAAAATTATGAATACGCTTACCGCTACCAGAACATCAACGGGTTTTTTCGAAAGAGCAGTGCTTAAGGCGCTTTCTAAAATGACATTGGGCAAATTGGAACTTTCGTTGCCTGGAGGCGAAACAATGGTTTTTGGAAACGGTGAGCATCAAATCGAGGCGCATATACAGGTTAACCATCCCGATTTCTTTAAGTCTATTGTGCTTTATGGCGATATTGGCTTTGGAGAAGGGTACACCTCGGGCCTGTGGGATACCACTAACATTACCAACGTAATTAAATGGATAATCCTGAATATTGAAAATGCCCCTTCGGTTACCGGGAGCAGGGTGAAATCAATTGCGCTTAATGTTTTTAAGTGGGTTAACAAAATCTATCATGTACGCCGGGCGAATTCTTTGGCCGGATCGCAGAAAAATATTTCCGAGCATTACGACCTGAATAACGATTTCTTCGCTATTTTTCTGGATAAAACCATGACTTATTCCAGCGGTTATTTTAACCCTGAAGATTTAAGTTTAGAAGAGTCACAATATGCCAAATATGATCGCCTGGCCAGGCAGCTAAAAATTAAAGCAACCGACCATGTGCTCGAAATTGGGAGCGGTTGGGGCGGTAATGCAATTTTTCTGGCTAAAAATTACGGCTGTAGCGTTACTTCTGTTACCATTTCTAAAGAACAACAAAAACTTGCGATGGAGCGTGTTCATGCAGAAGGACTTGCTGACAAAGTTTCGATCATTATTCAGGATTACCGGAAAATTGAGGGTACTTTTGATAAGATCGTTTCCATAGAAATGCTGGAAGCTGTAGGCCATCAGTACCTGGAAACCTATTTCGCAAAATGTCAAAAGTTATTAAAACCCGATGGAATTTTTGCCTTTCAGGTTATTACCTCTCCCGATTGCCGGTACGATAAATTGCGAAACAGTGTAGATTGGATTCAGAAGCATATTTTTCCGGGTTCGCTTTTACCTTCAGTAGCGGCCATCAATAAAGCAATAAATGAAACCGGTGATTTAACCCTGGTCGATTTAAAAGATATGGGGCTCGATTATGCCCGTACACTTCATTTATGGTTTCTGGAATTCAATAAAAACCTCCATAAAGTAAAAGCCCTGGGTTTTGACGGAACCTTTATACGAAAGTGGAACTATTACCTCAACTATTGCGAAGCCGCTTTTGCCATGCGGAATATTAATGTAATGCAAATGGTTTACTCAAGACCAAATAATATTTCAAGGTAGTGAGGTAAGATGGATGATGGTTTTATAATTAATTGCCCGGTAAGTTAGAAAATGTCATGGTATTAAATTGATTAGTCTTAAGTCATGAGTGGAGTAGTTGATTTGGATAATTAGAGCCATCAATCCTAATTCGACTATCAACCCATAAACTATTGACCAATGAACCAATCTATTCGCCGATAAAAGCCTAACATTTACCGACTAATTGATAGAGTTGGTGTAAAAAGTATGGCGTATAATTGTAACAAAATGCAATTTGCGTAGACTAATTACAAAAGACTAACTATTAAAATGAAAAAACTTCTACTATTAACTTTTATCCTAGGAATATTTCTTACCGCGCATGCCCAGTTTCCCAGTGGTGGCTTTGGTGGAGCAGCGAAAAAAGCAACAGTTACCGGACGTATTACAGCTGTTATACTTGATTCACTCACCAAAAAACCAATTGATTACGCAACGGTATCCTTAATTACGGTAAAAGACAATAAATCTGTAAATGGTGGGGTAACGGATGAGAAAGGAAAATTATCCCTGCAAAATGTTGCTCCGGATGCTTATAAACTGATGATCGGTTTTATGGGTTACAAAACAAAAACGGTTTTAGTTACTACCACCCCGTCTAAACCCGATAACAACTTAGGAACCATTTATATCTCCGGAACAGGGAATACTTTGGCCGATGTTGAGGTTCAGGGAACAAAGGCAGTTATTGAAAATAAAATCGACAGAATGGTTTATAATGCTGAAGCTGATGGTACCAATGCTGGAGGCGATGCAACCGATGTGATGCGTAAAGTGCCGATGCTTTCGGTTGATATGAATGGAAATGTTCAACTCCGTGGCGGTGCGGTGCGGGTATTGATTAATGGTAAACCTTCAGGAACAATGGCCAGTAGTGTTGCCGACGCCTTAAAAATGATTCCTGCAGAACAGATTAAAAGTGTAGAAGTAATTACCAGCCCGTCTGCAAAATACGATGCTGAAGGATCTGGAGGTATTATCAATATCATTACTAAAAAATCGAATGCACAAGGGGTAAGCGGTTCGCTAAATGCATCTGCAGGTACACGCCAGAACAATGGTGCTTTCAATTTAACTGCGAAAACAGGCCGTTTAAGTGTTAACACAGCTCTTGGAGGTAATTTTGCATATGCCCAAAATTCAAGGGTTGTCATCGTTAATAATACCGCATTAAACAATGGCGGTTTTAATAACTTATCACAAGATGGATACTCAAAATGGAGTAGAAATGGTTTAAACGGTAGCCTGGGGGTTGATTACGACTTTAATGCTTACAATAACATTAGCTCTAATGTAAAGTTCAACCGTTTTTCTAACGGAGGACCGGGTGAGTCGGATTTTATTTATAACAGCATTTTCCAAAAAAACATCAGCGATATGGATATGACCTTTAGCAATGTAGATTGGAATGTGGATTATAAAAAGACCTCTAAGAAAGAAGGGGAAGAGTTTTCCATTTCAGCACAATTATCTGCCGGACGTACGCCACAAAGTTTTAGTAATACACTTATTCCCCAGGGTTCTTCAACAGGTGTAACTACTCAAAGAAATAATACCAGTAAAAATAACGAGTATACTGTTCAGACTGACTATACTTATCCGTTTTCTAAATCAACAACTTTAGAAGTGGGGGCAAAAGGGATTTTTCGTACCATAAAAAGCCAGTTCGATTTTTCTTCTCAGGATTTTGATTACAATCAGGATGTTGCTGCGGCTTATGGTGTAATAAACTTTGATTTAACCAAAAAATTAAAATTTAAAGGTGGTTTAAGAACCGAGTATACCTCAATAAGTTTTAATACCAAAGCCAATGGAATTCAGAAGAATGATTATCTAAATTTATTTCCAAGCGCAATTATATCTCAAACCCTAAAAGGTAACACCACGTTAAAACTAAGCTATAACCGTCGTTTACAAAGACCTGGACAAAATTATTTAAATCCTTTTCTTAACGACAGTAACCCGATTAGCTTAATGCAGGGAAATCCATATTTGGCTCCCGAATTAAGCGATAACCTCGAGTTGGGCTACAGTACATTTATTAAAGGATCGGTAATTAATGCGTCTGTATTTTACCGACGCACCGGCGGGATCATAGAAAGTTCGCTTACTACAACAGTTGCCAATACGCCATTAACCACTTATATCAATGTGGGTACTGGTCAGACGTATGGTTTCAATGTATTTGGCTCGTACAATCCTAAACCCAAATGGACTATAATGAGTAATTTCGGATTAAATACTTATGAAGTGAACAACAGGCTAATTGATTTTAATACCGGTACTTACTTAAATTATAATATTTTTCTCCGTTCAGCTTACGGGTTCAGTAAAGGCTACAATTTTGAATTATTCGGTGTAGTAAATTCTCCGCGCAGAACTTATCAGGGTAAAACGGATGCAATGGTTTTTTATGGAGCATCTTTCAAAAAAGATATTTTAAATAAAAAAGGTTCAATTGGTGTTAATACTTTAAATCCGTTTACAAAAGATCTTCACATTCAGACGGTAAACAACTCTATAATGCCAACCGGAACAGTCTTTCAAAGTCAGAATATCTATTATCCATTACGTTCTTTTGGTGTTAACTTTAGTTATTCTTTCGGTAAGCTTAAATTTACAGAGAAGAAAAAGATTAAAAACGACGATATCAAGCAAGATCAGCAGCAAGGTGGTATGGGGGGTATACAACAGTAAAAACCCAAACTCCATATATTTTAAAAGTCTTTCCATTAACCCGGAAAGACTTTTTTCTTTTAGCAGGAAAATCAACTGGTGCCGGCGGTACCACTGGTTGATTACTGTGGTTAAACTAATAATACCCTATCTGAATTCCGGTTCAGGGCGACGACCGGAAAAGAAAATCATTTGTAAGAACATTATCAGAACGGATGGTGAATTGAACTCAGGTATAACTCAATTAAACGATTGTTTGAACGGTCAGAATTCCCTCTTGGTATCATATTGATGATTTTAAATAGCGATCTCCTGGCATTTTTTGGCTATATTGGTATTGCATCTGTTTTTTTGCGGTTTTCAGAGTAGTTTGTTTGCTTGTTTGTGCAGGATGTGCATTTTGTAATGTAAAAAATACTTTAAATTGGTTCCTGTTGTTATGTTTTGTGCGTTTTTGTGCCGTTAAAAACTTATATTGCAATAGCTAATGATTAACCTAAACAAATCCAGATATGAGAAAAATCTTTACCTCACTTGTTTTTCTGTGCATTTTACTTACCGGCGTAACCACTTTTGCTCAGGTAAAAACCATAACAGGAAAAATAACTTCTTCTGATGATGGTGGTCCGCTACCTGGAGTAAGTATAAAAATTAAGGGTACTGCAACGGGTACCTCAACTGATGTTACTGGTGTTTTTACCATTCAGGTACCATCGCCAGGTGCTGTGCTGGTGATCAGCCTTATTGGTTATAAAACCAAGGAACTTACAGTTGGCAGCAATACGACTATTAATGCGACACTGGCCTCAGATGCTCAGGAATTACAGGAAGTAACCATCTCAACTGCGTTGGGTATTACAAGGCAGGCCAAATCTCTAGGCTATGCGGCACAAACGGTAAACGATAAAGACCTTAATTTTAATCACCAGCCCAATCTGATCAATGCCTTGCAGGGCAAGGTAGCCGGTGCAACCATCTCGAGTACAGGCGGTGGCCCCGGGCAGGGGGCAAATATCCGGATCAGGGGAGTTAACTCTATCGATCCGAACATTTCCGGCGATCCTTTATATGTAATTGATGGGGTGCAGATAGATAATACAACCTCAACATTGGGAGCCAATCCCGGAGGAACAGCTTATGGTGCAAGGGGGGTAAGCAACAGGGCATCGGACGTGAATCCTGAAGACATCGAAACCATCAATATTTTAAAAGGTGGGGCGGCAACTGCACTATATGGTTTAAGGGGGGCTAATGGCGTAGTCGTAATTACCACAAAAAAAGGTAAAGCAGGTGGAGTTAATATTAATCTTAACAGTACTTATGGTTTTGATAACGTACTGATCAGCCCCGATGTTCAGACAGAATATACCCAGGGTGTTAGAGGGATTTATACCAATCCTCCCGCTGGTATCGGACCGGCATGGGGCCCAACTATCGCGGAGGCAAAATTGATAGATCCGACACATCCCGATCAGCTGTTTAATAATTATAAACAGGCATTCGGAACCGGGCAGCAAATTAAAAATTCAGTTTCGGCAGCAGGAGGAAGTGAAGCCATCAAGTTCTTTTCTTCAGTTTCCCAGCTTTATCAGAAAGGAATGATGCCCAACACCGATTACAAAAACTTTTCTGCAAGGCTGAATACCGATTTTACCATCAGCAGTAAACTTAAAGCTTCGGTAAACATGAATTTTAACAATTCTGGAGGATATACCTACAGTGCCGACAGGTTTGGCGAAAGCCTGGCTTATTGGTCGCCACGATACGATGTTTCAAATTCTGAAAATCCTGATGGCACACAGGTATATCTCGGTACAAACAACCCCATATGGGGCACCGCAAATAACAAACTGAAAGGCGATGTAAACCGTTTCATTGGTGGGGCGAGTGTGGTATATGAGCCGGTTAAATGGTTAAATTTTGCGTACCGTTTTGGCGTTGATACCTATAACGATAACAGGATAAGAACAGCAAGAGGGCCAATGTTTACCGGCGAAAATGTATATGATAATGATTTTGGTTTTTATGGCGAATATAACACCAAGTTCAGGACTTTGAACAGCACTTTTGTGGCAACGTTCAGTTCGAAAATAGCTGAAGGTTTGAATGGCACATTGAGGGTTGGACAGGAAATTTACGATAAACGTGTTAAGGATATTGGTGTTCTGGGAAGTCAGTTAAGTATTTATAATTTCTTCAATCTGGGGAATGCAAAGGTGTTAACGCCATCTCAAGCGATAACGGAGAAAAGGCTGGTTGGCTATTTTGGTGAAGCTACCTTTGATTATAATAACTACCTTTTCTTAACGCTTACAGGAAGAAATGACATTACCTCAACTTTATCAAAAGATAACAGATCTTTCTTTTATCCGTCGGCAAGTTTGAGTTATGTGTTTTCAGATCATTTTAAGCTGCCAACGGCAATCAGTCAGGCAAAGCTACGGTTATCTTATGCTCAAATCGGAAAAGATGCATCGGAATATGCCACCTCTTCGGGTTTTGTAAGTTATACTGGTCTTCCGACAGGTACAACCGGACTAACTATTTCTCCAAATCTTGGGAACCCCGGGCTCAGGGCTGAATTTACAAACACTTTTGAGGCGGGTTTAGAAATGTCGTTCTTGAAAAACCGTTTAGGCTTCGATTTCACTTATTATTATTCATTGAGTAAGGATCAGATCGTACGTGCGCAGGTTTCTTCTGCTACAGGTTACGTTTCATCTTTTATTAATGCAGGCGATATCCGGAATAGGGGGGTGGAACTGGTGATCAACGGAAAACCGATCGTTACCGAACAATTTAAATGGGACGTAAACCTCAACCTTTCGGCCAACAGGAATAAAGTATTAACCATGCCAAACGGTATAACTGAACTGGTTTACGGTGCGGCCAGGGGCTATGGAAATGCGGGGGTAACCATGAAATTAATTGAAGGACAACCTTACGGAAATATCTACGGAAGTTATTTTACCCGATATTCTCCTCAGGCCCAGGATCCTATATTCTTAGATAAAAATCTGCCCTTATTGATTGGAGCAAACGGCTTCCCGGTAATTTCCGGCGGACAACAACGCTTGCTTGGTAACTCACAGCCCGATTATGTTATCGGTTTGGGTAATACTTTCAGGTATAAGCAATTTAGCTTAAATGTACTTTTTGATGCCCGTTTAGGATTTGAAAAATATAACTGGCTTGAAGATTTTTATGCTGCCTTCGGGTTACCGGATTATACTGCTGACAGAAGATCGTATAAGGTGTTTGATGGTGTATTGGCCAATGGAACACCCAATACCAAGCCAGTATGGTTAGGGCAGAATACAGTAGATGGTGTGGATTATGGAGAAGGTTATTACAGGGTATACTATAGAAATGTTTCGGAGCCATTTGTTTCCGATGCTTCGTGGGTACGTTTACGTTCAGCAAGTTTAAGTTATGCCCTACCGGCAAAATGGCTTCCTGCTAAAACAATAAAATCAGCGAGTTTGTCGGTAACAGGAAATAACCTCTGGTTATGGACAAAATACTATGGTGTAGATCCTGAATCCAGTTCTTTTGATTCAGGCAGTAATAACGATGGTTCTGCCGGTTTTACCTATCCAAGTGCCAGGACTATCCTTTTTTCTATTAATGTTGGTTTTTAAAAAGGAAATACGATGCAAAACAATATAAAATACACAATATTTTCAGCTTTAATAGCAACACTAAGCTTGCAAAGCTGTAAGGATAGCTACTTTGATAAATTAGCTGATAACCCCAATCAGGTTACCGTTCCAACGCTGCCATCTTTATTGGCTACATCAACTGCAAAGGCAGGTATAAACAGTTATAATGTTGCCAGTATAATTGTACCTTATGTACAATATACTGCAAATCCATCAGCCAGCGCAGCGGGCGATACTTATCAATCAATTGATTTCAGCTCCACCTGGGATGCACTTTATTTCGCGATGGCCGATGCCAATGAAATGAAAAAACTTGCTACATCACAAGGATCAAGCGAATATAAAGGCGTTGCGGATGTACTGATTGCGTATAACCTGATTATGGTTAACGACTTATGGGGTAATGCGCCATTTTCACAGGCTTTTAATGTAACCAATTTTACCCCTAAATATGACAGCGGGCAAGAGGTTTACAACCAAAGCATGGCTCTTGTTGACGAGGCTATTGCAGAATTGGCCAAAACAAACGCAACCATAAAGCTCACTCCTGCAAGCGATCTTATTTATGGGACCTCCGGAACATCAGAGCGGGCAAACTGGTTAAAATTTGCCTATGCACTTAAGGCAAGGCTTTTAAATAAAGTAAGTAAAACATCCGCCTATAATGCAACAGCGGTACTTAACGCAGTAAGTAACTCATTTACTTCTAATGCGGATGATGCTGCTATGGGAACTTTTGTAACCAGAAACTTTTGGGCAAGTGTGGCCATCGCAAATGCATCTCAATCATTAGGCGGATGGCTTTCTGAACAATTGATCGATCAGCTTAATGGCACTACATATGGTTTGTTCGACCCCAGAATTGCGAAAATAACCGATAAAACCATTAATAATATTTACATCGGTACGGTAAATGGCGCAGGTAACCGGGGTACCGGAGGCAATACAACTAAAGATGAATGTTATATCTCTGTCAACTCGCCTTGGACCAGTCCAACATCCCCAATATTTATTGCAACCTATGCCGAATTAAAGTTTATTGAAGCGGAAGCTGCATTAGCCACTGACAGGCCGCGGGCTTATGCTGCTTACCTGGCCGCAATAGGAGCTAATATGGATAAATTTCAGGTGGCTGCTGCTGATAAGGCCATTTATTTGGCCGATCCACGGGTAGCAGTTGGTGCAGCCTCTTTAACCAAAGATTTAATCTTAAAAGAAAAATATGTTGCCACTTATCTGAATCCTGAAGCCTGGAATGATGCCCGCCGATACGATTATAAATATAAAGATTTTACGCTTCCCGTAAATGCGGTCTTAACTGATTTTATCCGCCGGTTAGATTATCCGCAGGGCGAAAGAAGTAAAAATGGTAGTAATGTGCCTGTAGATGTGCCAAGAACAACCAGGTTGTGGTGGGATCAGTAAGATAAAGCGTATAGGGTGTGGCGGAAAGCGTTTTGTACACCATTTGCCAAACGCTATTCGCCATGCGCCCAACGCCAAACCCTTTACAAAATGAAGAAACTATCGATTATCCTATTCGTTTTACTTTCTGCTTACGGTGTATTCGCGCAGTCGTTCAGTTTAAAATCTGTTTTATCTTATCCTTTTCCAAGCCAGTTGGTGGCCGCCCCGGTTGGTGCTAAAATCGCCTGGGCTGCGAACGAACAGGGTAAAAGAAATATTTATGTAGCACAGGCCCCGCATTACCAAGCAGTAAAAATTACAGATTATAGTGAAGACGACGGTCAGGAGCTAACCGGTTTATCTATTTCTGCTGATGGAAAGTGGATCGTATTTGTACGCGGTGGGGATCATGGGGGAAGGGATGGCGGTCCGGTTAATGCAAATTCGTCTCCTATTGCACCCAAAGTTCAGGTATTTTGCATTCCTTTTGAGGGGGGTAAAACAGTGCTTTTGGGCGAAGGCGATTATCCGGTTATTTCACCCAATAGCGACCAGGTTATTTTTACTAAAAATGGTCAGGTGATGATCAGCCCTGTTGACGGAACATCGGCAGCGAAAAATCTATTTTACGCAAAAGGAATAAATGGGTCCTGTAAATGGTCGCCCGATGGCAAAAAAGTTGCTTTTATTTCCAATCGTAACGATCATTCTTTTTTAGGGATTTATACCGACCAGCAAACACCGGTTAAATGGCTATTGCCGTCTTTCTCCAAAGATAATACCCCGGTATGGTCGCCGGATGGAAATGACATTGCATTTATAAGAACACCCGGTGCCGGCGGTGAAACCGACTCCATTTTAACCAGGAAGCATCAGCCATGGGCCATTTGGACAGTAAATGTTAATACAGGTACTGGAAAACAGATCTGGAAAGCCCCCGAAACTTTACGCGGTTCTTTCCCTTCAATTGATGGTGGGGCAAACTTATTATGGGCCGATGGAAAAATTATTTTTACCTCTTATGAAGACGGGTGGCCGCACCTTTATGCCATTAATCCCGACGGATCAAAAAAAGTGTTGCTCACCCCCGGTAATTTTGCTGTAGAGAACATTAAGTTAAGTACCGATAAGAAAACATTGGTTTTTGCAGCCAATACAGGCAAAGATGCCGATGACCTGGATAGGCGGCACATTTATAAAGTTTCGGTCAGCCAGGCCGATATGCAACCCTTAACCCATGGGAAAGGCATAGAAGCCTATCCGGTTATTTCGGGCGATATCCAAACATTTTTCTGTTTAAGCGCTACTGCCGAAAGACCGCTTTTACCTGCGCTTATCAATCCCGGAAAAGCACTAAAACTCATTGGCGAATCCCTTATTCCAAATGATTTTCCCCTCAGAGAGATGGTGCTGCCTCAGCATGTTAACTTCAAAGCTGCTGACGGAAGTACCGTTTATGGCCAATTGTTCTCCCCAAAAAAAGCGGTTAAAAATCAACCTGCTATCGTATATGTACACGGTGGCCCGCAAAGGCAAATGCTTTTAGGCTGGAATCCTATGGATTACTATTCGATAGATTATGCCTTAAATCAATACCTCGTTCATCTTGGCTTTATGGTTCTTTCTGTTAATTACCGCCTGGGGACCGGCTATGGTTATGATTTTCATAAACCCTTGCATGCAGGAGCGCAGGGTGCATCAGAATACCAGGATATTAAAGCCGCGGGCGACTGGCTTGCCAGACAGCCCATGATCAACAAAGAAAAAATCGGGATTTATGGAGGTTCTTATGGCGGATACCTGACCGCGCTTGCCCTTGGTAAAGATTCTAAATTGTTTGCTGCAGGGGTAGATATACATGGCGTAAATAACCGGTTTACTACTTTAGCCCAGGAGGGACGGAAGCCCGCACCCGATGCAGCTCTTGCTGAAAAGGTAGCCGAAGAATCGTCGCCGGTAAGTTATGTAAATACCTGGACTTCGCCCACATTGATTATTCATGCTGATGATGATAGAAACGTTGCTTTTAACCAAAGTGTAGACCTCATTAAACGTTTTGAAGATAAGAAGTTTGATTTTGAGTTTCTCGCCATCCCGGATGATACCCACCACTGGATGAAATTTTCTAACGGTTTAAAAGTAAGCGAAGCAACCGCCGATTTCCTTAAAAGAAAGTTAATGGAGAAAAAATAGTTTGAAATCGTATGTTCATCCTGAGCCTGTCGAAGGGCCACACTATTTAATGTTAAAGGTTTTAAACAAGCCCGGGCTGATCACATTGATTTTTATGTTGCGCTTTTTTTAATCCTCTTCAAAATCATTAAACTCAAGGGATTAAAAGAATATCCGCTAATGTTGTTCTGTAGCATTACTACAGACTGATCGTAAAACAAGGGTACAACCGGCGAGTAATCCATAACCATCTGGTCCATTTTGCGGTACAGCTCAAATCTCTTTTCATCATTGGCTTCGTAATAGCATTTCTCGAAAAGCTCGTCGAATGCTTTGTTGTAGAAAGCCGTATAATTGGGTCCGTAAGGCACTTTGTTTTTGGAGTAGAACATGGAGAGGAAGTTTTCTCCATCGCCATAATCTGCCAGCCAGGAGCCGCGGAAAAAATTGACGTGATTTTTCGACATCAGGTCTCTTAAACTGGCGCTTGGACTGACATCAATTTTTACCTTGATGCCAATCGCTGTAAGCTCGCCCTGGATAAACTCAATCAGATCTTTATAAGTGGTGGTGGTATTTAAGGTTACCTCGGCAAGGCCTTTACCTTCAGGATAGCCGGCTTCTGCCAAAAGCTTGGCAGCAAGTTTAGGATTATAGGCATACCCCCGTACAGCCAAGCTGTCGAAACCTGGCATTCCTTTCGGAATAAAACCAGAAGTGGCCGCAACACCGATCCCATTTCTTAAGTATTTGATCAGTCGATCGCGGTCTATGGCATAATTAATAGCCTGCCTGATTTTTTTCTGCCTCAATGGCGATTTTTTCACAATCGAAAGATTTGTGTCTACCAATATTCCAACATATTCTGTACACAGGTACGGACTTTTGGTCAGCGTAAATTTTCCCTTGTATTTTGAGGTCATTTTTCCGCTTTTGGTCAGGATATCATCGCGGTAGCTTCCGTCAACATTGTAATAAAAATCAAGGTCTTTTTTTAGGAAACTCATAAAACCACTCTGTTTATCCGTTATAAATGTGGCTTTTACTGCATCAAGATAAGGCAGTGCCTTTCCTTTTTCATCTTTTTCGAAATAATGTTCGTTTTTTAAAAGTACGAGTATTTCACCTTCTTTCCAGTATTTAAACCTAAACGGGCCGGTTCCAACCGGGTGACTTCTAAAGTCCTTCCCATAATGTTCTACCACCTCTTTGGGTACTACTGAGCAGTATTGTGTGGTAAGCAAACTCATAAACGGCGGAAAAGGACGAACCAGTTTAATCTTGAACGTGGAATCGTTCAGTGCTATAAAATTGTTTTTATCTTTCACTTTATCACTAAAAATCCAACCGCCCGATGAGGCTACTTTTGGATCAATCAATCTGTAAAAGCTGTACACAAAATCGCTTGCCACAACTTTTCTGCCTTTTCCATTTTTGAATATCGGATCGTCATGAAAATAAACATCATTACGCAGATTGAAGGTGTAGGTGAGTGCATCTTCCGAAACCTGCCAACTTTTTGCAATGCACGGAAGGGTTTGCAGGGATGAATCGATCTGTACCAGTCCGTTAAAGATTTGGTTCGTCATCCAGATGGCGTTCTGGTTGCGGGCAAAGGCAGGATCAATGGAGGTTAAACCCTGGTCGAGATTGATATTGAATACTTTTTTGTCTTTGTGCTCATTGCTTTCCTTACAGGAAAAGAGTAAGATGATACAAAAAATCCAAAATATATATTTAAATGAGCCACGCATGCGATCAGGAATGTTATTTTTGCACAAATTAATAAATTTAATGCAGATGTCTTTTTTAAACGATTTATTTATTGGCCTCGATGCTGCTAAACAGGAAGAACTACAGGAACGTTTAGATTTAGTGGAACACAAAATTAAATTTATGGATAAAATGCCTGTAGCCTGCCTGGATACCGGAAACAATCCTGGTTATCTTTTGTCAGAAGAGATCGCATTGGCAGGAGGCAGGTTGGAAACGGATATTTTAAGTGCTGCTTTCATCATTTACTACCAGCCGGGTAAAACCTTAACAGATTTGATGCGCGAAGTGCCTTCTGTATTGGATACCGATTGGCCGGCCGTAAAAAACAGCCGCATCATTTTATTGAACGACGATGCTGAACGCGAAAGAACTGCCGAAAATGCGGTTTCATTAATTGAAGATATTGCCGAAATGTTACATCCCGGTTCTTTTATTTTCGGCCACGAAGGTGATAAGTGGATCAGGTTTGAAGTTTAAATGAGATTAGGGAGGTTAGATATGAGACAGATGAAAAAGTAATCCTGTTGGGCTCAAAAGCCCCAACCTTCCTGCCTTCAACCTTAAAGTTCTCTGATCTGGTATTCTTCTATCTTGCGGTAAAGCGTAGTTAAACCAATGCCCAATAACCGCGAAGTTTCTGTTTTGTTTCCTTTGGTATGGATCAGCACTTTTTGGATATGCTGTTTTTCTATCTGTTGCAGGTTATAATCGTTTTCTATTGGCGCAAACTCAAAAAACTCCGGTGGAAGTGCAGTTGCACTCAGTGTATCGCCATCTGATAAAATGACCAAACGTTCTATTACGTTTTTTAATTCACGGATATTTCCCTTCCAGTTGTAATCGCTCAAAATAGATAAAATCTTATCGTTCATTTTGGGTGTCGGGCGGTTCACCTTATCGGCAAAATCTTTTAAATAATGTTTAGCCAATGCAGGGATATCGGCTTTACGTTCCCTGAGCGGTGGCAAAATGATGGTGAAAACCGAAAGCCGGTAATAAAGGTCAGACCTGAATTTTCCGGATGCCGCATCTGCTTTTAAATCTTTGTTGGTGGCAGCTAAAATCCGCACGTTTACCTGTTGGGTTAAGGTATCGCCCACTTTTATAAAAGTTTGGCTTTCCAGTACCCGTAATAATTTGGCTTGTAAATCGAGGTTCATTTCGCCTATCTCATCCAATAGTAAGGTACCTCCATTGGCTTCTTCAAGCAAGCCCTTTTTATCTTTATTTGCGCCGGTAAAGGCCCCTGCCTTGTAACCGAACAGTTCGCTCTCCAATAAATCGGGACTAAAACCGCTGCAGTTTAAGGCTACAAATGGTTTGGCCGCTCTCGGACTTTCGTAATGGATAGATTGGGCGAAAACTTCCTTTCCTGTACCGGTTTCGCCTAACAGCAATACCGTAGTATCAGTTGCACTTACTTTTTTGGCAAGATCAATGGCTTCTTTTAAGGCTTTTGATTGACCGATAATGGTTTCGAAGCTGTGTTTTTTGGCGATTTTATTTTCCAGGTCAGAAACCCTTCGCTGCAGGTTCGATTTATCCATGGCTTTGTATAAAAGCGGAATAATCTTATCGTTATCGTCGCCTTTTACGAGATAATCAAATGCCCCATTCTTAATAGCCAAAACGCCATCAGAAATGGTACCGTAAGCAGTGAGGTTTATAATTTCCACATAAGGTTTTATGGCTTTAAGATCTTTAACCAGCGCAACGCCATTTACATCAGGCAGTTTTACATCACTGATAACAATACTCACATCATTGTTTTTAAGTAATTTAAGGCCTTCTTTCCCAGTACCTGCCTGTAAGGTTTTAAAACCTTCGAGTTCTATAATTCTGGAAAGTAAACTGCTGATTTTCTTTTCATCATCGATGATGAGGACCATCCCATTCATAGGTAAAAATTATGCTGCAATATTAACAATAAATATACCGAATAAGTAACGATTGTGACAATTGGCCCTTTCGGCTTTAGCTCGGAACTCAACCAGTCAGGCAGAAAATAAAAATAGTTTTTCAATATGGAAAGAAGCCTTTCAAAATGATATGATTTTGTTCATCCTTACAGCAATGGTATATGTTTTTTAAATTTTTCACATTGATAATCAGTGTTTTGTTGTTTTGTTCGCTGCGTGGGTATCGCTTTTGATGACTGGCAGTTATGAAATTTTATTAAAATGAACAATTCAATAATTTTTGTCAGGGTAGCAACCAGTGCAGATGCAAAGTATGCAGATGAAATTGTAACAGAAACTCAAAGCTCGGCATTGTTAAGGGGTTCAGGAATTGCGAAAAGAACACCGGCTTCAGTTGTCGAAAAGATGAATGCCGGGAAAGCCGTTATCGCAGTAACTGCAGCTGGTGAATGGGTAGGTTTTTCCTATTTCGAAAGCTGGCAAAAAAACACCTTTATTTCCAATTCAGGATTAATTGTAGCGCCTAAATTTAGAAACGCCGGCGTTGCAAAAAGTATTAAAAACCGGATCTTCAGTCTCTCCCGTCGCTTGTATCCCGAAGCCAAAATATTCAGCATCACGTCCGGCGCAGCCATTATGAAAATGAATAGTCAACTGGGATTCGAGCCTGTAACCTTTGCACAAATTACCCAGGATACCGCTTTTTGGGAAGGCTGCAAAAGCTGTGTTAACTATGCTATCCTCGAAAGCAAAAATAAAAGCAACTGTTTGTGCACGGCCATGTTGTTCAGCCCCGAACATATCGATCAAATTATCGCCAGTGCAGAAAATACCCTACAATTGAAACAGAACCTCAACCTTAAAAGCATTTAATAAACCGTTATGAATACTATAGAAAAACAACTCACCAGCCATCCCGATTTAAACCGTTTATACAATGAAGCGATAGAACTTTTATCAGCTTTAATTGCCATTCCATCCTTTAGTGGTTCGGAACAAGGCACTGCAAATAAAATAGAATCGCATTTGGCTAAACATGGCATTACTACGATCCGCAAAAACAATAATGTATGGTGTTACAATAAGTATTTCGACCACGCAAAACCAACTATTCTGCTCAACTCGCATCATGATACCGTAAAACCGAATGAGCAGTATACATTAGACCCTTTCCATGCCATAATTTATGATGAAAAAATACATGGCCTGGGCAGTAACGATGCAGGCGCTTCGCTGGTATCACTTATTTCTGCCTTTATTTATTTTTACGAATCGACTGATCTTGCTTTCAATTTATGTTTGGCAGCTACCGGCGAAGAAGAAAATTCGGGCTTAAACGGTATCAGAAGTATTCTGGATGAGCTTAAACCCATTTCTTTTGCAATAGTAGGCGAGCCAACAGGTATGCAAATGGCTATTGCCGAAAAAGGTTCGATGGTGATTGATTGTATAGCCAAAGGCCGATCCGGACATGCCGCACGTGAAGAAGGTGATAATGCCATTTACAAAGCCATTAAGGATATTGATTGGTTTTCACATTTTCAGTTCCCGATTGAAGACCATTTACCTGCTCCGGTAAAAATGACGGTTACAGAAATAAATGCGGGTTTGCAGCATAATATTGTACCGGGCGAATGTCATTTTACGGTGGATATCCGTTTCGATCACAATTATACCCCGCGCGAGATCTTGAATGTGATCATTAACCATACCTTAAGTGATTTTAACGTTCGCCCCAATGTACTCCATCCTTCCAATATCGATATATTACATCCGCTTGTAGTGGCGGGGATTTCGCTTGGCAGAAAAACCTATACTTCTCCTACCAGTTCCGACCAGGGTTGGCTAACCATGCCTTCTGTAAAAATGGGGCCTGGGGAATCAGCAAGATCGCATACTGCAGATGAGTTTGTACTGATCGAAGAAATTGAAGAAGGAATAACCCTCTACATCCATTTGCTCGAATCTGTTTTTAAACGATTGTAAATCGGAGAAGCTCCATTTTTTGTACCTTTTTCGTTTTGGTAGCAATATTTATAAGCTTTTTAAGCATATTTGAGGTGCAAAACAAATATTATGTTCAAAAGATTAACTGCACTATTTATATTATGCTTTCCTGCAATATTTTGCATGGCCCAACAAGTACGTCCGGCAAAATCTTCAGAAATTTATAGAGAACTCAAAACCTTGAAACACCTTCCCAAGGTTTTATATTTAGCTGCCCACCCTGACGATGAAAACACCGGTTTGCTATCCTGGTTAATCAATGAGCAAAATGTAGAAACGGCTTATTTATCACTTACCAGGGGAGATGGCGGACAAAATCTTTTAGGCACCGAGCAAGGTGCTGCTCTGGGCTTAATCAGAACACACGAACTTTTAGAGGCACGCCGATTAGATGGGGCACAACAGTTTTTTACCAGGGCCATTGATTTTGGCTTTTCTAAAAATACCAACGATACCTTTAAGCAATGGGATGCCGACAGTATTACGGCCGATGTGGTTTGGGTGATCAGAAAATTCAGGCCAGATGTAATCATTTGCCGTTTCCCACCTACAGCTGCTGCGGGGCACGGGCAACATGCTGCTTCTGCTGTGGTTGCAGAAAAAGCTTTTAAAGCTGCTGCCGATAAAAATATGTTTCCTAACCAGCTTAAATATGTGTCCGTTTGGCAGCCAAAAAGATTGTTGTGGAATACCTTTAGGTTCGGATCTGTAAATACAACGGCCGAGAATCAATTAAAAGTTACGGTTGGCCAATACGATGCACAATTAGGCATGGGCTATGGTGAACTGGCAGGTTTAAGCCGAAGCCTGCATAAAAGCCAGGGGGCAGGAACCCAATCGGTAGCCGGCGTTCGAACCGAATACTTTACCCATGTTTTGGGCGATCCTGCCAAGCGAACACTATTTGATGGAATAAATCTTAACTGGTCGGAAAAAGGAACCGGTGATATTGACGAACTGATTGATATTGTGCTGTTATCTTTCAATTACAACCAGCCCGATAAGAGTTTGCATGGGCTGTTGATGTTAAGAAAGAAAATTGCCGAATTACAGGATCAGGCTTTAAGAAAAGATAAACTGGCTGCTATTGATCAGATTATTTTAAGTTGCGCAGGTTTTATGGGCGAAGTGGTAACCAACCAGCCTGAGGCCATTGCAGGCAATAGCTATAACTTTCGCCTGAATTTAATTTCAAGATCGGCTACGCCTGTAATTGTAGAAAGCGTGAACTGGTTAAACCAGACCGATAACCTGAACAGGAATATCGCTAACGACTCACTGATTACAGTTGAGCGTAAAATCCAGATTCCGGCTGATGCAGCACCTACCGAACCATACTGGTTAGCCAAACCTGCAAAAGATGCGGCAACTTTCAGTGTAGCCAACGATACCTTAATCGGATTACCGGAAACACAATCGCCCATCAATGTAGTATTGTTGCTGAAAATTGAAAATGAAAAATTTGAGATCAAATTGCCCTTGTCTTACAAAAAATTAGATCCGGTTAAAGGCGACGTGGTAGAAGCGCTGAGGGTTATTCCACCGCTTGATTTAAGTTTTGCTGAGCCTGTTTATTTCGCTAAAGAAAAAGAAGCACTAAGTGTTACGCTCCGTTTAAGAGCAAATAAAAACATTAATTACGGCAAGGTAGGGTTTAAGATCGGGAACCAGGTGATCAAAACTTTCCAGGGAATTAATTTGGCAGAGAATACCATAACGATCAAAGACTTTCTGATCCCGGCCGAAGATCTGGCCAAAATAAAAACCAGTCGGAATAAGCTTGAAGCTGTTTTCTCATCAGAAGCAAACGAATATTCGAAAGGGCAGGTGCTGATCCAATACCCACATTTACCCACCTTGCAATATTTTATACCTGCCACCACCTGGTTAATCAAGGGGGATGTAAAAGTACTCGCCAAAAAGATTGGCTATATTGAAGGTGCCGGTGATTTAATCCCTGAGTTTTTAAGACAGGCGGGTTTGCAGGTAGATGTGCTCACTGAAGCCGACATCCTGAATGCAACAAAACTGGCTACTTATGATGCCGTGGTAACCGGTGTAAGGGTGATCAATACCGAAAAAAGGATTAAAAACTGGCAAAACGCATTGCGTAGTTATGTAGAAAATGGCGGGACCATTGTAATGCAATATAATACCACACAGGATATGGCCTTACAGGATTTCGGGATTTATCCCTTCTCGATAAGCGGTAAAAGGGTAACCGAAGAAAATGCGGAAGTTAAATTCTTAAACCCTAATCACAAACTGCTAAATTATCCGAATAAAATCACTGCCGAAGATTTTAAAGGCTGGGTGCAGGAACGTGGTGCTTATTTTCCTGATAAATGGGATGCAAAATACGAAGCCCTTTTCGAAATGAACGATACAGGTGAAGAACCGCTCCAAGGATCAACACTTTACGCAAAATACGGTAAAGGGAATTTTATCTACACGCCTTTAGCCTTTTTCAGGCAGTTGCCTGCAGGTAATGTGGGCGCAGCGAGATTGTTTTTTAACTTTTTATCGGCCGGGAAGTGATGAAAAATCAATTTAAAAACTGGAATACCTGGTATGTCTTATTGGCATTGGCACTGGTATTCCAGATGGTATTTTATTACCTCTTTACTAAATTCTGGGCATGAGTAATATCGATTGGGCAGTATTGATATTTACATTGCTTGCTGTGGTAGCTTATGGTGTTTTTATTGGTCGCGGGCAAAAAAGTAACGCTTCTTATTTAAAGGCCGATAATAAAATGCCCTGGTACATTGTGCTTTTGGGTATTATGGCTACACAGGCCAGCGCCATCACTTTTCTGTCAGCCCCGGGGCAGGCTTATACCGATGGCATGCGCTTCGTTCAATATTATTTTGGGTTGCCTTTGGCGATGATTGTCATCTGCATTACTTTCATCCCGATTTTTCAACGCCTGAATGTTTATACGGCTTACGAATACCTGGAAAACCGTTTTGATAAAAAAACACGGGTATTAACTTCGCTGCTTTTTCTTTTCTCACGCGGTTTATCAACCGGGATCAGTATTTATGCACCCAGTATTATCCTTTCGAGTGTTTTAAACTGGAACATTTATTTAACGAATATTTTAACCGGGGGTATACTTTTAATTTATACTTATATTGGTGGGGCCAAAGCCATCGCACATACACAAAAACTACAGTTTTTGATTATCTTGGGTACCATGGCCTTCGCCGGGTACCTTCTGGTGCAGAACATGCCGAATGGGATCGGTTTTAAAGATGCGCTTTACCTGGCCGGTAAATCGGGCAAGTTAAATGTAATTACCACCGGCTTCGATTGGAAAGATAAATACAACATCTGGAGCGGATTGATCGGCGGTTTTTTTCTGGCGCTTTCCTATTTCGGAACAGACCAAAGCCAGGTTGGCCGGTATATCACTGCAAAAGACAATACGAATGCAAAAATGGGACTGCTCTTAAATGGGTTGGTTAAAATTCCGATGCAGTTTGCCATTCTTTTAATCGGTGCATTGTTATTTGCCTTTTTTGCGCTAAAGCCTGCTCCCATATATTTCAATGAGCGTTCTTACCAGTACTTAAAAACAACCCAGCCACAACAGGCTGCTGCTTTCGAAAAAGAACATGCTGCATTACAACAGAAATTCAACCAGCAATCAAAACATATTCTTGAAGAAAAAGAAAAACAGTCGCCCGGATTGAATGCTTCGATAGCAGATTTTAAGTCGACCCAAAAGCAGGTCAAAGAATTACATGGCAGGGTAGAAGAGGCCATTAATAAATCGAACTATAATGCCGAAAAAACCGATACCAATTATATCTTTTTATACTTTGTAAAAAATACACTTCCCTCAGGGATGATCGGCTTGCTCTTTGCCGTGATCTTTTTGGCCAGCTGGGGATCAATTTCAGCAGCACTTAATTCTCTGGCTGCATGTTCCTTAAAAGACATACACCTCATTTTTGAGGAAAAAGAAATAGCAGACGAAGATGAACTGAAATATAGTCGCCTGCATACCTTAGCCTGGGGAATTTTCTCCATTGCAGTGGCCATGTTTGCTACACAGATGGGATCGCTTATTGAAGCCGTAAATGTATTGGGTTCACTTTTTTACGGCCCAATATTGGGCATCTTCTTAGTGGCTTTTTATTTTAAAAAGATAAACGGACCTTTGGTGTTCACGGCAGCAATTTTAGCTGAAATTGCGGTGATCGCCGTATATGAATTTGATGTTGTCTCTTTTTTGTGGTTAAATGTAATCGGCGCCTTTGCGGTAATTATATTTTCGTTGTTGGGTCTCCTGTTTTATCAGCCTAAAACCCCAATAGGCAAACCGGCTTAATTTTTACTTCAGGAAGATATTGGAAACGCCGCTGCCTGGGCAAAATTCTATACCTTTATTTTGATCAATTAAAATCAATAATGCGAATATGAACGAAGCCTGGGTTGACAGATGGAACGACCGTTACCGTACAAATGAGTTTGCTTATGGCGAACAACCGAATAATTATTTAAAAGAACAGTTAGAAAAGCTCAGCCCGGGCAAAATACTATTTCCTGCAGAAGGCGAAGGACGCAATGCTGTTTTTGCAGCCAAACTGGGTTGGGAGGTTTCAGCTTTTGATATCAGTATGGAAGGGAAAAACAAAGCCCTCCGGCTCGCAGAAAGTAATCAGGTCAGCATCGATTACCAGGTTGGTCAATTAGAAACATTAAATTATAAGCCCGAACAGTTTGATGCCTTGGCACTGATTTATGCCCATTTTCCGGCTGCAATTAAATCTTCTTATCACCAATCTCTCCGTGCTTATTTGCGTAAAGGGGGCATAGTTATTTTCGAAGCTTTTAGCAAAAACCACCTCGGTTACCTGGCCAAAAACGAAAATGTTGGCGGGCCAAAAGAGATTGATATGTTATTCTCCATTGAAGAAATAAAATCAGATTTTGTGGATTTTGACATCATCACATTAGAAGAAAAAGAGATCGAACTGAGCGAAGGTTTATTTCATAACGGGCAAGGTTCAGTAATCAGATTTGCGGGTCGGAAAAAATAGAAAATCAGAAGTGAAATAATAAAGCATTTCAAACGTTTTTAGACACTGGGATTATAGTTTTTTCAACCTAAAAGTATAAATTCGTAAAATCAAAAAACAACAAAAACAGATAAATATAACTCTATGAAAACGATGATTAAATCAATCGCGTTGCTATTAACAGTAATTACCGTTTCTGTAAATGCAATGGCTCAAGATGCTCAGCCGAAGCCAAGCCCTGCGGCAACGGCAACCGGGAAAGTTAAAGGCGCAACCATCACCATCAATTACAGCAGCCCAGCCGTAAAAGGACGTAAAATCTGGGGTGGGCTAGAGGCATACGATAAAGTATGGCGTGCTGGTGCAAACGAGGCTACAACTTTCGAAACCGATAAAGATATCCTGGTTGAAGGCAAACCTTTGGCAGCCGGAAAATACAGTTTCTTCTTGATCCCTAAAGAAAGTGGTACCTGGACAGCTATTTTTAATAAAGAACCTAAACAATGGGGGGCTTACAAATACGAAGAAGCAAAAGATGCGTTACGTGTAGAGGTTAAAACCAAAGCCTTAAAAGCAACACAAGAACGTTTGGTTTACAAAATCACCAAAAATGGATTCTCTTTGGATTGGGATAAAATCTCGGTACCAGTTACCATTAAATAATTAGATAAACTTATTCAGAGCCGTCCCAATGTAAAATTGGGGCGGTTTTTTTATGCTTTTGAAAATGATGGTACCGGAATTCTCATGTTTATATTTCGTGCCATAAGTATATAGAACCTTATCCTATCGGTAGGTGTTTCACCGACCGAAATACATCGCCGTCGCCTAGGTTCGTGTCCTCATGTACCATAAACTATTATGTTTGCCATCGATAGCTGTCTCACTGGAATAGAATCAGGAAATGATTGGTTAGTAGTTCCTGGCGGCCTGCAGTCCTGCTTTCGCTTATAGTCCTCTCCCAATGAAAAATCGGGATCCGGGCTATTCCGCTCAATCAGGTTTAGGAACAAAGGGTTCTGCACTTTACGAGCCCTAAAAAATGAAAAACCGTTTTGGCCACCTAGCCGTCGCCTTGGTTCGTGTCCTCATGTACCATAAACTATTATGTTTGCCATCGATAGCTGTCTCACTGGAATAGAATCAGAAAATGATTGGATAGTGGTTCCTGGCGGCCTGCAGTCCTGCTTTCGCTTATAGTCCTCTCCCGATGAAAAATCGGGATGCGGGCTATTCCGCTCAATCAGGTTTAGGAACAAAGGGTTCTGCACCTTACGAACCCTAAAAAATGAAAAACCGTTTTGGCTACCTAGCTATCGCCTTGGTTCGTGTCCTCACGTACCAGAAACTATTATGTTTGCCATCGATAGCTGTCTCACTGGAATAGAATCAGGAAATGATTGGTTAGCGGTTCCTGGCGGCCTGCAGTCCTGCTTTCGCTTATAGTCCTCTCCCGATGAAAAATCGGGATGCGGGCTATTCCGCTCAATCAGGTTTAGGAACAAAGGGTTTTGCACTTTACGAGCCCTAAAAAATGAAAAACCGTTTTGGCCACCTAGCCGTCGCCTAGGTTCGTGTCCTCACGTACCATAAACTATTATGTTAGCCATCGATAGCGAAATAAATTTAGTTTTAGAATTTGTAAATAATTGGTCAGAGGTTTTTGATAAAAAATACAAAAAAAATAGTAAAAACGGCAAACTTATTTCAGATATTCCTGTTGTTCTAATATAAAATAAACATCATGGCACCTTTAAAATTAAGCGAAGAACAGCATGCTGCATTAAGCAATAGAAGCACATTAGAACAAGTTGAAGAACAGCCTTTAGAACTTCATCCGGAAGCGTACAAAGTAAAAGGTCCGTCACCGGATAAGATGAAAACGGTATCGTCATCGTTAAGGAATTACGCCCACGGTTTGTATGGATTATTGTAAAAAATATCTTCAAAAAATCTCATCATGCCAGATTTATATAAAGCGGCCAAATTTTAAAAATATGGCTGCTTTTTTTTATGCAATTCCTACCTTACCATAATGAAACAAAGTGCGGGAATATTGCTCTTTAGAAAAAAGGATGAGGAAATTGAATTTTTTCTTGCTCATCCGGGCGGACCATTTTTTATAAACAAAGATCAGGGCTTTTGGACGGTACCCAAAGGCGAAATAGACGAGCACGAGGAACCCTTAGCGGCTGCTATCCGCGAATTTGCAGAAGAAACCGGCAAAAAACTATCCGGTGATTTTATCGAGTTAACCCCAATTGTTCAAAAAGGGGGCAAAAAAGTTTTTTGCTGGGCAATAGCAGGTAATCTGGCACCTGAAGTTTTTGTAAGCAATACTTTCGAATTAGAATGGCCGCCCCGCTCAGGTAAAAGGCAAAGTTATCCGGAAATGGATAAAGCCGCCTGGTTTAATTATCCGGATGCGGTTAAATACATCAACGAACGACAGGTTGCATTGCTTGATGAACTGATCGCCAAATTAGGCGGTTAATTCGAAATGTAGCCTTTCCTTTTCAGCGCCATTGATAATCATCGATAGCTGATGATCGCCCAAATGGAATTTTCTGGTGGTAATTAACACAAATTTTTGTTTACGTATTACCCTAACTGCTGCACCAGGAGGATAAAGCCTCTCCGAAATCTTGTATACCTTCTTTGTATTCTGGCCATTTTGTTTTTTATAATAAATGGCATATTCCAGGCGCACTTTTTGTCCGGTAGGATTTTCGTTGGTGATTGAAAATGAAAATTCGAGGCTTTCCCCGATTTTAATGGTTGGGTTAAGGATTTTAAAGTCTCTTAGCAAAATGCCTTTATCATCCAAACCATAATGTTTAAGAATAGCTGTATGTCCCTGTTTAAGCAATGTCCTGCTGCCGTGTTTAATAATGGCGTCGGTATCGCTACTTAAACCTGACCATTTTTTAACCACATTTAGTACCACTTCCGGATGGTCTTTTGCAATATCATTTAAACTGTTGGCCACACTTCGCCTCACATATTCAGAAGGATCTGTTTTAAGGTTCTCCAGTATAGGTAAGATCGAAACGGGATCTTTTTTCAGAAAAGGGATGCCCATCGCCCAGGGCAAGCGTGGTCTGCTGCCCTCACTGGCCAATCTTCTGACTTTATGGCTCTCATGTAGAGACCATTGCTGCATCCTTAAGATCATTTGATTTCCGTACCTTAAAATAAAAGGGCGCACCGCAAATTCGCAGCTTATAAACTGCGTAACAAACTCAAGTGCCTCAACCGAGTTTTCAAAATCGTTAATGCCATAAGTTTCGATATAATCTGGCAGAAACATATAGGCCAATCCGTCTTCCCCGATACCCTGCGCCCTTAATTGTGTGATGGTTTTTTTGATCAGTTCAATACTCTGAGGATAATCCTGGGGTAAAAAACAGTGCAAAACCTCCGTTGTATGTCTCATCCGCTCCTTAAGTTCTTTTGCTTCAAATTCAGGTATAAAAATGGCTTTAATAAATTTTTCTTTATCAAATTTTGGGATACTAACCGCCAGGGCATTGCTTAAACGGTCGTAAAAAGCGGGGGAGTATAAATCTTTCAGGAGGCTGGCCATGTTTGCTAATTGTTGTATGCTATTAATTTAATTACGCAACTAATTTACTAATTTTATTAGTAAATTAAGAGCCGGCCCCCAAAATAAATCATTTTGCACCAGTATTTTTACCAACTGTTAAACAATTTCAGCTTTTTCTTTATCACATTTGTTTGGTATAAAAACAACAACATGAATACAACAAAAATAGGTTGGATCGGCTTAGGCAACATGGGGATCCCAATGGCAGAACAATTGCTAAAAGCCGGTTACGCCGTTACGGTTTACAACAGAAGTAAAGATAAAGAAACTGTTTTGAAAGAAATGGGGGGGCTGAGTGCCGAAACGCCCAAAAACCTGGTCAGCCAAACAGAAGTGATCATATTAATGGTATCGGATGATGCGGCCATTGAGCAGATTTTTAATGGACCTGAAGGGCTTTTCAGTGTAGAAATTTCGGGTAAAGTTATGATTAATATGAGTACGGTTTCTCCTGCAATTTCAAAAGAAATGGCCACATTGTGTAAAGAAAAAGGTGCGCAATATTTAGATGCCCCGGTTTCCGGAAGTGTAAAGCAAGCAGAAACAGGGCAATTGGTGATTATGGTGGGTGGAGAGGAATCGGCTTTTGAACCAGTTAAACCGATACTCGAAAAAATGGGTAAATTAGTGGTCCGTTTGGGTGATACCGGTGTAGGTAATGTGGCTAAACTGGCTATTAATTCCTTATTGGCTTTATATACACAAGGTTTGGCCGAAACAGTGGTATTTGCCAATCAACAAGGAATTAAAACGGAAGATTTGCTTAATCTGCTCAATAATGGCGCCATAGCCAATGTTTTTACCAAAATTAAAGGCGATGCCATTATAGCCGATAATTATAAGCCTGCTTTCGCCCTTAAACATATTGTAAAAGATTTAAACCTGGCTAAAGCAATAGGGCTTAATTCGCCATTAGCCAAAACCACATTGCAAACCTTTGAAGCAGCAACCACCAGATATGGAGAAGAAGATCTAATTGCCGTAATTAAGCAGGTTAAAGGATAAAGAAATATTTTTAATGTTAAAGAAATAACCATAGGGAGGTAACCCGCTCAAGAGATATTATTCTTGACGATCTTTCATTGATCAACCATAAAAGCTTCAAAGCTGATTTATTTGCTATTCAATAAATTTGATTAGGCCTTAATCAACAGTAATATAAGATTGAAAGGGTAGGTTTTTGTGGGTTTTCTGGCTGCGGGTAATTCAATGCGCATTCGTAATCTGTATCGTCCAGCAGCAGGCTCTGTTCCTGATCCAAAGTTGCATCCGGATCAAGATAAGAGATGAGCAGATTTGCAGGGATCCGGTTATATAGGTCTGGATATATTCGCTTGAATAAGCTGATCCTGTTTTCTATATTTTGTAACCTGAACAATATGTTGCTATTGTTCACATCGTTTATGGCGTTGCGGAGAAAATGAAAATGGAATAATGAATTAAGTACCGGGTACCATGCGCATCCTTCCTCTAATTCGCATTTATCCAGGATAAAGAGAGTGGAATGCTCTATTGCCTGGATGTTAAAGTTGTGATCGGTATACCTGTAATCATCGCAGATGTAGGTGCTGCCCGATTGGCCGAGCCATATACTGGACGATTTTTGGCTTTCATTGGAAATATACCCATTTACCAGCCCGTCAGCCACATATATAATCTGTCCGCTTGTCCCCTGGCTGCCAGATCCGAAAAGTGACTCTCCTGCGTTAATGTTCCGAAATGTGGTATGCCGGTATAAAAAACGGATGGCTGCTCTATCTTTTGCCCTGTCTAATAAGGAAAGAAATACCTTTAAAAAAGCTCTCGTGTAGCTAAATTCCATGTTGTTTAATTAAATTGAGTACGGTTTCATTTGTTTTGTGTCGAAAATACAGCATTCCTTCATCCCATATTCAGGTCTTACCGGCATTCATGTTTTGTTAACATGGATACTGTATAAACTATTTATCCAATAGTGGCTAAGTATTGGTTATGGCTAAATTGTATAATAACTATCAATTTTCATCTGACCATGGTCAATGCTTATCTTGATCTTTCTCATATGCCGCTCCAGTCGAGGCCACTGTTTGCGGTAATCGTCCAAAATCGATTGTTCAACCTGGTGGCGTTAATTTTTCATCAGCATTAACGATTTGGCATCCAGTACAATAATGTTGTTGCCCTCCTTTTCAATAAGGCCTTCCTTGGTAAAATCGCTTAATACGCGGCTCAGGGTTTCGCTTGCAATGCCCACCAGGCAGGCCAGATCGTGCCTTGGAAGTATAAGTCTGCCACGCTCTGCATTATGGCTAAGTTGCGTTAGCCCGATAATGGCCTTTGCAATTCTCTTGCGTACCGAGTAATAGGCAATATCGAGCAACTTTTCATCACGCTTGCTTAAGGTCAGGGCTAAATCTTTGGCAAAAACACTGAATATTTCAGGATAATCTGTAATTAAATGCTGTACTTCGGCAAATGGAATGGTCAGTACTTCAGTACTGTCAATGGCTTCGGCAATTTCTTTATTTTCGGTACCCAATAACGTTCCCTGCAATCCGAAATATTCGTGGGGCCCATAAATGCCTGTAATGAATACATTACCTGCGGTATCGGCCACATAAGTTTTAACCTTTCCCGATAAAATATAATGCAGGCCCAGCGAACGTCTTTCTCCTTTGTAATAAAGCACCTGGTTTTTCTTAAAATGTCTTGGTAAACTTCCTTCAAACCTCGATCTTAACCACGACATATCGTCTTTACTGTTGTCTATACTTCTCAGCTGTAAATGTTTTTTTAAAAATAAGTCGTGCTGCAATCTCTTTTTTCTCAGTTTAACTCCCACCTGATTAAGCAGTTCTCCGTCATCAAAAGGGGCCATTAAGTGGCCATCTGCACCAAGTTCCATAACCCTGCGGGCAAGATCATAATCTTTATCGTTCAGTAACATAATAAAGATGATGCCAGCGGTTTCAGTAAATTTGTTAACCGTAAGGAGCACCCCAAATCCATCTATTTCTGATACATTTACCCCTGAAATAATCACGTCAACCGGATTTTTTCTGATGATGTCGATCGCATGCTTGCCACTATCTGTCGATTTTACATTGTATTTCCCAACGGTAAGTATTTCGGTGATTTTTGCTCTTAAATCAAAATCCTCTAGTATAACCAAGATTTTAGATCCCTCCATTTAAATTTATGTTTGATCCTAAATACAATAAGTACTTTTTGGATAGGTAAAAAAGGCATTTAACCTTATTTGTGGACTTGGTTCCTGCACGATCAGAAGCCTTTCTCAGCTATTAAAACCGCACTGTCGAAAAAAGAAGACCGGCAATTGTCAACTGTATGGATTACCTTGAAGATCAAATTTAATTTTTGGTGTTGCCCGCCTTTTGTGGGATAAACTTTAATGAAGCTGAAATGTACTCGTATATTGTTGATTAATAAGTTTAAAATTTTCATTTAGAGTAAGTTAATTAGAACATCAACCATAACAGAATGGTTTTGAAGATACCCATGGGGGAAGGCCATAGACTGTAATGGAAATTATGTAAGGCGGCCTGTTAAAAACGCATGGTTTTTTAACATGATTTTCTATGAAAAGCATTTTGTTGATCTTTTTTATAGGGATTAATAGACGGTTATCCAATAAAAATGAGCATAAATATGCATAAATATATTGATAATTGTCAAATTACTTGTTGATTTTGATTAGAGACGATGGATTTGGTACTTCCTGCAAGCATGAAACCTGGTTGTGTAAATTGAAAAACTTTGTTCAACTGCTTTACAATAAACGTTTAATAGCGTATTAAAAAATAGATAATTGTTTAAATTAATCTATTTGGTTATGGCGATGATTGTGCAGTTGTGTAAAGATTATTAATTCGTTTTGGGCAGAATAATGCTCCGGTGCTCTGTTGGGGAGTAGTAAAGATTAAAGGATGCGGTACTGCCAACAAAAACAACTGGGCTGTTTACGGTAGCCGGATCTGGCTTTTCGATGAGGGCTTCATTTTTTGCATGGTTTAAACATTGCTGAATATCTGCATCGATCCGGTTAATTGATGCAAATGTGATTAAAAGACAGCAGCTTGTAAATAAATGGAAAGAGAGATAATTAAACTGAAACATCCTGATGTGGAAAAGAACGATCCAAAGGCAGAGCGTAAGTGTAAGTGAAATGCAGATTAACAGAATAGACATTTTCATTTCCTGGAAACTGATCAAAGCAGGTAAAAAAGAGAATGGCAACAGGCCAATGAGAAAAGCAGCGTTCCTGGTGCGCAGTACAGTAGAAGTATCACAGATCCACGAGTGTATAATAAAGGATACCGTGATCATCAAAGGCAAAAAGACCAAAAGAGCAGATTTTTCCAGGTAGCTTAATCCACGCTGTGAGAACGCCAGATCGCTAAGATCATAAAGGGGCAGGATTTCGATATTAAAATTTGCAAAAAAATAATTTTCTCCAAAGCCAATCAATAATATAAGGAAAGTAGTTGTCAATATCAGGTAAGTGATAAACAGGGTAGAAATGTTGTTCTTTTTATCGGTCATCTTAATTATAATTTGTGGTGTACAGGGTAAAACGGAACAGTCGATAGGGTATAAGTTCTATGTCCAAATTTGTCGAGTAGCAGCTACATATCCTTTGATAAGCATTAATGCTGTTGATGATTGTGATCAAAATGAGTATCTAACCTGGCTGGATAGGGCGAAAAACTCCCCCCGGAAAATTAAAAATCCTGACCAAATCATTTTTGTAAAAGCAATATCGATTTTAATAAAATGTGTTTTTGTTTTTTTAATGTTCTTAAAATCAGGTTGTTATAATATTTATTAAAAAATATTTATCCTAATATTTGTATCGTACGAAAAACATCGTACCTTTAGGGTATGAAGAATACACAATCCGAAAATAATCTGCCCGAACCTACCAAAGCCGAACTGGAAATTCTCCAGGTGTTATGGGAATTTGGCCCCTCTACTGTTCGGTTTGTAAATGATAAGCTGAATGAGCAGAGAGAGGTGAATTATACCTCTACTTTAAAGCAGATGCAGATCTTAACTGAAAAAGGAATTTTAAAGCGTGATGAGAGCCAAATGAAACACATTTATATTCCGGTAGAAGCAGAAGAAAAAACCAAAGTGCAGTTGTTGGACCGTTTCGTAAATACGTTGTATAAAGGCTCCGCATCGCAGTTAATGATGCAGCTTTTGGGGAATGAGAAAACCTCAAAAAAAGAAATTGAAGAGATTAAGCGGCTATTGGATAGCATGGACTAATTACCCGGAATAGAGGCTAAAGAACCACGATAATGGAATTTAAATTAATTAACCTTTTGCCAGAAAACTGGCTTCATGCCCTTGGCGCTACCTTGTTCCATTCGTTATGGCTTGGCGTAATTTTAGCTTTGATGGCAGGTTTGGTCATGTTTACTACCCGTAAGGCAAGCGCCAGATGGAGATATAACCTGCTGACGGTATGCTTAGGTTTGTTTGTTGGGGCAATAGGTTTTACGTTTTATCAGGAACTTCAGCAACCGGCTTACGGTACATCTTTGCAGGCTGTTCATCAAACTGGAATTAACCTGCCTAAGGCTATTTCAGATAAACATGCTGTTATAAACGTACAGCACGATATGTACCTGGGGCTGAACAAAATCTTATCATTGTGGAATACTTATGCCAATCAGATCGTATTGGTGTGGTTTCTGATCATTTGTGCAAAAAGTATCCAATTAATGGTAGGTTTAAATGGGGTATACCATCTTCGTCATCATAAAACTTATGCTGCGGGCAAAAAGTGGGACGAAAAATTAAATGAGCTTGCACAAAAACTGGGTTTAACGCAAAAAGTTAAGGTGATGCAATCGGGCATTGCCCAGTCACCTATTGTAGTGGGCTATTTTAAGCCTTTAATCCTTATCCCTTTGGGCTTGCTCAATGGTTTATCGAATGCGGAGGTAGAAGCGATCCTCTCTCACGAACTGGCTCACATCAAACGGAAAGATTACCTGGTAAACTTGTTTCAAAGTTTTATTGAAATTGTATTCTTCTTTAACCCCGCGGTACTTTGGGTATCGCAATTAATCAAAACAGAGCGCGAGCATTGCTGCGATGATTTGGCCATCGCCTGTGTAAACGATCGTAAAAACTATGTTCAGGCCCTTATTGTGTGCCAGGAATTTAAGCAGCGTGCACCTGCTTATGCGATGGCCATAACCGGGAAGAAAGGTAGCCTGCTGCACAGAGCAAGCAGGATGTTATTCAATACGCATTCAACTTTAAACAAAATGGAAAAAACAATATTAACCATCGCCCTGGTATCTGTTGTGGTTTGTGCTGCCGCTTTTAAAAGTGTGGGCAATACCAATACAGTCGCCACAAAAGAAATCAGTACATCAATTGTAGCCTTGCAGGATACGGCCAGGAAAAAAGCCGGACCCGCAGGAAAATCTGCAGATCAGATGGAAAGAGAGATCAATGCAAAAATGGATCGCGAAATGAAAAAGCTGAATGAAAAGCAGCCGACTCAAGAAACGGAAGAGGATCTAAAAGCCACGCAGGAGAATGAAAAAGCCAGGCTCGCCGATGAAAAAGCACGACAGTACGATGAAATGCAGGCCCAGAAAGATGCCAGGCAAGCTGCCATTGATGCTAAGCAAGCCGAACTAGACCGTAAACAGGCAATTGCCGATGCAAAAATGGCCGAAAATGATTCGAAAAAAGCCATTGCTGATGCTAAACAAGCTGCTGAAGATGCAAAAGAATATGGTAAATGGGCAAAGGAGTATAAAGCGCAGGGTTATGGAACAGTCCCAAGAATACCTCGTCCGCCAAAAGTGCCGAGAACTGCAATTGCTGCGATGCCTGCCATGCCCGCTGTACCTGCCACGCCGGCAGCTCCTGCAGTACCACCGACCGCAAGTTATGCTACTCCTCCTACGCCACCAACCCCACCTGCTTATCGCGAAAGGGGCAGCATCAGAACCGGTTCGCAGCGTATAGTTACCTCAAAAACAGTAACTAATGGAGATGGACATGATTATACCAACGAGATCAACCAGGAATTGATGAAAGATGGCATTATCAGTAATACCAATAAACTATCGTATAAACTCAGTAAAGATGAGCTGATTGTAAACGGTGTGAAACAAAATGCCGAGGTTCAGCAAAAGTATAAAAAGCGGTTTTTGAAAAACGATAGCCACTCGCTGATGTATAATTTCCTGATCGAAAACCACAAAAATTAATCTTCCAAAGCGCAAATCCAATCCTACCATCATGAAATTTACACTCCTGGCTTTTTTAGCCCTATGGATGAATATTGCCCTTACTTTTGCTCAGGATCAACCATTTTCACCCAAAATTTATGGCCGGGTATTGGATGCTGAAGGAAAAAACATCGAATTTGCTACGGTAGCACTGCTTAAAGATACTGTTTTGTTAAAAACCAGTTTTACTGAGGCCGACGGACGCTTTAGTTTCGATCGGTTGGTTTACGGTAAATACCAGCTTAAAATATCGGTTGTGGGGGCGCCCATTTACCAATCAGATTTAATCGTAGTGGATGCGGCGCACCCCAATATTGCTTTGGCTGATATTAAAATGGCTACCGGAGCCAATAACCTGAAAGAGGTAACGGTTGCAGGTCAAAAGGCTTTTGTTGAACGGAAGATCGACCGTACCGTGGTGAATGTTGATGCCCTGATTTCTAATGCCGGTACAACGGCTTTGGATGTGCTGAGTAAATCGCCTGGTGTTAATGTCGATCAGAATGGGGCGATTTCGCTTAAAGGGAAAAATGGAGTTGCTATTTTTATCGACGATAAGCCAACCTACCTATCGGGGGCCGACCTGGAAAATTACCTGCGTTCGTTGCCTTCTTCATCGCTCGATCAGATCGAATTGATGACCAATCCGCCTGCCAAATATGATGCTGCCGGAAATGGCGGGGTAATCAATATCAAAACCAGGAAAACCAAAACCGCCGGTTTTAACGGAGGCATTAATCTGAGTTTAAATCAGGGCGAGCTAAGCCGATCTAACAATAGTTTAAACTTTAATTACCGCAAGGATAAGGTTAATGTTTTTGGAAATTTAAGTTATAACCTCAATAATAGTTTTACGGATCTCGACCTGAATCGGAAATACAAAAATGATGATGCCAGTGCCAAATCGTACTTTAATCAGAACTCCTATTTCCGCAGGCATGGCAATACGTTCAACCTGAAAACAGGGCTTGATTATTATGCTTCTGATCATACGACCTGGGGCGTGGTGCTAACAGGTATGAACCGCATTTCTAAACAGGTAAACAACAATACCAGTAATTTATCCAACGCATCGATGCAGCTCGATTCGGTCATCCGTGCCGAAAATATCGATCAGATTAAATACCAGAATGCAGGGCTAAACTTAAATTACAGGCATAAGTTTAAACAGGCCGGCAGGGAACTTACGTTTGATGCAGACTACCTGCTGTACCGTAACCAAACCGACCAGACCTATTATAATTTCAGTTACCTGCCAAGCGGAACATTAAAATATCAGGATGTATTAACGGGTAACCTGCCTTCTGATATCGACATCTACACGGCAAAAATGGATTATTCGCACCCCTTGGCAAACGAATGGAAACTGGCTGCAGGTGTTAAAACGGCATATACCAAAACCGATAATATTGCCGACTACTTTAATACCGCAAACGGAAACACAAGCGTAGATTATGAAAAAAGCAACCATTTTTTGTACAAAGAAAATATTAATGCTGCTTACCTGAACATGAGCAGGGAAGGAAAGCGATTTTCCTTACAAATAGGATTGAGGTATGAAAATACGGTATCAAACGGGCACCAGTTGGGCAATCTGATTAAACCAGACTCGAGCTTTAAAAGAACCTATAACAGTTTGTTTCCAACGGTTTATTTTTCTTACAAGCTGGATACTGCCGGGAGCAATCAGCTGGATTTAAATTACGGACGAAGGATCGACCGTCCGTATTACCAGGATCTGAACCCATTTTTCTCGCCATTGGATAAGTTTACCTATTATGTCGGAAACCCGTTTTTAAAGCCATCATTTACACAAAGTTTGGAGCTTTCGCATACTTATAAAAATAAAATTACCACCACTTTAGGCTATAGCTGGGTGAGGGATGAAGTAAACGAAACGATAGAAATTGTAGAGGGCACCTATTACAGCAGGCCGGCGAATGTGGGCAAAACAACGGTAGCCAATGTTTCGGTAAATGCAGAAATCGACCTTACGAAGTGGGTTAAACTGAATGCTTATGTGGAGTATGCCAGAATAGTTTCAAAGACAGATTTTTACACGGGTTTTCTGGTTACCCGCGGAAGTTATTTAAGGACAACCCCGAATTTGCAGTTCAAAATCAGCCCGACATGGAATGCTGAGGTAAATATGCGTTACCAGAGTAAATTATCCAGCGTACAGTTTTTATTGGGCGAAGTACATGAATTTGGCGCAGCGGTACAGAAAAAACTTTCAGCAAAAAGTACCTTGAAATTAACTGCAAACGATATTTTTAGAACCAGGGTTTTTAACGGGGTAATCAATAACCTGGCAAATACGGAGGCAAATTGGGTAAACCGGCAGGATTCTAGATCGGTTGTGGTGAGTTATAGTTACCGTTTCGGTAAGGCTTTTTCTACACCGGCAAAACACGAATCATCCGGAGCCGATGCAGAAAAGAACCGGGTTAAGAATTAATGGATTAATTTTGATTTCGAAGCATACCGAGGTAGTCAAAACACAAAGAAATCAAGGTTCTAAGTCTAAAAAGCGACACTATAAATTAAATTTCTCACGCTGTTCGTCAGTAATCGTTATCGATTGGCTTACTTTTAGCATAATATCAATATAGGTCACTTCTGTTACTGAACCTTTGTATCGGTGCGGTTCTCTAAAAAGTAAATCCTTTAAATACTGTTTTGAAAAAGCTACAATAGATCCGCAATCGATATGACTAAGGTGATCAAGGAATTGATAATCATTAGGGTGAATGACTACGTGGTTATTCCCAGGTGAGGGATTGGAATTAATACAAACAGCCGAAAATTCATCATCTTTGATTGATGATGTAAGCAGTATAATAAACTTCTCATGGTTAATATGAAATTCAGGAATTTCCAGAATGATTATAGAATCGGCTTTAACCAGCTCTTCGGCATGTTTTCTCCTGTATTCTTCAGAAAAGAGTTCAATCAGTTTGTTGGACATTTTGAGAAATTAACGGCCTGGTAGTACTCTTTTATATATCCAAGTAAACTCGGTTCTGCTCCTTCCTGTATTGCAATATCTTCAATTGAAAGCCACTGAATTCCATTGTCAAATGCCTTATGATAAGCTTCATCATGTGATTTTTGCTTTAATTCTCCAAAGGTTAAAGCCTTGTTTTCCTTGATTGATTCATCTAGGCATAATATGTCACTTTTTGAAAGCTTTTTCAGATTTGGCTCTTCATTAGGGATAACCTTTTTATTATCTACCTGAATAAAGGAAGATCCATAATCCATTAAATCATAGCTGCCTGATGGTACGGGACCAAATTTCAATGCAGCAAATCGGTCATTTGTAATCAGTCTGCCAAATTGAATGAGATGCTTCTTTTCTGCAAAGTAAAGAACTTTTAGTGCTGCATACTTATCCGACATACCTTGGCCATCAGCTATTTCTTTAGAAATATATAAAAGTGCTGCAATAGCTTTGTCTTTATCGAATTGATATGAAATCATAAATTATCTTGATAAATTGATTATACAAAAATAAACAAATTATATTGTGAAAACAACAAAAAGCTAATTTTTTTAGCAATTGAATATTTCTTAAGGTGTTAATAATGTTTATATTATTTTCTTTATACAAACTGATTTAATACAAGTAACCCAATAAGCCCCAAAACCGAAACCAAACTTTCCATGATGGTCCAGGTGCTAAAAGTTTCTTTCAGGCTGAGGTTAAAATATTCTTTGAACATCCAAAAACCGGTATCGTTTACGTGAGAAAACATTAAACTTCCGGCACCTACCGATAAAACCATCAGCTCCGGAGAAACACCGGAACCAATTAAGGGCAATACCATACCCGATGCAGTCAGGGCGGCAACCGTTGCCGAGCCAAGGGTTACCCGGAGCGATGCTGTAATTAACCAGGCCAGCAGCAGTGGCGATAAATTTAAATCTCCGGTGAGCTGTTTTACGGTTTCACCCATACCGCTGTCGATCAAAATCTGTTTAAATGCCCCACCGGCGGCAATAATTAAAATAATCATAGCAATGCTTTTCACCCCTTCGGCGCATGATTCCATGGCTTTTGAAATACCGGTTTTTTGAACAGCCAAAGCAATAATAACCGAAATTAATAAGGCTACCGTAGGATCGGCTAAAAATATAAACAACGGTTTTCCTATATAATCCATTCTGAAACTGCTTCCTATGGTTCCGGCGATGATTAAGAATACGGGTAACAGGGCGGTAATAAAACTCCTTGAAGCAGAAGGAAGATTTTCTTCTTCGCTGATGCTGAAGTCCTGAACTGTTGCCGATTGATCCCGTTTGAGAATAAGCCGTGGGAAATAGATTCCGGCAATAAGTGCAATAGGTATGCTTAGCACTAAACCGTAAATCAGTGTTTTGCCAATATCGGCATGGAAAATTCCGGCTAAAGCAACAGGACCAGGGTGGGGGGGTAAAAAACCATGTGTTACCGAAAGGGCTGTAGCCATTGGGATGCCAATATATAATTTCGATAGTCCGGTGGTAGCTGAAATGGCAAAAACCAAGGGGATTAACACCACGAAACCAGCATTGTAAAATAAAGGAATTCCTACCGATAAACCGGTTAACAGCACGGCCCATTGAATATTCTTTTTACCAAAGGCCCTGATCAAAATAAAAACGATCTTTTTAGCCGAACCGCTGTCTTCAATCATTTTACCCATCATCGCGCCAAGTGCCAAAACCATCACCATGCTGCCGAGGGTACTGCCAATTCCATTACTGATGGAGGCCATTACCCTGCTAACAGGCATTCCCAGTAAAAGCCCCGTAATGATCGCTACAGCAATCAGGGCGATCATTGGGTTAATCTTTTTCAAGATCAGCACAAAAAGCAAAAGAATACCGAAAAGCAGGATAAGTAATGACATTTGGTTAAGATTAGGATAAGCTGATAAAGTTTATGGCGTTTTACTTTTTAACAGTGATGGTTCTTCCGGTAACAAGGTTAAATTCATAAGTCCGGTACAAGCCGTCATCTTTTACTTCAATGCTTTCTACCAGGCCCGTCTTGCTGAAAGTATCGGTAACCATGCTGCCAACCTTTACCTCCTGAAGCACTTCGGTTGGGGTATCGTTATTTAATCTGATCATAAGCATAAAAGTATCAAAAATCCGGGTTATTCAATATACTTGTATTTAGCCAGCGGATGCAGGGAAGACACAGAAAAGTTTTATGCCATTTGCTTCGTGCCTTTCTCTATGTGTTCTGTGGTAAAACCAGCCTCACAGTTACCCTTCGTTTCTTAAAATCTTTAAAGGCGGCTGTTTAAGAATGCCCCGCGTACTTAACACACCTGTAATGACCACCAGTAACACAATCGAACCAAATACGAACAGCGTTGGCCAAACAGGGGGTATAAATGCTGCATTGAAACTGAATTTGGCCAATGCCCAACTTGCGCCAAGGGCCAGGATTAACCCGGCACCAGCTGCAAAGGCACCTAAAAAGAAGTATTCAATGGCATTGATCCGGATGATTTGCTTACTGCTGGCGCCCATGGTGCGGAGTAAAATACTTTCTTTTATCCGCTGGTTTTTACTGGTTAACACTGAAGAAATCAGCACAATCCAGCCGGTTACCATACTGAATCCGGCCATAAACTGAATCACAAAACCGATTTTACCCAAAAGTTCGTCAAGCAGTTTTAGGATCAGGTCTAAATCAATAACTGAAACGTTAGGGAATTGCCTCACTACTTCCCCCTGGAAACGTGCTGAAACCTCGCTTGAAGGTACCCTGGTCATCAGCACGTGAAACTGTGGTGCCTCTTCTAAAACCCCCGCCGGAAAAACAACCCTGAAATTGGTTTGCATCCTGCTCCAGTTTACTTCCCTTAAGCTACCTACCACGGTTGGAATCATCATGCCCTGCACATTGAAAAGTATTTTATCGTTTAAGCCTACCTTAATTTGTTGTGCATAACGCTGATCCAGGGAAATGTAAACCGTTTCGTTTGGTTTTATTTTTCCCGTCCATTTGCCCGATGTAATTTTCTCTGCTGCGGTTAAAGTATCCTGGTAAGTAGCCCTGATCTCGTTGCGGTACGCTCTCCTGTTATTGGTATCTGCACTGGCTTTCTTTCCGTTAATTTCTTCAATGCGCATGGTAATTACAGGCACCTGGTTCATTAATGGCAATTTGAAAGCCTTGGTTAAACTGTCGAGCCCTTTCTGTTGTGCATTCTGGATATCGAACATCACCATATTGGGTTGGTTGGTGCCAGATGAAAGGGTAACGCGACTCATTAATATCCCCTGAATAAAAAATAAGGTGCAGATAAATACAGTTGATAAACCTATAGAAACGGTAAGCATTAAGGTTTGATTGTTCGGACGGTAGAGGTTCGCAAATCCCTGCCGCCATAAATAACCGGATGAACTGGGTAAGAGTTTTCTAACCAGAAACATCAATAGTTTAGACAGTCTCATCAACAGTATCAAAGCGAGGGCAAAGCTGGTGGTAAAAATCAGGGTTTGTAGCCATGTTTTCATCTGCAGGTGCGTAAAAACCATAATAAATACAGCTATAAGCAGGTACACCAAAGCGGTTAGCGGATCTCTTTTTCCACCTGATTTTTCGAAAGATATCCGGATGGCATTTAATGGCGAAACCCTTCTAACAGACAGAAGTGAAGGAAGGGCAAAGAGGATCGAGATGACCAGGCCCAATAAAATACCCTGGCCAACTGCCAGCCACGAAACCTGCATGGTAATTTCGACCGGTAGAAAATCTTTTAACACCAGCGGAAGCAAAAATTGGATGCCTGTGCCTAAAACTGCGCCTAGAACAGCAGCAATTAAGCCAATGAAAAAAACCTGGATGAGGTAAATTAAAAAGGCATGATGTGAGGTTAATCCTAAACACCTCAGTGTAGCAATTGCACTTAATTTTTCCCTGATGTAGACGTGGATAGCGCTACCAACTCCAATACAGCCCAGCAACAAAGCGATAAAACCGGATAAGGCCAGAAAACGGTTTACATCTTTGAAGGATCTGCCGGTCTGTTCTTTTCTCGATTCAACGGTATCGGCATCAAAGCCTTCTTTTTCTAATTTGCTGTCCTGCTTTTTTACCCATTCATCTATTTTAGACGGATCGTTATATTTGAAATAAAATTTATTGTTGATCCGGCTTCCGGTTTTAATCAGGTTGGTTTTATCAAGGTATTGCAGCGGAATGTAAACCGTAGGGGCAATGCTGGCAGATATTCCCGTTTGCCCGGGTGCTTTTGTTAAAGTGCCGAGGATCTTAAAATTAAGGTCGCCAACCTTTACCGAATCGCCAATATCTGCATTAAACTGCAACATGAGGGTTTTGTCTACCAAAGCATTTCTACCTGATTGGAAGCTTTTTGCTGCCGTTGCCGGGATGGTTTCGATTGTGCCATAGTAAGGATATTTTCCCTGCAGTGCTTTCATTTGAACCAAGTGACTGCCTCCGCCTTTCTGGAAATAGATCATCGAAGCAAAGGTTTTCTCCTGAGATCGTTCGTCGCCCAGTGTATCGAGCATTTTTTGCATGGCTTTGCTTACACCTTTCCGGCTATCCAAAACCAGGTCGGCGCCTGTAAGTTCTTTTGCCTGTGCATCAATATCCCTTTGCAGGTTATCTTTAAACGAATAAACAGCAACAAGGGCGGCGATACCCAAAACAATAGCAGAAATAAAGAGCAATAAACGTGCACGGTTTTTCCTGCTATCGCGCCAGGCCATTTTAAACAGCCACGAAAACTTGATGGATTGTTTTTGGAGGTTATCAGGCATAAGCAGGGTTTTCGTCTGAAAGGATTGCGCCACCTTTAATCTTGATGGTTCTTGCCGTACGGGCAGCGAGTTCAAGATCGTGCGTAACGATAATTAATGTGGTTCCGGCATCTTTGTTTAAATCGAAAAGCAGCTTAATTACCTTTTCGCTGGTTTCGGCATCGAGGTTTCCGGTAGGCTCGTCGGCAAAAAGAATGGCGGGTTGATTTGAGAATGCCCTGGCCAGCGAAACCCTTTGCTGTTCACCGCCCGATAGTTGTACGGGATAGTGGTGTGCACGATCGGCCAGGCCAACTTTATCCAGCAGTTCTAAAGCATGCGCCTTAATGTTTTTTGCCCCCCTTAATTCGAGCGGAACCATCACATTTTCTAATGCCGTTAAAGTTGGCAGCAGCTGGAAATTTTGAAAAATAAAGCCTACATACTGGTTTCTTACAGCTGCACGTTCATTTTCGCTTAAATTTTCGAGGGCTATGCCCTTAAGCTCCACCGTGCCCGTGCTTGCCCGGTCTAACCCGGCACATAAGCCCAGCAAGGTTGTTTTTCCGCTGCCCGAGGGGCCGGTAATGGCAACTGTTGAACCTGCGCTGATCGAAAAATTAATTTGATCGAGAACGGTTAATTCGCGTCCTGCACTTTGGTAAATTTTGCTTACATTTCGGATGTTCAATATGCTTTCCAATAGCTGATTTTTTTAGGTTTGCGTATAGATCGTTGCCAAACATAACAGGATGTTTCCTGTTAAGATAATGTTTTATAATTAGATATACACCGGTTAAATATGTTACGAAAACGCATAATAGGCTTATTTGTTTTAGGAATAGCCCTGCTGGGCTGCGGTAACGGGCAAAGCAAAAGCAATAATGATAAAACTTTAGATTCGGCTGACCAAAAAGCTGTTGCTGTAAATCAACAGCAAAAAAATATCCTCTTTTTTGGTACCAGCTTAACGGCAGGAATGGGCCTCGATCCTTCGGAAGCATATCCGGCCGTAATTCAGAATAAAATCGACTCGTTAAAGCTGCCTTATAAAGTAATTAACGGGGGCTTGAGCGGCGAAACCTCTGCAGGTGGTAAAGGCAGGATTGATTGGTTGCTGAAACAACCAGTAGCAATCTTTGTACTCGAACTTGGTGCTAACGATGGTTTGAGGGGATTACCGGTGACACAAACCACTAAAAATTTACAGGATATTATAGACCGTGTAAAAGCAAAATACCCGGATGCCCAACTGGTACTGGCCGGTATGCAGGTACCCCCGAATATGGGCGCCAAATATGCAGCAGATTTTAAAAATATATTCCCGGTACTGGCGAAAAAGAATAATATGAAACTGATTCCGTTTTTGCTGGATAAGGTAGGAGGTGTACCGGAGTTGAACCAGGCCGATGGGATCCATCCAACAGCAGAAGGAGATAAGATTTTGGCCGAAAATGTTTGGGTGGTGTTGAAAGATTTGTTGTAGTTTTTACATAGACTTTTAACCGCAAAGTACACAAAGAGAAGTCACAGAGGCCATCGAGTTGCCTGTAGCTTTTGTGTCCCTGTATCTTGGTGGTAAAATATAATTCTTACTTATTAATCAAGTTCGTTGCACGCGTGCGGGTGCAGAAATAAAGGTTGGAAATTCAACATCAAGCGTCGTAAGTACAACTAACAAAGCCAGATACAGCCTTGCGTTTCTCTACGAAATTTTTGCGTTAAAAATAAAAAGAGACGCTGTTTATGCTGTGAAAACTCCGCATCTCTGTGGTAAAAAAAATGCAATCAGGTTAAGGCAAATCTTCAAGTGCCCCTAAAAAAGCAATAATCTGTTTAATCTCTGTTTTGCTTAAATTCAGTTTATCGGCAGCTAAAGTTTGGTTATCCACTTTGATGCCCATGCCTGCTCCCCCGCCACGGTTATAGAAATCCATCACTTGCTCCAGGGTCTTGTATACACCGTTGTGCATGTAAGGTGCTGTTTTGGTAATGTTTCTTAACGTTGAAGTTTTAAAGGCATGTTTGTATTGCGGGTAATGGTAAAGGGCATACCGACCCAAATCGTTGTCTAATTGAGGTTTAATGGTATCGGCAGTTGCCGGTACACCCAAAACTTCTGCTTCACTTTTATGGAAAAGCGGGGCTGGGGTGCCGTTAAAAAGAGGTGCGAAATGGCAGCTGCCACATTTAGCTTTACCCATAAATAGGTTAAAGCCCTTTTTCTCATCAGCACCCAGTTGTTTCTGGTCTCCCTGCATGTAGCGGTCAAACCTGGAGCTAAAAGGCGATAACGACCGGATATAGGAAGCCAGGGCATGCTGGATTTTCCAGGGGTCGGCTTTGCCGGCTTTATCCTGATAGGCTTTTTGAAATAAGGCTTGGTAACGTTTAGCCGTGTTAATACGCTCGGCCGCCAGGGTAAGTGATCCGTTCATTTCCTGTTTATGATGTACCACATCAAGGGCCTGATCTTCTAATGTGCCGGCTTTTAAGTCGTAAAAAAATCCACGTTGCAAGCCTGCATAACGGAGTGTGGGGGTGTTCCTCAGTAAAGTTTCTCCTGTTTTAATTCCTATGGGTTTTGTTAAACCATCGGTAAAAGCCTTAGCCTGGTGATGACAGCTGGCACAGCTGCGGTTACCTCCGTTAGAAAGCACTGGATCGTTAAATAAAGCCTTTCCCAAAACAATTTTAGCATCGCTGATGAACAAAGTACTGTTCCCTACAAATTTATCTACATTAAAAGCATTTGGCTGAAACATGCTTACAGCTTCATCGCGTAATGCAGAGCCGCTTGCTGCCGTTGCAATATCTTTTTTTAACCGGAGCAGGCTGATTTTTTTACTGATCGGATCGAGGTATTGCGTGATAAAAGTCAGGCGGTCAAAAGTGTTAAAGTCGCTGTTTTTTTCCAGGTAAGCAATGGCCGAAGCGATTGTTTGATGTGCCTGGGGTTCATCATATTTCTCTAGTAGACGATCAATTCCTTTTAAAGCAAAAGCAGTTTCAGGGATCGACTGTAAAGCATTGGGCGTGTCGAAACCTGTAATCCCTAAACTTGTAATCCTGAAAATTTCTAAACGGATGGCATCAAAAAGTTGTGCATCGGTAAGCTGATATTGTGCGTTAAAGCGACTAACCCGTTGCAGGTTGAGCTGCATTTTCTTTACTTCGTTGAGTAATTCCAGGCGATTTTCTTTTGTTGGCTCCTCATAAATTATTTCTTCCATTACCTGGAAGCCCGTTGGGTGCTCAATCATGTTTTCGCCCAATTCAATTTCATCAATGGGTGCCCCATTAAGCATTACTGCGGTAGATGGGAAAAAATATTCGATATAATATTCCAGCTCCTTGTATTTAGCTCTTGCCTGTAAGAAGGATTGCTTAATTGCCTTTTCGTTCCGGTTTTGAACGGCCTTAAATAATGTTTGATCAACCATATTTTGAAATTCAGTGAGCTGCTGATCGAAATCTGCTTTCACCTGTTCTGCAATTACTTTGTTCGCTGTTTTGCAGAAAATGGAAAGCAGGGTAGTGAGGGTGATTAATAAAGCAAAAAAGACAATTTTTTTTAGGCTAAACATGCGTGTTCAGAGTTGAAATAAAATAGAAAAATCCCTTCCGGCTTTTACCGGAAGGGATAAGAAAGCATTTTGGATTATTTAGAAACGCCGCGAACAATTACTACCTGTCCGCCTTCGCTGTTGTTCACCAACCGGGTTGTACCACCGTCGGCATTTTTGTATTTATCACTTGTCCAGGTGTGTGGGTGTAAATTCACAACAAAGGTATCCGGGATACCGGTTAAAGCAGAGATATCGTACATGGCCCCATATTCCCAGCTGCTTAACTGCGTATTGTTTGAGGGGTTATATTTGGCGTTAAATGTAGCATCCGTTCTGCGATGGTTCATCTGCAACATCGGTTTTAACGATTTTGAAGCCATTGCGAACTGCCAGATGGTTCCATCGTGATCGTTGTTTTTGTAAAATGAATCGCCATCTTCCTGAATGTATACATAGTTTTCGGTAACGCAAAGGTTATCCGGGTTTACGATGCTTTTTCCAGGATTGTCGTTCCCGTCAACAGCCACTTCAAGTTTACCTTTTAACGGGTTGCTCGCATCAAGAACCAGCTTGTATACACGGCCCCACATGGTTTTACCGCTTACCGGTGTGATTTTATCGCCCTGACTAACGCCTGTTGCCGTAAAGTATATCTCGCGTCCGTTGGCAGCACTGCCTTTTCTGTAATCGATATCTTCTACACGCGCTAACATTAAAGCTTTTTTATCGATAGTTTGTTGTTGCAACTGGGCACCCGTACTGCTTTTTACATTATCAAGCTCTACAAATTCTACATCGTAGCTTTGTCCTTTATCCATGTTGGTTTCAATCGGGTCGTTATTGCTGCGTTTCATCACATATAACTTGCCGTTTTCCAAATCACCTGGTGTATTGGATACATACATGGCCAGCTGCCCATCGCTCTCATCTTCACCAATCATAATTACAGTTTTACCGGCGAATGCTCCTTTAGGCAATGGTACGGCATTTTCTGCACTCCATCTGCCCAATGCGCTAACGGTTCTTTGTTTGTTCTTTTTATCGGCCGCTGCAAGAGGGTCGATGGCATGGATCATCGATTCTGCACCACTCTCACCGGCAGTTAAAAAAACTGGTTTAGGAAAGCCATGCTCTTCAGGGGTTGCCAGGGTAGCCGAACAAAGACGGGTCATACCGCCATCCGAATCAACAATGTATTCTCCTTTTACCGGTTTAAAGTTTTTATCCAGGTATACACGCGATACCGACTGGAGGATTTCATGGTTGTTAATCATGATAAAACCTTCTCCCGCAGGATTTTTAATCATTCCTGCTCCATCAGGCTGTGCACCGAAAATGAAATTTGGCGATTCGGGCAGTACATCATCCGAACTGATTAACGTAGTAATGTTCAGGTTTTCGAAACCAGGCATTGCTTTTACCAAAGCAGGGTTTACCGAATAATCTTTTAGGGTTACCGGAGTAGGGGTTTCGGGAGTTTCTGGTTCATTATTCTTTTTACATGCACTGATTATTACTGTTGAAGTAACAAATGCAGCAACAGCGAAGGCCAAGGCCTTTTGCTTTAATAGCGTTGTGTCCATAAGTTTTGTTTTCCGTTTGCGGCAAAAATACATGGGCCATGTTGCGAAAAATTAAAGCTTATGTTAAGCTAAAGTGCATCATGTTATTTAGAATGGTTCTGTGGTATGATGTTGCAGGTGCCGGATTTGCTTGGGCTATTGATGAAGCAATATGAATGGAAGCCTTTTTTCGTTACTCCTGCCTGAAGCTTTTAAGTGTCCCGTCCTGGTTAAACTGGATATCGAAGCGCTCACGGGTACCGCTGATGCTCCCGGGGAACCAGCGGATATGATCATCCCATATGGAAATGTAAACAGAAGAGGCCGGTGCCGCCCCCTCTACCTGGGCTGCTTTTTCGTTATAAATGTTAAATACTTTCCTGGCATCCGAAAAATGCATGCCATTTAAAGGGAATGTTCTGCGTTCGATATCCCTGGTCAATACCGGTTTGGGTGCAGACCATGCGCCATTCCGATATTCATAAGCATCGGCATATTTAGGGTTTACCGGGTGTTGCAACATCAGGCTTATGGAGCCATTATCGTAAAAATGAACCGATTGGTATACCATAATTTCTTTATTACGGTACTGGGGCGGCCGCCTTAACCGTTCTTCAGCCAGAGCCAGTTCAGCAGTAGGGAGTAGTCCTTTTTTTGCTTTTACGGCCGGTTTTTCTGTATCAATGGTTTTAAGGCCACCTTGCTGAAGTTTCATCTCTTTTAGAAACTTATTTACCCTTTTCTGGATTTCTTTAGCTGTTGCAGGGCTTTTTTGTTGCTTTAACGATTCAATGTCGTTGAACATTTCTTTTGCTTTGAGCTCCATTTCGGGTGTGTTAACGGTATCACCGTTTATCACGATGGTTTTTTGCTGTTGGTGCTGTATAGAAGTAGAAGAAGATGTTTTGGTATCGCCTTTATATTCTCCATTCTCTCGAAGACTGTTTTCCTGATCATATTTTTTAACCAACGAATCGTTGGGATGAAAAGTTTCATCTACGCTTTTGGTGATCTGCCTGCAGCTTAAACCCAGTAAACCGGACAGTGCAATCAGGCAATAAAGTTTTCTTCGGTTTTTCATCAGAATTCTCCTTTAAGTTCGTTCAGGTCTTTTTCAAAAGCAATTTTTTGCGGATCTTCTTTGAGGTAAAAAATAGAATAGTATTCCTGCCTAACGCTGTCCAGATCAAGTAGATCTACTATCTTTTTAATGCTTGCCCGGTGCTTGTGATTAAAATCATCGGTAAATTCGAGTTCAAAATTGATCATAGGCTGCTCGTTGATATAAGTTCCGCTTTGGCTGACTTTGAGCACCCGGGCAGTAGTATGCGTACCTTTAAATTTGATCAGGTACAACTGACTGGGTTTGCCGGTAAACTTATGAGCGATAAAAGTGCCGAAAACACGGTAAACAAGCAGCGTAAAGGCGCAGGTTAATAAAGGATGGCCAATACCCATAAAGCGCCAGCCCATGCCCCTGCTTTCTAAATCATAAGAATAAATATAGTACCAAACCACAATGGAGGTTAAGGCAAGCCAGGCCAGGTTAGATAGAAACAGGTGCATTTTTTTTATGCTTACTTCTGTAGTGGCAAAAATAAAATAAGGAACTTTGTTTACCTCTTTATCTAACAGGATGCCAACCGTTTTACCTGTTTCGTAACGGCGTTCATAAGGTTTTGTATCATTTACAGTGGTTTTGTGCATAATTGTACTGCCCCTCAGGTTTTTAAACTGTAACATAAGTTCGTAGGTATCGTAAGCCGCGCCTCTTTTATCTATTTTTGACGACTCCAGTATTTTGGCTTCCCGGGGTTCGCCCGTAGTTTTAAGTTTTTCTATATTACGTTTAATCGAAAAGGTGCGGATCACCCATTTCTGGTAATAACCGATCAATAATATAGCCCAAAGGAGTACAGATAGAGCAAGCATAGAGAGCGGATACCAGGGATTCTCACCCATCAGGTTGGATAAGCTGTCGTCTTTAGTGCTGTAATAGATCCACATGGGGAACGGAATAGCGAAAAACAACATGTAAATGATCCAGAATATCGAAAGTCCTCTCATGTCTTTTAGGTTAGGTAGGTGAATCTTTTATTTAATGATCTTAGTTTATTGAATGCTGAACTGTATCATTCTTTCAATTTCCGTTAACACTTCCATTTCAAACTGTTCCTGTCTTACCTGGCTTTTGCGATTAGTGCCAAATGGTTGACTAATGGCGAAGCTTTTACCATATTTGTTCTCTTTATGTGATAAGGCATAATGTAACAGGCCATCTTCCTGAACCTGGAGAATATAGACTTCTTCAAAAGCCATAATTTTGCGGGTAAATAACCCGGGAATTTTTTTGTATACCTGTCTCGTATACTGATCGAAAATATAGGTAACATTAAAATGGAAGATAAAATCATAAAGCGCTGTCAGCGCTGATACCAAACCAATGGCCATTACACCCCATTGCGTATCAGGATAGAGATCGAGCATCGGTGTTACCACGAATATCCCAATAGCGAGGAGTACGAAAAACAAAATCTTGCCCCTGTAATCCCGTTCGGGCTGAAAGCTGAGTTTGCCGTTTTCTATTTTTAAATGATAGGCTGCCATATCTTATAATTTTCCTGTTTTTTAGGTATTTAGGGCTGGCCTACAGCCGGGTGAAGGAAGCAGGCTTGTATAAATGCCATAACAGCATATTTTTAATTTTGGGTCAGGCCCATTATCGTACTGATTTCTTCACTAAGTTTTTGAAGGGGCTTTGCCGTAAATAAAGTTTGTGCCAGTAAAATATGTCGGGTTTTATTGTTCTTTCTCATCACCATAATGGCCTGGATACTTACTGTAATGAAGTAGCTTTTTTGCTTTGATATCAGGAAATGATCAAAATCATCAAAACTATAGTTTACAGGGGTACTGAAGAAAAAACGTTTACGCTGTATTTCGCGGCTTTGGTTGTCAAAAGCAATAACACCTGTGGTACGCAAAATGCCCAGTACACCTACAAAAGCGAAGAAAGCAACGTATAAAAATGTCGCCTTGCTGGTGCTATACATCAATATGGCAATTATGGCAGCAATACAGCCCAAAGTAATGGTGTAAAATAGTCCTTTTTGCACCTTTAATTTATAGGTATTACCTTCTTGTTCGAAATAGTTAAATGTTTGCATTTTGTTTTAATGGGTTGAAAATGAATTTGATATATTACGTATGCGTATGTTCCTTTTAGGCCTCTCCAAAGTCCTTTTTAAACCATTTATCCAAGTTTTCATGGTGTTTTTCCCGGGCAATTTTAATTGGGGTGTTTGATGACCTAAATGAAAGAACTACCGGATGATGGAATTAGTGCATACGTTCAATGATTACGTTTTCATTTCCTTCATCATCGGCTTCCAGGTATAAATTCCACTGTAATTTTTCGGCTATTGCTAAAAAAGTTTTAAGGTATAGCTGCTGATCTGTATTTTTTCCGCTGCTGCAAACAATATCAATCAAATTAATAAAGTCTGTTTGCCTTTTAGATGAAGAAAAGCCTCCTCTTTTTGCCTCCACCAGTGTGATGCTCACCCAGGGGAAATGATCAGCGTTACTTAAGCTTTGATGATCTTTCTGCACAAAATTCCCGCTCTGTAGCAGTATCTTCATTACACTTCCGGTTTCTGCCTTCTGTCTGTGCTGCAGGTCACTTTTAATGTTGTAATAAATGTATCTATCGCTCCACACCGGTTTTTCTTTTTATGACGGATTAATTGGCTAAAAAGGCATTTTTTTTACTTCAATCTTATTATCCTTCGCATATATTTCTGCAAGTTTCCAAAGCGCATTGTATTTCTCTATAAACGCATCATACTGCTTGGTATCCAGTTCTGTTAAGGCCTTGTTAATCTCTTGCTCCGGCTCATGCTTATCGATCATTCTGGCTATTTTAAGGTGCTCGTTTTTGTAACTTGTTAAAACATAGTTGTAAAAGGTTACAGAAGCATCTACCATGGGTTTAGCCGATGGAGTTGGGCGCAGTTTTTTTACCTTTTCCAAGGTCTTTTCGGCTCTGTCAATTGAATTTTTTAGGTATTCTTCGCAACCGGTTACTTTGCCCGGGCCCGATACATTTTTGAGGTATTTCTGGTAACCTTCAAAATAGTATGCACCAAAGCGCGATATATCATTGGTATTTAGTGCGGCCTGGTCGAAATATTCTTCAGGCGTATTGACTGAAAATTCGCATGCGGTGATGGTAAAAACCATCACCATAAGCATGACTTTTTTGATGTTGAGGCGCATAAACTTCTTTATTAATATTTACCAACAACCGAAGATTTGTCTTCAAACCATTTGCCAATAAGCGGAATGGGTTTCAATGCACCATTGGCGGCATTAATGATCCCTATAATCCACAGAATGATAAATGCATAACCTACAAATCCTAAAAAGGATAAACCAGGTACTATACTGGCAATGATCGTAAAAGCTATATTGAATATGATACTTACAATAGCAAGGCCTAACGATTGTCTTAAATGATATTTAAGCAAAGCATCGGCTCTATCTTTTCCGGTAAAATACGCTACCAACCAACCAATGAGGGTGATGTACGAAACGATTGAAAGGGTCTTGTTGTCCATGATTTCTGTTTTTTAGATTGAAAAATTATTTGAATCAAAATTGAGGGTAATCATCAGGTTTTTAAAGTTTTTACCGCCTACAGAGCATCTACGACACTTTTTAAAAACGTCTACAATACATCTACATATGTTAATAACTTGTTGTTTTTCAGTATTTTATGGTTTTTGTTCATTTTTGTTTTTCGTCTACAACACTACCCTGGCTTCAATCTTTATGTTAATTTTACAATATGAAATACCTGGTTCTGAAAAGCGTAATATTCTTAGTGGTAATGTTTTTGGGTTCTTTTATGGCCAATGCGCAAACAATGTTAGATAGTGCAGCACTAGGCAATCTTAGCGAAAAAGATAAACCTGCCCTTCTTACCCAGTTGGCGGAGCGGAGCAGAATTGGAGGCGATTACCAAGCTGCGGTTACCAGAGCTAAGAGCAGTATAGGCCTGGCCTTAAAATTCAAAAATGATGAAGAAGCCACAAAGGCATACACCGTATTGGTTAACGTTTATGCCAATACCAATCAGTTCGCATTATTAAAAAAGACCGCTGATACTGCGCTAACTGTTGCGCAACGGTCGCGGCAGCCCATAGCCCTGGCCTATGCCTATTTTGCACAGGCCTTGTTTTATAATGCCATCGATAATAATGAACAGGTAACCAAATACTGCCAGCTTGGCCTTAAAGCATTAGAGAAAAAGTACGATGCTTATATTATTGCAAAAATATATTACCAGTTATATGCATTGAACACCCGTTGGGACGATGTAAAAAATATAAATAAATATGCGCGCCTGGCTGTAGAAAATGCATTAAAAACTACAGACTATAACCTGCAGAGCAATGGTTACATCGCCTTATCGGTTGCTGCCGATTATAATTATGCCGGTACAAAAAAAGAAGTATTCCGCGATAGCATTATCTATTATCTGAACAAGGCCCAAAGCCTTTACCTTCAATACCCGAAATACGTTGCCCGAAAAACCTATGGTATTGCCTGTATCAACAGTGCCGATTATTACCTGAGGTATTTCTCCGATACCGACGGGCGGGCAAAAGACAATGCCATCCGCTATGCCAGTATGGCTAACGAAGTAATGAAAGGGGCATTAAACGGAGAAGAACTAAGGGCCAGTGGTTTGGGTATTTTAAGTGAATATGCCAAGAGAGACAAAAATTTTGTAATGGCAGAAGCTTATTTACAGGAAGCCTATAGCCTCATGAAAAATCAAAAAGTACCCTACTACTACACTTTAATTAACGTGGTAAATGCCCTGTCGAACTTTTACGAGCAACAGGGAAATTATGAAAAGGCCCTCGAATTCCAGAAAAAAGCAACAGAATACAACAGTAGACTTTTTGCAGAGAAGAAAACTTTAAATGCCCAGAAACTGGAAGTACAGTATGAGGCCGAAAAAAAAAACAATGAGGTAAAACTGTTAAAACAGCGTGAAAAATATGCCCGGCAGCAAAAGTACCTTTATATTGGTATCGCAATCGCCTCGGTACTCGGGCTTATATTTATGTTCCGTTCTTACCACTTTAGGTTACGGTACTCGTTGCAGCGCGAAAAACAGCTGCATCTGGAAAAGCAGGATGCCGAACTGCAGATGAAATTCGAAAAAGAAGAACAGGCGAGGTTAAAGGCAGAACAGCTGCTGCTGGAGAGCCAACAGCAACAATTGCAGAAAGAAGTAATGGCCAATCAGTTGCAATTGGAACATAAAAAAGAAATGCTTTTTCAGATCAAAGAAAAGCTTAGCTATAACCACCAGCTCAATATCAATAAAATCTGGAACGAAGAACTGCTTTTGGATCATGATTTCGAAGAAGCTAAATTTCAGATCCAGCAGGTACACCCCGAATTTTTTTCTCAGTTAAATCAAAGGGCGCAGCAAAAACTCACCTCGCTCGACCTCAAATTGTGCGCTTACCTGCACCTAAAAATGGATACCAAAAAAATTGCGCAGTTAATGCATATCGAAGCCAAAAGTGTGCGCATGAGCCGTTACCGGGTGAAACAAAAACTAGGACTCAACAAAGAAGAGGATTTGAATTTATTTTTGCAGAATATGGTTTAAAGCTTTAGGTTTTCTAAGTGTTATTAGGGTGAAAAACAGGCTAATGTAAATGGTTAAGCAAATTGAACCGTTTTTGTACTGTGGCCAATAGCTGTTCTTGTTTATTGATTATTTTGCGCATTTTCAGCTTGTTCCTTGATAGTTGCCCTTGTTGGCGTATTGCGGCATCTCGTATTTTTTCAGTATTTGTTTTATTTTGACTAATCTGTTGCTGGACAATAATTAAGCGGTCAAAAATTTCGAATTCTTTAATCGCCTTATAATAGTTACTTGTTGCCGATTTTAGTTGGTTGCCCCATTTAATATCCCCTGTTTCCAGTGCATTTATTTCATTGATGATTTTATCGAACGCCCTTTCCTCTTCGGTTATTGCCTGCTGAGCACCTTCAAAATCACCATCAATTAGGCACTTCAGTTTCCGCTCATTAGGACCGTTTTTACCCAGCATTATATTGAAAACATGCTGTTCCTTTTGCTCCAGGACAGTTTTTAAATCGACTGCCTTTTTAGATTGGCAAGAGGAAACAATCAAAATCAGCGTGACGAAAAGGATGTTTCTTTGTATCATAACGGTTTGCGCAGGATTTCTAAATTATTTTCTGTCCAGATCTGTGATTAAGAGTGGGTTATCCTTTTTCAGATTTTCAATCAACTCTTTTACAGCACCCATTGTCGGGTTTTTTTTCAGATGTTCTACTTCTGCATCTGTAATGCCTACCAATTGAAGGAAACTTACTTCGCCATGAGGGCTTTCTATTTTTCCCAACTCCGGATCCAAGGCAAAAACAAAGCCTGTTATTTTGGTATCTGTATTTAACCGTATGGGTCCGTTAGCGGGGATAAAATGATTCTCCTCAAACCATTTACCGCTCGAAAATACATACCGGGCGAGGTTGTTCATTACCTCTATGGCCCAGATAGGATCGTTTTGGTCGTCTTTAAATGGCGCCAGCCTAAAGGTGAACTCAAATCCCCACTTGCTAAATTCGCCGCCGGCTTTTTCTTCATTATAATACAGTTCGCTCATGCCGTAGCTAATGATGTGCCGGTGAAACGTTTGATGGCTGCTGTCGTAAATACTGGCACCATCTATCGGGTCTGTTCCGCCGGCCGCATAATGAAGCCCGCACAGCGGCCCGTAATGACGGACTTCATTATCACCATATATTTTTTCCAGCTCATCATCTATTGCCTGCCAGCCTGGGGTATCATCCGTGGTAAATTGTTGTTTATAAATTTCGGGGTTCATCATCATTTTTACACTTTAAGCACGCATGCTTTGTTCAAATATTTTGCCATTTATTTCAATAATAACAGGTTATAGAGCATGCTGATACGCAGTTTCTATTCTGAAAATACAGTGGTACCATCAACAGTCAGCGTTTTTACGTAAAAGCTCATCTGTGGCGAAGTACCGTTTCCCGTAATAAAAAAGCTTTCTGACGAAGCTGCAAGCCGTCCGTCTGTAAATGTCATTTTACGGGGTTCTTGTACCTTGTTCAGGGTTACCATCGTAATTACGCCCGATGTATTTTTAAGTAGCCCAGCCATCCATTTCAATAGCAATTCGTCAGGGTCCTGGCCGAGTTCAATATTAATACTGCAATTGCCATGGTTAATCAATTTGCCGTCGCGCTGATAAAAAGGATTGGTTAATGAATAACTGGCCCCATAAAGCTTGTAACTATGAACCATATTGGTGGCGTTGTCTGTTAATTTTAATTCAATTTCTGCCTGTGTCTCATTTTGTGCAAGGGCATTAAAGCTGCAGAGCAACAAAAATACGATCAGGACCTTATTATACCATTTAGTTTTCATAAGCATGTTTTTAAGGTTAAGAAGCGAAATTGAACTTCCCTTCAAATATTTTTCCGATAAGTGGAACAGGTTTCTCCAGTTCGTTGTTGGCCGCTATGATGCCAAGTAATAACAATACAAACGGAATGAATAAAATAAGATAAAAGATAGCGCCTAAAGAGGGGATAACCGCTAAAATAATACTGCTCACAATGCTTAACACAATAGAGGTGATGATCAGTCCAAGCGATTGTCCGAGGTGGTAATTCACCAGCCTGCTTTTTTCTGCTGATTTTTTAAATTCCAGGTAAGAAATGATCCAACCAATTAAGGTAATGTAGGCTACAATGGCCATTGTTTTCTGTTTCATGTGCTTAAATTTTTTGGTGAATTGAATAAATCAAAGTTATGGGCAGTTGTATCCTCGACCAAGAAAAGGAAGGCTACACAGCGACTACCCGATTCTCCACTAACGTCTACAAGTAGACTACAAGAGGCCTTTAAAGGGCTTAATTCCATTTATTTATTGTAATTCTGCTTTTGTAAAAGTGTTTCTTTCCTATTTTTGAATATGCAGCTACCACTGAAAAACTTAGTAAGCCTCACGGTTTGTCTTTTCTTTTTTTTAAAAAGTGCAGAAGCCCAAAAAATTTATACCGATTCGTTAAACCGTTTACTTGTACAAAAAGGTACAAGCCAAGAGCAACGTGTAACGCTATTGTGTAAACTGGCAAAGGCCAATTTTGAAAAAAAACTTCCACTATCTTTCCAATTGGCCGATCAGGCCCTCCAGGTTAGTGCCGGTCTAAAGGATGGCAAAAGTAAAGCAATGGTCTATGCAACACTTGTACATTTGTATGTTTGGAAAAAGGACATGAAAAAAGCCTATCAAAGCCTTGATAGTGCCATGTACTATGCCAGGAAAACGAAAGATAGGGTTACCTTAGGTTTTGTTTGGTTCAGAAATGGCTGGTTAGACCTCGTTAACGATGAAAACGATAAATCTATTGCCAAAATGTTTAAAGCACTCGATTTTTTTAAGGGAGAAAATGCCTATGAATATGAGAGTACGATCTATCATTACCTGGCCAGTTTTTATGGATATGGAAATAACCCATCGAAACAACAGCAGTATGCCGATCTGTGCTACCTGACTGCAGTTAAAAGCCAGCAGGCAGATGCATTGAATAATGCTTATTTTACTATAGGACAAACTTTTTTTGACCGCTTTAAACTGGATACCACCAAACGTAATCTACTGGATTCGACTTTAAAGGTTTATAAAAAATCGCTTTGGTTCTCCAAAAAACAGGAAGGACGTTTGCTGGTGTACAGCAATACGGCGGCCGTAGCCCTAAATACCGCAAATACCTATTTTCAGTACTTCCCGGCCAGCTATCGCGATAGTGCCGAAAAATATGTGGATGAGGCTATCGAAATTGCCACCAAAACAAATTTGCAGGAGATCTTATTAAACTGTTATGGATTAAAAAGTGAATATTACCTGAGAGATGGTAATTATGTTCAGGCCGAAAAGATATTATTGGCAGGTTTGAGCAAAATTGAAGATGGGGTGGTTAAAATGCCCCTTACAAAGTCGAGAATATTTCAGGCACTGGCCAATATAGCCGAGAAAAAAGGAGATAAGGCAGCAGCGCTGAATTATTTCAAAGAATATGTGGCGAATTATAAAAAAGCATTCGACGAAGAAAAAATAAATAATACCGTCAGGATCGAGGCACAATATCAGTCTGAAAAAAAAGAACAGGAAATTGCCTATCTCCATCAGCAGAGTGCCTATACCAAAAAATTAAATGTTTTTTACATCATTTCGGGGCTTACAGGGATAGTGGCCTTACTCTTTCTATTAATCTCCTACAACTATAAGCTCAAAGCCTCGGTAAGGAAACAGGAATTAATTGACCAGCAAAAGGACGCTGCAGAGCTGAAAGCGCAATTAAAAGAAGCCGAGGCTTTACAGTTGAAGGCCGAGCAGGCTTTACTTAAAGAGCGGCAGGAACGCCTGGAAAAAGAGGTGTTAGCCGGTAATTTGCAGATTGAAGAAAAGAATGAACTGCTCGAGCTCATCTCTGACAAGGTAAACAACGAGAGCCATCTTTCGCTTGATGAACAGATTAAACGGATTGTAAATCAGCAGAAAAGGATGGATAAAGAGTTCGAGGAGTATAAGGTAGATTTTGTTGACGCTAATCCTGCTTTTTTTGAACGCCTGCAGGAGAAAGCGAACCAAACACTTACCCGGCTCGATTTAAAATACTGCTCCTACATGTTGATGGGTTTAACCAATAAAGAAGTTTCTATCCGTTTGGGCATCGAACCTAAAAGTGTGCGCATGAGCCGTTACCGGATTAAACAAAAACTGGGGCTGGGCAAAGAAGATGATCTGAATTTATTTTTGCAGAAGTTAGGGCAAAATATAAGCTAAAATTAAGAGGCTGTATCATAAGCAATGTCATCCTGAGCTTGTCGAAGGACATTTTTTAATATCTTAAAAAGTTGTTTCAATACTTCGTCATGCCCAGCACAAGCTCAACGTCACAAGTCAGACAGGAAATTACAAATATGATACAGCCTCTTTGGTACTAATTTTTAACGAGCGTTGCGTTCGGGCGGTAATAATATTCCTCTTCGTCTAAATCTTCATCTGATTTATGATGGATGGGCGGTGCGGCAATTGGTTCATCTAACCTCACAACCGGTCCGTCTTTTGCCAGTTCGCTACCAGCCACTTTCGATTTAAATATTGGCCATAATAGCTGCGCATACCATTGGTCGCCTTCATAATGCGAGATACCATAGGCTTTAGGGTATTTTCTGCTAATTAAAGCGGTGCCAAAAATAATGTCCCATAAGAAAAACATGTTGCCAAAGTTACCTTTATAGTAACCTACGCCATCATCTGTAGTTGCTGCGTGATGTGCGTGATGGGTAGCCGGCGTAGAGATTGTTCTTTCCAATACCCAGGCCAGCGGGTGCAGGATTTTGTATTTATAAAAAGGTTTATCCCAGGGAATACTCGAGTGCGCCAGGGTGGTAATGGTACTTTTAATTCCTCTTACCACGATGGCAGGTATACCCAGCCCTAAATACACCAATGCTGTAGTGAGGTAGGTTTGCGAAAAAAACAAGGTATAAATGGCATTTTGCCTGCTGGCCATTGCCATTCCCATATAGGGTGCGGAATGGTGCGTACGGTGAAAACGCCATAACCATGGAATTTCATGGTGTAGCCTGTGGTACCAATACTGGGTAAGGTCATCTGCAATGGCTATAATAATGCAGCCCCAAAAGAAAGGTACCCACTCAAAGGTGTTTTTTAAGCCAGGCAGCACGGCCGGTAAAAACTTTAAACCATAATACGCCACTATAGGCCTGATGACCAATCTTGGCAGGGTAAAACAGGCTATATCAACAAAACGTTCGTTTTTCGGCCATTTGCCTTTATACAATCCAAAAGAGAATTCGAGTACGCCGATAAAGAATACTAAAAAGGGGAAACCGAAACCATTCAGGTTTTCGATTACGCTTTTGATAAAATTAATCACTGGTTCCATTGCTTGATGAATTTTTAGGGTTTACAGATTTAGTTTTTTCAGCTTTGTGCTGTTGTTTTAGCCAGGGCCTCTCGCCGGTAATGTAAAAGGTTACGAACATTAAGACAATGGGTAAAACATAGATGAATAGGCTTAATGCCGCATTTCTAATGATTTTTTGTCGGGTTTTTTCTTCCAGTTTCATGGTTCATGATTTAGTTTTTGTGAATAACCTGTGGTGATGGCTTATCGCCCAGCAAACGCTGGGTAAGGTAAAGGCCACCCACAATGATGATAAAGGGGATCAGCGTTACAATGATGCCCACCAATATCTTTTTACCTAAGATGTTAAAGTCTGATGCTGTCATTTTTTTCTTGAGTTTTATAAATGAATAATTAATTATATCCCGGATTTTGGGTAAGCAGCGTATTCAGTTCTATTTCGGTCTGTGGAATAGGGAACAAGATATTTTTTAAGGACACAGCCGATTTTTCAGGTATTTTTTTGAGCGCATCCACATAAACATTCCCGCCCTGCCGTACCAGGTCGAACCATCTGTGTCCTTCCTGTATAAATTCTTTTCTGCGCTCCAGGAAAACAGAGTCTCTAAAGGCATCTGCAGATAAACCAGGTGTTAAATCTGCAATTTTTGCCCTTGCCCTTACTTTGTTAATGGCACTGTATGCTTCGGCAGTTGGTCCGTTAAGGTTGTTTACTACTTCTGCATAAAGCAGCAATATATCAGCATACCTGATTACCGGATAGTTTATCCCGCTCTGGGCCTGGGTATTTAAAGGGGTCAGCGTATAATCAACAAATTTGTTAAAATAGGGGGTGTAGGCATTTTTAAAAACCACATACTTGCCGGTTGCCGCGTTATAAACCGAATCGTAAAAGGTGGTTTCGCGCCTGGTATCAGCGGCAGAAAAAAGCGCATAAACACTTTTATTGGCCGGTACATCAATCGGGAAGGTCCCGGTATTAAATGAGGTAAAACTCTGACTAAGGTTTTGTACAACATTTTTTGCACCGAGATTGCTTTCGAACTGTACAGAAAAGATATGTTCTATGCCATTTTTTGTGGCTTTTTGAAAAACATCCCTGTAATTTTGAAATAGGGCATAACCATAGCCACCATTAATTACGGTGTTGAGCTGGGCAAGTGCGCTGGGCCATAGTTTTTGTGTAACATATACCTTTGCCAGCAACGAATGGGCTGCGCCAGATGTGGCCCTGCCTAAATCGCTTGTGCTGTAGTTTTTAGGCAAATTGGTGGCTTCTGTTAAATCGGCTATTATTTGCTGGTATACGGTGGCAACAGCGGTTCTCTTGATCAATAAATCTTCAATGTTTACGCTTTTAGGCTCGTGCAGGATCAGTGGCACATCGCCGTATAACCTCACAAGGTTAAAGTAAAGCAGGGCCCGTACAAACCTGGCTTCCCGAACCAGCCTGTTTTTTAAAACGGTATCGGCTGCAACATTAGGGATATTATCAATGGCAATATTTGCCTTATTAATGCCATAGTACAGCTGTTGCCAAACTTTTAGTATTCTGCTATTAGATGGGATATAGGTTGATACGCCTAGTGCCCTTACATCTGGATTGGTATTGCTCGGGCTAAAAATCTGGTTATCACTTGCATTTTCGACCAATAAATTGAGCTGACGGCCATACAAAGGGAAATCGCCGTTCGGATCGCTGTTCAAGGAGCTATACACCGCATTAACCGAGGAGATGGCATCAGATTGGGTTTTGAAAAACTGCGAACTTACAATGATCGAACTTGGGTTTTCTTCGAGTTTTTTGCAGGCCGCTGATGTTATTGTGATGATTGCTAATAACCAGATTATAGGTTGAGTGATTGTTCTTTTCATCTGTATATGCTCGTTATAGGGTGATGGATAAACCAGCCAAAAAGGTTCTTGTGGCGGGGTAAGTCCCAAAGTCGATTCCCTGTTTCGTGTTGTCGTTATCGTAAAAATTCACTTCCGGATCGAGGCCGGTATAATTTGTAATGGTGAACAGGTTTTGGGCAGAAATGTAAAACCTTAAATTTTTCAGCCTGATTTTATTTGCCCATCCGGTTTTAAAAGTGTAGCCCAGTGAAACGTTTTTAAGCTTCAGGTACGAGGCATCTTCTATCAGGCGGTCGGTTACCTGGGGTACCGGCGAATTGGTTACGCGGGGAACAACTGCACCTTGGTTTTGGGGTGTCCAGCGGTCTAACAGGGTAGCCGAAGCATTTTGGGTGAGCGTTGGCCGTTCTAAGCTCTGCTGCAATAAATTAAATACTTTGTTCCCATAAGAACCCTGAAAGAATATCGACAGGTCTAAACCCTTATAATTAAAAGTATTGCTAAAACTGCCCGTAAACTTTGGTTGTGCACTGCCAAGGCTATGTTTATCGGCCGTGGTTATAATCCCGTCCTGGTTGCTATCTACATATTTCGTGTCGCCCACCTGTTGCGGCACACCGCCCAACAACGGGGTGCCATTACTAAGATCGGCACTGGTTAAAAGTCCGTTGGTATGATAACCCCAAAATGTACCCACAGGTAAACCCACCTGGACAATTACAGGCGATACCTGTCCGGTTGGTGCCACCGGGAAGAAACTTTTTACATTTTCGCCCAAATTGAGCACTTTATTCCGGTTCGCACTAAAAATGATTGTACTCTTCCAGTTAAAATCTGGTGTTTTAATATTTTCCGTGTTCAAAGAGAGTTCAATACCGCGATTGGATACACTGCCGATATTTTTTAAAGCGCTGGCATAACCCGTATATAATGGCAATGGCACATTCAGCAATAAATCAGTGGTTTTTTTGCTGTAAACATCGAAAGTAACCGAAATGCGGTTGTTTAAAAATCCCAAATCCAGGCCTGCGTTATACTGGGTGGTGGTTTCCCATTTTAAATCGGGGTTCGCAATCTGGATAGGCGATATTCCGGTAACGAGCTTGCTGCCCAGGTAATAATTGCTTGGCGATAACGACGAAAGCGAACTGTATGGCGGGATTTCCGAATTTCCTGTTTGCCCTGCACTTAACCGGATTTTAAAGCTGTTCACTACATTTTGAAATGGCCTGAAAAATTCTTCGTCGTTTACATTCCACGAAACTCCGACAGAAGAAAAGAAGCCCCACTTGTTTTCTTTGCCAAGCTTTGAAGACCCATCGGCCCTTTCTGATAGGGTAATATTGTACCGATGCAGGTAAGAATAATTGATACGTGCCAAAACCGAATTCAGGCTCGAACTGTGTGCAGCAGAGCCGGGCAGGTTAGCAATGCCCGCATACGATAAATTATCGAAAGTAGTTAAATCATTGGGGAACTGCTGGGCAGACGTGGTAAAAGATTTACCGTTTTCGTATTGTGTGCTGTAGCCTACCAGCGCATTTAAAAAATGTTTTTCGGCAAAGGTGTGGTTATAGGTTAAGGTATTTTCGTTTAGCCAGCTCAGTGTATTGCCCGAGCCGAGTGCTGCATAGCCTTTGGTGGCGTACCCGGTTGATGCCCCTGCCGGCGAGGCTGTGAAGGAGGGGGCGTAATACTGCTGATTTGTATTCAGGAGATCTACCCCGGCAGTTACTTTTAACGTCAGCTCTTTTAAAATCTTATATTCTGCGGCGGCGTTGCCCAAAATGCGGTTGAGGGTATTTTGGTTTGTAGTGGTCGCTATATCCTGCAGCGGGTTGGTTGGTGTGGCATTTAAAGGATTACTGGTGTTGTAACTGCCATCGTCATTTTTGATCCGGGCAATAGGAGCCGTAAGGATTAGGCTTGCATAGGCATTGCTAAAATTAATGCTGTTATAAGCGCTTCCTGCCAGCTTGTTTTCTATTGATCTGCTCCCGAAAAAATTGGCAGTAACCTTAAATTTTTCAGAAATGTCTTTTTCATAGTTTATCCTGGCCGAATACCTTTCATAACCCGAATTGGTGATTACACCATCCTGCTTAAAATAATTGCCCGAAATTAAATACCTCGATTTTTCATCTCCTCCTGAAACAGAAAGTTCCTGATTAAAAATGGGTGCGCTGCTTAATGCCGATCCTTGCCAGTCTGATCCGGCGCCAAAAGCTGCGATCTGTGCATCGGTATAGGTTTTGGGTACACCATCGCTCGTGTTAATATCATTTATTAATGCTGCCCACTGGCTGCCATTTAATAAATTCAGCTTTCTGGCTACCCGTTGCGTACCATAATAGGCACTATAATTTACATTATTTACACCTTTCTTCCCTTTTTTTGTGGTGATGATAATTACACCATTGGCCCCCCTCGAACCATAAATGGCCGTTGCCGAGGCGTCTTTTAACACTTCTACCGATTCGATATCGCTTGGATTAATTGTAGAGAGAGCATTTGAACTGGTACCAATAGAACCAATGTTAACATTGTCGTTATTGTTGTATACAATAAAACCATCAATAACGTAAAGTGGTGCATTTCCAAAGGAGATGGAATTACCGCCCCTGATCCGCACCGTTGCTGTGCCGCCGGGTTGCCCGGAGTTTTGTGTGACGCCGATACCCGAAACGCCGCCCTGCAGCATGTTGTCAAAACTTGCTGTGGGTTGTGCCAACAGGTTTTTAGAAACCGAGGCAACTGATCCGGTAACATCGCTTTTTTTCTGGCTGCCATAGCCCATCACCACAACATCATTCAGGCTACCTGCTTTTTCTGCCAGTAAAATGGTAATCGGGCTTCCATCTACCACGATCTCTTTGGTTTGATAACCAATAAAACTTACCCTGAGGGTATAAGGGAATTTTTGACCGGTACGGAATGAAAAGCTTCCGTCAGGTGCGCTGGTTACGGCATGTGTAGTTCCTTTTATAGACAATACCACGTTGCCTATGGGCTGTTTGGTTACCGAATCTTTTACTGATCCTATTAAGGTGGAGTTGATAACCGGGGTGTTTTCCTGCTGCGCCCTGGCATTTTTGGTAAGTATGACAATTGCAAGAAATGTCATCAGCCTGACGGCCATTTTTTTTCTATGGACAGATTTTTCCATATATTTATACGGTTTTATTTAATAATTCGAATTGTTAGTAAAACTTGATGACCAGAAGTGATTGGCGTTACGCTGGTGATCAAATCATATCCGGCAGGGCTTCCCTGTCGGTTTTGTTTTTTAGGATAGACGTTAGCTCATTTTGTAAGGTTGTTTAAAAAAGGCTACACTTCTGCAGTCAGCCTTGGGCCAGTAATTGTTTTTATAGAAAATAGTTTGATGAGCGCTGTTGCATTAACAACAACAGGAAGGATACACTTGCATAGAAAAAATAAATAGATTGGGCATCATATTTTTTTAAGCTTTAATGTTATTCAACATGTTCGAGCAAATATAAAAATAATTTTTACAAAGACTATAAAAACTATAGAATTTATAGTTTTTTTTTATTCAGCCCATTCCATCCCAAACTAAAACTCAGGATTTTTTTAAGATAAAGCGTAGTAGGGGGTGATTATTCTAAGTTTTTTAACGGTGGTGCTGAGGAAGATATTCTCACTTCTTTATGTTCTTTAGGAGTAGAGAATTTATAAAACAGCAGCCAATAAGTGATGGCCATAATCAACATACCTAAGAGCGCACTGATTACATCATTCCTTTTCATAGCATTCTTTGTAACAAAAAAGATGCCGGGTAAAGCAATATCATGAAAAGACATGGAATTTTTTTTAAATCATATCTATTGATGGAACTCTTGTTCATTCAAAAAATTTCGATCAGAAAATATCGAACCCGGTTTACACTTAATCTTTAATTCGTGATTAACAATATTTAACAGATTTCATCTCAAAACTTCAGAATGTCTTCAGACTTTGCGCATAGCTTTGTTACCAATGGTTGTTTTTTATCTGTATTCCCGGATAAAAAGATAACCGGAGGATTCGGAATCTTAAAGCCTTTTTATAGATAGAATTTTTACTTATGATTTTTTAACCTGAACCTGGTTGGTATTAAATGATTGTTTACCAGTGTTTTGGTTGAGTATTTATTGAATTGATCATATTAACTATAAAAAAATGGATAGAAGGGATTTCGTTTACAGTACCGTAATGAGCTCAGCACGTGGGGTGGGTTTTTCCAGGAATGGAGCAGTATTGAGCGAACTTGCTTCTCCTTCATCAACAGTTTATAATAAACAGCTTACAGGTACTACTTTAAAAATTTATTCTTAGTTATGAAATTACTATTTGTTGCCCTTTTAGGGCTTTTCGCCGTTCCGGCAATATGGATGGGGAATTTTTCAGAGGCACAAAAACAAGCAAAGATTACCCACAAACAGATCCTGATTAATTTCTCCGGCTCTGATTGGTGTGGTCCGTGTATCCGTCTGCGCAGGGAGATTTTGGAATCTGAAGACTTTGAACAATACGCCGCTGCCCATCTGTTACTTGTAAGAGCAGATTTTCCGAGACTGAAGAAAAACCAGCTTCCAAAAGAGCAAATTAAACTAAATGAATCATTGGCCGAATTATACAATAAGGATGGCAAGTTCCCTTTTACTGTTCTGGTAGACGAAAATGGAAAGGTACTTAAAAGCTGGGATGGTTTCCCAAATGAGAGTGCACAAGCTTTTGTTGCTGAAATCGATAAACTAAAAAAATAATTTCATGATGGCTAAACCAGTTTCTGTAAACAGGGTGCTTAAACTCATGGGAAACCGCTTTGAGTTTACGGTAATTGCCGAAAATATAGAAGAAGGTAATATCGCGATAGATGCTGCAATAGCCGAGGTTAGGAGAATAGAATACCTGCTAACCACTTTCAGCGACAACAGTCAGACCAGTCTGATTAATGAGAATGCAGGTTTAAAGGCTGTAAAGGTTGATGCTGAAGTGATAGGGCTTATTGAGCGGTCTATCAAAATCTCAGAAATTACAGATGGTGCTTTTGATATCACCTACGGATCGATAGATAAGCGACTTTGGAATTTCGATCAAAACATGACCAGTTTACCTGATGAAGCGATGGCATTGGCTTCAGTTGGACTTATTGATTACCGGAATGTGGTATTAGATAAAGCGTGTTCGACTGTTTTTCTCAAAAATAAAGGCATGAGGATTGGATTTGGCGGGATTGGAAAAGGTTATGCCGCAGATAAAGCTAAACTCCTGCTGCAGCAGATGGGCATAAACAGCGGAATCGTGAATGCTGCCGGCGACCTGGTTACCTGGGGTACGCAGCCTAACGGCTATCCGTGGACGGTAGGTATAGCCGATCCGGAACAGACCAACAGGCCATTTTCTTCGCTTAAGATCAGTAATATGGCGATCGCCACTTCTGGGAGTTATGAAAAATATGTTACTATCGGTGGAAAACGCTATTCGCATACCATCGACCCTAAAACAGGATTGCCGGTAAGTGGTGTGAAGAGTGTGAGTATTATCTGCCCGAGTGCTGAGTTGGCAGATGCGCTGGCCACACCGGTTGTGGTAATGGGGGTGAAGGTTGGACTCGAGCTGATTAACCAAATTAAACAAGTAGCCTGTATCGTAATCGATGATCATGATAAGATTTTTACCTCTGATAATATTAATGTGATATAAATATGAAAAGTTCAAAAACATTTGTCCTGACGGCAATCGCTGCATTTTCAGTAATAGGCATGTTAAGCGCCTGCAGCAGTGTTAAGCCTTATCAGAAAAGTAAGCTCAACGATGCCGACATGATTCTTTCGGCCCGTAAAGCCCAAAAATTCGAACAGAGTTTTCAGCTTTACCGCGAGGGTGCTTCAGGCGCCAATGGGGGCAAAAGTGGTGGAGGTTGTGGCTGTAATTAACACGAGGATTAGAAAATGAAAAAAATATATCTTCATGTGCTTTTTATGTACTTCGGTATTTTAAGCACCTATGCACAAACTAAACCTGAGCCTGCCCGGGTAGATAGTAGCAGATATCAGTCGCGAAAGCTAAAAATTGATGAGATTAACCTGGTTTCGGCCTACTACCATCAAAATGGAAATAATTCGGCGGTTACAGGTGGTATTGGCACGGAGAAACTGAGCGATTTTGCCAATACCATTGATCTTCAGGTATCCAAATTTAATAAAAGGGGTAAAAAGAACACCTTTCTTTTCGAACTCGGTGTAGATCACTATACTTCAGCTTCTTCTGATAAGATCGATCCCAGCACTATTTCTTCAGCTTCGTCTGCCGATACGCGTATTTATCCTTCGCTAAACTGGACCCACTCCAATGAAGAAACCGGGAATTCTTTTGGCTTTACGGGATCGTATTCAACGGAGTTCGATTACCAGTCTTTAGGTGCAGCTTTTAACCTTACACGGTTATCAAAAGATAAAAATACGCAGTTTGACTTTAAACTTCAGGCCTTTTTAGACCAGTGGACAGTAATCTTACCGATCGAACTGCGAACGGGTAATACCGGTGGGAGAAAAGAGGAGCAATATGATACTGCTCCAAGGAATTCATTCAGTGCATCATTCTCCCTCGCGCAGGTCATCAATCAGAAATTCCAGGCTTCTCTGATTTTGGAGCCATCTTACCAAAAAGGTTTACTGGCTACCAAATATCAACGTGATTATTTTACGGATGGTTCTTTGCGTGCTGAAACCCTTCCCGACAAACGATATAAATTACCGATAGGTTTGCGGATGAACTATTTTTTAGACGACCGTTTTGTAATTCGTACATTTTACCGCTATTACATGGATAACTGGGGAATAAAGGCGCATACTGCAGAACTCGAAATTCCTGTTAAGATCAATTCGTTCTTTTCTGTAAGCCCGTTCTACCGTTATAATAATCAAACAGGAACTAAATATTTTGCACCTTACGGGCAGCACCTGCCATCTGAACAATATTTCACAAGTGATTATGACCTTTCCACACTCACCAGTGACTTTTATGGAGCAGGGATCAGGTTTGCGCCACCTAAAGGAGTTTTTGGTTGGCAGAGGCTAAACATGCTTGAGTTAAGGTATGGCCATTACTCCCGGTCAACAAGCCTGGTTTCCAATATCGTATCGTTAAATCTAAAGTTTAAGTAAGCCTGGTTTAAAGTTTATTTAACTTTTCCTGAATTTGAAGGCTTTGTTCTTTTCGCCAGACAAAGCCTTTTAACAATAAATCAAAGATGTGCTGAATTTCAGGTGCTAGAATATTTTATACAGGTTTTGTTATTATACACTTGAAAGACCGGAAAACCTGATTCATAAGGTGTTATTTTAACCTTAGTTGGATATTGCAAAAATCCCTGTGCTGTTGTATTTTTTATCTAATTTTTCGCTTGAAGGAAACACGATGGTGTTGCCATTTCGAGAAATGGCAACGGTGCCCACACCTCCATTTCCGGGAGTGCCATAAGCTTGAATTTTACCGGTTTCTATATTTTTCAAAATGATGTTCCCGCCCAGATTTGTAGCGGCAGTGGGAAATGCCACCAACTTCCCGTCGTATGAAATGGCTATTTTATCGCCCTGGGCAATTGGACTGTCTTTGTTGCCCGCAATACCGGCACTGGTTTCACTCGCCCTGATAATTTTTCCTGTTTCAATTTCGGCTACATAGACCTGTTGCAGGGTAGAGGAAGTCTCTTTTTCAAACATATTACTTGCTGTTGTTGCAAATGTTACAAATTTGCCATTCCCCGAAATGTTTGGTTTTACAATACGTCCGCTGCTTTCGTTCCCCTGATTTCGTTCGGCACCTGATGCAGTGAACGAAATCCGTTTCAGCACAGGTTTGTCTTTTTCCCAAATAAAAATATCCCATAAACGATTGTTGTCTCCGGCAACCAATTTGTCTGAGTTGGAAACGAATGCAATACGAGAACCATCTTCAGAAATAGAGGGGTGTGCACCACCTAAACCTTTGCCGGTTAGCGGCTCTTTGCTGATCAATAGCGTTTCGCCGGTGCGTACGTTTTTCAGGTAAACATTGGTAACATTTTTGCCATCTACACCTGCAGTAAGGTTATTGGCCTTAGATTGAAAAGCAACAAAATCGCCATTTTTAGACACCGATGGCGATGAAGATGCGTAATTACCGTCGCAAGTGAGGCAACGGACCGTATCGCTTACCAGATTCCAGATAAATATGTCACTTACATTGTTTATATCGCCCTTAACAAGGTTATTGGCATGACTCTCGAAGGCTACATTATAACCACTAACATCTACAACAGCTTCGTAGCTGTCATTGTTTCCTCCTAAACCATCTAAACCTTTGCTCACTAATGTTGTCCGGCCATTTCCACGGTTAAACCAAATGATCTGTCTGTTCTTTCCACCATGTTTAGGATCAACATTCCAGGATGTCATATAGGCAACATACTGGCCCTGGTTTATACCCGGCCCTTTTATACCACCTACGGATGCTGAAACACTACCATAAAATGTACCAAAGGCTTTCGAATCGGAACTGCGGCTTACCAATTCTAACTTTTTTTCTGCAGGGGTGCAGTCTATTTCTACCATAGCTTCGCTGCTGTTTATGTTGCCTTCACTATTTTTTAGCTTAGCCTGTCTTAAACCGCTAACCTGTACAAATTTGTATGGGGTACCATAATCGAAAACACCCAAATATTGGGTTGCAGATCTGGTAAATGTTAATGGTTTGTTCTTAATGTCTTTAAATACAAATTTTTCGTGTGGGGTAATACCAATAATCTTAATGGTTAAGCTACCCTTTTGTTGTGCAAAAGTGTTGTTTGCTAAAAGAAATACGATAAAGAGTATTGTAGTAGTTATGCTGTGATTTTTCATTGAAATTGTTAATTAGCTGGTTGCTTTACTAAACATTTCACAGAATTGTTCCTATCGGTAAGCACCAATATCCGCCCGCCTTTTATGGCCTCAAAATAACTGTTATATTTTTCAGGTTGTCCTTGAAAACGATTGGTTAATGTAATGCTCCATTCGGTAATTAGGCTATTGCCGTTGTACACTTGCCTGGAAAATTTTTGATTGCCTGCCACACCCGATGCGCCTGCGTGATCGCTTTGATAGGTATTACCCGGCAGGAAAGTAAATTCATCTGAAATGGAAGTGGCCGTAGCGCCAGCAAAGCCGCCACTACTTACATAATAGTAAGAAAGCGAGGCATAATCAGATGCACTCCATTTGCCAATAAGATCGCTGGCTGCGACAGAAAATTTATTGCGGTTTTGCATATTGGCCAGTTTGTCCCATGATTTTACCTGGTCTAGGTATTCCCAGCTGGATTTGTTGATGTAGTTGTTGCCAAATTCTTTCTCAAAAACAGCTTTGCTATCAGCCACCACTTCCAAATAACGGCCATTTCCTTTATCGTAATGCTTTTTAAAGAGTACCAGGTATACTTTTTTTCCGCTAGCTTTTTCTGTGGCATCCGCAGTAAAAAAAGTAACAGATTGGTAGTCTTGTATGCCTCGTTCCTGTACATTGTTGATGCTGTTGTATCTGGGCTCAATGAGTTTGGTCCATGCCCTATGGTCGCCCTGTAACTTCTCGGAGCTGTAGGCATCCACCAGTTGGTTGGGGTAATGAATCAGCACTTTTATGCCAGACTTGCTTACTTCCACCCAGTTTTCCTTTACCTTACTTACCCAGCTGTCGTCCCAGTTGGTGGTTGTAAATTTAAAGTCTGATTTGTGTTGTATATTGTCTGGTCCCAGATCATGGGCTTTTGGTGTGCTTTTAACAGGTGCCTGTGCAATTAGCGTTGCAATAAAATCCTGGTACATTTTCAGGTAAGGTTTCGCGGTTGCTTTTAGTACTACGCTGAAGCAATTTTGTCGGTTTGAGTAAGTGGTGAGTATGGTTGCTACATTGGTTCCGTTAAATTGATAAACGCCACTTTTGCTCATGACATCCCAGCCATCGCCCGACTCTGGCTTTGTACTTTCCTCCTGATCCATGGCATGCTGTGAAGCAAGCAATGTATTCCATTCGCTGGCAGCATCGGCTTCAACACTGCCTTTGCTGGCCGAGCTTTTGTAAATAATGATCTGCGCCCAACTGCCACCGTCAATACGGCTGTAAGCAAAAAAATTATCCCCGGTCTCCATTTTCCAGCCGGCAGGGGCTTTAAATGTAGCTACATCGAAGGTTTGTTCTTGCGCCTTTGCTACCCCTGTGGTGGCCAGCAGCAACAGAAAATAGCATATCCTTTTCATCCTGTTTTATTTTTTAACCCAATTGGCCCGGTCTTTCCTGTTATTATGCCGGGCCTTGGCGTTCCATTTTTCCGGTTTGTTTAGCGGGCCCTCAAAAGTGCTTCGCATTACTCCTGGCCTTGTTTTATCACCGACTTTATTTTATTAAAAAGACCTTTTTGCGGTTTTTCGTCATTTGATGAGGTAGAGCTGTTACTGCTGCCTTCGCTTTTTGAAGCAGATGGGGTGACCATGACCATGCTGTTCAGCTTTATCCCTTCTTTAAGCCATTGGCTTACAAATGCCATTGTTACGTCGTTTACCTCTTTTCCTGCACGAAATATAGCTTTCCATTTCAGGCTTTTCTTTTCGTACGCAGGATTTACAAACTCCATATTACCAGATTTATTGGGCCCGTTCAATTTTGCATTAAAATCAACAGTGGCAGCAAGCGAAAGATACTCTTGCAACCGTGTTTTGATGATGACAGAAGGGTCTTCAGGGTACATTTTCATCCATTTGGTCTTATTGGGCGTTGGGTCTTCGTTATTGGCCAGGGTTCTTTTATGTTCGGCAATGAATTGTTCCATTTTTTCAGTCATTGCTGCCGGTACCATTTTATTTTTTCTCAGGTCGGCTAGATTTTTTTCCTGGTCCTTTACATTCTTTTGCATCGACACCACTGCGGCAGCGTCCATCCGAACAGGTTCGCTGGTCGGTTTTGCGGCATCTCTGGCTTTATGGTATTGGACTATAAATGTTTTGCTGTGCAGGTAGTTTTTTACATAGTTGCACAGTTCTTTGGCAGCTTCGGCTTTATTGCCGCTCATCATTGCAGCGATGTTGGCTTTAGCAATTCGAGGTGTGCGGAATGCACGCATTTGTGCTTCTACATCGTCTGTATGACCAAAAACCGTCCGTTCATTGATCGGTTCTAAATAAAGCTGGCCAACCAGATTTTTAAGGATAGCCTGTTGTGCATCTTGCTGTTGTAAATTTAGCTTGGCGAGAATGTCGTCTGCTACATGAAATGCAGTAGCGCCTGCTACCATCAATAATGCTGCTGTCACGATTTTATACTTTTTCATTTTGAATATGTTTTTATTGTTTTCAATTGCGAGCCGAGCTCGTCAAACAATCATTGGTTTGGGTAAGCCAAGTTGTTATGGTGCTTTTTCACTGCTATATTTTTTTTATCTGAATATTCGTCAAATAATACACGTTCTTTTCATTTACATAAAAATTGAGCTTCTTCAGTACAGCACCCGGCATAAAAGCCGAAGCACATTCGTACACTTTTGCGTGGTTGCTAAAAATGGCGATGCCTTCTCCTTTTTTGCGGATGGTAATGCTTACCTTATTCACCGGGTTACTTCCCGTAAATGCTGCAATAGAATGATAACTTCCGATTTTACAATCAGAACCGCCCAGGGTCAGCATTATCCAGCCTGCAGCATCTTTCCTGTTCATATCGCCGGGCGAAACATTTACCGCATATCTTTTATCGCCGTCTTTACTGGAAAATCTAAACTCGGTTTCAATGCCAGGTGTTCCCCAGGGCACATCGCCTTTTTGGACCAATAAATCGTAGCTTATTTCTACATCGCCACCTATGGGTAGCGAAACATCTTTAGGCGAAGCATTTTTCTTTAACTTTAGCCAATTGCCTGCTGTACCGTCTATTGTGGCAATGGTTGGTCTTTCCCCAGACGATGACCGTTCCGTATCCCAGTTTTTAGGTGTGGCGGCTTCTGCCGTGGCAGAGAAATCATCAAAGAAAATGATGGATTTATCGCCAGCTTTTTGTTTTGCTGTGGCAGAAACTGTTGTTGCTGCTTTTTTATCCCTTATTTGTGTTGCATCTTCTAATTGTAATGGGAGGTATGGCTCAATTACTTTTTCATTTCCAAAGAAATAATTATAGACATAGTTGTAATTAAACCGGCTTACAAAATTATCCATCAACTGCACACTGCCGCCATAACTGTGGTCAATTGGATTGCCCAAACTAAATACAATCCATTGCGGGCCACCGGTGGCGCAGGTTTCTTTTACGCCTTTTTTTAAGCGTAGCAAAGGGAAGTTGGTGGCAGTAGCAACCACCTTACCCCAGCGGTCAAGATTCGGAGTAGTTTTTTCGGTCTGTATCCAGTTGGGCAATTTACCGTTGCTGCCAATGTTGGCTAGATCAATGATATCTATTTGTCTCTCTATGGTACTAAAATATACATATCTATTTTCCTGTTGCTTTAATTGTTCTTTTAGTACCTGCATGCCTTTTTTTGCATTTTCCAGGTAGTTTTCATAAATCAGTTTTTGGTTTACTGCAAATTGGTGCAGCTTGGGAAACTGGCTTTCCAATTGCCGTAAAAATTCGCCTACGGTCACCTGCTCAAAGGGTAGCGGCTGCTTGTTTTTGGTCATTATGATTACATAACTTAAAAAGCCGGCCACCGGATAGAAATAGTGCCTGTAAGGCTGCAGGTTGGGGCTGCCGGTAAAATTTCTGTAAACAGGCATTTTTTCCTGCCAATTGTCTGCAAATTCTTTGCCTTGCCCAAGGCTATATTCTGGCATGGTACAGTAATAATCGGTAGGGGTAGATAGCGCAATGATTTGTTTGGTAATCAGTTCTACGTTATTTGCCATGATGTCTAGAGGGGTATAACAATGGTTGCCTGGCGTTGGAAAAAACTTATGTGTGCTTGTTTTAGACAGGCACTTATGAAATTTGGCCGAAGCCCCGTAGGAATTGGGTAGCGCAAAACGGTTGTCTTTTTCGGCCTCATTGTAGTCGTAATATTTGGTGCCTTTGTACTTGGAAGCCTCGGGGGTACGCAGGCTCTGCTTTAACTCGCCCAACAAGCCTGTGGGCGTATAGGTTTGTTGAATCCAAAAGCCAATTTTTTGACAAATATCGGCTTGATTCGACGGGTAGTTCCAACCGTTTAGGTTAAGAGGTTTTGCCGGTACGTTTTTCAAAGGATACAGCCACCCGATTTCAAGATTCTCAATTTCACTTTTATTGATGTATATACCACGGCTGTCAACCTGCTGCCCTTTGGCGTAGCCAGTTAAAAGCAGGAAAAAAACGATTATTGCCTTCTTCATCTTATTATTTCTTTTAAGAAGTGTATTAAAATTTTATTCCCGATAATACCCCGGTTCCGCTGCGCAGGCTGTTACCGCTAATGAGGTTGGTACGGTTTTCAATTCCTATTTCAACCGAAGTACCTTTTAGGCCTCCTATTGCATCGTTTACTTTGTCGATTCCGGCATTGATGGTTTCATCTAATTCATCTGACTTAGACCCTTCGATCTTGGGCGCTTCGATGCCGGCTTTGGCACCTGCTTTTGTGATGTAATTCACATCCGTCTTCCCGGTATTGTCTATTTCCACTTCAACCGCAACACCGGCCGTAACTTCGGCGGCAACCGGCCCTACGCTGCCACCCACACCCAGCTGTGCCTCTGCTTTTACGAGAGCATTCCAGTCTTTCAGCCCTTTGGTATCGTAGTTTAAGGTAATGTCGGCCCCAAAAGAAGCCCCGGCTTTTAAGGGACCTGCATTGCCGCTGCCACTTATTTTGGGCTTTAATACCACACTGCTGCGCTCATATACATCGTTAGGGCCTAATGTCCTGGAATAGTCAACAAATTCTGAATTAAATTTCCAGGTCGTGTGCGTACAGTTTATTTCCATTGCGCCATTCCCAAATGTGATGGTGCTTTTGTATTTGCAGGCATTGGTGAAGTCAAAATCCTTTAACTTCCCATAAGGCTTGTTGTCCTCTTCCCCCTCCTCGCATAAGGTGGTCTTGTCTGTTACGGATTCAAATTCTGGTCCCAGTTCAACGGCTTTTCTGATATAGGCTATCTGGAACTGTATGGAAATCGCCTTTAGCATATTTGGGTCGGTGCTGGTAAATACAGCCCAATGCCCCATATCATTAAGATAACGACGGTATTCATCGAGAAATTCATCATCGTAAGGTTTCCTGAATGTGTTGAGCTTTTTGATCAGGTCACTTTTCGAATTCTGATGTACCATGCAGGGCGCTTCAGGCGGCGGGTTCTTATGTTTTTTCCTGATATCAAGAAGGCCGTTCAACTGATCAATTCCTTTGGGTACAAAATACGCCCGCAGCCTTTCTTCATAGTACTCGGTAGTTCGGCTTGCAGCAAGCGATGCTTTCCTGGCATAAAGCGGCAGCAGGTTTTGAGATCTGATATTGCCATTTTGAACATCTTTCATTATACTGGCTACCGTTTTCTTCGCCTGCTCCATATACCCTTTAGTTGCGTCGGGCAGGTGTTTTTCCAGCTTTTGAATAAGTTCTTGGCAGTCTGCCCTAAACCCCTCCCATATGGGATATAATTTTATTGCTTCTTTTACAGAATAAGGATAATCCGGCCGGCGTATTTTTCCGAGTTCCAGGAGGTCTCCCTTTCTTACAAAAGGAATGTAAAGGTTAGCATCTGTAAGTTTATAGCCCAATTTTTTCAGCATGTTTTCTTTTTCCGGGCTATAGGCATGTTTGATGGATTTCTTTATGGCCTCTTCTGCTTTTTTGATGTTGCCTTTGCTTTCTTCAATAGCCGCCTTGGTTAAATTGGCCTGGGGATGAAAAGGATACAAAGCAAGGGTGCTGTCAAGATATTTATCAGCTTTATCTATATCACCCAGGCCAAACCACGCCTGGCCCAGGTTGTTCAGCAGTGTGGAGTTCCATCTAAATTTACGGTTCAGGTTATTGAGTAAAGGAATGGCCAGGTGTTGTCCTCCCTGCATGGTAAGCATAGCGGCATAGTTGCTGGTATTATCTGTATTGCTCGGGTCGGCAGCACAAATTTTTCCCAGTAAAAAGAGTGCAGCCTCCGGCTTTCCATATAACCAAAGGCTCATGGCTATGCCGCCAGCCTGATTGCTGTTAAATTTTTTAGTTTGTATATAAGTATAAATTTTCTCGGCAGCTGCTTTGCTTTCTGGTTTGATACGAGCTGCTGCTTTCGCCTGTAGGCCTGATACATATTTTGCAAGGCCTGCATCGCTTACCGGAGGGGGAATTGCCGCTATCCGGGCTGCATCTTTTTTAGGTACAATACGGTTATCATCTTCCCAGGCCTGGGCCAGTTTTTTGTCAGAAATACCCTCAAGGTTTTTGGAGGCCTTTTTCATATCAGGCATTTTAAGGCCCAGGCTGTCCATCATCTTTTTATCTTCAGGGCTCATCTCTTTCATCATCTCGTCCATCATGCCCCGTGCGTCATTCATAGCCTGCTCCATTTCCTTTTTGGTAGGGGGCTTTTCTTTGCCCGGCTTTTTTTGTGCAGACAATAATGCAGGAAGCAATAAAATGGCGGTAAACACCAGGTAGCTGGCTATTCTACAATTTTTCATACGCGTAATTCATTTATTTATTAGGGTTTATTGGTCATAGCCAAACCCGGTAAAAACACCATTGCCCGGCGATTGCGCATCGTTCATAAATAACACTCTGCCGTTTTTGAGGGCCGAAAAATAGACGTCGTAGGTTCTGGGCCTGCCTTCTATGTCTGAGCATTGGATTTGCCACTCGTTAATGGATTTAAAACTACCTTTGCTCTTTGCCTGTGCAAATGTTGTTTGTCCGCCACCACTGTTGGCGGCATATAATTCCCAACTGTAGGATTGGTTTTTACCAAAAACAAAAAACTGCACTGAAGTATAGGTGCTCGTACCCACTAAGGATCCGGTGTAATAACTGTAATAAAATGTGTTGCTGCTGAACTTGTCAGACCATTTTCCGGTATTGTTGAGATCTTCGGCTGCAACCGCAAAGCGGTTATAACTCAACATATTTTGCACCTGATCTGAAAGGGTAAGGGCGGCCGAATAATCATTAGGTATGTTTTCAGGATCGAAACCAAATTCATTGATAAAGGTTTGTTTATCCGGTGATATGCATTCTATCCATCCCGCTGCTTTCCTGTACAGCAATACAAAAACATCATTTTGCGTGGCATTGTCCCTAAGGGTGGCCATGCCGAACTCAGGTCTTTCAAAATTGGAGATATAGTCTGATTTGTAATTCCTGATATTACTGTAACGGGGGGCAACCAAAATATTCCATGCGGCGGCAACTGCCGGTGCCGGATCGGCTTGAATTACGGTTCCCGCTTTGGGGTAGTGTAAAAGTACTTTCATATTGCCCTTTGTTACCTTTACCCAGTCAGTTTCTATCGTGCTCGTCCAGCCATCGTTGAAATTGGTGGTATGGTATTTAAATGTTGTTGGAGGATTATAGGGGCCATTGTCTTCCGGTTCATTTTTACTTTTTTTGCATGCGTTACACATCAACAATACTGCTAATACAAAGCTTGCTGTTTTTAAAAATATCGTTTTCATTTTCAATTGATTTATGGGATAAATTATGGCGCTATCAAGGTTCTTTTCTGGCTGTACTGTCCTGTACAATTGGTTTTTCAGTTTCCGGAACAGATTTGTCCTGCTTACTCTTTTTATCTTTTTTCCCTTTGCCTATATCTTTTGCTGCCTTTTCAATTTTACTGGCAGTACTGTCTACCACTTTATCCGTTGTTTTGTGGATGGCCTTATCAACGGTATTATTTATTTTCCTGTCCATCGTTGCGTTCACTTTCTCTTTCAGTTTTTTAAAGAATTGTGCCTGCACTGTAGTACCAACTGCAATCAGTAGTACCGATAGTATTAAATTTTTAGTTTTCATGTTTCAGTTTTTTTTGTTTTGGATTCCTTTTTTGTTCAAGGCTAATTTAGACCGCAGTATCAGGTTTTCTTATCCCTTAAAAAGAGGATTTTTATAAAACGTACGGGCTGGACTTGACGGGGTTATTTTTCTGGCGGAAGATATTTTGTAGCTTTAATAAAAATCCTGTAAAAAGGGGAGCATTATCGGGCTAACAATTAGGTTTATTTGTACTCATAACTAAAGCCATGTACCTAAAAACACTTATTGCATTGATATGCCTTTTTTATGCCTTTAATTCAAATGCACAAACAAACGAAAAGGATAGTTTGCTAAAATTACTTCGTGTTCATAAGCAAGACACAAACTGTGCTAAAACCTATTACCATTTGGCCAAATACTATGAGAAAAATAACCTTGATTCGGCCAGGCATTTTTTGAAACTCTTGGGTAGCCTCTCAGAAAAATTATCGTATGAACGTGGCCGCTATCTGTATCATGAACGTATGGCTGTGGTATCGTTTACACAAGGGGCACACAACAAAGCGTTGGAAGAGAGCCGGAAGGGTTTAATGATTGCACAGCATCTAAAACAACCGGGATTTGAAATAGCGATGCTCAATATGATGGCCATCTGTTATCAGTATCTTGGTAAATACCAGGAGGAATTAGACTATGTTTTGCAGGCGCAGGCAAAAGCCGAAAAAGTAAAGGATACGGCAAAAATGGTAGGTTTATACATTAGTATCAGCAATGCCTATGCCGATCTTGGGCAACACCGAAAATCTCTAGATGCCGGATTAACCGGACTGCGTCTTAGGAAGCAATACAATGTTACTGTTGGCTATGTGAACAGACTGTATGCAGGCATTGCCCAGGAATATGAAATACTTGGAGTACCCGACAGTGCAATTTATTTTTACGATAAAGCACTGAGTTCTTCAAAGCAGATTAACGACCGCTTTGCCGAAGCAAACATCTATAAATACATTACTAATTTTTATTCCTCTTTAGGTAAGTATGATAAAATGCGGGAAATGGCTGCACATTCGCTTGCGCTTGCCAGGGAAGTGAATAGCCGTCAGCTTCTAGCCACGGCATATTACAACCTTGCTGCTGCCCATTACTATACCAAGAACAATAGGAAAGCCCTTGCTTATGTGAACCAGGCCCTTTCTATTGCCAAGGCCGATTCCATCAGGCATGAGATGCAGAACAGTTACCGCCTGCTCTCCTACATTTCCGCCACGCTGGGCGACTTTATCACTTCATCAAATGCACAACGCAAGGCCGATTCACTTGAAAGAACCGGTTTGAATGAAGAAGTGGCTAAATCTGCAGCAGATCTCGAAAAAAAATACGAAACTGTAAAAAAGGACAGTCAAATCAGGTTGCAACAGGCGGCCATCAAACAAAAAAACATCTTAAATTATATACTGATTGGCGGTGCGCTTTTGTTGACCCTCATTTTGGCATTGGTGTACCGCAACTATAAACACCGCCAAAAAATACAGCAGCAACGAATTAACGAACTGGAAACTGAAAAGCAGCTTACTGCAGCAGAAGCGGTATTAAAAGGAGAGGAGCAAGAAAGAACACGTTTGGCTAAAGATTTACACGATGGCCTGGGCGGTATGCTCTCAGGCTTAAAACACTCATTTGGACATATGCAGGGAAATTTAGTAATGACACCAGAAAATGCAATGGCATTTAATAGAAGTATGGATATGCTGGACAGTTCCATCAAAGAGATGCGCAGAGTGGCCCATAACATGATGCCGGAAGCCCTGGTAAAATTTGGTTTGGATACTGCTTTAAAGGATTTTTGTGCAGATATAAATCTTACCGGTGCATTGCAGGTCGATTATCAATCCATTGGAATGGAAACCGCTAACCTTGATAATACAACCGCAATAACCATTTTCAGGATAGTGCAAGAATTGCTAAATAACGCCATGAAACATGCCTCGGCTAACACTGCTATTGTGCAATTAGCCCAAAGCGATAGAATTATAACGGTAACTGTAGAGGATGATGGCAAAGGATTTAAACCAGACCTATTAACCGAAACAAACGGAATTGGCTGGGCCAATATTAAAAATAGGGTTGATTTTTTAAAAGGAAAAATAGATGTTAAAAGCGAGCCAGGTAAAGGTACATCGGTGTTAATTGAATTTAAGATATGAATGTTGTAAGTGTTTTGATTGTTGATGATCATTACCTGGTTATTGAAGGGGTACGTTCGTTGCTGCAGGGCGAAAAGCGTATTGAGTGGCTGGGACATGCCACTTCTACAGAATCCTGCCTGGCTTTTTTAAAGCATCATCAACCCGAGGTTATATTAATGGATATTAATTTAGGTAATGAAAGCGGAATAGCGCTTTGCAAAAGCATAAAAGAAAAGTACCCGGCTATTCATATTCTTGGTTTAAGCACCTTTAATCAGCAAAGTTTTATTAAAAAAATAATTGAAAATGGAGCTTCAGGTTATGTACTTAAGAATGCCACCAAAAACGAACTGTTAACGGCTATATTTACAGTGAGCATGGGAAGGTCCTATATGAGTAGTGATGCCCTTCAGTTACTCCGTAAGCAGGAAAATAAAACGATCATCCTTACCCGGAGAGAAAAGGAAGTGCTGGAATTTATCGCCGAAGGCCTAACCAATAACGAAATTGCGGCCAAAATTTTTGTAAGTGTAACCACAGTTGATACACACCGGAAAAACCTACTTTCTAAATTTCAGGCACGTAACATTGCATCTTTGGTTAAAATGGCTGTACAAATGGAACTAATCTGAAGCCTTCGAACTTTGTGCATTTAACCGGCATAAAAGCCATAGTTTTCGTTTTCAAAATCACCAATGCCACAATAGTGGCATAATGATCACTTTTTACAGGAAATGCCACTAAAATTAGCGGCATTTTCTTGTTAGCAGATAGTTGGGATTCTAACTTAGTTCGATTTTCGAGGTTTAACGCAGATTTTCCCCTCCTCAATCAAAAATGATTTGCTGATTTTTAAAATACCACCAAACTGCTGACGTTTTTGCCTGGCGGAGAGCGAAGCATTACCTGCGTTCCAGTGATCCTTAAAGGGGAGGCTTCACTAAAACGAAGCATTCTCCACGCTCATCTTTTTTTCGGTTTTCCATTTAAGGCTGCATCTTGGTGAAAAGCCTGTAAAACAAAAAACCAGACAATCGTCGGGCTTCGTTTTTTCGGCGGGGATGAAGGGAGTCCACTGCAACATCTACAGGAACTTTTTAGAATAATCAGGGAAATATATGAGAATAAGAAGAGAATGGGGGGTGACGAAAATTTATAAACTGAACAGGTAGCGGATTTAAAGCCTCTAGTGTTATTTAATCTGGATTTACATGATTTGGAACGTAATATTACCTAGTAGAGAATTCCTGAAAGCCTCTACTAGGTATCTTTAGTGAGCGTTAATTCAAAAAAACCGCCCCATAATTAACTTATGAGACGGTTTCATTGATATATTATCAAATTCCGGCGTTATTATTTTCCTATTTTCGTTAACAATATCGCCACAGAATCTGGTTTTGCTAAGAATGCAGAGTGGCTGGTGTTTAATTGATATACTTTTTTTACGTTGCCGGATGCGATCATTTTGTCTTGCAGACCTGGTGAAACCACGTGATCCTGTAAGGTTTTGATATAAACTTTTTCGACAGAACCAAAATTGGCAGCAGTCAGTGTCACCGGTGTAATAAATGGAATGGCTGGTTCGGGACGATAATTTTTTAAAACAAGGTTTTGAACCTGAGGGGAACCATCCTGGATAAAGATGCTCACAATTTGATCCTGTGCTATCTCGAGGGTTCCGTTAGCATCGTTTTGCGTAAGTATTTTTTGTCCGTTAACTGAACCACCAAGGCTTGATCCTGCGTCGGTACCGGCCAGGTCAAACAGTGATTGTCCGGAAGTCGGTAAGTAAGCAGCAAGATAAACAAGCTTTTCGATCTTCGAAGGATTTTGCTCGGCAACGACCGAAATGATCATACCACCCAGGCTATGGCCTACCAGGATAACTTTGCCGTTTATTTTTGATAAAGCATCAGCCACTTTGTCCCTGTAAAGATTTAAAGTAATTGTTGAAGGAACAATATTGTCGCTGCCGTGGCCCGGAAGTTCTACAACGGTCACATTATTGCCTTCATTGATCAGGCTTGTTTTTACAGCGTCCCACACATAAGGGGCCTGCCATGCGCCGTGTACCAGTACATAATTTTTTGGAGCGGGAACGGGTTTCATGTCATCGGTATTTTTTGAGCAAGACGAAAACATAATTGTAGCAGTAGCTACAGCAAGTAAGGTTAATATATTTTTTTTCATGATCTGAGATGCCTAATTGTTTAGGACATCACAAACATCCGGATATAACATCTGGATAAGTTTAACCCAGGTTAAAATCGAAAATCCCCCTAAAAATTTTTAGGAGAATTTTTGCAGGCCAGAAACCTGGGAGCGAGATAAGTTAATGAGACTTACTTCCCAACCATCCTTTTACGGATGCGGCTTAGTGAAGGCCCCTGGATCCCCAGATATGAGGCAATATGGTAACCGGGTACCGAATTGAAAATATTTGGGTGTTTTTCCATCATTTCCCGGTAACGGTCCTCGGGGGTCTTAAATAAAAACCCTTCTGTATTGGTCATCACCGCATGAAAAGCCGTTTCGGCGACGATCCTTCCAAAGCGTTCCCACTGGTGCGATTGCCCGTAAAGCTCATTGAGGTGATCGATATGGATATACAGGATAAGCGAATCTACCATGGCCTCGGTATAATATTCGCAGGCGGTCTGGCTCATAAAACTTTTATAGGATGCCACAAACTGGCGATCGGTAAAAAACAGCATGTTCTTTTCCTCGCCCGTCTCGCTGTTTACCCGGTAGATCCTGAACACGCCATTGATCACAAAACCCAGGTGCTTGCAGACATTTTTATATTCGTTATAAAACTCCCCCTTTTTATATTGTTTCACTTTCCAGTGGGGCAGGGACAATTCAAATGCTTCCGGCTTCATACCGGTAGATCCCAAAACCGTACGTAATAAATCTATTTCTGTTGTATGCTCTGACATGCCCTAAAATTATAGATTTTAAATGCATAGAATACTAACATACGGTATAGTGATGGGGTAACATTATTGTTGATTAACAGCTGCAAACATTAAAGCAACAAAGTACCTTTTCAAAATTTTACATCATTTTTCGATATTAACCTGGGTTAAACTTATTGCTGCGGCATCTCCCGATGTTTGTATTGTCCTAAACAATTAGGCATTAAACAAGATGAAAACAACAATATTAATGATGGCAATGAGTGTACTAGGTTTTACTGCTCAGGCCCAAAAAGTATCCAACAAAAATTCTAAAGCGATTGTACTTGTTCACGGTGCGTGGTCGGATGCATCTTCCTGGGATGCTGTAACCCCTTTGTTAAAAGCCAAAGGCGAAGAAGTGATCAATGTTAATCTTGCAGGTCACGGGAAAGACAGCACCTCATTTGCAGGCATTACTTTCAGAACCTATGTTGACCAGGTAAAGGCAGCCATCGGAACCCACACCAATGTAATTTTGGTAGGACACAGTTTCGCTGGCCTTGTGATCAGCCAGGTAGCGGAAGAAATTCCAGCCCAGGTTAAAGAACTGATCTTCCTTGCAGCAGCCTTGCCACATAACGGCGACAGCCTTTTATCTCTGGCAAAACAGGATCCTGCCTCCCATATCGGTAAATCCTTAACCATTGACCAGGAACACGGTGCAGCAATAATCGCAAATGATGCCGTAGCAGACATTTTTGCCGCAGATGCGCCTGCACAGGTTCAGCTATACCTCGCTGCCCATATTAAAGCCGAACCGTTAGCCCCGCTTGCCACACCTGTACACTTGACCGATAAAAATTTCGGAAGCATCAGAAAGGTATATATCCATACTGCTAATGATAACGCGATCAGCTATCCCGCGCAGCAATATATGGTAAAGATGGGCAAAGTGGCAAAGGTATACACGCTTGAAAGCAGCCATACCCCATTCATTTCAATGCCGGATAAATTGGCCGATATCTTAATTGCAGAAAGCAGATAATAGCCCCCTTAAATATCAAATCATAAATTCTTTATATCATAAACACACAAAAAAATGTCACAAAATCTAAATAAGAGTAACACCATGCTTACTCATGAAACAGTCCCTACTACCTTTATCGATGTTAAAGGGATCAAATTCGCTTACCGCTCATTTGGACAGCCAGAGGGTATACCAATTGTATTTTTACAACACTTTACCGGTACTTTAGACAACTGGGATCCTGCCCTTACCAATGAATTGGCAAAAACACATCCGGTCATTTTATTTGATAACAAAGGTGTTGGTAGCAGCGAAGGCGAAACTCCTGCTACAGTAGCGGAAATGGCAAATGATGCCTATGATTTTATCAATGCATTGGGTATGGAAAAAGTACATCTGCTTGGCTTCTCACTGGGCGGTTTTATTGCCCAAAACCTGGCAGAAAGATATCCGGAACTGGTAGATAAAGTAATTTTGGCGGGCACTGGGCCTAAGGGCAGTGAAGGGATAACCGAAATTGTAAACGTGGTCACCGCAGGCATGTCGGATGGTCCGGCCAAGGTGCTGAGAAATATATTTTTCACCAAAACAGATAACGGTATTGAGGCTGGGGAGCAGTTTCTGGAAAGGTTGCAATTAAGGAAAGAGAACCGCGATACGCCAACATCTGGAGCAACTGTAAATGCGCAGGCAACAGCCATCATTACCTACGGACATGAGAAAGATCCGGAGTACCAGCAATTGCGCAATATAAAACAATCTGTTCTGATCGTAAACGGCACAAACGATTTAATCGTGCCCTCTGTCAATTCGTTCACCCTATCACAATACCTGATCAATTCAAAACTCATTCTATGGAGTGATTCAGGCCATGGTGCACTCTTTCAGTATAGCCAGGACTTTGTGAATGCAACCAATGCTTTTTTGGCCGCTGAACAAAAGAAGTAATTCAATTATAGTCCAATAAAGATCTAAAAGAAATCTATGTGGCAAACGCACATAGATTTCTTTTGATTGTTTAAATCCTGAACAAACCAAGATGAAAAAAACATTTTTACTTTTTTTGCTTAGTACAGCCGTCATACATGCCGTAGCGCAACAGCCTGCCCAGCAGGTCTTCCAAAACAAAGCCGAGCTTCACGGAGATAGCATCGTCTTTCCTCTGACCCTGGTTAATGCTTACCCTTTTATATCGGTAGAGGTCAATGGGATCAAGGGAAAGTTCATGTTTGATACAGGTCTTAATTCAGCCATTGAAATCAACGACAATGCGGTAAAACTACCTGGAAAGAAAGCGGTGAACAGGGGGCAGGTCGGCAGCGGGCAGTCCTTTATGAAAAGCATCAATGATACCATAACACAAGTTAAGTTTAAGAATGGACTGACTTACCATAACCTTTTGAATATCACCAGTGGAAATTTTGATTTCCTACAGAACAACATCACCCCTGACTGTATCGGGTATATCGGCCACAAGTTTTATGAGGGCTACCTATTTAAACTCGATTATCTAAAAAGGAAACTCACGTTTTATAAAAACACTCCGGAACGGCAAAAATCAAAGGATTTTTTAAATGGTGAAAAAGTATTGGCAGTGCTCAATTTCGAAACCAGAAGGCTGCCAAATCACCCCATGGTCCGCGTCAAGATCGGTAAATTTGATCTACTTGGTTCGTTTGATACAGGTCAATATGGCCTGCTTCAACTGGATGATCAGGCCGCAACGGTGCTGAAAACGAAATGCCTGGTTATCCCTGCAGGAAACGACGCTTATGATGATCCGATAGTTAACGTTAGTGATATAGTTTTGGACGGAAAACTTAAAGTAAGTGTAAAAGGCATTACTCCCTATACCCTCGAGCAAACGGCTCCGTTCCGTAAGGGAATGCAGATCAGCGAAGCCAGCTATATCTGTTTTGGGTACCGGTTTTTAGATCAGTATAAAACGGTCTGGGATTATGGGGAAAAGAAAATCTATGTGCTTGAAAAATGATATCTCGAGTAAGCATCAGAATCTTCAAGGTACAAATCGAAAGTCTCTGAAATATTTTTTCAGGGAACTTTCGATATTAACCCGGGTTAAACTTATTGCCGCGGCATCCCCCGATGTTTGTTTTGTTCTAAATAATTAGGTATTAAACAAGATGAAAAAAGCAATTATAATGATGGCAATGAGTGTACTAGGTTTTACTGCTCAGGCCCAAAAAGCAACCAACAAAAATTCTAAAACAATTGTGCTTTTTCACGGCACATGGTCGGATGCATCTTCTTGGGACGCAGTAGCATGCTGTCTTGAAGCCCATCAGATCATATCTGGTGGGCTTTTTGATTTTTTGTTTTTATCTCTCTGGCGGCCATTGTATATCCACCCTGGGAACCATCAACAAAATGAATGTGTGCGTTTTTCATATCCCTGACATAACAGGACATAATGGATGAAGTACTGATATGGGCGCCAAAGACAATCTCACCCTCAGATTCCAGTTTGTCCAGGGCTTCTATAAGTTGGATCCTTTGGGCCCTTGTGCCTGAAATGACCGTATTAATCCGCCCATCAAGCACCAGGTTATCTGACATTTCCACCAGATCACTTAAATACCGCTTACCTGAACTGGTCATGAAATAAAAATAGGCCAGCAGACCGGAAATCCCGTTTACAAGATAAAGGAAAAGCCGGCCTTTATTGTATTTCGCAAGCAGTTCACTCCGAAGCCTGTTGTAAGTTGATTTAAGTTTAAGTTTTTTTGTTGAAATGGGACGGCGCTGCTTATCACTGTCATAAATGGCATCAATTCCTGCAATTACCTTACTTAAGATCGTGCCCTGGTTTTCGGTTTTTCCGATAACCAGTAAGGTGAGCACTTCCTCTTGGTCTATCGGTACAGGGATCTGGTCCCAACGGCATTCCATCCCAGTTAAGTCAGCTTCCACCGTAGTGGATGAAGCTTTAAATGGATTACAGGCGGTACCCTTTAACTGCTCTTCAGCATAGCTTAATCCGTTCCCCAGGATAACCGGCATTGAAAAAACAGAGGACCTGCTGTGTTTGGCAATCTGCAGCTTAAATCCGGCGGCATAAATATCCCCTACAGAAATGGCCCCAATCCTAAGATCAAGATTAAAATTTGCTTTCGTGCTGGCCCTAAAGCTTCCTAATGCACCCATGATATCTCCACTTATCGAGGATGGGACAATGAAAGTCGCCCCATCACCCCCAAAGAAAAACGGTATATCCATTTCTTTGCCAAAAGCAATGTTAAGCACTATGACAATGGTACAGGTAGCTATCAGATTTACCGTTTGATGCTTGCCTTCTGAAACCGCTGCGGTTGAATTTTTGATATCTGTTAAAATAATATCCCAGTCGTTTGGCACCGTACTAAAGGGCGAATCTGACGAAAACAGTTCTGCAAGTGGGAGGCTGGACTGCTCAAGCTCAGCATAGAATAAGTCTGATTTATTGTTGCTCATAACGGCTTGGTTTTTACCTTTGAGAAATCTCTTCCCTGTGTTTTAATCCCCATTTATGCAGCTCGATAACCACATTATGCAAAGATTTTCCATGATCGGTAATCGAATATTCAAATCTTTTCGGGGCAGCTGGCGATACCGTCCGTCTGATCAATAGATTCGTTTCCAATTCTTTTAACTCTTTGGATAACATACGGTCGGTAATCTGAGGGATTTCATTTGTCAACTGCCTGAAACGCATATTTTCAAATGTTAAACAGATGAGAATAGCTAATTTCCATTTGCCATTCAGCACATAAACAGCATCTGTTACGGGTTGGATCATAGCTCTTAATGTTTCCTTGGTATATAATTTTTCCATCTGGTTGCAATACCGAAATAAGTGCCGAACATCCTAAAAACACTTACTTTAGTATAGTAAACTTAGGAGTTTTTAAACTGGAAACCTAACATATTTTGTTTACAACAGGTGCCATGCGGATTTTCCCTGATCAACACTTAGAAATTAAACAGGATTGTCATGTCAATCCGTTTTTTAGGGAAATATTTATCTGTCTCAACATGTCTAAAATTTTTTAGGATCTTGGTTTGGGACAGAAGTACGCTATTTTGAATTAGGTGTTCAAATAGGGACTTATATATAAGAGGATATTTTAGAAAGTATCTACTTATATATTGATTTGATGGATGGGGTAGTTATTAAGTTTGATGAAATAGGAAATGACGACTTTATTCTAATCAGGACGGATTAACGGAATGGGAAGAAAATCCTACAGCTAACTCTACTAGGCATGATATGGAATCGGTACAATTCTATCAAAAAACGAGAGCTCCTTACTATGCTATTACAGGCTCGGCCGGTTCTGCAAAAAGAGTTTGGGATTGATGATATTTTGAACAATGCAGCTAGATTAGTCCTTGGTTTAAAGGTGGTTAACAAGTCGGCAGAGCCAAATAATATATTCCCAAATAACCTTCCAGAACAAATGACTAGTGATATGGTCGACAAGATCCTGAAGCATGAATTATGCATGGTAATGATTTGTCAAGGATAGAGGGCCAGGAAATAATTGTTTTTTTAGTGAAATTTGCACTTTTGGCCTCTGAGGATGTAAATTGAGGGTGTTCGAATCCCCTAGTGCTCTCGGGGTTTTATGGTCTATTTTTAAAAAAAATAGTATGATTTTTAGTATAAATCGTTAATACCCATCAAATTGGCTTCATTTGTTGTTTTGTAAATATTTGGATATCAGCATTGTATAAAAATAAAAGCGCGTGTTCTAAAAACACGCGCTTTTGTACTTACTGCGGGGAAGGAGGGAGTCCATTGCAACACTTATCGGAAATTTTAAGGATCATCCGAGACATTTACAAGCCGAAATAATTTGATCAACGCGATTCATTGTAACCTTGCAAGGAGTAATAATGATTTGTTTTAGAAATTGGATTATATTTGATTATTCAATTTAAACCTTATTACTGCCGGATGTTTGTTTTTAAATCCTGTTTGACATAATTCAGCCATTCCGCTGCCGGCAGACTGATCTTTACGTCCGGGCTAAACCCTGTCTGATCAATAGGATGAGTATCCGCCCAGCTCATTTTTGATACAGGAATCATCAAAACCAGCTGTTCGCAGGGAAGCATCGTCCGGCTTGTCGGTCCTTCGTAATCCATCATTCCCACCGTGTTGCCGCCATATCTTTTCGTTTTTCCACTCTGCTTCATCAAATTAAAGAAGAATTCGGTTGAGCTTCCGCAGAGTCCATCAGTGATCAATGCAACCCTTTCCGGCTTACGCAACACCGAATCCAATGGGATGCGAACGCCTGGGATCTCAATGAAAGTGGCCTTGGTATGAGCCAATTCCTCATAAATACTTTTTAGTTTACTCACATAACTGTCAGGGAAGTACTTCTGCATCTCTTTCGGCATGGGATTTTTAACAAGAGGTTCGAGTTCCGCGCGTTTTAGTTTAATGTTGTCTGCAGAGATCCTCAATTTCGGGCTGTCCTGGTCGATTGGACCCGTCATTACATAAGGCAATAAGAAGCTCCAGCCAGAATTGCCTCCCCCGTTGCCACGCAGGTCGATGATCAGGTACCTGCTGGCCCTGATGGTTTTGTCATTGGCGGCCACCAGCTTTTCAATCCGGCTGTCATTATTAAAAAAAGTGGGGATTTTGATATAGCTTGTTTCCTGGTCCAGCTGCCGGAAATCCAGCCCGTTGTTGTTGTTTTTCCAGGTATCCAGTTCTTTTCGCTCATCGGGAGTCATGCCCGTACCTGAAATTTTTCCGAAGAGTGCAAAACCCCACAATTGCAGCAAGCCGCCCCTTCGTTGTGCATACATATCTGTGCTGCCAAATACATTATATTGCTCGAGCAGAAAAACTTTGTGATGCGGCTTTAAAGAAAAATATACCTGACCTTTGACGTTTCCGGAATCTTTCGACTGGATCACAATGGCCTTATACTGAAGGTTTGGAAACTTTTTAATGACAAGTCGAAGCGAGCTGTCGGAATTGATCCAGATGCCCTCAAGAGGATCTCCATTTCCGGCTTGAACCGTGTTCAGGATCCTGTCTACGTCCATGAGTTCCCGTTTTGTTTCCTCTTTCGGATAGTAACTCAGGGAAAAGTGTTTGTCTTTGAAAAACCTGACGTATTGTTTAATCAGGTAGAAACAATCCTCCGCATTTTGTTGCTGGCTGGATTTGATCTTGAGTGCGTGTACCAAAAGGGAATAGGCCTTTTTGGTTTTTGAATTTACTTTAGCAGGAAAGCCTGCATAATTAAGCTCCGTTTTTCGGATGGTTTCGTTGAGGTTAGCAGAACAGTCACAGGATGTACGCTGAGCGGAAACTGGACGAGTTAAGCAGATAAGAAGCAATAGCGTTAATATTCTACGAGTCATAAATAAATATAGCACTTTTCGATAACTGTACCTTAATAAGTTTCGATTTCGTGTAGTAATCGAGCAGGCTTGAAGCTGTTTTGGGTATGGCCCTTTATATATCTTCTTAAAACATGTTTTTTTAAGAATGATTATCATAAACTCAATCCATTATTCAAATCGGAATTTTAGTTTTTGGCAATTTGGCCATGATCGTTTTAGCCGGAACTTACCCGAGGCTTTCCAAAAGATCGAATCACTTGAGAAGCGGTACGGATTAAAGGTTATAGCTACAAGTGAACCATTGGATATCGATACGCAGGATCCTTCAGTTTTCTTATTGAGGGCCTTTAAATACTTAATTGCTAACCAGGAATTGCTGACTATCCGAAAACGGGCAAAAGTAAGTCCCCGTCATGCACAGGAATCCGGACGATACATTAATCTAGCTCCTTACAGCTATATCAATCATAAGGAGCAGGGAGGCAAAATGATCATAAAGATTGATCCAGTCAAACAACCTATTATAGAAAAAATCTACAGAGATTTTCTCTCGGGAGTTCCAAAATTTCTGATCTCCAAAGAAGTTAGAGAACTAGGATTTCCGCATAGTGGAAATTCGGCCGTTCGCCGCATTCTAATCAATCCATTGTACGCGGGATTAGTTCGCGTCAGTCCTGGTGTGAATATGCCGGAGAAACTGATAAAAGGCATTCACGAAGGCATCGTCAGTGAAGCACAATATTACGGGGTGCAGGAAATGCTTGGACTGAGCAAACGCCGAATGCACACTAAGCCGAAGGAAGAGTTTCTGCTTAATATGCCTAAAATTTTTCAAGATTCCAGTTTGGGACAGAAACACGCTATTTTTAGCCAGGTGTTCAAACAAGGATTCACCTTTAAGGAAGGTAGTTTTAGAACACCTTCGATCAACTTAGAGTTTGCTCATAAGTTGCTGATATTCAAAGAAAAATGGCTGCTCTTTTTGGAGCAACCCTCTGGTGTTTTTGAAGGAGTCCCTTCCTGCGGAGAGCGAGGGAGTCTTATTTATCTCCGCCTGGTCAATATTATTTGGTTTAAATGCTGTTTTGACAATGTTTTTTTTCATTTTTAATAATTTTTGCCCCCGATTTGGACCCGAAATAGCCCTATTTCTGAACTAATTTTAAAAGTAATTCCATCATTTTAACCTGGTTTTTCTCAATCCTGTCCAAGATATCCATTACATCCTGATTGCTTGGATCTGCCAGGTTGTTGTATTTATCGAAAGGTCCCTTAGAATCGAAAACGGGTAAATTATTTTTATAAATGAAGTTTGGATTCAGATGGTAATTTGAAATCAAAATATCTAAATATTTTAACGGTAAGTTTCTTAGGGCATTTCTTGCGTTGTTAAGGCTTTGCTTACTGTAGTTTATCGACTTTGCAATGTCAGCATCCGAATCAGCGATGCCCAGCCGTTTAATTACGTCAATAGCCTTAATAGCGTTTTTTGTTTCCTGGTTATGCTGTATCATTATCTTACCGGTTTAGAAATATTAACTACGTTCAACATTTGCTTAACATCATTAAGATTAATTTCGAAATCTGGGTACCGGTCTTTATCAGGATTTAAAGATTGGCAAAGAATAATACCATTTTCGAAGTCATGCTTCAAAATTCTTTTTACTAATATGCCATCTGTTTTGTGCACTATGATCCAGTACTTATACTGATTAATATGGAATCTGTTAGTCCAATGGTGCATGGGTAAGTCCCGGCCGGTTATGATGTCACCATCTTCAATACTTTCTTTAGATCCATCATCCATGCTATCGCCAAATGCTTCGATTGATAAGTATCGGCCTGAGTGCTTTTTGTGAACGATTAATGTGTGCTTAGGTAATTGTTCAATGTATTCTGGATCTTTATATCCAGCCAAATACCCCGCATAGGCATATTCCTGTACGAGCGGAATCACCATTAAGTATTGGCCGTTTGGTAATTCTATATAAGGGTTTTCTTCTTGGCCTTCAATTGGGTAGTGTATTTCGGCTAAATGTTTTGCATTTGTTTCATGTTTTTTTACATTTCCTTTATAAATATTCCACATCTCTTTTGATAAACCTTGCACATATTCTTTATTTACATTGTATTTTTCTTCCAATACATCTAAATATTTCATTGGAAAATCTAGGTTTCCATTTTTAATTCCGCTCATTTGAGAAGATTTCATTCCGAGGTCCAATGCCAGTGCATTGAATGAGTTAACTACCTTTCTTTCAACTAAATAATTTGCAATTTCTAAGAAGCGTTCCGTATAAGGTTTCATTGGTATTTATAAATGTGAAATAAATGTTAATAAAAAATGTGAAAATATATTTTGCATTTGTTTCATAAATGTTTTACATTTGAATAATAATAATAACCAAAGTAACATTAAATATGTCAACAATCCAAATTGAAAAAGGAATCCCCGCACCAATAAAACATAATTGGAAAGCAGAACTGGGAGTTATGGAAGCTGGTGAAAGTGCTTTGATAGATAATGAATTTGCGAATTCTGTAAAGGCTGCAATCAGCCAGCATTTTCATAAAGAAGCGAATGGCAAGGAGTTTCAAACTGGTAAAGCCATCGATGATTTAGGAAATGAGATCAAGGGAAAATTCCGTGTGTGGTGTCATAAATAGATTATCTCATGAAGATAGCTTATATCAATAGCGCACCTAAACCAAAGGAAGTAAAGGCTAATCCGCTCGAACTGGCATATATAAAAGATATCCGGATTCAATGGATTAAGTACAAAAAGGCCTTGGAGTCCTACGGTCTGACTGAAGAAGGTTTTGTGAAGCGGATGCGCGAAAAACTTGAAATATAAAAACCAAAAAAGCCTCGGATGTCGAAGGCCGAGGCTTATAATTTACATCCACTTATATCAAGTAAATATAAAAACCATGTCAAAAGTACAAAACTATTATCAAAAAGAAGCTAATAAAAACGCTGATTTTGAAAATTTTCTGAAAGATGAGCTTTTAGAAAAGGAATTAAAAGATCAGTATGAAGCTGATCAACAAGCTTACTACAGTGAGCAACAAAGGCAAGAAGCTGAACAAGCTAAAGCTGAATATGAATCTTTTAATTGGAACCTTAATTAATCAAAAAATGGAAAAGATTGGAAATACGATATCGCAAAATCATAAGCAAGAGGTTTATGATAGACTTCTCCTTAACCATTTAACTAAACAACACAAGGAGGAAATAAAAGAAGAGAAGTCGGCTTTGGTTAGAAATCTCACTGTAGCGGCCTTGCTTGCTGCAATAATTACCGGTTTGCATTTTTTAGCGTGAATTGGGTAATCATCGATAGGGTTGTTTACGCGATCATGTTCGCCGGGGCAATCATAGGAGCAATAATTTTTAAATAATCATAAATATAAAAACCATGTCAAATCAAATCGCAGTAACAACAGATTACATTAAGGGGTTAACTCCTTTAGAAGTCCTACAAGACAAAAACATCGGCCAGCACTTTGTAAATAAGTTCATGGCTGTTTATAGAACAAGCAACGATCATGCGGTAGCCTACTATGAGCGTGAGATTGACAACTTTACCAAGAGGGTCAACGAAAGCGAAGAGCTGGCAGCCTGTACACCGATGTCGCTTTTTGTGGCTCTTATGCAGGTCGGTGGCTGGAAGTTGAGTTTTGAAGGCGGCAGTCAGCCAGATGTTTATCTGATACCTGGCAACAGGAATATCGGAACCAAAGACAACCCAGTATGGATTAAAGAGGCTATAGCTCAACCGTCACCTTATGGAGAGAAAAAGATCAGGGTAGAAACGGGGCAGGTTAAGCATGCCGGAAGTCCAATTGTGGTTTATGACTGCGATACCTATACCGAATCGGTAAAAGATGGCAGAACCATGGTTGAATGGACCAAAGGCAAAAGAACTCCTGAATCAAGAATAGTTGGCGGTTTTATTCTGCTAGAGTATCCAGATGGAACCAGAGAATTCAAAACATTCGATATGCAAGATGTTTCCTCATGGGAAAAGGCGTCTACCAAAAAGAACAAAGGCAAAACCAATGTACTGTATGGTTATGAGTGGCAAGGTTCTGGCCAGAGTGCACGCCTTGTTAAGCCAGAGGGAGGCCAGATTGATAAAAAATTCTTTGAAGGCAAAATCCTTAAGCATGCCTTTAAGCTTTTCCCTAGGGTGATTACAAATCAAACCCTACCTGAAAACTTCGTCCCGTCTGTAGAATCCGCAATCCGTCAGGGCTTCGATACATCTGAATTTACCGAGGATGTTTCACATGAAGAATTGCCAGAACAGGAACAAGATGACTTTGATGCGGCATTGAATGAGGCAAAGTCGGAAAGCGCCCCTTTAACTGTAACAATAAACCAATCAAACGACCCAGAAGAGCCAACTTTTTAATTAACCCAATTATAAACCCAGGCGGCCGGATAAAGCGGTTTTATTTAGTCTACGCGACCGGCTGCCTTAACCATTCCAATTTTAACAATTAAATATAAAAACCATGTCAACAGAAACATTAAATCAACCAACACAAGAACTGATCAAAGTCGAAGAGATTACTAACATCATGGCTACTGCCAGTGATGTTTTAGCTAAAAATCAAAGCTTACTTGAAAGATGCCTTGCCAAAGGCCAAATGCTAATTGATACCGCTGCATCTGGCATGAGTGATGAACTCGATAAAGAAATTAACGACTGGCAGGTGAAAGCAAAAGACGCATTGGCATTGATGAACAGTAGAAGATCGCCTATCACTCAGCTTATGACTAAAATGGCGAAAGTATTTACTGGAATGGAGGCCGAAATCGATCCGGCTAAGCCTACATCTTACTTTTCTAAAGCTCAGGAATTACGTAATCAGTGGGCAAAAGAGAAAGCAGCTATCCAAAGACAGAAAGAAGCCGAGATATTGGCTAAACAGCAAAAAGAAAAGGAAGTTATTGCTATGCGCGCCGAAATATCTAAACAGATCCGGGATATATACAATACAAAGTTATTCAGTTTTAAAAAATTTGTATCAGATAAATTTAACGCCCTTACGCTTGAAAACGTTGATGATATCAAAACTACCATCAACAATGTAAAGGTAAATTATCCGGTAGATAAGTTTAATGAACTGGTTCCAACTCTCTTCGCTGTTCATTTATCAAAAGAGGAATTGGACGCATTAATCACCGAGGAACGTGATGCGCTATACAACGAACTATCGGCCAACTTTACCGAAAACATGGAGGTAGCGAAATCAGACGCGTTAGATAAAATTCCATCTCGCATAAACGAATTAAAAGCTATTGCCAAATCGAGTGCCGCCGAAAAAGAACGCTTGGAAAAAGAAGCAGCTGAACGCCAACAACGTGAAGATGATCAATTGGCAGCAGATCTCGCCACTCAGAAAGCTGCAGATGAGAAGCGTATCGAAGATCAAAAGAAAATGGAAGAAGCCGCTGCAGCTTTTAATAAAGAGGCAGAGCTTGCTCAATTAGCAGATACCCAATCAAAAGTTAAAGAATCTTATGGGATAGAGGTTTCTGATGCTCAGGGTTGGGGTGCTATCTTCTTATTCTGGTTCGAGCATGAGGGAAAAGGTTTGTCTTCTGCTGATATAGAAAAGAAAACGATGAAGCAGCTAAAAGCTTTTGCTGAGAAAAAGGCCAGCATTAAAGGTGGATCGCTGTTCATTGATAACCCTTACGTACAATATATCGAGGATTTAAAAGCAGTCGTAACTAAATAATCATGCCACAAGATCCATACTTCGGACGTCCTGAAATTTCAAACTCTGATCTGTCAGCACTTAAAAACCTGCTTTATCCCCGAGAAGAAATCGGGAATAAAGAAAGGGCTTACGCCAACGGTACTTTGCTTGATAACATGATAACTGAAATCGAAAAGGTAGACTTCTACAGGCTACGTGTTCAGTATTGCGATTACCAGTTTACCCAGGAAGAGTTTGATACCGCAGCTGCAATGAAAAAAGCCTTTTTAAAAGATCCGTTTTGCAAAATGCTTAATGATGCTTCGGATTATCAAGCCATAACGATGAACTACAATTTCGATATCGAGTATAACGGTTTTCAGTTTCAGTTGAGCGCTGGCGTTCGTTGCAAGTGGGACCTGTTAGCAAGAGGTTTTAAGATGGGCGGCGATATCAAAAGTACCACCGCCCAAACCTTAAAACAGTTCTATGCTGCATGTCACCTTTTCGATTATTTCAGATCCCGTGCCTGGTATATGGATTTAGAGGGAATTGACAAGGATGTGTTAATCGGGATCAGCAAAGTAAATAAACAAGTTTTTAAAATTTTCCTTGATCGGAAAGCTCCATTAAACACCGAAGCCAGGCAGTTATATGAATTGGGTAAAGCCCAATACCAAGAACTGGCTTTCAAATACTGGATGCTTTTTGACGGTCTTAAACTAACAGCATAATGGGATTTAATATAAATGAAAAGATTAATACAGAGCTTCATTACAAAGATGTTAGCCTGATTACCGTAGCACTAAGTATCTACCTAAATGAGGGCGGTGACAAAATAGATAAAGAAGTATCTGATCGTGCAAAAAGGCTTATCGATCGTCTTGGTTATGAATTGTACGACTGCCCACAAGACGAACATAATGGACATTAAACCAACAGCATAATGAAAAAACTATTAACATCAGATTACGCCAAAGCAATTTATTTGGCAATCGCAGTAGCCATAATCATTTTAATAATCGCACCAATTAAGTAAGCGATGGAAAAAGTAAAAATAGAGCTTTCGCCTTATGATGCATTGTCTATTCTGTCTTTTTGCCGGGAATATGTTAATGATGAACTGGCCGACGAACCGATTTTCATTGCACTTAAAAAGAGTGTTAAAGCTTTTGAAGAAGAGCTTACTAAAAATCTGACAGAAGATCAATACGAAGATGCTAAGGCAGAGAACCAAGTTAACCGTTTAATGGGCACATGCCCCAATAATTATAAACCATAAACAATGAAAACAGTAACACTAAACGAAAAACAATACTGCGTAAGTATTTTACTTGATGGTTTCACCATCGAATCTAAGCCATCAAGTAATGTGTCATTTTATGGCGTGAATAAGGACACGAAAGAATTATTTGTGCAATTCAAAAGTGGTTCATGCTATTTCTATAAAGAAATCACTAATGATGCGGCGATTGGATTAATCAATGCGGAAAGTGTTGGGAGTTATATATCCAGGAATATCGTAGGACAATTTACTTCGCAAAAAATAGATGCTCCTTTAATAATTCCTACACCCGACCAGCAATCTTTAAACAGATTGAATCAGCTTCCAAAAGGCGCTGACTATGAATCAGATCCTGAATTTGTAAACTTTTAAACATGGACGATAACACTAAAGAAGTAATTGAATCAGTATTGGCGGCTATCATAATCATAGCCCTGATATACTTAACCCATAAATAAAAATGAATACAGAAAACGAAAAATTAAACCTGTGGTGTATAGTAGAGCTATTCGGCCACTCACAAATTGCTGGCAAATGCACTGAACAAAATATTGCCGGAACCAATATGCTAAGAGTGGACGTTCCCGAAACAAGCAAGAACGGACCTTTTACAAAGTTTTATGGGGCTGCAGCTATTTACGCAATAAACCCTGTTACAGAGGAAGTAGTTAAGGCTAAAGCTGAAATGCTTCAAACCCAGCCAATCGAAAGATGGAACATCAAAACTTTTAATGATAAAATACTTCAGTTGAATTCGGGAAATGTCAACGATGTTGATTTTGAAGATGATCTTTTACCTTAATAATTTTTTACATGAATACATTAACAGTAGACACAGGCGTACAAGTCGCCATCACACGCAGGATTACAAGTGTAATGCTGAAAAGCCATGGAGGCGTAGATGTTAGGTTCGAAAAAACAATATCTATTCCTGACGAGCGCGAAGATATCACAGAAGATGAGCGCGAAGATATCGAGATCCATTCTGATGATAAATCTGACGTAAAGTCGTTGCCTCATCCAGATTTATTACATGCCATGGAAATCCTGCGGGCTCACTATGCAATCCTTGCTAATCAATTAGGCGGTCGTGAAGCAGATCTTCCGGCACTTGATGATGATGTTGATTTCTTAATGCTTTTCAAACTGGAAGGTGTGAAGATTAATTACGATAGTTCAAGCGCAACATGCTCCATGAAAGGTACGAGCTCCACTCAATTCGGAACATTGAAGATTGAAACTGCCCCGATTTCATTCGATGGTAATTACCAATGGAAAGATGAGTTTTCTCATGCGGTAATGCATTTGTGTGATGAAGCTTTAAGGTATTTAGATGGTAAGATAGCACCATCTAATCAACTTGATATGTTCGATCAGGCCGATGCGAATGAATTAGATTAAAAAAGCGACATGGTAGCCGGTTAGCTTTCCGGCAATTCACAGGTAATGCCATTAGCTCCAATTGGTAGAGCAACCGAATAAAATCGGTGTGTGTCGGTTCGAATCCGGCATGGTATACTAAGTCAGATCACTACTGCAATCGTTCTTTTAAAATGAATTCGTGGCTCATAGAACACTTTTATCAATAGTCGGGGGAACGTGAAATACCCCGACTTCTTTAACTAACCATCCAATATAAAAACCATTATGTCGAAAAAAATCGTGAGTAAAAAGAAAGGAGCTGCAGATGAGCGTGCATATTGTTGATCTCAGGGAGAAGAGTCGAAAATCTATATCGGTAAAAAAGAATGCCGATCAGTTTGTAACACATGAAGAGGTTCAGGTAGGATGCTTGCTTAGGATTGCCGATTCAATGGAGTTAATGGCAAAAGATAGGATTGAATTGGAACGCCAAAATAAATTCCTTAATCAACTTGCTAGCGACCGGGCTAAGGAAATCGAAACGTTAAAAAAAGCTGTAGCATCCTACAAAGGAAAATTCAGAAAAGCAAATAGTCTGCTAAGAGAAATGGAGGCAAAATGTATATAGGAGAAGTAAAAACAATGCCGGATCATTTTGCCTTGCAATTTAAGCCTATTCCTAAAGTATTGGCCGCCGTTAAAGCATTACCTAACCGTTCATGGGATTGGAATAATAAATACTGGAAAGTGCCCTTATCTCATAAAGATCTGGTTACTGACTTCGCGAAAAAGTTCGGCCTCGATTTCGACCGTCAGGCGGAAGTTGTAAACACTAAACAGTTTATTATACCGGATCTTCCTGAGCTTAAACAACCAATCACCCTAAAACGGCCGTTGTTTCACTTTCAGGAAGGAGGTGTAGCGTACATGATGGAAAAACGCCGGGTAATTAGTGGTGATGATATGGGAATGGGTAAAACTTCCCAAGCTATTGCCGCTTTGGCCGGATTACACCAGATGGGTGAAGTTGTTTACCCGGCGTTGGTTATATGCCCATCATCGGTAAAAATTAACTGGCAGCGTGAATTCGCTACTGTTTCCGGTGCAAAAGCTTTGGTATTGGTTGATAGCATTAAAAATACTTTTATGGAGTATTACCGTGCAGGTATGGCCCAGGTGTTTATAGTAAATTATGAAAGCCTTAAAAAATACTTTGTAGACCATATCGATGACCCAGGTATCAATGAAGAAACGGGAAGAAAGAAACCATTAAGAATTAACCATATCCATTTTAAAGAGAAATATAAATCTTTCTTTAAATCGATTGTTGCGGATGAGGCACATAGGTTAAAAAGCTTAGCCACTTTAACAACCAAAATTGTAAAGGGATTAACCACTGACAAAGAAAACATCTTGCTTTTAACCGGAACCCCGGTGATTAACAAGCCGCAGGATCTGGTTGCATTGCTTGGCATCATGAACCACATGAAAACACTTGGCGGTTATCAATTCTTTATGAAGCATTACTGCAGTGGTCCCCGTGAGGCATCGAACTTACAAGAGCTAAATTACAATCTGAATAAACATTGCTTCTATCGCCGTAATAAAACCGATAAGAATATCATTCAGGATCTGCCGGACAAAATGCGACAAAAAGTAATTTGCCAATTATCAAAAGAAGCTCGCAAGGAATACGATCACGCCAAGTCGAACGTAGCAAGTTACCTGGCTAAATACCGAAATGCTACCACGCACGAAATTGAAAAAAGCATGAACGCTGAGATACTAATGCAAATCGGTGTGCTTAAAAATATATCAGCCCGTGGAAAGCTGAAGGATGTATTCGATTTCATTCATGATACGCTTGCAAGCGGACAAAAATTGGTCGTGTTTGCGAGCCTTACAGAAATCATTGAAGCAGTTCAAAAGGAATTTCCCCACTCAGTACGAATTACCGGCCAAGATGATACGACACAGAAGCAGGCAGCTATTGACCGCTTCCAAACTGATCCGGGAATGATGCTAATTGTTTGCAACCTGAAAGCTGCAGGTGTAGGTGTAACGCTTACGGCCGCTTCAAACGTAGCTTTCATTGAGCAAGGTTGGCACTCAGCGATTATGGATCAGGCCGAAGATAGATGTTTTCGTATTGGCCAAAAAAACAATGTGATGTGTACTTATTTCCTGGGTGAAGATACTATCGATGAAGATATATACGATCTCATTCAGAAAAAACGAGAAATCGCCAATACTGTAAGTGGTGCAGTTGATGAGTTCGAAACTACAACAGTCCAATCGTTAATCAATATTTTAAATAAGTAACATGGATTTATTCAGCCAATTGCCGGATTACAATCCGCCAACGCACAAAGCCAAAAACGAGGCCAAGCCAGTAAAAAAGGAAAATTTACAACCAATTAAACAGGCTATAAAAATTCCATCTAAGGGCGAGGCTATATTATTGGAAGATATTGTGAGTAATGTAGTAGTTAAAAACGGACTGCCTTTGATCTATGCAAAAGCAGGAGATGTATGTAAAGTCATTGCTAATGCTAACGGTCCTTTAGTGGTTCTGGAAAGTGAACATACTGGACGCTTCCATGTCAGATCCAAACAAGTAATAATTCATCAGTAAAAAAATGATCAACATAACGAATGAAGATAATATGAGTCTTATGGCTCGTTATCCGGATAAGCATTTTGATCTTGCAATAGTAGATCCACCCTATGGCATTGGAAGTTTTTGGATGAAACAAAAGCACACATACCATTATGGGAAAAAAGAATGGAATAAGAGGCCTCCAAAGCCTAAATTCTTTCGTGAACTTTTTCGTGTATCGAAAAACCAAATAATTTTTGGCGGGAATTATTTTGTAAAACTCCTGCCGGTAACGAATAGCTGGATTGTCTGGGATAAAGGATCAGACGTTTCGAAAATGAATACGTCAGAATGTGAACTGGCATGGACTTCTTTTAAGATACCAATGAGGCGTGTGCAAATTCAATGGTCAGGAGCTAGGAAAGGTTTGGAGACTGGAATTAAATGTATTCATCCAAATCAAAGACCTATTGAGCTGCATAAATGGCTGCTTACCAATTATGCAAAACCCGGATTTAAAATTCTAGACACTCATTTAGGTTCTGGATCTATCGCTATAGCATGCCATGATTATGGTTATGATCTCACTGCTTGTGAGCTGGATAAAGAATATTTCATGGCAACACAAGATAGATTGTCCCGGTACCAAAGACAACAATCATTATTTATATCACAACAAAGTGAACAGGGATCATTATTTGAAACGGGGGTGTACTGATGAGAATCAACAAAAATCAATACAATATTAATTTTGGAAGTTTTGTAGATGCCGAAAATGAAAAATTAAAAGCTGGAATTTTCTTTGCTGGAGGCGGTGGAATATCTAAAGGGCTTGAACCATTCAAGGAATGGATAAAAATAGTTTGGCTACTCAACCATGATGCAATAGCCATAAAAACCTCGTCATTCCATAACAAAGGAACTACTGTTTATTGGTCGGATGTGTACATGCAAGATGAAAAAGAAATGGAGCCGGTTCACTTGGTACAGGCTTCATTAGAATGTGATGCGCATACTGAGGCTAACACTGATGAAATAAAGGATAAAGCCTCTTACGCTATGGGATGGGAGTTTTTCAGATACTTACCGCACTTAAATCCTTTGGTTATTCACATTGAGAATGTACCGGCTTTCAAGAAGTGGGCCGTATTGGATGAAGATGGAAAAGTAATAAAAGGCACTGAGGGTGTTGAGTTTGAAAGATGGAAAAAAGCTATCATGGATTTGGGCTACGAATATAAAGAGTCAATCCGTAATGCTGCAGATGATGGATTACCCACTAGACGTAAGAGATACTTTGCTTTTTTCTATCGTCCAGGTATCGAAATAAATTTTCCGGAAAGTACGCATAATGAGCATGGCACGGACGGAAAAAAGAAATGGAAAGCTTGTCGTGAGTTTATTGATTTAGAAGATACTGGCGTGAGTATTTTCGGACGCAAGTTCAATAAAAAACTGCCGAAACATTTGAGAAAACCATTGGTATCGAACAGTCAAAAGCGTATTGCCGGCGGAATAAAAAAGCAAAATCCGGAATTATATCAGTTCTTATGTAAGTATCATGCTGGTTTAAAATCAGAGCGTTCATATAGTCTTGACGAACCTTTAAGAACTGTGGACACCAGCAACAGGCATCAATTAGTTACTGTTGACGGCGCTCAGTTTCTACAGGACCATTGCCATACTGATGGGTACCAAAACATAGATAGCCCGTTGAAAACTCAACTAACCTGGCAAATTAAACAGCTGGTAACATTGGAAAAATTACAGTTCATCATGGATCATTGTTACTCCGATAAAATTCAGTCCATTGATGAGCCGCTAGGAGTTCAAACAACAAGGCAAAGCAAGCAGTTAGTCGAGGTTGAGGATACATTTGTAGTTCAGTATTATGGAGGCAGTATTCAATCCAATAGTCTTGATGAACCAATTAATACCATTCCTTGCAGGGATGTACATCAATTGGTAAGAGTTGAAAAAATGCAATTTTTGACAACTTACTTTAATAGCAATGGAAATCCGGGCACAAATAATCAATCATTGGATCAACCAATATCAACCATCATGAGTAAGTTAAAACATCAGCTAGTTACGATCCTGGATAATTTCGACATTAAAGTAAGGTTTCTAAAAGCCGAGGAATTAGCTGAATGTAGCACATTTCCGCGTGATTACTTTAGCCATCCGGAACTAAAACTTTCACAGAAGCATGCCATACAATTAATTGGAAATGCGGTGCCTCCTGAATGGATTACTTTTCAAATGAAGGATAATATTCAATCTATGATACAGTACAAAGAATCTAGGAAAACAGCATGATGAAAAACGGGTATAGATCACTTCACCATTCATTCAGGTTCACACCTTATGAATTATCAGAGATGTGCCGGATGTATGCGAACGGCCAGTCTTATAAAGAGATTGGCCAAAAGTTCAACGTTAGCGCACTCGCTGTAGAAGGTCATATATTAAAGCATTACCTGGGCGTAATACCCAAAGAAAACCAAATTAAAATAACTATTAATATGAAAATGGAGGAATAGCATGGCTAGAGAACAAAGAAAAGATGTTGACTATTTTCCGCACAAATGCAATCATTCTGCAGCTCTGCATGTGATAGAAACTAAGTACGGAAATGATGGCTACTGTGCTTACTACAGATTAATGGAAGAGCTCGGGAAAGCTAAAAACCACTACATAAAAATAGCTAATGAAATGACTTTTATGTACCTGGTTTCTGCTTTAAAAGTAAGTGATGAAATTGCTAAAAATATAATTTCAGATCTGGTTAAACTTGAAGTTTTCGATAAGCATTTATACGAAGAATATCAGGTTATTTGGAGCGAAGATTTTACAGAATCTGTTAAGGATGCTTACAGAAATAGAGTCAATCTAATTTTTCAATACAGCGATGTATTGAGTGAAATATCTGGCAAAAACGGTCAATCTAGCGCTAGATTGACGCAAGAAACCGAGAAAAAAGCGCTAGTTATACCTAAAGTAAAGAAGAGTAAAGAAAAAGAAAGTAAAGTAGAGTATAGTAAAGAAGAGAGAGAGAGTAAAAATCAAAGATTTTCACCGCCCTCACAATCTGAGGTAGAAGAATACTTTTCATCAAAAATTAATGAGACTTTTTGGACCGAAACCGAATGCCAAAAAGAAGCGAAAAAATTCGTCGATTTCTATACCTCCAAAAACTGGTACGTCGGCAAAAACAAAATGCAAAAATGGAAGTCCGCAGCTTCCGGATGGATAAACAAAAAAGAAGAATTTAACAATCAAAAAAATAACGGAAATGGAAACAAAAATAGTGGAGGAAATAGCAAAGGCGATCAAAACGGAGATAAAGATTTCGGCCAATTATGATCACATTGAATTGACCGAAGAGGAACTGGCAAAAGCAATACACGATGCCAAGCGTGCAAAAGAAGCCCGGTTAAAAACAGAAGAATACAGCAAGCGACTATTGCAAAAACCTGTTTATCCTAAATGGAATTTTGATGAATTAAAAAAAATGGTTTTGATGAATAACCCGGATTTTATTATTGATGAGCATAACGAGGAAATATTTGACACATTATGCCTTTATTTTTCAGGTGATCAATCGTTCGAAATGCAAGATGATTTTTCGCTTAATAAGGGATTACTTCTTTTCGGCCCAATTGGTTGTGGAAAGACCTCGCTCATGAGAATGTTCCAGGTTAATACATTTAGGCCGTTTACCGTGACAAACTGCCGAAACATTGCCGATAGTTACAGCAAAAACGGATCTGATGCCCTGTTCGAGTATTCACAACTTCAACAGGTTTATCCAGAAAAGAATTTTGGAATATCTCATGCCGGTAGATGTTTTGATGATCTCGGCACCGAAGAATCAAAAAGAAACTTCGGCAACCAGGTAAACGTAATGCAGGACATTATTTACAAAATCTATGACGGCCGTAAGATTGGAGACTTTCATATCACAACTAATCTCAACAGTAAAGAAATTGATGATGATTACGGCTACAGGATCAGGTCCAGAATGCGCGAAATGTTCAATATTATCAAATTCGGAAAGGATGCACCAGATCGCAGGAAATAATGAAACCACAACAAGCAAAAGAGCTGATCAAGTCAATCACCGAACGGGGATGGATTGAAAAGGATGGTGTATTCTACACGCCTGCTCAAGCTTCCGCCCTTGGACTTGCAGACGTAAAGACAAAAAAGTCACAACGGGGACCTGCCAAAATCCATTCTGATCAGAAAGATGCCTTTTGCCATTTCGTAAAGCTGCAGCTCAATTTCGAAATCGTAATGGAGTATCGATTTGACAAAAAGCGAAAATGGAGATTTGATTATGCCAATGAGGAAAAAAAAATTGCAATAGAATGTGAGGGTGGAATTTGGACAGGAGGAAGGCACACACGAGGCAAGGGATATCAAAACGATATGGAGAAGTATAACGCCGCTTCCTTGCAAGGTTGGACACTCATCAGGCGAACACCTGATCAGCTCATCACCTCCGAAACAATTGATTTAATAAAATCTGCAATAAAAATTTTTAATTAATTATTTTTGCATACATTTGTTTACTTAGTTTACAAGACTATGCCACGACTTAAAAAAGCTGATAACCGGACCCATGAACAAAAGCAGGCGGATTTCCTCGAAAATGTTGCTTTATATGGTAATATTACCGAGGCAGCTCGTAAGTCTAAGCTTGATCGTAAAACCATGTACAGGTGGCGATCAGAAGAGCCGGGGTTCGCAAAAGCGTGGGATGAGGCTGCCGAGATCGGGATTGAAGCCATAGAAGATGAAGCCAGGCGCCGAGCTTTCAAAGGAACACTTAAACCGATCTACCAGGGCGGTGTAAAAGTTGGAACGGTAAGGGAATATTCCGATACGCTTTTGATTTTCCTGCTTAAAGGTGCTAAGGGAGCTAAGTATAAAGAGAGGGTACAACATAGCGGCGATGCAGACAATCCAATTGAGCATAAGCATGAAATAAGATCTACAGTAATTTTTGAAGATATGTCGGAGCAAAAAACTCAAAATAGTATTCCAAAAGAATAAAACAATTTAAATCCATTAATATGAAAACCAATGTCGAAATCGGTTTAAAACCAAAATCACCATTCAGCACCAATCTGAAATGGTTCAGAGAGAACGAAAGAATCTCTCAGGCTGCATTAGCTGAAAAAATAGGATCTAACCAAAAGAATATCGCTGCCTACGAATCCGGCCGAGCTTACGCCCCTTATGATATCTTGATTAAGATGGCTGATACATTCGGAATCAAAGTAGACGAGCTAATTCGCGACTTTAACAGTAAGAAGTCAATTCGTGATTTCAATCCTATGAACTAAGGATTCGATCAGCTATAAAATCTAAAGAAAATTATTCAAAAAATAGTCTTGCCTACATCCGTAAATGGGTGGAGGCTTAAGGCAGTATGAGACAATTATTAATAGGCCTTATGGTCTTTGTGGTTGCACTAGGTGCGAGCTGCAAAAAAGAAGAAGTAAAACTGGATGAAAAAGTTAAAGCTAAAACAGAGATCCAGAAGGATCTGAAAGCGCCGGCTAAGCCAAATGTTTTGGCTGTTGAAGATCCCGGGGATGGAGGAATTGGCGGATATCCAGGTGGTGCGAACACTTATCCTCACAACACAGGGATTTGTTATTGCGGGAAATATCCAGTTTGCCATCCTGTTAATCCTGGTGAGCCTCCGATGGATAATCCTCCAAGATAATTAAAGGAAACCCAGCCCGACAGCCAAAAGCTTCGGGCATTTTAGGTAAAAAACAATTAAACAATTAAAATAATGAATAAGCACAACATGATGGTTAATTCTCTCGGAGAGATTAATCGAACTCATATCGAGGAAGCTGTAAAAACAGCCCTAACAGATTCTATTGAATCACGCGGACCATTGGGCTATCGCACCAGGTCGATTTTACTCTATGGTATTAACGGCGATGAACGAGTAAACGGAGTTTCAATAAATCAACACTCTTACACCATAAAAATGCTTATCACAGATAAAGACGGCCAGTTTTTGTTTTATGGCGGCTTCTCAGTTAAAATGAATACTGATTTCATCATTGACAGGCTTTTCGAAGTGTTTTCTCATGTTCACGAATTAATGGATTATTAACGATGAACTACAACAACAACGGTAAACCCATCATAAAAACAAAATACATATTGGCATTAAGTATTATTTTCTTGCTGCTGATGGGATTTTTAATTTTTAAAGGAGGTAAATAATGGATAACACATTAGAAAATAAAAAGAAACTTTTTTGTCAATATTTCGGACAGAAAGTAGTATGCGCAAGCATTAGTGATAAAAGGACATCGTTAATGCATCAAACTACATTTACTTACCCAGATGAGTTTAAAAACCATTGCCTTGTTCTTAAACCCCTTTCATCAATAACAGATGAAGATCAGGACTATATTTTGAGGGATAAAACATGTAATAGTATGGAGTTGGTTCAAGAGGATAAAATTGGAGCGTTTTTTCATAGCGACGTATATGTGACCGACTACCTCCGCTCAAAAGGCTACGCACTTCCCTGGATGGGACTAAGTGTTGAAAAGCAAATAGAATATGGTTGGGTTAAATTGGAGGGCCAGCCGTGAGAAAGTCAAAAAAACAAAAAAGATTCGAAACTAAGCATTGGTTAATGTATAGTTATGATTTTTACAAAAACCTTCCAAAGTCAATTAAAAGCTTGCCAAAAAGGCCTAATCGGTTTAGAATGAAAAAGTTTAGGGGGCTAATACTTGGATTGATTGCCCGTAAAAAATGTGATTTTCTTGGACGAGGTAGTTGCCTTACCAGAGGGATTAGCTTCGATTATGATACAAACAAAATAGGTATTTACACTTCAAAATTTTAAGTCATGACAAACGAACAGGCAAAACAGGAAGCCATTAAAAAGGCTTATGGAGATCACTATGGTATTTTCAAACCAAATGAAAATGGAATAGGCAGTGCTATCGGAGGAATTGACGAAAATAAGTATGAAACTATTTCAAGTGGTTTTGTTAATACTTATCGGCCTAAAGTTTTAAGAGGAATTGAAACTAACAACGGCTGGATCAGAATAGAGCCGGACGGCAGTAATTTGCCGGGCAATATGAGTACATCAAGATTTAAAATATATTATGATTTAATCGATAATCAATATCATGAATCATTTGATGCACTTGGTGTAAGAAATATGTTTAGACAGCACTGTTGCACCCACTACAAACCATTTCAACCAGAACTTAAACCTATATACTAATGAAAACAGCAGAGGAATATTTAAAGGACGAAAATTGCATTAGTAATAGCAATGGGGTTTTCATTTATAAGGGCGGATTCCACCGCATTAATTTGGCTGCTATACTGGAGGATTATGCAAAGCTTTACGCTAACCAAAAGCTTGATGAAGCGGCTGAAAAAGCAAATATAACTACTACCAGTATATTTTTTGGAAACAAACCCGTAGTCGACAAACAATCAATCCTTTCACTTAAAGATAAGGTGTAATTAAACCAGTACTAAAAACCATTAACGATTAAATTATGAAAGAATTACTATTGAACGATGAGCAAGCATTGAATAGAATTAATAATGAAGCTATTGTTTCCAGATACAGGTGCGGCATAATTACGGGTAAGTCAGGTAAAGATTTTGATGAAGCTGCTAAAATAGCTTACCCTAATATAGACTTTAGCAAACAACGTGCATCATTTAAAAAGATAATGTCTAAAGCCAGAATTTAAGCCCATGCAAGTAGAACATAAAATAAAACTTACTCATGCTGAGTTAGTGAATATTGGCTACAGGTTTGTATTGAATAATTTTTCGTGCGGTATAGCTTACAAGGAAATAAAAACTATATCAGCTGAATGTGCTGATGTAATCGGTTTTGGAAGCTATACACATAGTGTGTTAATTGAAGTTAAGGTTTCACGTTCGGACTTCTTAGCCGATAGGAAAAAACCGTTTAGGATTAATCCGGAACGTGGAATTGGCATGTACAGATTCTATATGTGTCCAGAAGGATTGATAAAAACAAATGATTTACCTAAAGGCTGGGGACTTATATGGGTTAATGCACTAAAAAAGCCAAAAATAATTTTTAATCCATTTTGCATGAATAATGAAGCTACAGGCTTACGTGAAAATGGATTTGAAAGAAATATTCAAGCTGAGAGGGATATTTTGTATTCTGCATTAAGAAGAACTTTTAAACGAAATTAAATTATATGGAAAAACAAATTACATGGAAAGAATTAAAAGACTTTGTTAATTCAATCCCCGAAGAATTTTTAGACAAAAAGGTACATATTCTTGTAAGTGATGAAAGCGAAGGTAAAAAGTTAAATGAACCGTTCTTCCTGGAAGAAGATACCTGGTGTCATAAAGACTGCTTTCCTGATGATTGCGGTAAATTGGAGGATTTAAAGTTTATGGATGATGAGTTTGACATAAATAACTATGAAATCATTACCCCAAAAGGTACACCGTTTCTGTGGATAGATGAAATTTAGGTATTAGCCGATTAAATAGGTTAATCGGCTCAATTTTTGTAAATTGCTACTCATGGCAGAAGAAACATTCAGAGTTAAAAGCGGTAATGGTGATGATTTAATCGTTCCAATTGAGGAGTATAAAAAGCTTCGCAATAAGATCCGGGCAAGGCTGCAGCAGTTTTACAAAGAATGTGAGTATAAAGACGCCGGCATAGACGATGAAGATATACTTTTCTTTTGCACCATATACAGCAAACAGATCATAAAGAAGTTCAATGTCGCTGAATGGCTAGATGCCGAACGATCAGGTAAGTTTAATGAAAAGTATTACGAGTTCACAAAAAGCGGCAAAAAATCATCCGTAGGTATTAGTGCTATCGCCGGTAAAGGGGATGGGAAGTTTAGAAAGAAGAAATATAATTAATCCGGTTAGTTCAATGAAAGAAGGTCGCCCACAGAGGCGGCAAATGCGTGAATGAAAGGTAGCGCACCGGTTAGCCCTGGGCAAGTAATTGTTCAGGGCCTTTTTATTTTATTGTAAGTCCTTTTATATCCTTAGCTAAATCTGTAAGGACCTGAATTGCTTTTATCGCATCTTTCTCATTAAATGATCGACCATCTGTTTCCTTAAGTTTCCTGTTCAAGTAAGATGCCGCCGCCGCATTAGTTGGGTAAATAGCCTTTGCTATCGTTGCCATATTCAATTTATCGCAACTCAATAAAAATTCTTTCACGTTCATGCTGTAAAAGTATAAAAATAAAAGTGAAATAAAAAATTCACAAAATATTTTGAAATGTGAAATTATTATTGTACATTTGTTATGTCCAAAGCAATGAAGCTTTGAATATAAAAACCATGTCGAAATGTTATTAACAGAAAAACACAAAAAAGCATTAGTCCAAGAGCTTATAGAAGCCAATGAATGCTTGCAAGAGGTTCAAAAAGATATTGATACTCAAAACTGGACTAGCGAAGAATCAAAGGCATCGCAAGAGGTTTGGAGAGAAGTAATCTGGCAACGTGTAAAGTTTATCAGAGAAAATCTCGAAAGATTAGATGTGTACGGATAAACAAATTATCGCCCCGCCCTGAAATAAAGGCGGGGATTTGGTGGTAAACAGCAATTGGGCTGTTGTTGAATTGAAACCAGGTATTGAAATAATTACGAACAGTAAATGAATTATAAAGAGACGCAATAGGTAAAAACGTCTGCCTCGTATCCTAACCCCAACGCTTAGCAATAGGCTTGGGGTTGGGGCAGTAGACGGCAATGGAGCTGTCGTTAAATTGCAGGAAAATGAAAACTACTTATTTTAAAACAATAATTCAAAAAACAACAAATGAACACAGTATTTTAATAGCTGTCATTCCAAACAACATGCTAGGTGTTGAATTACCAAGTATATGTGAAATGCAGGCTTTTATGATGCCAAAAACTATTTACACAGGGACTTATCCGCAAATAAAAATTAATATAGATACGCTTACGGATAGAAGCGACTTGAAAGGACAAGGAATAGCCGGAATAGTAGCTCAACCGACTTGGTTTACTAAGGTAGAAGAATCTGACGATTTAATGGGCATATCTATTTAATGACCCTTACTGCAATTGCGGTAATGTTAGCGCGACACTCTTAGGGGTTCGCGCTTTTCAGGTACCAGGGCAATGGAGCACTGGCGTAAATATAAAAACTATGTCGAAAATCACTTATTCAATCATCACCGCATTGGTAGCATTTGCAGTGTATGCACTTTACATATTCTTTACATCCGGTAGTCCGCAAACATCAACTGAGCTATATATCTTAGGATTTATTGCGCTTTTACTGGCTTTCATATTAATTCCAACAAAACCAAGCTATACGGGTTACCGTAATGGTTTGAGGGCAAGATGGTATAACTTTAATCGCAAGTAAGCCATGAAAATAATCAAATTAACAGATCAAGAGGTTGATGACCTTAAGAAAGCCCTGGTTATTGCAATGAAAACTATCGATGAAACAACTACCGGAAAAGGATCTGACATGATATTCGCTGATAGACTCGAAGTTTTAGAAAACAAATTAGCTGGAGTTTAATTAAAGTAATGAGGGGTGAAATTCCCCTCTTAAATATTATATTTGAAATTATGAGTCAAAGAGGTAATTATAAAAGTCAATTAATTGAGACAATGGAATTTGATACAATTCCTTCATCATTGAGGCTTTATGGTATGCGGTTTAAGGATTTAGGATTAGCAAAAGATAAGCTATTTTACGAAACTATTTCAACTACCATTGGTTATTCTGGTCTAAAGGCAAGTATTGCAGAAAGAAACCTTTTAAGAGCTATCTTAAAAACTTCATTGTTCAAAATCTTACTAAAACTTCAGTATCGGCAAAATATCCGATAAATTCAATTATCGGCTAATTACCCGATAATAATTATATTTGCGTACTAAGTATGCAAAAAGTAGCAACGCCAGTATTTTCATTTAATAAAGAGTTTAAGCCTGTATTCTTCTCGAATGCCAGGTATAAGCATCTTTGGGGTGGCCGTGCACGTGGTGGATCTCACTGTGCAACTGATTACTATTTGCATAAGATAACACAGAAGGAATATTTTCGTGGGTTATTTGTGCGATCGATATTTGGCGATATCGCCGGATCACTTTTTCAGGATTTTAAGGATAGGCTTTCCGCTCAGGTCGAAGCTGGCAATCTGAATGAGGATGACTTTGCTATCAATGACAGTAAGAAAACGATCCTTTACAAGCCTACCGGTAATACGATTATTTCAAAAGGCTTTAAAACCGCTTCAAATAAATCATCAGCAAAGCTAAAATCTATCGCCGGTATTACCCATGTTCTTATCGAAGAGGCCGAAGAAGTAGACGAAAGTGACTTCAATAAGCTGGATGACTCCATTCGTACTAATAAGATCGATAACATCGAGATAATAATGCTTTTCAATCCACCTGGTAAAAACCACTGGATAATGAAACGCTGGTACAACCTTACGCCTGCAGTTAATTCCGTTGGTGAAGAGATCGAAGGCTGGTACAGGGCCACACCAAAAACTAATCCTGATTTACTATCAATTCATACTACATTTTTAAACAACCTAAAAAACTTAAATGCTAAAACGATATCGAAATATCATCAGTATGGCGATCCAGAATCACCAATGTACAATGAAGATTTCTATTACCGTGATGTTTTAGGTTTAGTTTCTGAAGGTGCAAAAGGTAGGATTTATAAGAAGGTTAAACCATGTACTGCAGCTGAATATGATGCCCTGCCTTATGAGCCTTTTTATGGCCTTGACTTTGGTTTTTACCCAGATCCGGCCGCATTCGGCGAACATAAGAGGCATAATAATACGCTTTGGAGTAAGCAGTTGATTTATGAACAGGATCTAACCAATCAACAACTTGCGGATAGGATAAAGCAAGTTATAAAACATCCAAATTCCCCAATTTACGCTGACTCAGCGGAAAGTAAGTCAATTCAAGAGCTTATTGACGAACGGTTGAACGTTTATGGAGCTGTTAAAGGTCCAGATTCGATTGATTTTGGCATTAAAAAGCTTCAGGGTTTGACATGGTTTATCGTAGAGGATTCAAAAGATTTTTGGTTTGAAAACCAAGAATATAAATACCAGATTGGATCTGACGGCCTGGCCACAGGTAAGCCAATAGATAAGCATAACCATTTAAAAGACCAGGCGCGCTATGCAGTTGTTACGCATGAGATTTACGGGGGAGGAGAAAGGCAAACGGGTAGAAGAAATTAATTTTCAATTTGATTACTAAATAAACAAAAGTTTGCAATCAATTATTTTTTCTATATTTGAACATTCAAGGCATTAACGCCTGTTCTTTAAAATATTCTCGCTACGGGACTGCGAATAATTATTCACTTTAAAACTTTTAAAAATGAACTTATTCAACTGCCCGTTAGATGAAGCTCTAACAGAGATTGTACGCCAAAGCTGCAATTTTAAGATTGGCCAAGGCGCTAAGCTTGTATTTGGTATTATCGGATCAACTGCGCCATTTACCCCAACCACAATCCTAACAAAAACTGCTTGGGATGCCCTTGTAACCGCAACTGATGAAACAAAGATCGTAGTTACGAACTACATCAACAATCTTGTTATTCCTGGTACCGATGCGGTGGAGGAGGGTGGCGAAACCAACCTTAACCGTATGCCTGAACTTATCGATGGCGGCAATGCTGCGGCAACTTTTAACCCTCGTGGTATTGAGCCGGCAATCAGAGCAGCTATGCAGAAATTAACACCTTACAGTGCTATCCAGCCGGGCGTTACTGATTTAGGCTTCTTTATCATCAACTCTGATGGCGATATCGTTTGCGATGCAACTAATGTTTGGATTCCGGTTTATAACTTCTTTTTAGGTGATTCAGATGTTGTTGCTGAAAAAGGTAAGTCTAACTCTTCTATTGGCAAGTTCATGCTTGCTTTCGGTTGGTCAAACAACCTGAAGAAGTACACTCCTTCTTTTAACATTTTGGCCACTTATCCAATTGCTGCGTAATGATTACGCAGGTCATTTTAGAATGCCCTGATCTTCCAGAAGGCCGGGCATTCTCCCTTGAGCATGCCAATCGATTACTCAAGGTGCAGGGGAAAAGTCCTAACGGTTGGAAATTAAAAGAAGGTCAAAAATTCGATATCGACGAAAATGGTGTTATCATCAGAGCAAGTAATAGAGTTAATAAAAAACAATCCCAACAAGGAAGCGGTAACGAAAGCGATAGCCCACGAGGAGAGGGTGAGGTTTCATAGCCAGCTTTCTGAGTGTGTTGCGGATGCATCTACCTATTACACAAAGTTTTTAGCAAAGATTAAAAGCATACTCCCTGTAGATAAATATACTCGGTTTACCCAGGTTATGGATTTCCCTTTGCCAACTACCGAGCTGGTTGATGTGATCTTCTCTGAACTTTCCAAAGTATTCGATGCTCAAAATAAGCATTTAAGTTACCAGTTTACCAGGCCTGAGATTCGCGATAACTTTACCGATTATCTTGACTGGTTAGAGTTTAACCAGTTCTGGGAAAATGATTGTTTCGAAGCAATACGTAATCACCCGAATTGTATTCAGGTTATCGATATGCCTGTTATCCAGAATGGCAGCCGTCCGGCTCCATACGTTTTCAACTTGTTTATCGAACGGGTTTTGTCGTTAATGGTTAACGAAGATGGTAATATCAGTTTTGTAGCCTATCGGGACGATGCCGGCGTAATTGCTATTGATGAAAATTATTACCGGATTTATTCAATTCAAGGTCAGGATTTAAACACTTTAACTTTGGTAAATGAGAACAGGCATTTTTTAGGTTATGCACCAGCTCGTTTCTTAATTAAAGACAGCATTGGTAATACCGAAGTCGTTAAACAAAGTCCAATCACAAAGGCCTTATGGGCTTTTGATCGTTTATTGTTCCGAATTATCTCAGGTGAAAACCTCGAAGATTATGCAGCATATCCAATTTATTCGATTTATGATGACGGTTGTGACTATAAGGATGCTCACGGTAACAGTTGCCAGGGTGGGAAAATTACCGGTTTCAATTTAAGGGAGAATGTAGAATATACGAAAGATTGCCCACGATGCAAAGACAACTTTTACTTGGGCCCTGGTACTATTCTCACGTCTAAATCGCCACGTACCAAAGATTCTGCCGACCTACTTGATCAGGTTAAAATTACTTCAGCTGATGTTGAAAGCCTAAATTACATCAATGGGGCTGTTGATCGCCGTAAAGCTTCTATCCTAAATTCATGTGTGGGTGCTGATCGAGAAGCACTAACCGGCCAGGCTCAAAACGAAAAACAAATTCTATCTACCTACGACACCAAACAGGCTATTTTGATGAAGCTTAAACGCAACATTGAAAAGGCTAAGAAGTTCGTAATTGATACCATGGGTAATTTGAGGTATGGCCCGGCTTACCTCGGATGTACTGTCGATGAGGGTTCAAAGTTTTACCTGGCAACATCCCAGCAGCTGCAGGAAAAATTAACCAATGCAATTGATAACGGAGCTTCACAATATGAGATTTCTTTAATCAAGGAAGAGATTTACCAAAACGAATACCGGAATAATCCGGAGCAAATGCAGCGGATCGAAATACTCAAGCGGTTAGAGCCTTATTGCGATTTAAGCTTTGATCAGGTCCTGTCTTTAAAAGATAAAACATCTGTTAGTGAAATTGATTTGTTTATTAAGTTTAATTTTGCATACTTTGTATGCAAATTCGAAGATGAGAACGGCAGTATAACCGATTTTGGATCATTATTGCCAATGTCTAAGCGGATAGAAGTAATCAAAAATCAATTGTATGAGTACGCAAAATCAGAATTCAAACAACCAACCGCAACAGTCGAAAGCTGAGAAAGAAGCGGAAGCCGCAAAAGCGGAGGCATTGGCAGCAAAAGAAGCCTATGAAAATAAGCTGAAAGATCTCGAAGAAAAAGAGGCCGCTGAAAAGGAAAAAGCTGAGAAAGAAGCGGAAGCCGCAAAAGCGGAGGAAGATCGAATCATTGCCGAAAAAAAAGAATTGGATGCAAAGGCTGCGGCCGAAGCTGCAAAGCCATGGAAACTAAAACACAACGGCGAAGTGTATGAATATCCGGCAAGTGAAAAGAAAAATTTCATTGTTCGTCATTCGAGAATGTTTAAAGCGCCATCTGGAGAAGAAATGGAAGATCCAGGGTCTATCCGAATTCAAATCTACCGCCCGGAAGTTTACGCTGATCTTATTCATGAAAATGAAAAAGTTGGAAAGCGCAATGCTTTTGTTCAAGGAGGTGAAAAAACCATCGTTTTACACGATCCAACTAAGTAATTAACCAATCAGATAAGAACGGGAAACTTATATGAACTTACAAGAAATTCAGGCCGAAATGGCCACAAACACAGCTCTTAAAACCGAGTTGCTTGGTGCTTTAGAGAGTGATTTAATTACCCATGCGAAAGCAAAGGGGATTATTGTTCGTACTGCAGATGAGGAAGCCGCTCATTTGAAGAATTACGAAAAAGAGAAATTAGATCCGCGCATTAGCGAAATCTATACAGGCATCGACAAAGATGTTTTGGAAGCCTCAGGCATTGAAAGACAGCCACAAGAAAAGACTTACGCGTATGTGAAACGCGTTGCGGCTTCTTTACTCGGTGAGAAAAAAGACCTCGAGAAAAAGCTTTCTGATGCTATGGCTGGCAAAGGTGATGAGCTTACAAAAGCAGAACTCAACACATTAAAAACTTCTTTGGCCGAAAAGGAACAGGCTTTAAAGGACCTGCAGGAAAACTCAAAGAAAGAAACCTTCACCTTAAAAGTTGGTTTTGGCATCGATCGTTTCTTGGCTGGCCAAAAAATTTATGTGCCTGCTCATGTGCCAGAAGATAAGAAAAAGGCTTACATAGAGGCGCGCATCAATGCCATTAAAACGGATTTCCTTAACACATTTAAACCAGAGGAAACCGATAAAGGCATTGTTTTTAAAGATGCATCTGGAACTATCCAAATGAATGCTGCGAAAGCAGCCCCTAAAACCGAAGCTGAACTGATTGCTGAGCGTTATGAGTTCGATTTTGAGCAGGAAGGAGGTTCAGGAGGCGGCGCCGGATCTGGTGGTAAAGGAGGCAAAGTTGATGATGCAGTTTTACTTGCCGAAGTAAAGGACAAACAAAGCCTTTACGAATATTTAGCCAAAAAAGGACTCATTACGGGAAGTGAGGCCTGGAAAAAAGAATACGAGGAGGTTTCAAAAAAATTGAACATCCAATAACAAAATTTAAAAACTCAAAATTAAAAATTAATGCAACTAAGGGACTGTTGCCGATTTCTTAACCCTTTTATTTAAAAAAAACAATGAGTACAGCAGCAACAGTCTTTCAAGACGCAATTATGCAAGTGTCCAAAAAATTTACTTACAACAAATTTGAGGGCAGAATGTCACGCTATAGCGTGTTACAGGCATTTTTGGATAATGCAGGTATGATGTTACCTGAATCAACTATCCAAAAACTTAGAACTGCAGCAGTTCGAACAACCAAAATCCCAGTGTTAAACGCTTATGAGGCAACGCTAATCAGTCAGCGTTCTTGTACAATTACGCCGGACGAACCAACCTCAGCATTCAAAACAATGTCGTGGGCTACTATTGGTTTTTCTGTTGGTATCACGCCATCGGATAGTGCAAATAACTACATTGATGCAGAAACTAATTTAGCATGGCAATTTGAGCAAGGTTGGAGATCTGTTTATTCACAGCTGGATAGCTTAGGTTACCAAACCTTAGAAACCAACAAAACAGGTGTTTTCCCATCGCCATTGTATGCAAATGCAAATGGTGCGTATCAAGTGCCTTTCACACAAAAGCAGGATTTTTATAAAAATCTACCTGCCGTCATGCTAAGGCACGACTTTGACGGCCGTATTGTTGATATCGCAAACACTGAGGCAATGATCGATCCGGTTTATTTAGCGGCTCAGGGTGGTCAAAACGGCCAAAACCTGCAATATCAGGTAGGTAACATTGATTTCTATCGTTCAAACCGGGTGTTAACCGGGGCGGATGTTTTAGAAACTCATTATAATATGCCTGAAGGAGCAATTGGTATTTACAACTGGAATGATTGGGAGTCGCAAAATAAAGTGACCGTTCATCTTGGTAAGGGATGGGATTTGATCAGCGATCCGCGCTATGGTTTAACCTGGGGTGTTTTCTACGAAAACGATTGTCAGGACGGTAAATTCGTTAAGAAATGGAACATCATCACCGATGTATCGTTCTTAACTGCTTATTCAAGTAATACCGATAGAGCAATCATAAAATCAGAAATCCTTAAGCCAGTAGTTGAGGCATAAGATATTTTTTTTCATGGTTTAGTTGTGGCGCTGGCCGTATTTATATGGTCAGCGTTTTTAAAAAGTTTAATCCTTAAAATCAATAAAATGAAAACATTATTATCATTAACACTCGGGCTTTTACTTAGCATATCATTGTGTTATGCTCAAACGCCTAACTCCTTAAAAGACATGCTTTCTTCGCCAACTCACGCGGCTACCGATACTGTTACCAATGCTGGTGTTAAATATCAAATTGCTGCAGTGCAAGGCTTTCAGGATGTTGTAACAATTCAAACGGTGATCACTAAGATATCTGGAACGGTTGCCGGAACGGTGATTATCCAGGGCAGTTTAGACGGCGTGAATTATACTACTATCGGTACTGATTCATTTACCGCTACAGATGTGGCTTCGCAATCGAAGAGCTGGTCCGTTAATCCATCAACATTTGCATATTACCGGGTTAGCTATACAGGAGCCGGAACAATGTCAGCCAAGATCAATAGTAAGCTGTTATTTAGAAAACGATCTTAGTTTGCCATACATAAGAGAGGAAGGCCCCGCCCGAAAGGATTCGGGGCTTTTTTGTTAACCACTAACCATAGAATAAAATGCATATTCATCAAAGTAAATTTACCCACGGCGATATCGTTTACCTTAAAACGGATCCTGAACAGCTTCAAAGAATCGTAACCCGATTATTCTTCAATCCAGGTATTGTGCTTTATGAATTAAGCTGCGGTACAGATGTTTCAACTCATTATGAAATTGAGATGACTACCGAAATTGATGTTAACCTACAGCTTGGCATCCAGGCTAAAAAACTAAGCTAATGTATAATTCTGCCAAAATAAAAGAATGTCTTGCCGGTATTGTCGGCATAAGCCAGGTTTACGGTACTCAATATCCTACCTTAGATCCAAAGCTCACAACTGGGTTTATGTTTGATCTTCATGAAGTGCATCCGTTGATTGAAATGGAAAACTTAGTGAGTTCTTATCGTAGCGCCAAGCAGCTTGGTTATTTGCAGTGGGATATTACAAAAACTTATTCTGCAAAAACGCGTGTATTAAAAGTTTCTACTGCTTACGAAAGCTTAACGGATAACAATACAGGTAACGATCCGGCCATTGATACTGATAACTGGAAAGTTATTGATGTACTTAGTGAACAGTTACTTTTAAGCATAGATTCCAGTATTGATAAACTGGTGCAGTCAGTTTTTATTCAAAAGAAGATTAATTCGCTGGTAAAAACTATTGTCGATGACTTCCGGCTTTATGATGGACGGGGCGATATGACGAATAAAAACGCAAATGTAGGCCGATTTGTTGGATTCAAAATGATGCTTCACCAGGGGCAGGATTTGGTGGTTAATTTGCCGCGTATTTCCTTTCAATTTGATACTGAATGCCCGGATCTGAAGCTTTACCTCTATAATACTTCACAATCCGAGTTTGTGAAGGTTATTCCTATCAACTATAATCAGCGTGGTGTGGTCAAATGGTTTGATTTAAACGATGAAAACGCCATATCATTAGGAGCTTTTGCCGATGGTGATTATATCATTGGTTATTATGAAGAAGATCTTGCACCTGGTGCCCAAAGTATAAAAAAAGAAACCAACCTTGTAGATCCTAAGCTTTGCGGTTCGTGCAATGGTGCAGATTACAAGCTTTTTGCCACCAGATCGAATTACCTGGATCTACAGCCTTTCTATGTAGATAATGCAAACCTTGCAGGAACTGATCTTTGGAATGAAGCGCATGAGGTGTACGTCGAAAAGAACAACTTTGGAATGAATATTCAATTTAGCGTTAACTGCGACCTTTCAGACTTTATCTGCAGGAATAAAATAGTATTCGCCGAAGCGCTTTCTTTGCAAGCTGCGGCCGATATCCTTAAACATATGCAATTTTCAAGCCTTGATAATCAACAGTTGCTTAAGCTTAAAAGCAATATCAACTATGCGTTGAATGGCAGTAAGGAGAATTACAATATTGGGCTATACAAAGAGCTTAGCAAGGCAATTGATGCACTCGACTTTGATCTTTCAAATTTAAACAGTATTTGTCTCCCATGCAATGAAAGGCCACAATTAGGAAGGAGGGTAATGTAATGGCAACAACAGCAACCAGGACAAGTACCGGAACATCAAACTTTGATATTTCTAAAGACTTGCGAAGGATTTTTTCGGAAAGGTTGCGTGCCATCGGTTACAATGAGATTTTAAAAGAATCAATTAAGCAACATGAGGCCGAAATAGCTGATCTCAATACCGAGCAGATGAATAAGGGTATTAAAGGTGATGGTACAGAGATAGGCGAATATGCAAATATTGCATACAAAGGCCGATTAAAGCCTGTCGATCTTTATGATACCGGTAGTTTTCATGAAAAGGTTTATGTTGAGCTTTATGATAACGCAATGGAGATGAACAGCAAGGACAGCAAAACCGAAAAGTTAATCAAAAAATATGGCGAAGGCATTTTGGATCTGACGGATGAAAACGTGAGAAATACGGCCGAGATTGTTAAATCTACTATGATTGAAAAAGTAAGACAAAAACTATGACTTATTCAAACCCAAATATTCTTGAGATCCCAAATCCTACAGGATTGGATGTTGCTGTTGTTGAACTTCAAAAGGCTATCGCAGAGATTCCATACATAGAAAGATCGTTCGGCCGGGCAATGATCTTTAAAGAAAATATCAATGGCAATGTGGTAACCTTGCCAAAGGTTTACCAGGGCGAAAAGGAATATTATAATCCGCTTCCAAACGGGAACTTTATTGCTTCAACTTTTATTTTAGCCACTGGACCTGAAGAGTGCGAAGATTTCAGTCAATTTGAGGACAATTTTTTTACCCGAAAGGTTGCGCTCGTTTTTTGGGGAAATCTAAGGCAAATCGATCCAGCTAAAGATTACATATTCCTTGAAGAAATAAAGAATGATGTCTTGAATGCAATCCGGTACTGCAAGGGTTTTAAATCATATGACAGCTACATCGATGAAAAATATAGTGAGGTATTCAAGGAGTTTACAAGCTACATCAGCAGCCAAAGCCGCGATACGTCGAATACTGAGATTGACACACAATACTTAATGTACCCTTATTCGGGGTTTAGAATGAACTTAACCTTAACCTACACACAACCATGTTAAACTACGTTATTTTACTTAGCCTTTTTACAATGTTTATTTTGTTGCTTGCTGAAAAATGGAATTATTTTGAAAAATTTAGGATTTGGTTTAAGCTTGAGCCCTGCTTATTCTGCCATATTTTTTGGATCGGGTTCCTATTATCTGCTATCGCATTTTTTCCTTTAGAGGTGAAATTGTGGAAAGCATTGGTAATGCTCCCATGTTCAACTGCTTTAACGTACCTTATATACAGTCGACTCTCATGAAAACAGTAACTATAAACGAAACAGATATTGTTTTTTACAATTCTATCAAAGAAATGCCTGAGTGGAAATGGCAACTACTGCAGTCGATTCTAATGCAAAAGGAATATATTGGCTCAACCATGGCCGATGTTTCTAAACATCACCAAAAGTTTGACTTGTTTCTTAATTCAAAAATGTATGATGAACTTTTGGAAGAAAGAATAAATCTTACATTCTGTTTTAATGCCATGATTAATAACATCAGCATAAAAAGTAAAGCGCTTGTTTGCCTGGTACATTTAATCAATGGTGAAAAGGTAGATATTTCTTCCGATGATAATATAGAAGAGGTATACCAGCAACTTTTACACACCGATATCAGTACGGAATCAGTAGATCTTCTTTTAGAGGAATTAAAAAAAAAATTATTGGGGAACTGAAATTCTACTTTCCTAATACAGTTCAGGACGATATCAATTTTTATGAAAACCTGCGAAACCTTAAGATACTTGAAATCGAACAAGCAATTGAGCCGACGGAGGAAAGGAAAGGGCGAATTAAGAATGTTGAGCGGTATTTTATAAATGAAATGAAACCGGTTAGGTTCAGAATTGAGAACGGAACCAATGTAATTATCGAAAATGAAAAGAAATTCGAAAAGCTATGTGCATCATTGAGCGAAGCCGGAATGCAAGACGCCAGAAACCTTAGCATGTACGATTTTCGAATAAGAATGGAATATTTTGAAGATAAGGCCGAAAACTTAAAACAGAAAAAAAATGCAGATTAACAGATTCAACTTTATAAGATGGTATTCTAACCAGGTAATGGATGCTACTATCAACATACCCCGTTTGCCACAACGTCAAAATAAGTGCTACATGCCTGTTATTGCTATTGACGAACAGTTTTCTTTTTACATTAACTGCGATATCGCTTTTTCGGATGCAGACTTTACCAATTTAAGGCTTGATCTGGTTGGTCAATCACGAAGTTACACCAACGTTTCTACACTTATAAAAGATACTTTGCCAAATAGCGGAGGTTACAATATTTTTTGCAATGGCACTTTAACCGGGGTAGTTCCCGGCCAATATCAATTCGTTATAAGCAATACAGTTGCCAACACGATCAAGTGCGTCAGCAATATTGTTAATGTAATGACTTCAGCTGCGGCACATGATATCACCGTATCTGTTTTGTACAGGAATTCAAGAAGTCGGAGTAAATTCAGGTATTCTGAAAATCCTACCTTTCAGAATAAAATCCGTTTGCATATTGGTTTGGTTGATTGGACAGGAGAAGGCAACTTAGATCAGTACCGGGAAGTAAGTACTGGCACGCTTCGAAATGAAAAACTCGAGCTTGATAGAAAGATTAAAATCAACACTTACTTCTTCGATGATGGCGCCCACGAGGCAATGACTGAGTTAGGGGTATGTGATAGTATTATTATAAATGGTGTGCTTTATCGAGCTAAAGGCATTTATAACCCTGGGATCCGGGAAGTTTCAAACGTGAGCAAAGGAGAGATTGAGCTTTACGATGTAGCATTTAGCCAGATTAATAAGTATGGTACTATAAGTTAAATTGCTTATTTTTGATTTAATGTCTAAAAAGAAAAAAGCATATATTCCTACCAATGATTTGATGGCTGATGCTTTCGAGCTACTCTCTAAATCTGATAAATTTATTGTTATTGGTCAATATACCGATGAAGAGGGTAGGATTGTAAGCGAAATAAAGCACCAAACCAACGGAACACTAGATACAGCTCTTTATTTAAGAGATTGGAGCGAGTTATTAATGGAAAAAGCCGACCATCAAGATCAGCTTCGTAATATTTTAGATGAAAATGGTATTGACGGATTATAGATACTTTGTTCTAAATATTTCGGCAATTAACATAGATGTTTTATTGTCAAGCTTTAGTTCTTGTATTAAATAGTCAATATATCGTGATCTACCTTCTAACTGTTTTGTAAATCTCAGCGTAAAGTCCAAGCAGCATATAAATATGGCTGCTTTAGAATCCGATGATAAATATCCTATAGCTAGTTTTGTTGGCTCATGTATTCCGAAAGAAGACTGAATAGAAAAAAAACGTTTTATAGCAACAGAAGTATCAATTCCTTTTAGTATATTCTTTTTCTTAGAAAGCATAACTATATCACTAAGTTCAGATTGCCTCCATGTTGGATTAAAATTCAAACAAGTATATAATATAAACAAAAAAGCTTCTCCTTCTGAACGAAATGTAGAGTCATTAAGTACTCTTATTTCATTATCTTCACGTAAAAGATCTTCTATAAGTCCCATTATTACGGTATTGTAACTGAAACTGTGGCAGGATTTCCGGATGCTTTACCTATATTTTCGTTATAATTTTTAACTATTCCAACTTCATAGGTGCCGGTTTTTGTCCCTCCATTTTGACTAGCTGTTAATGTTACCGTTTCACCAGATTTCAGTTCATATTCCTTGTCAAATCGCGATGTTGTATGAGTAATTCTTTCGGTAGATCTGTCAGAAATTTGAATTGTTATTATAGCGCCGTTAGCAGCTACATTTGCATATAAATTAATATGGTTCACTGATTCCTTTTTGCATCCTAACAATCCAATTGTTAATAATGCGAGCATTAATATTTTGTTTTTCATTTTATAAAAGTGAAAATAAAATCCTATATAATCAAATTACGATAAGTAAAGATTAAATGCTTACTTTTGAGTTCCAGCTACGGGACTGCTGATTAATCACTCAAAATCACAGTCCATGGCAATTTCATATAAAGAACTCTTCGATTTTGACGGCTTAGACGCCGCATTTAAAGAACTCGAGCAATCTGAAGATCATTTTTCTAAGGCTGTTATCGATGATTTAAAGCGAATTCAAAAGCAGTCGGCGGTAACAAAGTCAGAATTACAAAAGCTTGCAGATGCTTTAAAGGGCATTAATGTTACAAATGATGGTGGCCGAAATAGGTTGACTCAATTAGCTGCGGATGCAGAGACAGCCGCCAAAGCCTATGTTGACCAAAACAATGCGATTGCTGCCAATAACAGGATGTTGGAAGCAAATAGGGCTGAAATTCAAAGGCTCAAGAATGAGATCAATGCCTTGAAAGCCGCTCGTCAACAAAGTAATTCAGCTGAGCAACAGGCTAGAACAGCATATCAGCAAAACAGAGCTGAAACAGAGCGATTACGTGGAGCTACACAGCAAGTAAGGCTTGAAATTAACCAACTTACACTTGCAAATCGTCAGGCTAGGAGTGCAGTTGTTGCCGCTGCTGGCTCATATCGTGAGGCACAGCAGCGATTAACAGCCCTTGGGAATTCTATTAAAAACGCCGAGAATGGGTTTAAAAATACTACTCCTGAAATAAAGGCCCAAATTAAAGAGTATAATGCATTAAATGAAGCCCTCAAGAAATTCGATGCTCAAATGGGCAATCATCAGCGTAATGTTGGAAATTATAAAGGAGCTCTTAAAAGTGTTACCCAAGATTTATTAAGCTTTACATCTTCGTACTTGTCAGCAGGAGCTGCTTTGCAATACGTATTTACTCAAACTTTGGCGTTTCAAAATATTAAAACTCCTCTAACCTATATAATTGGATCTGAAGGAGAGGCAAACAATAAACTTGCTGAACTTAAACAATTAGCGAATGATTTGGGGGTTCAATATTTTGTTATAGCCAGATCATATAAAAGTTTTACAGCAGCAGCCAGGGCATCAAACTTTGATCTAGCCGAATCGGAAAGAATTTTTAAGGCCATAACCCGTTCAGCAGCAGTATTCCATCTTACGAGCGATCAACTTGAAGGGTCTTTGCTAGCTATTCAGCAAATGATATCCAAGGGGAATGTTCAAGCTGAAGAGCTGAGAGGACAATTATCTGAACGCCTACCTGGCGCATTTGCGTTGGCCGCCAAAGCTATGGGGGTAACTGAAAAGGAGCTTAATAACATGCTCAAAACAGGCCAGGTTGTAGCCTCAGACATGTTACCGAAGTTAGCCAGGCAACTTGAAAAAGAATATGGCTACAAGGCCGCCGGCGGAATTAAAGGACTAAACTCAGAATTAGAGCAACTTAAAACAGCAACGCAATCTTTTGCTGGTGAAGGAAGCTTTTTAGATCAAAATCTTTTTCAGCCTATTATAAGAGGAGCCAGGCTTGTAATCAATGAGCTTAACCAAATGACTCGTGGTAGCTTTTGGGAGAATATTAGATACATGTTTACTATTGATAATAGAAGTTTAGAAAATCAAAGAAAAGTTTATGACTTAAGGGATTTAAGAAAGAATAATGAAAATGCTCAGTCTGAAGCTGAAAAATATTCTACCGAAGGCAAATCCGTAGGAGACTTAAGAACTAAGTATCAACAGCTTACCGAAACAATGCGGCTTGCAGTTAAAGCTCAGAATGATTTTAAATTAGGGGTAGCCAACGGGACTTTAAGAGAAACAAATGATGCTACCGTTGCAAAATACACTGCTATCGCAAATGGAATAATTGAACAGAGAAAGAGGATTGGATTGGCATTAGCGCAAGCAAAGCAACAACAAATATCAGACACTAAAGAGGTTGCGGATTCTGAACTTAACTCGATAGATGCTATCCGTAAAAGAATATCTGAGTTAAGCAAAATGGATGGTAGCGCTATTGAAGGAAGTCCTATTTTCAACCGCATTAAGGCCTTAAAGCTTAGATTGAAAGAGCTTGGTGATGCAGCAAAAGATGCTCAAAAGCATATTAAAGATGCTATTGAATTACTTGAAGATCAAAAAAAATCAATTGAAAGATCTTTGCAGTTAGATGCCATAAAGGGTAAAAAGTTCGGTGAGCTATTTAAGCCATCTGATGAATCTTTGAAAAGGCTTTATGAGGTTAATAGACAATTAAAAATTGCTAATGATCTTCAGGAATATCTAAAAGATTGGAGTAGAGGTTTGGTTCTGCCAGATTCTGCTCAAAAAGCATCCGAGTCTTTGCTTACTCCTGTAACGCAAACAGCTCAGGTAACTACAAAAGTTAACAGTAAAGTTGCCGGGGTATTTACCGAAGAGGAAGCTGAAAAGATGAAGCGGCTTATAAAAGAAACTCAACACGAGATTGTAAATCTTATTCAAGACAGTTTTGAATCGGTAACATCCGTAATAGGTGACCAATGGGCTGAAATGTTCCGATCGATGACGGACAGCTTACATAGTTTTGTAGATAATGGAACAATCAGTTTTAAAGATTTCGCGAACATTGCTAATGGAATTGCGTCAGGAATATCAGGGACATTCAAGGCAGCTTCCGAGGCGAGGATATCAGTTTTAGAGTCTGAAAAAGATCGAGAAGTACAGGCTGTAGGTGATAATGCAAACGCTAAAGCAGCAATAGAGGAAAAATATAATTCAAAAATAAGAACTGAGAGAAGAAAACAAGCCAAGATTGATAAAGAGATGGCGTTACTTAGCATTGCCATAAACACAGCGGCTGCTATTGTTGGTGCTCTTGCTCCTCCTCCTATTGGATTAGGGCCAATATTAGGTATTCCTTTTTCTATCGCTGCGGGTGCGGTTGGACTGGTTCAGGCGGCCTTAGTGTTGGCTAAACCAATTCCTCAATTCTATACAGGTACAGAGAATGCCCCTGAAGGTCTTGCCGAGGTTGCTGAACGTGGACGTGAGCTTCAGATTAACCCTGATGGGTCAAAAGAGCTTATTACACAAAGGCAGGTTAGGCATCTAAAACGTGGTACTAAAATCAAAAATAACTATGATACTGAAAAATGGCTAAGCGCCAACAGGCTTTTTGTAGATCGTGAAGGAAATCTAACCTCATTAAGCAACACTTCAGAACTAAGTAATAACATGGCTAAAATGGATAATTACCACTATGTAACCATGCAGGGCAATCAGCAGCCATTCGACTATGATAGATTAATTGAAGGATTAGGAAAGGAAATTGAAAAAATGCCTTTTGATCAATATTTCTGGGATGAAAATGGTTTTGGAAAATTTAAGGTCGAACAAAATACACGAATTAAAGACTTAAACGCAAGAAATAGTTGGGGGTAAAATATGCAAAACTTATATGAAGTAGTCGATCAGTTTCGATTAACAACATCAACAGGGACCTATATTATTAGAGAGCCTATAGGATGGGATAAAGTTAATTTTGTATTGAAACGGGATTCAATTTATCATGGTGTTGATTTTGAATTTTCAGACGGATCTGTTCAATTGTCATTTTCTGAAGTTTCTGGAATTAGCTATATCCTTTCGGATCTTAACAAATTCGGTAATGATGCAAACATTATTTTGCAGTTCGGTCCGCTCATCGAAAATGTTTTCCGGGCTGATTATGAAGGTTATCTTGATTTAAATTCTCCATACCGCAAAACATATAATTCGCTTGACTGCAATGTTAAACGTAAAACTTTGGATGATAAAATTCAAACTAGGTTCGAAACGCCTGTAACACTTACAAGTCAAAAAACAATAGACGGCACCCTGATGACGGAAATGGCCAGTATTGTTTTACCGTTGCATAGTAAGGCGATTATTGAAAAGTTTATATTAAACGAAGAAACTCCTAATCAACCCTACGAAATGGAGTTTCCAAGGGATGAGCAACGCGAATACTTTTTTCAGGCCGATTTTACCAGTGCCACAACAAACGAAATCGATACTGCTGGTACTAATGCCTTCGGGGTATTCAAGGCAAATCCAGTTGAAAATGATAAGTGGGACTGGAATCTTAAATCAAACGGCAGGTTTACAATTGATATCCAGCTAAAAACAAGGTTAAGTGTTTACTTAAGGCCAAAAAAAGGTGTTGGAAGGCCTGGACGTATTTTATCATGGGATTACCAATGGTTTTTGGTTCATGATAATGGCGGCATAATCACCAGATATAGTGTTGGTGACAGGATATCTGGTTACACAGAAGATCACGACTTATGGATAGAGTGGAGCGGATCACGAAATACCTTCAAAGATGGGTTGCCATACTTAGACCTCGTTGTGGGCGATAAGCTTTATTTGTATGGTAGATTCTCTTATGATGGAGATAGAAACTGGTCATCTGACAAAATAGGCACCCACATGCTCAAGCAGATAGTAAAGATGGAAGGCAGGACCGAATCAAAGCCGTCTACCACCGAAGCTTACCTTATTCATGAGGTAGGAGATAGGATTGTTAAAAGCATATCGGATAATAAAGGCTATATCAAAAGCAATTTACTTGGCCGTCCTGACATTGGTTATTCTGCTATGGGCCAAAGTGCTAAGATGGCTGTTACTGGCGGTTACCAGATTCGTAATTTCTCAAAGGAAAAAAGGCCTGTTATAGTAAGTCTAAAAGATTTCATTGAAAGCCTTAACGCAATGAGGTGCATCGGTGCCGCCTATGAAATGGATTCTGAAGGTAATTATTATTACAGGATTGAAAGATTTGATTATTTCTACCGGGATGTGGAGATCATGACAATAACCAATTCGGTAAGGGATTATTACGAGGAAATGGATCTTGATTTTGTATTCAATGAGGTTGAGATAGGATATAATAAATATCCTGAAGATGAGGTAACGACTTTGGATGAGTTCAATACCAAACATTCTTATATCACGCCAATAGCCTCCTACAAAAAGAAGTTAAGCCAGCTTTCTAAGTTTATCGCTTCAGGATATGCTATTGAACTTACCAGGCGTAAAAAGTTCGCTGATACTGAAATGGATTCATGGAAATATGACGAGGACAACTTTGTAATTACCCTTAACCAAAGCGGATCTGATTGGGTTCCTGAAAAGGATGAGTCGTTTGTTTCGCCTATTACCGGGGTTATAAGTCCGGAAACTTCTTATAATATACGCCTAAGCCCTAAAAGGATGCTGCAGGCATGGGCAAAGCTTTTAAACACTGGACTTGTTTTTAAAAAGAGTTTTGAACTCGTTAAGAATACATTTTTCAGTAAAAACGGTGATTTGACCACTCAATTTAATGCTGGTGAAACTTCCAATATTGGAGATCCTGATAAGCTTTTGACAACTGAAAAGGCAGATGTAATGCTTGGCGAGCTGGATCGTTTTGACCGCATATTTGCACCGGAAAAAATAACGTTTAAAGCCGCTCTAAGCATTGAAGAAATAACCGATATAAAACGGTGCCTGCAAAACCTGGACACAACCGGAAGGAATTATGGATATATCCGGGTTAGAGACAACGAAGGTAGTTACCATGCAGGTTATCCAATTAGCATTCAGTATAATCCAGTATCTGAAATGACTACTTTGGTTTTACGAAAAAAATATGCAATTTTGGGTGACCAGTTCGACTGTACAGCATACAGCGACTGGAACTTTTCACAATTTGAGGCCGCTACGGGACTGTCGCCTGAAATCGAACAATGTAAGTTCAATGATTTCAATTAAAGATGGCAGTCAGAAAAATAGAAAGTAGCGACACCCTCGAGCTAGGCTTTAGAGGCAAGTACAACGAAACCATTGAGGAAATTGTCGTTTCCGGTGTTCTGACATCGGCCGGAAAACTGCGTCTTATCAGGTTCAATGGTAACGGTTATTTCGAAATTGATCTTACTGGTCCTTTTTACACCAAAACACAGATAGATGAATTATTCGATAACGTAGGTAATTCAATCCCCAATGCATCCGAATCACAAAGAGGCATTATTCAAATTGCTACAATGGATGAAGTGGATGCTGGTGAAGATGACCAAAAGGCAATTACGCCTTTAAAAGCTGCTGATAGTACACTATTCCCATTTAAAGGCGAATGGATTGCCCCCGTTGATGATGCCATTTATAGGAAGGATTCTGTTGTAATTTACGGTGCCGGGATTTACCTGGCCTTATCCGATAATAATGTTACGCCTGATTCAGACTCTTCCAAGTGGCGTAGGATTGGGGGTAATGATCCGAGGCCGTCCATTCCTGTTTCAGCAACTGCCCAAATGCTTATCAATAATTGGCAGACTGATACATTGCCAGCCTCTAGTAAAACCTATGCCGAGGTATTTGGCAACACAATATTTAAAGCTTTAGTAGTTGGCGAAGATGATACGGGATTTCATGTTCCATTCGAGGCGAATGTAAAATATACTACTGATCCCGGAAACGGAAACATAAATCAAGTACTCATCGAAAACATCCTGTATTCAGGAGAATTAACCTTCATTTAAAATGAAAAAGTTACTATCAATTTTACTACTCTTTATAAGCTTTGGAGCGATTGCCCAAACTTACGACACATTGCCTACGGGTTCAAAGCCTTACGGCAATCAGCTGTACATTACTCCTGATGGAAATATCATTGCCGGAACCGGTTCAGCCAAATTCCGTGTGATCGGGACTAAAAAATACGTTGATTCCCTTTTGGCTTTAAAGGCTCCAATATCAGGAAGTACTAATTATATCCAAAACAACAACACCGGAACACCTCAAAGCGCCAGCTTCAATATTAACGGAATCGGCAGATTTGATAGCCCTACCGCTACCACGTTACTTGCTCCTGGCCTTGGAAGTTTCTCAAATGAAGCAGGTGTTACTACAATTAACGGAGGAAATGTTAATGTAGGTATTGAGCTTTTAACTCCTGATCTGGCTACTACAGACAGCACTAGCAAAGCTGCCAATACTAAGTTTGTTAAGCAGTTTACGCAAAATAGCAAGAAATATATTAACGCCAAAAGTGGTAGAAACCCAATATATGATATTTACAAAAAAAACTATTGGGGAAGCCTAACTGATTTTGATAAAACGGGGTCATATACGGTTGCTTCCGGTAAAATTGTAGTTCCAGCATCTGAAACTGGTTATTTATCTTTAAAGAAGCCCGATCTAACGGAAATAAGCACTGTGTCTTTTGTGTATAAGGCTACAAATGGCGTCAAAGGAATATCTCCATCAATAGGTTTTAAAAGTTTAAACCCGGCGGCTGACGGAAGTAATTATGTATTTTTTCAGGAGAGCGGCGTTAACGCTGGTAAAATAGGTGCTTATGCTAGTTTCGACGGTTCGACAACATACAGTAGCGAAGCATTGTCTTATAATGCCGGCGACATAATGAAAATTACTATGTCATCTTTGGGAGCATTAAACTACCTGATAACTGTTAAAGACAGTACGCAAAACACATCAATAAGCTACACGATTAAATTAAGCTACGCACATATGGCTGTGCAACAACCGTTCGGACATAACACATCTGTTATGTCTATAAAAGGAAATAACAGTGCTGGAGCATACGAAATATTTGAAATAGCCTACAGCACAACAGAGGTTTACAATTATCCTTTGCTCATTGGAGATAGCATTGTCAACGGTAATTCAGCTGGCACTTCGTTTAACAGATTTGGTTACTTAATCAATGCCCAAATAAGTGCCGGTGGAGGCGACAGAAGTGAGGAAGTTGTAAAAAAAATCCCTTCTATCATAGATTTCAGGCCAAGCCATGTATATATCTTGATAGGCACGAATGATTCGGATGTTTCAGTTTGGCTGCAAAACTTATATATTATATCTGATAGTTTGTCGAAGTATTCAATACCAGTAACCTTCATAGCTCCACCCCCTAACAATACAAGGAGTATGTTGCCGTTTCTCAATGCATTAAAAGCAAATTTTCCTTCAAATTATATTGATGCTTACACTCCATTATTGGGTACAGGAACCAATTTAAATGCATCCTATGACAGCGGGGATGGAACGCATATTAATGCGACCGGTAACTTAAGGATTGCACAGTTAATAGGGTACATAAACACGCAGAATGTGTTTGGCCAAACGACCGTTGGAGACAACTCAGATCTAACACCAGGGGACACAAGGTATTCGTACAATTTACAAGCTAGAAAAAGTGTTGGCATAATTAATTCACCTTATTCTACTCTATCAAGCTTGACAGAGTTTGAGCCGACCGCAAACACTACCTTCCCATTGTATGGTATTAGCAGCTCTGTATATAAAAAGGGAAGCAATTCAGCAAATATACTGTCCGGGGTAAACTCGGGTATAGTCAATTCAGGATCAGGTTCCATAACTGATATGAATGGGTTATCATCAATTGTGGTAAATAGTGACGGGTCAATAGGTAATGCGTTTTCATTGAGGCTATATAGCCCGATAATTTCAGGCGGTACAATTAATAATGGTGGAGGAATAAAAATTGACAGGCAGGCATATCCGGGTATAACGAATCCTTACGCTATCTATCAAGAAAGCACATTAGATAAAAATTACTTTGGCGGTGAATCAAGGTTTGATGGAAATTCCTTACACTACAAAACTATAGCTACTTTCGCTAATACAGGACTTCCTTACGTTTATATCGGAGGCGACATGCCTTACGCAAGGATAGGAGCATATAATGCATCTAGCGGAATAGAAAACCTATCATTGCAAGATTTGGGTGGTAAACTATTTATAGGTGCATCAGGTGAAAACGGCAGTAACGCAACTGTACAGATAAATGGGTCGCTTAATATTAATAATTTATCTGGTACGGGAGATAGATCTATTGTTGCAGATCCTACAGGTATTCTTAAAACTTCTGCATCAGTTCCAAATTCTACTAAATGGAATAGTCAAAGCATTAGCGTGGTAAGCCCTTCACCCGGCGATTTAGTGACCTATAACGGGACTAATTGGATTAATAAAGCAATTACAACAACGGCTCCATTAAATTGGAACAACACTACATCAACTCTAAGCATAAACGGGGTTGCTTATACAAACGGTAATTCGACAACCGGAACCATGCTCATTGGAACTACGAACGCGCAAGATGTTAAGGTTATAAGAAACGGTGTTGAAATGATGCAGGTTACCAATACGGTTAATTTCCCCTTTGGGTTAAGCAGCACAACAGTAACCGCTAATGCATTAAGTTTAGCACAAAAAGGAATTGCTGCAAACACTAATTACACTGTCTTAGAAACCGACTATACTGTTTTAGTTCAAGGCGGAACCGTTAATGCTACTATTACCCTTCCAAATTCAGACATAGGAAAGATATATGTCGTTAAGCGGGTAAATGGCGGCACAAATACTATAACGATTTCGGCCTCAGCAATTGATGGTGTATCAACAAAAGATTTAACTGTTGATCAGTCAGGATATGTTTTACAAAGCGCCGGCGCTGGACAATATTACATTATAGGTAAGTTTTAATTCTAAATAGTATGAAAATCGAATCATATACATTGAATATTATTTTATCACTAATAACAGGAGGTACATTCAGTGCCTTGATTTTATGGTTATCAAACAGGGGTAAGATAAAAGCGGAAACTGAAAATGTTATTGGTAAAACTTATGGCGATTTAATTGATGATCTACGCGCGCAGGTTAAATACCAGGGTGAGCAGATTAAGGCTTCTCAGGAACGGGAAATACAATGCCTGAAAATTATTAATGGCCATCAGGAAACCGAAAGAGAGCTGAGAAAACAAATAGCAGCGCTGGAGGATAAATTATCATTACGAATTACCAAAATAGAACAGGAGAATCAATAATGGCAATTTTAGGAAAAAGAAGTGTACAGAATTTAATTGGCGTTCATCCTGATCTGGTAAGTCTTATAAAAGCAGCTATAGTAAATACTCCATTTGATTTTACAGTAGTTGAGGGAGTAAGAACCCAGGCAAGGCAAATGATGCTGTACGCACAAGGGAGAACAGCAAAAGGAAGTATTGTAACATTTGCAGATGGTGTAAAAAACAAATCAAATCACCAGGTGAAATCTGATGGTTTCGGCCATGCTGTTGACCTATACCCATTTATTAAAGGGAAAGTTGATTTTAATGATTCTGTTAAGTTAAAATCAATAGCTGATCACATTAAAAAAGTAGCGAAAGAATTAAATATTGGTATAACCTGGGGCGGAGATTGGAAAAAACCATACGATCCACCTCATTTTCAATTAAAATAATATGGAAAAATTACAACAACTATTACTGGGAACTGTTGATGTGCCTACGTATTGCGCAGCATTTGTATTTGCGCTAATTGGGGCCTTAATAAGCTTAAGGCTTAAGGCGACTAACAGAGATAAGCTAAGCGATTCTACTCCTTATGCTTTCTCGTGGAAGTTTTTAATACAAGATAACTTCCTGCAATTAATTACCGGTATCTGCCTCACTTTTCTGGCATTCAGGTTTTGCAACGAGCTGTTAGGTAAGGAGCTCACTATGTGGCTTGCAGTACTAATCGGGGCACTAAACAATGAGGTGGCGGGATTATTTGAGAAAATACAAAACAAAGCACGGGAAACATTTAAATAAATTCAATATGTCAACAGAAAAGAAAACTTGGCTGGGTAGGGTGTTTGCCAGCATTGCAGCATTATTCATGAACAATTATGAATCCTGGCTTAAAAAGCTTTGGAAAAACATTGCAGAAGAATTAAAACCTGACTTGATTAATATCGTTCAGATTATAGAGCGCGTAAAATCTTTTGTGGATGGTCCCGGTATTGATTTAATTACGGCCGCTATACCTGGTGAGGTAGATGATAAGGCCGTGGCTTGGTTAAGATCAATATTGCACAATTTACTTGCTGAATTGGATCTTACTGATAAACCAACATCCGAACTCACCAAAGTAGATAAGCAGTCTTTGGCCACCAGGTTTACAGAGGAAGTTACGGGATTGCCATTTGATCAGGCATCAACAACTATCAAAACTGCATACTGGAATGTGGTAAAATTAGTAAATTAGCCTACCGCAAAATGCCAACACAATAGAGCCTTTCAGAAATGAGAGGCTTTTTCTTTTACGACAGGTTGTGAAGATTATTTGCGATTACTAAAAATATTAGTAAACTTTGCATTATGAATGGTGGTTATGAGTTTCGTGTACCTAAGCCAAGGTTTTCAAGCATCGGGCATGTTATTTCCGAAGCCAGGGAAAACTATTGCTGGATCTTTAATAAAGAATCCTTGCGGTGGTGGACACCAGATGAGTTTTATGATGAATTTCACGAAAAAGATCAAAACAGCGTTAAGATGCTCAATTTTTTAACTCAAATATCTATTCGTGATCCCAGAAATGGCATAACTGCAGCTTTCAAACAACTTTCTGATATGGAAATTAAACACAGCGAAGAAAAGAAAGTGTTAATCAATAAAATAGAGGATTTCAATAAAAAAGTAATTACCTATTACCAGGAAATGGCTAAACCAAAACTTAGAAAGCAAAACTAATCTTAACATTTTTGTGTTAAATTTATGCTAAACACCCAAATTATGCACACCAGAACTTTTACATACATACCAACAAAGGTTGGGTCGCCTATGCTGGTTACCATTGACCAGGATGATGAGGTTTTAAATGTTACAATCGGCGACACTTACCTGGGAAGCATGGTAGAAAACGAACAATCTCCATACGGATGGGAAACCACCGACCCACTACTTTTAGAAGAATTACCTGATTTATCCATGGCCTTAAAAGAAGAAAAAGCCATGGAGAATTTACCGTATGCGTTAAAAGATTTGTTCGGTGAAAGCATAGCATATTGGGAATGGGAAGATGATCAGAATTTAAGGGTAATCGCTCATCCGGATCTCGATTTGTCTGAATTCGCAAATGCGATTCGGGACCAGATTAATGAAATCGTGCTTTTCGATAAAACTATGGTAATCAATTTATCTCAGAACGATAAAACAGAAGAAATTTACATAAACTAAAATCATGGAAAATTTAACCTTGCAAGACGCTGAAGAGCTGATGGCTTATTACAGAGATTACGAGATTAGCTCAGAGTTCAGCGAAGACAAACAAACCTTAAACATCAAAGTCAAAAACGACGTAGATATTGAAAAGGCGGCAAAAGGCGCTGAAGTATCTTGGTACGATCAAGGCGAATATCCGATGAGCTTTACAGGTGTCCTTAAAACCGAAGACGGAAGCAAAACAGCTACTTTTGAATATGAAGCTTCAGGTGATTACATTTTTGGTGATTAATCGCTAACTTAGTGTTATGTGTTACCGAGCAACCCAAACTAACAAACCTTATGAATACGCAGAGTATTATTCTGCACAACTCATCAATGAAGCTGATTTAAACGATAAAATATATTATCATGCAAATGGATTTGACCATCCTCAATTGATTACAGTCACCGCTAATGAAGGAATGAGAGTAGTTGAAAGAATGCAGTGGGGATTAATGGCTAATTGGGGTTATTCAATGGATGAAATGCTTAAAAGGGCAAAGAAAACATTAAATGCCAGGTCAGAAACAATATTTGAATTATCCTCGTTTAAGAACTCTATTATGGCCAAAAGGTGCATAATGCCAGTAAATGGTTTCTTCGAATATAAAAAGGTAGGTAATGATAAGTTACCTTATTATATTCATCCGAAGGACCACCGATTTTTCAATTTTGCCTGTATCTATGCCGTTTATAAAGACCCTGCTACAAACAAATGGCATAAATCATATTCCATAGTAACGGGGCCTGCAAATGAATTGATGGCCAGCATTCACAACACTGAAAAGCGGCAACCGATAATTATTTCGAATGATCAAATAAATGCCTGGTTAGATCCATCAACCAGTAAGGAAGAAATTATTCATCTAATGGAGCCGTGCGATGATACCAATATGGCAGCCTACAGGGTTGACCGGGATTTGATTAAAATTGGCAATAACCCTGAGGCCTTAAAAGAGGTGCCAGAAACAACTTTGTTATAGGCTACTACCAACCGATAGTTTTACCGCGCAATCTGGTTTTAATATGATTAACCAGGTCTCTTTTATATTTATCGTAGCTGCTTGTGTCAGTGTGACCGGTTAGATTCATAATTTCGGCATCAGAATAGCCGGCATTCAATAAATCAACAACCCTGGTATGTTTCCATCCGTAAAGTGTAAAGTCTTTTGATAAGCCTAATTTTTCCTTAATATCTTCTCTGAAAGGCCTAGAAAAATAATTTTCACTATGCATTGCGGAATCAACTCCACCCGATTTACCGATTACGTAGTAGTTAGCCGGGTATTTTTCTAAATTTAATGACTCCAACATATCAGAAAGTTCATCGCAAATGGGCACGGTACGGCTTTTGGTCTTTCCAACAATCTTCATGTACCGGCCGTTCAAATCTACATTTTCAATCTTAAGATTACGGATCTCATCCGGGCGCATGCAGCTGAAGTAAATAAATTTAGAATAAAATTCCATTTTAGGGAACTTCTTAAATTCTTCTTTAACTGCATTGCCAACAGTTTCACCGAAGTATTGGTGTTTCATTGGACGGGCAACTTTCTGCTCAAGCTCACTATCAGCACCGATATGGAAATCATCGCGGCGAATCCACTTACGGGGTGCTTTTGCAAACCAGTTGAGTAGGGTTACCCAAAACCTTAAATGATTGTTATATGTGGTTTCATTCCAGTTGTGATGACCTTTCATCCAGCTTAGCATATCCGAAATAAACTTGGTATCAATAGAATTTAGCCTTACATCGGCAAGTCTATTTTCAAAAAGGTAATTTTCAAACTTTGCTATGTAGCTGTTGTACGAAGTCATGGAATCTTTAGCCAGGTTCTTTTCTTCTTTTTTATTGATGAAAATCTTAAAGGCATCAAGTAATGTCGGCGACTTTTGATTTTCCTGCAGTATAGCTTCTGCCTTTAAATCATGTATGATTTCATTTGTTTTTTGTTCGGCCATAAATGGATCATAGCCGGCAATAAGTCTGGCATTAATTTCATTCGCAAGTTCATTCGCAAAAGCTTCTTTTTCCTGAAGGTCATCAATATAATTGATTCCTTCATAAGCCCTGAAGCGATCAAACTTAGCGGTGAATGGATTTAAAAAGGAATAGGAGACATACCACTTTTCTTTTGGATCTCCTGTTTTTCCTCTGTAGATCTTAGCTTTTTTATATTTCTTAATCGCCATAAACCTTATTTTTTTCCGTGCCCCCGTTTTGCCCCCGATATGTGTATAAACGGAAAAAGGAGCCCCTACGGACTCCTTTCGCTGTAATGCGGAGAGCGAGGGATTCGAACCCCCGGACCTGTTACAGTCAACAGTTTTCAAGACTGCCGCATTCGACCACTCTGCCAGCTCTCCGCTGCAAAAGTACGAACTTGGCGCCAATCTGCAAATGATTTCGATTCAAATATTTGCATAAATATTTTAAGTCTTGCTAATCATCTGGTTAGCAAGTATAAAAATGTTAAAAAAGCAGTTAAAGCGTCAATAAAGGTTACTTTAACAAAGATTTTTGGGCTTTATATTTAAATTAAAGCGCCTGCTTAGGGTAAATTTTTTCCCGGTCTACCGATAGAATACCATTGCCTTCAATGGCAAAACAAACTAGTCCGATCAATACGGAAACCGAAAACCAAAATTCTGAATAGGGTTTAAAGATACCACCGGAAATATTGATAAAGAAAACTGCTCCAATCAATATCGGTAAATTAAGCAGGCAGAACAAGCGGGTATACGTACCCAGGGCAATGGCCATGCCCCCGATAATATGCATTAAAATGATCAGGTGGGCCAGTAAACTGATGCTGATGGCAGTACCTAAAAATGCACCCCGCATGAGGTGGTTAAACGCCTGCATGTTGATATAAAAATCGATGCCCTTCCAAATTAAAATAAGACCTAATAAAATTCTGAAATAGTCTAACCATTTTGGGTGATGATGATCGCCCCAGTGCTGGATTTTTTTAAGCATGTTCATAACTTCTATATTTTGGTTAGAACAATTTACGCATAATAAATTATAATAACAATGTGTAACTAATTGTTTGAAATTGAGTAGATTTTGGTTCTTTTCAGGATGTTAACTTAACAAGGTACTCGTCATCTCCAGAATGTAATGTAGCGGAGAGACCTATTTCGTTTAGATTTTCTCTGTTTCTCGTTGCTTCAGGAAATGACGGATTGATCGCTGTCACAGAAAATAATGAGGTAAGACCGAGCGAAAGCATTAAGATTCACGCCCTGCGCGAGAATGACGACTATCGTATAAGAAACTATTCCTATACATTACGCTATCTGCACCTTACTACCGGCCTAGCAGATTTCCGCCGAAAAAAGCACGAAAATCTTTGCAATTCCCCTTAATGCCCCAGTGTCCAAGGCTGGATCAAGCGAGAGCGGAGGGATAAAAGTAAGGGTAAGAGCCTCGATGCTGCCGCTGTCAAGATTTCCGTAGCTTTTTACAAGGAAGGATGCAAGCCTTGATCTTTTGTTACTTTTGGATCAAGCCAAAAGTAAGAGCCCTTCGGTGGCTAACCGAGGCAAGCGCCTGCGCAGATGCAAAAAAAAGCTGTACACTAAAAAACTAACTTAACAGATTTCTCCACTATGGAAATGAAGGTAATTTTGGAAATTATCCTTCAACTCTGCTCGGGATGATAAAAAACAGACTGATAATTATATCTTGCACTTTTAGCTTATATCTCTTAAATGCCGTATTTTATGGTTACATAATTATTCTGATTGATAAACCGCTCGATTAACACACGATAATTAGAAGCATGATGTACTGGAATAACTCTTCATCCACTAAAAAGATCCTTCGTGCCTCAGGATGACAATTTTAAGTGATGTTATCCTTTCTTCTTCTCCGCTATTTTACTGTTTACATAGTCGGTTGGCGACATGCCGAACTGTTTGGCAAAGTTTCTTCCAAAGTGCGATTGAGAACTATAACCAACCATTTCTGAAATTTCATAGATTTTTAATATCCCTTCATTTAAAAGCTCTGCAGCTTTTTTGAGCCTGGTTAAATTGATCAGTTCATTCGGACTCAGGTTAGAGATAGATTTGATTTTGCGGTATAAGGTTGGCCGGCTCATGTTCATCTTTTCTGCAAGGTGTTCTACATCCAGATCCTGATCGCTGATGTTTTTATTAATGGTATCCTGTAATTTCTCCAAAAACAACTCATCTGCCTTAGAATAGGCAATGCTTTTAAGATGAAGGAGGGGGGAACTGGAGAAATATTCCTTAATCTTGTTCTTGTTTTTTATCAGGCTGGAAATCTGTACCTGGAGAAATTCTGGCGAAAAGGGTTTTTCTACATAGGCATCGGCACCCAGTTCTAAACCTTCAATTTTAGATTGCAACGAATTTTTTGCGGTCAGCAGGATAACGGGGATGTGGCTGAATTCCAGGGTCGATTTAACTTTTGCACAAAATTCGAAACCGTCCATTTCGGGCATCATTACGTCGCTGATAATGAGTTGAACAATTTCGCGTTGTAATATTTCTAAGGCTTCTAACCCATTTCTGGCCTGTAGAACATGGTATTTTTCTTCCAGATCATCTGAAATGAAATCAAGGATATCTTCGTTGTCATCAACCAATAACACTACAGACCTTTCCATATCTTCAGTACCTTTTATGGTAAACGTGCCTACAATTTCTTCCATTTTCCGTTCAGGTTAAATTCTATAAGTTGATGGATAGGCAGTTCTAATACAAATATATTAAAATCACCATCATTAAAATCTAAATAAAGCTCCCCGCTATGCAGTTGTGCAAGCGATTTCGAAATCGATAAACCTATCCCGGTTCCTGCCTTTATTTCTGTTTCTTTGCCCCTAAAAAAAGGTTCAAATATCTTGTCCTTAATTTCTACGGGGATTCTGTTCCCATCATTTTTTACGATTACGGCAAATTTATCACCTTCCGGCAATAATAAGCGAATTTGCACATTGGCTTTGCCATATTTTATGGCATTATCTACCAAATTGCTGATCATTTTGTAAAAAGCCTCTACATCGATATAGGCATGGAGTTTTTTCTCAGGTAAATGGAGGTTATAGGTAATATCTTGCTGTTCTGCGGCAGGCTGGAACTGAAGAAATATGTCTTTTAATATTTCAGAAATATCGGCCTTTACAAAGTTTAACGAAAATTCGCTGGTTTCTGTTTTTCTAAAATCCAATAACTGGTTGGTTAATTTGAGCAGCCTATCGGTGTTTCGGCCCATAATCCGTAAATTCTTTTCTATTGCAGGTACGGCACCGGCCTGTTTAATCAGTTTCTCCATCGGACCGATAATCAAGGTGAGTGGTGTTCTGATTTCGTGGGCAACATTGGTGAAAAATTCGATCTTCGCCTGGTAAATTTCTTTTTGTTTTTCGTGCTCAAAAACTTCCATCCTTCTGCTGTTTTTTAATGCAATTTTTCGGTGGTACCTCCGCACCAAAAAGAAAACCATTCCTCCTGCAGCAATTAAATAAAGCAGGTAAGCCAAAGGACTGAGGTAAAAAGGGGGATGTATTTTGATCAGCAGCTTAACATTTTTGGTGCTCCAGTTGCTGCTTCCTTCTACCAAGGCTTTTACCTCAAAAGTGTAATTGCCCGGAGCAAGTTTGGTAAAATAGACCTTCCTGTTGGTTTTTAAATATTCCCAGTTTTTATAAAGCCCGGTCATTTTATAAGCATACTCTGTCATTTCGGGCGACAGATAGCTTAAGGCAGCAAAATCGATACTAAAAGAGGATTGGTTGTAGTTAAGTTCGATGGTATCGGCATAAAGAATCGATTTATTGGCAACAGAATCGGCGCCGTTTAAGCCCGTTTCTAAACTGTTGATTTGAAATCCGGTTAAAAATACCGGAGCCTTGTACTTGGTTGCCTTTAAGTTGGCCGGATTAAAGCTTACCAGGCCTTTTACGCTTCCAAAATAGATCCGGCCTTTCTCGTCCTGATAGGCAGAACTGTAATTAAACTGATCGGTAAGCAATCCGTTGGCTTTAGTATAGGTTTTACTTAAACCTGTGGTGGGATCAAAGTGGATGAGGCCCCTGGTGCTGCTAATCCAGAACTTGTTGGCCGCGTCTTCTTCTATGCGGAAAAGGTAATTGCTGGGAAAACCGTTTTTTATGCCGTAACGTTTAAATTGGTGCGTTTTCTGATCAAAGCTGCAAAGTCCGCCACCATCAGTGGTTACCCAAATACGCTGTTTGCTATCTTCAAAAATACTGTTTACGGTGTTATGGCTCAAACTTTTCGCCTCTGCCGGGATATTTCGGTAATTTACATACCCTGGTTTAGATAAGTTAAACTGAAATAAACCATCGTTAAAGCTCCCCGCCCAGATATTGCCCTTACTATCTTCCATAACCGAATCGTAAAAAATAAATGGCAGGCCTGCAACCGGGTCGAAATCATCTTTTTTGCGGTTATAACGGTAAATCCCATTAATGGTTCCAACTAATATTTCACCTGATCGGGTTTTACAAAAAGTAACAATGAAGTTGGTGCGTAAAGTATTTCCAACACCTGCCTGGTAATGTTTAATTACCTTTTCTGTTTTCAGGTCTAAAACGTCCAGTCCATGTTCGAAAGTGCCAACCCAGAGCTTGTCGCCGTCAACCAGTAAACCGTGTATATTGGAATAGGCAATGCTTCCGGGTTTTCCGTCGGGTAGAAAGTGTTTAAATGCGCCAGTTTTTACGTCGAGTTTGTTCAGCCCCGCATCTTCCGTCCCGATCCAGAAATTTCCGTTACCATCCCTGGTAATTTCCCTTACATCGCTTCCACTAATCGAATTTGCACCTTTTTGCGGAAAGTATTTGGTAAACAGTGAAGTATGGCTCGAATAGTAATTTACACCTCCAAAATAGGTACCCGCCCAAACCCCACCTTCACGATCAAGGCAGATGGTATACACGGCGTTGTCGCTTAAAGAATAATCATTGTTATATTGTTTTTTAAGGTGGATAATCGTCCCATTTTCATCATTATAAATGTAAATGCCCGATTCTGTGGCAATCCAAAATTCGTGTGGCCCTGTTTTTTTGATATCGCGAACAAAAATTGGTGTTTGGTCGTCGTTTAACCTGATTATATTTTTTGATGCTAAAGTAACCGGATTAAAGAGTTTAACGCCCTGATTGGTAGTGCCAACCAATAAATTGCCGCTTTCGGTTTCTGCAATTCTCGATACCCAGCCATATTCGGTTTTGGCGTTTTTGCCATTAATATTAAATTGCTCAAATTGATTTGCTTCAGGATTGTATTTTTCCAGTGTTCCCTTTCCGGTGCTGATCCATACACTGCCATCTTTTAAAACAGTTACCAACGATGCATCGAAAGGTGCATGATGGGTAAAGGCCTGCATTTTCTTAGTTCGCTTTTGGTATAAATATATTTTGAACGAAGATAAGATCCATAAATTTCCACGCTGATCGCTGGCCAGGTCGATAATCCGCATTCCTTTAGTTTCTTTAATAATGGCAAAGCTTTCTTTTGCAGGGTTATATTGGTATACACCACTGTTGGTGCCTACCCAAAGTGTTTGTTCCTGGTCGTGGTGGAGCGCATAAATTAAATCGTTGCCTAAACTGCCCGCCTGATCCGGATCATGGCGATAGGTTTTAAAAGAATAACCATCAAAGCGGTTTAGGCCATCTTTAGTGCCAAACCACATAAAACCATTTCCATCCTGTACACTGCAAAATGCTGTATTGTTAGAAAGCCCGTTTTCTACCTGGTAATGCCTAAAATAGTAAGGCTGTGCCCAAAGCCGGTGGACCGAAAATAACAGACATAAAAGGATGAAGAGTTTTTTCAAGATATTTTGGTCAGTTGCATCAAATATATTAAAGAAATGCTTTGCTTTCAGGCTAATTTAAATTTGAGCAGATAAGTAGAAAGATTGAGACAGATTTTGTTTAAGAACCCCAGTTTTTATAGGCCTGAAAACTATAAATCGCCAACTGCCAACTGATCAGGGCGTTCCCAAAGCTGCGCAAAGGTCGGGCTTTTCAGGGCTGCGCTATGCTCCGGTACCGATGAACCTCCGTGTAGGCACAATTAATTATAATATTTCTGCCGCTCTATGCCGCGGTGGCATGGTACTTTGGAGCGCCAAAGTACCCAAAGCGCTTCATCAATCCGCAATGAGCCTTTTCCACAATCCCATGCACATCAAAAAAACAGTGGCACTTCGTTTTGTGTTCAATATATTTTTAAAATTGATTCATCGTTATGAACACAAAACCACTGCGTTTAAGGTTTGTTAGTGCCAGTTTACCTGAACTGCAACTGTTTTTTTGATTTCCCTGGCTCTTGGGATTGACGGCGTTCTCCGCTCAAGACGGTAGTTTTTCAAAGCAAGCTTAGCATGGTGCTCAAAACTATTCCAAAAAAATGTGTTCACACGGTAGGTACCGATGAAGGATCGGTACTGAACCCTTACTATTCCTAACGCAAAACCCGGCTCAAAAAACCTGCGTGGTTTGATGTAACAGCACTACAAGCCTATGTTAACTAAACCTGATAGTACGAAAAGCCCGAAACGAAGTAGGAGTGAGGACTTGAAGGGATAGCAGGACTGCTGTAGCCGAAATGGGCCAAGCCCCTCGTTTCCAAAAAAATAAATACTATGTAAGGACTATCACCTATCCTTAGCATCCCTAACGCAAAACCCGGCGTAAAAAACCTGCGTGGTTTGATCCAGTAGCACTACAAGCCTATGTTAACTAAACCTGATAGTACGAAAAGCCCGAAACGAAGTAGGAGTGAGGACTTGAAGGGATAGCAGGACTGCTGTAACCGAAATGGGCCTGCCTTAACCTTTTCAAAATAATAATAATTACCTGCTATTGTGTACAATAAGTATTCAATACCTGCACCCAGACTTATTTATCATGCCAGTCTGTTGTGGTTAAGATCCCTGAGCTAAACTCGGGATGACGCATGGAGCGGTATGTTCCGTGTTGCTGAGTCTCCGTGGCTAAACCAGACTCCTTAAATACAAATCGAGACAAAATGAAGAAATATTGATACAAATGCGTATCCCTCTGAAAAGCGAAAAACCGAATCTTTGGATAAGAATTAAATGGAACTAAATCCATTTACCTCTTTAACTAACCAAATCTAACCCAATATGAAAAGAAGTTTATTCTCTTATGGCGGCTTTGCATCCGTGGATTGGTACTTGCTTCAAAAAATGTTTTTGAAACGTAAAGTCTTCTCCGTTATTTTTACTTCCATCACGCTAATCTTACTTTCCTTTCAACTCCGTGCCCAGGCGCAAACGGCTGTTACCGGAACGGTAACCGACGAAAAAGGAGAAACAGTTGTTGGTGCCAGTGTTAAAGTTAAAGGTACCAACACCGGTGTAACAACAGGTGGCGACGGGAAATTCAGCATTCAGGTAAGCGATAAAAATGCTACGCTGATCTTTATTTATGTGGGCTACACTAACCAGGAAGTTGCACTGGCCGGCCGTACGCAAATCAATGTTAAACTCAAGCCATCTGATAACGATTTATCAGAAGTTGTTGTAGTGGGGTACAATACGCAGAAAAAGGAGGCTATAACAGGGGCGATTTCATCAATTAGCAGCAAAGACCTCGAAAAAGTGCATGGCGGCTCTACCGTAAGTACAGGCCTGGCCGGAAAGCTACCAGGTGTATCTTTCAGGATGCCCGACGGAAGACCAGGCTCCAGTGCCAATATCCAGATCCGTAACATGGGTAACCCGCTTTATGTTATCGATGGCATTCAACAAGATGCCGGACAGTTTAATAATATCTCCCCTAACGATATCGAAAGTATCAGTGTGCTTAAAGATGCATCGGCAGCTATTTACGGCAGCAGGGCATCAAACGGTGTAATTTTGGTGACCACTAAAAGGGGTAAAAACAGTACGCGTAATACCTTTAGTGTGGATGCTTACACCGGCTGGCAAAACTGGGTTCGTTTTCCCGAAACAACTGACGCTTATCAATGGATGTTAGGTAAAGCCACGGCAGAAATGAACCAGAACGGAAGAACAGATATTACACAGGCCGAGCTGGATAAATGGAAAGCGGGTACTGAATATGGTTACCAGAGCCAGAACTGGAAAGATATTATTATTGCGCCGAACGCACCGCAATCTTCAGTAAATTTAAGTGCCTCAGGCGGAAGCGAACGGGTAAATTATTACTTTTCTGCTACCCGGTTAGATCAGAAAGGGGTATACGGCACTGCGCGTGAATTCGATTTCAACCGGACCAATATCCAAAGTAATATCGAAGCTAAAATAACCGACCGTTTTAAGGTGGGCATGCTGATTAATGGTCGTATCGAAAGTCGCGATCAGCCAGGCGTACCAGGTGGAGATGATTACTGGGCTGCCCGTTTTGCATTATTAAGAAACAGGCCAACCGAACAGGCTTATGCCAATGGCAATCCAAATTACCCGAACGATATTGGGCACAATACCGAGCAGTTTGCCGTGCAGAGTAAGGCTTTAACCGGATACTGGAAATCAGACTGGAGGGTTTTGCAAACCAATTTATCGGCATCTTACGAAACACCTGTAAAAGGCCTGGAAATAAAAGGTTTATATTCTTATTACATCGCCGATAACGTGATCAACGGGCATGAGTATACCTATAATGTATATACCTATCATCCGGAAACAGGTATTTATGAAGAAAAAGTGGGAAGTTCAAATCCTTACAGAGAGCGTAGAAACGAGAAAGTATACACCAATACCTATCAGCTCCAGGCCAATTATAACCGTACCTTTGGCAAACATACTGTAGGTGCCGTATTGGTGGCCGAGCGTTTAGACCGCTTTAGAACCTATACCTTTCAGCACGCGGTACCACAAACCAATATTTTGCCCGTGCTGCAGTTTGCAGATATGGATGGACAGGATTTTGCCGACATACAGGAAGAGCAGGCCCGTATTGGCTATGTGGGCAGGATAAACTACAATTACGACAATAAATATTACCTGGAGCTTTCTGGCCGCAGAGATGCTTCATGGAAGTTTGCGCCAGACAGACGTGTGGGTTATTTCCCATCAGCATCCATTGGATGGAGAATTACGCAAGAAAAATTTATGAAATCGCTTTTGGGCGAAAGCAATATCTTGAATGACCTGAAGCTTCGTGCTTCTTACGGGCAGCTTGGGGATGATGATGTGGGTATCGATCCCTTTGCTTATATCCCGGGTTATAATTACAATCAGGGCAGTGTGATATTAGATGGAAAAAATATTACCACATCCAGGGATAAAGGCCCTATTATTAATAACCTAAGCTGGTTTAAAAGCAAAATCACAGATATTGGCCTCGATTTTTCGATGTTCGGCAGTAAACTTTCCGGAACAGCAGATTATTTTTATAGAAAACGTTCTGGCTTACCGGCCATTAAAAACGATGTAGTTGTTCCGATTGAACTGGGATACCCATTAAATGTTGAGAACCTGGAAAGCGATGCACAGTTTGGCGGGGAGTTTTCTTTAAACTACCGGGATAAAATCGGCGAGTTTAATTACAATGTGGGTGGAAACATTTCCATTAGCAGAAAGAAACTTTTGGAAAGATATAAGCCGCGTTTTGGCAACTCGTGGGAGAATTACAGAAGTAATGGCACCGATAGATATGCCGATATTTTTTGGGGTTATGAAGTAACCGGTCAGTTTCAGAGTATCGAGGAGATTAATAACTACAAAGTGAATATTGATGGAAAAGGTAACCGCTCTTTATTGCCTGGCGATTTAATTTACAAAGATCAGAATGGTGATGGTATTATTGACGGTTTAGATGAAAGGCCAATAGGTTATACCACAACAGGGCAACCCAATGTAGGCTTTGGATTTACCATTGGTGGTTCTTATAAGAACTTCGATTTTACCGCCGATTTTTCTGGCGGAGCGATGTATTCATGGAACCAGAACTGGGAGCAGCGCTGGGCATTCCAGAACGGAGGCGCTTTACTGCAGAATTTTGCTGATGACAGCTGGCACCGTACCGATCCTTTTAACCTGAACAGTGCGTGGGTGGCTGGTAAATATCCGGCCATCCGTTTTAACGACCGCGACCACAGTAACAATACCCGAAATTCGACTTTCTGGCTACACAACGTGAGGTACCTGAGGGCGCGTACACTGGAGATTGGCTATACCTTGCCAAAAAGATGGGCAGAAAAAATTAAGATCCAGAACGCAAGGGTATATGTAAACGGGTACAACCTGTTCTCGATAGATAACCTCAAAGACTATGGCGTAGATCCTGAAATTGCCGACGATAATGGCTTACAGTATCCGCAGAACAAGTTTTTTAACATCGGTCTTAAATTATCGCTTTAACATGAAAAAGACTAATCAAATGAAAAAATATATATACGCGTTCGCTGCCATTGCCTGTTTAAGTTTTGCGCAGTCATGTAAAAAAGATTCCGAATTTTTGGATAAGCAACCTACCAGTACCCTGCCGATTGATGCGGTGTGGAAAGACCCCAACCTGGTGCTTACTGTGGTTGGCGATCTGTATGATCGTTTCCCTGATTTTCAACGTATCGAATCGTGGTGGTTATTTGCCGATTTTGATGAGGGCTTTGCTTCGGCAAGTGGAGATTATTTTCGCCACCAGAATTTAGAGTATGGGTACGACTCATGGGGGTATTGGGACATCAATGTTTATCGACTGGTAAACGACCTGAACCTGTTTATTAAACGTGGGCAGGAAGCTACAGCTTTAAAAGCCGAAGACCGCAACCGTTTTTTAGCTGAGGCACGTTTTATCAGGGCTGGGGTATACTTCGAAATGGTAAAAAGAATGGGCGGCGTTCCTTTGATCACTGTTCCACTGGCCTATGATTATAGCGGAGATCCAGGTTATCTGCAATACCCAAGATCAAAGGAATCTGAAATTTATGATTTTGTGATTGCCGAATTGGAAGCCATTAAAACAGTGCTTCCGGATAATGCAACCATTCAGAGCAGGGCTACAAAAGCTGCGGCCCTGGCTATGGAATCGAGGGCTGCGCTATATGCCGGTTCTATTGCAAAATATAGCAATGCCCAGTTAACCCTTCCTGGTGGGGAGGTGGGCATACCTGCAGCAATGGCTAATGGTTATTTTACCAAAGCTTTAAATGCGGCCAAAGAAATTATAGATGGTGGTAAATATTCACTTTACAAAAAGAACCCAAACCTGTCTGATAATTTTGCAGCCCTCTTTACCGATAAAGGCAGCAATCCGGAAGTAATATTTGCCAAAGATTTTAAATTAAAAACCAATAAGGTACATGGTTTTACCATCGATAACCAACCCCGCTCTTCTGCCGAGGAAGCACAGGGCGGAAGGTTAAATCCATCATTAAACCTGGTTCAGTCTTTCGAGAAACTAGATAATACCTATGCCTCTTTAGCTACTGTTGATGGTAGTGGAAATCCGGTTTATTATACCAATATTACCGATATTTTTGCCGATCGCGATGCGCGTTTAGCCGGTACGGTAATTCTGCCTGGAACACAGTTTAAAGGTAAAACAGTTGATATCTGGGCGGGTTATCAGTTAGCCAACGGTACAATTGTAACAGGCGATAATTTTGCGCAGAGTAAAAGTAACGTACTTCCCGGTAATCCGGGTTCGGTACAGGTAGTAGGTGGCGATGGGCCTGTTGATGGTTTAGAATTTAGTGCACAATCTGGTTTTTATGTGCGTAAATATTTAGATCCGGCTACAGGATCAGGCCAGATTGGTACACGGAGCGATGTATGGTGGATCCGCTACCGCTATGCCGAAGTGTTGTTAAATGCTGCCGAAGCCGCTTTTGAATTAGGTGATGCCGCTACAGCAGCCAATTATATCAAACCGGTAAGAGACCGTGCAGGATTAACCACTGCATTAAGCCCGGCTAATATCACTTTCGACCGTATTGTGCACGAACGAAAAGTAGAATTTGCTTTCGAAGGTCATCAGCTTTGGGATATGAAACGTTGGAGACTGGCTGATAAGGTATGGAATGGCAACAACATGTCTGCCGCTGATTTTACCAATGCCAGCAATATCGGAAGTGCAACACGCACCAGTACGCAAGTGTTTGGTTTGTGGCCATATAAATATTATAACCCAGGCAATGCAAACCATTTAAAGTATATTTTTAAGGTGGTTAAACCTAGTCGTGTTACTGCGGCACACCGTTTCCGCATTGGCAATTATTACTCTTCAATCGGGCAGGATGTACTTAACGGCAACCCAAAAATTATCAGAAACCCTAATCAATAATCAATTATACAGATATGAAAAATAGATTTTATTTCATTATAGGGGCAATTGCAGCCATGTTTTTCTCCTCTTGTAAAAAGGATAATTATGAGGCACCTTCGGCCGATTTTACAGGGAGGATCGTATATAAGGGCGAAGCTATCAACGTGGAGTACGGCCAGGTCAATTTCGAACTCTGGCAGTCGGGCTTTGGTAATTATTCAGCGTTAAAGGTAAATGTAAGCCAGGATGGCCATTATTCGGCCAAGTTATTTGACGGGGACTATAAATTGGTGTTCTCACCAAACCAGGGACCATTTTTATGGAAAAAGAATGCAGCCGGTAAACAGGATACCATAGTCGTAAATATTAGCGGTAGCAAGGCAATGGATATAGAAGTAATGCCTTATTATATGATCCGCAATGCCAGTTTAACAGCTGCTTCCGGGAAAGTGAATGGATCCTGCAAACTGGAAAAAATCATTACAGATGCCAATGCAAAGGATATAGAAAGCGTATCACTATATATCAATAAAACTCAGTTTGTAGATGGGGGCAATAATATCGCGATACAACAGCTTACCGGTGCAGCTATTGCCGACCTCAATAACTTAAGCATGAGCGTAAATATCCCGGCAATTGTACCTGCGCAAAACTATGTTTTTGCCAGGATAGGGGTTAAAATTGCAGGCGTAGACGATTTGATTTTTACACCTGTAAGCAAATTAAGTTTTTAATTCTTTTAATAGTATCGTCATTCCCGCGCAGGCGGGAATCTTAATGCTAGTGTAACCAATCTAAACATTACGCACAAGATTCCCAATCAAGTTGGGAATGACGATCAATCGAAGTATTGTTAATAATCAATATCTTACCCTTAGCTCATCACTGTTAAATGAAATATCTTTTTACCTTTTTTTTAAGCTTCTTCCTATTTTCTATCGGTAAAAATGTGTTTGCCAGGCAATTAAACGATACCATTTATTTAGCCGATCCCTCGATTTTCTTAGATAATGGCGTTTACTATTTGTATGGTACCAGCAGCGATCAGGGTTTTTTGGTTTATTCGTCAAACGACCTTAAAACCTGGAACAAGAAGTCGGAAAATAATGGGTTTGCACTAAAAAAAGGCGATGCCTTTGGCAGTAAAGGTTTTTGGGCCCCACAGGTATTTAAAAGAGGTAAAACCTATTTTATGGCCTATACCGCTGATGAGCAGATTGCAATTGCCCATAGTGATCGCCCAACAGGCCCTTTCATACAGCAAGAATTAAAAGCAATAGCTGGTACCGGGAAACAGATCGATCCATTTGTATTTACCGATGCCGATGGGAAAAATTACCTCTATCATGTGAAGCTCGACCACGGTAATCGGATTTTTGTAGCAGAACTGAAGGATGATTTTTCGGATGTAATCCCCGGAACAACAAAGTTTTGTTTAGCAGGAACTGAAGCCTGGGAAAATACGGCAAAAACAGATTGGCCGGTAACCGAAGGACCAACGGTAATTAAAAAGAACAATCTTTATTATCTGTTTTATTCTGCAAACGATTTCAGAAATCCCGATTATGCTATGGGTTATGCTACCTCAGGCTCGCCCGGAGGGCCATGGTTAAAATATGCAGGTAATCCCATTATCAGTAAAACGTTATTGCAAATAAACGGCACGGGGCATGGCGATTTTTTTACCGATAAAAAGGGAGCATTACAATATGTTTTTCATACCCATCATTCCAATTACCAAGTATCGCCAAGGGCTACTGCTATTGTAAAGGCTGGTTTTGTAAAAGACAAACACGGCAGTTACCGTATGCAGATCGACACTGAAAGTTTTCGGTATTTAATGCAAGGTAAGGCAAAAGCATTCCAGAATTAAATTGATTGCATTTGTAGAAATATTGAGATAAAATTGAGCAGATTTAAGAGAAAAAATCCCTTTTTTTAAAATTAACAAATACCGCTTATTGAAAAATATAGAATACGAGATTTTAAATGAATATGTTGAAAATAAAATACCTGTTTACCATTTTGTGCCTGTTACAGATAGCAGGTTCATATGCGCAAACATTTACCAATCCCTTATTATCATCGGGTGCCGATCCTTACAGTTATTATAAAGATGGTTATTATTATTATACCCACACCACCGGCAACCGGGTAGACCTTTGGAAAACCAAAACCTTGGATGGTTTAAAAGATGCGGAGCGAAAAACCATTTGGCGTGCACCTGCAGGCACCTTGTACAGTAAAGAAATCTGGGCGCCGGAAGTGATGTTTTTAAGGGGGAAATGGTACGCCTATTTTGCCGCAGATGATGGAAAAAACGAAAACCATCGTATGTATGTCTTAGAAAATGCTTCGGCCGACCCGATGAAAGGAGCGTGGATATTTAAAGGCAAAATTGCCGATCCGACTGATAAATGGGCTATTGATGGCGATGTGATCGATTTTAAAGGTCAGTTGTATATGATATGGTCGGGATGGGAGGGAGATGAGAACGGAAAGCAGGAAATTTTCATTGCCAGGCTTAAAAACCCCTGGACAGTAGCAGGCAAGCGGGTAAAGATTTCTACACCCAAATTTAGCTGGGAAAAAATTGGAGACCTTGGTGGGGGAGCACATGTTGATGTAAATGAAGGGCCTCAGTTTTTGCTGCACGGCGATAAAATATTTATCATTTATTCTGCCAGTGGCTGTTGGACAGATTTTTATGCTTTAGGTATGCTATCCGCTTCGGCTAAAAGTAATCTGCTCGACCCTGCTTCCTGGACAAAATCAGATCAACCTGTTTTTCAGCAATCACCAAAAGACGGTGTTTATGCACCGGGCCATAACTCGTTTTTCAAGTCGCCGGATGGAAAAGAAGATTGGATCCTATATCACGCCAATGATAAACCGGGCCAGGGCTGCGGAGGTTTCCGCTCGCCCCGGGCCCAAAAGTTTAGCTGGAATGCCGATGGAACACCAAATTTTGGAACGCCGGTAAAAGCAGGGTTAAGCTTAACATCACCATCAAACTGAAATAAAAAATAACCAGATAAATACCGATATGAATTTAAAAAACTATGCACTAATTGCTGTATTGAGCTTTAACATCAGTATGGGCTTTGCACAAAAAACAAAAAAAAACACCGAACCTGCAAAGGTTTGGTCAATAGAAAAAGCCAATGCCTGGTACAAAGAACATCAATGGTTAACCGGTGCAAACTATATTCCTTCTAATGCCATTAACCAGTTGGAAATGTGGCAGGCCGATACTTTTTCGCCCGATCTGATCGATAAGGAACTGGGCTGGGCCGAAGGAATTGGTTTTAATACGCTGCGCGTATTCCTATTCAGTAAAGCCTGGAGCCAGGACCCTGAAGGTTTTAAAAAGAGAATGGATCAATTTTTAACCATTACCCAAAAACACGGTATTAAACCTATGTTTGTCTTTTTTGACGATTGCTGGAATAAAACTTCGGCCATTGGTAAACAGCCCGAACCTAAAACGGGTGTTCACAACTCGGGATGGCTGCAGGATCCTGGCGATCCTGCTTTTAAAGAAGAAGCAAATTTTGCTGAACTCGAAAAATATGTGAAAGATGTACTTGGCCATTTTGCCCACGATAAAAGAATTTTACTTTGGGATTTATACAATGAACCTGGAAACAGCGGAAAGTTAGAAGCCACCATACCTTTGTTAACCAAAACCATCAGCTGGGCAAGGTCGGTTAATCCGGATCAGCCTATTTCTATCGGATTGTGGAGCTGGGGCTTCGAAAAGCTTAACGAAATACAACTGGCCAACTCAGATATTGTAACCTACCATAACTATGAGGCTCCAGACTGGCATCAAAGAACCATCGATCTGTTAAAAGCCAGCGGCAGGCCATTAATCTGCACCGAATATATGGCCCGATCGCGCAATAGCCGTTTTGCTAACATTTTGCCAATGCTAAAAAATGAAAATGTTGGCGCTATAAACTGGGGTTTTGCTGCCGGTAAAACCAATACCAAGTATGCCTGGGATACCCCACTTGCCGATGGATCTGAACCGGTTGAGTGGTTTCACGAAATCTTTCAGCCTGATGGTACCCCATACCGCCTGGATGAGGTTAACCTGATTAAAAAACTTAATAACAAATAAACATAATGGTCAGTCTGAGGAGGAATTTATTGTATAAAAATCAATATGATTGACAGTCCTCTCAGGAGTCGTCATTTCGAGCGAAGTGCAACGCAGTCGAGAACCACGGAGTGCTCCGCGAAGCTAAATCTGTCACTATAGATTTCTCCATTTCGCTACCGATGAAAAATCGGCACGCTCCAGTCGAAAAGACGATTCATCTGCGGGGGCTGTCAAGGGTAGCGGAGTCGAAGACATTTGAGTCATCAGAAACTAAGAATATTGCCATACGGAGGGTGAATTTATTGTATAAGGTTAATATTAATGACGACTTTGCCTAACCAAACCTAAACACACCAATTGTAAACAAATGAATAAAAAAGTATCTATTATTTTATCGCTGCTGGGCCTATCGCTATCCCTTTCTGCACAGCAGCAAAACAAATCATGGTCAATGGTAAAAGGGAAAATCTCTTCACCATGGGCACAGGAAGTTAATCCTAAAAATGTATTGCCAGAATATCCCCGCCCTCAGTTTGAGCGAACGGGTAACTGGAAAAACTTAAATGGCCTTTGGGATTACGCCATTTCCGAAAAATCAGGGCGCCCGGCCATTAACCAAGGAAAAATTTTAGTGCCATTTGCTGTAGAATCTGCACTTTCAGGTGTGGGTAAAACGGTTGGTAAAGATAGCCTGCTTTGGTATAAAACCAGCTTTACTGTGCCTGCAAATATGAAAGGCAAAGAAATTTTGCTTCATTTCGGTGCCGTTGACTGGAGGAGCACCGTGAGCATCAACGGTAAAGAGGTGGGTAAACATGAAGGCGGTTTCGATCCTTTCAGTTTTAACATTACTCCATTTTTAAACAAGAACGGAAATCAAACTTTAACGGTAGAAGTCTGGGACCCAACTGATGAGGGGCCTCAGCCAAGGGGAAAACAGGTGAAAAAACCGGAAGGTATCTGGTATACCCCTGTAACCGGCATCTGGCAGACGGTATGGATTGAAGCCGTAAATAAAGTACATATCGATCATATTAAAATAACACCGGATATCGATCAGCAAACGGTGGCGGTTACGCCAATTTTAGCAGGGGCCGGTGCAGGCAACCAGGTTAAGGTTTCGGCATGGGATGGTACGACAAAAGTGGCTGAACAGATCGCCGGTGGCAATGGCGCCATCCGTTTAAAAATTGCGAACCCAAAACTCTGGGATCCTAAAAATCCATTTCTATACGACCTTAAAGTTGAGCTGATTGCTAACAATAAAACGGTAGATGAAGTGAAGAGTTATTTTGCCATGCGCAAAACCTCCATAGGTAAAGATCAGAATGGTATTCAGCGCATGCTGTTAAACAATGCGTTTGTTTTTCAGTATGGCCCGTTAGATCAGGGCTGGTGGCCGGATGGGCTTTATACCGCGCCAACAGATGCAGCCTTGAAGTTCGATATAGATAAAACCAGGGAAATGGGTTTTAACATGATTAGAAAACACATTAAAGTGGAGCCTGCACGCTGGTATTACTATTGCGATAAAGCAGGTATGTTGGTTTGGCAGGACATGCCAAGTGGCGACCTGGGTAACGGCTGGGAAAACCGCCCGGGTATTTTAGATCATGGATCGGATAAAAACAGAAGTGCCGAATCTGAAGGATATTACAAAAAAGAGTGGAATGCCATTATCGATGCACTTTATAATGTACCCTCAATCGTAGTATGGACACCTTTTAACGAGGCTTGGGGCCAGTTTAAAACCGTAGAAATTGCCAAATGGACAAAAGAGAAAGATCCTTCAAGGTTAGTCAATACGGCCAGTGGAGGTAATTTTTATCCGGTAGGCGATATGATCGACCTGCACAATTACCCACATCCGGCCATGCCGAGTCCTGATTATTTTGGAAAAGACTATGCCCTTGTACTTGGTGAGTTTGGGGGACTTGGTCTTCCTATTGATGGCCATGTGTGGCAACAGAAGAATAACTGGGGTTATCAGAGTTTTAAGAACAAAACGGATCTGTTTAATAAATATGCCCAGTTTATGAAACGTTTGGCAGAATTAATCCCCCTGGGGCTTTCTGCCGGAGTGTATACCCAAACTACCGATGTAGAAGTAGAAACCAATGGTTTGATGACCTATGACAGAAAAGATATTAAGTTTTCGGAAGCGCAGATGAAAGCGTTGCATGATAAACTTGATCAGATCAGTGTGCCGGTGAAGCAATAAACTATATCAACCTGTACATTACTAAATCATTAGCCTGTATAGCAATCCGGGCTAATGATTTTTAAGCAAATGGCAGCGGAGTTTTGTTTACCTTTCTCTACCCCCTTGTTTACCCTTCTCTACCTATTCTTTACCTTTTCTCTACCTTTCGTTTACCTTTTGCTTACCTTTTCTGTACACCAAGTTAACCCCAGGTTAACCCCATGCTTACCAATTCTTTACCCTGGCCTTACCTCATTCATTACCTGAAAGGTAAAGCCAGGGTTCATTTTGAGTTTAGTTTAGGTTAACTTCGGCCGATGTTGCCTGCCAGCAAGTACCTTTAAGCGGTATTCGTTGTATTGGCCTTACATTGCCCAAGAACCATTAATTCATAAAAAAAAACGCTATCTTCCGTTGGATAATCACCTTAATTGCACTAATTCTTCACTCAGTCCTTCCAATTTTTAACCTTCAGCTCATCACCAACCTGTAGGCTACCTAAATGATGATGAAGCAGGTTCTGTCCGAACATGATTTTTTTGCCTATTGTCCGGTAGCCGGCCAGTGTTCTTAGCGGTTCTTGCCCTTTTTCCCCGGTTTGTTGATCGATCGTAGTGAGCACACACCTTGCGCATGGTTTTACTGCTGAAAACAGCACCCCGCCGATGTAAAATGTTTTAAAACGGTCTTCGATATGCGGCTCCCCGCCAGTAAAAACAAAATTCGGACGAAAGCGGTCCATAAGGATTGGTTCTAAGAGCTTTTCATTTAGTCCGTTAAGCGAAGACTGACCTATAATCAGGCAAGGGTAACCATCGGCAAAGCTTACAATTTCATTATTGAAAGCATAATCCCGGTCAACCATTCTCTTTTCAGTTTCTGGCATTTTTACCAACCTAACTTTAAACTCCAGGAAGGCTGAAAACCAATTGCTTACCGCTTTATTTACTTCAAGTGCCGTAGTGGTATCGTTCCAGATGATAACCGAAACCTGCTCTCCCGTATCTTCATCCAGTGAGAAAGAAATGTTTTGCTCAGGTAATGTTTTATGAGCAATGCTTAATTTACCACCAGCTATATTTACCTGCAACAGGGCCAGCTTACCATGTTTCCGTTGGGTGATAAATATACCTTCCTCATCAACGAGCATCCATCTTCTATCATATTGCAGGCCTCTTTCTTCGAGTTTTGCCTTTTGTAAACTTATGCCGCCAAGCGATTTGATGGGGTAAATATTGATTTCGGAAAGGACAAACTTGTTCATGCTTTAAAGGTAAAAAAACACGTCTGGATTTATCTAATAATGTGGGTGAAAATGATTAAGGTGGATTAAAGAAGTAAACTGAAATTATCAACCTGTTTTTACCATTAAGCCAAAGCGGCAAGCGATGGGCTTTTGGATGTTGAATAACCGTTGAAAACAGAAAGGGCGGCAAAATTATTTTGCCGCCCTTTCTGTTTGGTTAAGGAACTTATTTTGCTAATGAGGCCGTTTGTTCAGTACCGGTTACCGGCGAACTCATTTTTGTTTTCATTGCAGCAAACCCGTCTAAATTTAATTTTGGCGTAGTTCCCATTACTAAGATATGTTCTCCGGTAGCACCGCTTAATTTTAAATCTGCACGACCTTCAATTACAGTGTATAAGTTTTCTGTATCTGAATTGATCTCGGCAACGGCATCTCCTTTTAAGAATAATTGAAGGTATTTCGAATCCAATTTACCTGCAGTTTTTACCACTGCATTTTCAGAAGCCTGTATTCTATAAATGTTGTTTACATAAACGGTAATCTTAGCGGTATTGCCATCAGCCGAACTGATTTTTAGAGCATGTCCATCCTGGATCACTTTTACTTTACCGGTATTGTCTTCATTGTAACTTACACCTTCTTTTTTCCCTTGCACCAATGTAATTTCTACATTTCCACTTACAATAACCTGACCGATGTTTTTAGGTGCCGACATTTTAACTGGCTGTTTCTCGCTTGCCATTACACTTGTTGAGAAAATAGCAGAACTTAAAACGATAGCTGCCAATACTGATTTTGTTAGGGTTTTGATTGAAGTTTTCATAATGCTTTTATTTATATTTTTAATTAATATTTTGTGATTGTTTTGTAGATAAGACGCCCCTAAATACAAAACGTTGCAGCAGAAAATCCTCAATTATACCAACGCAGCTTAATTCTCGACGAACGGGTATAAAAACCGGGCGAAAAAGCATTCATTTTTCCGGATAAATCTATGCAGACAGGTTGATTTTCCGGATGAGGGCTCACTTAAAATTCCGGAATGATAACAATATGTTAGTAGTTTAAGGCTTTGAGCAGCAAGATCGAGACCTCCAATTAGGAGAAAGATAGTGGATAAGACTGCTACCTTTGGACAAAGTATAGCGATTGAAACGTAAAGATATTTCAATTATGGTCGAAAGGTCACCCTAACGGTTCAGGATGACTAAAATTTAATTGATAGTTTTTCCGATACAAGCACATTGTTTTTGTAATACTCGAAAAACCAATTACCATTCTTTTTTATAACGATACCATTCATACTCCCGCTGTTCGAAATATAACAATCCTCAACTGAGGTTTTTAGCAGGGTCATGATGATTTTAGGCGTTGCATCTATCAGTTGGTAGCCATTGCTGATGGGCTGTGCATACAACAGTGCTTCTTGTGCTTCTGTTTTGGCCGCAACCGGCTGATTAACAGGTAAAGGTGTTGTTTTAACCTCTGCGTTTGCGTTGGTTGGTGCCTGGTTGCTTACCACTGAAGGGTTGCCTGCAACATATTTAAAATCGTTAAAGGAGGTCAAAGCATCTTTCAATGCCAAATTATAGGAGGTTTCATATTCTTTCTCCCTGCTTTTGCCAGGCTTGCTCTTCATTACTACTGCCCCCCTGCAATCTTTAAGCAAAAGGGTAACGTTCGTCACAAACATGGTATTGTTTTCCTGCAGATCTGCTGCCAGGGCCTTACACCTGTCGGTTGCAATTTCCTGGGGTATTTCTGCATTATCAAAATACACCGTAAAGCCTTTTTCCTCAAAAAATGTCTTGATGAGGGTATTCAAGCCGTATCGGTTAACCTGCTTAAGAAAACTGAATTTCTCGGGCACGATGATGTATTTGTAGTTTCCGGTATTAGACTGTGCCTGAACTGAAAAAGAGATGGCTAAAAGGACAATAAAAAGATACCTTTTCATAACGGTTAATGGAGTTTGGACAAGACCCGGCTCAATTTATAGAATGAAACGGAGAAAATCAAATTTATCGTTCAGCAAGATAATCCCTGTCAATTGCTGATCACCAGAACAATCGATTGAATTGATCTGATACCGCAAGTCAAAAAAGAATAACTGTTTAACCTAATTCGTTGCATTAATCAATTCAATTGTTTATTATTATGGCGATTAATGATCATCATCTAACCATAACGCTGCATTTGTGGCGTGTAATAAACCAAATATTCCAGAAAAATGGAGGAGCGCAAACTTATTAAATTACCTGCATGGGCCCATGTTAAATTACCACCAACCATGTGGTTTGCAGATGGAAATTTTCTCCATTGAGCCTCCTTTTTTTATCCAGAAATCAAAACCAATTTAACCTAAATCTGAGCATATGCTTAACATTCAAACCACAAAACTATTTTGGGCGAGCTGCCTGGCCTTACTGGTCACCTCGCTTTCCTTTGGCATCCGTGCTGGGATAATGAACCAGCTCGGGATCGATTTTCAACTCAGTACTACCCAATTGGGCACCATTACAGCTGCTGCCTTCTGGGGATTTCCGCTAGCCATTGTGGTTGGAGGATTTGTAGTGGATATAATAGGCATGAAACGTTTGCTGATCATGGCCTTTGTTTTTCACCTGGCCGGAATTATCCTTACCGTTTTTGCCCAGGGCTATTGGAGCCTGTTTTTATCTACCCTGCTGATCGGCATTGCCAACGGTACTGTAGAGGCCGCCTGTAATCCATTGGTAGCCGCTTTATATCCTGAAAATAAAACCACCAAACTAAACCATTTTCATTTATGGTTTCCAGGAGGCATTGTAATCGGTACATTACTGGTTACCCTGTTTGTTCAGCTTGGACTTGGCTGGAAGGTGCAAGTGGCCATGATGATTATTCCTACGCTAATTTACGGGTACCTGTTTTCGAAGCTGGATTTTCCCGTTACCGAAAGGGTATCATCCGGTTATTCCAGTTCAGATATGTACAAAGCAGTATTTTCTCCTTTGTTTATCTTTATGTTCATCTGCATGTTCGGTACGGCCATTACCGAGTTATTTACTGGCCAATGGATAGGTTTACTGCTCAAAAACGTAACCGATAATGCCATTTTATTGCTTACCCTTACCACTGGAATTATGGTTATTGGCCGGGGTTTTGCAGAGCCTGTGGTTCACCGGCTTGCTCCTCAGGGCGTACTGCTTTTATCAGCAATATTTGCTGCAGCCGGACTTTACATGTTAAGCACCTTTACCGGTAATTCGGTTTTCTTTGCCGCCATTATTTTTGGTATAGGCGTTTGTTATTTCTGGCCTACCATGATCGGTTTTGTGGCCGAAAATGTTCCTAAATCCGGGGCACTTGGCTTAAACCTGATGGGAGGTGCAGGGATGTTTGCTGTTTCTATTTATACCATATTTATGGGTAGTTTTTACGATAACCTTATTGTTAAACATTTACCTGCCGGGGCATCTTTAGATGCTTATTTAAAAGCTCCTGAAAATTCTGCGTTTGCGCAGGCACTCTCCAATGCCAAAAACCTGGCCGGCCCGGAAATTCTGCGGGCTACGCTGATTATCCCGGTGATACTCATTGTGGCTTTCGGCGGATTGGTGATCTATATGCGCTCCAGGAAAAAGAGCAGTGCCATAGCCGCTAATTAAAAGATAACAACTTTATAGGTTTTGGTGCCCATGCAAGAATAAGATCTACAGGTTTATGCCGCCAAATTGGTCATAAACTTGTAGATATCCAGTTTTTTGGAAAGGGGGAGGAACACGATATTATTCTTCCACAGATTTAATTACAGCAACGGGCTGCCAGGCGGGTACTCATATGGAGCTTTACCTGCTTCAAAAATCCTGGTGTATTCACTTCCTTCTGTTGTGATTTTGTTATTTAATATCCTGATCCAATTGCCTTCACGTAAGCCTATTACCTTAATGTTATTTTGCGTTAAAAATTCCATAATCCTTGTTTCCCGTGTTTCGCCATTGTGTTTTAACTCAGGATTTGGATCAAGATAATGAGGATTAATGTTAAAGGGTACCAGACCCATACACTCAAAAGAGGCAGGATATACGATCGGCATGTCGTTGGTGGTTTTCATATTCAGGCCACCAATGTTGCTTCCGGCGCTACAGCCCAAATAAGGCTTACCTTTTCTGATGTTTTCGCGTAAAACATTCATCAATCCGAGCTCATGTAATGTCTTTACTAATAAAAAAGTATTGCCACCACCTGCGAAAAAGCCTTTGGCCATGTTTACCGCTTCAATAGGATCTGCAAACTCATGCAGGCCTTTTACGTTGATATTAAGGCTAGCGAAAAAATCTTTGGCTTTTGAAGTATAGGCTTCATGCGAAATACCTCCGGGCCTGGCAAAAGGAATAAATATAATTTCGTCTATCCCCGAAAAGAGCGTAATCAGCTCATCTTTCAGGTATTCGAGGTAGTTGCCACCAAACAGCGTGGAGGTAGAGGCAAGGATGACATTCATTTTTGTTTTGCTTAATTGGCAATTATAAGCTTTTTTGCCGAACAATTGTCCTTTAAATCAGTAACCAGACTTCGTACCGATTGATGGTTACTTGCTGCACACGATATCAAATTGAATTTAATGAGGTGCCTGGAAGTAATAGAAAATGAGGTGAAAAATACGATGAAACCTAATGCTGCGGATCAGATACGGTGGTTGCAGAAAGATATTTTCTTCTATCGCTTAGCCATTCCTTCATTTTTGGAAAAATATACAGGATCGCAAATGCCAGCATGGAAATAAGGGCCTGCAAAGAGAGGTTAATCTTTGTTACCGGGTGAATATCTACTTCGCCCATTACCACGTACAGGCGGTATATACTTCTTATAATGATCAGGATCAACAAGTACCTGCTCCATTCGAACCTGCGCTTGATAAGGATAAAAAGAAAATAGCGCGCGATTAGTATAGCTATAAAAATAACCAGTTCTTGCGTGCTCTTATAATCGTAGAAAAACAAGTTTACTATCCCGATTAAAAAAGTAATTAAAATAAGATTTGAAGATAAGGAATACTTATTCTTCATTAATTTAAAATTTATCACTTAATTAGGTTTAGGGCGACAGATGGTACAAATGTCTTGATAATTTTTTTAATAAGGTAATTTTGATTGTCAAAGAAATCTTAAAGTGTTGATATTTATCAATAGGGGAAATAGTTGCCCAAAAAAAAGCGGATTGCAATTTGGCAATCCGCTTGATGTTATATTGGATAGAATGTTATCTTAAGATTTTATAACACGGTCTTTGATCTTTACGGCAGGGTTACCTTGGTAAATGGAATAGGCCATTAAAGTTTGGGTAGCCACACTGCCCATTGTTAAAACAGCATGGCTGCATAGGGTTACCCCCGGACATACCTTTGCGGTAGCTCCAATCCATGCCCCTTCTTCCAAAATGATCGGTGCCACCATTAAATTAAAATTTGTACTGCTAAAGTTATGATTGCCGGTTATTAACACTGCTTGCTGTGATATACAGCAATTTTCACCGATAATTACACGCTCTAAATTTTCGATGTAACAATCTGCAAGCCAGCTATAATTACCAATCTCCAGTTTCCAGGGATATTTAACATGAATGCCCGGTTTAATGCGTACATCCTTTCCTATTTTGGCCCCAAATAACCTTAATAAAGCCACTAATACCGAACTGAAGGGCATTACCCGGCTTTTAAAAAACAAAAGATCCGTAAAATACCACAGCAATTGCTTTAAGGTAGTTGCCCCAACCTTAAAATCGCCGGTATCAAAATTTTTATGGAGCCTGGTTTTTAACAAAATCTAACCTTTATTATTTGAGCGTGGTTTACTGTTGTTTTTAATCCAAAAGTATAACATGGTAAACACGCAGATGTATACAATCACATTAAAAACTTCGTGGTGGTAAGTAAAATTATGCCGCTGTGATTTAAAGAAACCAAGAAGTACACCCAGTCCCGCTATCCGGAGAACGTTTAAGATATAAATGGCAACAATGCCAATCACCAGCATTTTAAAGGTCGATTTCCAGGAAGCAGGAAAAGCCAGTACAAATGCAGCTAAAAAACTCATAACCCCCAGCCCGAGGCAGGAATAGTTAACCCTTAAATACGGGCCTGCAACTACCATTATATCCATTTCGTTATAAATGGCATAAAAGCCGAAGAGTTTGATGATCCACACTGCAGATACAATAAGAGACGATTTTAAACCTTGTATATAGTTAAAATGTGTGGAGAGATAAGCATTGTAATACTTCGAACCCGGAGTCATTACACTATTCATAAACAGGTTGCCCTGGCTGAACAGGATGTAGAGTAAAAATAATAAGATTAAAAATTTAATGGCCTTTTTATTGGCCTGTTTTTTAGCTTCTTCTGGCGTCATATTTATCGGCAGTTTATATTTTATCTGCTTGTTTCTGCAAAATCTTAATCTTTTTATCTACCAGCTGCCTGAACCAGAAGCCCTGCAGATAATGAAATTTAATACCGGTAGCGCCCTCAAATATACCCAGTTTAAAAAACATTCGGTAACTAAAATAGAGATAGGGACGAAAACCAAGCGGAAGTTTCCACCACAAACGCTTTAACCAGGCCCGTTTTTCATCAGGACTGCCCAATAAATTGGGGGTAACGCGCTGAACCCTTAATTTTTGCATCCTTTCTAATTCTTCCCTGGCAACCAGGTCGCTATAGCGCTCGTGTTTGCTTTTCCAAAAAGCAATATCGTTTTCTTTCAGGTTTTCTTCCAATAGCCAGCCCTTTTTCCATATTTCGGTTTTACCGGGAACGATAAAACGGTGATCCATATTCTCGTTCAGATCCGAAAAACCAACACCGGTTCTGAACATTTTTAAAAGATAAAATGGGTAAAAGGTACCAAACCGGATCCATTTCCCTTGGAAAAAGTTTTTCCGGTTAAAATAAATGCCGTTGATATCACGATATTCATCGTTATTAAAATTCGCGAGCATCCGAAAAAGCTCGGGGGTAACAATTTGATCGGCATCCAAGCCAATGGTCCATGGTGTGGCGATCTGAAAGTTTTTTAAAGCATGATCCCACTGCTTGGGGTGGTTTTCGAAAGGGTTTTGCAGCACTTCTGCACCATAAGCGGTACCGATTTCAAGGGTTTTATCGGTGCTGCCACTATCTAAAATATAAGTTTTAGCATTCAGGTTTTTAATCGATTCCAGTAATCTGGGCAAATGAATTTCTTCATTAAAGGTAAGTATAACGAAACTGAAATTTTTGTTCATGCCATTTGATAGTTCAACCAGTGATTGAATTATAGCTTATGTCGTTTTATAAAATTCGAGATATTCTCTAACTAATGCATCATCACTAAAATCTCTTCGGATAGTTAAAGGAGCAATGTTACGGATATTCTGCCTTTTTTCAGGATCTTGGTATGCCGCTGTAATGTTCTTTTTTATGGCTGCTGTATCCACACCCGTAATCCAGCCAAGCGCCTTACCATTCACATAATCCGATAAACCAACTTGCTCGCTAATCAATACCGGGGTGCCAACACTCAGGCTTTCTACCACCACATTAGCGAAATTTTCGTTATAAGAGGTAAGTACAAGCAAATCATGTGCGGCCATTAGAGGGTATTTATCTTCATTACCGACCTGCCCAATCCAATAAATTTTATCGCTTAGCTTTAATTCTTTTGTTAAAACCTTCAGGCTTTGTATGTATTGTTTTTCACCAGAGCCAGCAATCGTTAACTTCCAGGAGATATCGACTGTAGACAATGCTCTAAATAAAAGCTCAAGCCCTTTTTTTTCCTCAATACGCGAAAGAAAAATAAGCTTAAAAGAATCCTCAGTTTGATGCTTTAAATCCGGTGCCGCAGATTTGAATTCCTGTGCTTCTGATCGTAAACTCACCAGATTGGGAATTACCCTGATACTTTTTGGCTTTACCATCTTCAAAATATCTGTTTTCTCCTGCTCGCTGGTGGCGTGTATGTGGCAATATTTTAATAGCTGGTTTCCCACCAGTTTATGGATGATTCTTTTTGAAAAGGAATTCCTGTTGCCAAGTGTGTAGGAGGTAAGCATGCCGCGGGGAGAAAGTACCACAGGGATACGATACCATTTTGAAATAAAGCAGCTGAGCAACGAAACCAGATTCCACCAGGCGTGTATATGAATAATGAGTTTAGAGTTTGGGGTTTGGAGTTTGGACATTTCGATTTTATTCTCGCCCTGGGCTCCCGGTTGATCATCCGGAGTGCAACTAAGGATTTCTTTCCTTAATCTCCACAATAATCCCGGCGAAAAGTGGCTATGATCTTTGCTCCAACGTTTAAAATAAGTAACAGGAACCCCTTCAATCAAAACCGGAAAATTAGTTTTCACATCCAGTTCATTTCTGCCGTTGGCCGTAGTTGTTAATACCTGAAGATCAGGTTTCCCTATGCCCAAGGCCCAACGTTTATCGTCTACCAGGACTTCACACAACTTCCCCACACTCTGTATTGGTCCACCGTAAATGTAGGCTGGCTTGTAAGAAGCTGTAATATGAATGATTTTCAATTTTTTTGATTTAAATACTAACCCTTTAAACTGCTAAACGCTTTAATCAAACACAGGCTTTAAAACTTTTATTGTTCTGAGTAAGGCATACAGAAACCACATGATCACGTAACCCCAAAAAATGTTATTGAACATAAATTCAAAGTTGTTACCCCGCCAAAGCCCCTGAAAAATGCTGTTGAACATAATGACACAGCCCAGCTCATAACCCCCGAATATTTCTTCGGCTTTATCTGAAAGGTGTTGTACCAGCATGCCATAGAATAACATAAAAAAGAAAACGCCGGGGATACCGAAACTCAAATAGGCATCAACTATTGGACGTGTTTTAGCTGAAACGGCCGACATTTTATTAGCAACTCCAGCATCATAAACCCGTTGCATCGAAACCGTTTCCATATTGGGCTTTCCTGACCAGAAAACCCTTGGAATCAATCCTTCTAAAGAATTTTCTATAATTTCCCAATCGTAAAAAGGGTGCCGACTTGGTACATAATCTACAAATTGGGTAAACATTTCTATTTCACTCAGCCGTTTCGTCATAAATTCCCAGTTTGTTTCTTCAATCTGTTCTTCGTTTTTCGAATTTAAATTCTCAAAAGCTTGATTTTGTGCTTCCTCTGCACTTACTTCCCCACTCCAGCTTTGCCGAACGGTATTGTTATAGGTGGGCAAAAAATAAAGCAGTACATAAGCGACCGGAATGGCTAAATAGAGTATTATCTTTTTGAAATAAGGAAAAAATACACAAGCCAGAATAATTACATTGGTAATGATCGGTTCTTTGTATCCTGATAATGAGGCGTGTATAAAATTGATTGTAAAAATTGTAGCGCCTATGCCCAGGTATTTAATGTTTTTAGTGTTAAATCCTTTAACGAATAATACGGCTGCACATGATATACCGATTAAGGTGAGTGGGAGAGCCATTTGATTTAAGCCTGAGAAACGCTGGCAGATGGAACCAATTCCAAATACAATAATACTGAGCCAAATTAAAAAATCATCGTCATCAAAAGTTTTAACACTTCTGATTTTGATGTGATTTTTTTGAACCAAAAGTATACCCGTAACCAATGCCGCGTGTGCCAATAAATTCATGCGCTGGCAACTCGCTATCAGAGCCGTTTGTTCACTTTCCTTAAATTGTGCACCGTAATTCACTTCAGTGAAATACCGGTACCCTAAATGATCCATAAAATAAAATACAGAGGTGGTACACATAAAGCCAGCAAAAATGAGCTGTGTAAGGAAAATAGGCCGCATAATTTGCTTATGGATAGGCAAATCTTGATTGATAATTGCTGCGGGTGATAGTATGGTAGTGTAAAAGATAAAAAGCGACCCGAACCAGGCGACAAAATAAGATATGATCGGGCTATTGATTAATATATAGGAAATCAGAACCGGCAGGTACAAAGTTAAGATCAGTTTGGTCGGATTGTTATTTTGCATGTTTATTTTCGAGGGCATCAACAATCACAGTCACTTGTTTTTCAAACGACCATTCCTGTATGATTTGTTTAGAAGCCATTCCCATTTTGGTTAGTTTAGCCTTATTTTCAGTGAGCGCTTTTAATTTTTGTTTAAGATCAGCTAAATCACCCGATTTAAATACCGATCCGTTAACTCCCGGTTTGACCAAATCATCAGCACAACCAACCTTATCCGATACCATTATTGCTTTTCCGGCGGCCATGGCTTCATTTACGGCCAATCCCCAGGTTTCTCCGGGCCCTTGCGAAGGTAAGCAGAATAAGTCACAAGCTTGATAAACAACAGGCATTTGACTTTGATTCTGAAATTCCATAAAATGAATTGTGCTTTTTACATTTTCGTCCCAACTCCCAACTTCCAACTCTGAACTCCCAACGCTGTAATCCTGAGCGTAGCCCAAGTACCCTTTCTCCGCTACCTCTCCAACTTTCTTTTTTAACCTCTCCTGCAACAACCCATTTCCAACAAAAAGCAAATGTGTGTTTTTTAACCTGAGATCTATGATAGCATTTAATAAAAGTTCAGGATTTTTTTTTGGCTCTAACTTTCCCGCAAAAAGTATTAAAATTTCATCCCCCTTGATGCCGAGCTGGGTCCTAAACAATCGGGATTCTAAGATCTTTTCTTCTCCAAATCTATCATTATCGATAGCATGCGGAGCAAAAACCAATTGTTCTTCTTTTAAGCCAAAATGCTTAAAATAGGCTTTGTTGGCTGAACCAACATAAAATGCTTTATCGATATGGCCGTAAACCCATTTTAGAAAGTATTTTCTTAATAAGCTTTTAAGGCTTTTTTGCTGATCAATTAAAGTAGAATCGCCCCTGAAGTAAACCGGGATTTTACCTTTAAAAAAACTTAAGGCCTTTAAATGGCTTTTCCAGCCCCAGCCGTAAACCAAAATGGCATCAGGTTGATAGCTTTGTACGGCGTTGATTAGATCAGGGTTTATAATTCCGCCGAAATGATGAGTGCCCTGGTTTTTAGCCTTGTTTTTTAAAAAAGTGTAATCATAGCCATCAAGCAGGGGAATATCCCATTCTACGCGTTGATTAAAGCCCTTGTCGTACTTATCAAGAGACTCTTTTCCCCAGGAATAAAATACCTTTAGTTGAACTTTTTTTGCCAATAATTTGAAAACCGGTGCGTAATACTGGATGGGATGAGAAATAACTATTGCTAATTTTTTCAATTAAATAACTTCATTAAAAACGATAAAAGATTCTGCACGCTCAACTCTTTCTTTTGTGAATTCTATGTCCCTGATATAGATTGAATTATCCGATTTTAAGCCAATAGTATTAAGCTCTCTTTTAAAAGGATTATAAGTATAATTTTTGAAACCATAGGCTAAAAGTTTCAAATGGATTTCATGTTCATCATAGCCATATCTTCCACCGCTTCCATTTAATTCAATTATAACTGCTTTTAAAGATTGATCAGATAATAATAAATCAGCTCCATTTAATACTTCACTTTCAAATCCTTCTACATCTATTTTAATTAAAATGGGACCCTTATCTGCAAAGCATTCATCCAGGCTAACAATAGGGACTAGCACAGAACTTTCTATTTTTTCATCACTAGCAATGGCATGATTGGTTGTATCTTCTGTGTGGCTAAAACGGATGGATTCGCTTTTACTACCGACGCCTTTGTTCTCTGTTTGCACCAATAACTCCAAACCGTTTAGTGCGATGTTTTGCCTTAATATAGAGAACGTTTCTGGGATAGGTTCAAATGAAATTGTTTTTGCCCTACAGATTCCTGAAGCTAATAACGTATAGGAACCTACATTTGCTCCTATATCAAAAAATACATCACCCTCATTTAGAAAATGAAGTAAAAATCCCATTTCATTAAACTCGTGCAGACCTGTGTATATATTGCCAGTAATTCCTGTAAGTTTCTGTTTGGCAAAAAAACAGATATGATGTAAAAACTTAACGGGTTGTAAACTCGGGTTGAACCTGGTTTTTATTTGCCAGGTTATAAATCTGAGATAGGCTTTGATAAGATGTTTTTTAGCAAGAGGATGCGTATGTATAAAACCGAAAGTTCGCTTTATGATTTTCATTTAGCAATAATCTGATTAAATAATTTAACTTGGCTTTTGGTCAGGTTTTCAGCCGAATAAGCTTCAAAGATCAGCCAATCAGTTTCGAGCTTTTTTAATTGCCCAGTAACGGCGCTAAACAAGTATTCATAAATCTGTTTGATTAAAGTGTTTTGTTCTGATTCTAATGAAAAAACTGTTCCAGCATTGCAGTTCTTAATGATTTGGCCTGCACTACTTTTGGGATTAAACAATGCCAATAATGGTTTATTAGCCAAAATATATGGAAATATTTTTGACGCTGTATATTGAGCATCATTTGAACCAATAATTAGCAGATGGTCACTCTTTAATAGTCGGTCAATACTTTTGTAAAAAGCAATACGATCTGTTTGTTCGTGTACGTATCTTGAAATACCAATTTCATCAGCAATTGGCATAATGCTCTGTATGCCTTTCCCCTTAGATGCATAGCTTGTTCCAATAAAATTGAATCTTATTTTATTAAAGATGTCTGCATTTTCAGTAAGTCCTTTTTTAAATGCTGTAAACAGCAGTTTTAAAGAATCAACCATATCTATTCCTCCTCTTCCGATGTAGGTAAAGTTATAAGTTCCCTGCTCTTGGTGGTGTGTAATGTTAAATAAATCAGAGTTTTCTTTTATTAGATCAAAATCTGCTTTAAAAAAGCCAAAGGTGATGACTTTCTTCGGTATTGAAATCAAATGGGGATAGCGAAGCACTAAAGTATCAAGGTAACTTTGAGAAACACTAATTAGCCCGCTCACACTATTCATAGCAATAGGCTCTAAAAATTTATTTAATCGATATGAAAACCAATATTTAGGCGGCCGTTCATTTTTAGGTTTAGCCTGATAGTATTCAGAATGCCATGGATCTTGCATGTCGATAACATAAGGGACACCATATTTTTTTCTCCAATAGGCGCCCAAAATCAAAATTGGAAATTGAGTGGTAGAAAAATAAATGAGATCAAAATGTTTATCTTTTAATAGCTGATTGACTTTTTTTCGATAATAATACAAGGATCTTAACGCTATACTTCCTAAACCAAATTTACTTGTCAAGTTTTTGGGCAGGGCTTTGACAATATGGACTGGGATGTCTTTTGGTATTGATTTTAAGAGTAATGGATCTTTGACACAATCTGCAAAATCTGGATTTACCGATACAACTTCTGGTATCCAACCGTAATTTTCGAAAAAAGGCACGCTCATCCTAATGCGTTGCATGTCTGCGGCGTTACAAGGAGGAAAGTATGGTGAAATAATAAGAACCCTTTTCAATTAATACAGTAATATTTTGAGGTTGGTAGCAAATTGAAGAATAAAGCTAAAACATAGGCTATTTTAATGATTGGGGAGGAGTGGTCCAGAATCAATAATATGCCGGCTGTTAGGTAAATAGTTGCCAGTTGGTGTAACTCAGCTATTCGTTGATATAAAATGGCCATAGGAATTGGTTCTTCTCAAAAGAAGAATAAATGACAGTATCCAACGAATTAAGATGGGTATTATAGCTTCTGATAGACAGTATATATAATCCCGTCAAGCTCTACCATTTCCAGACAGTATCCTTTGTTTAAAACTAAGCAGTTGTAATAGATTTTATAATTTCTAATTAATTTACAACCAAATAGCAAATCTTTTTGCCAGGTTATGAGCTGGTTTTTCAATCAATAAATAGAAAATATGTGATAAAGTTACTGTAATTACAACAATCGGGATTACATTTCTATTATCGAATGATAAGAGTTGGCTCATTATCACGATCACTAAAGGATGGATAATATAAAGTGAATATGATGATTTGCCTAAAAGTTCTAAGGGGCGAAAAGGTGTTTTATTTCTGAAATAGATAATCTCCAACCGAAGCCAGTAATAAGACAATAGGGCAAAGAAATTCATAGAGATAATAAAGCTTAATAAGTACTCTATTTTAAGGAAGTTGAATAAAACTGCTGTTAGGAAAACCAATATTCTTAAAAAAAAGATTCTTTTTGATTGTACGCGTACTTTCTTGTTGATATTTTCGGCAATTAGTACACCTAATAGCCAGCAGGGCAAACCAATTATCCAAGTAAACAAAGGCCCCAATTGCCAATAATAGCCATGGTAACCAATGGGTGATTGTGATATCAATGCATGGATATCGCTAAAAGCAAAGAAGCTAATTGTTATTAGAGAAACAACGAAGCTGAATATAAATTTTATATCCCATGATTGTTTAATAACCAACATAAAAGGGTAAAGAAAGTAATAAAATAGCTCACAAATTAAACTCCACAAAACCGCTTTTTCTGGATGGTTGTATTTATAGCCAAGCAGATAAACAATAAATAATGGAGCGAGAATTCTAACAAACCTGCGGGCATAGAATTTTTTAATGTCGAGTACTTGGTTTTTTGAGGTAGAATGAATTAAAAAACCGGATATAATGAAAAATATGATTACTGCGGCAGTTCCATTAAATGATACTCTTAATAATTCGGCAAGGGATCTTGTAAAATCCGAATTTAAACTCTTTTCATAATTAGGGTGAGTAAACACATGAGACAGCAGAACAATTAGTGCGCAAATAAAGCGAATAGTATCCAGACCTTTAAACCACGCCTGTGCTTTACTTTCCAACATTATCTTGAATTATGGTAAGAATTTTTTTGCTCTCAATTTCCCAGTTTAAACTATTTTGCCCTAATTCATAACTGGCTTTTTTTGTTGTCTGTAGTTCAGCCCGATTCTCATGGTAATAGGTTATTAGCCTAGAAAGATCTTGTACGCCCCTGTAAATTTTACCAACCTGAGCATGGTCCTTCATAAATAATAATTGTGCACGTGTATCACTGGCCAATACAAGTAATCCACATTGAATATAGGTGAATATTTTATTGGTTAAACAGATATTCCTGTTTAATGGATAAGGTATTTCTGAAGCTAAGCCTATATCGCATCTAGACGCAATTTCAAAAATAGTTTGGATGCTGACAGTACCATGAAAAATAACTTTATTTTGCTGTGTTAACCCTGCCTTTTGCAGCAGGTCGTTTTTATAAATTGGGCTGACTTTGCCAACGAGATGGAATTCAAAATCAAATAGGATTAATTTTAACGCATCAAAAATGTTTTCGAGTCCGCGACCGGGGCCAATGGTTTGCGAAAACCAAAATAGTTTAAGGGGGGCCTGTTGATTGAAGCTTATTTTGCGATCAATTTTAGGAAAAACATTCAAGATGGGCGTAACGGATAAACTATAAAGTTTTTGATATTGGGCGGCTATTAATGGACTAGCTGCACTTAAATAGTTAAGCTTAGGAATAAATTCATCTTCAATAGCACACTTTAGCTTTACCTCAGGGCTATAAGTATCATTGGTTATTTCATTGCGATGAAAATCTTCCGCATCGAATCCACAACGCACACCATTTTTTTTTGCGGCATTTACTGTCACAGGCAAAGCACCGATATTGTGTCCAATATAAAGATTTGCTTTTATTGCTATAGCCTTTTTTAGTTGCCAGCTATAATTTCTATTTAGGGATAATATGCGGTTGGGCAGCAAAAACCTGGATATTTTTTGCTTAAAACCATAAAATAGTTTTATGGCTTTCGATATTGGGCTAACGCCCGTCCAATTGAGTACATTATACGTCCATTTTGGATTTTCTATTAAGATTTGCTGATCGAAGGCGATCAATTCTGCTACATATTGCGTAAAAATAACATGTACGTGAAAGCCAGCATCAGAAATGGCTATCGCCTCCTTAACTATCCGAGGATCCGAACAGATATGGCCAGGGGTGATTAAACAGATTGTTTTTGATTGTACTGAATCCATTTATCGTAAACAACTGTGCTTAATTTTTTTCTATAGTCCGACCACTGCCACTGGGTAGCGCTTTGCTGAGCCTTTATGCCAAAAGATTTTAGTTCTTGTCGATGACCCACACACCATTTCATTTGGTTAATAAGCGCCTGCAAATCACCTGCGGCTATTATCCATCCATTTTCATTGTGAGTTATCACATCTGGACCACAGCAGGCATCTGTAGCAATTACAGGTATACCACTTGCCATCGATTCGGTAACCACCATTCCAAATCCATCAGCCAACGTTGGCAATACAAAAACATCAGCATTGCTATATAAAGTCATTAACTCATGGTGGGGGATATTGCCTTTAATCAAAATGTTTCCGGGTAAGTTTGTTCTCATCGCTTCTGGAAGTGTCATTTTTCCGACAAGGATTAACTTTGCCTCGGCTGAGGTAAAATTGCAGTTTCGCCAGGCTTCATACAGGAGATGAGAACCTTTTCTGATAGATTGATTACCCGCGTATAAAAAAATGACAGGTTTATTCTCCTGATCGCATTTGCTAATCTCTTTTACTGGAGGAAATCCCAATGGTATAACGCATATTTTATCTTCGGCCACACCGCCAGCTACCAAAGTCTTTTTTGTAAAGGTCGAATTACATATAACCACTGAAGCTAATGCAAGTTCTTGGTCTCTTCTGCGGTTTCTTCTTTCTGCTTTTTTATTGACCAATAAAGAAGTTGAACCTGTTTTGAGCATCGGGTATAATTCAAATTGATTTTCAACAATTGCTGTAAAGTAACTGTGATGTTGGCTTGGTTGTTCGTAAACTGAAAAAATATTTAATGATTTGGCTTGTTGTAAACTGGCCAGTGCCGCGTGCTCGTAAGTATGTACAACATCTGGTTTATACTGTTTAATGGCTTTTGCTACCCATTTATCGAAACTTAGCTCCGCCCATTCCCAAATCAAATCTGTTATTATGGCATTTGTTTGTCTGGCAGCAAAACTTCTGATCAGTTCCGGCAAGGGCCGGCTTTTAAATTTTTCAATTGCAATTTCACTAAATCGTCTTCTTTTAATCAATTCTTTAATACTTCTAATTGCTGATAATTTATTAGAAAGCGATGCATCTGGATGATCGAAAAAGGTTGTAAAGAAATAAAGTAGAAAGTTTCTCTCTTCATAACCAATCACATTTTGTTTAACATGAGGTGCTATAGAAGGATGTGCAATAATCACTTTCATTAAAATTTCTGATATAATTTTAGGTACTGTTGCGTAATTTCCTCAGCAGAAAACCTTGCTTTGGCAACCTGATAAACTTGTGCGCGGCTTATTTTTTTTATTTCAGCCATTCTCTCAACTAGCTCTGCGGTTTCGCTGGCGTAATAGCCTGTGATATTATTTTCAACGACTTCTATGACCGCACCTTTTGACAGGCCAATAACAGGAGTACCGCAGGCCATCGCTTCAACCATAACAATGCCGAATGGCTCTTGCCAGTGGATAGGCATCAAAAGTGCGGCAGCTTTACTTAAAATCTCATTTTTTTGTATATCATTTACTGCGCCTACATAATTTATCTGCTCTCCTAAAAAGGGTTTAATCTCTTTATCAAAATAGGTTTGTTGCCCATTGGGAATATTGCCGGCAATTATCAGTCTGCGTTTAGTTTTCAATGCAATTTCAATGGCTGTATGTGTCCCTTTTATGGGCTCAATTCTGCCTAAAAAAACCAGTGGAGCGTCGTCTTCAACTGATGTGGTATAACTATATTTTGAAAAATCAACGCCATTATATACGGTGTTAGCAGGTGCAAGGGATAAAATTTGATTGGTGATGTAGTTGCTGCAGCCAGAAAATCGCATTGACCCTTTTTTAGCTAATGCCATAGCTCTTTTGATCTGTAGTAAGGTTGGCTCTCTTTGATAGCTCATCAGTTTCGCTATTTTTAATGGCATTAATGGTAAGAGATAAGCCAAGCGGCCAAAACTATGGACAATGTCGAAATTTTTAAATGCTGTTTTTTTTGTTATTAACCAGCTATTTTGGACAATCGTTGCTTTGGAACTTTCTGATGAAGAATAAGGCTCTAATTTACATGGAACAGAAGAATCACGATTGGCAAACAGAGTAACATCATGTCCTAGGTTAACCAGTTCACAAATTATCATGTGTACAATTCTTTCGATCCCTCCATAATACAATGGGGGAACGGCAATTTCCGGATCGGCGGTGATTGCGATTTTCATATTTTAACTTGCAGAATTTGCAGCTGAAGTGTTGCTATATATTATCTTTTTGCTAATAGTTATAAATGGTTTTTCTATCATTAAATAAAAAATATAGGAAGCAAAAATACTAACGGTCAGGGCAATAACCACTAACGTATATTTTTGAATGGTTGTATGGGTATAGCGGATACCCAAATTAATTATTTTACCTCCGATGGGTACATGGATAAGATATAGAGAATAAGAAATTCTCGAAAAAAAATTGATTACAGTATGCTGATAACGATAAAAATGAATAAAGAGTAAGCCAATAATACAAATCATTAAGACAGCAAGGCCCAAATTATAATAAATCAATCCGGATAGCAATAAAATAAGTACCCAATAGCAACTTTTATGAAATAACTTCAAATACTTAAAATAATAGGTTCCAATCCCTAATCCAAAAATAGAAAGATACGGAAAAATCAATTCTTTACTGCCTGTAGGAATAAACGTGCCAATAGCAAATCCTATTATAAAAAGAAAAATTCCAACTTTTGAGCAATTAAAAAGCGGTAATAATAGCCCAAGTAATAAATAGAATTGAAACTCTATGCCTAATGTCCAGTAAACAACATTATAATAATTACCTAATCCAAAATTATTGAGGTACCCCAAATGGAAAATTAAGTTTATCCAACTGAATTCAACAATATTTGCTGTAAATAGGCTTGCTGCTACGTTCAATACCAAGAGCAGAAAAATAGAAGCAATGTAAGGTGGCTCGATTCTAATGATTCGTTTTTTAAAAAACGTAAAGGTATCTTGATAACTGTAATTATTAGGCAGGGAGTAGCAAATAATGAAACCTGAAATCATGAAAAAAAGATGTACCCCTAAATAACCATAGCGAAAAATAGACTTTAAGAGGTTCTCTTGAGGAAAGAGGTTCGAATTGCCACAATAAATATGAAAAATGCAAACTGCCAACGAGGCCAGCGCTCGGAGTAAAGAAATCTGAGGGAGAAATTGTTTAGGCAACTTATTTTATTTGGATTCTTCTAGCCGATTTTGCGTATTCAATAGTAAATATTGCCATAAAATACGATACCTTTTTTTTGCTGTTAAACATTTTATGAAAATTAGTGGATGTTTAATATTGTACATAAAAAAAAATATCCATTCACCAATAGTAGCTTCTTTTAGTAGTTTTCGGCTATTTTTACAGATCAAACCAGTATACAGTAACTTGTTAAACGATTTTATGTTGCCTTCTCTGGCTGCTGCCCAAAGTAGTTTAATATAATTTCCATCGATTTTTACTGCTGTGAAAAAGCTATCAATTAGCAAAAGATAATGTTCAAAAACGCCACTTAAATTAGGTTTTCTAACTGTGTTTACTGTTAAAGAAAAATTAGCGAGTATAACATCGATAAATAAAATAGGGTGTTTTAGTGCGCGTTCTCTTATTGCTTCAATAAAATCAATTCTAATATTATCTGGAGCTTTAAGATTTATTAAATTTTCATTATTTCGAATCATCATACTGCAGTTCGAATGATGGTAATCATATATATGTCGAAATGAAGGGAAATGTACTTTATTAATTTCAAAATTTTTAGGCCATCTGGGCTCAGGGAGTTTTTGCCATTTATCATCTTCAAGCTCCTGCCAGATATTGAAGTTAGAAAATGCAACAACACTATCCGGATTTTTTTCCATCTGCTCTATCATTATTGCCAAAAAATCTTTTTCCCACCAATTATCATCTTCCAATAGGCATAAATATGTTGCCGACGTGAGATTAAACATGACATTGAAAGTAGCAACTGGACCAAGATTTGTTTCATGCTGATAAAAGGTAAAACGACTATCATTTAATGAACTGATATAGTTTTTGGGAAAATCATCAGAAGGATCGTCGTTATGTACTTCGCACTCCCAATCCTGATGAGTTTGTTGCAGCAGGCTATTTACACTTCTCTGGAACAACGCATTTCTTTTATAAGTAGGTAAAAAAACCTTTACTTTAGGCATTCCTAAATTTTTGAAGTCGTTTAACGAGTTTCCACCCCAAAAAATTAGTGAGAAAATCTGCTAATGGCGAAGTTTTATAGCTAAGATTACTTCCTCCCAGCGCATTTATTTTAAGAGCTATGGTCTTTGCAAGTTCCTTAAAATCCGGATAGATTTTGTATAGGAATTCTTGCAAAGTGTTTGCTGCAAGTAGTCTGGTCTGTTTATTATTTTTATAACACAGCAGATGCGATATTGATAACAATAATGATTGATAAGATGATTCTGCTTCGGCATAACTATGCTTTGCCGAAAGGCTGCTTGGATTTCCGGAACGGTAGTAAAGTATAGACTTTGGAGAGAAGATTACTTTTTTTGCCTGTAATATTGTTCTGGTAAAGTATTCTGTGTCGTCTAACTGAGAGATATTTGCCTCCCATAAACCTGCTTTTTCGATAATATGACGCGGTAGCAAAAATATTCCTGGCTGAGTCATGGATCTGGCATATTTCCACGAACTGCATATCCATTCCAAAGCTGATAGATCTTGCCAACAATCTTCTTGGCTTATCTTGAAATCGGATAAGTCATTTGCATAAAAACGTCCCCACTTTGCAGAAATAATGCTGTTTGGATGCTGCGAAGCCAATTTTACCTGCTCTTCTATCATTTCTGGACTGATCAGATCGTCAGAATCGAAAAATTTAACAAAACATCCTTTCGATTGCCAATATCCAAAGTTCCTTGCCGCTGCGGCTCCTCCGTTTTTGATCTGGAAAATTTTGATTTTAGGCGAATTATATCCACTTATAACCTCGAAACTTTTATCTGTACTGCCATCATCAACAATAATTAGTTCCCAATTATTGTATTGTTGCTTTAATATACTTTCAATAGCGTCAACAACGTAATTTTCGCTATTGTAAACGGGCATAATTATAGAAACAAGTGGAGTTGTTATATTTTCTGCCATGCGTGATTAAAGTACCATTTTTTACTTACAGCAACATAATGATGTAAAATACCTTCTTCATGCTTAACCTGTGTCTCGCTTGGATACACTATATATTCATCTTTATCTCCAACTACGGATGTCTGGTCTCCGATTAACATTGCACTTAAGGCCTGTTCGAGGTAGTAATTACCTCCGTATTGATTTTCCAATGCCTTGCCCCATTTTTCTAAGTTATGAAAATCGATCTCATCACTTTTAAGACCAATAATGCCTACATTTATTTGCTTTGGAATTGTAGAGCCAGTTAATTTTTCCATTTCCTTGAGCGGAAAACCATAAGCACTTTCAATATCGAGTATGTAGAAAGGAGTTTTCGGTTTCTTTAACCAAGCAAGCATTTCTTCTGGTTGTCTCCAGAACAGCATATCAGAATCCAGTACCAATTTCCACCCTGTAGCTGCAAAGTGAACATCTATTAGTTTTTTAATATGTGGATATATCTCTCTTTTATGATGAAGAAAAGGATATTTTTCAGCGAATAAATTTGCCTTTAACCTTTCTTCAATTTCATCATTCATTACAAATACACTATTAGGTACTTGTTTCTGGTAGCTTAATATCAGTTTTTTACTAAGTGAACCATCATCAAAAAATATAAATTTTATAGGATGATCTGTTTTTTTTTGGAGTGAATAAGCGCAAAAAACTGTTTGATGCCAAAATCTTTTACCGGTTAAAAAATAAACCTCCAAGATTCGTTTATTGTTTTTCGGAGATTTAATAAAAATCCCTTTTGAGGCCAACTTCATTTGTTTCTCGGCACGTAACATTTTTCTATAAGCCAGGTAACCCCCGAAACTTTGCCAGGTTTTTAAATTACTGAGAGGGTGCCGATATAAAGTATTTAGAATTTGTTGTATCAAAATAGGTTTAATACAAGTTTTATACAATATGCTTTTTAAGACTATCAGCTTTTGGCTAAAGCCTGTAACTGACCTTTTATTCCTTTAAAGATTACGAAATTCTGATCCGTTTTCCAGGGTTTATATTTCAAATAGGCTTTTATTAACCTTGGCCACAAGAGGTATTTTGGAAATCTCTTCCATGGAGAAATTTGGTATTTTATTAGGAAAGTAGTCCATGAATTCATAATTCCATGGTTTAGTTTGCCAAGATAGTTTTTGGTTAACCTGTTCGATGGAATAAGATGGATCAAATGGAGTTCCGGGAAAAATCCAATCTCAAAGTTATTTAACATAATTTGCATTACAATTTCGTTATCACCACTTGATGTTAACTTAGTTCCAGACCGGTCTTGTATCACATTTTCATCATTGGATATACTAGCCATATATTTTTTAAGTGCTAGGCTTCTAACCGCCATCCCTGCACCGACAGGCGCAAAATCCGGATAATAATTGATTTGGTGACCAGCAAAATTAGTAATCCGTGTATGCTTTCCGAGTGCTCTTAAGGCTAAACAGGGCCAAAACATTTTCATCCATTCTGGAGGAGCTATTTCAAAATCGGGAGATATATTTCCACCTATAGCACCAATTTTAGGATATTTATCGAATATCGCTAAGCAATTTTGCAGGTAATCAGGCTCCAGTACATTGTCATCATCGGCCATTATAATAATTTGACCTTTGGCTTCGACAAAACCTCTGATACGTGCGCTTGTTAAACCTTGCTTTGGTTCTTTAACAACTCTAGCATTAGGGTGCCAAAGGATATCAGGAGTAACTGGTATTTTAGAATTGTTATCTACAATAACCAATTCCCAGTAATCAACCGAAAGGCTTTGTAACTTAAGGCTGCTTAGGGCTCTATTAAAGAGATGAAGATTTGGGTTATATGTACAGATAATTACTGAGATCAAATTAGTCATTTCTGTATCCAATAACTTTTGCCGGTATCCCTACTGCGATAGCATATGGTGGAATATCTTTACTCACAACTGAACCAGCGCCAATAATTGCCCCGTTACCTACAGTAGTACCTCCTAATATTTTAGCTCCGGCACCTATCCAAACATCATTACCAATTTTAACTGGTAATAAGATATCTGGTTGCGACCGTATTATGGTCATTTTATTTGGAATAGTGTGGTTCGAGCTAACAATACAGGTATGCATTGCTATTAATGTATTTTCACCTATTGATACACCTCCATGACCATAGATAACAGTGTACTCACCTACAAATACATTTGTTGCGAGTTTTATACTGCCTCCATAAGCTTTTAAAATACAGCCTTTTGTAATTTCACAATAATCTCCTATTGTCACCTTTCCATTATACCCATTGTGTATCCCATTAGCGAAATTGGCCCTGCCGGAAACAATCACATTCTTTCCGAGGTTGATTTTCCTTAGCCGCCACCAAAGAATAATTACATAATCATAAAGCGACAGTATTATTTGCATTACTTATTTCCTTTGTAAATAGTTAAAGAAGTGAATAGGGTTACTTTTTATTTCAACAGCATTTTGAGGGAAATGTATCTACTTGGATTTATTGCATTTTTAAGCTAGTCATTATTGATTTTTTGAAATTACCTATCAATGTTCGAAGGTTAAATTTAATAAGCTTTAAAATGTCCTCATTTTTCATGTTCTGATATATTAGACCAAAATCGTGGTTGTATGGAAAATATGTTCTTCTCCATGCGTTATTATGCCTGATCCGGTTTAAATTCTCTCCTATTTTAGGGAGTAAACTTAATGGCCTTCCATGAACAACTTTTACTTTTTGAATTACAAAGTTGGGATAATATATAATAAAATTATATGCAGATGAAAAAACAGCAAATTTTACATCCGATTCGTAAAGTGTTTTTCTCAGATGATATTGATCTGTTTTGATCTCTGTATTATCCTGAAAAGCTAGTTTCCAATTTCGGATTAATGTTTTAACATTTTCAGTTAAGCGATATGCAATTACGCCTGTATTAAATTCCGGCATAGCATTACTTACATCTGGCATTTGATATTCATAACCCTCGTCTGCCTGATGGATAGCAAATTCCCTGTAATCCAGGATTCTAAATAAATCATCCAATCGATCAGCAATGAAAGTATCTGTATCTAAAAAGATAGTTTGTTCAAAAGGGGTATATTCTAGCAATAACTTATCGATATAGCTATATTGGGCCTCTTTTACAATGACGAAATCAAAAAGATTTTCTGGAAGTTGATGGTCTTTGGAGTCGGTAATCAGTGCAATAGGATAAGGGTTGTTTTTTTTACTAGAAGTTGCAGAAAATATGGCCTCTTCTATATATGTTTTACCCGTAGCTACATACAGAACACCTCTGCTTTTATCCATATCCTTAATAATTTAAATTTATTATACTAATAGCGCCTTGATGTTTTCTTCAAAAACATATTGAATTTTAGTGGGATTAAAATCATTTTGCGCTACATACCAACTTTGTTTAGCTGTTTCATCCCAATATGCAGTATTTTCTAATTGCAAAAACATATTCTCAAATGTTTTTACTGATGGTGATGTTGTAAACAATATCCAATTGTTTTTTTCTGCCCAATTATAAAGTGAAGTACCCTCCGGACTGCTCAGTATGATTGGGATATTTAAATGGACAGATTCTACAAATTTGGATGGGAAACAGCTCTCTATCCAAGGCATTCTTTCAATGTCATCGGGGTAACCACAAAATAAAACTGAACAGTGTTGCTTTAGATAATCCATTGCTTTTCCACTATTTGTAAAATAAGGTATCAACTTTATATTATTAAAGGCTTTTAATGTCGAGAAACGATCAAAGTCTTTAGTAATGATATGCAATTCTCCGCCAATGGCTTCTAATGCTTTGGCTATGAATTCAAATACCGTAAAATAACTCTCGTAAGTTGAACCTGAAAAACCTACAGTGAATTTTTTCGGCTGCCGAGTGATTGATTTTGGAGTATATCCAGATGGTATAGGCGGTAGTATAACGTAATTGTTGGTACTGCAGCCAAATATTCTTAAATTCTCACTAACTGTCCATATCACCGAAGATTTTTGAGCAATATATTGATCAAAAATGATGTTTGTTTTGTTGTATTTATTTAATAAATTTTTGTCGTCATGTAAAAACACGCCCATTTTACACTTATAAATATCTTTTAGAAAAACGGCAAAACCGTTTAAGAAATTCCCATAAAAATAAGTAATGATAAAATCTGGAGGGGCCTGTCTGATTGTTTTTCTAACCAGTTTATAAATTAGAAAAAACCTGATTTTACGCAGTAATGCATTGTTTTGCCGATAAGGAGGATACCACCATGCATTAAAAGGTACGCGGATGACATTAAAATTCTCGGTAATTTCGTTGAAAAAAAAAGCTCTCTCCAGGTCTTTGTAATCAGGTATAATAATTGTTATCTGATAGTCATTTTCTTTTAGTCTGATTAAGTGGCGATAAAAAACTACAAAGCTGCCATAGCCATTATGAGGAATACTTTCTGACACAAAATAAATATGCTTTTTTTTAGTCATCTGTTGATAAATGCTTACCTAGAAAACTCCTATTCAGGGTTATTGGATACCCCATGTTTTTCTGATCTTTTTACTTTTTTCTATTACAGACCTGAAAGAAGCTAAAGCATTTTCTATGTTATAGACACTTAGCGGAGAGTGTAATGCTAGTTCAAGTGGCATAGTCACGTTCTTCTTATCCAGAATTTCCATTGCCTCGCTAATTTCGGTTGGTAAAAGTGGATCAAAGTAAATAGCAGAGTCTCCTAGCATATTTTTATGTCCCTCCAGGTTAGAGCAGGCCACGTTACAACCTAGGGCTAAAGCTTCTAGTAAAGGCATATTTGTTGGCCCTAAAAGTGAAGGGAAAATCAAACCTTTTGAATTTTTATATAACCATTTTAGATTTTCATCAGAAATGAAGCCAGGCAAAATAACACGTTTCTGTAATTGTAACTCGTCAATTACATTCTTGATATAGTTAATGTTTCCCTTGTCGCTACCGGGAAGGATTAGGAAATAATCCTGATTTGTAGTTAGGAACGTTTTAAAGCCCAATAATAAGTTATAATGATTTTTATGAGGCCAGAATTGAGCTGGATATAAAAAGAATTTTTTAATCTGATTAAACCATTGGGGTTTTTCCTCCTTTATCTTTGGGGTTATTATTTGACCTGGGAAAAGTGGTAAAATCGATATTTTATCCGGTAGAATGTTGTAATTACGAATTATTTCATTTTTGCCTGCTTCAGATTCGGCACATATTATAATTGCCTTTCCCAAATCCTTTGCATAGTCTGCTTCTCTTCTTTCCCAAATCCCATCCATACTAAGCTCAGGAAATGGATAGGTAGTTCTGTGACCTAAGTCCCAGTTGACTAAAATATACGGGTAATTTTTGAGAGCTACTCCAGGAGTAGGATAAAAAATAACGTCAATTTTTAGATTTTTTAATATTAATTGGGCATTTAAAAAATTTCTTTCAATATCTTTTCTTTGCAGGACACCTCCAAAAAGTTTATGATATAAATTAACTTTCTTCCTATAAAAATAACTTTCTGTAAAAGGGAGGTTAACTATCTTTTTCTTAAAGTTTAATTTGAAATCAAAGCCTACAAAAAATATTTCGATTTCCGGCCCGAAATCCATTTCATCTATTTTTTTTGCGAGTTGCATTAAGAAAGAATACCCTCCGCCGGCCTCAGGTATATAATAATTGTCTATCCACACGGCAATTCTATAAGGCTCCATAGGCTAAAATCGTGGATATAACATCTTCTAAATTTGTTTGACTCAATCCTATGCCACTTGGAATGTAGAACCCATATCTAGCAAGCTGTTCGGCAACAGGATAATTCTCGTTCTTAAACAACCCCATTTTTTTAAATACAGGTTGTTCGTGCATGCACCAGAAGAAGGGGCGGGTGCCAATTTGATTCGAATTTAAATGTGCAACAATTTTTTCTTTTTCATTCAGATTTGGTGCCACCAGACCAAAAACCCAATAGATGTTTTCGCTGAAATTAGTTTTTTCAGTGGGTAATTTATAACCTTTATCCTTTAAAAATGAAAGGCCTTTCTGGTAAGCCAGACCCATGGCTCTTTTCTTTTCAATAAAACTGTCTATCTGCTCTAATTGTGCCAGACCTAATGCTGCTTGCAGGTTAGTCATCCGGTAGTTCCAGCCGATTTCGTAGTGTACAAAACGGGGGCCATTTGGTTCAAAGCAAAGGTTGCGAAGCTTTTTGCACCTTTCGGCTAATTCTTTATCGTTGCATAGCAACATGCCACCTTCGCCCGTGGTGATGTGTTTATTTGGATAAAAGCTAAAAATACTGATATCGCCAAAACTGCCACACATTTTATCTTTGTAGGTTTGCCCATGCATTTCTGCGGCATCTTCGATTACTTTCAGCTTGTACTTTTTTGCTAGTTCCAATACGGGATCCATGTCTGTGGGTAAGCCATAAAGATGTACAACCAGGATTGCCTTTGTGCGCGATGTAATTTTGGACTCAATCTGAGTTACATCCATATTCCAGGTTTGTGAATCGCTATCGACCAATACCGGGAGAGCGCCAGCGGTAACTATTGATTGGGCTGGCGAGATGATGGTAAATGTTGGCATAATAACCTCATCACCTATACCGATATTCAAAGCTTTGATCGCGATATCTAAGGCCGCAGAACCACTACTTACGGCAACACCGTAGTTGCAGCCAATATAGTTGCTAAATTTTTCTTCAAAGGCTGCAATGAATGGACCTTCACTACTGATCCAACCGCTGGTAATACATTCGGTTAAATATTTTAATTCGTTTCCGTTGAACGAAGGTGTATTTACGGGAATTGGATTCATATTATTTTTTTCTAAGGACATAACAAACACCCCATGTTTCATCTGATGGAGGAACTTTGCTTAGAAACTCTTCGCAATGAAGTAGCTTAAATCCGGTAGCATAAGCCAATAGCTCTATTTCAGGCTTACCGAAGTGGCGCATTGGGTGCTTTTCCTCTACAGTAGAGATTTGCCCATTATGCAGGTTTCTAGCCTCGATGAGATAATTCACTTCTACAATATTCCGTTCTGCGTCAATAACAGGGGTGGCATATCTTATGATTTCGACATCGCTGTTTTTAAGTCTTTTGACCCGTTTTTCGGGTATTTGTGCATGAACGGCCGGGCTATGCCAAACATCGAAAATAAACAGACCGTCGGTATTCAGATGCTTTTTTACCTGATTAAATGTGTTAATCAAATCTTCGTTTTCAGTTAGATAGCTAATTACATGGAAAATTGACAAAGCTACATCAAACGATTGTTCCTGCTCAAAGTTGCTTACGTCAGCAATTTTAAAGCTGACTCCTTCATTTACGGTGCGGTTAGCGATTTCAACCATTTCCGAACTGCGTTCTAAGCCAAGAACCTCGTATCCTTTTTCTGCTAAAAGTTTAGCATGTTTACCAGTACCTGAACCTAATTCGATAATATTTTTAGCAGTTGGTAGGTAACTGCTGATGAGGAAAGTTAAATAATCCGTTTCAGACTGATAATCTTTATCCTTATATAACAAGTCATAATATTGACTATAATGTTTAAAGTTCTGGCTCATTATTTTTATTTATGAGGATGATATTTTTTGGAGTGTGATCAAATCTTACCTTATCTTCATCACCGCAATAAGGGCCTTGTTTTATCTCAATCATTTCAGAATCTTCCAGCATTTCGAAACCATGCCCACCTGTAGCAAGCAAAATCACATCGCCTGTTTCTACAATCCTGCTTTGGAGATAATTATGCTCATCTTTATAGAAATCTACACGGACTTTGCCCGATTTTACATAAAGAACTTCCTGAGTTAGGGTAACTTTCCTTTCCACTAGGTTATGTACATGTGGATCGATTTTATAGCCTTTAGGTCGGTTCATATAGCCTAGCTGCTGAGAAAAATCGTCAGGTGTAAAGAATGAGATGCCTTTTTTATTGTAGTTAGATCGGATGATAATGGCTAAAATAACACCTTGGTTTTCTATTTTCTCAAGCATTTTTAACTACCTTATTTTTAAATTTTCTATAAAACATTTTAACAATGTTTATCGTATTATCCCATAATTCAGCAGAAGAAAACCTGAAAAAATTTTTCCTCGGTGACAGAAAATAAATAATGCTTACGAGATAATACTTTATACCTTTGTTTATTTTGGAAATTTGAAAATATAATGTTGCAACTTTAAGCATGTGTTTGGCATAAGTTTTTGGACCGCAAAATTGCAAGATATCGTTTTTGTAATTTTTAAAAAGAAAAGCCCAACCTTTTGCTACATTACTTAAATGAAAAGTCATTGAATTATTAGCTCCGACAATTTTTGCTAACGGTTTATTGATTATTTTAAAAGAAAATTTTTGAGATAATCTGAAACAAAAATCATCGTCCTGGCAAATGGTATATTTAAGGTCGAATTGCCCTATTGCAAGAATAGCTTTTTTTTTTGCAGTTATCGTAATCATTGATGAGAGGTAACCTTGATTCAATACTTCTGCGTATTTATTTTCTCCTTCTAAATTCCATACAGGACCATTTACTAAATTACAATAGCAAAAACTTATTTCGGGATACTTCATATAAACAAGGGCCATTTCTTCTAGATAATCTCTTTCCCATACATCGTCACTATCTAGGAATGCAATTATTTCGTGTTTTGAATGTCCTATTCCCGTATTTAGCGCTGCATTTTGGCCTTGATTTTTTTTATGCTTGATAATTTTTATTCGTTTATCATTGATGCTATTTATTACCTGGACACTTTGGTCTAGGGAAGCATCGTCTACTACAATGATTTCAAAATTCCGAAAAGATTGATTTAATATACTCCTAATAGCACGTTCAATTGTATTCTCTCGATTATAGCATGTTACAATACAGGTAAAATACATTTTTAAGACAGTATATTTTCTAATTTATTGAAAATCGTTATTGCAGCATTTCCATCTCCGTAAGGATTTTTATTTTGAGTCATTTTAGAATAAAAATTACTGTCTTCAACTAGTTTTTTTGTATAAGTTATAATGTTTTCTGCATTATCTCCAATAAGAATGGCTAACTCACTTTCAACCGCCTCTTGCCTTTCTGTAGTTTCCCTTAAAATAAGTACGGGTTTTTTTAAACTTGGAGCTTCTTCTTGTATCCCACCCGAGTCAGTGAGAATGATATATGATTTATCCATTAATGAGACGAATTCAAGATAGTTCAAGGGTTTTATAAGAAAGACATTATTTAATCCCTGTAATTCTTGATTGACAGTTTTTTGGACATTCGGATTCAGATGTACTGGGAAGACGAAATCAAAATTCTTATATATAAAAGAAAGCTCTTTTATAGCTTTACAAATCTCATTCAATCTTTTACCAAAATTCTCTCTTCTATGACAGGTTATGAGTATTATATTTCTACCATTTTTACCCCAATCATTATCGCTGGCAATTGTTTTATATTTTTTTAATGTGAGCAGTAAGGTATCAATGCCAGTATTCCCTGTAACTAGGATTGCATCTTTTTTTATACCTTCTGCCAAAAGATTATTTTTAGCCCTTTTAGTTGGAGCAAAATGATAATTGGCAATTTTACTAATAACAACCCTGTTATACTCCTCCGGAAAGGGCGACATGATGTCGAAGGTTCTTAGACCGGCTTCGATGTGAGCTATTTTAATTTTGAGATAAAATGCCACTGTAGCTGCAACCCTTGCCGTATTTGTGTCACCTTGTACGAATATAAGATCAGGTTTTTGGGCAGCTAAATAAATGCCAAGGTTCGTAAATAATCTTCCAGTTATTGCGCTAAGTGTTTGGTCATTTCTCATTAATTTTAAGTTTTTATCTATCTTGATATCAAAAAACTCAAAAATGGGCAAAACCATTTCCTGGTGCTGACCAGTAAAACAAACTTTTAATTTGTATTTTTTATGCTTGGCAAATTCCTTGATAACAGGAACAAGTTTAATGGCTTCGGGCCTTGTGCCAAGAACAAACATAACTTTCATTTTAACATCAATTTTTGGAGCAATCTATCTTTCACTTCCTTAATAAGATACTTGAATTTAAGTTTTTTAGCTATTCTAATCTGAAAATTATGATCGGTCCCACCAGTTTTATCACTGAAATACTGATTTTCGTAATAATAAAACCTCATCAAATCTTTATAGAGTACTTCATTTTTTTCTTCCCACGAACCATTGAAATGGTGACACGCATAATTCTTTGGTAAGTCAATACAAAAGGTGCTTGAGGGATAAATACAAACACCGTCTTCAAGCCTCTGTAGCCTATCTTCATTTCGATTAACTTTATAATGTTTTTCTAAAATTCCGGATACAATCGCCGTGTTTGTCGTTAATGTAAAAGCTTTTTGTTTGTCATAGTAAGACAATACAAGACCTGGCCAGTTATGTTGTTTTTCTGCGCCCCACACTGCCGTAAAAGGAAATCCTTTTAACTCAAAGCCTGAAAATGCACGATTTGATAGAAATATATCTAAGTTGCTTCTGATTTCAACATCCGTATCTAAATAAATACCTCCATAATGGTATAAAACATAGGCCCTAACATAGTCGCTTACAAATGCCCATTTTTTCTGACGGTATGCCTCAAGGACATAATTATTACAACTAATGTCAAAATTAGATTCATCCCATTTGATAATTTTATAGTCTGGAAGATATTTTTTCCAGCTATTTATACAAGTAGTTGATAAGGAATCCAAATTATTGTTCCCAAACCAACAATAATGTATTGTTTTAGGTATCATTATAGCTTATCTAGATATAAAAAAATACCACTCGTAAACATTTTTTTTCCTTTTTGATGTATCCACCTGTGCGTTGGATGTTTATCATATTTAAGTTTTTGTAGCCCAAGGCCCGAAAGTATTTTGGTTATTTTAGTATCTTCATCGAAATCGTCGTAGATAATATTTACTTGATGGGTTTGTTTAAATCTGGAGATTAGTTCACCCAGAGCCTTTTCTTTGTAAAATGGATGAATTTCTACAACAATATCAGTTGCTTTTTGCCATTGAAACTGGTTTGGATTAAGTAAATTCATTTCTTCACCTTCACAGTCACATATGATTAAGTCAATTCTATCTTCCCAGTTTTTAAAAATCACTTCTGTTGCTGCACCATATAGTTTTGGAGAAACCAGATCATTGGTAGAGAACCATGCTGATATGAAATGATGTAGCGAAAGATTAGTTTCGAAAGTATAGTTGTTTTTGGGTTGCAATAGGTAACTCATCGATGCACTATAATATCCAGTATGACCACCAATAATCATTATATTTTCCATTGCCTTTCCGGCTATTTTTCCCCAAGTTTCGAACAAACATGATTCATAAAGACCCAATACTTCCGGGACTGTCAATTGATCAAATAAAATTTCTGGGATTTTTAGACCACTGAACGGTCCATAGTAAATTTGATTGCCAACTTTATTGATAAGTTCAGTAATGGTAGGGTTTTTAAGGTTTATCATATTGATTCAATTTTTATTTCCGGAACTAGGCTTATGGCACCTGGCCACTCACCTCTATAGATTCCTCCACGTCTAACATCATCATCCAAAACCGTAAAAGAATAACAGTTTTCAATAATTTCGTAAAGTGTACCTTGCCGGCTATTAAGGTGAAGGCTGATATGATATCTTCCTTCGTTTAAAATATATTCTTGAAATGGAACAATAAATTCGTGGGTGCCAATTTCTAAATCGGAAATAAAACTATTAATATGAAAAGTATTGATACAGGTTACTAATTCTTGTGTCTCATTGTATAATGCAATACAAAATCCCATGTTAGGGTTATTTACTTTTGTTCTTATACGAACTTTGATACGAAGCCTTTCTCCATTAGTAATTGTTTCAACAATAAAGTTGTTTTTATTTAAAATTTCAATGCTTTCGGCAATAAAATCTTCATTTTCAAAAGAGATTATATGTTTATCAGTTCGATTTAAGTAAGATGAAATAATTTGTGTAACATTTCCAACTTCTTCCACTTTTCCATTTTTCAGAAAGATAGCCTTTTTACAAAATGATCTGATAGCTAGCATATTATGGCTCACAAAAAGCACCGTTCTTCCTTCACCCTTACTCACTTCACCCATCTTACCCAAACATTTCTTCTGAAATTCGGCGTCGCCAACGGCCAGTACCTCATCTACTATTAATATTTCACTTTCCAAATGTGCGGCAACGGCAAAAGCCAGCCGTACATACATGCCGCTGCTGTAACGCTTAACTGGCGTATCCAAATAACGCTCAATACCTGCAAAATCTACAATTTCATCGAGTTTGCGTTGAATTTCTTTTTTACGCATGCCTAAAATGGCGCCATTTAAAAAGATATTTTCCCGGCCGCTCAACTCCGGGTGAAAACCTGTGCCTACTTCCAGTAAGCTTGCAATACGGCCTTTACCAGATATTTTCCCGGTTGTAGGAGCAGTAACTTTACTTAATATTTTAAGCAAGGTACTTTTCCCGGCACCGTTTCTTCCGATAATACCAACAGCATCGCCCTGATCTATTTCAAAATCAATATCCTTTAAGCTCCAAACTACATTGCTTTCGCTTTTGGTATTTTGATTGTTGTTCTCGCCGATCCGTAAAAATGGATCTTCTTTACCCCGAATCCGCGCATACCATCGTTCTAAATCACGACTGATGGTACCTGTGCCAATTTGGCCAAGTTGATAGGCTTTGCTCAGATTTTCTACTTTTATTGCTATGTTCGACATTTAAAGGGTGATTAGTGTTTGTCTTCCATTATCCATATTACATCATCCATTTAAACCGTATCTACAAAGTTCCGCTCTACTTTATTAAAAACTATCGTACCCAGTAGCATCAGTATAATAGTAACGAGTGTGGCGTAACCTAAGCTAAGCCAGCTAAAACTTCCCTGACCCAAAAAACCATATCTAAAAGTTTCAATAATTGGCGTCATGGGGTTATACTCAATAATCCACGCGTAGGCAGGATATTTTTTTATGGCCTCAGATAAAGGATAGATTACTGTTGTAGCGTACATTAATAATTGCACACCAAAGCTAATGAGGAAAGCCAGATCCCTGTATTTCGTTGTCATTGCAGAGATAATCATCCCTGCTCCAAGGCCTAGCAAAGCCATCAATGTTACAATAAGAGGAAACAGGCAAATGGCCCAGCTAATGCTAAAGTTGGCTCCAGCGAAATAGTAATAGGCCATTAAGATGAGAAACAATAACATTTGTACCCCAAAGCGTACCAAATTACTCACTACAATGCTAAGCGGCATAATTAACCTTGGAAAATATACTTTACCAAAAATAGCCGCATTGTCTTTAAAGACTGAAGAAGTTTTGGTTAAACAATCGGCAAAATAATTCCATGCGGTAATTCCGGCCATATAAAATAAAGGCTTGGGCAAGCCATCAGTTGAGATACCCGCCAGGTTACCGAAAATAAAGGTAAAGATGATTGTCGTAAATAATGGCTGGATAAAGAACCATAAAGGCCCCAATATGGTTTGTTTGTAAAAGGAAACAAAATCCCTTCTCACCAATAATACCAGTAAATCGCGGTAAGCCCAAACCTCATTCAGTTTCAGGTTAAATAAAGATGCGCTTGATTCAATGGTCCATTTTTGCTCTTCTTTAACCATAAATAGCTTGGTTATTGTTCATGTTTTACTGTTGTAGTCTGTTCTTTCTTTCCTGATATCCATCTCTAACCTCTTTATTAAGCCCTAATCCTTAACCAAGCTTAAGAAGCAGCAAACTCATCGGTATTAATTTTTCCATTGAGTAGCAGGTTTCGTATTGATTGGAGGTATTGGTTATAGCCAAATGCCTCAATACATTTTTCCTGAAGATTTTTCTTCTCTTGCTGGGTTTGTATATGCCCAAGCAATGAACAGATACTGGTTAATATTTCGTGTTGATCATCCGGATCGACTAGTACACCCAATGCACCACCGCGAAGCGCATCTACACTGCCATCTTTATTGCCTGCAATTACCCGCAAACCACTTGCAAGTGCTTCTATAAATACAATGCCGAAACCTTCTTTTTTGCTGGGTAGTATAAAAATATCAGATAATAAAAAGTGCTCCGTAAGCTCAGCTTCATCAATAAAGCCAATCATGTGGATATGATTCTGGAGCTTGTTTTTAGCAATCAGGTCGTCTAATCGTTTCTTTTCAATCGCGTCCCATTTGCCAGCCAGTAAATAAACCAGGTTTGGATAGCTTTCCAGTAATTTTGGTAATAACTCGATGGTATGGTCGTAACCTTTATATTTTTCTGACGATGACAGGCGGGAGAGCGAAAACAAAATAATATCGTCGCGATTTAAATGGTATCGATCTAATAGTAACCGGGGTTTCTCAAAGTTGGTTGCCTGATGATAAAAGGGATCAAGGCAATTGTTTACTATTTCAATCCGTTCTGAAGGAATATGGTGCATATCCATCACTTTTTTTGCAGTAAACGCACTTACACAAATAATTTTATCGAGCTGGTTCAGCATTTTAAGCTTGGCATCCGAGAACTTCTTCCAGATTTCGATACCGTGTGCCAGCAGGTATATTTTTTTGTTGGGATGTATCTTTTTAATAAAGTAAACGATATTGATGAGGTGGATGTGGCTCAGCAAAATCACATCAGCCTTTAATCCGGCTAAAAAAGATTGCACCACAAAACGTTCCCTTTTCCCTCCAAAACCCTTAAACTGCTCTTTGCTTAAGTACCTGGAATCGCGGTCTGTATTTTTATCATACATCGAAAATACTGTCGACTGTACCAGATCTTCTTCACTTAAGTCGTATAAAACACGGCTTACACTGCGGCATACCTTCTCAATTCCCCCTGTTAAACTAAATGTTTTTAGCGTTAAAAATAAAACCTTAACTGGCATGGTAGGTTCTGTATAAAGCCAGTGCCGAACTCCAGTGCAATTTGTTTTTGCCAAAGTTTTCGATAAGCGATTTTGCTCTTTTGTTGGTGTACCTAGATGGATTGGCAATATCACTGCTTTTTCTCATCCATTCCTGAAACGGGAAGGTAAAACCCATTTTCGATCTTTTCCAGGTTTCTATGGGCAAATCTTCCTTATAAGCTTCTACCAGCAATTTCTTTTTCTGCTCATAACTGAATTTAATTTCGTTAGAGATGGAAAGCACCAGTTTTACAAAGTTAATATCGAGAAAAGGCACACGTACTTCAACGCCATGACTCATGCTCATAAAATCGGTATCTTTTAGTAGTTGATTTTGCATGTACATGTTAAACTCAAACCAGCTTGCCCGGGTTTCGTTACTGGTTTTTTTAATTCCAGGTTGCAGCGGAATCTCTTCAAGGCAATCGATAACGGTTTTCATATCGATGTCTAATAATTCGGCAATTACATCAGGTGAATAAACCCCTCTCAAACACAGGTATTCGCCAATAGGGGAGTTTAAACTGAGGTAATATAGTCGTTTAAACTTGGTATTGCTGGAGAAACGCATGCTGCGTAAAACACTTTTACTCAGCCAGTTTAGGTTCTGTATTTTGTGGATCCGGTCGAAGGAAGGGTAGCCCCCGAAAAGCTCATCGGCACCTAAACCGGATAGTACGACTTTTATACCTTGCTCTTTTGCTGTTTTACATACAAACCAGGTATTAATCCCATCATTTGTGGGTTGGTCCATATTGGCTAAAACGGTTTCGAAATTCTGTACAAAATCACGGTAGGTGATCAGCTGTTCAATTTTTCGGATATCCATTTTCTGAAGCAGGCTATTCCGCTGTTTCTTTTCTGAAAAATCGATTTCATTAAAATTGGCAGAAATACTGGATAACTGTTTGTGGTTATATTGGTTAGCGAGTATGGTAATGATGCTCGAATCGAGGCCGCCACTGAATAGTACACCTATATCAACATCAGAAATCATTTGCTGCTTAATAGAATGGTCGAGCTGCTCGCGGATTCTTTCTATAGCATAGCTTTCATTATTGATGTAAGATGTACTTTCAAACTCATGGTACGATTGAATAAAATGTTCTGCGCTTCTGAGGTTGTATTTCAGAAAACAGCCTTTTGCCAGGCTACATACATTTTTAAGGGTTGTATAAGGTTCAGGGATATGGCCAAATGCAAGGTAATAAATTCGCCAGTTATCATTTTCCTGAGAGATACCCGCATATTTAAATGCCTTTACCTCCGATGCAAAAGTTAAAGTTTCGCCGGCCAGATGATAATATAAAGGTTTGATCCCGTTTTGATCCCGGACCAGGTAAACAAGTTGTTTTCGCTTATCAAAAATACAGAAAGCAAAAATCCCATCCAGTTTGCCAAAAGCAGCTTCACCCCAATGCTGGTAGGCATACAATATTACCTCGGTATCGGTTTGTGTTTTAAATATATAGCCCTGGTTAATAAGTTCGCTCCGGATTTGCTGGTAATTGTAAATCTCTCCATTATAGGTGATGACAAAGTCCTCTTTATGGCTAACCATAGGCTGATGACCACTGCTGGTCAGATCTAGAATCGCCAGGCGGCGGTTACCCAGGCAAATGGATTCTTTTTGTGCGGTATAAATGCCGTGATCATCAGGTCCGCCGTGTTGCATACTATCGCACATGGTCTTTACCTGCTCACTAACTTTTACTAAAGAATCTTTGCTGTTAATAATGCCCGCTATTCGACACATTTTTTGGAATAGAATCCCGGCTATTTATTCTGCACCGGATACAGCTTCGCCCCCTCAGTCACATTTTATTTAAAAAAAATGACCGATTAATATGTTATTTATAAATAAAGCTGAGCATCATGCATCAGCGTTTTATTATCTGTTAATGGTACTGTTTTTCAGCTTCCATTTCACATTTCCATCATACATTTTCCATCTCACCTCTTCCATCGCTAAAACGGCTCTACAAAGGCTACCGATGTATTAATATTTATCGAATAACCCATATTCTGCAAACGTAAAATAATACGTTGTTTATTTTGTACAGCTACCAATTCTGCTATTATGCCTTTAAATGGACCCGCCTTAATCAATACGCTTTCTCCTGGTTTAATCTCATAATCCATGATTTCCAGGTCGGAATCTGTAGCGAGCAAAAGCTTAAGATCATGGATTTGTTGGTCAGGAATAGAAGCGACTTTGTTGGAGAAATAAATAAATCTGGCAACGCCATTGGTCATCAAAACTTCTGCATATTCTCTTGCCGAAATATACGCAAATAGATAAGATTTAATCAAGGGCTCTTCGACGATTTTTTTGCGGTCGCTCCACTGCTTAACCACCTTTTTAAGAGGTAAATAAGTTTGGATTCCTTTTCTGTTCAGTTCTTCGTTCGCTTTTTTTTCTGCTCTCGAATGTGTATAAACCGGATACCACTTGTAATTTTGATCTATCATTTAGCTTAACCTTACGCTGAATCTTTTTCAAATGTTTGCGCTTTTCCCAGCTTGTCCAAGCCTTTAATGCTTTAAAAACTAACCTCTTTTTTTCCAAAATTCCCACCAGCTTTTCTCGTCATCGTAATAGCCGCTTTTTCCATAACCTGTATAATTAGAATAATAGTACGTTCCGGCATTGCTATGAGCATAATTGGTGGTATAAATGTTTGCATGTAACTTCTCGTCACCAAATGAATTCAGGATAATGGCAATGTTATTCAGCCCATATTCTTTCGATAAACGGTCTGGAATGGTAGCGGCCCTGAATTTGGATACACCCGATCTGATGATAAAGAGATTGATATCGGCCTTTCTGATCAGTGGCACAGAGTCTGAAACCAAGCCGATGGGAGCGGTATCGATAATGATATATTCGTACTTTTCCCTGAGTTTTTCGATCAGCGTTTCCATCGATTTGTGGTGCAGCAATTCTGAAGGATTTGGCGGTACCGGGCCGGAAGTAATATAGTCGATATTATGCCGTTCATCCGTAAAGATAATATCCGCTAAATCGGCCTGTTTGGATAAATAATTACTTAAACCAATACGGTTGTCGGAGCCAAAGGCATAGTGGAGTTTAGATTTTCGCAAGTCTGCAGCGATCAAAATCACTTTCTTGTCTATAATGGATAGGGTACCTGCAAGATTTAAACTAACGAAAGATTTTCCTTCTCCGGAAACTTCAGAGGTGATGCAGATTACCTTGGTTTCCTGGTCGCTGGCCATAAAACTCAGGTTTGTTCTCACAGACCTCACCGATTCGGCAAATATAGACTTTGGTCGTTCTATAGATAAAACACTTTCGCCGGGCTGAACTTTTTTTGGATATTTTAAGATTACACCTATAATCGGTGTTGCAGTTAAGCCCTCAATCGTTTCGATATCATACAGGTAAGGGTTTAATATTCTGACCAATAAAATTAAACCAAGTCCTGAAAATAAGCCCATAAACAAATAAGAAGAATAAATTTTCTTAGGCACAGGAGAAATAGGGGAGAAAGAAGGCTGCGCTAAACTGATAATGGTTGCACCTGAAATTACAGCTGCCGAACTGATCTGCGCAGAGAGTTTCCGTTCAAACAACATGGAAAACATACGCTGGTTAATATCAAAATTACTTTGCAGTTTGGCAAAATCATTCTGTTTGGCCGGTATACTGCTCAGTGCCTGGTTGGCCTGGCCAATTTGCCCGTTAATGTAACGGATTGTTTTTTGATTACGCTCATGTAATAAGCGGATATTGGTTACTATGGCCTGCTTTACCTCATTTATTTGCCGGTTAATATCCCGAACGGGCTGAGCATCGGCATTGAAATTCTGTAATTTATTCTCGCGGCTTATAATCAACCCGTTAAGCTGTGTAATGAGGCCCGTTAAGAGTGTACTGTTTGTGCCTTCCAGGTTCAGGTTCAGCTGGATTTGGTCTTTATTGTTTTTAACCTGGGTTTCCAATTGTTGGATGCCAAGTTCCTGCAGTTGCAATTCTGCAATCTGGTTTTGCAGATTACTCAGTTTCGAATTGCCCAGTTGTTTATCGCTACTTGGATCGATGAGTTTGTTACTGCTCTGGAAACTGGAGAGCTTGTTGCCCGATTTATTTACCTGGGCATCTAAAAATGCGATCTGGCTATCCAGGTAATCTATGGTTTGCTTGGCTGATCTTTTCTTAAGTGTGGCATCATTCTTTACATATTGCTTAATGATCTCATTGAGCACATTAGCAGAGAAAACAGGGTTGCTATCCGTATGGGTAACGCCCATGATATTGGTATTTTTTTCCTGTTCAAAAACATTTAACCCACCTGCAGCCCTTCCATACAAATCCCTGATCCCGTTAAATTTGAAACTGTAATTTCCGGTGGAAGGGATTTCGGTTTTGATGGTAAAAACCATGTTGCCGGCATTGATCGCCTGTCCGTAACGATATTTTTTTAAACTCTTGTTATTGTCGTCGCTGCTCGATAATTCAAAGGTTTTACCATCGATGGGTTTAACAGAATAGGTAGCCCTGCTAAAGTTTACAGAATCTTGGGTTAAGATATCAACCTGAAAAGGCTGTTTCGGATAAAGTTCGGTTACACGCACCCTGCCCTCCAGGTAGTAGCTGATTTTATAATCGAGGTTCTTTAATGCATTTAAAATTACATCTTCCGAACGCATAATGATTCCCTCAGTCTGGATCTGATTTTGGCTAAAAGGGCGATAATTTACAGGTGATCCGGGAAGTGAGGCCATTTGCTGCTGCTGGTCGCCATCTAACTTTAGCGAAGCAGAGGTAATGTAAATGGGCGTGATGCTGCGCACATACAACCAGGCCATTACAAAACTGATCAATACCGTTCCGGCTACCCAATACCACCTGCTTAGAAAAATCAATACGATTTTCCAATAGTTAATGGTCTGGCTGGCTAACTTTCTATTTTCTATCGTTGTACTGTTATCCATTAGCGGGTTAAAGTAAAGATTAATACAGCCAGGTTAACCACTACCAGAAAGGGTTGTACGATATTATTGACACTGGTTAGCTTTTCGCTTAATGCCGAGCTTTTGGTTTGCTGTAGTACAATAATATCGTTGTTCTGGAGAACCAGTTTTTTACTGGCCAAACTGTTGATATCATTCAGGTTAACATAAATAATTTCAGGGTGGCTTCTATCGCCACGGATAATTTTCAACGTTTTAGGGTCGGCAGTTTTGTTGATCCCTCCTGCTTCACCAATAATGTCAATCAGGGTAGTGTTTTCGCGTTCCAGTAAAAAATTCCCCTGTTTACCAAATTCGCCCAATAAAGTAACCTTTAAATTGACCACACTAAGCTCTATAATCGGATCGCGCAGCAATTGTTTAGCATATAACTCCTGGATTTTAATGGCAGCCTCCCGTCTGCTCAAGCCTACTACATCCACTTTTCCGATGGCGGGGAGGTTTACTTTCCCATCAACATCTACTAAATAAGAAAGGGCATTATTGATAGATCCGCTTACGGTTTGGTTACCGTTTGTGCTGCTGTTGGCCGATGGCGTGGCGCCAAATTCTTTGTTTTGCAGGTTTCGGATGGCCAGTTGATCATTTACCTTTATTTTATAATAGGCATCACTTATACCCTGATCATTCACCACATATACTTGTTTAATGGTGTCGGTAACTACATCGCTTGGAGCATTAAACAGACTATGTTCTTTTCTGGCAGCACAGCTTGATAAGGCAGTACAGATAGCTAAAATACAAAGAAGTTTTAAAATTGCTTTTGTTGGGATCATCATCTTAATCAGAATGTAGAATAGAAGCCTGGGGTTAAGGTGCAAAGATATAGCTTAAAGATGCTTAAAAAAAGTTAAATTAGAATTAAGGCGCTTGATTATCTTTTTTAAGCTGGAATTGGGATCTCCCCGATAAATAACATCTTTCGACTCCAGTATGGTCTAATCTGGCGATTATCATAAAACGCATTCGAATCAAAAGGCCTTTTTTGTTGATATATATCAAATAAAGTTTGATTTATATGTTTCTGGCGTCAGAGTTTGGCGATATATTTGCAGCGTTTTATTTAAGCTATAAAGTTGATGGTGGTTTTATAGTTATTAAATAGAAGGTCGCTATTCCTGTTGCAATACCATTTGGATATCACCTACATCCCGAGGTGTCGTTTATTTTGGTCATTATATTTTCAGGCATCATAGTGGCGATGATTGATTTAAAGCGAATAACATTTTAAGATATTGGTGTATGAGGTATTTGAGATTTTTTCTGCTGGCCATTTTTACGTGTTTTTTAAGTAATGTTCAAGCACAAACTGGTTGCATAAAATATTATGGCCCTGGCTTTGATAATGTATATTATCCGAACAATTTGGGCACCACTGGGCTGTTCGGCCCTAATTATGGAGGAACTCCTGTCAGTATTCCCGCTGGCTGTTGGCCCACTGAACCGGCAAGCACGTCCACCAGAGAATGTACTATAGGTACAGTTTATGGAGGATTACTCCTACAAAACCATATACAATGTCCAATCGATGATTATTTACCCATCCTGATTTTATTGGCCGGGTTCACCGGAACAATGTTCATCAGGAAGAGAGTAGGTACAATTTAAAGAAAGATATAGTATGTTTATTTTCAAGGGATGAAAAGCCCATGAGATTTTGGTTGTTTTTCGCTTGCAAATAGTCTGATAATTACGATATTCTACAACTGTTATTTATTATGCTCCTTGGATTGAAATGCAGGCATTATTGATTGATCGAGCATGTAATTTTCATTGATTTTTAATTTGTACCAACTATTTAGGATCCCGTAGGATAGCTTAAATAATTTTGTTATTGATTTTAATCAAATGCAGGCATTAATTCTCTTTGGCCGTTTTGGATGAATTTTGTGCGTTTAAAGAGTTTAAACCCGCTTTTCTCAGTTTTTTCCTTGCTTATTTATAAAATACCACTTGTCATATGAATCTGATTTAACGATTTGTTCATTTTATTCGTTGTCAAAATAATTTAATTTTGTAGTCGTAATTAGACTGCTTTTTTGAGTTTTTGCAATTAATTTCATTTTTCAATTAGGCATCTTCATTTCATATTTTTAGTTAGTTGTCTGTTGAAAAAAGTAGTTTTCTTTATATTTTTCTTAATACTGTTTTTTAAGTCGTTCCAAAGCCTTGCTTCTGATCCTGGTTCTTCTTATGGTTGTTTAGTGCCTAATGAGGCGGTATATACAAAATGGCTTAAAACCGATTATGCTCCTGGCAATCCGTTTTGGGGCCCCTGGGAATATTATGATACAACAGGAATAAATTATATTGTTGATTATAACCAGGGTAATTATCCTTCATGTGGATACATTAATCCCAATACACAATTTAGCGAAGTCGGCCAAACCTGTTTTGTGCAGAAAGCCGGTGGTAGCTATAGCCAAGGGGCTTTGGGGCAATTACATGATTTAACCGTTTGCAGTGCCCCGATTGATGATTCTGTTTATATACTATTTTGTTTTTCTTTTTTTGCCGTATACATTGTCCGAAATAAATCATTAAGAACGTTAAAGACTCAAACAGATTTTTGATCTGTGTACAAAACCAGGCTCCTGGTTATTTTCTTGTATGATTCAAAACACCTATTAGGCATTAATCTTTGAGGAGAGTGAAAACTAATGATCATTGCAATAGCTCAGGTACTTTATCGGTTTAATTTGTAGAATAACATTCATTTGCTTAAGTTTTAATGGCTTTTCAGTCATTGCTGGGTTTAAGAATTTCATGCCAAGTAATTTCAGTTAGCAGTGGATAAAATACTTTTCATTTTAGATGAATGGTCTCAAATGAACAAAACGAACGTAGTTTATAGTTTATAAAGGCGGTAAATTAGTATATCATAATCAAATGATATGAAGAATTTTTGCCTTTTCGTTTTAATATTTCTAATTCCTACCTTTTCTTATCCCCAGGGAAGTGCCACAGGCTGTTTAATAACAGATGCAGGTGCAAATTATAACAAAGTATATACTTCAAAAAATCTTAACTTATTAACGGGTGGGCATGCATTATATAATAATACTACAAGTACTTCTTTATCTACCGACTATTGTAGTTGGCAAACAGTAAGCGTTACTGGCAATACATGTGGAGTATGTTCATTGCTTGGTTTATGTGCACTTGGTGTTTGTGCTTGTGTAGGTACTGTCAGCTATGGTTTTGAGGGGGAATTTAATATGGTCCAATGCAATCTCGACGATCATACCTGGTTTTTTGGTGCGGCCATTGGTTTATTCGGTATTTTAATCATCAGGAAAAGAACTAAGCTTTAAGTTATTTAACGTTTGTGATAGATTATCTTCTGTGTATCGCGTCTTAATTTTATATTTACCCAGATTTCGGTTCGATAGCTAAAGAGCTGCAAACTTCCTGGTTAATCATGAAAATATCCCTTATTACGGTCGTTTACAATGGCGAAACATTTTTACAGGAATGTTTTGATTCTGTAAAGGCCCAAACTTATGCCAACGTCGAATATCTCGTAATTGATGGTGGCTCGACCGACAGAACGCTGGATATTATTCAGGAAAATCGGTCGGCTATCGATTATTTTGTTTCCGAAAAAGATAAAGGTTTATATGATGCCTTAAATAAAGGGATTAAAAGAGCAACAGGAGAGGTGATCGGGATTTTAAATGCCGACGACCTGTTTGCAGATGCAAATGTGCTGGCAACAGTAGCCCAGGCTTTTATCGGTCAACCGGAAATAGAGGGTCTTTATGGCGATCTCAATTACATTCATCCTGCGGCACAGCAAATTGTCAGAACCTGGAAATCACATCAGCATACACCCGCAAACCTTAAAAATGGCTGGATGCCTGCGCACCCTACGCTGTATTTGAAACGATCGCTGTTTGAAAAAAATGGAGATTATGCGTTAGATTTCGGTACCGCTGCCGATTACGAGCTGATATTACGTTACTTTTATACCCATAAAATAAAAGCGGTTTATCTGCCTGGCTTAATGGTGAATATGCGTACAGGCGGCCTAAGCAACCAATCTTTGATGAGCAGGATTGCTGCCTTTGTTAATGATTATAAAGCCCTGAAAAGAAATCGTATACCTTATCCGCTTTTTGTGGTCATGAAGAAAAAGTTAAGTAAACTCAGTCAATTTTAATTTTGCCAGTGCAATCAGCTACCTGGTCTGCTGAATCACATGATCAATCCACTTCTATTGATTTATATCATGTAAAACATTTGTAACCCTTCGCATTGTTTATTTCAGGATACTTATATTTGCTAACCAGTCGCTATATGTTTTGCTAAAAGATATTCTGAATACCAGTCCAAACTATTTCTATATAGCCATATTTGTTTTGGCCTTTTCAGCCGTGATCGTCAGTATTCCAAGTGTAATCTATACTTCTTTAAAATATGGCCTTTTTGATAAGAACGACTTGTACCGTAAAAACCATAAACGTAATATTTCACGTTTAGGTGGTTTGGCCATTATAGGTAGTTTTACCGTATGTATCCTGCTTTTTTCTGCTATCATTAATTTTAAAGAAGCTAATTTTTTAATCGCTTCCTGCATCATCCTTGCAGCGCTTGGTTTAAAAGACGATGTTTATGGAACCAATACCAGTACCAAATTTATTCTGCAGATCGTTGTTGCTTTTATACTGGTTTTTTTTGGTGCCTTCCGTTTAACAAGTTTATACGGTGTATTGGGGATAGGAGATATGGCACCTATATGGGGAAGCTTTTTTTCGATTGTCCTGATTATTTTTCTCAATAATGCATTCAATTTAATAGATGGTATTGATGGATTGGCTGGTGGGATAGGCATTTTAACGAGCCTGGTTTTTGGTATTTTGTTCTCTTTGATGGGACAGGTACCTTATGCATGTATTGCCTTTGGTCTGGCGGGCGCTATAGCCGGTTTTTTAAAATACAACTGGTTTCCCGCTAAAATATTTATGGGCGATACCGGGGCACTGATTATCGGGCTTATTTCTGCTGCATTGGCTATTAAATTTATAGAGCTCAACAAGTTTACCCAAGTAAACAGGCCAGACTTTTATTCTGCACCGGCAATAGCAGTGGCGATACTGATCGTACCCATTTTCGACTCGTTAAGGGTGTTTACCATCCGTATTTTAAAGGGGCGATCCCCTTTTAAGGGAGACCGTAATCACATCCACCACCGTTTAGAAAGGTTAGGTTTAAAGCCAAATTGGATTGTACTTGCTTCACTGGCCCTTAACACGGTTATTTTGGTAGCTACCATTGCGCTGCAGCGACTGGGAAATTTTGTACTCATTTTCCTTATTATAGGAATCTGCGTTGTCTTTAACGCAGCGCTATCCCTAAGCTTGCTTAGAAAACGGAAAGCTTAATTATGGCGTTGCCCGGATTAAAAAACAGCTTTTAATCATTCCTTTTTCCGGCTCTGAAGCCTGGAATCTTTAAAATTTAGCCAAGCTCCAACTCAAATCATTTATCACGCATTCAATTCATAAATAAACACTAATTTTGCGCTCTAATTTTTATACACGATGAGGCTGGCAATAAATGGTTTTGGTAGAATAGGAAGAACATTTTTACGTTTGGCATTGGCTGAAAGATTTGAAGTGGTAGCAATTAACGACCTGACAGATGCGAAAACGATGGCTCATTTATTTAAATACGACACCGTGCATGGCGTCTATTCCGGTCAGGTTTCGGCAGAGCCTGATGCGTTGGTTATCGATCAGGTTTCTATTCCTGTATTTGCCATTAAGGAGGCCGATGAATTGCCATGGTCGGCCCTGAGAGTTGATATCGTGGTTGATTGTACAGGTAAAAACCTAAGCAGGCAGGCTGCCGAAAAACACATTACCTCGGGTGCAAAACAGGTGCTCATCTCAGCTCCGGCAGCCGATGATATTCCAATGGTAGTATTAGGTGTGAATGACCATGAGATTGATTTAAGAAGTACTGTATTGTCTAATGCGAGCTGTACAACTAATAATATCGCCCCGATGATCAAAATTTTGAATGATAACTGGGGGGTTGAAGAAGGCTATATTACCACCATCCACTCCATGACTGGCGATCAGAACTTACATGATGCAAACCATAAAGATTTACGCAGGGCAAGGGCGGCTTCGTCTTCCATTATTCCAACCACTACCGGGGCTGCCAAAGCCATAACCCATATTTTTCCGGAACTGGATGGCCGTTTGGGAGGAGCAGGAATCAGGGTTCCGGTTTTAAACGGATCGTTAACCGATTTTACCTGCCTGTTAAAGCAGAAGACCACTATTGAAGAAATTAATGCTGCATTTAAAGAAGCGGCTGAAAATAAACTGAAAGGCCTTATTGAGTATACCGAAGATCCGATTGTTTCTATCGATATTATCGATAATCCACATTCGTGCATATTCGATTCATTATTAACATCAATCGTGGGCGATCTGGTTAAAGTAGTAGGTTGGTACGATAACGAATTCGGTTACAGCAGCCGTTTAATCGATGTGGTGAAGAAAATTGATTCATTGCAAAAAGGCTGATATTTTTAGGTTGGTTGATTTACCTCCCTGTTCCGGTTACACCCTGACTTAAAGCATATCCGTATACTACTATTAGGCCATAAGGGCTGGATGAGGTACTGTTAGTTAGTGTTAGTGGTTAAAATATTTAAAAAAATAAAAAGGTTTGGCTTTTGCTAAACCTTTTTGCGTTTTATTGGTTTAATCTGCCGGAATGTGGCACCAACAATTGGCATCAATACGTCGAATGGCTTTCTATAATCTAAACAGGAACAGAAAATAACGGGTAAACTGAACAGGCTTGGAAACACAAAATACAAACACGACAAAAAGGAAGTCTTTTCTTCCCAAATTCTGGCTTATCCTCTCCCTTACAGCGCTTCTGGCGGCTGAAGGATATTTTGGGTGGCGGTTGCACCAACTTTCCGATCAGCAGGAACGCATAAAGGAAGATTATTCCGATATCAATAACATTACCTACGGACTCTTCTCGGTGCAGCAATGGAAAGATAATGTGTCAAAGATCGTGCACCACCAGGTACGCAACCTGAAGATGACCAGGAAACAAAAGAAAATATTACAAACGGAAGTACAAAATGTACTGCTCGCACTTATAGATAAAGCCGAAGCCCTGGTAAACAAGCCCAAAAAAACAATTAGTGGTAAGATTCAGAAATTTGTAATCCGAAACTTTGTAAACGCTGATAGTATCAGGGCGCAGGTGCCGGCTTTTGCGAAAAAGATTATTGCCGAGGTAGATAATCCAACAAACAAGCAACAACTGAGTAAAATGGCCATGGGCGAGTTTAACGAACTTGCCAATGAAGAAAAACTCGATAGTGCATTTGTTTCTAACGGAGCTTCAGTAAGGGCATTGTACAAACAGTACCATGTAACTTCTACCGATGCACTGAATAAAAAGCTTGTTCAGTCGCTATCAAATATCCGTAGCAAAACGTATGCTTATTCATTTGGTATGCTCGCTTGCGTAGTTATTGTTTTGGGATTCTGGTGGGGGCTTCGTAAACGCCGTGACTTGCATACTGCCCTTTTTGTAATGTCTTTGTTGTTTGCATTCATACTCCTCGCTGTTGGCCTTACCGCTTCAATGATAGAGGTCGATGCCCGCATCCGTTCGCTCGATTTTGTCTTGCTTGGCGAGCATGTGGTTTTTAAAGATCAGGTGCTGTTTTTTCAAAGCAAAAGTATCATGGATGTGGTGCACGTTCTTATTAGCCAGCCTGGTATCGATTCGATTCTGGTTGGAGTGCTGATATTGGTGTTTAGCATCCTTTTTCCGGTAGTAAAACTGAGTTCAACAGGAATCCACCTCCTGGGGAATAAAAAGCTGGCCGAAAATAAAGTGATTAAATATTTTGCTTTCCAGTCGGGCAAGTGGAGCATGGCCGATGTCATTGTAATTGCCATCTTAATGGCTTATATCGGTTTAAATGGTTTACTTGAGGGGCAGCTTCGGGCACTCCATATCAAAAACGATTCTTTAACCATTCTAACCACCAATAATACTGCCTTGCAGCCCGGATATATCATATTCATCAGCTTTGTATTATATGGCCTCATTCTTTCTACAATATTAAAGTTTATCACTCCGCACGATGTTCATTGATCCGATTTATTGCAGCTGTTAGATTAAATTTTATGGCAACAACAACTCATAATCCAACCAATACACTGGCAAAGAAGAGCCGGCTGGTAACTTTTGCACTAATTACGGCGCTTGGCCTGCTTCTGATCGGTGAAGCCTATTTTGGTTACCGTTTCCATCAGCTTTCTTACGAGCAGAAAAGGATGAAGGAAGATTATAGCTTATCAAACAACATTACGTTTGGTATTTTTTCCGTAGACCGATGGGGAGAAAAGATTTCGGCTGTTGTTGATCAACGTGTAAAAGGCTTTAAATTAACGGCAAAACAGAAAACAGAGATGCGGAAAGGGATCGAGAAAGAACTGCACGGATTGGTTAATAAAGCGGTTTCAGAAGTAACAAAACCCCAGAAAACGTTGGGGGGGAAACTCAAAAAGTTCGCTTTTAACAGCATTGTAGATGTAGACGAACTCCATGCACAGGTGCCCTCTTTTGCAAAAACCATTGTAACGAAGATCACTAGTCCAACCAGTTTAAAAAGGCTTAAAAATGTTGCCGCAAGTAAAGTAGATGAGCTGGAAGAGCAGACCTACGATAGTACCGATACCACCATTACTACGGTAGAACATAACATTTACAAAAAATACCATGTTGCCGGGGCCGCCGCTTACGATCGCCTCGTTGAAACTAAACTCGCACAAATCAGACAAGATACGTTTCGCTGTACTTGGGGTATACTGGCCTCTGTGGCCATTGCATTAACGCTATGGCTCTTTTTAAGAAAACAGGTACAATTGCATGTGCCATTGTTCGTCATGTCGTTGCTTTTTGCGGTTGTTCTACTTGCAGTGGGTGTTAGCGCTCCGATAATCGAGGTTGATGCACGCATTAAAACACTTGAATTCGCATTATTAGGTGATAAAATTGTCTTCAATAATCAGGTTCTTTTTTTTCAGAGCAAAAGTATATTGGGAATTATAGGAACATTAATTGAACAGCCCAAACCCGATGCCGTGCTTGTTGGTGTCCTGTTGCTCATATTTGTAGTGGTATTGCCGCTTTTCCGTATTGTGGCAAGAGGGATATACGTATCCTGCAGAAATTTTTTCGGAAGCCAGAAAGTGCTGCGGTTTATGGCATTCGATCTCGGTAAATGGGATATGGCTGATGTAATGGTAGTAGGCACCACCATGACTTATATCGGTTTAAACGGAATACTTAAAAGCCAGCTCTCCGGCCTGAACATTAAAAACGATACACTAACCACGGTTACAGCCAATAATTCGGCGCTGCAACTCGGGTTTTTCATATTTGTAGCTTATGTGGTTTATGCAAAAGTGCTTTCTTTTATTATAAAGCGCATTGACGAGAAAAATGCTCCAGGTAAGCAATCAAATATGGAGTATGCTACCAATGATGGCCGCGATTGATAGGCGCTGCACTTCTTTACTGAAAATGGCAGATTATTCTTTTGAATTCGAACGCGCTAGCAATTTTCAACATGTTGAAAATTGTAAGTGATATTATTATCGGGTTTCAATTGCTTTGTTAACTTTGCAAACGTTTGCTGCGCATCCTAATAGCAATGTCTTCAGGTATAAGCTAACGATAAAAATATGGTCAAATTTATTCTTCCGGAAGAAGTGCTGCCTTTAAGAAGCCTGGTTTTACGCAATAACAAGCCATTGGAAGCCTGTGTTTTTGAGGGCGACCTTGCCTACGATACTTTTCACCTTGGTTTTTTAACAGATGGAGAAATAAAATCTATTGCTACTTTTATGCGCAATGATTTTTTTCCGGAGGAGGGCGAGGGGTATCAGCTCCGTGGTATGGCCACGCATCCCGATGCTGTTGGAAATGGCTATGGTGCTGCACTGGTTACCTTTGCCATCGAATATTTAAAAGAATATCATACCGATTATTTATGGTGCAATGCCCGCTCAACAGCAGCAGCATTTTATAAAAAAATCGGTTTTACCACCGAGTCGCCCGAATTTGATATCCCCGGAATCGGCTTCCATTACGAAATGAAATTAAACTTAAAATCAAAATAATTAAACATGAACACAATTGACCAGTTCGACTTTAAAGATAAAAAAGCCCTGATTAGGGTAGATTTTAACGTTCCTTTAAACGACGAATTTAAAATTACTGATGATAAAAGGATCAGGGCTGCCTTACCTACCATTTCTAAAATCTTAAAAGATGGTGGTGCTGTTATTTTAATGTCGCACCTGGGCCGTCCGAAAGATGGACCAACCAATAAATATTCTTTAAAACACATTTTAGGCGATTTATCTGCTTTGACCGGTGTTGATGTAAAATTTGCTGATGATTGTATCGGTGAAAGTGCGGTAAAACAGGCTGCAGATTTAAAACCTGGTGAGATTTTATTGCTGGAAAACCTCCGTTTCTACAAAGAAGAGGAAAAAGGTGATGTTTCTTTTGCTGAAAAATTATCAAAACTGGGCGATGTTTATGTAAACGATGCTTTTGGGACGGCACACCGTGCACATGCTTCGACCTCAATTATTGCGCAATTTTTTCCTCATGCAAAATACTTCGGTTATTTAATGGCTTCAGAAGTAGAAAATGCAGAGAAAATTCTGAACCATGCAGAACGGCCTTTTACTGCCATTATGGGTGGAGCCAAAGTATCCGATAAAATTCTTTTGATCGAAAAATTATTAGAGAAAGTGGATAACCTGATTATTGGTGGAGGTATGGCTTATACTTTCGCAAAAGCGCAGGGTGGCGAAATAGGTACTTCATTACTGGAGGCTGATAAGCAAGAGCTTTCTTTAGCGTTGCTTGAAAAAGCCAAAGCAAAAGGTGTAAACCTGATTTTACCAATTGATACCGTTATTGCAGATAAATTTGCAAACGATGCTGCTAAACAAGATGTGGCGGCAGGCCATATTCCGGCAGATTGGATGGGATTGGATATCGGTCCGAAAACTGCTGAGTTATTTCAGGATGTGATTAAAAACTCTAAAACTTTATTGTGGAATGGTCCGATGGGGGTTTTCGAGATGGAAAGCTTCCAGGTGGGTACAAAAGCAGTAGCTGATGCGGTTGTGGCTGCAACCAAAGATAACGGAGCATTCTCGTTGATCGGCGGGGGAGATTCGGCTGCGGCGATTGCCAAATTCGGATTGGAAGATGAGGTAAGTTATGTATCTACCGGTGGTGGCGCTTTACTCGAATATATGGAAGGTAAAGAATTACCAGGCGTTAAAGCCATTAACGGGTAAAAAAAAGCATAAAATATTAAAGGCCTTGCAGATGATATTTGCGAGGCCTTTTTTGTAGTAAAGATATTACCATTTCCTGATAAGCAATCTGTGTTTCAGTGGATTCCGGGCTAATGTTTATCCAGGTATTAAATCAATCAAAACTGTCAGAACAGAACATCTAGAAGCGGACCTAAAAAACCTCCCATCCGGTATTTAGCAATACCATATAAACAGCCAGGTAACATACCAAAAATGCAGTTGAGAGTGCAAAATATCGCGTTACCTGATCACTTCCTTTTTTAAACGGAATTAAAAACAGGATGTTGAACACTTCCGACAGCAAGGCACAGGTGAAATTTAAGCAGACCATTACACAGCTGAAAGCCACTACAAAAACGGCCGGCTGGATAATGATTCCGGAAGGCAGGCCATATAGTGCACCCATAATAAAACTGATCGGAAGGATGATCAAAGCATATTTTAATCCCGATATAAAATTAATTACAAAATATTTGCCCGGTTTGGGAAGTGGTGTTTTAATTTTCGCCGGCTCTGATTTTTTTTCATCCAGAACAGTTGCTAATGATGCATCAAAATCCGCGTCATTTGTTTTTTGCTTATTACCCCTTTTCTGTTTTTTATAGCGAGGCCACCAGATCACAAATCCGGTAATAAAAAGCGCCAATGGCATTAAACCTGCAATAATGGCAATAAGCTGCGTAGGCCTGCCCCCGAAACTACCGTAATGGATGGGGGTTAACCAGCTAAGGTAGGCATTACCAACGTTAGGGAAATCCTTGCGGCTGTTCAGCAATACTTTGCCTGTATATTGGTCAACCACTAACATTTCCCGTTTCCCTTGTTTAGGTAGGCTTCCGCTCAACACATCTAACCGGTATGTGCCCATTTTGTCTGCCGGAAATGCTATTCCTCCAATATGGGCATCCGGCATTTTTTCTTTAACCGCGGCAACAACCTGTTTAAGCGGCAGGGGTACGGCCTGTGCATGCCATGCCGATTTTGCGCCTAAGAGCTGGGCAACTCCTTGCGGCGATTTTCCGCTAAGTACAAACAACAGGGGGATAACAAGCGTAGAAAAAGTAATGGAAAAACCGGTAAGGCTGAGTATCGCTATAATGGGAGAGGAATAAAAGCCGAGTGAATTATGCCAGTCGTAATTTTGTCTTTTAAAAGAACCGCTAAACCTTACCGTAAGTGCTGATTTTAACTGTTTCCATTTCTTTGGGATCCATAAACGCAGGCCTGAAATGGTTAAGATCAAAAGGCAAAGGGAGGCCAAGCCACAGATATACCGCCCCACAATGGGGATCAGTAAGGTCCGGTGCAGTTCGGTAACCACATGGATAAAAGAACTGGTGTGTATTCTTTTGCCACCTATTTTTCCTGTATAGGGATTAATAAAAGTTTCTTCATTGCTTTTTAAATCCAAAACGCTGTAAGCTTCATTGGGATTTTTGAAGTTGTTCAGCATCAGGTAGTCGATTTTGAGTTTGGGATAGTTCTTTTTAATGAGCGGTACAAGCTCTTCTACCGGCATTTTTTGCTTTTGGGCAATTACCCCGAACAGCTTTGGGTTTAAAGCACGGTCTATCTCATCCTGGAAAACAAGAATGCTACCTGTTAAACCTACAAAGGCCACTATCGCACCTGCAATAATCCCAAGATAAAGGTGCCATTTACCGAACCATCTTTTTTGGTGTTTTGCCCAACTGATTTTTTTAGAATTGCCTGCTGACTTCATTTAGTTTAACCGGGAACGTATTCAGATTTGTTTGTTACAAAGAAATAGCTTTCATCCCGCTTATCCAAATTATTTTTAATGAGTCTAAATTACGATTACCTATTGTTTATAAATGCGCACGCGTTATTGGAGTATGTATTAGAAAATTCACCAAAAAAGTAACAGGTGTATTTCAATTTTAAATCTCATGAATAAGCGATTTTCTGCTAAAACCCTAAAATTTGAGTGTAAAAATGGGCCAGCGTGACACTTTATTGAAAATTACTTTTAACCTGCTTATTATCAGTATATAAGCGGTTTTTGGTTGTTTTCATTAGCTTATTCTGTTAATATTGTGAAGCCATTATCGTAACAAAAAAGATGTGGAAAACTTTTTTGTGGTAAAAAGTGGTAAAAAGTGGTAGAACTCTTTACTTTTACACTAGATAAAAAGTGTAGATACCACTATGACCCAACTTTTAGGAGAATTTGATTGTAAACTTGACGCAAAGGGCCGCCTTATGGTGCCTGCTGCGCTTAAGAAACAATTGCCTAATGCCGAGAATGATGGGCTCATAATTAACCGTGGTTTTGAGAAAAACCTGGTTATCTATCCTAAAAATGTTTGGGACGCTGTTGTGGCCGACCTTGCCAAGCTCAATATTTACGATCAGGAAAACCGTGCCTTTGTAAGGGCGTTTACGCGTGGGGCAACTGAGCTTTCGCTTGATGCTGCTGGCCGTGTATTGTTGCCGAAATCGTTGGTCGAATATGCGGGTATCGGTAGTGACCTGGTTTTGGCCTGCCAGTTAGATCGCATTGAGGTTTGGGATAAAAAATCGTACGAAGATATCTTTGATGATGTGCCGGCCAATTTTGCCAGTCTGGCTCAGAAGGTAATGGGCGGTAAGAAAGGAGGTGCAGATGGAGAATAACTATCATGTACCTGTAATGCTGCAGCCCTGTATCGATGGTTTAAACATTAAGCCTGACGGGGTTTATGTAGATGTTACTTTCGGTGGCGGTGGTCATTCGAAAGAAATTTTAAAACATCTTGGTCCGAAAGGAACCTTAATTGCTTTTGACCAGGATCCGGATGCGCAGGCTAATATTCCTTCAGATGAGCGTTTTGTTTTTATCGATCAGAATTTTGGCTTCTTAAAAAATAATCTCCGTTTAAAAGGGTTTAGGCAGGTTGATGGTATTTTGGCTGATCTGGGGGTTTCTTCGCATCAGTTTGATGTGCCGGAACGTGGTTTTTCGATCCGTCATAACGCCGATCTGGATATGCGTATGGATCAGCACCGCAATTTAACGGCTGCTGAAATCCTGAATACTTATGCTGAAGACAAGCTGCATAAAATTTTTGGGATCTATGGTGAGGTAAAAAATGCGAAGTCTTTGGCCAGGGCCATTGTTACTGCCCGCTTGGAAAAACCTTTCACGGATATCAACAGCCTGAAATCGGCTATATCGGCTTACATCCCTAAAGGAAAAGAAAATAAATACCTGGCGCAGGTTTTCCAGGCGCTTAGGATAGAGGTGAATGCGGAAATTCAGGTGCTTGAAGATTTTTTGCAGCAGGCGGCTGAGGTGTTAAAACCGGGTGGTCATTTAGTGGTAATGTCTTATCATTCGCTAGAAGACAGGCCGGTTAAAAACTTCATGGCAAAAGGGAAATTCCAGGGAGAAGTGGAGAAGGATTTTTTCGGGAACCAGCAGAAGCCATTTAATGTGATTACACGTAAAGCGATTGTTGCCACTGATGAGGAGATTGTGCAAAACAACAGGGCCCGCAGTGCGAAACTAAGAATTGCAGAAAAAATATGAACAGGTTTAGAGAAGAGATAGAAGAAGAGGAAACTGGACCTGAGCCGGAATTAAAAGCTGTGCCCAAAAAGCCGAAAACTGCTGAAGAGAAAATGGATAGTAATTCCTTCATCAGCAAGCTTTTTAATGATGGATTGGTAAGTAAGGAGGCAGCAACTGATGCGTTGCCTTATTTGTGTTTTTTGGCTTTTTTAGGAATGGTTTACATTGCCAATAGCCACTTTGCGGTAAATAATGTGCGCCGTATTGATAAGTTAAATAAAGAAGTAAAAGAATTGCGATGGGAGTATAAATCGTTAAAGGCCGACCTGATGTTTAAAAGTAAGCTGACGGAAGTAGCCAAAAAGGTTGATACCCTGGGGATAAAAGAACTGATTGAACCACCAAAAAAAATAATTGTTAAAAGCGATGAATATTAGAGCAAACATCTTGCTTCGTGTATATCTGGCATTTGGCTTAATTGTGCTTTTTGCTTTTGCGGTGTTTTTACGCCTCGGTCAGGTGCAGTTTGTACAGGGAAAAAAATGGAAAGCTATGGCAGATAGTCTTTCTACGAGATATGTGAGTGTAGAGGCAACCCGTGGGAATATTTACTCTAACGATGGCAGTTTGCTGGCTACATCGATTCCGGAATACGAATTGCGTATGGATATGTTTGCCGGCGGTATTGCCGATGATAAAGTGTTTAATGAAAAAGTGGATTCATTGGGCTATAAGCTGGCGCAGATTTTTCAGGATAAAACAGCAAAAGAATATGCCCGCTACCTGCGTAAAGGCCGTCAGGATAGTGCGCGTTATTTATTGATTCACCGCAAAGTTGGGTATGCCGATTTAAAAACGATCAGAACTTTTCCGCTTTATAATATTGGTAAATACAGTGGTGGTTTAATCGCTGTGCAGCAAAATAAACGCATTCTTCCTTTCCAGGCTTTGGCTGCCCGTACCATTGGTTATAAAAACGAAAATGTGGCCAATGGGGTGGGTTTAGAGGGTGCCTATAAAGAGTATATCAATGGTGAAACCGGAAAAAGGCTCATGCAGCGCATTGCCGGTGGTGTGTATATTCCGGTAAATGAGGAGGCTGAAGTGGCTCCAAAAGACGGGGCTGATATTATTTCGACCATTGATGTGAATATGCAGGATTTGGCGCAAAGCGCACTGGAAAAACAGTTGATCAAATCGCAGGCCGATCATGGTACAGTGATTTTAATGGAAGTTGCAACCGGTGAGATCCGTGCGGTAGCCAATTTTTCGAAGGTAGAAGAAGGTGTTTACAAAGAGAAATTTAACTATGCTATTGCAGGTAACCAGGATCCGGGTTCGACGTTCAAATTGGCTTCATATATGGCTTTATTGGAAGATAAACTGGTTGATACCAATACCATGGTTGGAACGGGTACTTATAAAATTCCTGGGCATACCATTAAGGATTCTCACGGAAGCATCGGTGTGGTTACGGTTAAAAAAGCCTTCGAACAATCATCAAATGCGGCAATTGCGTACCTGATCAATAGTAAATATGGGACAGATCCTAAAAAGTTTACAGATCATTTGTACGATTGGCATTTGAATGAAAAAATGGGACTGCAAATCCCTGGCGAAGCCACACCGGCAGTAAAGAATCCAAAAACAAATAAAAGCTGGAACAAGAACATGACTTTGCCGCAAATGGCTTATGGTTATGAAATGCAGTTAACACCATTGAAAATGTTGTCGCTTTATAATGCAGTGGCCAACAATGGTAAAATGATAGCGCCAATTTTCGTGAAAGAGATCAGGAGGCTTGGTAACCCGATTGAGCAGTTTAAAGCCAGGGTAATTAGCGAAAAAATTTGTTCTGATGTAACCTTAAGTAAAATTAAAAGTATGCTGGAGGGAGTAGTGCTGGAAGGTAGCGGTAAACAGATTGTATATAATCCTTTGTATAAAATTGCAGGTAAAACAGGTACCGCACAGGTGGCTGATGCCAATAAAGGCTATAAAGCCAAACGCCAGTACCAGGCTTCTTTTGTAGGGTATTTTCCGGCCGATAAGCCTAAATATTCGATGATTGTGGTAATTAACGATCCAAAAGGGGCTTATTACGGTGCGCTGGTTTCAGGACCGGTGTTTAGGGAGGTTGCCGATCGCATTTATGCCAGCGATATGCAGATGTACAATGATGTTCCTAACCGCTTGGTAGGGAATACCGGAACACCGCCTACAAAAGCCGGACAGAGTAAAGCGACTCAGAAAGTGTATAAAGCTTTTGGATTTAAGCCGCTTTTTGCTTCAAAATCGGAGTATTACAATATTATAGATACCAGTGCAGGAACAATTTTCCAGGAAAATAGCGAGCGTAAAGGTGTCATGCCGAACGTAACAGGGATGGGACTAAAAGATGCACTTTATCTGTTAGGAAATGCCGGATTAAAAACGAAGGTTTTGGGATCTGGAAAAGTAATCAGTCAGTCGATAGCTGCTGGTACAAAAGTGGGCAAAGGATTAGGTGTACAGATTGAATTGAATTAAGGTAAAAGGTTAAAGGTATAGGGTTAAAGGCTTAAGGTCTTAATATCTGATTCTGAATACCTGATACTAAAAAGAATAAAAAAATGCAATTACAAGATTTACTTTACGGTGTAACGATTAAAGAATTGGTTGGTAGAACCGATAGGGAAATCAATGCGCTGAATTTCGATTCACGTAAGGTAGGTAAAGGTGATGTTTTCTTTGCAATCGTTGGAACGTTGGCTGATGGGCATCAGTTTATCGATCAGACCATTGCAGATGGAGCTACCGTGATTGTTTGCGAAAACCTGCCCGAACAGCTAAACGCAGAGGTAAGCTATATTAAGGTAGAAAATACTTCGGTGGCTTTGGGTATTATGGCCGGTAATTATTTTGGCAATCCTTCTGCCAGTTTAAAATTGGTAGGTATTACCGGTACAAACGGAAAAACCACCATCGCCACCATTTTATTTAAGTTGTTTAAAGCTTTAGGTTATAAAACCGGATTATTATCAACGGTCGAAAATTATATTAACGATACGGTAGTACCAGCTACGCATACTACACCAAATCCCATTGCGCTCAACCAGCTTTTAAGGGATATGGTAAATGCCGGTTGCGATTACTGTTTTATGGAAGTGAGCTCGCATGCGGTAGCTCAGCACCGTATTGAAGGCTTAACGTTTGCGGGCGGCGTGTTCTCGAATATTACACACGACCATTTAGACTTTCATAAAACTTTCGATAGTTACCTGAAGGCTAAAAAGGCGTTTTTTGATGGTTTACCTAAATCTTCCTTTGCACTGACCAATACCGATGATAAAAACGGTATGGTGATGCTGCAGAATACCAGGGCACATAAAAAAACTTATGCGCTTAAACAACTGGCCGATTTTAAAGCTAAAATTATTGAAAACCAGTTCAGCGGCTTGCACCTGGATATTGATAACGAAGACGTTTATTTTAAGCTGGTGGGATCTTTTAATGCCTACAACTTGCTTGCTGTATACGGTACAGCTGTTCTGCTCGAACAGGATAAATTAAAGGTGTTAACCCTCTTAAGCAGTTTGTCTGGTGCTGAAGGCCGTTTTGATTATATCACTTCGCCCGATAAAATTATTGGTATTGTAGATTACGCACATACACCCGATGCGGTGCAGAATGTACTGAGTACCATTGCCAATATCCGTAAAGGTACCGAACAGGTCATTACGGTAATTGGCTGTGGTGGCGACCGTGATAAAACCAAACGTCCGGTAATGGCGCAGGTAGCCTGCGATTGGAGCGATAAAGTAATTCTGACTTCCGATAATCCGCGTACTGAAGATCCGCAAACGATTATCAACGAAATGGAAGCCGGTGTATCGCCAAGCAACAAGCGCAAAACCTTATCTATTTTAGACAGGAAAGAAGCCATTAAAACAGCCTGCCACTTGGCTCAGCCAGGAGACATTATTTTAATAGCCGGAAAAGGGCACGAAAAATACCAGGAAATAAACGGTGTTAAGAATCATTTTGATGATAAAGAAATTTTACTTGAACAATTAAACCCGATCAGCTAATGTTATATTTATTATTCGAATACCTGCATAAGCATTACGACATTCCCGGATTGAGGTTGTTTCAATACATCACCTTCCGTGCTTCAGTTTCTATCATTTTATCGCTGATCATCACTACGGTATATGGCCGGAGGCTGATCGATTTTTTGCATAAAAAACAGGTAGGGGAAACGGTAAGAAATTTAGGATTGGAAGGCCAGATGCAGAAACAGGGTACCCCAACCATGGGTGGTATCATTATTTTGCTGGGTATTTTAATCCCTACATTGCTTTTTGCCAATATTACCAATATCTATGTTATTCTGATGGTGATTACCACGATCTGGATGGGAGCAATTGGCTTTTTGGATGATTATATCAAAGTTTTCAAGAAAAATAAAGAAGGCCTGGCCGGTCGTTTCAAGGTGGTTGGTCAGGTAGGATTGGGACTCATTGTTGGTACTACAATGTATTTTCATCCCAATATCGTAGTAAGAGAAACGGTTCAGGATAATGTGAAAAATACGTCTTCTGTGCCAATGGTATTGCGCCAGAAAGGTGAAACTTTTTATTATACCCAGGATGTAAAATCGACTAAAACCAATATGCCTTTTTATAAGAACAATGAGTTCGATTATGCCAAGGTGCTGAAGTTTTTAGGCGGCGATTACCAGAAGTATGCTTTTATTATCTTTTTGGCTTTTACAGTATTTATCATCACTGCGGTTTCGAACGGAGCAAATATTACTGACGGTATTGATGGGCTTGCAACAGGTACTTCTGCCGTAATTGGCATTACCCTGGGTATTTTGGCTTATGTTTCCGGTAACACGATCATGGCTGATTACCTGAATATCATGTATATCCCTAATTCCGCAGAGCTGATGATTTTTGCCGGAGCGTTTGTTGGAGCATGTGTTGGTTTCCTCTGGTACAATTCTTACCCCGCTCAGATTTTTATGGGCGATACCGGAAGTTTGGCTATAGGAGGTATTATTGCCGCTTTTGCGCTGATGATCCGTAAAGAACTTTTGATCCCGATTTTATGTGGAATATTCCTGGTAGAACTGGTTTCGGTAATTATGCAGGTTTCTTACTTTAAGTATACCAAGAAGAAGTTTGGAGAGGGGCGCCGGATTTTCCTGATGTCGCCATTACACCACCATTACCAGAAAAAGGGCTACCACGAAGCCAAAATTGTAACACGCTTTTGGATCATTGGAATCATGCTGGCCATTATGACCATTGTAACACTTAAGCTAAGGTAGAAAGTATAAGGTTTAGGGGTAGGATTTATTACTCCGATTTAAAAAGAATAACAAGGTGCCCCGGGTATCCTGAATAATGAAAAAATTATTGAGTAGTACTTGATACTAATACTTACTACTCGATGCTAAAAAAATAAAATGAGCACAAGTAACATCACATCTAGCAATACTACGTCAGCAATGACCGGGCAGGGCCGTGTGGTTATTCTTGGCGCCGGCGAAAGCGGTGTTGGTGCTGCAAAGCTGGCACAGGCCAAAGGTTTCGAGGTATTTGTTTCCGATTATGGTGTAATTGCCGACAAGTATAAAGCTGCTCTTGAAAAACTGGGTGTGCCTTTCGAATCTGAAAAGCATAGCGAAGAATTAATTCTGAGTGCCACTGAAGTGATTAAGAGCCCTGGTATTCCGCCTACGGCTCCAATTGTTAAAAAATTGGTAGCAAAGGGTATCCCGGTGATTTCGGAAATCGAGTTTGCCAAACGCTATACCGCCGCTAAAACCATTTGCATTACCGGCTCAAACGGAAAATCGACCACAAGCCTGTTAACTTATCACATTTTAAAAAATGCTGGTTTAAATGTAGGCTTGGCTGGTAATATCGGGCAGAGTTTTGCAGCTCAGGTGGCTACCGATCAATATGATTATTATGTGCTTGAAATTTCGAGTTTCATGCTCGATGATATGTTTGAGTTTAAGGCAGACATTGCAGTTTTATTGAATATCACGCCCGATCATTTAGACCGGTACGATTATAAACTGGAGAATTATGCAGCATCAAAAATGCGCATTATCCAAAACCAGACGGCAAATGATGTTTTCATTTACTGTGCCGATGATGAGGAAAGCTTAAAAGCCATGGCCATTGCCAAACCTCTTGCCAAAACTTATCCTTTTTCGATTGTAAAACCGGTTGAAACAGGTGCTTACTTAGAAGAAACAACTATACATATCCTTACTGAACCAACTAATCAACTAACCATGTCTATTTCAGATTTAGCCTTACAGGGCAAGCACAACGTTTATAATTCTATGGCTTCTGGCATTGTAGCTAAAGTTTTAGAACTAAGAAATGAATCTATCCGCGAAAGCATGGGTAATTTCAAGAACATTGAACATCGCCTGGAGCATGTAGCTAAAATTTCTGGAATCGATTTTATCAACGATAGTAAGGCTACCAATGTAAATTCTACCTGGTATGCCCTGGAAAGTATGACCAGCGATGTTGTACTCATTATGGGCGGTGTTGATAAAGGCAACGACTACAGCATGCTTAAAGATCTGGTAAGAAGTAAGGTTAAGGCGATAGTTTGTTTAGGTAAAGACAATAAACGCATCCACGATGCTTTTGAGGAAGATGTAGAGGTAATTGTAAATACTTTTTCGGCTGATGAGGCTGCTCAAATTGCGTTTCACCTGGCTAAACGTGGCGATACGGTTTTGCTCTCGCCAGCTTGTGCAAGTTTTGATTTGTTTAAAAATTATGAAGACCGCGGTAACCAGTTTAAAGCGGCAGTTAGAGAATTATAATAGGAGGCTCAATGATGTTGCAGGCACTACTTAATAAAACCAAAGGCGACAGGTGGATCTGGTTGATCATCATCCTGCTTTCGCTTATATCAGTAATGGCAGTGTATAGCGCAACGGGAACTTTGGCATATAAAAAGGGCGAAGCAGTTGAAAAGCTTTTGTTAACCAAACACCTGATTTTTGTGTTGTTGGGTATTGGCATGATTTATATCGCCCACCTGCTCGATTACCGTTATTATGCCGGTATTTCGAAGGTGCTCATGATTGTAACCATTCCTTTGCTGTTTTATACGCTGATATTCGGAACCAACTTAAACGATGCATCGCGCTGGGTGAAAATTCCGGTAATCGGGCTGACCTTCCAAACGTCCGATTTGGCCAAGCTTGCATTGATTACATTTTTGGCGCGTATGCTCACCAAAAAACAAGAGAATATTAAAGATGTAAAAGAATCATTTATACCAATTATGGGATCGGTTTGTGTAGTGTTTGTGTTAATTGCACTGGCCAACCTCTCTACCGCATTAATGTTGTTTGGTGTAAGTATTTTGCTGTTAATTATCGGACGGATCAGTATCAAGCAGATTGCCATAGTTTGTGCAGGTGGCTTTATCCTGTTAATGTTTGTTTTCTTTTTAGGTCCAAGGAGGAAAACTTACATGTCGCGTATAAACTCGTTTATGCACCCCGAAATGCAGCATTCAGATAAAACTTTCCAGGCAGACCAGGCAAAAATTGCTTTGGCTACTGGTGGTGTTTTTGGTAAAGGACCAGGTAATAGTACACAACGCAATTTCCTGCCACACCCGTATTCGGATTTTATTTTCGCCATTATTATTGAAGAATGGGGAACTGTGGGAGGAATTGTAATCATGATACTATACCTGGTGCTTTTATACCGGTGTATTAAGATTGTCACGCGGGCACCCAAGGCCTTTGGGGCACTGCTTGCAGCAGGGCTAAGTTTCAGCCTTACCATTCAGGCTTTTGCCAATATGGCGGTAGCAGTTGGTTTAGGTCCGGTTACCGGGGTTCCGCTTCCGCTGGTTAGCATGGGAGGTACTTCCATGATTTTTACCAGTGTGGCTTTTGGCATTATTTTAAGTGTAAGCCGTGATGTGGAAGAAAATGCAAAATTGACTTCGAAAGAAGAAAAGACAAATAATAAAATCATCGTTGGAGAGATTCTGGCGATGGCTTAATGAAGGTTGAACGGTCGAAGGTGGAGGGTTGAGTGTTGGAATGCTTAGAGCGTTGAAAGGTTGAAAAATTAAACCAGGCACCAAAATACTTTATGCCTTCGTGGTAAATAAACTTAGTGCGCTTTGCGAAAACCTTGCGCGCTTTGCGGTTAAAAAAATTAATTAAACAGTAAATGAATAATTCCCCAAAAATTATCATATCAGGTGGTGGCACCGGCGGGCACATTTTTCCCGCCGTAGCCATAGCCAATGCGCTTAAACGCTTGGTCCCTTCCTGTGATATTTTATTTGTGGGCGCAACAGGCCGGATGGAAATGGAAAAGGTTCCTGCGGCCGGATATAAGATTATTGGCTTAAACATCAGCGGAATGCAACGCGGCTCGATTGTGAAAAATCTGGCACTTCCATTTAAGGTTATCGGTAGCGTAAATAAAGCGATACAGATTATTAAAGAGTTTAAGCCCGATGCCGTTGTGGGGGTAGGTGGTTACGCCTCCGGGCCTTTGTTGTATGCAGCTTCCTTAAAAGGAATCCCTTACCTCATCCAGGAACAGAATTCTTATGCCGGCGTAACCAATAAATGGTTGGGTAAAAAAGCATCCAAAATATGCGTTGCTTTTGATGGGATGGATCAGTTTTTTCCTGCAGATAGAATTTTAAAAACCGGAAACCCTGTCCGGAAGGAAGTAGTAGACATCCAGGGGAAACATTTTCAGGGTGCAGAGCTGCTAAAACTCGATCCCTTGAAAAAGACCATTATGGTTACCGGGGGTAGTTTGGGCGCCGGAACGCTGAATAAAGCAATTGAAAAACACCTGCCTGATATTATTGCGCAGGATGTGCAGGTGATCTGGCAAACAGGTAAATATTATTACCAGGGGATTGTTGAAAGGTTGGGGCTTGATTATCATCCAAACGTTCGCATCCTTGAGTTTTTAAATAAGATGGACCTGGCTTATGCTGCTGCCGATGTTATCATCAGCAGGGCAGGGGCGGGAACCATTGCTGAACTTTGTTTGATCAGAAAACCGGTTATTTTGGTGCCTTCGCCAAATGTGGCAGAAGATCACCAAACCAAAAATGCAATGGCATTGGTGAAAAACGGAGCAGCACTGTTAATTAACGACCGCTCTGCCGAAGATACTTTGGTAAAGGCAGCCCTCGAACTTTTAAATCATAAAGAACAGGGCGAAAAGCTTGCTGAAAATATAGGTAAAATGGCACTGCCCGAAGCCGACGAAATTATTGCCGGCGAGGTATTGAAATTGATTAAATAAGAGATATGAAAAAACAGATGGGAGATAGGAGAAATTAGATTTGAGATTAGGCTTTATGTCGCATTCTCAAGTCTCAAATCCCTTATCTAGCATCTCAAATCAAAAAAAATGGAATTAAGTAAAATAAACAGGGTTTTCTTTGTAGGTATCGGTGGTATCGGCATGAGTGCACTTGCCCGTTATTTTGCTAAACGCGGGCAGGTGGTTTGTGGTTATGATAAGACCAGGACCAAGCTGACCGAAAAACTGGAACAGGAAGGTATTTTAATTACCTACATAGATGAAGCTGCCTCATTGCCTTCTTCATTTTTAGAGAATGAGGACGATACCCTGGTGGTTTATACACCGGCTATAAGAAAAGACTCGAAGATTTTAAATCACTTCATGGATAAAGGTTTTAGCCTTAAAAAGCGTTCTGAGGTATTGGGCATTATCAGTAAGGGGATGTTTTGCATTGCCGTTGCCGGTACTCACGGTAAAACCACCACTTCATCAATTGTAGCGCACATTTTAAAAGATACAGGTTACGATTGTACGGCATTTTTAGGCGGCATAACCACTAATTACAATAGTAATGTCCTTTTTGGCGATAATAATGTGGTTGTGGTAGAAGCTGATGAGTATGACCGTTCTTTCCTGACCTTACATCCAGACATGGCCGTAGTAACTTCTATGGATGCCGATCACCTGGATATTTATGGTGATAAAAGCCACCTTGAAGAATCTTTCAGGTTGTTCGCCGGACAGCTGAAGGCCGAAGGGACGCTGTATGTACACGAAGGATTGCCTTTAGAAAACAGTATCAGTTATGCAGCCAGTAACACTGCGTCTGTAAAAGCGGGGAACCTGCGGGTTGAAGGTTCCAGGTTTGTATTCGATTATGCCGATGCTACGCATAACATAAAAGACATCAGCCTAATGCTGCCGGGAAAACATAATGTAGAGAATACCACTGTGGCCATTGCAATTGCCCTGGCTTTAGGTATCGATGCAGATAAGGTAAAACAGGCTGTTGCCAATTTTAAAGGGGTTAAGCGCCGTTTCGAATATATTGTAAATAATGGCAATCAGATTTATATCGATGATTATGCACATCATCCTGAAGAGCTGAAAGCCTGCTTTGATGCGGTACGGCAGTTGTATCCTGATAAAAAACTAACAGTGGTTTTTCAGCCGCACCTGTTTACCCGTACGCGGGATTTTGCAGATGAATTTGCAAAAGTTTTAAGCACTGCCGATGAATTGCTGCTGCTAGAAATTTATCCGGCAAGAGAATTGCCGCTTGAGGGTATAAATGCACAGTTTTTACTGGATAAGGTTACCCTGAGTGAAAAGAAAATATGTGGAAAAGATTTTGTGGTTCAGTACGTTAAGGACACAAAACCTGAATTAATTTTAACGGTAGGTGCCGGTGATATTGATACGATTATCGAACCTTTAAAAAATACATTAAACAATGCTTAAACGAATAAACTGGAGTGCAATTTTTACCGGCTTTGCCTGGCTGATCAGCCTGGCAGGGGTGGTTGTGCTTTTGGGGTTTATCAATGTTAAAAAGCAGACGGTTAAGTGTACCGATGTTAAAATTATCATCCCGGGTGCTGATAATTTTATTGAGCGCGAAGAAATTGACGAGATTTTAAAGCAAGATCAGGGGGTATTGCTGGGCAGAAACCTGGAGAATATCAATATCCATAAAATTGAGCAAAAACTGCAATCCAACCCTTATATCGGTTTTGCCAAAGTGTATGTAGATATGGATGGGGTGCTGCACATCGAAGTAAAACAGCGCCAGCCTATTGTACGTATTTTAAATGAAAACGGACAGGATTTTTACATCGATAATGATGGCTTAAAAATGCCTATTTCATCAAACTTTACTGCCAATGTTTTGGTTGCAACTGGTCATATTACCGAAGTTTTTGGCAGCAGGGTTGATACTTTGCATACCCAGTTAGGACGCGATCTGTATAAAACGGCGCTGTACATTAAAAAAGATACCCTTTGGGATTCGCAGATCGAACAGATTGTGGTTGATCAGAAAAACGACATCACATTAATCCCAAGGGTGGGTAACCAGCGTATTATTCTGGGGAATGCCGATTCGCTTGAAAAGAAAATGAAAAACCTGTTGCTGTTTTATAAAAAGGCAATGCCGCAGGTAGGTTGGGATACTTATAAAACCATTAATATTAAATATACCAACCAGATTGTTTGCGAGAAAAGAGATTCGACAGAGTTAGGGAAAAAATCGAAAACATTTTCGGCAGCTGATAGTTTGAGGATACAGCGTAACGTAGCGGACTCGCTGATCAGAAGTACCATCAATACCATAATGGACGACCGCCCTGAAGCCGATCAGCCGAAAGAAGCAGCCCCTAAAAAGCCCGAACCTAAAAAGGTAGAAGCCAGGAAAGAGGAATTAAAGAAACCCGAAGTAAAAAAGGTAACGCCTGCAAAAGCAGAACCAACAAAAAAAGAAGAAAAAAAACCGGCAACAACGCAGGCCAATAAACCTAAGGAAGTGAAGCCGGCAGATAAAAAAGAAAAACCGAAGCAAGCGGTAACAACACAGCCAAAGCCGGCAAAATCTGAGGCAGATTTAAAAAAGCAGCGAGAAGCGAGGGAGAAAGAAATCAAAGCCCTGGAAAAATTGTATAAAACTCAGCAAAATTAACGAATATGGACAAGGCAAAATTTACCAGTCAGTCGCCCATTGTAGTAGGATTGGATATCGGTACTACAAAAATTTGTGTTATCGTTGGTCGTAGAACACAGCACGGTAAGATAGAGATCTTAGGAATAGGCAAGGCAGAATCGGCGGGTGTAACACGTGGAGTGGTTTCTAACATTCAAAAAACCGTACAGGGCATTGCTCAAGCAGTTGAAGTAGCAAGCGGACAATCCAATGTAGAAATACAGGTGGTAAATGTGGGTATTGCTGGTCAGCACATCAAGAGCTTACAGCACAGAGGAATTTTAACCAGAAGAGAATTAAACAACGAAATCGGCAAAAAAGACATCGATAAATTAATCGATGATATGTTTAAGCTGGTAATGCCGCCGGGTGAGGAGATCATCCATGTATTACCGCAAGAATTTACCATCGATAACGAACCGGGTATCAAAGATCCGATTGGTATGGCAGGAGTACGCCTGGAAGCCAACTTCCACATCATCTCCGGTCAGGTTACCGCAGTAAAAAATATCATTAAATGTGTAAACAATGCAGGCTTGCAAACTCAGGATTTAATTCTTGAACCATTGGCTTCATCCGAATCGGTGTTGAGCGAGGAAGAAAAAGAAGCTGGAGTTGCCCTGGTTGATATTGGTGGTGGTACTACCGATATCGCTATTTTCCACGAAGGCATTATCCGCCATACGGCGGTGATCCCGTTTGGTGGTAATAGTGTTACAGAAGATATCAGGGAAGGCTGTTCGGTAATGCGCAATCAGGCTGAGTTGCTAAAAACGCGTTTCGGTTCAGCACTGGCTGAAGAAAATAAAGAAAACGAAATTATTTGTGTTCCGGGATTACGTGGCCGCGAACCGAAAGAAATTTCAGTTAAAAACCTGGCTTATGTAATTCAGGCCCGTATGGAAGAAATCATCGAGCATGTTTACTACGAGATCAAATCATCAGGTTACGAGAAAAAACTAATCGGTGGTATTGTAATTACCGGTGGTGGTGCCTTGTTAAAGCACTTATCGCAGGCGGTAGAATATGTTACCGGTTTAGATTGCCGTATTGGTTATCCTAACGAGCATTTGTCTAAATACGAAGATATGCCTAAGGCGATTTACGATGATCTGAAAAGCCCGATGTATGCTACCAGTGTTGGTTTGCTGATCAAAGGAATCCAGAAAGCAGAAGAGCTGATTGAAGAAATGAAACAACCTGGTGTTTTTGTTGAGAAACCAAAAGCGGCCAAGGAAAAAGAAAAACGCGGACCGGGTTTGTTCGATAAATTACTGGCAAAAACAAGAACTTTCATTCAGGACGACATGAATGTAAGCGATGAGGATTACCTGAAAAGCTAATTATTTTTCAACAAAGAAAGAGTTTTCCACATTCTTAACACTTGTGGAAAACGTCTGTTGAAAAAGTGTTAATATTACATGGAGTAATGAACAGAATTTAAAAATTTTTAAACAACTGATTCATAAAGATATGCAGTTCGAAATGTTAAAAGATAAGTCTTCGATCATCAAAGTAATTGGTGTTGGAGGCGGTGGCGGCAACGCGGTGAACCATATGTACCTTTCTGGTATTACTGGTGTGGATTTTATTATTTGTAATACAGATGCCCAGGCTTTGGAGTCTAGCCCTATCCCTAACAAGGTACAGTTAGGTGCTAGTTTAACCGAAGGAATGGGAGCTGGTTCTATTCCTGAGGTTGGTAAAAACTCAGCAATAGAAAATATAGATGATATTAAGGCAATGTTGGGTAATACAACCAAGATGCTTTTTATTACAGCAGGAATGGGTGGTGGTACCGGAACAGGAGCCTCTCCGATCATTGCAAAAGCGGCCAAGGAACTTGATATTTTAACTGTAGCCATCATTACTACACCATTTTCTTTCGAAGGGAAAAGACGTAAGTTGCAGGCTGATGAAGGATTGGAAGAACTGAAAAAATATGTAGATTCTTACCTGGTAATCTCTAACGATCGCCTGCGCGAAATTTTCGGAAACTTAACCCTGGGTTCTGCCTTTGGCCAGGCCGACGATATTTTAACAACTGCAGCTAAAGGAATCGCAGAGATCATTACTGTTCCGGGTTATATCAACGTCGATTTTAAAGATGTGCGTACCGTTATGAAAGATAGCGGTGTGGCCATTATGGGTAGCTTTGCTGCCGAAGGAGACGATCGTGCCTTACAGGCAGTAGAAGGAGCTTTGGCTTCTCCGTTATTAAAGGATAGCGAAATTGAAGGTGCCCGTTACATTTTGTTGAATATTAGTTCTGGTCTGCGCGAAGTAACCATGGATGAGGTTTCGATCATTACCGATTATATCCAGGAAAAGGCCGGTTTATCTGCTGATCTGATCTGGGGTAACTGTACTGACGAATCTTTAGGCGATAAACTTTCGGTAACGATTATTGCTACAGGTTTCCAAACCTCTGAAGAACGCGTAAACGAAGAAAAAAATAAAAAGAAAATATCACTTTTAACACCTGAAGAAGCTCCGCTTGTTCGCCCGGTTGAACCGGTAAACTCTTTTATTAAGCCTAAAGCAGCGCCATCTTATGAGCCTGTTTTAAAAGCCAAAGAAGAGGTTTCACAGGCAGATCTTTTTGGTGGTATGTTCAATAAATCTGAACCTCAGAAAGTTCAGGAGCCTGAAAATAATGTGGTCCGTCATACATTAATGGAGGAAGAGCCTCAGGTAGAAGAAGCGAAGGAAACCGGATTTGAGTTCGAAGTAAAATTAGCTGAAACTAATTTTGTATTCGAAACACCGGTTGCACAAGCGCAGCCAATGCCAGAGCCTGAGCCACAAATCGAAATGCCTGTTGTAGGTTTAGACGACAATAAAAGTGACGAATCGATGGAGGAGCAATTAAAAAAATCTAAAGAACGTATCTTACGTTTAAAAGATTTGAGCATGAAATTGCGTACCACAAACGGTTTACAGGAATTGGAAAACGAGCCTGCTTACAAACGTAAGCAAATGCAGTTGCAACAAGTTCAGCATTCATCCGAATCGCAGGTAAGTAGATTTACGTTAAGCAACGATCAGGATGGTGGTACCGAGATCAGGCCGAACAATTCTTTCTTACACGATAATGTTGATTAAAACAGACTAAAACCTTTTTAAAGCCCCGGTGTAACGCCGGGGCTTTTTTGGCATAAAATTAGCGTGCTAAAAGGCTAAGTTAAAAGCTAAAATAGTTAAGCAGGTTGATTTTAAGACGAATAAAGCTTAAATTCGCAAAATTTTATAATAAAAAACAGATAATACATTGGATATATTTGATAAAATAGCAAAACACATGGGCCCGATTGGTCAACACCAAAAATGGTCTCATGGGTATTTCTCATTTCCAAAATTAGAGGGAGAAATTGCACCGCACATGCAATTTAAAGGAAAAGAGCACTTGGTTTGGAGTTTAAACAACTATTTAGGCTTAGCCAATCATCCGGAGGTTAGAAAAGCTGACGAAGAAGCTGCAGCGCAATATGGTATGGCTTACCCGATGGGTGCCCGTATGATGAGTGGTAACTCTAAATACCATGAGCAACTGGAGCAGGAGCTTGCTGCCTTTGTGGGTAAACCCGATGCATTTTTATTAAATTACGGCTATCAGGGTATGGTATCGATTATCGATACACTGGTTGACCGTAACGATGTAATTGTTTACGATGCAGAATCTCATGCATGTATTATTGATGGTCTGCGTCTGCACATGGGTAAACGTTTTGTATATAAACACAACGATATCGAAAGTGCACGTAAACAACTGGAACGTGCCACAAAATTGACGCAGGAATCAGGCGGTGGTATTTTATTGATTACCGAAGGTGTTTTCGGAATGAGCGGTGCGCAGGGTAAATTAAAAGAACTTGTTGACCTTAAGAAAGAATTCGAATTCAGGATTTTGGTTGATGATGCACATGGTTTTGGTACCATGGGTAAAACAGGTGCAGGAACCCACGAAGCACAGGACTGTATAGACGGTATTGATGTTTATTTTGGTACATTCGCTAAATCAATGGCCGGTATCGGTGCTTTCGTAGCTTCAACAGAAGAGATTACCAATTTCTTAAGGTACAACATGCGCTCGCAAACATTTGCCAAAGCTTTGCCTATGCCAATGGTAATCGGTTTGTTAAAACGTTTGGAGCTGTTGAAAAGCCGTCCTGAATTAAAAGAAAAACTTTGGGAAATTGCCATGACCTTACAGAAAGGTTTACGCGAACGCGGTTTCGATTTAGGCGTTACCGATTCGGTAGTTACACCGGTTTTCTTAAAAGGAGAACTTTCTGATGCCACGGCACTAACTTTCGATCTTCGTGAAAACTATGGTATCTTTTGTTCTATAGTGGTATATCCTGTAATTCCGAAAGGGATGATCGAATTAAGGTTGATTCCAACTGCAGTGCATACTTTAGAAGATGTGCAACGTACTTTGGATGCTTTTAGTGAAGTAGCCGAAAAATTAGAAAACGGATATTACAAAGAGAATCTTTTTGCTACTGTTTAAGATCAATTAGCATATTACAAAGCCCTTTAAACCCGTTTAAAGGGCTTTTTGTTGAGATTATTTTTATAAAAAGCTATATTTCAGCCACTTGATGTGTTTTTTTAGTCGCTAATATGTTTATAAAAGCATATGATGTGGAAAAAAACGGTATAGAAGGCCGTTTTTTATTGTTCTAAAAATTTTTTTATTTCATCAAACCCTTTAAATTAGAGTAGATAATTAAAACTAAAACCTTAAAGAACCATAGGAGTAATTAAAAATGAAAAAATTTGAAGAAGTAAAAAGTTTAGTGGCAGCTTTAGAAGCTGATGTAGACAAATTTTATAACAAAGGTAACAGCGCAGCTGGAACCCGTATACGTAAAGGTATGCAGGATTTGAAAAATTTAGCTCAGGCCATCCGTTTAGAAGTTCAGGAAACTAAAAATAAAGCATAAGCGACCAAAATATTGATGAAGAACCTCAGGATATATCCTGGGGTTTTTTTATGTACCGTAATTTTTTCGTTATTTATTAATAAACGTTGTTTTTACTGTAAAATATATAAGACAAATTGAACTTCATTGTATAAGTTTTCTTAGCTTTCTTTTTATTTGCCATCTCTAATCTATAAGATTTAAATACAAAGCAGAAATATTGATTTAAAGATATTACAAGCTTGGTGTTAAGGCAAAGGGTGCTAATCATTTCATATAAAGTGATCAATATTTAACAGTATAAGGTGTCGGAACATTTGCAATACAATAAAGCAGAAAGTAAGGATGTGGAGTATTTGCTACAGGTACTCAGTAAGGTACATAAGGTAGATGCTAAATTGAAAGAAGAATTTGAGAAGCATCTTTTAAGGCTCAGGATTAAAAAAGACCAGGTACTGTTTAACGAGAATGAAGTATGCGAATACATTTACTTCATTGTTAAAGGTGCCCTAATGGGCTGTACCACTCATAATAAACGAAAAATAACTACCTACATTTCAGTTGAAAATGACTTTGTAAGTTCCATATCCGGCCTTCACGGATCGGGATATTCTCAGGAATATGTAGTGGCTGTAGAAGATACAGATCTGCTGGCTATACACAATAATGAACTCAACCGTCTTTTTACTTACCATTTCGGGCTCAATTATATCTTCAGGGCCATTTTAGAAAAATATTATAAAGATGCACAGCAAAGGGCCCATATTATACGTGTTGGCAATGCAAAGGAGCGGTATCTGTATTTTGCTAAAACCAACCCGGGCTATTTAGACCGCTTGCCCTTAAACCTGGTCGCTTCATTGTTAAATGTTAAAGCATCAACCCTGTTGTCCATCAAGAGAAGCTTTCTGGGGCTTACAGACCGCCGCAAAGAGTTAGAAGAATGGGGCCAAAAATTAGAAGTGCATATCCATAAAAATCAATCATTCAGGCATAAGGATATCAGGCTCCAATCCCTTGCCAAAGAAATTGGTTTGAGCAGCCATAAGCTCTCCATTGTTTTAAACAGTTATTTTCAAAACTCCTTTATCGATTATATCAACCATTACCGTGTAAACTGGATCAAGGAAAGTATCCGGAATCCCGATATTATACAGAATTTCACCCTAGAGGCATTGGCCTATAGTGCAGGATTTTCTTCCCGGAGTGCTTTTTACAACGCTTTTAAAAAGCGGGTGGGCATGAGCCCCCTCGAATATTCAAAAAAATTAAATCAATAAGGGCTTATTAACGTTCCTGTTACAAAAATACATTTTAATGGTCCGTTTTATTGTGTTCTTGTGTTGTTTTATAATACAGGACAAACTTGTTTCTGTATGATGTGCTAGATGATGCGTGTTTGGCTAATTTAGTATAACAAAACATTAATCTTAAAGGTAATCTTGGCCAAATTAATTTAGACTATGATGGAAATGATGCGTTCAACAGATTGGGACGAAGTTAAAACTATCTATCAGGAAGGAATCGCTACAGGAACCGCAAGTTTCAGAACACCAGAAATGTTATGGAAAGATTGGGACTCATCACATCTTAAGAGCTGCAGGTTTGTAGCCCGCCGCGGTAAAGAAATTGTTGGTTGGTGTGCACTTTTGCCGGTAATAGCCAATTATGATGTTGGCGGCGTTGCAGAAATTGAAGTGTTCGTTAAACAGGGCTACAAGGGGCAGGGGATTGGCTCTTCCCTGTTAAATGCTTTGATTACTGAAAGTGAGAAGAAAGGAATTTGGATGCTCCAGGCAGGAATTTTCCTTCAGAACTCAGCTTCATTAAAAATTTATGAAAAAGCCGGCTTCAGGGTAGTGGGGTACCGGGAAAAAATAGGTAAAGCAAAAGGTGTTTGGCAGGATAACCTGTTACTGGAAAGAAGAAATAAATTAATTGCCTGATAAGATAAAAAGAGCTTCGAATATCGTTTGATGCTCTTTTTTTGCCCACAGCTCTCGTTGTTAATGCTAAGCCAATTAAAACAAAAAAAACAGACTGCTCTCTTTTGCATTTTGCAGCAAAATCAAACAGTCTGTTCCGAAACGTTATGGTTGATGGCTATTTAAGCCACTACACTTAATTTATCTATTTCTGCAATAATTGATTGTTCCAATGCCGAAGAAGCTTTAACCAGCGGCAACCTTACCGTATCGCCACAAACACCTAAATGTTTTAATGCGGCTTTTATCCCTGCCGGATTACCCTCGGCAAAAGCCAAACGGGTAAACTCGATTAAGCCTAAATGAGCAGGTAAGGCTGCCTTATAATCGCCGGCTAAACAAAGTTTCACCATATCTGAAAACTGCTTAGGTAAAGCGTTTCCGATTACTGAAATAATACCTGCAGCACCTAAAGCGATCATAGGCAAAGTAACCGGATCATCTCCTGAAATTAAAAGAAAATCTGCAGGTTTATCCCTCATGATCTGGTTAAACTGATCGAAACTTCCCGATGCTTCTTTAGTAGCAATGATGTTCTTAAAATCATGAGCCAATCTGCAGGTCGTTTCTGCGCTCATGTTGCTTCCGGTACGGCCCGGTACATTGTATAAAATCAAATCCAAAGGAGAAATTTCAGCCAAATACTTATAATGCTGGTAAATTCCTTCCTGGGTAGGTTTGTTGTAATAAGGACTAACGGATAAAATTGCGCTGTACCCGGCAGCATCGAAAGATTTAATCTCTTCAGCTATAGCGATCGTATTATTGCCGCCAATGCCCGCAACCAATGGTAATCTATTGTTATTAATTTCAGCAGTATAGGCCCACACCTTCTTCTTCTCGTCCTTGGTCATTGTAGCGGTTTCGCCGGTTGTACCTAAAGAAACGAGGTAATCTATCCCTCCGTCTACCAAATGATTAATCAGGTTTTTTAAGCCGTTATAATCAACTGATCCATCTGTGTTGAAAGGTGTAACCAATGCTACACCAGTACCCTGAAATTTGTTCATTTTAATTTATAATTATTCAATTTTGAAAGAGGGATTGAATGCTTAAACGTTTAATCAATTATACATTCAATCACTCGCTCATTTATTTTATCATTTCTAAAAGCTCTGCATCGCTGATGATCGGAACATTAAGCTTATTCGCTTTTTCCAGTTTCGATGGCCCCATATTGTCGCCTGCTACCAGGTAATTCAATTTGCCCGAAATGCCGCTCAACATCTTTCCTCCGTTAGCTTCAATCATGTCTTTTAGCTCATCGCGACTAAAGTTTTCAAAAACGCCCGAAATTACGAATGTTTTTCCAATAAGTCTATCACTGGCCAGCGCAATTACTTTTTCTTCAATTTCAAACCGTAATCCTGCTAATTTTAATAATTCTATCTGTTTTAAGTGCTCAGATTTTCCAAAATACTCAACAATACTTTCCGCAATGCGCTGCCCGATCTCATCAATGGCGATTAATTCCTCTACCGTAGCCTTAGTAAGATTGTCGATATTTTTTACCCCTGCAGCGGTTTTTTTGGCCACGGTTTCGCCAACATAACGGATGCCCAGCCCAAACAGCACTTTTTCGAAAGGCATTTCTTTCGATTTTTCAATTCCGGCAAGCATGTTTTCGATCGAGCGTTCTCCAAAACGGTCTAAGGTTTTGAGCTGATCCGATTTTTGGTATAGCGTATACAAATCGCTGATGTGTCTTACAAGGCCATGTTTGTAAAAGGTCTCGATGGTTTCGTCGCCAAGTCCGTCAATATTCATCGCCTTGCGCGAAATAAAATGTTGGATTTTACCTACAATCTGCGGCGGACAACCTTCGTCGTTAGGGCAATAGTGTACCGCTTCACCCTCTTTTCTGATCAGTTCAGTTCCGCATTCCGGGCAATGATGCGGGTAGTGTACTTTGTTCGATTCCGGTAACCGTTTCTCCAGGTTTACCTTAATGATTTTAGGGATAATTTCACCCCCTTTTTCAACATAAACAGTATCACCTTCATGTAAATCTAAACGATCTATCTCGTTTGCGTTATGTAAGGTAGCACGCTTAACGGTAGTACCGGCCAATAAAACGGGTTTTAAATTGGCAACCGGTGTTACGGCCCCGGTTCTGCCTACCTGGTAGGTTACTTTTTCCAGAACGGTTTGTACCTCCGCTGCTTTATACTTATAGGAAATAGCCCAACGTGGCGATTTGGATGTAAAACCCAATTCCTGTTGTTGTGCATAATTATTTACTTTAATTACAATACCATCAATGTCGTAACTCAGTTTAAAACGTTCGCTTTCCCAGTAATGGATAAATTCGAGTACGGCATCTATGCCCGAAACCAGTTTGGTATGCTCGCAAACATGGAATCCCCACTCTTTTACCGCATTTAAGCTGTCCCAATGGGTTTTAAATTCATTTTTATCGGTATACAGAAAGTAGATAAACCCATCCAAGGGCCTTTTGGCCACTTCTTTACTGTCCTGCATTTTTATGGTGCCCGATGCAAAGTTGCGGGGATTTGCATAGGGGATTTCGCCAAGTTCCTCACGGGCTGCATTTAATCGTAAAAAAGCCGCTTTATGCATAAAAATTTCGCCACGGATTTCGAAATGCTCCGGTGCAATAGCCGATCTGATCTGGTGTGGGATGGTATGAATGGTTTTTACATTATTGGTCACATCATCCCCTTTAGTGCCATCACCACGGGTAACAGCACGCAAAAGTTTACCGTTTTCGTAGGTAAGACTAATGGATAATCCATCAAATTTCAGTTCGCAAACATATTCGAAATTATCGCCAATGGCTTTACGGATACGTTCGTCAAAATCGCGGAGGTCCTGTTCACTATAAGTATTCCCCAACGATAGCATGGGGTATTTGTGGTTTACCGTAATAAAATTTTTAGTGATATCGCCACCAACCCGTTGCGTAGGCGAATTCGGATCGGCCAAATCAGGATGTGCTTTTTCGAGTTCGGCGAGGTGCTTTAATTTTTTATCAAACTCATAATCGCCAATGGTAGGCATGGCCAGCACATAATAATTGTAATTATGCTGGTTTAATTCGGCCACCAGGGCATCCATTTCTTGTTTTATTGCAGTTAGCGACATAAGACAAATATAGAAAAAGGAGGAGAGTGATTAATATTTTAGTTGCAAAAGCTGCAAATCTACTTTCTTACTAAAAATGCCCATACGCTCTACGAATGGAATAATAAAGCTATTATTTAGCCAACTGATCGATTCTGTATTGGCATAATAAGAACTTTTAATATCATCTTTAGGGATCATACTGATTTTGTTTATTTTACCCGATCCTAGATCCATTTCAGCATATATGGTAGCAACAGAACCACCATCTGATTGATTGGCCAAGATGCGAAGCGTATTTTCTGTTTGGTTAAATGATAGGTCCGAAGCTTCTCCCATACCACGACTTAAGTAAGTACGCGGTAGAAATTGGTGATAAAGAGGCTTCATCTGTGCATCATATCCATTCATCAGTACCGAGCCTTCGGATGTAAACGAACCACGGCTGCTGGAAACGCTGTATTTTGGAGAAATAGTAACAAGAAGTGTATTGTTGTATTCTGAAATATTTCTGATGTTCAGGTATTTAATGTCAGAAAAATCGAGGTCGTCGAATTTCTTGTTGGCCGGTACAAAAGATTTCTGTAGCTCTTTAAGATGGGCCTTATCAAATACTTCCTTGATAGACGTAAAGGTTCCGTTATTAAAATCGATTCTTGCAATCAAAGTAGAGCGTTCTTTGTTCGCATTTTTGTAGAATATACCAATGTAATTGATTAATGGCTTTTTACTGCTTGCAAAAGTAATGGAAGAAATATCATCCTGATTAAAAGCATCAACAGGAATGCTCACCGTTTTGAGTGGACTTGGGCTGCTGCTTAAATATATCGCCACATTACATTTTCCCTTCGAGGCATCTACGGTGCTAATAATAAAGCTTCCGTCATCACCACAAGATGCCTTCCAGGTATCTCCATCTGGCATATCAGGTTCCATTTTTTGAATTTGTTCCAGCTTATCATTAAAATCGATTACGGTATAACTTTGAGATTCGTTAAAGTCTTTGTCCATTTTAAGTGCCGTGAAAAAGCCCACTATCGGTAAGCCTATATGAACCTTACGCTTTAACGATGTTAGTCTTGTCGCCATTTTAAAATAGGCGCCATCTTCAGAAAAAAAGAATTCTGGCATCTCTACAAAATCCTTACTTCCATCATAAATTATCTTTTCAGAGACCAATCTGCCGGTTTTTTCTTCTAAAAGGTAGGCTTTGAACTGATTGGAAAAACTTTTGAAATAACTGTGATCTGTAGCGGCAATAACCATAATGTTGTTTTTGAATTTTCCGATGGCCATTGGGAAACCCGAAAGTTCAGTAATCCATTTCTGACTTAATTTATCATCAATGGTAACTACGGCGAAATCAGCATTGGGAACATCTACAATCATGGCAATAGCGTTACCTGATAAATCTACCTTCGAACCATACTTACTATCGTAAGAAGCTCTGATATTCCATGTTGGTTTTTTAATAACGTTAATCTGCTGTTGGGTAAAGGCATTGAACTGCAAAAAGACTAGCAGTAAGGAGAACATTAGTTTAATTTTCATTTAGTTGTTTGGTTTTTCGCCAAATATCAAATAATTAAACCAGTTTTTTCTCAATCTCTCTGAAAATCTCCAGGTAATCTTTTTCTAGAACAGCTTTGAAAATACCCAATTCGAAAGTAAGCTGCTGTAATTGTTTTTCGTTCAGGGTATTGGGCCACAAACGCATGCAGATCCTGTTAAGGGCATAGCTGATGTTTTCGAGTTTCTGATAACTTAAAAGGTATTTACTGCTGATAAACTTTTCCAGAAAATTAAAGAACACTTCGGGCTTGTTGAGGTTACAGTGCTCCAGGAAATCACTTAACGACTCTTTTTTTACCGCGTTCAGCTTATCGTAAAAATGATTTACCCGTATTAAGTTGTGCTCAACCAACAAATGGTCCAACAAAAGCTCCAGGCCAATATGGGCAAGAAATGACGGGCGAACGGCTGTATTTTCTACAATAGGTTTAATGAGCTGCTTAAGTTCAGTGGTTTTTTCCAGGAAGAAATCAGAAGAATGAAAAAACAGGTCAACAGCTAAATGTCTTTTCCAACCCATAAGCAGGTTTTCTTCATCAGGATTTCCTTTAAACAGGAATTCATTCTTCTGCGGATATAAATTAGCTTCTTTTACCGCATTCTTAATCAGATCCGGCAAAACCGTTCCCATTACCACATTGGCATCATTAGTTGTCCGGTCGAAATAATAATGGGATAAAAAGTTCATCTCGCAAGGTAATGTTTTCTTATAGGCTTGTAAAGAGCCAATGTAAAATATTGATTGGGATATAGCGGTGCAAAGTGCAGTTTGCCGTAATTGATTTACAAAACCAACTAATTTGCATTAAACTAAGCTAAAATTTTATCTTTGCACGCACATTATTAAAGTGTTTGTACAATGACGAATTTTGTTGAAGAGTTAAGATGGCGTGGCATGCTGCATGATATTATGCCGAATACTGAAGAAAAATTGAACGAAGGTATGACTTCTGGTTATATCGGTTTCGATCCTACTGCAGATTCGTTGCATGTTGGTCACTTAACCCAGATCATGACACTGATTCATTTTCAAAATGCTGGCCATAAGCCGTTTGCTTTGGTTGGTGGTGCTACGGGTATGGTGGGCGATCCATCAGGGAAATCTGATGAACGTAATCTTCAGACCCCGGAAATGATTGAGCACAACCTGAAGGGGATGAAAAAGCAATTGGCCAAATTCTTGAAGTTTGAAGAAGGCGGTAATGGTGCGGTAATGGTTAACAATGCCGATTGGTTTAAGGATATGAACCTGTTTACCTTTATCAGGGATGTGGGTAAACACATTACCGTGAACTACATGATGGCAAAAGACAGTGTTAAAAGGCGTTTGGAAGGTGATGCTGGTTTATCTTTTACCGAGTTCTGCTACCAGTTAATCCAGGGCTACGATTTTTATCATTTATGGAAAAACGAAAACTGCCTGGTGCAGATGGGTGGTTCCGATCAATGGGGCAATATTGTTACCGGTACGGAGCTGATCAGAAGAAAGGATGCCGGAACAGCTTATGCCATTACCACACAATTAATTAAAAAAGCAGACGGAACCAAATTTGGTAAAACCGAAAGTGGTGCAGTTTGGTTAGATCCGGAGAAAACTTCGCCATATAAATTCTACCAGTTTTGGTTAAATGCATCGGATGACGATGTGAAAAAGTGGATCCGTATTTTTACCCTTAAAAATAAAGAAGAAATAGAAGCCTTGGAACAGGAACACGATGCCGCACCGCATCTGCGTATCCTCCAAAAAGCTTTAGCCGAAGACATTACCATCAAAACCCATTCAGCCGAAGCTTTAGAAACCGCTATTAAAACATCAGAGTTTTTGTTTGGCAACGGATCGTTGGAGTTTTTAAAAACTTTATCTGAAAGCCAGGTATTGGAAATGTTTGAGGGGATTCCGCAGTTTAACATTTCTAAATCTGAACTGGCCGAAGGTATCGATGCAGCTACCTTGCTGGCAGAAAAAACTGCTGTTTTTTCTTCTAAAGGTGAAACCAAAAAACTGATCCAGGGTGGTGGCGTTTCGGTTAATAAAGAAAAAGTAGCTGACGCTACGCAGGTTTTTAATACCACAAACCTGATCAATGATAAATTTATTGTTGTGCAAAAAGGAAAGAAAAACTATTTCCTTTTAACTGCCGAATAATATTTTCAGGCCCAATGAAAGATGCAAAAAGAATTAATCATTGGGCCTGAGTTTAAAACAGGGATGCCGAAACGTTAAATAAGGCATTTCGGTATGCTCACAAAAACCTTTTAACACTATTCCTGGTTCGGTAACCTGTCTTTTTCATCTTTTTTACGGTTAAAGCGGTAAACCAGCGTTGCGGTTGTTAATCTTCCAATCCCTTTAAAATTCGATTCCAGATAATACGTATCTGTTGTGATGACCTGCTTATCAATAAACGAATCGAAAATATTGTTTACGGCCAAGGTCACTGAAACCTTATCTTTAAACAGATCTTTACTGAACGCGATATTGGCACGGTACTGCGCTTTATTAACCGATTGGATATCGGTGTTTTTAGCTCTGTAGTTAAAACTGTATTCGATTGAAAAACTCTTAGGAAACTTCATCCGGGAATTGATACGGGTAAACCAGGTATGGTCTTCAGATCCGTATGTTTTATTTTCAAAGATCCCTTGCTGCTTAAACGCGTAATAATTAAAATCCCATGATAAGCGCCACCAGGATAGTGGATTGTAGGTGGTGGAAACTTCCAGTCCGTAACGGTCTTCATAATCGAGATTAACGGGGGTGTTCACAAAACCATTAGCGGCTTGCTTGAGTATAAACTCGAAATAATTGGTGGCATGTTTATAATAAAGTGATGGGTTGAAGGTGAGTTTTCCCCATCTTTGCAGTATGCCCAATTCGAGTGAGTTGGTATACATCGGATTCAGATCGGGATTGCCCACCGTTAAGTTTCTGGTATCTGATAAGCCTGAAAATGGATTTAACTGCGAAAACTGTGGCCGGTTTATTCTTCTGCTATAACTTAGCCTCAAATTAGTATTGTTATGCAACTTGTAGGTAATGTTAGCGGTAGGGAATAGGTCTATATAATTTTTTGAAGCTGCAAAATCACCCTTACGGTCTGAAATGCCGATATCGGAAAGCTCGGCCCTGAGCCCTAGCAGGTAATTGAATTTATTGAATTTGTTTTCGTATTGAAAATAGGCGCCGTAAATATTCTCGTTGTACTTGAGCTTATTATCATAGGCCGGAAGCAGTATACCATCTGCCTTAGCCCAATAATCACTTCTGATAGACCTGATATTTGCCCTTATCCCGGCTTCGAATTTCGAATCGCCGGAGAAAGTGCCTGTAAAGTCGCTTTGGATAAATAGCGCATCACTGCTTTCTATATCCCTTGAGGTTAAGCGGCTAGCACTATTTAAGGTTGGGAAAGTTTTTTGTTGGCTGATGTCCTGATTTTCATCGTCATTCCAGAACACATATTGTAAACTCGTATTCCACTTTTGATCCTTTTTATCAAAGGTTTTTGCATAATTCAGTTCGAGCTGATTGAATTTTTGTGGTTCCCTGTAATGCTCAGAGCGGTTAATTGTACTGTCCAGCACGTTGTTTTTATCGTAGTAATTGTAATGGTAATTGGTGGTATCTTTATTTACCAGCACATCATGATAAAAACTTCCGGTTAAGGTGTTTTTGGCGTTGAGGTAATAATCCATCCCCAGGTAAACAATATAAAGATCATCGTTTCTTCCCTGCTTGTTGTTTTGCCTTAATATGGTTTGTATCCCATTATTAAAAACACTTTGGTACCGTTGTTCCGATCCGTAAAGGTTCCTGTAACGATAACCAATGTTGCTGAAAAGGTTGATTTTTTCGGTTTTATAGCTCAGGTTTAAATTACTGTTATAGTTAGCCGGATCGCCAACCCCGATCTGGGCCGAGCCATTAAAGCCACTTAACATGTTCTTTTTTAAGATAATATTAATAATTCCGCCACCGCCCTGGGCCTCATACCTTGATGATGGATTGGTAATTACCTCCACTTTCTCAATATTGCTGGCTGGTATCTGTTCTAAACCATTATTATTGGTTAACATAGATGGCTTTCCATTAATCAACACCTGTACACTTCCATTTCCGCGCAGGCTTATGGCACCATTGGCATCTACATTTACAGAAGGCACATTGTTTAAAATATCGTTGGCAGAGCCGCCTTTTGAAATCAGGTCTTTGCCCACATTAAATACTTTTTTATCCAGGTTCAACTCTACCGTGGTCTTTTCTGCCGTCACATTAACCGACTTTAACTGCTGTACATCTTCTTTAAGTATAATATCTTCAAGTTTAACGCCTTGTTTTATTTCTCTATTCACTAAATGCTGTGTTTGGTAAGCAATAAATTCAATTTTAATATCAAACCTGCCGGGTGGTGTAGACAATACAAATTCACCTTTGTTATTGGTGAGGGTGCCTTTTAAAAGTTTCTGATCTGTTGCTGATAAAAGCTTAATCCCTGCATTTTCTAGTGGTTTTAAAGTTTTCTCATCGATAACCCTTCCGGTAATAATTACCTCAGTTTGTTGTGCGAAACCGGGCATGGCCAATAATAACAGGAATAAAAGGTACAATTGCTTCATCTGATTCATAATGGGTTTAAATTTCTTGCGAATATGAAGAGTACTGGGATGCCAAAATTGAATAGTAGTTATATACATGAACTTAACAGCTAAAGAGGGTTGTTTTGGTGTCCGGGCCTTTTAGTAGCCATTTAAGCTATATTCATCTGCGTTTTTAGGGTCTTGGTCGACACCGTAATTTTGGATAGCGAAGAATTGTATATTTGCGTTGATGCCATTAATTGAGAGGATAGCCAAGTTCAGTTCCGCACACCGGTTTCTTAGCCATATTATTTTTTGGCTCGTTACCTCAATTGTGTTTCTCAACCGTTACGATATTGATGAATACCACGATTTTCATAAAATTCTGATCCGGCATGCCTACTATATATCCTTCACCATTGTTTCCTCTTATTTTCTAACCTATTTAATCATTCCGAAACTGATTACCGCTAAAACCTATTACCTGGTTACGTTTTACTTCCTGATCGGAAGTTATATCATCTGTGTCTGTTCGAGAATAGTGGTGGTGCATGTGCTGGAACCTTTTTTAAGAACAGCACCATTTGGCCAGGAAACAGTTCTGGAAATTGCCATGGACGTGCCAAAACTCATTACCCATTATTTTCCCTTAACTTTTTCTGCAGCATGGATTTTTGCCTTTATAAAATTGATTAAAGAGCAGTATGCTGCGCAGCAACATAAATTTTCCTTAGAGAAAGAGAGAGCCGAAACAGAATTAAAGGCTTTGAAAGCACAATTAAATCCGCATTTTCTTTTTAATACACTAAATAATATTTATTCGCTTTCTTTGATGAATTCGCCTGTTACCTCAAAATCTATTGCCCGGTTATCAGAAATACTCGACCATGTATTGTACCGGTGTAATGGGAGGTATGTTTCGCTATCCGCCGAAATTACACTGATAAAAAATTACATAGAACTCGAAAAATTAAGATATGGAGAGCGTTTAGTAGTCAATTTTAGGCACACTATAGATCACGATACGGTTATTGCTCCGTTAATTTTACTTTCACTGGTCGAAAATGCCTTTAAACACGGTGCCGGCGAAGATATTGGCCAACCTGTAATTAATATAGATTTAAAGCTGGTAAACAACCATTTCCGTTTTACGGTTTTAAATAGCTTTATGCCAGGAAGGGAGAAAGAAGAAAATAGGATCGGGATTAATAATATAACCAGGCAGCTCCGGTTGCTTTATCCTGAAGAACACGATTTAAGCACTACTACGTACGATAATATCTTTGTAGTTTTATTGCATATAAACCTAAATAACAGTACATATTTAAAGGATAAGCGCTATGAAAGTAAGGTGTCTTTTAGTTGACGATGAGCCGCTGGCTATCCAATTGATAGAGAATCATATTAGGCAGCTTGATACTTTTGAGGTGGTGGGCACCTGTTCCAATGCAATTAAAGCTTTGGAGGTGCTCAGAACCAAACCTGTAGACCTCTTGTTCCTTGACATAAAAATGCCACAGATTACGGGCATCGATTTTCTTAAAACCTTAAAAAATCCGCCTGCCGTAATTATTACCACGGCTTACCGCGAATATGCAATTGAAGGTTACGATCTCGATCTGATCGATTATCTACTTAAACCCATCACTTTTGACCGTTTTTTTAAAGCCGTCGACCGTTATTTAAGATTGAGAAGCCCCGTACTTAAACCTGAAGCAATACCCGCTGTTAATCATCAGTTTATCCATATTAAAACAGGAGGTAAGTTTCACAACCTGAATAAGGATGAAGTATGGTTTATAGAGAGTTTAAAAGATTACATTGTAATTCACTGTAACGATAGGAAAGTAACGGCAAAATACAAAATTAGCGAACTGGAGTCTGAACTTCAGAACAGCACTTTTTTGCGCATTCACCGCTCCTTTATCGTCAACCTGAATAAGGTTACCGCTTTTACAGCATACGATATAGAAATTGGTACAAAAATATTACCAATAGGGGCGAGTTATAAGGAATATGTATTTAAGCGGCTGCAGCTAAGCGAATTTAAATGAGGCAAGCCATTTTAAAGAAATGTGGCGCCCTGATATTGCAAAGAGGTTGTATCATCATGGTTATGGAATGGCCATGGGCATGTTACAGAGAACAGCTCTACTTATGATACAACCTTCAGATCAGGTGTAAGCGATAGATTTTAGTTAAATACGTAAAACTTATTAAAACACTTATAACACTTGTATCTCTTAACAGAAATCCAGGGCATAAGTGTTTTAAAGATAAAACCTCTTGGTACCCGGTAAGTTTCGAAATTTTTACACTTCGGGCAAGATAAGCGGGTTTTAACTAAAGTTAATTCTTCTGCGGCATTCATGATAAGTTTGGGTTTGGTTTGGTTAAATCAAATTTAAGCAAAATAAAACCCAAGCGTATCATCAAAAAACTACCATTTTGTTCATTTCATCGACTAATCTTCCATTTTATGGCAAAAAATGCTCAAAAGGGTTGTCAAAGCTGGTTTTTGTTTTATAATTTTTTATCTCTGTATCAGTTAACAGACAATATTCCAGCGATTTTTTCAGTTCGTTACTATTCATTTCCTGCCCGATAAAAACGAGCTCATTTTTACGGTCGCCAAACTCGTTATCCCAGCCGGCTTCAATTTCGGCTCTGTTTTCCCGATAATCCAGGTATTGTTCACGTTCGTGTTGCTGCATGCTTGCCCACCAGACTCCCGCCGGATCGATCCTTAAAGAACCACCCGCCTGCGAGAAATTAATAGCCTGTTCTGGCATGGCAGCCAAATAGAAGATACCCTTTGAGCGGATAATGTTCTGTGGAAATTCCTGATTGATGTAATGCCATAATCTTTCGGGGTGAAAAGGCTTTTTGGAACGGAATACGGTTGAACTTATGCCGTATTCTTCTGTTTCCGGCAGATGGATCTCTTCCAGCTCTCTTTTCCATCCGGCCCCACCTAATGCTGACTCAAAATCGAATAGACCGGTATTTAAGATTAAAGTTGGATTTATTTCTCCGAAAAGCGTCTGATAAATTTTAGCTGTAGGGTTAAGTTTAGCAATTAAGGCCTTTAACACTTTAAGATCCGTATCACTTACCAGATCTGTTTTGTTCAATAGAATTACGTTGGCAAATTCGATTTGGTCGGTAAGTAGATTTACTATAGTGCGTTTATCCGCTACGTCATCAACCATATTACGGTCTGCAAGCTTCTCTGCAGAGCCAAAATCCCTGTAAAAATTATAGGCATCTACCACCGTAACCATGGTATCTAACCGGCTAAACCTGCCCAGGTCAATCCCCGAGGCTTCATCAACAAAAGAAAATGTTTGTGCTACGGGGATCGGCTCAGATATGCCGGTGCTTTCAATTAACAGGTAATCGAACCGGTTTTCTTTTGCTAACTTTTCCACTTCAACCATCAGGTCTTCACGTAGGGTACAGCAGATACAGCCATTGCTCATTTCTACCAGTTTTTCATCCGTTTTAGATAAAACATGCTGGTTTTTAACCAGGGCAGCATCGATGTTTACCTCACTCATGTCGTTTACAATAACCGCTACTTTTAAATCCTGTTTATTCCTTAATACGGCGTTGAGCAAGGTGGTTTTGCCACTGCCTAAAAAACCGCTTAGTACGGTTACGGGTAATTTCTTTATCATTTTAATGCAATTATGTTGCAAATATAATCCAGATTATTTTAAATGCAACTAAATTGCTTTTATATTTGGGCACTAAATTTATTTCAATGAAATTACGGAGCTACAAAATCAACCTCGACCGGCTGGGCATTACTGCCTCTACACTTTGTGCCATACATTGTGCAGCCCTGCCCTTCTTAATTACGGTACTGCCCATGTGGGGTATGGACTTCCTGGCTAACGAATCGATTGAAATTGCCATGATCGTTATTTCATTGATCATCGGCGTTTGGAGCCTTAGTTCGGCATACCGGAAACAGCACCGCCGGATTTTACCAATTTTAGTGCTTATTGCAGGCTTTGCCTCTATTGCAACAGGGCACTTTTCCGGGATTGAATGGCTGGAGCCTATTTTGATCCCATCAGGAGGCTTTATCATTGCCGTTGCACATTTCATCAACCTGCAGATGCTTAAATCCTGTCCGGTAAACCATCAACACTAAAAATAACCCTATGCTTAAAAATAATAAGATCCTTTTTATTCCTGCCCTGTTGTTGATCACCATGTTAAACCCAGCCTGTAAGCACGGTACAAACGACGGCATGGAAATTTACAGGCGCTATGCTATAAAAAATCTGGTTGTTAAAAAAATGCAAAAAGCAGTACATCATGATTAAGATCAGTTCGTTAGCGCATGTTTACGATAAAGGGAGGAGGTTGAAATTTCCGAATTGGGAAATCGCCGATATGGAGCAATGGCTTTTGCTGGGTGCTTCAGGCTGTGGAAAGAGTACCCTTCTGAACATTATTTCTGGCCTTTTAAAGCCGACTGAAGGTGAAGTTTTAATCAACGGCACCGATTTATATACTTTACCTGCACGGAAATTGGATAGGTTTAGGGGGAGGCATGTCGGCATCATTTTTCAAAGGCCGCATCTTATCCGTTCTCTTGATGTACTCGATAACCTGGAACTTGCTGCGGTAATGGCAGGTTTGCCTGTAGATCATGAAAGAAACCTTTCGCTTTTAGCTGGCCTGGGTATTGCCGGGCTGGCTAAAAATTACCCCGATGAGTTAAGTCAGGGGCAGTTGCAAAGGATTTCGGTAGCGCGTGCACTGGTAAACAAACCCGATCTGCTGATTGCTGATGAACCTACCTCCAGCCTGGATGATGAAAATGCCAATCAGGTCATCCGGATGCTCACCACCCAGACGAAAGACAATGGTGCTGCACTGATTATTGCCACGCATGATCAAAGGGTTCGCGAACACATTGCTAAAACCTATCTACTCTAATGAATACATTTAAAATCAGCAGCAAAAACCTCGTCAGAAACAAACTGACAACTATCCTGAACATTATTTTGGTTGCCTTTGGCGTGGGCATCTTATCCATTCTTCTGCTGGCCGCTAACCAGATCGGCAATACACTCGAAAAAAATGCCAGGGGTATCGATCTTGTGGTAGGAGCTAAGGGGAGCCCGTTGCAGTTGATATTGAGCAGCATTTATCATATCGATTACCCAACAGGGAATATACCGGCCAAGGATGCTTACAAACTGGCCCATCATCCAATGGTTAAACGGGCTGTTCCGTTGGCGCTGGGCGATAATTATAATGGCTACCGCATTGTGGGAACAGATACTTCTTTTACGAAGCTTTATTCATTATCGATCCTCAAAGGTAATTTTTGGCAGAAAGATTTAGAAGTAACCATTGGCAGCACAGTTGCTTCCGAATCTAAATTGAAAATCGGCGACTCTTTTTTTGGTGCACATGGTTTAACCGGCAATGGCGACATCCATAAACAACATGCCTATACCGTGAAAGGGATTTTAAAGCCCCAGGGAAACATTACGGATAACCTGATCCTCACCAATATTGGCAGTGTATACAAAATGCACGAAGAAAAGCCAGAGCATTCGGCGCATCATGCTCCGCTTGCCGAAGCCAAAGAAATTAACGATAAACAGATTACCGCATTATTGATCCAGTATAAATCGCCCATGTCGGTCATTCTTTTTCCAAGGATGGTAAACCAGAGTGCCAATATGCAGGCCGCTTCGCCGGCGATGGAAAGTGCAAGGTTATTTTCATTGATCGGAGTTGGGATTGATACTTTACAGTGGTTTGCGGTGTTTATTATGGCTATTGCTGCTTTAAGCATTTTCATCAGCCTCTATAATGCGATGAAAGAGCGTAAATACGACCTTGCCCTTATGCGTTGCCTTGGTGCATCCAAATCTAAACTCTTTTTTCTGGTGTTGCTGGAAGGCATAATGGTTACACTGATCGGGGCTTGTTTGGGTTTGTTGATCGGACATGCAGCGCTGGAGGCAATCGGGTCCTACCAGGAATCATCGCAGGCAAAATTAACAGGTCTGACGATGGTTCCACAGGAAATTTATTTAATCTGGACCGGCCTGTTGATTGGCGCTTTGGCTTCAATTATTCCGGCCATGCAGATTTATAAGGTCGATATTGCCACCACTTTAACGAAAGACCGTTAATGGAATGAAAAAATTAGTTTTTTGGGTTGTTTTATGTTTAGGTGTTCAGGTATTGGCAGCGCAGGTTCGGGTACATACCGACATGCGCACGCCAACCTGGAATATAATTGGCCTGAAGTACGATGCAGAACTTGCACCGGGTAAATGGGGAAGTGTTTTCCCACCAAGGTTAAAAGCTTTAAACAATAAGGTTATCGAACTGCCCGGTTATATCATTCCTACAAAGGTAGGTTCGAAATTCAGCGAATTTATGTTCTCTATCGTGCCGCTTGCCTCCTGTCCATACTGTGGTTCGGGAGATATCCCCTCAATGATCGAGGTGAAAATGGTAGCCGCGATCCCGATTACCGAAAAACCGATCAAACTTAAGGGAACTTTCCTGATCAATGATTCGGGCGATGACAGGAGCGAGTTTTTCCTTTTAAATGCAAAACTGCTATGATGAAAAAGTATATAGCCATACTGCTGATCATGAGTGCTCTTACATCGTTTGCGCAGGTTCGGGTACATACCGATATGCGTACTCCTGCCTGGAACCTGATCGGCCTGAAGTACGATAAACAGGTTAAACCGCTGGTTTGGCAAGCAATTTTTCCACCTGAATTAAGAGCAATTAATAACAAGGTGATCGAGCTACCCGGCTTTATTATCCCCACCAAAGTGGGCAACAGTTTTACCGAGTTTATGTTTTCCATGGTGCCGGTTGCTTCCTGTCCTTATTGTGGTACGGGCGACATCCCTTCTATGATCGAGGTTAAAACACTGAAACCGGTTACCTGGACAGAAGAACCGGTTACGTTAAAAGGAAAATTTGTAATCAACGATTCGGGCGATAGCCGGTCGACGTTTTTCTTATTAGATGCCGTGAAAAAATGAAAACACTATATTTTATTTTGCTGTTGTTATTTGGAAATGTTGCTTTTTCGCAAACACAAAAGCATAATCCAAACGATCAGCTGCGTTCGCTAAACTGGGATATAATCGGTTCGGTAAAATTTGAACTGACGGAGAAAAATGAGCTGTTTCCCCTGTTTACGGAATCAATCAAAAGATTTGATAACCGCGAATTTGACCTTAAAGGTTACCTGATCCCTATAAAAAGCGGGCAGAAACAACAGAAGTTTTTATTGGCCACGCTTCCGATCAACCAATGTTACTTTTGCGGACAGAACGGTGTTCCGGTTATGATTATGATCGAAATGGAAAGCCCTGCAGCTTATAGTGAAAAACCGATACATGTAAAGGGGATTCTGAAACTGGAACAGAAGGATGCAAGCTATGCGCCACCAATCACCATCAAAAATGCCAAACTCATTAATTAATTGCTTATTTTTGTATTGCTATGGAAAACAAAACAGAGCGTTTCGAAAAACTTTTGGTTAAGAACGGATTAAAAAGGACTGCACCCCGTTTACAGGTGCTGGAGATTTTGAGTGGGCGGGATTCTGCCACTTCACAGCCATATTTAGAACAGGTGATGGGCAAGGATGCCGATCGTGTTACTTTATACCGTGTATTGCAGGCCTTTGAAGAAAAAGGAATTATCCATAAAGTATTGGATCAGCAGGGAACTGCCAATTATGCCATCTGTTCGGATGGATGCAGTGCGCACGAGCATCACGATGAGCATGTGCATTTTAATTGCGATAACTGCCATAAAATTTACTGTCTGGATACCGTTAAAATCCCGGCATTAAAAGTGCCTGCTGGTTTTAAAGTGGAGCATTTAAACCTGATTGCAACGGGCCTTTGCGCAAATTGTTCAGATAAGGTTAACTGATTTACTGGACCAAAAGGTTACAGCCCCTGATATCGGCATTATCAAATCTGCCTAATACTTCAAAACTCTGATCGGTATTGATCCTGCCCAGATCCTGCGTTGCAATAAACGAGCAGGAATTGATATTGGCCAGGTCGATTACATTAATGCCTCCGGTTTTGCCATCTGGTATTAAACTTAATGGGTCGTTGGTGTCGCGGATCAGCACTTTCATCCAGTTGGGGCAGTTGAAAATACCTTCGCCCAAAGAATAAGCCTGAGAAAGCAGTTCTGTCATCCCGTATTCGCTGTGGATAGCCTTTACACCAAACCCTTTCGTTAACTGTTCATGAAGTTCTTCTCTGACCATTTCCTTACGCTTTCCTTTCATACCACCTGTTTCCATCACAATCAGTTCGGGGAAATGAATATCGAAATTTTCTATAAAATCAAGCAGGGCATAGGTAACACCGATTAAAACGGTTTTTTGCTTTTTTGCTTTTAAATCGAGCAGGGTTTGCAATAACTCGTCGTGATTGTATAAAAAATAACCACTCTGCGGATGTTTGCTTTTTTCGATCAGATCGTTCACCATGTAAATTAACGACGAACCGGAGCGTTGCTGGTAGGAAGGTAATAAAGCTAAAAAGCAATAATCGGTAACCGGTCCATAAAATTCGGTAAATGCCTGTAAGTAACTTTGCTCATAAAGTTTGGCATTGGTTACCAGATGACTGCTTTGCACCATACCCGTTGTACCCGAACTGCTAAAAGTTACCTCAATAGGATCGTTGCTGCTTAAAACCCTATGGCTTTTAAAAAAGCTGATCGGCAGGAAGGGGATCTGCGTCACTTCGGTTATTTCACTGGTATCAATACCCAAATGGAAAATATACTCGCGGTATACTGTACAGTTTTGCGCCTGAAACTTAAAAATATTTAAGGCCATGGCGTTAAACTCACCGGCACTTTTTATATAAAATATATCCTCAGCTGTTAAATTCACGCTGCAAAAGTACAAAGCGTTATGCTATTTTCTCGTCAGTTTTTTTTGCTAGCATGGCCATTCTGAACTGATAACCGCAATACCCGCTGATGCCGGCAACCAAACCACTTAAAAACCCGGTAACCAGGAGCAGCAACCACCAAAGTTTTATTCCGGTCATTACTGCCACACGGCCAGCAAGCAGGTTATCGTTTGGTAAACTTTTAAACAGCGCATAACCGATCCACAATAAGAAAATGGCCAGGAACGACTGCCAAAAGGCTATTTTTCCGGTTTTACCGATAATGCCACAAGTGGCGAATGAAATGACGATGATTACCCACCAGGGAGCAATCATTTGCAAGAAAAAACAGATTATTAATATAACAATGAAAACCATTTTAGTCTATTTAGAAATTTTTAAACGAGAGATAACCGTGCCTGATTTATCATCCGGGCTTTGCATATAAAATAAATCGTACAATCTGCCATTTGCCCAGGTATCGATCATATTATCATAAAACTTGCTGCCGGGGTTACCCGATTGTCCGCCTGGATAAACACCGTGTCCTTTTGGTGTTTTACCAAGTTCGATTACCATTCTCCATGAGGGGCCATTACTTTCCCCAAGGGCGTTAATGGTCGATTTTGCACCACCGATCTGTAATATCTTCGATCCGAAACCTGGTATTTTTGCCAAATGAGGTACATGGCTCTGCTTCACATTTGCCCAGTCCCAGTCTTTGTTAATCGGACCAAAACGTTTTTCCAGGTTATCGCAGCTAAATTTAAAAGACTCGTTTACCAGGTCGGCAAGTGTTTCTTTTTTTGCCGTATGAGTGTTATCGTACCAAGGGGCATTCGGTTCTTTCAGTATCATTTCAACTGTGCGGTCGCGTGATGGGAAACGCATAGGGATACCTTTTACTTCAAATTCATCGCTCCAGATATCGTGACTTAAACGGTTTATCCATAGCTCGAACACACTGGCTGCAATTTCATGGGCATCATAACGTTTATCCCATTTATTTACGTAAGCTAATGCTTCTTTCTGGGTGGCGTTAAGTTGCTCATTATTTAACAGGGGCAATAATGCAGGCAAGAGATTTTGCGCCAGGATACTGTAATTATCGGTTTGCATTAAACGGACACTGTCTAAAGTGGCTTTTTTCATTGCTGTTAAGCGGTCGTTTATCCGCTTACCGCGTTCGTATGGAGCAAACTCCCAGTTGATGTAATAAGGATACGATGGGTCGGTTGACGACTGGTTGGCCGAGCTGACAAAACCGCGCGGGGGATTTTTCACAGTGGGGTTCTGTGCATTTGGGATCCATCCCTGCCAATCGTAAGCCGGATCGGTACCATCAAGGATAAACTTACCCTGATCTTTCCATTTTAAAGGGAATTTACCGTTCGGGGTTATGGCAATATCATTATCTGCACTGGCAAAAACAAAGTTCTGTGCAGGGGCGGTATAAAAAGTTAAAGCCTTGCGGTAATCGTTATAGTTTTTTCCACGGTTAAGGTAATAAAATGTCATGAGCTCGTTCGATCGATCATGTGCAATCCACCTTAAAGCATCGCCAACAGGCACATTATCTGCCCTGCCATATTTCGGCTTCTGGAAATAAACCACGGGGCCGTGATGGGTATAATAAACCGTATCAACCTCATCTTTTCCTCCACGGATTTTGATGGTTTCTAAACGCTTTGAAGTCGCTTTCCACTGGTTGTTGTACCAATATTGATTATGGGACGAATCCTTAAACCTGATCTGATAAAAATCCAGTACATCAGCGGCAACATTGGTTACACCCCAGGCAATTTTTTGGTTAAAACCGATAATCACACCAGGTGCGCCCGGTAAAGAGACCCCATAAGTATTAACGCCTGGCGCATGCAACTGTATCTGGTACCAAATGGAAGGCAAGGTTAAATCCAAATGGGGATCGTTTGCCAAAATAGGGTAGCTCGAAGCGGTTTTAGTACCGGATAATGCCCAGTTATTGCTGCCGATACCCTCTACCTTCTCTTTTGTTTTTACCTCACCGGTTAAGGCTTCGGTAAAGCTTTCGGGCGTTTTAGGTACAGATAGCGGCGTAAAATTCCATTTGGTACCTACCGGGATAATCGGATCTTCACGGAAAGGATAATCCGGAAAAAGATCTTTGGTAATATCCGGACCAAATTTTTTGAGGATATTGGTCATATAGAACTCGTCAGAACCCATGGCTAATACTGCCGACATCTGTTTAAGGAGCAGGGCACATTTTACAGGTGTCCAGTTTTCGGGTTTGAAATCGAGTATTTTATATTCTAATGGGTAGTTGGCCTTAGAAAGTGTTTTAATATAAGCGTTAATCCCCTCGGTATAGGCCAGAATCATTTCTTTTGCCTTTGGATCGGCCATCATACCTTTTAACGAGTTCTCTGCGCCATAAACCATGCCCATGCGGCGCTGATAACGGTCAACTTCAATGGCTTTTTGACCCACTACCTCACTGATTCTTCCTGCAGCAAAACGGGTCTGGAAATCCATTTGCCAAAGGCGGTGCATGGCGGTAACATAACCCTGAGCCAGGTAAAGATCATGGTCGTTCTGTGCAAAAATATGTGGGATCATGCGGTCGTCGAAAACAATTTCAATTTGATCCGTGGCACCTTTGATCTTTGCTTTATGGTTGAAGATAAAGTGATTGTTCTCTGCATTTTGCCAAAATCCCATAAAAGGATTTAGAAATTTTAAAAGCGGTGGTGTATCGCCTAGTTTGGTATTAAATAAAAAAGCTAATGCAATCGGAATGATGACGCAAAATAAGGCCTTAATTTTATTCATAATGGTTAGCTAACAAGTCTTTTGCTAAGATAGCGCAAAATGACGGTTTATGTTTAATGCAAAATACAACAAACTGTATATCAATCAAAATTATAATTTGAATTGATATTATTATGCTAACATAATTTGTTTAATTCAAAAAAAGAGTTTAAGTTTATGTAACTAATCATACAAATTACAATATAACTAACTAGTTAGGTAACCAAATTAACAATCTTTATGAGCAGAATTTTTACACAGATCTTCTACGTGTTATTATTGATGTGCACAATTAGTATTGTGGCACAGGCACAGAGCATTACGGTTAGCGGTACCGTAAAAGATAAGCAATCGAAAGAAGGCCTGGCAGGCGTAAGTTTAACCATCAAAGGCCAGCCGGGTGGTACGGCATCCACTGCCAATGGTAATTTCAGCTTTAGCACAACGGCAAAAGTCCCTTTTACTTTAGTTGCCTCTTATGTGGGTTATGGTACGGTAGAACAGCAGGTAACAGGCAGTACAACAGGTATTAACCTGGAGTTGGAAACGGCTGTGGTATTGGGTGGCGATGTGGTGGTTTCAGCCTCACGCACGCCCGAGCGGATCTTGGAATCGCCGGTATCAATTGAGCGTATGAGCGCTGCTACCATCAGGGAAGTTGCTGCACCTTCGTTTTATGATGCGTTAAATAATATGAAAGGTGTAGAAAGCAGTATGCAGAGTTTAACCTTTAAATCGATCAATACACGTGGTTTCAACTCAAACGGGAATACCCGTTTTAACCAGTATATCGATGGAATGGACAACCAGGCACCCGGATTGAACTTCTCGGTGGGTAATATTGTGGGAATTACCGAACTTGATGTAGATAATGTAGAGCTTTTGCCGGGCGCTTCATCTGCCCTTTATGGTGCCGGTGGTATTAATGGTACCTTATTAATGACCTCAAAAGATCCTTTTAAATATCCTGGAGCAAGTTTTCAATACAAAACCGGGGTAAACCACGTTAACGACGATAACAGCACCGTACAACCTTTTAATCAACTGGATGTACGAATGGCAAAATCATGGAATAATAAGTTCGGGGTAAAAGCAGCATTTTCATTCCTCCAGGCCAAAGATTGGTACGGAAACAACTATTCGAATTTCGACAGGGTGGCAAGAACTGCCAAATCGGGTGATCGAAACAGCGATCCAAATTACGACGGGATAAACAGCTATGGCGACGAGGTGAGCCAAAACATGCGTAATGTGGCCTTAAGTGTGCAAAATGCAACTATTTCTGGCATAAATGCAGGTTCTGGTGGTTTAATTCCCAATATTAAATCGACCATGGACGGTGCTTTTGGGGCGGCTATTCCAAATGCCGCACAACAGGCTGGCTTTTTGGCCAGTTTACCTGCAGCTTTACGCCCGGCGGTTCAGAACTATTTCCCATTTTATGTCGGCTTAAAAGCTGGTTTAATTCCTGATCAGAATATTTCCAGAACAGGCTATAATGAAGAAAACCTGGTTGATTACAGTACCAAATCGCTAAAAGTATCAGGAGCATTGTATTATAATATCAGCAATACGGTGCAAGCAGTAGCATTGGCCAACTGGGGTACCGGAACTTCGGTTTATACCGGTTCTGACCGTTATTCTTTGCGTAACTTTAATATTGGTCAGTATAAATTAGAGATAAAGGGTGATGACTTTTTTGTGAAAGCCTATACGACTCAGGAGCGCTCGGGCGATTCTTATATTTCTTCTATTTTGGGCAGTTATATCAACGAAATATCCAAACCCTCAACAAGCTGGTTTCCGCAGTATATTGGTAACTATGTTGGTGCAAGGGCCGCAGGACAGAATGATGCTGCTGCACATGCATTTGCCAGGGGAATTGCCAATCAGGGCCGTTTTGAACCCGGAAGTCCGCAGTATGAAGTTGCTAAAGATAAAGTGATGAATACCACCATCAGTGCAACCAGTATCAATTCTGCTGATCCTTCAAAAAGTGTTTACGGAGCGAAATTCGATGATAAATCAAACCTGTATCACTATGAGGGTATGTACAACTTTACCAACCTTTTCGATAAGGTGGTAGAATTTCAGGTGGGCGCATCTTATCGTTTATATGACTTAAATTCGGCAGGTACCATTTTTAACGATTTAAATGAATCTATCGATATTAAAGAGTACGGTGCGTTTGCACAAATTGGTAAAAAACTTTTTAACGATAAGGTTAAATTTACTTTTGCAGGCCGTTACGATAAAAGCCAGAATTTTGAGGGCAGGTTTACCCCAAGGATAACAGGGGTGTTCACGGTGGCTAAAAACAACAACATCAGGGTTTCTTACCAAACCGGTTACCGTAACCCTACCACACAGAACCAGTATATTGATCTTTCGGTGGGCGGAGGCTCTCAAAGGCTGATCGGTGGTTTGCCAGAAATTATGTTCAGTAAATACCATCTTGATACCAATAAACCCTATACTGACGTAAGTTACCGGGCATTTTTGGCTTCTGCCGCTGCTACCGGTACGCCTAATCCGGCCCTTTTACAACAGTATAACTTCGACTCGAGGGGCGTACGCCCGGAGAGTGTTCAATCTTATGAATTAGGTTACAAAGGATTGCTGCTCCCTAATTTATTGGTTGATGCTTACGGTTATTACAATATCTATAAAGATTTTATTACCGCGGTTGATGTTTATCAGAATGTTGGCGGAAGTTTTGTAAAATTCGGCGTTCCGGTTAATGCCGAGGGTGAAGTAACTTCTTACGGTGCAGCTTTAGGTCTTGATTACCTGGTAGGCAAATGGAATGTAAGCGGTAACGTTTCTTACAACCAGATTGGTGATTTGCCGGCCAATTACATTAATGATTTCAATACGCCTAAAATCCGCTATAACCTGGGATTGGGTAATAAAGAAATTATTAAAAACTTTGGTTTCAACCTGGCTTACCGCTGGCAGGATCAATTCTATTGGAATTCTTCATTTGCATCGGGTCAGGTACCTGCATACAGCTCTTTGGATGCGCAGGTGAGTTTAAGAATACCGTCGGTACAATCGGTAATTAAATTGGGCGGTTCCAATGTGCTCAATAAATATTATTTCACTTCTTATGGAAATCCATCGGCTGGGGCAATCTATTATGTTGGGTTGAGCTTTAATCCATAGCAAAATATTTGAGTTTTGAGTGGCCCTCTGTATATATCATGTACAGGGGGCTTTTTTTGCTATTAAACAGCTGGTTGAGGGTTGTGGGCATCGAGCGCTGCGGTTAAATCTTCTGTAATTAAATTCTTGATTTAAGGATCTTAGTGTAAATAATACACTTTAATCAACAGGCCTTGAAAAAAAGCTTGGTCCCTTTTAATAAAATATTTGTATTATAGTACTTTCTTAGTGCCTCGTGGTTTAAGAGGTATGAATTTTAAATTTGAAAACAAGGATGGAAGCGCAAAACGACAAACCTAATGAGACAGGTGATCTGATCGAAAAGGAACAGGAAATACAGCATTTAAACAATCCAGTTGATATATCGGTAAAACCAATTGTTAAACAGTACCTTGGGGCAGTTAAAAGGGTGAAAAAAGAAGGCAACCGCTTTTATTTTTCGGATGGAGATGCCAGGGTAGAAGTAAGGGTAGTGAGCGACGATATTATCAGGGTGCGCCTGGCACCGCATGGTGTTTTCCTCGATGATTTTTCTTATGCCGTACCGGAAGTAGACCATAAAGTTTCGGTGTTTAAGATGCAGGAACAAGACGATCATTATACCATTTCTACACATGCCGTAACCTGTAAAATAGAAAAAGCCAATTTCCATATCTCTTTTTACGATAATATCACCAACATGTTGATGGTTGATGAAGCCAATCCCATGCATTGGGAAGAGAATGTCGATTTTGGTGGCTATTATATTTATGCTACTAAAAAATGCCACCCTGAAGAAAATTTCTTTGGTTTAGGAGATAAATCGGGCAATTTTAACCTTCGTGGCCGGCGTTTCGAAAACTGGAACACGGATGCCTACTCGTATGGTTGGAACCAGGATCCGCTTTACCGTACCATCCCTTTCTATATCGGTTTGCATAACCAGGCGGCATACGGCATATTTTTCGATAATACGTTTAAATCGTATTTTGATTTTGGTGCCGAAGATGTAAATAAAACCAGTTTCTGGGCAGATGGGGGCGAACTGCAGTATTATTATATCCACGGGCCCCATATTATGGACGTGGTAAAACGTTATGCAACATTAACCGGAACCCACCCGATGCCTCCAAAATGGACTTTAGGTTATCAGCAATGCCGTTGGAGCTATTACCCCGAATCGAAGGTTAAAGAAATTGCCAAACAGTTCAGGGAAAGGAAAATTCCTTGTGATGCCATTTACCTCGATATCGATTATATGGATGGCTATCGCTGTTTTACCTGGAACAAAAAATATTTTCCTGATCCCCGGAAGATGATCAAAGAACTGTCTGACGACGGTTTTAAAACTGTTGTCATGATCGACCCGGGAATTAAAGTTGACGACGATTACTGGGTTTTTAAAGAAGGTAAAGAGAAAAGGTTTTTCTGTCGCCGTAGCGACGATTATTATATGGAAGGGCATGTTTGGCCGGGCCGTTGCCAGTTCCCTGATTTTACCAACCCTAAAGTACGTGCCTGGTGGGGAAACCTGTACAAAGAACTGGTAGATATGGGTGTGGCAGGTTTCTGGAACGATATGAATGAGCCTGCCGTATTTGGTTCGGGCACTTTCCCTAACGATGTACGCCATAATTACGATGGTTACCGGGGTTCGCATCGTAAAGCACATAATGTTTATGGTATGCAGATGGTGCGTTCTACTTACGAAGGGCTTAAAAAGCTGATGCGCAATAAACGCCCGTTTACCATTACAAGAGCAGGTTATTCGGGTATGCAGCGTTACGCCAGTGTGTGGACGGGTGATAATATTGCAACCTGGGAGCACCTGAAGATCGGTAATATCCAGTGCCAGCGTTTATCCGTTTCAGGCGTACCGTTCTGCGGTACCGATATTGGCGGTTTTAGCGGAGAGCCTGATGGAGAACTATTTGCCCGCTGGATCCAGTTGGGAACTTTTTCGCCATTTATGCGTGCACACTCTGCCGGCGATACTGCCGAGCGCGAGCCTTGGAGCTTTGGCCAGTTTTTCGAAGATATTAACCGCAAGTTTATCGAACTAAGGTACCGCTTAATGCCTTATCTGTATTCTGTTTTTTGGGAGCACCATCGTTATGGCTTTCCGATTTTAAGGCCACTGGTCATGCTCGAACAGGAAAATATCAGTAACAGTTTCCGTCAGGATGAATTTTGCTATGGCGATAAATTATTGATCTGCCCTGTTTTAGAACAAGGTGCAATATCGAGAAGGGTTTACCTGCCAAAAGGTACCTGGTACAATTTCTGGACCAACGAAATTTTGAACGGAGGTAACGAATATACCGTTGATGCCAAAATAGACAGCATGCCGATGTTTGTGCGTGCAGGTTCCGTTTTACCAGAGTATCCGGTAATGCAATATGTAGATGAAAAATCGATTACGGAAGTAATCCTGAACATTTACCATAGCGATTACGAAGTGAACTCGTATATGTATGAAGATCATGGCGATACCTTTGCTTATGAACAGGATATTTACCTCGAAAAGAAATTTACCGTTAAAGGTGATAACCTGGTTATTAAGGTAAATCAGCGTAATGAGGGGTTATATACGCCTAACTACGAGTTTTATGTTTGCAATATTATCGGCGTAAAATTCCAGGTTAAGAAAATCATTGTCGATAACAAAGAGGTGAAAGATTTTTATACCGACGATCAAAACATCCTGCATTTCAAGTGCAATAAAAATTTCTCGGAAATTCAGATATTAAGTCTGTAACATTTAGCCCCAAATGCTGTTTAGTGTTTGGGGCTTCATTTATCTAGCCAAAAATACCTATGTCAGCAAAAAAAGTTCCTGCAAAAAAAGCAGCGTTACCTAAAATCGATAAGAAAAAATCCGTTTGGGTACACAGTTTATTTACCGATTACGACATTGATCTTTTTCTTGTTGGAAAACATTTTAGACTGTACGAAAAAATGGGTTCCCATTTGATTACGGTTGAGGCTACCCCCGGCACCTATTTTTCTGTTTGGGCACCCAATGCCACCAGGGTTAACGTAGTAGGTAATTTTAACGATTGGGATAACAGTTCACATCAGCTGTACAAACGTTGGGATAAATCGGGTATCTGGGAAGGTTTTATTCCGGGTATTGCCAAAGGCGAAGTCTATAAATATTTTGTAAAGGGATTCGACGGATCTGAACACCTGAAAGGCGATCCCTATGCCCGCAAGTGGGAGCACCCGCCGCAAACGGCCAGTATAGTTTGGGATACCGACTATACCTGGAAAGATAAAGCCTGGCTTAATAAAAGGGAAAAATTAAATGCTTTAGACCAACCCATTTCTGTTTACGAAATACATTTGGGCTCCTGGGAACGCGATCCGGATAATCCCGACCGTGTTTTAAACTGCAGGGAGGTAGCCGGCAGGCTTGTGCCTTATGTTAAAGAAATGGGCTTTACCCATGTAGAGCTGATGCCCGTTATGGAATTTCCTTTTTTTCCGAGCTGGGGCTATCAGATTACCGGGTATTTTGGAGCAAGCTCCCGTTATGGCTCCCCGCAGGACTTAATGTACCTGATTAATGAATTACACAGGGCCGATATTGCTGTAATATTGGATTGGGTTCCTTCGCATTTTCCTGGCGATAGGCATGGTTTATATGAATTTGACGGAACCCATCTGTACGAACATGCCGATATGCGGAAAGGTTTCCACCCTGATTGGAAATCGTATATCTTCAACTACGACCGTAACGAGGTCCGTTCTTTTCTCATCAGTAACGCCATGTTTTGGCTGGACCAATACCATGCAGATGGTTTAAGGGTTGATGCTGTGGCCTCAATGTTATATTTTAATTTCTCGAGAGAAGATGCCGATGCTGCAACCAACCAATACGGGGGAAGTGAAAATATTGGTGCCATCCAGTTTCTTCAGGATCTGAATGTAGCGGTTTACGGCCATTTTAAAGGTGTGCAAACCATTGCCGAAGAAAGCAGCACCTATCCGGGGGTAACCCATCCGGTGCATCATGGCGGACTGGGTTTCGGCATGAAGTGGATGATGGGTTGGATGAACGATACCCTGAAATATTTTAAAGTAGATACGCTCGGACGGAAACATCATCACCATCAATTAAGTTTTAGCATGACTTATGCTTTTACTGAAAATTTTATGCTGCCTTTTTCGCATGATGAAGTGGTACATGGTAAATCGCCCATGTTATATAAAATGCCGGGCGATGATTGGCAGAAATTTGCCAACCTGAGGGCACTTTATGGGTACATGTTTACCCATCCCGGAGCAAAATTACTGTTCATGGGCAACGAATTTGGTCAAACCAGTGAGTGGAACTTTACCCAATCGCTCGATTGGCATTTATTGCAATATGCACCGCATAAAGGCATGCAGGAAACCGTTAAAGCTTTAAATTTTCTTTACCGTAAAGAGCCTGCCCTTTATCATTTCAATTTTAGTTACGAGGGTTTCCAGTGGATTGATGCTGATAATGCCAATGAATCGGTTTTTGTGTATATGCGTAAAGGGCCAAAGGCGAAAGATACGCTGGTAATTGCCCTTAACCTTACACCGGTGGTGCGCGAGCACTATAAAATCGGCGTTCCTTTTAAAACCAAGTGGAAAGAAATTTTCAATACCGACGATATTGTGTATTATGGCGGGGGGATCAATAACCGTGGCGATATTGTGCCTGGTTCAGAAGGTTTTAACGGGCAGGCATATTCAATCCAGGTTAATCTACCGCCTTTAGCTGTGGTTATTTTTAAAAGTAAATAATTTTCGGTCGTATCTCACGCCAGAATTCGCTAATAAAATATACTTTTGGCGTAATATAGTTTTTTATATCACGCCAAAACTACTTAAAAATATATAGTTTTGGCGTGATATAGTTTTTTATATTTCGCCAAAAATAATAAATTTATTACCTTTATTGCTATAAATTAATGGTTTATGGAAAAGGTTGTAGGTAGGATAGAGGAAAGATTGCTGTTGGGTAAGATTGAAAAATCGGGCGAGCCTGAACTCATTGCGGTATATGGGCGCAGACGGGTTGGAAAAACTTATCTGATCAGAAATGGTTTTAGTAAAGATCTGGCATTCGAATTTTCAGGCATCCATCATGCAACTTTAACCCAACAGCTGGAAAACTTTGCCCTGGCACTTACCCAGGCCGCAGGCGGGCTTCCACTTGCCATACCAAAAAGTTGGATGGCCGCTTTCCAGGTGCTTCGTCAATACCTTGTGCCTTTGGTGAAAAAGGAAAGAACAATCATTTTTATTGATGAATTTCCGTGGATCAATACTCCGCGTTCAGGGTTTTTACCTGCTTTCGAAAACTTCTGGAACAGTTGGGCTTCCAAAGAAAAGAAACTGGTGGTGGTGATTTGCGGTTCGGCAGCTTCCTGGATGATCAATAGAGTAATCAATAACCGCGGTGGTCTGCATAACCGTGTAACCAGGAGGATCAGGTTGTTGCCCTTTACCGTTGGCGAAACAGCAGCCTATCTTAAGCAGAGAAAAATAAAGCTCGATAAATACCAGCTTTTACAGGTATATATGACCATGGGCGGCATTCCCCAATACCTGAAAGAAATAGAGCCAGGCGAAAGTGTTGCACAGGTGACAGACCGGTTGTTTTTTACCAAGGATGGCCTACTGCTCGAAGAATTTAAGAACCTGTATTATTCCCTGTTCGATAAAGCCGAAAACCACATCGATATTGTGCGGGCCCTGGCCAAAAAAAGTAAAGGCTTAACCCGTACAGAAATTATTAATGCCTGTAAGTTAAGCAGCGGGGGCTATGCTACGCAACTGCTCGCAGAACTGGCCGAGTCGGGTTTCATTACGCCGTATGTTCCCTTCGGTAAAAGCACCAAAGATGCATTGTATAAGCTTACCGACGAGTATTCTATTTTTTACCTGAAATTTATCGATGGCAATAAAGCAACAGGAGCCGGTACCTGGCTAAAATTTTATTCGGGTACCTCATGGAAAAGCTGGGGTGGGTACGCTTTCGAAAGCATCTGCATGAAACACATTTCGCAGATTAAAAAGGCAATCGGGATAGAAAATGTTTATGCTGAAATTTCGGTGTGGCGTTATCTGCCTAAAAACAAAGAGGAGCAGGGGGCACAGATCGATCTGCTGATCGACCGGAACGATTCCTGTATCAATATCTGTGAAATGAAATTTTCGGTTGCTCCTTTTGAAATCAGCAAGTCGTATCAAAAAGAGCTGGATAACAAACTCAAGGTATTCCAATTGCAAACCGGAACAAGAAAGGCATTATTTTTAACCATGATCACCACCTATGGGGTAAAAAATGGTACAAACTATCCGGGTTTGGTACAAAAAGAGCTTACTATGGATATACTGTTCGCCTGATTTTAAATAAGAAAAGCCTCCCATTGCTGGAAAGCTTTCTTAAACCCTGGAGTGGAAGCTTCCAGGGCGGGTGCAAAGATACGATAACTCTTTTTTTCTGCAAGTATTATCTGCTAAATAAATTTATAACCATTGTGGGGAGCCGCGTCATTTAACCTGCATAACACAATGGTTTCTCTTTTTCAAAATCAAAACACCGCACAACTTTGTGTTGCCCTGCAAGTTGACAGCTGATACTGTCAGCTAAGGTTTTAGCTTGTTCACTTAAAAGCTGTGTTTTGTTGATAAATGTCAATAAAACAGCCTGTTGCATATTCTTTATGTGTTTAATGAATAAAGTGAACGGCTAATTTGGCTGCCGCCCAACCTACTTTTGTATCAACAAACAAACTATTTAAAGTCATATCCCAAAAGAATTGAAAAGGCGCTCTTGTCTATCTTTCGTGGTATTTGTGCTTTGCTGTATGCCTGCATATTTATATGCGCAGGTTACGACACCATGCGAAAATACCAAACGTACTTACGCTGATTTTCAGGGGTCGATCCAATATGGGGTTAAAATATTGGGCGGTTCCTTAATTATGGGCACTATTTCTGATGCACCGAATGCTGTTAATGGGCAGGTTAGTGATGCATCAACCATAGGTGTTGGGCTTGGTTTGGCAGGTTTGGCATCTTCTACCCAATTTCTGCAATTTACCAATACCAGCGGCACTGGTCCGCGGTCAATTCCGGCCAATACCCCGGCTACCGTTAAAATTTCGTTGCCAACTGAGGTTTTGAGTGTGCTGAGCGGAGTGGAAATAGGGAGTTTTACAGATCTGCAGCCAGTTAGTGCAGTTTGGCCCCTGGGCGGTTTATTAGGTGCCGGGCATGATGCCGGGTATACTGCAACCATGAACCCTATTTACAATTCTACCAATATTGCCGGTGTAATCAGCGGTTCGGGCGAAATGGAAATTACGGTTAGCCCTAACCAGGTATATAATGGAATCTATGTTAAAGTTTCAGGCAATTTACTTTCTGTAGCATTGTCGGCTAAGGTTTTCCATGCCTATATCATGGAGGTCACTACCGATAAAGTAGACTGCGATGAGGTCATTGATGTGTTATCCGGCGTACAGCCCAGTGTGGTTGGCGGGGTGTTAAATACTACCGGAAAGGTGACTGATCCCTTTAATGCCATCGACAATGATAAAGACAGTTACGCCTTAATGGATGTGGGATTATCTGTTTTAAATAAAATTTTCCTTACGGCAATATTTAACAAGCCCTCTCAGCCCAAGGATTCTGTGAGTATTATATTAGCTAAGCCGGGGGGTGGGTTACTTGATCTGAGCCTGCTTACGGGATTTACCATACAGCCTTATCTGAATGGAGCGAAAGCCGGCGATCCGTTTAATAATGTCGGTACTTTTCTAAACCTCAGGCTTTTCCCTGGCTCAACTGATAAATACGTGTTAACCTTCCCGGTTAGCGAGGTTTACGATCGCCTGGAAATTACCACAGGAGGTTTGGCTGGTGTGCTCGGTTCGCTAAAGATTTACGATATCAAAAGAAAACTGGCAAAGCCGCGTACGCTTACAGATCCTGTTGCAGAAGATATAAGGACCGTGTGCGAAGGCGCAACCACAACTTTTGCCGTAAATAACCCTCAGGATTGTACCGAATATAAATGGTATGATGCCGAAACGGGCGGTACATTATTAAATACGGGTTTAACTTATACGCCGCCATCAAACCTTGCTGCCGGCGAATATCATTATTACGTTCAGGCAAGCAGAACATACTGTATCACGGCTACATCCGAAAGGTTAAAGGTAAAGCTAAACGTTAATCCTTTGCCAACACTTATTGTTCCGGGCGCAACAATCTGTAGTGGCTCTTCAACCACACTTGCCGTTACCCATCCGGATGCCGATTTTACTTACAACTGGTACACATCTTCATCTGGCGGTACTCCATTTAATGTGGGTTCAACTTATACCACACCTCAACTTACTGCCAATACAACCTATTATGTGGAAGCTATAAATACGCTAACCGGTTGTGAAAATGCAGGGGGTGCTAAGGCTGTAGAAGTTAAAGTAAAACAATACGCAGCGGTACCTGCAATTATTGGTACAGCAACCATGTGCGGAGGAACAACTTCGGTTTTTACCAATGCCTATCCTAACGGAACATGGAGCAGCAGTGATATAGGGATTGCAACCGTGGATGGTGCAGGTTTGGTTACAGCTGTTGCTGCAGGCAACGTGGTAATCAGTTATACGGTTGCAGATGACGCTACTTATTGTGGTAAAAAAGTGGATTTTAATTTAGCCGTAAATCCGCAGCCCAATTTAACTTTAGGGCCTGATCCCGGAATCTGTGAGGGCTTAAGCACTACAAAACTGACCTATACTCATCCTGTTTCCAATCCTGTTAGCTATAGCATCTCATGGGTTGGGAACCTGCTGCCGGTGGTTTCCGATCAAATCTTACCTGCAAACGAAATCACCATCAATATACCCCCAACTACACCCGTTGCCGTGTACCAGGGAAATTTAACTATTAAAAATGCAAATGGCTGCGAGCGTAACATTCCTTTCAGTTTTAGGGTAAAGCTTGTGCCGCATAAACCAACCGTATCTATTAATTAAAAAAAAAGAAATAAATCATTCATCCCTAACAAATTAAAGCCATGACAAAAAAAATTACAAAAAACTGTTTAAGGATCCTTGCATTCCTGTTGTTCTTATTACCGATAAGTGCATTTGCACAAACTCCAAATGTATATTTATGTGGTACAGGTACAGTAAAACTTACGCCGGCGTTTAGCGGATATACCCCGGTAGCGGGCGATAAGATTATTTGGACTGTTGACGGTACCGCTCAAAGTCCGGTAACTTATGCTACAGCTGCAGATGCCATTTTTAATGTGCCTGCAACATTAACCGCAGGAACACATACTTACTCGGTTCAGGTAATACCGGCCGATGCCAATCTTTGTCCGAGTGATGCATCAGATAATACTATTGTTGAAAAACTTCCGCCACCAGCCATTACTGTAAGCGCTCCCGGAAGTGTTTACTGTACCGATCAAACCGCTACTACGGTAATTACGGCAAGTAAAGATGCTGCACTTACCTTACCGGCAGGCGTTTCTTTGGTTTACACCTGGACAGCAACAAAAGGCGGTGTAGCGGTGAGTGATCCAACAACCTTAGGAACTGTTTCGGGTACCAATAATGAATTGTTTACCCTGAAGACAGGTGTTGCACCAGAAGCTTACGTGTTTACTGCAGAAGGTAAATATGCTGTTGGTTCTACGCCTATTGTACCATCTACAAGCTGTACCGCAACAGGTTCTAAAGCCATTACCGTAACGGTTAAACCAGGTAAAGCAGTTATTTCTGTAGCGCCATAAACAATAAGATAGAACCATTATGATGTTTAGCAGGTTAGGGATAATTGTGTTTGGCATGCTGCTGCTTCCGGTGGCGGCATGCTTTGCGCAATCTAATAATCCCAATGTGCTTAACCTTAAACCGGGCATCACAGTTAAACTCAGGGCTAATGGTACAGGTGCAACTTCTTACCAATGGTTTAGAAATGGAAATGCCATTTTAGGTGCCACCGAACAAGATTATGTGGTAAGTGCCGCAGGAAAATATGCCGTTATTACTTTTAGCCTCGGAGGATGTAGCTCTGATCTTTCAGAAGAAATGGAAGTTGTTATGGAGCAGGTGGCCACAGCGGATGTTTCCATTCTTAAAAGATCGGAGAGCAGGCCGGTAATTAATATGGAAACGTTTAAATATAATTTATTGGTACGCAACAACGGTATAGGTACGGCTACCAACGTACAGGTAAAAGACGACCTTCCTGAAAACCTGATATTTGTAAGCGTCGATCCCGCTATGGTGGGTACTGCAAGTTATAACGAGCAAACGCGGACCGTTTCGTGGGTTATACCTTCGCTGGCCAATGGTAGTTTTGTGGAGCTGATTATTAACGTGAGGGCCATGAAACCCGGAAATGTGATAAATAGTGCCACCGTTACGCACAATGAAGCCGACCCCGATCCATCTAACAATACCTCTGTCGACACTAAAGAAATTACCGGGCTTAAAATTCCGAATGTATTTACGCCAAATGGTGATGGAAAAAATGAAACCTTTTCTATAGAACACCTTGATCGTTATAAAGAAAACCTGCTTACCATCATTAACCGGTGGGGAAGTACCGTGTATGAGAAAAATGGTTATCTGAACGATTGGGCAGCCAATGGCCTGGTAGATGGAACCTATTTCTACATCCTTAAGGTAAAAGCTACAAACGGGCAATGGCAGGAATTAAAAGGCTATGTTACCGTGATCAGATAAATAAAAGTTAAAAGGTGAGGATATGAAAAAGATAATTTTAACGGTATTATTTAATTTAATCTGTTGGTGTCTGTTTGCGCAGCAAAATGCACAATTCGGACAATATATGTTTAACGGCCTTTTCATTAATCCGGCTTATGCGGGCTATAAGGAAGAATTGTATATGCAGGCTTTTGTAAGGGCGCAGTGGACCGGTATTCAGGGTGCACCGCAAACACTTTCTATCGCTATTGATGAGGCAGTTAAAGAAGAAAGCCTGGGCTTAGGTCTTTTGGTTTCGAAAGATAAGATTGGTGCACAAACCTCACTTAATTTATCGGGTAATTTTGCTTACCGCATTAAACTCGACCGTACAGAAACCAATGTGCTTGCTTTTGGGATCGGACTCGGGATTATGCAAATGGGCCTAAACGGCAGTCTTTTAGATCCCAATGAAACAAACGATAACAGGATCCCTGCAGGTTACGAAAGCCGTATCGTACCAGATATCAGGGCCGGCGTACATTATTCGAACGAAAAATTTTTTATTGGTTTCTCTGCCAATAACCTGCTTACACAATACCTTCCTGTTTTTAGGAATAATAACCTGTTGAATATAACTTCTAAGCCACATTTTTATTTAACGGCCGGAATGTTATTTCCAATGAGCAATGATTTTATGTTCAAACCTGCTTTTTTGATTAAAGATGATTTAAACGGACCGACCTCATTGGATCTCAATGCTTTTTTAATGATCAAAGAAAAGCTCTGGTTAGGTGCGGTGTATAGAACATCGTTAAAATTTTACCCGAAGCCAGCTTTACAAAGCAATTTAAGGGCAAGGAGTGCCATCGGATTCATTACCGAATTCTTCATACGAGAGAACCTCAGGGTTGGCTATGGCTATGATTACAGTTTAAATAAATTGGGTAACTATGACTATGGCTCCCATGAAATTTCTATTGGTTATTATTTGCAAACTGCAAAAAGCAGAAGACCAAAGTGTTACTTCTGAAAACAGGCTGCTTTCCATACAAATATTTTAATTCCTGGTATTTATTGTCGCCAACTTTTTAAATCAGCATGTTCTGGCTTTGTTTTTCAGTCAAAAAAGATGAACGGAACGAATGTTGCTAAAAAGTTTTGCCTTATTGTTGCGTTTTTTTAAGTTGGCATACCGTTGTACGTACTCCCTTCGGTTGTTTGATTTAAATGGCCCTGCATAAACAAACGGAAAACTGCTGTGTTATAGCAATAATATTAAGTAGTCCATGCAGCCGTTACATCAAGGGGTTACCCGTCAAAAGCAAAACGTTGATCAGGATGCCGGTTTACCTGGCGGAGAGTTCTTTTTTACTGCACTAAAGACGCCTGATCTCCTTGCATTTAAAGCGCTCTATAAAAAATATTCGCCGGCTGTTTATGGTAATATAATCAGGTCAGTTAAAGAGGAGGAAAAAGCTAAACTAATTTTGGAAAAAACATTCTGCGAAGCCTGGCAATATTTTTCGCAATTTGACAACACTAAATTGAGAATTTTTACTTGGATAAATCAGTTCGCGGTTCAGAACATAAAAAAATATAACTTATAAAATGCATTAAATGCCATAATTGTCTCAATTAATCTACTTTATTTGTATATTCTCTTAAAAATCGCTATAATTAAGGGTCTAAAGTCTATCCCTATTTGTGTATGCTCGAATCCCGCAAGGTATTTTTAGTTAACGCTGTACTAAATTATTTCAGCAATTTATGCCCGATAACGCCGGGTTTTATTCAGGAAATTGAAAAAAATCTCCAGCCCATCCTTGTTAAAAAGAATAAATACGTTCTCTCACCGATTGACAATAATGATGACGTTTTTTTTGTGGTAAATGGATTGGTAAGGGGATTTATAAAGGATGATGGTAAGGAAATCACCACCTGGATCAGTTTTGGAAATGAATTTATTGGTGCGATCCAGCATCCCGATGAGAATGTCAGGCCTTCCATTGAATATCTGCAGGCCCTTGAAAACTCTGAACTGGTACCGATGTCACGTTTATTTATAAACAGGTTGTATTCAATTTATCAGGAAACCAATGTCATCGGAAGGAAAATCCTTGGTCTCCAGTACTACGCTGCTTCAGAACGGTCTATCCTGGCCCGTATTCCTTCAGCAGAAAGGCGCTATGAAAAATTTATGGAGTTAAATTCCTTCGACATATCCAGGGTTCCACTACGCTGTATTGCCAGTTATTTAGGCATGCGTCTTGAAACACTGAGCAGGATACGCAGTAAGCTGGTAAAGCATTTGGCATAGTACTATTGATAAATGCTTATTTGTGGTATATTCAGGATGTGAATGTAATTGCCTGATTATGTATTAACCACAAGCCTGATGATCCCCTTAAACGAAATAACTCTGCCGGGAGCGATGGTGGGGGTGGAGATAGTTCATGTAGTTCGTCATGCGGGAGCTCTTGCGGGAGTTGTGGGGGACGTGGTGGTGATTGATTAAAAAATATCAAAAATCTTCAAATAAATTAAAATCTTCATCAAATCTTAATTTTTCTGCCGTAATATTGTGCACATAAGGGGTGAGAGCCTTATATCAACTTCTAGTTGAGAGCGTTAATTTAGATAGAGGGTGTAGCCAATGGCTGCACCCTTTTTATTTGGGAATACCCATTATGCCAGGCTAAGCTCCGCTTCTTCAAGCCCCTTTAATAAAGCAGGTACTTCCCTCCAATGATTGATCCGGTGGTGATGATCTTTTCCTATATTATGGAATGCGCTAAACATTAGAGGCTTGCCCTTGCAAAAATCGAGGTTCTTGCAATGATCATCAATTAAATAGTCAGTATTTATGATGCTTTTATTGCCACATAGAATGATGTTCTTCCAACTGATGAAAGGGAAATGCTCAGCCAGCCATTCATATTTTTCGAAAAGTGATAGCGGAAATTCCATCGCTGCCGAAACAATGTAGATTTCGTAATCTTCCATAAGGAGTTTTACAGTTTCAACGGCGCCTTCCATAACAGGCAGGTTCCTGAAAAAGCCCTCCCTGTTACAGATTTTCATAATCATAGCCCTATCGGGGAAAAGTTCCTCTTCCGATTTGCCTTTAATGTCTTCGCGTGTAAGCGTAATCCCTGTTTCTGTATAATAAGTTTGTAATATATGATCTTCGATGTCGGCCAGTACGCCGTCCATATCAATGCCAATTGTCTTTTTCATGATTTGCTATATTTTGCAACGAAAATATTTAATATTGCAATATATTGCAAATTTTAATCATCATAAATGTTTATATTTGCAATATATTGCAGTGATATGATTAAGGAAGAGCGACTACAAATTATTATAAATACCCTGGACAAAGGTGCGAAGGTGAGGCTTGATGAGTTGAGCAGATTGTTAAATGTATCGGAGGATACCGTGCGCCGCGACATTAAAGAGCTTGATTCGCAAGGGTTGCTTCGTGCAGTTCGTGGCGGGGCAATTTCCCGTTCTCCTATACCACAGCATTACCGAGACCGGGAAAAATACAACCAGCAGCATAAACAGGTCATTGCAAACAAAGCTTTGCCATTTCTGAAAGATGGACAGGTGGTATTTTTTGATGGGGGTACTTCGGTAGTGGCGCTCGCGGCAGTATTACCAAAAGATTTAAAAATTACCATCATTACCAATAGCTTTCCGGTAGCCAATATTTTGGAAGACCACCCCAATGCGGAAGTCATATTTGCCGGTGGAAGATTGCATAAAACTGCATTTATCACTATCGGACAAGAAACCATCGATACCTTTAGAAAAGTGCATGCCGATATCTGTATATTAGGGATCTGCAGTTTGCACCACAGCATGGGCATTACCTCCATAATATATGAAGATGCGCAGTTAAATAATATTATGATTAACCAGGCCAGGAAAACCATTGCACTGTCGGCCCTCGAGAAAATAAATACGGTAGAGCCTTATTATGTTTGCCCGGTTAATGATGTGGATGTAATCATCACCGAAACGGAGCCAGATAACGCCGCTTTGGATGCTTACAGGCATTTGGGGATTGAGGTAGTTTAGTGAATTTTAATAACTTTTTTGTCATTAATAGATTGCGATCAAGAGAAAAAGAAAATGGTTGAGAGATTTTTTACCAGGAAAGAATTTAATAATGGCTATTCCGAAGAAAAACATGCTGCCAGTAATGTTTATAAAAGAATGCTCAAGGATGGTTTTAAAGATAATGCTCTGGCAAAATTCGATTTGGATTTTATTTCCAATAAGCCCGAAAAACTAACTTCTTTAAGTGTCTTTTTAACTGATATTTACGATTTTATATTCGGAGATCCAGTTCAGGAAGATGATCACTGGATTTTAAAAGGTACAGCTAAGGCTTTGCCCTACACAGAAGAAGATCTTATTTTTTGGATAATAGATTTATATTGTAAAGCTTATGAGTTTGATTGTAAACTAAGTGGTTATGGTACATTATCGGATTCAAGTGATTTAAATTATCTGGATGTTGGAGCCAAAACTCCGGTTGATTTTTATGAAGAAGGTCTTGGGGAGATCAATAAAAGAAACTTCGGTAAAGCAATAATCTATTTTTCAATAGCAATAAAATCAGTATCTGAAATGAAAGAGGCTTGGCAGGCTAGAGGGTACTGTAAAGAGATGCTTTATAGTTATAGGGCTGGAAGAAGTGATTATGATCAGGCTTTGGAAATAGATTCTGATTATGCCGATGCATTATTAAGCAGAGCAACGAATAAAGATGACGTAGGAGAATATGAGGGAGCATTAAAAGATTATAACCGTGTTATAGAGATTGAGCCGGATAATGGTCTTGCATATTATAATAGGGGAAACACCAAATTTAACCTTGGAGATAAAGTTGGTGCTTGTATGGATTGGGGTAAAGCAAAATTGCTGGGCGACACAGATGCGCAGAAAAGAATTGACACTGAATGTAAATAGTTAAAATACTTAAGCTAAAGGGTTAAATAGTAAACGAGTAAATGAAAATACAGATAATAAGTGATTTACATCAGGAATTTGGTATTTCAGATCTCAGTTTCCAAAATGCCGATCTGGTTATTTTAGCTGGTGACATCAATCTGGGTACAAAAGGTATTGAATGGGTTAAGCAAAATATTTCCAATAAGCCTGTTATTTATGTTTTAGGTAATCATGAATACTATAAAGGTACTTATCCAAATACACTCAATAAGATAGTTGTCCAGGCTAAAGATTCAAATATTTATGTACTGGAAAATAGTTTTGTAGAATTTGAAGGAATCAGGTTTCATGGCGCTACTTTATGGACCGATTTTTCCTTGTTTGGCAATCCTATGGAATATGGCATCATTTGTCAAAGTAAAATGAACGATTATAAGCTGATCAGACGTGCTCCTACTTATTCGAAGTTAAGAACAATTGATACTTATAAAATTCATAAGATTTCTAAAAATTGGTTGCAGAAAAGCCTGGAGGAATCAATAGGGTATAAAAATGTGGTGATCACACATCATGCGCCAAGTGTACGTTCACTTCCTTCCTTATATATTAATGATCCCATTTCTGCTGCGTACGCTTCAGATCTTGAAGATCTCATTATAAAATACCACCCATCTTATTGGATACACGGGCATATCCATACGCCGGCAAGGTATAGAATTGGAGAAACTGAAATAATTTGTAATCCGCATGGGTACATCAACGAAAAGTATAATGGTTATGATAAAGAGTTAATCATAGAAATTTGATAAGGTGTTTAAATCGTAATCTTCGTAGTACCTGACTGAGTTGTGTTCTACTACTGTTGACAGATGATACCTAAGCTATTTCGTCGTTTCTTCGTACAATGACAATTTTTTGAACATATTAATACCGTTGACTGTTCCTATCAATTCATATTGATTCTTATGCAACAAATTATCTCTTGAATGATTGAGCTTTAATATTTCACGATATGAAAGGGAGTAAGGGGATTAAAATATATTGGTGCAGTCTTGCAGAAATTTTACCATACAAAAAGTAGGAGGCGATTGTCATATTTCATTCTAATCCGTTACCGGCATACTTTCCAACTTGGGCAACGAAACAAAAAACGAACTGCCTAAATTTTTCCCTGCGCTGCTGGCCCAAACCTTGCCGCCATGTAACTGTACCAATGTTTTAACAATATAAAGCCCAATCCCGTTCGAGCGTTCTTTTGCGGTAGGTACTGATGATAGTTTGGCAAACTTGGTAAAAAGCTTACTCATATCTTCGGTTGTCATGCCTACACCACTGTCTTTAAATTCGAAAATAATATCGTTTATTCCGGTGCTGCAATTTACTTCTATTTCTGCCCCGATTTGCGAATACTTAATGGCATTGCTCAGCAGGTTGGTTAAAACATCGGTAATGCGTTCCTGGTCTACCTGGATATAGCCATCTATTTGACAATTTATGTTAAGTGTTTGTTGCTTTTGTTTTAAGGCAAAATCAAATGTTGTGGCCACGGCATCCAGCAGGTCCCTAACTTTAATGGTTTCAAATTTAAGATCTATAGAGGCATTTTCGTTCTTGGCTTCATTTAGCAGATTATTCATCGTTTGCTCGATGTTCCGGCCGGTTTGCTCAATTTTACTGCCCAATGAAGCAAGTTTTTCATGGCTAAGCAAGCCTTTGCCTAAAAGTTGTCCGTAAGCAACCAGTGATGTTGCAGGATTTTTCATGTCGTGTGCAAGGCGGTGTAAGCGGTCGTCGTAAGCGCGTACCGAAACACGGTTAATCAGCCGCGATTCGAGTTTTTCGAGTGTGATCCGTGCCAGCCATTTCAGTACCATTAATTGATCTTCTTCAATATCGAACCTGGGTTTATTATCCATTACGCTAACTGCTCCAATTACAAAACCTTCCATTGTGGTAATGGGTGCGGCTGCATAAAACCTGATTCCGTTATCCATTTTAACATAAGGGTTCTCTTTAACTTCAGCACAGGATTCGGTATCTTCAATCAGGGTAACCTTTGCAGATTGTGAGGCGACCGTGCATAAGCTATCTTCCTTTTTGATTATGGATACCTGTATAGGACTGGTATTTGCCTTCAAATACACCTGTGTGTCATCAATAAACGAAACAAATGATCCGCATGCTTTAAAAGTAATCTTTGCAATTTCTGCAATCAGATCGAAAAGAAGCTCCGGGGGTGTATTAATAATGTCGTAACGCCTAAGCTTATTGAGGCGCTGAAATTCATAATCAGGTGCGGTATTTGAGCGTTTGCTAAACTTACTCATGTACGGTACTGTTTTTAAATCCACAAAGGCTAAGGTTTTACAAATATAAAGCAAAGAAGTTTTACTTGCCGAATTTAGCTTAGTCTGATTAGGAATGTATCAAAATTATTAATCTTGGGCTGCAAGCTTTATGGTTGCGATGTAGGTCGATGGTGAGGGGTGGTTGCTTACCCAATTAATTTCCGGATATGATCTGCTTTAAAACAAGAAAAGAGATACTCCATCCAGACGTATCTCTTTTTTCTAACCAAATATAAACCTGTTATGAGCCAGGCTTTGTCTTTAATCTTCTATCTAAACCGCGGTTTTTCAAGAAAATGATTTATCTTTTTTAATGGTAATAAACATCGTTCCGTTTATTACACTACAAATATAGTAAAAAAATTGATAGTGTAAAAAATACACTAAGAAAATTTTAAGTATTTTTTTTGTCATTTTTTATTTACTGATCTTTTTATTGAAGATTTGGGTGTTTAAAACGACTATGCAGCAAAGATAACTCAAAAAAATGTTAAATAATTGTTAAATATTGTCAATTTATAATACGATATAGTTAAATCTCGTTAATTTTTTGGTGTTGGATAGCTTTTATAAAATTTTTAACCTGTTATTGTTGTGTTTTGTAGTACTAAGACTGTTTTGTGAGCGGGTATTTTAATAAAAAATATTTTTTGAGGTAAAATTAAAATCCAATTTACAGGCGAAAAATACGTTTAAAACAAAAAGGCAACATTAAATGAATAATGTTGCCTTGATATGAATGCTTTAAAAGTGCTTCATGCACTTTTTTATTATAAACTAGCGTAATATTCTACGAATTTAGCTAATGCAGAAGAATAGCCCCACTCATTATCATACCAAGATACCACTTTAACGAAATTATCGTTCAATGAAATACCTGCTTTTGCGTCAAAAATAGAGGCGTGGTCGTCGCCGATAAAGTCAGAAGAAACAACTTCATCTTCAGTATAGCCAAGTACACCTTTTAATTCACCTTCTGAAGCAGCTTTCATGGCAGCTTTAACTTGCTCATAAGTAGCTGGTTTTTCTAAACGTGCAGTTAAATCGACAACAGAAACGTCGGCAACCGGAACACGGAAAGACATACCGGTTAATTTTCCTTTTAACTCAGGAAGAACCAAACCTACCGCTTTGGCAGCACCGGTTGATGAAGGGATAATGTTAGAGAAACCGCCACGGCCACCTCTCCAGTCTTTAGCAGATGGGCTATCAACAGTTTTTTGAGTTGCAGTTACCGCGTGGATGGTGCTCATTAAACCTTCAACAATACCGAAATTATCGTTTAATACTTTAGCAATAGGTGCTAAACAGTTAGTGGTACACGATGCGTTCGAAACGATAGTTTGATCGGCTGTTAATTTATGGTGGTTAACGCCCATTACATAGGTAGGGATGTCGCCATCCTTTGCAGGAGCAGAGAAAACCACTTTCTTAGCACCGGCAGCAATGTGTTTTTCAGCATCAACACGGGTTAAGAATAAACCGGTTGATTCGATTACCACCTCAACACCTACAGCATCCCATTTTAAATCAGCAGGATTTCTTTCAGAAGTTACACGGATGGTTTTACCGTTAACCACAAGGTTACCGTCAACAACTTCAATAGTACCATCAAATTTACCGTGTGTAGTATCATATTTTAACATGTAAGCCATGTAATCCGGATCAATTAAGTCGTTAATGGCTACAATATCTAATCCTCTTTTTAATGCGGCCCTGAAAACCAGTCGGCCAATACGGCCAAAGCCGTTTATTCCAATTTTGCTCATTGTTTTTGTTAATTAGTGTAATGTTTTAATAAATTCTGTATTGGTTCTTTAATGATGCTTTTTATTTCAAGGTCGTATTTGCCTGCTATAAACCTCAAGCGGTCTTCAAGCTCGGCTGCTACCTTGCCTACAATATGCACTTCACGCATTTTATGTTTTTCAACTGTTGGCAGAATATAGGTTTCGAAGTATTTTTCAAAACCCTCATCAATCAGCTTCCGGATATATTCGTGTTTGCTGTTTTGGGTAATGAAGTCGAAAAATGAAGTTAAAAATATATTGGCCTGTGGCTTATTGTAGATACGTTCTAATATCTGAGGGCGGTCCAGGTTGTGTGTTAACGTAAATTTGGCTTCGATATCCTTTGGCATTTTAAGGCTCAGAAATTCTTTAAGGAGTACTTTTCCGAAGTAATTTGAAGAACCTTCATCTCCGAGGATATACCCTAATCCGAAGTTGTTGTTTAGCGGCTTTTTCCCATCAAAGTAAGCGCAATGTGCACCGCTGCCCAGCATACCAACAATACCCGGTTGATTGTAACAAGCGGCTTTAGCCGCTCCAAACATATCATTTTCTACAACAATTTTACTGTACCTGAAAAATGACGAAAGGGTTTTGGCCAATTCTTCTTTTCTGTCTGCTGACGAGGCCCCGGCCGCAAAGAAATAAATCTTTTTGATGTTTTCGGCATTATTTACCAGGGCAACCTTTTTATTTAAGATCTGTAAAATCGTTTTCGGATCAACAAAGCAGGGGTTTAAGCCGGTGGTATTACAATGTGACACCACCTGTCCATTTTGGGTTAATTTCCAGAATGCTGTTTTCGATCCGCTATAAACAACTGCTATCATATTATATTGAAAGTACTTCTGTCATTTCCATTAAATCGGGTTCGAGTTTAAAGGAATGAGCGGTTAAAGCCTCTCTTATGCTGGTTAATTTTATTTCGTTTCCTTTTAAACCTACCATTTTTTCTGTTTCGCCTGCAATTAACGCATTTACTGCCGCAAAACCTAAACGACTGCCCAAAATTCTGTCGAAACTGTTTGGGCTACCCCCGCGTTGCAGGTGACCAAGAATGGTTACTTTGGTATCGTAATGATCAAAAGTTTCTTTTACTTTTTTGGCAATATCATAAGCGCCGCCCTGTTTATGCCCTTCGGCTACAATAACAATACTCGACGATTTTTTGGTGGCAGCACCTAAAGCCAATTTATTAATCAATTCGGTTACGCTGGTTTCCTTTTCGGGCAAAAGCACGGCTTCCGCACCACTTGCAATCGAACTTCTTAAAGCAATACAGCCTGAGTCTCGTCCCATTACTTCGATAAAGAACAAACGGTCGTGCGCATCGGCAGTGTCCCTGATTTTATCGATTGCCTCAATTACGGTATTAATGGCTGTATCGTAACCCAAAGTAAAATCAGATCCTGCCAAATCGTTATCAATAGTACCCGGTATGCCGATTACCTTAACCCCAAAGGTTTCAGAAAAACGTTTCGCCCCGGTGAATGTCCCATCACCCCCGATTACCACCAGGCCATCTATATTATTCTTTTTTAAATTATTGTAGGCAATCTGCTGACCTTCGTCTGTTTTAAATTCTAAGCAACGTGCGGTTTTTAATACGGTACCTCCCAAGTGTAAAATATTACTTACCGAACGGGCGTCCATTGGTTTTATGTTGTCGGTAATTAATCCCTGGTAACCCTGCATTACGCCAAACATGTTAATGCCATGGTAAATTCCGGTACGAACAACAGCTCTGATTGCAGCATTCATCCCGGGGGCATCGCCTCCGGAAGTTAGTACAGCTATATTTTTTATATTTGGTTCCATCTTTATAACACGAATATAGTGTGTATTTTTTACACTAAGTAATTTATTTTATTTTTTTTACTTAATATTGAAAGTCATACCTTTATCTGCTTAAAATAACTAAATTTTACTTTGGAACAAATTTTACCTCATTTAGATTCTGTATTCTCGATAGATTGCGTTTTGTTTGGATTTGATGGTAAGGAATTAAAAATCCTGCTCATTGAAAGGAATGAAGAACCGTTTAAAGATTGGTGGGCATTGCCCGGTAACATTGTTGGTCCTGATGAGAGTTTAGATCAATCGGCCTCCCGGATTTTGTACGAACTTACGGGTTTGCGCGGTATTTATATGGAGCAGTATTATGCTTTTGGCGATCCAAACAGGCACCCGCAGGGCAGGGTAATTACTTTGGCCTATTATGCGTTGATCCGCCTTGGAGGCGATAAAGAACTGCGTCCCATCAGTACTTACGCCAAGCGCGCCAACTGGTTGCCTATTACCGATCTGCCTAAACTGGCTTTCGATCACCAAAAAATATACGATAAAGGTTTAGAAAAAATAAAACGACGGATAAAACACCAACCGATTGCCTTCGAACTTTTGCCAGAGAAGTTTACCTTAACACAGTTGCAGCATGTGTACGAACTGGTTCTGGGTAAAAAACTCGATAAGCGCAACTTTAGAAAAAAGATTGTAAGTTTTGGTGTATTGAAGGAACTCGACGAAAAACAAAAAGGGGTATCGTACCGGGCAGCTACGCTATACCGCTTTGATAAACGTAAATACGCGAAACTTTTTGGTAAGGAGATATCGTTTTAGCGGATTGAGATGGAGATATTAGATTTGAGATATTAGATTTGAGATAGTAGATTTGAGAAGTGCGATCGCACAGGTATTGGTTGGAGGACGTTTGAGATTAAAGACGAAAGCGGAAAGGCCAAAACAACGTGGTCAATTATAAAAAGAAAAATCCCCGGTTTGAATTTCAAATCGGGGATTTTTGTATTGTTGTATTCCGAATCTTGACTAATGACTCCAAATTTAGCACTGGAGACTAAGCCTTCGGTGCTAACTCTAAATGGTAATGTACCAGGTCATCTATAGGAGAGCGGATAATTTTGCCTACACCCATCTCATAACGGTCGGCAACAATACTTAAAATATCGCGGAAACTGTAACCTACAGAACCTACACAGTTTAATTTGTGATCTTTGTAGTTAGGGTAGTGAATTACTAACGCTTCGAAAAATGCAGTGAATGCATAATCGATGGTTGCAAAAGCATAATCCTCGTAATTATCTTTAAAATCGTATAAAAATTTACTGAAGCTTGCACAGAAACGGTTTGGCAATGGCTTATTGTAAATGTTATCGAAAATATCTTCGTTGGTTAAAGCATAGTTGTCGTAAAAAGCCTCACGCAAACCTTTAGGCATATAACCTTTCATGTAATCGCTCAAAATACGTTTACCGATGTATGAACCGCTGCCTTCATCACCTAAGAAATACCCCAACGAATCGATGTTCATCGTGATTTCGGTACCATCATAAAGGCATGAGTTTGTACCCGTGCCTAAAATAGCTGCAAATCCGGGTTCATTTCCCAGAAGTGCCCTGCAGGAAGCCAGTAAATCGTGGCCTACAAAAATGTTGGCATTGGTAAAAATCTGTTGCATGGCATCAGCCACAATTTTCACATTTGCAGGGGTAGAACAGCCAGCACCGTAGTAATAAACTGCTGTTAATTTTTCTCTTTCCAAGTGGTCTGGAAGAGTCTCATTCAAAGACTTTACAATGTACTCTCCCTTGGAAAAATATGGATTGTAACCTTCGGTGTTAAAGTAAATTTTTCTGCCGGCCTCGTTAATCAAACACCAATTTGTTTTGGTAGATCCGCCGTCTGCAATTACTATCATTTTATTTATTTTTGGTTTTAGCACGATAAAAGTATAAAAACTCTTATATTTTGTATCCTTTTTTTTAATAATTTTTTAACAATTTGTTGTTGCCGAAAATTAAGTGTGTAAAAAATACACTATATAGGGCGTTAAATCGACGAAAAACCTTAAAATTATACCGGAAAAGGCATTGGTCTTTTTTTTTAACATCAAGAATATTTTACAATCCAACAGCGAAATGAACAGCAGATTTTTAGATTTCAGAAGTGACACCGTAACCAAACCAACCGCCGGGATGTTGGACGCCATGATGACTGCAAAGGTGGGCGATGATGTTTTTGGCGAAGACGAAACGGTACACGCATTGGAGACAAAACTGGCATCAACTTTTAATATGGAAGCCGGATTATTCTGTCCATCGGGAACGATGACCAACCAGATTGCGATTAAGTGTTTTACCCAGCCGATGGATGAGGTGATCTGCGATCAGACGGCACATGTTTACCGCTACGAGATCGGTGGCATTGCCTATCATTCTGCAGCCTCGGTAAGGTTATTACATGGCGAACGCGGTATATTAACCACCGAGTTAATTGAGCCTGAAATCAATGAGGATAATATTCACTATCCCAATTCGAGTTTGGTAGTTTTAGAAAATACAGTAAACAAAGGTGGCGGGAGCTGTTATACTTTAGCACAGATTGCCCCCATTCATCACTTATGTAATATAAAAGGGCTAAAACTGCATCTAGATGGTGCACGTATTTTTAATGCACTTGTAGCCACTGGTGATGATGCCAGCGAGTATGGTAAATACTTTGATGGTATTTCGGTATGCTTATCTAAAGGTTTGGGGGCACCGGTTGGTTCGGTGCTTTTAGGTTCCAAACAGATGATCCATAAGGCACGTAAAATCAGGAAAGCTTTTGGTGGAGGTATGCGCCAGGCAGGATTTTTGGCAGCGGCAGGTATTTATGCGCTCGATAATCACGTGGAGCGCTTAAAAGACGACCATGCACACGCTAAAGCCATTGCCGCTGCACTGGCAAGTACTGCTTATGTAAAATCAGTTATGCCGGTTGAAACCAATATTGTGATCTTCGAAGTAGAAAAAGGATCGGCAGAGAAAATTGTAAACCAGTTAAAGGAAAAAGGACTGCATTGCAATACCACCAGTGCCAGTACCGTCCGTTTGGTTACCCATTTAGATCTAACTCCTGCTATGATTGATCAGGCAATTGAAATAATATTACATTTGTCTTAGAAAGTGCCTTAAGTCATGAGTCTTTAGCCCCTGGGTCAATATGTCTAATGAAATGCTAACCAATATGCCTGAAAACGCCGAACTCCAATCCTCAATCTCCAAACTCTTAATTGCCAACCGTGGCGAAATTGCTTTACGCATTATGCGCTCGGCAAGGGAAATGGGAATAAAAACCGTAGCGGTTTTTTCTGAAGCAGACCGCAATGCATTACATGTACGTTATGCCGATGAAGCGGTATATATAGGGCCTGCATCCTCTAACCAGAGTTACCTGGTGGGAGAGAAAATTATTGATGCCTGTAAATTAACCGGGGCAGAAGCCATTCATCCCGGTTATGGTTTCTTATCCGAAAATGCAGGTTTTGCACAACTGGTTGCCGATGCAGGGTTAATTTTGGTTGGTCCATCGCCGCAAGCCATGGAAATAATGGGTAATAAATTATCGGCAAAGGCAGCGGCATTAAAATATAACATCCCCATGGTGCCGGGCACGGAAGAGGCCATTCAGGACGTAAATGAGGCCAGGCAGCGGGCCATCGAAGTCGGTTTCCCGATTCTGATCAAGGCTGCCGCCGGTGGAGGGGGTAAAGGGATGCGTATTGTAGAGCGGGTTGAAGATTTTGAAGAACAGATGCAGCTGGCTGTAAGTGAGGCTACATCGGCCTTTGGCGATGGAGCTGTTTTTATAGAACGTTATGTTACCTCGCCAAGGCACATTGAAATACAGGTTTTGGGCGATACGCATGGCAATATTGTACACCTTTTTGAACGGGAATGTTCTGTACAGCGGCGCCACCAAAAGGTAGTGGAAGAGGCTCCATCGTCGGTTTTAACAGAAGAAATCAGGCAGCAGATGGGTAAATGTGCAGTAGATGTGGCCCGTTCGGTAAATTATACCGGGGCGGGTACTGTAGAGTTTATACTCGATGAAAACCTCGATTTCTTTTTTCTCGAAATGAATACGCGTTTGCAGGTAGAGCATCCCGTTACCGAACTGATTACCGGGATCGATCTGGTAAAAGAACAGATTAAAATTGCTTCAGGCGAAAAATTGAGCTTTAGCCAGGAAGACTTAAAAATTAACGGGCATGCCATAGAACTGAGGGTTTATGCAGAAGATCCGGCCAATAATTTCCTTCCCGATATCGGCACTTTGAAAACTTACAATAGCCCTAAAGGAAATGGGGTCCGGGTTGATGACGGCTTTGAACAGGGCATGGAAATTCCTATTTATTATGATCCGATGATTGCCAAACTCATTACCTATGGCAAAGACAGGGAAGAAGCCGTTGAACGTATGGTAAGGGCTATTGAAGAATATGATATTACGGGGATAGAAACTACCCTGGGTTTCGGTAAATTTGTAATGCAGCACGAAGCGTTTAGAAGTGGCAATTTTGATACGCATTTTGTAGGTAAATATTTTAAACCCGAAAGCTTAAAAGTTCAGGATGAAACGGAGGCTTTGATTGCGGCAGTAATTGCTGCGAAACTGTTTCAAAAAAAGGATGTAAAATTAGGCGGTGAGGCAGTTAAAATTACTTCGGGCTGGAGAAAAAATAGATTGAAATATTAACAAATTAGAAAAGGAAAATCCTCGTTGGGATCGTCATGCTGAACTTCTCAGCATCTTTCTTGCTAAAATAATAATGAAGTGTGTCATTTTGAGCGGAGTGAAGCGAATCCGAGAGCCAAAGTAGTGCCCAGCGAAGCTAAATCTGTCTGGCCCGATCTCACCATTTCACTGCGTTTCAGTCGAGATGACGACTTGTTTTACTAAAAACTACCAATGGAGTGAAATGCAACACATTTAAGATGACGGCTTTTATGCAGGAATGATACCCCAAGATAAACAAAGAAAAAAATGTTCACAGGAATTATAGAAACACTTGGCGAAGTTACAGCCATTAAAAACGATCATACAAATATCCACTTTACCATTTCGTCAGCCATCAGCCATGAACTAAAAATTGACCAAAGTGTTGCCCATAACGGGGTTTGCTTGACGGTTGTGGCCTTAAATGATGGAACACATACCGTTACCGCAATTGATGAAACCCTGAACAAAACAAATTTAGGCGGTTTAAAAGTAGGTAGTAAAATTAACCTGGAACGCTGTATGCAGATGAATGCCCGTTTAGATGGGCATATTGTTCAGGGGCATGTAGACCAAACCGCAGTTTGTATTAAGCGCGAAGAACTGGATGGCAGTTGGGAATACCGCTTTAAATACGATGCCAGTGCCGGAAATGTGACTGTAGAAAAAGGCTCGGCCTGTGTAAATGGAATCAGCTTAACTGTGGTGAATTCTGCGGCTGATGAGTTTTCGGTATTTATCATCCCCTATACCTTTGAACACACCAATTTGCAGGATGTTAATGTTGGCGATACCGTAAATTTAGAATTCGATATTATCGGAAAATACGTAGCCCGATTAATGAACCGGTAATTTTATTCCGCTTTTTTGGAGGGTAGGGAACTGTTTTGTAATTTGTTCTGTGTTAACAGGCGTTGCGGTAACGTTTAATTTTTCATAACAGAGCAGAACAGTTGATTCGATTTTATTGCTGAATATTGCATTGTTAAGATTTAAAAGTTAACTACTTAACCATTTATGAATAGAATTTCCGGCCTATTCAGCCCAATATTTGCGGCTGCATTCCTATTTTCATTTACCATAAATGCTTCAGCGCAAAAAATCTCCTTAAAAGATTTAACCGTTGAGCATTTGGTTAATCCTTTTAGTATTGATAATCCTAAACCCAGGTTTAGCTGGAAAATGAATTCAACAGCAAAAAATACCAAACAGGACCATTATGAAATCAGGTTGGGTGTCTCGCCAAAAATCGACAAAGTTTTATGGAAAACTGCTGTAAACAACGATCAATCGGTTCTGGTGGCTTACGATGGCCCTCAATTATCATCCAAAACCAGGTATTACTGGCAGGTAAGGGTAAAAGATAATCATGGTAATACTTCGGGCTGGTCGCCGGTACAATATTTCCAAACGGGTTTAAAACCTGAAGATTGGCAGGCGAAATGGATAGCGGTAGAAGGAAAAGATACGTCACTCGCCAGTCCGTTATTCAGAAAAGAATTTAACCTTAAAAAGGAAGTCCGTTCTGCAACCCTGTATATTACTGCAAAAGGTTTATACGAGGCCAGCATCAATGGCAGGCGCATAGGTGATGCTTACTTCGCACCGGGTTGGACCAGTTACAAAAACCACCTTCAATACCAGGTTTATGATCTGAAAAACGCATTGAAAAAAGGCACCAACGTAATCGGTGCCGCGCTGGGCGATGGCTGGTATAAAGGAAGGATCGGGTTCAACTTCCAAAAAGAATTTTATGGCAATACAAGAGCTTTATTACTCCAGTTCGAGGTAGAATATACCGATGGAAGTAAAGAAACCATTGTAAGCGATAATAGCTGGAAAACCAGTTATGGTGCGATAAGATCTTCCAATATCTATGACGGTGAGACTTATGATGCAAGGTTGGAACAACGTGGCTGGAATAACATCAACTTTAAGGAAAACACAAATTGGAAAGCTGTACAGGAATTGCCAAACGGACCAGAAAAACTGGTTGGTATGAGTGGCCCGCAGGTAAGTAAACACGAAGAATTTAAGGCCTTAAAAATAGTTAAAACACCTTTGGGCGAAACCGTGGTCGATTTCGGGCAGAACCTGGTAGGCTGGGTAATGCTGAAGGCAAAAGGCCCGGCTGGTACAAAAATTACCGTAAGCCATGCCGAAGTGCTAACCAAAGAAGGGAATTTTTATATTACGAACCTCCGTTCGGCAAGGCAACAGAATAATTATATCTTAAAAGGAGAAACGGAGCAGGTATTTGAGCCTCATTTTTCCTTTCAGGGTTTCAGGTATGTTAAAGTAGATGGTTATCCTGGCGAGCTTAAACTGGAAAACATTACTGCTGTAGCTCTTTATTCGGATATGAAGGTAAGTGGCAAATTCAGCACTTCAAATCCTTTATTAAATCAATTGCAGCACAACATTTCGTGGGGACAGAAGGGGAATTTTGTTGATGTACCTACCGATTGCCCGCAACGGGATGAACGTTTGGGCTGGACCGGTGATGCACAGGCATTTGCCTCAACAGCGGCCTACAATATGGATGTGGCGGGTTTTTTCACAAAATGGTTAAAAGACGTTGCTGCAGATCAGCTTCCGAGCGGCAGTGTTCCTTTTGTAATACCGAATATCCTGACTGAAAACGATTCGGGTTCGGCAGGTTGGGCCGATGTAGCTACTATTATTCCGTGGGATATGTATGTGGTTTATGGTGATAAAGGCCTGTTGGAAAACCAGTATGCCAGCATGAAAAAATGGGTCGATTACATATCCTCAAGCGCTAGAAACAATCTTTGGGATACGGGTTTCCATTTTGGCGATTGGCTATTTTACCGCCCGAATGATGATAACGATGGCCGTGCTGCAGTAACAGATAAGTACATGATTGCCCAAACATTTTATGCGCATTCTACCCAACTGCTTATTAATGCGGCAAAAGTTTTAGGTAAAACAGACGATGTGGCCAAATACAGCGATTTGCTGAGCAAAATAAAAGCAGCCTACCTGGCCGAAAATATGACCGCTAATGGTAAATTGATTTCGAACACCCAAACGGCTTATGTTTTGGCTTTACAATTTGATATGCTTCCTGAAAACCTGCGTGCACAGGCAGCACAACGTTTGGTAGATAACATCAGGGATTACAGAAACCACCTTACCACAGGCTTTTTAGGTACCCCTTACCTATGCCATGTACTAAGCCGGTTCGGGCACGAAGATGTGGCTTATGATCTGTTGATGCAGGAAAGTTATCCTTCATGGCTTTATCCGGTAAAAATGGGTGCAACCACCATCTGGGAACGTTGGGATGGGATTAAACCGGATGGATCTTTTCAGACACCCGATATGAACTCTTTTAACCATTATGCCTATGGAGCTATTGGCGATTGGATGTATAAAAATATTGCTGGGATTAATCCTTTAGCGGCACAACCGGGCTACAGAGCCATTTTAATTGCACCGAGGCCTGGCGGGAAGCTGACCAATGCCTCGGCAGAACTGGAAACCGTTTACGGCACGGTTAAATCATCGTGGACAATTGCTGATGGTGTATTTAAACTCGATGTAACCGTTCCGGCCAATGCTACCGCTACGGTTGTTTTGCCAAAAACCGGTAAAAAAGAAGAAATTGGATCTGGGAGCTATCATTTTGAATATAAATATTAATCGCTTATAATTGCAGCTTTGTAAAAAGGGCATGGAGCTCGTCTTTTCTAGCGGAGTGCAACGCAGTGGAGAAATGTATCTTTAAAGATCTCTCCATTTCGCTTTGCTCCAGTAGAGATGACGATCCTTTTATCCAGCTCAATGCTAAAAATAAATGTACAGTAAAGAAGAATCGGCAAGGTTGCGTCAACAGTTTTGGATCAGTTTCGGGCAATATATGAAACCCGTTCCATCGGCCAGTGGCGCTACCGTAAACTGGACCAACTATAAAACCGGGGTGAAGAATATCTTCTTTAAAATGGATGTTGATGGTAAAAAGGCTTTTATCAGCATCCAGCTTTCACATCCTGATACCGGTATCAGGCACCTCATATTTGAACAGTTTGAGGAATTTAAACTCATGTTTACTAATACCTTAAATGAAGATTGGGATTGGATCAAAGATTCAACGGATGATTTTGGGAAAACGGTTTCTTTGATTTCCACCAGTATCAGCGGCGTAAGTATATTTAACCAACAGCATTGGCCAGAACTGATTTCTTTTTTTAAACCCAGGATAATGGCGCTTGATGAATTTTGGGACAATGTAAAGCCTGTTTTCGAAGACCTGGTTTAATCCGTCAGGTTCAGTTGTGCAATCCTGTCTTTTGTAAATTTAATTTCCTGTTTATCCGCTATCAGGTTTGGTTTGCTCTTTAAATAAAGGGTGTAGTATTTAAGTGCATTTTTTCCTTGTTTTAACCTGGTATCATAAAATACGGCCAAGCGGTAATATAAGGCCGGAGCAACTTTAAATTGAAGTCCTTTTTTATAGGCAGCATTTGCCAGGCTTAATTGATTATTTTCTTCATAAACCAGTCCCAATAACGAATAATAGCTGGAAGTATTTGGCGAAATGGCTTCATCGATCGTTTTTTGGGTATAAGCAGCAGCCTGTGGATAATTTTTCAATGCACGGTAACAGAGGGAGGTATAATAAAGGGTAGCTTCATTCTGCATAGCTGCTGCTTCGAGCAGTTTAAAAAGATCGATGGCTTTCTGGTATTTTTTGGTGTAATAATTGGCCTTGGCCACATCTTTTATTACCCCAGCATCAGCACCATTCTTTAATAACTTCTCACCGGAGGCAATTACCTCGCTGTATCTTTTAAGCTGATTGGCGATCGGGAGTTTCGCCCTTTGGAGTATAAGGTTATCGCTATCGGCCTTAATGGCTATATCAAGTACATTATAGGCCTTTTCATACTGCTGATGCGTAGCATGAACTTCCGCCAGATCTGCAGCAACATCACCCTCCGAGGGATTAATCCGGTTTGCTTTAAGAAGGTAGACGAGTTTCATTGAGTCTGTTGGCAACGGATAAAGATTGGCTAACAGTTTGTACACATTAAAATTAGTACTGTCGATCTGTACAATTTCCCCATAATACTTTTTGGCCTTTTCGGTATTGCCTCTTTTGTTACTAATGCTGCCCAAACTAAAAAGGATGGAGAGGTTTTTGGGTTGTAAAACATAGGCCTTGCTGTAAAAATTTTCTGCTTCCACATGGTTGCCCGCCATTAAAAAACAATAACCGATCTGGCTCAGGTTTTTAAAATCATCCGGTCTGTTGTCGTAAATACCTTTCAGGTACTGGGCGGCCTCGGCATAACGCTGCGTCTGGTAAAGATCGAAAAGTTTTTCTTTATCTACCACTGGTGTATTTTGGGCGAAAAGCGTAAGTTTTAAACTAAAAAATGTGAACAGCAGGAGCAGTTTTTTCATAACCGGTAATTTTAAACTAATTTATTAGTTATTTATCGGGTTTCCAAATCAGTCCATTAAAAAATAGCTGAAATCAAACAAAATAAATGCTAACGGGTTTATACAGAATAGTTGAACTTAAAAATAAGAACCTATGAATACTTTAAAGAAGTTTGAATTAATGGAAAAAATAGTGCGTGAATTGGAAGATCTGCAAAACTCTCAACAGGCACTTATTCAAAAAATCGGTAAAATTGAAGTAGACAATATCGAACTGGGCGATAACCGCCTTGAAAAAGATTTACCGGATGTACATCAAAATTTAGCTGATAACTTAGATACTATTTCAGGAATTTTAGATTACTTTGCAGGTAAAACACAAAACTTTGGCGATAAAAACAATGTTGAGGCTTTAAAAGAACAGGAAGCCATTAACAATGCCACTAACTAAATTAACTGTATATGAAATTTTTATCTTTAACCATTGCATTTTTACTTGCTGGCCTATTTGCAAATGCACAGGTACTGCCATCTTTCCAGCTGGGCGTTAAAGCTGGTGCAAATTTTTCGAAATTTGATAGTGATAACACGTTTAGCAGCGAGAACCGGACGGGTTTTTATGGTGGTCTTTGGGCAAGGGTTGGCGCTGCAGGCATTTACTTCCAACCGGAGTTGTATGTTTCAGGCAAGACAGCAAATCTGGTGAGCGATGCAATGGGTGAGGTAAATAAAGTACGTTTTACAAGTTTGGATGTGCCTTTATTGGTAGGAACTAAATTCGGCGCTGCCGGTATTGGCGTGCGTTTAAACACCGGGCCCATGTTTTCGTTGATTTTAGATGAAAACCAGAGCTTCAGCCAGGCTGCGGGAAGTGTATTCCGTGCAGATTTTAAAAATCAGGCACTGGCCTGGCAATTTGGTGCCGGACTTGACATTAAAAAACTGAGTTTTGATGCACGTTACGAGCTGGGATTATCTAAAATTAATAAAGCGGGTTATCCGGGTACCAAGTTAAATTTATTTACAATTGGTTTAGGCTACAGGATTTTGTAATATTAGTCGATTATACCCGGGCTAGATCGCCCTGAATATATTTCAGGATCTTGGATTAAAAAAGAGATGCTGAAACAAGTTCAGGATGACGATTCCTGGTTGAGTAAAGTTAATCAGATAATAGGCAGATAAATTCAATTTATCTGCCTATCTTTTTAATCCTCCTTTTCCAGTTCAACTTCAGTAAGCTCGTAAGCAAACGACCCGTTTTTCGGTATAATGGGAGTGGACCTGCCAATGCTGAGCGCTTTAATAAAAGATGCACCGAAATAAAATATCAGTGAAGAGTAGAATACGAAAAGCATAATTACGATAATCGATCCTGCTGATCCGTAGATATTACTGATATTGCTCAATGGCAACAAAATCCTTAAGATATATTTGCCGGCAGTAAACAGGCATCCGGTTAGCAATCCGCCAGAGATGGCTGCCCTCCAGGTAGGCCTCCCGTTGGTTAAATACCTGAATAAGATGGTAAACCAGGTGGTTACAATCAGCACGAATACCAGTTGATTGATTACAGAAGTAAATATCAAACCCACGGAAGGTGCTCCATTCTTTAAGTATGCACCAATATAAGCCTGTACACTATCGGCCAACAATCCGATAAAAAACAGTATTCCCGCCAACAGGATAATGGTAACCGATATTGCCCTTGATTTAAGGGTGTTGATAATGCCCTTTTTATCTTTCTGGCCAATATTCCAGATCTGTTCTAAAGAGTTTTTAATCACATTGAACAGGGTGGTGGCCACAAAAAGGAAAAATACAAAACTGAACAGTGTAACATACCAGGCCTGGTCGATACCCCTGATATTTCTTAACGTAGTTCTGATCTGTAAAATACTTTCATTGTCGAGTATATTGGCCAAACGTTCAAATAGATGTGTAGCCAATAATCTTCTATCGGTAAACAAACCGAAAAGTCTGATCAGGATAATGAGGATAGGTGGTAAGGCAAAATTGGTGAAAAAGGCAGTTGCACCGGCCAAGCGTAAAGGATCATTGTGTTGAAATAGATTAAATGCATTCTTTACGGTTGAAAAAAAGAACTTCAGATCTTTTGTTATCGATGGCATCATTCCTGCGTTAAACTCAAAAGGCCGAAAATAGCAAAAATACTTTATTCAGCCTTTTTGTGATTGTAAAGATTCTAGTCCGTTTTGGTGAAAACCAGTAATGTTTTATCGCCATTTAGCAGGTAAAGCTTATTTTCGGCCAATTTAGCACTGTTTACCTGATTTAAAGCATGCAGGTACGAGCGTTCTGCTGCATCGGTTTCCTGACAGAACATCTTTGTGCCGAAAACATTTTTAACCGAGATCTTATTATCTTTAATTTCTGCACGGCCACCATAGCCATTACAAAATGATTTTCCGCTTATTTTTAAGCTATCTGCAAAGTTGAGGGTTGCTTTTGCCGATGCAGGTAATGTTAAACCGGGTAGTTCTATCAGTTCCCACTTAGTGTTTGTAAAGCTTTCAGGGTTTAATTTCTCTTTACATGAGCTTAATGAGAAAAGCAGCAGTGTGCAGAAGATGAGTTGTTTCATGACAATAAGGTTTAATGATTTTCTGATTAACATCAAAAACTAAACCAATAAAGGTGAAATCAGCTTTTGATAAAGCTAAACTGATTTTTCAATCTTCATCCAATGGTGCTTTATGCCACCGTAATTGAAAATAGAGATCCGTTTTAAGCCTACTTTTTCGAGAACATGAATAGAGCCCAGGTTATTCGTATCTGCAATACCAATAATCTCATTCAATTTTAGTTCGTTAAATCCATAATCCCTTACCGCTATAGCTGCTTCTGTGGCATAGCCCTTGCCCCAAAAACGCTTGCTGAACCGGTAACCCAGATCGTAATAGTGGTGGTGGTTATTGATCGGTTCTTTAATCAGTTTCAATCCCGCCCAACCTATAAAATTACCGGTCGATTTCTCCATCACCGCCCACCTGCCGATTCCGTTTTCGATATACTGCTTTCTTATAAATTCAATATCGGCCTTACTTTGTTCTATAGACAGGACAGGTTTATTACCTAAAAACAGGTGTACTTCAGGATCACCATCCATCTCAAACATACCTGCGGCATCTTCTGGCAGTAATTCGCGTAAAATTAATCGCTCCGTTTCGGCAAAAATCTTCATATTAAATTTATGGGGTTATTGATCAAAATTAAGATAATTTATGGGAGAGTTTTAGTGTAGGAAGATGTAGAGGGGGAAGAATGTAAGATGTAAAATGGATGATGGACGATGGAATGGATTCTGCGTTGATCTGCGAAATCAGCGGGAGCGAACATGAGGTTTTATCCCGCAGATTTAAGTAGATATGCCCAGCTGGGAACGGAACATGTTAATTTGATGAACTTATATCTAATTCAATGTTCTCTTAACCCTTGTTTCTGCGGTCCCAGTACGTAAAAAATGTGCTTTTATTTAAACTACCAGAGTTTTTACCGTGTCGATTGGCTTTTTTCTTAAAATTAACGCTGCAGCCAGCGAAATCAATATTCCAACAGGCAATATTTCCATATAGGTAAAGAGAATAACCATTACCGGGTTTTTATACATTTCTTTATTGGAAGCCAGTTCTTTTGTCATTTTAGCCAGTTCTGCCGCCGATGCTCCATCTGCTTTGGCTTCCCTTAATACCTGGGCAACATATTTATCCATAAAATCGGGCATAAATACATAATAATCAACTAGCCAAACAACAACATATATGGTAGATGCTACCAAACTGATCAGTGCACCGATTTTAAATGCTTTGCCGAAAGTGATCAACCCGTCGTTATACTTATCCCGATAGTTTTTGATCCCAACAAAAATAAAAGAGAAGGCCAGTACCATCGAAGCATAACCGATTAGCATGCTGTGCTCCAGGTTGGGATCGTTATAGCACCTCATCATCGAGAGGACCATTAATACCGATACAATTACTCCTGCAATTAATCCGAATACGAGTACGTTCTTTTTCATGTCTGAATTTTTTATTGATTTATACCACAAAATTCACCCGATTGTCTGTTTTTATCTTCATACTTTAGGGTGATTTTCATAAAAAAAATGATATTTAATACTAAAGTATTAACGCGATTATGGGATAAGGCTGAGTTTTTTAGAAATTTCCACAGCCTGTGTTCTACGCTTTACTTCCAGTTTATCGAAAAGCCGTGCAATATGGGTTTTTATAGTGTTTAAGGAAACAAATAACTTTGCTGCAATTTCCTGGTTACTCAATCCTTCCGACATTAGTTGTAATACTTCAAGCTCCCTTTTGCTGATATTGAGTCTGATCATTTCTTTTTCATTAAGGACAAATGTTTCTGGTTTTTCGGTGAAAACTTCTTTTTCGATCAGGATGGTTTTAGGTTTCGTTAATTTTAATGCCAACCAAATGCCTAAAGCCGTAAAAATAATTGCAATAGAACCGGCATAAATTTCGAAGGCATGATTAATCAGGATGAACCGGAGCTCTAACCATTTTAATAAAAGAAGCATTATAGCTAAAAATATCCCATACAGGATGATACTTTTGTTTTTGGTTAGAAAGTTTGTTGAGCCCGGCATTGAATGATCATTTAATCAAAAATAGGAAATTTAGTTTTAAGTCGGCTGTTTGAAAGTGATGGAGGTCAGGGGGATGGACTAAAGGGAGGAGGGCGGTAAAATGTAAGATGGATAATGTAAGATGGATGATGGAAGATGGAATGCATTCTGTGTTGATCGGCAAAACCGGCGGGCGGCATAATTATATAGTTTCCGCAGATGAAGAAGATATGTGCAGATGATAAGAATAAAAAATGCTCGGTGGAAAGGCGTACGCCTTGATCTCTGCCTTGTTACATATCTTTGGTTAAATAAACATGCCAGATCGGGTGCGGATTAAATTTTTAACCAAAAGCGGTAATTTTCTGGTGACTTTAACAACAGGAAAGCCAGAAAGATTATAAATTAGCAAAAAAAATAATAGCCATACCTATGAAAATTACGCTTTATGCATTCCTTCTTTCCGTTGTGTTATTGGGTTGCGGAGGTCCTTCAGAAAAGACTTTTAAAGCACGCGCATTTGCTGCGGGTGATGATTTTAATGTATTTCCAAAATCAGCAAAGGACATATTAACCATTGTAAAAACCGACTCGGGGAAAACAGCTTCTGCCGATCGTTTTGCCATTAATTCTAAAGATACGACCATTACAGTTGAGGATGCACCGAATGCCGAAACCAAGAAATTTAAGCTTGCTTCTTTTATCAATACACAAAAAACAGCAGTATTGGTTCAGGGCGATAATGGGAAAGATAAAATGGATCCCTTTTACATTATTTATGTAAATGGCGGAAAAACTGACGTGGTGAGTTTAAATAAACCATCAAAAGGTGCCGAAGATAAAAAGTATACGAAAGGGTTAGAAGAATTAACCAGGAGCAATCTGTTGGTAAACAACGATTTCTTTATCACTACCATCAACTCAAGGGTTTACCCGATCAAGCGCCAGAAAGAAGATGAGCGTATCCAGGGGAGGTTTTTTATGTATTCGGGCGATAAAACTACATTGGCATTTCTAACGGCTAACAGCCTGTACCAGGTAAATACCAAAACCGGGGAAACCTTTAACCTGCCTTTGCCGGCATCATTAACCAGTCAGCCTGAAACCCTGGTAGGAAATATCCAAAGAGACTACACTTGGGTGCCAAATGAGCATGGAACTTCATTTTTGAAGAAAAATGCTGATGATGACCGCATTGTAGATATCAAGGAGTTTAAGCATTAAGATTTTTTGAAGAAGTAATTGGCCAGAATTATAGTGGCCAATTACTCAAATTAAAATTGCTGTCAGCCTGGGCTTGTCGAAGGCCTTTTATCATTCCGGAGCAAAAAGCATTCTTGTTAACAGATTCCAAGACAAAGACCGTCATCTCGACTGGAGAGAACGGAATCGAGGGATCTGTCTAGGTAGATTTAGTTTCGCTGAGTACTATGTGGTTCTCTGCTGTATTACACCCCGCTCGAAATGACGATCCTATAACCTAAACCACCATGGTTCTAAACGTGAGGTTTATCCTCGGCTTAAACACTTTTTTGGTTGGGGGTAATCGGTGCAACCAGTTTGTTTGTGTTTCGTCTTTCATCACCAGCAAGCTGCCGTTCTCCAGAAACAAGGTAATTGTTTCTTTGGTTTTTTTGTGTTTGAAAAGAAATTTTCTTTCTGCGCCAAAACTTAATGAAGCAATGGCCGAATCTTTAGCTAAGGCTTTCTCATCATCGCTATGGTAAGCCATCCCTTCATCGCCGTTATGGTATAAATTAAGTAAACAGGAGTTAAATGTAGTGCCGGTTTGCTCCTCCGAGATCTTTTTTAGCTCCAGTAACTCCTTTGTCCAAGGTAAGGCCATTTTCGATCTGTTAGAATAGGTATAAGAATAGGCTTCATCCCCATACCAGGCAACTTTTCGTTTGGTAATGATGTGTTTGCCCATTATAAAGGCTTCGTCGTTCTTCCATTCAATGGTGTTCATCAGCATATCGAAGTAATGATCGGCTTCTGATGCCTGGAATAATTTGCCATAATAATTTACTGTTCCACCATAGGGGAGCAGATTTCGGTTAACATCTATTTTGGTGTTGAATAAATCCATTGTTGATATGCTGTTTTTAAACAATGCCCGCACGGACGATAGCCATGTTGAAGTGCTTCTTCGACAGATCGGAAAAACACCCGGTTTTCTTTCTTCATACGCTTTCCCGATCTGCATGTAAGCAATCCGAAAATCTTCAACCTGGCATTTCCGCCAAAGCAAATATCTTTGTTTTTAAAATGCTTTTTTAATTCTTCCGTTGAAATATCAGCATGTTTGATCATAGAGATTTAAGTATTGATATTTGCTGCTTCCCAACCAATTATGGCTGTTTTTCGGCTTGTACCCCAATGATAGCCACCCAAGGCACCACTTGATTGTATGACCCGGTGACAAGGGATAAGAAAGGCCACTGGATTATCGCCAATTGCAGTACCTACCGCTCTTGAGGCATTTGGGTTTTGTAATTGTTTTGCAATGCTGCCATAGGTGGTCAATTTGCCCATAGGAATTTTTAACAGGGCTTCCCAAACCTTTAACTGGAAATCAGTTCCTTTTAAGTGCAGTTTAATCTGATGCAATTTACTCCAATCGTGGCCGAAAATATATAAAGCATTCTGTTGCTCTTTATCCAATATCTGCTGGTACCGCGCTGCCGGGAACTGGCGCTGCAGGTTGGCCAAAGCAATAGTTTCATCGTCGTAGAAAGCGATATGGCAGATTCCTTTTGAGGTGCTGGCGACAATAATGTTACCGAATGGACTTTCTGCAAAACTATAATTAATATGAAGGTTTTCGCCACCGTTTTTATATTCGCCAGGTGTCATCCCCTCGATGTTTACAAAGAGATCGTGCAACCTGCTGGTTCCCGATAATCCGGTTTCCAATGCCGTATCGAATAAACTTTGGTTTTCTTTCAGCATTTCTTTGGCATAACCGATGCTAATGTATTGCAAAAACCGTTTCGGGGTAGTACCAGCCCATTCGCTAAATAATCTTTGGAAATGAAAGGGGCTTAAGTTTACTTCCTCGGCAATTTCTTCTAAACCAGGCTGTGTTTTAAAATTCGCTTTGATATAGCTTATTGCCTTGGCTATCCGGTTGAAATTGATTTCTTCTTGTGCTTTCATGGTCTTGAATAATGTAGATCCAAAAGTAGTTTGGAAAGAAAGGATAAACTACCCGAAACTTGCTAAGTTTAACTGGATTTTAAAACTCTGCTGATTTATTCCGTTACCCATTAATTTATTTGTAGCCGCAAGATCGTTATTTCTATTGAGGTCTGTATGAAGAAAATAAAGCATCTGCCACCGTTGGGTTTCTCTTTCTTTTTATTTTTACTACATCACCGGGTGGATAAAATTCCTGTTTAGTACGCTTTGTTTTGAACTAGCCCAACCAAAGCTTTTCCTCTTTTTTTACAAGCAGACAACTGTCATCATTTAAAATCAGATACCCGTATTCATAACAGAAAATGTAGGCATTTCCGTTTTGGGTTTCGTAACTATAGGTGTGGTATTCAAAATTGAAGCCGGCCGAAATTAGCTTTTTACTGGTAACCTTTGTTTTACCATTTGGATTAAGAGCAGCAAGGATAGCACGATTCTTTTTTAGAATGCTATTTACTTTTTTAATTACGAGATTATCCCCGGTTTTTAAACGATTGTTATAATTGTTGCGGCACGAATCGTCGCAGTATTTTTTATCAGCCCTCCCTCTGAGCAGGGTTCCGCAGTCTAAACATAAACGTTCCATAATAATTTATTTTTTTATTATGGGATGATGGTCTAATTTATAAAATAAAATGTAGAATAAAAAAACATAAAAAATACCATAACGAAGCTTTAAAAGCCTATTATCCGTGTATAAACGTTTATAAACGACTATAAATGTTTACCATCCGATTAATTTCTGGTGCAGTTTACAATTTTGTCTTGTCGGTTGTCGGGGTGATGACTGTTCGTTAAACATTTAGAAACTTAAAATTTAAAGATCATGGAAAGTGCAATTAACAAAGTAGTATTGAGCGGATTTGCAGGAGCAGATGCAGAGATTAAAACTTTTGGAAATCAAAAATTAGCAAGAGTTAACCTGGCCATAAATGAAACCTACAGAAATACTGCGGGTGAGGAAGTAAAAAAAGTACAATGGTTTAATTTAACTTTTTGGAATGCAAAAGCCGAAATTGCTGAGGCTCAGATTAAAAAGGGTACAGGTTTAACGGTAGAAGGCAGGCTACAGGCAAATCGGTATGATGACAAGGATGGGAAAAAACGTTACGGAATTGATATAGCCGTGAGCGACCTGATAATTAGGGGGAATGAAAAGTAAAATGCTTATTAAATGAAAGTAAACCACATCATATAGGTCTCAAATTATATGATGTGGTTTAAAATCATAATTTAACAGACAGGCCGGTGTAAAAATTGATTTTGGCAGCAGGATTAAAATACCTTCCGTTTGCCGCATTTAAATCGTTGCCTAAACTGTAGTTCGCATTAAGAAGGTTATTTACACCAGCAAATAAATCTAAACGGGTTTTGCCTATCCATAAATTTCTGATCCCTAGTTTGCTTTCAACCAGATGATACCTTTTCGCGAAAATGGTATTGGCATCGTTTAAAGGGATGGCCGAAGTGTAATTATGTTGTACAAAGAAATAGATGGCTTTAGGGAAATTTAACTCCAAACTGTTCACTAAAATACTTTCAGGAACACCCGTGAGTTTATTTCCACTATAGGTAGCCGGGCCGCTTACGAAATCGCTAAACCTGAAATGGCTATAGGTGTAATTGCTTCTCAGTTGTAATCCTGTTAAAAATGAACTGTTGTTTCTGACGATCCAAATGGCAGTTTCCAGTTCAATTCCCCGCTGTTTGGTTCCCCCCGCATTGATAAAATATTCGGCATCGTTTTGATTTAACCTCCTAACAATAGCCTCTTTCAAATGGTAACTGAATAGGTTTCCATGAACATAAAAACGGTTGTTTTTGGTTCTATAACGTAGGCCGGCTTCATAATTCCAGCTTAATTCTGGCTGTAAGTTATTGTTAATGGTGTTGTCTGACGACCTTACCTCCGCAATGGTAGGTGGCGAATAACCTTTGCTGATTGAAGCCCTGGCCGAAAAACCGGAGGTAATCAGGTAAGATACCGCTGCCTTTGGCATAAACTGGGTATCGAATTTTCTTTGTTTCGAGGCAATAACAACAGGGAAATAACTTTCGTAGTTGTACCCGTAGAAATTTAAACTTGAAGCAAGTTCGATCAGAAATTTATTGCTAATATCGAAGTTTAGTCTTAAGTAGGCAAAATCCTGACCGGCTCTTAAGCGGTCTGAAGCCTGCATTGTGGTAGCTTCACCTCCATTGTTATTAAAGTTTTTGATCTGGCTTTTGGTTGTGGAATGCTCTAACCCAATTTGGGCATTAAGTTTAAGGTTATTTTTTGTTTGGGCATATTCCAAAAATGTTCTTAATCCAAGTGTACTTTCATAGCGTTTTTCATAATTGGTAATATAGGGGTTCTTAAAATCTGTATAAGTGGTAAATAAAGCAATAACATGTTTTAACCGCTGGCTGATCTGGTAGGAATTGGATATTCCCCCAAAAATGGTTTTATTATAAATGGCTGCCTGCTGCGAAATGGCACCAGGTAAGGTTGCTGTTGCCGGCCGTGCCAGTTTAGGGTCTTGATCTAATTGTGCAGCCGTTAATCCGCCTGGCGTTTGGTAGCCTAAATCGCTATAAAAAATAAAAGCCTTTAAACTACCGGCGTTGTTATAATTCCACTGTTGCAGCGTTTGAAAATATTTTCTATCTATAGCACTGTTTTGTCGATATCCATCACTTTTCTGGTACCCTTCGCTCAAGCTGAAACCATACTTTTTATATTGCCGTTTAATTGATGCCGTTTGATGAAATAGACCATAGGAACCTCCAATAGCTGAAATATCAATTTCATTTTGGTTTATGGCAGGCGTATTAATTAAAATAGCCCCACCTGTACTCGCACCAAAAATACTGGCTTCAGGTCCCTTATAAATTTCCATTGTACCAATGGCAGAAGCATCTAAAACATTCAGGTAAGTATTTCCACCTGCATCAGTTAAGGGGAAATCATCGATGTAAATTTTAATATTCCGAATGCCAAAAGGAGATCGGAGCAGACTGCCACGGAGCGATAAACGATAGCTGCCCGGCGAACGTTCTTCCATACGTACCCCGGTTACCGTATTTAATATGCTCACCAGTGAACTGCTGGGCTGGTTTTTTATTAAGCCACTATCTACCAGGTTTACCGCGGATACCGATCTGAGTAAATTTTGGGGATTGTAATAACCTTTTATCGTCACTTCTTCAAGTTTTTTGATCGAGTCGGGTTTCAGGGTCTGCGCTAAGCCTGTAAAAAAAAGTAAGGTAAACAGTAAGGTAAAGTTCGATTTCAAAGTGGAAAGGGTTAGTATTTAGCCACAAACTGGCGAATAAATTTAGTGTATATTCTACTAATCTGTGGCTAATTATAAATTATTTTGCAGCTACTTTCCAGATTACGCCGCTAACATCATCAGCAACCAATAAAGCGCCATCTGGTGTAAGGGTAACTCCAACCGGACGACCATAAACTTCTGCCTTATCCTGGTCGGCGATAAAACCAGTTAAAAAATCCTCAGGTTTTCCATTTGGTTTGCCATCTTTAAAAGGTACGAAAGCTACTTTATAGCCGGAAATTGCTGATCGGTTCCATGAGCCGTGCTGGCCAATAAATGCACCTCCCTGGTATTTTTCCGGAAACTTGTTCCCTTTATAAAAAGCTAATCCCAGTGATGCGGTATGTGCACCAACTGCAACATCCGGAACAATCGCTTTTTTAACCATTTCAGGGTTTTGGCCTTTTAAGCGAGGGTCTTCATTTTGGCCGTAATAGGAGTACGGCCAACCATAAAAAGCACCTTGTTTAACGCTGGTGATATAGTCTGGAACCAGGTCGTCACCAAGGCCATCGCGCTCGTTAACAGCTGTCCAAAGCATATTGGTTGATGGTGCCCAATCTATCCCAACGGGATTTCGTAAACCACTGGCATAAATTTTTTCGCCACTTCCGTCAGGGTTCACTTCCAATATACAGGCTCTTCTTACTTCATGCTCCATTCCATTTTCACCTACATTACTGCCCGATCCAACAGTTATATAAATTTTGCTTTTATCGGCATTGGCAATCAGGTTTCTTGTCCAGTGATTGTTATAACCACCAGCCGGAAGGCTCAAGATCTTTTTACCGGCTGCGGTTATTTGGGTATCGCCTGTTTGATAAGGGTATTGCCAGAGGCCATCGGTATTGGCTACATAAAATGAATTGCCGATAACCAGCATTCCGAATGGTTGGTTCAAGCCACTTAAAAAGGTGGTCACCGTTTCGGGTTTACCATCTTTATTCTCATCACGGTACAGGAGAATGGTATTGGCACTTTTCCCGGGTACCTCTGATTTTGCCTTACCTGTTACTTTGTTGGCAATTGCTTCTACCGCACTTCTTTCTGAGTTGGAAAGTGCTACCAGTACATCGCCATTGGGTGTAATGTAGGTATTACGCGGACTTTTAATATTGGACGCAAATCTGGTTACCACAAAGCCTTCAGGTGCAATAGGTGTTTTTCCATCCGGCCAGCCGATTACTTTGCTGAATTTATTTTTAGCAGCATTGGTATCCGGGGCAGGTAATTCTACTGCTCCGGTTTTAGTTGTTAAGGTCGTATCTTTTCCCTGCTTTTGTGATGTAGAATTGGATTGGCATCCCAAAAGGACTGCAATAGAAAGCACTGAGGTATAAAAAATCTTGTTCTTCATGTTAACCGGTTTTTGATAAAGAATTTGTCTCAAAAAATATAACATCGAAAACAGGGAGATGTTTTAGTGTGTGTATAATTATACCAAGGCCAAAATAATAAAGGAAAGTACCCTGGAGTACCTTCCCTTGAGAGCGCATATCGTTTTTCCTGCTCCCATTTTGGTTAACAGGAAAGCATCTTATTCTTCTAAAATTAGTTATGGATTGTTAATGAAGCCCGACCATTGAAAGATGATGCTTTTAAGATCGGTATGGTGTAGTAGAAGATTTTGAGCGTACATTTACAGTTGCTGATTTTGAAACGGTTAACGAAACTAAATTACAACATTACACCTAATTTTTTAGTTAAATTTTGTTAAATCATTTTTAACGCAACCTGATTTTTTCCTGGCATTTATTTAACCAGGTTTTCCTGTAATTTCTTTTCGATATCATTAGCGTTTAATATCAGTGCAGAAAATTGCGGATCTGATTTTACCAGGAGAAATTTTCCGTTAGGGAGAATAATTGCCGAGGTTCCGCAAGAAGTTACCTCTTTAAATAATAATTTTTTAAGAAAACCCGGATCTGTTTCTATTTCTAACCCCTTTGATTTAATCGGACTGAAACTTTTTCCTTCTTCCCGGTATTGGTAAATGGCAACTTTTGGCCTGGCTTCTGCTTTTTCAAGAATATTTTTTTGAAAGGTCCATCTTACATTATTCAAAAATTCTGCATTCTGGTAGCTAAGGTCTTTCCAGCAATCGTCTTTATTGAAATCGTATTTAATAATGATGGTATCTTTTAAAGCAAGCCTTTCATTTTGTTTTAAGAAAAGGTGTAGCGAATCGATCTGTTTACCGGTTAAGGTACCGGCCTCATAACGCTTGTTTTCGTCAACATACAGTTTAGGAGAACAGGCATATATAACGATGGAAAGGAAGAGAATGGAACTTATTAGGAGGTTGATTTTAGGACTGCGTTTCATTTGTGTGAGCATTAATATCGGATTTTCCTGATCAGTTGTATATTTGTGATCAGGAAAATCTGTTGAGGTAAATTTATAACAAAAATTCGTTCGACAATATTTTTCAGTATAATAATCGTTGCAAGTTGCTTATTCATGACGATCAACTGCGGGATTATTCTCAACCTTTCAAAACCTTCGCTTTTTCTGCGTCGAATTCTTCCTGCGATAAAATCCCGGCATCTAATAACTCTTTTAAGTCTAACAATGCCTGCTTTTTTGTAGCCATATCGTTTTTTGAAGCTTCTGCGGCGTTTTCCTTGGGTATGGCGCTTGTCATTTGTGTATTCAAATTAACCGCAGGCCCATATTTCAACAGGAGTTCGGTAATTTCATTAAAGCCCTTAATATTCGAATAATCAATTGCCTTTTGTTCTTTGACGTTCACGATCGAGGGATCGGCAGATTTTTCGAGTAAAAATTTAACCGCATCTTTTTTACCATTTGCCGCAGAATAGTGTAAAGCAGTGTTCCCGCTTTCATCCTGGATATTAACTTTAGCACCTTTTTCCAACAATAACTTTAACATGCTTAAATGACCGCTTTTGGCTGCTACGTGCAGCATACTTTCGCCGCCATAGCTATAATGGTTATCAAAAGAGAAACTGGCAGATAGGGAAATGTTGTTGGCTGTTTCTACCCATTCGAGGTACGAATACATCGAATCGTCATTACCAGAAAGTGGTTTGGCATAATTTACATCCACGCCATGGTTTAAAAATAAATCGACAATTTCTTTTTGGTTATTGGCGCAGGCATACCATATTGGCGACAGGCCGTTTTTTGAAGATACAAATACATCAGCCCCTTTTTCTACCAATATTTTAGTGAGCATGCGGTTGCCATCATAACAGGCAAGCAACAATGCAGATTCTCCACTATGGTTAACCTGGTTGATGTTGGCACCTTTATCAATAAGCAGCTCAACCATTGGCGTATTTTTAGATTTAACCGCAAAAATTAAAGGCGAATCGCCATGTTTATTTGTGGTACTGATATTGGCACCAAATTCTAATAATTTCAGGACCACCTCCTTGTTTCTCCAGGCCGATGCGATAAGAAGGGGTGTTTCTGCTTCATTATTTTCGCTGTTAACATCAAGTCCGCCATCAAGCAGCTTTTCCAGTATTTCAACCTGTCCGTTTTGTGCAGTTAAATGCAACAGACTGTTTCCTTTCAGGTCCTTAATGTCTATCCTGGCACCTTTATCCAACAGGTAAAGGGCAGTTTGTTTTTGTTTTTGCAGGCAGGCGAAATAAAAGGGTGTTTCGCCATTGTGGTCCTCATAATCCAGATCTGCACCCCGATCGATTAAAATTTTTACAAGATCCAGGTACCCGTGATGCGCAGCATAATGCAAAGCGGTTCTGCCTTTCTCGTCGGTATAACCTACTTCTACTTCATTATTGGCCAATAAAAGTTCGGCTATTTTGCGCTTGCCGCTTTCGCATGCAACTATAAATGACATTGACATATTTTAAGATTGTTTCATTAGCAGTTCAACAGTTTTTATTTTCAGGTTATCATCTGAGGCCAGCATTAAGGCTGTTTGGTCTTTATCGTTGCTTATTGTAATATCGGCTCCATTTTCGATCAGGAGCTTTACCTTGCGGTAGGTTTCCTTGGCTTTTTCAGGTTCGTAATTTACATTATAGGCGCAAACTTTGTGCAACAGGGTATTCCCCCCGTTATCGGTTCTGTTGATATCTACCAGTTGGCTTTCCAATACTGCCTCTAAAATATTGGCCTGTTTTTCAACGATCACATCCAAAGGGGTTTTATCTGCACTGTACCAGGTACTGGGTTGGTATAAATCTGCACCATCGTTAAGCAGTTTTTTAAGAAAATTGATGCTGTTTTCAGTGTTGGGCATCATGCGCACGTATTCGAATAACAGTGTTACCCCTTTTTTATTTAACTGATTAAGCTCAGATGAGGCAGAATTGCGCAACATACTATAAATGGTTTCATTTTGCGAATGTGCTACAGCATAAAAGAAGGCCGAATTACCTTCCCGGTCGACCTGGTTAGGATCTGCTCCATTTTCAAGCAGGTGTGTAATTAAGTTTTTCTTATTCAGCTTTACGGCAGCAATTAAAGGTGTTTCCTGTATAATGTTGCCTTCGTTTATGTCGGTACCTTCGCTAATCAGGATATCGATATACTCCTTAAGCAGATCTGTAGTTTGCTCATCATTGAGGTTATACCGGCGGAAACTGCTTTTTACCAACTGGTGGAGGTAATTTTCTTCTGCATTATTTTTGAATGTTGTAGAACATCCGGCATCGATACAGGCCTTGATAACCTCGGCGTTTACACCATTCTCGAACAGATAACCCAATAAGGTTTTGGTATTTACCTCATCATTGAGGTTATCGAAATGGGTAATAAAGTCTTTAAAAAAAGCAATATCTTCTCTATCATTGCCGAGGTTGCGTACAACGCTTTGGAAAATGCTTTTATCAAAATTATCAAATTCATAAATATCGGTTTCGATGGTTTTATCCTTTACCATCATGTTCAGGATTTCGTACTGTTTTTCGCGGATGAGGTTATCTAAAATGGATGATCTTTGATAATCATGCAAGTTTTTGGAGAGTTTTTCGCCCTTTTGCATCAAGCTTTTTGCTTCGTCGAATTTACGGGCATTTAACTGTTGATCTAAGGTAGTTTCGGTCATTTCAATTAAAATATTTAAAGTAGATATATGCTTTTCCCGCAACAAAAGTTTAGCCAAAGAATTTGCCTAATCAAAAATTATCGGGAATGTTGCAATGAATCAGAACGATAATGAATGTATTGTTAATTGATTATTTTTTTGGAAAGCAGTTACAGTATTTCATTGCTTATTTTCTTCCTGCTCTACTTCCTGCCATGAAAAATGGCATCCGTTCGATCAGGTTTAGTTGCAGTGCTTTTCTGCTACCAGGTCGGTTTTCCGTGCCAGAGGCCTGAATTTATAGCCCTGATCGGAGCGGGCATCCCCGATTTCATCGGGATAAAGCGGAGCACAGGAGTAACGTTAAAGAAGCGAATAACATTGCGCTCCAAAAAACAATAGTATGTTCCATTATTTCTTTTATTACAATGGAGATGATGAGCTCCTAATAAATGAATTGCCAATCCAAACCATAAATAACATTACGATGTTCCTTAATTCATTCGATTATTTTATCTTTAGCCGATTTTAAAAAGATTGGTTTACAAAGCCATAAATCGATCGGGTAATTAAATAAATAAGCAAAATCAATATAACATGTCAAATACATCAAAAATTATCTACACCAAAACCGATGAGGCGCCAATGTTGGCTACTTATTCACTTTTACCTATCGTACAAGCTTTTACCGCATCAGCGGGTATTGATGTAGAAACCAGAGATATTTCTTTAGCAGGAAGAATTTTGGCAAACTTTCCTGAGTATTTAAAAGACGACCAAAAAATTGGTGATGCTTTAGCAGAGCTTGGTGCATTGGCTACCACTCCCGAAGCAAACATCATTAAATTACCAAACATCTCTGCTTCTATCCCTCAATTGGTAGGTGCAATTACCGAGTTACAGGCTCAGGGTTATGCCATTCCTAATTATCCGGATAATGCACAGAGCGATGAAGAAAAAGCAATCAAAGCTAAATATGCAAAAGTTTTAGGTTCGGCTGTAAACCCGGTTTTACGTGAAGGTAACTCCGACCGCAGAGCACCTAAAGCCGTTAAAAATTACGCTAAACAAAACCCGCATTCAATGGGTAAATGGTCGGCAGATTCAAAAACCAAAGTGGCCAGCATGACTGAAGGCGATTTTTATGGATCAGAAAAGTCTACCACGGTTGCTGAAGCCAGCCAGTTTAAAATTGAATTTGTAGCAGCCGATGGTACAATAACCGAATTAAAAGGTTTATCGCCGTTAAAAGCCGGAGAGGTTATTGATAGCTCAGCATTAAGCTTGTCGGCATTGAAAACTTTCGTAGCCAAAGAGATTGCTGAAGCAAAAGCAGCTGGTGTATTATTATCAGCACACTTAAAAGCAACCATGATGAAGGTTTCTGATCCGATTATTTTCGGTGCCATTGTTGAAGTTTATTTCGCAGATGTTTTTGCCAAATATGCTGATCTTTTCAAGGAGCTTAATATTGATACCAGAAATGGCTTAGGAGATGTATATGCAAAAATTGCAGGTAATCCTAAACAGGCAGAGATTGAAGCCGCTTTGGCACAGGCTATTGAAAACGGACCTGCTTTGGCCATGGTTAATTCTGATAAAGGCATTACCAACCTGCATGTTCCTTCGGATGTAATTGTTGATGCTTCTATGCCGGCCATGATCCGTACTTCGGGCCAGATGTGGAACAAAGAAGGTAAACTTCAGGATACCATTGCTTTAATCCCGGACCGTTCTTATGCAGGTGTTTATACAGCAACCATCGAAGATTGTAAAGCGCACGGTGCTTTTGATGTAACTACCATTGGTACGGTACCGAACGTAGGGTTAATGGCACAAAAAGCAGAAGAATATGGTTCGCACGATAAAACTTTCCAGGCTACCGGAAACGGGGTTATCCGGGTTACAGATGCTGATGGAAAAGTGTTTTTCGATCAAAAAGTAGAAAAAGGAGATATTTTCCGCATGTGCCAAACAAAGGATGCGCCGATCCAGGATTGGGTAAAATTAGCCGTAAACCGGGCACGCTTATCTGAAACTCCGGCTGTTTTTTGGTTAGACGAAAAAAGAGCACATGATAGGGAAATCATTGCAAAAGTAAATACTTATTTAAAAGATTACGATACTACAGGCTTAGATATCCGCATTTTAGCTCCGGTTGAAGCGACTAAATTTACTTTGGAACGCATTCGCAAAGGTTTAGATACCATTTCGGTTACCGGTAACGTACTGCGTGATTATTTAACTGATTTGTTCCCGATTTTAGAACTGGGAACTTCGGCGAAAATGCTTTCTATCGTTCCGTTAATGAACGGTGGTGGTTTATTCGAAACCGGTGCCGGTGGTTCTGCTCCAAAACACATTGAGCAGTTTATCGAAGAAGGTTATTTACGCTGGGATTCGCTTGGTGAGTTTTTAGCACTTCAGGCTTCTTTAGAGCATTTAGCTCAAACTCAAAACAATGCAAAAGCACAGGTATTGGCCGATGCTTTAGATGAAGCCAATGCTAAGTTTTTAGCGACAGATAAATCACCAGGAAGAAAGCTGGGAACAATCGATAACCGGGGTTCTCATTTCTATTTAGCCCTATACTGGGCTGAGGCATTAGCAGCCCAAACAAAGGATGCTGATCTGAAAGCCAGGTTTGCACCTTTGGCTAAAACCTTATTGGAAAATGAAACCAAAATTAACAAAGAACTGATCGGTGCACAAGGCAAACCACAAAACATTGGCGGTTATTATAACCCTGATGATGAACTGGCAAGCAAAGCCATGCGCCCAAGTGAAACATTAAATACCTCTTTGGCAAGTTTATAAGCTGAGTGGTTAACTTTAATATGCCCCTGGCAAGGAAAGTTGACAACTCTTGAAATATTTAGCGTCCTGATGTAAAAATCAGGACGCTTTTTTATGACGTGGGGTTTTCATGGTTTTAGTGGTATTAAAATTTAAATCTTTGTATTAGGAAAGCAGATGCAGAAGCTTTTGGGTTCCAACAGTCCCGCTCCCGATGAAGGATCGGCAGCATCCCGCTTGATCGGGTTTAGGTGGATTGGCCCGTACTATTTTTAATGCCTAAGGCTTATGTCCTCAACCGACCGAAATGAAGATCGTACAATATCCTGTTTAACCGATTGTTTTAAATCTGCATTTTGCCGCGTGAGGGATAGAAACGGATAGCCCACAGCCATGAGGTACGAGTGGAGAGGACTAGTAGTGGATAGCCCGACCCTGCGCAGCTTGGGGCACGCCCAAATAGCAACAGAATTCTTTGGCTATAGAAAACCTTATTTATAGTGCTTTGTTATAATATTATAAATTATTATAGGAGACCAATACCATGGCAATTAACGAAAATAAAGGATCGCAGGATAAAATACATAGCACCACAGAAAACAGCGAAATCAATAAGGAAAATTTATCGTATGATGAAAATAAGGAGAGTTACGAGCTCGATGTAAGGGGAACAGACAGTGAATATGACCATCCGATGGGTTATGAAACTGTAGCGGCAGGTGCAAGAGATGATGATTCTACCTATGATGAAGCCAACCCCTATGTTGGCGACGAATATGCCCGCAATGAGGAAATTGCTGAAGATAACTTGGAGGAGCTGGGGATGCATGTAGACAATGGAGAAAGTGTATTGCTTAATCCCGAAGATGAAATTCTTTCACGTACAGAAGAAGATAATCGTGATGATTTAGATGAGGAAGGTTATCCGATTAACGATATGGAACATTAGTTAACAGTATTCAGTTGGTAGTTTGGTTCCCGGTGGTTTAAAAGCGGCAACTAAAAACTTCCAACTGAAAACTAGCTAAGGATTAATATCCAAGTTAAACCTTCTTCTCAATTCGTCCAGTTTTGGGTTCTTATTTACCAGGTAGTCATACTTTTCGCGGTTACCATATAGCCTGTTTTCTATCTTTCGTTCTACCAGTTTGTAGGTAACTTCTATGCCAAAGTTGCGGAGCTCGTTGCGTAAAAAGTTTAAAAGCTCTACCGATTCCTGTTGTATAAGGTGTTCCTGCGTTTTACTTTCTACCGAAATTTCAATCAACTCAGGATGTACAAGGGTAGGGGCAAAATTGTTTAAAATGGTAAAAAGATTGATTTTATCAGCAGCTTTAAGCCTTTGTGTATATATGCTCCAGATTTCCAATAAGCGGTCGTAACTAAATGCTTCGCGGGCTTCGCCGGTTGCTTTTTTCGGGCCTTTTTCTTCCTCCTCCTGCGCAATGCGATCAAAATCGTTGAGCGATGGGATCAGCATACTGGCTGCTTTAGCCTTTGTGATATTAATACTAATGGAAGTGGTGGATGGCTGGGAACTATGAGGTCTTAAGGCTTCTTTTGGCTTTTCCTCTGCCGCTATACCAGGCGAAACAGGGAGGCCAGTAACGGGTGCAGTGGCTTGGCTACTACTTTCGGCCCCGGCCTTAGGCTTTAGGCTTTCAGCAGGTTCGGCTACGACATTAGTTTTTTTTTTATCCTGATCTGCGTCAGTTGCTGTGTTATTAGGGCTTAAGGGTTGTTGTGCTAAATTGACGACCGACCGGATGTGGCACATTTTAATCAGTGCCAACTCTACCTGTAAACGCTGGTTTTTAGAGTTTTTATAGTTTAAATCGCAGGTGTTGGCTAAATTCAGCGCTGTTAACAGAAACGATAATTCTGTTTGCCTGCACTGTTCCAGATACTTTTGTTTGATGTTTTCACTCACTTCCAGCAATTTAATGGTAGCCGCATCCTTACCTACTAACAGGTTACGGAAGTGACTGGCCAAGCCATTGATGAAGTTATTGCCATCAAAACCATTGTTCAAAATTTCATCGAACAAAAGCAGGGTCTGGCTCACTTCTGCAGCAGTGAGGTAAGAGGTAAGTTTAAAAAAGTAATCGTAATCTAAAATGTTCAGGTTATCGATTACCGCTTTGTAAGTAATGTTTTTATTGGCATAACTGGCAATCTGATCGAACATCGAAAGCGCATCACGCAATCCGCCATCTGCCTTTTGAGCAATAATGTGTAAACCATCGCTTTCGAAAGCAATGTTTTCGCGTTGTGCAATGGTTGACAGGTGGCTGGCAATATCTTCTACCTGTATGCGGTTGAAATCAAAAATCTGGCAACGTGATAGGATAGTTGGCAGGATTTTATGTTTCTCAGTAGTGGCCAGGATAAAAATGGCATAAGGAGGTGGTTCTTCCAATGTTTTCAGAAAGGCATTAAATGCACTTTGCGATAACATGTGAACCTCATCAATAATATAGATTTTGTATTTACCGGCTTGCGGTGGTATACGCACCTGCTCAATTAAGCTACGGATATCGTCAACAGAGTTGTTCGAGGCCGCGTCCAATTCGTGTACATTAAAAGAATGTCCGTTTTGAAAAGAGAGGCAGTTGTCGCATTGGCCACAGGCTTCCATATCGGCTGTAGGCTTAGTACAGTTAATGGTTTTGGCCAGGATACGTGCACAGGTAGTTTTACCCACTCCACGTGGTCCGCAAAATAGAAATGCCTGGGCAAGCTGGTTGTTTTTGATGGCATTTTTTAGCGTACCGGTAATATGCTGCTGGCCAACAACGGTTTCGAAGGTGGCAGGGCGGTATTTACGGGCAGAAACGATAAAATTTTCCATCGGCACGAAAATAGGAAAAATTTAGGTGTTGTAGGATCGAAAAATTGGAATGTGGAAAAGTTGAAATGCCAAAATGATTTATAAAAAGCTGCGTAACATTTAGTGGTAAAATTAATCTAACGGTAAAGCTTTATAAATGAAGGTATTAGTTTTTATTAGCGCAATAATATTGTTTTTTACAGGCACTTCGGTAGCACAGGTTGATACTATAAATGCACAAAACCATAAACTGGTGATGAGCAATCTGAAAGAAGGAAAAACCAGCTACCTGGTTTATATGACCGATTCTCTTGAAACGAAACGGACTATTGGAGATATATGGGAGAGAACAATTGCTTTTAAAAAAAGAGATCAAAATGAAGTGCTGGATTTTGGTTGGAAATGGCTCCGTAACGATTCTCTTTTTGCCACAATCACGAAGATTTGCGACCGAAAAACCCTAGCTCCGATTTATCATTATGCCAATTATAAAAGCCGGGGTATTTTTGCCTACGATTATAAAAATGGTTTAATGCTACCATCTGATACCGTAAAAAATAATGCTGCTGTTAAAAAAGGCCCGGTTAAATTAGATATTCCGGTCATTTCTTGGGAGCAGGATTTAGAAACGTATGCGTTATTGCCGATAAAAAAGGTTGGCCAGCAGTTTGATATTTCATTTTTTGATCCCAACGAAAAATCAGCAACTTACCACCGTTATGAAGTGGTTGGCAAAGATAATTTGAAATTGAATGCAGATATAACCGTTAATTGCTGGTTGCTTAAAATCAATTACAGCCAAGACAGTTATGCCATTTTCTGGCTAACCGAGAAATCAAAAGAGGTGATTAAAATGAAAGAATATTATAAAGGCAACTGCCGCATAAAAGTGAAGCAATACTGATCATATCAATGGTGAAGGTTATAAAACTGTTTATAACTGGCTTCAAATGCATCAAAACTGCCGTAAGTAAGTGCTATCGCTTTTTCGGTGTCATATCCCTGCGCAGTAAGCTTAATGATGTTTTTTAATGCAGCTGTTCTTTTATTTTTAACGAAATAATAGATCATACTATAGGCAGTATTATAATTATCGTTGATGCCATGGCCATAAAAAGTACCATCGTAAATTTTGAAAAATGTCTTTAACCTGTCGGTATCCATAAAAGCTAAACCTGCTTTTATGCTTTTAATCCGGTTGCCCTGTGGGTAAGCGTATAAGTTGCCTTCACTGTCAAAATCTAGAGTTTCGAAAAATTCGGCCAAGCCCTCATTTAGCCACTTCGGTGCTTTCTGATAATTGAACTGGAAAATACTATGACTGGCCTCGTGCAACGCCACGGGAATAAAATCGCCGCTTTTCATGATAAAGGCCTGGTTTATTGCCGGTATGTAGAAGCCGGTTGATGATGGCGCGTTATACTTGTTTTTCTCTATGCGGTAATCTTTTGATTTTCCGTAAAGATTGATTTTAACAGGAACGGTAATGTTCTCTCTTGTTTCAAAAATTTCATTGCAGAACATGCGCTCATACGCAATCAGCTTTTCTATTTTCTTTTGCTCGTTGTCGTTTATTTTGCAATTAACCAGGTTGATCTCTACATATTGGGCGTAGAGCGAGGAACCCATCAAATTGATCAATAAAAATAGCAGGATTTTGTGCATGTCTTGAAAACTGTTCTAAAGAGATTATTTAATGACTGATTTTAACTCATTCCTATACTCAGAAGCACTTTTGCCCGTAAATTCCTTAAATAATTTATTAAAGTGGCTGAAATTGTTAAAACCGCTTTCGTAAGAGATATTGGCGATGCTGGTGGGTTTTTCGGCCAAAAGCTTTGAGGCGTGTACTACCCGGTATTCGTTTACAAAATTTGTAAAGGTTTTTTTGGTGATTTTTTTAAAATACCGGCAAAATGAAGGAACCGTCATGCTCGACATTTCTGCTACATGCTGTAAACTGATCTGCTCCTGGAAGTGGTCTTTTACATAGTTAAAGATCATGTTGATGCGATCGTTGTCCTGCACCTGCATTTCCATCGAAAAACCATCGGCGTTTAAGATGTGGTAATCTTTAGCATGTTCAAGTTGCTTTAATACGCTGAGTAAAGTTAAAAGTCTTTCAAAAGGTGGCTGATCGTCCATCATTTCAATCCTTTCGCCAACTGCATGCATGGTTTCGCTGCCAAAGGCGATTCCTGCTTTCGATTTATCGAACAGTTCCTGTATGCCTTTTATCTCTTGCAGGCCCAGAAACACGCTGCCCAGGAAATCGGGCTTCATCTGGATCACCGTTTCATTTTTATTCCCGGTATTGGTATCGGTAAAGCCGCAATGGGGAAGGTTGCTGCCGATCAGGATAAGATCGCCCTCGGTATAGTAAGAAACGTGACTTCCGATTTGCCTTTTCCCCGACCCGCCATTTACAAACACCATTTCGATCTCCGGATGGTAATGCCAAAGATGTGCCATGTTGTTTGCATTTTCTACATACTTCGAATAATAGAACGAACTTCCGAACGAAGGCTCAACAACCTCGAAACTTGGTTTCATATGTGTTAAATTATTTTACCAAAATACATAAAAAATATGCTTTATTATAGCTTTTTGTCAAATTAAGGTGTTGTTGGGGTAATATAGCATAGAAAGTGGAAAATATGCAACTCACTATATTCAAAATAGCACCTTACCTTAGTATCATCATATAATGATTGACTCTTTAAAATATTTGGTTATGAAAAAGTTCTTAAAAATCGGTTTAATAGCAGCGTTATTTTTTACTGCTACGGGTGTTCACGCTAACGATGATAATTTTACACTAAACGTAAAAGGCGAAAAAAATAAATTTATCCGTTTTTCTATAGACAGGGCAGAAGATGTTAATTTATCGTTTGTGGGTTCAGATGAGGAAGTATTGTTCGAAGAAAACATTCATGCCTCGGCAGCTTCAAGCAAAGTTTATGATTTAAATGCACTTCCTGACGGAATTTATTTACTTAAAATAGAATCTGATTTAAAACTGGCTAAATATACTGTAACCATTAAAAATGGTAAAGCGCTTGTTTCTGAGCCAAAAATCTCTAACGTATTTAAACCGGTTTATACTCAAAAAGATCAGGTGATTACGCTTAACCTGGAGAATTTGGATAAAAGCCCAATCGAAGTGAAAGTGTACAACGAATACAATGATGAGGTGTATTACGAGGTTTTTAAAGATAAAACCCAGTTGACCAAAAAATTCAATATCAGCAAAACAGATTCAAAAGAATTGACCTTCATGGTTAAATTTAAAGATGAGTCTTATGTTAAAACGATACAAACTTATTAATAACAACAGCTAATTGATATAAGGGGATTATCTTGATGATAATTCCCTTTTTTTATATAAAATGGGAGAGGTAAGACGGATGAACTAATATCGTTATTTTCATCATCCATTTTCCATCTAGCCCTATTCCATTATTATTCTTACTAATCATTTGATTTTAAGAAAAATATTGTTACTTTTGCATCCCCGTAATATACCTCGGGATTAAAAAATTAAAAACTTAATTAATAACAATGAATCAGTACGAAACTGTTATCGTTCTAACCCCGTTGTTATCGGAAGACGCTGCAAAAGAAGCATTAGCTAAATTTAAAGCAGTTCTTACAGATAACAATGCCGAAATTATCCAAGAAGATAGTTGGGGTTTGAGAAAATTAGCGTATCCAATTGATAAAAAATCAAACGGATTCTTCAACTTAACTGAATACAAAGCTTCAGGAGATTTGATCGCAAAATTAGAGCTTGAATTAAAACGCGATGAGCGTGTGTTACGTTTCTTAACTATCCGTTTAGACAAACACGCAATTGCTTACAATGAGAAAAAGCGTAGTGGTGCTTTTAACAAAAAAACTAAGGAGGTTGCAGCGTAATGGCAAGAGAACAAATTCAATACGTAACTGCCCCTAAAGTAGAGGATAACCGTAAAAAATATTGCCGTTTCAAGAAAAACGGAATTAAATACATCGATTACAAGGATGCAAACTTCTTGTTGAAATTTATCAACGATCAAGGTAAATTATTACCACGCCGTTTAACTGGTACTTCGTTAAAATTCCAACGTAAAGTGGCTCAGGCCGTTAAACGTGCCCGTCATATCGGTTTGTTACCTTTCGTTGCTGATCAATTAAAATAGGAGGCTAGAGATATGGAAATTATTTTAAAACAAGATATTAAAGGCCTTGGTGAGAAAGATGATGTAGTTACAGTAAAGCCAGGTTTTGGCCGTAACTATTTAATCCCTCAAGGATTTGCAGCATTGGCTACTTCTTCAGCTAAAAAAGTTTTGGCTGAAAACTTAAAGCAAGCTGCTTTTAAACAAGATAAAATTAAGAAAGATGCTGAAGGCGTTGCTGAGCGTTTAACTGATGTTAAACTTTCAATCGGTGCTAAAGCTGGCGAAAGCGGAAAAATCTTCGGAGCGGTTAATACCATCCAGATTGCTGAGGCATTAAAAGCGCAAGGCTTTGATGTAGACCGTCGTCGTATCACTTTCGAAACTGAACCTAAATTTGTTGGCGAATATGTGGCTAACTTAAACTTGCACAAAGAAGTTAAAGTTCAGGTTCCTTTCGAAGTAGTTGCTGAATAAGCATTCTTTAAAGAATCATAAAAAGTCCTTTTGGTTTTTCTGAAAGGACTTTTTTTATGCTTTAGATCTGAGAAATTAGAGCTGAGATTTGAGACTTGGCAAAACGTGCTAATTTTTTAGCTCAAATCTGATGTCTCAAATCTGATGTCTCAAATCTCAAATCTTTCCTATCCCTTAGGCGTGGTTGGTCTGATTTCTACCTTGCTTGGTAATGTTCTTGCTGGCATGGCTAATAAATCAACAATGAGTTTGCCCATATCTTCCGGCTGGATTTTCCAGGCATCGGTTTCGCCATCAGGTTGATGGTTGTTAAAATGGCTCGCTACCGAGCCAGGCATAATGGTACTCACTTTTACACCGTATTTTCTTAAATCAAGCATTACCGATTGGGTAAATCCCGTTAACCCAAATTTACTTGCATTATAGGCCGACCCCCCCGCAAAAAAGTTAGTGCCCGCTAAACTCGATATCGTAAAAATATGCCCTTTGCTTTTTTTGATTTCGTCAACCGATGCTTTAATACTATAAAAAACACCCGTTAAATTGGTATCGATGGTTTCTTTCCATAAATCAACACTCAATTCGTCTACCGGAGCGAAATGGCCGACACCCGCATTTGCGATCAGTACATCCAATTGCCCCCATTTTTCGATAATCAGGTTAATGGCTTCCTGTTGGGAATTAAAATCTGCCACATTGGCTTCAATGGCCAGTACATCGCCAAAAGCAACCAGATCGGCAGCTGCCTGGTTTGCGCTCGCAATAGTTCTGCTGGTAATGGCTACTTTGTAACCGTCTTTTAAAAGGGCCTCGGCTATACCAAAACCGATTCCTTTACTTCCTCCCGTAATTAATGCAACTTTCATGTTCTTGTAACGTATGATATCGGAAAATGTTTATTTTGATTTTTTCTTGCTGTTATGCGGTAATTCCATGATCTCGATATCCTTAAAATCTACCGGCTGACCTTCACTTTGCAAAGCAACAAATCCTTCTGTAAGCATTTTACCATCAATTTTAATTTTCGGGTCGTAGCGGTTAGCTACGCCATTACCTATCTGTGGTTTGCTATACTGTAAAACCGTATCGCCGTTGATAATATGCGTCACGAGCGAATCGCCCAGAACAATCAGTTCTGCCGATACCCATTGGTCGCCATCGTATGTTTTCGATTTAGAGTCCAAACAATGGCCATCATATAGTTTGCCCTGGTAAAAAATATCGGTGCCTGGCGAACACATATTACCTGTTGGCCGCGGCCTGCCGTCGCTTAAACCTCCTAAAAACTGCATCTCAACTGAAATTGGCCAGTCTTGTTCTTTAGGCATTGTTTTTGGATCCTGCGAGTGGAACATTAATCCGCTGTTACGCAGGGTATAACTTGGTGCGCCTTTTTGCAGCTCGCCAACAAAGCGGTATTTTAGTTTGAGGTGGTAGTAAGAAAAAGGTGTTTTATAGTAGAGATGGCCAAACTGATCGTTAAAGTCGCCATATTGATCGTAACGTACTTTGATAATGCCATCTTCTACACGGAAAGTATTCCCGAAATTTACATTGTAATCATGATGGTGGATTTTGACATTCCAGTCTTTAATGTCTTTTCCGTTGAAAAGTTTAACCCATTTTTCAGGTTGGTTACTGATGTTCCGGGTTGTGCTACATCCCCATAAGCTGAGGGCTAAAAATAGATAGGGCAATTTTTTCATTTGGCTATAATTAAACCCTAAAATACAAAACAATGGCATTTATATACTATTTGTTAATCTTTCATTTAATTTTTGAACCTTAAAAAATCATTTTGGAAAGAATCTTTGCTCTTCAGTTTCCCATCTTCCATCCCTTTAATTAACTTTGGCGCATGGCAAAAACCCGTAAAACCAGAACAAAAAGTAAAGCAAAACATCCGTTACTAAAAAGGATCACCGATATTGCCACCAAAGTATTTTTATATTTTTTGCTGGTTTCTGTATTTTGGGTTATCGCGTTGCGTTTCATTAATCCGCCGATTACACTTTTAATGGTTTTACGGAACGTTGAGCGTAAGGCTGATGGAAAGCCTTTTAAAACAGAGAAGAAATGGGTAAAGTTTGACGATATTTCTGACAACATGAAAAGGGCAGCGGTATCGGCCGAAGATCAGCTCTTTTTAAAACATATAGGCTTTGATATGAAAGCCATTGAAAAAGCTTTTGCCAGCAATGCCAAAGGGAAGAAAGTAAAGGGAGGAAGTACCATTTCGCAACAGACGGCAAAAAATGTTTTTTTATGGCCTGGCCGATCGTGGATAAGAAAAGGTTTTGAAGCTTATTTTACCTTGCTGATCGAACTTTTCTGGAGCAAAGAAAGGATATTAGAGGTTTATCTGAACGTTATCGAAATGGGCGATGGCATTTACGGTGCTGAGGCTGCTTCGCAGGAGTATTACGGAAAATCGTGTGCTAAATTAACCAAAAAACAGGCTGCCTTAATTGCTTCTTGTTTCCCAAATCCATTAAGATGGACCCCAAAAAATGCCACACCTTACATCAGGCACCGTCAATACCTGATTTTAAGAAATATGAACAGGTTGGGGCCGCTGGATTTTTAGTCTTAAGTTCACAGTCCTTGGTCCTCAGTCTATTATCGACTAAAGACTATAGGCTCAAGACTCCCGAACTAATCGTGATCTTTGTTCCACCTGATCTTAATGCCCCCTTTTTCATCGTCAACAGCCTTTAAATGCAGTACGATGCCTCGCATTCTGGCTTGTTTTTTCTCTTCTTTGGTTAGGTTTTCATCTCCTTTGGGATTCCTTAAAGGGATATCCATGGCTACATTAGTTCCATTACCCAAAGCATAAGTACCTTTAACATTAAAATTTAAAGCACTGGAATTAATCTGCATTGGACTGATTTCGATTTTGTCGCCCCTGATGTTGAGGGTTCCATCCAGGTTTTTGATCTCTACATTGGATAAGTTCCGGTTTGCAAAGGCAAATTTCCCGACTTTAACCATGGGCTCGAAATTAACAAGGGCTGCATTGTTCAGATTGAATACTACTTTGCCATTTATAGATCGCGGCAGGATTTTTCCGGTATGTGATATCCTGCCCGAAATATTAACCAGCGAAGAGAGGTAGCCCTTTAAATTTTTGTTGGTAATGGTATTCTGTCCGAAATTATCAAAAGAGTAAAAGAAATCTTTAACACTCACATGGCTGATTTTCGAATTAATTTTAAAGCTGTTTGAGGCAGCTTCCTGAATAATATTGCCTGCCAGGGATAACTGCCCGCCGGCATGCGCCACACTGATTTTATTGAAAAATATACCGCCTCCACGTAATGAAATATCTGCATCGAGGTTTTTGGCCGTAAATTTTTCATAAATGGCTTTATCTACCGTTAAGCGGATGTTCATTTTAGAAAGCTCGAGCACATTACTCAGTTCTTTAGATACCACCCGTTTGTTTCCACCCGATTTAGGTTTATTGCTCGATCTTGGCCCTAAAAAGGGTAGAAATTCTTTTAAATAAAGTTGTGGACTCGACATTTTTAAATTCACCAGTATTTTATCTGGTGCGGTATAATATAAATTGGCAAAATTTGCAATGCTACAACTTACGTTCAGCTCACTTTTGCCCAGTTGAAAATGTCCGTTCTGGATAGATAGATCGTTTTGGTTAAAATTGATGTTTAATGCACTTTTTACCAGGTGCAGTTTTCTCGGGATGTAAAGGATATCGGCGTCAGCAACCTGTATTTTACCTGAAACTACCGGCTTGGTAAACCTGAAATTATCAATATCGGCCTTACAATATAATCTCAGGTTAGCAGTTCCGTTTTTAAATTCGAAATTATTTGTGCCAAAGGAATTGTTTAAGTTAGATAGAGGAAACTGCGAAGTAACCAGGCCTGTGGCGATTGGCCGCGATAAGTTGTTTACTGTAAACGTATCGATTTTGAGGGGTGCATTGAAATATTTGGCCGTTAGTTTGTGGAATTTAATGGAAGAGTTTTCATCGCCAATAACCCCACCAGCGGTATCGCGGTTGGTAAAAGATCCATCAAAGTTACAGGCTGTTAATTTACCTGCCGGAATAGAAACGATATTATCGCGTACTTTAATGCCAACTTTTATCAGCGGATCTCCGTATTTACCTGATCCGTCATCGATGATATTCCCACGGATATCGATGGGTTTTTCGATGCCAAATTTTAAAAGCTTAGACGAAATGTTAGGCGATAAAAGCAAAGCTACATCCCTGAATAACACATCGTCAACAGCAATATTAATGGCAAAAGCAGATTTGGCAAGATCTATTTTTGCGCCTATCTCAAAAGGGTGACCGCCAATGTTTAATACTTCAGGATATAAAATTACCGCATCCAGATCACGGCTGTAATGAGCCTGTAAGGTGCCTTCGAGCGATTTATCTTTTAAAAAACTGCCCTTACGGGTATTAAATGCGAAACTGTTTACCTGGGTTTTTAATTTTATTTTTCCCACCCATCCACTATCCGGATATTCCATCCTGCCCTTGATCTGATCGATATCAAAGTTGAAAAGTTTAAATCTCTTTTTGTTATCGAGTATTAAACTCACTTTATTAAAATCGATTTTACCAACCTCCAATGCAGAAGATTTGGGCGAAGATTTTTTCTCTGTTTTGGGCTTGCTCTTAAAAATACTGGTATTGCTGTAGCCGGTAGAATCGGTATAGAGGTATATAGCTGCATTATTGATGGCTATCTGCTTGATATTGATATTGCCTACAATAAGCGAAAGCACATTTAGGGATACATCTATATCTTCTGCTTTTAATAAATCATGCTTATGTTGCGCCCATAAGCTATCCCTTAATAAAACACCGTTTAGGGATACGGAAACGCCCGGAAAGCTCTTTAGGAGTGTAGGCTCCATGCTGGTGGCCGTAATCTGACCATTTAAATTCTTATTTAGTTGCGAGAGGATAGAAGCCAGCACTTCTTTCTTGTTACGGCTAATATAAAACGCACCTGCCAACCAGGTTAATATAATGAGGACAACTAAAACAGATATAATTTTTAAAGAGATTTTGAGCCAGCGCTTCATAAACATTATTTGATTTAACCAATATAATGTTTTTTACAGGCTAATTGTTTGATTAATAACGAAAAATATCAGTATTAGCACTTTAAGTGGTTTAAAATGATTTATTTTAAAGCCATTTTATGTAGTTAGAAGGTGCTTCGAAATAATGCGCCTGCTGAGCATGAAATCCATTTCATCTTTTAGGATGAAATGATCGCATTCAGTGTAAAATAAGCGAAATGCTTACAGTAAATGGGCAAAAACGGTAGAGTGCCAGCTATTTTGGAAAGGAACTTCCCATTTGGTTTCCAGTTCAGCCAAATTTTGAACCATGTTGTTAAATACAATCGTTTCGGGTGTTACCTGTTTGATGTTTACCAGGGTCTCGAAATCTTCCTTGCTGTTTACCACAACCTCGCCATTTACTTTATAAGCCATGTTAAAGCGGTTAAAAAGATCAACATGATATTCCTGTTCGATTTCTTTGATCAATCTCACAGAACTATCAATAGAGCAACCGGTTACTCCGGCCTGACTTTCATCAACAGTAAGGATAATAAAAAAGCCATAACGAATTTCTGCTTTGGCCAGCAGTTCGTTTCCATGCGCCTTCCACTGGCTGGTAAAAGCTGCTAATTTATTCAGGATCTCATTTTCTTCACTTGAAGTAAATTTTCGATCGCTTTGGTATATCCAAACTCTTGATTGTGGAGAAAAACTCATATACAAATTTATGATTTTAATTAATTTGCTGTATTAAAAACGCTAACCCGATGAAAAAGTTTACACTCTGCTTGAAAATATCCCTTCTTTCGGCTTTTTGTATGTTTTTATGCGCTTTTTCAGAGCCCGAATCCATCGAACAGTACGTCAGTTACCTTCATAAAACATTTAGCGATCATTACGATACGAGCCAGGAAAACGGACAAATCAAGCGTTACGAACTAAATGTTACCAACAATGGTTTTTGCCGCTACAAACGTTATTTTAATAACGGTAAAACCGAGTATTTCGCATTTAAGCTGGCTAAATTTAAAGATATGGATTATTATGGAACTACCCTGTCGGGTAAATTATATATCCATACCAAGGGTGATGATGTAATTGTGCAGACTTATAAGGATAGGGGTGGCGATGTAGATTCGATGGCTACGCAGGTAATTATCCCTGTAAAAAATATGGAGGCCGAAGATTTAAACCAGATCAGGGATAACCTCGAAAAAATATGCGTTCAGCAACAGTCTGTTAAAATTCAGTAATAACAGCATTTTTGTATTGCCGGCATGTGTTTCAGATTCAATGTGATAATAGACTAAAATTTTGGAGATTGGGTTAAAACCGCTATCTTAAGTCGTATTTTAAACCATCTTATCTTGAAACGTAGAAACTTTATTTATTTGACTGGTGTAGGTGCTGCTGCGGCCATGCTGCCTGCTATTCCAGTTTTCGGGAGAGAGATTTCCCCCGAGCAGGCATTAACTTATGTAGATCCTGCGGCAAAGAAAATCATGTCTGATGTGGCCCTGAATGCGGCACGGTCAAAAGGGGCAACCTACACCGATGTACGCATTGGAAGGTACCTTAACCAATATGTGGTTACGCGCGAAGATAAGGTGGAAAATATTGTGAATACCGAATCGTATGGTATTGGTATCAGGGTAATTGCAAATGGAAGCTGGGGTTTCGCGGCAACAGATAAAATGGATAAAGACAGTATTGCAAAGGCAGCAGAACTGGCCGTAACCATTGCCAAAGAAAATGCCCGTTTATTGCGCGAACCTGTACAACTGGCTCCCCAGAAAGGATATGGAGAAGTAAGCTGGAAGGCTCCCATCGAAAAAAATACATTTGAAGTACCGGTAAAGGAAAAAGTAGACCTTTTACTATCAGTAAATGACGCAGCCATAAAAGGTGGGGCAGATTACATCAATTCCATTCTTTTTGCCGTTAACGAGCAAAAATATTTTGCCTCTACCGATGGCTCTTATATCGATCAGGATATTCACCGCATATGGCCTACTTTTTTTATCACCAAAATCAATAAGGAAACAGGTAAGTTCGAAACCAGGAATGCATTAAGTGCACCTACTGGCAAGGGCTATGAATACCTCAATGCCAGGCCACAGGATAAAATACAAACCGCATCGGGTACGCTTTATAAAGGCCGGTACGATATGCTTGAGGATGCCAAACAGGGCGCAAGGCAAGTTGGCGAAAAAATGAAGGCCAAAACAGTAGAGCCCGGAAAGTACGACCTCGTTTTAGATCCTTCGCACCTTTGGCTTACCATACACGAATCTTGCGGACACCCAACTGAGCTCGATCGGGTATTGGGTTATGAGGCTAACTATGCGGGTACCAGTTTCCTCACCTTGGATAAGTGGGAATCTAAGAAATTCAATTATGGCAGTAAGGAAGTAAACATTACAGCTGATAAAACAGAAATAGGCTCATTAGGAGCTGTGGGTTATGATGATGAAGGTGTTAAATGCGGAAAATGGGATATCATTAAAGATGGAATATTGGTGAACTATCAGGCCATCAGGGATCAGGCCCATATTTTGGGATTGAAAAACTCGCAGGGCTGCTGTTATGCCGATAATTGGAGCAGTGTCCAGTTTCAGCGTATGGCCAACATTTCTTTGCAACCGGGTAAAGCAAAACTCAGTATTGCCGATCAGATCAAAAATGTAGAGAAAGGCATTTACATTGTGGGCGATGGTTCATTTTCTATTGACCAGCAACGTTATAACTTCCAGTTCGGAGGGCAACTTTTTTATGAAATAAAGGATGGGAAAATTATTGGTATGCTTAAAGATGTTGCCTATCAGGCCAATACCCAGGAATTCTGGAATTCGTGTGTAGCAATCTGCGATGAAAGCGACTACCGTTTAGGCGGTTCGTTTTTTGATGGCAAGGGACAGCCGGGCCAGGTAAGTGCTGTATCGCATGGATCGGCAACCGCACGTTTTAATAAAGTTAATGTGATCAACACCGCTAGAAAAATCTGATAGAAATTATGCCAATCTTAACAAAAGCAGAAGCAAAGGCACTTTTAACCAAAGTACTTGCTTACTCAAAAGCAGAACAATGTGAAGTTAACTTAAATTGCTCGGATAGTGGAAACTTAAGGTATGCCAGAAACGCAGTTTCTACCAGTGGCGGAATCAGTTCCAACAGTTTGGTAGTGAGTTCGGCCTTTGGAAAAAAGCTGGGTACCGCTACCATCAATGAATTTGACGATGCTTCTTTGGAAAAAGTGGTTCGCAGATCGGAAGAACTTGCGCAGCTAGCACCGGAAAATCCCGAATTTATGCCTTTTCTTGGGCCTCAGGAATATGGTGCCGATTCACCTACATTTTCTCCGGCTACGGCGGCCATTACGCCAAAAGACAGGGCCGATGCGGTACAGGCCAGTTTAAAAGAGGCTATGGATAATAAACTGAATGCCGCCGGGTTTTTATCGAACAGCGTGGGCTGTGCTGCTATAATGAATAGTAAAGGTTTATTTGCCTACAATACTTCAACGGATGTTGCTTTTAACATTACCGTTAGAACTGATGATGGTAAAGGTTCTGGTTATGCTACCCGGGGATATACTGATTTTAGCAAGCTAAATGCAAAAGCCGATACTGCTATCGCCGCTAAAAAGGCAATGTCTTCGGTAACGGCAAAGGCCATTGAGCCAGGAAAATATACCGTTATTTTAGAGCCAACTGCGGTAGCGGTGATGCTGGAAAACCTGTTCTTCTCGATGGATGCCAGGCAAGCCGATGAAGGGCGGAGCTTTATGAGCAAACCGGGAGGTAAGACAAAATTGGGAGAACAGCTGGTAGACGAAAGGGTAAATATCTATTCAGACCCCTGGAATCCGGAACTTCCAACTTCAACATGGGCCGGAGACGGGCGGCCGCAGCAGAAAGTAAACTGGATAGAAAAAGGCGTAGTCAAAAACTTATACAGTTCGCGCTACTGGGCGCAAAAAACCGGAATTAAAGCGATCCCCTTCCCGGGCGGTGCTATTATGCAGGGCGGAACCAAAAGCCTGGAAGAACTGATCAAAGAAACAGAAAAAGGAATTTTAGTAACCCGTTTATGGTATATCCGTACGGTTGATCCGCAAACATTGTTATTAACCGGATTAACAAGAGACGGTACTTTTTATATCGAAAATGGAGCAATTAAATTTCCGGTGAAAAATTTTCGTTTCAATGAAAGCCCGATCATTATGTTGAATAATTTAGATGAAATCGGGATAGCAGAACGCACGGTAAGTGCCGAATCTGAGGCAAACTATCTCTTACCACCTTTAAGGATAAGGGATTTTACCTTTACTTCTTTATCTGATGCCGTATAGTTAAAAATAAAAGGCCTGAGTATCCGGTACTCAGGCCTTTGTTATAAAAGTTATTTAAAGTCCGTTGGCTCTTGCCGTAATTTCTGCAATATCCAGCACTTTTACTTCCTGTTCTTTATCTTTTAATTTAATGCCATCGCTTAACATCGTCATGCAAAATGGGCAACCCGCTGCAATAAATTGAGGGCTGGTTTCCAGCGCTTCATCAATACGTTCCACATTGATGTCTTTATTTCCTTTCTCGGGTTCTTTAAACATCTGTGCACCACCGGCACCACAACATAAACCATTGCTTTTGCAGCGTTTCATTTCTACCAGTTGGGCATCTAAAACTTCCAATGCTTTTCTTGGTGCTTCATAAATTCCGTTTCCACGGCCTAAATAACAAGGATCGTGATAGGTAATTTTCTTGCCTTTAAAGCTTTCGCCCCCTTCAGCTTTTAATTTACCTTCATTAATTAAATCCTGAATGAGTTGCGTATGGTGTATAACTTCATAAGTACCCCCTAAGCCCGGGTATTCATTTTTAATGGTATTGAAACAGTGCGGACAGCCGGTTACTATTTTTTTTATGTTATAGGCATTTAAAACCTCGATATTGGTCATGGCCTGCATCTGGAAAAGAAACTCGTTTCCTGCTCTTTTAGCCGGATCGCCGGTGCAGCTTTCTTCGGTTCCCAATACGGCATATTTTATGCCTACATGATGTAAAATCTTGCAGATGTCGCGGGTAATTTTCTGTGCACGTTCATCATAGCTTCCTGCACATCCAACCCAAAATAATATTTCCGGTTCTTCGCCTGCGGCCATTAATTCGGCCATTGTAGGGACTTTAAATTCCATTTGTCTATTATACTAGTATCAAGTATCGAATATCAAATATCGAGTATCGAGACCTGGTAATTATTATTTAATTCAATGTCAACTGAAAACGTCAGTTGCTAACTTTCTTGTGCCCAGTTAAAACGATCGGCTGGTGAGTATTTCCAGGGAGCCTGGTTATTCTCGATATTGCCCAGCATTGCATTAATGCTTCCGGGAGCCTGCGATTCTTCCATTACCGCATAACGGCGCAATTCCATGATAATCTGCAATGGGTCGATGTTTACCGGACAGGCTTCTACGCAAGCGTTACAACTGGTACAGGCCCAGATTTCTTCCCGGGTAATATAATCGTCTAATAAAGCTTTCCCATCCTGATGTTCTGCACCATGTTTATCAATGTTTTGTCCCACTTCGGTAATGCGGTCGCGGGTATCCATCATAATTTTCCGTGGAGATAATAGCTTGCCGGTAATATTTGCCGGGCATACCGAAGTACAGCGGCCGCATTCGGTACAGGTATAGGCATTCATCAGGTTTACCCAGCTTAAATCGGTCACATCTTTTGCACCAAATTTACCGGGTTCGGTTTCAGCCGGAACGTACGAAGGATCGAGCATCGCTTTTACCTCATTGGTAACCGAAGCCATATTGGTAAACTCGCCTTTAGGCTCCAGATTGGAGAAATAAGTATTTGGAAAGGCAAAAAGAATGTGAAAATGTTTTGAATATGGCAGGTAATTTAAGAAAGCCAAAATCCCGACAATGTGGAACCACCAGCAGCTTCGCTCGATAATAACCAACGCTTTTTCTGTTGAAGGAAGGATATTGATTAAATACTGGCTTACCGGAAAAGCACCTGCATTAACATAATGGCTTGCGCCTAAAAGCTGCAGTTTTGCATCAGCCGCATTCATGAGCAGGAAAGCACTCATTAATAATATTTCGGTAATCAGGATATAATTGGCATCTGATTTTGGCCAGCTTTTCATCTCCACACCACTAAAGCGTTTAAGCTTAAGGATGTTCCTGCGGACAAGAAAAATAGCACAGGAAACCCAAACGGTAAAAGCCAGAATCTCAAAAGATCCGATCAGAAAGTTATATAGACTACCTAAGCCGTTAAAGATCCGGTGGGTGCCGAATAACCCATCAATCATGATTTCCAATACCTCGATATTGATAATGATGAAACCGATATAGACAAAAAAGTGCAGAAAGGCGGGAATAGGGCGGACCACCATTTTAGATTGCCCGAAGGCCACGCGGAGCATGGTCATTAGTCTTTTTTGCGGCTGATCCCGTCGATCTACCGGTTTGCCTAAGCGGATATTGCGAATTATTTTACGCAGATTAACTGTAAACAGCGCAATTGCTGCAAGTGTAAGTACTAGAAAAATGATCTGTGCTACCATGCAATATTAGATTGTAATGCTAAATTATAATATTAATCCAAATAAATTGCTATGCATGCATAAAAAAAATAATAAAATTGTTTGTTTGTACTCATTCTAAGCTAGGATTAGGGACTGCTTTTAATAAACTGAAAAATTAATTAATTGATAATCAGGTTAACAATGAAATAATCGAAAAAAAGTTTTGCTTTTGGAAAAAGAACGCTACATTTGCAATCCCAAACGGATGGTGCCATAGCTCAGTCGGTAGAGCAAAGGACTGAAAATCCTTGTGTCCCTGGTTCGAATCCAGGTGGCACCACTTCCAAAAGCCTTTCAGCAATGAGAGGCTTTTTTGGTTTCCAGACTTTTGCTAATCATTTTCCGAAATTAACTGACCTGGTTGCAAAAAGTCATAATTGGTCACAATGGTCGATAAATTAGCAAAATTGACAAATATTTTTTTGATTACATCTGGCTGATTTTCAGAAAAGTGGGTTTGTATGGTTGAATTTATCCGTCTTTTTTTAAAATAAATTCGAATCCTTTTTTGCATTTGTAAAAAAGAACGCTACATTTGCAATCCCAAAAGGGGGTGCCATAGCTCAGTCGGTAGAGCAAAGGACTGAAAATCCTTGTGTCCCTGGTTCGAATCCAGGTGGCACCACAAAAAACAAAAGCCTTGCAGCAATGCAGGGCTTTTTACGTTTGGAATAGTATTCGTTTATGTTTCAACATGATATTCATTCCGTTTTTCGGCCATCTCTTTTACTTTATCGAGGGCTTTTGGCCAGGTCTTTTCAAAATAATCAAGCCATTCTTTAATAATTTCCATGTCGATTATAAGTTCCGTTTTGCCATCTTTTTCCGTTAACGTATAATTCTCGAATGATTCGCCCCAGTTATGGGGGATTTCTTTACCATCTTTTATTTCACCAATATGCTTGATAGACAGGTACTGGTTCGGGATATTTTCTTCGATAAGGGCTAACATTCCATCTCCCTTGCCATCGTGAAACAGGGCTTTGCTCCCTTTTTTCCAATCGGTTTCTACACTGGAGCCCTCAGCAAATACGGCCGTCCATTGCGGGTAACTTTCTACACCGAAAAGCACATCCCAAACTTTCTCTTTTGTAGCGTTAATGGTGGTTTTAAATTTTATTTTTTCCATAACCTGTATTTTAGTGTAATCAATTCCTTTATCATTAAGCGTATATTTATACTCAATGGACCTGTTTATCAATTTATGATAACAAATTTGGGGATGAATTGATTGATTTAAGCGGTGCAAAGGCGACAATTTATGGGGGCGAAAAGGCTAATAGCCGGGCAAGTTTTAGCCTATTTTTTAAAATTTAATAAATATTTCAGCAGAAAGTAATTTAATCGGTAGATTTACGTAATTCATGAATTGAGGTGCTTAAAGAGCACAATATTTTGAATTAAATGGAGTTGTTGGTAGGTAAAAGTTTTATTTCCAAACTACTTAACTATTGCCCGGTTCGTATATACACTAACGTTATCCTGATTTCCATGAGAAATAAGAAATTCATTTACCTGGTTGTACTGGGTTTTTTAAGCTTCGGGGCCATTACCGGCTGCAAAAAGAGCAATGATACGCCTGAGGGGCCTGAAACTCCGCCAGTTGTGACACCACCTAACGGAACGCGTGATGAACTGACCAAAGATTCTATTTTTTTATACGGCAAAGAACTTTACTATTGGAATACTTCGCTGCCAACTTATGAAATGTTTAACCCACGTGGGTTTAGCTCTAATGAAGCTGAGTTATATGCCATGACGCAATACTCCTTGAATCCGTCAACAGGAAAACCATATGAATATACCAATACTCCCGGCGATCCTAAATATTCGTTTTTCGACTATACAGCGGCTACTACAGGTAAAACCGGGGTGCTAAAGGCCAGTGCAAATGGCTCAGCCAATGATTACGGTTTTTCTGTTCAGTATAACAACGAGACAGACCTTAGGGTAAAATATGTATATCCAAATTCGCCGGCCGCCCAGCAGGGCTTAACACGTGGCTGCAGGATAACCGGTGTGAACGGAAGGACAGACCTGACCTATCCTGGTGCTGTTAACTTTTTAAGTAGCGCTATTTTTGGCACAAATCCGGCGGTTACTTTAGCTTATAATGATATTGCCGGTAATGCAAAAACAGCTGTTATCACCAGTAGCCTGTATACCATTAACCCGATATTTTTTACGAATGTTTATACGGTTGGTACAAAGAAAGTTGGTTATATCGTATTTAATAGTTTTACCGATAATGCCACTGCTGCCATTAGTTCGGTTTTTGCTGGCTTTGCTACACAGGGAGTAAGTGAGCTCATTGTTGATTTGCGCTATAATGGTGGTGGTTATGTGACCACCGCTACCGATATGATTAATTTAATAGCACCGGCAGGAGAAACAGGTAATACGATGTTTACTTCCTATTACAATAACTATTTACAATCGATTACTACGGCCCAGCGTAAAGCTTCCGTTTTGGCACATCAACCGCTGTTGGATGATGGAGGTAAATTACAGACTTTTACCTCAGGCGTAAATGGAAAATATGCCACCTATGCCGATTTAAATTACTCGCCTACAGCGGCCGATAACATAGAAAAATTTGCAAAATCAGGTAGTTTAACCTTAAACAGGGTTTATTTTATCGTGTCAGACTATACTGCATCTGCCAGTGAATTAACCATTAACAGCCTAAAACCAGTAATGGAGGTAAAGCTAATAGGCAGAACAACTTATGGCAAACCTGTAGGTTTCTTTCCGATCAGGATAGATAAGGTAGATATGTATATCCCTGAATTTGAAACCAAAAATAAATTGGGCGTTGGTGGCTATTATTCTGGCCTCACGGTTGATAAAGAATCAGCAGAAGATTTAACCAAAGCCTGGGGAGATGAAAAAGAGACTTTATTGTCTTATGCGTTATTGTATGCCAAAACCGGGGGTTTTGTAACTACAGCAACAAAAACGGCCAGCTTAAGTACCAGTACAACAGTAATGCCGGCAAAACTATCTGTAGCAGAACTAAGGGCATTGGATGAAAAATTGGATCCGAACGGATTTAAAGGAATGGTAATGACACCTCACAAGAAATTTTAATGCAGCTTTTTACTGATACTAAGAAAGTATTATCAATAGGGTTGCGCTGAAAATTGTGATGTTGAGCCTGTCGGAACACCCTTAATGGTGTTATCGAAGGTCCTTCGACAGGCTCAGGATCACATTCTTTATTATTGAGACAGTCTAATTTTTATTAGACTGGTATTTACAATAATATTTTACTGCTGATATCTTTATTTATGGTGATGTAGCCTGGATATTTAACCGGTGTATTGCCCAACATAAAGGTTGGTTTTATTTTTATGGTTAATAACCCCAGTTTTTCATCTTTTGAAGATGATCCCTTCTGGGCAGCCTTAATAATGTCATTAAAAATATTTCCATTGGATACCAATCCATAAATGTTGCTCACCAATTGAACCGGAACGGTAACCGTTTGATTTTGGCCAATGCTTACATTTTGATTAACTGTGCCTTCTGCCAGGTCGGTATTGTTAACCAATATCTTGTATTCGAACTGGTTTATTGCCGCTAAATTACCGGAAGGGTTGGTTATTTCTAAATTCAGATTGGCTTTTAAAGGAATATCTTTTCTTAACAGGCCCAAGGCAATCCCCGGTAAATTAGTTAAGCTAAAACTTTGCTGGTCCATTAGCTTTTTAACATCGGTGCCTGCAATTGATACCTGTTGCACACTGGTAATTTTATAGGTGCAGTTTTCAAGGGCTTTTATCTGCTGTGCCTGCCTGTTTATTCCACAACCAAAAATGCTTATGGTAAAGAGGAAAAGCAATAGTTTTTCTTTCATGTTATTCATAACGCCAAAATACTAAAACTATTTTAGAAGATGCTGCTTTAAAATTGAGCAATTGTTGAGTAATAGCTACAATGAACCCGGTTAACAATTGATCCAAGTTATTAACTTTACAAAAAATAAAAAATATGGCTATTACCCTCCGGAACATCACTCCACAAGATAATGCAGCTACTGCTTTAATGATCAGGACGGTCTTAAGAGAATTTAAAATAGACAGGCCTGGTACTGTGTACACTGATCCTACAACCGACGAACTTTCTAAAGTTTTTGAACATCCTCAATCTGCTTATTGGCTGGCTGAAGAAGATGGGGTTATTATTGGGGGCTGTGGCATCTATCCAACAGACGGCTTGCCAGATGGTTGTGTTGAACTGGTTAAGCTATACACCTCGGCATCCTCCCGGGGAAAGGGTATTGGCAGGATGCTCATGGAGAAAAGTATAGAATCGGCACAGCATTTTGGTTACAATGAAGTGTATTTAGAATCGTTTCCGGAGCTTACCACCGCAATTGCCATGTACGAAAAGGCAGGTTTTAAAAAACTCGCTGCACCGTTGGGTAATTCGGGGCATTTTGCCTGCAATGTATGGATGCTATTGGTACTGTAGGTGGTTAGTTGTTAGAACTGGTTAATCGGTTAACTGAATTGGATTTCTCAATTTTAACAGTTAACCGATTTATGCAATTAACCTTATTCAAACCTAATTTTTACCTACCCTGTTTTCCTCATCACTTGTTCCCGTTTGCCTCCTGCGGGCGGTTTTAATTTTCATATTTCCGAATTTATAGGTGAAACTTAAATTAATTCTACGGCTTTCCCATTCGTTCTGCCAGTAAGTTTTAATGTTGTTGTATTCCAGGTTGGCTCTAAATTTACTTGTATTAAAAATATCATTTACTTTTAGGGCCAGTGTTGCATTTTTATTCCAGAATGATTTTTTAGCACCAATATTTAACTGATAACTCCCCAAGCTGTGGAAAAGACCGGAAACTGAAGGAGAATCGTAATAAGCATAGGTTGACAGGCTATAGTTTTTAGGCAGGGTGATCGTATTATCCATCATGACCGACCAATTCCATGAGAAAGCGTTATAACCATTTCCCTGTACTGCCGATTCGGTGCGGTTATAACCAACCGAAACTTCGGTACTGTTGTTCCACCATTTGGTTACATCGAAAGGGCTGCCTGTGGCCATGTAAAAGTTTGTAGTTCTGTTCAGGTTTTCTGGTTTCGAGATACTTTCTTTTGTGTTATTGTTCTGATAAACCACTTCCCATATCGAACCGTCGCTTACCGAATAACTTAAGGTAAGTACCCTGAAGTTTTTGATGGAGTAATTAAATTCAAAGCTATTGGCGTAAGATGGTTGTAGTAACGGGTTGCCCTGTAAAGCTGTATATGGGTCAGAATAAAAGGTAAAAGGGTTTAAGCTACTGTATGATGGCCTGTTGATGCTCTTACGGTATGCCGCGGTTACAAGGTTGTTGGAATCGATTTTTAGCGAAACAAAAAGCGTTGGGAAAAGCTTCCAGTATTTTCGGTCAATCAAGGTATTCGTGCCTGATGAACTGCCATTACCAAGGGTTTGTTCTGCACGTAAGCCCGCTTTGATCTGGATCGTTTTAAAACTTTTGTCAAGAGAAAGATAACCTGCATTGATATTCTCATGGTATAGAAAGGCGTTTGTCCTGCGGGGATCATTAACCCAGCCTTCCGTTTTTAACGAATCGAAACGCACATCGCTCTGCGATCTTACCCAGCTGCTCTTCCAGCCGGTTTCCATTTTTAATGTTTTTGAAAAATTGATGCTATAATCGGCCTTGATCGAATAGATAGAAACCTTGCCCATGCCTTTGTTACGTAAATTGATTGGATTGCCGATCAGCTGATCATCCGTATCGAGATAAGTATTGGTAAAGGTTTCGTCTTTGCTGTTATCGTATCGAACATAATCTGCGTCAACACCCAATTCTCCACCCAAGGTATCTGTTTTAAAACGGTAGTTTAGATTAAGGGCATGGTTTTTTTCGGTATTACTTTGAGGATTGAACATTGATGTTGCCCCCATTTTTATGCCGGCCGCATTATAATTAACCGAATTGCTGTTTACTTTTGTTTCTTCAGGAGCACTAAATCCTTTCACCATTAGTCCCAAGGTATGTTTGTCGTTGATAAAATAATCGGCACCGGTAGCGTAATTTAGGCTGTTGGTTACCGGATGCCAGAAATTAAGCTGGTTATATTGTTCGGTGTCAATGGTCCTGTTTAACGTTAACCTGTTGTATGAATTATAATGTCCGGCATCTAACCGTATATAAGTGCTGAGCTTTCCGATATTATAATTGAGGTTGGTTCCGGCATAAACTTTTTCATAACGGCCGTAGCCGCCACCCAGGTTCATGTTCCCGTTAAAGCCCTGCATTTTATTTCTTTTGAGTTTGATGTTGATGATCCCAGCCGTGCCCGCCGCATCGAAAGCAGATGGAGGGTTGGAAATCAGTTCTATTTTGCTCAGTACTGATCCGGGCAACGATTTTAGGTAAGTGGTTAATTCCAGGCCCGTCATATAACTCATTTTTCCATCGATCATTACATTGATTCCATTTTTCCCCTTCAGTATGATGTTGTCATCCTTATCCAGTTTTACCCCTGGCGATCTGCTGATTACTTCCAAGGCATTATCGCCTGCAGTATTCATCTGTTCTACGTTTACGATCACACGGTCTGCTTTTTGATCAATTACCGGCATTTTAGATATAATGTTTACCTCTTTCAGGTTTTGAGCCTGGTCTGCCAGCATAATTACCGGAACCTTAACAGCCATAGCTTTTACCTCGAATGGTTCAGATTGGTTTTTTCCATAACCCATCATTAGGGCTTTGATCAGATACCTCCCTGATTTAACATTGCTGAACTCATATAAACCTTGTTGGTTAGTGACTTGCGAAGCAACTGAAGCCGAATCGGGTAAGTGGATTAATGCTACTGATGCATAATCGAGAGCTTTTTTACTTTTGTCGGTAATGGTTCCTGATACCTTAATGTTTTGAGCAAAAGCAGTTTGAAGGTTAAAAATAAGTAGGGCAAATAGAGCAGATTTAAATAATAGCTTCATCATCGTTTGTTTTATATTGACGGTTCAAAGATGAAGAGGCTGCATGAGGCTAAAAACTATATAATCCCAACCCTTAAAAATATTATCCCAATGCTTTTTGAAGCAATAAAAGGTGTTCATCCTCTAATGTCAGGGGTTGGGATAATTATTTGCATGTTTGGAATAAGAAAATAGGCGATTAGAAAAGCTTTGTATAGTTTTAGGCCATGAAAACAGTTAAAATTATTTCTATTCACATCGTGTGCTGGTTACTTATATTGGGTTATTTCTACGGAGGCGTCTTAATATCTGGAACTACATTTAACAAGATTGCCTTTAATGTATCCATGAATTTTATCCAGTTGATAGAATTTTATATCTGTTACCTATGGGTATATCCACGGTTTTTAAAGAAAAATAAAGTACCACAGCTCATTGGCGGTATTCTGTTTACGATGGCAGTATTTATATCTCTCCGTTATTTAATAGAGGAGGTGCTTTATTTAAAATGGTTTGGTTTTCATAATTATGACAGTAGAGTTACCGCCTGGGAATATATATCTGATAACATTTATTGGACTATTGCTTTTATTGTGGTGCCCGCTGCGGTTTATGGTATTGAACAGAGTTTTAAATCGGAGCAGGTGAACCGTAAACTTAAGGAAGAAGTGGTGAAAGCGGAACTTTCATTTTTAAAATCGCAGATCAATCCGCACTTTTTGTACAATACCTTAAATTATGTTTACTCCCTGGCTATTCCCGTTTCCGACCAGTTGGCCAATGCTGTTTTGCGTTTATCAGATCTGATGCGTTATACCCTAAATGATAGTCCGGATGGTAAAGTAATTTTAAGTAAGGAAGTGGAATATTTAGAGAGTTATATAGCACTTTTTAAAATGCGTTTTGAACCAAAGTTTTATGTCGATTTTATAACGGAGGGGATTACTGACCAAAAAATAGCTTCGCTGATATTGATCCCATTTGTTGAAAATGCTTTTAAACATGGTGTGGTGAATGATGAAGCCCAGCCAGTGCGCATTAAGTTGAAAGTGCATAACAAACGGTTAAGTTTCGAGGTAAGCAATAAGATCAGTCACGCGCAGAAAGACCACTCCAGCGGTGTTGGTATGGTTAATATCCACCGCAGGTTAGATTTGATTTACCCCGAGAAACATGAATTGTTGATCTCTAATAATGGTAATACCTACAAAAGCACTTTGATCTTAAATCTCTAATGGATAATTTGCATTATTGAAATACTTTATTAAGCTTATTCCTAAACGCTAACCCCATAACCGTTACCTATGATCCGTTGCCTCGCTGTTGATGATGAATCTTACGCTTCAGATATTATTGCTGCCTTTATTAATAAAACTCCTTTTTTAACCTTGATTGGAACCACTACCAATGCTTTTGAGGCACTTAACCTGGTGCAGGAAGGAAAAGTAGACCTTGTTTTTTTAGATATACAGATGCCTGAATTAACCGGGATTCAATTTTTAAAGATCTGTGGTGGCAAATGTAAGGTCATCTTAACCACGGCTTATCCCGAATACGCTTTAGAAGGTTTTGATCTTGATGTGGTAGATTATTTGTTAAAACCGGTCTCGTATGAGCGTTTTTATAAAGCAGCTACTAAAGCGCAACAAATTTTAATGCCTGTAGTACCCACTCCGCAGGAAGTTGCTGTACAGCCGGTAACACAGGGAAATGATTTTATTTTCATTAAAGGGGATACCAAGAACAAGTTTATCAAGGTGAATTATAACGATATACTTTACATAGAGGGGTTGAAGAATTATGTTTCGGTATATACCGCTCACCAAAGAATTGTGACCTACCAGGCACTGCGGGAGCTGGAAACTGAACTACCACAGCCGCCTTTTTACCGGATACACAAATCGTACATTATCTCCATCGAAAAAATTAAAATGATAGATGGAAACACCGTTTATATTAACGATCAGGCCATTCCCATTGGCGACACCTATAAAGAAGAATTTTTTAAAGTGGTGAGGGAAGGAAAGAAAAACGGTTAACCTGGTAATTGAGGAATAGTTAAATATTGTTGAATTGTCAGATTGTTCAATTGTTGGGATTCGTCTTTCAATTAACCAGTTTCAACAGTTAACCGATTAACCATTTTAAACAGTTTCTAGTTGGCAATTTGAAGTTAACAATTTAGCAATGCCGCAATTTAGCAATCCAGTTGGCAATTTGCAGTTAACCAATTTAAACAGTTAACCAATTAACCCTTTTATCATGTTCATAAATTCTCCCCAGAATTTCTCCCGATTTTTTTAAGTTTGCCAAAGATTAAATCAAAATCACCATGCAGGAAACTAATTCGCTAAGCCAGGTTGCAGAATTTCATACTACTTTTAAACATCCTATTTTAGAAAGTCCGGTTATCCCTTCCAAACAGAGGGCCAATTTACGTATTGCGCTTTTAGCTGAAGAATTGAAAGAATTGCAGGAAGCAGTAGACAATAATGACCTGGTAGAAGTTGCCGATGCCCTTTGCGATTTACAGTATGTTTTGGCTGGTGCCATTCACGAGTTTGGTCTGGGTGGAAAATTTAAAACGTTGTTCGACGAGGTGCACCGCTCTAACATGAGTAAGGCCTGTAAAACCATAGAAGAAGCAGAGCAAACTATTCAGTTTTACCTGGATAAAGATCAGACCGAATCTTATTATAAAGAAATCGATGGATTGTTTTTGGTATTCAGAAAATCAGACGATAAGACTTTAAAATCGATCAACTATTCGCCAGCTGATTTAAAGTCACATTTGGTTTAATACATAAACAAGCTCGAATTGAAAAGGCTAAAGCAAATTGTAAACTGGCTTAAATTAACACAGGAAGCACCTGATGCCGCCTTAATGCGTGAATTTATTTTTTATTCACCCAAAATGCCTTTACGCCTTCATCAGGAAGAGCTTATTGCCGCATCAAAACAGTTTAGTCTTCAGGTTTTTGATACCTATTTTACCAAAGCAAACGTGACCATTAACTGTTTTAGCTGGGGAAACGGAACAGGAAAGTGTTACTTACGCACGGCTGGGCTTCAAAAGCTTTGGATTTTTATGAGTTGATTATTGAGCTCCAAAAAATAGAAGATTTAGAGATCATTGCTTTTGATGCTCCAGGAAACGGAAGTTCAATTTCTGAATTTTCCAACCTGATGTTATATGCCGATTCAGTAACATCTATTGCCTTAAACTATGCAAAACCTGATATCCTGATCGGACATTCACTTGGTGGTATGGCCAATGTAATTGCATTACAGGCACTTGGTATAACGTCCCATCTGCTCATTAGCATTGCGCCATTAATCAGGCTGAAAGAGAACTTTGAGCAAAGCTTAAATTCGGTAAACATTGAAGCTAAAGACCAGGATATATTTTTTAGCAACTTTGCCAAAGAATTTTCTATGCCGGTGAGCCACTTTAACCTGACTGAACTGTATGAATTAGGTCCGGACGTAGATCATTTTCTGGCCTATGATCCCGCTGATCACATTTCGCCTTATCCATTTCTTAAAGAATTTTTAGATCAATATCCTGCAATCAGTGCAAAATCTTTTGAAGACGTAGGGCATTATAAAATCCTCAGATCGGTTAATGTAATTGAAGATATTGTAAAGCGGATTTCTGCTCTTCAAATGCGATAAATTGTTGTAGAGAAATGTAGCTTCATGCAATTCGAAATGACGGTTCCCTTGATCAATTGTGCATAAAAACCTTAGAAGAGGGTTTAGTTAAAAACGTATTAATGATTACTTTTATCACTTAGCTATTTAATATAAATGAGTGAACAGGTAACAACACATCCGGTATCAGAACAACATCCTTACGATTATATTTTAGAGGATTTTAACCTGAAAAATCTGAGCCAGATTGTTATCCTCAAACATTTAAGCGGACTGATCCATACGGATGTTAAAGGCTTTTACCAGCTTTTCCCTGAACAGATTGAGCTGGATTTTGCAGCCTTTAGCGATGAGGCTTCCGGATTACCTTTCCCAATTGTTTTGGTTCAGCAAAATGAAAACTCCGTAAAACTTTCCTGCCGTTGCACAACGCCGAAGTATAAACTTTGTGAGCACCAGGCAAGGGTTTTGTACAATATCCTCCAACGCCAGGATCTGCTCATTTTTTTCGATAGCAACCTGAGGAAACAAAAGCTTGCCAAAATTGCGATTGATTACGGATTGGAAAAGGAAGAGGATCTCGACCTTTTGTTTAATCTTCGATATGAAGACGGCCAGGTAGTGATCCGGCCGAAGATGGATGCCCTCCAGCCATTCAATAAAGAAATCCAGCAAAATCTGCAGGAACTTTTACTGCCGGCAAACAAATCCGGAACAAAAATGCCGGTAAAAAACGATCTGGGTAAAATGATCCTGGTTTTGGGGCAACACCGGTATTACAACCATTTAACAGTAGAGTTATTCGAAGCCGGAATTACTAAAAATGGCAAGGTTAAAAATCCTTTAAAACTAATTAACCCAGCCGATTTAATATTTAAAACAGAAGATAGTCACCTGCTGAAGTTTTTTAGCGGAATTACCACTTTTCAACAGAACTATAATCATGATCAAAGCGATGGGGAAATTGAAGCCTTAAAGGCGATTGTGAAAAACCCGCAAAAGATCCCGTTTTACCTGCAGGACAGTAAGCCGTCCGGGATGATCCAAGCTTCAACCCTTACTGCGGTTGAGGCGCATCTATTGGATGTAGACTTGCGGCTTTCAGTAAATCAACGCCATGATTATTATGAAATCACCGGCCGATTGATTATCGAAGGAAAATCATATGAGTTGGATAACCTGGTATTGGTACATCAGTATTTTATTAAACTTAACAACCAACTATATTTAATCGGGAGGCTCGATTTTCTACGTGTAATTGGTTTTTTTAAAAAGCAGAGCAATAGATTAATCCTGCACAAAACCAAATATCAGGAGTTTCAAAAGGTTATCCTGGTGCCTTTAGAAGGAAGTATCCATGTCGATTATTCTTATTTAAAACCTGCTACCAAAAGCCAGATCGAAGAAAAAGGTTTCGACCTTGAAAACGAGCAGCTGATCTATCTGTCAGAATCTGAAGATTACATTCTCATCACGCCGGTAATGCGTTATGGCAACCTGGAAATCCCTGTGTTATCTAAAAAGCAGATCCAGGCACAGGATAAACTTGGTAATCTTTTTACCTTGCACCGCGATGAAAAAGCAGAACTGCAGTTTATTGGTAACGTTTTGAAACAGCATCCTTATTTTTACGATCAGGAAACCAACGATTCTTTTTACCTGCACCGCAAACGGTTCCTGGAAGAAGCCTGGTTCCTTGATGCTTTTGAAACATGGCGAAATAAAGGGATTCATATTTTAGGCTTCAACAAACTCAAAAACAATAAACTGAGTGAATTCCAGGCGAAAATTAACATCGAAGTATTAAGCGGTACCGATTGGTTCGAAACCAAAGTAAAGGTAAAGTTTGGCAAGCAACAGGTTGCATTAAAGCATCTCCATAAATCAATCCGGAATAAAAGCAGGTTTGTAACGTTAGATGATGGAACCCAAGGCATACTGCCCCAAGAGTGGATAGAGAAATTCGCAGCTTATTTTAGTGCCGGCGAAGTAACCGAAGATGCCATTCTTACGCCAAAAATTAAATTTGCATCTATAAACGAGCTTTATGAAGATGCTTTACTGGATGGTGATGTAAAAAACGAATTGAAACTGTACAGGCAGAAATTTGAAGGAACCGGTTTCATCAAAGAAGTGGAAATACCAAAAGGTTTAACAGCTACCCTTCGCCATTACCAGAAAGACGGGTTAAACTGGCTCAATTTTTTAGATGATTTTAATTTTGGTGCTTGCCTGGCCGATGATATGGGCCTGGGTAAAACCATACAGATTTTAGCCTTTATGTTGTCGCAGCGCGAAAAAGTAAAACACAATACCAACCTCGTGGTGGTTCCTGCATCGTTGATTTTTAACTGGAAAGCCGAAGCAGAGAAGTTTGCTCCATCTATCAGGGTGAAAACCATTTATGCAGGCGAAAGGACAAAAACCACAGATGCTTTCGATAACTACGAGATCATTTTAACCTCTTACGGAACGCTGCTTTCTGATATCCGTTTCTTAAAAGATTATCGCTTTAACTATATATTTTTAGATGAATCGCAATTGATCAAAAATCCCGATTCACAGCGTTATAAAGCGGTCCGGATGCTGCAATCGAGAAATAAAGTAGCCATAACGGGTACACCAATTGAAAATAATACCTTTGATTTATACGGGCAGTTGTCATTTGCTTGTCCCGGTTTATTTGGCAGTAAACAACAGTTTGCCGATTTATATTCAACCCCGATCGATCAGTTTAAAGACAGTAGAAGGGCAGAAGAGCTCCAGAAAAAAATAAGACCGTTTATTCTTCGCAGAACAAAAGAACAGGTAGCGAAAGAGCTGCCCGATAAAACGGAAATTGTAATGTATTGCGAAATGGGAGCAGAACAGCGCGAAGTATACGAGGCGAATAAGAAAGAAATTCAGGATTTTATTTTAGGTAAACAGGAGGATGAGCTGCCTAAAAATTCGATGCACGTACTCAAAAGTATTACCACCTTGCGGCAGATCTGCAACTCGGCCGAGTTATTGGCTGATGGAAAATCCTATCTACAGGCTTCTTCAAAAATTGATGTGTTGATGGAACAGATCGGGAGTAAAGCCGGAAAACATAAAATTCTTGTTTTTTCTCAATTTGTAACCATGCTCGATCTGATTAAAAAGCAATTGGAAAAACGTGGCATTAAATATGAATACCTTACCGGGCAAACCCGTAAAAGAGCAGAAGCAGTTAGCTCGTTCCAACAAAATGCTGATATACCGGTTTTTCTGATCAGTTTAAAAGCCGGGGGCACCGGATTAAATTTAACCAAAGCCGATTATGTTTATTTAGTAGACCCATGGTGGAACCCTGCGGTAGAAAACCAGGCCATAGATAGAGCGTATAGGATCGGCCAGCATAAAAATGTGATGGCAGTACGGCTAATCTGCCCTGATACAATTGAAGAAAAAATCATGAAGCTGCAGGCGACTAAAAAAGACCTGGTGAACAACCTGATCCAGACAGATGGAAGTTTGTTTAAGAATTTAACCAAAAAAGAGTTGCTGGGCTTGTTGAGTTAAATGGTTTTGCTATTGGTTTATTGAGATAATTAAAATGCCTCACAATGATTTTCGTCATATCGAGCGAAGTACAACGCAGTCGAGAGATCTATCGAACTTAATTCGATTACTATTTATTCGTGGTGATAATTTTTGGCCTCTTTGACTTATGCGATCGTCATGCTGAATTTATTTCAACATCTTTCTTGCAAAATAGACCCTGAAATAAATTCAGGGTGACGAAAGTAAGAAGAGATTTCTAAATCACCACCTCAAACTCATAACCCAGAAATTCTGGAACATTTATGCTCTCCACAATTTTCCAATCCTTCTTTTCTGAAATAAAATCAGGCACCACGAGTCCCGTGGTTTTGGCCGCGTAAGTGTAAAAATCCATTTTTGCAGGATGGTTTGGCGAGCAGGCATTATACGTTCTGCCGAATGCCTGTTTTTCTAAAAGTTTTACCGCAATACCTACCGCATCTGTTTGGTGGATCAGGTTTACCGGCGCTAAACCATTTGGTATATTATTTTTTCCGGCAAAAAACCTACCCGGGTTACGATCAGGACCAATTAAGCCCGCAAAGCGAATCACTGTGCAGTTTTCTGGAAATAATTCTTTAAACAGTATTTCGGCAGCTAAAACGACCCTTCCTGAATCGGTATCAGGATTGGGCTTGCTGGTTTCATTTACCGTTTTGTTTTCATCTGCATAAACACTTGTCGAACTGATTAATACCACATGTTTGGATTTATCTTTTGCAAAGGTCAAAATTGAATTTATCTTGTTGGGATAATCAGGGAGCTCTGTGGAATTGCGCTTCGGAGGGATACAGATAAATAAGGTGTCGGCCTCAAAAAAAGCTGGATCTGCTTTAACCGATTCTGCTGTAAAATCAACTAAAAATGGCTGTATATTTTCAGCTTCAAGCATGGTTAACTTATCCTGACTTGTGGTAGAACCTTTAACCGCATAATTTAACCCGATCAGTTTTTTGGCAAGGGCCAATCCGAACCAACCGCAACCTAAAATCGATATATTTTTAACATTGCTTTCGTACTTGGTATTATCTTGAATCATTGGTGCCAAAGATAAATACTTGGCACCATAATTTACACCGGCTCATGTCAATTCTGCTTTTTATACAGTGTTTTGGATAGGTTTAAAATCCCGTCGTAATAAGTGGTAGGTTTAAAGTTGAACGCCTTTTCAAATTTGGTTGAATCGAAATGATAGTCATGATCATACTGGTAGTACATTTCTACGGTGCCTGCAACTACCTTTTTAAATAAACCTACTAAGCGTAGCATCAGTTTATTAATGGTTAAATATTGAGGCTTGGTTGCATAAACCTTTGCAGCCATTTCGATAAAAGCTTTACCGGTTATAGGAGCTGCGGTGGGCAGGTGCCATACCTGGTTCCCGGAATCGGGTGTTTGCCCCAACAGGAACAAAGCTTTTCCGGCATCTTCAATGTAAGTAAAACTGTGCAGTGTATTCGCGTCACCTATCCATTGAGCTTTGTCTTTTTTAGCAAATTTATCAAGAACCATCATGTCAAGAAAGCTGTTCATGGAGTCTGTTCCGTAAAAATCGGCGGCACGGGCAATGGTTACGTTAATGTGGCCTGCTTTGCTCTCATCCATTAACTGCTGAGCTACTTTTGCCCTTACTTTGCCTTTCAGGCTGCAGGGTTGGTAAGGTGTATCTTCAGTCATGGGGCCATTTACCAGGCCATACATATAAACATTATCGAAAAAAATTAGCCTGGCACCGGTACGTTTGGTTAAGTTAATTACATTTTGAATGATAATGGGCCATTGTTGTTGCCAAATTTGGGCATCGTAAACCAAGCCGGCACACAGGTATATTACTTTCGAACCCTCGGCTGCTGCGAAAAGTTCAGCTTCATTTAACAAATCGGCCTTAACCCAGCTTAAATTGGGTTGGTCTGTAGAAATCGGTTTGCGGCTAACTAATCTGGTGGTTTCGTTAGTTTTGATTAATTCTCTCGTTAGTGCGTTTGCTGTTGGTCCGCCGGCGCCAAGTATAGTATGCATGTCTTCGTTTTTTTGATTAGTTCAAAGTTATGCCGCATAGAACCACGAAAACGTTAACAAAAGATAAGGATTTTAGATTATTCAGATTTGACAACTTTAATAGTTGTTTACCACGAAGTTGTCAACTCTTTTATTGCAAAAGTGTTCGTTTGCGGATACGGGAAAGTGAGACAGGCGTAATGCCTAAAAAATTGGCAATAAAGTGTTGCGGAATACGCTGGAAAATATCTTTAGCCGTTTTTTCAAGCATGGTGTAACGCTCTTCGGGGCTTTGGGTAATAAAGGCAGTAACCCTGTCTTCATAACAACAGATGTAATGTTCTGCTACCAGCCGGCCAAAGCGCTCCATTTTTAAAGCTAATAACGGATGACTTAACATTTGTTGAAGATTTTGATATGAAATCATCACCAAGTCTGTTTCTTCAATTGCCTGAATATAATTGGTGTTGAGCGTGCGTTTCAAGAAACTTTTATATGCACTCATCAACTCATTTTCAAAGCTAAAATATCCGGTAATTTCCTGTCCGTCTTTAATATGGTAGTAACGAACGGCACCACGGGTAATAAAACACATGTAGTCGCATACTTTTCCTTCAACGATAAAATGTTCCTTTTTCTTTAGCGTGGAAAAACTCAGGTGTTGACTTAAGATTTCCCATTCATCTTCTTCAAAGGTGACAAATTGAGCTAAACCGGTTCTAAAAGCATTGATTTTACATTGTTTATCCATATCAATAACAGATCATGTTTAAAGATACAGTTTAATCGGGAATAGCGATTATCTTTTATCGAGATTATAACATGCCCTGCAGCGCGGCTCGTAACTTTCTTTTTCGCCCAATAAAACAGTAGCTTCGTCAGCAACAGTCCGGTAACTGTACAAGGCAGGGTTTCCGCAGCAAACACAAACCGCATTTACTTTGGTAACGTGTTCGGCAATGGCCATTAAAGCCGGCATCGGGCCAAAGGGTTTACCTGTAAAATCCATATCCAGGCCGGCAACAATAACGCGTATGCCTTTAAGGGCCAGCTTGTTACAAACATCTGGCAGTTCATCATCAAAAAACTGGGCCTCATCTATACCCACTACCTGCGTAGTGGTACCCAGTAATAAAATGGCCGATGCACTGTCGACAGGGGTAGAGTTAATGGAGTTTAAGTCGTGAGAAACCACCGCAGTTTCGTGGTAGCGTGTATCGGTACGGGGTTTAAAAATTTCGACATTCAGTTTAGCAATCTGAGCTCTTTTTAACCTTCTGATCAGTTCTTCGGTTTTACCCGAAAACATGGAACCGCATACCACTTCAATGCTGCCCGAAAATTCGCCCCTTCTTCTAAAATTTTGTTCGCTAAATAACATGCCTGTTTTTTTATGCCCCTATGTCCGTTCTATAATTTTAAACCGAACAAATATGAGAATTATGTGTTATTTTTGAACACATAGTTACCAACATAAATCGACTAATAATTCGTTTTAACTTTATGATGAACCAACAAGATATTTTCAGAAAGATCGGTAGTATTTTAACAGAATTAAATGAGCAATACCAGTTTTTAGCCCAGAATCCTCAGCAATTAAACGATTTGGAACTGGAACTCTTTTTAGCCAATGCCCATTTCCTTTCTGATCATGTTAATATCGTCAAAAAATTAAATGCCACAATAGAAAATAAACAGACCGAGCCTGGAAACCATGCCTTGTTGGCCGAACAGAATACCATTATCTTGCCGGAAGCCGAAAAAAGTTATTTGGAAGATGAGGAGTGTTTTGATCCGCAGGAACTTGAAGAGGTGGTAGCAGCCGAGGAAGAAGAGGAACGGGTGGATATGAAGCCGGAACAGGAGGTTATTGATGATGAAATTAGTAAGGAAGAAAAAGCCGAGACGCTTTTAAAGAATGATTTTTTCAAACCTGATCAGGATGACCACACTTTCGAATTTGTATTGAATGCGCATGATGAAAACGATCAGTTTGATTATGAAGCAAAACCTGTAGAAGAAATTTTCGACCGTCCATTAAGTAAAGAAGAGGCAGAGATTTTAGCTCAGAAAAAGAAAATACATGAAAAAGAAGAAGCTTTAGGGGTACAGCCGGAGCCTATATCAACACAAGAAGATGAAATTGGTCCGGAACCTTTTTTAATTCGACATGTAGAAGAAGAACCACCAATAACAACTGAAGAACCGGTTGCAGTTGGTAAAGAAGAAGAACCGGTTTCTGTGTCAAGCCAACCCATTGAGGCGCTTAGGGATGTCAAACTGGATGATCCTGTTATTTCGCCACCTGTTGAGCAGGAGCGGCCTTTATTTCGGCCCGAAGCTGTTCCTGTAAAACCAGCTCCACAACCTGCTCCAAGCTTAAACGATCTGCTTGCCAAAACAAACGGAAAAAGCGAGCAGCCTGTTAAAGCGCCAATTGCTGATTTAAAGCAGGCAATTAGCCTAAATGAAAAATTACTTTTTATTAAAGACCTGTTTGGCGGATATAACCTGGCCTACTCGGAAGTTATTGATATCATTAATAAAATGAGCAGTTTCGAAGCTGCCGACACCTACCTTCAAAATAATTACGCTGCGAAAAATAACTGGGCCAATAAACAGGCTACTGTTGATCAGTTTTACGAGCTGCTGAACAGAAGGTTTAGTAAGTAGGGTGATGGATCAGTAAACGACCGGTTTTCGTCATACTGAACTTGTTTCAGTATCTATCATGTATTTGTTGTTTATAACCAACATGCACGGGATTAGCATTTGTAATGCCGGTTAAAATTTATTCAGGATGACGCATCTCTGTTGAGGTATTGACTCCAGACTAAGGACTCCTGACTTAGGACTAAATAAATCCCATACGGTTAGAATCCAGTTTTAAAAAGATAAACAACAGGATGGTGAAACTCCATAATGACGATCCGCCGTAGCTGATGAATGGTAATGGAATACCGATTACGGGAATGATCCCAATCGTCATCCCGATATTGATAAACACGTGGAAAAACAGGATACAGGCCACACTATAGCCATAAACCCTGGAGAAGGTAGACCGTTGCCTTTCAGCCAGGTTGATCAGCCTGAGCAATAAGAATAGGTATAGGCCGATTACAACCGAACAGCCCACAAAGCCCCATTCTTCGCCAATGGTAGAAAAAATGAAGTCGGTACTTTGAGCAGGTACATAACCATATTTAGTTTGGGTACCCTGTAAAAAACCACGACCGGTTGCCTGCCCCGAGCCAATGGCAATCTGCGATTGAATTACATTATAGCCTGCTCCCTTGTTATCAGCCTTAAGGCCCAACATCAATTCGATACGGCTACGCTGATGGGGAGCTAAAACTTTTTCGTAAGCAATTTTAACCACAAAAAGATACACAATCGCAATAATGGTGACCAGAACGGTTGAAATAATGATTTTTTGTTTTCTCCTGTTATTATAAATGAAAAGTCCGCCAATGGTCGTCAGAATAAGGACTAGTACATAAGTTGGCACCAGGAAATCAGCAACAAACAATACAATCATTCCTAAGAAGATCAGAAGAAAATAGCCTGATAAACCCTCGCGGTATAAAGGGAACATAAAGGCAAGAAACACCAATGCCGAACCTGTATCGGGTTGCAACATGATGAGTAAAAGTGGCGCCAGTACAATAAGTCCGGCAATGACGATCGATTTAAAATCCCTGAATTTGGGATTAAACGTACTCACATACCTCGCCAAAAGCAGGGCGGTGCCAAATTTGGCAAATTCTGAGGGTTGCAGCCTAAAAGAACCAATAGGGATCCAGGCCTGGTTCCCGCCTACATTGCGGCCCACAAATAATACTACAACGAGTAAAAAGAGCGTAGCGCCATAAATAAAAGGTGCAAATACGTTAAATAACCTTCCGTCGAACAATAAGATCGATAAGCCCAATATCAGCCCTGTAATTACGTAAATTAGCTGTTTGCCATAACTGCTCGAAAAATCGAAGCCTGTTGCTTTATCGGGATTGTAGATAGAAGCATAAACATTGATAAAGCCAATTGCACACAATGCTATGTAGATTAAAACGGTAATCCAGTCTACATTAAAAAAGAAACGGTTTCCCTGTTGTTGCATCTTTATTTATTGGTTACAGGTTTATGGTTTACAATGGCTTGGTTTACTTTAGGCTTTTTAGTAGAGGTTTGCTTTATTATTGCCGGCTTTATTTTTAAACTGTCTTTAACCTTTTTAAGCGAATCTGCCTTTTTCAGGTTTAAACTATCCAATTTCGTCAATTTAACCTTTTTTGTCTTATCGATCAAAGCAGGTAAAAGATTGGTTTCTGAGAACGCTTTTACAGTATACCCATTAGAACGTGGTTTAATACTGTCAGTTAAATATTTTTCAACGATAAAACTCGATATTGGTGCAGCATAAGATCCTCCGTAGCCACCATTTTCTACAATCACGGCAATGGCAATTTTAGGTTGGTCCATTGGTGCAAAGCCGATAAATACCGAGTGGTTTTTGCCGTGTGGATTTTGTACCGTGCCGGTTTTACCGCACATGGTGATATTGGGTATTTGCGATTCTTTTGCTGTTCCCCATGGGCTGTTAACTGCATCTCTCATTCCGTTAATTACTATAGGGAAATATTGTGCATCAACACCTACATAATTTTTAACCACATACTCTTTCTTCACCACATTTTTATCGCCAATTCCTTTAATTAGGTGCGGTTTTAAATAATAACCACGGTTGGCAATGGCAGCCATCACATTGGCCATTTGCAATGGGGTAGAGGTAATTTCACCCTGCCCAATCGCCTGCGAAATTACAGTGGTGTATCCCCACCGTTTACCATAAATTTTATCATAATGTTCTGCCGGATAGAAGATGCCCTTTTTTTCGAAAGGCATATCGATGCCCAACTTCTGGCCAAAACCCCATTTCATGATCTGTTCGTGCCAGTGCGCATAGGTTTGGCGTTGGTTTTTCATGCCGTTTTTAGTGATGATGTTCTGAAAAACATGGCAAAAATAAGTATTGCAGGAACGGGCGATACCCCTTTGCATGTTAATGGTACCGTCTACGTGTTCGCATTTCACTTTATGGTTTCCGGCCATGTAGTAACCCGGACAGAAAAAGGTGGTATTTGGATCGATAGCGCCATCTTGCAAGGCAACAAGTGCATCAACCGGTTTAAATGACGATCCCGGCGAATACTGCCCTGCAATAGGCCGTATAAGCTGCGGACGGTAAGGGTTTGCTATCAAATTCATGTAGTTTTTTCCCCAATCTTTACCTACTAATTGGTTAGGATCATATCCCGGACTGCTCACGAAAGCCAAAATCTCTCCCGTTGCCGGTTCGATAGCTACAATTGCCCCTACCTTATTTTTCATCAGCTCTTCGCCAAGACGTTGAATCCTGATGTCTAAAGAAGAAATTAAGCGTTCACCTGATACGGCATTGACATCATATTTTCCATTGGCATAGCTGCCCTGGGCAATGTTTTTGGCATCGTACAAGGTATTGATCACCCCTTTTTCGCCACGTAAAAAATTTTCATAAGAACGCTCTAAACCGCTTTTGCCAATAAAATCGCCAGGTTTATAGTAACCTTCAGATTTTTCAATATCATCGGGGCTTACTTCCTTAACATAGCCAAAAAGCTGGCCGGCAATACTGTCCGGGTAATGCCTGATCGTTCTGTCCTGTGTTCTGAAACCCGGAAAACGGTACATGATTTCCTGCAAGCGGGCGTAACTTTGTACTGAAATCTGCCGTTCAAAAAAAGTGGACTGGTAAGTAGATTGTGCCCTTGCTTTTTTCAGTTTTTTACGCACATCTTCAACGGTAATTTCCAGGGCATTGGCAAGTGCTAAAGTATCAAAAGGTTTAACCTCATTTGGGATGACCATTAAATCATAAACAGGTTCGTTCTGCACAATTACTTTCATGTTACGATCAAGAATGGCACCACGGGCAGGGTATTTGTAAATTTTACGCAACACGTTACTTTCGGCAGAGCTGAACGCTTTATCGCTGATAATCTGGATATAAAATAATTTACCCAACAAAATCAGCGCGATTACAATAAATAATCCCTGAACGATATATTTCCGGTTAAATAACTGATCCATTAACGAGGTGTTCTTCTATAGAATATAAACTCTACCAATAAAATAATAAGCAGTGTAAAGATACAACTTAAGCCGCATCTCATTAAGGTATAACCAACTTCGGTTAACCTGAATGTTTCTAAAAAGAACAGCACCAAATGATGTGCAATAACGCAGAGAAAAGCATAAAGTGAAAACCATTGGAAACCCATATAACTTAAGGATGGTTCTGGGTCGTCAATTGCGTCGCGGTTTAAACTGATGGATATAAAGGATATTCTTACAAAAGCCAGCACCACGCAGGCCGTAGCGTGCACGCCCATGGTATCATAAAAGGCATCGAGGGTTAATCCTGTCCCGAATGCCAAAAGATATAATACAATGTTGGGTATGCCAAATGGAAGCAGAAGTAAAAACAGCACATAGATAAATGGCGTAGAAAGATCGTAAAAGCCCATATTCTTGAGCAGGAATATCTGCACAAAAAGTAGCAAAAACCACCTAATCACATTTACGATTATGATTCTACTATTCATTGGGTTTAACAGCGCTTTCTAAAGCTTTTTGCTCTTCAGCTTTTTTATATTTAACCACATATACGTATTGTAATGTGCTAAAATCGGTAAATAAATTAACTTCTCCCGATAGGAAATTATCATTGGTGGCTACGTTTGGCTTGCTGATCCTGCCTACTAAGATCCCTTTCGGAAATGAAGCAAAGCCCGAAGTAACGATGGTATCGCCAACGTACATCTTAATGTGGTTGGGTACCTCTTTGATAAAGGCTTTTTTGATATCAAAATTGCCATCGCCCCAAACCAACGATCCTAAAGCATTATTCTTTTTAAGGGTAACGCTGATTTTGGTGTCTTTATGCAATAACGATTGGATAGTTGCCAAATGTTCCGAAACATCGCGGATAAAGCCTACAACACCTTTTTGAGGAGCAATAACGGCCATTCCACTTTTAATGCCATCAATGCTGCCCTTATTGATGGTCATGACGTTATTACGCAAAGTAATGGAGTTTTTGATCACCTTGGCTGCAAGATAGGTATAATCCTGGTTGGTTACTGTATCAACAACTTTAACATCTTTAGCGGTATCAACGGTGGTTAAGCTTAACAGTTGGCTTTTAAGTTTGGCATTTTCAGCAGCAAGGCTATCGTTAACCATCCCAAGGTTTAAATAACGCTTAAAAACATTTAACCGCTCGTAAGCCGTGCCTACAATTTGGTTTGTAGAGTTTAAGGTTACGCTACGCTGATAGGAGTTGTTTTTCACCGTTAGGTAGATACCAACAGTAAAAAAGATAATAAAAAGGAAAAATGCGTTGTATCTGCTGATGAAAATCCAAAGGTTACGCATTTGAGTTTGGAGTTAAAAGTTCGGAGTTGGGAGTTAACAGTTTGGCGTATGAGTGGAAACTCCTAGCTCATAACCCCAAACTCCAAACTGAATGTTATTGCATTAAGAATTTATATCCACCAATATTTTTAAGGGCAATTCCGGTTCCGCGTACTACCGCACGAAGTGGATCTTCTGCAACGTGGACAGGTAATTTAGTTTTAGCAGCCACACGCTTATCTAAGCCTCTTAATAATGCACCACCACCGGTTAAATAAATACCGGTTTGGTAAATATCTGCTGAAAGCTCGGGAGGGGTAATCTCTAATGCTTTTAAAATCGCCTCTTCAATTTTAGAAATCGATTTGTCTAAACAGTGTGCAATTTCGGTATAGGAAACGGTGATCTGTTTTGGCACACCCGTCATTAAATCGCGGCCCTGAACTGCGAAATCAGCCGGGGCATCCTGTAATTCAGGTAAAGCTGCACCCACTTCAATTTTGATTTTCTCTGCAGTACGGTCGCCGATCATAATGTTATGCTGACGGCGGATGTAGTTTACAATGTCAGAATCGAAGTTATCACCCGCAACGCGGATCGATTGATCGCAGACAATACCCGATAAGGCAATCACTGCAATTTCGGTGGTACCACCGCCAATATCGATAATCATGTTACCCATCGGCTCCTCCACATCGATACCGATACCTACAGCAGCTGCCATAGGCTCATGTATCAGGTATACTTCTTTTGCCCCTGCAATCTCAGCGGAGTCGCGCACAGCACGTTTTTCTACCTCTGTAATACCGGAAGGGATACAGATAACCATACGTAAAGAAGGGAACATCCATCCTTTACCGCCGTTAAGCATGCGGATCATCCCTTTAATCATGGCTTCTGCGGCATTGAAATCGGCAATTACACCATCTTTCAGCGGACGAACGGTTTTGATATTATCGTGGGTTTTACCCTCCATTTGCATGGCCTGACGGCCAATGGCAATAACTTTGTTTGTAGTACGATCAAAAGCAACAATAGATGGTTCATCTACCACTACTTTGTCGTTATGTATAATCAGGGTATTCGCAGTGCCTAAATCGATAGCAACTTCTTGCGTAAACCAGTTAAATAATCCCATGTAAGGTATGTTTTCTTTATTTTATCAAATTTATACTATTCCTAATGTAAAAATAGCTTTTTTATTGTTTTAAGTTTTATTTTCTTCAGTTATTAAACTGTTTTTAAGACAATTAAAATATTCAGAAAATAAAACTTATAATTCTTAGTGCCGGATTGTGGTGATTGGAAGTTATCGATGTAAAACCTTCCGCCCTTAAACCCTCAACCTTCTACCTTTCTAGTGTTTAAAATGTCTTACACCGGTAGTTACCATGGCAATGCCTTTTTCATTTGCTTTAGCAACAGAGTCAGCATCTTTAATCGATCCGCCAGGTTGCAGTACAGCAGTAATTCCGGCATCGGCAGCAATTTCTACACAGTCTGGGAAAGGAAAGAAAGCGTCAGAAGCCATAGCTGCGCCTTTTACGCTGAAGCCGAAAGAAGCCGCTTTTTCAATCGCTTGCCTTAAAGCATCAACACGAGAAGTTTGTCCAACACCACTTGCAATCAATACATCGTCCTTAACCAACACGATGGTATTCGATTTGGTGTGTTTTACGATTTTATTGGCGAAGTACAAATCTTTCAGTTCCTGTGCAGTTGGTGCTTTATCGGTAACGGTTGTCATTTGCTCCGGCCCCTCGATAATTAAATCTTTGTCCTGCTCAATTACACCATTTAACAAAGTTTTAAATTGTTTTTTGCTCAGTTCTACCTCGTTACGTTTTAAAATAACGCGGTTTTTCTTTTTACTGAACAATTCTACCGCTTCCGGTTGATAAGAAGGTGCAATTAACACTTCAAAAAACAAGTTGTTAATTTCTTCTGCAGTCTCCAGGTCAACCTCCGCGTTGGTAATCAATACACCGCCAAAAGCCGAAACCGGATCGCATGCTAAAGCATCAATCCAGGCTTGTTTAACAGTAGGGCGTGAAGCAATACCACAGGCATTGGTATGTTTTAAGATCGCAAATGTTGGATCGTTAAATTCGTCTATCAGGGCAACAGCGGCATCCACATCAACCAGATTGTTATAAGAAAGCTCTTTACCGTTCAATTTTGTAAACATGGCATCTAAATCACCGTAAAATACAGCACCCTGATGAGGATTCTCGCCGTAACGTAAAGTTTTGGCTTCAGTTACACTTTGTTTGAAAACATCAAGCGGTTCTTCCTGGTTGAAATAGTTGAAAATTGCGGTATCGTAATGTGAAGAAGTATGAAAAGCTGTTTTAGCATACGATTTACGCTGCGCTAAAGTAGTTTCGCCATTTTGCGCTTCTAATTGTGCCTGTAAAGTCGGATAATCATTTTTAGAGGCAATAATCACTACATCGTTAAAGTTTTTAGCGGCAGCACGGATCAGGGAAATACCGCCGATATCGATTTTTTCGATAATCTCTTCCGGCGTTCCGCCAGCTTTTACGGTTTCCTCAAAAGGATATAAATCAACAATCACCAAATCAATTTCAGGGATATCATATTCAGCAATCTGTGCCTGGTCGCCGGCTAAGGCCCTACGGTTTAAAATCCCCCCAAATACTTTAGGGTGTAAGGTTTTAACACGTCCGCCTAAAATAGAAGGATAACCGGTTAAATCTTCAACTGCCGTAACCGGAAGATTCAAATCTTTAATGAATTGTTCTGTTCCACCGGTAGAAAATAACTGTACACCTTGTGCGGCCAACAATTTTACCAATGGTTCCAAGCCATCTTTATAATATACTGAGATTAAAGCGTTTTTGATTTTAATGGATTGACTCATTCTACTGAAAATTTTGAGCCGCAAAGGTAGTAAAACAGGGGGATTTATTTAGGTGATGAAACCAATAAAAATGAAATTATTTGTATATTTTTCTGAATGGGGTATTTTTTATCCTGAATAAGTATTTTCAGCTAGTGAAGCCACATCTGAAATTTATACTAGAAGATTGTATATCATGGTTTTACTTGTATTTTTTATTGCTTGCCGCTAATTTGGAAATTAGCATACCAATCTTCCAAAACATCTATTACCGGAAGAAGGGTTTTTCCTAATTCGGTGAGTTTATATTCTACCCGGGGAGGGGATTCTGCAAAAGCCTGCCGTTCAATAAGTCTGTCACGTTCCATTTCTTTCAGCTGTGTGGTTAATGTACCCTGACTTAAGAAATTCGTTTCGCGCTTAAGCTCGCCAAATCTTTTGGGGCATTTAGCAGCAATGGCTTTAATGAGCATAATTTTCCATTTACCGCCAATTATTTTAAATACGCCAGTCAACGAAGAGTCATTTAAAAATAAACCTTCGTTTGTAACTGCTTTATGCTCATTATTAGTACTGTTTTGCATACCTGGTACTGTTTAAATGACTACTTGATTGCCATTAAAGTCTTTTTTTCCTTTGAATCTTAAATATAAGAAAAGCATGAAAAAATACAGCAATTGGCTCCCTTTCCTCATCGCCTGTTCGGCCATATTTTTATCCGTTCTGGATCTGTTCATCGTTAATGTAGCGCTTCCTTCCATAAGAACGGGCATAAAAGGCACCCATGCCGAGATGCAGTTGGTCATCGTGATGTATATTATAGGTTATGCTTCATTTTTGATTACCGGGGGGCGTGCAGGCGAGTATTTTGGAAAGAAAAAAGTGTTTTTAAGCGGAATGCTGATTTTTACCATCGCTTCTTTATCCTGTGGTTTATCACAATCGGCTATCCAATTAAATGCAGCACGTTTTGTACAGGGAATAAGTAGTGCTTTTATGGTTCCGCAGGGGATTGCTTTTATCCCCGGTTTATTTCCTGATCAAAAGGAACGGGTAAGGATGCTCGGGATTTATGGCAGTATTGCAGGTACCGCTTCTGTTATTGGTCAGTTTTTGGGTGGATTGATCCCTGATTTGGGAATTGTTCAGCAGAGTTGGCGTTTGATTTTTTTGATTAATGTGCCTGTCGGACTAACTGCTGTTGTATTGGGTTTAAAATACCTGAAGGAACTGCCTGTTAAAACAAGCCGGAAATTCGATTTTATCGGCAGCCTTTTACTGATGTTAACATTAACATTTTTGATTTACCCGCTGATACAGGGCTGGGAGTTGGGTTGGCCACTTTGGAGTCTTTCTATGTTGTTCCTGTCATTAGTATTTTCGGTTATATTTATTAATTACCAGCGCTTAACGATAAAGACCGGAAATAGTCCGTTGATAAGTATAGGTCTTTTTAAAAATTCAGATTTCAGGATGGGGCTTTTAATTTCCCTGTTTTATTATCTTGTTCAGGATTCTTATTTTTTGATCAACACCGTTAATTTACAAAGCGGATTAGGGATAAGTTCTGCACATACCGGGATGTATTTTGTTTGCCAGGGACTCGGTTATGTTATGGCATCAATGTTTTTTACGCCTCTGGTGGCCCGTTATGGTAAATTTATTTCGCTAACAGGATCGATTATTATGATCGTAGCACTTGTTTTTCATCTGTTTCTCTTTAATTTAAGTGCTCCGGCACCATTTTACATCGTGATGGTGTTGTTTACATATGGGATAGGCTGCGGTACAATTTTACCGTCATTAATGACGATCTCATTAAAAAGCACTTCAGAAAATCAGATGGGTGCTTCGTCGGGCATCTACTTAACATTGCAACAGGTTTCAGTGGCGATAGGGGTTGCCGTTGTAGGGGGTGTTTTTTTCGGCAAGTTGCATTGCCCGAATGTAGCTTCGCAGTTTTCTGTAGCCTATCAATGGGCAACTTTACTCGATATAGGATTTCTTGTGATTGTTAGTGTATTGTTATTGCTGATGCCAAAAACCAAGAAGGTATAATTTCGAATTATTTTTTTAGTTTTTTTACAATCGCCTCTACAATGCGGGGGTAGTGCTGGTGTTCGAGCTGTTGGCCTTTAAATTTTACCATTTCCAGGTTGTCGCTTTTATCGATCCTGTAGCGCGCCTGGTAAATGTATTCCCCTTCATCGTAATTTTCATTTACATAATGGATCGTGATGCCGCCTTCGGTTTCGCCGGCAGCCATTACCGCCTGGTGTACATGGTCGCCATACATGCCTTTTCCTCCAAATTTAGGAAGGATTGCAGGATGGATATTGACGATCCTTCCCGGATAGGCGTGGATCAGGTTTTTAGGGATCAGCCAAAGGAAACCAGCCAGTACAATAAAATCAATGTCGAGATTTTTAAGCAGATCCACTACCTCATCGGTTTTATAAAATTCGTTTTTATCGAAAATATGGGTAGGGATTTCGAAATTATCAGCCCTTTGTAACACATAGGCTTCAGCATTATTGGTTAACACCAAAGAAATTTCAATTTCGTTACTCCTTTTAAAATGCTCCATCAGTTTTTGGGCATTTGAACCAGAACCTGATGCAAAGATGGCTATTCGTTTTTTCACTCAAAAATCGTTTTGTCCAAAAATAGTATTTTTAAGGTTGTTTTCTTAAAGCCTGTTCAAAATTCAATAAAAAATAATTATTATACCTCTGCTAAGGGCTTATGTTTTTAATACAAAGAAAGCAATTTCGACAGGCCGGCATGTGGGAAAAGTATTTTGAAGCTCATAATGGGCAGAAATTAAAAATACCCTTAACCGGAAAGCAATTTTATTCTGTTAGCTAATGTATTCTTAATGAAGAATTTTAATGTATTTGGCAACGCGAAAATGGGCTTGGGATTTAATTAAAAAAAAGTTAAAAGTGTTTTGTAGTTTAAAAATATTAATCCTATATTTGCAACCCGAATTAAAGGAAACGAATAAAGAAAAATAAAAGGCTAAATAGAAATGGCAAATCATAAATCTTCATTAAAAAGAATTAGAGCAAACGCAACAAAACGTTTACGTAACAGATATCAGGCAAAAACTACACGTACTTTCATTAAAAGATTGCGTGCTGCAGAAGATAAAAAAACTGCATCTGATTTATTGCCTAAAGTAATCTCTATGTTAGATCGTTTAGCTAAAAAGAATGTTATCCACAAAAACAAAGCGGCAAATAACAAATCAAAATTAACGAAATTCGTTAACGGTTTAAAATAAGCCAATTTTTTTACGATATTAGTAAAGGCATCTCAACTTTTGGTTGAGATGCCTTTTTTTTGGTTAAAAAAATGGAAAGCTACGAACAAAAACTGGGTATAAAATTATGGGCGGAAGAAGACCGCCCACGCGAAAAACTTTTATTGCATGGACGGAGACATTTAACGGATGCCGAACTGATCGCTATTTTAATTGGCTCGGGAAATAAAAATGAAACCGCCGTAGATTTAAGCAAAAGGATTTTGTCTTTTTATGATAACAATTTAACAAAACTGGGAAAAGCTTCCATCCTCGAGCTTTCGCGGTTTAGGGGTATCGGAGAGGCCAAAGCGATAACCATTATTGCCGCTCTGGAACTTGGATTGCGAAGAAAGGAAACTGCCGAAGAAACCATTACTCATGTTAACACCTCTAAAGATGTTTACAGGTATTTGCATCAAACTTTCGCCAATCTCAATCACGAAGAATTCTGGATCTTGCTTCTAAACAGGTCTAACCGCGTAATCGGTAAATTTTTAATCAGCAAAGGCGGACAGGCGGGTACGGTAGCCGATCCGAAAATTATTTTTAAAACAGCTTTGGAAAACAATGCTGCAAATATTGTGCTGGCGCATAATCATCCCTCAGGAAGTTTAAAGCCTAGTGAGAGCGACGATAAATTGACAAGGGATATGGTAGCCTCAGGAAATTTGCTGAGCCTGTATGTGGTCGATCACCTGATCTTCGCCAATGACCGTTATTATAGTTACAGGGATGAGGATTTAATTTAAAAGATATTCGAATGTTAAACTACAATTAACCTTAAATTGGTATCATCGCAGCTTAAATCTGGCGGTTACTTGCTAACCCGCATTAATTAATAGTGAATTATATTATGAATACATTAAAAATTATCCCTGTTTTTCTATTATTAACCATAATGGCTTTCGCTCAGAAAAAAGCTGTTCCAATTAATATCATTACCTATAACATCCGATTAAATGTAGCATCAGATGGCGTTAACGCCTGGCCAAACCGAAAAGATAACGTAAAAGCTTTGGTAAAATTCCATGATGCCGATATTCTCTGCGTACAGGAGGCTTTGCCGGAACAATTCGATGCCTTGCTCGAAAATTCTAATTTCGATGTGGTAGGGGCAGGGCGTGATGATGGGAAAAGAAAAGGAGAGTTTTCAGCAGTTTATTTCGATAAAGATAGATTTGAAAAGAAAGAGGGCGGTACCTTTTGGTTGTCGGAAACCCCTGATGTTCCCTCAAAGGGATGGGATGCCGCACTTAACCGGGTATGCAGCTGGGTTAAACTGTACGATAAGCTGAACAAAAAAGAGTTTATCGTTTTTAATACCCATTACGATCATGTTGGGGTAAAAGCGAGAATTGAATCTGCTAAGCTGCTAAAACAGAAAATACAGCAGATTGCCCCGGCATTACCTGTTGTATTTACAGGCGACCTGAACGTAACACCTGAAACCGAGGCAATCGCAACAATCAAATCTTTTCTTATCGATGCGAAAGATATTTCTGCAGAGCCTCCATACGGCCCCGCAGGTACTTTTAATGGTTTTGATTTTAACAGCGACCTGAAAAACAGGATCGATTATATTTTTGTAAACAAAGGGTTTAAGGTGCAGAAATTTGCTGTACTAACAGATAGTAAGGATAAAAGGTATTATTCGGATCATTTACCTGTTTTTTGCCGTTTATTCTTTTAACAGATGCTGTTAAAATCTGTATCTCCATTTCCTTTCCAATTCGAACTTTTTGGCAACCAATACCATTACCACTATATTTTCGAAACCCTGGCCTTTATAGTTGGTGTAAGGTTGTATTATTACTATAAAAAGGGAAATGCAGATCCGATATCTGACGACAACAGGCTGTGGATTATGTTGGGGGCCATGCTTGGCGCTTTGATCGGTTCGCGCATAATTGCCGTGCTCGAAACTCCTCAGGTACTTAGCCATCTTAGTTTTTCGGTTCTTTACCAGAGTAAAACCATTGTGGGCGGTTTGCTTGGTGGTTTATTCGGGGTCGAATTAATTAAAAAGATAATTGGTGTGAATATCGCCTCCGGAGACATCTATGTTATCCCGATTTTGGTCGCCCTCATTATCGGCCGTATCGGTTGCTTTTCGATGGGGATCGATGAGCCGACCTATGGTATTCCTACCCACCTGTTTACCGGGATGGATTTAGGTGATGGTATACGCCGGCATCCCATCATGCTTTACGAAATAGTTTACCTCATCCTTTTGATTGTTCTTTTTAACAGCATCAAACATCAAGAACTGATCAATGGCGATCGCTTTAAACTATTGATGTTGTTGTATTTCTTATTTCGCTTCCTGATCGAATTTATTAAGCCTTACCATTCATTATTTTTAAGTTTAAGCAGCATTCATTGGTCAGCATTGTTTATTTTTATTTATTATTATCGATTCATCATCAGAATTTCAAAGAAGATAACAGCTAAACAGTAAACATTATGGCCAACACAAGAGATTATATATATTACGATTATACCAAAAGTCTTTGTCCGGAATGTTTACAGCTTTGCGATGCGAAAATTGTTTTTCAGGATGCTAAAGTGTTTATGCTGAAAAATTGCAGAACGCATGGGAATAGTAAAGTGATGATTGCCGATGATGTAGAATATTACAAACAGATCAGGAATTACAATAAGCAATCGGAAATGCCACTTAAGTTCAATACTAAGGTGCATTACGGTTGTCCTTACGATTGTGGTTTGTGTACCGATCATGAACAGCATTCATGTTTAACAGTAATAGAGGTTACCGACCGTTGTAACCTGGCCTGCCCAACCTGTTATGCCATGTCGTCGCCAAGTTATGGCAGGCATAGAACGCTGGCAGAAATAGAGCGGATGATGGATGTGGTGGTGGCAAACGAGGGGCAGCCGGATGTGGTGCAGCTTTCGGGCGGGGAACCAACAGTACATCCCGAATTTTTTAAGATTTTAGACCTCGCCAAAACCAAACCCATAAAACATTTAATGGTAAATACGAATGGGATCAGGATTGCAAAAGACATTAAATTTGTGGAGAAACTGGCCGGTTATATGCCCGATTTTGAAATTTATCTGCAGTTTGATAGTTTCAGTCCAGAAGTATTAACCAGGCTGAGGGGGGAAGACCTTAGCGAGGTGAGGAGAAAAGCCATCGATCATTTAAACCAATTTAATGTATCTACTACTTTGGTTGTTACTTTACAAAATGGCTTAAATGACCATGAAATTGGCGATATTTTGGATTATGCACTTAAACAGAAATGCGTGCGTGGAGTAACTTTTCAGCCTACCCAGGTTGCAGGGAGAAATGATAACTATAACGATCAGCAGGGCAGGATCACCCTGACCGAAGTGCGCAGAAAAATTTATGAGCAATACCCAACCTTTACTCCGCAGGATTTAATTCCTGTTCCCTGTAATCCTGATGCGCTTTGCATGGCTTATGCCTTAAAAATAGGAGATGAGGTAATCCCGATGACACATTTGATCAACCCGGAAGATTTGCTGAATAATTCAAAAAATACCATTGTTTTTGAACATGATGAAAAACTGAAAGAACACATGCTCAATTTGTTTAGTACCGGTGTTTCAGTAGATTGCGCTGAAGATACCTTTGGCGAACTGATGTGCTGTTTGCCGAGGGTAAAATCAGACAGTTTAAGCTATGATAATTTATTTCGGATCATTATTATGAATTTTATGGATCCGCTTGATTTTGACGTGCGAGCAGTTAAGAAATCATGTGTGCACATTGTGAGTGATAAATATAAAATGGTACCTTTCGAAACCATGAATATTTTTTACCGCGACAATAAAATAGATCTGATCAGGGGAAAATTAAATATGAACTGATATGGGTGGTTTATTCGTATTATTGATTGTTTATTGCCTTACCGCTGTCGTGCTTTTTGTGGTAGGGATTATTCAGATTATCATTAAGTCATCAAGGAACGAACCGGTAAAACCAGGGTTAAAGTTGCTTATTATTTCGGTAATTATGGTGGTAATCGGTTTTGGGGCCTGTGCTGTATTGCTGGCCAACAGTTAATTTCAATATAAATCCATGGGAATTTTCATTATATATTGGGTAATTGTCGTATTGTTGTTTGTAATTGGCATTATCCAGATCATCGTAAAGGCAATTAAAGATCAACCGGTTAAACCAGGACTTAAATTGGTTATTGCCTCTGTTATTATGCTGGTAATAGGAGCCGGTGCATGTGCCGTAATTCTTTCTAATTTGAATATTGGCCATTAGCCATTTTTATCTTGTGTTTAAACAAAGGTTTTTAGCGTTTGTAGGTCTTAGCCGTGTGTCTAGAATCTCAAATCTCTATAATTTAACTTCCTCCTTTGACCTTTAAATAATATCTTTGCATTTTATAATTCTTAGACCGGTTTTTTGTGCTGATAAGTCTCAAATCTCTTGTCTGGAGTCTCAAATCTTAATAGATGAAAATATCATATAACTGGTTAAAACAATTTGTACAAATAGACAAAACACCTCAGGAACTTTCTCTAATCCTTACCAATGTAGGTTTGGAGGTAGAAAGTGTAGAAAAAGTACAGCCTGTTGTAGGCGGCTTAGAGGGATTGGTAATTGGCGAGGTATTAACCTGTGTGCAGCATCCCAATGCCGACCGTTTGCGTATCACCACCGTTAATGTTGGGGGTAAAGAAAGTCTTCAGATTGTTTGCGGTGCGCCTAATGTAGCTGCCGGGCAAAAAGTGGTTGTGGCTACTGTGGGTACAACTGTTTATCCTTTGGAAGGTGAGCCTTTTAAAATCAAAGAATCGAAAATTAGGGGTGAACTTTCGCAGGGCATGATCTGTGCTGAAGATGAAATCGGTTTAGGTAAATCGCATGATGGAATTATGGTTTTAGCTGACGATACCGAAGTGGGAATCCGGGCTAAAGACCATTTCAAAATGGAAGACGATTACGTTTTTGAAATCGGCTTAACACCGAACCGTGCTGATGCCGCTTCACATTTAGGTGTAGCCAGAGATTTGGCAGCCTATTTTAGAAGTGAATATGAAATCCCTGATCTTTCGGCCTTTAAAACCGATAATGAAAATCTGGTTATTAAGGTGGAGGTAGAAGATCTGGCGGCTTGCCCACGTTATAGCAGTCTTACCATTTCGGGGGTTACCGTACAGGAATCGCCTGAGTGGTTAAAAGATAAGTTAAAAGTAATCGGTTTACGCCCGATCAATAATGTGGTCGACATTACCAATTATGTGCTTCATGGCTTAGGTCAGCCGCTGCATGCTTTTGATGCCGATAAAATCACTGGTGGAAAAGTAGTGGTTAAGAAAGTTGCCGAAGGTACTCCTTTTGTAACGCTGGATGATGTAGAACGTAAATTAAGCGCAGAAGATTTGATGATCTGTAATGCCGAAGCCCCCATGTGTATCGCGGGTGTTTTTGGCGGAAAATCGTCGGGTGTGGAAAGCAGCACTAAAAATATTTTCCTCGAAAGCGCTTATTTTAATTCCGTTTCTGTCCGTAAAACTTCAAAAAGACATGGGTTAAAAACCGATGCCTCTTTCCGTTTTGAGCGTGGTACCGATCCTGAAATTACAGTTACGGCTTTAAAATATGCTGCTTTACTGATTAAAGAATTGGCGGGCGGAGAAATTTCTTCATCTGTTTCTGATATTTACCCTAATCACATCAAACCGTTTGAGTTTGAGGTCAGTTATACCAATATCAATAAACTGATTGGGGCAAATATTCCTTCGGCCGAAATCAAACATATCATCACTGCTTTAGGCATTTCGGCAACCAACACCTCTGAAGATACGCTGGCCTTAAGGGTGCCCTCATTTAAAGTTGATGTTACCCGCGAATGCGACATTACCGAAGAAGTGCTGCGTATTTATGGGTATAACAACATTGAAATCCCTGCAAAAGTAAATGCGTCACTTTCTTACAGCATTAAACCAGAGAAAGAAAATACACATAATGTAATTGCAGATATGCTGACTTCAAACGGTTATGCGGAAATTATGTGTAATTCGTTAACCAAATCAGCTTATTCGAAAAAATTGGATGAGGCGGTATTTATTTTAAACCCGCTAAGCAGTGACCTGAATGTCATGCGCCAGAGTTTGTTGATGCCGGCTTTAGAAAGTGTAGCGTATAACCAAAACCGGAAAAATTCGGATGTGAAATTTTACGAATTTGGTAAAACCTACCACTTAATTAACGAAAAGTATGTTGAACGCCCCAGGTTGTTATTGTTGATTTCAGGAGCCAAACAAAGTGAGCAATGGAACCATAATGCTAAAGCGGTTACTTTTTACAACTTAAAATCGGCTGTTGATGCCATTATTTCACGTTTGGGAATCGAGAGTTATCAATCGGATACATTAAGCGACGAAAACTTTGCCTATGGAATCAGGTATTTCCGTGGAGATAAAACATTGGTCAGCTTTGGTGCGGTTTCGAAAGCCGACCGTAAAGCTGCTGGCGTAAATGCTGAAGCATTTTATGCTGATTTCGATTGGGCTACCTTATTGGATATCGTTAAGAAAAACAAGATCGTGAATAAAGAAATTGCTAAATATCCTGCAGTACGCCGCGACCTTTCCCTATTGATCGATCAATCGGTTAGTTTCGATACCTTAAAAGGCATTGCATTCAAAACCGATAAAAAACTGATTAAAGAAGTTGGGGTATTCGATGTATACGTTGGCGATAAATTACCTGAAGGCAAGAAATCTTACGCCCTGAATTTTATTTTACAGGACGAAGAGCAGACCCTTACTGATAAGCAGATTGACCATACCATGCAAAAGCTGATCGCGAATTTAACCGGACAAGCCGGCGCAGAAATTAGGAAATAAAATATAAATTCGTATTTTTAGAAATAAATTCATGACTTCCGTTGCAGATCAATTAGATAAGGTATTACAAAAAACGGCTCAGGTGATTGAGCTATGTAATGCGCTACAGGAAGAAAATGATTTATTAAAGCTTGAGAATCAATCGTTAAAAGTTGCATTCGATACTGCAAAAGGCAAAAATGTAGAACTTGAAGAAAAACTCAGGGTAACAAAACTGGCCAAAAGTATAGAGGGGGCGAGCGAAAAATCGCTTGACATTAAGCAAAAAATTAACGATTTTGTGCGGGAGATTGATAAAAGTATCGCATTATTGAAGAAGTAATGGTGCGGAAAATCAGAAACTAAGCTAAACAAATGGGAGAAATCTCGATTAAAATAACCATTTCCGACCGTATCTATCCACTAAAGGTGAATATGGAAGAGGAAGAGATTGTGAGACGGGCGGCAAAAATGATCAACGAGCGCATAAAAGATTATCAGGATAATTATGCGGTTAGAGATAAGCAGGATCTCCTCTCTATGGCAGTATTGCACTATGCAACTGCTGTATTGAGAACTGAAAACAAAGTACAGAACCAGGATACTGCTGTTGCCGATAAAGTTGAAGAATTGGATATTTTACTCAATAATTTCTTTTCAAAATAAAGGTTCGTTCTTTAAACATTTCGTCGTGCTGAACCCATTTCAGGGTCTTTAATTTAGAACCAGAAATACATTCAGGTTGGCGGGAGTTGTATATATTAGCACAAAAATATAGCCGCAGCTAGTTTTTGAGTTTCAAATTTTATAAAACTTAACACTTCAATATCTATAGGGTTAAGAGGGCGTATTTCATTTGCTTTGCACCTGAAAATGGCTTAAACCCTAATTATGCTTAGTTGAGGTTTAAAATGTATGAGACTTTAAAAAATTAGTTGCGGTTTTTTTTTACTTAAAAAACAAAATGGAAATAGTTGAAATATTAGGATACGTGTTTGCCGTAATAGCAGGTATCGCTATTGGAGTAGTGGTAGGAAGATTCCTCCTGCGCAACTTGCTTAAGCAGCAGGAAATAGCTGCACAGAACAAGGTTAAGAAGATTTTAAAGGATGCAGAAAATAATGCAGAAATTTTAAAAAAGAATAAACTTTTAGAAGCAAAAGAGAAGTTTTTGCAGTTAAAAGCCGAGCACGAACAAGAAGTTAGTGCCAGAAACAATACCATTAATCAGCGCGAAAACACCATCAAACAGAAAGAGCAATCGGTGAACCAGCGCATGGAAAACTTCAATAAAAAAGAACAGGAGCTCGACAGGCAAAAACAGAACCTCGAAAAGCAAACCGATCTTGCCCTTAAAAAACAGGAAGAAGTTGAAGTATTAAAAAATCAGCACCTGAAGCAATTGGAAACCATTGCAGGTCTTTCTGCTGAAGAAGCAAAAGAACAGCTGGTAGAAAACCTGAAACAGGAAGCCCGTACCCAGGCCATGATGCAGGTTAAAGATATTGTTGATGAAGCAAAATTAACAGCCAGTAAAGAAGCAAAAAAAGTGGTTATTCAAACCATTCAGCGCACCGCTACAGAAGCTGCCATTGAAAACTCTGTTTCTATTTTCCACATCGAAAGCGACGAAATTAAAGGTCGTGTAATCGGCAGGGAGGGTAGAAATATCCGTGCACTTGAAGCAGCTACCGGTATTGAAATTATTGTGGATGATACCCCGGAAGCGATCATTTTATCAGGTTTCGATCCGGTAAGAAGGGAAATTGCCCGTTTGGCACTTCACCGTTTGGTAACCGACGGACGTATCCACCCGGCACGTATTGAAGAGATTGTAGCCAAAACCAAAAAACAGATCGAAGATGAGATCGTGGAGATCGGTGAGCGTACCGTGATCGATTTAGGTATCCATGGTTTGCATCCCGAACTGATCCGCATGGTTGGCCGTATGCGTTACCGTTCATCGTATGGGCAGAACTTATTGCATCACTCACGTGAGGTGGCTAACTTCTGTGCTACAATGGCCGCCGAACTTGGCTTAAATGCTAAAATGGCGAAACGTGCAGGTTTATTACATGATATTGGTAAAGTGCCTGATGATAATCCTGAACTGCCACACGCAATTTTAGGGATGCAACTGGCCGAAAAATATAAGGAACACCCGGATATCTGCAATGCGATTGGTGCCCACCACGACGAGATCGAGATGACCTCGATGATTTCGCCGATTGTGCAGGCTTGCGATGCCATTTCGGGTGCACGTCCGGGCGCACGCCGTGAGGTGGTTGAAAGTTATATCAAACGTTTAAAAGACCTTGAAGAACTTGCGCTTTCTTACCCAGGCGTAGAGAAAACCTTTGCCATCCAGGCGGGTAGAGAGCTACGTGTAATTGTAGAAAGTGAGCGCATTACCGATGCACAGGCAGAACTTTTAGCAGCTGATATTTCGACCCGTATTCAAACTGAAATGACTTACCCAGGCCAGATTAAGGTTACTGTAATCAGGGAAACCCGTTCCGTAGCCTTTGCGAAATAATATCAAGACCTTGCAGATTTTAAAAATCTGTAAGGTCTAAAAGATCTAAAGCGATGGATATTCCATCGCTTTTTTTGTATTTTTACATTTATGAGCAAGCAGACCATCCAGATCGAACCAAAACGGCCGGTAGATGTACTTTTTGATAAGTATGCCGAAAGTCACCAAAATCCAACCAATAAACTGGTACACTGGATCTGTGTACCCCTGATTGTATTCAGTTTGTTAGGCCTCATCTGGCAGATTCCTTTTCCATATCTCGGTTTTTTGGGTAGCTATAATGGATTTTTTAACTGGGCATCCTTCCTTTTAGCCTTTAGCTTATATTATTATTTCACCTTGTCGCCCGTTCTGTTTTTTCTCATGATTTGGGTAGTGGCCATTATGAGTTACGTAATCGTAAAGATCGAACAGGGCGTTGGTTTAGGCAGCAGTACGGCCTATCTTATTTACGCGGCCATATTTGTAGCAGCCTGGATCGGCCAGTTTATCGGTCATAAAATTGAGGGCAAAAAGCCGTCATTTTTAGATGATGTTAAATTCCTGTTAATTGGTCCGATCTGGTTATTGCACTTCATCTGCAAAAAAGCAGGTATCCGGTATTAATTCAAAAAGTAGTTAATCTTATGTTAACTTTAAGGTAAAAGAATGTTAATTAACACCTAACCTTTTGTTAACATTGCCGTAATAGTTTTGCCTTTATCAAATAAAGGCAAATTGGAATTACTAAACTCTTTTAGAAGAGCTGCACTTACAGTGTTCGCTCTAACATGGAGCATACTTTCGTATGCGCAAACCGGAAAAATCTCCGGAACTGTTACTGATAAAAAAACTGGTGAAACTTTAATTGGCGTTACCGTTAAAATAGCTGGGACCACCAAAGGTGTTTCTACCGATGTAGAAGGAAGATACGCTATTGGTGGATTAACTGCCGGAAAATATACCTTGAATTTATCTTATGTAGGTTACACATCTAAGAATGTAAGTGACATTCAGGTTTCAGGTAGTCAGTCAACTATTGTGAACTTAATTTTAGAAGAAGCGGGGGGGGCAAACTTAGGCGACGTAATAATCACAGCTTCAGTTAAACAAGAATCAGTGAATTCTTTATACGCATCACAAAAAAATAGTACTCGTATCTCAAGCGGTATAACGGCTGATCAAATTAGAAAATCGCCTGATAAGAACACTTCTGAAGTTTTGAAAAGGGTAAGTGGTGCAAGTATTCAAGACGGAAAGTTTTTAGTTATTAGAGGTTTATCTGATCGTTATAATGTTGCGCTAATCAATAATTCCTTGCTGCCAAGTACAGAACCTGATAAACGAGCATTCTCTTTTGATATCATTCCTTCTAATATGATTGATAAAATTGTGATAAATAAAACTGCAACTCCTGATTTACCTGGAGACTTTGCTGGTGGTGTTACACAAGTGATCACAAAAGACATACCTGACAGTAAATTCATCAACTTTGCTGTTTCAACAGGATATAATACCCAATCAACTTTTAAAGATTTTTATTCAAACAAAAGGAACAGTACTGATTTTTTAGGGTTTGATGATGGAACTAGAAGCCTACCGACAAATTTTCCTAGTACTCGGGGGGAGTATAATGGAGGGTCAACAAATCTTAGGATAGCCAATTCGAAATTGTTTCCTAATCTTTATGCTGAACGAAAATATACCGCTTTACCTATGCAGAACTACCAGTTTACATGGGGGAATGTTGCCAAGTTTAAAAACGAAGGTACCTTCGGAAGTATAATTTCACTAAACTATAGGAGAGAGCAAAACCAAAGAATTGCGGAACGTGAAGCTTTCGATGGTATCAATTTTATAAATAAATATCAGGATTTAAATTATAGATACAATGTTGCTTTGGGTGGGCTTGCTAACTTTTCATATAAAATTAGAAAGAATAAAATTTCACTAAAAAACTTATTTAATCAATCATTTGAAGATAGTTACATAAACAGAAATGGGTTTATAAACCAAAATACTGATATCAGATATACCTCTTCAGAGGTAAATCAAAAATCACTATTAAGTTCTCAATTAGAGGGTGAACATCAGTTGGGTGAGAAAAATATTAAGCTAGAATGGAATTTAAACTATGCTTTAATTAAAAGAGAACAGCCGGATTTACGTACAATTATGTATGGTAGTATTCAGAATTCTAACTCACCATTTAGTTTAATTGATGATAATACTAAAAGATTTTTCTCTGACTTAAACGAAAACAATTACGGTGGCAGTGCATCGTTAAGCATGCCTGTTAATATTTTTAGTAAAAAGGGCACGTTCAAATTTGGCGGGTTAAAACAAGTAAGAGATAGAGATTTTGATGCAAGGATTTTTCTATATACACCAGCTAGCTCAAGTGAATTCGATGCTAGTAAATTAATCCTTCCAAAAGAAAGTATTTTCGCTACAAGCAACATTTCACGAAATGGGTTTGTACTGGATGAAATTACAAATAACCAAGATAGTTATACTGCGAAAACAGATTTAAATGCTGGTTATTTAATGCTTGATCAAGCGCTCGCTGAAAAGGTACGTTTAATTTTAGGAGCAAGAGTTGAAGGTTATAAACAAACCATTGATGCTCTGAATAGTACAGGACAAAAAAGATCTTACGAGAAAGATTTTTTTGATGTACTTCCTTCATTAAATTTGACATATAGCTTAAATGAAAAATCTAATTTCAGGCTTTCTGGTTCAAGAACTGTAACCAGACCAGAATTAAGAGAATTGGCACCTTTCGTTTTCGTCAATCAGGAAGAAGGTGTTCAAATTGGTGGAAACCCTGATCTGGTAAGAAGTCAAAATACCAATGCAGATATTCGGTATGAATATTATCCTTCTCCAGGTGAGGCATTCACTTTCTCCGTTTTCTATAAAAATTTCCAGAATCCGATTGAACAAGTCACAGATGGTTCTTCAACGGCTGACAATTTAAAGTTCAGTTATCAAAATGCTGATAAGGCATATACGTATGGCTTTGAGTTAGATGTTCGTAAGAAGCTTACTTTCTTGTCTGATGCGAAATGGTTAGAGAACTTAATCGCATTTGCAAACTTTACCTATTTGAAATCTGAAGTTCGATCGAGTATCCCTGGTTTCCAAACTAGACAACTACAAGGTTTGTCACCTTTTTTGATTAATGCAGGTATACAATATAACTCACCTGAAACTGGTTTGTCATTCAATGCGCTTTATAATAGAATTGGCGATAGAATTGGCAAAGTTGGTAACGAATCTGTGCCAAATATCTATGAGAAAGGAAGAGATGTTATAGATTTTCAGATCGCTAAAAAAGTGCTAAAAAACAAAGGTGAGATTAAGCTGAATGTTTCAGATATTCTTAACCAATCAAATGTATCTTTCTTAAACTTCGGACCAAATAATAAAACCTATAACAGAGCTGATGATGCTGTCTATTACAGCTACAAGAGCGGTACGAATTTTACAATAGGATTTAGTTATAATATCGATTTTAAAAATAAATAATTAATTAACAATAACTTAATCTGCGTTTACTTTGTGTTAAAGTATCCAGGTTAATTTGCTTAAACAACACTTGAACATGAAAAATTTTAAAGTATTATTGGCATCGTTATCAATTTTAGCTGTAACAATGTCCGCTTGTAAAAAAAACAATGACAACCCGATAGTAGAGGAGCCGGTTGCGCCAGAAACAATACCTAGTAACGTAACAGCAAATAAAACACTTACCGCAGATAGAGTGTGGATATTGAAAGGTGAGACCCACGTGCAAAGCGGTGCGGTTCTTACTATTGAAGCTGGAACCGTTATCAAAAGTGATGTGACTTCAAAAGGAGCTTTAGTGATAGATAAAGGAGCTAGAATTGAAGCGGTAGGTACAGTAGATAAACCTATTGTATTTACTTCTGGCAGAGCGGCGGGTGATAGAAATCCAGGTGACTGGGCTGGTATTACAATCATTGGTAATGCACCTACGAACAGAACTTCAGTATCTAATGTTGAAGGCGGTGTATCGGGTACATTTGGTTTAGGTACAGTAGTAAACGATAACTCAGGTACAATAAAATATGTACGTATTGAATATGCTGGTATTGCTTTTAGTGCTAACAGCGAGGTAAATGCACTTAGTTTATATGCAGTGGGAAATGGAACAACTTTAGATCATATTCAGGTGTCATATGCCAAAGATGATGCTTTTGAATTTTTTGGTGGAACTGTTAACGGAAAATATTTGATCGCTTATGGCACGTCTGATGACGATTTCGACTTTGATTTCGGTTACTCTGGAAAAATCCAGTTTGCTGTAAGTTACAAATTGGCTAATTATTTTGACGCTGCCGATCAAAGTAATGGTATCGAATGTGATAATGAAGCAACTATTCCAGCAACTGGTCCATCAACCCCAAGAACTAAGCCAGTATTATCTAATTTTACATTTGTTGGTACTAACGGTAACGATAACACCGCCTCTACAAATAACTTTGCTGCACGTTTCAGAAGAGCTGCTCAGTTTGCATTAAACAACTCAATTTTATTAGGGTATAAAGCTGCTGGTTTCTCAATTGAGTCTTCACAAACTGCTACTGATTATGTTTCTGGGGCTGCTACATTTAAAAATAATTTAGTCCATGCGGTAGCTAATCCATATCAATCTTTTGATGCAAGTGCACAAGGTGTAATTACATCTGCTGCAATCAAAACAAAGGCAGAAACAGAAGGAAATGTAACTTTAGCATCTATTACAGATGCAGGTTTAAAAGCTCCATTAACTGCTACAGCCCCAGACTTAATTCCTAATGCTGGTTCTGCTGCTTTAGCTGGAACATGGGTAAACCCCGATGGTTCTTCATTCTTCACGGCTGTGACTTACAGAGGTGCCTTCAGTGCAACTGATAACTGGACAACTGGCTGGACAAACTTTAACCCAGGTGCTAAAGTTTACTAGAATATAGTTGAAATATATTATAAATGCCTGTGTCATAAATAATGGCCAGGCATTTATATTAACTGAATTGTCTTGATAATTTATGTTTTTATCTTATTAATAATCGTTAATGCACTAATAACTTAAATTTTTGACTGTTTATAGGAGTTTGCTAAAGCGTAACTATTGTCTTTTTTGTTTACGTAAATGTATTTTTTTGTTCTATAGTTAATCTTTAGTTAATTTTCATTTAATCCATTGTAAGTATTTTTAGTTATGAAGAATCTAAATACTTATGTTCTTAAAATTGCAATAGTTGCAGTTTTATCGATCTTCTCCCTAACGGGTTGTAAAAAAGATGAAATCAAAATCGAACCTGTTACTAAAACAACGGGAGTGTCAGAAATTGAGTTTTCAAAACTACTACAGTTTATTTCTATAACTACCACTGCACCAAAGGATCAAATTATATATAATGAACGGGACAAAGAATTTGTTGTATATGGTTGGTATCATAAAAGTTTAGCAGACGTTCAATCTGAGTACAATTCCGCAAATGAGTATAAAGCCACGTACGAGAAATAATATGAAAAAACAAATATTTATTTTGTTGGCTATTATGGTAATAGCTACAGGTGCATATGCTCAGGTGACATTGCAATCATTTCAAATTGGACAGAATTATTTACAAGGAACATCTCTTAAAGTAGCAAATATAAATTCTGCAACTCCTTTTAAGTTTCTTGTCTCCGTAACTAGGGGAATTAACTCTGGAGGAGGATATGTTTCTGGTAATTGTACAATTAAACTATATTATACAGAAAATCAAAGTAGTGATTCAAATATTCCAGATGATCCAACCAGCGTACTTTTACTTACAAAAAATATAACATCTTCAAACTATAGTTCAAATCAGGCAATTTTAGCTGATTTAGATGCATCACTGCCAGCGAATAAGCAATATGGGAAAATATTGGTCAAATTCGAGTTTTTAGATAATCAGAATATTAATCGGGTAAGCTATTCTTCCACTCGCTATGGAATTTACGTTGTACCGCCGACTCAACCAGAGGTTATTGACCCTAGTCATATAGCCAAAATACAAGCTAAGGGCTTTTCTACTACTGATATAAAAAACTTTAGTAGTGTACATTATTTGGTTGAGGGAGATATATTAATAAATAAAAGCTCATTGGATGTAAATAATCCGATATATACAGTAAATAATGATAAGGAACATAACATTAACATTTGGGTAAAATCTGTTGTTAGTGCTAATTCATCTTGGGATAATGCGATATTACTTGCTATTGGAGCATGGAATGCGAATCCAACTAGTGATATAAAATTACACTTGGTTCGTCAATACGGAACATTAGATACACCACCCCCATATGATATAGTAATAGACTCAGATCAGGGATTACTTCCGTCTACTACAGCAAAAGCTGTAGAATATCCCAATGGGGATGCAAGGTCTGGCGTATTTATAATGGCAAATTTAGATTACAATTTTGTTTCAACAGCAGAAGCCGTTAACAACATGATTCATGCAATTGGGCACAGTTTGGGCTTTAAGCACAATAATGATACTAATTCAATAATGAAAAACAGCAGCTTAGCAAGTCTTACAAATACCTTTCCAAGTTCAGTAGATGCTCCTATTATTAGTTCTATTTATCCTCTAAATCCATCTAGCGTAGTAATTCCATATATATCAGGTACTGCTAATTTATCTCATGGATCTGAGCAGAGTTATGACATGAGTTATTATGTGCCGGGTGTTACTTATAGCTGGGGTGCAACAGGAGGAAATGGCGCAGCACCAGATTTTTCTTGGGCTTCACAAGTGAGATTACCTGAAGTATTTTTTGATCCTGGCAGCTATCAATTACAGTGTACCGTTTCTGGAGGCAAGTATACAACACCAGTAATAGCAGTTAAAAATATTATTGCACAATAGCTATTGAGCAATTAAAAAGCGGGTGTTCAACATAATGGTAACACCCGCTTTATTTTAAAACGTATTTATACTGTCTCTTTAACCTCTTCTTTTGCTTTCTTCGCTACAGCAGGTTTAGTCGTTTTTGCTTTTGGTACAGGAACTGATTTTTCCTCTTCCTTAATAAATGGGGTTATAGAATCATCTTGACTCACGAAAGCAACTTTTTTAACCAGCTGTTTTGCAAACTTCTCGATCACTTTATCTGTTTTTTTGGCTTTGCCATATTGAATAATAAGGTCGTTAAATGCAAGTGCTAATTTTGTCTCTAATTCTTTACGTAACTTTTTGCTTGTCGAATGGTTTTTCGACTTGGATTTATTCTTTTTCATCTAAAATTAATGGGTATTCTCAAAGATAGATAATCAGAAAATTAAATTAATATTATCATTATGTTAACAATTTTGGGTCTTGTTAACATATAGAATATTTATAATAACTTATTTTAAATCAGTTAAGTACGTTTTTAAACTAACTGATATGTATTGTCTGATATTGATCGGAGCCATCGTTTAACCGGCTGCTCTGTTAAAAGAAACCAAAAAGATAAAGGATAACTTAAAGAAAAGGTTATTCAGTTCGAACGTCTTTAGAAAAAGATGATGGATAAAATGTCTAGAAATGAATTCCAGGTGCAACATCTCCGCCTAAATCCAGCGTATTCTGAAACGCTTCAAGATAGCCTAGCAAATGACGCTCTGCGTTGGCATAGGAAGTAAACGTTGATGCCGGTATATTGGCTTCCTGTTCGCTGGTATTTTTGAAATGCGAGCTTACCTGGAAAGTAAAGATCTTGTCGTTGTTAATTGGCGATAGGATACGGGCCTTAACCGGGTGGCCGTGAATTTCGACAAAAAATTCTTTGATAACAGTGTATATGATAGCGGCCATGTGACTTATTCTTCTTTGAAGATAAAAATAGTGCAAATAAGTTGTCATTATGTTTTTTATTAATAAGATAACTTATTTTTAATACATTCTTAACCTGAACTTAACATTTAGGGTCTTTTATCTTTTAACAGGCTCATAAGCATACACCACCTCATATTTCAGGTTTTTAAGGTTGGGGGCAATTTGCCCTATTTTTAAGTTTTGTGCCTGGGGGGTAGGTTCACAGTAAGAATATTTCTTGCCTTTATAAGTAATCGGTTCACCAATGGGTTTATCGAACTGTACCGCAATGGTTAAATGTTTAGGATATAACAAGGCAACCATTGGCAGATCGTATATTTCTTTTACGAGGTAAAAAAATAATGCAGCCCGGTCATCGCAATCGCTATAGGTGCTCAATAATGTCTGCTCGGGCGAATAACGTTTCTCCTTGCCAAAGTTTTCATCATCATCTTCATATAAAAAAACATAACGGGTAAACCTCATGAGGTAATCGACACCCTTTTTCTGGTCCATGTGTTTAAGGTTTTCTTTCAAAGTAGGAATGAGCGAACTGTATGTTTCCCTGCTTAAAGGAATATTGAAATAACTCTCAAAATCTACTACCGGATAGTTTTTGAAAATGGTTTGTACATCCTCATTAACTTTAAGCTTAAAATGATGAACTTTCTGGCGGTAGCTAAACTGGATATCTTTTTCCTGATAATTTTCGGGTTTAAAATCCGGCATCCTGGTTACTTTAAAAGAGAATGGATTTTTAGCCTCCGGTATTAAAATTTTAATGGGTTTGTAAGCATCGGCCTGTTTAAACAGTTTACCATAATCGTGATAATTTAAGCAAACGAACTTTTTATCTTCGATCATGAAAAAAGGAATATCGCTGATATCCTCATTATTCCTCACATAAAAAATAACCTGGTCATTACCTACGGCCAACCGGGCATCATAACCGCATTTACTCAATAAAAACCATTTGTACAATGTATATTGGAAATAATTATTGGCTTTAGGACTGATCTCTTCTGCCGTTCTACGTATCAGCTGGTAATAAATCCAGTCGTTGAGATCATACTTGTCCTGGTATTTTTTTAATGCTGCAATTAATGGTGCATAATGACCAGCGGATACATAACCGTAAAACTTTGCAATTTCGGAGGCTGTTGCTTTTTGAGCGGTTTGAAAAACAACTGTAGAATCCATACTGAAATTGAAGGTACCGTTATAAAAATCAAATGAGTAATTCTGTGCCTTTGCCGTAATGATATTCATCATCATGCAAACCGACAGAAATAGCCCCCAGAAATATGTATCAATCCTTCTTTTCAAACCGCAAGATATTTGGTTATCCTAAATTTACCTATAATTAACATAAAAGCAACAATTTGTTTATGTGAATAATTTTAAGGTGGCTTAACATTGAGTTAATGCAGGATAATTCGCTTAGAACGGAGTTTTTTATGAAAAAACAGGTCTTCTAAGCATCTTTCGATTATTAACAAATTCTATAAATAACATTTCATTAATACCGATTTAACACGGCAAGCCTATTTTTGTGGTATAAATATTTGGTTAGTATTTATAAAGTTTAGGTTAGTTGATAATAAAAAACCCAGATGGATGTCTGGGTTTTTTTATTGCCTTAAATTATAAGTTTTTTCCGAGTTTTTCAAGCATTTCAGGCGGGATATTATGCGTGTCTACCACTAAGAAACCATCCAGGCAGTCTGAAAATTTAGGGTCGATATTGAAAGAGATAATCTTTGCATTCAGGTTCATGTACTGCCTTAACAACACCGGAATTTTGATGTGTGAGTTTTCAATATCTCCGATAATACTGTCTAAATCTTTAAAAGATTCACTGCTGTCAACCAGTGTATCGGTGGCTATAGGTAATAAATCGGCTTTAAATTTATTTCTTGGCTTAACGTATTTTGCCATCTCATAATCGAAGTGGTTTTTCGTAATGTAATCAACAATTAGGGCCTTGCTGAATTTTGAGAAATTGTTACTGATACTTACCGGACCAAACATGTAGCGATATTGTGGGTTATCAATCAGGTATTTTAAAATGCCTTTCCAAAGTAAGAACAGTGGAAGTGGCTTGCCCTGGTATTCTTTCCTGATCCACGACCTGCCCAGCTCGATCCCTTGCCTTAACATCGGGTAAAACTGATCTTTCATTTTAAAGAGCTCAGACAGGTAGAAACCACGGCGGCCCATGCTTTCTAAAATCTCATCGCCTTTACCAATGCGGTAAGCACCTACAATGTTTTCCAGATCTTTATCCCATATAAATAAGTGATTATAGTAAATATCGTAGTTGTCGAGGTCGATTTTTTTATTGGTACCTTCACCTACCTCACGGAAAGTAATTTCGCGTAAACGGCCAATTTCTCTTAAAATATTTGGAATTTTTAGCGTGGGAACAATATAGACCTCATAGTTTTTCTCTGTCCAAACCTTAAAATCTTCCAAGCGCTCTACTTCTCCTTTAATCAGCTCGCGCGATGTTTCTTCAATCACCTCGGCAGCTTTCTTTTTAATTTTAAAGAGATTAAGCGGGTTAAACAGTTTTTTTTCGGTATCTAAACCTATACCAAGTGCATACGTACGGGCCCTTAGAAAGTCCATAAGTTTATTGCTGCTGTTCATGTGCGAAATTTCCGAAACGGCAATTGGCTTACCAATCCTTACCTTAATGGTACGGCCATGCTTATTTAAAAACTCTGAAGGTAATTTTGCGGTGCGCAGGGTGGGGTGGATAAAGCTTAAAATATTAAAGAAAACGCCATTATTACCATGAAAATAAATAGGCACAACGGGTACTTTCGATTTAGCAATCAGTTTTCCAACAACAGGGTGCCACATCCGGTCGGTTACCTGTTGTGCATCTAATTTAAAGGTAGAAACCTCTCCTGCAGGGAAAATACCTATAGGCGTTCCATTTCTAAGCAGGTCAAAAGTAGTTTTTAATCCACTGATACTGGATGAATGCTGCACATTTTCGAAAGGATTTACGGCAACAAAAAATTCGTCGAGGTTAGGGATTTTTTTCAAAATGAAGTTTACCATCACCTTGGCATCTGGCCTAACGGTACACAGCAGTTTAACCAAAGCCAACCCTTCCACACCACCATAAGGATGATTTGCAATAGCAATAAAGGGACCTGTTTTAGGGATGCTGTTTAAATCATCTTCATCAAATTCTATAGAAACGCCAATGGTTTCCAATATTTTATCTACAAACTCTAAACCCTTAAAGTGTTGGTTTTGAGCGAATACATCATTAATGTCATTCAGCTTCATGATCTCCATCAGCAAACCTGCCAAACCCGGTACACCTAGCTTATCTATCTTCGTTGCTTTCGCAAATTCAGATGTCGTTATGATCTTCATATAAAATTCTTAGGTTGTTGATAGTCAAAACCTGCTCAGTTTTGCAATCCCAAAAATAAGATTTATATTTATAATACACATGTCATATCGCATCAATGAGAATTTGGCTGAATAAATATTTTGGTTTTAGTAAAGGTGAGTTCAACGGATTGTTGTTGCTGATATTGATTATAGTAGTGCTTAAGGCTATACCTATTATATATGGTTATACCCGGCCAATGGAAAAAGATCCTCCAAATCTTTTAGCTCAAATTCAGAAAATAGCCATCGCAGATGAAAACTATAGGAATAATTTCCGCTACCGGATTGGAGATCCTTCTCCTGGAAAAACGGTTAAGCTTTTTAATTTTGATCCCAATACCTTAGATGCAGATGGTTGGCAGATGTTGGGCTTATCGCCAAAACAGGCAAAAGCCATTATTAATTATACCGCTAAAGGCGGTAGATTTTATAAACCTGAAGACCTTCAGAAAATGTACACCATTTCTCCGGAGATGTATAAAAAGATTTTACCCTATGTTAAAATCACAGAAAGAGAGCTAAATGTTTCAGGAAAATATACCGCCTTCGACAAGAAAGAGTATGTTAAAAAAGCAGCTTTAGTAGTGGATATTAACCAGGCTGATTCGGCAAAACTGGATGAAATAAAAGGAATTGGTGGTGTTTTCGCGAAAAGGATTATCAAATACCGAGAGCGTTTGGGTGGTTTTTACAAAAAAGAACAGTTAATGGAAGTTTATGGTTTAGATTCTGCCAGGTATGCTGAAATTAAGGATCAGATATCGATCAGTAATGTTCCTTTAAAAACAATTAATATCAATACAGCGGTTTTTAGTGATTTAAAACGGAACCCATACCTTTCGTATAAGCAGATCAATGCCATTATTCAATACCGGAAACAGCATGGTAACTATTCAAATATATCTGATCTGAAGAAGATAGTCATCCTAGACCAGCAGGTGATCGATAAGATTGCACCGTATATTTCTTTTTAGAATGAACATTTATTTTTGGTTTTTAGAAAGCAGAACCTGTGCTTCATAGTAAAGTTTCTCCCTGCTCTTCGCTTTACTCCGTTGCACTCCGTGTTCGCCGCGATCAGGTTTAGGTACGCAGGATAGTGCTGCTGCCTTGCAAATAACTAAAAGCATGTTGTTTCTGTACCCTGTAGCCTCAAATCTGACTACTGGCCGCCCACCTCAACCCAATGGAAGCGGGCACAAAGTAAAGCGGACAGTGGGACTGTATTATCCTAAACGCTTCCAACTCCTTTCCTAACAAAACAAATCATATTTAAAGATTTTGAGCTGTTAATATTTTATCCTGATCAAATTGAAACCTATTTTATAAAATATTCGGCATAGTTGTAAAAAATCACAAAAAAATTCTTACCTAATTTTCAAGGTTTAAAATTAACCGGTAAACTTATTGAACCGAATACCATTTCATTCTGTAATTGCACGAATATTTAATGGTAACTAACTATCAAATAATTGTTTATAATTGCCCTCGGCTAACTTAAAATATAAGATTAATGAGCGTAAGCTTTGATTTTTCAGAAACAGAAACTCAGCAAAGTGTAAGGGCGATGGTCCGGGATTTTGCAGAGAAAAACATTCGTCCATATATAATGGAATGGGATGAGGCACAGCATTTTCCTGTCGAATTGTTTAAACAGTTCGGAGAATTAGGCTTAATGGGGGTGTTGGTGCCGGAAGAGTATGGCGGTTCGGGTTTAGGTTATCAAGAGTATGTTGATATTATTGTGGAAGTAGCCCGTGTTTGTGGTTCAGTAGGTTTATCGTTAGCCGCGCATAATTCTTTATGTACAGGCCATATCCTAACTTTTGCCAACGAAGAACAAAAGAAAAAATGGTTACCTAAACTGGCAACTGCAGAGTGGATAGGTGCCTGGGGTTTAACTGAGGCCAATACTGGCTCGGATGCCTTAAGAATGATGACAACCGCGGTTGAAGACGGCGACGACTACATTATAAACGGTTCAAAGAACTGGATTACACATGGCAAAAGCGGCGATATTGCTGTGGTTATGGTAAGGACGGGAGAGCAGGGAAGCTCGAAAGGAATTTCGGCTATTGTAGTAGAGCGCGGCACACCTGGCTTTACCGCAGGCAAAAAAGAAAATAAGCTGGGAATGCGGGCATCAGAAACTACTGAAATGATTTTTGATAATTGCCGCGTCCCGAAAGCCAATTTACTAGGTAATGTAGGCGAAGGTTTTAAACAGGCCATGAAGGTTTTAGACGGGGGAAGAATTTCTATTGCCGCATTGGCCTTAGGAATTGCAAAAGGTGCTTTTGAGGCAGCAGTAGCTTATTCGAAACAGCGGCAACAGTTTGGACAGCCTATTTCCAGTTATCAGGCCATCAGTTTTAAACTGGCCGATATGGCTACAGAGATTGAAGCAGCAGAGCTGTTGATCCGCCAGGCGGCAGATTTAAAGAACAGGCATTTGCCCATGACAAAGGAATCGGCCATGGCAAAATATTTTGCCTCGGAGGTTGCCGTAAAGGTAGCAACAGATGCCGTTCAGATATTTGGTGGTTATGGCTATACCAAAGATTTTCCGGTAGAGAAATTTTACCGGGATAGTAAATTATGTACCATAGGCGAGGGCACTTCCGAAATCCAGAAAATTGTAATCGCCAGAGAAATATTGCAAGGATAAAAGGTATAAGGTTAGGGTTTAAGGCAAATTTCAGTCACCCTACACTTATGCTTTACCCCTTACATCTTATTAAAAACCAAATATATTATGAGTAATCCGGATGGTTAAACCACCTCCGGATTTTTTTATTTAAAATTTTAAAACTTCCCGTCCTGATACCATGTTTTTACTTATGACTAAAGTAATAAACAGTTTTCAGTTGGTAATTGGCAGTTACAAATGACCAATGAACCATTGCATTAATGAACTAAAAATATGGCAAAGTATTCAAAAAAAGCTGGCGAAAAAGTAGAAAAAACCATGCACGAAATGAAAGAGGGCAAACTTAAAAGCGGCTCTGGTAAAAAAGTAACTTCCAAAAAGCAGGCAGTAGCCATCGGATTATCGGAGGCGAGAAAAGAAGGCGCTAAGGTACCTAAGAAAGGTTAGGAGGTAAAAGGTTTATGGTGTAAAATTTAAAACTAAACTTCAAAATAATAATTTCCCCTAAACCCTAAACCCTAAACCCTAAACCCTAAACCCTAAACCCTAAACCTTTTATTGTGGTAAATCTTTCGAAGTTAAAATGCTGTCTACCACATAAACGCTAAACCCACGCCAGGGCAGGGAGTGCTTATATTCTTTGTAGTGTAATTCGAAAAACTTACCGCTATTAGCCATCATTTTTTCGGCGATAGCCTGGTTAGCAATAGAAAATTCGAATTCGTTGTTTTGTAGTGTACCTGTTTGTCGCGATTTTATTCCGCTTTGGATTAATTTGCCTTCATAAGTTTTAAAGATGTAGCCTTTTTTTACTACATAATTGAGCTCTCCTGCCTTAACACCTTCTCCGAAAACAAAGAAATACCGGTAATAGCAAATAGCTACGAGTAAAATAACGACTATAATTGCGATAATGGAGCCTACTTTTTTACCTGTTGTCATATATTATAAATAATGTATATATAAATGTAACTAAACAACACCTAAGTTCAATTAATGATTTAAATAAAAATTATTTTATAAAACTTCCTGGTTCCAAATATTTTACTTACATTTGCAGCCCGCTAGCACGGAAAATTTAAAAAGCACGAGAGGAGGTATTTCAGCGTTATGATCATTATCAACATTAAAGACGGCGAATCATTGGATAAAGCCCTTAAACGTTTCAAGAAAAAGTTTGAAAAAACTGGTGTATTGAGAGAACTACGTAGCCGCCAGGCATACGAGAAAAAATCGGTAACACGTCGTACTGAAATTAAGCATGCTGTTTACATTCAGAATATGAATCAAGATACAACTGCATAGTTGTTTAAGATATAAGATTAAAGCCCTTTCGATGTAAATCGGAAGGGCTTTTTTTATTCAGGGGCTGTGCAAAACTTTACAATAAACATTTAATTAATGATTTCTTTATATCAAAACAATTTGTAACTTCATACTAATGCCCCTCAAGAAAATATTGAATGTTGCTAGAAAGTTTTATCACTTATTTAACTCACGAGAAGCGCTATTCCCAGCATACTGTTACTTCTTATCAGACCGATCTGGATCAGTTTGAAGAGTTTCTCAAGGCATCGGGGCTGGATTTCTCTGAAGTTAAACATACCCACCTGCGCAGCTACCTGGTTGAGTTAATGGAAGAGGGACATTCAGAGAATACTGTTAACAGGAAAATCTCGGCTTTAAGAAGTTTTTATAAGTTTCTGCACCGCTCAGGGAAAATCGATCAAAACCCCAGTGCCTTGATCAAGGCACCGAAAATACCTAAAAGGTTGCCAGTTTTTGTAGAGGCACAGAAAATGGATCATTTATTGGATTCAGCGCATTATTTCGACGAAAGTTTTCCTTCCGTCCGCGATCACCTGGTGATTGAGCTGCTTTTTGGAACCGGAATGCGTTTAACTGAACTGTTGCAATTAAAAGATAGTGATATCGATGTTTATTCAGGGACAATAAAAGTGTTGGGCAAAAGAAACAAGGAGCGCATTATCCCCGTAAATAAACAGCTTATCAATCAGGTAAATAACTATATCGAGCTAAAAAAAATACAAAACTTTAATAACAATTTACGTATATTAATCGTTACCAATACAGGTGCAGCCGGGTATCCTAAACTGATATACCGTATTGTTACCTCATACTTAAACTATATATCAACCAATGAAAAGAAAAGTCCCCATGTGCTGCGGCATAGTTATGCCACAAGCCTGTTAAATGCAGGTGCAGATTTAAATGCAATAAAAGAACTTTTGGGCCACGCCAGTTTGGCTGCAACCCAGGTTTATACGCACAACTCGATCGAAAGATTAAAAACAATTTATAAACAAGCCCATCCAAAGGCGTAAAAAAAGGAGGAAAAATGAAAATCGGAGTTCAATCAATCCACTTCAGTGCAGATAGTAAGTTGTTAGACTTTATACAAAAGAAAGCAAATAAGCTTGATCAGTTTTTTGACCAGATCATTAGCGGCGAAGTGTATTTAAAGCTAGAGAACGTAGAGGACGAGGCCAATAAGATCAGTGAGATTAAACTCATTGTGCCGGGAGGTACCCTCTTTGCTAAAGAACAATGTAAATCATTTGAAGAAGCCACGGATCTGGCCATCGAGTCATTGAGAAAACAGATCACTAAACATAAAGATAAAACGCGTGCAAAATTAAGTGAGCATAAAGCAATTTTAAGCGAAAGCGAGGCTGCTGACTATTAATAAAAGCAATTCATTATAAGATAACGGAGCGGTACAGGTAATGTGCCGCTCTTTTTTTGTTTTGATCATAAATCCTGTCATCTCAAGCGGAGTAAAACGTAGTCGAGAGATCTATAAGGAGAATATTTTAATCAGATCTACATGGAAAAAATTAGCCTTGCCACATAAATTTTAACTTTTAACGAAATTAATTCATTTGTTATTTGCTATTGATTATTGTGATTCCGTACAGTTATCACATATACTAGGGCAATAGATGAAAAAAAAGGAAAAAAAATATTCGATTTTAAGCGATTGATTATTAAGCTCCTTTGGAGGAATAATGCGTTCTGGCTAAAATAACTTCATTATTTTTTTTCAAAATTATTTTGAAGTGAAATATAAGTGTGTATATTTGCATTCCCTTTCGGAAACGGTGTTAAGCCAAGAAGAAAAGGTTAGTTCTGTGAAAAGATAAAAGTTTTAAAAAAACACGTTCATGATATGAAAAATGAAGATTTTTCGTATCATTGCAGAAAATTTAAAGCCTCCTTAGCTCAGCTGGTAGAGCAACTGACTTGTAATCAGTAGGTCATTGGTTCGATTCCGATAGGAGGCTCTTTTTATGTTAAAGTGTTAGCATTTTAAAGTAAAAAATGGGGAGATACCAGAGCGGCCAAATGGGACAGACTGTAACTCTGTTGTCGTAAGACTTCGAAGGTTCGAATCCTTCTCTCCCCACACTTTAAATGAATGACCAAATGTTTTAATGATGGAATAAATCTCTCATTCTTTCATTCAATCAATCACTAATTTTAAAAGCGGAAGTAGCTCAGTTGGTAGAGCGATAGCCTTCCAAGCTATAGGTCGCGAGTTCGAACCTCGTCTTCCGCTCCAAAATAAAGTGAGCAGTTAACGGTTATCAGTTGGGTAGTTTTACTGAAAACTGAATGCTGAAAGCTGGAAACTAAAAAGCCGAAGTAGCTCAGCGGTAGAGCACTTCCTTGGTAAGGAAGAGGTCGTGGGTTCAAGTCCCATCTTTGGCTCAAGAATAATAAAGCTTTGTTAAATCTGTTTAATAAGCAGGGTAGACAAGGTTTTTTGTGTTGCATTGCATCAAAACAATAAATAAAAAAATAATAAAAAAAGTTAACCTACTAATTAGTTATAAATAAAATGGCAAAAGAAAAATTTGACCGCAGTAAACCGCACTTAAACATCGGTACAATTGGTCACGTGGATCACGGTAAAACAACTTTAACAGCGGCTATTACAAAAGTTTTAGCTGATGCTGGTTTAACTGAGGCACGTTCATTCGATTCTATTGACTCTGCTCCAGAGGAAAAAGAAAGAGGTATCACTATCAATACAGCTCACGTTGAGTATTCAACAGCTAACCGTCACTATGCACACGTTGACTGTCCAGGTCACGCGGATTACGTGAAAAACATGGTTACTGGTGCTGCTCAAATGGACGGTGCAATTATCGTTGTTGCTGCTACTGATGGTCCAATGCCACAAACCCGTGAGCACATCTTGTTAGCTCGTCAGGTTGGTGTGCCTTCATTGGTTGTATTCATGAACAAAGTGGATATGGTTGATGATCCAGAATTATTAGAACTAGTTGAAATGGAAGTTCGTGAATTATTATCTTTCTACGAATTCCCAGGTGATGATATTCCAGTAATCCAAGGTTCTGCATTAGGTGGATTAAACGGTGACGCTAAATGGGTTGGTAAAATTATGGAATTAATGGATGCTGTAGATAGCTATATTCCAATTCCTCCACGTTTAACTGATCTTCCATTCTTAATGCCTGTTGAAGACGTATTCTCAATCACTGGTCGTGGTACTGTTGCTACTGGTCGTATTGAGCGTGGTGTAATCAACTCTGGAGATCCTGTTGAGATCTTAGGTATGGGTGCTGAGAACTTAAAATCTACAGTAACTGGTGTTGAGATGTTCCGTAAAATCTTAGATTACGGTGAAGCTGGTGATAACGTAGGTTTATTGTTACGTGGTATTGAGAAAACTGATATCCGTCGTGGTATGGTAATCTGTAAACCAGGTTCAGTAACTCCTCACACTGATTTCAAAGCTGAGATCTATGTATTATCAAAAGCAGAAGGTGGTCGTCACACTCCATTCTTCAACAAATATCGTCCTCAATTCTATTTCCGTACCACAGACGTAACTGGTGAGATCTCACTAGCTGAAGGAACTGAAATGGTTATGCCAGGTGATAACGTTACAATCACTGTTAAATTAATTAACGCGATTGCAATGGAAAAAGGTCTACGTTTCGCTATCCGTGAAGGTGGTAGAACAGTAGGTGCTGGTCAGGTAACTGAAATCTTAGCTTAATTTTAAGCTACAACAATAAAAAAGAGCTGGTTTAGGCTGGCTCTTTTTAAATACACGGGAATAGTTCAACGGTAGAATAGAGGTCTCCAAAACCTTTGATCAGGGTTCGAATCCTTGTTCCCGTGCTTAATATAATGATTGAGTATTTGAATGAGTGAATGATTGAATTTGAAAGATTGCTTTCAGATAGTATCATTCACTCATTTACTCATTCGGTCATTCAATAATTTTAATATGGCTAAAGTAGTTGAGTTTATAAAAGAATCGTACGATGAAATGACCCAGAAGGTTACCTGGCCTACCTGGGGCGAGCTGCAAAGCTCTGCTATTCTGGTATTGGTAGCTTCTTTAATTATTGCATTGGTAATTTTTGCAATGGATAAAGGCTCTACATTTGTGTTAGATACTTTTTATAAATCACTTTCTAATTAATATTTACGAATGAGCGATCTAAAGTGGTACGTTGTAAGAGCTGTTAGCGGTAAAGAGAAGAAGGTAAAGCAGTACATAGATGCTGAGATCAGCCGTTTGGGTTTCTCTCATTTGGTTCCTCAGGTGTTAATTCCTATGGAAAAATATTACCAAATGAAAGATGGTAAAAAAATTGCCAAAGAGCGTAACTTTTATCCTGGCTATGTTTTAATCGAAGCTACTTTAGACGGAGAGCTAGAGCATATCATCAAAGGGATTAATAGCGTTATTGGTTTCCTGGGAGATAAAGAAGGTAACCCGATCCCAATGCGCCAGGCAGAAGTTAACCGTATTTTAGGTGTGGTTGATGAAATGAGCGAGCAAGGTGAAACGATGAATGTACCTTACTATGTTGGCGAAAACATCAAAGTAATGGACGGACCTTTCAACGGTTTCTCGGGTATTATCGAAGAGGTAAATGAAGAGAAGAAAAAACTGAAGGTAATGGTTAAGATCTTTGGCCGTAAAACTCCGCTTGAGCTGAACTACATGCAGGTAGAAAAGGAATAAGGAAATTCTTTTAAGATATAATAAGCCCCGAATTTATTCCGGGGCTTTTTTATGCAATTCAGTGTTACTAAAGCAATATCTTTCATCACTATCCGTTAATCATCTATGAGTTGTTAACTTATCTTTCAATCAGCATTGCAGTTGACCAGGTCGATAAAAAATAATAATAATTAATTTTATCGATACTATTGTTTTACTGTAAGTTAATCCATATCTTTGCAGTCCTTTAAGCTTTATAGGAGCCCTAAGGAAATAAAATGTTACATGCTTCCACTATTTAACATTGAGTTTTAAATAAATAAAAAACACAAAATGGCAAAAGAAATCAGTGCGATGATCAAATTACAGATCAAAGGCGGAGCTGCAAATCCATCGCCACCGGTAGGGCCTGCATTAGGTGCTAAAGGGGTGAATATCATGGAGTTTTGCAAACAATACAATGCTCGTACCCAAGATAAAGCAGGTAAAGTGTTGCCGGTTGTAATTACTGTTTATGCTGATAAGTCATTTGATTTCATCATCAAAACCCCTCCTGTAGCTATTCAGTTGAAAGACGCGACTAAATTACAGAGTGGTTCTGCTGAGCCTAACCGTAAAAAAGTAGGTTCAGTGACTTGGGACCAAATCAAAGTTATTGCTGAAGATAAAATGCCGGATTTAAACGCATTTACAATCGAGTCGGCAATGAGTATGGTTGCTGGTACAGCACGTAGTATGGGAATCACCGTTTCTGGTGATGCACCCTGGAAAAATTAATTAAAAAACAGTTTACAACAGTGGCGAAATTAACTAAAAATCAAAAAAAGGCGCATGCTAAAATAGAAGCTGGCAAAGCTTACACTTTGAAGGATGCTGCTGCTTTGGTAAAAGAAATCACTACTACTAAATTTGATGCTTCAGTTGATATTGATGTATCTTTAGGGGTAGATCCACGTAAAGCCAATCAAATGGTTCGTGGTATTGCTACTTTACCACACGGAACAGGTAAAACTGTACGTGTTTTAGCTTTGGTAACTCCTGATAAGGAAGAAGAAGCGAAAGCAGCTGGCGCAGACTTCGTAGGTTTAGACGAGTATGTAGCTAAAATTGAAGGTGGTTGGACCGATGTAGACATTATTATCACTACACCAGCTTGTATGGCTAAGGTAGGTAAATTGGGCCGTGTTTTAGGTCCAAGGAACTTAATGCCTAACCCAAAATCTGGAACAGTAACCAACGAAGTTGGTAAAGCTGTAGCAGAGGTTAAAGCAGGTAAAATTGATTTTAAAGTAGACAAAACGGGTATCATACACGCCTCGATAGGAAAAGTATCATTCCCGGCAGATAAAATTTATGAGAACGCACTTGAAATTATTCAGGTGATTTCAAAACTAAAACCATCTGCTGCTAAAGGAACTTATTTTAAGAGCATTCACGTGTCTTCTACAATGAGTCCTGGAATTGCAATTGAAACCAAATCAGTAGCGGGGATCTAATCATGAACAGAGAAGAAAAAAACGAAGTAGTTTTAGAACTACAAGGACAAATGCAAGAGTATGGCAATTTTTACATTGCTGATACTTCAAGCCTTTCTGTTGAGCAGATCAATAACATCCGCCGCAAATGTTTTGAGAGCGATATCGTAATGAAGGTTGCAAAAAACACTTTAATCCGCAAAGCGATTGAAGGTTTGGAAGGCGATGCTTCTGAGATATATGCAAGCTTAAAAGGTTCATCATCATTATTATTCTCAAAAACAGCTAATGCTCCGGCTAAGTTGATCAAAACTTTGAGAAAAACCGGAGATAAACCTGTACTTAAAGCGGCATTCATAGATTCATCAATTTATGTTGGCGATGATCAGTTGAATAGTTTAGTAAGCTTAAAATCAAGAGAAGAGCTTATTGGCGATATCATCGGATTATTACAATCACCAGCTAAAAATGTTCTATCTGCGCTTCAATCAGGCGGTAGCAAAATTGCAGGAATTGTTAAAACTCTTCAGGAAAGAGAAGGTTAACGGACACCTTAAGTTCGCAAATTAAAACAAAATTATTTTACGTAAATTTTTAAAATCTTAATAAAATGGCAGATTTAAAAGCGTTTGCTGAGCAATTAGTAAACTTAACAGTTAAAGAAGTTAATGAATTAGCTCAAATCTTAAAAGATGAGTATGGTATTGAGCCTGCAGCTGCTGCTGTAGTTGCTGGTCCTGCTGCTGGTGGTGATGCACCTGCTGCTGCTGCAGAAAAAACATCTTTCGATGTAATCTTAAAAGAAGCTGGTGGTCAGAAATTAGCAGTTGTAAAACTTGTTAAAGACTTAACTGGTTTAGGTTTGAAAGAAGCTAAAGACTTAGTTGACGGTGCACCAAAAGAATTAAAAGCTGGTGTTGCTAAAGACGAAGCAGAAGCTCTTAAAAAACAATTAGAAGAAGCTGGAGCAGTAGTTGAGATTAAGTAATCACTTAACTTAGCTAAGCTAAAAATGTATTAGACACCGACTGAAAATGTCGGTGTCTTTACCTGTTTATAAACATCTCATTTTGTTTGGTTAATGAGCATGGTTAGAACGAAACCAAACAAATAGTTTATTCTTAAACTAAAATCTTTTAGTCCATTGGCAAAGACAGTCGAACAAAGAGTAAATTTTGCAACAAGTAAGCACATTATAGACTATCCGGATTTTCTGGATGTGCAATTGCAATCATTCAGAGAATTTTTCCAGATAGATACCACATCAGACGATCGCTCAAGCGAAGGTTTGTTCAAAGTGTTTGCTGAAAACTTTCCAATAACAGATTCAAGAAATATCTTCGTATTAGAGTTTCTTGATTATTTTGTTGATCCGCCACGTTACGATATACACGAGTGTATTGAGCGTGGATTAACCTACAATGTTCCATTAAAAGCAAAGCTTAAGCTTTCTTGTAATGATGTAGAACATGAAGATTTTGAAACCATTATCCAGGATGTGTATTTAGGTACTATCCCGTATATGACACCAAAAGGTACATTTGTTATCAACGGTGCAGAGCGCGTTATCGTTTCTCAGCTACACCGTTCTCCGGGAGTGTTCTTCGGCCAGAGCCGTCACACTAACGGAACGAAATTGTACTCTGCGCGTGTTATTCCTTTCAAAGGTTCATGGATCGAGTTCGCTACAGACGTTAACAACGTGATGTACGCTTATATCGATCGTAAGAAAAAATTCCCGGTTACCACTTTATTACGTGCTATCGGTTACGATTCTGATAAAGATATCTTAGAACTTTTTGATCTTGCCGACGAAGTAAAAGTTAGCAAATCGGGTTTAAAGAAATACATCGGTCGTAAACTGGCTGCAAGGGTATTGAAAAAATGGGTTGAAGATTTTGTTGATGAAGATACTGGTGAGGTAGTTTCTATCGACCGTAATGAAGTGATTCTTGAAAGAGAAACCGTTTTAGAAGACGAACACATTGATATGGTTATCGAAGCCGGCGTAAAAAGCATCATCTTATCAAAAGAAGATGGCGCAAGTCAGGCTGATTATACCATTATATATAATACATTACAGAAAGATACATCAAACTCAGAAAAAGAAGCAGTTGAAAACATCTACCGTGCTTTGCGTAATGCAGAACCACCTGATGAGGAAACTGCGCGTGGTATCATCGACCGTTTATTCTTCTCGGATAAACGTTATGATTTAGGTGATGTTGGTCGTTACCGCATCAACCGTAAATTAAAGATGAATACCCCTGATGAGGTTAAAGTATTAACAAAAGCAGATATTATTGCAATTGTGAAATACCTGATCAAATTGATCAACTCAAAAGAAGAGGTGGATGATATCGATCACTTATCTAACCGTCGTGTACGTACGGTAGGTGAGCAGCTGTACGCACAGTTCGGTGTAGGTTTAGCCCGTATGGCCAGAACTATCCGCGAGCGCATGAACATCCGCGATAATGAGGTGTTTACCCCGACTGATCTGATCAACGCTCGTACGTTATCGTCAGTAATCAACTCTTTCTTTGGTACAAACCAGTTATCTCAGTTCATGGATCAAACCAATCCATTGGCAGAGATTACACACAAACGCCGTTTATCAGCTTTAGGTCCGGGTGGTTTATCCCGCGAGCGTGCTGGTTTCGAGGTACGTGACGTTCACTATACGCACTACGGTCGTTTATGTACAATTGAAACGCCTGAGGGACCAAACATCGGTTTGATTTCATCACTTTGTGTGCATGCAAAAATCAATAATTTGGGTTTCATTGAAACACCATACAAACGCGTTGAGGATGGTAAAGTAGTTGTAGATTCAGACGTTATCTACTTATCGGCAGAAGATGAGGATGGTAAAACCATCGCTCAGGCAAATGCGGAGTACGATGATAAAGGGGTTTTCTCTACGCCACGTGTTAAAGCACGTTATGAGGGTGACTTCCCGATTATCGAGCCTGAGAAATTAGACTTGATGGACGTTGCTCCTAACCAGATTACTTCAATTGCTGCTTCGTTGATTCCGTTCCTGGAACATGATGATGCGAACAGGGCTTTGATGGGATCGAACATGCAACGTCAGGCCGTACCATTGTTACGCCCTGAGGCCCCAATTGTTGGTACAGGTTTGGAAGGCCGCGTTGCCCGCGACTCAAGGACACTGATCAACGCTGAAGGTGATGGTGTTGTTGAATATGTGGATGCTAACGAAATTACCATTAAATACGAGCGTAACGAAGATGACCGTTTAGTTTCATTTGAAGGTGATAGCAAAACCTACCGTTTAATCAAATTCAAAAAAACCAACCAGAATACCTGTATCAACTTAAAGCCTATCGTTAAGAAAGGTCAGCGAGTGAGCAAAGGTCAGGTGCTTTGTGAAGGTTATGCAACAGAAAACGGCGAACTGGCCTTAGGTAGAAACCTGAAAGTGGCATTCATGCCTTGGCAAGGTTTTAACTTTGAGGATGCGATTGTAATTAACGAACGTATTGTTCGTGATGACGTTTTCACTTCATTGCATATTGAAGAGTTTGAATTGGAAGTACGTGATACCAAACGTGGAGAAGAGGAGTTAACACCAGATATCCCGAACGTTTCTGAAGAGGCTACCAAAGACCTTGATGAAAACGGTATTATCCGTATCGGTGCGGAAGTAAAAGAAGGTGATATTTTAATTGGTAAGATTACTCCTAAAGGTGAGTCTGATCCTTCACCGGAAGAAAAATTACTACGTGCAATCTTCGGTGATAAAGCAGGTGATGTTAAAGATGCATCTTTAAAAACTCCTCCTTCAATCCAGGGTGTGGTAATTGATACGAAATTATTCAGCCGCGCTAAGAAAACAACCAAAGCTGAAGAAAAATCAGCAATTGAGAAATTAGATAAGAGCTATAATACTGCAACTGAGAAATTAAAGAACGAATTAGTTGACAAATTATTCGCTATTGTAAACGGAAAAACATCGCAAGGTGTATATAACATTTACAAAGAATTATTAGTCGCTAAAGGCGCTAAATTTACGCAGAAAATTTTAGCAGAGCTCGATTATAACCACATTAGCCCTAACAAATGGACTACTGATGATGATAAAAACGAGCTGATTAAAATGTTGCTTCATAACTACGGTATCCGCGTTAACGAAGAACTTGGTGCTTACAAACGCGATAAATTTGCGATCAGTGTAGGTGACGAGCTTCCATCGGGAATTGTACAGATGGCAAAAGTTTATGTTGCTAAAAAACGTAAGTTAAAAGTAGGTGATAAAATGGCTGGTCGCCACGGTAACAAAGGTATCGTTGCACGTATTGTACGTGATGAAGATATGCCTTTCTTAGCTGATGGTAGCCCGGTTGATATCGTGTTGAACCCGCTGGGTGTACCTTCACGTATGAACCTTGGTCAGATCTACGAAACCGTATTGGCGTGGGCCGGTAAAGAATTGGGCGTTAAATTTGCTACCCCGATTTTTGATGGTGCTTCGCACGATGAGGTTGAAGAGTGGATTGCTAAAGCCGGTGTTCCTGCTTCAGGAAAAACCTACTTATACAATGGTTTAACAGGTGAGCGTTTTGATCAGACCACAACTGTAGGTATTATCTACATGTTGAAACTAGGTCACATGGTTGATGATAAAATGCATGCCCGTTCTATCGGACCATACTCATTAATTACACAACAACCATTGGGTGGTAAAGCCCAGTTCGGGGGCCAGCGTTTTGGTGAGATGGAGGTTTGGGCATTGGAAGCATTTGGTGCTGCTAATATTCTTCAGGAGATCTTAACCGTTAAATCGGATGATGTAATCGGAAGGGCCAAAACTTACGAAGCCATTGTTAAAGGTGAGAACCTACCAACACCTGGTGTACCAGAATCGTTTAACGTATTGGTACATGAGTTACGCGGATTAGGTTTAGATATTACATTAGATTAATTAAGGCATAAGGTATAAGGTATAAGGCGTATGGTTTTCGAACCCTATGCCTTAAACCCTAAGCCCTAAACCTTTAACCTTAGAAAGTATGTCTTACAAAAAGGATAATAAATTAAAAAGCAATTTCACATCCATCACAATTAGCTTATCGTCTCCGGAAACTATTCTGGAACGTTCAAGCGGTGAGGTGTTGAAACCAGAAACCATTAACTACCGTACTTACAAACCTGAGCGTGATGGTTTGTTCTGTGAGCGTATTTTTGGTCCGGTAAAAGATTACGAATGTCATTGCGGTAAATACAAACGTATCCGTTATAAAGGTATAGTTTGTGATCGTTGTGGTGTTGAAGTAACAGAAAAGAAAGTACGTCGTGAGCGTATGGGGCACATCGCTTTGGTGGTTCCTGTGGCACACATCTGGTATTTCCGTTCTTTACCAAACAAAATCGGTTATTTATTAGGTTTACCTACTAAAAAACTAGATTTAATTATCTATTACGAGCGTTACGTAGTTATCCAGGCAGGCTTAATGGCCGAGGAAGGTATCAACTATATGGACTTCTTAACTGAGGAAGAGTATTTAGATATCTTAGATAAATTACCTAAAGAAAACCAATACTTAGACGATAAAGACCCGAATAAATTCATCGCCAAAATGGGTGCTGAAGCCTTAGAGGATTTATTAAAACGTATTGATTTAGATACTTTATCTTACGACTTACGTCACCAGGCTGCCAACGAAACTTCTCAGCAACGTAAAAATGAGGCGTTAAAACGTCTTCAGGTTGTTGAAGCTTTCCGCAGTGCCAATACACGTATCGAGAATCGCCCTGAGTGGATGATTGTTAAAATCGTTCCGGTTATTCCGCCAGAATTACGTCCGTTAGTGCCATTAGAAGGTGGCCGTTTCGCAACTTCAGATTTAAATGATCTTTACCGTCGTGTAATTATCCGTAACAACCGTTTAAAACGTTTGATCGAGATTAAAGCACCAGAGGTAATTTTACGTAACGAGAAACGTATGTTGCAGGAAGCTGTAGATTCGTTATTCGATAACTCACGTAAAGTTAACGCGGTAAAAACTGAAGGTAACCGTGCCTTAAAATCACTTTCAGATATTTTGAAAGGTAAACAAGGTCGTTTCCGTCAGAACTTATTGGGTAAGCGTGTGGATTACTCGGCACGTTCGGTAATTGTTGTAGGCCCAAGCCTTAAATTACACGAGTGCGGTATTCCTAAAGATATGGCTGCTGAGCTCTACAAACCATTCATCATCCGTAAGATGATTGAGCGTGGTGTGGTAAAAACAGTTAAATCAGCCAAGAAAATTGTAGATAGAAAAGATCCTTTAGTTTGGGATATCCTGGAGAACGTATTAAAAGGTCACCCGGTATTATTAAACCGTGCACCTACGCTTCACAGATTGGGTATCCAGGCTTTCCAGCCAAAACTAATCGAAGGAAAAGCGATCCAGTTACACCCGTTAGTTTGTACCGCATTCAACGCCGATTTTGACGGTGACCAGATGGCTGTTCACTTACCTCTAGGTAACGCAGCAATTTTGGAAGCCCAGGTATTAATGTTGGCTGCACACAACATCTTAAACCCTGCAAACGGTACGCCTATTACAGTACCGTCTCAGGATATGGTTTTGGGTCTTTATTACATTACTAAAGGCCGCAGAACTGATGAAACAAGGGTGGTTAAAGGACAGGATTCTGCTTTCTATTCTCCGGAAGAAGTAATTATTGCTTATAACGAGAAAGAATTAGACTTGCACGCATTCATCAAAGTAAGGGTGAATGTAAAACAAGCTGATGGCACAATTGCTAATAAATTAACAGAAACTACAGTTGGAAGGGTATTATTCAACCAATTGGTTCCGGAAGAAGTTGGTTATATCAACGAATTATTAACTAAGAAATCGTTAAGAGATATTATCGGTGAGGTAGTTAAAATGACAGGTATGGCCCGTGCTTCTCAGTTCCTGGATGATATCAAAGAGCTAGGTTTCAAGATGGCTTTCCAGGGAGGTTTATCATTCAACTTACAGGATGTAAACATTCCGGTAGAAAAACATACCTTATTAGAGCAGGCTGCTAACGAAGTTGAAGAGGTAAGAAACAACTATAACATGGGTTTCATTACCAATAACGAACGTTATAATCAGATTATCGATATCTGGACCCGTATCAACAACAGGTTAACTACATTCGTAATGAACCAGTTATCGAGCGATAACCAGGGTTTCAACTCCGTGTATATGATGCTTGATTCGGGAGCACGTGGTTCTAAAGAGCAGATTCGTCAGCTTTGCGGTATGCGTGGTTTGATGGCGAAACCTCAAAAATCAGGTTCAGGTGGTGATATCATTGAAAACCCGATCTTATCAAACTTTAAAGAAGGATTGTCGGTATTAGAGTACTTTATCTCTACCCACGGTGCACGTAAAGGTTTGGCCGATACGGCGTTGAAAACGGCAGATGCGGGTTACTTAACCCGTCGTTTACATGATGTTGCTCAGGATATGATCGTTAACGATGTGGATTGTGGTACCTTAAGAGGTATGTACACTACAGCGTTGAAAGATAATGAGGATATTGTTGAACCATTATATGAGCGTATCTTAGGACGTACTTCTTTGCACGATGTTTACAATCCGTTAAATGGTGAGCTTTTAGTTTCTGCCGGTCAGGATATCGATGAGGATTTAGCAAAAATTATCGAAGAATCACCGCTTGAAGGTATCGAAATCCGTTCGGTATTAACCTGCGAGTCTAAACGTGGTGTTTGCGCATTATGTTATGGCCGTAACTTAGCATCAGGTAAACGTGTTCAAATAGGGGAGGCAGTTGGTGTAATTGCTGCACAATCAATTGGTGAGCCTGGTACACAGTTAACACTTCGTACTTTCCACGTGGGTGGTACCGCATCAAACATTGCTGCAGAATCTAATATCGTAGCTAAATTTGATGGGGTTATCGAATTCGAAAACATCCGTACCGTAGATACCGAAACTGAAGAAGGAAAAGTACAGGTGGTATTAGGCCGTTCAGGCGAGTTTAGAATCGTTGAACCAGGAAGCGGTAGGGTTATCGTGACCAACAATATTCCTTATGGTGCTTTCTTATTTGTTAAGGAAGGCGATAAAGTGACTAAAGGTGATAAAATCTGTTCGTGGGATCCATATAATGCCGTTATCATCTCTGAGTTTGCAGGTAAAGCACAATTCGATGCCATTATTGAAGGTGTAACTTACCGTGAAGAATCTGATGAGCAAACAGGTCACCGCGAGAAAGTGATTATCGATACCCGTGATAAAACTAAAAACCCTTCTGTTCAGATTGTTGATAAGAAAGGTGAATTTATCAAAGGCTATAACATCCCGGTAGGTGCTCACGTTTCAGTTGATGAAGGTGAAACGATCCAAACGGGCCAGATTATTGCTAAAATTCCTCGTGCAACTGGTAAAACCCGGGATATTACGGGTGGTTTACCTCGTGTAACTGAGTTATTCGAGGCGCGTAATCCATCTAACCCGGCGGTAGTAACAGAGATCGATGGTGTGGTAACCTTAGGCGGTGTTAAACGTGGTAACCGTGAGATTACAATCGAATCGAAAGATGGTGAAGTTAAAAAATACCTGGTGCCATTGTCTAAACACATCCTTGTACAGGATAACGACTTTGTGAAAGCAGGTATGCCTTTATCAGATGGTTCAATCTCACCAGCAGATATCTTATCAATTAAAGGCCCTGCAGCGGTTCAGGAATACCTGGTAAATGGTATTCAAGAGGTTTACCGTTTGCAAGGTGTGAAAATTAACGATAAGCACTTCGAGGTAATTGTTCACCAGATGATGCAGAAAGTTCACATTGAAGATCCGGGGGATACCATTTTCTTAGAGAACAATGCTGTAGACCGTTGGGATTTTGCAGAAGAGAACGACGCGATGTACGACAAGAAAGTTGTTGAAGACGCAGGTGACTCGACCGATTTCAAACCGGGTCAGATTGTTTCATTACGTAGATTAAGAGATGAAAATTCTCAATTGAAACGTAAAGATTTAAAACAGATCACGGTTAGAGATGCAAGACCAGCAACTGCAAGTTCTATCTTACAAGGTATTACACGTGCATCATTAGGTACTAAATCGTTCATTTCTGCGGCTTCGTTCCAGGAAACTACGAAAGTATTAAATGAGGCAGCAATTGCAGGTAAACGCGATAATATGTTAGGCTTGAAAGAAAACGTGATCGTTGGTCACTTAATTCCATCAGGTACTGGTGTACGTGGTTACGAGCGTATCATCGTTGGTTCTCAGGAAGAATATGATAAATTACTGGCTTCAAAACAAGAAGAAGTAGAAGCTTAGGTTTTTAACCAATAATAACTTTAAGCCCCGGCATTTGTCGGGGCTTTTTATTTTATTTCAAACATTATGTCTTAAATTCCGTCATTAAGAAGCGGAATTTTTTATTTTTGAACTATTATGGAAGAACAACAAAACGAAAATCAGTTAAATATAGAGTTATCAGAAGAAATTGCTGAAGGGATTTTTTCTAATCTGGCTATCATTACCCACTCCAACACAGAGTTTGTACTGGATTTTATCCGTGTAATGCCAGGCATTCCGAAGGCTAAAGTAAAGTCGCGAATTATTTTAACTCCTGAACATGCAAAGCGCTTATTATCAGCTTTAGAAGATAATATTCAAAAATTTGAAAATGTAAATGGCCGTATCAAGACACAGGAGGAGCCCCCTTTTCCTATGGGCTTTGGCGGACCAACCGCTCAAGCGTAAGACAATCAAAATTCTTACAAACAAATATTTGTTTACTATGTTAGCATAGCATATATTTGTTATATAACCATTTATAAATGAAAAAAATTTTATTGAGCGTATTACTTTCTGCTCCACTTTGGGTTTTGGGGCAGGGTTTCCAGGTTAATTTACAAGGTCAGAAACAAATTGGTATGGCTGGTGCAGGTTCGGCACTGGCTTTAGATGAAGCTTCTGTATTTTTCAATCCTGGTGCAGTAACTTTCTTAGAGAAAAACTCAGTTTCAGCAGGAGTAAACCCATTATTGTTTAAATCAGCTTTTCAGCAAAGCGGATCGAACGTGACAGAAAATGTAAAAAATAAAATTGCACCGCCTTTTGAGTTTTATGCCGTTTGGGGGCCAAAATCTAATAAATGGAAACTTGGCTTAGGTGTTTATACACCTTTCGGCGGTTTGGTAGATTGGGGCAATGACTGGTCGGGTAAATATTCCCTTACTTCATTAAACCTGAAGGCTATTTATTTCCAGCCAACTTTAAGTATTAAAATAACAGATCGTATTGGTATCGGGGCAGGCTTTGTATACAACCATGGCGATGTAAACCTTCAACGTGCACTTCCGGTAAATTATCCTGACGGCCGTTCTGGCCATGTTACATTGGATGGTACAGGTAAAGGTTACGGATGGAATGCCGGTTTATATATAAAAACCCTGAGCAATATCTCGTTTGCTTTGGTACATAAATCAAAAGTGGTGACCAAATTAGATGGTGGTACTGCCGAATTTGATGTGCCAAATTCATTAAGATCATCTTTTCCTGCAGGTAATACCTTTAATGCCGAACTGCCTTTGCCGGCCACCACAAGTTTGGGGGTAGGAATTCCATTGTCAAAAAGTACAGCCTTAGCATTTGATGCGAGTTGGGTACAATGGCATGTTTATCAGGATTTAACATTCAATTACGCTCAGCCTGTTAATGGATCTTCACAAACCAAATCGGAGCGTAATTATCATGATGGTTCTTCATTTAAATTGGGTATTAACCACCAGGCTTCAGAGAAGTTAGCATTAAGGGCAGGTGTAGGTTATGCTTTTTCTCCTGTGCAGGACGGTTATGTAACGCCTGAGGCACCAGATGCCAACCGGTATATTTTAAGTGCGGGTTTAGGTTATACACCAACAAGCCATTTCGAAGTTAATGCATCGTTCTTTTTCGAAGATGTAAGATCGCGTAAGCAAAAGAATATAGAAACAGGCCTTGATGGTACTTTTAAAACTTTGGTGTATGCACCGGGTATTTCGTTAACTTATAAATGGTAGGAGAAATTACAATGAAGAAATATATATTAAATAGTTTCGTAGCTGCTGCCATCCTTTTTACGGCTGCATGCAAACCAGAAATTGAAACACCTGCAGGTACAACCGCAGGGCAAGCTAATTTTAGCAAATACATTGCCATTGGTAACTCTTTAACTTCTGGTTACGCTGATGGAGGTTTATACCTTGAAGGACAAAAGGTAGCCTATCCGAATTTAATTGCCGCCAAAATGGCTACAGTTGGTGGTGGTAATTTTACCTCGCCGTTTTTCACTGATGCACAATCAAATGGTTCAGGTTATATTAGTTTATCAGCCTTAGTTAATGGTACACCAACTTTAACACCGGTACCGGGTAATGGTTGGCGCGATGCACCTACAAATACTCGTTTGTTCAAATATTCCGGTGAGATCCAAAATTTAGGCATACCAGGCATGCGTGTTGATTTGGCATTTGCACCAGCGTTTAGTGCCGCAAATCCGTTTTTTGAACGCATTTTAACGGATGCACAAGTAGGTGCTACAACTTATTTCCAATATGTGCAGACTAAGAATCATACTTTCTTTTCATTATGGCTTGGTAATAACGATGTATTGGGTTATGCTTTAAATGGTGCGGTAACTGTGCCTACTGATCCTACAACCACTTTAACTGATAAGGTTAACTTTTCTTCATTGTATGCTAATTTTTTAAATGCCTTAACGGCTGGCGGACAAAAAGGGGTTGTAGCTACTATTCCGGATGTAACATCAATCCCATATTTCAATACGGTTAAGCCATCGTTATTACTTGCAGCAGCTAAGGCTGCGAATCCTGCTGCCCAGGCGTTGTTTATTCAAACCGGAACAGGTGCAGTAAGAGCAGCGACAGATGAGGACCTTATCCGTTTGCCTTTCCAGTCTGCTGGTTTGTTCGGCCAGGGCACTATTCCTTATGGTTTACATCCCTTAAATCCGATCGAAAATAAGTGGGTATTGGATAAAGATGAAGTAGCTAAGGTGAAAGACTATGTAAACAGCTATAACAGCAGTATTAAATCTTTAGCCACAAGCAAAGGTTTGGCGATTGCAGATACCTACGCTTATTTTAATCAGGTTAAAACAGGATTGAATATTCAAGGGGTAGGTATTAATGCTGCATTTATTAGCGGTGGTGCATTCTCTTTAGATGGCATTCACTTAACCCCACGTGGAAATGCAGTAATAGCAAATGTATTTATCGATGCGATTAATGCTAAATACGGGTCTACTATTCCAACGGTTGATATTACTCAATATAGAGGAGTGAAATTTCCCAATTAATTAGGGAGTTACTATAAAACAAAAGCTATCTCATAAAATCAACTTTCAGAGGTTGTCATGTTGGGCTTGTCGAAACGCTTAAATAATGCATTTTTGACAAACCCTTCGACAGGCTCAGGACGATGAGCTCAAATGAGATAGCTTTTTTTGTTACCCAAGTTTTTCGCTTATCAGCTGAATGACCTTCTCCTTTTCATCAGGCTCAAACCAGTTAATCTCTTCATCTCTCCTAAACCAGGTAAGCTGGCGTTTTGCAAAGCGGCGGGTATTTTGCTTAATAGCCGCAATGGCATCCTCCAATGAGGATTTCCCATCCAAATAATCGAAAAGTTCGCTGTAACCAACGGTATTTAGTGCGTTATGGTGTTTAAATGGCATAAGCCCTTTCACTTCATCCAACAGGCCTTCAGCAATCATTTGATCAACCCTTTTGTTGATCCTATCGTATAACACTGCTCTGTCGGTATTTAGGCCGATTTTGATGATATTAAACGGCCTTTCCTTTTTGGTGGCCGAGAGCATCGAGGAAAGTTTTTGGCCTGTTGACAGGAAAACTTCTAAACCCCTGATCATTCTTTGTGGATTCTGCTGATCTACTTTTGCGAAATATTCTGGATCTAAATGCGCCAGTTGACTTTGTATAACAGCTATGCCTTCTTCTTCAAATTGCCTGTTCAGGTTTTCCCGGATGGATAGATCAATATTGGGCATTTCATCCAAGCCGTTAATTAAAGCATTTACATAAAGGCCTGATCCGCCAACCATAATGGCCAGCTCGTGCTCCCGGAAAATTTCTTCGAGTTTTTTTAGGGCCTCTACCTCAAAATCGCCTGTACTGAACAGCTGTGTTACAGTATGCGAGTCTATAAAATGATGTTTTGCTGCAGCCAATTCTTCCGCATTGGGCTTGGCTGTGCCGATTGCCATTTCTTTAAAAAACTGGCGTGAATCTGCGGAGATAATTTCGGTGCCAAAATGCTGGGCAAGTCCGATAGCCAAGGCCGTTTTGCCTATTGCCGTAGGACCAACAATCGAGATTAATGTTTTTTTTATCATTAACATGATACTTTAAAAGAAAAAGTCAGATGTAGGGTACATCTGACTTCATTTGATCATAAATTCTTCTGCAGTGCCCGAGATAAATTACTTTCGGTAAGCTTGCTTTATGGTGCAGCTTTCGATCAGCATACCAATGAAAATGAATTAGTAGTCATCTTTATGACCATCCTCATCGTAGTGATCATTGTCTGAAAACTCATCGCCAAATTCATCTTCTTCGTTTTCTTCCTCTTCATCTCTTTCCTCTTCATTAATACCCATATCGCCCATTGCTTCAAGCTCGTCTGTATCTTCAGGTACAAAATCCATTTCGTTAAGGAAATCAAATTCACTCGCTGCCGCTGCAGCTCCTCTTGGATCAACTGACTGCGGACTATTTTGCTCCATAATTTTTGGCGCTTCGCCACTGCTTTTGGCCAAAAATGGGTATTCGATATTAGGATCGGCATCCAAAATGATTTTTACCAGTTCAACGTGAAAATCATAAGGACGGTCAAAATTATAAGTATAATAAAATTTTTGGTGCGGATCTTCAATAAAACCGCTCAATTTAGAATTTTCCATTAAAACTACACGGTCCTTTTTGCGCTCGCTGGGTAAATAAGCAATTTCATCACCTTTTAGCCAGTTATCGGTGCTTACATAAAAAGACGAAGATTTTTCGGCGTTATAGCCAGTAGATCGGTGGATAGCCTTGTGCAGATCTTCAAATGTTTGGTTTGATTTAATGTCGATCTCTCTTACAACATCATCAAAATCTTCGAAAGTAATTCTAAATTTATAAATAGCCATTATTGTATTTTGGAACCGTAAAAATAAAGTTAATTTATAATTACCACAAACATCAAATGCCATAAAAGGCATCCTCATTTTTTAATTGGGCAATCAAATTATTTATTAACAGGATTTAATCCCATTTGTTTTGCCTGATGGAGCATAAAATCGTATGCTTCCTGGTAGTCGTTTTTGATTTCGCCTTCTAATATGGCCTCACGGATGGCATTTTTTATCATACCCACTTCTTTTCCTGCTTCGAGCCCAAAAGTCTCCATAATGTCGTTACCTGTAATCGGAGGTTGCCAGTTCCTGATTTTGTCGCGTTCTTCCACATCTTTCAGCTTTTGTTTTACCAGCTCAAAGTTGTTCCTGTATTTGGTTTTTTTGTATTCATTTTTGGTGGTTACATCGGCATTGCAAAGCAACATCAGGCTTTCGATTTCTTCGCCTGCATCAAAAAGTAACCTCCTCACTGCCGAATCGGTTACGGTTTCCTGTGCCAAAACAATCGGACGTAAGTGAAGTTGTACCAGTTTTTGTACATACTTCATTTTTTCGTTTAAAGGAAGTTTTAGCTGTGCAAAAATTTTCGGCACCATACGGGCGCCGCGGTCTTCATGTCCATGGAAAGTCCAGCCGTGGCCTTCTTCAAAACGTTTGGTTGCCGGTTTGGCAATATCGTGTAAAATAGCCGCCCAGCGCAACCATAAATCATCGGTAACTTCGCAAATGTTATCCAGTACCTCCAAGGTATGGTAAAAATTATCTTTATGGCCTTTACCCTTAATAATTTCCACTCCGTAAAGCTGTGCCATTTGAGGGAAAATAATGTGCAATAACCCGGTATCAAAAAGATGTTTAAAACCTACTGACGGTTTTTTAGACAAGATGATTTTATTCATCTCGTCGGTAATCCGTTCTTTGGATACAATGCTGATACGCTGTTTCTGTGTTTTAATGGCCTGAAGTGCTGCCTGATCGATATCGAAATTAAGTTGTGAAGCGAAACGGATGGCCCGCATCATGCGCAAGGGATCGTCAGAAAAAGTAATTTCAGGATCAAGCGGGGTACGGATCAGTTTATTCTCTAAATCCTTAACGCCATCAAAAGGGTCTAAAAGTTCGCCAAAATGCTTAGCATTTAAATTGATTGCCAATGCGTTGATGGTAAAATCCCTGCGGAGCTGGTCATCTTCCAAAGTGCCGTCTTCAACAATGGGTTTGCGCGAATCTGATCGGTAAGATTCTTTCCGGGCGCCTACAAACTCTACCTCTAAATCCTGATATTTAATATTTGCCGTTCCAAAGTTTTTAAAAACCGCTACTTTGGTGCTTAATTTTCGCCCTACGGCCTCTGCATATTCAATTCCGCTGCCTACCACCACTACGTCAATATCTTTCGAGGGGCGGTTTAAAAATAAATCGCGCACAAAACCACCGATGACATAAGCTTCGGTATTGTTCTTATCTGCTATGGTTGATAAGGTTTTAAATATGGGATTTTGTAGGTGTTGTTGCATAAAAATTGTTTCGTCATGCTGAATTTACTTTACAAGTAGAAAAAGCTTTCAACTGCCTTGTAACTACTTGTGGCCAGCATTTGTTAATTATATAAGACCCAAAAAATAAAGCAGGTGACGAATTATTTAATGATGCGAAATTAATAAAAACTATTGAGGCTTACTTCCTGATAAATTCGAACTGTCCGCCAGGAGAAAGTTTCATAATCGTGGATGGTTTTCTGCTGGTCCGGTTTTCCTGTTCAAAATCTACTACGTAATCAACCGCATCAAGAATAGCGGGATCAATATCATCAAAGAATTTTGGCGAAGGCTGTCCGCTTAGATTTGCAGAAGTTGATACGATAGGTTTCCTGAAACGCTGAATTAATGGGGTGCAAAAATCGTGTTTAACCACCCTGATGCCTACACTGCCGTCTGCATTGATTACATTTTGAGCCAGGTTTTTGGCATTCGAAAAAATGATGGTAAGCGGGCTTTCAGCGTATTCGATCAGATCGTAAGCTACATCAGGTATTTCGGAAACATAACTTTGCAGTTTGCTATCTGCATCCAGTAACACAATTAAGCTTTTCTCGGCCGGACGATTTTTTATTTTAAGCACTTTATCTACTGCTTCCGGATTTGTGGCATCACATCCTATCCCCCAAATGGTATCGGTAGGATAGAGGATTACCCCGCCCGATTTTAATACTTCAAAAGCTTTGTTAATCTCGTCTCTTAACATTTTGCAAAGTTAATTTATTAACAGGAAGTTAAATAATCTATCCGTAAAAGAATTTTACAACGATAGTGTATTTTTGATCAGTTATATTCCTCTCATTATGAAAACGGAATTGAAAGGTAAGACCTGAGCTGACCCGACAAACCGCACATGTTTAAATGCCTTTTGAAAGCGTTATGGCTAAAAAAAGATTTTGGAGGTAAAACAGGTCTTATCAGCATATGCACCCATTTACGAATTCAACGATTAATCCAATTATAAAATATTTAGTCTGAGTAATATAACGTCAAAACATAATCAAACGGAAATCGTTTTACACTTAACAATCTGATTGTAAAAAAAATTAAATGATTTACCATTTGAGTTACAATATCGTTATATTTAAGTCAGGTTATTAATACAAGAGCGCACAAAAAATGAAAACAGCACAAAAATTATTAATGCTTTTTACAGTGGTATTGGCATTAGCAGGATGTACAACACTCCGTACCGCATCAGACTATGATAAAAATGTTGATTTAAGCGGTTACAAAACTTACAATTTTTACGATAAAGGCATTGCCAGGATTAAGCTGAACAACTTAGACAAGCGCCGATTAATGGCTGCGGTTGAATCTGAAATGAATGCAAAAGGATTTACGAAATCAGACCGGCCTGACCTATTGGTTAACCTGGTTGTAGTAGCCAGAGAAAAAACTGACGTTTATGGTCCGGCTTACTATGGTGGCTGGGGTTGGGGCTGGCGTGGCGGCTGGGGAAATCCTTTCTGGGGCGGCGGAACCTACGTAAACCAATATATTGATGGTACCATTATCATCGATTTCCTGGATCCGGCTAAAAAGATTTTATTCTGGCACGGACAGGGATCTGGTTTTAACCTTGATAACTTTAATAAAAGAGAACAACGTTTGTATACTGGTGTTAAAGAAATATTGGCGCAATACCCATCAATAGTTTCTGCTGCTAAATAAAAATAAAAATCAATTAAATGAACCAAAGAGGCCTGAATTTTAAATAAATTCAGGCCTCTTTTATGTTTTAATATAAAAATATGGGCTGCCTGATTTAAATTTGCGGAAAGCTTGGAGCGAAGCAGGAGTGAAGACTTGCAGCATTGGCAGGATTAACGTTTAATAGGAGCACTCGCCTTGCTTTTCACCTGTAAAAGCTAAACCTCTGTAACCGGTAACCTTTATCATCAACCTGAAAAATCAGTAACGAAAAAGCCACCGATCAAAGAGATAGATAACAATCCATTAATTGCTTTGTAACAACCGAACTGTTAAACTTCTGAACAAATTCCAATCCTTTTTCCTTCATTTCCTTTTGGAGCTCAAAGTTCTCCAGAACCTGATTGATGGATTTTGCCAGTCCGTCGGCATCGTTTGGCGAAACATATAAACTATTTGGTCCGCCCGCTTCTTCCAGGCACGAACCTGTTGCGGCAACCACCGGAATGCCTGAGTACAAAGCCTCAATAATAGGAATGCCAAAACCCTCATAAAAGGAAGGATAAACAAAAACGCCTGCCATCTGGTAAATGCCTGGCAGATCGGCAAAAGGAATGTTTTTTAAGAATATGATGCGATCCTTTAAGTCAAATTTTTCGATTTCCTTTTCTACGGTTTTAAAATAGCCCGTTTGTTTACCTATTACTACGAGTTTATACTCCTCATCAACCTTTTTTAATGCTTGTACAGCCAATTTCAGATTTTTACGTTCTTCAATGGTGCCAACGTTCAGGATGTATTTTTCAGGTAGTTTATAAGTTGCACTGATGCGGCTTAAGGCGTGTTGCGGGAAAGGGGTTTTAAAACTGTCGTCACAGCTTTGGTAAATCACCTGTATTTTTTCTGGACTGATTTTGTATAAATCAATAATATCCTTTTTTGTTTTTTCGCTGATGGCGATAATTTTGCTGGCACGTTTACAGGCCGATTTACTTTTCCATTCGTATAATTTCCGGTCAATAAATTTATAGTATTGCGGAAAATGGAGAAAAATCAGATCATGGATGGTAACGATCGATTTAATTCTGGTATGTTGTATGGCCAATGGTATTTCCTGACTAAGGCCATGAAAAATCTGGCATCCATCCTGGTTTAAATCTTTAAGGATATTTAATGTCCTCCATAAAAACGGGCCGTTTTTAGGGAGCTGAAGTTCGATGTTCTCTTTTTCAAAAAAAGCATCGATCTGTTTTGCCTGTTTTACTTTTGGGGAATAAACCAGGTACTTGTGTTCGGGAAACTGGTTGGCCAAATGCTCAATTAAGGATCGGCTGTAATTGCCCAATCCGGTTAAATTGTTGGCCGCCCGTTTGCCATCGAATCCAATCTTCATTAGAGGTGTAAGGTTTAAGGTAAAAGGTTAAGGCTTTGGGTGTTGCCTTACACCTTAAGCCCTATACCTTAAACCATTTATACTGCTACATTATTTTCCCTTAACGCATCGTTAAGTGAGGTTTTCTTATCCGTACTTTCTTTACGTTTTCCGATAATTAATGCACAGGGAACCTGAAACTCGCCGGCAGGGAATTTTTTGGTATAACTTCCGGGAATGACTACGGAACGCGCAGGAACAATACCTTTGTATTCAACAGGTGTTGAGCCGGTCACATCGATAATTTTGGTTGATGCGGTTAATACAACATTGGCTCCAAGCACTGCTTCCCGTTCTACTTTAACACCTTCTACCACAATGGCCCTTGAACCTAAGAAAGCATCATCTTCGATAATTACCGGAGCAGCCTGTACCGGTTCCAGAACACCACCAATACCCACACCACCGCTTAAGTGAACGCGTTTACCGATCTGTGCACAAGAGCCAACCGTAGCCCAGGTATCAACCATAGTGCCTTCATCAACATAAGCGCCAATATTGACGTACGATGGCATCATGATTACACCTTTTGCCAAAAACGAACCGTAACGTGCGCTTGCCATAGGAACAACGCGAACACCCGTTGCCTTGTAATCGGTTTTTAATTCCATTTTATCATGGTAAACAAAAGGGCCATTTTTAATTTCTTTCATCTCACGGATCGGGAAATATAAAATTACCGCCTTTTTAACCCATTCATTAATGCCCCAAGAGTTTAAAACTGGTTCAGCAACACGGATTTCGCCTTTATCTAAACCCTGAATTACAGTTTCGATGGCTTCGCAATAGTTGCTATATTGTAAAAGGGTTCTGTCTTCCCAAGCGGCTTCAATTAATTTCTTTAAATCTGAGTACATGATGTTTTTAAATTTTACGCAAAATAAATCAATTTTTGCTTATTAAAAGGGTTAATTGTTTAAATTGTTTTGTAGTTGGGTATAATTGGTTGCTGTTTAATTGCCGGAATAAGCGCTATTTAATTAACCAGTTTAAACAATTAACCCTAATTACGTATTTTTGAATTTTATGACAGAGACAGAAAAACTTAGGATAGATAAATATTTATGGGCGATCAGGCTGTTTAAAACGAGGAGTCTTGCTACTGATGCCTGTAAAGCCGGAAGAGTAAAGCTGAAAGGACAGAATATTAAACCTTCGGCTATTGTAAAAGTTGGAGATGTTTATCAGGTATCGAAAGGTATTGAAAAGAAAATTATAGAAGTAATTGAACTTTCATACAACAGAACCGATTCGCCAACCGCCTTAACCAAATATAAGGACCTAACTCCTGTTGAAGAAACCCATGCCTTTAAATCGATGTTCCATGCGCCAAGCCTGAAACGCGACAGGGGGACAGGCCGCCCAACGAAAAAAGACCGGCGTGAAACAGATGACCTTATCGGTGGCATGTTTGAGAAAGAAGATTAGTTTCCAGTTTTCAGCTTACGGTTTTCAGTTTCTTGCGAACTGCTAACGGCGTACTGTAAACTGAAATACCTCATGCGGTAACCCATCATGGCTGTTTTGCCCAGTTTTTCGATCAATTTATAATTGGCTACAGCACCAACTGCTGCACCTACAAAAGGCAGTAGTTGAGCCAGTTTGGCTAAATCAATGTAATCGCGGTATTGTTGCTGAAAAGTGAGCCAATCGAATTCATCAATATTGGCAGGTAACCGGTGAGCTTTATCGTCCCAGTTCTGCATTTTAAAAAATACATTCTGGCTTTCTTCCTTATTCGAAAAGGCCAGTTGAAAAATATGTAAAATGTATAAACGCTCGCGGTAATCTTTAACATCGTATCCGTAAATCGCGGCGATATCAAAAAGCATCTTCATTTTAATACCCAGCAGTAAAGGGAAATCGGCCAGGCTCATTAGAAAACCGCCAGCTCCTGTAATTCCACCTTCTGCAGCGCCGGTTTTTTTGTAATTATCAATTTTTTGCTTTACCAATGCTTCACGGTGCATTAAAGTTAAATCGGTGATGGGTTTCGATGTTGTAAAGGTAGAACCAAAAAGAACAGCCTTAACCATCTGCTTGATTGCCGTGGTAATGGCGCTATGCACTTTGTCTGGAATGTAACTGTTTATTTTCTTCTGAACTTTATCGGTCATTTTGTTCAATAGTGAAGGTTTCTGTAAGATTTTAAACTTCCAGAACTCCAGTTCGCTGTTGATTTTTTGCTCGTAATTCATCTTTGTTTTTATTAAAGACACTTACTAACCCGTAGTTGTTTTATGCCCGATGTACTAGTAATTAATCCGCAGTGTAGAAGTTTCCCATAGCTTAAAAGCCAACAAAGCTTCATCCCGCATCAGCTGGATGACCGGAAGGCTCCTTTTGTCCATCGGTTTATCCAGCTCTTCATAAATAAACTTGTCGCTAAAGCCGATATTTTCGGCATCTGCCTTGGTATTTGCGTAATAGATGGTATCAATCCGTGCCCAATAAATAGCTCCTAAACACATAGGGCAGGGCTCGCAGCTGGTATAAATTACACAGCCACTTAAATCGAAAGTATTTAATTCGGTACAGGCCAGCCTAATGGCCGAAACCTCTGCATGTGCAGTTGGATCGTTGGTAGAAGTAACCCTATTCGCCGATTTGGCAATCACCTTGCCGTCTTTTACCACCACAGCGCCAAAAGGGCCACCAATGCTTTCGCTTACATTCTGTACAGACAGATCGATGGCCATCTGCATAAATTCCTGATGCTGTTTTTCCATAGTTTTCTAATATCCGAAAAAAACAGCACAAAAAAAATGCCCCGTTTTTAAGCAGGGCATTCTGAATTAAATATTGTATTGCTTATTTTTTGCTGTATTCGGCATTTAAGCCTTTAATTACTTCCGAAGTTACATCTAAGCTTTCATCGGCAAATAAAATGGCGCTGTTGCCTTTCGAGTAGGTCAATACCATTTTATATCCTTTTTGCTTCGCATAACCTTTTAAATAATCGGCTACTTTATCATATAACTTTTCGTTTTCAACGGCTTGCTCATTCTGTAAAGCGCCACCCGCATTTTGCTGATAGGTTTGCAGCTCTTGTTGTTTACGTGCTAAACGCTCTTCGGTACTTTTACGCTGATCGGCCGATAAAGTAGCGGCAGATTGTTGATATTGAGCAACTTCTCTCTGAAAGGCCTGGCCCTTTGCCTGCATATCGGCCTGCGCATTTTTGGTTTTACCTTCAAACTTTACTTTAAGATCTTTGAAGTATTCATATTTAGTAAGCAGCGAATCGGAGTTAACAAACACAATTTTGTCGGTCGGAGAAACCGCTGCAGTAGTGCTCTCTGTTTTTTTAGTTTCAGTAGTTTTAGTGTCTTTGTTCTGGCATGCAGACAAGGCAGTTACTAATGTTGCTGTTGCAAGTAAACCAAAGGTTTTAAAGGTTCTTCTTTCCATTATTGTTTAATAAATTTTAGCAAACTTATATAAATTAGTTTTGATATGCAATTTAAAGAAAGGCCTGTTAGGACACAAGTTCTGTTTTGCGTTCGGCGCTTGGTTGAATTTACCAATGTTTGGGTACCTAGGTTAGCTGTTTAATCCTATATGATAATTCTCATGGCTACAGTTCGTGTCAGCACCTGCTATAAACCTTATTTGGCCCATCGGTTGGTGTTTCACAGCAAAGATTAGGAAATGAGCGGTTAATGGTTCTTGGCAGTTTGCAGCCCTGCTTTTGCTTATCGTCCTCTCCCGATGAAAAATCGAGATGCGGGCTATTCCGCTCAATCAGGTTTAGGAACAAGGGTTTCTGCATGTTACAAACCCCAAAAATGAATACCATCGGCCTGGTTCGTGTCAGCACCTGCTATAAACCTTATTTAGCCCATCGGTTGGTGTTTTACAGCAAAGATTAGGAAATGATCGGTTAATGGTTCTTGGCGGTTTGCAGCCCTGCTTTTGCTTATAGTCCTCTCCCGATGAAAAATCGGGGTGCGGGCTATTCCGCTCAATCAGGTTTAGGAACAAGGGTTTCTGCATCCTGCAACCCTAAAGATGGAATGCCATTTTGGCCATATAGCCTCCTGCCGTTACAGGCGGGCGGTTGAAGCGTTACCCTGCAAGTGATGGGGTAGGAGGCAGCGAAGCCCAAAAGCGTAAAACCGGGAAGAAACGGAGTGTTTTGTACAGGTCCTGCGCTCCAGAACAGGTTTGTGATTTATCTTGTCGATTGATAGAAAAAAGAATAGATTTTTTTATTTAAACACCATGCGGGCGACTTTTATACCAATCTTTTAACAGCCTAAAACTTATCCACATATTAGTTTAAATGCCAAAATTTCCGTATTTTTGATACTTATTGTTTTTAATTAAAATATGAGCGAAGAACAGGATTTAAAGTCAAATTATTCGGCAGATAATATACAGGTTTTAGAAGGTTTGGAAGCGGTGCGTAAGCGCCCTTCAATGTATATAGGCGATACGGGAATTAAAGGTTTACACCATTTGGTTTACGAGGTTGTAGATAACTCCATTGATGAGGCTTTGGCCGGTCATGCAGATACGATCGATGTACGTATCCTGGAAGGCAACTCCATCAGGGTTGAAGACAATGGACGCGGTATTCCGACAGGAATTAATACCAAAGAAAATAAATCGGCTTTAGAAATCGTTATGACGGTTTTACACGCCGGTGGTAAATTTGATAAAGATACTTACAAAGTTTCAGGTGGTTTACATGGAGTGGGGGTAAGTTGTGTTAACGCATTATCTACCGATTTAAAGGCCGAGGTACACCGTGAAGGTAAGATCTGGATGCAGGAGTATAAAATCGGGGTTCCGCAGTATGACGTGAAGGAAGTTGGCACTACCGATAAACGTGGTACTATTGTAACGTTCAGCCCTGACCCGACTATTTTTACGCAAACTACAGAATATAAATACGATACTTTGGCTGGCCGTTTGCGTGAGCTGGCTTTCTTAAATAAAGGGATTAAATTAACCTTAACAGACGAGCGTGAGAAACTGGACGATGGTTCATTCCTTTCAGAAACTTTCCACTCTGAAGGTGGTTTAAAGGAATTTGTTGCCTTTTTGGATGATACCCGGACTTCAATTTTAGCAGAGCCGATCTATATCGAAGGTATTAAAAACGGTGTTCCGGTAGAGCTGGCTTTTCAATATAACGATAGTTATTCAGAAAATGTTCACTCTTATGTAAACAACATTAATACCCACGAAGGGGGTACCCATATTGCCGGTTTCCGCAGGGGCTTAACCCGTACGTTAAAAAACTATGCCGATAAGGAAGGTTTATTAAAGAACGTAAAAATGGAAATCACCGGTGATGACTTCAGGGAAGGTTTAACCGCAGTTGTTTCGGTAAAAGTACAGGAGCCGCAATTTGAAGGACAAACCAAAACCAAACTTGGTAATAGTGAGGTAATGGGATCTGTTGATGTGGCGGTAGGTGAGGCCCTGGGCAATTACCTGGAAGAAAATCCTAAAGAGGCTAAAATGATTATCAATAAGGTAATTTTAGCCGCTACTGCGCGTGCTGCAGCGCGTAAAGCACGGGAAATGGTGCAACGTAAGAGTGTAATGGGCGGTTCGGGTTTACCTGGTAAACTTGCCGATTGCTCTGATAGCGACCCGGAAAGATGTGAGATTTTCCTGGTAGAGGGTGATTCGGCAGGTGGAACTGCAAAACAAGGCCGCGACCGTAATTATCAGGCCATTTTACCATTAAAAGGTAAGATTTTGAACGTAGAGAAAGCAATGGAGCACAAAATCTACGAAAATGACGAGATCAAAAACATGTTTACCGCTATAGGGGTAAGTATTGGTACACCGGAGGATAATAAAGCTTTAAATTTAACCAAGCTGCGTTACCACAAAATTGTAATCATGACGGATGCTGATATTGACGGGTCGCACATCACCACGTTAATTTTAACATTCTTCTACCGTTATATGAGGGCCCTGATCGAAGCCGGATATGTTTACATTGCATCACCACCGCTTTACCAGGTTAAAAAAGGTAAAGATTTCGAATACTGCTGGAATGATGCGCAACGTGATGCTGCTGTACAACGTTTAAAAGGTGCCGGTAAAGAAGATAGTGTACACATCCAACGCTACAAAGGTTTGGGTGAGATGAATGCAGAACAGCTTTGGGATACCACTTTAAACCCGGCTACACGTACATTAATGCAGGCTACCATAGAAAGTGCGGCAGAGTGCGATCACACTTTCTCAATGTTAATGGGCGACGAGGTGGCACCACGTAGAGAATTTATCGAACGTAATGCCAAATATGCGAAGATAGACGCTTAGTAAGCGCTGAACATAAAATAACGAAACCTCTTTAAGTTAAATCTTGAAGAGGTTTTGTTTTTATGGTGATGTTTGATCGCCCATCCTTAAGAAGGCAACGTTGATGTATATTATGGTGCAGGCCGTTTTCAACCGCTGTAAAGGCATCCCGAATTAATTTTTTTAGAACGGTTAGGTGCTTACGTCTGATTGCCGGGTAGAAACAAAGCCATTCAAACATGAATGGCTTTTGTCTTATTATACACTATAAACCATTGATTCTTTTCATCCAAAAAGAAAGCTCATGGCATTAACTAACCATCTCAAATCAATGAGATTTATCTTAACTACAGACGATTACAAAATGTAATACGATCCAACAGGCGCCAGTTCTGTTTGTGGCTTATCTTCGTAAATTTTATTGTCATCGAGCATTTGGCAAAGATCACGTTCGATGGTTCTGCAGATTGTTGTGGTTGGCGTATCCGTAGGTTTGTTTTCAAACGGATCCTGTAAATGCACAGCCATTTTCTCTACCAGTAAAAAGAATGCCGCAATGGCCACTACTAAAGGAACTTCCATGTAACCAAAATATTCAATCAGTCCGAAGGGCAGCAGCACAATAAACAAATGGATAGACATGTTGATATACTTGCTATAGGTAACCGGGAAAACGGTATTTTTAATCCTTTCCGATCCGCCCATGTGGTTACACAATGCGGTAATGGTTTTATCAATCTCTATTTGCTGATATTTGTTGATCCAACCCTCCTGTAATGCCTTTTTTAAATCCATAGCATGTAACTCCAATAGGGTTGCGGTTACATTTTTGCGTTTTTTGATAAAGGTGATTTCATCGGGGCTAAGGTATTCATCCAAACCTTTCCGGGCATTGAAGCCTCTTAGCGACTGACTTAATGCATAACACCAGGCAATCTGCCTTTTGATGAAACGGGCTTTAAATTCTTCAATTTCATCCATTCCATACGGATTATCTACAAATGACAATATCTGGCGGGAGAGTGATCTTGAATCGTTTACTATGGCGCCCCAAAGAATCCTTGCCTCCCACCATCTATCGTATGCCTGGTTGGAACGGAATGCCAGTAAAAGCGAAATAATGGTTCCCAGTAAAGCCGGCACAGCAACAGGAATTGAAATGCGTGTAACATGGAAGTTCTCATACAATACTACAATGCCTATGGAGTAGCCAATAACAAACAGGACTTCCTTTTTGATCTTTCCAAATATATAAGTGAGCGGAATATTGTTTCGTAAAAGCATAATATAAGGGTTGAAATGTGATGATTAAACGTTTGATTCTTGCAACTGTGTCTCATACATTTTTGTATCTACCAAGTTTTCGCTGGCATGAACAGACAAGGCATTTAATTGAATTACTGAACAGCCTGCCCGTTCCGTTAATATTTTAGGATCGATACTGTATTTATTGATTGGTTTAAATGAATAACCTTTGAGGTAGGCTATGCAGGATATATCAAAAGCCTCGAGGAAATTTTTAAAAGCGGCCACGGTACTTCCATAGAAATACTCAATACCGATCGTGTTGATCTGATGGGCATATTTTTCTTTAACAGCTTCCAGTTCGCGGTAAAATTCATCACTGATGTTTTCGTAATCACGGCTGCGACGGCTCAGCATGAGCATATCGGTAATAGAATCAGACAACTTAAAGGCATGAACAAAGATGATGTTCAGTTTCTCATTTGCCTGATGCTGCACCAGCGCATCTACAATCCTGATGCTTTCTAATTTAAAGTCGGTAGGCAATAATACTGTTTTCATGGGCTATATCTTAATTAAATAAACTATGTGGTTATTAATACAAGAATAACCCGCAAAAATTACAGCCAAATAAGAACAGGATTAGAATCAGATTAGAAGGTACTCCTTTTGGGAATCAGGTGGTTAATGCCGGTAACATGGTATGCAATCTAGGCTGAGCGCCGGTTTAACGGCTCAAGGTAACGGTCAATCCGTCTTTTATTTTGCTGTTGCAGCAAACTTGGATATAGATTCATTAACACATTTACAAGCAGCATAATCAGTGCAAACAGGTATAGACCCTGAATTATTTTAATGAACATAAAAACAGACATAAAAGAAAAGGCGAAAAGATGGTTAAGTTCGGCAGTGGTCATTTCGATTCGGTACTCGTTTAATTCTTTTGCCAGGATTCTTTTTTTTATGGAAAGTTTAGGGTTAAAAAACTTAAAGAAACTGTGCATAATGATCCACTTGAAGGGCGTGAGACCGAGCCAGCGGTTTATGTGTTCATTCTGGATGAAATTCAGCTTAGACAGCCTTTCCTGGTAAAATGTAGTTTTGGAAAGGAAAGCATTAATCACCATGCCCACCATCCACGAGATAAATGCAATGGATAAACTGAAAGTAAAATATTTGACCATGATGATAACCGCTGGTTTAGTGCCCTAATCGTTCTTTAGGCCGAAAATAGCAAATTATCTCCGTGTTTGAACTTTGGGATGGCAAAAATTCGTTTCTAAAGATCGTATACCGGTTTTCACTGGTCTTTTACTACATTTACGGACACTGATTAGCCCTTGATGGGTAATAAAACCTTAATTTCTGTCCCCACACCTTCTTCTGATTTGATGGCAATGCTTCCCCTGTGCAAGCGGATAATATTAAGGGAAAGCGGAAGCCCAACACCATAACCTTTAAAATCGCCAGTGTTAGAGGCACGGAAGAAAGGTTCGAATATGTGCTGGATATCGCTTTGTGGGATGCCTATGCCGCGGTCGGTTACGCCGATAGAAAGCATATTGGCTTTACTTTCAATATTAATGTTCACCAGGTTTTCGTTAGAATATTTGCAGGCATTGCTTACAATGTTGCTAATGGCCAGCTTCATAAGATTTTTATTTACCCGGAGCGAAAGCAGGCTATCATCATCCGGAAGCTTGCTTAAATCGATCTCAATTTTGCTGTTGGGATGTACCTGTTTTACCGAATCTGAGATTTCCCAAAGCAATTCGTCCATCCGTATCATTTCCCAGGGCTGGTTTTTGCCATTAAAGCCCGATTGTGCAAGCCCCAATAAACTCGTTAAAATGTGTTCAAGCCTTTCGGCCTCATCTTTTATTTTAGCAAGTGCCTTTTCCTGTTTTTGTGGGTCGGAAATATTTTTCTGGGCCAGTTCTACTTCGCCACTGATGATGGTAAGGGGAGTTCTTAACTCGTGCGAAGCATTGCTGATAAAATTGTTCTGTGTTTCGAAAGCAGTTTCCAAACGGTTAAGCATATTATTAAAGGTTTGGGCAAGTTGCGACATTTCATCGTTCCCCTTTTTTACGTCCAACCGCAGGTGGAGATTTTCTGCTTTGATTTTTTTTACACTTTTAATAATGTTCCGGAGTGGCGAAAGCATATAGTTCGAGAATTTCCAGCCGACTACAAACGACAGAAATACCGACAGGAAAAAACCAATAATCAGGAGCCGTTGTAAAGCTTTTAATTCGCGAAAACCAACCGGATCACTGGCCGAAACAATCACGATGTATTTTGTTTGGCCATTTTTAAAGGCTTTTCCGGCATAAAAATGGTTTTCAACCCGGTAACGGGCCATAACACCTGCCTTTATGCGGTTATAAAAGCTGGCAGGTAATTCGCGATCGATTTTCTTCGTGGCTTCGCCCTCAAGTACGATATATTCTTTTTCGGATGGAAGACGTTCCAGGTATTGGTTGCGCATTTTAGCATAGGCGGTATTATTGGCATCCTCATAAAGTTTTATTTGGGCGTTAATATTAACCCTGGCTTCTAAACGTTTATAAAAATCTTCGAAAGCAAAATCGTTTGAAAAGTACCATACAAACCCACTTAACAGCGAAATGATAATTGCCGATAAAATGGCAAAAAGCAGGGTAATTTTCTTAGCGATCTCCATCTATTTTTCCTTCAAGATATAACCCAGGCCTACCGCAGTATGAATCAGTTTTTGATCGGCATTTTTATCGATTTTTTTACGGAGGTAATTCACATAAACATCAACCACATTGGTGCCAAGGTTGAAATCGATATCCCATACATTTTCCAGGATATCGATCCGCGAGAGGATTTTCGACTTGTTTTTGGCCATATATTCCAATAAGCGGTACTCGGTTGCAGTAAGCGTAATTTCCTGTTGGTTTCTTTTTACCGTTTTAGCACTCAGATTGATCTGTAAATCGGCAATCGTAATCACCTGGTCCTGCGAAATTACACCCTGATACCGCCGTAACAACATCCTGATACGTGCAAAAAGCTCTGCGAATTTGAAAGGTTTGATGAGGTAATCGTCTGCGCCGTTATCCAGGCCGTTTACCACGTTTTCGGTAGTACCTAATGCGGTAAGCATAATAACAGGTATATTCGGCCTGTGCTCCTTAATGATTTTGCAGAGTTCCAAGCCATTTATTCCGGGTAGCATGATGTCGAGAATAATCAGGTCGAAGTGATTTTCTAGTGCCATCTGTTTTCCGATCAAGCCGTCGGGAGCAATGCTTACGTTAAACCCCTCATCGTTAAGGCCCCTCGAAATTACAGAAACCACATTGGGTTCATCTTCTACAAGTAATAAATTCATTTGTTAGCAAGTAATCTAAAAAATAGCGAATTACAAAATATTAAGAGCCAGAAGTTGTTTTTTAATGCTTTTTTAACGTCAAACCGACACAATTGTTTGCGTTTTACGGCTTAGGCAAAAAGAAAGCTCCCCAATTTTAATTGAGGAGCTTCTCTTATTAATTCCGGTAAAAATTAGCTTCCTTTTTCAGACTTTTCTTTTAACGATTTTAAACCTGCCTCGAAATCTTTACCGATCATTTTATCCATGCTTACAAAAACGCACATCCATTTTGAAATCATGTTGTTTTCGCCGCTCATGGTCCAGGTTACTTTTTGTCCGGTTCCATCAGGTTGAATATCGAATTTGGTATCGGCTAAACTTTCGAAAGGTTTGATGAATTTTAGCTCAATATCTACGTTTGTACTTGGTTTAGAGGTTAATATTGTCATTGATCCTTGTCCGGTTTCCTTACCTTCCCAGGCGTAAACGTGACCGGGCTGCGCCGGAGTACCCGAATAAGTGGTTTTAGCAGTTGGTTCCATTTTAGCCCATGGGTTCCATTTGTAAAATTCTTTAAAATCGGCGATGTTTTTATAAATAACACTATCAGGTGCATTAATTACAATGCTGCGACTAACAGAATAGGTTTTTGGTAAAACCAGTCCACCTATAACAAAGATAATTGCCAGTACGGCAATAATACCTCCTAAGATTTTCAGAAATTTCATGTTTGATTGATTTGGTTAACTTAAATTTATAAAGAAACCTATATAAATCAAAACAAAATTTGTTTAAACCACCATTTCGCTGATACACAGTCTGAACGGAGCCTTAATGCCCCGGGAGTTTAAAGGTGTTTCCAAAACGCTGATATGTGTAAGAAGCCAGGGCCAGGAAAATATTACAGAAAGTTGCCGTTAACGTTTACGTGGGACACAGTAATCAATTAAAGCAACATCGTGTAAAGGGTTAAATGACCAGTTGCATTATTATTCTTTATAAAGCCGCAGTTGCAGTTTTTTATAATCGATAACTGCTTTATACTGCATCAATATATCGCCACCAATAATACCTTTAATTGGTGGGTGACCAAATTGTTGATAGGTATCACTGACTGACTGGAGATCGAAGGCTACAGTTTCGTAATCCCTGATTTTTAATGTGCCAATTTTTAACAGGGGCAGTGTGGCCTGTATGGTTGTAGTGGTAGTAAAAAGTGTAGCGGCATTAATTTCGTCTGATACCTGCATGGACTCTGACAGGTACTCTTCAATTAAGGATTTATCGAACACGGTTCTTGATGCGCCGGTATCCAGCACAGCCAGATGTTGCTCCTTAAAAACAACAACTTCCATCAAAAGGTGGAAGCCATCGTCCTGTAGGTTGATCAGTTTTAAAGGAATGGAGATGGCTTTCATAGTAAACATTTATCTGCCTAAAATAAACTAATTACCCGAAAACCATGCCAGGTATTGGTTATTTGTTTTTAATCAGTTTTTTAACGAACTCCATTTCAGTATCATAACCGCTTAAAAATTCTTCGATTTTGGGTTGAACTTCATCATCCGGCATTATACCGCGGCCAAAAGGGATACCGGTTTCTTTTTTTTCGACCACAAATTTAATAATTGGGATACGGCCGGTTAATTTAGAGTTTGGCAAGGTATAACGGATAAAATAACCACTGGTATTACCGTAATATCCTCCTCCCGTTTCTTCACCGATAAAACGTGCTTTGGTGTAATTTTTGGCCAAAGCAGCAAATTCCGAACCTCCCGAAAAGCTTAAGCCACTGATTAGGATATACACATCGCCTTTAAAACGGTTAACCTGTGGAGTATCCCCTTTATATTTCCCGGGCAATTCGATGTAGCGGCCATCGTTGCTGCGGTAAAATTCGCCTCTTAATTCTTTCTCAAAATCTTCGGCTGATTTTTTATCGCGATATTCGGTATAATCCAGAAATGAATAGGTAAAGGATGGGATTTCGGCATATTGGTATTTTTGATATTCCCTATCCACCAGGTAAGACATGAGGTGATCTTCCATACCCTGTTCACCTCCTTCATTTTTCCTGATGTCGATAATCAGGTGTTGTATTTTATAATCGGCAATGTTCTGGAAACTTTTTGCCAAAAATTCTTTAAATCCTTTTCTTCCATTCGTATAGTCACTGGTAGAAAATGTATTGACCACTAATGTTGCTATGCTGTTCAGTGTATCGATCTTTAATTGAGCCGATTCTTTATAGCTGTAATTGGGTATTGCTTTTGTTTCTTTTGATACAAATTTTCCATATTGTTTAAAATTTAATGCGGGTATATGGCTATAGCTAATCTTTTCATTGGTTTTAGGATGAATCAGTTCGAGATTAAATGTGGCAGGCTGCTGCTCGAAAAAACGCAGGTAATATTTAGAAAAAGCAGTTTCTATCCAATGGTATTTGCTGGTGGTATTGTAGCCATCGGCAGGTTCTATCCTTAAAAACTGCTCCATTATGCTTTCGATACTGGTTCCGTTAATTTTGGAAATTTGCATTCCCCTGGTTTTGTAATTGTCGAGGTCGTTCAGGATATAAACCTTTTTATCAAAAATCTTTACCAGAAAAGGAAAATACCGGCCATTTTGCCTGATGTAATTAGTGGTTTCTTCTGATGGCTGAATCGCACTATGCCCTTCTTTGGTATAGGTAACGATAGGGGCAACAAGCTTGTAAAAATCTAAAGCGGTCATTTTATTTTTTAACTTACGCTTTTGCACCTGGCATAAACTATCGAATTGGGTATAGGTATTGTACCATAGGCCAACATGCGTTTCTATAAAGGCATTTTTTAAGATGTTAAAATCCTGTTCGAGGGCTTTATACTGCAGTGGTTTTAACTTTTTGGGCGGACTTTGTACTATAACCGAATAATTGCCCGCTTTTGCATTGGCTGTATCTGCGAGGGGTTTAACTGTGAGGATAAAATTGGCGGTGCTATCGGGCGAGAAGACGATTTTTTCGCTGCCGAACCGGCCATTTGGCGAATCTACCTCCTGTAAGGTCTTTCCACGCTGATCTTTTAAGCCTATCGTAACATCAATTCCTTTTTGCTCAACCGTTATTGAATAGTATACATCTTTTTTTAACAGGAAGCTGAAAGAGACCTCCTCGCCTTGTTTTAAGGTTAAATCGGCTGTTGCTCTATCTAATTTAAGTGGAACAGGGTTTTTGCCAGCCTGCGCGTGTACCGTGAGACCGAAAAATAATAAAATAAGAATGGTGATGCTATCTCTTTTCATTTGTGTTTGAAGTATGACAGCAAAAATAAAACTTACAGAACTAAAGCTCTTGTACGATATTGCACTAAGTAGTTAAGCTCTTTTGTATTCGGAAGGTGTAACGCCGGTAAAGCGTTTGAAATGCCGCGACAGGTGGGGCACATCGTAAAAGCCGGTTTCAATGGCAACGTCCATTAGATCCGTGTCTTTGGTGATGAGTTTTTTGCATTTTTCTATGCGCTGTAAAAGGATGTAGTTGTTAGGCGTTAAACCGGTTTCGTGCTTAAATAAACGCAGGAATTTATATTTGTCTAATCCGAAATGCCTGGCCGTATCCGTTAATGAAAACTTCTCCATCAGGTTCTCATTGATAAAACTCTGGAAAAGTGCTGTTTTTTTATCATCGAAATGTATGCCTGAGGCGTAACGTTCAACCAGTTTCTTTAAAACGTTTAGCAGCTCCTTTTCGAGGTCAACCTCATGATTGTTAAAATTTATGGATAAATAGTGAAAGCTGTTGCAAAGATCCCGATCGTAGATGATTTTATCTTCAAAGAAAACATCACGCCCTTTATTTAAGGTTTTGAGTACATCGGGCTGGATGTAGAAGGTAAAGAAAGAGTTGCCCAGTTTATTATCGCAGGGGGTGGCGTGTACTTCGTTAGGATTGGTGATTGACAGTGTGCCAATCGGGGCCTGTAAAAACTTATCGCTGAGTTTGGTGCAGAAAGTCTGGTTCAAGATCAGCGTAATATTAAAGTTATTGTGTGTGTGAAAAGGGAAATCAATGGTGTGCTTTTTGGCATTCAGCAGTTCCAGGCCATCCAAAATGGGTATTTTGTGGTAAGTGCTGATGTTATGTGCATCAGTCAGAATGTTATTTACACCTTGGGTATTCAACGTTTAAAGCAAATATTTAATAAGATAGTCGTTATCTCGACTGAAGTGAAGCGTAATGCCCACCTGCTTCGGACAGGGAGAGATCTATCTCACCAGATTTAGCTTCGCCAGGCACTACGTGGTTCTCGGCTTCGTTGCTGGTGTTAAACCTGTACAAGTTGCTCTCCATCCGAAATAACGATCTTTTATAATTACACCAGCTTCATCTCCGCCAGTACGTTATTCATATTTCTAACGGCATCGGCACTTTTATTAAATGCGGTTTGCTCATCTTCTGTTAATTTAAAATCGATTATTTTTTCCCAACCGTTGCGGCCTATAATTACCGGAACGCCTAAACAGATATCGCTCTGCCCGTATTCGCCCTCTAATGAAACGCAGCAGGTAAATAGTTTTTTCTCGTCGCGTAAAATGGCCTCCACCAATGTGGCACCGGCTGCCCCTGGAGCGTACCATGCCGAAGTTCCGATCAATCCGGTTAAAGTAGCGCCGCCAACCATTGTATCAGCGGCAACTTTATCAAGTGTTGCTTTATCCAGTAAGTTACTTACCGGTAAACTTTGATAAGTGGCTAAACGCGTGAGGGGAATCATGGTGGTATCGCCGTGACCGCCGATTACAAAACCCTGTAAATCGTTCGGATTGCAGTTCAATGCCTGCGATAGGTAAAACTTGAAACGGGAGCTATCTAATGTTCCGCCCATACCAATGATACGTTCTTTAGGTAAACCCAATGATTTTAAGGCCAGATAGGTCATGGTATCCATCGGGTTACTGACTACGATAAAAATGGCCCCGGGTGAAAATTTTAAAATATTCTCGGCAACGCCTTTTACAATACCTGCATTAATGCCGATCAATTCCTCGCGGGTCATGCCTGGTTTACGGGGTAAACCCGATGTAATGACAACCACATCAGAACCGGCGGTTTTACTGTAATCGCCTGTAATGCCCGTAATTTTGGTATCGAAGCCCAAAAGGGTAGCGGTCTGCATCATGTCGATCGCCTTGCCCTCGGCAAAACCTTCTTTAATATCCAATAATACAAGTTCGTTCGCCAATTCTTTGCGGGCAATATTATCTGCACAAGTGGCACCAACTGCGCCTGCACCAACAACCGTTACTTTCATATGTTATATTTTTAGTGGTTTGCTCATCGTTAAATATCTATCGAAGGTAGAAATAAATATAAGGTTTAAAAATGCTTTTCAAAACTTTATAATTTAATCGGGGTTTATCAGGTAAATACTAAACAGAGATTTTTACATTAACAAATTATGGAAAACAAACCCATTTCTAATATCGATTACAACGCTTTTGAGGGGAAATGGTATTCTTTGTACTCTATTCCAACCTTATTGGATAAACACTGGAAACAGACTACCGAAACATACACACTGGCTGGCGATGACCATTTTGATGTATATACCACTTACCATAAGGATGGAAAAGCGAAAGAAAAATCGATCACCTCAAAACTGTTTTTTGAGGAAGAAAAAGCTGATGGTGATATGAAAGCCCAGTTCTTATGGCCCTTTAAGATTGGTTACTGGGTAATCGAACTGGCTGATGATTATAGTTATGTGGTGGTGGGGCATCCGGAAGAAAAATATCTTTTTATTATGGCCCGCGAACCTAAGATGGAAGCCGATTTACTGGTACACATTATTGAAAGATGCAGGCAAAAAGGATACAACGTGAGCGAACTGGTGAGCCAGGAGCATTTTTAACCAGTTTTAAGCTTTTATTACGCTAAATGTAACGAAGAATCTTATCCTTATTTTAAAAGTTTATCAATTCCATTTTGGAAAACAGTTGCAGGCGGTAATGAAAAATTAAACTATTCAAAAGAAATCTATCAGGAGAACTGACGAATTTTCTTATGCCTTGGTTTTTGTCTTTACGAACCAAACTCAGTTTATCCGTCATATTTTGTTGATAAAATGATGACAGCATCGGCCATCAAATTCCCTATTTTTGAAGAACCGTTATTTCGCTTAAACGGTTAATTCTTTACCGCACCATATGTACTTAATTTTTGATACTGAAACCACGGGTTTGCCCCGCAATTACAATGCACCCATTACCGATACGGATAACTGGCCGCGCTGTATACAGATTGCCTGGCAATTGCATGATGAGATGGGGAGATTGGTTGAACATCAGGATTATCTGGTAAAACCGGAGGGATTTAATATTCCTTATGATGCAGAACGGATTCATGGTATTTCTACAGAATTGGCAACCGAACAGGGCATCGGTTTTGACGAAATGCTGGCCAGGTTTAATGAAGTTTTAAACAAGGCAAAATTTATTGTCGGCCAGAATATTGGTTTCGATGTTAACATTATGGGTTGCGAGTTTCACCGTTTTGGTGTAGCCAACCGGCTGGCAGAAATGCCTGTTTTAGATACCTGTACGGAAGTAACCGCCCAGCTATTACAGTTGCCTGGAGGTAGGGGAGGTAAATTTAAACTGCCAACCTTAACCGAGCTGCATTCTTATTTATTCGGTGTTCCTTTTAGTGAAGCCCACAATGCAACTGCCGATGTGGAAGCCACCACCCGCTGTTTTCTGGAACTGGTAAAAAGAGAGGTTTTCAAAAAAGAAGAATTACTGGTTGATGCAGAGTATTTTCCGCGTTTCAGGGAGGTAAACCCTGGCCTGATTGAGGGGATTGGCTTACAGCACATCAATTTAAAAGCGGCCTCTGATGAAATCCGCAAACGCCAGCAAAAAACTGAAGGTTCCGGGATTTCCAAACAGGCTCTTACCGATAACAGGCATGAGCTCGCAGCGGCAACTTTTGTGCACCTGCATAATCACACCCAGTTTTCGGTATTACAGAGTACCATCAGTATTCCTGATCTGGTAAAAGCCGCTGCTGCGCAAAAAATGCCTGCAGTGGCCATGACCGATCATGCCAATATGATGGGGGCTTTCCACTTTGTTAACCAGGTTTTAAACCATAACAAAGCAGCTGAAGCTAAAAATGCTGCTGCAATTGAAGCTGGCGAGCGCCCTACAGAGGTGATCATGACACCGATTGTAGGGGTAGAATTTTTTGTTTGTAATGACCATACAGACCGTACTACAAAAGATAACGGTTACCAGATGGTGTTACTGGCAAAGAATAAAAAAGGCTACCACAATTTGGCTAAAATGTCGTCTATTGCCTATACAAAAGGCTTTTATTACGTTCCGCGTATCGATAGAGGGATAATTGAACAATATAAAGACGATATTATTGTCCTTTCCGGAAACCTTTCGGGAGAAATTTCGAATAAAATATTAAACCTCGGCGAAAATCAGGCAGAAGAAGCCTTACTCTGGTGGAAGGCCCAGTTTGGCGATGATTTTTATATCGAGGTAATGCGTCACAACCAGGAAGATGAAGACCGTGTAAACGAAACTTTAATTGCCCTGGCTAATAAACATGCGGTTAAACTGGTTGCTACCAATAATACCTATTATGTAAATAAAAAGGATGCCAATGCGCATGATATTTTACTCTGTGTAAAAGACGGTGAGAAGCAGGCTACACCGATAGGCCGTGGCCGTGGCTACCGTTATGGTTTACCTAATCAGGAATATTATTTTAAATCGGCTGACGAAATGAAGGCGCTTTTTGCCGACTTGCCCGAAGCGATACTGAATATCCAGGAGATTCTTGATAAAATTGAAACCTATAAACTTGCCCGCGAGGTACTTTTGCCTAAATTCGATATCCCTGATGAATTTTTGGTTGCCGAAGATGAAGCCGATGGTGGCAAACGCGGAGAGAACAAGTTTTTAAGGCATTTAACTTACGAAGGTGCCAAACGGCGTTACGGAACTTTAACCGACGATGTAATAGAGCGTTTGGATTTCGAGCTGGCTACGATTGAAAAAACCGGTTATCCGGGTTACTTTCTGATTGTACAGGATTTTATTGCTGAAGCGCGAAACCTTGATGTATCGGTAGGTCCGGGCAGGGGATCAGCAGCCGGTTCGGCAGTGGCCTATTGCTTGGGGATTACCAATATTGACCCGATTAAATACGACCTGCTTTTTGAGCGTTTCTTAAACCCGGATCGTGTATCCATGCCCGATATCGATATCGACTTTGACGATGAGGGGCGTGGCCGTGTAATGGATTACGTAATTAACAAATACGGTGCTAACCAGGTAGCGCAGATCATTACTTACGGTACCATGGCAGCCAAATCATCTATCCGCGATACGGCGCGGGTATTGGACCTGCCTTTGTTCGAGGCTGATAAAATTGCGAAGCTGATCCCTAATATGAAGCTCGCTAAAATCTTTAACCTCGACGAGAAGAGTTTGAAGGATGCTTTACGCCCTGATGAATACGAGAAAGTAGTAGAGTTGAAAAATCTGGGCAGCCAGAAGGATTTAAGTGCCGAAACTATTCAGCAGGCGCAGGTTTTGGAAGGATCGTTAAGGAATACCGGTATCCACGCCTGTGGGGTAATTATTACACCCAGCGATATTACCAACTTCGTTCCCGTTTCGGTTGCCAAAGATTCTGATTTATACGTTACCCAGTTTGATAACTCGGTGGTAGAAAGTGCCGGTTTATTAAAAATGGACTTCCTGGGGTTAAAAACGTTAACCCTCATCAAGGATACGGTCAAACTGGTGAAGAAAAGGCATGGTATCGATCTCAACCCGGATAATTTTCCGATTGACGATGTCATGACCTACGAACTTTTCCAGCGTGGCGAAACCATCGGGATTTTCCAGTACGAGAGTCCGGGTATGCAGAAGTACATGAAAGAACTTAAGCCAACGGTTTTCGACGATTTAATTGCCATGAACGCTTTATACCGTCCGGGCCCTATGGAGTATATTCCAAGTTTCGTACGCCGTAAAAATGGTGAGGAAGAAATTAAATACGATCTGGATGCCTGCGAAGAATACCTGAAAGAAACATATGGTATTACCGTTTACCAGGAGCAGGTAATGCTTTTATCTCAGAAACTGGCCGGATTTACCAAAGGTGAGGCCGACGTTCTCCGTAAGGCGATGGGTAAGAAGCAGAAAGACGTTCTGGATAAGATGAAGCCTAAATTTGTAAAGCAAGCTTCGGAAAAAGGCCATGATGCAACCATTTTAGAGAAAATCTGGAAAGACTGGGAAGCATTTGCATCTTACGCTTTCAACAAATCGCACTCCACCTGTTATGCCTGGATTGCTTATCAAACGGCTTATCTAAAGGCACATTACCCTGCTGAATACATGGCTGCGGTACTTTCCAACAACATGAGCGATATTAAGCAGGTGGCTTTCTTTATGGAAGAATGCCGGCAAATGGGGGTTACCGTATTAGGGCCGGATGTAAACGAATCTGACCTTAAATTCTCGGTTAACGCCAAAGGAGAAGTCCGTTTTGGGATGTCGGCTGTAAAAGGTGTGGGCGAAAAAGCGGTAGAAAGTATTATCGAGGAACGGAATGGCAACGGCCCTTATGCCAGCGTGTACGATTTTGCAAAACGTTCCAATACCCGTATTGTAAATAAAAAAGCGTACGAGAGTTTTGTGTACAGCGGTGCTTTCGATGCCTTCGGCGGGCACAGGGCACAATATTTCTACATCGGTCCGAACGATAAGATGAACGGCATAGAGAAAATTATCAAATATGCCAACGATTTCCAGAACAACGAAAGTACCTCCCAGGCTTCTTTGTTCGGAGGATCTAAAGCCGATCTCATTTTGGAACCTACTTTACCTGTATCGCCGGAATGGGCCTTGATGGACCGCCTGAAATACGAAAAGGATGCCATCGGCATTTTCCTTTCCGGCCATCCGTTGGATAACTATAAGCTCGAACTGGATAAATTCTGTACCCACAGTGTCAGACAGCTCAGTATCATTAACAAAGTGCGAATGGGCGATAGTAATGAAGAAGTACTTGCTGAGTTTGAGAAACTGAAAAACCGTGAACTCTGCGTAGGCGGTTTGGTGGTAACTGCATCGCAACGCATTACCAAAACAGGTAAGCCTTTCGGTACCTTTGTTTTCGAAGATTACGATGATGCCTGTGAAATGGCCCTTTTCGGTGAGGATTTCCTGAAGTTTAAATCGTTTTTAACCGAAGGCTATTTCTTGCAGATCAGGGGCAGGGTAGGCGAGCGTTTCGGGAAGGCCGGCGACTGGGAATTTAAAATTACTGCGATTAATCTCATGTCCGAACTGCGCGATAAATTGGCTAAAAGTTTAACCATTCAGGTGCCTATCGAGCGGGTTAATGATCAGCTAATGAAGGAGATTGAAGCAATATTAGCAGACAATAAGGCAAATTCTGAGCAGCAAAACTGCCAACTTAACTTTGCTGTTTTTGATAGCGAAAAACAGATTATGCTCGATTTACCATCAAAAAATTTAAAAATAAACCCCAATAACAAGTTCCTGGAACAATTAATGGGAATGAATGTGGTAAATTACAAGCTGAACTAGGGGATAAGGCCTTAGGTTTAAGGTGGAAGCTTAAAGCGCCTAAACCTTATACCTTTCACCTTTAAGCCCTTTACCTCAAAATAATGTCAAATTGACATTACAGATGTGTTGGCATTACAATTGAATACATATATTTGAAAATAAAAAAAACAGTTATGGCATTAGAAATCACAGATGCAAACTTCGAGGAGCTTGTATTAAAATCAGATAAACCCGTATTGGTAGATTTTTGGGCAGAATGGTGTGGCCCTTGTCGCATGGTTGGTCCGGTAGTAGAAGAAATCGCTAAAGAATATGACGGTAAAGCGGTAGTTGGAAAAGTAAACGTTGATAATAACCCTCAAATTTCGATGCAGTTTGGTATCCGCAACATCCCTGCTTTATTATACTTTAAAGACGGACAGGTAGTTGACAAGCAAGTTGGTGCTGTTCCAAAATCAATTTTAGCAGATAAATTAAACAAGCAATTGGTTTAATTTAAGCTTAAAGTAAAAAGGTCAAAGCCTAAAGGCTTGTAACATATTTAAAACCCAGGTTCATTTAATGGATCTGGGTTTTTTATTGTAAACATAATTTTGTTTCTTTATTTAAAAAACTCAAATATGTCGGTTAACTTATTTAGCAATAAAAATTTAAGCATTTTATTAACGGGTTTGGCCCTTAACTGTATAAATATTTCATGTGTGGAAGCACAGAATCCTGTTGAAACCAACCAGCCATCTGCCGATTTTAAACCTGCTTTTGCCGGGCAAACCAGAATTGCAGGTGTTAAAACCAAAACTCCTTTGGATATTTCGGTCATTAACGAAAAGCTTGAAAATCCATGGGCAATTTCGGTACTTCCCAATGGTGGTTTCCTGATTACCCAAAAGCAGGGCACCATGGTGATCCTTACAGCTGATGGAAAATTGAGTAAAAAGATTACAGGTTTGCCAAAGGTAGATCCATCCGGGCAGGGCGGCTTACTGGATGTAACCTTAGATCCCAACTTTGCAAAAAACAGGTTGATTTACTGGGCTTATTCAGAACCACAGAAAGAGGGTGTTTTATTGGCCATTGCCAAAGGTAAATTGGCCGCAAATGAAACATCTGTTGAAAACCAAACCGTTATTTACCGTGCTACACCTGCTTATGGCGGTAAACTTCAGTACGGATCGAGAATCGTTTTCGATAAAAACGGAAATTTATTTGTAAGTACAGGCGAACGTTCTGGAAGTGATATCAGAATACAGGCACAATATTTAAATTCTTCGTTGGGTAAAATTTTACATCTTACACCAGAGGGTAAGGCGGTTGCTAACGGACCATTTGCCGGTAAAGCCGATGCCCGACCTGAAATTTATGCCTACGGGCTTCGTAACCCGGATGGTTTGGCCATTAATCCCTCAACCGGTGATTTGTGGGAGGCAGAATTTGGCCCTAAAGGAGGCGATGAAGTAAACATTATTAAACCCGGCAAAAATTATGGTTGGCCAATCATCACTTACGGAACGGAGTACAGCGGTAAAAAAGTGGGCGACGGTATAACGCAGAAAGAAGGTATGGAACAACCGGTTTACTACTGGAATCCGAGTATCTCGCCCGGTTGCATAGCTTTTTATAACGGCAACAGTATAGCCGAGTGGAAGGGCAATTTGTTTGTAGGTGGGTTAAGTGGTTCGCACATTATCCGCTTGGTGATAAAAGATGATAAAATTGTTGGCGAAGAGCGCTTGCTTGAAGGTAAAGGCGAACGTTTTCGCGATATGGCCGAAGGAAAGGATGGAGCGCTTTATTCGGTAACCGATAACGGACATTTATATCGAATTGCGAAGAAGTAAATCGAAAATATTTTTAATGCTACACCCGCAGGTTTTAAAACTTGCGGGTGTTTTTTTATATCGTGGGCAAACCTAGCAGCTGTATAATCTTTTAGGAATGTCAAGTCGAGCTTGTCGAATTGCCTTATTAAATGACTGGATCGTTTAAACCTACTCGGTTTTGATTTAATTATGGCATTCTAATTGCTATGCATTTATTGTTCCCTATTATTTTATTGTGATTTAATAATTAATTATCAAACCATTAATAATTTAATGATGGAATATTCTTTAAAAGAAAAAAGGAATGCCGGTATTTTATTTACTTTTTATGATCCTTTTAAATTATTTCGAGGCCTGAGCTCATGCTCATTTCCTGGTTCTTCAATAATTTTGATTATTGATACTATTCATAAAAATTATATAGTACAAAAAAAATCAGCAAGGGGTGGAGTAGATATCGATTATTATTTTCTTGATTCTGGTATGTTCTGGGATAGAAGAAAAAGTATAAAGTTTAATAAAAAAACAAACTCTTTGTTGTTAATTGTTGAAGATGGATTACCTAGATATTTAAGACCAACTTGGGATGACATAACAAATAAAAGGATTTTAACCTTGGATAAGAGGTTACAAAACCCTGCAAGAGAATTTATCAATACGGTTGAAGAAGAACTCGGGATACAATTAAGAATTGTACAGGCTTTAAGAACTATCGCTGAACAAAATGCACTTTATAACCAAGGTCGAACAACACCTGGCAACATTGTTACTAAAGCAAAAGGAGGCTCAAGTTATCATAATTATGCTTTGGCTATGGATGTGGTAATTGTAAAAGATGGACAGGCGGTTTGGAGTATTTTGCCTAAAGAGGTAGTTAAAATTGGAGAAGAACTTGGATTTGAATGGGGAGGTAATTGGAAAGGTTTTAAAGACTATCCCCACTTCCAGATGACTTTTGGAAAAAGTATCAGGGATTTAAAAAATGAAAAATAGTATGAAAAGACTTTTAATATGTTTGATTGCGCTTATTTATAGCAGTAATGTTTTTGCAGCTAGTAAAAGTTCAATCAACTATACTATTGATACTTCGGCCGTAATTAGAAAAATCCAATCAGATTTCTTGTCGATTAATAAAAAGCTGAAACTTTATAAAAAGAAAACAAAAGACGCTTTTGGGATGTCGGCAGAAGGCGGTAAAGTAACCGGCTATTATAGTAAAGGCTTGCTTAAAAAGATACATTGCATTTTTTATGGAGAAACTGGAAAGGTCGAATCTGATTATTATTTCAACGAAAATGGCCTGTTCTTTTTGTATAAGAAAGAAGTGTTTTACGATAAGCCGATATATCTAAAAGATTTTAAAACCAAAAATATTGTAGAAATACGCTATTATTTATTTGATAATCAGATAATTAGAAAATTAACCAAATCTAATACCTCATCAGTATTATCTTTCAAGGAAATAAAAGCAGAGCTGAAACCAATTATGGGTGTTTTAAATGAAAAATAGGTTTTTCAAGGACTGTTAATAAAAATCCTAACATTGAGTTCAGGATTTTTTTTGAGCTATACGCTCAACTTTTCAGATCACTTTTGGTTTTGCCCTTATCTTGTGCCTGACTTTTGAAACTTCGCAAGTGTTAGCTAATTTTCCGTTTTTTTAATAAATCTTTTATTAGCTTTACCCTATGCAGGTTGTAAACTATGAAAACGAAACAAGCTATGGTAATTTAGAATTGCTTGCCATGCAGGTAGTGGAAGGTTTTATTACAGGCTTGCATAAAAGCCCGTTCCATGGTTTTTCGGTCGAATTTGCCGAACACCGCCAATATAATAACGGCGATAATGTTAAAAATATCGACTGGAAGTTATATGCCAAAACCGATAAACTTTACAGCAAACGTTTCGAAGAAGAAACCAATCTGCGTTGCCAGTTTGTAATTGATGTTTCCTCGTCAATGTATTTTCCTGAGCCTAAAAAAAACAAACTGACCTTCTCTATACAGGCTGTAGCATCTTTAATGTACCTCTTAAAGAAACAACGCGATGCTTTCGGGTTAAGCTTATTTACCGATGAGATCTTATTAAATTCGCCTGCAAAATCGACAACGGTTCATCAAAAATATTTATTTACCCAGCTGGAACAGCTGTTGCAGAAACCAAAGGTAAATGCACAGACCAATTTAAGCGAGGCATTGCATCAAGTGGCAGAATTGATCCACAAACGATCTTTGGTAATTATCTTCAGCGACCTCTTTAATACGCAAACCAGCGCCGATAAAACAGATCAATTTTTTGATTCGCTGCAACACCTTAAGTTTAACAAACACGAGGTGGTGGTTTTTAATGTGGTTGATAAAACCAAAGAGATAGACTTTAATTTTGAAAACCGCCCCTATCAGTTTATTGATATGGAAACCGGCGAAACGATAAAAGTACATACCAACCAGGTTAAAGAGAATTACACTGCTGCGGTTTCTGCTTACCGGCAGCAGGTTGCGCTAAAATGTGCCCAATATAAAATCGACTTAATTGATGCTGATATAAATGAAGGATTTTATCCCATCCTTCAGTCTTATTTAATCAAACGACAAAAATTAGGTTGATATTTGTTACAAACAACGCTGTTTTAGCGCTGTTTATTTAGTGATTTAAATTTTAAACTACCCGATATGTTAGAAAAAGGCGCTATAGCACCAGATTTCGAGTTGAATGCTACCCCCGATCAGAAAATAAAACTTAAAGATTTTAAAGGTAAAAACGTAATCCTGGCCTTTTATCCGGCCGATTGGAGCCCGGTATGCAGCGATCAGATGGCCCTTTACAATGAAATGCTTAATTATTTCAGCAAATACGATGCGCAGATTTTCGGGATTTCGGTTGATAGCGTTTGGTGTCACCTGGCCTTCCAGGAAAACAGAAAGTTACATTTCCCACTTTTGGCCGATTTTGAGCCTAAAGGAGCAGTCTCGAAAGCTTATGGCGTGTACGATGATGAAGTTGGAGAAAGCAAAAGAGCATTATTTGTGATTGATAAAGAGGGAAAAATTGCCTGGAGTTATTTAGCGCCTTTAGCCGTTAATCCTGGTGCCGATGGCATTTTGGATGCATTGGAAGAATTAAATAAGAAATAAAGCGATGAGTGTATTAAAACCCGAAATAAACGATCAGGATCATATTCAAGGAAATGATTCGGCAAGTGTGACCATTGTGGAGTTTGGCGATTACCAATGTCCGTACTGTGGGGATGCTTATCCTATCATGAAAGAAATTGAAGAAACTTTTGGCGATCAGATCAAATTTGTTTTCCGCCATTTTCCTTTGGCCAATGCACACCAATATGCTTTTCCCGCAGCCATTGCGGCCGAAGCAGCTGCGTTACAGGGTAAGTTTTGGGAAATGCACGATGCGCTTTACGAAAACCAATACCGTTTAAATGCCAAACTATTTGACGAACTGGCCGAAACCATTGGGTTGGATTTAGAGCAGTTTCAGAAAGATAGTGCTTCTGAAGCGATCAAAGCCAGAATAGAAGATCATTTCGATAGTGGCATACGTAGTGGTGTAAACGGAACCCCATCATTTTATGTAAATGGAACCAAATTTGATGGCGGGGCAGCAGATTTATATCAAATGCTTAAAGAAAGTACGGAGTAATTTTAAAGGAATCGTCATCTCAACCGGAGCCATGCGAAGTGGAGAGATCCATTTATGACAGATTTCTATTAAACCGGAAAAGGTTGCATTTTTGCACAATCGCAATAATAGTCTGAATCTTTTATGTCGAATTTTTTCAAAAAGTACCGGTAAAAGCCCATCCTATCTTTCATTGCCGACATTTCAGTTCCTTTATTGCATTCTAAAGCGCCGTTAACAATATTAATCGTCATTCCGAAACCAGCTTTATAGCCTTTTTGTATTTCAGCTGCCGTTGGTTCCCATTTTCCGGTGATGACATCGTGGCAAGATGGTTTAGTACCTTGTGGTGTCATCCAAAAATAGATTGCAGTTTCAAAAGCAGTTATGGCATCGGTGTTTACCAGGCTTGGGTTTTTAAGTAAAATGTTCTTATCACCAAAAATACAATCTGACGCAAAACCATAATTGCTGTTATAACTCAATTGTATAGGACCCCGTCCGTAATATTTTTTACCGTTTACGGCAGGATAATTTACGTTTGCCGCAATGTAATTAACATTGGTATCTAACTCGTGGTTAAGCATCAAACCGTCGTTATATTTATTATTTATTCCATTACGGGTTTCGTGGGCAATGTGCGCGAAAAATGCTGCAAGTTCTTTTTTATTTACGTTAATATCGTTTGAGCTGCAGAAATCGGTATAATGGATACTGAAAGTGCGGTAAGGCATTGTTTTTGCCCAGGCTTCGTTCCAATCTTGGTCTTGCCTGACCACGGTTTCCTGGCCGGTCCTTTTATCCGTCCGGGTAATTTTATAAATCCATTCGCCCCGTTTTTCAATCCTGATTTTAATAAATGAAAGGGAAGAAACTGCTTTAATGAAAGAAGTGTAGCTGTAAAAATTATTCCGCCGCGGAAAGAAACTATTGAATTGTTTTTCTGAAAAATAATTTTGAACAGTTGATTTTGTTTTGGTGAAGCCGAAATTAAATAAACATAATGCTGAAATTAGCATAACAAGCCATTTGTTTTTCATGATTTAAAGCAGCCAGATCTTATTAAAGTTAACAAAAAACCTCATGTATTTTGCAATACATGAGGTATCAGATAAGGGTAACCGGAAAACTAAAAAACTAATTATGAGTTTTTAGAATTTAACAAAATTGAAATCGCTTCGTGTTTTGTTATTTCAAAGGTGCACTTCATTTATGAAGTTTTAGTGAAGAAAAAATCATCCTGTTGATATCAGGTTGCTTAGCTTATAAATTATTACTTAAAGTTCTTTTGCTGGATCAGAATGATTTCTTTTCTGCTTTTCAACTAAAACAATATCATAACTTTATCTCTTTATTAGGTATATAAAAATCCATGATTAAAAGATATCCACATGAGTAAAAACGTTGCAGAACAACTGGTTGAAATGCTGGTTGAAGTTGGTGTAAAAAGAGTTTATGCAGTTACCGGAGACAGTTTAAATTATTTTAACGATGCGGTAAGAAGAAATGGAAAAATAAAGTGGATCCATGTCCGTAATGAAGAAGCTGGTGCCTTTGCTGCCGCTGCCGAAGCTGAACTTGATGGAATTGCTTGTTGCGCAGGGAGTTGCGGGCCAGGGCATGTGCACCTCATTAATGGTCTTTACGATGCGCACCGCTCTCATGTTCCGGTAATTGTTATTGCATCAACCATCCCTACAAACGAATTTGGAATGGACTTTTTTCAGGAAACCAATACCATTAAATTATTTGACGATTGCAGTTGCTATAACCAGGTAGCCACTACTGCCGAGCAGGCACCAAGAATGTTTCAAACGGCGGTTCAGCATGCCATTCATAAAAAAGGTGTTGCCGTGTTTGGCCTGCCTGGCGATGTAGCACAACTGGATGCGGTAGAAAGTGTAACTTCTATGCAACTCTTCAACAACAAACCGGTGATCCGCCCATCAGACCCGGAATTAAATGAGCTATCCACTTTGCTCAACGGCGAAAAGAAAATAATGATATTTTGTGGGATAGGCGCTGCCGATGCACATGATGAAGTGGTGGCGCTTGCTGCTAAATTAAAGGCACCGGTTGGATTTTCTTTCCGTGGCAAAATGGGCATCCAGTACGATAATCCTTATGAGGTTGGCATGACGGGGCTTCTGGGGCAGCCATCTGGTTATCATGCCATGCACGAGGCTGACGTGGTCTTTTTGCTCGGAACTGATTTTCCTTATGTAAACTTCATGCCCGTAAAAAATAAGATTGTGCAGATCGACGAAAAACCAGAACGTTTGGGCCGACGGGCAAAACTTACCATGGGTTTATGTGGAAACATCGGCGATTCGATCAAAGCATTGTTACCCCTTATCACCGAAAAGAAAGATGATAGTTTCTTAAAAACGCAACTTGAATTTTACCGCAAAGTGAAAGAAACGCAACAGGTTTATGTAAAAGATCAGGGAGAGAAAAATAAAATACAACCCGAATATGTAGCTGAAACCATTAACCGCTTAGCGGCCAACGATGCTATTTTTACGGTAGATACCGGTATGTGCTGCGTGTGGGGAGCACGTTTTATCGATGCGACAGGCAAACGCAAAATGCTGGGTTCATTTAACCATGGCTCTATGGCCAATGCAATGCCAATGGCTATTGGTGCTGCATTGGCACATCCAGAACAACAAGTAATTGCGCTTTGCGGTGATGGAGGCTTATCCATGCTCTTAGGCGATCTTGCCACAATTAAACAATATAATCTTCCTTTAAAGCTGATTGTGTTTAATAACAGAGCCCTTGGAATGGTAAAACTGGAAATGGAAGTTGACGGTTTACCAGACAATGAAACGGATATGATCAATCCTGATTTTGCATTGGTAGCGCAGGCCATGGGATTTAAAGGAATAACAGTAGCTGAACCCGAAGCAGTGGAAACTGCAATCACTCATGCGTTAAATGAAGAAGGACCGGTTTTATTAAATATTATGACCAATCCGAACGCACTGGCCATGCCGCCTAAAATTGAATGGGCACAAATTAAAGGAATGACCGAATCGATGGCGAAATTGATGCTCGGTGGAAAAATGAGTGAAGTTTTGGATACAATAAAATCGAATTATAAACACCTGGGTGAGGTGTTATAGGTATAATTAGCCGTCATCTCGATTGAAACATAGTGGAATGCCTGCCCGTACAGGTGGGGAGAGATCTATCTCAAGACAGATTTAGCTTCCCTGAGCCTTCGGGTTCTTGACTACCCTATGCTTCGCCCGAAATGACGGACTTTTTAGAATTTTATAACATACTGACTATAAATTACCTCTTAATTCTTGCTCACGTTCTAAAGATTCAAATAACGCCTTAAAGTTACCTGCGCCAAAACTCTGTGCACCTTTACGCTGAATAATCTCAAAGAACAACGTAGGACGGTCTTCTACCGGTTTGGTAAAAATCTGCAAAAGGTAACCTTCTTCGTCACAATCAACCAAAATACCAAGGCTTTCCAGAAGGGAAATTTCTTCATCAATTTTACCTACACGTGCAGGCATCATGTCATAATAAGCTTCTGGTGGAGCACTTAAAAACTCAACCCCACGTGATTTTAATTCTTTTACTGTTTTTACAATATCTTTTGTGGCTACCGCAATGTGTTGTACACCTTCTCCTTCATAATATTCCAGGTATTCTTCAATCTGCGATTTCTTTTTCCCTTCAGCAGGTTCGTTGATCGGAAATTTCGAATAACCGTTGCCATTGCTCATCACTTTGCTCATTAACGCCGAATATTCGGTATTGATCTGTTTATCATCAAAAGAAAGGATGTTTACAAAACCCATTACTTCCTCATACCATTTTACAGCTTCATTCATTCGGTTCCAGCCCACGTTACCCACACAATGGTCAATATATAGGAGACCGGTATCTGCAGGTTGGTAATCGCTTTCCCACACACGGTAACCCGGCATAAAGGTTCCGGTGTAGTTTTTACGTTCAATAAACATGTGCACGGTTTCGCCATAGGTGTAAATACCGCTCATTTTAACTTCGCCATGTTCATCTGTAAGGGTTTTAGGCTCCATGTATGGCTTAGCTCCCCGTTTTGTGGTTTCTTCAAATGCGCTATAGGCATCATCAACCCAAAGCGCCAATACTTTTACACCGTCGCCATGTTTTTTTACATGTTCTGATATTGGATGGTCAGATTTTAAGGCCGTGGTTAAGATCAGCCTGATTTTACCCTGTTGCAATACATACGACGAACGATCGCGTACGCCAGTTTCTGGTCCGGCATAAGCCAGGCTCTGAAACCCAAATGCTGTTTTGTAATAGTGAGCGGCCTGCTTGGCATTACCTACATAAAATTCGATATAATCTGTTCCGTTAATAGGCAGAAAATCTGGTGCTTTAGAAATTTTTTCTGCGAATGTTTGTGTTTCCATTTGTTTGTTGTTATTTAAGTCCGATGTCGGAGGTCCGAAGTCGGAAGTGATATGATCTTATTAGGAATTTAAAAGTTGATCTTAGGTTATTATTTATTCTCTATTTCTATGCAATTGATCTTCGGACCTCGGTCTCCGGACTTCCGGCTATAGACTTCGGACTCAAGACTCCCAGTTATCCTTCCTGCCAGCTTTTGTGATAATTTTCGTCCTCTATATCCAAAGCATCCTGCGTAAGCATTAAAGGTTTAAAAGGATCGATCATAACCGCCAGTTCATCCGTTTTTTCTTTTCCTATCGATTTTTCTACCGTTCCGGGGTGTGGACCATGCGGAATACCGCCCGGATGTAAGGTAATCTGCCCTTTAACCACACTTTTGCGGCTCATAAAATCGCCGTCAACATAATAAAGTACTTCATCACTATCTACGTTACTATGGTTATAAGGTGCCGGGATCGAATCGGGATGGTAATCGTATTTGCGAGGTACAAATGAGCAGACCACAAAATTGTGTCCTTCAAAAGTTTGGTGTACCGGAGGGGGCTGGTGCAGGCGGCCAGTTATGGGTTCAAAATCATGGATCGAGAAGGCATAAGGGTAATGGTAGCCATCCCAACCAACATAATCAAAAGGATGTGTGCCGTAAGTGTACGGATAAATTAATCCCTGTTTTTTGATCAATATTTTAAAATCGCCATATTCATCATGTGTCTGCAGGTTTTCAGGTAACCTTAAATCACGCTCACAATAGGGCGAATGCTCCATTAACTGTCCAAATTGGTTTAAATACCTTTTTGGCGACCTCAGAGGACTAAAGCTTTCTACAATAAACAGCCTGTTTTCCTCAGTGTCAAATTCCATTTGGTAAATGGTTCCCCTTGGGATAATCAGGTAATCGCCATAGCCAAATTTAATCTCACCAAAGCCAGTTTTCAATTTTCCGGAGCCTTCGTGTACAAAGATCATTTCGTCGGCCTGGCTGTTTTTATAGAAATAATCAGTCATCGATTTTCTTGGCGCAGCCAGCACAATGTGCAGATCGCTGTTTACCAGCACCGGTTTGCGGCTTTTTAAAAAATCGTCCTCCGGTTTAATCCTGTAACCGAGTAAACTGGTGTGTTTCAGGTGTTTTTCTCGGGCAATTTTAGGTTCTACGCTATAAGGTTCTCCTAAATGTTTTACAATGGTTGGCGGATGGCAATGATATACCAGCGAATACAAACTGGAAAAACCTTCGGTTGATACCAATTCTTCGGCATAAAGATTTCCGTCCGGTTTGCGGAAAACCGTATGGCGTTTAGCTGGAATTTGCCCTAATTTGTGATAAATAGGCATAATTAAATGATGTTATGGTTAGAAAGAAAAATCCTAAGAATAAACAATCAAAACGCAAATGCGTTTCAATTCATAAGAAAGGGGCAGATCAATTACAGAGAATATTGTGCCATGATCAGCTTGGAAAGCATCTTATAACGGCGCGCTGCAATGGCATCGTTTACGGGATTAATATGTAATGCTTTTAAGATCATGGTTTTAATGCAACTAAGGTAAGTATTTTATTTAAAAATTGAAATTTTAATTACCTTTAATTACTTACTTATACCACTATCTTAATGAAATTTACTTTTACATGCTTAATTTTTTTCGCGTTGAGTTATGCCGGTTTTGCGCAACAAAAAGCCAAATATAATATTAGGGTTGTTGATCGGAGCGGGCAAGCGGTGAGGGGGATTTTTTATGCTGCATCCGATAATGGCTTAACTGTCATCAGAAACCGGAAGGATACTTTAAAGCTTAGTGCCGATAGCATCAGTGCATTGTATATCCATCGCAGAGGATTGGTAGCCCCGTTAGCCATTGCCGGAGGATTAACGTTTTTTGTACTGGCAGCTAAAAGCGATAAACTTGCAGAATCTGTTGTGCTAATTGCTGCTGGTGTACCTGCAGGCGTCTCGGGCGGATTATTGATCGGGGGATTGCTTTCCAATAAAAAACGTTATCAAGGACTTCAGCCAAAAGATTTTCCGGTAATAAAATCAAGCCTTCAACAATACACTGTATTAAAATAAAAGGTTCTAAGTTTTATTTTGACTAACCTAATTGCTTAGCTTTACCGCGTATTTAACCAAATGATATATGAAACTAGTATCCTATAAAACCGAAGACAGAGAGCATCTTGGTGTGTTTGTAAATGGGCATATCTATAATTTAAATAGCTGCGATAAGCTTATTCCTGATAACATGAACGAATTTTTGCAGGGCGGGGAGGTATTAATGGAAAGGGCAAAACGTATTGATGATCAGATCAAAGAAGGAAGTAGGGAAGCCAAGGAAGAAATTTTTTACGAAATTTTAGCCCCTGTTCCGCACCCCACCAGTTGCAGGGACGGATATGCTTTTAGGCAGCACGTAGCCGCTGCGCGCAGGAACCGCAAGGTTGATATGATTCCGCAGTTTGATGAATATCCGATTTTTTATTTCACCAATCATAATGCCATTCAGGGTACCGGAGAAATTGAATGTATGCCCGATCATTTCGATAAACTCGATTTCGAACTCGAACTGGCTGTTGTTATCGGTAAAAAAGGTAGAAATATTAAAGCTGCAGAGGCTGATGAATATATTGCCGGTTATATGATAATGAATGATATGAGTGCCCGAACCCTGCAGATGGAAGAAATGCTGTTGAATTTAGGCCCGGCTAAAGGAAAAGATTTTTCAACCGTAATTGGTCCATGGTTGGTTACCCCTGACGAATTGATCCAGTATAAAGTTGCGCCAAGTGAAGGCCACGTAGGCAATGTTTACGATCTTAAAATGACCTGCCGCGTAAATGGTATCGAAGTTTCAAAAGGAAACGCCGCCGATATGGATTGGACCTTTGCCGAAATTATTGAACGCTGCGCCTACGGTGTAGACATTCTTCCGGGAGATGTAATCGGTTCAGGAACGGTTGGAACAGGCTGCTTCTTGGAACTGAACGGTACCGGTTTGCTTAACGATCCTAATTATAAGGTACAATGGCTGCAGCCAGGTGATGTAGTGGAGATGGAAATAACAGGCCTGGGTGCCCTAACCAATACCATTACGAAGGCTGATACGGATTTTTCGATTTTAGCTTTGAAGAAAAAATTGAAGTAAATTGTCATCCCTATCCGATAGCCATCGGATTTAGTTGAATATTTTATATAAAAGACGTCATTTCGAGTGGAGTGCGACGAAATCGGGAAACAGCGTAGTGTTCAGCGAGGTTAAATCTGTCAAGGTAGATATCTCTCCATTTCACTGCGTTCCAGTCGAGATGACGTCATTTTTTGACATATAACTCCATATTAAATCTTTCTTCCAACCTTTAACTCAATAAAACCTTGCTATCCTTAAATACCTCCGATCTAACGCCTGTAGAACTGCAAAACTACCTGCAGTATGCTATTGCGCCGCGTCCGATTTGCTTTGCCTCAACGGTAGATGCTGAAGGCAATATCAATTTGAGCCCCTTCAGTTTCTTTAATATGTTCAGTACCAATCCACCAATCTGTATTTTTTCTCCGGCAAGAAGGGTGAGAGATAATACCACCAAGCATACTTTAGAGAATGTTCACCAGGTAAAAGAATGTGTTATCAATATCGTGAATTATGATATGGTACAACAAATGAGCCTGGCCAGTACCGAATATGCAAAAGGGGTAAACGAATTCGAAAAGGCAGGATTTACCATGCTCAAATCAGATCTCGTTCAACCGCCAAGAGTGGCCGAAGCTCCTGTGCAATTGGAGTGTGTGGTAAATGATGTGATTGCCCTTGGAGATAACCATGGGGCAGGAAACCTGGTTCTGGCCGAAATAAAATTAATCCACGTTACCGAAGAAATATTAGATGAAAATGGTAAAATCGATCAGCATAAGATCGATCTTGTTGCTCGTTTGGGCGGCGATTGGTATTGCAGGGTTACAAAGGACAATCTGTTTAAGGTAGCAAAGCCTTTGGCTAAATTGGGTATTGGAGTAGACCGTTTACCACAATCGGTCCGATTTTCGAAAGTATTAACCGGAAACGATTTAGGCATGCTCGGTAATATTGAGCAAATACCCAGCGATGAAGAAATTGACCTGATCAGCACAAATCCGGAGGTTAAAGAAGTTCTTGACGCCACGATTGGCGACAGTACCAACCGCGAAAGGGAGCTACATGAGCTGGCTAAAAAATTCCTTAATATGGGCGAGGTAGAATTTGCTTTAAAGATCGTTTTGCTGTAAATTTATTAACTAAATTTTGTCTATGCATACCATTGTTCAGGTAGATCAATACATTATCAATTCGGCAGAATTTGCCATTCCTATTTTGGATCATTTAAGGAATCTGGTCCATAAAGCCGATGCCCGTATTGAAGAGAAAATTAAATGGGGAATGCCTTTCTTCGATTATAAAGGCACAGTTTGTCACATGGCCTCTTTCAAACATCATTGTGTCTTCGGCTTTTGGAAAGGGTCATTACTGAAAGACGAATATGGGATTTTTAAAGAACGTTCGGAAGCTATGGGCTCATTGGGCAAAATAACTTCTTTTGATGATCTTCCTTCTGATGAAATCCTGATCGCCTATATTCAACAGGCCATTCAGTTAAATGAGGATAACATAAAACTGCCTCCAAAACCAAGAACTGCAGAGAAAAAAGCACTTATAGTACCTGAATATTTTGTGGAAGCATTAAACAAGGTTCCTAAAGCTTTGGCCGTTTTTCAGAATTTTAGCCCTTCAAATAAAAAAGATTATGTATCGTGGCTGGAGGAAGCAAAAACAGAAGCTACCCGGACAAAAAGATTGGAAACTACATTAGAATGGCTTGCAGAAGGTAAAACGAGAATGTGGAAATATAAAAAGTAGGGCTTAATGAAAGATTAGGTTTAGAATGACTGAGTGGATTGAATGAGCTAGGTAGCTTGAACATTCACCTACTTAAAGGATACTTACAATTTTCATGAAACGGGCTTTGTAATGGCCATCAAGATCGGTAATGGTGACCTGATGTGCTTTTCCCGAAGAAGCATGGATGAATTTGATCCCATTTTCATCAATGGAATAAACAATGCCTACATGGCCAATTCTTCTTATCCTCGAATTACTGCCGGTAAAAATCAATACATCACCTACTTTGGCATTTTCCAGGCTGGTTTCTTTACCCACATAACTAAATTCGCGCGAAGACCGGGGAACCTTGAAACCAAAATTACTGAACACATAACTTACAAAACCAGAGCAATCGAAACCAACTTTTGGATTGCTTGTGGCATAACGGTAAGGGATACCTAACATACTTTTAGCAAAATCGATTAAACTTTCAGATTGCTTAGCCGGGGAATTGTTTAATGATTTATCTTCTTTAGGAAGGTTGTTAACCAGCTTTTTAATTAACTCGTGGTATTGGGCAGGAATGATGGTTTGGGCTTTTCCTACCGTGGCAGACAAAATGAAAAACGCAATCAGGACTATTATTTTCTTCATAAGCTTGGACTCAAAGATATAAAAAATATGCAAAGTCGATTAAAATGTTGAAAATGAGTTGAAATAAAAAAGTCCGGATTATTCATCCGGACTTTCAATAAAATATTTGGTTGAGTTAAATGCTTGGAAACATCGTTTGAGCCCTATCGCCAATTAAAGGAATAGGTTTCTTTTCTCCCTGTATCGCGGCAATTAATCCGATAATCCACAATACGAATAGTAAAACCTGAATAACGCGGAGGATGTAATAACTGCCTCCAAAGCCTGTGGCAAAAATTACAGGAATTAAAAATAAGCTTAGGCCCCAACTTATTACGGTTGACACTAAATGGAAAAGAAGTGTTTGTTTTAGATGATAACGGCTTAATTCTGTCTTATTATCTTTATACATGGCAAAATAGGCAATTATCCATCCTATAAACCAAAAGTAACTTACTATTGCAGCACTTTTTCCGTTGTCTGCTGTTTTAAAAGGAGAATTTGTTTCCATAGATTTTTTTAGTTTTTCGATTACAGCTGTAAATTACTAAAAAATTATTGTATTATGGAGTTGTAACGGCTACAGGTAAAATCTTGCCATTAAAAAATTTCTGCCCGGTTTTTGCAAAATCGGCCACATATTTCCCCATTTCGAAAGCCATTACCGGACTTTGATAACCCGGAAAAGCAGCTTCGAGCATTTCAGTTTGTGCCGATCCCAAAGCCAGGCAATTGATCTTGATTCCGGTTTCGGCCAATTCAAATGCCAAACATTCGGTTAACGTATGTAAGGCCGCTTTACTGGCCGAATAAGCAGAAAGGCCAGGAAACTTAACACTTCCCTGAAAACCACCCATACTGCCGATGTTTACAATATGGCTTCCGCTTTGCATTAAAGGTAGCAGGTTTTGGATCATCCTGAAATGCGAAATCACATTGCTTTGCAGCATTTCGCCCAGATCAACTTCAGTGGTTTCTAAAAATGGTTTGTTAATTAAAGCACCGGCATTGTTGATCAGGATATCAATTGTACCCAACCGCTCCCTTAAAAAAGGGATTAGTGCGGCATAATCGTCGTTAACAATGTCGAATTCTACCGGTAAAAGGGTGCAATCGGGATTGATGCCCCGCGCAATCTCCAGCAGTTTACGTAATTTATCGGCCGAACGGGCAATGGCAACAATTTTGTTTTCTTTGTGTAAGCTAAACTCTAAAGCTGTTTCAAAACCGATTCCGCTACTGGCACCTGTAATTATAACGTTCATTAAAAGGAATTAAAAATTATTGTAAAGTTAAAAGATTAGAATGGTTTTAAAGTACAGAATTGTCCTCGTTTGTAACGAGGATTGCTGAAAATAGTAATTCTATCGCTGATTTGCATATTCAAACACAATAAGAATGGCTTAGGGCTTTATTTCTTATATATTTTTTAAGTTTAATTGAGAAAAATGCTTTTTTAATAACATACCTCACATTGCAAATGTGATTCTCGTACGTCATCGTTATAAACGAGGACAATAAATCAATCTTCAACAAGTAACTGACTTACCGGGTTTTTAATCACATGTAAGCCATCATTGATCAATTTGGCGTGGTCTGTTTCTTTACTTGCCTTAATCTCCAGATAGACCTGGATTTCCCTTTCCAGCTGATGATAGATTTTTTTATGATAAACGATTTCGAGTATTTCCAATGCACAAAGCCAATCCTGCCTGTGATCTGTTTTTAATTGCGTAAAAATAGCTGCAAGCTGTTCCAGGTTTTCGCCACTTTCCCTGATTTCCCTAACTGTTTTATACAAAGTATGCAGTTTTAAGGTTTTATCATCGTAGGTAATTTTATGCGTTTTCTCTCTGCTAATCAAAGTAATTTCTTCATAGGCATCCTTGTCTGCCGCACCGTTAAACACCGATACAATTTTTTCGCCAACAGCCATATCGTAAGTACCCCATTCCGGTTTAAATAAAGTATTTCCATTGCTTTCGGTAACGGTGCAATCGTTAAAGGCAATTAAAATCAATTTATCCTTCTCTGTAATGATATCGTTAACTATTCCTTCAACATTAATTCCGCTATCAAACAGGAGCTCGGCCCGTTTGCCTAGGGTTATCCCTATGTTTTCCAACGCTGTAAGGCTAAAATTTTCAAGTGGCTGGCTGGTGTTTCTGAGTTTGCCTACCGGCGATGAAAAGCCATCGGCATGGTAATCTTTACCATGACCCTTAAGCTGTTTATTATTAAAAGCCAAAGCCGACGGACCAGTTGTTTTAATAAACGTAACTTCATCCCCGGCACTGATGCCCATATCGGTAAAAATACCGCTCACCTGTAAGCCTGAACTGTAAACAGCCGTAGCCACATTTTTACAGGCAATGGCTTTCATTACACTTTCCGCTCCGCCACGCCTGAAAGCCATGGTATTGGCAAATTGTTCTAACACATCAATCAGGTTTTGAAAGGTTTCAGTAACAAAAAGCTGCGGCTGCGGCTTAGTAATATCGTATGGGTAATTTACCGTGTCGATATTGTACCAGAGTTTGGCTACATCGCTGTGCATACAGGTGGCACTTTCGCCAATGGAGGAGAGCAAGCCTGCACCGTAAATTTTAGGGTTTTCTAAAGTGCCAATCAAACCATATTCTACTGTCCACCAGTGTAAACGCCCTAAAAGGGCCATTTCTGAAGGCTCGCCCATATTTTCGCTGATGTAACGCAGGTTTTTTTCGGCCTGTGCTATTTCGGCAGGATCGGCATCTGCCGCTTCTTTTAAAATAGAAAGCTTCCTGATGGCTTCATAAAGTTCGAAATCTTTGGCCGAGAACATGGCTTTTGCCCCGATTGAACCAAAATAGCTGAGGTAATTATTATAATCGGTATCAGCAATAATAGGGGCATGGCCGGCACTTTCGTGTATGATATCGGGGGCAGGGGTATATTCGATGTGGTTAATCTGGCGGATATCAGCCGCAATAACCAGCACACGGTAGGCCTGGTATTCCATAAAAGCAGCCGGAGGAATAAAACCATCAACGGTTACCGCTCCCCAGCCAATTTTACCCAGGTTATCGTTCATGGTCTGCAGGTCAGGTATATATTCAATACTTAAACCCGCCCTTTGTAAGCCTTTAATGTATGGATAATAAGCAACATTTTTAAGGTAACTGTAATTCTGACGCATTACGTAACGCCAAACGGCCTGATCGATGGGCGTATATTTTTCGTAATCCTGGGCAACAATAAATTGCTTTAAATGATTGGGCAATTTGGCTACCTGCGCATTATTAAAGTCATTAAAATGGCTCATGGTTATTTATGAAATAAGTTGGTTGGCAGCTAAGTTAGGATGTTGTTTTTATCTTAACAAGAAAGCAGCCGCATAAATTAACAGGTTAACGTAATAAAGGTTTCGGTAGGTGAAAAAGATAAAGTTGATAAGTTGTTGTTAATAAGAAAGATACTATGGCATTCTGAAAGGAAACTCAGGCCGGTATGCAGGGTCGTATAAAAAACGGAAATACTGTTTGTCACCTAAGCCGACTGATCTGTAAAGTGCTGCGTTTTCCAAAAAAAGGATAGATGATTGTTGATCAGGAAAGGTACTATTGCATTTCATCGTTTGGCTCCGGTTGGGCTGTTTGCTATATCTCCGATGAAAAATCGGAGGATGCCGCTTCCATCCCGTTTAGGTACAGCGGCTTGTGCTAATGACCTGGTTTTCTTTGCATATCTTTTAAAAACGAAAATAAGAGCATTGTTTTGGCCACTTAAACCCGACTGGTGCGTAAAGCCCGGAACGAGGTTACGAGTGAGGACTTGAAGCGAAGGCGGGACTGTAGAAGCCCAAAGGCTTGTAGAACTGCTTTCCAAAAAATGGTTTGATTATATAGGCCATGATAAGGAAAGGTACTGTTGCATTTCATCTGGCGGCTCCGGTCGGGCTGTTTGCTATATCTCCGATGAAAAATCGGAGGATGCCGCTTCTATCCCGTTTAGGTACAGCGGCTTGTGCTGATGAACCTGGTTTTCTTTGCAATTTCCTATAAAAACGAAAATAGGAGCACTGTTTTGGCCACTTAAACCCGACTGGTGCGTAAAGCCCGGAACGAGGTTACGAGTGAGGACTTGAAGCGAAGGCGGGGCTATAGAAGCCCAAAGGCTTGTAGAACTGCTTTCCAAAAAATGGTTTGATTATATAGGCCATGATCAGGAAAGGTACTGTAGCATTGCATCGGGAGGCTTCGGTCGGGCTGTTTGCTATATCTCCGACGAAAAATCGGAGGATGCCGCTTCCATCCCGTTTAGGTACAAAGATTGGTACTAATGAACCTCATTTCTTATATACAACTACCCGCATTGAAAATTAATTTTTCTTCTCTTTTTTACTCCCGATTTTTTTTACACTGAAAGTAAAGTAGTGCTGGTACAGATAACTAAATATAGCCATTAAAACCGAAACCAGAACCCGCGAAAGCATGGATAGTGTTGGATAATCGCGTAAAAGTTCCAGTAAAAACTTTAACAGCACATAATTAGCCAGGATATTGATGAACTGCAGGTTCAAAAACCTAAATAATTGTACCCGGCCTTTTAGCTCACTGTGCGTAAATATAACGTACTTGTTAAGCAAAAAGCTGGTTGGGATGGCAACGGCATAGTCTACGAGTAATGAGGCCGTTTCTCTTTGCAGCACAATTATACCAAAATTTACGGCTTCCGTTTTAAAAATGAAAAAGTAAGCAAAGTAATAACTTAAAATGCCCAGCAAGAGTGTGCTGCCACCGGTAGCCAAATACCTGAAATTATGTAAAGAAATAATTTTTTTAAAAGGTGGGTGAAAAAAATCTATTGCGGCTAAAATGGCGTTACGCATTACTTGAAACTGTTCGTTGTTATTTTTTGGCGCAATTTACAATTAAATTTTTATTGACACCGTAATGGGATCATTTAAGTCTTTTTATTAATGGTTGGTGTAATATGCAGGTTGTGCTACAAAATCGATCACGGCGCACCAGCTGTACGATGGATGCGGCTGAATGCTCACCCCAACGGTATTCAGTTTATATTTTTGATCGAGCAGATTAAACCGGTGACCAAGCGAAGGTACCCCACAATCTAGTAATAAATGACATACAATGTCTAAACTGTTCGAATACCCAAAGTCGATATTTTCGCTCATCGCTCTATTGGGGAAATATTTAGATAAGCGTGTTGAAAACTTATCTCCGTTGCTGCTTTCGTGTGTATCGAGGTTGTTTCGGTTCAGATCCTGGGCATGGCTACGGCTTAATGCGGTAAGCTTATCATCGGGATAAAATACAGGTAGATTTTTTATCCCCCTTAAATGTTTTAGTAAAGAGGTATAATAGCTATTGTTACGGGTAATCCGCAGTTCATTATAATTTCTGTATTGCTTTACCTTAGCGTTGTAGTTATTAATGTAATCTTCTAAAAAAGTGTAATAAAACTTTTCGCCATCAATGCGGATGAGGTTCATATACATGACCACGTTTTTCTCTTCGTTGGTTAAATAAGAAGCATTTGCTGCGGTATTGGCCCTGCGAAACTCCGCATCTGTCCATTTCTGGGCATTTGCATCGGTAACAAAAATTAAGAATATAAGGGTAGGTAGAAGTATTTTACGCATCTGATGGTTTTCATGGATAACGGCATTTGATGCAAATTATTTTCCGTTCGGAAATTTAGATCGTGTTTAAGCCACAGCATTTAGCGGTTACAAGCTACAACTAAAATTAACCACGAAGGCACAAAGAAATAGCCTTCCTGCCATGGTGCCTTCGTGGTTGGATAAAAGAGTTGGTTTATAAAAACATACCGCCTGATGCCTCAATGCGCTGAGCATTGATCCATCTGGCATCTTCGGTACATAAAAATGCAACTATGCCGCCAATATCGTCAGGCAAACCCACGCGGCCTAAGGCAGTATTGGCAGCTATTCCCGCATTGAGTTGATCGTTATCGCGTACCACACCACCACCAAAATCGGTTTCTATAGCGCCAGGGGCAATGATGTTCGATCTGATTCCTCTTGCTCCCAATTCTTTGGCCTGGTATTTTGTTAAGGTTTCCATTGCACCTTTCATCGAAGCATAGGCCGCATAACCCGGGGTTGCAAAACGGGCGAGCCCTGAAGAAATATTAATGATGCCACCACCATCATTTAATAATGGCAGAGCTTTTTGGGTTAAAAAGAAAGCTCCTTTATAATGGATGTTTACCAAGGCATCAAATTGTTCCTCGGTAGTATCGGCAAATGATGCATGGATGCCAATCCCGGCATTATTAACCAGGAAGTCGAACTTTTCTGCATGGAAAACAGATTTTAGCACGCTTTTAACTTCCGTAAAAAAGCTATCAAAAGTTTTAGAGTCGCCAACATTTAACTGTATTGCTGCTGCCGGTACACCCAATGCATTTATTTCGTTTACAGTATCTTCTGCTTCCCCTTTTTTAGATTGATAGGTAATTATTACACCAATTCCTTTTGCCGCAATTTTTAAGGCTGCGTTTTTTCCCAGTCCGCGGCTACCACCGGTTACCAGGGCAATTTTATTTTGTGTTTCCATTTTTTTGTTTTTTTATTAAACAAAATTAGCTGGAAATCGGCTGTAAAAATGGTGACAGCTTCAGTAAAAATGGTGACTGTTTAAGTTTTATGTGGTGATAATTTCCTGATTTGTAGCCAAAGACCTAAAATATGCCTCCCGGTACTGCTTTGGGGTCTGGCCGGCAAAGTGTTTAAAAAACTTGGTAAAGTTGGAGGGATCGTAAGTTAATATCCTGGCAATTTCGGCAATAGGCATACTTACATTCTGTAGCATTGCTTTAGAAATTTCCATTAAACGTTCTTCAAAAAAGAAACATGGCGAATGCCCGGTCGCGGCCTTAATGGTATTGCTTAAATGTGTAGGATGCACATGAATAAGATCTGCAAAATCTCTAACCTCGAACATTTCTGTAGCCCGGCCAGATACGATATCATCAAGGTGTTTATCTAATTCTTTTAAATAATCTGCTGCAATTTCATGCCGACGGGCAAAAAACTTCTGTGGAATTTTCATAAAAATGATTTTGATCGCTGAACAAATATACCATCAAAGCCATTGATTATGAAATAGACTCATACACATTTGTACTTTTGCTACTTAGAGATTATAGATCAAAAAATCCGTTGTAAAAGAAAAGCCGCTGATGGTTAAATCAACGGCTTAATATTTTTAAATACTTTTACAGTTTACTAAAAGGTAAATCAAAAGTTCCGTCTGTAATATTTACTGACGTATTTATGGTTGTATTCTGGTTGGCACCACTGAAGAAAAATGTTCCTTTCAACTTATTTCCGGCTTCGCTGGTAATAACCAAAGTACCCGCGTCTGCATAAAATGAACCGGTTTGACTTTGGTCTTTCATATAAACACCAGTTCCGTCCTTTGCTATATCATAAGTGCCTACGCCTTTGTATTCGACAATCGAAATAAGCAGGCGTTTATCGCCATTTACCGTTGTAATTGTTAATAATTTGCCCGCAGGAGAATTTACAGATACTGCTTCGCCGGTAAAGCCTATGGCAGTACCATCTACTTTTGCATTTAAATTGTTGGTACTGTTATTCGTTTCAGGGATTTTTGCCGGCACTAAACTGATGTTAAACTGGCCTTCGCTAATGGTTTTGGTGGCTAAAGTTAAATAATTTTGCCCTTTAAATTCGAAAGTGCCTTTAATGTATTGGCCGGCTAAATAGCTAGTAATCTTAATTTCACCATTGGTGGCGCTGAGGTAGGCCTCCTGGAGGCCTAGATTATTCGGAAGATATGTAGCTATGTTACTATCAGATAAAGTATATGTACCAACCCCCTTAAAATCACTGATCAATAAACTAAAACCACTGGTTGCTTTATTCCCCAAAAGCTGCACAGTAGTTTTTCCATCGATTACATAAGTTTGGGCAGTGGCTAAGGTGCATTTCAATAAAACGCCATCAACTTTTCCGCTCATTGATGATGAATCCCAATCAGGGTGGTAATCGATTTCTTTTTTACAGGATGAGGTAATTAGAAGGCATATCAGTGCCAGTAAGGATAATTTAAATGGAGTTTTCACGAGGGTTAATTTGTTGTGGTTAAATAATCTGGCGCTAAGATAAATAATTTAGTCAAACGCTAATGAAAAGGTATGTAGCTTTTTAACAAATTTTTCCCGCTGATACCAGTCATTATAAACCAGTTCTACCTGTTTAACATCAAAAGTACCAAAATCAAAATTACGGTACTTTTCCATCAGGCTAACCAATGCGTCAGGATTTTGCAAAGGATTGTTAAACCGTACAACGGTGGCGTGTGCTGTTTGTATGGCATATCGCTTATCGATGCTTTGCTTTAGCCCAGAATTTTTGAAGGTTTTGCGTAAATCATCCCTGATTTCATTTAAGGTATCGGTTAAAAAACCCTGAATGAGGATGCACGAAGGAGAGGCCGTAAGTCCTCTGAACTGAATTTTGAATCCCTGATGCCGATTTAAAACTTCCCGAATAAGGCTAACGTAATCCTGTACCTGGATATTCTTTAAATCAAAGCCCTCATAACAGGAAATGATCGACATCAAAGTGATATGGATATCGGCATTTTGATAATAATACTGGTCCGGCTCAGTAGCTTTTACTTCAGCCAAAAATTGTTGGATTTGGGTTTTGGTAGCCAGGTCAGGTCTGATTACCAGGGTAATGCCAAAGCGCCTGTCGGTTTCATCATTAATTAAAGGATCAGTTTCGTATTCACCTAAAGTAATTTTTGTAATAGCATCTTTATAAAGTTTATTGTAGTGTTCGGCTAAATTCATTTCATTTTATACAAAAAAGTCGCAGGTTTTAGCCTGCGACTGAATATGATTTCGTTGGATGCTGAATTTATTTCAGCATCACGATTCCCGTTTTAAGCGAGCAAAGTTTTCCAGCTTACTGCTGATCCAATGATGTTCTCTAAATCTGCAATGGCTACACGTTCCTGCTCCATGCTGTCGCGGTGGCGAATCGTAACCGTATTATCCTCTAAACTCTGATGGTCTACAGTGATACAGAACGGCGTACCTACAGCATCCTGGCGGCGGTAACGTTTACCAATCGCATCTTTCTCTTCGTAAATACAGTTGAAATCCAATTTCAATGCATCCATAATTTCGCGTGCTTTTTCTGGCAGGCCATCTTTTTTCGTCAACGGGAAAATAGCCACTTTATAAGGGGCCAAAGCAGGGTGTAAGCGCAGTAAAGTACGGCTATCCTGTTTATCTTCGGTGCTTAAATCCTGTTCTTCGAAAGCATTGATCATCGTTAACAGGAACATACGGTCTAAACCGATCGAAGTTTCGATTACATAAGGAACGTAATTACCATAAGGTTTCCCCTCTTCATTTAAGTCGTTATCGAAATACTGCATTTTTTTACCCGAATATTCCTGGTGCTGCGTTAAATCGAAATCGGTACGGCTGTGGATTCCTTCAACTTCTTTAAAACCAAATGGGAATTCGAATTCAATATCAGTAGCCGCATTGGCATAGTGTGCCAGTTTAACATGGTCGTGATAACGGTATTTCTCAGGATTGGTGCCTAAGGCCTTATGCCATTTTAAACGGGCTTCCTTCCAGTATTCGAACCATTTTTTATCTTCACCCGGACGAACGAAAAACTGCATTTCCATTTGTTCGAACTCGCGCATGCGCATAATGAACTGGCGGGCAATTACCTCATTTCTGAAAGCCTTACCAATCTGTGCAATACCGAAGGGGATTTTCATCCTGCCTGATTTTTGTACGTTCAAAAAGTTAACAAAAATACCCTGGGCAGTTTCCGGACGCAGGTATACCTCGTCACTTCCCTCAGCCATGGCGCCAAATTGCGTACTGAACATCAGGTTAAACTGGCGTACCTCTGTCCAGTTCGAAGTTTTAGAAATCGGACAGATTACTTTATAATTTACGATTAAATCCTTTAGCTGTGCTAAGTTCTCAGATTTAAGTGCAAGGTTCATTTCTACTTCAAGTGCTAAACCTTTTTTTACAAATCTCCAGCTTGCCTCCTCAACAAAAGGATATTTAGCCGCATCCAAAATGGTTGCCTCGTCTTTAAAACCCGGAATCCAGGCGGCCTGGCCTTCATCGCTTAGGGCCAGTATTTCTTGTTGAAATTCTTCAAATTTAGCTCGGTTTGCCTCGCTGAAATTGGCCAATTCAGCATATAATTCGTCAATTTTATTCTCCAATAACTGATCTGCACGGTAACGTTTTTTCGAATCCTTATTATCGATCATCGGATCGTTAAAACCATCTACGTGTCCGCTGGCTTTCCAAACTTTAGGATGCATAAAAATTGCAGAATCGATCCCCACAATGTTTTCGTGCATCTGTACCATGGCTTTCCACCAGTAAGTTTTAATGTTGTTTTTTAACTCGGCACCCAACTGGCCATAGTCGTAAACGGCACTTAAGCCATCATATATTTCGCTGCTCTGGAATACAAAACCGTATTCTTTAGCGTGTGATATTACATTTTTAAATTGTTCGTCGTTATTCTTTTGAGCCATAATGGAGGCAAATATAATAAAAAGGCGGAGGGTTTAAAGGTATAAGGTTGAAGGTTTTTGATCACCTAAAACCAACGCTATTGTGATACTGAATTTATTCCAGCTATCTTTTATGGAAAGGAATTAGATACATGATCAGTCAGCTTATATGTTCCTGCATTTCTTATATGATTAAATATATAGTGAAGCAATAACGCTGCTAATCGGTTTACCCAACATTTAACATTCCATTTTACCGCTTCCATTTTCCATTTTTTCCTACTTTTGAAATATGAAATACCATTACTTACTATGCTGGTTGGTTATTGCCGTTTTTAGCTCCTGCAAACCAGAAGAAAAAAGCCACCAATATATCAGGTTTAGTAGCACGGAAGAGTTATACCGATTCTTAAAATGGTCGCCTGAAGGCCGTTTTCCTTTAATCAGTGCCCACCGTGGCGGTCCGATGCCCGGTTTTCCTGAAAACTGTATCGAAACATTCGATAATGCCACTACCTATAACCCCGTCATAATTGAATTCGATATTGCCTATAGCAAAGATTCTGTTATGGTTCTTATGCACGATGATCAACTAGACAGGACCTCTACAGGCAAAGGACCTGTTGCAAATTATACCTATGCAGAGTTAAGGGCTTTTAACCTGAAAGATAACGAGGGTAATGAAACTAAATTTAAGATCCCCAGCCTGGATAGCGTACTCAGTTGGAGCAAAGGCAAGGTGTTATTAACCATCGATTTAAAAAAAGGTGTTTCTTATGCCAAAGTGATCGAAAAAGTGAGGCAGTATAAAGCAGAAAGCAATTCAATAATCATTACCTATACTGCCGGTCAGGCTAAAGAGGTGCACCAACTTGCTCCGGATTTAATGATATCTGCTTCTGTGCAAAAGAAAGCGGAGTTGAAAAGGTTAAACAGCATAGGGATTCCCAATAACCGGATAGTCGCTTTTGTTGGCGTTTCTGCACCCGGTAAGGATTTTTATCAATACCTGCACAGCAAGGGCATTACCACTATTTTAGGCACAATGGGTAATATTGATGAAAGTGCCAAGGCAAGTCCTGCTAAAAATGTATACTATCATCTCGTTAATAACGGAGCCGATATTTTATCGGGCGATAATTTGCCACAGGCATCAGAAGAGCTGGATAAATTTAGGTATAATAAAAAATTAAGTTCTACGCATATTAATTAACCACCGATAAAAAGGATGAACACAGATCTGGTAGGTAACTTAAAAACTGTGTTTACCTGTATAATCTGCGGTAAAAAAATAGGTTAAGTACATTTAACCTTAAAGTCTGTATTGATCTGCGAAAAAAATATAAAATGAGTATTTCAGTTAAAAATCTTTCGAAACATTACGGTAAGCAAAAAGCGGTTGATGCCATCAGTTTTGAGGCTAAACCTGGCCGTATTCTTGGTTTTTTAGGCCCAAATGGAGCGGGTAAATCAACCACTATGCGCATGCTTACCGGTTATTTGGAGCCAACTTCTGGTACAGCTGAAATTTTTGGAAAAAGCATTGAAAGTCAGGCTATAGAAGCTAAAAAACACATCGGTTACCTTCCTGAAAATACCCCATTATATGCCGATATGTATGTAAAGGAGTTCTTAAGCTTTGTGGGGCAAACCTATAAAACCGATCATTTAGCTGTAAGGATTGATGAAGTGATTAAGATGGTTGGTTTAACGCCAGAGCAGCATAAAAAAATCGGCATGTTATCTAAAGGTTATCGCCAACGGGTGGGTTTGGCGCAAGCCATCATCCATGATCCGGAGGTTTTAATTTTGGATGAACCCACTTCAGGCCTGGATCCGAATCAATTGGTCGACATCCGGCAGCTGATCAAAAAACTGGGTGCAGCTAAAACGGTTGTCATTTCCACGCACATCATGCAGGAAGTTGAAGCCATTTGCGACGATATCATCATCCTGAGTAAAGGCAAAATTGTGGCTAACAACTCACTTGAAGGCTTGAAAAAAGCACATCAGCAACAATCACTAGAAGATATTTTCAGAAAGCTTACCGCATAGTTATGTTCAACCCAAAAATCAAAATTTTACTCATCGCTGCTTTATTTTTAAGTCCGCTATTATTAAAAGCCCAGGTAAACACCAGTATCGGAGTCGGTGCCGAGATCGGTTTACCTTCGGGCAATTTTTCAAACCTTTCAGGAATTGGCCTGGGGGCATCCTTAAAAGCTGACCTGCCCGTAGCTGAAAGTTTCGCAATAACCTTAAATGCAGGTTTTATGAACTTTTTTGGAAGGAGTAACGCGCTTTTCAGTGTACAGGATTTAACCTACATCCCGGCAAAAGCCGGACTGAAATACCAACTAAGCGAAAGTTTTTACGCCGAAGGTCAATTAGGTGCAGCATTGCCTTTAAATAAAGATCAAAAAACTTTATTTGCATGGTCGCCTGGTTTTGGAAACCAATTTAAACTTCCGGGAGGTGATAAGCTCGATCTGGGAATCCGATACGAAGCGTGGACAGGTAAAAATACCATAGGGCTGGACCGGTCGGATACCAAAGGATTTGTGGGGATCAGGTTCGCCTACGTATTGGGGCTGTGAAACAATTTTTGTGTTTAATTGTTTGATTTATTAGTCAAAAAAGAGCAATAATTCCAATTTTTACCATTTAATACAACTGTTTGGAATAAAATATTTTTATTTTAACGTTCAGTTAGTCAGTTTTTTACTGCCATTATTTTCTGTTTTTCATTTTGTTCGTAACGTTTTGGCATCATGCTTGTCTAAAAAGACGAAATAATTAACGAATAATAATTAAAAAACAATGAAAAAAGTATTACTATCTTTATTAATGGTTGCAGGCTTAGGCTTTGCAGCTTCAGCTCAAACAGAAGGCGCAGTTCAAAAATTAAGTATTGGTGCTGAATTTGGTTTACCAACAGAAAAAAACTCTAATTCTTTCATCGCAGGTGGTTCATTGCAATATGAGCACCCAGTAGCTAAATCTTTAAGTTTAACCGGATCAGCTGGTTATTTATCGGTAATGGCAACTGGCGATGCTAAAGATTTTCTAAAATCTATAGGAGCTAAAACAAGTTCAGGTGTTATTCCATTAAAAGCTGGTGCTAAATATTATTTTGGTGGCAATTTTTATGGTGCTGGAGAATTAGGTGCTGCAATAGGTACTGAAACTGGCAGCAGTACTTTATTTGCTGTTGCACCAACTTTAGGTGCATCTTTTTCAGTTGCAGATAAATCAAGCTTAGATTTCGGTTTACGTTACGAAAACTGGTCTGGTAATGGTGGTTCTACCGGTTTTATCGGCTTACGCGCTGCATTTGCATTCGGTTTGTAATAAACACAACCATACATTATTTCAAAGCCTCCAAGCAATTGGGGGCTTTGTTTTTACGGAAATTTATTTTTTTAATATTTTAACTATTAAATTAGTTTGTTTATCATTGCAGGATTTACTTGCCAATCAGGTAAATACACGGAAAATAAAAAACAATTCTAACAAACAGTTCTCAAAAAACAAATGAAAAAATTAGTACTATCTTTATTAACAGTTGCAGCCTTAAGCACTGCGGCATTCGCTCAAAACAATAAGCCGGTAAAATTTGGTGTAAAAGCAGGTTTGGCATTTCCTAATATGACTTTCTCGGCTGGTAATGCATCATTTAGTTATGGCACAAAAACCTCTTACTATGTTGGCGGGACAGTAGAATTCGAATTGTCTGATCTGGTATCAATTCAACCAGGATTAACTTTTGTCAATAAAGGCACCAAAATTAATAGTAGCAGTTTTGGATTTGACAATGATGACTTTCTTACTGATGTTAATGCCACATTAAATTTCAAATATCTTGAAGTACCCGTTAATGCCCTTGTGAATTTCAAAGTAGCTAATTCGGGGAAATTATTTGTAGGCGCAGGGCCTTACTTCGCCTATGCTTTAAGTGGTAATGCTAAAATGGGATCAATGAAAGAAAAAATCGAATTTAAAGATTCAGGTTTTAACCGTAGCGATTTCGGATTGAATTTTTTAGCTGGTTTTCAGTTAAATAACGGTTTAAACATTCACGCAGGCTATGGCTTGGGTTTAGGCAATATGGCTAACGGCGAAGAAGCACAAGATTTTGACGTTTCAATTAAGCACAAAGTATTTACAGTTGGGTTAGGTTTTTCTTTCTAAAATTGTAATCAAAACTTCAGGCCTCTGATGAAAATCAGGGGCTTTTTTGTGTAAACACTTTTGGTAGCCTGACCGTTTGCCATTAATATTAAACTCTTAGCCATCGGCCATTTTGCCATTAAACCGGGTAAGCTAACGAAAAAATATTTCTTAACTTCGGCATTTTAATTTAACTATGTACGCAGTTTTTAAACGCGAGTTATTCAGTTTCCTAAGTTCGATGGTTGCTTATATTACCATTGCTATTTTTCTATTGGTTTCCGGTCTGTTGCTTTGGTTTTTCCCCGGTACATCCATTCTTGATTATGGTTATGCCGAACTTGGTGGCTTTTTCAGTTTAGTGCCTTATCTTTTCATGTTTCTTATTCCTGCCATTACGATGCGCTCCTTTGCCGAAGAAAGGAGAGAGGGAACTTTCGAGCTTTTAATTACCAGGCCTATCCGGATCTGGCAGATTACAGTGGCAAAATATTTAGCGAGCCTGGTTTTGGTTTTATTTGGTTTAATACCAACCTTAATATATTACTATAGTGTTTCAAAACTGGGATTCCCCGAAGGCAATATCGATTCAGGATCGGTTATTGGCTCTTATATCGGTTTATTCCTGTTGGGTGCCGCTTTTACCTCCATTGGCATATTTTCTTCAGCGTTAACCAAAAACCAGGTGATTGCCTTTGTTATTTGCGCCGCTTTATGTGCGTTTTCCTATTTAGGTTTCGATTATACCAGTGAGATTGCCGCTTTTCAGCCCATAGCGGGGGGAATTGCCAATTTAGGTATTAATGAACATTATACCGCTATTAGCCGTGGCGTTTTAGACACGAGGGATCTGATTTACTTCGTTACCTTTTCTGTTCTGTTTTTGCTGATTACTAAATTAATCATAGGAGGAAAGCGATAATGAAGCAGAAAAATAAATGGGTTAATTTTATTGTTGTACTAGCGGTCCTGATCGTTATAAATTGGATTGGAACTCTTGCTTTTCACCGATTCGATTTTACGGCCGATAAACGTTTTACCCTGAGTGAAAAAACAAAAGATTTGCTCCGAAAAAATGAAAAACCGGTCATCGTTACTGTATTTTTAAAAGGCGAACTGCCACCGGCCTTTAAACGTTTACAGGCGGCAGTAAGTGATATTTTAGCAGATTATAAAGCTTATTCAAAAGCAGATTTCAGGTTGGTTTATGTTGATCCCTTAGCTGGCTTAAGTACCCAGGAGCAGGATACGGTAATTTACAACCTTGCTCAAAACGGCATCGAGGCTACCCGGACAACTCTAAAAACAGAAAGTGGCTCAACAGAGAAACTGGTTGTTCCAATGGCGATGATAGAAAGCAATGGCAAGCAGATGCCTGTTAAATTGCTTCAAAATTTCAATGTGGTTGGTGGTTATGAAGAAAATATCAACCGCTCAATAGAAAATCTCGAATATACCTTAACCTCCAGTTTGAAAAAAGTGATCAACGGCTATAACCCTAGGATCGGTTTTACCGAATCGAATGGAGAGCTGTCTGATGCACAGTTATACGATGCGAGGGTTACCTTAGCCAATAATTATGTGGTAGGGAGGGTCGATTTGAATACCATTACCAAAGAAGGGCTCGATAAGCTGAACATGCTGGTGATCGCCAAGCCTGAAAAGCCCTTTACAGAAACGGAAAAATACAAAATCAATTATTTTGTAATGAAAGGAGGGAGGGTGCTCTGGAGTATTGATCAGGTGAATGCAGAGCTGGACAGCTTAAGGGGCAGGGGCGGACAAATGGCCACCAATAATAACCTCAATCTTGACGACATGCTTTTTATGTATGGTGCAAGGATTAATTACAATATTATTGCTGATCCGGCAAACAGTGCTGAAATTCCGGTTTCAACAGGGGCCGTTGGCGGGCAGGGCCAAATGCAATTGCTGCCGTGGATCTATTACCCGATTTTGCTTCCCGATACTGCTCAGAACGTAGTTAAAAATTTAGACGGCATAAAATCAGAATTTCCGAGCACAGTAGATACAATTGGAGCGAAAGGCATAACAAAATCGTATATATTAAGCACTTCCCCTTTTAATAAAGTATACCAGACTCCGAAGCCTTTTAGCTTACAGATGGTAGGAGAAAAGTTAGATCCAAGGGCATTTCAGAGCGTACCACAAAACGTTGGAATACTTTTAGAAGGGAATTTTCCATCCGTGTTTGCCGGACGTCCTCTTCCTGCAGGCATAACGGCACCTTTTACCACAGCTTTAACCGGTAAACCCAGTAAAATGATGATCATTGGCGATGGCGATATATTTAAAAACCAGGTTTCTGAAAAAGATGGTTCGCCTTTCCCATTGGGTTTCGACCGTTATTCACAGCGTACATTTGGAAATAAAGCTCTTTTGCTAAATGTGGTTGATTATTTTACCGATGATGATAACCTGATTGCACTGCGGAACAAGGAAGTAAAGATCAGGTTGTTGGATAAGGCCAAAATTAAGCTCGAAAAAACCAAATGGCAGTTTATAAATGTGGTAGCGCCCTTGCTATTGTTAATATTCTTTGCGATTTTTCAACATTATTACCGCAAATACAAGTACGCTAAATAATTTTTATATTTTTGAAGAAGACTAAATAATATCATGAGATTTATTGTATCCACATCAACTCTATTAAAACACTTACAAACTGTAAATGGTGCATCAAGCAGCAGTACGGTTTTACCTATATTAGAAAATTTTCTCTTCGAAATTAAGGATGGGAACTTAACGATCTCTGCTACCGATCTACAGACCAGCATGACAACTGCTTTGGCTGTAGAATCAAAAGAAGAAGGCAAAGTGGCTGTTCCGTCTAAAATTTTATTAGATACGCTTAAAACATTGCCTGATCAGCCGATCGCATTTAATATCGATGATAGTACATTTGCGATTGAAATTAGTGCCGGAGATGGTAAATATAAGTTAAGTGGCGAAAATGGGGATGATTTTCCGAAGATACCTGTAGTAGAAAACGCATCTTCTGTAAACTTACCCGCGTCAGTTTTAACTGAAGCCATTACAAAAACCATTTTTGCAGTAAGTAATGATGAGCTGCGCCCGGCCATGACTGGTGTATTCTGCCAGTTATCCCCACAGCACATTACCTTTGTTGCTACTGATGCACATAAATTGGTAAGGTATCGCCGCACGGATAGCAAAGCAGATAAGGCAACCTCATTTATTTTGCCTAAAAAAGCCTTAACCCTTTTAAAGGCTGCTTTACCATCTACAGATATCAATGTATCAGTAGATTATAATGCAACAAGCGCTTTCTTCAAGTTCGAAAATATCAACCTGGTGTGTCGTTTAATAGACGAACGTTATCCAGATTATGAGGCAGTAATCCCAACAAATAACCCTAACAAACTGATCATTGACAGGGGCTTGTTCCTGAATACTCTTCGCAGGGTAGTTATTTTTGCGAACAAAACTACGCATCAGGTAAGGTTAAAAATTAGTGGCAGCGAATTAAATATCTCTTCAGAAGATTTGGATTTTGCAAACGAAGCTCATGAGAGGTTAAGTTGCCAATATGATGGCGAAGATTTGGAAATAGGCTTTAATGCCCGTTTTTTGATCGAAATGTTGAGTAACTTAAGTGGCGATGAAGTTACTTTAGAGCTTTCTACCCCTAACAGGGCAGGCCTGTTAATCCCACAAACCAATGATGAAAGTGAGGATGTTTTAATGCTGGTTATGCCGGTAATGCTAAACAACAGCTACTAAAATCTACTATTAATTTAGTTTTTATAGAAAAATGGCTTGGTTTTTGACCGAGCCATTATTGTTTATAAACAAAACCCATGAAAATCTATACTAATCTCTCTAAAGTCCTATTTCTGTTTGTTGTGTTAGGCAATCTATGCTTATTATCCTGTAAAAAGAATAATCCCGACGAATTGGTTAAAGGAGAAGCCAAGATAAAAGTGGTTAATGCCTCGCTGGCAAATGCAAAACAGGATGTTTATCTGGACAATGAAAAACTCACCACTTCTACTTTAGCTTTTGGCGAGACCAGCGGGTATATAAAGATACCTTCAGGCAACAGAAGTATTTCTTACATGGGAACAGATAATGCCACAACGGATACCTCTTTAAACTTTACGCCATCTATTACTTACACTACTTTTTTGGTTACCAATAAAAAAGGCGAACTGGAAATTGTTAACTATGAGGATAATCTGAGTAATACAGAATCAAATAAAGCTAAAATTAAACTCATTAACCTGAGCCCTAATTTTGCCACCGGAATAAATGTGATGGTAGAGGGCGGTACCCAATTTGTTAACGGACTGGCTTTTAAAGAAGCTTCTAACTATTTTACAGTAGATACCGGATTCAATTTAAGATATACTGTAGTAGGTTCCGGTAATGTTAAAACGATCAAAAGTACGGATTTAGAAGGGGGCAAGATCTATACCATTTGGTTTAGCGGTACTACTGCTGCAACCTTAACCGCAAATATCATTACTGATAATTAATTTCAAAGTTTAATATGCTTTCTGCTATCTTTACGTTTTATTAGCATAGGCGATTTGATATGAAAAATACAGTATTGTTTTCCAAAATATTCCTTCTTTTTACATGCATTTTTTTAATCAGCTCGTGTATCAAAAATGATAATTTCATTAAAGGAGATGCGAAAATCCGTTTTTTTCAGGTTGCTTCTACCGATACCACGCAAAATTTTTATTTAAATGGGATCCAGATTGGAAATTCAGTAACCTATAATGCAAATACCAGTTATGTTGTGATACCCGGCGATTCTGTTTTTAAAATCACAAGCAGAAATATAGGCACTGGTGTAGATGCTACTTCATTGGCAGATCAGAAGTTTAAAATTGGTCAAAACTATTCTGTTTTTTATTATAAAGAGAAAACTGGCGATCCTGCAAAATTGAAAGTTTACACCGATGATGTAAAACCTGACCTTGATTCAGCTAAATTAACTTTTTTGAACCTGGGCTACACACTTGGATCTAAAGTTGTGATTACTGATAGTACAAATACAGCCGCGCCAACTGAATCTTTAATTGGTTATGGCGAGAGTAAAAGTTTTAAAGTAAAAGTTAATAGAACCACGAGGTATGCATTTAAATTGGCCACTCCTACGGCAACAAATCCACCGCCGGTGGTAACACGCTTAGATTCTCTGACGATTAATAATGGAAGGGTTTACCTGATCCTACTGGATGGGGATAAAAAAGGCGAGCTTAAAAACCGGATCGTCCCTGCCAACTAATTATTTATTGCAATTTAAAGCATTTAATCCCTTTACTATTCATACTTTTGCCCAAAATCAGATAAATTGGAATTACTACAGCAGCTTTTAGATTTTATTCTCCACATCGATGTGCATTTAGCAGAAATTGTTAACGAGTATCGTACCTGGACCTACCTTATTTTATTTCTGATCATTTTTGCCGAAACCGGTTTTGTGGTAACACCGTTCCTTCCTGGCGATTCATTGCTTTTTGCCATGGGTGCTTTAATTGCCGGTGAACATGAAACAGGTTTAAATATCTGGATTATGCTCCTGATATTAATTGTAGCCGCGATCTTAGGAAATACTGTGAACTATAAACTCGGAAGTGTTTTGGGCGCTGGTGTGTTTAAAGAAAATAATAAGATTTTGAAGCTTAAATACTATCATCAATCTCACGAGTTTTTTGAGAAACACGGGGGTAAGGCCATTATGCTGAGCCGGTTTTTGCCGATTTTCAGAACCATTGCCCCTTTTGTGGCCGGTATAGCTAAAATGCCTTTTGGCCGTTTTACCTATTATAATATTATTGGTGGTGTAACCTGGATTTTCGCTTTATTAATCGGTGGTTACCTGTTGGGGCAGATTCCGGTAATCAAAAATAACTTCGAACTGGTAATCATCTTTATTGCAGTAGTTACTTTTGTTCCAGCCATTTGGGCAGCCATCAAGAGTCGCTTACAGCCTAAAAAGATTGAAGAAATTATTGAAGGAGAGGATACCAGATCATCATTATAATTCCCTGCCAAAAATGGGGCCGTTTTGATATTTCATTTCTATCTCTTCAATTTCTTTTTTTTCATCAGGTAATAATGGTGTTCTGTTCAGGTTTTTAAGCACCGGCTGACCCGCATCAACCCAGGCAGAATACCAAAACGAACCAAGGGTTAATATAGCAGCCCGCATCTGTTTTTCGACCATATTGTTCATCTTATCATGATAGGCTTTCGAATATTCTTGAGAGTATTGTTTGAGCACGGTATTGTTCCGTTCTGAAAAACTGTATTTTTTACGGGAAGGAAATGAAGCGTTCAGCTGAGCTTCGAAAGTCAATACGGTATCAACCAAACTATGGGTGTGCTTAAGTATTTTCCAGATCTCTTTTAAAGGGTCTTCTATATATTTTGCTTTGCCAACAACAAAATTGTAATGAATTGAAAACAGTTCGGGTAAACGGCTTTCCCAAAAAGCATGGATACCAACCTGGTTGGTGAGTTGTCCGTTATGGTTGGCGGTAGTGTGCAAGGGGACATGTGCATCACCAATATAATGGCCTAAGTCTGTAGAGTATTTTAAAATTTTTAATGAATCGCGCATTTTAAAGGCGTTAACTAAGCCATAATAACTACGCTGTACCTGCCAGGGGATGATACCGTTGGTGTTTAGTTTTTTTTGTCCGTACTTAGCCAGTGCGTCGTCCCATTTTTCCGGAATACTGTCAATATTTTTCTCATAATTCTCCACATCAAGGTAATGCCGCGCGGCTTCGAGGGTATCAGCATACCTGCGTTTATCCGCATCAACGGCATGTTCAGTAATGTGTTTGATGTTCTTCTTATAGAAGCCAATCATGGCAGGGGGCAAAGTGAAAACAGCAAGATTGTTTATCCTTTGATGTGCAAAGAACCCCCAGGAAGTACAAAGAAAAATAGGGATGATTAACGCGGTTAAAATCGTTAATCTTTTCATATCAACAAGATAGGAAATTTTCTTTATAATTCCTGGGAGAGGGGTTTAAAATTAAGCGTTTTCGAGCGTGGCGATATCGAGCTTTACCATTTTCATCACTTTTTCCATTACTCTTTTGGCCCTTTCCGGTTCTGCCATCAGTTCTCCTAAGTTGGAAGGTACAATTTGCCACGAAAGGCCAAATTTGTCCTTTAGCCAGCCGCAAACGCTTTCCTCTCCACCATCTTTTGTAAGGGCATCCCAGTAATAATCAATCTCATCCTGGTTATCGCAGTTTACCATAATAGAAATGGCTTCATCAAATTTAAATTTCGGACCGCCATTTAAGCCCATAAATTTGTTTCCGTTTAATTCGAAAGTAACCACCATAGGGGTAACTTGTGTAATTTTTGAATCTTTAAAAACGGAACAGTAGAAATTTGCTGCTGCCTCGGCTTGTCCATCAAACCAAAGGCATGTTACAAGTGGTTTTGCCATTTTATATCTGGGTTTTGTTATGGCAAGTTAGACAAGATTTTTGACCTGGATAAGGTTTAAAAGTGACGATTTAAGGGGGCAATTTGGACAATAATTTGTTCCTGCTTATCTAAAGCTAAGCGCCAAATTGTGCTAAATGATGATCCAGGTGTTTATAAAACATGTTGTTCCACTCAGTTTTGGTCAATGGACCAAAAGAATGTGATTCTTTACCGTCGAAATAATCTTCGCCAAGTTGTTGGGTCTGGTTAATATAACCGATTAGGCGGGCTTTCTCTTTTTCAAAATCCTTTTCACCTTTCATAATAAATTGTGGTGCGGTCTGGTTATTTTTAGGATAAGGTTTCTCATTTACGACCTTATTTTTGACCAATTTTTTCAGAATAAACTTCGTAATCGTCCCTGGTTTTGGATGAATGTCATCATAAACCATTTCGTAAGTTACATTGCAATGCGCCAACATTTGTGCAACATTCATTTTGCCCCAAAGTTGAGTAGTAGTAGGACTAAGTTTGTTAATCCTTTCGATAATTTCGCCGGCTACTGCAGGTTGGAAAATGTTCTTCATGGTTTGTTTATCTGGAGTGTAAATTTACTTTACTAAAGATAAGAATGTATTTTTAAAGATCCTGAAATTTAGAAAATGAGCCAAGGGAACACCCTTATCCATCTCAAATTCTGTTAGCAGGTTTTAATCGCCAATGTTACACCTAAATTGTATCCATGGAATTATCTTGCCTTAAGCAGCCGAAAGCATAAATAAATATAGTTAGACGAGTGCCTTTGTAAAGAAGGACAGACTTAACCTATTTCTTCAATGCCTCACGAACTTTCGGTGCAATTTTAGTTCCGAAAAGCTCTATGGATTTCATTAAAGCTGCGTGAGATGGCCCACCAACATCCATATGTGCTGAAAAACGCGTTAAACCAAAGGTTTCTTCCATGGCTAATATCTTCTCTACCGATTCGTTTACATCGCCAATAATTAAAGCACCGCTAATGCTCCTGCCGCCATCGAATTGATTGCGTTGATAAGGCGGCCAACCGCGTGATTTACCAACCCTGTTCATCTGGGCAGAATAAAGTGGGTAATAATAATCAGCAACTTCCTTACTGTCTTCGCCAAATAAAGAATGCATGTGGACGCCAACTTCGAACTTATTCATGTCGTGTCCATAGGCCTGGTACACTTTTTTGTAATAATCAAAAAGCGGTTTAAACTGTATTGGCTGACCTCCGATAATGGCAAACATTACAGGTAGTCCCAATCTGCCGGCACGTTCTACCGATTCAGGCGTGCCGCCAACAGCAACCCATATTTTTAAGTTGTCGTTTACCGCTCTTGGTAATATTTCCTGGTTGTTCAGTTCGGGTCTGAACTTGCCTTTCCAGCTGATTTTAGGTGATGCATTGATTTTAAGAAGCAGGTCTAATTTTTCTTCGTAAAGCTGGTCATAATCTCGCAGGTCGTAGCCAAATAATGGGAACGATTCGATAAAACTTCCCCGGCCAGCCATTAATTCGGCTCTTCCGTTAGAAATTAAATCGATCGTTGCAAAATTTTGGTACAGTTTAACGGGATCTGATGAACTTAAAACCGAAACCGCACTGCTTAATTTAATGTTTTTGGTTACTGTGGCGGCGGCGGCCAAAATAATCTCAGGACTGGATACAGCATAATCAGGACGGTGGTGTTCGCCGATTCCATAAAAATCTAAACCAACTTCGTCCATTAGTTTTATTTCTTCTATAATTTCCTGAAGTCGTTGTTGTGCGGGTTGAATTTCTCCATTTGCATTGATCTGCAGATCGCCAAACATTCCGATACCTAATTCCATATTGCTAAATAATTTTAACAAAGATAATGGATGAGGGGAAAGCAGATTTTGATGTATGGTAAGAAATTTATGAATCGGAGCGTTTACCCAGCGCTTTTAGAATGGTTTCCAATTCATGATTGGGATAATCGAAGTTTGTGGATTCTATCTTAAATGTTCTGCCATTTTCTAAAATGATATGGATGTAAGAATGTCGTCTGCGGCCAAATGACTCATCGAGGGCTTTTATAAGTTTAACTTCATGCCATTTAAAGGTTCCCCGATTTAATAAAGTGATTTCATTTTCGTCTGCAATAATTGCATATTCATCCTGTTTGGCAATCAGGTTTTTAAAGTAGAAAATAAAGAACACAGTTAATATGAACATCGAGATAATGGCTGATTGAGCATAGCTTAGATCGAACATAAATATTGGTGCTACAAAGAACAATGGGAACATGCAGAAGATATAAATCATAATGATTATGTTGCCGTTGTCTTTAACTTTGATCGATTTAACCATCATTAGAATTATATTATGGGTTCAAAGAAATTAGTGCATTGTAAACCCCATCAATTACCTTACTCATTCTTGGTATATCGAGGGTTTCCATGGTGTCGGTTTTTTGATGGTAATTTTTATTCCGGTAAAAGGAGGTATCGGTAATCATCATGGCATCATAACCGAATTTCCAGTAATTTAAATGATCAGAAAAATCGATGCCCGGCAATGATGGAGGGCTGGCAAATGTTTTAGTGAGGATGTTTTTGCCTGCTTTGAAATTTTTGGAAAATTGATTTACAAATTCACCTGAACCGAACTTTTTAACCAAGGTAATGTAATTTCCTTTGTTTCCGTATTTTACAGAAAGTATACCTAAAGGATAAGTCTGCGATTTGGGTTCATCTTTAAAATAACCGATCATTTCGAGCGAAATCATTCCATAAACTTCAGTGTCAGATTTATTTAACGATTTGGCATGGATGTAACTGCCCATAAATTCAGTGCGGAAATAGGGTGGTTCTTCAAGGGTATAGGCTACGAGATCAATGCGGTAAGGGAGTTTTTTGTCTTTAAGCAGCCTGGAAAGCTCCAATAAACCAATGACTCCGCTGGCGTTATCATCGGCGCCTTCTTGGTCACCACAAACATCGTAATGTGCACCGATAATAATACGTTTTTTGTTTTCGGTACCAAAAGAACAGATGATATTTTTATAGGTTTTCTGATCAACATTGTACGCTTGTACTGAAACACTGTCTGATGACTTTTTAAAGATTGTTTTGAGGAAGTCAGCTGTTAAATTGAGCTGATCTACATTGTTGTGGTTGCGGAACTGAGGTGTTTTGGTTAAGGTTTTTAAGTAGCTTTTGATTAGTGTTGTATCTGATTGGGCAGAGGCACTACCCTCATGAAGAAGCAACATGAATAGGAGACTAATTAAAATTTTAAGCTGATTGTGATGCATAACCGAAGATAATACTTATAACCTGGTTTAGGCACCTTGCAACCTGAGTTTTTTGCACAGACCCGGGTAACTAAACCCGATTATAGCGAACACGGAGTGCAACGGAGTAAAGCGGTAAGCGGGGCTATCGGAACCGATGTGCATAGCCTTTGCTTTCCAAAAAAAGTTAGGAATAAGATCTTAAGCATATTTGTTTGAACCATATGATCCTGCCAGCTTATACCTCTGGAAGGATTCTGAAACAAGTTCAGAATGACGTATCTGTGGAAGCAAGAACAGGATGAGGCAACTATATTCAATTGGCAATTGGAAGCTGTTAAGCTAAAAACTGCCAACTGAAAACTATTTTGGGACTCTGCAACCTGAGTTTTTTGCACAGACCCGGGTAAACTAAACCCGATTATAGCGAACACGGAGTGCAACAGAGTAAAGCGATAAGCGGGACTATCGGAACCGATGTGCATGGCCTTTGCTTTCCAAAAAAAATAAGAATGAAGATATTAAGCATATTTAAACCCTATAAGGCACCTAAAATCCTATCAGCTTATGCCTCTGGAAGGAATCTGAAACAAGTTCAGAATGACGTATCTGTAGAAGTAAGATCAGGATAAGGCAACTATATTCAATTAGCAATTGAAAGCTGTTAAACTAAAAACTGCCAACTGAAATTACTCTATCTTCTTCCCCTTCATCGCTGTATAAATCGCAGCATCCATTACGCGCTCAGCAAAGGGGCGGGTAAACTCGTTCAGTTCGTCTGCTTTCTTTAAAATGATATCTTTTTCCAGACTCGACAAAGCATTTTTAAGCGCTTCGATATGGGCCACTGTTTCTGCTACTTCGGTTTCGGTTAAATGTTCTGCGTGTTTTTTGATAAAGCCTTCAGCTGTGTAAACCAATTGTTCGCCTTCACTTCTCGCTTCAATCAGCATGCGTTGCGCTACATCGCTCTTGGCATGTGTAATGCTATCCATCAACATTTTTTCAACCGTATCATCACTCAAGCCGTAACTTGGCGTAATTTCAATCTCCTGTTTTACACCCGAGCGCAATTCTATAGCCTGAACGGTTAAAATTCCATCGGCATTTAGTAAAAAATTGATATCAACCTTTGGGAGTCCCGCAGGCATTGCAGGGATTCCTTTTAAATCGAATTCGGCAAGTTTTCTGTTTTCTTTAACCAGGTCGCGTTCACCCTGATAAACAGATATTTTCATGTTCACCTGTCCATCTATCGAGGTGGTGTATTGCCGGCCTGCCTTAGTTGGTACTTTGCTGTTGCGGGCTATAATAACATCCATTAAGCCACCCATGGTTTCGATTCCTAAAGAAAGCGGGGTTACATCCAGCAATAAGATATCAGAGCGGTTTCCGGCCAGAACATCAGCCTGGATGGCTGCTCCAAGTGCTACCACTTCATCTGGATTTATATTGTCCTGTGGTTTTTTTCCGAAGAAATTTTCTACAGCCTGTTTTACAAAAGGAGTACGGGTAGAGCCCCCAACCAGGATCACCTCATCAATATCGCTGGCTGTTAAACCGGCATCTTTCAATGCATTTTTACAGGCTGTAATGGTTTCTTCCACTTTTACTGCGATCAATTGTTCAAAAGTCTGTTTATCGATCGTACACCAGATTTCGCCAACCTGTTCGTTATATAAATTTTGGGTTGATAATGCTTTTTTAGCTGCTTCGGCCTGTAAACGTAAAGTTTGCATCAGGATGTTATCCTGTGCAACCACATTTACATCAAGATTATTTTTCTCCAGCCAGTAATTTAAAATGGAGCGGTCGAAATCATCGCCTCCCAAATAGGTATTACCATTGGTTGCCAAAACTTCGAAAATCCCATTTTGGATCTGCAGGATGGAAACATCGAAGGTACCCCCCCCCAAATCGTAAACCGCGATGGTTTTCTGCTGCGTAGGATCTAAACCGATTCCGTAAGCCAGACTCGCTGCAGTAGGCTCATTCACGATACGCATTACATCCAGTCCGGCCAGTTTTCCCGCATCCCTGGTGGCCTGGCGCTGGCTATCGTTAAAATAAGCGGGCACAGTAATTACCGCGCGGTTAACAGGTGTTTTTAAAGCATGTTCTGCTCTTGCTTTAAGTTCTTTTAAAATTTCGGCCGATAATTCGATCGGCGTATAAAAGCGGTTGCCGGCCTGTATTTTTACCAAAGCATCGCTATCGTCATCTATAATTTTGTAAGAGAAGATGTCTTTGTGTTCGGCTACATCTTTATAAGAGCGGCCAAGCAATCTTTTTACGGAGAAAATGGTATTGGCAGGGTCGGTAGTTAAAAATTCTTTAGCCTCGTTGCCTACAATAGCCTCATTTTGGTTGTTAAAATATACCACAGATGGCACCAAAATCCCTTTGCCGGCATCGTTAATTACCTGAGGATCTTTATCTGGATTGATAAATGCTACCAGACTATTGGTTGTGCCTAAATCTATTCCAACTATAATTTCTTCCTTCTGAAATGAACCTGTAGCAAGGTTAATCGATATTTTTGCCATAGGGGCAAATTTACAATATTGTTCCAAGGTTTAAGAACCCGAATGTTTTTTAAAAGTCAATAGTTTTAGCCATGAGTCCGAAGTAGGAAGTTGGGAGATAAGGCATGTTTTTCGTTGAGAACCGAAGGTTCTGAGTTTGAGCGCTAATATATTGCTTTTAGGGTTTGTATTTTCAGACTCCGAACTTTCTTACCTTGAACTTATTTGTTTTTTTGCTCAATCCAGAGGCTCATGTACTTAGTACTCTGAACGGTATGGTGGTTTAAAATCTGTCCGAAAAAGTTGTTCTGCCTATGTATACTTAAATTAGAAGCCAATTTTTCTATATCTTTTATAAACTTACCGGTATAATATTTTGCAGCGTAGCGCTCATTAATGATTTTTACGCCATTTTGTTGAGCAGTTTGCCATGCATTTTTATCCTGGTAAAGTTTTGCAGCTTTTTCTACAAAAAGTTCCGGATCATCTTCAATGCTCCCATTCCAAACTAATTCTCCCCTCATGGCTTCAGCGCCCAAGGAGGTGGTAACTGATGGCGTACCCACTTGCATGGCATCGATAAATTTTCCTTTTACGCCGGCGCCAAATTGAATAGGAGCGAGTAAAATGCGGTGTTTCGAAATGATTTCCCTTGCATCGGCTGCACGGCCTTTAATCAGAAACTTTTCATTTTTATTATTCAGTTGCAACACTTTTTGCGAAGGATAAGCGCCATATATATTCAAAATGGCATTCGGGAGTTTTTTCCCCAGCAAAGGCCAGATTTTAGTTTTTAAAACCTGCACCGTATCCCAATTGGGCTCGTGGAGAAAATTGCCGATAAAAACAAAATCTGCACGATCTTCGTAAGGAACCCAGTTTTCGATATTTTGTGGTGTAATCTCATTTTCCAGGAAAGGCAAATAATAAATCAATGAAGGATCTATTTTAAATTGTACTTTTAATATTTCCATTTCCACTTCCGAAATAATTAAAGATAAATCGCAACGTAAAATCGATGCCATTTCTCTTTTGGCAGTATCCGAAAATAAATCTATGGCCTGCTTTTTCTTACCACTTTGTTGCCGCGCACTTCTTAAGGAATGTAAATCTTCGGTATCTAAGATCTTCAGTGCATTGGGGCATTCCTGTTGAACGCGCCAGCCATATTGTTCCTCTATCATGAAACGGTCGAAAATGACCAGATCGGGCTTTAATTCTTTTAAAAAAGCATTAAAGCTTTCGTCGTTTAGCTTAATTTCCTGCTCTACAACCCTGGTTTTGCTAAAATCGTAGCTGAATTCACTTTTAGATGCCGCCGAAGCAAAAGTGATCTGATAGCCTTTTACAAGAAATACATCAACCAGCTGGATCATCCTGGTGCCTGCTGCCGATGAACGGGGTTCGGGCCAAACCAATCCGATAATCAATAATTTCTTTGTGCTCATGATTTAAGTTTCTGCAAAATAAAGGCTTTTTAGTTCACAATTTTAAAACCGCGACGATTATTTCTAATTTTGCAGCTCAATTATAAAGTACCAGATGTTAGGATTAAAATTATTGACTGACCCACGTTGGGCAAATATTGCAGAATCGAATTTAGAGGAAATTTTATCTGACCATGCCTGGTGCGAACAAAAAGCAGCAACCAACGCCATCACCCTGATTACCCAAAATTCGGAACATCAGGAGTTGGTAGATGAATTAACAGCCATTGCCATCGAAGAAATGCAGCATTTCCAAATGGTCATCAACATTATTAAGGAACGGGGTTATACTTTAAGCCGAGAGCGTAAGGATGATTATGTAGGGCGCCTGGTAAAATTTAGCAAAAAAGACGGCAGCCGTAACCAGGCTTTTATCGACAGACTTTTATTTGCAGCCATGATCGAAGCCCGGAGTTGCGAGCGCTTTAGGGTACTTTCTTTAAACATTAAGGATAAAGAACTGGCTAAATTTTACCATGAATTAATGGTTTCGGAGGCTGGCCATTATACTACTTTCTTAAATTTTGCCCGTAAATACAGCACCGATGTAGATGTTGAAAAACGTTGGAAAGAATGGCTCGATTTTGAGGGAGAACTGATTCAGAGTTTTGGGACCAAAGAAGCAATACACGGTTAAATCCGTCGACAATCGTCAGTTTACAGTTGGCAGTTTACAGTTTTTATGATAGTTGCTAATTGAAAAATTGCTAATTCTTAACTGACAACTGTTTTTTGTGAATGTTCCACAGCCAGATAACGATATCCTGGTAGCTGTCGATTCCCTTTTTCTGGTTGTTTAGTTTTAAAAAGCGGTCGAAAGCGGCGTCCATGTAACCGAACATATTGCTATTGTATTTTCTCCAGAATTCTTTTTCTATTTTAAAATCGGCTAAAACCTGTGGCAGGAGTTTTTTTCGAAGTGCCTTATAATCTTCTGGTGATTTCATCCTGATTTCAAATAAGATGTAACGCAACATTTCATAATTGGCAGAATATCGGTAATTCACATCAGGACTATTGCCTGCGGTTAAATAACCCAGCAGATTGGCTTCATCCTCATAAGCAATACCTAATTGGTGACCAATTTCATGACAGCTCACATAGGGTTTCACAAAATCCGGCAGATTCATGTTCATGTTGGCTTCGCCGGAAAGCGGTGCATAATAGCCCTCAATGCCGATTTTACCGATGAGCCATGAATTTAAAACCGATTTTAAACAGGGATTGGAGTACCTGAATACCTGGTTTCTTTTCGACATAAGAGCATACGCAGCCGATGATTTAGATTCGAGCTCATGAATTGTGTAAGCAGGTACCTTGTTTTGCTTCAATTTTAAGGCATTGGTTTTTTCAACAAAATAATTGCCCAGAACAACCAGCTCTTTAACATTATATTTTTCATTACCAATGCCCAGCTCTTCGCTTATACTTGGCCGGCTGTAGTTTAAACCCCAAACTATTTTGAAAATGATGTAAAGAATTAAAAAGAAGTTTAAAATCTGTAGCGGTATAATGATGCTGTCTTGCTTTTTTAGTGATTTACGCCTTTTGTAAAATCTAACGGTTTTATAAAGTACAAAACCAATAAGTAAAACGTAAATAATATCGCCAATGGCAAAGGGAAAAATACCCGATATGAACCTTAATATAGCTGAAATATAAGGATAAATACCCGTTGAGTAATATTTTTGAACCAGACCTGGAAAGAAGCCAAAAACATAAGTCAGGACAGCTAAACTAACAAGTACTGTTGATTTAACAATTATTGCAGGTTTAGTCATTGTTTACTGAGATTTTATCTGGTAAATGTTAAACGCTTGCCTATCTGGTTGGTAGTAAATTTCCCTTTTACATAGGCCAGGTTACCTGATACAAAAGTATGGGTAATACTGGCTTTAAAGGTATCGCCATCAAAAGGGCTCCAGCCGCATTTATAGAAATTATTAAGTTTGGTTACTTTCCACGGGTCGTTCAGGTCAACCAATACTAGATCAGCCCAGTATCCTTCGCGGATAAAGCCACGTTTTTCGATATCGAAGCAAATGGCAAGGTTATGCGCCGTTTTTTCGACAATCTTTTCTAAAGAGATTTTGCCCTGTATATGCATTTCCAATAAAGCTGGTAAAGCATGTTGCACCAGTGGACCACCAGACGGGGCCTGCGCGTAAGCTTGCTGTTTTTCTTCTAAAGTGTGCGGTGCATGGTCAGTAGCAATAACATCGATGTTATCGTTTAAAACACCAGCTAAAATACCTTGTTGGTCTGCTTCGGTTTTAACGGCAGGATTCCATTTAATAAAATTGCCTTTCTGAGCGTAATCTTTATCATTAAACCAAAGGTGATGTATGCAGGCTTCGGCAGTAATTTTTTTATCTTTTAAAGGAATGGTATTGTCAAACAACGCAATTTCTCTGGCAGTAGAAATGTGGAGGATGTGTAAACGCGTTTGGTAACGTTTGGCCAGTTCTACTGCCAATGACGATGATTTATAGCAAGCTTCTGCACTGCGAATCAGTGGATGCATTTCGATGGTTAAGTCGTCACCATATTTGGCTTTAAACTCGGCCAGGTTATGGCGGATGGTGGCCTCATCTTCGCAATGTGTAGCCACGAGGATAGGTGCCTTGCTGAAAATGTGTTCAAGGGTTTTTTCATTATCAACCAGCATGTTTCCGGTTGATGAACCCATGAAAACTTTAATTCCGCAAACATTTTTCGGGTCGGTTTTTAAAACTTCTTCAATATTATCGTTGCTCGCACCCATATAAAATGAATAATTAGCCAGCGAGGTTTGTGCCGCGATGTCGTATTTATCGGCAAGCAATTCCTGTGTTAACGTATTGGGCACGGTATTGGGCATTTCCATAAAAGAAGTAATTCCTCCGGCTACAGCCGCCATACTTTCGGTAAAAATATCGGCTTTATGCGTTAGGCCGGGCTCGCGGAAATGCACCTGGTCATCAATCATACCTGGTAAAAGATATTGCCCCTCGGCATTAATTTCCTGTGCACCAGGTGCAGCCAGGTTTTGGCCGATTTTGGCAATAAATCCATCTTTTATCAATAAATCAGCAACAATTTTCTGTCCTTCATTTACAATTGTAGCAGCTTTTATCAGGTAAGTATTCATGGTTTCAAAGGTAAAAATAGATTTGAGAAGTTAGGTAGGAGATTTGAGAATTTCGGAAGCTTATTTTGACAGATGAAAGGTGCTGAACTGAGTTAAATGCTACTGTTTTGGGTAAAATAACCCTGATCGTAGCGGGAATCGGGATAAAACGGATAGCAGGACTGCTACAACCGAAGAATTACTGCAATTGCTTTATTCGTCATTCTGATTAAAGGAAGCTTCGATTTTGCATGGGATTGAAACCTTCTGCCTTACGCCTTCAAACCCTCAACCTTAATCACTATCTTTGTAGGCTATGGCAAAATCGTTCGAAGAATTTAAGTTAAACAGGCAGATTTTAAATGCAGTTGCCGATGCAGGTTATACCGTTGCCACACCGATACAGGAAAAAGCCATCGGGCCGGTATTATCGGGTCAGGATATTTTTGGTATTGCCGAAACCGGTACCGGAAAAACCGCGGCCTTTGTTTTGCCGATTTTAATGCAATTGAAATATGCTCAGGGTAATCATCCAAGAGCTTTAATTTTATCGCCAACAAGAGAGTTAGCCATGCAGATCGCCGAGCAGGTGAAATTATTCTCGACTTATACTGATTTACGTGCTTTGGTAATTTTTGGCGGAATTGGCCCTAAAACACAAAAGGAACAGGTTGCAAAAGGGGTAGATATTTTAATCGCTACACCCGGAAGATTTTTGGATTTGTACCTTGCCGGCGATATCAATACCCAAAGCTTAAAATTCCTGGTGTTGGATGAAGCAGATAAAATGATGGATATGGGCTTTATTGGCTCGATACACCGCATTTTAGAAGTAGTGCCGCGCAAGCGACAAAATTTGCTGTTTTCGGCAACAATGAGCGATCTGGTTCAGAAAATTGCCGGCGATTTCCTGAAAAACCCAACCATTATTGAAACAGCACAACAGGCAACCCCTGCGGCAAATGTAACGCAAACTTTATATTATGTTCCGAATTTTAAAACGAAACTGAATTTGTTGCAACATTTGCTGAAGAACGATGAAGCATTTACGCGTTTAATCATTTTCTGTAAAACCAAAACAGTTGCCGATAATATTTTTAGTTTCATGGAACGTAAATATGGTGCCGATAATGTTCGTGTAATCCATGCCAATAAAGGTCAGAATACACGGATTAACTCCATTAATAGCTTTAAAGAAGGAAATGTAAGGGTTCTGGTGGCAACCGATGTAGCCAGCAGGGGGATAGATGTAAGCGATGTGAGCCATGTCATCAATTTTGATGTGCCAATTATCATCGAAGATTATGTGCACCGCATTGGACGTACGGGCAGGGCTTTCGCCAAAGGTGATGCAATAACTTTTGCTACCGAGGGAGAAAGATACTATATCCGTAAAATCGAAAAACTGATTCGTCAGTCGATTCCTGTGGAGGCCATTCCGCAGGGTGTTTTTATCGAAGAAACGCCTTACGAGGAACGCCAGCAGATCGCCAAAGAAATTGATTTGCAAAAACGTAAAGAAGATCCTGATTTTAAAGGGGCTTTCCACGAAAAGAAAAATGCAAAGGCCATTGAACAAAAGGCAAGAGATAAGGCCAAGGCAAAAGCCGGTAAACAAATAAAAAGTTTTAAAAAGGGTAAACGCTTCGATAAGAAAAAATAATCATGAAACTTCGTGTTACTCCATTAAATATTATTGGTGCAATTGGTTTGAGCCTAATGGCAGTTGGTCTTTTTTCTGAAAAAAGTACCGCACCGGGGCAGATTAACCTCAGTGGTTTCTATTTGCTTATTCTGGCTTGCCTGGTTGCTGTTACGTTTGTAACCGATCTTATTTTTCGTTTTACATTGAAGGATATCAAGCGAATCTGGGTGATAGAACTGATATTTATTGTTATCGCTGCAATCTTGATGTTAATATTACAAAAACTAGTATAATACAAAGGTGAAGTATTTGGTAAAATCATCATCTTTGCCCCCGAATAAAATACCCGTAAATTGGTATAATCCGTTATGGGTGAAATCCATTTTAAAATATGAGAAAAGCAGAAATCAAAATAACCGTTGAGTTAGACGATAACAATATGCCAGAGAACATTCTTTGGGAGAGTACCGATGCAAAAACAACGGATAAAGTTCCGGTAAAATCAATGTTCCTTGCCCTTTGGGACCATAATTATAAAAATTCAATGCGCATCGACCTTTGGACAAAAGATATGCCTGTTGATGAGATGAAGCGTTTTTTTTATGAAACTTTACAGACCTTGGGCGATAGCTTTTTAAAAGCAACCGGCGAAACATTAATTGTAGAAGATTTACGCGATTATTGTGCTCATTTTGCTGATAAAATGGGAATTATAGAGGGACAATAGTTAAGTTGGCAGTTTTCAGTTCCAATAGTAACACAAGATAAAATGTTAGTTGTAAAAAAAGTAAATGCCTACATCGGCTTAATTTTGGGTGCCATTGCCATTACCATCGCACCCATGTTAAAGGTACCTGTTAAGGGTAACTGGAATTTGTATCAGGCAGACCCACGGTTGCTTTATATTTCTTTGGGTATTTTGGCTTTAACCGCTTTATTCCTTTTTGTAAGGGCCTTAAGCATGTTCAGGCTAATGGCTATTATAGCATTAATCTGGAGTGCTATCATGGCGGCAGCCGTTTGGTTTAAAGTAAATAATTACTTTGGCTCAAAATTTTTTGATAAAATGCTGTCTAAAACCATCCATTTTCAATGGGGCTGGATTGTACTATTGGTCGCCGTAATATTATTGGTTACCAGTGTTAAGAAAGAACGGCTGGAAGTAAAACAATAAAAAGTAAAACGCCGGTAGCGATCAGCTTACCGGCGTTTATTTTTAAAGGCGAGTCTACAGTTAATTGCTCCCTTTTCTTCTATTAATTTGTTGCAACCCTTGTATCAGTATATCGCCTACTTTTTGAATATCTGCAGAAGTTTGAGCATCTTTTTGTGCTTTTAAACGTGCCTTTTCTTCAGCTTCTGCTTTTTCGCGTAATTGTTGTGCAACCAGGGCCTCCTGTTTTTTGCGTTTGTTTTCAATGTCTTTCTCTTTTGAGAATATGGTGATATAATACATCCGCGATTTCTCAAATTGTTTATCGCTATAATTTACAATAACTTTCGATTTAGGGTCTTCGGCGTTCTTTAACAAATTGGTTTTCATCTCTTCATAATAGGCCTTATCGCCGGTACTGAAATAAATAATGCGCGACCAGGTATCACTCAGTTGGTATTCGTAGCTTACATAACAAAGCGAATCGGCAGGAGATTTAAAATAAAAATCGTAAGGGTAGGCTGATGCGTTATAGGTCATGTTTCTGCCCGGCCAGTTTACATTTACCAAAGTCACATAATTCTCAGCCAAGAATTTTTTTAAAAATGGCTTTTCCATGTTGAGATAATAGCTTACCAATGAGCTTGCATCTATTGGGCTCGTATTCTGGTAGCGGGTAGCAATATCGGTAATGTAAGGCGAAACGTTAAACCTGATATATCTTTCTTTGTCGTTATTTGTACATTTCAGGTTATTTTTAATATAGATAACATCGCCCTCTTCGTCTCCTTCACCATCATTAGTCCAGTTGTTAAAGCGGAACCATTTTTTAATCTTGTTATGCATCAGCGGATCGCTAAAACTAAACCTAATACCATCTATTTTTTTATATCTGTTACTGGTGATAGTTACTGAGGTACCTTCATCAAACACATAGTCGGTAGAATATCCAAACACAGACGAAATGCCATTGCCTTCATAATTTGCGGAAATCTTATTGACCGATTTATAAAGAAATTTGCTGCCCTGACCTCTTATAAACTGCACAATACTTTGGGCAGTTTCTTCAGGATTGCTGTGTACTGTTAACGAATCGGTATTTAATGCCTGAGCCATTACAGGTAAAACAAAACGATCGGTTTTAGTTAAAGTAATGGCATAAGTAAACTGATTTTTATCTTCTCCGCTATTGCCCATTTCGGTTATCTCAGCTATTAAATTGTTGTTTAAGTAGAGGTTATGACTAAGTGCCTGCCATTTACGGTAACCGAGTATTTTTTCAATAGCAAGAAATCCTTCCTTCGGCACATCGTTAAGATACCAGTCAATGCTTTGGATCTGATCACTTGCGTCGGTTCGTATGTCTACCTGTATTTTATGACTGCATATTAGTGAAGTTCGCACCTGTAACAGTTTCCCGGTTTGTTCGCCATTTTTCCGGTTATCGTAAACCGATTCTTCTTCTACGCTTTGCATCTGCACTCCTATAACTTTCAGCTCGTTGCTAACCAGTCGGCTGGCTTGCTCTGCATTGGCTCGCAACAGCTCAATGGCTATGCTTTTTGTTACAGCAGGGGCAGTACTTTTTTTTGTGGTTTTAGCAGGGCTTGCTGTTTTTTTAACCTGTGCGATGGTCTCTGTTGCTATGCAAAATAGCATCAGTATAAGGCCTTTTTGAATGAAACTTTTCATGGCTTTAATTACTTAAGTTAAATGATATTGGGAGCGTAAGTGAGTACCTCACTTTTGTGTTGTTTAATCTTGCAGGTGTCCAGTTTCTGCTGGTCAGGTTCACAACCCTCAGTGCTTCCTCTCGCAATGCTGTGGGGCCATCTATTATAAAGGCAGTGATGCTACCATCAACTTCTATTATAACTTTGATATTTACCTTACCTTGTATGTTACTTTCTATTGCTTTTACAGGATATTTAATGTTCTCACCCAGAAAGCTAGATAAATTTCCATTAAATTTCGCCGGTGTAACTTCAGAACGCGAATCATAAACTGCATTTTGGCTGTTATAAGTCTGCTGATTTTGAGGGTTTTTTACGCCTGAAGTGCCGGTATTTCTCGTGGCAAAAGTTTGGTTACTACCTGCCATTTTTTGGTTATTGTAAGCCTTATAGTTTGGAATTCCGTTATCACATTCCGCATAGTAGTATCCTCTTCCGTAGGTAGCAGGGTCTGTTGAGCAATCGTCTATCCAAGTGCCATTATACTCTTTGAATTCAAAACAAGCTGCTTCAAAAATATAAGAAAGCTCGGTGGCACTTCCAAAACTGCCGTTTTTCCATATCTCATTAGGCTCAAAAGTATGGCGCGCATTGGTTCTGGTGGGCTTACCTTTTGTCTTGTCGTAAAATAACCAGCTAATGGCAACTCTTTTAGTATACCTGTTTTGTATTTGCCAATTCCAGTACCACTGTTGGGCACTTTTATTAAAATAAGCCTTTTGTACACGCATATAAATGCCCTTATAACAGGGGTTTTTAGTCCATTCTCCCCAATTGAATTGAGGGTTTGAATTGGAATATTCCTGCGAATAAGCATTTGATGTCAGGCCAAAATATAATGCTATACAAAATACAGCCCAGGGCAAGGTGTTTTTTTTAATTATAAACATGTTTGGTATTTAGAGAATGAATTTAAATTACGGTATACTTAACTTTCTGAAGTAAAACTGCTATATATCAATGATTTACGTTTTGTATAACTTCCCGGATTTTCCACTATCAAATTAATATGATTAAATTTTGTAGCTTGAATTTCACCTTATTTTTAAAAGTCCGTAGACAATTTTCAGCATGTCTACCTGTTCGGCCTTATGGCCATGTTCGGCTTCGATATTGATATACGGAATTTTATTTTTGGCACAATAAACCGATAAGGAACCATCATCAGTAGGATTGTCACTTTGTAACACCACGTTTTCATTGAGGCCTTTTAAGTAATTGAAGTCATTTAATTCTGTAACCAGAAAGAAATCATCTAAATCTTTACCCTCAGCTGCAAAAACAGCCCTGGCTTCCTGATGGTATTTATTGGGTCTAATATAATCCGTTAATGAAAGCGACCCTTCATTCGTATTATTGTGGATAGAGATGGTATAGGTACTCCGGTTCCTGGCACCATAAGCTTTTAGAAGATCGGCCGAAAAGGTTTTGATCTGGGTAACCACTGCTGCAGGAAATTTGGTTATTCCGCTATTGTATTTTTTTAAGGTACTATCTATTCCCGCATCCGAAAAGATACGATTGGGATCAAATTCATAATTTTTGCTGTTAAGATTGCAGGTTAGGGTACGCAGATTATTCTGATGTATCTCTAAAAGGTTGAAGCAGGTGTCTTTAGGTAAGCCATTAAAAGCATCAATCGCTGTGTTTTCATCGTCGTGAAGCGATAGGAGGGTTGCAATACCTTGCTTACTTCCCTTATATTTTGCCATACAGGTTTTGGTTCCCAACTGAAAGGAAATATCGGCGTTTAAAGTAAATGCAGTTATCACAACCAGATTTAATACGAGTGTGCTAATTAAGATCCTTTTCATAACTACATGATTTTATGGCCAAGCGTTAATGATAATTTTTATGGACTACTGAAATAGTTGTTTTTTGTACGATTTAATTTACATTGCAAATTTAAGCCAACCATTTTCTGTTAAGCGGGCAATTGAGTGAAGTATCAGATTTTTGCTGTGAACTAAGGGTTATATCATGTGTAGTGAAAGGTGTTAGGTGCGGTTCGTTATAGGCAGTTACGAAAAGATTTAAACATAAAATAATGGGTTTCGCAAGGCTAAACCAACCGCTCACTCATTTTTACTGTTTATTGTAGTTTTTCTAATTAACTTTAAGCTTAGGTATCCTTTTAGGGATTTTAACAGGATGATCATAAAAAACAGCGCTTTAATCACTTTTTTCATTTTTGTTTATACCACTTTGGGCAACAATTTCTCTTTAATGGGGCAACCTGTGGTAAAGCCTGTTGCGATCAACTATGAGACAAAAAAAATCAACCTCATTAACCATTCCTCTTATGCTGTTTCGAAAAAAGACAATAAAAATATTGATCAGCTTAAAACCTTAAAATGGTACACGCTCGATATTACTTTGAAGGAAGGTGAGTTTGCCGATACGGTAAGGCAATTCTGGCTGAATTTTAACACCTCAAGCACTTTAAAGAAAGATACCACACTGATTTTAAAACTGGGCAACAAAAACCAAGAATCCCTACTGTTTGAATATAAGCATAACCAATTGGTGTTGGTTGGGCGTACCGGTTTTGGTTCGCGCATTAACGATTTATCTGTTCGAGGTGATTACTGGCGACTTAACCTCCCCATTAAGAAACAAAGTGTGCAGCAATTTTATCTGCTGATCAATAAATACCAGTATAACATTGCGCACCAATACCCTTACTTAGAAACTTTTGATACTGCATACCATGAGAAAGTTGAAGAACTGATAAGTGCTCCTGCCAGTTTTAAAACCTTGAAATTATGGGTGGCAGGCTTTTATTTTGCCGTATTTGTTTATTGTTGCTTAAAATATTTTTTACAGCGCAGGCTTAAATCTTACCTGTATTGTGCTTTGGCCTCTATTTCGTTGTTTTTAAGATATTCATTGCAGGTTGATGCTTTAATAATTGAAATGGATTGGCTACCCTGGCTCAATAATGATTTTATATTCCTGCTATCTTTTATTCCACAGAGTATTTTTTACATTCTCTTTTTGAGCGAATTTTTACAGGTTAAACAAAGTAAGTGGTTAAATATTTACCTCAACATCTGCCTGCTACAATGGTTATTGATGTTGATTATCATGCCCGTTCATTTTGTTTGGCCCGAGCAAAGTGTAATAACCAAGGTATTTTGGAAATACAATGCACTGCCCTTTTTGATATTGTTGCTCTGGTTAAGCTACCATACCAGGCCAAAACCTAACCGGGGGTATTTAAAATTTGCTTTTATAGGCCTGGTTACCCTAGCCGCGGCATTTATTTTTGTAGTTGTGCCCAAGTGGCTGGTTGCATCAGGGGATTTACCCGGTTGGTACCATCATTTAAATGCACGGTACGATTTAATAACCCTGGCATTTGTGGTCGATACCATTTTGTTTTTAACCGCACTGGCCTATAAAGACAGGCGTGATGAGTTGGAACGGGTTAACCTCAAAATAAAAAATACCGAAAACGAGCATAAAATTTTACGGTTACAAATGAATCCCCATTTCATTTTTAATTGCTTAAATTCAATCAATTTATACATCGAACAGAACGACAGTACCCTAGCATCCGATTACCTGAGTAAATTCTCTCAGCTCATGCGCTTATCATTGGTCCATTCACGAAAAGAAAAAATAGTGCTTACCGAGGAAATTATGAGCTTAAGGCTGTATCTAGAAATGGAAAGTATGCGGTTTAAAGGTAAATTAAATTATGTTTTTGATATTGATGATAATGTTGATGCCGATTTTATAGAAATCCCACCGATGTTGATACAGCCCTACATTGAAAATGCCATCTGGCACGGCTTAATGCATAAAAAGCAGGGTGGTAAAATTAGCATTAAAATTAGCCAGGATTTTACCGCACAAACCTTAAATATTACCATTGAAGACGACGGGATAGGGCGTAAAAAAGCCGGTGAGCTGAAGAGCAAGGCTGCAGAAAAAGATAAATCGTACGGTACTTTAATTACCAGCGAGCGCATAGCGGTTTTCAATAAAAAATTTAATGCCGATACCCGGGTGCATATTGAAGATTTGTACCACGAAAATAATGAGGCCGCGGGTACACTGGTTTCCATTAATCTCCACCTGGTATGAAACGCTTAAACACCATTATTATCGACGATGAGGAAGATAGCGTTAATCTGTTACGCATCCAGCTTCAGCGGCATTGCCCAGAAATTGGCGAGATACATACTTTTAACAGTCCATTAAAGGCATTGCAGGAAATTGTACAGCTAAAGCCCGACCTGGTTTTTCTGGATATAGAAATGCCCGAACTTAACGGTTTTCAGTTTTTAGAACACCTGGCTCCCCTAAACTTTAGCGTAATTTTTATTACTGCTTACAACGAATTTGCCTTAAGGGCATTCAGGTTTAGTGCTTTAGATTACCTGGTAAAACCCGTGCATATTAATGATTTAACAGATGCCGTAAACAAAGCCGTTCAGGCCATCAGGCCATCCGGGGCACAGTTTGACCTTTTTCAAAAACAATTCTACCTCGAACGGATTAATAAAATAGCAGTCAGTTCGCTTACGGGGATTACTTTTGTCAATTTAGATGAGATTCTGTACGTAGAAGCCAGCAGCAATTACTCTATTTTAGTTTTAGTGGATGGAGAAAAGGTTATCATTTCCAAAACATTAAAAGATGTACAGGAAATTCTGGAGGAGAGAAATTTCTTTCGCATCCACCGTCAGTACATTATCAATCTTCATAAAGTAAAACACTTTAATAAAAACGATTGCCTGTTAACTATGGAAAATAATAAACAGTTACAGGTAGCACGTATTCAAAAAGATAAACTGATAGAAAGATTCGGATTGGTTTAATGCCGAATTAAGCCTTTTCATGCAATTGTGAGGTGAGTTTTTCTACTTCGTACCCTTTTGATTTACACCTGGCTATAATTTCATCATGGGTTTTTTTAGGCATAGTGCGATTACGGCTCATGATGAACAAAAATTTATGATCAGGGTGGCCAACCACCACATAAGAATAATCTTCGGCCAGCTCGATAATCCAGTAATCAACCTTTATCGGCCAAATGAATTGTGCTTTCAATTCGCCACCATCGCCGTTTTCTGAAGGGAAGATTTTTGAATTCCGCGAATAAACCTTTTCATCACCAGGCTTTTTGTAGGTGGTTAATACATCGTAATAACCCGCTTTGTTTAACGAGTATTTTGTAGTAGTTTCTCGGCTGCCCTTATCAAAAATGGTTGGTATAGAATATAGCGAATACCAGGTTCCGGAATATTTTTTGAGATCCAATTTAGTCACCGGAGCGTTTTTTTCCATTGGTAAACAGGTAAAAAGAACAAAAAGGAGCAGGCAGATCGTTTTCATAATATCTTAAGCTTTGATATTATTTACGGATTTGACCGGATCCTGGTTTTGGAATTATTGATCTATCATAAAATAATCATCAGCATCCTCTTCCAGTGGGATGTATATTCTTTCCCATTCGTTGCCATCTACAATTTCCCAGGTATGCCCTATACCCGCAGTATCATTGGCGATCAGTATAATGCCTGGCTCAATGATAAAAGTTTCTCCATTACTTACTGTAAATTTCAGTTTGCCCTTAACCGTAATTACGTATTGCCTTCTTGGTGCAGGATGGGGAATTTTTTCTAAAGTCGATACATCCGTTTGAGCGAAAAAGTAATTTACGTTAATGTGCTGCCGGATGGGAATTTTTCCGGTCTCGAATGCGCATTTATCGCCTTCTATATTAATTAAACGAATGGCTTTTAAATAATTTGGTGCTCCGGCTTGATCTGTATCCATCTGCAAAAAAATAATATGGTGTTAAAATTTTAATTCTGTTTGTCCTTGTTGTGTAACCTCGCGTTCGTGCTGCAGTAACCATTGTTTGCGCCATAAGCCACCTGCATAACCTACCAGTTTACCATTACTGCCAATTACCCTATGGCAGGGCATTGCAATGGCAATATTGTTTTTTCCATTTGCTGCCGCAATTGCACGGATGGCCAGTGGTTGATGCGCCGAGAATTTAGCATAGGAGGTGGTTTCGCCATAGGGGATAGCCAGTAAATTTTGCCATACCCCTTGTTGAAACGCTGTTCCTTTCTGTTTCATCGGGAAATCGAAATGCTGTAATTTGCCTTTAAAATAATCGTTTAATTGTTGGGCAGCCCTAAGCGTGAGCGAATTTTCAGCAAGTCCGGTAATGGCTGTTTCAGCAAAAGTGATGGCATGCACAAATTCATCATCGGCAAGGATGGTAACTTGGCCAACAGGCGATGCTATAACTGATGCGTAGTTCATATTTTTTGTTTTTGCGAGAGATTACACTGATTTTTGGCTTTATTCTCTGTGCTTTCCGTGCCGTTTGGCTAAATTATGAATGTCCCGGAACTCAAACAAAATTACAACAATACAACAATTTAAGCGTGCAATATTTATCAATAAAAGTATCTTTGCGGTTATGCAATTGGCCAAAGAGGTTAAATATTTAATTCACAAGGAAGTATTGTTAGAGTGGCGTTCCAAATATACCATTAACGGTGTATTGCTATATGTGGTTTCTACCATCTTCACCTGTTATTTATCGTTTGTGAGTTTGGGAGACAAGTTAGCCTGGAATGCGCTTTTTTGGATCATTATGCTTTTTGCCTCTATCAATGGGGTATCGAAAAGCTTTTTGCAGGAAACCAAAGGCCAGCAACTTTACAGTTATATTTTGGCAAGTCCGGCGGCGATTCTGATTTCTAAAACCATTTACAATACCCTTCTGATGCTGGTACTCACCACCATCGCGCTGGGCTTTTATACTTTAGTTTTCGACTCCTTTACACCGCCTGATATGGTGCTGTATTATGTAGCTGCGATATTCGGCAGCATGAGTTTCTCTACGGTGTTTACCATGGTTTCGGCCATTGCCAGCAAAGCAGGTAACGGAGGCATGCTGATGGCAATTTTAAGTTTTCCCATTATTATACCGGTATTGATTTTACTGATAAAACTGGCCAAAAATGCGGTTGATGGTTTGCCCTGGGAAAATAGTTACGATGAAATTGCTATGTTACTGGTGGTGAATGTACTGGTGATCGCAACCTCTTTACTGTTATTTCCTTACCTTTGGAGGGACTAAATATTGGAAGGCAGAAAATGGATGATGGAACAGACAGACTTTCATTAATTTGATCATTCAAAATTCAATAATTAAATATACTTATGAAAAAAACCTGGTGGAAAATTTTGGCTTCGGTGCTGGTTGTTTATACTGCAATTGCAGGATTGTTGCTGGGGGTACCTCATTTGGCTATTTTAAACGAAACGATCCGTAACCTGTATTTTCATGTTCCCATGTGGTTTGCCATGATCGTTCTTTTTTCGATCTCTGTTTTTTACAGCGTAAAATCGTTAAGCAGCAAAAGCGAAATAGATGACATGAAAGCCGTAGAAAGTGTAAATGCAGGGATTATTTTTGGTGTTTTAGGGCTGATTACCGGGGCGATCTGGGCTAAATATACCTGGGGACAGTTTTGGAGCTTCGATCCAAAACAGAATTTTGCTGCCATATCTATCTTATTGTATTTCGCCTATCTGATCCTTCGCAATGCCATAGATGAAGAACAAAAAAGGGCTAAAATTTCGGCTATTTACAATATTTTTGCCTTCCCGATGATGGTGGTATTGCTTTTCGTACTTCCACGTTTAAAAGATTCATTACATCCCGGTAACGGCGGTAATCCCGGTTTTAACAGTTACGATTTAGACAGCCGGATGCGCATGGTGTTTTATCCGGCATGTTTAGGCTGGATATTAGTTGGGTACTGGGTGTATACCATCCGTTTCAGGATACGTTCAATAGAGACCATCATGAACACACCCTATCAAAATGAAACTAAAAGTGTTCAGGATAGCTTCGTTACCGCTGAAAATCAATCAATAACAAACGAAAACAAACAACAACATAACTAAGATGAAGAAGATATTTTTCTCTCTAATATTATTGATGGCCGCTATGCAGTTATTTGCACAGGATAACAGCGTAGAAATGGCAGACAGCCTTCGCAGCAGCGGAAAAATTTACGTTGTTGTAATCTGTATCGTAATTATACTGGTTGGTTTGCTGGCTTATCTTTTCTCCATTGATAAAAGATTAAAGAAAATTGAAAAAGAAAATCAAATCAAAGAATAACATGGAAGGCCGTAACTACAGGAGTTCATGTTAACTTTTAAAGGAGATCAAAAGGATATTGATCTCTTTTTTTTTGTGCCTGATTTTTACCGGCTAAATTTTATGATATTCGCAATTATAGTGCTGTTTTTGTTTTGTAATTGATCAATATCGCAATAAAATAATCCTGTGGATATTTTTTTTATAATTTTTTTTATCGGGAAAGCAATGATAAAAAGCCTGTCAAAACAGTTGCTTAAATCGAGTTGATAAATAAAGATTTCCCTGTTTAAATCGATTTAAATATTGTTTTTGAACAGTTTTGCAAAACTGGTATAAAGCCTTTTCAGCGGCCCAAATGATGTGGTGTTCGCTATACACTAAGTCTTTTTGCATTTGGATATTTGCGGTTTTTTTAGGCAATTTTGCACCGAAAACTTATTCAATATAAAAAATAAATAATGGCTAATCTAGCAGACGAGAACAAGTTCTTTGCAGATGTTTGTAAGAACTTTGACAGTGCGGCTCAATTCACCAATCATCCGGAAGGTTTATTGAACCAGATTAAAACATGTAATAGTGTATATCGTTTCCAATTCCCAATCCGCCGCGGAAATGGTTTTGAAGTAATTGACGCCTGGCGCGTAGAACACTCTCACCACATGAGCCCTACAAAGGGTGGTATCCGTTACAGTGAAATGGTTAACGAGGATGAGGTAATGGCGCTTGCCGCTTTAATGACCTACAAATGTGCCATTGTTAACGTTCCGTTTGGCGGTGCAAAAGGGGGGATCAAAATCAACACTAAACAATACAGTGTTGCAGAACTGGAAACCATCACACGCCGTTATACTACAGAACTCATTAAGAAAAACTTTATCGGCCCGGGCATTGATGTTCCTGCGCCTGATTATGGATCTGGTGAACGCGAAATGAGCTGGATTGCCGATACTTATATGACCATGAACCCAGGTCAGCTTGATGCACTGGGCTGCGTTACTGGTAAACCAATTGCTTTGCACGGTATCAGAGGTCGTAAAGAGGCTACCGGCCGTGGTGTGGCATACGCTGTACGCGAGTGCGTAGAAGTAGCAGAAGATATGGCTAAACTTGGCTTTAAGGCTGGTTTAAGCGATAAAAGGGTAATTGTACAGGGTTTAGGTAACGTGGGTTACCACTCAGCTAAATTCCTTGCCGAATTTGGTGCAACCATTGTTGGCCTTTGTGAATTTGAAGGTGCCATTTACAACCCTGACGGATTAAACGTTGATGAGGTTTTTGCACACCGTAAGAATACGGGTTCAATTTTGGGCTTCCCTGGTGCCACCAGCTTCAAAAATTCGATGGAAGGTTTGGAGCAGGATTGCGATATCATTGTCCCTGCAGCTTTAGAAAACCAGTTTACAGAAGAAAATATCCGAAATATTAAAGCAAAAATCATTGCCGAAGGTGCCAATGGTCCAACTACACCGGAAGCAGAAGCCATTTTTACCGAAATGGGTGGTATTATTATCCCGGATATGTATTGTAATGCCGGTGGTGTTACGGTTTCTTATTTCGAGTGGTTGAAAAACCTTTCGCACGTGGCCTTTGGCCGTATGGAAAACCGTTATGCGGCTAACTCCAATGCCAACCTGATCAATACTCTGGAAAACCTGACCGGGAAAACCATACTTCCTGAGCACCGTTTAATGATTGTGAAAGGTGCGTCTGAAATGGAATTGGTAAATTCTGGCTTAGAAGATACCATGATCCATTCGTACCACGAAATACGCGAAACATTAATGACCAAACCAGGTACTAAAACATTGAGAACAGCTGCTTTCGTTAACTCGATTGATAAAATTGCAGTTTCTTACATGAATTTAGGTGTTTGGCCATAAGCGGTCAAAGCCGAAAAGACTGGAGCTTAAAGCGAAAAATCCTTGCAAATGTGAAATTTGCAGGGATTTTTTGTGGTTAGCCTTGTTGGTTTTGCGTTCGTCAACTGCTAAATAGCAAGCTTGTTATATTATTGGAGGCAGCTATTAAGCGATTTACAAAGTTTGTTTCCGCATTGCGCTTGTACGTTTCGTATTTGTCATTCCTTCCCGCTGCAAACTGCGCTTAAGTTTTCTATTTTATTTTGATTTAAAAACCGGCATTAAGATGTAATACTCAACTCCTCTAAATCCAGCCTCCATTCTTCTTTTCTGATCACTTCATCATCATATTCTTTATTCCGCTTTAAATGATGCAACTCGTCACGCTGGAGCTGAATCAGGGTCAGCACTATTTCCTGGTAAGCTTTCAAATCTTCTTTATTAATTTCACCTCTTTTAAAAGCATGGATATTATCCTTTTTTTCTTTTAAAGAATGGTGCAGCTCTGCTTTTAAGTTAACCATTAACTCATTGTGTGTGCATTGGTGCTGATAATCGGTATTTAATTTATCTAAAGAAAGATCGATCAATTTTAGTTTAATCTGATCAGTTTGCTCCTGTTCTGTCAATTTACTTTTAGGCTCAGGAATTTTAAGCAGTTTAATCACCAGTGGCAGAGTAAGCCCTTGCAAAACCAGGGTAATAAAAATGACCACAAAGGTGATGAATAAGATCAGGTTTCTTAAAGGAAAAGCCACCGAATCAGAAATCATTACCGGAATGGAGAGTGCCGCCGCTAAAGAGACCACGCCTCTCATCCCCGCATAAATGATTACCACATAAGAATGCCATGTCATATCCTGATAACGTATTCTCGTTTTTTTATTAAATAATAGCGTAATCTGGGCTGTTGAAACCAACCATACCAGTCGAACAACCAGGGCCAGTATACTTATCCCAAATCCATAGCCGATAGCTTTTATGATTGGATAATCAGAACCTAAGCCATGTACAATATCCGGTAAGGCCAGGCCAATTAGTATAAATACCACACCATTAAGCATAAATATTAATGATGACCACACATTAACCGTTTTGATCCTGGAATTTGAGGTTAAGATTACATGCGATTGACTGGAGAGTAACAGGCCGCCTGATACTACTGCCATTACACCGGAAGCTTCGAAATGCTCGGCAATAATGTACATAAAGTATGGCGTAAGTAAGGTAAGTACAGTATCGATATTGTCAGTTGTGGGTAACCAGCGATGAATAACATAAAATATACCACCAATGGCAAGACCGATTAAAATACCCAGGCCGGCAACAGTTACGAAACTCACTGCAGCATCCTGCATTACAAAGGTACCGCTAACTACAGTAGCTAATGCAAATTTAAATACAATTAAACTGGAGGCATCGTTTACCAAGCTTTCGCCTTCCAGTAAAGCACTTACAACCTTCGGAATCTTCATGCCTTTTAACACTGCTGCTGCGGCAACGGCATCGGGGGGCGAAACAATACCTCCCAATAAAAAGCCGAGAGCGAGGGTAAAACCTGGTATAAATGCTGCAGATGCATAAGCAACAGCCATGGAGGTAATAAAAACCAAACCCACAGCCATTAAAAAAATAGCACCCTTATATTCCCAAAAATCTTTCCAGGAGGTAAACCAGGCAGCTTCATAAAGCAAGGGCGGTAAAAAAAGTAAGAAAACAATATCCGGGTCGATTTTGATATGTGGAATACCGGGGATAAAGCCAATAAGTAAGCCGGCTAATACTAGAAAGATAGGATAGGAGATTTTTATCTTCTGGCCAATCATTACCAATAGGGTTACACCTAAAAGTAAAACCAAAATAAGAATCAGATTATCGTGAAGCATTTAAGATCTTTTTGATGTTGTTAATTTACGAATATACCAACGTTTAATTAAGAAATAGAGGACAATTTAAAAGCTGCTCAGTAACAGGTATAACGAATTGATATCCTTATTGCTCATACTTAATGCTCCCCGGATATTAATTTTACCAGATTCGTCTGCTTTGCCGCTAATGCTTAACTGTGCAAGATTTTTCAGGTATCGGTTAATCAGCGATTGGTTAATCTGTTTGTTTAATTTCTGGAAATTAATGTTCAGCATAAAAAGATTATCTGATTTCGTATAGCTGGCAGTTGATTTCATGTCTTTTTTTGAGCTTAATACGAACTGTTGGTCAGTATGTTTTACAAAGACCTTAAACAGCGGAAATATAGCTTTATTTAAAGTTGCGCTATCTTTATTAATGATGTTTTGATGATCAAGATAGCGCATTAATCCTTTAGTATCTGCATTAATCCTGATTACAAAATTGGGTATTTCACTTTTTCGAAAACTTACTTTTTCTACCTTTTCGAAATTATCATTGTATTCGTAAGTAATAACGGAATCGGTTTGGGTAATGGAGTTTGTCCATTCCAAATCGAGATTGCCTTTATAATACTTCAGTAAACTATCCCATTCGAGGCTGAAGTTTTTGAATCTGTAAGCTTTGTTTAAGCCTTGTTTAAAATTGGCATTTAACGAAAAGTTAACGGTATTGCCCGTGTTTTGCTGGTGCTGAAAAGATTGATTAGCCGGCAGAATATCAGCTGATGATAGCACATCTCCAAAATCGATCTGTCCGTTTCTAAAATCAATCCAGCCATTATGGCCGCTGTTACTAAAAACGACATGCTTTTTAAGTGCCAGCTGTGCTTTAAATCTGCTTTCGCTAGCTTTTACTGTATTCTTTTTGTTTAAAATGCCGAGCAGATCCGGTTCGAGGTTTTCTGCTCTTGTGGTTATTGCAAAAGCTGCTACTTTATGGTTATAGCAGATCACTAAATTACCCAGCTGCGATTTGGCTATATTAATTCCTTCTGTTTTTTTGGTGACCTGCAGGTGTAATACATTTTTGATAAAATTTTCAAAATCGCTTATACTCTTAATCTCGAGAGAAGAAAATATTGCGTCAGCTGGCTTATTGGCAAGGTTATAAAGGTAAATGCTGGCCGGAATAGATAAGCCCGTTACCAGTTTGCGCGGCCCTGCCGCGGCAGTGTTTTTTTTAAAATCAGATTTAAAATAATACACCGGATGGCTTAACATGTTTGCAGCAATTGTTTTGTAAAGTTCATCCACATTAATCTGGATGAGGCTAATTGCACTTTTGGGAATTGCCGTCTGTTCGGCCTGGTATGTTCTGTATTTGCAAATACAGGCAAAAAAAACAAACAGCAATAGAACTATTGCTGCTGTTATTTTTAAAAATTTTACCATGATTGGTTAAGCGGTTAATTGTTTAAATCGGTTAACTGCCAATTGTAAACTGTTAATTGAAAACTGATCTACTTGGCTGCATTCTCAATTAACGAAAACAGATATTTCAACGCATTTTCATGCCCGTTAGGAATTTCTGCACTGATATCTGCAGAAACCAACCTGCCTTTAATCGGGTTCGATTTCATGTACACATTACCCATTTTCTCTAAAGTGCTGTTGAATTTTTTAGCGGTTTCTTCGCCACCGATTTCAGAAGCTGGTACTTTGCCCACCAGGTTTTTAGCATTGAACAAAAAGCTGAAATTATTTTTGCTCAACAGGTTTTTATGTGTTTTGCTAATTTGGCTGTTTACCCGGTTGCTGTTGATCGCCTGTATTTCGGTTAATGAATTCCCAAAAAATACAATACCATCTTTGATCAGGAAATAAATATCAATCGGACTTTTCTTCTCTACTATTTTATAAATGTTGCCCTCAGCGCTTACAAAGTTTTTGTTTACCCCATATTTAATGAGCTTGTTAATCAGCCTGGTATCATCAGACGAGAACATAAAAAGGAAATCGGGTAAGGTTTCTTTTTTAGTTTTTACCACTTCTTTCTGATTGTAATCGTCGTCGTAATCGTAAGTAGTATAGGTTACCTCTTTACTGTTCAATCCATTAATTATAAACAAGGCATCTCCTTTAATTACTTTACTAACTGCTTCTTCATCCAGCAATAGCGAGAGGAGATCGGCGCCTAAGTCCATTTCTGCATCCATACGGGCACCTACAAGTGAACCATAAGTTTGTTTCATCAGTGTAGGTAATTCTTCCAGGTAAGCTTTGGTATCAATGGCATAGCTCATAAAGCCAATCGCTTTATCGCTGTTTACATACTTTAAAAAGTTCTTGTTTAACTTTTTGTTCATGATTTTTTTGTACGAATCGGCCTGTTCTTGTGCCAGTTCCAAACCGGTAGAAATGCGGAAACTCTTATTATCCATAAACAGTTTTGCATTTAAACTGCCATACCCTTTCATCATACCTGATTTACCATAAGTGCCAAATTCGGGAGCAACGGCATTATAAACATCTTGCAGGCTCGAAACCCAAAGTTCTGCAATGGCTTTGCTATCTAAACTGCCCGTGTATGATTTGTTGCTTTCTATCGATTGGTAGCTACCGTTAAAAATTTGTTCGGCTTGTGCAGTTATCCAGGTAAAGGCCAGTCTTTTTTTCCTGGCATCCTGTTCGGCGCGTTCTTGCTGGTAAAGGTCATAGTCGGCATTTACTCTTTCAGCTGCAGGTACTGCTTCTGCAGCCTCCATGACGGCATCAGCCATAACCTCTTCTTCAACTTCCTGCTTTGGTTTTGCCGCAGTTTTTTTCTTTACAGTTTTTTTCTTGCCATTGGCTTTTTTAGCGGCCTTTTTGGTAACTGTTTTTGGCTTTGCTTTAACTTTTACAGGTGGTGCGGCTGTGGTTTCTACCATAGGCTCGTCGGCTGTGGTTACGTATGCCGAATCTACTGCTACCGCGGCACTATCAACTAAAGTAGCTTCATCGTTCTGAAACCTGATATCCTTAATGCCATAACGGGCCGATTTAGCCGAATCAGCAAAGAAATTGCTTTTAATACTACCGTTAACAAAATATAGCATGTTGTTGTTCCACTTTAAGATGCCGGTACTATCTGGTAACACCATGGTTTTGGTATCGCCGGTGGCTTTAATTCTATTGTCTTTATTGTTAATCAGACTTTCAAATTTAGTGGCATCTTTTAACGGGATCAGAAAACAGTTATAATTGATGCTATCGGTTAGCTGGTTAAAGTAATACATGTTTTTATCCAGGTTAATACCGAAATCTTCGATAGTCGTAAAATTTTTATCAAGCGATTTGGAGGTGCCTTCCAGTAATTTCTTACCCACAAAAGATTCGTTAAAATCTTTTACAAACATCAGTTTAAAAATGTTATCGCCTTTAATGGTAGCAACGGTAAAGGCATTTGCAGGTATTTTTTTTACCAGGTCCTGGGCTTTGGCTAAATTAAATAATAACAGGAGGGAGAAGGAAAATAGAATTTTTTTCATTAGTAATTGGTGCTGTGAGCATGGCTAGCCGTGCAGGCTTAGCTGGGCTGTTGTTTGTTATTTAGATAATTGTATTGAATTGGATACGTTAACTTTTCCGTTTATTAAATCGGTAATACTGCTTCTAAGCATCACTGCTTTTTTCGATTTTGATACATTTGATGCCGGATTGGTGCTACTTGTTACAGGCGATTCGAAACGGTAAATGCTGGTATAGGTGGCGCCATTAAAAACAGCCTTATCTTTTGGCTTTAATTTGTTGAATTCGGTTTTAGCTGTGCCAATGGCCTGGTACTGTCTTTTAAAAGTTTTGGTAACCTTGTTATAGCTATACGATGAGGTGTTTGTTGCTTTAATTTTTTGTTGCGCCAGGATATTTTTGGTGATGTTATTGATATTGGAAACATCTTTAAATGAAAAGCTGATAGTGGCAATGAAATTGTTAAAATCGGCAGTGCTTTTTACATTAGTGATTCCTTCCGATTTCTTTAAATAAGCTACAGCCTCATTTAATTCTTGTTGTATTTTTTGTTTGCTGGGCACTTTATAGCCTTGAACGCTATCTAACAGCATGACCGAGGCTACTTTGGTTTTGCTTTGGCTCATGTTGATGGTTAATACCACATCGCCTGTACCATCATTTTTCATCGAAATTTCTTCAATTACTTCAAAACACGAACTTAAAATGGGGATCAGCACAATAAATAGCAAAAGCTTATAAAACTGTTTCAAGTTCATCTTAATTTGATTTATGTTTTATTGCAGGGTGTAAAAGAGGAGCAAATATCCGGTGGGCGAATTTAAGAATTTCAGTCCGGACTTTTAAACGATTTGATATATTCCCGATGATGGGTAATAAATAAATAAGCATTGCAGAAAAAATATTTTCTTTCAAAAATCAGGTAATTGTCAATATAAAGACAAGAAAAATGTAAAAGAATGCTGGCTAAGCCGATTTTTCTATCTTTGTTGCCAGCTTTTACAAAAAGTATAACCATGAAGAAAAGTGCAATCATTGGATTAATTACCATCGCCATTTCCGTAGGTATTTTATTTAGCTTAAATGCGAATACCGATACTTACTCTAATTTTAAACAGGCAACCCTTTCCGGAAAAGAAGAGCATGTGATGGGCTATTGGGTAAAATCAATGGGCACGTATTACGACGCCGTAAAAGATGCTAACCACTTTTCATTCCACATGAAAGATGAAAAAGGAGAGGTGAGAGAGGTCATTTACGCAGGAACCAAACCGCAGGATTTTGAAAAATCAGAAAAGCTTGTGTTGATCGGTAAGATGAACAGTGACAAGTTTTATGCATCGAAAATTTTAATGAAATGCCCATCTAAATATAATGATAACCTGGTAGAGGTAAATAAGGATGGTAAGGTAGACACCGTAGGGAAATACGGCGAGAAAAAATACAACTAATTTTAATGGATATTCAATTTGTAGGCGAACACCTGTTACCGGGTAAAATCGGGCAGTTTTTTATTGTACTGGCGTTTAGTGCATCATTACTTTCAACCATTGCATACTTTTATGCCAGTCGCGGCAAAAATTTAGAAGACAAATCCTGGCGCAATCTGGGAAGAATTGGATTCCTGATTAACTGGGCCAGCATTATAGGCATTGGTGTTACGCTTTTCTATTTGGTTTTAGGACATTATAACGAATATAACTACGTTTATTTTCACTCATCAAAGCAACTTCCAATTTATTATATTGTATCGGCCTTTTGGGAAGGACAAGAAGGAAGTTTCTGGCTTTGGGCATTCTGGCAATCGTTTTTAGGTGTATTGCTCATCTGGAAAGCCAAAACGTGGGAGCGCCCTGTAATGACCGTTGTGGCTTTTTCTCAGGTATTTTTAACCTCAATGATGTTGGGGGTAGAGATTTTTGGTGAGCGCATTGGTAGTTCTCCGTTTATTCTGCTTAGAGATGCAGTTGATTTAAAGGCCATGGCGCCTGTGGTTTTTGCCAATCCTGAAAATTTTAAAGATTACCTAAAATTCATTACCGATGGCAGGGGCTTAAACCCGCTATTACAAAATTATTGGATGGTGATTCACCCGCCAACCTTGTTTTTAGGGTTTGCCAGTATGGTGGTACCTTTCGCCTACGGGATTGCGGCCCTTTGGCAAAAAAGATATAAAGAGTGGATTAAACCCGCCATGCCATGGACACTTTTTGCGGTAATGGTTTTGGGTACCGGCATTATTATGGGCTCTTTCTGGGCCTATGAGGCATTAAATTTCGGTGGGTTCTGGGCCTGGGATCCGGTAGAAAATGCTTCTTTAATCCCGTGGTTAACCTTGATCGGGGCTGTGCATGTCATGATCGCCTATAAAAACACCGGTCATGCCTATTTTACAGCCATAGCACTGGTATTTTTAAGCTTTCTGTTGGTGCTTTATGCATCGTTCTTAACCCGGAGCGGTATTTTAGGTGATACCTCGGTACACTCGTTTACCGATATGGGGATGTTTGGCCACCTGATCCTTTACAACGTGGTATTCGCCGCTTTAGCCATTGCGCTGGTCATCATCAGGTGGAAAGAGTTGCCTATTACCACAAAGGATGAAGAAACCTATTCTCGCGAATTCTGGATGTTTATTGGTGCCTTAGTGGTAACTGTTGCCTGCATCCAGGTGATTTTCTCTACGTCAGTTCCGGTATTTAACAAAGCATTTGGTACTAATTTTACACCGCCTACCGACGCCGTTAAGTATTATAATCAGTGGCAGGCACCTTTTGCAATGGTGATTACGCTGATATCGGGTTTTTCTCAATATTTAAAATACAAAAGAACTGATCCGCGTAAATTCTACAGCAGTTTAGTCTCTGTAGTTATTTTCTCAGTGGTTTTAACAGCAGGTTTGGTATATGTAGCAGATGTTTATACCAACACGATGTACATCCTGATCACTTTTAGTTGCTTGTTTGCGGTACTTTCTAATGCGGCGGTTTTATACCAGGCATTTGGAGGCAAAGCAAAGCTGGCAGGTTCGGCAATTGCTCACATTGGTTTTGCACTTTTAATTTTAGGTGCCTTAATAGCAGCTGCCACCAATAAGCCGATTTCAATAAACGCCAACAAGTTTATTCCGGTTAAAGATTTCGAAAAAACGGAGAAACCTGGCGAAAACATTATGCTGTATAAAAACGAGCCTAAACAAATGGGCAAGTATACCGTAACCTATGTAAGCGATACTACCGAGGCGCCGAATACTTTTTATACACTTAACTTCAAAGTTGTAGATAAAGACGGTAAGGTTAAAGAAGATTTTAATTTACATCCTCACACCCAGGACAACGAGAAAATGGGGTTAATTGCCTCTCCCGATACCAAACATTATTTAACTTATGATGTGTATACACATATTACAAGTGCTGCGGTTAAGCAATCTGCCCACGAGGATCACGAAGGGCATTCGGATGATGAAAATTACAAAGCACCACGGATAGTTAAGGTTTCGGTAGGTGATACCATTCATACTTCAAGCGGTGTGGTTACAGTGAAAGATTTAAACCGGAAACCTACCGCCAAAGATTTAGCCTTGGCACAAGGCGATTATGCTGTGGGTTTACCTTTGGAAATTAATGCAGCAGGTAAAATTTACAACACTGAACCAATCTTCCTGATTAAAGGAAACAATACGTTCGATTTTGCGCGTAAAGTAGATGAATTGGATCTGAAGTTCCGTTTCTCGAGGGTTTTACCTGATGAGAAAAAAGTAGAATTGCAGATTTTTGAAAAACCACAGCAAGCTAAAGACTGGGTAGTTTTCAAAGCAATCGAATTTCCTTACATCAATTTATATTGGGCAGGTACCATAGTGATGGTGGTTGGTTTCTTACTGTCTATTTTTAGAAGAAGGAAAGAAGCCAGGATCGGATAAGCACATGAACATCGTTTTATTAGGATCGGGTAATGTTGCTACACATTTAGCAAAAGCTTTAAAAGCCAAAGGCGAACATGTGGTGCAGGTGTACAGTCCCAACCTGGTTAATGCGAAATTGCTGGCCGGTAGGATCGCTGCCGAAGCCGTAAATGATTTAAATGCGGTTAAAACCGATGCCGATTTGTATATCATTTCGGTAAAAGATGATGCTATTGAAAGTATCGCCGCAGGATTAAAAAAAGTAAACGGACTGGTGGTGCATACTTCAGGCACAACCGATATCCAGGTATTATCGGCACAGGTTAAACATGCGGGTGTTTTTTATCCTCTGCAAACTTTCTCTAAAATAAAGGAAGTGGTTTTTGATCGGATTCCGCTCTGCATCGAAGCCACTGATGCGGGCCGATTGGAAATTTTACGCCAACTGGCCGCTAAATTAAGTGAGCAGGTTTACGAGCTCGGCGGCGAAAAAAGAAAGGTATTACACCTGGCTGCCGTTTTTGCCTGTAATTTCCCAAACCATCTATATGCTTTGGCAAACCAGGTATTACAGCAAAATGGTCTTGATTTTGAGATCATCAGGCCTTTAATAGCTGAAACTGCCGATAAGGTCATGACTAACCTGCCTGAAAATGTACAAACCGGGCCAGCAGTAAGGAACGACGAAAGCACTATAAATAAGCATCTAAGCATGCTAAAAGATAAGCCCGCATTGCAGGAAATTTATCAAACACTAAGCAACAGCATAAAATTAATGCCGAAATAGCATTTTTACGGCTTTTGCTTATTACTTTTGCAAAATAATTATGAGCATTTTTAAATTAAAAATAAATTTTGAAGAACCAGATCACGAACCGGTAGAATTACCCATTGCTGCTGGCGAGTCTGTTTTAGATGTTTGTCTGGATAACGGGATAGAATTACAGCACAATTGTGGTGGTGTTTGCGGTTGCAGTACCTGCCATGTGTATGTAACCAAAGGGATGGATCATATCGAAGAGATTTCGGATAAAGAGGAAGATTTTATCGATAGGGCAGTGCGTCCGAAAATTACTTCGCGTTTAGGCTGCCAGTGCGTGGTGATTAACGGCGATATCGAAGTGACCATTCCGGATCAGTCTGGTTTTATGGGACACTAATTCAGTATTGAGTTGGGAGCCTTAAGTCCTGAATCGGCTATCAATTTAACAATTAAACCGCTTAACCAATTTAAACAGTTAACCGTTTAAATATTTCAACTTTACAACAACAAACAAAACATGAACAACGATAAATTTGCTTTACCTTTTTACTGGAACGATTATGAAGATATTGCCATGTCTTTATATGAGAAATTTGGTGATGATTTTACCGAAACCAAAATCTACCGTATCCGTTTTACCGAACTTTTAGAATGGGTTTTAGAATTACCTAATTTTAAAGGAACACGCGAAGAAAGCAATGAAGGCCATTTGGAGCAAATTCAATCAGCCTGGGTATACGAGTGGAGAGATAATCAGTAATTAGTCTTGAGTCTCTAGTTCTTAGTCTGGAGTCAATCCCAAACGCTTACCCCTAAACGCCAAACGCAAGATGTTTCTCCAGAAATTAAAAGAAATCACTACTTTCATTTTTGATGTAGACGGTGTGCTTACCGATGGAACCGTTCAGGTTACGGATAATGGCCAGTCGTTACGTACCTTTAACATTAAGGATGGGTATGCCATGCAACTGGCAGTTAAACGGGGTTACCACATCTGCATCATCTCCGGTGGCGACGGTATTGCAATGGGTAAACGCTTCTTTAACCTTGGCATAACCGATGTTTTTCTTGGTGCCGGAGATAAGGTCGCCATTTTTAATCAGTACCTTCAGGATAAAAATATAATTGCAGAAGAAGTACTCTACATGGGCGACGATATTCCTGATCTCAAAGTAATGAAACTGGTTGGGCTCCCAACCTGTCCGGCTGATGCAGTAGAAGAAATTAAGGCCATTTCTAAATTTATATCTCCCTATAAAGGTGGTAAAACAGCTGTACGCGATATTATCGAAAAGGTAATGAGGGTGCAGGGCAGATGGCACGATGAAAACCCCAAGGCTTCGGATTCGGGAGTATAAGGGCATTGGTTTATTGGTCATTTGTTCAATAGTTCATCAGTACTGCAAACTGTAAGTTGCAAGCGGTTTTATTGGTTAACTGGTTAATTGTTTAAATCGGTTACTGTCTACAAGCTATTGCCATCCTGAGCGTAGTCAAGGGATATTTAACCATGCTTTTCTCGCGAGAATGACGCTGTCGTTATAAATCTCCATCTCTAAAATTTGCAATCCAGTAGATTATATCCGAAATTTACGTTTATAAATTAATCAATCGATTGATTAATTTTGAATTTAAAAAACATTAATTTTAATTCTATGAGCACCTATCTCGTACCTGTCGACTTTTCTAAAACAGCAGATCACGCAGCCAAATATGCTGCCAGGCTTAGTTTTGCCATGGCGAATGCTAAAATAATTTTACTTAACGCTTATTACGTTTCTGAATATGAGAGCATTCTGCCAACACCAGATATGCTAATCACTACCGACGATCGCATAGCGGACGAAATTTTGAACAGGTTGGCAGCCCTTGAAAAACTAAAAGCTAAATTGCTGGAAATCAATCCGCAGGCAGAAATAGAAGTTAATTTATCCCGCGATACCATTTTAAGATCCGTAATTAACCGCGTAAACCGGGAAGAAATAGACCTCATCATTATTGGTAGCAACGGTAAAAAAGCTAAAGATGAAAGCGATATCGGCTCTAATGCAATCAAGATTTCTAAATCTAGTCCGGTTCCGGTTTTGGTAGTTCCGCCAAAGGCCGATTATCAGTCAATACGTAAAGCGATTCTGGCCTGCGATTTTAAAAAGGTTAAAGAGGTAATCCCGATGCACGCGCTTAAAAATATTTTAAGCAAACATGCCTTAGAACTGTTGGTGCTCAATATCAATTCAGGTCAAATGATCGATGTTCAGGAAGAACAGGTTTTACAGCAAATGCTTAAAGATTTTTCTCCGGCCTATCACTACTCCAATCATCCCGATACCATTAAGGGTATTGTGAAGTTTGCCAAAGCCGAAGCAGCACAGCTGATTATCGCACTACCCAAGAAATATAGTTTTTTCGAAAGCCTGCTTCATGAAAGTGTTTCCCAAAAACTAACGATTAAATCGCATGTGCCAGTTTTATTGTTGAAAGATTAATACATCGGATCTGCAACAGCTAAGTTACATTTCGTTTTTAAACCTTCATCATTTTTTGCACTCAAACCTGCTCAATTTGAACCAAAAACAACAAAAACGACATGAAAAAATTAATGATGATCTGCGGATTGATGCTAGGAATAGCTGGTTTCGCTAATGCACAACAAGGTGGTGGACCCGGAAGAATGATGATGAAGCCTGAAGAACGCGTAAAACAGTTGGATGAAAAATTAAAGTTATCTGATGAGCAAAAAACAAAATTAACGACCGTTTTTACTGAGCAGGCAGAAACCATGAAAAAAATGCGCGAAGAAATGCAAGCTGGTGGAGACAGGGATGCGATGAGGGAAAAAATGCAAAAAATGCGTGCTGATAACGATGCAAAAGTTACTGCAGTGTTAACAGACGACCAGAAAAAAGCATACGAAGCCTGGCAAAAAGAAATGCGCGCCGAAATGGAGAAACGCAGACAAGGTGGAGGAAATAATTAATCTTTGAAAAATATCAGATAAGAAAAGCGGCTTTATGCCGCTTTTCTTATTTTAGCGGAAAATTAAGATATGCCAGTTCAGTTTCCACCGATCATTTTAGCCTCCAAATCGCTACGCCGCCAGGAACTTTTAACCCTGATGGGCTTAAATTTTAAGGTCGAATTAAAAGATGTGGATGAAAGTTATCCCGATGGTTTAAGCCCGGCAGAAATTGCTGTTTATATTTCAGAAAAAAAGGCAAAAGCTTTTACCGGTGATGGTGAAATTGTAATCACCGCAGATACCATTGTAGCTTTAAACAATGAAATTTTAGGTAAACCAACTGACCGCAGGCACGCACAGGAGATGTTAAAAAAACTCTCAGGGAGTAAACACGAGGTTTTTACCGGTGTAACGATTGTTAAAGGGGATAAAGTTCATTCCTTTTATGATCGTACTGAAGTTTTATGTAAAGCAGTGACAAGCGAGGAAATTGATTTTTACATCGATAACTACCAACCCTTTGATAAAGCCGGAAGTTATGGCATACAGGATTGGTGGGGTATTGTTGTGGTAGAGCGTATTGAAGGTTCATATACCAATGTAATGGGCCTGCCTACCGAAAAACTCTATAATGAATTATTAAAATTTATTTAAACTTTTTTGTGGAATTGCGTTAAAACTTTCATCATCTAACAAAATTAGCAAGATGAAAGCCCCATTTAACGAGATCAGCATAGCCGAACCCTGTTTACAGAACTGGGATGAAATGGAAAAAGGAGCAGGTTTTAATTTCTGTAAAGCCTGCAGTAAAAATGTAATCGATTTTTCGGGTTATACCAATGCCGAAATCATTCAGATACTGGCCAATTCAGGCACTTCGGTATGTGGCCGGTTAAGCCATAGCCAATTAAACCAGCTTAACCTTCACCTATCGATTGTACCAACCACCAACAGGAACTGGATGAAATACCTTGGTGTTTTGGCAATAGGCATGAGCATTTTTGTAATGGATGCCAAGGCTGAAAAGATCAATACACCAGTTGAAATCGCTAAAACTATCTACAACAAAACCGACAATAAAAAACCGGTTGTACCCAAAAAAATATACGGTTATGTTATTGGAGCTGATCATAAGCCGGCTGCCGGAATAAGGTTATCCATTTCTAATACTCCATACGCCGCCCTGACGGATAAAAATGGTCGTTACGAAATTCTTTTGGATAAAAAGTTTGATAGCAGTAAAAACCAGCTGGTGGTTGAAAGTGCTCAATATACAGGTCTTTTGATCATCGATTTTTCGAGTGCGAAACAGAATGATATCAAATTAAAAAAGGCCGAGTCTATCATTATGGGTAGGATCATGATGACTTCAAAAAAATAGATTAAATAAATTACGCTTTCAATCTCTCAATGATCTGTACATTTTTTGTATGGATCATTTTTTATACCTGGCTGGCCAAAACACCCATTTTTAAATCGTAAGTAGAAAGCATAAGCCGGTTTATTTGACATCTGCCCAAAACATAATTGGTAATTAGCGAGGCAATTACAATCATATCTACCCGCAAGGGAATAATGCCCGGCATTTCTACGCGTTGGCGGTGGGTAGAATTAATCAGCTTTACTGATATATCAATATAATCATCATAGTTGAACGGATAAGTTTTTATCTGCTCAATAGCTATATTTTGGTTATGCTTTCTGGTAACCAATTCGGCAAAGGTTTCGAATGCACCCGCCGATCCAATTAAGGTCCGGGGCTTAAATTTTTCGCAGATTTCGAAAAGATCTGCCAATTGTTCTTGAATGTGAAAAAGAATGGCCTGTTTATCTTCGTCAGAAAGCGGATCTGATTTAAAGAATCGCTGCATTAAACGTGCAGCCCCGATGTTATAGCTTTTTTTCCAGATCAGGCTTTCAGTATCACAAAGAATAAATTCTACACTGCCGCCACCAATGTCCATAATAAGCGAAAGGCCGGTAATGGCACCGCTCAGTTTAACACCCTGATAAATCAGCGCTGCTTCTTCATCTCCACTAATGGTTTCGATCGTTATTCCGGTATGTTCTTTTACTGCATAAACAAAATCCTGCCCGTTTTCTGCGCTCCTAACAGCTGAAGTTGCGGTGGCCCTTACCTGATCCACCTGGTAGCTGGCGAGGGTATGACTAAAATCTTTAAGGCAATTTACACCTCTTTCAAATGCTGCTGGAATGATAATGTGATCGTTAATTCTTCCTTCGCCCAGTTTAACGGGGACATTGGTTTTGTAAAGGATTTTCAAATCTTTCCCTGCTGTTTCAGCGATTAGCAGGTGAAAAGTATTGGTTCCAAGGTCGATGACGGCAACGCGCATAGTTTGTTTTATATTTTGGAAAGCAGAAACAGTATTTCTTCGGTAGCCGCAGCCCTGCTATCCATTAAATTTCGTTAACGGCTGATGCTAAATTAAAGTTAGTTCAGCGAAATATCATTACTATCAGGTTTATTTTTTTACGTGCGCTGCTTTTGGCGAGAACTGAATAGCCCATAAAAATTCCTTTGTTATTGTGCTGTCAGATGTTACCATCTGGCACTACTAATCGGAGCTTATTTCGTTAAATCCTGCAGTTGTTTGGCATTGTGTAATGCAGCAACACCCCAAGTATTGTTAAAGTATACAAAAACTTCACTCGCATTATCTTTGATCTGATTTTTAAAGTCTTTAAGTACACTTATATCATACTCCGATTTGTATAACACAGGTTTGCCATGAAAACGGTAGTAAACTGTACCGGTGTTTTGGATGACGGTATCGGGTAGCTCCGAAGGATAGCTTTCCCCACTGAAAGTAATCTTGTTTTTAGCTAGTTCTTTATGAATTTCTTCGTTAAACCAACTTAAATGCCTGAATTCCACTATGTTTTTTAATCCGGGATTTAACTGATCAATCAATAACTTTAATCTCTGTTCGTTGTAATCAAATTTAGGTGGAAACTGGAACAGTACGCAGCCTAATTTTTCTTTTAAACCCAATTGGATGGCTTCATAGAAATCGCTGATGAGTTGTTTACAATCATTTAGCTGCTTGTAATGGCTAATTAAACGTGGCGCTTTAATGGTAAACAGAAAATCATCCGGACTTTCGTCATACCATTTGTTAAAGGATTTTTGGGTAGGCATTTTATAAAAGGTAGAATTGATTTCTATGGTATTGAAATGCCTGCAATAATATTTAAACCAGTCTTTTTGGGGCACACCTTTCGGGTAAAATACTTCTTTCCAATCGCGGTAGTAAAATCCGGAACAACCAATTCTCCATTTCATTTATAGAGAACAAGATATAGCGTAGAAAGGTTTATTAACCGTTGTAAATAGCTATAAAAATGATTAGTGAAAAACCAATATAGCCTGAGAGTTTTAAATAAATGTTGTTATTCTTACCTGTGAAACCCAGTGTTAAGGTAAATAATAAATAAAAGATAGAAAGTATTAAAAAACCACCAAATGGCGAATGATGACCTTTTGTAGAATCATGTTGAGGTATAGGTGTAAAAAATACCTCGATTAAAAGCGGTACGAGCCAGCCTACAAAATAAAAAGTAAATATTGTCCATAAGACTGGATGTTTTTTTAAACCATTAGTGAATTTGTTCATGCTTTTATTTTAATACCTTTTTGGGGGTATGGTAACCCATAAATTGCTGAGATGGAGCTAAAATTGAAATGACTATCCCGAAAGGACTATTACTCCAAATATTTTTGGGAAATCATTAACCCTAAGGATGATGATTTAGGCTATAAAACAAAAAAACCGATGCTTACGACATCGGCTTTCTTGTTTATATGGGAATTAATTACTCGAAATATTCTTTCATTCTTTCGAAGAAACTTTTGTCATTTTTACCCGGCTGAGGTTTAAAGTTTGGCGATTCGCGTAACTTTTCCAAAGCACTGCGCTCCTCGCTGCTTAAAGCTTTTGGCGTCCAGATGTTGATATGGATAATCTCATCACCCCTGTGGTAAGAGTTTACTTCCGGTAAACCTTTGCCTTTTAAACGCAATAATTTGCCGCTTTGGGTACCCGGATCGATTTTGATTTTGGCTTTACCATCAATTGTTGGTACTTCAATGCTCATTCCTAAAGCAGCGTCTACAAAACTTAAATGTAGATCGTAAACGATATTGTTGCCTTCGCGTTTTAAAGTTTCGTGAGGGATTTCTTCAATCAGGATAATCAAATCACCTGGAATACCACCATTTGGGGCTGCATTTCCTTTACCACTCATGCTCAGTTGCATACCTTCGCTTACGCCCGCAGGAATGTTAATGGTAATGGTTTCTTCGCCGCGTACTACACCATCTCCATGGCATACATTACATTTCGAGGTAATCTGCTGACCGCTTCCGTTACAGGTAGGGCAGGTAGATGCCGTTTGCATCTGGCCTAAAATGGTATTGGTTACCCTGCGCACCTGGCCGCTACCGCCGCAGGTACCACAGGTACTTACTGATGATTTATCTTTTGCACCGGAACCATCGCAGGTTTTACAAACAATAAGTTTATTAACCTTGATTTTCTTTTCTGCACCGTGGGCAATTTCTTCGAGGGTTAATTTAACCTTAATGCGCAGGTTAGAGCCTTTGGCTACACGACGGCCACCACGTTGCTGGCCACCACCGCCACCAAAAAAGCTTTCGAATGGGTTATGACCGCCAAAAATATCACCAAAATTACTGAAGATATCATCCATGTTCATGCTGCCACCGTAGCCCCCGCCACTGGCACCACCAACACCCGCATGGCCATATTGATCATAACGCTGTTTTTTCTCCGGACTGCTTAAAACTTCATAAGCTTCGGCAGCTTCTTTAAATTTATCTTCAGCAGCTTTATCGCCAGGATTTTTATCTGGGTGATATTTAATAGCCATCTTGCGATAGGCTTTCTTTATCTCGTCAGTGGATGCACTTTTGGTTACGCCTAGTACGTCGTAATAATCTCTTTTACTCATTTTCTTTATAAACGTTAAAATGTTTGATGGTTGAAGCGTTTAACGTTCAGGTACCAAACAAACATTCTATTTATTATTTTATTGACCGGAACCCCTTGTTGAAATTGCAGTTTAAAGCATTCCAACCTTTAACCCTCCGGCTTTTCAATTTCTTAAGCACCAACTACTACTTTGGCGAAGCGGATCACATTATCATTTAAAGTATAGCCTTTTTCAACTTCGTCTATTACTTTTCCTTTAAGCTCTTCGGTAGGGGCAGGGATATTGGTAATGGCCTCGTGGAAATCGGTATTAAAAGGCTGGTTGATGCTTTCTACATCTTTAAGACCTTTTTGTGCCAAAGTGTTTTTTAGCTTATTGCTTACCAATGATACACCTTCTTTAACCGGGGCTACATCTACAGCTGTTTCCATTGCTTTTAATGCACGGTCAAAATCATCTAAAACAGGTAAAAGCGATACAATTACGTCTTTACCAGCTGTTTGCAATAATTCTACACGCTCTTTTTGGGTGCGGCGTTTGTAGTTGTCAAATTCAGCATATAAACGCAAATATTTATCGTTAAGCTGTTGAACTTCTGCCTGTAATTTTTCTTCAGCAGATAATTCCGCAACCTGCTCAGTTTCATTCGCAGAAGCATCAGTATTCTCTACATTCTCAGCAGAATTTTCTGATGTATTTTCAGTATTCATTATATTTTCCTCTTTATCGTTATTTTTCTTCTTATTAAACATAATACTCGGCTGAATTTTTTTTGTGTTAATCTCAACTATTTTGCCATAAACAGAAATCAGCCAAGCTGTCAGATTTATTTGTATTTATCTGAACAGATTGGCTGATTAGCTGACGGATGTCAGAATTTTTTATACAATTTGGGCATCTTCGTGTACTACTCCATTTTCACACTTAATGATACGTGAAGGAAAAGTACGGATGATGTGGTAATCGTGTGTAGCCATTAAAACTGCAGTTCCGGCCTGGCTGATCTGCTTTAAAAGCGTTACAATTTCTTCTGAAGTTTCCGGGTCCAGGTTACCTGTAGGTTCATCGGCAAGGATAATTTCAGGATCGTTTAGTAAAGCCCTTGCAATAACAATACGCTGTTGCTCGCCACCAGAAATTTCGTGCGGCATTTTTTTGATTTTAGAACGTAAGCCCACTTTGTCTAAAACATCTTTAATACGTTCGTTAATCAGCTTTTCGTCTTTCCAGCCGGTAGCTTTTAATACAAACTCCAGGTTTTTTTCAATGGTACGGTCGGTAAGCAACTGAAAATCCTGGAATACTACACCCAATTTACGGCGTAGAAACGGTACCTGGCTTTCTTTTAAATTTTTAAGGTCGAAACCTGCAATATTGCCTTCGCCGTTACCAATATGAAGATCGCCGTATAATATTTTAAGCAAACTACTCTTGCCCGAACCTGTCTGGCCAATCAGGAATATAAATTCGTCTTTTTCGATGTGTAAATTTACGTTTGAGAGTACCAGATGTTTTTGTTGAAAAACATCAACATTGCTTAAGTGAATTACTGAGTTGCCTGCCATATTATATTTCCAATTTTGCTATCTGCCCGAAAGGCAAATCTTTAACCATTTCCATAATGTAATCCTGCTTGTCGCCAAGCCCCAGTTTTTCCAACGATTTATCGGGCCTGTCTACCCTGAAATAAGCTAAAAGTGTAAACTTATCGTCTCTTAACTGTACGTAATCCGGAATTTTGGCTATGCCTTTAACTTTAACGATATACATTGTGCCCAAAAATAGCATTTCCAACTGATAAGCGAAAGGAAGAATCCCTTTTTATCTGACTAACATGAGCCAGCCGGTGTAGGTCTGGAAATCTTCATTCAAATAAACAGAATAATAATACACCCCAGGAGGAAGGTCTTTCCCGTTCATTTTGCCATCCCAGGGCTTAAAAGGGCCGGTGCTTTGGTACACCAGGTTACCATAACGGTTCATGATTTTAACAACAGGATTGGGAAACGATGCTGCTGCAGGTATATTCCAGGTATCATTTACATTATCGCCATTTGGAGAAAAAGTATTGGGAATAACCACTTTGGGATAAACGGTTATGTTAACCTCGTCGCTACTGCTGCTGCAACCTAAACTGGAACTGGCGTGTAAGGTATAAGTGATATCGTGTGGTGGCGTGGCAACCGGATTTAATTTAGCCGGATCATCCAGATAGTCGGCAGGTGTCCATAAATAAGTAGCATCGTTCGAAACCTTACCGTTTAACGTTATTTTTTGCCCGGTAACGATTTTTTGATCAGCGCCAGCATCTGCCATTGCATTTTTGTTCACGTTAACAGTTATTTGGGCTGTTTCTGAGCATAAACCTTGGCTAACCTTTACCGTGTAGGTAGTGGTTTCGGCAGGAGCAGCTACGGGGTTTGCACTGTTGGGATCTGAAAGGCCATTTGCCGGCTGCCAAAGATATTCAGTACCCCCTGATACAGTTAATTGTACTGATTTCCCCTCGCAAATGCTCACCATTTGAACATTGGTACTGATCTGTAAAGGGTCAGAAACCTTCACGTTTGTCGATGCATTTGATGAACAGCCATTTGCCATAACGGTTACTGTATACTCACCTTCCATGGCTTTAGTTGCATTCGTGAGCGTCGGATTTTGGGCAGTAGAGGTAAATCCGTTTGGCCCTGTCCAGCTATAGCTTGTCCCGCCTGATGCAGTTAACTGAATGGTATTGCCGGTACAGAAAGGACCGGAGTTTTCGGCTCTGGCAATAGGCAAGGGATTTACCGTTACCGTAATCGGATCGGATACTGCCCGGCAAAATACCTTGTCGATGTTTCCATTGATGGCCGTAATTAAGCGGTATTGGTAAATACCTGCCGGCTGATTTAAAAAGTTAATTGTTGCTGGCTTTGTTGTTACTCCATTGATATTAACCCAGTCAGCGCCCTTGTTTTCCTGCCATTGGTAAACCGGGTTGACATATTCCGGCGAAATATTGGCGTTTACCGTGAAGCTGCTGGTATTGCCCTCACACATATTTAGTGCTGCGTTATTGAGGTTAAAAAAAGGAGTAATGCCAGGGCCACAGGCTTGTACAGTAATATCATCCAGGGCAAAATCGTTACCACTGTTGGTTGGGGTATCATTAACCAGCTGCAGGGTCACCGTAGAATTGTTTCCATTGCTAAAATCAAGCGTGTACTGGTGCCACATCCCGTCTGCTGTTACATTTCCTGTCGATGCGCTACCAAGAAGGTTACCATTGGGGTCAATTACCTTTAAAATCATTTTTGGGGGCTGGGCATTAGCAGCAGGCGAGTTGGTGTTGAGCACCCAGATAGACAGACGTAACATTGTATTTGGACAAAGATCATCCATTTTTTGTTCAAAGAATACGGTGGGTGTAGCAACGCCGTCAATTAACAGCATTAAGCCATTGTTATCGCCGGTATGATCTGCATGAGGCAGCCAATAAATAGGATAAGGATTGCCTGGAGTAGCTGGCGTTTTTACCAATCCGGATTGATTGGCCGTTAAATTGCGTGGACTTGGCCCCGGAGGCCCCATAAAAGTTGTAGAAGTAGAGGCGCCCGGTGCATATTGAGCTAAGGGGCCATACCAGTTATCGGTATCGTTGCCCTGTCCGAAAGTTTGGTTAATTAAAGGTGGTCCAAAAGTGCCGGTGCATACCTGTGCCCTGGCAAAAAATGCAAATAGCAGGATAAAAAGAAAGGATAGCGTTTTGATTAAACGATACATCTGCTGGCTCAGGTCAATTGGCTAATATCCAAATAAAAACTTATAATCCAATTGCTTAGTGCAATCAATTTAGCCCGTTTAAAAACTCAATTGTATTTACATTATCGGCATAATCCCAAAGTTTAGGATGCTGGCTTTGGCCGAATGCAAAACTGGCTATATTGATTGGTGATTGGGTAACTATACACTGAATATCTGCGGCTTTATCTTTTAGTTTATTTTCAACATCCTTCAGGCTTTCGTATTCCTCATAATAAAGTACTGCCAGTGGTGAGGCTAGACTTTCATCTTCTTTTAATAATAAAAAGCCGTTGTCGAAATGTTTGGCTGCATTAACCAGGTAAATAGATTTATTGTAATCGTAATTGTTCTGGTATTTAAAATGGTTAATGATCTGGTTATAGTTTTCTATTCCTTCATATAAATGGGCAACATCATAACCTTTCGGGAAATAGATTTTAGAAACATTCCGGCAGCCCAAACCGAAATAGTCGAAAATATCTGCCCCCAGGTTCCGGATATCTTCCTGGCTTTCTTTACCATCTAAAACGGCAACACTGTTTCTGTTTTTGCGGATGATGTTGGGCACTTTGCTAAAATAATAATCGAAATACCTGGATGAGTTATTACTTCCGGTAGCAATTACAGCATCGAAATCTTTTAAACGCTCTACATATTCGATTTTATCTGCAAAAGCTGGTTCGATATTAATCAATTCGGCAAGGACCGTTTTAATCAATTTATCATCAGAAGAAGAAAGTTTGATTAAGGCTATGTTTCCGGTTGCCAAAACGCATAAAACATCATGCAAGCCTACCAGAGGGATGTTTCCTGCCAGGATTAACCCCACCTTTTTAGGCGATGTACTGAACTGTACCGACTGGAACCAAAGGGCTAAATCGGCCTCATTCAGCATGGCTGCAAAAGATAAAACAGATTTTTTTATATTTTCCTGGGTGAACCATGCATTGGCACTTTCGGCACTATAAAGTGCATTTCCTAGTATGTCAGTAGGGTTTGTAAGCTTTTTGCCGAGTTCGCCAAATGCGATTATTGCCTTTTCTTGAGTTAATGCTGACATATTTAGAACTATTATTAATTGATTATATCTTATATTTGCAGCGCAAAGGTAAACTAAGCAAAAGAATTAGACGAAAACATGGCAATTAAAATAACAGATGAGTGTATAAATTGTGGGGCATGTGAACCAGAATGCCCAAATAACGCAATTTACGATGCCGGAACTGCATGGCGTTTTTCTGATGGTACCAATTTAAACGGTATCATTGATTTTGGTAATCAACAAATCGAAGCTGATGCCCCTCAGGAAGCGGTTTCAGATGAAGTATATTATATCGTATCAGATAAGTGTACAGAGTGTAAAGGTTTTCATGATGAGCCTCAGTGTGCGGCAGTATGCCCGGTTGACTGTTGTGTAGATGACGAGGATATCCGTGAAACAGAAGAAGAATTATTGGCTAAGAAAGCCTGGTTGCACCAGGAAGGATAAGCATTATAAAATATTTAAATGATTAAAGGCACTGTATGGTGCCTTTTTTAGTTTATAGCCGATCCATAATTTTTTTCAGTCTTTCTTCTACAGTAAAATTACCTCTAATCTGTAAAATTTCTTTGTTTAAACCTTTCATCCAGTCTTCGTGTACTTTTAATGATCGGCCTGTAAAGCCAGATTCGATAGGATCAATATCATATTGAGCTGCCCATTCGATAAAATCATGATATTTCTTTATTCGTTCAGGGTCATTATAAATTATTGATCCATAACGTTCAAATTCCCTGTTTTTTAGCCGGTTTAATCTTATTTCCGGTGGAAGCCAAAGAAATACGATCAGGTCAAAATCTGGAAAAACATCATTGCCCCAGCTTACGCTTGAGCCACCAAAAATCCAACGGTCATTTTCAGTTAAGACCGTTTTTATCATTTGGTTTCTTTCATTAGGATTTCTTTTTGTTGTAAATGGAGGATCGGTGGGCATCCAGAAATATTGATCGCTGTCAAAGTAGGGAATATTTAATTTTGTTGCCAAAGCTCTGCCCAATGTAGTTACACCTGAACCAGAAGCTCCGAAGATGTGAATTTTCATTTAGGATGAACTCAAGTTTTAACTCAAACTTCGTATTTATTAGGAATAATCAAAACCGGACAAGCTGATTTCCGGGCTACGTGTTCGGCTACGCTGCCCATTAAAAAGTGGTATAATCCCGTGCGGCCATAGGTGCCAATTACAATCAGGTCAGATCCCCATTCGTCTGATTGCTGGATAATGCCATGTGCTGCGGTATCTACAACACTCAGGTAAGTAGTTTTGATCCCTTTACCGTATTTTCCTTCCATTTCTTTAAGCAAAATATGGCTGTTCTCTTCGCTGTTGTCGTAGGTTTCCAAAAACACCGGCGCCAGTGTCAGGTCGGGGTTTACATTGGCGGGTATGGGTTCGATAATGTTAACCAATGCTACTTCTGCTCCAAATTTTTCTGCCATGTCGTAACCGGCTTTTGCCGCCTTTTCAGAGCAGGTACTGTTATCAACGGCAATTAATATTTTTTTAAAGTTCATGGCATGTGTATTTAAACGGTTATCATCATAAAAATAACAAATTTGCAGGTAAAATGTTAGGCAATGGATGTATTTTATTAGTTTTACAATAGTTTCAACGAGCAGGTTAAATGGAAAATCAATACGGTATTTGCAGGGTTGCGGTAGCGCCTTTAAGAGCAGATGCATCAGATAAAGCAGAAATTGTTTCGCAACTTTTATTTGGCGATCATGTAGAAATTATTCAAAAAGAAGAGCGTTGGTGGCTGATCCAGAATGGTTATGATGGCTATGAAGGCTGGATGGATTTCAGGCAGCTGGCGCCAATCAGCCAGGATCAGTTTGCAGAAATGCACGATTGTAAATTACTGGCCCCCTTAAGTTTCAATAATGTGTTATCGGCGGCTGATGGAAGCGCCTATCATTTAAGCCCTGCAAGTAACATTCCGTTTTTAAAAGATGGATATTGTTATGCGGGAGAAGAAAAATTCAAGCTTAATTTTGAAGTGTATGATAATCGTGCGATCAATTTTAAAGACCAGGTAACCGGTACCGCAAAATTTTTCCGGAATATTCCATATCTATGGGGAGGAAGGCATTTATTTGGTTTAGATTGCTCAGGCTTTACCCAAACGGTATTTAAAATGTTGGGTATTAAACTAAACCGCGATGCCTCTCAACAGGCCGAACAGGGCGAACTGGTGGGCTTTTTAGCCGAATGCAGGGCAGGCGATTTGGCTTTTTTTGATAATGAGGAAGGTAGGATCACACACGTAGGCATTATGTTGAGCCCTAATGAAATTATCCATTCTTCAGCAAAAGTAAAAATAGATCCGATTGATGACCAGGGTATTTTTAATAAAGAACTGGGCAAATACTCGCATAAATTAAGAATTATAAAACGTTTTGTAGATTGATAACCTAACCAATGAAGGAACGTTTCCAGGATCAAAACTTTAGACTAAGTCATTTTCAAACCAATGTCTGGATCATTTGCCCTACTTGTTTGAAAAAAGCAACAGCTAAAGTAGATTATGTGGAAAAGCATGCAAAGTTAAGTTGTTTGCATTGCGGCTATAATAAAGAGACATCTATATGTGATTTATATATGGCCGCTAATGGTTATTTTGGGGCGGAGCTATGGCTAAAGGCACCATTTAAAGATGAAGTATTTTGGGCCTTTAATTTTGAACATTTACTTTACCTGGAAAGTTATATTTCTGCTAATCTTCGCGAGCATAAAGACCGGTCACATTATACGCTTTTAGAAAAGCTTCCGAAATTTTATCATTTAGCAAAAAACAGGGAGGCTCTTTTAAAGTTAATAGAAAAGCTGAAAAACAAAAATTAACTTTCCATCTCCCAAATCATTACCTGCTTATCATCCCCGGTTGAGATCAGGTATTTGCCATCATTGCTCCAAACAATTTTATTGATAGAATGCGTATGGCCAATGCCGGCTTTTTCGAGGCTTAAAATTTTGTACAATTTAAAATTTTCGGCATCCCATAGCTTAATGCTTTTATCCTGGCTACTGGTTGCAAAATAGGGTAGCGTGGGATGGAAAGCAATGTCGTAAACGGTAAACATATGGGCCGGTATATTTTGGAGTAACGCATAATCTGCCAAACTCCAGATTTTCAGTTGTGCATCGCGGCTTCCTGAAATTAAATACCTGCTTTCGGGGTGATAGGCCAGGGCGGTAACCGGAAGCTTATGCCCTTCAAGGTTTTGTTTCAGGCTATAATCGCTCAGGTTATAAATTTTAATCAGGTGATCTTTACAGCCAAAAGCAATCTCTGTTTCATCAGGAGACAGGGCAATGGTCCGCACGGTATCATAAGCGGCCTGAAAGCGGTAAATCTCTTTAAAATCGGTTAACGACCAAACTGCAACTGTCCCATCTTCGCCCGTGGTAATGAGTTCATGCTTAGATGGAACCGTTTTAATGTTAAAAATCGGTTTCAGGTGCGCATTAATGCGGGCAATTACTTCCTGTTTCTTTAAATCGTACACACTAAAAGCACCACTTCTTTCGCCCACAAACAACAAGTGGTTGTAATAATGAAGGCAATAAACAGAGCTTTGTACGGGCATTTTAACCTTAACAAAGGCCATTTCGGCTAATGACCATTCTACAATACCCTTATCGTTACCCGCACTAAAAAATAATTCATCCTGATCAGAAGGAGCAAGGGCATAAACAGGATTTTGGTGGCCGGGAAGTGTTTTGACGTATTTAAGCATTTTTGGAGGTTTAGGGTTTGAAGCTTAGGGTTTTGGGTTTAGGCATCCAGTGCCTTACACCCTCTACCTTTTTATCTTTAACCTTATTTGATTTTCTTAATATTGAATTATTAATTTGCTTTATTGAAATATCCCTATTAAAAGATTCGCAATCTGGAGCCTGAATAAATATAGAATGGAAATAATTATTCCGGTTAATAAGTAAGATTTTGCCTTTTGATAGTTCAGTTTATTTAAGTTTATCAATATAAAACCAATGCATAGGAAAATAATTAATATCAATGCGCTCCATTCGCCTATAAACATATTAAAAGGTAAACTCGCAATTCTATCAGATTCGTCACTCTCTCCTAATACCATCCAAAATATAATAGGGGTAATTAACCAGTAGAATAAAGAGCATATAAAAAAGGCACATCCAAAGACGAGTAAAAAATGCCATACCGATATTTTTGACCTAATTAACTCATTGATTTGGTTCGGTACTTTCAATGCTTCTTAATATTAAATTGCCAGCCTGGCATTTAAGCCTTACGCCTTCAACCTTCTACCTGTTTACCTTTTACCTTATTTATGCCTTTTCTCTAAATTCTTTGCAATATCCTGGATGGACAGGCCTTTTTCTTTCAATAAGAATAACAAGTGGAAAAGCAGGTCAGATGCTTCGCCGATAAATTCTTCTTCGCTTTCGGCCAGGGCAGCAATTACCGTTTCTACACCTTCTTCGCCAACTTTCTGCGCAATTTTGTTTAAACCTTTGCCACGCATTTTGTTGATGTAAGAACCTTCAACCGGGTTTTCATACCGGTCGTTGATGATATTTTCCAGTTCAAAAATGAAATTCTGGTTATAACCTGTTTTAAAGCAACTGCGACTGCCCGTATGGCAGGTAGGGCCAACGGCATCCGCTTTAATCAGAATGGTATCGTTGTCGCAATCAACAAAAAGTTCTTTTACGTACAAAAAGTTGCTGCTGGTTTCACCTTTAGTCCAAAGGCGGTTTTTAGAACGCGAAAAGAACGTAACCTTTCCTTCGGCCTGAGTTTTGGTTAAAGCTTCTGCATTCATATAACCCAGCATCAAAACTTCCAGGGTTTTATAATCCTGAACGATTACGGGGATTAAACCATCAGTTTTATCCCAATCAAGGGAATTAATATCGATTGTCATTTTATTTTTTTATTTCGGAAAGCAGGCTCCCGTTAACGGGACTACCAACCACGGACTAATTTATATTCTAACCGGAATCTGGTTCCTGCTTAATTCTTGTTTTAAATCGGGGATCAGTATTTCGCCATAATGAAATACCGAAGCAGCCAGTGCGGCATCAACATTGGCTTTCTGGAAAACTTCGGTAAAATGATCCATATTGCCTGCACCGCCCGAAGCAATAATCGGGATATTGATCATTTGGTTTATTTTACTCAATAAACCGCAATCAAAGCCCGCTTTAGTACCATCGTGGTCCATAGAGGTTAACAAAATCTCACCTGCGCCTAAATCTTCGGCCTGTTTAATCCAGTTTTCGGTTTCCAGTTCGGTAATTAACCTGCCGCCATTCAGGTGCACCCTGTTCTTCCCATCTACATGTTTGGTGTCGACTGCTAAAACCACAAACTGTACGCCAAAGGCTTTAGCCAGTTCTTCAATCAGTTTAGGGTTTCGTACAGCTGCAGAGTTGATGCTGATTTTATCGGCACCGGCGTTTAACAAGGCCTCAGCATCAGCAATTTCGGTTATCCCACCACCTATGGTAAAAGGAATGTTCAACTGTCGCGCTACCGCTTTAACCATTTCGATCATGGTCTTGCGGCGTTCGTGCGTAGCAGTAATGTCAAGGAAAACCAATTCATCGGCACCTTGCTGCGCGTATTGGGCGGCCAGTTCAACCGGATCACCCGCGTCGCGTAAATCAACAAAGTTTACACCCTTTACTGTACGGCCGTCTTTAACGTCAAGACAGGGTATTATTCTTTTACTTAACATTTGTTTTGGTTTTCGTCACTGCTGGGTGCAGAGCAATCTTAACGCGCAAACATAGCAATCGTTGTAGGATTGCTTCGTACCTCGCAATGACGAGTATTATTATCTTTTTACTAATCCAATTATTGTGAGAACTACTCCAATTAAGAAAACGGGAATACAGAATAGAAATGAATATTCTCCAGTTATTGACATTAATTCTGTAAAATCACCTCGATAGGTGAACATATGCACACCCCATAGCAACATTCCTATTCCTAATAAAGTGATAAGTACTCCTGCAATAAATGTTTTCTTTGATTCCAATTGATTTTAAATCGAACTCAACGCCTTTAAATTCCACTCTTTAATCTCTTCAATGGTAATCCGGTTTTCGTAAATGGCTTTTCCAACTACCACACTTCTGATCGGGTATTTGGCCAGTTCGTAAATATCGTCCATTGAGCTTACCCCGCCAGAAGCAATTAATTTGATCATGGGTGAGTGTTCCAGTAATTTTTGGTATAATTCAATTGCTGCGCCTCCTAATTTCCCGTCTTTGCTGATATCGGTACACAGGAAACGGAAAAAACCTAAAGCCAGGCATTTATCCACATAATCCATCAGTTTAATGGGTGAGCTTTCCATCCAGCCCGAGTATTTAATTACTTCGTCCAAAACATCAATGGCAATAACGATGCGGTTGGCATAATCGTTTTTTTTGGCAAAAGCTTCGCTCAGCTGAGGCAAGAAATCAGGGTTGGTAATGGCTTGTGTACCTACAATTACACGGTGAATACCCGCATCAAGGAGGTTGGTCACCTGCTCAATGGTACGGATGCCGCCGCCATATTGTACTCGCATTTCTGTTTTTTTAATGATCTCGAAAAGTGATTTCTGGTTGCTGAAATCGCCTTTTGCACCGTTCAAATCAATAATGTGGATAAAATCGGTACCGTTTGAACGGTATTTTTCGATCATATCGGCAATAGAAACATCGTATTCAGTTTTCTGGTTGTAATCGCCTTCGCGCAAACGGACAACCTTTCCATCTAAAATATCAATAGCAGGTATTATATACATCTTATAAGCTTAAGTTTGAAAAATTTTTTAATATTAACTCACCGGCTTTCCCTGATTTCTCGGGGTGGAACTGAACGCCGTAAAAATTGTCCTTTTGTACCGCTGCCGAAAAGGTTAAACCATAATCAGCAGATGCAATGTCAAAAGTAGGGTTATATTCAATAAAGTACGAATGCACAAAGTAAAATTGTGTATTATCTTCAACACCTTCAAACAGTGAATTGTTTTTAGGGCTTACGGCATTCCAGCCCATGTGTGGGATTTTGATATTCAGTGTTTTATCAAATTTTTTGGTCTTTACGGGCACAATGTCCAACAGGTCGGCATTACCTTCTTCCGAATGTTCGGTTATGAGCTGCATGCCCACGCAAATGCCCAGTACAGGTTTGGTCAGTTTTTTTATGGCTTCAACCAGGCCGGTATCCTTTAGTTTTTCCATGGCTGCACCCGCATGGCCCACCCCCGGGATGATGATATGGCTGTATTTTTCAAGGTCGGCTTCAGTATCAACCATGCCATACTGGAGGTTTAAGCGGTCTAAAGCTGCGGTTAGCGAGAAAATATTGCCGGCGCCGTAATTTATTATTCCAATCATTTTAGTATTTAATATCCAGTATCAAGACGAAAGGCTGTCAACCTAATGTCGATAAAATTAACTTTATATCTTTTATTTATAAAGGTTTGAAAATGAATGTCAGTTTTTTATAGGTTCTGTAGTCCCGCTATCGCTTATAGTCCTCGCTACCCTGTGGGCTATTCCGCTCTATCGGGTTTATTCAACAACGGGTGAGCTCAAAACCCTCAACCTTAAACCTTTCTGCCTTCCACCTTCCTTATAACATGCCCTTTGTACTTGGTAATACCATTTTCTCGGCATCGCGTTTTACGGCCATTTTTATGGCTTTGGCAAATGCTTTAAAAATAGCTTCAATTTTGTGGTGTTCGTTTTCGCCTTCGGCTTTAATATTCAGGTTACATTTTGCGGCATCACTGAATGATTTAAAGAAATGGTAAAACATTTCGCTAGGCATATCGCCTACTTTTTCGCGTTTAAATTCAGCATCCCAAACAATCCAGTTCCTGCCCCCAAAATCGATGGCTACCTGCGCCAGGCAATCGTCCATTGGTAAGCAAAAACCATACCTTTCAATACCTAGTTTATTGCCTAAACCTTTAGCAAAAGCCTCGCCCAGGGCAATTCCGGTATCTTCTATGGTGTGGTGCTCATCAATATGTAAATCACCTTTGGCAATCACCTCTAGGTCTACACTGCCATGTCTGGCAATCTGGTCGAGCATGTGATCAAAAAAGTTAAGACCCGTTTCTATTTTCGCTTTTCCGGTACCATCCAAATCAAGGTTAATGGTAATATCGGTCTCGTTGGTTTTGCGTACATGGTTAATTTTCCTGCTTCCTGCTTTTAACAGGTTGTAGATGTCTTCCCATTTCCGGGTTTCTAAAACAATAACGTCCAATAAGGTTTCGTGTTTGTCTAAAGCTTCGGTTGATCCCAATGCATCATTCTGGCGAAGGAATATCGCCTTTGCACCTAAATTTTTAGCAAGGATCACGTCGTTTAACCGGTCGCCAATTACGTAAGAGTTTTGTAAATCATAGTCGCCGGTAAAATATTTGGTAAGCAAAGCCGTGCCGGGTTTACGGGTAGGAGCATTGTCTTTGGCAAAAGTACGGTCGATCACAATCTCGCTGAAATTAACACCTTCACCAGCAAAAGTATCTAACATGAAATTATGGATAGGCCAGAAATTTTCTTCAGGATTTGAAGGAGTTCCCAGGCCATCCTGGTTCGTTACCATCACCAGTTCGTAATCCATTTCACTGGCAATTTTCGACAGGTAATATAGCGAACGCGGATAAAATTTTAGTTTGGCGAAACTGTCTACCTGCTCATCTTCCGGTTCGATGTTCAATGTACCGTCGCGATCGATAAATAATACTTTTTTCATGATAAGTTTTTTAATACAGTTAACAGTTTATCGTTCTCTTCTTTTGTGCCTACAGTAATGCGTAAACAGCCTTCGCAAAGTGTCACCTTTGAACGGTCGCGCACGATGATTCCTGCATTGACCAGATCGTCGTAAATTTTAAGGGCATTGGTTACTTCTGCCAGTACAAAATTTGCATCAGAAGGATAAACTTTTGTTACGATTTTGAGGTCGTTTAAAGCGATAGATAAACGCTGTCTTTCGGCAACAGATTCTTTAATCCATTCGTTCACCTGTGCGATATTTTTTAGTGCTTCAAAAGCTAAATCCTGGGTGGCCTGATTGATGTTATAAGGTGGTTTAATTTTGTTTAAAACATCGATCACTTTTGTTGAAGAAAATGCCATGCCCAAACGTAAGGCGGCAAGTCCCCAGGCTTTCGAAAAAGTCTGCAAAACGACCAGGTTTCCGTACTCGGTTAGCTCTTGTATAAAGGTCTTTTGACGGGCGTAATTAATGTAGGCTTCATCTACCACAACGATGCCATTAAAGTTGGCTAAAATCGTTTCAATATCTGCACGGTTAATCGAATTTCCGGTTGGATTATTTGGCGAACAAATGAAAATTAATTTCGTGTTTTTATCAATCTTTTCTGCAATCTTTTCCATGTCTAACTGGAAGTTCGGAAGCAGGCTAACCTTGCGGATTTCAACATCATTTATATTTGCTGAAACTTCGTACATGCCGTAAGTAGGAGGCAAAATAATTACATTGTCTTTACCTGGGTTACAGAAGGCCCGAAATAATAAATCGATGGCTTCGTCGCTACCATTTCCCAGGAAAGTATTCTCAATAGGCACGCCTTTTATTTTGCTTATGGCATCCTTTAAGTCCAGTTGTAAGGGATCCGGATAGCGGTTATAATTGGCTGGTAAAGGCGAGCCATAACTGTTCTCGTTGGCATCTAAAAAAATTGATGCCTGGCCTTTAAACTCGTCCCGGGCAGTAGAGTAGGGGCGAAGGTTTTTTATATTTTCTCTTACTAAATCGTTAATGTCCATTATTTGAGGTAAAAGGTAAAAGGTAAAAGGTAAAAGGTAAAAGGGTTGGCGATTTGCCTAAAGCTTTCTACATTATACTTTCTACAGAATTTATTAAATGACTTAATCTTATTTCAGTTTTATTTTATGCTAATTTATCTCCTGACTTCCGACTCCGGACTCAAAATTTAACCTGATACTCACTGCATTCTTGTGCGCTTCCAGTCCTTCTGCTGCTGCGAGTGTTTCAACAGTTGTACCAATGTTGTTTAAACCTTCGGTTGACAGGTGCTGAAAAGTGATTTTTTTAATAAAAGCATCAACAGAAACACCTGAGTATGCTTTTGCGAAACCACTGGTTGGTAAGGTATGGTTGGTACCTGAGGCATAATCGCCTGCACTTTCGGGTGTCAGGTTGCCTAAAAATACCGATCCGGCATTGGTAATCAATGGGATAAGCTTTTGGTACTCCTCAGTGGCCAATATTAAGTGTTCTGGTGCATATTCGTTTGAAAACTGCATCGCGAGCGCTATATTATCGGTTAGAACTGCATAAGAATTGTCGATAGCTTTGGCGGCAATGTCTTTTCTTGGCAGGATAGTAAGTTGTTTTTCAACCTCTTTTATTGTTTCAGCTATAATATCATTAGAGGTAGAAACCAATATAGCCTGACTATCAGTTCCGTGTTCTGCCTGTGCAAGGAGATCTGCGGCCACAAATGACGGAATGGCAGTTTCATCAGCTACTACCAATACTTCAGATGGACCTGCAGGCATATCAATAGCCACCTTGTTTTGCACCATGGTTTTGGCTGTAGTTACATAGCGGTTACCCGGGCCAAATATCTTGTATACCTGTGGTACAGATTCGGTTCCGAAAGCCATTGCAGCTACGGCTTGTGCGCCACCTATCATGAATATTTTTTCGATACCCAGCAGCACCGCGCAGTAAGCCAGGTAGCAATTGGTTTTGCTATCCTGCTGTGGTGGCGAGCATACAATTATTTCTTTGCAGCCTGCAATAAGCGCCGGTGTTGCCAGCATTAAAAAGGTACTCGGTAACACCGCTGTTCCACCCGGGATATAAAGCCCGACCTTTTCAATTGCCCTGGCTTCCCGCCAGCAAACCACACCAGGCATGGTCTCCACTTTATCTTCTTTTTTTAATTGCGACAGGTGAAAATTTTTGATGTTTTCGTAAGCGGTATCTATAGCCTTTTTTGCATCAGCGGGAATGGAAGCTGCAATGGCTTGTAATTCTTCGCGGTCTAAAAAAAGCTTTTTCAGTTCAACTTTGTCAAAGGTTTTTGCGAAATTAAAAAGGGCTTGGTCGCCATCCTCTCTTACCGTTTTTATGATGTCGGCAACACGGCTTTCAACCAATTTATCGTCTTCGATCTGCCTTGAACAAAGTTCTTCAATTTTTGATTTAGATAAATCTTTATAATTGTAGATTTTCAATGTTTTATGTTTTAAAATTAACTAATAGTTAATGTATAATTATTCGATTTTACCTGATTATTTTCTCAATTGGCATAACCAAAATGCCTTCAGCACCGGCAGCTTTTAAGTTATTTATTTTATCCCAGAAATCGGCTTCGGCAATTACCGAATGTACAGCTACCCAGTTCGGTTCGAAGAGTGGAACTACCGTTGGACTTTTAACACCCGGAAGAAGATCGACCACTTTTTGAAGGTTATCTTTAGATACATTCAGCACTACATATTTGTTCGATTTTGCACTGAGTACCGAGCGGATCCTTTGCAGTAATTCTTCCACTTCTGGATTGCCGGCTACCGATTTATTTCCGATTAAAACGGCTTCCGATTGCATCACATCTGCAAATGGTTTTAGTCCGTTGCTCTTTAATGTTCCGCCGGTAGAAACGATATCAAAAATGGCGTCGCTCAAGCCTAAACCCGGGCCAATTTCTACCGAACCGGAGATGGTCCTGATGTCAGATTTTACACCATTTTCAGTTAAGAATTTTTCGAGGATTACAGGGTAAGAAGTAGCTATGGCTTTACCGTTCAGTTCTGATAAATTTTGAATGGTGCTGGTGGCCTGAACAGCAATTTTTAAGGTGCATTTTCCAAAACCCAGTTTTTGCAGGTAATCAACTTCGGCTTTGGTTTCTACAATTACATTTTCGCCAACAATGCCCAGGTCGGCAATCCCATCCTGTACATATTCCGGAATATCATCATCACGCAGAAAAAGAATTTCTAAAGGAAAATTGGTAACAGTTGAAATGAGCGAGCTTTTGTAGTTTTCGAATGCTAAACCACAGTTTTTAAGTATTTCTACAGATTTTTCGTTTAATCTACCCGATTTCTGGATAGCAATTTTAAGTGTTTTCAAAGTATTGAATATAGAGTGGACAAGAAATTATTTTACGGAAAAAACGTTTTGAAGTACAAAACAAACATATATCATCGCCTATCGGCGATGGTGTAGATGTAAGTGATGGTTCAAAGTTAAGTTCATAAATTTATTTCTGCCAATATCAATGCTTTAGCTGATTAGCGATGGCAAATATAGTGTTTGAAATGGTAAAACAAAAAATAATGGCACTTAATTTGTCATTATGCTGTTTTTATTGCTAACAACCCTTATTTTGTATTAAATTTTTAACAAATTGAAAAAATTTCGCTTTCTGATTTTGCCCCTTTTACTATTCATTTCTGCCTGCGGATGGTTTAAAAGCCCGCCCGAGGTTGGAAAAGTGCTGTCAGCACATTTTAATAACAAAATGTACAAGGATTTCGATACGGCAGCTTACGACAGCATTTTTGTTAAAACAATGGATAGTCTTTCAGGCAAATTCATCAATCCGAAAACAATCAAGGCGTTTTATAAGCATAATTATAACCAACCTCAACTGGTTACCCGTTTTTATACCCATGGCGAGCTCGATTCACTTGTAGTTTATCTGAATGGAAGTGCGGTGCATGGCTTTAACCCCAAAATATTTAAGGCTAATGAGATTTCGGATTTGCTGGAGGTATTAAGTGCTAATAAATTTAAAAAGGTTGAAGAGAGTTATCCGGTTATTGCTAAACTTGAACTTTTATCGGCTAATGCCTATTTAAATTACACCAATTATTTAAAGTATGGCGTGGTAAATCCGCGTAATATTTTCTCGCGTTATTACATCAAAGTGGGGCGTCCGGATAGTGCGGGTATGGTGAAACTTTTAGAAGGAAACGACCTGGTTGAAAACCTCAAATCTGCTCAGCCGAAATCGCCGCAATATAAAGCGTTGCAGTCTGCATATTTGAACGCAGATTCAGAAAGTGAAAAGCGAATTTTATTGCTGAATATGGAGCGCTTCAGGTGGCAGATGCCTGCTACCGGAGATAACTATGTACAGGTAAATATTCCCGACTTCAGGCTTACCTGGTTAGATCAATTGGATACCGTAATTTCGATGAAAGTTTGCGTGGGCGGGAAGCGCGAAAATGGTTACGAAGAGAAGCTAAAAGCCTTTGCCAAATCGGGCAATTTAGACGATAAACCAAAGAACCACGAAACCCCTTTATTGTTCAGTAAAATCAACTCCATTCAGGCCAATCCAATCTGGAATATTCCGGTGAGTATTGCCCAGAGCGAGATCTATTGGATGGCCAGGAAAGATCCTTTTTATTTGTCGAACAGCAATATTAAAGTTTACTATAAAGACAAGCTGATTGGGGAGCCTGATACCATTAACTGGAATCGTTATTCGAGGGATAAATTACCCTTTAAATTTAAGCAGGGATCAGGAGGTGGAAATGCGCTGGGTAAGTTCAAATTTATTTTCGATAACAGCTCGAGCATTTACCTGCACGATACCAATAATAAAAATGGCTTTAATTTAACCAACCGGGCCATCAGTCATGGCTGTGTGCGGATTGAAAAACCGCTGGAGTTTGCCAGGCTCCTGGTGAAAGATACATATACTTACGATAAACTGAGGGCTGAGGTAGATTTACCTCCTGTTGATAGCACACATATGAAGTGGTACCAAAAAAGGATGGCCCAAAAAGCCGATACACTTAAAACCTTCCAGCTAAAGCCAGCCTGGTTCGCACCTAAAAACCCGGTACCCTTAATCATTACCTATATTACCGCCTGGGCGCAGAACGATAGGATCGAATACCGCCCGGATGTTTACGGAATGGACGAAAAACTTTGGGCTGCAATGAAGAAGTATCGATAAGAAAGCTTTATTTTGCACCATGCAAGAAAAACCAACCTTTAACCACCAGGCCGATTTGGTAAACAGCGCAATCCGTTTTATCAACTCGTGGTTTAAGCAATCTAAAACCATCACTGCAGAACTGAGCGACTTCTTTATCCTTCCGGGAAGTAAAGTAATTGGTAAAGAGGTGATTGTTGCCCGGTTAAAAGGAATTTTCGGTCAATCAGATGAATATGTTGGCGGACGCTACGATATCATTGACGTAAATTACGAACTGATGGGTGCAGAAAAAGGAATGGGGTTTGTAGAGGGGGTTGCCGGTTTTAGGGCAGTGTTAAAAAATGAATCAAAAATTATCAGTGGTCCGTTCAAGCTTTATTTTGCCCTTCAAAATGGCAGTTGGAAAATTGTGAATATCGAATTTCCCGGGTTTGGTTATTGATCCCGTACCATTTATTTTTGCCAATATTAACATTAAGATAGTCATCCTGAACCGAACTTTAGCGGGTTCAAAGAAGGTAATTCATTCAGGGGCTATTTTGCAAGAAAGATGCTGACCACGAAATAGCTACAAGGCAATGAAACACTATTTTACTTGTAAAATAAATTCAGCATGACGATCGTATAGGCAAAGAAACTGAAAAATAAGTTTAACCCTAACCTATTCTGATCAATAATAATTAATAAGGAATTCATCACAGTTCCATATTTTTTCTATCTTTGGTTTTTAATGAATTTCCTGTATCCGGGCTTTCTTTTTGCGCTAATATCGGTTGCTGTTCCGGTTATTATTCATTTATTCAATTTTAGGAAGTTTAAAAAGGTTTATTTCTCCAATGTTCAGCTTTTAAAAGAAGTAGAGCAACAAAACTCATCAAAGGAAAAACTTAAAAACCTGTTGATCCTGTTATCCCGGATTTTAGCTATCACCTTTTTGGTGCTGGCATTTGCCCAGCCTTACATTCCGGACCATCATCAAAAAACAACGGTGGCAAATAACATCATCAGCGTTTACATCGATAACTCTTACAGCATGGAGGCCATTAATAAAGATGGTAGCCTGCTTGATGAAGCCAAACGCAGGGCTAAAGAACTCGTTAAAGGTTTCGGGATCAACGACCGTTTTCAGCTTTTAACAAATGATTTTGAAGGGAAACATCAGCGTTTACTGAACCAGGAGGCTTTTTTGAAAGCTTTGGATGATGTAAAAATATCTGCTGCCACCCGCAATCTCCAACAGCTTTTGAACAGGCAGGGAAATATTTTAACCGGAGCTGAAAATAAGTACAGCTTTTTAATCTCCGATTTTCAAAAAAATATTTCCGCGGCCAACAAACTCGAAACCAGACCCGATATTCAATACTCGTTTTTAAAGCTTAATGCGAATATTTTGCCCAATGTGGCCGTTGATAGCGTTTGGATCCTTTCGCCAAATCATCAACCTGGTGCGAATGAGCGCCTGGTGGTACAGCTAAAAAATTATTCGGAAGAAGAGGCTAAAAATATTCCTTTAAAATTAAGCATCAACAACCAGCAGAAAGGTTTGGGCGCTGTTACTATACCCGCAGGAAAAACGGTGAAAGATACCTTAAACTTTTCGGGACTTGCTGCAGGATGGCAAAAAGGGATGATCACCATTAAAGACTTTCCGGTAACTTTTGATGATACACTTTCGTTCAGTTTCAAGGTAGATGAAAGTTTCCCTGTCTTAAGCATTAATGGATCTAATGCCGGTAACTACATTAAAGCTTTATTTGCAACCGATGCTTATTATAAGCTTACTGAAAATGCCGAAAGCAATATAAATTATAGCAATTTTGCCAATTATGGCTTAATTGTGCTGAATGGATTGAAAAATCCCTCAACGGGTTTAGCGCAGCAGCTTAAAACCTACCTTAATGGAGGTGGAACGGTTATCCTCTTTCCTGATCTTGATGCCGATATCAAGGTATATAACTCATTTTTAAGTGCATTGTCGCTGCCAACAATCCAGGCACTTACTACCACCGCTACAAAAGTTGATCAAATTGACCTTCAAAACCCGATTTTTAAAACGGTTTTTGAGGAAATTCCGAAAAATCTCGATCTGCCGGCAGTTACGCGTTACTATTCTTTCAGTGAAACAAATACTTCCAATAAAGAAGATATCATGATGTTGCCCGGCAGGAAATCATTTTTCTCCAAATATGGCATCGGCAATGGTCAGTTCTATTTGGCTGCGTCCGGCTTAAATGCAAATGATGGTAACCTGGCCCGTCACCCGGTTTTTGTACCCTTAATTTACCGCCTGGCATTAAGTGGCGGGAATGAAATGCCGTTATATTATAATCTTGGCAAGGATAACGCATTAGTTAGTAAAAAGATTAGCTTGGGTAAAAACCAGACCTTAAAAATTATAGCCGATCATTTTGAAGCCATCCCGGAAATGAGACAGACCGATGGTAAAACGCTGATTTATATTGCCGATCAGATTAAAAATGCGGGGTTTTATAACCTAAAGCTTGCCGATTCGTTGCTTGCCGTTTATGGTTTTAACAATGACCGGACCGAATCTGATCTGCATTATTTAAGTAAAGCAGCACTTGAGCAGTTAGCAGGTAAAAGTAACCTGAAAATATTCGATACTGATAAGGATGCCGTTAAATTAATTGCCGGCGGTAATAAAATCGGGCAAACATTATGGAAACTTTGTCTAATTTTGTCGCTGATTTTTATTGCAGCAGAAATTTTGCTCATCCGATTTTTTAACAACACAAAAAGAACAATATGAATCTCCTGGTTAAAAATGTAACCATTGCCGATCCGCAGAGTCAATTTAATCACCAGCAATGCGATGTCCGGGTTGAAAATGGTACGATTAAAAACATAGGTAAATTAACAGCCGATAAAAACGAAACCATTTTTGATGCCCAGGGCGCTTTTTTAACGCCTGGTTTTTTCGATCTGAACTGTGCGGCAGGCGATCCGGGCTTTGAAACCAGAGAAGATATACAAACCCTGACAGCTACTGCCCAGGCAGGTGGTTTTACAGGATTGGCTTTGTTGCCGCATACCAGTCCGGTGGTGCAGTCAAAATCCCAGGTAGAATACATTATCAATAGGGCCAAAAATAACCTGGTTGATGTTTTGCCTGTGGGTGCCATTAGCCAAAACCGCGAAGCTAAAGAACTTGCTGAGCTATTTGATATGCAACAGGCGGGAGCAGTTGCCTTTTCTGACGGCGATAAAGCGTTGCAGGATGATGGTTTTATGAGCCGCGCCTTACAATACGCTAAAGGTTTTGATGCCTTATTGATGGTTTACCCGGAAAATAAATCGATTGCAGGCAAATCGCAGATCAATGAGAGCAAAAATTCTGTGCTTTTGGGGATGAAAGGTTTACCCGCTTTGGCAGAAGAGCTGCATATTTCGCGCGATATTTTCCTGGCAGCTTACAACGAAACCAAAATCCACATCAGCAATATTTCAACTGCTGGTGCAGTGGCCCTGATCCGTAAAGCCAAGAAAGATGGCGTGCAGATCTCATGCGACGTAACTGCCCATCACCTCGTATTTACAGAAGAACTTTTAAGCGATTTTGACAGCAATTATAAAGTTAAACCACCCTTGCGCGGTAAAGCGGATGTGAAAGCTTTAATCGCTGGTTTAAAAGATGGAACCATTGATGCCATTACCTCGCAGCACCGTCCGGAAGAAATCGAATTTAAAAATGTAGAGTTCGAAATTGCCCATTATGGCATCGTTGCCTTGCAAACCGTATTGCCATTATTGCTGAAGGCAGGATTAGATATTGCTTTAATTGCCGAGAAATTAGCCATTAATCCACGTAAATTGTTAAATTTAACAGTTCCGGTAATAGAAGAAGGTGCCAAAGCCAACTTTACGGTATTTAGTGCTACCGAAAAGTGGCTGTACAATGCAGCGGGCAATTATTCTAAATCGGCAAACAGTCCTTTACTGGGTACCGAGCTTACGGGTAAGGTAAAACTGGTTTGCAACAATAACCAATACTGGTATCATTAGTTAAAGGTTGTGTGAATACTACAGATGCTGAAATAAATTCAGCATGACGATCGGTTTGATGATTTTATAATCCTTAAATCCTAAAAATTTTAATCATGGATAATAGAGTAAAACAGGCGTTAAGCGCTTCAATTAATAAATATGCTGAAGTTTCGGCCATTAATGTTGGAGATTTCGAAACAGAATTATTGGCTGCTTTTGAGCTGGATGTTAATTTTTTAGATAAGGCCGAAGCCTTCGATGCTGTTTTCGATAGCCACCCGACATTTGAAGAATTGCGTGAAATCTTTTTTGATTTACTGATGGTAAATTTCTTTAGCAGCGACGTACAGAAATTGGAAGACGATTATCTGGAAAGCGACGAATGGGCAAACATCGAAGAAGAAACCATCGACCGGGGAACGGAGCTTTTAAATCTTCTGCTTTACATTAAAGAATGTAAGGATGAGGATATCGAACCAGAATTGGGCGATTTTCTGAAAGAATTTTTATTGGTAGAGGATGATGAATTTCAGGATGAATTTGAGATTTATGAAGAGCTGATCAGCAACCAGCAACTGGCCGAAAGCAGTGTAGAGGAAATTTGCAAAACAGCTGTTAAATTAAACATCAGTGAAGAAATGCAGGAACTGTTTGTGCCGTTTATGGTTTTCTTCCTGGATGTGGAGGGCAGTAATGAAACCACAAAAGAATTAATTCAGTTTAGCCGTAACAAAGCCTTCGATGCTGCATCTTATACATTGATTACAACAATCAATAACTAACTAAAATTTAAAAAAATGGACAAGAGTGCTCTTATTTCCAAACTAGCTTTAAAAAATGGATTAATGCTGGCTGCGGTTTCAGTCGTTTTATCATTAACCCTGCATTTTATTGATCCCGTATTAATTTATACCAGCTTTGTTGCACAGATAGGGATATTTATTTTGTTTATCGTGCTATTGGTAGTGGTAGGGATTAACATCCGTAAAGAAATTGGTGGGTTCTGGACATTTGGCGAAGCTTTTAAAGCTTTTTTGATTATTTCGCTTATTCTGGCCTTTACTGCAACACTTTATAATGTATTGCTGATGAAAATTATTGATCCGGATCTTCCGGCAAAAGCTGCTGCGGCAATCGAAGATGCACAGCGTGCCATGATGGAAAAATTCGGTATGGCCAAAGAACAGATCGATGAAGCAATAGCTAAATCAGGTAATATGCAAGAAAAATTAGAGCCAACCTTTAAAAATATTTTTACAAGTTTTGGTGTTTCATTGGCCTTGTACGGTGTTCTTTCTTTAATTCTTTCCGCTATTTTAAAGAAAAAGGAGCCAGTAAGATTAGACTCGTTTCCTAAAGAAGGTTAATTCCTTTTATAAAATTTTGAACGTGCAGGTTTTATCATTTATTTTGGTAAAGTTGCACGTTTTTGTTTAAATTAAAACCGAATGCAAAATCTATACATTATTTCGGGGTGTAATGGTGCTGGTAAAACAACAGCATCTTTTACTGTTCTGCCGGAAATGTTAAACTGTAGGGAATTTGTAAACGCTGATGAGATTGCGCGCGGCATTTCGCCATTTAAGCCTGAAAGTGTAGCCATCCAGGCAGGAAAAATCATGTTGAGCAGAATTGATGAACTGCTTCATCAAAAGGTCGATTTTGCGATCGAAACTACATTAACTACAAAATCTTATTTAAATACAATAGAAAAAGCCAAGTTATTGGGCTACCGGGTTACACTTTTATTCTTTTGGCTAAACGATGTAGAGCTTGCTATCGAAAGGGTCAAAACAAGGGTATTAGAAGGTGGGCACGATATTCCCGAAGAGGTAATCAGAAGAAGATATATAAAGGGAATGCGAAATTTACAGCAGTTTATTAAAAATGTCGATTTTTGGTTTGTATTAAATAACTCAAAGGAGTCACTTTATTTCATAGCTGAGGGTAATAAAACTGAAATCACTATATTTGAAAAAGAAAATTGGAAAAAATTAAGTTAACCGTATGGACGATAAACAGACTGCTCTTCAGTTATTACATGAAAAAATAAGTGAAGGGATGAAATTAACTTTCAAAAAACTGGTTGCTTATAAGGCGAAAAATGATGGTGTTTTGGTTTTTTCCGACCAGGGAAAAATTATCAAAGTAAAAGCTAAAGACATAAAATTATAATTCAGATCAAAAATTTTTAACGTGCAGGTTTTATCATTTAATTTGATGAAATTTGCACGTTTTACTTTAAGCAAACCTCGCAGGTTTCTAGCGGCGTAGCCGAAAACCTGCGGGGTTTATGATTAAAAAATGGATATATCAGTAGTAGTACCCTTATTTAATGAAGACGAATCGCTGCCCGAATTAACGGCATGGATTGATAAAGTGATGGTAGAAAATAATTTCAGCTATGAAATTATTCTGGTTGATGATGGTAGTACCGACAGGTCCTGGGAAGTAATTGAAGAATTAAGGCTTCAGAATACGGCCATAAAAGGGATTAAATTTAGACGTAATTACGGTAAATCTGCCGCTTTAAACGTAGGTTTCGAATCAGCACAGGGCAATGTGGTGATTACCATGGATGCCGACCTGCAGGACAGTCCGGACGAGATTCCGGAATTGTATCGCCGCATTAAAGAAGAAAAACTCGATCTGATTTCGGGCTGGAAAAAGAAACGCTATGATCCCTTAACCAAAACCATCCCAACCAAACTTTTCAATGCGGCTACCCGTAAAATGAGCGGTATCGAACTGAACGATTTTAACTGTGGTTTAAAAGCCTACCGGAGCGATGTGATCAAAACAATCGAAGTATATGGCGAAATGCACCGTTATATCCCGGTAATTGCTAAGTGGGCGGGCTTTGGTAAAATAGCAGAGCAGGTGGTAGAACACCGCGCACGCAAATACGGAACCACAAAATTTGGTTTCAGCAGGTTCATCAATGGCTTTTTAGATTTACTGTCGATATTTTTTGTCGGTAAATTTGGCAAACGCCCCATGCACTTTTTTGGTTCACTGGGCGTATTAAGTTTCTTTTTGGGGATGGTTATGTCGCTCTATGTACTGATAGAAAAACAGATCCTGATTTGGAAAGGCCTGGCTTACCGTGATGTCACCGATCAGCCTTTGTTTTATTTATCATTAGTAGCCATTATTGTTGGTTCGCAGCTGTTTTTAGCGGGCTTTATTGCCGAGCTTTTATCGCGTAATGCACCAGAAAGAAATCAATATTTGATAGAAAAAAGGGTATAAGGCAAAAGGTTTAAGGCCGAAGGTTTATACGCCTAAACCTTGTGCCCTAGCAGACAAGTATTAACATTTGAATGTATAAGACAAAAGTTAAGGCGTAATGTAATTGTACGCCAAAGCCCTAAACCTTACACCTTCTACCTTTAACCTTTAAAAAAAATGTTTTTCTCCATTATAATCCCCCTTTACAACCGTCCACAGGAAATAGACGAACTTTTATACACCTTAACCAAACAAACCTATTTACAGTTTGAGGTGCTGGTAATCGAAGACGGTTCTAAAAACGATGCAAAAGCTATAGTAGACCGTTATGCAGACAAACTTGATGTAAAATATTATTTCAAGGAAAATGCAGGGCAGGGCTTTGCCCGTAATTTTGGTTTTGAGCGGGCCAAAGGAGATTATTTTATCATTTTTGATTCAGATATCCTGGTTCCGGCCGATTACCTGGAAATTGTTAAAAATTACCTTTACGAACATCATTTGGATGCTTATGGAGGTCCGGATGCGGCTCATGACAGCTTTACACCTGTGCAGAAAGCCATTAGTTATGCCATGACCTCGCCTTTTACCACGGGAGGTATTCGCGGTAACAAAAAGCATGTTGGGCAATTCCATCCGCGCAGTTTTAACATGGGCGTTTCGCGTCAGGCCTGGGAAAAAGTTGGCGGCTTTATTTTAACGCGTTTGGGCGAGGATATCGAATACAGCATCCGTATCCATGAAAATGGTTTCAAAATCGGTTTAATCCCGGAGGCAAAGGTTTACCATAAGCGCCGGACGAGTTTTAGCCAGTTTTATAAACAACTGCACTTTTTTGGAAGGGCCAGGATCAATATTTATAAACACTTTCCTAAAGAATTAAAGCCTGTACACTTTTTTCCGGCTTTGTTTACATTGGGCTTTGGTTTCACCATTTTATGTAATTTTATTTACCCGCCGCTGGCCTATGTTTGTAACTTCTTCTTACTGATTTACTTTATGTTGATATTTTTTCATTCATGGTCTGTAAATAAATCGTTAAAAGTTGCATTTTTGAGCATTATATCTTCATTTATCCAATTAACCGCTTATGGTTTGGGATTTATACAGGATTTATTTAAACGCGTGGTATTCAAACAACAATGATCAATTATCTAAAAGAAAGTACGTTCGCCGTTAACGATGTAATACAAAAGGCATGGGGCATCACCAAGAAGCACTATTTTTCGATTGCCACGCTATGCTTTTTGATGTTTATCACTGCAAGTGCATCGAGCTTAATGGCTTTTTTTATTAAAGATGTAAGCAAGGCATTAAGTGTGGTAATGGTCATTATTTTTGTGTTGTTGTACTTTACAATTAACCTTTCACTTTTTAAATATATTTTCCATTTAATGGATGATGAAGAAAGTGATGTTAAAATTGTAGATACGCTTCCTACCAGGTTACAGATCATCAGGTTTTTGGTGGCTACCCTTTATTTTGTGGGTTGTATCCTCGGTGTTTACCTGGTGGTCATTTTGATTGCCTTTCCTTTTATTTATACGGGTATCAACGTGGCGATTGTTAAAAATGTTGCCATTTCGGTAGGTATTATTGCCATTTTTATCACCTGGTTAAGGATTTCATTTTTTCCTTTTTTTATTATCGATAAAGGTGCAACTCCTTTCGACTCCATAAAACTGAGTTTGGCTACCACAAAAGGTAATTTTACCAAAATTCTATTGCTTTTGGTTGTTTTAGGTGGTGGATATTTGATTTATCTGCTGTTAAACTACCTGCAATGGCCTCTAATTGCCTTTATTGTAAATATGTTAAGTTCATTTATCATTGTTCCGCTATCCAGCGTAGCGCTAACAGTGGCTTACCGCAAAATTTCTAGCGAATACAAGGGCGACGAACATCCGGATATTTTACATAATATCGTTTAAACCCCGGCCCCTAACGGGGAGTTAAAATCAGCTTAAATTTATGGAAAAAGAAAAGAACGGTAGAAAGCAAAAATCCTATTCAGGGGGTTGGGGGCTAAAAGCAGCACTAAGTAAACCCTTCGCCGCATTTACGGTTTGGCAGATCGGTAAATGGAAGCATAATGCCGTAAATGCTCAAAATAATATCCTGAAAAAACTTGTTGAGGAGGCCAGGAACACTGTTTTTGGAAAAGACCATCATTTTGCGGAGATCAAAAATTACAGTGATTTTAAGAAAAACGTTCCGGTACGGGATTATGAGGGTTTAAAACCTTATGTAGATCGTGTGGTGGCAGGTGAGGCTGATGTACTTTGGAAAGGAAAACCGCTTTATTTTGCCAAAACATCGGGTACTACTTCGGGCGTAAAATATATTCCGCTATCTAAGGAGTCGATGCCGGAACACATCAAAGCTGCCCGGAATGCCATTTTAACCTACATTCACGAAACAGGAAAGGCCGGTTTTGTTAACGGTAAAATGATCTTTTTACAAGGGAGTCCGGTGTTGAGCGTAAAGCATGGTATAAATGTAGGGCGTTTATCCGGTATTGTTGCGCATCATGTACCGGCCTATCTTCAAAAAAATCGGCTGCCATCTTACCAAACCAATATCATAGAAGATTGGGAGCAGAAAGTGGATGCCATTGTGGAGGAGACGATCAACGAAAACATGACTTTGATTTCAGGCATCCCACCCTGGGTACAAATGTATTTCGATAAACTTTCCGAAAAATCAGGAGGAAAGAAAATCAGCGAAATATTCAGGAATTTTAGCCTCTTTATTTATGGTGGTGTTAATTTCGAACCTTACCGGGCAAGAATAGAACAAAGCATAGGCAAAAAAATAGATGCCATTGAAACTTACCCGGCTTCTGAAGGGTTTATTGCTTACCAGGATTCGCAAAAAGACAAGGGCCTTTTGTTATTGGCCGATGCAGGGATTTTTTATGAATTTATCCCGGCAGACGAATATTATAACGACAATCCAACACGTTTATCGCTCGGAGAAGTAGCACTCAATACCAATTATGCCCTGATTTTGAATACCAACGCGGGGTTGTGGGGGTACAGCATTGGCGATACTGTTAAATTTGTATCGAAAAACCCGTATAAAATTGTGGTTACGGGCCGCATTAAACATTTTATTTCTGCCTTTGGCGAACATGTGATAGGAGAAGAAGTAGAGCAGGCCATTTTGAGCGTAGCCAATGAAGAACAGGTAGGGATTACCGAATTTACCGTAGCGCCACAGGTTAACCCGGAAGCAGGACAGTTGCCTTATCATGAGTGGTTTGTGGAGTTTTCATCAGCCCCAAAAGACCTGGCTGCTTTTAGTAAAAAAGTGGATAAAGCGCTGCAAAAGAAAAATATTTATTACTTTGACCTGATTGAGGGGAACATCCTCCAACCATTGATCATACGTACTTTGCAAAAAGATGCATTTGTAAACTACATGAAAAGCGAGGGGAAATTAGGCGGACAGAATAAGGTGCCGAGGTTGAGCAATGATAGGAAACTGGCTGAAGGGTTGGAGAGGTATATTGTTTAACCACGAGTCGTCATTTCGAGGGGGGTGCAACGCAGTCGAGAAATCTGTTTAGATAGATTTCTGAGTTTGTGGAGACCCGAACCGTGGCGAGCGCAGTGTGTTTGTTTATTAAAAGATTCTTCACTGCATTCAGAATGACAAAAATGCGTGAATAATAGAAAATGATTAAATAAAATGCTTGATTAAATTTAGGCATCACGATATTAAAAGATTTGAAAAGAATAACCATATTAGGTTCTACAGGGAGCATAGGTACACAGGCACTCGAAGTGGTTAGTGATCATCCTACAGTTTTTAAAGTTGCAGTATTATCTGCGCTGAAGAACGCTACATTACTCATTCAGCAAGCGCTTAAATTTAAACCTGCTGTAGTAGTTATTGGCGATGAAGGTAAGTACCACGAAGTTAAAAATGCCTTATCTGCTACCGATATTAAAGTTTTGGCAGGCGAAGCGGCTTTAGCCGAAGTTGCGGCCTACGGCGATAGTGACATTGTTCTTACTGCATTAATGGGATCGGTGGGCTTAAAACCCACTATTGCTGCCATAAAAGCCGGTAAAAACATTGCTTTAGCCAATAAGGAAACCTTGGTGGTAGCCGGAGAGCTGATTACCCAACTGGCAGCTGAGTACCAGGTTAAGATTTTACCGGTAGATTCGGAGCATTCGGCCATATTCCAGTGTCTGGTAGGTGAAGAGCAAAATGAGATCGAAAAAATTTACCTCACAGCTTCGGGCGGGCCATTTTTAGGCAAAACGAAGGATTTTCTTGCTACCGTAAAAAAAGAACAGGCATTAAAACACCCTAACTGGGTTATGGGCGCCAAAATCACCATCGATTCGGCTTCGTTGATGAATAAAGGCCTGGAAGTGATCGAAGCCAAATGGCTGTTTAACCTTGAGGCCGACCAGGTGGATGTGATTGTGCATCCGCAATCCATTATTCATTCACTGGTACAATTTACCGATGGATCAATGAAGGCACAAATGGGCCTGCCCGATATGAAATTGCCCATTCAGTACGCTTTAAATTATCCCGACAGGCTAAAAAACAATTTTAAACGTTTTAATTTCCTGGAATATCCGAATTTCAGTTTTTTGAAAGCGGATATGGAAACGTTCAGGAACCTTAACCTTGCTTTTGTATCGTTAAGAAAAGGAGGCAATATGCCCTGCATTTTAAATGCTGCGAACGAGGTGGTTGTAGAGGCATTTTTGAATGATAAAATAGGCTTCCTGCAAATGAGCGAGGTAATTGAGCAGTGTATGGAAGAAGTAGCTTTTATTGAAAAGCCGCAATTGAACGATTATTTAGAAACTGACAAACATAGCCGTATCTTAGCCGGCGAATTAGTAACAAAAAGTATAGTTTAACATCTAACATAAAATTTTATAAGAGAATATGAATGGATTGATTATGGCGGGGCAGCTGTTGCTCGGATTGTCTATATTGGTAATTTTACACGAATTGGGACATTTCCTGGCAGCCAGGGCATTTGGTATTAAGGTAGAGAAATTTTATCTGTTTTTTGATGCCTGGGGTTTTAAACTCTTCAGTTTCAAAAAAGGTGATGTTGAATATGGGATTGGGTGGTTGCCATTGGGCGGTTACGTTAAAATTGCCGGAATGATCGACGAGAGTATGGATACCGAGCAAATGGCATTGCCGGCACAACCCTGGGAATTTCGCTCGAAACCCGCCTGGCAGCGTTTAATCGTAATGTTGGGTGGTATTATCGTAAATGTAATTGTCGGTATTTTTATTTTTTGGATGCTGACTTTCAATATTGGCCAGAATTACACTATAAATGGCAAACTGAACGATGGGATTTCTGTTGGTAAAATCGGTAAGGAAATCGGTTTACAGAACGGCGATAAGATTTTGGCCATTAACGGTAATAAGCTCATCAAATTTGAAGATGCCATTTCAAGCAAGGTTTTGTTTGATGGGGCGCAGCTAACTGTTTTAAGAGGTAATAAAACCCTCTATATTGCTGTGCCTGATACCATTTTGAACAAGATTTCGAAAAATGATAAAGAAAACTTTATTGCTCCGCGTTACAGGATGCAACGGGTAGATAAAGTGAGTGCGCCTGATGAAAAGGCCGATCAGCCATCGTTTTTTGATAAACTGTTCAAACGTAAGTTCGAAAAACCGGTATACCCGGCTTATGCTGCAGGTATTAAACCCGGCGATAGCATTTTATCGGTTAACGGTAAGCCCATTACTTTCTTCGATCAATTTAAAGAAGAAGTTTCCCAAAATAAATTAAAACCGATTACCATCAAGGCATTGCGCAAAGGAAAAGAAATTACATTCGACCTTAAAGTGAGCAAAGAAGGAACGATCGGTATCATCCCTGATTTGAGCACCCCTGAAACGGCACATGTTGATTTTGGCTTTATCGAATCGTTGCCGGTAGGTGCAAATATGGCCTGGAGTACCTTTGTTGATAATGCAAAGGGCATCGGTAAAATGATTACCGGTAAATTGAGCGCACGTAATATCAGCAGTCCAATCGGTATTGCAAAAGTATATGGCAGTACGTTCGACTGGGTTAAATTCTGGACCCTAACCGGACTGATTTCGATGGCATTGGCATTTATGAATCTATTGCCTATCCCTGGCCTGGATGGAGGCCATGTAGTGTTTCTCCTGATCGAAATGGTACAACGCAAGCCTGTAAGCGAAAAAGTGCTGGAGCGGGCGCAGATTGTAGGTTTCGTGATCCTGATTTGTTTAATGGTATTTGCTTTTGGTAATGATATTCTAAAATCATTCGGTAAGTAAACCTGATTGATCATATGGCCACAGATGTGCTGCTCATTACAAAAAGCATATCTGTGGCTTTTTTAATTAAATACCCAGCATGAGCGAACAAAAACAACCCAATTATTTTGAGTTCTATGGACTACCCATACAGTTCAATCCCGATCAGCAGCTAGTGAAAGCTAAATTTTATGCTTTCAGCAAACAATATCATCCCGATTTTTATGCCAACGAAAGTGAAGAGAAGCAGCAGGAGGTACTCGATCTGTCGACTTTGAACAATAAGGCATACCAGACACTGAGCAACGCTAAAAAATGCTTAAAATACGTATTGGAGCTCAAAGGTATCGTAGAAACCGATGAAGGCTACCAGTTACCGCAATCATTTTTAATGGAAATGATGGATATTAACGAGGCACTGATGGATTTGCAGTTTGAACCCGATGCCGGAAAACTGGCAGAAGTGCGGAATAATATCGGAGCGATTGAAGAAGCGCTAAAAACGGAATTGATAGATTTAACAAACCAGTTCGATAACAGTCCGGCTGGCGCATCAGATGTTTTATTGGCTTCCATAAAAGATAATTTTTACCGTCAAAAATATATCGACAGGATCAGGGAAAAATTAGCTCAATAATAGGGGAGCGAGTCCGAAGTCGGGTGTCGGAAGTCTGAAGGTGATTTGGCCATACCCGGCTGGCCAACTCTGTGTGCTCTGTGCCTTCACGCTGTGCCCTCTGTAGTTAAATTGTGTATTGCGTAGGTCAGGATGTGATAACCGTTCGAGTCCTTTAATACCGGAAAGATTCTGAATCAGGTTCAGAGTGATGGTCGCCTGTGCTTTAAGCCCTAAACCCTAAACCTTCTACCTTGTAAGACACCCGATTGTAAAATCATTTCTTAGTTTTTGAAGGTCAGATACTTTGTTTTACTTTCGGTGCAAACAATCAGATACATGAACAGTTCACTTTCTATTTTTCGTAAGGTAGCCGTTGCCGAAGGGATTTCTTACCTGCTTTTATTATTTGTAGCAATGCCTTTAAAGTATTTTGCTAACATGCCGCTGTATGTAAAGTATACCGGCTGGGCGCATGGTTTGTTATTTGTACTCTATGCCGCTACTTTAGTGATGGCCTGGCAGGAACAAAAATGGAAATTTGGGAAAGTTGCCCTTATTTTTGTAGCTTCTTTACTGCCGTTTGCCCCTTTTATTGTAGATAGGAAGCTGAAGGATGAACGGCCTGAAAACGCAAGCCGCATACTATAAGTTAGTTGCGGGTTATTTTAAAATATTTTTTGCATTTCGAGTTTCATTATCTACATTTGCAACCCCGTCCAACAAGAATGCCCGGATGGCGGAATTGGTAGACGCGCTGGTCTCAAACACCTGTGGGAAACCGTGCCGGTTCGACTCCGGCTCCGGGTACTAACCGGGCTCAAGCCCAAAACCTTAAAGGGTTGCTCGTTAAAAAGTAACCCTTTTTGTTTTACTTTCAGTATGTTATCATTGAACGTTGGGTCAATAAAAGCGGTTCTAAAACTACCATTAGCATATATCAGATTATCTTTGAGCACCCCCTTAATGATAGCGTGTTTCTGTGTTACGTTACATTTTTCATAGACTGCGAATAAATTTGTCATAAATGGAAGGATTTTTTCCATTGTGTCTATTTTCTCTCTATCGATACCCACTTCAGTTTGCCGCTGGGTGAATTCCAGTTTGGCCTTTTCTTATTTAAACTTGTTGAACCATATTTGCAGTTATTGTTAAAATGACTAAATTAACGTCCCAAACCAAACACTATGGCAACATCGCTCTCCCCATCGCTAGACGATGGCTTTGATAAAGCAAAGAAACGTGTACGTTCGATCTATCCGGACTACGATAACAGGATTTCGCGTTACACTCACCTGAATTATAACGAGAACGATATTGAATATGATATCAGACGGTTATGGTCAGAATTTCCGACCGTTTCCGGTAGGCAATCTGAGCTTTTAGAGCAGGATATGATTGAGATGATAGGATTAATCTTACTAACGCGGTTTTATGAAGGCCAGGATAGATTCTCATATAACCAACTACAAAATTCCTTTGGAGATATCCTTCGTAAGTTGTGGGAGCGCTTTACCGGATTTTAATTTCGTTTTCTGATCGCTTATGGCCAGTAGTAATATTAGCAATATTAAAGCTTTAAAGGGGTACAAGAGATTTAGCGAATTTAGCAAGCTACTGTTAGCTGGCTTTTCTGCTATCCTGTTTTTTAGCTATGACAAAATAGACTGTGATGGCCTCAAGCTTGCAGAAGGGATTTTGGCTGCTGTCGGGATAGTTTTATCGGGTGCGGCGCTTATGGGCTATGCCAGGGCAGCGGACCATATTGAACTCGAAATAGATAGCAAAAGTGACGCTCCCTTATTATTGGCAGCTTACAAGAATGCAAACGCGCAAATTGATAAATACGATAAGGGATTTTACTGGACGGCTATAGCATTATTGGCTATATCAGCCAGTTTGTTTATTGCCAGCCCTTTTATTTGTGGCAAACAGGATAAAACTGAAAAGGTTAAGAATGTAATCAAAACCTATCAACATGTTGATCAGCAGGATTCGGCAGGTATGCCTCAGAAAAAGGTAACTGTAGCCGTGGATAGTATCAATTGCAAAAAGGTAAATCTTATAACCACATGTGGGTGTGTGGATCGGAACGATTTCCGAAGAAGCAGTTGCTCACCTAAATGCAGAAAGGCAATTCAGAATGGGCGATGCAGCTGTAAACAATAAGTGGTATACTCCTTTTCCAAAGTCTTTTTTACCTGTTGGCGCCTCTTCGCAGGAGTAGCTAAGGTATGCAGCGATTAGTTGTCATTAAAAAATAACCTAAGAAAAACGAAATGTTGAAATCAAATCATTCATCGATAACAGATTTCGTTAGACGAAGAAGCTTAAAATCAACCACATTCAATAAATCATAAATTGATTGCCATCCGAACATGATCTTACATAACAATATTAAGGAATTTCTTGGGCAGGAACTGACCCAGGCAAAAGAGGTTTGGATCGCCAGCGCCATGATCAGCAGGAATGGATTGAAATTTATCCAGGAACACATTCCTAAAATAGCCAAACAACATTATTTGATTGGAATTGATCTGAACACCGAGCCAGAAGTTTTTGTGCGGCTTTACGCCAATAGTGACCACAACGCAAGGGTTTACAAGTCTGCTTATACCTATCATCCCAAAGTATACCTGATTCTCGGGCTTGATGATTCGCTAAAAGCTATCATTGGTTCTTCCAATACCACTACATGGGGGTTGGAGAAAAATGTCGAAATGAATTTCCAGATATCTGATCAAGCAGAGTGCACAAAACTCTTGGACTGGTTTAATGGTCTTTATGCCAAAGGCCATATCATCACGCCGGAGTTCATCGACTCCTACAGAGCCAGTTTTGTGAGGATGCGTTCGAAGGTTAAGGAGATCGATACCGAGGCTGCCTCGCTCAAGCTTGAACTTGCAGAGAACAGCGGTCAATTTTTTACCCACAACCAGCATCGAATTTTTAAGGAGATTTATCATACGGTTGAAAACGATGATTTAAAGGAGTTGAGAAAGGAAGTCAGGGCTAGGTTTCTGGAACTGCATTCCCGGATTTATCCTGCCTTTGTGAAGGAAGGACTGGTCAACCTTCATGCCCATCACCAAAAGAAGGAGTGGGTGAGCCGGCACTTTTTTAACCGGTTCAGTGGCTTTTATATCAATGCCATGTGGCTGCATTATGGTAAATCGGAGTCTGAATTGGCCGTTTACAATAATGGTGATCGGTCCATTAACAATCCATCGCGGTTCATTAATAACATCAGGATGCAGGTGATCATACATGACCAGGATGTAGGTCTGTGGTTGATGTTGGGCAGGGGCGGCGCAAGTCTGATCGATCGCAAACACCTGAAAAACAAATTGGCTGACCTTGCTTTCAGGACTGTGTTTTTTGATGCCTTTAAAAATCTCGGCAAGGGCTACTGGATCAATGCCGGAGCACCGGTAGGTGAAGCAGATATTGTCACTGCCGACCAATTAGCTCAAATTGTGATGCAGAGCCGTGAAGATGCCTATTTTATTATCGGTCGGAACATCTATTACCTGGATAATGCCCTCTCAGACAAGCAAATTGCAACTACAGTAATGGAAGCCTTTAAAAAACTTTACGTGCTTTACGAGCTAATCAGGCACGGGTAAATACGCTTAAATGCAAGAGTTTGGACTACTGCTAATTGAGTTATGGAGTCTAAACGAGCTATATTTTGATTTTGGCATATGCCTAAACCATCAGGTTCATCGATCAGCTATGAGCATTTATCGGAAGATTACCAGTTCTAGCTCGTTTTTCCAGTTAATAAACGCTTCTGCAGTGTCGGTATAATCATGATTGACCCGACAAAATGAATCTTCGGCTATGATGAGATAAGCTGTTCTACCCTTAGATTTGATAATGCTCATAACGCCCTCCAGTTACTTTAGCTTCAACTTTAAAACATCCGGATCTTTTTCAATGCTCCAGATATAAGTCGCTTCTGCAGTATTAAGTGTTTCCCAGACGATATGGTAGTTGCTTTCGCTTTGGATCAAAAAGAAAAACGAAAAGGGGTTTTGGGTAAACCTGAGCTTCATCACCTCACAAGCGTGTTTACTGGACAAGAACCTGAGGTGTTTGTAGTGCTTGCTATTGGAGACCTTTAACTGGTCCTCCAAAAAAATCTTTTCATCATCGTAAAATGTACCTGGTTTGAGTTTCTCATCGCCAAAAGCCTCGAAATATTCTTCCATCGTATAAAGGTTCCTATCTGGCACTGCGCTTATCGTTTTATTGTTAGTCTTTAGGAATTCAAATTTTACATTTTCGATCAGTTCCCTGTTGATTCGATCTATTTCCGGCGATTTTGCAGATTTGGATACAACTTCGCCGCCAGATAATTCGATCGTGGCAGTGACCTCGATTTTTTTTGTTTTGAGGATATTTCCAAAGTAGTTCTTAATCGAATCATATTCTTCCCTGATATCCTCATTGATAATGGTGAACCCGGTGGATTTGTTTTGTCCAGGGATGATCAGTTCAAATGATACGCCCCCTGCGATGAAACGCACATTTTTTAGTGCGATGGAAAATGTTTTGGTCAGCGTCTGTTTTTGTACTGGCCTCACAAATTCTGCAATCGCTGGGTGGTGCGTAGCCCTGTTTGTCGTGCTAATCCGATGAGTATAAATTGAGCTGGGCATTCCGCCTCTTAAGGTGTCCCAAAGGCCTCCGGTATCGACGCTTTTGAAAGATATGGTTTCCAGGGTGTTAAGGACAGCTGACAGCGCCTTCTGGTTACTTTCAAATTCCGTGTGTCCAATATGATACGATAATACCTCACAGAATATTTTGCGTTCAACCTCAGTATATTTTCTCACCCTTAAGATCCAGTATGCAGGGGACTTGAAACCTTTTTGGGCAATATCGGCTATACCGATCTGTTCAAAGGTCAGTGGGCGGTCGGGGGTCAAGTAGGCTTTATCCTGGTTAAATAGTATTTTAAGTTCCTGTCCGTCCATTGTTTGGTTATTATTAGTAAGTTACCGGTTCTTAAATATATGAACTTTGTACGATAGATTGATTCGTTCAATAATTGATGTTCAATAAATATTAACGTTCTTTGGGCGTATCCCTGGCTGACTAGTGTCTTGCGGTATAGGTTGATGCTATTGCGGGAGGATGCCGCTCGGGCCGCTCACGCATTGTTAGCGGCTTAAATTAAAACGGTAGTTCGTTGAGGGTAAAAATGAACTTTCCGGTATACCTAAAGTTATCCTTTAACCATTCAGCAGTAATTTTATTGCTCTTTTCATCGTTGTTAATATAGTCAATCAATTCCTCACTGGCATTGAACTGGACTTCGAGTACTGCCTGCTCGTTAATCATAAAATAAGGCCACCGGAAATCATCCTGCTGAACACGGAATTTCCCCTGTAACTCATACTTTAATTCGCTTATCAGGTCATCCTCGGCACCATTAACAACAATCTTTTTGGCATAGTAGTCTTCCCAGATTTCTTTCTCATAAAACCTTGGGATTCCATTTCCTACAAGATCGATATTGAGTTTATGTAGATTATTGAAATCTTCGATAACTTCTTCCAAAGCGGAAAGCTTAGCAAAGACAATCCTGCTATTGTGTTCTTTTTTATTAACGAGAAATCGGTTGACGTAATTAATCCTTTCGATCTCCTTTTCAGTGAAATCGTCATTGTTGCATTCCAGTTCAATGAATTTACCTACATCTGCAACCGTCAATAGATTTAGGTTGTAATAATATTTCCTGTCTTGCCTTCGCATGGGAAGGGATTCAAGTTCATAAGCCTGCGATTTAATCAGCGTAATGATACTTTCAAATATGGCCGAGTCCTGACCAATCTTTTTAACCTCGCCTTTTCCCTCATATTCCCTGAAAGCAAAAACGGTTTTATTATATTCGAATTTCGCATCAAGCTCTTTATGGATTTTTTCGTCGCATCCCTTCAAGTCCGAAAACTTTTTGCCCTTCAACTGGTAATTCAATATTTCGGAATTCGACCAAAAAGTGAAAGGTACGGTATCAAGGTTCCATTTGGTGCCCTTTGCATTGCGTGTTAAAAAAATCCAATCTTTGAAGGTGCTTTTTTGCAACTGATGATCAATGCGGTGTAGACCATTACAGTGTCTACTTCGTTTGCTTTGTACACCAGTAAATCCATTTCCCTTTGGATTGACTGCACATCGTCAATGTAAAATCTATTATGGATCACACTCCAATCGTGTTTTTCCAATACAGTTGCGACCTGATGTTCTAAAATAAAACCAGTTTTTTCCTTGATTTCCTCCGCAATGTTTATAAACGGAATTTCTATTGTCTTTTTCAAAATGGATAGTGTTAATTTATTCTTTAATGTAGTTAAATTTGTCTTGATATTTTAGCGAAAACATAACATAAAGTCTATGGAAAACTGATACTGTTTTTTGTTGTCTAAATGCTCTTTTATGATCGGATCGTCTAAATTGAATCTTTTGGATAGACAGCTTCAGGTATTGGAAAAGCAGGGAAAACCACATCATTGATCTATTCCGGTTTTCTTTATTCGGACTGGTTGTCATTCCAGTGAAAAAAGCTACTTGTTAGATCCAAATTATTCTCGATTTTTTTTTGTTGTAACTAGTCTTTCTGACAAGATAACTAGCTCAATACTAATATAGAAATACGAAATAATATATTTGATGTATGCCAACTTTTTGTGTTCAAAAATTGGCATGATAAGGGTACTTCTTAGCAGAATTGTTCAAATCTTTAAATGAAATTTTTTCGTTTTAAATCATCGATAATCGGTTCTATAATCATAAAGAAGCGTGAAGTGTGTTCTAACCAGTCATCATTGATCGTACTAACCGGAAAGATTGTTTTTAGAAACATCTTTCCGGTTTTTTGTTTTTAAGCCTTTTTAATCAAGCTAAAATCCAACGCTGAGGGAGCTTTGACAGCCCCTCAGTGTTGGAATAAATTTTAATCAAATACCGGTATAGCGAAAAATACCTTAGGCTATACCTGCTGCGAACGATTTATGATTTAATAAAAGCTAAAATATCGTTGTTGATTGTTTCAGCTTCTGTGGTCGGCATTCCATGTGGAAAGCCCGGATAGGCTATTAATTTTCCGTTGCTTAACAAAGCGGCAGCCTTTGGAGCCTGAGTAAATGGTACAATCTGATCATCTTCGCCATGCAGTACCAGCACGGGTACTGTAGCTGCTTTCAGATCTTCACTTAGGTCTGTTTCAGAGAAAGCTTTGATCCCTTCATAGTGCGCTTTTACTGAGCCACTCATTCCCTGGCGCCACCAGTTGTGTCTGAGGCCCTCTTCAATTGTTTTGCCCTCCCGGTTCCAGCCGTAGAAGGCGATCGGGAAATCGTAAAAATACTGTGCCCTTGTAAAGCCGGTTCCTTTACGGATTTCATCAAATACGGCTAAAGGTACGCCATCCGGGTTCTGCTCGTTTTGAATCATGAGCGGCGTAACGGCGCTGATGAGTACGGCTTTGGCCACGCGGTCTTTACCATACTTTGCTACATAGCGGATCACTTCTCCGCCACCTGTAGAATGCCCGATGTGGATTGCATCACGTAAATCTAAAGCTGCTACCAGCTCTGCTACATCTGCCGCATAGGTGTCAATGTTGTGGCCTTCTGAGGCTTGACCTGATCTTCCGTGGCCACGACGATCGTGGGCAATTACCCGGAAACCCTGATTTACGAAGAACATCATCTGGGCATCCCAGTCGTCACTTGATAAAGGCCATCCGTGATGAAAAACAATGGGTTGTCCTGTTCCCCAGTCTTTGTAATAAATTTCAGTTCCGTCTTTAACTTTGATTGTACTCATGGTTGATTTTAATTTTTTAAATGTGTTTTGACAGGTGGTTTATACCTATAGGCACCCGTTTGCCAAACCAGATGCAATAGGTGTGCCTTTGTTTTATTTATTTGTATTTCAGTTGTTTATGTTGTTTTTTAGGCTTAGGTTATTAACTGTATTTCGTTAATTTACTATGGCGCCCGTGTTGGTTGCCGGATTTACTTTATTTCGTTTATGTGAGCAGGCTAAGTCGTAACCGGGATCAGCTGAAAAGAAATGTAACTAAATGTAAGTTTATGCCTGATCTGGACTGATCTGGCCACGAAAAATGCTGTTGCTTTAAAAGATGGCCAGTTGAGGGGTGAGGGGGAATCTGCAAAGAATTCCACCCGCAATTATTTTACAAACTCGAATTTTATTCCGAGTTTCTTGATTTTAGAATTTAAGGTGGTGGATGGAATGTTAAGCATTTCTGCGGCGCCACCGGCCCCAAATATTTTGCCTTTGCAGAGCTTTAAGACATGCAGGATATGGTCCCTTTCCATCTCTTCCATGGTTTTAACTTTCGAGCCGCTATCATCAGCTAGAGCCGCCGCCGGATTGGTATCGGGATATGCAATTTCAGTGATAACATCACCATCGGTTAGCAGCATTGTCCTTTCGATCAGGTGTTCAAGTTCCCTAATGTTGCCCGGCCAGTTAAATGTTTGTAATGTTGCAAGTGCGGCCGGAGAAATAGAAGTTACTTTAGCGGACGATTTTTTACCGTATTTCTCCAGGAAATGCAGCGTAAGTAAGGGAATGTCTTCTTTGCGGTGTCTTAATGCAGGAAGTTCAATCGGGAATACATTTAACCGGTAATAGAGGTCTAAACGGAAGCGCCCTTCGGCCACTTCTTTTTCCAGATTCCGGTTGGTAGCGGTGATAATCCTGACATCGACTTTTTTAGTTCCATTTCCTCCAAGGCGTTCAATCTCTTTTTCCTGCAGAACACGCAGTAGCTTTACCTGGGCCTCAAGGGGGAGTTCGCCGATTTCATCAAGAAAAATCGAGCCGCCATCTGCTTGTTCGAACTTGCCCATCCGTTTTTCATTGGCTCCGGTAAATGCACCCTTTTCATGTCCGAAAAGTTCCGATTCGATAAGTGTAAGTGGCAATGCAGCACAGTTAACGGTGATAAATGATTTATTTTTTCTTGGCGAAAGCTTATGGATGGTATGTGCAATCCTTTCTTTTCCGGTGCCGCTTTCACCTAAAATGAGCACCGAGGTATCATCCGGTGCAACGGTTTCAATTTTCTTGAGTGCGTTATGGAGTAAGGGACTATTACCGATAATGCCGTGAAAATCATTCACCGGTACCGGGCTGATTTTTTTTTGCACCGGTGGCGAGGCTAAGGCTGTAGTTTCGGCTGTTTTGTTCGTTGTGTCTTGCTTCGGAGCATACAGGGCTTTATCAATAAGCAGTTCAAATGCCTTGCAGAACTGGTTAATGATGCCGGTATGTACTTTGGAAAAAACATCGCTCAGCCGGCTAAAAAATACGATTTGAAATGTTTCTTCGCCTTTTGCGATCTCTGCTACCAGTGCAGATTCGAGCTTGTACCCATCAGAGAGGTGCTGTATCCAGCGGCTCTCCATTCGCAATCTGCGGAAATCATATCCGTTAAAGATAGATTTTCCGTTTGTAGGTATCCTTGCAATATTCCACGTTTTAAAATCACGTGCAGAGGCACCGGTCTCTTTTAAAAGCTCATCATTGCTAATTAGCCTGAAGCTTTCATTGGATTCCTTTAAAAGGGTGATATCTTTGGTGGTAGTATGGGGCACGGTCCGGCTTATCCAAAGAAAATCAAAAGGAATCAGCGGGTGGAGTAGCTTACTGAATTCCTGTAGTTTTGCACTTTTTGTTCCTTCATTCTCCAGGATGTGTTCAATTTGGATGTGTATGGAAGAATCGGCATTTTGGTTATATTTAATGTTTTGCTCATGCCGGTAACGGGCAATGTCAAGCATCACCATCAGGTCTTTTTCCCGAAAGGGTTTTACCAGAAAACCATAAGGCAGCGTAGCCTTCGCCGCTTCGAGTATACCCTGGTTGGTATTTGCTGAAATGTAGATGAAAGGAATACCCATTCCGGTAAGTTGAGCGGCCAGATCGATCCCCGTCTTATCCCCCTGTAAAAAAATATCCAACAAAATCCAGGAGGGTTCTTTTGAGGCAATAAGTTCAAGGGCTTTGACTACAGAAGGGGCTATGCCGCAGACTTTATAACCCGCTTTTTCCAGCATGATCCTCAAATCATTTGCTACAATAAATTCATCCTCAACAATTAAAATTTTCTGTTTCATTTTTTATCTAGGGCACAATTAACATCCGGGCTGTTTTCCGGGAGATCTTCCTTATTGTTGTTAAAACCTGCGAAATTTTATCAGTTGAAGGCAGATCCGGTACGGTTTCTATTCAATAAGAGTACCATTGGTTAACGGTTTGTAATTTAGGTGGTTAGCTTATAAGTATTTGCCTATATTCTATGATATATCGTTAATTTACCAAATAGCGCGAATTTAAGATTTTGTGATGCCCAGCTTTTTAATTTTCGAATTAAGCGTGGTAGCCGGGATTCCCAGCAGTTCAGCCGCTCCTCCGCTACCTGCCACTTTTCCTTTACAGAGTTCCAGTACCCTGATGATATGATCGCGTTCATTATCTTCAAAACTTTTAATTTCTGTCGAAATAGGAGTCTGCTCGCCTTTGGTTTCCAACGCCAGGTCTTCTACTGCCAACCGGCCATCTTTTGAAAGCAAGATACTGCGTAAGATGGTGTGCTCGAGTTCCCTGATGTTGCCCGGCCAGTTGTATTGCATTAATACGTTCAAAAAATTGGTTGGAATCTCCTGTACTGGCTTCCCTAGTTCTTTGGCGTGTTTGCTGACAAAGTGGGCGGCGAGTAAGGGGATGTCTACCTTTCGCTGTGCTAGCGGTGGCAGGTGGAGCGGAAAAACATTTAGCCGATAAAACAGGTCTAAGCGGAATTTACCCTTGGCGATTTCTTTTTCCAGATCCAGGTTGGTTGCTGCAATTATTCTCAGATCTACAGCGAGTGGCTGATTGCTGCCTATCCTTTCGATTTCTTTTTCCTGGAGTACCCGGAGCAGTTTCGACTGCAGATCAATAGGCATTTCGCCGATTTCATCCAGAAATATCGTTCCTCCGCTCGCCTCTTCAAATTTTCCGATCCGTGTTTCCAGCGCACCGGTAAAAGCGCCTTTTTCGTGCCCGAATAAGATCGATTCGATCAGCTCAAGTGGCAAAGCCGCACAATTAACCGCAATAAAAGGCTTTTGGCTTCTTCCGGATAGCCGGTGAAGGCTTTTGGCCACTTCTTCTTTTCCTGTTCCGCTTTCTCCGGTGATTAAAACTGAAGTATCTGTTGGGGCCACGATCTTGATTTTATCCAAAAGGTTTAAAATTAAGGTGCTCTTGCCGATGATGTTGGCAAACACTTTTTCTTTTTCAGGATGTAAATTGGCGAAAGTAGTTTTAGGCTGTACTTCGTCAGCTTTTTTCATCTCCACCAAATGGATGAGTTTTTTCTCGAGTGTTGTGGAGAGAAAATTCAATAATTCCATATGCGAGGGTTGATAAAGGTGTGGGGTTCTGCTATAGAAAGAAAAGCTGATGTGATCGCCGTTTTCAAGATGGAATGTTTTAACGAGGTTGGAATGCAGGTGATAGGTGCTGGCCATCAGGTTTTTCATAGGAGCAAGCTGTTTTACATTTTCGAAGCGCTCGCCAGTGTATATTGCATCTGCAGTGGTTTCCGGAACAAGTTGATTTAACCGGTTATATTCTTTTCTCGTCAGTCCGCTGGTTTCTATAAATTCATCTGCTGTGAATAAATCATATTGATCGAAGTTTGTGCGGATTATTCCGATTTCGTTATAGCGTTTTCCATCTGCAGCGATTCCCGATAGCGCTATAAAATCGAAGGGTATGTAAGGTTGAAATGCGCCGGCTATGGAAAGGATTTTTTTCTGCCAGGTGAGCGATTTTAACGAGATATCGACAATGAAATCGTGCATGAACCTTTCGCTGCTCAGCTTCATGTTTTTGCTGTTTTCTTTGCGATAGTTAGCAATATCAATACTAAGCAGTATGTCTTTTTCCCGGTATGGTTTCACAATGAAGCCATAAGGGCAGGTAGACTTTGCTGCTTCGAAAACCTTTTCATTCGAATTGGCCGATACGTAGATAAAGGGGATTTCACTTTTCATCAGTTCCAGGGCCAGATCAATCCCTGTTAATCTTCCTTTCAGGTAGATATCTAAAAAAACAAGGTCTACCGGTTGGGATTGTAGCATGACCTGGGCATTTTTAAAGGAGTCGGCAATGCCCACCACCTGGTACCCGGCCTTTGACAGGATCATTTGCAGGTCGTGGGCTACAATAAATTCGTCCTCGACGATCAGGATTTTTTTTATCATCATTGTTTAATCGTTAAATGGCTCAGCTGCCTCCTTACTGCTAAATCTCAGGCTAACGGTTACACCATTTTCGCTCATCATGGAGAAGTTTGCATCTATCTGGCTGCTCAACCCCTTCATCAGGGTAAGCCCCAGGGTATTGCTTCTTTTATAATCAAAACCTGGCGGCAATCCCATGCCATTGTCTTTTATTAATAATAAATATTCATCTTGGCCACATGCGTTTAAGCTGATCTCGATTTTACCGCTAGCACGGTTTTGGAAGGCGTATTTAAAAATATTGGTAATCGCCTCATTAATGATTAATCCAAGTGGTATGGCTTTGGAAACATCAAGTTCGAGATCGATGATGTGCTGGTTGAATTTGATCTTTTTGTCGCTACTGACACTCTCTTTCAAATATTCTACCAACTCAAAAATGTAAGGCTGGATCTGAATCGTCGAAACGTTCTGGGTTTGATAAAGTTTCTGGTGAATCAGCGCAATGCTCTTTAGCCTGTGCTGGCTTTCTTTAATCGCTTCAATCGCCGCCTTATCTTCCAGGTAATGGCTTTGGCTGTTGAGTAAGCTCATGGTAAGCTGGAGGTTGTTTTTGACCCGGTGGTGAACTTCCCTGATCAGACATTCCTTTTCTTCGATAAGTTTATTTTTCTGCTCCACATTGCGTTCCAGTTCGGCATAGGCAAGATCTATTTCTGCCTTTTGCCTTACCAAAGTGTTATGTAGTTTTTTCTTAAGGCTAAACCTGCCGTATAATAATACCAGCACGATCGAAACGAAGGCAAGGCCGGTTATGGTGGCGTTCCTGATCCATTGCACCCGGTTGAGTTGCTGGCTCTGAAGCTGGGATTTCTTTCTTAACAGCTCATTCTCATTTTCTTTTTGTGAGGCTTGAAATTCAATTTGCAGGCGTTGGATCGCCTCCAGGTTATTCTGGTTAAGCATAGAATCTTTAAGCCGATGGAAATCCTGAAGATGCACAATGGCCTGGGCAGGGCGGTTAAGTGCGAGATCAATCTTGTAAAGTATTTCATTAAGCCTGATCTGCCTGGGCAGGGTCATGGTAATCTGGTTTAAACTCGCCTTTTTTGCATTTTCGAGGGCTAGCGAATATTTTTTTTGGGAGAAATAAAATTCGCTGGCAGAAAAAAAAACTGAGGTTCTGAAAGGATTCGACAAGGACATGGAGGGTGAAAGCAGCCGTTTAAAATAATAATCGGCCTGGCTATAGCGTCCCAGCGCGGTATAACTTTCGGCAAAGCCCAGGTACATAAAGTTCGCCTGATCATCGGCTCTGTTTTTTACGCCCTGCCAGGTATTCTTCAGCAAGCTCAGCGCTTTTTCTGCCTGATTTAATTTGATCAGCTGGGTAGCGATCATATATGCCGGAATAAATATATATGGATCATCTGCAGCAAGCTGATGATATGAACGGGTATACCATTTAATGCTTTCCTGCGGTTTGTTAATCGCTTCATATGCTGCAGCCACCCGGTTTAGATAAGTAACATACACTTCCTCATGGTTTGCTTCGGCAACCCTTATGCTCTGCAGGGCAGATTCCAGCGCCTTGCTCATTTCTCCTTTTCGGTTGTATACCGCCGAGAGCAGATCATAGGCCATAGGAAGGCGGGGAAGTTTATATTTTTTATCCAGCTCAATTACCTGGAACAGTTCGCTAATGGCCAGATCGAAGTTTTCTTCCTCTAAATGGAAGTCGGCCATCTCTCTGAGCAACTCCGCCTCCCGGTAGTGCGCTCCGAAAGTTTTTGCACTTTTTTTGTAAAGCCTATAAGCCATTTCTGCCCGGAGGTAAAAAGTTTTGTTCCTGTAATCCGCTACCGTATCGGGCACGTTCTGGTAATACTGGTACCAAGCATTTGCCTCCAACGATTCATTGCCCAGTTTTTTGGCAATAGCGATCGCATTTTCGTATGCACTGGATTGTGGTGCACGTAATTTACTTTGGCCATATAAATGGCCATACAGCAGTTGTATTTTGTATTTCCAGGTTAAAGCTCCTGTAGCCTCACTGATCATCCACGCTTTTTTAAGTAGCTTAGCGGCACCGTTTAGCTGCTGTTTTGTTACAGGTTGCTGCTTAATAAGTTCACTGGCAGACTGATATAACAATTTGATTTGACTGGTATCCTGCTTTAACGGGGCGGCTGTTTTTATTGTGGCCGGATCAACACGGGTTGCATAAGAAAAAGAAGGCTTTATCAATAACCCAAGACCTATTAAGAATAAAAGGAGGTAGCTACCTATACGGCCCATGTAGATGTGATTTAATTGCATGCCCAATGGAAGATTATTTTTCAAGGATATGCGCTCTTTTTATCCCGAGTTTTTTAATTTTTGAGTTCAATGTTGTTGGTGGTATCCTGAGTATTTCTGCTGCGCCATTCTTGCCTGATATTTTTCCTTTACAGCTTTTAAGTATGGATAGAATATGATCGCGCTCGTTTTCATGGATCGTTTTGATTTTTTGCGCTGTTCCATAAGCGCCCGTATCAACCTGCTCAATTTTTGGTAAATGGATATCTTTTAGCACGGTACCATGGCAGAGCAGTATACTCCGTTCTATCAGGTGCTCCAGTTCGCGCACATTGCCGGGCCAGGGGTATTGAAGTAATCTATTCATGCTGCTCTTTGATATGGCATGTACGTTACGGCCGGTTTTCTTTCCGATTTTATCTATGAAGTGAGCAACCAGGGCAGGGATATCTTCAGTTCTTTCTTTTAAAGAGGGAATATGGATAGGGAACACATTTAGCCGGTAGTAGAGGTCACTTCTGAAATTCCCTTTAGCTACTTCTTGGTGTAAGTCGCGGTTGGTAGCTGCAATAATCCTGACGTCGGTTTTGATCGTCTGTCTTCCCCCGATCCGTTCAATTTCTTTTTCCTGTAATGCCCTTAGCAGTTTTACCTGAAGATCAAGCGAAAGCTCACCGATTTCGTCAAGGAAAAGGGTTCCGTTATGAGCGAGCTCAAATTTTCCGATTCGCCGGTCCAGCGCCCCGGTAAAACTGCCTTTTTCGTGGCCGAAGAGTTCACTTTCTGCCAAACCGGCCGGTAGTGCCGCGCAGTTGATCTTTACCATTAAGGCTTTATTTCTGGCCGAGGCGTTATGAATTGCGCGGGCAATGAGCTCTTTTCCTGTGCCGGTTTCTCCTAAAATAAGCACAGTGCTGCTACTGGTGGCCACCTGATCAATTAAATGAAATACTTTTTTGAGCAGCGCACTTTCGCCGATGATCTCGGTATGATTGTACTTTTGGCTGATCTCTTCTTTTAAATAGCTTTTCTCTTCTTCGAGTTTTAGCTTATAAGTATTGATCTCATCGAGCTGTTGCTCGATCTTTTCATTGGCCAGGATATTTGAAATGGCAATTGAGATCTGTAGTGATATCCCCTGAAGAAGATCAAAATAAATATTGGAAACGGTTTTGCGGTGCTGGGTATAAATATAAAAAAAGCCTATACATCCCGAGCTATCGGTCATCCGCAGTCCAATCATTTCTTTTATCCCCTTGTTTTGCCAGAAGCCCAGCCATGCGGGAGCGTCAGGCCATTGCATTACTTCATCAACATCAAAGACTATTGGATCTGTCGACGCAATCATTGCCCTGCACATGCCATCCTCCAGAGGGTATTTCTTTGATGCCTTAGGCGGAATGCCTGCGGTTTTCAGAAAATCCTCTTTCTGATTATAGATGAAAGGACTGTGGGTTTGCTGATCGGAATTGATCAGGCAGATAACGAAGTGATCAAAATCGAAGAGTTTTTTTAGTTTTTGATCGATGACATCGAAAAGATCAAGCTTATGGCGTACAGAGGCAATGGCATGGCTGATGGAGAGGATAATTTTATTCTGATCCTCTTTTTGGGCCAGGCTTTTTAGTAAACGGGCATTCTCCTGTTCAAGGACTTGAATAGTTTGCTTTTCAGCGCAGATCTTCTCTTGATTGTTAATTTCAGATAACGAGCCTTTGCTTTCCATCATGCTAAAATAGGTATATAAATGCTTAAATGCGAATAGTTGGCTTTTATAACTTACGCTATTTCGTAAATTTATTTTATAATTCTTTGTTTATCAATTGTTTGAATTTATTTTTTGATTTTTTTTAGCTCGTAATTTTTCGCTAATACAATGGTGATGGCCGCTTAGAATTATTTTTCAGGGCTCGTAAATCGACGATATATGGTTAATATTAAATTGCTTCTGATTTTGTAATCGGCTATTAGATAGTGTTTTATGTTGTGGTATGCTTGTTGGAAATAGCAGGGAAACAAAAATATTATATTATGAAACCATCACCAGATTTGTTATCACCGGAAAATCATGCATTAGTATTAATTGATTTTGAAGGACAAATGGCTTTTGCTACCAAAAGCATTTCAATCAATGAGCTTCGTACCAACGTAGCGATCATTTCAGGCGCTTCGAAAATTTTTAACGTGCCTACCATTGTAACTACCGTAATGGAAGAGCTGTTCGCTGGCCCTGTTTTTCCTGAGATTGAAACATTCTATCCACAGGCGAGCTCAAATTATATTGACAGGACCTCAATGAATACCTGGGAAGATGAACCGGCTTACAGAGCGATTACCGCAACAGGCAAGAAAAAAATTGTTTTGGCAGGTTTATGGACCAGCGTTTGTATTGTTGGCCCGGCATTATCAGCTTTATCAGAAGGCTACGATGTTTTTGTTATTGCTGATGCATGTGGTGATGTTAGCGAGGAGGCGCACGAAAGAGCCATGCAAAGAATGATCCACGCGGGTGTTAAACCGATCACTTCAGTGCAATATATTTTAGAACTGCAAAGAGACTGGGCCAGGACTGAAACTTATGTTCCGGTAACCGATTTAATGAAGAAATATGGTGCCGGTTACGGAATCGGAATTCAGTATGCACATAAAATGGTAAAACACTAATACTCATTTCAAAAATAAGATGAAGGTTTATCTGCGTTTGGCTATATTAATGGTGTTATGCTTTTGCGGCTTGACGGCAAACGTTTATGCGCAAGGCATTAAATTAATGCGCTATGACGAGGATTACAGCAACTTGAAAGATTCGAGCAGGAACTTTTACAACGTGTTAAAGTTCCTGCCATTTTCAGCCGACCGGAAAATTTATTTCACATTTGGGGGAGAGGTGAGGGAAGAATTTGGCGGAAAAATTAATGAAGACTGGGTTAAAGATCAGGGTTTCAATTATTCCATACTCCAACGCTATGCTTTATATGCCGATTTAAACATAGGCGAACGCTTAAGGGTTTTTGCCCAGTTAAACAGTGCATTGGAGAGCGGAAGTAAATATGGCCCTGCACCTGTTGATGAAGATCAGCTGGCCGTTCAAAATCTGTTCGCCGAATATCGGATGATCAATCAGCCTGAAAATAAATTGGCCTTAAGGGTTGGCCGCCAGGAAATTAATTATGGGTCGGGCAGGCTGATTTCTGTCCGCGAGGGTACAACAGTGAGGCTATATTTTACGGGTGCAAAAGTGATGTACAGCTCGCCTAAATTTTCTATTGATGCCTTCGTACTTGAATCTGATGAGGTAAATTTCGGGATATTCGATAACCGCCCCAGCCACCAGGCAAATTTGTGGGGGGCGTATTCAAATCTCATTATTCCGAAGGGAGGAAATTTCGATTTTTATTATCTGGGAATCAGAAGAGACCAGGCCCGCTTTGAGGAGGGGATTGAAAAGGAACTTCGCCATACCCTGGCTATGCGTTATTGGAAAGGTGGAGGAGGTTTTATCTACAATATAGAAGCGGCTTATCAGTTAGGTAAGTTTGGCCCTGGTAACATTGATGCCTGGACAACTGCTATAGAGCTAGGGTATGTATTTGATGACTTGAGGTTTAAGCCTTCCGTGAACCTGCGCAATGATTATATATCAGGCGATCAAAAAGTAGGCGACGGTAAGCTGCAAACATTTAATCCGCTGTTTCCAAGGGGAGGCTATTTTGGTTTCAATCCGCTGATTGGACCATCCAACCTCATTGATTTACACCCCTATATTACCCTTGCTTTAACCGGTAAACTCACCGTACAAACCGATGTGGTTTTCAATTGGCGTTATTCAGTAAATGATGGTATTTACCGGCCGAGTGGAAATTTTAATGCTGCCGGATCGATATCCAATCACCGCTTTATCGGAACTACTTATCTGCTAAGTGCCGATTATTCATTTAATAAACACTTATCCTTTAGTTGTGGTGGTCAATATTTTAAGGTTGGTCGCTTTATCAAAGATATTGTTCCCCTATGGGATAATTCACAATTTTTTAATGCTCAGGTATCGTTCAAATTTTAAAAAAATAAAGAAATGAAAAGTACAACAAAGATCCTATCAAAATCACTTAACAGTAAAATAGCTGCCGGGGTGATTATATTTTCGCTATGGATGAGCGGAACCGTGTTTGCGCAACAAGCTACTACAGCAATTGGCACAGCAAAAGTTTGGGGTACGGTAGATGGAATTGCAATTGAAGGTGTAGTTCAGGGGCCTTCTGCCCAGGTAAGCGATTTGCAGGTAGCCTGCGTTTTCGAATATACCGAGGGCGATATCTATAATTCCCCGCCAGCCTTGCCAGCTGCTTTAAACGGTTTAGTGCATTTAGATCAGGATACAAAAGGCCTGTTAACCGAAATCCGTAAGAGCGGCAGGTTTTTGGCCCATGCCAATGAAACCTTATTAATTACACCGCCTAAAGGAACTATCGGCGGAAGGAAATTATTACTGATTGGTTTGGGTGACCGCAATAAATTTACCCCCGGGCTGATGATCAGCGTAGGAAGCGTAGCCATGCGTGAGGCCCTGAAATTGGGTGTCGACAATTTTGCTTTTGCCAGCGACTTAAAGGATGCCGGTATCGATTCGCCAACAGCCCTGGTTGCAGGCAATGTAGTTAGAGGGATTTTTGAGGCCTACCGGGCGCAGCTTTGGTTAAAGGATAAAAAAATGGTTGAGCTTAAACCGGTATCAAAAGTGATCCTGTTAGCCGGGCCGGCATTTTTCACTACGGCAGGAGAAGGCATTCAAGAGGCTGTGGCAGCAATTAAAAATTAAGTTTTAACCCTTAAATACAATACGATGAGTGCAGACATGATTTTATTCAATGGTAAAATTCATACCATTGCAAAGCATAAGCAACAGGTTACCGCAGTGGCGATTAAGGATGGTAAATTCATTGCTGTAGGCAATGATGGTGATATACTGGCTTTTTCAGGTTCATCAACAAAAATTGTTGATTTAAATAAGAAAAGAGTGGTACCTGGAATCAACGATTCACACATCCATCTTATCCGTGGTGGGTTAAATTATAACCTGGAACTGCGATGGGATGGTGTTCCATCGTTGGCCGATGCGCTGCGTATGCTCAAAGAACAGGTAGACCGTACCCCTTCGCCGCAATGGGTACGTGTAGTGGGCGGCTGGTCTGAATTTCAGTTCGCAGAGCGGAGAATGCCCACTTTAGCCGAAATAAATGCCATTGCGCCCGATACACCGGTTTTTATACTTCATTTATACGACAGGGCGTTTATGAACCGGGCGGCACTTCGTGCTGTGGGATATACAAAAGATACCCCGGCGCCCGCTGGAGGGGAGATCCAGAGAGACGAAAGTGGTGAGCCTACGGGTTTAATAATAGCCAGTCCGAATGCCATGATACTATATTCGACGCTGGCCAAGGGACCAAAACTTTCTTTGGCACATCAGGTAAACTCTACCCGCCACTTTATGACGGAGTTAAACCGTTTCGGTATTACCAGCGTAATTGATGCTGGTGGAGGGTTTCAGAATTACCCTGACGATTACCAGGTGGTAAGCGAACTGAACGAGCAGAAGCTACTCACAGTGAGGATTGCCTACAACTTATTTACACAGCGGCCAAAACAAGAATTGGAAGATTTTCAGAACTGGACCAATTCAGTAAATGTATACCAGGGAGACGATATGTACCGTCATAACGGAGCGGGCGAAATGCTGGTTTTTTCTGCCGCAGATTTTGAAGATTTTCTTCAGCCGCGTCCGGATCTGGCCGATAACATGGAAGAGGAACTTGAGCGTGTTGTGCGTTTGCTGGTCGAAAAACGTTGGCCATTCAGGCTGCATGCAACCTATAATGAAAGCATCACCCGTTTTTTGAATGTATTTGAAAAAGTAAACCGCGATATCCCTTTTGCCGGACTGCCATGGATCTTTGATCATGCTGAGACCATTGACGAACGCAATATTGAACGGGTGAAAGCCTTAGGCGGAGGTATTGCCATTCAGAGTAGAATGGCCTATCAGGGCGAATACTTTACCGATCGTTATGGGAAAAAGGCCGCCTTGCAAACTCCTCCGGTAAAAAAAATGCTCGAGATGGAAGTGCCTGTTGGCGGTGGCTCTGATGCTACGCGGGTAAGCAGCTATAATCCATGGGTTTCCATGTTCTGGTTAACTGCGGGCAAAACCGTGGGTGGCTTAAAAATTTATGATGCAGATACTGTATTAACCCGCGAGACTGCTTTAGCGCTTTATACCCGTGGTAGTGCCTGGTTTTCTAACGAACAACAAAAGAAGGGGGATATCCAGGTGGGTATGCTCGCTGATTTAGCTGTTTTGAACCGTGATTACTTTGAGGTATCAGATGAAGAAATAAAAGGTATCGAATCAGACTTAACAGTTGTTGATGGCAAAATTGTTTATGCTAAAGGCGATTTTTCATCTTTCTCACCACCTAAAATTCCGGTTTTGCCAGATTGGTCACCGACCAATAGCTACAATGGTTATTATTCTGCAACAACACACAGGGGCAGTGAGCAAAGTAAGTTGGCAAATGGTAACGCATCTGCTTCGCTTTTGGCAAAGGTACATGTTTGCACAGGGAGCTGTAATGTTCATCAGCATAATCATGATGCGGTAAGGACCAGTAACATACCGGTAAATAATTATACCGCGTTCTGGGGAGCATTGGGATGTTCATGCTTTGCTTTTTAAGGATGGAGAGTATCATTAAATGTTTGCTTTATTCTGATCTGGGATCGGAGTTTAATAATATTGCCGTACTGGTATTCCGGGTGCTACTCATGCTCGAACTTTTTAGGGTACACGGCATGAAAAAGTTCAGTTTAAAAAATGGAGAAAAGGAACATGTTCCCAACCCTTTGGGCTTGCCCGATGGGCTCAATGGCTTGGTAGCCACTTTTTCGGATACGGTAGTTCCATTCCTGGTTGCAATGGGGCTGGGCACACGCTTGTTCATCTTACCATCCATAGGTGTTACCGCAATCGGCTATTTCATCGTACATCGTAAAGATTCATTAGAAGTGAGAGATGTTCCCTATATGTACACTTTAGCGATGCTTTTTTTACTGGCAATAGGTCCCGGAACCCTATCAATCGATCACTATTTACTACAAAAATTTTTTTAATTTAATATCAATCAAACCATTATGGAAGCTAAAATTGGAATCAGCGCGGAACACCTGGCAGAGGTAGCGCATTCTTTAAGTAAAATTCTTGCCGACGAATTTGTGCTTTACACTAAAACCCGTAAAGCGCACTGGAACGTAGAGGGACCCGATTTTTACAATAAACACAAGTTTTTTGAAGAGCAATACAATCAGCTCGCTGATATTATAGATGACGTGGCAGAGCGAATCCGTAAACTGGGCCACTATGCTCCGGCCACGCTTAAGCAATACCTGGAGCTTACACACTTAACGGAGGACGACCGGGGGAAAAACGATGCAACAAGTTATATTAAAACATTGCTTTCAGATCATGAAAGTATCTTAATTCACTTAAGAGAGAACATTAATAATTATGCCACAGCCTTAAAAGATGCCGGAACAAGCGATTATATTACCGCATTAATGGAAACACATGAGACGATGGCGTGGATGTTAAGGGCTCATTTATCTTAATAATCAAATATGGAAGAAAAGCAGAACAACGTCTGGTTTGTAACCCTGGTATTAACGCTCATAGCTGGCTATTGCGACAGCATTACATTCGTTGCGGCAGATAAGATATTTTCTGCGCATGTTACCGGAAACTTTATCGTTTTTGCCTACCAGCTCATCAAAGGTGGTGGCGCAGATGCATGGATAAAACTGTTAACTTTTCCGGTATTTATGCTATCGGTGATGGTAGGCGGATGGATTGCCGCGAGGTTTTCCAATAAACATTTTTTGCTGCTGATAGAAGGTTTTGTTCTTTTAATTGCCGGTGCTTTGGCCTATGGATTCTGTTATATAAATAATACGGAAGTTACCTGGCCCATGTATGTGGTGGTGATGATTACCGTATTTGCAATGGGTTTCCAGAATGCCTATGGAAAACTTTTTGCCAAAGATACTTTCGGCCCAACCACCATGATGACCGGAAATGTGACCCAGTTTGCGCTTGATATCAGGTCGTATTGCAACTCAGGCTTTAAAAATGCTGATTTTCTTTCGGGAATTTACAAAGGATTGGTTACGCTCGGCGGCTTTTTACTGGGATGTATAATGGGCGCCTGTATTGGGAAATTATTGGGGCTCGCAGGCATGGTATTGCCCGGTATTGCCATGGCAATTTGCTATTTCGCAACAGATAAAAGCAAAGCTTGATTCCAAATGTACGTTCAATCCAAATCTGCCTGTTGCTCCTTTAGTAAAGCGATAATTTTGCTGGCAGTAATCCTGTTCTTGATTCCTGATCTGCTAGCGGGTCAGGAAATTAAGACAAAAACAGCGTTTAATGAGGCTGCGGCAAAATTAGCAATATTAAAAGCGGGCCCTGAAAAGGTTGATGTACTGGTTAATCTAGGCACTTACTACTTGAATCTGCCCGGAGAGGTCAAAACCGATCTGAATACCGCATTGCGTTATCAGGCCCAGGGTTTTGCTTTAGCTAATCAAATACGATATTCTCAGGGTATAGCAAAAGCGTTGATTCTTCAAGCAGATATTACCCGCGAATCGGGCGATAAACCGGGTAGCGAAAAAATATACAACCAGGCAATCGGTTATGCCGGTAAACATCATTTGGTTAATGAACTGGCACGTGCTTATGCTGCAAAAGGTCAGCTTTATGGGAATGAAGGCATTGATTTGGATCAGAAAATCAAATACAATAAACAGGCATTAAAACTATATCGTCAGGCCGGGAACAGATTAGAAGAAGGAAATTCTTTAAACAACCTTGGAGATTATTACAATATCAAAGGGCAGGCCGCTTATGCGATCACCCTGATGGATTCGTCTTTACTTGCTTATAAAGCTGTAGATTTTAAAGAGTTGCAGGGCGTTTACAATAATCTATGTATTGCCAATAACAGCCTGGGTAATTTAGCGCAGGCGTTGAAATATGGTCTGTTGGCAGAGAAAACTGCAGAACAGCTAGGGGATACAACCTTACAGCGAAGCTCCATTAATAATCATTTGGGCTTAACTTATTTCTACTTAAGAAACGACCCGAAAGCGCTGGAATACTGGACTGAGGCCGAAAAAATTGCGGAGAAATACAAAGATCCCAACTACATTCTTACTATTGTAGCCAATATCACCACGGCTTTAGTGCGGATGAAAAGATTTGAGGAAGGGACATCAATTTTGATTAAAACCATTAAAAAATTCCCGCCTCAGGATGTACAGATGAAGCTAAGAATACCTTATATTCTTTTTAATGCTTATTACGATATCAGGGCTTATGCCAAAGCAGAACCTTATTATCAGCAGCTTTTAAAGTTCCATCATGATCTTCCAAAGGATGATCCTAACCAGATCTATCTCTATAGAAGCATTATCAAAAAAATGGTTCACGAGAAACAGTATTCGGCAGTTATGGTATACCTCAGGGAACATGAAAAACAAAGCCTCGAGCAAAAGAATATTTTAGCACTTTCCCAGTTATACAGGCTTTGGTATCACGTAGATTCTGCCCAGAATAAACCCTGGGAGGCTATTGCACACTACAAAAGCTTTAAAAGGTTATCAGATTCGATCGCTAACAGCGAGAAAACAAAGCAGATGGCCGGTTTGGAAATCGAATATCAAACCGAAAAAAAGAATAAAGATATTGCCTTGCTGAGCCAAAAAAATCAGCTACAGCAAGTAAGGATTGAAAGCGATGAGCGAACGCGGTCCTTATTTATCGGGGGCCTGGTTGTTGTGATGCTTTTTGCCGGATTGATTTATAACCGCTATAGGCTAAAGAAAAAAAGTAACCTGATTTTAGAACAGAAGCAAAAGGAAATTAATGAGCAGAATGAATTGCTTCGCAAAATACTCGGAGAAAAGGAATGGCTTTTACGCGAAATTCATCACCGGGTTAAAAACAACCTTCAGATTGTAATCAGTTTGCTCAATACCCAGTCAGCCTACCTCGATAATGACGATGCGCTGATTGCCATCAGGAACAGCCAGAACCGGATGCATGCCATGTCGCTCATCCATCAAAAACTATATCAATCAGATAATCTGGCTGAAATAGACATGGATTGGTACATCAAGGAACTGGTTGATTATATGGTAGAATGTTTTAGCACCGATAGAAAAATCCAGTTTGAGCTTCATACCGAATCCATCAGGTTAGACGTTGCGCAGGCAGTGCCGTTAGGGTTAATTTTAAACGAAGCAATCAGCAACACCATAAAATATGCTTTTCCGGATGGTATGAAAGGTAAAGTATTGATATCCCTTTTGATGAAAGATGAAAATGATTGTGAGCTAAGAATTGCCGATAATGGAGTGGGGCTGCCGGCAGGTTTTGACGCAGATAGTTCAGATTCCCTGGGAATGAGTTTAATGACTGGCTTGACCCTGCAGTTAAACGGTGAGATTGATATGTGGAATGAAGATGGTCTGATCCTCAATATAAGGTTTAAAAAGCACAGCGAACTATCTCCGGAAACCGTTAACCAGATAAACAACTAGCAATGGAATCAGCAGATTTTACCATCCATAATAATACCGGTAACCTTCAGTTCGAAATTGCGCTGGAAGGGGAAGTGGCTTACCTGTCGTACCGGTTTTATAAAAAAGACATCGCCTTTATGCACACGTTTGTGCCTAAAGTTCTGGAGGGCCGGGGCCTTGCTTCGGCGTTGGCAAAATATGCATTTAGCTATGCTAAAGCCCATCAGAAATTAGTGATGGTGTACTGCCCTTTTGTGGCAAAATTTATCAGTACCCATCCGGAATATAACGACCAAATTAATCAATCATACCGCGGGCGGTAAAAAAACAAAAACAATGGAAAATACAATTTTAGGTTTGCATCACATTACCGCCATTGCGGGAAATGCACAACGAAACTTCGATTTTTATACCAAGACACTGGGTTTACGCCTGGTAAAGAAAACCGTAAACTTTGACGATCCGGGTACTTACCACCTGTATTATGGCGACGAAATCGGCCATGCGGGTACGATATTGACTTTTTTTCCGTGGGATGGGATTGGGCAGGGTACTGAAGGAGTGGGTATGGCTACCGAGATTGGTTATGCGGTACCGGAAGGGAGCCTGGATTTTTGGAAAGAACGTTTTAATGAGGCTAAAGTAAAAACGGCCGGGCTTACCGAGCGTTTTGGCGAGCAGCTACTCACTTTCAAAGATCCGGATGGTTTATCTTTAAGTTTAATCGTGCCGGAGACAGAGGATTTAAGGAAACCATGGGAAACGAGTGAGGTCAAAGCTGAACACGCAACCAAAGGCTTTCACAGCACCACTTTAAATTTGCAGCGTATTGATGAAACGGCAAAGGTATTAACAGATATTTTTGGCTACCGCTTATTAAAGCAGGAAGGTAATCGCTACCGGTTTGTTACCGATGCGGTGAAGACTGCTGCTATTGTCGATTTATTGGAAAATCCAGGTGGTAACCGCGGAAGAAATGCTGCGGGCACCAATCATCATGTGGCTTTCCGTGTATCAAATGAAGAAGTGCAAATGGAATTTAGAGAGAAAATCAGGAGTAAAAACTTAAATATCACGCCAAAAATTGATAGAGATTATTTCTACTCCCTCTATTTCCGTGAGCCAGGAGGCGTACTTTTCGAAATCGCTACCGATAATCCTGGCTTTACAGTAGATGAACCGCTGAATGAGCTGGGCACACATTTAAAACTTCCTCGTCAGCATGAACATCTAAGAGCAGAGCTCGATCAGTTACTCCCAAAAATAAATTAAATCATGGCAGAAATTAAATTAAACATACAGGGTGAGCCCAATTCATTCGATGTATATGATGAGGATGGAAAAGTGGGCGAAATGATTTTTGAGCTAAAAAATCAGAACTTAACCGTTTACCATACAGAGGTAGATACTGAAAAAGAGGGGAAAGGCTATGCAAAACTACTGCTTGATGCTATGGTGAATTACGTTCGCGAAAACAAATTAAAGGTAATTCCACTGTGCCCTTACGTACATTTACAGTTTAGAAGACACGAAGGTTTATATCAGGATATCTGGAACAAAGAACACGAAAATTAACTATGAAAGCATTTATAGAAGCAGGGAAAAGCCTTAGTGAAGCCGAAAATGTTTTAATCATGATCCACGGCCGTGGCGGTACGGCAGAAGATATATTAAACCTGGCACCCAGTCTAAATGTGGATTCTTATGCGTTGGTAGCTCCTCAGGCACCTCACAATACCTGGTACCCGAAAAGTTTTTTGGTGCCGAGGGTAGAAAATGAACCTTATTTATCTGATGCTTTAAAACAGATAGACGATTTGGTCGGCCATCTGGAAAAGAGCGGTTTTTCAAAAAAACAGATTTACTTTCTGGGTTTTTCTCAGGGTGCCTGCTTAGCTTTGGATTACGTAGCTGCTCATGGTACCCGTTATGGTGGCATTGCCGCATTTACAGGTGGTTTAATTGGTGATGTGGTTGATCACCGGAACTACCGTGGTGATTTCGATGAAACCCCGGTTTTTATCGGTAGCAGTGATCCCGATTTTCATGTTCCGGTAAGCAGGGTGAAAGAAACGACTATTTTACTCGAAGGGTTGGGTGCCAGGGTTACTGAGGTTATTTATCAGCATATGGGACATACCATCACCCACCAGGAGATTATGCAGGTGAACAGGTTGATCTTTACCGCGTAAAGAAAAATGGAAAAAGAGACGGCAAGAATTGAGGCATTCAGCGATGGTGTATTCGCCATCGCCGTAACCTTGCTGGTACTGGAGCTCCATGTACCGGCATTTGATGTGGGTAAAAAACCTGCGATGCTACTGACCGAACTAAAGGCAGAATGGCCAGGTTATATCGCTTTTGTTATCTCTTTTTTTAGTATTTTTATTATCTGGGTAAATCATCATAAAGTTTTCAAACAGATTTACAGAAGGGATACCGGGCTGATGTTTGCCAATGGGCTTGTCCTGTTCCTGGTGTCGCTTGTTTCGTATCCCAGCGCATTATTAGCCAGGTTCTACCTGAGTGAGAGTAAGCAAGTTTCGGTAACGATCTATACCGGACTTTTCCTGTTGATCAATATTGCCTTTAACTTATTATGGTACCAGGCCGTTAAGGGTAAGGATTTACTTCGGCCCGGAATCAATGAGCAGGCAATTAAGCAGTTAAGAGATAATTTTCTATACGGTTTTCCCACTTACCTGGCAGCGTTTATAATTTCGTTTTTCTTTCCGGATGCTGCAATCCTAATCTGTATACTATTATGGGTGTTCTGGGCGATATCGTCAAAGAAAATAAATTTCACAGATAAAACGCACCATCCAAATCCCAAGTAACGCCAGGTTATTATTTTATTTTTGACTTAAATCCATCCCTGAGGATTAGGCTCACCTGGTTCTTTGATGAGCAGGTAATTCTTGTTCAGATACGTTATCTCGTCTTTAGCCTGGTCTTTTAGCGAAATATCGTGAGTTGTTTTGCCAGAGTTTTTTCAAATAGTCTTTTAATTCAGGCATTTTACCATTTGGCATATTGTTTGAATTCGCCGGACTGAACTTAACCAGGCATGAAAAACAAAGAACACGCATTAAGCAAGGAAATTTACAGTAAAAAAAAGCCTATTGCTGAAGATTTTTTTAGCGAAAATAAATTCAGGGTAGCGGTTGCCGGTTTCAATTTGAGCGAACTTCTCGAAGGGATATATGCTAAATTGAATCCATTGTTTGCTGTAGATTGTATTGCAATTGTTCTTTATGATGCGCGCTTGAGTCATATTGTCGATTCGCATGTCTGTGGGATGATCTCAGGAAGCATTCCATGTTCATCTTCTGTAGTTGGGCCGGTCGATTTCTCGGAGATTACAAAAGAAATTTCCAGGCTCGATTTTCCTATTCTGCGTTCCAGGGAAGAGTGGGAGGAGGTTTTTGGTCAGAACCACAGGATAGGCAATCACGATGCAGAATACCAATTTCATGGTTATATTCCCATTGAAACAAACGGAAGAATTTACGGAACTTTTGAGCTGCACAATCTGGAACGGCAGCTCAGTACCGAAGGGCTAACCTTTTGCTGTAATGTAGCAGAATTTATTGCCGGTTTATTTTCAGTTACGGAGAAAAAGGGAAAGGAAACCAGTTGGCAACCGGTACTTCATCCCCATTCCGGAGGAGATTGCCATCAAGAAAAAGTGCAGCAGCTGGAAGCCGAAATCGAAAGGCTTAAAAGCAGCCTGGAGGAGTTTCATTTATTCGAGGTAGAAAAAATACCTGGGCTAAATACCCATGAGGAGATTATCGGCCATTCCGAGCAAATGCGCTCGGTATTCAGCTTACTCAGCAAGATTTCGCCCACAGATTCGACGGTGCTTATTCTTGGTGAAACCGGTACGGGAAAGGAGCTCATTGCCAGGGCAATACATCATGCCTCGGGCAGGGCATCAGAAAAACTGATCAAGGTAAATTGCGCGGCGATCCCTCCAAATCTGATCGAGTCTGAGCTGTTCGGACACGAAAAGGGCGCTTTTACCGGAGCTACAGAGAAACGCGTGGGTAAATTTGAACTGGCTGACAAGGGCACTATATTTCTGGATGAAATAGGGGAACTGCCCCTTGAGTTGCAGGTCAAATTATTGCGAGTGCTCCAGGAGAAAGAAGTTGAGCCCATTGGCGGAAAAAAAACTATCCGAACAGATGTGAGGGTTATTTCGGCAACCAACCGGAATCTCTTATCCGAAGTGGAGGCCGGTCGTTTCCGGCAAGATTTGTTTTACCGGTTAAATGTATTTCCGCTAACGGTACCATCATTGAGGGAGCGCAGAACTGATATTCCGCTTTTGGCAACACATTTTCTGAAGAAATTTGCCGCGAAATCCAACCGGGTTTTAGAAGGCTTTTCTAAGAGGGCCATAACCATGCTGGTCAACTATAGCTGGCCCGGAAATGTAAGGGAATTGGAGCATTTAATTGAGCGGCATGTGGTGATGAGCCAGGGGAGGCTGATTAATAGGATCGAAATTCCTGATCAATCGAATTTCAGTAACCAAGATCATAATGGCCCGGTAAAAACTATTTTTGAGAATGAACGGGACCATATCTTTGCCGTACTGGAGTTATGTAATGGTAGAATTTCGGGTAAGAACGGTGCTGCAAAACTTTTGGGAGTTCCGGCAACAACACTCAATTCAAAGATCAAAAGGTTGGGACTGGCAAAGAAACATACGATTTAAACAGCGAAACCACCATCGTACAACATACAGTAGAAAACGAATTTCATCGCTGTGATCATGCTGATGGGAAATTCCAAAAGGCCTGATCGCAAAGTCCCAGCTAATTCTCAGATCATTATCACATAGGATAAAAAATAGTTATTTTCTCCTCTTGAACACTTACAGAAGAAACAGAGGTAGACGAGAATCTTTATTCTTAATTTTTTTATCATAGGACAACTATCTGCCCTATGATAACTTAAGAACTTAGTCCTTCCTATGAAAGCTATTTTTATAACATTTTTTTTATTTCTGCATTTTTTTATAGCCAATGATTCTATTGCGCAGAAAAAGTACCCTTATAACATTACAGGAATAATAAGCAAGCCTGTCAATACAAAAATCTACCTGGCGTTAGATTCTGGTGTGGCTAACAGCCAAAAAAAAATCATAGATTCTGCGGCAATAGTCAATGGTGCATTCAATCTAAAAGGACAAACCAATATAGGCATGTATGCCATATTTGTTTCTTCGAACAAGCAGTGGAAACGTGTATTTGTGGATGGCAGTAAAATCAGCATAATGATGAATAAAGATTCCACCTACATGGCGAAAGTTACCGGTTCGTTAGAAATGGATTTATTGGAACAATTCGATAAAAAAATCAAGCCAATAAAATCAATAGAGCAAAAATTACTGGAAACGATGCTTGGGTATCAAAAGAGACAGCGTACCGATTCATTAAATTTGGTTCTCCCGGAATTTAAGGCGACCCAAGCCAGGCTTTACCAAGAGGTTAAGGAATTTCTTACTGTGCATCCAAACTCGTATGCTGCACTAGACCTATACGATAGATATGGAAAAAAGCTTTACAGTGATTCTGTTATAATTTCGAAAATAAATGCAATGCCGGAAAAATATAAAGAGCTTGGACTATACAGATCAATTCTATCTAAACACCAGTCAACATTAACATTTGCTGTTGGCCATCTTTTTCAGGATTTCGAACTGCCTGAGCATATTGATAACCGGCTGTTCAATACCAAATCTTTAGATGGCAAATATAAGTTAATTGATTTCTGGGCAAGTTGGTGCGTGCCCTGCAGAAATGAAAACCCCAATTTGAAGAAACAGTATAGCAAATACCAGAAAAAAGGTTTTGAGATCGTATCCGTTAGCATAGATACTGATACCCTGGCATGGAAGCGGGCTATAAAAGAAGGTCAATTGCCTTGGAAGCAGGTGATTGCCAGGCAGAAAGATCCCAGAATTTCGGCTTATCATATTATTCAGATACCGACTTCGTACCTGGTTGATCCTAAAGGAAAAATCATAGCCATCAATCCCCGCGGTGAAAAGCTGGAGAAAGAGTTAGCCAAAATATTTAATGATATTTAAAGTTCATATTTATTAAGTATGATCAACTAAATACTTTACGCCCTTTCGTTTCAGTAACCGTTTTGCTGTTGATTGAGGTATTCCATTATTCTAAACTTTAGGTTAGGTGCGATCTTGATGTCTTTGATTTTCTAAAGGCTAATTCGCCTTTAATTTATTATTTAAATGGCTGCAATGGTTTAGCCTAAACTACGCTTATGACCAAAAATTCCCTTTTTTCAACCAGCTTAACCAAATGGATTGTGGGCCTACCTGCCTGAAAATGATTTCAAAATATTATGAAAAGAATTTCAGTTCCCCGGCAAACAAATCTTTTTAAATTCAAACATTAATGCTTTTTCTGGCAGATAAAAGCACTTTTTAGGGTGCTTAAACAAACTGGGCATAAATTTAAACAATCGTGCTATTGTTAAAATCAGAGTTGCCTTAGCTTCGAATAACTAAAAACAACCAGTACCATTATCTTTTTCCTGCCCAAGAGTTAACGTAGGTAATGTTAACACTTACCTTACAAAGCCAGTACCATCGCTACACCAGGTAGGGCGGCGTGCCGGGCGGATACTAAATGCAGGGAGTTAAAAAAGATGGTCTTAGTTGTAATAGAGCTAACCAAATGTGAACCAAATTGAACCAACGCTGATGAAAGCACCCTAGTTGCCGCGAATTTATTTAATGCCGTTGCAGGTTGACAGGTTCAGCCAGCACCGGAAACTATTCTTAACCAAAAATAAACCGAATCTTATGACGAAAAATTACTACCACTTTGAAGAGGGGCTAATCCGCTCTTTATTAACCAAAACAACCAAAAAAAATGTTTTTAACAATCCTGCCTAATCAGCACGGTATATAATTATCCAATTCTATTTCTCTTAAATGATTTTAAATAATGGAAAAAATAACCAAGATGGGTAATGTTGCGCGCTCCGGAATTTGGGGCATCAGGCAGGTATTACTCGTGATGTATTTAACACTGATGGTTTCCGTTCTGTTGATTGATACAGCTACGGCCCAACAGCGGCGAAAGATAACCGGGACAGTAGTTGATGAACAAAAACAGATCATAGTAGGGGCTACTATTCTTGTAAAAGGTACCAGTGTTAAAGCACAAAGTGGCACAAATGGCGAATTTGCCATAGAGGTGCCCGCCGACCACCAGATCCTAGTTGTAGCCTATGTGGGCATGAAATCGCAAGAGGTAAATGTTGCCGGGAAAACGACGGTAAGCGTAACCCTGAAATCCAGTACCGACCAGTTAACCGATGTCGTGATCGTAGGATATGGCGTTCAAAAGAAACAAAGTGTTGTTGGAGCGATAACCCAAACCACCAGCGAGGTATTGGAAAGAACAGGCGGTGTATCCAGCTTAGGTGCAGCATTAACCGGAAATTTACCGGGTGTAATCACTACAGCCAGTACCGGAATGCCAGGCGATGAAGATCCGCAGATCCTGATCCGCGGGCGCAGTACCTGGAACAATGCCAGTCCGCTTATTTTGGTAGACGGTGTTGAACGTTCCATCAATAACATAGATATAAGCTCTGTTGCTTCAGTTTCGGTACTTAAGGATGCATCTGCTACCGCAGTATTTGGGGTAAAAGGAGCAAATGGCGTAATTTTGGTAACCACCAAAAGGGGACGTGAAGGGAAGGCCGAAATCAGGGCGGCCGCAAATGCCGTGGTTAAATCTGCCTCTAAATTGCCGGGCAAACTCGACTCTTACGACATGTTCCAGGTGCGTAACCGTACCATAGAATATGAATTGCCACTCGCTCCTGGCGCCTGGAGTTCTTACCTGCCGGAAGCGGTGATGCAAAAATACCGTTCGCCCGCCAATCTCGAAGAAGCTGAGCGTTATCCCAATGTAGATTGGGTTAATACCTTATTCAGGGATAATGCCATGTCGTATAATGCTAATCTTAACATCAGCGGCGGTACATCATTTGTGAAATATTTTGCTGCCGTTGATTACCTGGATGAAGGCGACTTGTTCAGGAGGTTTGGCAATGACCGCGGTTATGAAGGTGGCTACAGTTTCAGAAGGCTTAACGTAAGGAGCAACCTCGATTTTCAATTAACACCATCAACAGTTTTCAGAACCAATATTTATGGTTCAAGGGGTACATCAGAGCGACCATGGATTGATGTTAATCCTTATAACACCTGGACGGCCGCTTATTCTGCAGCGCCGAATCTTTACCTTCCTGTTTACTCGGATGGCACATGGGGATATTATAAGCCCAACGAACAGCAAAGTTTAAACTCAGTGCGTATCCTATCAACGAGTGGTCTTCAAACCACTACCACATCGCGTATTACCACTGATTTTACATTAGATCAAAGTTTAAACTCGCTCGTTAAAGGGCTGAGCTTAAAAGGAACCTTATCCATCGATAATACCTTTATCGAAGCTGGCCGGGGCATTGACGACCGTAACAATGGAACATTGAGTAAATACATCGACCCTGAAACCGGAATAGTAAGTTATTCGCAAACGAAAGATGCGGCAACAGAACTGGAATGGAGAGAAAGTGTAAGGTGGGCAAGCCGGGCAGGTGATGTTAACGACGGTGCAACTTACCGCCGAATGTTTTCTCAAGTGCAGCTCAATTACGCCAGGACCATTGCTCAAAAACATAATTTAACCGCCATGGGGCTTTGGAGCAGGGATAATACCGCTACCGGGAGTATCATTCCTTCTTACCGCGAAGACTGGGTGTTCCGTACTACCTATAATTATGCAGGGAAGTATAGTCTTGAATATAACGGCGCATATAATGGTTCGGAAAAATTCGGGCCTGCTTACCGTTTTGATTTCTTTTCTTCAGGCGGACTTGGATGGATGATTTCAGAAGAAAAGTTTATGAAATCGGTCAAATTCATTAACACTTTAAAATTACGCGGATCGTACGGCGAAATTGGCGATGATGGTGGCTCTCCGAGGTTTGCATTTTTAACCAACTGGGCCTTTGGCGGAACAACCCCTATGGGAATTACCGGAGAAACTGCAGAAAATAGCCCTTATAACTGGTACAGGGAAACCGGTGTGGGTAATCCTAATGTCCGCTGGGAAAAAGTGGTGAAGAAAAATATTGCGCTTGATTTTGGTATCCTGGGGAATATGATTACCGGAAGCGTAGATTTCTTTCAGGATAACCGAAGCGACATTCTGACCGGTACAGCCCGTGCTGTTCCAAGTTATTATGGCGCTCAGCCTCCTACCTTCAATGTAGGCAAAGTACGGTCGAGAGGTTATGAAATCGACATCCGTTTCAATAAAAAACTCACCAACAATTTTACAGTATGGGGCAATGTTAATTATACCCATACCCGAAACAAGGTAATTGAGGCTGATGTGGCCGAGTTATTACCGGAATATGCAAAGCCTACCAATAAACAGATCGGACAAGCTTATAGTTATGTGAGCCAGGGTTATTACAATACCTGGGACCAACTTTATGGAAGTACCATGCATAATGCCAACGACCAGCAAAAACTCCCAGGAAATTTTCACATTGTTGATTACAACGGCGACGGTATTATCGATGCAAATGATAATATTCCATACGCTTACTCAGGCTCTCCTGAAAATACCTACAACGCAACAATAGGTTTTGAGTGGAAAGGTTTCAGCGCCTTTGCCCAGTTTTATGGCGTAAATAACGTTACCCGCCAGGTGGTGTTGGGAACATTTTCCGGAAAAAACACGGTGGCTTATGCTGAGGGAAGTTACTGGTCTAAATATAATACCAGTCCGGACGGGCCCATGCCGCGCTGGGAGACAACGCCCGCCTCGTATTATGCTGCAGACCGCTACTTTTATGATGGCTCATACCTGCGGTTAAAAAATGCAGAGATTGCTTACACCTTTAGACAAGACTGGGTTAAAAGAGCAGGTATATCGAGCATTCGTTTATTCCTGAACGGAAACAATTTACATGTATGGACCAAGATGCCGGATGACCGTGAAGCTAACTACCAAAGTGCCGGCGGACAAGCATGGGCCTCACAGGGGGCTTACCCAACTGTGAAGCGATATAACCTGGGGGCAAATTTCACTTTCTAAACATGATCACGATGAAAAAATATATTAAATCTTTATTGTTAATAGGAATGATTTGGATGGGAACCGGGATGGTGTCTTGCAAAAAATATTTAGACAGGGATCCCGAAGCAACTGTTTCTGCTGAGTCTGCCTTTAAAGACTTTCGTAGTTTTCAGGGTTTTACCGAAGAGTTGTACAACTGCATTCCGGATTTTACCAACCGCTACTGGACCAACAGTTTCAACTGGGGCGAGGATGAAATCCAGTCTACAGTACAAAATTTCCACTTTGTTAATAAAGTTGATAACGGCGATTTTTGGGGTTGGCAAAGAGAATTTGATGGCTGGGGCGCCGGCTTTTTAGACAATGCCAACGCCAATACAAATAACGACCGTTTTACCAAAGGGCTGTATCCTTTGGCCTGGTACGGTATCCGTAAAGCCAATTTAGGTCTTGAAAACCTGAACCTGATGGTAAATGCAACAGATGAAGAACGTAACCTGATTAAAGGCCAGCTGTTGTTTTTCAGGGGCTGGTTCCATTTTCAGCTTATTCAATATTTCGGGGGGCTGCCATATATCGATAAGGTATTGCCGGCTGATGAAGCCTTGAGGTTACCCCGCTTAAAGTACCAGGAATGCGCTGCAAAGGTGGCTTTAGATTTAAGAGCAGCCGCAGATCTTTTACCTATCAACTGGGATAATACAACGGCCGGAATCCAAACGCTGGGTAAAAACCAATTGCGTATCAACAAAATCATGGCATTGGGTTATTTGGGTAAAAACTATCTGTGGGCCGCAAGTCCATTGATGAACTTAGAATCTACGGGCAGTAAAACCTATAACGCAGAACTAAGTAAAAAAGCAGCTGCAGCATTTGCCGAATTGCTTAAACTAACAGAAAGTGGCGCCGCTCCACATAAGTTACTGCCTTTTTCGCAATACAGCACCAATTTTTATACCACTGGTCAAAACTTCCTGATCCCCGGAGGAACGGAGGTGATCTTTACAGGCCCGTACTGGGGGGCACATGGTTCAACCTATGGCACGGCAAAGCAGTATACCCCGGCAATTGTAGGGGCTGATGCACTGGTATTTGCGCCGACTGCAAATTATGTGAACTATTATGGGATGAAAAACGGATTGCCAATTTCAAATTCGGCACAGGCTGATCCCACCGGCTCAGGATATGATCCGCAATTTCCATGGCGTGATCGCGATCCCCGGTTTTACAACGATATTATATACGATGGAGTTAAAGTGGTACAGGGAACATTGGCCGCAAATATGGAACCACACCGATATGCAAACCTCTATACCAATGGAAGTTATAGGGACGAGCGTTCCGGTAGCCGTACAGGATACATGATGTTCAAATTTGTGCCAAGAACCGCAAACAACTTTGATCAGGGCTGGAATTATGGCCAAAACCTGAACATCAAGGTTTCATACATGCGCTTGGCAGATATTTACCTGATGTATGCTGAGTCGGTTGCAGCAGGTTACGACTCACCGACTGCCACAGCCGAGGGGTTTGGTAAAAGTGCTGTTGACGCGATTAATGTGATCCGTGACAGGGCTGGTGTTGGACATGTTGCCACACCATTCCTGGCGAATACAACAGAATTTATGAAAGAAGTTAGGCGTGAACGTGCCGTTGAACTGGCTTTCGAAGGACACCGGTTTAACGATCTTCGCCGCTGGCATTTGTTGGCCGAGCTCCCATACACCTTAAAAACAGCCGCAGAATTTGATCGCGCTGCGCCATTAAATTCTTCTGTCGACACCAAATTAAATAAGGTTGTAAATTATCGCGAGCGGTTAATATTACAACGCCCGTTTAGCGAAAAACATTATTGGTTGCCACTAAAACGGGCAGATGTAAACATGTATAAAGAGTTCGCACAGAACCCTGGATGGTAAGGTTTTCATGATCACAACTAATTAAAGACAAGAATGATGAAATTTTTAAGAAATACATTGGTACTGAGTGTTTTCTTTACACTGCTTGCCGGTGTAATTAAAGGTCAGGATGCCATTAAGATACCTATAAAAGCTGTTGTTCGCGATATCAGTGGAAATCCGGTAAAAGGGGCCTCCATCCATATCGAAGGAAGCGAGGTATTCACCATCGCCAACCAGGCTGGCGAGTTCTCGTTGTCAGCAGACGCCAACAGTACTTTTACGGTTAGTGCCAAAGGATATAAAACTTCGTTGGTAATTGCCTCAGCTAACCTAAAGCAGATCACGCTAACCAAAGACGACCGCCTGGTAAATGTTGGTTTTAAAAATGCAGAAGAAGATAATCTTCCGGCAGGGGTTTCAAATGTTAACCTTGCGCAGCTTTTTGAGAAAAACTTTATCACCTACGGATTGGACGGGATAGAGGCATTTGCGCCGGGCTTTAATGGCAACAACCTTTGGGGGATGAATACCTCGCTGATATTGGTTGATGGGGTGCCGAGGGATGTAAACAGCGTTACACCCAATGAGATTGAGGATATTACTTTTCTCAAAAGTGCATCGGCCGTTGCCTTGTATGGCAGCCGAGGTGCGAAGGGGGTAATTTTAATCAGCACAAAAAGAGGGTTGCCAATTAAGCAAAAAATAAACGTTCGTACCAATATCGGATTAAATACACCAAAAAGATACCCGCAGTACCTGGGCTCATCTGAATACATGACCTTGTATAACGAAGCTTTGGCCAATGATGGCCTGGCAGCGATCTATAGTCCTGAAACGATCTATAACCATTCAGGTATTAACCCTTACCGTTATCCAAGTGTTGATTATTATTCGTCTGAATACCTCAAAAGCAGCTTTGCACGTTACGACGGCGTGGCCGAAATTTCGGGCGGAAACGAACGCGCCCGTTACTATACAAATGTTGGATTTGTATCTACCGGTTCGCTGATTAACTTCGGGGAAGCAAAAGAAAATAATACAACAGAGCGCTTCAATATACGTGGAAATGTTGATATGCAGCTTACCAAAGCACTCAAGGCCAGGGTAGATGCAAGTGCAGTATTTTCAAGTGGTGGCGGAGTAAACACCAATTATTGGGCTAACGCTGCAACCCTGCGCCCTCATCTGTTTACCCCCTTAATTCCTATAAACTTATTGGAACAGAGCGATGAGGTAAGCAGGGCGATGATCAAAAACGCCAAAATCATTGATGGGCAATACATTCTAGGTGGTACGCAATTGGATCAAACTAACCCGATTGCAGCCATTTATGCAGGAGGCAACAATAAATTTGTGCAACGCCAGTTCCAGTTTACCACAGGCATTGATGCTGATCTGAAAGGGATCCTGAACGGACTGACCTTCAGCAGCAGCATGGGGATTGATTACCTGAACAGCTATAACCAGGGATATCGTAATGGATATGCCACTTACCAACCCAACTGGACTACCTATTCGGGTACTACGCTAATCGGAAGTTTAACCCGCTGGGGTGAAGATACTAAAACCGGCGTTCAGAACATTGCAGATAGTTATTACAGGCAAACCATTTCATTTTCAGGCCAGTTCAACTACAATACCACTATCCGCGATAAGCATCATATTTCTGCTATATTACTTGCCGCAGCATACCGTCAGTCGCAATCTGAAATTTATCAACCCACAACAAATTCCAATTTGGGATTGCAGTTAAACTATGATTTTAACCGTAAGTATTTTGCTGAACTTACGGGTGCTGTGGTACGCTCGCCAAAAATGCCTCCGGGAAACAGGGTAGCCCTTTCTCCGGCGGGTTCTATTGGATGGCGCCTTAGCGAGGAGCCGTTTTTAAAAAATGCTTCATTTATTAACGACCTGACCCTAACCGCATCAGGAGGGGTTTTAAATACCGATCTTGATTTTGATGAGTATTTTGCTTACGAAAGTATTTACACTGCCACAGGCGGCAACTGGTACGGCTGGAATGATGGTACCGGTACACAGTCGACCGATTCCCGTCGTGGATCCAATATGGATTTAACTTTTGCTAAAAGAAAAGAAATCAGTGTAGGGATAAAAGGTACCATGTTCAACAACCAGTTTAATTTCGGTGCCAATGTATTTAGAAATAACATTACCGGAATTATCGGTCAGATTAACGTCCTTTATCCGAGCTATTTCACTACCGGATTCCCAAGCTCTTCTTTTGTGCCGTACAGTAATTACAATAGCGACCAGCGTACCGGTGTAGATTTTTACTTAAATTTCAATAAACGCATCGGAGCTATCGATTGGACTTTGGGGATGTCTGGAACATATTATACAACCAAAGCAACCAAACGCGCCGATTTTTTAACTTATGAAAATAGCTACCAATACCGCGCAGGTAAACCACTCGATGCCATTTGGGGATTAAAAAGCAATGGTTTTTATATGGATGCGGGCGAAGTGGCGGCAGCCGATGGAATCAATGGCCCAAAACCGGCATTTGGCTCGGCCCTGGCGCCAGGAGATATCAAATATATCGATCAGAACGGCGACAAAATCATCGATGATAAAGACCAGGTTTATCTTGGCCGCGGCGGCTGGTTCGGAGCACCATTTACAGCAGGTATAAATTTAACAGCTAAATGGAAAAACCTTACCCTGTTTGTTCTGGGTACAGGCCGTTTTGGTGCAAGTGCCATGAAAAGTGATAACTATTTCTGGGTAAATGGAAGCGATAAATATTCGGATGTGGTGCGCGACCGGTGGACACCGCAAACAAAAAACACGGCAACCTTTCCGCGACTAACCACCTCAAACGGCGATAATAATTTCAGGGCGTCTGATTTCTGGTTATACAGTACTGATAGGTTTGATTTATCGAAGGTTCAGATTTCCTATACCGTTTCTGATAAATTGTTCAAGAGCAAAGTTCTGAAAGAATTGGGGCTATATGTGGCCGGGTTTAATCTTTTAACCATTGCAAAAGAAAAGGAAATTCTTGAGCTGAATTTAGGTGGGGCTCCGCAAACAAGGTTATATAACCTGGGCGTAAAGGCAATGTTTTAATTCAATATTAGATTAGAAAAAATGAACAGAAAATTAATAGGATTTATAGTTGTCGTAGCGATGCTCTGGGGTTGTAAAAAGTTTACAGATCCTGCTCCGCAAAATAACGGAGATTTTGACAACATCTATACAGAACCAGCCTTGGCCCATGGCTTGCTGCTTAACGGTTATACACGGTTACCGTCAAACGGCTGGACGTTTAACGATGTGGCTACAGACGATGCCGTAAGCAACGATATCAACAATAATTTCAGGAAAATGGCCACCGGGCAATGGTCTGCAGCGTTCAACCCTGTAGATCAGTGGACCAATGCAAGGGCAGGTATCCAGTATATTAACTTGTTTTTGGCCGAATCAGACAAGGTACTTTGGGATTCAAAAGACCCGGTGCTGAGCAGGATGTTTAACGACCGGATGAAAGGGGAAGCCTATGCTTTAAGGGCCTACCTCATGTCGTACCTGTTACAGGCACATGCCGGTAAAGTGGGCGGTACTTTATATGGCTTTCCGTTGGTGCTTCAACCCGAGACACCGGCTTCTGACTTTAACCAGCCACGTGCTACTTTTGATGCCTGCATTAAACAGATTTATGGCGATCTGGACAGGGCAGAACAATTGCTCCCTTTAGATTATGTCGATATTAGCAGTACCAGCCAGATTCCTGCAAAATATGCAGGTGTTAATGTAGAAACCTATAACCGGGTTTTCGGTAAGTTTTTCAATCAGCGGATGACAGGCCGTATCTCGAAAGCCATCCGTGCCCGTGTAGCATTAATGGGGGCAAGTCCGGCTTTTGCTACAGGCAATTCTACCACATGGGCCGATGCAGCCGGCTATGCCGCAGAGGTGCTTAAACTAAACAATTGGCTGGCAAATTTAGATCCTAACGGTGTTACCTGGTATGATAACAGAAGCGAAATCGATGCTTTGGCCTCGGGTGCCAGCCCCAGGGAAATCCTGTGGCGTACCAATGTTGGATCGAGCAGTGATTTGGAAGCAGCCAACTATCCACCAACCTTATCCGGCCAGGGGCGCATTAATCCCACTCAAAATCTGGTTGATGCTTTTCCGATGCTGAACGGTTATCCGATAACCAGCACGCCGCAGAGCGGATATAATCCGTCTGCCCCGTTTACAGGCAGGGATCCGCGTTTGGCAAAATTTATCGTTTACAATGGCAATACGATTGGCCCTACAAACAAGGTAATTAACACCACCACAGATTTAGCAAGTAATGACGATGGCCTGAACCGAAAAGAAGTTTCTACACGTACCGGTTACTACATGAAAAAATTGTTAAGGCAAGATGTTAGCCGCACACCTACGGTAAATAACCAGAAGCACTACAGGCCACATATCCGCTATACAGAAATGTTCCTCATTTATGCAGAGGCGGCAAATGAAGCATGGGGACCTACTGCAAATGGTGGCAATCCTTATTCTGCTTATGATATTATTAAAGCCATCAGGGCCAGGGCCGGCATCGGAACTACCAATGGTGATGCTTACCTCGAATCTGTGAAAGGAGATAAAGATGCCATGCGGACATTGATTAGAAACGAACGCAGGCTGGAATTGGCTTTTGAAGGCTTTCGATTCTGGGACCTTCGCAGGTGGAACGCTGCGCTAACCGAACCGGTTAAAGGGCTGAGCATTTCCCAGGGCGTTTACCAGCAGATCGATGTAGAGGCCAGAAACTACCAGGAGTATATGAGATTCGGGCCGGTTCCTTACAGTGAGATACTCAAATACAATGCTTTGCAACAAAATACAGGATGGTAAATTCATTCATTATAACCGATCAACATCATGAAAAATAAAATATATCTTTTACTTGCGCTTATTTTAGTACTTGGCGCCTGCAAAAACGAAGAGTGGGCATTTCCGGATAACGATGTCCAAACCGTTTATTTTGCCTACCAGGGGCCAATCCGGACCCTTACCATGGGCGAAGATATTTTTGATACTTCGCTGGATAATCAACACCGGTTTCAGATTATGGGTACTGTAGGTGGAGTTTATACCAATAAGGAAGACATTACCGTTGGTATCAGCGTAGATAATTCCTTAACCCAGGGTTTATCTTTCCCATCGCCGTATAGCGGCAGCGTGAAGCCTATGCCAGCTAACTATTATAACCTTGCGGCCACTAAAATCGTGATCCCGAAAGGAAGCCTGATCGGTGGGGTGGATGTACAGCTAACCGATGCTTTTTTTGCAGATCCACTGAGCGTAAATACCACCTATGTAATTCCACTGATCATGACCAGCGTGGATCAGAATAAAAAAATCCTGCCGGAGAAAAAATATACCCTGTATGCTGTAAAATACATCAATACCTGGCAGGGTTTCTATCTTCGCAGGGGAAAAGATGTAATCGTTGGCAAAAATGGTAATACTTCACTCAATCAAAACATTGTCCGCCACATGAAATATGTGGAGAGCGATGAAATCAATAAGCTAAATACAAGATCATTAACCCAGGCCGAATTCCCGGTTACCTTTAAAGTAGCGGGGGGAAGCAGTATTACACGGACCTTACTGTTAACTTTTGACAACAGTGGTAACTGTACCATTTCTGCCGGGGAGGCTGGCTTTACAGCAACGGGAACGGGAAAATTTGTTAAACGGGGTGAGAAAAACAGCTGGGGAAGCCAGGACCGGGATGCCCTTTACCTCAACTATCAGCTGGATCTGAACGATAGGACTATAAATAGCCTGGATACACTGGTTATGCGCGATCGTGGGGTAAAAGCTGAAACGTTTACGCCCATCAGGTAATTAAATCTTTAATCAAATAATGGTGAAAATGAAACGATTATACAAAATAGCATTTGGCCTGGCGGGGGTAGTATTGCTTGCATCCTGCCACAAATATGAGTCGCTTGATTTCCAGGTGGCAAAGCCCTCAAGCTTCACTGCCCAAGAGCAGATTGATGCCTATCAACCGTTAAAAACCTATATAGACAGAACCGCAAATCCTAAATTTAAATTCGGTGCAGGAGCCAGTTTGCAATCCTACCTGTCAAAAGGGGTAATGTACAGGCTGGTTAACAGCAATTTCGACGAAATTACGCTGGGTTACGAAATGAAACATGGCGCTGTTGTACAGGCTGACGGGAGCCTGGCGCTAACTAATGTTAAAAGCCTGTTGGAAACCGCTTCAAAAGCCGGTATTACCGTATTTGGCCATACATTGGCCTGGCACGCCAACCAAAATGCAACTTATTTGAAAGGATTGATCGCACCGGTAGTTATTCCTTCAAGCGGTGGCCCCACCTGGGACCTGGTAATTGGCGCCGATTTTGAAACAGATAATGCTTCGGTTTATCAATCCAATACCAATGCCGTAGCCTCCTTTACTGCCGTTGGCGAAGGCTTTAATGGTACAGGAAGGGCTTTAAAAATCAGCAATTCAGCTGTAAGGACCAACGATTATGATGCACAGCTCTTTCTTAAATTTCCGGCAGTAGCCGTAGGTGAGCGGTACGAGCTGAAAATGAATGTACGTTCTGATGTTGCGGCCTCTTACCCTACCCAGGCTCATGTTACCCCGGGCGCCTACAAATTTTATGATTTTTTCGGCACAATTTCTTCCACGCCTACGTGGACAACCTATACCAAAGAAATTACGGTTACTGCCGATATGGCAACGAGCGGTGCACTTGCCTTTAATCTTGGAAAAACAGCAACGAATTTTTATTTCGATAATATTACGCTCAAAAAATACAATGCCCTTGGTGGAAGTACAATTGTAGAAAAAACTGCCGAACAGAAAAAAACCATTTTAACTACTGCATTAGAAACCTGGATTAAAGGTATCGTTACCGCTTCAAAAGATTATGTCAAAGCCTGGGATGTGGTTAACGAGCCCATGGATGACGCAAAACCTGCTGAACTAAAAACTGCTGCAGGCCGTACCTCAATTGCGGCGGATGAGTTTTTTTGGCAGGACTACCTGGGGAAAGACTATGCCCTTAAAGCTTTTCAATTGGCCAGGCAATATGGTAATGCTACCGATATTCATTTCATTAACGATTACAACCTGGAATCTAATATCGATAAATGCAAAGGCTTAATCGATTATGTAAAGTACCTGGAAGGAAAAGGGGCTAAAATAGATGGTATAGGCACCCAGATGCACATCATAGCAACATCCGATAAGGCCAAAATTGAGGAAATGTTCAAATTGCTGGCGGCAACCGGTAAACTGATCAAAATATCAGAACTGGATATGGGCTTTGCCGGAAATGTAAAAACTGCACAGGCAACAGCAGAACAGTATGCCGCCCAATCTGAAATGTATAAGTATGTAATCAAAAAATACTTTGAGCTCATTCCTGCTGCCCAGCGATACGGCATTACAATTTGGGCTCCCCAGGATAGTCCGGCAGGCTCAAGCTGGAGAGCCGGAGAACCTATCGGTTTATGGACAGAAGGGTTTGTGAGAAAACCAGCCTATGTTGGTGTAGCCGAAGGCTTAAAGAATAAATGATAAACTACAAGGTGTAGGGTTTAAGGTTTAAGGTTTTCCCTTGCACACGATCAATAGAATATAGCATTTAAAGCCAGGAACTACGGTTTAGCGTTGTTCCTGGCTTTTTTTATTATTATAATGCAATCGATTGTTTTTTCCGTATAAAATGGTATATTCGGTTGAGAATTACTTAGGCGAGGTGCTGACTTTACCTAACTTCTTCAAGAAATAACCAAATAGTAACGTAAACGATGTCTTTCTACAAGAAAACTGGCATGCCCTTAATTTTCCGGGATGTACCACGATTATATTTTCCAGGCTTTTCGAGTATGATGGTAAAATCCTGTGTGCTCCTTTTTGCCATGTTGTTTATTCATGAAAAGGGAAGCGCTGAGGTAAAACTTCCCCAGCTGATCGGGAACCGGATGGTGCTGCAAAGAAATATGAATTTGAAAATTTGGGGCTGGGCCAATCCAAACGAAAAAGTTAAACTTTCTTTTAAAGGCCGAAATTTTGAAACAATTACCGCTAGCAATGGGAAATGGTTAATAAGGCTCCCCAAAATGAAAGCCGGTGGTCCTTACACGATGACCATTGCCGGGCAGAACCTGATTACATTAACTGATGTTTTAATTGGAGATGTGTATTTCTGCGCGGGTCAGTCGAACATGGTGTTAGCCATGGAAAGGCTGAAAGAAAATTATCCGAACGAGGTTGAGCATGACAATTTTTCTCAGATCAGGAATTTTTTCGTGCCAACAAAGGCTGATGTAACTAAAGAATCGCTTGATCTGCCAAAAGGAGAGTGGAAGCCTGCCATGGGTAAAAGCTTGCTTGAATTTGGCGGGGTTACTTATTTCTTTGCAAAAAAACTCTATCAAAAATACAAAGTTCCGATTGGAATTATTAATTCCAGTGTAGGCGGGACGCCGATAGAGGCCTGGATGAGTAAGGATGCTTTTAAGGATTTTCCTGCAATAGAAGCGCAGATTAAAAACTTTCGGGATACCACTTACCAGAACAGGTTGAAATCATCCGGTCAGCCTCGACCTGCTAAAGCCATGCCGTTTTCCGATGTGCCAAAAACATGGCATAAATTCTGGATGCCAGGTTACTGGGCAGATCAGGGGGTGCGAAATTTGAACGGTGTCCTGTACTTCAGAAAAGAAGTTGAGGTGCCGGCAGAAATGGCGGGCAAGCCTGCAAAACTTTTTTTAGGACGTATAATTGATGCCGATTCCACATTCGTAAATGGGATCTTTGTAGGAAATATTACTTACCAGTATCCTCCGCGGAGGTATACTGTACCTGCAAACCTCCTAAAACCCGGAAAAAATACCATTTTAATAAAACTTACCAGTACAAATGGTAAAGGTGGTTTTGTTCCTGACAAAAATTATTCGCTACAGGCCGAAGGGCAAGTGATCGATTTAAGGGGCGAGTGGTATTACCAGGTACACGAAGTATTTCCTAAAACAAGCTATCCTTCACCTGGGCAGCAGATCTCACAGCCAATTGTTGAACAAAATTCCCCTACCGGACTTTACAATACAATGGTTGCACCTGCACTCGATTATGGTATACGTGGCTTTTTATGGTACCAGGGAGAAACAAATGCAGGTAAGCCAAAAGAATATGCTAAACTGCTGCCTGCCCTGATTATGGATTGGAGAAATAAATGGGGGTTGGGCAATCTTCCTTTTTTATTCGCTCAGCTACCCAATTATATGGAGGTAGACTATTTGCCAGTAGAGAGCGATTGGGCACAACTTCGGCAAAGCCAGCTCCAAACGTTAAAAATAGAGAACACCGGGATGTCTGTAGGGCTGGGCGCTGGAGAATGGAATGATATTCACCCCCTGAATAAAAAACAGATTGGCGAGCGTTTAGCTTTATGGGCCGAAAAACTGGTTTATGGCGAAGATAATATCACTTACTCCGGGCCGGTTTACCGGTCGGCAACGGTTCAGGGTAACCGCGTGATTTTGAATTTTGATCATGTTGGCCAGGGATTGGTTGCGCAGGGAGAAACTGAACTTTATCATTTTGCCATAGCGGCCGCGGATAAAAAATACGTTTGGGCCAAAGCTAAAATAGAAGGGAACACGGTTATTGTCTGGAACGATGGCATTTCCGGCCCTGCAGCGGTTCGATACGCCTGGGCCGACAACCCCGAGAGTGCAAATTTGTATAACAAAGACGGACTGCCGGCCTCTCCCTTTGAGGCTGAAATAAAATAGCCTGAAACAGGGCCATTTGCTATTTTAGCAAACAAACAAATTTAAAAACCATGGTATCCCAGCGCAGTACCTGTGTAGCCAGAAACGTTACAATCACAACCGGATGCGCTAATGTATTTTATGATGTTAAAACGAGGATTAAGTATAAGTAGAGTAGCAATGTTGCTTACAGCAATAGGGTTATTCGCCTGCACCACCGTAGCTGCCCAGAATAAACCCAACTTTATTACCCTGAATACCAAAAATGGCCTTTCTTCCAATACAGTGAATACGATCCTGCAGGATCATAACGGGTTGGTGTGGTTTGGGACTAATGACGGACTGAATAAATTTGACGGCACCAATTTTACGGTATATACCAGTAAAAGTGGCGACAGTACGAGTATTCCTTCTAACAACATCTCTGCACTTTTAGAAGATCGCAACGGGAGGCTTTGGATTGGTACAAATGGAGGAGGGCTGGCTTTTTATGACGCTAAACACAATACATTTAAATCGTTTGTTGGCGAAGGGATCCCGAACCGTAACCTTCCGTTTAATGTATTAACCCTTTACGAAGATAAAAGCGGGAATATTTGGGTAGGTACATTTGGCGGGTACCGTGTGATCAATACCAAAACTTTTAAGGTAAGGAATGTCGGCATCAACCAATTAATGGGCAACGGATCCAGCGTGCTTTCTTTTCTCCAGGGGAGCGGCAACAAATTGTATATCGGTACCAACATGGGGCTGCTGGCACTTAACCTGACCAATGGTGCCACCGAAAAGTTTACCCATAATCCTGCAGATAAGTCAAGTCTCAGCAATAATTTCATCAAAACTATTGTACAGGATGAAAAGGGTCGTATCTTTTTTGGAACGTATAACGGGCTAAACCTGTTACTGCCTGATGGCAAACATTTCAAATCATTTTTACAACCGAACGATAGGCTGTTCTCTGACGATATTATTTATTCGGCAAGGTTACAAAAAGGAGGTAAGTTATGGCTGGGTACAGAAGATGGCGTGTCCATTTTTGATACCTATACCGAGGTTTTTACAACAATCCGGCCTAATAAGCGGGAATCCTTTGGCCTCAGCCATAAGTCGGTAAGAAGTATTTGCATGGCTAATAACGGGATTATCTGGCTGGGTACCTACCAGGGAGGGGTAAATAAGTTCGATCCGAATTTAGCGCTCTTTAATCTCAAACGAAGCAGCCCGTTTGATCCGAAAGGACTTTCATCACCCATTGTCACTTCTTTTGCTGAATTCTCAAAAAGGAAAATCTTCGTGGGCACGGATGGAGGAGGCTTACATGTTTTCGATCGCGAAAATGGAATATTCGAGCAAATTGATATCAAAAGTAAAATTGATTTTTCCCGGAATCCGTTAGCCATACTTGCGCTGACATTTGATTCGCACGGTACACTATGGGTGGGCACTTATCAACATGGTTTGTTTGCTTATAATCCGGTAACCAAAACTTACAGGCAATTTCTGGCTGGCCCTATGGCTACTGACCTTAGCCAAAACGAAATTTTTGCCATTAAAGAAGATAGCAGGGGTTTGATATGGATCGGTACAAATGGAACCGGTGTTGATGTATTTGATTATAAAACCAATTCGTTTACACGGTATGGCACTTATTCCAAAGCGCCTATGATGCTACCCAGTAATGGTTTTATCCGTGCTATCGTAGAAGATCCCGATGGTAATATGTGGCTGGCATCCAGTGGAACCGGCATAGCAGTATTTCAACGGGACAAAGGGAAATTTATCACCTACCGTAAGGCAAATGGCGGTCTTTCTAATGATGTGGTTTTGAGTTTGTTATGTGATAGTAAAGGTAATATATGGGCCGGTACAGATGGTGCCGGACTTGATTTTTTTAACCGAAGTACAGGAAAATTTACCAATTTTAACGAAACAAATGGCTTGTCGAATGCCATTGTGTATAAAATACTCGAAGGCAGGGACGGACTAATCTGGTTCAGCACCGATAACGGCATCAGTTGCCTTAATCCGGAAACGAAAAAGATAAAAAACTTTGGTCGTCCGAACGGGATGCAGGATAGTCCTTTTATATTGGGTTCGGGCATCGGTACTTCGGGAGGTGAGCTTTATTTTGGGGGGCAAGATGGTTTCAACTATTTTAATCCGCTCGAATTGCCTTCCAATAATGTGGTTCCAAACGTGCTGCTTACCGAGTTAAAGGTAGCCAATTCCGTTGTAATGCCTGGCGAAAAATCACCTATTAAAGAGCAGATTAGCTTTGCCAAAGAAATTAAACTGAGCTACGGACAAAATTTCTCCATTAGTTATGTAGCGCTGAATTACACTGCACCGCAACAAAACCACTATTCTTACCGCCTGGTTGGTTTAGACCGGGATTGGAATGAAGTAGGGAAAGAGAAGACAGCATATTACACAAATTTAGATCCCGGAGATTACATTTTTCAGGTAAGGGCTAGTAATAACGACGGCGTGTGGAGTAATAAAATCACATCCATTGCTATCCATATACAACCACCCCTGTGGAGAACCACTTACGCTTATGTTTTTTATGTAGTGCTGGCCGGTTCAATCCTGTTTGCGATCAGGAGAAGGGGAATTCAGCGCATTAAAAAGCAACTTGCCCTGGAGCAGGCACAAATAAATGCAGAAGAAAAAGTGCTGCAACAGCGAAGAGATGCGGAACGGGCTCACGCACTGGATATACAAAAGATTAAGTTTCTTACCAATTTAAGCCATGAGTTTAGAACACCGATTTCGTTAATCCTGGCACCGGTTGATAAGCTGTTGGCGGTTAAACAGGAGCCTGCAGTGGCTGGCCAGGTAAAAATGATCAGAAGAAATGCCAGAAGACTGTTGAACCTGGTCAATCAGCTGCTCGATTTTAGAAAAATGGAAGAACAGGAGCTGAAGTTAAACCTGAAAGAGGCTGATCTTGTTGGTTTTATCAGCGAAGCTGCCGAAGCATTCCAGGATCTTTCCGAACGCAAGAAAATCTCACTTCACATCAACAGCGACATTAAAAAACTGAAAGCCCCCTTCGATCAGGATAAAATGGAAAGGATCATTTTCAATCTGCTTTCCAACGCATTTAAATTTACAAAAGAAGGTGGGGAAGTATGCCTGAACATGTACCTCGGAGCTGCTGCCGATCAGGTTAAACCTGTATTTTTTATCGAAGTTTCAGATACGGGGATAGGTATAGCCGATCACAATAAAGATAAAGTGTTCGATCGCTTTTTTATGGATAACAATGTAAGTGCTATCTTAAATCAGGGCAGTGGCATTGGGTTATCGATTGTTAAAGAATTTGTAGAATTGCACGGTGGGCAAATTAACGTAGAAAGCGAAGCTGGAAAGGGAACGACGTTTCTGGTTTCGCTGCCCGTAGAGGTGGCAGATGATGTTGAAATTGATGGTGAGGCTTACAATTTGATTGACGAACAAACTGATGAATCTGCTGCCGAAACTTCACCTGCCGATCTTAAAATGGCCACCATTCTTTTGGTTGAAGATAATGAGGAATTCAGGTTTTACCTGAAAGATAGCTTACAACCGTTTTACCAGATTATAGAAGCGGCAGATGGCAAAGAAGGATGGCAAAAAACACTTTCGGCACATCCTCAGCTGGTGGTTACCGATATCAGCATGCCCGAAATGAACGGTATTGAGTTAAGCCAGAAAATCAAGGCCGATAAAAGAACAAGTCATATCCCGGTTATTCTTTTAACTGCTATCAGCGGCGAAGATGACCAGATTAAAGGCCTGAAATCGGGTGCCAATGATTACCTGACCAAACCTTTTAATTTTGGTATTCTGCAGGCAAAAATTGAAAATTTATTGCTGTTTAACCGCTCTGTTAAAAATGCCTACTCTAAACAGGTGAAGGTACAGGCCAAAGAACTCGAAATTGAATCGAGCGAGGTTAAGCTGTTAAATAAAATTGTACAGTATATTGATGAAAAGCTGAATAATCCGGAGCTTTCTGTTGAAGAACTGAGCAGGCATGTTGGCATGAGCCGGGGCTCCCTCTATCATAAACTGCTTGAAATTACCGGCTTAACGCCTATAGAGTACATTAGGTCAGTAAAACTGGAAAGGGCAGTAGAGTTGCTCGAAAAAAGCGATTATAACGTAGCCCAGATTGCCTATATGACCGGTTTTGGCACGCCAAGTTATTTTTCGAAGCTTTTTAAAGCCCAGTTTAATATGCTGCCGTCTGAATATATCCATCTAAAACGAAAGGATAAACGCGAAACTTTAAAAGCGGTGTGATAATTTTCTTTAAAAATTGGTTATATTTTTCAGGGTTGCAGCGCATCATTAATTTATATTTTAAGAATGAGTGCCAAATTGGCTCAGCAATTCAGTCGGAGCATAGCCAAAGTGTTTTTTAAATGCATATGAAAAGTGCGAAAGGTTCTCAAAGCCTGTTTCGTAACAGACATCAATGGGGCGTTTGTGCTTTTGCGTAAACTGGTAATGTGCCAGTTCGAGCCGTTTTTGCGTGAGCCAGCGTTGTGGTGTGGTATTGAATACTTTACTGAAATCTCTTTTAAAAGTAGTGAGGCTTCTGCCGGTCAGGTAGCCGAATTTTTCGAGGGGAAGGTTAAACATAAAGTTCTTTTCCATATAACCCGCCAGATCGATTTTACCCGGTTCTTCAAAATTAGCCAGTATGTTATCTATACTTTTATCGATTGCCCTCAGTATACTAATGGCTTCCGTAATTTTTAACGAGGCAATGTGCTCCGGCAGTTCTTTGATATCAAAATAAGGAATCAGCGAAGACAGGCAGCTTTCCAATAAAGGGTGATTGCTGAAATGATAGATTTTCGGCAATGCTGAGGTTTTGGAAACACCATCCAGATTTGCATAAAACTCCATTAAGCGCGCTGTCGAAAGGTGCATTACAACAGTCTTGTGCGGTTTCCCATCTTTGGGATAATTGATAATGGTGGCCAGCTGGTTTCTAGGGATCAGGAAAATATCACCCTCCTTAAAAATATAAGTGGCATTTGCCTGGACGATTTTTGTTTCGCCCGAAATGAACCAAATCAGCATGTGGTGTTCAAACAGGATATCCGATTTGAAAAACTTATCCTCGTAACAGGAAAGCTTGATGTCGTCTGTGATGTATTTCGCTTCGTACTGCATGGTTTCTTCTTGTTTTTTTCGTAAGGAAAAGATTATGGTAAAAGTAAAAAATATTAATTAATCTGCTTTGTTTAAACGTCCGGTTTAACTTTTACAGAACGATAGTACACTTACTGCCTACTACCGTTCTTTTAAGGCTGTTCGCAGTCAGCCCATCATATTGATTGTCCGCCATCGATTAGGAAATTAGTTCCTGTGATAAAGGCGGCTGCATCATTGCACAGGTAGGCAATTAAAGCTGCTACCTCATCGGCCTTTCCAAACCTTGCAAGTGGAATACTGCTTAGCATTTGCTGTTCAAGAGTATCATTTAATCCCATTTTGTCTATGATCGCAGTAGCAACCGGACCTGGACTTACCGCATTTACGCGGATTTTTCGGGGGGCGAGCTCAAGGGCCGCTATTTTCATCACCGCATTCATCGCTGCTTTACTCGCTGCATATACAGAAGCCGTTGGCGGTGAAATCGTAGCAGAGGTAGACGACAGGAATACCACCGAAGCCCCATCGTTCAGGTTAGGGATGAACCTGCTTAGGGTAAAATAAGCCCCCTTAAAATTTACATCCATAATTTCATCAAATACCTGCTCGGAGGTCGATTCTATTGCTGCTGTTTTTGTTATCCCCGCATTAATGAGTAAAATGTCAACTTTCCCAAATTGTGCTGAAATTTCTGCTACCAGTTTGTTTATATCAGCTAAACTGGACTGATCGGCAATCATTCCGGTAACATTTAATGCTGATGCGGCCTTTTCAACCGCTTCCTTCCTTCTGCCGGTTATGATCACATTGGCTCCGTTTTGTTGTAGAACTTTTGCCGTAGCATAGCCGATACCGCTGTTACCACCTGTAACAATGGCGATTTTACCTTTTAACGTGTTCATCTCTCTTTCAATTAAATAGTTGAAAAAGATATACCGCTGATTTCTTCACTCCATTCCCACAAGCGTTTGGCATCAGCTTCATCCAGCGAATAAGGTTTTACCCCAGCAGATAATTCGTTGTCGGATGCCAGCGGGGCCACATCTGCATCCTCACAATATACACCACCAATGGAGTTCAGTAATGGCGTAGTGGCACACCAAACGGTAGTGGCAGCACCCTGCGGTACGGTTTTAAGCGAAGCCAATACCTCCGGAAACATATTGCCCTGTTCATCTGCAAAACCCATTTTTACAAATAACTCCAGGGGTGCTTCACGCCCAAGTTCCGTTCCGCCTATGGAGCCGGGGTGCAGGCTGTATGCCCGTACATTGAATGCTTTACCCCGATCGTCTAACTCGAGTGCGAATAAATTACTGGCCGTTTTGGATTGACCATAGGCCTGCAAGGTTTCGTATTCTCGGTTCTGAAAATTGGGATCATTAAAATTAAAGGTTCCAAACTGATGGCCTTGTGAAGATACATTGATTACCCTGGCACCATTCGCTTGTTTGAGTGCCGGCCACAGCCCTGCTGTTAATTGAAATTGTGCCAGATAGTTAGTGGCCAGTTGCGATTCGATCCCACGGCTGTCGTAGCGAAGCGGCACCCACATAATGCCGGCATTATTAATCAACAGGTGAAGCGGCCTGCCTGATTCCAAAAATTTTTGGGCAAAGGCATCAATGGAAGCCGGATCCATCAGGTCCATCGGTTCTATCTCAACAAGCGGAATCCCCTCCAGGTTACGTTTTGCTTTTTCGACGTCTCTTGCCGGTACGATAACCGTTGCTCCGGCATTTGCCAATGTTTTAGTTGTTTCCAGGCCGATACCGGTATTGCCACCGGTTACAATGGCAATTTTCCCTTTTAGCTTAATGCCTTTAATGACATCTGCTGCTGTTGATTTTGCATTGAAGCCCGAACCGATTGGTTGTTGTAGTGCTCCCTGATAATTATTCTGTTTCATCTTTTTAAATTTTATTTGTTATTGATGAAACAAAGATAGATAGCCTATCAACGCCTGACTTTGTTTAAACGTCCGAAGTTACTTTGTTTAAAAGGCCATAAAAGCAGGGAGCCGATCTGATGGTTTTAATGTTTTAGGATTATCTTCAAAAAAACGGCCGGCCCGATAAGTTTATACAACATAACCCCACGGGCAGAGCACCTGTGGGGCTATGTTAAGTAATGACATTATTTGTCAGTTTCTTCCGGTAAAAATTAAATAAATCTTTACTTAGCCGTAAATGACCAAAAATCGATGTTCACCTCAGGCTTATCTGCTCCTTTAATTGTCAGGAAAAGATCTTGCTTCCCCGTTGCACCCTCAACTTTGCAGCTCACTTCTTTCCAATCTTGTGCCTGACCGGTGTTAGGTACCACCAGGGTTCCTATTAATTTTCCGGTGGGGCTGCCTAAGCGGAGTTCAATTTTATTGTCCTTACCGATACTGGCAACAGCGGCCGAAAACTTTTTTGCTCCTTTACCAAAATCAACACCTTTAACTTTAATCCAATCGCCGTTTTTAACATTGGTTACATTTAAGCCGCCTTTGCTGCAGGCTTCAGTTTTAACCCCTTGTTGATCGTTCATGGTTTCGGCTTCTACCCGGGTGTATGGATTTAATCCCTGTACCTGTGGCACGCCGTCAGCGGTATAGGTTACCTGTTCAATGCTGCCGTCTGGCTTGTAATTGAGTAGCTCAACGGCAAGATTTCGCTTAAACTCGGTTGGAATTCCTAATTTATAGGCTACCGCCCTGTTGTGATAGGCGTGGTACCACTGGCCCTTAAACTCGAAAATGCCCTGGTGGTTGTTGTTGTTATTGTGTGGTGGCTGTGCGGCAACAATTCCTCCGTATGTAAAGCCGGTAGTTGGACTTTTACTCATTAAATAATCGATGCGCATCTGGGCCTTTGGATTGGTAGAATAGGAGAAATAATAAATTCCGTTGCGCTTATGCATCCATGAAGCTTCAAAAAACGCCGGTGCAGTAATCGATACCGCCGGACCATCTACACTGACCATATCACGGTTAAGTTTGATTACACGGACATTGCTATCGCCATTGCCGCCAAAATACATATAAGCCTGCCCGTCATCATCAATAAAGGTCATCGGGTCGAAGAGCCACATATTGGGTGCAGGAAGCACACCCGGGGTTTGTGTTTCCACTAATTTTTTTCCGATCGGATCTTTAAAAGGACCTATCGGACTGTTAGAAGTTGCCACACCGATACCATTGCCGCCATTTCCGAAATATAGAAAAATCTTGCCATCCCGGGCAATTACCGACGGAGCCCAGGTTCGGCCAGCCCAGGCCACATCCCGTGGTGCTTCGAATACCACCCCATGGTCTGTCCAGTTTTTCATATCGCTGCTGGAAACACAAACAATCGATTTCATTTTATAGCCACTGTTTTTATCATAGCTGTTTTCGTCATCGTTGGAAGCATAAAGATATATCCTGCCATTGTAAACAAGTGTACCGGGGTCGGCCAAATGACGGTATCCGACGATAACCTCATCAGCAAAACTGCTTTGGGCAGTTATTAAAATAAGGAGAAAAATGCAGGAGGCAAAAATGGATTTAATTCTCATAAAAGTAAATTAGGTTAGTTTTAATTATGTTGCTAAAGTATCAAGATCAACGCCGCCCAACTAGTTTATTTCATCAATTTTACTAGTACATTTGGTTATTTTGGCACTTTTCTGTAACAGAATTGATTGATTTAAGAACATTCGTCATATAGATTTGAACAAAATAGATTGTTGATCTACATAATTTCTGAATAGTTTTGAGTAAACGATATAACCTAACCAATTTAAATTGACTGTTGCCCGCCTGTTATGAAGAATTTTAAACGATTTACATTTTTACCCCTTCTTTTGCTCATTGCAGTTTGTGCTAAAGCGCAGCTGGCAACCAATCCGGTCATTTTTGCTGATGTACCTGATCTTTCGATGATCAGGGTGGGTAAAGTATATTACATGAGCAGCACCACCATGCACATGAATCCGGGTGTGCCCATCATGAAATCGACCGATCTGGTGAACTGGAAAATTGTTAATTACGCTTATAATACCCTCGGAAATGCCGATGAATTAACTTTGTCGAACGGAAAGTGGGATTACGGCAGAGGCTCGTGGGCCAGTAGCCTCCGTTTCCATAACGGGATGTATTATGTGAGTACCTTTTCTGGTACCACCGGTAAAACCTATATTTACAGCACCAAAGACATCGAAAAGGGGCCTTGGAAAGCAGTCTCCTTTAGGCCTTCGTTACATGATCATTCTTTGTTTTTTGACGATGATGGAAAGGCCTATATGGTATACGGTGCCGGAAAAATTATGCTGGTGGAATTAAACAGCGATTTATCGGGGATAAAGCCGGGATTCAAACCTGTAAGCATTATTGAAAACGCCAGTCTTCCGGCCGGTATAGGCCCCGGATTACCTGCCGAAGGATCGCAACTATTTAAAATTAAGGGCAAATATTACCTTTTCAATATCACCTGGCCACGAAATGGGATGCGTACCGTGGTGGTACATCGCTCCGATAAACTTACCGGTCCTTATGAAGGCCAGGTGGCCCTCAAAGACAATGGTGTTGCACAAGGCGGTTTAATCAGTACACCGGAAGGCAAATGGTTTTCTTATCTTTTCAGGGATTTTGGAGCTGTTGGCCGTATCCCTTACCTGGTTCCGGTGAGCTGGCAAGATGGGTGGCCGGTATTAGGCATTAATGGTAAAGTTCCTCAAACACTCGAACTTCCGGCTAGCAAGGGCTTAATTCCTGGCCTTGTGGCGTCTGATGAGTTCGATCGTAAAAAGGGCAGTCTGCCATTGCCATTGGTGTGGCAATGGAACCATAATCCCGATCATGCGCACTGGTCGGTAACCGAACGTAAAGGGTTTTTGCGTATCACTACTTCAAGGTTAGATACAAATATTTTGCTGGCGCGTAATATTTTAACCCAACGCACCATCGGACCCAAATCAACGGCTATTACTTCCATTGATGTTTCCAACATGAAAAGCGGAGATCAGGCCGGATTGATGTTGCTTCAGCGTCAATTCGGTTGGGTTGGTGTTAAACATAGCGGAGCTAAGAAAACAGTTGTAATGGTGAGCGCGCAAAAGGGCACTGTGACCGGCGATGATGTTCCTTCCGGACAGCACACCATCTACCTTAAAGCAAGTTGCGATTTTGAGCACCGAACAGATAAAGGTTATTTTTTCTACAGTTTTGATGGCAAAACCTGGAAACCAATAGGGGAGCCACTGCAAATGGCCTACACGTTACCGCATTTTATGGGTTATCGTTTTGCTCTATTTAATTATGCAACCGAAAATACTGGAGGATATGTTGATTTTGATTATTTCAGGATCGAAGCAAAATAACCTGATTTTCTGCCTGCAGGAATTTTAAAACACAGGCTGGAAAATCATGAATATTAACAACTAAAAACTATATAATATGAAAAAAACGTTTTTGTCGCTATGTACATTGTGCCTGGCTTTTGGGATAGCAAGTGCGCAAACCGGCCAGGCTCCTGCCGGGTTTGATGAGTCAAATCCGGCAATTGCCCATGGTAAATTAGACACCATCACCTATCAATCGAAAACGGTTGGAGTAAAAAGACGGGCTGTAGTTTACCTGCCTCCAAACTATTCAAAACTTAAAAAATACCCGGTATTATATCTATTGCATGGTATAGGCGGCGATGAGTTTGAGTGGTTAAACCAAGGACATCCCGAACGCATTCTCGATAATCTTTATGCGCAAAAAAAGGTAAAAGAGATGATTGTGGTTTTGCCAAACGGAAGGGCAATGGCTGATGACCGTTCTTCTGGAAACATCATGGCGCCGGATAAAGTAGCCGCTTTCGCTACATTTGAACGCGACCTGTTAGACGATCTGATCCCCTATATCGAACAGAAATATCCTGCAAAAAACACCCGTGAAAACAGGGCTATTGCCGGACTATCAATGGGAGGTGGACAATCGTTAAATTTTGGATTGGGAAATTTAGATAAGTTTGCCTGGATAGGTGGGTTTTCATCGGCACCCAATACCAAAATGCCTGATCAGTTGTTGCCTAAACCAGATACAGCGAAAGATAAGATTAAACTGCTTTGGATTTCGTGTGGCGATGAAGACGGACTTTTAAAGATCAGCGAACGTACCCGCGATTATATGGTAGAAAATAAAGTACCCCATATTTTCTACAAAGAACCGGGAAAACATGATTTCAAGGTTTGGAAAAACGACCTCTACCAATTTTCCCAACTGGTATTTGCCAACAAGTAATGGCTATTTACCGGTGGAAATTTAAAACCTCATTTAAATTTCCACCGGTAAGCATGTTTCAGATTGCTATTTAAGGTGAGTTTTGGACCTTAATTTCATCATTGCGAAATGAAGAAGGCGGGGCGCAGGAGTGAAGCACCCTTTTTGATGATAAATTACATGATAGATTGCTTCGGTTCGCTCATCGCCTCGTAATGACGAAGTATGTTGTAACAAACTGGTAATCAAACATCAATATTCAAAAATCACGTTATTTAACAAAGGGATCAATCATTTCGATTGTACCATCAGCCTTGTGCTTCAATTCGGTTACTTTCACGTTTCTAAGGTGTGTTTTGCCCGAAAGTTGGGTGTCATGATAAAAGATATACCATTTGCCATTAATTTCTAAGATAGAATGGTGGGTGGTCCAACCCTGAACAGGCTTCATAAAAGTACCTTCGTAAACAAATGGCCCATAGGGTTTATCACCAATCGCGTAAGCCAGGTAATGGGTATCGCCGGTTGAATAGGTGAAATAATATTTGCCATTAAATTTGTGCATCCAGCCTCCTTCGAAGAAACGCCTGTCGTGGTCTTTGGTGAGCAAAGGCTTTCCTTGTTTATCTACAAGCTGAACATCTTTTACTTCGCCATCAAATGATAACATGTCGCTACTCAATTTGGCTACTTTAGCGCTCAAAGCGGGCTCATTTTCTTTTTGTGAATCGGTTTTAGACCCGTTTTTATCATATGCTCCATTATTCCAGCGCTGCAACTGCCCGCCCCAAATACCGCCAAAATACATGTAGCTGGCTCCATCGGTATCGGTAAATACTGCCGGATCAATACTGAAACTTCCTTTAATAGGCGTTGGTTCGGCCTTAAAAGGTCCTGCCGGATTTTTTGACGTTGCAACCCCTATCCTAAATACACCTGATTTATCTTTAACCGGGAAATAAAGGTAATAGGTGCCGTTTTTAAAAGCCGCATCCGGTGCCCAGAGCTGTCTGCCTGCCCATGGAATGTCTCCGATACTTAATGCCACACCATGATCGGTAACCTTGCCATTAATGCTGTCCATACTTAAAATGTGATAGTCTCTCATGTCAAAATGGTCGCCATTGTCATTTTCTTTGGTTTCGGTTTCGATATCGTGCGATGGGTAAATGTAAATTTTTCCATTGAACAGGTGTGCAGAAGGATCGGCAGTGTAAATGTTGGAAATAATGGGCTGCGAAAGGTAGCCGGTTTTTTTATCCGCATTTGTAGTTTTACTTTCTGTTTTCTGGTTTGCCTGCTGACAAGCGCCGGCAAAAGCCATTCCGGTTACAGCGGTAAAAAGGATTAGTTTTCTTAATTCGTTCATATATTTTATCGGTTTCGTTAAAGTTAATTTTGTGTACTTCTAATGCTCTCAGCAGGTCCTAAATAACTTGGTTTTAATCCGCCAAGATCCAGCACCAATTTCTGGAGTACCACCCCGGGGTTAATCATCCAATACCGGAGGGTGTGTTTACCTGGTTTATTAAAAACCAGGGGTGTTTTGAAGATTTTAATATTGTTGGCCACCGATTGCCCCCAGGTATAATCAGAAGTATAATCTTTGCTGATATTAACCACAATCGGGCTTTGTTCATCCAATGAAACCGCGAATTTTAAACCATCTTTTCCTGTAAAATCAATGGTAGGAGATACGAAGGTATTTAAGTTGAAACTACCCGTTTCGTTTACAAAAATATCGTAGGCCAAATGCGGAGCACCTTCACCGGGTTGCTGCACAGGCGAGCTTACCGGCGTTACGATTACACCGTCTTTTGTTTTTCCGTAACCTGGGATGGTTTTCCAAAAAATTGGCCGGCTGTTTACCGCCCTGTTGTAGCTTGCCGCTTCTATTGAGAGGTAGCCATCATCGGCAAGGAATAAATCGGGAGTTAAATCTGCCGGTAATGTATTTTCAGTTTTGATAGGCACGGTAATAATTGAATGGTTACTGCCAGTAATAAGCATTTCGGTTGTTTTAGTCCCTTTTGGCGCTTTACTCCAGTCAATGCTGATGTAAATTTTCTGATCATCACCAAGCATCCCTTTCTGGCGGCTTAGCGATACAAAAGGAGGGGCTTTAATCTCGTATTTCACTTCTCCTGCACCTGTTTTAAAAATTTCGAAGCTATGGAATGCATTGGTGACTGCCGAAAAAGTGAAACCATTGGGTAACTTTGTTTTTCCTGTAAAGTGAAGTGCTGAGTTTTCCGGTGAAATACCCAGGGCAGTAACGGGGTTGTTGATGAGTGTAGTTTTAGGGGCGATATTGCGATCCGGTTGCTGCCAGGAAGTGTATCCAATGTGTGTTTGGTCCATCATATGATCCCATTTTCCACCGGCCATTGTTTTGTTGTAATAAGTACTGATTTCAGCATCTTTTTTAAACAATGAATCGACCTTTCTGGCGAAACCATTGGCCGAAAACCTGCCCTGTTTGGCATATAGTGTATTTTTGGCCACGGCTAGATAAAGCTCGTACAAATTGGCCAGGGCCTCAATAGGATGAAGTACCAGCTGGTAATAAGCATCTTTTTGGTGATCAGCTAATTGTTTGCTGGTGGTTATAGCTTGTTGTTTGAGTTTAATAAAATCATTGGTAACCTGTTCAAACTCATTATAGTTGGTTAAACTATAAGTGTTTTCATCAAGCAGTTCTGGTTTAACCCTTCCGGCATATTTCAGGTAGGTGTCTATATGACTCGATATGGCTACGGCCTGTTCATTACCAAATTGTTTGGCAGCCCATTGGGTAGTATAGTCTATTAATTTATCAGCCGGTATGGCATCAGGGTTCCAGGCATAATCTAAAAAGAATTGAATGGGAAATTCCATGGGTTTTAAATCACCAACGTTTACAATCCAAATCTGGTTGGCATTGTACTCGTAAGCCATGTGCATTTGTTCCCATATTTTTTGGATGGGATTAGTATTTATCCATTTATAGTTTCTCGGACCGCCTACATAATCGAAGTGATAATAAATTCCATAACCACCTTTTCTGGGTTTCTCTCCCAGGGCCGGCAATTTTCTGATGTTGCCCCAATTATCATCGCAAAGCAGTAAAGTAACGTCGTCCGGAACGCGCATTCCTTTATCGTAATAATCCTGAACTTCTTTGTATAAGGCCCAAAGCTGCGGGGTTTGCGCCGCAGGTTTTTGGGTTACTTTTTCAATAATCTGGCGCTGGTCGTTTACAATTTTTTCGAGCAGGGCGGTGGCTGTACCATCTGACATCGGCTCGTCGCCATCACCACGCATACCAATGGTAATAATTTGTTCTTTACCGGCTACACGTTGCAGGCCGCTTTCCCAAAATGCACGTAACTGTGCCGGATTTTGTTCATAATTCCATTTACCGCCCTTATATCGTTTCCATTCATCGTGTGCACGTGTTAGGGGTTCGTGGTGTGAAGTTCCGATTACTACCCCGTATTCATCAGCCAAAATAGGATTGAGCACATCGTCGTCGTTAAATGCATTACCCCACATGGCCGGCCATAAATAATTTCCCTTTAAACGGAGAATCAGTTCGAACACCTTTTCATAAAACTTATGGTTAAAGCCTCCAAATTCTTTTCTGCTCCAGCCCGAAAGTGCAGGGGCTTCGTCATTTAAAAATATTCCCCGGTATTTTACCGCCGGCGATGAAATTACATGGCTTCCTCCGATAACGTAGAGCGATTGGCTTTTTTTTACCGGTACATCCGCCCAGTAATACCATGGCGAAACACCCATCTGAGCAGAAAGTTCGTATACTCCGTATATGGTTCCACGTTTGTCGCTGCCTGCAATTACCAGGGCCGAATCAATCCCCTTTACCGGGTTTTTTACCACCTGTATTAAGGTCGCCTCCCACTTGCCCGCAATTTCTGAACCATCCAGGCTGCGGTTACGGATCATGTCGCCGATGATTTTGCTTTTACCGATTGTACCAATGATGATGGGCAGCCTGCTGGTTTTACCGGTTAAAAATACAGGCTCAATACCACTCACCAGTTTAATATCGTTCTGAAGATTTTTAGCTGCCCGTACAACGCCGGGCCATTCGTGATTATCGACAATAATTGCCGGAACCTTACCCTGGCTCACCAGTGGAAAGCTTCCGGGAAGGTAAGTATTTACCGTAATTGGATCGAGCGTATGAGCCCGGACGGTGATAAAGCCGGAAAAAAATAAGATCAGTGCAAATAATTTCTTCATGAGTTAAAATTTAACGACCTCCCAGTAAGCTTTTTTGGGTTTTAACTGCGTATCGAAAAGTAAAGGATAATTTTTACGGCCGGGTACGGGATAACCGTCCAGCCAGGTGCGGCGGTCTGAAATATTCCAGAAGGTAACATTGGTGATTACATTTTTATATCTTCTGAATACATCGAACACCATTTTGTATTGCGCTATCTGCCTGGCTTCGAGTTCGGCAGTGTAAGCGTCGCTTTCATCGGGGCGTTTGCTTCGTTTATTTTTCTCCCAGGGATAAATAGAAATATCCAATTCGGTAAACTGTATTTTAAGGCCTAAAGAGGAATAACGCCTGATTGCCAAAACCAGTTCTTTTTCAGTAGGTTCGTAAATAGACCAGTGTGCCTGCAAACCAACGCCGTCTATAGGAACGCCTTTGTCTTTTAGGCTCTTGAGTAACCTGTACACACGTTCCCGCTTTTCGGGTCTTTCGGTATTGTAATCATTGTAATAAAGCTTGGCATCGGGATCGGCGGCGTGGGCATATTCGAAAGCTTTGGCGATAAAGTCTTCGCCGCAGATCTGAAACCATTTGGAATTGCGGAGATACCGGGTAGAATCATCGTCAATGGCCTCATTTACAACGTCCCAGGCATATATTTTTCCTTTATACCGCCCAACAACCGCATCGATATGTGCCTTTAACCGCTGTAGCAATACGGCTTTACTTACTTCTTTTCCATCTTTATCCGTAAAGAACCAGGAAGGTGCCTGTTCGTGCCAGCATAAATTATGTCCGCGTACTTTGATGTTATTTTTCTCTGCAAAACTGATGAGCGAATCGGCTTCCTTCCAGTTGAATTGGCCTTCCTGGGGTTGCATCCGCTCCATTTTCATGTCGTTCTCCGCCGTGATGCTGTTAAAGTGTTTTTTGATCAAGGCACTTTCTTCTCCGGCCAGATTACGTTTGCCAACGGCAACACCAATAGAAAAATAGTTTTTATAAACATCTTTTAAACCAATGGTATCGGTTTGATGACCGTAAGAAAAGGGTATGGTTTTATATGCCCCAAAGCTCAACGCAAAGCATAGCATTAAACCAGCGCTTAAAAGTATATTTTTGGTATTCATTATCTTCAATTTTGAAAGGTTACAGCTTATTGGGTTACGGCTTGCCGAGTAAACTGAGCATCTTTTCTGCATACCTTTTACCCAGCATGCGGTAACCTTCGGCCGAAAAGTGCAGGTTGTCTGGTCCATCCGGGCAGCCCGCAGAAGAAATAACATGTGCATTGGTAATGGTTTGCGGTAGGGTGGCGATAATGGTATTCATACTGGCACAAACCCCGCCCTGATCGGCATTTACCACTTCGCCGGCAAGCAGCGGGGTCTTTTCAGCTTTCAGCTCCAGGTCTTTCAACAGGTTTTCATATACCTGCTTTACTTTTTCCGGCCATGCCTTATCGCCCGTATTCGATTCTCCCTGGTGCAACAATATTCCTTTGATGATGCCACTCCGCTGGGCAATTTTGCCCAATTCAACCAACCGGGCGTATGGGTTTCCTTCATATCCGGCTAACATGCCCTTCATCCAATCAGGCGCTGTGGCTGTATAAGACTGGTAATTTTCCTTGTCGAACAGTTCGATCTTACATCCGCCTATAGCAACGTTGATAACACCTATTTTAACGTTTTCAGGCAGCTTGGCAACAAGTGCCCGGCCGAAATAATCTACAGGACCCAAACCGGTATTGCACCGTGTAAGTGGTGGCACAGCTGTGTACCAGTTGCCTTTTATCCGGTTTAAGCCAGGGCAATCAACAGCCTCCAGCAGTTTAAACCTTTCATCAACCGCTGTGGTATCCTGTGCTTCAAATTTAGCAGCACCTTCCATGTTCGACTGCCCGAAGCAGAGAAAGATATAAAAATTAGGATCCTGTGAAAAGGAGGGAATGCTGATTAGCAATAGGGCTGCACAGATAAAAGCGGCCCGTAATTTGGTCATATTCATATTTGGTTATATTAATAGTATTTGATTAGATGCAGTTATGGACAGGCCTTACCGCAGCAGGAACGGCCGCAGCAATTTTGCGGCCATCTGCTCACTGTCCGCTTAAAACCTGGTTACCTCGTAGTATGCTTTTTTAGGTTGTAAATCCGTGTCGAACAATAACGGGAAGTTTTTTCTGCCCCGGCCATCCAGCCAGCTGTAGCGGTCTGAAAGGTTCCAGAACGTAACACCGGTAATATGCTTTTTATATTTTCTGAATACCTCAAAAACCATCTTATATTTCTCCAGTTGCTGTTGTTCCATTTCCGGTGTAAAAGCCGTTTTATCAAGGCTTTTTTCTCCCGTGATCAGCTGACCACCCTGCCTCCCCGGAAATACGGAAATGTCCAGTTCGGTAAACTGGATCTGAAGACCCAGGGATGAAAATAATTCGATTGATTTTTCAAGCTCTGACCGGCTCGGGTTATTGACAGACCAATGTGCCTGTAAACCTACACCATGGATGGGAACTCCTTTGGCCAGCAGCTTTTTCAGCATGGTATAAATCTTCTCTCTTTTTATTGGATTTTCCGTATTGTAATCGTTGTAAAATAACACTGCCTTTGGATCTGCGGCGTGTGCATACCTGAATGCCTGCTCAATAAACTCTTCTCCGGCAATCTGATACAGCTGAGATTTGCGGTAAGTGCTGGTGTCATCGGCTATTGCCTCATTCACAACATCCCAGGCATAAATTTTTCCGCGGTAGCGCGATACCACCGTATTAATATGGTCTTTGATCCTCGAAAGTAAAACTTCTTTATTAACCTGGTTTCCTGTAGAATCTTTAAACAGCCATCTTGGCGTTTGTCCGTGCCAAACCAGGCAGTGCCCCCTTATTTTTAATTGATGGTCTAACCCGAATTGAACAATGGAGTCGGCAATTTGCCAGAAATATTTTTTTTCAAACGGGTGTATGGGACCCATTTTCATTGCATTTTCTGCAGTGATGGAGCTGAAATGTGTGAGGATTAACGATTTTTCATCGCTCCGGAGATCGGAAGGCTTAACCGCAACTCCTATGGGAAAGTAATCTTTATAATAGTCTTTCAGTCCTTCAGCCCTTTTGTAGGCAACCAGGGGCAGGATTAAAAAGAGGAGGTAAAAAGAAATCGTTCGTAATTTATTCGGCTTCCAGCTCATATATTGGTTGATGATAAGGAAGCTAAATTATTTGGATCGGCGGTATAAGGATAGCTTGTTTCGTCATTTTTACTAGCACATTTGAATAATCGGGTGTTTTTTAGCAGAATTTATTGGAATGCGTTTAAATTTTATTCAACTAAAGCATATTACATTTTACTGTGACACACTGAGGGGGATTGTATAAGAATCAATAAGAGTAGCAGGAGAATTTAACGTTTAGATCTCCTCGAGAAATCGTCGTTGCTGGAAGGCTTTTTAGCCGGCGAAGCCTGTAGCAGCTAGGCTTCGTCGTTCCTCCTCGCCATGATGATTCCGTTTATTTTCTAATTGCACTGAAAAAGCTTCGGCAGAAAGCAGATTCTATGACGTTGGTAAATGGCTGAATGATAATAAAACAGCTTCGGCATTTCAAAAAAACAGGTATACTTTCTTTTAGTAAAAAGTGATATATTTAGCTCACTTTAGGCTGTTGTTAAATGCAGGAAGAGGACCAAATATTACTTGATGAGCTTCAATCAGGGCATAAAACTGCTCATGAGCGTGTATTCAAAAAATACTATCGAGCCCTTGCGCTCAAAGCTTTCCTTATTCTGGATGATGAAATGGAAGCAGAAGATGTGGTGCAGAACCTTTTCGTGGAGATGTGGCAGAAAAACCATTACCGGTCCGTCAAATCTTCATTAAAGTCGTACCTGTTTCGTGCCGTACACAACCAATGTCTGATGGTATTGCGCAAGAAAAAGAGTACGCAACGCCAGTTAGAGGTATATACACAGTCGTTAGTGCAGGAAACAGAGGAACAAGGGCAAAGAGAGGTCCCCAACGATTTGCGGGAACAACAGGTGAAAACGATTTTCAATGAACTTTCCATACAACGCCAAAAAGCCTTTAAACTGGTACATATAGACCATAAAAAGTATCAGGAAGCGGCAGATGAAATGGGGGTTTCCATCAACTCGGTGAAGACACACCTTAAATTGGCAGTAAAAGTGCTGCAGAAAAAACTAATAAATTTAAAATAACATTCACCTAATAGAGACGAACATGCATCTGAATAAGGAGATGGAGTATAACGACGAATATATTAAGGCACTCTTGGTGGAAAAGCTGGCCGGAACGATCAGTGAAGAAGATGAGCTAATGGTGAATAAAGCGCTTTCAGATTCGCCAGCAGCCAGGGCATATTGGCAGCATATTCTCGGTCAGTTTCAGGCGTCGTCCCGTGCTTCTGATTTTCTGGATCGTTTAGATGAACAGCAGGCATGGAATCGTATAAGTAAAGAGTTAAAAGATGATCAACATGCAATTGAAGCTAAAAAGGTACCGATGTGGCGGTATGTGGTATCTTCGGCAGCTGTATTGGCGATTGCATTTATTGGTTTTTGGATGTTTCGTGGCCATAATACCGTTACACTGCAGGCCCCTCATCACCAGGTATATTTAAAAACAGATGATGGGCAAACACTTGATCTTTCTGCCGACCGGAAATTTGAAATAGCAGGTACAGAAATCAATAATCAATCTAAAGAATTGAGCTACACCAGCGATGCAAGCAAGTCTCTGCAGTGGGCAACATTGGTGGTGCCACCTACAAAAGACTATAAAATAAAATTAAACGATGGCACAACTGTGTGGTTAAATGCAACATCAAGTTTGCGTTTCCCCTTTCGTTTTGATCTTTCCAAACGTGAAGTATATTTAAAGGGCGAGGCATATTTTGAAGTAGCTAAAAATGCGAAAGTACCTTTTATCGTGCATACAGATTATGCTGCAATACAGGTACATGGTACCTCCTTCAATATAAGTGCCTATGAAAACGAAGTATTTACAGCTTCTTTGGTAGAAGGTGCTATATCAGCAGTTAAAGACCAAGAAAATATCCTGTTGAAGCCTGGCGAAGAGGTTTTTGCTCGATCCGGTACACTTGGTGTTAGAAATTTCGATGCCGATTTGCTCTCCTGGCGCAAAGGCTCCTACTATTTTCATCACAAGCCACTGGGAGAGATTGCGCAGGTTTTGGTTCGTTGGTACGATGTGAAAATTGACTGGAAATCAACCGCGATCAGCAAGCAGATATTTACAGGAGAGATAGACAAAAGCCAATCATTAGAAGTGGTGCTTTCTAATTTACAGCTAACCTCAGGCATTCATAGCAAGCTGGAAAAAGGCATATTAACCTTTTATTAAATTTTTTTAAAAAACATTCACCCCTTTTAAGAATTATTGCATCATGGGTTTAACTTAAATATAAACCTAAACGCATGATCAAAAATCTTACCCGAATGGGCCGGTTGTCCTTACCGGTAATTTCGTTAATGCTTTTCTTTGCAGTTAGTTCGGTAGCTGCTCAATTTCCGGCAAAGATTAGTTTAAAGGCCAACAACATTACACTGGCCTATCTTTTTAAAACGATTAAAAAACAAACAGGACTTACGGTTTTTTACAGTAATGCATTATTAGATGATTCACAGACCATTTCGGTGGCTTTTGAAGCTGCTGAACTTGCTGATGTAATGGCAGTGGCACTTAAAGGTAAGCAACTGGATTGGCTAGTGAAGAATAAATACATTGTGCTTCAAAAAGCTGCTCCAAGCCCCGTACCAAAGAAAGACCAGGCCGATATCCGGGCATTGAAAGCCGAAATAAGTGGTCGGGTTACCGACGAAACAGACGGGCCATTGCCAGGTGTCAGTATTAAAATAAAAGGAGCTGCCTACGGTACGCAGACCGATAATGATGGACGTTATAAGATTAATGCAACCAATAATGATGTTTTAGTCTTCTCTTACATGGGCTATGCAGCCCAGGAAATTCAGGTGGGTACGCAGGTGATCATTAACGTTAAATTAAAGGTCGCCAATGAAAATCTCGATGAAATCGTTATTGTAGGTTATGGTAAGCAGCAAAAAACCAGCCTTACCGGGGCGGTTTCGCAAATATCAGGTAAAGATATAGCGGTGAGGCCAGTAGGGCAAACTTCTGCCGCATTACAGGGCATGGCCCCTGGCGTAACGGTGAGGCAAAGTTCCGGAAGGCCTGGCGGAGATGCAGCAAGCATCCGTATACGCGGTGTGGGTACTTTAAGCGATCCCAATCCTTTAGTAATGATTGATGGAATAGAAGGCTCTATGAACAACATAGATCCCAACCTCATTGAGTCTATCTCTGTACTTAAAGACGCCGCGTCTTCTTCCATTTATGGTTCCAGGGCGGCTAATGGTGTAATCTTGATTACCACGAAGCGAGCCAATGTAGACCAGGTAGGACTTTCCTATAATAATTACATCGGATGGCAAAATCCAACCAATATGCCAGATATTGTGGATGCTTTAGATCATATGCTGCTCACTAATGAGGCCTACGTGAATACGGGACGCACCCCACTTTACCCGGCATCACTGATTGAACAGTATAGGGCACAGAACGGTGCAGGTTCTGATGCTTATCCAAATACCGATTGGCAGAAAGAAACCTTAACAGGTTCGGGCTTACAGCAAAGTCATTTCCTGACGGTTCAGGGTGGTACAAATAAAGTGCGTTTATTAGGCTCTTTTGGTTTGCTGGATCAGAAAGGCGTTATTCAGAATTCAGGTTTCAAGCGTTATACCATCAGAACAAATGCCGATATCAAATTTTCTGATAAACTGAACGCCCGTATCGATTTACAATATGTGAATGCCATTACAACAGATCCTGCAGTGGGTTCAGGAGAAATTTTTCAATGGATGAACGGTATTCCGGCCAACCAGATAGGAATTACCCAGGCCGGACAATGGGGGGTAGGATGGAACGGCTCTAACCCTATTTCGGCAAGTATAGCTGGTGGAACCAACCGCACCCGGGCACCTTTTGGAAGCATCAACGCGGTATTAAACTACAAACCGTTCGATTGGCTGGAAGCTGAAGTGGCATATTCCCCTAAATATGCGCTTTCTACAGGAAAAAATTACCGTATTGCTATTCAATCTTATTTGCCTAATGGCACGCCAAGCTTTTTAACACCTGCCATGTCTATGCTTACAGAAAGCAACAGCCACTCTTTTTTCAACAATACAAGGGCAACGGTTACCGCCAATAAAAATTTTGGTAATCACCACTTCAAATTTCTGGTAGGTGCTTCGCGCGAAGATTTTTATAATGAGTGGGTAAATGCTTACCGCGATAACTTTATTCTACCGAATTATGATTTGCTGAATGCCGGTTCAGCACTGAACCAACAAGCTACAGGGAGTGCCGAAGAATGGGCTTTGCAATCATTTTTTGGCCGGATTAACTATGCTTTCAAAGGCAAATACCTGGTAGAGCTTAATGCCCGCTACGATGGTTCCTCACGTTTTTCTGCCGGTAACAAATATGGATTTTTCCCCTCGGCATCTGCCGGATGGCGCATTTCGGAAGAGGGTTTTATGTCTGGGTTAAAGAAAATAATCAACGAAGCAAAATTGAGGGTATCGTGGGGAGCTTTGGGTAACCAGAATATCGGCACTTATCCTTCCGTTACCGCTATTGTATTGGAATCGTATACCTTAGGTAAGCAAATCGTTAATACTGCAGCACTGAACACATTGGCCAATAAAAATATCTCTTGGGAAAGTACGGAAGAAAAAAACATCGGTTTGGATTTGACCCTGTTTAATAGCCTGACCATTACTGCAGATTATTACCGTCGCCGTACAAGCGATATTTTATTGCCACTGGATATTCCCTTAATTGGGGGATTGGGCAAGCCTTTCCAAAACGCTGGTGTGGTAGATAATAATGGTTGGGAATTAGGCATGGGTTATAAAGGAAAAATCAAAGAATTTAATTACCAGGTGAATGTAAATGTTTCTGATGTAATCAATAAGGTGGTAGATACACATGGTATTAACCAAACGGGAACCACTGTAAATCGTGAAGGGTATGCAATAGGATCGCTATTCGGTTATGTTGCCGAAGGTTTATTCCAGTCTGATGCAGAAGTGGCAGCGCATGCCAAACAGTTTGGTACAGTTAAGGCAGGAGACATCAGATACCGTGATCAAAATGGAGATGGTATCATAAACGAATCCGATAAAGTGGTGATCGGGGGAACAATTCCACGGTTTACTTATGCAGCAAATTTGGCTGCATCTTACAAAGGCTTTGATTTAGGAATATTGCTGCAGGGCGTGGGCAAGGCCAATGGTTATTTGAGCGGCCCCGGTATTTTACCTTTCAATGTTGGCGGAGCAATTGGAGGCACAATCCGCGAAGACAATAAAGACCGCTGGACCCCGGATAATCCGGATGCTAAATTTCCGCGATTGGCATTTGGAGAAACCAATAACGAGCAGGTATCTACATTTTACCTGAAAGATGCTTCTTACTTGAGGTTGAAAAATATACAGATCGGTTACACACTGCCTGGCAAATTCAGCCAAAAAGCAGCGATTAAGCGTTTACGCATTTTCGCCAATGGTTCTAACTTGGCTTCGTTCGACCGCTTTTGGAAAGGTTATGATGTAGAAGCGCCAGTAGGCGGTGGAAATATATATCCACAGGTAAAGGTTTATAGTTTTGGCTTAGAGGCATCATTTTAAAGAACTGCAGAAATGAAAACGTATTTAATATTAAACATCCGTAAAAATAATATACTGATGAGAACCAAAAAACACTGGCTGATGGTCGTTTTCCTGATGGCCACACTTGCAGCTTGCAAATCAGATTATCTGGAAAAATATCCTTTAAGCGGGCCTTCCGACGATTCATTTTTTACCAACCAGGATGAACTTTTGCTCGCCGTAAATGGCCTGTACCGCTATGCAAATTATGCGCCATTGGATAACATGCCACTAAACCTCTTGACTGATAATGGCAGCGATATTGGTTGGGACCGGAATAATAGTGCCCTGCAGAGTATCGGCAAAGGTAATCATGATAGCAATAACGGTTTTGCACTTAGCGTGTGGACCGAAGGGTATAAAGTAATCGCCAAGTGTAATTTCATACTGGATAATATAGACAAAGTGAAAGATAAAACCACGGCTACTATATTTAACCGTTCCCGTGCCGAAGCCAGGTTTATGCGTGCCTATACCTATCATTACCTCATCGATAACTTCGGGGATGTACCTTTGGTAACCAAAACACTCTCTTTGGAAGAGATGAACATTCCGAAGAATCCAAAAAACGAAGTGGTAGATTTTATACTTAAAGAACTTACTGAAGCTGCTATAGATTTACCTGTTACCTATACCGGAGCAGATGTAGGCAGGGCGAGCAGGGGTGCTGCCCTGGCCATCAAAGCCCGAACAGCCTTGTACAACCAGCGATGGGCAGTAGCTGCAGAAGCTGCAAAAGCCGTAATGGACCTTAATGTTTATAACCTTCATAGTAATTTTGGCACATTATTCAGTTATGCCGGACAGAACTCAACTGAGATCATCTGGGCATTTCAATATTTAAAAGCGTCCCGTACCAAAACTCATTCTACGCCTAACAACCTGGTGTCGCGAAATGGCCTTGGTTTTACCAATAAAGTGCCATCGCAATCGCTGGTAGATGCTTACTTATGTACTGATGGATTAAATATTGATAAATCTCCTTTGTTTGATCCGGCTACGCCTTACAAAAATAGAGACCCCAGGTTAACCTTTACCATAGCGGTACCCGGTTCGATATACTTCAATTATCAGTTTGAAACCCATCGTGACAGTGTAAAATGTTGGAATTACAATACCAATCCTGCTACCCGTGTAGACAATCAGGATGCACTCAACGCCTTTGCCACATTTACCGGTTATTGCTGGAAAAAATATGTCGATCTTGATGACCGTTTAGATCGTACCAATTCAGAACTGAATATAATTCAGATAAGGTTTGCCGAGATTTTGTTGATTTACGCTGAAGCAAAAAATGAGCTGCAACAGCTGGATCAATCTGCTTACGATGCGATAAACCGGGTAAGAACACGGCCCAGCGTAAATATGCCGGCTATAACTTCAGGTAAATCGCAGGCTGAGTTTAGGAGCCTGGTACGCAAAGAACGTCTTTACGAATTGGCAATGGAAGGCTTTAGGTTAAGTGATTTGCGAAGGTGGCGGATTGCTGAGAAAGCCATGACGGGGAATTTTTATGGCCGCGTACAACGTGGTTTGGTGGCCGCTGCACCACAAATTGATGAAAATGGCCTTGCCGATTATACTAATGTGCCTAACCGTGCAGATATGCGTGTAGTAGAGGTGCGCACTTTTAACAAGGATAGAGATTACCTTTGGCCTATTCCATTTATTGAAACCGTTACTAATCCAAACCTTAAACCCAATCCTAATTATTAATGATGTATAGAAATGCTAAATTGATAAAAACCCTGCTTTGTTTGCTGGCATTTTTGCTGGTTACAAAAGCAAACTTTGCCCAGTCGACTTCAAAATCATATGATATCTGTATTTATGGCGGAACCTCTGCAGGTGTAATTGCAGCTTATACTGCTGCAAAACTTGGCAAGTCTGTACTGCTTATAGAGCCCGGAAAAAACCTCGGTGGTATGAGCAGCGGAGGACTTGGTCTTACCGATATCGGTAATAAGTATGCAATTAGTGGCCTGGCACTCGATTTTTATCGGAGGGTAGGCAGTCATTATGGCCGTTTTGAACAATGGGTATTTGAACCTCATGTGGCTGAAAACCTATTTAATGATTATGTAAAAAGAGGTCACGTACCTGTACTTTTTCAAAATAGAATTACTGGTGTGGTAAAAAAAGGCAATAAGATTGTTTCAATCAGGTTAGATAACCCCAACAAAAAACAAATAACTGCCGTAAATGCTAAAGTATTCATAGATTGTTCGTATGAAGGTGATCTGATGGCCCGCGCAGGTGTGTCGTACACGGTAGGCAGAGAGGCAAATGCCGAGTATGGCGAAACTTTTAACGGGGTACAGTTGATGAATGGCCATCAATTGCCCCAGGGTATTGATCCTTATAAAATTAAAGGGGACCCATCTAGTGGCCTGCTATGGGGAATAGGAAAAGGCACACTTAAGGAAACCGGAAGTGGCGATAAGAAGGTACAGGCCTATAATTTCAGGATCTGTTTAACCAATAACCCGAAAAACCGTATTCCCATTACGAAACCCGATAATTATAAGCCAGAGCGCTATGAGTTGTTGATTCGTCAAATGGAAAAGCGTACATGGAAATCGCTTCAGGATGTATTTATATGGAGTGGAATGCCTAACCAAAAAACAGATATCAATAATAGGAATGGCTTTTCTACAGATATGATAGGTATGAATTGGGATTATCCGGAAGCGGATTACAGCAAACGCGCAGAGATTTGGAAAGCACACACAGATTATACCAAAGGTTTGTTGTTTTTTGTAGGCACTGATCCAAGAGTGCCAGAACATATCCGGGAAGAAATTGCTCAATGGGGCTACCCGAAAGACGAATATCAGGATCATGGCAATTGGTCTCATCAATTATATATTAGGGAGGCAAGAAGAATGAAAGGAGAGTTGGTCATGACCCAACACCATTGTCAGGGGAGAGAGACGGTTACCGATGGGGTAGGCATGGCCGCTTATACGATGGATTCGCATAATTGCGACCGGATCGTGGTTAATGGCGAAGTAAGAAATGAAGGAAATGTAGAGGAAGGCGGATTTGGCCCTTACCCGATTTCATACAGGGCTATTGTTCCAAAAGAAAAAGAAGTTTCCAATTTAATTGTGCCCGTTTGTCTTTCGGCTACGCACATCGCCTACGGTTCAATCCGTATGGAGCCCGTTTTTATGGTGCTGGCCCAATCGGCGGCTACAGCGGCTGCGCAAGCCATCAATCAAAAGGTTGCCGTACAGCAGATAAATGTGGCCAAACTCCAGCAACAGTTAAAGGCCGATCCTTTGGTAGATGGCAGCAGGCCAGAAATCGTGATCGATAACAGTAACCCGGATGGGGTAACCCTAAAAGGTAGATGGAATTCTCAAAAACATGGAGGTTACGGCCCCGATTTTCTTGTCGCATCCGAAAATACGGATCAGCCTCAAACGATAAGATACCACCTGGCCCAACAGACCAAGGGGAAATATGAAGTTTTTACTTATTATCCGAAAAGTGCTAAAACTGCTACAGAAAGCAAAATCACCATATTTGATGGGCAACAGGAAAAACAGCTCAGCATTAAGGATAGTGAAGTTAAGGTACTCGGACAAACCAGCGGTGAGTGGGTAAGCCTTGGTACCTACAGTTTTTCCGGAAAGCCGGCATTTGTTGAAATAGCCGCAAGCGGAACGGCTACCGTTGCCGATGCGATTTTGCTTGTACCCCGGGAATGAACCCTTCATTGGCCGGGGTGTAGGCCTCTCGACGTCTTGTCAGGCGCAGTCCGGCCCGTACAGTTAAATTATCTGCTGCTTTACCTCACCACAAAGAAGTAGGTTCAGACAATCAATAACACCTGGAAGGGAGCACGAAACCAAAGATATGATATGCCTTTGCCACCAAAATTACCCGTTTCATAATTAAGGTGTTACGGATTCATTAAAATATTTTCTAATGTTATCCATCGCCTAATGTCCGTTTAGGTTCCTGATCTGTTTATTGGTAAATCCGACAACTGCCTTTAAGTATTTTTCAATGGTTACCAGTTCTGAAACGGTAAAATCATTATACAGGTTATCCAGATCGTTCTGCATGGCCGTAAATGAGGGACCTATCCGCCTGAATGCCTCTTCACGGTCCAGAACTACAATCACTTTCCTTCTGTCATCAGCACTGCGTTCGCGTGTAACCAGCTTGCTCTTTTCTAGCCTGTCGATCATGGCTGTAACGGCTCCCGTAGTAATACCGCTCAACTCGGCCAGCTGCCCGGCTGTCATAGAACCATGTTGCAGAAGCAGGTCTATGTACTTATGGTCGGTACCGGTTAAGCCGGCTTTTTGCGCAATTGCCTGGTGCATAAGTACTGTACCGGTCGAAAATTCCCTCGTCAAATGGTCTATATCTGCCAAAAGTATTTTTTTCTCTGATTTTTCTTTATTGTCCATAAAAACAATTTATTTTTGTTATTAAGATACTTTATTGTAAAGTTAATTATTTTTGTGGTAAAGATATCAAGAATGCTTTGCTTATAGATTTTAAAACAAAAAAATGAACGCGATAATCAATAAAACATTGAGGGCAGATCAATGGCTGTATGTGGCCACCGCACTCTATTTTGTAATGAATGGTGCGCAATTGTGGGAAACGGCCATCATGGTTCCGGCATGGACGGCTGGCCCACCTGCCTCCTTATTCTTTTTCAAGACACCTTATGGGCTTGATTTCAAGCTTTTCTGGATGATTGTACATTCCGTACATGAAATTTTCCTGTTGCTTGCCCTTTTCTTTAACTGGCACATCAGGCCAAGGCGCAACGCCATGATAGGCTTACTGGTAGTGCACATTGCACTCCGGGTATGGACCCTCCAGTATTTTGCCCCTACGCTAATGCAGTTTATGGCGATGGATGTGAAGCCTGCCGTAGATCCCGGATTGCTGGAAAAGGCAATTATGTGGAAAAACCTTAATTACCTGCGCGTGGGACTTTATGTAATGGTCAATTTGGGCTATGTGTTCATCTTAAGGTTTAAAAAGGATCACACTATTCAAGAATAACGATATGGATAAAAGAAAAATACTGATTGTAGGCGGCGGGATTGCAGGCCCGGCCCTGGCGATTAAACTGGTTGAACAGGGTGCGCAGGTAAAAATTATCGAGGCCCGTAGCGAGGCAGAGATGAACGAAGGCCTGTTTTTTGGTATATCACCCAACGGCCTGAATGTCCTTTCCGGCCTTGTTGATATTTCGCCACTCTATGAAGAGTATGTTCCCGGAACACTCCGTTTTTATAATTCAAAAGGACAGCGCATTGCCGAACTGGATGCATCGTACCAGAAGGAGTCCTATGGTATCAGCAGTATACAGGTGAGGAGGTCAGCGATCAGCAAGCTGTTGCAGGAAAAACTGATCAGTTTGGGGGTACAGGTAGAATATGGCTGCAAATTGATGTCTATTGATTACCGGGAAACCAAAATAGAGGTAGAGACGAGTAAAGGCAGGTTGACCGGTTACGACCTGTTGATCGGGGCCGATGGGATCCATTCACGATGCAGAAGGTTGATTTTTCCTGATGCGCCTAAACCGGTATATACCAAAATGCTTTCTACCGGGGCCATTGTAAAGATCCCTGGCTGGGAAGAAGCCTCACAAGCGATAGACATGACTTTTGGCCGAGAGGCATTTTTCGGATGTTCCACTACCAATACCGGAAAGGTATGGTGGTTTAACAACTACGATTGGGAACAGGAGTCAAGGGGTTCGGAGCTCAATCTCCGGCAGCAACATATAAAAAAAGACTTGTTGGAACTTCATCAAAAGGATCAGCCTAAGATCAGCCAGATCATTGCGGCCAGCAGCAACCTGTTTGCTTATCCCATTTATGATATGCCCGCTTTGGAAAAATGGTATACAGCAAAAGTATGCCTGATTGGCGATGCGGCACATGCCATATCACCGCACACTGGACAAGGAGCTTCCCTTGCATTAGAAGATAGTGCAGTTTTGGCTAATTGCCTGGCCATGTACCCTGATACCGGAATTGCCTTTTCACGTTTTCAGCAATTAAGGGTTGCCCGGGTGGCCATGATTATTGCACAGGCAAGAAAAATAGGCAGGGCCAAATCAAAGCCAAATCCAATAGCCAATTTTTTCAGAGATATCTTGTTAAAATATTTTATCAATATGGAGAAGAAAAAAATGCATTGGGTATACAGCTATGATGCAAACAAAGAGGTTGTATAAAAGTGTCATGCTGAGGAAGTAATTTATGGTATAAATCAATAAGGTTAGATTTCGCCGGAATATCGTCACCCTTGAAGTTGTTTCAGGGGCTTTAATACAGGATAGATTTTCCCCGCCTGCGCGGACAGGTGTTATACTGCATTCCGGTTGGGAATAAGATTGTACTTTATTGATAAAAACGACAAGAAATATTATAGCTCCCCGCTGGGAAGATTCTTTCATGAGCTAATTTGAAGCTTGTATCCTTTGCCCCGTATCACGATAATTTTGATATGCTGATCGCCTTCCAGTTTTTTTCTGAGTTTTGATATAAACATATCCAAACTGCGCCCTACAATTACGCCTTCATCTTCCCATATCTCTTTTTGCAGGCGGCTTCTCGCGATGGTTTCATTGGGCGATGATGCGAAAATAAGCAATAACCGGTTTTCGGTTCCGGTTAGCTCTGTTGTTTTGTCGTTTACAGTAAGCTGCCGGTTTTTTGCATCGAACGATACCGATCCCAGTGTGAACACCCCGGCAGATTGAGCTGCGGGCAAAGCTTTACGGGTTTTAACCGCTCTCAAAAAAATAAAGCCCACAAGGGTTAAAAATGGCAGGCTGCCTAAAAGGTATCCTTTCTTCGCTGTACTGATTACTGTGGGTTTAAATTCAATGTTTAGCTCATAGCGTGCCAAGGGCTGCTTTCTTCCTATGCAGGTTATAATATCATCTTTTTTGTTTTCGGATATGGCGAATCCATAAACTACGCTGGCATTGCCGGTGTTCAAAACCTTAACAACATAATCATTAGCCAACGGATGGTCTTTTAATACTTTCCTGGTAATATTGACCAGCGAACCCGGTAAAAAAGTGAGTTCATGCTCAAACCCGATCCGGTATTCGTTTTCGCTTATCTTTTTTACCGGCAGCACCCTTGAAGTGCTGTCGCCCGATTGCAGGAGTATCTCATGCCCCAGTCTTCGCAGCAAAACTTCCCTTCTGGCAATATCAAAGTCCTCGCTGCTAAACATACCGAAAGCTGCGCAGGCAACAGAGGCAAACAGAAGTAGCATAAATCCAATGAGGTATTTACCTTTCCCTAAGAGGCGATTTTGGCTATCAGGCATATTATCAGGTTTTTATTTACAAAGTTTACATTTTTATTTACAATTCCAGCTCTTCTGGCAGTATACGATCAAAGTATTTTTGTTCATCAATTTAAAGGATATGGAAAATAGAAAAAATGCCGTAAACGCATCTGATTTATCAGCAGATAGATCTGTGTTAAGTAAAGCCACAAAAAACAGGAAAAAATTTATTGCTGTACTCATCTTATCGCTGGTTGTAATAAGCGGATTAGTATTTGCTGGCCGTGGAATTAAAAATGAAACTTCGCCAAAACCAGGCCCCAAAAAACTCACTGCTGCCGAAAGGAAAGCTGAACTGAAAAAGTGGGAGGCCAGCCCTGATGGGCAAAAGTTCAAAAAATGGGAAGCATCGCCAGAAGGTAAAAATGTACATTTCGGTGCTGCTAAATTAAGGGAGTACATAGGTGCTTTTACCAATATGGAGGCAGTTATAACTTCCCTTTCTCTTCCGCCGGGATCAAGATTAGGTTTTGGTGTGATGGTCAGGATTAATGCGGTCGATTACATTGTAAAATTTGATCCGGAAAAATCTCAGCTTGAGCAATTGCATCGCCTGAAAGTTAACGACAAAATCATAATAAGAAGCCATAACGTATCGTACGCGCCCAAGTATTCATATCCAATCGTATCGGCAGAATATGTAGAACGGGATGGTCGGGTAATTTTTAAACGTGTGCCACGCAAAGGCGGTTGCTAAGCAAAATTAATGATAAAAGACATGTTGTATGCCGGGAAGAATGTTGCTAAAAGCTTTCTTCCCGTTTTTCTTCTTCATAAGTCTTGTCGATCAGAAAAGTCAGCGCATTTTCGATCTCCGATCGTCCATCTGCACTTTTAAGGTCTAATCCGCAGAAAGTACAGTCGTTTGTTGTGGCATAAATATCCAGGTAGTAAATCCCCGCAATCAGCAGCGCAATAATGGCCCGGTATCTTTTGGCATTTTCCCCGAAATACGGATCGGTAATACTTTTAAATAAGACAGCACCGGTTTCTTCACGGTCGTTTGCAAGTTTTTTTAACGATTTGCGGTTCTCTATCAATCCCCAAAGCAGGATTTTTTGTAAATCCTTGTTTTTAAAAACATAATCGAATTGGGAGAGGAGCATCGCTTTAGCGAATGTTTTCCCGCCGTCGTTTACTGCAGCACCTCCCGATTCATCTTTTACATTGCTCCAGAAATCCTGCGAACGGATATATTCGTCAATAAGCCCGTCTTTCCCGCCAAAATAGTTATAGATCAGTTTTTTGTCCAGGCCTGCCGTACGTGCGATATCGTTCACCTTAAGACCCGAAAAACCTTTTGTATGGAGTATTTTTTCCACGGCAGCCAAGAATTTTTGCTTGCTTTTTTCTTTGTTTCTTAACGATTTAACTGCTGTTTCTTGTTCCATAAGATAAAAAATAATCGTACCGGAAAATTACATAATCAATTTTAAATATTTTTATCACCAATTGGTGATATATTGTATATTTGTTCAGACGAAAGGATGTTATTCCTTTAAAGATTTTCTTGACCATGATTTTTATTCATGGTGTCTGACATGTAGATAAAGGCATTTTATTTACCCTGGAGGGTTTGTTTACCAGGCCCCGCACACTTTGTCCGCGAATTTATTCAGGACAAAGGGGTTCCATAGTTTAGTTTTATTACGCTCATCCTGCTCATTCTGATGGTATCAGGTCTCATAGCCCCATATATAATATGGCAATATGTCTGACCTGATGCCCCAGGGGGCAGAACATTGATGAATGATTTAGAAAAATTGATCTTTAACCGAAACAGATACTCTTTATAGCTATTCCTGTAGCTGCTTTGGCCTATTTCATATCTTAAAATTTAGCGGCAAAGAAAATGCAATATTTCTGATAGAATTAAAATTCAGGAAGTAAAATGCTTAACTTGATTCTACACACAAATAAATCTTAACAATATGAAAATCACATTGGATACCAGATCCCTTTTATTGGGATTTTTGGGGGCTGGCTTAATGTTCGCAGCCATTAGTTTTAAAAACGATCAGAACCAGGCAGGAGGAAAGTACCGTGCTGAAGTAAATGCCAATAATATGTTGGTTATCCTCGATAGTGAAACCGGTAATTACATCATTGCACCAGCCATGCAATCGGCAGGGAAAGTACAATGGATAAAAGGTGAGTTTGATAAGACCTTCAGCACCGCCACTGACAATAAAAAGGAACCGAAATAAAAGAGGCTTTTATATTCGTCATCCTGAGTGCAAAGAAGGATCTTTTAAGTGCAACGTACTATTTCACAAAAAATTCTTCACTGCGTTCAGAATGACAGTAATGGTGAGCTTTGTGCCTTTCTTTGTGTGCTCTGTGGTAAAAAAGGAAGAAAACGTGGGGTATTGTCCACATACCCTTTGCCGTTAAAAAGCCGCAGGTACAAAGAAAACACATCCTTATCTCCCTGATTTGTTGTCCTGAGTGCAAAGAAGGATCTTTTAAGTGCAATAATACTATTTCACAAAAGGTTCTTCACTGCGTTCAGAATGACAGTAGTGGTGAGCTTTGTGCCCTCCTTTGTGTGCTCTGTGGTAAAATTGAAAGAAAACGTGGTATATTACCTCTGGATCCTTTGCCGTTAAAAGGCCGCAGGTACAAAGAAAACACGACCTTATCTCCCTGATTTGTCATCCTGAGTGTAACAAAGGATCTTTTAAGTGCAACGATACTATTTCACAAAAGATTCTTCACTGCGTTCAGAATGACAGTATTGGTGAGCTTTGTGCCCTCCTTTGTGTGCTCTGTGGTAAAAAAGGAAGAAAACGTGGTATATTACCTCTGGATCCTTTGCCGTTAAAAAGCCGCAGGTACAAAGAAAACACGACCTTATCTCCCTGATTTGTCATCCTGAGTGTAACGAAGGATCTTTTAAGTGCAATAACTATTTCACAAATGGTTCTTCACTGCGTTCAGAATGACAGTAGTGGTGAGCTTTGTGCCCTCCTTTGTGTGCTCTGTGGTAAAAAAGGAAGAAAACGTGGTATATTACCTTTGCAGTTAAAAAATAAGGGCTACTTCACACTTACCCTTTCTACAATTGGCTTACCTGTTGCTTCATCAATCCCTTCAATCTCAGCATATTTTACATTAGGGAGCCAGAAACTGCCGCCCTGTATTCTTACAAACAACCGGTTTACCTTAATGGTATGATTATTAATGGTTACCGAAGCATGATAACTGTTATCATGAGTGCGCTGCAGGTAAAAAGGTAATTTTTTATGGGATACAAATCGGAATTCGTACTTATCTCCGCCCAGTGCTTTTGTATCGATACCATAGGCAAATTTTCGCTGGATATAACCAAGATCTTTCTTTTGCCCTTGCTCACCATAACGGATCCAGTATACCTGTATCGGCGAACTGGCATCAATATTGCCATTTTCTTTTAGGTTTAAGGCATAAATTAGCGTATTTGTATTTGGATCACGCTGCAGGTAGAACAACATGTTGTCTACATTTTTAGGTGTAGGAAAATTAATGGGAGAGGGGTCTTTGGTTTGTGCCCAGACTGGCGTTGCGAAAAGAGCAAAGGTTAAAACAATAAAGAGTAAGCTTTTGGTTGGCATTGAAAATGTAGGGGGCATGAAACGCATTTAGGTTTTTTTATGTTGAAGAGCTATCTGTTTTTTCCTGATCCTCTGCAGGAATTTCTTTTTCACTTTCTTTTAATTGTTCATTATAAAGGCGGTCTGATTCGGCCCTACAATGTTCATAGTCGTTTAATTTCTCGCAGGAAGTGTTTCCATAGACCTCGAAAAAATCCCTGATTGATGGGTAATCAAAATGAACTGGCATTTCTCAACATTTAGTTTAACGGTTTCGGAAAGAGGGGGTAGCTATTGATCATTTGCCGAAAATAGTTGCAGCAACCTTTTCAAACTCATCTTTTCTGCTACCTGCAGATGGAATTAGCACCTTGTTAAAACAGGTTGCTAAGACATCAAAGGGCCATTCCCTCCGTCTTTCTTGATAAGTATGTAATACAATTTCAGACGTCATGGACGGAATCGAACCGCCGTACTAGGTTTTGCAGACCTTTACCTCGCCACTCGGCCACATGACTATATGTTTCTTTTTCAATCCGCTTATTGATTCGCTTTTCGAAAGAGACAAAACAAAGGTAAATAATAAAAACTATAATTTCTATAGAAATAGTAGATTTTTTTTGAATTTGTTTTTTTAATCTGCTATCCGGAGTGAAAGGAGGGATTTTTCAACTAAAAGATTCTTCACTTCGTTCAGAATGACAATATGTTATGGAAGATGTAAAACGGATACTGGAATGAAAAACGTTGCGTTGTTTATGCTTTGCCTTAACGTTCTTTGCAGTTAATAATGGAAGATGAAATGAAAAGCCTGCGTGCCCTTAACCAAAACCTTTTGCTAATCTCCTAGTTTGATAAATTATATTTCTGTAAATCAGTGATTTAAAAATAAAGTCTATAAAATCTATAGGAATACTTGTTTGAATTGTTCAAAGTTTATACTTTTACAAAAAATTAAAACTGTTCACCAGCAAATCTACGTTCAATATGAAACTCTGCGTACAACTTCAGTCATATTCTCTGATCAATTTTTCAGGTCAGTATAACTTTTGTTGCGGCTAATATAAACTAAGATACGGATCACCTGATAAAGGTTTCCATTCAAGTATTCTCATTTAAAAATCCTGGTACCCCGGGGCATTTTGATAGAATATTATGGTGGTCATGTATTTCAGTCAATAAGTTGCCGGGGTATCAGGAACAGCCGAAACTAATCACCACCACTAGTTTAGGTTATTACGCTAATTAATTTACCACCATTAATTAGTTGATTTATACAGAAGAAGGGAGAGTCAGTCCTCGTTGAACTTCTAGCAACTTTCCATAGGAAAAAGTGCTCAAACTGATCTAGCAATAGATTATAAATTAACCGGTAACAAGTAGACATACCGTTTCCTTTTATTTCATTAGAAAAGCTACGGCAACTGCGCTGCAGGGCAATACGGCTTTGAATGCTGCTGCTTTCGAGGCAGGGAAAATTTACACGGTTGATATTAATGGCACAATAAGCGGAACCGTCCATTACGGCTACGATTATTATGCATAATTAATAACATTTAGGAATTTCGGTGACCTACCGATAGAAGAAATTCCTGGCTCAAACAGGTTTATATTTGGTTAGAAAAAAGGGACATGTCTGGATAGAATGTCCCTTTGTTATTTTAAAAATGCTGTCATCCTGAGTATAGCAAAGGTTCTTTAATGCTTATCGTTTTTTACAAATATGGTATTAAGAGAGTATAAGCTTAATTGTTTTATCTTTTATATTGTAAAGGCTGGTCATCTTTTGTAACGAGAAGGTTTGCATTTTGCAATGTAGGATAAAATAGGTGTGGCGATACAATCGCCCTTCTCATGCATGCCGATTACAAATCAGACGATAGCGATCGTGGTAAGATTGCTTCGTTGTGCCCCTCGCAACGGGGAGTTTTTTGAAACTTACCCTAACTTCCTTCCTGTATTAATTACATTAACGCCATTAAAACGGGTGGTGGCACTGCCATGCGAAACGGCACTGGCCTGCCCCGGTTGGCCTTTTCCATCCGAAAATGTGCCGCCCAAACGGTAATCGTTTTTATCACAACGTTGCACACAGGAGTTCCAGAATTCCTGTGTATTGGCCTGGTAAGCGGCATCTTTAAACATTCCCACAATTTTACCTTCCTTAATTTCATAGGCCAGTTGTGCGCTGAACTGGAAGTTATAGCGTTGCTGATCGATGGAATAAGAATTCCGGCCGAACATATAAATGCCTTTTTCGACATTTTTAACCAGCTCAGCAGCGCTTAAAGGAACATTTCCGGGTGCTAACGAAACGTTGGGCATCCGCTGAAACTGAATGCTGTCCCAACTATCGGCATAACAACAGCCCTGCGATGCTGTCAAGCCTAAAATATGTGCCTGATCGCGGATGGCCTGGTAATTCACCAAAATGCCATCTTTGATGATGTCCCATTTACCGCATTTTACTCCTTCATCATCGTAACCTACAGCACCTAAAGAGCCTGTTTCCAGTTTATCGGCAATAATGTTTACTTCTTTGCTCCCGAAGTTGAATTTTTTTGATTCCCATTTATCCAGCGTTAAGAAACTGGTTCCTGCATAGTTAGCCTCATAACCTAAAACACGGTCAAGTTCGGTAGGATGCCCAACCGATTCGTGAATGGTAAGGAAAAGGTGAGAAGGATCCAATACCAGGTCGTATTTGCCAGGGGTAATGGGCTTCGCTTTTAACTTTTCATCAACATGTACTGCAGCTTCACGTACATCTTCCAGGATGTCGTAACGCTTTTTGTACATCGTAACCGGACCGCCTTTTATTTTTTCCGTGTCTTTAGGCTTAAGGTATTCAAAGCCCATACCCATCGGGGCACTTAACGCATTCCTGGTTTCGAATTTGCCGTTTGCTGCATCTGTTTTGGTCAGTGTAAAAGTTGGCCATATCCGGTGGATATCCTGATCAATATACGAACCATCGGTTGAGGCAAAATATTTCTGCTCATTGATCATAAAGAGATTGGAACTGATGTATTTTGCCCCGCCTTTCATTGCTTCGCTGTTTACGTTCAGCAGCAGTTCTACTTTATCGGCTATAGGTACTTCAAAAGCATTGATTTCGATAGGCGTTTTCCAGCTTACTTCGCCGTAACCTTTTTGAGGAGCGAGTTGAACCGGCTCTTCCATCAGTTTGGCATTCCCCTTTGCGATGGCTACGGCGGCTTCTGCAGCTTTGGCAATACTGGCATCGTCCATATTGTTGGTGGCGGCAAAGCCCCAGCTGCCATTGGCAATTACGCGCACACCCAAACCATAGGATTCGGAATTGGAGATGTTTTCCACCCGTGTTTCCCTGGTGGCTACAACCTGGTTAAGGTACCGGCCTATGCGTACATCGGCATAAGTTGCACCTTTGCTTTTGGCAGCGTTAAGGGCCACATCGGCCATTTTTTTCTTTAGGGCCACATCAACCGGAGTCAAAGATTCTTCAACAGTAATCATTTTACCAAAGGCTGGGATGTTGGGTAGCATGCTGGCGCCAAGACCTACGCCCGTCATATATAGGAAATCTCTTCTTCTCAATTTTAAATGGTTTTAATAGGTGTTTTAAGCCCTTCGACTCCGCTCAGGGCGACATTCCTGGAAAGGTCGTCATGTCGACAGGAACGCAGTGGAATGGAGAGATCTATCTAAACAGATCTCTCGACTTCGTTGCACTGCGATCGAGATGACGACACCAGTTAAATCGCGTCTGATAATGAAGTGAAGGTAAAATCCCTGATTTTCATAGGCGGTATCAATCCACTACCAGTTCTTACCGGTTTACCCAATGCTTCTACGTTGTTCAGCATAATTACCGGGCTCTCATTGAACCTGAAATTCTTGATCGGGAATTTAATTTCGCCGTTTTCAATATAAAAAGTACCGTCGCGCGTTAGTCCGGTTAATAATAAAGTTTGTGGATCCACAGAACGGATATACCAGAAACGGGTAACCAATATGCCTTTTTCAGTGCTTTTGATCAGATCTTCTAACGATTGCGTTCCTCCTTCGATTACCATACTACGGCTAAATGGAAGGGGTTGAACATTTTTCTGTGCTGCCCAATACCGCGAATAGGATAGGTTTTTTACCACACCTTTTTCTACCCACTGTGTTCTGGTTACCGGTAAACCCTCGCCTGTAAAGGTTGATGATGGGATTTCGGTATTCATCGGATCGGAGTAGATATTCACATTTTCTGAAAACAACTGCTCCCCTAAACGCGTACCACCCCCTTTTTTGCTCATAAAACTCCGGCCTTCATCGGCACTGCGGGCATCAAAACCCCTGAACATGTTACCAATGATATCGCTGGCTGCGAGGGGCTCTAAAATAACAGTGTATTTTCCGGGCTCGATGGCTTTTGCACCTGCAGAACCATTGGCTTTGCTCGCTGCAATTTTGCTAAGTGCCAGGGTATCCATTTTATCAACATCATTAAAACCTTGCTCAACATAACCTGATCCTGTTCCCTGCTTGTTTCTAATGGTTACCGAAAAAGAAACATCGGTACCTTTATTGTAGGCGAATAAACCTTTAGAGTTCATGATCGCATTAAAACGGGTGGCATTTTCGAGGAAACCGGCAGCGTCTAAACCTGCCGCTTTTGAAACGCTTAAACTTTTACCAACCATTTCGGCCCTGGTATCGGGCGTAATGGCGGCAGTTTTTGCATTGTATGTATTCGATTCGGCAAATGTTTGCGGACCGAGAGGTGGCATAAATTCAGGATTTTCTGGTGCCAGCATGGCCAGTTCTTCGGCTCTTTTTACTACTTTCTGCAGAGAAGCATCATCAAATTCGTTAATGGTTGCTGTACCTGTTTTTTTACCAAAAGTTGAGCTAACCCCTAAACTCATGGTGCTGATCTGGCCGGCGGTAGATACGGCATTACGTGCATAACGGATGTTTCCGCCATCTGAACCGCTTAAACTCACTTCGCAGGAATCGGCTTTAGAAAAACCAATTACCTTTTTTAATATCGCTTGGGCTTCTTCTTTACTTAATATGGCCATAATTATATTTTTCTTGCTGTATTGATAACATTAACTCCATTAAACCTTGCGGTAGAACTGCCATGAGAAACGGCACTGCTTTGAGAGGGCTGACCTTTTCCATCATTGAATGAGCCCCCTAAACGATAGTCGCCCTGATCGCAGATGGCAGTGCAGGAGTTCCAAAACTCTTGTGTATTGGCCTGGTAAGCCACATCGTTAAGCATGCCAACGATTTTACCTTCCTTGATTTCGTAGAAAATCTGTCCGCCGAACTGGAAATTATAGCGCTGTTGATCGATAGAAAAACTACCATCGCCGATAATGTAAATTCCTTTTTCTACATTTTTGATCATGTCATCCACACTTAGTTTTTCTTTGCCGGGTTGAAGTGAAACATTTGGCATACGCTGGAACTGTACGTCATCCCAGCCCTGTGAGTAACAGCATCCGTTCGATTCGGTTAACCCAATAATGTGTGCCTGATCGCGGATGGCCTGGTAGCTTACCAGGATACCATCTTTAATCAGATCCCATTTTTTGCATTTTACCCCTTCATCATCATATCCAACAGCACCTAAAGAGCCTACCTGGGTTTTATCGGCCACAATATTCACTTTATCGCTTCCGAATTTGAATTTTTTCGACTCCCATTTGTCTAATGTCAGGAAACTGGTACCCGCATAGTTGGCTTCATAGCCCAGAACGCGGTCGAGCTCGGTCGGGTGACCAACAGATTCGTGAATGGTTAACCAGAGGTGTGAAGGATCCAATACTAAATCGTATTTACCCGGTTCAACGGATTTTGCTTTTACCTTTTCGTTAGCTACACGTGCTGCTTCTTTCACATCTTCAAGCATGTCATAACGGCCTTTGTAACGGGTTACAATACCGGCAACTTTATCTTCAGGGCGTGCGTGCATATACTCATAGCCTTTTCCGCTTGGTGCACTTAACGCATTGCGGGTTTTAAATTTACCCGATTCGCGATCGACCCTGGTTACATTAAAAGTAGGATAGATACGGTGAACATCCTGGTCGATATAAGAGCCATCAGTAGAGGCAAAGTATTTTTGTTCGTTAACGGCAAAAATAACGGAGTTTACAAAGTTGGCCCCGTTCTGCATGGCTACATCATTTACATTCAATAGCAAGTCTACTTTTTCCTTTACAGGAACTTCGAAGGCATTGATTTCGATCGGTGTTTTCCAGCTTACCTCGCCATAACCTTTTTGAGGAGCGAGCTGAACAGGTTCTCCCTGTATTTTGGCATTGGCTTTTGCAACGGCAACAGCCTGTTCGGCCGCTTTGGCAATGGCATCTTTGGTTACGTTGTTGGTTGCAGCAAAACCCCAGCATCCATTCACCAGCACCCGGATGCCCACACCATACGATTCTGTATTGGCAACCCCTTGAACCCGTTTTTCGCGGGTGGCTACAAATTGGTTCAGGTAACGGCCTATACGGATATCGGCATAGCTTGCACCTTTCGATTTTGCAGCATTGAGGGCTACATCGGCCAGCTCCTTTTTAATTTTAACATCCACTCCATCTAAAGCCTGTAAAGGGTCTATCGGAGTTCCGAATGCAGAAAGATCGGGAAGGAGTAAGGCACCCATACCCATTCCGGTTAAGTAGAGGAAATCTTTTCTTTTCAATTGGTTGAATTTAGTTAGTTTGAGTTGTCAATATAGCCAATTTTGAAGCTAAAAAGACTAAACAGAGTATAACATTTTAGTTTCAAAGCAGAAAAGAAGAGGTTTTTTGTGAAAAGATAATTTTTACTGCCGATGAAGATCGATAAATACTGATTTTGGTATTTTTTTTAAAAAATATTGTCATTCTTAACGCAGTGAAGAATCTTTTGCCAACATCCTTTATAAGTACACAATTCATTATGCTAAACTTATTCGAGGGGTATGTGCGGTTGCCAACAGGGACAGATCCTTCACTGCGTTCAGGATGACAGCCACTCTTTCTTTAAACTGCCAGAATCCTGGCTTCGTACCATAAAAATGCAGCCGCCAGTAAAAACCCGGTAAAAAACCACCAGATTGATATTTCTTCCGTGATCACAGTGTCTGCTAATTTTATTTTAGTGTCATTTTTGATCAGATCCTTAATAAACTGATGTGTATCGTTTAAGGTTTGTTGGTATTTCAGCGCTCGCCAATCATTTTTTTCGTAAATGTATAACTGTCCGATAGTCTGATTTACCTGCAGGTTGGCCCAGCCTGAGTTTTGAGGCCAATAAAGCGCATCCCATTGAAAAGGCAATTCCATATTTTGCCTTGGATGCAGTTGAACCCCATCGATCTTTAAGGCCGGTGATTTATCTGCCACCGATAAATCGGTAATGATTCTCATCCTTTGGTTAACAACAGGAAATTGCGGTATGATGTTCACCGATTGGATATCATTTCTCTTTCTTGCAGCACTGGCTAAAAGTTTCGACCAATAGGTAGCGTAATCGGTTTTTTCTCCCGAAAGTATCCAGTTGTATGTGGAAGAAATGCTGGAGATCGAAATTTTTCCGTAACCGCTGATGTTGCTGCTTAATACTGTTTTTCCGCTGGCGTCGGTAACAATTGATTGCTCATTTTGATTTGGCCTTAAAAACAACCCTTGTTCAAGCGGCAATGGACTAAATCTGAAATGGTCTTCTGCAAGGGTTAAATTAAGCGTTTTCCCTTTTAGAGGTGGAATTTCGAACCGGGTTGATTTTCCACTAAGCGTTGTTAAAGGTTTTGAACCTGTTATCCTGATCAATAAGCCCATCCCGTTATCCACTGCAAGCGCTATGGAGGATCTTTCAACGGGACTTATGGCAGCTAACTCTTCTTCATCAATGATCAGGATGTCGAATTTTTTCAGAAGCCCGGCATTGACCTGGTTAAGGTTTACACTGTCCATATTCAGGAAATCGGAAGCAAATTTATTTTTGCTGATCTGACTTCTGAAAGCCAGAGGATATTGGTTTTCGTACAGCCAGTTCTTCAAAAATTTATATTCGAAATCGGGAAAAGAAGCTAAAATCAGCACCTTCATCGGTGCCTGATCGTTAACTTCAACAGGAACAGGTTCTTTGGCCAGGGTATCGTTTTTTTGTAAACTGATTAACTCGTAAATGGCTTTGCCCGTTTGTTTAGGGTAGGTTTTAAAGGAGAAGGATTTATTCGTTCCCGCTTCAACAGTTGTAGAATCTACCGGTTTGCCCAATCCTTTGAATACCAGTTTAACCGGCTGGTTACCGGTATTTTGATAGGTCCCCTGAACATTCAGGGCATCGCTTGTTTTTAATTTTGCCGGCCAATGGGCAGCAATAATACCATTTGGATTTACTGAGGGGTGAAAATTAACCTGATACCCCTTTATATTTTCCAGGTCAGCCTTACTTAAACCATACCCGTAAATATTCAGTTTCCGGATTTTAGGATTCGATTTTAAGAAATAGGAGAGATCGGAAAGGGTTGCGCTTTTTTCATTTTGGATAGTTGCAGAGGCGAGTGCATATTTTTTGCCCTTTAATTTTGCAATAGAATCGGCATTAGTGCCCCTGGTGAGCAAAATAATTTCATCAGGATTTTGTTTTAAATGTGTCTTGTACCTCACCGGCACGATTAAAAGCACAAAACAGCTTAAGGCTACAATATTTGCCAAAATTCGCCATATTAATCTGGCCCTATTTGCCCGGTGAAGCTCCTTGTACAGTAAAAAGGCCAAGAGTAACAAGCCGGCAAGGATGGCAATGTATTTAAATTCCATATCTATCTGCCGGCTTTATTAAGGTTATTAAAATAGTCCTGGTATAATACCGAAGCCGGGCCAGCGCTTTGCGGCTGGGGTTTGGCCAGTTCGATATGGATCATTTTCTGTATTGCCTGCTGCACCACATCGATATCTCTAAGCATTGGTTTACTTGCTACGCCTAACTTCCTTAAACTTGTTAGGGCAGTTAAGTAGGTAGCGGGCTGATCTGCAGCAGCACCGATCATGTATTTTTCCGTTTCACCAAGCAGGAACCGGTCTTGCTCATTAAAATTTTTACCAATTTTCCTTTTTTCCAATAAGGCAAGTGCCGTTTTTAAATAAGCTGTTCGCTTTTCTTTTTGTTCGAAGGCCATTTTCTGCACGGGCTGTGTAATTTTATCCAACTCGCCACTTAAGCGTTTCTCTGGTTTTAAAGCCGAAACTTTAACCGTGGTTTTTGCCACATAGGCCCGCGATTTTTGTTGCAGATCTTTGAGCAACCTCAATGCTTTATATTCGTAAGGTAAGGCTTCCTGTGGTTTGTAAGTGCGTAAACGCAGTTCGGCATTCCACATTTCGGTTAAAACAGCTTTTAACTGCGCTTTCATTTCGGGTTCGAAAAAGGTGGCATCTTCAGCAATATCGTGCTTGTGGGCATATTTGTCGGTAATTGCGCTAACATCTCCAAACTTTTCTTCTCCGCTTTTGTGTTCGGCATGTTCATCATGCTCTTCGTGATCGCCGCCGATTTCGGTTTCATTTTCTTCGCCTAAAAATTGCCCATAACGCAGCCTCAATAACTTCTGATCAATGCCTAAATCGTTACTCCTGGTTTTAAAGGTTGCAGCGGGCAATGTTGCTTGCTCTTTTAATAACTTCTCGGTATCGATAATAATCTGCCTTTCGCTCCTGAAATATTCGGGAACAAGGTTAACACCGTTGGTCATGCCTGCCAGGCTCATTAACTCTGCGGTATCTACTATCGAAACAAAATAAACATCCGAACGGCTCGGCTGGCCGTGGTTATCCATGGCTTTGATAAAAAAATAGAGTTCATCACCGGGTTTCATGCCCAGGCTTTTTAAATCGATCAGTTTGGTCAGTGTAATACTTTTTTTGTTGTCAAAAGCCGTATTGAAAGAGAGTTTTTTCTCTGTAAAACTTACGCCTTCACCTTTTCCGCTGGCCATGGTTGCCGAAATAAAGGCGTCGTTAATACCATAATCGTCGGTAAGTGATACATTGAGATTGAATTTTTGCGGCTGACCGATATCAATGGTTGTATGTGGTTTTGGCTGCGTAATTTTAATGGTAACCGGCAGGTCTGGAATAACTTCAATCTGGTAAAGATCTGATTTTTTTCCATCAAGGTTTAGCTGGTAAAAGCCTGGTTTATTGATGGTTTTGCTGAAATTCCATTCTGTATGTGCTGCATTTAAGGCTCTTAAGGGCGTAATTTCATGATCGTTAAAAATAAGTGTTAGCTTTTTAATACCTATGTTCGTCGTGATTTTCCAATTCACTGTAGCGCCTGTTTCGGCAGTAATGGTAAACTGCTTTTGTTTCCGTTCCCCTTTCCCGGTATACGCGGGCGGAATAATGGTTGCACTGAACGTAGAAATTTCTGCCGGTATATTTTCTTTTATGGAATGAATAGGGCTTTTAGCCGTCCTGCTAGCAGATGCTGTTTGGTTTAACTGTGGGATTTTTGTAATGCCAAAGCTTATGATCAGTGCCGCAAGAAGTATCGCTAAACCAATGGATAACCTTTTGAAAGGTTCTTTTGGCTGCACCAAATTTGGAATGATGTTTTCTATTTTATTGCGCTGCAGTTGTTGCAGCATGGATAATTCGGTTTCGTTTTGAAGCAGTAAATCGGCACTTTCTTCCAGTTCGGGGTAATGGTTATTTACAAACCTCGAAACATCAAGATCGGTTGTTTTCCAAACAGGTTTGCAGAATAGTAAAATAGCAAGGACAAGAGGAAAAATAATTGTAATAATCCAGGCAGGTAAATGCAGCAGATAAAAACCTGTAACCGATAAAAGCAAAGCTATGGCCAGGGCTGTTGCCGTTATGCCCGCCAGGTAAAAGCTGATCCACCTGATCCTCAGGCTACGTATCCAGTGCTGTCCTTCAGTTTTTAACATATTGTGTTTTTTTTCTGAATGATAAAATACGTTCGGTAGCTAATATCAAAAGTGCTGCGATCCAGAACAGGGCGGCAAGGGGGCTATTTCGGATGGTTTTTGTCTCCGAAGCCGTTTTATGGGCTTTGATAACCTCATTCTGTTCAGGGGATGCTATTCTTTGGTCGGCAGGGTTATCTTCAAAACCAAAATCACCTGGATCTTTATCATGAATAACGATCGGCATCAATGCTTTTACAAAGATAGGATCCCAAACGAGCTCGCTCCATTGTGGGTTAAACCTGCAGTAAAAATGGAAAGTATGTAAACTACCTGTTTTTTCTTTTGCCAAAATTGCATTCCCAAAACCATCGGTCCATAGTTTTTCTGCATAATTGCCCGGGGCAACGCTTTTACTTAATCTGAGTTGTTTACCATCCATATTAATGAAAGATGGCGTAGTGAATATTTTACCTTTTTCGTATTGAAATAAGGTGCCGTCCGGCTCCAATGATGATCTGAAACCAGCTGAAACGGTTTCATCCGATAACCAAAAGCCAATTGCTGCTTTTTCTGTAGTTGCATTGATGAGTATTTTTCTCCTGGTGAAACTTTCAATAGCTTTTAAGGCTGCAATCAGGTATTTGCGGTCGGTAGTACCCGGCTTTTCGTGTATCGCTACTCGTATGGGGGGCGCATCCGACGAATTTAAGGCCTGATAGTTTGTATTGGATGGATTGGATTTGGCCTCGTGCTTTTTTCCTGCATAGGTAGCAATCCAATTGCTTAAAGTATCGCTTTGCTTAAGAGAAATCCAGCTCAACCGATAGTTTATGACAGGTAGTTCGTTGCCCAGGCGGTTTAAACGGTGGTCGGCAAAAAGATAAACCCGGGTTCCTTCAGGAATTACGGTGTTAGCTGCAGTAAGCAAGGCGGTATAACTGAGTGGGCTGTTCGGTATCACCTGACGAGAGGTATCTTTTAAAGTTAATGGGCTAAAACCAACATTAAAATCGTGTATTTCGTATCCTTTTTTTAACAATGAATCGATGGTGTTTTTATGCGCGTTAAAAACCTTTTGGAAATTGTTCTTTTCAATCAGAATCCAACCTGTTTTACGGTTAACCGATACGATTTTGTTTAAATAGGGTTGTGCTACAAGAAAGGCCAGCAGCACCAAAAGCAAACACCGTAAAATAAACAGGAGCCAATCGTTAATCCTGAAGCTTTTCGAACGGGCACTTGAACTTTCGCCCAGCAAAGCAATACTCCCGATTTTAAGGGTTTTACCCTGTTTAACATTCCACAGGTGTATAATGAGCGGGACAATTATGCCTGCAAGCGCAAATAAACCTATAGGATATAAAAATTGCACGGTTAAATTCTGAGTTTGCTTCTTTGTTTTAAAAAATCCCTTAATGCCTGATCCAATGATTCATCAGTAACGATGGTGCGGTAAAAAATCCTTCTGTCCAGCAGCTTTATCCTGGTTTCTTCCAGGTAAGCGTTAAGCTTGTTCTGGTAATGGGTTCTGGCTTTGTTTTGATCGATCTGAATAGTTTCTCCAGTTTCCAGATCTTCGAAAGAGGTATAGCCTTTAAAATCAAGGTTCAGTTCGTTTCTTGATAACACATGAAAAACAACGGTTTCGTGCCTTAAGCTATTCAGGGTATCCAGTAACCTGATCATTTCGTCGTTTTTTTGATAAAGATCGGTAATGAAAATCAGTAATTCGCGTTTTTGGGTGCCGGCAAACAATTCTTTGTAATGAATGGGTTGGGTGAACGCCCCATCGGGCCGGATCTGCTCCAGCTGATAAAACAACCGGGCCAGATGTTGGTAATCCTGTTTGGGTGTCATCGAGAAAATGCCGGAATTTTTCATTACATACAAGCCTACTGCATCCCCCTGTAAATTAGCCAGGTAAGCCAACGAAGCGCCGAGGTACATGGCATAATCGATTTTGGTAAAATCGCCATCGTTATGGTTCATCGAAGCACTGGCATCAATTAATATACGCACGGCAATATTCGTTTCTACCTCCGATTCCCGGATGTAATAACGGTCGGAGCGGGCAAACATTTTCCAGTCGAGCGATCGCAGATCGTCGCCGGGCTGATAACTTCTGTATTGGCTAAACTCCAATCCCGGCCCCTTTAAGGTACTTTTATTAATGCCGTTCATAAAACCATCGATCGTCATTTTTGCCGATAATGAAAGGTCTTTAATGGCCATTAATATTTTAGGATCGAGCAGTTTACTCATTAAATGTTCGCTTTTGGTTTCGAAATGGCTTTGATCAGTTCGTTGGTTACCTTGTCTGACGACACGTTTTCGGCTTCTGCCTTAAAGTTCATCAGCACCCTATGGCGCAACACCGGATAGGCCATAGCCTGTAAATCATCTAAAATTACAGCATACCGGCCTTTAAACAATGCCCTTGCTTTGGCTGTTAAAATCAGTGCCTGCCCGGCCCGTGGGCCAGCGCCCCAGCGCACCCATTCTTTTACAAAATTGACGGTAGTGGCATCAGGCCGGGTGGCGCGGATAAGTTCGCTTACATAAGTGACCAGGTCGTTACTGATGCTTACATCACGGGTAATGGCCTGAAGTTCTTTGATTTCTTCTGCGCCGATAATCGGATTGATTACGGCTTTTTTGCTGCCCGTGGTGCTGCTTAAAATCTGTGCTTCCTCTGCTGCGGTAGGATACCCGATTTTGATGTATAGCAGAAAACGGTCTAACTGTGCTTCGGGCAAGGGGTAAGTTCCGGCCTGTTCAATCGGGTTTTGGGTGGCGAGGATAAAAAACGGGCGATCCAGTGGATAAGTTTGCCCCCCATAGGTAACTTCAAACTCCTGCATGGCCTCCAATAATGCCGATTGTGTTTTTGGTGGTGTCCGGTTTACTTCATCTGCCAGAATAATATTGGCAAATAAAGGTCCTTTGTTAAATTTAAAAAAACGCTTTCCTGTTGCATGGTCTTCTTCCAGTATTTCAGTACCCACAATATCGGTAGGCATTAAATCGGGTGTGAACTGTATCCTTCTGAAAGAAAGGTCTAGAGCCTGCGACATTGTCCTAACCATTAACGTTTTAGCCAGCCCCGGTACACCTTCCAATAAACAGTGCCCTCCGGCCATTAAAGCAATCAGCATTTCTTCGATGATCACATCCTGACCCACAATTACTTTTTGTATTTCGCTTTTTAACAGGGAGATCTTATCGATCAATATTTTTAGCTTGCTTTCTGAACGCTCCAAAACGGTTGATTTTTTAGTTTAACGATATGGTGCTTCAATATAGGGCATATTGATAGATAGTTTTTAGCCCGATGTGAAGAATATCAAAAAATTTACAAGATAATTGTCATAAAAAAACAGATTTATCAAAAATGAAGGTAATTTTAGGGTGATGCAGAGGACAAAATTTACGTTTGCGAGGTTAAAATATAATTCGGGCGACTGGGATACCGACCAGCGCATGCCTTCTAATCTCCTGAATTCCCTTCTGGAATATACCACTATCCCCCTGGATGAAGAAGAGAAGATTGTGGAACTGAGCAGCCGTGATTTATTTAAATATCCCTTTTGTTATTTGAGCGGACATAAACTGGTGCAGTTTAGCCAGCAGGAAGCCGTAAATTTTAAAACCTATGTACATAATGGTGGTTTTGTTTTTGTTGACGACTGCAACCACGATATAGACGGCTTGTTTGCACGCTCGTTCGAAACACAGATGAGCAACCTGTTTGGACCGCAGGCATTAAAAAAGATCCCCAACAACCATGGCATTTACCATTCTTTTTTTAAGTTTGAAAAAGGTCCGCCTACCACCTCTTTCGAATTAAACGGTTGGGGTGACGACCTGGTACACGATTACCTGAAAGCCATTACCATTAACAACCGTATCGGGGTATTATACAGCAATAAAGATTATGGCTGCGAGTGGGATTACGATTTCAGGAACAAACGTTTTTTAGCAGAGGATAACACCAAGTTTGGGGTCAATATTATTTTATATGCCATGGGCATAAACAGTTAGCAATTGGCAATTTTCAGTGGGCTGTTAGCGACGTTTTCTTGCTGTCAGATGTGACTACCTGGCAGGTTTGAATCATTCATTAGTTAAACTTGGGAAGCAGCAGATGAATATCGCCGCCACGCTTTACCAATTACCAATGACAATTGAACCAATGAACCAATGGCCAATGAACCAATTCACCTATAACGCATATGCCGTTTCGGCTTTCGATTGATTAAGTACCAAAAAACTCTGTATATTTCCTACGTAAGCCAATGCACCTATATTATCCCTTAGGAAATTGTTATAAGAAACCATATCGGGCATAGCCACTTTAAGCATAAAATCGAAGTGGCCGGTAAGGTGGTAACATTCCATCACTTCTGGGTATTTTTCCATCTCGTCTTTAAAGGCCCTTACAATATCTTCCGAATGCATGGTGAGCTGAATGTGTGGAAAAGCTATAAAATGCGATCTTAATTTATCGATGTCTACAATGGCAACAGTTGATTTGATGTAGCCATTTGCCTTGAGTTTTTTTATGCGTTCTACTACGTGGGTCATGCTTTTTCTAAGCTTGCCCGAAACTTCTTTATAAGTCAATAATCCATCACGTTGTAAAAGATTAAGGATTTCGATGTCAGTCTGATCAATTTTTTGCGTTTGCATGTAAATACTTAGTGTATAATTATCTCCGTTTTTTAGTTTCTTTTACGGGCTAAAAATAATTAAAATAAGATGTACTTAAGTTAATTTATGGCCGTTTTTTAAAAATATACTTAGTGTATTTTGTACAATAATGTAGGGGATGGATTTGATGCCCGTAAAAATTATATTCTGTCGCTTTATTTTCTTAATGGGTTAAACCAAATATTTGGGATGTTAAGGGCTTGATAAAAATAATTTTTATCAAAAAAAAAGCTTGTTTCGGTATAAACTGCTTAACTACTGATCTTTACAGTGAATTTTTTAACCGAATATTATTTTCTCATGTATAAAAAACACAACTTCGGTGCTGGCCCATGCATATTGCCATCATCAGTAATGGAAAAAGCTGCTCAGTCGGTAATCAACTGGGATGGAATGGGTTTATCTATTTTGGAAGTTTCACACCGATCGCCGGAGTTTGAAGATGTGGTACTTAAAACGCAGCTTTTAGTGCGCGGGTTGCTGTCTGTCCCTGATCACTATTCAGTACTTTTTTTACAGGGTGGTGCCAGTACACAATTTGCTATGGTTCCAATGAATTTTTTGACTGCAGGCAAAAAGGCTTCTTATCTTGATACCGGGTATTTTGCGCAGAAAGCCATTAAAGAAGCCAGGTTATTTGGTGAAGTAGAGATAGTTGCTTCCTCGAAAGATAAAAATTATGCATACATTCCTGATCAGTTTAATATTGATCCCCAATCTGCTTATATCCATTATACCTCGAATAATACCATCGAGGGAACAGAGATATTTGATTTTTCAGCTGCAGGTGTTCCCGTGATCTGCGATATGTCGTCTGATATTTTTTCCAGAAAGATCAATGTGAACGATTTTGATCTTATTTACGCAGGTGCTCAGAAAAATATGGGTCCGGCCGGGATGACCCTCGTGATTGCTAAAAATGAATTCCTTGAGCAGGCAAAAAAAGAAATCCCTTCCATGATGGATTACCGGGTGTTCCGCGATAACATGAGTATGTATAATACACCTCCGGTTTTTTCTATTTATGTAGCCATGCTCAATTTGTTGTGGCTTAAAGATCAGGGTGGTGTAAGCGGGATAGAAAAAAGAAATATTGAAAAAGCAAAACTATTATATGCCGAAATAGACCGGAATTCTCTTTTTTATGGTACGGCTGATGCCGCACACCGCTCCAGGATGAACGTTACATTTTTGGCTGTTAATAAGGATGTAGAAGCCCGTTTTTTAAAGTTTGCGGCAGACCGGGGTATTGTAGGCATAAGGGGCTATAGAACAGTTGGTGGGTTTAGGGCTTCACTTTACAACGCACTTCCTTTATCAAGTGTTGAAGTGCTGGTAAATGCCATGGCCGCTTTTGAAAAAATATACAGTGATACAACAATTCTTGAACTAGAATAATCCCCTCAAAATGATAAAAATCTTACCATTAAAAGCATTACAGCCGGGCAAAGATATATTTGATCTGATGATTTCTGATCAGGCAAACGGTAAGGGGCATAAAAACGAGCAGCTTTCTTTTGAAGATCTGCTTCATTTATTTGGATGTCCTTTAGATGACCGGCCGGCTGTTTATGTTTACGAATTCCGTGGCGAATTTGGTGCCATGAGGGGGATTTGGGCCGCTATAGATCTTTCTCAAACGCCTGCCACCGCAATTAAAAGACATGAAGAAACCGTATCGTCGAAAGTAGAAGCACTTAAGATAGACCGTAAAAACAAGGCCATGCAAAAATCGCCGATCTTATTGGTTCATAAAAAGAACAAAACATTGGATACGCTGGTTGATTTTGTGCAACGTACACGTAACCCGCTGCCAAGCGAATGGTCGCAGATGGGACATTTTCTTTACCAGGTACAGGAAGAAGATGTGATTGAAAAACTGGTTGACGAATTTATGAAACTTGAGGCCGTTTACCTTGCCGATGGTCATCACCGCCTGGAAGCTGCCTGTTCGCTGCAGCAAAATATTCCGCAGCAGATCAGTTCGCTATTTGTTTCTGAAGATGTGATTTCTATAGGCGCTTTTCATAGAGTGGTTTCGGGGGTAGCTATTTCTGATGCGTTGTTGATGGAAAAACTGAAACAGTATTATTATATCTCAAAAATCCCGAATAATAAGGCGTATAAACCTGACCGGAAGAATAGGTTAGGCCTTTCTTTCAAAGGCGAATGGTATCAACTGGATTTAAATAAAGCTTCGATGGCATGGTCAACCGTACCGGATACGGTGATTTTACAGGATAAAATCCTATCGGCAGTGCTGGGTATCGATAAACCAAAAGAGGATGAAAGACTAAGCTGCTTTCCGGATTGCCAGTGGTCTGAATTTCTTGCCGCGCTGAGCGGTAATGAAACGTCGATTGGTTTTTCTCTTTTCCCGATGGCAGTAGATGCTTTTATCACTACTGCTGATAAAGGTGATTTTTTGCCCCCCAAATCTACCTGGATAACGCCCAAGGTGCCTCAGGGATTTATGGCGAGTAGCCCGGTAGCCATAACTGCAAAAGGCGAAAAGGTACATGTAACTAATGGTTAACCTTATAAAACAAACATTATGTCTGAACTCGATTTAGAAAATATCGCCCAAATAGGGGCTAGCCTTATGATAATTGCTTTCTTTTTAGTGGCGCTGTACAGAAGGCGGGTTAAAGTAACCAAGAAAAAAAATGACGGGGAGCAGGATCACCTGCATTGGCTCTAAATCTGTTTAATTGATTTTAAGTAGTGAATGTAATTTTTAATTTGGTAAATCAATTTAGTTTAATGTTGGGTAAGCATTAGCGTTGATTATGCTTCTTTAAGTTAATTATAGCAATTCGATTAAAGTTAAATTTTATACTTTTGGGGATACTACTCAATGTACAATTTAACCTTATATATTTTATGAAAATGCTTTTTAGAGTTTGCATTCTTTCTTTTTTAATCTGCTCATCCATTCTGGCAAGCGCACAAACCGTTACTTTAGATTATTTCTTTAACCGCGAAACCCGTAAAGATAAACAGGGTAAAGAAATCCGTTTTCATTACATGTGGGGTGAGCAGGCAATGAGTGGTTTTTCCATTCTTGGTAATGTATTTAAAAAAGAAGGATTTAAATTGGATTCGCTTGAAACAGCACCAACATTGGCCAATTTAAAAGGAAGTAATGTTTACTTAATTGTAGATCCCGATCGTCCGAAAGAAAACCCTAAGCCAAATTACATAGAGGCCAACCATATAGCTGCTATTTCTGCCTGGGTAAAACAGGGTGGGGTATTGGTCATGTTTGCGAACGACAGTGCCAATGTAGAATTGCCCCATTTTAATCAACTCGCCAATGTATTCGGCATGCATTTTACCAACGAAATGCAAAACCATGTAATTGATGATGCACATTTTGAAGATGGTGGTATTGCAATCAAAAACAATGCAGTGTTTAAGACGGCCAAAAAAATATTCATGAAAGATATCTGCTCAATCGATACCAAAAACAATGCAAAACCAGTATTGAAAAATGCTGCCGGTGCAACGGTTATCGCCACCACCAAATTTGGTAAAGGAAATGTAATTGCCATTGCCGATCCGTGGTTGTACAATGAATATGTAAATGGTCGTTTGCCAAAAGAAATGGGCTTCGAAAACGATAAAGCAGCCTACGACCTGGTGGTTTGGATAAAAAAACTCACTAAAAAGTAATGATAACCTATAATTTATCCAGCTTAAAATAGCCTAAATGAATCTCATCTTCAGGTAATCCTGAAGATGGTTTGATTTCGATATGGTATTTCTGCTTGGATGCTTCACTCAAAATATCCTCAATTTTATAAATATCATCTACATCGATGCCATATTTTTCGTCGATATGTGAATTGGCTCCTTTTACCGAATTGGTTTTAAAAAACACTGTTTTTTTGGCATCCTGTATGGCTTTGGCCCTTTCTTCGTGAACCGATAGTACAATATGATGCTGTTCATATAATTTGTTGGATAAATAGCCACCCAGGTTGATGAAGAACAATTTATGTAGCGAAAGCGGGCTATGCTCATCCCTTGGTTTGATAGTGATTTCGTAATCATCCACTTTGTTTACTTCCCGCCAACCATCAATATGCAGGCTGCTGCCTGTTCCTGGCCAGAAAGCTTTAATTTCGGGCACAAGATCTTTGAGTGTACGGGCAATGCCAAAGAAATAATCGTGTTGCTCTACGTTTCGTTTTGGGGCTTTCGAACCGAGTAGGATCATGTATAATTTTAAATTGTTCATTGGTTCACTGGTCATTAGTTCATTGGTCATTAGTCATTGGTTCATTGGTCATTGGTTCACTGGTCATTAGTTCATTGGTCATTGGTTCACTGGTCATTTGTTCATTGGTCATTAGTTCATTAGTTCATTGGTCATTGTTCATTGGTTCACTGGTTATTAGTTCACTGGTTATTAGTTCACTGGTCATTGGTCATTAGTTCACTGATCATTGGTTCACTGATCATTGGTTCACTGGTCATTGGTTCATTAGTCATCGGTTCATAATCATTGGTGGATTGATTCCAAAGGCCGAACTCATTCATCTTTTAACAGCATTAATTAAAATAGGTTCTTGGATTTTATGGTTTTCTTTGTTTTTTTACCACAGAGAACACAAAGAAGGCACAAAGGGCAAAGAGTTGAAGACGGGCTTCAATAGAAATGTCGTCATCCTGACTGCAGCATCGAAAGAGTATGTCCCCCGTTCACTCAACTACGTTATCCCTTTTACATTTACCATCATCTACATTGTTGTAATATAATCTTCGGACCTCTGACTCCCGACTTTTTAACTTATTCTACTGCAACCAAAACAATTTTCCGTTTTTACGATTTTATCAACTGTAAATGGATAAGAAAACAGCAAAAAAGAAAATCGCGATTATTGGTGGTGGCCCAAGCGGTCTTTTCATGTATAAGAGATTAACCGAACAGGCTAGTGCAGATTTTGAAATTACCATATTCGAAAGGAAAGATTACCTGGGGGCCGGTATGCCCTACAGTGCCGAAGGGGCCAATACAGAGCATATTACCAATGTATCAGATAATGAAATTCCGGCTATCTACACTTCTATAGAAGATTGGGTAAAAATTGCGCCTAAAGCGATCTTAAAAAAATTCGACATTACCGAAGAGAAGTTTAACGAATATAAGGTGCTGCCCAGGTTGTTTTTTGGCGAATATTTATCTGCCCAATTTAATTTATTAAAAAAGGCTGCCTTGAAAAAAGGCATTAAAACCAAGGTGCATTTAAATTGCTGGGTGGAAGATGTTATCGATTTTCCAAAAGAGAATAGCGTGGCTGTTTGTGTAAAAAACAAAAACAAAGCCTACTTCGATCAGGCCGTTATCTGCATCGGCCATAACTGGCCAAAGAAATACGAAGGTAAAATTCCCGATTATTTTGATTCGCCTTATCCACCCAAAAAGCTGGCCTTAAAACTGAATCATACTGTTGGCATTATGGGCTCTTCGTTAACTGCAATTGATGCATTAAGAACTCTTGCCAGAAAAAACGGAAAATTTACCGATAATGAAGATGGTAGTTATTCGTATAGTTCGGATAGCAAGGGGTTTAAAATGGTAATGCATTCGAGAAGTGGGCTTTTACCTGCTGTAAGGTTTCATTTACAGGATTCGCACCTGGGTAAAGAAGAAACGTTGAGCAAGACTGAAATTCATAAAAGCATTGCCCGGAATGGCGGTTTTTTGCCATTGGATTTTGTGTTTGAAAAGAATTTTAAAGAAATATTCATTAAAAAAGATCCTGCTTTTTACGAACAGATCAAAAATATGGACCTCGAGGCTTTTGTAGGGGCCATGATGGGGTACAGGGAGGGAATGGAACCTTTTGATCTATTTAAAAAAGAATATGAGGAAGCAGAAAAATCAATCGAAAAGAGAAAATCCATTTATTGGAAAGAAGCACTTGCTATTTTAAGCTTTGCAATGAACTATCCTGCAAAATACCTTTCGGCAGAAGATATGGAGCGTTTGCAAAAAGTACTCATGCCCTTAATTTCTATTGTAATTGCATTTGTGCCACAAAGTTCGTGCAGAGAGCTGCTGGCCTTACACGAAGCTGGCGTTTTAACTATTGTGGCTGTGGGAGATGATGCAAAGGTACAACCTTTAGAAACTGGTGGTGCAGATTATCATTACAAAATAAACGGTAAAAAAACGGTCAAACACTTCGATACCTTTATCGATTGTATTGGTCAGCCACACCTTTCTTTTAACGATTTTCCGTTTAAAAGCCTTATTAAAAATGGAACATTAAGCCCTGCAAGGTTACGGTTTAAATCTTCAGAAAAGGGAAAGGCCGACATGAAGAATAATGATCTGGTGAGCCGGGAAGAAGATAATACCTACTTTTTAACAGTGCCTGGAATCACGATTAATGATCATTTTCAGGTGGTAGACCGAAATGGTATTTCCAACCAAAGAATTTACATTATGGCTGTTCCCTACATTGGAGGTTACAATCCTGATTATTCCGGGATAGACTTCTGTGAAGCTGCATCGAAAGCGGTGATCGACAGCATTTTATCCTAAAAAAGAAAACAATTTTTACTTTTTTTAAGTAATCTGTTAAATGTTTTTATGATTTTAATTTACTGATAATCAGTTTTTTATATTATTATATTTGTTGTTTTTGAAAAAAAAACAAACGTTTGCGCTTAGTTTGTGTGCTATGATTTTTAGTGTGGCTTTACAGAACAAGCTCTTGTATTTAAAAATCTATACTTAAGTAACATCTGATTACAGCGGGTTAATTTTTTGTTATCATTCCAATTGTCATTTCAATGTTTTTTAGGCACGATGTTTAATAACAGAACGCCACTTTTTATAAAAACATAAAATTATATAGTCTTTAATGGGTAAAAAGGTCATCCATATGCCTTTAATTAAGTGATTAAAGCATTTTTTAAGGCAAACGTTTGCGTTGAAAAAAATAAAAATCCAGCTTTCTTAATCTATACCTTGCATTAACAAACATAACTAGCCGATATTTTATTTTTAGTGTACGAGCAAAAAAAGACCTGCTAACCACAGGGAGTAATTAACTAATAAATAACCACTAACCAGGGTACAACAAACAGCAACTAACCGTTCATGGTCCTGAATATTTGGACTGTGAATTAATATTAACCAATCTAATCCAAACTCATTCGTATGTTCAAAAATTTTACTTTTTGTCACCGGGCATTGCTATGTCCAAAAAAAACCAACAGGGGTAATTTCTCCATTACTTTTTAAGCAACCGAGTTTCTTCTTTAAAAAATCAAACAAAAACTAATCAAATGGTTAAAATTTACACAAGCATTTGTTTTGCCTTGTTTTTATCTGTTTTTGGATCTCAAACTTTGCACGCCAATACGGTAGTGTTAAGGGAGGCTAACAGTATGTATTTTGCTTTTCAGCAGGATACCACAAAAGTTAAAAAAGAGCCAGCAACATTTTCCGTAAAAACAGATACGATCGGGCAAATGATCAAGGCGTTGCAAAAATTTAAAACAGTTCGCGATACGGTTAATATCCGGTCGGCGGCACCGGTTCCAAACCTGTCTCTGCAACAGATTATTAAAGGCAATTTGGCTGGAGTTTACGTACAGGAACCAAACGGGGAACCGGGTACCGAGCAAAGTATAATCATACAAGGCACCTCAGGCTTATTGTTTAATAAAAAAGATATTTACGCTTTACAGCCTGCTATCTATTTAAATGGGGTGCCCTTAGTTGCAGATAATCCATTTGCCTTTGATGTACAGAAATATGATTATAACAGGATTGGTCCTGCAACTAATTTACTCTCACAAATAGATATCAATAATATCCAGTCGATTACGGTTATTAAAGATCCGTTTGAATTGGCAAAACTTGGTCCGAATGCAGTTAATGGAGCGATCTACATTACCACCAAAAATGCTAAAGGCGGGCTCCGCGATATTAGCATAAACAGTTATTTTGGCTATGTAACTGCACCTAAGGTAAATACCATTAATGGTGTTTACGAGAACAATTTCAGAAGCCAGTTTTATAAAAAATATAATCCAACCGGCAGCCCGGCATCTTATTTAAGAGATTCTACTAATGTGGCTTATTTTGGCCCATCGAACTGGACTGATCTTTATTATCAAAATACGCCAACATTTTCTGCCGATCTGGGTATTACAGGTGGTACTGAAAGAGCAAACTTCAGATTTTTTGGATCGGGAACAAAAAATGCCGGTAATGCCGATGATACTGGCATTAACCGCTATAATTTGTTTTTTGGCATTAATATGGCACCATTTAAATGGCTTACTGTATCGAGTGCTGTGAATACTGCCCGTTTAGACCGTACGCGAAACAAAAGTTTACGCGACCGTTTTGCGGAAACACGTTATATACCGGATTTAAGTAGCCCGCTTTCTCCAAATGCCGAATCTTATGCCAGCTATCTCACTCAAAACGATAGGAATGTTGATAATAACCGCTCTACTGTTTTAAACGGAAGTTTAACACTAAGTGCCAAGGTTAACAAGTTTGTAATTTCGACCAGTGGTTTGTTTAACTATAACGAAGGAGTAAGAGACTATTTTATTCCATCCACTTTATTAGCGGGTATCAGTTATATCTCTAATTATTTCGGTTATAGCCAAAGAGTATCGCTTAACAATACGATTAGTTATAAATACGACATCAACAAGGATCATGTTGTTGATTTTGAACTTGGACAGAGTTTACAGGGCGATACCTATAAATATAATTATGCAAGGGCTTATAACGGTCCTAATGATTATGTTAAACTTTCGTTTGTTGATGGCAGGCAAACCATTGGGGGGGCAGATAATCCCGATTATTTAAACGTGCTGGCTAACAATAATTTTTATGTTTTCAGATACATTGATAAGGAGCGTAATAACTTAATGTCGTTCTATGGTTCTGCAAAATATTCTTATAAAAAATTGTTAACGCTGAGTGCGCTGGTTAGGAGAGATGGCGCATCCAATGGCCAGCCAGATAGCCGTTGGGTAACCACACCTGCATTTAATGCAAACTGGAATTTAAAAGAACAATTTTTAAAAGATAATAAAGCTATTGATGCTTTACATTTAAGTGCAAGCTGGGGCAGGACCTTAAGAATTTTCCAGGATGACCGTTTTGCAGCCGGACCGCAGTACCGTTCTGAAAATGGTTGGGAAGAAGAACCGACTATTCCGGGATACGGTGGCTTATTGGGTATTAACCGTCCATACAACAGTGGTTTCATTGGTTATAAAATTAGTTTGCCATTTGCTGACAGAACCAGTGTAACTTTAGATGCATCATTTTTAAACAGCAGACTGAACACCGCTTTAACCGTGTACAACCGTAACGATAAAAACAGTGTAATTGGCCTGCCTGTTCCTGTTGAAACCGGTTATTCTACCGAATACCAATCTGGCATGGATATCAATAACAAAGGTATCGAGCTTTTGGTTAATGCTGCTGTGATCCAAAAAAATAGTGGGTTGAGCTGGAATACTGGACTAAACCTAAGTTATAATAAAAATAAACTATCGGCATTGCCAACAGGGATTAACGAATTAATTTATCAGAATGATAATAAATTACAGGTCGGCAAATCAGTTGGCAGTTATTGGTTATACACGAATGAAGGCATTTATAACAGCGATGCTGAAGTGCCTGCAGGAAGAACCTTTAATGGTATTCCGTTAAAAGCTGGCGATCCTAAATGGGTCGATTACAATAACGATAACCGTATCGACAGCAAAGACAAGGTATTGACGGGCGATAGATTACCAAAATTTGTAGGTGGCTGGAACAACACCATTGCTTACAAAAATTTCGATTTAAACTTCAATTTCATTTTTGCTGCGGGGCAAAAAGCCATTAACCAATACGAGGCAACCCGTTATGGATTTGTGAACCGAGAGGCAGGAAACGATATCAATTCGGTTAAAGAAGTTTCTTCATGGCAATCGTTTAGCAACGAGAAAAACTATCCTATATATAATCCATGGAGTCCTGTGGATGCCTACCGTACTGACCAGGATTTGTTTTTAGAAAATGCCTCTTATGTAAAATTAAGGTCAGTTACCCTGGGTTATGATTTTAGTAGGACAGGTTTATTCAAAAAAGCCAGTGGGAAAATCAGGAGAGCTTATTTATATGCTACAGCCTTAAACGTATTCACGCTAACCGATTTTTCGGGAGTTGATCCGGAACTGATCAATTATAACGGAATATATGATGGCGCAAATATTACTATCCCAAGAACATTTGTTTTAGGCTTCAAACTGGATTTATAAAATATTACCATTATTGATATGAATTATTCTAATTATAAAATTAGTATTTACAGGTCGGTTACGCTTGTTTTATTATTCAGCCTTGTTGGTTTGAGCAATTTCTCCTGTAAGAAAATTGAAGATGTACAATCGACAAGGTTAGCTACCGAAGAAAGCAACTGGAAAACATTAGAGGATGCCCGTGCAAACTTATTATCGGTATATGGCTTAATGCGATCGGCTACGGTATCTGATAATACCCACTGGTTAATGGGCGACTTACGCCAGGGAGATTTTCAGATTACAAACCGTGCCGACCTTAAAGCGATAGTTACGGGACAATTAAATGCACAATATCCTGTAATTAACAGGATAACTAACTGGCGCAGGTTTTACGCAGTAGTGAATGCAGCCAGTTTATTTATTGAACGATCCAAGCAGATCCTGCCACTTGATTCGCGCTATACACAGATCAACAACAACGTGGATATCGCACAAGCCAGAATTTTAAGAGCCTTTGCCTATTTTTATATGGTGCGGATTTGGGGTGATGTACCTTTACTGACTTCATCACATGATGGCGACTTTATTAAACTGCCCAGAACCAGTAAGGACAAAGTTTTACAATTTGCAACGGCTGAGTTATTGGCTGCTGCACAGGTGGTGCCGTTTAAATATGGTGGCGATGATCCGATTCTTCCGGGGCTTTACTACGGCTCGGGCTGGGCAAGCTGGAACGGGAACGTTTTTACCCGTTTATCGGCCTATATCATTTTAGCGCATATTGCAGCCTGGCAGGGAAATTACCTGGATGCCGCAACTTATTCAAAATATGTATTGGATAACTATACCAAATCTAACGGAAGCGGTTCTAACGGAATCGTTTACCTGGATATGGATGCACTAACAGAAAATCTAAACTATTACAGTCCTTTTGCCTTTAAACGTGCAACTGTATTAGTAGGTTTCCCGTTTGAGGCAGGTAATGGTCTTTCAACTGCAAATGGCCATATAGAACAATTGACATTGGCTTCGCCATTTATTCCGAAGGCCCAGCCAGAGATGTTTGTACCAAAAGACAGCATTCTGAAAATATTTACTGATCCGGGTGATTTGAGGTTTAGTATTAACCCGACTACGGGTTTATACCGTACAAATTACTTTTACAATTTCACTTCTGAGCAGCCCATCTTTAACAAGATCAAGGTTATTTATACCGCTCAAACTTCCGGCAATTTAACTTTATTTAGTTCTACCATGCTGTTTAGCCGGATAGAAGAGATCACTTTACTGAGAGCTGAAGCCTGTGCAGTGCTTGGCCAGCGTGATGAAGCCATTGCTGCCTTAAATAAGGCTGCCAATTTAAGGGGCCCAATTACCTACGACCCTGCATCAGGAAAAGATTTGATCGATGCCATTTTTGAAGAACGCAGAAGGGAATTAATGGGCGAAGGATGGAGGTGGTATGACATCGTGCGGTATAACAGGCTTAAAAATTCAGCCGGGACTTTCATCAGGAAGAATGGTACACCACTTACATTCAGGCAATTCGAGAATGCGGGTGGTATATATTGGCCCGTATCACAGGATGTAATCAATGCAAATCCATCGGTTACCCAAAATCCATATTGGCAATAATTATTAAGAAGATCATCATGGTACTAGTACCATTAAAAAAATATAATGATGAAAAAGAAATTATATAAAAACAGCCTGTTATTACTATCCATAGTAGTGGGCGTTTATTTAAGTGCTTGCAAAAAAAGCGATTCTCCTTATTACAACTATACCAATACGGTACAAAATTTTAAGGGCTCTGCGATAGATTACCTGAAATCGAAACCCAATACTTTCGATTCCCTGTTACTCGTATTGAATCGTTTTCCAGATATCAAAGACTCTTTGACTAATAGGCAGGTAACCTTATTTGCGCCGGTAAACGAAAATTTTGCCGCTGCGGTTAAATATTTGAATCAAACCAGGAAAGCTAAAGGAAAAAAACCTGTTTATTTAAGTAATGCAGATCCGACAGAATTATTGTTTATGCTTTCTAAATATATCATCAGGGGTAATAATACCACTGATATTTATGCCGGTAGCGTTGATGGTATTTCACTAAATACAGTATTATCCAATTATCCAATGCATATAAAAGCCATCAAGGAAAATGCATCGGGTTTTGTTGGTGGTGGCGCCACAACACTCGAATACAGCGATATGTTTGGTTCGAGCATCCAGCTGAATTGGGTAACCACCAATACCAATGCCATTAATATCAAAACCAACAATGCAACAATTAATATTTTAACTCCTTTGCACAATTTTGGATTTGATGAATTTACGTACAGATTAGATCAATAGCCTTATGAAGATGAAAACGAATAAATACTTATTAAGCACATTAATAATGCTATCGGGCATCATGAGCATATTGGTGTCGTGTAAGAAAAATTTACCCGATAACAGGTTGTCTATCGCTAACGATAGCCAGTATACTCAGTTCTTATATCAGCCAACTTTGGGAAGAAACACACTGTTTACCAATAATTTTACTTATGGTAACTCCAGCAGACCTCTTGATTTTAAGATTGTAAACATGCGCACTTTCGGTGGCGAACCTGCGCCTGAATTAACCAAGTTGTATCCGGTTAAAGTGTGGAAAACAGCTTATGATGGTACAGAGAAATCGTTAGCTGAAATTGAGGCCAAACGCGTAATTGAAAATCATCCCTTATTTGAAGTGCGTCCGCATTCGGGCGAATTTTTAATGTGGGCCGAAGCAAACTCTAATATGATTAAGGCTCAACCCGATTCGGGCTATGTTTTTGACGTGGAAATGTCGAACACAGGTGGGCGTAAATATTTTCAGAACTTTCGTTTAAGGCCATTACGCGAACGCCCTTACGAACCTTCGCCGCTCGATCCGATAACAGGTCAGGGAACGGGCACTTCTGTTAGTCCTTCCGGGTTGTTTATTACCGGGCAACGAACTGGCCAGGCTTTAACCTCAAGTGATGTACGTGTAGTATTCAATAAATTGCCAAAGGGGTTACCCGGCTACTCCGGGCATAGCATTAGTTTTAAGTTTGTAGATACCCTTGCCCAGACCATCGATCCTAACAAATTTGCCTTAACTGATTGGGGCAATCTCCTTCACGGTTTCAATATGGTAAAAGATGCTACCAAAGTAAAATTTGATGTGGCCTATCCTGTTCCTTTAACTGCATATCCTACAAAATACACCACTACAGATGGCAGGGCTGCACATGTTGTATTCAGATTCGACAGGCAAGCTTTTGGAGCCGTTTTACTTCACTGTTATGTGGCTTTAGATTTCAGGATTTATGAGGAGGGTGATTGGGAAATAATATTCCAGTTTAAGAACGACAAACCAAAATTTGACAACGACTGATGAAACAAACTAAATCCAAACAAAATATATTTCCAATGAAGTATTTTTACAGCATCGTAATTTTATTGATCTTTGGTTTGCATAATCTTGCCTTGGCCCAGCAGCAAATTGCGGTTACGGGTACGGTTTATGATGGTGAATCGCAGAAAAAAGAAACCATGCCCGGCGTAAGCATTTTAAGCGGAGGCAAGGTTTTAGGCCAAACTGATGGGGATGGACGTTACAGGGTAACTGTAGCATCAAATGCAGAGATTACCTTTAAATATTTAAGTTATGTAACACAAACCCTAAAAGTAAATGGCAGAACTACCATTAACATAACTTTACAGGGCGATAACAAAACCCTTAAAGAGGTAACGGTTACAGCTGGTTATCAAACCAAAACACGGACTTTATCTACCGGTTCTACCGTAAGTATTTCAGGTAAGGATATCCAGGGGCAGCCTGCAAGTGATGTGATGTCACTTTTACAAGGTAAGGTTGCTGGTCTGAACATTCAAAACAACACCGGGGCACCTGGTTTTAGAGGATCTATTACCTTACGCGGTATTTCAAATATCAATGTTTCTGGAGCAGGAAGTTCGAGTTTCTTAACCCCAACATCACCGCTTTTTGTAATCGACGGAGTGCCTGTTGATGATAATACCAATTATTCTTATGGTTTTCAGCAAGCTGGTCCGGGTATATCACCTATTTCTCAAATCCCACCGGAAGATATTGAAGAGATTACAACCTTAAAAGATGCCGCTGCAACTGCGTTATACGGATCAAGAGGAGCTTATGGGGTAATTTTGGTTACCACTAAACGCGGTAATTCAAAAGTGCCGATTGTGCGTTATAATGGCGCCGCATTCTTTTCAATGGTGCCTCAGTTACGTACCGTTATAGGAGGAAAAGGGGAGAGGCAATTGCGTATCTGGCAAATTATGCAGAACGATAGTACCTATAACCACGCAGTGGATATGATCAATTCGTCGCCAATTTTAGCAGATAGCTTAAATGCTTATTACAATAACTCAACAGATTGGCAATCTTATTTTTACAGGAATACTTTTAACCAAACGCACAATGTAAACATTTCAGGAGGGGATGTGGCTTTTAACTATAAAGTTGCATTAGGTGCTTATGATGAAACCGGGATTCAGGAAAATACCGGCGTTTCTAAATACAACCTGAACATGAATATGCAATATAATCCAACGCCTAAGTTTAAGTTGTATGGTCAGTTGCAAAATTCAATTCAAAAACAACAGGTCGGAAGCGGTAATGGTTTGTTAAACAGTGGGTTGGCAGCTACTGGTTCAGCATCGACGCTATTGCCCTCTCCATCATTATATTCGGCACAAAGTGGCTTACTGGCACAGCTAAAAACAGATAACGACAATAAATCATTACAAACATTTGCAACAATTAACGCCGAATACGAAGTATTTAAAAACTTTAGAATTGCAACCTATTTAAATTATACCAATACCTCTAATACCAGGGATAACTTCTCGCCAGCTGCTTTAAATGGTAACCAATCTAAATATTATACTTATAACGACCGGGCAACCAAACTCTACAACCGTAACCAGTTTTCGTATGTATATGGTTTAAAAGATGCTGCAGGAGAAGATTCGCATACCTTTAACTTATTTGCATTTACCGAGATTAACTCCAGCTTTTTTAAAGCAGATGCGATTTTGAATGAAAAAGGAGTGAATGATCAGTTAAGGGGACCGTTGACAAATATGACCGATTACCTTACTTCATTGGGGGGAACTATTGATTATACAGATGCCAGAAGTGTGGCTTTTGCAGGTGCGTTTTCTTATAACTACAAGCAAAAATATGTATTAGACCTTAACTATCGTTTGGATGCCAATTCGGCCAATGGCGAGAACGCACGCTATATTGCTAATCCATCTATCGCAGTTAAATGGAACTTTAATAAAGAAAAGTTCATGGAAAACATTAAATGGCTGGATTATGGTGATATCCGTTTAAGTTATGGTTCAAACATCCAGCCTGTGGGTGGTATTTTTGATGCTTACGGAAAATACTTTGGAGGAAATCGTTACAATAATGCCAATTCAGTGATCCTGGACCTGGGTCGCTTACCTAATTTGGATCTGCAACCTACTAAAGCGACCACGTATAATGCAGGTTTCGATTTTAGTTTGTTCCAGAACCGTTTCTCATTTGTTTTCGATACCTATTACAAACAAAACGATAATATTTTCAGGTATAAAGATATTTCGAGTACCAATTCATTTGCGTCAATTGCTTCTAATGAAATCAGTAACGTAAACTATGGCTGGGAGTTTCAGGCAATCACCCGCCCTTTAAATCCTAACAGTGCATTTAAATGGACCTTATCTGCAAACCTTGCCATTAACCGTGAGGTACTGGCACAATTGCCTGATGGATTGAGAGATCTAATTTATTACGATACAGGTTTAGGGCAGGATATTTATTACCGTTTAGGTACTAACTCCCTGTCTAACTATTTATTCAATACAAAAGGGGTGTATTCAACTAATGCTCAGGTTCCTGTCGACCCAAATACAGGTTTGCCTTATCGTGTAGGAGGAAATGGCCGTTTAAATTATTTCAAAGCAGGCGACCCGATTTTTACTGACCTGGATGGAAATTACGTACTTGATGGCAACGACAGGGTAATTGCCGGTAATTCTCAGCCACAGGTAACTGGTGGTATCACCTCTTATTTACAATGGAAAAACTGGAGTTTGGAGGTGAATACTTCATTTACCCTGATCCGCGATATTATTAACAATCCATTGGCTAACCAATTGCGCAACTATTATTTGCCAAATGGCTCAGGGGCTTTGGTACCACTGGATCAGCTTAATTATTGGAGTGCTCCAGGTCAGAATGCCACTTATGCCAATCCTTTAGATTTCGTAAGGGCAAGGATTATTGATCCTTTCAGGTTAAACCAAACCGCATTCCAGGAGGACGGTTCTTACTTTAAATTGAACGCTGTTAAAGTATACTACCTGTTGAATAAGAAATTCACCAGCAAGTTAGGGATGAACAGGGTGAGCATTAATGCTACTGCCGCAAACCTGGGCTTTATTACACGTTACTCTGGTCCAAACCCAGAGAATGTAACCAGTTTGGGCAGAGATGATTCAGGAGGTTATCCTTCGCCAAAACAGTTTACATTAGGTTTAAACGTTGAGTTTTAAAATAAATCAGACAGATGAAAAATACAACATACATAATTCTGTTTGCTGCACTGGTTTTTAGCACAGTGGGCTGCAAAAAATTTCTAAACGTAACGCCTATCGAAGCACAGAGCGGCAATAACTTTTGGAAAACACGTGAAGATGTGGAAGGATTTACCAATGGCATCTATTCGCGGTTAAGATCAAAGGTGGCTGGTACACCACAGTTTTTTAATGGAGATGACCGCGCATTTTTCCCTGCATTGGAAGTAAGGGGAAACAGTGTTTCGGTAATTAGTTTGGATAATAGCGGTGCCAATACCTTTAATGCACTAATTTCTAATAACATGAATTACATTGTAGCCAGTAATAACCGCTATGACAGGTTGATGAAGGATATTATGAACTGGAAAGCGTGGTATGATGTGATCGCGGCTTCCAATATCCTGTACCAGGAAGTAGATAAAGTGCCAACATCAAGTTTGTCTGATACAGACAAAAAACGGTATAAAGCTGAGGCTGTGTTTTTACGTAACTTAAGCTATATGTTTATCTGTAAATTATTCGGCGATGCTGTTTATTATACGGAAGCTTATCACAGTACGTCGCTTCCAAGGACTTCGCAAGTGACCGTAATGAATAAATGTATTGCAGATATGAGTGCTGCAAAGGCAGATTTACCTGTTTTTTATAGTGATGTTAACGCAAATGGTTTCAGGCCTACAAGGGCCTCTGCTATAGCGTTGTTAATGCATCTCAATATGTGGGCAGCAGCCTGGGATTCAGGAAGCAAAACGAAATACTACGAATCGGTAAAAACGCTGGCTACGGAGCTCGATACTTATTCTAACTATAAAATATTGCCCGTTACAGCTGCTAATACGCTCAAAATTTTTAAAGGACGGAGCAGTGAAAGCCTTTTTGGTATTTTGCAGGATTTTAATTACGGTGAAGGATTTTCTTTACCGGCAGGCTTTTCTTACTATTTTTCGCACTATCCTTATCAGGGCAACGTGAATAAAACCGCGAGTTCAATGGCCTACCAGAGCGATTATATTAAAAAGCTTTACCCGGCAAATTCAACTGATGCCAGACTTACTACCTGGTTCGAGAATTATGATTCAGGTTCAGGAACTTTCCAGTTTAAAAAATTCGCAAACATCTATTCTACGGGTTCTGGTAGCTCAATATCGGTAACCAGTGATGATAGCGCCATCATTTTCAGATTACCTGATTGCTATTTATTAACCGCAGAAGCATTAGCTGAGCTTGGGGATGAAAGTGGGGCAAGAGATTTCGCGAACAGGGTAACTATAGCTGCAAATGCGCCATTGATTATTCAAAGCGGTCAGGATTTAAAGGACGAGATTTATAGAGAGAGGTGCCGTGAGCTTATTGGCGAAGGTCAATATTTCTTTGACCTGGTAAGAACAAAAAGAGTTGTAAATTCAGATTTCACGAAATCACCAATGTCTGTAGCCAATCTGAACGCTGGTGCATGGACATGGCCACTCACCATTACGGCTGCCGAACGCAGTGCAAATCCTAATTTAATCGGTAATAACTTTTGGAATTAATAGATATGATGATGAAGAATTATAAAACGCTCCTGTTTTCAATAATCGGAATATTATCCGTTTTAACCAGCTGTAAAAAATATTATGTTGAAACCGGGGTTCATGATGCACAATATAATGGGAATATTTTGCAATACATGCAGGCAAAGAAACCGTTTTTTGATTCAACCTTAACGGTGATCAAACTGGCAGGCCTTGAGGATGTGATCAGCAAAGAGAATATCACTTTCTTTGCTCCGCCAAGCGGTTCTATATTTAAATCCATAAAGAGACTGAATATTGAGTTGAGGGTTACAGGTAAAGATACAGTTTCACAGTTATCACAAATCAAACCTGAAGTATGGAGAAATATTCTTTCGCAATACATCTTTAAAGGAGCGAACCGCTTAAAAGATTATCCGCAACGCGATACTTTATCTTACCTGGCCTATCCCGGACAAGGATACACTTCTTATGGAGGCCGGATTATGAACGTTGGTGTTATTTTTAATGATGCGGTAGTTTACAATTCATCCGGAGCTGAAATTTCAAGAGTAGCTTATGCAGGTTATCGCCAGTTATACCTCGCTTATATTCCTGATATGTCCAATCCACAGGTAGCATTGGTTAATATTCCTGTAGCCACTTCCGATATACAGCCCGCGAATGGCGTTTTGCATGTGTTAAATAAAGTGAAGCATAATTTTGGCTTCAATACCAATGTTTTTATTGAGCAGGCTATCTCAGCCGGGATTAGTCCGGCAACACCTTAAGTTTATTGTATCATTCATAAATTGAAAAAAATGTTAACAAACATACCATATAAATTTAAGCAGCTATTATTAGGGGCAATATGCTTAACAACTTTTTTTGTTTCCTGCACCAAAGAGCGGGGGCTTACTGAAGACCCGTATGCAGGTGGTAAAAAGCCACTCGACCTCAGCTTTGTTTCAAAAACGATCGATCCTGATGTAGTCAATCCCGGCGATGTGGTAACCGTAAAAGTAAAGGGATTGAATAAGTACATCAACGACTTTAAAGTTTACGTAAACGAAATTGAAGCGGAGGTAGTTACGGCATCTACCAACGATACCACATTGACTTTTAAGGTTCCGGCTAAAGCCAGTACGGGGAGCATGTGGATTACTGCTCAAGGCCAGAGCTTTTTTGGCCCTACAGTTAAAGTTGGGGGTAAGCTCAGCGTGGATGCCGGTTGGAAAGTCATTAACGGGGCTACGAATACAACAGGCGCAAGTACTGTGTTCGATATTGAAGGTTTACCTGGAGGTAACTTTCTGGTTGGCGGTGCCTTTAACGATTTTGAGTTAAAAGGAACCGAAAAACTGCCAATTGGGGGTATTGCACAAATTGCTGGAGATGGAACTTACACCACGAGTGGTTTTTCTTTTGGTAAGGGTGCCGGAGGTGCCGGAAAGCTGGTCTACTCCATTACCAGAATAGCCACCGGATCACAGGCTGGTAAGTTTATCATTGGTGGAAGTTTTACCAGTTTTAATTCTACTCGCCCGAACCGCCAAACCTTAAATAACGTAGCGAGGTTAAATAGCAACGGCTCACTGGATAGTCTTATTCTCAGGGATGTAATTAACCCGAAACCGCAGGAAACGTATAAAAACGGCGATACTGTGAGTGCTTTTAATGCAGGGGTAGACGGCATGGTGAGAAAAACCTTCGTATTTAATGAACAGGTTTATCTCGTTGGAAACTTTACCAATTACAAACGGATGTACTTGCCAAACTCCAGCTATGATGAAAAGGTTTACGATTTAACACGCATGCGCCAGATGGTAAGGGTAAATATGGATGGCACCATGGATTCTACTTTCCACTATAATAAATCGACCCGCCAGAGTGCCATTGGCGCCAACGGCGTAATCCTGGATGCCATGATGCAAACCGATGGGAAATTGATCCTGGTAGGTACTTTTACGACATTTAACGGGGTACAAGCCAATCATATTGTACGTATAAATTTTGATGGTACTGTAGACAATAGCTTTAATGTAGGTTCTGGTGCCAACAGCGATATCATTTCTATCCGCTATAATGCCACTACCAATAAAATTGTTGTTGGCGGAACATTTACCAGTTTTAATGGCAAAGCCGCTTCAGGTATAAACTTATTAAATGCCGATGGTTCCAATGTAACCACTTTTAACGGGCAGACCATAACAGGGGGGATAGCCAGTTTTGTCGGACAGTTGAATAATGGGAAAATAATTGTAAGTGGCTCTTTCAATAAATACGGAGACTACCTCCGTCAGGGTTTTATGGTGTTGGAAGCTAATGGGCAGCTGGCAGTTGGTTATAACAATACCGGCGGATTTCAGGGCACTATTTACGATATGGTAGAAACCACAACATCTACAGGTACGCAGGTAATTTTAGTGGGCGATATCTTACGCTTCAATGGTACTCTACCACACAATCTATTGCGTTTAAATTTTGCGAATTAATCAATATTATTTCAAATATAATAACAGATGAAAAAAGGATTTACATTTATGGCAACCTTAAAATACCTAAGCCTGGCTTTGGTATCGGGGTTATTCCTTGTATCAACCGGCTGTAATAAGGATTTTCAAAATACCTTGCCACAAGGTTTTAAAAATGATACTGCTGGTTTGGGAGCTGGAAAAAAAGTACTTTACATTATTTTAGATGGGGTAACGGGAGCAGCTGTGAGAACACTTGCGCCAACCAATTTAGCTCAGATTAATGCGAAGGCAACTTATTCTTATGATGGCTTGGCAGATAATAAATATAATGTAATTACTCACGCTTCGGCATGGACAACCATGTTAACGGGTTACGATTACACTAAACATAACGTAACAACCGAAGATTTTGCCGGCTTGAACCTGCAAAATACGCCAACAATTTTTACACGAATTAAAAGTTCGCTTAACAATGCCAGAACGGTTTCAATTGCATCAACCAGTGTGTTTACCGATAAGCTTGCAGGTGATGCGGTGGTAAAACAAACTGTTTCAGATGATGCAGCAGTAAAAACAGGAGTAATAGCCGAATTAAGTACAAATAATCCTTCAATGGTGGTAGCACAGTTTCACAGTGCAGAAACCGCTGGTGCCGCAAATGGTTATACTGCAAGCACCCCTGCATATGCCGCCGCAATCAACAGCATTGACGGTTATATTGGCGAAATTATGACCGCATTAAAAGCACGTAAAGGTTATTCTGGTGAGAACTGGCTGGTAATAATTGCTTCTAATAAGGGTGGTGGGGCATCTGGTGGTGCTCCTGGCTCAAATATTTTTAATGATGCTTCCCGCAATGCTTATATTGCCTTTTATAATCCGAGGTTCTCATCGGTTAAAATTACCCAACCTGATCCTGCCAGTTATCCTTTTGTTGGTACAGCACCTCGTTTTGTGGCTACAACGGCTTCTAATGTTACAGCTATCCAAAACAATACCACCATCGGTAATTTTGGCAGCACAGGCGACTTTACTTTTATGTTTAAGTTTAGAGATGATTACGGACAAGCTAATTACTATCCGATGTTTTTGGCTAAAAGAAATGCCTTTAATTCGGTTTCATCTACCGGATGGGGATTTTTATTTGGTGCCAACTCGGCTCAGTTAGATTGGGGCGGTAGCCCTCGTCCTGGCTTTGGTATTGATATCCGTGATGGACGCTGGCATACGGTAGCCTTTACCATTGGCCTGTTAAACGGCACAAGAACCCTAACTTTATATGTTGATGGGTTAACCCGGTATTCAGGATCTATAAACGGAAGAAATATAGATAACAATACCCCACTTAGGTTAGGTGGAGATATCGGAACGGACGGAAATACACAGACCAATCTTTTAATCAGGGATGTGGCCTTGTTTAACGTAGCCATGTCTGCAACAGACGTTGCAGCTATCATGAGAACACAGATTAAACCCAGCACTCCATTTTATAATAACCTGTTAGGCTTTTGGCCAGGCAATGAAACCAGTGGTACAGTGATGTTGGATCAATCGGGTAAAGGAAATAATTTTACTTACAGCAGTAATGTAGCCTTCGCGAACTTTGAAGAAATTTCTCCCAATATCTCTCCCGATATCTCTCCGGCCGCTTACCTTTCAGTGCCTAACGGAGTTGATATCCCCTTGCTGATTTATAACTGGTTAAATATTGCTGTTTCTCCTCAATGGGGTTTAACAGGCAGGTTATATAATCCAACTGTATCATTACCAACTAACTAACCTTAAATATTGATAAAATGAAATTTAATCAATTAACCAAAATATATGGCCTGTTTTTTTTACTGGCATTAACCGCCTGCAAAAAATATGGCTATGAAATTCCTGATGGTTATCCCGATAATTCGCAGAATGTGGCCGAAGGAACCATCGATACCAATATGAAGGTAATCGATAAATCGATGTATGCAAAAGCAAGGGTATTTCCGGGTTTGGTAGATCAGTCGGAGCCAAGAGTAAAAGATGCGCAATTTACCCTCGATCTTAACTTTACCGATCAAACTGCTCAAAACTTAAGAATTTCGGTAGCGCCATCACCACAATATAGCACCGGTTACTATGCAGCTCCCGGTGAGCTGATTAAAATTGTTGTTCCGGCAGGGGTAGATGGTTTAACCGTACAGATTGGTGCGCATACTGATGACCTTGGAGGTAAATCTCCGCTCTTGCGCGATCCGGTAATTTACAACAGAAAGCAATTGGTTTCAGGCGTTAATTATATCCGGAATTTGTATGGCGGCCACATTTATATCCTGGCATCTTTTGCTTATCCAAACCCGGTTACATTTACCATAACGGGTGCGGTGGTTTCGCCGGATTTTATTTTAGGGCAAACTACTGATGCAGAGTGGGTGGCAAAGGTTAAAGCTTCGCAAGTACCCTGGTTAGAATTAAGGGCCAAACGTGTTATTTTTACCATTCCGAGAGACAAAGTAATTGCAACCTTTAATTCAAGCGAACCATTTACAAACCCAACAGCGGTATTTACCAGGTGGAATGATGTTTTTGATCTGGATTATAACGCCTGGATGGGCCTGTCTGACAATGCGCCTGATGTAAGAGACCGTAGTCCGCAAAGTCAGTGGAGGGGAATATTGGACATCCAACTATCAGCGGGTTATGGGCACTCTGGTTTCCCGTTTGTAGGTTTAAACGACTCGTATTGGTTTGCCAGTTTTACCAGTTTAAACTCAATTACTACCAGTTCCGGACAATGGGGTACCTATCATGAATTTGGTCATAACTGTCAACAAGGTAAGGTATGGAGCTGGAGTACGCTGGGCGAAACCACCAATAATCTATTCAGCTTTAAAGTGGCCAACCGGATCGGTGCCAATTATAATATTTTGCATCCGTCAGTTTCAAGCGGTTTCCCACAAGCCATTACTTACGCAAGCGGTACCGGTACTAAAAACTTTGATACTGACGCAGCCATGAATGATCCATTTAAACGAATGACGCCTTTTGTTCAGATTTTTGAAAAATACGGTTATGACGCTATGACTTATTTATACACTGAAGCCCGTCATGCGCCGCGTTTAAATACCAGCGACATTACGATGCATAATTTCGTTTACGAAAAACTTTCTGATTATGCTAAAACCGATCTATCGCCATTTTTTGGTGCATGGGGTATCCTGATTAGCGATGCAGTGGTAGCAAAGGTTAATGCGAAGTACCCGCTTTTAAAAACGCCTTTGTGGACTTATAATCCTTTAAATAAAACAGGTGGTACGGGTACCATTACCTATAATACAACGGTTGTATCAGTAAGTTCAGTGCAATCAGGCGATGGAACAACCGCTGCATTGGTTGATGGTATCGTTTCAGCAGCATCTTATTGGCATTCAAATTATGGCACGGCTACATCAACCAATACGTTAGGCTATCCAATAAATATTGTATTGGGTACAGGCTCCCCGGTTCCGATTCCGGTAAAAGGTGTAACTTTTGCACAACGGCAAAACAATAGTGCAGGCTATGTTAAAGACGTGGAAATTTTTACGAGTACCGATAATGTGAATTTCACCAGTGTAGGTACTACTACCTTGCCACAAAATACTGCCGTATATAATTTTAATTTCCCAGGTGGTGCTGTGAGCACTAAATATGTTAAAGTGGTGATCAAAAGCGGGGCAAATGCTACATACGCGAACTTGTCAGAATGTAATTTAATTAAACCTTAAAACGCCTTTATGAAAACGAACAATAAAATATTCAATATGCTTCTTGGAGTTTGCATTATGGGCATATTGGGGTATACCAGTTGCAAAAAATATGCTAACCCTCCGGCTATATATGAAGAATTAAAACCACTTACTGCCGGTCAGCGTAAAATCTTGGTCATCAGTATCGATGGCCTAACCGGGACTGAGTTGCAAACTATTGCACCAACCAATATTGCAGCGCTGCAGAAAAACGCTAAATATTCATATAATACTTTAAAAACAGCTTCTGATGCAGCAGGCTGGGTATCGATGTTAACCGGTACCAGTTTTGTGAAACACCAGATCAGTACCGACAATTTTGAACGTGCAGCAGGCTCGGGTATTGATGAACATGCCCCTATCGTATCTTACCGTAATGTATTTGATTATATAACACAATATAAATCGGTAAAAACGGCTTTAGTTACCCCATGGGCTAATTTGCGGAATTACATGAAAAATGCAGATTTTGCTCCGGCGGTAACAACTGATATAGCCGTTAAAGACAGCACGGTGAGCATTTTGAATAACCAGGCTGGTTTAGGCGTTATATTTGTAAACTTTAGAGAGGTTGAAGCAGCTGGAGCGAATGGAGGATATGTTGCCTCTAATGCTAATTATAAAAATGCAATTGTTAAAGCTGATGAATATGTTGGTAATATTTTAACGGCTTTAAAAGCAAGAAAGAATTATCCGGGTGAAGATTGGTTAGTGATATTAACCAGTAATCATGGAGGCAGCAGTGCCAATCCAACTAATGGCTTTACTTTAGTTTACAATCCTGCATTTAAACCATTTGAATTAAAGAAATCTGGCTTTAACCCGGTACTCTTTAGTACAAATACCTCCAGGGCCGTTACACCTGATGACAAAGGGCTTTACGATGTGGGCGATACCAAAAGTATCACCGTGCAGATGGAAACAAAATTTAACAGCACCAATATAAACTATCCTACATTTTTCAGCAAAAGCACCAATTTAAGCGGTTCCAGCATTACAGGATGGCAATGGGGACACTACGGCGACTCGTGGTCGGTTACTGTCGGGGGAACATCAAATGGAGGTTCCGGAAAATTACAGGTAAACGCAACCACTGCGCCAGGAACCAACTGGCACACTTTAACCATGAGTATTAATACAACGGTAAATACACAGGGAGCTGCCACTGCCCGAACCCTTAAGTTATATGTTGACGGAAATTTGGAAGCAACCAGTGATATATTATCGCGAAAAAGTTTAACTACGAGTGAATTACTTCGAATCGGCCATAGAACAGGAGATACCGATACACCAACACCATTTTACGGAGCCAACCTGGCATTTTTTAACGTAGCATTAAGCGATGCGGTGATAAAAGCAAACATTGGCCTTAAGGATATAACCCAGCATCCTAATTATGCCAACTTAATAGGATTTTGGCCTATGGATGAAGGAACTGAGGGTACTTTCTTTAATAAGGCACCTGTTGGCTACAATATGTCACTTTCCGGGGTATACAGCTGGGCAAATTTGGGAGCATTATATCCACCAGGTACAACACCTGAGCCCATCACCTCAAATTTATCTATCCCATCAACAGTGAGCGATGTTTCTGCTTTAGCATTGTATTGGATGAAAATTAATATCCTGCCCGATTTTAGTTTCGATGGCAAACCTTACCTTAAAAACTTCGAATTAGAATTTTTGAAATAGTAGTTAGTTTAGTTAATGAGAACCTTGCCACCGGTTGGTGGCAATGGTTTTTTATTAATGAGAATAGGAGGCGGGAGATCGCCTTTTCCGGAAGACTTTTTCAGCCGATCCGGCAATCTTATCACCGTGAGTTACAGCGATCGTGCTTTAATATTATTCCTGTACCCCGCATACCGGCTATTTTAATATCCCGTCAAAAACATAGCCTTCTCCATTCCTTAATGGCCAAAACAGTAAAAACCATTACTCAACCAATCGTAACATCTTTAAAGCTCAAACGTTTGCGCTGAAACATTTTTACCATTATCACCCAATCATCAGTAATTTGGGTGTACAAAACCTAATATTATACACACACAATGAAGAGAAAACTAACCATTTTATTTACATCATTATTTGCTACAGGACAGTTGATCGCACAGGAACTGCCTTCCGAGCTGCAAACACCGGAAGTGGTTTCCCTCAACCGTTTGCCCATGCGTGCATCGGCCTTTGCCTTCGAAAACCAGGAGCTGGCTGCTAAAAGAAACAAAGAAAAATCAGCATACTTTTTATCCCTTAACGGAACATGGAAATTTAACTGGGTAAAAGATCCCCGGAAAAGACCAACAGATTTTTATAAAGTCGATTTCGACGATAAAAACTGGGATAATTTTAAAGTTCCGGCCAACTGGGAAGTGAATGGCTACGGGTTGCCGATTTACGTAAACCAACCTTATGAGTTTGCCGGCCGACAGTTAACCGGAGCTAAAATGAATCCGCCTTTCGATATACCGGCCGATAATAACCCGGTAGGTTCTTACCGGAAAAAGATCAATATTCCGGCCAGTTGGGATGGCAGGCAGGTATTTATAAGCCTGGGAGCCGTTAAATCGGCATTTTACATCTGGGTAAACGGAAAAAAAGTAGGCTATAGTGAAGATAGTAAGCTTGCTGCCGAATTCGATATCACCAAATATGTTAAACCGGGCGAAAATACCATCGCACTTCAGGTTTACAGGTGGAGCGACGGCAGTTATTTAGAATGCCAGGATATGTGGCGCATTTCGGGTATCGAACGCGAAGTTTATCTCTATTCTACTCCCAAACTGGATATCCGTGATTTCAAGGTGATCGGCAATCTCGATGCTTCTTATACCAATGGATTATTAAATGTTGATCTCGCTGTTGAAAATTATAGAATAGATCAGCGTACCAATCACAGCCATCCGGATAGTTTTTATGTCGCGCTCGATCTGGTAGATGCTAAAGGAAACAAGGTTTGGAAAAATGAAAGTACGCTGCAAAAAGTATTGGGTAATTACAAATCCAATCTATCGTTTAAAACAGAGGTGAACAATGTAAAAACCTGGTCGGCAGAAGTACCCTACCTCTATACCTTATTCATCACGCTAAAAGATAAAAACAATAAGATAATCGAAGTCATCCCACAACGGGTAGGTTTCCGTTCTGTTGAAATTAAAGGGAGCGATTTACTGGTTAACGGCAAACGTATATTTCTTAAAGGCGTAAACAGGCACGAGCACAATGCTACCCAGGGCCATACCTTAACCCATGCCGATATGGAAAAAGATATGGAAATGATGAAGAAGCTCAACGTTAATGCAGTGCGACACTCTCATTATCCTCCCGACCCTTATTGGATGGAGCTTTGTGACGAATACGGTTTATATGTGGTAGACGAAGCCAATATCGAATCGCATGGCCGCTATTACAGTTTAGAAACCACTTTTGCTAATGATAAACAATGGCGCGTACCGCACCTGGAGCGTATTACCCGGATGTATGAGCGCGATAAAAACCACGCTTCGGTAATTACCTGGTCGTTAGGCAACGAAGCCGGTAATGGTGTTAACTTTTACGAAGCTTACCAATGGCTTAAAACAAAAGATACCCGACCGGTACAATACGAAAGGGCAGAAAACGATTTTAATACCGATATGATTGTTCCGCAATATCCTTCGCCTAACTACCTGCCTCGCTATTCGAAACAGGAAAAAGAAACCCGGCCTTTTATTATGAGCGAGTATGCGCACATTATGGGCAACAGTCTGGGTAATTTTAAGGAATATTGGGATGCGATTGAAAACAATCCCAAACTACAGGGTGGTTTTGTTTGGGAATGGATCGACCAGGCGATCGATACCGTTAAAAATGGCAAACGCATTATGGCTTATGGTGGCGATTTCCCATTGAGCGGTCCGGTTGATGAGAACTTTAGCGATAACGATTTCTGTGTAAAAGGGGTGGTAACCGCATACCGCGGCATGACACCAATGGCCGTAGAGCTCAAAAAAGTGCATCAGTACATTAAAACCACCTTTAATGGTGGCAATCAGATTAATATCAACAATAGCTATTTCTTTAAAGACATCAGCAATGTGCAATTGAACTGGGAACTGGCTGAAGACGGAAAAATAATTCAAACTGGCGTGGTGAGCAACCTCAATATCGGTCCGCGCCAAAACCAAACATTAAGCCTACCGTTTAAAACCAATTACAGTACCGGAAAAGAATATTTTCTGAATGTACATTACCGCTTAAAAACACCTGAGCCATTTTTGGAAAAAGGTTATGAAATTGCTTACGAGCAGATTGCCCTGGCTGGTGCGCCAAAGGCTAACACTTATGTTACGGGTAAAAAAGCCTTAAAAGTGGAGCAAACAGCAGATAAAGCCGTGGTTAAAGGAAGCGATTTTACGATCACCTTTGATTTAACTAAAGGAATGTTAACAAGCTACATTTCTAAAGGGCAGGAATTATTGGCTGCCGGGCCACAACCAGGCTTTTACAGGGCACCAACCGATAACGATATTGGCGCAGGTTTAAATACCAGGCTAAGAATGTGGCGCAATGTTTATCAGAATAATGATGTAACCAACATAAAATCTGTAATAAACCATACTGCCGAGGGCTTCACCCTAACTGTTAAATCGATCCTGTTAAAAGGCGATGCCGAAACTACACAGGAATTTAATGTACTGGCCGATGGAACCATTAAAGTAAACAACCAGTTTAAAGCGGTAACAGGTAATTACAAAAGCCTGATGCGTATCGGAAACGATCTGCAGCTGAAAAATGATTACAGCAATATCCAATGGTATGGTCGCGGACCAGGAGAAAACTATGTGGACAGAAAAACGGCATCATTAATAGGTACCTACAGGTCAACCGTGGCCGATCAGTATTTCCCTTATGCACGTCCGCAGGAAAGTGGTAATAAAACCGAAGTGCGCTGGGTAAATTTCACCAATAAGGCTGGTAAGGGCCTCCGCTTCGAATTTGCTGGTCAGTTGTTAAGTTTTAACGCATTGCCTTACGCGGTGGAGGATTTAGACCCAGAGGCAGAGAAAAAACAATACCATTCCGGCGAACTGGTAAAGCGTAATCAGATTTATGTACACATGGATTTGCTACAACTGGGTGTTCAGGGTATCGATAGCTGGGGCTCAATGCCATTAATCCAGTATCAGATTCCCTTCAAAGATTACCAGTACAGCTATTACATCAAACCGATTAAATAACATAGGTAGTTCGTCATTCCCAACCTGATTCGGGATTTTAATGCTTTAGCCAGGTTTATATATTGCATTAAGACTGCCACTTTCTTGGGAATGACGAATGCTATTTTTTTAATTAAATTAACATTACCTAACCAAAACAAAAAAATGAAATTTATCAGAATATGCTTTGTGCTTTTGTTATTTACACAGGCTGCATTGGCGCAGGAAACTAAATTAGCCACAACACCGCCTATGGGCTGGATGAGCTGGAACATCATGTCAGAAAATCCGAACGAAAAGGATATTAAAGAAATGGCCGATGCCATGATCAGCAGTGGTATGGTAAAAGCCGGTTATCAGTATATTTTTTTAGATGATTGCTGGCAGGGAGGCCGCGATAATAAAAATAACATTATTCCCAACCCTAAGAAATTCCCATCAGGTATTAAAGCATTAGCCGATTATTTGCACAGTAAGGGCATGAAGCTGGGTATTTATTCGGATGCCGCTCCTTTAACCTGTGGCGGTTACACCGCAAGTTTGAACTTCGAAGATCAGGATGCCAAAACCTTTGCGTCGTGGGGGATAGATTACCTCAAATACGATTATTGTAATGCACCTGAGGATGTAGAAACCGCTAAAACAAGATATGGAAAAATGGCCCGGGCCTTACGTAATTCAGGTAGGGCTATCGTATTGGGGATTTGCGAATGGGGACCGCGCGAGCCCTGGAACTGGGGTGCACAGGTTGGTGGACAAAGCTGGCGAACCACTTACGATATCAGGGATAAATGGCTGGATATAGAAGGTAAAGGAGGCGTTGGTATTTACAATGTGGTTGATAAAATGGCCGGACTGGCCAGTTTCTCTGGCCCCGGTAAATGGAATGATGGCGATATGCTGGTGGCAGGTTTACATGGTGCCAAGGGGCCATCTTCGGCTTTTAAAGGTGTAGGTTGTACCAAAGCTGAATACCAGAGTCAGATGAGTTTATACAGCATGCTCAATTCACCATTGTACGCCAGCTGCGATATCCGCAAAATGGATGATGAAGCCAAAACCATTTTTACCAATACGGAAATTATTGCTTTAAATCAGGATGCTTTGGGCAAACAAGCCGAACGCAAAATTAAAACCGATATCTGGGATGTTTTTATCCGTCCGCTGGCTGATGGCGATTTTGCTATTGCGATCTTAAATAAATCCGCATCAACACAAAAGGCCAAGGTAAACTTTGCAGATTTAGGCTTAACGGGCAAATACGAGTTAAAAGACCTGTGGCAACATCAGGTTATCGGCAAAAATAACAAGTGGACAGGTGAGGTAACTGCCCACGAAACCAAAGTTTTCCGCTTAAAAAAGGGTTAACCTCCCTCAAATACCGAACAATAAAATTAAACACAATGAACCAAACATCAATCAAATCAGCACTCACACTTACGCTCCTAGCAGCTGGGCTGGCTACTTTTGCTCAGGATGTAGCAAAAGATCCGGCAACTATTGTTATCTCGCCCGAACACACCCTTTCAAAAAACGATACTGAGTTTAGAAAAGCCATAGCCAAATGGAGCGATGAAACCTTAAAAAGTACCGATTATAAAAGCATTAAGGCGCAGCCATCGGCCAATATCTTCCCTGGGGCTGTAAAAGAGGGCTTCCGGTTTATCAATAAAACGGTAACTATCGAACATAAAAAAATGGCCGATAGCCTGGTAGCAATTGTATCAACACTGGGCTATTCGGGTTACGATAATGCCACCATGTACAGCACCGGTTTGTATGCCAAAGCTGGCGAATACATCGAAATTGATGTGCCTAAAAATGCCGATGTAAACGAAATGGAAGTACAGATCGGAGCACATAGTGATCGTTTAAACTACTGGGTAGCCGGTAAAGAAGATTGGCGCAGGATGCCCATTATCACCAAAAAACAAAAGCTCGTCATTGGTAAAAACAGGTTAGCCTCGCCTTTTGGAGGTTTAATTTACATTGATGTTAAGCCACAGGCGGCAAGCAGAAAAATTGATCTCAAAATTAGCCATGCGGTAGCTGCACCACTTTTTGTTTTGGGGAAGAGCACACAAAGCGAGTGGGAAAACCAGTTAAAAAACAATAAAGCGCCATGGGGCGAAATGGCTACTGAAAATGTGATTTTAACCCTGCCTGATAGCGTATTGCAAACCATTAAAAATCCTGAAGAAGTGCTTAAGTTGTGGGATTTAGTTGTATTGGGCGAGCTCGACCTGGCCAACATGCCTGCCCCGTTTTATCGCGCCCAACGTATGGTTCCGGATGAGCATATCGGAGGAGGTTACATGCACAGTGGTTATCCGATCATGATTCACCATTCGCCTTCCAAACACATGCTTTCTAATGAAATTATGGCTAACCCGGAGTTATTGATGAAGCCGAGCAAAGGCGGCGCAAACTGGGGCTTTTTTCACGAAATAGGGCATAACATGCAAAACCTGAACTGGGTTTTTGGCGGTACAACAGAGGTAAGCAACAACTTCTTCTCCCTGTACATGTTCGATCGGTTAATGGGCGGAAGGGATGATTCGCACACGGGTGTATCGAGCGCCAACACGCAGAAAATGATGAAAAAATACTTCGCAGAAGGCGCCGATTACGAAAAGTGGAAAAAAGATCCGTTTTTAGGGCTGATCATGTTTCGCCAGATGCAGGAGGGTTTTGGATGGGAGAACTTTAAAGCCTTCTTTAAAGAGTATCAAAAAATTGGTCCATCCATTGATCAGCTTAACGACCAGCAAAAACGAGATTTATGGGCAAAAACCTATTCGAATATTGTAAAGCGTAACCTTGCTCCATTTTTTATTACCTGGGGTGTGGGGATTAGCGAACAAACGCAAAAGGAACTGGCAGGTTTGCCTGCATGGAAACCTTTCAATTTCCCGCCCGTAAATTAAACCTCATTTTTAAATAAAATAATCAAAAAGGACAGTAAGCCTGTGGGGTTTTAGTGGGTATTGCTCAAAAACCTCATGGGTTTTCTTTTTGTAGCGTTTTTATTTTGATTTCCGTTTTAGGTGAAATTAAACAAACGATGAAACGGACGCTATTTATTTTAACTTCAACTGTACTGATTATGAGTTTAATGTTGGCTTGTAAAGACCGCATCGAGACGAGGCAAAATGCAGATCAGGCTGAACTCGAAAATCTTTATCTAGAAATTGAAAAATTAGCGAAACAATTCACTTGCGAAAATGCCAGCGAATGGAAATATACTGCCATAGGCGCTAAAGCCTGTGGAGGTGCCGCTGGCTACATTGCCTATTCCATTAAAATTGATGAAAGCAGTTTCCTGAAAAAAGTAGAACAATACACAAAGCTGCAGGCCGATTTTAATAAAAAATATGGGGTATTTTCTGATTGTGCACTGGTGATACAGCCAAAAAGCGTTACCTGCGATAACGGAAAGCCAAAATTTACCTACTAACCAGTGGGTAGCAGATATTCTTATCTGCAATGATTAAAGTTTTAGAGTCAGATGGAAACATCTGACTTCATTTTATTAAGTTCAACATGGTAGATTAGATTTTAATTGCGTTGTAGCGTTTTTAACCTGGTATCCGTTTTAGGATAAATTAACCAAATAAATTAAACGCATGCTCTATATATTAACCTCCATTGTACTGATTGTAAGTTTAACCTGGGGCCATAAAGATGGCGATGAACCCATGAAAAACAACGATTGATTGAAGTCGATCATCAACCAATCGAACCTTATTTAAGATGTTCCTTCATAAAAACCTGGGGATTATAAAACCTGTCGTTCAGTTGCGTATTGTTAAAAGTTAACCAACTTGCACAGCCATAATCATCAAATTTCTTCCTGATTTCCAAATGAAGGTGATGGTAATCGCCACCATATTTTTTGCTTTCCTGTGGTGTAAATAACCTGGCCAGCTTGGTGTTCTGATCCACCAGCTGACCATTGCTTACATAAACTTCTTTCAGGTGTTTGTAAGAAGTAAACATAAATTGCCCGTTTGGTAATTTATGTTTTACCACTACCGTACGCTGGTTTTCACCCAAATGAACAGAGCAAACAATTCCATTCGCCATGGCATAAACAGCAACCAGTTTTGCCTTGGGTAGAGCAGGGTTAATGTCTATGGCTGTATGGATATGTCCTTTAACATAACTATCACGATGATCACCAAAAATGCTGATAATTTTAATATTGCTGATCTTTTTACGGTTGGCTACATCAAATGGAAGATACCATTGATCGGCTGTTTTCGTCGGAGCAGCATCCGTATAATAAGGTTTCCAGCGGTCGCGGTCTTTTTCAATGGTTGGAGTTTCGAATAAGAGGGATGATAAAAAGAGAAACAGTAAGGTTTTCATGCCGGGAGTAATTTATAGGTCAAGATAATGATTTTATTGATGTAAACTATTTTTTTAGTTTAAAGAATGGTATCGTTATTCGAAGAAAGAACGACTGAGATGTGATCTCCTAAAAAAGTCGTCATCCCGACTGAAGCAAAGCGGAATAAACAAGGTGGCAGATGATAACATCTGCCACTGAAATGAGCCATTAATCTGTTTGGTTGAAGCGTCATCCGGATTTATCCAAAGTCAGCTGTTGCCAGCTGCCCTCGCATCAGGCCAAAACATCCTCTTTCAATGCTTCGGCAGCAGGGTTAACCAAGGTGCCTATCAATTCCGGAACCGGAACATCGGTGCTTTCACTGTAACCATGGGTCAGCAACCTTACCCTGTTGATGCATACCCTGATAAATTCGGGCACAAAAAGGTCAAATTTTTCGAATTTGGAAGCTAATTCCGGGTTTTCCTGCTGAAATTCCAGGATTACACTGGCAACCTGGCGCCAGAACTGTTTTTCATCCATTCCAACATAACTGTGAAAAATATTGCCCAGGTACCTGAAAACCGCATCGAATATGCCCGAGAGGATAAATAACGGTGCCAGCTCATCGTTAATTTCCCTTAAAACATTAACAAGATCATCAGGCAGTTTGGCTTTCGATTCTTCTGTCAATACAATTTCTTCAACAAAATCTTTAATAATAATCCGCTGCGGAACACCGTTTTTCATTACCAGAATCGTGTTTTCGCCATGCGGACTAAAGAAAAAGGCGTGTTTATAGAAGATTCTCAATACAGGTTTTAAATAGGCCGATAAATAAGCATTTAGCCAAGTTGAAGCATCCAATCCTGATTTTTCGATCAGCGCCTGCACCATGCTTTTACCGTTATCATCTACATAAAGCAGACTGGCCATGGTCATGATGTTTTCGCCTTCCAGCAGGTAGTTCTCTGCACTTTCGCGCCAGATGGCACCTAAAAATTCCTGATATTGATACGGAGATCCCGGAATTTCGTTGTATTGCGGATGGATATAAGCTACTGTGGCTACCTCACCTAAAAGTACCACCCGCGTCTGTTTCAGGTATTCATCGCCCTGCAACATATCTTTCGCCCATTGCGTAACTTTCGGTGCAATGGCGAGTTTTTTTGGCGATAAGCCCCTGAAAATTGAGGTGTTTAAGATAGAGATTGCCGTTTTTACATAATGTTTTTTAGGCTCGCTCACATTAAAGAAAGTGCGAATGCTATTCTGGCACATGTATTCGTCGTTTCCAATGCCAACAGGTACAATCAGCTGATGTGCAAGGTCATGCGCCAGCTGCAATACGATTTTATTGTTCCATTGCCATTCGTGAACAGGGATGAAGAAATAATTTTCAGGATTTAATTTCTGCCGGGTCAAAACCTGATTAAACTCGTGAACCTGTTTTAAACTCAATTCCTCATTATAAAAAGAGAATGAAGAAATACTTTCGATACTTTTAAACTGGGCTCTTGATTTGTGTACGGCCAGCCAGGCCAACTGTGTTTTTTGTGCAGCTTCGGGCGCATATTTACCCTGATCGCTATGATTAAAACCGATACGCCCTTTGTTAATGGTTGCCCATGGGTGACCATCCATCTGATGTTCAATGGTCTGGTAATCTGCACCTGCCAGTTCATCAGCTGTTAACCTGCCTTTTTCGTGGATATAAGCATCAGCATATAACGTATTTAAGGTTTCTTCGATAAAATGGGCGAGGGTAAAGGGCTTAATGCCAAACGTTTGCTGCAACTCGGTATAAAAGGCTGGTGCATTGTTTACCGCTACACTTTCGCCGTTAACAAATTTTTTAATACTCTGTTTATCAATATGCAGGTAATCCAAAGCACGTTGCCGGCCTGAAAAAGTATAATAAATAGCCTCGGTATCGGTCGCTAAACGGAAATCCTGAACGCCATCTTCATTGGTATGAAGCAGTGTAGGTTCTGCCAGTTTTTCGTGCATCAGCTCTACGATCGATTTTGCAATGTAGTTTAGGTTTACCTTATCCCAAACTTCTTTTTTTAAAGGTTTTATCTGATTGAAATTGTTGTAACTCATAGTATTAAATTTTTCGTTTAAATATAGATTTGTCATCCTGAGCTTGTCGAAGAACTAACCCAAGCTTTAAGGCGTTTCGACAGGCTCAACGTGACAGTCGCTGACAAAATTCTCAGCCTGTTGAAGAACATCTTCCTCACCATTTACATTAAACTGTTGAAAAGCAATCCGTTTTTCTACCGGGTAGATTTCGAAACCTAAAATGGCATTGATGATGGATGCATTGCGATAAGCGCCCATTCCAAGGTCAGGTGTCACAAATCCATGCGTATGCAGTTCGGCGTTCTGGACAAAGATCTCGTTCCCGTTGATGTCGATGGCATAATTGCGCTGTACCTGAAAAAGTCCATCTGTATTTCGTGCAATACGATCGCCAAGAGCTGCTAAAAAGCCTGGCTCGCGATATTGGTAACCCGTGGCCAATACCACTGCACCGGTATTAACTGCAAACTCTTTTTCACTCTCGGTATGATAAAAATCGAGCTGATAACTGCCGTTGTTAGTGATGCTTATGTTGTTCAACTGGCAGTTCGGCATCAATTCGGCATTGATTTTTTTGCCGTCAACACTCAATTCGTAAAGCTTATCGAAAATCTGGTTGATCAGCTCGAAATTGATCCCCTTGAATAAAGAATTTTGTTTGCTTAAGAGCTGTTTCCGTTTGTTATCGCTTAAGTTGTAAAAATGATCTACATATTCCGGCGAGGTCAGCTCAAGGGTTAATTTCGAATATTCCATCGGGAAGAACCTGTCTGGCCTTGTAAACCATTTCAGTTTTAAGCCGTTTTCTGTTACAGGCAGCAGGTCGTAGAAAATTTCTGCCGCACTTTGTCCCGAACCAATAATGCTAACCGTTTTTTGCTCCAGTAGAGTTTGTTTAAACTTTAAATACTCCGAAGAATGTATGGCATGCTGATGCAGGGTTGGGTTAACAAAGGCAGGTACTTTTGGCACAGTGCCAGTACCGAGGACTAATTTTTTAGCATAAATAACTTCTGTAGCGCCGGTATTCTGATCGGTCTTTTCTACCTGATAAATGCCATTATTATAAGTTACACTACTCACTTTTTGCCCGAAATGGCAGTTTTTTAGATGGGAGATAACCCATTTACAATAGGCATTATACTCTTTACGCAAGACGAAAAAATTTTCCCTGATGTAGAATTTATAGATCCGGTCGGTCTGTTTCAGGTAGTTTAAAAAGCTGTACGGACTGGTTGGATCAGCCAGGGTAACGAGATCGGCCATAAAGGGAACCTGTAACGTGGCATCGTTCAGCATCATACCCGGATGCCAGTTAAATTCGCTTGCCTGATCCAGGAATAATGTGGATAAGCTTTCTATTGGTGTACATAAGGCGGCCAGACCCAAATTAAACGGGCCTATGCCGATGCCTACAATGTCGTATGTTTTCTGTTTGTTCATGTTAAATTTCCTCCGCTTCCAACTGTCCTGACTTCATCATGGCATACGCTTTGGCTTCAGGATATTTCTCCCAATACCAATCGCGGTAGCAGAAAGTCAGGTTGGCCATTTTATAAGGCATCTGGATTACTTTTTCCAGTTTGAATCCCAACCTGGTAACAAAAATGTGCATTGCCCGGCTTTCAACAGCTGCTTCACCAATACATTTGCCTACTTCTGGCTGTTCGAAAATGAAATCCATTAGTGCCTGCCCGGTTTCAAAACTGAATTTTTTGTCCTTGTCAGTTGGGGCAATCAATAAATGCGCACCATAATCGGTCATTAGGGCTTCATAACAGGCACCAACACCATCGCGCATAGGCCAGTATGGTTCAATCGTGAAGGTAGGCTCGCCATTTATTTCGCCAATAAAGCTGTGCGAAGCATCATTTGGCAATAAGGTTCTGTAAAATAATTCCAGACCTTTAATCGGGCCATCCATTTTCCAGATCGGTTTGGCATGTTCCTGGTTAAACCAATCGTGTACCATTTCCAGGTCGTTGTCGATATTGAACGGACGGATAGTAATGGTCACATTTTCTTTCGGAAAAAACCTGCTGTACAGTACATCCAGGGTTTGTGGCTTGATCAGGTTTTCGGAAAAGAAAAATTTGGCCAATGGGTTAGGGAATCCGCGGTAAATGGCCGGATTATCAATCGGTGCACTCGCTTCATCGATATTGCAAAGATTGGTCAATAAATTGCCCTTTACCTCCCAGGTGCGACGGTTGATGATATAATCTACCAGTCCAGTGCGATCACTGTTCTCAAATTGTTTAAACTCCAGGTAAACCAGGTCGATAAGGGTTTTTTCATCTGCCAAACCATTGCTGGCAATAGCATTAACTACGCCTAAAATGTTATTAATGAGCAGGTAGTAGGTGAGTTTGGGGATAATGTATTCATTGGGGACAATCGATCCGCTTTCGGCAGCAATGCCCGGATAAACGGCTGCTAAAGCTTCGGCTTTGGCATCGCTGAAGAAATAACCCTGGTTGTCTCTGAAATAGAATTTGGCCGGATAAAAATCCTTATCCAGCTCCAGCAGTACATTTTGCTGATGAAACTCGAAAGCCATTCCAAAATGGTTATAAAGGCCAACAATTGGCGCCACACAAAGGTGAAGGTATTGTTTAAACCAGTTTACAGCCGTGTATGCAACTGTTTTATTTTTACTGATCGATGCTTCCTCAATGATATGCGCAATTCTGGGTTTCTGCCCCAATAAACCATCCTGGCAGAGCGCCGCCAGTAAACTTACATTCTTCCCGGCGTCTTCTCCTTTGAAAGGATTGTGCCTGACGCTGACGTTAAAGCCATCAATCGTTTCGCCCCGGTAATTCACGGTAATAAATGCAGGATCAGTAATAAATTCTATCTCCGGGAATTCGGCCTTGGCGGCTTTCCCATACTCCGTTTTTAAAAGTTTGCTTACATCATAACCACGGTAAAGCTCCCTTACCAGGTTAACCCTTTCCGAGTTGGTTATTTTTACATGCAAAGAGAACTTTAGCATCCAATCGCTTGTGGCGTTGTAAACTGTTCTTACTGATGATGTTGGCGTGTAATAATCTCCAAAACAACCAAGATAGATTAACAATTTTTCTTTCTCCATGGCCTGTACAGTTGGTAACGTTAGCAGGTGTTGAGCTTCCCAGGGGTGCATGGGTACCACTTTATGATTTGGATGCTGATCCAATAAGGCAATAAGCTCCTGATTCCCACTTTCCTGCAGCTCAATCCTGAAAAGATCAGTAATATCAAAGCCTTCTGCATTTTTCTCATTAATGTTATCCGCAGCAATTAAAAAATAAGCGAGTTGAAATTGCCCCTTTGTTTCCGGAGAAAATTTGAAAAGTTCTTCTTTATCGTTAAAACCCGACCGGCCCTTTGGCAGGGGATGGGCATTATGACCTAAAAACAACGATTGTTCAGCCTCTATAAAGCTCATTTTGGCAAAATTTACAGGTTTGCCATTCTGTTTAAAATAGTTCAGGAACAACTCCAGGTTTTCTACGCTGTTGGTTAAGCGTTCGTTAACAAGGGCAGCACCGGCATTTGGGAATTCTTCCGCACTGAACCGGATAGCCAGTTCCATGAAGCGGAAAATGCTGACCGGGTTGATCGCATCTGTAGCTATATTGCGTTCGATTACCGGAAAATTAAATACATGACGCCCGCTGTCTGCATAAAATTTTAAAGGTGCATATACTTCCGAACCAATGGAACTGAAATCGAACCTGATGTGCAACCAGTCGGTCCTGCTAACCAGGTAAGCGGCAAGGGGAGCATCGTATTTTGGAATACCAGCGTAACGGCTCCAGTTGTTAAATTCCCGGCAATAACTGTTTAGAAGGGCATTAAAGTTAGTTTCTTCTGAAATCTGCTGAAGCGAGGTTGAGTCTAACGTATTCATTTCCGTGTTTTTTAATGATTTTAATAATGTTTTCAATATCGCTAAGTGTAGTTAGCGGATTAAGTAGGGTAAACTTGAGGTAGAATTGTTGGTTGATCTTGGTCCCTGCAACAAGGGCTTTCCCTTCGTTAAACATGGCCTTTTTAATGTACTGGTTCATGGCGCAGACATTTGTAGCCACGATTTTCGGACGGTAACGGAAAACCAAAGCGCTGATATCCGATTCGTTCATCAGTTCAAAATCACTGTCGGCCTGTAAACGCTCTGCAATTTGAGCGGCGGTTTCGATAATGGTGTTAAAATACTCACCTAGCTTATCCCTGCCCATCATTCTAAGTGTAAACCAGAGTTTTAATGCATCGAACCTGCGGGTGGTCTGTATCGATTTGTTTACCTGGTTTGGTAAGCCATCATCGTCGTGGTCTTTTGGATTCAGGTAATCGGCGTGATGGGTAATCAGGTTGAAATATTTTTGATCGTTTACCAGAAAACCACTGCTGCTTACCGGCTGGAAGAAAGATTTATGGTAATCAACCGTAACCGAATGGGCCAGTTCTATGCCATTGAGCAAGCTACGGTATTTGTCGGTTAATAATAATCCACAACCATAAGCAGCATCGATATGGAACCAGGTATTATATTTTTTACTGATTGCAGCAAGTTCTTTCAAGGGATCTACATTTCCGAAATCGGTAGTACCTGCGGTGCCCACCACGGCAATTGGAATGTTGCCCTGGGCAATTTCGCGTTTAATGGCATCTTCCAGTAAAACCATATTCATCCTGAAACTGCGGTCGGTTTTAATTTTGATGACCGATTTTTCGCCCAGTCCCAATAGCGAAGCATTTTTCTGGATACTGAAATGCGCCTTCTCCGAAACAAAAATCCTGAATTTTGAAGCTTCTGCCGGTAAGCCGTACAGTTTGATGTTGTGGTTTAAAACAGTAGCGGCATAATGATCACGCGCCAATAAAAGTCCCATTAAATTGCTTTGGGTACCACCACTGGTAAATATCCCATCAGCTTTTTTGCTGTACCCAATCTGATCGCAGGTCCATTCAATCAGTTTTTGTTCTATCAACGTTCCGCCGGCACTTTGATCCCAGGTATCAATAGATGAATTGATCGACGAAATCATGACCTCTGCCGCAACGGCCGGAATCACTATCGGGCAATTTAAATGCGCAATATAGGCAGGGTGGTGGAAAGCAACAGCGTGGTTGGTGTAAAGTTGTTCTACTTCTTTCAGCAACGAATCGTAGTTGTCGTGCGTTTTTTCAAATTCAACCGCATCGAACAGGGGCCTTAGCTGGGCTGGTGTTACCCCGCTGAACGGCTTTTGGTTGTGGTTCAGGAATTTTTTTACCGCCAGGCTCACCTTACCAATGGCGTGGAGGTATTCTTCCTGGTTTTGGTGATGAAAGATTTCCTTCGTCGGACTTTCCGTGAGGAAATCTATAAGCTCATGTTTTTCGAGATCTGATGCAAACATTTTTTTAATTTTTCAAATTTTTAGGTTTAAAAGGCAATAAACGACCAGCTGCAAAGCCGGTATTGTATGAATAATTAGTTAGCCTGATGCTTAGAACTTAGTAACCGTTTTCAGCAAAATATTTCCGTCGCTAAGGTATGTCTTTATTTAGATTGATTAAAAATAATATTTAAAATATTTTTAACATATTGTTGGTAAGTTACTTAAGAGTGTATTGTCAAACGTTTGAGTCTACTATTACCTGAAAAATTAATTTATTTTATTTGGATTTAATCTAAATTAATGATTGATTTGCGCAAAAAAATAATTATTAATGAAGAATCTATACTTAATTGCAATCCTGATCTGTGGGTTTATCCTTACAGGCAAAGCACAGACTATAAATGGTAAAGTGCTTGGAGAAACGGCTCCGCTAGCCGGGGCAAATGTTAAAGTGGAAGGAAAGGGCAACGCTGTTACTACAAATTCAGATGGTACTTTCGAACTAAAATTATCCGAAGGCGCTTATGTTTTACAGGTAAGTTACGTGGGGTATACCACGGTACTGCAAAAAGTTAATTTGGTTAAAAACCAATCGGTAAGCCTGACAATTAATCTGAGTCCAACCGCTAATATGCAGGAAGTCGTAGTGGTTTCATCGCGTAAGCCAACCAAAATCAGCGAGATACCGGGTACGGTTTGGGTGGTAGACGGAGCAAAAATCCAGGAACAGGCACGCGCGGGTATTCCTTTAAAACAAACCTTAGCCCAATTGATCCCAAGTTTGGATGCGGGTCCGGAAGGACGTACCAATTACGGACAGAACCAGCGTGGCAGGGATGCCCTGGTGATGATTGATGGGGTATCGTTAAACAGTACGCGAGGCGTAAGCCGTCAGTTCGAATCTATCGACCCTTTTAATATTGAGCGTATCGAAGTTTTATCGGGTGCAAGCGCTGTTTATGGCGGTGGCGCAACAGGTGGTATCATCAATATCATCACCAAAAAAGGGCAAGACAGCCAGCCTAGTTTTACCACACAGGTTGGTGTACGCAGCGGATTGAAAGAAAAGAGCGATCACGATGTACGTGTGGCGCAGGCCATTTCTGGTGGCAGCAAGGATTGGAACGGGCGTATCGGTATAGCTTTCCAAAAAAACAATGCAGCTTATGGCGCCGATGGAAAACAGATTTTTACGGATATTACGCAAACCGATTTGCAGTACAACCAATCGTTCGATTTCTTCGGAAGTACCGAATTTAAGTTAAGCGATTACCAGAAGTTATCAGTGAATGCCCAATATTACAATTCGGGTTACCGTGGTAATACCGACTTGTTTTTAGGTGCCAACTATGCAGGTCTGCTGTCTAACCCGGCCTTATTGGAAATGAGAAACGGCTACTCTTCTGATGTTGATCCAAAAACCAGCAGGGCGAACATCAATGCCAACTATCAGGCAAGTGAGATTTTAGGCGGACAAACACTTTATGTACAGGCAGCTGCCAGAAGTGAGCAGTTCAGTTTTCACCCGTTTCCGGGACAGGCTGCAATACCACAGCGGCTTTATAGTGGTTCATCGATCCAAAATACGAACTACAGTGCTTTAAAACTGGTTTTGAACAAAGACTGGAACAGGCTTAACCTAACTTATGGCGTTGATGCTGATAACGAAAACTTTAATGCACAGCAGGCCTTGTTCGATAGGGCAAAAGCCTTTGCATCAGGCGGTTTAACCAACAGTACAATAGCTACGATTGCCCGTTATCCTAATTTCAGGGTAAATGGTTTATCGGGCTTTTTACAGGCACAGGTTAAAGTAACGGATTTTTTGAGCCTATCAGGAGGGGTGCGCCAGCAACGTATGTTTGTTAAAGTGGGCGATTTTGTGGGTACTACAGCTTCAGTGCCTTTGGCTTACGGTGTAGGTACAACAGCTTCGCCTATTGCAGGTGGTAAAAACCATTATGATGTTAATCTGTTAAACGGTGGTTTGGTGATTAAAATCAATGCACCACAACAGGTTTGGGTTAACTTTTCGCAAGGATTTAACTTAGCTGATCCGGCTAAATATTACGGACAGGGTACTTATACGTTGGCCGGTACCAGCTGGAACCTGGGCAACTCGATCAATGTAGCCAGTTCTCCTTTAACCGGTATTAAAACAGAGCAGTACGAAGCCGGTTACCGTTACCGTACGGGCGTATTTAATGCACAGTTAGCTGGTTTCTATGCCTTATCAGATAAAAATGTAAAAACCAACAGCACTTTCAATATTGAAGTTTTTGACGAAAAAGTTAGAAATATCGGTATCGAAGGCTCGTTATCATTGAACCTGAAAAGCGGTTTTGAGGCCGGAGCAAATGGTTTGTACATTAAAACACAGAAACAGAATACTGATGGTACCTGGGCTTTACAGGATGTAACTGTGGCCAGTCCGTCTAAGTTGGCAGGTTATTTAGGTTATCATGGTAAAGTATTTGGTTTAAAAGCACAAATTTTCCATTCGTTCGATTCAAAAGATGATATTGGAACGGGCAGGGAATTAAAAGGCTATACAACAGTTGATTTATTGGGATCAGTTAAAATATTCACCGGGAGTTTATCAATCGGTGTACAAAACCTGTTGAACAAAAATTACCAAACCATTTGGAGCCAACGTTCACAGTATTTGTATTCCTCTTTAGCCAGGCCAGAAACCTTTTACTATGCAGGCCGCGGCCGTACGTATAATTTAACCTATACGCTTAATTACTAGCGGTTCGTCATTCCCAACTTGATTGGGAATCGTAATGCCATAGCTGGACTTGTTGCTTGCATTAAGATTCCCGCCTGCGCGGGAATGACGGTCGCGTAACCAAAAATGCCCCAATTTGGGGCATTTTTGGTTACTTCCTCTTCAATTCAATTACGGTGATCTCCGGCCAGATACCGATCCGCCCTGAAAAGCCAAGGAAACCAAAGCCGCGGTTCACATTCAGATACCGGCCATTTTCCGTCTTGATGCCTGCCCAGTGTTTATAACGGTATTTTACCGGGCTCCATTTAATTCCAAAAGCTTCGATACCGAATTGCATACCATGCGTATGTCCGGCTAAAGATAGTTGGATTTTAGAAGGATAATTTTTTACCTGGGCATCCCAATGCGATGGGTCGTGAGATAAAAGTATCTTAAAATCATTCACATCTGTATTTTGAAGGGCTTTATTCAGGTCGCCTCGTTCCCCGAAGCCGATTCCCCAATTTTCTATCCCTGCAAGGATAATTTTTTCGCCGTTTTTATGCAGTTCTACGTGTTCGTCCAGTAAAAGTTTAAAGCCCAGTTCTTTATGGTAAGCTTTTAACTGGTTTAAATTCCTGATTTTGTCTGCTTCTGTTGGCCACTTAATATAATCGCCATAATCGTGGTTGCCTAAAACAGAAAATTGCCCGAATGGGGCTTTAATCTGGGCGAAATGACCCATATACGGAACGATTTCTGAAGCGGCATTATTCACCAGGTCTCCGGTGAAAACAAACAGGTCGCTTTTTTGCGCATTGATCATGTCGATACCTTTTTGTACCGCCTTGGGGTTGGTGAAACTGCCGGCATGTACATCCGAAATCTGGGTGAGGGTAAAACCATCAAAAGCCTCGGGTAGGTCATCAAAGTACAGGGTATGTTTAATTACACGGTAAGCATATTTACCCTGGGTAATGCCATAGGCAAATAAAGCAATGGTTAAACAGAACATAACAAAGGCAAAATCAACCCAGTAGTTGCTGCGGCTTGTAATGTGGAAGCCGCCGGGTTCAAAATTAGTGGCGAGCGCAACCAATAACCTATAAATGTCGCCAAGGAGCAGAAAAAAAGCAAAAACAACCTCGGCAACGAAAACAATTAAAAAAGCATGACTAACAATCTGGAAAAACCGGTTAACACCCTGGATGCGCATCTGTTGGATAGCAAAAAACAGGGCAAAAGTTAAACCGATGATAAAAACCCAGAAAACAGGACTGAGTAAACTGGATTGGTTAAGGGTGCCCAAGCCCGATAGTACATAGGCATTTAAGGCAAAAAATATAATTGCAACTACCAGGAGCGGCAATAGATTGAGTTTTCTTCTCATGGTTAAGAATCTGTAATCAGAATATAGGGTAAAAATAGAATTTAAACGCCGATAATAGTCTACTGTTACGGGATGCGATTATTTTTACGCTGGTTTGATTAAAGCAATTAACGTTTTTATGCATTATATTTACGAATATGATAGTATGTTGAATTAAAATCAACTTCCTGTTGCATATTTTATAATTTACTTTCTTTTATTAGCTTTGTGCAAATATGCTGTCCAAAAAAACAAAATATGCCATCAAAGCGCTTGTTGCGCTGGGTAAAAATTTAGATAAACCACCAATGCAGATTTCGAAAATTGCAGAGGAGGAGCATATCCCGAAAAAATTCCTGGAGCAAATCCTGCTTGATCTGCGCAATGCCGGCTTTTTGTACAGTAAAAAGGGTGCCGGGGGCGGCTATAGCTTAAACAAAAAACCTGAAGAGATTCTGTTGGTACACGTAATGCGTGTAACCGATGGACCCATTGCCATGGTGCCATGTGCAAGTTTAAACTTTTACCACAAATGTGATGAGTGTGTAGATGAGAAAACCTGCGGCATCAGAAGCGCTTTCATCGATGTAAGGGATGCTACCCTTAAGGTTTTAACAGAAACCAGTATTGCCGATGTTATTGGCCGTGAGGATAACCTGAAAATCGGTATTGTTAATTTGTAATATTTTATTTCCAGAAATCTATCAGGTTTTTAAAACCTGATGGGTTTGAAAATGCTTTCTAAAAAAAAAAACTGCGAGGTTTAACAAGATTTCGTAAAATTTTTTACAATAAATTACGACTATTCCTATATACTTTATATATTTGACGCATGAACTTCAATTTTATACATCACCAATTAACCGTTAAGCAAATGATTTACTGTTGTTGTAAAACACATTAACAGGAGCCTACAGATAATTTTAAGTATAAAATATGGAATGCTTCTCGGTAAAGGGAGGCATTTTTTGAATAAAGCTAACAACACATATGCAAAGTTTCAGAACAGAACTCGAAAATCCGATTGTCGAGCAGGACATCATCGATTTAGAGAACAAGATTAAAGCTTTCAGAGATGGAACCATCCACGACGAAAAGTTTAGGAGCCTTCGTTTGGCCCGCGGTGTTTATGGACAGAGACAACCAGGTGTACAAATGGTGCGTATTAAACTACCTTTTGGCAAGGTAACTTTTAAGCAGTTATTGCGTATTGCCGATATTGCCGATGAGTACGGAAGTGGCAACCTGCACTTAACAACCCGTCAGGATATCCAGATCCATTATGTGAGTTTAGACCGCACGCCAGAGCTTTGGGCAAAACTGGAACAGGATGACATTACCCTCCGCGAAGCCTGTGGAAACACGGTACGGAATGTAACCGCTTCTCCGAATTCGGGTATCGATGCGGAAGAACCTTTTGATGTATCGCCTTATGCACAAGCGGTATTTGCCTACTTTTTGCGTAACCCGATCTGTCAGGAAATGGGCCGTAAAATTAAAATTTCATTTTCTTCGAGCGACAGGGATACAGCATTCAGCTATATTCACGATTTAGGTTTTATTCCGAAAATCAATGAAAATGGCGAACGTGGATTTAAAGTGTTATTTGCGGGTGGTTTAGGTGCACAGCCTTTCCTCGCCAATGCCGTTCACGAATTTTTGCCTGAAGATCAGCTCATCCCTTTTACCGAATCGGTTCTTCGCGTTTTCGATCGTTATGGCGAACGCAATAACCGTAACAAAGCCCGTTTAAAATACCTGGTTCAGAAACTGGGCTTAGCGGAGGTGTTGCGTTTGGTTGCTGAAGAGCGCACCGCCAATAAAGTAAAAACCTTTAAAATAGACCTCAATACCGTTCCACAACCTGCTTTACCTTTAGAGCAGGAATACCCGGCAGTTGAAATATTAAACGAAGCCCATTACAAACACTGGTTAGCAACCAATGTAGTTGAACAAAAACAGGCTGGCTTTTATGGCGTTTACGTAAAAGTTCAGGTAGGCGATATCAAAACCGATAAAGCAAGAGCTTTTGTTGATGCCATCAGGTTATATGTGGCTGATGAAATCAGGATTACCCAAAACCAGGGCTTATTGTTAAAGTTTGTACGCAAGGAGGCATTACCTTCGTTGTATGCTGCCCTGAATAAAATCGGTTTTACCACAGCCGGTTTTGACAGTTTGGCCGATATTACCACCTGTCCGGGTACTGATACCTGTAATTTGGGTATTTCGAACTCGATGACACTTGCCGAAGTGCTGGAAGAAGTAATTTATACGGATTTCCCCGAGTTTATTTACGAGAAAAACATCAAGATCAAAATCAGTGGTTGTATGAACTCCTGCGGTCAGCATGGTTTGGCAGAAATCGGTTTCCACGGAAGCTCGGTAAAAGCAGATGGAAAAATTGTTCCGGCCGTACAGGTGATGCTTGGTGGCGGTACCGTTGGTAACGGTGTTGGCCGTGTGGCAGAACGCGTAATTAAAGTGCCATCAAAAAGGGCAACAAGTGTACTTCATTTTATTTTAAATGATTTTAAAGATAATAACCTGGAAGGCGAAAACTTTCACCAATATTATGACAGAAAAGGTAAAGATCATTTTTATCAGTTACTGAAACCACTGGCCGATTTAACGAACCTGCAAACAGAAGAATTTGTGGATTGGGGTCATGTTGAAGAATTTGTAACAGCCATTGGTGTGGGTGAGTGTGCCGGGGTGGTAATCGATTTAGTAGCCACTTTACTGCTGGAAGCTGATGAGAAATTTGGCTGGGCAAAGCAAAACTTAGATAAGGGTGCCTATGCTGATGCCATTTACCATACCTACAGCACCTTTGTGAGCGCAGCAAAATCCTTATTATTGGATAAAGGAGTAAACAGCAGTACACAGGTAGGCGTGATCCGTGAATTTGATAACCATTACGTAGAAACTGGCGAATTTAATTTGCCAACCAATTTTTCTGACCTGGTTTTACAGATCAATAAAAACGAACCTACGGCGGAGTTTGCACAGAAATATTTTGAAGAAGCCAGTCAGTTTTTAAATCAGATCAAGGAAAAAAGAGCAATATTGGTGAAATGAGATTTGAGACAATAGGTATGAGATTTGAGAAAGCAGACGCCAAGCGCCAAACAACTCTTCATCCAGCCGTTCAAAACTCCATCATTCCAAATTAATATAAAGATGAGCGATCAGAAATTAAATATAGAATCAAGAATTACCCTTTTAGGCGCGGGTCCGGGCGACCCCGATTTATTAACCTTAAAAGGTGTAAAGGCATTGCAAACCGCCGATGTGGTGTTGTACGATGCCTTAACCAATGAGGCATTATTAGAATATGCCCCTGCTGAGGCCATTAAAGTATACGTGGGAAAACGTTCAGGTGAGCATTCATACCCTCAGGATACCATTAATAAATTAATGATCGATTACGCTTTAAATTATGGGCACGTGGTGCGTTTAAAAGGAGGTGATCCTTTTGTTTTTGGCAGGGGATACGAGGAGCTGGATTATGCCGCATCTTACAGTATTCCGGTAAGTGTTATACCGGGTATTTCAAGTTCGATCGGAGTACCGGGTTTACAGCAGATTCCGGTTACGCACCGTGGCATGAGCGAGAGCTTTTGGGTAATCACCGGTACTACAACTTCCGGAGAAGTATCAGCCGATATTTACCAGGCAGCGCAATCCAATGCAACCGTGGTGGTGCTTATGGGGCTTAAAAAGCTGCCAAAAATTGTAGAGATTTTTAAAGCTGCAGGCAAACACAATTTGCCAACTGCAGTGGTGCAGAACGGCTCGGCAGCAGATGAAAAATTGGTAGTTGGTGTAGTGGAAACCATAGAACATTTAGTTCGCCAGGAAAAGATTAAAGCACCGGCTTTATTAATTTTTGGCGAAGTTGTGTCATTACATCCATCCTTTAAAGAATTAATTAAACAATATGCAAGTATTGCCTAACCAAACTGATAATGCAATATCTTTTTCTGAAGAAGAAAAAGGTAATCAGCTTTTTCCGGTTTTTATCAAGCTGAACAAGCTGCGTACATTATTAATTGGAGCAGGCAATATCGGGCTGGAGAAATTAACGGCTATTATAAGTAACAGCCACAATGCCACCATTACCATTGTGGCAGAAATTGTGTCGCCGCAGGTATATGCGCTTATAGCAGATTACCCGCAGATAAAGGTTAAGCAGAAAAGTTTTGATATAAACGACTTAGACAATATTGATATCGTTTTTGCTGCAACCAATAACCAAATTTTAAATGAAGAGATCAGAAAGGTAACGCATGAGCGTGGTTTGTTGATCAATGTGGCTGATAAGCCAGAACTTTGCGATTTTTACCTGGGATCCATCGTACAGAAAGGAGATTTAAAGATTGCCATTTCTACCAATGGTAAATCGCCAACCATTGCCAAACGTTTAAAACAGATTTTAAACGAAGGTTTACCTGCTGAACTGGATGAAACCCTGCAGAACATGAGTGCTTTGCGCCAGACTTTGAACGGCGATTTTTCTGCAAAAGTTAAAAAACTCAACAAGGTTACCCAAAGTTTAATCAATCCTAAAAAAAGCTTTGCTGAACGGAATATCAAATGGTTGATCTGGCTGGCTTCGGTTTTCCTGATTGGGGCAATAGGGCTTTCCCTTTGGAATACCGAACCTGAGTTTCAGTCGTTTTTAATTAATATCGACCCCTTATTTTACTGGTTTTTAGGTGCAGGTTTTTTATTTGCCCTGATCGATGGCGCAATCGGAATGTCGTACGGGGTTACAACCGCTTCTTTTTCGCTTGCTATGGGCTTGCCTCCAGCATCGGCAAGTATGGCTATACACATTTCTGAAGTAATGAGCAATGGTATTGCAGGCTGGATGCATTACCGTATGGGTAACGTAAACTGGAAACTATTTAAAATACTGATTATCCCTGCAATTGTTGGTGCGGTATTGGGGGCTTATATCCTATCTTCCTTAGAGCACTATAGCAGCTATGTTAAGCCGGTTGTTGCAGTTTATACCCTGTTTTTAGGTGCGGTTATTTTAATGAAAGCCTTTAACATTAAAAGAAAAAAGGCCGATCAAAAAATCAAAAAAATCGGACTACTCGGCTTTATGGGTGGTTTTATCGATGCCGCTTTTGGTGGTGGCTGGGGATCGATTGTTCTATCGAGCTTAATTGCGGGCGGCCGTCACCCTTTGTTTTCGCTGGGCACGGTAAAAATCAGCCGTTTTTTTATTGCGACGTTAAGTTCGCTTACCTTTTTTACCATGCTGGGGGGCAAACACTGGGAAGCTGTTCTGGGCCTGATTCTTGGTAGTGCAATTGCTGCGCCCATAGCTGCAAAAGTATCGAATAAGATTTCGGCAAAAACCATTATGGTTGCAGTGGGCATTATTGTAATGCTTGTGAGTTTGCGCAGTGTAATTATGTTTATTTTAAAATTAATTTAGTGATGGAGAACCTAGAAGAGATAAAAGCAGCGTTGGCAGGTTTGAATACAATCGATAAATTGAAGTTTTTGGCAGAACAATATGCCGGCCGTATTATATTTTCGACCAGTTTTGGCTGGGAAGACCAGGTCATTACCCATTTGATTTTTGCCAATAACCTTCCGATTAAAGTTTTTACCTTGGAAACCGGACGTTTGTTCCCGGAAACGTATTACGTTTGGAACCGGACCCTCGAAATCTATAATAAACCCATTCATGCCTATTACCCGCAAAATGAGCTCTTGCAGGATATGGTGAATGCTAAAGGGCCGAACAGCTTTTACGAATCTGTAGAAAACAGAAAGGAATGCTGTTACATCCGTAAAATTGAACCCTTAAAAAGAGCATTAAAAGGGAACGAAATCTGGATAACCGGTATCAGGGCCGATCAGAGTGCCAACCGTGAGGATATGCACGATGTAGAATGGGACGAAGGAAACCAATTGGTTAAATTTCACCCCATATTCGATTGGACGCTGGATGATGTAAAAACCTACATCAGGGAAAATAACATTGTATACAATACCTTGCATGATAAAGGTTTTCCGAGTATTGGATGTGCGCCATGTACAAGAGCAGTACAGCCTGGCGAAGATTTCAGGGCAGGAAGATGGTGGTGGGAAGACCAGAGCAAAAAAGAATGCGGCTTACATGCGACCACTTAATGGAAGATGTAGGATGGAATTGGAAAGATGGGTAGTGGAAAGCAGGGAAATGGGAGAGGTGAAAGAGATGGAACATGTGAAACAGATAATGGGAGATGGGATGACGAAAGGGAACATGGAAGATGGATGATAGGAAACTATGCATCTGAGCAAGTGCACGGCAACTTTCCAGCTTTAAAACCTTCCAACAATTTTGAACAAAATAACAACAACAAATATAATCTTGAATGATCGGAACCTTCCAACATTCAACATTTAAACATGCCAACATTTTGTAATGAGTACATATAATTTTGATTATTTAGATGAACTGGAGGCCGAGGCCATTCACATTTTGCGTGAAGTAGCTGGTCAGTTTGAAAAACCGGCCCTGTTATTTTCAGGTGGAAAGGATTCGATTACATTAGTTCGTTTAGCAGAAAAAGCTTTTCGCCCGGGGAAATTTCCTTTTCCTTTGGTGCACATAGATACCGGCCATAATTTTGAAGAAACTATCACTTACCGTGACCAAATGGTAGAAAGAATCGGTGAAAAATTAATTATTGGCTCTGTGCAGGAATCTATAGATCAGGGTAAAGTGGTAGAGCAGACCGGTAAAAATGCCAGTAGAAATGCCCTGCAGACCGTAACCTTGCTCGATACCATTGCTAAATACGGTTTCGATGCCTGTATTGGCGGCGCACGCAGAGATGAAGAAAAAGCGAGAGCAAAAGAACGTATTTTCTCTGTAAGGGATGAGTTTGGCCAGTGGGATCCTAAACGCCAGCGCCCTGAACTTTGGAATATTTATAACGGAAAGATCCACAAAGGGGAAAATATACGTGTATTCCCCATCAGTAACTGGACAGAATTAGACGTTTGGAACTATATCCGCCGGGAGAAAATAGATTTGCCAAGTATTTATTTTTCGCACGAACGCGATTGCATTACACGTAATGGGCAATTGATGGCTGCATCTCCGTTTTTAAATATGGATGATGAAGATGTTATTGAACGCAAGCAGGTGCGTTTCCGTACGGTTGGCGATATGTCTTGCACAGCAGCGGTAGAATCTGACGCATTTTTGATTGATGATATTATTGCTGAAATCAGTGCTTCAAAAATTTCAGAGCGTGGCGCCCGTATGGATGATAAAGTTTCTGAAGCGGCAATGGAAGACAGGAAAAAGGGAGGATATTTTTAAGGAGTATCAAGTAGTGATTATCAAGTAACAAGATTGAAACCCACTTTAATAAACATTAAAATAATTCAAGTAAATAGTATTAATTAGCAAACCTCTTAATAAGGCCTTGATACTTGATACTTTTATCTTAGTACTATAAATTACATGAACATATTAAAATTTTTCACAGCAGGCAGCGTAGATGATGGTAAAAGTACCTTAATAGGCCGTTTGTTATACGATACAGATTCTATTTTGGCCGATCAATTAGAAGCTTTACAACGCTCTAACCGCAAAAACGATGATGGAACAATCGATTTGGCCATCCTTACCGATGGTTTGAGGGCGGAGCGCGAGCAGGGGATCACCATTGATGTAGCCTACAAATACTTTCAGACAGAAAAGCGCAAATTTATCATTGCTGATACGCCTGGCCATATCCAATATACCAGGAACATGGTTACAGGAGCATCTACTGCCAATCTGGCCATTATCTTAATCGATGCCCGTAACGGTATGGTCGAGCAGACCATCCGCCACTCCTATATTGTCTCCTTGTTGGGGATTAAACATGTTGTGGTTTGTATCAACAAAATGGATATGGTAGATTACAGCGAGACCGTTTACCGCTCAATCATAGATCAATACAAAACCCTTGCCCAGCAATTAAAACTTGCAGATGTAACCTATATCCCGGTGAGTGCACTGAAAGGGGATAATGTAGTACAGGTATCTGAACATATGGATTGGTATGAAGGCGAAAGTTTGTTACATTTCTTAGAAAAGGTAGATACCGACCACTTAGACCGATCGCAATTGGCACGCATGCCTGTGCAATGGGTGGTTCGTCCGCAAACGGAAGAACTGCACGATTACCGTGGTTATGCCGGGCGCGTATTGAGCGGAACCTTTAAGTTAAATGATAAAGTTACGGTTCTCCCATCAGGTGCAAGCTCAGTTGTTGAGAAGATCGAGTTTTTCGACGAAGCGCTTGATGCTGCACACGCCGGTCAGTCGGTTATTATTCATTTAAAAGACGATGTAGATATCAGTCGCGGCGATACCATTGTAAATGCATCAGCTCTGCCACAGGAAACAAAACTGATTGAGGCCGATCTTTGTTGGATGGATACCCGTGCATTAGATACTTCAATAATGTACAACATTCAGCACAACAGTAAAATCACTAAATGTAAAATCAGCGAAATTCTGCATAGGGTAGACATCAATACGTTGGAAAAACATGCTGCAGACGAGTTTAAACTGAATGATATCGGCCGCGTGATTGTAAAAACTGCCGATGCCCTGGCTTTTGATTTATACGACGATAACCGTGCAAACGGCTCTGCCATTCTGGTTGATGCCCGTACCAATTTAACTGTTGGGGCATTAATGTTCAGGGCCGCAGTAGAATAAAATAAATAAATGGAAGATGTGAGGTGGATCAATATTATATTATCCGGCAAAACCGCAACCAAATATAAGATGAAAACGCTGTGCCTGAAGGTATAGTGTGAAAGCAATTTCAGCAGGGCATTGGCAACAATAGCCCTGTTTTTCTTTTACGCCCAGTTAATTTATGTGGAATTTAGTAGCACTGATAATTTTTATATCTTAGTTTAACTTACTATCGCTTAATAACCGCTTAACTTATGCATGCAGGAAAAAAATATACTTTTTTCGAATTTATTGTCTGGACCAGGCGCGATATTTATCGTTTAACTATTCTGGCCATTATTCCTACCGTACTTTATCATTATTGCGATTTTACATTTCTTTCCATTTCCTGGGTACCGGTGGCGCTTTTGGGTACTGCGGTGTCATTTATTATCAGTTTTAAAAATAATGCCAGTTATGCCCGCCTTTGGGAAGCCCGGCAAATTTATGGGGCCATCATTAACTCGAGCAGGGCATTTGGTGTAATGGTACGCGATTATCTGGCTGTTCATGATAAAAAAACAGATGTTCAAACCATTTTCTACCGCCATTTTGCCTGGTTAACGGCCTTGCGCTTCCAATTAAGGGAACCTAGGGCCTGGGAAAACTCCAATGATCCGCGTAATATTGAATATGCAAGGCTATACAGGGTTTCAGAAAAAATAGATAGTTTGGAAGATAGCCTGGCCGGATATCTTTCTGCCAATGAGCTAAAATACATTTTGAGTAAGAAGAATAAAGCGACACAATTAATGGCGCTGCAATCTGCCCACATTAATAAGCTGGTTGCCGGGGGAATGTTGAGCGAACTGCAACTGCAATCTTTACAAAACGCCATTACCAGCTTTTACGATAATCAGGGTAAAGCAGAACGCATTAAGAATTTTCCCTATCCACGTCATTTTTCTTCCATTGCTACCATTATGCTGAATTTATTTGTGTTTTTGGTACCCTACGGACTGCTTAACGAATTTAATAAACTGGGTAACGGCACTTTAATTGAGGGCTATTCCATTTGGTTAAATATTCCATTTGCCATTTTGTTAACCTGGGTTTTTAACTCACTGGATATCGTTGGTGAAAGTTCTACCAACCCTTTTGAAGGAAGCGCCAATGATGTTCCGATCACTAATATTTCCAGAACGATAGAAATTGATATGCGGGATATGCTTGATGAAACTGATCTGCCGTCAGCCTTAACTCCTGAGAATTTTATCCTGATGTAATGGTTTTTCTGTTATGGAAATGCCCCAAAGTATGCATCATATTGGTATATTAGTATTATGAATTGAAATGCTAAAACTCCTGATATGAAACGAAATCTCATTTACCTCGTTCTGGCGGCTCTTCCGTTTGCCTATGCCTGCAACCAAAATAAAAGCGGTACAAATTCGAAAACCAAAACCGATTCGGTAGTTAAAGAAGCTTGTTATGCAGCGGCATTTGAAAAAGACAGTGCGGCCATGATCATTAAAACCCTGGCTTCTGGTAAGGTAACCGGTTCATTATTGGTTAAGTATGCCGATAAACCTGAAAATAATGGTAAAATAGACGGTAAGTTTAATGGTGATACCTTACTGGTTGATTACCGGTTTAATACAGGCAAAGATACCACCAAGGTATTTACCAATCCATTGGCTTTTCTAAAGAAAGACGGTAAACTCATTATGGGGGTTGGGCAGATTGAAACCACCTTAGGAAGATCATATTTTGTTAAAGGAAAGCCCGTTAATTACGAAGCGGGTAAATTTACCTTTGCAGAAGTGAATTGTAAATAAAGCTCCAATACGGGCTTACCTGCCACTAAGATCTCATTTATAGCATTTTTGCCACGAGGACATAGAAGATACGAATCCATTTTCTATCGCTACCCGTCACCCTGAATTTATTTCAGGGTCTATTGTGTTAATATCTCCCCGCCGTGGTACGTGTCGTCACGTGCCGCTATTTTGAATTTTAATTCATATGCATAATTACTTTGCCACGGAGGCACGGAACTAATCAATAAGATGTTTTCTTTTTCATCCCCGTAACCCTTATCCTGGACTTATTTTAAGTGGGTATCACATTATTCTGGGGAAAGGAAAAAATATTTTAAAATAAATTACTACAATTTCTATAGACTTTATATATTTGTATAATTAAACAAACGTATAACGAGCATAAACTTTCTGTTATGATTTTGAATAAAGTAGAAAAAGCGAACATTGAACCAAAAATTACTTTAATAGGTGCTGGTCCTGGCGATCCGGATTTATTTAGTTTAAAAGGTGTTAAAGCATTAAAAACAGCGGATGTTGTTTTGTACGATGCAAATGTGAACGAAGCTTTATTGTGTCATGCGCCAGATGGCATTCCGAAAGTTTATGTAGGAAAACGTTCAGATGATGAATCTTTTTCGCAGGATGCCGTTAACAAGCTGATCATTGATTATGCTTTGAACTACGGCCATGTGGTACGTTTAAAAAGTGGCGATCCTTTTTTCTTTGCCAAAGGTTATGAGGAAATCGATGCAGCAGAATCATACAGCATCCCAACCGAGATCATTCCGGGTATTTCTAGTGCCACCGGCGCACCTAGTTTGCAAAAGATCCCGATGATTTATAAAGACCTTAGCGAAAGTTTCTGGGCCGTAACCGGAACAAATAGTAAAGGCGAAATTTCTGAAGATCTATACATTGCTGCAAAAACCAAGGCTACCATTGTAGTTTTAAACGGCATTGAAAAAGTAAAGGAAATTGCCGCTATTTTCCAGGCAGAACATAAAAACCTGTTACCGGTAGCTGTAATTCAAAATGGATCTACTCCACAGGAAAAAATTGCTGTTGGTATAGTAGATACCATAGCCGAAATTGTTGAAGATAAAAAAATTGATGCGCCTGCGCTATTGGTTTTTGGCGATGTGGTTTCACTTCATCCACAGTTTCAACCGATCCGCGATTTTTACGAAATCATCGCAGAAGAGTACTAGATATTTTTAAACCAAAAATATATTTGTTTTGTTGTTAAAAAACCGCTTATGGATTTAAGCGGTTTTTTTGTTTTACTACTGTGCATTTAAAATTACCGGCCCGTCACCCTGAACTGGTTTCAGGGGGTTCATAGCAAAAACCTCCGCGCATATCTGCGCAATCAGCGGGAAACCCATTGCCAGACATTTTCCTGCAGTTTTAAGGTACACCGCAGATGAATTTACAATTCTTAAACCCTCCCACTTTGTTTTTAAGCCTGATTGCAGTGAAAAGCCCGGAGTACAACGAGGACTTGCAACGGAAAGCAGGGCTGCCGGCCGCCACGAAGTACTGAACTTCTGCTTTCAAACAAAAAAAACGAATTAAATTATGAATTAGATCTCTCCATTTCGCGTTGCTACAGTCGAGATGACGATTTTTTCTTGCGAAGATCAGTGGGAAACTAAAGGCAAGGCGTGTTCCCGCAGATTTAAGATGATTTTTCGCAGATGAATTTACAATTCTTAACCCCGCCCACTTTGTTTTTAAGCCTGATTGCAGTGAAAAGCCCGGAGTACAACGAGGACTTGCAACGGAAAGCAGGGCTGCCGGCCGCCACGAAGTACTGAACTTTCACTTTCAAATAAAACAGCGAATTAAATTATGAATCAGATCTCTCCATTTCGCGTTACTACAGTCGAGATGACGATTTTTTCTTAAAAATCAATGCGCGTTTAAGCTAACTTCTACTGATAAAAAGCTTTAGTATAAACCTAAAATAATCAACTAAAAATATAATTTACATTATTTGCAAAGCTCAAAACAATTAGTAACTTACTTGGGTTATCTACACCAAATAGTTGATGGAAATTATACATATAAGTGCCGAGTGTTACCCTGTTGCAAAAGTTGGTGGTTTAGCCGATGTAGTGGGGGCCTTACCAAAATATCAAAATAAACTGGGCCATATTGCTAAAGTGGTTGTGCCGGCATACGACACAAAATTTATCCGCGAAAGCGAATTCGAAGTGACTTACGATGCCTGGGGAAACTATGGTAACCACCATTTTCAATACCGCATTTTAAAGGAGAAAACCAATAAACTGGGATTCGATTTATACGTTATCCACATTCAGGGTTTAACAGACCGGCCCAATGTGTATGGCTATCACGATGATACCGAACGTTTTTTTGCTTTCCAGGTTGCGACACTCGATTGGATTGTACAATGGGAGCATCGTCCGGATGTAATCCACTGCCACGATCACCACACCGGCTTAGTGCCTTTTATGGTGTCAAATTGTATAAAGTACCGGCCAATCAGTAATGTTCCGACTGTTTTAACCATTCATAATGCACAATACCAGGGGCAGTTTGGCTGGGATAAACTATATTACCTGCCTGCATTCGATTTATGGAAGGGTGGCTTGCTGGGCTGGGATGATGCCATAAACCCCCTGGCTTCGGCTATTAAGTGTGCCTGGAAAGTAACTACGGTTTCGCCAACCTACCTGGAAGAAATGATGGGCAATGCGCGCGGACTGGAAAGCTTATTGCGGCAGGAACGATGGAAATCTGTAGGGATTTTGAACGGCATCGATAACGAGGTGTGGAACCCGGAAACCGACGCGATGCTGAGCAAAAATTACAGTATAAAAACGGTAGATGTAGGAAAACTGGCAAACAAAACAGCCCTCTGTAATGTTTTTCAATTAGATCCTTCTAAACCCCTGTTTACTTTTATCGGTAGATTGGTTGATGAAAAAGGAGCTGATATTCTACCAGATATTTTTTATACCGCTTTAGAACAACATGGCGACAACATCAATATCCTGGTATTAGGATCAGGTGATCATTGGGTTGAAGGCCGGTTAAACCAGCTAAAAGACATTTTTGGAGGAAGATATAACGTTTACATCGGTTATAACGAACAGGTATCGCACGAAATGTATGCCGGTGCAGATTTCCTGATCATGCCATCGAGGGTTGAGCCATGCGGTTTGAACCAGCTTTATGCCTTACGTTATGGAACGGTTCCGATTGTGCGCAGGGTTGGTGGATTGAGGGATACGGTGATTGATATTGGCGACGGTGGTTTCGGGATCTGCCATGATCAGACCAGCATTTGGGACGTTACGTACTCGATTAACCGTGCGGTTGGATTTTACAATGATAAAAAAGCTTTTAAGGCTGTAAGGAAAACCATGATGAAAATTGATCATTCGTGGGACAGGGCAGCCTTGAATTATATAGAATTATACCAAAATTTAAAATAAGCTTAAACATGACTGACAAAGTTTTAGGCGTTATCCTTGGCGGTGGCCAGGGCTCTAGATTATCGCCACTAACACAAACACGTTCTAAACCGGCAGTTCCCATTGCAGGTAAATACCGTTTGGTAGATATTCCAATTTCGAACTGCCTCAATTCGGGCATCCACCGCATGTTTGTGTTAACCCAGTTTAATTCGGCGTCCCTAAACAAACACATTAAAAACACCTATCACTTTAGCCACTTCAGTACTGCTTTTGTTGATATTCTGGCGGCCGAACAAACTGTGCAGAATACCGGCTGGTTTCAGGGTACTGCAGATGCCGTTCGTCAGTGTATGCACCACATCGTATCACACGAATTCGACTATATTTTGATCTTATCTGGCGATCAGCTTTATCAGATGGATTTTAAAGATATGATCGAAAAGCACATCGAGGCGAATGCAGAAATAACCATTGCTACGATACCGGTAACGGCAAAAGATGCTACCGATTTTGGTATTCTAAAGGCTGATGATGAAAACATGATCACCTCTTTTATCGAAAAACCTAAAACGGGTTTGGAAGAATGGATTTCAGATACCGGTGAAGAAATGCAGGCTGAAGGGCGTAATTTTCTGGCATCGATGGGGATTTATGTTTTTAACCGCGAGTACCTCATTAATATCTTAAACGAAAACGAAGAGGAAAAGGATTTTGGTAAGGAAATTTTACCAAGGGCCATTACACAAAGCAGGGTTTTAAGCTTCCAATACGAAGGTTATTGGACCGATATAGGTAACATTTCATCTTTCTTTGAAGCCAATTTAGGTTTAACAGATGAAATCCCTAAATTTAATATGTTTGATAGTAATCATGCCATTTTTACCAGGGCGAGGATGCTGCCACCATCAAAAATTTCAGGGACCACTTTGGATAAAACCATTATTGCTGAAGGATGCATTATCCAGGCCAGCAGGGTAGAACATGCCGTTTTAGGGATCAGGTCGAGAATAGGTAAAGACACCATAATTACCAATGCTTACATTATGGGCAGCGATCGGTACCAGACGCTGGAAGAGATACAGGACGAAACAAGTAAAGGAAATTCACTGATCGGTATTGGCGATCGTTGTTTTATCAATAATGCCATTATCGATAAAAACTGCCGCATTGGTAATGATGTAAAAATTAATGGCGGCGACCATTTAGAAGATGGCGATTTTGAGCTTTATGCAGTTAAAGATGGTATAGTGGTCATTAAAAAAGGTGCTGTTGTACCAAGTGGAACAGTAATTTAGATATACGGTCATTCTAAGCGAAGCGAAGAATCTTTTCAGACCTTACAGGTTTCAGTAACTTGTAAGGTCTTTTCCTTTTAGGCCTTTTTTCGTTTTCTGCCCAACATTTTCTCCCTAAGCTTGTTTGTAAAATAAACAAAAACAGCTTATGGCAGAACAACACCTCTATCAAACAGGAATCATAGGAAACTGTGCATTCATTGCCCACATCAATAAAAATACAGATATATCATGGCTTTGCTGGCCACGTTTCGATAGCCCCTTTGTTTTTGGAAGTTTACTGGATCGGAAGAAAGGGGGAGAGTTTTCTATCCTGCCACAGGGTGAATTTACTTCTACACAATATTATATTGAAAACACCAATGTTTTAAGGACAGAAATTACAGCTGAAGACGGAAAATACCGGGTAACCGATTTTGCACCTCGCTTTCACCTTTACGAACGTTATTTTAAACCGTTAATGTTCATTAGAAAAATTGAGCCTTTAGAGGGGAGCCCGCGTATCACAATAAAATGCGAACCGGTTTGCGATTATGGAAAAGGCAAAATGAAACCGAGCAGGGGCAGTAACCATATCGATTATCTTGGTTGTGATGAAAACATCCGTTTAAGTACCAATGTATCGCTTACCTATATCCTTGATGAAAAGGCGTTTGTGTTGAATGAGGCTAAGTACCTGATCATGACTTACGGACAGAACCTTGAAGCACCAATAGTAAGCACGGCTGAAAACTTTTTGCGCGAAACCATAGCTTATTGGAGGTTATGGATTAAACATTCTTCCATTGCGGGCTTCTATCAGCCGTTTGTGATCCGTTCGGCGCTGGTTTTAAAAATCCACCAATACGAAGATACGGGTGCAATCATTGCTGCCAGTACCACAAGTTTGCCCGAATCGCCGGGAAGCACACGAAACTGGGATTACCGTTATTGCTGGTTGAGGGATTCGCATTATGTGTTAACATCATTGAACCACATTGGGCATTTTGAGGAAATGGAAAAGTATTTTAATTACCTTTCTGATATCTCTCATGCTGAAGATACACGTTACCAACCCTTGTATGGGATTGCCGGAGAGAGAGAAATTACAGAACATACTCTAAGCCATTTGGAAGGTTATAAAGGTGAACAACCGATCAGGGTCGGGAACCAGGCTTACGAACATATTCAGAATGATATTTATGGGCAGGTTTTAATTTCTATGCTGCCACTTTATACCGATCACCGCTTTGTATTTTCTGAACGTAGCGATTCGGTAAAATGGATAGAAAGTGTGCTGTCTAAAATAGAACGCACCATTGACGAAAAAGATGCAGGCATTTGGGAATTCAGAAATATTGCCAATGTGCATTGCTACAGTAACCTGTTTCAATGGGCAGGAGCACAGGCTGCTTTAAAAATGGCTAAAACAATCGGTAACAAAGATTTTGAAAAGCGCGCACAGGTACTGATTGATAAAGCTTCAGTCCATATAGAAGCTTGCTACGATCCGGAAAGAAAAGTATATACCAATGCTGTCGGGAGTCCGCATTTAGATGCCAGCACGCTGCAATTGATTATGATGAATTACCTTGATCCGGCTTCAGACCGGGCCAAAAACCATTTAATTGCTTTGGAAAAAGAATTGAAAACGGAAGACGGATTGTTTTACCGTTACCTGCATGCCGATGATTTTGGGAAACCGAAAACCACATTTTTAATCTGTGCTTTCTGGTATGTAGAAGCATTAGCCTGTGTAGGCAGAACAGACGAAGCCATTAAGGAATTTGAAAACATCATTAAATATTGTAACCATCTGCTTTTATTCAGCGAAGATGTAGATGCTAAGACCGGTAGCCAATGGGGAAATTTCCCGCAGGCTTATAGTCATGTAGGTTTAATGAATGCTGCTTACCGCATTGCGATTAAACTGGACAGGCCGATATTTTTGTAGTAATGGTGGATTACAAATTCACTGTCTGGGCCGGGATTAGAAATCCCCCAACTTAAGGAAATAATTAATTGTCAGGCAGGTTAAGAAGATTTGCATAGAAAAATCTGCGGAATCATATAGAATCTGTTGGATTTCTTTTTAAACCTGATGCAATGAAAAAGGTCTGTGGGAACACAGACCTTGATTAGACTCTACAAAAAACTTTCGTCATCTCGACTGGAAAGCAGTGGAATGGAGAGATCTATCCACACTGATTTATAGCGATAAATCTCCCGACTACGTTGCACTCCGCTCGAGATAACGATGAACGCAAAAACTATCCCCGCTCCACAAACTCTTCTTTAACCAAACTCCAAAGCAGTTTCCTTACTTCCTTAAAATCGTTCAGGTAATACTTGGCTTCAGAAATGTTGTTGCCAACCTTAATTGTAAAAGCTTCTTCCGGCATGGCCCTAAAAATATCTTCGTCAGTATGATCGTCGCCCAATGCCAGTATAAAATCGGGATGTTTGTCATATAGCCAGTTTAAAGCGGCTTTTCCTTTATTGACTTCCATGTTTTTAAACTCGATCACTTTGTTACCTGGCATCAGTTGCAGGCCTTTATCGGCAGCAAGTATTTTCATGTGGCTGATGATCTCATTTGCCCTTAGCTCGCCCAATCCTTCCTCTGCCTTACGGTAATGCCAAACTAAAGAATAACTTTTTTCCTCAATGAACGATCCCGGCGTCCGGTCGGTATAGGTTTCCAGTAAGGTTTTAATTTCCTGTTTCCATTGGTCGGTTAGGAGGGGCAAGCTGTTCCATTTATCGCCATGCGATTTCTGCCAGGCACCATGTTCGGCAATAAGGTCTACCTTTAAATGTCCGAACCATTGTTCGAGGGTCTCATGTCTCCTTCCGCTGATGATTACGACCTTGTTGGCATGATCAATGGTGAGGTTTTCGATCAGGTCGTAAAGCTCGGCATCCGGAGAAGCATCGTCGATATTTCCGGTAAAATCTACCAGGGTGCCATCGTAATCCAGAAACAGTACCCGGTCTGCTGTTTTAGCATATTTAGCGGCTATCACTTCGTTAATGGCATTTACCGCATGTTTGGTCAATAGCGATTTTTGAGAATCTTTCACTTCGTTTAATCTTAAAATAAAATTGTTTACCCAATGTTTCACATTAAATTTTTCTACAATGGCGCGCATGGCTTTCATCCGTTGCTGCTGTTCTTCTACAGGCATTTTTAGCGCAGTTACAATGGCTTCCATAATGTCGCCAAGGTTGTTTGGGTTAACAATTACTGCATCTGTTAATTCTTTCGAGGCACCGGCCATTTCGCTTAAAATAAGTACCCCATCGTTATTGTTCCTGCTGGCAATGTATTCTTTGCTTACCAGGTTCATCCCATCACGCATAGGAGTAACCAGGCAGATATCGGCAGTAGCGTAAAGCGCTGATAATACCTCGATTGGGAAAGAGCGGTAAAAATAATTTACCGGAATCCAGTTAATGGAGCGGTACCTTGCATTTAAATTACCTACAAACTGATCGATCTGATCCCTAAGTTCGCTGTATTGTGGCACGGTATCACGCGAGGGGACTACAATCATAAAAAGTTCGATTTTCCCTATGTATTCCGGGTGGACCTGAAGTAATAGTTCTAATGCCTTCAAACGTTCCAAAATCCCTTTGCTGTAATCCAAACGGTCGATGGAAAGGATTATTTTCATACCTTCCTTTCCGGTTCTGAAATAATCGATTTCTTCTTTTACCTCTTTTGTTGCAGTTAATCCTGAAAATTTGTTAAAGTCGATACCCATCGGGAAAGCCTCTACAACAATCTGCCTTTCATTACTGTTAAGCACATTTGACGACGAGTTTACCGGAAGCAAACGTGTTGCTGTGCTGATAAAATGACGTACATCGTCATAAGTATGGAAACCGATCAGATCGGCACCGGTTAATCCGTTAAGCAATTCTTCCCGCCATGGGATCAGCCTGAATATTTCGTATGACGGAAAAGGGATATGCTGAAAAAAACCGATAGTGGCAGCAGGTAGTTTTTGCCTTAAAATGCCTGGCAAAAGGAGCAATTGATAATCCTGGATCCAGATTTTATCTTTTCTTTGGAGTACTTGCATGGCACTCTTTGCAAATTTTTCATTTACCGATTTATAGCAGTCCCAATAATTCTGCTCAAAATGAGCGTAGGTAACCATATAGTGAAATACAGGCCATAATATTTCATTGGAAAAACCCTCATAATATAAATTGATCTCGTTTTGGGTAAGGAAAACCGGGTAGAGGTTTAGTTCGGAGAGTTTCTGGGTAACCTCTTCCTGCCGTTCTTCGGGAACTTCGATTCCGGGCCATCCTACCCAGATGGAATTGCCTGATTTATAAACATCGGCAAGTCCGGTGGCAAGTCCTCCTTCGCTCGGTATAAACGTGTATTCCTCGTTTTCTTCAATGATCTTAACGGGTAGTCTGTTCGATATTATAACTGTCTTCATGCTTGTATTTGATGTATCTACATCATTAAAAGCAGATCAAAACAGGTTTTGTTTGATTTTTTACATCAAAAAACATTCACATGATCAAACATAATTAAATACCAACGAAAAAGTGGTGCCCTCATGGGGGGTAGAAACCACCTCGATACTTCCCCTGTGCATTTTCATAATATTGCGGCTAATGGTTAATCCGATGCCCGATCCATTTTTTCTCGTGGTGTAAAATGGTACAAAGATCTTCTCCAGATCGTTGGCATCAATTCCCTTTCCATTATCGTTCACATCGATATAGAGTTTGGTATTTTCCAGCCGGTAATTAACATTAATGTGCGGCAGTTCCCTGTTTTCTACTGCATAAATACTGTTTGTGATCAGGTTAATCAATACCTGTTCTATCAATTTTAAATCGAGTTGTATGGTTATTTTCGAAGAAGTCTGCTCTACATCAAGCACCACATTTTTAACCTTCGCAAACGGCTGCATCAAAACTTTAATATGCTTTAATATTTCGCCAATGGTGTGCGATTGGAGGTTTGGTGTGGGCAGTTCGGCAATTAAACGGTAATCTTTTACGAAATCCAATAGCCCCGAGGAGCGTCTCCGGATGGTTTGTAAGGCCGTTTTCAGGTCGTCCATTTCCTCCTCGGTCAGGTTTTTTTTATCGGTTACCATTTTATTGATCGTATCTGATAATGAACTGATAGGGGTAATGGAATTCAGGATTTCGTGCGAAATCACACCGATCAACCTGTTCCACGCTTCGGTTTCTTTCTGCTCAATTTCGTCTTTAATGTTTTGGAAACTGACGATGGTATAATTATTACCATAAAGGTTTAAGGGAATAACCTCAGTAGAAAGCTGGATCAGTTTATCCTGTATTTTTAATTCAAGGAACCTTTTTCCACCGGTTAAAATCTGTTCTATCTCTGTAGCAAATACCGGAAGGTGCTGTTTTAGTCTATGCCAGTATTTATAAGCCGGTACTCCCAAAAGATTTGAAGCAGCCTGATTAAAAAAAGCAATTTCTTCTTGCTGTTTTTCTGTCGCATTATTCATCACGATAACGCCAACAGGTACCTGCTCCAGAATGGTTTTGATGAGTTCGAACATGGCCTCCTGCTCCAATCTGATCTGCTTATGTACCTGTAAAATATCGTTAAACGATTCGTAGAGTTCCGGAAAACTACCCCTTGTTGCCTTATTTTTAAAATTTAAGGTATGATCGCGCGTTTTTACCGCCAAAATAAAACGGTTAATGTCTGACCTGATCTGATTAATATAATAATAAAGGGAAATAATGGCACCCAATAAAATCAATGAAACACCGATAATGGTAAACCATAACTGGGTGTTTTTGATCAGGTAAAACAAAAGGTAGCCCAGCAGATTGATAATTACTAGGCGAAATAGTAAACGAAACGTAAAGCGCTGGTAAAACATAATTAAGGTTTAGGGTTTAAGGTATAGGGTTTAAGGTTTTGTTTGGTGATTAACCTTACGCCTTAAACCTTATGCCGTCCACCTCTCTTAGATTCCAAATTTTTCAATTCTTCTGTAAAGTGCAGCTCTGGTTAAGCCCAGTTCGGCTGCAGCTTTTGATATATTGCCTTTGTGCTTGTCAATTGCTTTCTGCACCATCATTTTCTCCATATCCTCTAGGGCCATTTCATCGGGGATGGCATTGTTCTGTGCAAAGCGTTGCGGACTCAATTGTAAATCTTCTCCAGAAATTTCATTTCCATCACTCATGATCACTGCCCGTTCTAAAACATGTTGCAATTCGCGCACATTGCCAGGCCATTTATAATTTAAAAGCGCATCTTCCGCCTTATGGCTTAATTTACGGATTTCTTTATGATACTTTGAACTGAAAACCTGCATAAAATGATTGGCTAAAAGTAAAATATCAGTTCCTCGTTTGCGTAGTGGTGGTAATAAGAGTTCAACGGTATTGATACGGAAAAGTAAATCCTGCCTGAACGTATTTTTTGCTACCATTTCGTTTAGCGGCATATTGGTAGCGGTAATTAAACGTACATTTACCTTACGCTCTTTACTTTCGCCCAAACGGGTTACTGTTCGGTTCTGTAGAACGCTTAGCAGTTTTGCCTGCAGGGGCAGGCTTAAATTTCCGATCTCGTCCAAAAATATTGTTCCGCCATCTGCCAGTTCGAAACGGCCTGGTTTGTCTTCTTTGGCATCAGTAAAGGCACCCTTAGCATAGCCAAACAGCTCACTTTCGAACAAATTTTCATTTAGGGAGCCTAAGTCAACATGCATAAAAACCTGGTTTTTTCTTCGCGAATTTCCGTGAATTTCGTGTGCGAAAACCTGTTTACCCGTTCCGTTTTCGCCTAAAATAAGCACATTGGCGTCTGTTGGGGCAACTTTAAGCAAGGTGGCCTGCAGTTGTTTTATACCCTCGGCCTCACCCACGATATTCTCGAAACCACGTGTAAGGTCTTTTTGAAGCGAAGAGTGTATTTTTTCGAGTTTTTTTACTTTTCGGGTCGATTCGCGGAGTTTGGATGCAGCAGAAATGGTTGCGAAAAGTTTTTCATTTTCCCAGGGTTTTAAAATGAAATCTGTAGCGCCCTTTTTGATTGCTTTAACGGCAAGTTCCACATTTCCAAAAGCCGTCATCAAGATTACGATATAATCTTTATCGATCGATAAAATGTGTTCCAGCCAATACAAACCCTCGCGGCCATCGCTTGCACCTTTCTGGTAATTCATATCAAGTAAAATGATGTCTACTTCATTTTTACTCAATAGAATATTGATTTCTTTAGGCGATTTACAGGTAATTACCTGCTTTACCTGCTGCTTTAAAAATAAACGGGCACTAAGCAGGATATCGTCGTCATCATCGATAATTAAAACTGTGGCGTCTAACATAAATTAAATTTGATGTGCTAAAGTAATAAAACTGTCCGCTCCCGCACATAAACTGTCCGATAATGAACAGGTTAAAATGTGTTAAAAATATAAATAATTGATAATCAATAATTTATTTGTGTTTTTGCCTTTGGCACAAGCTTGGCATGAAGGAAACCAAACTTGCAACCGAACACATGGATAAAAAAATAGAGAAAAAAAGATTTAGCACTAAGACCCTGTTAATTATTGGTGGTACCATTGCTTTTGTAGCAGTTGTGATTTATGGCTATACTTTATCCCTAAAAAAAGTTTATAGCGCCGATGCCGATAAGTTAACAATCAGTAAAGTAGAATATGGAGATTTTGAAGATGTGGTTCTCTTAAATGCCAGCGTTGTTCCCTTAACTTCGGTAATTGTAAGTTCTTCAGAAGGGGGTACGGTTGCCCAAATTTTTACCGAAAACGGTGCTTCTGTTGTTAAGGGCACTCCGTTATTAAGAATCTCCAACTCAAACGCGATGTTAAGTTATACCTCCGGCCAAACAGCTGCCACCGAACAAATTAACCAGTTACGTAAATCCAGGTTGGATCTGGAGCAGAACCAGAGGGTATTAAACCAGGATGTTTTAGATGTGGAAAACAGTTTAAAAACGGCGGCACGCCAGTATAGATTAGACAGCTCACTTTTCGCCAAAAAAGTAATTACGCTACAGGAATTTAATAAATCGAGTCAGGACTTTGAATACTACCAGGGCAAACTGAAAATTGTGCGTCAGGCAGTTAAACAGGAAAACCAGAGCAGAAAAATGCAACTGGCTCAGATCGATCAATCGATGGGGCAGATGAACGAAAGTTTGGAAATGATCCGTAAAAACATCGAAAACATGACGATTAAAGCACCTGTTTCGGGTAAATTGTCGTCTTATGATCCCGTAATCGGTAAATCGTATAATGCTAACGAAATGATCGGAAAAATCGATGTTTTACAGGGGTATAAACTTCAGGCAGGTGTAGATGAATACTATATCAACAGGGTTAAAGAAGGGCAGACGGCGAGTTGCGAATTTAACGGCAAAACCTATAACTTAACGGTAAGCAAGGTGATTCCTGAAGTGACTTCAGGCCAGTTCCAGGTTGAAATGGTGTTCAAAGGTGCTGCTCCCGACGGTTTGCGCCGTGGTTTGTCATTACAGACTAAACTGACCTTATCGGATAATAGCAAATCGCTGCTTTTAGCACAGGGGCAGTTTTTCCAAAGTACGGGTGGTTCTTGGGTATTTCTAGTAACTAATGGAAAGGCAGTTAAGAAAAATGTAAAAATTGGCAGAAAAAATTACCTCTACTACGAAATATTGGATGGTTTGCAAAAGGGTGATGAAGTGATTACCTCGTCGTACGACCAGTTTAACCAGTATGATCAGGTGGATATTAATAAATAGGTGAGCGTTCGGGGTTTGGCGTTTGGCGTTTGGCGTTTGGCGTTTGGCGTTTGGCGTTTGGCGTTTTTAAAAAAAATGGGCTATAAAAATAATACTAATATAATCGGGTCTTGATACCTGATACTAAATACTTGATACTAAACACTTGATACTAAGTACTAACTACTATAAAAATACTTGATACGATGATTAAAATAGAAAATCTGGAAAAAGTTTACAAAACTGAAGAGGTAGAAACAACAGCGCTCAATGGAATAAACCTTCAGGTTGCTGCCGGCGAATTTGTTTCCATTATGGGCCCCTCAGGCTGCGGAAAATCTACCCTGTTAAATGTAATGGGTTTATTGGATAAGCCTGAAAGCGGAAGCTATAAGTTTATCGATACGGAACTTTTAACATTAAATGATAGAGAACGCTCAAATTTCCGTAAAAGAAACATGGGTTTTGTTTTCCAGAATTTTAACCTGATCGATGAGCTAACCGTTTTCGAAAACATCGAATTGCCGCTGATCTACAATAAAATAGCTGCAGGCGAACGCAAAAAACTGGTCAATGAAATCATCGAAAGAATGAACATTGTAAACCGTAGCGGACACTTTCCCCAGCAGCTATCGGGCGGGCAGCAGCAGCGTGTAGCCGTGGCAAGGGCATTGGTAACCAAACCTAAGCTGGTTTTGGCCGATGAGCCTACCGGAAATTTGGATAGCTCGCATGGTAACGAAGTAATGGAACTGCTTTGTGAGCTGAACGAAACCGGTACTACGATTGTAATGGTTACTCACTCCAGTCACGATGCGAGTTTCTCTAACCGGATTATTAACCTCAAAGATGGCCATGTGATATCAGAAAAGATCAATAAAAGCCGGAACGAAGAACTGATATAGAGGTTTAGGGTACAAGGTAAAGTATTCAGACCTTAAACCTTCAGCCCTAAACCTTACACTTTATAAAATTTTAGTTTAGTTAATGATAGCCGCCAATAATCCTCCCCGGATGGGGAGATTTTGGACCGGCACAGAAAATAAAATTGATAGCTAAAATAATAAAACCTGCGCGCTGCCCTGATTAGTGTTTTATCACTTCAGGCCGAACGCTAAACCATAAAAAATATGTTCAAATTAAACCTGAAAATAGCCTTACGCAACCTTTGGAAAAACAAGGGATTCTCGCTGATAAATATTGGAGGATTGGCCATTGGTTTGGCCAGCTGTATGGTTTTGTTATTATACGTTACTTATGAGTGGAGTTATGATAAGCAATTCAGCCATCATGAAAGAAACTATGTTGTTTATAACAATTCGGAAGCGAGTGGAAAAATTTTTAGCTGGGCCTGGACTCCAGGTGCCATGGCTGATGAAGTAAGGGAAAAAATACCAGGAGTAGCTTATACTTCGCATTCTACCTATCCAAGCGATTATTTAATTACCTATGGGGAAAAGAAACTGAAAGATCAGGCCATATTTACCGATCCTTCTTTTCTTAAAATCCTCGATCATAAATTCATCAAAGGGAACCCAGATAAGGTTTTAAAGGAAACCAACAGTATTGTTTTAACCAAATCTTTCGCCGAAAAATTATTCGGCAATGAAGACCCGATCAACAAAACGGTAAAACTCGATAATACTGATGTATTAAAGGTAGAAGCCGTTATTGAAGACGTGCCGGCCAATAACAGCATCCAGTTTGATTATTTGATGCCCTGGTCGTTATTTGAAAAGAGAGAGCCCTGGGTCAGGGATAAAAACTGGGGCAATAACATGTGCTTAACACTGGTACAGCTGCAAAATACCAATGCTTATGATAAAGCTAATTCAGAAATAAAAGGAATTTACACCCGCAACCAGAAGGATAACGGCAATAAGGCATTATTGTTTCCGATGGATAAATGGCATTTGTATGGCGATTTCGAAAATGGCAGATCGGTAGGGGGGAAAATCGATCAGTTAAGGATTTTCCTGTTGCTGGCTTTTTGTATTTTACTGATTGCCTGTGTTAATTTTATGAATTTATCTACCGCACGGTCTGAGAAAAGGGCAAAAGAAGTGGGCGTGCGAAAAGCCATTGGATCTTCGCGCCAATCGCTCGTTGCGCAATTCTTACTCGAATCGGTTTTACTGGCCATTATGGCAACTGTTGTGGCATTTGCACTGGCCGAAATCAGTTTGCCATATTTCAATAATTTGCTAAATATTAACCTGGTAATTGCGTACAACGATTGGAAATTCTGGACGGTATTGTTCTCCTTAATGGTGTTTACCGGTTTGGTCGCAGGGAGTTATCCGGCACTTTATCTTTCTTCTTTCGAGCCCGTTAAAGTGCTTAAAGGTTTTAATATTAAAGTAGGTTCATCTGTTTCAATCCGTAAAGTACTGGTCGTTTTTCAGTTCGTGTTTGCCGTATGCCTCATCGTTTGTACAACGGTAATCTATCAGCAGCTTAATTATATCAAGAACAAACCTATTGGCTACAATAAAGGAAATTTAGTGCAGATTGCTGTTCAGGGGAATTTAAATACTGAAAGTAAACGCAATCTGCTTAGCGAGCAGCTCATTAAATCGGGAGCAGCAACCAATGTAAGTTTTTTTAGCCGTGGCATTAGTGAAGGCGGAAATAACACCACCTCGGTTTCATGGCCCGGAAAAAATCCGAAAGATGATATTCTTTTCAACCAGAGGGGAATTGGTTACGACTTTACCAAAACTATCGGTACCGAACTTATTGCAGGAAGGGAATTTTCAGCAAAATACCCGGCCGATACCAATTCGGTTATCCTCAATGAGGCTGCAGTAAAAGTAATGCGACTTAAAAATCCGTTAGGCACCGTAATTAAATTCTGGGGTACCGATTTAACTGTGGTTGGGGTAATGAAAGATTTTGTAGTCGAATCTGCCTATCAAAGTGTAGCTCCTATGTTATTTTATACCAGTAGCAGGAGTGGCGCATCGCATATTTTAGTGCGCTTAAACCCTTCGGCAAATATCAGTAGCTCGCTAGCCAAAATTGATGAAATAGTGCAGGGGATTGAGCCTAATTTCCCGGTCGACAGAAAGTTTGTGAGCGACACATTTGAAGAGAAATTTCAAAATGAAAAACTTTTAGGCATACTTTCCAACTGGTTTGGGGGGTTTGCCATTTTCATTTCCTGTTTGGGGTTATTAGGTCTGGCGCTTTTTATGGCAGAGCAACGTAAAAAGGAAATCAGCATCCGTAAGGTTTTAGGTGCACGTACCGGTAATATCCTCGTGCTGCTAAATAAAGATTTTATAAAATTGGTAGCGATTGCGAATTTCATCGCATTTCCATTGGCATATATCATTGTAAATAAATGGCTTTCAGCTTTTGAGTATCGCATCTCGATATCTGCATTACCGTTTGTGGTAGCTATCTCTTTGTCGGTGATTATTGCCATACTTACTGTTAGTATACAGTCTGTTAAAGTAGCAAAAGCAAACCCCGTTGATGCCTTAAAATACGAATAAGACCTGGGGTTTAAGCTAAAAGGCGTAAGGTTGATACGCTAAAGTCCTAAACCCAATTAATACTTTAAATATAAATAAGGTATAAGACCAAGTAGTAGAAGGCGTAAAGTTAGTACGCCAACACCCTAAACCTTATACCCTAAACCTTAAACCTGATGTTTAGATTAAACTTAAAAATCGCACTGCGCAACCTTTGGAAAAACAAGCTCTTTTCTCTGATTAATATTGGGGGATTGGCCATTGGCCTGGCCAGTTGTATGGTTTTGTTACTCTATGTTGCCTATGAGTACGGTTACGATAAACAATTTACCGATTACGACAAAACCTACCTGGTTTATAATAATCAGAAAACAGCAAAAGAAATTTTCAGTTTTCTTGCGGTACCTGGTTTAATGGAAAACGAAGTACGTACTAAAGTTCCGGGTGTTGCGAAAGTTGGGAGGTTATCTTATCCGGAATATAAAATGCTCTCTTACCATCAGAATAATTTTAAGAAAAGTGCTGTGTTTGCCGATCCAGACTTTCTGAAAATATTCGATTACAAGGTTTTAAAAGGTAATCCTAATACTTTTTTAAAAAATCCCGATGGCGTAATTTTAAACGAAACTCTGGCAAAAAATCTTTTTGGTAATGAAGATCCCTTAAATAAGATCGTAAAACTCGAAAACAACCTCAATTTAAAGGTAGAGGGTGTAATTGAAGACAGGCCTAAAAACAGTAGCCTAGAATTGGATTATATAATGTCGTGGAGGCTATATGAAACATTAAACCCCTGGACAAAAACAAGTGGTTGGGGTTCTAATTACTGCATCTTATTTGTTCAGCTGCAAGACAATTCCTTTTTCGAACAAGCTAATAGTCAAATGCATGGTATGATTAAGGCCAATGAAAAAGATTCGAATGGCGAACCTTTTTTACACCCATTATCAAAATGGCACTTATACGAAAAATTCGAAAATGGCAAAAACGTAGGGGGTAAGATAGATCAGTTAAAGATATTTTTTCTTTTAGCTTTCTGTATTCTGTTAATTGCCTGCGTTAATTTTATGAATCTTTCTACTGCGAAATCAGAAAAAAGGGCCCGCGAAGTGGGCGTTCGAAAAGCCATTGGTTCCTCAAGGCATAGCCTGGTAAGTCAGTTTATGTTCGAATCGATTTTACTTACTTTGCTCAGTATGCTGGTTGCTTTTGTGTTAATAGAAGTAAGCTTACCTTATTTCAATAACCTGTTGAGGATCTCCTTAGAAATAGATTATGCTGATTGGAAATTCTGGACTGTATTTTTAGGATTAACATTATTAACCGGCATTATCGCAGGCAGCTACCCGGCTTTTTACCTTTCATCATTCGATCCGGTCAAAGTATTAAAGGGATTTAAGCTTTCTGGGGGTTCATCGTTGTCCATTCGCAGGTATTTAGTCGTTTTTCAGTTTGTGTTTGCCGCATGTTTGATTGTTTGTACAGCTGTTATCTATCAGCAGTTGAATTTTATCAAGAATAAACCAATTGGTTATAATGTTGGTAACCTTATTCAGGTTCCTGCTGAAGGCGAGTTTGCCAATCCGGGTAAACGCAATATCCTTAAAGATGAACTTCTAAAATCCGGTGCCGTAACTGCCGTTACAGAATACAGCCAATCGTTAACCGCCGGTGGTAATAACACCTATGGGGTAAGCTGGCCAGGTAAAGACGAGAATGAAAAAATATTGGTAAACTATAGATTTACGACCGTTGATTTGGCTAAAACGACAGGAATGGAAATTCTTGCTGGTCGCGATTTCTCTAAAGACAGGGTAGATACTGCAAATGTTTTAGTAAACGAGGCATTAGTTAACGTGATGGGCATGAAAAATCCTGTTGGCAAAGTGATCAGCTGGAATCAGCCTTTAACCATTGTTGGTGTAGTTAAAGATTATGTAATGGAATCGCCTTATCAGCGCCCGAAACCATTAATTATCGCACAAAACATGCAGGCAGCAAGCACCATAATAATGAGGTTAAATGAGCATAACAATGTTAGCTCATCTGTGAATACCATAAATGAAATTGTAAAAAAACTAAATCCTGCTTTTCCGAATGAAATTAAATTTGTGAATGAAAATTTCGAATTTAAGTTCCAGAACGAAAAACTTTTAGGCACACTATCAAACTGGTTCGGTGGTTTTGCCATTTTTATCTCCTGCCTGGGTTTGCTCGGTTTAGCTTTATTTACGGCCGAGCAGCGAAAAAAAGAAATCAGTATTCGCAAGGTTTTGGGCGCCAGTACTGCCAACATCCTTACCTTATTGAACAAAGATTTCATTAAACTGGTTGCTGTAGCGAATGTAATTGCATTCCCATTGGCCTACATTATCATTACCAAATGGCTTTCGGGATACGAATACCACATTGCTGTTACTGCCTTACCATTTATAGCTGCAATTAGTCTTTCGGTCATCATTGCCATACTTACGGTAAGTATTCAATCAGCCAGGGTGGCGAAGGCAAATCCGGTAGATGCATTAAAATATGAATAATGGTGTAAGGGTTAAGGTAGAAGGCGTAAGGTTAATACGCCAAAACCCTAAACCCTATACCCTAAACCTTAAACCTAATGTTTAGATTAAACTTAAAAATCGCACTGCGCAACCTTTGGAAAAACAAAGTAAGCTCATTTATTAATGTAGTGGGCTTAGCCATCGGTTTGGCTGCCTGTTTAACTTTGCTGTTGTATGTTACGTACGAATGGAACTTTGATAAACAGGCCAAAAATTCGGCCGATGTTTATACCGCAATGACCAATATTCCCGGCGATAACGGCAAAATTTCAGGAACATTTGAAGGATCAACTACGGCATTTGGCCCGGCAATTAGGCAGGGTTTGCCAGAGCTCAGGTATATGGCAAGAATGGATTACGGCGGCAAAAATTTAATTGCCAACGGACAGAATGCATTCAAACGCCAATCCAAATTCGCTGAACCCGACATTCTTAAAATGTACGATTATCATTTTATCCAGGGCAATGCCAATACTGCTTTAAATCATCCAAATTCGGTTATTGTAACCGAATCAACTGCTAAAGTATTGTTCGGAAGCACCGATGTACTGAACAGGATTGTGCGTTTTAAAGACCAGATTGATCTTAATATTACAGGGGTGATTGAAGATCAGCCTGATAACAGCTCAAATAAATTTGATTATTTAATGCCATGGAGTTTATACGAATCGATTGACCGCGGCGCGAAAGATCTTAACTGGAGCAATTATAGTTTTATCACACTTGTGATGTTAAAAAACGGTGTAGATTTAAACCTGGTTAACCAAAAAATAAATCAGATCGAAAAAAAGAATAACACCAATAACCAGCAATCGCAGGTATTGTTTCCATTGGCCAAATTACACTTATACGGTAAGTTTGAAGATGGTAAAAGTGTTGGCGGTGCAATAGAACAGATTTACCTGTTTGTTGGACTGGCTTTCGGAATCCTGTTGATTGCCTGCATCAATTTTATGAATATGGCAACTGCCAAATCAGAAAAACGTGCAAAAGAAGTAGGGATAAAGAAAACCATTGGTGCTAACCGTAGCTCGCTAATTGTTCAGTTCTTAACCGAATCGATGGTGCTCACTTTTATTGCGGTGATTTTTGCCATTGCCCTTCTCGAAATCTTTTTGCCAGCTTTTAACAACCTGTTGAACATTAAACTGGACATCTCGTATTTCAATGGCAGCAGCTGGATGGGTATTTTAGGGATCGTACTGGCAACAGGTTTAATTGCCGGCAGTTATCCGGCCTTTTACCTTTCGTCTTTTAATCCTATTCAAACATTAAAGAAGAAGATTAAATCAAAAGGTCTCTTTTCGGTCAGTTTAAGACAGGTTTTGGTAGTGGGACAGTTCTGTTTTGCCATCATCCTGATTATTTCCACATTGGTGATTTATAAACAGATTCAGTATATTAAAAACAGGCCGGTAGGATTTGATGTAAATGCGCTCGTAGAAATGCCACAGGATGGCGAGCTCAAAACCAAATATGAACTGTTGCGCACGCAATTGCTGAAATCCGGAGCGGTTAGTTCAATGTTCCAATCGTCGGTAAGTTTATCACATCACGGCCGTAATTTTGCAGGTATCGAATGGGAGGGAATGTTGAAGGCCACCAACAACCAATTGTTCAACCAGGTAATCACCACTTACGATTTTATCAAAACCAATGGCATCAAATTAACCAGCGGCAGGGATTTTTCAGAAAAATTCGCATCCGATACCAGCGCTGTGATGGTAAGTGCTTCAGCTGTTAAGGTTTTTGGATATAAAAATCCGGTAGGCAGAACCGTTACCATTTTTGGAGATAAATTCCATATCATAGGTGTTTTCGACGATTATGTTTGGGATTCTCCTTACAAATCGAATAACCCGATGGTGGTGTTTTTTGATCAGAAACAAACGGGGAATATTACCATGCGTTTAAACGAAAATAACAGTATTCAGCGTAATATAGAAACCATCAGCAGGATAACCAGAGCTTTAAACCCGGCTTATCCCCTCGAGATTAATTTCCTGAACAACATATATGCCGAAAAGTACAATGCCGAAAAAACGCTGGGTATCCTATCTAATCTTTTTGGTGGTCTGGCCATTTTTGTTTCCTGTTTGGGGCTTTTTGGCCTGGTGGCTTACAATGCAGAGCAAAGAACAAAAGAGTTTGGAGTACGTAAGGTACTGGGCGCTTCGTTATTCAACCTGATGCAGTTGTTATCTTTCTCTTTTGTTAAGATGATTTTGGTATCGATCGTGATTGCAATTCCGTTAAGCTACTTTTTGATGAACAAATGGCTGATGAAATTTGAATTCCATACCAATATATCGTGGTGGATTATGCCACTAGCCGGACTGGGAACATTATTGATTGCATTGATTACTGTTAGTTTTCAGGCTTATAAAACCGCTCATGCAAATCCTGTTAATGCACTTAAATACGAATAAGGTGAAAGGTTAGAAGGTTGAGGGCGTAAGGTTAAGGCGCCCGAACCTTAAACCCTATACCTTAAACCCTAAACCTACACCTTATGTTCAGATTAAACCTAAAAATAGCTTTACGTAACCTTTGGAAAAACAAGGGCTTTACTTTAATTAATGTTGGTGGCCTGGCAATCGGCATGGCCTGTTGTTTAATGTTGCTACTGTATGTATATTACGAATGGAGCTTTGATAAGCACTATAAAAATGCCGATAAGGTATATTTTGCGGCGTTGAATCTGAAATTTAACGGCAAACTGGCTACCACAATGGCGGTGCCCAATAAACTGGCCAAGGCCGGAGTTTCAGCATTACCAGGTATTAAAAGTGCTGCACGGATATCGATGAATAACGGCCAGAAACTCTATAGTCATAACCAGCACAATTTTAAATTATCGGGAATGAACGTTGATCCCGATTTCCTGAAAATCCTTGATCATAAATTTATTTATGGTAATCCGAACACCGCATTAAGCGAACCGAATGATGTGCTGATCAGCCAATCAACAGCTAAAAAACTGTTTGGTGATGAAAATCCGGTTGGGCAACTTATTAAGTACGATAACCGGGTTAATTTAAAAGTGAGTGCTGTTATCGAAGACCTGCCTAAAAATCAGACGATGCAGTACGATCTGCTTCAGCCCTGGGCTTTTTTGGAGCAGGAAAATCCTTCTGAAAAAGAATATGGTTGGGGTACCATTACCTGTTTAACCTTATTTCAGCTAAAAGATAATGCCTCATTGGAAGCTACAAATGCAGCTTTAAAACACTTTATTGTAAATAAAGAACCCGATTTAAAACAAATGACTTACGAGCCTTTTCTTTTCCCATTGAGCAAATTCCATTTATACGATGATTTCGATAACGGCAAAGCAGTTGGAGGGAAAATAGATCAGCTAAGGTTGTTTGTATTTCTGGCTGTTTGCGTTTTGTTTATTGCCTGCATCAATTACATGAACCTTTCTACAGCGAAATCAGAAAAACGTGCAAGGGAAGTCGGTGTACGTAAGGCCTTAGGGTCTACCCGTAACACCATCATGGGGCAGTTTATGGTCGAATCGTTGCTATTGTCGTTTTTGGCCATGATCATTGCTTTTACATTGCTTGAAGTTACCTTACCGTATTTAAACAACCTGCTCGATATTTCGATTAATATCAATTATAATTCGATTGCATTTTGGGCCGTACTGCTATTTATGGTGTTGTTTACCGGGTTGCTTGCAGGCAGCTATCCTGCATTTTACCTGTCGTCGTTTATCCCTGTAAAAGTATTGAAAGGCTTTAAGGGGGGCACAGGTTCGTTATCTATCCGGAAAACTTTAGTAGTGGTACAGTTTAGCCTTTCCATCTGCATGATTATTTCTGCAATTGTAATTTATAGCCAGATCCAGTACCTTAAAAATAAACCGCTGGGTTTTGACGAAACTGCATTGGCACAGATAGACCTGGAAGGCGAGTGGACAAAGCCGGAAAAATTGCAGACTTTTAAAAACGAACTCGAAAGAGCCGGAGCAACAATAGCGGCAACCGAATATGCCAGTTCGTTTACCAGCGGTGGCTCTATTACCGGCGATTTCGAATGGCCGGGTAAACCCAAAAATGATGTATCTATCCTCAATTACCGAAGTACAGGGTTTAATTTTGCCAAAACTACAGGCGTAAAAATTATCGAGGGAAGGGATTTTGATCCTAAATTTCCGGCTGATACCGCAACATCACTTTTGCTCAACCAAAGCGCCGTCAAAACCATGGGGTTAAAAAATCCTGTCGGTACGATTATCCACTGGGGCGATAACCCACCACTTAAAGTTGTAGGTGTGGTGCAGGATTATTCTAATGAATCGCTTGCTTCAAAAATACAGCCAACTGTTTACTATTACAATGTTAAAACCAGCAAGGTATTATTGCTTAAGCTTAATCCTAAACAAGCACTTTCTGCTTCGGTCGATAAGATCAAAGCAATCAGTCAGAATTTAAACCCTGCTTATCCGGTTGAAGTAAAAATGGTGAGCCAGGGTATGGCAGAGAAACTTCGTAGCGAACGACTCCTCAGTGCGCTTTCGAACATTTTTGGCGGCTTTGCGATTTTTATCTCCTGCCTTGGTTTGTTGGGGCTGGCTTTATATACTGCGGAGCAGCGGAGTAAAGAGATCAGCATCCGGAAGGTGCTGGGCGCCAATCTTTCAGATATCCTGATCTTATTGAACAAAGACTTTATGAAGCTGGTAGTTATCTCCAACATCATTGCTATTCCGGTAGCTTACATTGCACTTGCCAAATGGCTCGAGAAATACGATTATAAAATTACAGTTAATCAATGGCCTTTTTTATTGGCCTTGTTAACATCGGTAGTAATTGCCCTGTTAACGGTTAGTCTGCAAACGTTTAAAGTAGCTAAAGCCAATGCTGTTGATGCACTTAAATACGAATAAGACAAGCGCTATGCGTTTGGCGATTAGCGTTTATTTCGCCAATCGCTAAACGCTTTACACTAAATCCTAAGCCTTATGTTCAGCTTAAACTTGAAAATCGCACTCCGTAACCTCTGGCGGAACAAGGTAATCACCGCAATAAATATTGGTGGTTTAGCCATTGCACTGGCCGCGTTCATTATCGTTACCATGTATTTTACTTTCGAAACAGGTTTCGACAGGGCAAATCCTAATTACAACGAAATTTACATCATCGGGAGGAATTTACCTGATTTTAAAACCAATTATACCTCTCCGCCATTAGGTAAAACGATTAAAGCTGAGGTGCCAGAAGTGGTTTCGGTTGGAACCATGAAAGTGAGCTTTTTTGAGATACCTGTTACGAGTAAAAATGCGGTTGTTTTTTTAAGCAAATGCCTGTACCTGGATTATGAAGCCGCAAAAATGTTCAATATTAAACCCAGTAATGGTTTGGTTAAACCGGAAAGTACCACCCAAAACCTGTTTTACCTGAGCAATGAAAATTATAAAACCCTTTTCCCCAACAATAAAAATGGGGTGCCCGAATTAGTTGGTCTTGGCAGCAGATCTTCGGGCATGACCGCTAAATTGAGTGGAAGCGTTTACGCTGATCCACACTCCAACATTGCTTTCGATGCCATTTCAGTAGTAAAAGAGGTAGGTTTGGGTGAAGGGTATGGATATAACAACTATAATACTTACATACAGGTAAAACCGGGAACCGATATCGAGGCCCTTGAGGCAAAAGTGAATGCTATTTATAAAAGGGAAATGATAAAAGCCGATGAGGATCCTAATCATGAGACTTTTAAGGCTACCTCAGCATTTCTCGATCCCCTGAAAAATCAACACTTAAAACCAAAAGCCGGTACGGGCATCGGCTACAAAATACTGATGGCTTTATCGGTATTAGGTATTTTGATCCTGGTGATTGCCTGTATCAATTTCACGAACCTCAGCATTGCGCAGGCTGCCAAGAGAGCCAAAGAAGTTGGTGTTAAAAAAGTAATGGGTGCCTATCGTTTTCAGCTTTCGTTGCAGTTTTTAACAGAAATACTTATCCAATGTTTGGTGTCTACTGTTTTGGGACTGATTATCGCTGAAATTATTTTGCCAAGGTTTAATAACCTGTTTGGGGTAAATCTTTCCATTTGGACCGCCAATAGCGCCCTGTTATGGCAACTGCCTTTAATTTTGATTTTCATTACCCTTATTGCAGGTGTGTATCCGGCTATGGTTTTATCCGGATTTAAACCGGCCCTGGTGTTAAAAGGTAATTTCCAAAAGAGCAAACAAAGTTTTTGGCTACAAAATGGTTTACTGGTGTTTCAATTCAGTATTGCGGTTATTTTTATTACAGGTTTGTTGATCATCAACTCACAGTTAACATATATGCGTACTCAGGATGTTGGTTTTAAGCCAGCGCAGGTAGTGTACATTAAAAATCTTGCTTATTTCGCTTCGCCCGGCAAATTTGATCCGATACGGGACAGGATATCTAAAATTCCCGGTGTAAAATCAGTTACGGTAGCCAACACCATTCCCGATGGTTCTGACGGAGGTAAAAACAGTTACACCGTTGATGGCAAAGAACAAAGTTTGACTTTTACCGGTGTAGACTTTGATTATTTCGAAACGCTTGACATCAAAATTAAAGAGGGAAGGACTTTTTCGAGGGAGTTTAAAACCGATACCGTAAATTCTGCCATACTAAATGAAGCTGCCGTAGCCAAGTATGGTTTAACCCATCCGATAGGTAAATCTATCAAAGGCTGTCAGAATAAAACGTATAAAATTGTAGGGATAATAAAAGATTTTAAAACCCTTGGTTTCGAAAAACCTGTAGAGCCGACCATTTATTCGATAAACGACCCTTGCGGAAACCCTAAAACAGAAATTATGCTCAAGATAGAAGGAAGCAGAATGTCGGAAGTATTGAATACGCTTAAATCGCAGTGGCCTGAAATCAACAGATTGGATGGCGATAATTTCCGCTACCAGTTTTTAGACGAGATGTACGGACGTTTGTTTAAAAAACAGGAACAACTACAGTCAGTATTTTTTGCGGCGGCAATGCTCACCGTTTTTATTGCGATGCTCGGTCTGTTTGCCTTTGCGAAGTACATTACAAACAGCAAAATCAAGGAAATTGCTGTAAGGAAAATCCTGGGTGCAAGTAACCTGCAGATTTTCAAACTGATCAACCGTACATTTTTGGTTATGGTGGTAATGGCCAACATCATTTCGTTTCCACTCGCCTATATTTTAACCAAAAAATGGCTCGAAACCTTTGCCTACCGGATAGATTTGCCTCTTTTACCATTTGCAATGAGTGCAGGTTTAACCATTTTGTTAACCATTATTACGGTAAGCCTTCAGGCAAATAGTGCTGTAAAAGCAAATCCTGTTGGTGCTTTGAAATACGAATAACAACCTGCGATGGTGCCTGGCGTAATGCTTACGCTAAGCGCCAAACGCTTCACGCTAAACCTAATTAACATGTTTAAACTGAATTTAAAAATTGCATTGCGCAACCTGTTTAAAAACAAAATTTATGCGGCCATCAATATTGGCGGTTTGGGCATCGGCTTAACGGCTTTTGTATTAATGCTGTTATACATTAACCATGAAGAGAGCTACGATACCTGGGATCCGGCGCTTAAAAATGTTTATCAGATCCGGGAGCGACACAATTTTTTTACACCCGATAATAAGGAACATCTGCAGGAATCGAACGAAAGCCGGGTGGCCAATCTCATCCGCCAGAAGGTGCCACAGGTAATTGCTGTTACAAAAGTGGACCCCGATTGGGATTTTAGAACCGGTAATTCTGTTAAAATAGGCAATGCCGATCCTATTACAGTTTACAGGATGAAAGATGCAGATAGCAGTTTCTTTCATGTTTTTAAGTATAAGTTTTTGCAAGGCAGCGAAAATAATGCGTTAAAAGCACCAAAATCGGTTGTGTTGAAGCAGAGTCTGGCCAGAAAAATATTTGGCGAAGGGAATATGCTGGGCAAAGTGATCAAAGTAGTTGCCTGGCAAGGAGATGAAGGTACAGATTTAACCGTAACCGGCGTGATAGAAGATCCTGAAACACCCGAAACTGCGGGTTTTACTGCCATTATGCGTACAGGGAATAAGGATAAAGATCCTGATAACCCAACTAACAGCAATTATTGCCAGGTTTACGCAAGGGTAAATGAAGAAGCCGATCCTGAACTTTTAAACCAGACCCTTAAAAAGGTTTATGTCGATTATAAAAAGTCAACAGCGCCACTTAGAAAAATTGACTACAAAAGTTATTTTGCAAATGGTAAATACCTCCAGCTGAAAGCAATTCCATTAGCAGAAGTTCATGGCAACCGTCCGTTTGAGATAAGCTGGCTTGAAAAATTAAAGCCGGTAATAGCCATCTGTGTATTTCTCCTGTTGGTATCGATTATTAATTTTGTGAACCTGGCAACTGCCCAGTCCGTTCAACGTGCTAAAGAAGTTGGGGTTAAAAAGGTAATGGGCGCCTATAAACAACAACTGATCGGTCAGTTTTTGTTGGAGTGCGCATTACAGAGTATGGTTGCCCTGTTCCTGTCTGTGATATTGATTGAGGTATTATTGCCCTGGTTCAACACCCAGTTTCATGTTGAGCTTAGTTTTTGGCATAACGCAAATCTTTTCAATATACTTTTGCAGCTATTAGGCCTTTTTACGCTGGTAACGTTATTGGCTGGTTTTTACCCGGCCTGGATATTATCTAACTACAATCCTGCATCGGTACTAAAAGGTAATTACAGCGGCAGTTTAAAAGGTATAATTTTACGTAATGTACTCGTGGTTTTTCAGTTTATCATTTCGGTAACCTTTATTATCGCCATTAGTGTAATGCATCTTCAAACCAATTATCTTTATAATAAGGATTTAGGTTTCGAACGGAGCAACCTTATCAATATACGGTCAGGCTACGATCAAAACCTTGCCGAGAAGATCAAACGCATTCCCGGCGTACAGTATGTAGCTACTACCACCCAGGTAATGGGAAATGCCTTTAACGTTCCGGAGGAGATAGAATATAATGGTAATAAGATTTCACTCAACACGGTAACCATAAGCATGGATGCACTTTCAGCCCTGGGTGTAAAACTTTTAAAGGGGCGTGTTTTTTCAAAAGAATATAAGCAGGATACCGTTAATACCGTGGTGCTTAACGAAGCGGCAGCAAAGCTCATCGATAAAAATCCGGTCGGTAAAAGTTATAAAATCATCGACCAGGATAGAACATTTAATTTTCAGATTATTGGTGTAATTAGAAATTATCATAATGAGGGCTTTGATAAAGAAGTACTGCCAACACTTTACAAAGTAACCCATTTGGGTGGTACGTCGTCTACCAATAACCTGATTGTAAGGTTGAACAGCGATAAAAGTGCGGCCATTATCGAAAAAATAAAAGCTGAATGGAAACATGCTTATCCCGATTTCCCGATGGAATACACCACTTTAGATAGTGCTTTTGATAAAGTGCTCGAAAATAATAGACTTTTTATCAATATGATTATGCTTTTCAGTACCGTTTCTGTTTCACTTTCACTGCTCGGTTTGTTCGCATTATCTACTTTTGTAGCCAAACGCCGTACAAAAGAAATTGCCATGAGAAAAATTTTAGGTGCCTCTAATGTTCAGATTGTTAATCTTTTAAATAAAACCTTTTTGGTTCTGGTAATCATTGCCAACCTGATCAGCTGGCCTGTTGCCTACATTGTGGTGAAAAAATGGCTCAATGGTTTTGCGTACCGTATAGATTTGCCATTATACCCATTCTTTCTGGCTACTGTGATTTCAATCATCATTGCTGTTTTAACCGTGAGTATCCAGGCCCGGAGGGCCGCTTTGGCAAACCCGGTAAACGCACTTAAATATGAATAAACTTGCGGATGGCGCCTGGCGTTAAGCGATTAAATCTTCGCTAAGCGCCAAACGCTTTTCGCCCAACGCTAAAAATATGATACAACTCAATAACATCGAAAAGTATTACGCCAATAAGGGTGTTAAAAATTATGTGTTACGCTTGGTAACCACTACAATAAACCAGGGCGAGTTTGTTTCCATTATGGGACCATCAGGTGCCGGAAAATCGACCCTGCTCAATATCATCGGGATGCTGGAAGAACCAACCTACGGTTCTTATGAATTTCTGGGCGAAGATGTAACCGCTTTAAATGAACGCAAACGTATCGAACTTTACCGCAATCACATTGGCTTTGTTTTTCAGGCTTATCATTTGATCGACGAGATGACGGTTTATGAAAACATTGAAGCCCCTTTACTCTACAAAAAAGTAGGGGGTGCGGAAAGGGCGAGCAGGATTGCCGATCTGTTAGACCGTTTTAACATGGTGGCCAAAAAAGATCTCTTCCCAAACCAGCTTTCCGGCGGACAACAGCAATTGGTTGGTATTGCAAGGGCGCTGGCTGCACAACCTTCCATTATCCTGGCCGACGAACCAACCGGGAACCTGCAATCGGCACAGGCTGAAGAAATTATGGAATTATTTAAAAAACTGAATCAGGAAGATGGTATTACCATTATCCAGGTTACCCATTCTGAAAAAAATGCACAGTATGGCAACAGGATCCTGCACATTGCCGATGGCGTGGTAAAAGAAGATGTGCTGGTGGGTTAAATCGGTATAAAATTGGCTTACCAGGGAAATAAGTGCTGCAGTTATTTCCCTGGTAAGCCGCATCAATCAATTTTTGATATGTTTAAATACCCGCAAGGGGAATTTAAGGTCAGGAAAATGCAACTGCTTTATTTTACCGGAAGCTCTTGTTGTGAATAACTGTAAGCTGTTCAAAACTGCATCGAGCTCTTTGTTCAAAAATGCAGTGATATTTAAGATAATCATGATCGAGGCAAACAGATAAAGCCCCATAAAAATACCAATACAAAGATGCATGGTTATAATAGCCAGTACCCAATATTTTCTAAAAAACCTGGTAAAGGCCATAAAAGGATAAAGGATTTCGTGCACTACGGTAGCCCAGCCCATCAGCATAAATACTATTGGGTACTTTGCCATAAATGAAAAATCAAAATTGTTAAATGGCGGGCGTGTTAAAGCTTTCCACATGCTTTCGCCATTCCACCAGTTTATACCGATGGCTTTATGAAAGCCGCCGAAAAAATAAATAAAACACATCTGGATCTGGATAAAACGTATACAGAATCTCTTGAACTCCGGAGAGGCGGTTTTACGTTTGAGCAGAAATTCGTCCAAAGAAAAATCGGTAACCGGCATAAAAGTGCAGAAGAACAGGGAAATGGTGGTGAAATAATCCATTCCGTATAAAAAGAAGGTGTTGGATTGTATGATACAGAGGTGAATAAATAAAGTGATAATGGCAGAAAACCGGGTAAAGAGACCAAACAGCAGCATGATAATAAAGATCAGGTGGATCAATAAAATGAAATGAAGCATTTGGGCGTCAGAACTAAACAAACCACCAAAAATATCACTGAACCAGCTTAGCCGCGGAATAAATTTCAACCGGATAAAAGTTTCGGTAACCTCGCGGTTCGAAAAACCCGATAACCCGAAAAACTTATGCATTTCAGCATAAATACTCAATACAAAAACAAGGCAATGTATGCTTACAGCTATCCTGAAGAAAGCAAAAACATTGGTTTTCAAAGGTTTAAATAAGAAATGATCTGAAATCTTATTTATTTTGGATATGATATTCATAAGCGTACATAAATTGATAAACATTATTTTTTGATTGGGTGTAATGGCTTAAGGAAGGGGTGATTACGAGGCCAAAAATAGCTTTGGCAGAAACTACATCTTCCAGGCCCTTCATCTGTTCCTGCATCATAAACCTGATGAGTGAGTTTCTCAGGATTTCCATATCGGTTTTGCCAATGGTTTCGTAATAATTACAAAGCCTGAGCCCAAGTTCATGGCTCTTTATTTGCGGTATCATGATTATTTTCTGCTTGTTCCTGAGCGTGTATTCGAAAACAAGTTTATAGCTTGTGGGCACATTTGGAGCAAAAAAACCGTAGCCTGTTTCTGTGCCGGTATAGGCCAGGTAGTAATTGAGGTAATCGTTAAATTGGTAATCCGTTTTTCCCAGTATCAAATCCAGTTTCTTTTTGATTGGCCGATAGGTAGATTGATCCATTTCAACCAGTAAAATACCCTTGTTGTTCACAATGCAATCGAGCGTGGTGTCTATATTGATAAAAGAAAGGAGCAGGTAATGTATCAGCATCCCGGCGCCCAGAATAATTTTTACAGGAGTTTTCATAACGGTTTTTTTGATTAAAAGCTGAAAATTGAATAAGTTTCTGGCTTATCATTATCTAGAATCAAATAAGCCAGAAACTGAATAACTTATTGGTACTTTGAAAGTACGGTGGTTAATTGTGCAATTAACCTTTGCTGAAGTACATTACTGCCTTGGTTCACTTTGGTGGCATTAGAACCGTTTTGTGCTGAAGTACCGTTACTTCCACTACAAACCGTGATTTGTAAAGTACAATCAGCCGCTACCATACTGGCTTTACCGGCTCTGCCTGAAATAACTCCGGCGGTTAATTTGCCCGATGTTTGGATGTTGGTTAACTTACCGGTAGAGGCAAGAACCCTTCCACGGGAGCCATAACTTTTTACATTGTACAATGAGGAATCGTACTGTTTTAAAATGTTGTTCATGGCTGTTTTATCTTCAGCAGAGATTTTTGTGCCCGGAGCAATAGAAATTCCGTTTTTTTCGATGGTTACCTGGGCTTTTGAAAGCTGTGCACAAAAGATGAATGCGAATAGTGCGATAATTTTTAAAGAAGTTTTCATTTTAATTAAGTTTTAGGTGAAAAATTAAATTGTTTATTGGATTGTTCTAGAATCTGAAACCAAAGTTAGGTTGGTAAATGCTCCGGTTTTTAGTGTATTATTACGCAATTAAATGCGTGGAACTACTTTTCTTAACCGTATTTATACCTGTTGTGTCTGGTACAGATGCTGCTTACCATAGCGCTTAACTGCCGTTATTGGTATTTGGAAAGCACTACTTTTAATTGAGAAATTAAGCGTTGTCTGGTTTTTTCTGTAGCCGGCATCGAATTGAATACCTTAATATCCCTCGTAGGATCGGTAGCGTTGTCGAGTATAGCCTGTACCGTCATATCGGCGGCAACCATGTTAGCCTTTCCATTAATCAGGTCGGATGATATTTTATCCGTAATTTGGATCCTGGCCAGGTTACCCTTTTTACTCGTCATTTTTCCACTCGCATCATAGCTTCTGATCTGGTAAAGTGATGCATCGTACTGCTTTAAAATGTTGTTTACGGCCTCCTTATCCTGGGCGGATATTTTTGTGCCGGGGGCAATGGAGATCCCGTTTTCTTTAATGCTAACCTGTGCCTTCACCGTATGGGTGCCAACAATAAGGCCACACCATAGGCTGAACTGAATTAATTTTTTCATTTTGTTAAGAATTAATTGGTGAATAAATTTTCTAGAATTGAAATCAAAATTATAATCGCCATGCAGCTATTATTCAGTGTGTTATTACTTAAAATGCGGGGTGTAATTACCCATAATAAACAGTATTTATACCTATTGTCTCCACTTGTACGGCCTGCTAACTTAGTGGGTAAATCTGAACCTTAAATCAAAACTGAAAAATGGAAAAAAAGCGTTACGCAAAAGAATTTGTGGCCGAAGACCTCAGGACCCGGACACATTTTATCCCACTCGAAACGGCAAACAGGTATATCGAAAGCTTCCATAAAAACCGCAGTTCACTTATTCCAAAAGAGTTGCAGGAAGAAGACAGGCGTGTAGCCATTTTGCCGCTTTCCGAAACTTTTAACATCAAAAGCGTTTCAAAGTTGCTGAGCAGGAGAGGTTGCGAGGGACTAAGGGTACACTTTGGACTGAACGATCATTCGCAGGTTGTACTGGTGCTAAGGGCCGTTGACGGTTTGGGGAACGATATCATTGGCCCGGTTTCCAGACCCGGCAAAAAGATGCCCAAATTAATGGCATTATCTGCCAATACCAGCCAAGACAATGATGATAACCTGGATACCTATAGCTTAGACGATTCTCAGCGTGTACCACCATGGCCAGCCGAATATATATAATCAAGATTAGATGCAGCAAGTCCAGAACTTTATATTATCCCAGTCTATTTTACTGGCCTGTGTAATAGGCCTGTTCAGGTGGAGCAGTATTGGCAGTACCTTCAGGCCTTTCCTGCTTTATTGTTTTTTAGATTGCTTTACCGAAATTACCGTATATGTTTTGATTGTGAAGCACATTAATCCCTGCTTTATAATCAATATTTACCTGCTTTTATCTTCATTGTTACTGCTGTGGCAATTTAGCAACTGGCATATTTTTAGCAAAAAATTAAGCGTATTACAGGTTTTAGCCTTCATCATTATGGTCACCTGGGGAGTAGACTATTTTATCCTCCATCAACTGTCAGATAACAGTGGCTTCTTCCGTATTGTGTACTCGTTTATACTGGTCATGCTATCTATCACCAGCTTAAATAAGCTGATCACGCTGGTTGACGGGAATATCCTAAAAGATTCGAGATTTTTGATCTGCGTAGCCCTGATTGTATTTTTTACCTTTAATATTTTTATCGAAATCATTTATTTTAATTCGAGTTCTAGTATTATCTTTAAGGAAAATGTGTTTGATATTAAGCGGATTATCAATGTTTTTGCCAACCTGGTTTTTGCACTAGCCGTGTTATGGATACCGAAGAAAAAGAATTTTATAATGCCGTATTAATTGCTGCTGCAATTATTGGGTTCATTATGCTTTATTTTATTGTATCCATGATTATGCAGCACCGGAAAAGCAGGCGGTTATCAAAAGACCGAATCTTGGCAGAAATCAAAACACTGGAAAACGAGAGACGGAGGATTGCTTCTGATCTGCACGACGAAATTGGGCCATTACTTTCGACCGTAAAATTCCAGATCGCCCACCTGGATGGGGGTACCGACGAAATGCAGCACCTGATCCGCTCATCAGGAAAGCACATCGATACCATTATTCAGCGGATGCGCGAAATCTCGACGGATTTAATGCCTTACATGCTTGAAAGAAAAGGATTGGTATGGGCCATTCAGGATTTTATTAACCGCATACAACAGAACGGAGCGCTTAAAATTGTATTTAAACATCACCTGAATAAACGTTTAACAGCCGATATAGAACTTAATGTATACCGCATTGTACAGGAAATTCTGCATAACACCATTAAGCATGCAAAAGCAAATCTATTAACGATTGTTTTGGAAGAAAATGATGGCGTACTGCGGTTACAGACAACCGATAACGGCATTGGCTTTGATTTTCAGGAAGTTGTAAGGCAGAATTCCGGACTGGGACTGCTTAATCTGCAAAGTCGTATAGAAGTAATGAAAGGCACGGTAAGAATGCCATTGTTAAATAACGGTAAAGGAGTAACCTACACTTTTGAAATTCCGGTTAAAGGAGATAAAAAATGATGAACGAAGAAAAAATCAGAATTATTATTGCCGATGATCATGTGGTTTTCAGGGAAGGGCTGGCCATGGTGCTGGGCAATAAAGACAACATACAACTGGTAGGTGCTGCCGGTAATGGTGAGCAATTGGTAAAACTGGCCACAAATTTAAAACCACATGTAGTGATAACCGATATCAAAATGCCGGTTATGGATGGCATTGAGGCAACCAAACAAATGGTTAAACTTCATCCTGATCTGGGTATTATTGCACTTTCTATGTTCGACGAGGAAGATCTGATTGTAGAAATGTTGGAAGCAGGGGCAAGGGGTTACTTGCTTAAAAATGCCGATAAAAACGATATTTACGATGCCATTACTGCAGTAGCAATAGGTAATAATTTTTATTGCAAAACTACCTCTGCCAAATTGGCTACCGTAATTGCCAAAAGCAGGGCCAAGAAGGAGACTAAGCCAATCGATTCTAGTTTTTCTGAACGTGAGATCGAAATCATTAAGCTGATCTGCAAAGAATTTACCAACAAAAAAATTGCCGACCAGCTTTACCTTAGCGTGCGGACCGTAGAAGGTTACCGGGCTAAATTATTAGAAAAAATGCAGGTTAAAAATTCTATTGGGCTGGCCATTCATGCTTTTCAGCTTGGAATAATCAGTGGTATAGAAAATAATGGATGAAAAAACTTTTGACGGCATGTTTTTCCTAAATTTGTGTTTCACAAATCAGAATCAGTGCAAAAAAACTTTACGGATCAGCTCGGAAGAGAAATTACAATCAATTTCCCGCCAAAACGGATTATTTCTGTTGTGCCCTCACAAACGGAGCTTTTATTCGATTTAGGCCTGGATCAGGAAATTATCGGATTGACTAAGTTTTGCATTCATCCGATAGATAAATTTGCAACACGTACCAAAGTAGGAGGGACGAAAAAACTCAATATCGACCTGATTAAAGATTTAAAACCTGATCTCATTATTGGCAATAAAGAGGAAAATTACCAGAGCGATATTGAAGAACTTGCTACATATTTCCCTGTTTGGATGAGCGATATTTTTACGCTTGATGATGCGATGAAAACCATCACCGAGATAGGGGCTTTAGTCAATCGCGAACCCGAAGCCGGTTATCTTAATCACCTTATTTCGGCAGGCTTTAACGACCTGAAAACACTTGCGCTACAGAACCACATAAATAAAAAAGTGGCCTACTTGATCTGGCGTAAGCCCTATATGGTGGCTGGGAAAAATACGTTTATCGATGATATCCTGCTTCTGAACGGTATGACGAATGCTGTAAAAAGCGAACGCTATCCTGAAATAACGCTGGAAGAACTCCGGAACGCAGACTGCGAACTGATACTGCTATCATCAGAACCTTACCCTTTTGCCGAAAAGCATATTGAAGAAATACAAGCTGCGGTTCCTAATGCTAAAGTAATACTGGTTGATGGTGAAATGTTCAGCTGGTACGGGAGCAGGTTGGTTAAAGCTGTTCAGTACTTTTTTGAGTTTCAGGAGCAAATTATTAGCTATTAAAGGCAAATTTTTATAATTTGTAGCATACGGTTAACTCATTCCGTTATCATATCATTACAAAAAATCATACTCCGATGAGAAAAATATTAATATTATCCCTGTTCATAGCCTCAATTTTCAGTTGCAGTTCAATGAAAAACGGAGGGAACTCCAGTGTGGTTACCGCGAGTGGAACAATTGAAAAATTAGGCATGACTACGTTTCAATATGGTACACATTTATTAAAAGGCGATAATAAAACCTATGCCTTAAAAAGTGCAAGCATAAATCTGGATACCTATTTAGATAAAAAGGTTACCATAAAAGGGAAAAAGGTTGCTGGCTATCCATTAGATGGTGGCCCTGAGCTGATTGAGGTTACATTGATAAAATTTTAAGAGGCTTAACCATAGGTTAAATACATCGTGCTAAGCTTTTTTTAAAGATACAGGTAGTATTTATATTCGTCTTGTAGCCGCTATGCGGTCAGCATTTTTTTCCATATTTAATTTCTGGGTTGATACCATGATTAATTTTGGATCGGCAGGAGGTTTCGGGCTTTAAAAATAGCTGAAGAAATAAGTTGTGTGAATTTCATGGTTTGTTTCTCACGGATCATCATTAACTTAATTTATTTCTTCATAAAATATTTCAAAGATTTGATTATTCAATTTAGTTTCTATCTTTGCAGTCCTTAAAACATCCTAACTGCGGAAGTGGCGTAATTGGTAGCCGCACCAGACTTAGGATCTGGCGCCTCACGGCGTGGGGGTTCGAGTCCCTTCTTCCGCACAAAAATTAAAACCGTTCTGATAGGTCAGGACGGTTTTTTTATAGAATCAGCCTATTGCTCTTTTTATTAGTATTTGCTTCTCCTTATAAATGTACTAACCGTCACAGCAGGGACGAATCCTGGCCAGCCAATTAAAAAATTGGCGTTTTCGTTCCGTAGGAACGTTTGGTATTTTAAATACTGATGCCCTTGCGCTGTGCATCCTCGCCCTCTGTGTAGAGTTAAGCATAGTGTCTAAATAGTATTGAGTTTTCGAACCCAACACCTTTATGGATCGATTTCCTGATCATTCTATAAAATTTTCTCCTTAAAAATTAGTGAGTTAGCATTTTTTTGACAGAATAATAGATAAAATATAGCCAATGGCTTTTGATTATTAAATCTTGTTTCTATCTTTGCAGTCCTTACAACATCCTAACTGCGGAAGTGGCGTAATTGGTAGCCGCACCAGACTTAGGATCTGGCGCTTCACGGCGTGGGGGTTCGAGTCCCTTCTTCCGCACAACAAGATAAAGGCCGTTCCGATTTAAACATCGGAACGGTTTTGTTTTTAAAAACATTGATTAATAAAAATTGATGTGCTGTTTTAAATCGGAGCGATATTTGCCATTTGTCTCATATCTCAATGCTCAGATCTGATTGTACATCTCAATACTCATATCTCACAAAAATGAATATTACACAGGAAAAAACCGGCAACTTAAATGCTGTTGTAAAAATCAAGATCGCACCTGCTGATTATACTGGAAAAGTAGAGAAAGCCATTAAAGATCAAGCTAAAAAAGCACAATTACCTGGCTTCCGTAAAGGAATGGTTCCTCCTGCCCACATTAAAAAAATGTATGGCAAAAGTATATTGGTAGAAGAGGTTAACAATTTATTGAACGATACCCTTTCTAACTATATCACAGAGCAAAAATTGGAAATTTTGGGTCAGCCACTTCCTAAAATTGACGATGAACGCGAATTTAAATGGGATAATACCGATGATTTCGAATTTGATTACGAGTTGGGTTTAGCACCTGCTTTTGAAGTAAACGTTTCATCGAAAGATAAATTTACCGAGTATGTAGTTAAAGCTGATCAGGAAACTTTAGAAAGCCGGATCAAAAACATCCGTCGCAGCTATGGTAAAATGACAAACCCTGAAGTTTCTGCTGATGGCGATGTGCTTTATGCAGATCTTACACAGGTAGCAGACGGTGCCGCTGTTGAAGGTGGCATTACCAGCACTGCAACCATCCGTTTGGATCAGGTAAAAGATAAAAAAATTCTTAAATCGCTGATCGGTTTAAAGAAAGAGGATGAAGTGACCATCGATATCCAGAAAGCATTTGAAGATGCTGCAGTAATTGCAAAAGCCTTGAATATTTCTGAAGAGCAGGCCGCTGAATTGAAAGCAGATTTTAAACTTCATGTTAAAAATGTAAACCGTTTGGAAGAATCAGACTTAAACCAGGAGTTTTTCGATAAATTATTTGGTGAAGGTGTGGTTACAGACGAAGCAGGTTTCAGGGCAAAAATTACAGAAGAAGTAGAAAGTATGTTCAAGCAGGATGCTGAGCGTAAATTATCGAACGATATTTATGAGGCATTGCTAGCTAAACACAACTTTGAACTGCCTGATGAGTTTTTACGCCGTTGGTTAAAAGCAACGAACGAAAAATTAACCGACGAAGAATTGGCAGAAGGTTATGATGATTTTGCTAAAAACCTGAAATGGACTTTAATTGAAAATAAAATCATTAAAGACAATAGCATCGAAATTAAATATGAAGATGTAGTTCAGGCTGCTAAGGCAAAATTAGATGCCCAGTTCAGGATGTACAGCCCAAGCCCGCTTCCTGAAGATCAATTGGCACAGTATGCAGTTCAGTTTTTACAGGATAAAGAAAATGCAAACCGCGTTTTCGAAGAAGTAAAAGCATTAAAAACTTTTGAGCAGATTAAATCTATCGTTACTTTAGAGCAAAAAGATATTGATTACGATAAGTTTGTGGCGCTTGTTGAGAAAAAATAAGGGTGGTTAGTGTTCGGCGCTAAGCGTTTAGCATAATGCCCAAGCTGTTTTGGAAATGATTGTGCTATTGCTATATTTAGTTATGGCACAATTTAAATTTCAATCGCTCGAAGTTTGGCAGTTATCGATCACGCTAACTGATAAATTATTAGACATAGCTGACCGATTGTCAGTTGATAAAAAGTATAGATTTGCAGAGCAGCTCAATGGGGCTGCTCTTAGCATATCCAATAATATTGCCGAGGGATTAGGATCTGTTTCTAGTAAGGAATTCGCTCATTATCTGAATATTGCGCATAGATCAACCTTTGAGAATGCAAATATTTTAGTAGTTTTAGAACGTAGGAAATATATTTCTGACACAGAACTGAATGATTATCTGGAGGAATTAGATAAATTGGCACGGAAATTAACCAGCTTCAGGAAATACTTATTAAAATAACCCGCGTATTTGGTTTAGGCTAATAAAAACGCTTATCGCAAAACGCCAAACTCTATAACTCATGAACATAGATTCACAAGAATTCAGAAAATTTGCCGTTAAACATCAGGGAATTGGCGGTTTACATGTAGATAAATTTATTGCTCAGGCTAATTTAAATCCTAAGAGCATGACACCATATATTATTGAAGAACGCCAGTTGAATGTAGCTCAAATGGATGTTTTTTCAAGGTTAATGATGGATCGCATTATCTTTTTGGGTGATGCCATTTACGATCAGAATGCAAACATTATTCAGGCGCAGCTGTTGTTTTTACAGTCAGCAGATGCTGATAGAGACATTCAGATCTATATTAACTCGCCGGGTGGTTCTGTTTATGCTGGTTTAGGTATTTACGATACCATGCAATATATCCAGCCTGATGTAGCAACTATTTGTACCGGTATGGCCGCTTCAATGGGGGCAGTTTTATTGGTAGCAGGTGCAAAAGGAAAACGTGCTGCCTTACCTCACTCAAGGGTAATGATTCACCAGCCATCAGGAGGTGCACAAGGTGTGGCATCTGATATGGAGATCAACCTGAGAGAAATGTTGAAATTGAAAAAAGAATTATACGATATTATTTCGGAGCACTCTGGCCAGACTTATGATTGGGTAGAGAAAGCTTCAGACCGCGATTACTGGATGACAGCCGAGGAGGCAAAAGGTTTTGGTATGGTTGACGAAGTATTATCGAGAAACGCAAATAAAAATGGCGAAACAAAATAAAGAATCCCGTTGCTCATTCTGCCATTCTGGCAAGCATGAAACTTTAATGCTTATTGAAGGCATGGATGCATTTATCTGTGATAAATGTGTTACCCAGGCCAATCAGTTGCTTGCACAGGAATTGGGAACCAAAGGGACCAAAAATATTCAGGAGGCGATAAATTTATTAAAGCCTCTTGAAATTAAACAACACCTTGATCAGTACGTTATTGGTCAGGATGATGCAAAAAAAGTGCTTTCCGTTGCCGTTTACAACCATTATAAACGTTTAAATCAAAAGGTTGATAAAGACGAGATAGAGATCGAGAAATCGAATATCATGCTGGTGGGTGAAACCGGTACAGGTAAAACACTTTTGGCTAAAACCATTGCAAAAATCCTGCATGTGCCTTTCTGTATCTGCGATGCTACTGTTTTAACGGAGGCAGGTTATGTGGGCGAGGATGTGGAAAGTATTCTAACCCGCCTGTTGCAGGCTGCAGATTATGATGTTAATGCTGCTGAACGGGGCATTGTATATATCGATGAGGTGGATAAAGTGGCACGTAAAAGCGATAACCCATCCATTACCCGCGATGTATCAGGCGAGGGTGTGCAGCAGGCCCTATTGAAAATTTTGGAAGGAACGGTAGTAAATGTACCACCTCAGGGCGGGCGTAAGCACCCGGACCAGAAAATGATCCCGGTAAATACGAATAACATCCTGTTTATCTGCGGTGGTGCTTTTGATGGTATCGAACGCAAAATTGCCAACCGTTTACGTACACAGGCTGTTGGGTATAAAGTAAAGAAAGATGAGACCGTATTGGATCTTAAAAATCTCTATAAGTATATTACCCCTCAGGACCTGAAATCTTTTGGTTTAATTCCCGAATTAATTGGTCGTATACCGGTTCTTTCCCACTTAAATCCATTAGATAAAGATTCTTTAAGAAACATTTTAACCGCGCCTAAAAATTCATTGATCAAGCAATATGTTAAACTTTTTGCTTATGAAGATGTGAAACTTGTTTTTGATGAGGAGGTTTTAGATTTTATTGTGGATAAAGCAATGGAATATAAATTGGGTGCCCGTGGTTTAAGATCGATCTGTGAAGCAATTATGCTGGATGCGATGTTCGATACGCCAACGCAGACGGATCTCAAAGAGCTGCATATCAATCTCGATTACGCGATAGAGAAATTTGAAAAGGCCGACTTTAAAAAATTGAAGGCCGCTTAAAAAAAATCAAATCCTTCCCGTAATCGGGAGGGATTTTTTGTAATATAGTATTGGTTAACGCCACGCGTTTAAAGCTATAAGAATATGAACGAAGAAAAAGATATAAAAAAAGATGAGGCGATTGTACAACAATCAAAAAAAGTAAAAGAAGTAGAAACTCCGGTTAAGCCAGGCTTAAAATCTAAAGATGAAATTGTAAAAAACTGGTTGCCGCGTTATACGGGGCGGCCATTGGATCAGTTTGGAGATTATATCCTGCTCACCAATTTCAGTAAATATGTTTCCATGTTTTCGGAGTGGCATGATAATGCGCCAATTATGGGGCTTGATAAGCCTATGCAGAGCGTTACCGCAAACGGGATCACCATTATCAATTTCGGTATGGGAAGTCCGCTGGCAGCAACCATGATGGATTTACTGACAGCTATTAAACCTAAAGCGGTACTTTTTTTAGGTAAATGCGGTGGTTTAAAAAAGAAAAATCAATTGGGCGATTTAATTCTTCCGATTGCTGCCATTAGGGGAGAGGGAACTTCAAACGATTACCTGCCGGCAGAAGTGCCCGCATTGCCTGCCTTTGCGCTGCAAAAAGCAATTTCGACCACCATCCGCGATCATGGAAGGGATTACTGGACAGGTACCTGTTACACCACCAACCGCAGGGTTTGGGAGCACGATAAAGAATTTAAAAGATATTTGAAAACATTGAGGGCAATGGCCGTAGATATGGAAACCGCTACCATTTTTACCACAGCTTTTGCCAATAAAATCCCTGCAGGGGCATTACTTTTGGTTTCGGATCAACCGATGATCCCTGAAGGTGTTAAAACGGCAGAAAGCGATAGCAGTGTAACTGAAAAATATGTAGAAACACATTTACGCATTGGTATCGATTCGTTGAAGCAGTTGATCAACAATGGCTTAACGGTTAAACACTTGTTGTTCTAAGATAGGAAAACAGTCATCCTGAACTTGTTTCAGGATCTTTAAATTTGCGTTTTTTAGAGCTAGATCTGAATTAAATTCAGCATGACGCGTTAATTAAAGCAATCGTCATGCTGCACTTGTTTCTGAATCTTTTATCTGTGAAAAGGATTTGTATAAAAAAAGACCGGCTAATAACCGGTCTTTTTTTTGTTTCCATAAATCCAATCTCTTATCCCAGATAAGATTTTAAGATTTTGCTTCTTGAAGTATGACGTAAGCGTTGCAACGCTTTATCCTTAATCTGGCGTACACGCTCGCGTGTTAAGTTAAATTTCTCACCAATTTCTTCTAAAGAAAGGGGATGATTGGAACCCAGTCCGAAGAATAAAACAATAATCTCTCTTTCTCTCTCCGTTAAGGTAGATAAAGAACGTTTAATTTCTTCTGAGAGTGATTCGTTGATCAATGAGCTATCGGTATTCGGTTCGTGGTTTTCCAGTACATCCAATAATGTATTTTCTTCACCCTGAACGAAAGGGGCATCCATTGATACGTGGCGACCTGAATTACTCAACGTGTCTGAAATTTTATCAACTGTTGTTTCTAAAATGTCAGCCAGTTCTTCCGGAGAAGGCTCACGTTCGTATTCTTGCTCGAGTTTAGAAAAAGCTTTACTGATTTTGCTTAATGAACCCACCTGGTTTAAAGGTAAACGAACAATACGGCTCTGCTCGGCAATGGCCTGCAAAATCGACTGACGGATCCACCAAACGGCATATGAAATGAATTTGAAACCTTTGGTCTCATCAAAACGTTTTGCAGCTTTAATTAAGCCCAGGTTACCTTCGTTAATTAAGTCTCCTAAAGTTAAACCCTGATTTTGATATTGTTTTGCAACAGATACAACGAAACGCAAGTTCGTTTTGGTTAGGCGCTCTAACGCGGCCTGATCACCTTCACGAATCTTCCTTGCTAAAATTACTTCCTCTTCTGCCGTTATTAAATCTACTTTGCCAATTTCGTGTAGGTATTTATCTAATGACTGACTTTCACGGTTGGTAATGGATTGCGTTATCTTGAGTTGTCTCATTTATACGTTTTGTGTGCTCTTTAAATATTGAAGTGTGCAAAGTTACGAAATTGTATGGCAATCCGAAAGGATAAAATGCTGAAAATGTTACTGTTTGCACATGTTTTTTATACTTTTAGTTTTAGCAAAAATCATTCCAAATAAAATCCTGGCACCGTTTGTCAGCTGTGGAGTGTTATAATTGTTATTCAGTTATTTTTTATTGTAAAACAATAAATATATATTGATTAATAATGTTTTTTGTCTTATACTTGTGGTATTAAATAATTGAATAAATATGACGTTTTTCAGTTTGCAGGTTTTTTATGTTCAGTGATACAATTCTGTATTTTTTGATTACAAAAGATAAACTGGATTTTTTGTCAGGAAGCTTATACGTTAACTTTATTATAATCAATTAACCCATTTATGAATAAGCTCTTAAAAATTTTTAGATATGCCGGGTTTAGCCTGATTTTTATCGCGCTGGTATCTGTTACCGATCATTTAATTGATGCGGTAAGTAATTATAATGCTGGCCGGCTTTCTATTAACTTAATTGAAAAAAATGCTGTACAACAAATAAAAACGTTCGGAGAAGCAAAGTTTGTCAATAGCCATTTGGGTGTCTACTCATTTAAACCGACATTAAAGCAGGCTATTATTTTATCAGGAAAGGGACTTGATAGTGTTGGTGCCCACGCTGCTTTTTACCTCATCATGGGAAGCACGATTATATTTATTGCCTACACCAAGCCAAAATGGCTCGAAAATTTAACCGAAAATAGGTTATGGCAATTGGTGGGGGCGGGTGCGATTTTGTTTTTTACGTTAAAATTTCTGTGTTTTTTTCTGATTAAGCAGTATATTGAGGAATTGACCAATAAAGCATTCAACTATCAGCCAATGAACAGGGAAAATATCAATTTAGGAGTAGTCTCCCTCATTGCCCTGATTAGTTTAATTTATGAGTTGCTTTCATATTCGAGAAAACTTAAACAGGAAAATGATTTAACTATTTAGGTTAGCTGAAAATATTTCTGATTTTACCCGTTCAAAATGCCCATAATTATAAATTTAGATGTAATGCTAGCGCGCCGTAAAATGTCGCTAACCGAATTAAGTGAGCGGGTGGGGATAACGATGTCTAATCTATCTATTCTAAAAACAGGTAAAGCAAAAGCTATCCGTTTTGAGACTTTAGAGGCAATTTGTGCAGTTTTAGATTGCCAGCCTGGAGATATCCTGGAATTCAGAGCTGAATAACTCTATCAGGTTTTTAAAACCTGATAGGTTTCTACTGGTATCACTCCGTTTCGCTATGCTTCAGTCGAGATGACGATTTCTCTATAAGAACCATAAATTTCGTTGTCTTGCCTCAGCATGACAGTAGTTGTTTAAAAAGAAGTGCCGGATTTTAATATTTCTAGACAAAATATTGAACATCTTAGACACCTGGTACACCTAAGTTAATTGTTGTTAGATTTTAAGCCGAACAGATTTTCCTGGAAGTTTTGATTGGCCAAAGAGCCACAAACCTTTGTTAAATAAACCTGATAGAACGGAAAGCCCGGAGCGAAGTGAAGACTTGAAGAGATAGCAGGGCAGGAGGCTGCCATAAAAACAGGACCTTTCATTTTCAAAAAAACTGTCGAGATAGATCTCTCCGTTTCGCTATGCTTCAGTCGAGATGACGACTTTTCTTGTATTTAGAAAGAGGGGAGTAAAAAAACCTTCCAGTTTGCACTGAAAGGTTTTAAATATGATATATGCTTTTTGCTTCGGTCTTTCGACTTTTAGCTTAAGCCTATGCTTTTTCAGCCAATACTTTAGTTACTAAATCAGCAGCTTCTTTTAAAGCGATTGCTGAGTAAACCTGTAAGCCCGACTCATCGATTAACTTTTTAGCTTCTTCAGCATTTGTTCCCTGTAAGCGGCAAATAATTGGCACAGGGATGTTTCCGATTTCTTTGTAAGCATCGATAACGCCTTGAGCAACACGGTCGCAACGTACAATACCACCGAAAATGTTGATCAAAATGGCTTTCACGTTAGGGTCTTTCAAAATGATATTGAAAGCGGCTTTAACCGTTTGTGCATTTGCAGTTCCGCCCACGTCAAGGAAGTTTGCAGGTTCACCACCGGCTAATTTAATGATATCCATAGTCGCCATTGCTAAACCGGCACCGTTAACCATACAACCCACATTACCATCAAGGTTAACAAAGTTCAGGTTAGAAGCACTTGCTTCAACTTCCATTGGATCTTCTTCGGTAACATCGCGCATAGCTGCATAATCCGGGTGACGGAATAAACCATTCTCATCCAGATTTACTTTAGCATCAACGGCGATTACTTTATCGTCAGAAGTTTTTAATACCGGGTTGATCTCGAACATAGAAGAATCGGTAGCTTCGTAAGCTTTATATAAAGCCGTAACGAATTTTACCATTTCTTTGAAAGCATTACCGCTAACACCTAAGTTAAAGGCAATTTTACGTGCCTGGAAACCTTGTAAGCCAACTTTAGGATCGATTTCTTCTTTGAAGATCAAGTGTGGTGTATGCTCAGCAACTTCTTCGATATCCATACCACCTTCGGTGCTATACATAATGATGTTGCGGCCTTTTGCACGGTCTAATAATACTGAAATGTAGAATTCCTTGGTTTCAGAAGCACCCGGATAGTAAACATCCTGAGCAACTAAAACTTTGTTCACTTTTTTACCTTCTGGTCCGGTTTGAGGAGTTACCAGTTGCATGCCGATGATATCGGTAGCACGTTGTTTAACTTCTTCAAGGTTTTTGGCCAATTTAACACCTCCACCTTTACCACGACCACCAGCGTGGATTTGCGCTTTAATTACAACCCAGTCAGAGTTATAATCGGTTTTCATTTTTTTAGCGGCCTCAACAGCTTGCTCAGGAGTATCGGCAACTATTCCTTCTTGAACGTTAACACCGAAACTTTTTAATATTTGTTTACCCTGGTATTCGTGAATATTCATCTGTTTATATTTTTTCTTTATCTGTCAGATGGAGCCTTTTACCGTTAAAATAATTGTTTTAACAGCATCGGGTTCATTTGCTACAAAATTTGCCCAAAGCTACAATTTCAAAGCCTTTAAACAAATAGCATTTGCCGATTTTTTCAGAAAATGAACGTTTTATGTTAATCGGAAATGTTAAGCTTCTTTTTGTTGCTCCCATCAGCAAAACGGAAGCAACTCAAGACTGGCAGATTTAAGAAAAGCAGCAAAAAAATAGTCTAGCTACCGGCAAAGGGGGTACCAAAGATCCCCACAGCCAGCTCGGCCCAAATTAGGAATAGCACCAGTAGAATAACCAATAATATTATGGTTCTTAAGGTGCCGGTTTTTAAGTTTCTGATAACAAGTTCTATGGCCAGACCAGTGCTTAACAGCAGGGCGCCCGCTACCATAAAATCGGTTAAATTCCACTTTACTTCATTGGTAAATTGCATGGCGATAAGCGGAATGCTTAAAATTAAGGCCACAACCCCAAGGATAATTGCAATCCTGTTTGCTGGCGAATTTAATGTTGACTGTAGATTTTTCATGATTTTAAATATTAATATAGTGTTTAATTTTTTAAAGTAGAAACCTTTGCTCCCCGGTGCAGCGCACCGGGAAAACCAAATCCAACAAAAGTTAGCAAAGGCGAGAGGTTAATTATACAGGATTTTTAAAAAGCTAATTTTTTATTGTTGATTAACCCCAAAATATTTCGCGGTATTCCAATCCTGCAAATTCCATGATAGCCAGCTTACATTTTGGTAGCGTTCTTTAAAATAGCCTATGCGCTCATTAAGTAGTTCGCTATAAAACGTTGTTTCTTTGGGTTTTACAATTTGTTTTCCGAAAAGATCTTTTACAGGTGTGTAATGCAGTTTTGCACGGTTTTGATCCAATAGCGGTAAAGTCTTATCAGATAATGATAGCAGGTAACCGGCATCTACCGCAACCCGGTCGCTGTGTGAGAGGTTATACCTGGTAATAAAAACATCCCAGTTCACCAGGCTAAAAGCCAATAGCAGTACAAACCAGATATTTCCGTTTACTTTAAATAGATAGAATAAGGTTTTCTCTTTGGTAACTTTGAGGTAAACGGTGCTTAGGCCAATGATGCAGAGGATGGCGAAAACCAAAACTCCAATTCTTTTGTGCGTTAAGCCATAAAATTCGATATAATAACCATCCCGGATAAACACGGAGATGATGAGGATAAAATTTTGCACCATCCAGGCAATGGCCAAACTTTTTAAGGTTTTGCTTTTGTAGTAAAAATTAAGGTTACCGCGGAAGAAATATAAAATTACTGCCATAGCAAGTATGATGCTGAAAATTAAGGCATTTGTGCCATCGTGCAGATCGGAAGAGAAATTGCCTTCTGGTTTGTAGCCTAACCAGAGCGTCGAAATATCGATCAGGTTTACACATAACAGCAGGAGATTGAGCGAAATAAAAGAAATGAGGCCTATGATATATTCGGTTTTCAGTGCCATTTTTTTGGTGATAATCTGACCGGTAAACGTATGAACCACCTGGAACCATAGGCTTCTGGTTTTTTTGTCCCGTCTAACCCGCTGCAATTTTTCCTTACAGCCGGCTTCGAGTTTTTCGATACCTTTATTGTAAAAGGTGATGGTTAAAGCCGCAGTTAAGAACAAACCAAAGCAAAAATGCATGAAGCGTGGAAGGCTTAGATCCTGGAAGATAAAACCGAAAATATTGTTAAAGAAATTATAAATACCGGTGAAAGTGGTTTCTAAATAGTGTGCAAAAATTTGGTTGGCACCACTGTATATCGCGGCAAAAACGAAAATGATAAAAAGTGGCAATAAAATGTATTTAATGGGTTTAAACACAGGTTTCAAATCAAATTTGCCGATTTTAAGTTCAGAAAGCCTTTTAATTAGTGTGGCCGGAACGGTGATGAACTGAAGTGTAGTAGCCATTGCTGCAACATAGATAGTACGTACCGCCTGGTAATGGGCAAAGCCCACAAAGAATAGTAGGCTAATGTTATAGCTTACACTGGTTAATACCGAATTGTTTACTACTACAAGTACTGCTGCAAGCAGGTGCGCCGATGCGTATATTTTAAATTTGTTGCTTTTGGCTACCTCGCTGTTTAAAAAGGTAACCGTTATAATAAAAATGCTGTATATCAATTGGTTCAGGCCTAGCCATTTATCCCAAAAGATATAACTGAAGAGCAAGCCACCCAATAGGGTTGAAAGCAATAAGAAGCTGGATGTTGTTTTCATTTATTTAGAATTAAAAAATAGGATGCAATACAAGAAAAAAATAGAAAGCACTGAGGGGAATGTTTAATAGCATGCAGATAATGGCTACCGAATAAGCCCTCCAACGATCGGTATTGTACAACAGCTCTATTAAAAGCGCAAATAGAAAAATACCGTTAATCACCAATGCCGATAATACGTAAATCAATCCCAATCCTATCAAAAATTCGGCGTGTGATAGGAGATAGGCTACTAAAATTACGGTTCCGATAAGCGCGGAATAGTAAGCAAGCTTCTTGCCGATATAGATCATTTGAGGTTCTTTAATTTCTTCCATTTTATTTATTAAAAGTGCTTTGTTTTTCAAAGTGAATAACTAAAAAAATAGTTTATAGCTTCCTGATCATTTTTTCGAGTGCATCTAAATGTGCTTTGAAGGCCTGTTTGCCCAAAGCAGTAATAGAATAGGTAGTGCTGGTTTTTCTGCCAATAAAACCTTTGTGTACCTTAATAAACTCGGCCTGTTCCAAAGTATTCAGGTGTGAAGCCAGGTTGCCATCAGTCAACTCCAGCATCTGTTTCAGGTCGTTAAAGCCAATTTCATCGTTCACTACAAGTATTGACATTACGCCGAGCCTGATCCGGCTATCGAATATTTTATTTAAATCTGCTATCGGGTTTTTCATCCTTACTGACCTCTCTCATATTTAAAATACATTAAAAGACCATAAACAATGTGTAAAACACCGAAACCAAAAGCCCAAAAAATTAAGCCATACCCTGCATAAAACATACAGATTAAGCCTAATACCACTTCGCAAAAGCCTAAATAACGGATGTCGCTATAGGTAAATTTACTGGCATTGATCAGTGCCAGGCCATAAAAAATGAGGCAGCTTGGTGCAATAATGCTATAAGTATTCGGGTGGTTAATTAATAAAGCAATAATAAATAAGCCACCGGCAGCCAGGGGTATAAATAAGTTAACCAAAAGTGATTTTGAAGTTTTATCCCAGATGGGCAGGTTATTTTTCTGACTTTTCCTGTATGTAAATAAAATTCCTCCGGCCAAAGCAATAATTAAAACAAATATACCCAGTTTGATCAGGTTAAACTCCAGGTCCATCTCCCCGTCAATCCCGTAACCATAACCACGTTTGTTGATGAACTTATTAATTTCATCATGGGCAAAATAAGCGCCGATTAAAGCAATCACACCCGCAAAAACACCTGATAAACCGCTCAGCGAAATAAATCTCGACGACCTGTCCATCATTTGTCTGATATCCTTTAAGGCATTTAATTGTTCTTCCTGGTTACTCATTTTAAAAGTGCTTTGTTTTTCAAAGTTAACCAAGAAAATGATAATTGCAAATTTTATTTTTTTAAAGGTTTAATGGTATGGAGTATCAAGTATTAAGTATCAAGATGAGATAGGCTGCTTTGGTCTTTCCCCTTTAAGCTTTTTTGCTAAATTTGAGCCATGCTAAAAGCCACTGGAATAAGAAAATCGTACGGAAATCTGCAAATATTAAAAGGTGTAAATTTTGAAGTACAAAAAGGGGAGATCGTAAGTATTATTGGCCCATCCGGAGCCGGAAAAAGTACATTATTGCACATTTTGGGTACGTTGGATAAGCCTGACGATGGCACTGTGGAATTAAAAGGTACCATGATCAATAAACTGAGTGGCGATCTGTTAAGTACTTTCAGGAACCAGAACATTGGCTTTGTTTTTCAGTTCCATCATTTATTGCCAGAGTTTAATGCCATCGAAAACATTTGCATCCCGGCATTTATCGCTAAAACGGGAAAAAAACAAGCCGAAACCAGGGCTTTAGAACTTTTGGATCTTTTTGGTTTGAAAGATAGGGCGAAGCACAAACCCAACCAGTTATCTGGTGGAGAGCAGCAACGGGTGGCCATTGCCAGGGCGTTGATCAACAATCCATCCATCATACTGGCAGATGAACCTTCAGGTAACCTCGACTCCGAAAATGCAGCAGGATTACACCAGTTGTTTGTGACTTTACGGGATAACTTCCATCAAACTTTTGTAATCGTTACGCATAATGAACACCTTGCCAAAACCAGCGACCGTGTGGTCAGCATGAAGGATGGTTTAATTGTATAAGCTAAAGATTAAAAGATATATGACTTAGGAAATGGAAGAAGTCATTTACTAATTTATTCATTCATTTACTCATTAAATTTTGAAAATACTGATTACCGGCGGAAACCATGCGAAAGCGCTAAAGCTGATGAAAGCGTTTCCAAACCATTTTGTTTTGTTGGCCGATTACGGAGATGTGCCTGGGATAGTTACTGAAAACTATGCTTTCTCGTCGATAGGGGTACTAAATAAAGATAGTATTGCACATGTTTTACTCAATTTTTGCATTACAGAAGGGATCGACTGCCTGATTCCGCTACACTCCTACGAAGTAGAGCCAATAGCCAAATCTGCTGTGCTTTTTGGCGAATATGGCATCCAGGTTTTATTGCCCGATGCCAGTTCAATAGCAGAATACCTGCCCGACAAACAAAGTACGTTTCAAAATTTTGCTGTTTTTGTAGGAGGTGAATGTGTATTTGCGAGCGGAAAAGAAATTTTTGTCAGAACGGAGGAAAAATTAAACGGGGTATTCGGCTATAACGTTGCCGATGATGAATTAAAGCTTTTTACAATTTAATATGGATGTTAATCAATACGTTAAAGACAAACAGATCGTAATTTTTGAATTGGACGATGTATTGTTTCCTGAAAAAGATTATTTACTGCAGGTTTATTATCTGTTTGCCCAGTTTATTGAGTACACCGAGCAGAAAAATGCACAGCCTATTCTAGGCTTCATGCGTGCCGAGTATGAAAATAACGGGGTAGAAAAACTTTTTGAAAAAACAGCAAAACAGTTCGGTATCGATCTAAAATACGAGTACAACTTCAACCTCCTGCATCAAAATGCCCGTTTGCCCTTAAAGCTTTTGCTTTATAAAGATATGCTCGAATTTATGCAGGAACTAGTAGTAGGCCGTAAACAGATCGTTATTGTAACGGCCGGTGACCCTGAGCAGCAGCTCAATAAAATCAAGCAAACCGAGTGGAACGGACTGGAGCAATACCTTACCGTATATTTTGTTGACGAACTTGGTCAATCTAAAGCAGAAATTTTTCAGAACATACTAAACAACAACAATTTATCGGTTAATCAAGCGTTAGTTGTTGGTGCAAATAAATTTGATGAGCAACAAGCTAAATCAATTAATTTGCAGTATATTGGATCAATAGAAATTTACAAATAAATATGCTTAGAAAATTTGTTTCGCAAAACGCATTTTGGTGTGCTTTAATTACTGTGGTTGGGCTTACAGCATCGTGTAAAAAGTCAAAAAATAGCCCTGATGCGGATGTTGGTGGTGAATCAAACGTGTTGCAAACACCAACCAACGATTGGGCATTACTGACTAAAGATTCGATTTTTTTATATGCCAAACAAACCTATTTCTGGAATGTAGGCATGCCTAATTATGATACGTTTAACCCAAGACAATACAGCTCTAACAATGCCATCATTGCAGCATTAAAGGCTTTACCCAGCACCGGGGGCAAAGATAAATACTCTTTTATTGATGATGGATCTGTAGCCAGCCAGCTGAGCGGGGAAGGTGAGGATTACGGTTTTTCGGCTAATTTTGATGCCTCTGACCTGTTGAGGGTTAAATATGTTTACCCAGGCTCACCAGCCGATTTACAAGGCTTAAAGCGAGGTTACCAGTTGATTAAAGTAAATGGTGGTGGTACTTCCCGGTCGAGCGCTGATATAGCCAATTTAAACGCTTCCATATTCGGTGATAATCCATCCATTTCATTAACTTTTGTAAAACCAGGTGGGGGTACACAGGATGTTGTAATTAACCGTGCAAGTTATAATATTAACCCGGTTTTATTTAAAAATACCTATACGGTTGGCACAAAAAAAGTGGGTTACATCGTATTTAATAGTTTTACCACCAATGCTACCAGTGCGCTGGATGCTGCTTTTTCTAAATTTACTACCGACGGCGTTACCGAGCTCGTGGTCGATTTAAGGTACAACGGTGGGGGCTCTGTTGCTACTTCCGAGTTGTTTACAAACTTAATTGCGCCATCTGCACAAAACGGTAAAATTATGTACACCACCTATTGGACTAAAACCATGCAGGATGGAAATGCCACCATTTTACAAAACCAGAAATTTTATGCCAAGGGCAACGATGGTGTAACCAGGCTTTATTCGTATTTCGATTATTCTTATAAACCTACTATGGCTGCTGGTAACCAGGAAACTTTTGCCAAACGTGGTGGTTTAAACGGATTAACGCGGGTTTATTTCCTGGTTAGTGGTGGTACAGCTTCTGCCAGCGAGTTATTAATCAATAATTTAAAACCGGTAGTAGATGTAAAGTTAATCGGTAAAACCACTTATGGTAAACCGGTGGGCTTCTTCTCGATACGTATTGATAAAAACGATTTATACATTCCGCAGTTTCAAACCAAAAATCAGTTAGATCAGGGCGATTATTTTGCCGGTATGACTGTTGATAAAGATGTTGCTGATGATTTGACGAAAGATTTTGGCGACCCATCAGAGAAAATGCTAGCCCAGGCTTTATACTATTCTGCGAACAACAACTTCTCTGCACTGGCTAAAGATAATGCAATTAGCAGTACTTCGGGCATGGCCAGACAACAAATCGATGCCGCTAACGAAAAGCTCAATCATGAGTTTAAAGGGATGGTTGAAACCAGGAAGCTGAGATTAAAATAATGAACTCATATCGTTTTAAAATGGCCAGATTTGTAGTTCGAATCTGGCCATTTTTTATATAATTATTACACAAAACGAATACATTGGGGTTGCTTTTTTTATAAAAATTTGATAAGCTTGTTAAACATTAATCGTTAAAGAGACACATGCCGATAGAAATTGTAGAAAAAGAACATATCAGTTATTTAAATATCATTAATGCAAAGGAAGATCATTCTGATGAGCTGCAGAGCAAACTTAACAGAGCGCAAAGGCTTGGCAATGAATTTAAATCAAAAGCCGTAATTACTTTTAATACTACCATTGGTCCAAAACGCGTTGATACCACAGTTTGGGCAGTAACCGAGAGCTATATACAATTGAAAAACAATATTCATATTCCATTAAAAAGTTTAATCGATATCGATTTTTAAGCTTGCTTTAAGGAAATAAATCATCCCGCATTTATTTAACCTTATCAGATTATGAGCACGCTGCATAAAATTGCCTTAACTTTTATCAAATCTATTGGCCCCGTAACGGCCAAAAACCTTCTTGCCTATTGTGGAAGTGCCGAGAATATATTTTTGGCAGGTAAAAAACAGCTTTTACAGATTCCGGGTGTTGGAGAGAAAACAATCGAAGCCATTCGCGGTTCCGATGCCCTGTTAAGGGCCAGGCAAGAATTGGATTTTATTGAAAAACACGGGATAGAAGTATTGTTCTTTTCAGACGAGAAATACCCTAAAAGATTAAAAAATTGTATCGATTCGCCGGTATTGCTTTACGCCAAGGGTACCGTAGATTTTAACCACCCGCGTATCATCAGCATTGTTGGAACCCGTAATGCAACTAACTACGGAAAAAACCTCTGTAAGGAGCTTTGCGAAGTTTTAGCGCCCTACAATGTTCTGATCGTTAGTGGCCTGGCGTATGGAATAGATGTAACAACCCATAAAGAATGCCTGGTAAATCATATCCCAACTGTTGGGGTTCTTGGTCATGGTTTAGACCGGATGTATCCAAAAATTCACAAAACAGTTGCCCAGAAAATGGTGTTGAATGGAGGCCTGCTTACCGAGTTTCCGATCCTGACCAATCCCGACCGGACTAATTTTCCACAAAGAAACAGGATTATTGCAGGGATTGCAGATGCTACCATTGTGGTTGAAGCATCAATAAAAGGAGGTGCCTTAATTACCGCCGAAATTGCAAATTCTTATCATAAGGATGTATATGCTTTTCCGGGTAGAACCAACGATGTTTTTTCGGAAGGCTGTAATTTCCTGATTAAAACCAACAGAGCAGGCTTAATTCATAACGCTCATGATTTGATTTATTATCTAGGCTGGGACGATGAACTGAAAGAAAAGAAAAAGGAGACGCAAACTGTGTTACAGCTTAGTCTTACCCCTAACGAACAACGGGTTGTTGATGCATTGCAAAACGGTCAGCTGTCTATAGACGAGCTTTGCATTCAATTGAATATGCAACAAAGTAAACTGGCCATTGTGGTCCTTACATTAGAGATGCAGGGGATCATTGTTTCTTTGCCGGGGAAAATTTATAAATTGGTATAATCATAAATTACCAGAGGGTGGTGGAGAGAACATGCTGATGCCCTGATTTCTCCATGTGGATACCCCCGATCTGAACCACAAGCTTATTACCGGAATGGTATTTTGCCCAATAATCAATCTATAATGCCTATCATAATTATAGATTATGGAATTAAATTCTTTAAATTTTTATTTTTTAAAATTATGTTTTAAATAAAATATAGTTTATAAAATACTTAATGCCATTGCTTAATTTTGTGACATGTGGTACAATAATATTTTAGAAACCATTGGCAATACACCATTGGTTAAATTAAATACGATAACAAAGGGAGTTCCAGGAACAATCCTAGCGAAAATAGAAACAACCAATCCGGGCAACTCGATTAAAGACCGGATGGCGGTTAAAATGATCGAAGATGCCGAGAAAAGCGGTAAGTTAAAACCAGGCGGGACAATTATTGAAGGAACATCAGGAAATACAGGTATGGGCTTGGCTATGGCAGCCATTATTAAAGGCTATAAATGTATTTTTACCACAACTGATAAACAATCAAAAGAGAAAGTAGATGCTTTGCGTGCCTTTGGTGCAGAAGTGATCGTTTGTCCGACTAACGTTGAACCCGAAGATCCCCGTTCATACTATTCTGTTTCTTCGCGTTTGGAACGCGAGGTTCCGAATTCGTGGAAACCCAATCAATATGATAACTTAGCTAACTCGCAGGCCCATTATGAGCAAACCGGGCCCGAGATATGGGAACAGACAGAAGGTAAAATTACTCATTTGGTGGTAGGTGTAGGTACCGGCGGCACCATTTCCGGAACTGGGAAGTATTTGAAAGAGAAAAATCCAAATATTAAAGTTTGGGGCATTGATACCTATGGTTCGGTTTTCAAAAAATATAAAGAAACCGGCATATTTGACAAGGATGAAATTTATCCTTATATCACCGAAGGGATTGGTGAAGATTTTCTTCCGGCAAACGTAAATTTTGATGTAATCGACCTGTTTGAAAAAGTTACTGATAAAGATGCCGCATTAATGACCCGCGATATTGCGCGTAAAGAAGGGATTTTTGTAGGCAACTCTGCCGGTGCTGCTATTGGCGGCTTAATTCAGTTAAAAGATAAATTAAAGCCCGAAGACGTGGTAGTGGTCATTTTTCACGACCACGGCAGTCGTTACATGGGTAAAATGTATAATGAAGACTGGTTGCGCGAGCGTGGGTTCTTGCAAGATGAAAAATTAACGGCCAAATCAATCCTGGCTAAAAAGGAGAGTACCGAAATTGTAACACTTGATGCACAGAAAACTGTATTGGAGGCGATCAATACCATTAAATCGATGAATATATCGCAAATTCCGGTAACCCAACAGGGAATGATTGTAGGTAAGGTTGCCGAAAGTGATATTTTATCGGCACTGCTCGAAAATCCGGGCTTAAAATCGGCACCGATTTCAGAAATTATGACGGCTACTTTCTCTTTTGTTGATTTGAACACCTCAATTGATAAAATTTCTTCATTGATTAACAAAGAAAATTCTGCTGTATTGGTTGAAGATGAATCAGGTAGGATCGAGATCATTACCCAGTATGATATTATTAATGCGATATCAGGGTAGGGGGATGTAAGATGGAAAATGTGGGATGGAAGCTGTAAGCTCCGCACTCGTCTTCCTGAACTTGTTTCAGGATCTTATCGCATGGAAGATGCTGACCACGCACTAGCTACAAGATAATTGGAAATACTATTCTACTTGTAAAATAAATTCAGCATGACAATTTGTAAATTATTGATTGTTGATCGGGATTTGTAATCCCGACCGCTTAAATCTCGATTAGCAAGGTAATACCGATTGATAGGCTTTCGATCTGTAAAATCGCTGAACAATAAAATTTTTAGAATGGCCATAAGTTGTTAACTTGTGGCCATTCTTTTTATAAATATGACAACGCTCAAAGAAATCTTATCAACTAAAACAGATCAACAATTAAGGTATTATTTAGATCACGTAGATAAACATACTTCGGATGGAGTAAGGGCAGCCCTTGCAGAATTAAAAAATAGAAATGCAGAATTACCCGAAGGCATCGATGAGTTGATAGAAGAGAAGATCAGGTTAAAAGAGAGTATCAATTATGACAGTTTAAGAGGCTGGAAAAGAAACGTAGTTAAAGATATTGATGCCCCGGAGTACTATTCTCAAACTGCAATTTATGTGTTTTCAATTCTTTTTTCTGTGCTTTTTGGTTCTGTGATGCTGGCAATTAACTTGAAAAATGCTGGAAAACGATGGGGTACACCTATTTTTTTCGGATTGTTATTTACGTTTGGTCAAATTAATCTGATGGAATTTGTTCCACATCCGTCAATGGGAATTTCTCTCATTATTAATGCGTTGGGAGTAATTATAATGTATCAATTCTTTTGGAATAGAAGTCTAGGAAAGGATACCAAATACAGAGCCAAGCCAATCTGGATTCCGCTAATTATCGGTATATTATTAATCGTGCCATTGGCATACTTTGCTGGGAAAGGCTAAAAAAATACCAATATATTTCACTCAGACGTTTTATTTATATCTATTAGTCTGATAAGATAATTTTCGGCCTGCGAATTTACCGTGAGATTGCTTTATACTCGCAATGGTGACAAATAAAAACGCCAGCTTAATTTTTATGCTGGCGTTTCGCTTTATGCTTTAGTCTTTAAGCTTTGGTCTTTTTCAGCTTTTAAACCTTCTACCTTCCGCCTCTAAACCTTCAACCTTTAATGACTAGGCGCATCAGCATTTACACGCTTAATCTGCGCACCCAGGGCACGTAAACGGGTATCGATATCCTGGTAACCGCGTTCAATCTGTTCGATGTTATAAATGGTCGATTTGCCTTCTGCTGATAAGGCTGCGATTAATAAGGAAACACCGGCCCTGATATCAGGAGAAGTCATGCTAATCCCACGAAGTTTGTATTTTTTATCAATGCCGTTAACCGTAGCGCGGTGCGGATCGCAAAGGATAATCTGCGCACCCATATCAATCAGCTTATCCACGAAGAATAAGCGGCTTTCGAACATTTTCTGGTGGATTAACACGTTTCCTTTAGCTTGTGTGGCTACTACTAAAACAATACTCAGCAGGTCAGGGGTAAAACCTGGCCATGGAGCGTCAGCAATGGTTAAGATCGATCCATCGATAAAGGTTTCAATTTCGTAATGTTTTTGAGATGGAACATAGATATCATCACCGCGGCGCTCTAATTTTATACCCAGCTTTTTGAAAACTTCCGGTATTACACCAAGCTCATCATAACAAACATTTTTAATGGTAATTTCTGATTCCGTCATGGCGGCCATCCCAATGAAAGAACCGATCTCGATCATATCTGGCAACATCCTATGCTCGGTACCACCTAAAACTTTAACTCCCTCAATGGTTAAAAGGTTAGAGCCGATACCCGAAATTTTGGCACCCATCCGGTTAAGCATTTTACAAAGCTGCTGTAAATAAGGTTCGCAGGCCGCATTATAAATGGTGGTGGTACCTTTAGCTAAAACTGCTGCCATTACAATGTTTGCCGTGCCGGTTACAGATGCTTCATCTAACAGGATGTAAGCACCCTGTAAATTGGTGGCATCAACGTTAAAGAAAGCTTTTTTGCTGTCATAAACAAATTTGGCACCTAATTTTTCAAAACCGATAAAGTGGGTATCCAATCTTCTGCGTCCGATTTTATCGCCCCCTGGTTTTGGGATTGCTGCTTTACCAAAACGGGCCAATAAAGGACCAACAATCATAATCGAACCGCGTAGACCGCCACCTTTCGATTTAAAAGTATCCGATTCAAAGAAATTCAAATCAATATTTTTAGCTTCAAAAGTATAGGTATCTTTATTAATCCGCTCAATGATTACCCCTAAATCGCCAAGTAATTCAATCAGTTTGTTTACATCCTTAATGTCAGGAATATTGCTGATGGTTATTTTCTTTTCGGTAAGCAGTACAGCCGATAGAATCTGCAACGCCTCATTCTTGGCTCCCTGAGGGGTAATTTCGCCTTTTAATTTAATTCCGCCTGTTATTTCAAATGCGTTCATATATCTTGTAGTAGTTAGTAGCAAGTATCAAACATCAGTGTCAAGATTGGTCAGATATTTAACCTTCTGCCTTTTTACCTTCTGTCTTTTACCTTTTCCTTTAATATTTAGATTTATTGTTGTTGTTACGTTGACGGTTATTGTTGTTCTGACGGTTTTTTCCGTTGTTGTTATTGTTGTTGCTCCTGCCGCGGTTATTGTTGTTATTATTGTTTTGACGCGAATTTTGAGCCCTGAATTCAACTTTAGCTAAGTTAACACCTTCATCAAGCGATAATAATCCACCCGAAAGGTATTTTAAATCCTTAATGATGGTATCGTCACTCACATTGTCTTTATTCCAGGTAACGTAAGCCATTTTCATAAAATTTGCAATGCTCTGTACCATGGCCTTTTTAATTTCGGGATCTTCTTCGCGCATGGCCTTTTCAATCAGGTTTTCAACCGTTTTGCCATAATGTTTATAGGTAATGCGTTGTTGAGGGTAAGCCAATGGCTCCGGTTTGATAAAGGCATTTTCTTCCAATGGCTTTGGATAGGGGCTGTCTACATCAATTTTATAGCCCGAAATAATGTGGAGGTGATCCCACAGTTTGTGTTTAAAATCGGCAACATCACGTAGGTGCGGTTGCAAAAATCCCATCAGGTCTATTACGGCCTGGGCATATTTATTACGTTCTTCAATGGTTGGTAATTCGCATATATACTTTACCATGTTCTGTACGTTGCGGCCATACTCCGATAAAATTAAATGGCTACGCGTGGTGTTATAGTCAAAACTCATGTATAGATAAATTAATGGATAAATATTCCGGCGATACGAATTATGAAATAACCAGAAGAGTTTAGGTTATGAATTCACCGAAATGTCTATTGCCGGACTTTTCGTTATTGTGTTGTCAAAGATAATTCTTTTAATGACAAAAGAGATTGTTTTTTATTTTTTTTGAAAAACGAACGGTTTGTAGTTCTTGGCTTCTTCAGCCCCGTTATTCGCTGTAGTCCCGATGAAGCACCGGGAGCTGCCGCTACTACCGGGTTTATTTAACTGTGGATAGTGCTGGTCGGGAAAACCTTTCCAGCGCCAATTCGTTGGTAAATCTGTGCTTCCACGAACAAATATCTAAACTGTTTATTAGCTTTAATGTCCTTAATTCCTGAGTGGCAGAAGAAATCTAAACTTCATCACTATTCTTAGGGTAATCAAAAAACACCAGTTCACCTGTGCCCTTGCTTATCATTTGCCAGGAGTCAAAAGGAAAAGAAATTAATGCCATACCGGAAGTTGGGATATTGTAAATGTCGCTACCGCTCAGTTCATTTGCAAAATCGGTAAAACCAGGGTTATGCCCAAACATCATTACAGTATTTGCATCATCAGGCAGGTGGTTTACCACATTTAACAAAGTACGGGTACTTGCTTCATAAATGCTTTCTTCATATTGGATCTGATCTAGATGATAAGCCTCTGCAAAATACTTGGCTGTAGATTTTGCCCGTTTTGCCGGACTGCTTACTATAAGATCGAATGTAAACCCGCGATTAATTAATCTTTCGGCCATTTCTGGTGCATTTTCTTTACCCCGTTTATTTAAGGGGCGATCGAAATCTTTTAAATCTAAATTTCCCCAATCCGATTTTCCATGACGGACCAATAGTAACTGCTTAGCCATTTAGTTTTTCTTTAATTTTATTTACAATTGTTTCCGGCTTAATTAAGTCTATACAGTTTTCAACACCGCAGAGGCAAGGTTTGTTTCCATAAATAGAATTTGGCCTGGCAGGATGGTCAATCTGGATGCAGTCGCTTTCCAGTTGTCCATAACCGAGGAAGCCCGCGTAAGGATGGGTTGGCCCCCATACCGAAACCACCGGAACACCAACAAGTGATGCCATATGCATACCTGATGAGTCCATGCTCAACATCACATCTAAGTTGGATATGATGGCCAGTTCCTCTGTTAAATTAAAAGTCCCAATTAAATTATAAGTGTTTTTGTAGGTTTTAGCCCATTTTTCGGCAATTACCTTTTCTTTTTCACCTCCACCAAATATAAAAAGCTCATAGCCCATCCCTGTTAATGAGGCAATTACCTCCTCCATTTTTTCTAAAGCATATACTTTATAAATATGCTGTGCAAAAGGGGAGATACCTACTTTTTTAGCAGTTTTATTCGTAAACAAATGATGTGCTTTTGCCGGAATCTCTAAGGGAGACTTATTTATTTTATGGCTGAGTGTAATATTAAAACCCAATTGGCGGAAAACATCTGCATAACGTTCAACAGTTTTTCTGAGGGGTTTAAATATCTTATTGTTGAGGCGTATGAGCGCTTTTTTCTCAGCCCTTCCTTTATCTATCCGCTTAATTTCTGTTCCCGTTAAACGAAAAAAGGCAGAAATGGCCCTGCTTCTTAAATTATCGTGTAAATCTGCTACGGCATCTGGCTTGTAGGTGCAAAGCTCCCTGTAAAGTTTATACAGGCCAACTATCCCTTTATGGATTGTTTTTGGCTGTATGGGATGGAAGATGAGATGGGGAATATGATCAAAAAATGGTTTAAAGGCCGGCCGGCTTACCATAATGAGCTCAACTGTCGGGTTTTGTTCTGAAAATTCCCGTAAAACCGAAGCCACCATGGCTACATCGCCCATTGCCGAAAAACGTAAAACAATGATTTTTTGGTTCGATGACATGAATTTCGTTTTCGGCTTTGGTCTTTATGCTTTGTTATACAATACCGGATTTAAACTCGGATCGTTGTACATTTTCATTTGTTTGTACACTTTCATGTATTTTTTACCGGCTTCGATATCAGCCAATAACTCGTCAATACTTGTTGAAAGGTCTTCACGCTGCGATAACAGTACATTGAGTTTAGTTTGGCATTGTGCACGGTGTTCAGCAGATGCGCTTTCACGTTCGGCCTCTTCCTGCATATGGTAAATTTTTAGTGCCAGTATAGAAAGTCTGTCTATTGCCCAGGCCGGACTTTCGGTATTGATTTTGGCATCGGGTAAAGCCTGAACGTCTTTATAAAGGTTTAAAAAATAGCCGTCTATAAATTCTACCATATCGGTACGTACCTGGTTTTGTGCATCGATGCGCCTTTTCCAGCTTAAGCCTTCAACAGGGTCAATCTGGGGGTTACGCACTACATCTTCCATGTGCCATTGGGCAGTATCAATCCAGTTTTTAATGTAAAAAAGATGCTCTAAACTTTCAGCATCGTATGGGTTTTCAACCGGGTGGTCAATGTCATCAAACTGGTGGTAGTCTGTAATTACCTGATTAAATATACGGTTGGCAATTTCACTTATCATGGGGCAAAGTTATGGTTTTTTACCACAGATTTTCACAGATACACAGATTTAAACTTATCCGTGTTTATCCTTTTTATCTGTGGTTAATTTGTTTTTTTGTGGTTAAAGTAAGCTGTAATTTCTTCCAAAGAGAAAGCATTTAAACATTTATCAGTACTTAAGCCACCTTTGCGGGCTACCAGAATGCCGTAATGCATATCGTGGAAACCTTCGGTACGGTGTGCATCGGGGTTTACCGACAATAAAACACCTTTTTCGAGTGCATAACGGTGCCAGCGCCAGTCTAGATCTAAACGTAGCGGATTGGCATTGATTTCGATTACTACCTGGTTGGCCGCACAGGCATCGATAATTTTTTTGTAATCGATGGGGTATCCGGCTCTGCCTAGCAATAAACGACCGGTTGGATGACCTAAAATAGTCGTGTATGGGTTTTCGATAGCTTTTAACAACCGTGCCGTTGCTTTGGCTTCGTCCATGCGCAGGTTACTGTGCACGGAGGCGACCACAAAATCGAATGTTTTTAGAATGTCTTCAGCATAATCGAGCGATCCATCACTTAAAATATCGCTTTCAATCCCCTTAAAAATTTTAAACGGCGCGAGTTTTTTATTCAGTTCGTCTATTTCCTGGTGCTGGTCTAAAACTCTCTGTTCGTTCAGGCCTTTGGCATATACTGCAGTTTTAGAGTGATCGCAGATTCCTAAATACTGAAGATTTAAGTTCTCCTTGCAATACATGGCCATTTGTTCTAAAGTGTGTACACCATCGCTCCAGGTAGAGTGGTTATGCAAACTGCCTTTTAAATCTTCATATTGGATCAGTTTGGGGAGTTTGTTTGATTTGGCCAGTTCAATTTCGTCAAAATCTTCACGCAGTTCGGGCTCGATAAAAGCCAATCCAGCTTTGCTGTAAATTTCTTCTTCATTTGCGAAAGGGCCATTACCCGCTAAAGCCAGTACTTTTTCAACGTGTCCGGCATTTCCGGTTAAAGTAAACCATTGTAAATAAAAAGATGTTTTTTCTGCCACATCGATTTTAATCCTGAGGCCAGCCTCAGTGGTACAAATGAACGAGTTCCCGGCTTCAATAAGCGAAAGTGTTTCGAAAGCAGGCAAGCTTTGTTTTATGGCATCAGTATTTTCAGTGCCGATTACGATTTCGAGTTCATCAATAATTTCGCATGCCCTGCGGTATTGACCAGCAAAGCCCAAAAGTGCATTTCCATCAATATTGGCCACCCAGGCAGAAAGTTGGGTAAACAAAGTTTTGGCAAAACCTTCAACCTGTGCATATAAAAACCTGCCATTGGCAGCCAACTTAAACTCAATTGCATTTTTAATTTCTTCCTGTGTTTTTAACCCGAAGCCCTTGGCTTCAATCAGGCGGTTTTCATTACAGGCGTAATAGAGTTCACCGATACTCTCTATCCCAAGCGTTCGCCAAATAATGAAAATCTTTTTTGGACCGATACCTTTAATGCCGAGCATTTCGACCACGCCCTCAGGTGTTCTTTCGAGGATTTCGTTAAGTTCCTGTAATGCTCCGGTTTGAAGAAGTTCTACTATTTTAGAAGCCAAACCTTTACCTATGCCTTCTATTTTATCCAGTTCATCAAGGGGTTTGTCTTTTAAGGCAAAAGGAAGTTTGTCTACTTTAAAATAGGCATTTGCAACTGATTTAATCTTAAAAGGATTTTCTTCATGCAGTTCCATGAGCTGCGATAAAAGGCGTAAAGTGCGGGCGATGGTCTTATTTTCCATAAGGGGTAAAATTAGGAAATAATGCCCCAAATTTTAATCAAGCTTGTTGTTTTCTAAACACAATTTTATTAAGGCGTTGTTTTACTGTTATGAAAGCTATAAAAACCGTTCTGGTAGGGTTGAGTATAAGTCTGCTTGCCTGCCAAACTGCAAATAAACCAGATGAAAATAAGGCAGATTCAGTAAAAAATACCTCTGCTGGTACTATGCAACCCGTAGATGAACGGTTTTTGGTGGTTCCCGGCCGGTCGGTTGGTGAAATAGCTCTTGGTGAAGATATGGCACAGGTTGGTCAAAAGCTTGGAAGACCAGATGCCGGCGATGCCGCGATGGGAAAGGCCTGGGGGATTTGGTACAGCGGCGATTCTACGGCTAAACAGCGGGATGAAATTGCCGTTTATTCTTCTTACCGCGATACCAGTATGCGCATAAAAGACGTAAAACAGATCAGGATTACCTCAAATACGTTCAAAACAAAGGATGGTTTGGCAACTGGTGCTACTTTTAAAGATATTCAGCCGAAATTCCCAAACATCGAAAAAATTTCGACCTATTTAAACGAAAATAAAGATACCGTAACAATTTATGATGCCAAAACAGATGGAATTGGTTTCGAATTTTTAAAAGGGAAAAGCATTTCTTTAACGGTACATCCGGTAAATACTGCGCTTAACCAAACTTATTTAACCTTGCATCCAGAATGGAAAATAGTGGAATGATTTAAGAGGTGAAATGGAAAATGGGTGATGTAGCGATATTTTCATTTCCCACCCTCCATTTTCCATCTTACGTTATTTCGATCTTACATTATTTTATAACCGCTTCAAATGGCATCCTGGCCTGGATGCCGGAGCTTGCGATTACCTTTTTCATTTGTTGATAAAGCATATAGTTATCGCCAAGTTCCTGTTTGGTGTAATAGGTTTTAATTTTGTTGGTGCCATCCTCCATCAGCGATTTCAAAGGATCGATCACATCAGGATATTCCACCACCTTATATTTCTTCAACTTCGCCTTTTTAGCAGCAGCTTTAATGGCATCGTTAAAACTTCCGATCTTATCTGCCAGGCCAATCTGAACAGCATCCGTACCGATCCAGACATGGCCACCGCCAATGCTGTCGATATAGGCTTTACTTTTCTTTCTGCCATCGGCTACTCTGCTTACAAAACCGCTGTAAATTCTATTTAATTCATTTTGTATAATAAACCTTTCTCCTTCCGTCATAGGGCGGTTTGTGGCCATTATATCGGCATATTTACCGGTTTTAACACCATCAAAGGTAATTCCCAGTTTGTTGGTCATTAAGTTTTGAAAGTTCGGGATAATACCAAATACCCCAATAGAACCCGTAATGGTATTGGGCTGAACAAAGATGCTATCGGCTGCACAGCCAATATAGTACCCGCCCGATGCGGCTACATCACCGAAAGATGCAATAACCGGTTTCTCTTTTTTGGTCAATACTATCTCTCTCCAGATCACATCTGAAGCCAGTGCGCTGCCTCCCGGTGAGTTTACACGGAGCACTACCGCTTTAATATCGTCATCTAAGCGGGCCTTCCTGATTGCTCTGGAAATCCGTTCTGAACCGATCTGGTTATCAGAACCTTCACCTCCGCTAATTTCTCCGTTGGCATAAATTACAGCCACTTTATCTTTTCCTTCGCCTGTATCGGTATTGTTCTTTGCGTAATCGTTAATAGAAACCGAACGGATATTTTCGCCCCTGGTTCTTCCCGATAAGCCCTTCAATTCTTCTAAAATCTCATCTTTATATTTTAAAGCGTCAATCATTTTAAAATTTACGGCATCCTGTGGCTGTTGAACTTTATAGTTATCGGCAATAGCGTAAAGACTATCTTTCTGAATGTTTCTGCTCAACGCAATATCAGATAAAAAGGTATTGTACAATCCGCCAACGTAAGCGGTAACCTGTTTACGGTTATAGTCGCTCATTTTATCTAAGATGAAGGGCTCAACGGCACTTTTATAGTTTCCTACGCGGATCACCTGCATTTCTACACCAACTTTTTCTAAAGTGCCTTTAAAAAAGGTGAGTTCGGAACTAAAACCTTTAAATTCTAATGCGCCTTCCGGATTTAAGTATACTTTATCCGCCACCGAAGCGATGTAATAGGCAGCCTGTGTATAAACTTCGCTGTAAGCAATAATTTTTTTATGCGATTTTTTAAAATCGATCAATGCGTTTCTCACTTCGCGCAAGGTAGCATAACCGGCATTCGGGCTGCTCACATTAATGTAAATGCACTTAATATTATCGTCTGTTTTGGCTTTTTGTAAGGCTTTGATAAAATCGTTCAAACCTATACCATCTTTTTCTTCACTTCCAACTATAGGCAGGTTCCCGAACGGATTTTTTGGAGTACGCTCGGTAATGGCCTGGTCTAAATTCAGAAACAATACCGAGTTGTTAGATACAACAACTGTTTTGTCGCTATCAATTGAAGAAATTAAACCAACAACAACTACGAAGCAGATAATAAATACAATGATTAACGATACGAAAAAGCCCAGGATAGAGGCAAATAAATACTTAAAGAATTCTCTCATTTAAATGTTTTAATTTTGTGCAGTAAAGATATAAAAATACATGATGCTTAATAAAGCTTTAGAGTGCAATACGGTTTATTTGTTACTCGGTGGAAATTTGGGGAGTAGGGAAGAAAATTTAAAACGGGCCATTGCACTATTGGATGAGAAAATTGGCAAGGTAATATCGGTTTCTTCGTTGTACGAAACTGCAGCCTGGGGCAAAACCGATCAGCCTGCATTTTTAAACCAGGCAGTGGCTTTGCAAACCAATTTAAGCGCTTTAGAAGTCTTAGACCGGGCATTAAGTATTGAAGGGGAATTGGGAAGGATAAGAAAAGATAAATGGGGAGAAAGGTTAATTGATATAGACCTGATCCTTTTTGGTAATGAAATCATCCATGTACCCGATAAGCTTCAGGTACCCCACCCGCATATGCAAAACCGGAAATTTGTAATGGAACCATTAGCTGAGATTGCACCTGATGTGGTACATCCTGTGCTGGGAGAAACAATTTTATCGATCTTTCTCCATATTAAAGATCCCCTTGAGGTTAAAAAGCTGTAATTAAGCAGATTTATATCAGGTCCACCCGGCGCTTATCCTTTACCGAACGAAAAGCTAAACCTTATTGGTAGGGGCTACGCCCTTAAAATGAAGAAAAGATAACGCAATATACAATACCAAAACGAAAGGTATTGCTGCGAATTTTAGAAAAGCAATCAGGATAACCGATAGAATAAGAAAGATAAATCTGACCTTGTTTTTTGCCCAGCTTAGATTGCTGAATTTTAAAGAAAATATCCTGATTTCGCTTACCAGCAAAAAACAGGTTACAGCAGTGATGGCAATGAGCAATATGCCCGAGTAAACTACTTGTGGGTAATCAGCCGCAACATAAGGCAAAGAGCAGATAAACAGCGTATTCATCGGCGTGTTTAAGCCAATAAAATCTTCTGTCTGGCGGGCATCATTATTAAATTTAGCCAATCTTAATGCCGAGAAAACAGTGATTAAAAAACCCAGATAAGGAAGGTAAGCAGAAGGATAATCACTTAATTTTAACAACTGGAACATCATTGCGCCCGGCAAAAATCCAAAGCTAACCATGTCGGCCAATGAATCGAGGTCTTTCCCAATGGCCGATTTCACATTTAACAAACGGGCCACCATACCATCAAAGAAATCGAATATTCCAGATAAAATAACGAAATATGCTGCAGTTTCTAAATTGCCTTTAAAAGCAAAAACGATTCCGATACAACCAGAAAAGAGGTTTAAACAGGTAATCGCATTAGGAAGATGCCTTTTCATAAGGTTTAAGGTGTGGGATTTAAGGTGTAGGGTTTTGGATGCAAATCTAGCATAAAACCTTTAAAGCTGTAAGACTTAAGACACCAAATAGGAAGCCTTAAGCCTTATGCCTTTTACCTTTCGGCCTTAATTTAGCTGTTCATCGAAATTAAGAACTCTTCGTTACTTTTTGTTCCTTTTATTTGAGATTGAACAAATTCCATTGCCTCCTGACTGTTCATATCGGCCAGGTGGTTACGTAAAATCCATACACGCTGTAAGGTATCCCTGTCGTGTAATAAATCGTCGCGACGTGTGCTTGATGCAGTAATATCAATTGCAGGGAAAATACGTTTGTTAGATAATTTACGGTCTAACTGAAGCTCCATGTTACCGGTTCCCTTAAATTCTTCGAAGATCACCTCATCCATTTTAGAACCTGTATCGGTTAAGGCTGTAGCTAAAATGGTCAGTGAACCGCCATTTTCAATATTACGGGCCGCACCGAAGAAACGTTTTGGTTTATGTAAAGCATTCGCATCAACACCACCTGATAATATTTTACCCGATGCCGGTGCAGTGGTATTATATGCACGGGCCAAACGTGTAATCGAGTCTAAAAGAATTACCACGTCGTGTCCGCTTTCTACCAAACGTTTCGATTTCTCTAAAACTATATTGGCAATTTTAACGTGACGCTCAGCCGGTTCATCAAAAGTTGAGGCAATTACCTCGGCCCTTACGCTACGGGCCATATCGGTAACCTCTTCCGGGCGCTCATCGATCAATAAGATAATCAGGTAAACTTCCGGGTGGTTTTTGGCAATTGCGTTGGCCACTTCTTTTAATAAATTGGTTTTACCCGTTTTAGGCTGGGCAACAATTAAACCGCGCTGTCCTTTACCAATCGGCGTAAATAAATCCATAATACGGGTAGAATAATTATTCGTATCCGTAAACAGGTTTAATCTTTCGGTTGGGAAAAGTGGTGTTAAATAGTCAAAAGGAACGCGATCGCGAACTTCAGCCGGAATTCTGCCGTTAATCGTTTCTACGCGAACCAACGGGAAATATTTTTCGCCTTCTTTTGGCGGGCGGATACTTCCTTTAACGGTATCGCCGGTTTTTAATCCAAAAAGTTTTATTTGAGACTGAGATACATAAATATCATCAGGAGAAGTTAAGTAGTTGTAATCTGCAGAGCGCAAGAAACCGTAACCATCAGGCATAATTTCTAAAACACCTTCATTTGTAATTACGTTATCGAAATCCAGGTTAGAGTAACTGTTTTCGTTTTTGTGGTGGTTGCCACCGCCCGGTTGTTTTTGCTGGCGGTTTTCATCACGTTGTGGTTTTTCCTGTTTTTCTTTTGGCTCTTGTTTTTGTTTTGGCGCTACCGGAAGTACTTCTGCACTTTCTTCCAGTAAAGCTGATATAGGTTTTACACTTTCTTCAGCTTCAATAATCCTGTCGGGCTGTTGCTGATGCTGAGGTTCGTCAAATAACGTTACCGCATCTTTTCTTCTTGCGGTTGACGCCGCTGCGGTATCATCTTTAGGTAATCGTGCTCTTTTTTTAACAGGTTTATCAGCGGTGGCAGCAATAGGCTTATCGGCTACCACTGCAGAAACTGCCGCAGTTTTTGATGCTTTAGCCGCTTTGGTTTTAGGTGCAGGCGTATTTACAAGGGGCTCGATTTCGCTATATGGATCTGCGCCGGCTTTAGCGGCATTTATGATGTCCTGTTGGTGTAAAAGTACTTCAACAAGGTCTATTTTTCTTAGGGAGTCGGCACCTTCAATGCCATAGCTTTTTGCCAGCTCACGTAATTCTGTTGTGAGCTTATCATTTAATTCTGTTTTACTAAACATTCTAAATATATATGTTTCAAGAAATTTTTCATTTGTTTATAACGGACGTTTTCTGTTATAAATCTACACAGGCCTAAAAATATTTGTGTTAGCGCAAGCCTGGTTTTTATTGTGTATAAGTTCTTTGGCTATAAAACATAAATGAGTGCATTAGGGATAATGTTCAAAGTGTTTCATAATTGTTTATAAGCTGAACAAAAGCAATTTTTGCTTTTAAAAAATGGTAACAAAAAACAAGTTTTGATAAATTTTTCTGGGATATTCAGATAAACGGTTGAGAAATTATGTTGCAATTGTATGTATTTGAAACGTAATCTGCAAGCAAAAGTTTAAAATGTTTATAAAAATAATTCTGATGGGGATTATTTTATCGTTCAGAAAAACTTAAAAATCTTCATATTTGCAGCAAATAAGCCCATATATGACAAAGCAGCAACTTTTTGAGCGGATACAAAAAAAACGTTCGTTTTTATGTGTCGGATTGGATTCCTCATTAGATAAGATCCCGAAACACCTGTTAAAATATGAAAATCCGATCTTGGAATTCAATAAACAGATTATTGATGCAACTCATGATTTGTGTGTGGCTTATAAGCCCAATACCGCTTTTTACGAGTGTTATGGTAAAAAGGGTTGGGAAACTCTGATCGAAACCTCGAAATACATTCCACAGGATGTTTTTTCTATTGCAGATGCCAAGCGTGGCGATATTGGAAATACTTCTGCCATGTATGCCGAAACTTTTTTTAATCCGGCATCATCCGAGATGAGTTTTGATTCGGTTACCGTAGCACCTTACATGGGTAGCGATTCGATCACGCCGTTTTTAAATTTTAAAGGTAAATGGGTAATCCTTTTGGCTTTAACATCTAACAGTGGGCATGCCGATTTTCAGTTACAGGAGGTAGGCCAGGATAAACTTTTCGAAAAAGTGATTAAAACCTCACAAAACTGGGCAACTGATGAGCAGATGATGTATGTAGTAGGGGCAACCCGTGGAGCAGCTTTTGGCGATGTACGTAAACTGGCACCCACCCACTTCCTCCTGGTACCCGGTATTGGCGCGCAGGGGGGCGATTTGAATGAAGTATGTAAATATGGGTTAAATGCGCAATGCGGATTACTGATCAACTCATCAAGAGGAATTATTTACGCCGGCCAGGGTGAGGACTTTGCCGAAAGGGCAAGGGAAGAAGCTTTAAAACTGCAACAGGAAATGGAGCAGATTTTGATCAAAGCGGGGTTGGTATAAAAAAAATCATATCAGTTGTCATATTGAGCCTGTATAAATGTACCCTGATGAGGTTAATGGCTTTTTCATGTGCCAAAAAATCCTAACTACTCCAAAGCAGCACAGAATTTAAACTGATAAGTTAGTTGTAGCCAAATAATAAATTCATTATCTTCAAGGATGAATTTTCCGGAAGATTTTCTTCATTATGTATGGCAGTTCAGGTCGTTTGATTATAGCGGGCTGCACACTGTAGCGGGAGAAAGTTTAAAAATTATCAATCCGGGATTGCTCAATAAAAACGCCGGACCGGATTTTTTTCATGCGAAGATCGAAATCGATGGTACCACCTGGGCGGGCAATGTAGAAATCCACCTCCGGTCGTCAGATTGGTTAAAACACCATCACCAGAAAAACCCTGCTTACGAGAATGTGATTTTGCATGTGGTTTACGAACATGATGCCGAAATTAAAAGAATGGATCAAACGGTATTACCTGTACTCGAGTTAAAAAACCGCATTTCTGCCGATCTGATCAAAAAATATGAAAACCTGTTCCTTACCCTTACCGATTTTCCCTGTATTGCTCAGATCGGAACCGTTGATCCACTGATTGTTGATTCTTTTTTAGCCAGAACCCTGATCGAACGTTTCGAGCTAAAAACAAATGCTGTGATCGAAACCCTGAATGAATTAAATGGGAATTGGGAGGAGACTTTCTACCGTTTTATGGCACGTAATTTCGGATTCAAGATCAATGCACTGCCTTTCGAAATGATTGCGAAAGCAGTTCCACAGCATATTTATTCGAAGCATAAAAATAACCCGTATCAGATTGAAGCCATGGTTTTTGGTGCAGCAGGATTTTTAACTGATCAGTTCGAAGAAGAGTATCCTCGAAAGCTAAAAGCCGAATTCGCGTTTCTCAGGAAGAAGTACAACATTGAACCTGTAGAGGTTTCGGTATGGAAATTTATGCGCATGCGGCCACAGAATTTCCCAACCATCAGGCTGGCACAGTTTGCAGCGCTAATGGTAAAGGCGAACCATCTTTTTTCTAAAATTATGGAGATCAAAGAGGTTAATGATTTGCGTATCCTATTCGAAAAACTGCCTGTAAACGATTACTGGAAAACGCATTATCATTTTAAAAAAGAAGCCCCCGGTGTAAACATACAGATCGGTAAAGATTCGGTAGATAATATTCTCCTTAATACCGTTGCCTTATTTTTGTTTGCCTATGGCAAATACACCGCTACCCAGTTTTACATCAGCAGGGCAATAAAGTTGCTGGAAAGCCTGCCGGCTGAAGAAAATGCAATTACCGGTAAATTTAGAGGAGCCGGAGTAAAAATCGGACATGCATTTGCTTCTCAGGGCATTTTGCAGCTAAAAAAGCAATATTGTAATGAGAAAAAATGCTTATCTTGTGGTATTGGAATTAAAATTTTAAAGCAGGCCTGATCAGATTCTGAAGCCTGATAAAACTTTCTAACTTATAATCCGTTTTTATAGTATGGAATTTCCTCACGAGTTAAAAGAACTTTATCCCGATCAGATTATTGAAGTTAGGGGCAATGCCGATGCCTTAACCGTTATATTAAATAAAGGTGTTGATATCTACCAATTTAAAATGAAATTGATCCAAAATTTTTCCGGCCTGGAAGAGCCGCAGACGCTTTTTATTAAACATGAAGATAAACAGGATTTTGAAAAACTGGTTTTGGAGTAATTGAAGCCGGTATGCTATTGAATAATTAACCGATTATTATTCCTAAATTAGAGTAAAGAAAAAGAAACCAGGTCATGTGAATCCGGTTTCCTGTTATTTATCTTGCGATATGTGATTAAGATTTTAAAACGAGCTTAAAATGTTCCAAAGAATTATAACCTATTTCGAACAGCAGAGTTTTGGCGTTTCTACTTATTTGGCTAACAAGTTAAACATGAGTACAGCTAAAGTTCGTTTGTTTTTTATCTATTCCTCTTTTCTAGCGGTGGGTTTTCCGATATTATTCTATTTTTTGGCAGCTGTTGTGCTCGATATCAGGACTTATATCAAAAGAATGCGGCTAAGGATCTGGGAATAATGTAAGCGGTAATATGGACGATGGAAAATGGTTAACAAATCAGACTTTTGACTAAAGACACACCACTCCAGACTAACTAATCATCATCTCTCAAAATCTCTGCAATTTCATGAAAACCTTTCTCTGCGGCTAAATCTGCAGGTAGTTTTCCGCCTTCCATACGTAAAGAAACTTCTGCACCGTGTTCTAACAATAAAATAATCAATTCTATATTGCCTAGCTGTGCTGCGGTATGTAAAGGAGCCAATCCTGCTTTCTGGCAAACGTTCGGATATGCACCCGCATCCAGCAGCATTTTGGTAATATTGAAATTGTTAGCTGCAACTGCCGAGTGGATCGGAAATACATTAAATCCATTTTTTGAAGCCAGGTTAACATCTGCACCTTTCAGTACCAAAAAACGGGCTAATTCTTCATGCCCAAAATAGCAGGCAAGACCGAGCGGGGTGAATCCATCATCAGAAAATTCGTTTACGCGCTCCGGGTTTTGAAAAACAGCTAGGGTAGCCGCATCGAATTTACCTACTGCACAGGCTTCAAACAAGGTTAAATTATCGGTAAACTCGGCAATTAAATCGGCTATTTCTTGCTTTTTATAGTAGCAGGCCAGTAACAGGGGCGAAATTTGATGAGAAGTATTCGTATTTGCCAATTTGGGGTTTTCTACCAAAATTTGCTTTACTGCCTGTAAGTTTCCGGCCTCAATTTGTTCTTCGAGCTGCGCTATTCCCATAATATTATTTAAAAATCGACTTAAATTACCAAAAATTAAGGAATTGTAAACTTTATTGTCTAAATATATATAGTGTAGGGCAAATTAACAAAGATCAAAACCCCGCAGGTTTCAAAAACCTGCGGGGTTTTGATCCTAAGTCTAAAGTCCTTAAGAATTACAGGCCTGTGTTAAATAAACTTGATAGAACGGAAAGCCCGGAGCGAAGAAATGAGTGAGGACTTGTAGTGATAGCAGGACTATCGTAACCGAAGTGCACAGAACCCTGCTTTTTCAAAATAATATGACCATCTTAACCTTCTCTTCAGAACTTTAAAAATAAATTAAACGACGAGTTAAACCTATAATGTCTCTACAAATAAAGATTAAGGGTTTGCTATCTTTGCCTTGATGGTTTGTGGCCTGCTCGTTTTTACAATCAAAAGCACCAGGCCAAGAATTTACAGAGCTCATTATACTTTGAAAACAAAAATCATTGATAAATAAACTACTGACTGTCCCTGATGGTTTGTGCTTTTGTATTTTATTAGTAATCTGACCAAAATTCTAATTTATTACCAGACAACTTGTCCGTCCCAGTCTTTTAGATTCATATAGCACAATTGTCCATTTGTAATTCTCTTCAGATAGTAGGTTTTCATGTCTTAATTCATTTGAGAGGTTTCTTTGGAAGGCTTAAATATTTGATTATAAATAATTATTAGTATAAGTATGATACTGAAGATCATTCCGATACTTCCAATGGCAAATAGAATGCTTGTCGTAATACCTCCAAAATGCGTTATTTTTAAAATCAAACAGGCAAAAATGAGCACCAATTCTGCGTACAAAATTCTTTTTGTATAATAGTTGAGTTTTTTCATGTTAATTTAATTTGACATTTAAAATAACATTAAGTTTTGAAAAAAGTAATTTGTTGATCAAAATAAACACTGAATCAGTATTCATTTTTAAAAAAAAAATCCCGTTTAGCCCCTCCAGGCAAAACGGGATAAAACCTAAAACAAAATCCGTTTCATTTAACAAAACGTAACAACTTGTGTGTTGTTAAAATAATAGACTATAATTTCTGTTTAAGGTTTAATGCCCGATGAATATTTTTATTTAATTTAAGGCAGATTATATAAAATTATCTGCGGGCATCATTTGTGATTATTTTTTTTATTAATGCTGCGCAGTTTTATCTAAGTTTGTTCAATATTAAATTATTTAGGAAAGAAAATGTCGGTACGGGGTAACCAGTTTAAAACCAATACATTCAGAGATAAAGGTGCTGAAAATACACCTGGCAGGTCTTCGGCGGGCCGTCAGACCAAAGAAAAAAGAGAATTTTTACCAAGGTTCGATCTGGCAGATGGGCGTGCAATTAAAATTGCAGGTCTGTTTTTTGTGATCTTATCCTTATATTTTTTAATTGCCTTTACCTCGTACCTGTTTACCTGGCAGGATGACCAAAGTTATGTGATCGATGCAAATGGCGGTTGGGGCAATCTGTTTAAAACATCCGAAGAATTAAAAACTGCCGGAGTGACCACGCCGGTTGTTCAAAACTGGTTGGGTAAATTTGGTGCCTTGTTATCGCACCAGTTTATTTATGAATGGTTCGGTATTGCCTCTTTTCTGTTCGTTTTGGCCTTTTTTATTATTGGCTACCGTTTATTGTTTAAAGTTAAAATCCTTTCCATTTCTAAAACACTGGGTTATAGCTTTTTCTTTTTACTTTTTATCTCGTTAACCTTAGGTTTTGCACATAGCTTCTGGTCAGAATCGCCGCATTACCTGGAGGGTGAATTTGGTTACTGGAGCAATAAATTGTTAAGTGCCCAAATCGGGGCTGCCGGTGTTGCCGGATTAATTGCTTTTGCCGGTTTAACCATACTGATCATTGCTTATAACATCGATTTTAAATTCCCGGAGCGTAAGGCTAAAGAGGTTTACCTCGATAATGAAACACCTGATTATGTAAACGACATCAGGGAGCAGGTGATAAAAAACAAAACTTTCGATGAGCATTCTTCGTCCATTGAACCGGTGTTACCTGACAGACCGGTAACCAACGAACGTAAACAACAAAACGTGGTGTTACAGCCAAGCCGTTTCGAAGAAAAAGAAGAGGAAGAAACCGTAGCACCTGTAATATTATCTCCCTTGGCTACCAATCTGCCCATTGCTTCTGCTGCAGCAACGGCAACGCCTTTAGTGGTAGAACCGCCAATAGAAGACGAAAAAGAACCTGCATTTACCATCGAAAAAACCGAAGAAGAGAAAAAATCGGATGACCTGGTAGAACAGTTTGGCAATTACGATGAAAAGCTGGATTTATCCGGTTACAAGTACCCAACCATTGATTTACTCGAAAATTACGGTACCAATAAAATTTCGGTTAATGCAGAAGAACTGGAGGCCAACAAAAATAAAATCGTCGAAACCCTTAACCATTATAATATCGAAATCGATAAGATTAAAGCCACAATTGGACCTACAGTTACCCTTTACGAGATTATTCCGGCTCCGGGGGTCAGGATTTCGAAAATTAAAAATTTAGAGGATGATATTGCCCTTTCGTTAGCCGCGCTGGGTATACGGATCATTGCACCAATGCCCGGTAAGGGTACAATTGGTATCGAAGTACCAAACCAGCACCCTGAAATGGTGCCGATGCGAAGCATCCTGAATACTGAAAAATGGAGCCAGACCACTATGGATCTGCCGATTGCACTTGGTAAAACCATTAGCAATGAGGTTTTTATAGCCGATTTGGCAAAAATGCCTCACTTATTGGTAGCCGGGGCAACAGGGCAAGGTAAATCTGTTGGTATTAATTCCATTCTGGTTTCACTGTTATTTAAAAAACATCCCGCACAGCTGAAATTTGTACTGGTCGATCCGAAGAAGGTAGAGTTAACCCTGTTTAACCGGATTGAAAGACACTTTTTGGCTAAGCTCCCTGGCGAAGCCGATGCCATTATTACCGATACGAAGAAAGTGGTTAATACCTTAAATTCACTTTGTATCGAAATGGATCAGCGTTACGATTTGCTGAAAGATGCACAGGTGAGGAATTTAAAAGAATACAACGATAAATTCATTAAACGCAAGCTTAATCCTAATAATGGTCACCGCTTTTTGCCTTTCATCGTTTTAGTGGTTGATGAGTTCGCCGATTTGATGATGACAGCTGGTAAAGAGGTGGAGGCGCCGATAGCACGTTTGGCGCAGCTGGCCAGGGCCATCGGTATCCACTTGGTTTTGGCTACACAGCGTCCATCGGTAAACATTATTACGGGTACCATTAAGGCCAATTTCCCGGCCAGGTTAGCGTTTAGGGTATTGTCTAAAATCGATTCGCGGACCATTCTGGATAGCGGTGGTGCCGATCAGTTAATAGGCCGGGGGGATATGCTTTTAGCTACAGGTAGCGACTTAATCAGGCTACAGTGTGCTTTCGTTGATACACCTGAGGTTGACCGCATTTCGGAATATATCGGTAACCAGCGCGGTTATGCCGATGCTTACCAACTGCCAGAATACATAGATGAAGCAGGGGAGGGAAGCAAGGCCGATTTTGATCCTAACGAGCGCGATAAGTTCTTTGAGGACGCAGCAAGGCTGATTGTGATGCATCAACAGGGGTCGACGTCGTTGATACAGCGTAAACTTAAATTGGGCTATAACAGGGCCGGGCGAATTATTGATCAATTGGAGGCCGCAGGTATTGTTGGTCCGTTTGAAGGAAGTAAAGCAAGGGAAGTTTTATACCCTGATGAGTATTCTTTGGAACAGTTCTTGAATGGTATTGATAATCAGGAGTAGATTAAACTATTTAACAATAATCTATTCCAACGTTTCAAAGAAAAAATTAAAAAAGAAAAGATGAAGAAACTAATTTCAGCATTCATGGTTGTCGTTGCTTTTACAACTTCAACATATGCTCAAACTGATGCGAAAGCTAAAGCCATTTTAGCCGATGTGAGTAAAAAATACAAATCGTATAATATCGTAAAAACTGATTTTACTTTCACTTTGGATAATCCAAAAGCGAAAGTAAAAGAAACCCAGCAAGGTACCTTGTATGTAAAGGCCAATTCGAATAAGTATAAAGTGGCCATGACCAACCAGGAGTTATTCAGCGATGGTAAAAGCCAGTGGACTTATTTGAAAAAAGACAAAGAAGTGCAAGTGAGTAATGTAGATAATAGTGGCGATGCCATTAATCCTGCTAAAATTTTCACTGTTTATGAGAAAGGATTCAAATACGTTTATACCGGCGATGAAAAAGCAGGGGGTAAAACCTATCAAATGATCGACTTAACCCCTGTTGATGCTAAAAAATCAATCTTTAAAGTTCGTTTAAGCATTGATAAAGCGGCTAAACAGATTGCAAACGTGGTATTGTTCGATAAAAATGGAAACAAGTACACCTATAATGTGAAAACTTTCTCGCCTAACGTAAATGTACCTGAAACTACATTTGCTTTTGATGCCAAAAAATATCCTGGCGTTGAAGTGGTAGATTTAAGATAATAACGAATTTCCGCAAAGGCGGAATGAAACCTGGAAGTTCAGTTGGAAACAGCTGAACTTTTTTTGTTTCCACTCCTACAGGCATTTTAAGAAAAAGGTGTTCTCAGGTGTCAGACGTGGTGGAAAAACCAGGCTACAAGGGTAAGTTGGTGGTAAAAACATAAAAAGCTATATTTTTTGCAAACGGATTTATGAATGCTGCGCAGATTTATCTAAGTTTGTTTCCGATGTCATTGCCACTAACAAACCATACTTTAGAGAAATTAGAGGCCTTGCTTTTTGCATTGGGTTATAAGGTACGCTACGAAAAGGGGAACTTTAAAACGGGCTCTTGCCTGCTGGAGCACAATAAGATAATCGTGGTTAATAAATTTTCAAATCTGGAAGGAAAAATAGCCGCATTGGTTACTTTGGTGAAACAGACCAATGCTGACGAAAACCTGCTTGAAGAAAAACAAAGGCAGTTTTACCAATCCTTACAACAGACCGAATTATTTTAATGGAGATATACAGCAGGAATTATAGGTATAAGAAAGGAAATTTAATCCAATGAAAGTTACTTTTTTAGGTACCGGTACATCGCAGGGCGTTCCTGTAATTGCCTGTGGGTGCGAAGTTTGTTTATCTCCGGATAAAAAAGATAAACGCTTAAGGACATCCATTTTAATAGAAACTGCCGACAAAACGATGGTGGTAGACAGTGGTCCGGATTTCCGTTATCAATTGCTGCGGGAACAGGTAAAAGACCTGGATGCAGTTTTGTTTACACATGAGCATAAAGATCATATTGCCGGATTGGACGATATCAGGCCATTTAATTACCTCTTGCATAAGGTAATCGATGTATATGCTACAGAGCGGGTTCAAACGGCACTCAAGAGGGAGTTTTACTATATTTTTGCCGAAACCAAATATCATGGTTTACCACAGATTAACCTGCATACCGTAACCAATGGCGAAGATTTTAAAATTGGCGAAAGCACCATTATTCCTTTTGAAGTGATGCACCATCTGCTTCCTATTACCGGTTACAGGATAGGCGACTTTACTTACATTACCGATGCTAAAACCATATCAGAAGAAAGTTTTAATAAAATAAAAGGCTCTAAAATTTTGGTCATTAATGCTTTGCAGAAGGGGCCGCATATTTCACACTTTACATTAGATGAGGCCATTGCTTTTGCCGAAAAAGCCGGTGCCGGATTCACCTATCTCACACACATCAGCCATAACTTAGGTAAACATGCCGATGTTGAAAATGATTTGCCCAAGCATATCAGGCTGGCTTATGACGGGTTAAAACTAGAGATTTAAACTCTTCAGGGAGCTAAAATTTATGGCAGTTCAGGGCAGCTAGCCATCCCGATGGCTGTGGTCGTGATAAGCATACCGTCTAAAAGCAGAAAAGATTTAACCTAAATCTCAATATTTTTATAAATACCCGGTTTTTTTTCATTTCAAATGATATATTTGCAGCATAAACCCAGGTGGCGAAATTGGTAGACGCACCATCTTGAGGGGGTGGCGCTGGCAACGGCGTGGCAGTTCGAATCTGCTTCTGGGTACTTCAAAGAGTTTAAATCCCTTGTAAATTAAATACTTACAAGGGATTGCTTCTTTAACGCATACCTTTTTACATACGGTTTTCTAATGAATGTACGGTGCGTCTATTTTTTAAAATAGCCTTGATTGAAGAATGAATCAATATCTTTTCTTTTAAAAATCCAATCACGGCCTACTCTGCTACATCCAATCTCATGTTTGTGCGCCATCATCCATTTTGTGGACCTATTTAACAACTTGCAAGCTTCCTGTAGCGTAAGGTACGGCCTATTAAACGCATTAAGTTCTTCCAGTTTATTGAGCACTAGTTTCTCAAAATCCATAATAGAAGCTATTAAGGTTTCAATGAGAACATTATCAATGATTGCTATATTTGGCTTTTCCATGTATTATAAACGAGTAAATTCATTCAGGAGTATGAATAGGAATTGGCCAGTGAGTTGTGATGATCGGAAGCTCTAACATTGACGGCACCCTTTCTCGAAGTAGTCAATGAATTGTTCCATGTTCTCGATAAATTTTGGTAATCCGGTTCTGCCAGTAATCTGGACATTACCCCATTCAGAATTTTGGTTGTATGAATAAAACAAGTGTTTATATTGTTTATACGTTAAACCGTAGAAAAACTGTTCCCCCTTAGATACATGGCAATCAATCGGTAGATATTTGCCTACAGGTCTATCGAAGTCGCTGATCTGCAAACTCCAATGCTCGGGAAATAAGATTGCATAATCAGCGGTATTTGTATAATAGCCCAACTCAAATTTTTTTGATAGCTTACCGGTTTTTAAATGTTCCAGGAATACCTTCAGCCGGTCTAGTCTCAAAACAGGCGTAGCAATTTCAATATGCCTAATTTCCTTTGTAAAGGAATGTATGATTTTATCAATCAAATATTCCTGCTCAGGTGTAATTTTTTCTATAAGGATGCCACTTTTAGCAACATCCTTATTTAATTTTTCGAGTTTAGCGATCAGGGCTGCGGCTTTAGGATTGCTTAGCATGATTCCCCTCCCTTCTTACCGTACATTTCGTCAACATTAATAACCGGCAGATCATTCATGTTTATGTTGACAGGTACATGGCTCTGCCAAACATCCGGCATTAACCCGCTTGCCTCAAGTATTCGTTCGACTTCTTGAGAATCCTCCAAAAGCAAAATACCTTGCAGGTTATTCACGGTATCAAACATACCCTTGATTTTATGGTTGCCCCGCTCGTTGCAAATCAGTTTGAACATACCGCGAGTAATTGCCTTGATTGCGCTGAAATTCCTTTGATATTCCTCCGGACTGTCAAACATTTTTATAACCTGACGGGCTTGATCTTCGGTAATGTAATTCAGATCAATTGTTAAACTAGCCATTCACAACCTCCTTTCCTACAAAAATCGCCACCTCTTTAACATCCATAACTTGCTCGGTTAACATTTCATGATAATTAAGGCTGTTAACATCCTGAGTAGCAATTATGGCTTTTGTCTCATCGTTTTGCTTGGCTCTCATGGTTTGATACTCCACATGAATAAAATCAACCTCGTCAGCATTATAGATGCTGCGGTCTGGCCAATAGCCCTCGGCCTCTACTATCCATCCAGTATTTAAGTTTGGCTTATCCCCATCACCCTTAGGCATCGGCGTTAACCAAGCCAGGTCCGGGTTGATATCTGCAGGTACATTTTTTAATTGGTCTGCACTCAGCTGGGAGAAATCACGTCTATGGATATGAAAGCGCGTAGTACCGCGATCTGAAAAGAATTTTTTCCACCCGGGATAATATTGCGGTTGTTTGGCGGTTACTTTGCAGCCCCAGTGATCGCATTTGATTATAGAAGCGCCAGGCAAAAGGCAATGGTGATCAACTCCTGTGAAACGAGGATCTTGTTTTATTGAGGTGTTATTTTGTTGGTAAGTCATAACAGTATTTTTAGTGGTTAGTAAATTTTGAATGATCTGAACGCACCCATTTCCAAATCAAAGTAGATCATTGATTCTTTCGTCCGGGCGTTACCTTGGAAAGCATATTTAGTATCAATTTCCTTTAAGGTTCCTACAGCTGGCCTAATTGAGTCGTCAATTCTTTTGTAAGTGAACTTCACAACTCCGGACAACATTGATTTTTTTAACTTAATCAATTCCCATGCGTGATTTAACGCCGCAGCAAACGTTTTGAATTTTGAGGCAATCTGCCAGGCTGTTTTAAAAACTCTTGATTTCATGATATTATTTCCTTTTGTACTCTACAAATGTAGATTATAAATTAGATATAAAAGTCATAGTAATGTCATTAATCTACATTTGTAGTTTACATCGTTTTAGCTTGTTATCTTTGCGATATGAATGAACAAGATTTTAAAGATTTGCTTGGAAGAGAGGAAATCAATAACTCTGGGATAGCAGATAAAATGTTTCCAGATAATAAATATGCCCGAACGACATTAAGTGCCAAACTTGCAGGCAGAAAGTCAGGCAACGGATTAGCCCGCCTGACCGAAGATGATCTAAAAAAGGGCTGGAAAGTTTTAAAAGATTTGGCTGACGATATTTACAGTCGAGCGCCTGAGAAGAAGAAATCAGAGGAATAGAAATAATCGCTTTAAGATTAAAAACAACATAATCCGGTTAACCGTAAAGCCTATGTAATGCACTGATATATTTTTGCATGCAAAATATAATCGTAAGCAACATGGAAAACAAAAAACCTAAATCTTCAAATCTAATCTGGGCTATATCATCAATTGTTGCTATAGGATTGACAGTAAATCATATATTTACACCTCAATCATCGCTTATGAAACGCTTACTATTTTTATTGATCATTACCGCAGCTGCTACTAAATTAAACGCTCAGGTGCTTAGAATGGAGTTAAAGCACAACGGTTTTGTATCATCAACGGATAGCACCAAAAATTACATTGTACTCAATCATCCAAAGGTTTCAAAAACGGAGTTGTACAAAAAAACGTTAACCTATCTGAATAGCATTTATAAAAATCCCAAACAGGTTATTTCTTCTGTTGAAAACGAGTCGATCGCCGTCAATGCTTATAGTGATGAAATAACCGCGACAAAAGGGCTTTACAGATACCCTTTCGATTATAATATTGTACTACAGTTCAAAGATGGGAAAATCAAATTTGAGCCGCATGTCATTGAAATAAGTGAGATTTTTACAGTCAGCAAATCTAAAAACAGATTTTATGTTGCAAACACGGATTCACCTGAGCCAGTAGAAATTCGCTGCATTTATATGAGATATAAAGATAAACCTGGATATTTCTTATTCCAGGACGAAATCAAGACGGGATTTGATCAATGGCTAACAAGCTACTTGGCCGGCCTTGAAAAAGCCATAAATGACACTTGGTAATGTATGCTGGAATGTATGTTAATTTTTTAAAACCTCATTCATTAATCTGAATGAGGTTTTATTGTACCCCTTATTGGAGTATTATATACCACGATCGTAGCCTGTGCTACCGCTTGCGTTCGAGTTTTTGACCAGCGTATCTATCCCTGCTTTGATAGCCTTCAATGGTTCTGTATTTTCAGCCGTCCTATAGGTGTTAGCTTCAATTTTTACTTGTAATTCAAAATTACTTTTTGCAATCAGGTATAAGTCGCCAATAGATGAGCCTAATTGTCTGGTATTAATCTCAATCTTTTTCGAAATATCATATTGAGATCTATATAATCCTAACAACTCGCTACCAGTCGCCTCGGTTAGTGAAGCGCTAATTTTTCCGACCGAACTTGTGCTGCTACTATTATCCAAAAAACTAACTCCGGACACCTTTTGCAAATTGTCGAATTCATTCTGACCTTCTTTTATGATCGTATCATACTTAGCTTTTAAAATCTTTACTTCGTCCTCTGTCAATTGGCGACCTGTAGAGGATAACTCCGAAAACTGATCATAGAAAGCTTGAAGTTGTGTTGCAATAGTTTTCGTTTTAAAACTGTTTAGTATTGATTTTTTCATGATATCCTCAAAGTTTTTTCCAAAATCCTCAGCTGAGGCGGTGCCTTTTGCAAAAAGGTCGACTAAACTGTCCGCAAAGTTTTCGAAAGTGGTTCCTGTTAATGTTTCTTTTACTGCATTTGCAGCCTCAACGCTTTTATCTTTAAGGTCAACCAGTTGCTGCGCATATCGTTCGGCTGTAGCATCCAAGGCCCCTGACCCAATCAACTTACGTAAGGCTTCAATATCGGATGTGTCAATATTCCTAAAAACTCCTTTATCCAAAAGCTGATTGAAACTAGCCCTGTCAAAGCCTTTTGTTTCAAGAGTTCCGCTATTATAAAGACCTATTAATCGGTCAAGCTCTGAATTACCCGTATTTAGGAACATTCCATTAAGCTTTTTACTCACACTTTCAGTAGTGGAATCTATATCTTTCAAAGCCTGGTTATAAGCCGTTAGCTTCTCAGTTCCATAAACTTTGTTTATCAAACTCAATTGACGGTCCAAAGCCCTTGAAACAGCCTCGCTTTGCTTTATCTGAAGCTCGTTATCGGCAACCCGTCTCTCGTAAACCTTTTGATATGAACTTTGTATAATTCCGCTAATTGCTTTTGTGATACCCGAAAATATACCGCCTCCTATTGCAATAGCTTGAGCACCGAGACCAAGAGCTCCAAGAGTGTCCCCCTTTTTAAGGTCTTTGAAATCTAGCATCGTTTTGCGTAACTGGCCTATACCGCTTATAGTCCCGCCGAGCGTACCAACCCATTGCCCGAAAGCTTCGTTGACTTCGCCGGCAAATCCGGCCAAATTCTGTATTTCGTTTCCGATCAAAATCAATTCTTCCGGCACACGAAGCTTAAGAGACTTTGTGGCATTTTTCAAGGCATCTTCAATTTCTTTCTGTAATTCTGGGCTAAGCTTGATTCCTTTTTTGAGTAAGCCGTCAATGAGGGCTTTCCCGTTGCCAATTACCCGACGTGCAGCTTCAGCACTTAAATCTTCAATGCCTTTAAAAAGTTCTTTGAATGCCGTTAGCTTTTCCACGTTTTCACCCTCAAAGGCTGCCATTGATTCAAATTGAATTTTATCCAGAACCTTAATTTCTTCTGTTCTATTATCTTTTACTAACTGAGATCTTTTAGCCTCATAACTTTGTATTTTTGCCGCCTTTTCTTCCTCATAGCTTACCAGCTGGGAAAGTAAATCCTGATATTTCTTTTCTTCCTCTACAAGAATTGCTTCACGCTCTTTTTTGACAACGGCAATTTGCTGGGCAACGCGCTCGCCGTCACCATCACCTCCTTTGGTCTTATCGTCCACACCATTAAGCTTGGCATCGATACTATCCAGGTATTGACGATAAGTTTTGTTTACGTCGATCAGATCCTTATACCTTTGTTCAGCTTTTTCCTTGCCTACCTTTGTGCGGAAATTCTCAAAATCTTCGTAATAGCGTTTCTTTTTTTCTAAGTCTGTTTTAAGTTCCTCGGCCTTACCTTTATCAACAACAAAATCAGTCTCCTCCGATTCGGCTTTATTTAATCCGCTGGCATCAACTTTGATTTTTTTACGTTTATTTTTATTGGCGAGAGCATTATTGTATTTATCAACTTCCTTATTATGATCATCGGCAGCTTTGCGTAAATCGGCATACTTTTTCTTAACCTCTAAAACTTCCTTTGCATTAGCATCAACCTGTTTGCGTTGCGAACTAGCGATAGCATCGTCAATTTGTTTCTGTAAGGTTCTTTGCCCGGTTTCTTCGGCCTCATACTTTGGTAATCCAGGTTTTTTAAGCCTATCCTGCAATGCCTGGATCCGATTATACACTTCGCTGCCGGCGATTGCTGAACCAGCCATTTTTTTAAGCTCAGCAATCCGCTTCTGAATCGCAGTGATAGAGGTAAGTTCGCTATCGAGCGTTTCTTTGTTCGCTTTTAGTTGTGCGTGCTTAGCGTCCAGAATCGCGTCTGCGATTCGTTTTCGTTGCGCATTCAACCCATTTGCAATAGCCGTGTAATTCCCAATTGTAGCGTCCTTTGTTTCTTTTAATGTGCCTTCTTTTACGCCTTTAATAAACTTTGCCCTGGCGTCATAAGAATTTCTTAATGTTTCTGTAATTTGAGAATATTTTGTTCTTAAATCAGCTAACGATTTTCCTTCTGTTTTGTATTGTTCTGCAGCAGTCTGAGCATTCTCATTATTACGCCTACTATCTCTTAGATCGTAAACTAGCCTCTGATTGGCAAGGTCTCTGCTGCTAAATGTGAAGAAATATCTTAAGTTTTCCCCAAACGATCCACGGAACATTTGACCAATCTCTTTTACAGCCTCTCTTGCGCCGACGATAATAGGTTCAAATATTCTTTTACTTAAAGCACTGCTATCACCGGCGTTCGATTCCAATTCAGTTTTTAACCTGGCCAGCTCCGCATTTAAGCCAGAAATACCGTTGGCTGCTTTATCTCCGTAGGCCTTGTCAAGCTCTACAGCAAGCTTGGGCAAAAGGTCTTTGGCAACAACCTGACCAGTTTTAAGCATGTTACCCAACTCTCCCTCGGTTACGTTCATTGCTTTGGCCGCTAAAGCAAAAGCACCTGGCAAACGCTCAGACAGCTGACCCCTTAGTTCCTCGGACTGCACATTGCCCTTACTGATCATTTGTTGCAAGGCAAGCAAAGTTCCCTCTAGCTGTTCGCTGGATAATCCAAGAACCGCCCCGGCTTTCGTTACTGATTTAAAAATCTTTTCCGATTCGCCTAAATCAAAATTAGAAGCTCTGGCCGCAGCGGTAAATTTTTTATACGATTCAGCAATGGTGAAAAATTGAACACCTATATCTTCTGAAAACTTTTTCAGTTCGATTAACTTATTGCTTGCTTCACCCTCCGAACCAAGGATAAAGGTTAATGGTGTTTTAATCCTCTGAAAAGCTAAAGTTTCGTTGAATACAAATGTCAAAGCATTCCCAACGGAAAGATATGCAGATGCAAAACCAAGCAGATCCTCTGCTGTGCTGCGCAAAGCACCTTTGTAATTACCAACATTTCGCTGGTGGTTCCCCATCTGGGCATCAAATTTCTTTAGGGCCTCATTTAGTTCATTATATTCTTTGACCTTTGCCTTTAACTCAGGGGTAAGCTTTTTGAATGCACCTTCTGCGCTTTTGATCTCGTTACCTAAATCCCTTAGTTTCTTCTGAGCCTCATTGTAAGAACCAGATACTTCTTGAGCCGCCTTACGGGCTTGCCTTTGCGCCTCAACCTCCTGCTTTCTCGCAAGTGTCATCCGCGCAATCTCAGTACGGATATTTTGCTGCTCAACTCTGCCCTGGGCTAAGGTTGCCGTCAATTGTGCTTGGGCCGCTTTGTTGCGCTCGATCTCAATGGTATGCTGTTGTAGAACAATCCGCCCTGATTTTAAATCGTTATTTAACATCTGCTCAACCGCACGTAGCGCCTCAAGCTGATTTTTAACGTTTTGCTGTGCAATCTTGCCCTGTTCAAGCTCAGACCTATATCTTTGTGTTTCTTGTCTTAACTTCTCAGTTTCAAGTTGGGAATCTGCCAGCGCTTTTTTTAATCCGATTTGTGCTTGCTGATATCCAGTTAATTGGTTTGTGTTGACCGGAACGTTACCGACTTTTCTCGCTGCGGCAACCATATCATCAAAACCAGATTTAAGTTTTGTTGCTCTTTTTAGAGCTTCTTCAATACTTAGGTTTGCTGTATAATTAAGCTGTCTCCCCCCGACTGTAATCCCTTTCGCCATAGCTTATATGTTTTTGTAATTATTTTGAATTGAGTAATAATCTATTTGAACCACGCATACGTGACTGCCGTCCTGATCTCTATAAAGTCGACCAGGTTCAATTACTTCAGTATGGAATGTATCTCTATACTGGCTATCTGTTAAACTGCAAATGATTTTTGAAATAAGATCGTAATGCTTTAAATCAGGAAGCGTTCCGTTGATGTTGGGGGAGTGGATACGTATATTGACGGTTGCCTCTTGCATCCAATCGTTATTTGCAGATAAAACAGACACCGTTATGTTCTGCTTACTACTATTGGATGGCATGACAAATGGGTAGATTTTGCCGTCAATGTAATTTAACACTTCCGGCACATTGATCATGCCTCTCACATCCTTAACTATATCAAATGCCGTTTTCATTAGCTAAGAATCTGTTTTAATAAACTATCAAATCTCTTAGTTGAGCCGTCAATTACGTCGTAGTCCTCCATATCCTGTACATATCCGGCATATTCTTCCCCGGCAACAATGATCAGGACCGGAGCACCATCATCAACCAACAGCGCGATTTCCCTGGCATAATCAATGCCTTTTTGCCTTCCTTCTTCGCCCTTTGAAACAGGAGGGAAGTAAATAAACTCATCCGGTATATTATGATCAATAAGAAGCAGGCAACCAATAGAGCCTCGGAGGTTCCATGTTATATTCCCAAAACCTCCCTCGTTCTTTGTTTTGGCCCGGGCCAGATCCACCACTTTGCAACCGGCCTTAAACATAACCTCGCCCATTTCATAGATAATTGAATTAAGATCTTCTTTTATCCAGTTACTTATTTCATCTTGCGTAAAGTCTGAGGTTATGTTAAGCATGATGGTTTTAATTTGTTAAACTGTATGTTAGTTTTTAAAAACTCGTCTCTAGTGATTTGAGGCTATTATTTTGTACACTAAAGACGAGTAAGTTTTAAAAAGCTGTATAATTTAGTGCCTTAGTTTCAACATGATCATTTGCACTCGCGAACCCTCGTCGTCTTTTAACATTATACCCTCATATTTTTAAAAACTTCCTCAATTTCTTCTGGTGTGGCCCTTAATGAAATTTCTGCCTGTTTTGCCTTAACTAACTCTATAACCTCGTTATCGTCCGGCCATGTTAAATTGCATTGTTGAATAACATCGGCTATGTCCTGGTTCGTTGCATTAGATAAGGTTTTCTCAATGTACGCGTTGTTCTTTTCGCGTTGTTCCTTTGAATAACTCATTTGTTTATCGCTTTATTTGATGTTAAATATTGATTTCGTGAAATAAACCGGATTGCCAAAAAATGTAAAAGTTTTTTTCTGTATTTTCTTTAGGCTCTTTAAAAGCTGATAGAACTGCCATGCCTCCAGATCTTGGCCATTTAGCATATAAAAAATGGTCTGATTGATCGTTGTCGATTCTAACCTGTGAGCTGTCGATATCAATGACTTTATTGCATTTAGTTACTAATCCGCCTTTAACACGGCCTGTTCGGAGTAATTTGTATTCACTATGGATGTTTCTAATGCAATTACCGCCAACATAAACTCCTTCTACCTTCATTTGCTTATCCGTAATCCTGTCAAATTCAGCTTTGTCATTTACGTCAATTGCTGATTTAACTAAGCCGTCAATGGCTTGCTCAAATTGCGAAACAACCTCATTGCATCCTTTCAGTAGGTTTGCTTTAAGTAATGGACTGGTAATACCTGATTTATCTAATTGGGCCGTTGCAGCCTCTTTAAATCGTTCAGAAATATTGAAGGTGCCATTTTCAATAACATCGGTTAAAATGTCCATTGAGTATTCTCCAATTTGCAACCCTTCGTAGGTCTCTTTAAATGAGTTTAAAGCTTTTACATGCTTTTCAGGCTCGTTTAGTACCTGTTTCAATAATCTTTCTACGTTCATTTTTATAATTTATTAAAAGTCAATTCCAAATTGCCGTCTTCACCATGTACCAGGTAATTACTTTCAACCTGAATTGACTTTGGGTGAATTGCGTTTACTTCATTATATGATTTAATGAATTTTTCAAGTGATTTTACCAAATTATCATCTATTGAATTGGTGCATACTTGCTTTAGCTTATCTAGCGCATCTGGGTTGATTACAGCATCTAAACCGCATGATGTAAGAGGTATTAAATTCGCTTTATTAATTGGCCTGTGATATGATTCGATCATGGCAGAATGCAGGTTTTGAATCTCCGTCAATACAGTTTGAATAGGAGCGAGGTTCGGTGATGGCAAATAGATGCTTTTGTTTGAGTTAATTTTATCAGAAACAAATTCTCTTACTTTCTTGCTTCCTTCAGAGACAAAAGATAACCACAATTCATTCGTTAGTTCTATTTCTAATTTTTTTAAAGAATCAGAAACATAACCCTGATACCTTTTAATTAACTGATAAAAATCATTGACTGCCTCGTCATAGAGGGCTTTGTTAAATTTTTCCATTACACATTTAATGTTAATACTACCTTAGTTAAATCCTTAAAAAAACTTCTCCTGGTTTCAGGATCGCATGTTGATATTTCCTGTTCTATCACCGGAAGAGTTTTTTCTAGCAGTTTCTCCAGGATTGGTTTAACAGGCTTTTTTCTTTTGCCCTTTGGTCTTCCGGTTGGGCATCCTGATACTCCCTTTACAAATGGCATAATTGCGTTTATATTGTTTTTTTATTGATAATCAAAGGTAGTCCTACAGGGTGGGGCATGGAAGTTTTCGGGCTTACTGGCCTGATATAATAAGATTGTTGAATTGTTGAAATTTTGTAGTTTAAAATAGCGGCAATGTATTATTATAAATACTAAATTTGTTTTATGAACCAGGTACTAATTAAAAATGGATTCGTTTTGAAGCATTACGAACCAATAAACGGAATGAGTAAGTATGAGAAGGAGAATGTTGAGATTATTGAGAATACAAATATTTACAGCACTATATTCTACACTGCTAATATTAAATACACAGCATTTGGATGTCAAAGAATAGAAACTGTTCAAAATGTCGTCGATATATCCCACCTAAACGAATCTCTGAACAAATTGAGAGCAAAAAACTCCGGGCAGGTATTTATCGACAATCTACAGGGTAAGTCTCTATATGATGCTTTATCCTCAAACATCAAATGGATCGTGAATTCTTCTCGAACGAATGATGAAAAAGTATTGGCTTTGTCCAGGATGATTTATCAAGAATTAGAATGTATTTCAACCCAGTACGCCGCATTTGTGAAGGGTAAAGGCTTAACAATCGGAAGCCACGAAGCAGATATTGGTAATTTTTACAAACAATATTATAATTATGGTGTTCAAATGTAATTGTTATGTCAAAATGTATGCTAAAAATAAAAATAGCTTTTTAAGACCTTAATAGGCTATATTTTTATACCCAATGGAAGTGTATGTTAATGCAGTTATTTACTCGCTTGATGAGAATGAGCAATAGGCAACCGCAAATGCCAATTAGCCTTGCATGAATGCAGGGCTTTTTTATTTCTTTGCTCGTTTATCTTCTGGTGCTTCGTCTGTAAGTTGCTTTTGTGGAAGGGAAGTAAACAATTCATTGAAGGCAACAGGATTGCTGCAGTCTATAAAATTAACACGGCTATCGGGGTGGGCAAACATTGATAGATGAAAGGCCGCTGTAAGTCCTATAGGTATATGTCCATCCCATAAAGCGCATAGTGGCTCATCTGGATTATGTACCGAGCAATTAGACGGCCTAACCTTGCCGACTTTGCCTTCAATGTTTTCTCTTTGATCTGAGTTTAACAAATGCAACCATGTGAAAACATGATCTTTTAGAGCGGATGCCGGAACCTCTCCGCGCATAAACTTCATCAATAATTCAATTCTTTGTTGTTTTGTTCTCATAAATTAACACTTAAGTGCCGTTCCATCTGTGTAAATTGTAAATGGCACTTCACCATAATAATACTCCGCATCATCATCCGGGCGACCTATACTTTTAAAATTGCCCTCATACCATGGTAGTTTGCCGCATTCTTCATCAAAGGTCTTTTTGTCAACCAATTTTCCATTGATATAATAGGTTCGATTGCCGTCAGTGGGTTGTTTTAGAATAAGCTTTGCCGGCATATCCGACGGCTTGGCTTTTCCGCTAAGCAATCCCATAATAGCATCAATCCTGTTTTGCCTAATTGATGTTAACTTATTTTTCATCATCTAAATTTTACCTCCGTAGGTTATTGTAAATCCCTCACAATCTAAGTTAGCAGATGCCCTGTCAAATTCTTCTTTTCCAACTTCCTTATCGTTTATCAGATAGATGTTATCCTCTCCATACCCTATTTTACAGAGGCAATCAGGATAAATGTCTTTTGGTGATTTTTGGCCTCTGGCTAATGCCAAAATGTTTTCTTTAAGGATGTCTCTTTTACTTAAACTTTTTCCAGTGTTCATAGCTTACTTGCCTGTTATTTAAAATGTAAATGTTTTCTTCGCTTTCTGGATCTTCATCCCAAAGAATGCAAATGGGTTTTGGAGGGAAAACCTCGCCTTTGACAACACCAATAATGCGCTCAATCAGTTTTTGTCTATTCGTAGTGTTCTGTGCCATCTTCGTTAATTTTAGTTAAAGCCATGGTAATTGCATCATCGATTATATGCTGAGGTTTTCCATAAAGTTGCATAACGATGTCGGTTAACATTATCAACTGTTCGTCTGTCATTCCTTCCAATTTCGAAACGACATCAACCTGGTGCTTGTCAATAAACATTGCATTGATCCTCGCTAAATTCGCAAGCGCAGCATCTACCGCGTACAATTCTATTTGGGGGCCGTCTTTTGTGAATTTCAATGATTTGATATTTCCCTGTTCTTTTTCCCTGGACAACTTGAGCAGATTCACATCGGCGACTTCTATTAACTCAGGTTCGCCATCAATAATCCTGTATGCATTGGGGTTGTTGTTAAGTTCTAATTTATACCGAATAATTTGCCGCCTCCGTTGTTCCTGGGCTTTTTCATGCTTCGCTAATTCTTTTCCCTGAATGTTTGCCTGTAATGAAAAATCATCCTCAAAATCAATCTCAGATCTTAAACGTGAAATAAGCTCTTCTAAGCCGACCTTGATTTTTTTGATATACACTGTCGTTTTAGGAACAATGAAGTCATTTAGCCGCGTTCTGGCTATATCTGTCATCCTTTTTTGAATTTCATCAGGCAACATAATCTTGCCTTTTGTTAATTCATCGATTTTTTTCTGTATCTCAGGTTTTCTCAGGTTTTCGCTTCCGATAGAATAAGCCGACTTTTCAGAATATCCAGAAGCTATGGCCGCAGCAGTAGCGTTAAAAGTCTTAACATATTCGAAACAGAATATTTCCTGTTTGGCCGTGAGTTTGAGGCTGCTTAGTTGTTTCATTCTGATAAGTATTTATTAACCGGTCTCAAATCACTGGAAGGCATGTAATTTTTTATATTCAAAATGGTTTGAGCAGATCCAGCTTCCATTTCTTCCGGACTTAATTCGTCACATTCCTTTAGAATATGATAAACCTTATCTGCAAAATCATTGATTGATTTAGCTGTTCTTGGGTTTTTGTAATGTGCTGGGCCCATGCTAACAAAATAGTTGATGTTTTCAGGGTTACTATAACCTAAAACTAACCCAATAGCATCACGAAGGCCCGTAGGTGCTTTATTAAACATTCCATACAAGTGTGTTGGATTGTAAAGCCTCATTAAGCACGCCACGAAAATAGGTTTGTTAATCATGTTTATAGGCCCAAAATCTCGCTCAAACTCATAAGCTACAAATTCAATGTGCTTATAATTTATTAAAAGCGGTATCGGAACCGACATACATAAATCAAACAATTCTGGATTGATGCTTTTTAGGGCATAGGCAATTAGCGTATTCTGGGCGATTTTTACGTGTCTTTTCATATCTCTCTCACTTAATCGTTAATGTTAATTTTGTTAATAGGTGGTTTGTTCTTCAATTAAAAAAAACCTTATTGCTTGAATCACCAACCGATTGTTATAGGTGTATTCGCTTTTGTTAATTAATGTTTTTAGTAATGCCTCTTTATCGCTGCGGCTCATCCTAATCAGCTCGATCATTAATTCATCTGGATTCAGGTTTTCCATGTACCTGAATCTTTCAATTTCCGGATCATATGCCTCATGTCTCTTAATCCTTCTGTGTTCCATCATCAGGTATGCAGCCAGGGCAACTGCCCCGGCAATTATTAAAAGTTTTTCCATTGGTTTTAGTTGTGTAATAAATTGGATAATAAGTCGATTTTCGTATCGTTCAGTTGATCGAAAGTCGGACGATAAGGTTCGCCGCCTTCTTCTTGGAATGTTGTATCAGACGTTGTGGCTTCCAGTATCGTTTTAACCTGGTCAATGATGCCATTAAGTCTTGCAATTTCCTGTAGCGCTTCAGTTAACAATGGGTTGTTTTTCTCTGATCTCTCAATGTTTTTTAATAGTTTTTCCATTATGTTATTTTATTAGTGGTCTTTTTGCAAATTTTCCTTTCTCATCTCGTACAAAAATTTGAGGTTGCCCCAGTGAGGGATTTTTCTTACGACGATATTCTGAGAAGTAAGCTCTTGTTTTTTCAAGATTTTTCAATCTCCAATTTTTGCTGTATTCGTTAAAGCACTTCTTGCATTTAGATGTAATCCCAGATGAGATCTGTTTGGTAGGCAAGAAAGCTTCTAAAAGCTTTACCTCTTTGCACTTAGTGCATTTTTTTTTACCGTTAATTATTTTTTCCATTTTGTTTATTGTATTTTGCTTTTTATGTATTCAAATGCCATAGCCCAATCCTTAGCAGTTTTACCGCCGCAGCCATAAATTAATAATGCCGTCAATGGGCTGCAGCTCCAACCCCCTTCTTCTTCTTTCCAATGCTCTAAGCCTGGCACGGCATCTGAAAAGCAAAACAGGGTTCGCTTCCCCTCGTGATAATCTACGCTGAGCCCGGCTGTAACTTCTTTGTTTGGTCTGGTGTATCGATAACGAAGTCCTGAGTGGCTATGGTAGTTAAAACCAAAATTTGTTAATATCTCGTCAATGTGATCCGGCTTGCATTCTTTATTAAACTTTTCACACAGAGCAATAGCATCTTCTTGCCTTTGCTTTTTTTCTTCGTCGGTTTCTTCATTAGTTACTTTAATCCCATTAATTCGCTCTCTTTTTTTTATTAATGGTTCTACCTTCTTAGGTTCAGGAACAATGCGTTTATCGAATAATTCTGCGTGCTCATTGTAGTAGGCATTTTCATCATAAGCCAGAAATCTCAATGAACTGGGCGAGCTGGGTGCTTTGTCTATTACTATCCCTATCTCTAAAAATGCAGCCTCCATAGCATCAAAATGCTGCTTGTGTAAGTGAGGGTGACTAATCCTAAACAAACCCCATAATCCTCTACCACTTGCCGACAAACCGCAATAAACAGTGTATGGTATTTCGCAAATCATTTTTTTTGCTTCTTCCAACATACCAGGCTTTTTTAACCATGGATTTTCTGTATCCTTGGGGTCTATATCGAACGCCATAAGTCCGTTGTGTTCTACGCAGTACTTTGCGCCTCTGCCACCTGCATGAACCATTGATGGGGTAATCCCCTTCAATCTTTTTTTCAGAGTGTCGCGCTTGTCCTTATTCTCAATTGCCCTAACTTCATTTTCTAAATTTCCCTGCCATGGGAATGAGAGCATGTCGTAAATACTTACCGTTTCCGGATCTTTCACACTAAAGCAATATCTACCTAGTTTTTTGCTATAATATGTTTTGTATAAACTGCATTTTTCATTAAATGGTCTGCTCATAATCTCCTCCTTCCGAAATAAGGAATTAACTTTTCCTTGTTAGGAGAGGGGGTACTATTTTAATTAATTTTGACACCCCCCCCCACAATGGGTATATGTTGTTTCGTTAATTCGTAAACCTTGTTTAAATATGTTTAAATGGCTTTTTCTTCCGAATTAACTTTACTGTTAAACACAAATTCACTTACTTTTGACACTGAATCTGTCTGTATTTTGAAATCCCAATTTTTACTTGTTGCATATTTTTTAAGCATATTTGTGAATGATCGCTGAGTAAATTCGGCGTTCTCACCGAAGTAAGTGTTCCGGTATTCTTCGAACATCTGCTTGGTTTTGTAGAACTTTTTGAACTCAAAATTTTGCTGTTCTGTCCATTCTGAAAATTCTTCGCTAGTTTGTTGGATTAGGGCATTTTTGCCTACATTTATTAGCTCATACGGTTGAAGGCCATTTTGTAAATAAAACTGCACACAGTCGATCATGTATTTAGTAAAGGAACTCCAGTGCTGGTCATTCCATTCAATCCGATCGAATAAAATGCCATGCATATCCTCGATTGGTTTCTCACTACCGGTAATTATGTGTTTGCTATAGAAGTTAGAAAACTCAATTATAAACATCCTACGCTTGTGGCTCCCACCATTACCATTCACAATGGCGTTCATCGAGAAAAGCATTTTTGGGCTGTCCTCAGGCGGCAACTTAATGCTATTAAGGTTTTTCTTTTCTATGGTAAATCCATTTGTTATCGCAGAGAAGAATGTTTCAAATGATACATCTTTCGCTAAGTCATCCACGGCTACAACTTGGCTCGTGATTTCTACACTTGAAAAACGAAACTTATCATCGGCTTTGAAATGCTTGCCGTCAATCTCTGCCATTTCCCGCATTTGACTAATTGCATTAGCAAACAACCCCTTCCCTGTACCTCCCTGTGGATTTTTAACATCAGTAGGCTGTTCATCATAACAAACTACTGCTTGTCCCATATGGGAGCCATTATAATGATGAAGCAAATAACCGATGGCCGAGGTAAAAGCACGAATGCGGTTTTCTTGATTATTAGAAACATTTTCAATAAACCTTTGGAACTCGCTGATTTGTTGGTTAGGCTGTTCGTTATATTCCCGGTCAAGAATATGGCTTTTCCAAACCGATCGATTTAATTTTATAAGTTCTGAATAAGGCAACAAGTCAATGTTATTTTTACAAACCTTAATAATTGTGTTTTTGAATAGGAAAAATGATTCTGTTCTGGTATCTCTTAGTTGTGGAATACTAAATTCTTCTAGGAGTTCAAGAAAATTTTTATTGAAAATTTGATCCTGGTATTGCAGGTAAATGGTGTCCAGTAGTTTCCAGTGGAACTCGAATTTAGAGCCGTCCGGGGTAATTATATTTACCTCGCCATGCTTTTTGGCTTCGTTATAACATTGAACCCGTATTATGTCCGCGGAAACTTCATTGATAACGTTGTTTTCAACCCTAACGATAAGGTAATCATTTGATTTTTTGTGGTAAACCTTCCTAAAACCTGAATAGCTAATGTACTCAAGAACATTTGTTTTTGAAACGTTTTTGATCGTACAGCTCCATTGATTTTCTTTATGTTCTTTTATTGTGAACGCGAAAAATCCATTTAGCACCATTCCGGCCCCTATAGACTGCTGCTTCCACACGTCTCTGGGGTTTACATCATCTATCTTTTTCGCGAATCTTCTTGCAGCAGATGTATTAAGGTTTGAAATCAATTTGACTGGCTTTGCAATCCTCACAACAGGTTAATTTTGTGGTGATTAGGTGTAAAAATAATTTGTTAAGTAGATTGGTTTTTGTATCTTTACACCGCTCGACCAAAGCACGTAAAGACTTTAAAGGGAATAGGATCATATCTTGTTCCCTTTCTTTTTTACCGGCGCCGAACTTAGAGCAGCATCGATCTCACTTCGCTTAAAATATATTGTTCTTCCAGCCTTGTAGAAAGGTATTACACCGTTGTTCTTGTACCGATGAAGCGTAGTCTCAGATATTTTAAGATAATCAATGCATTCTGTTATGCTCAGTTCATCACTTTGATTACGGGCCTCTATTTGAGCCACTGGTGCAGGCATGTTTTTATTCATGATTTCCTGCATTAAGGTTTCAAACTGGCCAATATTTAAAGCATATAGAGGGTGATCTTTTGATAAAGTATCCAGTAGACTATCCATTGTTATTTCCTCCCTCTGGCTTTAGATAAAAGAAGTTGTGGCCGAGCTTGAAGAATGGTATTAGACCGAGATTCCTTCGCTTAATAAGGGTCGGCTGAGTAATGCCCAGGTAAGAGCACATTTCTTTACAGGAAAAGGTATTGCGCAAAATGTTTTCGTTTTGTTGCTCTATCTTTCTGGAAATATCAATATTCACAGAACACATAGTGTCAATATCTTTTTCAATCTCCTTTAAGCCTTCTGCTAAATCTTTCATGCTTTTTAGTTCTGTTTTAACACTGCTAAAATAGTGTGTATTTTTACTAAAAAGAATAGTTTTTTCTTACTTAACTTGCTTAAAAAGAGGTTTTTGTGTTAGTGTTTTAGGTGGGTTTGGAATAGTGGTAAATCTTGATAGAAAATGTTAGAAAATAGTTGTAAAATTTTACGACGTTTACCTTAGTGTATGTTTTTTTAATTGCAAATTCTACCGGATTCTAGTGTTTTTTTTTACACTAATGTGTTTTAAATAGTTTAGGCGGCCTTTTTTTATTTGTGTTGTAGGGAATAATGATACACTAACTATTTTATTTGAGCTTTATATGACTAATTTATGACATTCTATTAATCTGATTTTTACTAAAAAAGCTCTTTTATGGCGCTGTATAAATGTGAAAAACTGCTTAAATAGGATATCTAAGCAGTTTTATGAGGTATTTTTCTTATTTATAGCCCCAGTTTTGCAAGTGTTTCGGCCATTAACATCGCCTTATCTTCGTTGGTGGCCCGTATATATTTTAAAAAGCTGCTTTCGGTAGCGTGACCAGTTGCGCTCATGATCAACATTGACGGCACCCCTTTGCGAAACATATTTGTAGCGTATGAGCGCCTGCAGGTGTGTGAACTGATCAGCGAATAAAGCGGTTGCTGCTCTACCGTTTGAACATTGCCCTTATAGGATTTTGTTTCAACTAGATCGGTAAGCCCTGCAAGCCTTGCAACAAGTTTAATGTATGTGTTAAATTTCTGATTGGTAATCGATGGAAGATCGCCCTGGTATTTTTCCAATACTGGCTTAAGCTTTTGCATGATTGGAATCGTTACAGGCGTACCTGTCTTAATCTGCTTAACTTTTATAAATGCGCCCTGAATGTCTTTGGCCTTCAATGTTGTGAAGTTACCGAACCTAAGACCGGTATATGCACCTATTAAAAATAGATCACGTACCTTGTCTAAAACTGGATAAAATATTTTTTCATCTGCTAATACTCGTTCGCCTTTCTTATCATAGATGAAGTCTTTGCGCCCAGGTGCTCTGGCAGGTACTTTATGAGTTATGAATTTGTCTGAATCTGACAAATCAATATTAGCAATTGCCGCGATTTGATCATCATTTAAATAGATAGTATCTGCTTCATATGATGGTAGAACGAACGTACCGGCTTTGTGGCCGTCCGAACTTTGAAGGCCATGCTCCTTTGCTTCGTTCATTATTGATTTGATATCTTTAATGTATCCGGCAAATGTCGAAACCTCCTTCTGTTCATCATTATAGCAGAACAGTTTAAAATTCTCATAAAAGGCTTTGTTGATATCGTCGAATTGCAAGGTTTTAATCTTTCTATTCAACAGAAACCTCTTAACTGCTGATAAGGTAGTGCCATAATTTTTTATTGCATTGTGGCTATATCGTTGCCCGGCAGCTTTACCTTTTTGCATAACGCGAATACCTGATTTGCTGTCGTTAATTACCTTTTCGAAAAACGACATAAATGTGAATGTTTCCTTAGTTTCTGCTGGCTCCTCCTTGTGCTTGTGTATTTTGTCAAGCTCCGCTTTTAGCATTTCTTTTGTAACTGGAACCTGGTTAGCTTTTGCCTTATTTGCAATATTCTGTACATCGATGGCGATTTGCTTCAAATTAGCCCTTATTTGGGTGCTATATGGAGCAGCCTCGCTAATCAGCTTGTTGATATCACTTCGATCAATTGGGTTGCCCTTGCTGTCGCTTTCTTTGTAAAATTTTGGATCTATACGAACCCCAGTGTAATACTGAAGCCTTTGCCCATAGATTGAAAAAAACATGTTTATCGGCTGCTTGCCATTTGATGTTTTGCGAGGTTCGAGGTAGAATTTAGGTAATGCCATAACTGTATGTAGTAATGTGTATGTCATACAAATATACATACAGTTATTATGAATACCTATAAAAGTTTATGAAAGTTTACGTTAGTTAATGTTTGTTCTAATGTTATTAAAGCGTGATTTTATGTGTGCTTGCGAATGTGGGTAAATACGTGTAAACATTATAAATGTACTCTGCTTCTGGGTACTTCACCGGAGTTTAAGTTTTTTTCAATCTTGGCTCCGGTTTTTTTATTCCTATTGATTTTGCACTTCAGTAAAATTGATTAATTTATTGAGTTTTGAAAAGCAAAAGTCATCCACAACAGTTCCGCAACTGTTAAGAGTTGCGCCAGAAAGGTGAGAAATACTTTTCCTGATCGGTATTTTACCGGAGGTTAAATTTCTCTGATAGTATGAAACCTTAGAGATGTAAGGCTTTTTTGGTTTATGATTTGTTAACCGTCACTGCGGAGTATTGTGATGAGAGATATCTAACTTAGAAACATCTATCTCTAAGAACTAGCTGATTAAACTAAACGTATCTGTTTTTTACTATTTATAGATCAGGCCAGATTTTTTCTAACCATATCTTAAATCCTATATCTATTTTTCCGTGTAAATTAATAAACCAACCAAACATGGGGATCAGCATTTTTATTTCCTCGTCTGTAATACTTATATCTTGATGTGATTTCGGGTGTGTAAGATCATTTCTTCTTTTAATCATCTTCTGCAGATGATTGAACCGAATATCAGAAAAATCGGGCATTTCAGAATCAAAGGCTTTTGCAAAGATTGAAAGACTGAATCTAAAAGATGGAATAAAATTTTGATAGGTATCTGTAGCAATCACTTCTCCTTTTGCATTCAATCCAGCTTTCTTTTGGTTCAACAAAGACATCTCTTCCCAACTCAAACCATCATTGTCGCGGTCTATCAGACTTTTTACTAAAACCATTTCCCTGCTTATATACAGGTAGGTTTCTATGACAGCAAAGAAATTTTTAAGTAAAATCCTCCTATAAAATTGGTTATTCAGGTTTTGACCTTCAAAAAAAGGTTTCATCCCATCAAGTTCAGATAGGGTATATCCTAATAATTTAAAAGTATTTATAAGTCGTTCTTTGACTTTCATATAATAAAAGAGCCTAATTGTTGCTAAAATCCTAAAAATTGAACGAATTAAAGAATTATTTTAAATAGTTATATAAACGCCATCTATCTGTAGCCATGTTGAGTTTAGAAACTCAGCACTGCACCATAATCCGTTGAGTCATTTTGCGTAATTCTAAGGACAGATAGTTTTGATTTCCATCTCAGGATACATAATCAAGATGCGCATAGTTTTTACCTGCGTAAAGCGTAAAACAAAACACTTTAAATCAAGAATATAAAAAGCTTTTGATCAATGAATTGCCTCCTCTGCTGGATCACAACAATATGAGAAACAGGTTACAGTAATAACAACGCTATGCTTAAACATAAAAACCTTTTACAAAACTTTATCGGAAAAAGCGATGTTTTAATCATATAGCTTGGCTGGTAGGATTTATTTACGTGGCCGCAATCAGGTTTCAGGCATTCATATAAATAGGATAACAATGAGAACAATAAACCCGGCATTTATTTATTTGACGTTCCTGATAATAGCAGTATCGGCAGCCTGCACCAATCCGTCCGAAAGGGCAAAAGGTCCTTACCAAAAAGATTATGGCGATACCGTAAAGAAAAATAAAGCAGATTCTTCCGCTAAACCCAAACCGAATCCTGAAGATACCATGAGGAAATATTAAAAGGCAGGCATTTCGGTCAGGTGTTTATAGCACCCTACATTAAAGATCCACCCGGATAAAAAAGATGAAGATAAAAGAAACCATAGCGCGTATTTTAAACGAAAGCGGAACTACAGCAAACAGCGAAGCTTATCAGCTTTCCATTTCTAAAACAGAGATGTTATCTCAGCTTTTTCAGGAGGGATTTGACCATGAGGTTATTGATAATGCACTGATGGAGATGTGCGATGACGGAAGTCTGGTACTTGACGACACGCACGTGCTACTCTATGACAGGCCGGTTCTATAACCAGAATATCGCCATTTTAAGCCCATTAAACCCAAACCAGCCAAAAGCCTTTTTAACAAATTAAATAAAATACCAGGCGGCACTCCCAGAGAAGGAATTGGTGCCAGGAGGACGATAGTGCCATGAAAAACGCTCAGATCTGACGGGCAGGATTACTTGGTTTAAGCCTGATCAACTATGTCTGTCGCTTAGAGGCACCGGTTTTCGGTTACCCGGCTTCAGCACACCGCCACAAATGCCACCTTTTTCTATAAAGTCGGTAGTAGATTCCACTTGGTTCAAAAAGGTAGCCTTGCTCACAACAGGTAGATGATGAAGCTTCACATGCTAAATTTTATCACAAGAAAACAGCTTAAACAAAACTCTGCACGATTTTTTAGTGTTTATCTGAGATAAATTACAGATGAAAATAGATATACAAAGAAGACAGATTGGTTTAAATTTTAAAGATGGTAATGCCGAACTCAGGATATGGGCACCTTTGGCCTGGCAGGTTTTGGTACTTAGTGGTGGAACATCACTTCATCTGGAAAAGGAAGACCGCGGGTACTGGTTTTTACAAACCAACAAAATACAGCCCGGAGATCAATATCAGCTGAAAATCGTAACACAGGAGTCGGGTATCGAACCGGTATTAAGGCCCGACCCTGCGACTTTAAACCAACCTGCCGGACTTACAGGGCCATCAAAGGCTTTAGATCTGGCCTATGCGTGGACGGATGCTGCCTGGCAGTGCCCTGACCCCGAAAAATTCATCATTTACGAGTTGCATACCGGTACATTTAGCCACAAAGGCGATTTTAAGGGAATTGCAGAGAAGCTCGACCATATGCTTGCATTGGGAATTACCGCTATTGAGCTGATGCCTGTAGCACAGTTTCCAGGCGGGCGGAACTGGGGTTATGATGGGGTGTTTCCATTTGCTGTACAGGAAAGTTATGGCGGAGCTAAAGGATTGCAGGAGCTGGTAGATAGCTGCCACAGCAAGGGCATTGCGGTGATACTCGATGTGGTTTATAACCACTTTGGCCCCGAAGGAAACCATTTTGCCGATTTTGGTCCCTATTTTACAGATAAGTACCACACGCCATGGGGCCAGGCGATTAATTTTGATGATGCGCAAAGCGATGGGGTCAGATCGTTTTTCATCGAAAACTGCCTGATGTGGTTCCGGGATTTTCATATTGACGCCTTGCGACTCGATGCTGTACATGCCATTCGCGATTTCAGCGCCGTTCACTTTCTGGAGGAGCTACGGCAATATACCGATCAGCTTTCTGCCAGTACCAATAAAACCTTCTACCTCATTGCTGAAGTTGATTTGAATAACAACCGCTATATCAATCCTTTTGAAACCGGTGGTTATGGCATGCATGCCCAATGGATGGATGAATTTCATCATACACTGCGTGTGGCAGCGGGCGGCGAGCGAATCGGGTATTACAGCGATTTCAATGGTGTGGATCATCTGGCCAAATCTTATCGCGATGCCTATGTATATGATGGCTGGTACTCGCCACACCGCGAAAAGACCTTCGGACGCCCGGCTTTAAACAACCCGGGCAAGCAGTTTGTGGTTTTTTCGCAGAACCACGATCAGGTGGGAAACCGCATGCTGGGAGAACGCAGCAGCAGTCTTTATCGTTTTGAACTACTCAAAGTAATGGCCGGCGCAGTATTTTGCAGTCCATACCTACCACTGATTTTTATGGGCGAGGAGTGGGCAGAAACAAGGCCCTTTCAGTTTTTTACCAGTCATACCGATCCGGGCTTAATTGAAGCGGTTAGGGAAGGAAGAAAAGCAGAGTTTTCTGCCTTTCAGGGTGAACAGGAACCGACAGATCCCCAGTCCCTTGCTACTTTTGAAGCCTCCAAACTGGATTGGAACAAAGTTGGAACAGGTAAGCACCAGCTGATGCTTCAATATTACCGCCAGCTGATCAGTCTCCGCAAAAACAGCCCGGTACTTTCCAAATTAGATCGCAGCGGACTGAAGGCTATTGCTCTTGCCGATCAAAATTGTTTGATATTGGAGCGAAGCAATTCTATTGAAAAGGTGGTTTGCCTGATGAATTTTTCGCCCAAGGCGCAATTGCTAAAGCTGCCGGAGGGAGCAGCTCCCTATATTTTGCTGCTCGATTCTTCCAGTGCCCGGTGGGGCGGACCCGGGCAGGGCGTAAAGGCTGTTTTAGCAGATAACCAGGTGACGATATTTCCAGAATCCATTTTAATTTTTTCAGCTCAGCATGTATCTTCCTAAATCAACTTACCGTATACAATTTCATAAAGATTTCAATTTTGCAGACCTTGACCGGGCCATTCCGTATTTGATCGAACTGGGCATTGATACACTGTATGCTTCGCCAATTTTTCAGGCCATGCCTTCTAGTACCCACGGTTACGATATTGTTAACCCTTTAAGGATCAATCCAGAGATAGGCACAGAGGAAGAACTATTTGCGGTGTCAAAAAAGTTAAAGCAGGCCGGAATAGGCTGGCTCCAGGATATTGTACCGAATCACATGGCTTTTCATCCGGATAATACCTGGCTGATGGATGTGCTCGAAAAAGGCAGGGAGTCGGCATTTGCTGATTACTTTGATATCGATTGGGCGCAAGGGGATGGAAGGCTTATGGTGCCGTTTCTGGGCAATAACATCAACCAGGCTGTAGAAGAAGGCTCACTTAGCCTGCAAAAACAAAACGGGAAATACTTTCTCCATACGGGCAGCGGAAACTGGCCCCTGAACAGCAAGAGTTCGGGCAGGCTTTCCGAGATCAAAAATGGCGGCAAATTAAAGGATAAAGCGTTGATTTTAGCACTTGCAAATGAACAGTTTTACCGTCTTTGCCACTGGCAGGAGACTTCTGCCAACAGCAATTACCGCCGTTTTTTTACCGTTAACAGCCTTATTTGTTTAAATATCCAGCACACAAAGGTATTTGACCATTACCACAGCTATATTTTCAGGCTGATTAAAGAAGGTGTATTTCAGGGACTAAGGATCGACCATGTGGATGGACTTTATGATCCGGAGCAATACCTGAGCCGGTTGCGCCGGGCAGTTGGGCAAAAAGTTTATATCGTCGTCGAAAAAATACTCGAAAAGGGGGAGCATTTACCCGAAAGCTGGGCCATACAAGGCAATAGCGGTTACGATTTTCTATCCGTGGTCAATAACCTGTTTACCGACCGCTCCTCTCAAAAGAAAATGGACAGCCTATACTTTAAGGTAACGGGTAAGAAACAAGATCCCGCGCGGCTTAGCTACGAAAAGAAAAGTTATATCTTACACGAGCACATGGCGGGCGAGCTCAATAACCTTTGCGCCTTGTTTCATGAACTTAAACTTGTTCCCGAAACGGTTTCAGATGGTGCTGAAATTAAGCGTGCTATTGCCCAGTTACTTATCCGCATGCCCGTGTACAGGTTTTACACGTATGGCTTTCCACCCAACCCTGACCTTTACCGGGAGATTGAGACAATTACAGGCCCAATGTTAAATGAACCTCAATTCCGGCAGGAGGGCTTACTGCTCCGTAAAATCCTGCTGGATAAACCCGCGGAAGGTAACCAGCCTTATAACCGAAGGGTTGCTAAGTTCTTTCAACGGTGTATGCAGTTTACGGGGCCGCTAATGGCAAAAGGTGTAGAAGATACGCTGATGTTTACCTTTAACCGGTTCATTGCCCATAATGAAGTGGGCGATTCTGCCGATGCTTTTGGTATTGGCATAGATGCATTTCATGATGATATGGTCAGGCGGCAGTTACAGTGGCCATTTAGCATGAACGCCACCACTACCCACGATACCAAAAGAGGGGAAGATGTAAGGGCAAGGTTAAATGTGCTCAGTGATATGCCTGATGAATGGGCGGCGTTTGTATGGGGCATGCAGCAGTTAATGGCTCAGCATCGGGAATTTGAGGGCTTGCATAAAAATGATGTCTACCTCCTGATGCAGACTTTAACAGGTGCGCTTCCATTTCCCGGAGAAGATGGCGATGAGATCGGCAGCCGGATGAAAGAATTCGTTCCCAAAGCCCTCAGGGAGGCTAAAAAGCGCTCAGACTGGGCCGCTCCAAACCAGGATTACGAAACCCGCCTGGCTGGGTTATCTGATTTGTTGCATGATCCGCACAGCGACTGTGGCAAGCTTTTACAAGGGTTTTTAAGGCAAATTGCAGATTTTGCAGTGATGAATAGCCTTGCACAGTTGATTTTAAAGTTTACCTGTCCGGGAGTACCTGATTGCTATCAGGGCAGCGAGCTTTGGGAGCTCAGCCTGGTCGATCCGGATAACCGCAGGCCCGTAGATTATAAAAAAAGACTGAAAATACTGAAAGAAGCAGATACACGTACATTTTCCGAACTTTGGCAGGAGCGCTTTTCAGGCGGGATAAAACTCAGGTTGGTGCGCGCGCTCATGGAACTCCGGAAAACGCATGCACAGCTTTTTAGCCAAGGAGAATACATTCCGATAAGCGTAAAGGGAGTTTACGCCGCACACATTTGCGCATTTGCCCAGAGATTTAACAATCAATGGATCCTGGTTGCAATACCCCTGGGTTTGGCAAAGCTAAGCAAAAAGCAAGGTTGCGGAGTATTGGATTTAGATTGGAAAGATACCAGACTGATATTACCCCCAGGTGCACCTTTAAGCTGGAAAGATTTATTGAACGGGCAAAGCGGTCACCAGGATATCCTGAGCGATGGATTAGGTATTTCCGAACTCTTTGCCCAGCATCCCTTTGCGCTGATTAGCCTGCAAGCCTCTTTGCCAAAACGGAACGCAGGCATATTGATGCACATCAGTTGTCTTCCGGGCGATTTCGGAATAGGGGATTTGGGACCGGCTGCTTTTGGTTTTGTTGATTTTTTACATCAGGCCCGTCAGCGGTACTGGCAAATTTTACCACTCAATCCTGTCAGCGCTGAAAACGGTTTTTCGCCCTATGCCAGTCATTCTTCTTCGGCAGGGAATATTCTGCTCATCAGCCCCGAAGTATTGCTAAAGGATGGGCTGCTTAAACCATCCGATTTGGAGGCATGCCGATTTAAGGCCGGTTCTGTGGTTGATTTCGAACAGGTTTTAAACCAGAAAAACGCTATACTTGAAAAAGCTTACCGGTATTTTTTAGATGGGGATTTTAAGCCGTTGAAGCAGCAGTTTACAGCGTTTTGCAGCGCGGAGGAAGATTGGCTCCATACCTTTGCGCTCCACCAGGTGCTTTCGCGGCAGCTCAACTGCAAAGCGTGGTACCGCTGGCCAGATCCTTACAAATACCGTAAAGCCCGGGCAATTGCAGATTTTAGCAAAAAGCACGAAAGCGAAATCGAGGAGATAAAGTGGCAGCAGTTTATTTTTTTTAAACAGTGGGAAGATTTAAGGCAATATGCAAAACATAAGGGGGTTGCATTTATTGGCGATCTACCGTTCTATCCCGATTATGCTGCGCATGAGTTGTGGGAGGAGCCATTGCTCTTTAAACTCGGTAAAGACCTGGAACCACTTGCGGTGGCCGGGGTACCACCTGATTATTTTAATGCCCAGGGCCAATTATGGGGCATGCCGGTATTTGATTGGGAAAAGATGAAGCAGGAAAAATATGGCTGGTGGATCGGGCGGATCAGCAAAAGCCTTAAGCGCTTTGATCTGTTGCGTTTAGATCATTTCCGTGCATTTTCTGAATATTGGTCGGTACCTGCAGGCCAAACCAGTGCAGTAAAGGGAAAATGGTTAAATGGCCCCGGAGAAGATTTTTTTAAGCAACTGCGCCAGGAGCTGGGTGAGCTGCCACTTATTGCCGAAGACCTGGGAGAAGAAAGTGCGGGTGTGAATGCCTTACTTAATCAGTTTAAGCTTCCGGGGATGAAGGTATTGCAGTTCGTCTTCAACAGTACATTGCCCTCCTCTCCGCATGCGCCACATAATTTTGAAAATTCGGCCTGTATTGCTTATTCCGGTACACATGATAATAATACGGCAAAAGGTTGGTTCAATCAGCAGGCAAGCCCTGAAGAGATTGAACGCCTCAGTTTATATGCAGGTGAGCGCATCACCCTTAAAAATGTCCATCAGGCCATGGCCAAGCTCACTTATGCATCGGTAGCCCAAACGGCAATATTACCCATTCAGGATATTTTAGGCCTGGATGAACGCGCACGCATGAATATTCCCGGGGAGGCTAAGGGCAATTGGGCATGGAAACTGCAAACAAAGGTTAGTGGCAGCCTGGCAGAGCAATTGAAAAAATTAACAGAATTATTTGGGCGGGTTGACCCGGCCGATTAACCAGTAACAGTTTTTTGGTTCCGGATAATTTTGTGATCAGGTTATTATACAACAAAGGCCTGGTTTCCCAGGCCTTACCAGCTACCTTGGTGGCAGGTGTTTGATCGTGTCTCTCTTCAAGGTGTCCCGAGAGGTCGTATCCCGCTTTTTTTGGGGGATCTGCTTGGGCTTGCTTTTCTTTTCGGTTTTCTTCTTCGTGGTATCCTGGCGGGTTTGTGCAAAAGCGCCGAAACTGAATACCGATAACAGGATGAATACAATTAACTTTTTCATAACTATAGATTTTCTGATAGAACAGACTGAAAAAGTGTTATGTTTTGTTTCAAAACCGGTTATGGAAAGCTGCTTCTTCCTGTTATAATATTGTAAGTATTTGTTTGTCAGTGTTTTATTTGTTGTTTGCTCTTGATTACGCCTACTTTAAATCAAGTATATCTACCCGGTTTTCAGGTAGATCACGCATTGGTTGCAACTCAACCGGAGGTAGTATTTTGGGCCTGCCAGTCGGTTTTCCGCTCTCTTTCAGGTGAAATGGCCATTCATATGGCCTGATGTGCCTAACGCACTTTTAAATGAAGCTTACCTTAATTTTGCAGCTCACGAATAAAGCCATCAGCTTGTTGCCAAGTGCCATCCCCTTAAAACTTATTTGAAAAAACAGGTGTTCATTTAAATAAAAAGCATGGAAAATATATTGATAAAAAAGACTGACAATAAGTTGATCGGATTAATGGCCGTTGCTTTTGGTTTGGCCGGTATGTGGATCTACCTGCGCTTAAGAAAGCAAAAAGCCGCACAGCAGGCGTTTGATTTTGCGCCGTTTTCTAAAGAAAGATATGTGTTTAACTGGCATAAAGGCCGGCGGCCATACCAGGCTGTGGTTAAACATGAGGGCGATTGTTATGCTGTACAGATGAACGGGGCCTACGCCGGTGTGATGTGGAGAGGTGAGGGGAATAACAACTGGTATACACGCGATAAGGCATTAAAGCCCCATATTAACGAAATTTCTGAGCAGCTTGCCAATGTTTTTTCCCTGCAGGGATTCCCCGCTATTTTGCAGGGTAATTATCCTGAAATCGTAGCTGTTAACTGGAAAACGAGCGAAACGCTTGAACTCATCCTTCAAGCAGCAACCGATCTGGAAGTTTTTGCCGCCTTTCTGGAAGACGAAGTGCCTAACCTAGTCAGCTTTCCGGAATACCTGGATTTGATCGTTAAAAAAGAAAACGAATCTTATTTTAAAATTATCAGTGTAAATGTACGCCTGGGTTAACGTTTGTTGTCAGATATTTGATATCCTTTTTCCTGGCATCCTGTTGCTTATGATGGTCCGGTTTATATTTTGTGGATTCATCCAGACATTCCAGTAGATCGGGTTGCCACTGTTCTTCTTCTGTTGGCGCTTTATTTTCTTCAGGTAAAAATCAACCTGGGTTGACTAAAATCTGCACTCAGGTAGTTACACCTGAAAGACAGGGATACCAGACAGTTGTTCTCATCCGGCTTGTATAATCAGGAGAAAAAGTATGGATGCCTGTGGTTTTAAAATTTAATCAGATTTCGTTATGGAAGATTTCAATTCATACTTCAGAAGTGCTTTTTTAAATAAAAAAATTATCATCACGGGTGGTACCACAGGCATTGGCAGAGCGGCAGCCATTTTATTGAGCGCTCTGGGAAGCCGGTGCCTGATCTGCGGTAGGCACCAGCAGCAACTTGACGAGACTTTGAATGTTATTGATCCCGGTAGAAATGATACCTGTATGGGCCTTGTTGTTGATTTGGCATCAAAGGCTGGTATCAAAAAACTTTTTGAAGTTGCCGATCAACAGTTGGGAGGTGTAGACATTTTGGTTAATAATGCCGCACTACCATTCGGAAGTGTGCTGGAAGGCGAATATGATGATTGGCAGTATGTTTTAAATACCAACCTGCTTTCCTATATCGCTTGCAGTAAAGAAGCTGTTTCCAGAATGGGGGAAGGTGGGCAGCTTATCCTGATGGGCTCCATGAGTGCAGATGTAAGGGAGGCGGACAGTTCGCTCTATGTGGCTACCGAGGCAGCCATCCAGGGCTTTGCAACCGCATTGCGTAAAGAAGTTAACCCCAAGGGGCTGAAAGTTTCGTTAATTGAACCCGGGGCGGTTGATACAGACCTTCAGGAGGGGAGTTCGAAAGATAAGCTCGAACAAATCGAGCGGCAAGAGATGCTGAAAGCAACAGACATCGCATGGGCAATAGCCTTCTGCATTGCACAACCGCCGCGATCTGATGTGGTTAACTTGCAAATCAGGCCGCACATGCAATTAATTTAAGCTGCCTGGCAGAAAATGAAGCCGCTATCCATATTCCCGATGGAAAAATAAAACGAATGTGGATGACCGTCAGGGCCTGTTCTTTTGCCCTAAAGGAGGCAAAACCACGGCTTCATCTGCGTTGTCTGGGCTTAGCGGCGAACTTTTGTCGCTGGGTTCTGCCTTTTCATCGTAGGTATAACCAGAGCCACGTAAACGCGGTTTTTCTAAGCCGGCTGAAGTGTTGTTTGGCTTTTCTGCTGATATTTTGCTTTGCTTTTTCATTTCAATATTTTTTTGATCATGTTTTTTTACATTGGTACATGCTATTTTTGGGGGCTATGCCTTTTGGAAAAAACGAAGCCCGTGACCAACAAACAGCTCATGACCACCGGAGAGATCAACCGGTATCTGGCCGCATATTGTAAGAAGACGGTTCAAGGGCACTGACCGGTAAACCTTTATTTAAAAAAATAGTGATCCCTGCACTTCAACACGCTTAAAGCCAAAGAAGTTTTGCTTAAATGCAGCTTGGTAACCGCAATTTAGTGTTTGGCTTCCGTTCAGGCTGACCATACATTTGCGTTAATTTCAGAAACCTTTATCCTTTTTGGCCTGTTATTTTTACAAGAGCATATTTTTTTTGCTTTGAGATTAAAAAAAGACAGTTCAATCGGGCCAGGAATTAAACAACCTTATATAATGGATTTTACAATAGAATTTGAGCATATCATGGCCATGGCCATTTCGGTAATTTGTGGGGGATGTATTGGATTTGAACGGGAATACCGAAACAAATCTGCCGGTTTCAGAACCATTATCCTGATCACCCTGGGATCAACAATTTTTACCATTGTTTCCTGGCACGGGGCTGGTACTGACGACCGCATTTCAGCCAATATTATTACCGGAATAGGGTTTATAGGTGCCGGTGTGATATTTAAAGACCGGATCTCCGTCCGGGGTTTAACCACTGCAGCCGTCATCTGGACAGCCGCTGCAATCGGGATGACTGCGGGTATTGGTTACCATGCGTTGGCGCTGGTGTTAACTTTAGTTACAATTATGATACTGCTTACGGTTAGTAAAGTAGAAAAGATGGTTTCGGGACTCCGGAACGAAAAGCTCATAACCATTACGTTTAGCGGCGCTGAAATGAAGGTGGTTGAACAACTCGAGGCAGATGTGCGGTTAACCGATGCAAAGATTGAGCGGATGGACATGGCAAAAGAAAATGGACGGTTAACGGTAATTTATCTCATTACGGCCAGTAAAACAGCGATCGACCGGGTACAGGAAATGCTGGCCGTGCGCAGTGAGATAGCAGGCTATGCGTAAAATGCAGCGGGCCTCAGTATGCTCCGTGCCTGATGCGCCAAAAGCCACATTTGGCCTTCCATTCAGCTCCTACGGCCTTTCTTAGCCGGCGTATAAATTCAGAACCTGGCCCGGTAATGGCTTGCTTCAGGGGCTTTTTTTTGTCCAGGTAACCTTGACCTTTAGATTGCCTGTAATGCTAAACTCAACCAGTTCTGGTGTTACTTTCACCGGTTCCGGACCCGGTATTTCGTCACCCAGATCAAGGTTGAAAGTGTAGGGATGACGGCCATCCAGCAGAAAGATCAGCCTGCATTCTAACCTGGCATCACCTCCTGTGGTCATATAGAGCGTTTTTTTTACTTTCCGGAAACTGGCTACCGGATAATCACAAAAAACCGTAAAATGTTCATCCTTAACTTTACGATACTGTTTCGGGATCACGCCAAAAGCAATTCCGGCGCCGTATACCTCCTGGCCAACCTCACCTGAGTGTTCCCAGCCATCATGTAAATCTTCCAGGGCAATCCAAAGGCGCTGATCAATTTCGCCGGTTTTACTTTTCGTCGCAATCATATCGCTTTTTAGCATAGTAGGATAGTAGTAGGCTAGTCGTCCGATGGTATGCCGGATAAACTCCGCTATCAGCAATCTTACCGATGGTAAGATGTCAATGCCTTCAGCCTCAGCCAGGTAGTCGTGAAGGGCTGCGTATACCTCCTGCTCTTCATAAGCTGCAGTATAAGGTGCATCCCGGAGCGGAAAAATGCCAAAAAAGGTAGGGAAATTCTTCGCATGCCCATAGTTGCATTCCCAAAGTTGTACATTGTCAAAAATCGCTGCCAGGCATACATAGCTCAGGTAGAGGTATTTTTGGTTTCCCGTTTCTTTGTAGAGCCTGAGCATTGCCCCTGCACTAAAGGCTGTATTATTGGCCTGATAAAAAATATCAAAGCTAAGGCCAACCAGTTCCTTGGCTGCCCGTTCGGCTTCTTTAAAAAATCTTTTCTCGCCGGTCAGTTTCCACATCCTCAACATCAGGTCTGCGTAAGTGCCCGGAACGTCTTTTTCGCCGCCGGCGCCTTCTGCTGTTTCCGCTTTAATCACATTAAGGGTATCCATCTGATAGAAAACCGGCCATTTATACTTAAATGTTTGGGCTACATGCATAGCATAACCGATTGATTTAAAGAGCAGGTCATGCGCCATTTTATCCCCATGGTCGCTCAAACGAGCTAGATTCATTAGCGGGTGGTGCAGGTACCATGCATCCATAATGCGGGTTTTTTTCTGCTCTTCCGAATGATCCAGGTTTTCTTCCATGGCCGGCAACCAGCGTACTATTGTTTTCATGTCTTCCTCATAGAAGTTTTCCAGTCCCGATTTCAGCTCCGCTATAAGTTGATGATTGGTTTCTCCTTTCCAGTTCACGTATTCGATCATAGGCAGTAATACGGCAAGCTGTACCATCACCTCAGGCGGATTTTTATAATCGGCTACATAGGCATTGAGGTAGGCGTGTCCGGCGGCAAAACTCCAGCAGCCTTTATGGTATACTAAATCATTTAATCCTTTCTCAACAATATCCAGCCAGTTAAGGTAAAAGCGTTCCGGCCGCGGTAGCTGCAAATAAGTTAGAGAGAGCCTGTTTAGATAATCGATCGCGATTTCTCCCGGCGATTCCGGAAGGTGATCAGAAAAGTTCACCAGGGCTTCACTGAAAATGTAAGTCTGATCCTTTTTCAGGGGGGCGTTTGAGGCTGGAAGCGAAAACCCGATTTCAGGCCATTCGCCGCCTACAGTAGCGCCGGCGCTGCATTGAGCATCCTCACAATACCGGTTCAGGGCGCTCAGGTTCTGAAAGTAAAATACCGATCCCGACCGGTCCTGGTTGAAATAAAGAATGCCTGACCGCGTACCCCTTTGCTGGGTATGGATGGTCCCCCGGGTCCCGGTTTTTCCTTTTTGGTTTAAACTGATCATATCTTTGGGCCAGTACGGAAGGTTCAATGAGATTTTCGGGCTCGCACTAACCGTGTACCTGAGCAACCTCTGGCCTTCATCGATCGCTGCCATCACTTCGTATTTTAGCGTAGAGCATTCCAGGCTCACCAATATTTTGGTGCCCTGTTGGTCCATTTTAGTGATGCGGAGTTTCCCGGAAGGAGAAAAAGCGGTTCTAAAAGCAATCTTGCCTCCATCCGGCCAGCGTTTTACCAGCCAAAGCGAATCACTGCCCAGACTAAGGGATACCCCTACCGGTTCGGAGACCAAGGCAAGCGTATCAATATGCTGTAGTTCAGCTGCGGCATTCGCCGCCCAAATAGACATCGGTTTCATACTTTCTGCTTTTATCTAAACAACCCTATCTTAAGTAAAGAAGTTTGAGGAATTTTTACGGTAGCTGCTGACCTGCCCAAGTGAAAATCCTGGGTAATCTTACATTTTCCTGCCATCACGTTTAGTAGGAAATAAGCAGTTCTGTAAAGGCACACTTAAATTTTAAATAAAAAAGGGTTAAAAAAGCAAATGCCCTTTAACCCTTTTTATCATCAATGCTTGCTGTCGTATTTACCAGGTTTAAGTTCCGGGCAAATCTTCCCGGTATTTGCGCAGGTTCTTTTTCAGGATTGCCCTGGCCTGGTAAATGTGGGTTTTAACGGTGCCCAGTGGCAGTCCCAGCTCGTTAGCAATTTCCTGGTATTGGTAACCCTCAAAATACCTCACAAAAGGCACCCGATAGCTGTCGGGCAGGCGGTTCAAAGCAGCCGCGATATCCCTGCCGGCAAAGTTTCTTTCTGCCTGGTTACTGGTCGCACCGTATAAAAGGTTATTATCTGCTTCACTTTGCGGGGTAAAAACCGCTGACCATCTTTGTTTTTTGCGGAAACTGTTGATAAAAGTGTTGCGCATAATTACAAACAGCCAGGCTTTAAAATCTGTACCGTCTTGGAAACGTTCCAAAAATCTGTAGGCTTTAATCAGCGTATCTTGTACAAGGTCGTCGGCATCATCCTCATCTTTAGTGAACAAGATCGCTCTCGATTTTAAAGCATTGGCATTATGCTCCAATTGAGAACTGAATTTCTTAATATCCATTTGAATCAGATAATTGTTGTTAATGCTTTAGGGTTTTTAATGTTTAATGGTATTCTATCCGGATAGGCAAACCGGCTTACTGCATGCGAATGGTGGTATCCTGCGTTGTATCGCTTCCTAAAGTATCCTGGTTGAGGTTCGAACTGGTATCCGTTTGCGTAGTGTCGTTCATCAGCGAATCGGTACTGTCGTTTTTACGGTCGGAACTGCAGGCGAGTGTTAAAAGTGCCAGGCAGCTTAAAATAAGGCTTAGTTTTTTCATGGTATTTTGTTTTTAGTAAACAGATACCTAAAAAACAGGTAATCCATCATATGGTTGGCAGGATTAATACCTGTTTTCGATCAGGTTAATACCCAAAAAATTCAGCGGGAAATACCGGATCATCACTATTTGCAATGGTTGCTAAACCTTTCGCGGGCTGGTGCTGTTGTTTAAATAAAAAATTAGTGATGATGAATACAGATCCAAAACAAGTACCCCAAGAGGAGGAAGACGAAAACCAGGACGCCCAGAAAAAACAAAGCCCAAATGATGATCATGAAATGGAGGAGAATGATGTGCAGCGGGGCCTAAGCGGCGAAACTGACGATGAAGAAGACGTTAACGGCGACCTGAGCGGAAATGCATCAGGTAACACCAGTGCCTAAAGTAACATGGCTGCCCACCAGGGCCGTTTTTATGGTATGCAAATTTTATGAGCAGCAGTGTGATCGGGATCGGAGCACTTTTTATCAATAGTGTTTTAAACTGTCCGGGTCACACTGCACTTTAGGTATAAGCGAATACAACAGGCCGAAACGCCCTCAGGATATTTTGGCAACAATTTTTCCACTAACCCCATGTGACTCAATGGTCTTGTGGGCGCTGACCATATCGGTTAATGAAAAAACTTTTTCTACTTTAACCCTTAACTTTTCTTTTTCAAGCCAGGTGGCAAATAACTGCAATTGTTCTTTGCTGGGTTGCATCATTGGCCATATTAATTCAATATTCCGTTCTTCAGCCATTTTTAAGGCAATCGGATCGTCTTTGGTAGATGAAGGCAGGCATACCACCTTACCACCCGGTTTAACAATTTGGATGGCGCGATAAAGTATTTCGCCGCCCATGGTATCCATCACGGCATCCAGTTCAGTAGCAATTTCTTCAAATTGCTGTTCTTTATAATTGATGATTTCATCAACACCCAGTTCCGAAAGGAAAGCTGCATTTTTAGCAGATGCCGTTCCATAAACATAAGCACCGGCAAATTTAGCAAATTGTACAGCTAGGTGACCAACGCCCCCGGCAGCAGACTGTATCAATACTTTTTGCCCCGCTTTGATCTGTAATTGTTCGTGAACAGCCTGATAAGCCGTTAATCCGGCAGTCGGTATAGCCGCCGCCTCATAGAATGAAACATGAGCTGGTTTTTTTACGATAGTGTCAGGGCTTGCTGTTGTATATGCTGCGTAACTGCCATTTACAATTCCGAAAATTTCATCCCCAATTTTAAATGCCGAAACATTACTGCCTACCTGTTCAATTATACCGCTTACATCTTTTCCTAAAATAGCCGGTAGCTGTAAACTTTTAGATGACCGGTGTAAGCCCGACCTGATCTTTGCATCAACAGGATTTATACCTGCAGCAATTACCTTAATCAATACCTGATCGTTATTGATAACGGGTTTCGCTGTCTCGCTAAACTGTAACGCTTCAGGTTGGCCAAATTTGTGCAGGAGGATCGCTTTCATCAAACAAATCTAATTCTTATTTCTGCAAAGCCAGTTGCAGTTTGTCAGTATAAAGTGATTTTTGTGATCGCCAGCCATGACTGTAAGCGCTGTTCTGGCGCGCAGCAAGCAGAAATAAATTTTGGCGCTATTTCTACTACTCTTAGCAGTTTCAAAGTAAATAACAGGGTAACCTGTTCATTAATCTCAGGCTTTCGTTTATATTTGAGTGGGCAGTCAGTTAGTGATGCCAACAACCTGAAAAGTAGCAGACCGCATGATCAAAAGAAATTTTACCCCTTTCCCCATTTTAACAACAGAAAGGCTCACCCTTAGGCAGTTGTCAACAGACGACCAGCAGGATATTTTAGCTTTGCGTTCTGATCCGGAAATCAATAAATATCTTGCAAGAGAGCCGAGCAAGACCATTGAAGATGCAACCAATTTTATCAATAAGGTTAACGAGCATATTCAAAAAAACAATTCCATTTATTGGGCCATTACCCTGGCGAAAACCAACACATTTGTAGGGACCATTTGCCTTTTTAACTTTTCGGATGAAAAAAACAGTGGCGAAATTGGCTACGAGCTTATGCCAAAATTCCAAAAGCAAGGAATTATGACCGAAGCCATCAAGGAAGTGATCTCTTATGCTTTTCAGTGGTTGAAATTTCAAAAAATAGTGGCGTTTACCCATCAGGAAAACCACCATTCGATTAAACTATTGGAGAAAGTTAACTTTCTTCCATCCCCTGAAACCCATCAGGAAGATCCTGGTTTTAATGTTTTCACATGCAATAGCAGTTGTTTCTGAAAACCTTAATGTGATAACCAATGGAACAGGTAGTAAATAGCTGAAAGCGATTATCAATCTTTTTCCTGTTATTATTTACAAAGCCTTGCCAGGCCGGTATTACATCAACCTCCAAATTCGTCAAGCAGCTCCAAACTCGGGGCAAAGAATAGCGATCCCGTTTTCGCGGTACTAAAATCCAGTATACGGTCGTAATTTCCTTCCGGGTTGCCGATAAACATGTTGTTCAGCATTTTCTCTACCGTGCTGAAAGTGCTGGCGTAACAGATAAAATAGGTACCCATCTCATTGGTGGCTACATTTCCGAAAGGCATATTATCTCTCACCACCTTAAAATCGTCGCCAATGTTGGCCAGGGCAATATGCGCGTTTTTGGGCTTTAGCTCGTCGCTCATTTCAATATCCTGTTCTTTAGATCGGCCAATTACCTTTTCCTGTTCTTCTACCGGAAGCGATTTCCAGGCCCTGAGGTTATGGATGTATTGTTGTACAAAGAGGTAGCTTCCGCCCTGGTAGGAGGGATCTTCGCCACCAATAATGGCAAAACGATCGCGGTCTGCACCATGCGGATTTTCGGTACCATCTACAAAACCTAAAACAGACCTGCTATCCCAATAACGAAAACCCTGCACTTCCACTACACCATCGGCAACAGGGCTCATCAATTCAGAAATGGCAGCAGCCATATCATAAGCAAGGCTTTTATGATCAGCCCTGATATGGAAATGCAGGTCGCCTTTGGTGCTTACGGCCGTGTGTTTGCTACCGGTTACCGGCTCAAACCGCTTCAACTCTTTAGGCAGGGGTTGAGGCAGGTCAAGCTGCAGCCAGGCATCGTAGCCTATGCCCATTACGCAGCTGGCCTTTGCATCGGGAAAGCGGTTTAACGCAGAATTATTAAGGTTAATCACCAGGGCACATATGCGCTGAAAAACTGATTTGATTGTTACCAGACCGGCCTCTTCCCTGAAATTCCAGACCAGAAAATAAGTATTGTTATTCGGATAATCGGTAACGTTTTGTGCGCTGTGTGGCTTGGAAAAAGAATTAATCGTCATTGGTTTGGTTTTGGCTAATCAAATTTAAGAAATGGGAATGATTAATAACATAAGGAAGCTTGTGGTTATTCAGCCTTGCCCTTGAGCAGGATAGGACGATGAAATTCGCTGAGGAAGCTATCATGAATTTGGTTTTTGAAACCCGATAAATATTAAGTTAAGCAAAGACTAAAAAATTATGGCTTCGATAGCCCGAAGCTTTTATCTGCCTGGGCCAGGGCTTCATCTTTTCCTTTGATGTAGTTTTTAATCGAATAGTCCACATAGCTATCGGGCTTTAACGGACCTTTTTTCCCTTTCCAGTTTTCCCAATACCGGGTAGAATAGGCCACAATGATCTTTGATTTTGGCAATGCAAAGCCCCTTACTTCGCCATACCCGTTAATATTACCGCTGCTGGGCTGACCCACCAGGATAGCATTGGTATTTCTCTTGATCCTTACGGCGTTCATTACGGCTGAGGAGAAAGTATGCGGGCCAATGAGTACATAAAATTTGCCTTTTTTATTTAAATAACTGGCCGCTATTTTCTCAATGAAAGGATTTAAAATGGCAGAATTTCCTCCACCGTTGCTGCGCAGATCGAGTATGATTTTATTGGGTTTTTGTTTGTCGATCACAGTGAAAAGTTCTTCAGCAAATTTTGCAAAGGGATAGGATGCGTGTTCGCTACAATCGCTATAGTTAAAATAGAGGATTTTTGTATCTGCTTGGTAATCGAACCAGTAATTGCTGTTCTTTTGATGCGACAGCAGGTTGTTGCCTGATTGCGCCAGGTTAAGTTTTGTGGCATCTTTGCCGGCAACGGCTTTAAGCTTAATATTTTGTACCTGGCCAGCTGCGTTGCTTAAGGTAAATGTTGCGGTAGAATCGTTACTGATCAGCGCTAAGCCATTTAACAATACCGGGTTGTTAAGGTGTTGCAAAAGCCGGTCGTTAAAATACATGGGGTTTTCATCCTGGATAATTTCTCTGAAACGGGCCAATATGTCGTTTACCGGATGTCCGTTTATGCTTTCTAATTTGCTGTTCAATACCGAAGTGTTTGCCGGATCGATGCCTACAACGAATAAACCCTCTTTAAAAAGTTCGAATTGCACAGGCAAAACTTTGGTGAAATTTACTTCTATAAAAGTATGCTCATCGCCAATGGATTTTGTTAGCCTGAAGAGCTCGACAATAAAGCGGTTCCTGTCAAACCCGTTCGACCTCATGGATACCTGATCGACCTTATTTTTAAATTGGTTACTGTCTATTTTGGCAAAAAGATTGGTATGCTTAAGAGGTAAGGTTTTTTTTAGAAACTCCAGATCTTCCATAAAATCTGTTTTTGATAACGTTTGCGACAAACAGGCAGCACTGATCAGTGCAAACAGCGCGGTAATAATTGCTTTTTTCATATCGGGCCAAGGGCTTATACTGTTTTAGATGATTGATGTACCTGCTTAAAAAAGACAAACATTATTTAAGGATGTTGCACCAATATACCACAAAAAATACTTTATGGCTTCTTCTTATTAAACAAGTTTGATGCGGCTAAGGAAATAGCGGAACAGAGTAACAATGTGACGGCCATAGGCAATAAAGAGGTATGCTGTATTAATCAGTTAATATGATAAAAGTAACAGCTAACTGAAAAAAGCCGAAAATTGCTGATGCTTTACCGCTATTGCTGCGAAATGGATCTAAGGCCAAATCGGCAGTGGCAGGGAGCAAAAACGGACAGGATAGTAACCACTCACTAATCTTTATAAGTTTCTTTAAATAATATTTAACTTCGTGATATGAGTAAGCATACTTCACATTCGCCGTTTTGGGAGCTATTGCCGTTGATCGGCTTGGGGCCGATAGAATTTTTGACGGATAAATCAGTTCTACAAACATATTACGATGAACTCGGCTCCATCACCGCAGAAAGGAGCGAAAATTCGCAGCAGCAGGAACAGGAATTACTTGATACCTTCAATCAATTCAGCGAGTTCTTCAGTCAGGACGATTTAAAAACTGTACTTGAAGCAATGCAGGTTGTTGGCGATAGTAGGGATGATATTACGACGGTGTACATGGATTCTGGAATATCACTTGAATATAAGGCCAATCAATTGGTAGAGGTTTTCGCTGATGACAGGGCGAAAAGTCTACATTTTCAGGGGATGCCTATTTTTGCTTCCGACCCGAGGCAATTGGTCATGTACATCAGCAAGCAATTAAATGAAATTCCTTGTATTAAGGCTGAGGAAATTGCCTTTCCCAGCATAATCTATTTCTATTTTCATTCCTGACTGAGCAGTCAGACGGCGCATACCAAGAGGGGAGAAAAAAAGACAGAACTGTTAGCTGGTGGAAAATGGCAAGACCTAATGGGGAGGATTTATCCGGTTACCGTCCCTTAAAGCATTCCTAATCTGTGCTGATACTTTGGCCGAGTGTAGCAGGATTACCACTTCCTGTAAAGTAATATTTTTGTTACTTAAATTCTTTGCTAATTAATGCCAGTAAATTGTTATTGTTGGTTTTTTTAAACTGCACATCTCTGCATTTGTTGAACAGGATGAATTCTTTTAGATGGCATACCAATTTATGGATGGTTTCTTTCCCAATTTCAACAGGCTCAAAATGGAGGTTGTGAACAATTAGTATTTTTTGTTTACGATCGGCTTTGGCATCCATCCTGGCAATAAATTTTTCTCCGGCCAGGATAGGGAGTGAAAAATAACCAAATTTTCGCTTTGGCGCCGGAACAAAACATTCGATCTGGTAATCGAAATCGAAAAAATCTTTTAAGCGCGAACGGAATACATTAAGCGTATCGAAAGGGGAAAGGATAAAAACCTCATCTTCTAAACTCACATGAGTCTCTGTGCCGGCGCGCATGTATAATTTAGTTTTTACGCCCTCTACTATAACAGGCTTCACCAGGCCGGTACTGACCATTTTTTCCAGCTCTGTTTTTACCAGGTTGCCTTTTACGCGGCGCGAGCGCCATGCCATTTCTTTTATGGAAGAAATTCCCAAAGCGCCGAGTGTACGGTTAATCACATAACGTGCATAAGCTTCGCCGGTAGGCATGGTCTGATCGATATCCGGAGGTACCCTATCTAATGGCAGGTGATAAACTTTCTGAAAAGCACTGGTCCGGCTGATCATCAGTTTACCTTCGAGGTAAAGTCTTTCCAGTGCAACTTTTGCCGGCCGCCAGTCCCACCAGCCCGAACTTGCCTCTACACGGTCGTTCTCAAAATCTCCAACCATCACCGCTCCATCGCGTTCCACCTGGTCTAAAATCTGGTTCATCAGGTCAGCTTCTCTTTTCGTTAAGGAAGTATCGCGTGTTGCAAACGCCTTTTTAACCGGTAAGGAAAAGCGAAAATCGTGCATGGGCATAAAGCCGGCATCAGCGGTAAAGTATTCAAAAATATCGCCCTGTTCGCCAAGTTGCGCGAGCCATTCTGTTTGATAATCGGGAACGCGGGAGAACAGGGCATGGTGGTGGGCACGTTCTACCACATAGTTGGTATCTAACTGTACATAGCCCAGATGGTCAATTACCAGGTAAACAGCATCGATTCCCATCCCGAACGGTGCTTTTTTTGAAAGTCCGGCTGCTTGTAAAATGATTTTCCGTGCCTGCGATCGGTCCAGTACGATAGGTTCCATTGTACGAATATATCGATCATTTGGGTGGCTTCAAAAAATTAGCCTTGGTCCTTTTTCCACTTTAACAGGCCTGGTATGGCCAGTTGATTTGGCATTTTCCACCTGAGTTCGGAGATCAGTGTGGCCAAAAATATCATCCCGCCACCAATTAAGAGCCTCGATGTAATTTCTTCTCCCAATATAAAATGTGCAGCAAAGGCGCCAAATACCGGCTCGAAAAGATAAATGATCGATACCCTTTCGGCACTGATGTACTTTTGGGCGATGTTGGATATGGTATACATGTAGGCCGTTGAAAACAAGGCACAGAAAACAATACCCAGCCAAAAGGTTGGCTGCTGCGGTAACCATACCGTATCGGCCTGAAAAGTGGCCAATAAAAAGGTAAATAGGGCGCAGGTGGCAAACATGGGTACAATGGTGGGCACAATGTTAGCTGCTTTCGATTCTTTTTCAACCTGTATCAGGTAGATGGCAAAACAAAATGCACCAATAATGGTATAAAGATCGCCGGTTCCGATGCGGAGATGATCATTGATCGAAATCATAAATAAACCCATTAGTGCCGTAAATGCCGCTATCCATATTTTTAAGGGCGCCGATTTGCGGTAAATAACGAGTTTAATCACTGGAATCATCACTACCGTTATTCCGGCAACAAACGAACACTGCGAAGCAGCGGTATGGGTAATGCCAAGCGTTTGCAGGTAAATGCCGAGCACAAGCGGAATGGCCAGGCCTGCACCCGTTTTGATGGATGTTACCTTGGCTTGCTTAACGTGTTTCCAAAAAACTACCGATAAAACCATGGTTGCCAAAAAGAAACGGTAGCATAAAAATAAAAGTGGTTGACTTTGGCCAATAGCCAGTTTGGTAACCGGAAAGGAAATGCCCCAGAAAGCGGTGCCCAGGATAAGTAAAATAAGAAAAAGCGTTCTTTTTTCCATTAATGTGTTTTTAATTCGTTTGTGCTGGCCAATTCTTTTTTCATCAACAGGTCGGTTTGTTCGTCATCGCCCAGCCAGAATGCATGTTTGCCAAAGGCTGTAAAACCGTTTTTTTCATAAAATCTTAAAGCCCTGTAATTTTCTTCCCAAACACCTAACCATACCTTTCCCAGCTGCATTTGGTGAGCAATATCAATTGCTTTTTGATAGAGGGCCTGTGCCACTCCCTTACCATGGAATGCTTTTAATACATAAATCCGTTCAATTTCGAGTGCATCATCTATTTTTTCATTTTGCGCTTCGCCGAGGTTGATTTTTAGATAAGCAATTACCTTTTCTTTCACGCGGGCAAAATAAAACTGGGAATCCCTGTTGTTCAGTTCGTTTTCCAGCTGCTCTTCTGAAAAATGGTTTTCAAGGTAATTGCTCATGTTTTGTTCCGTATTTACTTCGGCAAAAGCTTCAAAAAAGGTGAATCTCCCGATTTCCTGTAGTTTTTTAACCTCGGCAACGTTTACCCTTTCGATTGTGATCTGCTGCTCCATGCTGCGAATGTAGGAAGTTATTAAATGATTTAAAATGCTATTATTTCATTTATTAATGTGTATTTTGCATTAATGGATCTTCAGCGCATCAAGTATTTTTTAGCCTTATCGGAGCAGCTTCATTATTGGAAAACGGCAGAAAAGGTAAATATCACACAATCAGCCCTTAGCCGGCAGATACAGTCGCTCGAACATGAGCTGGGTTTGCAGCTTTTTGAGCGTAATAAACGGAATGTGAAACTCACCCCGGCAGGGAAATTTTTAAAAGAAAAATGGGAGCTGGAGTTAAATGAAATCGAATACATCCACCAGTTTGCCAAACAGCTTCACCTGGGCGAGCGCGGAACGATAACCATTGCGCATCCCGATTCGATATCTGCATCGCTCATGCCCGATCTTTTAGCGAAGATTACGGCCGCATTCCCACAGCTGCAGATTAAACTGGTGCAGGTTTTGTACGAAAACCAACTGGAATTCCTGAAAAATTATAAAATAGATCTTGCCATTACCCGCGATATCAACAGAGAACCGGGCATCAGGTCGAAAACAATACATTCCGATCACCTGGCGCTCGTGGTTCCGTTAGATCATCCTTTTAAAGGTTTCGGTGATTTATCAACCGAAAGCTTAAAGCAACAGAAATTTATCCTGCCCACAAAAGATGAGGGGAGCAGTTACAGCGAGATCATCCAGGCCCTTTTTAAATCTTACGAGTTTGTTCCCGATGTGTTTCTGCACTCCGAATTCGGCTCAACCATCATCGCATTGGTTAGAAAAGGCCTGGGCATTGCCATCCTGCCCGATTCTTATATGCACCATCAAAGCCCGGGGCTGCGCTTTATCCCGCTGCCTTTTAAAACCGACTTATTGATCAATTGGCGGGCCGATGATCATAACCCCGTGCTGGCCAATATTCTGAAATTGGTTTTTGAAAATTAACAGTGAAGCTAAATAATTAAAACTGGATAGGTTTAAGCGCTTTATATCCTTTTCTTTATGTTGAGTAATACCAGGATAGAATAAGGCTGCTTAGGCGTGGCGCTTTCGACTGCTGATTTGATCTTTAATATGGTAATGAGTATCTTGTATTAACCTGTAGTAAAAAAATAGGATCAATAATGTATTTAACTTCGTTACCGGATCATTCCAGCCCTGATTTTGATAAGGATCTTCATTTCGGAAGATTTAAAACCCATAATGTTGTTTTCAATACGCTGAGCAGTTACAGTTTTTGCGATGACCACGTAGGTTGCCTTTCGTTCAAAACGATATTAAAAGGAGAGGAGTGGTACGGGGTAAATAAACGCCGGTTGGCCATCAGGCCGGGGCAGTTCCTGGTATTAAACGATGAACAGCATTATTCCTGCAAGATCGATACCCACGATAAGGTAAGGGGGCTATCGGTTTTTTTTCAGAAAGATTTTGCGGCCCGGGTATTTGACGATACCTTGAAAAGTGAAACGGAGCTATTGGATAACCCGTTTTACAGCAATAATAAGCAACCCGAATTTTTTCAGACACTGAATGATACCGGCCCGGAATTACAGTTGCAACTGGGAAAGCTTATTTCGCAGCTCGAGCATAATGGTTACAACGATGGTACAGAAGAACAACTGGTTTTTTTACTCAGGTACCTGATCAGTACCCTCAAATCTGATACAAAAAAAATAGCTGGGGTGCAGGCCATAAAGCCATCCTCAAAAATCGAAATTTACCGGCGCCTGTGTATTGCGAAAGATTATCTCCATTCAACTTTTATGGAAAAACCTGATTTAAAATTACTGGGCAGTATGGCTTGTTTATCGGTACCCCAGCTCATCAGGCAGTTTAAATCTGTATTTAAGGTTACCCCACACCAATACCTGATCCGGATAAAACTAAAACAGGCTGCCGATTTGCTTAAAAATACGGATCAACCCATCCACGAAATCACCTGGGGCAGTGGATTCGAAAACGAGAGTGCTTTTTGCAGGGCCTTTAAATCTGCTTATGGCCTGCAACCTTTAACGTTCAGAAAAATGCACCGGTAAATAGCGCATTTCTGCACATGTTTCCGGTTAAACAGGGCTTAATTTTATCGGGTTATCAATTAAAGCCTTTTACATGAACCGCGCCTTTATTTTTTTCTTTTCTATTTTATCCGTGTCATTTTGTTATGCCCAGGATCTTACCATTCAGCTCTACCCGGAACGGGTGCCAAATTCAAAGAAAACCCCTGCCGATTATACGGAAGAAACCGATAGCAGTGGTTTGATTAAAAATGTAAGTAAACCCACCATGCAGGCTTATTTTCCTGCTAAAAATAAAGCCAACGGAACGGCTGTAATCCTCTTTGCCGGCGGTGGTTATTTTGTTCTTGCGCCCAAAAAATGCATTGAAATGGCCAGGGCTTTTAATGCGCTGGGAGTAGCTGCCTTTGTGGTGAAATACCGCCTGCCCAGCGATAAAATTATGATCGACAAAACAATCGGCCCTTTGCAGGATGCTCAAATGGCGATTAAAACGTTACGCCGGAGCGCCGGCGAATGGAATATCAACCCTAACCGGATAGGAATGATGGGGCTATCGGCAGGTGGCCATTTAGTTTCAACAGCGGGCACGCAGTTAAACAGGGTAGTGATCGATAATAAAGAAAATACCTCGCTCCGTCCTGATTTTATGATTTTACTTTACCCGGTTATTATTTATGATCCGGAGATACCACGCACCCGGGAAAATTTAATAGGAAAAAACCCTGGCCCCGAAACATTGGGATTATACAGCACCAATAAATCTGTAAGCCAGGTTACGCCGCCAACATTCCTGGTTCATGCAGCCGATGATGAGGTAATACCGGTGAAAAACAGTTTGCAGTTTTTCGATGCCTTGCTAAAAGCAAAGGTTAAAAGTGAAATGCATATCCTGCAAACCGGAGGCCATGGCTTTGGCCTTTATGATGCAGAGAATAAAGACAGCTGGTTTATAAGCTGCTACGAATGGATGCGAAAAAATGGTTTTGTGCCCGCTGATCGGTAAATTGATTGTTTTTTATCTTTAAATTATTGAATATGAGGTTATTGTTTGATTGAACTGGTGCTGTTTTAATCAAAAAAAAATTTTATAGCAGTATATAATTTACATATTTTAAGCAAAAAAAGCATTCTGTTTAAATAACTTTGTTTGTCAATGAAAGAATCGGGCAACCGATTAGCTTATTTAAACCAAATGACTCAAAATGCTTTTAATTATTCTTAACATTATTTTTTGTATCTCATTTTTGGGTTTTGCTTATGTGAACCTTAACGATAACGATGCTTTCTTATGGGTGTCTATCTATTTAAGTGCCGCAATATGCTGCGGATTAGCTGCAGCTGGTAAATTTTACCCTTTTGCTTACCTGTTTTTAACTGCTTTTTATTTAATTTATGCGGTTATCCTTTTCTTTGCAAAAGATGGTGTGCGCGATTGGATTACCAAATACAGGCGCGAGAGCCTTGTGCAGAGCATGCAGGCAACGAAACCTTATATCGAGCAAACGCGCGAATTCTTTGGCCTGTTGATTATTGCAGGTGCACTCCTGATCAATTATTTTGTTTCTGCCGGTATAACGGCATAAGTGCCTTGAGGGAGATTTTATTTATGAGCGGTAATCATATGAAGGCGGTGAAAGAAATAATGGGCGCTGTTGTTAAAAACAATATAAATCCGGAGGCCGAAAATTGGCTGGAAGCTTTTATGCAATCTCAGGACCAATGGGCACAGCTAGGCAAAGTATTTGTGATGTTGCCGCGTAAAACAGGCAAGTTACCGGTTACCATTACCGGAGATCAGCAACAGGCACTGGATACAGCAGGCTTTGGTTATATCCGTAGCTGGACCATTGATAGGCTGAGCCGTGTGTGGTTGCTGGCAGGTTTGGATCCTGGCGATAAAGAACGCTTATTTTCAAACATTGAGCGTTTATTCCTGTCGGCCGAGGTGAACGAGGCTGTAGCTTTATATTCGGCACTGCCGTTTTTGGCGCATCCCGGATGCTGGGTGAAACGCTGCGCCGAAGGGATCAGGAGCAATATTGGGTCTGTGCTCGAAGCCATTATGGAAAATAATCCGTATCCGGCGGCAAATCTCGATGAGGCGGCCTGGAACCAGCTTGTTTTAAAGGCGTTTTTTACCGAAAAAAATATTAAACGTATTGTAGGCCTGGATGAGCGTGCCAATCTTCAGCTGGCTTTAACATTGGTAGATTATGCCAAAGAACGCTGGGCGGCAGGCAGGGAAGTAAATCCACAGTTGTGGCGCCTGGTCGCTAAATTTATCAACGCCGAAATTTTTGAAGACCTCAAGACTGGTCTACAGCGTTATAACCCGACCGAACAGCGTGCCATTGCACTGGCTGTAGCCGGATCGGATTACCCGCAGGCCAAAGATTTTATCAATACCTTCCCGGAACTGAAATTGGCCCTGGCCGATGGAAGCTTAACCTGGAATTCAATATAACCTAAAAAATTAAGATAAAGAGATGTGTTGTAGTAGCTCAATCGCAAGAGATAAAGCAATGATGGGGGAGCCTGAGGCTTTCGATATCAGTGCTGTAAAGGGGATGAAATTTTTTGATCCGCATGTTCACATGACCTCCCGAACTACGGATGATTATCAGGCCATGGCCGATGCCGGTATTGTTGGGTTAATCGAACCTGCATTCTGGTTGGGCCAGCCACGTACCGGATTAGACAGTTTCAGAGACTATTACAGCAGTTTGGTTGGTTGGGAGCGTTTCCGTTCTTCACAGTTCGGTATTAAACATTATTGTACCATCGGGCTTAATTCAAGAGAGGCCAATAACGAAAGCCTGGCCGAGCAGGTTATGGAGATCCTGCCCTTATTTATCTATAAAGAAGGGGTGGTAGGCATTGGCGAAATCGGTTTCGACGATCAGACCGCTGCCGAGGAGAAATACTACAGGTTACAGCTCGAACTTGCCAAAGAAGCCGGTTTGCCTGTACAGGTGCATACGCCACACCGCGATAAGAAAAAAGGTACCCAGCGGAGTATGGATATTGCTTTAGAACATGGCCTCGATCCTTACCAGGTGATTATAGACCATAACAATGAAGAAACGGTAAAAGAGGTTTTAGACCGTGGTTTCTGGGCTGCCTTTACCATTTATCCTTTTACCAAAATGGGTAACGAGCGTATGGTAGAGATTGTAAAACAATACGGTGCAGAACGCATTATGGTAAATTCGGCTGCCGATTGGGGTATTAGCGACCCATTGGCCGTACCTAAAACTGCGGCCTTAATGAAATTACGGGGTTTAAGCGATGAAGAAATTGAACTCGTTACCTACCGCAATGCAATTACCGCTTTTGCTCAAAGCGGACAGCTTGATGAGGCCGATTTTAATGCGGCTGTAGACCTTACCGAGAAATTTGAAGGCAATACCATTTTGCGTGGCGGACAGCAACCAAAACCCGATAAATCTTCGATCATTATCAGCTAAATGGCATTGAAAAAAATAATTGTTTACCTGCGCATGATGCGTCCTGCCAATATTGTTACTTCTGTAGCCGATATTTTAGCGGGAATTGCCATTTCGGGAGTTTTAAGCAGCGGATTTTCCGTTCCATGGCTTTCCATTTTGCTTTTGGCCGCATCAACAGCTTGTTTATATGGTGGAGGCATTGTTTTTAACGATGTATTTGATGCCGAACTCGATAAAGTTGAACGGCCGGAACGGGCCATTCCCAGTGGCCTGATCAGTTTGCAGCATGCAACCATTTTTGGTACCCTTTTACTTTTGGCTGGAATTGCATTTGCATCCTTAAATAGTTTTACTTCCGGTATACTTGCGTTTTTAGTAGCCGTTTTCGCTTTGCTGTATAACAAACTAAGCAAGCACCATTCTTTTTTAGGCCCCTTTAATATGGGTTTATGCCGGGGATTTAACCTCTTGCTGGGTTTAAGTATTGTGCCGGAATTGCTTTACAGTCATTATTATTTAGCGGTTATTCCGGTAATCTATATTTTCTCCATCACCATGACGAGCCGTGGCGAAGTTCACGGAGGCCATGCTAAAAACTTGTACCTGGCCGCCTTTCTTTATGCAATAGTAATTTTTGCGATTGCTTATTTTGCTTTTGTAAACGAGAGGTTGCTGTGGTCGCTGCTTTTCCTGGTGCCCTTTACTTTTATGATTTTCAGGCCGCTTTTGAAGGCAATTGGTCAGCCTATTGGCAAAAATATCGGTGCAGCCGTTAAAGCTGGCGTAATATCCCTGATTTTGATGGATGCTGCCTGGGCGGTAACTTTCGATGCCCTGACCCTTGCTTTTATCATCGCGGCTTTATTGCCCCTATCGTTGTGGCTCTCTAAATTATTTGCTGTTACCTAAACCATACACAGATTATCCAATTATGGAACATTTACATCAATCTTTCAGCGTACAATATAACTACAATGTTTTCTTTACTTCAGCACTGTTTTCACCTGAAAACGATTTGCTGAACAATTTTTTAATCAATTTAAACCCTGCGGTTACTGTAAAGAAAATTTTATTTGTAATTGATGAAGGGGTAGCCAAAGCGCACCAGGGCCTTATTACTGAAATTAAAAACTATTTCTCTAAATACGTTAAAACACAGCTGGTTCAGGATATCCTGGTCATTCCCGGGGGTGAACAGGTGAAGAACGATACCCGCTATTTCGACCAGGTATTGGAATCCATTAACGTACATGGTATAGACCGCCATTCTTTTGTGGCCGCAATTGGTGGTGGTGCTGTACTCGATATGGTGGGCTATGCAGCTACGATTGCACACAGGGGCATTAAACACATCAGGATTCCGAGTACGGTTCTTTCGCAGAATGATTCGGGCGTTGGGGTAAAAAATGGCATTAACTATTTTAATAAAAAGAACTTTTTGGGTACTTTTTCACCACCCGTTGCTGTTTTTAACGACGAACTTTTTTTAAGTACCTTATCTGACCGTGACTGGCGTTCGGGTATTGCCGAGGCCATTAAGGTGGCTTTGATTAAAGATGCCGAGTTTTTTGAGTGGCTCGAAGCCAATGCAGCAGCACTTGCCGCACGGGATACTGCAGCCATGAATGACCAGATCTGGAAGTGTGCCAAACTACACCTGGAACACATCCGTAGTGCCGATCCTTTTGAAAATGGCTCGGCCAGGCCGCTGGATTTCGGCCATTGGAGTGCCCACAAACTCGAATATCTTAGCAATTTTGAAGTAAGGCACGGAGAGGCCGTGGCAATGGGTATCGCTTTGGATAGCGTATATTCGAACTTATCCGGAAGAATTACAGCCGAAGAGGCACAACGGGTAATTAACCTGATCCAGGCACTTGGTTTTGAGTTAACACACCCTTTGTTACAGGTTAATGAAAGTAATAGCCCGATTTTGCAGGGACTGGAGGAGTTCCGTGAACACCTTGGCGGCCAATTAACCATTACCCTGCTTACCGGCATTGGCAGTGGAGAGGAAGTACACGAAATAGACCCACAGATTTTAAAACAGGCAGCCGGGATTTTAAATAACCAAACGGCCATTATCCAACATTAAGCAATGAAATTAAATTCCGGACATTTAACTTTCTGTACCAATATTTACGCTGGAGAAAACTGGGAAACACATTTTGCCGTACTGAAAGATAGTTTCCCGAAGCTAAAAGCCGGGTTATCGCCTGGTTCGCCCCTCGGAATTGGTTTACGCCTTTCCAACCTTGCCAGTATTGAACTTTTGGAGCAAAACCATTTAATGGTTTTTAAACAATGGCTTCAGGACGAAGGGGGTTATGTTTTTACGATGAACGGTTTTCCTTATGGCGGGTTCCATCACACGAGGGTTAAAGACCAGGTACATGCACCCGATTGGACAACCGAAGACAGGGTAGCGTATACCCTCCGTTTGGCTCATATCCTTTCTCAGCTGCTTCCGGACGATATGGACGGTGGCATCTCCACTTCCCCTTTGAGTTATAAACCCTGGTTTACCGATGCGGGGGCAAGAGAAAACGCTACAAATAAGGCGACTGCCAATATTGTAAAAGTTGCCAAAGGCCTGCAGCAAATACAGGAACAGCGTGGCAAGCTCATCCACCTGGATATTGAGCCTGAACCTGATGGCTTCCTTGAATCCGGACCCGAATTTATCCATTGGTACGAAAATGTACTTTTACCTGCCGGAAATAATGAAACACTGATTAAAAACCACATTTATTTGTGTTACGATGTTTGCCATTTTGCCATCGGGTACGAACCGCATACGGCTATTATTAACGAATTGAGGCAGAAAGGTATCAAAATAGGCAAAATCCAGATCAGCGCTGCATTGAAGGCAAAATTACCGGCTTCAATGCCTGAACGCCGAGCAGTATTGGATGAGCTGAGCCGTTTTGATGAACCTACTTACCTGCACCAGGTAATTGCGCGTAAAAACAATGGCACTTTATTGCGGTATCCCGATCTTGCAGAGGCTTTGGCAGCGGCCGGAGATGTATCGGTAGAAGAATGGCGCGCACATTTCCACGTCCCGATCTTTGTAGAAGATATGGGCCTGATCCAATCTACCCAAAGCGATATTGCCGAAGTACTGAACCTGCAGAAAGAAAGCTCTTTTACAGCCCATCTGGAAGTAGAAACCTATACCTGGGAGGTTTTGCCAACAACTTTAAAAGCACCTTTAAACGATTCCATCATCAGGGAACTGGCCTGGGTAAAAACATTATTAGAACAGTAGATCATGCATAAAACCGTTGTTATCGACATCGTAGGCCTGTCATCATCCGTAATAGGAGCGCATACGCCTTTTATCCAAAAATATATTTCTGAAAACCACTTCAGTACCATCGAACCCCTGTTGCCGGCAGTTACCACCTCGATGCAATCGAGTTACCTTACCGGGAAATTCCCTTCCGAAACCGGAATTGTAGGTAACGGTTGGTACGATGATACCGATGCAGAAGTTAAATTCTGGAAACAGTCGAACAAACTGGTCAATGCCGAAAAAATATGGGATCAGGCCAAAAAAGAAGATCCAAACTTTACCTGTGCCAATCTATTCTGGTGGTATAACATGTATTCTACGGTTGATTATTCGGTTACACCACGGCCCAATTACCTGGCCGATGGCCGTAAACTGCCCGATTGTTATTCGCAACCTGCCGAACTGCGCGATTACCTGCAGGATAAGCTAGGGCAATTTCCATTGTTCCAGTTCTGGGGGCCGGGAGCCAATATTAAATCAACCCGGTGGATTGCCGATGCGGCAATGGAAACCGAAAAACTTCATAACCCCACGCTTACATTGATCTATTTGCCACATCTTGATTACTGTTTACAAAAATTCGGACCAGACTTAGCACAAATCAAGCCCGAATTGCAGGAAATTGATGCGGTGGTTTCTGATCTGGTGCGCTTTTATGAAGAAAAAGGTGCGCGTATCATTTTACTTTCCGAATATGGCATAGCCCCGGTAAATCATCCTGTTCATTTAAACCGCCTGTTCAGGGAAAAGGGATGGATCCAGATCCGCGAAGAAAGAGGATTGGAACTCCTGGATGCAGGTGCGTCAAAAGCTTTTGTCGTGGCCGATCACCAGATTGCACACGTATACATTAACGATAAAAGCGTGACGGAACAGGTGAAGGCCTTATTGAAAGACGTAGCCGGTGTTGAGCTGGTTTTAGATAAAGAAGAACAGAAAAAACACCACATCAACCATGAACGTTCAGGCGATCTGGTGCTGATGGCCAAAGAAAACAGCTGGTTTACCTATTATTTCTGGCTTGATGATGCCAAAGCACCTGATTATGCAAGGGTGGTAGATATCCATAAAAAGCCTGGTTACGATCCTGTAGAAATGTTTATGACCTCTAAATTGAGGGCAGGATATAAACTTTTAAGGAAAAAAGCCGGTTTTCGTTATGTGATGGATGTAATCCCGCTAGATGCTACGCTGGTTAAAGGATCACATGGCCGCATTCATGTGGCCGATCAGTTTAAACCGGTTTTGGTAACTTCCAAAGCAGTTGGTAAAACCTTGTATGCACCGGATGTTTACCAGGTGATCTGGGATAGTTTGACTGTTTAAAAATGACCGTTCATCCTGAGCCTGTTGAAGGACAAATATTTTTGTTGTAGACAGATAAAGGTCTTCGACAGGCTTAGGGGCTAACAGCGGGTATATTTAACTTAATCAAATGGTGATCACAATTAGTTAAAGAAGGGTTTTATTAACTGCTGCTTCTAATAAATTATTTTTTACTGCTTGATCTACCAGGCTGTTATTCTCTTACAAACCTGTACCCGCAACCTTCGAAACAGGGTGGGTTAAGCTGCAGCGATTTTGCCGAAACTTTGTAATAATAAATCAATGGCGTTTTATAGGTATTACTGGAAACTTCCATTTTTACACTGTCCAGAATCCTGAAAGAAAACAAATCCGGAAGCGCATCACCTTCAAATTTACCGGCGTTATCTGCCGATTTGCTTAAAACAAGGTATTTGGCCTCGCCGGTTACCTTTTTATATCTGCCACTTCCATCACCGGGATCCTGCATCGCTTCGGTGAGTTTCCATTTACCATAAACTTCACCGGGTCCATCATGCTCATGACCGGTTTTCTTGCATGATATATACAAAAGGCCTGCTGCAGCCAAAATGAGTAATAGTATTTTTTTCATAAAGCTTTAATTTGCAGCTTATACGATGCAGAAAGCAAAAACGCTACAGGTAGAGCATTTTTGCTTAATTAAACATTTTTCTAAATGCCAACGGCGATACCTTCGTTTTTGCTTTGAACAATTTATTAAAGGATTGCGGGTGTTCAAAGCCCAGTTCGTATGCCACTTCGCTCACCGATAAACTGGTGCCCGATAATTTTTCTTTTGCTTTTTCGATCAGTTTCTGGTGGATATGCTGTTGTGCATTCTGTCCGGTTAGCGAACGGAGCAGATCGCTTAAGTAACTTGGAGAAACATTTAAATGATCAGAAAGGTATTGCACCGTAGGTAAACCTTTAAGCATGGTTACTTTATCGTTAAAATATTCTTCTAACAATTCTTCGAGTTTTTGCAAAAGGTCGTTATTTAATACCTTGCGCGTAATAAATTGCCGTTTATAAAAACGATTGCTGTAATTTAACAGCAGTTCGATTTGTGCGATGATCACATCCTGGCTAAAATCGTCGATCCTGCTGTTCAGTTCTTCCTCGATACTCTTAAAAATAGCAATAACAGTGGTTTTTTCTTTTTCAGACAGGTGCAAGGCCTCATTGGCTGAGTAGGAAAAGAAGCCATAACTTTTGATTTTTTTTGCTATTGGATAAGACAATAAAAAATCGGGATGGATCAATAAAGTAAACAAGGAGCAAACGCTTGAGCTTAAATCTTCATCGTGACCAATAACCTGGTTGGGAGCAGCAAATAATAAACCGCCTTCATCAAAATCATAATAACTCTGGCCATACTTTAGCCTGCCGCTTAATTTTGGTTTATACGAAATCTTATAAAAATTCAGGATATGCGAATTAGGCTGTCCGCTCATTTCAACCGGATGCTCTTCATTGTTGATCAGGCTGATCAAAGGGTGCTTAGGCTGGGGCAGGCCCAACATCCGGTGTGCTTCTGTTAACGAACTGAATTTATAAGGGCTATTGTCTACCTTTTTCATATTGATATTATACAAATATAACCGATAAGCCAGTGTTTATCGGTTATATGGTTGATTTCTGATTAATTAACCCTGCGCTGCATTCGATACCGCTTCCCATTCTTCCCAGCTGGCTATACGCTCAGCGTAAGCCGTACGTACCCAGGCCAGGTTATGGCTGCCGAGCGATAAACGTAAAGGTGGGTTTTCTGTATCCACCACTTTAAAAATGGCCTCGGGCGTTGCCTCCGGATTACCTCTTTCCATGTGTTGCAAACCTTCAAAAAACTTTGCTTTAAAATCGGTGTATAGATCCAATCCATCTGCAAACTTTAAAGAAGCCTGACTTCCGAATTCGGTGGCATAGGCACCCGGTTCGATAATGGTAACTTTGATCCCAAATGATTTTACCTCTGCTGCCAAACTTTCGTGAATGGCTTCAAATGCCCATTTAGATGAACTGTAATATCCGATAACGGGTAAAACTACGTGGCCAAGGTTACTGGATGTACCTAAAATATGGCCATAACCCTGCTTGCGTAATATAGGCAGCGCAGCTTGTATAACAGCCACTGCTCCAAAAATGTTGGTGTTATACATGGCCTTAACCTGGTCAATGGTAGCTTCTTCAATAGTACCGACAAGCGAATAACCCGCATTATTTAAAACAACATCCAATCGCCCGAAATGTTCGTGCGCCTGATGAACGGTTTTTGCTACCTGGTCGTAATTGGTTACGTCGAGTTCGAGGGGCAATACATTTTCTTTGTACTTTTCCTGAAGATCGGCAATGGCCGAGAGGTTCCTTGCCGTTGCTGCCACCTTATCGCCACGTTCTAAAGCTGCTGTTGCCCATACACGCCCAAATCCGCGGGACGCACCTGTAATAAACCAAACCTTATTTGCTGTTGGGATATTTGTACCCTGATGTTCCTGTTGATGTTCCATAATTTTTATCTGAATAAATGATGGATCAAAGGTGGCTAAGGCCGGTCTGTAATTTGTAGCCTAATTGAGGGCTTTTGTAGCCAAAATGAGAAAATACATCAGCGGGCTAAAGTAGCATGGTTTTACTGCCAAGAACACAGCGGAAAGGTGCGGAGTAAGCGAAGTAGTGATACGGACTGGAGCGTGATGGAGAAATCTATTTGCATGATAGACCCTGAATCAAGTTCAGGGTGACGATTTACGGGAGAGATCTACCCAGACAGATCTCTCCGTTTCACTGCGTTTCAGTCGAGATGACTATGCTTTTTATTGATGCAACTTAACATTTACGATTGATCCTTCGGCTCTGCTAAGGATGACGATCGCTTGGATATTCCATCTTCCATTTTACCTATCCCATTTTCCATCCCTACAGGCTTTCCGGTATCATTTTCTGCACTTTTTTACGGTTCGACCAGTAGAATACAATGGGGTAAACGAAAAGGTTAAAAAGTGTGTCGGTAATTAATCCGCCTATTACTACTATGGCCAATGGTTTTGATGCTTCAGAACCGATTCCGGTAGATAATGCGGCAGGCATTAAACCGATGGCAGCCATTAATGCCGTCATTAATACCGGCCTGAACCTGCTGGCAACTGCGGCGCGCATGGCATCGGTAAAGGTCCAGCCGGGATGGTGCTTCATGTCGGCGATATTGGTTTTAAAACGGGTAATGAGTAATACGCCATTTTGCACGCAGATTCCAAAAAGTGCGATGAAACCAATTCCTGCCGAAATATTGAAGTTTACACCCGCAACCAAAAGGGCCAGTATACCGCCAATCATGGCAAAAGGAACGTTGTTTAGTACCAACAAAGCATCTTTAATGTTTCCGAAAAGCACAAACAAGATGAAGAATATGAGTAATAAGCTCACCGGAACTGCCTGAGATAACCTGGCAATGGCCCTTTGCTGGTTTTCAAAATCTCCGGCCCATTCCAATGTATATCCCGGCTGCAGATGGATCTTTGCATTTACTTTTTCTTGTGCCTCGGCAATTACGCTTCCCATATCGCGGCCCCTGACCGAAAATTTAATGGCCCCGTAACGTTTGTGTTTATCGCGGTAAATCATACTGGGACCCGTAATTTTGCGTATGCTCGAAATTTCGCCCAATTGAACGTTGGTACCAGATATGGTAGGAACCCGTAATTTACTGATCGAACGTTCATCGTTCCTAAAATCTTCAGGATAACGGATAATCAGGTCAAATTTTCGTTCGCCTTCATAAATTTGTGTAGCGGCTTTACCGCCAATAGCCATTTCGATTACGGCGTTGGCATCAGCAGTGCTTACACCATATAAAGCCATCTTTTTTTGGTTGAGGTTGATCTGCAGTTCTGGCTGACCAAGATTTCTTAGTATACCTAAATCTTCAATACCATCAACCGTTTTTAAAATGCTTTCTATCTTTTCCTCTTCTTTTTCAATGTAGTCAAAGTTTTCACCAAATAGCTTCACTACAATGGAGCCTTTTACACCTGATACGGCTTCTTCTACATTATCTGAAATGGGCTGCGAAAAATTAAGATTGATACCGGGGAAACTTTTTAGTTTTTCCTGCATGCGCTCAATCAGCTGTTCTTTGGTCTGCTTACGTTTCCATTCTTTACGGGGGTAAATATCCACATGAAATTCCATGTTGTAAAAACCTGTGGCATCTGTCCCGTCATTAGGCCTCCCAGTCTGCGACATTACCTGCTTAACTTCTTCAAAGCTTAAAAAGATTTTTCTCATCTCATTCGAAAGCTTTTTCGTTTCCGCTAATGAAATGCTCAGTGGTCCGGTAGCGCGGACATAAATAGAGCCTTCATCTAAGCTGGGCAGAAATTCTGTTCCCAAAAACCTGAAGCTAAAAATGCCCAAAAGCAATACAACAATAGAAACACTAAAAACAAGCTTCTTTTTTTTGAAGCAGCGATCATAAAATTCGAGGGTCGTTTTCGTAATCCACTCCAAAAAGATATTGTGTTTCTCTTTAACATCCTTTTTTAAGAGTACACTGGCCATGGCAGGTACCAGCGTAAAGGTTAAGATTAGTGCACCCAGCAAGGCAAAACTTAATGTCCACGCCAGGGGTGAGAACATTTTACCTTCTACCTTCTCGAAAGTAAAAATAGGTAGCAAACCGGTAATGATAATCAGCTTTGCAAATAAGATTCCCTTTCCGTTTTCAACGCAGGCCTTTTTAATAAAACCGAGTTTACTCATTTTGTTAAACCGATCCATGCCCAGTTTTTTTGCACTCCAATCTAAGGTTACAAAAATCCCTTCAACCATTACCACAGCACCATCTATAATGATCCCGAAATCGATGGCCCCCATAGATAGCAGATTGGCAGACATGCCTTTTAATTTAAGGCAGATAAATGCAAAGAGCAGGGCCAGGGGAATAATAACCGAAACGATTAAGGTGGTACGCCAATCGGCCATAAACAGGAATACGATTAAGGTTACAAACAGAATTCCTTCCAGCATATTGCCCATTACGGTATGTACAGAATAGTTTACCAGGTCTTCGCGATCGTAGAAAGGTTTTATTTTTACATCCTTTGGTAATATGCTGGTATTGATCGTATTGATCTTTTCCTTCAATCTGGCAATTACCTCGCTTGGATTGCCACCTTTCCTCATCACAATAATGCCTTCAACCACATCAGGGTCCTGATCACGACCAACCTGCCCCAGCCTGGGTAAAGCTGATTCGGCAACTTCGGCAATGGTTTTAACGTATATGGGGGTGCCATTAACATTATCGACCACTACATTCCTGATTTCATCGATATTGTTGAGTACGCCTATGCCACGCACAACATAAGCCTGGCCGCTTTGCACAATCACGTCGCCGCCCACATTGATGTTGCTTTTAGATACTGCCTCGAAAAGTTCGGTAGCGCTTACACCATACTGAATTGCCTTTTGCGGATCGACGGTAATCTGATAGGTTTTTACCTCACCTCCGAAACTTACCACATCGGCAATGCCCGAAACCGATAAAAGCTCTCTTTGTACCACCCAATCCTGAAGGGTTTTTAATTCACGGATAGATTTGGTATCGCTTGTAAGGGTGTAACGGAATATTTCGCCTGTAGGGCCATAAGGTGGTTGTACCTCTGGTTTGATCCCTTCGGGCAAATCAGCTTCATCGAGGTGGTTGTTTACCTGTATCCTGGCTTCGGCATAATCTACATCATCTTCAAAACTTACTTTTACGATAGAAAGCCCGAAGAGCGACGAAGAGCGGATACTGGTACGCTTTTCTGTTGGGTTCATGGCAATTTCAAGTGGTCTGCTCACAAGCTTTTCTACCTCCTCGGCACTGCGGCCCGGCCATTGGGTAATAATAATGATATTGGTATTGGTTACATCAGGAAATGCATCAATGGCCGTATGCTTAAAGCTCAGGTAACCAGACAGGATTAAAATAAAAGTAGCAAAAAAGATAAAATACTTATTCTTCAATGCAAAGCCTATAATGCCTTTAATGAATTTATGCATTTGTTATAATCAAAGTGATGAAAAGGATTTTACCGTGTTTTTAAACTCTCAAATAGGAAAACCTGCTTGGATGCGATAATACGGTCGCCGGCGCTTACACCTTTGCTGATGTAGGTTTTATCGGCAGTTTTATGGCCAATTTCGATCTCCTGGATTTTTACTTTATGATCCGGGGCGAGAACCAGCACGTAGTTCTTGTTTTCGTCGAAAATAACCGACCCCGAATGGAGTACAGGGAGATTAATGGCTGAGTTTGCTGAAACTTTTACTGTTCCAAGCATACCAGGTTTTAATAAAAAACCCGGATTTCGGATCACCACACGTGCTAGTATTACTTTACTATCCTGATCTACCTGGTTGTAAAGTTTCTCTATTTTACCGCTAAAAATTTTATCGGGATAGGAGAGGGTCGATAGGCTGACTTCATCGCCAGCCTTTACACGCGAAATATCTGATTCATAAATATTAATCATTGCCCAAACATTGGAGAGATCGGCAATGGTGAAAAGGCTCTTATCGTTATCGCCACGTAAATGCATGTTCTGGGTTACATTTTTTTCGATCACAAAACCATTGATAGGAGATTTGATTGCATATAGCCCTGTACTGCTGCCGCCATTCAGCTTTAATACCGCATTGGCCCTTTTTGCCTCAGCTTTTTTTACCTGGTAATCATTTTTGGCTTCTTCCAGTTCTTTTGCAGATGATAAGCCGCTCTGGAAAAGTTGTTCAGCCTGTTTTACCGATCGTTCGGCGTTTTTAAGCTCGGCATTGGCCGCAATCACGTCCTTGTTAAAACCGGCCATTTCTGAGCTGCTCAGGGTGGCCAATATCTGCCCGCTCGAGACCTGGTCGCCCAGCCGTACCTTAACACTGTTTACCGTTCCGCTTACCATGGGAAAAAGTTCAGAACGGTGCTCCTCATCTGCTGCAATTTTGGCCGAAAACAAGAGTTCTGTCTTGTTGTTAGCCTGGTGCACCGTATCAATCAGCAAGCGGTTGATCAACGAATCGGTGAGCACAAATTTATCATGGGGTGCAGCTGTTGGGTGTTCGCTGCAAGCCAGTAACAAGCTGCTTGTTGCAATAAGTAAAGTGCTTTTATAGAGATTTTGCATAAGATTTATTTAAAAATAGTAGAACCGGTTACATAATTGAGCTCAGCACGGGCACTCATTCTTTCGAACCGGAGTTTGTTCAGTTGCAGTGTATTTTCTTTATAGGCATCATACAGGTCTAAAAATTCAATCAGGCTGATATTCCTGGCTTTGAAATTTTTGATCAGTCCTGAAATGAGCGTGTTAAAGTCGGTACTGAAAGCGGGATCTGTCTCTGCGTACAATTTTTCATTCCGTAAAGCAGTTTTATAGCTGTTAAATACCTCGTTTTCGAGCAGGGTTTCCTGTTTTTTGATATTGGTATTGGCGGCAGCGATACCGATCTGCGCTTTTTTAATTTCGCCCTGGTTTCTGAAGAAAAGCGGAAGCGGGATTTTTAAACCCAAACCCGTGTATTTTTCGGGATAATTATCTTTTAGGTCGTAACTTAAGGCAATTTCTACATCAGGGATGGCCATTGCTTTTTGAAGTTTTAAATTACGTTCGTTATAAAGGAGGCCGGTTTTGGCTACCTTAAGGTCGGCACGGTTCGTCCTGGCCGAATCGAGCAGTAAACCATAGGGAATTTTATCAATTGGCTCGTTTTGGAAGGCATCCTGATCTGCTATCAAAACAAGCGAAGCACCGGCATCTAAACCACATAACAATTTCAGGTCTTTGTAGTTGTCTTCCAGCTCGTTCAGTAATCCAGCCTGTTCAGCCCTGAGGTTGAGCAACAATGATTTGATTCTGATGACATCTTTTGCCGCCACATTACCCATTTTTAACTGAAGATCGTAGGCTTTTAGTAATTGCCCGGTAGAGTTGATTTGTTCCTGGTATACTTTTATGGATTGTGCAGAGAAATAGGCTTTATAGAAGGTATTAACAAGTTCGAATTTCAGTGTCCTCAACAGGTCGAAATATTCGTACTCTGCCAGTTTAACCCCGGTTTGCGCGAGTTTGATGTTTTTGTTCCGCTTACCGGCGAGTTTGAACAATTGCGAAACAGATCCTGCATATTGACCATTGGCATAAGAGGTTTGCAGGAATTTCCTGGTTTCGTGGTTGTAAAAAAGATTTTCGTACTCAAGTGTTGGGTTCTCAAACAATTTGGCCGTAATCATTTCGGCTTTTGCCCGGTCGATCTCATAATTACTGGCCAGGAGGTCGTAATTGTTTTTTAAAAAAAAGCTTTCGGCCTGCCTCAGGGTTAAGCTTAGGGTATCGGTTTGTGCAAAAGTTGCCCTGGTTGTGATGACTAAAATGAAAATGAGCAACGTACCTATTCTTTTCATTCAGCAAAACTATTCTTGCCGAATTAAAGGCGGATTAAATAGGGCTTAAAAGGGGATTAAAGTTGCAGATAGGTTGATTATTTCTCCATTATGCTTGCGCTCTTTTCCAAACGGGTACATAAATAGTTATACGATTTTATCGTTGTAAACGATATTCTATTCAACGCTCGTTAGAAACGAGCGTTAGCAGGAATGACAACCACGAGGATAGATAAATAGCTTCTAAATCTTTGGTAAAATGACTGTAAAAGTGCAGCCGCCTTGCTCCAGGTTATTCACAGCTATTTTCCCTTTAAGCAGATGGATGATTTTTTGAGCCATATAAAGCCCCATTCCTTCACCCTGGAGGCCAAAATCGTTGGCCCGCGTATAAAAAGGTTCAAAAATATTTTCTTCTTCTCCAGCAGGGATGCCCTTTCCATTGTCGGTAATGTGGATGAGAAAATCGTTTTCTTTGGCTTCAACAGTAATGCTTACCTGTTGATGATCAGAAAATTTAAACGCATTCGAAATGATATTATCCAGGGCAATCTGCAATAATACGGCATTGGCCATTATTTCAGGTTTCGCATCAATGGCGTTTTGATTGGTAATGGTAAGATCAAGGTTTTTCTGCAATTTCCATTCAGACTGTATTTGGAGTATCAGGTGGTCTAACCTGATCGGAACCAGCTTAGAATTGATCAGTTCCAGGTCCATTTTGGCTAAAGCAACTAAACCGGTAATAATGTGGTCCATTTTTTCGGCATCCTCAAGCATCGAACCGATCACTTTTTGATAAGCAGCCTGATCCCTTTCTTTTGACAGTGCCAGCTCGGCGGTCATCATGATACGCGTTACCGGTGTCCGTAATTCGTGTGAAGCGTTGGATACAAAGGTTTTCTGTAAAATAAAGGCCTGTTCCAGTTCTTCCATTAAAAGGTTAAAGCTTTGGGCAATGAGGTTGATCTCGTCTTTGTTGTGATTTTCTTCGACCCTGAATGCCATATTTTGCGAGCCTGCCTGTTTTACTTCTAGCATGAATTTTTGCAGGGGTTTGAGCATTTTTTGTGCAATCCACCTGCTTAATAACAGTACGATCAACGAAATGAAGATGAATACCACAATCATGATCTTCAACAGTTTGGCTAGTCTATTGTGCGAACCCTGATCGTCGGCCGAAGCCAGAATCACGAAATCGCCCTGATTGTCTTTGTAGTAAATACCCACTACCTGCCGTTGTCCGTCGGTATATTTTAAACGGCCTTTTTTACGTACTTCATCGATAGTAGAATTGCGCCAATATTGGGCAGAATCGCCGATAAATGTAGCCCTGTTTTTATGGTCGTAAATGCGGATCACTTCGCCATTCAGTTTTTGGAGGTACTTATGGCGAACGGTATTCAAAGCATCCCTGCTGATTTCGTCGGCTTCGAGGTACAGTTTGGCTGTAACCATGGTACGGTCGGTAAGCCGTTCAAAAAAATCAGCTTCCAAAAATTTCATAAAAGTAAAGTACACCGTACACAGCACCGCGAACAACATCGAAGTGCTGATCAGCGTAAAATAGAATGCTATGCGGTCTTTTATTTTCACCTTATTTTAGGATATAACCCATATTAATTTTGGTATGGATGAGTTTGCGCTCAAAATCTTTTTCGATCTTCTTTCGTAGGAAATTGATGTAAACATCGATTACGTTCGTGCCGGTTTCGAAATTGATATTCCAGGCCTGTTCAGCTATAAACTGCCTGGACAGCAATCGGTTGGGGTTGCGCATAAACAGTTCGAGCAGCACAAATTCTTTGGCACTCAGCTCAATCGGCTTTCCGCCCCGGCTTACTTCTTTGCTGTAGGTATCAAGCGAAAGGTCTTCGAAATATAATTTATAGCCTGTTTTAGCATCAACAGCAGGTTGCCGGCGTAAAAGTGCTGCCACCCGTGCCAAAAATTCTTTCAGGTGGAAAGGTTTTACGAGGTAATCATCAGCCCCGGCTTCCAAACCTGTAACTTTATCATCAACAGTACCTAAGGCCGTAAGCATCAGGATTGGTGTTTGAACCGCTTTTTGCCTGATGTGTTTACAAAGCTGCAGGCCATTAAGGCCGGGCATCATGACATCAATGATTAAAAGGTTGAAACTTTGACTCAGGAAAAGCTCCAGTGCATCGATGCCATTAGCAACGGTAAATACCTGATAATCGCTTTCTTCGAGCGCGGATTTTAAAAGTCCGGCAATTTTAGGATCATCTTCTGCTATTCCAATCTTTAACATGCAGCAAATGTAACCAACTCATCTTAAAATGGGATTAAAAGGATGGCCTTCTGTTATTTTGGGCGATTTTAGGTTTTTGATCATACATAAAATAATTCAGCCCAATGATCTATCTCTTAGGTTGTTGGTTTATTTAAAGTTTGTGCGAAGTTGAGCCTGTCGAAACGCCTTTTAACATGTTTTAAATAGGCGTTTCTACAAGCTATTATGGATGTTGTTTTGCAATTGTTTAATAATGAATGGCTTGTGGGGTTATGTATTTCCGCATACTTAGGCCATACTGCCGATAAGAAAAAGATTCTTCACTGCGTGCAGAATGACAAAAAAGCGGGCATATTCTACAACAAAGCCCTGTCCAGATGCACGTAACCGCCATCAACATGAATCAATTGGCCCGTGGTATGGCTTGATTTATCCGATAATAAAAACACAGCGGTATTGGCTATTTCATCCACAGTGGTCATCCGGTTTTCGAAAGGAATTTTATCGGTAATACTTTTCAGCTTTTCGTCGCGGTCTTCAAAAGTGCTGATCCATTTCTCATATAATGGCGTCCAGGCTTCGGCCACGATAATTGCATTTACACGGATGCTATATGGCAATAATTCTACTGCCCACTCGCGGGTTAATGCATTTCTGGCGCCATTTGATGCCGCATAACCGGAGGTACCACCTTGGCCAGTTTCTGCCGTTTTACTGCCAATATTTAAAATAGATCCTTTACTTTCTTTTAATGCAGGCAGTGCATACTTGGCCAACAGGTAATAATGAACCACATTTTTATGCAGCGAATCCATAAAAGCTTCGTAAGTGCCGCTTTCGAGTCCAACGCCGTCATTTACGCCTGCATTATTAACCAAACCGTCTATTCTGTTGTATTTTTCTAAAATGCTATCAATAATGGTTTTGCAGGTTTCAGGTGCGGTAAGTTCGGCCGTAAAATAATCGGCTTTTAAACCCAGGTCTTTTACTTCCTGCAGCATTTTCAGGTTATCTTCTTCATTTCGGCCAATAATGATCGGAAAGGCGTTTTCGGTAGCCAATGCCTTAACAATTGCCGCACCAATGCCTTTTGCACCACCACTTACCAGTATTATTTTGCCGTCTAAATTTAAATTCATATTCGGTTATCTTTTTCTTTTGTTGTTTTAACTGTCATACAAAGTGTTTTTCACAGAACACAAATCCGGATTTTGGTTGTGTAGGTTTCTCCCCACCTGTACAGGCAGGCGTTCCGTTTCACTGCAGTCGAAATGGCGACTTAAGCTTTCTATCATACAATATCCATTTAACATGATCCATTATCCATCTCACCTTCTCCATCTTCCATCTTACCTTCCTGCACCTAAAGGCTTACGCCCCGCTTCCAGGGGATAAAATCATCTTGATTAAGCTGTACTGCTTTGGGAATTTCCTCGCCACTGGCTGCTTTAATGCAGTATTCGAGGATATCTTCACCCATTTCGTTAATGGTTTTTTCTCCGCTGATCACGGCTCCGGTATCGATATCGATGATATCGCTCATACGACTGGCCAAAACCGAATTGGTGGCTACTTTAATCGTTGGGCAAACCGGGTTTCCCGTTGGCGTGCCCAAGCCTGTGGTAAATAAAATTAGCGTAGCACCTGCGGCTGCTTTACCCGTTGTGGCTTCCACATCGTTTCCGGGGGTACAAACTAAACTTAAACCCGGTTTTGTTGCAGGTTCGGTATAATCCAGAACATCAACCACAGGAGAAGAACCCGCTTTACGCGCTGCTCCGGCTGATTTTATGGCGTCGGTAATTAAACCGTCCTTAATATTCCCTGGCGAAGGATTCATATAAAAGCCCGAGCCTACTTTATGCGCCAGATCATCATATTCCGTCATTAAACGGATAAACTTCTCGGCAGTTGGCTGGTCTACAGACCTGTCGATCATTTCCTGCTCTACACCGCAAAGCTCGGGGAACTCGGCCAATAAAACCTTGGCCCCTAAAGCCACCAGTAAATCGGCGCAATAACCTACGGCAGGATTGGCTGAGATGCCGCTAAAACCATCGCTACCACCGCATTTTACACCTACACACAGTTTGCTTAGTGGCGCTGCAGCACGCTCTTGTTTATTAATGAACATCAATCCTTCAAAAGTGCTGCGTATTGCATTTTGGATCAATTGTTCTTCACTTTGTGTTTTCTGCTGTTCGAAAATCAAAAGCGGTTTATCAAAATCAGGATCAAGAGCAAACAGGTCGCGTTTAAAGTCCGCTACCTGCAAATGCTGGCAACCCAAACTTAGAACCGTAATACCGGCCACATTGGGGTGATGGGCATAAGCGGCCAGTAATTTGCTTAAAGTATCGGCATCCTGCCGTGTTCCGCCACAGCCCCCGTTATGGGTGAGGAATTTAATCCCGTCTACATTTTTAAAAGTACGGCTGGCCTTGTCAACTTTAGGTTCAAAACTGATATTATGAATGTCTTCTCCTCTATTAAAAGCCTCCACCAGCTTGTGGGTGTAAGATTTGTATTTGTCATCAACTGCATAACCCAACTCGCTGTAAAGCGATTCTTTTATGATCTCCAGGTTTCTGTTTTCGCAAAAAACAGTTGGGATAAACAGCCAGTAGTTTGCCGTGCCCACCGAGCCGTTTTTACGGTGATAGCCCTTAAAACTGCGGTTGGCGTATTTACTTACATCAGGGGCTTCCCATTTGTAATTAACCTTGCGATAGGCAAAGGGTTCGGCAGCATGTTTAGTGTTCTCCACATTCATCCGCATACCGGCCTTCACTTCGAACTGCACTTTTCCAACTAAAACACCATACATGATTACTTCGTCACCTGCCTTCATATCCTGCATAAAAAATTTATGCTTGGCAGGAACTTCATCAACCGTAACATAAGTATTTCCTTCATGAAGTATTTGGGTGCCGGCTGGTAAATCCTGCAGTGCAACCAAAACGTTATCGGCATGGTTAATCTTGATGACTGATTTTTTCATTATTAATTTATACTTCTAAACTTATTTCTTTTTCGATATGATTGGGTTTCCATCCCTTCCAGCCAAAGTAAAATACCACTAAAAAACAGACGAAGGGTACCAGGTATCCGTATTGGATGTTGTGGGCCGCATCTGATATCAGGCCTAACACCGGAGGCAAAAATGCACCACCAACAATAGACATTACAATTAACGACGAACCCAGTTTTGTATCTTTACCCAAACCCGATATACCCAGTGAAAATATTGTGGGGAACATGATCGACATAAAAAATGCAACACCGATTAAAGCGTAAACAGTAATCATTCCACTCGCAAAAACAGATAAAAGGGTAAGTGCAGCGCTGATTAATGCATAAAGCATTAATAATTTATGTGGTGCTACGAATCGCATGAAAATGGTGCCCACAAATCTACCAATCATAAAAGCTAAACCAGCGGCCCCTGCGTACCATTTTGCTTCATCCTGGCTTATGTTTGCCGATGAGGTTACAAAACTGATGAATAAACTCAATACACAAACCTGGGCGCCTACATAAAAAAACTGACCAATAACTGCCCAGCGCAAATGGCTGTGGCTTAATACATGCGCAAAACTGCTTTTTTCCTCTGCATGTTCTTCCTCTTTAATGTCGGGCAGCTTGGTGAAAACAAACAGGATAGCCACTACAATAATCAGGATACCCAAAATTAAGTAAGGCGCTTTTACGGTAGACGCCTCTTCGAGCATGTACGCCTGTTTTTCTAAGGGCAGCATTTTCGCCAACTGGGCTTCGGTATATTTTACTTCGGTAAAAATAAATTTACCACCCAGTACAGGAGCTAAGAAAGCTGCAAAGCCGTTAAAAGATTGGGAGAAGTTTAAACGCTGCGTAGCTGTTTCTGGTGGTCCCAATACCGTTACATAAGGGTTTGCCGCTGTTTCCAGAAAAGTTAAGCCACAGGCGATAATAAAAAGTGCCCCCAGGAAAAATATATATTGTGCAGTATTGGCTGCAGGTATAAACAATAAACAACCGATAGCAAATAAAACAAGGCCTAATATGATACCGCTTTTATAGCCATACTTGCGCATGATGTAGCCTGCAGGTAATGCCAATAAAAAATAAGCGATAAAAACTGAAGAATCGACCAGGGTAGATTCGAAAACATTTAACTGAAAAGCTTTGCGTAAATGCGGAATTAATATGGGATCGAGATTGTGGACAAAACCCCAAAAGAAAAACAGGCTTGTTACCAGAATTAGTGGGAATAAATATCCTTTCCCATTTTTTTCTGGATCAGATACTTTAAAGTTAGCAGGTGTAGTTTGGCTCATATTTTAGTTGATTAAATGATTAAGCAGGTTAGGTTAAAGACTTTCCGGCAATATCGTAAATTGTATCTCTTTTTGATAAACTTAATGCCATCATGTTCATTGCATCGGGTTTACTTTTCGGTGTATACCCCTTTTGAAGCAAAATAATCGAATTTTTCGAAATTTTTAACAAATAGTTCATCGATCCCCGGAGTTAAACGGCTATAGCCTGAATTCGCTAATGGCCGTTGGTTGGTTTAATTCGAAATGAACATCCAAACCAGTTTTTTCTAACGAAAGGGCTGCAGGTGCAACTTTAGAAAAAAGCCGGTCGGGGTAACAAGAAATAAATAATTCAACCTTCATAATATATTTTGGTTAGTTGTTTCATTACAAATTAACCCCTAAAGTGCTAATAAAAATTTAACTTTATGATCTAATTATTAAATGATATTGGCTCAACTTTATACATTGCTAAATATTACTGCATATTAGATTGATTTTTTTAAAGATTTTATGAAACCGCATTTACTTAATGTATCTACCAATACCGTAGATTCTTTTAGCGCCAGGAGGGATGTTATGCCAGATGTGAACAACCTGTGGCATTACCATGCTGCCCTGGAGCTGATTTACATCAAAAAGGGGCGGGGAACACAGTTTATCGGCGATAGCATCAAAAATTTTAGCGAGGGCGATGTGGTGCTGCTTGGAAGTAACCTGCCACATTATTGGCGCTTTGATCCCGAGTTTTTTGACAAAAAAGAGGAAGAATCGGTTGATGTTTATGTTGTTCATTTTAAGGAAGATTTTTTAGGGACAGCATTTATCGAACTTCCCGAAAACCAGGAGCTCAAAAAAATGTTGGCACAATCTAAACAGGGCCTTCAGTTATTTGGTACAGCTAAAGAGCGGATAGCCAGCTTAATGCCATTGATTATTGAAGCGAATGGTACCATGCGGATTATCAGGCTCCTGGAAGTGCTCTCCGAAATAGCCAGTGCTGAGGAGAAAAAAACATTGGTTTCGCTCGGCTTTAAGCCCAATTTTTTAGAAAATGAGAAAGACCGGATCCAATCGATCTACAACTATACCATCAGTAATTACAAAAATAAAATCGAACTGAAGGAAATTGCAGCGGTGGCCAAAATCAGCCCAAATTCGTTCTGCAAGTTCTTTAAAACCAAAAGCAGAAAAACCTACACACAGTTTCTGAACGAAATTAGGGTAGGGCAGGCTTGTAAATTATTGATTGAAAGTAGTTTAACTGTTAAGGAGATTTGTTACGACTGCGGGTTTTACAACTTTACCAGTTTTCATAAATATTTTAGAGAGATTACAGGGAAAACGCCACTTAAATATCAGCAGGCTTTTTCGAAACAGCAGTTGTAGCTCAGCAAGCCGGTTTTTCAGTGCGATTCTTTTGTTTCTGGGGTGATTTGCTGCTTTACCCCGTTTTTTACGGCTAAGTTTGGTTGTATGCACGCTAAATGCCTGAATTTTAACGATTTTTGCACTTTGTTTAATTTGAATAAAAGAGAATATTAAAACTAATTTTTGATTTATAGGTTTATAAGCTAAGTTTGTATTACTAACCAAATATTTTATGAGCAATATCTCTGATCCGAAACCAGAAAAAAAAGGTGAAAGGATGGACAGTGACCATAATAACCTGAAGTCATACACGCCTGGACCTAAACATAAATTTGAAGGATGGCCGATTTTATGGATCCTGATCGCAATATTTTTAATCTCCGCAGTTTTATGGTATACAGGAACTGCATCCTACCTGATTAAGTGGATCGCTAATAAATAAAAAGAAAGTTTTCTTTAAAAGAATAAGCGCAGGTGGACCACATCCATTTTCGTGTCTGCTGCAAAAAAAAGTTCAGTGTTTTAACCTAAAAGGGAGACGTTAATTTTTGATGACGGGAAAAGAACTGATTAGAATTTTTCATCATCGCTGGGAATCTGCTCAGCGGAGAAATAACAGTACCACATTAATCCAAAAGAAATAACATAAAATACCGCTGTAACTAAAAGGAATGTGCTCATATAAATTTTTATTTGGTTAGTGTAATTATAACATTAAGTTATCTTAAATAAAAGAAGGTGGCGCATTAATTTTATATTAATTATCAACATAATAAATTTAAATGTTGAAAACTATATATTTAGTTTTTGTTTTCTGGGTTCATTTACGGGGTCAGGCTTAGAAACAAAGGGGTTTATGCGATACTAATAACTATAAATTCCATCTGCGCTATACACAGCGTTTTTTGTTTAAAAGTTGAGGTTCAGTGCTTTGTGGCAGTCGGCTGCCCTGCTTTCCGTTACAGCTCCTTCTGTTACGCTGCTGGTCAGTTAGTTATCTTCTATCTCGCCTGAAATTTATCCCGGTATTGGGTGGGGGTCATGCCAACCGATTTCCGGAACACTTTCCTGAATGCTTTTGGATCATTGTAGCCTGAATTATAGATCACCTCCGTCATTTGCTGGGCAGTTTGTTCCAATAGCTTTTTTGCAGCTTCGATACGGGTTTGCTGAAGATACTCGATAGGGGTAATGCCGATTACCTGCTTAAAGCGGCGCACAATATTTCTTCTACTGGAAGGAATGTCTTTGATCATCTCTTCAATAGTAGCCAAATCCTGATAATTATTTTCGATTTTTTCCTGCGCAGAGGCAACAATATCATCATTGTGGTGACGGACAGGCTGGAATGTGCTAAAATAAGACTGGTTTACGCGGTCCATATCGATCGCAAAAATCTTCGCTACCTTAACTGCCATATCTTTTCCGCAATGAAGATGTAAAAGGTGTAACAGTAAATGAAAGGTAGAGGTTGCGCCACCGCTGGTAAATAGTTTGCCGTCTTGTGTTACCGTTTTATCAGCCTTTAAATGTACCTGTGGGAAGGCCGTAGAAAAAGCAGTACAGGCATCAACATGGGTGGTAGCCGATTTGCCGTCTAACAATCCCGATGCCGCCAGCAAAAATGCCCCTGTACAAAAAGTGGCAATTTCTGCCCCTCCCTGATGCTGTTTATTCAGCCATGGCAGGTAACTGATATTGGCCGAAATGCATTCCTTAATATCATGGGTGGCAAAGGAAGGGATCAAAATGAGATCAAAACCGGTGGCTTTCTGCAAGGGGATGCAGGGATGTTCACTTAAATTGTAATTTTGGTCATCCGTGGTAATTAAACTGATATTAAAAGGCATTTGTCGCCCTTCTTTACAATAAAATCCATTTACCGTATCAAAAACATCTAAAATAGCAGCTACGCTTAATAATCTGAAGTTTTGTGGCATTAAAACACCTATTTGTTTCATTTTGTTAAGAATTTCGGTATCGTAAATATATAAAATTTGTCTGAAATGCCCCTTAATATTGACTTTTCCGGCATGGGCGATCCGCTAAATTAACACCTAACTTTATTCCAAGTTAATTACTAATCAAAAAAATATGAAAAGCAGCCCAACAAGTAATAGAATGTACGGTTTTATTGTGCTTTACGAAATGCAAACAGATTTTTTACTCAGCGCTTTAGATGGGATAGAACAAAAAGATGCACAGAAAAGGTTGGATACCAGGGCAAACCACATTGCCTGGATTACCGGGAGTGTGGTGCATAGCCGCTATTTTCTGGCCAAATCATTCGGTATCGATCTCCCATCGGTAACCGACGAACTTTTTGCCGGCAATAAAGGCATTATTGATGATGCCACTTATCCGTTACTGGCAGATTTTATAAAAGACTGGAAAGAAATTTCTCCCCGCTTGCAGGAAGCGTTAACCACAGCAACCGATGAAAAGCTGGACGAAAAACTGGTTATACCGGGCATGGAAATAACATTGTTCGAAATGATCGGCTTTAGCAGCTACCGTGAAGCCAACTGTATAGGGCAGGTAGCCCTTTGGAGGAGATTATTAGGATACCCTGGAATGAATTATAGGTAGTTATATGGAAAAGATACTGAAACAAACCGATGAAACACTATCGGCATTGGAAAACACTTTGTCGAAATTTGACAGCACCCAGGTGAATACTGTACCATTTAAAGGAAGCTGGACAGCAGGACAATTGGCCGAACACCTGATTTTAGCCAATTCGGGCTTTCTACAGGTCATCAACGGTGCGGTAGACGAAACAGACAGGCCTGCAGACTTAATGCTGGTACAGATTAAAAAAGATCTTTTGGATGCTGATGCTAAATACAGTTCGCCGAAAGAAATTTACCCCGAGTACAAGATCTATAACCAGGCAGAATTATTGGAGAATTTAAAACAGATCAGGGAAGGGTTATCCAAGGCGGTAACCAACCTCGATTTAACGAGAACATGTATTTCTTATGAGCTGCCGGTATATGGTTTTCTGACCCGGCTGGAGGCCGTTTATTTCGTGATTTATCATACACAACGCCATGTTGATCAGTTAAAGAATATCTGCAATAGCTTGAATATCAATTGATTTTATTAATCTTATGAGAAACAAGAGTTTTTATTTGCTCGATCCCTATATAGGTAAATGGAAAACGGAAGGTTTAACCAAATCGGGCGAATCCATTATTGGAACCGATACCTACGAATGGATTGAAGGTGGGTTCTTTCTGATGCACAAGACAGATATAACCTTTGGCAAGAAAAAGGTACAGTCTTTAGAAATTACCCATTACGATGATATGGAGGATGTTTTCAGGTCGCAATCGTTCGATAATAATGGACGTATTTCCATCTCTACACTTAAAATTTATCATGATATTATTCTAATATTTGCTGATACTGAAAGATTTAAAGGTAACTTTAAAGACAACACAATTGAAGGCCTGTGGGAGCAGTTTGATGGAAAAAACTGGGTGCCATGGATGGATTTAAAACTAACGAGGATCTAGTTGAAAATCAATGTCGAGGGAGCTCTGGTCGGCAGTCTTAAAATTGTAAGCGCTGCTGATGGCGGTACCAAGAATGGGTACTGACTGATTTAAACGGTAAATCAACTACAATTGAACAAAAAATATTATTTTTAATTACAAACTAAAACTTAACCAACATGAAAATCACAGTAATTGTTATCCGCGTGCTTTTAGCCGCTATGTATTTATTTGCTTCTATAAGCTATTTTTTAAATTTTATGCCTAAAGCGCCGGAAATGACAGCTGCACAAACCACTTTTATGACAGGCCTGATGGCATCGGTTTACCTTTTTCCGTTGATTAAAATCACAGAATTGATCGGAGGTATATTGTTGCTCATCAACCGGACAGCGCCCTTGGCAACGATCATTATTTTTCCGGTTACTTTGAATATCTTTTTATATACCGCGTTTTTAGCACAACCTAAAGATCTTCCGATGAGTGCAGTAATGTTATTGTTTAACCTGTTCCTGTTTTATGCCTACAGGGCCAAATACCTGCCAGTTGTTTCAAAGTAAATTTTACCTTTTATAAAACTTTCTCATACTTTTTCTGGTTATTTTGTGTTTCCATATAAAGAGTAATCATTATCTTTAAAATCTAACTAGAAATAAAAAATATGAGAAAGTTACCATTTTTAATGCTGCTGTTCGTCGCAGTATCGTTTTCTGTCTCTGCACAGAGCAAAGATGCTATTTTAGGCAAATGGCTTAATCCATCAGGAGAAGGACAGATTGAGATTTATAAAAAAGGCGATAAGTTTTACGGTAAACTGGCGTGGATGAAGGAACCAAACTTAAACGGTAAGCCCAAACTGGATGCAAAAAATCCTGATGAGAACTTACAGAAAAGGGCCTTACTAAACCTCGAGATATTAAAAGATTTTGTTTACGATGGTGGGAAATGGACTGATGGTACAATATATGACCCCAAAAGTGGTAAAACCTACAGCTGTAACATGACCTTAAAAAGTGCCGATGTGTTAAATATCCGCGGTTATGTAGGTATTTCGCTGTTAGGCAGATCAGAGACTTTTAGACGCGTTAAATAACAGTATACATGAAGAAATTAGTATGGTGCCTTATTGTGGCACCTTTTTTTTGCGCTGCACAATCCTATACCATGAAACCTTTAGCCGAAGGCACTAAAACCAGCATACGTGGGTTAAGTGTGGTATCCGACCAGGTAATCTGGGTAAGTGGTAGCAACGGCTCGGTTGGTAAAAGTACCGACGGTGGCAGTACCTGGAAATGGACCAAGCCTAAAGATTATGAAAAACTCAACTTCAGGGACATCGAAGCTTTCGATAATCAAAATGCCATCATTGTAAACGCCGGATCGCCAGCATATATCCTTAAAACAACCGATGGGGGAGAAAGCTGGACAACGCATTATAAAAATGCAGATACCGCCATATTTTTAGATGGGGCCGGCTTTTGGGATAAAAACAGGGGCATCGTTTTCGGCGATCCTATTCATAACAGGCTACAGTTGCTTAAAACCGTTGATGCAGGTAAAAGCTGGCAGGATATTACCGCTAACTTAACAAGTAGTTTAGTTAAAGGTGAGGCCAGTTTTGCGGCCAGTGGAACCACTATTAAAACCCTTCCCGGAGGTAAAACCTGGATTGCTACAGGTGGTACAGTATCCAATATTTATTTTTCGGCTGATTATGGACAGCACTGGCAGGTATTTAAATGCCCAATTATACAGGGCGAAAACAGTACAGGGCCTTTTTCTATCGATTTCTTAAATGATAAAAATGGTGTTGCAGTTGGCGGTAATTATGTAAAGGATAAAGAAAATACCAATAATATACTGCTCACCGGCGATGGGGGCAAAACCTGGCAGAAACCCACTACGCCGGTTTTCGGATACCGGTCTGGTGTAACTTACATCAATGCCAAAACATTAATTGCCACCGGTACTTCCGGTACAGATATATCAACAGATGCAGGGCAAAACTGGAAACACATTTCGGATAAAAGTTTTAATGCTGTCCAAAAGGCAAAAAAGGGCAAGATGGTTATCCTGGCCGGAGAAAAAGGAAGTGTATACCAACTGGAGGTTGCGGATTGATATTGGACGCCAATGCTGTAACAATTCTAATAATTGTTATTCTAACAATAAAAATACCTGTTAAAATAAACAGTTTGATTAGCGGGAATGATAAAATTTTGTTTCTTTGCTGGAATAACTAAAACATTAATTTAAAAAAATACACACGCTCAAATGGATTTTCTGCATACAATTTTAGGTGATGACATACAGGCCGGATTATTGATTATTTTAAACCTTATTGTAATTGAAAGTTTGCTCTCGGTTGATAATGCTGCGGTTTTGGCCACCATGGTAATGGACCTTCCCAAAAACCAACGCGATAAAGCATTAAAATATGGTATTATCGGCGCTTATGTTTTCAGGGGGATCTGTCTGTTTCTGGCTGCGTGGTTGGTTAAAATCTGGTGGTTAAAACCCCTCGGCGGTTTATACCTGTTATACCTGGCATTTGATTATTTCAGAAAAAAGAACAGTAAAAACAAGGATGAAGAAGAGGAAGTAGATAAAAGCAAAAGCTGGATATATAAATCAACAGTAGGCTTAATTGGTAATTTTTGGGCAACTGTTGCCCTGGTAGAAGTAATGGATCTGGCCTTTTCTATCGATAACGTTTTTGCTGCGGTTGCGTTTACCGATCACATCTGGCTGATTTATATTGGTGTATTTATCGGGATACTGGCCATGCGCTTTGTGGCACAGGCTTTTGTAAAGCTGATGGAAAAATTTACCTTTTTAGAAACTGTGGCTTTCATCGTGATCGGGGTATTGGGCATTAAACTTACCTCGTCGCTATTTACCCACTTCAATCCCGAATCACCGGTTTCGCATGCCATTGAAGGCGAGAAAACTGATCTTTTTGTATCTGTTTTTACTGTAGCTATTTTTATCCTGCCGGTACTGAGTTCTTTACTGTTCAACTTCCCCAAAAAACACAAAAGTGATATCGTGATCTCGCAAGATGCGGAAGATGTATTGGATAAATCTTAAAGTTAAGTTTTATCTGTTGCAAATCTTTCACCCCCCAGATCTTATAATCTGATTTTGTAATATTAAGACCTATTAAAATAGATGAGTAAACCGGTGCAAATGGCTTTTTACAAACATTACTCGTTCGATCTTTGGTTAACACTGATTAAATCCAATCCGAGATATAAGCAGGAACGTGTACACTATTTTTACAGGAACTTTAACGGTAAAAATAAAACGGTTGAAGAAATCGCCATCATTTTCCGCCAGGTTGATTTAATGGTAAATGCCATTAACGAAAAGGCCGGAAAGAACGTTGATGCCGAAGAAATGTACTTAATGGTAATCAGCATGATCAACGATTACGATTACAATTTTCGCGATGTAGACCTCCGGCAGCTTGATCATGATATGGAGCAGCTTGTATTTGCACATGCGCCAAAACTCTATTGCGATGATTGTTTGGATGTGCTGGCCAAAATTAAGGAATCGGGCAATGGTACTACTAATATTTTAAGTAATACAGGATTTATTAAAGGCAAAACCCTAAAAATAGTTATTAATCAATTGGGAATTGACCAATATATAGATTTCCAACTTTATTCGGATGAAGTACGCATGTCGAAACCCAGCGCTGGCTTTTTTCAGCTGATGCTGGATACGATCGACAGGACAAAACACCCTGATTTAGTATTATCGGATGTAATTCATATTGGTGATAACCCTTATGCCGATGTGCGAGGGGCCGAAGCCATGGGAATTAACAGTATGCTCATCAACTCCAATAATCTATCTATCTCAAATCTACTCTATGATACCGTATAGTTATTCACTCCATAAAATCGACAATACAGCCGATTTTGGTTTTAGTGCCGATGAGTACAGCCGCTTTAAATTTGGTGATGATCGGGTAGCCCGTTCGTTCGGTAAAGCCCTGGCAGATGGCTTTATAAATTATTACCTGGTTGATAACCTGATTACTGATCAGATTGTGGTAATATCTAGTCCTTACAGCTTTATCCCAACGGCAACTTTTGCCATGAAAAACTATTTCGTGAGCCAGCTTAACCGCTGGCTGGTAGAAAATGGTGGCCTGGCTGTACAGGAAACCAAGGTACACCGCACCATTACCTACAAGGAGGATTATGGCGAATTAAGTGCCGAAGAAAGGCTTTCGTTGATCGGCAATGATTCTTTTCATATCGATAAGGACTTTTTGGCAGGGAAAACACTGCTTTTCCTGGATGATATCAAAATTACCGGAAGCCACGAAAGGATGATCCTAAAAATGGCAAAAGAATATGGGCTTACCAACGAAATGCACATGCTTTACTTTGCCGAACTGGTTAACAAAAATATCCATCCCAATGTTGAGAATTTTCTGAATTACCATCAGGTTAAATCCATTTTCGACCTTGAAGAAATTATCGATGGGGGCAATTTTTGCTTCAATACACGTATCGTAAAGTATATTTTAAACAGCAGTTCGAGCAGTTTTACCATATTTTTGGAGCGCAGAAATGCCGAATTTGTTAACCAGCTTTACGATCTTTCGCTCGGCAACAATTACCACACTATTGATGCCTATTCGAAAAATTTAGACCTTATTAAAGACTATATCAAGAACAACAATTATAAATTAATTTAAATATGGCAATTAATCTGCAAAAGGGGCAAAGGGAAAACATCAATGCCCCTAAATTTACAATAGGTTTAGGTTGGGATACCAACAGCTCTTCTACAGGTTCGGCATTCGATTTAGATGCTTCGGTTTTTATCATGAACGATCAGAAGAAATTAATTTCTGACGAAAATTTTGTTTTTTATAACAATCTGGTTTCGCCAGACGGTGCGGTAGAGCACACTGGCGATAATTTAACAGGTGATGGCGATGGTGATGACGAACAGATTAAAATCGACCTGACCAAAATAGATAGTAAGGTTAGCGAAATCTGCATTGTGGTAACCATTCACGAGGCAGAAAGCAGAAGACAGAACTTCGGCCAGGTAAGGAACTCATTCATCCGTATTTTTGATGCGGTAACCAACGAAGTGATCTTAAAATACGAACTCGAGGAAGATTTTTCTATTGAAACTGCAGTAGAGTTCGGAAGAATTTACAAACGCGAAAATCAATGGAAATTTGAGGCGGTAGGAGTTGGAATGAAAGGTGGTTTACAGGATTATTTAAACAGATATCAGTAATATTATGGCAATCAATCTTCAAAAAGGACAGCGTATCAGTCTTGAAAAAAGCAATGGAAGTAAACTTCAGCAGGTTTGTGTAGGGATTAACTGGGGTGCAATTGAAAAGAAAGGTCTCTTCGGCTTCGGATCGTCAAAAGAAGCCGTAGATTTAGATGCAAGTTGCGCTTTGTATAACGAAAATAAGCAGCTTTTAGAAGTTGTTTATTTTGGAAACCTGAAATCAAAAAACGGATCGGTAAAACACAGCGGTGATGATTTAACCGGAGACATGGGTGGCGACGATGGCCTTGATAACGAAATTATTACGCTTGATTTTTCGCAGCTGGATGCTAATGTAAATTATGTGGCATTTGTGCTGAACAGCTTCAGGGGGCATGATTTCGGTACCATTCCTTTTGCTTCGATCCGTATTTACGAAGGTACGACCAAACGCGTAAACGAGGTTTTTGCTACTTACGATATTGCAAACGGATCTAATTTTGCCGGTCATGTATCAATGGTAATGGGCGTTTTCTATAAGAAAAACGGCGAATGGAAATTTAATGCTATCGGTGAGCCAACCAAAGACAGAAAACTGGAGGAAACCGTTAAAACCGTAACCCAAAATTATTTATAGGCTGCAAGGCTGATCATATAATAAACTATGGAAACCAACCCAAATCTTCCCCAAGCCCTTACACCGGTTAAACTGGATAAGGATGGCAATGTCGATCTTGAAAAAATAACCAGCGAGGAAACACTAAAATACAAGGAAATTGGAAAGTCGCTTGAACCATCTGATGTAAATTCTATCCTGAATTACGGAAGCGAAGCCCAAAACTCGATGGAGAAATACAGTAACGAATTTTTATCGTCGGTTCGCACCTACAACAGTGGCGAGGTTGGCGGTTTAATTAACGAACTGTTAACTGAACTTAATTATATCGATGTTTCTGAACTCGAACAAAGTGGTTTTAAGAGTTTTATCGCTAAAATCCCTTTTTTAAAGAATCTGGTAGTTGATGTGAAGAAACTTTTCCAGAAATATGATGTGGTGGTAAACAATATCGATAAAATCACTAATAAAATAAAAGCGGGAAGGTTAAACTCAATCAAAGACAACAGTTCGCTGCAAACCATGTTCGATAGCAATGTGGGTTATATCCACCAGATGGAGGAACTTATTATCGCTGGTCAGCTAAAATACAACGAATTAAGTATTAAACTGGCCGAAATGGAAGGCCGGCCTGCTGATTACCAGGATTATGAAATTGCCGATTTAAGGGATTTCATCAGCCGTTTGGATAAAAGGCTGGCCGATATGAAGATTGTGCGTTTTATTATGCTGCAGTCGCTGGCGCAGATCCGTGTGGTACAGAACAACAATACCTCTATCGCAGAAAAGGCACAATCGATTGTTTCTACCACTATTCCGGTTTGGAAAAACCAGCTAACCATTGCTGTGGCTTTACAAAGGCAGAAAGCCAATGTAGAGATGCAGAAGAAAATTTCGGATACCACCAATACCATTTTGCAGAAAAATGCAGAAATGCTGAAACAGAACAGTATTGATGTAGCCAAAGAAAATGAAAAAACAGTGGTATCTTTGGAAACCCTGAAACGTACCACATCATCATTAATTGAAACACTTAACGAGGTAAAACAGATTCATGAGGCGGGTGCGCAAAGCAGACGTGTGTTGGATGGCGAACTTAAAACTTTGGAAGCAGAGTTGAAAAAGAACGTGACGAGGGTGAATTAAATTAGTCTATGGATGAATACCGCATAAATATTATCAAAAAATCGAACACAGAGATCAACCGGTTACAGTTGCTCTCTGTGTTTTTTGATGATGAGGTGATATATAAAATTTACCTGCGCAGCCAGGTTATTCATCAGCTATTTGTGAATAATGAAGAACTGGAAATCGAAAAACTCGACCTTTTCCACCTCCAGTTTACCGATAGTGTAATAGAACTGCTCAGAAAGATCAAAAAAAGCAACGAAAAAAATGTATCGCTCATTTACGATGAAATCGATCTTAATGAAGAACTGATCGGGAGGATGACGGAAACGTTGGCCGACCAAAAAAGTTTCCGGCTGGATAAGCAAAAGCAATCACTTAAAGTAAACCTGTCTCTGCGGAAATTGTTCAGTGTACTCTCTGATTTAAGTACTGAATTCCCTTTCTCTAAAAACATTAACGTTTTCAGTGCTAAATATGCCAATGATTTTTATTTCGATCTTAGTACGGGGCAGTTTGCACAACTGATCAATATTCAAAACAGGCAGGTATATACGAATGTACACGCCATTATCGAAAAGAAATTGATGGGGAAACTGTGTAAATATGATTTCCGTACAGAATTTTATATTGGTTTAAAATCAGGCGAGCAGGTGATCGAGGTTTACAAATTTTTGGATACAGACGATTATTATCTTTTTTTTCCAAGCAGAAACCTGTTTCTTTTCTGCGATTTAGCAATTTTGAAAGATCTTGATACGTCTACCAACCTTTCTGAAAAAGAGAAGGTTATACAGGAATTACAATACAAGAACGATAAATTAAAAAGCAATGCTGCGGTATTAAAAACGGCCATTCCGCAAGAAGTTATTAATTTATTGGAAGACAGCTATGCGAAGATATCGGATATCAATTTCTTAAATCACCTCAGTAATTTCGATGTTCAATCGAATATATTAAAGACCATGCTTAAAACGGATTTGTTTTAGCGGCTTGATTTTTAGTACGCTAATTACGTAAAATCGTCATCTCGACTGCAGCGCCGCGTAATGGAGAGATCTATCCCGAGACGGATTTAGCTTCGCTGAGCACTTCGTGGTTCTCGGCTTCATTGCATTTCGCTCGAGATGACGATCAGCGTGTGAACCTGCTCGAAATAGCTTTAAACAAAATTGTCGTCATCTCGACTGGAGCATTGCGGAATGGAGAGATCTATATCTCGGTAGATTTAGCTTCGCTGAGCACTTCGTGGTTCTCGGCTTCATTGCATTCGCTCGAGATGACGATCAGCGTGTGAACCTGCTCGAAATAGCTTTAAACAAAATTGTCGTCATCTCGACTGGAGCATTGCGGAATGGAGAGATCTATCTCGAGGCAGATCTCTCGGCTTCATTGCATTTCGCTCGAGATGACGATAAGGAGGAAGCTCCTACTGGAACAAAGAGGGCTTTATTCGTCCCAATCATTTATAACTGCTTTTAAATCATCCCAGTTTCGATTAAAACCATTAATCAAATTATCTTTCTTTGATCTATTCCATTTTTTTAGTTGCTTTTCCCGGTCTATAGCTTCTTCAATGGATAAAAAGGTTTCATAATATACGCAATAAATCAAATTGTATTTAGCTGTGAAAGAATTTGGATAAATTTTATGTTGATGTTCATAAATACGGCTTCTTAAATCCGAAGTTACTCCGATGTATAATGTTGTTCTTTCATAATTGGTCATGATGTAGACCCATCCTCCAAGTTCCATGTTAATTTATTTAAGAAGAAAGTTAGTAGTAATTATGCTAAATAATTTTAAACAAAATTGTCGTCATCTCGACTGCAGCGCCGCGTAATGGAGAGATCTATCCCGAGGCAGATTTAGCTTCGTTGAGCAATCGTGGTTCTCGGCTTCTTTACACTTCGCTCGAGATGACGATCAGCGTGTGAACCTGCTCGAAATAGCTTTAAACAAAATTGTCGTCATCTCGACTGGAGCATTGCGGAATGGAGAGATCTATATCTCGGTAGATTTAGCTTCGCTGAGCACTTCGTGGTTCTCGGCTTCAGTGCATTTCGCTCGAGATGACGATTAGCGTGTGAACCTGCTCGAAATAGCTTTAAACAAAATTGTCGTCATCTCGACTGGAGCATTGCGGAATGGAGAGATCTATATCTCGGTAGATTTAGCTTCGCTGAGCACTTCGTGGTTCTCGGCTTCAGTGCATTTCGCTCGAGATGACGATTAGCGTGTGAACCTGCTTGAAATAGCTTTAAACAAAATTGTCGTCATCTCGACTGGAGCACCGCGTAATGGAGAGATCTATCCCGAGGCAGATTTAGCTTCGCTGAGCAATCGTGGTTCTCGGCTTCTTTACACTTCGCTCGAGATGACGATTAGCGTGTGAACCTGCTCGAAGTAGCTTTAAACAAAATTGTCGTCATCTCGACTGGAGCATTGCGGAATGGAGAGATCTATATCTCGGCAGATTTAGCTTCGTTGAGCACTTCGTGGTTCTCGGCTTCATTGCATTTCGTTCGAGATGACGATCAGAGTAAGACTTACCTCGTTAACACTGCCAATTTATGTTTAAATAGCTCGATTGTTCTGCTCCAGGCCAGTTTTGCAGCTGCTTCGTTATACCGGGTAGGCGAGGTATTGTTATTAAAAGCGTGGTTCACGCCATCGTAAATATAAAGTTTATAATCGATCTTATTGTCTTTTAATGCCTGTTCGTAGGCCGGTATACCAGCATTAATACGTTCATCTAATCCACCATAATGCAGCATTACACTTGCCTTAATTTTTGGTACATCGGCGGCATTGGGCTGTGCGCCATAGTAGGCAACCGCGGCCTGTAGTTTAGGATCGTTAACGGCCAGTTTGTTTGCCATTGCACCGCCCCAGCAAAAGCCAACACAGCCTACTTTACCGTTCCCATCTTTGCGGTTGCGCAGGTATTCCAGGCCTTTTAAATAATTTTGTAAGTTTTTTTCAGGATCCAGTTTACCGATCAGCTCACGTCCTTTATCTTCGTCGGCAGGTGTCCCGCCAAACGGCGATAGTGCATCAACCCCCAAAGCAATAAAACCCTCGGCTGCAACACGTTTCGTTACCTCAATAATATGTGGGTTTAACCCGCGGTTTTCGTGGATAACCAATACACTACCCAGATTCTTTTTACCTTTTGGTTTGGCCAGAACGGCTTTGATATCGCCATCAACACCTGGATAGGTAATGTTTTGAACCTCAATATCGTCGCTTTTAAAAGCGGCTGCTGCCACATAGTTGTTTTCGAGCAGGGGTAAAATCGTCATTGCCAAAGTTGTGCTGCCCGCCAGGACTGCCAGTTTTTTCATGAAATCTTTTCTGCTGATCTGACTGTGTGTGTACTCATCGTACAGGTTAATTATTTTCTGGTCCATCTTACTGATTTTTAATTACCCTACAAGATAATCAAGGTGATTGATATTTAACCTGGCGTTGCCTAAAAGTTACAATACTGTTCTTCCCACTTTTTGATCAGCGATACCCGGTGTTTGGTATAGCGCGGCGTTAAAAATATATTCGACCAGTCGTCGTAATGATCATAAAAGAATTTGAGGAAAAAAATATGAAAAGTAATACCCAGATAAGGGATGGCCTTTAATTCATCACGTGTTAATGGCCGGATCTCCTGGTAAGCCTGTAAAAAAGTGCCAAAATCTTTTTCAGCCTGTTCTTTAGTGATCAGGTTGTTAAGCTGGTGGAAGAAATAATGGTTCAGGAAGCTCATTAGATCGTTAATGAGGTAGCCCTCGCCCGCAAAATCGAAATCAAAAAAAGTAATATTTCCCTGTTCATCAACGTGAAAGTTTTTTGGAAAGAAATCGTAATGGCAATAACCGTAGCTGAATGCTGCAGTATCAAATCCTTCAAATTTTTTTACCACTTTGTTTGCGATCGTGTTGAGGTAATCGAATTCGTCTTTCATTTCAGCAAAGTGGGGTTTCAGGTCTCTTAAGGGCTGAAATAAGGTTGTTTCAAAATCAAAAACCGGCCTGGGGTAAGCCAGTTTAATGGCAGCAGTAGTTTGATGCATTTTGGCTATATCGTGTCCCAGGCGGATGAGCTGCTGGTCACTGAGGTCTAAAACTACTTCTCCTTCTGCAAAAGAAAACAACACCCCGTTTCTCAGGCCTTCAATGGCGTTAAACTGCTGGATATGTTCCCCTTTCACATCACTCAAGGGATAGGAGACCCGATTTCCCTCAGCTTTTAAAATATTGAGTAATGCTACCTCACCTTCAATTTCGCTCCTTTTACGGTGGGCATCGCGGTAAATCTTTAAAATGTATTTTTCAGAATCGTTTTCCAGGATATAGGTATCACTTACATTTCTGATCAGTAAACGGCAGTTTGTAGAGGGATCTAAACGGTAGGCCTCAATGATATGGTTTTTTAAAGCGGCAGCTGATAAGGTAGAATATTGGGCCGGGAAGAAATTCTGCATGGAAATGGGCTTTGGGATTTCAAATATAAATTTTCAAAACTACATTTTTGCCATAATTAAGGTTGCCATGCCAGGCTTAAGACTATTGTTTTAAGGTCTACGAAAGAAAATACATCAACCGGTTTTCAGCGTAATGGAAGCCCAAAACGTTCCATCAGTTAATCATCTATATTCAGGAGCGGTTTAATAATGCCCCTGAAATTTTTACCAATGGGCACCTGCTGCCCGTTTTTAAGCACAATGGTATTGCCCTCAAGGTAATCGACATATTTTTTATTGAGGATAAACGATTTGTGTACCCTGATAAAATTATCGGCAGGTAACTGTGTCTCGAAACTGCCCAAAGTTCGTGGGGTAAGTAAAAATTCGTTGCCTTTCCAAACTTTTACATAGTTGCCTAGGCTTTCCAAATAGTGTATTTCTTCTGTATTGATGAGGATGTGCTTTTTATCTACCTTGAGCGAAATCTGTTCCCCGGTCTGGTTTACCGTTTTTTCAATACCGGTGGTTACATTCTGTTTTTTAAGCTGGTAAAGCTCAAGCGCCCGGTTAATGGCCTTTAAAAAGCGATCCAGCCTAAAAGGCTTTAAAAGGTAATCGCAAACCGCGAGGTCGAAACTTTCCAAAGCATATTCTTCATAAGCCGAAGTCACAATTACGAGCGGTTTTTGCTGTAAAGTCCTCAAAAAATCCAGGCCGTTCAGTTTCGGCATCCTGATGTCAAGGAAAATCAGGTCTACCTGTTGCTTGCTCAAGAAAAGCAGTGCTTCTGTAGCGCGGTAGCAATGCCCAACAATGCTGATAAAAGGAATATCTTTTACATATTCGGTTATAATGCCATGGGCAAGCGGTTCGTCATCTACAATTAAGCAACGTAAGCTCATGCAATCCGGAGTTTAAGTTCGGCTTTAAAGATATTACCAATTGCGCTGATATGCAACGTATAACGATTTGGATAGAGCAATTCGAGCCGTTTTTTCAGGTTATTGATGCCAATTCCCCTGCTTTCTTGTATTTCTTCCGGATCGAAAGAGTTTTCGCAGGTGAAAATGAAAGCATCACGATCGCTGATTAATGAAAGTTTTAGGCTAGCTGCGTCTTCTGCAGGTTCAATACCATGTTTAAAGGCATTTTCGATAAAAACGATGAGCAGGAGCGGTGCAATATCAATCTGATCGTTATCAACCTGTTTATTAAACTCAAAATGCAGCGTTTTCCGTAAACGGATCTGCTGTAACCGGATATAATCTTCGATATAATCCAGTTCCTGCGAAAGCTTAACTGTTTTCTCCTGCCCTTTGTAAATGGTATACCGCATCAGCTCTGATAGCTGCAGGATACTTTCGGGGGTTTTTTCCGATTTCTGTAAACTCAAGGCGTAAAGGTTGTTAAGCGTATTAAAAAAGAAATGCGGGTTGAGCTGCTGTTTCAGCAAATCGAGTTCATTTTGAGATTTTTCCTTTTCAAGTGCCAGGATCCTGTTATTCTGTTTTCCCCACTGCAGGGCCAAAACCACGGGCAAACTGATGAGCATGATGGCAAAGGCACCAAAAGCATTTTCGAGCTCGAAGGGATTAGCTACAAATATGTCGCGTCCAAAAACAGTATTGATCGGCAATGAAATTAATACCTGTGCAAATAAAGGATAAAGAATGGCAACGGTGGCAGAAAGTGTGAAGAGGTAAATTAATAACCCTCTTTCCTTCAGTATTTTGGAGACTAAAAACCTGCTGTTGATGAAAAAAAGCAGGTATCCGCAAAGGTACATGATCAGGAATTGTGAAAAGAAACTTAAAAATGTGCCAAAGTTGTGAACCAGCATTTTAGCATCAAATTCAAAACCCACCAGGCGGAAGCCTTTTCTTTGATAAATGGGGTTTTCCAAACTGGATACAGCCATAACCGAAATGGTTGCGGCGAGCAAAATGATGGTAATTAATACGGCATTCTCCAGGCCGATTTTTTTGATCCACTTAATGTGCTGTACCTTTTTCTGGTAATATTGGTTGCCAATCAACATCAGCTCGAGTGCAAGTGCAGCCAAAGCGGTTGAAATAAAAATGGAATCTTCGAGTTTTGCCAGTTTGCAGTTAATTACAATAATTATAAAAACGGGTAGCAGAACAAGATAAGCCAGGCACCAGTACAAGGCATATTGTTTTTTAGTTAAAGTAGTTTTTAACCTGGTTTTAACAAAAGAAAAAATGAATACGGGCAGCAAACAAAGGCCTAAAGCCAGAATGCAGCTTGCATAAGTTAACCAGATGTTGCCCGGTAAAGAATAGGTGTTGAATATAGCAACCCACAGCAGCAGACCAACGTTGATAAAAAAATCCTGGTATTGATAACTGAAGTTTAAATTTTTGATATTAAGCATCGTTCGTTTACTATATACATGGTTTGCATACTTGCAGATCACCTTGCCTGGTTACCGTTTGTAACAACAAGACTGGGTCCGCCCATGGAATATTAAAATTACCAAAGTTTATCCTCAGCGTAAAATTTACATGATGAAAGGTGCATTTTTCGTGATGAAAGGAATATGGCCTGTTGCCATTTCCGTTTATCATCATTTCGGAGCCCTTCGTCACTTAAATTTAACAGACCGATTTAGGCTTTATAATTTGCGCCCATCTTATGTTAGAATAATATGGTACGGCTTAAAATACAGCAGCTTACAAAAACTTATCATAATGGGGTGAAGGCCCTTGACGATATTACGTTGAACATCAAAAACGGTATGTTTGGTTTATTGGGACCAAATGGTGCAGGTAAGTCATCGCTGATGCGTACACTCGCTACCCTGCAGCTACCGGATGCGGGGCAGATTTTTTTTGATGGGAGCGACATTGTGCAAAACCCAGATGAGATGCGGAGTAAATTAGGTTATTTACCGCAGGATTTTGGTGTTTATCCTAAAATTCCGGCTTTTGATCTTTTAAATCATTTAGCGGTTTTAAAAGGGCTTCAAAATAAAAATGAGCGCAAAGAACAGGTGCTTTCACTTTTACAGCAAACCAATCTGTTTGAGGTCAGGAAAAGATCTGTAGGTACTTTTTCCGGCGGGATGCGTCAACGTTTTGGTATAGCACAGGCCTTATTGGGTAATCCGCAACTGATCATTGTGGATGAGCCTACTGCAGGTCTGGATCCTCAGGAACGGAACCGTTTTCATGATCTGCTGAGCGAAATCGGCTCAGACCGCGTGGTGATCCTGTCTACACATATAGTAGAAGATGTGAATGATCTCTGTCCTGAAATGGCGGTAATAGCTAAAGGTAAACTGATTTTACAGGGCAAACCGGCCGATTTAACGCAGAAACTGAATGGCAGAATCTGGCGGAAGGCGATTGAAAAGACAGATCTGCCCCATTACGCTGCCCGCTACAGCATGATTTCGACCAAAATCATAGCAGGTAAATTGAATTTATTTGTATTGGACGATCAACTGCCTGCCGTAGGTTTCGAAGCGGTGTACCCGGGCCTGGAAGAGGTTTATTTTTCTTCTTTATTTAATTCGTCCAATCAAAACATGGAGGCAGGCTTATGACCAGGAATTTACTCCAATTCGAAATAAGGTACCATTTTAGCCAGGTATCTTTTAAAGTTGCCGCATCTGTGTTTTTTACCTTGGGTTACTTCTGTGTAGTTAAAGGTGGTTTTGGTTCGGCAGAGGTACATAAAAATTCGCCTTATGTAATTACCAATATTACGGCATTACTTTCGTTATTTTCCATATTCACCGGTACTATATTCAGTGCAAACGTCATATTAAGGGATAACATGTACCGGATGGAAGCGGTAATTTTTACCACTTCAATCAGTAAAGCAACTTATTTTGGGGTAAGGTTTTTAGGCCTGTTCCTTGCCGTTTTCAGTTTGTACCTCCTGGTAGTTTTCGGGGTTTTTATAGGTTGTTTTTTTATCGACCCAGCCCGTTTAGGTTCCTTCAATGTTCTCTGTTTTTTACAGCCGCTTTTAATTTTTGCCCTTCCGAACGTGTTCATTGCAACAGCCATTTTATTCTGTACAGCCGTATTAACCAAAAGTGCCAGGGCAATTTATGTAATTGGCGTGCTGATTTACATTTTATATATGCTGGCTTCCATATTGGGCAATTCGCCCCTGTTGGCTACTTCTACCATGAAAGCGGTTAAACCCAATGTTTTGCCTTTACTTTTAGATCCCTTTGCGCTGGCTTCATTTTTCGGTGAAACCAGAACCTGGACCGATGTGCAGCGCAATCAGCAGTTATTTCCGGTTGAGGGAGCATTTTTACTCAACAGGTTATTGTGGATCGGCATACCCGTCCTAATCATGATGATTACTTACTGCTTCTTCCATTTCAGGTTGCAGCGCGAGCGGCAGGTAAAGGTACAAACCGTTAAATCGGAGCAGCTGGCATTTATCCCATATCGTGTTTTACCTGTTTTGCCCAATGGTTTCCGCTATTTTCTGGGTACTTTAAAAACACAGTGCAAGTTCGAAATGATCTTCCTGTTTAAAAATATACCCATTATGGTGATGCTTTTACTGTGGGTATTTTTGTATGGCGTAGAACTGAAAGACCAGCTGTTCAGTGGTACTTACAGCATCCACAGTTACCCGGCAACGGGCATCATCATTGAAGAATTGCGCTCCATAAAATTTGGGCTGGTGCTGATTCTGTTTTACGCTGCAGAAACCATCAGCAGGGAAAAATCGGTCAATATTCATGCTTTAATTTATAGCACTCCCGTTCAGCATTCAGCCATGTGGATGGCCAAATGTACAAGCCTTTTCAGTCTCGTATTTACCCTCGTTACGCTAAATATTGGGATTGGCATTATTCTACAGCTTACACATGGCTATTTCCGGATCGAACTGCCGCTATATTTAACTTTATACTATTATAGCGCATTGCCGATGTTGCTTTTTGTGGTGCTGATACTGTTTATTCAGAATTTAAGCAGCAACAAATACCTGGGTATGGTATTGAGTATGCTTATGGTGTTTCTGATTTCTTATGCCGAAAGATTCGGAATCGAACATTACCTGCTCCGCTTTGCTTCCATGCCAGATCTGCTTCATTCTTATTTCAACGGTTTTGGTTATTATGCCAGCGCATTTAACGGGTACCTGTTATACTGGGCGGCTTTCTCCGTTATTATTGCTGTTTTAACTGTCGGAATGTGGCAGGATAAGGCTGAAATAAAGGCTGTTAACCGGTTTAAAACAATCGGTAAAACAGTTAAACAGTACCAATGGATTAGCCTTTTTGCCTTGCTGGTCTGGCTTTCCTCTGCAGCATTTATTTTTTATCAAACCAATATTATTGGAAAATATCAAAATAAACAGGCACAACTCAAATGGCGCTTAACTTATGAAAAGAAATATAAAACATGGGCAAATTTACCTCAACCTGTGGTAAAGGCAGTTAAAACGAGGGTAGATTTATATGTAAATGAAGGGAAATATACCATTAAGGGTAATTACTTGCTGAAAAATGAAACGCAATTTCCCATTTCAAAAATCTGGGCCTGTGTTGATCCCGAAGTAAGCTCATTTACTGTTGAAATGGCCGGGGGGCGCAACAGCGAAAGGGATGAACGTTTTGGCCAACAGTTTATTGATCTGAAAAAACCTTTAATGCCCAATGAAATCATAACTATGGATTTTTCTGTGGAGGTGATCCGGTCGGGCTTTACACCTTTAAATAAGGAGAATGCCGTTGTAAAAAATGGAACATACATCGAACTGGAGAAATTTGTTCCCCATTTTGGCTACTGTTATCATTTTGAAAGCGACAACAAATTGGAACGGAAGAAAGCGGGTTTGCCTGAAATTGCGACAGCCCCCACATACCAGCGTAATGACGAACGGATTGATCTGGAAACCACAATTTCTACCGAAGCAGACCAACAAGTGATTACAGTAGGCGAATTACAACAAGAATGGGTATCGGATCAGCGCAGGTATTTTAAATACAAAACCTCCAGGCCGGTCAATTTTATGTTTGCAGTTAGCAGCGCAAGGTATGCGGTTAAAAAGGAGAACCATAAAGGTATAGCGCTGCGTATTTATTATCAGCCAGGGCAGGAATATAACCTGAAAAGCATGTTTAATGCCCTTAAAGATGCATTGGATTATGGCAGCAAAAACTTTGCAGAATATCCTTTAAAGCAATTAATCCTTGCCGAAATTCCTCAATATAAAGGGGCTGCAACCGCTTACCCGGGCGTAATTTTTAGCGCCGAAAATATTAATTTCCTGGGTAATTATAGTCAAAATGGTGCTATAGATCAAAGTTATGCCATTGCGGCCCACGAAACGGCACATCAATGGTGGGCCAATAAACTGGTACCGGTAGATGGTGCCGGTTATGCCATGCTTACCGAATCGCTGGCCAAATACACCGAAAATGTGCTGATCGAAAAGCGCTTTGGTAAAATGTACCTGCGCAGGTACCTGGCTTATGATCATAACCTCTATTTTTTGAACCGGAACAATGGTGATAAGGAAAGGCCTTTAGCTAAAACTTTAGACCAGCCTTATGTGCATTACCAAAAAGGTGGGCTCATGATGTATGCAATTAAGGAGATTATAGGTGAGCAACAGTTTAATACCTTATTGCAACGGTTTATCGTAGATCACGAATATCCTAAACCTAAAGCTACAGCCAGTGATTTTGTAAATGCACTGCTCAGTCAGGCGCGACCAGAGCAGCAGAAATTTATAAACGATTGCTTTAATGAGGTGGTGACTTATAATTTAGGGATCAGCATGCTTGATTGTAAAGCTTTGAAAAATGGTAAGTATAAAATTGATGTAGAAATAGCTGCCGAAAGGCTAGGTGATGGCAATAAACAATCGCCTGATCTGGAAATAGATCTGGCCTGTTTTAACCAATTGGAGAGGGAATGGGATCCAAAAACCAAACCGGTTTATTTTAAAAAGTACCACCTTAAACAGAACAGGACCAAAATTTCTGTCGTTGTTGATCGTAAACCAAAAACAATAGCTGTTGATCCTTATGGGTATTTATTGGATGGAGATAGGAGCAATAATGTTGCAGTGTTGGATTAAAACCATTACTCATTGAATTGATTGTTGTGATGTTGGCCTTGTCGAAATATCTGATGATGAGTCCTTCGACAGGCTCATCATGACAGGCTTCTCTGGGATAGTCATAGCGGAGTGCAACGCAACCGAGCACCACGTTAGGGCTCGACGAGGCTAAATCTCTCTATGTTGATTTATCCGCTTCGCTGCCAACGAAAAACCAGCAAGCTCCGGTAGAGATAACGGCACGAAGAGATGGCTTTTACTAATTAGTCCTGAACACCTTTGGTGTACAATGCATCTGGCGTTTAAAAAAAATATTGAAATTGGCTGGGTATTCGAAACCAAGGCAATAAGCAATCTGTGCAATATTCCATTCGGTATGTTTTAACAACGCCACGGCCTCTGTTGCAATCCTTCTCGAAATATGCTCTGAGGTGGTTTTTCCTGTTACTTCTTTTACAGCATGGTTAAGGTGATTTACATGTACCAGTAAACGGCAGGCAAAATCGTGTGCTGTTTTTAATTCCAGGATGTGTTCGGTAGAACCGATCGGAAACTGCCTTTCCAGTAATTCGAGGAAGAGGGAGGTTAATCGTGCAGATGCCGTATTCTGTTTAAAAATAGCATCCTGGGGTTTCACTTTTAAACCTTCGTGAACAATCAGCTGCACGTAATTCCTTAAAAGATCATACTTATGGATATAATCGCCATCCATCTCTTTTAACATTTTACAGAAAATATCTTTGAGGGTTATTTCCTGCTCTTCATCGATATGGATTACCGGACTATCGTTAATGCGTAACAACAGGGAATCGCGCAGGGTTTCGCTGCGGTTATGAATAAAATTTTCAGTAAACAGGCAGAAAAAACCTGCGGGTTTCGGCGAAGTGCTTTCCCATGAATATGGAATATTGGGGTTGGTAAACAATAAAGCCCTTTCTTTAATTTCGATCTGGGCATCAGGATAATGCAAGATCCCGTTTCCAATAATCAGGGAGATTTTATAAAAATCCCTGCGGCTAAAGGCCGATGGGATATTGGTACAAACGGTACTCCGGTTAAAAACATTAAAATGCCCTAAATCGTTAATCATCCCTAAACTGGGAACGGGGATTTCTGGCCGGTTAATTTTTAGCCTATTATAAAAATCCTCTAAAGTTTCCATTTTATGAAGGGTAGAAAGCTCCTGGTTTTTTGATAACATAATTCAATCCTTGGTAAACGTAAAGTTATGGTTTAATCACCATTCCTTCATGCATTTCCTCCGTAGGTTCTGCCACTAATTTGTCACCTTCTTTTAAATTCCCGAAAATTTCAACTTTATCGTCGGTTTCCCTTCCTTTTTTTACATTGATCTTAACCGCTTTGTTATCAGCAACTTTTAAAACAAACAAACCTTCGCTGGTATCGAGCAAGGCTTTTTTAGCAATGATAAAAGTGCTGGCATTGGCTGGGAGCGGGATATTGAGCTCGGCCACCATCCCCGGCAATAAAATTTTCGAGGCATTGGGTACATCCATCTCTACACGTTCAGAACGTAAACGAACATCTAAAGCACCCGATAAACGTTTTACTTTTGCCTTAAACGTTTGGTCGGGTAATGATTTTACGGTGAAGCTAACTTCATCGCCAACTTTTAGATAGCCGGTATAAACTTCGGGTATGGATACCGCCAAACGCAGGTTTTTCTGATCCTGTAAGGTAAACAAAGGTAAATCTGAACCTTTACCCGTTGGTCCCACATAAGCACCGGGATTGACGTTCCTGGCTGAAATTACACCGCTAAACGGCGCCCTGATGGTTAAATAATCCAGAACCGAACCTACTTCTTTATAAGCAGCTTTTGCCGCTTCGAGCTGTGCCAGGTCCGAATTCTTTTTAGCCAGTGCCTGATCAAGGTCGTTGGTAGAAATGGTTCCCGGGGTTTTGCTGGTTTCGTATAACCGGTTATAATTGGCTTTGCTCGCAGTGTAAATGGCTTCCTGTGCTTTTATTCTCGATTGCGTAGCCGCCAGCTGCGAAGTCATTTCAGGAGCCTCTAAAGTCATCAACAACTGGCCTTTTTTTACTTCCGAACCGATATCAGCATGTAACGTTTTAACAAAACTGCTCACTTTGGCGTATAAATCAACCTGTTGATACGCGATCAGCTCGCCCGGTAAACTTAATTGGGTCGATAATTTTTCTTTTTTAAGGTCGAAAGTTGCAATGGCCGCTTCCTTTTCTTTTTTTACCGGGGCTTTGGATTCTGAAGACCCACAACCGTATAGGGCTGTAAGCATTAAAAATCCTGAACTTAATAATCCTGTTGAAAATATCTTTGTATTCATTTGTGATGATAAATTTATTCGTTTTCTGCTAAACCTTTAATGTAATGGATGCTGTCTTTATCTTCGGGATCGAGCGACATCGAATCAGTTGTCTGTTTGCCCTGAACCCATGCAAATACCAATGGCAATATAATCAGTACGGCGAATGTTGAAGCCAATAAACCGCCTATAACTGCTCTGCCCAGTGGGGAAACTGCTCCACCGCCCTCGCCGTGCCCAATGGCCATGGGTAACATACCCGCAACCATGGCAATACTGGTCATGATGATCGGGCGTATACGTAAAGCTGCTGCCTCCCTTGCCGATTGAAGGGCGTCGCCACTGTGTTTCCTTAACTGCTCTGCATTGGTGATCAACAGTACCGCATTGGCAATAGATACTCCTACCGACATGATGATACCCATGTACGATTGAAGGTTTAAGGTTGATCCGGTAATGGTTAACAACAGCAACGAGCCTAAAATTACCGCAGGTACTGTAGTTAGAATAACCAGCGGAACTTTAAACGATTGAAAGTTGGCTGATAACATCAGGAAAATAACCACAATGGCCACAAATAACCCCGATTGTAAACTGTCTAAAGTATCGTTCAGCACCTTACTTAACCCAATAGGGGTAACATTTAATCCTCTTGGCAGTTCGCCAATATTTTTTATGGCTTTATCTACATCTTTTGATGCCGTTCCCAGATCGGTATGGTAAAGATTTGCCGTTACCGATAAGAAAGGCATGGCGCCAATGTTATCATTTTCGCCGGCAGTGGTATCAGGTGTAATTTTAGCCACATCGCTCAGTACCGGTCGGGCCGCGTTTTTAAGCAATGGAATCTCTCCGATATCATCTTTGCTGGCCATCTGGTTAAGTGGTACCTGTACCTGCACATTATACGGTAAGGCCGCCTTTTCATCCAGCCAGATATTTTTATCCGTATAACGGGATGAGGAGGTTGAAGCAATCAACGACCTCGAAATATCAGCCATATCTACTCCGATCTGTGCTGCACGCGTTCTGTCGATATCGATGTTTAATGAAGGATATTTGATCGGCTGGGCAATCTGCACATCGCGCATATAAGGGATCTGTTTCAGCTCTGCCAGGATCTTATTGGCATATTTTTCGTTCAGTTTTTTGTTTTTACCGGCAATGCGCACTTCAACAGGAGTAGGAGAACCCTGGCTCAATACTTTATCGGTTAACTCGATAGGCTCGAACGAAAGTTTAACATCCGGTAAAAGCTTTTTGATCTTTTCCCTGAACTGATCTTTAAAATCGTCCATGTCTTCTTCAAAATCCTTTAAACTTACCTGGAAAACAGCTTCGTGAGGACCCGCCATATATTGATAAATGGGGTTTACAGAAAATTGCGAAGGGTGTTGGCCTACGTACACGGAAGAAATACCCACATGCTCTGCACCAACCATTTTTTTTAGTTCGGCCAATACCACATTGGCTTTCTCTTCGGTACGCTCTAACCGGGTTCCATCGGGTGCACGCAAACGCAACTGGAACTGGCTTGAATTAACACGGGGCAGAACATCGCGACCGATATTAGCCAATAACAAGGCAGCCAGGCCAATAATTACCATCAGGTAAATTAAAACAACCGGTTTCCGGTAAGGTAATATTCTGTCGAGAAAGCGGATAAAACGGTTCCTGAACCGGTCGAAAATGCCAATTTTACCGTTTCCGCTAAAGTCTTCGCGCTCTACCAGTATCTTTTTTTGGTTCAGGGTATCTTGCTCGGTTTCAATTTCAATTCCTGTTGCTTTAAAATCAGCCTCATCCTGTGTAATACCAGGGTGATGGGCAGCTCCTTTTTTAGGGTGTGCAATCATCAGCCAATTGGCCATAATCGGTACAAAAGTTTGTGATAGCAGAAACGAAACCACCATCGAGAAGCCGATGGCCAGGGCCAACGGTAAGAATAAAGCACCTGGTATCCCCGACATGGTAAAGGCCGGCGCAAATACGGCCAGGATACAGAAAAGAATTAACAATTTAGGAAAGGCGATTTCCTTACAGGCATCCCATATGGCAAGTGCCTTCGGTTTGCCCATATCAAAATGCTGGTGGATGTTTTCTATGGTAACCGTCGATTCATCTACCAGGATACCAATGGCCAGGGCCAATCCGCTCAAAGTCATGATGTTGATCGTTTGCCCGAATAATTTAAGGAAGAGTACCCCCGAAATAATGGAAGTTGGAATGGTCAGGATTACAATCAAGGCTGCCCTTTTGTCGCCAAGGAAAAGCAATACCATCAAACCCGTTAAAATGGCGCCAATTGCACCTTCACTGATCAAACTCTTTACCGAATTGATGACGTATACCGATTGGTCGAACTCATAAGAGAGTTTAACATCTTCGGGCAGGGTATTCTGGATATTGGGCAGGTTTTTCTTCAGGTTTTTAACCACATCCCAGGTAGAAGCATCGCCAGATTTGGCAATACTCAGGTATACCGAGCGTTTGCCATTAACCAGCGCATAACCCTGAACCAGGTCGGCACCATCTTTTACGGTGGCTACATCGCGGAGCTGAAGGTTTTGTATACTGCCTTTAAATAAAGGGATATTTTCAAAATCCTTAACTTTTTTGATGGTATAATTGGTAGGGGTAAGGTAGTTTTTATCACCTATACGTACATTTCCTGAAGGGGCCGTCTGGTTATTTAACCTGATGGCTTCTACCACCTGGTCTACCGTTAAATTGTGCGAACGGAGCAATGAAGGGTTAACATTGATCTCTATCGTTCGCGGACTGCCTCCAAACGGGGCAGGGGAAAGTAAGCCCGGGATGGCAGAGAAACTCGGGCGTACATAGGTGTTTGCCAAATCCTGCAGTTCGTTATTGGTACGGATCGGGCTGCTCAGTACCAACTGACCAACGGGCAGGGAAGAAGCATCAAAACGGATCACAAAAGGCGGTTGCGAACCCGGCGGGAAAATGGCCTGTGCCCGGGTAGAGAGGGCACTCAGCTCTGCTGCTGCCTGGGCCATATTGGTACCTTCGTAATACGTTAATTTCATGAGCATTAAGCCCTGGGTATTTTTGGTTTCGATACTTTTAATACCGTTTGCAAAAAGCAGGATGTTAACGTATTGCTTGCCGAAATAAGCCTCCATCTGATCTGGTGTGTAACCGCCAAAGGGATGGGCAATATAAATCACCGGAAGGTTCATCTGCGGCAGGATATCCACCTTGATCTGGTTGATGGCCCCGATGCCGAAAAAGAACAATCCTGCTACTAAAACTAAGATGGATATGGGTTTGCGGAGTGCGAAACGTATTAAATTCATTTATATAGCCAGATTAAAATTCATTGATAAATATCTCGTAGTTGCCCAAGGCTGCCGATTTTAAGAGCAAAGCCTGCCAAACGTTGGTAAAGGCAATATCCCGGTCGGTTTCGGCCCGGTTTAATGTAAAAAGTGCCTGGGTAAGATCAACCAAAGTGGTTAAGCCATTTTTGTAGAGTGTATTTTTCTGCAGATAGGCTTCCGCTGCGGCTTTAACCTGTATGGGGGCTTCCTTATAATTGGCCAGGGCATTGTTCAGCTTGGTTTCGGCAAGGGCCAATTGTGCCCTTAACTGCTGATCGGCCAAATTATATTCTTCTTTTAAGCCCTGGCTAATGTACTGTTGCGCACGTACTTGTGGGCGGTTTTTAAGCAGGGTTGATAAATTCCAGGTCATTCCTATGCCAATCAAATAGTTGCTGCGGGTGGGGTTAATACCATCGGCATAACTGGTAGAATAAGCGCTCTGATCGAGGGCATAACCCGGACCAAAACCTGATCCCTTGCCCTGCATTACCCCAAAAAAAGTAAAGGTTGGGTAATAGAGTTTTTTGAAATAGTTAACCTGCTCATCGCTTACATCTATCCGGTTTCGGTAAAACTTTAAAAGCGGATGTGTACTTTTAACTAGGGTATCTTCCAGCAGGTTGCCCGGAATGTGGGCGATGGAAGCCGTATCCAAATCGTAAGAAGTAGCCGTTAAACCCATCAGTAAACCTAAACGGTTGGCCTGTTCCTGCTCAAGATCCTTTGCTTTTGTTAAGGCAATTCTGGCGTTCGAAACCTCTGCTTTGGCAAATGAAGAATCTACACCGGCTATAAGCCCGTTTTTTGCCCTGATAATGGCGGTATTCTGAAAGGTAATGGCACGCTCGAGGTTTTTCTGTTGCGATTTGGTTAACCTTTGTGCGGCCAGGAGGTTAAGGTAAGCCGCCGAAACACGGATTTTCTGTTGAAATTTTTCCTGTTCCAGGTCGTTCTGATCCCTTTGGTAAGCAGCATTGGCTACCTTTACCCGCTCCCTGATTCTTCCAAAGGTGAAAAAATCCCAGTTTACATTGGCCAGATAAAGTCCGCCGAAGGCAGCATTCCAGTTTTGTTTAGCTAAAGCCGGACCAGCCGACGCCACTCCCAAACCACCTAAACCATACTGGGGGCCATTTTGCCCGTTAATGGTGCCGTAATCCTGTTGAGCACTTAAGTTTAAATTGGGAAGGTATTCTCTTTTGGCCTGCTGTACAGCCGATTTTGAGGCTTCTGCATAGTTGCTTTTGGCCCTGATGGTGCCATAATTCGTAAGGGCGGTGCTAACGGCTTGTTTAAGGCTTAGCGTTTGAGCACGAACGCCAAAGGATAGGGTAATGAATAATAGGACTAAAAAATAAGATAAAGATATACGGTACATAGTGTATAATTTACACAGCAAATGTAAATTATGGAAGGAACATCAAAGTATTTGGTTCAAATCAAAAATTATGCGAATCAAATAATAATCGAAATGTTACTTAATGACCTATAAAAACGACGTTTTTACCAATGTTGGTTGATCATTTATCGCACCATGCTTTAAAATAAGACAAAAGGATTACAAAAAATCGCCATTTCGAACGGAGTGCAACGAAGTCGGCAACATGTCCGGGGATAGATCTCTCCGCTCCACTGCATTCCGGTCGGGATGACGCCATTTATTTAAAGTACGCCCACTTCTTCTGTATACTTCTTAAAGTTATCCAGGATGGCCTGCCATCCGCCGCGCTGCATTTCGATAGGGTTGGTTGATTCCGGATCAAAAGTTTCAATGATCCTGGTTTGTTCGCTAAGCGCTTCGAAAAGGATACTTACCTTTCTGCCATCTTCCAAACTGTACTCAATTTTTTTATGGGCATCAACCGTGGTATAGGTGCCGCCAAAATCGAAACTCATGCTGCCATCTTTTGCAGCCATGGTATTTTTAAATTTACCACCCACTTTTAAATCGTTTTCCGAATAAGGAGTGTGCCAGTCGGGCGAAGCAAAACTCCATTTGGTAATGTGATCGGGATTGTTCCAGCATTCCCAAACTTTTTCTACAGGTGCATTTACTGTGGTTTCTACGGTGATCGGTGTTGTATTTTCCATTTTCTTCTTTTAAAAAATTATAGGGTAAAGTTATGCGAACTTTTATAGCCCAAAAAGTGTGAATGCGACAAATGTAGGGGTGAAATACTCAACAGGCTTAGCTGTTTTAATTTGCGTTGACCAAAAAGTGTACAATCCGGCAAGCATAACCCGACGATTTTTTATTGTGATATTCGCTAATGCGAACGCTCAATTTATGCTCACCTCCGCCCAGCTCATCGCCCAACAGCAAATACCAGGGTAAATGCAGGCTTGTGCTCCACTGCGTAAACAGATCGATTGTTTTTTCTTCTCCGTTATCAATGCGGTAATGCAGCATACCTGCATCAGGGCCTGACAGCACAGCAATACCAACCGCATTGCCTCTAAAAATTAAATCGAAAGTACTGTTGCGTGTGCTGCTTCCGAGCACTGGGATATTAACAAAACCAGGCCTTGTTTCCAAGGCGTCGTTAGGTTTCCAGTTTTTATCGATGCTAAAGGTATTTAAGTTTTCGGCAGCAGCAACGCTAACATACTGCCCTTTGGTATACGCAAACTTATCTAAAATCTTAGGCAGGCTGCCACCGGTTTTATTAGCCGTGTTTTTCTGGTTTTCTTCCAGATAGGTTTTAATGGTATTAAAATAGAGTTGTTGTCCAAAAGGCGAGGGGTGCAGGTCTTTGAAATCACCTGCCCAGGTAAATTCTTTATTGGCTATGCGTTTATCTACTTCCAAAGCCAGGTTAATAAAAGGCAAATGGTAATATTCGGCCAAATCGCTGTGTACTTTTACTTCTGTGGGTATCTTACCATTGTCAAAATCATTATTTTTATCTTCATCGGCAAAAGCCATCAGCACCATGTTGGCCTTAGGATTTTTGTTTAGCGTATGCCTGATGATACCTTCGAGTGCACGGCGCTGCGTTTTTTCTGCCGTTTGATTTACATGGTCGTTAACCGCCGATTCGATAAATAAGAGATCTATTTTGCCACTATCCAATACATCCTGCTGGAGCCTGAAAGCATGTGGCAAACTACCCAGGGATGGAATGCCTGCATTGATAAATTTAAACTTAGTTTGTGGGTAGGTGTTAGACAGGTAATTGCAAACCATTCCGCGCCAGCCTTCCATATTGGTAATCGATCCGCCTAAGAAAGCAACGCTTACAGGTTCATTTTTTTGGAGTTTTTCGGCGAAAGTATTGCTGTAGCTGTTAAAAGTAATGAAGCTGGCAGATTGCAGTTTGTTTTGCGCAGCGCTTTTAGTAATCAGTGTGGTTACCAGCAGGGTAAAGTAAAGAAAAGACGTCAGTTTCACGTTGATCAGAATAAACCAAAAGTAATAAAATTAACACCTGGCAAAGAATGCAGCGTAATTTTATAAATTTAGCACCATATTGTAACCTCATTAAAAACAACGCATGAAAAATAGCTTTTTGGTAGCCATTTGTTTATTCCTGTTTACGTGTGCTGCCAGTGCAGCAGAAGTAGATACTGCTGTGACTTACAGCAAATCGATGAAAAAAAATATCAAGGCAGTTGTAATTAAACCCGATGCCTATAAAAATGGCAACGCTTTTCCGGTAATGTACCTGCTTCATGGGGCTGGCGGCAGTTATGCCGAATGGGTAAAAAAAGTACCGGGAATTAAAAACCTGGCCGATCAGTATCAGTTTATTATTGTATGTCCCGATGGAAATGTTACCAGCTGGTATTTCGATAGCCCGGTTGATCCGGAATGGAAATATGAAACCTATGTAGCCAAAGAACTGGTGGCCTATATAGATAAACAATATAAAACCATTGCCGATAAAAGGGGAAGGGCCATAACGGGTTTAAGTATGGGTGGGCATGGTGCACTTTATCTGGCTTTTAAACACCAGGATGTTTTTGGTGTGGCAGGCAGTATGAGCGGTGGGGTTGATATTAAACCTTTCCCTAACGGGTGGAATATTCCGCAAAGATTAGGACCCGAAGATGAATTCCCGGAACGTTGGAAACAGCATAGCGTGATCGACCTCGTTTACCTGGTTAAACCCAAATCGTTAGCCCTTATCATCGATTGTGGTGTGGATGATTTTTTCTATAAGGTTAATATGCGTTTGCATGATGAGCTGTTATATTACAATATTCCGCACGATTTTACCACCAGGCCAGGTGCTCATAATTGGGAATATTGGGCAAACGCCATTAAATTTCAAAGTGTATTTATGAGCAATTTCTTTGGGCAGAAACCTTAAGCTGCAAATGGGATTGCAGTTAGCGGATGTTGAAGGTAAAATTTTTCAGGTCGTAAACCCGGTAATCCAGGCCGGGGTCATGGGCACAGCGATATGACCGGTCAGTTGATTTGTGGGCAGGTTAGCGGCTGAATTTGGATCAGTGGCCTTTCAGTCGAAAATTAACTTTCAGATTACATGAAAAATAAAGACTTCTCCTATTTTTGGCCGTTCTCGAAATGTTATTCATCAAGCAGGAAACAAAGATTAAAACCAAAAATGAAGTACTTAGTCAAAGAAATCAGTGAGGGGAATTGCGATATCACGTTATTACCGGAAAATCTGAACGACAGAAATCTTTTAGCCGAAACTACCAAAAACCTTCAGCACGATTATCAAGAAACTATCCAGGCGCATTACGAACATGCCTTGAAAAACCAGGTTCACGGAAATGCCGCCTTTGTATCCTTAAATAATGAGGAAAGCAATTATCCGAAAAGAGTAAATGTTAATTACCAGATCATCCTCAGCTAAATATTGGATTTTTCTGGGCAAGGCTTTCTTTATCTCGAAGAAAGCCTTTTTTTATTTTACAGTTTAAGCAATTATGCCGTTAAATTGTTGCTATAAGTTGTAGAAAAAGCTGCGGAGCTCGTTTGCCCAGGCATCGGGTACTTCCAATGCAGCGAAATGTCCGCCTTTTTCCATTTTGTTAAAGCGCTTTACATTAACCATGCGTTGTGCCCATTCTATCGGTGCCGGTGCCTCGGCAGGGAATAGGCTTACTCCGGTAGGCGTTTGCACGTATCCGGCAGAAGGCGAAGGCTGGCCCGACCATGCTGCTCTTGCATTTTCGAGGTAAGTACGGATAGAGGTATTAATACTTTGGCTTACCCAATAAATCATGATATTGGTAATCAGTTCATCCTTGGTAAAGCTATTTTCGATATCGCCATTGGTGTCGCTCCAGCTGTTAAATTTTTCAATTATCCATGCGGCCAGCCCGGCTGGCGAATCGTTAAGTCCATAACCTAAGGTTTGTGGTTTGGTAGACTGGATCATATTATACGCCCCTTCGCTATACCACCAATGTTGAATAAATTGGCCAAATTCCTGCTCGGCAGCCGACATGGTAGACCAATCTTCCTGTCCGTTGGGATAACCAACATCAGTAAGGTGGATGGCAATAACCTGGCCGGGTTGCTGGTTCGCAAGCGATTTGGTTACTATTGCACCTATATCGCCGCCGGCGGCATAATACCGGTCATAGCCCAAAACTTCTGTCATTAATTTTGCCCATAACGCTGCCACCTTATCCGTATTGAGTGCCACGCGGTCTGAAAAACCAAAGCCAGGTAAGGAAGGTATAACCAGGTCAAAAGATTGGTCGCTATTGCCCCCAGCACTTTCCGGATCACTTAGCAGGGGAATTGCCTTATAAAAGCGGTAAAAACTATCCGGCCAGCCGTGGGTAAGCAGAAGTGGCTTCGGATTTTTGCCCTTGCCTTTAACGTGGATGAAATGGATGTTGATGCCATCTATTTCAGCTTTAAAGTGGGGGAGCACGTTCAGTGCCGATTCATGTTTACGCCAATCATAATCGTTTTGCCAATAGGTAAGTAGCTGCTTTAAATAAGCCCCGTTGGTGCCATAACTCCAATCGGCACCTTCAGGTTCATCTGTCCAGCGGGTGTGCTGTAAGCGGTACTGCAGATCGTCGAGTACGGTCTGTTCGACTTCGATTTTAAATGGGCTGAGGTTTTTCATAAGGTATATTTTTATAGGTATAAAATGGTATTTTTAAAAATAGGGAATCGTCTTGATATTTTGAAAGAAACCTATAGGAAAATTGGTTAAACTGGTTGATGGTCAGTTTGTTGTAGTCTTTAGGTAAAAGCCAGCATCAGTAATTCCTATTATTTCATTGTCGGGCTCTTTTACCCCATTATACTGCATCTATCAGGCTTTTTATGCTCAAATCAGGTGCTTGATCAGGCATCGCTTTTAAAAAAACAAACATTTAATTCCTTTACTTCACCTTAAAATTATGGCTGTCGGAATTTGCCCCCAAAGTTGTCGTTTCCTCACGCGATCAAATTCTGAAACGAGCCCCATATTTGTATTGTCAAAAAAAATAAAACTAAAAAAAACGATATGAAAAACTTATTTAACACCAGCAATATCCTCAAATCTCTGCTGCTTATTGCAGTGGTTGTATCTAGTGTATCGCGATTAAATGCACAGGTGAAACCTGCTGACAGCGGTTATGTGCCGGTTAACGGTACCAAAGTTTATTATGAAGTATATGGCAATGGTAAACCATTGGTACTGCTGCACGGTGCGTTTATGACTATTGGCATGAATTGGGGTGAGTTAGTCCCGGAGCTGGCCAAAACCAGGAAAGTAATTGCCATTGAATTACAGGGACACGGACATACACCCTACTCGGAAAGAAAATTATCGCATAGCACCCTGGCAAACGATGTGGTTAAGGTAATGGATTACCTGAAAGTTGACAGTGCCGATGTAGCGGGTTATAGTTTTGGTGGTGCAATTGCTTACGAATTTGCTATACAGAGTCCCAAACGCCTGGGCAAGCTGGTGATTATTTCTTCGACTTATAAAAGCACAGGCTGGTTGCCCGAGATCAACAATGCATTTAAAAACATGAAACCCGAACTTTTTGAGAACAGCCCCATGAAAGCTGCTTATGATGCCGTTGCGCCTGATAAAACAAAATGGATACCGTTTTTAGAGCAGATGATGGCATCAGCTGCAGCACCATTTGATCTGGGCGAAGCCAATATCTCTAAAATTACCGCGCCAGTGTTGATTATTGCAGGTGATAACGACGGTTTGGATAAAATTGAGCTCGCGAAGACCTATCAATTACTGGGTGGTGGCAAAGTAGCCGATTTCGGGGTGATGCCAAAATCGCAGCTGGCCATTGTTCCCGCACAGGGACATGTGAGCCTGATGGCGCAGACCAAAACAATTTTGGGATACCTGAATGGTTTTTTAAAATAGACAATTAAAAATATTAAGTTCAACTATAAATCGAAACGATATGAGAAAGATAACAGTTTTAACCATGCTGACCTTAGATGGCGTGATGCAGGCGCCAGGCGGTCCTGAAGAAGATACATCGGGTGGCTTTAAATACGGCGGCTGGACTGCTTCTTACGGCGATGAGGTTTTTGGCAAGATTATGCAGGAAGAGTTAAAACCTGCCGAGTACCTTTTGGGTAGAAAAACATTTGAAATTTTCGAATCCTACTGGCCTCAGCATGCCGGTTTCTGGCCGGGTATTAACGATGGCGCTAAGTATGTGCTGTCAGAAAGCAGGGAGAAATCAGATTGGAAAAATACCAGCTTCCTTAAAAGCGTAGCCGATATCGAAGCGCTTAAAAAATCAGAAGGAGCCGATATTCAGGTATGGGGCAGCAGCGAGCTGATCCAGTTATTACTCAAAAACGACCTGGTAGACGAGCTTCGCCTTAAAATTTACCCGCTAACGCTGGGCCAGGGAAAAAAACTGTTCGAAAACGGTGCCATCCCGGCAGCACTTACCCTGACAGAAAGTGTTGTAGCCCCCAGTGGAATTATTGTGGTGAGTTATAAAAGAGCAGGAGAGGTAAAAACAGGCAGTATAGAGGTTTAAGTGAGAGAAACCCCGTTATTAACAGTGCTTAAATGCGACATGGATAACGGGGTTCAAAAAGCAGGGGAGGCTAAAATTAATGACATTGCTCAGGGGCCGTTCGTAATATTCGGAAACAATACCCCGTATTTTTAAAATATAAAAATGGTATTAGCTGCTCAGAAATCTGGCTTTAAAAGCGACCGGGGTTAACTCGGTTTTGTTCTTGAAAAGCTTGTTAAAGGATTGTGGGTATTCGAAGCCCAGTTTATAGGCCACTTCGGCAACAGTCAGATTCGTTGTAGATAAATATTCCTTGGCTTTTTCAATCAGCTTTTCATGGATGTGCTGCTGCCCGCTTTGTCCTGTGATGCTACGCAACATGTCGCTCAGGTAACGGGGCGACAGGTTCAGCCTGGAAGCCAGGTATTCTACCGTCGGCAATCCCGAATGTAGACCCTGTTCGCTGGCGAAATAATCGTCCAGTATTTGTTCCAACTGGCTTAGCAGATCATGGCTGACGGTTTTACGGGTTATAAACTGTCGTTTATAAAAGCGGTTACTATAGTTTAATAGTGTTTCCAGGTGCGATACCACGATGTCCTGGCTAAAATCATCTATCGGGTTTTCGAGCTCTGTCCTGATGTTTTTAAAGAGGTTAAGAATGATTTCCTTTTCTTTTTCAGAAAGGTGCAATGCCTCGTTGCTCTCGTAACTAAAGAAGCCAAAACGCTTAATGAGTTTGCCTAAAGGATAATTGCGGATAAAATCGGCATGAAACAATAAGGATATACCAAAGTATTCGGTCTCGCGGGAAGTTGCTACCAGTTGCGAAGGGGCCACAAAAGTCATCGTGCCATCGTCGAAATCGTAATAGCTTTGCCCGTAACCAGTACGGCCTTTTGTTTTTTTCTTGTAGGATATGCTGTAAAAGTCGAAGATAAAACTGGAAGGCAACTGCTTTTTATTGACCGCGATTTGAGTGTTATCAAAAAGGCTGACCAACGGGTGAAGAGGTTTTGGCAGCTCCAGTACCTGGTGCAGCTCTATAATTGACGAAAATCGGTATGGAGGTCTTGTATCTTTCTTCACGTCTTGATCATTCAAATTTACGCAATGTTTCTTATTTATAAGCGGTTATTCCCGCATCAGCCTTAAAAAGTCCTGCTCGCTATTCTTTTGCTTCAGATCGATATAAAAGGCAGCATCATCACCTACCACATAACGAAGCCGTAATGTGCCATCGGTCGCCGCCTCATAGATCACATTTGCAACATCAGCGGCAGAAGCCTTCGCTAAATGTGCAGTTCGTGTAACATAGCGGCTCATGAGCAGACTTAACCCGGCATCATAATCCGGAATGGAATTTTGGATCATCTCCATGCCGCTCCTGAAATTGGTTGACACGCTGCCCGGCTCAATGATTTTTACCGCTATGCCAAGGGGCGCCAATTCATGCGATAGCGCTTCCGAGAAACCTTCTACCGCAAATTTTGAACTATTGTAGAGGCTGGAAAATTGCCCGGCGGTAACACCACCAAAAGAAGATATGTTAATGATAACGCCCTGCCGCTGTTTTCGCATAACCGGTAATACTGCTTTAGTAACCATCATCAAACCAAAGACGTTTACATCATATTGGTTTTGTATTTGTTTGGCCGTTGCCGATTCAAAAACCCCGATTAATCCATAACCCGCGTTATTGATCAGCACGTCTATTTTTCCAAAGCGTTCGGTAGCCTCACTTACAGCCTGGTTAATACTGGCCTGATCTGTTACATCGAGTGGCACAACTAATAGGTTTGGTAATTCAGCCAAATCTGTTTCCTTTTCCGGAGAGCGCATGGTGGCAACTACGTTCCAGCCACTGCGCTGAAACAGCAGCGCAGTTTCTTTTCCAAAACCCGACGATGCGCCGGTAATAAAAATAGTGTTTTGCATACCTTTATTGCCCTAAAAATGTTTGTGCCATAAACTGGCGGAATGCTTCGTCGCCCAGCGCTAAGCGTTGCTGATAAATGGCTTTGGCATCATCGCCGGCAAGGTAGCGCAGCTGATCCTTTCCGTCAGTTGCCGCTTCATAAACCACTTCGGCAATCTTTTCAGCCGGTGTGAAGGTAACGTCATCCACGTTGGCGAAAAAGCGGTTAAACAGCTCATCGTAAGCCGGGTGGAAAGCTTTGTCATAAGAACGATCCATAAAGTTGGTTGCAATAGCACCCGGCTCAATTACTTTTATGCCCACGTTAATACTCTTAAGTTCGTAGGCCATGCTTTCGCTCCAGCCTTCCAGTGCCCACTTGGTGGCATGGTAGAGGGAAGAAAAAGGAAAGCCGATCAGTCCGCCCAGTGAGGTGGTGGTGATAAAAAGACCCTTGCCTCTGGTTCGGAAATATGGAATAAATGCCTTGGTTACGCGAATAACCCCCAGGAGATTGGTATTGATCTGTCGCAATAACTGATCTTCTGAAATGGCTTCCAATGCTCCGGATAAACCATAACCTGCGTTGTTGAATACCACATCAAGCTCAAACGCTTCGGATACCTTATCTGCAACTGCATTGATCTGTTGGGGGTCTGTCACATCGAGGGCTAACAGGGTAACATTGGGTAACTGACTTAATTCAGTCTCCTTTTCCGGGCTTCGCATAGTGGCAATCACCTGCCAGCCTTTATTATGAAATAATTTAGCGGTAGCCTTACCTAAACCGGAAGATGCGCCGGTAATAAAAATTGTCTTACTCATTTTACTGCTGTATTTGATAACACAAAGTTCAGCAGCAGGCCTGTGCCAATTGTAGCCGTATTGAGTTTGATTGTATCCTAAAATACGTGCTGAACAAAATCCAGGCAGGTAACAGCCATTTGTTCTTCCTGCTTGTTGGGAGTGCACCTGGTATTAAAGCAAGTCGGTTTTTCCGCCTGTTAGTCTTGTCCGGTACGGGTTTATAAACCGCTCTCTGCGGTTAGCGACTGCCTGAAAACCGGCTGGGCGGATAGCCGTAATGCTTTTTAAAGGCAAAAGAGAAATGAGATAAATCCTCAAAACCTGCATCCAGGTAAACTTCTGAAGGTTTTCGGCCTTGTTCCGCCAGTTGGTAATGCGCCAGCTCCAGGCGCTTTTGTGTAAGCCAGCGGCTAGGTGTTTGGTGAAATACCTGCTTAAAATCTTTTTTGAAGGTAGTTAGGCTTCTGCCGGTCAAGTAGCCGAATTTTTCTAAAGGCAGGTTGTATCTGAAGTTCTGTTCCATGAACTGCGCCAGGTCAAGTTTACCAGGCACATCGAAATATCCCAGCAGCCCGTCTGCAGCAGGTTTAACAGTACGCAGTACACGGATCGCCTCCTCTACTTTAAAGGCGGCGATATCAGCAGGCAGTGCATCAGTCAGTTCAAAATAAGGTGTTAAAGAATTAAACAGGCTTTTCAGTAACGGGTGATCGATAAACGCTACCGGCTCATGGTTACGCGGGGCCAATGGTTGTATGTGCTCATAGTACCGTTGTAACCGGTCTTTACGGAAAATGACAGATATCACTACGCAGGGTTCGCCGTTCAAGGGCAATTTACTCATTCGTGCCAATTGGTCGCGCGGGAACAGTACCGTATCACCGGCTAAGAAGCGAAAGCTGCGGTCTGCAGCCATGATTCTCATTTCGCCCGATATCACGCGAATCAACGCCGGCTGCGACAGCGTCAGTTCACGGCTGTAATGCACTTCCTTCTTACAAGAAATAAAAACTTCAGCAATTTCCATAACCCTGCAATTATAACAAATTTAAACGTATCAGGCTTTTGGCAGAAGCAACGATGGCCTCTTCTGCAGTGCGGGGCGACCAACCCAGCAGATTGATGGCTTTGGCACTGGTCAGGTTCATCGGAATGCCCAGTAAAGGTACCATGCTTTTTACCATCGGATCTTTTAGTGCCGCAATGCGCAACAGGATATTGGGCAGCTGATTAGCCTTTACTTTTTTAGCTTTATCGCCCAGGTTGGCTTTCAGGATCTTTGCCACCTCTCTCAGCCAGATACTTTCGCCACCGGTAGCAATAAAACGTTCGCCCTTCGCTTTCGGATCAATCATGGCTTTCAGGTGCAAATCAGCTACATCCCGAACGTCGACGAAACAGGCATTAATCCTTGGGCATCCCGCCATTTTACCGGTGAGCAGATTTTTGACCAGGTAAATGGAATGGGAGTAATCGGGGCCCAATACCGGTCCCATTACTGCTGCGGGGTTCACCACCGACAGTTCCAGGCTGCCCCCTTCGCGCGCTATAAATTCCCAGGCAGCTTGCTCCGCTAATGTTTTTGATTTTTGATAAGCGGGCGCGTGGGTGGTATCTGTCCAGTCCGTTTCATCATAAGGTGCTGTTTGTTTGGGGTGCCCGTATACAATCGCTCCAATCGCCGAGGTGAGCACAACCCGCAATACACCTGCATCCCTCGAGGCACGCAATACCCGCAGTACGCCATCCCTCGCAGGAATGATCATTTCATCCTCATGCTTGAAGTTTAGCTTAGGTGTTGGCGAAGCTACATGAAGTACATAAGTACAATCTTTAACTGCCTTATCCCAATTCGCATCGCCAGACAGATCTGTTTGTATAAACATCAGCCGTTCGCCCGCTTCAACACCGGCCTCATGCAGCATCGATCTTACGGTTGTTTCCCGGTTGAGATCCCGTAGGGTGGTTCTAACCCGGTAACCGGCAGTTAATAATTGCAGGATACAATGCACGGCAATAAAGCCCGCGCCACCTGTCACCAGTACTAATTTGTCAGCATTTAAATCTGTGTTCATCATCTAATGTTTTTGATGACCCAAAATTCAGTATAAAGTAAGCAGGCTGTTTTGTTTAAAAGGCGTAATATACTTTGTTTAAAAGGCGGGCATTTAGATTTGGCGAATCAGTTTGATGAGTTTAGTCGGTTGTTAAAAGGGGGGGGCGTAGCAGTATTATCCCTGATGTTGCCGGCTATAATGTTTACAGACGGTAATACATTCCTTACCCCTGGGTTTGCGGCAATTCTCCCGGAATTCATGTAGAATAATGTTTCCCATCCCTTTCTCATGCACTTTCTATTAAATAGATTACACTTTTCGGCGTAAAACTGAATTAACTGAACAGGCACTGCTGTAAGTAAATGGCTAAAATGGTTGCATGTATTATTATAGCCATGTAATAGTAGGCAGACTATATTTAGTCTATTGTTCTATTAAAAAAAGAAAAACATATGTCCAACACAAACCAATCCTCCCAAAGTGGACCTCAACTGATGACCGGCGTGCCGTTCTACTTCCAGACCGCTATCAGCGGAAGTCCCAACAATGCCTATCCAAAATCAGTGATGTCCCGCAGAAATGGTATCATTATAGATGACTGGTCGCCAGGCAGCCCAGAACAGATGTGGCAACTCAATGCTGATGGGAGCATCAGTCCCTGGCAGACAACATCACAGGTGCTGACTGCTCAGAGTACCAGTCCCACCAGTTGCGTTCAGATCACGCTCGAAGCTTATGATGGTAGCCAGGCCTTAAGCGCGGCCCAGATCTGGACCATGCAAAACAACCACTTTTCTGTTGACATGGGTGGAAGTATCGGCACGGTTTATCTGAATCTTTACAATGCTGATCTTTCGCCGGGCACAATGGTTATCACTTATGAGACTTCAGATGGGGATAATGAGAAATGGTTCCTGTTCCCGGCAACTGATAGCCAGCAAGCCAGCAACAATTTCTATATTCAGACGGGCATGAGCGGAGAAGTAAACGGACAGGCTAATCCCTATGTGCTTAGCGTCAACAGCGATAATGCTGTTGTGATTGAACAGCTTGCACCGGGGAGCGGCAGCCAGATATGGACAATAAACCCAAATGGAACCATAACTCCAATTGGGAACTATCAGGTCGTTCTGACCGCAAATAGTTCTGGAAGCGGACAGGTAACGTTGGAAACCTTTAATAGTGCCACCCAGACCCCCAGTCCCGCCCAAACATGGAACTATAGCAACAATCAGTTTTGGGTAGACCTAGACAGCCCGGTTGTTGGGATAGTGTATCTTAATGTCGATGGTGGCAATCAGACTTCCGGAGCTGAGGTGGTCACCTATGAGCAAACTTCAGGTAATAATGAAATCTGGTATACCATCCCTGCATCGCCCATCATGATGGGAGAATGGTTTTACCTGAAAACAAATATGCCCAATAGTGCCGGCGACCATAGCGTCTACGTGATGACTGTTTCGGATACAAACATATCAGCAGGAACACCTGTGGTAATACAACCGCTGAATCCCGGATCGCCGACACAGCTCTGGAGGATGCAAGGCGATGGAGTTATCGTCAATTCGCTGAATCCAGGTCTTGCACTTGCATCCACACCTGACGATCACAACGTCACGCTCGAGGCCACAGGGGGGAGTTATTGGGTACAATGGTTTTTGATGAGCAATGGTATGCTTGCTACAGGTTCGTCTGGGGATAACTTTTACCTCAATGTTCAGGGAGGGGGCAATGCAACGGCAGGCCAGAACCTGATCACTTATGGCTTTAGCACAGCATCCAATGAACTTTGGACCGCGCTGCCATACGAGCCCGAAGGGCTTTATTTTACGATTCGCAATGCAGCTTACGCCCAAAGCGGGCCAATGAGCAACTTGCTGTCACTTACGCCCGGAGGTGTGGCAACTCTTGCGCCCCCATCTGGAGGTCTGGTTACCCCTACAGGATACGCGGCACTGTTTCAGTTATGGCGTAAGACCACTGATGGTCATATCCTGAGCGCAACGAATCCCGGCATGGTCCTGACCGCCACTGAGGGGGCAAGCAGCCTGACCATCGCCCCGCTTGATCCAACCAACGATAAACAGCTTTGGACTACAAATTATTCCCAGCTTGAAAGCATAAAAGGCCCGTTAAAGAAAGCCGTGGCAGGAACAATTGAGAACCTGCATTATAAGCAGATACTTTGCGGTAATGTGCTGCAGAACCCTCCGTCATCAGGAAGCTCATACCCCAACGATGCACTCTGGGCTATCGTCCCGCACGGCATGCCTTTTTCAGAACCGACTACAATCCGGAATGCAGGTAATGGGCAAGCTGGACTTTTCTTGTCATTGCCCGATTCCTATGAAAAGGATGGTATCTATCCAGTCACCGTAGGCGCTATTTCCAGCGATGCTGACCTAACGATGTGGCAGTATGAATACCCGGGCTACATGGTGAGTGCCCTTGATCCGGGAATCGTACTCTCACTCGAAATCGATCCCTCCGGTACCCCACAGAATCCAAAATATCTCAACAGCGTTGTTACCTACATGAAGGATCCAGGGGGCAAGCTTTTCCAACTGTGGACGATCAGTGATGAAGGACTGATCATAAACCAGTATAATGGGAAGGCACTAACCATCGCAGCGGCCTCACCGGGCGCAGCGATTACTACTGAAGGTGTATCGGGCGACACAGCTACCGCATTGCAGGTATGGGATTTTTCACCGGGTAAGGCCTTGCAAACAGTTCTTGCACAGCCAAGCTGGGCTTATCCAACTTTCACCGGAAGTGAGGCAACAGCATATTCAGATATCTGCAGCCAGCTTAACCAAAGTGATATCCGGTCTCAGTACATCAATCTGGCTGCCCCCGTTGGTGGCTTCCAATCGCAGATCAGCGTGATACTGACCGGTTACGCCAGTGGTCATACTGCCCTGCCGGCAGGAACGGCAATCGGCGACTTTATATCAGTGGCCCAGCAATTGAGCAAAGAATTTACGGCAGTATCCGCGGTACAGGCGCTTTTCGGACAGGCGACGACATTATATCTTTCTCTCAGTCAAGCGCAGTCAATGACGCTTTCTGAACTGATCACTGCGTGTGAACTGACCACCGGCATCAGTGCGAAAGTGACCCCACCCAAAAAGAAGAACGGCTGGTTCGGCCCCCTCCTGGAGGGGGTGCTGTACACGGTGATGAACGTTGCCGGTACTTTTGTTGCTGACCCCGCGGCAGGAACAGAGGCATCGTTGTTTGTCAAATTCATGAAAAACGGCCTTCCTTGCTTCGCCAATATTATGGCAACGGGTTATTCTACCTATCAGGGCAGCCAGCAGACCTCCTCTTATGTAGCTTATGAGGCACAGAAGATCCAGCAGGATTTCTACAATTATGAAATGACAGTTGCCCAATTGCAACAGATGCTACTGCAGGAGTTTGAGGCACTGGGGACAGCACTCGGCAATATTGAGACCTTTATCCTTTCAGACTGGGGAAAGACACAGGCGGTATATGAAATGAGCAACCGTATCGGCGATATGTCTTCTCTTTTCTGGCCTTCCACGATGACAGCCAGGGACGTTCAGCAGATGCTGCTCCCCTATACGGTAGAAGTGCTGAAGACACTGCTTCCTGCCAACGCAAGCTATCACATCAGTGCTACCATGCATACTAATTACCAGAACCGCCAGGGGGAGGGTTGGCACAATGGGAATTACTTCACCGAAAACCAGGATGGGACGGAGAACATGTATTCCACCAACGTCAGCCAGCAGGTAATGAACCAGCTCTGGGCATGTGGCACCAAAGCGATAAGTTTCTATCGTGGACTGAACGGATGGCATCTTCCCTACAGCTATCAGGATATGCTGATAACAGGTAAATCTGGCGTCCCGGCCGGCGCGAGTGCACTGGTCACAGTGGAGAACTTTACCAATGTCGAACTTGTCCTAACCTTAACCCTGTCGTCCCTGGTGGGAGAAGGAAGTTATTTTGATTACCCGTTTAAATATACTCCTCAAACTTATAATATCAGCGCATACCGGGCCCTGCAGTTTGCGGGTGCATCCTGGGTATACCATACTGACTCGAACGGTGAGGACACCCCATATGCCCTTGCAGCACCAAACCTCGGGCCGGGCATAACGATCACGGATTCGCAGGGCGGAAATGTGATGAATGTAGAGGTATTCAATACTTACCAGAGCTGGACGCCAAACACCTCGATACCTGCTATCCTATCCTACAAGAATCAGTACAATTATGCCCCATACCAGACTATAATCAACCAGACCATCGCCCCTGATGGTATGATACTTGTAACGATTACGGTGACTTGCTAGTTAATTCCTGCTTAACTGAAAGCCGACTAAAAAGGTGGAAAAAACACAGCCGTTGCTCTGAAAACAGCGGCTGTTTTTAGTTTCTTGGCTCAAGGATTTGCTGGATATAATAAGTTTTGAACCAGGTCATTTGGAATTCATTGCTAACAAGGTGAAGAAATTATTTAGTCAAAAGATGGGGGATCCCGAAACTGTAATTTCTGCACTTACGAGATCTATTGCGGAAGTAAAAAAAACATGATGGGCTGACGGAGAAATTTGTAAATGATGCAATAGATTGGGAAAATTATAAAAAGTGGCAGGAAAAATTCAGAAAAGATTTTGCAGTATGGAATGCCGATGTTGATTGCGCAAATCTTGGTCGCGGGTATGACCTAATGGCGTTATTGAAAAAAAATCCTGGGGACTTTCCAATATGCGGCAGCTCTAAAAAGCAACCTTGGAAAAGCAATAATCTTATAAAACTGGTGTTCAGGGCAAAAATCAGCTATTGAGAAGTAGCGTTTAGAATACCTGTAACCAGTCCTTTTTTTGGATAAAGCGCTGATTATAAAAAAAAAGGGTGTTCAGAATCGAACAACCCAATGATATTTGGACATCAGTCCTATCTTGTACTCAGAGCGGGAATCGAACCCGCACGCCTGTTGAGGGCACAGGATTTTAAGTCCTGCGTGTCTACCAGTTCCACCATCTGAGCCTAGTTCTTCCCGGTTTCCATCGGGTTACCTAATTAAAAATGCCTTCTGGTAGGAAGGCATCGTGGAGCGAAAGACGAGATTCGAACTCGCGACCCCGACCTTGGCAAGGTCGTGCTCTACCAACTGAGCTACTTTCGCAAAATTTACACATTCGCTGTGTTCCTTTGGGGTTGCAAATATAGAAATTTAACTTTTCAATGCAAAAAAATAAAATAAAAAAAATGTGCTAAATGGATTACTGGCTAAAAATGAGGACGATAAATTGAAATGGTTATTCGTAATCATGGTGCTGCTGTGTACTGAAGCCAATAATTATAATAAAAATGAAAGTAGCAAATCCATTCGGCAAGGTGCGGCACAACCGGTAAACCGCAGGTATTGGATGTTGTGCTGTCCAGGCAAAAGCCTGTTGCACGGAGATTAATAGGATAATTTTTTACCACAAAGAAGATAAGTAGGAAGTCAGCTAAGGGTGGTCGACCTCAAAGGCTTTTTTCATCGCGTTCAGGTTTGAATCTTTGATATTTGTTAATAATTGTTTTATAATTGTTAAAAGGCAGTCAGACTAAGATCAAAACCTCAAACAAATGAAAACTTTAAACCATACCAACATGGACCAATCTTGTGCAATTGGGATTGATGTGGGTGGCTCATCGCTCAAATGCGGTGTAGTGAACCAGCAAGGTGAAATTTTATATTCCACATTGATTCCGATGAAAAAAGCAAAAACACAAGGTGCTGTTATTGCGCTCATTGTGGAGGCGATCCAAACCTGTGCTTCGAAGGTTAAACAACCTATTCTGGGGGTTGGAATAGGATTTCCGGGAACGATATACAACAATAAAATTATTGCTGGCGCAGATAATTTACCGGGCTTTAAACAACTGGCCCTTGGCGAAATTTTGCAGGATGTAACCCGTTACAACATTATCATGGATAATGATGCCAATTTAATGGGACTTGGCGAAATGACCTATGGTGCAGCCAAAGATTGTAGCGATGTGGTTTTTCTTACGGTTGGTACAGGAGTAGGGGGTGCGGTGATGATTGACAATAAGTTATACGGCGGGTTCAGAAACCGGGGAACAGAATTAGGGCATATTATTATTCAGCACAATGGTTTAGCCTGTGCCTGCGGTACCAAAGGATGTTTGGAAGCCTATGCTTCGGTAACCGCATTATTGAAACACTATCAGTTTATTCATCCGGGGATTCCCGAAACAGATGAAGTGGATGGCAGGTATATCGTAGAAAAGTACCTGGAAGGTGAGGAGTACGCGGTAAAAGCAATGGAACTGCATTTCGATTACCTGGCTATAGGTATCATCAGTTTTATTAATATTTTTAGTCCCGAAAAAATTGTAATTGGCGGCGGTATCAGTGAAGCCGGAGCTTTTTATACCAGGGAAATAGAGCGGAGAATCAAAACAGTGGCCGTTCCGGTGTCTGCTATACGCTCACTGGTTGTTCCGGCCAAATTGGGCAATAAAGCAGGTTTGCTGGGCTGCGCCGCTAACGTTTTTCAAAAATTTAAAGCATTCGATTACGTAACCACTTAAATTTTAGTTCAATAGCCCTGGTAGGTAAGGAGGGTTATTGAACTAACGGATATTTATCCTCAGCGGTAAAATTGCTAAACACATGTTTGCTATTGTAAAGGGAGTCGGAAACCTAATCCGGGGAAACGTTTCGATTCTCTTGTTGTACGCTCAATCTTACAGTTTTTCAAACACTTCATATACCGGTGAAAGCGGGAGCCAATGGCTAAGCCCAGTTAGGAAAAGCCGGTGATTTTTCCCAAGCTGCTGAACTCAGTTGATACACAGCTTTGTCTCCGCATTTTTTCTTATTTTAACTGCATATTGTGTATGAAACCATTTTACCTTATTTTCTCCTTAATATTAGGCTTCCTAACCGGGTGTAAAACTACGGGTCAAACCCCGGTTGAAATTGTTGATCACTATTACCAAAGCGGGAAATTCAATGGAAGCATATTGATCGCTCAAAATAACCAAGTCGTTATCGATACAGTTTTCGGCTACCGGGATTTAAATAATAAAACAGCACTAAACAAAGAGATACCATTTTATATTGCTTCATTGAGTAAACCCATAACAGCCATTGCAATTACGCTTATGGCAGAAAAAGGACTGCTTTCATTTAATGATAAAGCTGTAAAATTTGTTGAAAACCTTCCTGCTTACACCCGCAATATGACCATAAAGCAATTGTTAAATCATACATCGGGAATAAGAGATTATGAAAATGTACTCAAAAAGAAAGGTCTTAGCAATACCGATGTAGTTTATTGGCTTCATGGGCAGGATGGGTTGGCATTTGAACCCGGAACAAAATTTCAGTACAGCAATTCAGGCTACATTATTTTGTCGTTGATCATCGAAAAGATTTCCAAAATGACCTATGCCGAATTTTTGAAACAAAATATTTTCGATCCTTTGCAGATGCATCACACCACGGTTTATGAGTCAGGTACGGTTATAGCCAGCAAGGCGATCGGGTATAACAAGGATAAAGAAGTGGATGATTATTCCATACTGACGACAGGAGATGGGGGCATTTATTCCACGGCAGAAGATCTTTTTAAACTGGATAAGGCATTAAGAACCAATCAATTGTTATCAGAAGAACGTACCAAACAGCTATATCAAACACCGGTGTTGAAAGATGGCACCAGTTCTAAATATGGAGCAGGATGGTTTATTAAAAAAATTGATGGGGACATGATCGCCCAACATACAGGTGGATTAGCAGGTTTCAGAAGCCTGTTTTGGCGAAACCTAAAAAACGGCTACACGATAATTGCACTAACCAATCAGGGTGATGCCTTTCCTGTTTTTGATTTTCTGAATGACATAACAGAGACCTTGAAATAGTATGTAATTCTTTATCGGGATTGTAGATTGAACGAAGCGATAGGATTGATCCCTAATATTGCCGCTTAGCAATAATAGTAAACAAAAAAGCCTCGATTTTCATCAAGGCTTTTTGTTCGATTCTTTTGTTGTACTCAGAGCGGGAATCGAACCCGCACGCCTGTTGAGGGCACAGGATTTTAAGTCCTGCGTGTCTACCAGTTCCACCATCTGAGCAGGTGTTCACCTTTTAAATAAAATGCTTTCCGTTAAGAAAGCATTTAGAGCGAAAGACGAGATTCGAACTCGCGACCCCGACCTTGGCAAGGTCGTGCTCTACCAACTGAGCTACTTTCGCATCAACAAAACTGATGTTGTTGTTTCGTTTTGGTGATGCAAATATAGGCAGATTTATATATCTGTCAAGGAATTTCTTGTTAAAAAATTAATATTTAATTTAAATTGCTGGCTTTCAGTGCAAGTAAAATTAAATCCGTTTCAAAACCTTTTGCCTGGAGGTAGCTCATGAGCTTATTTTTTCTTTTAAACGGATCATTTTCGGAGAGGCTTTCTGCTTTTTTAAGTGCTAATCTTGCTATCGTCTGTTCATAATCATCCTCATCAATACTGTAAATTGCCTTTTGTAAAATTTTATCCGGTACGCCTTTCAGTTTTAAACCCTGTTTAATTTTAAGCCTTCCCCAATGTTTGATGTTAAATTTGCCAGAAACATAACTTTTCGCAAAACGCTCTTCATTTAAAAAATTGTTTACAATCAGTTCGGTGATGATTTCTTCCAGCTCCTCACCACGCATGCCCCATTCTACCAGTTTATAGCGTACTTCCTGTTGCGAGCGCTCCTGGTAAACGCAAAAATTTTCGGCTTTGGCCAAAGCTTGTTTTTTATCCAATAATACTGCGTCTTGTTTACTGCTTTTCATAATTAATTACTGAAATTCGTAAAAATAAAAGCGATTACCGTATTTTTCTGAATATAATACCATGCAAAACCCAATATATACCATTGCCAAAATAGCCGAAATTTTAAATGCTGATTCCAAATTAGTTGATGCAGAGGTGATTATTCAATACCTGGTAATCGATAGCCGTTCCATTCTGGTGCCAGAAAATTCTGTGTTTTTTGCTTTGTCTTCGCACCGCGACGGGCACGAGTTCATAAAAGATGCTTACGCCAGGGATATCCGTAATTTTGTGGTCACCAAAGCTGAATATGTAAATCAATATCCGGATGGTAATTTTTTACTGGTTGATAATGTTTTGGCCGCCCTGCAGCAACTCAGCATTTACCATCGGGAACAGTTTCAGCTCCAAACCATTGGCATTACAGGCAGTAACGGGAAAACCATAGTAAAGGAGTGGCTTTATCAGCTTTTGGCAGCCGATTTCAATATTGTTAAAAGTCCTAAAAGTTACAACTCGCAAATTGGTGTGCCGCTTTCGGTTTGGCAGATTGAAGCCGATCATACCTTGGGGATTTTCGAAGCCGGTATTTCTGCCGCAAACGAAATGCAGCGCCTGGCCGAGATTATTCAGCCCGGAATAGGAATTTTAACCAACATCGGTGAAGCACATGCCGAAGGGTTCAGCTCCAAAAAAGAAAAACTCACCGAGAAACTGAAGCTTTTTAGCGGCTCAGACCTATTCATTTATTCGCCCGAATATGTAACCGGGATCAGTACAAAAGATCTACCCGGTAAGAAAAAATTTACCTGGAGCAGCAAGCAGCTTGCAGACCTACAGATTACCGCTGTTGAACCCATTGAAGGAAATTGCTATTTAAGGGCCATTTATCAGGATACCGAAATAGCCTGCATGCTCCCTTTTAAGGATAAAGCTTCAATAGAAAATGGCATGATCTGCTGGGCAACCTTATTGGCCCTGGGTTATACCCCCGAACAGGCCGATGCGCGTTTAGAAAAACTAAGCCATGTTAGCATGCGCCTGGAACTGAAAAATGGCATTAACCAGTGTTCCATTATCGACGATTCGTACAGCGCCGATATCTCTTCCCTGGCTATTGCACTCGATTTTTTAAATCAGCAGAACCAACACCCCAAAAAAACCGTTATTCTTTCCGAATTATTTGAAACCGGAAGGGATGATCTTGATTTATATACCGAAATTGCGGAGTTACTTGCTCAAAAAAAGGTAAACCGCTTAATCGGTATCGGAACACATATTTCGCGGTATGCTGATCTTTTTAATTTCGAAACCCAATTTTTTGACGATACCAATGCCTTTGTAGAAGCTTTTCCGGGTTTACAATTCAGTCACGAAACCATATTGGTAAAAGGGGCGAGGCGTTTCGGTTTTGGCCGGATCAGTAAATTGCTTACCCAAAAAATACACGATACGGTTTTGGAAATCGACCTCAATGCAATGGTAGGCAACCTGCAGTTTTACCGTTCCAAAATTAAGCCGGGTGTGAAGATCATGGCCATGGTTAAAGCTTTCTCTTACGGGAGTGGCAGTTTCGAAATTGCCAATTTATTGCAGTTTCATAAGGTAGATTATCTTGCGGTAGCTTATGCCGATGAGGGTATAGCCTTACGCAAAGCCGGTATTACGCTACCGATTATGGTGATGAGTCCGGAAGAATCGGCCTTCGAAGCCATTATCAGGCACAGGCTCGAGCCCGAAATTTACAGCTTAGAAATCCTGAACAGTTTTTTAAATGCGCTATCGGATTACGACTTCGATTACCCGATCCACATTAAAATCGACAGTGGCATGCACCGTTTAGGTTTCGATCAAACTGAAGTGGATGCCTTAGCGGCCCTGTTAAAAGATTCGGCAAGGGTAAAAGTGCAGAGTATTTTTTCTCACCTGGTGGCGAGCGATGCTGCCGAACATGATGGATTTACCCGGCAGCAGATCGATACATTTAAAATTATTGCCCACCAGCTGGTAAACGTTTTAGGCTACAAGCCATTACTGCATATTGCTAACACTTCCGGCATCTCACGCTGGCCCGAGGCCCAGATGGATATGGTGCGTTTAGGAATTGGCCTGTATGGTTTCGATGCCGCATTGGCCAACAACCGCGGACTACAAACCGTAATGGTGCTTAAAACAACCGTTACGCAGGTAAAAAACCTGCAACCTGGTGAAACCGTGGGGTATAGCAGGAGAGGCATCATGCCAAACGGGGGAAAAATAGCCACGGTAAAAATCGGCTATGCAGACGGGTATACGAGGTACTTTGGCAATGGCGTAGGTAAAATGCTCATAAACGGACATTTAGTGCCGGTAATAGGCTCGATCTGTATGGATATGACCATGCTGGATGTAACAGGGATCGATGTAAAGCCCGGCGACGAAGCCATTGTTTTTAACCAGGAGCATACCATTATGCAGCTCGCCAAAGATATTAATACTATTCCATATGAAATCCTGACCAATATTTCACAACGGGTTAAAAGGGTTTATTTCTATGAGTAGTTCATTAGTCATTGGTTCATTGGTCATTAGTACGGTAAATCGTCTAATGGTTCATTGGTTCACTTGTTCATTGGTTATTAGTCTGGCAGATTGTCTAATGGTTCATTTGTTCATTGGTCATTAGTAGGACAGATTGCCTAATGGTCCGTTGGTTAATAGTTTGATGGTTCATAGCCTACGTTAACGGCCAATTGTAATGGTATGCAACTCGCACAAATGAACCAATGACTAATGACCAATGAACGATTGAACACTTATAACTAAAAATATGTTATTTTTGCGCCATGAATAAAGTTGGGAAAGCCATTTTAAACTATCTCATTAAAGGCTTATTAATAGTTGTACCCATTGCCGTGAGTGTTTTTATTGTGCTTTGGGCAGTTACAACGGTTGATAGCTGGCTAAATGTAAAGAATATATTTGGCGTTAATCCGCTTACCGGCGAAAGCAGGAACATCCCAGGCCTGGGTTTACTTACCGTAGTGACCATTATTTTACTGGCAGGTATTTTTGTAACCAATTTTGTTACCGAACCCATGTATAACTGGTTCCAGCGGATGATGCACAGGTTACCGCTGCTTAATTTCATCTACTCCTCTATAAAAGATCTGACTGAAGCCTTTGTGGGCGACGAAAAGAAGTTCAATCACCCGGTATTGGTTGAGGTAGAAGGTGGCTTAAAAAAGATTGGTTTTTTAACGCAGAACGACCTAAACAAACTGGATTTGCCCAACGAGGTGGCGGTTTATTTTCCGCTTTCCTATTCCTTTGCCGGCCAGCTGTGTATTGTACAGCGCGATAAGGTTACCGATTTGAAAATGACTGCTGCTGATGCCATGAAACTGGTGGTAAGCGGTGGGGTAAGTGGACTCTAAACAGATACAGACCATGATTACCATTTATCACAATAACAGGTGCAGCAAAAGCCGGAGTGCTTTACAGGAACTCGAAAAAAGCGGAAAAGAATTTGAAATAGTGTACTACCTGGATACACCACCAAACCAAGCAGTGCTTACCACAATTGTAGCCAAACTGGGTATTAAGCCAATAGAATTGGTTAGAAAAGGGGAGCGGGTTTTTATCGACCACTATAAAGGCAAAACCCTTAGTGATGAAGAATGGATCGAAGCCATGGTTAAACACCCTGTTTTAATTGAACGTCCGATCGTAATTTCAGGTAACCAGGCCGTTATTGCCCGCCCCACAGAAAAAATACAGGAAATTTTAGGGTAACCTTGCCGGCCTTAGCCTGGTGCTTAAAAAATATTTTTGCAGCTGAACAGGATAATCACAAAAATAATTAACCCGAACAATAACCTCGAATAATACTCGCGGATAAAAAGTCCGGTAAATATCAGCATGTCATCGTCGATATTGCTGTGGATATTGCCGTTCCCGGCCGATGCACTGAACAGGATCTGTTTATCTTTAAGGTTATTAAGCGACCAACGGCTGAGCCAGCTATTCTGGTAACGCCAATCGAAGGTTTCGCCTGATGCAAAAACGACCCTGGCCTTAAATCCCAGCCAATCGTAGGTGATAGTAGCCAGCGTTTCGTTCTGGTTATTTAAAATACGGGTTTCAGGTTTTGAAAACCCCTCGCTTTTTAAGAGATAGATCCCCGATTGTGTAGTGGCAATGGCCGTGTTTTTCCATGTGCCAAAATTCAATGAGAATTTTAGGTAGCCATTACTGATGACCTGATAGTTACTATCAAATAAACCTTTTCTCCAAAATAATACCTGTTCCATCGCACAAAAGGATTTAATTCGTATGGTAATTAGTGATGATGTAGTGTTGATGTTGTAATAACCGGAACGATACAGGCCATCATTAAAATGGTTCGTTTGTTGTAAACCTGTTTAATAAATAAACCCGCTATGATCAATAATTTATGATCGGTATCGGAAGCGATGGAGCCACTGTTGCTGCCCGAAGTATACACAATATGCTCATCTTTATAATTGCTTACCGTCCATTGCGATTTCCATAGCCCCTTCGATTTCCATTCGTACTGTTCCCCGGTTTTTAAACTGATTACGGCTTTCGATTTCCAGCTGTCGTACGTAATCACGGCAAGCACTTCGTTTGTTTTCTTATCGGTTATCCTGGTGCTGGATTGCCAAAATCCTTTGTTCACAAACTGGTAGTTCTGATCTTCAAACCTGCTTTCGGCATTACTCCTCCACGTCCCAAAAGTAATCGCACCTTTTTGGATTCCATCAACAAATAAATGAAAGTTATTGCTAAACCAATCGCTTTTCCAGTTGATCAATTTCGACATCTTCACTGCGTTTTATTTTTAGATCATACTTTCTGCCAGTTGTTACATAAAAAAAGTGCTTAATTGTTGATCAGCACTTTTTCAGTTGGCAGTTAGCAATTTTCAGTTGGCAGTTAGCAGTAACATCCTGGAATATTAATGACCAATGACTAATGACTAATGACCAATGAACTAATGACCAATTACCAATGACCTAATGAACCATTGACTAATGAGTAATTACCAATGAACCAATGACCTAGAAATTCGGTTTCAGTACATATTTATCGTAGAAACGGAAGATATGTTCTGCAGCTTCTTCGGCGGTATCAACCAGTCGGAAAAGGTTTAAGTCTTCTTCGTGGATATTATGCTCTTTTTGAAGCATGGTGTTTTTAATCCAGTCGATTAATCCGCTCCAATAATCAACACCCAGTAATACGATCGGGAAACGGGCAATTTTGCCGGTCTGGATTAAGGTTAAGGCTTCAAAAAGCTCATCCATGGTACCAAAACCGCCTGGTAATACCACAAAACCCTGACTGTATTTCATGAACATCACTTTGCGTACAAAGAAATAATCGAATTCCAATAGTTTATTATGGTCGATATATTTATTGTGGAACTGCTCAAAAGGCAGCTCAATGTTTAAACCTACCGATTTACCGCCGTTGGTATGTGCACCTTTGTTACCGGCTTCCATAATACCCGGGCCGCCACCGGTAATTACCCCGTAACCGCGATCGGTTAATAATTTGCCGCACTGCTCTGCTAGTTGGTAATAGCGGTGGGTTTGGGCGGTACGGGCCGATCCGTAAATGGTAACACATGGCCCAATTTTAGCCAGCTTTTCAAAGCCATCTACAAATTCAGCCATAATTTTAAAAATTTGCCAGGAATCGGTTACTTTAATTTCCTGCCAGTCTTTGTTTTCGAAAGCACTTCTAATTTTTTCTTCACTCGTCATAAACTGTTATTCTAATATTAAAATCGGGTTTGTGCATCAGTTTTTTTGCTGATGAACAACAAACCTATAAATGTGATTAAACCGTTAATTAAAATCAGTTCAACACTAAAAACATAGCCGCCCAATATGGCAGCCGAATTGCTTGCAAGCAAGTAACATAAAAAAGGTGATAATAAACAAACTATCGGTACTAATTTATCATGGAGTCCGCGTTTTTTTACAAACAATCCAAAACTGTACAAGCCCAGCAGAGGGCCGTAGGTATAAGAAGCTATGGTAAAAATTAAACTCACTACCGATGAGCTGTTTAATGCATTAATCACAATAATCACCAGGAACATTAACACCGAAAAGGCTATATGTACCGTATGACGCTTTTTAACGGCAGTTTTTTCATCAATATTTTTGGCCTTGTCCATGCCTAAAAAGTCGACACAGAAAGAAGTGGTAAGGGCCGTTAATGCCGAATCGGTGGTGGCAAAGGTAGCCGCAGTTAAGCCCAGCATAAAAATAATGGCCGGAACGGAACCCAGGTTATTCAGGGCAATTTCAGGGAACAATAAATCGGTACGTGGTTTACCCGTTACATGATCTAAAGGGATATCGATGCCGTTTTTGCTGGCGTAGATGTATAATAATGCCCCTACACTTAAAAAGAAAACATTTAAGATTACAAATACACCGGTAAAGGTAAACATGTTTTTCTGAGCTTCTTTGATGGTGCTCATGCTCAGGTTTTTCTGCATCAGGTCCTGGTCGAGCCCGGTCATGGCGATGGTTACGAAAATACCGCCAATAAACTGTTTGCTGAAATAGAACTTGTTGATGAGGAAATCATCCAGGAAGAATATTTTAGAATAACTGCTGTTTTTTACCGTTTCAAAGGCCTGCGGAATGCTGAAACCGAGGCGGTTGCAGATAAAATAAATGGTTAAAAAAACCGATAAAACCAAAAAGAAGGTTTGCAAGGTATCGGTAATAATAATGGTTTTTAAACCACCTTTAAAGGTATACGACCAGATTAAGGCCAAAGAAATTAAAACCGTTAACCAAAACGGAATGCCATAATTATCGAATATAAAGCGTTGCAGTACAATTACAACCAGGTATAACCGTGTAGCCGATCCAAGTGTTCTGCTTAATAAAAATATCGAGGCGGCGGTTTTGTAACTGTAGTGGCCAAGCCGTTTCTCAATGTAGCTGTAAATGGAAGTTAAATGCATCCGGTAATACAGTGGCAATAAAACGGTGGCTATAATGATAAAGCCTACTGCATTGCCCAATACAAACTGAAAATACTGGAACTGGTTTCCGGCCGGAGCCCCGACCTCACCAGGTACCGATATAAAAGTAACCCCCGAAAGTGCAGTCCCAATCATTCCAAAGGCCACCAGGTACCATTTAGAGTTTCTGTTGGCAACAAAAAAAGTAGTATTGTCTGAAGATTTTTGAGAGGTTACAAACGAAATGATAATCAGTAGCAGGAAGTAGCCAATTAGGAAACACAAGAGGATGGTTGGTGACATAGTTTTGTTTTAAGCTGATAAATGTAAAGAAAACTATTAAATCAAGCAATATATTCAGTCCGAAGTCCGCAGTCGGAAGTCCGGGGTCTGAAGTTAGTGCGACCAATAACCAGTTACCAATGACCAACTGAACCAATGAACTGATGACTATTGAACCAATGACCAATGAACCAATGACCAGTTAACAGTCTACAGTTACCAATGAACTAATGGCCAATGAACCAATGAACTAATGACCAATGAACCAATAACCAGTTACCAATGACCAATAAACCAATGACCAATGATCAACTGAACCAATGAACCAATGACCAATGAACCATTGAACTGATGACTATTGAACCAATGAACTAATAAACCAATGACTAATGAACTAATAAACCTTTTCCCTATTTTTGTACTATGAATTTTTCATCCAAACTACTCGAGGATGCCGTAAACGAATTTTCGAAACTGCCCGGTGTAGGACAAAAAACCGCTTTGCGCCTGGTATTACATCTCTTAAGCAAAGAGCAGGAGGAGGTAAACCAGTTTGGCAATACATTTATTAAACTTAAACAACAGATTAAACACTGCACAACCTGCCACAATATTTCTGATTATGCCATTTGCGAAATCTGTACTTCGCATAAACGAGATAAAGAAACCATTTGTGTGGTGGAAGATACACGTGATGTAATGGCGATCGAAAACACCGGACAGTATTTTGGCGTGTACCATGTTTTAGGCGGTTTAATTTCGCCGATGGATGGGATAGGGCCTGCTGATTTGTTTATTGATGGTTTGGTAAACCGTGTTGCTGCTGGTGGCATTAAAGAAATTATTTTAGCTTTAAGTCCCAATATGGAAGGCGATACCACTTTATTCTATCTTTATAAAAGGCTGAAAGAATTTAATGTGCCGGTTACTACTATTGCGCGCGGAATTGCTTTTGGTGGCGAACTCGAATATGCCGATGAAATTACCCTTGGCCGTTCGATCGTTACCCGTGTACCTTACGAAACTGCGATGATGAAATAACCTGGTAACGAGTATCAAGTAGTAAGACCTGTAGCAAAAACTAATAACAAGTATCAAGTAACAAGACTTGTTTAAATGCGAACTACTTTATATTTGCTACTTAATACGCTATACCTGATACCAATTTCTCGATACTAATTACTCAATACCCGATACTCCATACTTGCTACTCCATACTATAATACCAAATGAACTTAAAAGATAAAGTAATCATCATTACAGGCGCATCAAGCGGAATTGGAAAAGCCTGCGCCGAAGAATTTGCCAAACGCGGGGCCAATCTGGTTCTGGCAGCCCGTCAATACGTTACCCTTTGCGAAATTACTGCCGGTTTAGAAAAGAAATATGGCATCAGGGCGGTTGCCGTACAGGCCGATGTGAGTAAAGAAGCTGATTGTGAATTAATTATTAAACAAACGCTGGTTTCCTTTCAAAGAATCGATATCCTGGTTAATAATGCCGGTTTATCGATGCGGGCCCTGTTTAACGAGCTCGATTTATCAGTGCTGAAAAACCTGATGGATGTGAATTTCTGGGGAACAGTATATTGCACCAAATATGCGCTGCCCGAAATTTTAAAAACCAAAGGAACCGTGGTAGGTGTATCATCAATCGCAGGTTACCGTGGTTTACCGGGCCGTACAGGTTATTCGGCTTCTAAGTTTGCCATGAACGGTTTTATGGAGTCGTTGCGTACCGAGTTGCTTAAAACCGGGGTACATGTGATGGTAGCCTGCCCGGGTTTTACCGCTTCCAATATCCGTGTAACGGCCCTATCAAAAGATGGTGCAGCCCACGGCGAAACCAGTATGGATGAAGGTAAAATGATGTCGTCAGAAGAAGTGGCCAGTATTATTGCCGATGGTATTGAACAGCGTAAACGCACGCTGGTGATGACCAGGCAAGGCAAACTGGCGGTATGGATGAATAAACTCTTCCCGGCTTTTGTAGATAAAAAGGTTTTTGATTTGTTTGCGAAGGAGAAAAATCCGTTGATTAAAGGGTAGAAAGGCTTTAGGTATAGGGTGTAGGGCTTAAGGTATAGGGTTTAAGGCTTAGGGCTGAAGGTATAGGGTGTAGGGTTTAGGGCTGAAGGTTATATGTGAGCACTTATGATACAGTTTAATCTGTTTTGATACTTGATACTTCGCTCTGCTCAGTACTGTGCCAAAAATCCACGCTTTTAACAATTTCGTTTATTTACTATTTCGATAATTAACTGCTGTATGCCCAAATCCCTGCTTTTATTTATGCTCCTGTTTCAAACCCTATTGACTTCGGCTCAGGTTAAAAAAGTAAAAAACATTAACTACGCGGGTAACCACGAAGAAGCCAATACGCTGAATGTATTTTACCGTGATGATAGCTTAAAAAATAAACCGGTACTGGTTTTCATTCACGGGGGCTCCTGGAGCAGCGGCAAGAAAGAAACCTATTGGTGGTTGGGCCGTAATTTTGCACGGAAAGGTGTGGTTAGTGTTATTATCAATTATCCTCTCGCTCCCAACGTGCAATACGAAAAAATGGCCGGTGATTGCGCTCTGGCAGTAAAATGGGTGCACGAAAATATAAGCAGTTACCAGGCAAGTCCGGGTAAGATCTTCGTAATGGGCCATTCGGCGGGCGGGCACCTGGCCGAGCTGATTAACGCCGACCCGAAATATTTTAAGCAGGCAGGCATAGCGAACCCGATTAATGGCGTTATCCTTAACGATCCTTTCGGGCTGGATATGCACGAGTATTTAACCACGGCCGAAAAGGATCATTATTATTTCGATTTCATCAGAACCTTTACCCGGCAGGCTAACGTTTGGAAAACTGCTTCGCCGATGGAATATGTAAAGGAGATCAAAAACCCGCACCTGCTTTTTTATGGGGCTAAAACTTATGGTGCCATTAAATTACAAACACCCAGGTTATACGAAAAACTCAAAGCCAATGGCATTCCGGTTGAGCTGAGAGAAATTAAAGGCAAAAGCCATATCCCGATGATCAGTCAGATGATTTTTGGAGGCAACCGGTTGTATCAGGATATTTTGGATTTTATTCAAAACACATCGCCATAGCATGGCAATCTTAATGCCTTAATGCGGTAGCAGGGCTTTTTTGCAGAAGCTTTCATCATTAAACCCGGTAGCAGCGGAAATCCTTTTTGTTGCAGTAACTTTCAGTAGACCGTCATGCTGAGGTACGAAGCAGCTGTTTCATAGCTTGCAGCTCCTTCGTGCCTCCGGAATAACAGTAAACAAAAAGATTGCAGCGGATGACGGGACTGCAGTGACCGATGAGCACGACCATTGCTTTCCAAAAAACCAAGATCTGTTCAAAAACAAAAGACCCCTATACCGTTTTGTGATCTCGTCGAGTTTACTGTAATCCATCACCTTCGCGAAACGGGTACCCATTTCAATTTCTTCGTCCTGGTAGCTGGTGCGCGTGTGGATGCTTTGTGCAAAAGTATAGTGCGGTAGCCGGGCTTTTTTGCAGAAGCTTTCATCATTAAACCCGGTAGCAGCGGAAATCCTTTTTGTTTGCAGTAACTTTCAATAGACCGTCATGCTGAGGTACGAAGCAACTGTTTCATAGCCTGCAGCTCCTTCGTGCCTCCGGAATAACAGTAAACAAAAAGATTGCAGCGGATGACGGGACTGCAGTGACCGATGAGCACGACCATTGCTTTCCAAAAAAGACTGTTCAAAAACAAAAGACCCCTATACCGTTTTTGTGATCTCGTCGAGCTTACTGTAATCCATCACCGTTTTACCGGCTTCGTTATGGTAATACATTTTCTCGAAACGGGCATCCATTTCAATTTCTTCGTCCTGGTAACTGGTGCGCGTGTGGATGGTTTGTGCAAAAGTATCATCAAAAGCCTTTAACATCACAAATACCTCAACTTCTGCCAGCTGCAATTCGATAAGTGATTTTTCGAACAGCGGACTCTCTTCGGTAATGGGATGCACCAGTGTCCAGTTTAAGGAGAGGATGCTGATTTTATCGCGCTCCAGCTGAAGCGGGTAAAAACGCCTTACCTGTTTATCATCAACCATTTCGTTGTACGACATCACCATCTGCACTTCCACTTCAATAAGCTGGTTGCGCCGTAAATTAACCAGCCGGCACATTAAGCCATGGCCATTCTTATAAGGTGCAATGACCATTTTTTTACTGAAACTTACTTTCGATGTGGGGCGGCTAAAACGGCCGTACAATAAACCGGTGGCGAGGGCAAAGGCCAATAGGCCAAGCATACTTTCGAAAGCGGCCAGCACACTGGTAATAAAACCCTGCGGCGAAATGTGGCCGTAGCCTACAGTAGAGATGGTTTGCGCCGAAAAGAAAAAAGCATCGAAAAACTGATCGCGCAGGGTAACGCCATTTGCCCCGACTAAATTTTCGATCCCGATGAGGTTATAGAGAATGGCAAAAAAAGTGTTCACCAGGAGGTAGGCCACCAGGATAACGAGGAAGAAACGGGGCCAGCTCATGGTAACCAGGCGGGTATAGGTATCGTCGAACTTAAACCAGGGCAGGCCCGTACGCTCGATATTGGCCGATCCATCGGGATTAATCATCCGCTGGTTTTTGGTTACCGGATTTGATGCAAAACCCAGATCATCGTTAAACTGTACTTTTCTTTTAAAAAAGACCATATATTTTCAGAAAGATTTTGGAATATTAAAAAAGTATATCAATATTTGCTTTATACAAACATGATAATTAAAAATTTAAATAACAATTGGTGGTGGCATAACGAAATTCGTTAGGCATTTCTATTGTTATATATTTTAAAATATTTTATACACAACGAAGAGGATTGCCTAAAAAGCAATCCTCTTTTTTTGTGATATTTTTTTAACAACGCCCCGTTTCGTGTCCTCACTAAATGGAGTTTAAATAAATGGTTCGTGCAGATACGGACCCTGTTACAGATAAATTTTTTGAGGAATCGTCATGCTGAATTGAGTTCAGCATGACGGTAAGATGTATGCAAAACATGAAAAAGATATTAAACCATTTATTCGAGAACAAAAGTTTTAGCAGGGAAGAAGCCAAAAACATCCTGATTTCCATTTCGGAAGGTGCTTTTAATTCCTCGCAAATTGCCGCTTTTATCACCGCCTATGCCATGCGCAATATTACCGTACAGGAATTACAGGGCTTTAGGGATGCCATGCTGGATATGTGCGTAAAAGTAGACCTTTCTGCTTACGAACTGATCGACCTTTGCGGTACCGGCGGCGATGGCAAAGATACCTTCAACATTTCTACCTTATCCTCATTTGTGGTAGCAGGGGCGGGGCACCATGTAGCCAAACACGGCAACTACGGTGTTTCTTCGGGCTGCGGATCATCAAACGTAATGGAATACCTGGGCTATCGTTTCACCAATGATGAAGCCACTTTAAAACGCAACCTGGATGCAGCAGGCATTTGCTTTTTACACGCGCCGCTTTTTAACCCGGCCATGAAAATTGTAGCTCCGATCAGGAAAGAACTGGGTGTAAAAACCTTTTTCAATATGCTGGGGCCAATGGTTAACCCCGGGCAGCCCAAACACCAGATGGTAGGCGTGTTTAGCCTGGAGCTGGCCCGCCTGTATGCGTATTTATACCAGGAAACCGATAAAAACTATACCATTGTGCATGCACTGGAAGGTTACGATGAAGTTTCGCTTACCTGCGATGTGAAAACCTTCAGCAACAAAGGCGAGCAGATTTTAACCCTTGATGATATGGGATTCGAAAAAGTATCCACCAGTGCGATAAAAGGTGGCGATACGGTAGAATCGTCGGCTAAAATATTTATGGATGTATTAAATGGCGAGGCAACCGATGTGCAGAACAACGTGGTACTTTGTAATTCGGCATTGGCCATCCGGACCATTAAACCGGAACGCTCATTTGCCGATTGCTATTACGAAGCGGAAGAATCGCTGATGAGTAAAAAAGCCTTACACAGTTTTAAACAATTACTGGCATGCTAAAATTAAAGGTTTGCGGCATGCGTTTGGCCGCCAATATTGCTGCGGTGGCTGAGCTTCAGCCCGATTACCTGGGCTTTATCTTTTATGAAAAATCCCCGCGTTTTATCAGCGAGGTCTCTGCAGAATTGATCAGATACATCCCTGCCGAAATTAAAACAACAGGTGTATTTGTGAACGAAGATCTGGAAAAGGTAAAAGAAAAAATAAGCAGCTTAAAGTTAAAAGCCGTTCAATTGCATGGAAGCGAGTTGCCAGAATATGGTGCAGCGTTAAAATCGAGTTTCCCCAACATTGAAGTGATTAAGGCTTTTGGAATAGATGAAGATTTTGATTTTTCGGTTTTGGAAGCTTATTTAGGAACGGCAGATTATTTTCTGTTCGATACCAAAACCAAGGCGCATGGCGGATCGGGTAAAACCTTCAACTGGTCTGTTTTAAACCGGTATACCTACAATAAACCTTATTTTTTAAGCGGTGGAATTGATTTGGAACATAGCACTACCATTAAAAAACTAAACGACAGTCGTTTATATGCACTCGACATTAACAGCCGGTTCGAAACAGAACCAGGGCTGAAAGATGTTGCAAAAATTAAAGAATTTATTAGAGAAATGACTATATAGAATATTTTCCCAAGATCTGGTTAACACAGGTCGTCATTTCGAGCGCAGTCGAGAAATCTATATGGTGAATATTTAGATCTCTCCATTCCGCTCACTCCAGTCGAGATGACGATTGTTCTCCTGATATGAAAGGATGATGTTCTGATAATAACGATACAAGATTTGATAAAAATATCATGAAATACAAAGTAAACGAAAAAGGATATTACGGAGATTTTGGAGGCGCGTACATTCCCGAGATGCTTTATCCGAATGTAGAAGAATTGCGTCAGAATTATTTAAAGATTATTGCTGACCCTGATTTCCAGAAGGAATTTCATCAGCTGCTGAAAGATTACGTTGGCCGCCCTTCGCCCCTGTACCTGGCCAAAAGGTATTCTGAAAAATATGGCGCCAATATTTTCCTGAAAAGGGAAGATTTAAACCATACCGGCGCGCATAAAATCAACAATACCATCGGGCAGATTTTACTGGCCGAGAAGCTGGGCAAAAAACGGATCATTGCCGAAACCGGTGCCGGCCAGCACGGTGTGGCTACGGCTACAGTTTGTGCTTTGCGTAACCTGGAGTGTGTTATTTACATGGGCGAGGTCGATATTGAACGCCAGGCACCTAACGTGGCCCGTATGAAAATGCTGGGTGCAAAGGTGGTTCCGGCAAGTTCGGGCAGCAAAACATTAAAGGATGCCACCAACGAGGCCATGCGCGATTGGATTAACAACCCGGTTGATACGCATTATATTATTGGTTCGGTAGTGGGTCCGCACCCTTATCCTGATATGGTAGCCATTTTCCAGTCCATCATTTCAGAAGAAACCAAAAAGCAATTACTGGAGCAAACCGGCAGCGACCAGCCCGATTATGTATTGGCCTGTGTGGGGGGCGGCAGTAATGCCATGGGGATGTTCTACCACTTTATGGACGATGAGCAGGTAAAACTGATTGCCGTAGAAGCTGCAGGTAAAGGGGTTTCGAGCGGATTCTCGGCCGCAACCACCTACCTGGGTAAAGAAGGTGTTTTACACGGTAGCCGGAGCATCTTAATGCAAACAGCAGATGGCCAGGTGGTGGAGCCGCATTCGGTTTCTGCCGGACTGGATTACCCTGGCATTGGTCCGCAACATGCCCATTTGTTTAAAACCGGCAGGGGGCAGTATGTTTCCATTACCGACGACGAAAGCCTGGAAGCCGGTTTATTGTGCACCAAACTGGAAGGCATTATCCCCGCCATAGAAAGTGCACATGCATTGGCTTACCTGGAAAAAATGGAGTTTAAAGGCGGCGAAAATGTAGTGGTTTGCCTTTCGGGCCGCGGCGACAAGGACCTGGATACGTACATTAAATATTTTAACTTATAGATAGGAGACAATAGAGATGAGCTATTAGACCTCCTGTCTGGTTCTCCAATCTAAAATCTCCAATCTCCAATCTCCCATCTCACATCTCAAAAACATGAACAGAATCAAAAAACTCTTCCAGGAGAAGAAAAATATATTATCAATTTATTATACCGCCGGTTACCCTAATTTGGGCGATACCATCCAGATTGCTGAAGCACTGCAAAAATCGGGTGCTGATCTGCTGGAAATCGGCTTTCCCTATTCAGATCCTGTTGCCGACGGACCGGTGATCCAGGCCAGCAGCAAGCAAGCTTTAGATCAGGGCATGACCCTCAAGGTGCTTTTCGAACAGTTGAAAGATTTACGTAAACACGTGAGCATCCCGGTTTTGTTGATGGGCTACGTAAACCCGGTTTTGCAGTTCGGCGTAGAAAACTTTTGTAAAGCCTGTGCCGAAGTAGGGGTAGATGGTTGTATTGTACCCGATTTGCCGATAGCAGAGTACGAAGAATTTTACCAGGATTGTTTTGAAAAACACAACCTGAGCAATGTATTCCTGATTACGCCACAAACGGCTGAAGAACGCATCCATAAAATAGACGGGCTAACCAACAGCTTTATTTACCTGCTTTCATCATCGGCCACTACCGGTAAAAATTTAGAAGTGGGTAATACCACCGAAGCTTATTTTAGCCGCATTAAAGCCATGAATCTGAAAAACCCAACCATGATCGGTTTCGGGATCAGCGATAAACAAACTTTCGATAAAGCCTGTAGTTATGCCAATGGGGCTATTATCGGTACCGCTTTTGTTAAGGCCCTTGCCGGTGGAAACCTGGAAGAAAGCATAAGCAACTTCATGAAGAAGTTTAGGGATTAAATCTAAACTCCTTTGAGTAACCGTCATTGCGAGGAGGAACGACGAAGCTTTCTCGCAATTGACGATCACGCTTGCGGTTCGTCACCCTGAGGAATAATTTATTGTATAAAAATCAATATACGTGACATCCTCTTCCGGGGCGTCATTTCGAGCGAAGTGCAACGCAGTCGAGAAATCTATATTGGGATGATGTTGAATTTAGATCTCTCCACTCCGCTATGCACCGGTCGAGATGACGGAATACTGCACTGGATTACTATTCAATCGAAATGACGGAAAATTTCATATATTAGTCTCATTAAAATCTCTTTATAACATATTTCCCCTAACAGAACCTGGTTCTGCATTCCCCTTATCGTCCGATACAGGGTTAAAACATTATTTTCTAAATTTTATAAAGAGAACATCATGCAAGATTTAAAAATTGCGTTAATCGGTGCTACAGGTAAAGCTGGTACTTATATTTTAAAAGCGCTGCTGGCGCAAAACTTCCAGGTAAAAGCCCTGGTCAGGAATCCGGAAAAAATCAAGGTCAATCATCCGGCTTTAACCGTTACAACAGGCGATGTTGGTGACAGCGGAGCGGTACACCATCTTATCAAGGGTTGCGATATCGTAATCAGTGCATTGGGTTTAGGTCATCCTGCCAGTGAGAAAACCATATTTACCCAATCAACCCTAAATATCATTACCGCTATGGAAACGATGGGCTTAAAGCGTTATATCGCTATTACGGGTTTGAATGTAAACACCCCTTTAGATCATAAGGACGAAAAGACCCGCTTGGCTACCCAATGGATGTACGATCATTTTCCCGTTTCTACCACCAATAAACAAGCGGAATATAACATCTTGGCTGAAAGTGATCTGGATTGGACTTTAATCCGCCTGCCCCTTATTATACAAACTGATGAGCAAACACCAATTGGTACGAGTTTAATTAATTGCGCTGGCGATCAGATTAATGCGGCCAACCTTGCACAGTTTATTATTAAGCAGTTAAGAGAGGAGGCGTTTATAAAACAGGCCCCCTTTATCTGGAATAATTAGATTGTTTTACCACTAAGGCACGAAGACACCATATAACTTTGTGCCTGGTTAATATCACCATATAAGAAATTTAAGAACAGATCAGGAATTGGGCTTATAGGTAACTTACCTGTCTTACATGGTAAATACTGTATAATTACCATATAAGGCATTTAAGTACATAGTAAGAATCGAGCTTACATGCAACTTATCTGTCTTATATGGTTTTAGGGCTACCCGCGAAGCGACCAGGCTTTTATTGGCATCGGTCATGATCAGATCCACATGCCGATTTAAAAATGGCAGCCGATAAATCGAATTACATTATTCAAAAGATTTAAGTACGGATTCGATCTGCTTGTTTATTTTTGCAATATCAGCGTCGTATTTGTGCGAATTTTCATCCACAGCTTTATACATCAACTCGTAGGCCTTAATACGTAAATTACAATATTCTTTTAAAACCTTATCTCGCTCCTTAACCATTGGCGGAAGGTTCAATTGATCTAAACTATCTAATAAACTGATGTTTTCATTCCAGTAATAAATTCCACGGTCGCGAATTTCGTATAACGCGTCTTCCTTTTTAGTATCAGCTTTAAGCGAATAAACGTCAAGTGCCATTGTTTCCAAAATTCTGAAACGTTTAAATCTTGTGTCGTATTCGGTTAAACTCTCTGTATTCGGGATCGACTTTATCACACCAAAAGATGAAAAAAGCATTACGATGCACAATGTGGCAATGGATATAGCACCCAGTGAGGGCTTTTCAGGATTCTTTAAGCTGGGGGTGAAAGCATAGCCCATTACCAGTCCCGAAATCAAGCCGCCGATATGCGCAGCATTATCAATACCACCTTTCATACCATAGGCCAGGTTATAAACTATAAAAATGCCGATACTTGTTAATAATTCTTTCCTGGTTTCTTTTTCGATCAGATCAGTGGTCAGTAAGGCAAGGAAAACGCCGTATAGGCCAAAAATGGCACCCGACGCGCCTGCACTAATGGTTTGCTCGTGCCACCAGGTGCTGGCTAGGCTGGCTCCGATACCGGTTAACAGATAGGCAGCAATAAACTTGCTCTTGCCCAGCATGGGTTCTAGCAATACACCAACATATAGTAATGCATACATGTTAAAAAGAAGGTGTAATATGCCGATGTGTAAAAAGCAGTTGGTGATTAAACGCCAATATTGGCCGATAGAGATCAGCGGGCGGAAATTGGCACCCCAGTTAATCAGAATTTCTGAACTTGGCGAAATAAAATCTGCACCGCAGATGACCATGATTATAAAAATCAGGATGTTGAGGTCGACCAGTATTGGGGTAAAAAAGAAATCCTTCTTTGGAATAAACAGTGAGAAGAAGTTTTTAACTTTTTGCCCGGCAGATTCGGCAGGTATTTTTAGCAGATCGGCAGCCGTTAAATCAAAGGAATCGTAGAGCTCCTGTGATTTAATCGATAATTCTTCCGGAGATATTTCCGACTGCGCAATAGCAAAAGCATCTAAAAAAGCCCGGACATTCTTTTTATTCTTGTTAAAATCGATCATTTCACCACCTGTTGATTCACTCGAAATCGTTGCGGTTTGCCCGTCAATAACCAATTTAATTTCACTGCCTGAGTTGATCACAGAAGTAGTGCTTTGGGCGATAAAACCGCTCGCACTCTGATAATGGATTGTCCAGTTGAGCCGTGTAGCCGCCTGGCTTGCTATGGTTAAAAATTGTAACGGAGTTAATTCGTGGAGTGGAATTTCTTCCCGGTGCTTAGGTGTAATGCCTATTGCCATAATAAAAGAGTGTTAATGTTCAGCAGGCAAATATAAAATATTGAGCCATATTATGATCGTTTTATGCAGTGATAGACGCTTATTTAGAAAAATGTGTTTCAACTCGTTTGAATAGGCATTAATGATACTAAAGGATAAAAAATGCTCCTTTGTGTCTTGGTATCGTTGTGGGCATTATTCAGGCCGTTTCACCCAATCCTCATAAGCCATTTCAAATTTTACTTCGCCTTTATTTACCATGCCAGCTTTTTTCCAGCCCTGCCTGCTGTAGAATTCTTCAGCACGGGTGCCTGGCGCTGTGCCCAACCAAACGGGTTCCCTGGTCTGCGCAAAATACCAATCCATCATGAGCCGGTGCAATTCCCTGCCAATGCCTTTGCCTTCGTATTCGGGCCTTAAAAACAATGCCCAGATGTTGTGCGCTTTTAAATCAACAATGGCAAAGCCGATTACTTCACCATTTATTTCGCATACCCAGCCTTTGCCACGGCGCGTAATGAAGTCTTCGCAATCTGCATCAGTAACCAGGGCAGGGTTGGAGAGCGTATTTTCTTTAACAGTATGCCTTACGATCTGGATTTGCGGAATATCAGTTATCAGTGCTTCGCGGTATATCATCGAACTAAGATAAGGATTGATTAAAGAAATGATTAAATTTACCACATTAAACCGGTAAGTAAATCCGGGCTGGAAATGAAAGATGCGCTAAGCTGCATTAGGTAGTTAAATAAACATTTCCCTGCTGCCGCTGCCCTGTTCCCGTTCCGGATGATGACAGGAAAAGAAGATCAGGCATGACAAAGCCCGCATAAATGGCATGCCTGGAATATAAAATGGCAGGCCTGTCAGGTCGGGAGAATAAAGTCAAAATATTCTTCCGCACGATATGGTGATTTAAAAACTGCATTTAAACCCAAAAGAAGCGGGTTTTAAGCCTGCGAAATTCGATTTGACAATTGCATGATGCTGAATTCCGGAATTGGTTCTACATTTGCTTAACGGTGTTAGATTATTTTACACCTTATATTCCAGGTCATGGGAAGCAAAGAAAGAATACTACGTTTAAAAGATGAAACCAGAACCAAAATTCTGGATGCGGCCTTGAACATTGTTCAAACCGAGGGCTGGCAGGCATTGAGTATGCGTAAAATTGCCGATCAGATCGAATATACTGCACCGATCATTTACGAATATTTTTCGAACAAAGAGGGGATCCTGCTGGAGTTAACCCGGAGGGGATACCAGATGCTGGCCAAAGACATTCGCGAAGCCCGCGACAGGCATGAAACACCGGCCGAGCAGATGGAAGCCATGTGGATTGCCTACTGGAACTTCGCTTTTGCAAACAAAGAATTTTACCAGCTGATGTACGGTGTGGACATGGTTTGTTGCACCGTTAAAAACTCGCTGCCCGAAGCAGAACATGTAGGCGGTATGCTTGGCGATGTAATCGAATCCTTATTCGAGAAAAAACCGGTATCAGAAGAAGATATCTGTAGAAAGTACTACACCTATTGGTCGATTATACACGGTTTGATATCCATCAACCTGGTACGCCCGGATGGGAGAACAACCAACGAGCTGAACCAGCAAATTTTAAAAGACGCTATTAAGGGCATTACCTTATCTATTAATAGTTAAATTTTTTTACCCTGCTATTTAACACTGTTAAATAGTTTATACATCTTAAATCCATTATAATTTAAAATCATATGAAATCTCTACATCGTCTGTTTTTATTATTTAACACTGTTAAACGATTTACATTTGTTAAATACAGTTTCGCTCTCGCTTTCGCCGCTATTGTGCTGATCAGCTGCAAATCGGCGCCCCAGCAAGGCGCAGCCGCACCACCGCCCCCGGTTTTACCGGTAAGTTCGGTTAGCGGAGGTGCTGAAACTACTTTTGTTGAATATCCTGCTTCTATCCAGGGCGCTGTTGATATTGATGTACGCCCGCAGGTAAGCGGTTATTTACAAAGCGTGCTGGTTAACGAAGGTGCCTATGTTACTGCCGGGCAAACCCTCTTTAAAATTAACGAAAACCCTTACCGCGAGGCCTTAAACAATGCCAAAGCCAGTTTACATGCTGCTGAAGCGGCTATTTTAAATGCCCAGCTCGAGGTTGATAAGTTAACGCCCCTGGTACAAAACAAGGTCGTTTCCGAAATCCAGTTAAAAACGGCTAAAACGGCTTACAAAATTGCACAGGCCAACGCCGAGCAGGCTAAAGCCAACGTGGCTTCGGCACAGATTAACCTGGGTTATACCAACGTGAAGGCAACAGTTAGCGGTTATATTGGCCGTATCCCGAAAAAACAGGGAAGTCTGGTATCTCCGGCCGATCAGACCGCTTTAACGCAGTTATCGGATATCCACGAAGTGCATGTGTATTTCTCGCTGGCCGAGAACGACTTTAACAGCTTTAACGCCAATTACCCAGGTAAAACCCCGGCCGACAGGATTAAACACCTGCCTGCAGTAGAACTGGTATTGGCCGATAATTCTACTTACCCGGTTAAAGGCAAAATCGACATGATTGATGGCCAGTTTGATAAAAATACGGGTGCCATTACCTTAAGGGCCACCTTCCCGAATGCCAATGGCGTGCTGCGCTCTGGTAATACCGGTAAAATCCGTTTGGGTTTATTGCATAATGATGCCATCCTGGTGCCTCAATCGGCAACGGTAGAAATGCAGGATAAGGTATTTGTATTTACCCTTGGCGACAGCAGTAAGGTTAAAAAACAAGCCATTACCATTGTAGGTAAAGCCGGCGAAAATTACCTGATCAAAGACGGCGTAAAAGTTGGCGACCAGATCGTGTTAAGCGGCATTGATAAATTACAGGAGGGCATGGTGATCCAACCTCAGAAAGCAGCAGATAAAGTGGCTGTTACAAGTACAAAAAAATAAGAACCATAAACACTAAAAGTCATGTTTCAGAAATTTATAAACAGGCCGGTACTGTCAACCGTGATTTCCATCTTATTGGTAATCGTTGGTATACTGGGCTTAACAAAGTTACCCTTAGAGCGGTTTCCGAATATCGCGCCTCCATCGGTATTGGTAACTGCTGTATACCCTGGGGCCAATGCCGAAACGATATTGCGTTCGGTAACCCCATCGCTGGAGGAAGCAATTAATGGTGTGGAAAACATGACCTACATGACCTCCACTGCCAGTAACGATGGTACATTGGGTATTACGGTTTACTTTCAGCAAGGTACCAACCCCGATCAGGCTGCCGTTAACGTGCAGAACCGGGTTTCGCAGGCCACCAGCCAGTTACCTGCAGAGGTAGTACAATATGGTATTACCACTACCAAACAGCAGAACAGCTTTATCGGCGCGATAGGGGTTTACTCTGAAGACCCTAAAAAATACGATGCCGTTTTTGTGAATAACTATGCGCAGATCAATATCATTCCCGAGATTAAACGTATCCCGGGGGTAGGTTCGGCCAGTGTATTCGGCGGGATTAAAGATTATTCGATGCGGATCTGGTTAAACCCAAGTCAGCTGGCTGCTCACCAGATTACCCCTAACGAAGTGATGCGTGCTATACAGGATAAAAACCTCGAAGCGGCACCGGGCCGTTTGGGCGAACGCAGTAACGAAGCTTTCGAATATGTAATTAAATATAAAGGTAAACTCACCAAACCGGAGGAGTACGAAAATATTGCCATCCGTTCTAACGCAGATGGTTCGATCTTGCGTTTAAAAGATGTAGCCCGTGTTGAATTGGGTGCGTACAGCTACAGCAGCGTAAACCGCCTGAACGGACACGATGGAATTACCATTGGGGTGATCCAGTTATCGGGATCGAATGCCAACGAAATCCAGATCGCCATTGATAAACTGATGGAAAAACTATCGAAAGATTTTCCGGCGGGCATTAAATACAACCAGTTTTACCGTACCAAAACCGATCTTGACGAATCCATTAACCAGGTAGAGCATACACTGATCGAAGCCTTTTTACTGGTATTTATCGTGGTATTTATTTTCCTTCAGGATTTCAGGTCGACCTTAATTCCGGCTATTGCGGTACCGGTTGCCATTATCGGTACGTTCTTTTTCATGCAGTTGTTCGGTTTCTCAGTTAACCTGTTAACGCTGTTTGCCCTGGTATTGGCCATTGGTATCGTGGTAGATGATGCGATCGTGGTGGTAGAGGCGGTGCATGCCAAAATGGAAGAAAACCCTAAGCTGAGCCCGAAAGCAGCGACTACACAGGCCATGAACGAAATTACCGGGGCCATTATATCCATCACCCTGGTTATGGCGGCGGTATTTTTACCGGTGGGTTTCATGACCGGCTCTACCGGTATATTTTACAAACAGTTTGCCTTAACCATGGCCATCGCCATCATTATATCGGCGGTTAACGCTTTAACCTTAAGTCCGGCGCTGGCTGCCTTATTTTTAAAGAATAAACATGCCGGGGGCGGGCACCATGAACCTAAAAAAGGTTTTGTAGAGAAATTTTATGCCGGCTTTAACGGTGGCTTTAATTACATGACCAACCGTTATATCGGTGGATTAAAAGTGCTGATCCGTCATAAATGGATCAGTATGGCCGGCCTGGCAATTATTGTTGCGGTTACAGTTTTACTGGTAGGCAGAACCAAAACCGGTTTTATCCCGACAGAAGACCAGGGCTTTGTGGCCATTGCGGTTTCGAGCCCTTCGGGAACTTCATTAGCCAATACCAATAAAATATTGCAACAGGCCGAAAAAGAATTACGCGCCATGCCATCGGCCAGGTTCGTGATGTCGTTGGCCGGTTATAACTTCTTAACGGCCTCGAACAGCCCTTCGGCCGGACAGATCTTCTTATTGTTAAAACCGAATGAAGAGCGTGGAGCCGTAAAAAATATCGATGAGATCCAGAATATCGTACGGGCTAAAATGGCCGCTATATCTGCCGGTACCTTCTTTGTATTCAGTTTCCCAACCGTGCCGGGCTTCAGCAATGTGGAAGCGATGAACGTGATGTTGCAGGATAAAACAAATGGCAGGCTGGATAAATTCAGCGGGGTAGCCAATAACTTTATTGCCAAATTAATGGCTAAACCGGCCATTGCCTTTGCCTTTACCTCTTACAAAGCCGATTATCCGCAGTTGCAGCTGGATGTGAATAATGAAAAAGCCGATCAGCTGGGCGTAAGTGTGAAAGATATTTTGCAAACCATGCAAACGTATTTTGGTACGGCGCAGGCTTCAGATTTTAACCGCTTTGGTAAATACTACAGGGTAGTGGTACAGGCTGATGTTGCCGACCGGACCGACCCGGCCAGTATTGACCGCGTGTTTGTGAAAAACAAAGACGGCGAAAGTGTGCCGATCAGCACCCTGGTTAAATTAACCCGTGTGTATGGTTCTGAAACGGCTTCGCGTTATAACCTGTTCAACTCTATCGAGGTTAATGCCATCCCTAAACCGGGTTTCAGCTCGGGCGATGCCATTAAAGCGATAGAAGAAACAGCTAAAGAACAATTGCCAACGGGTTATGCGTATGAATTCTCCGGACAAACCCGCGAGGAAATTTCTTCGGGCGGACAATCGACCGTAATCTTCCTGCTTTGTCTGGTATTTGTATACTTCTTGTTATCAGCACAATACGAAAGTTACATCCTGCCATTGGCGGTAATCCTTTCTATCCCTACCGGTGTATTTGGTGTGTTTGTGGTATTGGGTTTAACCGGTATCGAAAACAACATTTATGTGCAGGTAGCGCTGATCATGCTCATCGGGTTGCTGGCTAAAAACGCCATCCTGATCGTAGAGTTTGCGGTGCAGCGACGAAGGGCAGGACTGAGCCTGTTCGATTCGGCCATAGAAGCCGCGCGCTTAAGGATCAGGCCGATCATCATGACCTCACTGGCCTTTGTGTTTGGTTTGTTCCCGATGAGTATTGCAACGGGTCCGTCGGCACAGGGTAACCACTCCATCAGTATCGGTGCTGCCGGAGGGATGGTATCGGGTGTGGTATTAGGTTTATTTATCATTCCTGTACTTTTTGTGATCTTCCAGGCTTTACAGGAAAAACTATCTAAAAAATCAAACGAGGTTGTTCATCACCATGAAGAACCTGTAAATAATAATCATGCAGTTTATGAAACGGTTTAATATATATGCCATCCTGCTCCTGGTTTTGGTGTGGAGCGGATGTTCGGTTTCTAAAGATACCCTGCTGCCAAATGTAGCACCGGGCCTATTCAGAAACAGCTCGCCACAAGACTCTTCGAGTATTGGCACCATGCCTTTGAAAAGTTTTATTAACGACCTTACGGTACAGAATTTAATTGATACCGCTTTGGCCAAAAATTACGACATGCAGATCGCATTGAAAAATATCGATGCGGCCGAAGTGTTGTTTAAACAATCGAAACTGGGCAATATACCCGAGCTAAAGCTGCAGGTAACGGCCAGTTCGAGCCGCCCGTCTGATAACAGTTTAAACGGGCTAAGCTTAAACCAGTTTACCGGCTCTACCCATATTGAAGATTACAGTGCCAACCTGGGCTTGTACTGGGAAGCCGATATCTGGGGGAAAATCCGCAACCAAAAAGCTGGCGCCTTAGCCAGTTTTTTGCAAACTGCCGAAGCACGCAAAGCCATACAGACCCGCCTGGTAGCCAATGTGGCCCAGGGTTATTATAATTTGCTGATGCTGGATGCCCAACTGGAAATTGCCCGCAAAAACTTAAAACTGAACGACAGCACCCTGCGGATCATTAACCTGCAGTTTGATGCCGGCCAGGTAACCTCGCTGGCCATACAGCAGGCACAGGCACAGCAATTGGTGGCGGCACAGCTGGTACCCCGTTTGGAGCAGAATGTGGCTTTACAGGAAAATGCCTTGAGTGTGCTGATCGGTACCTTGCCTAAAGCCATTAACCGCGCCAGCCGTTTGGATAAAATGAGTATCCCTGCCAATTTAAATGCGGGTTTCCCCTCATCGATGTTAAGCCGCAGGCCCGATATTAAAAGTGCCGAACTGGCACTGAATGTAGCCAATGCCAAAGTAGGGGTGGCGAAAGCCAGCCTGTACCCTTCGCTGGTAATTACAGCAAGTGGAGGCGTTAACTCTTTTAAAGCGAGTAACTGGTTTAATGTACCGGCTTCGCTGTTCGGCCTGGTATCGGGTGGCATTACGCAGCCTATTTTTCAACGCGGACAGTTGAAAGCCAATTTAGAACTGGCTAAAATAGACCGCGAGAAAACAGTGATCCAGTTCCGCCAATCGGTTTTAAATGCCGTAGGCGAGGTGTCTGATGAGCTGACCAAGGTAGAAAAACTGAAAAGCCAGTACAGCATTGCCGAAAAAAGGACCCAAACTTTACAGGAAGCTTCGCGCAACGCCAATCTGTTGTTCAAAAGTGGTATGGCCAACTATTTAGAGGTAATTACCGCTCAGGGCAACTTATTGCAAAGCGAACTGGAACTGGCAACCCTCAAAGCCGAGCAGTTAAATGCCGTGGTAGGTTTGTACCGCTCTTTGGGTGGGGGATGGAATTAAGCCATTTTTAAACGCAAAGGCATAAAAGCATAAAGAAACCTATAAGGTCGTGATGATCTTATAGGTTTTTTGTTTTCTACGATCCGTCATTCCCGCGCAGGCAGGAACCACGAAATGCTCAGCGAAGCTAATCTTGAAGTTTTCGCTCGCCCTTGCTCATTATTTTCTGTCATCCTGAGGTACGAAGGATCTTTTGATCGAGATTCTTCACTGCGTTCAGAATGACAATGTTCGTTTTGCACTTCGGCTCATTGCCGCCGAGGCTAGTCCTTTTTCCTTGATGAAAAAGAGACCAAAAAATCAAGGCTAGCAGCCCTCCTTGTAAAAACCTACGGAAATCTTATTTGCGGCAGCATCGAGGCTCTTATCCTTGCTTTGTCCCACTACTCCCGCTTTGATCCTGCCTTGGGCTGTGGGGTTGTGATGGGGAACTGCAAAGATTTCCGTGCTTTTTTCTGCGGAAATCTGCCAGGCCGAATAGCAGGGTGCTTATAGCGGGATGCAGATAGCATTATGTATAGGCATTGTTTCTAATACGGTCGTCATTCCCGCGCAGGCGGGAATCTTAATGCGTTCGCTATTCTTTGACCTTCGCTCGGGCTTGCCTCGGTTAGCCACGGAAGGGTTTTTACTTTTTCCTTGATGAAAAAGTAACAAACCTGAGCGTAGCGAAAGCATGCCTACCACTGAAAACAACAACAAACAAGGCATAACTGAAAGGCTTGGATCTGATGTCGGATAAATTCGTCAAAGCTTTGAGGTTGCCAGCACAAGCCCCGATGAAGGATCGGGGAGGGCGTGCTGCCTCTGGGCAGTGGTAGTTCGAAAGGATGTGCAAAAGCTTTAACGTTTTTTCCTTCCATCATATCCTATGCCGGATAACAGGGTGCTTATAGCATGATGCAGAGGCATATAGTTCTTCTAATAATCGATCGTCATTTCGACTGAAGCACAGCGAAACGGAGAAATCTGTTTCATAAAAGTCAGCCCGCAATTTTTTATGTTTTTTCCTGCAAAAATCTGCGAGGCCGGCCAGCAGGGTGCAAACAGCATGGCGTAAAGGGAATTCTTCTTCGCTGTCATCCTGAGGTACGAAGGATCTTTTGCTCTAAAGATTCTTCACTGCGTTCAGAATGACCATGTAGGTTTTGCCCTTCGCGCTGTCTTGCCTCCCTTACCGGTATAAATCCTAACCGGCCGACGGCAGGAGGACATACGCAGGTATATCAGCGCTACCTCGCTTCAATAGGCCTTACCATTTGCAAACCTTTTATCCACCTATTCTTAACCCGCCAACACAAAGCAGGGCAACCTCAGGGTATGGGCTACCGGCAGCAGCACTTAACCTGCCGCCCGGCATCGGCGAAGCAACACTACAGCAGGTACACAGCAGTACCCTAGCAAACCTGGCTAAAAGGTGGCCTTAACGTGGGGTAAATGTGGAATGAAGGTGGACTTGGAAGATATTTTTTTGGGAGGTTTAAATCAGATTGATTAAATTGGAGCATCATCCCTTTTGTTTAACCTAAATATACTAAAATTATGGCTACACAAAACGGAATTATCAAAATTAACGGGCAACTCGGCGACCTCGTTTTTTACCAACGCGGTAGAAAGGCAGTGGTACGCCAAAAAGCCGGCAATAAGCAGCAAACCGAAGCCAGCAAAAAAAGCAGTACCGATTTCGGCTCCGCTACCCGCAATGCCGCTTACATCAGGAAAGCGTTTGCGCCCCTGGCAAAACGGTACGCCCATGGCGACCTCCTCAACCGGCTGAATAAACGCCTGATCGAAATCTTTAAAACCATTGCACCCGAACAGGCGGGCCGTAAAAAGCTGATCGACGGGCACCTGGCCCTACTGGAAGGCTTCGAATTTAATGCCAGCACACCTTTAAAGCAGTTGTGGCTAAAGGAAACGGTTTTGAACCTGGAGCCGGATGGATCAGTTAAACTTATTTTGCCAAAAGGCGAACTTAAATCGCTCCTGAAAGCCCAGCCCAAAGCCACCGAAGCGCACCTGCAGGTAATGGGTTTCCATTTCGAACTGGCCGGTAAGGGCAGCTATGAAATTATCGAAGTAAATGACCTTGTGGTGCCGGTAAACCTCCCCCATTTCCCGAAAACCACTTTAACCCTGCATTTAAAGCACCAGGGCGACAAAGCTTTAATCATTGCCCTGGGTATCTCTTTCTTTAGGGATGCCCATCGCGCTGCCGACCGGCGCTATTATGCCTGTAAAATTATCCATGCCCTGCATTTAAAAGATGGGGTGGTGGTAAATTTTGTGGCGCAGCCCAAGGCAGAAAAAATGGTGGCAGAGCAGGAGAACAGGTTGAGTTGGGAGGTGGAGGAGGAGTGAGATGGTTGAAATAGTTTTGTTGGACATTTCTTAAGCTTTGATCAACTTGATTATATGACCACAATCTGAAAATTTCAATGATTGTATTTCCCAAATCAACAGTATATTCTTAAATTGGCTGTAATTAACCCTATGACCGAAGAAATAACAGCAGCATTAATAAAATTTAGAGACGAGCGCGATTGGGCGCAGTTTCACAATCCTAAGGATTTAGCCCTTGCCTTAAATATAGAAGCGGCTGAATTGTTGGAACTTTTTTTATGGAAGAATGCCGAAGATGCCAATGTTGACAAGATAAAGGAAGAACTCGCTGATGTGTTTTCTTATGCACTTTTGCTAGCCGAAAAATATAACCTGGATGTGAAGCAAATCATTCTGGATAAAATTAAACTCAACGATAGCAAGTATCCTGTAGATAAGGCAAAGGGAACGGCTAAAAAGTATAACGAACTATAAATGAAGGAACGTTATCTAATTAGCACCTCTGAATTTTCTGAAGAAAGTTTAACAGATATAAGTTTAAAACATCAGAATTTTTTATCCTGGCCATTAGTTTACTTTTTAAGTGAATTAAGTGAAAACAAAGAGCATGAAGCTTACGTTGGGGAAACTACCGATCTTGTTAGTAGGATGAAAGCCCATTTAAAAAGCGATCGTAAAAAAAATCTTAACTCAGTACATTTAATTTCCAGTGATCTTTTTAACAAATCTGCAACGCTGGATATTGAATCAAACTTAATAAAATACATAGCTGCCGATGGCCGCTATAAATTACAAAATGGTAATTTAGGCATTATTGACCATAACTTTTACCAAAAGAAGGAATTATATTGGGATATTTTTAAAGACATCTGGTCTGAACTCCGAAAGCTTGGTATTACCAGACATTCTTTAGAATATATAGATAATAGTGATCTTTTTAAATATTCGCCTTATAAAAGTTTGTCGGATGATCAGGTTAGTAGTTTAAAAACGATACTTAAATGTTTGTTGGATGATCGGGCAAAGGTGAGTTTAATTGAAGGTGGTGCCGGCACAGGAAAGAGTATTTTGGCCATTTTTTTATTTAAACTCTTAAAAACAGATACCGAAGATTTTAATTTTACTGATTTTGACGAGAATGATCTGGAACTTTTTGATTTGTTTAAAAAGGTTAAAGAACAATACGGTCATTTAGAAATGGCTTTAGTAGTGCCTATGTCCTCGTTTAGAAAAACAATAGAAAAAGTTTTTAAAGGGATTAAAGGGTTAAAATCAAATATGGTTATCGGGCCTGCTGATGTGGCTAAAAAGAAATATGATTTATTAATTGTTGATGAATCACATCGTTTAAGGCAAAGAGTAAATTTAGGTACCTATTTTGGTGTTTTTGATCAAAACTGTGAAGTGCTGGGTTTCGATAAAATGACGAGTTCTGAGCTAGACTGGGTTTTAAAACAAGCCGATAAAAGCATTCTGTTTTATGATGAACAGCAAAGTATAAAACCTTCTGATGTGTCGACCATTGCATTTAATAATCTAAAACAAAAAGCTGATACCCGTTACGAGATATTGAAAACTCAATTCAGGGTAAAGGGTGGTGCAGAATACGTTAAATTTATTCAAGGTTTGTTTACTGAGCAAGATAAGGCATTAAAACCTTATGCCCCTGGTTTAAACTATGAGTCATATCTCTACGAATCTTTGGATGATATGGTGAATGATATCAAATTAAAAAATCAGCAATTCGGCTTATCCAGATTGGTTGCAGGTTTTGCGTGGAAATGGATTTCAAAGAAAGATAAAAGCAAATTTGATATTGTTATTGAGGATACAAAATTGCAGTGGAATGCCGTAACCATTGATTGGGTAAATACACCAAATGCCATAAATGAAGTTGGTTGTATACATACTGTTCAAGGCTATGATCTAAATTATACCGGCGTAATCATCGGGCCTGAAATTGGCTATGATCCAGTATCAGAAAAACTCATTATTCATGATCAATTATATCAGGATAAAAATGGTAAAAACGCTATAAAAGATCCTGAAATATTAAAAAGCTACATTGTTAATATTTATAAAACCATTTTATTAAGAGGAATTAATGGAACTTTCATCTACGTTTGCGATCCGGCACTGCGTAACCATTTTAAAAAGTATTGGCGGTTAAAAGAAAGCCCAGCTGAAGTTAAGCCTTTAAACATATATCCTACCAAAATCAACAGCCAGTGCATTCCTTTTTATGATTTGAATATTGCTGCGGGTTCATTTTCCGATTATCAGCAAATTGAAAATATTAGCTTTTTGGAATTGCCTGAAAGTTTAAGGGCAAATGCCGATCTGTTTGCTTGCAGGATTGTTGGCGAATCTATGAATAAAATTATCTCTAACGGATCGATTGCGTTATTTAAAAAATATAGCGGAGGCTCACGTAATGGATTAATTTGTTTAGTCGAATCCACCAATATATATGATAAAGATTTAGGTGGCCAGTATACTATTAAAGAATACAGAAGCAAAAAAGCCCAAACTGATGATAGTTGGGTGCATGAAGAAATTACCTTACATCCCTTATCTACCGATGAATATTTTAAGCCTCTTGTTTTAAGAGATGAAGAAACTATTGATTTAAAGGTTATTGGGATTTTTGAACGTGTGTTAACTTATTAACAGATTATTTCAGTAACAATTTTCATCAAATACGGTAAACCGTAAGCTTTATTTTCTATCATCAAGTATCTTGACAGTAAGAAAAGATTTTCTCATATACCGTTTAAATATTCACGCCTTATCATAAAATAGGTATGTTTTTTAGAATAAAGTTGAAGTTATCTGATATTCAAAGATTGAATTAAAGTAAAAGAATAGTTTAAGTATTAGCTTTATTTATTTTTCCCTAAGCGGAATTAGATTTGTGAAGAAAGTATAAAATTAATCTAAATCAAATAATCAAGCAGCTAAGCTTTATGAATGTTAGTTGTTAACAAATCTCAAGAAAATGACAGAAAAAAAAGTTGAAGTAGTTCAAGTAAAGATTAAAACTATTGATGAATCGGAGTTCAAATTTGAACAGATCTTACTAAATCCTGATTTTCACAATGTAGATATAAAAATTGGTGGAAGCCATAGGTCATTGGTGTACGTTCAGGATCATGAAAATTATTGCGTTGGGCTTATTCAATCTACTAAAATGGATTCCACACCACCAAAGCGCAATATTCTTACTAATGAAACATTAGCTTTAGGTTTAAAACGGGAAGAAGGGTTATTGTATGGCAATGTTTTTCTTTTCGATAAAGAAAAACAGGTTTTGCTTTATGAGGTTACGAGAGATGGATTGTTTATTGGCCAATTAGGTGATTTGTTTTATTCTCTGATAAGAGATTATCCATTAGTTAAGATTGATATTAAATTTATTCCACTTATGAATGCTAATGCTATGGAAAAACTACTTTCTATGGGCGATCGAAAGGCTGTTCACATCCAATTTGCTCATCCTGATGAAATGTTAAAAAAGATTAAAAGTGAACAAAGTGCTATAAAAGAGATAATAAAACCGGGGAAAGATATTGGAGCAGAATTAATTGACGTTATTTATAAAGTAACTACGACTAAAGGTAAATACCTTCATAATGGAAAAATTAATAATATGCTTGAGTATATTAATAATAAATTTGATCTATTGAGAGATAATGTTAAAAAATTTGAAGTTAAAGGTTATGAAGAGGATGTAGAGAAAATTACAGAAGTAGATTTCATTAGAGATAAAATGATAGAGAAAATTAAATATTCAGATAGTAAAAACATGTCAGATCTTAAACCGACAGCTCGTAAACAAGAAATTATTTTAGCTTATGAGCGTTTAAGACGAGATATTTATCGATATTTATAATAATGACCTTTCAAAAGATTATTCAAAATTATTTGGGATTATTTTCTGCCTTATTAATATTAACATGCAATTTGATATATGATTGGAGTGCAAGTATTGATATGAACAAAGTTATGGATAAGTCTATAGATATTTCTTCAATTAGCTTTGGCTTTCTTCTAGCTGTTTTGGCAATACTTGTTCAGGCGAATAACGAAGCTATTATAAGAATTAGAGAAAGTGGTAATTACCCTACCTTAATTTCATTGAATAAAAAAGCTGTAATATCTTGTGGATTACTAATTATAGCTGCACTAATTTTCATAGGATTTGATTTGTCTAGTTCTAAGGCATCATTATTCAACCATAGCGTTAGAAATATATTTGATTCAATCTGTCTTAGCATTTTAGTTCACCAACTGATTGTTGTATTTATGTTTTTAGACATTTTCTATGCAATAGTTAAAGAGGATTAATTTGGACCTTATACGTTTTTTAATTATTTTAAGTTTGCCTTGACAGGATTCTCAAGAAATTAAATAATCGATAGTTTAATAATTTCGTTGAAACAACTAATTCTTTGGAAAATAATGTAAGTTATGAGATAATGCATATGAGTTTGCTCAAGTATGCTTTTTTTTAGAACTAGTAGTCCTTATAGAAAAATTCCCGTTTATGGTAAATAGTGTCGAAGTAGATCCTTTACCTCAAATAAATTTAACGAGGATTTGGAAATGTCACTTGGATGAACAACTATAATTAGTTTATTTGAAAATATACTTTCCTCTGATGCATTGATAAAGGATTGTGCTATGATGGCAATTAGTTTCTTCCTACTGGTTTTCAGTCTTCCAAGCCCGGAACCAATTGCAGGGATGACAATGTCAATTTTTTCGCCTTTGTTAGCAATGAAGTCCCAAAGTCCATCTAATGATTTTTGTACATTATTGAGTGTTGTTCGCGCATTATTGTTATAGTTTAGGTCAGACATGGCAAACCAATAAAAAAACTGATCACCTTCTCTAAATTTTACAGTGGTACCAAAATCATAACGATGATTCTTACCAGCCTCTTTTTCAATAACCGTAAATTCAGTGTCGTTTAGGCCAATGTCAATCTTCTCGTTTAACTCGTTTACTCTTTCGGAATAGAATTTATTAGTAAATTGCCCTTGAAGGCTGTTTGGAGAAATAATTCCGTTGGCAATATCTGTATCGAAGGTGGTATTGGTACTGATAACCTTTTGACCAGATATGTTGAAGATATCATCTATTCGTACTTCAATTGACAAATCTTCTCCTGGATATTTATAGCTTATTTTTTTTACTGGACGTCTAGTTATGATAACTGTTATTATTCCGATAACCATCAAAACATATATCCAGAATGCGGGAAGATCAGTTTTATCTAATAGATGAAACGAATCTGAAATATCAACAATTGTCCATGTTCCACCGACTACTGCAATAAATGTCTTAAGAGAGTCAACGCTACAAAGTGCATACAACCAATAAGATTTGGTACGGAAAGATCGTAAATGGTAATTCATTCTAAAGCCCTAATTCCTCATAAACTGAATTTTTATAAACGTAGGCTTCTTTGTTTCCCTTGGAAACATGGCTTTTATAACTACTAGGCCAGTTTTTTATAGCGTAATTAATAATCTTATGTCCAAAAGGGACATGGATTACCAATTCATTTTTGAGAATGGGTGGACATAAAGCAGAGTTCATTGATCGACTTTTATCAAGGTTTACGGCAATGATTGGAATTCCCATGCTGATGGCAACTTCAATTTCCCATCTAACAAACTTATACAAGTGCTTTGTGCTTTGTCCGACAAGTACAATAAAAACGTCAGTAGCGTTCAATCTTAATCTTAAGCTTTTTTTAATGGTTTCTTCGGAACTGGTGTCTCGGGCTTGGGCAAGATCGTGGGCATTTTTGAATGTGAAATCAAAGTTTTCATTTTCATGCCACGCTTGCATTAACCGATAATAGCGGATATCATTGTCGCCATCAAAACAGACGTAACAGGTACCAATAGACATATTCTTAATTTGTTTGAGCCTAAATATAGCAAGACAAATTCTATTTTGAATATTTTAATGAGAAAAGGGTAATTTCACCCTATGATCTCTTAGCAGAATATTACTCTTTCGGCAAAGCGACTGGAAAAAGTAAGCTTATTTCATCTCTAGTAGAAGATTGATTAGCAAAAAAAGATTGCCGAAAGCAGTTGTCAGATCGAGAGGGGGATAGTAACAAAATTGTATAGTTTAATGAGCTGGCAATTAATGTTGAATTGTCGCTACTGGTGTCATGAAATGTATTTGATATAATATTAATGGCTTGTTATTTTTCTATTGATTTAGAAAAATCCAGTAAATCAGATACCGATATTTTTAGGTGGTCAGCAATCAATTTAAGGCTGCTGATAGAAACGTTAGTTTCAGCTCTTTCAATACGACCTATTTGTCTGGTATCAATTTCAGTTAATTCTGCCAGCTTTTCCTGTGTAATTTTTCGAAGATCACGAATTTCCACAATGCGTTTTCCAATTTTGACTAAGTATTCTTGATCCCGGTATTGTTTTCCCACAGTGCAAAGTCTAAATATTATTGAAAAAATATTAGGACTTATTTGTCCTTTTGTTTTTGATTTATTATATTTGATTAATTAATAAAGAGTTATAAATAAGAGTTTTGCAGCTCCACATCTCAGGCCGTTGATGTAAAACAGTAGATTTATAGCCCATTCTTGCGTAGTTTATGCTATTTTAGCATTTCTAAATGAGAGTGGGTTTCTGCTGTAATTCCATATCAACGTAAGGCCTGAGAAACTTTAAGGAGCTATGGTAGGTAGAAGCCCACTTTTATATTTTACCCCAACAAGACTCGTAAAACTATACGAGTATGATGACCAAACCAATTACCATTGCAGGGAAACCGCTTTCGCGGTTTTACCAACTGCCTTTAGAAAAGGGGAGCAGGGTGTTAAAGTTAGCGGTGCTGGATCAGGCAGCTGGCGGATTGCATAACACCTTTGGCGTAGGTAAAAAGCCTGAGCCTTTGGCCATTACATCGCTTTCTTTTGATCAGGGTTTATTAATCGTTACTGTTAAATTGGAAGGGGAAGAGGCGAGGGTTTACATTGGGGTAGAATACGATTGCCTGTTGGTGAGCTGTAGTGTTGATACGGATGAAACCTACCTTGGGCATTATGCTTACCTTACTTTGCGTGCCATGATGCGGAGTGGTTACTGCGATTTTCGGGAATATTACTGGCCGGCATGTTTTGCTTTGGGCAACAAGCGGTCGGGCTATGTAGATGTGGTTAAAAAACCTGGCGGTTTTACCATCACCTTGAAGAAAAAGTTTAGCGGTTTGTTTAGGCCTGGTGATGATTTGCCTGATGTTACGGAACGAACGGTAGTACCGCGTGAAAGGGTATTGGATAAACATGTTATGGCACGCTTGGCACCGATTAGCATTGGTTATTGTTTCGCCAATACAGATCTGCAGCATTTCCACAGCAACCATTATCCTTTTTTAATTCCTTATGTTTTTGCAGCCACGGCTTACCTTAAAACGGTTAAATCTTTTAAACGTTTCGTATTAAATCCGCACGATGTGGATGGTATAAGCCTCTCGCCCCAACAGGAGGAGCTGAACAGCATTTGCTTTGCCATGAAACAGATCGCTGCCATACGCTTTAGTGCCAATAGTCACCTGCCCGAAACTGCGGCTAAAATTAATGCGATTAATGATGCCAACCAGCTCGTCCTTTTTAAGTTATGGAACAAGGCTTTACCATTATTGATGCAGCAGCGTTTTACACATTACTTTTATACTTATGGCCTGCGCAATGTATCCGGCAAACCGGTAATGCGTGATATGAAACTGGTTGAATTCGCCATGGAGGTACCTGTTTTAAGCTTCATATTAAAAGATGAGGGCGATTATTACGAACTGCTGCTGAAGCTTAGAGTAAAAGGTAAACTACTGGAGCTAAATACGGATCAGCCTGGGCTGTTTTTAGTTTGCGAAAGATCTAAACCGTATTTGTGGTATTTGCTTGAAGCTGAAATGGATTATAAACTGGTATGGTTTTTTAGCCGGGTAAATTTTAGGGTACAAGTACCGAAAGGGTATTACAGGGAATTTTTTGAGAGGTTTGTAGAGGGGGTGGGGAAGTGGTATGAGGTGAAGAGGGGGTAATGTTATCTTCGCTCTATGCCGCGGGGCATCAAACTTTTGAGGCATCAAAAGTATGCAAAAATGCTTCGTCAATCCAGCAATGGGCCTTTTTCGCAAGCCGATGCACATCAAAAAAACAGTGGCACTTTGTTTTGTTCGTTAGTGGTTATTGAAAGTTTTTTGCCAACATGAAGCACAAAACTCACTGCGTTTGAGGTTTGGTAGTGCTAGTTGTGCTGGTCTGCACCTGTTTTTTTGATTTTGCTGGCCCTTGGGATTGACGGGCGTACTTCGGTTAAGCTTATGGCTTGGTGAAAGGCAGTTGGCGCAGTGCCTAAAGAACTTATCTTCATGGGCGGAAAGAGCTCTGTAGCCCTCTGTGCCTTTCTTTGTGCTCTCTGTGGTTAAAATGCAATTTGGTTAATCCTTAGCTTTAACCACCCTCAAAAACACATACCCCACCACCCCTGATAACACCGATGCGGTTAAAATCGCAAACTTCGCTTCTGAAACATGCAGTGTATCACTAAACGAAAGCAGGGCAATAAAAATAGACATCGTAAAACCGATACCGGCGAGCATGCCCAAACCCAGGAGGTGTTTCCAGCCGGCTCCGGTGGGTAATTCGGCCCATTTCAGTTTTACAGCCAGCCAGCTAAAAAGGCTAACCCCAATAGTTTTGCCTGCAAATAAACCGATGATAATGCCCAGGCCTAAAGGCGAAACCAGCCCGGTAAGCATTTCTTTTTGGAAAGTGATGTTGGTATTGGCCAGGGCAAAAACGGGCATAATGAGGTAATTAACCGGTGTGGTTAACGCATGCTCCAGTTTTTCTAAAGGCGATTCGATATCGGTTTCATTGGTGGGGATGGTGAAAGCCAGTAATACCCCTGCAATGGTGGCATGTATGCCCGAATGGTGGATGCAATACCAGAGCAACACACCGGGGATGAGGTAGAAGACCAGGCGCTTTACGCCGAAATAATTCAGGAGGCTGAGCAGCAGTAAAATGCCTGCCGCCATGGCCAGGTATTCGAAATGGATCTGGCTGGTGTAGAAAATGGCAATGACTAAAATGGCCCCTAAATCGTCGACAATGGCCAGTGCGGCCAGGAAGATTTTTAAACTGGGTGGTACGTTTTTACCGAGCATGGCCATAATGGCCAGTGCAAAGGCAATATCGGTAGCCATGGGGATGCCCCAGCCGCCGGCAGTTTCCGTGCCTTGATTCAGCAGGCTATAAATCATAGCAGGTACGAGCATGCCCCCCAGGGCGGCAATTACGGGTAAGGCTGCGCTTTTAACCGAAGAAAGTTCGCCTTCTATCAGTTCGCGTTTAATTTCGAGGCCTACCAGTAAAAAGAAGATGGCCATCAGGGCATCGTTAATCCAGGCTAAAATGCTGTAGTTAAGGGGGCCAAAGCCTACCTGGGTTTCGAGGAACCGGATAAAGCTGTCTTTAGCACTGGTATTGGCAATGAGGAGCGAAATGGCTACGCAGATTAAGAGGAGTACGCCGCCGGTTTGCTCGGCACGGAAAAATCTTTTGAATATTTCGAGGTTGATGGTTTTGGCCATAGGGTAAAAGTAGTGAAAATAGAGGGGATAAGGGAAGGTTTGGTGCGATTTTGGCCAGTCCGTTGTTTTTGCGCAGCGGGGATTTTGATACTTTGGTTGGTGTTGTTTAAGTATTGCTGTCATCCTGAGGTACGAAGGATCTTTTTATTGAAAGATTCTTCACTACGTTCAGCATGACATTAAAGGTTTTCTTCCCCCTGGCTCGGGCTTGCCCTCGGTTAGCCACGGAAGGGCTCTTTCTTTTTTCAGTGGTCGTTTATGCTTTTATCGGTCTTCAAGCTTGCTTCGCAGGTTGGCTTGGCCCAAAAGAAACAAACCTGAGCGTAGCGAAAGCATGCCTACCTTAAACTACAATAATAAACAAGGCATAACTGAAAGACTTGGACCGTTTTTTATGTGATAATGTTGTTTTTATAGGTATAAAAGATTGCTGCGCAATTCTTGTAAAAACCTACGGAAATCTTTATTGCGGCAGCATCGAGGCGCTTACTCTGGCTTTGTGCCAACGCTCCCGCTTTGATCCTGCCTTGGGCTGTGGTGTTGTGACTTGGAAGTGCGAAGATTTTCGTGCTTTTTCCGGCGAAAATCTCCCAGGCCGGATAGCAGGGTGCAGAGAAGCCCGATGCGCAGCTCTTCCTCTTATCGTCATGCTTTCCCAATTCATCGGGATCAGCATCTCTTAATAGCTCTGTCATCCTGAGGAACGAAGGATCTTTTGCTCTAAAGATTCTTCACTGCGTTCAGCATGACATTAAAGGTTTTCTTCCCCCTGGCTCGGGCTTGCCTCGGTTAGTCACCAAAGGGATTTACCTTTTTCTTGATAAAAAGGTAACCAAAAATCAAGGCTTGGAATTGATGTTGGATAAATTCGTCAAAGCTTTTAGGTCGTCAGCACAAGCCCCGATGAAGGATCGGGGAGGGTGTGCTGCCTCTGTGCAGTATTAGGTTGAAAGGGTGTGCAAAAGCTTTAACGTTTTCTCCTGCCATCATTTCCCAGGCCGGATAGCAGGGAGCAAATAGCATGGTGCGTATTGCAGGGGGCAGTAATTTGTCTTGAGTCCTTTCCCTTTCAGGGGAAAGGTGCCGATAGGGCTTAAGGTCGTAAAGATCCTTCGTACCTACCATTGACGTTATTTTGTAATCGCCTATTAACGAGTGTATTGCGGCATTATGCATTTCAGAGTAGCTAAGCCATAGCACAGTATCCCCGTTCTACTTAAATCCGGCCTAACAAATTTTTCGGGCTGCACTGCCCCAGCCAACCTACTAGCTTCGAAAGAAAACGGCGTAGCCCTCATGAATGCAGCTGAAAAATATAACAACAGATGAATAAATTTTCAGCCGGTGGTTTTTGTTTCTTTTTGACACCAAAAAGAAAGAGCCCTTCGGCGGCGGCGAGCCGAGGCAAGACTGTGTTGCATGGTATAAGAAATCAGTTATGTCAATCATATTGACTGTTATCCAATAAATTATTCCTCATGATGACAAAATCTCAATAAAAACAGCCGCAGATCTTTCGATCTACGGCTGTTTGATCGTTATTCTGAACTTGTTTCAGAAGCTGTGCAGCCTGGTGCCTTATGGTTTCCTGCCGATGTTTACGCGTACATTCACTTCAAAATCGCCGCCGGTATAACCGCTGATGGCCGAAGTTGCCGTGTTGTAATAGGCCATAAAATATAGGGTAGATTTATAGTTCATGCCCAGGCCCACCGTTGCATTTTGCGTATTGTGGTACATGGCCATCAGGTACAGCTTGTCGTTGGCAAAATTGGCGTTTAAGCCGGCATCCCATAAATTCTTGTAGTTTTTAATGCCCCTGAACACACCTTTCGGCTCCAGGCTCACGGCATCCATGCCCGAGCCCAGGTTAAATTTATAGCTCACTGCCGAGTAAAAGGTCGGTTTATCGGCAAAGTTTAAATCATCTTTCCGGAATACCGAGCGCATATTAGGCACGGCACCTTCTATGCTCAGGTTTTTCGAGGTGTACGATACCCCGAAATCGCCATCGAGGTAATAACCCCTGTCGTTAAAGCGGGCAATAGAAGGGTCGTTGATGTCGCTGTTTTTTACACTGCTTAAATCGAGCCTGTCCTGGCTGGCACCGAAAGAGATCCCGAAGTTCAGTTGCTGGTCGTTATTGCTCAGCGGCAGGTGATAGGCAAAGGTACCCACGGCTTTGGTGCGCTGGATACCGCCCGATTTTTCGTTGTAGAAATTTACACCCCAGCCCACCTTGTTTAGCTGCTGATCGAGCGTAACGCTTTGGGTAAGCGGTGCGCCGGGAATGTTCGACCACTGCTTGCGGAAACTGCCATTGATGTTAAAACCTTCGTTAATACCGGCCATAGCAGGGTTAACCAGGTAGCGGTTCTGGAAATACTGGGCATTTAAAGGCAGAAGCTGTGCCTTTGCACTTTGAATAAAGGATAATCCTGCTGCAAATAGAAACGTTACGCGACTTATTTGCTTTATGTTTTTGATGATTGCTTTCATGTCTGTAATTAGTCTCTGATGATGTTAACAAAACCTTTAAAAGTACCAATGCCTGCTCCCAGGTCGATGATGTAATAATAGGTGCCTTCGGCGAGCGGACTGCCGTTTATGGTACCATCCCAATCGTTGGCATAAGTGTGTTTGGTATACAGGATGCGCCCGGTTTTATCAAAAATTTTCAGCGTATTATTCGGGTAATAATCGATGTTTTTGATGATGAACTTATCGTTATAACCATCGCCGTTAGGTGTAACTACGGTACTGGCTTCGAGTTTGTAATCTTCAGTTACAGTAACGGCAACGCTTTGCTCACTTACACAACCGCTGGCATTGGTAACGGTTACTTTATAGGTGCCGCTCTGTTTTGGCCTGATGGTTACCGCTGCACTGGCTTGCCCGCTCACGATTTCGGCCCCCGACCAGCTGTATTGCGTACCACCTGTTGCGGTTAAAACGAGGGCTTCGCCTTTAGAAACAGAGAGTCCTCTATTGCTGCTGATGGAAGCTACTGGTAAAGCATTTACGGTTACGGTGGCGGTTCCGCTCTGTGCCTGGCTGGCATAGCTATCGGCTACGCTCACCAAAGTATAGGTGAAGTTTCCGGTTGTACCCGTTGGTACACTTACAGTTACCGTATTGGAACCTGTACTGGTGCTTACCGTACGGTTGCTGCCACCGTTAAGGGTATAGGTGAAGGTATAAGGGCCAGTGCCTGCCGAGCCGGTGAAGGTAATGTTCGGCGAAGCGGCAAAGTTACAAACCGAAGTGCTTCCTGAAATGGCGGCTACCGGCAGCGGACGGATCAATACCGTGGCCGAACCGGTTTGGGCCTGGCTGCAGCTGGCATCGGCTACACTCACGAGATTGTATACAAAAGTACCTACGGTAGTGGTTGGTGCCGCCACAGTAGCGGTATTACCCGTTGAAGTAACGGTGAGGTTGCTGCCTCCATTAATGTTATAGGTAAAAGTATAAGGGGCGGTTCCGTTTGCACCCGTAAAGGTAATGTTAGGTGCAGGCGCCAGGTTTGGAACGGCTGTGCTACCCGAAATCGTTGCAGTAGGCAAGGTTTTAACGGTAACCGTAGCGGTACCCGTTTGCGCTTGGCCACAGTTGGCATCCTTTACACTGATTAAATTGTAAGTAAATGTTCCCGCCTGGTTAGCCGGTGCCGAAACAGTAGCACTGTTGCTGCTGCCTGCCGAGCTTACGGTCAGGCTGTTTCCGCCATTGATGTTATAGGTAAAAGTATAAGGCGCAGTACCATTGGCACCGGTAAAGGTAATGGTTGGGGCAGCGCTGTTTAAACAAACTGCAGCTGTACCGCTAATGGTTGCTGTAGCGGCCGCCGTAAGGGTTAATTTAAAGGTTTTGCTGACCTTATCTACACCGCCGAAATCGGTTCCGCCGTTATCGGTTACGGTAACCGTAATATTGGCAACAGCATTTACATTGTTTTTTAAACGGTAGGTAAGGGTTCCTTTATCGCTTCCGTTTGCTGCAATGGATAATACATCGAACAATGCAGGGTTATCGGCACTTACCGAAAGGGTAGTGCTTTGCGTGGTTTCCGGACCAGCTGAAATCCCGGTTAAGGCAATACTTTGGTTGGCAGACGAATAACAGGCAGCCTGGTTGGCTACGGCATCGATGGTCGGCGCACCATTGCCGAACAGGTAGCGGGTTTTAACCGGGTAGTGATCGGTTGTGGTCGAACTGTAATTGGTGACCAGGTTTTTAACGCCATCCAAAACTTCGGCCGATGCCGGGAGGTAATTGAGGTTCAGGCTCTTCGTAATGATCACGTTATCGATTACGGTATTGAAACCGGCAGTAGATTGTTTCCCGGCCAGGCTTAAAGGCAGGGTAACAGGCACGTAGCGCGCTACATCCTGGGTAAAATCAACATATGAAGTTCCGGTACCGGCAGGCATCGGGGCAATGGTTTTATCGGGATCGAGTACATCGTTAAAATCGCCGAGGATGATCACCTTCTTGCCGGCCAGGTTGGCATCTAACCAGTCTTTTAACTGCTTGTTGCCATTTTTCCGGCGGTAGTAAGAATCGATTTGATCGGCAGTGGTGCCGGTATTGGCTTTTGCATGTATTTCGACAAAATACACCGTATCGAGCTTATTGTTGATTTTAACCTGCGCCTGCATCAGGTAAGGGAAACGGCCCGACGACCAGTTTTTGTAAGGGGTGCCATCGGCACTGGTAGCCGGCACAGCGGGGTTGTAGGTATCGCGTAAAACACCAAAAGCTGAAAGGGGTTTGATCAGATCGGTGCGGTACATGAAAGCCAGTTTCTGGGCCAGCGGATAATCGGCATCGGCTTTATCATCGGCATAAGAACCGAATTCGCTGAAAATGACGTTATATCCGGCCGGAAGTACGGTATTGCGGAATAAAGTGGTATCTACCACTTCGGCAAAACCATAAATATCGGCATTGATGTTGTTGACGATGGTTTTAACGTTGGCGGCTTGCTGAACATCGTTTGATGGATCCTGCGCAGGGCTGCCAAACCACTCGATGTTCCAGTTGACTACTTCGAGGGTGCTGGCTACATCGAACGTATTTCCGGATAACGCAACGGTTTTATTGGCCGAGCCACTGGTGCTCAAAGTTACATTACCGGCATAACTGGTATTTACTGCTGTTGGCGAAAATTTAACGTAAACGCTTTGCGAGGTGTTGTTAATGTCGGCTTTGGCATAGGTTAAGCTGCTGCCGAAAGTACCGTTACTGGTTTTAGACAGGCTGAAATTGGCCGGGGCCGTTAAGGTGACATCGCCGGTTAAATTGCCTGCCGAGAAACCAAAGCTGCTGGCAGCAGAGGTGGTATTAGCAGCCTGGAAACCGAAATTAAGGCCCGATGGCGAGGTGTTGATATCAACCGCCGGCGGCGTGCTGGAATTGGTTATGGCAAAGTCGTCAACCGTCCAGCGGCTGGCCGATGAGGTAGTAGAGTTGTACACAAAGGCTACATATACCGGTGTGGCTTTATAGGCCGATAAATCGATGTGATCTGATTTGGTCCATTTATCTGAACCGGTTTCCGGGAATTTACCATCAAGATTGGTCCAGGTGGCTAAAGCCGGATTGCCCGTACCGCTGTAGTTGGTTGATATTTTTAACTGCAGTTTATCGCCTGCAAAGGCCGACCGGGTCCAGAACGATAAAACGGCATAATTAAATGAAGCAATATTCAGGGCCGGCGAAATCAGCCAGTCTTCGTTCTGGATGTTACCACCCGAGTAACCGTTAATCTGTAAGGCGTTGCCGGCACTGCCTGCACCGGTAGCATCGCTGGCATCGTGCCCGAACGTAGTGGTGCAGCCCCAGGTTTGTGGGCCCGTAACACTATATTGGTAGAAACCATCAGAAAGCGCCGAACTTCCGGCTGTAGTACAGTTTTCGAAATTGAATGCGGTTTGGTTAGGGTTAATGCCAACACCAGTAAGGGCCAGGTTAACCGTGGTGGCACCTGCGCTGCTGTGCGCCAGTGGTGCAGTGGCATTACCCGTTGCAGTTGGACTGAATTTTACATATACTGTAGGGTTTGCAGCAATTTCGGTAGGGCTAAAACTAATTGCATTTGAAAAAGCACTGTTATCTTTAGAAATACTAAAAGGTGCACTTACGCTAATGTTTACATTGTTGGTGAGGTTAGCGCCCGATACCACATAGGTTTTTGCTGCTGAAGTGGTGTTAATGGCCTGGTTGCCAAATGCCAGGCTGGTTGGGTTAACGCTGATGCTGGCTGCTGAGGCAGAAACCGGTTCGGTAACACTGCTGTTTTGCGGCTTAGGCGTTTGCGCTACGAAATCAGCGCTGTTGTCGTCGCTGTCGTAACCGTTACCGGCAAATTCTTCCGATCCGCCGGTAGCTAAGCTGGCCGCAGTAGAGCCTGCCGAAGCCTTACGCTCAACCGAAATGCTGGCAGAAGGGGTAGGGGCTGCACCGCTACCTTCAAAAGTACTGGCCGTACCAAAACCCACAAAATCAATAATTTGGCTGCCTGCAGGTTTGCTGCCGGTTTGAGCAACAGTAACGTTGGCCAGTAATACCTTACCACCACCGGCGGCCATCGGGATGGTTCCGGTAGCATCTGGCGCAGGCAGGTTAAGGGTACCGCCGGTACCCTGGGCTTCCTGTACCAAATAAAATCCTTTGGCTTTAATGGTGCCGCTTAAAGCGGTAGTTTGCCAGCTGGTACCTGTAGCACTGGCGTATTGTACCGACCAGCCTGCTAAACTCACATCGGCATTGGTAGGGTTATACAGTTCGATAAAATCGTTTTTTAATGTGGCACCGGTATTGCCGCCACCGCCATATACTTCGCTGATGACCACATGGTTGGCCCCGGCAGGTTCCGTCACACTGGTATTTTGCGGATTAGGGCTTTGCACTACAAAATCGGTGTTGTTATTGTCGGTGTCGTAACCGTTACCGGCAAATTCTTCCGTTCCGCCGGCGGCCAGGGTAGCTGCGGTAGAGCTGGCACTTGCTTTCCGCTCAATGGAAGTAGGGTTTGCAGGAGCCGGTGCAGCGCCAGCACCTTCATACGCGTTTGCCGTACCAAAACCTACAAAATCGATCACCTGCGCACCTGCAGGTTTGCTGCCCGTTTGGGCAACGGTGGTATTAACGAGTAAAACCTTTCCGGCAGTACCCGACAGGGCTAATGTCCCGATCGCATCGGGGGTAGGTAAATTAAGTGTACCACCGGCGCCCTGCGCTTCCTGGATAAGGTAAAATCCTTTTGCAGGGATGCTGCCCGTTAAGGCTGTAGGGTTATTCCAGGCGGTTCCGGCAGCACTGGTATACTGTACCGACCATCCGGTTAAATCAACCGCGGTATTACCGGGGTTGTACAATTCAATAAAATCGTTTTTATACGTGGCACCGGAGTTACCGCCACCACCATACACTTCGCTGATGACCACATGTGCCTGCGCAACGGGTGGGGTGGTGCCTGTGCCGGTTAGGGCAATGGTTTGGCTGCTTGCTCCTGTACTCGAAATGCTGATGTTATCACTGGCTGCGGCAGCAGTAGTTGGGCTAAAACGGGCATAAACCGTTTTGCTTGTGGCCAGTTCGGCTACCGTATAACTTAGGGAGGTAGAAAAGCTGGTATTGTCTTTCGATAAGGCAAAAGGCGCATTCGTGCTTACATTGACCACGTCGGTTAATCCCGTAGCCGAAAGCGTGAAGGATTGTGCCGCAGAATTAGTGCCTGTATTTTGTGTGCCAAAATCGAGGGAAGTCTGACTGGCGGTTAAAACAGTTGATTGCCCTATACCGGTTAAGGTTACCGATGGCGGGTTGGTTACCCCTCCTCCGGTAAATGTAATGTTGCCGGTTGAGTTCCCGGCAGCGGTTGGCATAAACTTAACATAAACCGTATTGCTGCCAGAAGCCAGTTCGGCGGGGCTGTACGTTAACGAGGTGGAAAAAGTGCCTCCGGATGTTTTGGAAAGACTGTAAGGTGCAGCTGTAGTTAATCCAACATTACTCGAATTTAAGTTTGCACTGCTTAAAACGAAAGTTTTTTCGGCTGATGCGCTGTTGGTAAACTGTGTTCCGAAATCCAGGTTATTTGGTGCAACCGTTAAAGATGGACTTAGAACTGTGCCGGCGTTAAAAGTTAAATTAAAGTTATCAATAGCGGTGGTTGCCCTGTTCCCGCTACCGGTAGTAGCGCTTAAAGCGACTAAACGGATCCAAACCGGGCCGGCATTGTTATCGAGTGCGGTACCAAAATCAACGCTTATGGAATTATTGCTGAAGGTACTGCCACCGGTAGTGGTGGTTCCGGTAACGGCAGCTGCCGTGAAATTGGTTGGTGTTGCACCAAAAGCATATTCTACCGCCCAGGTTGTTGTTCTTGGTGAACTGGCATCGAGTGATTGTAAGTCGAATGTTAATTTAAAGGCCGATTTCCCGGTTGTATTTGCAATCTGGAATACAAATGCGCTTCCCGGATCGTAACCTGCTGCGGAGGTTTGCCTAAGCCCCAGGGCCCGGTCTGTTGCAGCAGCCTGTGCAGTGGTACCAGCAGCAGCCCCGGCAGTAGCAGAAGCTAAATTTTTGAAGCCGGCGCTGACATTGTTCCATGGCGCACTGGCCGTGGCAAAAGTTGCAACGGTACCTAATGAAGTAGCATTAGCGGATGTCCTCCCTGTAAATCCATTTGGTAATCCGTTTCCTATTCCGTCGAAATTCTCAACATAAGGGGAGCTTGTCAGGCTAACCTGGGCAAATGTTGGGAGAGAAAACAGAAAAGATAAAATGAGCAGTAAAGATCTTTTCATATAGTTAGTTTTGTTTGCAACAAATGTAGATGCAAATGGCTTATGATCAGATTAATTTAGTGTTAATTCCACCGATTGTGGAAAAATAAATGTAATATGGGGTAATTTTTTGTATATGTAGACGTTGTTCCGGTTTTTTCAGTGCATTTCATGTCAAACATTCTTTAAAGAAATCAATTTGCTGACAACTTATCGCTGGAAATTGTATTATTCTTCCTGTAAATACGCTTCCGTTTGATGATCAATGACAAATTTTAAAAATCAGTGTCATAGCTACCGGAACGCCCGCCTGCCTCCGGCAGGGAGAAATCTTTTGCGCTCCGCTAAAAAGAACGCTCCGCTGCGGTCGGGAATGAAGATATGGAGGCCCTTTATCACTTGCACTGTTATTATTTGGTTTTCAAAGGGATCACGCCAGTCTTATCTTATAGGTTTGCGATTGGAAGTAGCAGCGCTTGTTACTAAGCCTGATTGAAACGGAAAGACCGGACCGAGGAACGAGGGAGGACTTGTAGTGTAAAGCAGGACAGGAGGCCGCCACAGCTCACCGGATCGTTCACTTCCTTAAAAAAATACAATTTAACTGATATGGCAGTGTATTCAGGAAATTGCTAAAAATTGCTACAGGTATTCTTCAATGCTTCCCTTACCTTCCCTGACCACTTCGAACTCGCCCTTATTTAGTTGCCAAGGGATCACGCAGGTCTTATGTTATAGGTTTGTGATTGAAAGTAGCAGCGCTTGTTACTAAGCCTGATTGAAACGGAAAGACCGGACCGAGGAACGAGGGAGGACTTGTAGTGTAAAGCAGGACAGGAGGCCGCCACAGCTCACCGGAGCGCTCACTTCCTTAAAAAAATACAATTTAACTGATATGGCAGTATATTCAGAAAATTGCCAAAAATTGCTACAGGTATTCTTCAATGTTTCCCTTACCTTCCCTGATCACTTCGAACTCGCCCTGGGTACAATCAATCACCGTAGAAGCCTCGTTATCTCCATAACCTCCATCGATGATCAGGTCGACCAGGTCTTCGTATTTTTCGTGGATCAGTTCCGGATCAGTAGAATATTCGATCACATCATCATCGTCTTTTATCGAAGTAGAGAGGATCGGGTTGCCCAGTTCTTTAACAATGCAGCGGGCGATATTATTGTCGGGTACACGGATACCTACCGTTTTTTTGTTCGAACTCAGTAATTTAGGTACATTGTTGTTGGCGTTAAAAATAAAGGTAAACGGACCCGGTAAGGCTTTTTTAAGCACCCTGAAAGTGGTATTGTCAATCGGTTTAATGTAGTCGGAAATGTGTTTCAGATCGTGGCAGATAAACGAAAAATTAGCCTTCTCGGGTTTTATGCCACGGATACGGCAAATTTTTTCAATGGCTTTCTGGTTGGTAATATCGCAGCCCAAACCATAAATCGTATCGGTTGGATAAATAATGAGGCCGCCTTTTTTCAGCACCTCTGCTACCTGTTCGATGGCTTTTTCGTTGGGGTTTTCAGGATAAATCTTAATAAGCATAACGTAAAAATAACAATTTAATGGTGTCAGTTGTTTAATAATCCTAATCTTTATCTTTGTAACAACAAAACATCCGCTAATCTGATTTTATGAGAAAAGCTTTCGTCGCCATCGCCGCATTTTTAGTTGCCCTTACCATTATGCTGGGGCTTTACCACCCGTTTTTATGGTGGACATTTATTTTCACCGGCCCTTTTGTGCTGCTTGGGATTTACGATTTGTACCAGCCCAAACACAGCATTGTACGTAACTACCCGGTTTTTGGTCGCTTACGTTATTTTATGGAAGAGTTGCGGCCGAAAGTTTACCAGTATTTTGTAGAGAGCGATACCAACGGAACGCCCTATAACCGCTTAAACCGCTCGCTCATTTACCAGCGCGCTAAAACCGATAATGATACCATTCCCTTCGGCACGCAGTTAAACGTGTACGAAAATGGTTACGAGTGGTTAAGCCACAGTATTGCCGCTATTTCGCACCACGAGCTGAATTTAGATCCGCGGGTGCTGGTTGGCGGACCAGATTGTAAAAAGCCTTATTCGGCCAGTATTTACAATATTTCGGCCATGAGTTTTGGTTCCTTAAGCCAGAATGCCATCCTGGCCTTAAACGGAGGGGCCAAACTGGGTAATTTTGCGCACAATACCGGCGAGGGGGGGATCAGCGATTATCACAGGCAGCCGGGTGGCGATTTAATCTGGCAGATCGGTACCGGTTATTTTGGCTGTCGCAATGCCGATGGTACCTTTAATTACGATGCTTATGCCGAGCGTGCCCAGGCCGATCAGGTTAAGATGATCGAGATTAAGCTTTCGCAGGGGGCTAAGCCTGGCCATGGTGGGATGTTACCCGCTAAAAAGGTAACGCCCGAGGTGGCGCGCATCCGTTTAGTGCCCGAAGGAAAAGATGTACTGTCGCCGCCGGCACATTCGGCTTTCAGCACGCCCATTGGTTTGCTCGAATTTGTGAAAAAACTGCGCGAGCTATCGGGTGGTAAACCTGTTGGATTTAAGCTGTGTATCGGCCGTAAAAGCGAGTTTTATGCCATTTGCAAGGCAATGGTAGAAACAAAGATTTACCCCGATTTTATTACCGTTGACGGGGGCGAGGGCGGAACCGGTGCTGCACCACAGGAATTTTCCAACTCGGTAGGGATGCCGCTGCGCGAAGGGGTGGCCTTTGTGTACGATGTGTTAAATGGTTTCGACCTGAAGAAACACATCAAAATTATTGCTTCGGGTAAAGTAGCTACCGGATTTGACCTGGTTAAAAATATAGCATTGGGCGCTGATATGTGTAATGCCGCCCGCGGAATGATGTTTGCCCTGGGTTGTATCCAGGCACTGGAGTGTAACAGTAATACCTGCCCAACGGGCGTGGCCACGCAAGATCCGAGTTTAATGAAAGGTTTGGTGGTAGAGGATAAAACGGTAAGGGTTAAAAACTTTCACAACCTTACCGTGGCCAGTGCGGTAGAATTACTGGGCGCTGCCGGATTAAGGGAGCCGCACCAGCTCAGCAGGGCGTATATCAACAGGCGTGTAAGCCCGAGTGTAATGCAGAGTTATTTGGAGACCTTTCCGTATATCCCGGCAGGTAGCTTGCTGCAAACGCCTTATCCAACCCGTTACGAACTGGGTATGGCCTTAAGTACTTCGCAAAGTTTTGCACCTACCGATTATAAGGTTTCGGCAGTTGATTATGCGCATGCCAATCCGTATGGAGATACCATGCATGATGATGGGCGATAACAGCCGGGGATAACTGACGAAGTTTAAAAAGAGGCTAAGCGTAGGTAGAACTTCGGAAGTCTGGCATATGGCAACTGATTAGTTTTTTGAAAAGCAGGGGCAGTGGTGCCTGGGTTTGGGTAGTCCTGCTTTTTGCTACAAGTCTTCACTCGTTCCTCGCTCCGGGCTTTCCGCGTCAATCAGGTTTAGGCGGCCAGTAATGAAGGGGTATTAACGGATTAATCAGCAAATGCCCGTACGGAATGAAATACTAATGATTCAATTGGCTGGCTATGAAGTGTTTCCATGTAAATGCTTCGTGTTTCGGATGGCATTATAAGGATGATGAAAGATGAGGAATCGTCATTACGAAGCTAATTTTTTATTGGATGAAACAATCTTAATGCGGTCGCTGTAACCCATGGTGGTAAGATTGCTTCGTCGTTCCTCCTCGCAATGACGAGCCTCTTTAGTATCTGTCAATGATAGCGTATTCAAAGGACAATCTTTTTTGATTAATCCTCAAAATGGTACGATTTGTGATTTTCAATCATTTACCATCGAGTTTGGGCATCGGGCAGATAAAAAAATAATATATTGTTTTGATTAATCAGTTAAAATGAAAATTGAGCATTTAAAGCCTTTTGACGGACAACACTGTGAAACCACGGCAACAGGAACTTTGCTGCGCCAGCTTGGTATTGAACTTTCAGAGCCCATGCTTTTTGGTCTTGGAGAAGGGTTGAGCTTTATCTATTGGAATATGAAAGGCATGGACTTCCCCTTTATGGGAGGGAGAATAAAAACAGACCTTTTAACGCAAAATATTACCAGAAATTTAAACCTCGAATTAAGGGCTAAAGAAACTTCTTCCAAGCAAAAGGCCTGGGATGGGGTAAAGCAGCTGCTGGATAAAGGGCAGGTGGTGGGGCTGAAATTAGATTGTTATCACCTGGAATACTTTTCAAAGCCTTTTCACTTTGCCGGGCATTATGCAGCCATTTATGGCTACGATAACCACGATGCCTTTTTAGTAGACACACGGCAGCAAGGCGGATTGGTTAAAACCTCACTGGATAGCCTGGCATTGGCAAGGGCTGAGAAAGGCCCTATGGCTTCTAAAAACCTGTATTATACCATAAAACGCCAGGAGAAAGAAAGCGACCTGAAAGCTGCAACGTTAAAGGCAATTAAAAATAATGCAAAAACGTATTTAAATCCGCCCATCACCAATATTACCTATAAAGGAATTTTAAAGGCAAGCAGCGAGATTTTCAAATGGTTTCAGGTGAGCAAAAATATCGCTGGCGAATTCGGGCAATCGGCCATGATGATGGAAAAAGCCGGAACGGGTGGCGCTTTATTCAGGAATTTGTATCGTGATTTTTTGAAAGAAAGCTACGAATTGCTCAAACTTGAGGAATTGAAAGCAGGTGATGAAGCTTTTGCAGAAATTGCCTCGCTTTGGACAGGGGTTTCACAATTATTCGAGAAAGTAAGCCTGACCAGTGATTTTAAATATGTTCAGCAGGCATCCGGTATTTTAAAAAACCTTTCGGCTAAAGAAAAAAAGGCCATGGAAGCGCTGGCAAACCTGTAGGGCAGAAAGCTTCATAACCAACAAAGCGGTCAGCTTTTTAAAACCTGACCGCTTTTTTATTGATGGGGCTTGTTCTTTTATCGCCAAACGCTGTTCGCCTGGTCCTAACCGCTTTACGCTGATCGCCTGGCGCTTAGCCCTAAACCTATCTTAAAACTCCGCGTTTTTAGGGAACCTTGGGAACGCAATTACATCACGGATGTTGGTCATGCCGGTGACGAACAGTACCAAACGTTCAAAACCTAAACCGAAACCTGCGTGCGGTGCAGTACCAAAGCGGCGGGTATCTAAATACCACCACAATTCCTCCTGCGGGATGTTTAACGCTTCCATGCGTTGGATTAAGCGGTCTAAACGCTCTTCGCGCTGCGATCCGCCGATCATTTCGCCAATACCCGGGAACAGGATGTCCATAGCGGCAACAGTTTGCCTGCCTTCGGCATCCGGTTCGTTCTGGCGCATGTAGAACGATTTAATATCTGCAGGGTAATCCGTTAAAATTACCGGTTTTTTAAAGTGTTTTTCTACCAGGTAACGTTCGTGCTCGCTTTGTAAATCTGCTCCCCACTCATCAATCAGGTATTTAAACTGTTTTTTCTGGTTAGGTTTAGAAGATTTTAATATCCTGATGGCCTCTGTATAGGTTAAACGCTCAAAATCGTTGGCCAGGCAGAAATCCAGTTTTTCCAATAAACTCAGTTCGCTGCGCTCGTTTTGTGGCTTTTGTTTATCTTCTTCGGCCAGGCGGTTATTTAAAAATTCCAGTTCCTCTTTGCAGTGGTCTAAAGCATATTTAATGACATACTTCATCATGTCTTCTGCAAGCTGCATGTTGTCTTCCAGGTCGGCAAAAGCAAACTCAGGCTCAATCATCCAGAACTCGGCCAAATGGCGGGTGGTATTTGAGTTCTCGGCCCTGAAGGTAGGTCCGAAAGTATATATCTTACCAAAAGCCATGGCGGCCAATTCGCCCTCTAATTGGCCCGATACGGTTAAGTTGGTCGCGCGGGCAAAGAAATCCTGCGAGAAATCAACCTTACCTTCGTCAGTGCGTGGCGGGTTGTCGAAATCTAAAGTGGTTACCTTAAACATTTCGCCTGCACCTTCAGCATCGCTGGCCGTAATTACGGGCGTATGCATGTATACAAAACCACGTTCGTTGTAAAACTGGTGGATGGCGAAAGCCAGGGCATGGCGAACCTTAAAAACAGCGTTAAAAGTATTGGTACGGAAACGCAGGTGTGCAATTTCGCGTAAAAACTCCAGGCTGTGTTTTTTAGGTTGCAAAGGGAATTTCTCCGGATCGCTATCGCCTAAAATTTCTACACTGGTGGCTTTGATCTCAACGCTTTGGCCTTTACCTAACGATTCGACCAGTTTGCCGGTGACAGCGATTGCGGCACCCGTGGTGATTCTTTTTAACAGCTCATCAGGCAGATTATTAAAATCGATCACAACCTGGATATTGCTCATGCAAGATCCGTCATTTAAGGCAATAAACTGATTATTACGGAAAGTTCTTACCCATCCCATAACCGTTACTTCTGTGTCAAATGCTGTCGACTTTAATAAATCTTTAATTTGCTGTCTCTTAATCATATTGTTATTTGTAAAAGGCGCAAATTTAGAAAAAAAACTCGTATCAGTTAACAGTTTGCAGGTATCAGTGTACAGTTTTTTGCATAAGCTTGGTTTAAACTGTCAATTGCCAACTGTAAATTGGTTCATTGGTCATTAGTTCATTGGTTCATTGGTCATTAGTTCATTGGTTCATTGGTCATTGGTTCATTGGTCATTGGTCATTGGTCATTGGTTCATTGGTTCATTGGTCATTGGTCATTGGTTCATTGGTCATTGGTCATTAGTTCATTGGTCATTAGCTCATTGGTAACTGCCAACTGAAAACTGCCTACTGTTGCTGCTGTTGTTGTTGCTGCATCGCTTCCATATACTGCTGATAGCTGTTTTTGGTTCTTGCGGTGGTGATTGTTCCGGTGGCTTTGCTGTAATTCACTTCCTTTGGCTGGAAATAAGTTTCGTTATCATTCAGATCTTCATCGTTATAACCAACCGAAACATTTACTTCCATAATGTGCTCAAACCCACCTTTGTATACGCCTTTTACGGGCGAGCAGTCTGCAAAATTACGGCCTACTGCCAATCGCACATGGTTTTCATTTACGATGCAATTATTGGTGGGGTCTAAACCCAGCCAGCCGTATGCGGGCAGGTAAGCTTCTGCCCAGGCGTGGGTAGCGCCTTCGCCGCGCATGCCATCTCTGTTGGGGCAGATGTAACCACTCACGTACCGCGCCGGAATTCCGGTTAAGCGCAACATTGCCGTGAGGATGTGTGCAAAATCCTGGCAAACACCAGCCTTGAGCTTCAAAATCTCTTCAATGGTGGTATCGACAGCCGTTACGCCTTTAATATATTCGAAATTGTTAAACACATAAGCGCAATATTTGATGGCGGTTTGGTAGGGCGTATCATCCGTCTCCTTCATCTCCAGGGCAGTTGCCTTCAGCAGGTGAATGCCCTCAAAACTTTCCTGCCGTAAATAATCGATATAGGGCACTTCATATTTAAGTGCATCCAGGCTGTTCCATTGCTCGCTGCTGAACATATCGTCCTGTGGCAATGGCTTTGCAAAAGTCTCTACACTTACTTTCGAGAAGATTTTAAGCTGGGTATGGGGTTCGTTTTGGGTGAAAGTACCCACCTCGTTACCGTAATAGTCGATAAAAATTTCAATTTCCGGACTTCCCGAAATATTCAGGTCGTGTTTAATTACTTTCTGGAAATCATCTTTAATCGGAAATAAAATAATCTGATTCGCACTATCCCGAACGGGCGATTCGTATTTGTAATTGGTAATATGTTTGATTTTAAAAATTGGCATAGGGGTTTTGTTATTTATGGGTGACCACCGGTATAAAGGATAAACATGGATGAAAAATGAAAAAAGGAAATTTACCGGTGTGAATCATGTTGAGCTGTGGTTAAAAAACTATTTATGAATTTGCGAAATAATATTCATTCAAAAGGTTTCCGATACCAAAGAGTTCGGTTTTAATTTCCGTCAGGTAATGGTGCAACTGTCCTTCGTCCATGGTGTTAACAGAACTATAGGTAATCATGCTTTTTAATCGGCCGATTTTAAACGACAGGTTATTATAATGACCGATATTGCTTTCGCTCTTTAAACGGTTAAAATACCGTTCGATATTGCTCATGGCATACAGTGCCGACCGTGGGAAATCGTTATTGAGCATGGCCAGTTCGATAATGTTTTTGGCATCAAAGCCCTGCCGGTAGGTTTTGAGGTACAGTTCGTAGCCCCCTAACGATAGCAGCAGGTGCTTCCAGTAGGAGATATCGGTCAATAAATCAGGGTTGCCGCTGATGGAACTGAATTTAATATCGAGGATATCGACCGATTGTATGCTCCGCTCCAGGTGTTTTCCAATATTCATAAAACTCCTGCTTTCGCCACGTTCCATTACACTGTCGGCCGTTCCGTTATAGAGCATCACCTGTTTGATTAAAATATCAAGTGCGGTAATGGGATCGTCTTTTTGTACGTACCATAACAGTTTTTCATCTTTAACGGTATGGTAATACTCGTTCAGGCATTGCCATAAATCTTTGGGGATGTGTTCCTGTACACTCCTTGCATTTTCGCGGGCCAGGGTAACGATGTTTAAAATCGAATTTGGATTTTCGCGGTTCAACAGCAGGTATTCGATTACCGCACGGCTGTCGTGCTGGATATTCAGCAGTTCATTTTCATCATCCGAGGAGAAAATCCTGATCACCGGTTTCCAGGTAAATTCCTGGATGGTATCCTGCGAGGAAGCGTAATTTATTTTTAACATGCGCAGCATACCGTCGCTGCGCTCAACGTACCTGCTTAACCAATATAAGCTTGATGCAACTCTACTTAACATATTGTTCTGTATTCTAAGAAGTTAAAACCCATGTATCTTTACTGCCGCCACCCTGCGAGCTGTTTACCACCAGCGAGCCTTCTTTTAAAGCTACCCTGGTTAAGCCGCCCGGAACAATTGAAATGCCATCGGGGCCGTTTAAAGCGAAAGGACGGAGGTCGATCCGGCGTGGGGCCAGTTTTCCGTTGATAAAGCAGGGCGCCGACGACAGGCTGATGGTGGGTTGGGCAATAAAATTGCGCGGGTCTTTCAGTACTTCAATTTTATATTCTTCTGTTTCCTGTTCGCTTGATGCGTGTCCCATCAGCATGCCATAACCGCCACTTCCATTGGTTTTTTTGATCACCATGGTGTTAATGTTTGCAAAAACATAATCAAGCTCATCTTTATTGCTGAGCTGGTAGGTGGGTACGTTTTTTAATATCGGTTCTTCATTCAGGTAATACCTGATCATATCCGGTACATAGGTATAAACCGCTTTGTCGTCGGCTACGCCATTGCCTACGGCGTTAATAATGGCTACATTGCCTTTACGGTAGGCGCCCATCAGGCCGGCAACACCCAGTACACTGTTGGGATTAAATACCAAAGGATCGAGATAGTCGTCGTCTACACGGCGGTAGATCACATCAACCTGCTGCAGACCTGTAGTGGTTTTCATAAATACCTTTTGGTTTTTTACCACCAGGTCGCGCCCTTCTACCAGTTCTACCCCCATTAAGCGTGCCAATGTAGTATGTTCATAATACGCAGAATTATACATGCCCGGGCTTAACAACACAATGGTGGGATTGGATACTGCCCGTGGCGAAAGTGCCATTAAATTTTTATACAGGATAGCCGGATATTCGGTTACGCTTCTTACGCCGCACTGGGGGATAAGATCCGGGAATAACCTTTTGGTAATTTCCCTGTTCTCGAGCATGTAACTCACGCCGGATGGCGTGCGGAGGTTATCTTCCAGTACGTAAAATGTACCGTCGTGATCCCGGATCAGGTCTATCCCGGCAATGTGGATGTAAATATCGTGCAGCACATTTACATTATGCATCTCTCTTAAGAAATGCGGGCAGGAATAAATAACATTGATGGGAACAATTTTATCTTTTAAGATAAATTGATTGCTGTACACATCTTTTAAGAAAAGATTGAGCGCTTTTAAGCGTTGTTTGATTCCTTTTTCTATAAAACTCCATTCAGAGGAGGTAAGAATGCGCGGAATAATATCAAAAGGGAAGATTTTTTCGATTCCTTCGCCACTATCGTATACGGTAAAGGTAATTCCCTGACTCATGAACAGTTTTTTGGCTAGTTCTTCCTTTTTGTTTAGGTTTTCGAGCGATTCTTTAGAGAAATTGTTAATAAAGTTAGTATAATGATCGCGGTAACGATCACCGTTTAAAAACATTTCGTCGTAAGTTTTAGGATGATTTGAGTAGCTTTTAATAAAATCTTCTATCATTTGACTTAAATATTTCCTTAAAATATGTTTTTATAAGCAAATAATTGTGTTTTTTGTGTATAAAATTAATATTTATGCTGATTTTTAATGTTTTATGGTGTTGTTTGCGGTTAAATGTAGGTGTTTTTTAAAATTTTTATTAAAATATTTAATTTTTTAATAAAAATACTTGCAAATATTAATAAAGTTCGTACTTTTGTAATGCTCGTTAATTATTATTATATATTTGGTTTAAAAAAAGCGCTGTGACAGCGCTTTTTTTATAAAACTCTTAAGACTTATTCATAATCAACATAAACCAAACAACCAAACCAAGAAAGCTCCAGAACAACTGGGGCTTTTCTTTTTTAGAGTGTTGTCCGCATTATACGATAATGATCAGATGAAGTGAAGCTGGAAGGGTAAGCAGTATCGTTATTTCGACTGAAATACAGCGAAGGGAATATACTTGGAGGTTAAAACGGTCGTCATTTTCGCACCTGCCGCGACCTGTGTTATATGCTTTACGATTTTCCAATTGATGATTTAATAAATTCCTTTTGGATCTGCGGTCCTTTTCTACCTGATCAGCGGGAAACAAAGGATTTGCATTAAAGTTTTTCCCGCAGATTTAAAAAAGATAAGTGGCGCAGATTAAAAGATGATTGAATTAAGATTTAGGGATGCCGTCATCTTTGCGCGTGTGTGGATTTTATTTCAATGCTTTAAGCAAAAAAAGCTACCCTTTTCAGGATAGCTTTCCAATATATGTTTTGTTGTTGTTTATTCTTCTGAATAATTGATTTTGTTGACGTGTTTGTCGATTTCCCATCTTCCGGTACCTTCTTCGCCAATCACTTCGAACAATTCTAAAGCCCTGCGTGCTTTGTATTCTTCTTCGCGCTGCTCTTTCAGGAACCAGTTTAAGAATTCCATGGTTACAAAATCCTGCTCTTTATGGCATTTAGCGGCAATGTTTTTGAAGCTCTGGGTGATCGCGATTTCTGCTTCCAAAGCATCTTCGAAAACTTCCCTGAAACTGGCGAAGTCTGTTTTGATTCCGCTTACTTCCGGAGAGATGGCATTTCCGCCCATGTCTAATACATACTTGAACAATTTAAGCTGGTGAACCCTTTCTTCTTCAGATTGTTTTAAGAAGTAATCTGCCGAATAGTCGAAACCATTTTGATCGCACCAGGACGACATAGATAAATATAGTGATGAAGAGTGTGCCTCTTTTTTGATCTGTTGATTTAACAATGTTTCAATATCCTGAGATATTAAGCATTGGATACGCATTAAGTCTTTCATAATTCTGTGCTTTAATAACAATACAAATGTAAAGCGAATTTGTTCGGCTTACTAATTTATTTGCAATATGAAATTAGTCTAAATTGCTGATAATTAGTTATTTGTAATCAGTTTAAATAAGATAGGAGCACGCTGGTAAGGTTAGTATAACGCGAAACGGATAGTGGCTGAGGATCAGCAGGATGGTGGTTGGTTTTCAGCTGGGTGTTAGCAGTTTTTAGTACCTAACTATCTCTTTCCAATAATCTGTCATCCTGAATGCAATGAAGGATCTTTTGTAATGGGAAGTATATGGAGAAAGATTTCTCTATACCGCTACATTCCTTGTTAAATCACTCGTTTCAGATCCTGAATCAAGTTCAGGAGGACGGCTGTGAAGAATTGCAGTTAACTAATTTGCTGCACCGATGAACAAATGACTAATGAACAAATGACTAATGAACTAATGACCAATAATCAATTTGCAGTTACCAATGAACCAATGACTAATGAACCAATGACCAATGAACCAATGAACCAATACTAGTAAACCAATCTATACAGGCAGTCGTTGATCAGGTGGTTAAGTTTGAACATGGTGAAGGTACCTTGCAATAAATCTTTTAAGGCTATAATTTCTAAAACGTTTAAAAGATAAATGTGTTCGCAGCCATTAAAGGTAACAAGTTCGAAATTGGCTTTTTGGGTATTTAACAGCAATGCGTCGATATCAATATCTTCTACTACCTTTTTCAATTTTTGAAGGGACAAGCAGTTGAAACGGGCAAACTTACCTCCAAAATCTACGTAAAAGCAATTTAATTTATCTGATTGATAAACAGAGCCCTGGTGGTTTGAGAATACGTTAACCAATTGGTTGATATCGATACAAGCTTTTTCCATTGGCTACAAAAATTGTGATTATTTAGATTAAATACAAATAAAATTCAAAATAAATTTGAGTAGTACCTTATGGAAAGTAGGGGGTTAAGGTGATGATCCGGTTAGATTTCGCTGAGTTTAAAGGTTTCTGCCACGCGTATGCCTTTTTCTGTGCGTTGTAGGGTACAGCACTCGTTAACAGGGTCGTGCTCCAGGTATAATATATAATTGTTGTTAACGGCTTCTTCTAAAAAGGCCTGTTTTTCGTTTAGTGTTTTTAACGGGAACATGTCGTAAGCCATTACATAGGGCAGGGGCAGGTGACCAACAGAAGGTAAAAGATCGGCCATATAAACGATGGTTTTGCCTTTATAGCTCATTTTAGGCAGCATCATGGCATCGGTATGGCCATAAGCAAAACTGATGCTGATGTCTTTTTGCCAGGTTATATTTTCCTGCTCGGCAACAAATTTAAGCTGACCGCTTTCCTGCAGGGGTAAAATATTTTCCTTTAAAAAAGAAGCCTTTTCACGGGCATTGGGTGTTATGGCCCATTGCCAATGCTTTTCGTTGCTCCAATAGGTGGCACGGCTAAAAGCCGGTTTCAGCTGATCGCCATCCCTGATGACGGCACCGCCCACATGATCGAAATGGAGGTGTGTTAAAAAAACATCGGTAATATCGGCGGTACCGAATCCCAATTGCGCCAGCGATTTTTCGAGGCTATCATCACCATGCAGGTAATAATGGCTGAAAAACTTTTCATCCTGTTTGTTGCCGATCCCGGTATCTACCAAAATCAGTTGATTGCCCTCTTCGATCAGTAAACAGCGCATGGCCCAGGTACAGAGGTTGTTGGCATCGGCCGGGTTGGTTTTTTGCCAGATTGCTTTGGGTACTACGCCAAACATGGCGCCGCCATCGAGTTTAAAAAGGCCTGTGTTTATGGTATGGAGTTTCATCTGAGGGTTTGGGGTTTAAGGTTTAAGGTTTAAGGTTTAGGGTTTAAGGTTTGGGGTTTGGGTTTGGGTTTGGGGGGTTGGGGGTTTGGGGGTTTGGGGGTTTTTTAAAAATAACTGATAAAAATACAAAAACCCTTTAGGATTAACTAAAGGGCTCTGTAATGTTGGTTTTAATTAAGTTTATTAAGCTTTAGCCTTCTGCCTTCCACCTTTAAACCTTCTACCTTATAAGTGTATTACTTCTCCGTAAGCATCAGCGGCAGCTTCCATAATGGCTTCGCTCATGGTTGGGTGAGGGTGAACCGATTTAATCATTTCGTGTCCGGTGGTTTCCAGCTTACGTGCCACAACAATTTCGGCAATCATTTCAGTTACATTGGCGCCGATCATGTGTGCACCCAATAATTCGCCGTATTTTGCATCGAAAATTAGTTTTACGAAACCATCTTTAGCACCGGCGGCACTGGCTTTACCTGAGGCTGAGAATGGGAATTTACCGATTTTTAACTCATAACCTGCTGCCTTGGCTGCTTTTTCGGTATAACCTACCGAAGCAATTTCTGGTGTACAATAAGTACATCCCGGAATATTATTGTAATCTAATGGTTCTACATGCTGACCCGCAATTTTTTCTACACAGATAATACCTTCTGCAGAAGCAACGTGTGCCAGGGCTTGTCCGCCCACCACATCACCAATCGCATAGTATCCTTTTACCGAAGTATTATAAAACTCATCGGTAACGATTTTACCTTTTTCGGTTTTGATTCCTACTTCTTCTAAACCAATGTTTTCGATGTTGGCCACAATGCCTGCCGCAGAAAGTACGATATCGGCTTCGATGGTTTGCATGCCAGAAGCGGTTTTAACCGAAACTTTGCAACCTGCACCGCTGGTATCAACCGATTCGACACTGGCTGAGGTCATTACATCGATACCGGTTTTCTTTAAGCTGCGTAACAGTTGTTTTGAAACATCTTCATCCTCAACTGGTACAACGTTTTCCATGAACTCAACAATGGTTACTTTGGTACCCATGGTGGCATAGAAATAAGCAAACTCAACACCGATGGCGCCTGAGCCTACCACCACCATACTTTTTGGTAATTCGGGAAGTACCATGGCCTGGCGGTAACCGATAATTTTTTTGCCATCCTGTTTCAGGTTAGGCAATTCTCTCGAACGGGCACCTGTTGCAATGATGATATGTTTAGCGCTAAGTTCTTTTTGTGAACCATCAGCACCTTTAACTTCTAATTTATTGCCGGGTTTAACTTTACCCGTACCCATAATCACGTCAATTTTATTTTTTTTCATTAAAAACTGAACGCCTTTACTCATGCCATCGGCAACACCACGGCTGCGTTTTACCACAGCGGCAAAATCGGCAGTAGCACCCGAAGTCGTAATGCCGTAATCAGCAGCATGATTGATATATTCGAAAACCTGGGCACTTTTTAAAAGTGCTTTGGTAGGGATACAGCCCCAGTTTAAACAAATACCACCTAATGATTCACGCTCAACAATTGCAACTTTCAGTCCCAATTGAGAAGCTCTGATCGCAGCTACGTAACCACCTGGGCCGCTGCCTAAAACAATAACGTCGTAATTCATCTGTTTTTTCTAATTTGTTTTTTATCTGTCAGACGGAGCTTACCATAACTAATGATCTAATTATGGACGGTTCATATCTATTTTAAAGAGATTTTGTTTTTAATTGTTCTGCATTAACCGGTAATTTTAAGGTTGCGGTTATCTGCTCATTTATCCCGTACACTACAAATGTTAAAGGTTTTGATCCTTTAATAATCGCTCAAAACTAAAAAAAAAATGTCAATTGAATAGGGCAATGTTGATATAGGCCTTAAAAATTACATTGGGTAGTGATTGTGGTGAAGCTTATGTTTAAAAATAATCGTTACCATCCGCCTGATTTGCAGAATAATATATGGTACAGGTCGTAAAAAGTTGAATAATCAGGATGTTAGGGCTAAAAAAAGGGTGTTAATATATATTATTTAAAAAATACCAAAGTTAACATAGGTTTTATGCTTAAATTATAATCAACTGAATGTTTCGTTATTAAAAATTTAGCTTTAATGTCAATGTATTGATAAACTGAAAGTTATAATTGAGGTAATATGTGTTAAATGTTGAAAAGTTTTGACCGACTTAATAATTTTTTAACATGAGATGTTAAAATCTGTTAAATTTTATTAAGACATTTGCAGCAATAAAATCCTTATTGGGGTTATTTTCAACGACAAAAAACATTTAAAAAACAAAGTATGAAGAAATCTTTACTTTTAAGATTAGTACTGGTTATTGTTGCATTTGTAGGTATTACTTTCGGCGTTAACGCACAGGTAACCACTTCATCAATGACAGGAACAATTAAGGATGCCAAAGGCGCCTTGCCTGGTGCGAGTGTTAAAGCAACACACACACCAACCGGGACTGTTTATTCGGTATCTACAAACAACGATGGCCGTTTTACCATTGGTGGTATGCGTGTTGGCGGTCCTTATACCATTGAAGTTAGTTTTGTTGGTTACAGGCCAGAGAAACAAACCGAGGTTTATTTGAAATTAGGTGAGCCTTATCTTTTAAATTTAGTTTTAACAGATAACAGTTCAACTCTTGCGGAGGTTAAAGTTGTGGGTCAAAGTGCCAATTCAATTATGAATTCAAGTAGGAATGGTACTTCTACTGTGATCAGCAAACAGCAGATCCAAAGTCAACCGACCATTAGTAGAAGTGTTAACGATTTGACCCGTTTAACGCCACAGGCAAATGGTACTTCAATTGGTGGTGGTAACTATCGTTCTAACAACTTTACCGTAGACGGTGCTAACTTTAACAACCAATTTGGTATTGGTCAGAACATCCCTGCAGGCGGTTCACCAATTTCAATTGATGCGTTAGAGCAGATTTCGATTAATGTAACTCCATTTGATGTTCGTCAAACCGGTTTTACGGGAGGCTCTGTTACTGCTGTAACCCGTTCTGGTACCAATAATTTTACTGGTAGTGCTTTTTATACCATGCGCGGAGAAGAGCAACAAGGAAAAAGAATAGGCGAAACTTATAGAATCCCAGTTTTACAAAAACTTGATGAGAAAAATTACGGTTTTAGCCTAGGTGGCCCAATAGTAAAAGATAGGTTATTCTTCTTTGTAAACTACGAAAAGAAACATACTATTCAACCTGGAACAAATAAAATTGCATCAACACCTCAACTTCCTTTTGGCGGTTCAAGTACGCCATCATTTGTTGCAAAACCTACCGCAGATTTCTTAAATACAGTTTCATCTTATCTGCAATCTAAGTATGGTTATGCAACAGGTCCTTATCAGGGGTATTCGAATATCAGTGATAACGAGAAAATGTTTGCCCGTTTAGATTGGAACATTACAAAAGATCACCGTTTTAGTGTTAGATATAACCAGGTAGAAAGTCAATCACCATCATCTCTAAGTACTTCTACAACTGGTTCTGGTGTAACCTTTTCAAGTGCCAATAATAGAGCAGCAAGTACTGCATTATCATTTGCAAATTCTAACTATTATCAAGCGGCAAATCTATACTCTGCTGTAGCAGAATTAACTTCATCTTTTGGTAGTAAGGTAACGAATGTGGCTAGGGCAACTTATTCTCATCAAAACGATCCAAGGACATCAGATAGTAGCCCATTTCCATTGGTTGATATCTTAGATGGCCCGGCTGTAGCAACAACTTTTGGTTATGAGCCATTTACTTACGGAAACTTAAGAGATGTTAAAGGATATACTTATTCTGATGATTTAAGTATTGCCTTAGGAAAACACAACATTAGTTTAGGTTTACAAGCTGAATTTAGCACTACTAAAAATGGTTTCCAACGTTTTGGTACAGGTTATTATGTATTTAATTCTTGGGCTGATTTTGTAAATAATGCTAAACCTTCGAATTACGCTGTTACTTATCCTTTAACTGCAGATGGTTCTCAAGCTTATCCAAGTTTTAAATTTAATCAGTATTCTGCCTATTTACAAGATGAGTTTACTGTTTCTGACCGTTTAAAACTAACAGCTGGTTTGCGTGTCGAACAAGCCACATATCCTGATGTAAGTGAAGTTAGGACACACCCTTTGGTTGCTGGCTTAAGTTTTAATGGACAAAAAGTGGACACTGGTGTTTTGCCTGAGAATAGAATTTCTTATTCACCTCGTTTTGGTTTTAACTGGAACGTATTTGGTGATCGTTCATTCCAGGTACGTGGTGGTACAGGTATCTTTACCGGTCGTATTCCATTTGTATGGATTGTTTCTCAATCAGGTGATGCTGGATTACTACAATATACTCAAACTTATTCAGGGCAAGCAAATACCCCGTTTTTTAGTCCAAACATAGCGCCAAACTTATTAAACGCTGCTCCTGCAGCAGGATCTTCGATTCCAAGTAGCATTAGTGTGATGTCTCCAAACCTGAAATTGCCGCAAACATGGAAATCAAGTATTGCTTTCGATATTAAATTGCCATGGGGTATTATCGGAACTTTGGAAGGTATTTATGGACGTGATTTAAATGTTGCTGTTGCTCAAAACATCAACTTGGTTAACCCAACAGCATTGAATATCAGTGGTTATGGCGACAATAGATTAATGTTTCCTTCTGGTGGTCAATTGCCTACAACATCGGCAGGAGCATTTGCCAGACAATTTGTTTCATTAACAAATGGTGGAGCTGTTGCCTCTACTGCTGCTACCACAAGTTCATCTGGTTTCAACGTAATTCAGATGACAAATTCAAAGGGTGGTTACAACTGGTTAGCTACTGCACAGTTAACGAAGCAATTCCAAAGCGGATTGTCTGCAATGATTGCTTATACCAGATCTGATCAGCGTAATTACGGCGATGGCGGTGGTGATCAATTGTTAAACTTGTGGTCAATTCCTGCAACTTCTGGTAACCCAAATAAGCCAACTCTAAGTTATTCCCAAAACTTAAATCCAGATCGCATCATTGCCAACATTTCTTATAGAAAAGAATATTTCGGAAATTTAGCAACTTCGTTCTCATTATTCTATGAGGGAACTCAACAAGGAAGATTCTCTTATACTTATAGTACAGATTTTAACCGTGATGGTCAATCAGGAAATGATTTAATTTATATTCCTAAACCAGGCGAAATGACAGCCTCATCATTCGTTGCTATTCCCGCCGGAACAACTAACTATAAGGGAGCATATAGCGCTCAAGAACAGGCAGATATTTTCGAAGCTTATATTCAGCAAGATGCCTACTTAAGTAAACACAGGGGTGAATTTGCCCAGCGTAATGCAGCAACATCTCCATGGAGAAATCAGTTTGATTTTAGGTTAACTCAAGAGGTTTTCAAGAACTTTGGTAACACTAAAAATTCTTTCCAATTTACAGTAGATATCTTCAACGTAGGTAATTTACTAAACCGTAAATGGGGTAATGTAAACTTTGTAAATAGTTCTTCTATCTTAGTTCCACAAAATGTTGGCGCTATAAATGATACTACAAAGCCTACATTTAGACTTAATAACAGCCAAGGTGATATCACAAGAGAAACATTTGGTACATCTCAAACCATTTCTTCAACTTACTACATGCAGTTTGGTGTTCGTTACAACTTTAACTAATACTTAATAGTTTATATTAATAAAAGCGCCGTTCATATTTGACCGGCGCTTTTTTTTTAAAATAAATTTTACAGTTAAATATTTGTTTCATAGTATTTTGTGTAATAAACCAAGTACTTGATGTAAAAAAGTAACCGTTTTTATAATAGACAGCTATCTTTATCAAGGAAAACAAATAAAACTATCTATGAAACGCACGCTCTCTCAGAAAAAGATCTTTTCATTGAATTAGAACATCAAGTTCTGCTTAAGCAGCTTATCCCTCCAATTCTATTTCGCTTTAATACTAAACCTTTGTGTTTTTATAGTAGTTCAACCATTGTTTTACACAATAATTAAATCAATATGAATTAAAATTTAAAACATCTAAACATGAAAAAAATCTATTATGCTTTGTTTTTATCGATCGCAGTTTTTAGTGCTTGTAAAAAAGACCAGACTATTGTTGAAAATAAAATAGAAATATCCAATGATATTATCCAAAAATTAAAAGCCGCAGGTTTTGATACTAGTGAGGGACTTAGAAAGCATAAAAATGGCTATTTAGTTGAAGGTGATATTTTCATGACAACTGAAGATATAAATAAACTCAGCGAAGCTTCAAAAATTAATATCCCTTTATTATTAAGCCTAAAAAAATTAAAAATTCAGGGGAAAGACCCCCTCAGCCACTATAGGACAAATAACTTAATAAGCTTAAGTGCAAATCGTAGGACAATAAATATATTTATGAGCCCGGCTTTTGGAACTTATATGCATAATAGCTTGGATACAGCAATAGCTAGATATAATAATTTGGATTTAAGCTTGATATTTAGTAGAACTTCAAGTTCTGCGGGCGCTGATATTATTATTTCAACAACATACATAAATGCGGTGACCAATCCTAATGAAGCTTATTTAATGTCTGCTGGATTCCCTACGTCTGGAAATCCTTATAATCAAATTAATGTTAATACTTATTATTATAACAATTCTTATGATCGACTTGATGCTGTTAGTACATTAGTTCATGAGATTGGACATACGGTTGGGCTCAGACATACTGACTATATGAATAGAGCATTTAGCTGTGGAGTAGTGAAACCAGGAAATAACGAAGGGACTGGCCCTGGAGCGAATCACATAGGAGGTACTCCGACTGGGCCATCGTATGGTTCGGTGATGTCAGCTTGTTCTGACGGGAGTGACCGTGCATTTACATCTGGAGACATTTTGTCTTTGAAGTCACTTTATCCCTACAGAAAAGATATTTACATTAAAGAAATTCATGATTTAATTTACAATGACTCTTATAGCTCGGGTGCCAGTGATTACGATAAAAGGTCTTATGACATTACTTTAGAGTTTTATCAGGATGCAGCAGGTACAATTCCATACATAACTTCGAATTATTTTACTTTAAATATATTTAGTTATTATGGTGGTGTGGATTCTGTGGTAAATTTGCTTATAGATGATGGAGTGTCTTCATATCATTTAGGTGAATTTACAGTAGATCGAGGCTGGGAATTTGGGAATCAAGTGTATGATAATACAAGCGGTTTTCAAGTTGCCTATTGGTCTAACTCTTATTATGGGCATGTTATATGGTAGTGATGACATAATAAAGTATATGCTTAATTGTTAATTATGTATACTCTATTTTCTTAAAGTTCTAAAATCATTTTACTGAAGATAATTCTCAAATTTTTAGACGGGAATAAAAAAGGGCTGAAATTGTATTTCAACCCTTTTATGTTATTTTTTATGTTCTTAATGATAAATGAAAGACCTTTCTCACTTTGAATGGTTATCTGTTTTTGATTGTCCTTTTCTTTGCGGCCTATAATTTAGCATCTATATTAAAGCTTTTTGATATTTCGATAATACGATCTGCAATTTCTTGTGGCACATAGGGACAGCTGAGTGATATCACTAGAAAAACATTTGGTGCTTCTCAGACCAATTCTTCAGCTTACTACATGCAGTTTGGTGTTCGTTACAACTTTATCTAATACTTAATAACGTATATTATTAAAAGCGCCGGTCACACTTGACCGGCGCTTTTTTTGTTAAATCCAAAACCATTTCCTGCCGAACATGATTCTATGATTAGTCTATTTATTAAAAACTAATTTATAAAACAATGAGCAGTTCGAAACAGACGCATAACCATGCAACCATTAAAGCCTGGGCAGAGGAGCATGGCGGTGTACCTGCAATAGTTGCAGATACCTCAACAAATAAAGGCGATGGGGTTTTAAGGATACATTTTCCTAAGCATAGCGATCACTCATCCGACTTAAAAGAAATTGATTGGGATACTTTTTTTAAAACCTTTGATGAGCATCAACTCGATTTTCTTTACCAGGAGAAGAAAGCTAATGGAGATGAAAGTACGTTTCACAAATTTGTAGAACGGGAATAAAAAAGGGCTGAAATTGTATTTCAGCCTTTTTATGTTCTTAATGATAAATGAAAGTACCTTTCTCACTTTCAATGGTTATCTGTTTTTGATTATCCTTTTCTTTGCGGCCTATAATTTAGCATCTATATTAAAGCTTTTTGATATTTCGATAATACGATCTGCAATTTCTTGTGGCACATAGGGACAGCTGAGTGATATCACTAGAGAAACATTTGGTGCTCCTCAGACCAATTCTTAAGCTTACTACATGCAGCTTGGTGTTCGTCATAACTTTAAATAATAATTAATAACGTATATTTATTAAAATTGAAGGTCAATTATGACCGCGCTTTGTTTTTTTATGATTTCACAGTTAATCTTGTTTCAGTGGACTTTGTGTAATAAACCAAGTATTTGATGTAAAAAAGTAACCGTTTTTATAATAGACAGCTATCTTTATCATGGAAAACAAATAAAACTATCTATGAAACGCACTCTCTCTCAGAAAAAGATCTTTTCATTGAATTAGAACATTAAGTTCTGCTTAAGCAGCTTATCCCTCCAATTCTATTTCGCTTTAATACTACACCTTTGTGCTTTTATAGTAGGTCAACCATGTTTTACTTAATAATTAAATCAACATGAATTAAAATTTAAAACATCTAAACATGAAAAAAATCTATTATGCTGTTGCAGCGCTCGTTATTTTTATGACTGCCTGTAAAAAAGAAACTTCTGTTAAAATAGAGCAGTCACAAAACACTCCAGGTAAAGTTATTACCTATCATTTAAAGAACGGTGGGCAGGTTACTGCCCAAATTAATGATAGAGGAGAATATGTTGTTGGAGGCGATGTGATCTTATCAAAAGATCAAATTGCTTATTTGGAGTATAATAAAGTTGGTGATGGTAAGGCGACTACGCCACGAAGTACGTTTACGGCTGAATTTCAGAAATTATGGCCTGATGGCATTGTATACTATACCATAAGTTACACCCTAAACAGCAGTAATATTGGGCTAGCAATAAATGAATGGGAGTCTAATACACCAATTCGTTTTGTTCAGCGGACGAATCAGCCTAATTACGTTGATTTTACAGGTTCACCGTCGCAGGGATCTGGCTCATCTCAATTGGGTATGATTGGAGGTAGACAGGAGATTAAATTAGAAGATAATGCTAGTTTTACCACTGTAGTACATGAAATAGGGCATGCTGTTGGTTTAATGCATGAACAAACAAGAGCGGATAGGGATCAATATATTACAGTAAACTATGGTAATATAAATTCTTTCTGGACATCACAATACGATACATATAGTGTACAAGGTGAATCAGGCTCAGAGATTGGAACTTTTGATTTCAATTCTGTAATGCTTTATCGCTCTAATAACGCAGCAGCTAGAATTGGGGGAAATACAGCTCCACAAATGACAAAAAAGGATGGATTTACCACATGGGGTGATAATTATTATCTTTCACAAGGTGATATAGATGGTGTGAATTATTTGTATAAGCCTATATATGTTAAATTAGTTTCTGTTTATAATGAAGAAGGTTCTTATTATAATAGCAGTATTACGAATGAAGATGCTAGATTTGAATACTTCATTTCACTGGAATTTTTTAGTGACGCAGGTTTTAATACGCCAATTTATTTGGTTAACCCTGTTAAAATAAAGTACGTTAATAATTTTGGAAGTCTTCAAGGCAATGGGGGGTATCCAGGAGAATTAGTTGTTCCTGCAGGAAATCATTCTGTGTACCTTGGCACAGCTTTAACAGAGTATAGTTCGGAATACGGCAATTATAGTTATTATAATTCAAATTCTTTTGCACTTTCTGAAGGAGTAGGATATAAATATTAATTTAGCACAATTTAATAGAAGTAAAGGAAGGGCGGAGAAATAATTTCTATAACCTTCCTTTACTGTATTCTTATTATTATGAGTCTCTTTATTTACTGGGCTCAGTTTTACCATTGTGGCAGGTGATACAGGCAATTTGGGTAATGGTTTTGCCCTCCTCTAAAGCCTTGTGAAAATATTTCTTATTGATCTTGGCTGTCATGCGCATCATATCGCGTGCGATTTCCTTCTCCGGTTTCTCATCACTGGCAAAATCCATTTTACGCGGGTTATCTTTCATCGGCGCATGGCAATGGCTGCAGCGTACCCCTAAAGCAAGTTTAAAATCGTCCATTACTTTGTCCAATTCTTCCTTGCTGATGTTTTTAGGCAATACCTTTAAGTTTTTTGCTTTTGGCGCGGGTTCGGCTTTCGGCATAAAAGCACTCAGGCTGATGACAAGGCAAGCCAGCAAGCCCATTACAATGGTCTTTTTAGAATTCATGTTTTGTTAGTTTATTGTCACGAATATACTTTTTTTGACTGGTAATAATGGTTTTTACCCATTGTAAAGCGTTTATTGCAATTGGGGGGTAAAGATAGGTGATGATGAAAAAAAGAAAGGCCTCGGGATTTATCCGAAGCCTTGATATGAAACGCAAAGTGCGAAATTAGTGGTAAACAAATGTTCCTTTTTCGCTCTCGATTGTTACCTGTTTTTGATCGCCTTTTTCTACGCGGCCGATAATTTTGGCATCGATATTAAAACTTTTCGATATTTCGATAATCTGATCTGCAATTTCCTGCGGTACATACAGCTCCATGCGGTGCCCCATATTAAATACCTTGTACATTTCTTTCCAATCGGTACCTGATTGCTCCTGTATCAGCTTAAAAAGCGGCGGAATAGGGAACAGGTTATTCTTGATCACATGGATATCATCATTGATGAAATGTAATACCTTGGTTTGTGCGCCACCACTGCAATGCACAATACCATTGATCTGGCTGCGGTAGCTTTCTAAAATCTTTTTAATTACCGGGGCATAAGTACGGGTAGGTGACAGCACCAATTTGCCAACAGTTGTTTTGCCGAAACCTTCGATTTCTATTTCTTCGGTTAGTTTTTTGCCTCCTGAGAAAACCAGGTCGAAAGGTACTGCCTGATCAAAACTTTCAGGGTAGCTATGGGCAATAGATTTATCAAAAACATCATGGCGGGCAGAGGTTAAGCCATTTGAGCCCATACCACCGTTGTATTCGGTTTCGTAGGTAGCTTGTCCGTACGAAGCCAGGGCCACAATCACGTCGCCCGGTTTAATGTTATCATTGCTGATGACCTCTTCGCGTTTTAAGCGGCAGGTCACCGTAGAATCGACAATAATGGTACGTACCAGATCGCCCACATCGGCTGTTTCGCCGCCGGTTGAGTAAATGGAGATACCTTGTTCGCGTAAATCGGCCAGAATTTCTTCTGTTCCGTTAATGACAGCAGCGATAACTTCGCCTGGCACCAGGTTTTTGTTACGGCCAATAGTAGAAGACAGCAGGATGTTATCTGTAGCCCCCACGCAGATTAAATCGTCGATGTTCATGATAATGGCATCCTGTGCAATACCTTTCCAAACCGAAATATCGCCGGTTTCTTTCCAGTACACATAAGCTAAAGAAGATTTGGTGCCGGCACCATCGGCATGCATGATGTTGCAATAGGTTTCGTCACCTCCCAAAATATCGGGGATGATCTTGCAGAATGCTTTTGGGAAAATTCCTTTATCGATGTTTTTGATGGCATTGTGCACATCTTCTTTTGAGGCAGAAACGCCGCGTTGATTGTACCTGTTATCACTCATGTTGCGCAAAGATAGTTTTTTAAGGTGGAAGGTAAAAGGGTAGAGGGTAAAAGGTTGATAGAAAGTCTGAAGTCTGGTACCAGAAGCCTAAAGTTGATCATGAAAATATTAATCTGGTGTTGGGTTTTACCTGATGATTTTTGCCACTTTTAGGGACCTCAATGCATCTGAATGGAGCCAAGTAAAAGACGTTATGCACAAAGGTTTATATTCCTATAACAGTAAGAGATTGCGGCTTATTCTTTTTGGGAAGTGAAGGTCAGGTCTTTCATGGCGGCTTTCAGCCCCGCTTTTCCTGCTGCCGTTTTTAAATTTCGGAGATAAAAAAACTGTCGATTAAAACGGCATCCGTACAATCGGGCTTAGGGTGCGGAGGGTTGTTCTCTGTGGCAGGTTTTTTCCTTGCAGACCTAGGTTAAATAAACCTGATTGGATGGATGCTGTGTGCCATAAGTTGAAATTAGAGAGAACTTTACAGCAGGAAGAAAAGCAGGGCTACCTTAACCGATGAGCACAGGTATTGCTTTCCAAACGATTTTTACCACCTAAGGTACCTAAGCACATCTAAGTTGAGCTAACCAAAAGGCTTAAGGCAAAAAGGTTTATTCATATAACAACAAGAGATTTCGGCTTATTCTTTTTGGGAAGTGAACGTCTGGTCTTCCATGGCGGCTTTCAGCCCCGCTTTTCCTGCTGCCCGTTTTAAATTTCGGAGATTAAAAAACTGTCGATTAAAACGGCATCCGTACAATCGGGCTTAGGGTGCGGAGGGTTGTTCCCTGTGGCAGGTTTTTTCCTTGCAGGCCTAGGTTAAATAAACCTGATTGGATGGATGCTGTGTGCCATAAGTTGAAATTAGAGAGAACTTTACAGCAGGAAGAAAAGCAGGGCTACCTTAACCGATGAGCACAGGTATTGCTTTCCAAACGATTTTTACCGCCTAAGGGACCTCAATGCATCTGAGTGTAGCTAAGCAAAAGGCACTAAGCACAAAGGTTTATATTCCTATAACAGCAAGAGATCGCGGCTTATTCTTTTTGGGAAGTGAACGTCTGGTCTTCCATGGCGGCTTTCAGCCCCGCTTTTCCTGCTGCCGTTTTTAAATTTCGGAGATTAAAAAAAACTGTCGATTAAAACGGCATTCGTACAATCGGGCTTAGGGTACGGAGGGCTGTTCCCTGTGGCGGGTTTTTTCCTTGCACCGGCCTAGGTTAAATAAACCTGATTGGATGGATGCTGTGAACCATAAGTTGAAATTAGAGAGAACTTTACAGCAGGAAGAAAAGCAGGGCTGTTTTAACCGATGAGCACAGGTATTGCTTTCCAAAAAAATGTTTGAATACCGCTAATGCGCTTAAGTTTTTTACCACAAAGGCACGAAGTAATAATAAGCAGTTTACAATTTTCAATTGGCAGTTTGTGGTAAAATGGGTTTCTTATACAAGAAATAAATAAGTAGATTTCTCCGTTCCGCTATGCTGCAGTCGAAATGACGCCTGGAACTGCTGGAAGTTTGCAGTCACTAATGAACTAATGAACAAAAAAAGGGCGTAAAGTTTAAACCTTACGCCCTATACTTTAAACCTTACGGCTTAAAATCTATTTCATGAATAATAATTCTCTGAATTTTGGTAGAGGCCAAACGCTGTCGTCAACAATTTGCTCTAATTTATCAGCGTGGTAACGGATGGTATCGAAGTAAGATTTAACCTTCTCATCGTAAGCAATCGCTTTTTCGCGGGTATCTTCGATTTTGTTGGTTACTTTACGTTCTTCTAACATCGCATCGATATTGGTTTTCACAATTTCTAAGTGCTCTGATAATTTTTTCACGATATCAAGAGAAACTTTGCTGTCTACACCCACTGCTTTTAATCCCTGTACGTTTTCGATCAAAGAGTTTTGGTAAGCAATGGCAGCCGGGATAATGGCGGTGTTCGCCACTTCGCCCATTACACGTGCCTCGATCTGTAATTTTTTGTAGAAGTTTTCTAACATGATTTCATGACGGGCATGAATTTCACGTGGGCTATAAATACCTGTTGTTGCAAATAACTCCGCTGATTTTTCAGTTAAGTAAGCATCCAAGGCTTTTGGTGTGGTTTTGATGTTTGATAAACCGCGTGCTGCAGCTTCATCTTCCCACTCCTGGCTATAACCATTACCTTCGAAACGGATATTTTTAGATTCTTTGATGTATTTTTTGATCACGGTTAATAAAGCGATATCTTTTTTATCACCTTTTTTGATCAATTTATCTACTTCAGCTTTGAATTTAACCAATTGCTCAGCCATAATTGCATTTAAGATCGTCATCGGAGCAGAAGAGTTAGCAGACGAACCTACCGCTCTTAACTCAAATTTGTTACCTGTAAATGCGAAAGGAGATGTACGGTTACGGTCGGTGTTATCCAATAAAATCTGAGGGATTTTAGGGATACCTAACCAAAGTGCATTATCTTCTTTGATTTTTTTGCTGATACGCGAGTGCTCAATCTCATCCAATACATCGTTCAATTGCGAACCTAAGAAGATAGAGATAATTGCCGGAGGAGCCTCGTTAGCACCTAAACGGTGATCGTTGCTTACCGATGCAATACTTGCACGTAATAAATCGGCATGTTCGCTAACCGCTTTGATGGTATTAACAAAGAAAGCAAGGAACATTAAGTTGTTTTTAGGCGTTTTACCTGGTGCCAATAAGTTTTTACCGGTATCGGTAATTAACGACCAGTTATTGTGTTTACCTGATCCGTTGATACCTGCATATGGTTTTTCGTGTAACAACACACGGAAGTGGTGACGACGGGCAACTTTTTCCATCAAATCCATCAACAATTGGTTGTGGTCGATAGCTAAGTTGATTTCTTCATAAATCGGTGCACACTCGAACTGAGAAGGTGCAACCTCATTGTGACGTGTTTTTAAAGGAATACCTAATTTTAGGGCTTCGTTTTCGAAATCTACCATGAAAGTGAATACACGCTCAGGAATAGAACCGAAATAGTGATCTTCCAGTTGCTGACCTTTAGCAGACATGTGTCCGAATAAAGTACGGCCGGTTAATAATAAATCCGGACGGGCGTTAAATAACGACTCATCAACAAGGAAATATTCTTGCTCAATACCTAAAGAAGCATTTACTTTGGTAATGCTCTTATCGAAATACTGGCAAACATCAACAGCAGCTTTATCTAATGCCGCCAATGCTTTTAATAAAGGTGCTTTATAATCTAATGCTTCCCCGGTGTATGATACGAAAACGGTAGGAATACAAAGGGTTTTACCTGCTTTACTTTCCATAATGAAGGCTGGAGATGAAGGATCCCAAGCGGTATAACCGCGGGCTTCGAAAGTGTTACGGATACCGCCGTTAGGGAAACTGGAAGCATCTGGCTCTTGTTGAACTAAAGCGCTACCCGAGAATTTCTCGATAGCTCCATCGCCACTTGGCTCAAAAAATGAATCGTGTTTTTCTGCAGTTGTACCTGTTAATGGTTGGAACCAGTGTGTATAATGCGTTGCGCCAGCACCAATCGCCCACGCTTTCATAGCGGTTGCAATTTGGTTAGCATCGTCTGAATTAATTAATTCACCCTGGTTGATAGATGAAATTAATTTTTCATACACGTCCTTAGATAAGAAATCTCTCATTTTTTTCTTATCAAATACATTTGAGCCGTAAAAATCAGAAATTTTCGATGAAGGAGATTTAACTTCAGGTGAAATTCTGTTTTGAGCCTCTTTTAATGCGATGGTTCTTAAGCTTTTCATTAATTTGTTATGTTTTTTGTCAAAAATAGTACATTTTATTAATTCTCGTAAAGAAATCACATTATTTTTATGAATTTTATTGAAAATGAAATAAAAAAATGTTTTTCAGATGAAAAATTTCATTTTTTGCAACAAAAATTGATTTTTCAGTGCGTTTATGGAATCGGCGGTTTTGTAGCATCATGCTATAAAAACAAAAGCTATGTTCAACTCTTTCATTAACGTATACAAAACCGAGTGGCTCGATCTTGTATTTGCAAACCGCAACAAAAATTATGGTGCTTACGAATTAAGGTCTAAATCTTCAGCGATCATGACCAAGGCACTTTTCGTGTCGGGCAGTTTGTTTGTGCTCGCCTGTTTCTCGCCTTTAATTTATGCGAAATTGGTACCCAAAGATATTGTAGTTGATGCACCACCCGTTGAAATCAAATTAGACCGGGCGATTCACCAGATGAAACCGGACCTTCCTAAACCGGAAGAAAAACCTGCACCCAAAAAAGCAGATCCGGTTAAGGTTAAAACGGTAGCACTTCCGTCGCAGGTGGTAGTGGTGAATAAAACAGAACTTCCGCCGCCACCTACGGTTGATGATATAAAACTGGCAGTAATTGGCACCAAAACGCAGGATGGCCTTGTCGCTCCAAATGCGGTGGTAACCGATAGTAAAGGTAATGGCGATGGAACCGGAACCGCTAAAGAAGGGGCAGGAGCAGGCGAAGATAAAGAGATCTATCTGGGGGCTGATGAATATCCTGAGTTTAACGGTGGAGCCAAAGCCTGGGCTAAATACATGGAGCGTAATTTAAGGTATCCTTCAAGAGCGCAGGAAGAAGGGGCATCGGGTAAGGTATTTGTAAGTTTCGTGGTCGAAAAAGATGGTTCGATTACCGATGTATCCGTTATTAAAGGAATTGGTTTTGGCTGTGATGAAGAAGCAATTAAAGTGATCAAAAAATCGCCCTTGTGGAGACCTGGCAAAAATAAAGGCATTCCGGTACGGGTGAGGTATAATATGGCCATTAATTTTCAGATGATGTAGGGAGATGGGAGATGTGAGATGTGAGATGTGAGATGTGAGATGGAAGATGTGAGATGGGAGATGGAAAATGTGAGAGGTGAGGTGGAAAATGGAAAATGTGAGATGGAAGAGGTGAGAGAAAAGGATGGTGGAAGATACGGGACCGGTATTAACGCTCTTGGGTTCCAGGTAGATGTGGGGGTTAGGCAGATTGAAACGGTTTAGGCGGTGCCTGGACCGTTTTTTTGCAAATCGTCACCCTGAATTTGTTTCAGTACTTCAGGTATGTTAGATTTTCGCGGTTTGTTTCCGATCTACCGCATTTTTTTACTTTTGTGTACGATTTACAGGCAAAGTAAAGGTTGTTTAATAATGGAATGAGTTACATAAAAAATATCGTATTCGGTTTGAATAGCCAGGATTCAGTACGAGGTTGTATTAAATCAGGGGTATTTTATAGAAAAGCAGTAATTTCATATGCGAAATTACTGCTTTAATTTTCAATCGTACAGCACAGCTGGTTTTAAATTACTCTACTGCAGCAACAATATATTTTATATTGGTGACACTTACATGTGTTGGCGATTGGGTATCTAATACAAAAGTTCCATTTATTGTTAATATGCCGTCAGAAGATCCACCATATTGAACCGCATATGTACTATATTGTGGAAATGAGGTCAAATCACCTGTTCCGTTGATGTAATTGTTAAAGGCAGTGTTGTATGCACTTATAGCGTCGTATGTATTAGTGGTCATGCCTCCTACAACTGTTCCCAAAAGCATAGTGAAATGAGGTCCGTTTTGCGTAAATGAAAGCATGTTTGAAGGACTGTAGCCTCCGGAATAATAAGGGGTGTAAGGCGTTCCATTTTGATAACTCTGAACACTTAAGGGGTAAGTAAAAGTGTTTCCAAAATTAATCCCTCCTCCATAACTGGTTACATAATCGCCATTTTCATTTAATACAACAAAACTGCCCAATCCACCACCAGGGTTTGGAGTCTCCGGTGTAACTGCAAGTTTCTTTTTAAATTTGATTTCTTGATCTACACTATCAGTTACAATCTCTTTTTTGCATGACATTGCAACTAAAACATACAATAAACAAATGATCAGAGGGCTCGATTTAAATTTTTTTTTCATTTTTTTTAGGTTTAGTGTTAATTAGGTTGTAAAATTACAAACACAAGATAACCATTTTTATGATACATTGAATCGAAACACTCATTTTTCATGATTGTATTTATTCACCAAACTTTTCAATCCATTTTCTGGCATTTACAAAAGCTTCCATCCATGGCGAAACTTCGTCTTTCCGGCCTGCCGGATAATTTGCCCAGTGCCATTGGAACAATGAACGCTCAATGTGCGGCATCATCACCAGGTGACGGCCGGTTTCATCGCACAGCATGGCGGTATTGTAATCAGAACCGTTCGGACTGGCCGGATAGGTTTCGTAAGCATATTTAGCTACAATTTTGTATTGATCTTCTGCGTATGGTAGCGAGAATCTTCCTTCGCCATGCGATACCCAAACCCCTAAGGTGCTGCCGGCAAGGCTTGATAACATCACCGAGTTGTTTTCCTGTAAGGTTAAGGAAGTGAAAATACTTTCGTGTTTGCCACTTTTGTTATGCAGCATTTTAGGTTTGTCGGCATGGTCTTTATTAATCAGGCCCAGCTCAATAAATAACTGGCAGCCATTACAGATGCCTACAGATAAAGTATCAGGGCGGGCAAAGAATTTTTCCAGCGCAATTCTTGCTTTCTCGTTATATAAAAATGCTCCAGCCCAGCCTTTTGCCGATCCTAAAACATCAGAGTTGGAGAAACCACCCACCGCACCGATGAACTGGATATCTTCTAAAGTTTCCCTGCCGGTAATTAAATCGGTCATGTGTACATCTTTCACGTCAAAACCGGCCAAATACATGGCATTTGCCAGTTCGCGCTCAGAATTACTTCCCTTTTCGCGGATAATGGCCGCTTTTGGCCTTGGCTTGGTTTCGTCGATTACCGGTTTTTTACCATCGAAAGTAAGCGGGAAACTGTAATTTAAAACGTGGTTTTTGTAATTGTCGTAACGCTCTTTGGCTAAACCATTACCGGTTTGCCTGCTGTCTAACAAGTACGATGTTTTGAACCAAACATCGCGTAAATGATCGATGTCGAAACTAAAGCTATCGGCAGCATTTTTAACTTCAAGCGTGGCCGAATTGCTTACGGTACCGATTTTGTGGAAAGTAACGCCGTTTCCGGTTAATGTTTTCTCTACAGCGGCATCGGCCTGGAAAACCACGGCAATGTTTTCGGCGAAAAGCAATTTAATGCTATCCTGCTCTCCTAAAGCCGATAAATCCAGCTGGGCGCCTAACCCGCGGTCGGCAAAACACATTTCCAACAGGGTAGTAATTAAACCACCACTGCCAATATCGTGTCCGGCCTGGATCTGGCCGGCTTTAATCAATTGTTGTAAGGTATTAAATGCCTTTTTAAACTGAGCTGCATCTTTAACATCAGGTGTTTCTGCACCTACTTTGTTTAAAATCTGTGCGAAAGATGAACCACCCAATTTATAGCTATCGTTTGAGAGGTTGATGTAGTAAATGGCGCCGCCATCTTTCTGCAATACCGGTTCAACCACTTTGGTGATATCATCGCAGTTGGCACCTGCAGAAATAATCACGGTTCCGGGAGCAATCACATCACCGCTGGCATATTTCTGTTTCATGGATAGGGAATCTTTCCCGGTTGGGATGTTGATGCCTAAATCGATCGCAAAATCAGAACAAGCTTTTACAGCCGAATATAACCTGGCGTCTTCGCCTTCATTTTTACAGGCCCACATCCAGTTGGCAGAAAGCGAAACGCTTTTTAAGCCATCTTTTAAAGGTGCCCAAACAATGTTCGAAAGTGATTCGGCTATGGCGTTGCGGCTACCTGCAGCCGGATCAATCAGTGCTGAAACAGGCGAGTGGCCAACAGAGGTGGCAATACCTTCTTTACCCTGAAAATCTAAAGCCATTACACCACAGTTGTTTAGAGGCAGTTGCAACGGCCCGGCACACTGTTGTTTGGCTACCCGGCCACCCACACAGCGGTCGACCTTGTTGGTTAACCAATCTTTAGCGGCTACCGCTTCTAATTGAAGCGTTTGCTCTAAATAAGTATTTAACTGGCTGGCATCGTAACTTAAGTCGCTGTATTTACGTTCTACCGTGCTATCTTCCATTACAATTTTTGGCGAGCTGCCAAACATGGCTGCAAGCTCTAAATCCATAGGTTTTAAACCGGTTGTTGCCGATTTAAAGGTGAAACGGTGATCGCCGGTCACTTTACCTACGGTATACATCGGTGAACGCTCGCGGTCGGCAATTTTTTGCAGGGTTTCGATGTGATCATTACCGATTACCAGACCCATTCTTTCCTGCGATTCGTTACCGATAATTTCTTTGGCCGAAAGGGTAGGATCGCCCACCGGAAGTTTATCGAGGTTAATTAAACCACCGGTTTCTTCAACCAGTTCTGATAAACAGTTTAAGTGACCACCTGCACCGTGATCGTGGATGGAGATAATCGGGTTGTGATCGCTTTCTACCAAACCACGCACGGCATTTGCGGCACGTTTCTGCATTTCGGGGTTCGAACGCTGGATGGCATTTAATTCGATACCGCTTCCGTGCTGGCCGGTATCAGCAGATGAAACTGCGGCGCCGCCCATGCCGATCCTGTAATTTTCGCCACCCAGGATGACGATATTATCGCCTTCCTGGGGTTTAAGTTTTTGTGCCTGGCTTGTTTTTCCGTAACCAATACCACCGGCTAACATAATTACCTTATCAAAACCCAGGGTACGGTTATCTTCTTCGTGTTCGAAAGTTAAAACCGAACCGGTAATGAGCGGCTGGCCAAATTTATTTCCAAAATCGGTAGCACCGTTCGATGCTTTGATCAGGATATCCATAGGGGTTTGGTACAGCCATTGTCTTTCTTCTACCCCCTGTTCCCACGGACGGTTTTCTTCCAGACGGGAAAGGGCAGTCATGTAAACGGCGGTTCCGGCTAGCGGTAAAGAACCCTGTCCGCCTGCCAAACGGTCCCTGATTTCGCCGCCAGAACCCGTTGCTGCACCGTTAAAAGGCTCTACCGTGGTCGGGAAATTATGGGTTTCTGCTTTTAAGGAAATTACAGAATCGAAATCGCTTACCGCATAAAAATCGGGCTGATCGGCACGTTTAGGTGCAAACTGCTGTACTTTAGGCCCTTTAATAAAAGCCACGTTATCTTTATAGGCCGAAACAATATCATTCGGGTTTTCTTCAGATGTTTTGCGGATGAGCTTAAATAAAGAGGTAGGTTGCTCTACACCGTCGATGACAAACTTTCCGTTAAAGATTTTGTGACGGCAGTGTTCTGAGTTGACCTGCGAAAAGCCAAAAACTTCTGAGTCGGTTAACGGCCTTTCTAATTTTTGCGCTAAAGAATTTAAATAATCAACCTCTTCATCACTTAAAGAAAGTCCTTCCTGTTTATTATAGGCAGCAATATCCGTAATTTCTAAAATTGGCTCAGGCTTAATGTTAATGGTATAAATATCCTGGTCAATCTTATCGTATTTTTGAGAGAGCATCGGGTCGTAATCGGCAAAGGCTTCGTCAACCTGTTTAAATTCTTCGATCCTGATAATGCCCTGCATGTCCATGTTCTGCGTAATTTCTACCGCGTTGGTACTCCAAGGAGTAATCATAGCTGCACGTGGTCCTACAAAAAAGCCCTTAAGAGCTGTTTCCTTCGAGATTTTGGCACCGCCAAATAACCATTCGAGTTTAGTAATATCAGTTGTAGATAGCGCTTTATCTGTTTGTAAAACAAAAACCGCCTGCGATCGCCCTTCGACAGGCTCAGGATGACTAGAGAAGAAATGAATCATGCTTTTTTTTTGAAGTCGCAAATTTAGCGTTAAAAATTTAAAAAGCTTATTGTAACGTGCAATATAATTGCGCTTTTATTTACTTTTGACGTTAAGGTAACTTGCAGGTCGTTATTTCGGGTTTGAATTTATAACATCACACGGAATGACAGAAAGTTGAATAGGATAGAACCATTGGGCCTCATCCCGACTGGAACGCAGTGGAATGGAGAGATCTGCCTTGATAGATCTCTCGACTACGTCTTACTCCGCTCGGGATGACGAATTTATTGAGAAGAAATCTTATAAAAATTGTCGCTGCAAATGTGTTTTTCCATTAAATCAAATCTATGTTCAATAAAATCCACCACATTGCTATTATCTGTTCTAATTACGAAAGATCGAAAGATTTTTATGTGAATAAACTGGGCTTCACGGTACTGGCCGAAGTTTACCGTGCCGAAAGGAAATCGTACAAACTCGACCTGGCCGTAAATGGCGTTTACCAGATCGAGCTTTTTTCTTTCGAAAATCCGCCGGCACGGCCATCGCGCCCTGAAGCACAGGGTTTACGGCACCTGGCCTTTGAGGTGGCAGATATTGAAAAGGAAATTAAGCGGTTAAATGAACAGGGAATTGTTACCGAACCGATTCGTGTTGATGAATTTACCGATAAGCGCTTTACTTTTTTTGCTGATCCGGATGGTTTGCCATTAGAATTGTACGAAATTTAGGATGAGCATTTTTAAGTTCAAGCAATTCGAGGTTGATCAGACCGGTTGTGCCATGAAGATCAATACCGATGGGGTTTTAATAGGGGCCATGGCCAATCACCATGCACCTAAGAACATCCTGGATATTGGAACGGGTACCGGTGTAATTGCCCTGATGCTGGCACAGCGTTTTCCCAATGCAAACATACATGCAGTAGAAATTGATGAGCAGGCTGCTGAAACTGCCGGAAAGAATTTCCGGTCGTCCATATTCAGTGAACGGTTAAATATTAACCACATTGCAATTGAACAATATGACCATTCAGCTCAATTTGATCTGATTGTTTCCAACCCGCCTTTTTTTGTAAACGACCTCAGGAATGAAGAGGTACGGAAAGGAATTGCGCGGCATGCTGCGGAAGGTTTTTTTAGCATGCTGGTAAAAAAGATAAGCAAGTTACTGGCTGCTGATGGCGAAGCATGGCTGATCCTGCCCGTAAAGCAGGCTGATGAAGTGGTATTTCGTGCCCGGCATGATGGGATCGGGCTGATGGAGAAGATTCATATCCATTCCGACCGGTCGAAGGCTGCGTTCAGGCAGATCATTCGTTTAGGGAAAAATGAAACGGTGTTGCAGGAAAGTGATTTTTATCTTTATGAAGATTTGAAAGTGCACACAGCAGCGTATAAAACATTGCTAAAGGATTTTTTCCTGGCTTACTGATTAACATGTTAAACCCTTGTCGTTTTTAATTGAATTTAAGTATTACGGTTGATTATCTTTTACAGACCAGGCAAAATTAAGTTACACCATGAAAAAAATAGGACTAATTTCAGATACGCACGGTTTTTTGGATGATGCGGTTTTTAAGCATTTTGAAAGTGTAGACGAAATCTGGCATGCCGGCGATTTCGGACCGGGTGTAGCTGGACCCTTAGCCGCATTTAAACCCTTGCGCGGGGTGTTCGGAAATATCGATGATGCCGCCATCAGGAATGAGTTTCCGGAGAATAACCGGTTTAAATGCGAACAGGTAGAGGTGTGGATGACACATGTTGGCGGGTATCCGGGCCGGTATTCGAGTTTGGTAAAGCCTGAAATATACACTAACCCTCCGAAATTATTTATCACCGGGCATTCGCATATTCTGAAAGTGATGTTCGATGAAAAACTGAAATGTTTGCATATAAACCCCGGTGCGGCCGGAAAACACGGCTGGCATAAAGTGAGAACCTTGATCCGTTTTTGCATTACTGACGAAAATATTCATACCTTAGAGGTCATAGAATTATCAGGTAGATAATGTAAAAAGTACACTAAGTATGGTTTGTGGCGTTAAAACACTAGGACAATTTATTATCGAAAAACAGGCAGATTTTCCCTATGCCAAGGGCGAACTTTCAAGGCTGCTGCGGGATATTGGCATTGCCGCCAAAATCGTTAACCGCGAAATTAACAAGGCAGGTTTGGTTGATATCCTGGGCGATATGGGGACCACCAATATCCAGGGCGAAGAGCAGAAAAAACTGGATGTGTATGCTGACGAACAGTTTATTGCCGCTTTAACCAGCGGTGGCGAATGTTGTATTGTAGCTACCGAGGAGGAAGACGAGATTATTCATATTGATTCGCCGGTTTCTCAAAATGCAAAGTATATTGTTTGCATCGATCCCCTGGATGGTTCATCGAATACCGACGTAAATGTAGCCGTAGGCACTATTTTTTCTATTTACAGGCGAAAATCGGTTGAAGGCCGGGCCAGTTTAGCTGATGTACTGCAAAAAGGGACTGAGCAGGTTGCTGCAGGTTATGTTATTTATGGCTCTTCTACCATGCTGGTTTACACTACAGGCAAAGGGGTGAACGGCTTTACGCTCGATCCTTCTATCGGAGAGTTTTGTCTTTCGCATCCGCAGATGAAAATACCGGAAAACGGTTATATGTATTCGGTAAACGAGGGGAATTATGTACATTTTCCGGATGGCGTAAAAAAATACATCAAATATTGCCAGGTAGAAGATGAGGCTACCAAACGCCCTTATACCTCGCGTTACATCGGTTCGATGGTAGGCGATATTCACCGCAATTTAATTAAGGGGGGGATTTATATCTACCCGACAACCGCACGCTCGCCCAATGGAAAACTGCGTTTATTGTACGAGTGCAACCCCATGGCCTTTATCATTGAGCAGGCCGGGGGTAAAGCCAGCACCGGTTTTGATCGCATTCTCGATATTCAGCCAACAGAACTGCATCAAAGGGTGCCGGTATTTATCGGATCGAAAAATATGGTAGAAAAAGCAGAAGAAATGATGCTTTTATATACTGCCAAATCAATTTCGCCTGAAACCAGGGTAGAAAATACCCTGCACGATTTAGGTGTGATAGGGGGAATAGACTAAATTCCCTTGGCCCGTTCTGCTTCGAATACCGTATCGATCGCCAGATTGGCTTTATCTTGCGAGGCAAAAACCGCTAAACGGTCGCAACGTTCGTTCTCCGGATGTTCGTTGTGACCTTTTATCCACACGAATTTTACCCGATGCAGTTTGTAGAGTTCGAGAAAACGTAACCAAAGATCCTTGTTTTTTTTGTCTTTAAAGTTTTTGCTTACCCAGCCAAACACCCATTTTTTTTCTACTGCATCAACCACATATTTAGAATCGGAGAAAACCGTAACCTCCTGGTTTAAACTTTTTAATGCCTCCAGACCCTTAATTACGGCAAGCAGCTCCATGCGGTTGTTGGTGGTCATCCTGAAACCGCCGCTTAGCTCTTTATAGTGTTTTCCGGCCCTTAAAATGGTGCCCCAGCCACCTGGTCCGGGGTTCCCGCTGGCCGCTCCGTCTGTATAAATTTCGATCATAAACGCCGTAAAGGTATGTTTTTAGCGTTAAAATAGCTTGTTTTAGGTGTGATTGAAATTTTTTTTCGAATTCAAATAATTGAATGTGAAGTGATTAAAAATTTGTTGTAAAAACTTTAATAAAAATATTTGCAGGGATGGTTAAAAGTCGTACTTTTGTAACTCCAAAAACACGGTGGTTTTAGCTCAGTTGGTTAGAGCGCCTGATTGTGGTTCAGGAGGTCGTGGGTTCGAGCCCCATATTCCACCCTTTATGGGGCAAAGTCTTTAAACGAGATTTTTGCCCCATTTTTTTTGCTCGTAACTCTTTGTTTTCCAGATATATTAGCTCGGCCGCTCGGTTGAGTTTTCCGGTTCGACATGCCCCCTCTACGTAGGTCATTTTTTCAGGGAATAAAATACCTACTAAGTACCTTTATCGGTATCCGTGAAATTGCAACCTGATTACAGCAAACCGGTCTCATCATTAAAAGCGAATAAATGAAAACTTCAAGATCAACCACAGGGATGCAGATTATTGCACAAGGATTTGCAATTGCTCTTCTTTTAATGTCAGGACAATTTACTTTTGCCCAAGATGTTCTGCCTGTTGTGCGGGCTACATCTAAAACCGCCAGTATCAGGGACGGAAAGCACTTCAAAAAAGGCTATTGGGCCATCATGCCTGAAAGAAAACCTGACTATTACTATGCGGAAATTCCACAAAAAAACAACACCATTACCTTCATTACCGATCTGGATTCTATTTCCTTCCATACAACTTATGGGAAGGATTATGATTTCATTATTTTATTGAACGGAAAGGACAGTTGCTATACCCGAATTTCGGCCAGTTACAAAAATTTTAATGCTTTCACACGAAAAAATACCGGCGCCGGGCCAGATACGATCCCATTTACTTTGGGCGACAATCGTAAAGTATATGTTAATGCAAAACTAAATGGCTCAGAGGTCACCAATATACAGCTTGATCTGGGTGCAGGGGGAACCCTCATCAATAAAACTTCTGTTAAGAAAGTTAAAATAAACTTTGATGGCGAGACTACTCTTACCAATTCTGATGGTGTGAATCAGGTGCCGTTAGCTAGTAAAAACCGGTTGCAGATAGGAAACCTGGTCTGGGACAGCATCCCCATCGCCGTTGCCAGTAATATGAAGGATTATGAGGACCTGCTCATCGGCAATTCCCTGTTCAGGGATAAAATACTGGAAATCAATTATGACAAGAAAATACTAGTGGTACATGATGCCTTACCCCCTCAAACAGCCGCTTATTCCCGTCACGACGTGATCCTTGATGGCGGTGTTATACCGTACATAAAGGTAAATCTGACCATCCGTAATAAAACCCAGACAGGCTGGGTGATGTTTGACACCGGCGCTCAGACCTCTATTTTAAATAGTGCTGACGTGCCGATGGCTTATCGGGTGCTGAACGAAACAGCCGGTATGATCGGGTTGAACAAGTCGATTACGCCAAAGCTGGATATCGGTAAATACCAGCGCTCAGGATTTAAATATAAGATACGGGATATGGGAGCAGAAGGACTGAACATGCTTCTTGGCAACGATCTGTTATCAAGGTTTAACCTGGTACTCGACAATAAAAACGGCTATATGTATATGCAACCCAATTCGCTTACAAACGTTCCTTACAGAAAACGTAAGGAATATTATGCGGTAAGGATAGTGGCAGGATTGCTGATCCTTTTAACAGGGGTCGTGATTTATATAAAAAGAAGAAAAAAGAAAACGCAGATGGGTAGCCGAGACAAACAATTCTGAGGTTTTCTGCAACTTTTTTTTAAGGATAGCGTCCAATCATATAGTGAGCTCAGGACAATCTGCTATTCTTTCCGACAGGGATGTGGTCAAAAAGATCATGGACGGGGATCGGCATGCTGCAACCTTACTGGTTCGCCGTACCGAGAAGCTGGTCGCACAAATTGTATTTAAAATGCTGGGCAATCATCCGGACAGAAAGGACCTTACGCAGGATATTTACCTGAAAACTTTCAGGTACCTGCCCCGGTTCCGTTTTCAATGCAAGCTGTCTACCTGGGTCGCGCAGATCAGTTACACTACCTGTCTGGATCATTTGCAAAAATACAGACTGGAACTGATAACCATTTCTACTGGTGATGAACTTTCATTAGGCAACACTTGCTCTCAGGAGATCTCAGGAGATATACCAGATGCCAGCCAGCTGCTCTCTATAAAAGAAAGGTCGGAGATTCTGGAAAAGCTCAGTACTACATTACCACCGGTCTACCGTACGCTCATTACTTTATTTCACAAGGAAGAACTGAGCGTCGAAGAGATCAGGGACATCACCGGGCTCCCTGTTGGAACGGTCAAAAACTACTTGTTCCGGGCAAGAAAAGTGTTGAAGGAAAGTTTACTCAATCATTATTCAAAGGAGGATTTATGAACCAGGTACATTTAAATGAAGAACAGCTCCAAGACTATGCCATCACAGGCATCACAGATCCCTCCGTTGTGCAACACCTCACGGGTTGTGCCCGTTGTCAGGTACAGGTCAAGGCTTACCAAACATTATATAGCTATATCCGGGAAGCGAAGACCCCCATATTGGATTTCAAAGCAGAAGAACTCATTCCAGACCGTTTGCCTGCGATTAATAAGGAGGACAGCAAAGAGGCTTGGTATCTTTATGGATTCCTGTTCGGGGCTATTGGGCTGCTCACCGCTGGAGCTGTAGTATTTTGGGGTTCGATCCGCTGGATCTTTACAGGCATAGTGCCTTGGGCCATTATCATTGGCTTTGTGTTGTTTTCCGGTCTGTTGATGGTGCAATTGATGGAACTTTACAATACCTACCGTAAAAAACTCAGAGCCCTGAATATGGAGTGACTGCAACCTGATAATAATATAATCTTCTCATCTTTAAAAGTGATCAAATGAAAAAAATAATATTCCTCAGTTCCCTGAATATTCAGCAGATGCCGGGACACACTGAGGGCAGTGGTTTCACCCTCGCCGATGGTATGTATATTCCCGATGTATTTATCCGTACCATTATCGTCATCCTGCTCTTTTATGTAGCGACAAGCTTTTTATTGACACTGATCCGCATGCTGCTAAACCATCGCCTTAAAAGCAAGATGATCCTTATGGGGATCACCAGTGATGAAGCAGAGAAAATGTTGAAGATCGGTGCGGAAAACAAAAATCATGCGGTCAAGTGGTTCCTTCTCTTGTTTAGCGCGGGTATTGGCTTTGCGGTGATCAGCAGTTTCCCTTTCGGTTGGCTGTCGGTTGCAGTGGTTGCCTTTAGTTTATCGCTGGGTTATGCGGGTTATTATATTTATCTGAAAAAAAGAAAAGATACACTATAAGCCTTGTAACCTTTGGGTTACCGGGTTTGTCTAATTAAAAAAAATGATATGAAATCTTTAATTACCTGTATTGGGTTGGTCGTAATGACTGTTGCATTTGCATTACCGGTTGCCGCGCAGCAGCAAGGCAATGTGGTTCAAAAAACTGATCCACTATATCAAAAAGTAGCGGAACTGGATAGTGCTATGTTCTCCGCCTACAATAAACGTAACCTGGAGGGATTAATGAACTTCTTTTCTCCCGACCTGGAATTTTACGACGACCGGAGCGGCCTGACAGATTATGCGCATAACCAGGCCGCGTTTAAAAAGAATTTTACCGATCCGGTCCATTCCTCAAGACGAGAGCTGGTCAAAAGCAGCCTGGAAGTTTACCGTTTAGGTAGTTTTGGCGCATTAGCTATTGGTGTACACAAGTTTTACGGGACATTTAATGGCAAGGAAGAACTGGAAGCTACTGCAAAGTTTACCGAGGTTTGGGAGAACAAGAACGGCAAATGGCAGGTGAAGCGTGAAATGAGTTATGACCACCGGTAAATCGTCAATAGCCTTATGAACAGCCCGATCAATCCTTATCCGTTTAAAAAGCGACGCATAAACAGATACCTTAGTTTTATATTCCTGATCCCGGTCTTTTGCCTGAATAATCTGGAATGTGCCGGGCAGAGCCGGGCAGTAGCATCAGATAACCCACTTATTTCCCGGCTGGATTCGCTGGTCGATAAAAGCGTTCAGCGGTATTTTCAGGATAAAAGAGCGGTGGGACTTTCCATAGCCCTGGTGCAAAACGGCAAACCGCATTTTTATAATTACGGGGAGACAAAGGCCGGCAACGGGCAATGTCCCGATAACAGGACTATCTATGAGATCGGGTCCATGACCAAATCCTTTACCGGGATTATCCTTGCCCGAGCCATACTGGATAAAAAGATCAAACTGGAAGATGATATCAGGAAATATCTTAAAGGTTCTTATCCCAATTTAAGCTATAAGGGTACATCCATACGTATTAAGGACCTGGCCAATCATACCTCAAGGATCACGAGGATATTTCCCAATATGTGGGAACGCCCCAGCTATGATTCACTTAATCCCCTGTCCAATTACTCCAGGAAGCTCTTGTACGAAGGTTTGCACCAAATGAAGGTGGATACGCTTCCCGGCAAAATTTATTCTTACTCTAATATGGCGGTTGCTTTACTGGGTACGATACTGGAAGACGCTTACGGGCAGGACTACTTTTCGCTGGTGTCAAAAAACATCCTGAAACCTTACCAGATGACGAATACCCGGATCGACATCGCATCACTGCCGCCCGGCCGTATCGCATGGCCGCACAACACACAAAGGCAACCGGTGCCGCTTTGGGATTTGGGAGAAGTACCCGCGATGGGCGCTTTAAGATCCACTACTGCTGATCTGGTCAATTATATCAAGGCCAACAACGCCGAAACAGACCCGGCCATTAAACTTTCCCATCAACGAACTTTCGGTACTGACCAAGAGGGAATGGCGCTTAACTGGTTTATCCACCGCAGCCCAAATGGTTATCGCATATTGGAGCATAGCGGCGGTACGGGCGGTTCCCGCAGTTCACTGGATTGTTTCCCGCAGTTGAACTCAGGTTTGGTGATCCTTACCAACAGCTTGGCTAACCGGAATGACCTGGAAAAAGAACTGGTCGCTATGTTGTCGGAACAGCAAAAAGGTTCAGAATAGCTATTCATTAATCCTGATCTAACCAGCCACCCAAATATCCTTACTAGATACGTTTTGATTGAAAAATCTCTAGTAGTGAACTTTTAAAGGTCACTACTAGAGATAAAACAGATTGAAATAAATGCATGCGAAAAAAACACACTAAGAAGCCAAACTCGTAGCTGGAAGTTGTGGATCAATCTCCATCATTTTCCCTCTCATGTTCGCCAGGCGGGTCAAATCGTACATAAAATCGGTCGACAAGAGTAGGTCTTTCCACCCTTAACAGGGCAAAAGATTTTTAATAGTCTTTTGCCCTTTTTTATTGCTTTCTAATTCATTGTTTATCAGGTAGATATGTTCTGTGATTTCGTTGACTAAAAGTGTTCGGTATCGGTCTCCATTGTATTCCATTTTTTCGGGGAAAAGGCAACTGATCAGATACCTTTTGCCTTCGACGCTTGAATTTTCATCAAATAGATCAAGGTTGGTTAAATTCTTGATGGCTCTTTTAGCTATTGCTCTGATATTTGGCATTGATTGGAGACCAAAAGATTCGGGCTTAAAATTTATGAGGCTGATGATTATTATTTTATTCGTAAGATGTATCACTTCAGGGCATACGGCAGATTCCATTCCGAACTTTACATCCCACTTTAGCATCTCTTCTCGATGTTGCAGAATCTTTCAGCAAATTTATGGGTACACGTTACGAATATTTATTGAAAACCAGCAAATATTAAGCGTGCCTTGTATTACTACCTGTTTATGTTCAGCTTTAAAATAAATTATAGTGGTAGTGCTAGCAAATTAAATTTATACCGCTGTAGTTAGCTATTTGTATTAATATTTTTTTAGCGCTGTAACTGATGTTTTTATAAATAGCGAATAACCAAAACCTAAACGCCAGGGTAAGTTGGCGCTTATTAATCAAATATTAAATTTAAAAGAAAATGATTAAGTTAAAAGCGATGCAAAAAAGCTTGTCTTCATTGGAAAACAAGAAGCTAAATTTCGAAAGTTCCAAAGCTGTATTTGGTGGTTTAGCTGGGGGACCTAAGTATATCGTGTCTAACCTTCGAGATGAAAACGGATGTCAATTGGTAGATTACTATTATGATGGCAAATGGTATGCTAGATTTAGCGATTGTAACAACGAATATTGCTAATAATCAATTCAGGGAATTTTATCAGCGGTGGAGATTCGTAATATGATCTCATATTAGCTAAGGAACATGCTGTTTCGAAAGGCCTTAACTTGCAAAAGTTGGGGCTTTTCTTTTTCAGGAATTTTCAAATCGTTGGAAGCTGTTATCAAATCACATTCTACAATACTACTATGATGAGTGATTCCGTGGCGAAATACATAATGCTCTTTAAGAGGGGGATATTCGTTCAAATAATGAAAAATAAATTATTTTTAATATCAATGTTATTAATTCTGATAGCAGACTCTTTATTTTCACAAGATATGAAGAAACAAAAAGCGATCAAAATTAGCAGACTAGAGTTTGAAGAAATGATGATGAAGCATAATGGTAATGGTAAGGAGGTAAGTAGAAAAGACCTTTCCCCAATTCGTAAATATTATTAATTAGGAGATGATATGCTTATAACTGAAAATTTAATTGAAAAAAAATATATTCTTATTTATAGACGTCATGACTATTATCAGGAAATAGAAAAAATTACCAAATGCATAGCGGAAAGACCAGATTACCGCTTTAAACTTAATTATACTAATCTTTTTAAAAGTGGAAAAAACAATCTCTATTTTATATAATTATTCCTTGGTTTTTTTCGAAAAACCACCTATTTCAATCAATTCGTCCACAAAATGGTTGGAATTACGCACCGTTACTGATCCAAAGCCCTTAAAGATATCTTAAAGGGCTTTTTTTGTTTTTACGCAATTTAAAATCTTTGTTTAACGATAGAGGCCGATTTATGGTTAGCACTCTATATGGACACCCTGGCCGGTGCCGAATGGTTAAAAAACTCAATCTTTGATTATAACATTTTGTTGGTGAATGATTTAACAGTATATGTCTTAGTCTTTTTTGGTTCGGAGGCAAATTGGGGCGTTCTGGGAAAAGATAGAGCTAATTCAGGTTGACGCCAAATAATAGGCCGAACCAGGGGCTTCCATGATAAATCCAATTCGTGTTGTTCTTGTCAAGAAGATAATCAACGCCTACAGCAAATCCCAGGTTAAATTTCTTGGCATCATAAATGCCAGCAAAGCCGCCGTTGATTACAAATCCATCATATTCGTAATCAAGCTGTTGTTTGGTTACAAAAGGGTTCATGGTTACTGCACCCAAGCCTATAAAGCCACCGTATCCGTAACCAACACCGCTAACCTTAAACTTCTTAGAGCCTCTAGGCTTTGCAGAACTGATGCGATAGCTGTCCCTTCTGCGACCCAGATAAATGGCGGCACTAAAATTTGGATTCAGCTGCTGTGGAAATCCCTTTACCGGTGGACGGATCTTAAATGGTATGGTCAATACATCCACATCAAAAGTATATCGATAGATCTTTAAGTTTTTTATGGATGACATTTTTATTTCCAAGGAACTTAACTTTTGAGAAACAGGTTTGAGTCTAACTATGCCATTGGTTTCCTCAACTTCGACCTTAATGTGTTTTTGTGAGGGAAGCTGTTTTGCTACGCTGTCTAGCAGAGTATATTCCTTCGCGGAAACAGTATAAACATCTGTAGGTATCTCAGTTACAGTTTGTACGCTTTTACAGCTACAAAAATATATACCAGCCACTAACATGGCCAGCATGTAATGAAATTCTTTTCTCATCCAATTTTCTTTATGTAATATTTAATGCCCGAAATAATTACCTGTAAACGATTAAATGCAAAAGCTGCATACTATTAAAGCCACTGGTTAAATCTTTTAATGAACCATGTTTTAATCAATTGAGTAAGTCCACAATAACCTGCCAGAATACCAATTAGCCACGGAAAGTAACTCAGTGGCAAAGGTTGTAGCTTTAATGCACCGGCAATTGGAGAAAAAGGTATAAATATTCCAATGAACATGATCAATGAGGTAAGTGCAACAACGGGAGTTGCCGCCCAACTCTGGATGAAGGGTATTTTTCTTGTTCTGATCATATGCACGATCAAGGTCTGGGAGAGTAGTCCCTCTATGAACCAGGCACTCTGGAAAAGGCTCTGATGTCCGGGCATATTGGCCTTGAATACGAACCACATCACTGCGAAGGTAGCATAGTCAAATATGGAACTGATTGGCCCAATGAACAGCATGAACTTGCTGATGCCACCCGCATCCCATTTTTGTGGCCTTTCAATAAAATTTTCGTCCATGCTGTCCCATGGAATGGAGGTCTGGGAAATATCGTACAACAGGTTCTGTACCAACAGCTGGATTGGTAACATAGGTAAAAATGGTAAAAAGGCACTTGCACCAAGCATACTGAACATATTTCCAAAGTTGCTGCTGGCTGTCATTTTGATATATTTGATGATGTTGCCAAAAGTTCTTCTTCCATAGATCACCCCTTTGCGTAAAACCACCAGGTCTTTTTCCAACAGGATAATGTCTGCGCTCTCTTTGGCTATGTCTACAGCGGTGTCGACAGAGATACCTACATCTGCGTCCCTAAGAGCAGCTGCATCATTGATGCCATCTCCCATAAAACCAACCGTATGCCCTTTTGACTGCAAAAGCTTAACAATCCTCGACTTTTGTATTGGACTTAGCTTTGCCATGATATTAGTTTCATCCAACCTTTTTATTAACTGTTCGTTGTTTAATAATTCAATTTCCTTACCGAGCAGGATATGGTTTACCGGAATGCCTACATCGCGGCATATTTTTTTAGTTACGATTTCATTATCACCAGTAAGTACCTTAATGTTTACGCCTAGCTTCTGTAATCCTTCAATTGCAGGTTTGGCAGAGGGCTTAGCTGGATCCAGAAACCCAATAAAACCCGTAAGCACCATATTGGTTTCGTCGGAAACGGAATAGGTAAGCGGTCTTTTATCAGCTTCCTTAATGGCTACCAACAGTACACGAAGACCTTCCTCATTTAGTTTTCTAGATGTGTCAAGCACAATCTTACGCATGGCATTGTCCATTGGGACAATTTTATCATTTTCAATATGAAGTTGCTTATTCTCTCCTGGATCAAAGGCGTGAGAACAATGATCGAGCATTTCTTCTACTGCCCCTTTACAGATCAGCAGGTGTTTTCCGTTTTTCTCTTCCAGGATGACGCTCATCCTTCTCCTTTGGAAATCAAACGGGATTTCATCAATTTTAGAAAAATGTTCATCTGCATTGATGCAGCTATGGATTTCTGCATGTTCTAATACCGCAACATCCAATAGGTTTTTTAATCCGGTCTGGTGAAAACTGTTCAGGTATGCCCACTTCATCACCTCATCATCCTCATTGCCAAAAACGTTCAGGTGCCGTTCCAGTACGATTTTGTCCATGGTCAATGTACCGGTTTTATCCGTACAGAGAACATCCATGGCTCCAATGTTCTGGATGGCATTCAAACGTTTAACAATCACTTTTCGCTTGCTCATGTTCTTAGCTCCCTTGGCCAGGTTAGCAGTTACGATCATTGGTAGCATTTCGGGAGTAAGTCCAACGGCTATCGAAATTCCGAACAGCAGCGCTTCAAACCAATCACCTTTAGTCAGTCCGTTTATCAGAAATACGAGCGGCACCATCACGACCATAAATCTGATCAATAGCCAGCTCACCCTATTGATACCCTTATCAAAACTTGTTTCGGCCCGTTTTCCCGTAATTGCCTTGCCAATGGTGCCAAAATAGGTGGCATTTCCAGTATTGACTACAATGGCCATTCCCGTACCGCTGACTACGTTTGTTCCCATAAAGCAAATGTTATCGAGTTCAAGAGGGGAGGTGTTTTTGACATTACCTAGTTGCGCTGCTCTTTTTTCAAGCGGAAGTGATTCGCCGGTAAGCATCGATTGGCTCACGAACAGATCTTTACACTGCATCAACCTGCAATCGGCGGGGATCATGTCTCCCGCACTCAAAAAAATAATATCGCCTGGAACAAGTTCTGTGATGTTGATTTCCGCTTTCTCCATGCCCTTACGGAGTACGGTTGCGGTAGTCTTTACCATACTCTTTAGCGATTCTGCCGCCCTGTTGCTGCTGTATTCCTGCCAAAAGCGTAAAATCGAACTGAGCATGACCATTACCCCAACTACGATCACCGTCTTATAACTGCGATCATTAGGGGCCGCAATTAGCACATCGATGATGAATGAAACGACAGCAAGTATGATCAGCACCCCAATGAATGGATTTAAAAAAGCCTGAAATAGCTGAATATACCAAGCCGGTGCTTTTTCGTGGGCAATTTCATTAAAGCCGAATTTTTTCCTTCTGGCGGTTACCTCGCTTCGTGACAGGCCACCTTCGCTACTTTCGAGTATGGCATAGATGAATTGATATCCTTCTTCGGCAACCCTTAGTAAGCGGGTTGAGGACTGTTTATCCAGGTTCCTTTCAGCTGTTGTTTTTTTTTGCATGGTTCTGTTGATGTTAGCCAGTATTCTCATCAGAATTAATATTGAATAGTGAATTTATTTTTAGTGGTGATGAATCGTTCACGAGTATATTTATTACCCGTCATGAACGGTATGCTTATGATAGCTTCTTATTTCTGTGATTTATATTAAATCTTTATACTGTAATTGTATGATGAGCTGTTTTGTTAGCCCAGAGAAACAGGTTATGCCCTTTAAGGCAGAAGCGTTGACCTTATTTTTAGCCACTGGATATTTTTTAGGGATTAAAAAAGATATTATGCTTGGATGTCGTTTTTGGGCCGCCAATAGCTGATATTCCACTTGTTTTCTTTTTGGCATAATGATAAGATAAAGTCCCAACGCCTCAGGGTCGCCTAAAAGAGACTTGCCTGGTTTAGCTGGGTTGTTAAAACTGAAGTATTATTTCAGGATCAATGTCCGTTTCGATTTTTTTAAGTGCGACAAAAGTAGGGTATACAAAAAAAGCCTTCCGTTAGGGAAGGCTTAGAAATTCATTAGAATTTGATTAGAATAGCATTGAACTAAACGTGAGGAATTTCAACGGTGAAAGTACTTCCTTCAGCAGTTTTTGATTGTAAGGTGATTGTTCCGCTATGAAGTTCCACAATCTTATTAGTCAGTGAAAGGCCGATCCCATTTCCTGAGGCAAAACCATGGTTGGTTCCACGGTAAAAGGCGGTAAAAATATGTGGGAAATCTTTTTCATCAATGCCAATGCCCTGGTCTTGAAAACGCAGAATGGTTTTGTCGCTGAAATAGTTGATGGCAACTGTAATTTCCTCTGCTTTTGAGAATTTACAACCGTTTTCCATTAGATTGATAAAAGCGAGTTTTAAAAGGTATTCATTACCCATAACTGAGATGAAATCGTCATCCTCTATTTCAGTTTCGAAGATAATATTGATTTTATAGCCAGGCTGTACATGCAGTAAATCACTACGGGCGTCGAGGATCAGCTCATCTATTCGAAGTTCCCTGAATGCGATTTCGGTAAGGTCATAATTAGCCTTAGCTAGATCTAATAGGCTGTTGGATAAACGGACCAACTTTTGGGCATCAGTTATTGCGTGGACAATCGATTCTTTATAAGCTTCGGTACTGCGATCCTTTTCTAACGTGAGCTGTAATTCGGCCAACATGGCTGTAAGTGGGGTCCTGAGTTCATGGGATATATTAGAGACGACTTCTTTCTGTGCGTCAAATGATTTTTCCAGCCTGTTAAGCATGGCGTTAAAGGTAATGGCTAGCTCAGCTATCTCATCTTTGCCATTACCTTCCCTGATTCTTAAATCCAGATTGGTAGCGGTAATTTCTTCAACTTCATCAATCAGGTCAGAGACAGGTTTAAGGGCCTTATTTGCAAGAAACAGACCGCTTAGGTAGATCAGTATAATCGTGAACAGAAATGCAATGATCAAGGTGTACTTCAGGTTCGCTAGTTTGGCATAGCCCAGCTGATCATTAGCGGCAGCAGTCAGTACATAGTTTCCTGTCTTGTGCCTGTATAAAATACCCACGACCTGCATTTTGCCCTGATAGAATTCAATGTGTTGCTTTTTAACGATTTCATCAATCATCCGGGGAGTCTCTTTTACCTTATCGATATCAACCGCATCATGGTATTTCAGATGGAATGAGGTGTCGTAGATGGCCACTTCTTCTTCATAGAGTGCATTTTGGGAATTCCTGTAGATCAGCTGTAGTACTGAAGGAGAAATCTTTGCATCCAAGAGCAATTTGGCCTTGGTAATGGCAATATTATTCAGTTGTTTGTAATATTCTTCCTTCCTGTTCTTATTATAAGAGAGGTAAATAACAAGTGCAAAAACGAGGAAAATTGCAGCAACAATACCAGTAAACAGCAAGGTTAGCTTATTGCGGATTTTCATATTTAAATATAAAGCCCAGGCCAGGTTTAGTATGTATGAGCTTGTAGGTAAAGTCCTTGTCGATTTTCTTTCTCAAGTAGTTGATGTAGACATCGATAAAATTGGTTCCGGTATCGAAATGGGTATCCCATACCTTTTCTGCAATCTCTGTTCTGGTCAGCAACTTTTCTTTGTTCTGGATCATGTATTCCAATAACTTAAGCTCTTTTGGAGTCAGGTTGATTTCTTTACCGGAACGGGTTACAGTTTTGGTATCATTGTTCAATTGAAGATCTCCATATATAGTGATAGGCTCTTTAGATTTCAATTCAAGTGAATTCCTTTTCAATAGTGCCCGAATTCTGACATATAATTCTCTCAGATCGAAAGGTTTAACCATATAATCGTCTGCACCTGCATCAAAACCCTCTACTTTATCATCTGTTGTACCTAATGCGGTAAGCATAATAATCGGAACAGTTGGACATTTGGTTTTTATTTCCTTGCATAGTTCAATCCCGCTAACTTTAGGGAGAATTATGTCGGTAATGATTAAATCATATTTATTTGAAAATACTAATCTTTTTCCAAATTCTCCGTCATAGGCCAAGGTAACAGTAAATCCCTGCTCTTCTAATCCTTTTTGAAGCAGGCCAGCAACTCTCTGTTCGTCTTCGATAACCAATATATGCATATCACCTTTTTTATCAAAGTTATAATTTTTTTATCCATCAACTTTATTGCCACTGGATTTAACCCTGTTAAGTATATTACAGAATAAATATTCTTTCAAAATTTTAGAAAAACCGCCTAATTTCAATCCATTCATCAATGGCATGGTTTGAAATTACAGACTTTTTTAGTTTTGGATAATTTGCATTTTTGAATAGAACAAATGACGCCTGATTTTTTGTTTAGGGTTTATTGCTGCGACAGCTGAATTAGCATAGAGATTTCACTTATTGAGTCTTTTTCAAATGATTGATAATTTATAGATTTTCTCATAATTCGTATATTCGAAAATGGTAAGATTAGATCTGCAAAATATTTATGATGTAAATGCTGTAAATGATAATGGAAATGAATTAATTGCGGAATTTGATGCTCCACAGACAAATGGAGGCCTTATACATATACATGTTAAGCTTTCTTTGCATCCAGATCCCTTCTTATCGAAGGTTTATAATCTCTGTTTAGGTCCGGTTGATGAAACTGGATCGATAGATGATAAGATAAGACTCAAGCACCAGGATGTCAGCAAAGTTTTATCGACTGCTATTTTTGTCGCCTATTATTTTTTGAATGATAGACAGGATAGCGTTATTGGTTTAGATGGCTCGGATGATATTCGTGCAAACCTATACCATAGCATGTTCATACTAAATAGGGAATTAATGTCAGATTTTTTTGTTTGTGTTGGGGTAGATTGGTATGTGAAACTATTAAGAAACAAAATCGATGTCGAAAGAGATGATCAAGGAAATCCACTCTTTAAACCTATTATTGAGCCATTTGATTACTTAAGGGATAGAAAACAATTATATGGATATTATATGTTTTCATTAAAATAAATTTTAATTGTTGTAAAATTTATTTATTATATTTGTAATATGAATCCACGTATGCAACAACAGCTAGAACATTTTAAGAAAGTAACTAGCCACCAAAAAGCGTCTGGAGAAAAAAGACGCACAAGCAATAATTCCTATGAAGATAGTCTTTCAAAAGCTATTCGAACAGAAGAAGATGGTAAAAGATTTATGGCTAATTTAAAAAGCGTTTTAGAAAAGTCAAAATAATTCAAAAGAAGATAAAATAGAAAAAAGCAACTTTTATACAAGTTGCTTTTTTCTATTTTAAATGGATTTAAAAGTATTCCCTAATGGCTTCTTGATCAATAGTTAGTAGATTTAAATTAAATGACTTCATTTTTTATTAATTTTTCTCCAAAATTTTAGGAAAACCACCTAATTTCAATCCATTCATCAATGGCATGGTTTGAATTAGGTCGCTAATGACCCTTAACAGGGCAAGAGATTTTAAGCAGTCTTTTGCTTTTTTATTACCTATTAATTTATTGTTAATCAGATAAATACGGCTGAATGCGTCTGCCATTTGGGCGGTTCGATCTTGAAGGTTTTTCTAAATCGAATTTTTCGGGGAAATCCCATTACGGAGCTTAAGAATAGTTTCTACTTTTGATAAAAAATCGGGTTTCGACAGGCGGCTATTGCTTATATTTATCTATTGAATGCCATTTAAGATATAGCCGTGTATAAGATGAATGTGGAAACCAGCAGACAAGGAAAGTTTGCCCTGTTTCATCAGTACAGGCCCAAAATTTAGCTATGCCAGAAAATTTACAACTGAAAAATATAGAAGCTACAAGGCGCGTATTGCCCATGATCCTGGCTACGGCCATTTTTATGCAGATGCTCGATTCGACCATACTTAATACATCGCTGCCGGCCATTGCAAAGGATCTCCATCAATCTCCGTTGAATATGCAAAATGCCATTATTGGTTATGTATTAACACTGGCTGTTTTTATGCCGGTGAGTGGTTTCCTCTCCGATAAATTTGGTACGAAGAAAGTATTTATCCTGTCGTTAATACTTTTCAGTGCGGGATCACTTTTTTGTTCGCTCTCCGGAAATTTGACCCAACTGGTAATTTCAAGGATAATACAGGGCGTAGGTGGAAGTTTGATGACACCAGTTGGAAAATTAGCACTGGTTAAGAGTTTTCCGAAGAAAGATCTATTGAAAGCCATGAATTTTGCAATTATACCTGCGCTCATTGGCCCTGTTTTAGGTCCACTTGTGGGGGGATATATGGTAGATTACCTGTCGTGGCACTGGATATTTTTGATCAATATACCGATGGGCGTTTTGGGGATTGTGCTCAGCTTGCGGTATATGCCTGATTACCGGTCTGCGGTGATTGATTTTGATTTACGGGGATTTTTAATTTTTGCTGCTGCATCATTGTTTCTCTCCATTTCGCTCGAACTCTTCGGAAATGTTGTTTATACCACACCTGCCCTGGCTATTTTATCACTTGGGGTGTTAATGCTTTATTTTTATTACCGGCATGCTGTAACAGACAATAACCCTATTTTCCCGTTGAATTTATTTAAGGTAAGAACATTCAGGGTAGGTATACTTGGTAACCTTGCCACCCGGCTGGGCATCAGTGCGATACCTTTATTGTTGCCCATGATGATCCAGATCGCTTACGGGCAATCTGCAGTCGTTTCGGGCTGGATTATTGCACCCATGGCACTCACGGCTATTATTGCGAAATCGCAGGTTATAAAAATTCTGAACAGGTTTGGTTACAGAACAACGTTGATGGCCAATACTTTTATAATCGGGAGCCTGATCTGCACGATGGCTATCCCTGCAATAGGTGCCTCTATTTATTATTATGTACCGATCATTGTGGTGATGGGGTTTTTTAATTCCATTCAGTTTACGGCCATGAACACCATTTCAATTGCTGATCTGCGTGAGTATCATACCAGTAGCGGTAATTCGCTGATATCTGTAAACCAGCAACTTGCGATTGGGTTTGGCGTTGCTTTCGGGCTGATTGTCCTGAAGTTATTTCGCGGGGATGTGAAACTCATACATGATGATATCCACAATGCGTTCAGGTACACCTTTCTTGTTGTGGGTGTTTTGACCATACTATCTGGCCTTGTATTTAGGCGGTTACATTTTAAAGATGGCGAGAATTTAAAATAATTGCAATGAGATCATTTGGCCCGGCTTTCCATTTTGTGGTTAACGGATGAAGCTACCCAAAAGACCTCAGTGATCTATTAAATTACCTACCGGTTAAAGTTACCAAACGGGCAAAGAGCTACTTTCAAACTACAGTACTTTTAGGAATTGCTTATCAGTTTAAGCCTTACTGTTTATTGCAATACCGGCCATCTTCTAACCGAAGGCTTCTTTCTATTTCAAAAAGTTTGTTTAATATAGCAAAGCCCCGGCTTTGGATCCGGGGCTTTGCCTTTATATTTCTACGAGTAATTGTTCTGCCGGTTCCGGCAAGGTCTTGGCAGGCTGCTTCGCCAAAATCTTTGCCGGTTTCTTTTTCTTAAATTTCCGGCCATACCATACCAGGAATCCGGTAATCGGCAGGCTGGCGCCAATAAGTGAGGCCAGGAAGGCCAGTACCTTGCCCGGAAAGCCCAAAATACTGCCAACATGGATATCGTAATTCATCTTTCGCAATTTCTGCCCAAAAGAAGCTTGTGCATAGGCTACAGAATAGGCATCCTGTCGTTTTAACTCCTGCAGGGTATGCTGGTCAAACGTGTAACCCTGGCTATTGTAAAACTGCCCTTTATTTGGGTATACGGTAATGTTGATGGCGGCCTTGGCATCAGCCGTATCGGCAAAACTGTAATAAAAACCCATCGATTCAGGGTGGCGGGCAATAACCCGGTTCCAGGCCACATCCATCGCTTTTTCCGGGGTATAGCCCGTTCCTTTCAGCGTAGAGTCTGAGTCCAGCCGTTTGTATGCTGCCAGCTTTTCGCCGCCTGATGTCACCCAGTATATGCCCTCACTATACCATTTAATACCATATACCATTCCGGTAAGGGCGATGGCCAGCAGGAACAATAAAGCATAAAAACCGAGTACGTTGTGCAGGTCGAGATTTACCCGTTTAAAAGAGGCGCCCCATTTGATCTTAAAACTCTTATCACGAGTGGATTGATTCCATTTTTTTGGATACCACCAGATGAGCCCGGTAATCAGTAAAACAACGAAAATCAGGGTGCCGTAGTTAACTATTGGCCGCCCTATTTGGGCAGGCATCCAGAGAAAACGGTGTCCGTTTAAAATAAACCTGAAGAAATCTGATTCGCCCGGTTGGTGCACTTCAGTACTGATCACCTCGCCCGTATAGGGATTTACTTTGAGGATGGTATTTCCCGTACGACGATCCCTCGGGGCGGCATTGGCGGCCCGTAAATTTAAATTAATAGCCCTGCCTTGCTGGTAATTGGCGTACGATGGCACTTTCTCCGGGTAAAGCTTAGCGGCAATGCGCATTAACTCGGAGGGTTTAACCACGGGCTTATCCTGCCAGGCTACTTTGGTGTTAGGCTCCAGCAGCCCGGTAATTTCTTCATTAAATACCCAGATGCACCCGGTGAGGCATACGATGAGTACAATGACGCCGGATATCAAACCTAACCACAAGTGCAACCAATTGTTGATGCGCTTAAAAAGTGTGTCTTTTTGCTTTTTCTTTCCTTGATTTCGGGTTTTGGTCATGGTGCCTGTTTTTATTGATCGGGTGTGATTATTTAAACCGGTAAGTAATGCTCAATCGTGCGTTGCGTGGAACCTCATAGATATAGGTATAGTACGAAACGGATGTTGCCGTTTCTGTTGCCAGTTTGGTATACGAGCCCTGGGTAAGCAGCCTGCGATCTAACAGGTTATTCACTACAGCGGCAATGGTTATTTTACCTTTTTCGTAAGAAACGCCTGCATCAAAACGGTAATAAGCTGGTAACATCAATGGAACAGTGGTAGATCCGGCATAACGGTCCAATTGGATCTGGTAGCCCGCACTCAGCCCAAAACCGTTCAACAAAGCCCCTTGCTTTTGGTAGCGGTAAGATAACCAGCCGTTGGTAATGTGCTTCGCAGAGTTAGGGGTATGCCTGCCCACCAGTTCTGGTTTAGCATCTTCACTTACCGTGGCATCGGTTAGCGCATAATTTAATACAACGTTTAAGCCGCGGGTAATTTCCCCGTTGATATCCAGTTCAATACCTTTTGACGTGATGCCTCCCAATTGGATCTGGGCATTGGGATTTAGCGCCAGGTGCGCCGGATCGAGGTCGGCAGTTAACACATTTTTCTTCTTGATGCGGAAGGCAGCAGCGGTTACGTTCCATTTACCGTCAAAAAAATCCTTTTTAAGGCCCAGTTCGATGTTGTTACCGCGGATCGGCTTGAAAGGGTTTCCGGCATAGTCCTGGCCGGCAACAGGCAGGAAGCTCTGGTCATACAGGGTATAGGCACTGAAATCTTTCGCCAGGGTTACACTCAAACCGGCCCTTGGGCTAAAAACATTGTCAGATAGCTGCGTAAGGTTGGTTTTGCCCACGGTTACGGCATGTGTAAAACGGCCGGCCAGGGTTAAACGAACCCGTCCGTCCAGCATGCGGAGCTCATCCTGCAGGTAGGCACCGGTATAGGTGAGGTTAGTGGCATATACATTTGATCCTGAACGGTTCTGAATGCTGCGCGAACGATCGAAGTAAGGGATATTGGTAAAAGGAATGCCGTAAACAGGGTTATAAATGTTAAATGTAGCGTTGTTTGCCAATTGCAGATCGGGCTGTTGTACGCTTGAAAAATCGCCCCATGTTTTCAGGTTGCCCATATCAAGGCCGGCCAAAATGCGGTGCACAACAGGCCCGGTAGTCAGGTCGCCCATCAGGCTCATTTGGATATTTTTATTGATGGCCAGTTCTTCACTGATGTTCAGGTAGCGGCGCATATCGCCATTTGGTGCGATTTTCGATGGCCACGGGGTACCTCCATCTAAACCATAACGCAAATAGGCTGCCTGGGCATTTATCTTCCAGTCATTATTTAAACGGTGGCTCACATAAACGGTGGCATTGTGGTCATAAAGCTTTGCAGGGTCGAGCGCCGGATCGCCAAGAAAGAAACTGGGGTCTGTATCGCCAAATCCTTTCGGTGAAAAGCCGTATGAACCCAGTGCCTGGGCTTCTACATGCTGGGTCGTATATTCTGCCGTGATTAAGGTATTGCTATCCACCTGGTAGCTAATTACGGGAGCAATAATGTATTTATCGGTGTAATTGTATTTGTTGTAACTGTCTTTGGTTTGTGCAGCTAGGTTCAGGCGGAACAATAACCGGCCATCGCGACTTAATTTACCATCCAAATCAGCAGCGACACGGCCCAGGTTATAACCTCCACCGGCTACACTTACCGAACTGCGGTTTTGACCGGTAGGTTTCTTGGTTACCACGTTATAAATACCACCGGGTTCGCCATTGGCCATCATAAAACCAGAAGGACCTTTTACGAATTCAATGCGATCGATAGTTGCGGCATCGTCAGCTAATGGGCCCCAGGGCATTTTTTGATTCATGCCGTTCCGGAAAGCCGGAATACTGGTTCCACGCATAAAAATGTTGGCATATTGGGCATCCCAATGGCCTACGCGCAAGCTACCGCTCACATTCCTGGTTACCCCGTCAACAATATCAAATACCTGCTGGTCTGCCAGTATTTTGCTGGTTAAGACCTGGATGTTCTGTGGTACTTCGATCAGGGGAGATTGTAACCGCAAGGAAGGTGATACTTTATCCACTTTATATCTTTTTTTATTCGTGCTGATCTGTACTTCGTCTAATTCGGAACGGTTTTCTTTCAAAGAAAAATCAGCAATCACGGTGCCGCGCGACGATACATGTATCTGCTTTTCTTTCGGGTAAAGGCCAACCGCCGAAACGACCAGGGTATAATCACCAACCGGAACACGCCTGATCTGGTAAAATCCATCTTCGTCAGTTACCGAACCATAGCGAGTGCCTTTTAAAACTACACTTACATTAGCGGCCACGCTACCGTCGGCAGTGGTGATCCTTCCACGCACTACACCAGTTTGCTCATCGTTGCGGTTTTGAACAAGACTATCTGCAGGATTGGTACAATATCCTGTCAGCGAAGTACCAGAACTGGCATGCGCTGCAAATATTCCGGTGCAGCACACACCAAAGAATAAAATTTTCTTAAATTGCATTTACTTTTAATTAGATGTTAAAGGTATCCGGGCTTAAACCCGGTAATGCCACACGGAGTTCCAGTCTGTTGTGGCATTTTTTTTGCAAAGGTATGTTTATTTAGAATAAATCCAAATAAAATATGATATACAGACCTAAATCGTTTCAGCTGCATATACGCTCTACTATACTTGGTACCATTTCTAGAGCGTGAGGGTAAAAGCCGACCAAATACCTTTGGCAATTTTTAGCATTAATTTTAGATGAGCTGTGAATGTAAAAAATTGGTGATATAATGTGGCTCTTATTGTTTTGTAGTGCGTTAGATTATTATTTTTCCCATCTTTGTGAGATAATTAATCATCTCATATTCTAACCGATATGCGCTCTTATTTGCTTTATCCTTTCTCTGGGATCTTAGCTGGTATTGATGGCTTTCTATGCTATTTACCAGGACAGAACAGGTATGTTCAGATCACCAAACTTTTAAAATTCCGGGGATGCACACTTTTGTGCCAGCTGTCAGCTCGATTTTTAACCAGGAACCTGGTAGTTTCAAGACGAACGGCCAGAATCAGTCCGACGTGAGACAACACAATCCAATTATTTTTTTATACGCTGCGTCAAACAGGACTGCATCCGGTTTGCGGTAACAGGCGCCATCTTTTGCACCTTTCTTATTCTAAATAAATGAAAAAACGCTACTATTTATTAATGCTTTTTTTGGTCTTCACGGTAACGCTGCATGCGCAGAGTACAACCGAGACCTTTGAAACGGAATCCCATGGTTCAACCAGCTTTACCGACAATGGGGTTGTTTTCAATATCGTCTCCCATGTGGGTATCTTCGATATCCAGGGAAATTATCCTGGTACCGGATGGAGCGGAACGGCTAACGACAACCGGTATATCGATAATTCAGGTACCGGGGCAGTGGCTAGCTCTGCCTCTTTTAGTATAAAGACAACTTCCAATCTTTTTAAGGTAAACCGTTTCTGGATATTTTTATCCAATACTTCGCTTCAGCAAAATGTTTTGGGTACCCTTACGGTAACCGGCAAGCTCAGCGGAGTGACCAAGTTTACCCAGACCAAGACAACAGGTTTTGCAACCTCGTTGGGCACTACCAACGGCTACACACTCATCGATCTGACCAATCTTAACGGTCAGAATTATTCCAATATCATTATTGATGAAATGCAGGTTACTCTAGGTGGAGCTTATGTTTATGCGGGTTTGGACGCATTTAACTGGGTAAAGGTTACCACATCGCAAACTGCGGCACCGGTAATCGTTACTCCTGCCAATGGGAGTGTTGTGGCTACTACCACTCCGACCTATAGCGGTACCGCTGATGCAAATGCTACAGTTAAGGTTTATGTGGATGGCTCAGCACTAAGCACTACTGCTACAGCAGCTGCGGGTGGTGCCTGGTCGCTCGCACAGCCAACTACCCTTGGGCAGGGCCCCCATACGGTTTACGCTACTGCACAGGTTAGCGGGAACAGCGTTAGCCCGAATAGTAATACTAATACCTTTACCATAGATACGACCAGTCCGACGGTGGTTGTTACCAGTAGCGCAGGAGGATCGGGCGGGTCGACCCCGAATTCGCCGATCCCGTTCACGGTAACATTTTCGGAGCCGGTAACAAATTTTGTGGCAGGTGATATCACTGCGGGTAACGCAACGATCAATGGTTTTTCAGGAAGCGGTGATACGTACACTTTCAATGCAGTACCTGCTGCAAGCGGAACAGTAACCATCAATATTGCTGCCAATGCCGCACAGGATTTAGCGGGCAACGGCAATGCTGCATCTGCCCAGTTCCAGATCAATTATACACCTGTAGTATCAGGTCCTACCATTACAGGGCTAAGCTCGACTGCAGCAAATGCTACCTATGGAGTGGGCAATACACTGGACCTGACCATAGATTTTTCTAATCCGGTAACGGTAACCGGTACGCCACAGCTGACTTTGGAGACAGGAAGTATTGACCGGGTTGTTAATTACATTTCAGGTTCCGGATCCGGTACGCTTGTTTTTAGTTATACTGTTCAGGCCGGGGATGTTTCTGCTGATTTGGATTATGCAGGAACGACCGCACTTAACCTTAATGGTGGAACGATTAAGGATGGCTCAGGTAACAACGCAATATTGACCCTGCCAGCTCCAGGGGCTGCGGGCTCACTGGGTGCAAATAAGAATATCATAATTGATGGTATATTACCAACAGTAAGCAGCGTGAATTCTGCTAACGCTAATGGTACTTATAAGTTAGGCGATGTCATCGCTGTTACGGTCAATTTTTCAGAGCCCGTTAGTGTAACAGGCACCCCGCAACTCGTCCTGGAAACCGGGGTTGTTGACCGGACTGTGAGTTACAGTTCAGGTTCCGGAACCAGCGCTTTGACTTTCAATTATACCGTCCAGGCAGGAGATATCTCTTCAGATCTGGATTATTCCACTACAGGTGCTCTTTCACTTAACGGGGGAACAATCAGGGATGTGGCCGGAAACAATACGGTATTAACCCTTGCCACTCCCGGAGCCGCAGGCTCTCTGGGCGCAAACAAGAACATTGTAGTTGATGGCATTGCGCCGGTGGTGAGCAATGTAAATGCTTCTACTGCTAACGGCTTGTATAAGATAGGTGATGTAATTTCAATAACTGCTACTTTTTCTGAACCCGTTACGGTTACAGGTACTCCTCAGCTATCCTTGGAGACCGGAGCCATTGACAGGCTTGCTGCTTATTCCTCAGGTTCTGGCACAAATAGTTTAACCTTTAATTATACCGTTCAGCCCGGCGATTTATCTGCTGACCTGGATTATGCAGGGACGGCCGCTCTTGCCCTGAATGGGGGAACGATAAAAGATGCAGCGGGCAACAATGCTCCGCTAACCCTGGCATCGCCTGGCGCTGCGGGTTCGCTGGGTGCAAATAAGGCTATTATAATTGACGGGGTTTTACCGACTGTAACGATCACCTCAACCGCCAGCGGATCAACGGGTATTTCTCCGATCCCTTTTACGATAACGTTTTCTGAGCCTGTTACTGGTTTTTCGCTGACTGGAATCACGGCCACCAATGCAACACTGGGCAATTTTGCAGGAAGTGGTACAACTTATACATTTAATGCTATTCCTGTTGCAAATGGTACCGTAACGATCAATGTTCCTGCTAACCAGGCTTCTGATCCAGCTGGAAATGGAAACGCTGCAGCAACGCAATTTTCCATTAGCTATGTGGAATCAAAACTAATCACAGCTTCAGCGGCAAACTTTCCATCAGCTTTAAATACAGTCTATGGAACCGCATCTACCTCGACCAGTATTACCCTTTTCGGGTCTGGCTTATCGGCTGGCATTGTGGCTACGCCATCGTCAACTGCTAATTTTGAGGTAAGTGCGAATAATATTACCTACGGCAATACTGCTACCATTGGTACCTCAGGTACAGTATCAGGTACACTTTATGTACGTTTGAAAGCAACGGCTGCAGCCAATACCAATATTTCAGGCAGCGTGACCCTTTCCAGCCCGGGTGCGAATAGTCCTGTAATAACCATACCTGCAAGTGCTGTTGACAAAGCAACCTTAACTTATGAGGCAGATGTTAAATCAAAAATATATGGAGATGCTGTACCTGCCCTTACCGGAACCGTTACAGGCTTTGTAAACGGTGAAAATATTGGAACTGCGACCACGGGAACACTTAGTTTTACCACTGCGGCTACCATCAGTAGTGCAGTGGGTTCATTTGCTGTAAACGGAACCGGTTTAACCGCAGTTAACTATAATTTTCTGCAGGCGACGGGTAACCAGACGGCTTTAACCATTACAAAAAGGCCGGTTACTGTAACGCCCAATACCGGCCAATCTAAAATTTACGGCAACGCTGATCCGGCTTTAAGCTATACAATTGGGGGCTCAGGCCTGTATGCTACAGATGGGTTAACAGGATTGTTAAGCCGCGCGGTTGGAGAAAGTGTGGGTTCTTATGCTATTACACAAGGTACACTTGCCGCAAGCAGTAATTACTTGCTTACTTTTACACCAGGTAAAACATTTGACATCGTACCCAAAACGATTACGGTAACCGCAGCAGCAAAAAGTAAAACTTACGGCGATGCTGATCCTGCGCTGACTTATACATTTGCCCCGGCATTGGTAACGGGTGATAGTTTCATCGGCATATTGACCAGAACCGTTGGCGAAAACGTAGGTACTTATCCGATCAACCAGGGTACGTTAGCTCTGAATGCGAACTATACCTTAACTTATGTGGGTGCAGATTTAACCATCGATAAGAAAACGGTAACCGTAACCGCAGCAGCGAAAAGTAAAACTTACGGCGATGCTGATCCGGCACTGACTTATACTTTTGCCCCGGCATTGGTAACGGGTGATACTTTTACAGGAAGCCTGACCAGAGCTGTTGGCGAAAACATAGGTACTTATCCGATCAACCAGGGTACGCTGGCTTTAAACAGCAACTATACCTTAACTTATGTAGCTGCAGATTTAACCATTGGCAAGAAAACAGTAACCGTAACCGCGGCAGCGAAAAGTAAAACTTATGGCGATGCTGATCCTGTGCTGACTTATACTTTTGCCCCGGCATTGGTAACAGGTGATACTTTTACAGGAAGCCTGACCAGAGCCGTTGGCGAAAACATAGGTACTTATCCGATCAACCAGGGTACGTTAGTGCTGAATGCGAACTATACCTTAACTTATGTGGCTGCAGATTTAACCATTGGCAAGAAAACAGTAACCGTAACTGCTGCTGCGAAAAGTAAAACTTATGGCGATGCTGATCCGGCACTGACTTATACATTTGCCCCGGCACTGGTAGCTGGTGATACTTTTACAGGAAGCCTGACAAGAGTACCTGGCGAAAACGTAGATACTTATCCGATCAACCAGGGTACGTTAGCGCTGAATGCGAACTATACCTTAACTTATGTAGGTGCAGATTTAACCATTGGCAAGAAAACGGTAACCGTAACCGCAGCAGCGAAAAGTAAAACTTACGGCGATGCTGATCCTGCGCTGACTTATACTTTTGCCCCAGCATTGGTAACGGGTGATACTTTTACAGGAAGCCTGACCAGAGCTGTTGGCGAAAACATAGGTACTTATCCGATCAACCAGGGTACGCTGGCTTTAAACAGCAACTATACCTTAACTTATGTAGGTGCAGATTTAACCATTGGCAAGAAAACAGTAACCGTAACCGCGGCAGCGAAAAGTAAAACTTATGGCGATGCTGATCCTGCGCTGACTTATACTTTTGCCCCGGCATTGGTAACAGGTGATACTTTTACAGGAAGCCTGACCAGAGCCGTTGGCGAAAACATAGGTACTTATTCGATCAACCAGGGTACGTTAGTGCTGAATGCGAACTATACCTTAACTTATGTGGGTGCAGATTTAACCATTGGCAAGAAAACAGTAACCGTAACTGCTGCTGCGAAAAGCAAAACCTATGGCGATGCTGATCCGGCACTGACTTATACATTTGCCCCGGCACTGGTAACGGGTGATAGCTTCACCGGCACATTGACCAGAACCGTTGGTGAAAACGTAGGCACTTATCCAATCAACCAGGGTACGTTAGCGCTGAATGCGAACTATACCTTAACTTATGTGGGTGCAGATTTAACCATTGGCAAGAAAACAGTAACGGTAACCGCAGCAGCGAAAAGCAAGACCTATGGCGATGCTGATCCTGCGCTAACTTATACTTTTGCCCCGGCACTGGTAACGGGTGATACTTTCACAGGTGCATTGACCAGAACCGTTGGCGAAAACGTAGGTACTTATCCGATCAACCAGGGTACGCTGGCTTTAAACAGCAACTATACCTTAACTTACGTGGGTGCAGATTTAACCATTGGCAAGAAAACGGTAACCGTAACGGCGGCAGCGAAAAGCAAAACCTATGGCGATGCTGATCCTGCGCTAACTTATACATTTGCCCCGGCATTGGTAACGGGTGATAGTTTCACCGGTGCATTGACCAGAGCCGTTGGTGAAAACGTAGGTACTTATC
>NZ_JACIEF010000002.1:1303670-1517507 GCF_014196715.1 Pedobacter zeae
ATCCGATCAACCAGGGTACGTTAGCGCTGAATGCGAACTATACCTTAACTTATGTGGGTGCAGATTTAACCATCGATAAGAAAACAGTAACCGTAACGGCGGCAGCGAAAAGCAAAACCTATGGCGATGCTGATCCGGTGCTGACTTATACATTTGCCCCGGCACTGGTAACGGGTGATAGTTTCACCGGTGCATTGACCAGAGCCGTTGGCGAAAACGTAGGTACTTATCCGATCAACCAGGGTACGTTAGCGCTGAATGCGAACTATACCTTAACTTATGTGGGTGCAGATTTAACCATCGATAAGAAAACAGTAACCGTAACCGCGGCAGTGAAAAGCAAAACTTACGGCGATGCTGATCCGGCGCTGACTTATACTTTTGCCCCGGCACTGGTAGCTGGTGATAGTTTCACCGGTGCATTGACCAGAGCCGTTGGCGAAAACGTAGGTACTTATCCGATCAACCAGGGTACGCTGGCTTTAAACAGCAACTATACCATAACTTATGTGGGTGCAGATTTAACCATTGGCAAGAAAACGGTAACCGTAACCGCAGCAGCGAAAAGTAAAACTTATGGCGATGCTGATCCGGCGCTGACTTATACATTTGCCCCGGCATTGGTAACGGGTGATAGTTTCACCGGTGCATTGACCAGAACCGTTGGCGAAAACGTAGGTACTTATCCGATCAACCAGGGTACGCTGGCTTTAAACAGCAACTATACCTTAACTTATGTGGCTGCAGATTTAACCATTGGCAAGAAAACGGTAACCGTAACGGCGGCAGCAAAAAGCAAAACCTATGGCGATGCTGATCCTGCGCTGACTTATACATTTGCCCCGGCATTGGTAACGGGTGATAGCTTCACCGGCTCACTAACTAGAGCCGCCGGAGAGAATGCAGGTACTTATGCAATTAATCAAGGTACGGTAAGCGCAGGGACAAATTACAACATAACCTACGTTGGCGCTAATTTAACCATCAACAAAGCATTGCTTACTGTTACGGCAAGCAACGCCGTAATGTGCCAGTCTGACGGCTTCCCAACATTTGCGGTAACATACAGCGGCTTTAAAGCCGGCGATACGGAGAACGCACTCAGTACGAAACCTTCGGTAAGTACGACTGCAAACAGAAATGTTGCGGGTACTTATGCACTGGTTCCGGCAGGTGGCGTATCAAACAACTACAGTTTTGTGTATGTAAACGGAACCTTAACGATCAATTCGCTTCCAGCGGTAAGTATCGTAAGCAACAAAGGTACAGACATCAGTAAAGGTGAAACCGCGGCCTTAACGGCAAGTGGCGGTACAGGTTATAGCTGGTCAACAGCCGGTGGAATCATCAGCGGACAGAACACGGCAACGCTTACCGTTCGTCCTGCACAAACCACTACTTATACGGTCCGGGTAACCAATGCAAGCGGATGCAGCAGTATTGGATCGGTTACGATTAATGTAGCAGAGGATTATAAACTTGTTGCAACAAACATTTTAACGCCAAATGGTGATGGGGTAAATGATACCTGGATCGTACAGAACATTGATATGTACCCTGTTAACGAAGTGAGGATATTTGACCGTAACGGTAGAGAGATGTACAATAAGAAAGGATATGATAATAGCTGGAACGGTACCATTGGCGGAAACGAACTCGCTGAGGGAACTTACTACTACATCATCACTTATGGGCCGGACAAACTGGTTCAAAAAGGATTTATCACCATTATCAGAAACCGTTAACAAAAATTAAAAGGATGAAAACAAAAATATTGATGCTGCTGGCACTTATCGGGGTTTCGAAAGTACAGGCACAAACGAGTCCATTGTTAAACCAATACTTCAACAATACTTATCTTGCTAATCCGGCCCTGGCCGGGGTGGCAGGGGGGGCAGATGTAAACCTTGCTTTTCGCTCGCAGTGGAATAATGTTCCCGGGGCACCCGTTGTGCAGAACCTCACAGCGGTTTACGGATGGGAAAGGGTAGGTGTTGGCCTGAACATGAACCTTGATAAAGCTGGACTGCAAAGGCAGACCCGTGTCCTTGCCAGTTATGCCTATCACCTTCCGCTTAGCGAAACGGCCAAACTGCACTTTGGTTTATCGGCGGGTTTTATGAACCAAAGGATAGACATGCAGGATCTAATCGGCAATCCGAACGATGCTCAGGTGGGTGCATATAACACTGATCATAAAACTTATTTCGATGGCGATTTTGGGGTTGCACTGACTACGAAAGGTTTTAATGCTGATTTTGCATTGGTCAACCTGAAAAATTATTTTAAAAGGGATAATTTCAAACTGGTAAATACACCTATGGTTTATGCTGCCGCAGGTTATAAGATTCCGTTTGGCGACAACGTTTTTCAACCCAAAGTAGCCTACCGTTCTTTCTCGGAAATAGCTGATGTTGTTGACATGGGCGGACAGTTAAGTATAGCCAATCAGCAGGTATTGCTAACCGCTATGTACCATACCAGTAAGGCGGCAAGCTTTGGTGTTGGACTGCATTACAAAAGGAAGTATGCCATTAATACCTCCTACACCACGCAAACCGGTGCCCTGAGCGGCTATACGGCGGGAAGTTTCGAGATTAATCTTGGTATTAACTGGTAAAAGCGTATGCTCATCACACTGTTTTGCAGGCAGTCAATCCGGGCTGCCTGCAAGATAGCTATTCAAAAAAATTACCATCATCCTTAATGATTGCAGTAGAAGTTTATCATCCTGGTAATTCAGGCCATCTTCTAACTGAAGGGTTCTTCCTATTTCAGACCGTTTAGTTCCATAATATGGGATAAAGTCGAGGTTTCCTGGTTTTTTCAATAACCGGGTTTCTTAACCAAGTTTTAATGACAGGACAAATTCACCTATAGGAATAAAATAATTTTATGGTTATATTTATTAATGTAATCGATTTAACGTTTTCATTATATGTCTAACCAAAATGCTTCGCTGTACCAATCTGCTAAAAAGATCTGGCGCACTGTTGTTAAAGAAGACCCTGGCAGGCCACACGAGCTTGAGCTACAATTTGAACTGCATAAACGTCTTCTGCATCTTTTTCAGCCTGGTACTTACTATTACTATGTATTTAATATTTTCAAAGCCGAACTCGAGTTCGTTAGTCCCGGTATCATCACTGTGCTGGGCTACACACCGGAAGAAATGAATATCCTTCGGTTGCTCGACATCCTGCACCCGCAGGATAAGCCCTATTTTCTCGAGTTCGAAAGGCGCATTACGGAGTTTTTTTCCAAACTTCCGTTCGAAAAAATCCCTAAATACAAGATGCAGTACGACCTCCGTATGAAAGCAAAGGATGGCCGTTACATTAGGCTCCTTCACCAGGCCGTGCAAATCGACTATGACGAAAAGAATTATTACCGTACGTTAGATATAGATACTGATATTACGCATATAAAACCTGAGGGTACGCCCTGCTTTTCGATTATTGGATTGGATGGCGAACCTTCCTATTTTAACATTAATACCGGGGTTGATCTTAGCCCATCGGCAGATCCTTTCACCCCAAAGGAACGCGAGGTACTGAAACTGGTGATATCATGTTGTAGCAGCAAGGAAATTGCAGAGGCTTTGTTCATCAGTCTGCATACCGTTAATGCACACAGAAAAAACATCCTTCGCAAAGCGCAGGCCCGTACACCACAGGAACTGATCAGGAAAGCTTTCGAGGCAGGCTGGGTATGAGTACATAAATAGCTAGTGCTAGCTATTGTTACTGTTTTGACAAATTCTGAAGTTTATAAGATCAAACCAATCAAGTTATTGTCATGAAAAAAAATTGCTTCTTTTTATTGTTACTTTTAAGTTTTGGCGGGGTTTTGGCCCAAAACAGAGGCTACAACAAGACTGAATGGAGTGTGGCTAAACCAGCACCTTGTTTTCCCAATCTTTATGTATCATACAAATCTATTGGTTACGAACCTTCGGTAAGCTCGTATGGATATAATTGGCGCATTGAAAATCGTTCAGATAAACGCGTTACCTTTACTTTTGGCCCATGGATCGTTGCTGCTGACGGGAAGACAAAGGAAAAGATGAGCGGTGGGCTGTTTGTACTCGATCCCGGACAATTGTATACCCATACGCCCGGATATAACAAAGTAGTACCACAGGGAAGTGCTATGGAATTCTTTATAACGGCCTATAGTGATGTAAAAGGAGGGCCTTCTTATAACTGTGTAAACGGAACAAAATACTGTGTATCGAACTGTATTGGCACTGGTTCAGCACCCAGGACTGGCCCTAATTCAGCTTCAAGGCTGGAATCCGGTACGTCTGTTGCAGCGGCCGGTGGGCAAGTTTCAGGATCTGGTACTGCCCAGAGAGCCGGGACACCTGCGGTTAAACCGAATACTGCCGAAATTACCCTTCAGGCCACGCGAGGTACCTACAGTGTCAGGGCTTTAATAGATAATGTACAATGCCCTGGCAGTATTCGTGTCGGACTGGATCCTGATGCCAGTGACGGAAAAAAATTAACAATCTATGCCATGCCTAAGGCTGAAAGTGGTACCTTTACCTCTGATGATGCAGGCGGATCCTGCGCTCTTCATGCTATCTTGTATTGGTTCGAGAATGGAAAATACCGTTATACCTCGCCTAACCTGACCCTGACCAAAACCGGCCTCAATAGCTTTACCTTTACAGGGTCATTGGCAAACGGGGAAAGGATCAGCGGATCTGGAAATTATACGCTGGCACAGTAACTTCCCATATTTTCACTTTATTATGGTCAATGGCTTCTTTTTTACTGACTTTTTGAAACTGTTTGTAAAGTAATTTCTTATACTTTTAATTCTGCTTCAATGCTATCAAATAATTTGTTTTCCTGCGGTTAACCAGGCACCTGTATGGAGGTACTTTTTTTACCGGGCAATAAAAATTGATTCATACCGGGAAAACAAATTTGATTGCTAATTTTACCCGCAATAACAGTTGAACCCAGATGAAATGGATTACCCGCGAACGCCCAAAAATTGACCGGATTGCCTGTCCGTGGCTGATTTTGCGTTTTATTGATCCCGATGCCGAAATTATCTACGTGCCTTACGCTGAGGTGCTGGAAAAAGCCGCTGAGCTTAATGCCACACCATTTGATCTGCCCGGGGTAGAGTACTCTCATTACGATGACCGTTGCACCTTTGATTATTTCATCAAAAAACATGGCCTTAAAGATGAAGCCTTGGACAGGATAGCCGCTATTGTTCGTGGGGCGGATACTGACCGCCACGACTTTGCTCCGCAGGCAGCAGGGCTTGAAGCGATATTTTCCGGGCTTTCCCACCAGCTATTGGACGACCAGGAATTGCTGAGTTTTGGTTTAACTATCTATGATGGACTTTATATATGGGCACAAAAGTTATATCATTTAAAACATAGCCAGGCAGGGCCGGTGGAGCAATTGTTGTTACAGGTATACCAGCAATACCTCAAAACTGAGAAAGGTAAGAAAGCACCCGTTTGGGCAAAAGCCCTTAAAGATATGATCCAGGATCAGCTGGATACCAACATGACACTAAGTTTGCAACAGGCCTCAGAGGAACTGGAAATTAACCCAACCTATTTATCGAGGGAATTCTCCAAATATTTTGATAACATGTCTTTTGGTGAATACATGCGAAAGCTCCGGATAGACAGGGCCATTGAACTGATGAAAGATGATAACTATTCATTAACCGATATCGCTTACCTTACCGGCTTTTCAGATCAGAGCCATTTTAACCGGACGTTCAAAAAACAGACGGGACATAACCCGCTGAGCTATCGAAAAAATATCCTGCCAGGTAAAAAAGATACAAATTAGTCAAGTACGTTCTATTTTATGGAGGCAATAGGGCTTAACCTTGCCTTATGAATTTATTTAGAACGCTAATCATTTTTTTTACCTCCATGCCGGCGGTAATTTTTGCGCAAAATGCTGCACCTGCAACAACCTATCCAAAGATTACCGGCTATGTCGGCATCCTGCACCCTATAGCCACTTTCAGCCGTACCGGTACAGATATGAACTTTGATCACCATTATGTAGTGGGTATGCCAACCGGTATAAATATCTGGAAAAGTGCAAAAATTGGCTTTTCAGCAGAATTTGTTCCTACTGTCAGGGTAGAAAACGGGATCAGTAAAATGTCGAACTTTACGTTCCATCCGGGAGTATTGGTGGCTTTGGGTAAAGGCTGGACTTTTGCGGGCCGCGCCGCTTTTGAAACTTCGGGCAGATATGGTTTAACCCCCGTGCTGAATAAAACGGTCATCAAAGGCAAATCAGCCAGTATGTTTGCAGCTTTGCCTTTACCGGTAAGGTTTGGTAACGACCGTCCGGCTACGTTTACTGTTGGTTTTCAGTTTGGTATAGCGTTCTGACATGATGGGAAGCCAGAAATATACCTTAAAAGAAATTGCCCTCTATTTTCTGAAATTGGGAACCTGGGGATTTGGCGGTCCGGTAGCGCTGGTGGGTTACATGCACCGCGATTTGGTTGAACAAAAACAATGGCTTACCGAAGAAGAGTATAAAGAAGGATTGGCATTGGCACAGCTGGCACCTGGCCCCTTGGCAGCACAATTGGGAATCTACATTGGATTCGTCCATTACGGGCTACTTGGGGCAACACTTACGGGCCTGGCATTTGTGCTCCCGTCTTTTATTATGGTGGTGATATTGGGTATGATTTATCAAGTCTACGGCGGAATGAGCTGGATGCGTGATGTGTTTTATGGGGTGGGGGCAGCAGTTATCGGTATCATAGCGATCAGTGCCTATAAATTAACCATCAAATCGGTTGGTAAATTAAACCTCCAATCGCTAAAAGTCAACTGGCTTTTGTGGATATTTTATGTTATGGCCATTGCGGTTACCGTAATCACCCAACAGGAACAGATTTTGATTTTTATCGGGTGCGGACTTATTTACATGCTGGTTAAATCGCCTCCCAGGTGGATTAAAGCGCCTGGTATAAGCCCTTTGTTTTTATTTGCGGAAACCGGTTTTTGGGATTACTCAAAAACAACACTTGTGCAGATTGGTCTTTTCTTTTTAAAAGCCGGCACATTTGTATTTGGCAGTGGGTTGGCTATTGTTCCGTTCTTGCATGCCGGGGTTGTTAACGATTATCATTGGTTAACAGAAAATGAGTTTGTAGATGCCGTTGCGGTGGCCATGATCACCCCGGGGCCGGTAGTGATTACGGTTGGCTTTATCGGTTACCTGGTTAATGGTTTTTTAGGGGCATCTGTAGCTGCATTGGCAACATTTACGCCTTGTTTTCTTTTCACGGTAGTGCTTGCCCCATTTTTTAAAAAGATAGCGAAGAATGCAAGTATTAAAGCCTTTGTTGATGGGATTACGGCTGCGGTTATCGGTGCGCTGGTTGGATCGGTTATCGTGATTGCAGGCAAATCGATCATAGACATCCCCACCGCAGTTATTGCCTTAGCCAGTGGTTGCTCCCTTATTTACATCAGGAAACTACAGGAACCGCAACTGATTGCTGTGGCTGCTGTTTTAGGAGTGGTGATTAAAATGTTGATTTAAGTTTCAGTTTTATCATGATGAAATAGCTCCTTTTTATTTCTGGCAGGCTTTCTTTATTCAAGCAGTCGCAGCTTTGTAGCCTTGCCAATCAGCATAGCTCTGTTTTTTATCTCCCTGCTCCAAACGATAAAGTTTGGCGGTAACTTTGAATTAATCTATTTTATTTGCTCAAAATAAGTATATTTAGTCTTAATTTCTGATCTTACCAATCATCGTTATGAAGGATATTCCATGGGTTTCGATTAAGCGTCTGCCGGTTAATAAAGTTTCTGGTTTTATCGCTTCGCCTTCATCCGACCTGCTGTCGGTAGAAGAGCCGCTCGAAATTAGAATCGTGTATGGACCTGAAGGGATCCGCACAGAAAAGAATATTTCCATCACCATGCGCACACCTGGAAACGACCTGGAACTTGCTCTTGGTTTTTTGTTTACAGAAGGCATAATTTCTTCACATGCAGCGGTTAAAGCAATTGCCCACGTACCTATAACCTGCGAACTGCAAAAAGAAAATGTTGTTCGTGTAGAATTGACAGAAGGCTTTATGCCCAATCTTTCACAGTCTGACAGAAATTTTTATACCACCTCGAGCTGCGGGGTTTGCGGCAAAGGCTCCATACAATCCATCAGAACAGTTAGTGCCTACACAAATTTGGCCCGTCAACAGCAAATACGTTTATCTGCAGGGGTATTTTATAGTTTACCAGAGCAATTAAGACTGGCCCAAAGCAATTTTGAGGCAACCGGCGGAATCCATGCTTCGGCGCTCTTTACACTGGAAGGAGAATTGGTATTACTCTGTGAAGACGTTGGGCGGCACAATGCATTAGACAAGTTAATCGGTACTGCCCTGGGTAAAAATATGCTTCCCTTAAGTGCCTATATTTTGCTTTTGAGCGGAAGAGCCAGTTTCGAACTCATTCAGAAAGCGGCCATGGCCGGCATTTCGATCGTTGCTGCAATAGGTGCTCCATCTACCCTTGCTGTTGAACTGGCCAATGAATTTGGCATCACACTGCTGGGTTTTCTTAAAAAAGACAGATTTAATATATATAGCCATCAAGATCAGCTATTAATCCCTGCATTACATGAAAATTAGAATAAAAGGCAATTCATTACGATATAGACTGACTAAATCCGAAGTCGAAAAATTAGGTGCAGATGGCTTTCTCTCCGAAAGCTCGCATTTTCTGAGCAATACGTTGGAGTACGCCATAACAACCACGGCCGACAGTAACCTCCGTGCCGATTTTATGGATAACCGTATGGTGTTGTACATGCCCGAGAAAATGGTACAGGAACTGGTTCATACAGATCGGGTAGGATTTAGCGGACTTGCCGGGTCTGTCAGTTTATTGGTAGAAAAAGACTTTACCTGTTTGGATAATGTAGAAGAGGATCAAAGCGACAATTACCCTAATCCCCTTTTAAATAGTTAAGGTATGGAGAACGATAAAAAAGAACCTGCTGCAGAAAATCCCTATAAATTGTTGGATCTCAAGCTAACGCCTGTAAAAACCTGGGCAGCAGGTATACCGGCGGTTATGGCCGCTTTCGGAGATCTGATTGAAGAAAAAACACTTTTAAGAGGAACAAAGGCCCTGTTTAAAATGAACCAGGCTGGCGGATTTGACTGCCCGAGCTGTGCCTGGCCGGATCCGGATGATGAACGGTCGCCATTGGGCGAATATTGTGAAAATGGGGCAAAGGCATTGGCAGAAGAGGCTACAACCAAAAGGGTTACTGCCGATTTTTTTAAGGAGAATTCGGTTTATGACCTGGCAAAGCTGGATGATTTTACCATAGGGAAAATGGGAAGGTTAACCGAACCGGTGTACCTGCCACCGGGGGCTAGCCACTATCAACCCATCTCCTGGGACGATGCCTTCTCAAAAATTGCTAGCCATCTGAATGCATTGGAGGTACCGGATGAGGCAGCATTTTATACGTCGGGCAGAACGAGCAATGAAGCATCATTTCTTTACCAGTTATTTGCAAAAGAATATGGTACCAACAATATGCCGGATTGCTCTAATATGTGCCATGAAACGTCAGGTACGGCACTGCGCCCTACAATCGGTATCGGAAAGGGAACGGTAAAGCTCGAAGATTTCTACGATACGGATGTGGTCGTGATTGTTGGCCAGAACCCGGGTACCAATGCACCCCGGATGATGAGTGCCCTCGAAAAATGTAAAAAGAACGGAGGAAAAATCATTGCGATAAATCCCTTACCCGAAGCGGGTTTAATGGGCTTCCGTAATCCACAGGAGGTAAGCGGGGTGCTGGGCAATGGCGGAAAACTGGCAGATCTTTACCTGCCTGTAAAAATAAATGGCGATATGGCCCTTTTAAAGGCGATTGAATTGATTTTGCTCGAATTTGAGCGGAAATCTCCCGGAGCAGTATTCGATCATGATTTTATAGCCGAAAAAACAGTTGGATATGATGCCTTTATCGGGCAGTTCGAAAGCTATAACTTAGAACACCTTGCCAAAGAATCAGGGGTTTCTGCAGCATTGATTTACAATGCTGCTCAAATGCTGGCCTTCAAAAAAAGAATCATTATTTGCTGGGGGATGGGAATTACCCAACAGCCCAATGGGGTAGATATGATTAAGGAAATGCTCAATATCCTCTTGTTAAAAGGCAGTATCGGTAAACCTGGTGCAGGTGTTTGCCCTGTTCGCGGGCATAGTAATGTGCAGGGAAACAGGACCATGATGATTGATGAAAAGCCTACAGATGCCCAACTGGACCGCTTGAGGGATTTTTATGGCTTTAATCCCCCACGTAAACATGGTTACGATGTGGTAAGGGCGATCAAAGCCATGCACGAAGGGAAAGTAAAAGTCTTATTCTGCATGGGAGGGAACTTTCTGTCGGCAACGCCAGATACAACCTATACTGCCAATGCATTAAGAAAACTTAATTTAACCGTTTCTGTATCTACAAAACTGAACCGTAGCCACCTGGTTCATGGGAAAGAATCTATTATCCTGCCCACACTATCACGCAGCGATATCGATATGGTAAACGGTGTGCATCAGTTTATTACCACAGAAAACTCGATGGGGGTAGTACAATCTTCAAAAGGCATGCTGAAACCGGTATCAGATAAACTCATTAATGAAACGCAGATTGTATGCCGCATGGCCATGGCCACTTTGGGCGATAAATCAGTTGTCGATTGGAAACGGTATGCCAACAATTATGACGCGGTAAGAGACGATATTGAAAAATGTATTCCCGGTTTTGAAAACTACAATGAAAGGGTTAGACGCAAGGAAGGCTTTTACCTGCCCAACCTGGCAAGGGATGGAAAATTTATTACAAAGGATTTTGGAGACAAAGCACCATTTACATTAACCGGTTTGCCTGAAAACAATCTTGATGACGGGGAATATATGATGGCCACTACCCGTACCCACGATCAGTTCAATACCACCATTTATGGGCTTGACGACAGGTACCGGGGGATAAAGAACGAACGCAGGGTCGTGTTTATGAATCAAAACGACATTGACCGCGCAGGGTTCAAGGCCGGAGATAAGGTAGATTTATTCAACTATGATGATGGTGTAGAGCGGATAGCTCCGCTGTTTATTATCGTTCCCTATCAAATTCCCGAAAAAAATACGGTTACGTATTTTCCGGAAACCAATGTCCTGGTTGGTATCAATAATGTAGTGAAAGAAAGCAATATGCCGGCATCGAAATATGTAAAGATCAGGATTAAAAAACATGATCCCCGGATTTATGAAAGAATTAAAAAATAGGGCAGACAATTAAGCTGTAAACAGACAGAAACAACTTTGTTTTGCAGGATGCTTAAAGCCAAAATGCGGTATGATAATTAGAAATAAGGAAAACTGGTTCAAAATGCTGTTTGTTTGGCATGGTTCTGTTCTTCCAAAACTCCTCCCCAGACTCTCGTTACTGTTTGTTTTGTCGATCGGGGTGGTATTCTTTAGCGGTAAAATCTTTTCTTTCAAAATCCCTTTAAATCCAACCCCGCTAACCTTATTTGGTTTTGTGCTCGCGCTGTTCCTGGGTTTCCGTAACAATGTCAGTTATGACCGGTTTTGGGAAGCGCGGAAACTCTGGGGAGCCTTATTGAATTGCTCACGTTCATTGGCGCGGCAGGTACTTACGCTTCCAGAGCCCCCGGACAGGTTACATGCAGTGCACTTTATTAATCTTCTGGTCTCTTTTACTTATGCGTTGAAACACCAGCTTAGGGATACAGACCCGCAACAGGACCTTAAAAAACGGCTCAGTGAGGCAGATTATAGTTTAATTATTTCTGCAAAGTTCAAACCTGTTATGATAATGAAACTCATGGGAGAGTGGGTAGCTGCTGCGCACCAGGCAGGTCGCATTGATACGATACAGCAGATGAGGTTGGATGAAAACCTGGATAAACTGGCAGAGATTGTAGGCGGATGTGAACGGATTATTTCAACCCCCATTCCATATAGTTACCGGGTGCTGTTGCACCGTACGGTATACCTGTACTGTTTTTTATTACCTTTCGGGCTGGTGGATAGCCTCAAATGGCTTACGCCCTTTATTGTGGTTTTTATTGCCTATACCTTTGTGGCCTTTGAAGCCATTGCAGATGAGATTGAGCAGCCTTTCGGCACTGCATCAAACGACCTCGCCCTGAATGCCATGTGCCAGACCATCGAAACCACTTTGATGGAATTGAGTGGTGAAAAAATTGGTGAAGACCCCGGCCCCAAAAATGATATTATCGACTAATCACTATTCACACCTGAGTTTAATCTTTCCAGCTTCAATCTTAGTCTTTAAAATTCTCGCGATAATTTACACGCTTTCCTTTATCTTTGCCGCGAATTTAATATTCTTAATTGTGATTAATGTAAATAATATTTCCGTTTCATTTGGCGGAACCACCCTTTTTAGCGACGTAACCTTTTCGATAAACGAGAACGATAAAATCGCTTTAATGGGTAAAAATGGTGCAGGCAAGTCGACTATTCTAAAAATTATTGCCGATGTAATTAAACCTACTTCCGGAAACGTAACAGGTCCGAAAGAGGCAGTGATTGCCTATTTGCCTCAACATTTGCTCACTCATGACCAGGTTACGGTTTTTGAGGAAACCATGAAGGCTTTTGCAGAAGTAAACCAGATGCAAAAAGAACTTGACGAGCTGAATGAACAACTTACCATCCGTACCGATTACGAAAGCGACGACTACATGAAGCTGATCGAGCGGGTGTCGGAATTAAGTGAGAAATTTTATTCCATTGAAGAAACCAATTATGAAGCAGAAGTAGAGAAAGTACTAAAAGGTTTGGGTTTCGAGCGCAAAGACTTTACCCGTCAAACTTCTGAGTTTTCGGGTGGTTGGCGTATGCGTATTGAACTGGCCAAGATTTTATTAAAGAAGCCTGATCTCATCTTGTTGGATGAGCCTACCAACCACATGGATATCGAAAGTATTCAATGGCTGGAAGATTTCCTGATCAATTCGGCAAAGGCGGTGATGGTGATCTCTCACGACCGTACTTTTGTAGATAATATCACCAACCGCACCATCGAGGTAACCATGGGCAGGATATACGATTACAAGGCCAAATACACCCATTACCTCCAACTGCGTGCCGACCGTCGTCTTCACCAGTTAAAGGCTTATGAGGAGCAACAACGTTTTATTGCCGATAACCAGGAGTTTATAGACCGGTTCAGGGGTACTTATTCGAAAACCTTACAGGTACAATCGCGCGTAAAAATGCTCGAGAAACTGGAAATAATAGAAATCGATGAGGTGGATACATCAGCATTACGGTTAAAGTTTCCACCATCACCACGTTCTGGTCAGTATCCGGTAATTGTAGAAGAACTGACCAAATCCTATGGCAACCATGTTGTGTTCGAAAAAGCATCTATGGTAATTGAGCGTGGAGAAAAAGTGGCTTTTGTAGGTAAAAACGGTGAAGGGAAATCGACCATGATCAAAGCCATTATGAACGAGATTGATTTTGAAGGAAGTTTAAAGGTAGGGCATAATGCCAAGATCGGTTACTTTGCACAAAACCAGGCTGCATTACTTGATGAGAACCTAACGGTATTCGAAACCATTGATCAGATTCCACTAAGCGACGGTACGGTGAAAATTAAAGACCTGTTGGGTGCCTTTATGTTTAGCGGGGATGATACAACCAAAAAGGTTAAGGTACTTTCTGGTGGCGAAAAAACCCGCCTGGCCATGATCAAATTGTTGTTGGAGCCGGTAAATGTATTAATTCTGGATGAGCCGACTAACCATTTGGATATGAAAACCAAAGACATTATCAAAGATGCCCTCAGAGATTTTGACGGTACCCTGATTTTGGTATCGCACGACCGGGATTTCCTGGATGGATTGGTGAAAAAAGTATTCGAATTTGGTAATAAGCGCGTGCGCGAACACTTTGAAGATATAAAAGGATTTTTGGCTTATAAAAAAATGAATAGCCTGAAAGAGATAGAGCAGAATTAAACAGGCTTTGTTTCAGGCCGGATTTGTGTATCCGGGAGATATCGTCATTGCTTTGCCGGCTATAAAAGCCTGCCCGCAATGACGATTTATGTATTATAAGTTAAGGAATAAGTGCGGCAATTTTCTCTTCGTAGCTTTTTGGCTGGCTAACCTTAGTTTGGATGGCGACAAAATGATCGAGGACCAAATTTGACGCAGTACCCATGATCAGTGTGTGCTGATTAGTGTTCCCCTTGAGTTTTAACCTACTGCTATCGAGAATTGAGGTGTATAAGCCTTCGCAATTGGTATCGATGTCGGCAACAGCATTTCCCTTCAGCATGATCTGTAGAAATTTTGTGCTGAGCTTTGCTTCTGTTTTTATTACCGCGTTTTGATCGGCCTCAATACGGTAGATATCGTTTACATAAATAACAAGTTTACACGTTTCCTTATGAGGTGAAGTAATGCATAACACTTCGCCCTGCAGGGTTACTTTTGCGTTGCCAGCGTTATCATCTGCATAAGCTATTCCGGCGGTTGGCCGCTGCACCAACATCACTTCTACATTTCCTTTTATGATGATCTTCCGGAAATTCGGGGTCTTGTAAAGCCGGGTTTCTATTTTTTCTGTTGCCCTTATGCTGGCAGGAAAGGTGGCCGTTAAGGTAATTGCTGCTGATGCAATTGTAATGAGTGTTTTAATGGAGGTTTTCATCTGATGTTTAAATTTTGTTAAGCTTGTGCTGGTGTGCCAATAAGAACTGGCGTACACCAATCGTATCGTTTAGTGGTTAACCAAGCTGATGCCAAAATGAAAAAGTATCTTAATTGTCTATTAATCAGGTGTTTTTGTTTGTTGTTGATGATGATCTGTTCATTTTCGAACAGTTGATGTGCGGCAACGGACAGTATATATCGTTCCGAATCTGGGGAAAAGAGTGTTGGTTTTAATTGGTTGGGCCCGTTAGCCAATCTAACCTGAAAAACAAGGCGATTTTGCCAATTAATTGTTTAAGTAAGGCAGATGCATGATTAAATTCAGTATTTTAGTAAAATTCAGGGTATATTGAATCAGTAGTTTGGAATAAAGATCACGATGCCAGTAAAAATCAACCGGCAAACCCGGCAGAAACTTCAGCAATTAGTTGTTATTATCCTGGCCTGGACCATGACGGGGATCGTAATTGCTGTTTTTGAAGACCTGGTACTGCATACCCGGAATTCTTTAGGGCCGGTACCAGGTTATACATTAATTTCTTCCATCGTACTAAATGCTGTTATCGGCCTTTTTGGAGCACTGTTAGGAGGGAGTTTGCTCGTGTTTTTTGTAAACGTAAAATATAACGATAAGCCCTACGGTTATACCCTTTTAGTTGTGGCCGGATCGTTTTTAGGCATTATTTTAATCGTAAATGAATTACTGAGCCTCTATGAATTAGGCGATTCTAAAAGGTTTTTGAAAAACGGCCTGGTATGGGCCATCGTTGTTTCCATCACGCAATTGCTGCTGCAGATCAACAGCAAGTTCGGACAAGGGATCTTCTGGGATATCATCAGGGGAAAATACAATACACCAAAGGAAGAATCACGGATCTTTATGTTTCTCGACCTAAATTCGTCAACCTCCATTGCCGAAAGTCTGGGAGATAAAAAATACCACGAATTATTAAAAGATATCTTTATCGATATCACCAACCCCATTTTAGAAAACAGGGGCGAAATATACCAGTATGTAGGCGATGAAGTAGTTATTGCCTGGCGCTATGAAGAGGGGCTAAAGAACAATAAATGTATCAATTGTTTTTTCGATATTAAAGCACATTTGTCTTTTCTGAAGGATAAGTACATTGGAAAATATGGTTTACTGCCTTCTTTTAAAGCAGGTATTCATTGCGGAAAGATTATAGCCGGCGAAGTTGGGATTATAAAACGCGATATTACCTACTCCGGGGATGTACTGAATACTACCTCAAGAATCCAGGGTATGTGCAAGGAATTTAACCAGGAGATGCTGGTATCCATAGCGCTGATTAAAGAACTTCAGCTAACAGATCGTTATACTACACACCTGTTAGGTGCCATTAAACTCCGCGGAAAGGAAAAAGAAATGCAACTTGTAGCAGTAAAGCCTGTTTAATATACGGGTACGTAACAAATGGCTATCACCCAGGCTAGTTTATTGCAAAAAAAAAGCGACATCAATGTCGCTTTTTTTTATTCTCTTCGCCGCATTATTTTGCCAGGGCAACGATTTGCAACGCATCAGTATTACCGGTTTCTGTTGTGAGTGCAGCAAACCTGTCCAGGTTTAATTTAGGTGTTCTGCCCATTACCAGCGTGTGTTTTTCAGTAGCGCCGCTCAGTTTTAAATCGGCATTGTTTTCGATTACGGTATATAAACTTTCTGTATCGGAATTGATTTCTGCAACGGCATTTTCTTCTAAAAATAGTTGAAGGTGTTTTAATGTCAATTTGCCCTGTGTTTTTACTACAGCGTGGTCTGATGCTTTAACCCTGTAAATGTTATTAACATAAAGTGTAATTTTGGCTAGCTGATTATCTTCTGAATTGATTTTTAATGCATATCCATCTTGTACTACTTTTACTTTGCCGGTATTGTCGTCATTGTAGCTAATACCTTCTTTCGCACGTTGCACCAAGGTCACTTCTACATTTCCGCTTACAATTACCTGGTTTACGTTTTGAGGTGCAGAAACTTTATTCGGTTTTTTCTCATCGGCCATTGTGCTAGAGGAAAAAAGAGCAGCACTTAAAATGATAGCTGCCAATACTGATTTTGTTAGGGTTTTGATTAAGGTTTTCATAATGCTGTTGTTTATATTTTTTAGTTACTATTTTGTGATTGTTTTGTAAATAAGACGCCTGCACCCCCGAAACGTTTCAGTATAAATGCCGCTATTATACCAACACGGCTAAATTGTCGACGAACTGGATTTAAAAACTGCCCAATAGCCGGCTCATTATGGCATCCCAACATACAAATCTCTGCTTATTCACTTTTGTGTATAAACCAAGTTCTGTTAGTACCCAACCTAATACCCGGATTTTATACTATATTTAAAGAAGAAATGCTCAGGCTATCAGGTAAAAGCTATGCAAGAAACAGCAGGGCGGAATTTTATTTTTTAACCAAATAAAGGAAGAATGATATGAGATATACCAAAACGAATAAATTATTTTTTTTTATCTGCCTAATTTATATTGGTTTATGCGGGTTTATTTCGGATAAAAGGCAATATCCCCGTTTGGGTATTGTTGCTGGTTTAACCCAGGATAGTTTAGCTTATGCTTCAGGTTTTAAAATGATCGGCGAATCAGTTCCGAAGTTGCTATCGCCTACACTCACCGATGAGCAGTTCAGTACCAATTTAAAAAAGATTAAAGCAGCAAAATGTAAAGTGTTAAGCTGCAACCTTTTTTATCCGGCAAGTATAAAAATAGCTGGTCCGGAAGTAGACGAGGCAAAGGTGCTCGCTTATACCGAAACCGTCCTTTCGAGGGCCCGGCAAGCCGGGGTGAGGTTTATTGTTTTGGGCAGCTCAGGTGCGAGAAGCATTCCTGCAGATTATGGTACCGTTAAGGCAAAATCTGACTTTGTTGCATTGGGCAAAAAGCTGGCGCAAATTGCCGGGAAATATCAGGTTACCATTTTGCTGGAAAATCTTGAGCGTACCGAAACGAACTTTATTACCTCATTAAAATCTGCTGCAGAGGTGGTAAGGGAAATTGATCACCCTAATTTCAGGCTGAATGCCGATATATTTCATATGATGCGTGAAGGAGAATCTCCAAATGAAATTGTTGAAGCAGGTGCATTGATTGCATTTTCTGAAGTTGCCGAAAAACAGAACAGATCGTTGCCTGGTGTTATGGGCGACGATTTTAGGCCTTATTTAAGCGCGTTACATAAAATAAATTATAAAGGATTTATTTTTATTGAAGGGAGCATTAAAAATGCCGCTACCGAAATGCCGCTTGCTTTTAAGTTTCTTTCTGCCCAGATTGCCGAAGTGTATGGAACTAAGAAAGCAGATAAATAAGGGTATTTATTTTGAACGCCTAAAAAGGCATGCTGTTATTTCACTAATGATACCAGCGTTTGTTCCTTTGATTTTTCTCTTGCCTTATCAATATTGGGTAAGCGCATTTTGGCAATATTGTTTTCGACGGTTAAAGATGGATTTTCATTTTTTGTAAGTGCAGCGATGTCTCTCACCGTACTTGATAAACATTTTAGCGTGAGCATAAATTGGCGGTCGATGTTCCTGATTTTTTGAAAATCAACTTTTGGACTAAAGTGTTCCATATTTGAAAGCTCGCTTTGTTTAAATTGGGTACTGTCTAAAAGAAGCAGCTTGTCTGTAATTTGGCTTAACACCGTATCTGAAAGATTTAAGCCCCGAATACCGATTACCCGGTTGTTTTTTACATAATAATCTAAGCCGTTAAAACTAATAAGGGTTAATTTCTCCCGGTTGATGATATATGCTGACTTTGGAAGGATGTGGTTTGAATGATTTTTATTGAATGCCTTGCGCTGATCAGCCAGTTGCTCAATCAGAGCATTTCCGTTTAACCTGTCTAATCCTGTTTGCATGCTCTGAGCAAGAAGAGGAGTGGATAAGTAAGATAATGAGCCGGTTAAAAGGAATACAAGAGCGAATGATTTAGCGATTTTCATGCAACAAAGATACATTCCTAATTGTTGTTTTTTAACTTTTTGTATGTTTAATATTACGGTTTTATTTGGTTTTTGTGATTTTCTTGATGATAAAAATCAACTTTTGTTTAACAGTTACTTAATACTGAAAAAATATACCTGTTTACGGGGTTGCACAATACAAAATTATTGAACGGTATTGGCTGGTTTTTAACATGTACATTAAAAACACTTTATGATCTGACCGGCATTTATTTTTTATATAATTTCTATCCTAACCGTTTAGTGTTGGCTGAACGTCATATATCTTTATTTAAACCAGACTTGGTTTTATTACAGATATTTTTGCAGCATAGATTTTATTCTTTTGATTATGGCTGATCACTTATTGAAAAATGTACGTTATTCCGTTCTCGATCTGGCAACCGTTTTAGATGGCTTTACTGCGGCAGATACCTTTAAAACTAGCCTCGAATTAGCTAAACAGTCTGAAAATTTAGGTTATACGCGTTACTGGTTTGCCGAACACCATAATATGGCGGGTGTGGCCAGTTCGGCTACGGCCGTACTTATTGGTTACATTGCCGGTGGCACCCATAGCATTCGTGTAGGTTCAGGAGGCATTATGCTGCCGAACCATGCACCATTAATTGTGGCCGAACAATTTGGTACACTGGCTTCGCTTTATCCCAACCGCATCGATTTGGGCTTGGGCAGGGCACCGGGAACCGACCAGGTAACGGCAATGGCTATCCGTGGCGAAAATTTTAATGCCGTGCATAATTTTCCGAGGGATATTGATAAGCTGCAACAATTTTTTTCTGCTGATAATTACCGGGCAAGTGTAAGGGCCATTCCGGGAGAAGGATTGGATATCCCGATCTGGATATTAGGTTCGAGCACGGATAGCGCACGCTTAGCAGCAGAGAAAGGCCTGCCTTACGCTTTTGCAAGTCACTTTGCACCAACCTATTTTGAGCACGCTATTTCCATCTATAGAAATAACTTTAAACCCTCTGAATTTTTACAGGAACCTTATGTAATGGCTTGTGTAAATGTGGTGGCTGCCGATACCGATGCAGAAGCCGAACGTTTATCAAGTTCGGTAAAACGTATGTTTTTAGGTGTTATAACTGGCAAAAGAGAATTACTGAAACCCGCAGTTGAGGATATGGATGTTTATTGGGACCAATTGGAAAAAGAAGCGGTACAGCAGATGTTATATTATTCTTTTATTGGTAGCCCCAAAACCATTAAAGAAAGTTTAGAAGCTTTTGTTGCCAAACATGGTGTAAACGAGATCATGAGTACTTCGCACATTTACGATCACCAGGCAAAATTGCTTTCAAATAAAATTTTTGCTGGCTTGTTTAAGGATTAACACCAGCTTATCCCGGGACGCTGTCTGTTTATTAAGTGCAGCGTCCTGTTCGTTTTCTATCCTGCATGTTTCCATCATTAACTACCAGGTTCACAGAGAAAAGATCACTGCGGGCACAAAGCTGGTCTGATAAAGTCTGCGGCAGTCTGCTAAAATCTGCGGGCGGCTAATCATTTAATGTTCCCGCAGATATTGTTGATAAGCGCAGAATTTATCCATATTCCATTCTACATTTTCCATCTTACATATTTCCACCGGATTGATCATATTGGATTTACAAATTCTGTAATTAACAATGGGTCAGCAAGACGCTATTCCATCATATAATCCGTAGAGCCTTTCTGAACTCTACAGACAGATCGTGGAGTGTCCGATCCATCTCCCGTTTTCCGTTTTCCCTTTTCTATCTTACCCCTTATATCTTCCATCATCAAACTCCATCACTTACTCTTTAAGATTTATTAATACTAAGGGAATATTGGACTACTAGTTTTGCGGCGATAAAGCAGCATCCCTTGAGCAAAATTTTACTTTCATCTTTACAGTGCGGAAGCCATCAGGCGATGGAAGAGATCTACCGGGTTTATTGGGAAGATATTTTTGATACTGCGCTTAAAAAAACCGGTGACGAAGCCATTGCACAGGATATTACCCAGGAGATTTTCATTTCGCTATGGGAAAATCGTAAAACGATTAATCTGTCCGGAAACCTCGGCGCTTACCTGCACGGAGCGGTAAAATACAAGGTAATCAATCATTTCAGGTCGGGCAGCCTTAAAGAGCAGCACCACGCTGCGCTTACGGTATTAATGGACGAGAAACATGACGCTGCAGCCGATGATAAACTGCTGTTAAAAGAACTTCATTCAGAAGTGGATAGCGCCATTTCACTTTTGCCGGAAAAAATGCAACTGGTATTCTCGATGAGCCGGAAACAAGAGAAATCAATCAAAGAAATCGCTGCTGAGCTGGATGTTTCTGTGCAAACGGTAAAAAATCAAATTTCAGCAGCCTTAAAACTTCTCAAAAAAAGCCTGTCCTATATTCTGCTAATTGCCCTGCTGATGGGCTTAACATAAAGTTAATTTACAGATAACATCTTTGGTTAGTACCCCTCTGCTTTTTAAACGACATGTATTTAAATGACAGAGGAACAGGCAAAGGAACTGCTGCAGAAATACCTGGATCAGCAGGCAAATCCAAAAGAAGAAAAAAAAGTTGAAGAGTGGTATGCCACGCTCCAGGCAAAAGATGTTTTGGTATCAGCCGAGCAAAAAGCTGCAATAGGAGAACAAATGTTGCTTGAGCTTAAGGCGGCAATGTACCAAAACACTAAACACAATAAGGTTCTAAAACTCCGGACTTTTTATAAGATAGCCGCTGCGGTACTGGTGATGGTTACACTTGGGCTAACGGTATGGAAAATGAGCGATCTGGCAAAACCAGCCGGAGATCAGCTTACGGCAATTACCGGAGCAACAGAAAGGAAGCGAATCATCTTGTCAGATGGTTCAGTGGTATTCCTTGGTCCGTCTGCAAAATTGAGCTATCCGAAAGTATTTGCAACAAACAGCCGCCAGGTTGCACTGAGAGAGGGTGAAGCTTTTTTTGATATTGCCCATCAGGAGAACAGGCCTTTCACTGTACATACCACAACTGGTGTTGACATAAAAGTTTTAGGAACTTCTTTTAAGGTTAAATCTTATCGGGCCAGTAAACAGCTCGAGATTGCTGTAGTTACCGGTAAAGTTGCAGTTAGCAATAAAAAAGGCAAACTGGCTACCCTGGTGAGGAACGACTCTTTAACGTATGATAAAAATGAAGGTATTGCAGCCATTCATAGAATAAAAGCACCGGCATTTATCAAATTCGCTTTTGATGGTGCAAGCCTTAACCAGGTCATCGCTAAACTCCAATATGTTTACAGCATTAAGATCCAACTGAACGATAGCGCTTTGGGCAATCTTAAAACCACCGCTTCTTTCAATAGCCGGCAATCGCCTGAAGAGATTTTGGATATTATCTGCAGCCTTCACCACTTAAAATTTAACGGATCAAAAAATCATAAAACATTTAATATACACCGATGAGATGAGGATGTGATATAGAAATTATCTACGGTACCGGTCAGACCGGTCGCCGCAATCTTTCTTCCTGGCAATAAAAGCCAGTATAATTAAAGCTTTACAAAATAAAACAAAACAAATTAAGCAATGAAAACAACCTCCGCTAAGAGGAAAACAGCTCTTTATAAGATCATGAAATACTCATGTTTAACATTTACAATCCTCTGTATTTTTTGCAGCTCTATTTTGGCTTCGGCAGGAATGGCACAAAAATTAGAGAAAACCACGGTTAACATTACCATCAGTAAAGGCCGTAAAATGACCGAGATCATCAAAGAAATCGAATCCCGCACCGGCCTTAGTTTTGTATACAACCCGGATCAGTTACAACAAAAAAACATGTTGGTAAGCGGCAATTTCACTACAGAGCCGGTAAGGTCGCTTTTAGACAGGCTGGGCTTACAGGTGTTGGAAAAAGGCGGATACGTGATTTTAAACAACGCCGTAATCAACCAACCAGACCGGATCATTACCGGGGTAGTAAAAGATACCACAGGTTTGGCGCTTCCGGGCGTTTCGGTAAAAGTATTGGGCACACAAAGCGGTACCATTACCGATGGAAACGGTGCTTATCGCATTGAAGTTGGTGCTGATGCCGTGCTTTCCTTTTCCATGATCGGTTACCGTACCAAAGAGGTAAAGGTTGGCGATAGCCAGGTAATCAACATGGTTTTGAGCGAAGAGCGTTCTACACTTGCCGATGTAGTGGTGGTGGGTTACGGAACACAGAAAAAAGAAACCCTAACCGGGGCAATCAGTATTGTTGGCCTGGATAAACTTTCTTCCCGCTCATTAAACAGTGTGGGCGAGGTGCTGGCCGGAAAATCGCCCGGTGTGATTGTAACCAACGAAGGGGGAGATCCAACTTCTGCTCCCCGTATCAATATCCGTGGCGCAGGTGGTATTAACGGAGAAAATGTTCTTTATGTAATCGATGGGTCTATCTTTTCGGGTACCCCACAGCTTAATCCTAACGATATCGAATCGATATCGGTTTTAAAAGATGCATCTGCTGCCATTTACGGTGCCAGGGCTTCAGGCGGCGTGGTATTGATCACGACTAAAAAAGGCAAAAGCGGTAAAATGCAGATCAGCTTTGATGCCAAACTCGGCCAGCAAAGCGCCTGGAGAAAACTACAGCCCTTAAATGCACAACAACGTGCAGAGGTTGCGGCAACTGCAGCCAAAAACGGAGGGACTACCATATTACCGGCTTTTGATCCTTCTAAATATCCCGACGGACAGATTACCCGCACCAATTGGATGGACGAAGTGTTTAGAGATGGTTTGTTGCAGGACTATAACGCTGCTATTAACGGGGGCTCTGAAAAATCGAATTATTATTTAAGTTTTAATTACCGCAATGCCGAAGGGATTGTATTAAATACCAAAACCAAACGTTACAACTTTCGCATTAATACCGAACATGAGGTAAGCAATTGGTTAAAAATTGGCGAAAACTTATCGTATAGCAGTACCAACGGAAATGGGGCCAATACCAGCAGCGATTATACAGGAGCCTTACTTTCTGCCATTTATTACCCAACCAACGGGACACCTTATAATGCCGATGGAAGTTTTGCCGGGCTGCCTGGCGGACAGTATGCGGGAGATTATGGAGATATTGTTAACCCTGTTGCCGATTTACAGCGCATTGATATCAATAACCCGGTAAATGTGCTGGTGGTTAATCCTTATGCTAATCTTAAGCTGGCTAAAGGTTTAACTTTCAGGTCGAACTTGAGCGTAACCAAAACCGATGCTGCATTTAAAAGCTTTACCCCAAAAAGACCAGAAGTAGGAAAACCGGTGTTAAGTAATAGTTTAGTGGAAAGAAGCAATAAAGCCACCGACTTTTTAGCCGAGCAGGTTTTGAACTATAAAACATCCTTTGCCCAGCATCAGTTAGAGTTTACCGGTGGTTATACTTTCCAGAGAACCAAAAGTAGCGGGTTATATGCTTCGGGTGCCGGTTTTGATGATGAATCGCCTCAATACAGGTATTTGGTTAATGCAACGGTAATCCAGCCATCTTCAAGTTATTTTGATGCCAAAGCACTTTCTTCCCTGTTTTTAAGGGCAAATTATAACTATGGAGAAAAATACCTTCTATCATTGATCGGTCGTCGTGATGGTTCTTCCATGTTGACCAAAGAAAACAGGTTCAAAAATTATGGATCCGTTTCTGCAGGTTGGGTAATCAGCAAGGAGGATTTTTTAAAAGATACGCGTTGGTTAAATGAGCTTAAATTAAGAGCCAGTTATGGCATTTTAGGAAACCTGGGCAGTCTTTCTTCATCAGCAGTAAACCCTTTGCTGAATGCAACCCAAAGTTATTTCGGGCAAAGCCCAACCTTACAGAACGGTTACGTACAAACGGTGTTGGCCAATAAAAACCTCACCTGGGCTGAGTCGAAGCAAACCAACCTGGGACTTGATTTAGCTGCATTTGGCAGGTTTAGTTTGGTAGCTGATTATTTTATCAAAGAAACCAATAAAATGATCTTAACCAGAACGCTTCCGGGAACGGCCGGTTTAAATACGCAAACCATTAATGCAGGTCTTGTAAAAGATAAAGGTGTTGAATTGGGTTTAACTTATAACAGCGATAAAAATAAAGCTTTCACTTATACTGTTAACGCTACCCTGACCAAGATCAACAATAAGGTAGAGGAATTGGCACCGGGTTTAGAGAACATTGCCGTGGGTACCAACTTCCGTAATGAGCTGGCTCCGCTTGCCATAAGGGTTGGACAGCCATTGTATAGTTACTATGTGTTAAAAACAGACGGTATTTTCCAAAGCCAGGCAGAAGCCGATAACTACAAAAATGCCAGCGGACAAAAGATCCAGCCCAATGCCAAAGCCGGCGATTTTAAATTTGTAGATATGAATGGCGATGGTGCTATTGATGGTAAAGACCGTTATTTCGCAGGAAGTGCATATCCAGATTTCTCCTACGGGTTAAGCTTTAACGCAAGTTATAAAAATTTCGACTTTAATGTTTTTGCACAGGGTGTACAGGGCAATAAATTATTTAATGCTGTAAAACGCACTACCTATAGTGCCAGCGGTCCGTCGTACAACAAACTGATAGGTATTTTAGATGCATGGTCGCCTGAAAATCCGGGAGGCAAAGTGCCGATTATTTCGACAAGTGATGCCAACGGAAACTTTAATGCTTCAGATTTTTATGTAGAAAATGGTTCTTACCTGCGTATCCGTAACGTAACCCTGGGTTACAGCTTGCCAAAATCGCTTGCCAATAAGTTAAAAACGGGTGCAGTTAGGGTTTATGCCACTGCAAACAACCTGTTCACCATTACCAAATACTCTGGTTTTGATCCGGAGATCGGAATGGATAACAACGGACTGGATGTTGGCCGTTATCCGCAGGCACGCAGCTTTATCTTTGGTTTAAGTGTAAATTTATAATCACCACAATAACAATGAAAACGAATTTAAAATATATGGCCTTTGCCGCCCTTGCTGTTTTTTCATCATGTACCAAACAGCTTGATATTACACCCGAAGGTTCTCCGTCGGCACAAAATTTCTGGAAAACAAAAGAAGATGCGCTGAAAGCCGAAGGCGGAATGTACGAAAACTACAATGCCGAAGATTTTTACGGACGCGGGATGTTCTGGTTTATCAATGCCAGCGATGATATGGTTACCGGGCGTAACAAACCCGAGGCCGATAACATTAAAAACTTTAACCGTAGCTATGTAGGCGGTGGCTATACTGAAACCCAGTGGAGCATGCGCTATGCCATCATTAAACGGGCCAACGATATTATTACCAATGTACCGGGCATCAATATGGACGAAAGCTTAAAGAAACAGATCATTGGCGATGCCTATTTCAATGCCGGGTTGGTCTATTTTCAATTGGCAGCAAATTATGGTAATGATAAAGCCGGTGTACCGATTGTTAAACCGGAAACCGATGCCGCTCAGCCCATTCCCCGTGCTAACAATGTAAATGAAAATTACGATTATATTATTTCGCTCCTGTTAAAGGCGGCCGATAACCTTCCGTTCTTTTCGGCAATGAAACCTGGAGACTACGGTAAAGCACATAAAACTGCTGCATGGGCTTATCTCTCAAAAGTTTACCTTTATAAAAAGGATTATGCAAATGCAGCCAAATATGCAGATATGGTGATCAATTCAGGGCAGCACGATCTCATTAATACGGGTTTTGCCGATGTATTTAAAGCCGCTAACAACTGGTCGAAAGAATACATCTGGTCGGTGGTTTGTACGCCTAATGGTGGTGGTACAGGCTGGGGCAGTAAATTGCCCGGCGTAATGTTAACCAACAAAGCCTGGGGGATTTACAATGGCTGGGGCTATTATTTGCCAACCAAAGAGCTTTATGATTCTTACGAAGCCGGCGATCAGCGCCGCGAGGCCACCATTTTAAAACCGGGCGATAAATTTATGTTTTTCGGGGCAGAGCGCAGTTTTACCAAAGATGGAGGAGCAACTTCAAATTACCAGTTTAAAAAATACATGGAGCCTTTTTCTTATGCCAACCCGATTCCAACACACGTTAATCCTAATGGTGATAATGGAACCACCGATTTAAATGTGCCTTTAATGCGTTATGCAGAAGTATTGCTTATCAAGGCCGAAGCGGCCATTAATTTAAACGGTGCCGGAGCAGGCGATACGGAACTGAACAAAATCAGGGTTCGTGCCGGTTTAGGTACAAAGAGCGGAATGACTATTGACGACCTGAAGCGCGAACGCCGTAACGAACTGGCCGGAGAGTGGGCAGACCGTCACCGCGATTTGGTAAGATGGGGCGATGCACAGGCCACCTATGCCAAGCCATTGCATGATTACGATGGCCGTGTAATCTGGCCGGCGAGGACTTTTAACCCGCAGGTACACGATGTGTGGGCAGTGCCCCAAAGGGAAATAGATAACAGCGCAGGTGTAATTAAGCAAAACCCGGGATGGTAAAAAAAATAAGCATAAACTTTGCAGTGCTGGCCTTTGTGCTGGGGCTGCAAGGTGTTTCTGCCCAGGTAAAGCTAAATGCGAACCATGGCCACAGTCATAACGATTATAAGCAGGAAATTCCCCTGTTAACGGCATATTATGCCGAAATGGGGTCTATTGAGGCCGATGTATTTTTAAAAGATGGCGAATTATATGTTGCACACGAAGCTTCAGAAATTAAACCCGGTTTTACGCTAAAAAAAATCTACCTCGATCCGCTGGCCCGGCTTTTTAAAGCAAAGGGAAATCATTCTTATACTGATGCAGCCTTAAAACTGCAACTGGTGGTCGATGTAAAAGAAGATTACCAGCATGTATTGCCTGTATTGTTAAAGGAGCTGGATGGTTATGCTGACGTATTCGATGCAAAAAAGAATGCCAATGCCATTAAGGTAGTGGTTAGCGGCGATATGCCAACGCCAGGCGATTTTAAAAATTACGATGAGAAATTATCGTTCGATGGCAGGCCGGCAACCATTTATACCGATGAGCAACTGGCAAGGGTGGCGATGATCAGCGATGACTTGAAAAATCATACCGTATGGAACGGAAAAGGTAATCCTACCAAAACCGATGAAGCAAAGATAAGAGCCACAATTGAGCAGGCACACCGTAAGGGTAAACCTTTCCGGTTTTGGGCTTCACAGGATAGTCCGAATACCTGGATCGTACTCGAGAGGCTTGGGGTAGACTGGATCAATACCGATAAACCTGCCAAACTGAAAGATTTTTATCTTCATCAGGATAAATTAAGTTATACCAACCCCAAACCATATACGCCTTATACACCAACCTACAAGAGCGACGGACAAAACAAAGCACCTAAAAAAGTGATCCTGTTAATTGGCGATGGAATGGGACTGGCTGCTATCCACGCAGGTTTGATCGCCAATCACGGAGAGCTGAACATGGCAAAATTCCATTACATTGGCTTTTCTGAAACCGCCGCTGCTGATGCCGGAAATACCGATTCGGCTGCGGGAGGAAGCGCCATGGCAATTGGTTATAAAACCAATAACCGTTACATTGGTATCGGGCCTGATGATCAAAAGAAAACCAACCTGGTTGATACTTTGGCAGGTTTTGGTATTAAAAGTGGTATCATTACTGCGGGCGATCTCACCGATGCTACTCCGGCAGTATTTTACGCCCATCAGCTAGACAGGTCTTACAACGGAGCAATTGCGAATGACCTGCTAAGCAGCAAGGCCGAAGTTTTAATTGGTTCTAACCGCAAAGCTTTCGAACAAAATAAGAACAGCAACCTTTTGGCAGATCTGAAAATCAAAGGTTTCCAGGTAACCAATAGTTTAACGGATTTTGAAAAGCAACACGAAGGCAAACAATTGGTTTTGCTGGATGATTCGGCTACCCGGCCTGTAATAAAAGGTCGCGGTGATATGCTTAAAAAATCATTACTACATACCTTGCAGATTTTGTCCAAAAACAAACCTGGTTTCTTTATTATGGCCGAGGGTGCACAGATTGATTACGGTGGTCATACCAACGATCTGCCTTATCTCGTAAGCGAATTGCACGATTTCGACCGTACCATTGCCGAAGCACTCCGCTTTGCCGATCAGGATGGCGAAACGCTGGTTATCGTAACTGCCGATCATGAAACAGGTGGCTTAACACTTCTAGATGGTGCCGCAGAAAAAGGAATGGTGAGGGGCGAATTTAGTACCAACGATCATACAGGTATTATGGTTCCGGTTTTTGCCTATGGGCCGGGCTCGCAAAATTTCAATGGTGTTTATCCCAACAATCAGATTTTTCATAAAATCATCAAAGCTTATCACCTGGCCAAAGGTCAATAAGCAAAAAACAAAGCAAAAAAAGCTTTAAGCGGTGTCTGTACCAACCACAGCACCGCTTTTTTCTTAATGTTAAAGCAATACATCATACGTAATGGAAAGAAGATCTGCACTCAAAAATATAGGTGGCCTGTTTTTGCTGCCAACATTATCAAAAGTTTCGTCAGCAATAGAGAAAAAACCGGTTTTAAGGATTGCCCACCTGACAGATGTGCACCTGAAAAATCAATTTAATGCCCCGGCAAGGTTTGCCAAATGTTTGCATCACGTACAGGCACAATCGCCAAAAGTAGAACTGATTTTAAATGGTGGAGATATTGTTTTCGATATGAATAAGGAAAATATCGGCACCATTAACGAACAGTGGAAGCTGGTAAAAGATACCATGAAAAACGAATGCAGCATTCCTGTCCGTTATTGTTTGGGTAACCACGATATCTGGTGGAACGAAGATACCAAAGGCGATGTCTTTTATGGAAAAAGATACGCCATGGATAAACTCCAGTTGGTTAGACCTTACTACAGTTTGGTACAGAACGGCTGGAAAATAATTGTTCTGGATAGTACCCATCTGGATATTGACAATACCTGGTATATCGGTAAATTGGGCCAAGAGCAGTTAGACTGGTTGAAAAATGAACTGCAAAACACGCCTAAAACAATGCCGGTAATGGTGATGTCACACATTCCGATCCTTACGGCATTATTAATGATAGAGGATGATGTGGTAAACAAATGGACTATGCTGGGTGGTGATATGCATACCGATACCGCTAAGATCATTAACCTTTTTTACCAGTATCCTAATGTAAAACTGTGTTTAAGCGGGCATTTGCACCTGCGCGATAAAGTGGTGTACAACCAGGTAACATATCTTTGCAATGGTGCAGTATCCGGCGCCTGGTGGGAGGGCAACAAAAGAGAAACCGCGCCAGGTTACGGTTTGATCGATTTGTATGATGACGGGAGTTTTGATGAGCAATACGTAAGCTACTGATCTTCCGGCTCAACGTTTACCGGCTCGCCAGGCGGAGATTTTAAGTCTTTTGGCAGATCGCTAAGCATAAACTATAGAAATGCTTCGTTTTTTGCCGGCAAAATAACGGCAGGCTTGGTTTTGCTGGATATTTATCTTAAAAAAGGATATGATTTAGGGCCTTGTCTCATTAATATGCCACTTGTTACCGTACTTTTACCCTTTTTACCCCTCGCTATAGGAATTAAGGTTAACATTATTAAGCTTTGTGTAGCTTATTTTAATTTGCCCATGTATAATAGCTGCGCAATTGTTGAGGATCATTGTATTTTAAAATGTTTAATCCCTTTGATGTATTAAAACAATTAGCAATAGCAATAAAATCGATTTTCTTTTTTGGATGTAAACAGGGATGGAGTGAAGGGGATCGAATTAGCCCCGCATCTCCACCCGAAAGACTTAATAATCTGCCGGTAAACCGTAGAAAAATAGCTTATGATCGAAATTACTTACCTTTTTGAACAGGAATATTTAGAAGATGTATCTTATCGGTTAATGCGGGCCAGTACGGACGACCCCTGGTTGGTACTGTCGGGCTGTAAAGTACTGGGTATTATTGCCGAAGTTGAAGGAACCTGGTCACAGCTTGTAGGTGAAGATATTCCACCGGAGGCAATTGAAGGGATGGGCAATTTGATTAATAAACAACAGTTTAGCTGGCTGCCAAATCTGATCAAGAAACAATGGCCCAAGTATGTGCTAGATGTGGTGGTAGAAAGTGAAGACAGTTACCAGATAATTTGCCAGAAAGAAGCTTGTCCCAAACGTTTTTTACAACGCTTTACGCTTGGCATTCATGCGCTGGCACAAAGGGAATCATCCCTCGTTTTTAAGGTAAGGTGCTTTCCGACATCAGGTTGTTACGAAGTGGTTAAAGCTCCGACAATTGATCGCTGCGTTTAGTTCTCATTGCATTTGCATGTTTAAGTATAAAATCTTTCAAGTGCCGGAACAGGTTGGCTCTGGCATTAAAATCCTATGGTGACCTTGGGTTTAAAAAATAACCCTAAAGATTTTTCTGCTGATTTCTGGTTTGTTTTAAGATGTCAAAGTAATATTTAAATTTGGCCCGATAAAATTCTCCCAACATGACCTTTGTAGAAAAATTGCAGGCGCTACGCCAACTCATGCTCGTTCAAAAAGTAGATGCTTATATCATTACTGCTTCAGATCCACACATCAGCGAGTATGTACCTGCACATTATAAGGCCATTCCATTTGCCTGCGGATTTACAGGCTCGGCCGGTACACTCGTTATTACTCAGGATTTTGCAGGGCTGTGGACGGATTCGAGGTATTTTACGCAGGCAGAAGCGCAACTAAGCGGTACCGGTTACGAATTGGTAAAGCTGAAAGTGCCACATACACCAGAATACATCAATTGGTTAATCGAAGTTTTGCCAAAGAATGCAAAGGTAGGTTTTAATTACGGGCTCATTACGGTAGCATTAGCACTGGAACTGCAGGATAGTCTGGCCCAGCGCGAGATAACGATAGCCGATGTCGATTTTATCGATACCATTTGGTCGGATAGGGTAGCACTACCTGAAGGAAATGCTTTCTTAATTGACGAAGAAGCTGCGGGACTTAGCATTTCGGCTAAAATAAACCAGGTAAGGGATGCTTTAAAAGTAAGTAAGGCAGCTTATCATTTTATTTCCTCGCTTGATGATATCGCTTGGTTATTTAATCTAAGGGGAAATGATGTAGATTATAACCCGGTAACTTTAAGTTTTGCCTTAATAAGCCCTGAAGAGGTAAAGCTTTTTATCGACAAGCAAAAATTGTCGCAGGTAGATATCAATACGTTAAATCAGCAGGGAGTAAGTTTGTATCCATATGCTAAAGTGGCTGATGCACTAAAAAAACTTCCAAAAGCGCCGAAGGTTTTTATCGATCCTAAACGTACCTGTTTTGGGCTGTTTAAATGCCTGCCAGCCGACTCCACTATAATCTCAGGCATTAATCCAAGTACCCATTTAAAGAGCTTAAAGAATAATACCGAAATTAACCACATCCGCAGGGCAATGTTACATGATGGCATCGCCTTAACCCGGTTCTTTAAATGGATGGAAGATCATTTGGGGAAAGAAAAGATCACAGAATGGTCTGCAGCTGAAAAATTGGCCACGTTTAGAGCCGGACAAGCCTCTTTTGTGGGCTTAAGCTTTACTACCATAGCCGGCTATAACGCAAATGCTGCATTGCCGCATTACAGTGTAACTGCAGAAAGCGATCAGGAAATTTTAGGTGACGGTTTGTTTCTTGTCGATTCAGGCGGTCAGTATCGGTATGGTACAACTGATATTACCAGGGTAATGCCTATTGGCAATTGCTCATCAACACAGGCCAATGATTATACCCTGGTGTTAAAAGGGCTGATTGAAGGTTCTAAATTAATTTTTCCGGAAGGTACCAAGGGTTATCAGATCGATTCCATCTGTAGAAAACCGCTATGGGAACACGCCATAAATTTTGGTCATGGAACCGGTCATGGTATCGGTTTTTTTCTGAATGTACACGAAGGACCTCAGAATATTAGTCCGGCTAATGTAGATATAGCCTTTAAGCCAGGGATGGTAACCTCCATTGAACCTGGTGTTTATCGTCCGGGTGAACATGGCGTGCGCATCGAAAACCTGGTTTTATGCATCCCTTTTGGAGATAGCGGGTTTGGCAATTTTCTTACTTTCGAAACCTTAACCTTATGTTTTATCGATACCACCATCGTCAATAAAACACTTTTAGAAGCAGATCAGATCAGCTGGTTAAATCAGTATAATCAGCAGGTGTTCGATCGGCTTGAGTCACATCTTTCAACAGAAGAAGCTGCCTGGTTAAAAGTCAAATGCAGGCCCATTTAATATTTGTGATTTAACAACCCGGAATCATATGGTTGTCAGCCTAAGCCTGCCGAAGATCCATTTAATGTAATTACTTAAATGGTCTTATATTCCTTAAATGGTTAATAATTAATAGTAGGAAAGCAGTTCCTGCATTTCAATTAACGTTAGTCGCGCTTTCCGCTGTAGCCCTCATTCCATTCGGGGCTGCCGCTGCAATCACGTTTAGGCACCCGGTGCAGTGCTTATGGGTTGGGTTTCCCCTCAGGTGCTATTAATTTTCTTGCTGTAATCTGCGGGGAGTTAATGGCCAGGTATTTAGTAAAACGTTGTCAGCCTGAGCCAGCCGAAGATCCATTTAATGTAATTACTTAAATGATCTTATATTCTTTAAATGGTTAATAATTAATAGTAGGAAATCAGTTCCTGCATTTCAATTAACGTTAGTCGCGCTTTCCGCTGTAGCCCTCATTCCATTCGGGGCTGCCGCTGCAATCACGTTTAGGCGCCCGGTGCAGTGCTTATGGGTTGGGTTTCCCCTCAGGTGCTATTAATTTGCTTGCTGTAATCTGCGGGGAGTTAATAGCCAGGTATTTAATAAACGTTGTCAGGCTGAGCCTGTCAAAAAAACTGCTATTTAAATTATAAACTTAAATGATCTTATACCTCCTTAAATGGTTAAGAATTTGATGGCAGAAGTACCCGAACTTCCCATAAATACACCAATTCTTTACCGATTTTGCGCTATTTTAAACTTCGGCACCTGCTTTATCTTTTAAATTTTATTTTTGGTAAACGGGGATATCCAAACCTGCTTTTTCGATATGATGATAGAACCAAACAAGAAAAGAACCATATCCATAATAACTTTTAAAGCAATATTTTGCTGTGTTTTAACTTTTGTAAATATTGAGGTAATTCAGGCCCAATCGCCATGGATGGCTTTAAGTAAAAAAACGTCGACCCTGGGGTTGGAAAATGGTTTTTCGACCTACAATGCCGGCGCATTTAGCTTAAAGCTTGTTAACTCATCACAAACAGTAGCAGGGCTTCAGCCTAAAATGGTTAAAGATTTCGATTTTGTACCGGGCGATAGTTTAAAAGTACGCAGTTCAGATGGCTTGTACCATTTGGGCGATATTAATTTAAGATTACGCTATACCGGCGAAGAAAACTGGAAAAGCTACAGCACAGCAGCAAAAAGGAACCCGGTACAGCGTATTCCGGCAGGTAAAAATGTACTCGCCGCGGCCGATCTTGCGGCAACACTTCCGGCTGACATTCCTTTGCAGGTTAAACGCACATGGGAGATGTTGAACGGAAAGCTGGTGTTGCGCTTCGAACTGAAAAATAAAACCGATAAAAATGTAGAAATTGGTGCCCTGGGTATCCCGATGATTTTTGATAATATATTAGAAGGCCGCACATTGGAACAAACCCATGCTAAAAATGTATTTTACGATCCTTATATCGGAAAAGACGCAGGTTATCTGCAGGTTACGCGCTTAAGTGGGCATGCACCTTCTCTGCTGGTTACACCGCTGGGGCACACACCATTTGAGGCTTACAATCCGCTTAACGACGACCGGACGCCAAGAGGGATTGCCTTTGAAGGTTTTTACGAATGGATGGTGTACAGTAAAGCTTATGCCGAAAACGAATGGAAAAATGCGGAGCAATGGAATACCCCAACTTCAACCGTTTTAAAACCTGGCGAAAGTCGCAGTTATGCCCTCCAGTTTATTCTTTCAGGAACTGCAAAAGACATTGAAAGCAAGCTGATCGAAAATAAAAAGCCGGTAGCCGTATCGGTGCCGGGTTATGTATTGCCCAAAGATGTAGAGGGAAAATTGTTTCTTAACTATCTCAGAAAGGTTAAAAATATCCAGGTTGAGCCTGCAAATGCCTTAAAAATAATTGCATCAGGTGCAACCAAAAATGGCTGGAAAAGTTACTTGGTAAAAGGGAATACATGGGGAAGGGCAAGATTAACCCTTACTTATGAGGATGGCCTGGAGCAAAGTATAAATTATAAAGTAATTGAAGCCGAAAGCGATGTAATTGCAAGTTATGGTAATTTTTTAACTAGCAAGCAGTGGTTTAACCAGGCCGATCCTGTTTTTAAAAGAAATCCTTCTGTTATTACCTACGATAATGAAAAACAACAGCAGGTAACACAGGATAGCCGGGCCTGGATTGCGGGTTTGAGTGATGAAGGTGGTGCAGGTTCGTGGTTAGGGGCCATAATGAAACAATTGGTGCAACCCAAAAAAGAAGAAGTTGATAAACTGAAACAATTTGTAGACAGCGTCATGTTCGGGAGAATACAGCTTAATACCGGTCCTCAGAAATATGGCGTAAAAAAGAGCCTGTTTTATTATGCTCCCGATTCACTCCCTAAAGGTACTTATGCCGCAGATATCAATTTTAAAACATGGGCTGCATGGCCAAAAAAAGAAGCCGATAACCTGGGGAGGTCTTATAATTACCCACATGTAGCAGCCGCCCATTGGGTAATGTACCGGTTGGCACGTAATTACAGTGGCCTTGTTGAGGAGCAGAGCTGGAAACAACACCTTATCGATGCAGCTGAAACAGGTATGGCCATGGTTAACATCGCGCCTTATTACGCACAGTTTGGCCAAATGGAAGGCACGGTATTTTATCTCATTTTAAACGACCTTAAAAACGAAGGTTTAACAGAAGAAGCCACCCGGTTGGAAAATGAAATGAAAAAGCGTGCCAATCACTGGCGTTCTTTACAATATCCATTTGGTAGTGAGATGCCTTGGGATTCTACAGGTCAAGAAGAAGTTTATGTATGGTCGAACTATTTTGGTTACCAGGATAAGGCAAAAGTAACGCTTGATGCCATCCTGGCCTATATGCCAGTAGTGCCACACTGGGCCTACAACGGTAATGCCAGAAGATACTGGGACTTTCTTTATGGAGGTAAACTTTCGCGCATCGAACGGATGATCCACCATTACGGTTCGGCGCTCAATGCTATACCGGTGTTGATGGATTATCGTAAAAATCCTGGCGATTTCTATCTTTTACGTGCGGGTTACGCCGGTTTATTAGGTGCAATCTCCAACATTACCGCGGAAGGTTTTGCACCTGCTGCATTTCATGCTTATCCATCAACCCTGAAAAACGATGGCATTACCGGCGATTACGGATCTGGCTTTTTTGGGTATGCGATTAATACATCCTCCTACCTCTTGCAACATCCTGAATTTGGCTGGCTGGCTTTTGGTGGTAACCTGAGTAAAACAGGTAACATTATCAATCTTAAATTAACTACGGCAGCCAAATCGTCGGTTTATATTGCGCCAGCAGGGCTTTGGATTAGCCTTGATGCCGGCACCATAGATGAGGTAACTTATAATAGTGTAACTGGCGAAATCCACCTGAAGTTAGGTAAGGCAAACGAATATTTACCTAATGCCATGCTGAGGTTAACACAGCCTGCAAAAATTAATGCCGTTGGTGCTTATTCGGTAAAAGGAAGTAAAATGGGCAGCAGGGGAGGCTATCTGTTTCCACTTGCAAAAGACCATACCACTGAAATTATTCTTCAAAGATAATGTTAAACATCCCTGTCCGGGCCTCGTAAAGTAAAATTTACGGGGCTTTTTTATGAAAACATTATTTTGATATTCAGTTAAATATAGATTTTATTTATACTTTATATTTGATTGTGTTTTCATAATTAGCTTAAATTGAGTTAATTAATTTTTTAAATTTTGTTTTGTCAGACTTATTGATAAGCATTTTTGTGATAAAAATGTGTCCTGTTAAATCTTTATTTTTACTTTAAGTAATTGTATCAATTTATTTTCAATCAGTAAACTATAGTTTAATAAATGTTCTTATCAGCGCTCAGAATGACAACTGTTATGGCCACATTACAAATGTGAATTTCAATAGTCCGCGTTGCAAACGCAGACTATCTTTAATTCCGTGCTTCTGTGTTTCGGTGGCTAAAAATTATCAGGGCTGTTTACAAACTTTCCCTGATCACCCTTACCCGGTAAATTGGTCCTGCGCTGTTTTTTGCTTTAGGGAACAGTTTTACAGTTACTTTATTTTTGCCTTTAGTCAGTTCAACTGGGATTTTATAAGAAATATCATAAAAACGGCTTTCTTTATATTTGTTCAGGTCTTCGGTGGCAATATTTATCCCATCAATCAGCACATCGAAATTCCGGCCGCGGTTATCCATGCCCCAGTAAGAGGCAATAATGGTATTCTGCAAAGCGGGGTCTACCTTAACCTCAAATTGTAAAAATCCATTTTCGCCTGCCACACGCCACTTGCTGCCGTGGTCTTCACCCATATATTCTTTGGCAGCAGTAAAGTTATGGTCGCGTTCCGGCTGCATTTCTCCAAACCGGAATACATCAGTGGTTTTATCTTCCAGCTCTTTCTGTTTACGCTTTTGCTCATCGTATATTTTTTGCTGTAATGTCCATTTTTCTGGGGTAAATACATCCCAGTAAACGCTGTAATACTGATTTTTAGTTTGGTAAAATGGAACCAGGGTAACATCCTGAGGCTGTGCAATATGTTGAGTTTTAAATTGCAGTTCATTTTTATTCACTACACTCAACCAATCTTTAGGGTCGTTGTTCGCACTCACAAATACCGGAACACCTTTCACCGGATCAGGTTCGGTAATTCCCAGTACACCAGCCAAAAGCACCGGACCATAAAAAACCGCCCTGCGGTCAGCATTGTCCGGCATAGCTTCCGTGTATAATTTTTCGGGGGTCACATAAGTTATTTTGTCGTTGTTTTTCCAGTTACGGGTAATTACGTAATAACCCGTTTCATCTGGTGTAATTTTTTGTAACTGCCCGTTAACGGCAATGGTGGTTCCGGTAGCCCATTTTGGCTTTCTTACCCGGATGGAAAATGTTGAAGGTTTGGTTAAACTAACCGTTAAACTCGTCTGATCTCCTGCAGGTAAAGCCGTTTGTTGGGTGATTTTTATTCCTTTTTCTTTCCAGTCAAGAACTGAGGGGATAAAAAGATTCACGTACAAACTGCCATCGCTTCCCCTCGAATAAATGCTTTCATTGTATTTAACATGGTTTTCCATACCGGTGCCTACACAACAGGTAAAGGTGTTAAATTTATCGCTGTATTCTTTTTTTCCACCCATACGCAGCGGTACAAAATAACAGGTCATACCATCGTCGTGGTTCTGCGAAGCCAGTATATGGTTATAAAGGGCTTTTTCATAGTAATCGAACAACTCGGCCGATGGCTTCTCTGCAAAGAGATGCCCGGTAAGTTTGAGCATGTTGTAGGTGTTGCAGGTTTCGGTGGTATTTTCGGTGAGTTTATCATTCAGTTTATCGGGCTCACTCAGGTATTCATAGTTACTGTTCCCACCGGTTACATAAGAATGATGGTATACCACGGTTTTCCAAAAGAAATCGGCAATCGTTTTGTCTTTAAGGTCGCCTGTAATTTCGTAGCGCCTGGCACTGCCAATAATTTTGGGGATCTGTGTGTTAGAGTGTTTTCCCGGAAGGATATCGGTTTGCTGAGCCAACGGATCAAGTACACGTTTATCGTAAAACTTGTAAGATAAATCGAGGTATTTCTTTTCTCCGGTAATAGCATAGAGGTTAACCAGCGTTTCGGCCATTCCGCCATATTCACAGAATAACATTTTTTGCAAAAGCTCGTCGTTCAGGCCTCCAATGGTGGTTCCTGTCCAATCGGCCAATGCCACGCAAGCACTCAATGCTTTTTTATTGTTGGTGTACAGATAGGCATCGAGCAAACCTGCCATAATTTTATGTACCGTGTACCATGGTGCCCAGCCACCATTCAGGTCGAACCCACCGGTTTTAACGTTGCCTTTTGCCAGTTCGCCCCAAATTTTATCTTCATTGGCGAAGGCGCCTAAATAGCCGTTTTTTCTGGCTTTCTGGCATTCAATCAATTCGTCTACAATATAATTTGCTTTTTTTAGAAAAAGAGGATCTCTGCTTGATGCATATTGCATAGATATAGCAGAGAGGTAATGCCCCAGAGAATGCCCGGCCAAACCATCACCTTCCCATCCACCATAGATCTTGGCCTTCGGCGTTAAACCTGCATTTTTTCTGAAACCTGATAGTAAACGGTCGGCGTCAATGATTGATAAGTAAGCTTCATCCGCTTTCATGGCCTTTTTAAAAGTGCTTTCCAAAAGGCTTACCTGCGAAAGATCAAAAGCATAAGCTTTAATAGGTATGGTGTTCTTAACCTTTATACGGTTATCGTTAAAATGAGGAACATAGTTTTGGGCATTGGCACTTAAAGCAAAAAAGAGTATACAGCTAAGCAGGCTTTTACCAAGGTGATTATTCATAGTGGCTAAGTTATTTAGGGATATTTTTACCGTTTAAAATTATGAAATTACCAGGAGGGTGAAAACCCGATAATTTGCCGTTATTGTGCAGATTTTACCTTTCTTTTTCGTTAAAATGAAATTTATTGTGATTTTTATGCAGCATACCTAGCTTATAATTTGCAAATACCTCTCGTATTTTAGCCAGTACATTTAATTGTTATTGAATAAAATTAGCTTTTGAGATATTTGTGCAATACCTAAAAATATGTTTGAAAAGAAAGTTTACCTCCAACGAAGAACAGTATTAAAATCAAAGATAAATTCGGGAATATTACTCTTTTTGGGTAATGAAGAAAGCCCGATGAACTATAAGGATAATACCTACCATTTTAGGCAGGATAGTACATTTTTATATTATTTTGGGATCAGTGAGCCATCGTTAGCTGCTATTATCGACCTGGATGAAGATCAGGTAATTCTTTTCGGTGATGAAATGGGAATTGATGATATTGTGTGGATGGGCAGACAGAAAACACTTGAAGAAAAAAGCCTGGATGCCGGCCTTACCAAAGTTTTGCCTTTGGCACAACTTGAGGCTTATGTTAAGCAATACCTGGATAAAAAGCGTCATATTCATTTTCTGCCGCCTTACCGCCCTGAAAATAAGATTAAACTGGCCAATTGGCTTAACCTGCCAATCGATCAGCTAAAGGAAAAAGCATCGCTTGATTTTATTAAGGCTGTGGTTGCCCAGCGCTCGGTTAAATCGGTTGAAGAAATTGAAGAGTTAGACCGTGCAGCAGCCATATCGGCCGATATTCATTTAATGGTAATGCAACAGGCAAAACCTGGCCTGTATGAACGCGAACTTGCTGCCAAAATTCAAGCCGCTGCCCTGGCTTCGGGCGGTAACCTGGCCTATCCGGTTATTTTGACGGTTCGCGGCGAAATTTTGCATAACCATTACCATGGTAACCAGCTCCGGGATGGTCAGTTGGTTTTAAACGACTCTGGTGTTGAGACTGCCTTGGGCTATGCCGGCGATCTTACCCGTACTTTTCCGGTGGGTAAGAAATTTAGCGTCGAACAAAAAGATGTTTATGATATCGTGCTTAACGCCTATACCCAGGCTAAAAACCTGCTGGCACCGGGTGTCAGGTATTTAGACGTGCATTTAACTGCATGTAAAGTGCTGGCACAGGGCTTAAAAGATATAGGCCTGATGAAAGGCAACATAGATGACGCTGTGCAGGCTGGTGCGCATGCGATGTTTTTTCAATGTGGCACAGGGCATATGATGGGACTGGATGTACACGACATGGAAGATTTAGGCGAGCAATATGTAGGTTATACTGACGAACTGACTAAAAATACCACCCAGTTTGGATTGAAATCGTTAAGGCTGGGTAAAGCACTCGAAACAGGTTATGTATTAACGGTAGAACCGGGTGTCTATATCATCCCTGAACTGATAGACCGCTGGAAAGCTGCTAACCAGTTTACCGAATTTATTAACTACGATAAATTGGAGCAGTTTAGGAATTTTAGCGGAATCAGGGTGGAAGACGATTTTTTGGTTACTGAAAACGGAAGCCGCATGTTAGGAAAACATTTGGCCTTAAGTACGGAAGAAATTGAAGCGATCAGAAGCGAAGCTTATTAGTAAGGGCGGCTTTTGGCGTAACAGCTGTTTTTTATTTTGAAGCGCAGGGGTCTATCGCTCTTTTTAAAGGAAGTTCCTGCCATCCGCTTTATCCCGATGGAAAACCGGGATGCCCGCTGCTGTCAGGGCTAAAAACCCTGGCCTAAAGCACAGAACGGGAAACGGAGTGTTTGGCACAAACTGATGTTAAATAAACCTGATAGAGCGGATGCTCCCGATTCTTCATCGGAGCAGGAGGGATAGCAGGACTGCCGTAACCGATGAAAAACTAAAACTGCTTTTCCAATTATTAGCACACTATTATACTATGATAACCCGCAAAAAGATATGAAAAAATTAATACATATATCCTTAATAGTCAGTCTAGCATTATCCAGCCAGGTACTTTTTGCACAGTCGCCGCAAAAGACTTATACTTTAGCCGATACTTTAAGGGGAAGTTTAAATGCCGAACGTACCTGGTGGGATGTACAGCGCTATGAGCTTTCTGTAAAGCCCGATTATAAGGATAAAAGTATAACTGGCTCAAATAAAATTGTATACCAAGTTGTGCAGCCTAATAACGGTAATACCCGTATGCAGATCGATTTGCAGGAGCCGTTAATTATTGATAGTGTTTTATATAATGGCAGCAAGAATTTAAAATTTGAGCATGCCGGCAGTGTTTGGTATGTACAGGTTCCGGCGCAAAAATTAGCTGCGCAGAACAGCGTAAATATTTTTTACCATGGAAAAGTACACCAGGCCAAAAGGGCCCCGTGGGATGGTGGTTTTATTTTTACCACCGATTCGCTCGCACGTCCATGGATGACTGTTGCCTGCCAGGGCTTGGGCGCATCAGTATGGTATCCGAATAAAGATCATCAAAGCGACGAACCTAACCTGGGCGCTTCTTTAACCATGACCGTTCCGGATACTTTAATAGCTGTAGGTAACGGGCGCCTGGTATTTAAAAAAGATAACCACGATGGTACCACAACCTATCAGTACAATGTTAAAAACCCGATCAGTAATTATTGCATTATCCCTTATATAGGTAAGTACGTTAATTTTAAGGAGAAATATGCTGGCGAAAAAGGTGCACTCGATGTGAATTATTGGGTGCTGGATTACCATTACCCCAGGGCCAAAACCTATATGCCCGATCAGGTACATAAAATGATGAAAAGCATGGAGCATTGGTTTGGCCCGTATCCTTTTTACGAAGATGGTTATCAGCTGATCGATGCTTCGCATACCGGAATGGAACATCAATCGGCAGTGTCTTATGGCAATGGCTATCAGTTTGGTTATAGGGGCAGGGATATGTCTGGCAATGGCTGGGGTTTGAAGTGGGATTTTATCATTATTCACGAAAGCGGGCACGAATGGTTTGGCAATAACATTACCACCAACGATCTGGCCGATATGTGGGTGCACGAAGGATTCACCAATTATAGCGAAACATTATTTGTGGATTATATTTTTGGTGAGCAGGCGGGAAACGAATATAATTTCGGGATCAGGAAGGGGATTAAGAACGACCAGCCAATTATTCCAGACTACGGCGTAAATGCGCAGGGTAGTGGTGATATGTACCCGAAGGGTGGGAACATGCTGCATGCCATCAGGAACAGTTTAAATAACGATGCGCTTTTTAGATCCATATTGCGCGGCCTTAACCAAACTTTTTATCATCAAACGGTAACAACGCGGCAAATCGAAAATTACATTTCCAAAAAAGCAGGATACGATTTTTCGAGGGTGTTTGATCAATACCTCCGTACCACGCAAATACCGGTATTCGAATATTACCTTAAAGATGGAAAAGCATTTTACCGGTACCGTGATTGCGTTAAAGGGTTTAATTTACCGCTAACTTTAAAAAAAGGGGTCATCAAAACGCTTAAAATTATACCCTCGCAAAGCTGGCAGCAGGTTACTTTAGCCAAAGGCCAGGAAGCTTTATTTACAAAGACCGGTATCGAATTTATGTATTACTTAAGGGTAGAAAATACAAAATAAACTTAACCGGCCGGAAGACTTATCCAGGTAACTTTAAGGCCTTACTTAATAGCCCATTTCCGGGCAGCACGATGTTATGCCTCATTTTTTGCTGCTTTATTGTTCTGCCCAGGTGAAATAATTTACCGTTCAGCAGCATTTCCCTTTGTTTTTCAACTTGGTGTATTTTCGGTCGGTATTGGTTAAAATCCAATAACATTAGCTTGAGCTTATCGCCTAAATTTGAACTTGCATTTATGGGTTTGTTAATATAAATCCAAATTAAGGGTATTTTGAGTAATTAACTTAAAAAGCATATCAATCATCATATTAAAATTATAAGATTAAATGAGTATTAAATGGACCGGGGTTTTCCCTGCTGTAACGACAAAATTTACAGCAAACGATGAGTTAGATTTTCCGGCTTTCGATTTAAATATCGAAGCGCAATTAGAAGCAGGTGCGGAAGGGATTATTTTAGGTGGATCGCTTGGCGAAGCCAGTGTACTAAGCGATGAAGAGAAGTTTGGTCTGTTATCGCATACCTTAACCCTGGTAAATGGCCGTGTACCGGTTTTACTAAACATTGCAGAATCAACCACAAAAAAAGCAATCGAGGTAGCTAAAAAAGCTGAATCGCTGGGTGCACAAGGTTTAATGTTGCTGCCACCTATGCGCTATAATGCAGCTCCGGACGAAACTTTGGCCTTTTTTGGCGCAATTGCAGAAAGTACGAGCCTGCCAATTATGATTTACAATAACCCTGTTGATTATAAAATCGAAGTAACCTTAGATATGTTTGAGGTTTTAACCAAATACGATAATATCCAGGCGATAAAAGAATCGACCAGGGATGTGTCAAATGTAACCCGTTTGATCAACCGTTTCGGCGACCGTTTCAAAATCTTCACCGGTGTAGATCCGTTAGCCATGGAAAGTCTGGTAATGGGCGCACATGGATGGGTTGCAGGTTTGGTTGATGCTTTTCCGAAAGAAACTGTAGCCATTTTCAGATTGGTTAAACAAAACCGCATTGCAGAAGCTTTGGCTATTTACCGTTGGTTCTTGCCGGTATTGGAACTGGATATTCACCCTAAATTGGTGCAGTACATTAAGCTGGCAGAGGTAGCCACCGGGTTAGGTACAGAAGCCGTTCGTGCACCACGTTTACCGGTAAGCGGCGCAGAAAGAGAAAAAGTGTTAAAAATCATTAACGATGCATTGGCTGTTCGTCCGGAATTACCTGAAGGTAGCTGGGGCAAATAGTATAAAAACCAAATATGAACGGGAAAAATATTGTAGCAAACACTTATGTAGAAGTTAGTGGAAGAAGCCTTAAAGCAGTTAATCCCGCAACGGGATTAACGCTTGATGGCGAATTTTTTAAGGCTGACGAGCATTTGGTTGATGAAGCCTTAACATCTGCAACATTGGCTTTTCAAAGCTATAGAAACCTGAATAAAGACCTTAAAGCAGCTTTTTTAACTGCCATAGCCGATGAAATCGCTGATCTTGGCGAAGAATTGGTAAACAGGGCTTCGGCAGAAAGCGGCTTACCTTTAGCCCGCTTACAGGGCGAACTGGGCCGGACTACTGGTCAGCTAAGGTTGTTTGCCAACCTGGTTGCCGAGGGTTCGTGGGTTGATGCCATTATTGATACCGCGTTGCCTGACAGGCAACCTTTGCCAAGGCCTGATATCAGACGGATGCTGATCCCAATCGGGCCGGTAGTGGTTTTTGGTGCGAGTAATTTTCCGCTTGCTTTTTCAGTTGCAGGAGGCGATACGGCTTCGGCACTCGCTTCGGGTTGCCCGGTAATTGTTAAAGCTCATCCCGCACATTATGGAACCAGTGCATTGGTAGGTGCTGCAATCGTTAAAGCTGCAGAAAAAACAGGAATGCCAAAGGGCGTTTTCTCTTTATTGTATGATGACGGTTATAGCATTGGAGCTGGCCTGGTTCAGCATCCCTTAACTAAAGCCGTAACGTTTACGGGTTCGTTTAAAGGCGGAATGGCTTTGATCAACCTTGCTCAACAGCGCGAACAACCTATTCCTGTTTTTGCAGAAATGGGAAGTATCAACCCGGTAATTTTTCTTCCACTAGTCTTAGAAAACCAGGCAGAAGAACTGGCTAAAAAATATGCTGCTTCCATTACATTGGGTGCGGGCCAGTTTTGTACCAATCCGGGTTTGCTGTTAGCGGTTCAATCGCCGGCACTCGAAAACTTTAAGGCTGTTTTAAGTGAAGCAATTGCTGCTGTTCCTTCAGCAACCATGCTAACCGAGGGTATTGCCGGTAATTACGATAAACTTTCTACTGAAATTATAAATGAAGAAGGAGTAGAGGTAATTGCTATTTCTGATCTGCATAATAATGAATTAAAAAATCAATCAACAGCCAAGATTGCTCAGGTAAGCGCAGCTGACTTTATCAGTAATCCAAAACTGCGAGAAGAAATTTTCGGACCATATTCTTTATTGGTGGTGGCCAACAATGTTGCGGAACTCGAGAAAACGATCGAAGTATTGGAAGGGCAGCTCACCGTAACCTTAATGGCTGCAAAACAGGAACTTCAGCATTACCAGGCGCTGGTGAATAAGCTGACGGATAAAACCGGAAGAATCATACTGAATGGAGTGCCTACAGGTGTGGAAGTTTGTGCAGCCATGCAACACGGCGGGCCATTTCCGGCTACCAACGATAGCCGTTTTACATCGGTTGGTTCTACTGCGATCAATCGTTTTGTAAGGCCATTGGCTTATCAGGATTGGGAACAGGAATTATTGCCGGATGAATTGAAAGATGGAAATCCATTGGGTATTTTCAGAACGGTAAATCAAAAATTAACGAAATCTCATGAGTAAAACTTTTTTTTGTGTAGACGCACATACCTGCGGAAATCCGGTTAGGTTGGTTGCAGGTGGCGGACCTCAGCTTAACGGCTCGAACATGAGCGAAAAGCGCCAGCATTTTTTGAAAGAATTCGATTGGATTCGAACCGGTTTAATGTTCGAACCACGCGGACACGACATGATGTCTGGCAGTATCCTTTACCCGCCCCACGATCCGGCTAATGACGTAGCTGTACTGTTTATCGAAACCAGTGGTTGCCTCCCGATGTGCGGTCACGGTACTATCGGTACCATTACCATCGCTATTGAAGAAGGGCTCATCCAACCGAAAATACCAGGGGTAATCAGGATGGAAGCCCCCGCCGGATTGGTATTGATTGAATATAAACAGGAAGGTAAAAAGGTTAAATCGGTTAAACTGAAAAACGTGGCTTCTTATCTGGCTGCCGAAAATCTTCAGGTAGAGTGCCCCGATTTGGGGATGCTTAGTTTTGATGTGGCTTATGGCGGAAATTTCTACGCCATTGTAGATCCGCAGGAAAATTTTCCAGGCCTTGAAAACTATACCGCTGCGCAACTGGTTACCTGGAGCCAGACCATCAGAAAACAAATAAACGAACAATATACTTTTGTTCACCCACAGGATGCTACCATAAACGGCTGCAGCCACATACTATGGACAGGAAAAACAATAGACCCTAATTCAACTGCAAGGAATGCCGTTTTTTATGGCGATAAGGCCATTGACCGGTCGCCTTGCGGAACGGGTACCTCGGCACGCCTGGCCCAATGGTTTGCTAAAGGGAAACTAAAACAGGGAGAGGATTTTGTTCATGAAAGTTTTATTGGCAGCAAGTTTATTGGAAGAGTTGAAGAAGTTGTAGACCTGAACGGAATCAAAGCCATCATACCAAGTGTAGAGGGTTGGGCAAAAGTTTATGGCTACAATACCATCAAAGTAGATGCCGAAGATGATCCGTATGCTTATGGATTTCAGGTGATTTAATGGGATTTAAAAAAATAATATCAGCAGTATAAATTAAAAGGATGTCGAAAGTATTAATTATAGGTGGTGGAATTGTAGGCCTGACTTCAGCGTTTTACCTGCAGAAAAGGGGTTACGAAATAACAATTCTGGATAAAGGAGATATTACCGACAACTGCTCATTTGGTAATGCCGGGATGATTGTACCAAGCCATTTTGTGCCTTTGGCTGCACCTGGTATGATCAAACAAGGGATCCGCTGGATGTTCGACAGCAAAAGTCCCTTTTATGTTCGTCCGTCTTTAAATGTTAACCTCATTAACTGGGGTCTGAAATTTATGAAACATGCCACGGCAAAACATGTAAGCCAATCGGCAGTGCCCTTACGCGATTTATCATTACTGAGCAAAAAGCTATATGAAGGTTTGGCAAAGGAGCCTGATTTCGATTTCGAATTGACGAATAATGGTATTCTGGCATTTTATAAAACAGAAAAAGCAGGAGAGGAAGAAGCGCATTTAGCGGCAAAAGCAGTTGAACTGGGCCTGGATATGGCGGTACTATCTGCTGATGAATGCCGTGCATTACAACCTGATTTAAAATTAGATGTTTTAGGCGCTGTGCATTACCGCTGCGATGCCCATCTTTATCCGACAAAATTGATGGATGCTTTGCTTAAGTATTTAGTAAACAATGGTGTTAAGATAGAACGTGGCAAAGAGGTTGATAGAATTGAAACGGCAGGCAATCGCATTACAAAGGTTTTTACAGGCAATATCGCCTGGGAAGCCGATCAGTATGTTTTGGCAACCGGTTCATGGTCGCCGGCTGTGGCAAAAATGGCCGGCGTGAAGATCTCTTTAATGCCTGGTAAAGGTTATTCTTTTATGGAACCGGAACCTCAGCAGCGTTTAACCATTCCGGCACTGCTTTGCGAAGCCAGGGTGGCCATAACGCCAATGAACGGCCAGATCAGGTATGGTGGTACCATGGAGTTAGATAAGATTAATACCCGCATTAATATGGAAAGGGTTAAAGGGATTGTAGAATCGGTTCCGGCCTATTTTCCAGATTTAAAGCCGGCAGTTCCTTCAGAAAAAGATATCTGGTATGGTTTCCGGCCATCATCTCCTGATGGTTTGCCGTATATCGGAAGAAGCGAAAAAAGAGAAAACCTGATCATCGCTACCGGACACGGTATGATGGGATTAAGTTTAGGGCCGGCAACAGGTTTATTGGTTAGCCAGATTGTTTCAGGTATCGCTACCGATCTGAAAATGGAGCCTTATGCAGTAACGAGGTAATACACCTTGTTAGTCGGGATTACAAATCCCGGCTTCACCATTTTTGATTTTTTCCACTGGATTAAAAATCCACAATACATTGCGCCGGATTATAAATCCAGACCAGCAAATCGGGGTGTTTCGCCCAAAAATCTCCTTATTTGACTTTATAATAATTCGAATTAATCGATTTAGATGTTGCCTTACAGCGTGTTAACTAAATATATAGTGGTCTGTGAGCAGGCAATCCCCAGCAAAAGTCTGTCATATTTTACCAAATTATAGCAGGATTTTAACCTTATATAAGTTTTATTGGTTTATTTGAGTTAATATTCATACATTCAATTCGAAATCAACAAACCAAACTTAACTAACTGAACAATGAAAGTATTACCATTTACCATGCTTGTTCCTGATGACAAGAGTGTGATATCGGAACATATTGAATTGCCTTATTTTTACCAATACCTGCACCGCCACGACGAATGGCAGATCACCTACATAGAAAAGGGAGAGGGTACGTTAATTGCAGGGAATGATATGCATGCTTTCCGGTCGGGCGATATTTTTGTAATCGGCGCAAAACTTCCGCATCTGTTTAAAAGCAATCCCGAGTATTTCTCTGCTGACAGCAATAAGACGATCAAGGCATGCTCCATTTACTTTAATCCGAATGGTATTTTGGCTTCCTTGTTTAATCTTCCAGAAATGAAGATGGCCAGTAGTTTTTTAGCTAAAAACAAACATGGTTTCAAAATTCCGGCTGCTTTTACTAAAAACATGGTAACCAAAATGTTTAATGTTCATGAAGCGTCGGGAGTTGATGTGCTGTTTAACTTTCTGAAATTGGTTAACAGCCTCCAGGATTTAAATGAGAATGTAGAGCCATTATGCTCGGAGATGTATTCTTCAAACGTAACCGAGAATGAAGGCATGCGTTTAAGCAAGATCATAAACTTTATCACCGAAAACTACAATAACCAGATTTCTTTAGAAGATGTGGCCAATGCCGCATTTATGACCCCTCAGGCCTTCTGCAGGTATTTTAAGAAACACACCGGGCATACTTTTGTATCATTTTTAAATGAAGTAAGAATTAACGATGCCTGTAAAAGCCTTATTTCGGGCGAAAAGGCCGATTGCATTTCAGGCGTAGCCTATAAAGCGGGCTTTAATAGCATTACCAATTTTAACCGGGTATTTAAAAGTATTATCGGGCAATCGCCAAGGGCATATATAGATACCTATAATAATGTAAGCAGGGTAAGCTATGTAGGCGCCTAAGCAAAAACACTTTATTTTTTACCAAAAAGCAAGCTATTTTTTCAAATGGACGCAAATGCTATTTGCCAAACTGAACCGACCCCAATGCGAAGTAAATCAATTTTTTTAGTTTTTCTGTTCATGCTAAGCCTGTTGCCAGGTACTTTTGTATTTGCGCAAACTTCGAATCAGAGTTTGTACGAACAGACCAGCGAAATGGGTACGCTCATTGTAGGCTACCAAAGGGATGTTGATGCCATTAACGATTTTTATTATCCGTATTCTACAGGCGGCACTTATTCTTTCCCGATGACTACTTTTAAAAGTCCGGAGCAGAGAAAACGCCTGCGGGATATCAACAACGATTACTTAAGCAAGTTAAAATTGGCCGGGTTTGAGCGCTTTAGTATTTATGGCAAAGTAGATTATATCCTGCTTAAAAAGGAGATAGAATCTTCTGCCTGGCTCTTAGCTAAAGAGGAGGCAGATTATAATGCCCTATCGAAGTATTTTACCTTTGCTGATGCCATTTATGCACTCGAAAAATTAAGAAGAAGGGGGACGTACCAGGAAGGTGCTGTACTGGCTGCACAGATCGATAACATTGCGAAGCAGGTTGATGCCTTGAACCTTAATTTCAAAAAAGGGATATTAAAACCCGATCAGCTTAAAATGGCAACGGCCATAACTTTGAGTTTAAAATACCGTTTAAAGGGTTTTTATCAATTTTATATGGATTACGAGCCCGGTTTTACCTGGTGGGTGCCTAAACCTTACGAGCGGTTAGACCTCGCTTTAACCAATTACGCTAAACTTTTTAACGATAATAGCGATGCGGTTCCCGTAAAATCAACTAAACCAGAAATTAAAGGAAATCCGATTGGAAGAGAAGAGCTGATCAGGCAATTAAATGCGGAGTTTATTCCTTATACGCCCGAAGAATTGATCAGGCTTGCCGAAAGAGAATTTAAGTTTTGCGACGAAGAGCTTTTGAAAGCATCAGCAGCTATGGGTTTTGGAAATGACTGGAAAAAAGCCCAGGAAAAAATCAAGAACAGTTATGTGCCTTTGGGTAAACAGCCAGAGCTGATTGTAAAACTCCAGGATGATGCCTTAAATTTTATAAAAGCCAACGATCTGATCAGCATCCCGGCGCTTGCAGAAGAAACCTGGGGTATGGTGATGATGTCGGCCGAACGCCAGCTGGTGAACCCGTTTTTTACCGGTGGACGCGAAATCAGCATTTCTTATCCAACCAATGCCATGGAGGAAGACGATAAGTTAATGAGCATGCGCGGCAACAATCCTTATTTTTCAAGGGGAACAGTACAGCACGAACTTTTACCGGGCCATCATTACCAGTATTTTATCAACAGCCGTTATAAAAGCTATCGCGATCCTTTTAAAACACCTTTCAGCGTAGAAGGCTGGCCGTTATATTGGGAGCTTTTGCTCTATGATAAAGGTTTTGCCAAAACCCCCGAAGAAAAAATGGGAATGCTTTTCTGGCGCATGCACCGTTGTGCCAGGATCCTTTTTTCGCTGAACTTCCACCTGGGTAAATGGACCCCTCAGCAATGCGTCGATTTCCTGGTCGACCGTGTAGGGCACGAACGTGCCAATGCCGAAGGCGAAGTACGAAGATCTTTCAAAGGCGATTACAGCCCTTTATACCAGGTAGCTTACCTTACCGGAGGATTACAGCTTTTTGCGCTTAAAAAAGAATTGGTTGATAGCGGTAAAATGAGCTTTAAGGATTTTCACGATGCTGTAATAAAGGAAAACTTAATCCCTGTAGAAATGATCAGGGCTACTTTAACCCAACAGCCCTTAACACGCGATTTCACTACCTCATGGCATTTTTACGACCAGCTTAATAAATAAAACCAATCGAACTATTTGAACCACCAAGCAACAGAACACATGATTGAAAAAGGAACCACCCAATTTAAACCCTCACTTAAACTGATGGATGCAACCATGCTTGTAGCCGGAAGTATGATCGGTTCGGGTATTTTTATTGTAAGTGCCGATATTACCCGTAATGTAGGCAGCTCCGGCTGGCTTTTAGTGGTTTGGCTCATTACAGGCTTCATGACACTTACTGCGGCATTGAGTTATGGCGAATTAAGCGCCATGTTCCCAAAAGCGGGCGGACAGTATATTTATTTAAAGGAAGCCTACAATCCGCTGATCAGTTTTTTGTATGGCTGGAGTTTTTTTACAGTAATCCAAACCGCAACCATTGCCGCAGTGGGGGTGGCCTTTGCCAAGTTTACGGCTTATCTCGTCCCTAAATTAAGTGAAGATTTGGTTGCCGTCGATTTAGTTTTTTTTACCATCTCACCGGCACAGCTGTTGGCCATTGGTATCATTATTTTACTTACTTATATCAACAGCAGAGGGGTTAATGGCGGTAAAGTAATCCAAACTACCTTTACCGTGGCTAAGTTGTTAAGTTTATTTGGACTGATCGTTTTCGGACTTTTCTTTTTAGATAAAGGGATCTGGAAAAACAATTGGGAAAATATGTGGACTTTAGGTCCGCTATCGGCCGATGGTAATATGGGTTCTTATACCACTTTTGCTGCCTTCGGAGCCATTGCTGCGGCAATGGTAGGTTCGATATTCAGTAGCGATTCCTGGCACAATGTTACTTTTATTGCCGGCGAAATTAAAAACCCTGCACGCAATATTGGGCTAAGTTTAGCCCTGGGAACCATTATGGTAACAGTACTCTACATCCTCACCAATGTGATGTATACCGGTGTACTTTCGCTACATGACATTGCTTATGCCGATAAAGACCGCGTGGCGGTTTCTGCAGCGAACCATATTTTCGGTACGGCAGGTACCATCATTATCGCATTAATGATTATGGTTTCGACTTTCGGTTGCAACAATGGCTTAATTATGGCTGGCGCCAGGGTGTATTATTCAATGGCTAACGACGGGCTCTTCTTTAAGAAAGTTGCTACACTCAACCAAAATGCAGTTCCGGGATTTGGGCTGTGGATACAGTGTATTTTTGCCTGCTTATGGTGTATTAGTGGAAAATACGGGGATCTTTTGGATATGATCTCTTTTGTGGTGGTTATGTTTTACATGCTCACCATCTTTGGTATTTTTATTTTGCGTAGAAAACGCCCTCATGCCGACCGACCTTATAAAGCCTTTGGTTACCCGGTATTACCCCTCATTTACATTGCAATGGGACTGGCGTTCTGCCTCCTGCTGATTATATTTAAACCCAAATTTACCTGGCCAGGATTAATTATCACTTTAATAGGCATACCGGTTTATTACCTGATTAAAGGGAGTATAGCCCGCCAGAACCTCAATGCAAAAGATGCAGTTAATGCGAAAGGTTAAAATAGTAATGTTACTGGTCAAAATTTGAAGGAAAACTGCAAAGCAGCCGTACTATATTTACCTTAAAAAATCTGTAATGAGCATTTACGCAACCGTTAAAAAATCAATAGCCTTCATTTTACTAAGTTTTGTTTCGTTTCAGTCGCTGGCACAGCAAGCCGGGTTGCGGCCGTACGCACCAAGTGCTGCTGAAGTGGCGGATGCCTACCGGTTATCCATGAAACTAGATACCGCCTTACGCAATATTCCAACCAACAACGAGCTTATTCCTTTTTGGAACAAAGATGGGACCGCCTTTTGGTACAAAAAGAATCTTCCCAACAGAACATGGGAATATTATAATGTAGAAGCTGCAACAGGTAAACGTAAAATCGCGTTCGATCATGATAAACTTGCACAGCGTATCGAAAAGCTCACCGGTAAAAAACAGAATCCACTAAAAATTCAACTTTCTGAGCTTTATTTTTCCGATAAGGGCAATACTGCAAAATTAAAAATACAGGATAATTGGTATGAGTTAAACCTAAACGATTATAATTTAACTAATACTAACGATACTACTATTTACCGCTATAATGCCAGGAGGCCTTTGCAGCAACGCAGATCGCGCTGGCAACGAAACCGGGAATCCAGAAAATCGCCGGATGGTAAAAGCGAAATCCTCATCCGCGGCGGCAACCTTTTTGTAATTGATTTAGCTACAAAGGCCGAAACCCAACTGACTACCGATGGTAATGCCGATAAGCCATATGGCGAGTTTGCATGGTCGCCTGATGGAAAAAATATTGTTGCCTATAAAATCGATCCGAAAGAATTTAAAAAAGTACATTATGTTTTAAGTGCTGTGCCGGGAACCACACGTGGCGAATTAAAGTCGAGGGAATACGCACAGCCTGGTGATGACTTTACCGCCTATCAGCCTTATGTTTTTAATGTAGCGACTAAAACTGCCATTAAGGTAGATGCTGAGCCGATCGATTTTTTTGGTGCACCGGAAATACATTGGCGCGAGCATAACAGCCGGTATTATACCTACGAGAAGGTAGACCGTGGCCACCAGCGTTTCAGGGTAATTGAAGTAGACGTTTTAACAGGGAAAACCAAAAACATTATCGACGAAAAAACCAAAACCTTCATTTACGAAAGCCGCATTTATACCAGGTATTTACCTAAAACAAATGAAATAATATGGACGAGCGAGCAGGACGGTTGGCGACACCTTTATTTGGTGGATGCCCTAACCGGAAAGCAGCGCTTAATTACAAAAGGAAATTATGTAGTTCGGGATATTGATAGTGTAGATATCGTAAAACGCCAGGTGTGGTTCAGGGCCAGTGGAATGCACGCTGACGAAGATCCTTATTTTATCCATTATTACAGGATTGGCTTTGATGGAAAGGGCCTGGTAAACCTCACACCAGAAAAAGGTAACCATAACCTCAGCTTTTCCCCAGATCGTAAATATTATATCGATAACTATTCCCAGGTAAATATACCGCCTGTTAGCGAACTGAGACTAACAGCCAGCACAAAAAAAATTAACGAAATAGAGCATGGAAAAACAGATGCTTATCTGGCAACGGGCGTTAAACTGCCTGAGGTGTTTGTGGCCAAGGGAAGAGATGGCATAACCGATATCTGGGGCATTGTTTGCCTCCCTTCAAAAATGGACCCGGACAAAACATATCCGGTTATCGAAAATATTTATGCAGGACCTCATGATAGTTTTGTACCTAAAAATTTCCTGCCGGCCAGCGAAATGCAGAGCATTGCCGAGTTAGGTTTTATAGTGGTACAGATCGATGGAATGGGTACTGCCAACCGGTCTAAAGCCTTTCATGATGTATGCTGGAAGAATATAGCTGATGCCGGATTTCCTGACAGGATATTGTGGATGAAAGCCATGGCGGTTAAATATCCCAATGCCGATATTTCAAGAGTTGGGATTTATGGTACTTCGGCGGGTGGGCAAAGCTCAACAGGAGCACTGTTGTTTCATCCCGAGTTTTACAAGGCCGCGGTTTCTGCCTGTGGTTGTCACGATAACCGCATCGATAAGCAGTGGTGGAACGAGCAATGGATGGGTTATCCCGTAGGGCCGCATTATGAAGAACAATCAAACATTACCAATGCAGGTAAATTACAGGGTAATCTATTCCTGATTGTTGGCGAGGCAGATGAAAATGTACCACCCGAATCGACCTACAGGCTTGCCGATGCACTGATCAAAGCAAATAAAAATTTCGATATTTTAAGTATTCCGGGCATGGGGCACAGTGATGGAGGTGTGTACGGACGCAGGCGTAAACGCGATTTCTTTGTGAAACATTTACTTAATGCCGAACCCCCAAATCCGAATCTTTCAAAATAGATGTGCTGGTTCACTGGTCATTGGTTCATTGGTCATTAGTAAATGCAAGCTTTTAACTGCCAATTGGTTATTGGTTATTAGTTATTAGTTCATTGGTAACTGCCAACTGTAAATTAGTTCACTGGTCATTAGTTCATTGGTCATTGGTTCATTGGTAACTGCCAACTGCAAACTGGTTTATTGGTCATTGGTTCACTGGTTTATTGGTCATTGGTTCACTGGTCATTGGTTCATTGATAACTGTAAACTACCAACTGCAACCTGGTTCATTCCATATTGGATATAATTAGTTATTTTAGCTATCATGAATTACGCTATGAAAAATAACTTTTGTTTTTTGACTTTTTTATTCTTTTCTATTCCGGCTTTTGCACAAATAAAAAAGGCTGCGGTAAAAGATTTGGCATTTATGTCTGGAACCTGGGTGCAGAAAAGTGAATGGGGTGATTTGGAAGAATTTTGGAGCCAACCAAAGGGCGAAAGCATGATGAGCAGCTTTAGGTGTATTAAAGAAGGGAAAGCTTTATTTTACGAATTCGTTGTGATTGAACTTGAAGAAGGTTTGCCCGTGATGAAGATGCGGCACTTTAACCGCGGGAGTATTGCCTGGGAGGAAAAAGAAAAACCACTGCTTTTTCCACTGGTCGCATTAAAAGGAAAACGGGCTGTTTTTGAAATGAAAGATAAATCGGTGAGGTTAAGCTATCAATTGATTACTAAAAATAAATTGAGTGTTGTGCTGGAAGAAAAGGATAAAAATGGGCAGCCGAAAAAAGATATTTTCAACTTTACCAGAAAACTTTAGTAATTTTCCGTTCAAATCAATCCATTTAACATGTTGCCAAAAATGAAAACACCTTGGCTGTTTCTACTTGTACTGTTATTCAGCGCATTTACTGCTAAGGCATCAACGATAGATTTTTATCAGATCAAAATTTACCACCTGAAAACCGATGCCCAGGAAAAAATGGTAGATGATTATTTGCAAAAAGCATATTTACCTGCATTACACCGCTGTGGCATTGCGAAAGTAGGTGTGTTTAAACCCATTGTAACAGATCAGGCTTTAGTTACTGAAAAACTGATTTATGTATTTATCCCATTAAAATCATTTAATGGAATTTTGGAACTGGATAAAAAGCTGGCAAAAGACAAACAATATACTGCTGATGGTAAAGACTACCTGGATGCTGTTTATAAAGAAGTTCCTTTCGAACGGTTAGAATCGATTGTATTAAAAGCTTTTGAAGGTGCTCCACATTTTATGTTACCTGATCTGAAATCGCCGATGAAAGAGCGGGTATACGAATTGAGGAGCTATGAAGCACCCACAGAGAAATATTTTCGGAATAAAGTCCAAATGTTTAATAAAGGCGACGAAATCGGTTTATTTAAAAGGTTAAATTTTAATGCCGTATTTTATGGGGAAGTAATTGCCGGTAGCCGCATGCCTAACCTGATGTATCTCACCACTTTCGAAAATAAAACCGATAGAGATGCACATTGGAAAGCTTTCTCTGCAGATGAATATTGGAAGAAACTATCGGCCATGCCAGAGTATCAGCATAATGTTTCTAAAAACGATACTAAATTTGTTTACCCAACAGACTACTCAGATATTTAAAAAGATAAAGCGAAAAAATAAGCCCTGAAAGCAAGAGGGGACATAAAATTACACGCAAGCTCCGGTAGCAGGAGCTGGTTATGAATATCCCTGATTTCTTTGCCTTAATGGCCTTGGAAATAAATCATACCTGGTAAAAAATCAGATAGGCAAACGATTGCGCGGTGTTTGTCGCTAAAAATGCGCTGCTTCCTTTAATGTGTTTGCTACCTTTATCGCCTAACCAGTAAAGCTAACTGCTAGCTTAACCTAAACAGATAACCAAAGCAAACATTAATGACCCCGCATTATTTTTTTAAACACTTTAAAATAACTCCTTTTAAAAACCGATCCAAGCGTGCTGCACTAATGGGTACGTGCATATTATTAGCCGCCCCGTTTTTTGCTTCTGCTCAAAAAAACGATCCGCTAGCACCACAGGCTCCCAAAGTGCTTGGAGTAAAAAAGATCAACACCACTACAGTAGAATTGTTGCTGTCCGATCACCAGCGTTTAACCTTAGATTTTTACGGCGATCATATTTTCCGTCTTTTCGAAGACCCTGCCGGAGGTCTTATCCGCGATCCGGAAGCCAAACCTGAAGCTAAAATTCTGGTAGAAAACCCACGCAGACCGGTTTCGGACTTGGCGATTAAAGATGAGGAAAATCAACTCTTCATCTCCACCGGCAAAATTACCGTTCTTGTCGATAAAAATACTTCCCTGATCAAAATTATCGACCTTGTTAAACAAACTGTTGCTGTTGAAGAATCAGCACCTGTTCAGTTCGACAAAGGAAAAGTAACCCTCAGCTTGAAAGAGCAGCCGGAGGAATATTTTTATGGTGGCGGAGTACAGAACGGCCGTTTCTCCCACAAGGGAAAAAATATTGCGATCGAAAACCAAAACTCCTGGACAGATGGAGGAGTTGCTTCGCCAACGCCTTTTTATTGGTCTACCAATGGTTACGCGGTAATGTGGCATACCTTTAGCAAAGGAAACTACAATTTTGGTGCTAAAGAAAAAGGATTGGTAAAACTGGTACATGAAACCGGTTACCTCGATATCTTTTTTATGATTAATAATGGGGCCGTACCTTTATTGAACGATTTTTACCAATTAACCGGAAACCCGGTTTTATTGCCAAAATTTGGTTTTTATCAAGGGCATTTAAATGCCTACAACCGCGATTTTTGGAAAGAGGACGAAAAGGGAATCTTATTCGAAAATGGAAAACGCTACAAAGAAAGTCAGAAAGATAATGACGGCATAAAAGAATCACTTAACGGCGAGAAAAACAATTATCAATTTTCAGCACGGGCGGTGATCGATCGTTATCAAAAAAATGATATGCCTTTAGGCTGGGTGCTCCCTAATGATGGCTATGGCGCAGGTTATGGACAAACTGAAACACTGGACGGAAACATTCAGAACCTAAAACTTTTTGGAGATTATGCCCGTAAAAATGGGGTAGAAATTGGCTTGTGGACCCAGTCTGACCTTCATCCTAAGCCAACAGCAAGCCCTTTATTACAACGCGATATTATTAAGGAAGTAAGAGATGCCGGTGTTCGGGTGTTAAAAACAGATGTGGCATGGGTGGGTGCCGGTTATTCGTTTGGGTTAAATGGTGTTGCCGATGTTGCACAGATTATGCCTCAATATGGCAATAATAGCCGCCCGTTTATCATTTCATTAGATGGTTGGGCAGGTACGCAACGGTATGCCGGCATCTGGTCGGGCGATCAAACCGGAGGCGTATGGGAATATATCCGTTTCCACATCCCTACTTACATTGGTTCAGGTTTATCAGGCCAGCCCAACATTACTTCCGATATGGACGGTATTTTTGGTGGTAAAAACCCGACCATTAACACGCGCGATTTTCAATGGAAAACCTTTACGCCAATGGAATTAAATATGGACGGCTGGGGTGCTAACGAAAAATATCCACATGCTTTAGGCGAACCTGTAACTTCAATTAACCGGAATTATTTAAAATTGAAATCGGCATTAATTCCCTATACCTATAGCGTGGCAAGAGAAGCTGTTTCCGGATTACCCATGATCAGGGCCATGTTTTTAGCAGATCCAAATGCCTATACCAAAGGTACTCCAACACAATACCAATATCTATACGGGCCCTCTTTTTTGGTAGCGCCAATTTACCAGGCAACACGGCCGGATGAAAAAGGTAACGATATCCGTAATGGCATTTACCTGCCGGAAGGAACCTGGATTGATTATTTTACCGGAGAAAAATATACCGGAAACTGCATCCTTAACAGCTTTGATTCGCCGTTATGGAAATTACCGGTTTTTGTGAAAAGCGGCGCTATTATTCCGTTAACGAACCCGAATAACCATGTTGCCGAAATCAATAAGGCAAACCGCATCTATGAACTGTATCCCTCTGGAAAAACCTCATTTACCGAATACGATGATGATGGTACTACCGAGGCTTATAAACTGGGAAAGGGCGTTCATACTTTAATCGAATCAGATCTTGATCAGAAGCGCAATGCATTGGTTACCATTCATCCTGCAAAGGGCGATTTTGATGGTTTTGTGAAAGAAAAAACAACTGAATTGGTGATCAACGTTACCGAAAAACCGAAAAGGTTAACCGCAAAAATTGGTAACCATAAAATCAAACTCAGTGAAGTAAACTCCAAAGAAGAGTTTTCGAAACAGGTTAACGTGTATTTCTACGATGCTGCACCCAATTTAAACCGATTTGCTACGAAGGGAAGCGAGTTTGAAAAAGTTGTAATGGTTAAAAACCCCCAGTTGCTGGTTAAACTTCAGGCTGCAGATATTACCATCAGCCCGGTAACACTTGGTATAAAGGGATTTAAATTTGAGCCTGCAGATCAGCAGCGCTCGTTAACGGGAAAATTAGGAGCTCCGCTTAATGCAGCCGTAAGCGATAAAAACAGGGGAGCTTATACGCTTACCCCAAGCTGGAGCAAAGTGCGCAACGCCGATTTTTATGAGATCGATTTTAACGGCATGCGTTATACTACCATCCGCGATACTGCTTTGTTATTTGATGATTTATTAGCCGAAACAGCCTATACATTTAAACTGCGTGCAGTAAATAAGGAAGGCTATTCTGATTGGACAGAGGTTAAGGCAACCACCAAAACCAATCCTTTAGAATTTGCCATTCAGGGTATTGTAGCTGAAACTACGGCAGAAAATCAAGGTGGTTCAGGCATCAATAAATTGTTTGAATTTGATGAAGGCAATATGTGGCATACCAAATGGGGGACTAAGGCGGTACCTTTTGATATGGTTATCGACCTGAAATCGATCAATCAGCTCGATAAATTCCACTATCTGCCGCGCACTGGAAGAGGAAATGGCATTTTGTTAAAAGGTAAAGTATTTTATAGCAACAATAAAGAAAACTGGACAGAGGCCGGTGCATTTGAATGGGCCAATAACGACGAAATCAAAATATTCAATTTCGCTACCCATCCGGCTGCCCGTTACCTCAAAATTGCCGTTGCCGATGGCGTAGGAGGTTTTGGCTCAGGCAGGGAGCTTTATGTGTTTAAGGTTCCCGGTACCGAAAGTTATCTTCCGGGCGATATCAATAACGATCGCTTAATCGACAAGAATGATTTAACCTCGTACATTAATTATACCGGTTTAAGAAAAGGTGATGCTGATTTCGAAGGTTATATCAGCAATGGTGATATTAATAAAAATAACCTGATTGATGCTTACGATATTTCAGTTGTGGCTACCCAGCTTGAGGGTGGTATAAACGAAAGTAAAATGGATAAAGTGGCAGGTAAACTGGAAATCACCACTGCCAAACACACTTACAACAAAGATGAAATAGTAGAAATTAAGGTAAAGGGAATAAACCTGAAATCAGTAAATGCATTAAGCTTTGCACTACCATACGCGGTACAGGATTATGATTTTGCAGGCATTGAAACTTTAAATATGAAGCAGATGGATAACCTGACCAACGATCGTTTGCACACCAGCGGTGCCAAGGTTTTGTATCCAACCTTTGTAAATATTGGCAATAAAGAAGCTTTAAATGGCACCGCCGATCTGTTTATCCTGAAATTAAAGGCAAAACATAAAGTACAATTCGGACTTAAGATTAGCGAAGGTTTATTGGTCGATAAAAACCTTAATACCGTTAAATTTTAATCGAGGTAACAGAAGTAACCGAATGCGGGACTGGGTTGATCAGTTCCGCATTTTTTGTTTCTGGTGTATCCCTCTTTTCAGTGGGGCGACTTGGGGATTGCCGTTCCGGGTAAAAGGAATAGTGCAGTAAATTGTATATTTACCGCGCTAAACTATTTTTTTGGTTAGCCCTATCGGTTAGGCCTGCTTATGATGAGATTGATTAAAGCATTTTGTTTTATTGCGCAACTTTGGCTCTCCTTTAACAGCGTTAATGCCCAGGTAGCAGGTCAAACTTCTGTTCCGGAACATTATGTGCTTAAAACATACGGCATTAATGATGGCCTTCCATCAAAAAATACAACAGTTGCTTTAAAGGATAAAAGAGGTTTTATATGGGTAGGTACCGAAAACGGGCTCTGTAAGTTTGATGGGTATTCTTTTAAGGTTTATGTGAATATTGCCGGCGATAGCACCTCTCTAACCAATAATTACATCAATGCTATCGTAGAAGATAGTAATGGGCGGCTTTGGGTGGGTACCATGAATGGTTTAAACAGGTTCGACCCCCTTACTGAAAAATTTGAACGCTTTTACCATAAAGAAAACGACCGGACTTCGCTGAGTAATAACAAAGTATGGTCGGTACTGATCGATAAAACGAAAAAATTGTGGATTGGTACCGATGATGGATTTAACCTGTTTAACCAAAAATCAAAAACGTTTAAGGTTTATCAACCCGATGCGAAAAACCGGTATGCCATTAAAGGAAAGTCGGTTAACGCTATTGCAGAGGATGCAGCCGGCAATTTATGGCTGGGCAATTGGAGTAACGGACTGAATAAATTCGATCAGAAAACACAGCGGTTTACCAATTATATGCAAAAGGAAATCGCCAACCAAAAAAATCCAAACGACATCTGGACACTCTGCATTGATGGGGATGGGTTGATATGGATCGGATGTTATTGGAAAGGTGAGCTGTTCCGCTTTGATCCGAAAAATGAAACGTTTACCACCTATGCCAATGGGAAAACGGGTAATGGTGCTGTATTTAATGTTTTAAGTGTGGGGAGCGAAAAACTGCTGGTAGGTGGCAGCGCCGGAATATTCTGGGTAAATACCAGGTTAAACCAATGGAAGAAAATAGATCAACTCGAATTTTTTGCAAACGGAGGTTTATATCGTGATAATACCGGAATGATATGGCTCTGTGGTAAAAATGGCCTTAGTAAAATAGATTTTAACCAGTATAAGTTTAACTTTATTCCACTTCCTCTGGGGCAGGCCGAAATCAAATCGATGATTAGTGATGGGAGCAATTTTTGGTTAGGAACCAACAAAGGCCTTTATCAATACGATACAGATAACCGGTCCATTGCCAGGCTCTTGCATACTAATAATCCAAACAGTTTGTCCAGTAACGATATTATTAACTTATCTGCCGATTTAAAGGGCCGGTTATGGGTAATGAGCGAAAATGGATTTGACCTGTATAACCAAGAGGAAAATAAGTTTATACATCACCATCACCGCTCGGCACTGGGTAGTTTTTTTAATGAAGATGTTTTTAGAGACCTGATCGAAGTAAACGACGGCGAATATTACCTCGCTACAGATGCAGGTTTAAAAATCTACAACGATAAAACCAAAGCTTATACCCATTACTATAACGATCCGAAAAATTTAGGCTCTCTGAGTAATAACCATTTGTATTGCCTGTTAAAAGATGCGCAGGGGAATATCTGGATTGGAACATACGGAAGCGGGCTCAGCCGGTTTAATCCTAAAACCAAAAAGTTCAGTAATTACATGATCAACAATTCAAGAACGGGCGGCATTAGCAATAATATTGTAAACAGCCTTTACCTGGATTCGCATCAAAATGTTTGGATCTGCACCCGCGATGGATTAAATAAATATGTGGCTAAAACCAATACTTTCGAAATATATTCGAAACAGAATGGCTTTGCGAGCAATGTTTTTACCGACATGGTAGAAGATGATAGTGGAAAGTTATGGATAATTACCGAACAAGGCCTTTCGCTTTTTGATCCGCTAACCAAAGCGGTCAGAAATTATGATGAAAAGGATGGGGTTTATTCCAATGCTGCGATCTGTAAAAATGACAAAGGAGAGATCTACCTGGCAGGCAACAAAGGTATCGTTTATTTTAATCCAAAACAGCTTAAATACAATAAGCAGGCACCTGCAGTTTACTTTTCTGATTTTTCGGTTTTTAATAAACTGATCCTCCCCGGCAAAGATTCTCCTTTAAAATTGCCCGTTTATATGACAAAAAGGATCACACTACCGTACGATCAGAGTGTACTTTCTTTTGGTTTTGTGGCACTAAATTATACACTTTCAGAAAAAAACCAGTATGCCTACTTTCTTGAAGGTTTTGATAAAAAATGGAATTATAGCGGGAGCGAACATAAAGTTACCTACACCAACTTAAATCCAGGTAAATACACCTTGAAAATACGGGCGTCGAACAACGATGGTATCTGGAATATGAATGGAAATTCGATTCAGATCATCATTACGCCGCCCTGGTACCGTACCTGGTGGGCCTTTTGTATTTATGGTTTGGCTTTCTTTGGCCTTGTGTATGCCTACCTTAAATACCGCGAACACCAATCTAACTTAAAATTTCAGATTAAACTGGCCCATATAGAGAGCGAAAAAGAAAAGGAGCTTAGCGAGAAGAAACTATCATTCTTTACCAATGTATCGCACGAATTCCGTACACCGCTTACCTTAATTATCAACCCGGTTAAAGAGCTTTTATACAAGAACGATAATAATGTTGATACTACTGATTTAAACATTGTATACCGGAACGCCAAGCGGCTTTTAAGTTTGGTAGACCAGTTGCTGCTGTTTAGAAAAGCAGATACTTACGGCGAAAAGTTAAAAGTGGCGCCGATAAACCTGGTGAGTTTGTGCAAGGAAGTGTTCCTTTGCTTTATACACCAGGCCCGGTCAAAAAATGTAACGCTCGAGTTTAGCTGCACCGACGAAGTGATTGCTTTTTATGCCGATCGCGAAAAAATTGAAATTGTTTTTTTTAACCTGCTTTCCAATGCGATAAAATTTACGCCGGAAGGTGGTAGCGTTAGGATGCTGATAGATAACAGCCAGGAAAATGTAATCATTAGTGTTGAAGATTCAGGCTGCGGTATCACTGATGCGGCAGCAGAAAAATTGTACGAGAAATTTTACCAGGATCCTGGTAACAAATCAGCTAAGGGGGGCTTTGGAATTGGTTTATACCTGGCCAAAAATTTTATTGAAATGCATGGTGGAACCATAACGTATACCAGCACAGAAAATAAGGGAACTACCTTTAATGTTACTTTATTAAGAGGGGTAGCACATTTTAAAGATGCCATTATATTACAGGAAGAATTGACCGATTCGGATTCTTCATTATTTAAAGAACTGATAGAAGATGAGATCAGTGCTAACAAAATTGTAGAAGCTGCTGAAGGGCAAATGGCAGATAACCAGCTGGCCACCGAATTAAAAAGCCTGCTTATTATTGATGATAATACAGAAATAAGGGAATACCTTAAACAGGTTTTTAGAATGGATTATCATATTTACGAAGCCGCTAATGGAGAAAAAGGCTATGAAATGACAAAAGAGCTATTGCCTGATATTGTGATTTGCGATGTTATGATGGATGGAATGACCGGTATAGAACTATGCAGTAAAATAAAAGAAGATGTATCGGTCTCGCACATCCCGATTATTTTACTTACGGCCATTTCTGCACCAGAGGTAAAGCTTAAAGGAATAGAAGGTGGTGCCGACGATTACATTAGTAAACCTTTTGATAAGGATTTTTTAAAGGCAAGGGTAGCCAGTATACTGAAGAGCAAAAATGCCCTTCAAAAATACTTTTATAATGAAATTACACTCAATTCGAACAACACCAAAATCTCTGCAGAGTACAAGGATTTTTTAGATAACTGTATCCGGATTGTGGAAGAACATCTTACCGATCCCGATTTTAACATCGATACGCTCTCAACCGCCCTGGGCATGTCGAGATCTAATTTATACCGGAAGATAAAATCCATTTCCGGTCAGTCTGCCAATGGGTTTATCCGTTTCATCAGGTTAAGGAAGGCGGCCGAAATTTTTATTAACACAGATAAAACGATCCAGGAAACTTCTTACATGGTGGCCATTACCGATCCCAAATATTTCAGGGAGCAGTTTTATAAGCTGTTTAACATGAATCCATCACAGTATATTAAAAAATTCAGGAAGCCATTCTCTAATAATATCCAACTAAATTCGACCGTCAAAAAAGCTAAATAAAAACGGCGCTGATGTGCTCTTTTTTCTGCAATATGCCTTAAAACCTCTTTTAAGGCATAATTAGGTTTGTTTACCCCTCTAATTTGGATTGTTTGTACCCCTTTAATATTGTTTGTTGGAGCTAATTTAGACCTCCATTAAGCAGTTCTATAACTATAAAATCTAATAACAAACTATTGTTATCTAGGTATAGACCTGATCTGCTAACCAAATATTAAACGTGCAAACCAAAATGAGAGAAAAAAATCTGAAGGAATTTTCACCTTTAAAATTCTTTAAAATTAAAGCATTGGCTTTTTTATTTATCCTATCCATTAGTGTACCGGTAACCGCTTCTTCATTTTCCGCATTGGCTGGAAAAGTGAAACTGACGCGCGAGATTGTAGTAACAGGTACAGTAACAGACGAAAACGGAGCTACATTTCCGGGGGTATCGGTTAAAATTAAGGGAACCGAAAAAGCAGTTCAAACCGATGCAAAAGGTAAATTTAGTATCAGTGTGGCATCCGCAACAGACGTACTTGTTTTTTCTTCTATAGGCTACACTAGCCAGGAGCAAACGGTTGGCAATAGAACAACCATCAACGTTAAGCTCGGTTCCGATACCAAAACACTTAACGAACTGGTAGTGGTTGGTTACGGAACGCAGAAAAAAGCAACCCTCACCGGGTCGATATCGCAGGTAAAAGGGGCTGACCTGGTGAAGAGTCCGCAACCAAACTTATCCAACTCGCTGGCTGGCCGCTTTTCCGGGGTAGTCATTAACAACAGGAGTGGCGAGCCGGGTTATGATGGTTCGAATATCACCATCAGGGGCCTGGCTACTACCGGGAGCAATAATGTATTAATTGTTGTAGATGGAATTCCGGGCCAGATTGGAGGATTGGAACGTTTAGATCCCAACGATATTGAAAGTGTTTCGGTATTAAAAGATGCCTCTGCAGCGATTTATGGTAACCGGGCAGCCAATGGGGTAATTTTAGTGACCACAAAAAAAGGCAAAACGGGCAAACCAACCATCAATTATAGTTTTAACCAGGGTTTTAGCTCGCCAACAAGATTGCCTAAAATGGCCGATGCAGCCACCTATGCACAGATCATGAACGAAATTAGTTTCGATTCTAATCCTTCTGGTGGTCTTAATCAGTCGTACACCGCAGATCAGATTGAAAAATTCCGTAATGGTTCCGATCCTTTATTGTATCCTAACACCGATTGGATCGATCAAACATTACAAAAAACAGCTTTACAGAGTCAGCACAGCCTTTCTGTTAACGGTGGCGGACAAGATGTAAAGTATTACGTATCGTTAGGAACGGTTGCCCAGGATGGCTTGTATAAGAATGGCGCAACCAAATACAATCAGTATAATTTCCGCTCGAATGTAGATGCCAATATTTCTAAATACCTCAAAGTAGGTTTATCGGTATCGGGCAGGCAAGAAAACCGTGTGTTTCCTCAGGTAGGGGCCGGCGATATTTTCAGGTCTATTTACAGGGCAAAACCAATTGTAGCTGCTTATTATCCAAACGGTTTGCCAACAACCGGCATCGAAAATGCAAACCCTGCGGTGCAGGTTACCGATATTGGCGGAACCAGTAAATCGCCAACACAGGTTTTAAATGGTATTTTAAGAGCTACTTTTATTATTCCAGGTGTAGAAGGCCTTTCTGTGGATGGTTTCTTTTCGGCCGATAAATCCAATGTGTTTACCAAAAGCTTCAACAAACCCTATCTGTTATACCAATACGATCCTACCTCTAAAACCTATAACAGTGTAATTACCGGTGGCAATAACCAAAAAGCTACCCTGACCGAAAGCCATAAAAATGAGTCGTTGCTTACTTCAAACATCAAATTAAATTATGCAAGGCGCTTCAATCTGCACGATATTAATGCTTTTGTGGGTTATGAGCAGAGCGAAAACCATTTGGAATTTTTTGATGCACAACGTTTTAACTTCCTCTCTACTTCGTTACCTGAACTTTCGCAAGGAGGTACGGCCGCTACCGATTTTCTAAATTCGGGTTACAGCTCAAACTATAACCGCCGGAGTATCATTAGCCGTTTAGCTTATAGTTATGATGATAAGTATCTTTTTGAAGGCCAGTTGCGCGTTGATGGATCATCCATTTTCCCTCAGGGCAAACAGTATGGTGTTTTTCCATCCGCTTCTGCAGGTTGGGTAATTTCAAAAGAAAAATGGTTTAACGAAAACGTTAAGTTTGTTGATAACTTAAAAATCCGTGCATCTTACGGCTCTTTGGGTAATGATAATGTAAATGGTTTCCAGTATTTCGATAATTACGTGCTTGTAGGTAACGGCTTTGTGGCCAGGGATGCCAGCAATGCGCTAACCATACAGCCTGGTGTAAACCTGGTTAAACTGGCAAATCCAAATATTACCTGGGAGGTAGCCAAAAAGCTCGATATCGGTATTAATGCCACTTTATTTAAAAATTTTAGTATTGAGGCCATTTATTTCCAGCAAAAAAGGTCTGATATCTTAACTACCCGGAACGCATCATTGCCTGGTTCTTCAGGAATTGTAAATCCTTATGATGATAAGAGCCCGAACTATACGCCTTTAGTGCCTTCTGAAAATATCGGTAAAGTGAATAATGCTGGTTTCGAAGCTACTTTAGGATATAACCACAATGGCGAAAACTTTAAGTGGAATGCATCAGGTAACATCACTTACGCAAAAAGTAAAGTGATATTTATTGATGAGGCCGTTGGAACATTGGATTATCAACGTAAAACAGGCAGGCCTTTAAATGTCGACCTGCTTTACAATGCCATTGGCATATTTAGAACACAACAGGAGTTGGATGCTTACCCACATGTTAGTGGTGCTAAAGTTGGCGATCTTAAATATCTTGATTACAATAATGATGGCAAAATAACCGCCGATGACCAAATCAGAACGCCTTATAGCAACATCCCTCAAATTACTTATGGATTTACACTTGGCGCTTCTTATAAAAACTTTGATGTATCAATGGTGCTAGCCGGACAAGCCCAGGTAAGCCAGTATGTTTTGCCAGAATCGGGTAGTGTAGGTAACTTTTACAGCAGTTGGGCCGATAACAGGTTTAGCGCTTCGAACCCGAACGGAACATATCCGAGGGTAACCGACCGTGCTTCTAATGCCATCAGTGGTGGGCAGTTTAATAATACGTTCTGGTTAAATGATGCCTCTTTTTTAAGGCTTAAAAATGTAGAACTTGCCTATAATATTAAAGCCAGCTTCTTAGAGCGGATCAATGTTTCGGGATTAAGAATTTATGCCAGTGCCTTTAACCTATTTACGATTTCTAAGGTAAAAGATTACGATCCTGAAGGAACCAGCGGTAGCGGACAGTTTTACCCGCAGCAGCGCATTATTAACTTGGGTGCTAATATTAAATTTTAAACATCATGAAAATCAAATCAATATATATAACACTTTTAGGCCTGTCCCTTGTTTCAGGGGCTATGGTGGGCTGTAAAAAAGATTTTTTAAATGTAGAACCAACAGATCGTATCTCTACAACTGCTATAGAAGCCGATACAGCTGTTTTAGAGGCCTATATAACCAACCGCTATATCGGCACCAGGTTACAGGATAAAGAAGCTGATGGATCTGCGCCGGGTTTTGGCAGGGGTTTTGAATATAGCATGTGGAGCTCTTTCACCGACGAATCTATTTATAATAATGATGATGCAACCTGGTTGATCCAGAGAGGGCAGCTGGCGCCCGAAAATTTAGGAAGCGCTGGTGTATATTGGGGAAGGAGTTACAAAAGTATCAGAGAATGTAATTACGCGCTTGGCGTGCTCGGTAAAATTGCCATGAGTGCAGCACATAAAAAACAATTGGTTGCTGAGCTTAAGTTTATCAGGGCTTTTCGTTACCAGGATTTGATCCGGAATTATGGTGGTGTGGTTTTAATGGGCGATAAGGTAACCAACTTAACCGATAATCTGCAGGATCCGGCATTGTTTCAGCGTGCCTCAATCAAAGAATCTATAGATTATGTAACCGCACAGCTTGATCAGGCTGCTGCAGACCTGCCCCTCGATAATAGTGGCACATGGCTGGCCGGTAGGGCCACTAAAGGTGCAGCGCTGGCACTTAAATCGCGTTTGCTCTTGTATGCAGCAAGCCCGTTATACAATGCAGGTACCTGGCAGGCTGCTGTTACGGCAGCTCAGGCGGTTATTTCGTTGAATAAATATGGAATCTATACCGGTGGATATGCAAACCTGTTTTTAACTGACCAAACCAATGAAGTGATTTTTGCAAGGTTGTTTACCAAAAATGCCAACCATACCCATCTGGAAATTGCCAACGGACCTAATGGTTATGGCGGTTGGGGTGGAAATTTACCGATGCAGAACCTGGTAGATGATTACGAAATGGCCAATGGCAAACCAATTACCGATCCTACTTCCGGTTATGATAGCAATCAGCCTTACAAAGACCGTGATCCGCGTTTCGCAGCTACCATTTTGTATAATGGTGCAGCATACCGTGAGCGTAATGTAGAAACTTTTGTTCCCGGAGGAAAAGACAGTAAAGATGGAATTGATAACTGGAATACCAGTAAAACAGGATATTACCTTAAAAAATTCATGAATGATGCCTATCCATTGCAAAACCCATGGGGTAATGCAGGTTTCCAGCCCTGGATATATTTCAGATATGCAGAAATTTTGCTTAACTATGCTGAAGCTGCCAACGAAGCTTACGGACCTGACGCTGTTCCTTCGGGATCGACAATGTCTGCCAGGGATGCCATAAACATGGTAAGGGCAAGGCCAAGTGTTAATATGCCTGCATTGGCTGTTGGACTTACGCAGGCACAAATGCGCGATGCGGTACGCTATGAGCGCAGGGTAGAGCTTGCTTTCGAAGAACATCGTTTTTATGATGTAAGAAGGTGGAAAATTGCAGAGGTAACTGAAAACAAACCTGCAGGCGGAATAATTATTACCAAAACAAGCACAGGCTTTACTTATGCGCCTAAAGTTGCTTTAGATGGACGTAAGTTCGAAACCAAACATTATTGGTTACCGATACCTAGGGCCGAAATTTTAGCTTCAGGTGGTAAATTGCAGCAAAACCCAGGTTATTAATAAATAGAAATTAATTGTTTGCATGTTAAAGTCATCACCACACCTTAACCGTTTTTTTATCTGTCTGACCTTATTTTTATATGGTAGAGCAACTCTTGCACAAGAAACGCTCCTAAAAATAGAAATAGATCCTGCCATTACATTCCAAACCATAGAAGGTTTTGGCGCTTCTGATGCATGGACGTGTCAGTTCGCAGGTTTATGGCCTGCAGCGAAAAAGGATAAGATGGCCGATTTGCTTTTTAGCACCCAAACTACAAAAGCCGGGCAACCGCTGGGCATTGGCCTTAACATGTGGCGTTTTAGCATTGGTGGCGGTAGTGCTGCCCAGGGTAAGGCAAGCGATATTGGCGACGAATGGCGTCGTCAATACGCTTTTTTGCAACCCGACGGTACCTATGATTGGAATGCAATGTCAGGGCAGGTATGGTTTTTAATGGCAGCTCAAACCCGCGGGGTAAAACAGTTTATCGGATTTGTAAACAGTCCGCATGTGCTGTTTACCAAAAATGGAAAAGCTTATTCTACAGATGGCATGTGCAACCTGAATTTTGATAAACTTCCCGAATTTGCCGACTACCTGGTGGCTACCATTAACGGGATAAAAAAAACAACCGGAATAGAACTAAATTACCTTAGCCCTGCAAACGAGCCGCAGTGGAAATGGAATGAACACAACCAGGAAGGCTGTCCGTACAACAATACAGAACTTGCTCAACTGTACAGGGGTGTTAATGATGCTTTGGTGAAAAATCAGGCTAAAACCAAAATACAGATAGGAGAGGCTGGTCAGCTCGATTATTTATACCATAATGGAAACACTACAAAGGGAAACCAGGTAGATCAGTTCTTTAATCCCGCATCACCCAATTATGTAGGCAACCTGGCAAGTATAGATCATTCTATTTCAGCTCATAGTTATTTTACTACCAGCCCGGAAGAAAAATTTATTACTGTCCGTAAAAAAACGGCCGAAGCAGTGGCGCAAATAAAAGGTCTAAGATACTGGATGTCTGAATATTGTGTGCTGGGCGATGAGGTGCTTAAAGGCGAAAAACGCGATCTGGGTATGGTAACTGCCCTTTTCGTTGCGAGGTTGATCCACCACGACCTGGTTTTATCAAATGCGGCCTCATGGCAGTGGTGGTTGGGTATATCAGCCGGCGATTACAAAGATGGTTTGGTTTATATCGACAAAAACAAAACAGACGGACAGGTTTATGATAGCAAACTATTGTGGGCTTTGGGTAATTATAGCCGTTTTGTTCTCCCGGGCAGTAAGCGCCTTCAGGTTAAAAAACCCGGAACAAACCTACCCCAGGTTGATGTATCGTCTTATATGCAAGAAAATAAAAAGCTCGTAACGGTAGTGGTTAATCCTACAGAAAACAATCTCGATCTGGATATTGAGGTAAAAGGAAATAAACAAAGTGCTGTACAAACCTATGTTACTTCCGACCAATATAATTTATCGCCCTATAAACAATACCAGGATACAAAACGTATTCGTATTCCTGCTAAATCGGTTACTACTGTACTCAGTAATTAAACCTGATCATTTAAAAGTGTAACGCTACTCTTTTTAAACTCCCTGATCGTTTAAGCTGAAAAGCACCATGTAAATCGATAGGGGAAAATTATGCAGTTGATTTTTTAATACTTAATACATCTCGAATGAAACCTACCCTTAAACATGTAATGATTAAAGTAATTTTAATTACTTGTTTTGCCAGCTTTGGTGCATTTGCACAGGTTAAGCATACCTTTAAACTTGCAGACTCCGTTTTTCTGCTCGATAATAAACCTTTTCAGATCATTTCAGGAGAAATGCATTATCCCCGCATACCAAGAGAGGCCTGGCGCGACAGGATGAAAATGGCAAAAGCCATGGGCTTAAACACCATTGGTACCTATGTTTTTTGGAATGTGCACGAACCGCAGAAAGATCAGTTCGATTTTTCCGGTAATAACGATATTGCCGAATTTGTACGTATTGCTAAAGAAGAAGGCTTATGGGTATTGCTTCGCCCTAGTCCATATGTGTGTGCCGAATGGGAATTTGGTGGTTATCCATATTGGTTGCAGAACATTAAAGGTTTGCAGGTAAGAAGTAAAGAGGCACAATATTTAAAAGAGTACAAACAATATATTACCGAGATAGGTAAACGTTTAGCCCCCTTGCAGATTAACCATGGTGGCAACATTTTAATGGTGCAGGTAGAAAACGAATATGGTTCTTATGGAAACGACAAAGAATACCTGAAAATTAATGAACAGCTGTTTAAAGATGCCGGATTTGATGGGGTACTTTCTACCTGCGATCCGGTTCCGGCATTGGAAGGTGGACATTTGGCAGGTTTGCTTCCGGGCGTTAACGGGATTGATAATCCTGATCAGATCAGAACATTGATCAGGAAATATAATAATGGTAAAGGCCCTTACTTCGTACCAGAATGGTATCCGGCCTGGTTCGATTGGTGGGGTACAAAACACCACCAGGTAGATCCGAAAACCTATGCTAACAAACTGGATACTGCATTAAAAGGAGGGATTTCCATTAACATGTATATGTTTCATGGCGGCACAACAAGGGGTTTTATGAACGGGGCAAACTTTAACGATTCTACAGCTTACGAACCACAGATAAGCAGTTATGATTATGATGCACCTTTAGATGAAGCAGGTAACGCCACATCAAAATTTATGCTTTTTCGCGAAGCGATTAAAAAAAATCTGCCTGCGGGCCAAGTGCTTCCTGAAGTGCCGGCTGCTAAACCTGCTGCGGCATTGCCTGCAATTACTTTTACCCAATCGACTGATATCTTTAACCTCAACGGGAAGCCAAAATTAAATACACAACCGCTAACATTCGAAGCGCTTAACCAACCCTATGGTTTTGTACGCTACAGCAGTAACCTGAAAGGCGGGCGGAAAGGGGTGATCAAAATTAATGAGCTACGCGATTATGGGCTAATCTATATTAATAAAAAACTTGCAGGTGTTTTAGACAGGAGACTTTATCAGGATAGTTTAGTGCTCGATCTTCCGGCGGGCAATGTACAATTAGACATTTTGGTAGAAAACATGGGGAGGATCAATTTTGGCCCTTACCTGCTTAAAAATAACAAGGGAATCACCCAAAATGTAACTTTTAATGGGCAGGAGATCAAATCATGGAAAATGTACCCGCTGCCATTTGATAAAATTGATCTCCAAAAAATAAAGCCGAAAGTAAGCAGCCAATCTGCAGCAGTACTTAAATCGGCCTCCTTTAATTTAACCAAAGTTGCCGATACTTATTTAGATATGCGCAATTGGGGAAAAGGCCTGGTGTGGGTGAATGGCCATAACTTAGGCAAATACTGGAGTATCGGGCCACAACAAACCATTTATCTGCCGGCCGAATGGCTTAAAAAAGGAAAGAATGAAATTGTAGTTTTTGAGCTGCTTAAACCCCAGCAGAATACATTGACCAGTTTAGATAAAGCTATTTTAAATGAGCTGAAAGACAAATAAAGTTTTGATTTTTAAGGTTCATAAAAGCCATTACGTTAAGTGCCAGCGTAATGGCTTTTTTTGCATAATCCTGAGGGATATTAATTGTATAAAAATCAGTATGAATGAGAGCAGGATTCAACTTTTTATCCTTCTCGCTGAATCGTGATGTTCCTCCTGAAAGCGATGGTAGATTCTATCGTAGTTTAAATGAAAGATTCTTTACTGCGTTCAGAATGACAAAAGTTTTTTTTGCGTGACAGATTAAAGGTGAGATTATAACTGATAACAACCTCTTTTGTTCACAATTATGTCTTGTTCCTGATTCTGCTTAATGTTTCGAGCCTCATGCCTATAAATGAAGCCACGTATTTTAGTGGCACCCGGTTAATCAGGTGTGGATAGGAAATTAAAAATCTTTGATAGCGTTTTAAAGCGGTTGGGAGCCTGCAGATATATGCCCTTTCGGATGCCCCCTGAAAATAAATTTCGGTCATTTTTCTGCCTACATAATTTGCTATGGGGAAATTTTCATAAAGCAGTTTCGACATTTCATGCGGAATGGCAATCGCAAATACCGGATCTATTGTTTCAATATATTCATCAGAAACTTCGTTCTCCCATAAATTCCTGATGGTTCCGGCCAGTTCGTTTTCTGCAGCAATCCAGGTGGTGATTTTTTTGTGTCCCATTTTAAGGTAACCATGTACTGCTCCTTCCAATAGAAGGAAAATATAGCGGTTACGGGTTAATGGCGAGGCCATATGTTTGTTTTTAGCAAAACGCACAGGGAATGTGTATCGGTTAATAATATCTTCGATTTCAGCGTTCAGCGGGTGGTAATTCTTAAAAACGGAAATAAGTGGCGAAAAACCGCCAAAAGCGGCCCATTTATCTTTACCATAAATGTTTTCAATATTCATTAGAGAAGAGCTAGTGTATATGTAAAAGTAAAATAATTATGAAAATAAAAAAATGATCATGCTCCTTTCGGTAAACTTAGGATATTTAATGATCTGTTATGATGTATTTTACCAGGATAATGGTAACCTGCAAGGCCGGATGGTTTCGTTTTTTTTTGCGTGTTCTTTCAGGATAGAATAGGGAGGATAAAAGGTTTAAGAGGAGTTAAAGCCATATTTATGCGAGGGGGGGTATGATGATCAATTCGCTAAAAAAGAAAAATGATTTTTTTGTTGGCGCTTTAACCTGATGATCTATAAATATTTAGCTTCATCCTGTTTCGTTAATGTTAATTTTCTATTAAATATTTTAGGTTTATCTTTTGCAGGAATGAATTTAATTCCTAACTTCGCAGCCTCGAAAGGAGAACGATTCCGTAGCTCAGCTGGTAGAGCATTACACTTTTAATGTAGTGGTCCTGGGTTCGAATCCCAGCGGGATCACAAAAAACCTCACAGAAATGTGAGGTTTTTTTGTTTTATACCCATTGGGGTACGAACGGAGGGGAGGCCGGTTTCGATTCTGGAAGGTTCAGGCAATGCGTTCGGGGCTAAAGCGACCGAGCCAATCCCAGCGGGATCACAAAAAACCTCACAAAAATGTGAGGTTATTGTTTTATGATTTCTATGGTTGACCTAAATAAAAAATCAAATTTATTTTGCACTTTCATTATTATATCGTAATATTGCGATATATAATTATGGGACTTACAAAATCAGAAATATTTACAGACGAGCAAAACCAGCTTTCAACATTGCTAAAAGCAATTGCTCACCCTGCCCGTATCGCCATCTTGCAGAGGATCATTATTTCAAATACTTGTATTTGTGGGGATTTGGTGGGTGAACTTGGCCTCGCACAGGCAACTATTTCTCAGCACTTGAAAGAATTGAAATTAGCCGGTATCATACAGGGTACTATAGAAGGTGTAAGTGTTTGCTACTGCATCAATCCTCAGACATGGAAGCTGTTAGAAGCGCAGCTTGGTGGGTTTTTGGCATCTTATAAAGGTGAAACTACCTGTTGTTAACTTTTTTTGCTTATATCTATCGTTAAATTGCAATAATACTATAAATACATAAATTATGAAACTATCAGAAATAAAAGAAATCCTTGCTACGGCTGAAGGAGTGAATTTTAAACTGGAAAACGGCAATTCAGTACCGGAACATTTCCATGTAACCGAGGTAGGAATTATTACAAAGGACTTTATCGACTGTGGTGGAACTGTACGCCATGAAAAAGTAGCTAATTTCCAGTTATGGGATGCTGATGATTATGAACACCGTTTAAAAGCTGGAAAATTAATCCATATCATTTCACTTTCAGAAAAGGTTTTGGGAATGGAAGATCTGGAAATTGAAGTCGAATACCAGGCAGAAACTATTGGCAAATATGACTTGGGATTTGACGGGGAAAACTTTATTCTACTCGCCAAGAAAACCGCGTGCCTTGCGATGGACAAATGTGGTGTTCCAGCCAAAAAACAAAAAATTGAAATGGTAAATCTGGCTTCAGGTTCAACCTGTACCCCTGGTGGAGGTTGCTGTTAATTTTAAGATCTATAAATATCACAATGAGCACAAAACTTCTTCCTGAACTTGAAAGTGTGGTTAGCAATTTCAAGTTTGACATCATCACATCAGATCGGAAAGGGATATTACAACCTTTAATTGACTATATTCAAGATAAACACAATACTGAAAGTGAAATACGCCTCAACCTGATCTGTACACACAATTCACGTAGAAGTCATCTTTCTCAGGTATGGGCACAAACAGCAGCAGCTTATTACGGCATTAAAAATGTCTTTTGTTATTCAGGGGGAACAGAGGCTACTGCCTTGTTTCCAATGGTTGCTGAAACGTTAAAGCATACAGGATTTAGAGTTCAGGTTATCGCTGAAGGGAATAACCCAATATATGCCATAAAATATAGTGATAATGAATATCCTGTAATCGGCTTTTCAAAAACCTATGATCATGAATTTAATCCTTCAAGTACATTCGTTGCAATAATGACCTGCTCGCAGGCTGATGGCGGTTGTCCATTCATTCCAGGGGCTGAAAAGCGAATTCCAATAACCTTTGATGACCCGAAAGCATTTGATAATACCCCACAGCAGGTAGAAAAGTATCAGGAAAGAAGTTTGCAGATTGCAACTGAAATGTTTTACGTCTTTTCACAGATTAAATAATATGTCAGCAAATACTTGCGCCCCCGCGGCAGAACGTAAAAAATTAGGGTTTCTCGATCGTTACCTAACATTATGGATTTTTCTGGCAATGGCCATTGGCGTGTCAATCGGCTTTTTTATTCCGTCCTCATCAGGTTTTATCAATTCTTTTTCCAATGGTACAACTAACATTCCATTGGCAATTGGACTAATACTGATGATGTACCCACCGCTGGCTAAGGTAAGGTATGAAAAAATGGGGGAAGTGTTCCGCAATACTAAAGTGCTGGGAACTTCGTTGGCTTTAAACTGGATTATTGGTCCTGCACTTATGTTTATACTGGCCATTGTGTTTTTACATGATTACCCCGAATATATGATCGGATTGATCCTGATCGGCCTGGCACGTTGTATCGCAATGGTAGTGGTGTGGAATGAGCTAGCAGAGGGTAACAGGGAATATGCAGCTGGTCTGATTGCGCTTAACAGCATCTTTCAGGTTTTACTTTATAGTGTTTATGCCTATCTTTTTATTACCGTACTTCCACCGCTGTTTGGTATTGATGGATTATCGGTAAACATTACCATCACTGAAATTGCAAAAAGTGTAGGGCTTTACTTGGGTGTTCCCTTTGCTGCAGGGCTGATCAGCCGTTATGCTTTGATCAAAATTAAAGGCGAGCAATGGTTTCAACAAAAGTATATACCATTTATATCGCCAATAACCTTGATTGCATTGCTTTTTACTATTGTGGTGATGTTCAGTCTTAAAGGAGAACTTATTGTACAGATACCAATGGATGTAATTCGCATTGCCATTCCACTGGTCATCTATTTTGCCATCATGTTTATCGTCAGTTTTTTTGCAGGAAAAAAAATGGGTGCTGATTATTCGCAAAGCACGTCCATTGCCTTTACTGCGGCTGGCAATAACTTCGAATTGTCCATAGCAGTAGCCATCGGAGTTTTTGGCATCAATTCCGGTCAGGCATTCGTGGGTGTAATCGGGCCATTGGTCGAGGTACCTGCGCTTATTGCACTGGTAAATGTTGCTTTTTGGCTTAGAAGGAAATACTATGGAGTTGACCAAGCATCTTGATACATAGGTTCTTCGACTCCCATCCTGATAACCACTCTGTCATCCGTCGGACGATATAATGAGGTATTTTACAACTGAACAGGCTTTGAATTAACTTATTCCTTAAAGCATTCACTACACTCATTTTATTTTTGCCTGCTGAGTCTTTTCGAAGGCAGTAACGTTTCATGTCTCCGCTAATCTATGATGCCATAGCCGCCATGTTAAGCAACGTTTTGCCACGTATATTGGCTTTATGAGAAACCCTTGCCCCCCATATACTTTTTCCAGAATTGTGTTCAAATGGCACTATTCTGGAATAACAGGCGAATTTCTTGGCAGTAGTGATATTTTTAAATTCATTTGTGGCTATTATAACCTCTACAACCGTTACAGTTCCGATACCACTCACCGAAGTTGATATTTGAAAAAGCCTTTGTAACGTAAGATCAAGCTTGATGATATCGAGAATATGCGTCTCGACCGATTCCAGATCCTTTGCAATATTGTTTAGCGTACCCTTGCAAATGCGCTCGATCATCTTACCACCGTCCTTATCGAACCTTTTTATTTTTTTCACGGGTATCGACAATGCCTTTTTTGTTCGGACTAACCTGTGCCTTAAAGATGTAAGGTGTTTTAAAGTCTTAATAATTTTTCTGGAAGGCTCAGGCAATGCGTTCGGGGCTAAAGCGACCGAGTCAATCCCAGCCGGATCACCAAAATGAAGCCTTCAAAATCGCTGATTTTGAAGGCTTTCGTATTTAGAAAGTTAGTGGTCTGTCTTTACAAGCCATCAGTTGAGACTTTCAAGCCGCTTAAACACATCCGGATATGGAAATTTCAAGCGTTTATAAACCTGTTCCTGCTGAAAAAACGTTCGTCCTGAAATTGAGTTTATACTTTGGCTGTTTGCTCAGCAAACTCTTTCAGCAGGGGTAATGTACCATTCCAATAAAGGTCAAAGTGCTTGCGTATAACGGCTGTGGGAAAGTTAGAAAGGGTTAATAACAACTGTGTTTGCTGTTCATTCAATGCCATCAACTCAAATTCTAGTATGGTATAATTATCGCTGATGTCAGCAAGTTCGGAAATTGAACTTAAATGGCTGTAGGTCAGAATATTTTCTGGCCGGAATTCGATTATTTTTCCCGTGTTCTCGAAAGGCAGCGGATTCAGGCCACGGATGATGATCGGATGGCCAATCACCCAATCAGTCGTCACAGACAATTGCATCTCCGGCTCTGCCATCCATTCCGGCATCTGATCCGGGTATGTCAGCGCTTGCCAAACCCTCCTGATTGGAGAATTGATTATGATTTGTTTTGCCAATGAAATTGTTTCTGCCATATATTCATTTCTCCGTTTACTAACGGTTGCCCGATTGCGAGTGGTTAATCTTTTAATTCCCTTGGCATTATAGCAGCTAGCCAAATAGAAAACCTGATATATGCCCGGTATGGCGTAAAGTTAATACTTTAGCGGGTAAAGATGAGCTATGATTTCGATCGTAAGCACCTTTGGAAGGTATGGTTTCTGGAGTTGCCGGATAGTTAGAAATATGGACTTATCTGGCCCAAAATGAAGGTTACTGACTATTCGGGTGTCCTGATCCTTTTCGCTGTTGCAGCCGGAGTTTTATCATTAAAATATATTATTTTAGCAAATTGTAACCAAATCAGATAAATTTGATCTTATTCTTGTTTATCCTTAAGTTTTATGATACAGTTGGAGCCTATTAACGGTTTTTTCAAAAGAGAACATGCGTTGCAGGCACTATATCCCATGCGGATGTTGATTGTACGTGATGGAGCTGGTTTTTTGTGTATGAATTCTGGCGATTACCCCCTGTTAAAAGGCAGGATGTTTTTTATTCCGGAAGAAGGCCTGGTGAGGTTGGATGGAGAAATTACTTCAGGTTACTGGTTAAGCTTTAGCAGTTTATTGTATGCCGAATTTTTACTGCAGCATTTAGATCCCCAGGCTAAAAACCTCTTTTTAAATTTATCTTTCAGGGATCTCGATCTGCACCGGTCAACTAAAACATATCAGCTGCTCGATCAGTTAAAAAGAGAAATCAATAGTAAAAGCGACATTTCTTTTTTAGCACAATACCTGTCGCTGTTTCTGGGCTTTACGGCTGGTTTAGATGGTTATCTTGCAGCTTTTAACCTGGATGATCTGCAGCAGGTATTGCGGTTCAGAGCCATTTTAGAGCAATTTTATAAGCAAGAAAGATCTGTTCAATTTTACGCAGAAGGCATGGGCATGAGTGCTGGTAAATTAAATAAATTTTTAGACCGCGTGCTCGGAAAAAGCCTCGTTGTGCTGATAAAAGACCGGATTATGCGCGAGGCGGAAGAATTGCTGCTCCATAGCGATTATACCGTTGATGAAATTGCAGCACAATTGGGTTTTGAACAGACGGTAAGTTTTAGCACAAGTTTCAGGCGCCATAAAGGCATGTCTGTACTTCAATTTAGCCGCCTAACGTAAATGTGAAAAAATTGGTGTGGCTGCCAAAGAAATTTTCATCAGTTCAACGTCATCTCTTCTAGAGAACAGGTGTTCCAGACCTCACTACATTAATTGCTTCAGCGCCTAACGCGTAAAGTTTTGCTTACTGCATCTATTTTATCAGCCGCACCAATTTTATGTCGGCTAAATTATAAAATCTTAGCCTAAAGAAGAAAAAATATCCTTAATATGTTACGGAGTTGTATTTTATGATTTACAATTGTGTATCTGCGTTAATTTCAGGAGGATAAATAAAAAGCCCGGTAGATTTCTCATTGGTAGGTATCCCACCGGCCGAAATAGAATTTGGAAATGAGCATGCAGTAGTTCTTGGCGGTTGGCAGTCCCGCTTTCGCTTATAGTCCTCTCCCGATGAAACCTGTGGAACAAGCAAGCATACCGATAAACAAAATTATGAATGCTTAAATCGGGATGCGGGCTATTCCGCTCAATCGGGTTTAGGAACAAGGGGGCTGCATCTTAAAAACCCCAAAAATGAAATGCTGTTTTGCCGCTTAGCCATCTGCCCGTTGCAAGCTGACGGTTGAAGCGTAAAACGGGAAGAAACGGAGTGTTATTGCACAGATGGGGCGCTCTAAATCCAAATCAGAATCGCTTTTTTACCTGTACCGGTTATAGTCTATGTAATTAATTTTCGAACAGATAGCCGCTATAGGCCAAACCTTTGGCTACACTTTTAAAATTATCGCCCGAGTTTAATGGAATGTGTGGGAATTTGGATTTAAAAAGAGTTTGCACGGCCGAAACCATCGATGTTCCTCCGGTTAAAAACAAGCAGTCAATATCTGCTGGGTTGATCTGGTATGTTTCCATAAACTGATCCAGGTAAGCACCGATTTTATGAATGTCTTTTTCGATGATAGCATTGTATTGCTCAAGCGAAATGTTTTCGTCAATCTCGATACCCATGTTGCTGTAAGCGAAGGTAGAAACGCGCTGATCGGAAAGTTCGATTTTGGTTTTCTCTATCGACCTGAACAAAGAATAACCCAGGTTATTTTCAATGAGTGTGATCAGGTTTTTAAATTTAGGATCGTTCCCCGAATAATAATAATATTCCTCAATCTCTTTCTGGATCTTCAAACCATTAAAAAAGTTCATTTTATCCCAGGTGCAGATGTTTGCAAAAAGCGATTTAGGAACATTTAAAACCTTGCCGGGTGTGGCTTCATAAAGGGTGTTTTTTCCAAAATACGGTGTGCCTTTATCCCACATGAAGGCAGAATCCAGGCTATCGCCACCAATGTAGATGCCGCCGGATGCAATCATGTCGTTTTTACGGTCTTTGCTGCCAACTTTATCCGGATCGAGGATAAGGTAGGTAAAATCGGTTGTTCCTCCACCCAGGTCGGCTACTAAAACCCGTTCTTTTTGGCGGATGGTTTTTTCATAGGCAAAAGCAGCGCCGATAGGTTCAAACTGAAAGCGGACATTGGTAAAACCGGCACTTTCTGCTGCCTTTTTTAAACGGGTTTGGGCCAGGGTATCTTTCATGGTGTTATCGTCATCAAAGAAAACCGGGCGGCCTATAATAGCTTTGTGGCAATCTTCACCAATAACCTGATCGGCTTTCGCTTTTAAATCTTTAAGAATGAGCGCTACCAGGTCGGAGGCGGTATATCTTTTATTATGGATTCGGGTTTCGGTAAAAGTAGTTCTGGAGAGGATCTGTTTAATGGATTTGATAAAGCGGCCTTTCATGCCGTCGCTTAAATAAGCATCTATTGCTTTTTCGCCCACGATGTAATTTTCGCCATCCGTAATGCTTTTTACTTCGGTAAAATAAATCAGCGAAGGGATAGAAATCGTTTCTACAATTTCTTTCTTTTCTTCATCATAAATAGAAAGTGCCGAATTGGTTGTTCCAAAATCGATTCCGTATAAAAACTTACTCATGGTTTGATATGCTGTGGCTGCCGGCTAAAATGGGGTTGCGAAAGTATTAAAAAAAAGCGGGGCCTGAAAGCTTATTAGCTAAAAATATCACTTATACATAAATAAAGTCTTATTCTGTATATTTAACAAAATTGTTTACCCTATAAATTAAAACACAGTTGAAAACAGCCAGACTCTTTTTGCTGGGTTTAATACTCCAGCTTTTCTGTACAGTTACGGTTTCTTTAGCACTGCAAACCACAGCAGATACTGTAAAAACAGGAATTTATGTAACCAGTATACACGATATAGATTTTAAAGACAAAGAATATACCATTAACTTCTGGCTGTGGCTTAAATATAAAAACAAGGAATTTAATTTTGCGGATAACCTTGAAGTGCCTCAGGCTAAAACAGTGAGCAAGTCGTTTTCTACCATCGATACCATTGGTAATGAAGTGTATATGCTGATGAAACTGCAATGTGTGATGAAAGATTCATGGTCGATTAACAATTTCCCTTTCGACCACCAGCTATTAAGGCTTTCTATAGAAAATTCACAGTTCGATTCCTCATCCCTGATATTTGTACCTGATACACTCGGCAAACAATTCGATCCGCGGTTTACCTTACGCGGCTGGAATATCGACAGTTTAAAAACTTCTGCAGCCAATAAAATTTATGAAACGGCTTTTGGCGATCCGGGCATAAAAGAGCCAAGAACAGAATATAGCAGTTATAAAGTAAGGATCGGGATCAGCAGGGATGCTTTTGGCTTGTTCTGGAAAATGTTTTTAGGCATGTATGTGGCATTCTTAATTGCCTATATGTGTTTTTATATTCATGCCGATAGCATAGATTCGCGCTTTGGCTTAAGCGTGGGCTCCCTTTTTGCTGTAATTGGTAATAAATACATTATAGATGGCTCGCTTCCCGAATCTACCACTTTTACACTGGTAGATACCCTGCATGGCATTACCCTTATATTTATCCTGGCGGTTATAGTATCAACAGCACTTTCACTTAGGTTGATTAAAAGAGGCAAGGAAGAAAAAGCCCAAAAATTTGACCGCACTTTTTCGATTGCACTTTTGGTCATTTATATCCTTTTAAATGCTTTTTTTATCATAAAAGCTATAAATGCTTAACCAAAGGTTAAAATAACTCGCTGGTGCCTAAATGCGCATTCACAATACGGGTAATCTGTTGGCCAAGTTCTTTTGCATTGCCTATGCCTACGCTTTTAAGTGCTGCCAATTGGTCGGTGGTTCTGGGCATTTTTTCGGCAATAGAAAGTAATGCTAAATCAGAAAGTACCGCATAATCCGGAGTACCGCGTTGCTCTGCAATGGTTTTACGCCATTCAACCAGGTTTTTATAAACCTGCGGATTCGAAATCTCTTTTGGCTTAATGCTCGATTTAACCGGTTTTTTCTCCGGTTGTTTATTGCTGGCTGCGTGCAAGGTATTGATATAGGTTTTGATCGAAAAAGGGTTCCAGGAAATTTTAAACAAAGCCAGTTTGACTTGGAGCGCATCCCTGCAGCCGTTCAGTATGGTAAGCAATTTGTCGGAATGCGTATCGTTATAAAAGTTGATGGCTACAATTTTTGCGGTTAGAGCGATGAGCTGTTCCAGTTTCGGAATAAAATAATCAGACGCTTTTTGCAAACGTTCCATAAAAGCACTTTCATTTGCCGGATTTTCGTTGGTATTTATTTTCGAAAATTCCCTGGAGATAAAATTTCTGGCTACTTTAAAGATTTCGTGCTGAAAGAGCGGGTTGCCCTGCTCGTAAAGAGATAAAAAGGCATTTTTTTCATCTTTGTCGATGAGTTTTGCGCGCCCGAGTTTTTCCCAGTCGTTGGCAATGAGGGAGAAATCCAGCAGCTCATGTATGAGCCCCCAGGTATATTGCTGTGTATAACGTGCCAGCAGCGCGGCCGTAGGTTTATCCTGGTGAGCGGCTTTGGTAAAATCGATTACTTTAGCGTCGGTAATAATGTTTTCTGGTAAAACAGGCGATTTTAGGATAAGTCCTTCCAGGCTTCTGCAACGGCTCAGTGCTACGTAAGCTTGTCCGTGGGTAAATGCGGTGCTTACATCAACAATCGCCTGGTCGAACGTTAATCCCTGGCTTTTATGTACCGTGATGGCCCAGGCCAGTTTAAATGGATATTGCGAGAACGACCCGGTACTGGTCTCGTCGATTTTATTTTCTTCGTTACTCAGGCTATATTTAACATTCTGCCAGATTTCTTTTTCAACTTCGATTTCCCTGCCGCCATGGGTAAAGGTTACTTTTATCGAATTTTCACTAATCGCAGTGATTTTTGCCGCTTTTCCGTTGTAGAATTGTTTTTTACCCGAAGAATCATTTTTAATAAAAATGACCTGGGCACCCAGTTTTAACTGGAGTTTTTCATCCGTAGGATAGGCATCCTTAGGGAAATCGCCAGTTACCGCTGCATTGAATTCGAAAATTTCGCCGGGCAATTTATCTAAACAGCCCTGGTTAATGTCGTTAACCAATTGGTTATGTGTGGTGAGCGTAATGTAATCGTCTTTCCATTCCTGATCCAACGATGGATCGTAACGTTCATTCAGCTTGGCAAGCAGATCGGCATTGAGATTGTTTTCGCGCATGCCGTTCAAAATATCCAGAAATACGGGATCTGATTGGCGGTAAACTTTATCTAACGTAAACGTTAGCATTGGTGTTGACCTGAAGATCAGGCTATCGAAAAAGTAAGGGCTGGAGTAATAGCTGCCCAGGATATGCCAGGCATCGTGAAAGATAGGAGAGAGCTGGTAAAGATCGCCGATCATTAACACCTGAACGCCTCCAAAGGGACGGTTTGAGCCCTTAACCCGCTTTAAAGTGCGGTCGATAAAATCAATCAGATCAACCCTAACCATACTAATCTCGTCAATGATCAGTAAATCAAGGCAGCGCAGTAACCTTGTTTTTTCGTCTGAATATTTAAAATGGTTTTCCGCATGTTCATCCACAACCGGAACCAAGGGGCCAAAAGGAATCTGAAAAAAGGAGTGGAGCGTTACGCCACCGGCGTTTATGGCTGCGACAGCAGTAGGGGCAACAATAGCGAAATTCTTTTTGGTGGTATCCCTGATCTTGCGAAGCAGGGTGGTTTTGCCCGTTCCGGCTTTACCTGTTAAAAAAACAGGCTGGTTGGTGGTGGCTAAAAAATCTAAAAGAAGTTGGTGGTCCGGATCGGGCGTATTCATATCAATTACAAAATTAACCTATTCGAAATTGATTTGCAGGCGGCTTAACAGGCGTTTTATCCACATTTTTTAAGTAGAGGTGAGGGGCAGTTTAATAAAAATTAAAATTAAGCACTTGAAAATGAGTTTATATTCTCGCCTTTTATGAAAAAATGCCGAAAACATTTTCCTAATTTCAATTCAAATTTGTAACATTGCACTCGCAAAAAAGCCAAGGCTTTTTTCCGGGCCTATAGCTCAGTCGGTTAGAGTAGAAGACTCATAATCTTTTGGTCCCTGGTTCGAGCCCAGGTGGGCCCACTGCTTTAAACCCCTTTAAGGATAACTTAGAGGGGTTTTTTGTTGCTGGGAATTGCTTAAAGCTCTTTTCTGTCGTGTATCTTCAGTTATTGATCGATAGCAGCCGGTTTCAATAATTTGAGATAAATAAAGCAAACTATCTGAAATCCGGTATAATAAATAATCATCATGATGACTGGTAATATACCTTTCGGTTCAACTGGGTCTGTTGCAAAGGTTTTAACCATCAATTGCAGGCCGATACTTTTTTCTTTAGAAAATAAGATCATTGAGGTGAAATTATAACCCAAATGTAAGGCAAATGGCAGCAGTATAGATCGGGTTTTTACAAACGCCAATGCCAGCAAATAACCCATAGAACCGGTTGAGACGAGCACAACCAGCATTTGAAATGTTTGGCCGAATATACCATAGGAAAACCAGTGATAAACACCAAAAGCGATTGCAGATAAAATAACCGATTTTGTGGCACTGAGTTTTTTAATGAGGATGTATAACAATGCACCTCTAAAGATCAACTCTTCAAAAACTACCCCTTTTAGTACCAGTAATGAGCTTTTAAAAAAAATGGCAGCCGTGTAATCGGGGTTCACTTTATAGGGATTTTGTACCCATAAAGAGATACCGAGGTAAAGGCACGACAAATAAACAACCGGCAGCATAAAGCCAGGTAACATATTGCGCAGTTGTTTAGGACAAGGATACCAGTTTAGTACATTTAAATTTTGATCAACTGTATATTTTAACAATAACCAGGAAAGCAATAATTCAATAACAATAGCAAGCATAAGTTTTTTTTGTAAAAATATGCCTGTAAAATTGTAGATGATTACGACATTTACATATGCCGTAATAAGGCCGTACTGTAAAAGAAATGGATAACGTCAAAAAAGACACCGTTGCTAAACTGATTAAAGATGCCCGCTTAAAAAAAGGCTATTCGCAACAGCAATTGGCAGATCTGGCAAAACTTAACCTGCGATCGGTGCAACGGATTGAAAACGCTGAGGTTTTACCCAGGGCATTTAACCTAAACCTACTGGCTCAGCAATTAGGGCTGGATGCTGAAATATTGCAGGCGCTCAACAAAAGGTTTCCGGAAGCGCCAATAGCAGTTCCCCAGGTAGAGGCCAAGCCAGTAATCAATAAACCCAGGAAACTGATTCTTAGCTTTGCCCTCGGCTCAATAACAATATTGCTTACAGCAGCTTTTCTTTCACAATCCAGCCGGTTTCCGGAAACAAATTTTGAACTGTTCTTACTGTTATCATTAGTTATAGCCATCAATGCAGTGGTACTTTGGCGGATCTGGAAGTTTTAGTTTTTTAATCTCTTGGGCTATTATTTTGCTCAGGCCCTTATAAACAAAGAAGTCAGGCTTTAGAGGCCTGACTTCTTTCAATTTATGATTTGGTTTTTGCCATATCTATCATCATACTCAGTTCATCAACAGCTGCCTCGTTACTGCCATCAAACCCGGTTAGTTTAAACCTGATATTACCAGCTGCATCAATTACAAATTTGGCCGGGATACCGTTTACCTTGTAACTGCTTACTACTTTGTTTACTTTGGTTTCGGCATCTTTCACATCCATTAATACTTCGAATGAATACTTCATCCCTTTAATGTAATCGGCGGCATCTTTAACCGGATCAGCCACTTTTTCCCAGGTATGGATAAAAAGGAATTTTACGTTGTCATCATCTTTATATTTGTTTACGGCCATTTGCATCGCCGGAAAGGAGGCCTTGCACGGACCGCACCAGGTTGCCCAGAAATCGATAATTACGATTTTACCTTTATAATCTGCCAGCGAAACCTGTTTGCCGTTTAAATCGGTTAAAGTAAAACCCGGGGCAGGTTCATTTACCATTCCCTTGGTTAATTGTTTGTTCAGGTTTCCCAGATAAGCTTCTCTGATTGCACTTGCATAAGCATCGAAACCATTTTCACTACCTTTAACTTTTACATAAAGTTTTTTGAAATCGGCAGCCATTCCGGGCGTGGCTTTACCCGCTTTAACTACTTCTTCCAGTTTATCGTAAGCTTCCTGGTTTCTGTTCAGGCCCATTAAAATTTGTGCATAGCGGTAGTTTAAATTGGGGCTTAGGGTGGTCGATTTTTTATAGGCAATCTCCGAATACTTCAAAGCCTCGGCATACTTTTTCCTTTCGAATAAAATATTGGCATAAGTACTGGTTAAGCCTGCATAGCCCGAAGCTGAAAATTTGGCCCAGTTCTCATTGCCTTTTTTGCCATCTATATAAGAAAAAGCATTATCCATTGCTTTTTTGGCATAAATTTCGGCATTGGCTAAATCGCCGTTTTTATAAAAAGCACCGGTGATGCCCGAATAAGCATTGCCTTTCCAGAAATCAACTTCAAGCATATTGGCATATTCATTAGCTTTGGCTACATTTTTTTCGGCTGCAAATTTACCGGCAATCACTGCCCTTACATAATCGTAAGCCAGGCGGTCGTCTACCTTGGTGTTCTCGTACATTGTTGGCGGAAACTTTTTTATCCAGGCTTTGTAAGCGGCTTCGGCTTCGGCAGCGGTTTTAAGAAGGTAAAAATCTTTCGAAGCTTCATTTCTGGCTTGTGTACCTAAAGGAAAACGGGTGGCGATATTGCTATAGATGGCGTCGGATTTTTTAGTGTCGCCAATGCGGTAATAATAATTGGCAGCTGTTAATACTTCCTTTTCGGTTTTAGCTTCTGATAAATCAGCTAATCTCGACCTTAACATGGTTTTATCAGCCGAATCTTTAGAGGCCACCAGTTTATCCAGGTATTGAACAAGGGTATCGGCTGGTTTGGTGGTTTGTGCCTGTACTGTATTAATAGCAATTACCGATAACAGTAGGGAACAGGCAGTTTTTAATAATTTCATAAGCTTTTATATTTTATTTTTTGAAATCATTAGTCTGCCTGAATTAATTTCAGGCAGACTAATTTTAAATCCCTTAATTATAGCCGGGGTTTTGGGTGAGTTTATTGTTCAGTAAAATCTGGTCTGCACCAATAGGCAACAGTTGTGCGGTTGTTTTCCAGGTTGGCTTTAAGGCTCCTAAAACTGCATCAGCGGTGCCGGTGCGTTTTAAATCGAACCAGCGGTTGGCATATTCCCCAAAAAGCTCCAGTTTGCGCTCTTTGGCAATAGCCGTTAACAATGCACTTTGTGTGGCAGCGGTGGTATTGCCCAAACCTGCGCGGGTGCGGATGACGTTAATATCGTCCTGTGCACCACCAATATTCGATTGTTGTGCCCTGGCCTCTGCCCTGATGAGGTATTGTTCGCCTAAACGCAACAACACGGTATATTCGTTACCCAAAGTAGCCGCTGTGGCCGATTGTACCTTGTACTTGTTAATACGGTAGTATTTAACGGCATTAAAAGTGGTCGAATCTACCCATGAGGTTTTACGGTTATCGTTCAGCTCGAAATCTTTGGTAAAGTTGTTATACAGCACATAAGCCGGTGGCGCTACATTAGCTGCCGAACTGGTTGTGCGATAAATGCTAAAGGCCGATGCACCAAACAGGGTTGATAACTGCAAAATGGTTTCACTGCTGGTATTAATGAAGGCATTTGATAAAGTAGCCATGCTATACGTACCTGAGCCGATTACTTTGGTTGCTTCGGCTTCGGCGTTGGCATAATCTTTATTATATAAGTAAACCTTGGCCAATAATGCAGTTGCTGCCCATTTATTTACCCTAACCTTTAATGCGGCACTGCCTGCATATGTGGTTGGCAACAGATTTTGTGCATCCTTTAAATCGCTAAACACCTGTGCATAAACCTCGGCCGCTGTAGCCCTTGGTTTAAAAGCATTATCGAGTTCGTTTATTTCTGAAGTAATGGGCACACCTCCGTAAAAGTTTACCAGGTTAAAGTACATTAAAGCCCTGAAAAATTTAGCTTCACCACTTAACTGGTTTTTCACCGGTGTGGTCATTCCGGTAGAGCGACTGATACCATCCAAAATCAGGTTGCAATAGCGGATGGTTTGATAGGAATAGTTCCAGATATAACTGGTAGGATTCGTATTGGTTGGTGCCACTACATTTTGTGAGAGCTGAATTAAATCAGCATTCGAAGTGGTATTCTGCAGCTCATCTGCCAATAAACCACCGAACATGGTGCTGAATTTTAAGTGATCTACGGTTGAATAATAAGAATAAAGCGATAAGGTGGCACTGGTAGCCGAATTATCGGTATTAAAGGCATCTTCTTTAGCGATAAGGTTATTGGCCAAATCGGCTTCAACAAATTTTTTGCATGACGACATTGCCATTAAAACCAGGCCCAAAGCCATTATTTTTTTGAAATACCTATAGTTAATTTTCATGATTTCCTTAATTAAAATGAACAGTTTAAACCGAATACAATGGTACGCACCTGCGGGAAGGCAATGTACTGCCCCGTGCCCAAAGCAGGTCCTGTGCCTGGTAATGTAGTTTCAGGGTCGTAAGTATATTTCTGTTTGGCCCAGGTATAAAGGTTCTGTCCCTGTACGTACACGCCCAGGTTAGATAGTTTTAATTTACTGGCCATTGCTTTAGGGAAAGTATAGTTAAGGCTTACTGTTTTCAGTTTCAGGTAAGAAGCATCGCCCCAGTTTACGTCTGATGAAGTTAAGTTTCCGTAAGATGGATCGTTAACGGTAGAAGCAGCCGGGAAAAGTGCTACATCGCCCACGGCTCCCCAGCGATCTAACAGGGCAGTGCTCATGTTGTTGTAGTTGATACCGGCAGGACTTGAGCTTAAAGTCGGATTTAATATGCCGTAACGGTGGTTGTACTGGAACATAAAATCGAGTGCAAAACCTTTATAGCTCAGGCTGTTGTTCATGCCGGCAAAGTAGGGATGACCATAATAGCCCACATAGCGGTCGCCTGCAAAACTAATGCTGCCATCGCCGTTTAAATCCTGGTAAGTTGGCAGGCCAGTAGCCGGGTTAACACCGGTATATTTATAAAATTTCCGGATATCGGTTGGTTGCCCGATAACGTAAGTATTGGCATAAAAAGTATTTTCGAGGTTATCAAATGCCAGTAATTTATTGCGGCTGATGGTTAAATTCAGGTTGGTGTTCCATTTAAAACCGCCTGCAATTACGTTAACGGTATTTAATTCAAACTCGTAACCCTTGGTTTGCACTGTAGCATTTAAATTGGCTGTATAACCGGTTGAACCAGTTTGCGATGGGATGGTAATGAAGTTTAACAGGTTAGAAACACGGTTGCGGTAATAATCTGCTTTTAGCAAAATCCTGTCGTTTAAGAAACCTAACTCTAGTGCAATATCCAGTTTCTTATTGGTTTCCCACTTTAAATCCGGGTTTTGAATATTCGAAGGAACATAGGTACCCACTCCATCATAAACATTGCTTGAGCCAGTAGAGGTATAAAGTGAAAGGTAACCATAATTCGGAATCTGATCGTTACCGGTAACACCATAACTGGCCCTTAATTTACCAAAGCTTAAAAAGCTGAGGTTCTTCATAAAATCTTCCTGGGTAAAAATCCACGATGCGCCTACAGCACCAAAATTCCCGAATTTGTTGTTGCCTCCAAAACGTGATGAACCATCGCGCCTGAAGGTTCCATCAACAATGTACTTGCCCTGCCAGTTGTAATTTAAACGGCCAAAAATTGCGGTGTAACTGTATATCGCATCGGCACTGTAAGAGGTAACCACCGATGAAGCGCTAGACAATGAGTTGATCAGCTTTTCGTTGTTAAAGCCTGTACCGGTTAAAAAGATGCCGGTTGCTTTTGTCTGCTGAAAAGTGGTACCGATTAAAGCTTCGAGGTTACCTTCACCAATTTTAGTGGTATACACTGCCTGTGGCTCAATAATGTAATTGTTGTTATCATTATCGGTATACCTTAACGAGCTTACCCGCGCAGTATTCGGATTTTGCGAACTGGCCGGGTTAATTTGTTGTTGTTTTAAACGGGTTGAGGTATAACCCAAATTGGCTTTAACCACCAAACCATCGATAATGCGGTACGAAAGGTTTAAGTTACTAAACAAGTTAGTGGTTTGTGCATTGGTTGTTTGTTGGTTGTAAGAAAGCGGGCTGGTAGCTGTCCAGTTTACGCTGCCATTGGCATTGTACAGGGGATAATTAGGTGCCAGGTTATAAATGGTACTTAAATCAGTAGATGGCAACAGGTTTTTCATGTAGGTATAGTTTACCGAGCCATCTATGTTAAAACGGCCATCGCTGCTTTTATGGCCAGCGTTTAACCGGTTTGAAAAAGTGGTGGCGCCAAAATCGCCTCCAAAAACAGTGCTTTGCTTGCGGTAGGTTGAAGAAAACAGGAAGGAATTTTGAGCATTACCTCCCGAAACTGATCCGGTGGCATTAGTGGTATGCCCGGTATGGCCAATAAAGTATTTTTGCCAGTCGGTATAGGCATTCTGGTCCCATACCAATAAATCTAAGGCATTGGCAGTGGTTGGGGTAACGCCCGAACGTGCAAAGGCAGCCCTGCGGGTAGCCAGGTATTCCTGCGTATTCATCATCGGGATGTAATTAGCCACATTGCTTACACCCGAATTCACATTGAAATTAAAAGCGGTTTTACCTTTGCTGCCTTTTTTAGTGGTGATTAACACCACGCCATTCGATCCGCGCGAACCGTAAATGGCGGTTGCATCGGCATCTTTGAGAATATCGATACGTTCGATATCTTCAGGAGCAATAACACTAAATGGACTCACACCACCGTTTGCAGCGCTTACCCCGTTGGCATTCAGGTTATCGGTAGCCGGCTGGGCACCATTAAATAAGGTAAAAGGAACACCATCAATAATATATAATGGAATATAACCTGCACCAGATACGCCCGTATATGCGCCACGGATATTCATCCGGGTATTGGCCCCTGGCAAACCGTTATCCTGCGTAATCTGCACACCGGCAATGCGGCCTTGCAGTGCCAGCAAGGGGTTTTCTACCGTTTGTTTACCTATTTCTTCGGCAGTGATCGAACTCACCGCACCTGTATTATTGCGTTTGGTGGTACTGCCATAACCAACTACCTGCACCTGGTCTAAAGATGAAGCCGAAAGGCTTAATTTAATATCGAGTAAACTGGCCACACCACTCTGCAATATGCCACGTGTTATTTTCAGTTCTTTGGTTTCGTAACCGATGTAAGAAATCACCAGCACATCATTTTCTTCCAGATCGAGTACGAATGCCCCGGTTGATCCGCTTACCGTATACTTTTTACTGCCCTTAACGGTAATGGTTGCACCCACAAGCGGCGCATTGTTTTCATCTACAATCCGGCCATTAAAACGCGATGAGGTAAAAACCGAGGCTATTTTGTCAATAAATGAGCGCTCCTGCTTCTTGATCAGTACGGTATTTTGCTCAATGTTATAGGTTAACTGCTGGTCTTTTAACAGGTACTCGATTACCTCGTTGAGCGGCGTATTCTTAAAATTTACGTTCACCTTTGCCGCATCGTTCAGCGTGCTGGTGGCGTACAATACCCTGTAGTTGGTTTGCTTTTCTATTTCTTTAAAAACACGGTCTACGGTTATGTTTTTAGCCGCATAGGTAAGTTTTTGCGAGAAACTACTGGCACTAACATGCATGAGTAAAGTCGTCATGATGATGATGGTGAGTTTCATAATTAACAGGATTTTTTTAGGAAGGCATGCCGAATGCCTTCCTTGATAAAAAGGATAAATATTCATACTTTCGTTTGTTTGGGTTAATGCGTAAATGGACCTCAGAATTCGTTTTTAAAGGGTTAACTCAGATCATGGCCATGGTTGTGCTTCCAACACTTCCATGGTTTTTTCTTCTAAACCTATTGTGCTATTTAACGCTGTTCCTGTAGTGGTTTCTTCATTTTTTTTGGTTTTTAGTTGATATTGATTGATTTTAAAACAGCGTGGTTAAGGCTGTTGGCAATATTACTTTACGGTTATTACCTTACCGTTGATATAAAATTTAATATTTCCTGTCTCCTCGAGCATTTTAAGCACTTCAGAAATGTTATCGAAACGCGATACAGAGCCCGAAAAAGAAGGCGTTTGCTCAGAACGGATATTCATGACAAACTGAACACCGTACCATCGGGATAGTTTCTGCATGATGCTGGGTAAAGGCTCATTTTTAAACCTGAACTCACCGTTTTTCCAATCGATGGCAAATGCCGGGTCTACTGTATTTACCTCAATGGTATTGCCATGCAATACCGATTGTTCGCCCGGGGCAATTACCTTTTCGCCCCCGGTTCCTTTTACTTTTACTGAGCCTTCTAAAAGTGTTGTTTGGGTAGCTAAACTGTTCTCGTAGCTGTTAATGTTAAAATGTGTACCTAAAACTTCTACCTCCTGTTTTTTACTTTTAACAATAAAAGGGTGGTTTTTATCTTTGCTCACTTCAAAATAAGCTTCTCCATCCAGTTCTACCCGCCTGTTTTTTCCGTTAAAATGGCCCGGAAAACTGAATTTTGTTTCAGCATTTAACCATACCAGGGTGCCATCGGGCAGGTTTACCTGGTACTGGCCGCCTGATGGGGTTGTTATGGTATTGTTTCTTCCTTCCTCTTCTTCTCCCTGATCAATAACAGAAAAAACCAGCAAGCCGTCTGCAGCCTTTTTAACGTTAAGTCCGTTTGTAATGGCCAATTCTCCGGTTTTACTGTCAGATAAATCAATCTTGTGCCCATCGGCAAGCGTTAAAATGGCACGGTTGCCGCCTGGTGCCACATCGTTGGCATAGCGTTCTGACCGGTCTTCGGTATTGTTCTCTATCACAAACAAGCCACCAATTACACACAAGGCCAGCACTGCTGCCGAAGCGGCAAGGATCCACAGGCGCCGGGTAATGGTTTTAGGTCTTACCTGGTTTTGCCTGTTGTTTTCCCCATTTAACCTTTGTGCATCAATGCGTGCTTTCAACTTTTCGCCAAAAGCTGCTTTTTGCGCTTCATCGGCAGTCCAGGTATTTTCCAATAGCTGCTGCTCCACAAAAGAATCAACCAGGTGCACTTCTTTCGCTGAAGCTGTTCCATCTAAATAATGCTGTATTAATTGTTTTGCCTGTTCGGTTTTCATAGGTTTTTGAAGTGCATTTAGCGTGCCTTACAAATGGATATTCCAAAAAAGATGTTTTGGTGGTAGATTTATTTTTAAAAAAAAATAAAAAAAGTTTTTTATTACTTTAAAAGATGTAGAAAAATGGCCATCATGGCGGCCGAAAGCTTACCGTTTAATGAATCAGCTATTATTTTGAGGGCATTGCTTATCTGTTTTTTAACCGTTCCTTCTGCAATATTGAGTTTTTCTGCTATTTCGCGGTAAGATAACTGCTCATCGCGACTCAAAAGATAAACTTCGCGCATTTTTTTAGGCAATCTGGTAATGCCAAGGTCAATATTTTCCTGTAGCTCCTTTAATGAGATGCTTTCTTCAATGTTCAGGCTGTTATCAACCGCTTGTTCGGTTATTTTATCTAAAAAATCGCCAGTATGAATATTTCTTTCAATATACCTTAAACACAAATTGCGGGTACTGCGGATAAGATAAGCCCCTAAAGTACTTTTAATAGCTATGGTAGTTCTTCTGTTCCAGATCGATACAAAGATTTCCTGCACAATATCAGCAGCTTCGGCTTCAGATTTGGTTAGCCTAACGGCATACGAGACCATTTTTTCCCAATAGCGGTTATAAATTTCGGTAAATGCCGGCTCTTCTTCCTGGTTTATCAGCAAGATGAGTTCAGTATCCGGTACGTGGCTTAGGGATGGCATAGTTTATACAACGAATATAGAAGAAAATATAAAATAATCTGCTGTAAAGATGCAATAACGTCATCATCCGAAAATTGCCTGGCTTTTTGAAAGCTGGCTAGGAGGCGGGGACTTACCATAATTAATGGTGATGAGTCCGCTTAAGAGATTGTTACCATCACCAGAAAGATTTGATTACCCCTTTAAGAATTACTTAGAGGGGTAATCAGTTCATATTGTTTTATAGCGATTCTAAAAAATTTAAATACAATGGAACGCTTCTTTCTATCCATTCTTTCGAAACATTATTCTCCATTCCATAATAAGCAAACAGCGGCTGGTAATCGGCTTTTACATATTGAAAAGAAAGTTCGAACGGACGCGTTAATTCTTCTAATGTATAATGATAGGTTCCTGACGGATGTAGTTCGTGTTCGTCAACTCCAAGTGAAATCGCAAGGGCAATTTTCTTGCCAGACATTTTGAAGCCACTTTTGCTACCATAGGCCCATCCGTAGGTCATGACTTCGTCCATCCATTTTTTTAAAAGCGGAGGGCAATTAAACCAATAATAGGGAAACTGGAATACAATCCTATCATATTGCTCTACCAGTTTTTGCTCTGCCAATACATCGATCTGTTCGTCGGGATATGCCTCATACAATTGATGTACCACATATTGCTCTGGGTATTTAGTCAACTCCTCAATCCAGCGTTTGTTGATTAATGAACTTTTAATATTGGGATGGCTTACAATAATCAATGTTTTCATTTTAACAAGTTTTAATATTATAAGCGTAAAAATAGAGGCATAACCTGTTATTTTGTAAATTAGCAACCAATTGTAATGTACTATAAAAAATGTAAGTATGTCCAAGATCAAGGAAACCTCAACTAATTATGCTAACAAACAAGCCTTAACCGGCGAATGTTTAGAAGTTTATGCTGCCAACATTATTGGCGGACAATGGGCTTTGGCGATCTGTTCATGGTTAATGAACGGTAAACTTAGATTTGGAGAGTTAAAAAAACATTTGCCAAATATCACCGAGCGAATGCTAACCTTGCAATTGCGTAAATTGGAAGCAGATAAAATTGTTAAGCGAACCATTTATGCCGAAGTTCCGCCACGGGTAGAATACGAACTAACCTCAATTGGCTACGAATTGAGGACCATCATTAACGAACTCGAAAAATGGGGTGTAAAACATAAAAACCTGGTAGAGTTGAAGCAGCCCCGCCTTTGCCACGACGAAATGACCGTTCAGGGTTGAGTGGAGAAAAAGTGCTTGAACAGATCCGTTCCAGGTTAAAACACTATTGCTATAAAAATACATTTTCAATATCGTCTTCTCTCCTTATTGGTTCTTCAAATAATTTGGCCATTGCGGATAGACAATATAGTGGCGCACCCAAAGCTGCTGCCTGATAACTTTACCGGTTCCGGCAGAACCGGTAATGCCAACCTCTTTGTGCTCCTTAATGAACCCAGGCCCCGATCCGGTTCTTAATCTGTACCTTGCTCAAAGCGTAATCCCTTTGTTCTGAAAAGCAGTATAGCGAAAACTGACGCTCTGCTTAAATAACATGGGTAACATAAATATTAGTCAATCGTTTGCGCTGACATTTATGTTGTAATGCTCATTTGCTTGTTCTACTTTTAAAAATACAAATCAACAAAACTGAACAGAATTTTAACCAATGCACTTCCTACAGCTTAACAAAATAGTTGCTTTATTGCTGTTAATCAGCCTGTCGGCAGGTAGCTGGGCTCAAAATGCCACTAGCTTTGCTATAGGCACCGAATCTTTTGAACTGAATGGCAAGCCTTATATTATCCGTTGCGGCGAGATGCATTTTGCACGGATTCCGAAAGCCGAATGGAAGCAGCGCCTGCAAATGGCAAAAGCCATGGGTTTAAATACGGTTTGTGCTTACCTTTTTTGGAACATGCACGAAAAACAGCCCGATCAGTTTACCTGGACAGGCCAAAGCGATGCGGCCGAATTCTGTAAACTGGCAAAAGCGGTGGGATTGTATGTCATATTAAGGCCAGGGCCATATTCTTGTGCCGAATGGGAGTTTGGTGGTTTCCCATGGTGGCTGCTTAAGGATAAGAACATCCGTTTGCGCACACAAAATCCGTATTTTTTAAACCGCGCTAAAAAATACCTGCTCGAAGTAGGAAAACAGCTCGCACCATTGCAAATCACTAATGGAGGTAATATCATTATGGTGCAGGTAGAGAACGAGTACGGCAGCTATGGTAAGGATAAGGATTACATGAATATCATTAAATCCAACTTACAGGAAGCGGGTTTTACCGTTCCTTTGTTTCACTGCGATGGACCATCTCAGCTAAAGAACGACCACCCCGAAGGTTTATTTGCCGTAGTAAACTTTGGCAGTGATCCGGAGGCTAATTTTAAAGCATTAAGGGCCATACAACCTACCGGACCATTAATGTGTGGCGAATATTATCCGGGCTGGTTCGATAGCTGGGGCAGGCCACACTATAAAGGCAACACCCAACGTATTGTTGACGAACTTAAATATATGCTCGACCATAAAGCCTCGTTCAGCATCTATATGGCCCACGGCGGAACCAGTTTTGGAACTTACAGTGGTGCCAATGCACCTCCGTACCTGCCACAAACCAGTAGTTACGATTACGACGCACCGATTGATGAAGCAGGTAATGCAACCGGGAAATTTTATGCCATCCGCAAGTTATTTTCCAATTACCTGCAGGAAGGCGAGGTTTTGCCCGATGTTCCCGCGGCCAATAAAATACAAAAATTAGGCCCCGTTACTTTCTCATCGGTTGCGGTACTTACTAAAAATCTGCCTAAAGCGGTTTTAGCCGATACTGCACTGTTGATGGAAGATTTAAATCAGGATTTCGGCTGTGTGCTATACGAAACGGGTTTAAAGGCCGGTAAAAAAGCTAGCCTGGTTTTTAAAGATATACATGATTACGCATTGGTGTACCTGGATAGCAAAAAGATTGGTGAACTCGATAGAAGAAAGGGGCGTTTTAGTATAGAAATACCTGCACGTGTAAATAAAAGTGTATTGAGGATATTGGTAGAAGCAACGGGCAGGGTAAATTATGGCTACCAAATGCACGATTGGAAAGGTATTCATGGAGCAGTTTATTTGAATGAAAACGGAAAACAGACTGCTTTAACAGGCTGGAAGAATTATCCGGTAAGGATGGGTGAGGTAAATATTCCGCTCCGTTACGAAAAACTTAACGGTCAGCCTGCAGCTGCAGCGTTTTACAAAGGCAGCTTCAAAGCCGGCAAATTAGAAGATACTTACCTGGATATGGGTAAATGGAATAAAGGATTAGTTTGGTTAAATGGCATGTGCTTGGGCAGATACTGGAATATCGGCCCAACGCAAACCATGCTGGTGCCAGGCAGCTGGTTAAAAAAGGGGAATAACGAAGTTGTTGTTTTCGATCTGTTGGGTAACCCAAGTCCAGCATTAAGCTTTGTAGATCAGCCCATTTTGGATGTAGTAAACGAAGAGCAGCCTCAGTTGCACCGTAACGCAGGCCAGAAATGGCTAGCCGATGCACAACAGCCCTACGTTGAAGGTACTTTTGCAAACGATAATAAATGGCAGACCGTAAACTTTAAACCGGTTACAGCCCGTTATTTCTGCCTCGAGGCACTTACCGAGCAAAAAGGACAGCCTTTTACCACTGTAGCCGAAATGGTGTTGATTGATGATAAGGGAAATGAAATTCCGCGTAACGACTGGAAAGTTGTTTTTGCTGACAGTGAAGAACTGGGGGGCGATGACGGAAATGCAGCAAATGTTTTCGATCTGCAGTTTACGAGTATCTGGCATACCCAATGGGAAAACCAGTCGCCAAAACCGCCGCACCAGATTGTGATTGACCTGGGTAAAAATTACAGTATCAAGGCACTGAAACTCTTACCCAGACAAGATAATGCCAACGGCAGAATTAAAGATTACCGGCTATATTTTAACCAAAAACCTTTTAAAAATTTATAGCGTGGAATAGCGCTGGATGTGAGTGAGTAAAGACTGTAAAACGGCGAAATAACCGCTCGTAGAACGTTTGTTCAATAACAATTTGCAATCAACTTAAAACTTAAATAATAAAACGTAAAAAACACAAATGGAACGTAGAGAATTTATTAAAAATGGCGCATTTACGGCTGCAGGGTTAACCATCTTGCCAACCGGAAGTTTATTTGCATCATCAGACAGTGGAAAAGTGAGATTGGGCTATATCGGCGTGGGCGCGCGGGGCATGAGCCATATCTCTGAAGGGGCTTTAAGAGATGATGTAGAAATCGTGGCCATTTGCGATACCCAGGAAAGCTCGCTTAAAATTTGCCGTGCTTTTATCGCCAAAAAAGGCAGACCTGCGGCAACAGAATATACAGGAGGTTTAGATGCTTATAAGAAACTTTTAGACCGCAAAGATATTGATGCGGTGATTATTGCAACTCCATGGCAGTTCCACAGAGATCAGGCCGTTGATGCGATGAAAGCAGGTAAATATGTTGGCTGTGAAGTGATAGCAGGCCTGACCGTTCAGGATCACTGGGATATTGTAAACACTTCAGAGAAAACCGGCATGCCTTACATGACCCTCGAAAACGTTTGTTACCGCAGGGATGTGATGGCAGCTTTAAACATGGTTAGGCAGGGGCTTTTCGGCGAATTGGTACACCTTGAAGGCGGCTATCAGCACAACCTAAGAAATGTGCTGTTTAATAATGGTAAAGATTATTATGGGGGTGGAGTAGAGTTTGGCCCAAAAGCGATAAGCGAGGCGCAATGGCGTACCCAATTTAATATCGATCAGGACGGCGATTTATATCCAACCCACGGTGTTGGCCCATTAATGCAATACGCAAACATTAACCGTGGAAACAGCTTCACCAGCCTGGTATCGTTCAGCTCTAAAGCGAGGGGTCTGGCTGCCTACGTAGAAGAAGTTTCTCCTGGCCACCCAAATGCCAAAATCAATTATAAAAACGGCGATGTAACTACTACCCTGATCAACTGTGCAAACGGAGAAACCGTTTTACTAAGTCACGATACACACTTGCCACGCCCATATTCGATCGGTTTCAGGGTACAGGGTACAAAAGGGCTGTGGATGGATGTAAACAAATCCGTTTACATTGATCACAAATCAAAAAAAGACGATGTATGGGATCCGGCAAAAGAGTGGTTTGATAAATATGATCACCCGCTTTGGAAAAAATACGAAGCAGAAGCGGTAGGTGCCGGGCACGGCGGTATGGACTGGTTTGTATTCAATGGATTTATCCAGGCAGTAAAACAGAAAAAACAAACACCGATAGATGTATACGATTCAGTTACCATGAGCGTAATTACACCACTTTCTACCAAATCGTTAAAAGAAGGGAATATGCCACAGAAATTCCCTGATTTTACCAGGGGAAAATGGAAAGATCGTAAAAATACTTTCGCTTTAGACGATAGCGGCTTTTAGTCTCGGTTGCGGGTATTGCTTATGGCTTGCCCGCATATTTTTAATTAGCAATTTATTTAGGGAACCATAGTAAGTGGTTGCCTAAAACAATATTCATTCAAATATCACCATCTTATGTTTCAAGCAGTTTTAGATGCTTATGGACTTAACGCAGAAAATTTTAAAATTGAACCCTTTGGCTCGGGTTTAATTAACCATACCTGGAAAGTTTCCAATGAAAAAGTAGCCTATATTTTGCAGGAAGTAAATACGGAGGTTTTTCGCCAGCCCCAAAATATTGCCCAAAATATAGAAACAATAAAAAAATACCTCTATCAAACAGCCCCTAAGTATTTGTTTGTTGCTCCGATTACGGCTGCAAACGGAGATGATTTTTCAGTTATTGACGATCATTTTTACAGGATTTTTCCATTTGTAGAAAATTCTTGCTCTATTGATTTTGTGCATCAGCCTGAGCAGGCTTACCACGCTGCCAAGCAGTTTGGTAAATTTACCAGGATGCTTTGTGCTTTCAACGTGCAAAAATTAAAACCTACTATCGAAGATTTTCATAACCTGCCCCTGCGTGTAGAGCAGTTTAAAAAGGCATTAGAACAAGCCAGCGACGAAAGGATTGGTGCGGCAAAGTTTGCTATAGAAGAGATCATCAGGCACTACGATATAGAAGAACAATATGTACATATGGTAGATAGTGGCGCACTTAATTTACGTGTGATACACCACGATACCAAAATTAGCAATGTATTGCTACAGGCTGAAACCGGTGTGGGTTTATGCGTAATTGATTTGGATACCGTCATGCCGGGATACTTCATCAGCGATGTGGGCGATATGATGCGTACCTACCTCTCAGAAGCCAATGAAGAAGAAAAAGATTTTAATAAAATAGCCATCCGGGAAGACGTTTTCGCCGCCATACATAAAGGCTATATGGAAGAGATGGACCAGGTTTTATCCTTTACCGAAAAACAGTTTTTTATCTACTCAGGTAAATTTATGATTTACATGCAGGCCGTGAGGTTTATTGCCGATTTCTTAAACGGCGATATTTATTATAAAACAAATTATCCTGAACACAACCTGGTGAGGGGCTTAAACCAGATCGATTTACTGAATAAATACATTGCCAAACAACCTGAATTTGAAGAAACCATTAAGAAGATTAATGAAAACAGGGCCGGCAACCCTAAACCAATATTAAATTAATAGGGTAAAGATAAGGTGTTCAGTTTTTAAGCTTCATCGTACAGGCTGGACATCCTTTTTACCTTTTTATGCAATCAATTTCCGGTATCTTTAATCAAAACTAGCATGCGCATTTTAAAATCTGTTTTTCTTTTAACTGTTCTGTTCCTGAATACATCAATAAAAGCGCAAACGTTTGATGCAGTAAGGCAATTGGCCGGAAGAAGGGTGCCTTGGCTGACAAAATCGCTGGTTTTTAACGCGATACCGGCAAACAATGGTAAGGATGTATTTGAACTTTACAGTAAAAATGATAAAATAGAGATCGGTGCCTCCAGTGCAAGCGCTGCTGCCGAAGGATTAAACTGGTACCTCAGGTATTATTGCCACAGGAGCATGTCGCACATGGGTGATAATCTTTCTCCCCCTGAAAAAATCCCTTTGGTAAAAGAAAAAATCCGGATCGTTTCGCCTTACCCATACCGCTATGCTTTAAATTATTGTACCATCAGTTATTCGATGAGTTTTTACAATTGGGCCGATTGGGAACGTGAGCTTGATTGGATGGCATTAAATGGGGTAAATATCATGCTGGCTCCGGTTGGTATGGAGGCCGTATGGCAAAATACTTTACGAAAACTGGGCTATTCGGATAAGGAAACATTGGAATTTATCCCCGGGCCGGCTTTTGGTGCCTGGTGGTTAATGGGGAATATGGAATCGTGGGGCGGCCCTGTAACACAAAATCTTATTGATCAGCAGGCCAGCCTGGAAAAAAGGATAATTGGAAGGATGAAGCAACTTGGTATCGAACCGGTCATGCATGGCTTTTATGGTATGGTACCCACTACGTTAAAAAACAAAATAAAGGCAGAGGTAATTTCGCAGGGCAAATGGGCCGGCGGATTTGCCCGTCCTGATTTTTTATCAACCACCGATCTGGCTTTTAAGCGTATAGCAGATATCTATTATGAAGAAATGAAAAAGCTATATGGTGCCGGCCTGCATTATTTTGGTGGTGATCCTTTTCACGAAGGGGGTAGTGCCAAAGGTGTTGATCTGAAAGCATCGGGTGCAATGATACAACAGCTTATGCAGCAGCATTATCCCGGCGCAACCTGGGTGTTACAAGGCTGGCAATCCAATCCCTCAGCTAAATTACTGGAAGGATTAGACAAGAAAAAGACGCTGATTATTGAGCTCTTCGGCGAAAATACCAACAACTGGGAGAAGCGTAAAGGGTATGATGGTACCCCATTTGTGTGGAGCAATGTGAGTAATTTTGGAGAAAAAAACGGTATTTACGGTAAGCTGCAACGTTTTGCCGACGAAACTTACCGGGCAAAAAATAGTGCTTACGGGCAATTTTTAAAGGGAGTGGGCATCATTCCCGAAGGAATTAATAATAATCCGGTTACTTTCGAGCTGATGTTGGAGCTGGGCTGGCATGATCAGCATATAAAAGTGAACAGCTGGATTAAAGGTTACACTTTGGCCCGTTACGGAAAAACTAACGATAAGATTGAAAAAGCCTGGCAAGGCTTGCTCGAAACGGCTTATGGCAGTCCTGAAATTTACCAGGAAGGCCCTTCCGAATCTATATTCTGTGCCAGGCCAGATACGCTGATCAGTAGTGTTTCATCATGGGGAACCAGGAAAAGAAATTACGATACCGCTAAATTTAGGGATGCAGTGTTGTTGTTTGCCTCGGAAGCAGCCGATTTTAAGGAAAGCGAAACCTACCAAACAGATTTAACCGATTTTGTAAGGCAGGTGCAGGCCAATAAAGGTGATGGAATTTATCAGGCTATTATTGAGGCGATTAAAAACAAGGATAAAGTCCGCTTGGCTGGCGAAGGTGCTAAATTCCTGGCATTAATCGGTCAGCAGGATTCGTTATTAAACAGCAACCGTTTCTTTACCCTGCACCGTTGGCTGAAGCAGGCGAGTGTATTCGGTACGAACCAGGCCGACCGTGCAAATGCCTTAAAAAATGCAAAAGCGCAGATTACCTATTGGGGTCCCGATTATAACCCCAAAACCGATCTGCACGAATATGCTCATAAAGAATGGGCCGGTTTATTGGGCTCTTTGTATACTGAGCGATGGAAACTGTTTATCGCTTACCATTTGCGAAAGTTAAATGGCGAAGAAACCGCAAAACCCGATTATTACAAACTGGAAACCGGATGGACCAATACACCAGATTTATTTGTGCCTGTAAAAATCAGCGATAGGCAGCGAAATGAATTGATCAAGCAGATTTTAAAAGTTGAAGATTAAATCCTTTGTTCGCTGCGTACAGGTTCTAAATATTCTTCTTCCTCGTATTCAAAATCTTTGGCTTCGTTGGTTTTAAATACCCAGTATTTCATCAGGGGATAGTTAAAACCATAGGAAACAATACTGTCAATCAATAACCTGCCTATTTTATAATCGAGGTTAATGGCGCTGTGTAAGAGGTAAGTTCCGCCTGATTTTAATGAAATACTGCCTAAAACCACTGTAAAAAAGCGGATGAGCTGCCCTGTTGCCGTACTGCAATAGCCTTCATTGTTTTTAAAAGCCCAGAAACGGTTGATGCAAAAGTTTACAATACCTCCGATGGTTCCTGAAATCAGGATCGAAATGGTAAAATGGATGTGGAGCCATTCGGTTAACAGGATCATTAATCCATAGTCGGTAACACCACCAGAAAATGCCGATACCTGTGCTTTCAGGAAAAGTTTTACCGATTGCCAGCTGATCATGCTTTTTCCTCCCTGTCTTTGGCGTCGCCGGCTTTCAAAAGTTTTAAGGTATCAATGCTGTTCAGTGCCAGAAGTAAGGCTACCATAGCCATTGCAAAATAAGTAATACTGTTTTCAAATAATGTTTCGGCAACGAGCACCAATGAAATAATCACACGCAGTTCTGTCGGACCCAGAATACCCGAATCGATCTGGTAATGTTCGGTTATTTTATAGCGTAACTGGCTAATAATCATCGACCAACCGTATAATACCACAAACATAAAAGCTAAAATGCGGGTGAACCCCTCTGCATACCAGTAATAACCAAAACCAATCAGGATGATGCTGAACCAATCCATGATGATATCGAGCACAAAGCCGTACCATTTTCGGGGTATTTCTCGGTAATAAGCCAAGCGGCCATCCAGCGAATCGCCTAGCCAGTTGATAAAAAAACCTAAAATGCCGATCAATAAGTAATGCTGGCCATAAAAGTGTGCTAAAATAAATGCCGAAAACACCACGAATGAACCAAACATTCCAATCCCTGTCATGATATTTGGTGAAATCCATTCCGGGACCCTTTTAAGTAAAAAAAGGATCAGGCTTTGTTCGCCTTTACGTAAAATATTGGTTCGTTTCCGATCTGCAAATACCCTTTTGCCATTGGTATGGTCTTGCTGCTGTTTAATGTTTTCCTCCTGTTTATACCCCAACCAATATTACGCTAAATAGTATCGCAGTTCCCGGCCGGTAAAATTTTAAGCTGATTCTCTTGGGTAAGCCCTTCGAAAAATCCGTTATCCGCTTTAGTTTTCCTGATCTTACCAGGTAGCTGAATAGTAATACAAATAACATATATTTATTTTACAATTCCTGCAAAACGCTGGTAAAACACCGTCGGACTATTCTCATTTTTTGGTGCATACTTGCCGGCAATAATAGGGATGTAAATTACGCGGCGTCTGCTTTCCTCGCCACGCACAGCCGATTCGGCAACCCTGTGCCACAGTCTTCCATCGTGGATGGTTAAATCGCCGGCTTCAGGCAATATCGATACTTCCTCAGCATCAGGTTTGTTATCGAGGAAGTATTTTTTGCGGAACAGCATTTGATATATGCTCTGTTTATGGGTGCCAGGGATAATTTTTAATCCGCCGTTCTCAGGTCTTAAGGTACTTAAGTGAATCCCCACATTCAGCATCGGGTTTAGTTTTGTTCCATAGAAGATATCCCTTAAACCATCTGTATGCCAGCCCATTTTGCTGAATTTGCTTTCAGGCCCGTTGATATAGTGGTTAAACACCATACCATCTTTTTCTTCGGTACCTAAACGTGCGCCGTCGCCAGCCAATTGCAGCAAGGCATTAAACCGTGGATCGAGTAAAAGGCCGCTTAACGTTTGATGCTGTTGATTGATAAAGGCAAAACGTTGCACAATTGGCGAACCATCAAGGTCTTTGCCGTATTTAATGGGCACCCCATTTATTTTTTTTACGTCTTCTTTTATCCATTTTTGTTCTACCTGTTTAGAGGCATCGATAATGGAAGAAACGGTTTCCGGTTTTATAAAATTCTTAAAATGGATAAAACCATGGGTATTAAAAAAATCAAGTTGTTGCTCGGTTAACTGATCAGACAGGGTAAAGGTTGGATACGATGTGGCCATTGTAATAAAAATTAAAAAGTTTAGGAAAAAATAAATGGAGAATAGAATTATGCGCAACAACAGCACATTCGCATAGGCGAGTGGTTCGGTGCTGAAAAGAAATAAAACAAATTAGTTTTATTCGACATATTCTATAGATTTAGTAGTATTTAATACAAACGTAACATTTTTTTAATGTTTCAAAGAATTTAATCAGAAATATTTTAAAATATTTTTTTGAGAAGTGCAGGTCTAATCGTAAAAATCTAATAATAAGCACAAATCGCGGGGTTTTTAAGCCTTTTTTCATTCAACTGACGGAGTAAATAGGTTTATCATTTGGAGCGCTCTGTCTGTGCACAACACTTAGTTTCTTCCCGTTTTCCGCTTATACGCTTTCCCGAAAGTTCGGGATGCCTCGTTGCTTCAGGGTAACGCTTCAACCGGGGCTAAGAGGCCAATGCAGTATTTCATTTTAGGTGTTTTACAGGGTGCAGAGACCTTTGTTTCTAAACCTAATTGAGCTAAATAGCCCGCAGTGCAGCGAGGACTATAAGCGAGAGCAGGACTACAGGCCGCCAAGAACCACAGTCCATTCATTTCCCAATCCTAAAATCATTTTATAGGGGAGCGCTCTGCCTGTGCACAACACTTAGTTTCTTCCCGTTTTCCGCTTATACGCTTTCCCGAAAGTTCGGGATGCCTCGTTGCTTCAGGGTAACGCTTCAACCGGGGCTAAGAGGCCAATGCAATATTTCATTTTAGGTGTTTTACAGGGTGCAGAGACCTCTGTTTCTAAACCTGATTGAGCTAAATAGCCCGCAGTGCAGCGAGGACTATAAGCGAAAGCAGGACTACAGGCCGCCAAGAACCACAGTCCATTTATTTCCCAATCCTAAAATCATTTTATAGGAGAGTGCTCTGCCTGTGCACAACACTTAGTTTCTTCCCGTTTTCCGCTTATACGCTTTCCCGAAAGTTCGGGATGCCTCGTTGCTTCAGGGTAACGCTTCAACCGGGGCTAAGTGGCCAGAACAGCATTTCATTTTTAGGGACTGCAGGGTGCGGAACCCTTGTTTGTAAACCCAATCTGTCCTTAGAGTTCCGAGGGGCTCTAAGGACCAAAGAATCGAAAAGAGTCTGTGACTCGTTCGTGAGTATTGAGTTAGAAACTCAATCTTATTCACCATCCGTAGAGATGCTACGCTTAACTCTACGGACAGAAGTGTGTTTTGCAAAGTGCAGTACCCTTGTCCCTAAACCCAATTGCAGTGAACACGAAGTGCAACGGAGTAAAGCGTAAAGCGGGACTGCACACCACCAAGAACTACTGCATGCTCATTCCCTGATTCTATATCATCCGGTAAGACACCAACCAATGGAATAAATTAGGCGGTACGGGACGAAAAGGCACGAAGCAGGGCAATAATATTAAATTATACACAGTTGATTTAATGAAAAATAACTAACTATAGCTAAACTATAAGATTAAGTTTTGTAAATTCCTGCAGCCATTTTTTCGATAAATCCTTTTGGCAAAATCCTGTTGGCATATACACTGATGATATTGGTAAAACCCGGAATAATTTCAGCTTTCCCGGCGAATAAGCCCTTAATGGCAATTTCGGCTACTTTGTCTGGTTGCATGTTAAACTTTTCTGCCATTTTGCTAAAAGCATCCAATCCTGCACGGTGTGCAAACCCCGTATCAACAGGACCGGGGCTCAGACAGCTCACCGAAACCGGACCATCCTTTAATTCGAACCTTAGCGCCCTTGTAAAAGATAGAATAAAAGCTTTTGTGGCAGAATAGATGGCTAAGGTCGGTACCGCCTGGTAGGCTGCGGTACTGCAAACATTAAGTATATATGCTTTTTTTTCTATCAACAGTACCGGAAGCAGTAGATGGCACAATGCCGTTACCGTAGTCATATTTAATTGACACATCTCTAGCTGAGCAGCTAAATCCAGTTCTCCAAATTTTCCCCACAAGCCATAGCCTGCATTGTTGATCAGGATCTGAATGGCATAATTGTTCTCCGTTACCCAGTTTAATACGGCCTTAGGGGCTTCAATTTGGCTGAGATCGATTGCTAAGCTATGCACTTCAACATCATATTGGTTTTCAAGAGCGGTTTGTAAAGCATTCAGCTCATCAACAGAGCGGGAAATAAGCAATAGGTTGATTTTTCTTTTGGCCAGTGCTATGGCCATAGATTTGCCAATACCTTTACTGGCCCCGGTGATCAATGCGTATTTCATCTTTGTTTCCAACATCTTTTTACTCCAAATAGTTTAACGCAAATATCAAATAAATTAAATCTTATGCCTTATTTATTTTGAAATGATGAATGATTAAACACCAGTGAGCGATCTTTTTTAAGTTATTATTTTTAACAAGTCTAAATAATGTTAGCTTTGCCGAAATTTTACTATTTCAATGAAACATCCATACATATCATTTTTTGCTACCGCTTTTATCATCATACTATCCACCATTTCACTCTACGCCCAAACAGGGAAGGGAACAATTAGTGGAAAAGTTGTAGATTCTTTAGGAAATAGTATACCTTTCGCCAATGTACAGGTTAAAAAACAGCATCTTAAAACCACTTCTGACAAAACAGGTACATTTAATCTACAGACTGTTCCTGCCGGAAACCAACAGGTTAAAATTTCGGTTACAGGTTACCATTCGCTTGAGCAGGAGGTGTCTGTTGCTGCAAACGATACAACCGAAGTAACATTTGTTTTAAAGGAGCAAACAGAGGGATTAAATGATGTAATTATTTCGGCAAGCCGAAGGCCCGAGTCGTTATCGCAAACACCATCGTCGGTTACGGTGCTTACCGCTAAGGAATTGAGTACACAATCGGCCATTAGTCCGAATTTGGCGAACATACTTTCGTACAGCGTACCGGGATTAGGTTTTTCTACCAATCAAACGGGTAACTCTGGTCAGACTTTACGGGGTAGAAACGTTTTGGTATTAATTGATGGTATTCCGCAGTCTACTCCATTAAGGGCAGGAGGAAGGGATATCCGCAGTATAGATCCTTCAGTTATCGGGCGTGTTGAAGTAATTAAAGGTGCCACCGCAATTTACGGTAATGGAGCAGAAGGTGGTTTAATTAATTATATTACCAAAAAGGCCGACGATGGAAAGTCATTCGGTGGGTATTCTCAGGCCGGAATCACAGGGAATTTAAAAGGCGATAGCACCATTGGCTACCGTTTCTCGCAGCAGCTTTATGGTAAAACCGGCAAATTTGATTACCTGGTGAGTGGGATGTTCGAAAAAACCGGCGTTTTCCGCGATGCTGAAGGTTTGGTCATCTCGCCGGAATATGGTTTAGGTGAAACCAGATCTTATAATGGTTTTGTAAAGTTGGGGTATAACTTTAGCCCGAAACAGCGTTTGCAGGTGATGTATAATTATTTCAGTTCCAGACAACATTCTAAATACATCACCAAAGAAGGTGTTTATGGTCAATCGCCGGCTATTGGTATTTATGGGACAAGATTGGGTGAAGATGAAGGGACAAGATTTAACCATAATGCCAATTTACAATATACCAACCAGCAGGTTTTCGGCAGAACCGATTTAACAGCAAATGTGTATTACCAGGACTTTTATACCATTTATTCGAACTCGGCATCATTTTTCGGAGGAGGCCAATCGGCGATTACGTCGACCAAAAAAGGTGCAAGGGTTAACCTGAATACACCTCTTAATATTACAGATCGGGTACCCCTGCAACTGAACTATGGTTTGGATCTAATGAACGATAAAACCGCTCAAAGTTTAACCGACGGCCGTTTATGGGTGCCTAAAATGAATATGGTAAACTTTGCACCCTATCTGCAGGCCTCTGCAACTTTAATCAACGATCTGGTTATAAAAGGAGGCTTGAGGGTCGAAAATATTAACATTGATGTAGATGATTTTAATACCCTGGCTACCGGTGCAAATGGTGCAGGAAGCATAGCTGTAAAGGGCGGTAAATTAAATTACAATGCTTTGGTGTTTAATGCCGGAGCACGTTATTCAAAATTCAGGTTTTTTAATCCCTTTATCAGTTACGCACAGTCGTTCTCCGTATTTGAGTTAGGCAGGGTATTAAGGGCGGCAAAAAGCAATACCTTATCGCAATTAGAAACTAAACCGATCATTGTAAACAATTATGAAGCTGGTTTTAGCAGCAGCATAGGTAAACTGAATTTCAGTGCTGCTTATTACTACAGCACTTCTAAACTGGGCGCCAACCTGTTAGAGGTAAATGGTACCTATATTTCTCAACGTATCCCCGAGCGTGTATATGGATTTGAAATCCAGGCAGATTATCAGGTTTTGCAGGAGCTGAGTATTGGTGGTAATTATGCACAAGTAGAGGGTAAAGGCGATGTCGATAACGATGGTAATTTTAACGGGGAGAAAGATGTGTATTTAAACACCACCCGTATCCCACCATCAAAAACTACGGTTTACCTGAAGTATTCGGGCATTAAAAACTTAAGTTTAGATGTAAACTGGATGCGTGTAGGAAATCGCGACCGTTTTAAAACCAATGCTGCCGGTAAATATTTAATCGGCGAAGGTCCGGTAAAAGCCTTCAATTTATTTAATGTGGCAGCAGCATACCAGGTTACACAACCGTTAAAACTAACGCTAGGAATAGAAAATTTATTAAATAAAGTTTATTATCCTGCTATTTCGCAGTTTTACGGCAGCAATGTAAATTATGTAAGGGGTAATGGGCGCAGATTTAACCTGTCGCTGGGTTATGCTTTTTAAGTAATGAAGAACAGGAAGTTTAAAAATGCCGTCAGGAACATCCACCTGTGGTTAGGCCTGGCAACCGGCCTGGTGGTCATCATCATCAGTATTACCGGGGCGCTCTATGTTTTTGAAGAAGAAATCAGGGATTTTACGCAGAAAGATTACCGCTACGTAACACTTCAACAAAAGCCTTTTGCAGGTTTAGACAAAATCATTTCAAACTTCGAGAAATTATCGCCAAAGGATGAGCTGAGGGTAATCAGAATTGAGGAAGGGCTTCCCAATGCTACGGTAGAAATTACCACTAAAAAGGCTTCGGTTTACTATTTTAATCCGTACAATGCAGAATTGGTTAGGAAAGGTAGAGAAGATTGGCTCGAAGTGATAGAGCACCTGCATACCTCCTTATTACTCGGTAAAACCGGTAAGTTTATCGTACAATGGTCGGTGGTTATTTTTGTCCTGATGCTCATCACCGGATTGATCCTCTGGTTCCCCGGCCAGCTGCGCTTGTTAAAACAATCGTTAACCATTAAAAGAAAAGCATCATTTAAACGCCTCAATTACGATTTACACAACGTTTTGGGCTTTTATGCATCTGTTGTGTTATTGATTACTGCTTTAAGCGGTCTGTACTTTGCTTTTAAGGAAGTGAAAAATGCGGCCAGCTTTTTTACCGGAAGTAAATTGGGGCAGGGCAAAGCCATCGTTTCAGCTCAGCCAACTCATACCGATCCGTTGGTTATACGCTACAATAAAATCTATACCGAAGCCAAAACGAAATACCCTGGTGCTATTTCCACCAGTTTTTCGCTGCGCGGTAAAGGCGAGTTGCGGTTAAGAATGATTTACCCGTACCGTTGGGCACGCCGGCAGAATACCTTTTTTTACGACGAAGCTACTGGCACGATGATCAGGGCCAAATTGTATAAAGATTTTAACGGTGCCGATTTGATTGAAGCCACCAATTACGACCTGCACACCGGCAGGCTATTGGGGCTTCCGGGTAAAATTCTTTCATTTTTAGCGGCTTTGGTGGCAGCAAGTTTGCCGGTTACCGGTTTTATTATCTGGTGGAAAAAAAGGAAAAAGCGTAAAAAGAAAGCGTAAAAATCTATAATTCCGATTCGGCATAGGCTTTAAGCTGGTTCAGCCCCGATTGGCAAAACTCCTGTTGCATGGCAAAATCAAGATCTGCAACAGGCTCAAAGATTTCGGTAAGGGTAACCGGGTTATTTCCCGTAAAGGTGATCAGGCTTTTCCGTCCATCGTCTAATGTATATGCAATTCGTTCATGCTCAATAATTTCGGTGTACGTTCCGCTAAAGTCAAAACTTTCGGTTCCGTCTTTTCTGGCCATGGCATATAAAAAACCGCCACCTAATACCAGGTTGTTTTCAATTTTTTTGTTGATCCATTCATCTGACGGTGCGTTCCACTTCATGATGTGTTCGGGTTCATTCCAGATTTTCCACACCAGCTCAACCGGTTGGTTTATTTCAATTGCGGCAGTTAAAGCATTCTTGTTCATACAAGCTAAATTAATGGTTCGCTTCTACTTTTAAGAGGTCATTAGCGACAAATTAAAGGGCGATTTGAGCGCAGCATAAAAATATCTTCTTTTAAAGAAGGAAATGGTTCGCCATCTGTTTTTCAGACTCAGGCTGTATGATTATCCAGCTAAAGCAAACAAAAAATGCTTTATGGATGTACTTATAGTTCCTCTAACACGGGAAAGTTGGAAAAAGGGTAAACATGGATGTGATTACCCTTTTTCTTTTTTGACAACATTTTGAAGGGTATACTTGTTTTGGTTCATTTTGTTCAGTGTTGATAACAGCGTCTCAGAAAATAAGAAGGTATTTGCTGACTAATGTAAATGAATCCTGATGCTTACTCAGGCATAAGACCATTTTCTCTCCCTCCGGATTTTTTTGTACCCTTGTAAAAAAGTTAAAATGGAGAAACCACTTGTTAATATCACCTACTGCCCGAAATGTGGCTGGATGTTACGTTCTGCTTACCTGGCGCAGGAAATTTTAACCACTTTTGTGGAGGACGTTAAGGGGGTAACGTTAATCCCCAGTGAAACGTCCGGTGTTTTTACGGTTCATGTTGGCGAAAAGCTGATTTTCGACAGAAAGCAGATGCAACGTTTTCCAGAAATTAAAGAATTAAAACAGCTCGTTCGTGATGAAGTGAATCCCGCAAAAGATCTCGGACATGCTGATATAAAATAATCCATTGATGATAATATGGAAATAAAATATTTAGGCTATTTAAGAGATAATCCGGATGCTTATCCAAATGAAATAGAATATAAATTAACTATTGAGCCAATTTCCTTACAGGAAATAGCAACATTAGAACAATTGTATAATAATGGCAATCCTTTTCCTAAAGTGTTAAAGGAACTATTATTTTTGGCTGGAGCATTTTGTTATGTTTTAGATTTTGGAACCTTTGATAGCCAACAAGAAATGCAGGATTATGTTAGAGATCGTATGACTTCTCGTAGCAGAGTTATCTCTAGACCATTTTACGCAGTTGATGTTTATAATCAAGGTGATCAATTTCTTTTTATTTATTTAGATGAAGGCGAAGATCCCCCTGTTTACGAAGGACTTTATTCTGGAGGGGGCGTTAATTTTCCGGATTGGATCCATTCTGTTTCTGTGAAATCACTTTCCGAATTAATTAGTCATAGAATTGATAGGCAAAAAGAGGGTAGAAATCCATTTTAGTCATTAGGTATAAATATTGTATATTATTGTGCTATATATTTGATTCAATAGCCCCCCTCGCTGGCGCACGCGTGCCGCGTGTGAAATAAAAGCTATAACATCTTAAAAGACCGCCATAGCCGCGGTCTTTTAAGATGTTATAGCTTTATTGTTGAACCACATTCCATATAATAAATGAACCGTAAATATAAGTTTATACTGGAGATAAAGGATTCATGGAATTTGAAGAGATGGGGAGGGAAATAGCTATTAGTAAACCATAATATTTGAAAACATTGACATGTCAAAATTAAAAAAATATACTTTACAGTTTGTAAAACGTAAACTAAGCAATGGAACTGTTTATCCTAATGTTCTTCAAGAGACAAATGGAAGTAACAATTCTGTTTTATCTTTCATAGAAGCTCTGGATAAGCATGATTGCGAATCTTTCATTTATGATTTGGATAGATGTATTGATGGGCATACTAATGTTGATGAAGGGTTCTTCTCTGATTCAGTAGAACATATGGATATTTTGTATGAATATCCATATGTTAATATTGATGATGTATTAATTATTCCGATGCTTGATATGAAAGAGTTATTAGAGGAATGGTTGGAATTTATTAAGTAAAAAGTTGTTTTTGCCATGGCTAGCGCACGCGTGCCGCGTGTGCAAAATAAAGCCAGCTATGTAAAATATTAGGTCGTAGCCTTTAGTTACGATCTTTTTTAGTTAAAAGACCAATGCTTTTTCCATGTTGTTTGAGTCATAATTTTATTGTTGTAGGCTTTGTAAATAAAGATTGGCTTTGGCAACCCCTTACTAGCGCAAGTCTTAGCGGGCAAGGCGGTGCGCTGTATGACTTGTGCTTTTAAATGCTTTATTATCTCTTGTAATCATTTATCTTTAATCATGAGTATAAAATATAAGTTTCATGATTCAACAGCAATATACTTTGTTTCTTTTGCAGTTGTGGGCTGGATTGATGTTTTTACGCGTACGGTTTACCGAGACCTCCTACTGGAAAGTTTAACTTATTGTAGAAAAGAAAAAGGCCTTAATCTGCATGCCTGGGTAATTATGAGCAACCATGTACATTTAGTTGTGAGTAGCAGAGAGGGATATTTATTGGCTAACATGATGCGCGATTTAAAGAAGTATTCAGCAGTTAGGATCTTAAAGGAAATAAAAGACTGTTCGATTGAAGGCAGAAAAGAATAGATGCTTTACTTGTTTGCTAAAGCCGGGCAACAAAATAGCAATAATAAAAACTTTCAGTTTTGGTGGCAGGATAATCATCCCATCGAATTAGATCTTTATTCGAATATGTTCGAAGAACGGATTAATTGTCTGCATAATAATCCAGTTGAGGCTGGGTTGGTAGCAAATGCCTCAGACTATTTATACTGTAGTGCTATAGATTACGAAGGAGGGAAAGGATTGATTGGAATTGATCTATTGGTTTAACCACGGCACAAGTCAGGCCGCTGCTTAAGCCCTGGGCGCTAAGACTTGCGCCAGAATTGGGGACATTTTCAACATCAAAATATCTTGAAAAAGGCAGATCCTCAACCGAACACCTTTGACATAAATAATGAGTTTGTGTTAAATGGAACAGTTTACAAAATGAAAGCTACCCATATGCAGCTAAATCCTAGTTGGACAGAAACTGATATCATATATGAATATTCTTATGCTCTTTCTAAAAAGAAAAACCCATCAGTATCGAACTATAAGTTGTCTGGCGAACATGGAAGAACAGATAGATGGTATGAGACTACTTATGAAAGCACATTAATGGATGGGACACATGTAGATATTAAACATATAAATTATCATAGGTATAATCTTCAAAATACATTTAATGATCATTACAGTTATTTTCAATTAAATTTTTAATAAACATGAATAAAGCAAAACAGTATCATTTGAATTTTAGAGTCTTTTCTCGTGATGATGGTAGAAAAAGACCGAATGTTTATTCAGATACAGACTCAAATGGAACTATTAATGGAGATGTCGCCAGTTTTATGGACTCTCTAGGGCCAGATGGAGTTGATTGGGTTGTTGATGAAATAATGACCCTTAATGCATTTAATTCTAACACTAATGGTTATACAATTATTGGGAGTTATGAGGTAGTAGTAGAAATATATTCTCCACCAGCTAGGGCTGTTTTTAATTTGGGAGGAGGCGATGACGTGGTGCTACCTTTACAGGATTTTCTAGATATTTTAGAAGAGTGGAAACTTTTTTTAAACTCACTTCCTTATAAACATTATCTATCGAATAAATAGATTGAATTGGTACTTTCTCCCCTCACTAGCGCAAGTCTTAGCGGGCAAGGCGGTGCGTTGTATGACTTGTGCTTTTAAATGCTTTATTATCTCTTGTAATCATTTATCTTTAATCATGAGTATAAAATATAAGTTTCATGATTCAACAGCAATATACTTTGTTTCTTTTGCAGTTGTGGGCTGGATTGATGTTTTTACACGTACGGTTTACAGAGACCTCCTACTGGAAAGTTTAACTTATTGTAGAAAAGAAAAAGGCCTTAATCTGCATGCCTGGGTAATTATGAGCAACCATGTACATTTAATTGTGAGTAGCGGAGAGGGATATTTATTGGCTAACATTATGCGCGATTTAAAGAAGTATTCAGCAGTTAGGATCTTAAAGGAAATAAAAGACTGTTCGATTGAAAGCAGAAAAGAATGGATGCTTTACTTGTTTGCTAAAGCCGGGCAACAAAACAGCAATAATAAAAACTTTCAGTTTTGGCGGCAGGATAATCATCCCATCGAATTAGATCCTTCTTCGAATATGTTCGAAGAACGGATTAATTATCTGCATAATAATCCAGTTGAGGCTGGGTTGGTGGCAAATGCCTCAGACTATTTATACTGTAGTGCTATAGATTACGAAGGAGGGAAAGGATTGATTGGAATTGATCTATTGGTTTAACCACGGCACAAGTCGGGCCGCTGCTTAGGGCCGGGACGCTAAGACTTGCGCCAGAATGGGGAAAAGGACATCGTAGAAGAAGAAAAGAAAGAACCTTCATTTGATCAGTTATTAGGGGCATTAATGAAAGTGCCACCACCGAAGAAATAGGCATTTTTATTTTAGAGAGATATTTACTAATATAGTTCTCTTAAATCCATCAAATTAACCTCTATGTTAAAATTCTTCTCTTACAGATTTAATCTAGTTGCATCTTTGCAAAAAAGCCTATTTGATAACAAGACAAAAGAAGAATATTTCCATGATTTAATAAAACTTTTAAGAGATAACAATAAGGCTCAATTCCATCATTATAATTCAAAATTCATCTTATATTTTTACAACTCTCTTGCTGACGATATACATCTATTAACACTAGCAAAGGAAGAAAGCTATACCAAACCTATTGAGGGAGAGTTAAACGTTATTCAAGTTACAGATGTTAGAACACCTTTTATATATGTGATACTTGATGTTAGTAGACAGATCATCTTGATACAAGATAGAGCTGCCGTATTTCAACCAGATTTCGCTCAGGCAAGGCTTAGAGACTATTTCACGCAAAACCTCGTTTTAAATAACATAACTGTTGCATTAGAGCCAATTGTTGACAACAAAACCTTTTGGGAGGAAGTTGATGATGCCGATTCAATCGAAGAATTTGACTTAACGTTAAATGCGCCTAATCTTTTTAGAGGTCGATTTAAAGCTTCCGAATTTGTAAGAGAAGTTTATGAAGATTTTAATATTTCTGAGTTTACTATAAAACTTAAAAGTAAAATTGGCCAATTAAAATTAATGAAAGATAATGTTCAAGATTTTGTGGCTCTTGCTTCTGCGGGTGCAGGAACATTTATTTTAAAAGTTCTAAAAGATGGCCAAAGAAAGGTTATTAGAAGTTATCAAAGAATTGTTAAAAAATTCTATCCAACAGACAATATTGAAGAACTTGATGTGGAAAGATTAAAGCAGGATTTGGAAGAATTGGATAGAATGAATGATTCGGGTAAAGACAATTAGCAATGAAATTTATTAAATCAATATCATGGATTTTTTTTGGAAGCATTTTTTGCTATCTGGTGTTGCTTTTATTAAGCTTGACCTATCAAAGATTGCCGATAATGATTTTATATTCAATTTTTTAGGAATTTTATTAGGTTTTTCGCTTACCATATTCACTTTTATAGTTTCTCTGGTTGAAAAAATAAAAGAAAAAGGAGAAATGAAATTCCAAAATGATAATAACAAACTCAAAAAACTACAATCAGTAATAGACGACTTATATGTGGAAATTAAGGATGATATTTATTTTACATTTCTTTCCTTAATCATCATTGCTTTAGCTTATTTATTGGAAACCTCAATTGGAGATTTAGACTTAAAATATTTTGTCATTAACAAAACAGGTTTATTTAATTCCATTAGGCTGTCTGTTTTCCTCTTGAACTTGTATGCTATTTATGATTTGATTATAGTTTCCTTTCAGTTGTCAGATACTGTTGGAATATTAAAAAAGGCTGAGGATTAATTTCTTGGTGTAAAGTAATATATCATTGCCAAAAATAATTTCGCTATAATACAAAAAGGTTCTAGGATGCATCTTGGTCCATTCATGCCTTTTAAATAATTAAATTGTTATGAGTACAACGATAAAATATAAAAATCTATCTGGCGAGCAGATAACGAGCCAGCAGGCGCAGAATATTAAAGATTATTATTTTAAGGAAGAATATGATGAAAATTTTGATCTAAGAAAAAAGATAAGTTATGATCATGGAGAAATCTTCAATGTAATTCATTATTTGAAAAATGATGAGGATCTTAACAGTGCTATTATTTACTCGTCAAATCAATATGGGGGGGAGGATTTTATTTTAATAAACAAATTATAAATAATTATGTAACTTGGGATATAGAATATTATGAGAACCTAGTTAAAGTTGCTAAAGCAAAAGTAGTATATAATGATCTTGGAGAAAAAATAGCTTATCAAACATTAAACATTACGAATGATGAAATAATAAAGACATATAAGTATTTTATGCTGAAAGATTTTGGATTGTTGTCTGATTTTGTACCTGTTACAAAAAATGGGCTTTTTGAATTTTATTACAACTATCCCGATCTAAATGCTGAGGATATATTTGTTTCAATAAATCTATTATTGTACGTAGACGCAAGTGGAGGTGGATATATTATAAATTCTGACGAAAATGTATTTTTAGAGGATAGTATGCTTTCCTCAGTATTTAATTGGAATGATCATCATTATTATCATAGTGCATCGCCGTTAATACCTATTACGTCAACTGTTTAAACCATGCCAAATCTATTAGATAAAATAATCATCATTGATGTAGAATCTACCTGTTGGGAAGGGGCGAACCCAGTAGGTATGGAAAGTGATATCATCGAAATTGGTATCTGTTTACTTGATGTACAAACTGGAGAGATAACAGATAACAGGGGGATTTTGATCAAACCAGAACGATCTGTTATTAGTCCGTTTTGTACATCATTAACCACCATTACACCAGAAATGGTAGCTGAGGATGGGATATCATTTAAAGAGGCCTGCTCTATCTTAAGAAAAGAATATTTATCTCAAAAAAGGGTATGGGCAAGTTTTGGCGCTTACGATTTAAAACAATTTCAACGTCAATGTGCTGCTATGGGTGTTGGCTTTCCTTTTGGTCCATCGCACATTAATGTTAAAACTTTGTTTGCCTTAAAAAACAAATTAGGGCATGAGGAAGGAATGGCTGGTGCACTTAAAATGTTGCAGATCCCATTAAAAGGTACCCACCACCGTGGAGTGGATGATGCCTTTAATATTGCAAAAATTTTAAACTGGATTTTAAATAATTAATTATTCTTTAACTACTCCCTACTAGCCCCTCACTAGCGCAAGTCTTAGTGTCGAGGCTAGCGGGGCTGGATGACTTGTGCTATCATTATTGATCTTAATAAGTATATATGTTGTTAACTGCGCTGATATAACTGTTAACTGCAAGCATAAACTTACCAACTGCAAGTATAATGTTGTTAACTGCAAGTATAGAACTGTTAACTGCAAGCATAAACCTACCAACTGCAAGTATAATGTTATTAACTGCGCTGACAGAACTATCGACTGCAAGTATAGAACTGCGAACTGCTAGTATAATGTTGTTAACTGCGCTGATAGAACTGTTAACTGCAAGTATAGAACTATCAACCGCAGGCTCTGAACTATCGACTGCAAGTATAGAACTGTTAACTGCAAGTATAGAGCTGTGAACTGCAAGTATAGAACTGCGAACTGCAAGCTCAGAACTATCAACTGCAAGCATAAACCTACCAACTGAAAGTATAATGTTGTTAACTGCACTGATAGAACTGTTAACTGCAAGTTCTGAACTACCTTCATTTATGCCTTATCTGAGCAAAAATATTTTGTAGATTGATTTATTGTATTTATCTTGCCTATGCAAATCGATAATCAATAAAGTTCTAACATAACAGAGACGGTATAAGCAAATCATTTTTTTAACAATATTACTTAGGGGAGCGTTTTAGAAACGCATTTTCAATTGATCTCTGTATGGAGTTGATTGTCGGTTTGCAGCCCCTAAGTATATTTTTTTAACAATGTTATGCAAACCGACAATTGTAAAAACCCAAACACACAGCTCCCAAATCAGGTAGCAGCTGTAACAGGATTCAGGAAACTGATTGAAACCTATTTCGATATGATTGGTTTATCGGATGTGAATCAATTCCTTACCGAAATGCTTAGCGCAGCTATCGGGCCCGATCCGCGCTCTGGTAAACACAAGCCCATTACTATTGCCAACGCCCTTTATGATGTAAACAATATCATCAGCCTGCTTACCAAAACAAAACTTTTGGCCAATGAAGAAACCTTTCAGCGTTATGCCATAAACCTGGGTTATCACCTACAAGCTGTTGGCAAATTTGATGTAGAGCATCTATCTGAACTATTATATGTTGGATTAAATGCCTACATCTTTCAGGAGGATGATTTTGAAGGCGCAACCTTAAAATTTTCTGCCGAAATTACTGCCGCATATAAAATGATTTACGATTGGCTGTCAGACTGCGATGCCTGGTGTAAGTCTGTTGAGTGTGATTAATGTGATGAAACTATCGGTTTAGCAGCTACACTATAACCGTTCAAATTTTAATTGGCCATTTAACTTATACAGCTATGAGTGAAAACACCCCCCTCCTAATTTAGGAGGGGTGCCCAACCAGCTTATTTTTTACCCCCCCCCTCGCTGGCGCACGCGTGCCGCGTGTGACAATTTAAACCAGAAATATATTTTATTTTTTCAAATCTAAGTAAGCCCCTACTTGCTACAATCATCTATTTTTGGTTTACCATAGTTTATTCATGTCTTGAACAGGTATTAAGCGTATGAGAAGTTATACTGTTTTTGCTATTTAATCCTAAGCAACAGTGCTTAGCTGAGTTTTAGGAAAATATGTATATTCGTTTCGTACCAAGTAATACTACGGTACTGTTTTCTCTATGTTCCTTATTCAAAAAAAAACGGCCTGCTTCATACTTTTTTTATGTATGGGCGCAGGTATTTGTTTTGCCCAGCCTCCAGCCGTTCCCCTTAAATACTTGGGGGTAGAAAGTGGTCTGTCTAACAATGTGGTAAATTCCTTGTATTTAGATCACTATGGCTTTATGTGGATGGGTACCTATGATGGGTTGAACCGTTACGATGGCTATCACTTTAAAGTTTTCAGAAATGGGTGGGGAGATGAACACTCGTTGATAAATAACCATATTACAGTCCTGAACGGGGATGAAAATAACAGGGTTTGGGTAGGTACGCAAAAGGGAATTTCCTATTATGATTATGCCGATTCCAAGTTTCATCAATTGATTTATCAGGATAAAGACGTAAAAAATAAAGTAAGTTATGCTGTTAATTCGATAGCAATAAGTCAGGCCTTGGCCGTTTACGTGGCTACTGAAGAAAAGGGCCTGTTCGTGCTCAAAAAGAATAGTGACGTTGCAGAACGCATACCATTTGGTAAAAATTTCGATTTTACCGTAAAAGCTTTATACATCGATGAAGATCAAACCCTCTGGCTTTTTATAAAAGATGTAGGGCTTTGCAGGTACGATCATGCCAAAAAGATACTCCGATTAGTAACTACTGCCGTACGTTCGGCAACTTGCATTACCAAAGAAACTAACCAAATGCTTTGGATTGGAACGGAGCGGGGGCTCTTTCAGTTTAATAAAACCAATGGTAGCCTGAGCAGGTTTAACCAGCATTTGAGTAATGAGAACATCATGGGGCTATTGTTTGATCGGCAGCAAAAACTCTGGATTTCGACTGATGGCGGGGGAATTGCCGTATACAATACGAAAACACAACAAACAGATTACCTGTCTTCAGGAAAAGAAAAAGGCCTGCTGAGCAGTAACTCCGTAGCCCAGGTTTATGAAGACCGGGAATCCAGAAAATGGATTGCTACCTTACGTGGCGGGGTTAACATCATTGATCCTGAAAACGAACAGTTTACTACCATTAAACACGATCCATTAAAGCGCAACTCCTTAATTAACAATTTTGTACTCTCATTTAGTGAAGATGAAAATAAAAACATTTGGATCGGGACCGACGGGGGAGGTTTAAGTGTTTGGAACCGAAAACAGAATACTTTTACCAATTATGCTAAAACCGGCGATCCAAACTCGTTAACCAGTAATTTCGTAACCAGTATTTTAAACGATGCAGATCACAACGTATGGGTAGCCAGTTTTAGCGGGGGGATAGATCGTTTTAATAAAACAACCGGGAAATTTGTTCACTATAACTGTTATAACACCGTTAAAGGCGTTTACGATATAAACATCTGGAAGCTTTATCAAGATAGGCAACAAAATATTTGGGTAGGTACCACTAAAGGGGGGGCATTGTACCGCTACAACAAAAAAGCCGATAAATTTGAACTTTTCGACCCCAATTTGAAGGACATCCACAGCTTGTTCCAGGATTCGAAAGGCAGGCTGTGGGCGGGGAACTATACCGAACTCATCGAAATCGATCCAATAAATAAAAAACACCGTTACACGAAGATCAACTTTGCCATTAGGGCTATTCAGGAAGGGAGTAACCATCAAATATGGATCGGCACTGAAGGTGGAGGTTTATTGCTTTTTAATCCGCAAACCAAAAAAATAAAACGATATATCCAAAGTGATGGCTTGCCCAGTAATTCGGTGCTCAACATCCTGCAGGATTCGCAAGGTAATTTATGGTGCAGCACGTACAACGGCCTGTCAAAATTTGATGTTACACACCAGAGCTTTAAAAACTATTATGCTACCGATGGCTTACAGAGCAATCAGTTTAATTACAATGCGGCATTAAAACTATCGAACGGTAACTTTTTATTCGGGGGGATTGGTGGCTTTAGCATGTTTTCGCCTGATAGCATTAAAAAAAATAAACGCGTACCTAAAATCGTGTTAACTGATTTTAGGATCAATAATGTTCCACTCGATCAGGATTCAAATTACCATAATATTTCAGTGGTAGATTTAGCAAAAATAGATATCCCTTTTAGTGTTGCGGTGATTTCTATCGATTATGCGGCAATAGAATTCTCTTCCCAGGATCAGATTTCTTACGCCTATTATCTCGAGGGTTGGGATAGGGATTGGAATTATGTAAATAAATTAAGTACGGCCTACTATTCGAGACTGAATGAGGGCCAATATAAATTACACATTAAGAGTACCGATACCGAAGGTGCCTGGAGTAATAACGAAAAAATTGTAACCATTACCATCTTGCCACCCTGGTACCGCACCTGGTGGGCTTATACCATTTACCTGATTTTAGGCTCATCCTTATTTTATCTTTTCCAAACCTACCGCAACAGGCAGAGAAGACTCAGGCACGAGGTCGAAATTACCAACCTTAAAATGGAACGCGAAAAAGACCTGAATGAAAAGAAACTAAATTTCTTTACCAACATTTCGCATGAGCTGAGAACCCCTTTAACTTTAATCGTTAATCCGATTAAAGATATCATCAATAAAAAAGAAGCAGGGACAGAGAAAAACGACTTAAATGTAGTTTACCGCAATTCGAGAAGGTTATTAAGCCTGGTAGACCAGTTATTGCTGTTCAGAAAGACAGAAAGCGAAAACGACGCGTTAAAAATTGTCAGGATCAACCTGTATAAATTTACAAAAGAGATCTTTCTTTGTTTTAATTATCTGGCGAAACAGAACCACATCGAATACACTTTTGAATGCGAGGAAGAAGATCTGGATATTTATGCAGATAAAGACAAACTCGAAATTGTTTTTTTTAACCTGCTCTCGAATGCACTTAAGTTTACTCCGAAAGGCGGCTTTGTGAAATTTAGTGTTAAAACACTTGGCAGGCGTGTGCAGATTGAGGTGAGCGACAGTGGGCCTGGTATTCCGGCACATGTGGGCGAAAAATTATTCGATAAATTTTATAAAGTGATGTCGAACGAATCGCTAAAAATGGGGTTCGGTATCGGGCTTTATCTGGCCAAAAACTTTGTAGAATTGCATAAGGGTAAAATTTCGTTCCGTTCCAACCAGGGAAAGGGGACCATATTTTTAATCGATATTCCGGTAGGCGAACCGAACCTGCAGCACAATGGTGTTTTCCAGAACGAATTAACCTATGTAAACGAGCTCATTGCGCAGGAAGAAGAAGCTGAAGAAAATAATGATGCCGAGCATATGGGTAATCTCGAATTGCTTATTTCAGATTTACACTCCATTTTGGTGATTGATGATAACCTGGACATTATTGACTACATCAAGCACATTTTTCAGGATAATTTCAAAATTTATAAGGCCGAGAATGGAATAGAGGGATTGAAACTTTGTAAAGAATACCTGCCTGATATTGTCATATCAGATGTAAACATGGATGGCCTCAACGGTATCGAACTCTGTAAGGCAATTAAAGACGATTCTGCCCTGAGCCATATTCCGGTAATCCTGCTTACCGGCGACCCTAGTCCGGAAGTAAAACTTAAAGGAATTGAAGTTGGTGCCTACGATTTTATCAGTAAACCTTTCGATAAAGAGCTTTTTACGGCCAAAATTAATGGCATTATTAAAAACAGGACCAATCTCCAGTCTTATTTCTACAACGAGATAACCCTGAAGAGCGATGTGCACAAAGTATCGCAGGAGGATAAAGGTTTTCTTCAAAAGTGCATCACCATTATTGAAGACAACCTGATGGAAGACAGCTTTAACGTAAAAACACTGGCTGCCGATCTTGGAATGAGCCATTCTAATCTTTACAAAAAAATTAAAGCTACTTCTGGCCAGTCTATAAATGGTTTCATCCGTTTTATCAGGTTAAGAAAAGCAGCCGAATTGTTAATTAATACCAATTTAAATATTAACGAAGCGGCCTTTAGGGTAGGAATAAATGATAGTAAATATTTTAGGGAGCAGTTTCAGAAACTGTTTAAGTTAACGCCCTCGGAGTTTATTAAAAAACACCGGAGAAGCTTTCATAAATACTATAATATTAATGCGACCACATAAAAGTTACGCTATTTTGGCCTTTAAAAGGCATTTATCTTAAAACGCCCCCTGCAAAGTATGATTTAGCCCCCTGTGTAAAGTTTAAAAATTTCGGTACTTCGGCTTTACCAAACACAAAAAAGAGAAGCCTGAACTATTTTAATGTATCAACCCTCGAGTAAAAGTATATTGCTAACCTGTGCGTTTATAAGTATCAGTATACTGAGTATTGCACAAACACCAAAACTGAGTACCATTGCCGGTAACGGCTGGGCAAACAACTCGGTAAACACGGTTATTTTTCGTAAAAATTCGTTGGTCAGCTTTAATGGTAACCAATATGCAGCTTATTATGATCAGGAGCAAAATGTGGTATTGGCTAAACGCAAAATCGGTTCAGCCCGCTGGACATTAGTGACTACACCCTATAAAGGCGATGCTACCGATGCCCATAAGTCAATCAGTATCATGGTAGATGGCAATGGTTTTCTTCATATTGCCTGGGGCCAGCATAATAATCGTTTAAATTATGCCAAATCGGTTTCGGCAGGTTCATTAACTTTAGGCGATAAAGAGAATATGCTCTCTGTAAAAGAAAATAAGGTCAGCTATCCGGAGTTTTATAAACTGGCTAACGGCGATCTTTTGTTTTTTTATCGTGATGGAGGCTCTGGCAATGGAAACCTGATGATCAACCGTTATAACTTAAAGACCAAAAAGTGGATTCGTGTACAGGATGGCATGATAGACGGTGAAGGCCAGCGCAATGCATATTGGCAGGTTGCTGTAGATCAGGCAGGTACGATCCATTTATCGTGGGTATGGCGCGAAAGCCCCGATGTAGCCAGTAACCACGATTTATGTTATGCTAAATCAACCGATGGAGGTATAAGCTGGGTAAAATCTGATAATGAAAAGTATGAGCTTCCCATTACGGCGGCCAATGCAGAGTATGCATTTAAAATTCCGCAGAGAAGTGAGCTGATTAACCAGACCTCGATGTTTGCCGATGCCAAAGGCAAGGTATTTATTGCAGGTTATTGGCGCGGCGCTAACGAAATGGGGCCTCAGTACCACCTTGTTTTTAAAACCGATAGCAGCTGGAAGGTTAGTAACCTTAATTTTAGAAAAACAACGTTTAGCTTAAGTGGTACCGGTACCAAGCGGATTCCGATTTCGCGGCCACAGATTATCGTTTGGCCAAATGGAAGTCATTATGCCGCAGGTTTATTGTTTAGGGATGCTGAACGTGGAAACAAGGTATCTATTGCATTAAACGATGATCTCGGAACAGAAAACTGGAAGATTAAAGACCTTGTCAAAACGGGTGTGGGCGACTGGGAACCTACTTATGATACCGAACTTTGGAAAACTAAAAGAATGTTGAGCCTATTTATACAAAATGTTACCCAGGTAGATGGCGAAGGAAAAGCGAACCAGGCACCTACACAGGTGCAGGTATTAGATTGGAAACCAGAAAAATAAAACATTAACTACCGCACAAATGAAATATCCATTAGCAAAATATATCCTTTTTTTCGTACTGATCGTTTTATCAGGTACAATTGCTGCACAACCTCAAAAATCTGTTAGGCGCACAGCAGAATCAAAAGAAAATGTGGCTTATCTTTTTACCTATTTCACCGGAAATTCGAAAGCAGAGGAGGCCATTCGTTTTGCGGTGAGTACCGATGGTTATCACTACAAAGCTTTAAACTACAACAATCCGGTTATTTCTTCCGAAAAAATCAGTAGCACAGGTGGTGTCCGCGACCCGCATATTCTCCGGGGCGAAGATGGCAAAACCTTTTATATGGTAGCTACCGATATGGTTTCGGCCAATGGCTGGAACTCGAACAGGGCAATGGTACTCCTGAAATCGAATGATCTGATCCACTGGACATCAGCAGTTGTTAATATCCAAAAGCGTTTTCCAAACAACGAAAATCTGCTGCGCGTTTGGGCACCGCAAACCATTTACGATAAAACAACCAAAAAATATATGATTTATTGGTCGATGAAACATGGCGACGACCCCGATAAAATTTATTATGCTTACGCCAATGCTGATTTTACCGACCTGGAAACCACCCCGAAGCAACTCTTTTTTAGTCCAACCAACAGTGCCTGCATTGATGGCGACATTATTTACGATAAAGGAAAATACAACCTGTTCTTTAAAACAGAAGGTAACGGCAATGGCATTAAAAAAGCCGTTTCTGATCAACTAACCGGAGGGTATGTATTACAGGACAAGTACCTGCAGCAAACCAAAGAAGCGGTAGAAGGGGCAGGAGTTTTTAAGTTAAACCATAGCGATGAGTATATCTTGATGTATGATGTGTACATGAAAGGCCGTTACCAGTTTACCAAAAGTAAAGATTTAATAAATTTTAGTGTGGTTGATCAGGATGTTACAATGGATTTTCATCCCAGACATGGAACTATTTTGCCAATTACCCAACCGGAACTAAGCCGCTTACTTAGTCAGTGGTATACCGTCGAATCGGTGTTACAAACTGCACAAAACAAGTCGATCAATAAGAATAACATCGTTTTGGATAGTATCAATCAGAAACTTTACCTTCCGGTAAACTACGGAACAAACGTAAAGGCTTTTGATCCACAATTTAATACCTTTAAGCAAATCGGCATCACGCCGAAAGGAAAAATAGATTTTTCCAATGGCCCGGTAAAAATTAAGGTGAGTATTCCTGGTCAGCAAGCCAAAACCTACGAAGTAAGCGTTGCAGTAGCCAATAACCCCATGCTAAAAGGCTATTATGCTGATCCTGAAATTTTATATTCCAATAAAACTTCTAAATATTATATCTACCCAACCAGTGATGGTTTTGATAACTGGAGTGGAACTTATTTTAAAAGTTTTTCATCAACCGACCTGGTTAACTGGAAAGATGAAGGCACGATATTAGACCTCCAAAAGGACGTTTCATGGGCAAAAAGGAATGCATGGGCACCTACTATTATCGAAAAGAAAGTAAATGGGGCCTATAAATATTACTATTATTTCACCGCTGCGCAAAAAATTGGTGTTGCCATTGCCGATGATCCGGCCGGACCGTTTAAGGATAGTGGAAAGGCCTTGATTGCCAGTAAACCAAGGGGGATAAAAGGTGGGCAGGAGATCGATCCCGATGTATTTAACGATCCTAAAACCAATAAAAATTATTTGTACTGGGGTAATGGTTATATGGCCGTTGCTCCGCTAAATGATGATATGGTTTCGATTGATACCAGTGCAATTAAGATAATTACCCCCGATAAAAGCTTTAGAGAAGGTACCGAAGTGTTTTACCGGAATGGAAAATATTACTTCTTATGGTCGGAAGATGATACGCGAAGCGAGAATTACCGGGTAAGATATGGTTTTTCTGACTCGCCTACAGGAAAAATAACCATTCCCGAAAACAACCTGGTTTTGGCCAAAGATGTTGCACAGGGTATTTATGGTACAGGCCATAACAGTGTAATTAAAGTTAACGGAAAAGACGAGTGGTACATGGTTTACCATCGTTTTACCCGGCCAAAAGGAATTTCGATGGGAAGTGCTGCAGGCTATAACCGCGAAGTTTGCATCGATAGAATGGAATTTAATGCGGATGGAACCATTAAGCCTGTTAGACCAACCGTTAATGGCATTAAACCGATACACTAATGAATTTAAAATTATATAAAGCGTTTTTCTTACTCTTTTTCTCCGCAACTGTGGCTGTAAATGCCCAAAAGCTGCAACCTAAAGAAGAAGTGCTTGAAATGATCAACAGGGCAAATGCTTTTTGGCAAAGCAATAATAAACCACAGGTACGTGCTTTTTGGGATCATGCAGCTTATCATACCGGGAATATGGCGGCTTATGAAATTACTAAAAATGAAGCCTACCGTAAATATTCAGAAGATTGGGCAGAACATAACAAATGGATGGGCGCAAAATCGACCGATAAATCAAACTGGAAGTATAAATACGGGGAAACAGATGAATATGTATTGTTTGGCGATTGGCAGATTTGCTTTCAAACCTATATCGATCTATATCATTTAAAACCAGAAGAATATAAAATTGCAAGGGCAAAAGAGGTAATGCAATATGAAATGAGTACCCCCAATAACGATTATTGGTGGTGGGCCGATGGCCTGTACATGGTAATGCCCGTAATGACCAAGCTTTACAAGGTAACCGGCGATCAAAAATACCTGGATAAACTGTACGAATATTTTATGTATGCCAACAGCATTATGTACGATAAAAAAGAAAAGCTTTATTACAGGGATGCCAAATATGTTTATCCGAAACATAAAAGTATCAATGGTAAAAAAGATTTTTGGGCAAGGGGCGATGGTTGGGTGTTTGCAGGTTTGGCAAAAGTGCTGAAAGATCTGCCTCTTACAGATCCACACCGGAACGAATACCTGACCAAATACCGCAACATGGCCAAAGCAATCGTTAAAAGTCAGCAGGCAGAGGGCTATTGGACAAGAAGTATCCTCGATCCGCAACATGCACCAGGACCCGAAACCAGTGGAACTGCTTTCTTTACTTATGGTTTGTTATGGGGCATAAATAATGGTTATTTAAAAGAAAAAAACTATTGGCCGGCAGCACAGAAAGCCTGGACATATTTAACCCAAACCGCATTACAGCCTAATGGTAAACTGGGGTATGTGCAGCCCATAGGAGAAAAAGCCATTCCCGGGCAGGTAGTTGATGTAAACTCGACTGCGAATTTTGGTGTAGGCGCATTTTTATTGGCAGGAAGTGAAATGTACCGCTATTTATCGAACAAAAATTAAATTTTTATGGAGAAAATGAGACTTAAATATATTTTAATTACCGCTTTATTGATCATCTTAACCGGTGGATCTCTTTTTGCACAAAAGAAAGCGAAAAATACCAAAGGTGCAGCTTTAAGCGATAGGCAGTTTTGGTTGCAGCAAATGGATAAAATGGTAAAGCCTGTTTTATACAATTTAGCTAACGACAGTTTAAGGATAGCGATGCCCAAGGTTACCTCTATTCACATCGATAACAGAGATCACCGCATTAAAGTACAATATGTAGAGGTTTTGGGCAGGGTTTTAAGTGGTATTGCACCATGGTTGCAGTTAGAAGGAGGTTCGGCAGAAGAGGTGGCTTTACGGAAGCAATACCGGGAGTGGACCATTAAAGGGATAAAAAATGCATTGGATTCTAATGCCAAAGATTTTATGACTTTCGATATTGGCGGTCAACAACTGGTAGATGCATCTTACATAGCCCTTGCGCTGATCCGTGCACCATGGCTTTGGGAAAACCTCGATAAGAAAAACCAGCAGCTGATGATGCAATCTATCGTGACAACCAGAAGATTCAAACCTGTTTTCTCTAACTGGTTACTCTTTTCAGCAATGAACGAGGCTTTTTTAGCCAGATTTGGCTATAACTGGGACCCCATGCGCGTTGATTATGCCCTGCAGCAAATGGAACAATGGTATACTGGCGATGGAATGTATACCGACGGAACATCATACGCCTTCGATTATTACAATAGTTATGTTATCCATCCTTATCTGGCTACGCTGGCTAATATCTTGGGGCCGAAAACAAACAGCTATAAAGAAATGTTCGAGAAGATTAAAAAACGTAATGAACGGTATGCCATCATCCAGGAAAGATTAATTAATGCCGATGGCACTTACCCTGCAACCGGCCGTTCCATTATTTACCGCGGCGCTGCATTTCATCATTTGGCCGATATGGCCTGGAGAAAAGCTTTGCCTAAACAGTTAAGTGCGGCACAGGTACGTTGCGCTTTAACAGCAGTAATCAGAAAAACTTTAGAAAGCCCTACCACCTATAAAAATGGCTGGTTAACAATAGGTTTGTATGGCGATCAGCCTAGTCTCGGCGATTTCTATAATAATCAGGGTAGCCCATACATCGCATCAAATATCTTTTTACCACTGGGTTTACCGGAATCAGACCCTTTTTGGGCCAACCCGGCTGAAAAATGGAGTGCGCAAAAAATCTGGAGCGGTGAGAATTTTGAGAACGATCACAGTGCCAGTTTAAAATAATAGCGGATAACCGAATTAGAGTATTTATAATGTTAAAATTAGTTGATTAAAATGATGAACAAGAGAATCAGTTTTGTTTTAGGATTTATAGCCCTTGGTTTGGGCTTAGGTAGTGATGTTTCTGCGCAGCAAACCTATACCTCTTTTACGCCAGGTAAAATTTGGAAGGATGACAAAGGTGTTCATATCAACGCCCACGGCGGAGGGATTGTGGAGCATAAAGGCATTTATTATTGGTTTGGAGAGCATAAAATTGAAGGGGAAAAAGGAAATACGGCACAGGTTGGTGTGCATTGCTATTCATCAAAAGATTTGTACAACTGGAAAGATGAAGGCATTGCCTTGTCGGTTTCTGAAGATTTGACCAGCGATATTGCCAAAGGCTGTATCCTCGAAAGGCCAAAAGTGGTATACAATAAGAAAACCAAAAAATTTGTAATGTGGTTTCACTTAGAGCTTTTGGGTAAAGGTTATGCAGCAGCCAGATCGGGTGTAGCCGTTGCCGATCGCCCAACCGGACCCTATACTTTTATTAAGAGCTATCGTCCGAATCCTGGTAAAATGCCTTTTTATGCTGCAGGTACCGCCGAAAACGATAAGGTTAACTGCGAGCAGCCAGCCAATAAAAGTGACGGTTTTTTCTGCAGGGATTTTCCTGGCGGACAAATGGCCAGAGATATGACCGTTTTCGTGGATGACGATGGAAAGGCTTATCATGTATTTTCGTCAGAAGAGAATTTTACCTTGCATTTGGCCGAGCTAACCCCGGATTATTTAGGACATACCGGAAAATTTATCAGAATTTATGTAGGACAGCAAACCGAAGCACCAGCATTGTTTAAGAAAAATGGAACTTATTATATGATTGGTTCTGGTTGTACAGGCTGGGCACCAAATCCGGCCAGGTGGTTTAAAGCAAACTCGATCTGGGGGCCCTGGACTTATATGGGAAATCCTTGCCAGGGTGAAGGAGCTAAGCTAACCTATGGTGGGCAGAGTACCCATGTGTTACCGGTACCGGGCAAAAAGGGCGAATTTATTTTTATGGCAGATAAATGGGTACCAAAAAATGCAATTGATGGTCGTTATTTATGGTTGCCGATCAAATTTGAACAGGATAAAATTTCAATAAACTGGGCAGATGAATGGGATCTGAGCGTGTTTAAAAAGTAAGAAAAAAAGCAAAATTTTTATATAAACCTGGATGATGGATGCGTAAAAATACGCAAAATGGGACTCTTTTTGCCCAAAATTCCGATCGTCTTAAAAACAACTTTTATAGATGAAAGTAAAATTACTATGGTTACTGGCGATAAGTTTCTCTTTATCGGCTTTTGGCCAGCAAGCTAAACATACGTTTAAGCTTGGAGAAAAAGATTTTTTATTAGATGGCAAACCCTTTCAGATTATCTCTGGTGAGCTGCATTACCCGCGCGTGCCAAAAGAGGCCTGGCGGGCACGCATGAAGATGGCGAAAGCAATGGGCTTAAATACTATCGGTACCTACGTATTCTGGAACCTGCATGAGCCACAAAAAGGGAAGTTCGATTTTTCAGGGAATAATAATATCGCCGAATTTGTGAAAATTGCCCAACAAGAAGGCCTCTGGGTTATTTTGAGGCCAAGTCCATACGTTTGTGCAGAGTGGGAGTTTGGCGGTTACCCTTATTGGTTACAAAACGAAAAAGGGCTGGTAGTGAGGAGTACCGAACAACACTATTTAGAGGAATATAAGAAATATATTATTGAAGTTGGTAAACAATTGGCTCCGCTACAGATTAACCATGGTGGTAACATTATTATGGTGCAGGTAGAGAACGAATATGGCTCTTATGCAGCTGATAAAAACTATTTGGATATCAATCGGAAGATGTTTATTGAAGCGGGTTTCGACGGATTGCTTTATACCTGCGATCCTGCAGCAGACGTAAAAGATGGACATTTAGAAGGATTGTTACCGGCATTAAACGGGATCGATAATCCGGCAAAAATCAGGGCTTTGGTAAATGAAAACCATAAAGGCAAAGGTCCGTATTTTATTGCAGAATGGTACCCTGCATGGTTCGATTGGTGGGGAACAGCACACCACACTGTTCCGGCAGAAGAATATACCAACAGGTTAGATTCGGTTCTGGCAGCGGGTATTTCCATTAATATGTACATGTTCCATGGAGGTACCACCCGCGTTTTTATGAATGGAGCTAACTACAAAGATATTTCGCCTTACGAGCCACAAACCAGCAGCTATGATTATGATGCGCCTTTAAACGAAGCCGGAAATGTAACTGAAAAATTCAGGGCCTTTAGAAGTGTGATAGAAAAACACCTTCCGGCGGGGCAAAGCTTGCCGCCAATTCCGGCAGCAAAACCAAGCATGGCTATAGCACCTTTTAAATTGAGCAGTAAGCTGCCCCTGTTCAGTGTACTGCCAAAAGCGGTAAAAAGTACCGGCCCTTTAACCTTCGAAGCGCTAAGCCAGGATTATGGTTATGTGCTTTATCGTACAACCATTAAAGGAGGAAAGAAAGGAGAGCTGCAGATTAAACAACTCCGTGATTATGCGCTTGTTTTTGTCAACCAAAAAAGGGTAGGGATTTTAGACCGCAGGTTAAACCAAAATACACTTTCGCTAAATCTTCCGGCAGGCGATGTACAGCTCGATATTTTTGTAGAAAATATGGGCAGGATAAATTTTGGCAAATACCTGTTAGAAAACAGGAAAGGAATTACCGAACAGGTAATTTTTGAAGGTACTGAAGTTAAAAACTGGTCGATGTACAGTTTCCCTTTCAGCAACATTAATGGTTATAATGCCAAGCTTGCATCACCTAAAAATGCAGGCAACGGGCCCACACTTCAAAAAGGTACTTTCTATATTTCAACTGTTGCAGATACTTATTTAGATATGAGCGATTGGGGAAAAGGAGTGGTTTGGGTTAACGGACATAACTTAGGAAAGTACTGGGCAATTGGTCCGCAACAAACGCTTTATATTCCTCAGGAATGGTTAAAAAAAGGCAAAAATGACATTGCTGTTTTAGAGCTGATTAAGCCTGATCAAACTACCTTAAAAGCAATTGAACAGCCAATCTTAAACACATTAAAAAAAATAAACGTAGATTAAACGCTTAAAAAAGCAATGATTTGGGGGTTAGAAGCTGTGATTTAACAAAAAATAACAATTTAACCCCCAATTATTACTGAATTGCCCCTCACTCAATGGGGATAATAAATGGTTACTTTGTTTAAAACCAAACTTTATTCCATGAGTAATTTTTATAGCAGATCAGACTAATGGTACTGAACCCATTTTTTTTATCTACCCTAAAAATGTCTTGTCCTATTCAATATTAAACTAACTAACAATATGAAAGAATATTTACACTGATCTTGTTCGATTGTACCTTATCGAATTTCCCAATCTTAAAATAATTCAGGACAATACAAAAGCACCATTCAAAGACAATATGAATGGCCATGGCTTTGCCATATCCTGAATTTATAAACCAACATCATATTGCCTGATAATCACCTGCTAAAAATAGGCGGTGTATGGAGCAATACAACCAACTAACTAACATAAAATCATGAGTGGAGAAAAAACACTTAAAAAACTGGGCTTCATATTGATAGCATGGGCCTTTCTGAGTTTAGGTAATCAGAGTTATGCAAACCCGCTGAAAGTAATAAACCGGCAGGATACCACCCAACTTAAAAGCGTTATGTTTACCATCCTCGATGGGAATGATTTCCCATTACCAGGTGCAGATGTTTCAAACATCAGCCTGAAAAACAACGCTAAAACAGACAGTTCCGGAACGGCAAAACTCAATTCGAAAAAGAATGACATTATACGTGTTGAGTACAATGGCAAATTGCTGAAAGAATATGTTGCCAACGGAAATCTAAATCAGATTATTCGCATTGACGGTAATAACATCATGGTGATGCAGCAAAAAAAAGTGGTGTTAACCAATGATATTAAAGTAGCGCCGAACCTCACCACATCATCTACGCAGGCGGTATACAATAACGATCTTATTAAATCAACGGTAACGAGTGTTAAGAATGCCTTAACAGGCCGTTTAGCGGGTTTATACACAAATCAAACCAGTGGGCGCCCCGGACTTGAAGAGGTAACGGTATCCTTAAGGGGTCAAAATCCGGTCGTTCTTGTTGATGGGATACCAAGAGATCTTACGATGATCGATCTTGAAGAAATAGAGTCGGTTACTGTACTTAAAGATGCGGTTTCTACGGCCATGTTGGGGCTTAGGTCATCAGGTGGTGCAATTGCAATAACAACAAAAAGAGGTTTTGTTGGTGCCCAGCAAATTTCATTAACCGCCCAAACTGGTTTTCAGAGCCCGTTAAAAATGCCAAAAACCTTAAATGCTTTTGATTATGCAACCTTATATAATGAGGCAAGGGTAAATAGTGGCGATTTGCCTGTTTACACACCATCCGATCTGGAGGCATTCAGGACAGGATCAGACCCTATTGGTCATCCCGATGTGAACTGGCAGGACCAGGTATTGAAAGACAGATCGGCATTTAGCCGTTACGATCTTAATTTTCGCGGAGGAGGAACTACAGCAAGGTACTACGTTGGTTTAGAATACCAGAATCAAAAAGGCCAGTTTAAAGAAAATGACCTGAATGAGTATTCTACCAACACCAGCTTTAGTAATTATACGGTACGTTCTAACGTAGATATTAACCTTAGCCCTAAAATGACCTTAGGTCTGCATCTTTTTGGCCGGATTGGGAATTACACTCAGCCCGGAAGTACTGCGGCCAATATTTTTAACTCTATACTCAATACCCCAAACAATGCCTATCCCGTGTTTAACAGCGATGGCAGCTATGGAGGCAATACCCAGTTCCAGAATAATATCTATGCGCAAACTGTTAGCTCCGGTTACCGCTTAAATTACAGAAGGGATATTATTACAGATTTAACTTTAAGAAGAAATCTAGATGATGTGATACCCGGCTTATGGGCACAGGCATTGGTTTCATTTTATTCCGGCATATCGGAAAATACTGATAGAAGTAAATCTTTTGCAGTTTCCAAGCAAACAGGAACAGGTTCAACAGCAACTTACCAGGTTTTCGGTACAAATGGTACACAGAACAACAGTACTTCAATAGATTACCAGAACCGGCAATCATACCTGGAGGCGGCAATCGGTTACAAAAGGAATTTTGGTTTGCACCAAATTGATGCCCAGATCAGGGCAACCAGCGACAATGTAAACAGTGGTCCGGATCTTGGCTTGAATTATTATGGAGGTGCTGGTCGTGCGGCCTACAGTTTCGATGAGCGTTATACCGCAGAAGTAGCATTTGGTCTTAACCGCACCAACAGGTATCCGAAAGGGTCGCCAATGGGATTTTTTCCGGCTGCGGGTTTAAGCTGGACAATTACCAAAGAAAAGTTCATGCCTAAGTTATCCTGGCTAAACGACCTTAAGCTGTTCGCCAGCTACGGCCGTACGGGTAACGATGCTGCTGGTTATTTTGTTTTCCAACAGTTTTACGTAGGTAGCCCGAGTTCATATTTCTTCGGTACCAGTGCTTCAAGCAGTTCAGCACTGCGCCAGGATGTATTGGCAAATCCAAATGTAACCTGGGAAAAAGGAGATAAGTTAAACTTAGGGCTAAAAAGTACTTTATTTAACAACCATTTGTTTTTACAGGCCGAATATTTCAACAACAAATATTCAGACCTGCTTACTTCACCCAATCTGTCAACCATTGTTGGTACAGCCGTTAGAAACTTAAATATTGGTGTAAACCGGTATAGCGGTTTTGAACTTCAGTTAAACTGGCAGCAATCTTTAGGCAAATTCAGCTATTTCGTCTCCGGTAATGCCAGTACTTTAAAATCAAAAGTAATTTACCAGAACGAAGTGTTCAGGGAATACAGTTATCAAAGCCGTACCGGTCAGCCTGTTGGCCAGCCGTTTGGTTATATTGCCGATGGACTTTTTCAATCGCAGGCAGAAATTAATGCTTCAGCCAAAATTGCGGGCTATAATCCGGTTCCGGGAGATATTAAATATAAGGATTTAAACAACGATGGCATAATCGATCAGTTCGACCAGGCCAAAATCGGTACAGATAAGCCATTGTTTTATTATGGGGCGAATATAGGTTTCTCTTATTCAGGTTTCGATTTAAGTGTATTGCTACAGGGTGTTGCCAATAGGAACCTGTTGTTAACCGGTAACAGCGAATGGGAATTTCAGAACGGTGGTTTTGGGCAGGCTTACGAGCATAATTTAGATCGCTGGACCCCGGCCACTGCGGCAACGGCAACTTATCCGAGGGTTACAGTTGGTAACAACTTTAACAACAACATCGTGTCTTCTTTCTGGATGCACAGCGGTAATTACCTGCGGTTAAAAAATATTGAGCTGGGTTATACCATTTCATCTCGCTTTGCCAATAAAGTAAAAGTTTCGGGCATCAGATTATTTGTAAATGGTACAAACTTGTTTACAAGTGCTTCATTTGACCGGGTAGATCCGGAAACGAATGGAGGGGTATATCCAATCCAAAGGGTGATTAATGGAGGCTTAAGTGTTAAATTTTAATCTTTAAAGAGATGAATACTAGAATAATGGTTTTGATGGTGATCCTGATAGGAATGGCATCATGCAAAAAATATGAAGAAACTCCTTTGCAGGGAATTAAAAGAGATAATGTTTATGATCCGCTTGATAAAAACGGCGATTTTGCCAGGCAAGTGCTTTCAGATTTATATACTTCATTACCGGATGGTTTTAACAGGGTGAGGGCAGATGGCGACAATACTGTTGGCGATTTCCTTGATGCCGGTAGTGACGATGCCCTTCCATCGGCACAAAACAGGGTGGTTGAATATTATAAAAACGGAAGGCTAAATTCGACCAATAATCCGGATGATAACTGGGCAAATGCCTACCGGGCAATTCGTGCTGCTAATGATTTCCTGGCCAATGTAGACGTGGTTCCTGTTGATGCCAATGCACCAAAAACAATTCAGTACTGGAAAGCTGAAGCCCGTTTTATCAGGGCCATGAATTATTTTGAGATGATCAAAAGGTATGGAGGTGTACCATTGATAGGCGATAAAGTATTAACGCCGGATGATAATTTACAAATTCCAAGGAATACTTTCGAGCAATGTATCAATTACCTGGTAAGCGAATGTGATGCCATTAAAGGTTTATTGCGTGTTGAACCTGTGGCTGATTCAGACCTGGGCAGAATAACAAGAGGTGCCGCATATGCACTAAAAGCAAGAGTGTTGCTGTATGCTGCAAGTCCGCTGTTTAACGGCGGAGGAACGGCTAGCGATCCGGTAAAGAAAGCTTTGGCAGGTTACCCAACATTCGATGCCGGAAGATGGACCTTGGCATTAAATGCGGTACAAGATCTTATTAATTTAAATGCATACCAGCTTACCACAACGTTTAATGCTGTTTTTATTGGTAGAAAAAATACAGAGGTAATATTGGCAAAACAAAGAGCAAAAACTTTCGATATAGAAACAAACAATGCTCCGATGGGCTTTACCACACCTTTAAGCAATGGTTTAACCAGCCCTACACAGGAACTGGTAGATGCATTCCCGATGTTGAACGGATTAAGTATCACAGATCCTGCTTCCGGTTATGTGGCAAGCAACCCTTATGCAGGCAGGGATAAAAGATTAGACAACACCGTTTTCTATAATGGCATAAAATGGTTGAGCCGTAATGTAGAAACATTTGAAGGTGGCAAAGATAAGCCGGGTGGCGTAGCCGTACAAACCAGAACAGGTTACTACTTAAAAAAATACATGGCCGATTTTTCTAATGCAACAGCCTATGGCACTCAGGATCACAACTATATTATTTTTCGCTATGGAGGAGTATTGCTTGATTACGCAGAGTGCTTAAATGAAGTGGGAAGAACCGCTGATGCTTATGCACCTTTGAGAGCCCTTCGCTCAAGGGCCGGTATTACTGCCGGTACAGGGGCAAATGCCTATGGTGTTAAAGATGGGATGTCTCAGGCTGATATGCGCACGTTCATTCAAAATGAAAGAAGGATTGAAATGGCTTTTGAAGAGCAGCGTTTCTGGGATATCAGGCGCTGGAAAATAGCCGGACAGGTTTTAAACGGTTCTCTTCATGGTACTGTAATTACTAAGTCGGCAACAGGTGCCTTAACCTATGCATCATCAACAGTAAGCAATACAACATTTAATCAACGGTTTTACCTGATGCCTATTCCTTATTCAGAAGTGATCAGGAATAGAAGCCTGATACAGAATGAAGGTTGGTAACGATTAAAAATAAGTTAGAAATGAAAGAATTTATGAGAAAATATATATTCCTTTTAGCCTTCACCATTTTGTCGAAATTGTTATTTGCACAAAATGTTAATGTACAAGGCCAGGTTAGCGATAAAGACGGGGGCATTCCGGGGGCAACTATTATTGAGAAAGATGTTCCTGGTAATGGGGCATCAACCGGTATCGATGGTAAATTCCGGATTACCCTAAGGGGAAAGAGTCGCATTTTGGTGATTAATGCTATTGGTTACTTATCCAAGGAAGTTACCGTTGGCCAATCGACCACCATTAATATAAGTTTAGAAGCTGATGTTAAGGGTTTAGAAGAAGTGGTGGTTGTAGGTTATGGTACCACTAAAAAAGCTACCTTAACCGGTGCAATAAGCTCGGTGTCAGGTCAGGAAATCAGAAGAAACCCTTCAGTCAGTTTACAGAACACGTTGGCTGGCAGGTTGCCGGGTTTCAGCTCGCAGCAAACCAGCGGACAGCCCGGATCTGATGGGGCAACATTTTTTATCCGCGGAACAGGTTCCTATACCGGATCTAATCAGCCCCTTATTATTGTAGATGATATTGAGTTTACCTATGCGCAATTTGCCCGTTTAGATGCAAATGAGATTGAAAGCTTAAGTATCCTGAAAGATGCATCTACAACCGCTGTATATGGTATAAAAGGTGCTAATGGTGTAGTTTTGGTTACCACCAGGCGAGGTGCTGTAGGTCCTCCAAATATTACTTTCCGTAGCGAATATGCCCTCTCGCAACCTACAAGATTGCCCAAATTTCTTGACGCTTACGAATCGGCCAAGCTTGCCAACCAGGCTAGAATAAACGATGGCCTACCCGTTTTGTATACCGATGCAGATCTGGAACATTGGAGAACCGGCGACGACCCTTATGGCCATCCCAATGTAAACTGGAAAGATGTTTTATTCCGTAAGTTTAGCTATCAATGGCGTAACAACTTTGACATTAGCGGTGGTAACGATATCGTGAAATATTTCGCTTCGGTGGGCATGATTAATCAGAATGGTCTCTTAAATGACTTCAGTTCTGGTCAGGATGTAAACAATAACTTTTACTACAAAAGATACAACTACCGTTCTAATATCGATATTAAAGCCACAAAAACCTTAAATGTTAAACTCGATCTATTTGGAAACATCGGACAGAGAAATAGTCCGGTAATTCCAAACATTAACGGTATCCAGAATATATTTTATTTCTATAACAGTTACTTAACACTGGCACCTTTTGCTTATCCTATTTACAATCCTGATGGAAGCTATGGGTACAGTTATGCGCAACCGGGCCGTTACTCTTCACCAAATATTGTACAGGCATTAACGCTTGGCGGGTACAGCAGGGATTTCGAAAACAACATGAATATCAACGCTGCGGCCACACAAAAACTCGATTTTATTACTAAGGGACTTTCTTTAAGGGGAGCTATTGCTTATGGCAGTACTTACTCTTACACCAGGGGCCTGTCGAGAGGAACTTATCCTGCTTTTATTTACAATCCAGCCGACGGAAGTTATACCCCTAAAGATCCAAATGTTTTTAGGGTAGGTTTTTATTCATTAAACTATAACCCGGGGTCTACCACCAGAACGATTAACCCCCAGGCTTCGCTGAACTACGATCGTACTTTTGGTTCGCATCACGTATCGGGTTTGGTATTATATAACAACAGAACTTATTTTGGATATAACGATGCCACCAATACAAGCCGGGTATTAAATTTTATACCGGTTCCAACCAGTGGTTTTTCTGGTCGGGCAGGGTATGATTATAAAGGAAAATACCTGGCCGAATTTAATGTGGGGTACAATAAAACAGAAGTTTTTGCTGCTGGTAAAAAATATGGCTTTTTCCCTGCCGGATCAATCGGGTACAACATTTCGGAAGAAGAATTCTTTAAAGAAAATATTAAGTTTATCGATCGTTTAAAGTTCAGGGCATCTTATGGTCTTGTTGGAACAGACGATATCGGTAACTATGCTTACGCTTATTTACAAACTTATAACAACAGCGGTACCGTATCATTCGGAACGTCTCATAATGCTTATACTGCCATATTTGAAGGCCGCCTGGCCAATGCTGATGTAACCTGGGAAAAGGTGAAGAAACTCAATATCGGTATGGATTTAACCATGTTTAAGGGGCGTATCACTTCTACACTCGATGTATTTAATGATGACAGATACGATATTTTAACCAACAGGGGAACAGTTTCTTATGTATTTGGACAGGCTTTGCCTCCGGTTAACCTCGGGAAAACAAATAACAGGGGCTTTGAGCTGGAGCTTGCCTATAACGATAAAATAGGTAAAGATTTTAATTACCGTGTTGGCGGTAACATATCGGTAGCTAAAAATAAAATCGTTTTCCAGGATGAGGCTTTGCCACTTTTCCCTTACCAACGGTATACCGGCAATCCAATTAATACACCAAGGCAGTTTAAATTTTTAGGTTTTTACCAGGATGCTGCTGATGTGGCCAATAGTGCCAAACCCCTTACCGGTGCAAAACCAGGCGATCTTAAATATGCCGATTTAAATGGCGATGGGGTGATTACCGATGCTGATCAATCTTATTTCGGTTATTCCAATACACCCAATACCATTGTGGGTTTTAATTTAAGCGCAAATTATAAAACCTTAAGTTTAAATGTGTTGTTCCAGGGGGCATTGAATTTTAATGTGGCAGGGGTTAGGGAATCTATCCAGGCTTTTGGATCAAACTTTCAGGCTATCCACCAACAAAGCTGGACTCCTGAACTTGGTCAGAATGCCAAATATCCTATATTATCAACCTCACCAAATTCGATTTCCATTCCTACCGCACCATCCGATTTTTGGAATGTTAGAGGTGATTATTTGCGGCTAAAATCGATAGAACTTAGTTATGGGATTCCACAGAACTGGGTAAATAAAGTGCATTTAAAAGGAGCAAGAATATATGTAAACGGGACCAATTTAATTACATGGACCAAACTTGGTTCGTTGTACGAATACGATCCGGAAATATCAAGTTACAATACAAACACCAACTATCCGCCGCAAAGGCTTTACAATATGGGTTTATCGGTAACATTTTAAGTTTAAGTTATGAAAAGATATATTTTAATTGTTTTAATTTTAGTGGGATTAATGTCCTGCAAAAAAGCAACCAGTTACCTCGATCAGCAAAATGTCGGACAGGATGCATCGGTCGTGTTTAGCGATAGCGTAAGAACATTAGGCTTTTTAAATGGGATTTACCAGGGGCGTGGCTTTTCATTTAATAAAGGCCGTTGGGATAGTCATGGAAATCTTGACGAAGCCACCGATGATGCAGAATACCGTTATAGCGGTTCAGGACAGTATGCTGTAATTCTGTATTCGGGTAATGTAAACCCATTAAATGTGGTAAAAGGTACAACAACCGATTTTTATGTTCAGCCTTATTTACAGATCCGGGCGGTAAATCTGTTCCTCTCTAAATTACCGTCTACGCCTTTAGCACAGGTAACAAAAAAGCGTGTGGCAGCAGAGGCCAGGTTTTTACGCGCCTGGTATTACCATTACCTGGTAAAATCTTTTGGGGGGATAGCACTTTTAGGCGATAAGTTATTTGATAAAGATGATATCATCGATATCCCACGTAACAATTTCGAAGACTGTATCAATTATATCGTAAGCGAATGCAATGCGGCTGCGGCAGATCTCCCTTTAGATCAGCTGGATCAGGATTACGGAAGAATTACCAAAGGGATGTGCCTTGCATTAAAATCGAGGGTATTGCTCACTGCTGCAAGTCCGCTGTTTAATGGAGGTGGTATCGTTAAAACGGGTGCAATTGCGAGTATAATTGCCTATCCGAGTTACGACGCTACCCGTTGGGCAAAAGCTGCACAAGCCGCTAAAGATGTAATTGATATGAATAAATACGATCTCGTACTGGACAATACCACAGCCCCGGGTTATGGCTTTTATAAAGCCTTTATTAGCAGGGCAAACAGCGAATTGATATTTACTTATACACAGGCACCAAACAGGGATTTTGAAGGTCATTTTCTTCCTCCGTCGAGGAGTGGGGGGTATTATTCAACACCAACTCAGAACCTGGTCGATCAGTTCGATATGCGTAATGGCAAGCAGATTACAGACCCAACTTCAGGTTATAATGCTGCCAATCCATATGTTAACCGCGATCCAAGGTTTGGTTACACTGTGATCTACAATGGTTCATCGTTTGCCAATAATAGTGGGGCTCAAACACCGGTTTTTACCTATGTAAATGCACCTAGTGATGGTACAGGCATTGGAACAACCTCTGGTTATTATGGCCGTAAAATGTGCGATGTGAATGTATCCTGGGGTGGAAGCGCAACTGCCGACAGGGGATATCCTTTAATGAGGTATGCAGAAATATTGTTAAACTATGCCGAAGCATTGAACGAATTGGGGCAAGTTAACGATGCACTTACCTATATTTTCAAGATCAGGGAACGTGCAGGTATCTTGCCTGGCACCGATGCCAGGTTTGGTATAAAAGCAGGCATTAGTCAGGCTGAACTCAGAGACGTAATTATTAAAGAACGCCGTACCGAAATGGCTTTTGAAGATATGCGTTTTTACGATGAAAGAAGGTGGAAAATTGCTGAAGTAACAGAAAATGCCTTCAATAAAGTAATGATGATTACACCTAAAACGGGTACAACGTCTACTTCTACTGATGGTAACTCGTACAATTACCAGATTACAAATTCCATTAGGAGGCATAATTTTCGCCCGGCAAATTATTTGCTGCCCATTCCACAGAGCGAAATATTAAAACTTCCATCGTTTTTGCAAAACCCTGGTTACTAGCCATTCTGTTATGATAATTAATTTTTCTTGCTCCCCTTTGCCTTGTGCAATTGGGGAGCTTTTTTAAGATTTAACAATAAGGAATGTTAGGCGTTAGCCCTGTTTTAGCCCATCAAAACATCGCTTCATTTTACGTGGCTTCTCTCTAAGACCAATCGGTTAAACCCTTTGCCCAATTACTTTATCTATATTGTCGCAATCAAGTATTTTTATTGTACCTTCCTAATTTCTTAAAATAGTATGCAAAAGCAACTTCGAACCTGCCTTATGTTATCATTCGCAATGATTATGCAGTCTTGTGCGGTAAAGAAAATGCACAATATTGCCAATCAATACGCATCCGAGGGTTATAAATTGGTTTGGAATGATGAATTTGAAAAGGATGGACCACCTGATCCGGCAAACTGGACCTACGAAAATGGCTTTGTAAGGAATGAAGAATTACAGTGGTACCAGGCCGAAAATGCTTTTTGTAAAAACGGGAAACTGATCATCGAAGCGCGGAAAGAACAGAAACCTAATCCATTATATGTTGCAGGGAGTAAAGACTGGCGTAAGAAGCCTCAAAATATCGAGTATACTTCAGCCTGCATTATCACTAAAGATTTGCAAAGCTGGCAATATGGCCGTTTCGAAATGAGCGCTAAGATCGATATTTCTGCTGGCTTGTGGCCTGCATTCTGGACTTTAGGCCTTAAAGGCCACTGGCCTGCCAATGGCGAAATTGATATTATGGAATATTACCGGGGCAAATTATTGGCCAATATTGCCAGTATGGGTAAAAACGGTAAGCCTAAATGGTTTAGCAATACCCAATCAACTGATTCACTTGGTGGAAAAAAATGGGCCTCACAATTTCATACCTGGCGAATGGATTGGGACGAAGAAGCAATCAGCCTTTTCGTCGATAATGTTTTGTTGAATAAAACTTTACTGAGTGAGCTGGAGAACGAAAACGGGACAACGTTTCATCCTTTTAGACAAAAACACTATATCTTGTTCGATTTGGCTTTGGGTGGGATGAATGGGGGCGACCTGAAAGATACCCGCTTCCCAAACCGGATGGAAGTAGAATATGTGCGGGTTTATCAGAAATAAATATAAAAGATCAGACCTTGCAGGTTTTTAACGCGTGCAAGGTCTAAGTAAGTTTAATTCTGAACCTTAATCTCGGTTCTTCTGTTCAATATTCTGCCTTCTTCGCTGTCGTTGCTACTAATTGGGTTTTTCTCTCCGTGACCAACAACCGTAAAATTGCTGCCGTTTAAACCGGCGTTTACAAAATATGATTTTACTGCATTGGCGCGGTCAACAGATAATTGCAGGTTGTGCTCTGGTGTTCCCTCTGCTGATGAATAACCATTAAGTACAAACTTGGTTTCTGGTGCTTTTTTCATTTCGTTAACGGCTTTATCCAAAATCGGGAACGATGAGGTTTTCAATACAAATGAATTAAATTCAAACTGTATATTATCAAGGTTAAAATCAGGTTTTTCAACCGGTGCAGGTTTTTCCGGTTCTTTTTCAGGAGCCGGAGCCGGCTTTTTCTCTTCAACCGGTGCAGGTTTTTCAACAGGAGCCGGAGCCGGTTTAGCTGCAAGCTTTTTTGTTTTACAAGAGTATAGGCTTAGGGTAAATGATGCAACGAGCGCTGTAAACAAAAGTTTCTTGGTCATGTTCATGTTCTTGGATTAATTTAAGTTTATTGTGTGTTTGTTTCGTTATCAAACATACTGATAAAATAATTAAAGCTATAACGATGATTTTTAAAAGAACTTATATTACAAGGCATAAACGCATAAACCCAAGTGTTTTTCAGCAGGGTTTATACTCTTAAATTAGGAATTAAATTTAAGAAAGCCTGTGAGTTAGCAATGTATTTCTTTTTATCCAGTTTAAAATAAAATGCTCCTTTTTTAGAGCCTGTTTTGTCTTTCTCAGCCAGCTTGATCAGCAAACCGGTTGAGGTAATTTTACGGCTGAAATTGCGCGTATCAATTTTAGTATCGTTAACCTCTTCAAACAGAATATGCAGCTGCGGTATGGTAAATTTTTTTGGCAGCATTTCGAACAGGATAGGGTGGAGTGCTGCCTTGTACCTTAATTTTTTCCGGGCATCCGCCACCATTTGGTTATGATCGAAAATCAGTTTTGGCCGATCATTAATCAAAAACCACTCCGCTTCATAATCATCATTTAATTGCGCTTGGTATTTATGGATATCGATAAGGGCAAAATAACCCACAGAAAATGTTCTTTCGATAGGGTCGCGGCCAGGATCTCCATAAATCTGCATCTGCTCCAGATAAACACCTTCTAAACCGGTCATTTTTTTGAGTACCCTGTTTGCGGCATCATCCGGACTCTCATCGGCACCCACAAAACCACCTATTAAACTCCATTTGTTTATTTCAGGTTCTAAGCCCCGCTTAACCAACAAAATTTTCAGGTGTTCACCATCAAATCCAAATACTATGCAATCAACAGCAACAAGATAATGCGGTTGCCTGGAATATTCAATCATTTTTTATCTGATATTTTAAAGGGCTTAATATGTTCAAATTTTTACGGAAATAAAAATTATTATTAATTGTCGTTTTGACAATTAATAATAATTTTATAATTTGCCGGCCTGGATAGGTTAAGCCAAGTGCTTTCTTTTCTCTAACCAATTTGAAGATATAAAATGAACCAAACATTCGAACTTGATAGTAACCCACACACCCGGTTAAATGTATTAACCGGAGAATGGGTTTTAGTTTCTCCGCACCGTACTAAGAGGCCCTGGCAGGGTAAGGTTGAAGAGCTAACGCCAGATAACCGTCCGGAATACGACGCTAAATGTTATTTATGCCCCGGTAATGGCAGGGCAGATGGCGATAGCAACCCTAACTATACCGAAAGTTTTGTCTTTAACAATGATTTCGCCGCTTTGCTGGAAAATACACCTGAGGGCGAAATGAATGAAGATGATTTACTGGTAGCCAATAACCAGAGAGGGCTTTGCAGGGTAATCAGTTTTAGCCCTAAACATAACCTCACACTTCCTGAAATGAGTGTAGAAGCCATAACGGCGGTCGTAGAGGTTTGGCAGCATGAGTTTAATAGCCTTGCCCAGAATAATTGGATCAAATACATTCAGATTTTCGAAAATAAAGGCGAAATAATGGGCTGCAGCAACCCGCATCCTCACGGGCAGATCTGGTCGCAGAGCGATATCCCCTTAGAAATTGCCAAGGAAACCGAGCGTCAGAAAACTTACTATGCCATCCACAGGAGAAGTTTGCTTGGCGATTACTTAAAGCTGGAGCAAAAGAAAAATGAACGCATTATATTCGAAAATGATCATTTTGCCGTATTGGTGCCTTTTTGGGCTGTTTGGCCATACGAAACCATGATCATCAGCAAGCGCCATGTAAATAGCATCAAATTGTTTACAGATGCAGAGAAGAAATCCTTAGCAGAAGCCATTAAGATACTCACCACCAAATACGATAACCTGTTCGAAACCTCTTTCCCTTACTCTGCAGGCATGCACCAGGCGCCGGTAAACAATGGTTATTATCCCGAATGGCATTGGCATATGCATTTTTACCCGCCGTTACTGCGCTCGGCATCAGTTAAAAAATTTATGGTAGGCTACGAAATGCTGGCCAACCCCCAGCGTGATATTACCCCTGAATTTGCGGCAAACCGCCTGAAAGAAATGTCTACCCTACACTATAAAAACAGCAAAGCTGAAGACTAAAGCTTATTAATTTATCATGAACGCACAACACTTAAAAAGTACCTTTAAAAAACTTTTCAATGCCGAACCTATTTTGGTCCGCTCGCCGGGAAGAATCAATATTATTGGCGAACATACCGATTACAATGGAGGTTTTGTAATGCCTGCCGCTATCGATAAAGCCATTTATGTGGCCATATCTGAAAGAGAGGATGATGAAATTCATTTATTTTCAGAAAGTTATCAGCAGTTTGATATTTCGTCGGTAAAAAGCTTAAAGAAATCAGAAAACAGCTGGGCAAACTACATTTTAGGTGTGGCCGATCAGTTAATAGAAAGAGGTTTTCAGTTAGGGGGCTTTAACTTTTACATCGACGGCGATGTACCATTAGGTGCCGGACTGTCTTCATCGGCTGCCGTAGAATGCGCAACCGGATTTGCCCTCGATCAGCTTTTTTCCCTTTCCATTTCTAAAACAGATCTTGCATTGATTGCGCAAAAGGCAGAACAGACATTTGCCGGCGTTAACTGCGGAATCATGGATCAGTTTGCATCTGTATTCGGTAAAAAGGATCATGCCATTATGCTCGATTGCAGATCGATGAAACATATTTATATTCCTTTAAAGCTTGATGGCTATAAACTTTTGCTGTTAAATACTAATGTAAAACATGCATTGGCCGATTCGGCTTACAACAAAAGAAGAGCACAATGTGAGCAAGGGGTAGCCTGGGTAAAAGAATATTACCCCAACGTAAATACATTACGTGATGTAGATTTAAGTATGTTAGAAGCTCATGTTAAGCCAAAAGATGAAGATGTATTCGTAAAATGCAGCTTTGTGGTGAAAGAAATCGGACGTTTATTAACCGCTGCAGAACAACTGGAAAATGGTAATCTGCAAGGTTTGGGAAATCTGATGTTCGAAACGCACGAAGGTTTAAGCAAGGATTATGAAGTAAGCTGTAAAGAGCTGGATTTTTTGGTTGAAGCAGTGAAACCTTTAGATTACGTATTGGGTGCCAGGATGATGGGCGCGGGCTTTGGTGGCTGTACCATTAACATTGTTAAAGAAGAAAAAATTGCCGATTTAATCGAAGAGCTGTCTTCTAAATATTCATTACAATTCGGTCTCAAGCTCGATTCCTATACCGCCCAAACCGATAACGGAAGCAGTTTGTTCAATTAAATTGAGATGACCAGGATATACTAAGCAGAACAGGGCTTGAAAAACAATTTATTGTGCCCAGGGCTTACATGGTTTTTGTGATTGTATAGCGGTAAGTATAAGTTATTGTAATAAAAGAGGTTGTATCATAAACAGGTGCAGCCTCTTTTGTATAAATTGCTTCCCGGAAAGATCTTAAGCGGTTTCGGTAATATAAATTATCTTGTAATCGCATGCCGAATTTATTTCGGCAATTTACCTATAAATAAGTCGAATTGATGGGAGCTAATCATTATAGATCAGAAACGGCTAAGTCTGTCCAGTTTTTATTACCCCAGTAAAGTAACATGGCAAACAAAGATTGTTCTATCGCTCACACTGATACCACTAACCCTGTATTTGCTGAAGTGTTAAACACAATTAGCGCTGTAGCCGGGGTCTCTTACTTTTAAAAACCTGATTGTTTTTTGGTTTAGCTGTTTTAACGGTGCTTTGCTCTTCAGAAACTTTAACCGTAATTACATTACCTTTAAAGGTCTCACCATTTAAGGTAGATACTATATTTTTTGCATCCTGTAAACTGTATATTTCTAAAAAAGCATATCCTTTACATTTGCCGGTAGCCCTGTCGCGAACAATTTTAATTGTTTCTACTCTGCCGTGAAGGCTAACCAATATTGCCAAATCCATCTCTTGGATATTGTCGGGAAGGCCGCCTATAAAAATCTTAACCATTAATTCAGTAGTTTGAGAGAACATCCGGCTAATTAACTTAGCACCAGCATTCTTCTTATTAGATCTGCAAAATAAGCAAAATGATATTCTTACCCAAACTAATTAAATGAAATTTTGCTCCATTTTTATTATAAATTTGTGAGAGCAGATATATTGATGCTAACAGGCAGAAAATGTACATTCGCTTTTTTATAACTAAATAACAGATCAAGATATGAGCATCCCTAAGTTAATTTCTGTACCCTTTATCGTATTATTTCTCTTCAGTTCGCAACTTGTACAGTCAAAAATTTTATTGCCGTCGGTATTTAGTGATAATATGGTTTTACAGCAAAAAAACAATGCCGCCATTTGGGGAAAAGCTACAGCTGGTAAAGCGGTTAAGGTAACGGTTTCGTGGAATAAAATTAATTACGGGGCCATTGCCGATGCCGGCGGTAACTGGAAAATTAAGGTGGCAACACCAGCTTATGGTGGCCCATATTCGATTACCATTTCCGATGGAGAACTATTGGTGCTGAATAATGTGTTAATTGGCGACGTTTGGATTTGCTCCGGCCAGTCTAATATGGAAATGCCTTTAGCAGGCTGGGGAAAAATCCTCAACAGTGAAGAAGAGATCGCAGAGGCGAAGTATCCAAATATCCGTTTATTACAGGCGGAGCATGTGACCAGTAATTTTCCGCTCAACGATGCTAAAGTAGCCAATGGCGGATGGCAGGAATGCAGTCCCAAATATATCGCTGAATTTTCTTCAACAGCCTATTTTTTTGCACGCGAGATATATGAAAAGACAAAAATTCCAATCGGCCTGATCCATACCTCTTGGGGAGGGACAGTTGCTGAAGCCTGGACAAGTGCCGAAACGCTAAAAAAAATGGCCGATTTTTCTGCCGCAGTTGATAAAATCCAAAAATCAGCAACCAGCACTTCAACGGTTTCTTACGAAGAAAAAGTGCAGAACTGGATTAAGATTACCACCGAAAAAGATTCAGGATATCAGGCTGGTGAAGCGAAATGGGCTTTAACAGAAACTACAGGTTGGAAAAACATGACTTTGCCAACCATGTGGGAAGACGCAGGGCTTAGGGATTTCGACGGCATAGTATGGTTTACCAAAAAGTTTATCCTCCCTGAAAACTGGAAAACAAAAGAGGTTAAACTTAATTTAGGCCCGATTGATGATAATGATATCACCTTTGTAAATGGAACGAAAGTAGGAGAAACGGTAGGGTATAACGTTGGCAGAACATATTCGGTACCCGCAAACTTGCTCAAAGCAGGTGAAAATACCATTACCGTAAGGGTTTTTGACAGCGGCGGCGGTGGCGGTATATACGGTGATGCCAAAGAGTTGAGCTTAACAAACAATACAACAGAAAAAATATCATTAACAGGCGACTGGAAATATAAAATAGGTTTGGATTTTAAAAATATTGAAGCTAAACCCTACGAAGAAAATGGCCCGAATAGACCTACTGTTTTGTACAATGCCATGATTCACCCATATCAGCAGTTTTCAATTAAAGGAGCTATTTGGTATCAGGGCGAGGCTAATGCCGATAGAGCTTACCAATACCGCGAACTATTTCCTGCCATGATTAAAGATTGGCGACAGAAATGGGCACAGGGAGATTTTCCTTTTTATTTTGTGCAGTTGGCCAATTTTATGCAGGTTGATAACACACCAGCAGAATCTGCCTGGGCAGAGCTTAGAGAGGCACAGCAAAAAACATTGGCTTTACCCAATACCGGCATGGCCACTATTATTGATATTGGCGATGCGAAAGATATCCACCCTAAAAATAAACAGGAAGTTGGTAGGCGATTGGCGTTAATTGCCCTGGCCAAAACGTATGGCCAAAAAATAAACTATTCCGGTCCTGTTTACCAATCAAGTAAAGTTGATGGAAAACAAATGCTGTTAACATTTGGCAATAGCCAAAATGGGTTAAAGACTGCAGATGGTGCAGCACCAACAGGTTTTGCCATTGCCGGAGCAGATAAGAAATTTTACTGGGCCAAAGCCAGTATTAAAGGGAACCAGCTTATCGTCAGCAGCAATCAGGTAGCAAATCCGGTTGCTGTTCGTTATGCCTGGGGCAATAATCCGGTCTGTAACCTGGTGAGCAACGATGGTTTGCCAGCCTCACCTTTTAGAACCGATACATGGCAGGGGGTCACTTTTGGCAAAAAGTAACTTCCCCCGGTAAGCCCTTCGCATTAACCCCAACAATTTATTATACCTAAGTTGTTGGGGTTATTTTATATGGTTAATATTTCAAAATCTTCAATTGCTTTTATTTTTTACTAAATCGTTTTAATGTTAGGGGATATTTATTAGTTTTATAAATAAGTAGCTAACCAATATCCTTTTTATGAAGAAATTAGTAACCCTTTTATATTTCCTGCTTTCTGGTTCATCCATACCGTATTTATGCGCTCAAAGTTTAAATGAGTTGAACAAAACACCTTTAAAACAAGAGGTTTTCGTGCAGTTGCCCATTGGAAGCATAAAGGCCAGAGGATGGTTGTTAAAGCAGTTGGAGCAACAGCGAGACGGTGCAACCGGAATGGCTGAAGAATTATATCCGGAGAAAGATAACCTGGGTAAAAATACCGATTGGCTGGGCGGATCGGGTAATAGCTGGGAGCGCGTACCCTATTATGTTAAGGGTTTGGTTGCATTGGCTTATACTCTAGATGATCCCAAGCTAAAAGCGAAAGCGCAAAAATATATCGATTGGACTCTAAATAATCAACAGGCTAACGGATCATTTGGTCCGCCGAAAATGAAAGATTGGTGGCCCCGTATGCCCATGATGTATGCTTTGCAGAGCTATTATGAAGCCACAAATGATCAGAGGGTTATCCCGTTCCTCTCAAAATACTTTAAATATGAACTTAATAACCTCGATGCTGATCCCTTGAGTGAGTGGGCTAAAGCAAGAGCGGGCGATAACATGGAAATTGCCATTTGGCTTTACAATAAAACCGGAGATCAGGATTTGTTAAAACTTGTAGAAAAGTTAAAACAACAGGCGTATCCCTGGATTGATATTTACAGCAATAACGGATTTTACTTTTTCGGCGACGATTTCCAGCCAAAACACATGGTGAATGTGGCCCAGGCCTTAAAATTCCCGGTAGTTTACGCCCAGCTTCAGGATCTTCCATCTAATCTTGAAGCATTTGCTAAAGGTATAACTCATATTATGCGCGACCATGGCCAGCCGGAAGGCTTGGGTTCGGGAACCGAATTTCTGGCGGGTACGAGCAGTATACAAGGGGTTGAAACCTGTACGGTGGTAGAATGGATGCAGAGTTTAGAAACTGCAGCGAAAGTTATTCATGAGGCCAAAATTGGCGATCAGTTGGAAAAAGTGGCCTTTAATGCGCTGCCTGCGCAGTTTAGCCGCGATTTTAAAAACCACTCTTATTACACATTGCCCAATCAGGTACAGAATATTCATAGCGAGCATGGCTTTAATCAGGATTATTCTACAGGTATGATTTCCAGTCCATATTCAGGCTTTGGCTGCTGCCGTTATAATATGCACATGGGCTGGCCTTATTTCGTCAAAAATAGTGTAGTGGCTACCCCCCAAAAAGGTTTGGCAATAATTACCTATGGCCCCATGGAGATAGAAACCATAGTAGCCGGAAACAAAAAAATAAAACTTACCGAGGAAACCAATTATCCGTTTGAAGAGCAGATCAGGCTAAAGGTCGGACTCACAGCTCCTACATCTTTTCCATTAATTTTAAGGATTCCGGCCTGGAGTGTAAAACCAAGCATTAGGTTAAATGGGGTTGTTTTGAAAGGTGTAAAGGCCGGGGAAATGTTTAGCCTAACGCGCGAATGGAAAAACGACGATCAATTGGAACTTAATTTTCCGATGGAAATTACTACCCAAACGCAGGTAAACAATTCTGTAAGTATAGCACGTGGCCCCATTGTTTACGCACTGGAAATCAAAGCTGCAGATAAGGTTACCAAAGTGCATCCGGTTGCGGGCTTTACAGATTACGAAACCCATCCGGAATCTTCGTGGAATTATGGCCTAATGATGGATAAAGGTAGTTTGGGCAATGCCCGCGTATTGAAATCTAAAATGATGGAAAACCCTTTCATTGCTGCAACTGCACCTGTTAAAATAAAGGTTCAGGCAAAAAAGATTCCATCATGGGGCCTAGATTATCGTAAAGTGTCTGCTTTTGACGTACCCTTTAGCCCGGTTGCTTCGGCTGAAAAAAAGGAAGAAATTATCCTGGTGCCCTACGGATCTGAAAATATTCGCCTAAGCTGTTTTCCTGTAATCGGCGAGCCAAAAAAATTAAATAAAAATTTTGTTGAAAATTTTGATCATGGAATGGCCAGGAATTGGGTCTTTTACGGTGGTGGCTGGTTTTGGAAAGATGGGCAGATGAACGTTTCCTCAAATCCAGGCTCAGGTGGTTATGGCATAAACGGATCCAAATATGTGGCTAATGGAACACACTTCAAGGATTTTGTTTATCAGGCAGATGTTAAAATCAATACCACTGGCGATGCGGGTTTAATGTTCAGGGTGTCTAATCCCGCTATTGGCGCTGATGCTTACCAGGGGTATTATGTTGGCTTAGATCAAGTCAAGGGATCGGTATTATTTGGAAAAGCTGACGGGCAGAAATGGACGGTAATCAGTTCTGAAAAATTCCCTGTTGAAATGAACAAAGTGTTTAACATCAAAGTAGTGGCAAAGGGAGACAAATTTGATGTTTTTATCAATGGATCTGCTGAACCTTCGCTTTCTGCCACTGATGCGCAATACCCCTCAGGCAGTATTGGATTACGAACTTATAAAGCATTGGCGAGTTTCGATTCGGTAAAAATTAACACCTTTTAACACCGGCTATGCGCGTTGCGAAACTTTACGGCAAGGAATTTGTTGATGAAGTAGAAACAAATAATGTAATATTATGAAATTATACAGGTCAATTCCCATCATGCTCTTTACCGTAGCACTTGCTGCAGGTTGTGTAAGCAATAAGAAGTATGCCGAACTTCAGGATACCTATGCCAAATTAAGAGAAAGAAATCAGGAGCTCAGCAATAAATACCAGGATAGCCAACGCGAGCTTAGTGGCAGCACGAGCCGGGTAAAAAGTTTAGAAGAACAGATTGCTTCAGAAAGAGCCAATGTTACTGCGCTGCAGGATGCTTTGAATAAATGTTTAAACTCGAGCAACCAGGGAAATGTTAATATTTCAAAACTCGTTGATGAAATTAATAGTTCAAATAAATACATCAAACAGCTGGTTAACGCAAAAAATAAAAGCGACTCGCTTAATATGGTGTTAACCAATAACTTAACCCGCTCACTAAGTAGGGAGGAGCTGGGCGATGTTGATGTTCAGGTACTTAAAGGCGTGGTATATATTTCTTTGGCCGATAACATGTTGTATAAATCCGGTAGCTACGAAATTTCTGACAAAGCCGGGGCAACGTTGAGTAAAATCGCCAAAATCATTAAAGATTACGATACTTACGATGTGTTAATTGAAGGAAATACCGATAATGTGCCTATCGCTCAAACTAATATCCGAAACAACTGGGATTTAAGTGCCTTACGTGCTTCGTCGGTGGTTCAGGCATTACAGACCAAGTACGCTGTAGATCCTAAGCGTTTAACAGCAGGTGGACGAGGGGAGTATAACCCGATTGCTGATAATACTACTGTAGCCGGTAAAGCTAAAAACAGGCGTACCCAAATTATAATTACGCCTAAATTAGACCAGTTTATGGATCTGATCGGAAAAGCTCCTGAACAATCGCAAAAATAATGTCATCATACAGCCTATAAAGAGGGTGGAATTAATTTTCCATCCTTTTTTTATGTGGGTGCATTCCACTCGAGGTATATGTTGCTGATTTTTGCAAGCATCTTTCCATTCCGGTATGGAAAAAATGCGTATGTAAGCACCTTGACTGCTAAAACATATCTTCCAAAAAGGAATTTAGTCAATTTTGAAAAGCATGCCTGAGTATCCTGGTACCCGTTGATTAAGCCCGTTCTCTTCTCAATGCTTATCCTCATGATGATGTGGTTCTCATCAATTTAATAAGTCTCATCAGGTCTGAACGGTTATGCACTCGTGCACAACTGAGCATTAGCCGGTTGGAGTTTGGTCTTAATCCTTAATGGGTTAAGAAATGCCAATTGACTTTTTTCGTTGACTTAAATAAGCCGTTATCTGATCTAAAGTTATACACCTTGTGGCCCTTACTGCCGATTTTAACACTTCAGAACTTACACCCAGCCGGTTAGCCCAGTAATTTCGATCTGTTTCTTCAGATAATAGGATGATTTCTTCTTTAATGCTCGGGGTTTGATGGAGATTTTTCATAATCGGGATGATTAATTCGTTAATAACACGCACAAGCTTGATTGGCCTTATAAATATAATTTTTTTTATTGATAATAACAAGCTGTAAAACAGTTATTTAAAATAAAATAAAATAATTTTTCCGGGATGCGTTAACATCAAAATAACCTGTTTGCGCAAGTTAATTCGTTTTAGCAGCAATAACAGATGTATATAAAGGTTAATAATTAATCAAAAAAAATATAATATGTATTTTTAATTATACATAATTTAACTATAATTGCTTATTATTTATGAAAAATATATGCTGCAATGGGTGATATGAGGAAGGGAGATGTTACTCAGATTGACTTTGAATCTGGACTTGGAATCATTATTGACGAAAACGACCAAGATATTCACTTTCAATTAGATAATGTATCTAGTCTAATTAATTTAAATTCGAGGGTAATTTTTGAAATAGAATTACACGAGCATGGTTTAATGGCAGTAAATGTTCAATTGGAAATGGAACAAATAAAGATTTAATTTTGCAACTGCCAGGCAAATTGAGCGCGCAGGTTATCTATCATTTGGATATAGGCAAGCTGAAATAAAAAGTAGATCCCTTACCAAATTTGCTTTCTGCCCATATTTTTCCCTGATGTCTTTCAATTACTTCGGCACAAATGTAAAGGCCAACTCCAAATCCTGCAATTGTTTTGGTGTCAGGGCTTTCTACACGGTAAAAACGTTCAAAAAGTTTGGGTATGTCATTTTCCTTAATGCCTATGCCTTCATCTTCTACGCTCACCACTGCATAACCGTTTTGTATTTCGCATTTTATAGCAATTAAAGAGTGTTTTTTTGAGTATTTTGCTGCATTTCCAATCAGGTTGTTCAGTACATTGCCAATTTTATCCATATCGGCATTTACAACTACTTCTTTCGTACCAATCACCTGGATAAAATGGCTGGTTAAAACAATTCTATTTTCGTCGGCTACGGTTTTAATTAATTCAACCAGGTTAAAATTGGTTCTGTTCAATAAAATTTTGCCGGATTCAAATAAGGATACATTCAGAAAGCCATCAATCATTAACGACATTCTTTTTAATTGAACATTAATCTTATCAAGTATCTGAATGGTAAAGTCGTTATCCGTTTCTTTAAATTTATGTTGTAAAAGCTGTATATAAGCGCTTAACGAAGTTAAAGGCGTTTTAAGCTCATGACTTACCATGCCGATAAAGTCGTTTTTTCGGATTTCGTCCTGCTTATGTTCTGTGATATCCAAAACAGCTCCGGCAATATAAATGGCTTTTCCCTCTTCGTTATAATAGGCTTTTCCCGCTGTTCTTAACCATTTGTTTTTAGCGCTTATACCATTCAAATTAATTTGGTATTCGATATTGAATGCATTCCGGTGGTGCAATGCCCGCCTGATACCACTGGTAAGGTGTTTAATATCTTCATCACTTACCAGCGATTTGGCTTCTTCAATACCTAATCTATTACTTTCCAGTTCGTAGATCTGTTGTGATCTTTCTGATAAAAGTACCTGTTTGCTTTCCAGATCAATGTTCCACGAGCCCATTTCTGATGCATCCATCGCTATTTTTAGAATGTCTTTAGCTTTAAGGAGTTCTTTTTTAAAATTTACCTGCTCTGTAATATCTTTAATAATAACCAGAACCCGGGTTACTTCGTTTTTATCATTTTTTAACGGCTCATAAAAAGCTATAAAATAACCGTCTGCAACCGGTGTGGTAATTTTTAATTCATTTATGGTCAATGGTTGGCCATTCTTGAAAATATCTTTTACACGGTCTAAAAGGGCTCGCTGTTGTCCGAGTTCTGGGCGTGCCTCTTCCTGTGGAATCCCGATTACTTCTTTTCTGGTTTTGGCCCAGAGTTTTAATATATTATCGTTTGCATACTCTGTAATAAGCTCCGGACCTTTTAATACGCACATGCCCAAAGGGGCCTGCTCAAAAAAGCCCCTAAAACGTGCTTCACTTTCAGAAAGTTCAAATAAAATATGCCCAAGGTCATTTTCATCCTGTGGAATTTCTCTTAGCGAACAGATAATGTATTCAACTGGCCCATCATTCTGTAAAACCGGCGAAAATTCCAGCTCCCATTTTACATTTGGTGAGTTAGAATAGATGGGGTGAATCACCAGCATACGCCTCGCTTTTAGTTCGCTTACTTTTTGTACTGTTTTAATCAGGAGTACCTTTTCGGCATCACTTAAAAGATTGGGGATAATGTTAATATCATAGAATTTCAATTTTCCTCCGATACGCTCTATTAAAGCCTGGTAAGCATCGTTATGCTCTACCACCACTAATACCGGTTTTAACTTAAAAATAATTATAGGGCTCTTAGCATGTTTTAATAACGCTTTTAAGAATGGAGAGGCTAAGTCTATCATAAATTTAAGTTGACACTTTCTCAAATATAACCCTTAAGTAGTTAATCGCCAACCGATTTTTGAAGATAATATCATATTTATCATACAAAATGGTATACATTATAAGCGATTTGTGTTTTTGCCTGCTTTTAAGCCGTTATTTTTCAATGATTTTGTTTGGCTTTAAAAGCCCTTTTCTTAAAATGTTGAAGGTAAATGGCGATTTATAGAAAGACTTACAGCACGGAGAAAAACTAAAAATCAATAAGTTTATAAGCCTTTGCAATCTGTTTTATCAGGTTATATAAATATTAAAAAATTGTAACGTTAAAAGTGTAAAAATGAATAACCTAAGCGTAAAGTAAGTATTTGTTGAATTATTATGTATTTATAGTAATACATTTAAATCTGTTTTTTATTAAAAAAGCTGTATTTTTTGCTTGAAAAAAAGTTTTAGTAAATTTTTGTTAAAAATTATTTAATTGATAATCAGTTTGTTGTATTCGATTAATAGGTTAAATAATTGATTTATACGATTTAACATTTCTCCCTTATATTTTTTTAAAAATTTATATATATTTGTTCTTACCCTTTCGAGGGTATGTTTTTCATAGGTAGATGTAGGGTCAGAACAATGTTCTGGCCCTTTTTTTATTTTTAATCCCTTACAGAAAACCTACTTTTGTTTTATGGTAAAAAAGAAAGTGATAGTTGCAGTAACCGGGGCCAGCGGATCCATTTATGCTAAAGTTTTATTCGATCAGTTATCGGTTTTAAAAGATCAGATTGAAGCCATTGGTGTGGTGATGAGCGACAATGCAAAAGAGGTTTGGCAGTTCGAATTGGGCAATCAGAATTATAACAGTTTCAAAAACTTTACTTTTTATAACAAAAACGATTTTAATGCGCCATTTGCATCTGGTTCGGCAAAATACGATACCATGATCATTGTTCCATGTTCTATGGGTACACTAGGGCGTATAGCGCACGGAATTTCAAACGATCTGATCTCCAGGGCTGCAGATGTGGTATTAAAGGAGCGGAGAAAACTGATTGCCGTAGTACGCGATACACCTTTTAGCCTGATCCATATCAACAACATGAAAACCGTTACCGAAGCCGGTGGCATTATCTGTCCGGCTAACCCATCTTTTTATAGCTTGCCCAAAAGCATCGAGGAAGTGGCCGGAACAGTAATCAGCAGGGTATTGGACTTAGCGGGCTTTGAGCAGGAAAGTTATCGCTGGCAGGAAGAATAGTTTATAGCTTGCCATCAGCAGCTTACAGTTGATCGTTTACCATCAGATTGAAAATCGGAAAATTAGAAATTGTATTGTTAATAAACTGTAATTTACCTTTAATCTCGTATTTCATATCGCAATACTCAAATCTATTTTTCTATCTTTGCAGGCTCAATGAAAAAGGTCGCATTTTATACATTAGGTTGTAAACTTAATTTCTCTGAAACATCAACGATCGGTCGTTTATTTACCGATGCGGGTTATGCTGTGGTAGAATTTCAGGATCAGGCCGATGTATATGTAATCAACACCTGTTCGGTTACCGATCATGCAGATAAAAAATGCCGTAAAGTTGTTAAGGAAGCTTTAAAATATTCTCCAAATGCATTTGTAACCATTGTAGGCTGCTATGCGCAGTTAAAACCACAGGAAATTGCCGAAATTGAAGGTGTCGATATGGTTTTGGGTGCTGCAGAAAAATTCAGGATTGTAGAATACATAACCGATTTAACTAAACAGCCCAAAACAGTTGTCCATCAGCAGAGTATTGAAAAAGTAAACCATAATTTTATTGCTTCTTATTCCATCGGCGACAGAACACGAACTTTTTTAAAAGTGCAGGATGGTTGCGATTATCCGTGTACCTATTGTACTATTCCTTTAGCACGTGGCGCAAGCCGTAGCGATACCATCGAAAATGTGGTGAACCGCGCAAAAATGATTGCTGAAAGCGGCGTAAAAGAAATTGTGTTAACAGGGGTAAACTTAGGCGATTTCGGTATCCGCAATGGCCAAAGGGAAGATAAATTTTTTGATTTGATTAAAGCACTGGATGAGGTTGAAGGAATCGAAAGAATCCGTATTTCATCAATTGAACCTAACCTTTTGAGTAACGAAATAATCGAATTTGTGGCTACTTCAAAAAGGTTTGTTCCGCATTTTCACATTCCTTTGCAATCAGGTTCGGATAAAATCTTAGGCCTGATGCGTCGTCGTTACCGTCGCGATTTGTATGTAGAGCGTGTTGCCAAAATAAAAGAAGTAATGCCACACTGTTGTATCGGTGTTGATGTTATTGTGGGTTTTCCGGGCGAAACAAAAGAAGATTTCCTGGATACTTACCAGTTCTTAAATCAACTGGACATTTCTTACCTGCACGTATTTACGTATTCTGAGCGCGAATTAACGGTGGCAGCCGAAATGAAAGGTGTTGTGGCAGGAAGTGAGCGTAACGAGCGCAGCAAAATGCTGCACATTTTATCTGATAAGAAACGCAGGGCTTTTTACGAATCGCAACTGGGTAGCGAAGGTGAAGTACTCTTTGAAGCAGACCAAAAATCAGGTTATATGCATGGCTTTACCAAAAATTATGTAAAGGTACGTGCCAAGTACGATCCATTAATGGTGAACGAACTAAAAGCGGTTAAGCTGATTGAAATTACTGCTGATGGTGAAGTAGAAGTTGCTGAACTGGAAACCGTTTACGCACATCATTAGTTTAGTCCACTGTCTTTAGTCCTGATCCCGTATTTCTTGCTCTCATTCTGAACGTGGTGAAGAATCTTTAATGTAACAAGCTTTGTAGGCCCTGCGCCTTTAACTCTGCGCCCTTTGCGGTTAAATGCCAAAGGATTCTGAAACAAGTTTAGAATGACGATTGTATGAAAGAATATCCCTTAGCCTTTGCTCTTTAGTCTTTCAGCTTTGGTCTTTCTTTCCTATCTTCGCAACAAATTATTTGTATGTTTCCTACCGTTTCACATTTTTTAGAATACCTTTTCGGCATTAATTTACCGCTTCCGTTTAATACTTTCGGTGTTTTTGTGGCGCTGGCATTTGTGGCCGGCTACTGGGCTTTTACTAAAGAACTTAAGCGTAAAGAAGCACTGGGCATACTCCATCCAATAAAAAAAACAGTAGTAATAGGTAAACCTGCTACGGCATCAGAACTGATTATGAACGGTCTTTTTGGCTTCGTGATTGGTTATAAATTGGTTTATGCCCTGTTAAATTACAAGCTTTTTGTAAACGACGCGCAAGGCATATTAATGTCGGCGAAAGGAAATATAATTGGCGGCCTGCTTTTCGCAGGTCTGTTTGCTTATTGGGATTACACGGAAAAAAATAAGCATAAACTCGATAAACCAAAGGAGACCCTGGTTACCGTTCATCCTTACCAGATCATGAGCAACCTGGTTGTTTGGGCTGCAATTTGGGGTTTCTTAGGGGCTAAATTTTTTGACAATTTAGAATATTGGGATGATTTTATTCAACACCCTATAGAAAGATTATTATCTTTTAGCGGCTTAACTTTTTACGGAGGTTTAATCTGTGGTGGGGCAGCGGTATTAATCATCGCCAAAAGAAATGGCATTAAACCCCTGCATATGCTTGATGTGGGTGGCCCGGGAATGATGCTGGCTTATGCCGTTGGCCGTATTGGCTGTCACTTAGCTGGCGATGGCGACTGGGGAATTGTAAATCCAAACCCCAAACCCTTTTCGTGGCTGCCTGATTGGTTATGGTCATACAAATATCCAAATAACGTGGTAGGAGAAGGAATTCCCATCCCGGGTTGTAGCGGAAAATTCTGTAACGAACTGGCTCAGGGTGTTTATCCAACGCCAATTTATGAAGTGGTTATCTGCCTGATCCTTTTTGCCTTCCTGTGGAAAATCAGGGATAAAATAAAGGCACCCGGTTTAATGTTCGGTATTTACATGATTTTAAATGGAATAGAGCGTTTCTGTATCGAATTAATTCGTGTAAATTCAAAATATCATGTTTTTGGCCTTTCATTTACCCAGGCCGAGATGATTTCTACCTTTCTGGTGATTGGTGGCATTGCCTTAAGTGCTTATGCTTTAAGGAATAAGAATCAGCTTGCTTAATTACATCTATAAATCCATTTAAAATCCAACAACCACCTTCTTTGGTTGTTAAATAACTATGAATTACGAATTATTATGCAATAAAGTGATATCGGTTGTAAAGCTTACCGGAAATTTTATCCGTAAAGAGGCCATACAGTTTGATGCACAAAAAATCGAATACAAAGGATTGAACGATATGGTTTCCTATGTTGATAAAACAGCAGAACAGAAACTTGTCCAGAACCTTGAAAAGTTGATTCCGGATGCCGGTTTCATTACCGAAGAGAAAACCATTAACCGCGTAGGTAAAACCTATACCTGGATCATCGATCCTTTAGATGGAACCACTAACTTTATCCATGGCATACCCGCTTACGGTATTAGTGTAGCCCTATACGAAGAAGGAATACCTGTTATAGGTGTGGTTTACGAGTTAAATAGGGGAGAAATGTTTTATTCTTACAAGGGCGGTTTGGCCTTTATGAATAAAAAAGAAATTAAAGTTTCTGTTAATCCCGATTTGAAATCGAGTTTGTTGGCTACGGGATTTCCATACTACCAGTTTGATAAACAACCCCAATATTTGAAATTACTGGCCGAAATGATGCAGAAAAGCCATGGCGTAAGAAGAATTGGTGCAGCAGCGGTAGACCTGGTTTATACCGCCTGTGGCCGTTTTGATGCTTTTTTCGAATTTAACCTCCAACAGTGGGATTTTGCAGCCGGATGCTTTATTGTTCAGCAGGCAGGAGGAGAGGTATACGATTTCGCTGGCGGTAATGATTATTTTGAGAAAAGGGAGATTTTGGCAACCAATGGAAAGCTCACAGCCGAGATGTTGGAAGCGATTAAAAAGTATTTTTATTAGAAGTATCGGCATGCTGAATTTATTTCAGCATCCTTTCTGCAATTAAGACCCTGGATACGAAAGAGCTACAAGGCAAATGAAAATATATTTCTGCTTGTAAAATAAATTCAGGGTGACGACGACTCTTAGTAATAAAAAAAGGTCCTGATTTACACCGGGACCTTTTCGTTATATGTGTACTATGAAAAATGCAATTTAAAGCGCTTCAGAAACCACTTCTGTAACTTCTGGTACCATTCGCTGTAATAAATTCTGAATACCTGATTTAAGCGTAATCGTAGAGGATGGGCAACCACTACAAGATCCCCTTAATTCTACTGTTACCACGCCTTCATCGAAAGATTTGTAGGTAATGGCACCGCCATCCTGCTCTACAGCCGGACGAACGTAATCGTGCAGGATCTGCTGAATTTTAATTTCAGTTTCCGAACCTTCAAAAGTCGGGGCTTCCTCAGCCGTTGCTTCTTTGATTTTTAATTCAGATTCAACCGCTCCTTTAACAAATTCCTTTAAAATGGCTTCAATATCAGCCCATTCCGCATCATCAGTTTTGGTGATGGTTACAAAGTTACTGGCGAAAAACACACCAGAAACAAAGTTGAACTTAAATAACTCTTTCGCAAATGGAGAATGTTCTGCACTTTCTTTAGTGGCAAAATCTTCACTGCCATTAATTAGCAGCTTATTAACCATGAATTTCATGGTTGCTGGGTTGGGAGTCTGTTCTGTATATACGTTGATCGTCATGTCTTAATCTTTTTGAATAAACAAAATTAACAATAACTCATTAATAAAACCCTTAACTGCTGTCTGCTTAACGTCAATTTAATCTGCTTAAAAAACGCCGGTATAATTGAAAGGGGTAATTGTTCTTAAGTGTGCTTTTATTTCTTCTGCAACAGCCAGTCCTTCAATAAATTCTGCAATACTCGCCGCATCTATTTTTGAGTTTGTACGGGTCAGCTCTTTTAACGCTTCATAAGGATTTGGATAGTTTTCCCTTCTTAATACTGTTTGAATTGCTTCGGCAACAACGGCCCAGTTTTCATCTAAATCGGCATGTAAAGCGGCTTCATTCAATAAAATTTTATTCAATCCCCGTAAGGTGGAGTTAATGGCAATCAGTGTATGGCCGAAAGGAACGCCTATGTTTCTTAAAACGGTAGAATCGGTTAAGTCCCTTTGTAAACGCGAAATGGGTAATTTGGCAGCGAAAAATTCGAACAAGGCATTTGCAATACCCGCATTTCCTTCTGCATTCTCGAAATCAATCGGGTTAACTTTATGTGGCATAGCTGAAGAACCAATTTCTCCGGCTTTGATTTTCTGTTTGAAATAATTTTTAGAAATGTAGGTCCAGATATCCCTGTCTAAATCGATAATAATGTTGTTGATGCGTTTTAAAGCATCGCATTGTGCAGCGAACTGATCGTAGTGTTCAATCTGTGTGGTATGTTGCGCACGGGTTAGGCCCAACGTTTGGTTTACAAACTGGTTAGAGAAATCAATCCAGTTTACTTGAGGATAAGCGATATGGTGTGCATTAAAGTTCCCGGTTGCGCCACCAAATTTAGCACTGTTAGGGATCGCTTTTAAACTTTCTACCTGGATATTTAAACGTTCGGCAAAAACCAAAAATTCTTTTCCCAGTTTAGTAGGAGAGGCCGGCTGGCCATGGGTATGAGCCAGCATCGGAACATCTTTCCACTCGGTAGCCAGGGCATTTATTTTTTCGATCAATGCGCTGATTGCCGGGTAATAACTTTCATTTAAAGCCAGCTTAATCGAATAAGGGATAGCCGTATTGTTAATGTCCTGAGAAGTTAAGCCAAAATGGATAAACTCTTTATAGTTTTGAAGTGAAAGGAGGTCGAACTTACTTTTAATAAAATATTCAACAGCCTTAACATCGTGATTGGTAACTTTTTCGGTTTCTTTAATTTCCAGGGCATCAGCCTCTGAGAAATTTTCGTGGATTTTACGTAAGTCCGCATACAGATTTCTATCAAAACTTTCCAAGCCAGGTAAGTTGACCTCACAAAGTGCAATAAAATACTCGATTTCTACAAAAACACGGTATTTAATCAATGCCTCTTCCGAAAAGTAGGCAGCTAAACTTTCGGTTGTTTTTCTGTAGCGGCCATCAACAGGTGAAATAGCTTGTAGTGATGTTAAATTCATTATGCGGATTATATTTTTGCCGCAAATTTACTACAATTGATGGATTTTAAGGTCTAGATGCGTAAAATAAAAAAGCCTTAGCTGAACCAAGGCTTTTTAAAATGGTTTTGATAAAACTATTTTTTAGTAGTATCAGCTTTAACAGTGTCTTTAACGGTTGTATCTTTTACAGTTGTATCCTTAACTGTAGTATCTACAACTGTAGAATCAACTTTAGAAGAATCTGTTCCGCCATCTTTCTTTTCTGATTTACAAGCTACAACAGATAGCGATAAAGCTAGAGCTAAAAAGCCCATTTTGAATGCGTTTTTCATTGTTTTTAATTTGTTTGGTTCTTTTTTGAATTAATTAATGGCTAATTTATATAAAAAGCCTGAAAATAACCAGTCTTTCTATAATAAAAAAGGTCAGGATATAAATATCACGACCTTTTTTATACTTTTTTGTTAAAATAACTAGTGTTTAACTTCAGTTTTTTCTGTGGTAGCTTTAACTGTAGTGTCTTTCACAGTAGAATCTTTAACTGTAGTATCAACTGAAGTGGTATCAGTTACAATTGTAGAAGAATCTGTAATTGTTGTGTCAGCACCATCAGCTTTTTTACCTGATCCGCCGCAAGCAGCAACTGTTAAAGATAAAGCGAGGGCTAAAAAGCCTAATTTGAATGCATTTTTCATTTTGATATTTGTTTTAGGGTTACCGTTTAAAGTTAATACCAAATAATATAAAAGGTAACCCATGGTGAGGTTGAAATAAAAAAAAGCCTCCTGATTTTTATATCAGGAGGCTTTTTTTATAGTAAAGTTAGACTAGTGTTTAACTTCAGTTTTTTCTGTAGTAGTTTTTACAGTAGTATCTTTTACTGTAGAATCTTTAACGATTGTGTCTTTTTTAGTAGTATCAGTAACAACAGTTGAAGAGTCAGTAGCTGTAGTATCAGCACCTTCTGCTTTTTTCTCTGAGTTACAAGCAACAACTGATAAAGATAAAGCTAAAGCTAAGAAGCCTAATTTGAATGCATTTTTCATTTTAAATATTTTTAAGTAATTAATTAATTTACCTCTTAATACCGGTTATTTAAAAAGGTAACCCAAAAAAATAAAAAAAAATAAAAATATATAAAAAAGGCTTCTGACGGATAATCAGAAGCCTTTTTTTATGGGTAAAGTTAGACTAGTGTTTAACTTCAGTTTTTTCTGTAGTAGTTTTTACAGTAGTATCTTTTACTGTAGAATCTTTAACTGTAGTATCTTTTGCAGTAGTATCGGTAACTACAGTAGAAGAATCAGTTAAAGTAGTATCGGCACCTTCTGCTTTTTTCTCTGAGTTACAAGCAACAACTGATAAAGATAAAGCTAAAGCTAAGAAGCCTAATTTGAATGCATTTTTCATTTTGAATTTTTTTTAGTAATTAATTTCTTATTAATGCCGCAAAGGTAGAAAGGTAACCCGATAATCAGAAAAAAAGTTAAAATATTTTTTATCCGGCTTTTGGGTTACCGACAGCCTTAAGTTTGTATTAAGCAATTATAGTAGCTATAAATATTTTTTTGTCTAATATTGGGTTACTATTTACCGAAAAATGTATTAACTAGTGAATAACAGTTTAAAGAGATCAGTTCCAACAGATAGAGAGGTTATTTTAGGTATTCTAAATAACTCCAAAGATGCACTTAACAAGTTATACAAGGCTTATTATGCAATGGTTTTGCAGTTTATCCTGAACAATAATGGCGATGAAGATGATGCAAAAGATGTTTATCAGGAAGCCATTATTATTTTATATAACAAAATTAAGGAAGGCAATTTTGAGCTGAGCAGCAAGCTTAAAACCTACATTTATTCGGTTTGCCGTAGGATCTGGTTGAAAAAACTCAACCTGAACAGCAAAAAGACAGGTAATATTACTGATTACGAAGATGTATTGGTTGTAGAAGAGGATGTTGTGGAACATGAGGAAAAAGACGCCGCTTTTGTAAAAATGCAATCGGCACTGGATCACCTCGGCGAACCCTGTAAAACCATTATTCAGGATTTTTATATCCATGATTTATCCATGCAGGATATCTGTGAAAAGTTTGGTTATACGAATACGGATAATGCAAAAACACAGAAATATAAATGCCTGCAAAGGTTAAAGAAAATATTTTTTCAACCATAATAATTGAAATGAGAAACGATTTGGAGTTAGATGCAATTATTGAGGATTATCTTTTAGGTAAACTTAATGCACAGGAAACAGAAGCTTTTGAGGAGTTACGCCGTAATGACGCCACGGTAGACCATAAGGTAGTTTCGCATAAATTCTTTTTAGAATCTATGGGAGCATTTGCTGCGCAGTTACATTTGAAGGAACAATTAAACCAGATCCATGCTGAAATTGATGTAGACAGCCTGGCTAATGAACTTAGGCCGCATCCTTCAAGGGTGGTACAACTATGGCGCAAACACCGGTCTGCGATAGCCATTGCTGCATCATTTATTTTACTTTCTCTTGTATCTATCTACTCCATTCAGCATAATACCAAGCAGGACATCCGGTATAATCAGATGAGCAGGGAACTGTCAAAGGTTAAAACTTCTACAAAAGATTTAATCAGAACTATTCAATCTACAACACCGGGTGATGCGCAGAATAAAAATGCAAATCCCGGAAACTTTGGTGGTACTGGTTTTGCCATCTCGGCAAATGGTTACATCCTGACCAATTTCCATGTAATTAAAGGCGCAGATTCTTTATTCGTTCAGAACAGCAAAGGCGAATCATTTAAAGTTAAAGCAACTTATACCGATCCGCAAAATGACATAGCCATTTTAAAAATAAGTGATAAAGGCTTTAGCAGCCTTTCTGCTATTCCTTATACCATTAAAAAGAACACCAGCAGTATTGGCGAGGTAGTGTATACATTAGGCTACCCTAAAGATGATGCAGTATTGGGTGAAGGATATGTAAGTTCTAAAAATGGCTTTATAGGCGATACGACCCAGTACCAGGTATCTATTCCGGTAAATCCGGGAAACAGCGGCGGACCATTGCTTGATAATAATGGAAATTTAGTCGGAATTATCAGTGGTAAACCCGATCAGACAGAAGGAGCAGCTTTTGCAATTAAATCAAAATATATCTTAGAAGCAATGAGGGCTATTCCACAGGATTCTCTGGGAAAAAATAAGCTTTCAGCTAATAAGAAAAGTGCTTTATCAGGCCTGAAACGTACCAAACAGATCGAAAAGTTACAGGACTATGTGTTCATGATCAAAGCTTACAATTAAAAACCCAAACAAATTAATATTCTTAAACCCTGCAGATCGAAAATCTTCAGGGTTTTTTATTTAAATTGTAATTTAGGCGTCTTAAAATATATTATATCTATGTATTTACTATAGTATTGTTTAGATTTGCTTTAATCAACTTAAAATTAACAATATTATGAGCATAAGACTAGGCGATACCGCACCGAATTTCCAGGCCAATACCTCCATTGGAGAAATCGATTTTTATGAATATTTAGGCGATAGCTGGGGAGTACTGTTTTCTCACCCTGCAGATTATACCCCGGTTTGCACCACCGAATTGGGGAAAACAGCTGCGCTAAAAGGTGAGTTTGAAAAAAGGAACGTTAAAGTTTTGGCACTTAGTGTCGATTCTGCCGAATCGCACAAAGGCTGGATCAACGATATCAATGAAACGCAAAATACTTCGGTCGAATTTCCGATTATTGCTGATCCCGATAAAACAGTGGCCAACCTTTATGATATGATCCACCCAAATGCTTCAGAAACACTGACGGTTCGGTCATTGTTCATCATTAGTCCCGATAAAAAGGTGAAGTTGATTATTACTTATCCAGCTTCTACAGGCAGGAACTTTAATGAAGTATTGCGTGTTATCGACTCCTTACAGCTTACGGCAAATTATAGTGTAGCTACACCTGCCGATTGGAAGGATGGAGAAGATGTAATTGTGGTAAACAGCATTAAAACGGAAGATATTCCTGCTAAATTTCCAAAAGGACACCGGGTAATTAAGCCATATTTACGTACAACACCCCAACCGAATAAATAATTTTAACAATATGCTTTTTAAAACGCAACATTCTTGTTGAACGATCAAAAAGAGGTTGTGTTTTATGTGTAAATTGTTATATTTGATAGTTTTGTTTCAATATTAACGCACTAACTGATTGTTTATACCATTTTTAATAATCAATTGGTTGAATTAAATGCTGATCAAGGCGTAAAAGGTTTATTTATTTTAATCAATGTTTTATTTTTTTTATGGCAACCGGAAAAGTTAAGTGGTTTAATACTCAAAAAGGCTTTGGATTTATTGTACAAGAAGACAATAAGGATTTATTTGTACATTTTAAAGATGTTTTAGGTGGAATTGAAAGCCTGAAAGAAAACGATACTGTAGAATTTGAAGTAGCTGAAGGCAGAAAAGGTTTACAGGCTGTAAACGTTAAGAAAGTTTAAGCAATACGATAATCATTATTTCTTCATCCCTACAAAAAGCCTTTCGAGAGAAGGGCTTTTTGTATAATAAGGGGCATGGTATTTTACCCGATCTTAGCCTGATGCCGATTTTTCATGGGTAGAAGCGGGGCTTTGCAATCCCAAAAGCTTCTGAACCCGCTTTCCCAAAAATGGGTTGGTTTTTGGGTTTAGGTTTTTTAGAAAGTTTCTCCACTGCGTTCAGCATGGACGGTATTCATTTGGAGTGACAACTAGTAATACTGTATAATGGAAGCCTTTAAAATTACATTTTCTCCGCTTGCAATCCTGGTGAAAATTAAAAACTGTTCCTGGTCAGCTTTGATTTTATATTTTTTTACTAAATCTTCGGGCTTTGCGGGGTAATTGCGGACAATTACATTGCCTCTTAAATTTTGCTCCTTTTTCAGTTCGCCCGTACTTAATATGGCCTCAATTTTAAATATTCGCCCGGGAAAATCTGTTTTTATAAAATCAGCAGTAAATAGCTGGGTTTGAGTGTGTAATTTGATAAGTTCATATGTTAAGCCAATTAAATTAAAAGCGCCTGATTTTAATAAGGCCGCATCAGGCTCATATAAATACCCACCTACGTGCAGGCTTTCGGCAAACTGTATGGTTCCATTCGCCTCCGACCTGTAAAAAGAAAAATCTTTTTCAACCTCATTATTAAGTGTAACCGCGGTTATTTTAGTGTCTTTATCGAATCCTTTATCAATTATCCATAAAAGTTCCTTACACTCATTCTTTACGCTTATGATCTGTATTTCGCTCACCTGGTTCAATTCGGCCAGCCCTGCTGAAATATCCAGTAAAGGAGCTGTTTTGATAATAACCCTTGACGATTTTTTTAATAAGGCCTCTAAGTTAGTCACTACATCAGGTGTACAGTCTCTCAGCATAAAAACCTTGCCTTTTTCTGCCCTGCGGGCCGGATCTACATAAATGGTATCAAAAAGGGAACTGTTATTCTGAATGTAAGCAATTCCGTCTCCCACCTTAAATTCGATATTTTTTGCTCCCAATACCTGTGCATTGTTTTTTGCTATTGCTGATAGTTCGGGATTGATTTCGCAATGGATAACTTTTTTTACCTTTTGGGCAAAGTAATAGGTATCTATACCAAAACCTCCGGTAATGTCGATCAAAGTATTCCCTTTGGCCAGTTTTGATTTATATCGGGCAGTAACTTCTGAAGAAGTTTGTTCGATGGATAAAACTGGAGGATAATAGATGTTTTTTGTGCGGAACCAGGTGGGTAATTTCTTTTCCGATTTCTTTTTTGCACCGATCTGTGTGGCTAATTCGGCAGGTGTAATGCCTTCGAAAGGACTTTTAGCTAAAGCAATTTGATTAATATCAGTATTTAAGTTAGCATTGATGTAATCTTGTACGGCTTTGGCTAAAAGTTTATCGTTCATTTTTAGTATCAAGATGTGAGTGTTAAGTATCGAGTATTTAGTATCAAGCATTATATTCAGTATCAAGCATTAATTGCCTGTTAATTGTCTTGTACTCGATACTTAATACCGGAATTGCTACTTATTCTTCATCACCATCTGGCAGGTATGGCGGCTCTTTACTTCAAGTAAAATATCTTTGTCAGTGGTTACCCGGTCAATGGTTTGCTGGTTATAATAACGGATGGTTACCAATTCCAATCCTTTGTTATATTTTACCGTAAACTCTTCAGAGAGGTCTTTAATCAATTTTTCGATCTGAACAGGATGGTCATCAATACTTACCGAAAAGCTGATGGCAGAGTTAAGCATGGTATTGATTTTGATTTTATGCCTATGAAAAAGCTCAAAAATATTACTCAGATTCTCTTCAATAATAAAGGAATAATCTTTAGGAAAGATCGAAATCAATGCTTGGTTTACCTTGAAAATAAAAGAAGGAATGGGCAAAGGGTTATTCTCTTTGGTAATGGCAGTTCCTTCACCCTCTGGCTGTATGAATGACCGTACAAAAAGCGGAATACCTTTGTTTTGAAGTGGTTTTATGGTTTTGGGATGAATTACCGTTGCGCCATAATAAGTAAGCTCGATGGCATCATGGTAGGAAAGCTGAGCAATTTTTTCTGTTTCGTCAAACCATTTTGGATCTGCATTTAATACGCCTGGAACGTCTTTCCAAATGGTTAAAGCTGCTGCATCCAGGCAAGAAGCAAATATAGCTGCTGAATAATCAGAACCTTCGCGCCCCAGGGTTGTCGTGTAATTTTCGCTTGTTCCGCCAATAAACCCTTGTGTTACAATGATATTATCAGTTAGCAAGGGTACCAAATCTTTCTGTATAATCTGGTTGGTCTTGGTCCAGTCTACTTTACCCTCCCGGTAAGTATTATCGGTTTGGATATAATTGCGTGCATCAATCCAAAGTGCTTTATTTTCGGTTTCATTTAACCAGGCGGCCACAATTTTAGTAGAAACCACTTCACCAATGGATACGATCTGATCATAAATGTAATCAGGGTCGTTGTCGGGTTCATCCTCAATCAGCCAATCGATTTCGACAAAGGTATTGGCCACCTCGTCATAAACCGGGTGGTGTTTGCCCTGAAAAAGTTCATCTATAATGCTGAAATGAAAATGTTTAATTTCTTCAAAAATTGCATGTGCTTCGTCGTTTTGAGTGATAAATGCCTGAGTAAGATCTTCCAATCTGTTGGTGATTTTGCCCATGGCAGAAACGACGATCAATAGGTTTCCCTTTTTGTAATCGCGTACAATATTGGCCAGATTTTTTACTCCTGCCGCATCTTTTACTGAGGCACCTCCAAACTTAAAAATATCCATATTAAAATGCCTTGATTTGTTCTGTAGACAATGCGGCGTTTAACCAACCGCTTTCTAAATGTGCCTTATATTTATTGTAAAAATTGATGGCCGGTTCGTTCCAGTCCAGCACTTGCCAAACCATACCATTATAATTTCCGTTTTTGGCTTCTTCTATTACTTTGTCGAATAAGATTTTGCCCAGGCCTTTTCCCCTGAATTCTTCCGTTACAATAAAATCTTCCAGGTACAACCTGCAGCCTTTCCAGGTGGAATAACGGGTGTAATATAGGGCAAAACCAACAATTTTATGGCTTACCTCGGCAACAAAGGCTCTCCAAACCGATTGTTGGCCAAAGCCGGCTTCTGTAAAATGTTCTAAAGTAACGGTTACTTCTTCTGGAGCACGTTCATACAAGGCCAGTTCATTGATCAATTCTAATATTCTTGGGCAATCTTCGGCAGTTGCAAACCTGATGTTAAAATCCATATTAATTGGCAGAAACGTTGTTTTTGAAATGTTTAATTATCCTTTTTCCGAAAATACTGCTGCCAATGCGCACCATGGTACTGCCTTCTTCGATCGCAATTTTGTAATCGGCACTCATTCCGGTTGATATTTCTTTGAAAGAATCTTCTTTACGGAAAAAACTTACTTTTATGCCATCAAAAAATACTTTTAGTTCATTAAATTCAAAAGTAATTTGTTTTTCGTTCCTGGTATTGGTGGCAATGCCCATTAAACCTACAATACGGATATTTTTTAAAGCTGCATATTCATCAGAACGCAACAATTCGATCACCTCGTCAAAGCCGAGACCAAATTTAGTGTCCTCGTCAGCAATGTAAACCTGTAATAAACAATCAATTACTCTTTTGTTTTTTGCAGCCTGCTTATCAATTTCCTGCAAAAGCTTCAAGCTGTCTACTCCATGTATCAGTTTTACAAATGGCGCAATGTATTTTACCTTATTGGTTTGCAGGTGACCTATCAGGTGCCATTCGATATCCTTAGGCAGCTGCGCTTCTTTATCAACCATTTCCTGTACATGGTTTTCTCCAAAAATACGCTGCCCGGCATGGTATGCTTCTAAAATAGATTCTATTGGTTGTGTTTTTGATACTGCAATCAGTTTTACCCCATCCGATTCAACTTCGCTTTTATATTTTTTAAGATTATCAGCTATGCTCATTTATAACTATTTTTGGTAAAATTAATAACCTTACCAGAATTTGGGGCAAAAAATAATATTTTATTAAGGATGAAGAGACTAATAGGGGTTTTAATGACAGCTATATTATGGTTTGGTTGTAAGCCAAGCATACCTGATGACATTATTAAACCTGATAAAATGGAAAAGATTTTATATGATATACACATTGTTGACGGCTATGTTGCAAATATCTACGCGATAGATTCAGCAAAGAAGGTTGCAGCAGCTTATTACAAAGGTATTTATAAAAAATTCGGGGTAGATTCTGTTCAATACAGCAGAAGTCTTTTATGGTATAATACCAATCCGAAAGAACTTGAAATCATTTATAAAAATATACAGAAATCGTTAACTAAGCAGAAAAAAGCGGTAGAGATCGCCGATAAAATGATCCAAAGAAAGAAATTTAAAGCAGATTCATTAGTGATTGCGAAGAAGTTTAAGGCCGATTCTCTTGCCATCAGGAAGAAAATGAAACCAGATTCTTTATCGAAAGTTAAAGCAACTGCCGAAATTGCCAAAAAGAAAAAACAGGCAGATTCGCTTATTAATATAAAGAAAACCCAGTCATTACAAGTGGTTTCGGCTTCCACTCCGGTACCCATACAATAAAATAATATGTTATATCCCGATAATTGTTTAGAACGTTTAGGCTTTGTTGAGATCAGGCAGCTGATCAGCAAGCATTGTTTGAGCCCCATGGGACAAGCGATGGTGGGCAAGATGCAGGTGATGAACCGTTTTGATCAGATAGATAAATTTTTACGGCAAACAAACGAATTTAAGAACATCCTGCAAAATCAGGAGCCTTTACAGATCAGTACTTTTTTTGATATTAAATCGCTGGTTGAAAAAATCAGGGTAGAAGGCACTTACCTGTTAGAAGAAGAGTGGTTTCAGATATATACTTCCTTACAAACCGTTTTTTCGGTGCTCCGCTTTTTCGAAGAAAGGGCCGAAGTTTATCCAACGCTCGAAGCTTTATTTGAGCATTTACCAATAGAGAAAGCAATACTCCGCAAAATAGAAGCGGTAATTGATGCCAAAGGGAAGATTAAACCCAATGCATCGAAAGAATTGCAAGAAATTACCACAGCCATCTCCAAAACTGAGCAGGATGTGCGTAAACGCATGGATGCTATTTACAAACAGGCCATTGCCAACAATTGGGTTGCCGACGGCAGTTTAACAATACGCGATGGCAGGATGTGTATCCCGGTTTTGGCTGAAAATAAGCGAAAAGTGAAGGGCTTTGTGCACGACGAGTCTGCCACAGGACAAACTGTTTATATTGAGCCGGAAGAGGTTTTTAGCTTAAATAATAAGCTGCGCGATTTAGAATTTGATAAACGCCGCGAAATCATCAGGATCTTAATTGCATTAACAGATGAGCTTCGCCCTTATTCGCCTTTGCTGCTTTCTTATCATGGTTTCCTTACTAAATTAGATTTTGTAAGGGCTAAAGCCCTGTTTGCTTTAGATATTGAAGCCGAAATGCCCGGGTTATTAAAGGAACCGAAAACAAAGCTGATCAATGCAAGGCATCCTTTGTTATCGATCTCTTTCGCCGCTGAAAAGAAAACCGTTACGCCATTAAATATTCACATCGATTCAGAAACGCGTGTGATTTTGGTCTCAGGACCCAATGCCGGTGGTAAATCCGTTTGTATGAAAACAGTTGGTTTACTGCAGATTATGTTGCAAACCGGGTTGCTGATTCCTGTTGATGCGAACAGCGAAGTCGGGATTTTTGAGCATATTTTCGCCGATATCGGCGACGATCAATCGATAGAAAGCGATTTGAGTACTTATAGCGCGCACCTGAAAAAGATGCGTTATTTTGTAGAGCATGCCTCACCAAAAACACTGGTACTGATTGATGAATTTGGTACCGGCACCGATCCGCAGTTTGGCGGACCAATGGCAGAGGCTGTTTTGGAAGTGCTGAACAATAAAAAAGTTAGAGGTGTAATTACTACCCATTATTCTAATTTAAAGCTGTTTGCAGGGAATACCCCTGGATTGGAAAATGCATCGATGCTTTTTGATAATGCAAAGATGAAACCCCTTTACATTTTAGAAATGGGCAAACCCGGTAGTTCTTATGCTTTCGAAATTGCGCAGAATATTGGATTGCCTAAGGAAGTGATCCAGTTGGCCAAGGAGAAAACAGGCTCCAACCAGAACTGGGTAGATACGATGTTGGTAGACCTGGAACGTGAAAAGAAAAATGTTTACGATGCAAAAGTAAGTTTGGCAAATCAGCAGAATAAGGCAAAAAACCTGGTTGCTGAAAATGAAAAGTTAAAAACATTTTTAGAAGAGAATAAAAAGGCACTGATTAAGGAGGCGAAGCAGGAGGCACAGAATATTATTAAGAACGCCAATAAGTTAGTAGAAAATACCATTGCCGAGATTAAGGAAAAACAGGCCGATAAAGAAGTAACCAAGGCCCTCCGCCAGAACCTGCAACGGGAGCTGGTTAAGAATTCTGTACCTAAAGAGCGACCGAAGCCGGCGCCGGTGGTTGTGGCAGGCGAAATTGAAGTAGGCGATCTCGTTAAATTTACAGATAGCGAAACCATTGGTCAGGTTTTGGAAATTAACCGGAATGAACTGGTTTTAGCTATTGGCGATCTGCGGTCGACAGTTAAAAAGAACCGTGTGCAAAAGGTAAGTAACCGGGAAGCTAAAAAAGTGATTCAAAGCAGTGCTAACTCGTTCGCCGGAAGGATGAACGAAGCGGTATCAGATTTTAGGGCTGAATTAGACCTGCGTGGAAAACGCACGGAAGATGCCTTGTTCGAAGTTGAAAAATACCTGGATAAAGCGGTTATGCTTGGTTTTCCGTCTATTAAACTGATACATGGTAAAGGGGATGGGATATTGAGGAAGATGATCAGGGAGTACTTACGGAAATATAGCCAGGTAAACAGGATGGAAGATGAACATGCTGATAGGGGTGGAGATGGGATTACCTATGTTTATTTGAACTAGATGGAGAGGTAGACACGAGATATGAGGTTCAAGATGTGAGACACGAGATGCAAGATATGAGATGCAGATGTGGGGCACGAGTATGGGGCACAAGATATGAGATGCAAGATGCAAGACATGAGAGGTGAGACACAAGATGTGTGTTGCTAGATCTGATACATGGGGTTATGGTGGAGATCTTTGATCTCTATCAGCTTTGCCAAATAGTAAAGATCCTTTGACTCTGCTCAGGATGACAAAGTAGTGGGATTAGCTGTTGCCTTCTGGCACTCCATCAATTTCTGGGAAACTACCGGGTGGGAACATCTGCCAGCAGCCCAGAAAACTAAAACTTTTATATCCGTAACTGTGTTATTTTTAAAATGTTACGGTTATGAAAAAAATATTACTCTGTCTTTTTGTGGTATTGTTTATCACAACGTGTAAAAAAAGTGGCGATGGTGATCAAGATCCTGGTACTTTACCTGATGTGGAATTAAAAGCAAAAGTAATTGCTTCCGGATTAAGTCTTCCGTGGGAAATGGTATATGGGCCTGATCATTTCATCTGGTTTACTGAAAAGTCTGGCAAAATCAGCCGTTTGAATCCTTCCACAGGTCAGGTTACACCACTGCTTACTATCTCTGAAGTACGCACCAACGGCGAAGGAGGTTTATTGGGGATGGCCTTACACCCCAATTTCAGTACTGATCCTTTTGTTTATGTAATTTATGGATATGGAAGCATTTACAAGGCCAAAGTGGTCCGTTATACCTATACAGGAGGAAATTTAACCAATCCGTTAGTTTTGCTCGACCAGATTCCGGCGGCCTCAATACACAATGGTTCGCGTTTGTTGATCAGCGGAGGTAAATTGTTTATCAGTACCGGCGATGCATCTGATACCGCTAATCCCCAAAATATAAATTCATTGGCAGGCAAGATTTTAAGGATCAATTTAGATGGGACTATCCCAGCAGATAATCCTTATCCGAACAATCCGGTTTGGAGTTTAGGACATCGAAATACACAGGGATTGGTGCAGGTAGGTAATAAGATATTTTCTTCGGAGCATGGTCCGGATTCGGATGATGAAATCAATATCATTGAAAAAGAGCGCAATTACGGATGGCCAAATATTAAGGGTTTTTGTAATGAAAGTGGCGAACAATCGTTTTGCAGCGCCAATAATGTGGCAGAACCGCTAATTAACTGGACGCCTACCATTGCACCGAGTGGTTTGGCTTATTACAATAACGATTATATTCCGCAGTTTAAAAACTCTTTGTTATTGGCGGTATTGAAAGGAACCAAACTGATGCAACTGAAATTAGACGATGCGCAAACCAAAATTACGGCAACAAAAGATTTTTACGTGAATAGTTATGGGAGGATCAGGGCTGTTTGCCAATCGTCCGAAGGTAAAATTTATATCTGTACCAGTAATGGAAGTGACGACAAGATTGTAGAAATTGCTAAATAGCATTGCTATTTTTTACGCCCCGGGCACTTTTTACAGCGTTTCCCTTTTTTAAATTTTTCACAGCATTTTTTATGCTCAGCAGTACAGCTGAAAATAAAGCCCATCCCTTTTTGGAATTCAGGATCGGTGGGTAGTATGAACTGACTTTCTTCTCTCTCGTAAATCATTGCAGTACAAAGGTAATGGTTATTTAGATTAATTCCAATTGATAAATATTCCGGAGAGATTTAAAATTATAATTGCTGCATTCTTGAAGGCAATTTGTAATTTAGCAAACTAACCAAAAATTCATAAGATGATAAATAAAGTAGTATCTGGTGCCGAAGAGGCCATCAAAGATATATCAGATGGTGCTACCATAATGCTGGGCGGTTTCGGGCTTTGTGGCATTCCTGAAAATTGTATAAGTGCTTTGGTAAACAAAAAGGTTAAAAATTTAACCTGTATCTCCAATAATGCCGGTGTTGACGATTTTGGTATAGGTTTAATGCTAAAACAACGGCAGGTAAAAAAAATGATTTCTTCTTATGTTGGCGAAAATGCGGAATTTGAAAGGCAGTTATTAAGTGGCGAACTGGAAGTAGACCTTATTCCGCAGGGTACTTTGGCAACCCGTTGCCTTGCTGCCGGATACGGTATGCCGGCAATTTTTACCCCTGCAGGTGTTGGAACTGAAATAGCAGAAGGTAAAGAAGTGCGTAATTTTAATGGTAAGGATTATTTGATGGAATATGCATTTGATGCCGATTTTGCCATTGTTAAAGCCTGGAAAGGTGATACGGCAGGGAATTTAATCTTTAGGTCTACCAGCCGTAATTTTAATCCGGTAATGGCTATGGCAGGTAAAATTACCATTGCTGAAGTAGAAGAGTTGGTAGAAGCAGGCGAGCTGGACCCTGATTATATCCATACGCCTGGCATTTATGTACACCGGATTTTTCAGGGGAAAAATTATGAGAAAAGAATTGAGCAGCGAACGGTGAGAAAGGCAGAAATCTGACAGCAGATTGGAACATTCACTCATTCAATTATTCAAAATCCATTCATTTACAATTTATGTTTTCAAAAGAAGAGATCGCACAGCGCATTGCTAAAGAAATAAAAGACGGATACTACGTTAACCTGGGCATCGGTATACCAACCCTGGTTGCCAATTATATTCCAAAGGGAATTAACGTGGTATTGCAATCAGAAAACGGCTTACTGGGGATGGGGCCATTTCCTTTTGAAGGAGAAGAGGATGCAGATTTAATTAATGCGGGCAAACAGACCATTACTACCTTACCGGGGTCGTCAATTTTTGATTCGGCGATGAGTTTTGGGATGATCCGTGCACAAAAAGTAGATTTGACTATTCTTGGTGCCATGGAAGTTTCGGAGAATGGCGACATTGCCAACTGGAAAATTCCGGGTAAAATGGTTAAAGGGATGGGAGGCGCAATGGATTTGGTAGCCTCTGCCAAAAACATCATTGTAGCCATGCAACATATAAATAAGGCCGGCGAAAGTAAATTATTGCCGAAATGCACCTTGCCTTTAACCGGTATAAAATGCATTAAAAAGATCGTTACCGAACTGGCGGTTTTAGATATTTTACCTGAAGGTGGTTTTAAACTTTTGGAGCGTGCGCCAGGCGTTAGCATCGAATTTATACAGCAATCTACAGCCGGAAGATTGATTGTAGAGGGGGAGATTCCTGAAATGAGGTTGGATTAAATTTGTTTTTTGTGAGGACACCAACCACGGCGATTAAGGCTTCGACTACGCTCAGCCTGACAAAGTGTATAATCAAAAAGAAGTCAAGCTTTTTAAAAGCTTGACTTCTTTGGTATTTATTTTATATCAACCAAAACACTATTCCTTAAATCATTCGAAATATCTTCCGTGATGGCGATAATTTCGTCGGGCTCATTGGTATTATTTATCACTACTTTATTGCATTGCTCGCGGTATGGGAGCAGGTATTCTTTATAAGCCGGTACTACATGGTTGTGCCATTTGTACAATACGTCGTCTTCAGGATAACCCCGTTCTAAGCCATCGCGTTTAATGCGGCGGTCTAAAGCAACCTGTTCATCTGCATCAACAAAAATCGTATGATCCAATAAAGCGGCAATCTCTTTAAAATGGAGAATAAAAAGGCCTTCTACAATAATAATTGGTGCTGATTTAATTTCGAGTATTTTAACTACAGCCAGGGGGTTATTAAAGTTGTATTCTTTTTTATAAACCACTTCGCCGCTCATTAATTGTTTAATGTCTTTTAAAAATTGTTCACTATCAATGGTTGAGGGCAGGTCGAAATTGTATAGTTTGTTTTCTTCCTGTGTCATGTCGCCGGCAGGGATGTAATAATCATCCTGCGATACAAGTGTTACCTCATCCTGTTTAAAATGATGAAGAAAGCAGTTCAGGAAAAATGTCTTGCCGGATCCGCTACCACCGGCAATACCAATTATAAAAGGCTTTTTGTTTGAACTCATTGAGCACTGTATGTTAAATTGCAGAAAAAACGTTTGTCTAAAGCGCCTAATGAATCGGCTACGGCTTTAGTCATTACAATAATAACATCTTTTGTAGATTCGTTCTCTGTAAATTTACCAACAACTTTGGCAAAGGTAGTGCGGTTGGTCATCGGATTGGTAATTTTAATTACCCTTCCAACAGGTGCCGTACGGTGCAAAACCAACATTTTTGTGCCGTCAAGGTCCTGGTCAGTAATCCAAACTGCTGTACCTTTTTCTTCGATCTGGCTTAAGCCATATACACTCGGATCGCGGCGCAGTTTAGGGTCTTTAACCATGGTGCTATCTGGTTCGTTTTCCTGTTCTTCTTTTGACGCATCATTTACCGATTTGGGTTGTGGTGGTTTAGGAATGATGAGTTTTTGATCGACTTTAATATTATTATCGTCGAGTTTATTTGCCGTTCTGATCTGGTAAGCTGTTAAATTATATTTTTTAGCGATAGAAAAAATGTTTTCGCCGATTGCTACAGTATGGATGAAACTTTCCTCTTTGGGAGCAGCCGGTACTTCTTTTGTTTTGGTTTCAGCCTGTTTTTCTTTTGGCACCTGAACATCCGTAATGATACCGCCCGGAACTTTTAAAACCTGCCCGATGGTAATGGCATTATCAGGAAGATCGTTCATTTTCCGGATCTGATAAGCAGTGGTGCCATATTGTTTGGCAATGGTGAAAATCGTTTCGTTTCTTAAAACGGTATGTGTACCTGCCGGGTCAGCGGATTTATTTTCTTGTGCCGGTTTTTCTTCAACGGCAGACGAAACTACTTTGTTTTCGTCGATGTTTTTGGTTGCAGGGATTTTAAGCTTCTGCCCAATCCGCAGGTTATTGCCAGAAAGGTTGTTGGCCTTTTTTACTTCTTCAACTGTGGTGCCGTATTTTTCGGCAATTTTCCCTAAGAATTCTTTTGGTTGTACCGTATGTTCGATCATCGTCTGATCAGACGGTGGGTTATCGTTTACAGGCGATTTCGTATTATTTTTTACGGTTGGATTGGCTTGCTCTGTAGCTTCGGTTTGGGTTTGGTTTTTTGCAGGTATTTTTAAAACCTGTCCGATGCTTAAGTTACTCCCCGTTAAATTATTTAAAGCTTTAATCTCGTTTATCGTTGTGCCGTATTTTTCGGCCAGCATGTTTAAATTTTCTTTCGGCTTAACAGTATGCTCTATTGCATTGGCTGTTGCGGGAGTAGTTGCAGCAGGTAATGATCCGCCAGTGGTAAAAGGGATATTGGTTGGGACTTTAATGATCACCCCAACCTGCAGATACTTATTATCGTTAAAGGCCATAATATCCTTTGGCGATACATTGTATCTTCTTCCGATCGAATAGTAAGTGTCTTTTGCTACAGTTTGGTGAATGATGAGTTTTTTGCCTTTATTATTTTCTACACCGATAGAGTCTCTTGCTGTGTTGGCTTTGGCAGTTGCCACATTAAGTGCCAATAACATTACAGCAGATAAATATATTTTATGCATTTATTTTTTATGTAATTTTTTAAGTCAAAGGGAGCAATAATACGAATAATATTGTTAACCATCTTATGTTATTTTACCCGTTTTTAAGTGAAAATAAGAAGAATTTAACCTCATTGTCCGATTATGCTATTCATTAACAAATGTTTAAAAGAATGTAATTTATATGGTAATGAATATTAAACGGTTTAATAAATAACGTATTGTTCAGGAGACAAAATTGAATAAAACTTTTCAGAATCTGAATTGTTAAGAACACATTAAAATACATTATAAACGACAAAAAAATGGACGCTAAAGAAATAAGCTTAAACGAAAAAGAAGTTAAACCGGTTGTGGATCTATTGAATGATTATTTAGCCAACTATCATATTCATTATCAAAAATTAAGGGGTTGCCACTGGAATATCAAAGGACAGAATTTTTTTACGCTTCATGTGAAGTTCGAAGAGTTGTATACCAATGCACAGTTAACGATTGATGAAATTGCTGAGCGTGTTTTAACTTTGGGCAAAGCTCCGCATAGCCGCTTTGCCGATTATATAAAACAATCGAAAATTAAAGAGATCGATACGATCGGCTTAAAAGATCTTGACATGGTTGATGCCATTTTAGATGATATGGCCATTTTGATCGAATTGGAGCGGGAGCTTTTGGAAGCTACTGATGATGCCGGTGACGATGGTTCAAATGATATGGTGAACCGTTTTATGCAGTTTAAAGAAAAAAATACCTGGATGTTACGTTCTTTTGCCGGGAAAAAGTAACCCGATTTTGGTAGGTTAACGGCCTCATATAAGTAGCTTTAGTATAAAATCTGCTTATATGAGGCTTTTTTGTTTCATTGGAAATCTAAATATTTATCTTTGGGCATGGCGTATAAAAGTTTAGCAGAATGTGTATCAGACCTGGAAAAGCACGGTCATTTAATCAGAATTAAAGAAGAAGTAGACCCCCATTTAGAAATGGCAGCCATCCATTTAAGGGTATATGAAAAGCAAGGACCGGCACTCTTATTCGAAAAAGTTAAAGGAAGTCCTTTTCCTGCGGTTTCTAACCTGTTCGGAACCTTAGAACGTTCAAAATTCATTTTTAGGGATACCCTTCCAAAGGTGCAGCAATTGGTTTCGTTAAGAAACGATCCTATAAAAGCTTTAAAAAATCCTTTTCGATATGCAGGTTCTGCACTGTCGGCATTATCGGCCCTGCCACTTAAAACACCATCTGCCAAGCATAAATTTTTAAAAACAAGCATCAGCCAACTGCCACAGATTGTTAACTGGCCCATGGATGGTGGTCCGTTTGTTACCATGCCTCAGGTATATACGGAAGATGTGGATAAACCCGGAATACTTAATGCCAATTTAGGGATGTACCGTATCCAGTTGGGCGGAAACGATTATGTTCAGGGCAAAGAGATTGGCTTGCATTACCAAATCCATAGAGGGATAGGGGTGCACCAATCGAAAGCGAACGCGCTTGGACAACCTCTAAAAGTAAGCATTTTTGTTGGAGGGCCACCTTCTCATCCCTTAGCTGCAGTAATGCCATTGCCGGAAGGTTTGTCGGAAATGACTTTTGCGGGCGTTCTTGGCAACAGGCGCTTCCGTTATTTTTATGATGATGAGGGGTTCTGTATTTCTGCGGATGCTGATTTCGTGATTACTGGTACCGTATACCCGAACGAGAATAAACCGGAAGGACCTTTTGGTGATCATTTGGGTTATTACAGTTTAACACATCCTTTTCCGTTAATGAAAGTGCATAATGTGTATCATAAAAAAGATGCCATCTGGTCGTTTACGGTAGTGGGACGGCCACCGCAGGAGGATACCAGTTTTGGCGCGTTGATTCATGAAATAACCGGTTCTGCCATCCCCCAGGAAATACATGGGTTAAAGGAGGTTCATGCGGTAGATGCAGCAGGTGTTCATCCCTTGCTCTTTGCCATTGGCAGCGAACGTTATACGCCATACCTGAAAGAAAGAAGGCCACAGGAAATTTTAACCATTGCCAACCACATTCTGGGCAAAAACCAATTGAGTTTGGCCAAATACCTTTTTATAGCTGCCAAAGAAGATAATCAGCAGCTGGATACGCATCATATCGAAGCTTTTATCAAGCACATATTAGAGCGGATCGATTTGACAAGAGATATCCATTTTTATACCAATACCACCATTGATACGCTGGATTATAGTGGCGACGGTTTAAACAGCGGTTCGAAGGTGGTTATCGCTGCTGCGGGCAACCAGAAACGCGAACTGTGGAACTACGTTCCTGATGGCCTGCAATTGACCAATGGATTTTCTAAACCTTCTATAGCCATGCCAGGAATATTGGTACTGCAAGCAGAAGCTTATTTAAGTGCTGAGAAAACTGCTGCTGAAATTGCCTTGCTCAATATGGCTTTAATGGAACAGGACTTAACCGGGTTGCCGTTGATTGTGCTGGCAGATGATGCCGGGTTTACCGCTGCTACGATTGATAACTTTGTTTGGGTGACCTTTACACGGAGTAACCCGGCAGCAGATATATATGGCATCAACGATTTTACCATCAATAAACACTGGGGATGTAAAGGTTCTTTGATTATCGATGCGAGAAAAAAGCCTCACCATGCACCAGAATTGATCAAAGATGCTGCAGTTGAAAACAAACTTGACCTTCTGGCAGCGGAGGGTGGGAGCCTGCACGGGATTATTTAGTTGAATAATTTGAAAAAAAATCTGATTTTTAGGCAGATCTCCGATTATGCTTTCAAAATCATTTATTCTTACATCTCTATGGGTATTTACATCTCTATTTGTTAAGGCTCAGGAGGCTAAACTCGATAGTATTGCAACAAATCTTCATCATTATGGCTTAAACAGGAGCGAGTCTGACCTTTATGTTCACTTTGATAAAAATGTGTATACCAACAATGATCAGGTTTGGTTTACGGCATACCTGCTTAAAACCATAACTGATATGAAACAGTACCACACACTGTATTTATCGCTTGTTAACAATAAGGATAGCAGTGTTGTACTACAGCATAAATTTTTAATAGATAAAGGCTGTTCATTCGGCGCAATAACTCTTCCGGATTCATTACCGGGTGGCACTTACCGTTTTGTGGCAAACACCAACCTAAAGGTAAACGGACAACCTGATGGTGTTTTCATTCAGCCGATAACTATTAAATCGGCCACAGTAACTGCTTTAACGCAAAGCATTTCTGTAATTAAACCCTATGATGAGCGCACCCGAAAAGGAACTGCGTTGCTGAGAATTTTGACCAGCGACAACCGTTTTGTTGAAAATGCACAGATCAGGTATCAGATTGGTAAAGGTAAACGAATCTTGCAGGCAGGTACAGCTAAAAGCAGTATAATAGGCGAGCTGATGATCGACTATCCTGCAGACGAGATTACTACAGATAATAACGAACTTTTTATCAGCATTAAAAAAGGAAGCGATACCAGCTATACCCGGTTTAGTTTACCGATCAGGAATGAGAGCCGCTATGCGGTAAAATTTTATCCGGAGGGTGGTTGTCTGGTTAATGGTTTGGTATCAAAGGTAGGTTTCGAAATTAAGGATAATGAAGGAACCTACCTTAAAGCCAAAGCAGTTTTGTATGCAGATCATGAAGTACTGGATACCATTGCAACAAATGCCATGGGGATAGGGACTTTTATGATACAACCGCAGTTAACAAAAAATTATACCATGCGAATTTTGGGTGAAGGGGGAGAAAGAGGTGAACATAAACTGCCTGAAATTTTAAGCAAGGGAGTAGTTTTAACTTCAGGCTCAGCAGTGGCCAATAACGAATTTAAGATCAGGATTGCAGCTAATGCAGTTACTAAAGTGCATTTAATCATGCATAATTTCTCTGATATTTTTTTGCAAACCCCATTAATTTTAAGCGCTGGAACTCCTCAAAATGTTCGCTTTCAGTTAGATTCGGTGCCTGCAGGTTTACAAGCCGTTACCGTTTTGGATAGCAATTACAAGCCGTTGGCTGAAAGAATTTTCTTTGCACATTACGATCAGATTAATACCATTAGCATAGACGGAGGGAAGCAGGAATATTTTACCCGCGATAGTGTAAAATTGAAACTCAATATCATGGACCGTGATAAAAAACCTCTTGTTGGGATGGTTTCGGTTTCTTGTGTACAGGCTAATCGCGTTTTGCTAGCCAACCAAACCAATATTGTGGATCATTTTTATCTCCATAACCTGAAAGAATTTTCGGCGAACAGTTTTGGCCAGACCTATAGCAACACCGGTTATCTGGATGAATTGCTCTTAATCAAAGGCTGGCGAAGGTATAAATGGCCAGAAACTAAAATTAATCCACACGATCCGCTGCTTAGCAGTTTAGGATATGATGGTGTAATTACCCGCAAAAATAAGCAGCTTAAAGTGCCGATGGCGCTGTCGACAATTGCCGGGAGGAACCTCAATTTTTTAAGCACTGATAGTCTTGGGCATTTCAGCATTCCCTATTCCAGCCTGGTGATCAACGAAGCCCGGCTACCGGTGTGGTTAGCAATGTCGACCAGCAGATACGACCAATATGAACTTAAAATTAATGAACCACAAAGCGAACTGAAGAAGTACCTGAAGCAGCAAACTTATGTATTGCCGAATACGAAGACAGGTATTATGGGCGAAAACAGCATGAGTATTACTTCTGCTGCGGGCATCAGGCTCAAAGAGGTGGTAATCAAAAAGGTAAAAGACGAAAGAACAAATTTTGCTAAAAATGCATTTGCAAATGAATGTGGAGATTATGTTTGCATGTATAATATCTTAAATTGTCCGAATCACTACGGTAACCCCGGAAACAAAAACCCGTTGAAGGGCGGGATGTATAAAACTGCAGGTGGAGGAAGTACAGTTTACCAAGGGTGTGTTGGGCAGGAGCGTAAGCCCAATCTGGTCATCCTGCGCGGTATCAATCTTCCCAAGGAGTTTTACATAGCCGATATTAACAATAAGCAGGAACCAATCAGTTCTGCAACAGTTTACTGGAATTATCAGCTGTTAATTGATGGTGAAACGCCCTTGAATTTTAATACCGGCGATATTAACGGCAAGTTTAAAATTATTGTGCAGGGTGTTACAGCCAGCGGGGTAGTGTATGGTGAAAATGAGATTGCCGTAAACAACAGGTAAATAAAATAAACAACAGGTAAATAAAAAGCGTGCCGGTTATTAAGCCAGCACGCTTTAAGCTTTGAAGTTTCTATCTTAAAATCTTACACCAAAAGTTAAGAATACGTTGTTTCTTTTGCTTTTTATATCAGCAACAGGCTCCGTATAATCATCTAATAAGTAAGGACTTGAGTTAAAGTTGGTTTGGTAGTTTTGATAAGCTACATCTAAATAATAATTGTCTATGCGGTAACCGATTCCTCCGGTATAATACTGGCCCTGGTAAAATTTATTATCCCCGCCTTTTACTCCATTTCCATTTACACCATAACCTGCACGCAAACTCAGCTCGTTTGTTACTTTAACCTCTGCACCAAGCCTGTAGTTAATGGCTTCCTTATAAGATTCTTTAATAAATGCATTGTTGCTGTTAATGGTAGAAAGATCAGAACCATTAGAATCAGAGAAACGCATCGAAGAATAATCAACATAATCTACATCAGCTGATATTAATGCGGTACCTCCGATTACATAGCTGATACCCGCAGATGCTTTTAAAGGCGTACGGAGGTTATACGTAAACGAGTAGTATTGAGTAGGGTTATTCGATTTGGTTGGACTTGTTGTTGCATTTCCGGAGGTAGTAGCCTGTAAGGTCTCACTGGTATTATCTTCAATGTTCATCCAGGTTGGCGTTTGGAAATTCAAGCCAATCCTTAATTCATTTACCGGCCTGAAAATAGCACCCAATTTTAAATTAAAACCACCTCCTTTTGTTTCCTGATTTCTGAAATGGGTGAGATTATAATTTTCATTTCCGTTATATTTTGGTATGGCAGCACCATCATCATAAGAATTAACAATACCCGATTCAGTGAAAGTAGCATCGCTGGTGTATTTTACATTAACGAAACTTGCTGTTGCACCAATATATACTTTGTTGCCAAAATTTAAGGCGCCTGCTACATTAAATTCAGAAGTAGAACCTAAACGCGACTCATCCCAATTTTGTTTAAAATTAGCGTTGTTATAGGGCTCAGCAGAAAATTGATTTGGATAGGTAGGTGTATTTTTATTAATCAGGTAACTATTGTAAGCGTCGCCGGCAATGCTGTTACTGGTACCATAATTGTTGGCCTGGTCTACATAAGAATCCCTGATAGAACTGTTTGTATTGATTCCGTTATAGCTGAAATTATTCAGAAAATCATTATTGCGGGTATAACTTAAACCAAATACGCTGCTTACAAGTCCTTTATCTACATCAGCACCTTTCATTTTGGTTGCCGGGCTATAAAATACCACACCAACATTATTTAAGTTCAATTGGCTTTTATTTGTTGAGGTATTATTCCCTAAATAAGCACTGCCATTGGATACTGAATTAAATTCAGGGGTAATGCTAAATTCTGATTTGGTAAATAAACCTAAGCCGGCTGGGTTGGCATTAATAGAACCGATATCTCCACCAACACCAATCTGGGCACCACCCATTCCTTTAAACCTTGCCGAGCTTCCATAATTGGTTTGCGAGAACCGGAAGGCATCGGGTGCATAACTTTGGGCGTATGTTGTTCCCATAGCAGCTACTGTAGCTACTAGAGAAGCTAAGATGATTTTTTTCATTTGTGTGTTTAAGTTTTAAAATTAACCTCTTCCTGCTCTTGATGGTCGTGAACCGCCACCACCGCCGCCGCCCATAGAGCCGCCACCGCCGCCATTTGATGGTGGAGGAGAATAACTTGGTCTGCTTTCAGTCCTGGTAGGCTGTTGAGGGGTATAGTTTTCGTTTCTGGTAGGTCTGCTGCCTTGTGTACCCTGAGGTGCATAACCGTCATTCCTGGTAGGTCTTCCGCTTTGATTACCCTGGTTTTGCGTATATCCACCTTGGTTCCTTACCGGCCGGCCTGCGTTATTGTTCGGTGTATAAGATATGCCGTTTGGATTGTTTACACCTGATCTGCTAGGTCTGCCGGCATTTCCTGGTGAATTGCCATATCTTGGCACACCTCTGTCATCACTTCCCGGTCTTGGTCTGTAGTTTCTATTGGTATACACACCGCCACCATAGTATCCGCCGCCAATACCCCAGCCTCCGCCGTAGTATCCGCCGCCCCAGCCGTAACGGTCGTAGTAAGAATATGGTCCCCAAGAGTTCCATCCCCATGGATTGTTCCAGCCATAACCAAAGTTGCCGTAATAGAATGGATTGTTCCAGATACTGCCGTAGCCCCAGCCAAATCCGCCACCCCAACCTAAACCGTAACCATTGCTCCAGCCTAATCCAATACCTAAATAATTGGATGGCCCGTAGCTGCTGCCGTAATAATAATTGTCGAAATAGGGATCATAGTATCCCTGAAAGCTGTAACCATTGTAAAAACGGTTTATCCTTGAAGCGTAATCCATATCGTAGTACGGATTACTGGTGCCATAATATTCATCATATTCTTCCTGACCCTGAGCCTGATATTGCTGGCCCTGCCGGTTCTGGGGCTGAGGTGCTATTTCAACCTCCCTGGCTTTTGCCACAGAATTATAAACATCATCATCGTGCTTGGTTTGAGCCAATTTTGATGTCGTGCATGATGCTACCAACCCTGCAGCAGCAATCATAACAATGGGTAAAAATTTAATTGGTTTCATTGTGTTTATATTAGTTGTGTGTGTTCACGAATATTGATAAACAGCTTCAAAAGTAATTAATTATTAACTATTTACTTAGTCTAAAAATGTTAAATTATAATTGATATCAATTCTTAACCTTTTGTAGGCATAAATTTATAAATTTGCCATCGAAATTTACACTTTTTAACGTACAAATTACGTTCCAAATACATAACATGAGCAAAGAAATTACAAGTAGACAAGCAGATTATTCCCAGTGGTATAACGATATCGTAATCAAAGCAGACTTAGCAGAACATTCGGCGGTACGTGGTTGTATGGTTATTAAGCCCAATGGTTATGCTATCTGGGAAAAAATGCAGGCCGTTTTAGATAAAATGTTTAAAGATACAGGTCATCAAAATGCCTACTTTCCTTTATTCATCCCAAAGTCATTTTTCTCTAAGGAAGCTTCTCACGTAGAGGGCTTTGCGACAGAATGTGCTGTTGTTACACACTATCGCTTAAAAAATGACGGTAATGGCAATATTGTAGTTGACGAAGCTGCCAAACTGGAAGAGGAGTTGATTGTGCGTCCAACTTCGGAAACCATTATCTGGAACACGTATAAAGGTTGGATCCAATCGTACCGGGATCTTCCAATATTGGTCAATCAGTGGGCCAATGTAGTGAGATGGGAAATGCGTACGAGGTTATTTTTACGGACGGCCGAATTTTTATGGCAGGAAGGGCATACCGCCCATGCTACTGCCGAAGAAGCCATTGAAGAAACAGAACGTATGTTGCATATTTATGCCGATTTTGCAGAAAACTGGTTGGCTGTACCTGTGGTAAGAGGGCGTAAATCGCCTAACGAAAGATTTGCCGGTGCCCTGGATACCTATTGCATCGAAGCATTGATGCAGGATGGTAAGGCTTTGCAGGCCGGTACTTCGCACTTTTTAGGCCAGAATTTTGCAAAAGCTTTTGATGTTAAATTTACGGGTAAAGACGGTAAGTTAGATTATGTTTGGGCTACTTCGTGGGGCGTTTCGACCCGCCTGATGGGTGCCTTGATTATGGCACACAGTGACGATTCTGGCTTGATTATCCCACCAAAACTTGCGCCAATACAGGTGGTAATTGTTCCGATTTATAAGGGTGAAGAGGACCTGTCGAGAATTTCTTCGTACGTTAATGAATTAACGATGCGTTTAAAAGGTTTAGGCGTTTCGGTGAAATATGACGACAGGGATACGCAACGGCCTGGATTTAAATTTGCCGACTATGAGTTAAAAGGTGTGCCGGTCCGTATCGCTATCGGTGGCCGCGATCTTGAAAATAAGACGGTAGAAGTTGCCCGTAGGGATACAAAAGTAAAGCAGACCGTACCCCAGGAAGGGTTAGATATCTATATTGTAAAACTGCTGGAAGATATCCAGCAGAGCATGTTCAACAAAGCATTGGCTTACCGGGATGAACACATTACAAAAGCAGATTCTTACGAAGAGTTTAAGGAACTTTTGGATACAAAGGCTGGTTTTATCGCTGCACATTGGGATGGAACGCCAGAAACAGAACAAAAAATTAAGGAAGAAACTAAAGCAACTATCCGTTGTATTCCTTTGGATAATCTACTGGAAGATGGTGTTTGCATCTATTCGGGTAAACCATCTATTCAGAGGGTGTTGTTTGCACGAGCGTATTAGTTCAGTCCTGAGTTCTGAGCCGTGAATCTTCGTGCAGGCGTTTTAAAAATAAGTTTAGAGTCGTAAGGTTTGAAGTTTTTGAATCTTCTAACAAACGGTTTTCATATATTAATCAGATGTGAGACATGAGATTTGGATCTCGACAAATATCTCCGGTCTCACCTCTCAAATCTCAAAAAAATGAAATTCGCAACTAAAGCTATACATGCTGGCCAAGAGCCTGATCCAACCACTGGTGCTGTAATGACACCGATATATCAAACCTCTACCTATTGGCAAAAATCTCCTGGAGACAATAAGGGGTATGAATATTCGAGGGGGACTAACCCAACGCGTAAAGCCTTGGAAGATTGTTTAGCGGCCTTGGAAAATGCCAAATATGGTTTGGCTTTTTCGAGTGGGATGGGCGCAACCGATGCAGTGTTACGCCTATTGCAACCAGGTGATGAAGTTATTACCGGGAATGACCTGTATGGTGGTTCTTACCGTATCTTTACAAAGATCTATGTTAAATACGGGATCAAATTCCATTTTTTGGATCTTTCCAAACCTGAAAACATCCTGCCGTATATTAATGATAAAACCAGGTTGGTTTGGATAGAAACACCTACTAACCCAACCATGCAGGTTATTGACATTGAGGGGATAGCCAAAATTACCAAAGAGAAAAAACTAATGCTAACGGTTGACAACACTTTTGCTTCGCCTTACCTGCAAAACCCGATTGATTTGGGTGCAGACATTGTGATGCATTCGGTAACCAAGTATATCGGCGGTCATTCTGATGTGGTAATGGGAGCACTAGTAACCAATAACGAGGCTTTATATAAAGACCTTTGGTTTGTATACAATGCCTGCGGCGCAACACCGGGGCCACAAGATGCTTTTTTAGTTCTGAGGGGGATTAAAACGCTTCATTTAAGGATGAAAGCACATTGCGAAAATGGCGAACGTGTTGCCCGTTATTTAAAAACACATCCAAAAGTTGATAAAATTTACTGGCCTGGCTTTGAAGATCATCCTAACCACGATATTGCTAAAAAACAGATGCGTGGCTTCGGAGGTATGATTTCGATCACGTTAAAAGGTGCAGATTTGCAGGAAACCTTCAGGATTTCGTCGAACTTTAAAGTGTTTACCCTGGCCGAATCTTTAGGTGGGGTAGAGTCCCTGATCAATCATCCTGCTACGATGACGCATGGTTCCATTCCGAAAGAGGAACGGGAAAAGGTTGGCGTGACCGATAACTTACTCCGTTTAAGTGTAGGTGTAGAGGATATCGACGATCTTTTAGAAGATCTCGAAAGGGCTTTGGCTTAAGCTGCTTAGAAATAAAAGTGCCGTCATTTCGAGCGAAGTGTAGCGAAGCCGAGAACCACGGAGTGCTCAGCGAAGCTAAGTCTGTCTTGAGGTAGCTCTCTCCGCTCACTGTGTTTCGGTCGGGATGACGCAACTTTTTATTTTTTTATTGAATCCAATAAATGATAACGAATTACCGCATATTACGGAGATCTGCGTTCAGCTCCGGATAACTATCATTTTTACTTCTTTCGTTTTAACCCAACTATCTCATGCAATTCCTGGAGTTAAAGAATTTTCTTGATTATAAAGTAGCGCAATACAATCAGCCTGGTTTTATAGCAAACGATCCGGTTTGTATTCCGCATCTTTTTGAGAAAAAACAGGATATTGAAATTGCAGGTTTTTTTGCTGCGGTACTGGCCTGGGGGCAGCGAAAAACCATTATCAGCAAATGCCGGGAGTTACTTAACCGGATGGACAATGCACCTTACGATTTTGTGCTTAACCATAGCGATGAAGAGTTAAAAGGTTTACTGAATTTTAAGCACCGCACCTTTAACGATACCGACCTGCTTTATTTTATTTCCTTTTTCAAAATGCATTATGGCCGCTTTGATAGTTTAGAGCAAGCTTTTGTGCCCAAACAAGATGTTTTTCTTGATGCCTATCTGGAAATATCAGATGGGGTAAACCAGGTGATTAATGCTTCGGAAGCCTGCCAGGCCGGTGAGTTGCAGGTTTCTATCGAACAATGCCTTAATTACTTCAGGAGATATTTTTTTTCCATGGAAGATTTTCCGCACCGTACCCAAAAACACATCTCTTCGCCACAACAAAAATCGACGTGTAAGCGCTTGAACATGTTTTTAAGGTGGATGGTCAGGGCTGATGACAGGGGCGTTGATTTTGGAATCTGGAACACGCTGAAGCCTAAGGATCTGATTTGCCCTTGTGATGTACATGTAGATAGGGTAGGGCGCTTGCTCGGCCTCATCAACAGGAAGCAAACAGATTGGTTAACCGCAGTAGAACTAACCAATAATTTAAAGGAGTTTGATCCCTCAGATCCTGTGAAATATGACTTTGCTTTGTTTGGTCTGGGCGTGGAGAAGGAGTTTTAGTTTGCTTTTAAATTATATGTAATAAAACTTCTTTTTTAAGACCAATGTTCTTATTATTACATCGTAATTCTCTCATTTAATGAGAAAATTGTCTGTTTAATCAGTAGTTTTTATGATCGCAGTTAACTTATCAGATGATAACAAGTGGAAGCAATACAATAATTTTTCCCCTTTGATCTCCATTTTTAAGAAATTTCATCCGCTTAATAATGAAATAGAAAGGCGGATTAATCAGTATACCTTTCCGGTCAGCTACAGAAAAAATAAATACCTCATTTCACCTGTAGATCGTAATCAATACCTTTTTTTAATTGTTAAAGGGATCGTGAGGGGGTTTACAAAAGACGGGAATAGTGAGGTGACCACATGGATTGCCAAAGAGGATGAAATTGTAGGTACCATACGCAACTTCCTGGCTGAAAGCGATTCGGATGAGTATCTACAGGCATTAGAAGATGTAGATTTAATTGCTATACCACATGTATTATCAGAATACCTGTATGAAAACTTTACTGAAGCCAATATTGTTGGCCGAAAAATGATCGAATTATATTACCGCTCTGCAGAGGAGCGTGCTTATCTCTGCAGGATCTCCTCGGCTGAAAAAAGATATGAGCGGTTCCTGGTTTCTTTTCCCGATCTGATTAACCGCGTTCCTTTGAAACATATCGCCTCATTTTTGGCCATCAGGCTGGAAACACTTAGCCGGATCAGGGCTAAGATTTAATCGTTTTTTGGCAGAATTGCAGGAATTGTAAGGAAAAGAATAACTGACTGTAATTCATCGCTGTACTGTATTTTATGTTTGAAATTTGCGGTTAAGCAGCGCTACGCGTGAAATTAGTGGAGTTTATGCTTTTGCTAAAAAATCTCAGGCTGGCACCTTCAAAACATTTTTAACATTTTTTTTTAATTGTGTATAATAATATTTACATATTTAGACAAAAAATTTACTACTATTACGTACAAAAAAATAACTTTTTACTAACTTGCAGAATATTCTTTAAAATAATGAAAACAAAAAATACCGTAAGTACTTTTACAGTGCTCATCGCCGATGATCATGAAATCATTCGTAGAGGTTTAAAAGGTTTAATATCAGACTTTTGGCCTGGTGTTGAAATCATCCATGCCTCGACATTGGAGCAGGCGCTTGTGGAAGTAGAAAAATCACCGAGCTTAGTCATCATTGATGTAAACTTGCCTGGAGGCAACAACCTTAAGGTAATCGATCAAATTAAATTGGTTCAGCCAAATGCTAAAATCCTGGTATTTTCTTCTTTAAACGAGAATATTTATGCTGTACCTTATTTAAAATCGGGTGCCTCCGGTTACCTGACCAAAAATGCAGAAGAATCAGAAATTGTAACCGCTATTACAACGATTTTAGCAGGCAGCCGGTATTCGAGCAGAAATGTTAAAGAAAATATGTTTAACAGTATTTTGGGTAACGATGCCGATAATCCATTTACCAAATTATCGGGCAGAGAACTGGAGGTAGCAGAGCTTTTAACCAAAGGTATTGGTGTATTAGAAATCTCTAACCAGTTAAAACTTCAAATGGGTACGGTAAGTACATACAAATTGAGGCTTTTCCAGAAACTGAAAATCAAGAGCATTATAGAACTGGCTGAAAAGATGAGTATCTATGAAAGATAAAAAGAGTATTTTACTCTTTTTATCTTTTCTAAGCTTTTTTCTTTCTATCCACAGTACCGGGCCCACTTGCCCCTGATTCGTTAGGTGTGGAGCCTGCCTGACCAAATTTATCCGAAGCACCCTCTCCGTTCTGATCGAAGGAAGCTTTTCCTTTAGAGCTTCCTTTGCTCTTGTGCTTTTCTTCCGTTGTATTTTTACTGTCTTTAGTTTTCATAACATACCTGTTTATTCTTAGTCAACATTTTAAAACAGGCAAAGTTTTAATCATTCTCTTTTGGCCCGTACCATCATGCTACCAGGTGCCCTGGTATAGCGATGAATTTGATGTTGCTTTAAGCACTTTAAACTACCCAACTATTACTCGGGTTTTGGAAGGCATACCACCTTGTTGCTTTTGATTTTTAGTCGACTTTAATCATATACTTAATAAGAAACTAAACCGATATAGCTACAGGTTGTAATTTTTTATTTGATCAAAATCAACACATCAAAAGTATCGCTTGAACGAAAAACCTACCAGAAAGTGCTTAAAAGGGCTATTCTATTTTTCTTATATCATATTTGTGTTTTATTGTATTATTAATTATGCAATTTTTGAGCTTTCTTGTAGAGTTGCTAATACTGAATAATGTTTTGTTTAGTACTTTTGCGGAAATAAATGAATAAAATGAACAGGTGTAATGCGTTATCCGTTAGCTTTTTATTCTAAAAAAACCATTGATTTTAAAATTACGTAAATACGTCTAAACCTATAAACAGCTAATACACATGGTATCATTGCTTAATGATACAAGTACTTCATCATCACCCTGCTTATGAATAAAAATTTACCCTCTCTATCTCATTTTTCGTACATTTTTTTTGGTAAAAAAGTTAACTTAAGGAAGCCAGCTGGTTACTTCATCAAATGTGCATCGCTTGTTATCGCCATTTTACTTTTTTATACCGCTGTTTCAAATGCACAAACCCCTGTATGTGCTACGCCGGGTGCAGATGGCGCCGGAAATTTAAGTACAGCAGCGAATACATTCTATCCGTCTAAATCGGGAAATATAACCTTAAATGCAGGCAGTACCTCCTTAGAATTGGATCCTGTACCTGGCTCATTTACTGTGGGAAGTACCGTGTTTTCTTTTGGTAACACCCAGATAACCAAAGGTAATTTGTTGTTGATTATCCAGATGCAGGGTGCGGATGCCAATACAACGAATACTTCATCATACGGATCGGGTATAGCGGCCAATAATGGCTCGGGTTATACCGGAACCGTAACTGCCGGGCGTTACGAATATGTGGTGGCTCTTAATGATGTAACCACTGCAGGAGGAACATTGCAATTTAAGGCAGCTGGTTCAGGTGGGGGATTGGTAAATAGTTATGTGAATTCGGATGCGACTGCTACAAAGGGACAAAGACGTTTCCAGGTGGTGCGTTTAATGCAATATTCGAACCTGACGATGACTACCGATATTAAAACCATTCCCTGGAATGGTAAAGCCGGTGGTTTAATTGCAATTGATGTTGCCGGAACGCTAACCATGAATGGTCGTGTGATTGATGCGAGTGCAACTGGTTTCCGGGGGGGCTATCTTTTACCCCGTACCATTGCAAATACCCAGCAAAGCTTATACGTTACCACCAATTCGACCTTAGCGAGTACAAAAGGAGAAGGAATTGTGGGTACCCCGCGTTTTATGTGGGATGGATATAACCAGGTTGATAATGGTGTTCAGGGGTATCCGGATGGCGATTATGGTCGCGGTGCACCGGGGAACGCTGGTGGAGGTGGTAACGTGCACAATGCCGGTGGAGGCGGTGGCGGTAATGGCTCTGCAGGTGGATTAGGCGGATGGGGCTGGAATAGCGGAGATGGCGACAATACAGTTACCGGTGGTAGACAGGGCGCTGCAGTTCCGTACGCATTAAACAGATTATTTTTAGGAGGAGGAGGTGGTGCCGGGGATGCCAATAATGCAACAAACGGTGTTAGAGGTGGTGTTGGTGGGGGTATTATCCTCATCACCGCAAATAAAATTGAAGGAACAGGAACTATTTTAGCAAATGGAGGCCGGGGCGAGGCGGGTGGTTTAGGTAGCGCTGCAGATGGCGCAGGTGGTGGCGGTGCCGGGGGAACAATATTTATAAATGTTGCTAATCCAAGCCCTACAGCTACTTTGACCATTCAGGCAAAAGGTGGTAACGGTGGTAATTCTTTTACTACAACGGCGCATGGTCCTGGTGGTGGTGGCGGCGGCGGTGTAATCTATTATAAAATTCCCAATGCTACCATAACAACAAATACTTCAGGTGGTTTAAGCGGAAGAACAAATGATGGTGTTACACAAACTGGGAACGCGAATTCTAATGTTCCTTATGGTGCAACAGATGGTTCGACTCCTGGTGTAGTAAATCAGTTCGCGTTTAATGATTTACCCCCTGAATTGCAGGGCGTAAGCTCTACCTGTTTGCCAAACCTGGTGATCACTAAATCTCGAAGCAACCCGACAGTTTCAGTGCCTGCAGGTTCTACCACGGTTTACACCATTAACATTAACAATACAGGTGGAGGTGCAGAGGGTGTTCGTATAAACGATCAGCTGCCTGCAGGTTTAACCTTCTTATCTGCAACAATTGTTTATTCTACCAGCCCATCAACCGTAGTTACAGTCGCAAATAGCGGAACGGCTACTTCTCCGGTATTGGGAAATTTTAACATTCCTGCCGGAACATCAGCTACTATTCAACTGACGGTTACCATTCCGGCTTCAACGGCTCCAGGCACATACAGTAATCCGGCGCAGGTAACTTATCTCGATCCAACACGTACTGCTGCAAATCCAAGCCGTTTAATTTCTCCCGCATCTTTTGCGATATCAGGCACAAATACCACATATGAAACTGGCGGAACAGTAGGTGGGAGCAACTATAATCCTGCTTTAACAGACGAAGATTTACTGTTAACCAAACCCAACATATCTATCGTAAAAACAGTTAGTCCAACCTGTATTGCTACAGGTAGCAATGCGACCTATACCATTACGGTTAAAAATGAGGGCACTACAAACCTGAATACTTTTTCGGTAACAGATGTAATTCCGACAGGAATGACTTTTGTAAGTTCAACCGGAACAACTGCCCCATGGACTCGTTCGAATGTTGGTACCACTTATACCTTTACCTATAATTCAGGTACTGGTCTTGCTGCCGGGCAAACTGCCTCTTTTACGATTACTGCAACAGCGACGACAGTTCAATCCTCTGGTAATTGGTCTAATACAGCAACAGTAAGTGGAGGAAGCAACTCAACTGTTTTATTATATGCCAATCCAACTACAGCCAGTTCATCAATTACTTCTGGTGGTACGGCCTGTAACGATGGTACGTTTTTTATTACGGGTAATACCCCAACTGTAGGTACGGGACAATGGAGCCTTATTTCCAATCCTGGTAATTTTGCTACGCTTAACAACCCTAATCAAGTGAATGCAACTGTTGTAGGGGTAAGAAATGGCTCTCCTGTAACGGCCCGGTGGACGATAACCAATGGTACTTGTACCAGTACTTCTGATTTAGTTTTAACTAACAACAGTGTGTTACCTACCGGTACTTTGAGCATAGTTGGTAACGCCAGTGGTACTGTTTGTTCTCCTTCACCAACACCTAATCTTCAGGTTGCGCTAACCGGAACACCGAACTGGAGTATCAGCTACAGAAACCCTGCAGGTTTATTGGTGAATGTAACCGGAATTACATCAAGTCCATATATCATATCTTCGACAACGGCGGGAACCTATAGCCTGGTTTCTGTAACCGATAATACGGGATGTAGCGGCACAGTTAGTGGTACTGTAGTCCTTAGCCAGAGCCCGGCAACTGTGGCTGGTACGGTAAATGGCTCGCAAAGCATTTGCTATAATACTGCACCAACAGCATTATCTATAAGCGGTCAGACCGGCAATGTTGTTTTTTGGCAATCCTCTCCAAATAACAGTACCTGGACGGATATCGCAGGAACAGAAAATTTAACTTCCATCACTCCAGGAGTTTTAACTGCTACCACTTACTACAGGGTTAGGGTTAAAAGTGGTGCCTGTGCCGAAGCCATAACACCAGCTGTTACAGTTACGGTAAATGCATTGCCAACCGGATCGGCAACACCTGCCAGTCAGAATATTTGCAGCGGTTCAGCTATAACTGCCGTTAATTTTAGTGGAGCAACAAGTTATAACTGGGTAAGGGATAATACTACCAATGTAACAGGAATTCCAAGCAGTGGTTCGGGTACAAGTGTTACCGGAACTTTGACCAATACAACCGGTTCGGCACAAGTGGTAACCTTTACGGTGACGCCTATTGCCAATGGCTGTTCGGGCAATACATTTACTTTTACGGTGACCGTTCAGGGTGTTTTAACTGCCGGATCTATCGGCAGCAATCAGACAATTTGTACCAATACGCAACCTGCTGCTTTAACTTCAGTAAGTAATGGAACAGGATCGGGCACTATTAGTTATGTTTGGGAGAATTCAACCAATGGAACAACGTGGAACGTTATTTCAGGTGCAAATGGGGCAACTTTTCAGCCTCCTGTTTTAACCACTACCACTTTATACAGAAGAACAACAGTTTCTACCGCTGGAACCACATGTTTATCTGTGCCATCATCTCCGGTAACTGTAACAGTGAGCCAATTACCAACAACTGCCGATGCCGGGGCAGATCAAACGCAATATAACTCAGGAATATTTACTTTACAGGGAAATGCGCCAACCTCGGGTACCGGTGTTTGGACAGTTGTTAACGGATCGGCCACCATTAATGCGCCAACAAACCGCAATACTACGGTAACGATTGCAAAAAATACCGCTGCTACTTTACGTTGGACCATCACAAGTTCTCCTTGTGCAGCTTCTGCCGATGATGTCGTAATTACCTATACCGAAAGTACCGATTTACAGATTGCTAAAACTGTAAATAAAACAAATCCAACAGTTGGAGAAAATGTAACCTTTACCATTACCGCAACCAATAACGGACCAAGTAATGCAACAGGTGTGCAGGTAAACGACCTGTTAAAAGCAGGCTATACCTTTGTAAGTGCCACTCCGGGAACAGGAACCTATAGTGCAGCTACAGGTGTTTGGACCATTGGGGCACTAAATAGTGGCTCTTCACAAACATTAAGTATTGTGGCTACGGTTAATGCTAATGCTACGGCGGCTAACTATGCTAATGATGCGAATATTACCGGTGCAGAAACAGACCCTACGCCTGCTAATAATTCGACTTCTATTACCAATATCGTTCCGGTTCCGTCAATTGATTTATCATTAACTAAAACGGCGTCGCCAAAACCAGCTATTGCAGGCAATGCTTTAACCTATACCATCACATTAACGAATAACGGTCCAAGCACCTTAAAGTCAACAGATGTTGTAAAGATTACCGATAATCTTCCAGCCGGCTTTACTGCAAATACTTTTACCGCATCAACAGGTACTTTTACCAGTGCAAATGGCAATTGGACAGGTTTAACTCTAGCAACCGGACAATCGGCAACTTTAACTATTGCAGGTACGCTTGCAGCAACTGCATCGGGTACCATCAGTAACACGGCAAGCGTGGCCGCACCAACGGGTACGGTTGATCCGAATTTGACCAACAATAGCCAAACAGATAATACAACCATTAACAGGCAGGTTGATTTAGCGCTCACAAAAACCGCATCGCCAAAACCAGTTGTAGCTGGCGGGGTATTAACCTATACCATAACTTTAACCAATAACGGAAGCAGTGCGCTACTCTCAACTGATGTGGTAAACGTGGTCGATAACCTTCCGGCAGGATTTACTGCAACAACTTTTACTGCCGCTGCAGGTACCTATAACCAAACTAACGGGAATTGGACAGGCTTAACCTTAAGCAACGGTCAATCTACTACATTAACCATTGCCGGAACCGTTGCGGCCAATGCAAGTGGAACCTTAAATAACTCAGTAACAGTTACTGCACCGGCAGGAACAACAGATACTAACACTGGTAATAACACAGCAACAGATGCAACCACAATAAACCGTTCGATAGATTTTGCCATCGCAAAAACCTCAACGCCAAATCCGGTAATTGCAGGCGAAGCGTTAACTTATACCATTACGCTTACTAATAATGGCACGAGCCAGCTATTAACCTCCGATATTGTTAAAGTTGTAGATGTTTTACCTGCTGGTTTTACCGCAACCGGTTATAATACTTCATCGGGTAGCTATACCAGCACAAATGGAAACTGGACCGGCTTAACTTTAAGCAACGGACAATCGGCAACCTTGACGATAACGGGAACAGTAGCTGCCGCTGCAACAGGAAGTTTAAGTAATACGGTAAATTTAACTCCTCCAGCGGGTATCACCGATCCGAATACGGCAAATAATACAGCTACCAATAATACTACTATAAATGCCAAGCCAGTATTGGCCATTACCAAAACAGGCTCTTCCGGTTTAACAGCGGGTTCGGCAGTAACTTATACCTTAAGGATTGTAAATAACGGGAGTAGTAATGCCGTAAATGCTGATATTACCGACGCGGTGCCTGCAGCCATACAAGGTGTAACCTGGACCAGTACTGCCGAAGGTACGGCTACTGTTACCACGGGTGGATCGGGTAGTGGGAATAATGTCAATTTGAAAGTTAATATCCCGGCAGGAAGTGCAAATGCCATAAATGTGACCATTCAGGGAACGGTAAATCCGGGTGCAACAGGAAGCATCACCAATACGGCAACGGTGACTCCTGCAGAACCACAGGGAACGGGAAGTACTTCAAGTGTAAATTCAAATATTACCAGTACATCTGGTGTTACCCTTTCAAAAACTGCCGCATCATCAGAAACTGCAGGGAATACACTTAGTTATCAGATTCAGATTGCTAACAATGGTCCAAGTAATGCAACAGGCGTACAGTTGGCAGATGTTGTGCCAGCTTCTTTAACAAATGTAAGCTATACCAGCCAGGTATTGGGCGCGGCTACTGTAACAGCGGGTGCAACCGGCAGCGGGAATAATATCAGTCTTACCGGCAATGTTCCGGCAGGGGCATCCAATAAAATCATTATCAATGTTACAGGCACCATTAAACCTGATTTTGAAGGTAACATTACCAATACTGCTACAGCCACACCGCAGGAAAGCGGAAGCACACCTGTAAATGCGCAGGCCATCACTTCGGTTAGCAGAAAACCGGTATTTACCATTACCAAGAGTGGACCAAGTACTGCAATTGCCGGAAACAATATTGTGTATTTGATAACCATAAAAAATACAGGGCCATCAAATAGTTTAAATACCGTAATTACTGATGCCATACCGTCATCGATAACCAATACCACTTGGACAAGTGCCGTAACGGCGGGAACGGCAACTATATCTGCCGGGGCAACAGGTACGGGTAATAACCTGAGCTTAACCGGAAGTTTCCAGGCGAACAGTACGGTTCAGATTACTGTTTCCGGAAAAATAGCGAGCAATGCATCAGGTAGTATTACCAATACTGCAACGGTTACGCCAGCAGAAAGCGGTGTACCGCCAACTACTTCGAGCCCGGTTAATACTTCTGTAACCACTCAATCGGGTTTAACTGTACTAAAAAGTGCACCTTCTACGCTTATCTCCGGAGCGAATATCAGCTACACGATAGAAATTGGAAATAACGGGCCAAGTGATGCCATTAATGCAACCTTAAATGATGCCATTTCTGCCCAGGTTTTAAATCCTACCTGGACATCAACTGTTCAGGGAGCGGCAGTCATTAATGCCGGTGCAACAGGCAGTGGCAACAACCTGCAAACAGGGGTAACCATTCCGGCAGGTGCAGCAAATAAAGTAATTATTACGGTTACCGGAAAGGTAAATCCGGCATTTGGTGGTACGTTAAGCAATACAGCAACAGTAACTGCAACAGAAACCGGAAGCCCTTCTCCATCATCAACAACGAATACAACGGTTAATCGAACACCAACGGTAGCGATTACTAAAAATGGTCCTACGGCATTAACAGCAGGAGAGAATATTACATACACCCTTGATGTATTTAATACCAGCACAGCTGATGCTCAAAATTTAAGCATAGCTGATGCCGTATCTAACCAGGTTACTAATGTAACGTGGACGGCTACCGCCACAGGTAATGCGCAGGTATTGACAGGGGCAAGCGGAACCGGAAATACCGTGGCCATTACCGGCAATCTACCTGCCGGAAGTGCCAACCATATTACCGTGACCATTACCGGTAAGGTAAGTGCGGCATTAAACGGTAGTTTAGCTAACACCGCCACCGCTACGCCATCAGAAAGTGGAACAACACCTGCAACATCAACCATAACCACCAATGTGAGCAAAATTCCGGTTTTAGCTATACAGAAAACCGGACCATCATCTATCAACGCAGGAGAACAGATCAGCTATACCATTACGGTTACCAACCAAGGTACAGCCAACGCAAATGCATCAGTAATTACCGATGCTATTCCGTCAAGTATTTTAAACCCATCATGGACGACTTCAGTTTCAGGAACGGCTGTTGTGACGGCAGGTGCCACAGGAAGTACAAATGCAGTTAACGTAACCGGCGATATCCCAGCAGGCGCAGCAAATAAAATTGTCGTTACCGTAACGGGAACTGTAGATGCAGGTACTGCGGCAACAAGTATTGCCAATAGTGCCACGGTTACACCTGCAGAAAGTGGCGCTACGCCTAAAACATCCAATACGGTAACCACTTCGGTAGGTAAATTGCCATCAATCAGTTTAACCAAAACCGGACCGGCAACAGCTAAGGCTGGCGAAACAGTTACTTATATCATTGAAGCCGTTAATAACGGGCCTTCCAATGCCAGCAATTTAAGTATTACCGATGCTATACCGACACAATTAACCGGTGTAACCTGGACAGCGGTGGCAGCGGGAACATCTACCGTGAGTGCAGCGTCGGGTACCGGAAATGTTAGTTTAACCAGCAACTTAAAGGTAGGTACTGCAAATAAAGTAACGATAACAGCAACAGGAACGATTTCTGCTGCTCAAAGTAATGTAACCATTACCAATCAGGCTGTGGCCACACCAACTGAGGCAGGTATAGCTCCGGTTAATTCAAATGCAGTAAACACCACTATTTCGAATAAAAGTGCCATTACCATTGTTAAATCCGGACCATCTTCAGTTAATGCTGGCGAAAACATAACCTATACTTTAAATATCAAAAATGCAGGTCCAAGTAATGCAGTTGCTGCCGTAATTGCAGATAATATCCCAAGTGGTATTTCCAATGTAAGCTGGTCGGCCACTACTGCGGGCACGGCAAGTATAAGTTTGGGTGCAACAGGAACTGGAAACAATTTAAGCATTACAGGGAATATACCGGCCGGATCAGCAAATTCCATTAATGTAACCATTACGGGTAAGGTAAATGCATCTTTTGCAGGGAATTCCTTGTTAAATTCAGCTACTGTAACACCATCAGAAGCAGGTAACCCGGTAGTAACTTCGAATAGCGTTACTTCTGCAGTTACAAAACAAGCTGATTTAAGAATAGAAAAAACCGGACCAACAGCCGCAGTTGCAGGAGAGCAGGTAAGTTATACCATAACGGTAACCAATGCGGGACCTGGTGATGTTACTGCCGCAAGAATTGTGGATAATTTTGATGCAAACCTTTTAACACCTACCTGGACAGTGGCTACACAAGGTGCGGCAACAGCTAGTGTGGGCAGTGGTTCAGGAAATATCGATATTACAGGTAACCTCGCTGCGAATACGGCTGATAAAATTATCATTACAGTTACTGGCAGGATTTCACCAACATTAACCACCAGTATTTCAAATACTGCAACGGCAACTCCGCCGACAGGTGTAACCGATTTAACACCTGCAACCAGTACTGTCACCACTTCTACTACTAGAAGAGCAAATGTGCGTATCACAAAATCTGGTCCGGCAAACGTGGGGGCAGGTGAAGTAATTTCATATACCCTACGCATTGTAAACGACGGGCCAAGTACCGCTATAACCGATATACTTGATAATATACCAACCGAAATTGTAAGTGGTATAAGTTGGAATGTGGTTAGTTCCGGAGGGGCAACAACAAATATTTCCGGGAATCAGAGTACAAGAAATGTAAGCTTTAATGCAACAATTCCACCAACAACCGGACTTGTTCTGGTTAACATCAGTGGAACGGTTTCGCCCGCCTTAACACAGGGTAATACTATTACCAATACGGCAACGGCAACATTAGCTTCGGGCATTACAGATCCTGATCCTTCTGATAACACTTCAACAAAGGTAACCACTGTAGATAACGATCCTGTATTTAGGGTTTCAAAATCGGGCCCGGCCAATGCAAACATAGGCGACCCGATAACCTATACGATTGTAGTTAACAATACGGGTGCCGGAAATATTACCAACGCGTTTATTGTTGATAATGTACCTCCAGATGTTCAGGTAAATAGCTGGACCGCAGTAGCTACTGCAGGTGCAACAGTTACAGGTACGACTTCAGGATCAACAAACTCGATATTAACCAAGGGAAATATTAACGCTGGAACAGGTACGATTACCGTTACTGTTAATGGTATCATCAAACAAACCGCCAGGGCAGTATTTACCAATACAGTTGAAGTAACTGTTAGTGATATTAAGCAAAGTTCTGTTACCACGAGCATTAACAGATCGACTGATATTGCGATCAGTAAAACGGGTCCGCAGACCATATCAGCAGGAGAAAACATCAGCTATGCTATTAAAGTTGTTAATAATGGTCCGGTTGATGCTAGCGGATTAACGATTTCGGATGTTGTGCCGGCAGGTATTACCAATGTAAGCTGGTCGGCAACTGCCAGCGGAACTGCTACTATAAACGGACCAACAACAGGCAACGGCAATAATATTTCTGTAGGTGCAGATATAAACGCGGGAAGTACAAATTTCATTACCATTTTAGTGAGCGGGAAAGTGCCATCCAACACTGCTGCATCAACACTAACTAATACCGCAACAGTAACTTTACAACCAGGAATAACAGATTTTAATACCACAAACAATTCATCAACGGTGAATACAACCGTTGTGAGTTCACCAAGTTTGGTCGTACAGAAAAGCGGACCAAGCACTGCAGCATCTGGTACTCAAATAAATTATACCATTACCATAAGCAACAATGGACCAAGTGATGCAACGGCCGTAAATATTGCAGATGTAATTCCTACAGATATTACGAATGTAAGCTGGACGGCTTTAGCAAATGGTGCAGCTTCAATTACTTCAGGCGCAAGCGGTAGCGGAAACAATGTAGCAGTAGTTGGAAATATTCCTTTTGCTTCGGGCAATACCATTACCATTAATGTTGTTGGAACTATAAATCCTGCTTTTGCCGGAAATATATCGAATACTGCATCGGCAAAAATTGGCACTGGTGGAACGCCGGTAAATTCGCCTACTGTTACAACCGTTGTGGCTAAACAAACCAATTTAAGCGTAATTAAATCAGGTCCTGCAACTTTAAGTGCTGGTTTACCGATAAGCTACACCATCGAAGTAACCAATGCTGGCCCAAGTAATGCCAGTGGTACAGTAATTACCGATGCAATTCCTGCAGCCATACAAAATGTAACCTGGAGTACCACCGTTAGCAATGGTGCAACTGTAAGCGCGGGGGCTACCGGAACCGGAAATGCATTATCTGTAACCGGAAATATTTTAGCAGGTGGTAATTCAAAAATATTGATTACCGTAAATGGTGTTGTCGCTTCTAATGCAACTGCAAACCTAGTAAACAGTGCTACAGCCACGCCTGCAGAACCTGGCAACCCACCTGTGGTTTCTACACCGGTAACAACAGTGCTGCAGAAAACACCAGGTTTAGCATTTTCTAAATCGGCACCTGGCACAGCATCCAGCGGACAGCAGATTACCTACACTTTAAAATTAACCAATACAGGACCATCAGATGCTGTAAACACTACCATTGCTGATGTGGTTCCTTCTGATATCAGTAATGTACAATGGACAGCAACGGCCAGCAATGGAGCTGTAATTAATGGATCGGCTTCGGGTACCACCAATAATGTTTCTGCTGTGGTGAATGTTCCGGTAAATGGTGTAATTAACATCGTTATAACCGGTACCATTAACCCAACTTATGTTGGCACTATCGTAAATAATGCATCAGCAACTCCTTCAGAACCGGGTGTTGCTGCAAAAACAGCCAGTGCTACAACTGCTGTTTCGGCTATGGTTAGTCCGGTAATCACCAAAAGCGGGCCAACAACAGCTTTAGCAGGTGAGGAAATTAATTACCAGATCCGCGTTCGGAATAATGGGCCAAGTACAGCGTTGAATGCCGTAATTACAGATGCCATTTCGAATAACTTAACCAATGTTCAATGGACCGCCACGGCTTCGGGTAATGCGATCATTAACTCTGGTAATTCAGGAAATACCAATTCGATCAGTGTAAATGCTAACCTCCCTGCTGGCACAAATGATGCAATCATCATCAATATTAAAGGAACAATAAGCAGTTCGTTCTCGGGTACAATTTCGAACTCCGCTACAATTACTCCATCAGAAGCAGGAAGTACACCGGTTACTTCTGCAGCGGTGGTGACTACAGTGAGCAGGAAACCGATATTAAAAATTAGTAAAGTAGGTCCGGCTACCTTAACAGCAGGCAATACCATTAATTATCTGATTAATGTGAGCAACGATGGAACAGGTAATGCTGTGAACTTAAGTGTGGCAGATATTGTGCCTGCTGCAATTACAAATGTTGCCATTACAGCAAGCAGTACCGGAAGCGCGACTATTACCAGCAGCAGTGTTACAGGAAACAATATTTCGGTAACGGGAGATATCAGTGCTGGAAATGGCAATGGCTTTACCATTTTGGTGAGCGGAAAAGTTCCGGCTGGTTATAGTGGTACGTTAACGAATACGGCAACGGCCACACCTTCGGAGGCTGGCGCTGCGGCTTCATCTGCCACTGCCAGTACTGTGGTAAGCAGGGTACCGGTGCTTGAAATTATTAAAACCGGACCGGCCACCGCCAATGCAGGTGCCGCAATCGAATATATTGTTACAGTAAGGAATACCAGCACCAGCGATGCCCTTGCATCGGTAATTACCGATGCCGTGCCATCAGGAATCCAAAATGTAAGCTGGACAACAAGTGTAACCGGAACCGCAACAGTTACTTCCGGAAGTACGGGAACGGGTAATTCGGTTTCATTAACGGCAAATATTCCGGCCGGATCAACCAATGCGGTAAGTATTTCTATAAAAGGACTTATCCCTTCGGGTGCGACTGGAAGTTTGTCCAATACGGCGGTAGCAACTCCTGCTGAAGCGGGAACAAACGCTGCTACATCGGCAACAGTTACAACGAGCATCCAATCCAGTACCGACCTGTATGTAACCAATACGGTTGCCAATGCCTTCTTAAAAGTTGGCCAAAATGCAGTATTTACGGTAACGGCGGGTAATAATGGTCCGAGTGATGCAACAGGAGTAAGTGTTGCTGATTTATTGCCTGCAGGATATCAGTTCGTATCTGCTTCGGCCACTCAAGGAACTTACAATCCATCTACAGGAGTATGGACGGTTGGTAACTTAAACAGTGGTGCAAGTAGTGTATTAACCATTACTGCAACAATAAAAGTAGGTACTGATTATAATACGACCGCTACTGTTTCCGGAGCGCAAAATGATCCTGTTACCAGTAACAATAAAGCATCTGCCGGAATAACTGCTGTAAATAGCGATCCGGTTTTAACTGCCGATACCAAATCGACCAATGAAGATGTAACATTAACTGTTAATGCTGCAAATGGGGTATTGAGCAATGATAGTGATATCGATAATAATGCCTTAACCATAACGAAATACAGTATTGCTGGGGTGGATTATGCTCCGGGTTCTTCTAACCTGATTAATGGCGTTGGAACCATTACACTTAATGCCGATGGCAGTTACGTTTTTGTGCCTGTGGCCAATTATAATGGCACCGCTCCGGCCATTACTTATACTGTAAGTGATGGTAATGGAGGTACGGCAAGCAGTACACTAAGCATAACCGTTAATCCGGTAAATGATGCACCTTCTTTTGTAAAAGGCGCGGATCAACTTGTAAATGCAAATGCCGGTGCGCAAACCGTAAATAATTGGGCTACAGCTATTTTAGCTGGCCCGCCTGATGAGGTTGCGAGCCAGACCGTTAATTTTACAGTGAGCAATAACAGTAATACGTCATTTACGGTACAACCTGCTATAGATGCCTCCGGAAACTTAACTTACACCCCTTCAGGGAATTTTGCAGGCAAGGTTACCGTAACTGTAGTGTTAAATGATAACGGAGGCACGGCAAATGGTGGTGTAAACCAAAGTGCAGCACAAACTTTTATCATTTCTATTAAACCTGTAGGCGTAACCGATAACATCAATACTTTGGTGAATACCCCGGTAACGACCGATGTTAAAGCTAATGATGGAGTAACAGCTACCAATACAACTGTTTTAGCAGGTAATGGTGCACATGGTACCACCACGGTTGATGCCAGTGGAAAAGTTACCTATACTCCAAATGCAGGTTATACCGGAACAGATAGTTATACCTATACCTTAACAACAGCCGATGGAGTAGTAAGCGATCCGATTACCGTTAACGTGAATATCTATCCAACTGTTGTATTGTCGGGTCCAACATCAGTTAATGAAAATGCAGGTACGGTTAACTATACCGTTACCCTTACAGGAACGGCCGGAACAACGCTTGCATCGCCGGTAACCGTGGTGACCGGAATAACACCAAATACGGCAAATGCTGCAGACTATAATTTTAACAGCTCAACCATTACTTTCCCGGCAGGATCGGTTGTTGGAACAGCCAGTGGTACCATCACATTCCCTGTGGTTATAGTTGATGATGCTATTCTTGAAAATACGGAAGACTATACCGTTTCTATCGGTTCGATTACAGGCCCGGCATCTTTAGGTAATGCCACTGTAACCACTTCTATAGTGGATAATGATAATGCTTCTGTTTCTATCAATAATATTTCGGTTGCAGAAAATGTAACCGGTGGTTTAGCTACCTTCACCGTAACCTTAACCGGATCAGTGCAGAATAGCTTTACCGTTAATTTTGCTACTGCCAATGGTACAGCTGTTCAACCGGACGATTATACCGCAACCAGTGGAACGCTTACCTTCCCAGCTGGATCGGTAAATGGCGCTACACAAACTTTTACTGTTCCGATAATAGATGATAGTATTGCGGAAGCCAGCGAAACTTTTACAGCTACACTTTCGGGAATAACAGGACTGGTAAGCATTGCTACAGCAACAGGAACAGCTACCATCACCGATAACGATACCTCGGTAGCTACGATTACCGCAGGCACTTCAGGCAGTGAAAACGGTCCGGTGAACGGAACCTTTACGGTAACGCTGAGCAATCCTTCATCACAACCTACTACCATTAGCTATACTTTGGGTGGAACGGCCACTGAGGGCAGCGATTACTCGGCCATCGTAACCAAGACCATTACCATCCCGGCGGGTCAGACTACGGGAACAATTACCATCCCGGTATTGACGGATAACATTGTTGAAGGCACTGAAACGGTTGTGGCTACTTTAACTGTATCGGGTAACCCGACAGTAACGGTAAGCAATACCCCTGCAACGATCAACATTACGGACAATACCACAGCAACGGTGACCGTTGCTGCCACTAAAGATGGTGCAGAACCAGGCACAGCCGGTGAGTTCACCTTTACCTTAAGTAATGTATCGACTACTGATACGCAGATCACCTATTCGGTAACCGGCACAGCTACCAGCGGATCGGATTATACCTCGATCGGTACTACGGTAACCATCCCTGCAGGGCAGAGCAGTGTAAGGGTAAGTGTACCGGTACTGGATGATAACATTGCTGAAGGAACAGAAACAGTGATCTTAACGATGGCTGCTGCAACCAGCAACCCATCGATTACGGCAAGTACAGTACCGGCTACGGTGAACATCACCGATAACGATACCTCGGTAGCTACGATTACTGCGGGTACTTCAGGCAGTGAAAACGGTCCGGTGAACGGAACCTTTACGGTCACTTTAAGTAATCCATCATCACAACCTACCACCATTACCTATACTTTGGGTGGAACGGCAACAGAGGGTAGTGATTACTCAACGATCGTAACCAAGACCATTACCATCCCGGCGGGTCAGACTACCGGAACAATTACTATCCCGGTATTGACTGACAACATCGTTGAAGGCACTGAAACGGTTGTGGCGACCCTTGTTTCTTCTAACAGTCCATTGGTAAGCATTACAACAGTACCTGCCGATAAAACTGCAACGATCAACATTACCGATAATACCACTGCCACGGTAACTGTTGCAGCCACTAAAGACGGTGCAGAACCAGGCACAGCCGGTGAGTTTACCTTTACCTTAAGTAATGCATCGACTACTGATACGCAGATTACCTACAATGTTGGTGGCACAGCTACCAGCGGATCGGATTATACTTCGATCGGTACTACGGTAACCATCCCGGCAGGGCAGACTTCTGT
>NZ_JACIEF010000003.1:0-215776 GCF_014196715.1 Pedobacter zeae
TTCAATATAATGGTTTTACCCAAAACCCCTTCCTTCCGAAGCGGGTTGCAAAGGTAGAAAAAATTATAAACCCTGCAAAGCAAATTCAGCAAATAATGCGCAAAATCCCGTAAACCTATGGTTTACAGCAGAAAATAATATTGCCTGATGTAAAACAATTGAGGCTTCAGGCTGTTTTACCCCCCCCCTTTCAAATCCGTCAGGTTTCGAAAGCCTGATGGGTTTTCCTCATGCCAGCCCACCTAGCCCCCGTCGGTACTGGCAGGCAATTGTAATGAAAAGCGGGAAAATCAATTAGATCCTGGCGCTAAAACTGCTTTACTGAAAAATAATATAAGTAAAATACACTAAAGGAATAAACAAATCCTAACCACGCATAATGGTATCGAGATTTCGAACAATAATTAATACTTTTATGGCTTTAAAATGCCCTATAAATGAAATTGATGCTCAGATTATACGCTATACTATTATTTATTGGCATAGCTGAAATTAGTTATGCCCAAAGTTTTAAAAATGAACTTGTGATTATCTCTGAAAACGATGCCTATATCGACATTACCAGCGACCGCTATTATACGAATGGGGCTTTTATTAAATTCAGGCATGCATTAAATGGAGAAAACCTGAAAGCCGGAAGAAGCAAAGAGATTATCGGCTTTGAGCTTGGCCAAAAAATATACAATCCTTATTATAGCTTTGTACCTAATCCGGCTTTACACGACAGACCTTTTACAGCATATCTGTATGGAGAAGCAAACTACAGCCGGTTTTATGAAAACAAACAGCTGTTAAAGGTTTCAGCCCAGCTGGGGGTTACCGGAAAAGATGCTCTTGGAGAAAAATTTCAGAAGGCTTTTCATAAGCTGGTTGGCCAAAACCAGATTGAAGGATGGGAATATGGCTTAAACAGCGAGCCAACGCTGAACCTTGGTGCTGAATACAACAAACTTTTAGTAAGCACCAACAATAAGGTGTTCGATGTTACAGGAACAGCTTCGGCCGCACTCGGCAATGTGATTACAAAAGCTAATCTGGGTGCCCTGTTCCGTTTGGGAAGATTTAACGATATGGAAGGCTCAGCGGCCTTTAACAGTTTGGTAAGTAATAACAATACCTATAAAGTTCTGCGTAAATACGAACTTTTTCTTTCAGTTAGTCCGCAATTACATGCTGTTGCATTTGATTCGAGCTTGCAGGGCGGTTTATTTAGAAGCGATAAAGGGCCGATCACTTTTAAACCGAAACCATTTGTTTTTACCACACAGGTAGGTTTAACCTTTGCCATTGCCCGCTGGACAGCCAATTACACTGCCACCTTTACTTCAAATGAAGTTAAAAACAGTGCAACAGGATACCGATATGCCTACTACAGCCTCGCTTACCGTTTTAGTAAAAGTTAATATGAAAAAACAGTTACTCTCTTTCGCCTTAATTTTTACAGGCTTGTCTTTTACCAAAGCGCAAATTGTGCCGGAAAATCATTCGATTATTTTTAAACCGGTATTCGGCACACACATCAATAACGATCAGGGACACTTGTTCCAGGATCAGATTACAGGATTTGATGCGGCCTATTTTAAAGATATTAGCCAGAATAGCGATAAATGGATTGGTTTTAGCGGTGCAAAATCATACGGAATCGGCTTTGTTTTCAGAGACCTGAGTAAACTGAAGGGCACTAAAGATACTTCTGCCCATGCCTTTGGCCAGATTTATAGCGCCGTATTACAACTAGATTTCCAGCTCTTTAAAATTGGAAAGGCCAAGTTTAACTTTACACCGGGTGTGGGTTTAGGTTACACCAATAAATACTACTTCAATAATACCAAAAACCGTTTTCTGGGCAGCCCGATTAATGAAACAATAAAGGCCGACCTGGGTATGGAGCTGCCATTAAGCAAGTATACGGATTTAATGGCCGGTTTTGGCTTCCTGCACGTATCAAACGGTGGTGCAACGGTACCTAATGGTGGCTTAAATACCGGAAATGTATATATCGGGCTAAAACTTGGCAATCCAAAAGAACTTACTGCCGAAAGAAAAAGTACATATACTACTTTGCAACGCAACTCCATTGAGCTTAGCGCAGGTTTGGGCGCCAGGGGTGTATTTGGCGATAACACCAAAAGTCTTTATAAAAGTGGGCTGTACGCAGGATATAATTTTTACTTAAACGATATCATGTCGTTAAAAGCGGGAGCCGATGCCGTTTACTATTACAGCGTTTTTGATCCTGATCGCTTTGGCGAAACCTATCAGAACTACGGCACTTCTTATGACAGATGGCGTACAGGAATAAGCGTTGGCGCCGACATAAATTTATGGCGCGTTACCGTAGCTGCACAAATCGGAAAATATATCCATTACAACAGGCTGATGGAGAAAGCATCCTGGTACTGGACATTTGGTCCAACCTTTAACGTTACCCCTCACCTGGGTTTACAGGCAAAAACCTATATGCATTTTGCCCAGGCCGATTATGTGAACTGGGGTATAGTATACAGGTTCTAATACTGGCCGGTACTCAGTAGCACCAAGGTACAGGCCTCAATGGGCTCTATATTATGCTGATCCAATAATTTCTCTAACTCATAATTTTCAGTTCCGGGATTGAAAATTACCCTTTTGGGTTTGGTTGCTAAAATATAATCGTGATATTGCGACTGCAAAGCAGGGCCTATATACAGGGTGATGGTATCGATATCATGATGGATTTCTCCCGGCTTTTCAATTTCAACACCTGCAACTTCTCCTTTTTTTATTCCAACGTTAACGATATCGTGATTAAAACGCTTAAGCATGTTGGCCGCCTTATAAGCATATCTTGATGGATCTGGCGATGCGCCAATAATTAATGTCTTTTTCATTTTAAATTGATTATACAGATGGAGAGATTACACAGATTAATATTTTGACAATAATGCAATCTGTCCGGAGTGATAGGCATGGTGCTGTGCCAAACCACTCACCAGTTCAATATTAGTTACCCCTGTACCTAAAGCAGGATTACGCTCGCTCTTTACCTCATCATCCCACTGGTTATCTTTCAGGCTTTCGCAATGGCGGATCAGTTCTTCGTTCGCAATCTTAAAATCGAAGATAATACGCTCCCAGGCCTGTGGTGTCCTGGCATCAGGTTCAGGCCAATCTCCCCGCTCCGGTTCAGCAGCTGGCTTACCAGTTAGTCTGGAAGTTACTTCCTCTGTCCAGGCAGTTAAATGCAAGGCTATTTCGGCTATAGAGTGTGCTCCCGGTATAAAATGGCTAAATGCACTTTCAGGATTTACATTATTTAATGTTTGCATTACGTGATTGCCATGCCAGGCATCACCATTAAAGGCCTTTTTTATTTCGTTCGTGATATTAAACATATCAAAACAACAATTGGTCTAATATAAAGTTTGTTAAGATGCATTCATTATTGCATTTGCACAGTTGATTCCATCAATAGCTGCCGATACAATTCCACCCGCATAACCTGCCCCTTCGGCACATGGATATAAACCTTTCACCTGGGGATGCTGGTATGTTTCTTTATCCCTCGGAATCCTAACCGGGGAAGAAGTTCTGCTCTCAACACCTACTAAAATAGCCTCGTTGGTATAATAACCCTTAATTTTTTTTCCAAACAAAGGTAATGCTGCACGCAAACTACCGGATACAAATTCAGGCAGGATGTTATCGAGCATCGAACTCTTGGTACCGGGCAGATAAGAATTTTTGGGCAGATCGAGCGACAATTTGTTGTTCACAAAATCGATCATACGCTGTGCAGGAGCAACCAGATTTCCTCCGCCGGCTTCAAAAGCAGCTTTTTCGATTTCAGACTGAAAATTCAGCATCCTTAATGGATCGTAACCCTGAACATCATTTAAAGTTACCTGAACAACGGTGCCCGAATTGGCGTAGGGATTGTTTCGCTTAGAGGGCGACCAGCCGTTAACTACGATTTCTTTTTCGCCCGTAGAACAAGGTGCTATAATTCCACCCGGGCACATGCAGAAAGAAAATACGCCCCTTGCTCCAACCTGCTCAACCAAACTGTAATAAGCCGGCGGCAAAAATTCTGAACGGATATCGCAATGATACTGTGCCGTGTCGATAATTTCCTGCGGATGTTCAATCCTGACACCTAAAGCAAAAGGTTTTGCTTCAACCAGGATATTTTTACTGTTCAACAATTCGTACACATCCCTTGCGGAATGTCCTGTTGCCAGGATAATATCATCAGCCAGCAGTTTTTCTTCAAAATTAATCTCAATGCCCTTTACCTTGCCAAATTCGATTAAAATGTCGGTCATCCTGCTATCAAACATCACCTCACCACCCGCATTCAAAATTGTATCTTTTATGGCCGTGATGATGTGGGGAAGTTTATTGGTACCAATGTGCGGGCGGGCATCAATGGCAATATCGGGTTCTGCGCCATGGTTCACAAAAACCTGCAACACTTTATTGATGTCGCCACGTTTGTTGGAACGGGTATAAAGTTTACCATCAGAATAGGTACCTGCACCACCTTCGCCATAACAATAGTTGGATTCGGTATTGACCAAACCTTGCTTGTTTATGGCTGCAAGGTCTCTCCGGCGTTGTTTAACGTCTTTGCCCCGTTCGATGATAATGGGTTTTAGTCCATTTTCAATGCATTGTAAAGCGGCAAACAAACCTGCCGGACCAGCGCCGATAATAAGTACCGGTTTAGCTCTGCTTACATTGGGATAGTTGATGGTATAAACTTCTGGAACGGCTTCTTCATCCACAAAAACCTTTACCTGCAAACGGAAAATCACCTTTCTGGAACGGGCATCGATCGATCTTTTCAGTATTTTGTAGCCCTTTATCCTTCTTTCTGAAAGTTTTAATCCCTCGGCAAGTTTCTGTTTAATAACTTCAGTCTGCTCAACCTGTTCCGGGAGCAAAGTAATTTCGATGTCTTTTTGCATATCTGGTCAGGTTTTTATCCCGAACGGTACAAAGATAGGCAACTAACAAGAATAATTAATACAATTTAGTGCTATTGAGGTTCGAATAGATATTATGGCATCCAGAAAGCATTGGTTGGTTTGGAAAGCAATTGCAATATTCCTTAGGCAGCTTTCTTCCCGCTCTACCTCCGGCCCCGATCGGAGCGGGACAAACATTAAAAAAGCGAAAAACCCTGCACACCAAACAAACGAAATAGACGAGAGATACACAGGTTTATTATCCAATTACTCAATCAAAATATCTTGATTTACTTTATCAAAATTAATGAGTAGCTTGTCAACCTGTCAGATAAATACCGAAACTGTAACAAAGGCATACAATTTGATATCTAATTCGTAAATTGAATTATAATTCAGTTTGATTATAAAAGACAAAAACCATAAAAATGAAAAGATTAATATTTGGAATTTTAGCTGCAGTAATTGCAGTAAGCACTTTAAGTTCGTGCGGTTATAACAGCATGGTTAAACTTGATGAGAACGTGAAGTCGAAATGGGGAACCGTACAGACCCAGTACCAGAGAAGAGCTGATTTAATTCCGAACCTGGTAGCAACCGTAAAAGGAGCGGCTAAATTTGAACAGGGCACACTAACCGCAGTAACCGAAGCACGCGCTAAAGCTACGCAGATGACGGTTAGCACGGATGATTTATCACCTGAAAACATTAAAAAATTCCAGGCTGCACAGGGCGAATTAAGCCAGGCATTAGGTAAATTATTATCCATTACCGAAAATTACCCTGAATTGAGGGCAACACAGCAGTTTAGCGATCTATCTGCACAATTAGAAAGTACCGAAAACAGGATTACGGTTGCCCGTAAAGATTTTAATGATGCAGTGCAGGAGTACAATGGTAAAATCAGGTCGTTTCCTACCAATTTAACAGCCGGAATGTTCGGTTTTAAACCTAAAGGATATTTTGAGGCCGATGCTGCTGCAAAAAATGCACCTAAAGTAGAGTTTTAAAAATCTAACGATAACATGGAAGGGTAATGGATGTTTATAAATTAAACGTTTGTTACCCTTTTTAATTCTTATACAAATAAACTCATGCCACTATTTTCAGATATAGAACAAGAAAAAATAGCAAGCGCAATAGCTGATGCTGAGAAAGCCACCTCCGGAGAAATCAGGATTGCGATTGATAAGTTTTGCGAAGGAGATCCGTATGAAAAGGCCATTGAATATTTTAGCAAACTGGATATGGACAAAACCGCCGGGAGAAACGGTGTACTGATTTACCTTGCACATGCCGATCATAAATTTGCCATTATCGGCGATGTAGGCATTAATAAGGTGGTGCCGGAAAACTTCTGGGAAACTACCAAAATTGCAATGACAGCTCATTTTACCAAAGGAAATTTGGCTGAAGGTATTATTGCCGGTGTTGCATTGGCAGGAGAAAAGCTGGCTTTATTCTTCCCTCCACAAAAAGGCGACATTAATGAGCTGCCGAATGATATTGTTTTTATGGATAATTTAGAAAATAAATAAGCGATGAAGAAAATATTCCTTTTATCGCTGCTCAGCCTGTTCTTCAGTCTTGCATTTGCACAAGATTTTCCGGAAAAACCCAACACTTTGGTTAATGACTATGCGAATGTATTATCGGCCGATCAAAAACAGGCGCTTGAAAGTAAGCTCGTAACGTTTAACGACTCGTCATCAACACAGATTGCCATCGCTATATTAAAATCGGTTGGCGATTATGATATTAATGAATATGCGGTAGAACTGGGCAGAAAATGGGGCGTTGGCCAAACTGGCAAAAACAATGGTATTATGATTGTTGTAGCTGTTGGCGACCGAAAAATTTCGATACAAACCGGTTATGGCTTAGAAGGGGCTTTACCCGATATCTATGCCAAACGCATTATAGATAATGATATTAAACCCAATTTTAGAGCCGGTAATTATTATGCCGGCCTGGATGAGGCGACAACATCGATCATAAAATATGTGCACGGTGAATATAAGAACGATAATCCAAAGGTATCTAAAAGTAAAGGAGGCTCCGGAAGCATTATCATTATCGTTATTATCATAATTGTGATCATCATTATTATGAGAAAAGGCGGTGGGGGCGACAGCCAAATAATCGGGGGCCGTGGTGCATCTAATGCTTTATTCTGGGCAATGCTTTTTGGCAGCGGTGGCGGCGGAGGCCGTGGCAGCGGCTGGGGCGGTGGTTCATCAGGAGGTGGAGGCTTCGGTGGTTTTGGTGGCGGAAGTTTTGGCGGTGGGGGTTCAAGCGGAAGCTGGTAAGTGTTGATTCGTAAACTGGTTAATTGTTTAAATCGGTTAATCGATGCAACACGTAAAACTTGTCATTGGCTCAATGGTTAAACTGGCTCTGAAAATCAAAACTCTGTAGCCCAAACGAACAACATTTCAACTTCCAACAAACAACATTTCAACTTTACATCCATGTACAGGAGAGATTTAATCACAGCAGAAATACAGAAACTTGCCCAGGTTTTGGCTCGTATCATGGGACTCAAATTAGAAGGCAAGCTGGCAGAGGCCGGTCAGCTTTTTGATGAAACAGTAGAAAGTGGTTTCCAGCTGCCCAAAGAAATTCTGGAGAACGAAGATCTGGCAATTTTTGAAAACTGGTTGAATGAAAATAATCTTCTGCCGGAGAAACTCGATTCTCTAAGCGAGTTTTTGTATTATGAATTAGGATTCAGTGCAGAGAGAAACCAGCTCATTGCCCCGAAACTTAATTTGGTTTATCAATATTTGTCAGATCAGCATAAGATTGTACATTTGGTAAACCTGCACCGGCAGAAAACGATACAACAATACCTGCGATAAGTACATAGTACTCTAAAATAAACAACATAAATATATGATGATAGAAAAGTGGCAGAAACTTGCCTCTAAATATTTGGTTAGGGAAAAGTGGGCTACCTTAAGGGTAGATGAGGTTAAACTTCCGGATGGAATAGTAAAGGATGATTACTATGTTTTAGAATACCCGAACTGGGTAAATGCCATTGCCTTAACAGCCGAAGGAAAAATGATCATGGTGCGCCAGTATCGCCACGCGGCGGATATTGTTTCACTCGAAGTTCCGGGTGGAGTAATAGACGGAGACGAAACGCCGGAGTTTGCGGTTAAACGCGAGCTTTTAGAAGAAACAGGTTATAGTTTTGAAACCTGCAAATTTATAGCTGAGCTTTATCCCAATCCGGCAACATCAAATAACAGGACCTTTACTTATTTTTTAACTGGTGGTGTTAAAACCCATAATCAGCAACTGGACGAACATGAAATTTTAAACGTGGAAGAATATACGGTTGAAGAAGTTAGGCAATTGATCGGCGATAATAAAATAGCACAGGCCCTGCACGTGGCAGCTCTATGGTATGGCCTCGCCGAGATAGAAAAACTTTAATGACCAGGAAACCTGGTACAGCAAAAAGGCCCGATATTTTACCGGGCCTTTTTAATTACTTCAGCTTTTTTGAGCAGGAGCGAAAGAGATTTTAATTTACACCTTCCGGCTTTCTTTCCCGGCGTTTATGCTAGCTCATTTTTAATTTCTTCTGGATATCGTGTACGTAAGCTTTAAACTTTTTATCGGTATCAATTAAATCTTCTACCGTTTGGCAGGCATAAATTACGGTACTATGATCGCGGCCACCAAAAAAAGCACCAATTGTTTTCAATGAGGATTTGGTATGGCTTTTAGACAGGTACATCGAAATCTGACGTGCCTGCACAATTTCGCGTTTACGTGTTTGCGATTTCACCATATCAACCGGTACCTCGAAATACTCGCAAACCAGTTTCTGGATGTATTCCATTGAAATTTCTTTTGAAGTATTTTTGATGAAATTCTTCAACATCTGCTTAGCAAGGGCTAAATCAATTTCCTTTTTATTCAGAGTAGCCTGTGCCAAAAGCGATACCATAGCGCCCTCTAATTCACGTACATTGTTATCAATATTGTGGGCCACATATTCTACCACCTCGCCAGGTAACTCAATACCATCGGCATACATTTTCTTTCTTAAAATAGCGATACGCGTTTCCAGGTCGGGAATTTGCAGATCAGCAGACAGGCCCCATTTAAAACGGCTTAACAAACGTTCTTCCAAACCAGCTAAATCTTTCGGGGCTTTATCTGATGTTAAGATCACCTGCTTGCCCGATTGGTGTAAGTGGTTAAAAATATGGAAGAAAATATCCTGTGTTTTTTCTTTACCTGCAAAGTTGTGCACATCATCCATAATGATTACATCCATGGCCTGGTAAAAATTAACAAAATCGTTAATGGTGTTGTTTTTTAGGGAGTCTACAAACTGCTGACAGAATTTCTCACAGCTTACATAGATCACCAATTTATCCGGCATGCTGCGTTTAATCTCATTACCGATTGCCTGTGCCAGGTGGGTTTTACCCAGGCCTACTCCTCCGTAAATCATTAAAGGGTTAAAAGACGTGCCTCCTGGTTTAGCCGCAACAGCGTAACCTGCAGAACGTGCCAGGCGGTTACAATCCCCTTCAATGTAATTTTCGAAAGTATAGTTAGCGTTTAATTGCGGATCAACATTTAATTTTTTTAATCCAGGGATAATAAAAGGGTTTTTGATATCCTTATTAATGGAAACCGGAATTGGCATCGATTGTACCTTTGCCTCCGCGCCATTTCCATTTGAGGGCATATTGGTAGTATAAGGATTACCGCTGTTTGACGATTTATCTACAACGATGTTATATTCCAACCTGCCATCCTCTCCAAGTTGTTTTTTTACGGTCTTGCGTAGCAAGCCTACATAATGTTCTTCAAGCCATTCGTAAAAGAACAAACTTGGCACCTGTATGGTTAGAACCTTGCCTTCCAATTTAAGAGCCGTTATTGGCTCGAACCAAGTTTTGAAACTTTGATTCGGAATGTTATCCTTAATAATTTGAAGACAGTTCTTCCACACTTCTGTACAAGTTTTTTCCATTGCGATTTCTATAATTTATTGGTTTACAGTGCCGATTCGAATTAAACGGATGGTCCGTCTCGGGACTACGAATATTGATAAAATTATCAACATTTTAAACAAAAATTTCAAATAAATTGTAACGTGCTGATAAGGAATATAGTAGACCTCTTAACCTCAATTTTTTATGTTGATAACTATTTATTAACACCGGTTATCCACATTTACAATTATTTAACGCGATTGTTCCAAATTAATTTCAAATCGCCAATAGAAAGCAAATTCTAAGCCATTTAGGAGGTAATTAACCGTTTTAGTAGTATAAATATTAGAATTAACTGGAAATCAAAGTAATAACAGAAGCAAATAAACTCCTATCCTTGGCCTCATCAACAAGAGATCAAAAATAAATCATTATGATTATTTTTTTGTATTAATTTTACGACAGTTCAAACTCCTTTTATATAATAGGATATGCATCTGTTTCCCGTAACTTTACCATAAAATCGCCCGGTCTGAGTTATGGAAACTTAATATGTTCCAAAGCTAGCCCTGAACACGTCTGCGATTTCGCCAAGGGTGGCATATTTTTCGACGGCATCAATAATCAAAGGCATCAGGTTGGCTTCACCTTTGGCAGCTTCGCTCAACTGTTGCAATGCTTGTTCCACTTCAACCTGATTACGGATTGATCTTAAATGAGCTAGCTTCTCAGATTGAAGTTTACGGATCGAATCATCTATGTTGAAAACCTCGGTCAAACCTTCTTCTTCCTGGGTAAATTTATTTACACCAACTGATATCCGCTCACCGCTTTCAATCTCTTTTTGATATTGATAAGATGCGCTGGCAATTTCGTTCTGCATGTACTCACTTTCGATAGCATTCACCGAACCTCCCATGGCATCTATCCGGTCGATATAACCCCATGCAGCTGCTTCAACTTCATCAGTGAGGCTCTCTACAAAGAATGATCCCGCTAATGGATCTACCGTATCGGTAACCCCGCTTTCGAAAGCAATAATCTGCTGGGTACGCAATGCGATCTTAGCTGCCGATTCTGTAGGCAAAGAAAGGGCTTCATCATAGCCATTGGTATGGAGCGATTGTGTACCGCCTAGAATAGCTGCCATGGCCTGATTGCTAACCCGGATCACGTTGTTTAAAGGCTGTTGTGCGGTTAAGGTAGAACCTCCCGTCTGTGTATGAAACCTCAACATCTGGGCCTTTTCATCGGTAGCCCCCAAATCTTTGGTAATTTTTGCCCACATTCGCCTTGCCGCTCTGAATTTGGCGATTTCTTCAAAGAAATTATTGTGGCAGTTAAAGAAGAACGATAAGCGCTTTGCGAATACATTAATATCTAATCCTTTATCCAGTGCGGCTTTCAGGTAAGTTTTTCCATTGGCCAGCGTAAAAGCAAGTTCCTGTACCGCTGTTGATCCGGCCTCGCGGATATGGTAACCAGAAATGGAAATCGTATTCCACTTGGGCACTTCTTTACTGCAGAATTCAAAAATATCGGTAATTAACCGCATGGATTGTTTTGGAGGGTAAATATAAGTTCCCCTTGCAGCGTATTCTTTTAAGATATCGTTCTGAATAGTACCCGAAATCTGTTTTAAATCTGCACCCTGCTTTTTTGCAAGCGCAATATACATGGCCAATAAAATTGAAGCTGTAGCATTAATGGTCATTGAAGTTGTAATATCCTTCAATTGAATACCATCAAACAGGATTTCGATGTCTTTTAGCGAGTCGATGGCTACCCCAACCTTTCCTACTTCACCGTCGGCCATTTCATGATCAGAATCGTAACCGATCTGTGTCGGGAGATCAAACGCAACCGATAAGCCTGTTGTTCCCTGTGCCAATAGGTAATGATACCGTTTGTTGGATTCTTCAGCGGTAGAAAAACCGGCATACTGCCTCATTGTCCATAAGCGGCCACGGTACATATCCTTTTGGATCCCCCTGGTAAAGGGAAATTCGCCCGGACGCTCATCCATCGGTTTCGCCTCGGTATACAAGGGCTTTATTTCAATGCCCGATGTAGTGGTGTGTTTTTTATCGCTCATTTGGTTAGTTCATTAGTTCAGTGGCTCATTAGCCATTAGTTTATTGGTTCATAGTCAATAGTTTGATGGCCATGGCCAAATTGTTAACTGGGGCAATTAACCAATTAACCTTAAAAAAGCCTGTGGATATCTTTCTTGATTAACTCAATCGTTAAATCGTAAGGATTCTCCTCTATACTGGCCATGTGCTGCAAAACTGTTTTACTTAGGTCAATCCCGTTTGCATCTGCAGGTAAACCCTGAACAGCGTTATTGATCATCGCAATGGTATCATCCTTCAATTTACGGACCACATTCCAGGTTACACTGTCTATATACAATTGCTGGATAATGTTATGCTGGTACTCTGAGCGCACTTCATTTAAAATACCCGCCTGTAAAACAGCAATACTGATGCCCTGCTGATGTAAACGTACAAACAGGTTTGCCGGATTAATACGGTCAATAAACAGGATCAGGCGTTCGTGCGCCTGTAATCGTAAAGGTAAAATGTGGGCCCTGCTTTCTTTATTCAGTTCGATGTTTTTGAGATCGAAAAATCGTTGGATATCGCTCTTTACAATATAATAAACGGCTGTTAATGCAGCAAAAATGCCTGCAAATAAGACTGCTACATCAATTAAAATCTGTTGGGTATTCATAAGTATTGTTTAATTACGGTAATATTAACGAACCGTTAAAAGCAAAAATGTGCATTATTATTTATATTTGTAACAGATAAAATTTAAATAACATGAGCACAACAGTGGATACAGCATTTGCACCGGTTACTTTTTCGGAGGGAGCGGCCAAAGAGTTATATAAGTTAAGAGATCAGCAGGAAATTGGCGAAGATTATGGTTTACGCGTTGGTGTAGAAGGTGGCGGTTGCGCCGGTATGAACTACGTTTTAGGTTTTGACCAGAAAAAAGATGGCGATCAGGAATATGTTATTGATGGCATCAAAGTTTTTATGAATAAAGCACACCAGATGTATTTAATGGGTATGATGATTGATTGGCAGGATGGCTTAAATTCACGTGGTTTTACATTTATAAACCCTAATGCAACCAGCACCTGTGGCTGTGGCACAAGTTTCTCGGCATAAATAAAATATTATTGTAACATATAGTACAGTCCCCTTGTCTAAACATCGGGACTTTTTTTATTTTTAAAGGCTTTGCCCGTCAAACGCTTATCGCACGACTAAATGAATTACAGAGAAAACATCAAACTGGCATTAGAATCAATTAAAGCTAACCGCTTGCGTACCATGCTTACTGCTTTGATTATTGCAATTGGTTTAATGGCTTTGGTTGGGATTTTAACCACGCTGGATGCGGTAAAGAAAAGTATGACGGATGCCTTTAGCAGCATGGGAGCAAACTCATTCACGATCAGGAATCGTGGTACGGGAATCAGGATCGGGAACGGTAAAAGACCAAAACCCTTTAAGTCCATCCGCTATGAAGATGCGATTAAGTTTAAAGACAGCTTAAATACCCCGGCTACGGTTGCGGTAAGTGTTTTCGCCAGTGGCGGTTCTACTGTAAAATATGGCAGTTTAAAAACCAATCCCAATATCAATGTTCAGGGAATTGATGAAAATGGTTTGGCCTCTCAGGGCTTAAACCTCTCTCAGGGAAGAAATTTTAGTGTTTCTGAAATACAATTGGGAAGCAATGTCTGTATTGTAGGTGGCGAAGTGGTTGAAAAACTGTTCAAAGATTCAGACCCATTGGATAAACTGATCAATGTAGGCAACAACCGGTTCAAAATTGTTGGCATCCTGGAGAAAAAAGGATCAAGCATGGGTTTTAGCGGCGATAGGGCCGTATATGTACCGCTATTAAAAGCGAAGCAGATTAATGCCAATGCCAACCCATCTTACACCATAACCGTAATGGTTCCCAGCAATGAGATGCAGGAAAACATTATTGGAGAATCCATTGCACTATTCAGAAATATCCGTAAGGTAAAAGTAAATGAAACCAATAACTTCGAAATCACCAAAAGTGATGCGATTGCACAGACGTTATTCGAGAACCTGGCATTTGTGGCAATAGGTGGCGTGGCCATTGGTATCATTACCTTAATCGGAGCATCAATCGGATTGATGAACATCATGCTGGTATCGGTTACAGAGCGTACACGCGAAATTGGTATCCGTAAGGCCATTGGCGCAAATCCGAAAGTAATCCGTCGCCAGTTCTTAATCGAGGCGGTAGTGATTTGTTTAATTGGCGGTGTATTCGGTATTTTTCTTGGGATCGTTTTAGGCAACTTGATTTCACTGGCCATGGGTGGATCCTTCCTGATTCCCTGGCTGTTTATTATCGGTGGTTTTGTGCTTTGCGTTTTGGTAGGAATTCTTTCCGGATATTACCCTGCTAAAAAGGCTTCGAAGCTGGATCCAGTAGAGGCGTTGAGGTACGAATAGGAAGGTTCATTTAGTCAGTGGTATATTGGTCAATGGTTGATTAGTTGATGGTGATAGACTAAAAGTTCAGTAGTTCATGGGTCAATGGTTGATTAGTTAATAGCCAATAGGTTAATTGTCTTAACCGGTGAATTGGAAAAAAATCAGAGTGCCAAAAAGTTAGTGCCTTAGGAACAATTAACCGGTTAACCAGTTTAAACAGTTAACCAAAACAAGCTATGAACGATCAAGACCACCGACATGGCTGCAACAATGAACTCATGACTAATGAACCTAGAGTAACGCGTTCTTAAGCTGGTGTTGTGTAAGTAATTGTTGCATTAAAGGTGTGCTGAGGCTATCTTCAAGTGCTGCTGCATGTTTTAAATGGTGCATGTCGCTGCCCAAAAAATCGACCAGGTGGTTTCCCACCATTTCTTCCGCTGTTTTTTTTGCTCCCGAACCGTAGTAACCCGTTAAAGCAATCGAATTGAGCTGCAATAAACAACCGGTTTCCCTGATCTGGTGATAATTTTCGAAAGAACTGTAATAGTACGGGTACCTTTCGGGATGGGCCAAAACAGGTTTGTAGCCGGCATCCTGTATGATTTTAATAAAATCGAGAAGGTTTTGGGGCGGATTGATATAAGAAAGTTCGAACAGCAGGTAATTTTCGCCAAAGGTAAGCACTTCCTTCTGCCTGATTTTTTTCTCCAAAGTTTCATCCAGGTAATATTCGGCAGCAGCATCAACAGCCAAACCGATTTCATTTTCTTCAAGGCCTTTCCTTAAAACATCCAATCCACGGTTGATCGTACCTGGTGTATTACGGAAATAATCGGCCATAATGTGCGGTGTGGCAATCAGTTTCTGATAACCTAACGCTTTAAACTTTTTGGCAAGCAGCAAGGCCTCTTTAAGGTTTTGTGCACCATCATCAATTCCCGGAATAATATGGGAGTGCATATCGGTTTTAATGCCTGAGAAATTAAATTCGGGTGCTATTTTTTTCTTTTTAAATAATCCGAACATACTGGTAGGTTATAATTTAACTGATCTTTTTTGGCAAATTACCGGCTTCTGCTGCACCAGCCAATTTAGAAGAATAGATTTTATCGAGCAAATGATTCAGCTCTTCACTTAAATCGAACTGCAGGTCTTCGTGCAGTTTTTTGAATTTATTGATGGTTACCGCAACCGTTTTGATGTAATATATACCAAAAAGCATCATAAAATCGCGGTAACCAAAAATTGACTTTTTATAATCAAAAGGGATGGCATTGAGGATAAACAGTTTAAGTTCTACTTCCCCAACAGGATCTTTGGTTACTTTATAAAAATGGTTAACCAATGTGATCATCTTCCTCACTTTTACCAATGCCTCTTTGGCATTTAACTTTTTCAGTTCAGGAAGCTGCTTGTCAACATCGGCTTTAATCCTTTCTTTACGGTCTTCAAGATCGGTTTCATCCTCCAATAATTTATAATGAAGGTGTTCAGTGAGCACTTTATCTTTAGCCACCAAACGCAATAACAACTTGTCTTTTTCTTTAACAGGCAGTTCGGTAATGGCGGTTTTTAAATTTTTATGCTCCGATAACTTCATCTAAAAAGGGTTAGCCTTGATGTATTTTTCCCACTCCCACGCAGAGCTCATCATTTCGTTGATATCGAGATTGGCTTTCCAACCCAGTTCTTTATTTGATTTTTGTACATCGCCATAAATCTGAACAATATCTCCTGCCCTTCTCGGACCAATTTTGTAATCCAATTTTTCTCCGTTTACTTTTTCGAAAGCGGCAATAATCTCCAGAACTGAAGATCCTTTACCGGTACCGATATTGAAAACATCGTAATTACCGTTAGGGTTTCCATCTTCCAGTTTTTTAATGGCTGCAACGTGTGCTTTAGCAAGATCAACCACATGGATATAATCACGTATAGCTGAACCATCAGGAGTATCGTAATCGTCACCATAAACGGTGATCGGTCCGCGTTTGCCAATGGCCGATTGCGTAATAAAAGGAACCAGGTTTGCTGGAACTCCGTTAGGCAACTCGCCGATCAAGGCAGTTTCGTGAGCACCAACCGGATTAAAATAACGTAAAGCGATTACCTTTAAATCAGGTGTTACCGCAGCAGTTTCTGCTAATATTTCTTCGGCGATCTGTTTGGTGTTGCCATAAGGGGATTCGGCCTTTTGCACCGGCGCTGCTTCGGTTACCGGCAAAGTTTCCGGCTGGCCGTAAACCGTACACGATGAAGAAAACACGAAATTAATTTTTCTGTTGAACGAGGTGAGCAGGTTAATTAATCCATAAAAATTGTTTTTATAATATTTTAAGGGTTGTTCTACCGATTCGCCTACTGCTTTTGAAGCGGCAAAATGGATTATCCCTTCAATATCGGTATGGTTTTCTGCAAATTCCCGTACCGCTTTTTCATCCTGAAGATCAATTTCGTGAAAATCGAACCATTTGCCGGTAATAGCATGTAGCTGGGTTAAAATTTTGATATTCGAGTTTGAAAGATTATCGATGATTACAACTTCGTATCCTGCGTTATGTAACTCTACAACGGTGTGCGAACCGATGTACCCTGTTCCACCAGTAACTAATATTTTTGTCATTTTAACGGTTAAATGTGGTAAAATCTTTATGTTCTATTTTTTCCAATGCCTCGGGAGGCAATGATTTAAAATATTCGTATGTAATTTTCAATCCTTCAGCACGTCCGATTTTGGGTTCCCAGCCCAATATCTCCCTTGCTTTTGTAATATCCGGCCTGCGCTGTTTCGGATCATCCTGCGGCAGTTCCCTGTATACAATTTTCTGCGTAGTGCCGGTAAGTTTGATAATTTCCTCGCAAAACTGCTTGATCGTGATTTCGTCCGGGTTACCGATGTTTACCGGTTGTGCATAATCGCTCATCAGCAAACGGTAAATACCTTCGATCAGGTCATCCACATAACAGAACGAACGGGTCTGGCTTCCATCGCCAAAGATAGTTAAATCTTCTCCTCTTAAGGCCTGTCCGATAAAAGCAGGTAAAACTCGGCCGTCATTCAGGCGCATTCTTGGGCCATAGGTATTAAAAATCCTCACAATTCTCGTTTCTACCCCATGGAAAGTGTGGTAAGCCATAGTAATGGCTTCCTGGAAACGTTTAGCCTCGTCGTACACGCCACGCGGACCAACGGGGTTTACGTTGCCCCAGTATTCTTCGGGCTGAGGATTTACACTCGGATCGCCATATACTTCAGAAGTTGAAGCAATCAGCATCCTGGCCTTTTTACTGCGGGCTAAGCCTAACAGGTTATGTGTTCCTAAGGAACCTACTTTAAGGGTTTGGATAGGGATTTTAAGGTAATCGATCGGGCTTGCTGGCGAAGCAAAATGTAAAATATAATGAAGCTCACCGGGAACATGCACAAACTTGGAAACATCATGATTGTAAAACTCAAAATTTTCCAGTTTAAACAAGTGTTCGATATTTGCCATATCACCGGTAATGAGGTTATCCATTCCAATAACGTGATAGCCTTCTTTTATAAAACGATCACAAAGATGTGAGCCCAAAAATCCGGCAGCACCGGTAATCAATATCCTTTTATTCCCCATTTTAATCTATTAATTTTCTGCCGATACTGTTATAATAATAGCCAAGATCGATCATTTTTTGCAGGTCGTATAAATTACGTCCATCAAAAATAACCTTACTTTTTAAGATGTTATCAATCTTTTCGAAATCAGGGTTACGGAAAACCGACCACTCTGTTGCAATTAACAGGGCGTCAGCATTTTCCAAAGCATCGTACTGGTTTTTGGCATAATTTACCTGATCCCCGATTACGCCTTTCACATTGTTCATCGCTTCCGGATCAAATACCGTTACAGTAGCGCCGTTTTTAATCAATGCCACAATAATATATAAAGCCGGTGCTTCGCGGATATCGTCAGTTTCCGGTTTAAAAGCCAAACCCCACAGTGCAAAATGTTTGCCACTAATATCGTTTTTATAATACTTAAGTACCTTATCAACCAGGATTGTTTTCTGTCTTTCGTTTACTTCCATGACAGATTTCAGGATCTGGAAATCGTAGGCATAATCATCAGACGATTTTACCAGCGCCTGTACATCTTTCGGAAAACACGAGCCACCGTAACCTACACCCGGGAAAAGAAAACGCTTACCGATTCGCTCGTCAGAACCGATCCCTTTTCTTACCGCATCAACATCGGCCCCTACCAGCTCGCAAAGATTGGCCACCTCATTCATAAAAGTGATTTTTGTAGCCAGGAAAGAGTTTGCAGCATATTTGGTCAGTTCAGAAGAACGCTCATCCATAAAAAGAATCGGGTTTCCCTGGCGTACATACGGTGCATATAGCTCGGCCATCAGTTTTTTGGCTTTTTCACTTTTTGTTCCCAGAACAACACGGTCAGGTTTCATAAAGTCATCAACGGCAACCCCTTCCCTTAAAAATTCAGGGTTCGAAACCACATCTACCTCAATCGAAGTATTTTCGGCAAAAACAGCTTTTACCTTATCGGCCGTACCTACCGGAACGGTTGATTTATTTACGATGATTTTATATTCGGTAATAAGTTTTGAAATATCTTTTGCAGCGCCCAAAATGTAAGAAAGATCAGCTGCACCATCGCCACCCGGAGGGGTTGGTAAGGCCATAAAAATAATTTGCGATTCTTTTACAGCATCAGCAAGGTTTGTGGTGAAGGTTAATCTTTCCTGTTCTATGTTCCTGTGGAACAAAAGATCTAAACCCGGTTCGTAGATCGGTACTTCGCCGGCCTGCATCTGTTTTACCTTTGCTTCGTTAATATCAACACAAATTACATCATTTCCTGTTTCTGCTAAACAGGTTCCGGTAACTAAACCTACATATCCGGTACCAATAACGGCTATTTTCATCTCTTAATTTATTTTAGCGGCTATGGAGCGATCATCGAAGCCTGTTTATCCAGTTGAAAGTTAGGCCAAATAGCGATGGTTCCATATATTTTTAAGCTTTTTAAATATATTCGTTTTATCTTGGCACGAAGATATGAAATTACTTTACATCATCGGAATTCAGGCTTATACTTTACTCATCAGGATATTTTCGTTATTTAATCCTAAAGCAAAGCTGTTTATAAATGGGCGTAAGAATATTTATACAGCAATTGCTCAAAAAATAAATCCTGCTGAAAAACATATATGGTTTCATTTTGCTTCTTTAGGCGAATTTGAACAGGGCCGGCCGGTTTTAGAAAAACTGAAATCACGCTACCCGGCCAAAAAGATCGTGGTTACTTTTTTTTCTCCTTCGGGCTATGAAATCAGGAAAAATTATGCATTGGCAGATGTATTTTACCTCCCGGTTGATACGGCTGCCAATGCCAAACGTTTTGTATCCGATATTAATCCCGAAATGGCCATTTTTACCAAATATGAGTTTTGGCATTTCTATTTTAAGGAGTTAAAAGATCGAGACATACCCTTGTACGTAATTTCCGGAATTTTTAGAGAAAGCCAAGCATTTTTTAAATGGTATGGTGGCTTTTACCGTACTATTTTAAAATCGGTTACCCATTTTTTTGTACAAAATGAAGAAAGCCAAAAGCTCTTAAAATCGATCGGCCTTGATCATACTACCATTAATGGCGATACCCGTTTCGACCGTGTTTATGAGAATGCGCAATCGCCCAAGCGGCTCCCGCTGATCGAAAGTTTTATCGACGGTTCGCCCACTTTAGTTTGCGGGAGTACCTGGCCGGAAGATGAGAAAATATTATCGGTCCTGCCAGAAAAATACCCCAACTGGAAGTTTATTATTGCGCCACATGAAATCCACGAAAGCCATATTGAAAGTATTGAGAAACAGTTTTCAGTTAGCAGTTTGCGGTTTTCGGTTTTGAGTGCACCCGACCAAAAGCTAAATGCTGCCCCGCAAACGCTTATCGTTGATAATATTGGTATGCTCTCCTCTCTTTACCAGTATGGAAATGTAGCCTACATCGGCGGAGGTTTTGGGGTTGGTATCCATAATACTTTAGAAGCTGCTGCATTCGGACTGCCCGTAATCTTTGGGCCTAACTATGATAAATTTCAGGAGGCGAAAGAGCTGATTGCCCTTGGTGCGGCAAAAAGCATCAGCTCAACAGGAGAATTAATCGATGCTTTTGACAGTTTTATTGAAAATAAACATGCAGCAGCATTAGCCAAAAAATATGTAGACGATAAAAAGGGCGCCACCGATCAGATTATTTCGGAGATTACGAAATCAGGTCGGCTTTAACAATTTCTCCAATAATTTCAGAAATACCTTGATCAACAGAAACCGTAAATACATCCGGTTCATCAAACTGCGGTTCCTCCAGCGTGTCGAACTGGCTTTGCAATAAGCTGGCAGGCATGTACTGGTGCGAACGTTTCAGAATTCTATCGTGGATCAGGTCGAAACTTCCTTTTAAATAAATAAAACGGATAGAATCATTATCTATTCTCAACAGGTCGCGGTAGGATTTTTTCAGTGCAGAACAGGCAATAATACAGGTTGTTCCATGTGCTGCATGCTCACGCCCCACCTTAGCAATCAGCTGAAGCCAATCCAAGCGATCGGCATCTGTTAATGGAATTCCGGCAGCCATTTTATCGACATTGCGTTGCGAATGCAGGTTGTCGCCATCTATAAATTCGGCATTTAGTTTAGGTGCCAGGGCTTTTCCAATAACAGTTTTACCACTTCCGGATACTCCCATTAAAACGATAAAGTTCGCCATCTCTAAATCTAAAACTATTTAATCATTCCGGCAAGTGCCTCAATAAAAACGGGGCTATCGTTCAAACTTTCTACCAGCTGAACATGCTCGCCGCCGAGCGTTTTAAATTCTTCATGATACTCTACCGTAATTTCATAAAGCGTTTCTAAACAATCGGCCACAAAAGCGGGACTGAATACCAAAAGGCGTTTTTTACCTTCGGCTGCCAATTTCTTTAATACATCAGTAGTATAAGGCTGCACCCATGGCTCTTTACCTAAACGCGATTGGAAACAAACCGTATACTGGTCTTCTGACAGGTTTAATTCCCTGGCGATTAACCTTGCCGTATCATGCCCCTGAGCAGAATAACAGAACTTATTTGTATCGTTTAAGGTTTGGCAGCAATCGGCACTCTTTAAACAATAATTTCCGGTATGATCGCACTTTAAAAGCTGACGCTCCGGCAAACCATGGAAACTGAACAATACATGATCGTAGCTTTCTACATTATGCTTTCTGGCATTTTCTGCAAAAACTTTAATCATCAGTTCGTTATCATGAAACGAATTAATAAAAGATATTGGGGGTACAGTTTGCCATTTGCTCACCAGTTCCATCACCAACTGAATCACTGAACCGGTACTTGCTGATGCATACTGAGGAAACAATGGAATAACCTGTATGCTCTCTACCAAACCTGCTTTTAAGTTGGCCAGGGCCGAGGCAATAGATGGACTTTGGTAGCGCATGGCCAGCTCTACATGGTAATCATCTCCTAACCTTTCCTGTAGCATTTTGGCCTGTAACCTACTGTAATACAATAATGGCGAGCCATTCTCATTCCAGATTTCTTTGTATAATTTGGCAGTTTTAGGGCTTCTGAATGGCACAATGATTCCCTTTACCAACAATGTCCTGTTCAACTTCGGAACATCGATTACCCTTTCGTCCATTAAAAACTGATCTAAGTATTTTTTAACGTCGGCTGTTGCCGGACTATCAGGCGTTCCTAAATTTACCAGTAAAATTCCCTTTTTGCTCATTTATACAAGAATATGTTTTGTGCGGCAAATATCGCCTTTTTATTGTTTTTTACCTATGATAAAAAGTGATGCGCCAACATTTTTTGGTCAGAAAAGTGTTATTTCGCACTCCAAAAGTTTAAAAATGATTGAATAGGAATAGATCTGTGTAAAGAAGTGGGGACAACGTCCGATTTAGTGGCAGATACCAAACATCTGATAGCGCGATCAGCATTACTACTATTTCATTCTATACAACTGCCACCAGGGCATACCCGGCTTTTGGTGGTGTTCGAAATGATAACCAAAAAAATAACAGGTTATAAAAGCCACAAAATGGTTTTTCTGTAAAGTACTCGCATGGTATTCGTTATTATGCTCACCTTTGTGCGGCCGGTAGGTACCAAAATAAAATAACTGAAAAGTGCTCAATAACGACGGAAGCACCCAAAACAACAACAGGTTCCTTTCATCCACCCAGATTTTTAATACATTATAGGCTGCTGCCATGATGATCAATTGAATAATGGTAACATAATTTAACATGAAACGGAAATACCATCTCCAAAAACCATGTGGAGCAAAATCAGGATCTTTTTCGGTATGTACATGATCATGATGCTGATGATGTTTGGCGTATAAGCGGTTATAGAAGAAGCCTGCATAGAGAAAAACAGATAAATAACCGATAAAATCATTGGCCTTTTTATTCGATGAAACTGTGCCGTGCATGGCATCGTGGGCAGTAATAAACAACCCCGTGTACAAATGCATCTGAACAAAAACCATAAGATAAACCAGAGGATTGTTCCAGTTAAAATTCCAGTTTAACAAGAAAAAAAGGGAAATAAACCAACAGCCTATTACGGTTAACGCAACCAGGATTCCGGTATATGGATTTATTGTTTTCAATGAATTTATTTTATTCGTCATGCTGAATTTAGTTCAGCATCCTTCTCAGCGATAAAGACCCAGAAACAAATTCAGGGTGACGCCCAATTAGAGAAATCTAGTATTTTTCTAAAGCGGCCTTAACCTTCTGCATGAGCCACATTGGTGTAGAGGTAGCCCCGCAGATACCAACTTTATCATTTTCGGCAAACCAGCTTTGCTCCAACTCTTCAACATTCGAAATAAAGTAAGAGTTTTCGTTATGTTTTTTACAAACATCGTAAAGCACTTTTCCGTTAGATGATTTTTTACCTGAAACGAAAACGATTTTATCATATTGACCTACAAAATCTTCAAGTTCTTCGTAACGGTTAGATACTTGCCGGCAAATGGTATCGTTAGCCTTAACATCATACCCCCGACTCAATAATTCATCTTTAATGTGGTAGAATTTATCAGTGCTTTTAGTGGTTTGGCTGTATAATGTAAATTTAGCAGGAAGTTCAACATTGTCTAATTCGGCTAAATCCTGAAAAACAATGGCCTTACCATCTGTTTGTCCCTGGAGACCGATTACTTCAGCGTGGCCATGTTTCCCAAAAATAAGAACCTGCTCATCATCATCATGTGAATTTTTGATCCTGTTCTGCAATTTCAAAACCACCGGACAAGAAGCGTCAATCAGGGTAAGATTATTTTCTAAAGCCAATTGATAAGTGGAAGGCGCCTCACCATGTGCCCTGATCAAAACCTTTTCATCCCTTAAGTTTTTTAAAACTTCATGATCGATGATTTTTAATCCTCGGTTGGTTAAACGTTCCACTTCTTCATCATTATGAACGATATCACCAAGGCAGTATAAATAACCTTCGTTATCCAAAATATCTTCGGCCATTTCTATAGCGTATACTACGCCGAAACAGAAGCCTGATGATTTATCGATGTTGACCTGTAAGTTGTAACCCATTGCGATACAAAATTAAGCAAAAATATTTGTTCCGGTTGTCATGTATAAGACAACAAAAAAGATTAATTGCGAGGCAAACATGGCCGTACCGATATATTTTTGCTGTTTTAAGCCTAAAGCGTAATAAAACTTCAATAAGATTACCGAAACAATAAACCAGGCCACATAATTTTGAACTGGGATTTCGTGCCAGTCCCAGTGCCAGTAATCAAATTTCATGGCTACCGGTTCTAAAAAGAAATCGAAAGCAACGAGGATAACAGCACCGATAAATGATGCCAGGATGCTGTTTCTAATTTTCATGCTCCTGATCATCTGCCCCACGCTGAAGACCAGGATAACCCAGTTTACGCCCATTAGCAAAGGAACCGCAGCTATTTTGTAGCCTAAAGTATTGCCATAATAATAGCTGCCAAATATTTTACCGGTGCTTACTCCTAACACTTCCACCAGAAAACCGCAAAGGAAAACACCTGATATAAATAACAATAACCGTTTAACATCTGCATTATAAGCGAAAACAATGACGCTAAACATCAATAACAAATGAAAAGGAACCAACTTGATAAAGTAAGGCTGTGCGGCAGGTATTAAAAAGCCAAGCAAACCAACCAAATGAAAAACAACAATTATTGCAACTGCAATTCTTTTAACCTTTAAATCGTTTTGATCGTTCTGCCCTTCCATGTTCCAGTTTTAAAAGTATATTTTGTTATAGAAATGATTGAAATAATTAAGAAGAATAACATCTGAAAAGGATGTAATATCAAGTTTATGAGTACATGCTGTCCTGATAAATAAGAGATCATCATTCTACTTAATAAGATTAAAGTTAATGGTAATACCAGCAAAGCGAAATTAAAGTTTAAGATTAAAATTACCGGACCTATAGCTACCAAAAGCTGGTAAAGTAATAATATTATGATATTATTCCCAAAACCTGCAAGTAAATTTTTACTGAAACCGTTTAAGCTTTCACCTAAATTTTTATACATCCTGCAATAGATCAGTCCGTTGGCCAAAAGTGCTTCTGCATTTAATTTTTCCTGTTTTACCAGTTTCATTATTTCTACATCTTCCACAACACGTCCCTTAACCTTTGCGTGCCATTGGTTTTCCTGATATTGCTTGGCATTAAAAAACATACACTGCCCGCTAGCCGCAGCAAAGGCCGGATTTTTCGAAAGCCTCACCAAACGCAGGGGCAATAAATTCAATAGCATAAAGTGCATTAACGGTACGGTAAGCCACTCTCCTATCGATTTTATCGTTTGGTTAGTAAAAACGCTTAGCAGCGCAAGGTTTCCGATTTCCATCCGGTTGATGAGGCTATTGATCAACCCCCTTTTTATAGATTCATCTGCATCTACAAACAACAGGTATTTCCCTGAAGCCAATTCGCTAAGCTGGTGGCAGGCATAGTTTTTACCCAGCCAGTCTGGCGGAAGCTCCTTTCCATTTATTACGTTGAACTGCGGGTTAGCCATGCAAAATTCTTCAACTATCGCCAAAGTATTATCGGTACTGCTATCGTTTAAAACCATTACTTCGTAATTGGCATAATCCTGATTTTTAATAGATAGAAGCAGATTCAGGATATTATCGGCTTCATTTCTGGCAGGAATTAAGATGGAAACTTTATCATGGTAATGTTTAACTACCCGGGGCAATTTAGGATTGGAAAGGAAATTAAATACGGTAACCGAAAACCGGATGACCAGAAAAATTAAAACGGCGTAAATAAAAATTGTCATTCAATAATCTGATTTTGTTTAACCGCCGATTGATCATAATGTTTATTATAGGCACTTTTTAACAATTGCAGGCTTACATATTCTTCATTTTCCCAATGTTGCAGATAAGTGTACACAGATGGCTTCCTCTTCGCGAAATAATCTATAAAAGTGGCTGCAAAAATAATGTTAAGTTTCTTCTGGCTGGCGTTGATCATCTGCATCACCCCTTTTTCGAAACTGATATTTTTTAAATGGTTTGAATATAACTTGCCCTGCGGAAATACAAGCACAAGATTTGCAGCATCGTCCAGCAGTTTTCCGGCATAATCTAAGGTGGCCAATACATCTTTTCCCTTATTTTCGGCAGCAAAGGCACCCAGGTATTTCAAAAAGCCCACTTTGGTATAATTTTCAGCATTCACCAATACATGAAATTGCTTTTTAAATACTTTCTTGTTGATGTAGAAAAGAAAAAAGCCATCCCACCAGCTGAAATGGTTGGCTAAAACCAATATGGAAGCATCAGATTTAACCTCCATTTGATCATAATGAAACGCCGCAAAGTCTTTTTTGATGATAAATCGGATGTACCAGGAGAAAAAGTTGAAAATCAAATTATTTTTTCTGGGATGATACATTCCGGAAAATTGCAAAAAATTGAGCTGAATTGCAAATTTTAAACGGTTTATAGTCCTCGTTTGCAAGGAGGATCAGGCAGGATCCGCATTTGTGGTATAAAATTCTTAAACGATACATTATTCAGCGATACAATCGCTGTTCTCGTCCATCCTCGTTACAAACGAGAACGATATTGCCATCACCCATCCTAACTCTTCCATCTTACATTTTATACCCGCCCTAGCTCAAATAAACCCGGTCTTCTTCACCTTCCACATCCATCACCACATCTACATGTTCCTTTAAAATGGTTGCCAGTTCAAGACCAACAAAATCGGTTGCGATAGGGAAAATTTTATGGCTGCGGTCTACCAATACTACCGTGCGGATTTTTTTATGCGGGGTGTTTAAGAAAACGCCCAAACCATAAGCCAAAGTTTTACCACTGTTGAGCACATCATCAACGATAATGATTACTTTATTTTTCCAGTGGCTTTCATCCAGATCGGTTGAGGCAACCAGTTTGCTGCTTTCTTTTTGCAGATCAATGCGCAGCAGGGTTAATTTAAAGCCAGAGATTTTTTTGAGTACCTTTTCTAATCTTAAGGCCAATTTATAGCCGCGGTCCCAGATACCGGCCAATACAATTTCTTTCTCATTCAGGTTGTCTTCCAAAATCTGATAAGCGATACGGTCTATTTTCTGCTGAATTTGTTTCTTGTTAAGAATAAGTAATTGCGATGCCATTTTATAAAAAGGATTGAATACAAAAAGAACGATTTTAAGGATGAAATTCAAACTATTTGAAAAATAATTTCGATTGTTTGCAACGTTTCTACCGGAGATGCGTCTAATGGATAACCAAAACACAAAAATCATGAACATCATTCCGCAAACATTCGTGAAATGATAGCTTCAGAATCATTTAACGAAATACAATTATGAAAAGCCTTATTAAATCGTCCGTTTTTTTATTTATAGTGGTAACCAGCTACATGGCTAAAGCACAGGAAACAAAAAATTTCCCGGTAAAAAATTTTAGCAGTATAGGAGTAAGTAGCGGAATAGATTTATACCTCACACAGGGCAATAGTGAAACTGTGAGTATAAAATCAGATGCAGAAACCTTGAAAGATATTATTGTTGAGCAAAATGGTAATAATGTGAATATCAAATTCAAAGATGGCATCAAATGGAGCAGCTTATTTAAAAACCGTGTAATTAAAGCATATGTAACTTTCAAAACATTAAATGCACTTGCTGCATCAGGCGGATCGGATGTTTTTACACAAAACCAGATCAAAACCGATAAGCTTGCCATTCGTTCTTCTGGCGGTTCCGACTTAAAATTAACGGTAATCTGTAAGGATTTATCCATCCAATCGAGTGGTGGCAGTGACCTGAATTTAAAAGGTAAAGCAGAAAACATGACCATTCAATCAAGCGGCGGCAGTGATATCGATGCCTACGAACTGATTACTGAATATGCAAAAGTGCAGGCTTCTGGTGGTTCTGATGTAGATATATATGTAAATAAAGGCCTGGAGGCAGCTGCAAGTGGCGGTGGTGATGTGAGCTATAAAGGAAATGCATCACTTAAAAAAACATCAAGCTCTAAGAGCGGAGATGTTAACCATGTAAATTAAAAGTTTAGTTTAGTTAATAATAGCTCGCCGTTTTGTGGATGCAAAACGGCGTTGTCTTTATAAAGGATTTTACCGATTCGGAATTATGCAGATGTAATTCCTTATACGAACAGGCTTCCTCCCAGAGCAGCAAACTTTAGAATAAAAACCTACTTTCTGCCTTTTTTATAAGGATAGTAAATAAAATTTGCCCCTTCCGGAACAATTACGAACACACACATAAAATCTTCAGGTTTTTTATAAACCTTTAAAAATGGTTCTTTCTTCTCTTTGCTGATGATCCCTTTTTCTACAAATTCTTCGAAAGTAGAAGCCTGTATGGTCCATTCGGTGTTGAGTTCTTCTTTATTTAAAATGAGTTCTCCAATATTTACTTCGTGCTGGTGTGCAATAAAAATCGGATAAGCCGAGATACCTTCAACCATGATTTCGATGGCAACTTCTTTAATTGCATCTGCATAAAATTCCAGGTCTTTTTCTAAACTCACCAACGGACTCTCCCGTTTCTTCTGCGGTTCTCCGTCTTCTTCCGGTGTTGCGTGTAATAATTCTTCTCTATCCATTTTTTTATTATTGAAAGGTTTAAATGATGAAACGTTCTAAAATTCCATCATACATCTTCCATTTTACAGCTTACTTCCATTTTACATCTTACGCCTTCAACCTTAAAAGCACTACATTCTCCACATGTTGTGTGTGTGGGAACATATCTACCGGTTTAATGCGCACCACATCGTATTTGTCTTTTAAAAGTTCTAAATCGCGCGCCTGTGTTGCCGCGTTACAACTTACATATACAATTTTTTCCGATTCCATTTCCAGCAACCGCTGCACCACATCAGCATGCATCCCCGCACGTGGCGGATCGGTAATCACCACATCCGGTTTGCCATGTGCCAATATAAATTCAGAAGTCAGGATATCCTTCATATCGCCCGCATAGAAAACTGTGTTATCAATTCCATTCAATTCAGAATTAAACTTGGCATCTTCGATTGCCGTTGGTACATATTCTACTCCAACTACCTGTTTAACTTCTTTTGCAATAAAATTGGCAATGGTTCCGGCCCCTGTGTAAAGATCGTACACCAGCTCATCGCCTTTGAAGCCAGCAAAATCACGGGTAATTTTATAAAGTTCTAATGCCTGCTCTGAATTGGTCTGATAGAAAGATTTTACGCCGATTTTGAAACGGATGACATCCCCGCCTGTTAGTCCGGCAGGCATTTCTTCGAAAATATGATCGCGACCTGCAAATACCACCACATCCTGATCGAAAATCGTATCGTTTTTCTTTCGGTTAATGATGTATAGCAGCGAAGTAATCTGTGGGAATTCATTTTGGATAAAACTCATTAAGCCATCAACCTGCGCCTGTTCAGGATAAGCAAATACCACCGCCACCATTACTTCGCCTGTAGTTGAAGTACGGATAATGAGGTTACGCAAAACCCCTTCATGGTTACGGAGATCGTAAAACGACAGTCCGTTCTCCAATGCATATTTACGTACTGCATTCCGGATCGAATTGGAAGGTTCATCCTGGAGGTAACAATGTTCGATATCCAAAATTTTATCGAAACGCAAGGGCACGTGAAAACCCAGAGCATTCATATCAAAGTTTTCATCGCGTTCTACATCGGTTTTTTCCAGCCAACGCTTGTTTGAGAATGTGAATTCGAGTTTATTACGGTAATAACGGTTCTTGGCAGATCCCAGAATAGGCTCTGCGTTTGATACATCTATTTTTCCAAGGCGCTGTAAAGCGGCCTCAACATTTTTCTGTTTAAATTTAAGTTGGGAATCGTAGCCCATATGCTGCCATTTGCAACCGCCACAGGTGCCGAAATGAGGACAAAAAGGCTCGGTACGTAAATCTGATTTTTCGTGCAATTGCTCAATGATGGCTTCAGCAAAATTCTTTTTCTTCTTGGTCAAACGCACATCTGCCACATCGCCTGGAACAGCTTTGTCAACAAAAATGACCAACTCGTCGGCCTTGCCAACACCTTTCCCTTCTTCAGCGATATCAATTATATGTACGTTTGGAACTATGGTTACCGTACCGGGTTTTCTCTTACTCATTATTCTGCAAATATAGAAAAAAGAGGATAAAGGTTGAGGGTAGAAGGTTGAGGGTTTAAATTAAGAAAGATTGGGCAATATTTTTCCGCTCAGCTAATAACAACTGATTTAGCATATCTTTGATGTTAAAAATTATTTTCCAAAAAATTTAAATGCAGCTCCCCAAAAGCCATCCAGCCAGTTAAATTTTAAGTCAAATTTTTCATCAACCTGTACAGAAAACTCTAGTATTTCTTTGCTCATGATCAAAAACCTATCTATTTAAACAATAATACAAAATTTATACCGAAAACCACAATGGTACAAATTAATTTTATGTTAATTTTAAGATATACCTGTAAGTAACTTTATCGCAGTTAATTTAATTTCTGTTCCTGCTGATTTTCAAATCTTTATTTGATAACTCCATATAAAATCCGTAACTTAATGTATCATTCACATAAAAATGGAGGTTCATTATGAACGTTATCCGTAAAATTGAACATTGGGGAGATGTTCATCACTCGAAATGGCTGGATTATCTGCGCATTATGCTCGGCCTGATCATTTTTGGAAAAGGTGTTTCTTTCATTAGCGACACATCCGTACTTCAGAATATGATTACACAGAACAACGTATTTGGTTTTTCAGGTGTACTGATCAGTGTAGCCATCCACGTTGTTGCCTTTGCACACCTGGTTGGCGGCATTTTGATTACACTGGGCCTGGTTACGCGCTTTGCAGTGGTTATCCAAATCCCTATCTTACTGTTTGCCGTGTTTTTCATTAACCTTACCCCAGGGTTCTCTACCCCCAATTCGGAACTCTGGCTTTCGGTGCTGGTGCTGTTCCTGCTCATTATGTTTTGGGTGGTTGGCTCTGGTCCGTTATCGGTTGATGAAGGATTAAAACATAAAACGGGAAAGCGTTACGCATAAGTAAGCTGAAATATTCTTAGTATCTTTCGCTTTTATAGATGATCATGAAAACGAAGATACTTTTTCTACTGCTTTTTGCGGGAGTGGCATGTTACGCACAAAACCCAACAGATGGATATTTTAAACTCACCAGGGCAGGCTTTCAGGAAAAAAACGCATACGAAACCACCGCTTTTGTAGAAAAATATTTCCGCGTACCCGGCAATACCGGTTTTAATGCCAGCATTCATTATGTAGAAAACATCCTTAAAAAAGCGGGCTTTGTACAGCAGAAGCAAAATGAAGCCGAAGCTCCTTTAACTTATCGCATCGAAAAAAGGGCGATGAAAAATAATACCTGGGAGCCCGTTGATGCCAGTATTGCTATTGTAGGCGAAACACAGCCGTTTATTTCTTACCAAACCAACCGCAACATGATTCCGATCAATTGCGGCTCAACCCCTGCTGGTGGCGTTACGGCCAATGTGGTTTACCTCGAAAAAATAATTCCGGCAGAAATAGAGAAAATGGATCTAAAAGGAAAAATCCTGTTTTCAGAAAATAATCCATCACGTTTACTTCAAATTGCAGCCAAAGCCGGTGCCATTGGTGTTTTAGGCTATTCCATGCCAAAATATACCCAACCAGAGATTCATCAAACTTCTATCCAGTTTGGCAGCATGAAAGCGAACAGTGACGTATGGACGCTGCTCTTATCTTATGCAGCTAAAGAAAAACTAAAAGCTGCTTGTTTAAAGGGTGAAACGAAACTGAAGGTAAATATCCAGACTAAAATTTATCCCTCAGAAGAATTAACCATTATCGCCAATGTCAGGGGCAGCATAAATCCTGCTGAACGTTTCGTATTTAGTGCTCATGTACAGGAGCCAGGGGCAAATGATAATGCGAGCGGTGTAGGTACGCTGGCAGAAATGGCGAGGCTCACAGCCGAATTATACCAGGTTAAAAAAATCAATCCCAAGCGCAGTCTCACATTTTTGTGGGGCGATGAAATTGTATCAACGAGAAGATACATTATGGAGGATACTACACGTGCCAAAGGCATTTTATGGGGCATGAGCCTGGATATGGTTGGCGAAGACACCAAAAAAACAGGCGGTTCTTTCCTGATCGAAAAGATGCCTGATCCGTCTGCCATCTGGACGAGGGGAACAGATAAACATACCGAATGGGGTGCCGGGGATGTTGGCGAAAAAGACCTTTTCCCACATTATTTTAACGATTTTATTTTTGACATCTGCAAAACGCAGGGAAAATTTGCCAACTGGACGGTTAACTATAATCCTTTTGAAGGCGGCAGCGATCATACCCCTTTTTTACAGCATAAAATTCCGGGCTTATTGATGTGGCATTTCACGGATGTGTTTTACCATACAGATAACGACCGGATCGATAAAGTTTCGCCAACGGAAATGAGAAATGTAGGGATAAGTGCCTTAACTGCAGCTTATACATTGATTTCTGCAGATGAAAACACGGCTATAGCTACTGTTTCTCAAGTTAAAGCAGATGCCTTGACACGCTTAAAAACCGAATTTGAGCTTAGCAAAAAAGCAATTGCTGGGGGAAAAGCAGCAAATAACGAAAAACATATTATCGAGGTTTGGTGTAAATGGTATGTTGATGCATTGGCAACCATCGGTAAAATGCCTGTAAAAGCAGAAACCACAAAAGTAGGTTCGGCCATTAAATTTGCGACCAACGAGATCGAAAAGCAAACTGAGGTATATTTAGGGGAATTGAAACAGGTTAATGACTAAACCAAAAGCCATAGTTATTGGTGCCGGAATTGCCGGAATTGCATCTGCCATTCGTCTGTCTATAAAAGGTTATGATGTTGATGTTTTTGAAGCCGGCTCAAAAGCCGGGGGCAAGCTAGGGGAAATAAAAATGAATGGTTTCAGGTTCGATGCCGGGCCCAGTCTTTTTACCATGCCCCATTATGTGGATGAACTTTTTAAACTGGCGGGTAAAAATCCCGGAGATTATTTTAAATACACGAAGCTAAAAGAAGTTTGCCGTTACTTTTACGAAGATGGCTTAAGGTTAAATGCCACCTCTGATCTTGATCGATTTGCAAAAGAAATAGAGGAAAAAACCCATTCAACTGCAGCAGAAGTCTATCGTTATTTAAAAAAAAGTAAAACAATTTATGAGGTTACACATCGCGTTTTTTTAGAAAGGAGTTTACACAAACTTAAAAGCTACCTGCATTGGGATACTTTAAGATCGATATTCCGTTTTGGCCAGATAGATGCCTTTAGAACGCAGGCTAGGGCAAACCAATCCTTTTTTAAAGACAAGCGGATAACCCAACTTTTTAACCGTTATGCCACTTATAATGGCTCAGATCCCTATCAGGCACCAGCTACGTTAAATGTAATTCCACATTTTGAATATCATTTTGGCGCTTTTATTCCCGAAAACGGAATGTATGGCATTGTTCAGGCTTTATTAAAATTGGCTGAAGAGCTGGGCATCAGGTTTAATTACAACCAAAAAGTTGAAGAAATTTTATATAACAAGGAAGGCAAACCTAAAGTAAAAGGGGTAAAAGTTAACGATAGAAGCTATCAAGCAGATGTGGTGGTCTCTAACCTTGATATCTGGTTCACTTATAAAAATCTACTTACAGGCATAGCTGAACCGAAAAAATTATTAACCCAGGAACGCAGCAGTTCTGCTATGATCTTCTACTGGGGGATGGATGGCCATTACAGCGACTTAGGCCTGCATAATATTTTCTTTGCCGAAGATTATCAAAAGGAATTTAATGCCATCTGGAAGGATAAAACCATTAGCAGCGATCCTACCATTTATATCAATATTACTTCCAAGCAGCTAAGAACTGATGCACCGGCAGGCAGTGAAAACTGGTTTGTAATGATCAATGTACCCGCAAACAGTGGTCAAAACTGGGATCAGCTGATTAAGGAAGCAAGAGCAAATATGATCAAAAAAATCAGCCGGATGCTGAACAGGAATATTGAAAAAGATATCATTTGCGAACAGGTGCTTGATCCCCGGAGTATTGAAAGCAAAACCGGATCCTATCAGGGCTCCTTGTATGGCAACAGCTCCAATAATCAGTTTTCTGCCTTTTTAAGGCATGCTAATTTCAGCTCAAAAATTAAAAACCTGTATTTCTGCGGGGGCAGCGTACATCCGGGTGGTGGCATCCCCCTGGCACTATTGTCGGCTAAAATTATCGATGATGATATCAGTTCAGTGGTTCATTAGGTATTGGTTCATTGGTCAATAGTTTAATGGTTAATAGTTTAATGGTTAATAGCCTATAGTTCAGTAGGCATTGGTTCATTAGTCAATAGTTTAATGGTTCATGGTTGATAGACTTAAAACAATCGCTAAAACTCAATTCCCTTAACTTCTTAATGGTGATAGTTTAATTGGTAAATTAACTCCAAACTTAACGATTACCATCGACTACAGACTGAAGACTCCAGACTAAGGACTGCAGACTAACGACTTTTCTTAATAGCCTCCTCCAGCTTTTCCCCATCAAGATCAAATGCATCTACAATGATTTTTGCCTGGGTATAAAAAGGATCGCGCTCCTGAAGTTTTTCTTTAATGAAGACCAAAAGCTGCTCGTCATCCAGATCTTTAATCAACGGACGCTTTTGGCGGTTATGTAAACGTGAAACCAAAGCTGCGGGTTCCATTTGCAGGTATACTGTTTCTCCATGCGCATTCATCCATTCCATATTATCAAAGAAACAAGGCAATCCACCTCCTGTAGCCACCACACAGGTTTCGGGGTAATCGTATGTTTTAAGCATTTTGCTTTCATAATCCCTGAAACCACTTTCTCCGAATTCTGCAAAATATTCGGCAATGCTTTTGCCGGTTTTTGAAACAATTTCGGCATCGAGATCTATCACCGGGCAATCTAAACGGTGAGCCAGCTGTTTTGCTTTGGTGCTTTTGCCGCAGCCCATATATCCAATAAGGAAAATTTTCATCTGAAGTTCTATGGCCGACCTATAACAAATGGTCGCGTTTTAACATAATATAATCGGTTACAGGCGGTGTAAAACCAGCCTTTTTTAACAAAGTTACCACCTGTCCGCGATGATAAGTAGAATGATTAAATAAATGAAATAAAATTTCATCTATGCGGTTTTCATATTGATCACCCCTCGTATTCGCATACAAAATCCGTTTATCTAAAGGTTGATTATTCAATACCTCCCTCATCAGCTTAAAATTTTCTGCAGAAAGGAGCTCAAAATTTTCTTTTGGATGGGTATCCCAAACCCCATAAAGCGGTTTTTTACCTGAAATCCTTTGCGCCCAAATATGCTGGGCATTAAGCACATGACTGAACAAACGCTCCGCATCCGGCAATTCAATTGTTGCTGACTTAAATAGTTCAATGATCCGGGCATCGGCAAGCTCCGTATAATTAATGATTTCTGCTATTTGCATTGTTTTAACTTAATTTAACCCTTGGATCGATATAAGCATATAAAATATCAACCAGAATATTGATGACTACAAATACAAAAGCGATAAAAAGGATAGATCCCATTACAACCGGAAAATCAGACATTTCTAAGGCGGTTACCGTTGTTCTCCCTAAACCATTATAACCAAAAATATACTCTACAAAAAAGGAACCTGCCAGTAAAGAGGCAAACCATCCCGAAATGGCTGTAATTACGGGATTCATGGCATTTTTTAAAGCATGTTTATAAATAATGGCATTTCTGCTTAATCCTTTGGCGCGTGCGGTCCGGATGTAATCCTGTGCGAGCACATCCAGCATGGCGCTCCTGGTAAGCTGTACAATAATGGCAAGAGGCCTCAGCCCTAAGGTAATCATCGGTAACCATAAATTTCTTAAGGTCAGGATTTCGCCATTAAACGGGTCATAAGAGTATAAGCTCCCACTCATTTTTAAACCCGTATAGTTGCTTAATAAAAAACCAAATAACCAGGCAATGATAATCCCTGCGAAAAAAGAAGGCGCTGATATTCCTAAAATGGCAAATGCATTGGCCGTTTTATCAATCCACGAATCTTTATGAACTGCTGATAACACACCTAAAAACACGCCGATGACGGTGGCAAAAATCATAGCGGTTAAAGCAAGAATAAAGGTATTGGGTACCGTTTCGGCAAGAATTGCCGTGACATCGCGCTTGGTTTGGTACGAACTCCTCAAATATGGCCATTTTAGGGCGAGCACTTTTTGGTCAAAGGCAATCAGTTTTGCATAATGGTATTTTTGCTGACTGGCACTATCATTATCCAAAATACTGACCGGCGATAAATCGTTGATATATAAAACGAACTGAACAGGTTTGGAGCGGTCTAAACCAAACTCTTTACGCACCGCCTCCAGCGATTGTACATCGGCCCGTTGGCCCATCGTCATCCTTGCCGGATCGCCAGGCAAAATATTGAACAGCACAAAAACAACCAATATCACACCACCCATTACAAGCAATCCATACATCAGTTTTTTCAGTGCGTATCCGATCATGTTATTTATCGAAATATTTTCTGCTTAATTGATCAAATGTTGGCACATTATGAAAATGCCACTTATTGATCACCACGCCATTCTTCATCAGCAAAACACCCGGATTTGCCCTTACCATACTTTTTAAAGGTACCGCGTCAGCAAAAAAAACTTCAGAAAACAAGTTGTTCTTTTTAATGAAAGCTTGGGCATCCTGTGCTGAATTGGAAGTAAGCAATACCGTACGGATATTAAATTGTTGTGTAGCATTTAGGGCCAGCGCATTTAATTTACCAATGGCAGCCTCATTGGTGTTGTGAAGATCGTAGGCTACAAAAATCAGGTTATAGTATGGGTTTTCAATCAGTTCTTTCGTATAATCAGTACCGGAAGCATCGGTAATATTGAGGTCTTTTATTTTAGGCTCAAATCCTTTTTTGATGAGTTTTTTAGTCGGTTCGCCTATAATTTCCCAGTTATTATCTTTCCAGATTTCCGTTTTCAGGTAATCTTTATCGCTCATGTCTTTCTCTTCCTTGGTTTTCTTGTTCTGAAGGTGATACATGATTTCGAATTCATCAGGCTTTTCTCCCGGAGGAATCACCATTAACGATGGAAGGTGTGCACCAACTTTATAAGGTAAAAAATCGATAATGGGCAGCACATTATAGGTATAGAGGCCAAAACCTAATGAAACAGCCGTTACGGCAATAGCAATATTTCTTTGTGTGTTTTCTTTTTTAAACAGGGGACTGATGAGCTCTTTTTTCAAGAAAATCACAATAATCAATACCAACAGGATCAGGTCTTTACTAAACGATTGCCAAGGGGTAAGTGGAATGGCATCACCAAAACAACCGCAGCTGGTTACCACTTTAAATGCGGCAGAAATAAAGGTTAACAGTGTGAAGAAGATAATCAGTAACAATAAGCCCCAAGCTACTTTTTTACTCCAAAAACCCAACAACAATAACACGCCCAAAACAATTTCCAAAGTACAAAGTAAAATGGCAATACCTGTAGCCATTCCGTTAAGAAAGTTCAGGTGAAAAACTTCAAAATATTCCTGAAGTTTATAACCAAAACCAAGCGGATCGTTCGCTTTGATCAACCCTGAAAATATGAATAAGGCACCAACAAAGAATCTGGAGAATCTTAAAAGTAAATTTTGCATCGGTATAATTGTTTTTTCTAGTGGTGATGGTATAATTTTATTTAACGCCTAGCTTAATCAACGCAAAAACCGAATAGTTAAGCATATCCTGGTAATTTGCTTTTACCCCTTCAGAAGCAAGGGTCTGTCCTTCGTTATCTTCTATCTGTTTAACCCTAAAAATCTTCATTAGAATCAGATCGGTCAACGAGCTGATGCGCATATCGCGCCAGGCTTCACCATAATCATGATTTTTGGCAAACATTAAATCTTTGGTTTCGGTTACTTTTGCTTCAAACAGTTTTTCAACGTCAGCGTAAGGCATTTCGTTGGGGTCATTTTCAGTCAGTTCGAGCTGCATCATGGCAATCACACAGTAATTAACAATACCAATATATTCGGATACCACACCCTCTCCCACTTTACTCACTTTTTTTTCTTCGAGGGTACGGATGCGCTGTGCTTTTATAAAAATCTGATCAGTGATCGAACTGGGTCTTAAAATCCGCCATGCCGTGCCATAATCTTTAGTCTTTTTTAAAAATAATGATCTGCAAACCGCAATCACTTCATCAAATTCGGTAGAGGTATTTGTTTGTGCCAAAGCCAATAATTATTTAGTTTTAATGTATTTTTGTCGTGAAAAAACAAAAGCTAAAGATACATTTTTAAAGCGAAACCCAAATCCCCGAAAGGGTTTATTATGGCAGAAAAAAACTTTTTTGAGCCCAAACAAAGCTTAAATATAAAAGGCAGAATTATTGATTTAAGCACACCAAAAGTGATGGGGATTTTAAACATTACCCCCGATTCTTTTTACAGCAACAGCCGCACAAAAACGATAGACGAAGCTTTAACAAAAGCTGCCCAGTTTTTAAATGAAGGGGCAACATTTATCGATATCGGCGGATATTCATCAAGGCCGGGTGCTCAAGACATTTCTACAAGTGAAGAAATAGACCGTTTGGTTCCGGTTATAACAAGTTTAGCTTCGGCATTTCCGGAAGCGGTTATTTCTATCGATACCTTCAGGGCGAAAGTGGCTGAAGAAGGCATTTTGGCCGGTGCGCATATCATTAACGACATTGCTTCAGGTGATATGGATGAAAAAATGTTCGAAACCATAGCCAAACTGCAGGTGCCCTATATGATGATGCATATGCAGGGCACACCACAGAACATGCAACAGAACCCGGTTTACAACAATGTTCTTTTAGAAGTGATTGATTACCTGGCCAAAAAAATCGCCATACTCAAGTCACTGCATGTTCACGACCTTGTTATCGACCCTGGGTTTGGTTTTGGAAAAACAGCGGCGCATAATTACGAACTGCTTAACCAGATGGAAGCCTTTAAAATATTCAAACTCCCGGTATTGGTTGGCTTTTCGCGTAAGGGAATGATTTATAAAACACTCGGAATTACAGCAGCAGAAGCCTTGAACGGAACTACAGTACTGAATACCATCGCGTTGCAAAAAGGAGCCGGCATTTTAAGGGTACATGATGTAAAGGAAGCAATGGAATGTGTGAGGTTGGTAGAAAGGTTAACTGGTTAATTGTTTAAATCGGTTAACTGAGCAACATTGTTAAAAGTTAAATGCATTACGTAAATCGATCCTAAAGAGTTAATCCTTATGCATCCAAACAGTTAACCGATTAACCGGTTTAAACAATTAACCAACTTTTAAACAAGCAACCTATCTTGTAAACTGAAATCTGTTTTGCTATCTTGCCACTAAATGAAAGGTTTTGATTTTGACTTCCTTAAAGTATCGCCAACTGATATCGTTGATATCATTTTGGTGGCCTTGTTAATTTATTACGTTTATACGCTGATCCGCAATACACTGGCCGTTAACCTGCTTGTGGGCATGTTTATTATTACAGTTTTTTACTGGATAGTAAAGGCTTTACACATGGAATTACTCACTGCAATCATCGATAAATTTATGAGCGTGGGGATCATCGCATTGATTGTAATTTTCCATCCGGAGATCAGGCGGTTTCTTTTACTGATCGGCAAAAATGCCTTTTTACAGAAGAACAAAGCCTGGTGGGGTTATTTATTTGGCAGAAAAGAGATTGAAAGGAACAATTTAACAAGGATAAAGCCCATTATCGATGCCTGCAAAAGCATGAAGAAAACCCGTACCGGTGCTTTAATGGTTTTTGTTAAATTTTACGATGAACAGTTTTTTGCCAATAGCTGTGAACTGGTTGATGCCAAAATCTCGAAACGTTTGCTGGAAAGTATTTTTCAAAAAAACAGTCCGTTACATGATGGTGCCGTGGTTATCTCCGAAAATAAAATTAAAAGTGCCAGTTGCATTCTACCTTTAACCGATAACGACCAGTTGCCTTCGCAATTTGGCTTAAGGCACCGAGCAGGAATCGGTGTTTCTGAAACCACTGATGCTGTTGCGGTAATTATTTCAGAAGAAACAGGAGAAATTTCTTACGCTAAACAAGGCCGGGTAAGGATGAATGTTTCGTTCGGGGAACTGGAGAAATTGCTGAATAAGGATTTTTAGTAAACACTACCGGATAAGGTTCAATAAAAAAACCGTCATCTCTGCTGGAGTGTAGCGGAACGTCTGCCCGTACAGGCGGGGAGAGATCTATCACAAGATAGTACCTTAACTTCTTTGTCAATAATATTAATTTATACAATAAATTGTTCCTTGGGATAACGAAAATTATTAAACGCAAAAAGGCGAATGTTTCCATTCACCTTTCTATATCGTTTTAAGCATCACCTATCGGTGTAATCCCTCAATCGGGGTCTTTTATTAGCAATATTGCTCGAAAGCACCGATCAGGTTATCAGCGATCATTTGTGCCGGACGACCTTCAATCTGGTGGCGCTCGATCATGTGTACCAATTTACCATCTTTAAATAATGCCATTGCCGGAGAAGATGGCGGAAAAGGCATCATATAGTTTCTGGCCTGATCTACTGCTTCTTTTTCCATACCTGCAAAAACGGTAACCAATTTATCAGGATGTTTTTCGTGGGCTGCTGCTGCTCTTGCTGCCGGACGTGCATTAGCCGCTGCGCAACCGCAAACAGAGTTCACCACTACCAACACGGTCCCTTCACCTTTAATGGCCTGATCTACCTCTGCTGCATTTTTTAATTCTTGAAAACCTACGTTAGTTAATTCCTTACGCATTGGCTCTACTAAATATTCTGGATACATTATCTTAGTTTTTTATTTACAATTTTGAACGATACAAAAATAAGAAAATCGGATGGCATGTACCATCCGATTTATATTTTTAAGGTAAAATTAAATGATGCTTTATTGAAGACCTTTTAAGATTTCCTGCATTTTATTTGGATCGCTTAACATTCCCATACCAAACATTATAATGATAACAACGTAATAAAGCAGGGATAAAATATTAAAGATTAAACCAATAATGGCACATATTCTGCCCGCATTTAAGTTTTTATATGAGCTTAAAGTATAAAGAGCTGGATTGGCTGCATACAGAACCCTGTCCTTCTTACTTAAAACCAATGCAATAATTGCAGGGATCAAACCTATAATACCATAGCAACAGCAAAATGCAATCGAAAGAATGCCCAGTACAAGCACTACGGTAGAGTTGGGCAGGCTTTGCTGTCCAAAGCCACCTCCAAATTGGCCAAACGGCGGAGGCTGCTGAAATGGTGGAGGTTGTTGAAACGGTGGTGGCGTTGCAGACCCTTGGTCAAGCGGCTGAGAAGGTGCCGGTTCAGGGTTTTGATTCTTTGAAGGATCAATAGGTTTATTTTCTTGAGGGTTTTCCTGTTCTTCTGACATAGGTATGTTTAGATCAATTGATGAGTGTATATTTTGTAAATGTAGTTGATTAAAATAATTAGTACAACACCTGCAAAAACGATTTTTATTAATTGTGCCCCAAATTTAAAATCTAATTTCAGGTGAACAATGGTAAACAACACCATAAAAATAATCGGGATCGTTGCAGGATATAATTTAAAGGAAGCGATAAGATCACCCTTTAACAAAGCTAAAACCGACCGCTGAAAGCCACAGCCCGGGCAATCTATTCCAAAATTTGCTTTGAAAGGACAGCTGAAAAGATGCTTTCCCAACCAATCGGTAAAACTATGTTGCGGTTGAGCCATCTGCATTACCAATAAATTTTATTTGAGCATCCTTCCATGCCTTATATTTTTCAAGATCTTTAATCACCTGCCTGTACACCAGGTTTAAGATATAAATATCATCAATAAAGCCTAAAAACGGTACAAAATCCGGAATCACGTCTACAGGCGACAAGAAATAAATTAAACCGCCTAAAATGGCAATGATTGATCTTTTAGGGATTTCGGTATAATCTCCGTTTACATAATCTTTAGCTACAGCAAAGAGCAATACCAGCTTAGCCCAAATCCCTTCTAAATCACCTTTATTGGTTACCGCCTTGCCAAGTGCATCTTTAATGGTATTGCTGGCTTTGGTTTTATCATTTAAGATAATTGTGGCTTTGCTTTCTGATTTCTTAAAGAAGCCTAGTATTTTCGCCTTATTCAATTTCATGGTTAATCCTTTACAAATTAACGGCCAAAAGCATCGTAATTGTCTTCTGCGTATTTGGTAAAACGGTCTAATAACTTAATATTTTTATTTTCTATCGGTGTTAAATCATGATCAACATTGCTTTTAACGGGAACGTACCATGCTACCGGATCGAAAAAATTTCTAAAAGTCTGTTTTTTAAAAGCATAACCATGCCTGGCAAAAATGGTATTCTTGATGATCTGCAGATCGAGTTTCCTTAGGTTTTTTACATCCTCTTCCTTAAGTACTGTGGTTGAAGCATTTAATTTAAAAATCTGATCGGATGCGCTCCTGTAAAATGGATTGGCCTCAAGGGTGTCGATTTCTCCGTCTTCTGCGGTATCCACTCTTTTTATCATCTTGTGGTCGCTCCAGTCTACATAACTGCTTTCGCTGGGCAACATCAGGTTAGCGTTGTAGGCAAAAGCTTTTTTGATCAGTTTAAACTGTCTTTCGGGCCATTTTAATTCGGTTCTATAGGCATTCCATTTGCCGATCAAGGTATCGCCAACTAAGGTGATTTCGAACTTACCATCGTATTTTTCTGTGCCTGGCTCATCTAACACAAAACTGATTTTACCTCCATCGTCTGATAATTTACCCAATAACGGGCGGCTGTTGCCTGAAACCACACTTTGAGCGATTACCGTATCTGTGGTTATCTTTTTAATATTGATATTGAGTTTTCTTACTGCGTCGGTCATATCCCCGTCGTATTCCAGCTCCTCTTCGGAGTAAAAATCGCCCACCCAAAAACCGTAAAGTTCTTTGTGGATTTCCGGTTGAGCTACCTGAATAACCTTTTTTTGTTCATTTGTTTTTTTATTATCCCTGCACGATAACATCAAAAGTGGAATCATAACGAGCGCCAAGATTTTTTTCATAGGGTTTATTTGTTTTTACATTAAATATTCTTTCTGATCAGCCATTCAGCAATCAGTAAATTGGGTATCCAGCCCAGCCAGGCAATAATCTGGTACACATCCATAGGCGCCGGGTGGAATAAATATACTAAAATAACCTTCCACAGCCTTAAAGTGATGGCCGAAGTTGCCAGGGCAAAACTGCGGTACATCAACTTTTTATGGACGGTTATTTTTCTTTCCAGGATCAATAAGGTGGCTTTTAAGGTAAACCAGAACCATAAAACACCCAAAATTATAAAGGAGGTTTTTGCTGTTAAGCCTCCGTTTGCAAACCAACCGATAAAAATACCGGATGGTGAAGCCAACAATAACACAAAACTTACGTACAAATAGCCCAGCCATTGGTGTATTTTAGGATATTTAGTTAAAATTTTGGCGTTAAATTGTGTAAAGCCTGCCAGCAAGACAAATATGGCGCTGTATACATGCACATAAAATATAGGAAGGTAAGCTTTGATTCCGGTAACTTCGGTCTGCTTAATCTGCAGGAATGATACTTTACTGCTTAATGGGAGGTAAAGTAAAGTAATCTGCACCATCAGGATAAAAAAGTAAGTGAAAAACAATAGCCAGGCGATTTGTTTATAGCTGATGCTTTTCATCTGTTTCTATTAAAGCGTGGCAATAATTTTTTATCAAAAGCGATTGCAATTAGTTTATCGTTAGCCACATCTTCTTCGTAAAGCTGCTGTTTTTTGGGATCAAATACAAACCTTGCAATAATGGGCATCCTATCGGCATAACTTTCGTGCAGGTTAAAATGATAGTTTTCTGAATAGGCTTCTGAAAGATCAGTTTTGGGATTTGGGCTACTTTCGAGCATAATGCCATAAGAGGTACCACCATTTTTAACAATCCTTTCGTAAAGACCTTTGGTAAGCTGCCTATACCTCGGAGAAGTTTCTACGATCTTATAGGCGATCTGTGCTTTATAATGCTCTTTAACCTGGGCTTTGGATTGATAAACTGAAGATCCCAGAATTAAAAGAAAAAATAGGATGTTTTTCATTTTGAGCAGAGTTAATTATAAGATTGTCATACTGAGCCCGTCGAAGTGCCATCATTAGGTCTTCCACAGACTCAGACTGACACCCTAATTAAATTTAAGCTGATTTTATCATCTCCAAAATATCTTCTACATATTTACGTTCGTTGGCTAAACGGGGTACCTTATGCTGCCCCCCCAATTTATCCTTTGCTTTTAACCAATTGTAAAAAGTATGCGCAGGGGCATTATGTACCTTAGGCCGGGCCAAAGCCATGTCTTTAAAACGTTTTGCGTCGTAATCCGAGTTCACCTCACGTAAGGTTTGATCCATCACATCAACAAACTTTTCAAAATCATTAGGTTGTTTATCAAATTCAATGATCCATTCGTGCCCACCGGCTTTTTCATCTTTAAAGTAGATCGGCCCTGCAGTATAATCTTTTATTTCTGCACCTGTTTCCTGGCAGGCTTTGGTTAGGGCCTGTTCTGCATTATCAATGATCACTTCCTCGCCAAAAGCATTGATAAAATGTTTGGTGCGCCCTGTAATTTTTATGCGGTATGGAGAAAGTGACGTAAACTGGATGGTATCGCCAATCATATACCGCCATAAGCCTCCGTTGGTTGAAATCACAATGGCGTAGTTTTTATGCAGTTCTACCTCAGCCAGCAATAATGCCTTAGGATTTTCATCCCCTATATTCTCCATCGGCACAAATTCATAAAAGATGCCATAATCGAGCATGAGCAACATTTCTTCCGAATTATCCTGATCCTGAATCCCAAAAAAGCCTTCTGAAGCATTATAGGTTTCGAGATAATACATTTCAGCGGATGGGATAAGCTGTTTGAACTGCTCACGGTAGGGGGCAAAATTTACCGCTCCGTGAATATATAGCTCCAGGTTTGGCCAAACCTCCAGTAAATTCTGTTTTCCGGTAAGTTCGAGCACTTTTTTAGCCAATACGATGGTCCAGGTTGGCACGCCAGAAATGCTGGTTACGTTTTCAGTAATGGTGGCTTCGGCCATCCTATCCATCTTGATTTCATAATTATCCATCAACGCGATAGACATATCGGGCGTACGGTAATATTCGGCCCATATCGGGAGGTTTTTGATCAGTACAGCTGATAAATCACCATAAAAACAGTCTTCGTTTAACTGATTAACCTGATGGCTGCCACCCAAAACCAAGCCTTTACCGGTAAACATCTGGTTATCGGGCCTGTTATTGCAATAGATGGAAAGCATATCTTTACCACCTTTAAAATGGCATTCTTCTAAAGATTCCTGCGAAACCGGGATAAACTTACTTCTATCGCTGGTGGTACCGGATGATTTCGCAAACCATTTGATATCAGACGGCCAAAGGATATTTTGCTCACCATTGAGCATGCGTTCGATATAAGGTTTTAAGGTATCGTAATTTTGAATTGGGATGCGCTCCTGATATTGCTGCGGAGTTAAAATGCTTTTGTAATCGTACAATTTACCCCATTCTGTATTCTCTGCACTATCAATTAATGTATGGAACCACTCTTCCTGAACGTCATACGGATATTTCATAAAAAGCTCGATCTGGTGGATCCGCTTTTTCATTAACCAGGTAAAAATTGAATTTACAAATGCCATTTTTAAATGTTAAAGTGAATAAGCCTCATTTTACCCGGGATTTTCATACTTACCCATTGGTCACGTGGGGATTCGCACATATTTTTATACACAGAAATAACTTTAGTTTTAACGCCGCGCTTAGGCAACACATCAAATCAGAATTTGTTTGTTGATCCAACTACTTTTGTCGGCGATAGAATGGTTAAACATCAAATTTTTTTCGTTTCAATACGAAATTCGATCCTAAATACACTTTTCTTACCATTTCGTTTTCGGCGAGCACCTCGGGCACACCCTGCTCTAAAATTTTCCCTTCAAAAAGCAGGTAAGCCCTATCGGTAATCGATAGTGTTTCCTGTACGTTGTGGTCGGTAATTAAAATGCCTATGTTTTTATGTTTCAATTTGGCAACAATACTTTGGATTTCCTCTACCGCAATTGGATCAACGCCGGCAAAAGGTTCGTCCAATAATATAAAATTAGGATTTGCAGCTAAAGCACGTGCAATTTCGGTGCGGCGGCGTTCACCACCTGATAACAGATCGCCACGGTTTTTCCGTACCTTGTGCAAACTAAATTCGTTAATCAGCTCTTCAAGTTTATCACGCTGTTCTTCCTTGGTCAATTTGCTCATTTCCAAAATGGCCAGTATATTATCTTCTACGGTAAGTTTTCTAAAAACAGACGCTTCCTGGGCCAGGTAACCGATTCCTTTTTGCGCCCGGCGGTACATCGGGTCTTCGGTAATGTCTTCTTCTTCCAAAAAAATACGGCCTTCATTTGGCTTGATCAAACCCACGATCATGTAAAAAGAAGTGGTTTTACCCGCCCCGTTGGGGCCTAAAAGCCCAACAATTTCCCCTTGGCTTACATTAAAGGAAACATTATTTACAACGGTACGCTGCTTGTATTTTTTAACCAGGTTTTCGGCTTTTAATATCATATATTGATTCATCCGTCATCCTGAATTTATTTCAGGATCTTCAAATTTAGATGCTGAATAAAGTTCAGCATGACGATTTATTTTATAGTTAATTAACTTTTATTCCTTTAATGTTTAACTGCAAACGTTTCTTATCGCGCCATACATTTTCTTCTAACGTATAACAAACAGAAAACGGTACTTTTGGCTGTAAAAGATTCTGAAATTCTGCCAGTCCGAATGCAATGCCTTCAAAAATAGGCGAATTTTGTTGTTTTATGTTAATTTTTAAATGATTTTGGCCAACTGCCGTGGCATACTGTGCCAGGTATACATTGTGCGTAACAAAAACAGGCGACATATTTTCCGGCCCGAACGGCCCCATCTGAGATAAAACCCTGTAAAATTTACCATTTATCTGCGACAGTTCGATTTCGGCATCTATCCTGATCATTGGCGTTAAAAGCTCTTCGGTAATACTGGCAGATACAATTTCTTCAAATTTATCGGCGAAAGCACCAATATTATGTTCCTGCATGGTTAAACCGGCAGCAAATTTATGTCCACCGTACTGATCCAATAAATGAGCACAACCATTTAAAGCTTCATATAAATCGAAGCCTACCACCGAACGGCATGAACCGGCCACATGCCCGTTAGATTTAGTGAGTACCACCGTCGGACGGTAATATTTTTCCGTTAAACGCGAGGCCACGATCCCGATCACTCCCTTGTGCCAGCTTTCGTTAAACACCACGGTCGTTTTCCTGTTAATGAGGATTTCACTTTCGCCGATCAGTGCCAACGCTTCGCGGGTAATGTCCTGATCGTAGGTTTTACGTTCAGTATTTTTAAGGTTGATGAGTTCGCTTTGCTCTAACGAGTTACCATCCACCTGGCAGAGCAGCATGGCAACGGCATGTTTAGCATGATCGATCCTTCCGGCAGCATTAATCCTGGGCCCTAAGGTGAAAACCACATCAGTAATGCTGTAATTTTCGGTTTTCCCCGAAACCTCCATTAAAGCCCGTAAACCTTCGCAAGGATCGGTATTTAATTTTTTCAGGCCATAATGGGCCAAAATGCGGTTTTCGCCTATTACCGGTACAATATCAGCAGCGATGCTTACCATCACTAAATCAAGATAACAGAGATAGCTTTCTTTCGGAAGCCCGTGTTTCTGGGCATAGGCCTGCGCCAGTTTAAAACCGATACCGCAGCCGGCAAGTTCTTTAAAAGGGTATACGCAATCGGCACGTTTAGGGTCTAAAACGGCAATGGCCCGGGGCAGTTCATCACCAGGTAAATGGTGATCGCAGATAATGAAATCAATACCTAACGTATTGGCGTACCCGATTTTATCAATCGATTTTATTCCACAATCTAATGCTATAACCAAAGAAAAACCATTTTCATTGGCGTAATCGATTCCTGCGGTAGAAATGCCATAACCTTCCAGGTAGCGATCGGGGATGTAATATTCGATATTTTTAGTGAGCTGAGAAAAGAAGCTGAAAGCCAGCGCAACCGAAGTTGTTCCATCTACATCATAATCTCCATAAATTAATATTTTTTCGTTGTTAGCCAATGCAGTTTCTATACGGGCAATGGCAACATCCATATCTTTCATTAAAAAAGGGTCGTGAAGTTGATCAAGATTTGGCCTAAAGAAATCTTTAGCCTGATCGAAATCACAGATGTTCCGCTGCACAAGTATCTGTGCCAACGAGCGGTCTATATTCAGTTGTTCTGCAATCGTAGTTATAGTAGCATCATCACAATCTGACGCAAGCACCCATCTTTTTTCCATTTATTCTGTTTCCGAACAGTAAATATACATTTTAATTGGATATGATGGCGGCAATCTTTAATGGCCATAGGAACAATCGCCTTAATAGCAAAAAGTTAGATTTTACTTCGAATTTCCGGGGTATTCCAGGTAAAGTTTCATCAAATGCGCTTTTTGGCTTACATATTTTGCATCATCAATTAAATTAACCCGCTCGGCCGGATCCCATGATAAATTGTAAAGTTCGGGTACTTCCTGATTGTCTTTTTTAGTGATGCGCAACTTCCAATCGCCGTCTTTTACCCCTTCCAGTACATAATTGTGGTAATAAATAGGTCGATGTGTTTTGTTATAAGTTTTATTGGTTAGCAACCCTGAAACAGACTCACCATCATACACTTTCTGCGGCAATTTACTTTTGGTCCACTCGGCCAGTGTAGGAAAAACATCGAGATTAGAAATGGGCTTGGTTAACTGGGTATTGTTAAGCGTGTGCCCCTTCCAGTACACGATAAACGGAACACGATGACCACCTTCGTATGAGATTCCTTTTGAGCCTCTAAAAATCCCTGCCGAGCCTACATGGTAAAATTTGGTAAAACCATCATCATACATGCGCTGTGGTGCATTTATCCATGGACCATTATCGCTGGTGAAGATAAAAATAGTATTATCCGCCTGTCCGGAGGCCACAACCTGTTTCCAGATTTCGGCCAGTCCTGCATCCATGTCTTCAATTACATTGCCTAACTCGCCTCCCGCGGAAGGTATTTTCCTGCTTTTTTGCGCGGCAAAAGCTACTGGTAGGTGCGGCATATTCTGCGCCAGGTAAAGGAAAAACGGTTTCTTTTCTGCTGTACTTTTTTTAATGAATTTTATCGACTCGCGGGTATAAGAGGTGGTTAAAATACTATCGTGCGGTTTGTAAATTTCGGGTTTGGTATTTCTGAAAATCTTGATCGTGGTATCGGTTTTTACATAGGGTGCCCTGTAATCGTGACTGTATAGCAACCCATAAAACTCATCGAAACCTTTTTTGTTCGGCAAAGAAACGCCATGATCGCCGAGGTGCCATTTACCGATCAAGGCTGTTGCATAGCCCGATTGTTTAAGCATTTGGGCAATGGTAATTTCATCTTCAGGAATCCCCTCTTTTTCGCCGGGGCCTATTGGCCTTGGCAAATCCATCCGGCTGCAATACCTGCCGGTAAGCAACGATGCCCTCGAAGGGGTACAGGTTGGTGAGGTAGTTACAAAATTCGTTGCTTTTATTCCTTTTGCAGCCATCCCATCTAAAAACGGGGTTTTAATCAGCGGACTCCCATAACATGAAATATCGGCGTAGCCCATATCATCGGCCAGTACAATAATTACGTTTGGCTTTTGTTGTGCCTTTACCTTTAATTGTAAAGAAAAAAAAGAAGCCAGCAGAAAAATTAAAATTCGAAGATTCATGCCTGAAATTTAAGCATCATATTTTACAAAAAAAGGAAGTATTGAAGCTTTTACCAAAACAAATACTCAAGTTTAGATTGTTACCTTTGTATAAACATTAATAAATAACATTTTGCAAGTCCACACCCTATACGAAGGAACTTATTCTGTTGATGCTTCAAAGAAATTTGTGCCTTTCGATCCCGCAATACATCATTTTAAAGACAGGCCCGCTTCATTATTCATCAATGTGCAGCCTTTCTTGGTCGAGTTGAAAAACGATCTCGTACTTTTTGATACCGGTTTAGGCTTTAGTGACGATCATGGCGAACTGATTTTACATAAAAATATCCGTAATGCGGGCTTCGATCCTACGGATGTGACCAAGGTTTTAATGTCGCATTTACATTACGACCATTCAGGCGGCATGATCCACAAACATGAAAATGGAAAAGTAGAGCTGAGTTTCCCTGACGCGGAATACGTAATTAACCGTGGCGAATGGGAAACCGCTTTTAGCAGTACTTCATCGTCTTACCATCCTGATATTTTCGATTTCGTACAACGCAATGCCCAGCTTAAATTTGTTGAAGGCGATGGCGCATTGGACGACGCCATTACTTACGAATTTACCGGGGCACATTGCCCGAACCACCAGGTTTTTTTATTGACCGAGGGCAAACAAAAAGTATTTTTTGGTGGCGATGTACTACCTGAGCCAGAAGAACTGGTTAAAAATTTTATCGCCAAATATGATTTCGATGGTCGCAAGGCGATGGAATTAAGAAAAGAATTTGGAAAAAGAGCCGCAGCCGAAAACTGGGAATGTTTGTTCTACCATGGTAAAAGTGCCGCAACAGGATTTGTAGACGAAGTTGAAGGTGGATTTAAAATAAGGTAAATCTGCCCGTTTTTTACCGAGCGTTTTTTTACCACAGAGTTCACAGAGTTGGGACATATCTAGTTTTCAAAAACTCCGTATTCCTCTCTGTAAAACTCGGTGCGCTTGGTGGTTATTCTTCCAACTCCACTCAGACTGACATCGATTATTCGTGGTAAAACTCAGCGCTCTTTTGCGGTTAAACAAAAAAGCCCCGACGAATGCCGGGGCTTCTATTTTCCGAGACTGGAAAAATTATTTTTTAGCTACCAATTTAACAGACAACTCGAAGTTATCATCAATTGCCTTGTCGCCAATGCTATCAAAGAATGATTTCGAACCATATTTGATGTCATATTTAGTTCTGTCTACAACGATTTTACCAGCTAAAGCTGAAGCTGTACCATCTGCATTTACAGTTACAGTTGCAGGGAAACTTAATGGTTTAGTAATCCCTTTGATGGTTAAATTACCAGTTACAGTTACATTGGCACCAGAACCGGCAACTTTAGTAATAACGAAAGTTGAAGTTGGGAATTTAGCTGTACCGAAGAAATCGTCTGCTTTTAAGTGACCTTCTAATTTCGCACTGCCATCAGCATCTTTAATAGAAGTCATATCGATAACAAAAGTACCGCCGGTTACGCTTTTACCGTTAACGGCTAAGCTACCTGATTGTAAAGCAACTGTTCCATTGTGAGAACCTGTTACTTTTTTACCGATCCAGGTAATGGTCGATTTTGCTGCATCTACAGTATAAGTTACCGGTTTTGTTGGGTTTTTAAAAGCTGACAATGCTACTACTGCCACTAATAAAAAAATTGAGCTAATTTTTAATTTCATTTTCTGGTTTTTTAAAATTTGATACAAATATAGATGAACTCACAATCTCTTGTTGTTGACCTATGTTAAGTTTTTTCAAAAATAATCGATTTATTTAAAATCATTCTATTGACTGAAGAATTGTAACAAAGGTTTAATTTGTTTACTTTTTTGTATGGGTGAGATTCATCGTTAATTCAATTAATGACGTTTACTCCTGTTCTTATTGGTGATAGCAACCATTTATTTTATAAATTTATGCCATGGCAAAGAAAAATTTACCGGAAAATTTAAAAAATGGAATTGAAGCCCTTTCGGCTATTTCGATGGATAATGTTCGTGTTCATTTCAATGCTGATAAACCGGCACAATTGGCTGCTTCGACTTATGCACAAGGCACGGATATTCACATCGCTCAAGACCAAGGAGAACATTTACCACATGAGGCATGGCATCTCGTACAACAAAAACAAGGTCGGGTTAAAGCAACAGCACAATCAAAATCTAACACAATTGTTAATGACGATGCTGGCTTAGAAAAAGAAGCAGATGAAATGGGATCAAAAGCTGCTAAATTGCAAATAAGGTAACAGCTTAGTTAAATACCTTTGCCTGGCCCTTGCATCTCTAAACCAGCAGCGAAAATCCCTTTTGTTTTGTAGCAACCTTGAATATGATGTCATGCTGAGGCACGAAGCATGACAGTATCACAAAAAGATTGAAGCAAATGGCAGGACTGCACTTTCCAATGAAAACCGGCGCTCATTTCCAAAAAAAATCTGCAAGCTTTATGAACTGAACCCATAAAACTTGCAGATGATTTATCTAAACAGATTGCCACGTCGTTCCTCCTCGCAATGACGAAAAAGGAGCTTAAGGAACTATCTCTTCCAAATAACTCTCAACCGGCGGACAAGCGCAGATTAACGACCTATCGCCATGGCTGTCGTTAACGCGACCAACCGAAGGCCAGAATTTGTGCGCTAACACATAAGGGAGCGGGAACGCAGCAGTTTGACGGCTATAAGCATGCTCCCACTCATTTGCGGTGATTACCGAAACAGTATGTGGTGCATTTTTTAAAGGATTATCCGCTTTGTCGAAAGTTCCATTCTCTACCGAAGTAATTTCATTTTTGATGGCAATTAATGCATCACAGAAACGGTCTAACTCATGTTTAGGCTCTGATTCAGTTGGCTCAACCATTAAAGTACCCGCAACCGGGAAAGAAACCGTTGGTGCGTGGAAACCATAATCCATTAAGCGTTTTGCAATATCGGTTACTTCAATACCGAAAGCTTTAAAAGCACGGCAATCTAAAATCATTTCGTGCGCACAACGGCCCTGAGCACCTGAATAAAGTACCGGGTAGTGCTGCTCTAAACGCGCTTTCATGTAGTTAGCGTTCAGAATAGCATATTTAGTGGCGTTGGTTAAACCTTCAGCACCCATCATGGCAATATATGCGTGAGAAATGATCAGGATTGAAGCCGAGCCCCAAGGTGCAGATGAAACCGCAGAAATAGATTTTCCTTTATCGATATCAACCACAGCATGGCCTGGTAGATAAGGAACCAGGTGTTTAGCCACACCGATCGGGCCCATACCCGGACCACCGCCGCCGTGAGGGATACAGAAAGTTTTGTGCAAGTTTAAGTGACAAACATCGGCACCGATATTGGCCGGGCTGGTTAAGCCAACCTGTGCGTTCATATTTGCACCATCCATGTAAACCTGTCCGCCGTTAGCGTGAATGGTTTCACAGATTTCGATAATGCTCTCTTCAAATACCCCATGTGTAGATGGATAAGTTACCATTAAACACGAAAGATTGTCTTTATGCAATTCTGCTTTAGCTTTTAAATCTTCAACATCGATATTTCCGTTTTCTAAAGATTTAACCACGACAATTTTCATATCGGCCATGGCTGCAGAAGCCGGGTTGGTTCCGTGTGCCGAAGCCGGGATTAAAGCCACATTACGGTGGAAATCGCCTCTATCGTGGTGATAGGCGCGGATAACCATTAAACCGGCATATTCACCCTGAGCACCAGCATTTGGTTGTAAACTCATGGCTGCAAAACCGGTAATTTCGCTTAACCATTTATCCAGTTCGTTAAAAACCGAATAATAGCCCAACACCTGATCGGCAGGAGCAAACGGGTGGATCCGACCAAAGTGAGACCAGGTAACCGGAATCATCTCGGCAGTTGCATTTAATTTCATGGTGCAGCTACCCAAAGCAATCATAGAGTGGCAAAGCGATAAATCTTTTGCTTCCAATGATTTGATGTAACGCAACATCTCGTGCTCTGAATGGTGCGAGTTAAAAATCGGGTGGGTTAAATAAGCTGAAGTACGTTGTAGAGCAGCCGGAATAACGGTTTCTACCTGTTCAGCTACTTCTACCTGATCGCCGGCAAAACCTTTAGCTCTTGCAAAGATTTTGGCAATTAACGTAATGTCTTCAAAAGTAGTGGTTTCATCAACTGAAATGGTCACCGTATTGCCTACATAATTTAAGTTGATCTCGTTATCCAGGCAGTAAGCATGAATGCCGCCTTTTAAATCGCCTAAATCGAAACGGATGGTATCGAAATAAGCTGAATTTAACTGCTCGTAACCTAAGTTTTTCAAAGTGGTAGCCAAACTGATGGCTAAGCCATGTGTACGCTCAGCAATGGCTTTTAAGCCTTTCGGACCGTGATATGCAGCATAAAAACCAGCCATAATCGCCAATAATGCCTGTGCAGTACAGATATTTGAAGTTGCTTTATCTCTGCGGATATGCTGCTCGCGCGTTTGTAAAGCCATACGCAAAGCGTAATCGCCATGGCTATCGATGGTTACACCGATAATACGGCCCGGGATTGAACGTTTATATTCTTCTTTGGTGGCAAAAAAAGCAGCATGCGGACCACCAAATCCCATCGGGATACCAAAACGTTGTGTAGTACCTACCACAATATCAGCACCCCACTCGCCCGGAGGCGTTAATAAGGTTAAGCTTAATATATCAGCAGCAACCGTTAACTTAATATTTAAGTTATGTAATTCGGCAGCAAAGTTTTTATAATCGAAAACCTCACCATTACCAGCAGGATACTGCACAATGGCACCAAAGAAATCTTCGGTAGCCACGAAATCCAAATGATTTCCAATAACGAGTTCGATGCCATAAGGATTGGCACGTGTTTTTAAAATATCTATCGTTTGTGGGAAAAGCAATTCAGAAACAAAAAATTTCTTGGCTGCCTGATTTTTGCGCGTGCTGTACTGCATAAACATGGCCTCAGCCGCAGCTGTACCTTCATCTAACAATGATGCATTTGCAATTTCCATTCCGGTTAAATCGATAACCATGGTTTGGAAATTTAACAAAGCCTGTAAACGGCCTTGCGCAATTTCTGCCTGGTATGGCGTATATTGGGTATACCATCCCGGATTTTCGAATACGTTACGTAAAATTACACCAGGGGTAATGGTATCATAATAACCTTGACCGATAAAGCTTTTGAAAACTTTATTCAACAATGAAGTTTGTTTTAAAGCACCAAGATATTCAGTTTCTGATTTCGCAGCAGGTAAATTCAAAGGCTGTTTTAACCTGATTGCCGTTGGAACAGTTTGTTCAATTAGCTCATCAATAGAATTTACGCCAACAGTGTGCAACATCTCGGCTGTATCAGCCTCATTAGGAGCAATATGGCGATTTTGAAAATCTTCCTTGTAGTGGATATTTAAGCTCATGCGGTATGAATAATAAATTTGCGTGCAAAGGTAGCAAAAACGAAGCTGTATTTCACTATCAATCAGTGTAAAAAAGGCGTCTTATTTACACTTAAAAGCGACAAAACAGGTAGATTTTATAAGCAATAACCAGAACAAACGTTTGTTCAATTTTTGAGCAAATCCTTTGGTTATTTGGAAAGCAGTGGCAACACTAAAATTTAAATTCGCTCCTGCTATTCGCTGCAATCTTTTTACCAGCTTTCGTCGCGCTGAGGCACGAAGCACCTGCAAGATTGGAAACAGATGATTCTCAGCATAACAGCATATTTAGGTTGTTGCAAGCAAAAAGGATTATAGACCCCCATGATTTAAAAACTAGCGGCGCTATAAGAAAGCAGTAACTGTAGCGTTAAGAGGTATTACACTTTAACCTTTGGTCTTTCAGCTTTAGTCTTCCACCCTATTTCTGCACTTTCCAGCCTTCATCTTTACTTAGCTTTAATTTATAAGTTTTGGTGATGAAGTTGCTGTTTTTATTGGCCTCTTTATCAAAAGGCTCGAAATCGGTCGTATTCATTTTAAGCGATACGGTTACTTTGGCCGTGCTTGAGTTTACCTGAGCAAAATCAACCGGTTTTTCGTCAGACAATACATATTCTACCGCTTTAACCGTTGCCCTGTCGCCATCTTGTTTCAATACCAAAGGACTTGCTTTATCGGTTAGGGTAATCTGGTAAACAAAACTGCTATCTTTTGAAAGAAATTTCTTCTTGGCTTCTTTTAAACTTAATGTAACCAAACCTTTGCTGGCCAAAGATTTATATTTCCCCAGTTCGAACATATCATTGGTACTGTTGAATTTCATCTCACCAAATTTAAACCTGGTGGTTTTGTACTCAGGATTAGCTTTTAAGTAATTGGTAATCACTTCTGCGGCCTCATCCTGATTGATGGTGGTTTTGGTTTTACATCCGGCCAGGCCGACAATGATCAAGGATAAAATATAAACGGTTAGTTTTTTCATGTGTAAATGCTTTAAGCTTTTTAAAGATATTTATTTTTTCAATAAGTCGGATGTCCGGGGTCCGAAAGTCGGAAGATTATTTCTTTCGTGTATTTCAACCTTACACCCCCAACCTCTACCCTCTACCTTTTTTCAGGTATTTTAGGTTTGGCAAAACCATCGCCGATAATATCACCACAACCCCTATCCACCTTAAAAAGGATACCTGTTCCTGCAGTACCAAGCTCGCCATCATTACAGCAACAGGTAATTCTGCGGCGCTTAAGATAGAACTAATGGCTGTGCCTATTCTTGGCACTCCTTCAGCATAAAATAACGGTGGAATAACTGTACCAAAAATCGAGATAATCAATCCCCACTTCAATAAACTTCCACCCAAAGCCCCGTTAAACAAAAAAGCTGGCGGGAAGATTATAAAGATTAAGATACAGGCACCGCTAATCATCAGGGCGCTTTTCTTTAACGGAACATATTCGTTTCCGATCCTACCGCTCAACAATAAAAAGCCGGCGTAACCAAGTGCAGCCAGCAAACCGAAACCAATCCCCTTTAAATCCATGCTTCCGATACTGGTTTCTGCCATTCCACTCGCTAAAACTGTACCCCCTAAAACCAACAGAACTGCAAATAGCTGCAATCCAGTAGGTTTCTTACCAAAAATGAGGTATTCCATCAGAATGCTCATCCAGATAAACTGCATCAACAAAATAATTGCGACCGAATTGGGTACCAACTTTACACATTGATAGTAAAATAAACTCACCAGGCCTGTACAGGTTCCGGCCAATAGCATTTTCCACCATGGAGTTACTACAGCAGGCATTACTTTAGCTTTGTATTTTGCTGTTCTGCTTTGAAAGAAAAAAAGTATCCATAAAATTACAGCGCCGAAAAAAGCCTGTGCACCGGTTACATCGCCAAGGGTATACCCTTCATGGTAAGCCAGTTTTACAAAAGTAGACAGGATGCCAAAACTACAGGCACCGAAAAAAACAAGGAGTATTCCTTTAAGCATAATGTATTTTTTAACCACCGAGAAATCAGGGTTTTTACGGAACGCACAGAGGCTCTGTTTCTCTGTGCATTCCTTTGTGCGCTCTGTGGTTAATTAAACGAGCTGCTCCAAATAGCGTTGTATGGTGGTTTCTAACCCCAGATAAAGTGCATCGCTTATTAAAGCATGCCCGATAGAAACTTCCAGCAAGCCCGGAACGCTTTGAGCGAAATAATGCAGGTTATGCAGATCCAGATCATGGCCGGCATTAATGCCCAGGCCCAGTTTATTAGCATGGCGTGCAGCTGCAATATAGTTTAACACTGCTTTTTCACGATCAGCAAAATAATTATGCGCATAGGCCTCGGTATATAATTCGATACGGTCTGTCCCGGTTTCAGCCGCTCCTTCCACCATTTCTACCACCGGATCAACAAAAATAGAAACACGGATGCCTTCCTTTTGAAAAACTGCAACCATTTCTTTCAGGTAATCCTTATGTTTTATGGTGTCCCAACCGTGGTTAGAAGTGATCTGCCCTTCGGCATCGGGCACTAAAGTAACCTGTGCAGGTTGGTTGGCCAGAACCAGGTCAACAAATTTATCTTCTTTGCAATTTCCTTCAATATTGAACTCGGTAGCAATAACGGCCTTTAAATCGTATACATCCTGATAACGGATATGGCGTTCATCAGGACGTGGGTGTACCGTGATTCCCTGTGCGCCGAAACGTTCGCAATCTAATGCAACTTTAATTAAATCGGGATTATTCCCCCCGCGGCTGTTGCGGAGCGTAGCAATTTTATTGATGTTAACCGATAACTTTGTCATGAAACAAAGATAGCGCTTTGCCCCTGTTAATCTTAAACCTTAAAAAAATTTGACTTTTTTTTGCTCATATTTGCTTCTTGTAAATGAACCTGAAAGACATCACCTTATATAAAACTTTAATCGCCCTGATGGTTTTCGTCAGTGTATTGGCACTTTTTGGTGGGGTGATGGAGCCTGATTCTGCACTTTATGCGTCCATAGCCAAAAACATGGTGCTCCGGAGCGATTGGATTAATATTTATGTTAGAGGTGCTGATTGGCTGGACAAACCGCATTTAACTTTCTGGCTGGCAGCCGCCTCATTTAAAATTTTCGGAATTACTGCTTTTGCCTATAAACTCCCCTCCTTTTTATTTGGGCTATTGGGTGCATGGTACCTTTATAAACTGGCCAAAGACATTTACAATGAAAAAACAGGATTGATCAGTGCCCTGATTTTTTTAAGTTCTTTGCATATCCTTATCTCTACCTTCGATGTACGTGCAGAAGTTTACATCACTACCTTCACCTTAGCGGCTATTTATCATTATTATAAAGCGCATGACCATTCTGTTAAGCATATCGTTGCAGGTTCGTTTTTCGCCGCCTGCGCCATTATGATTAAAGGTATATTTGTGCTGATCCCTGTTTTTGGTGGGTTTATTATATACTGGTTGTTAACCAAACAGTTTAAACAGCTCTTAAAACCAAAATGGTGGCTCGCCATTGTATTGATTTTCATTTTCATTATTCCGGAGCTTTACACCTTATACGTTCAGTTCGATTTACACCCGGAGAAACTGGTGTTCGGAAAAACCGGGGTTTCCGGCTTAAAGTTCTTCTTTTGGGACAGCCAATTTGGCCGTTTCTTTAACAACGGGCCAATAAAAGGCAAAGGCGATGTTTCATTCTTTTTGCACACTACCCTTTGGGCATTTTTACCGTGGTCGATACTTTTTTATTCAGCAGTGGTTAATCTTTTCAACAAGAAAAACAGGGCAAATTTACCTGCCGAAAGTATCATGATCTGGACGAGTGCCGCCATTACATTTTTATTGTTTTCGCTTTCGAAATTCCAGTTGCCACATTATATCCTGATTATTCTTCCACAGTTTGCCATCATTACGGCTCTATATATACAGAAATTGGAAAACAAAAGTTTGAAGGTATTTCTTACCATACAAAATGTACTGGCAGTTTTAATCGTTGTGATATTATCCGCAGTAGCGATCTTCTTCAGATTTACCAATAATTATGTAGCGATTACAGTTTTAGTTATTTTATTAATGGCATCTTTTTTAATCTTCAAAGGATTAAAAACGGAGGTGTTATTGGCACGAAGTGTTTTGATCTCTGTTGGCCTGATGATTTTTTTATCGGTTTTTTTCTATCCGTCAGTATTGAAATACGAATCAGGCAGGGAAGCTGGAAATTGGCTAAAAGAAAATTATCCGGAGGCCAGGGCTTCGGTTTTAATGTACCCGGATGCATATTCATTCGATTTTTATGCCCAGGGAGAGCCGGAATACTTTTGGAGCTACGAATCGCTTGACCAATTTAAAGAAGATAAAAACCTAGTGATTTATACACCTGAATCTGAACTGGCCAAGCTGAAAAAAGATTACAGTGCCAAAGTGTTAAAATCGTTCGAATACTATCACATTACAAAGCTCAGCCCCAAATTTATCAATGCAAAAACGCGTCCTCAGCTATTAGAACATTTTTACCTGGTTAAACTGCATTAACATGGATCTATTCTTCCGCATTATAAAATTTGGGCTGACCGGCCTGCTCGGAATGGCAATTGACTTCGGTGCAACATGGCTCTTTAAAGAAAAAATAAAGGTAAATAAGTATGTGGCAAATGCCATTGGTTTTACACTGGCAGTAACCAATAATTACCTCATTAACCGTGTATGGACTTTCGAAAGCACCAACACCCATTGGGCGACCGAATTCACTAAATTTTTGGTTGTGAGTTTAATCGGCTTAGGTTTAAACACCATTATCATCTACCTTTTCCACCAAAGGAAAAATGGAACAAACTTTTACGTAGCGAAATTTTTTGCCATTGTAATCGTATTTGTCTGGAATTTTTTGGCAAATATGTTGTTTACTTTTAGATAGCTTTTCGCCATTAAGGGATTAAGGACATTAAGAAAAAGCCAGATAATTGCGCTATGCAACTGCACGGTTAATGAATCAATGGCTAATGACTAATGAACAAATAACTTATGTTACATTTTTACCGATAAAGTAAAATACCACAAGCCAGATCAACCCTTTTATCAGGAAGAACAGGAAGCCTATCAGCCCTACCCGTTTAAACCATAGTTTTAATTTTTCTTTGTTCATGGCGATCTTTGTAAAGATAATAGATTTGGGTTAAATTAGAAAGATTTTAAATAAGGAAGCTTAGATTTCTGAATAGTCTGCTAAAGATTTAATTTTTTGAAAGTTTTCTGTAAATTCAATAATTCTAATTTAAAGCTTATGAAAAAACTATTATTCCTACTATTGCCCGTTTGCTTCATTTCATTATCGGCAATCGCATCTCGTCCACAGTCTTTCTCAAAAACGTTTTCTTCAAAATCATCTGTTATTGATTCTACAAAGAAAATGAGTGCGAAAGAATGGAAAGAAATAGAGAAGCAATTAAAGAACACCATGCCCAAACAGATGGCCGCTACTATGCTCAAACAGTTGAAAGAAGCTGAAAAACTTGGCAAATCTACCTCGGTCGATAACCAGAAAGCCTTAGGTAATATAATGAAGGATTTAACCGACAATTCAGATCGAATGAACTATGAGATCGAAAAAAAAGAAATTATTGACGATTTCAAACAGGAAGAATTTGACAGCCGTACAGAAAAAAGGGAGGCCCGTAAGGAAATGCGACAAGAACTCAGGGATCTAAAAAAAGAATACAAAAAAGATCAGAAGGAGAAAAAGAAAGACAAAAAAGCAGAAAACCTTCAGTTCATTTAACCTTACTCCAAAAGATACGATTGCAGTCACTGTAAATGAAACCTATATTATTTACCTTATTACTCCTTTTATCCCAACTTAGTTTTGCGCAAAATTTTAATGGTATTAAACGTTATCAAGTAAATTTTGCCGTGGCAACAGGAGCCAATGAGAAGTTAATCGCCCTCCGAAGTTTTTCTGCGAATAACCAAAAATATTTATTACTGGTAAATCCTGAAACTTTAGACACCAAGGTAAGCCAGGCTAATAATTATACCACAAGTAACCTACAATATTCCAATGTACTGGCTATTTTTAAAAATACTGCCTATGTTAAGGCGTTAGAAGCCGCAGCCGCTAAAGATGTTCAGTTACAAAATGCTGGTATAGACCACGCTTTTCCAAATGAAAAAGGCATTACTTTAACCATCGATCTTTGTCCTTCGCATAAAGCACTGGACAGGATTATTTTCCAATCCGTTTTCGACGAATTTAAAAAGATAGAACAACCCTCTCCTTTAGCCGTTTCTGTTTCGGGCAAATGGATGTTAAAACACCATGATGATTTGAATTGGTTGAAAAGTTTGGTAGAGAAAAAAGAATTAGACATTACCTGGGTGAATCATACCTACAACCATGAAGTAAATAAACTGCCCCTGGCTGAAAATTTTCTACTTGCACCGGGTACCAATTTAGATGTAGAAGTATTAGAAAACGAAAAACTGATGCTAAAAAACGGTTTAACCCCTTCGGTGTTTTTCCGTTTCCCGGGATTGGTATCGGATAAAGCAATAGTCGAAAAAATTGAAGCTTATGGTTTAATTTCCATTGGAAGTGATGCCTGGTTAGCCAAAGGACAGCAACCTAACGCCGGAAGTATAGTGCTGATACATGGCAACGGAAATGAAGAAATAGGCGTAAAAGATTTTATCCGGTTGCTAAAAACGAAACAAGCTGACGTAAAGAATAAACAATGGTTGCTTTTCGATTTAAGACAGGGTTTGGAGAAAGAATTTGAATAAATTATCGCGTTTTTAACCGCAAAGAACATGGAGAATAACGCAGCAAGCGCAAAGCCGGATGCAGATTTGCCAAATGTCCCTGACTTATCTTTGCGAAAAGCTTTGCATTCTTTGCGGTATAGCTATTTCTTAACCGGCAATAACTTTATTTCTTTGGCCTTAAAGCGGTTGTTTACAATTTCGCCGGTAACTTCTGCTTTGCTAATGGCATTGCAAAAACCATGTTCGCCGTGTGCATCGCCAAAGTCATCAATACCTTTACCATCTACAAAATAAGATTTTCCGTCTATTTTCACGGCCAGTTCGCAATCTTTACCTTTCATTTTAAACTGACATTCGCCACAGGCAATATCGACCACCTGTTTGCTTACCACTTTTGCGGTTGCAGCTTTTTGAGGACTGGTTTGGGCATTCGCAGCAACTGAAAACACACCCAATAAAAGGGCAAATATTAACTTTTTCATTGTTTTTTGTTTTTTCAAATGTAAGTTTTCAGGAGCAAAAGAACCACAGCCCGCTGTAAAATAAACCTGATAGAAATGGAAATCCTTTTTGTAACCCGTGCATAGCGAGAGGGAAACAAAAAGATTGGAATGAATAGCAGGACTGAAACCTCCGAAAAGAACCGAACGTAGGTTTTCAAAAAAATAATTGAACGCCCTGCTGGAAGAGTGGAATAAAAAAGGGACATGCAAATCTGCACATCCCTCTAATATTATTTGTCTTAAGTTAACTGCTAACTAAAAACCGTAAGCTGAACTAGTACCTATATGTATCTGCTTTGAAAGGACCTTCAACCGGTACGCCGATATAATCAGCCTGGTGTTGATCCAAAACGTCTAACTCTACACCGATTTTTTCCAGGTGTAAACGCGCAACTTTTTCATCTAAATGTTTAGGCAAAGTATATACTTTGTTTTCATACTTATCCGTATTGGTCCAAAGTTCGATCTGCGCCAAAGTTTGGTTGGTAAAAGAGTTACTCATTACAAAGCTTGGGTGACCTGTTGCACAGCCTAAGTTCACCAAACGACCTTCAGCAAGAACGATTACGTCTTTACCATCGATGGTATATTTATCAACCTGAGGTTTAATTTCAACTTTGGTATCTCCATAAGCACCGTTTAACCAGGCCATATCGATTTCGTTATCAAAGTGGCCAATGTTACAAACGATGGCTTTATCTTTCAATGCCCTGAAATGCTGTTCGCGAACGATATCACAGTTACCGGTGGTGGTTACCACAATATCGGCTTCTTTAATGGCATTAGCCAGTTTTTTAACTTCATAACCTTCCATAGCTGCCTGTAAAGCACAGATTGGGTCAATTTCAGTTACAATAACCCGTACACCTTGTGAGCTTAACGATTCTGCAGAACCTTTACCCACATCACCATAACCACAAACAACAGCCACTTTACCAGCCATCATTACATCGGTAGCACGACGGATCGCATCAACCAATGACTCACGGCAACCGTATTTGTTATCGAATTTAGATTTAGTTACTGAATCGTTCACGTTAATTGCAGGTAAGTGCAAGGTCCCGTTTTTCATTCTTTCGTATAAACGGTGAACACCGGTAGTGGTTTCTTCTGATAAACCTTTAATTCCTGCAATCAGTTCAGGATATTTATCGAAAACCATATTGGTTAAATCGCCACCATCATCCAAAATCATGTTTAATGGCTGTTGCTCCGGACCAAAGTGTAAAGTTTGTTCAATACACCAGTCGAACTCCTGCTCGTTTAAGCCTTTCCACGCATAAACCTGGATACCGGCAGCAGCAATTGCGGCAGCAGCATGGTCTTGTGTAGAGAAAATATTGCAAGATGACCAGGTAACTTCAGCACCCAGGGCCACCAATGTTTCGATTAATACAGCCGTTTGGATGGTCATGTGCAGGCAGCCTGCAATACGCGCACCTTTTAACGGTTGTGTCGGACCGAATTCTTTACGTAAACTCATTAAACCTGGCATCTCTGCTTCGGCTAATTCGATTTCTTTACGGCCCCATTCTGCCAGTGAAATGTCCTTAACTTTGTAAGGAATGTAAGTTGTCTCTACTGATGACATAGTATTTGTTTTTAAATGTTTTTGAATCAAATAATTAGAAAGATGTCTGTTTTTACACTCCTATTATTTTATTATTTGCATACTTTTCTAAAACCGTTGTTTTCGAGCCTCAAAATTACGCAATAGTTTAGCCAATATCAAAGTCTTAAAAGCTAATCGTTTTAAGGCTATGGATTATAACTTTAGAATGGCAATTGGAATTACCATTGATGATCCCACTTTCCTCACACAAGCCAATTAATAAGATCACTTTGATTAAAGAATAACTTTCCATCGACAACATTTTTATTTTTCAAAAATACCAAGAGTTATTTGCAAGCATTCCCAAATTGTGTATTTTAGGAATCACCTAAATTCTTAATTATGATTAAAAAACACAAGTTATCGTTTTTAGCTACGATTCTATGTCTCTCAACCATCATCTATTCCTGTAAAAAAAATGAAACAACACAGGAAAGTTTGGACAATTCAAAAAACAAACTAGAAATTATCAAACCAGATAATTTGGCTTTAGCAAATAACGATCCAGGAACCGAAATTGGTTGTTATATAAAACTAACTGATGATCTTAGTGCTGGATCTACAACCGCTGGTAAAGACTACAATAAATGTGTAAAAAACCTTCAACCACCAAAAGACTTCAAGGACCCTGTTGTATCAAGCCCCGCCACAGATGTTGTAGATGATTATATGTTAATAAGGGAAGTAAGCGAATTGGCAACTTTAGCAGGAATAAATCCAAATGATCCGCTAGCTTCAAAGGTAAATCAAATGAGTAGCTTCTACGCCCCGTCAATCAACTTATATAATATTTATTATGATACCTCGCTTACATCGGAAGATAATTTAACGCGTTTACTTTGGCATGCAAGAGAAAACGGACTGGATTCAACTTACTATACATTAGGCGGTGGCACGCTATATCCAACTTCAAATTCGTACTTTTTGAAAGCATTATTATATGCACGACAACAGACCGGCCCTACATTCACTATATCATCCTGGATAGAGGGAGGATTATCAGGCTTATAAATTATAGCCATTCAAAAGGATGGCTTTTTATTTTCCTAATTTACGGATGGTTTTAGCTGCCCTCGCGCGATCAAAATTTAACTAGCCCGCAATCATTAAATTTTAAGCTGCTGTCAGAGATTCTATATACTTGTCTATGGGGGGGCGGCAATAGTATCCACCTATCTTCGCCCGATAGCTTTTTGCTGAGATATGGTTACCCAAAGTCAAGTTTGATATGGCCCGATACACATTAAAATCCTGACTTCTTTTAAAGCCCAAAAAACCAAAATAAAACTTTGATATCCAGCTAATTATTTCTTAAATTGTTATAACCAAATCAATAATTATGAAAAGCGTAAAACATTTACTGGACACCAAACAGGCCATTATAATTTCGGTACCTGAAAATATTTCTGTTTTGGATGCCTTAAAAGTAATGACAGAGAAAAACATCAGCGCGGTATTGGTGATGGAAAACGAACAACTTCGGGGTATTTTCACCGAACGCGATTACGCCCGCAAAATCATCCTTCAGGGAAAATCATCAAAAGACACCCTGATCCAAGAAGCCATGACGGCGAACCCCATTACCATCAAGTTTAGCGACAGTATTGATCATTGTATGGAACTGATGACGGATAAACACATCCGCCATTTACCGGTTGTAGAAAACGGTGAAGTAAAAGGGATGGTCTCCATCGGTGATGTGGTAAAATTTATTATTGCCGATCAAAAACAGACCATTTCGCAATTGGAAAGCTATATTAGCGGGTAATGGATGCTCCAATTTACACCTGTATTGAATTAGCGATTTAAAAACTAATCAAATAGATTTCTCCACTACGGTCGAAATGACAAATTATCATACTCGAATTAGCTGGATAGAAATCAGTGTAATCATTCTGTTAGTGGAATCTACCATGAAGCGAAAAGCAAGAAATTAAACCGCAGGTTACTTCCAGCGCCACTCTCCCGCTATCGTTAACGGCTCTTTTAAATTCTGCGACTCCAAAAAGGCCCTTAATTCTTCCTCACCCTGAACACCTACAGGGATTTTTGGTGTATTGGCCAGTGCATAAGTTAACATGGTGCTGTAACGCACCGTATTTTTAAGTCCCTGTTCATCAACCAATTTAAAGCTATCGCCATCGGAATGGTAAAATGGACCCGAGTTATTGGGCAATTTGCCACCGAAACCACCACCCGTAGGAATGCCTTCTAACATAAACGGCTGATGATCGCTATGCAAACCCGCACCGGCATTAAACAGGTTTTTGAACCCGGTATCAATTTTTACAATATCCGCTCCCCAGGCCGTAAACAGATCTTTCATTTCAGTCCGTGAAGTAGAAAACCCCTTGGGATCGTTCGTCATATCGTAGTTTAGCATAAACTTTACCTGAGCCAAAGTCCCGTCCTTTTTTGTTCGCTCTACATAAGCTTTAGAGCCCAGTAAACCCTGCTCCTCGCCCATAAACAATACAAACTCTACTGTACGTTTGGTTTTTAAATTTAGTTTTTTAAATGTCCGTGCCATATCCATAACGGCAAAAGAGCCAATTCCATTATCGATGGCGCCGGTTGCCAAATCCCAGCTATCCAAATGCCCGCCAACTACAATTTTATCTTTGGGTAGCTCGGTTCCTTTAAAAGTAGCCACCACATTACGGGCTTTGATCAAACCTGAAAAATTCGTCATGGCGATATGTGCAATCTGTGACTGTGATTTAATTTTTTCTTTTAAGGCCATTCCATCTTCCAAACCGATGCAAACGGCAGGTATCGGGATCAGTTTACCTGTTACCGAAGCAGTTCCGGTAAGTAACACGCCGTTCTTTACCGTGTTAATAATAATCACACCGGTTGCGCCATATTTGGTGGCAATAGCAGTTTTCTCCGAGCGGTGTAACGATTTGGTACCCGCAGGAGAGCCGGGCAACACCCCCAGGTAAATCAAGGCAATTTTACCTTTAAATTTTTCCGGACTCCCCTGGTAATCTGCTTCCAGCCCGTTACCGGCATCTACAATTTCACTGGTGATATCTGCCTTTACCGGCGAATGTGCAAGCGTAACAGCTTTCATTTTAGTTAAACTGTTTTTATCCTTACCAATTTCTACACTGATGGTTTTTCTGGCCCAGCTTTCTACTTCAAAAGGTTGAAATCTCACCGCGCAGCCATAAGATTTTAATAAATCGAAAGCATACTGTTCAGCTTTTGCGCCATTCGCAGAGCCTGTTAAACGGTGACCGATGGTTTCAGTTTCATACTTAAGGGTTTGATACGCTTTTGAATTTTGTTGTACATCAGCATTGATCTTGGCAAAAACATCATCAAATTTATCCTGTGCGCTGGCCAACAAAGTGGTACAAAGAAGGGCTGTAGAGAAAAGGTATTTCATTACGTTCAGTTTAGCTGCTGAAAGTACAAATTTTTGATAGAGATTGCCAGCTGTAACGTTTATTTTGCTTTCTGGCTGAACATTACTTATCCCACTAACCCTGAATAGGCTATTATGCCAGGGCACCAACATCTGTTTCATCGCTGCAGATGCGTCGTACCTTAGCATGACCAAAAACTTACGGATTCTAAGGCGGCGTAGATGATTAAAATAATTTTAAAGGCAAATATTTAATGACAGCCTTAAGGTTCCAGGCGCACTTTTTTCTTCGGGAAAACCAAAGAAGCCACAATACTGATCACCAAAATACTCAAAATCACGATCAGCGAATGCTCGGTAGTGAAACCCCATTTTTCCAGGTAGGTATGTCCTAACATTTTTATACCGATAAAAGCCAGTAAAAAAGCTAAACCTGTTTTTAGATAATGGAATTTATGAATAATATTTACCAGCAAAAAGAACATAGACCGTAAGCCCATGATGGCAAAAATATTAGAGAAAAATACAATGTAAGGATCTTTGGTTACTGCAAAAATAGCGGGAATAGAATCTACAGCAAATAACAGATCGGTAAATTCTACAATCAACAATACCAAAAATAGTGGGGTAACCATTCTTTTATGGTTTATTTTAACGAAAAAGTTTTTACCCTCATATTTCGGATGGATTGCGAATACTTTAGAAGCCCATTTCACTACAGGATGATTTTCCGGATCAATTTTGTCGTCCTCTGCTTTGCTCAGAAGCATCTTTATGCCCGTAAAAACCAGGAAAACGCCAAAAACATAAAGTATCCATGCAAATTTGGTAATTAAAGCCGCACCCACAAAAATGAAGATGAAACGCATCAAGATGGCGCCCAATATGCCCCAGAACAATACCCTGTGGTAATACTTCTCTTCCACAGCAAAGGCAGAGAAAATCAGAACGATTACAAAAATATTATCAACAGAAAGAGCATATTCAATTACGTAGCCCGTTAAAAATTCCAATCCAAGGTTTTGCCTGTAAACCGCTAAACTCCCTTCAAAATCATTCGGGATAAGCTTAATATGGTGCTGGTGTTTGGTTACGATTTCCTGTAGATGGGCAAAATCCCTGATTCCGTGGAGCTGATGCCCCTCTGTTAACAGGATAAAATAAAAACCGATGGCCAGCGCCACCATAACCAAACTCATTACCCCTGCCTGTTTTAAGCTCACCACATGTTCTTTCCTGCTAAACAAGCCTAAATCCAAAGCAAGGATCAATGCAATGAAAAGTAAAAAGCCTAAGCTAAAAAGTAATTCGTTACCCATTATTTTTTACGTTCTGTAGTATAGAGTACAAGCTGCTCCAAACCCGTTCGTGCCTCGCCCGCATCAAAGCTGTGCAGAATAGCAAATGCTTCATTTTGGTACTCCAACATTTTCTGGTTTGCATAATAAACACCTTCGTGGGCATTTACAAAATCAATGATCTGCTGAATTTTAACCGGATCATCCTGGTGGTTTTTCACCAGGTTGATCATCTTTTTACGTTCGGCTTTTTCTGCCTTGTTTAAAGCATAAATCAAAGGTAGCGTTACTTTCTTCTCTTTAATATCTATACCTAAGGGTTTACCTACATCATCTGTTCCAAAATCGAAGGTATCATCTTTAATCTGAAAGGCAATCCCTACTTTTTCGCCAAACAGTCGCATTTTTTCTATTGTAGCATCATCAGCACCTGCCGAAGCCGCCCCTGCAGCACAACATGAAGCAATTAACGAAGCCGTTTTCTGCCGGATCACCTCAAAATACAGGTCTTCCGAAATATCCATTCTCCGTACCTTTTCTACCTGCAGCAATTCGCCCTCGCTCATCTGTTTCACCGCTTCCGATACTATCTGTAACAAACGGTGTTCATTATTGTTTACCGAAAGCAATAATCCTTTAGCCAACAGGTAATCGCCCACCAGAACAGCAATCTTATTTTTCCATAAAGCATTGATAGAGAAAAAGCCACGGCGTTCGTAAGCATTATCTACCACATCATCGTGCACCAAGGTAGCCGTATGTAAAAGCTCAACCAAAGCCGCACCACGGTGGGTCGATGCTGTAATTCCGCCACACAGTTTGGCCGCAAAAAATACGAACATGGGCCGCATTTGTTTGCCCTTTTGCTTTACAATATAATGGGTAATCCTATCCAGCAACGGTGCGTCGCTATGCATCGATTCCTTAAAGGTTTTTTCAAACGCTTTAATATCAGCAGCTATAGGTGTTTTTATCTGTTCGATTCCCGGCATTAAGTCGAAAAATTTTGATTGCAAACTTAAACTAATTTCCCATAAAAAGGTAATCTGCCATCTTATTATTAAGGATTTGAAAAGCAGGGCTAGCATTCTTTACCATCTTTGCTCCTGCTATTGCCTATAGTCCTCGCCCTCATGCTTCGGGCTGTGGGCTATTTGGCGCTATCAGGTTTAACATTAAGGGGCAGTGCAGGTAAAAAAGACCCTCAAAGCGATAATTAATTCTTTTAAAAATTAGCTTTATTTAAATTCAAATTTTACATTTAAACCAATTATTTAATGGCATGAAAAAACGCTACAAAGCAATTATAGGCCTCTCGGCATTTATTATTGCAGGCTATTTATTGGGGCCAAAACCCAAAAAACCGGTATTTAGTGAGGCGCTGACCAAAGTACCCGACCTGGAAGATCTGGATAGTTATGTAGCCAGCATCGAATCCATGCACAGGATAAAACCCGGCAACGAAGCTGAAATTGTGTGGGCCGATACGCTCCACCAACAAACCGAATATGCCGTTGTTTACCTGCATGGTTTTTCGGCCTCAAAAACAGAAGGTAACCCGGTACATTTAAACCTGGCCAAAGCACTGCATGCCAATTTATACCTTGCCCGCCTGTCTGATCACGGCATCGATACCCTGGCACCCATGCAATATTTTACGGCCGACCGTCTTTGGGAAACCAGTAAACAGGCCTATGCCATTGGCAAAAAACTGGGCAAAAAAGTAATTTTAGTGGGCACCTCTACTGGTGGTACTGTGGCTTTAAAACTGGCAGCAACCTATCCCGAAATCAGCAGTTTAATTTTATTATCACCCAATGTGGCCATTAACGATAAAAATGCCTGGCTTTTGAACAACCCCTGGGGGTTACAGATTGCCAGGAGGGTTGTTGGAGGCGATGAACGCAAAGTAGACGACCGTACAGAAGAATATAAAAAATACTGGTACACCAATTACCGCCTCGAATCGCTGGTAGAACTCGAAGAATTTATAGAGAGCACCATGGTAAAAAAGACTTTCAAAAAAGTAAAACAGCCTGTTTTAATGCTTTATTACTACAAAAACGAACTCGAACAGGATCCCGTTGTTCGCGTAGATGCCATGCTGAAAATGTTCGATGAACTGGGCACACCAGACAATTTAAAAAGAAAAGTAGCCATACCCAACGCAGGTAACCATGTAATGGGCTCCTATATTACTTCGAAAGATTTGCCAGGTGTAGAAAAGGCAATAAATCAATACATAAAACACACCTTAAAAATATCTTTGGAAACTTCTAAATAAATCAAAATGAAAAAATGGCTCTCCCTTCTTAGCATCATATTCTGTTTTATCAAAAGCCAGGCGCAGACAGTAAGTTATAATGATTTTAAAAAGCTAATCCCCTACCTACAGACCGAAGACTGGAAAAATGCCTACAGAATTTCATCTGATCTTTTGTCTTCATCAGAAAAAGATACTTCTGATTACAGGGCAATAGTTTTATATGCTAATATTTTGTCGGCGTCAGGTATGGTAACTCAACGTTTAATGACTTTTGAACAATTGGAAAAAGCTATGAGCAAACACAAAGGGCATAGAATATTATTTTCTTCACATCCAATCACACAAAAAGAAGGGTCATTAAATTCAGTTAAATTCTCTGACGCCAAATCAGCGAAAGATGCTTTTATTACTGCAACCAATAAAGAGGGTGCCCATATTTTATGTTTCGAAAATATCATTTTCAAAGCCCCAGTTAATCCGGCTTCTTTTAATAATTCTTTTGTACGGTGCGGTGGTAAAATTGATAAAATAGAGTTTAATCCAAATAAATCACTAGTATGGATTACCAGATTAACCATTAAAGATGGCTTTGCCAGGGCATCGCAATAATCGGAAGTTGAAAAAAGAAATACTTTTCCCTAGCCTTTACTATATTTTTGTAATCTGTTGTATATTAATCTGCATAAGATATTTCCGCTCGGGTGCCTGTACGCCAAACCTCGATTTTATATCTATAATACTATTGGTCCCAATTAGTTTTATATTACTTTTATTCAATCTCTATAAAAGCATAAGAACAAAAAACTGGTGCTTATTCGTCCCTCATTTATTAGGATTCTCAATACTTTTATTAGTTTTAAATATTATCTGATCTTTCTCTCTCTCAAAACCAATGAAAAACCTCAAACCTTTATTAATTGAAATAGCGTGGCTTATAGGCTGCGTCGCATTTACCATCATTATTGGCATTCTCTTTTTTGGAAAGGCTATTTTTGAAAGAGATATCGATATTAATCTACATGACACCTATTTTGTTATTGCGAATCAGCATTTTTTTATTTGCTTTTTTATCGTTTTTTCATTTACATTCTATATTATCAAAGAAAACAGGCATGCTTTTAATCGGAAATTGCCACTAAGTGTCTTTTTAATTTTAGGATTTGGCTTTAATGTATTATTGTTCAGAACGGGTCCGATTGCAACATTTTTTAATCCGTGGAAAAGTGGGTAGACAGTTTATCCACCTCTATCAGTTAAAGCCAAACCAACAGAAGTTAACGCAATAACAGGATTTGCGCCAACCGTTTTTACCCCATTAAATGCGCTATTGGTCGTCCAAATTTTGGTAATTGCATTAATGTTGCATGCGGTCTACAAATATGGAAAATCAAAGAAAATGATTTCAGGAATTTAGTACTACTCACCAAGCCCTATCACTAATCCTGCCAGCTACATTCCGTAAGACACTAACCTACAATATCTTTCACAATCATTTCGGCGTGTACCCTGGAGTTTTCGATAAAAAGTTTGTGCGTATCTAATCCACCACAAACCACCCCTGCCAGGTACAAACCTTTTACATTGGTTTCCATGGTTTCCTCATTATATACCGGACAAAGGCTTTCGGGCAGGTCGATACCGAATTTCCTGAGCATGCTAAAATCTGGCTGATAACCCGTCATGGCAATTACAAAATCGTTTGGAATCGTTTTTATTCCATCGGGTGTCTTAATCTCAACTTCACCATCCCGTATTTCAACCAATTCAGAATTGAAAAATGCCTTAATCTCCCCCTCTTTAATCCTGTTTTGAATATCCGGACGTACCCAATATTTCACATGAGGGCCAAGATCGCCACTCCGCACCACCATGGTTACCTTTGCACCTTTACGATAGGTTTCAAGGGCCGCATCGACACCGGAATTATTGGCACCAACCACAACAACGTTCTGGAAGGCATATAAATGCGGGTCTTTATAATAGTGCGTTACTTTTGGTAAATCCTCTCCGGGCACGCCCATTAATAAGGGAACATCATAAAAACCCGTCGCAACGATCACATGATCAGCGGTATAATTCGTTTTAGAGGTATTAATTCCGAAAAGATCCTGATCATTTTTAACCACTTGCTGTACCCTTTCGAAAAGGTGGATATTTAAATCAAATTTTTCTGCAACACGGCGATAGTACTCAACTGCTTCATTTCTGTTGGGCTTTGGACTAATGGTTACAAAAGGTACCCCACCAATTTCCAACTTTTGAGAAGTAGAAAAGAAAGTCATAAATACAGGATAATTGAACAAGCTGTTCACCAAAGCTCCTTTTTCTATAATAACATAGCTTAAGTTTGCTTTTTGGGCTTCAATTGCACAGGCCATCCCAATCGGCCCGGCACCTATAATTAATACGTCGTAATGATTTTGATTTGCCAAAATGGTTATATCTTAGGTTGTCATTCTGAGCCCGACGAAGCATCTTAATTGCATTTCGACAAGCTCAATGTGACAATTGCTTTTATTATACTTTCATTGCTTTACTCGGGCAAGCAAAATCGGTTCTCTTTAAACCGGTATTTTTAATTGCACCATAACCTCCGGCTATATCTATTACATTTTCTACACCACGCGCTTTTAAGATGGAAGCCGCTATCATTGAGCGGTAACCGCCGGCACAATGAATGTAATACGTCGCTTTTGGATTAATCTCACCCATCCACTCGTTAATAAAATCTAACGGGCGGCTCAGGGTAAATTCCAGGTGTTCTGCTTCATATTCACCTGGTTTACGTACATCAAGCGCAGTAATTTCACCACCTGATGCAGCCTGCTCAAAAGCTTCAGCCGATATAGATTCAATGGTATCGATTTCTTTACCCGCTGTGGCCCATCTTTCGAAGCCACCATCTAAATAACCTATGGTATTATCGTATCCTACTCGGGTTAACCGGGTAATGGTTTCTTCTTCTTTACCCTGATCGGTAATCAGTAAGATCGGTTGTTGTAAATCGGTAATCAAAGCACCAACCCAGGGTGCAAACTGTCCGTTTAAACCAATATTGATCGAATTTGGGATAAAACCTTTTGCAAAAACCTGCGGATCGCGGGTATCGAGCATAATGGCACCGATTTGGTTGGCCAGATCTTCAAATTGTTGAGGGCTTAACGCATTTAAACCCTTTTCATATACCTCATCTATGCTTTCTACCCCACCTTTATTAATGGCAGCATTTTTAGCAAAATATTGTGGCGGAGGTAAAATACCATCGGTAACTTCTGCAATAAACTGTTCCTTTGTTTCTGCTCTTAAAGCATAATTAACCTGTTTCTGATGCCCCAAGGTATCAAAAGTTTCTTTACTCATACTTTTACCACAGGCCGAACCTGCACCATGAGCCGGGTAAACAATTACATCATCAGCTAAAGGTTTAATTTTTTCATTTAACGAATCGTAAAGCATTCCGGCCAGGTCGTCCATCGTTAAATGGCCTTTTTGCGCTAAATCAGGTCGGCCAACATCACCGATAAATAAGGTATCGCCACTAAAAATGCAATGGTCTTTTCCATTTTCATCCCTTAAGAGGTAGGTGGTCGATTCTAAAGTATGCCCGGGGGTATGCAATGCGGTAATGGTGAGTTTACCGATTTTAAACTGCTCGCCATCTTTGGCAATATGCGATTTAAATTTGGTTTTAGCAGTTGGTCCGTAGATAATTTCGGCGCCGGATTTCTCTGCCAGGTCTACATGTCCGGAAACAAAATCTGCATGAAAATGCGTTTCAAAAATATATTTAATGGTAGCGCCCGCCTTTTCTGCTTTCTTTAAATAGGTGGCAACTTCCCTTAAAGGATCAATAATTGCTGCTTCTCCATCACTTTCAATGTAATAAGCAGCTTCTGCCAGGCAGCCTGTATATATCTGTTCTATTTTCATTCTTTAGATTTGAGTATTGAGATATGATAAGTGAGTATTAAGACATAAGCACAACTGTACCCTACGCCTTAAACCCTTTACCTTATACCTCCTTACTAGCAAAAATAGGGCTAAATACTTATAACCGAAATGATGCTGCTCATAATTGCAGAAGTTTTACGTATTCAGGTACCGCAACAGTACCATAAACAGAGGAACCCTTGCTTATTAAACCTGATAGTAGGAAAAGCCCACGGCAAAATGTAGACTGCCACAAAAAATATTGACCGTATCAGTCGCCCGAGTGTGCCTCTAAGTAAGCGGTAAAAGTATTTTAAATTTAAAGCCTCGCAGTCTTTAAAAACCTGCGAGATTTGACGTATTAATCTTTAGTCAATTCGCCGCGTAGCGATTCTTCCATCAGTTTACAGCTTTCTTCAACTGATAAACCCAAGCCCATTACAAACATTAGCTTGGTTACGGTAGCTTCGAAAGTTAAATCATAACCACTTAAAACGCCCATTTTTAACAGTTCTCTACTGGTTTCGTAGCGGCCAAGCTGTACCGAGCCTTTTTTACATTGCGAAATGTCGATAATGATTTTTCCATTTAAAATGGCCTGATGCAAGCTATCTAAAAACCATTGTGCGGTGGTGGTGTTGCCTGAGCCAAAAGTTTCCAAAATGATGGCATCTACTTTAGAATCGGTAATGGCCTGAACGGCCTGCGGGGTAATTCCCGGATACAATTTAAGTACACCTATATTCGAATTAAAATTGGTATGCAATTTTAATTCACCTCCTTTAGCTTTCAGGATATAATTTCTGTGGAACTGCAGGTGCACCCCAGCCTCTGCAAGTACCGGGTAATTTGGCGAACGGAAAGCTTCAAACTTTTCGCTATTGTATTTTATAGATCGGTTACCCCTAAATAATTGTGCATCAAAATAAATACAAACCTCTGGAAATAATGCTTTGCCATCTTCTTTGGTTGCGGCAATTTCTAATGCAGTAATCAAATTTTCTTTAGCATCGGTCCTGATTTCTCCGATAGGCAGCTGCGATCCGGTTAAAACAACAGGTTTATCCAGGTTTTCGAGCATAAAACTCAGTGCCGAAGCAGTGAAGGCCATGGTATCAGATCCATGCAAAATCACAAAACCATCGTATTGATCGTATTTATGGTAAATAAGCTCGGCCAATGTTTTCCATATTTCAGGATCCATGTTTGATGAATCCAACACCGGATTAAAAGAGTGTACATCTAACTGGTAATCTAATCGGCCCAGTTCCGGGACGTTTTCCTGTATCTGCTCGAAATTAAACGGAACTAACATCCCGTTTGTTGGATCGTTAACCATACCGATGGTGCCACCGGTATAGATGATAAGTATTTTGGTCATTTGGTTTAGTGAAGGTTGCTCAACGCAAAGAAACTAAAAATTTACAAATGATCAGGCGATATTTTTAAATCAGCAACAAAAAAGCTAAAAAACGTGAATGTTTTGACAATATAATAAAATTTTAGCGGATATTTTACAATAAAAGAAATCAACACTGATACAATCCTATTGGAGATACTTCAGCAGAGTTCTGCATTACGCAAAGTTTATCGGAATGACGATCGAGCTAAACCGACTAATGCCTCAGACCAGGGACTCCGGACTCCATCCTAAACTCCAAATATCTTTTTCGAATTCTCCGTAGTTATTGCAGCTATTTCTTCGATAGAAAGACCGTAAATCCCGGCCAGTTTCTGTGCGATATAAATCAGGTAACTGCTCTCATTGGGTTTACCACGGAAAGGAACAGGTGCCAGGTAAGGAGAATCTGTTTCTAAAACCAGCTTAGTTAAAGGAACATCTGCCAATACCAGATCCAGGCCTGCTTTTTTATAGGTTACCACACCGCCAATGCCCAGGTAAAAATTCAGATCAATAGCCTGTTTTGCTTGGGCTAAATTTCCGGTGAAACAATGAAATATGCCCCGTAGTTTTTCATCTCTTTCACTTTCCAACATCTCAAAAACTTCATCAAAAGCTTCCCTGCAATGGATTACAATCGGCAAACCCAACGCTTTTGCCCAGCCAATCTGTTTACGAAAGGCGTCTTGCTGGATTTCCAGAGTGGTTTTATCCCAGTACAAATCGATCCCGATTTCACCAATGGCATAAATTTTCCGCCCGGCAATGCTTTTATATATTTCATCCAACAGCACCAGGTAATCTTCCTTTACATCGCAGGGGTGCAGGCCCGCCATTGCAAAACAGTTTTCAGGATATTTTGCCACGAGGTCATCAATCATTGCGACTGATTTTACGTCAACATTGGGCAAAAACAAGCGGTTTACATTGTTTTCAAAACAACGCTCCATTAACTGAGCCTGTTTCTCAGCATCCTGCTCGTAATATAAATGGGTATGGGTATCGGTGAAAAGCATTTTTTTATGGTATCAAGTATTTAGCATTAGTATCAAGACAGATTTACCACTCTTGATACTTTCATAAGCAGTCCTATTTTGTTTCAGCTTTGCTTTTCTTCGTTTTTTTGACTTTAGACTCCTGATTTCCGTCTTCGGTCTTCGGACTATATTCCATTTCCTTTTTCAAAAATTTTCCGGTTAAACTGATCGGGTTCTGGATTAGCCCTTCTGGCGTACCTTCGAATAAAATCCGTCCGCCGCCAGCGCCACCTTCTTCCCCTAAATCGATTACCCAATCGGCAACCTTAACCACATCTAAATTATGTTCGATTACCAAAATGGTATTCCCCTTATCAACCAGCTCTTGTAATACACCCAAAAGCACGTTAATATCTTCGAAATGAAGCCCGGTAGTAGGTTCATCCAAAATATAAAAGGTTTTTCCGGTATCTTTTTTGGAAAGTTCGGTAGCCAGTTTTACACGTTGTGCCTCGCCACCCGATAAAGTAACTGACGATTGCCCCAAAGTGATATAACCTAAACCAACATCTTTTAAGGTTTTGATCTTTCTATAAATGATCGGGATATTTTCGAAGAAAGTGCAGGCATCTTCAATACTCATATCCAATACGTCGCTGATTGATTTTCCACGGAAACGCACTTCTAAAGTCTCCCTGTTGTACCTTCTTCCGCCACACTCTTCACAAGGCACCTGAACATCAGGCAAGAAGTTCATTTCAATTACCTTTAAGCCTGCTCCCTGACAGGTTTCGCAGCGGCCACCCTTTACGTTGAAAGAGAAACGGCCGGGTTTGTAACCACGGATTTTTGCTTCGGGCAACTGAACAAATAAATTCCTGATATCGGAGAAAACCCCGGTATAGGTAGACGGATTGGAACGTGGCGTTCTGCCAATCGGCGCCTGATCTATCTCGATTACCTTATCGATCTCTTTTAAGCCATTGATTTTTTCGTAAGGCAAAGGCGTTTTTTTGGCCCTGAAGAAATGGTGATTTAAGATCGGGTATAAAGTTTCGGTAATTAAGCTCGATTTACCACTCCCCGAAACGCCGGTTACGGCAATAAATTTACCCAAAGGAAAATCTACTGAGACCTCTTTTAAATTATGTCCGGTAGCTTTAATCAGCGATAGTTTATGCCCATTGCCTTTTCTTCTGGTTTTTGGTATTCTTATGCCTTTTTTACCGTTCAGGTAATCAGCGGTTAGGGTATTCGATTTCAGGATCTGTGCAGCTGTTCCTTCGGCAACAACCGTACCGCCATGAATACCGGCACCTGGCCCTACATCAATTACCCAATCGGCCTCTAAAATCATATCCTTATCATGTTCTACCACTAGAACGGTATTTCCAAGATCCCGCAGGTTTTTAAGGGCATTGATCAATCGTTCATTATCGCGCTGGTGCAGGCCGATGCTTGGCTCATCGAGAATGTACATCACATTCATCAGCTGCGAACCGATCTGCGTAGCCAAACGGATGCGCTGTGCCTCGCCGCCCGAAAGGGTGCGTGCAGTCCGGTCTAAAGTTAAATAGGTTAAACCCACATCGGTCAGAAAGCCGATCCGCGCTTTAATCTCTTTTAAAATTTCTTTGGCAATAATATTCTGACGGTCGGATAAACGTTCATCAACTTTTTCAAACCATTGATGGAGATTATTAATATCCATCGATGAAAGTTCGAAAATGTTTTTGCCGTCGACTTTAAAATGCAAACTTTCTTTTTTCAAACGGGCGCCATGGCATTCCGGACAGGTCTTCAGCTTTCTGAACTCGTCCATATCGTCAGATGCCGATTCGCTTCGCTTCTCGTTCTGCTCTTCGAGCATTTTAATTATCCCATCGAAAGTGATGTTATAATTCTGGACGTTCCATTTATTGTATTCAACTTCAACCTTAATCAGATCTGGCGAACCATTTAAAATGATGTCGATCACTTCATCGCTTAATTTTTCAATTGGTGTAGAAAGCGAGAAACTGTATTTCTTGGCCAGTGCTTTTAGTACCTGGAACATCCAGATATCGCGGTACTCCCCCAATGGCGCCAAACCACCATTTAAAATACTCAGTTTCGGGTTTGGGATCACCGATTCTTTATCAACCACGAAAATATAGCCTAAACCGTCGCAACGTTCGCAGGCACCATAAGGCGAGTTGAACGAAAAACTGTTGGGCTGAGGCTCATCATAAGAAATACCCGTGGTTGGGCACATCAAAAATTTACTAAAATGTGCCACATTATTATCCTTATCGCTGATTTTGATAACCCCCTTACCCATTTTCATCGCAGTTTGCAAGGAGTCGAGCAGGCGTTTCTTATCTTTTACGTCGATAATCAGGCGATCGATTACCACTTCAATATCGTGGATTTTATACCGGTCTACCTGCATTTTAGCCGTAATATCCTTAATCTCTCCGTCTACACGAACTTTTACATAACCCTGTTTACGGATCTGCTCAAAAAGTTCCCGGTAATGTCCCTTCCTGCCTTTAACAACCGGTGCAAGGATATTTACGGCAAGCCCATCAAATTTGTTAAAAATATTCTGCAGGATCTGATCTTCGCTCATGCGTTCCATTTTCTCTCCGGTGTTGTAAGAATAAGCATCAGCAACACGCGCATAAAGCAAACGCATAAAATCGTAAATTTCGGTAATGGTTCCCACGGTAGAACGCGGGTTTTTACTAGTCGTTTTCTGTTCGATGGCAATAACCGGACTTAAACCCGAAACTTTATCTACATCGGGGCGTTCCATTCCGCCCATAAACTGACGGCTATAGGCGCTGAAGGTTTCCATATAACGGCGCTGTCCCTCCGCATAAATGGTATCAAAAGCCAGGGAAGATTTACCGCTTCCGCTCAGCCCCGTGATGACCACCATTTCGTTACGCGGAAAACGAACGTCTATATTCTTTAAATTATGCACCCTCGCACCGTATACTTCAACATCCTTTTGCTCGCCGAGGTCGATAGATTTATTGCTCATATTTATTAAAAATTGTGGATGAAACCAAGCCTTAAAAAAGACCGGATTTCAATCCGCAAAAATGCTAAAAATTTTATCAAAAAGAAAGTCTAATGCAATCTGTATTAAGGATTAAATGTCATAATATAAAAGCCATCTTCCGAAATAAAGTTTTGGCTTTTTCCAATAGCCTAAACGTTGTGAAACAGGTAATGGTTTTGTATTTTTAGAGAAAATAGCGAACGCATCATCAAATGATAAGCAAACTTAAATAGCATGGATTAAAAGCCGGCTTTGACATTTGCCACTGCTTTCACCAAAACCCATCAGAACCAGAACAATGCTCCGGAATAGATATTACATCTTAAATTACATTTTTATTGTTTGTGTGTTTACCCTTTTGGTTAACGATCACTACCTTAAATTCATGCATACCAGTTGGTTAACCGGAAAATTATCTGATGTGGCCGGGATAATCATATTACCCCTAATTTTAGTTTACATTTTTCCCAAATTCGGTAAATCAGCTGTGGCACTCAGCGCTGTTTTATTTTTATTCTGGAAATCAGAATTTTCGCAGGGAATAATTGATTTTTACAATCAGTACAGCTTTATCGGAACTTCAAGAATAATTGATTATTCGGATTTTCTGGTGTTTGTTTTTCTGCCCATTCCATATTACATCATCAAACACATAAACGAGCTGAACGCCATTAAAATAAGGCAGATCAATCCTTTGGCGGTACTTATTCCGTCATTCGCGGTATTAATTGCCACTTCACCTCCAGCCAGTTTTTATTATAACAGAAGCAATGCTGATCTTACCTGTTATAATTGTACCATTAGCATAAATTATTCCCAGGATGAAATTCTTAAAAAATTAAAAGAACAAAACATCATTTTTGATAGCATTAAACCTTTGGAAAAATCGCACCTCGTCAAAAGTCAGGAAGTTAATTTCTACAAATTAAACCGGTTGATCATCAAAAAAGATACACTCAGGGGCCTTGAATTTACCATGCGTACCTTTAAAAACGGAAATACCAAAATTTATTTCAGGGGGATGCACATCGCACAGGATCTAAGCAATGATAAACTGGAAAAAACTTTAAGAAAATATTATAAAAAGCTTGTATTTAATGAAATAAAGAGCCGGATAAAAAACACTACAAATTGAAATTCCATCCCACGGCCGATAGTCAACATCATCACCACACTATTGTTGTCCCATTCTCGGTGGGATGACCGGTACAAACCAGCACCCTGCCCCTTTCTAATTCATCATCAGTAAGCACTTCATTATAATCCATCCTCACGCCACCTTTCGTGCAATTGGCTACACAGGTACTGCACACTCCTCCACGACAACTATAAGGTAGTTTGATTTTATTTTCGAGCGCAACATCCAGAATTCTCTTTGGCCAGGGAATATCGAGGTTATACGTTTCGCCTTTAAAATGCAGTACAACCGAATAGGTATTTTTATCGACTACTTTTTCAGAGCTATCATCTTCATCAACCTCATCTTCGGGCAGTACGAAAGTTTCTCTTTTGATCTGTTTAATATCAAACCCCATGCCCAATAAGGTAATGCGGCATAAATCCATATAAATTATTGGCCCACAGCTATAAAATAGCGCATCATTTCGATTGAAATGCAAATGTTCCTTAATTAATTTTTCAATATAGAACTTGTTCAGCCTGGCCGTCATCAGGTTTTTGCTATTGCTAAAAACCCAGACAATTTTTAGCCTTTCGGGATATTTTAGCTGCCATTCGATCAACTCATCATAAAACAGGGTTTCTTCTTTCGATCTGTTACTGTATATCAATGTAATCAACGATTTTTTCTCACGCACCAAAGCCGTTTTCATAATGGAGAACAAAGGCGTAATACCTACCCCGGCCGCAAAAAGAAAAAGATCGCGTTCTAAATTTTCTTCCGGGAGATAGCTGAACAGCCCTTGTGGCTCCTGGGCAAAAAGAATATCGTTCACCGAAGTCTTATGATGCAAAAACCTCGAAATTTCACCATTCTCTACGCGCTTTACGGTAATAGCCAAAGGTTCGTCCACATCAGGCGAACTGTTAAACGAATACGATCTTCTGATCTCTTGGTGCCCACCCTGAAAAACCAACGACAGAAACTGCCCCGCCAAATACCTTGGATATGGCCCATCTACTTCCTCAAATTGAAAGGTAATGTTATCGCCAGGCTGGTTGATGATTTTATTGATCCGCAGTTTGAACATAGTACAAAGAAAGGAAATTGGTTTGTTAGTTCAGTTGTTCACTGGTCATTTGTTCATTGCCAACTGGAAATTGTTCATTGGTCATTTGTTTATTGGTTAGCATGGTGTAGAATTTCACGCACATTAAACTAAAAATTGCCAACTGGAACCGTTAGCTAGCGTGGTGCAAAAAATGAATCTGGGAAATCACTTTTCCAAAAAAAAGCGTCCCGTTTTAAACCGGGACGCTTTACCAAATGCTTGTCTTTATCTTAATTATATTATCCGCCGTTATAGGCCAATAATACCCTCGGTTTTTTGTAACCGTAACGTTTCGGATGCTCCATAATCTGTTTCATGGAAATTACCTTGTAAACATAGCCACCGGTTTCGCGGTTCAGCTTCATTTTGTAGTAATTGTCCTGATTTTGATTATTGATCTGCTTGCGCAGGCGTCCGTCGCCAACATTGTAGGCCGCAGCCACTAATGTCCAGCTTTCTAAACCTTTATACATTTCCTTAATGTATTTGCAGGCTGCAATGGTCGATTTGCGTAGATTATAACGCTCATCAACATTTCCATTCACTTTTAATCCATAGGTACGGGCTGTTCCCGGCATAAATTGCCAGATCCCGGCTGCACCTTTTGGCGAAGTCCCTTCAGTCATTCCAGATTCGACCAAGGCCAAATACTTAAAATCGTTCGGGATACCGTAAGCGGCAAGTATCGGTTCGATAATCGGGAACCATTTAGCTGCTTTTTGGTGCAAAAGATTGGTTTGTGTGTTCTTGTAAGTGTGTGCGGCCAAGATTTTCTTCATCTTCCTTTCCACCCTTTTATCGCCCAAAGGCAGGGTTTCGTCCGCGAAATTTAACTGGGCCATTAAAGTAAGAGGTTTCGCAACGTCTTCAACTTTTGAGCTATCAGTTTTTGTTATTGTGGAGCTTAATTTTTCTTCCTTAAAAAGACTTTTTTTCGTTAAGGGCATTTGGTAAGTGAACACTTTTGCCAAGATAAATAGTGTTGCCACTACTGAAAATGGTACGATGTGTTTCTTTAACATTCTCCTCCTTTTTTTGGTGAAACTTAAATAAAAACGTCGGCAAAGCTAAAAAATAATAAGCACACTATCAAATAGTTACAAAAATAAGCGTAAAAAACAGCCTTTAAAGTGCTTTAAACGCAGATTTTAAATTTTGATTTTTGATCATATTTTACTATTTTAGAGGCTATTTTTTTATCCAATTTTTCCGGTTTTAAAATTGTTATGTTCAGCATTTTTTCATAAATTTGCAGCCCGCATTTTTAATGCGTTAAAAGCGTATCATGATAAATAAAAACAACAGGAACAGTCGGGATGACAAGTCCAAACCAGGCAGTCGGAGAACGGAAGGCAAAAGTAGCTCAGCCGGGACCGACAGAAAAAGATCAGGCGACAAAGACAACAAATTCAAAAAATCATCCGATTCACAAGAAAGCTTCAGACCCAGGAGCACAGACGGTAAAGATTTCAGATCAAAATCGTTTGGAGACAAAAAAGATTTCAAACCAAGATCCGGCGGACGTGATTTCAAATCAAAAGATTCGGAACCAAAGGGTTTCAAATTTGGTGATCGTGAGTTCAAATCAAAAGATTCTGCAGATGACCGCGGTTTTAAACCGAGAGATTACAAATCAAAAAGCGGTGGCAGGGATTTTAAAGCAAGAGAAAGTGGCAGAGATTACAAACCAAGAACAGGAGAACGCGATTTCAGATCTAAGGATGGAGATTCGCGCGATTTTAAACCGAGAGAGGGCGGTTATAAAGATTACAAATCAAGGGGAAAATCAGACTTCAGGCCAAGTGCAGGAAGTTCTAGAGATGTAAAACCCAGGGAACAAAAGGATGGCGATACCCGTCCGTTCAGAAAACGCGAGGAGCTGAAACAGCGGGATACAGAATTTAACCGCCCGCAGCGCACAGTTGTTGCGCCAGCCCGTAAAACCAATGAAGATAAAGGCTTAATCCGCCTAAACCGATATATTTCAAATGCGGGGATCTGCTCACGCCGTAAGGCCGACGAACTGATTACTGCAGGTATTATTACCGTAAATGGTGAAGCTGTAACTGAGCTGGGTTATAAAGTAGACCCAGCAAAAGACCTGGTACGCTACAACGGTGAATTATTGAAACGGGAGAAAAAGGTTTACGTTTTATTGAATAAACCAAAAGATTACATCACCACTACCGACGATCCACAGGAACGCCGCACGGTAATGCAATTGGTTGAAAAAGCGAGCCGCGAACGCATTTATCCGGTGGGCCGTTTAGACCGTAATACCACGGGCCTGTTATTGATGACAAATGATGGTGATTTAGCCGATAAATTATCACATCCTAAAAACGGAATTACCAAAATCTATAATGTTGAGTTAAACAAGGCTTTATCACAGGGCGATTTAAATAAAATTGCCTTTGGTTTAGAACTTGAAGACGGCCTGATCAAACCCGATAACATTTCATATGTAGCCGGTGGAACAAAAAAAGAAATCGGTATCCAGATCCATAGTGGAAAAAACAGGATTGTACGTCGTATTTTCGAACATTTGGGATATAATGTAGAAAAATTAGACCGTGTAGTGTACGGCAATTTAACCAAAAAAGATCTGCCACGTGGCAGATGGCGTTATCTTGAAGAACATGAACTGGTTCAGATTAAGCATTTAATTAAATAAAAACATGAAAGCAGCCGATTGGCTGCTTTTTTATTGAACATAGAAGAGGTTGTCATTCTGAACGCAGTGATGAATCCTTATTCAATGAGAGTCAAACACCTAACTTCTAGTGACCAAAGATCAATTTAGTCATCAACCATCTGCAAAAATCAAGAAAAGATTCTTCACTGCGTTCAGAAGGACAGTTATCTCTTTTACATTAAAATTTTCTCATATTTGTTAAAATCAAGATCATCCTTTCATGAAAAAAATCAGTTCATTGTTTATACTCACCATACTATCCGGATTAACATTTGCGCAAAAAAGCAATTACAACCTTATTATTGGCACTTACACTTCGCCAGGAAAAAGTGAAGGGATTTATACCTATAATTTTAATTCTTTAACAGCAGCTGCAACATTAAAAAGTATTACCAAAAACACGGCAAATCCAAGTTATGTAGCCATTTCTCCTGATCAGCAATTCATCTATGCGGTTAATGAAACAGGAGCAACAAGTACTGTTAGCGCATTTAAATATGATGCAGCCAGCGGCAATTTAACTTTTCTGAATAAGGTTGATAGCCACGGTGCCGATCCATGTTTTATTACTGTAGATACCAAAAATGTAATCGTAGCCAATTACAGCGGAGGCAGTCTGGCCGTATTCCCGCGCAAAGCCGACGGTTCTTTAACCGAAGCCATCCAGGTAATCAAACATACCGGAAAAAGCATTGATCCTAAAGGCCGGCAGGAAAGCGCACATGTACACATGGCCATGTTTACACCAGATCGTAAGTATTTAGTTGTTAACGACCTTGGCGAAGATCAAACTTATATTTATAACTACAACCCGGCGGCAAAAGAAAAAATATTAACCGTAAAATCAGTTCTTAAAACCAATGCCGGCACCGGTCCAAGGCACATTACTTTTAGTCCGGATGGAAAATTTGCCTATTTAGCGCACGAATTTAATGGTAGCATTACCGCCTTTGCCTATACCAATGGCAGCTTAACGAAAATCCAGGAAATCGGTACCATACCGGAAAATTTCACCGGCAGAATTGATGGAGCAGACATCCATATTTCTGCCGATGGCAAATTCTTATACGAAACGAACCGTGGCGATGCAAACAGCATTTCAGCATTTTCCATTTTACCTGACGGGAAACTCAAATTCATCGAAACGGTAAGCACATTGGGCAAAGGCCCCAGAAACTTCAGCATTGACCCAACGGGTAAGTTTTTATTAATCGGTCATCAGTACAGCAATAATGTGGTTATTTTTAACCGCAATAAGATAACCGGGAAATTAACCGACAGCGGCAAAAGGATTGACGTTGGGGCTCCGGTTTGTTTAGTTTTTAATTAGGCACAACATAAGGCCATGGAGAATTTCGATTGGACAAAATTCACAATCAGGATTGCCATTAAAGCAAAACTTGAGGACATCTACAATGCCTGGACACAGGCCAGCGAAATTGAAAAATGGTTTTTAAGTGATGCTTCATTCTCTGATGAAAATGATGTTCTGTTGAGCAAATCTCAAAATGTACTCAGGGGCGACCGGTATAAATGGACCTGGTACCTTTATGATGATATCGAGAAGGGCACCATCACTAAGGCGAACGATAAAGATCAGCTCCAGTTCACTTTTGCCGGCGATTGCCTGGTTGACATTAAACTCCGGGAAGAATTTGAATACATCGTGGTAGAACTTACCCAAAAAAATATCCCTGAAGACGAAAGTTCTAAAAGAAATATCCGCTTGGGCTGCCACAATGGATGGAGTTTCTACCTGGTTAATCTAAAGTCTGTTTACGAAGGTGGCTTGGATTTAAGAAACAAGGATAACCGTTTTAAACCCATGTTGAATAATTGAGGTTATGGATTTAGCGATAAAGGAAAGAGAAATCCGGGAATTGGGTTTTTCGGTGATTGATAATGTATTTACAGATCAGGAAATTGAAAACATCCGGGCGGCTATTAACAAAACAGATTCAACAAAAGAAACCTTTAGAAAATCAGATGATCTTTTTGCGATACGCCAGTTTTTGAAAGAAGTTCCGCATACAAAGCGCATAATTTTTAATGATCAACTAACTGCCATTATACAAGAGTTTTTTGGAAATGACTATTTCCTTGTTAAATCGATCTACTTCGACAAACCCGCAACCTCGAATTGGTTTGTTTCCTATCATCAGGATTTAACCATTTCGGTTGACCATAAAATCGAAATACTGGGATTTGGCCCTTATACAAATAAGCACAATCAATTTGCTGTCCAACCGCCACTCCATATACTCGAAAGTAATTTTACCATCCGTATTCATCTTGATGATACAAACGAAGAAAACGGAGCGCTGAAAGTAATCCCCGGTTCGCACAGCAAAGGCATTTACCGGCCAGAAAACATAGACTGGAATATCGAAAAAGAAACAAGCTGCAATGTAACGAAAGGTGGCATCATGATTATGAAACCCTTATTGCTGCACAGCTCGGGCCGTACAACCAATAATCAAAAAAGAAGGGTAATCCACTTAGAGTTCAGCAACCAGCTATTACCGAAGGAACTGAAGTGGTCAGAGCATCTTAATTTCGGTTGCAATGATAAATTGGCATGATGGATGCTGAAACAAATTCAGCATGAGGGAAACAGATCAGAAAAGCTTACTAAAGTTAAAGTCCCATTTGGATCGTCACCCTGAATTTGTTAAGGATCTGAGGTTGCGATCAGGCCATTGAAAAACAAATAAAAACGGCTGATAAACATCCAGCATAAGAATATAGCCAATATTCAACAAAAAAGCTTCAGGTGACCTGAAGCTTTTTATATATGTTTATCGTTAACAATGCTAAGCAGGTTCCGCTACCTTTGCTACATTACGGTAAGGGAATTCATTAAAAATATGCCTGCGGGCGAAACGCCCCGGCGAATCAGCATTCACCAACTTGATGTAAATTGCCCTTGGCACATCAAAATATTCATAAGCACTTCCATCAAAAAACTGGATATTTAAAACGGATTGCTTGTATTCGAAATCCAGAATATTCGACAAAGTTGTGGTTTGTATATAGGCTTCTAGATGCTGCTCGCGTGTTTCAGGTGCAATGCTCACTAAGAAATGGTAGGCTTCGATAATTTCTTTACTTCTTGCTTCTGCATTCAGTTTCTCTTCTTCCAGCTGAAATTTATCAGGATGACAATCTTTCATCAGTGTACGGTACACCGACTTAAGCTCTTTTAATTCAGCATTTTTATCTACGTTTAAAAGCTTTCTATAGTCAACTATTTTCTTCATGGGCTAACCTCTTTTTTAATTTTGGCGAAACTATTTTAGAATTTTCAATCAGCCAAAACCGTTTCGAGCCGCAAAGATACGATTTATAATCGTTTGATTTTGAGAAAGTTTTGTTTTGACAAATATTAGCAGCACAAATGATCAACTGACCTGGGCTACCGGCCTTATTTTTAATATTAACCACAGATGCGCACAGATTTACAAGAGCTGTGTTTAAGTTAATTAGCGAAACCCAAAGAAATACTAATACTTAGCCTGTAATGAGTTTTCGATCACCTCTTTATAATAACGGATATACTCAGGCAAAATCTTTTTCAGGTCAAAATCCTGTGCCCTGGTAAAGGCATTTTCTTTAAAACGGCCCAATGTTTCATCATCCTTTAAAATTTCGATCGCATGGGCTGCCATTGCATCAACATCACCAACATTGCTCATGTAACCACAAAATCCATCCACATTAAGTTCTGGCAATCCGCCGGCATTAGTGGTAATAATCGGGACCTTGCAGGCCATGGCCTCTAAAGCAGCCAAACCGAAGCTTTCTGATTCAGAAGGCATCAGGAAAAGGTCTGAAACCGATAGTATTTCTTCTACGGCATCCTGTTTGCCTAAAAATCTTACATTTTCGCAGATATTAAGCGACCGGCAAAGCTGTTCGTTATAAACCCGTTCCGGGCCATCGCCAACCATTAACAATTTAGAAGGGATTACGGCTTGTACCTTTTCGAAAATCCTGATCACATCTTCCGTGCGTTTTACTTTACGGAAATTACTGGTATGGATTAAAATACGTTCGTTATTGGGTGCAATTGCTTTTTTGAAGTGATCTTTCGCCTGTAAACTAAAACGGCTGAAATCGATAAAATTAGGGATTACCTTAATTTCTTTTGTAATCTCGAAATGACGGTAGGTATCATCTTTTAAATCCTCCGAAACGGTAGTTACACCATCACTTTGGTTGATCGAAAAAGTTACCACGGGTTTATAGGTCGGATCTTTGCCCACCAAAGTAATATCGGTACCATGAAGCGTGGTTACCACCGGGATATGAATGCCGTAACTGGCTAAAATCTGTTTCGCCATAAAAGCCGCAGAAGCATGAGGGATGGCATAATGAACATGCAATACATCCAGTTGCTCAAAACGAACCACATCTACCACTTTGCTGGCTAACGCTGATTCGTAAGGGGCGTAATCAAAAAGCGGGTAATTTCTTACCGAAACTTCGTGGTAAAAAAGGTTTTCGGAAAAGAAATCCAGCCTGGCAGGCTGACTATAAGTGATAAAGTGAACCTGGTGTCCTTCGTTAGCAAGCGCTTTACCGAGTTCTGTTGCAACTACTCCACTACCGCCAAAAGTGGGGTAGCAAACAATTCCTATCTTCATTATAAACGTATTGTTGTTACCGCAAATGTAGCCGATTTTAATCTATTATACGTGTCGGTTTAATGTAATAACATTTTGTTACCGCTTCCTCTTTACAATCGATACCATAAAGAGCATTTTATTCAGAAGAACAGGTTCATCGGGCCTTTTTTAAAGCCAAAAACAGGAGATAAAATATTGAGCAAACGGGGAATAAAAAATGAAATTATTTAAGGGCGCGCATTTCTTCCTTTATCACGAGAAAAAGTTCGTTAGGTCTTTGGGTACCGATAAAGTATTCCAAGCCATCGCGATCGGTTAAAACAACCGCATCCTTACCCGACGAATAAAACCGTATGGTACCCTTGGTATGCAGGTTGTACACGGGGTTATTAAAAAAATAACGGCTGTAGGTAGCCTTACGTACATCAACAATGCTGTTTAAATCTATTTTAACACGCTTGGTAGTCCAAAGGCCATCTAAAATCATGCTGCCATTGTCCACTACGATTTTATACTGGATTAAAAAAAGCAACAACATCGAAACCCCTATAATGCCGAACCCCACAACGAGGAAAAGATCCTGGGTATTATCACGGTCGCGTTCGTAAACGTATGCCGCAAAACAGAATGCAGCCATAATCAACCGGATGAAAATGCGGACATAATCGCGGCCGATGTACTGTTTTTCGATATAGGCGTACTTGCTTTCCACTTATTTAATTTTGAGTTCGAATATAGCAACTTTTTTGGTTGCAGTTGTTAATTTATATCGGTTATCCTGCCGCATCCCTACAATCCAGATGATTTCGCCATTGCCATTAACCAGAATCGGTGTGGTGGCTTTCAAATGTAAAGGAACTTTTTCATCAATAAAATAATCGCTTACTTTCTTCAAGCTGCGCATGCCCAGGGGGATAAACTTATCGCCATTTTGCCAATTCCTAAATGTTAAGGGAAAAATCAGCTTATCGGCATTTACAAAAGCTTTATTCAGCCCTGTAGCAAACTTTATTTCTTCAGTAAAGGTTAAAAATATCTCATGATTGGCAAAAACAATACTTTTGTCTGTTGGATGGATAAACTGGTTTGCAGCAACCATTTTGTTTTTTTTAACGATTACCAGGTCATCCCGGTTGATAATGGCCTGATGCGTAGCGCTAAAAAAATGTGTTCCCGTCAGGGCCTTTAAGTTATCTAAAATTTCCTGTATCAGGCTTTCGCTAAAACCAAAAGGTTTAAGCAGTTCGTAAAGCAATAGTTTTTGCGGGTTTAACCGTGCAATCTCCGCTAAAGAAATATAAATACCATCACTGCGCTGATTTAAAATTTTACCGCCCAGTTTCTGAACCTCTGCATTTAAAAAAGTCTCCAGTTCAGCAAAGCGGGAAATATTTTCGGCAAAGGTTTTTTCGAGGTTAGGGTTAATTTCCTGTAAATGCGGCACCACCTGCAACCTGATCTTATTCCGAGTATAATGGGTACTGGCATTCGAGCTGTCTTCTACAAACTCCATGTTGTTGGTGCTAACCAATTCATCGATCTGTTGCCGGTTTAAAAATAATAATGGCCTGATCAACCGGTCGCGTTTGGGTAAAATACCATGCAATCCGCTGATTCCGGTGCCACGGGTAAGGTTGATCAATACCGTTTCAACCGCATCGTTCTGATGTTGGGCCAAGGCAATATAATCGTATTGCTGCTTAACCCTGATTTCTTCGAACCATTGGTAACGGAGGTCGCGGGCAGCCATCTGCGTAGAAATTTTATGTTCGGCAGCATATTTTTTGGTATCAAAATGCGTTACATAAAATGGTAAACCTAATTTTTTGGCCAGAAGCGCAACAAAACTTTCGTCACGCTGCGCCTCGCCCCCCCTTAAATTAAAGTTACAATGTGCTACCCCAACATCCACACCTATTGCTTTAAACAAATGTAACATCAGTACAGAATCTTTACCGCCGCTTACCGCTAAAAGAATGCGGTTACCTTGCCAAAATAGCTGTTCTTGTTCAATAAAATCGCGAAATTGCTGCAAGGGTAACATCCACCAAAAATATTTAATTTTAACTGGTATTCCGAACGTTCGGAACAAAAAACTAACTTTGTAGTGTGCAAAAACTATTTGTCTTTTTATTTCTTTTAATCAGCCCAGTATTTTTATTCGGTCAGCAACCCGCTTCGAAAATTAAAATTGTTTCTTACCGACATATTTCCGGCGATATTAAAAAGAAAGCAACCTATCTTAATTTTGTTGTTTTTCAACAGGATAATGCCACCCTGGCCTGCGATAGTGCTGTATTTTATAGCGAACGGAACTATTTCGAAGCCTATAGAAATGTGCACATCAACCAGCTTACCACCGATATCTATTCCGATCAGCTCGAGTATGATGGAAATAAAAAACAGGCACATTTAACAGGAAATGTAAAAATGGTTGATCCTACTTCGGTTCTAACCACTAACATACTTGATTACAACACCCTGACCAAAATCGGAACCTATACCAGTGGAGGCAAGATTGTAAATAAAGATGTAACGCTTACCAGTAAAAACGGTTATTATTTCAGCCAGAGAAATGTTGCTTACTTCCGGTATGATGTTGTAGTGGTTACGCCTCAATCGGTCATCAAGTCGGATACGATGAGTTACAATACCGATGATAAATGGACCTACTTTTATGGACCAACCAATATTAAGGGAAAAGATGACAACCTATATACCGAAAATGGCCAATACAACACCTTAACGGAAGACGCTTTTTTTGGAAAGAAAAACCTTTATACACAGGGTACACGCTCTTTAAAAGGCGATAGCCTGTATTACTATGGCAAACTGGGAGTGGGTAAAGCGGTTAAAAACATTGTCTTTTCTGATACAAAAGATAAGATGAAAATGTTTGGCGATTTGGGCTATTATTACAAGCAGGATCAGCGGACTTTGGTTACCCGGAATGCCTATTTAGGAATAGGTACGGAAGACTCCATAATGGTGAAGAATAAAAAAAGACCCGACAGTTTATGGATGGGCGCTGATACGCTGGAAACCCAAATGGTGCTGCAAAAAACCTTAAAACTAATTCCTAAAATCTCGATCAAAGCCGATAACCAGGTTGGGGAGGATGATGAAGATGGTGGAAAGAAAGAAAAAAGCGAGCCAAAATATAAACCTGAAGCTGAATCAGTCCAAAAAGAAAACAGAAATAAGCGTAATGCGAGAAACAGCAAGGCCGACAAAAAGAAAAACAATAAAGGTAATTCCGAAACGGAGGAAGAGCTGAATCTGAAAGATAAAAACATTGATAGTTTAAAAACGAAAATAGATTCGTTGGGGAAAGGACTGCCCAAAATTAACCCCGATAGTTTGCAAAAAGGTGATATTTTAAAGGGAAAGGCCGATTCTATCGTTAAAACACTCAAAACAGATAGTTTACAGAAAAATATAACCAATAAGACTGGCCCGGCGATACGGAAACTTGCCAAAACAGGAGCCGATAGTTTGCAAAAAAAGATCGCAGACAAAGCTTTTCCAGCGGTAAAGGATTTTTCAAAAGCCAAAGTTGATAGCCTGCAGAAAAAAGCAGTCATATCGGGCGCTAAAGATAGTTTAACAAAAGCTTTGGGAAATTTAAAAGCCGGTGCTTTAAAAACTGATACAACTAAGTTTAATCCGGCTGACACCGTTCAAACGCGTATTATTAAAGCATACCACGGTGTTAAAATTTTCAAAACCAATATCCAGGCCAAAACCGACAGCCTTTTTTACACCAGTGCCGATTCTACCCTGCGCTGTTACAACAACCCGATTATATGGTCGGAAGGTTCGCAGCAGGTTGGGGATACGATTTACGTACAATTTAAAAACAAAAAGCTGAATAATTTACAGGCCATCAGAAATGCATTTTTGGTAAATACACCGGCTGATTCGCTAAGGTTTAACCAGATAAAAGGGCGGTTGATGACCGGTTTCTTTTCTAATGGAAAATTGAAAACCCTCTATGTTGATGGCAATGCCGAAAGTATCTATTATACCCAGGACGACAGCACGAAGGTTTATAAAGAAATGAACCAAACCTTAAGTAGCAGGATAAAATTTATTTTTAAGGACAAGGAAAACGCGATCGAGGATATTGTTTACATTAAGGGCGTAGAAGGGGCTTTAAATCCGGAAAACGAAATTGCGAAAGATCATGCTTTAAAAGGCTTTTCATGGAAACCCAGCGAACGGCCAAAATCTAAGAAAGATGCTATTGGTTCGGCTGGTAAGCCTAAACCTAAAATAAAAGCTAAAACAGTTGCCGGTAAAACGGTTGCGGTTGCAAAAACAAGCGTTGCCCCTGCCAAGCCAGTTTCAAACCCTCCTGTTGCCAAAGCCACAGTTACTGCAGGTAAGGACAGTTTAAACCTGGATAAAAAACTACCTTCAACTAAGCCCGCAGATACCGCTAACTTCGGCATTAAAGCGATTTTACCGAAAAAGGATACCATCCGGGTGAAAAAAGACACTACGCAGGTGAAAAAACCGGTTGCTAAAATGTAGTTTGTTAATCAATAAATTAATGGTGAAACTTTCCAGAAAAACATTGATTAAAGGAAAACTGGGACAGAAACTGAGGTCAAAAAATTTGTTAACAGGGTATTCGCCTACCTTGAAACTTATCTGAAGAACCCTTCATTTCAAGAAAAACATACAAAACAAAACATGCTTATGTGGGAATTATAATTCCGCACACATCTGTTGTATACCAGATTAAGCCCAAAAAAGAGACTTTAGAAATCATTACTTTTATAGACAAAGCAACAAAAAGAAAAGAAAGTTCCTGTAACGCTTTACCCCTTCAAAAACTCAATCATTTTTTTCAGTGCAATTGCCCTGTGGCTGATTGTATTCTTCAGCGCCATATCCATTTCTGCAAAGGTAACATCATAACCATCAGGCTGAAAGATCGGATCATAGCCGAAACCGTTTGATCCGGAGATTTCTTTTCTGATTGTACCCTCAATTACACCTTCAAAAATATGGTTCCTGCCATCCTGCATCAAGGAAATTACAGTTTTAAACCGGGCTTTTCTGTTACTGTTTCCCTGCAGTTTTTTCAAAACAAGCCTCATATTTTCAATGCTGTCCCTACTCCCCGAATACCTTGCCGAATAAACGCCGGGTTCGTTATTTAATGCCGCCACTTCCATACCGCTATCATCAGCAAAACAATCCAGGTTGAAATGTTCTGCCACATAACCACTTTTTAAGCTTGCATTCCCTTCAAAAGTATCGGCTGTTTCAGGGATATCCACAAAGCAACCAATGTCCTGTAAATTCAATACTTCGTATTCACCTTCAAGTGCGGCACGTATTTCTTCCGTTTTATGTTGGTTATTGGTAGCGAAAACAAGTTTTTTCATGGTAAGAGGGGGTAAAGGTTTAGGTTTTTTTGGAGTTGAATTAAAATGCCGTATATCAGCACTTGATACTTAATTCTCAATATGTGTTACTTGCGAGACGCTTATTTAATTTTCTGAAGATGCCCCCAAAGCTTTTTCTTGGCGATAATATCACTGTCGAGATGATGAAGATTTGGCGCGAAAATAATTTTTGTGCTGTCGTGAATAATAATTTCGTCCTGCCAGCTAAGATTCAGTTTTAATTCTGCAATCTCTACCCCAAAAGATAACATGATATGTGGTTTAAAAAAACGGTGTAGCTCTATATAATCGGTTCCTTTATAATTTGCATAATTTAAGACCGCAAAATCGGGTGTTCCCAGGTCAATGGCCTTAACAATTTTCCGGAGCAGTTCCCTACCCTGTTCGGTACTTACATCATGCTGCTGGTCGTTCACCAATATCAGTACCGATTTTTTATTTCCACCTAAAAATTTAAACACTTTTTCGGGCACTGGTTCTTCGGCAATACGCGGAATTTCAGGTGCCTGCGGATAAACTTTTGGCTCTGTTGTTGATTTAATCTCAGGTATCCGGGCAATTTCTGTATCTAAAACTGTTTTATTTTCTACTGCTACAGCAACATTTCCCGCAGCAAAAACAGGCTCAGGATTACCTACAGACCGCTTTTGCATGCTTTCATCTTTCACCACAAAAACCTCATCGGTAAAAAATAAACGTAAAGCGTTCGCATTGTTGGTAACCTGGTTTTCCATTCGTATTTTTGCTGGATAATAATTTCTGTTAAAATTAGTTAAATATCTTATAATAGCGCCGCTAATTGTTACTTTTATCCCTTAAAATTTATAGAGTACTCTGTGTGAGGAAAGCTTATTGCTTATTTGTTTTCAGCCTGATATACGGCATTTCATTTGCACAGAATGTTGCCGTGGTTAATGGTAAATCAATAAGTACCAAGGAGTTTATGTGGGCATATAAAAAAAGCCATAACGGAAACATGAGCACGGCATACGATACCTTGCAAACATATTTAAATTTGTATATAAATTTTAAACTTAAGGTTTTGGATGCCCGTGATATGGGACTGGATAAAAGTGCCAGTTACCAGGAAGAGATCAAAACTTACGAGGATGTTTTAGCCGCGCATAAAAAAGTTGGGGTTAACAATAAAGACCGTGATTTTTTATTGAACGAATACCGGGAAGGCGTTTTAATGTTCAATGTTTCGGAGCAGAAAATCTGGAGCAAGGCACAGGAAGATGAACAGGCCATAATTGATTTTTACAACAAAAATCAAAAAGATTACGGCAAACCCTTAAGTGAGGTTAGGGGCGAAGTAATTGCTGATTACCAGCAAAATTTGGAAGAAAACTGGCTGAAAAGCCTTAAACAGAAATACCAGGTAAGGATTAACGAAAATGAACTTAAAAAACTCGCCAGGTTATAACCAAATGGATAGAGTTGACCATAAGTATTAAATTTGCAAAATATAACAAATAGAATGAAGAAAGTTTTTTTAGTAGCAACCGCTTTAATTAGCCTGTTTTTAAACAGTTATGCCCAAAATAAGCATACTGTAGATAAAGTTGCTGCTGTTGTAGGAAACAATATTATCCTGCTGTCAGATTTAAACCAACAATACACACAATATCTTTATCAGGGTAATCCGCCCAATGATGAGATCAAATGTAAAATTTTACAACAGACTTTAACACAGAAGTTACTTAAACAACAGGCCGAAATCGATTCGGTAATGGTTGAGGACGGTGCGGTTGATGATGAGGTGAACAAACGCATGCGTTACAGTATGCAGCGGGCAGGTGGCCAGGAACGTTTAGAGCAATTCCTGAACAAATCGGTTCTTCAGTATAAAGATGAAATCAGGCCATCGGTAAAAGATGAACTGATTGCACAGAAAATGCAGCAAAAAATTACCGAAAATATCAATGTTACGCCAATGGAGGTAGAAAAATACTTCAAATCACTTGGCGATAGCATCCCTGAATTCAACACCGAGGTTGAAGTTGGTGAGATCATTTTAAACCCTCAGTTAACCAGGGCCGAAAAACAGAAATTCCGCGATAAAATAGAAGCACTCCGTTTGAGGGTTAAAGCCGGAGAAGATATGGGCGTATTGGCAAAAACCTATTCGGAAGACCCGGGTTCTGCATCTGATGGCGGTGATTACGGTTTTATCGACAGAAATACCATGGTAAAGGAATTTACTGCATGGGCATTTAAATTAAAAGCCGGAGAAATTTCGCCGGTTTTCGAAACAGATTATGGTTTCCACTTTTTACAGGTGCTGGAGCGCCGTGGCGAACAGGTACATGTACGGCACATCTTAATTATGCCTAAAACTACCCCCGAGAGTTTAACCCGTTTAAAACTTCATGCAGATAGTATCTATAATAACATTATCGGCAAAAAATTAAGCTTTGCCGCCGCTGCAAACCTATATTCAGACAACAAAGAAACCAAGTACAATGGTGGTATGATGCTGAATGCCGAAAATGTTCAGGCAAGAAGTACTTTTATTCCGGTTGATAAATTGGATCCATCGGTATTTTTGGTAATCGACAGCATGAAAATTGGTGGTGTTTCCAAACCTGATTTATTTACCGCTGCCGATGGAAAACAAGGTTACCGCATTTTATATTTAAAGTCGAAAATACCTCCGCATAAGGCAAATATGAAACAGGATTTCCCAAAAATCAGGGACGCTGCACAAAGTGATAAAATTAATCGTACTTTAAGCGAATGGTTTGAGAAACGCCGCGAAAATACTTATATTAAAATCGACGACGAGTTCAACAACTGTGACGAATTAAAAATCTGGACAAAAACCACAGCCGCAAAATAACGCCAATGCAGTATAAGAACGAAGTAGAAGCTGTTGATGCACTTCACCAATCTTTCAACAATATCAAAGCCGAAATAAGTAAGGCAGTAGTTGGACAGGACGACATCATAAAATCGGTTTTAATCGCCATTTTCAGCAACGGACACTGTCTGTTGGTGGGCGTACCCGGATTAGCTAAGACTTTACTTGTACAAACTGTGGCCTCCGTTCTGGATCTCGATTTTAACAGAATTCAGTTTACGCCCGATTTAATGCCAAGCGACATTATCGGTGCTGAAATTTTAGGAGAAGACAGGCACTTTAAGTTTATAAAAGGGCCTGTTTTTTCTAATATTATCCTTGCCGACGAGATTAACCGTACCCCTCCAAAAACGCAGGCCGCCCTATTAGAGGCCATGCAGGAAAAATCGGTAACCGCAGCGGGCCAAACACATTCCCTGCCCAAGCCGTTTTTCGTGCTGGCTACACAAAACCCAATTGAGCAGGAAGGAACATATCCTCTACCTGAGGCGCAGTTAGACCGTTTCATGTTCAATATTCAATTAAACTACCCTGCTTTTGCAGACGAATTGAACATCGTAAAAAACACGACCGGGAATAAAGCCCTTCAACTGCAGAAAATTATCCATGCAGACGATATCCAATTTTTCCAAAAACTGATCCGTGATATCCCGGTAACCGACAATGTACTGGAATATGCAGTAAAACTGGCAGCAAAAACCCGTCCGAATACAGAATTTGCTACTGATGCAGTAAACAAATACATCAGCTGGGGTGCAGGTCCGCGTGCCTCGCAATTTTTGGTGTTGGGTGCAAAATGCCACGCAGCAGTAACCGGAAAATATTCTCCAGATATTGAAGATGTAAAAGCAGTAGCTGAACCCATTTTACGCCACCGTATTGTAAGGAACTATCGCGCCGAAGCCGAAGGTTTATCCATCGAAAAAATTATTAAAGATTTATTGTAGCCGTTAACCGGGGTTGTATTCCCGGTTCAAAAGGTTAAAGATTTACCCAGGGTCCGGATTGCAAATCCAGACCAACGAAGTACTCCTCACTAACCTAAACAGGCATCAATTAAACATTCGTCATCTCGACTGAAACGCAGTGGAATGGAGAGATCTGTTTTCATCAATTTAGCTTCGCTGGGTACTTATTTGATTCCCCAAAATCAGGATTGCAAATTCAGATCAACATAAAGCAGATGGTTACCTTTTTACTATAGCCGGTATTAAAGATTAAAAGGCAAATGGAAATTGTAAATCCCATCCTTTCATTTATGTGGCGAAGAATAATTTCATTAATATTCATAAGTTTTTACCTTGTTAGCTGGGCATATACTTTCACATTTTTTCATACCCTGCCAGTAAGCACAAAACCAAGATGCGGCATGCCTGATTTGGCGATTATGGTAACCATTTTATTTATTACATCTCTTTATTTCATTATTTTCCTTATCCTTTTCTGGTAAGTAAAGGGCGTTCAAAAAAAGAATTTCTTATTATTTTGGCCATAGTTACTTTACCGATCAACATCGTTCTTATTGATATATTGACTTAATTAATCAGAATTTTCTGTATTGCCTGGTTACAACATTTATTATCGCAAAAATTGTGAACCAAAGCTGACGACCACTAAAATCAACATTATTCAAAAAAACCGCTTGCAATTCACTGGAAATAAATATCTTTGCGTCAAATTTACAGCAATGCTATATCAACTACATATCCAAAAAATGAACTTTAGCCAGTCTTGTGGCATAAAGGGTTTGGGTATTGATGTAAATTTCCTTCCCAACCCTTAGTATTTTTTGCCATCAGCGCATAAAATCCAATTTTAAAAATCAATTTAATTACCCATTTGCTAAGCAATTACTGCTTATCAAAATTTAACATATCTGTTATGGACATTTATACTACTGTAGAGGAAAAATATCTACAGGCCATTGAAGAGCTGCACTGGGGCGAACTGCCTAAAGCACTTCAGTATTTTAATGAGCTGATTACTTTCGACCCTGATTATGCCAGGGCTTATTTTCAGCTGGGAAATATTTACCACAACCGTTTTAAGGATTACAAAACCGCAGGTTATTATTATAAACGCTGCACCGAGTTGGATGCTGACTTCCCGGAAGTTTACGTCCCTTATTTAAAACTGGTGATTACACTTAAAATGCATAAACTGGTAAAACAAATCGCTGATAAAGCTTTAAGGGTTGCTGGTGTTTGCGAAGCTCATATTTATGAAAGCCTGGGTTTATATGCAGAGCAACAACAAAATTTTGCCGAAGCAGCCAGCTATTTCAAAAAAGCTGAACTCTTCAATGCCATCCAGGATGAGCACAATGCATTGCGCGAACATCAGGACCGCATTAAAAGCAAAATGAACAGCACCAAAAAAATGATTTATGAGCTGCAGGGATAAAGGGCATAACCTTTATCCCATGCTTTTACATACAAATTGCCTTTTAATCTTTTTATTTTAATTTTGTTATTATCTTTACCACACAATTACAAAGCATAAATTTTAAAATCAAAAATATTCGATATGTCAGCTCACGATTCACATGCGCCTGTTCAGCAAACTAAAGGCATTTGGGCATTACCATTAACAGCCTGGATTATTGTTTTAATCCTGCTTGTGGCTTTCACCAGACCAATTTTCCCAGGTCACGAAAAAGCTGCTTCTCACGGCGAAACAGAAGGTTACCAAACAGAAGCTACAGAATCGCACCACTAGGCATTATTAATAAAGTCATAAAAAAAGCGCTGAAATCAGCGCTTTTTTTGTTTACCTCTTCTACTGGTCGGTGAGACACCGACCGATAGATTAAGACTAGTTATCCAATTGCCCCATAATATTAGGGTAATCGGTAAGTACACCATCTACACCTAAATCCATAAAATATTTAAGTTCTTTTACTGTATTTACTGTCCACGGGATAATTTTAATGCCCATGGCATGACAGCGGTCTACCAGGCCTTTTCCTACCAATACCGAATAAGGGCTATAAATAGTCGGTTTAAAACCCAGTTTTTCGATATAATCCTCAAAAGGCTCTTTTTCATCAATCAACAGCGAGGTTTGTATTTTAGGGTATTTTTCATGCAGATATTGCAACGTGCGCATATCAAACGATTCGATAATGACTCTTTTACTCAATTTTTTTGCATTAATGATTTCCATAATCAGGTCTACAAATTCTGCAGGTTCAGGGTGAAATTCATTATCGCCATTTTTAATTGTTTTCGTTTCAATACTGTACATGGGCTTGGCCAGTTTATGTTCTTTAACATAGGCCTCAACCGCATCAATTGTTTCAGTAAGTAATGGCTTATACGCTTTAAACTTCATTTGTCCGGGAAAGCGGCTATGCACCTTACTGCCCACATCAAACTTTTTAACCTCCTCATAATCCATCTGATAGATATTGAATTTCTTTTGGTCTTTCAATGTAATGGGTTTCCCGTTGGGCTGTAAGGATATTTCATTGTTAAAATAAGGTTCCTGCGAGAGTACCACCTGTTTATCTTTAGAAATAACGGCATCCATTTCGAGGGTGGTAACACCTAAATCAAGTGCTTTTAACATCCCCTCGATGGTATTTTCGGGCATAATACCACGTGCACCTGCTTTACCCTGGATATCGAATTTCTTTTTCTGCGCCGAAACATTGAAACATAATAAAGCGAGAGCAGAGAAGAGAAGTAATTTTTTATGCATAGATTTTAAACGTAAAATGGACAATTTTATTAGAAAAATTTCTTTTTGAAGCGCAAAAACTGTGCTGTTTTTAGCGTTTGTTCCTGCTTTCCACTATATCCCCGATGAAAAATCGGGGGGATGCCGCTTCAATCGGGGCTAAACGGAAAGGAACTTCAGGTAAAGGCAAAGTGCCGACATAAAAAAAGGGCCTCTTTTTATCGATGGCCCTTTTTAATTCACATTGTTATTTTATCTTTCAGCCGGTACAAAAGCCTGTACAATTAAGTTCCAGCTTGCATCGGCCGCTTTTTCGTAAACGAAAACATAATTAAAGCTCTCACGTAAATCAGCCTTATAATCAATTGTGGCCACCCCATAAGTATAAGCCAAATCGCTACCGATCGCTTTATCTACCCCAGTGGTTTTTAAGTTGATCTTGCTGATCATGCTATTATAAAAAGCAAGAATTTTTCCTTTTCCGTTAATGGCTTCATTACCGGGGAAGAGTAAACGTGCATCATTGGTTAAAAAGCCTCCGAATGCTGCAATACCATGTGTTTTAAGCAAGGTATTTAATGTTTTCTCTGTAGTTAAAATGATATCCCTGCCTGCTTTAATTTCTCTTTCATTTAAAAACTTCGGTGCTACGTGGTCTTTTGGTTCAACAAACGACTGGCTGACCTTTGCTAAAGGTTTGTTACTTTCTGTTCCAAGATCGATCGCCAGTTTCCATCTGCCATTTTCTGATTTCCAGATCGAAAGGTACTGGCCATATTTTTTTTCTGAAGTACCGATTTCGTAAGGTCCGGTGGTGAAGCCTAAATCGCCACTGCGCGATACCTTTGCCAGATTGGCTGTCCAGCTTATATCATTTTGAGTTTCTGCTTTACCTGTGTAAAAAGTTTTGGCATTAACCGGATTGGGTCTGAACACTAAGGTTGTTGCAGATGAATAATCCAGGAAAGCTTCTTTATCTCCATTTTTGGCAACTGATTTAGCAAATTCCTTTTCGGCATTTACTAAAGATTTGGTTGTGCCATCACTCTTCTGGGCAAAAGCACCCAAGACTAAAAGCGAAGCTACTGCAGTTGAAAATAGTTTTTTCATTATTGAATAAGATAATATTGTTTGGCGAATATAAAATTTTCTTTGGTGTATGGTCTTAAAAATAATTAACAATTAAACATTGTTACCGGTTATTGTTCCCTGTAAATGGTTTCCAGAACAGTCTGGCCGGTTGCTTTCAGGGTGTTTTTGTCAATATTCGCCAGGTTATCCGATTGGGTATGCCAGTTAATGTAAAAACCGCTGTTATCATTATAATGGATAATATCAATAGAAGGAATGCCTGCTTTGTTCATCCAGAAATGATCATCAACCAGTTTGCCACTCGGAATTTTAGTGAAATAAGAAGAATAACCAATTTCATTGCCGGTATCCCACACCTTATTTACCACATCGGGCGCAGCCTGACGCGAAATTTCATCCTGGGTAAATTGTGCATTACCTCCCCCAACCATATCGAGGTTAATACCATACCGGGCTTTATAACCCGAAGCAATGGCCTTTTTAGCCCAATATTGCGAACCTAAACACCAGGTGGTTTCATCAGGTGTTTCATCATTGGCTTTACCATAATCTTCAAGGTCCCAAAGCACAAAATCAACCCCAACATTTGGTTGTTTCTGCTGTATATTTCGGGCCATTTCCAAAATTACCGCCACACCGCTGGCTCCATCATTTGCTGCATCAAAGGCCTTGTTATGGTTGGCCGGATCGGGATCCTGATCAGAAAAAGGCCTGGCATCCCAATGCGCAGTAATTAAAATCCTGTTCTTTTGTGCAGGGTTAAAAACAGCTATGATATTTTTTAACTGAAAACTTTTACCATCGTAAGTGGTTGTTTTTTCGCCTTGAACCTTAACATCTGCACCGAACGATTTTAGTTTGGCCACCAGGTAATCTGCACATTTTTGGTGAGCTGCAGTTCCCGGTACCCGCGGACCGAAATCTACCTGAGCTTTGGTATAGGAATAAGCACTATCTGCATTAAAATCGGGTGAAGAAAGCTTTAACGTCACTTCTTTACCATTCTCTTCAGCATCTGGCTTTGTTTTATTCTGGCATGCCTCCAATCCTATTAAAGCTAATAAAGGCAGTATTAAAAGTTTTTTATTCATTTTTCATTCCTTGCTTTTTCATTCCCCACCCTTTTAAAAGGGAGAATGAACTTCCGGACTACCTAAGCTTTACTCCAGGTAGTTCCTTCCTTACCATCCTTAAGCTGAATGCCCAACTCCTGTAAACCAATCCGGATACGATCAGAAGTTGCGTAATCCTTATTGGCTTTTGCTTCTGTTCTTAAATTAATAACCATTTCTAATACGCCATTTAAGTCGTTTCCTCCGGCGTCTTCATCTTTCAGCCCTAAAATGTCGAATACAAAATCGTTGATGAGTTGTTTTAACTTTTCTAAAGCATCAGCAGAGATTTTGCCTTTACTATCATAAACGGTATTGATAATACGTACAGCTTCAAACAGTTCGGCAACTAAAATCGGGCTGTTAAAATCATCATTCATGGCAGCAATGCATTTCTCTTTCAATGCATCGATATCAAAATCATTCTGTTCAGAAACCGGCAGTTTATCCAACAGGCCAATAGCAGCCATTAAGCGGCGAAAGCCTTTTTCTGAGGCATCCAATGCATCGTTAGAGAAATCCAGGGTACTACGGTAATGTGCCTGTAACATAAAAAATTTTACCGTCATCGGGCTATAACCTTTTTTCAGTAAAGGATGGTCGCCGGTAAACAACTCTAAGGGAAGGAAACCATTGCCGGCCGATTTAGACATGCGCGTACCGTTTACCGTTAGCATGTTAGTGTGCATCCAATAACGTGCAGGCTGTTTATGACTGCAGGCTTCAGATTGTGCAATTTCGTTGGTATGGTGTGTCGCTGCTAAATCCATTCCACCACCATGAATATCAAATTCGGCACCCAGGTATTTGGCACTCATGGCCGAACATTCGATATGCCAGCCCGGAAAACCCATGCCCCATGGCGATTGCCATTGCATTAAAGTTTCGGGTTTAGCTTTTATCCAAAGCGCAAAATCCAACCTGCCTCGTTTCTCATCCTGTCCGCCCAGCTCACGGGTATTGTTCAGCATGTCTTCAAGATTGCGGTTGGTTAATATGGTATAGTTATATTCTTTGCTGTATTTTTCTACATCGAAATATACATTGCCATCTACTTCGTAACCGTAACCGTTGGCAATAATCACCTTAATCATTTCAATCTGTTCAATAATATGGCCGGTAGCAGTTGGCTCAATGCTTGGCGGCTGCGTATTGAACATGCGTAATACCTCGTGGAAACCTAAAGTATATTTCTGCACAATTTCCATCGGCTCAAGCTGCTCAAGCTTTGCACGTTTTGCAAACTTATCATCGCCCTCATCCCTATCACCTTCGAGGTGCCCTGCATCGGTAATATTGCGCACATAGCGAACCTTATATCCCAAATATTTAAGATACCTGAAAATCAAATCAAATGAAATAAAAGTGCGGCAATTGCCCAGGTGCACATCGCTATAAACGGTAGGTCCGCAAACATACATGCCCACATTGGGTGCATTTAAGGGTTGAAAGAGTTCTTTTTTGCGCGAAAGCGTATTGTAAAGCTGTAAGCCAGTATTCATATTGCAAATGTAAGATTTAGTTAGAAAGTTGAAACCCTTAAAATTGCAATGTTTAGCTTATGATTTTTGACTAACATTTACAGGCCGCATTTATCCGTGCTGTAAGATGTTATTATCTGACAGTAAAACAATATTGATTTATAGCATTGATTTTTCTCAAACACCAGGAAAGGTACCCTGCTGCTCATCGGTAACAGTAGTCCCTCTTTGCGCTATAGCTTCGCCGAAGGGGCCCAGGCTGTCGCTTCAATAGGGTTTAGTTTGGTTATTGCTGTACTTTTGACTTGTAAACCCATAGAACGAATTTAAATCCCTATTTTAGATTTACCTATCAAATGTCAATAAATGGTTCAGATAAGAGAAATTTCGGAACAAGATGCAGAAAGCGTGACCGCACTTTCTAAACAGCTGGGTTACGAAAGTAATATCAAGCAAACATCAGCCAGGATAAAACACATCAATAATAGTAACGAAAACTGTGCATTTGTTGCGATAGCCGAAAATAAAGTAGTAGGCTGGATTCATGGCTTTTATACTTTAAGGATAGAATCTGATCCTTTTGTCGAAATTGGCGGCCTGGTTGTGGATGCAGGGTACCGAAACCTAAGCATCGGTAAACAGTTAATAGAACGCATAAACCTATGGGCAAAAAAGTGGCAGGTGGAAAAACTAAAAGTAAGATGCAATACCAAACGTACTGAAAGCCATAAATTTTACGAACGGGTTGGTTTTGCAGAAAATAAACGGCAGGTTGCTTTCGAAAGAGACCTTTAGCCCAGCACACTTGCGAAGTCTGCCCGTGCAAAGACTAGTGCCGGCTTTGCGAGTTTTCCTCCCGCTTTGCAGGTTGCTCACAGTTAACCAATTTAAACAATAAACCAGTTAACCATACCTAGCATTTATTACAACCCTCAAACATTTCGGCATTGCAACAATTCAATCCTATTCATTAACTTTGTAGCATGATTGATTTACCGGTAGTACCTGCTGTAACTGAAGTTAAACGTAAACCAGATTGGTTACGTGTAAAATTACCTGTTGGTAAAGAATATGCACAAGTTCGCAGTTTAGTAGACACACATAAGTTGCATACCATCTGTGAAAGTGGAAATTGCCCTAATATGGGCGAGTGCTGGGGTGCAGGTACGGCAACTTTCATGATTTTGGGGAACATCTGTACCCGGAGCTGCTCTTTCTGTGCAGTTGCTACAGGTCGGCCACTGGCAGTTGATATAGATGAGCCAAACCGTGTAGCCAATTCGGTAAAATTAATGGGTGTTAAACATTGCGTGATTACTTCGGTAGATCGTGATGATTTAAAGGATGGCGGATCGATTATCTGGGCCGAAACATTGCAAGCCATCCGTAGGGAAAGCCCGATTACGACCTTAGAAACCTTAATTCCTGATTTTAAAGGTCAGTGGGATAATTTATACCGCGTTTTAGAGGAACGTCCGGAAGTGGTTTCGCATAATATGGAAACCGTTAAACGTTTAACCAAACAGGTGCGTATCCAGGCTAAGTACGACAGAAGTTTAGAAGCTTTAAAAAGGATTTCAGACTTTGGTTTACGAACAAAAACAGGTATTATGCTAGGTTTGGGCGAAACCCAAGAGGATATTTTTGAAGCCATGGACGATTTGGTAGCCAATGGTGTTCACATTTTAACCTTAGGTCAATACTTACAGCCAACCCGTAACCACCATCCGGTTGTAGACTGGATTCATCCGGATACGTTTGCGATGTATAAAGAAGTTGGTTTGGCTAAAGGACTTAAATATGTAGAAAGTGGTCCGTTGGTGCGTTCATCTTACCATGCTGAAAAACACCTTTTCCCAATTGAAGGGATTGGATAGTCCACTTATTACGTAGGAATTAAAGTGTTTTGCGGGTTACTCCTTTAGGGAATGCATTTATAAAACATTTTTTTGCTTTTGGTGTTCTGTATCGTATCTTAGCGACTATAGTGACTGCATTAAAAAAATTAACCCTAACCGAGCCAGAACTTGTTCAAGCACTGCAATCGAAAGATCCAGCGGTCCTGAAAATACTGTACAGCATGTATTCATCAGCTCTTTATGGTGTTATTTCACGCATTATTACCCACACAGAACTTGCAGAAGATGTTTTACAGGAAACTTTTGTAAAAATATGGCAGTCAGCAACACACTATGATCATACCAAAGGACGTTTGTTTACGTGGATGATGAATATTGCCCGCAATTTATCGATCGACAAGCTGCGTTCTAAAGATTTTAAGAATTCACTCAAAAACCAAGATATAGAAAATAACGTAAGTTTCGTTGATGAGCAAAACAAGGTTGCATTTAATCCCGATATTGTTGGTGTTAAACAACTTGTAGATAACCTTAAACCAGATTTACAAGCAGTTCTTGATTTAGTTTATTATAAAGGTTTTACTCATGTTGAAGCCGCAGAAAAGTTAGATCTGCCATTAGGTACGGTGAAAACCCGGATCCGGCTGGCTATTATTGAATTGAGAAGGAATTTTAATTGAGCGTGGAAAATTTAAAAGCATATATCGAATCTGGAGTACTTGAGCTGTACGTTTTAGGTGATTTATCACCTGAAGAAACGTTACAGGTTGAGGAAATGGCATCTCAATACCCTGAAGTAAGAGATGAAATAGCTGCCATTGAGCAGGCTATGGAGCAATATGCTATGCAAAATGCTGTAGAGCCATCTGCAGATGTAGAAACAAGATTATTCGAAAAGTTGGGATTAAGTGAGGTTGAGGAGAATGTGAATGTTCAACCCGCACCAATTTATACTGAAGAACCAAAAATTATACGTTTGGATGGAAGTGATGCCAAAGTGAGGGTATTACGATATGCTTTAGTAGCCTGTATAGCTTTATTGATCATCAGTACGGCGGCATTGTTTATTACTTACAATAAGTTAAGTGATGCGCACGATCAGATTGCAAATTTAAACCTCGATAAACAAAAATTTGCCGGGGTGGTAAGCAAGCTGGAATTTGAGAACCAGGGGCTGAATAATATTGCTGCCATGGCCGAAAGTAAGGAATGGGCAACCATACGCATGACTGGCCAGCCATTTAGTCCTACTTCTAAAATGAAGGTATTTTGGAACAAGAAAGATAAAAGTGTACTGATCAATTATGTCGCGATGGATTTACCAAAACCCGATGCCGAACATGAATATCAGTTATGGGCTCTGGTAAACGGCAAACCGGTAAGTTTAGGTGTTTTCGGAAAAACCGATTCGACCAATAATGAGGCACTGGTAAAAATGCAGGCCATCCAGGAAGCACAGGCTTTTGCCGTAACTTTAGAGCCTATGGGCGGAAGCATTAATCCAACTATGGAGAAACTTACCGTAATGGGTGGCGTTTAAATAAAAATAACGAATTAATATATTCAATCCCGGCATTTCATCAATGCCGGGATTTTTTATTTTTAAACGAAGTAATTCGTCATTTCGAGTGTAGGGAAATCGAGAACCACGAAGTGCTCAGCGAAGCTAAATCTGGATGAATAGATCTTTCCCTGCCTGTATGGGCACGGGTTCCACTACGCTTCAGTCGGGATAACCATTAGGCGATTAAGATTTAATGCCCAAGTTTATGCACCCCTGAACCAAGGAATATTATATTTTACGACTTAGCCGCATATTTCACTTCTTCGTAAGGTTGTACCAAAACCCATCCCTCACCAAAAAATTCGAGCTGAAATGACTCCCCACTTCCCCTGCCGATGAAAGAACCAAAAGTTAAATTGGTTTTGATGTTTGGGCTTAGGTTTTCAGACCAGGCTACCGTAGCATTGGGATCGGTATATACGGGTTGGCTGGCCGAAACCCTTAATAAAATAGGTTCGCCATGGGTGGTAATGGCAATGTAGCCACTTCCTGATAGTTTTACCTGAAATAAACCGCCACTCATCATTCCTGCAATGCTTTTCAACATCTTAATTTCGTTCTTGATGTTTTCTTCCAGGGCAAGCACATCATTTCCATTTACAAAAACGGCTTCGTTTTGAAGTTTAATGATTTTAACTTTTTTGCCTTCGTCGGCTAAATAAAGTTTACCTGTTCCGGCTGCGTGCATCAGCGAAGTACCTTCGCCGGAAATAGCTTTTTTTAACAACCCACCCAATCCTTTGCTCAATAAGCCCTCCCTTTTAAAATCGATATTGCCAATATAAGCCACCATGGAACCAGCCTTGGCCAGGATTTTTTGATTTTTAAGGTTTATCTCCAGCATGGCCGGTTTTTCCAGTTCAAAAAAATCGTTTTCAGCAGGATTTTCTGCTGATTCACGAATAAGCTCGTTCAGTGTGTACTCTTTTTGTGCCATAATAATTCTGTCTTCCTTTTTTTAAGATATCTGATATTAAATAGTTCCTAAACTATAAATCTTTAGCTGTAAAAACGATAGATCGACCAACGGTTTTTCTATAGCCTTAGCTACTAATGAGTGTTTTTATTTCCTTAGCTATGTTTACCGCTAATTGTGATGCTGTAACCACGAAATGATCTTTTGCCAGCTCATCGCCTGCCTTTCCATGAATATAACAGCCCAAAACGGCAGCATCTATTGCTGAGTATTGCTGTGCCATAAAGCCCGCAATAATCCCGGTTAGGGTGTCGCCCATTCCTCCCTGTGCCATTGCGGGGTTACCCGTTGGGTTAATAAGTACCTTGCCGGTTGGCAGGCAGATAAAAGTATATTGATTTTTAAGAACGATAACGATTTTGAGTTTTTTTGCCTGTTCTTTTGCCGATTGTACCCTGTCCCACCAGTTCTTATGCTCACCAAACAAGCGGTCGAATTCTTTCATATGAGGGGTTAAAACGGTATTTGGAGCAAGTTTGTCCCTCAGATCTGGTCTTTCGCTCAAAATATTTAAGGCATCAGCATCAATAATTAAGGGCTGATTGGCCAGGATTAAATTTTCCAATAATTTTTCATTTTCGGGCATGGTTCCCAAACCTGGCCCAATAGCAATAGCCTGATATTTCTTAGGGTTATCAATCCGGGTGTATTCATCTCTTGGCAATGCCATTACTTCAGGCAAGCTGGTATTCAAAGCTATTAATCCACTCTGTGGGATACATGCGGTGGTTAAACCCGCTCCTGTATGTAAACAGGCCATTGAAGAGAGCAAAGCGGCGCCCATAGTGTTAGTATTTCCTGCAATAATCAGCGCATGCCCATAGGTGCCTTTATGGCTGAACAATTTTCTTGGGTGGAGCGTTTTCCGAATATCGCTTTCTTCTATCAAATAAAAACCAGCATCCTGTTTCTGGATAAATGGCTCATCCAGATCAATGTCTACAACATCGAATCTTTCAGTCGCGACAGCCGATTCAGGGAAAAAAAAGTTAATTTTAGGCCGTTGAAAAGAAATGGTTTTATAAGCTTTTATGCCATTATAATTTTCAGGCAGCTTTCCTTCTGCAAAAAAACCTGTAGGGACATCAACAGCATAAACCTTCTTCTGCTGTTTGTTAATAAACTGAACCAGTTCCTCATAGTCGCCAGCCAAGGCTTTGTTTAAACCCGAACCTAAAATGGCATCGATAATCAAATCTGCTTTCAGGGTTTTGAGTTCGGAAGGGTGGTTGATTACTGTTTTTTTACATCTCGATTCGTCTATCCGCTGCAGGTTGATGGCAAAATCGTCGCTTTGCTTTTTACTGAAGTTAACAAGGTAAACTTTAATATTTTCATAACCGTTGGCCAACAGCAAGTGGGCAATAGCTAATCCATCGCCACCATTATTGCCCTTTCCACAAAAAATAGCCACACTTTTATTGGTATCAAACTCATCTCTCAAAAAGCACTGAACAAAGGCCCTGGCAGCTTTTTCCATTAAATCGATTGATGCAATGGGCGTATTGGCAATGGTAAACTGATCGGCACTGCGCATCTGGGCAGAAGTAAGCAACGTTCGCATATCGGTAAGGAGTAAGATTATAAGCTATAATACGAAATATCAAATTTTGTTTGATTTTCTATAAAGCAATTTATGTGGTTTTTGAAAATAATTTAACAGGCTTCCTGATAATTTTTATACCTTTTGCCAATCTTTAACGTTTTGTAAAGAATTAAATTAAACCTCAAAACCATGAATCAAAAACCCTCAAATGCATTTGTGGCAGCCGCTTGGATTGCATTAGGTATCGGAATGATCGGCTTCATTGTAGGGCTGTGGCGTTCGGATATGCTCCTCAACGAAAAAGGATATTATTTTACCGTATTGATGTTTGGCCTTTTTGCTGTAATCTCTTTACAGAAAGCTGTCCGCGATAAACTGGAAGGCATACCTGTAACAGAAATTTATTATGGCCTTAGCTGGTTCTCTACCCTGTTAACCATTACTTTATTGGTAATTGGTTTATGGAATGCCACTTTATTGCCAAGCGAAAAAGGTTTTTACGCCTTTGCCTTTTTACTCTCGCTTTTTGGCGCCATTACGGTGCAGAAAAATACGAGGGATAGCCAAATGGTAAATAAAAACCGGGATGCGGAATAAGCAGCATAAAAGCCAGTACCAGTTACTGGCTTTTTATGCTAACTAAGTACCGGGTTTGTCAATTTAGAGCTAAATTCCAAAAGTTCTTTTTTAACAAGAAAATGTCGTTCCACTATTACTCCGCCAAAAAAATTCATTGCAAAAAAGAGGTCTTTGATTTCTTCATCAAAATAAAGATCTGCCCCAAAATACTTGTAATCATGCTTTAAGTAATCCGCAAGGGCCGTCTTTGCCCCTTCGGTTATTAAACTGGCATACTCATCATTATTAACAATTGCAAGCAGGCAGTCTTTAAATTTCCTCTCTTCTTTTTTAACCACCACCATCTTTCTTTTAATCATTTCCTTGGATGCTGATGTATGCATGAATCTAGTTGCATTGGCCAGATCTGAATAAGCATGCTCCTGAACAGTAAACTCTTCTGCCACTCGCTTATATTTGATCGAAAGCGATTTAAATGTTGCTTCAGTTTCATTTTCTTTTGCCAAAAACCTAAAATATTCAAAAACCTTCTCATCAAGCAGGACCAATTGTTCATTTTTCTTGCTGATTTCATTCTTCAAATAATCAATCATCGCCCTGCAATCAGCAAGAGAATACTTTTTACCATCATAGTTGAAGGTTTTAACATTGATCACCTGCGAATCTATATTATCTATTATAGCCAGATCAGCTTCCAAGGCCTTCAGCTCATACAATACGCTTAAGTTGTTATCATCAAAAAACTCTTCAACGTTCAATTCAGATGAAATCGTTGGGAGTTCAAACGCATCTGCATTAAATTGATGATATGGATTTCTATAATCGAAATAACCATTAAAAATATCTGGGTAGGAATTTTGGTCATTTTCTTTCAAAAAATCGGCTTCAAAGTCACTCAACTGCTGGAGCGATGGTTGTTCTCGATAAACTGCATGCTGGAATATCTGTGCCGTAAATTTTTCAGCAATTTTTTCCTGATCAACAAGTAGCTTGTTCGCCATCTCATTGTATGGTTTTACTACGGGAATTCCGAGATCATTTAATCTTTTAATACGTTCATCAGTTTCTGGATGTGAGCTATATTGATTGGAAAAAGAAATTTTTGATTTGTTAAACCTGTTATAATAGCCGATGCTTACCTGTGGAAATCCATTTTCGAAAGGCAGTTTATTCCTTTGAGCCAAAAAATTCATTACTAAAATCTGTTGTGGAAAAATATTCTTCGATATGATACAATCATCTATTTTTCTTTCGTAATAATTATAAATAATATCAACAGAACGGCTTGCAAGCTGCATGCGCAATAACGAATCAATAAGCGGTTTAGAACCTACGGTTACTGCAGCAACTGCATCGGCATGAAATTCCATTTCGTGCGAAAGCTTGCTATAACTCTCACTTAAAACCTGATAAACACGCACCAGAATCTGCTGCATTAAACCAATTATCTTATCGGAAATTAACACAAAAATACTAATATAGGAACTTGCACCCGCTATACCCCGTGTTACTTTATCATAGCTTTCGTTTTCATAAAGCATATCGTAAACAATCTTATTAAACTGGTATACATAAATACCAACTTTCATACTCTTTTGCGAAAAGTGGCCAAACTCGTGGGCCAATATTGCACGTAGTTCATCAGCCGTGGTAGTATTGATCAGTCCAAATCCGATTATCAGATTTTTGCGGACGGGGAAAAACATACTCCAAAAGTTTGAATCATAAAAAACGGAAGCATTAACTTCATTCGATAGATATACTTTTTTCGGAAAATCTGTTCGTACATTTAAAACTATCTCATCAATCATCTTAAAAATTTCTGGCTGGTCGGCCCTCGTAATTTCCAATAAATGAGATCTGTCCAGCTTATTACTCTTAAATACAAACTTGACCAGAAAAAAAAGGATCATAAATCCAAAGCCGATCAAACCTATGCCCAATATAAAAGTTATGGATGAACGGATATATTGCATAAGCTTTATTCCTAAATAACAGGAAACTGCAGTTAGCGCCAATGTAAATATTACTAGTATAACATAGGTGGCCATAAATAAGATAATAGCCTGTACAGACCTGGCAGCCATCTTCTTAAAATTTTCAGAAGGCCGGAGAGCGTTTTCGTTCATCAAGATATCGTTTGGTGATGCAAGATAACAAAACTGGTAAATGCCCAAAAGCGCTTTAAAAAAAAATTAACAATAAATTATTGCGCAACAGCGAGTAATCGTAAAATGATTCGAAAATAATCACTACTTTAAACACCAGATACCGAAGCTAATAGTTTATCATTTTCGAGCAAATTTTATAAACCTATTTAAATCTTGTAATCCTGCTCATGGAACAAAAAGATGGCTTAAAGAAAACGCTAACCCCTTTTATGCTGTGGGGGCTTGGCGTAGGTTATGTAATTTCCGGAATGTATTTCGGCTGGAATTTAGGTCTCGAAAAAGGCGGCACCCTGGGTATGGCCATTGCTACAGTGGCCATTATGATCATGTATGTAACCTTTAGTTTCAGCTATGCCGAGCTGGCCTGTGCCATACCAAAAGCCGGTGGTGTTTTCGATTATGCCAATAAAGCGCTGGGAAAAAACATTGGTTTTATTGCTGGTATTGCACAAATGGTCGAATTTATATTTGCACCTCCAGCCATTGCCTTTGCCATTGGTGCTTATTTTAATGCATTTTTTCCCCAGGTACCCATTATGGCCAGTGCCATTGCCATCTACGTCATTTTTACGGCATTAAATATATATGGTGTTAAAGCTGCGGCATCATTCGAAGTGGTTATTACCATTTTGGCCGTTGGCGAATTGCTTCTCTTCTCTGGTATCACCTTACCCGAATTCCATGCAGAAAACCTGGTACACAATAATTTTCCAAGGGGTTGGAGTGGTGTTTTTGCTGCTATTCCGTTTGCCATATGGTTTTTTCTGGGCATAGAAGGTGTAGCCAATGTGGCCGAAGAAACCAGGAACCCGCAACGCGATATCAGTAAGGGTTTTGGCTGGGGCATATTTACCTTAGTGGTTTTATGTATACTTGTTTTTATCTCTACCATTGGCATAGGTGGGTGGGAAGCCATCGTTTATAAAAACGGGAAATCGGGCGAAACTTCTGATTCGCCTTTGCCCCTCGCCCTTTCCATGATTACCGGCGATAACCGGTTCATGTACCACCTGCTGATTACCGTAGGCCTGTTCGGCTTAATAGCGTCGTTTCACGGATTGGTTTTGGCTGCGGGGCGTTCTACTTACGAAATGGGAAGGGTAAGAAGCATTCCGGCAATTCTGGGCAAAACCTCATCAAAATTCCAAACGCCTGCCAATGCGTTAATGGGTAATATGGTAATTGGGATCATCGCACTTTTATCGGGCAAAACAGCCGAAATTATTATCATTTCGGTATTTGGAGCGTTAACCTTGTATATCATCTCGATGATTTCGCTAATGGTGCTTAGAAAAAACAGTCCGGAAATGGCAAGACCGTTTAAAACACCGGTTTATCCGTGGTTTCCCATCATCGCCTTGATTATTTCCTGTGTTTCTTTTATCGCAATGCTGATTTATAATCTTAAATTAGGTTTAATTTATTCAGGCATTATTTTAGGTATATTTCTTCTATATAAAATCTTTAAAAAGGCAGATCAATGAGTACGGCCAAAGAAATTCTTGATTATGTAAAAAATCATCACTCCGGAAAAGTAAAATTAGCCGTAGCTGATATCGACGGCATTTTAAGGGGGAAATACGTTGCTGCAGAAAAATTTGCTTCACTGGTTGAAGGCCGTTTAGGTTTTTGTGATGTAACTTTTGGCTGGGATGCCAGCGACGCGGCTTATGATAGCGGAAAATATACTGGCTGGCATACCGGTTACCCCGATGCACAGGTTAAAATCGATTTAACTACCTTCCGGAAAATCCCCTGGGAAAATGATGTTCCTTTTTTTCTAGGTGATTTTATCGACGACCAGGAACGGGCAAATGAGGTTTGTCCGAGACAATTGTTTAAAAAACTGATCGCCGATTGTGAAAAAGAGGGATTCTTGCCTTTTTTTGCGCAGGAATTCGAGTGGTTTAACTTTTTGGAAACACCAGAAACCCTGCATGAAAAGGACTTTAAGCATTTAAAACCTTTAAGCCCGGGTATGTTTGGTTATTCTATTTTAAGGAGTAGCTACCAGAACGCATTTATGAGCGATCTGTTCGAACTGCTCAATAAATTTGATATCCCTGTTGAAGGCCTGCATACCGAAACCGGTCCGGGGGTTTACGAAGCTGCGATTAAATATGCTCCGGCCCTGCAGGCAGCAGATCAGGCCATTCTGTTTAAAACAGCTGTAAAAGAGATTGCCTATAAACACGGTATTTTAGCCACTTTTATGGCTAAAATAAGCGAAAATTTACCCGGTTGCAGCGGACACGTACACCAGAGCCTATGGGATAAAAACAATAACACCAACCTTTTTTATGATGAAAAAGAACCCGATAAGATCAGCAGGATCATGAAAAGTTATATTGCTGGCCAGTTGCACTGCCTGCCCGACCTCTTACCGATGATTGCCCCTACTATAAACAGCTACAAACGTTTAGTAGAGGGTGCCTGGGCGCCAACCACCGTAACCTGGGGAATCGATAACCGGACCACTTCACTACGCGCTTTACCAGGAAGCAAAAAGGCTTCACGTTTGGAAACCAGAATTGTAGGGTCAGACACCAATCCATACCTGGCCATGTCTGCCTGTTTAGCCGCCGGGTTGTACGGCGTTAAAAACGACCTGGAATTAACACAGCCTTTAACCAAAGGGAACGGATATACCGATTTATCAAATGGCATATTATCCCGTAATTTATTCGAGGCTACCCAAAAAATGAAAAATTCTGACCTGGCCAAAACCTTATTGGGTGCAGGTTTTGTTGATCATTTCACCATGACCCGCGAATGGGAATGTAAACAATATGCAAAAGTGGTAACCGACTGGGAACTGAAAAGATATTTCGAAATTATTTAACAAATTCGTCATGCTGAACCTGATTCAGCATCGCTGCAAAACAGAGAGAAATAAATTACTGAATAAAACAGAACCTCATGATATTTGATAAAATCCATCAGTTTAATTTTCCAACAACCATCCGTTTCGGTGCAGGTGCAGTAAAAGAGTTACCGCCTTACTTAAGCAAAAACCAATTAAAAGCCCCCTTAATAGTTACCGATCCTACCATTGCAGAACTCCCGTTTTTTAAAAGCATTATCGAAGATTTAAGAACCAAAAACATTTCAGTTGAGGTGTTTAGCGACATACACAAAAACCCGGTAAAAAGTGATGTTTACAAAGGTACCGATGCCTGGGATGCTACCCATCGCGATAGCATTATAGGCATAGGAGGTGGTGCAGCTTTGGATGTTGCCCGTGCCATTGTGCTGCGTGTTAACCACCGTGAAGATTTATTTAAATACGACGATTTAATCGGAGGCGATATTTATGTAACCAATGATGTACCCCATTTTATTACCATCCCAACCACATCAGGTACGGGGAGCGAGGTAGGCCGCAGTGCCATTATTGCCGATGATGAAACCCACCAGAAAAAAATCCTGTTCTCGCCAAAGCTAATGGCGCAGGTAGTTTTTGCCGATCCGGAACTAACGATGGATTTACCCCCGTTTATTACAGCAGCAACGGGGATGGATGCCCTAACCCATAACATGGAGGCTTATCTGGCCAAAAATTTCCACCCGATGTGCGATGGAATTGCCTTAGAAGGCATTTCATTGATTAAAGATTCGTTAGAACGCGCCACCAATAAGCCTGATTTAGAAAGCCGCAGTAAAATGTTAATGGCTTCGATGATGGGTGCCATTGCCTTTCAAAAAGGTTTGGGTGTGGTCCATTCGCTGGCACATCCCCTTTCTTCTCTTTTAGATACCCACCATGGCCTGGCAAATGCGGTTAATATCCCCTATGGCATGCAGTTTAATATTGCCGGTTTTGAAGACCGTTTTAAAAAAATTGCCCGGACACTCGAACTTAAAGAGGAAAATGGTGAAACTGTTGTAAAATACCTGTTCGATTTGAATACGAAAGTAAATATACCGCACAAATTGAGTGATATTGGCGTTAAAAATGAACACATTGAAACACTTGCCGATTTAGCCTATGCAGATTTCGCACATCCAAACAATCCTAAGCCGGTAAGCAGGGAAGATTTTAAACAATTGTACTTAAATGCGCTTTAGAGCAGGATTAAAAGATTATGTGATGTTAGGATTTTTACAGCTAATAAATTTAAAATATATTAATCAAAAATCGTTATAGTCATTCCGAAGAGAAAAAGATAAATCAGTGGAATTAATTAATATGTCTGATAAAATAATAATCGGTGTAACCGACTGCAGCAAATTCGACATCTATCGCAACTGGGTGCTATCATACCATAAAAACGTAGAAGTCATCCAGCTTGGATACAAACTTGACAATTTCGACGACATCAAAAAATGTGTGGGTATCGTTTTAACAGGAGGAGAAGATGTTCACCCCCGTTTTTACAATCAGCCGGAGTATTATCCTTATTGTTACGACGATGATATCGATGAAAAACGTGATGAGTTTGAATTTAAGGTTTTAGCTTATACCGAAGCCCATTCTATTCCTGTTTTAGGCATTTGCAGAGGTATGCAGGTAGGCAACGTATTTTTTGGCGGCACCTTGATTCCTGATATCCCATCATGGGGAAAATTCGATCATTCGAAAATGCACGATAAATCAGACCGTTATCACGAAATTATAGTAAATCCTTCTTCATGGCTGAACCAGATTGTGAATACCGATAAAGGATTGGTCAACAGTAACCATCATCAAAGTACCGATAAAACAGGAAAAGGATTGGTCGTGAGCGCAATTTCTCCGGATGGGGTTACCGAAGCCATGGAACGGCTGGAACCGGGAGGAAAATCATTTTTACTGTTTGTACAATGGCACCCTGAGCGTTTGAAAGATCAAAACAGTCCATTTAGCAAAAATATACATGAGGCTTTTATTAACGCAATAAAATTAAATATCAACCACAGCTAAAAAGGATAAACACAGATAAATATCGCTAAGATATTTCGTACTAAACTCTATAAAATCTATGTTCATCTGTGAAAATCCGTAGTAAGAAAATTAGAAATATGCAGATCATCAACCCCGCAACGGAAGAAATTATTACCAGTTTGGAAGAAGATCATTCCTCTACACTTCAGCTCAAATTCGATGCTTTAAATAAAGCGCAAGCGCTATGGGCAAATAAAACACTGCAGGAAAGGATGGCCGTGATCGCGAAGTTCAGTGATTTATTGGAAGCCGAGATCGAAACACTCGCATTGGTATTAACCAACGAAGTAGGCAAACCTTTACAGCAGTCGCGTAATGAGATCAATGGCGCAAGAACCCGTATTAAATGGATGCTGAGTAATGCCGAAAAATATTTGAGTGATGAAGTGATGGTTGATGAACCTGGTTTAAAAGAAATCATTAAATATGAGCCATTGGGGGTAATCTGCAATATTTCAGCCTGGAACTACCCTTACCTGGTTGGTGTAAATGTTTTTATCCCGGCACTTTTAGGGGGCAATGCAGTAATGTACAAACCATCAGAATATGCTACTTTAACCGGACTACAGATCGAAAAACTACTAAAAAAAGCGGGTATACCTGATCCGGTTTTCCAGGTTGCCATTGGTGCCAAAGAAACAGGATCGGCCTTATTGGAAATGAATTTTGATGGCTATTTCTTTACAGGCTCTTACAAAACAGGAAAATTAATCTATGAGAAAGTAGCATCCAAAATGGTTCCCTGCCAGTTGGAGTTAGGTGGAAAAGACCCTTTGTATGTTGCGGATGATGTTGTTGATATAACCACTGCTGCGATTGGTACAGCTGATGGCGCTTTTTATAATAACGGGCAAAGTTGCTGTGCTGTTGAACGGATTTATGTACATGAAAAACATTACCAGGATTATTTAAATGCCTTTGTTACCGAAGTTAAAAGCTGGAAAAGTGGTTTGCCCACAACAGATGGTACTTATATTGGTCCCTTAACCAGGAAAGAACAAATTTCGGTTTTGGAAAATCAGGTTGTTGATGCCCTAAATAAAGGTGCAAAATTATTAACGGGTGGTAAAGCGATTGAGGGGAAAGGTTATTATTTTGAACCAACCGTGTTAACCGATGTTACGAACGATATGCTGGTAATGCAGGAAGAAAGTTTCGGGCCAATTATAGGTATTATGAAAGTAAAAGACGATACTGAAGCCTTAATGATGATGAAAGATACCGATTATGGATTAACTGCTTCGGTTTACACAGCCAACCGGGCGCGGGCAGAAAAAATACTCTCCGAGCTTGATGCCGGTTCGGGTTATTGGAACTGCTGCGACCGGGTAAGTGCAGCCTTACCCTGGAGTGGCAGGAAATACTCAGGTATTGGCGCTACTTTATCGCATCAGGGATTAAGGGCTTTTACCAAAACGAAAGGTTATCATTTAAGGGGATAAAATATGGGAGAAGATAGAGATAATCAACTTATCGAAGGGGAAATAGCCGATTATTTGTTAACCGATACCGGGATACTGGTTTCGTACAGTAAAAGCGTTTTACGTACTGTAGAAAATATTTCTGCCAACGTTGCACTGGTTAAAAAAATTACCGGGAATAAGAAAGTTCCGGTGTTAATTTATTTGAAAAATTCGCCGGTTCCGGATAAAGAAACGCGCAAATTTTCGACCGGACAGCTCCCCCAGATTTATACTGCCATGGCCATGGTTTCTAAACCAGGTTTGGCGCAGTTCATTATGAGAATTCTTTTTAATTTTCAAAACCCGCCCATACCGATAAAGTCATTTACAGATGATAAAAAAGCGATGGAATGGCTAACGCAGTTTTTGTAAATTAAAAAAGATGTCATCCTGGGCATGTCGAAGGACATTTCTTTTAGAATTAACTAACTATGAGACAAAACAACTTTCCCGCAGATCAAAAAAATTCGCAGATGATGACTTTCTGCGAATTTTGATGGAGTCTTCGACTCCGCTCAGACTGACAAACTCCTAATAATATCATAAATTCAACTACGATTTTTATCCAGCGCTATACGCTCCGCGCTTGCTTCTTGCACATTTCCTTCCATGCAAATGCCATCCATTAAAATCTTTTTTAATAAATTGCGGATTATACTTATCCGGTTAATCCGCTTTAATTATTTTAATGAAAAAACTATTCCTGATTATCTCCTGCTGTTGCATTGCGACCAGCATATACGCTCAAAACATTGTTACAGAAACCGAAACCGGCGATGCTGAAAGCATGGTTGCCCAAACACCGATTGCCATTATTCCGGAACCCGTTTCACTGGTAAAAAAAGCGGGAACCTTTACCTTACCCGAAAATGTAATTATACAAACGGCTAAAAGCGGAGAGTTAAAGCAGTCAATCGCTTATTTATCAGACCGGATTACCACCGCTACAGGGAAATTTGTAAGCACGGTAGGCAATTCGAGTCACCCAACCATTAAACTGATTTTAAATACGCAAGAAGATGTTCAACTTGGTAAAGAAGGCTACAAACTCAATGTGAATCCTACCCAGGTGGTGATTACCGCAAACCAGCCGGCTGGTATTTTTTATGGCATACAATCTTTGCTTCAGCTTTTTCCTGCCGAAATAGAGAGCAAAGAACTGATGAACGATGTTAAATGGAAGGTACCCTGTGTTGATGTGGTAGATTATCCGAAATTAGGCTGGAGGGGTTTAATGTTCGATGTGGCCCGCCACTTTTTCACCAAAGAGGAAGTAAAACGGTTTATCGATGATATGGTGCGCTATAAGTTTAACCTGCTGCATTTGCACCTGGCGGATGATGAAGGTTGGCGCATTGAAATTAAAGGCTTGCCTAAACTGACCGAAATTGGTGCCTGGAGTGTTAAAAAAACAGGGACCTTTGGCGATTTTATCCCGCCAACACCTGATGAACCCCGTAACTACGGCGGTTTTTATACCCAGGAAGATATTAAAGAACTTGTTCAATATGCCCAGGAACGCTTTGTAAACATATTGCCCGAAATCGATGTGCCGGGGCATAGTTTAGCGATTATCGCTTCTTATCCCGAGTTATCCTGTACCCCTGATGCAGTGAATTATAAAGTACGCTCTGGCGAAAAAATTATGGACTGGAGCCGTGGTGCGCCGCCAATTGCTTTGGTTGATAACACCCTTTGTCCGGCAAACGAGAAAGTTTATGGCTTTTTAGATACTGTAATTACGCAGGTGGCCAAGCTTTTCCCTTTCGAATACATCCACATGGGCGGCGATGAGGCTTCGCACAATTTTTGGGAGAAAAACGACCAGATTAAAGCTTTAATGCTTCGCGAAGGCTTAAAAACCATGCCACAGGTACAGGCCTATTTCGAAAAACGCGTAGAACAGATTGTGATTTCGAAGGGCAAAAAATTTATGGGCTGGGATGAAATTCTTGAGGGCGGTGTATCGCCAACAGCAGCAGTAATGAGCTGGAGAGGAATGAAATATGGCATCCAGGCGGCTAATGAAAAGCATAACGTGGTCATGAGCCCAACCGATTTTGCCTACCTGGATTACATGCAGGCAGACCAGATTACCGAACCAAAAGTATATGCTTCGTTAAGGTTAAATAAAGCTTACCAGTTTAATCCTGTTCCGGCAGGCGTAAATGCACAGTATGTTATTGGAGCACAGGCCAATCTTTGGACGGAGCAGGTATTTACTTTCCGCCAGGCAGAATACATGGTTTATCCACGTGCATTTGCCATTGCAGAATCGATCTGGAGCCCGATTGAAAAGAAAAACTGGACAAATTTTGTTGACCGTACGCAACAACATTTTAAACGTCTGGATTTTGCAGAGATTAAATACTCACCAGCCATTTACGATCCTATTTTTACCGTAAAACGCAGTGCTGATAAACAGCTGATGATAGAACTGACCACAGAAATAGATGGCTTGGATATCTACTATAGTTTTGATAACTCTACCCCCGATCGTTTCTACCCGAAATATACCGCCGCATTGCAAGTACCTAAAGATGCGAGCATGTTACGGGTAATTACCTACCGCGGCAAACAGCCTATCGGAAGATTAATCAGCATGCCGGTTTCAGATTTACAGAAAAGGGCTAGGTAAAATGGGAAAAGAAATAGAGCGTAAGTTTTTAATCGATCATCAAAAATGGGATAACCTGGGCAAACCGGAAGGAAAACTACTTAGGCAGGGTTATCTGCTCACGGATAAAGATAAAACCATACGGGTAAGGGCAACTGAAAGCAAAGGGTTTTTAACCATAAAAGGTCAAACCATTGGTGCCACACGATCGGAGCATGAATATGAAATCCCTGTTGCCGAAGCCATAGAATTATTGGATAACTTTTCGGTTTCAGAACTTTCCAAAACACGCTATGAAATTACATTTAACGGTAAACTTTGGGAAGTGGACGTATTTTTAGGCGACAATAAAGGCCTTATAGTTGCCGAAATTGAACTGGAAAGCGAGGATGAAACTTTCGATCTTCCAGATTGGGTAGGCGTTGAAGTAACCGGAGAAGAAAAATATTATAACGCTAACCTGACCACCAGGCCTTTTAAGCGTTGGGCTTAGATTTTATTTGAACAGACCTTATAGGCTCCTGAACCTATAAGGTCTTAATTTTTTTTATTTAGCCAATGGCACGGCTGCATTGGGCTTGATGATGCCTTTCAGCTCTACATCGAAAACCAGTGGCGTGAAAGGATTAATTGGCCCGCCGCCATTTTCGCCAAAACCTAATCTGGAAGGCAAAATCAGTTTAATTTTACCACCTACCCCAATCAGTTGAATTCCCTGTATCACGCCCTGTGGCAACTGCCCCAGTGGTAAACTACGTGGTACATATTGTACATTTTCGGAGAAAATTCCAGCTTCTTTTGCAATTTTGGCATTCGAAGTATCGAAAACATTCAATGCTCCGTTTGACTTTTTATTGGTAAACTGGCCGGTATAGTCCATTAACACCGTATCTGTTAAAGTAGCCCGTTCTGAGTTGCCCGGAGCATAAATTACATATTGCAAACCAGATGGAGCAGTCGTTACTTTCAGGTTGTTCTCTTCTACGTATTTGGCTATTTTAGCAGGTTCTACCCTTTTATTTTTCTCGTTTAAGGCCCTGTATTCTGCTTCGAAAAACAGTCTTTTCTTTGCTTCAAAAATAGAATCAGGATCCTTTCCTTTATGCAAAACCTTTTCAATCTTAATGGTAAAAGAAGCAATATTCGATTTTAATCCTTTTGGTTTCGGCTGACCTGAATATTTTTCCATTGAATCTAAATTCAATTTAAAAATGGCGCTATCGCCCTCTCCGAGCAGTTTCAGTCCCGAAGCCAGATCACCTTTGAACATAGACTTGCTGATCGCAAAAAAAGCGGGACGCTCATTGTCGTAGGTATTTACCATCACCGAATCCGGATTGGTATTGGTTTCTACGGTTTGGACACCGTTTAACTTTACATAATCACCATCCTGAATTTTTGGCTTACCTTCACTTTTATAGATCTTGTAAGTCATATCTCCTTCGCCCTTTTCGAATTTGTTACAGGCAGATAGCCCTAACGCTGCTGCCACGAGAATAATTATTCCTTTTTTCATTTAACATTTTAATTAAAAATCAGCCTTTAATCCATTTTTCGGATGCCGGACAATTTTATTAGACCATACAAAGATAGGCTATAATAAGTTTTTAAGAATTTTTGCCAAGTTTTATTTTTTGGCTCTGCGAAAAAAAAGACAGGTCAAAAAAAATCCTGCTTAACTGAATAAGCAGGATTTACATACAGTTTAAGAAATTATTTCTTAACCGGAGCCGGAGCTACAGGAGCCGGAGCCGGTTTTCCTTTGATAATATCTTTAATCTCAAGATCGAAAGCAATCGGGCTGAAAGGCATAATACCAACCTGTGGTGCACCTTGCTCGCCATAACCTAAATTAGAAGGGATGATTACTTTAATTTTACCACCTTTACCGATTAACTGCAAAGCTTCGGTAAAACCCGGAATTGTACCACCAACCGGCATTTTTTGAGGGCCATAAGGTTTACCAGGCTTAAATTCGTTTTCTGCTTTAGCCAGTTTTTCATCACTTGTATCGAAGATTTTATATTTACCATCTTTACCTTTTTTGGTAACTCTACCGGTATAATCAATCAATACTGTATCGCCTAAAGCTGGTTTTTCTGCGCTACCTGGTTTTTCGATAATGTAGTGTAAACCGCTGGCAGTAGTTTTGGTGGCCAGTTTGGTATCTTCTAAATAAGCTTTCAATTTAGCAGGTTCTGCGGCTTTCTTTTTTTCTGAAGAAGCTTTGTAGTCGGCCTGGAAAAACTCTGTTGCCCTTTTGTTAAAGGTCGAATCAGCTTCGCCGGCTTTTTTCTTAAATACTTTTTCAACTTTTACCGTAAAAGTAAGGTATTTATCGTTTTTAAACTGCTCTGGTTTTGGTTGTTTGCTATGGAAAGCCATAGTATCCAGGTCGATTTTAAACGTAGCGCTATCGCCTTCGCCAAACAAAGTCAATACATCGTTCATATCACCGGCGTACATTTTTTTCTGCACAGGGAATACCGCCGGGGTTTCGCTATCGAAAGTGCTTGATAAAACAGAATCTTTACCGTTTTTCTGGATAAAGTTCATTTTAACGATATCACCTTCCTTGATTTTTTCGTTACCTGCTGAGTGGTGAATGGTATACAACAAGCCACCAGCTCCCTTTTTTTCTTGTTTACATGCCGCTAAGCCTAAAGTAGCTGCTGCTAGAATAATAATTCCCTTTTTCATTTATTAATTTGACTTTTTTAAGTTTTATTGTTTATTTCTTGCCCTTAGGCGATCAATTGTTCTTTATATTCTGCTAATATCGATTTAAATTCGTTAACTACATCAGTTAATTCTTTTTCTGATGCACCACCTGCGGCATTTCTATGCCCGCCTCCATTAAAATACTTCTTGCAGATTTCGTTTGCCGGGAAATCGCCGGTTGATCTTACAGAAAGCTTAACTTTATCTGTACGCTCGATGATCAAAGCGGCCAGGCGGATTCCATTGATTGACAGGGCATAATTTACCACACCCTCAGTATCGCCCGTTTCACTATGGTATTCGGCCAGCTCTTCTTTGGTAACCGAAATAATCGCAGTGTTGTATTCTCTTAAAACCTCCAATTTGTTTGACAGGCAATAACCCAGGAAGCGTAAACGGTTTTCGCTGGCATTATCATATACCAATTGATGGATTTTCCAATGTTCGGCCCCCAGATCGATCAGGTTTGCAGCAATGCGGTATACTTCTGATGTTGCAGATTCGAAACGGAAAGATCCCGAATCGGTCATGATACCGGTATAAAGACAAGCAGCTACATCTTTATTGATGCCGGCTTTATCTTCCAGCTGGTTCACAATAAAATCGTATACGAGTTGCGCAGCTGCACAGGCATTAATATCCCAATGGCGGTAATCGTCAAAATCCTCTGGCTCGAGGTGATGATCGATCATAACCTTTTTAGCACCTGCCGCCCTTACCAGTTCGCCCAGTTCGTTAATACGGCTTAGGGTATTGAAATCCAGGCAGAAAATAATCGACGCCTCATCAACCAGTTTTGCAGCCTGTTCCTGTTGTTCGGTAAAGATAATAACATCCCCGTTGTTCGGCATCCAATGTAGAAAAGTAGGATAATCGGTTGGGGTAATTACCTTTACGTGATGGCCTTTCTGAATTAAATATCCATATAAACCAAGGGACGAACCCATCGCATCACCGTCAGGTTTATGATGCGTAGTGATCACAATCCGTTGTGGTGTAGCCAATAATGTTTTTAATTCAGTTAGTGTAAGCATATATTTTTTGCGCTGCAAAGCTAAGTAAATTTAGATTAGGATTAAAGGATTTTAGGATTAGTAGCATCATCGTTCTAAAAGAGATGGCGATTAAGAAAGTTATATGGTCTGAAAAAGCTCAATTCGCCCTCTTAAGCTAATTATCTATTATAAAATCGATTTTCAAACCGAATCTATGGTGTATTGATTATTCATCAATTAAAACGTATTTTTGCAAAAAATTTGATATCAAAGCACGATGAGCACTAACAGAACTTTTACCATGATTAAGCCAGATGCAGTAGCAAATGGCCATATCGGATCGATCATTAACGACATTACCAATGCAGGTTTTAAAATCATTGCATTAAAATATACCAAACTTACAGAAGAAACTGCCGGTCAGTTTTATGCTGTACACGCTGAGCGTCCGTTTTACAAAGATTTAGTAAGCTTTATGTCTTCAGGGCCAATTGTTGCGGCTATTTTAGAAAAAGACAATGCTATTGAAGATTTCAGAAAATTAATCGGCGCTACCAACCCGGCTGAAGCCGCTGAAGGAACAATCCGTCAGAAATATGCAAAATCTATCGATGCAAACGCCATTCACGGTTCAGATTCTGATGAGAATGCAGAAATTGAAGGCAACTTCTTCTTCAAAGCTGACGAACGTTTCTAATTTTAAGGTACAGAACACTTATCTAAAACCCCGGATTTTCGGGGTTTTATTGTTTTATCTATTTTGTATCTTACGGCCTTTAAAATAATCAACACTATTAAATAAATAATGAAAAGAATTTTCTTAGCGGTATGTTTATCGGGAATCGCTGTTGCCTCTTACGCACAAACCAAAACAGCAGCAAAAAAACCTGTCGCCGAAAAAACTACTGCAGCCACCAAAACCTCAACATTTAAAGCTTCCGGCTTACATTCATCTTTAGATTCTACCAGTTATGCCTTCGGTACCTCTATCGGTGCAGGTTTAAAAACAACCGGCCTGTCTACCTTAAACTATGAGGTATTATTAAAAGGCTTAAAAGATGCATTTACTGGCAGTAGCACCGTTTTAACCCAGCAACAGGCACAACAATGCATTAACGAGGCATTATCTAAAGCATCATCGGCAAAATACAAAGCGGAAGCTGAAGCAAATAAAATTAAATACGCACCCATTATGAAAGAAGGACAGGATTTCTTGGAACAGAACAAAAAACGCGCAGGTGTACAAACAACTGCAAGTGGCTTACAATACGAAGTTTTAACCGCCGGAACAGGCGTTAAACCACAGGCTACCGATTCGGTATTAGTACATTATAAAGGTACTTTATTAAATGGCAAGCAGTTTGATAGCTCTTACGACAGAGGTGAGCCAATTTCATTTCCCTTAAACCGGGTAATTCCGGGCTGGACTGAAGGTGTTCAATTAATGCCGGCAGGTTCGAAATACAAATTTTATATCCCTTATAACCTGGCTTACGGCGAGCGCGGAGCAGGAGCAGACATCCCACCTTACAGCACATTGATTTTCGAGGTTGAGCTGTTAAAAGTGAACGGAAAATAGTTTGTGAGGTAATAATGGAAAAAGTTTGAAGGAAGATGTAAAATCGACCATCCTTAAACATCAAAGGCCGTCATTTTGAACGAAGCAAAGCGGAGTTCAGGTGACGGCCTTTTTTTGATCGTTTCTTTTAGATTCACGCTAAATAAGCCCTCTCTCAAAACTTTCTTGAACATTCAATGTTAGGTATTACAAATTAACATGAATATGAAAAAAGTATTTCCTTTAGCACTGATCGCATTTTTATGCACTACCTTAAGCAGTTGTGAACTCGTAGAAGGTATATTTAAAGCCGGAGTTTGGGTAGGCGTTATTGTTGTAGTGGTAGTGGTAGCACTGCTGATCTGGATTTTTGCCAAAATTTTCGGGGGAAGAAGTTAGTTGGGAGTTTGGACTCCGAGGCCTGAATTCCTGTTAAGATATAAAGGGCTTGAGTTTTAAGCTTTTGTCCTTTTATAATACCTTACAAAAACACCATTTCGGTAATCACCTCGCTGCCAACATGTTCATTTAATTTTTGGATGATTCCCTGGCGAACAATTATCAGTTCGTTTTTGATTACCGATGATTCTATCCTTAAAAAAAGCTTTTTGTCGTAAATGTAAATCTGTTTGGTACGGTTGGCAATAGCTGTACCCATAATTTCGGGCCATACCGATAGAATGGAAGTTTCATCGAACTTGCGGCGTATACGATACACATCCAGCATTTTGCTGATCGCATCTTTTAAAGTAACATCGTTAGGTTTACGCATTTTCTATAGTTCCATTATCAACTTCAAACAAAGTTACATCAACTTCTATTTTTTCAAAAATTGATTTTATTCTTTCTTTTCCGGTATCGGTAATAAATATCTGCCCGAAATCATGGTGAGAAACCATTTGCATCAGTTTCTGAACACGATGATCATCCAGTTTATCAAAAATATCATCCAACAACAGTAAGGGCTTAAATCCTTTGTTATTGGCCAGGTAGGCATACTGGGCAATTTTTAAAGCGATTAAAAAGGATTTCTGCTGGCCCTGTGAGCCAAATTTCTTTAAAGGCATTCCACTGATTACAAAAGCAAGTTCATCTTTATGAATCCCCGTGGTAGTCCGTTCCAATACGCGATCTTTTTCAACCGATTTCTTCAACAATTCTTCAAAAGTAGCCTCATTCAATTGCGATTGATAATTCAGCTCAACAACTTCCTTGTTTTCGGTAAGATAAGTATAATATTGGTTAAACAGTGGAATAAACTCATCCATAAAGGCCTTACGGATGGTGAAAATTTTATTGCCCGCTATAACCAATTGTTCATCCAGAATTTCGAGCAGTGCCGGATCGTATTTTCGGGTAATGGCAATCTGTTTTAACAAGGCGTTACGGTTCAGCAGGATGCGGTTATAGGTAATCAGCTGATCGAGGTAATGTGCATCGGTTTGCGAAATCACATTGTCGATAAATTTTCTTCGCTCCTCACTGCCCTCCATAATCAGGTTTACATCATAGGGCGAAACCATCACTACAGGAAAAAGCCCGATATGGTCGGCCAGTTTATCATATTCTTTTTTGTTACGTTTAAACTGCTTTTTCTGGTTGCGTTTTACCCCACAGGAGATTTTTTCGTTTTTTTCATTTCGCTCAAAATCACCCTGGATCATAAAAACCTCTTCATTGGTTTTAATCTGCTGGCTATCGATGGGGTTAAAATAACTTTTACACAGACAGAGGTAATGGATGGCATCGAGCATATTGGTTTTGCCCGAACCATTATTACCCGTAAAAACGTTTACAGTTTCCGAGAAATGGAGTTCTGCATCGCTATAGTTCTTGAAATTTAGAAGGGTAATGTTTTTTAACCACATAAATATGTCACAAATTTACCGTTTTTTAACCTCTTCACATCCAATGTTTAAAATTAACGTTAATTACATTTAAAAAAATTGTACTTTCATTGCAAGGAAAAAATTTACATGGTAGCACAAAAAATGTTAGAGGGGAATGTTCTCTGGTCGTACGAACATGAACTTACCGATAAAAAAAATGTAAGCTGGACCAAAAAAATAGCAGGGTTATTTTCGTTTTTAAAACCGCTGCATAATCACGAAGGTGATATTCTGTTGGCATCAAACGGTCTTTTTATTGAGGGCGATGAACAATTGGAACTCCCCTTATCCAATATAGAAGAGGTTTACATGGGTTTCGACGATGTTTTCCCTGCCTCATCAGCAAGAAACTTCGGATTATTCTGGCAACCCATCAGGATCAAATCGACCATAAGCCGTTCAGAAAGCCAAACCGTTTACCTGGTCATTAACCATACGGGCATCTTTAGCGACAACCAAACTTGGTTTAACACGCTGATTAACCTGCTGCGTTAATGGTGGTATACATTTTAATCTTTCCTGTCCTAAATAACTAATGTTTAATTAAATACTTCAAAATAAAGGTTGATACTTTGATTGAAAAATGTATTTTTGCAATCTTAAATTTTTTAAACAAACATGTCTACAACAGATAACCAGACAATTCAACCCACTAAAAAAGGTTCATTTTTACAAGAGAATAATAAAAGCTTACTGTTTATAGCAGGTGCTGTAGTTTTATTAGTTTTAATATATCTTTGGTATCAAGGCGTGTATTTAAAAGGTCGTGCTGAAGAAGCCGCCAGCAAAATGTACAAAGCTGAACAATTTGTTGGGGTTGATTCCTTATCGAACAAAGCAGTGAAAGGCGAAGGTGGTTACCCGGGCCTGGAGCAGATTGCTAAAGAATACGACAACACAAAGTCGGCAAACCTCGCCAATCTTTATTTAGGTGGCATCTATTTACGTAAAGGCGAGTACAAACAAGCCATCGAATCGTTAAGCAAGTACAGCGCTACCGGTAGCCCGATTGCAGATCCATTAGCTTTAGGCTTGCTTGGTGATGCTTACAGCGAATTGAAAGACTATAAACAAGCTGCCTCTTACTACAAAAAAGCAGCTGATAAAGCGAGTAAATTTACCTCGCCAATGTTCCTGAAAAAACTGGGATTGGTTAACGAAAGCCAAAACGATTTTAAAGGTGCAGTTGAGGCCTATACCAAAGTTAAAACCCAATATCCTGAAAGTGCAGAAGCACAATTAATTGATGCTTACATTGCCAGGGCTCAGGAAAAAGTTAAATAATCATTAACTGACTATATTTTATTAAAAGATCATCGGAAGGTGGTCTTTTTTTATGCACGCACTTGGCCTTTTATACCCTATAAGACATTTAATGGGCATATAAGCTTAATGTCTTATAGGGTTGACTTATCACAAAAAAGATCCTTCGCTACGCTCAGGATGACAATACATTTGGAGCGATGTGCATGAACAATTAACCATTTAAGCTCAAATGTCTTATAGGGGTTGAATCCGCTAGAAAATGTCCTTCACTGCGCTACCATTGACAGACCCCGTAGAAGAATCGTCTTTTCGAATGGAGCGTGCCGATTTTTCATCGATAGCGAAACGGAGAAATCTGTTCTATAGATTTAGCTTCGCTGAGCACTCCGTGGTTCTCGACTGCGTTGCACTCCGCTCGAAATGACGACACTTTGAGACCATTTATTCTATCCTCACCAAACAATAGACTCCTCTCCCACTAATCATTATTTTTTTCTGGAAATCAGGTGCAGAGGCTTTTAGGCTTGTGCAGTCCCGCTCTCCGTTCCTTCCGGTGAAAAACCGGAACCACTGTGATCGGGTTTAGGTGGCCCAGCCAGCAATACTATTTAGGGTTGCATCGTACAGAAAAAGGAAATTGCCTTTATCGACCTGTTTCATATCAGATGGTTTGTGAGGACACACCTCATGGACTAGGAAAAGGAAGTCTATATAAAACTACGCTATTCTACCCACAATAGGAGTATAAACACTGCCTTTTAGACCTGATTGAAATGCAAAGCCCACAGCTTAGCGAGGACTTGTAATAAAAAGCAGGACGAACATTAAAAAGCGCTACTGCAATTGCTCTCCCAGAAACCTTCTTTCTGGATTATCCGTGTCACAGCCAAACTATTCGTTAGTCTGAATTTTATTTTGGGATTGTTTCTTTTACTAAAGATGCTGAAATAAATTTAGCACGACGATTACTGTAAGCAAACTACTTATTAAAAGCCGTCATGGTGTGGGCTGGCCCAACGGTGACAAAACTTTTAATCAATTCTACACTTTTATCAATCAGTGCCGGCAGTTCCAATTGTTCGTTTTTATCGAATAAACCTAACACAAAATCTACCTGGCGGCCTTTGGGATAATCGTTACCGATGCCGAAACGCAGGCGCGCATAATTTTGCCCGCCACATACTTCTTCTATACTTTTTAAGCCGTTATGGCCAGCGCTTGAGCCTTGTAGTTTTAACCTGAGTTTACCCAATGGCAGGGCAAGATCATCAACAACAACGAGTACATTTTCGGGCGCTATTTTCAGCTCTTTCATCCAATAGTTAACAGCCTTACCGCTCAGGTTCATAAAGGTTGTAGGCTTAATCACATGCAGTTTTTTGCCTTTAAAGCTTACTTCAGCATAATAGGCCAAACGGAGATTATCAAAACTACCACCTAAACCTTTTACCAGTTCATCGGCAATATCAAAGCCAATATTATGCCTGGTATGTGCGTAATCCGGTCCGATATTCCCTAAGCCAACTATAAGATATTTCATGGGGCAAAGATAAAAAAAAGGTCCGAAGTCACGAGTCCGAAGTCGGGAGCCTATACCACAAAATTAATTAGCGGATTAATTTTAATGTAAAAAAAAAGCGTTCCGAATTAAATCGAAACGCTTTATCTTGAAATCAAGAAATCCTAAGAATCCTGATTACTTTTTACCTTTAGCAGCTTCAGTTTCTGCTTGTTTTAATGCTCTAGACATTGCAACTGAAACGATAGTATCTTCAGGAGTGTTAGTGATTACGTATTTATCACCTTTAAGGTCACGAACACGGAACAAGCTACCTACTTCTAATTTCTCTAAGCTTACTTCTACGTTTTGCGGCATGTTAGCTGGTAACGCTTTAACACGTAGTTTACGTAATTTCTGGATTAATTTACCCCCCATTTTAACACCTGGAGAAGTTCCTGTTAATTTTACAGGGATTTCCATTACGATTTCTTTCTCGTCGAACAACTGAAGAAAATCGATGTGTAATAATACATCGGTAAGTGGGTGAAACTGCGTATCTTTTACGATAGCTTTAGTTTTAACACCGTTAACATTGATTTCAACAAAGTTAACCTCCGGGGTATAAATTACATCTCTTAAATCAGCAATAACCACAGCTAAGTGTTGTTGCTCTTTTCCACCGTACAATACCGCCGGAACTTTACCTTCGTAACGAAGTTCCTTGGCATCGCGTTTCCCTACGTTCTCTCTTGGAGAACCGCTAATTGCGATTGTTTTCATTTTTTTATTTATTTAATTATGTATTAGTATCAAGTATTTAGCAGTTTGTATCGAGACTTAAAGCTTTCTACACCTTACTTCCTACCTTTATTATTCTTTTTTTGTTTGGCGATATGCGCTAAAACGCTAATCGCTTTACACTAAACCCTAAACAGATCACTAATTGATCCGTGCTCATTTACATTGGCAATAGCCCTTGCAAATAAACTTGCCGTACTTAGCACTCTTATTTTCGAACTTTCCTGTTTTAACGGGATTGTATCGGTTACTATCAGTTCAGTCAATACTGAATTTTCTACGGTTTCTACTGCTTTGCCTGATAACACGGCATGGGTACAAACCGCTCTTACGCTGGCAGCACCGTTCTCCATAATCAAAGCCGCGGCTTTTGATAGGGTGCCTGCGGTATCGCAGATATCATCGATCAATACCACATCCTGCCCATGCACGTCACCAATAATCGACATCGATTCGATTTCGTTGGCGCGTTTACGGCGTTTATCGCAAATAATCACTTCGGCATTAAAAAACTTGGCAAAAGTACGTGCCCTGTACGAACCGCCCATATCGGGAGATGCGATGGTTAAGTTTTTTAAGCCTAAGCTTTTGATATAAGGTACAAAGATAACCGATCCGTCCAGGTGATCAACCGGAATATCAAAGAAACCCTGTATCTGCGCAGCATGTAAATCCATCGTCATGATGCGGTGGATACCTGCCGACTTTAATAGATTGGCTACCAATTTAGCCCCGATTGCTACACGCGGTTTATCTTTTCTATCCTGACGTGCCAACCCATAATAAGGAACCACTGCTGTAATGTAATGCGCAGATGCTCTTTTAGCAGCATCAATCATTAACAAAAGCTCCATTAAGTTATCGCTTGGCTGGTAGGTAGACTGAATCAGAAAAACATCACTACCACGAACTGACTCATCAAAAGAAGGTTGAAATTCGCCATCGCTGAATTTATGGATGGTTACGCTACCAAGTGGTTTGCCGTAATGTTCGGCAATCTTAAGTGATAATCCCTTAGAACCTGTTCCGGAAAAAAGTTTTACCGGGTTAAACTGCAATGGCATGGTCCGTGTGTAGTTTACGGTTAAAAAAAATCGGATCATGTCTGTTTAAAACATGATCCGACATTAAATTTTCGTTGTCCGACCTGGATTCGAACCAAGACAAACGGTACCAAAAACCGTTGTACTACCCTTATACTATCGGACAATTTTTATCAAGGATATTCTCCTCGAAAGGGAATGCAAATGTAGGAACCTTATTTTAATTATGCAAGAGTGATTTTAAAATATTTTAATTTCTTTCCTGCCGTTCGTTGTTTGCGATACAAAGATAAAAAAATGATCGCATCTGATGCAACATTTTATTTTTTTATACGACTTTTTTTACTGCGAACCACATAAATCATTTATTATCAAAGACAAAAAATTAAACTATGAACTACACCAGGATCAACACCATTGGGGGCTGGCTTTGCTTTTGTATTGCGGCAATCACCTACATTTTAACTTTAGATCAATCCGTAAGCTTTTGGGACTGTGGCGAATTCATCTCCTCGGCCTATAGGATGGAGGTGGTGCATCAGCCAGGTGCGCCAATTGTGTCCATGATCCAAAAAATGTTCTCTCTACTGGCTTTTGGAGATAAAACCAAGGTGGCCTATTTTATGAATATTGCATCGGCGCTTGCAAGTGCGGGTACCATTTTATTCTTATTCTGGACCATTACAGCATTGGCAAAGAAAATCCTGGTTAAAAGTGGAGAAGACATGACCAAACAACAGATCATCAGTATTATCGGCTCAGGCTTGGTTGGTGCCCTGGCTTATGCTTTTTCAGATAGTTTCTGGTTTTCGGCTGTAGAAGCCGAGGTTTACGCCATGTCTTCGCTCTGCAGCGCCGTAGTGCTCTGGGGCATATTGAAATGGGAATCGCAGGCTGACGAGCCGAAATCAGACCGCTGGTTGCTTTTTGTAGCCTATATTATGGGGCTTTCTATCGGAGTACACATTTTAAACCTGCTGACCATCCCTGCATTAATATTTGTTTATTATTTTAAAAAGAACCCTTCGCCAACATGGCAGGGTATTGTAAAAGTATCTTTTGTTGCTATTGCAGCATTGGCCAGCGTGCAGTTTGGTATAATTCAGTATGTGGTATCGTTTGCAGCGGGTTTCGATTACTTTTTTGTTAATACCTTAAACCTGGGTTTCGGCACAGGTATATTAGTTTTTGCCATTTTAGTAATTGGCGGCTTGGTTTATGGCATCCGTTACTCGATCAGAAAGAATAAAAGAGCCTTAAACCTGATCTTATTATTTACCGTACTGCTTTTATTTGGCTACAGTTCTTTTGCCCTTTTGGTAATCAGGGCGCAGGCCAAACCCAACCTCAACAACTACAATGTAGATAATGTATTTTCATTTTCCAGGTATTTGGGTCGCGACCAATATGGCGACAGGCCTTTATTTTATGGAGAAAACTACAATTCAGAAAAAATCGATATTAAGGAAACCGGCAAGATTTTCCGTAAGGGAGATAAGAAGTACGAACCTGCCGGAACAAAATCAGCCTACGTTTTTGCCGATAAAACTTTAATGCCACGAATGTATAGCGATAAACCTGAGCATGTTCGCTTTTATAAAAATTACATGGGTTTTGACGATCAGCATAAACCAACATTGTTAGAGAACCTGCAATACATGTTCTCTTTCCAGGCCGGGCAGATGTACATGCGTTATTTTATGTGGAATTTTGCAGGCCGGAAAAACAATGAAGATGGTCAGTTAGGTGGCACAGATGGCACCTGGCTTAGCGGGATAAAACCGGTTGATGCAATGAGACTGGGCAGTCAAAAAAATCTGCCTCCATCTATTACCGAGAACAAAGCCTATAACAGGTTTTTCTTCCTGCCTTTAATTATTGGCCTTATCGGTGCGGTTTGGCATTTTAAACGCAACCAAAAAGATGCCGGCGTTATTGGTCTGTTATTCTTTTCTACCGGAATTGCCATCGTGCTTTACCTAAATTCTGTTCCGGTTGAGCCCCGCGAAAGAGACTACGCTTACGTAGGCTCATTTTATGCTTTTGCCATCTGGATTGGCTTAGGCGTGTTGGGGTTAAAAGACTGGGTATTTAAAAAATTAACACCAGCACGGGCAGGTATTTTTGCATCGGTTGTGGCCATGTTCTGTGCGCCGATCATCATGGCTAACCAGGGCTGGGATGACCACGACCGTTCGGATAGCCACGACGCAAGGGATATGTCGGTCAATTACCTTAAATCCTGTGCACCCAATGCTATCCTGTTCACCTATGGCGATAATGATACCTATCCGGTTTGGTATGCGCAGGAAGTAGAAAATATACGCCCCGATGTGCGGGTAGTTAACCTGAGTTTATTCACTGCCGATTGGTACATTGATGGGATGCGGAAAAAGCAGAACGAATCGGCCCCCTTGCCCATCACCTTAAAACCGGAACAATACGTGGAAGGTACCCGCGACATTATGTATTACCAGGATTATAAAATTGCGCAACACATTGAACTGAAAGAAATTTTAGATGTGTTGCTATCGGATAACGACGCCGATAAGGTAACCATGAACGACGGAACAAAATACAATGTATTGCCCACCAAAAACCTGAAATTAGCAGTAAGCCCGCAACAGGTTTTAGATACAGGTACGGTACCTAAAGAGGATGCAGGTAAAATTGCAGACAGCATGGAATGGACCTTTAACCAAAACTATGTAACCAAAGGAACTTTGGCATTATTTGATATTTTGGTACACAACAATTGGAAACGCCCGATCTACTTTACAGGAGCGATGCCCGATGAGCAGTATATCGGTTTAAACCAATACCTTTATTCGGAAGGGCTGAACAAAAGATTACTGCCGTTAAAACCGGATACAGCCATTACAGAAGACTATCAGCGCATCAACCTCAAACCACTGTACAACAACCTGATGAATGTGTATGCTTATGGAAATATTAAAAATGCAAATCACCTGGACAGGCAATCGTCTGATGACGTAACCAGGATCTCGAATATGTTTAACAGTGCCTTAAACGACCTGATCAACCAGGGCAAGATTGCAGAAAGCAAAAAAATGGTGAATAAATTCCTTGAAGTAATCCCCGATAAATTTTACAGCATGCGCCAGGTAATGAGTACTTATTATTTTACCGAAAGCCTTTACCGCTTAAACGATCTGAACCGCGCAAATGCAATGATCAAAAAAACGGCAGATTACGTTAATAAGGAACTGAATTATCTTGCTGATGTTTCAGAAAGCAAAAACCAGCTTGCAGCAGAGCAGGATGTACGTTTTTACCTGGCCTACCTGGGTCAGATGGTAAAATTAACCGGTGTTTTTAAACAAGACGGGCTAAGCAAAAGCCTTGAAAAAGAGTATAACGACCTGATTGCCCGTTTTACCCCCTATGCAACCGGTTAGCATAAAAATATTTTAAATTTTAACCCATAGGCAGTTTTTAGCATTCCTGCCTATGGGTTTTTCTTTTAAGAGAGATTAAAATCCTCGATGTGAATAGGCTTAGGCCGTTAAAAATTGTTAAATGAATCCAAAAAATTAACTGTTTTATCGACTAGAATAGTTAATTTCGGCAGCATTTTTATATAAAAACAATTTTAATATCATTATAAACAAACCGATGAATTATTCAAAAGTTAATAATATAGTAGGCTGGATCTGCTTTTTAATTGCTACACTCACTTATGTTTTAACCTTAGAGCCTTCTGCCAGCTTTTGGGATTGCGGTGAATTTATTGCGTCGGCATTTAGAATGCAGGTTGTTCACCAACCAGGCGCCCCGTTATTCTTAATGATACAGCGTTTTTTCTCTATTTTTGCAGGTGGGGATTTAACCAGAATTGCTTACTGGATGAACGTGGGTTCGGCTGTTTCGAGCGGAGCAACTATCTTATTTTTATTTTGGACCATTACCGCATTGGCTAAAAAAACCATTGTTAAAGCTGGCGAAGAACTTACAACCGGGAAACTCATTAGCATCATGGGCGCCGGCGCTGTTGGTGCACTGGCTTATACTTTTTCTGACAGTTTTTGGTTTTCGGCAGTTGAATCGGAGGTTTATGCACAATCGTCATTATTTACTGCGATTGTTTTCTGGGCCATCCTTAAATGGGAAGCACATGCCGATGAGCCAAGAGCCGACCGCTGGTTACTGTTTATAGCCTATATTATGGGCTTATCTATCGGTATCCACTTATTAAACTTATTAACCATCCCTGCACTGGCTTTTGTTTATTATTTCAAAAGAACTGATAAAGCCACAACCGGAGGTATTTTTAAAACCTTAATTGTTGGTATTTTAATTCTGGCTGTAATCCAATACGGTATTATTCAGTACCTGGTTTCGTTTGGCGCATATTTCGACCTGTTTTTTGTAAATACGTTGGGGCTTGGTTTTGGAACCGGTGTTTTATTCTTCGCGATTTTATTAATCGGCGCCCTGGTTTGGGGAATCCGTTATTCGATACAGCACCAAAAGAAATTATTAAACTTAGGTTTACTCTCTGCCGTATTGATCATATTTGGTTATGCATCTTTTTCGATGATTATTATCAGGGCAAAGGCAGATCCGAATTTAAATAACAGTGCACCTAAAGATGCTTTCTCTTTTTTAAGCTACCTCAACCGCGAGCAGTATGGCGACAGGCCATTATTATACGGACCTAATTATAATTCTGAAAGAACAGGGGTAGCTGAAGGCGGAAAAACCATTTGGAGAAAAGGTAAAGACAAATATGAAGTAGCTGGTAGGAAAACCGATTACGAATACAATAACAACACACTATTGCCACGTATGTACAGCGATGATGCCCGGCATGCGGATTTTTACAAAGAATGGATGCACTTAGATGACTCAAAAAACCCTAACCTGGTTGATAATATCGGCTTTTTAGCAAGCTACCAGATCGGTTACATGTACATGCGTTATTTCTTTTGGAACTTTGTTGGCCGCCAGAACGATGAGCAAGGTCAGGGCAGCGGGTTTGAAGGCGAATGGATTAGTGGCATTAAACCTATTGATAGCTGGTTACGTGGTGATCAAAGTCATTTGCCCCCATCAACTGTTGACAATAAAGCATACAACCGTTTCTACTTTTTACCTTTAATAATGGGTATTATTGGTGCTTTATGGCACTTTAAACGCAACCAAAAAGATGCAGGTGTAGTGGGCTTGTTATTCTTCTTTACCGGTATCGCAATTGTATTATACTTAAACCAAAAGCCTCTTGAACCACGTGAAAGGGATTATGCCTACGTAGGCTCTTTTTACGCTTTTGCCATATGGATTGGTTTGGGTGCCTTAGCGCTTAAAGAATGGGTATTTAAGAAAGTAAGTCCAACGGCAGGCGCTATTGGCGCAACGGTTATCGGTTTACTCGCTGCACCGGTTATTATGGCCGAGCAGGGTTGGGATGATCATGACCGTTCTACAAAACTGGTTCCGCACGATATTGCTTTAGATTACCTGCAATCCTGCGCACCTAATGCCATTTTATTTACATACGGCGATAACGATACCTATCCACTTTGGTACATCCAGGAGGTAGAAAATGTACGCCCGGATATACGTATTGTAAACCTGAGTTTGTTTGATACCGACTGGTACATCAATGGCTTACGCCAGAAACAAAACGAATCGGCACCGTTGCCGATTACGATGAAACCTGAGCAATATGTGCAGGGCGAACGCGATGTAATGCCTTATGATGACTATAAACTTGCAGGCAACATCGAATTAAAAAACGTAGTTGACTTATTGTTATCGAACAATGATGGCGATAAAGTAGCTATGCAGGATGGATCGAAATCTAACTTTTTACCAACCAAGAACCTAAAAATTACGGTAGACCCGCAGCAGGTAATCAGTACCGGAACCGTTCCGGCTGCAGATGCTTCTAAAATCACCACCGAAATGGCCTGGAAGTTTAACAAGGGTTATGTTACCAAAGGTACTTTAGCCATGTTCGATATCCTGGCCCATAACAACTGGAAACGCCCGATTTATTTCGCTTCAACCGTACCTTCCGATCAATATAATGGTTTGGATAAGTATTTATATAGCGAAGGTTTAGCTTTGCGCTTATTGCCACTTAAAGCTGACACGACAGCATCTGACGATAAACCAGAGCAGTTAAACACACCTGTACTCTACAACAATGTGATGAATAAATTTAAGTGGGGCAATATGAAAACCGCTAAATATTTAGATCCGCAATCATCAGATGATACTTTCATTTTTACCAATATTTTCAGCAGTTTAACCGGTAGCCTGATTAAAGAAGGCAAAATTGATGAAGCTAAAAAAGTTGTAGATAAATATTTTGCCGTAATGCCAACGGATAAATTCTTCGGCATACGCACGGTGGTAGTAAAATTCTACATGGCCGAAAATTTATATAAACTAGGTGAAACGGCAAGGGCCAATGATATTTTCGAAAAATCTGGCGATTACATCAGTAAGGAATTAAACTACCTGGCCGATATTTCTCAATCAAAAGGTTTAACCGGATCGCAGAATATCCAGACCGGTTTATACTATCTGGACCGAATGATTAAAACGAGTAAAGCTGCTGGTCAGGATAAGTTGAGTGAGAAATTGCAGAAAACATTCAACAGCTTGGAAGGCAGGTTATCGATATTTTTCCCGCAACAAGGTCCGCAATAATAAAAGGGTCTGTAAACACATGAGCAAGCAGCTGCATTAATTTGCAGCTGCTTTTTTTGTTGCTTGAACTACCAAACCGCAAAATAGTTTTACGATTCCATCGTAAAGAAGCGGAAATTGTTTCTAAATCGTAAATACGACCTGCTATTTACACGCTCGTTAGAAACGAGCATGAGCATGATTTTTGAAACCTGAGAGGTTTATAAGCAAAAAAAAATCCTGTTCAGCATTACCGAACAGGATTTAGATTTTATTTTTATTAGGATTATTCGTTTACTACGCCCATTTCACAGAATTTCTCAATTCTTTGCTCAATCATCTTATCGGTTTTTAATTTACCCAAAGCGGCCAAATCTTTTACGATATACTCTTTTAATGTTCTGCCCATCAGTTCCGGATCCTGGTGCGCACCACCTAAAGGCTCAGGAATGATTCCATCAATTAACTTATTACTGAACATATCGTCGGAAGTTAATTTGAGGCATTCGGCAGCTTTTTCTTTAAAATCCCAGCTTCTCCATAAAATAGATGAACAAGACTCAGGCGAAATAACCGAATACCAGGTATGTTCTAACATATAAACTTTATCGCCGATACCGATACCCAAAGCTCCTCCCGATGCACCTTCTCCTACAACGATGCAAATAATAGGCACACGTAAGACAGACATTTCCAATAAGTTTCTGGCAATCGCTTCCCCTTGTCCGCGTTCTTCGGCTTCCAAACCCGGGTAAGCACCCATGGTATCGATAAACGTAATAACCGGTTTATTGAATTTTTCGGCCAGGCGCATTAAACGTAAGGCTTTGCGGTAGCCTTCCGGATTGGCCATACCAAAGTTGCGGTACTGGCGCTCTTTGGTATTTTTACCTTTCTGATGACCAATCACCATTACGGTTTGGCCATTTATAGAAGCAAAACCGCCAATAATTGCTTTATCATCTTTTACCGTTCTATCGCCGTGCATTTCAATAAAATCATCACAGATCATATTGATATAATCAAGGGTTTGCGGACGATCCGGGTGACGGCTCATCTGAACCTTGTTCCAACCGGTTAAATTTTTATATAAGTTGTTGGTAGTTTCATCTAATTTACCATCAAGCTCGTCTAAAGTGGCAGACATATCTACCTTGGTTTTTTCGGCAACTTGCTTAACCTTTTCTATCTGCTGAACTAAGTCGGCAATAGGTTTTTCAAAATCGAATGATGTTTTTATCTGCTGCATAATTGAACCACAAAAATAAGTAATTATTTTTAGTTTGTAACCAACAGTTTTTTGTTTGCGTTTTTACAAGCATAAAATACATCAGCAGGTTAACAGAGGCTTATCATTTGGAAGGCAATCACAGAGATACTCTGGCCTGGTTCCGTCCTGCTCTACCTCCTGCCACGAAAGGCGGCATCCCTACGATCATCCTGGCTTCTGCAACTGTGTAAGGTTTCTGTGCCATTGCCCTCAAATGTGCTGTCATGAACAAAAAAAGATGTCAGGTAAAGCGGGACTAACATTCATTATTGTGCTGCAGCTGCGCTCCTAATAAATTGAAAAGCAATAGCAAAGTGTAGAAAATTCTGTCTGTTTTTGATTTGGAAAGCAATTGCAGTGATACTTTGGCCTGGTTCTGTCCTGCTCTACCTTCTGCCGCGAAGGGCGGCATCCGTACGATCAGGTTTATTTTATCCTGGTTTCTGCAACTATGTAAGGTTTCTTTGTCACCGCCCTCAAATGTACTGTCATGCTGAGGCACGAAGCATCTCGCCCCGATGAAACAGGTGCTTCGTACCTCAGCATGACATGAACAAAAAAAGATGTAAGGTAAAGCAGGACTAACATTCATTATTGTGCTGCAGCTGCGCTCCAAAAAACCTAAAAGAGCCAATAACTTTAAGTCCTGTTTGTTGCCAACGCTAAATCTTAAAACTTAGCTGCCTCACCAGCTTTAGGCAGGGCTTTTTTAATAAATTCGCGAATGTGGTTATTGGCTGTTTTTAAATCATCTTTACGCAGGTACATCATGTGTCCGCTCCGGTAACCTTCCCAGCTCATACGATCCTGAAGTTTACCGGCAGCATCTAACTGCCACATGCTATATTTAGCATTAAAATAATCGCAGGCACCATCATAATAGCCAGATTGTACCAATAAATGCAGGTAAGGATTTTGTGCCATGGCCTGACGGAGGTTATCGCCTGTTTGGTCTCCGGTTTTATCCCAGGGATACACGGAACCGAACATATTGTATTTTAAATCGGTTTTGTAGTTAAGCTCGTTGCGGATATACATGTTAATGGCAGGGGTAAAAGAATGCAGCCAGGATGTTAGCTCTGCATTATAATCCGGACCTTCGCCGGCGGACATTTTATCTATACCGCGGTAGCGCGAATCCAATCGCCCAACTGTAAAACCTTTATCCCTTAACAGTTCTTTCCAGAAAAAATCGGTTGGTACGTTGAGGTTATAATCTAAAATTACCTTTTCAGAAAGTCCCGAATAACGGGCCATTTTAACCGCAATGGCTTTCTTTTTATCCGCACTGAGCATGCCACCCTGCGAAATTGCCGGGATGAGCTCGTTAATGGTAAAAGTTTCTACCTCGGGCAACATTGCTGTTAAATCTTTTCCTTGTAAATCGCTGGCCAGGGCTTTATGGTACCATGCCGTTGCGGCAAAGTAAGGCAAACGCAAAGCTGCATCAACAGGACCGCTCCGTTCAATACCTAATTCGGTTGGCGATACCAGCACCACGCCATTTAAATACATCCACTGGCTGTTCTGCAGCTCTAAAGCAAGGCCCGAAACACGGGTTGTACCATAACTTTCGCCGATTAAAAATTTTGGCGAAGCCCAGCGGTTGTTCCGGGTTACAAAAGTATTGATCCACTCTGCCAGATACTTAATATCGGCGCGTACACCAAAGAATTTATTGGTTGGAATATCTTTGCTCACCGCCCGCGAATACCCTGTATTAACCGGATCGATGTAAACAATGTCGGCCACGTCTAAAATAGAATATGGATTTTCTTTATAACCGTAAGGCTGTACCGGATAACCCTCATCATCAATATTTAACACCACGGGGCCGGTATAGGCGATATGCATCCATACTGAAGCCGAGCCTGGCCCACCATTGAAAGAAATGACCAAAGGCCTTTTATCGCGGTTTTGAACATCACTGCGTTCGTAATAGGTGTAAAATAAGCCTGCAATTGGTTTTCCGTCTTCATCCCATACAGGAAGTGTACCTGTGATGGCCTTGTAAGGCACCGCCTTACCATCAATATTTACAGAATGATTGGTAACCACCGAGCTTTCTACCTTGATAAGCCTTTCATTAGCTGAGGGTTTCGCTTCATCTTTAACTGTAACCTGCGTAGTGGTTACCGTTTCTTTGGATTGGCTTTTATTCGGTCCGGGTTGCGCATATGCCAAAGCGCTTACGCTTAAACATGTAGCGAGTATTAATTTGAATTTCATTGTTTTGATTTGGTTCCTAAATATCAAACTATTGTGGCGTTTATCAAAAAAGCGCATTAGAAATGTTACCATAAAAAAACCAGCAAGTTTTTAGCCCTGCCGGTTTTGCAAAAAACTGCCGCAATGAAGCAGTAGACTCTTTATTTAAGCTCGCAACTTAAATTACAACCGCTTCTGCACTTGCATCTCCAATCTGCCAGCCTATAGTTGGGTTTCCGGTAACCAATACATGTACAAAATATTCATAATAAGACCCGGCCTTGTAACCTTCAAAAGTATCGGCATAAATTGGACCTGAGGAGTGAGACACCGATGTTAGCGGAACATTGCCCTCTCCCTGTATGCTTACCGTAATGCTGGAATAAACCTGTCCCGTGGTATACTGAAGTGTTGCCACTGCAGACAGGCCGTTACTGGTAGTGAAATTTTTTGTAACTGTTACTATACCCCTACGCATAACCTTTTTAGGAGAAAGGGTTACCCTTCCGGGTGTAAAACTACTGAACAGGCAAACTGTAACAGCTAAAGAAGCCACGAGTAAAGCAATTGTTTTTTTCATTTTCTTTTGTTTAAATGGGTTAACTATTATTAAAAATTATGATGTATAGCGCCAGAAAATACAACTACAACCTTTCGTAGAGATAAAAGTTAATAACCGCTAATTACGGGTGATATAGTTGCCTGTTAATTAAAGATAATGCTTTATGGAAAAGATATTTCCCCAAATCTACACGCAAACGTTTGACTGATAAGCAAATACCAGACTACAAAGAATCTATCACTTTAATTCCCGAATCTCATTGTCTGACAGGACCCTGTTCCAAATTTGTAATTCGTCTAACTTTCCTTTAAATCCACCCACTGTTTGAAGCGGGAAGAACAAAGTTTCCGATTTACGCATTTTCGTTTTGTCTTTATCTGTAAACACAACCCAGTTATCGTACAATCGCTTTTCGGGTTTGCCATTTACATAAAGGCTGGTGCCCTTATTGGTTCCGGTTATCACGATATGTGTCCACCTATTTTCAGGTACGGCATAGCCAAAATCAATATCATAACCTTCTCTTGAAAAGCCAAGTTTGCCGGTACCTGTCTGTCTTAATTTTACAGTGGCGTTAGGCGATCTGAATAATACTGCATCATCCAAATTGTTATTGGCAGGGTTTATCCAAAACGAAATGGTATAATTATAGCCTATTTCTGTGTATGGTAAACTGGCATAACTATCTTTTCCTGAAAATGACAAGGCATTTTTTGAATATCCTTCCAAGTAAACTGCTCCCCTGGTTTTAATCTGATGATCTTTTTGATCAAAGTTAAGCCGGACTGTAAATGGCGCATCGTTTCTAGATAACTTTCCCCTTATATTTAGGGAAGGGCCTTCTCCTATTTTTTTACTCAGAGCATTAAAATCGTCGAACTTTAAAGTCGTGTTACTGCCGCCCCACATCTTTTGTGATAATACCTGCATGGCAGGGAATACCCTGTTGTGTACATCTTTCTCCGTAATGCCATTGCCTACAATATCATTCCATACCGCAAAAGACCCACCTAATATAGTTGGATCGCCAGGTTTAAACTGAACATTGCCTATCATAGAGGGTGTCCATTTGTTATAAAGATTTTTAATATTCAGATAATCGTAATAATAGCCGGCCGCAGGTACAATATACAACCACCCATCTGGAGTGCTGATTTGCTTATAGCCCAGTTTTTTCATTTCAACAGGATTGGCATAGCCATTATACCAGGTATTCATCACTACATCTTTAACTTTTACAGGTGTAGTGCCTTTGGCATGTGTTAATGCTCCCCAAAGCCTAACCTCTTTTCCAAAACTTTCTACATGCTTAATCATGCGATCGGTAAAAGCCCGAAAAGCCTCTGCGTCTTTTTTAGCATATTCATCTGTACCGATGTGAACCGCCTTACCGGTAAATACCGGCGTACTGCCAGAAATATACTCTTTAAATATATTTTCCATAACGGTATAACTAAGCGGATTATGCAAATCGAGATGGTCCATACCATACGCCTTACTGCCAATTTCGGGAACCACTTTGGTAAAGGCCAATGCATGTGCCGGTGCATCGATTTCCGGAACAATACGAACGGCATAGTCATCAGCCAGCTGTTGCAATGCGATAAATTCCTTTTTACTATAAGATCCATCTTTTGCGGTTAATCCTGGATAGGTTGTATTTTCTAAACGGAAAGCCGAATAGGTATCGGACCAATTATCGTTGAAATATTTTTTAAAACCATTATCATTTAAGTGGATCTGAAAATCGTTCAATTTGTAATAAGACATAAATTTCACATAATCTCTTAAAAACTGCAGGCTAAAGAACTTGCGCCCCACATCCAGCACAAAACCACGCACTTTAAATTCTGGATAATCTCTTGCCGATCCTTTCGGAATAACATTTTTCTGCTCCAACAGTTGCAGCAAGGTTCTCGTTCCCCAGAATAATCCCTGATAGTTTACGGCACTAATGGCAATATACTCATCTGTATTAAAGTAATAGCCTTCTTCGCCAATGCTTTTGTCTTTTGCATTTAAGGTTAAAAAAATGTCCCCTTTCTTAGGCTTACCTTTTGCAATTGACAGGTTAATACCTACCTGGTCTTTCAGCTCTTGTTTTAATATACGTGCAGCGCTTTGCAACTGTTTTTCATTCGCTGTATTCAAAACTATTCTGCTGGTTGCGGTTAAAGAAAAATTGCCTTTACCGCCATGCCATTCCCGTAAAGCGGGGATTACAAAAGGCTGTGGGTTAACCCCTCCATCCGAGAATTTTCCAGGCACCATGATCTGTTTAGACACATCGTACTTTATCGAATCGCTAAGCTCACTGATCAACTCGAAATATAAGCTCACATTTGTTGCAACCAGGGGGATAGTTATGTTTCCGGATCCATCAATAATGGGTTCGCGGTTACTCCCCTTAAATACCAACGAATAACCTTTGGGGCTTTGGGGGAAAATAACTTTCTTATCGCCAACCCTTATTTCTTTAATATCAGGTACGGATTGAATAACCGTACTGTCGGTTTGACCGAATAAAAGACTTTGGCTGACAACAACAAAAGCAATGGTAATCAGAATGCTTTTCATGTGTAAATGGTGAATGGTTATAATTGGTGTTTAGGTTATTCCGTTAAGCACATTACAGTTTTAATGCTGAAAATAATGTGCTTATGAGTTAAAGATAAACTAAACTTCTTTATACATTCAAGCAAGTTTTGCGCAAACGTTTGATGAAAATACAACAGAAAATAATGAAACAAAAAAGCCGACACTGCATAAGCAATGTCGGCCAGTAACCGGGATGATATAAATTATTTATCCCACCAAACCCTACCGGTCAGATTATCTCCGCCTGGTACAGCTGCAGAAGCGGCCTTGTAGTTAACACCATTCTTGGTTGCCTCTTCTACTGGATACGGGAAACGGCGGGGAATAGTTCCATTGGTAGCATTTCCGGGGTAAACCACAGGGTTTAGTGCCGGGAAACCTGACCTGCGCCAATTAGACCAGGTTTCGTAAAAATCTAACATGGTACATGTATGCAACCAGTATTGGGTATTGATCATTTCTAATCCGTTTGCTGGAATATACGGATTGGCGATAGCGTAGGCATCGGCTATTGTGCCCGATATGGCCAGGCTAGCGTCGTATTGTGATAAAAAAGTAATACCGGCAGATAAACCATTGGCATAATGAGCCGCCGCAGATCCGCCGATTGCCCATCTTTGTGCTGCTTCTGCCAATAACAATTCACTTTCGGTATAGGTTAAGATAAAAGTTACCCCGTCTTTCTTAATCATTGCCGGGTTTGGTGATGAATAAGCAGCAAAAGTGGTATAGGAAGCATCTTGCCTGATATCTCTGCCTGCTATACCGCTCAGGTCTTTTCCATTAGGCATTCCTTTTTGTAAAAGCGGATCGGAACTGTAATTAGGATTTTGTGTTTTACTGTTTTCATCAAGATAAAGACCTGTAACCGCAACTTTCCCTAAACGTGGATCGTTCGCTGTTTTTAATTTATTAATAAATGTCTGCGACCACTTCACATAATAATTTTCTTGTCCGCCATCTCCGGCCAGCACCTGACTATTACGATTCTGGGTTACTCTTGCACCTGATACATCATGTTTAACAAGGGCATTATCATCGTTACTGATCATCGTTTTACCAATAACTTTTTGAGCATAGGCCTTAGCCGTATTTTCATCTACTTTGGTTAAACGCATGGCTATACGTAACAATAATGTATTTCCAAACCTTTTCCATTTATTGATATCTCCTTTGTAAATGGCATCTCCTGTAACCTTATCTCCATTAACATCCAATGCGTTTGTTGCTTCTTCTACTTCTTTTAATAAATCGGTATAAATTGCCTGTTGTTTATCATATTTAGGGGCTAAATTGCCTGTATAATAACCTTGCCCTGCTTCCGAATACGGTGTATCGCCATATAAATCTGTAATACGTTCAAAGATCAGCGCTTTCCACAACCTGGCCACCTGCCGAACGTTATTATATTTAGGAGATCCTTTTGTAAACTCAACAATATCTACAATCGGTTTCACCTGCTCTACGTAGGCCCCAACAGTGGTGCTGCCCCAGTATGCTGCGGTGTAACCCTCATTAAGTAAATATTTATCCCCTGCCCAATAACTCAGCACGGTAGAAAGTCCCTGCATCATGGTTGATGAATAAATGAGGTTTCCTCTCCAGGTATCGTAAGCGAAATCGATACTCCCGGTGTAAGTAAGCTGAGCAGTGGTTAAAGTATAATTGGGATCAAAAGTTGCCGCTCCATATGCAGAAGGGTTGGTATTGATATCCTCGAAATTTTTGGTACAACCCGAGATCATTAAAGTGCCGATACAAAGTAACAGGCTATATTTTTTTAATATGTTTGTTTTCATTGTTCTTTCTGTTTAAAATTAAAGCTTAACACTAAGGTTTACACCAAACGTTCTAACCGGCGGTACACCCCCCAGTTCCAATCCCGGAAAAGTAGCATTGTAACTCGATTCAGGGTCGATATTATCCGTCTTTTTCATCAGGATAAATAAGTTGCGGCCAACAAGACTTACATTTAATCCATGTATCTTGTTATTGAACATTTTGGCAGGAAAGTTATACCCCAGGGTCATCTGTCTGAACTTTATGAAACTGGCATCCTGTACAAATTTATTTGACACGTTATCTGCAGAAAGCTGATAATAAGCTGCAGCAGTATTTCCTAAAGCCTCACGGTTTTCAAGTGTGGCCTGGTGTAACCCAAATACGTAGCCATAATAATCGGTAGCTGAAAATAATTTTCCGCCCCATTTACCATCAATCAGAAATGATAATGTTGCCCCTTTATAATTAAACTCGTTATTCCAGCCGGCAAACCATTTATTATAGGCAGAGCCATATGCAACAAGATCTCCACGTTGGGGGGCACCGTTTGCGCCGAGCATGATATTGCCAGATGCATCGTGCTTATAATCATAAGCCATTACCTGAGAGGCTGCTTTGCCCGGAATATTCTGTAAAAAGCCAACCCCAGATCTTGAGGTGGCAATAAGATTTGAAGTCACACCATCTGCGAGCGAGATTACTTTGTTATCGTTATACGATCCGTTTAAAGAAGAAGTCCATACGAAATCTTTGTTTTTTACTACCTGACCAGACAGCAACAGCTCCACCCCTTTATTTTCTATTTTGCCCGAGTTCAACACCGCACCACTATAACCTGTTGAGGTAGATGTGGTTACAAAAGTAATTTCATCTTTAGATATTTTTTTGTACCAGGTAAAATCAAGGTTTAAACGGTCTCCAAAGAAGCGCATTTCCGTTCCGATCTCCAATTCTGATGCTTTTGAAGCCTTTAATGCAGAATTAGGAATATTTACATTCGAAATGGTACCCAATGGCAATCCGTTCAAAACCTCACTTCTCAAACTATAGGTCAACAAAGTTTGATAAGGATCAGTGGCCTGGCCAACTACCGCGTAACCTGCCCTAACTTTACCAAAGCTTAAGAATGATGGTTTCCAAACTTCTGAAAAAACAAATGAACCACTAATGGAAGGATAAACCACATTCAACTTATTGTCTTTACCAGGTGTTGCCAGTGTAGAAAACCAGTCGGTACGTCCGCTACCGGTTAAATACAAAATATCTTGATAGGCAAGTTCAAGTGTACCGTATACCGATTGCGTTTCGGCTTCGGATGTGACATAAGCCACTGATTTATTTTTAGCATTTAAAATGTTGTAAACACCTGCTACGGCAAAATCGGTACCACTATTGGTCGTTTGAGTTATATTTGTTCTGCGGTAACTGCCACCAATATTTGGCGTGATCGAGAAATCTTCGTCTACTTTAAAGGGCTTGCCGATTAATACATCGACGTTAACATCTGCAAATTTGGTTGCCTGCTCTACAATTTTACCTGGAGCATAATAAGCTGTACCTGAAGGCACTACATTTTTATAGGTGTCATTATAAGCATCACGACCTGCACGGCCTTGTAAAAACAAACCATTATCAAAAGTATAGCGGGCATTAAAAGAGCTGATCAAACGTTCGCGTTTGGTATCGTTTACAAATTCGTTTGCCGCAAACCATGGATTGGTGGCATAGGCATTGCCTTTATTGTACTGAATTTCATTTCCATTTGCATCTTTCCATGGATCGAGGTTTTTTACACTTACACTGGTTGGTAAAAAAGCCACATTATAATTGGCATTACCTGCACCATCTGATACCATCGGCCTGTTTTTGGCCTGCTCCAGAATGTAATTCATGCGGGCATCAATGGTTAAGCGTTTAATTGGGTTAAAGGTACCTACCAGGTTAAAAGATTGCCTGTTTAAACCAGAATTAGGCACAACAGAAGTATTGTGTACATCGTTGGCAGATAACCGGATAGAGCCGCCATCAAAACTTTTATTTAAAGCCAGGGTGTTAGACCATGTGCCTCCGGTGCGGTAGAAATCTTCGATATTATTTTTCTGTGCAGTATAAGGCCTGCTTACCCCATCAAACTGAACCACGTTAGATCCATCTAACCTGGCACCCCAGCTCGATCCACCAACCTGTGCAGCAGCAGCGGCATCAGTTGGCTTTACACCATTGGCGCCCTGTCCGTAAACGTACTGCCAGTTGGTTCTGTCCATTACTTGCTCTGCAACGTAATTGGTATTAAATTCGATGCTATTGCCTTTTCCGCTTTTGGTGGTGATCAGAATTACCCCTGCTTTTGCACGGTAACCATATAATGCTGCCGCCGCAGCACCTTTAAGTACTGAAATACTTTCAATATCATCCGGATTTAAATTTCCAACCGCATCCCCAAAATCAGGTGCATTATCATATTGGCTACCAGAGTTGCCATTGGCATTTAGGTTATTTAAACCTACCGGTTTATTTTCCATCGGTACACCATTAATTACATATAAGGGCTGGTTGGTTTGGCTTAAGCTGGAAACCCCGCGAATGGTTACGCTGGTTGCTGCGCCAGCACCTCTTGATGTGGAACTGATATCTAAACCGGCCACTTTACCTACTAAAGAGTTGGCTACATTATTTTCTCTGGCCTGCGTTAACGTTTCGCCACTTACCTGTGTAACCGAATAACCTAATGCTCTTCTTTCTTTTTTGATACCCAACGCGGTAACCACTACATCAGTAAGCTGTTTGGTATCCTCTGCGAGTACGATATCGATACTGTTTTGCGTGCCTATAGCGATTTCCCTGGTCTGAAAACCTGCATAAGAAACCACCAAAACTGCATTTTCGGGGGCATTTAATACGAATTTCCCATTTATATCGGTAGAAGTGCCAATACCCGTTCCTTTAACCCTCACACTTGCCCCGGGTAAAGCCCCTCCAAGGGCATCTTTTACGGTTCCGCTAATAGGTACTTCTTTATTTTTGCTGATTACGATTAAGCCGCCTTCAGAAACAGAATATTTCAGGTTCGTTCTGTTTAAAATGGCTGCCAGCACATCCGTAACCAAAGTATTGGTTACCGTAATGCTTACGTCTTTATTTACCGGAACGTAAGAAGAACTGTAAACAAAATGGTAACTGCTCTGCTGTTCAATAATCTGTAAAACCCTGGCTAGCTTTGTTTTTTTAACATCTAAAGAAATTTTTTCCTGAGAAAAAACCGATGCCGAAACATTAAGACAGGTAATGAAAACCATAATACAGGCTAGTTTCATTAGCATAATGAATTTTAGAAGCGCTTTATATTTTGGGCGCCCTTGCAGTAAGTAATAATAAATCATATTTTTGTTTTTTTTGGTTGCATAAAGTTCTTGGCAGCAATCTGTTTGCGCATAAACTGCCATTAATTAATCAAAAGAGAAATTGTTAAGGGCGGTGCTCCAACACCGTCCTTTTTCTTCCTATTTCGAGATGGTTACCTGTTTTCCTTTTATCTCATATTTAAAATTATTTTCAGCTGCTTTTAAAGCATGTAAAACTTCTTCGATGCTTTCGTTTGTAATGGTTGCCGTAAAACGGTATTTTTCTATTGAGGGATCTGTAAATTTAATTTCAACGTTATACCATTTTTCTAAAACATTCTTAACCTCATCAAAATCCTGATCGTAAATTTCGATCCGGTTCTGTGTCCAGGCTGTTTCTACAATGGTGCTGTCTTTAATCTTTGTGTAATGGTTAATGGTAATTTCGGGCCTTAAAGTAGCATGCTTAAGCAATTTACTTTTCTGCTGCTGAACCACACTCTTATAAAAAGTAACTTTCTCACTGGGTTTTAAGGTAATGGTTCCACCGTTACCATTTACCCCTTCCATTGTAATTAGGCCACGGATTAAAGTGGCTTCTGATGTTGTTTCATCAGGATAAGCCTTTACGTTAAAAGCGGTACCCAATACATTGATGTTAAAATCGGTTGTATGCACTTTAAAAGGTTTGTTTTTATCATGAGCCACATCAAAAAAAGCCTCCCCTGTTAAGGTAACTTCTCTGTATTGATCGTTAAAACCTCTGGTAACCTGTAAAGTGCTTTTGGCATTTAGGAGTACTGTAGTTCCATCCTGGAGCTTAATTTTTTTACGCTCGCCGCTTTTTGTGGTAAAGGTATAAACCTCCTGCGCAGCATTTCCTGTATTGTTGTGCTTAAAGTATGTGTTATAAACCAATACTGAACCAAGCACTACAACTAATGCCGCCGCAATTTTAAGCCACAAATAACGGTTCAGTTTAACCACTTTCTCTTCAGGAAACATACTTCCCCTTAAAATCTCGGTCTGTTTATTTAATGGGCGTTTATTCCCGCTCAATATCACGTAAAGTTTTTTTGCTTCTCCAATTACTGCAGCCTGCTCGGGGTGGGCATTAATGTACTTTTCCCAATATCCAATGCAAAGCTTATCGGTCCCGGCACAATATTGCTGGAAAGTGCTATCGACAAGAAAATCTTCTGCATTGAATTTACTTCTATCAACCATTATCATTTGCCTTTTATATATCAGTGTCCAAAAGCTTTACTTTTTCCTAAGAAAATTTTAACTTTTTTTTAATGTGGCGAAATATGTGCCCTGAAAGTGGATTTAATAAAGAAATTTAATTTGCAGAAATGCAGATTAAAAGATACAAAGGAGTTGATCCGCTCCCGGTTCAAGCGGTTTTATATTTTTTGGAAAGCAATTACAGAAGCGTTTGGCTGTGATAGTCCTGCTATCCGCTTTATCTCACTGCGTTCGATGTCCGCTTCTATCAGGTTTAGGTGGCGCAGCCTGTCTTACTATTTGAGGTTGCAGGGTGCAGAACAGGCACCAGGAGCACAAAGCCTCCTATTCCTAAACCCGGTAGTAACGAAAATCCTTTTTATTGCTTAAAACAATATTTAACTATACCGTTTATCTGCAATAAAAAGATTGGAGTGGATAACGGGACTACAGCACCTACGGAGCTTGGAATGTTCGTTTTCAAAATATAAAACCCAACTATTAAAATAGCAATTGCTGCAAACGGAAGGCTTACAAAAGTTTTTAGATAAATTAAAGTAACCGTTAAAAGCTCTCTCTATTCTGCTGCGCTGCAATCGGGATAACGAAATGCGGAGATTTACGCATTAAATTCTTTCCTCAGGATTTTAAGCGCATCGTAAATGGTATTATATGCCGTTTTTATGGTCTGGTTGCTTTGTTCGGCAATCTGCTCATAGCTTAAACCTTCAAAAAATTTTAAATGGATGAGCTGTTTTTGCTTAAAGGTGAGTTTTTCCAATGCATTTTTGAGCTGATGCTGAACCAGTTCGTCGCTTTGCACCTTAACAATAAACTCTTCGTAGCTCATTTCCATCCAATCGCCATCGGCCCCGGCATTAAAAAGCGCATCGTTAATTTTACGCTTTCTTTCTAATATTCTGAGCAATTTGCGCTTAAGAAAGGTCCGAAGGTAGGCCTCAACATGATCTACACGGGTTAGGCTTTCGTGTTTCTCCCAAATGGTGGTAAAAACAAGATCTGTAGCTTCACTGGCAGTATCGGCATCGGCACAAACCCTGATACCGAAATTGACGAGCGGGTAATAAAGCGCTGCGTACAGATCAAAAAACGCATCTTTATCGCCAATCCGTAACCGTTCCCATAATAAGTGATGCGTTAGTTTACTGCTCATTAACCTGTTAGTTGTTATCACAATATTAACTAAAAACAACAAGATTATACCTGCAGATTGTTGAATCTAAAAAAAAACTCCCAGGTTTCGAAAACCTGAGAGGTAGACATTACTTTTGAGAGGTAGACATTACTTTAAAGCCGTTTTACTGTAAATATGATATTCACCCGGCGACAGCGTTCTGTTATAACTATTAGAGGCAAGGTTAATACTGCTTCCGACCGCATCTACCCAAACTCCCGACGAACCAAAATCAATATTGGCCGTCTGGCTCACTACATCAAAATTGCCTACTACTACAACGGTATTTGCACCTTCTGTTAATCTGATGTATTTAATTCCCCCGGTAAGACTATAAGCAGAGTTTGCTGAATTAAAAATACTGTTGTTCTTTTTCAGCCTGATAAACCTGGCATAAGCATCGTACAAAGCTTTACGGTCCGGATCTGCGTAATAATCCCACTTAATGGGCTTTTCTCCTGTTCTTCCATTAAAATCGATGTTAATATCGTAACCCAGTTCTCCAAACTGCCAGATCATCTTTGGCCCGGGAATGCTGAAGAGGAAAGCCGCGGCCAATTCTTCCCTTTTTAATGAGGTGGCCAGATTCCCCTTAATCATATAATTACCTGATCCATTGCCATAGCTGATATTTTTAAAATTCAACCTTTCCTCATCATGACTCTCAGCATAGCCAACTAAATTCTCTGATTTGGTAAAACCATGATTGGCATAAAAACCCCACTGAAAATCAGAATTATCTAACCAACCCATGGTTGCTTCGTTCATGTTGTAATTCATGTTGTTCCAAAGCATCATGCCATCATCGGCCAAAACTTTTTCTTCTGATTCTTCGGCAAAATGTTCTAAAATCACATAAAAACTGGGATCTAAACTTTTGATGTAACCGTTATAATCTTTCCAGATGGCGATACGACCGGCATCGTATAACCTGAACTGTGCATCACTGGTTGATGCTTTCTGAGTAAACCCTTTGGAAAGATCGAAACGGAAGCCATCAATTTTATATTGCTGCATCCAAAATTTCATTACATCTTTCGAGAATTTTTTGGTGGCCAGGCTTTCATGGTTAAAATCGTAACCCACATTAAAAGGATGTTTGGCATCAACATTAAACCACGGGCTATTTGCAGTAGGTTTTGAACCATCGAAATACAATTGCACCATAGGCGATTGGCCAAAAGAATGATTTAATACCATATCCATAATTACGGCAATGCCACGGCCATGACATTCATCGATAAAATTTTGTAAAGCCGCTTTGGTACCATAATATTTATCGGGAGCAAAATAAAAAGAAGGGTTATAACCCCAGCTTAAATTCCCTTCAAATTCATTTACCGGCATTAGCTCAATGGCGTTGATGCCCAAACCTGTTAAATAATCGAGTTTGGCCAAAGTTGATGCGTAATTATGCCCGGCAGTAAAATCGCGGATAAGCAATTCGTAAATTACCAGGTTATCTTTAGCGGGGCGGGTAAAGCTGGCATTTTTCCAGGTATAAAGTGGCTGATTAGCTTGCATAACACTTACAATTCCTGTTGTTTTACCAGTTGGATAGACTTTTAAATTTGGATACGTTGCTGCAGTAATGTATTTATCGTTATCAGGATCGAGTACTTTTTCGCAATAAGGATCGGCAACCTTTAGGTTTCCATCAACATAAAACTGATAGGCATATTCAGTAGTCGGATTTAGATTATCAACCTGAATCCACCAATAATTTCCATCAGGTGTATTTTTCATGGGTAAGGCAGTGGTAGACCAATCGTTAAATTCACCAATCAATGAAACTGATTTTTTATTGGGTGCATACAAGCTTACAATAGCCGAGGTTCCGTTGTTGATAAACACCACGCCATCTTTAGCGCCTGCAGGTAACGTTGCTGTTTGGGTTAGTGGTGTTGGTTCTAAGCCAGCATCTGTTAATGCTTTTTTACAGGCAGTATTAAACGCTGTTACCAATAGCAACAGGTAGATAATTTTTTTCATTTGGTTAGGGATTTTAATTTATATTATTGCGGGGCAACAAGCAATCTTAAGACGATCGTAGTAATTGCTTCATGACGCGCAATTCTATCAGCCTGTGTCCTCACAGACCGAAATATCATTAATGTGGTTAATGAGCTGTAAACACACAGCCCATTGATATCTTATATTGTGACCTATTTATATCTTATTGGCCTGCTGGGACAGAAACCAAGAATGGTTTATACCGATCTATTTTCTTCTACTTCCAGTTTTGAAGCCAAAACTTCGTCTGTTTTCTTTGGTTCACGGATAAATACATAACAGATTACAGCAGCTAAAATCATTAAGCCACCACCCAGTTGAACTGCCAAAAGCCTGTCGTTATGGAGTACATTACGCATTAACCAACCGAAACCTAAGGAAGCAATAATCTCCGGCAATACAATAAAAAAGTTAAAGATGCCCATGTAGATCCCGATTTTATCTTTAGGTAGCGAACCGCTTAACATGGCATAAGGCATGGAAAGAATACTGGCCCAGGCAATGCCCACCCCCGTCATACACAGATATAACATATTTTTATCATGTACCCATGCCACACTAATTAAACCGGCGGCCCCGCAGATTAAACACAGCGCATGTGTGGTTTTACGGCCAAGCGCATCGGCAATTTTGGGAAGTATTAAAGCGAAGAGGAAGGTAACCACACTGTAATAGGCCAAGGTTAAACTGCCAAAATCTGCACCCTGTGCATAAACGGGATCAGCTGCATCCTTACCACCAAAAACATTAACGGCAACGGCCGTGGTATAGTAAAACCACATTAAAAACAAGCCTGGCCAGGTAAAAAACTGCACCAAAGATACAACCTGCATTCTTTTGGGCATATTCCTCAGGGCATTAAAAATTTCGCCTGCACCGCCACCAAAACCTTTATTGCTTTCTTTTACCTTTTCTTTAAAATCCACATCCTGCGGCGGGTATTCTTTGGTGGTAAGCACCGTCCATAATACCGCAGCAAAAAAGAAAAATGCACCGATGTAAAACGAAAATTTTACGTTTTCCGGAATAGTTCCCTGCTCCGCTGTATTGGTAAGGTGGAAGATATTGTTCATGATCCACGGTAAGGCCGAAGCCACGCTGCCGCCTAAACCAATCATCATGCTCTGCATAATAAAACCCCGGTTAACCTGGCTATCGGGTAATTTATCGGTAACAAAAGCCCGGAAAGGTTCCATCGCAATATTTCCAAACACATCCAGAATCCAAAGTAAACCAGCGGCCATCCATAATGCACTGCTATGTGGCATAAAAATTAAAGCAATACTACTTACTACAGCCCCAATCATAAAATAAGGTCTTCTCCTGCCCCATTTTGGATGCCAGGTACGATCGCTTAAATAACCAATAATGGGCTGCACCAACAGGCCGGTTAAAGGTGCTGCTAAAAATAATAATGGTACCTGATCGGGATTGGCGCCCAGGTTTTCGTAAATACGCCCCATATTGGCCCTTTGCAAATCCCAACCGAACTGGATCCCGAAAAAACCCACACTCATATTGATAATTTGTGCCAGGGTTAATTTGGGGTTTTCGAATATTGTTTTTAAGCTCATTTTGTTTCGTTTAAGCGCTTAGCGCGGGGGCGCATGGCGTTCTAATTTGGTTTAATTAAATTAATTTCAATGCCATTCATCTGTAAATCGCCAACGCGGGGCGCCAGACACTCGACACAGACTTTCAAAATTCAATCACCTGAGCGCTAACCGGCGCCAAGGTTACGGGTATGCTTGTTCCCGGTGGGATATTCAATTTTTTATCGGTCATGAGCTCGGTAACCGGAACTGAAGATTTTACTTTTAAAATCTGATCCGGGATTTCGATATTGGCGGTTAAAGTTTGGCTCCGGTCGAAATTGGCCACCACCAACAAGCGCTGCTTGCCGGAGTACCGGATAAAAGCGTACATGCGGTTATTCATGTTTCCAGTTGCAGGCACTTCATAAATCCCGCCATTGATGACGGCATCACTTGTTGAAGTTACTTTGAGTAATTGCTTGTAATAGGCCCTTAAATTTTGCTGAGCAGCATTTAATTTCCGGCCGTCGAACAAACCGCCGTTCATCCACTTCTGGTGATTGGGAACACCCCAGTAATCGAAAATTGTGGTGCGGTTATCATCGCCACCAAAACCCTCCTGTCCTTTCCCCGGTTCTCCAACTTCCTGACCGAAGTAAAGCATCACCGGGCCGCCGCCAAGCGTTGCCGAAACCACCATGGCCGGTAAAGCCAGTTCGGCCTTGCCCGCAAATCCGGCTGATGCAATGCGTTCCTCATCGTGGTTTTCTAAAAAACGTAACATGCGATTGCCAAAACCAGCACTCTCTTTCTGCCAAACCAGACTAATATCTTTTACATCCGCGTTAGGTTCATTCCTCATCAACTTTTTTAAGCCATCATACAAACCCACTTTATCGTAAAGATAATCGAATTTACCTTCGTCTAAATATTGCCTGTACACTTTTGGATTGTAAGCCTCTCCGATGAAAATCAGGTCGGGATTTACTTTTTTTAGCTGTGGAATTATCCAGTTCCAAAAAGCAATGGGCACCATTTCGGCCATATCGCACCTGAAGCCATCTACCCCCTTATTGGCCCAAAAGGTTAAGATATCACGCATTTTTAACCAAACCGGCGGAATGGGATCAAAATATTGTTTTTCGCCATTCTGGTAATCTATGCCATAATTCAATTTAATGGTTTCGTACCAATCGTCGTATTTAGGCTTTGCCGAAAATACATTGTTGCCGGTTGCTTTTGCAGGATTTTCTTGAAACGGGGCATCCTGATGTACGGATAGTGGTGTTTTTTGTGCACCCGCAGGAACCACCAAAGCCTGGCCCGGGATATAATAAAAATCGTTCTCAGGACTAAATGCCCGGGTTACATCGTCTTTAGCCCCAAAATCAGTTATTCCTTCAGGTTTTGCATAAGAATGATAGCTCCGGGCAACATGGTTGGGTATAAAATCGATCAACACCTTCAAATTGCTGTCGTGTGTTCTTTTAACCAAAGCCTCAAATTCTTTCATCCTGTTTTTAACATCAACGGCTAAATCGGGGTCTACATCGTAATAATCGCGGATAGCATAAGGCGAACCGGCCCTTCCTTTTACCACACTGGCATGATCAACCTTGATTCCATAAGCCGAATAATCGGTCAGGCTGGCGTGGGCAATAACGCCTGTATACCAAACATAATTTGCATGAAGCTCTTTTATACCATCGAGTGCCTTAGTGGTAATATCGTTAAACTTACCCGAACCATTTTGCTCAATGGTACCGTAAGGGATATTGGCAGTGCCTTTATTCCCGAACAAACGGGGCAACAACTGGTATATAACGATCTGTTTATCGTTCATGTGGGTATACTGTTTTTGTGCAAAGGATGGTATTGAAATAACTAAAAAGAAAATTGCCATTATATAAACAACCGCTTTGAGATTGCCCTGCTGCTGCTCCCCGTAATGATTATTCATCGGGGAAGTGGCATTTTCCATTTTATATTTTACCTCTACAATCATACCAACTCGGTATTATTTACCTCAATTTCGGTATTTCCTGTCAATTTATATACCTGGCTTCGGATACCGATTTCCAAATCGATGGAGGCATGGTTCTTAATGCTGATACCGTTTTCGGCAATGTTGATTTTTAAGGTTGCCCCCCTGAAACCAATGGTAAACGAGAACGATTTCCATTGTTTCGGCAGGAATGGGTTAAACTGCAGTTTACCATCTCGCACCCGCATTCCGGCAAAACCTTCAACCACACTCATCCACGTACCTGCCATCGAGGTAATGTGCAAGCCATCTTCAGTATCGTTATTGTAATCATCAAGGTCTAAACGTGCCGTGCGCAGGTAAAACTCATAAGCACGTGCTTCGTCGTTCAATTTAGCGGCTAAAATACTGTGTACGCAGGGCGACAATGAACTTTCGTGCACGGTACGTGGCTCATAAAAATCGAAGTTGCGTTTCAATGTTTCCTGGTCGTAATCTTCTTCAAAGAAATATAAGCCCTGCAAAACATCGGCCTGCTTAATAAAACACGAACGTAAAATCCTGTCCCAGCTCCATTTTTGATTTATCGGTCTTTCGCTTGCCGGCAGGTCCTTTACCAAAGTCTGTTCTTTATCCAGATAACCGTCCTGTTGTAAGAAAATGCATAATTTTTCATCCTGTGGATAATACATTTTCTCAATGATATCGTCCCAATCGGCAAATTCCTTTTCATCGAAATTTAAGCTTTTTAAAAGATGCCTGTATTTTTCAGGTTGCTGCGTTTTTACTATTCCGGCGGCTTCGGTGGCATATTTCATGCACCATGTAGCCATAACATTGGTATACCAATTGTTGTTTACGTTGTTCTCATATTCATTAGGGCCAGTTACACCAAGCATTACATATTGTTGTTTAGCATCGCTCCAGTTAACGCGTTGTTTCCAGAAACGGGCAATACCGATCAATACTTCCAGGCCGAAATCAGAAAGATAACTTTCATCGCCAGTGTAGCGGATGTAATTAAAAATGGCAAAGGCAATGGCCCCGTTACGATGAATCTCTTCGAAAGTAATTTCCCATTCATTGTGGCATTCTTCGCCGTTCATCGTTACCATTGGATACAATGCGGCACCGTCTTTAAAACCTAATTTCCCGGCATTTTCTATGGCTTTGCCCAATTGTTTATGGCGGTAAACGAGCAGGTTTTTACTTACTTCCTGTGGAGCAGTAGCGAGGTAAAAAGGCACACAATAAGCTTCTGTATCCCAATACGTTGAGCCACCGTATTTTTCTCCTGTAAAACCTTTCGGACCGATATTCAAGCGGTTGTCTTTACCGGTATAGGTCTGAAAAAGCTGGAAAATATTAAAACGGATCGCCTGTTGAGCCGAAACATCGCCCTCAATAATGATATCGCTTTCTTCCCATTTAGTTGCCCAGGCTTTGCTTTGTTCTTTTAACAAAGTATCAAAACCTTTGGCTGAGGCTTTGGCAATTACCGATTTTGTTTCTTTTAAAAGCGATTCTTTTGGGTAATTCTCGGAAGATAAATTCGCCGCGATTTTAACCAGCGTGATCTCCTCGTTTGCTTCAACATCCAGGGCAAAAACTTGCCCGACAAATTTCTCCTTACGGATGGCATCCGGACTGATACTTAATTTCTCTGCATTTTTATATAGCTCCACATTACTTCCTGTACAAACTTCAAAGGCAGTTTTCTTTGTTCTGAGTTTGATATAAGCTTCCGTTCCTGAAATTTCATCTTCAATTTTATCCCAGAATTTTTCATCATAGTTGCTGTCCTGATTTTTAACATCGCCATCAATAAAGGGCATTAATGTTAATCTGCCGTCGAAATTTAATGGGGTAATGCTGTAACGGATGGCGCCAACTTCATCATCGGCGATGCTGCAAAAACGGGTCGATTTAACTTTTAGCGTTTTACCGCTTTTTAATTCGGCTGTGAAAGTACGCTCTAAATACCCCTCATGCATGTTTAGTACACGTTTAAAACCGCTTACCTTAGCTGTTGCCAGATCGAGAATTTCATCCTCCAGTTTTACTTCGATTCCTACCCAGTTTGCCGCGTTTAATACTTTGGCAAAATATTCCGGATAACCGTTTTTCCACCATCCCACACGGGTTTTATCCGGGTAATAAACACCTGCAACGTAATTTCCGGGCAGGGTTTCTCCGGTATAAGTTTCTTCAAAATTGGCGCGCTGGCCCATACGTCCATTACCCAAACTGAAAATACTTTCCGAAATTTTATTTAAATGTGGATCAAAGCCTTCTTCGATAATATTCCACTCATCTGCTTTAATGTAATTTTTCATAACTAGTATTGAGTAGTGAGATATGAGATTTGAGACAATGCCCTCAACCTAAACCCTACACCTTAAACCTATAAATTCTCTAAATCGTTAACTTTTAATTTATCTAATCCGCTTACAACCAGATCGGCCTGGCCAAGCACACTTTTTTCGCCGATACCGATGGCTTTCATTCCACCTCTTTTTGCAGCCTCTACACCGGCAACGGCATCTTCAAAAACCACACATTCATCGGGTTTAAAGCCTAAAAGTTCGGCTCCCTTTAAAAATACCTCAGGATCGGGTTTTGATTTGGTTACCATATTGCCATCCACAATCTTATCAAAGAAATGGGCCAGATCTGTTTTTTCTAAAATAATTGCCGAGTTTTTACTTGCCGAACCCAAAGCTAATTTGTAACCGGCTTTATGAATTGCGGTTAAGAAATCGACCGTTCCGGGTAAAACTTCTGCAGGTGTCATTTTGGTAATCATGTCTACGTACCAGCCGTTTTTTAAGGCAGCCAGTTCTTCTTTTTCGGTATCGGTTTTTTCTACCCCGCCCCAGGCCAGAATTTTGTTTAAGCTTTCTACACGGCTAACACCTTTCAACTGCTCGTTCTGTTCCTCCGTAAAATCGAAACCCATCGTATTGGCCAGGCGTTTCCAGGCTTTATAATGGTATACCGCCGTATCAACCAGTACACCGTCCAAATCGAATAAGCAAGCCTTTATTGAGGCAGATAATGAAAGGTGGGAAGCGGAAGGTTTTGAATGATTTTTATCTTGCATCTTTGTTATATTTTTTGGTATCGGGTAGTGCATGTCAAGTAGAGGGTATCAAGTAACAAGTAATCAGTAGCTAGTGGTGAGTATCTAGTAGTAAGTATTTAGTAGTGAGTATCTAGTAGTGAGTATCTAGTAGTGAGTATCTAGTATATAAAAATGTAATCTTAAACCCTTCAACTTTAATTTTTTACCTTAATTCTAATACCAACGTGGTTTTAGCGGGCACCTTAATATTTTGAAAATTGATGTTTTCGCCGGTAATAACATTTTTAGCTGCTGTAATACCTGCCGTTCTTTCGGCGAAGCGATCGGTATTTAATATTTTTTCTTTTTCTGTATTGTTTATAATAACCATTACCGTGCCTTTTGGTTCTGTATTGTAACGGAAATAAACATAAAGATCATCCTGCGGAACAAACTGCATCAATTTACCGGTTTGAAGTGCAATGCTGTTTCTTCTGAAACTGGCCAGTGTTTTAACAAAATTGAAAGCCTCATTCTCTTTGTTGGTCCGACCATCTGCCACAAACTTATCTTTTTTGTCTCCCTCCCATCCACCAGGAAAATCAGAACGGATCAAACCATCGGGATTAGAGAAGTTTTTCATCAGGATTTCGGTACCATAATACATTTGCGGAATACCACGCATGGTTAATAGGATGCTCATCCCCATTTTGTATTTATCGAAATCTTCGCCAACCATCGAGTAAAAGCGGCTCAAATCATGGTTATCTAAAAAGATGCAATTGGTATTTGGATTTTTATAAAGAAAATCGTGTGCCAGGGTGGCATACAAACGGTTAATTCCATCTACCCAACCGTTCTTGCCATTTATCCCTTCGTAAATCGCATCTTTTAAAGTAGCATCGGTAATGCCCTGCAAGTGGGTATCAAAGCCGCGATTAACGGTGTTACCACCAGTAAAAAAGGCCTGGTTGGCCACAGCAGTAACCAATGTTTCGCCAAAAACAGATAAATGCGGGAATTCTGCCTGAACTTTTAAAGCCCAATCAGCCATATAAACCGGATCGTTATATCCGTAAGTATCTAAACGCAAACCATCAATGCCGGCATATTCGATCCACCAGATGTGGTTTTGCGTAAGGTAATTTTGTACATAAGGATTACGCTGGTTTAGATCGGGCATTGTAGGCACAAACCAACCATCGAGCATCTGTTTACGGTCTGCCGCCGATGCATGTATATCCATTAAAGTTTGATCGCGGTAGCTGGTTTGGGTATATTTTGGCCATTGGTTTAACCAATTTTTCATTGGTAAATCTTTATAAAACCAATGGTGGGTACCGATGTGGTTGTGCACAACATCTTTAATCACCTTCAGTCCTTTAGCATGGGCAATTTCTACATATTTTTTATAAAGTGCATTTGTTCCAAAACGTGGATCTATTTTATAATGATCGGTTACGGCATAGCCGTGATAGGAAGCTTGCGGCATGTCGTTTTCTACCTCCGGGGTCATCCAAACGGTAGTTATCCCCAAATCTTTCAGGTAATCGAGGTGGTTAATTACACCTTGAATATCGCCGCCATGCCGGTAGTACATGCTATCGCGGTTTAATGCTGTTTCAGTTAAACCCTGAACCACATCGTTACTTTTATCGCCGTTCGAAAAACGATCGGGCATCAGCAGGTAAATAAAATCTTTGTTGGTTACGCCCTGAATCCTGCCCGCACTTTTATCGCGATTTTTTAATTCGTAGGAGTAAGTCAATATCTTTTTCCCATTAACCATAAAGTTAATCGGGAATTTCCCGGCTTTAGCTGTTGGAGCAACTGTTAAATCGAGAAATAAATAATTTGGGTTTTCTACTTTATTAACCTTAACGAGTTTAACCCCCGGATAAGTTAAGGCCACAGTGGTATTGGCAATGTTTTCGCCATGTACCAATAATTGCAGTTTTGGGTTGTGCATACCGGTAAACCAAAACATTGGTTCGATACGCTCGAGTGTTTGGCCGAAAAGGCTATTGAAAGAAAGGATAAGCAAAAGCGCAAGGGTGCTGCTTATCTTTCTAAAAAAAGTATTAGTATGAGCATTAAATAGCAATGGAAATTTTGTAAGGGTTTGAAGTCTGATCATGCTAAAACTTAAAAATACCCTACAGCAAAAAATACTGCAGGGCGGTATGTATAACAATTAGTTTTTAACCATAGTGGCTTTTTTGGCCGCCACATCTAAAGTAATGGTATAAGTGCCGGCAGTGGTAACGGCAATATTATCGCCTCCGTTTGTCAGCGTACTTAAACTACCACCCAGGTTTGTACCCCAATCATGGGCAAACCTAAATTTGAAAGCCCCGGTGGTTAAAGTGGTTTTAATGGTATAAAAGTTCGCCTTACCATCATTGGTTACTTTCATATCGGTATCATTGCCCCAGCCACCTGCGGTAGCGTCGCCAATAATCGACCATTCTTTCGGAACGCCGATGGTATAAGTACCCGCATTCAGGTCAACGGTCACCTGTTTCACCACGGCATCAGTCGATTTAAGGTTATCGCCTGCGCTGCTGCTGATTTTACCCCCGCCTGCATCGCCATAAGCTACATCCCATTTTTTTGCCGGGGTAACTTTAAATTCGAGGTTACCAGGGGTAAAGGCGATCATGCCGGTATAAACGCCATTGCTTGAAACCGAGATCAGACTATCGGCAGTGGCAGGATTCCAGCCCTGATATGCGCCGGGAACATAAACCCATGCCGAGGCCAGATAAGGCGTAGCGGTTAAGGTGATTACGTTTGAGTAGGTTAAATCGTTAACTGCCGCACCTGATTTTAGCCTCACCTCGATCTGTGCTGTAGTCCCTACCTTTCCACCCAGTGCCAAAATCATATTGTTAACCTCGGTAATGGTTGGCGCATAGGTTTTAGTAGTTACGGCTATTTCTCTTACCGGAGAAAAGTTAGTGCCTTTTAAACCAAACTGTAAGCTGGTGTTTACCGGCACCACATATCCGGTTGAAGTGGCAAGCGGATAACTCAAGGTAAATGCCACCTGTGCGGCATTGGATTGTACCAGGTTAATCGTGGTTGCCGATGTTGTTAATGTTCCGGCAGGGCTAATGTTTGAAACGGTCTGGGTTTCGTCTTTTTTACATGACCACAGCGAAACCGCCATAAGGCCAACTGCCAGGGTTTTGAAGAATATCGATTTCATCTCTTTAAGATTAAAAATTAATAACCAGTATTTTGAACCAGATTCGGATTTGCAATCAGATCTGCTAAAGGCAGCGGATACAAATTACGGTAGGCTGGTAAAGATGCCCCGGCCTGTACTCCGCCTTTAAAAGGCCACAGATAAGTTGCACCTGTAAATTTACCATAGCGGACCAAGTCAGTACGGCGATGGCCTTCCCAGTATAGTTCGCGCGCACGTTCATCTAAATAAAAATCCGTCGTCAGTGCCGCTACCGACACATTTCCACTGGCATTGCCATAAGCACGCTGACGCAAAAGATTCACATAAGTTAAGGCTTGTGCAGCACTACCACCAGAACCTCCACGGGCTACAGCTTCGCCATAAATCAAATATTGCTCGGCTAAACGGAATAGTGCAAAATCAAGTGAGCTGAAAGTTCCGTTCAGAGAGCGGCCCATTGCACCGGCAGAGGTTACGTTCTTGAACTTCGTTACACGTAAACCATCCGTAAATTCGCCTACAGCATCAACATTTCTTTTTGTTCCAAAAAACACCCCACGTTTATCCTGGCTTCCATTGGCATCAGGAAAAAGTGCCGGCAAGTTTTGCCTGGTCCTGTTACCACCCCAGCCGCCATTGGGTACCCCGTAAGCTGTTGGATTCATATCGCCATTAATGGCTGCATTAATAATAAAGGTAGTTCCGCCATAATTGGTACCGTTAATGCCGTCATAGTTAATGGTAAGAATATTTTCGGTATTGTTCACTTCATTATCTGCTTTGAACAAATCCATGTAGTTTGCTTTTAAGCTATAGCCTGCATTGATCACCTTGCTCGAATAGGTAATGGCCTCGGTATATTTGGCTGTTCCGGTGTATACCTGAGCGTTTAAGTATAACCTTGCCAATAAAGCCCAATCAGCCCCTTTATCGGCACGTCCGTACTCATTGGTGCGCGCATCGGCTAAATCGCCCTCAATGGCTTTCAGTTCCGATTCTACATAGGTAAATAAAGCGGCCCTTTGAATCTGTTTCGGGTTTACCTTACCAATGGCATCATCCTCGGTAATAAAAGGAGGGTTTCCGAAAGCATCCATCAATACCCAATATTGATAGGCACGTAAGAAACGGGCCTCGGCACGGTAACGATTAATCGCGGTAGCATCGGCTCCCGTGATATTTCTGCTGGCTAATTTCTCTGGTGTACTTTCGCGGAGAAACTCATTACAGAAAGTGATCTGCAGAATGCTCCTCGAATACAATCCACGCAAAAACTGGTTGTCTGGACTTGGTGTACCGTAATCCAGTTCTGGAATGCCCACATCGCCCCAGGCACAGATGGCCTCATCGGTTACCAGTTCCTGTGAAGTCCAGAATAACCTCAAGAAATCGGCAAAACCCGCATTCAAACCGCCTACATCGCTATTATCTGATCCGGATGGACTGGTAAGTGCATAGGTTGCATATAGCTTAACTAAGCTGTTTTTATAACCTGCCGGCGTTGCATAAACATTCTCGGCAGTTACATCATTGGTAGGCCTCAGGTTTAAATCTTCTTTTTTACAGGCATTTAAACTGATTGCCAGAAAACCCAATGCCAATATCGTTTTAAATGAATTTTTCATTTTTCTATTTCTTTGTTCAGTATTAGAAACCAACATTTAAGCCCAAAGTATATGTACGTGGACGAGGGTAAAGGTTATAATCGATACCCGAAACCAGTTCCGGATCTATTCCCTTGTATTTAGAAACCACAAACACGTTTTGGCAGTTTGCGGAGATGCGCATATTAGCATTTCCGGTTTTCGACAGTTTACCAACATTATAAGATAAACCCAGGTTATCCATTTTCAGGAAAGAGGCATTTTTGATAAAATAATCGCTCAGGTACTGCACCCCTGAACTTCCTGAGAAGTTGGTTACATATAAATCTGAAGTGGAGTTATTCAGAATTCCCTGGGTACTCAATACGTTATTTCTAATGCCAAAGTTTGACGAAATATTGTCGTAAACATAATTACCGATATTGGCTCTTAACACGGTGCTTGCTGTCCATTTTTTATAAGTAAATGAGGTATTGAAACCCAGGATTACTTTAGGATCAGGTGATTTATAAAAATACTGGTCTGCGGCAGAAATGCTACCATCGCCGTTCAGATCCTGATAAACACCTTCAAGTGGTTTGCCATCGGCATTGTACACCTGTTTATATACATAGAATGAGCCCGGTAACTGGTTAACCGCGTTGTATTTCAGGTGGATACCTGTACCCCCGGTAATGTCACCAGCATCAATCTTGAAACCCGAATTTGGGTTTAAGGTCAGGTTGGTTACCTCTCTTTTATTGTATGCGGCATTGATTCCCAGTTCCCAACTTGTATTGGCTGTTTTAATGGCCACATAATTTAAGCTTACCTCAGCACCACGTACATCCATATTACCCACATTGGTGGTTAATACGTTGGTGAAGTTGGTTCCTACCGGAATAGTTACGGTACTTAACAGATCCTTGGTTTTTTTATAGTAAACATCAATGCTTCCATATAACCTTCCTTTTATAAAACCATAATCCAAGCCGGCATTGTAAGTAGTGGTGGTTTCCCATTTCAAGTCAGGATCGTAACCCGCCGGACTGTAGTAGCTGTAGAAATTATTACCAACCTGGTATTGGCCATTGTTTGTGCTGGCGTAATATTTAGAAAGGTAATCATAGTTGCCGATACCATCTTTATTACCGGTTTCCCCATAACTTAAACGCAATTTCAGATCTGACAGGGTTTCGCTATTTTTCAAGAAATTTTCACCGATAATTCTCCAGGTAAAACCTACTGATGGGAAATAACCCCAACGGTTGTTCTGGGCAAATTTAGAGGAAGCATCGGCCCTTATGGTACCTGATAAGATATATTTCTCGTTCAAAGTATAGTTGAAGCGGCCGTAATAAGAAAGCAATTTGTTCTGCTCAACTGAAAAAGGGAAAACAGGTGTAGTTAACAGTTCTCCGGTACCTTTATAGGTAGCGAAGTTGTAATTGGTAACTGCATCGTCGTAATAACCGTAACCAGCAGTTACATCAAATTTACTTTTAATGCTTTCTACGGTTTTGGCGTAACTTAAATAGGCTTCAGAAAATTTGTTCATCTCGGTGTTTAACCGGTTTGAATATGATCCGCTGGTTGATGCGCTCTGTGCCGCATAAGTGGGCACGATGGTGCGGCCATAACCTTTTGAATAATCATAACCCAGGTTTACCACTGCATGTAATTCGGGTAAAAAATGGAAAGAATAATCCAGTTTCAAGTTACCAAAGCTTCTTGCAGCGTTTCCACGGTTATCCTGTTGCCTGATTAAGGCTACCGGATTGCGAGGGGCATTAGGATTAGGCACACCGGTGGAGCTTAGCCATTCGAAATACCCGCCATAGTTATTGTTGGCATAAACGGGTTGTGTAGGATCGAACTGAATTGCTGCGCCAATAGCACCATCGTTGGGATATTGCGACTGGCTCAAAGAACCTTTTAAGTTCAGTTCGGCTTTGAGGTGATCGGTGAAAAACCGAGGCGCAACAGATATGGCACCCGTAGCCCTTTTCAACTTACTGGTAATCACCACCCCATCCTGATCAAGATAGCCTGCAGATACACGGTAAGGCACACCTTTTAAAGATCCGGCAATACTTAAATTGTTATCTGTAGAGAATGCTTGCTGATAAATTTCATTTTGCCAATCGGTATTGGCTGTACCCAGCAATGCTTTTTGGGCAGCGGTACCATTTGCATTGACAAAGGCCCGCACCTGATCGCCGGTAAGTACATTTACTTTTTTGGCAACGCTTGCAATTGAATTATTGGTACTGAAATTGATTACAGGCTCTCCGGATGCCCCTTTTTTAGTGGTGATCAGGATTACCCCATTAGATGCCCTTGATCCATAAATGGCCGTGGCATTTGCGTCTTTTAAAACGGTAAAGGTTTCGATATCATTGGGATTGATCAATGATAACGGACTTGGTGCATTACCAATGCTGTTACCGCTGAAAGGCACTCCATCAACCACGATCAAAGGATCATTACTGGCATTGAGGGAGGCACCTCCACGGATACGGATAGTACTACCGCCACCTGGTGCTCCACCGCCCGAAACAATGTTTACACCCGCTACCTTACCCTGGATCAATTGCTCGGGTGTGGTAATGGTACCTTTCTGGAAATCCTTGGCATTTACCGTAGTGATTGAGCCTGTCAGGTTTTTCTTTTCTGCAGTACCATAACCGATTACCACCACTTCGTTCAGTTTTTGGGCATCCGGCACCAATTGAAAATTAACCGTGGCGCCTGCTGAAATGCTTACGGCTTTATCAAGGCTCTGATAGCCTACAAAACTTGCAGACAGTGTTATCGAACCGTTTGGTAATCCTGCTAGTTTGTAATTACCGTTAGCATCGGTTGATGTACTTCTTGTTGTTCCTTTAACAACTACAGAAGCACCAGGTAATGGTTGGCCGGTTTCGTCGAGCACCTGACCAGATACCGATCCGGTCTGTGCTTTTACCATTAATGCTGAAAAAACCAACAGCACCCAAAGCCCCTGTTTTAACAGGTAAAATACTCTCATATCTGAAGCTCGTTTAAGTTTAAAAATTTGGTTAAATATTATAGTGATTTACACAGAGGCCTAATTTACAGCTGTTAATGATATTTCAAAATTTATTTAAAAAATAAATTTCAGACCAAAATTTAGCGAAAAAAATCAGGATAAAAATTGGCTTTTTGGCGATGGTAAAAATCCATACAGGACAAATATTAAAATTATAATATCCTAAAAATCAATAAATTATAATTAATAATTTTTTATTTAAAGTGTGAAAATTACACTAAGCAATTTTTAAGGCTTTTTTCGGGAACGTTCCCGAAAAAATTGGAGAAAATTCCGGTTGATTTTCGGGAACGTTCCCGAAAATCAGTCAGAATTCTGCGTATTTTACACTAAGTGAAGATTTTTTTTGAAAATTTCTGACCAAAAACGGGCTCATTTTTTAAGCCGTTTTTTAGTCATTTCTGGTCGAATTCCGCTTGATGATTTTAGATGTTAAAACCACCTCATTTGACGGGCTTTTATCGGCACGATCATCCAAAATAGTAAACAGTAATTTAGCCGCTTCTTCTCCGATTTCGGTAGCGGGCTGAGTGATGGTGGTGAGCGAAGGGTTTAGCAAAGGAGCAATTTCCAAACTGGAGAAACTGATCACTTTTAACGCTTTTGGTATGCTGATATTGAGATCGTAACAGGCATAATAAGTAGCGAAAGCCAAACGCTCTACAGAGGTAAAAATACCATCTGGCTTTAATTGCGTTAAAGCCTCTTTGATGATCACGCTATTTTCTTCATAACTGTTGCTGCAATCTACAATCAGGTTTTCTTCAAAGGGAACCTGGTGTTTAGCCAGTGCATCAAGATAGCCTTGCATACGGGTTTTACCTATTGATAAACTTTTATTCACCACAAGGTAAGCAATTCTGGTACAGCCCTGCTCTATTAAATGTTCTGTTGCCAGAAAACTGCTGTTATAATCGTTTGTAATTACCCTTGGCGTATCGATGTCTTCATAAATCCGGTCGAAAAACACCAATGGTAATCTTTTACTGCCAAATTTATTAAGGTAATTATGATCGTCGGCCTCTCCCGAAACCGACATGATAATGCCATCGGCCCTACCATTGTGCAGGTGGCGGATGAAAGTTACTTCCTTTTGATACTCATCATCCGTTACATAAATTAGAATATGGTACCCATTTTCACGGGCTACGCGTTCAATACCATGAATGGCCTGGGAGAAATAATTATTTGCCAGTTCGGGCACAATAACGGCAATGGTTTTGCTTTTCTGCTCTCTTAAATTACTGGCATAGTGGTTGGGCTGATAGTTCAATTCTTTCGCCTTAGCCAATATACGCGCCTTGGTAGCACTATTTATATCACTGTTATCTCTAAAAGCCCTCGAAATTGTAGAAGTAGATAAATTTAATGCTTCCGCTAATTTCTTAATATTAATGCTGTCCATTTTTGGCTGTTAAACCCAATTAGTTTGAATAAACGCCGTAAATATAAACTATAAATGTCCAAAATATTTGATAAGCTTAAAAATTGTACATTTCGTGTTCCAATGACACATCCAGAACCCGGCGCTGTAATCCGGCAGCAAAATAGTTTAACCGGCGTACCGGAATTTATTTAAATAAATATTCATTTTTTTTAAAACAAAAAGCATCTTTGCCGCATTAATAATTTATACGCTACCGACCATCTTCTCATTTACCGGTTGAAAAACAAACGATATGAAATAAAATTACAAAATGGGAAATAAGAAAATACTCATTGCTGACGACGACGAAGGAATTGTTGATGCTGTAACAATGATTCTGGAAGTGATGGGTTATGATGTTGAATTTACGTATGATGGTGGGGCGGTTATAGATGCAGTAAAAAACAAGCCGGATCTGATTATGCTGGATATCTGGATGAGTGGACATGATGGCAGGGATATCTGCAGGCAGCTTAAAAATGATCCTCAATATAAAGAAATCCCCATTTTAATGATCTCGGCAAGTAGAGACATCCGGCAATCTGCGCTGGATGCAGGTGCAAATGATTTTATGGAAAAACCATTTGAAATGGACTCGTTACTGAACAGGGTAGAAATTTTATTGGATTAGCGCACTACCACTTAGAAACTTTACTTCCAATTCATTTCAAGGTTTTTTGCATGATAATCCGCTTAATCATTTCCTGATTTTAAACACTAATCGATATTTGGAGCGCAGCACTTGTACACTACAGAGCGTTTGCTCCCGTTTTCCGCTTTTACGCTTTCCCGAAAGTTCGGGATGCCTCGTTGCTGCAGGGTAATGCTCCAACCGGGTCCAGGTTGGCCAAAACAGCATTTCATTTGTGAGGTTGCAGCGTGCACCAACCCTTGTTCATAAACCTGATTGAGCGGAATAGCCCGAATCCCGATTTAAGCATTCATAATTTTGTTTATCGGTATGCTTGCTTGTTCCACAGGTTTCATCGGGAGAGGACTATAAGCGAAAGCAGGACTGCAAACCGCCAAGAACCACAAACTGCTCATTTCCTGATTTGAAACACTAATCTATTTGGAGCGCAATGCTCGTGAAAAACAATAGTTATCTCATTGTTTTGCTGCAGGATAACGCTCAATGCCCTTGGTTAATAGATCCGGGAACGAGTTCTTCATAACGAAAAGCGCTTAAAATAGATTTGTTTTAAGCCGAGACACTAACCTTGAACCATTAATAACAGCACACTCACTTTAGTATTTATTAATTTCTTTAAAATAAATCTTTTCGGGCAGTTGTTTAAAAACAAACTCCGTTACATGGCAAAGCCAAATTTTGTGATTTTTAAATTCTTTCCTAAATGTTTCCAACAGGTAATCGCCACCACCGCCCAGATTTTCTTCCCGAGCGTACACCAGATCTAAAATTTCAGCATTTTCAATCGGCTCATCAGCCATTAATAATGTACATTCATTTTCGGCTGCGGCTATCCAGTTCAACAGTTCGTCAGCCCCTTCTACCATTTGTAAATCTTCAATGGCACCGCCCCATTCGGGTATATCGGCATACCATTCGTGTTTGGCATTTTTATAAAAACGAATTGCTCTCTCCATATTATGTAAAGAAAAAAAATCCAGCCCAATAATTCTGATAAAAATCGCGAAATTTAGATCATTGCATGTCTGATACAATTCCACCGGTTTTAAGAAAAATAATCCACATCGATATGGATGCATTTTATGCATCTGTAGAGCAACGCGATTTCCCCGAGTACCGCGGAAAACCCTTAGTGGTTGGGGGCAAACCGGATAGCCGTGGAGTGGTTTCTACAGCCAGTTATGAAGCCCGTCAGTATGGGATCCGTTCGGCAATGCCATCGAGTAAAGCCTACCAGCTTTGCCCAACGGCCATTTTCGTATATCCACGTTTTGATGCCTATACCGCGGTTTCGAAAGCAATCAGAGAAATTTTTAGCCGTTATACTGATCTGATCGAACCCCTTTCATTGGATGAAGCTTACCTGGATGTAACGATCGACAAACTCGGAATCGGATCGGCTATTGATATTGCACAATCAATTAAAGATGCAATTAAAAATGAGTTAAACTTAACCGCTTCGGCGGGCGTATCGATCAATAAATTTGTGGCTAAAGTAGCATCAGACATGAACAAACCTGATGGTTTAACTTTTATTGGTCCATCGAAGATTGAAGCTTTTATGGAAAAACTGCCGGTAGAAAAGTTCTTCGGGGTAGGCAAAGTTACCGCGGCCAAAATGAAGGCCATGCAGATTAATACCGGTGCAGATTTAAAAAAACTGACGGAAGCACAACTTATTGCCCAATTCGGAAAATCGGGGAGCTTTTATTATAAAATTGTACGTGGGATAGACGACCGGCCTGTTCGTGCAAATCGCGAAGCAAAATCGGTAGGTGCTGAAGATACTTTTTCTGAAGATACCAACGAAGATGCCGTAATGCATGATCTGCTGAAACAGATCAGTGAAACCGTGGCCAAACGTTTAGAAAAATACCAGCTAAGTGGAAAAACGGTTACCTTAAAAATCAAGTTTGCTGATTTTAAACTGATTACGCGCAGCCGCTCTTTCGCTACACCGATTAACAAAGCTGCAGTAATCTATGCTGAAGCCATTAAACTTTTGGAAGAGGCGGCAATCGGCACCACCCAGGTCAGGCTGTTGGGCATCACCTTATCGCGGTTTTATGATGATGTGGAGATAGAAAAACCAGAAAGCAATCAACTGGAGTTTGAGTTTTGATAGTTAAACATCAACATTGTTAGTCTGAGCCTGTCGAAGACCCTTACCAGTCGAAAAAACAAAAAATATTTGTCCTTCGACGGGCTACCATTGACAGATCCCATAGAAGAATCGTCTTTACAATAAATTATCTCTCAGGATGACAAAACTTTTTTGTTTTCGACTTAACTTAATCACATTGGGGTAACGCTACAACCAGGACTAAATGGCCAAAACAGTATTTCATGTTCGGGGTTCCGGGATGCAGAAACCATTGTTAATAAACCCGACAACAGCGGCAGCCTCCGATTTTTCATCGGAGCTATAGCGCATGGCGGGACTGAAAACCGCCAAGAACCAGAAGCCATTCATTTCCTAATTCTAACAAGTACTAAATAGCGCTTTTCCGCTTGTATACATCAAGCTTTTCATTCGTCTTTAAGAACACAATTGGATGGAAATAAAAAAGGTCCTGCAAATTAATGCAGAACCTTAGATTGTTAATTTAATGGACGTGAGTTATTATTTACCATTTAATTTATCGGCAAGCATTTTCATATAAAAACCACCCACTACACTCCTGGCTTTAAAATTATCTCGGATACCGGTATTCGAATCATAAAAATCGTTCAAAGGCACTCTTGATTCTGTTTCGACAGCGTGTTTATAAACCGGGTGCACCAAAGCTTCGAATTCTTTTTGGGTTGGCGCAAAAGTGGCTGTCCATAAAATCCAGTCGTTTTTGGTATAGGCTTTTCTGCTATCCAATGGAATACCGTACTTGTTCTGTTTGGTAAGGTAATATTTGGTTTCGGTATCGTAGATTTTCTGTGGAAACAGGTTCAGGTTTAATACTTTATCCCAAACCAGGTTATATTTCTGGCTCCAGGTATTCTTATTGTCAAAAGTTAGCGCATAATGATCGCCCGCATCGGCCATTTCTATCCATTTTGGCACCATACTCTCTGCAATAGCCCGGTATTTCTTAGCTACATCATCATAACCTAACGTTTGGGCTATTTGGGCATAAGAGGCGATGCCAACTATTGCTTTTACCGATAAGTTAGCGTTACGAGCCAGGTGACCGGCAAAATCATCGGTGCATAACTGTGTTTTTGGGTCCAAGCCCTCTTTGGTCAGATAATCAACCCAGGTGGTTAAGGTTTTCCAATGTGCTTTTGCGTAATTTGCATTTCCCTGTGCTTTGGCGATCGCAGCGGTTAAAATAATCATGTTACCTGACTCTTCAACCGGCATCGGCTCTCCATAAGTTTGTCCGTTGGCCAATGGATAGGTTCCCAGATCGTGTGCTGCCCAAGGGTGTGGATATTTTCCGCTTTCGCTGAAATAGAAAATTCCATTCAGCATACCCTTTAATAAATCAGGATTATAAATCAGGTAAAGCGGCGCAGAAGGATAAGTTACATCAACCGTATTGATAAACCCACCGCTATTGTTTTCTTTAGATAACCATAAAATTTCACCCTCTGGGCTCTTAACCAAAGTATGTGCAGCAATGCTCTGGCGATAGCCTAAAACACATAAATCAGCATATTCTTTACCGCCTGATTTTAAGGCATCGGCATATAAAGCCTGGTTGAAAGCTTCGCACTTCGCAATCACTTTTTTGTACTCATCAGCCGCCGCCGTTAATTGTGCCTCGATGGTTTCTTTACCTGAGGTATTCCACCATGGCCTTAAATTTTTATTAAAATATTGAACACTATAAATCTCATCATAACCCAGTTCAACATATTTTTCTACCGCAGCTTTACCCACCTGCCCGAAAGGAATAACGGTATTTAGGGCAAGCATTTTACCATTTTTAGCTGTCGAGGCCGAATTGCCTTTTCTAAAAGCGTCAGCCGCATCTTTTTCGGCCGTTACAAATTGAACTACATTACTGGTTTTTGGCGCGGCTACATAAAAATAACCCCAGTCTATACGCATATCGTCGCTCGCCTTTTGAAGAACCGGCTGTTCTACGGTACCCGTTTTTAATACCGATAATTTGGAGGTGCTGTATTTTGTGGTGGTTACCTCTTGCGTAGGACGATATACCGCAATGTTTGATGATGCACTCAGGTATACTTTTACCTGGTGTGTTTTGCCATCATTCGCCTTCGCCTGGTAGGAAACGTACGAAACCGGACGTGCAAACAAACCCAGGTCGTTCATTAATAATGGCGATGTAAAAGTTAATTTCAGGTCTATTTTACCACAGGTAAAGTTATAGATTGTTTGCGTGGCATTAATATCGACACTTTTTTGCTTGGCAACCTGTACTTTTTCAGCATTATCTTTAAGTTTATCAACCAAGCCAAAATCAAGAAAACGGCCACCGGCAGTATTCTTCAGGTGGATGGCCATTACATTTGATCCGGCTTTTAATGCACTTTTATCGCTATTGCTTAAAGCAATATATTTGAAATCATTCGTCCAGCCTTCTTTCGTATAGATTTTCTTTCCATTTAGGTAAACCTCGATATTATCGTCGTGATTGATCTTTAAAAACAACTCGTTTATTGATAAAGGATTATCGACGTTAAAGGTCCTCCTTACCCATATATCATTCGATTTCCATAAGGTTTTCACATTTTTAGCATCGTCCCCTATCGGTGCATAACCTGTTTGCCAGTTACCAGCTGCATAGTTTGCAGCTTTCCAATCGCCCTGAGGTTCAGTTTCTGTATATTTTATGTCGTAAGCTTTTTCATCGGATGCAGGCACAACGGTTTTATAGCTGGTGCTTTCTTTACCTAAAAAGCGATAAATGTTGCCATCAACATTTATCATCCCTAGAAGAGAATGATCGGCACCCGTCCAATGCTGGGTTGCAGACTCATTTAATTTATCGGTGGTAGACCAGATACTGAAATAGGTATTGTGCGTAATTAAGGGGTAAGCCGGAGCCTTCCGTTCTTGTGCTTTTAGCAAACTGCCTATAAACATGCAGCCCAATATGCCTAAGAATTTTAAAGTGTTGGTTTTGTTCATCATGTATGTGTGTGTTGAAATCTGATTTTTATATGTTGGTTAGATTTAACGCTAGTTAAACGTTTTACTAAAGTATAAAATATAATCTACTTTTGGCAAGCGTTGGCAAATTTTAATTGTCTAAACGACATTTAAAACATCGTTTTCAGCTATTTTAAGCATTTAATTTTTAGCAGCGCCTCGGTTTTGTAACCTCATCGTTATCTAAACCCGGCTTTTTCCAAACTAAAAATACATGAAGTGGTTAAGCTTCATGTATTCTTAAACTAATCTGGAGCGCCAATTACTTAAGGCTGTTTTTTATTGATGGTCCATTCGGAGAGCTGAAATACACGGCTCCCACGGTTTGCTTTGATATAAAGACGATAGAATTTATAGGCTACAAAGTTGTCAAAATAATACCTTTTGGTCACACGTCTTTCACCCGAATTGGCCCATGGGCAGGTGGTTACCGTATGTAAGTCGGTATATTGAATACCATCTATTGATCCCTGTAAAATCCAGTACCGGGGGTCTCTGTCTTCAGCATCGTTTCCTGAAGTTAAGGTATAGGCGCCAACTACCTGTGGTGTTGTCAGTTCGAAAGTACATCGCTGCGTACCATCAAAACCGGCCTGCAAAAATTTGGTGGTAATGTCTCCATCCACCAGTTTTTTTGATCCCTCAGCAGAATTGGGGCCGGCACCGGCTTCCAAGTTTACTGAGAAAATACCGCCAACCGTCTGCATATAATTTTCGCCGATTTTTGTAGGGTCGAAATTGGGATCAACAATATTTAAAATCACTTCTTTTGCAGCAGAATAACCCTGGCCATTCCTGGTGGTTAAGGTTACCTTATATTTCCCGGGGAAGCGGTAGGTATGTTTTGGATTGACCAAAACCGAAGTACTGTCATCTCCAAACTGCCACAATAAAGTTTTATAATTGGTAGAGGTACCCGTAAACTGGTACTCTAAAAATTTTACCGTATCTGGCCTTACATATGTAAAACCTGCGGTTGGTTTAGGTTCGTCCACTACTGGTACAACCTCTTCTGCATCTTTTTTACACTTTACAGTAGTAATGATAATAAGTATTAAAAGAGATAGGATACTGAATAATCTTTTTACGTTATTTTTCATATCTGATTAATATTTAAGGCGTTGGAAATAATTGAGATTTTGGAATTACCCTTTTTGATAAAATATTCGGAACTTCGATTTCCAGATAAGCTTGCTGCCCGCCTACATTTTCGCGGTGATGCGCTTCAATGGTATAACGTTTTCCGCGTTCCAGAAAAATGGTACCCTTCCGGGTATCTTTATCCCATTGGGTATTATAATCATCTACCAGAGCCACCCCATTTACATATAATCTTGAGCCATCATCCCAGCGGGTCTGATAAAAAGTATAAGTACCACGTACGGGTGCCAGGAATTCACCTTTCCATCTACTGGCAAAGTTATCCCTGCTTAATTGCGTTCCGGCTGCATTTTTGACGTTGTCCGGCCATCCATCTCCGCTAAAGTTAATGGTCTCATCTATCCTGGTTACAAATGGTGCGCGCCCGTCATCCGGATCTAACTGGGTATTGGTATAATATTTAGCGGTTAAACCAGTGCCGTTTCCTGTAATGTAAGAGTTATTATCCAAATTTACATTGGGGTCTACCACCACAATTAATTTGCTCTTGATCGGGTGAATGACGTGGTTGCTTGCCTCACTAATACTAAAGGCGAATGCAAATTTCTTATTGGCAACAATGTTGGCATCGAAAACCGGCCATGGGATCTGAAGCCGCACAACGGCACTCGAAGCGCCGGTTGCAAACCGAACCAAAGTATCAACGCTATAATCTTTAGCCGCCAGGTGTATGGCATCTGCAGGCAAAGTCCCTCTGCCAACCAGTGTAGCAATGGTGTCAATATTTTCTTTGATTTTAATATTAAAGGCCGTTGATGGTTGGTTTTCTAAATTTACAATAAGTGGAATGGTTACTCCGGCAGGCCCCACAATGTAATCGCCTTTATACACCACGTTGTAGGTTCCACCATCTTTTAAAGTCAAATAGTGCAGATCAGCAGGTTTTAACAGGTCGGATGTGTTAATGATAACCATGATGGTAGACTTGCCTGCGGCTATTTTATTTCCTTTACCAGGCGCCGAAAGTTTGAGGGCAAAAACAACTTTTTTACCATAATTGCGCTCCAATACCGATCTGCGAACAGTGGCCACACCTTCGCTTTGATCGGTTCCATAAGCCACATTAATCACATTGGGATATTCTACCCCCGCAGATGGCATCAGAATGGCGTTCGTAATGGTTCCGTTATTAATTAACTGGGTAACGGTATCATTATTTAAAGTTAAACCTACCTGAAAAGCTTCTTCTGCAACGCCTGTTAAAGAAATTTTAAAAGGAACTTTAACATATTCATTATCTATGGAAACATTTCCCGCAACGATGCCTTCGCCTGTTATGCTCCTGGTATTGGGATCGGGTAATGTTAAATCTTCTATTTGTGATTTATTGCATGAATAAACACCGATAATGGTTAAACTTATCAATGCGATATATATAATTTTTTTCATTTTATGCTGTTTAAATGATCATCAAATCTGTTACTGATCTAACCAAACGCGGCCATCGAGCCCCCAGGTTTGTTTATTAGCTATCTTTAACCAGTTTATAACCTGTGCCGGAATATCTGATGTTTGCGGCACAAATATGGCCAGCGTTTCTGGTGCCGGCGGGCAGATTAAATCGTTAAAATTTTCCCACGTATAGGTGCCCTGAAATTTAAAATCATGTGCCTGAGAACTGATATCTGCCATGATATTACCATTGCCATCTGTTGCAGGCCAGTACCCTACCAGAAAATTAAAATACGGGTGACTTTGGTCGATTGACGTTTGACAGGCATAGTTGCCGATCATTCCATCCGGAACAGAAAACTTGAAAAAGCGGATGTCGCTCACATATACATCAGGCGTGCCGTGGCCATTTCCATTTAAAAATCCCAATTTTAAGGGATTAGAATTGGCCAGCGAGCCTGAAGGGGTAATCTCGAGTTCGTTATTAAAGGTACCATTGGTATAAGTACGCACAAACCGCTGCCCGTTACGCACTTCTATTTTCGCTGTTAAATTGGTCCACTTGCCTTTGGCAAAACTTCCACCCCTGCATTGGCGGTAATCTCCGTCTTTGGTACCACGCCACTCAAAATACCAATAGTCTTCTTCTAAATAAATTACCCAGCCTACGCTCGGGTGGCCGCTAGACCATTCGTTACGTTTACCCAGAATACTCGGCCAGAAAAACTTGTCTTCGTTCTTTTTAACCTTAAGTTCTATGGTCACTTTTGTGGTATCATCTATATTGTAAACATCAGCGTCAGCGGCGTCAATTTGTGCCCTGATGTCTTGCCCTTTAAAACGGATGGTTTTGCCTAAATACCTGTTACCCGTAAATGGCTTGGTTAAAATTCGTTTGTTGTAGGTTGGCGCATAATAAATGACGAAAGCGTTTACTTTAGGCTGGCTAAAAATAGTTTGGTCGTCGGCGTTTGCGGGTAGGGTATATTGCCCGCCTGCGCTTGATGCAATAACCACCAGCCATTGTTCATTGTTATAATTAGGCCTTTTCTTTAGTGCAGCCAGGATTTCACCTACACTGGTATCAAATTTTTCGATCGCTGCTTTATAGGCCGGAAAAGAAACATCATATCCGGATGCTGCCCCTGCGGCATTAACCCCGGTAAAATGACCGACAATAACGGATGCAGTATCTGTGTTGATGTTGTTGATCAATCCAGCTTTAACCGCATCATCATCTGCCACCAGGTTACTTGCATCGGCTCCTGTGTTTAACGATTTAAAAACTGCTGAAGGGGTATAGGTCACAATTTTCGATTTTGCACTGGCCTCTTTAATCCTGTTGAAGATAATCGGGTAATTCTGCAGATTGTTGTTGGTTAATGCATCGGTAGTAACCTTATGTTTTTCCTTTTTTACCCCGGTTAACATATTTGCCCAATTGGTTGCATTTGCCGTTGCTTCAGGATCACTTAAACCTACCCAGGTGTAGATCGAATGCGGTAAAATGGCATCTATATTTGGCGTGTTGGCATCTAAAACCGATTGCCCCCTTGCGCCATCAACCACCAAATAAAGTACTTTTCGGTTTCCGTATTTAACCGTTGTGGTATCACTTGCATCCCTATCTCCAATGGTTCGTTCGAATTCTTTATTGCAGGAAAATATAGTTGTGGTGGTTATTGCAGCGATTAAGCCAATCAATAATTTATATTTTTTCATCATACTCATCTTAATTTATATCTGGTTAGCTGAATCTATTATTCGATGGTTACCCTAATTATGTTGTATAATGGTAAATTATCAAAACGGCTAAAACCACCGATCAGCAAGAGTGCTTTTTTACCATCTGCCGATTTGGTTTCGATGACATCAGATAAGCTGCCACTAAACGGACCTGTAGAATTGTATCCTTTTGCCAATGTTCCCGTGGGGGTTAAAACCATAAAACCATTCCTTGTAACACCATTGTATTTAATAAAATATCCGCTTACTACAATCAACCCATTACTGAGTTGCTTTGCAAAATTAGCTTGCCCACCTTCAAAGGCCATCGATGTGAATGATTCATCTAAGGTTCCGTTATCATTCAAAACGGCAACACCTACTGCTGCTTTACCATTGTAACGGGTAAAACTTCCGGTGATCACATATTTTTTTGTGGTTACATTATAAGTACAAGAATATATGGCATTATCGGCCCCTGTACCGGGTGTAAAAGTAGGATCAATGCTTCCGTCAGAATTTAGTCTCACAATGCGGTTGGCTTGCTGACCATCGAAAGTGGTAAAATTACCAAACACCACCAGTTTTTCCAGCTTCTCTGCCTCGGTATGCATGTAAGTATCCACAGGTCCGTTTGCACTTTCTTTCCCCTTATTGGTAGCGGTACTGAAACGGAATGTTTTATCGAGACTACCATCTAGATTAAAGCGCAAAATCTGGCGGATCTCTGTACTATCCAAGATTACCGTATCCCTTGATAAATCGTAATTAAACTTATCGTAAGTTCTTTTTACATAATACCTAAAATCGCCTGTGGCCAAAATTTTCCCCTGATGTGCATACACACGGTTAATAAAACCGTTGGTGCCTCCATTAAACCTCGGAAACCATTTCTGCGTTACGGTATCGGTAAGCGTTGGTTTCTTTTTTGTTTGAATTTTTATCGTATCAATTGCCCCGCTGGTGAACAAACTGGTAATATTGCTGATGTTTTCGGTACGCTGGTTAAATCCGCTAAAACCACCTGCTATAATAAAACGCCCACCAATTTCCAAGATCCTGGCTAAACTACCGTTGGCTCCTCTTCCGGTGCGGAAAGTGCGGTCGTATTCTCCGTCAAGCGAAGTTCTCGCAATCCTGTTGATGGGAACTACACCGCCCTTGTTATCAAAATTGGTGAAATTACCCACTACGATATTCCTTCCATCAATCATTTCATATACCTGACTTACGAAACCGTTGGTGCCAGCTATGGCTTTAAAAGTAGGATCAATCTTAATAAGTCCCGTTACGGTAAAAGTTGGCCCAATAAATAACTGATCACCAATGGCGATTGAGGTTACACCAGTACTACCGCTTTCTGGTACTTTAACCGTAATTTCGGTAGCAGTTACACTAACTACCTCAGCCTTTTCGCCATTAAACATAAAGGTTAATTGATTTTTATATTGATCAAAACCAGAGGCTTTGATCACTACAGATGTACCTACGATGCCTGCTGCGGGTACAGGTACATCAGTTTGTGAAATGGACACTCCTAACGGCGATTTAGCATCAGCATATGGATCGGGGATCACATCATCTGCCTTTTTACACCCTTGAAAGCTAAAAGCCATCAAAGTGATTATTGCGAATATTAATTTAATTTTTTTCATCGTTTAATTTCTTAAGGTAACACCAGATGTGATTTTATTTCGAAGAATCAGAAGGCGTTAGCCCACTGTAATACACATCATTAAAAAAATCACTCCGGTTAAATCCAAAGTAAGCTCCGCCAATCAAATCGTTAAAGGCCAAAGCATGTACCACACCGTTGGTGGGTTTTATATCAGATGATGATACCTTATTGATATACCAATTATCATTCGGTTTGGAGGCATCAGGAATGTAGGTTAAAACCAATTGGCGGTAACCAATGTATTTGATGTTATTGGCGGTACCGTAGGTTACTCCAATGTTTGAAATATTACCGCCAAGGGAATAATACAGGCCTCCCGGATAAACACTTTTAACATCAAAGTCTATCTGCTGATAATCTTTTAACCTGTTCACACCTTTAAACATGTACCGCTGCAGATATCTCTTCCAGATAAGCGGACTAATCTGATCCAATGTTTTAACGGTATCTTTTCCCGAATAAAAAAGGAAATTATTTAAACCATTGGTTCTGATTGTTCCGATTGTTCTTTTGATTACATCATCATCAGGCGCGAAAAAAGTAAAGTCTTCGTTAGAGAAGGTGCTTTCCATACCCGCCAGCTTTACGATTTTGGCTATGGTATCAAAAGGCACTTTTTTAGCCTGCAAATATTGGAGCATGTTCCCATTAAAGTTGGGATTGGCCAGGCCTCCATCACGATAATATTCGTCACGTTTACAAGCATTTAACACAAGCAATAAAGCAGCACAAGCAAAAATCAGCTTTTTCATATCTCTTTTATTATAATTAATTACCACCATTAACCCAGTAATCATTCAATTTCATAAATGGGTTGTTGTTTAGTGCATTTTGGTTAATTGGCCAGGTCCAGGCACCACGACTAAATTTATCGGATGTAAGCACGTTGTACGAATACTGACTGTTTAAAATCCGCTTCGTTCTAACCAAATCGAAGTAGTGATGCCCTTCGCCGATCAGCTCCCTTGAACGTTCGTAAAAGATAAATTCCTTCAGATCTCCGTTTGAAGGAGTGTATGGAGATGCACCAGCCCGGTTTCTAACCATATTGACCAGTTTTATGGCTTCGGCATCTTCATCGATATTAGCCAGCGCTTCTGCCGCCAGCAGGAGTTCTCCCCCATACCTGAAAATCATAAAAGTATTGTCAGGATTGGCATCTTCCTCGCCCACGATAAAAGAATTCTTGGCATATTTTAACATCATGAACTTGCCATTGTCGGCAAAAATATCTTCATTAAACCAGGTCGTGATCCTTTTGTCGCCCCCGTCCTGAAAAAGTTTCTGCATGTATTCTCCCCGGTAGTAAGCAAAACTTACGCGGTGGGTATATTCGGGTCTTTTATATGGGTAATGCAAAAACATATCGGCTATAGGTGCCACATTCAATACGGCATCGCCATAATTTATACTCTGATAAAATTCGAATAAACTTTCATCCGAACGGCCTTTGATCACTGTTGACCAATCTGAAAGGGGTAATAAGCGATAGGCATTGCTCGCCACCAGTTCCTTTCCCAAATCTGCCGTAGCCTGATAATACTTTCTGGCATTGGCTCCATCGAAACCTGCATTCCACATGTTCATCTCCATCATCAAAGCAATGATACTGCCTCTGCTTGCGCGAACACCTTTTAAAGCAGGATCGCTATAGGTAAATGGAATCTGATTTTTATAACCGTTTAAATCGGCAATACACTTATTTAATACGGATACAAAGTTTTCGCGGGGTAGTGATGTAGAGTGAAATGCATCGGTATAATACACCACATCGCCGTATAACCGTACCATGGTAAAATAACAAAGCGAGCGGATAAATGCAGCTTCGGCCTTAAACTGCCCTTTTTCTGCTTCGGTAATGCCGGGAACCCCTTCTTCTAATTTAGCGATCAGGATATTGGCGCCTTGAATTGCACGGTAATAACCGGTCCAATCTGTTATTCTGTCAAAATTGTAGTAATCCCAGGGTTGCCCTCTTCTGATCAGGTTTAACAGGTCGTTTCTACCCAGATATTCTACATATTCGCGAGAGGGGGCATTATCAGATTGGCTTTCGTGCAATACTTCGCCTGATCTGTATTCTCCAACCGCACCAACATAGTGTGTTTCGTTTATTTTGCTAAAAACAATCCTCGACAAATCATAAATATTGGCAACCACATCTTCTTTAGACTGGAAGTAGTTGTTCCCTGTTAATTTATCCAGAGGCTGCACATTTAAAAACTTTTTACATGAAGGCAAGCAAAAACATGCTGCAATAACCAAAGTGTAAATGATAACTTTTTTCATAATAAATATTTTTAGTTGCCTGTATTAAGTTCTAAATTCAAACCAATGTTATAGGTACGCGGCACAGGATAACCGTTGGAAATATCGCGGCCTAAAGCGGTTACGTTCTCCGGATTGGGACCGCTATACTTAGAAAAGGTGATCAAGTTATTGGTTGAAGCAAATATCCTTAAATTGGCCAGTCCAAATCTTTGGATCATCTTCTTATCGAACATATAAGAAAGTGTGAGGTTATTAATTTTCAGATAGGTGCCACTCTCCTGCCACAAGGTTTGATCGGCCCTTAATGGCTGAATGTTTCCATAACGGCTAAAATCATAAGGATAAGGGTATTTAGCTACATCGCCGGGTTTTTGCCAGATATTTAAATCGCCTAAGGGCACTACAGCATTTAGCGCATAAGGATCTCTCATAATAGCAATACGATCAGCAAGGGCATTATTTAAGATTGTTCTATCGGCGGTATAACTGGCATACACGTTTAAACCCCATTTTTTATACCTCATGGTAAGTGATAAACCACCTGTTAACAAGGGCTGTGAGTTTCCGGTAATTTCATAATCCCGGCCATCCAGAATATAATCGCCGTTTACATCTTTTAAAATCGGGTCTCCACCATAAAAGAAGGTGTTGTTCGTTTGATACCTTTTTCCGGTAACCGGATCTACCGGTACATCAGCATCTGTTTTGTATACGCCCTGGTTAATCCGCAAATAGTTTGACAGGGTATTTCTGCCTACGCGGAAAACATTATGCTGCAGGTAGCCAGACCCATCGAAGCGGATGTATTGCCCGTTATACTCTTCAGGCAATTTTAGCAGCACGTCGCGGTTATAGGCACCGTTTATCGAAAAAGACAGATCAAAATCCTTACTGGTAATGGCTTTTACAATTAAGTTAACCTCGGTACCATAGTTAGCGATACCTAAATCGTTACTCGACAGTTTGTTAAAACCTGTAGTATTTGATAAAACGCGATCGAACAACAGATTATCTACCTTTTTGAAATAACTGTCTACAACGATCGAGAATCTGTTCAGGAAGCCAATATCGAAACCGATGTTGTACTGACTTGTGGTGGTTGGTTTTAACGCCGGATTTGGAATTAAATCGTAATTGATACCAATGGTTTGTGTATTGTTGTAATTGCCATTGAGGTTATAAATACCGTAAATACTTTGAAGATTACCAGTAGGCACAATGTTTTGGCCCCACGTTAACCTTAAACTACCATAGTCTAGCCATTTCTGATCAATTAACCAGTTTTCTTTGTTAAAATTCCATCTTAAACCAACTGAAGAGTTTTTAGAATACGGATTTTCTAAACCACTTAAGGAGGTTCCGTCTAAACGGTAAGAGAATTCAGCCACATATTTTTTGTCGTAATCGTAAGAAAGTGATCCTGCAAAAGAAGCAATTGTAGCATTTTTATAGCTACTTAAAACCCCACCTCCCCTGGAGTAATAACCATCAAATCCAACTGGTCCCTGAAGCTGATCATTGGGGATTCTTTCCTGCCTGCTTATAGACGATTGGGCCCCTTGTTTATAAATTTCGTTAAAGGTATTGATGAAGAAATTGTGCTTTTCGCCTAATGTTTTAGCATAGGTAATGGCATTTCTGTTATACAGCTGGAAATTTCTTCCGTTATAATCATAAAGTTTGGCAAACGATCCGTTGGCCGCCGCCGGCGTAAATGTAGTTTCAGTATCTGATGTATAATCGTAACTTAAGGTAGAAGAGGCTGCCAAACCAGGTATAAACTCATAACGGGCATCGATATTTGCCCTTAAATTTCTGGAATTATTATCGTTCAGCGTTTGCAAAGCAGACAGAACCCCACCCGAAGCCTGGTAAAAAGACGGAGGAGGCAAGAGTGTTGACGCCTGACCGTTTGAAGCCACCCCCGATTGAAGCAGGCCGGCACCGTTACCTTTATTCTGCTTACCTACCGAACCATTAATGAAACCGAAAAACCTAAATTTATCGTTCGGTTTAAACTCCATGTTCATGTTTAAATTGTAACGATTGTAACCGGTGTTTTTAATTACGCCTTTTTCGGCATAATAACCCATATTGGCTTTGTAATTAAATTTTTGGTCGCCACCATCTAAAGCCAGGTTATGACTTTGGTTAAAGGTGGTTTGATAAAATACATCCTGCCAATCGGTAGAGTTATTGTAATAGGCATTTAAACTATCGGCAAGAAAAGGCGTATTGCTAATTCCCCTGATCTGGTTAATGTTTTCCGCGTTTAAAATAATCTGCTGGATTTTTAACTGGCGTTCTGAATTACCGCCTAATGTTTCACGTAGTTTGGGAGGCGCATTCACAAAAAAATTCGATACGTACTTAATACGTGGCACTTTAGAGTTACCTCTTTTAGTGGTGATGATGATTACCCCGTAAGCCCCTCTGGATCCGTACATGGAGGTTGCCTGCGCATCTTTCAGGATCTGGATATTTTCGATATCTTCCTGGGGGATCAACGAGAGCGGACTCACCCCGGGACCCTGTGTCTGAAAACCAAACTCTGCTGCTTTATCTGCATCTAAAGGCACACCATCGATAATATACAGTGGCGATGTTGGCTGTAAAAACGAATCGTTACCACTACCCGAGATACTTAAACTGGATAAACCACGGAGCTGTACAGATCCCCTAAAACCTGGGGCACCTGTGTTGTTCTGGATATTTAACCCCGGAACCTTACCCTGTAAAAGCGTTTCGATGTTTGATACCGGCACATCAGATACATCTTTACCGCTAAGTACCGTTACCGATCCGGCGGTTGTTTCTTTTGGCCTGTTCTGGTAAGCGACAATAATTACATCATTCAGGTCTTTACGGTCTTCGCTAATGGTAACCGTAATATTGGTCTGACCAGTGATTTTGGCCGATGCAGTATTGTATCCTAAAAATTTAAATAGAAGTGTTGCGCCAATAGGTACGTTAACCGAAAACTTTCCATCGCCATTGGTTTGCGTTAAGCCTTTATTGGTGCTTTGTAAAATAACAGATACACCTGGTACGCCCTGTTTTGTATCTTTATCAAGTACCCTGCCATTTACAATAATGTTTTTTTCTTGCGAATAGGCATTCGTACAACAGATTATACATACCAGAAGTAATGCATATAAAAGTATATTTCTTTTCATCGTAATTAACTTTATTGATCAACTATTCGTTAGCAAATTTTGGGTTCTCAGTTTTGAAATGAAAGACGATTTCCCAGTCGCCAGCCTTGTAAATAGCGAAATCGACACCGAAATTGGCTACTGTACGTGTACCTCCAAAACCAATCCGGGAGTAACTCAGTTCTGCCTTTGCCCTCGATCCGCCCTTGGCGTAGGATGTAGGGATTTCTACCAATGGAATTGGATAAGCAACATCGTATTGAACATATTTGTCGGTTTTTTGGATATTGAACCCATGGATCATCTTATCCCAAACCGTTTCATTGAAAAACTTCGGATCAATCGGTAAAGAATCTTTGCCCAGAACCACAATACGTAACGAATGGCCATTACCGCCTGAGGCAAGCGGCCGGATGTACACAACCGCATCTTTTTTATCATTATTGCTCACCAGGTTTAAATTGGAAGTAGCGCCAATCACATTATTCAGATAAGGCCGGATGTAATCTCTCAGTTTTTTATCTAACGGAAATTTCGGATCAGGAGCAGGCAAACCGGTGTAAGCATTAAAATCATTCGATGGTTCGTAAGGGCGCTCCCTGAAAGGCCTGATCTGAAAATCCCTGATCAGGCGCTCGCCACCCGAATTTTTAACTTTTACATCAAAAAAGCGGGTATCCTGCGAAAAATTGGTACTGTCTGACGGACGAGGCTTAAGTATCTGATTGGTTGCCGATGGCCACAAAATGAACTCACCGGAGGAGCGTATTTCGAAAATCGGATGTGTTTCGATTTTCCTTTTGGCCTCAATCTCTGCCAGGCTTTTTTCTAAACCGGTATAAGGGGCCGTCCATACATAAGTGGGCGCCGTTGTAAAAAGATCGTTCACCGGCCTTCCATCTCCAAACCGCACGTTTACAATTTCAAACGTAATCGGATTGGTTGAGTTATCGCTGTTAAAGCCGCCGATCAGGTTGGTTCTTCCGATTATGGGTTCCAGAATTTTATTGCTAAAATTTACATTGTTGCTGATATAATCTTTTTCATCAGGCAAATTGAAAATCTTTTTACAGCTGCTGCAAAAGGTTGCTGCAAGTAAAAGGAGCACCAAATATTTATATATGATCGATTTCATCGGGCTATTTATTTTTAGATTTTTATTTCCCATCACTTATTTCGTTTTGTTTATGGTAAATTCAGCCAACTGGAATGTGCCGCTGTTTCTGAGCTCGGTAATTACAATGCGGTAAAATTTGTAGGCAACTGTATTTGTACACCTGAATACCTTTTGCTGATACCTTTCTTCAAAAAAGAAGTTCGATCTTCTATCCAGTTCTACCCAGTTCGAGCCGTCCATCGAGCCTTCGTAAGTCCATGCTTTTGGGTCTCTTTCGTTGGCATCATTTGCAGATGTTAGGGTATATACCGACGAAACAGCCGGTGTTTTAAGTTCAAACCGCATCCATAGTTCGCCCTGTAAATCGGCCAGGAATTTAGTATGGTCATCACCATCAATTACTTTTCTCGAATTTTCCCCGCTGGTTATCCCTCCTCCATTTTCGCGGTTGGATGAGAATATGCCACCAATTTCGAGGTAAAGGTTTGGTGGTGGCGGTACAAAAGTTAACCGGGTAACAAACTCATTAAAACCGAATACGTGATCGGCACTGATTACATGCACAATGCCATTTTTGGTTCTGATGTTATTTGACGATGTGGTACTGGTTGCCCAGTTACGAACAAATTTGCTTTTTTTGGTGTTGTCGAAATTAATAATCTCCGGCCCGGCACCAACCTGCCCGGAAGCCGATATTTTGGTTACACTGGCATGCATGGGATAACCAATACGTACACTTTTTAAGTCTAAACCATCCTGAAGTTTTAATGAGTCGGTTGTTTTCTTGCCTCTTATAATGTAGTACGAGGTCATTGTATCCAACTGAACCGCATCAATATTGGCTAAAAAAAGCGGATCTTTATCTGATAGTTTCCTTAATGTATTTAAATTCCGTAAAGCCAATTGAAAGCTTGGATTGCTTACAGCAAACAGCGTAACATTGCTATCAGTTAATGTTTTTTTCAAACCCATCCTGTCAATCGCCACAATAAGTGAATCGAAAACACCCGGTTTGCTTTTTAAATAATCGTATGTATTACCGGCATAGGTTACATTCTGATCTGGTGCATCATAAAATCCTCCATTCTTTTTGCAGGCTGAATTGATTAGCGTTAGCAATGACAGGATTGCCAATGCGCCTTTATATTTTATTGAATTTTTCATATCCGTGATCATTAGCGCCAGTAAGCATTTTGGGTTAATAAACTATTTTGAGAGAGGAGCTTTCTGGATATTGGCCAATAGATGCCACCAGAATTAATGAGGTTCATGAATTTGGCGTCGTTCTGTTTAATCTTGTTATAACGGATCAGATCATACCACCTGGAGCCTTCGCCCAACAATTCGCGGTGGCGCTCCTCAAAGATCAATTTGATGACATCGCTGGTATTGATGGCATAGCCTTCATCGTATCTTCTCGACATTACCAATTGCAGTTCATTTATCGCTCCCTGTTGATCGCCCAGTACAGAAAGCGCTTCAGCTCTTAATAAAATAATATCTTCTAAGCGGGTAAAAACCAAGGCGCTGGTAAAATACCTGAAGTTTGGATCAGTGCCTCCGCCCTGAATTACTTTGATTTTACTGAAAATAGGATACTTACCATTGAGGTTGGTAAAATATCTTCCATCGTATTTGGCCTGTCCTAAAGTATCAACTGCAAACCGCTGATCTTTTGCGACATTGAAATATTTCAGTATCGAATCTTTCGGAAGATAGATATCCGGTACTGATTTAGTCATTACCGGTTCAGCTAAAGTTAACTCTTCAATATGGCCGGTTGATGAACCATCTACATGGCCATAATCGGAATTGAAACCGAACATCTGCCTGGTATTTTTATTGTAGAAAAATCCATTGGAGTTCGATAAATCGGTACTTCCTGTAAAACCGCCGGCACTTCTGCCATAATTATCTTCAACAAATTTGGCATATTTAGAAACGTTCGTATAATCGCCATTCCATGCGGCCAGATGAGCTAAAACTGCATATGCGGTAACTTTTGTAGCCAAAGCGCCACCCCATCTTCCTGAATTTTCGTTGTAATAATCTGTTGGCTGCTGCACGTCACCACCGCTGTAAATAAATGGCATATCAGCTGCTGCTTTGAGCATTTCCTGTTCGGCCCATGCCAAAATCCTGGCCTGGCTTTCGCGGGGTTTATTGGTAAATTTACCTTCGTCTGATGAGGTAATGAATGGCACATCACCCCATATCCTGACCATATAGAAATAGGCAAAAGCCCTTAAAAACCTGGCCTGCGCAATATCCACGGTCATGTTATTGCCTGTATAACGTTTATCGGTTTCTCTTACATGGGCAATGTTTTCCAAGAAAACATTAGCGCCGTTTACAATGGCGTAAAACCTTGTCCAGTCTGATAAGGCCTCCATTACAGGATAAGCCGCATTTAAATTATTGCCAATCACAGCCTTTAAATCCTGTCTTTTCGGACTTAAAAACTCTCCCGTTCTCACATCTCCATAAATCCAGTGACCATTGTTATCTGATAATGCAGCACGCGTTAAAGCGTATACGCCCAAAATTCCAGAGCGGGCATCCTCTACCGTATTCCAGGCATTTTTTTCGCCTACAACCCTGGTCGAATCGGTTTCCAAAGCTTTATTACAGCTCGAAAAGGCTATCACAGCAACCAGTAGTACGTAAAATATATTTTTCATCTTACTTGATGTTTTGTTCGTTCTTGTTTTCATCTTATAGCTCCATTTTAACACCAAGGGTGTATGTTCTTGGAATAGGTTGACCATAACCGGTATCAATACCATCGTAGCTAACCAGCTCGGGATCCTGGCCGGTGTAAGGCGTGATCGTGAAAATATTGCTTACTGCACCGTACACAAAGAATTTGTTGATTTTGATATTCCGCTTATTGAGCAAATTACCCAGTTCGTAACCCAGTGAAACCTGCCTTAATTTTAAGAATGAAGCATTCTCTAAAAAGAGATCCTGATCTTCACGGTAGGGAATTACTGTACTCCAGGGATTGTAGAGTGGATATTTTGAGTAATCGCCACGTTTCTCCCAGAAAGTAATTTCTTTAACAGAACTGATATCGGTATTACCTTCGCGGTTAACAAAATCAAAACGGTTGGCCATTTCCTGGTTAATCAGCTTTCTGCCCAGGTTAAAGTAGAAGCTGGTACCCAAACTCCAGTTGCCATACCTGAAATTGTTATCAAAACCACCCGAAAGGGTTGGTAAAGAGTGGCCTTTTAATACTTTGTCGTTATCATCGATGGTGTTATCTCCGTTTTGATCTTTCCAGCGCGGATCACCAGCCTTTAAAACAATTCCCTTATATTTTAACTTTTGCCCGTTAACCGTTGGCACATCTGCATCCGAAGTATAAATGCCATTGTTCTCCAACAACCAATATTGATCTACCGGTTGGCCAACTTTTAAGAACCTGTTGCCCACTACCAACTGATCCAATCCTCTTGGCAACGCTTTTAATTTGTTGGCATTGTGGTTAAAGTTTAGTGCCGAATTCCATGAGAATTTGCTTTTTGCGATAACCTGGGCACTTACGGTAAAATCGATCCCCATATTGTTAACAGACATGCCACTTTCGATAGCTTGTTTGTAGCCGTATTCGGCATAAGCCGGGATACCAATTAATTGGTTCTTATCGGTTTTACTATAAAGATCAACAGAAACGTGCAGACGGTTTTTTAACATGGCTACATCAGCACCGATATTAAGCTGGTCTGAATACGACCAAGGCACCCCATAACCCACCCAACCAAACTGGTAAGGGCGGGTTAATACGCCAAATGCATTATATCCCGGCACCGTTAAGTTACCGGTATAACCAACTGAAGCGGTATACTGCGGCCCCTGTGTATAATTGTCGTAGCTGAAAGTACGCCCCATTCTGCCCACACTTGCCCGTAATACCAAATCATCCACTAAGCTGTGATCTTTCAAAAATTCGTTTTTAAGATTCCAGGCTGCAGAAATCGTTGGCGAATAAAACCAACGGCTTGTGGGTTGCGCGTTTGAAGAGCCATCTAAACGTAATATGGCTGATAGGAAGTATTTATCGCTAAACGAATAATCAGCTTTTCCATAGAAAGACAATAAATTATCTTCAGTTTTATCTAAAAACCGGTAAGTTAATTCCCTTGGAAAGGCCACTGGTGTTAAATAACCTCCATTATCAGAACCATCGTCATTTTTGGGTTTAGAATCAAGCAAGTTGATTTTGATATAATCGTTAACCCCCTTATAAGCATAAGCATTACTATACTTGTAAATATCCCATTGCATGGTTTGCCCTAAAGCAAAATGAAAATCATGAACTTTATTCAGGTTTAAATCATAGGTTACCTTGTTATCCATCATTAATCTCTGACTAAAGCCATAGTAGTTGGACGCATAACTGTTTCCCTGCAAAAGCGTCCGGGCATAAAAAACGTCTCTATAGCCCTCACTGTAATCGGCGTTAAATGAGGATACCACCTTAAACTTTCCGAAAATCCCTTCTAATTTGGCATAACCTTGAATAGAGTTTGTTTTATTATCATCAAAACCTTTCTTATACTGTTCCAGGTATGAACCATAAAAATCTTTATTTGGCGGGAGCGGTGCGCTTAAATCAGGAAAATAATTGAGTTGTGCAAAGCGGTCGCGCAGGGTTTTATTTCTATCGCGGTTTAAGCGGTTCGCATTAATCATAGTTGAAAACAGCAACCATTTGGTTGGCTTCATATTGATATTAAAAGTGGCGCTATAGCGATCTATACCGGTTTGATCGGCTACACCTTCGCTTTTGGTATTACCTAATGCAAACCTAAAGTTTGCCCTATCTGTCCCCCCGGCAAGGGAAAAATTGATACCGTATACCAGCGCATTTTTATAGTATAAATCGGTCCAGTCTGATTTTCCGCTGTATACATTGTTTAGCGAATCACTTAAATATACCGGATACTCCTCATCATCAGAATACCTGCCGTTTGTGGTGTATTTATCGTAAAAACGCTGCCTGAAATTATTCTCATATTTACCATTGATGGTATTTACAAATGGTTTTTGCACCATACCGATATATGAATTGAAAGATATAGCGCGGTATTTGCCAACTGCGGTTTTTGAGGTTAAAACAATTACCCCATTAACACCTCTTGGCCCATAAACCGAAGTGGAGCCTAAATCTTTAAGCACTTCTACCGATGCAATATTATTCATATCGATGCCGGCCAATAAATTAGTTGCCGGGCCTATTCTGTTGAAATCGAATTGTTGGATATCAAAAGCAAAAGGATGCTCCCTAACCAAGGGAATTCCGTCGAGCACTACCAAGGGCTGGGCATCGTATAAATCCTTTTTAGATAATAATGGCATTGCAGCGCCCCTGATAAACATGTTCTGCATAGAACCTGGCTCTCCTGAGGGTTCCTGAACATAAAGACCGGCAAAATTGCCCTTTAAATTCTGCTGTAAGGAGATCGCCGGAAAGAGCGCCAAATCCCTGGTATTTTTTTGTACACCTCCAGATAATTTGTTGTAAAGTGTTTTTTTCCTGATCTGCTCAAGACTATCTTTCCGCAAGGAATCTTTAGCGGACACGATCCTGATTATCGTCGTATCCTGAAAGATCAAATAATTGATTGTAAGTCCTTTATATTTTTTTTTGCATGCAGCATCGGCCGGTAAAACGTTTAACGTAAACGCTGCAAAAAAAGCAAGGCACGCCCATAAGTATCGCATAGTAAATGGATCTTTTAATTGGTAAAAAAATGATGGCTAAAACTTATTTTTTCGGAAACGGCAAGACATGTCTTCGGTTACAAGCACAAGTACTTCGGTCGTAATAGTTAGGGATTCTCATAAAATTTAGTATTTGGTTAATTCAAATATATAATTTGCTAAAACGTTTTAATAGCGAATTGTCATTTTTATGAAATTTTTATAAAACAGTGCAATAATATTTAATTATGATAAAATAATTGTCAAATAGACAGGTAAAAAAGTAAATATCATTCGATATTTTATAAAAGTAACACCTTAAAAAACAGCATATAACAAAATTTTAAACCTGTAAATACAATAAATGAGACTTTTTTTTGTTGCAGTTCCTTTGGAAAACTTAAACGTTTTAGTGAAAATAGGCAACATGGCGCGATCACCTCAAATCAGGTATGCTGGTTTAAAAACAAAGTGAGGTTAACTGGGGATTGAGCTGGGAAAATATTCCAGATGCAGGGGATTTGCACAATCAGAAGGGATACATATTTTACACTGGCGGGGCGGCAGGAGCGAGCCGAAGCAATCTGTCGGGTAATATTATGATCAAGATTGCTTCAGGCCTCCACAAGCGTACTTCGTTTATTTCGCGATGACGAAATTAATTTCCATTACTTACCATTACCCGGGCGTTTTGATGGAAGGTTTCCACCCACCGGATGGTAGCGCTCGTTTGGCAGCGCTAAAAGATAGCTGAACTAATCAGGTATAACCTTTTTACGTTTAAGTTCATCAAACAGGGCGAAAAACATTTGTTCAGTATCCACATAATCATGAAAGCCCATTCGCCTGGCTTTGGTACCGTCTGAGAAGAAATCGTAGTCCCACGAAAAAACAAAATCGCCAAAAGCCCAGGAAGACACGTCTTCATAACTGTGCCTAACAAGATTATATTTATCCTGCAACTGCGCCCATACAGCCGATTTATCTGCCATAATGGTTTGCAAAGGCATTTGAAGTGGAGGGGCAGTATCCATTTTAAAATAGGCTGCAATTTTAGGCCACAGATCGTTCCAGCGGATCAGATCTCCATTGGTAATATTAAAAGCTTGATTGGCGCTCTCCTGGTTGGTAGCTGCCCATACTGTTGCCTTCGCCAATAATCCGGCATCTGTAATATCTAAAAGTTTATCATATGCGCCCAATTTACCAGGGAAACGCAAAGGCAAACCGAGTTCTTTAGATATAGATGCATAAACCGCAATTACGGAAATCAAATTCATGGGATTGCCCAATGCTGTACCTGCTACTACAGATGGGCGGAGCGCAGACCAGTTCCACTTTTTACCCTTTTGCTGCGCCACCAGAAATTGTTGCTGATCTACATTAAATTCCGGAGGCATATGTCCGCCATCGGTTTCTTTTGCCGGTGTTTTAAAAGGACCATAATGTGCGCCATAAACTTTGTAACCCTGCATTAAACTGATGTGCTGTAAATCTTTTGCAACAATTTCAATGGCATTAACCACATTTACAAGCATGGTCAGATTCGGAGCAACCAGCTCTGCCCATGTTGGTTTATCCTGATAAGCAGCGTAAAAAACATGCGTAACCTCGGTTAAAGGGGCTAATTTTTTTGCACTTTCCTCTGCATTGAGCAGATCAACAGAAATATACCTGGTTTTATCCGTATCCCGCCCACCCCGCCGCGATAAACCGATAATATGCCAATCACCAAGACATTCCAGGTGGCTAATCAAATTACTGCCAATTACACCATTTGCACCCACCACCAGTGCTGTTTTATTGTTATTCATGTCCCTTTTATTTAAATGTAAGATTGTACAGTAAAGATCCTGACCAACCACCATTATGTTTTTGTAGAATAGTATGATAAATTTGTATTAATCTATGATAAAAAGATATGTTCAATTTCAACCTATTGTTATTTCAGCATTTGAAATAAGCAAATGGCACCATCCGGTACATCGGCATAACCATTATGAACTGATTTACATTAAAAGTGGATCTGGACAGCATATCGTTAACGAAATTCCAATTGATTATGAAGGCGGGCATCTTTTCCTAATTGGCCCGGAGGATGAGCATCATTTCAAAATTGACAAAAGAACACATTTCATTTATATCAAATTTACCGGCATATACATTCATCAAAAGGAAAATAATTCTGCTGGCTTACAGCACCTGGAATACCTGATCAAAAGCCGTGAAACACATTTTCCGGGCTTCAACTTTACTGCCGATGATCAGCTAATTGTAGAGCATATCATTGCACTCATCCTATCACTCAACAATAACATCCTGCAAAATGAAGCTTTGATCTGGTCGCAGATCTTAATGCTTTCCATTATCATGCAGCGCAACATGCCAGAAATTAAAGTCAGTACAAATCGCTCAAAAGACATTCAAGCCATATTCTGTTACCTGCACAAAAATATTTATCAGCCTAAAAATTTAAAGGCAAGTATAATGGCGTCACATTTCAGGCTTTCAGCAGATTATATTGGCCCTTACTTTAAAAGAAATACAGGCATCACCCTACGCCAATATATCCATGATTACCGTAACCATTTAATCAGACAAAGGATAGCCAGCGGAAGATTTGGACTAAAACAAGTTGCTGCAGAATTTGGCCTTGTGGATGAAAGCCATGTGAGTAAACTGATGCGAATAGGCTGAGATCCGGAATTAAAAGAATGGGGCATGTAAGATGGATTAGTCTGGAGCCGGAAATTTTGGGACCCATCCTACCAATAATTAAATACAGCTTTTCACACTTTAATGATTAAACGGTGGAAATTTAAGACAGGTGCCTGAATTAATTTTGCCTCTTTTCTTATGGCTGAAGGAGTACATTAAAAACTGATTACAAATCCATAGCCATCAGGCTGGATTACCCGTCCAGCCCCACTTTTATCTAAAACAAACTTTTTGCATCTGCCGAGCAACCAAGTTCAATAAAACTTAATCCAGACCATTTAATCTGGAGAGGAGTTCCTGCATCTTTAATGGTTTCTTTACTCACCTCCTTACCTGTTCCATAATTGATCTGTGCGAAAGGATTTTTATCAATATTGAGCACTAACATTAACCTGCTGCCTTTTTGCAGCTGCCTGCTGAACACTCTTGACCTATAAAAAGGAATGGTTTCCAATTTCCCGGGTTTAAGCAGTTTCCTTTTGCTCATATCATATGCATAACTGGCTCTTCCTAAATAATAAGAGAGTTGAAAATATTCGCCAGATGGTGTAATTTCATACAAAACCAAGCCCACATCCATATCTTTTTTGTTAATGATGGCTTTAAGCTGTCCCTCTAATGCGCCTGATACGGAAACAGCCTGATTAAATGGTTTCGTAACAAAAAACAAACCATTAGATCTTTCAATTTCCTTTTTAATGATCGGATCAGGGTAATAATCATTATAGTAACTGGTTCTGTCTGCCAGATTAACCTGCTGATGCATATACACTTCTTTGGATGGTTTTTGCTCAGACAGTATCGTTCCATTTGCAGTACTATCCAGGTAAAACCTGATATGATAATCTTCCATCTGAGCCAATGAAGGGGCGTGCTTCCACTTATTTGCACCCATTACCTCAAAATTGATCTTATCTTTTAACAGAACGGGTTTTTCCCCTCCTTTAAGGATATAATCGAGCCACTGAAAAGTGATTTCGCGGGTATTGATCAGTGCATTTGAATCTACTTCATAGCTCCTCAGCCGGGCCACACCTCCTACCTGCGATCCGAAATGATCGTATGGCCCTATAATTAAATAATGTTGGGCCGAGGGATTATACCGGTAATGTTCGCGCAGGTATTCTAATGCAGAAACCTGCCCATCATCGTAATAACCGGTAATGCTGAGTACCGGAATATTAATCTGCTTAAAATCTTTGCCATAAGGCACCATCGATTGCCAGTAAGTATCATAATCGGGATGACTAAGCCATTTCTGCAACCAGGGGTTTGGCGTACCATCAACGCTATCGATTTTGTTATAGGCAGCGCCACTATGCCACCAATTAAGCCTCATTTTGCGCCAACGTGCATTATCGTTATTTACAGCATTGTCAGTATATTTATTATTGGTAACGTAAAAGGCCCATTGATAATTAGCGCTTAAAAAAACATTATTTTCCATGGGTAAGCCAAGCCCTGGTATAGCTGCTACATAGGGTACAATGGTTTTTAGTGCCGGGTGCAGGTGTTTTGCTGCTGCCCATTGTGCAAAACCCGAATAACTTCCGCCATACATCCCTACCCTGCCATCGCTCCATGGCTGTTGGGTAATCCAATCGATAACGGCATTTACATCACGGGTTTCATGTTCGTAAGGTACGGGTGCATCGGGGCTAAGCCGTTTTCCCCTGGCATCTGCAACAACCCCCACATAACCATGGTCGGCCGCATATTTGGCTTCCATTAAACTTCTGTTGGTGTTCGAGTAGATGAAATAAAAGAGTGCTGCAGGCAATTTCTGTGGCCTGCCTTTTTTCCTCACCACCACGGCAGATAAAGTAATGCCGTATTTTGTTTTAATCATCACACTATCGTTGATGATATAATTACTGCTATCGGGCAAAGTTAGTTTTTGCTGAGCAAAAGTTTTCAGCCCGATTGCAAGGCATAGCACAGCCATACCCAGTTTTACCAAGTTCCTGTTCATTATTAAAATTTTTAATTTTTATTGTTTAATCAAGTTTCGGAATTTAATTGCCTGGCGTTCTGAAATCCTGATCAGCTCTCCTGTACTAAGTTCTACCAGGGTACCATCATCATCCTTTTTTATTAAACGGATATAATCGATGTTAAATAAAATGCTTCTGTTTGCCCTAAAAAACCTTTGGCAACCAGGGTTTTCTTCGAGTTTGTTTAATGAAGTTTTAAGCAATACCTGCTCCTGCCCAAAAAAGAGCCTTGCATAATTCTCTACCGATTCGATCAAATGCACATCTTTCCATTTGATGAGGTGGTGTTTGCCCCTGTCTTTTACAAAAATGGCTGCACCATCATTAGTACCAATTTTTTCCAGGGCTTTATCTATGGCACTTTTAAAGCGTTCTTCCCGTACGGGTTTCATCAGGTAGTCCATGGCGCTAACATCAAAAGCCTGCACCGCATAATTGTCGAAAGCGGTTACAAAAATCACCTGTGGTACATGTATCAAATTTTCCAACAGGTCGAAACCCGAACGGCCAGGCATCTGTATATCCAGAAAGATGAGGTCGGGTTTTAAAAACCCGATGAGCTTTTCCGCTTCATCAGCATTGGCAGCCTCGCCTAATACCGTAAACTGCGGATAACTTTTTAACATCCTGATCAGTTCCTGCCTGGCACCGCGTTCATCGTCGATTATCAGGGTCCTAATGTTATTCATCTGAGCGGAATTTTAATTTCAGCACAAACCTGTTGCCCCACTTCATACAGGTTGAAAGATGCCTGGCCCTGGTAACTGAGGTTAAGCCGCTCCTTTAGGTTTTTAAGCCCTATGCCTTCAACTGCTTTACCCTCTTCCAATTTACCGGGGCTTAAAACACGGATACTGACCAGGCGATCCCGTTCGTTGATGATCACATCAATCTTTCCGCCCTGTTTTTCTAAGGCAACACCATGTTTTACCGCATTTTCCACTAAGGTTTGGATGCAGAGGCGTGGCACCATCAGCCCTGATAGCGAAATATCGATATCTAATTCGTATTGCAATCTTTCTTCCATCCTCAGCCCTTCCAGCTCCAGGTAATCCCTCACCAGGTCTACTTCTTCGTTTAACCTAATAAGCATGGTATTGCCCTTATACAATCCACTGCGCAACAGTTCGCTCAACAGATCAACTGCCCTGCCCGCGGCATCGGGACGGGTATATACCAAAAACTTTATGTTATTAAGTGCATTGAATAGAAAGTGTGGATTTAGCTGGGCGGAAAGGTTATCGAGCTGCGATTGTTTAAAGCTAAGCTCCAGCCTCGCATTTTCTACCGATAAGCGCATTTCCCTTTTTGCATAGTGGTAAAGATGATAGGCTAAAAGCCATATGGCCATTAAGCGGATACCGGCAACAAAAATATTTACTGCATTTGCATTAAAAAAATCAGTGAACGATTGCAGGGGATGGCCTAGAAACAACAGCCTCACCAGATACAACTTACTAATGGTAACGACGGCATAAAAAATCCCCATCACCGGAATAACGATCAGCATCCGCCACATCAGTTTATTAAGCGCCAGATCTTTCCAATGCTTTTTATGTGCAAAATTACGGTACAGGTGGGTAATTAAAATGTACATCGCCACATCTAAAATAAACTGCACAACCGCCAGGTCGATTCTAAAATTACCGGAATCAATCCAACCTTGAAATGTCCAATACAAGGCCGCCACCGACCAACCGATTAGCTGGCATTTCCAATAAAGCGATATGTAGGGTTTCTTTTCCAAAATTTTCTGTTCTGAACAAAGCAACGAAAACAAATTCTAAGAAAAAAGATAAAGTACAGGAACGTAGCATTTTAGGGGATGAGTGTTTTTATCACCCTCAGGCTGTACAGGATTGGCACCTCCCCAAAAAACAGTAAAAAATCTGCAGAAGGCGATTCAAAATGATCAATGCCGTGTAGCGTATACCTCTATCTTTACGTTTTAAGAATAGATCAGTAAACTAAAACCACAAACGATGAAAAACCTATTCATTTTATTAATTGCTTTCGTATTTGTTTCCTGCAAAAAATCAGAAAGATATGGCCCGCTAAACTTAAAAAACGGACAGGAAGTGGAATTGCTGGTAAGCCCCCGCTATGCATCCGATAATGACCCCTTATTAAAGTTGCCCGACCAGGTAGATGCCGGCGCCTCACTTTGGGGTTTTGATCAGCGCGAACCCGGTTACACATATCGTATTAAAGCAAGGTTCAACCGCGATGAAGTACCTTTGCAAGACGGGCCTGAATACTACTTTGTTTTCGAAAAGATCATTAGTAAAGCGCAATATAAAGGAACTGAACCGTTCACTGTACAGCTCATCACAAACTATGCTGTTGGAGGTCCAGCTATCAGGCTAAATAAAACAGGAACCGATTATTATATGATCCCGGATAAACTACAGCTTACCTATGCAAACAGTACCGTTCAGGGCCAGCTCGAAGAAATCTGGTTAAATGTACAGGAAATCCGTGCAAACTGGCAAAAAGGACAAAGACCAAAATGGAAGGGTATTAAAGCTACTGTGGTACAAGATCCGCAGAAGTTTGGGAAGGCCTACCTGGTTCAACAGCTGCAATTTATTGATTAATGGAAAATATGGTTATAAAAAGACGATTTTAAGTCTTTTGTTCTGCATAGGCAACATCATAAAGATGATTGGGCTTTAGATAGATTACATTATTCTGAAAATCAAAAACCGTATTGAATCTTTTTAAAATATCGTTTCCAAGATAATGAACGTTAACGCCTGGCATGGGTTTATTCCGTTCCATCACCTGAGCCGGTACATTTTTCAGTTCGAAATTACCGATCTTTAAGCTTTGAAGTTTTACCGTGGTTACCGGCACTTCGTTACCATTTATGCCGCGCATAATTACCTTTTTGATCATTTCCATTTTTTCGGTCGGAAACTTCATTTCACGCAGCAGATCGTTATCAAGCATAACCGTTCGTTGGTAACCTAAATCGAAGAAAAACAGGCTTTTGTTTTTGGTTCCGCTTTGCGAAATTTCACTTTCTATAAAAGGTTTATTTTTGATGTAGGAGATCTTAAACCGGGTGTATTGCTTGTCCCGTAAAATCTCCTTTGGCATCGTAGAATGCACCGTCATTTTATTCTGGTCGTAATCTAAGGCCACAATCATGCCATCGAATATATCCCATCCTACCAGGCCATCAGTTTCATTCCCTGCCAGTTTAATATCATAAATTTTGCTTTTGTAGGTATGGTTTCCAATTTTTATCCCATAATCTGTATGATAAAGCTTTGGGTTCGATTTTACTTTTTTTTCCAGGGCAACGGTGGTAAGATCTACGTCATTAGCGCCCGAGTCAAAATTCATTAAAAGGGAATCTGTCCCGTTAAAAACAACCGGAAAGAAATTCGTATTGTATTTATTCACAAAAAAAGGTATCGAGTCGTGAATTTCGGGTGATATTTTACTGAAGTTTTTTAGCACAGGAGCGATAATTTGGGTAAAGCACGAATCTTTTCCATTTAATAAAACAATAAACTCTTTTTTCTGCCCGGGGCTGATGTTAAAAACAATCGAATCAATGTCGGTTTTGAATTTTATGCTTTTAGATTTTGTGAACTTCTCGATTGTATAAACATCTGGTTTTATTTTGGGATTGATGTACCAGCTCGATACGGCGTTATCCTGTTCGTAAATCCTTGCCTGAGCAGCACTTGCTTTTACAACCGGTAATTGATGTTGAGCTAAAACAAAAAAGGGAATCAAGACCATTAAAATGGGTAATATTTGTTTCATGAGCACTAAAAGGTTTAGGGTTTTCAAAGAATTAGCACTTAATAGCTGCCATCGGAAAACGCAACTAAAGATAAAAAGAATTGCAAAGCATTGTAACCCTCCCCGCATTTAATTTTTTAAGTAATTGTACTGGGTCTGATGGTTCAAAAAGGCTAGCTCTCAAAGTCGCGTTTTACCCCTTAACTTGTCGTTTTTGCACGTTAACAGCTATAAACAAGGGTTGTATCTTTGGATAAACTAAATAAGAAAAGAATATGGCAACTCAAATTTTTGTAAACCTGGCTGTTAGCGATCTTAACAGATCAGTAGAATTTTTCACAAAATTAGGTTATACTTTTAACCCGAAATTCACCGACGAAAAAGCAACCTGTATGATCATTAGCGATACCATTTATGTTATGCTGCTTACCAGGACTTTTTTCCAAACTTTTACTGAAAAAGAAATTATTGATGCGCATAAAGCCATAGAAACCTCCATTGCCATATCGGCCGAAAGTAAAGATGAGGTTAATGCCATGGTGGATAAGGCTGTAGCTGCCGGCGCCACAGTACCTAATCCTGCCAGCGATTACGGCTTTATGTACCAGCACAGTTTCGATGACCTTGATGGCCACCATTGGGAATATGTATGGATGGATCCGAACGGCGTACCTGAGCACCAGGGCTAATAAGAGCCTAATTCGACAAAGACAGGTAAACGCTTATTGCCAAAGCAATAGATGGTAAAATGGGCAAGCAACGGATTTTCGTACTTGCCCGTTTTCCTTAATACCTTCGTTATTTTTTGCAATACCAAATTCGGTTTTCGATAATCAATCTATGAATATCAGTAGGCTTTTAGATTGTGATGGTTAGATCCATCAATAAATATTGTTTATGCTAACTCCTGATCTCCCGCCTCATAAACAGGTAATAGGCCAGGGCAAAACAAGCAATGCTACAGGCAATCATTCCGCTGAGTTGAGGCCATACAATCATCAGGCTTTCTTTTAAGGGCAGTGGTGATGGTATTGCTCCGGATAATTGTTCCATGCTCATCGGTCCTAGGCTCCTTATCGAAGGCATGAGCAATGTGGTGGCGGCATCGCTATAAAGCTGGTTGGGTGCAATGCGAAGGATATCGAGAATGAGTTCATTGTAATTCATGATTTGCGCCTGTGTAAGGTAGGCCGGATCGGGCATAAATGCCCTGATGATGAGGTTCACTAAAATCGGGTAGAAAACCGTAAAGAAAAGCCATATACCAAGTGCGCTCAATGCCGAAGTGGCCGCCTGGCGAAACACGATAGACAATAGTATAGAAAGGCTCAGGTAAAAGGCCACATACAGTATAGTGGTAAAGGCAAAACCCAAAATCCGCATCAGTTCCTGAGGTTCTATCCTTACCCCGGTAATCAGCAGCCCACCACCAATCATAAGCAAAGTCAGCGAAAGAAACAGGGTGCCGATCATCAGCATCGCACTGTAGAATTTGGCTAAAAGAATATTATCACGGTAAATGGGCTGCGCCAGCAACCTGGTTAAGGTACCACTGTTATGTTCGGCATTTATAGCATCAAAACCCATGCTGATGCCGAGTAAGGGTGCCAGAAAACTGAGCAGGATATGGAAAGGCGGCATAGAACCATCCGTGTTACTGAGCAGTTTCAGGTATAGAAAGGAATGGTCGGGATCTGCCGTGTTATTAAATACATTTTTAATATTGCCCATCGATATATAAAGCGAGGCAGTAAAGGTTAAAACCACCAGCGCGAGCAGCAAAATAAAGCGCCAGCTCCGTACATGGTCGGCAATTTCCTTATGCACCATTACCTTAAAGGGACTCTTCTGTTTTTTTTCCTTCAGGCTATTTTCTTTTGCCACGGCCGAATAAGTGGTTGCGGATGCTTCTTTCATGGTCTGTAGTTTTGTTAGGACTGCTTTCAAAATATTTCTGATAGATCTCGTCGAGACCGTACTCCTTTTGGGTAACCCGCAGGATATCTTCCCCACGCTCAACAAGGGCACGGATAAGCCCTGGAGTAATGTTTTCCGAACTGTTAAAGGTCAGCAGGTCGCCTGATAGGTTCAGGGAGTTAATGTTTGGCCATTGAGAGAATTTCTCCCGCAGCGCGGCGGGTTCTGCCGGAGGCTGGGTCAGTTGAATCACCGTTTGTATGCCTGCATTTCCAAAAAGTTCTTCTGTAAGTGCTGCCTGGTTGCCTTGCGCCAACAGTTTTCCGCCCACAAATATGCCCACCCGGTCGCAAACCTGCTGTACATGATGGAGGTGGTGCGAAGACAACAGCACGGTTAAGCCCTGTTCTTCCCTTAAACTTTTAATCAGTTCCAGAAATTCCCTCACTCCTGTAGGGTCAATACCAAGGGTAGGCTCGTCTAAAATAATCACTTCCGGGTTTTTAATGAGTACTTCTGCAAGCCCCAAACGTTGTTTCATTCCTCTTGAATAACCGGAGGTACGTTTATCTGCAGCATCCTTCAATCCTACAATATCTAGCACGGTGAGTGCACGTTCTGCTATTCCCTGTTCTTCGAGTCCATTAAGCCTGGCGATATACAGCAGGTTTTCTAGCGCACTGAGTTGCGGGTAAAACCCCACATTATCGGGCATATACCCTACTTTCTGCTTTACTGCAATCGGATTTCGGGTAGCGTTATGGCCGCAAACCATGGCTGTACCGTTATCGGGTTCGGTAAGTCCAAGCATCATTAGTATAGTGGTGGTTTTCCCGGCACCATTCGGACCGAGCAGGCCGAATATTTCTCCCGGGTAAACGTCCAGGTTTAATCCATCAACGGCTTTATGCGTTCCATAGTTTTTCTCCAGGCCCTTCAATTTTATGATCGGTTCCATCTCTTTTCTTCAATAAGATTTTGCTGAACGATGGATTATCTTCTGCCGTATTTGCGAATGAGTACGTATACTGCAGCAACGGCCATAAGGATCACTAAAATACCAATCCATCCTGATAGTATGGAGGTTTTGACAAAAATGCGGAACGAGGCCTGGCCATTGGCATTATTGCCGCTTAAGCTAAAGGTTGCACCATAATCTCCTGCAATGGTTTTATCCGGAACTTTAAGTGAAGCCTTTACGATGGTCTTTTTGCCCCCCTCCAGCTTAGCGATCTTGCTTGGTTCGAAGCTTGCCTCCCAGCCACTGGGTAACTGAGCAGTAACTTCAAGATCATTCAATGGAAGTGTTCCGGTATTGCGCACCTCGAGTTCAATTTCCTTGTGTGCACCTGATGTTACCTCTTCGCTGAGTCTTCCACTTGGGGTGCTGATGGTGCTGCCATAACTTCCCTTAACAACCGCTTCGAGTTGCAGCGAAAGGGGCTGCGTTGCCGATACGGCTTTAAACGGAATGAGGTATTTCCTGGCAGAGGCAGCACTGCTGGCTGTAATCTCTACTGCAATTTCCTGGGTTTTTCCGGCCTCCAGGTTTACCGAAGTTACCTGGCTGCCCTCTACCCGGTAGCTGGCCTGCCATCCAACGGGCAGATCGGCTTTAAGTTCGTAAAGCTGCTGTGATGAAGTTCCATTATGAAGCGACACCGAAAACCGGAAAGGCTCATTTGTTGCAGATTCGATATTGATTAGTTTTGCGGTTAGCCCCGATGGGCCTTTCTGCACATTTGCTTGTTGTGCATGGGCAGGAAATGCTGCTGAAATGGTGGTTAATAATAAAAGAGCGCCAACTATTCTTTTGCGCCAGTTGTTGGGTAATAATTTTTTCGACATCATCTAAACCAAAAATTTTAATAATTGCTCTAAAAAATGTTTTCTGGATTGTTTATCTGATTAGACTTCAAAACAAAAAAACGAAAAGTTTTTTTCAAAATCCCTTAACATTTTTTAACATTTCAGGGTTTATTTTGTGAAAAAACGACGGTGGTCATCAGCATCCTTAATGCGAAATAATTTTAACGAGGGGTTAAACAAAAAACCGCAACTTTCGTTGTGGTTTTTGAAAGCTCCTTCTGCTGGGCTTCCTTCACCTACGCTCAGGATAAACTTCTCGCCCAGCATAAAATAAATGAGCCTCACAACAACGTTGCAAGGCTTTTAAATTTGCTCCTTCTGCTGGGCTCGAACCAGCGACCCTCTGATTAATCCCGATGTATCGGGACTCTAACCAGCTGAGCCAATTCACCTAAATCATTAATTTCTAAAACAATTTTTTCAATTATTAATCGGCTCTTTGTCTTTTTAACTGCTTTCTCAATCTTCATAGCGAAACCACGGTTCTCTCCTAAAGCAATAGATTTCTTCAAAATCCATGGACGGTGTTTTGAAGTATAGGTTGTTCTTTTACCATTGTTATGCTCACTTAGTCGTTTCTCAGCATCTTCGGTATAGCCAACTTAGTATTTATCAGAAGAACTGGAATATAAAATATATAAGTAAAACATAAAAATATTTAAAACAAGAAAGCCTTACCAGATATGGTAAGGCTTATTCTTTTAAATTGCTCCTTCTGCTGGGCTCGAACCAGCGACCCTCTGATTAATCCCGATGTATCGGGACTCTAACCAGCTGAGCCAATTCATCTAAATCATTAATTTCTAAAACAATTTTTTCAATTATTAATCGGCTCTTTGTCTTTTTAACTGCTTTCTCAATCTTCATAGCGAAACCGCGGTTCTCTCCTAAAGCAATAGATTTCTTCAAAATCCATGGACGGTGTTTTGAAGTATAGGTTGTTCTTTTACCATTGTTATGCTCACTTAGTCGTTTCTCAGCATCTTCTGTATAGCCAACTTAGTATTTATCAGAAGAACTGGAATATAAAATATATAAGTAAAACATAAAAATATTAAAAACAAGAAAGCCTTACCATATCTGGTAAGGCTTATTCTTTGAAATTGCTCCTTCTGCTGGGCTCGAACCAGCGACCCTCTGATTAACAGTCAGATGCTCTAACCGGCTGAGCTAAGAAGGAATCCGGCTATCCAAAAAAACAAATTATTTAAGCTTTTCAGCAAAATATCCACTTGTTTGTTTTGGGAGTGCAATATTAGGGCTTTTAAATTATTTATGCAAATAAAACAGCAAAGAATTATTAAACCGGCTAATAATTAACCAAATAGAAAAAACAGGCCGTTCAGGAATAATTGCCGGGTATAATTAACCGTTAATACGAACTGTACCTATGGGAATTGATATATGGTCTTGACCGTAAGCCATAACCGGCTTAACGATAATGGCCAGGTACCCAGTGGCGGTGGCCATAAGGGTCAATTACGTAATATCCCCGTACCCAGTAGTGCGCACGTGGTGCACGTGCACTGACTACGCATGCACTAAAATTTAAGGCCAAAACCAATAAGAGCAACGCATTTACCATCTTTTTCATAACCTAACCTTTTTAAGTGAAAAATAAATCAAGCTTTACGCTGTATGTATAATTTGGACACAGGGAGAATAGAAAAGGTTTAATTGGATATGTCATAAAGATTTTCTATATTTTAAGTACTTCCAGATAGGCAAATATCCTTTGAATCTGCATTCCAATAGAAAGGGACGTCATTGCAATGACAATTCCCAACGTGAACCTATCAAGTTAGATTTCTCCACTGCGGTCGAAATGACGATTTATCGTAAGCCAAACAAAAAACGGTCTGACCTTTTTGAGATCAGACCGTTTTTATATGAGTTTAAAAAAGATTAGAAACTATATCTTAATCCCAGCTGCATCTGGTAACGTGATGCAAAGAAATCTCTTGAATAAGATGTTACATCACTTTGTTTAAAGGTATACACCGGATAGCTAGTTGGCGTACCTGCTGTTGCCACTTTGATACCCATACTTGCCATAGAGTTATAAGTATTAGGAGAAAAATATTGAATTCCCCAATCTTTATTCACCAAATTGGTTAGGTTGATGATATCGTAAGTAAAAGTTAAAACGTGTGGATGTTTTCCTTTTGCTACCTGGATATCCTGAGCGAAACGGAAATCAGCCTGAACATTCCAAGGGGTGCGGGCGCCGTTACGCTCGGTAAAGTTGCCACGGCGGCTGCTCAGGTATTTATCGCCATTGATATAACTATCAAACGCTGCTGCCTGCGCAATTCCGTCAGGAGTATTGGCGAAGAATTTCGGTGTTTCGCCTGCTGCAGGCACATACATTAAACTTACCGTTTGTCCGGTTCCGTTGATCCTGGTATTTACTAAACCTAATGAATATGGGGAACCCGACTGACCACTGAAGAACAACGAGAAGTTAGATACATATTTACCGTTTTTAGCCCAATCTAACCTGTAATTGATGGTTGAGATGATCCTGTTGCGGATATCGAAGTTAGAATAAGCCAAACCTGCATTGTTCGGGCTGAGCGACTGGTTTAACTGCCAGTTAGATTCCATTGAGTTACGGATACCGTTGGCAATATCCTTCGATCTGCCATAGGTATAAGCAACCATCATATCCAAACCGAAAGGAAGTGACTTACTAACCTGAGCAGTTACACTGTATTTATATCCTTTATCAGTGTTCGATAACAAATATGCGTTAGTGTATAATGGATTGATTTTAGCACCAGAATAAATAGGCTGTTGTTTCTGCGTATCGTAAACCATGTAGGTAGGATTATCTACATAGTTAATTTGCTGGAACTGCACATCTTTAATTACCTGGCTAAAAATTCCCTCAACTGTAAATTTCCACTGGTCGTCGGTTTTATAATCGAATGCCAGGTTACTTCTCCATGCTTTTGGCATTTTAAAGTTATTATCAACCAAATCTACCTGCGTAGCACCGTTTGCATCTTTAACATTAACACCTTGTTTGGTTACATAACCTGCTTCGCCATTACCGGTTAAAGCATCTTTAATCGGATCTGAACCGGCAGCAGGTGTTACAATCTTGGTAGGATCAGCATTTGCATAAACGTACGATTTATCGAAAGCACCGTAGTTTACACCATTGTTATAATAAGCGTAACCGATCCAGGCGAAAGGCACACGGCTGGTAAACAAACCAGTACCACCACGCATAACCAAACTTTGGTTACCCAGCACATCGAAGTTAAAACCGATACGCGGAGAAACCTGGATTTTGTTCAGGAATTTTCCGGTAATTGACGATGGCTTTGTATAAGTATAAGTTGTACCATAATTCGGATCAACCGGAGAGTTGGTTGTTTTTGGACTTAATGACGGCATATCAGGTAAGTTCGCCATATCAAAACGTAAACCCGGTGTTAATTTAAAACGGTCGCCAATGCGGATTTCATCCTGACCATAAACACTGTACATGTTCACGTTAAATTTAGCCGTAGGGTTAGCAATAATATTATCGCGCGTATTATCGTCATAGTTATAACTTGTACGCACCCTGTTCGGCCTGTTGGCCAGAAAATCTGTAATACTGCTATAAGCCACACGACCGTTCCAAGAGTTTACAAAACCATAGTTGATGTTATAAAACTCGTTGTGTGTACCAACAGTAAAGGTATGGATACCCTTGCTATAGGTATAGTTATCGGTAAATTCGAAAGTATTCTGTTTCATGTTGAAGATACTTGCCTCACGGTCGGTACCTAAAAACAATGTTCCCCCGTTTGAAGCAATTTCTATCTGTGGCAAAGCCGGATTAGAAAGCGGATCACGGTAATCGTGAATAGTGGAATAACCTACAATCAGGTTGTTGGTGGCCGAATTCCCAAAGCGGGTTTTCAAATCAGCAACCGTTGAGGTTTGGTTATTGTTTTGTCTGAAATCGATACTGCCAAACCTAAAGTTAAGCTGATCCCTTTCTAAGTTTGTTGCTTTAGAAATGATGGTATTGTTTCTGATGGTTAATTGGGTATTCTCACTGATATTCCAATCTAAACGATTAAAGAATTTGTTAGATTGTGAATAGATATTATAATTACCGAACGAACCTGCATCTACACCATAGGTGTTTTTCATGTAATCAGAAATCTGTTGCGCATCGGTTGCAGTAAGCAACTTCATATCAGATGAACCCGCAGCCAAAATTACCGGATCCTGACGGCGGGTAATCTCCTCGTTCGTAAAGAAGAATAATTTATCTTTAATAATAGGGAAACCCACACGGAAACCGGTCTGGTAATCGTGAAAAGCTGAAGGCTCTTTACTGTTATCGCCTATTTTGTTTCTGCCGATCAACGAAGCGTTACGGCCATAACCATAAACCGATCCTACGACCTCATTGGTACCCCCACGTGTTACCGCATTGATGCTACCCCCTAAAAAGTTACCCACTTTAACATCGTAAGGAGAAAGTAGAACGGTAACATCCTGGATGGCATCAAGCGAAACCGGGTTGGTACGTGTACTGCTTCCAGGCATGCCTGAGCTTCCGCTCTGACCGCCCAATGAAGGACTGAAACCAATGGCATCATTATTAATAGCACCATCAATGGTTACGTTATTATACCTAAAGTTGGTACCGCCAAAAGTATTGTCTTTACTGCCCTGGGGAGTTACACGGGTAACGTCCTGTAAGCTACGGTTCATGGTAGGAAGGGTTTTAATCTGCCCCTCGCCAATGCTGGTACCTGCACCAGATTTTGTTCCGCCTTTTTGACCTTTAACACTTACTTCGGCCAATTGATTACCCTGCTCCTGAAGGTCAAGATCAAGTTTCACATCAGAACCTAAGGTTAAATAAATATTTTCTTTTACCACTGGGCTGTAACCAACAAAGGTTACGGTGATTTTGTACGGTCCGCCTGGGTTTAAATTACCGATCCGGTAAATTCCTGCCTCGTTTGATGAACCTTTAGATACCGTACCTGTTGGAACATGAACCAAAACAATGGTTGCCCCAGGGATGATACCTTTGTTATCCTTAATCTTTCCATTAATACTAGATGTTGTAACCTGTGCCTGAGCGAATGCGACAAGGAGCACCAGGATACTTACTAGGGATAGTAAACGTGATTTCATTTTCTGTTGTTTTATTTTGGTACAAAACAACAGCCTTAATGTTAATTAAATATTAACACCAGATTAACTTTAACCATAAATTAACATTATGAAAATACGAACTAAATAATTGCAAAACAATTCCTTAACAGCCTTTTGAGAAGACGGAATAAAAGACGAGCGATATGCCCAAATATCAAATTCAAAGATGAAGATTTCATGAAGATCGGGTTAGTCTTTAGTTTACGTCATTAATCGGAAGGGCTGGGGTTGTTAACCGGTTTAACAGTTAAGCAATTCTCCAAAACCCGCATCCGCTTAAAAATGAACCAATGACCAATAACCAATTAACCGATGACCAATTAACTAATGATCAATGAACAAATGACCAATGACTAATGAACCAATGACCAATGAACTAATGACCA
>NZ_JACIEF010000003.1:215873-1317394 GCF_014196715.1 Pedobacter zeae
TAATGACCAATAACCAATTAACCGATGACCAATTAACTAATGATCAATGAACAAATGACCAATGACTAATGAACCAATGACCAATGAACTAATGACTAATGAACCAATGAACAATAAACTAGTGACCAATGAACTAATGACTAATGAACTAATGACCAATCAACCAATGGCTAATGACCAATAAACCTATTTTACTTATCTTTACATCCATGACCATAAGATTAGCCGTTACAGAAGATATACCCCCAATTATGCAATTGGTACGCAAGGTTGTACCTTTAATGCGTGCTGCAGGAAATTTCCAATGGGGAGACGATTATCCGAATCCCGAAGTATTTGCCAACGATATTATGATCGGTCAGTTGTGGGTTGCCGAACTGGAAAATGAAATTGTTGGCGTTTCGGCAATTACCACAGATCAGGATCCTGAGTATGCCGATGCGGGCTGGGATATTACCGAAAAAGCCATTGTCACGCACCGTTTGGCTGTAGATCCCGATCGGCAGAGCAAGGGCATTGCCAAGGCTCTAATGCAGCAGGCTGAGGCAGTAGCCCAGGCAGCCGGCGTTAATATTTTAAGGGTAGATACCAATAGCGAAAATAAAGCCACCCAAGCGCTTTTCCCTAAGCTGGGGTATACCTTTAGCGGCGAAATTGGCCTGGCTAAACGCCCGGGATTACGATTTTTCTGTTACGAAAAGCGGTTATAACGACTATACCCTTAACGAACCGCGGAAAGCCCTTGCGGCATAATAAGATTGTGCCCCATTATGATATATAAATACATGGTCGTAGCGGCGATCGCCAAAGAGGGCACCGCCAAGTTTTCTGATAGCAGGTGGTGTGGCAATCCAGCTCGAAGTTTTGGTATCAAATTTTCCAAGCTGCTGCAAGGCTTGGTATTGTTCTTCGGTTAATAAAGCTATCCCCATTGCTGCCGCCATATCAACCGCATTATTTTCGGGCTGGTGTTCTTTTCTGGATTCAAGGGCTTCGCGATCGTAACAAACACTCCGGCGGCCTTTCGGACTTTCAGCCGAACAATCGTAAAAAATATATTCACCGCTTGCCTCATCGGAACCTACCACATCAGGTTCGCCACCGGTAACTTCCATTTCATCGAGTACCCATAATTTTTCAGGTTTGTTGGTTAATCTTTCCAGCACTTTATTCCATTCCAAACCTTTATGCCTGCTCATATTTTTCTCAAAACGGCTTTTTAAAATATGGAGCAGGTCTGCTGTCTGTTCTGGAGACAATTCTTTTTTAGTATTTCCTTTACTCATGTTAAATTTAGTTCCTCAATAAAGGTATATCTTTTTATTTTCCTGTTTTAAAAAGAATGCCAATTTTCATTTAGAGCGCAGTACCCGTACAAAACAATAACTTTCTTCCCGTCTTCTGCTTTTACGCTTCGCTGCCTCGTACCTCGTTGCTGCAGGGTAACGCTTCAACCGGGGCTAGGTGGCCAAAACAGCATTCCATTTTGGTGGTTGCAGGGTGCAGAAACCCTTGTTCCTAAACCAGATTGAGCGGAATAACCCGGAGCGTAGCGAGGACTATAAGCGAAAGCGGGACTGCACACTGCCAAGAACCACAAACCGCTCATTTCATAATCCTGTTTCGGCCAGTGAGACGCTAACCGATGGAATAAAAATTGGAGCACAATACCTGTACAAAACACTTAGCTTCTTCCCGTCTTCCGCTTTTACGCTTTGCTGCCTCGTACCTCGTTGCTGCAGGGTAATGCTCCAACCGGGGCTAGGTGGCCAAAACAGCATTCCATTTTGGTGGTTGCAGGGTGCAGAAACCCTTGTTCCTAAACCAGATTGAGCGGAATAGCCCGGAGCGTAGCGAGGACTATAAGCGAAAGCGGGACTGCACACTGCCAAGAACCACAAACCGCTCATTTCATAATCCTGTTTCGGCCAGTGAGACTCCAACCGATGGGATAAAATTTGGAGCGAATTAAACGCACAGATTTCTCCGCTACGGTCGAAATGACGATGCTTCAAAATTAATCTTCCAATCCTTTACCATTCAAAATCTGAGGCATAAATTTTTCAACCCTCGCTTCGCGGGTTTTGGATTGTTTGGGTGCCGAAAAATAGAGCAGATAGCCCCTTTGTCTTCCAGGGGTTAAGCTTTCGAAAGCCTCTTTTAAATCGGGAATATGATCCAGTTTACTTTGAAACTCAGCCGGAATATTATATTCGGCCGTTTTCTTCAGTTCTACTTTTAAACCGGCCTTTTCTACTTCAATGGCATCAAAAATATAAGCTTTTAAAATTGCCTTCATTTCTACGATCTGCAATGCCGAGGTAAAACGGATCTGCCTTGCCGATTGTACATTCTCCGTTTGCTGGACCAATATACCTTCAGTGTCTTTCAACAAAACGCCCTTAAAAAATAAAAAGGCACAATATTCTTTAAAATCGTGGATCAAAACTATGTTGTTACCCTTATAAGTATAACAGGGGCAACCCCACTTTAACTCTTCGGTAAGTCCACAATCAAGAGCAATTGTTCTTAATAAGTTTACTGCCTCCTGCCATTTTTTAGCTTTATTAAAATAAAAATCAACTTTAGGATTCATCATATTATGAATTAATTGAAACAATTTTTCTTTCTGCTGGTCTGAAATACCACGAAAGCACCGTTAAAACCAACAGTAACACCGGTCCGAAATATGCCGAAAAACTATGATCGGCCACCGCAATATGCGAAAAAACAGCACCAGACATGGCAAAGAAAAAACCTGCATAAGTCCACTCTTTTACTAAAGTAAATTTAGGAATAAGCACGGCAATAACACCCAGAATTTTCCAGATCCCCAATAAAGTAAGGAAATAGACCGGATAGCCCAATTGGTTAAAAAGAGCTACTTCTTCTTTTGTTTTTAATACCTGTACAATACCGGTAGACAGCATACCCAAGGAAAGCCAAACTGTGGCGATCCAATATATAATTTTGTTTCTCTTTGCCATGACCTGTTATTTTAATTGACTTACGATATGCTGTAAACGGTTATGCGCCATGTTAATGCCCTGAGCAAACGGCAGTGATAAAATCTGGTCTCTCACTCCAACCGATTTGTATATCACATGCATGGTAAGCTTACTGCTTTCATCTCCAATCTTTTCGAAAGTTAAAAACTCGAGCTGCGCGGCAAAAGGTGTATTTTCCATTTCGAATGTCCGTGTAATTTTTTCACCCGGTACAAACTCGTGGATTACGCCACTGGCTACAAATGCCACATTCCCTTTGTTATCCGAGGTTTCGAAAGCATAACTGCCGTGTTTTTTATTTTCGAGCTTAAGCACCCTGGTACCCATCCATTGCGCTACAATTTCGGGTTCTACATACGCTTTAAAAAGCAATTCAACAGGAAGATCAAATTCCCTGGTGATTACAATTTCCTGTTTACCGTTTTCGGCATCTATTTTTGTTTTCTGCTCCATTGGTTCTATCTTGGTTTATAATTTTTCATAATATCTTCCAGTTTGTTAAACCTGTCGTCCCACATTTTACGGAAGGGCTCAATAAAATCGGCTATTTCTTTCATCTTCCCGGAATTTGTATGGTAATGCACTTCCCTCCCATTCTGCTTTTGCTCTAAGAGCTCGCATTCGGTTAAGATCTGCAAGTGTTTGGAAACCGTTGGCCTGGCCGTATCGAAATTGGCAGCAATGGCGCCAGCCGTCATCGATTGTGTAGCCACCAATAATAATATGGCCCTGCGGGTAGGATCGGCTATGGCCTGAAATACATCTCTTCTTAAATTCATTATGTAGCTATTTGACTACAAATATAAATGTAGCCATTTAACTACGCAAATTTTTGAATATTTTTTTTTGAGATTACCAAAGCCTCGGGTAATATGAAATGAAAAGTCAGGAATAAACAGGTAGCAACTAACAGTAAAAAGCCTTGTTTTAAATTGGTAGGATTTCCAAAAAAGTCAGGATCCAGCAGAATGGGGATGTAAATAACAAACTGTGCCCAGGAATTTGTAAAAAATCAAATCATAGAATGCCTGCCAACATTGTCGCAAACAGGCCTCCATAAAGTCGCTTTACGCCATCTCAAAATGATCTGATTACCTCCATATTTGTTATATGCAAAGGCTTAGCGGTTGCCAAATGGAAATCAGCAAACCGAAAGCCACATTAGTAAAACAAAAAAACATTTTTATGTCTGACAACAAAGTTTCATTACACAGGGTGATAAAGGCATCGCCGGAAAAAATATACCGTGCCTTTACTGATAATACCGCCATTGCTGCGTGGTTGCCTCCTTACGGTTTTACCTGCACTGTTCAACACCGCGAAATACAGGAAGGTGTTACTTACAAAATGTCGTTCCAAAATTTTACCACGGGAAACAGCCATAGCTGGACCGGTGAATTTCTGGAGATCAAACCCAACGCATTTTTAAAATATACCGACAGATTTGATGATCCAAACCTTCCGGGCGGAATGGTCACTTCTGTCTGGTTCAAGAAAACATCCGTTGGTACGGAACTGAGCGTGGTACAGGAAAACATTCCGGAGGTTATACCAACAGAAATGTGTTACCTGGGTTGGCAGGAATCTATCGAGAAGTTGATCAGGCTGGTAGAACCTGAAATACCGGATGCTTAACCAGGTATATCACCATTTCCTGAGGGCGGAAAAATGATTGCCGGCAGGTTCTTTTGCGAATAGGATAATGATCATAGCGCCCCTGATGATTTGGAGCGCTATTATATAAAGCCAAGCATTTTTCCAGATATATCTACTTAAAATCGGGCACCGGGAACAAATACCCGCCAAAAAGGATGTATGCCCACAATAATGTCCAAAAGATATTGAAAATCTGCGCGGTTACAAACGTAAATGCCGGCCTGCCGCCCTGCAATTTAACCAAAGACGAAAATTTAGCTTCCATACCGATGGAGATAAAGGCAATGGCAAACCAAACTGTACGTAAGCCGTTTAAGGTTGGCGCAACACTCTTTGCGGTTGCAGGCGATAATAAGAAAGAAAATACGAGCGATGCCCCAACAAAGCCCAATACAAATTTTGGGAAGCGCTCCCATACAATTTTAAGTCCGGGGCTTTCTGCTTTAATTAAACGCTTGCCCTTTTCTCCTTTTGGTTTTTTATAGGCCCACCAGATAGCGATAAAAAATGCCGCAACGCCAATAAATACGTTCTGCGAAAATTTAGCAATTACCCCGGCTTTAACGGCAATGGGACCAACCAGATCGCCAGCTGCGGTAACCGTTGCAGTGGTATCTAACGTTCCGCCCAGCCAGGCTCCGCCGATTACATCAGGGATGTGAAAGTACTTCACCGCCCAGGGCTGGATGATCATCATCGGGATGGCCATAATCAATACCAGCGTGGTTACGTAAGATAACTTCCGTTTATCGCCATTAATTGCTCCTGCGGCAACAATCGCTGCAGAAACACCGCAGATGGATACAGCAGAAGCTAAAATCACACCGAATTCATCATCCACTTTTAACCTGCGGCTTAACCATAAGGAGAAAAACCAAACCGCTGTTACTACAATAACCGCCTGTACAATTCCCGGCAGGCCCGCTTTGATTAAATCGGCTGATAAAATGGTGGTTCCTAAAATAACCAGGCCGGTTTTAATGTAAAACTCGGATCGGACAGCTTCTTTTAACCAATCGGGAAGTGTTAGCACATTACCCAACAGGATACCGATCAGTAAGGCAAAAACCACGTATTCCAATCCGAAATAAGAAACACTTTTATTACCAGCTATAATGAACGATATAATGGCAAAAAAATAAATAAACAAAAAGCCTGCAGCAAACCTGGCTACATTTCCGCCCGAAAGGCCAATGGCAATGGCTGCAAGTGCAAGAAAAACCACCCCGGTTTCTAAAATGAGTAATAAATTCTGGCCGGAAAGGATTTTACCAAATAGATCTTCGCTGGTAGCCCATTTATATGCAGGTAAAGTAATTGTTGTACCGCTATTGGTTAGATATAGTACAGTGGCAATGATGATAGTCCCTAAAATTACCGCCCACCAATCTTCAGTAAGCGATTGTAAAAATGTTTTTTTGTCGGGCGCAATTCCCGCATCGGTTAAAGCTCCTGTAGTTTCTGAAGCATTGTTCTGTGTTGACATCGTTTTTTCTTTGTGGTTATCTGATTTTTAGCTTGAAAATATCTTTTAATACTCTTTTTGCGGCATTATAGCCGGACATGCCGTGTACGCCACCTCCTGGAGGGGTAGATGACGAGCATATATACAATCCTTTGGCAGCCGTTTTATATGGCGACCACCTTAAAGCCGGACGGGTAAATAATTGCCCCAAGTCTAATATCCCCCCATTAATATCGCCACCAATATAGTTGCGGTTATGCGCTTCCATCTGTTCGGTGTTCATGGTATGTTTAGCCAAAATCCGGTCTTTAAAACCCGGTGCGAAACGCTCTACCTGATTTTCGATCAGTGCGGTCATGTCCTGCTTTGAACCGTTAGGAACGTGGCAATAAGCCCAGGCTGTTTGTTTCCCTGCAGGTGCGCGCGACGGATCGAACAAACTCTGCTGCGCCAAAAGCACAAAAGGTTGGTCTGCCTGCTGGCCTTTGCTGGTCATCATTTCGCCTGCTGCTATCTCCTCGAAAGTATTGCCCAAATGTATAGTTCCCGCACTTCTGCAGGCTTCAGCGGTAAACGGAATCGGGCCATCCAGTGCCCAATCTACCTTAAACACGCCCATGCCATAACGGTAACGCTCAAGTTGCCATTTGTAAATACTGGAGAATTTATACCCGGCAATCTGTAATAACTGTTTCGGGGTAATATCAAAAAGCACCGCATGGGCAGAAGGCAATTGGTTTAAAGAAGTAATGAAAGTTCCGGTTTCAATTTTTCCGCCAAGCGATTTAAAATAACCTGCCAATGCCCCAGCAATAAATTTCGATCCGCCTTTTGGTATCGGCCAGCCTTTAAGGTGGCCGCTGGCCATTAATACCAAACCAATGGCTGTGGTGCTTAAATTACTTAATGGTTGTATGGCATGTGCAGCCATTCCGGCAAAAAGCCCGCGGGCCTGTTTTTCTTTAAAACGTTTAACAAAACCTGTAGCACTACTTAATGCTTTTAAGCCAAAACCCGCCATGGCTAAAGGATGTTTAGGGAAATGTAAAGGCCCTAAAGCATCTTCATCAATTAACGGCCAGGTAGCAATGAGGTTTTCCATTAAAGAAGCATAGGTTTTGGCATCGTTTCCCAGGCATTCAGCCGTTTTTTCGATAGAATGATCCAGTATGGCAGCTGTACCATCATCAAAAGGATGGGCTGCGGCCAAAACAGGTTGCAGGTATTCCAATCCATGCTCCGTTAGCGGCAGGGTTCTAAAAAAGGGCGAAGCCAATGCCATCGGGTGGATGGCCGAGCACACATCGTGCATGAAGCCTGGTAAAGTAAGTTCGGCCGAACTGAGCCCTCCTCCAATTACATCTTTACCTTCGATAATTAAAACGGATAGCCCCTGTTGCTGCAAAAGAATGGCTGCAGCCAGTCCATTTGGCCCTGATCCTACAACAATTGCATCGTAATCCCGTTTTTCTAATTTCATCTGGTTATTTTATGGTTTCCGGTTTAAATAAAACGGTTCCGTCGTTTTTAATCTGCCATGCAGTAATGGGATTCATGTGGTATCCGCCAAGGTTTGGGCCACGGGCTTCTGCCAATTGCGCCAAAGTGGGTTGTAAATAACCGGTTTCGTCAGTAACGCGACTTAATATTTCTGTAGCCTCGCCCTTCCAATCCCACAAATACCTGAAATAAGTATGTGCTTTACTCAAAACCGGTTCCTGTAAGTTAGCCAATTGCCATGTTTTCCCGGCATCGGTGCTTACTTCTACTTTTTTTACCTTACCTCTGCCACTCCATGCAATTCCACGTATTTCTACCCAGCCCTTATTTACTTTTTGAGGATAAGACGGATAGGTGATGATGGAACGCGCATCTAACTCAAAGCTAAACATTCTGATTTTATCTTTTACAGGGTAAGTATATTTTGACGTTTCTTCCCTGGTCATATAAGGTTCTTTAGCAGGTTTTCTAACCTTGGCTCAAATGTGGAATTGGTGGTCGGGTTTTAAGGTAGCCATGGGTTTCCATCTACAGCCTTTGGTAAAAATTAAAATCAAAAAGCAGTCTGAGTTAAGCTTAAAGGGGCCAAGCAAACATATAATCACCTTTAAGGATGCCTTAATCGCATTTTTTATATTGGGTTTATTGATTGTTTTCTCACAATTATTCCTCCACACAAATTTTATCTATCTATTCCTTTAACGATTAAACAAAAAATCAACTTCTATGATGTATCCTGATCTTACTGCCGGAACTGCAGCCATAGCGTGAGCGGTAATTTCTGTGGCCAATGCGGCCTGCCGGTAAATGTTAAAAGAGTAGATTCGCATTACATCCTCCACGAAATACAACATGTTCTGCATTTCGAAAAAGGGATATTGTACACGGTAAGAGAGCTATTGATCAGGCCGGGAAAAAACATCAAGGAATTTATTAGCGATAACCGCAGCAGGTTGGTAAAACCGATACTGTTGACTATTACTACTTCTTTGATCTATACCATCATCAACCACTTCTTTCATATCGAACCAGGTTATGTAACGTATATCGGTCAAAAAAAATCGGCTATCAGTTCCATCGCGGATTGGGGGCAAAACCATTACGGATATAGCAACATCCTGATGGACATATTCATTTCCTTCTGGCTGAGCTCTTCTTTAAAAAAGACCACTATAACTTTTTTGAGATATTGATCCTCCTCTGCTTTGTAATGGGCATGGGCATGTTATTTTCTCTGTTTTTGCCATTGCAGAAGGGTTGACCAGCTACCGCCTGATGAAAATTTCGGGTCCGTTAAGCATCATCTACTGCGCTTGGGCCATTGCGCAGTTTTTTAACAAAAAGAAAGTAAGCAGTTATGTAAAAGCATTTATAGCCTATACTCGGGATGCTAACCTTCGCTATTTCGATAACAGGACTGAGCCTTTTAATTGATAGCTTAAGCAAATAAGTACTAACGGAACAAGCCTAACTAAAACATATCCAAACCCATATTAACGATGTTTTTAGGTACAGGGATAACTATACGGACTTCTAGTCAACACTAAAACGTTTTAAAAATTCCTAATTCGCATATTTTTATCGTCACAAGTTTTAAAGTGTACGATATTTTCAATAGTTTAGGAACAAGCTAAACCTCAACGTTTTTACGCATGATCAAAACTTTTAAATCCCTTGTACCGGCACTGCTTGCCCTGATAATCACAACTTCTTCCTGTGCGCAGAGAAAACCATCAACCCAACAGAATATTTCCTTATTAATTGCTACGGTACAGAATAATCTGAAACAACAGTATTTCAACCGCGAGAAAGGCATTTTTTTGGCCGAAAAACTGGCAGAAATGCAACAAAACAAGGCATTTGAAGGCTTAACTGCAGATTCTGCGGCCAAAACCATTACCGCCATGCTGCGTAAGGAAACGAATGACAAACATTTTAATATCATTGCCTATAACATTGTTCCAGCACCTAAAGCGGAAAAAGTAGCGGCCCAACCGCCTTTTACGGCAGGTATTACCACGGTAAAGGTGCTGAAAAACAATATCGGTTATATCAAATGGGATGCCTGTATTGCAGGAGAAGCAGCCTATAAAAAATTACGGAACACACTCGATGCCGTTGCTGGCTGCAAACAGATCATATTCGACATCACCGAAAACCCCGGTGGTGATGGTGCGAGCAGTGCTTTCATCAACCAGTTTTTTTACGGTTCGAAGGATTACCAGACACTCCTGATCAAAAAATGTACTGGTGAAAACAACTGGCACCAAAGCGAAGTGATCTTCGATTATACTGAAGGCCCAAAATTTTTTGACACACCACTTTACATCATCACTTCCGACAAAACCTTTTCTGCTGCCGAGTATTTTGCATTTACAGCCAAAGAGATGAAAAGGGCAACCATTTTAGGTAAAACGACCGGAGGTGGGGGCAACCCGGGTCTATGGTCTGCATTTTCGCTGGCCAATTCCGATACCTATTTCTGGATGTTTATCCCCAACTGCCAGATCACTACACGCGATGGACACTCGCTTGAGGGGGTAGGTGTTAAACCGGATGTGGAACTGGTAAGCAATAACTGGCTAGCGGAAACGGTGGCTTATATAGAAAAACAAAAAGGGGCACAATAACCATGAATCCAGCAGAAGACAAAAAAACCGTTACTTAAAAATTTGGAATTTCATGTGTCCTGTGCCGCTAAATAAATATTTTAGCCTATTTGTCTGTTTTAGCCCAATTGCCCATGAGTCATTTTGGGCCTATTATTAGATGAATAAAACGATTTGATCTTACATTCTACAGGAGTGCGGTAAAAACCATAGATAAGCCTCAACACTTTTGATTACCTAATTAGGATACAAAAAAACCACAAATTCATTGTGGTTTTTGAAGCTCCTTCTGCTGGGCTCCCTTCACCTGCGCTCAGGATAAACTTCTCGCCCAGCGTAAAATAAATAAGCCTCACAACAATGTTGCAAGGCTTTTAAATCTGCTCCTTCTGCTGGGCTCGAACCAGCGACCCTCTGATTAATCCCGATGTATCGGGACTCTAACCAGCTGGGCCAATTCACCTAAATCATTAATTTCTAAAACAATTTTTTCAATTATTAATCGGCTCTTTGTCTTTTTAACCGCTTTCTCAATCTTCATAGCGAAACCGCGGTCCTCTCCTAAAGCAAGAGATTTCTTCAAAATCCATGGACGGTGTTTTGAAGTATAAGTTGTTCTTTTACCATTGTTATGCTCACTTAGTCGTTTCTCAGCATCTTCTGTATAGCCAACATAGTATTTATCAGAAGAACTGGAATATAAAATATATAAGTAAAACATAAAAACATTAAAAACAAGAAAGCCTTACCAGATATGGTAAGGCTTATTCTTTGAAATTGCTCCTTCTGCTGGGCTCGAACCAGCGACCCTCTGATTAACAGTCAGATGCTCTAACCGGCTGAGCTAAGAAGGAATCCGGCTATCCAAAAAAACAGTTTCTTTAAGCTTTGCAGCAAATATCCGCTTGTTCGTTTTGGGAATGCAATATTAGGGCTTTTAAATTATTTATGCAATATTTGCAGTGAAAAATTTTTAAAAAAAATTAATACATATATATGAGTCTGATAATCATAGGTACTGTAGCTTTTGACGCTATTGAAACCCCTTTCGGTAAAACTGATAAAATAGTAGGTGGAGCAGCAACATACGCAAGTTTAGCGGCTTCTTACTTTTATAATAAAGCAAAAATTGTAGCCGTAGTGGGCGACGATTTTCATCAATCAGACATCGATATCTTCACTAAACATGGTATTGATACCGAAGGGTTACAGATTAAAGCAGGCGAAAAATCGTTTTTCTGGTCAGGCAAATACCATAATGACATGAATAGCCGCGACACCTTAATAACGGAATTAAATGTACTGGAAAACTTCGATCCGGTTATTCCGGAAAGCTACCAGGACTGCGAATACCTGATGTTGGGTAACCTCACGCCACAGGTACAGCAAACCGTGATTAAACGTCTTAAAAACCGCCCGAAACTGATCGTAATGGATACCATGAATTTTTGGATGGACATTATGATGGATGATTTACTGGAAACCATTAAACTTGTTGATGTATTAACCATTAACGATGCGGAAGCACGTCAGCTATCGGGCGAATACTCTTTGGTTAAAGCGGCTGAAAAAATCCTGGCCATGGGCCCTAAATACCTGATCATTAAAAAGGGCGAACATGGGGCGCTGTTATTCCATGGAGACCAGATTTTTTCTGCTCCGGCATTACCTTTGGCAGAAGTATTTGATCCTACTGGTGCTGGTGATACCTTTGCAGGAGGTTTTATCGGATATCTGGCGAAAGTGGGCACAATCAACTTCAATAACATGAAAAACGCGATCATTTACGGCTCAGCCCTCGCTTCTTTCTGTGTAGAGAAATTTGGAACTGAAAAATTATTGAATTTAACTGACCAGGAAGTTGCAGCAAGAATCCAGGAATTTGTAAACTTAAGTGCTTTTACAATAGAAGTATAAAAACAAATGGCCATTCTGAGCTTGTCGGGGGGGAACATTATACCAGCCGTTTCGGCAAGCTCAACATGCCCCATCTTATCGGCACTCGTAAACGTTTGCATCAAACAACCATATTAAAACCCGGCAGCTGCGGGTTGTTTATTCCTGAGGTTAATTACTGTTCTGCTAATTACCGGCTGCAAGGCAATGAGCATAATCGATAACAGACAAAGAACCGCAATCCATTCGTAATAGCTTACACAGAACTGCAGGAAGGTTTGTTTTTGCACGGCTTTGTTTAATAAACTGATCGCTGCTTTCCCCGCTTCATCGCTGGGCATTCCCTTACTGCTTAATGCCGCTTGATACATTTTTAACCTATACGGCAAGTTAAAATCGAGCAAAGTCAGGCTACTCCGTAAATCATCATTATGTTTTCCTTTAAAGTATAACTGATAGAAATTAATAAAGGCCAAACTCAGGCTAAAGGTAGAAAAACGGACAAAAATACCAACGGAAGATGCCGATTGACTCAGTTTCTCCGGAACAGAAGACATGATAAACATCACAATCGGCGACATCACCATCCCAGCCCCCAAGCCCTGCATAAACAAAGGCAGGTAAAAATTTCGGGTTCCGGCTTCAGTTGCAAATAACTGGCACATCCATAAGAAAAACACAAAAAGGAATATAAAACCCATTACCCAAAGCACCCTTAAATGTTTCTGGCGGATGAGAAAACGGATTGCAATAACAGAGCCTGCAACCACCCCACCAATATTAAAAATCATGATTTCGTTGGCATGGAGTGAATCCATCCCCAACACGGTAATAAAGTAAGATGAGGTAAGGCTGAACGCACCGCGGATCACATACAGAATCACCAAAAAGACAATGCCGATGGCAAAATTTCTTGATTTAAATACACTCAGATCAACAGCCGGCCTTTTTAAAGTGCTTTGCCTCGCTACAGAAACCAGAAACAAAAACAGGATAGCAAAAATACAGAACTGAATACTCGAATCATCAAGCCAATCATACTGTTGCCCATAAACAAGTACATAGGCAATTAATACCAGCATTGTAGCAAAGAGCACAAAACTCATCCAGTCTATTTTGTACAGTGGTGTTTTGCGTAAAACATGTACCCTGTTCATGATGCAAAAAAGCAGTGCAGCACTAGGCAAAAAACAAAATATAATAGCCTTATACACCACATTATACTCAAAATTCTCTACAACAGGCACAGAGAAAAGGGCGGTAACCGGCGATACACACAAAATCATTCCATAAAAAATGGTGTAACCTGTTTCTTTTGCATGTTCCGATTTTAACCTGCTGAAAAGCAGGTTTAGTGAAATACTGGTTAAACCACAGTTTACAATGCCCTGCAAAAATCTTAAGGCAAAAATCAGCCAGATTTCTCGGGTATGATAACACCAATAAGCGATCAGGACTTCTAAAAGAATACAGATCAACAAATAATCTTTAGTAACTACCCTGGCAAAAAAACGCCGTTCAACCACAGCAAAACTGGCTACCGCAGCATAAAACATCAGTAACGAAAACTGAACATCGGAGGCATTTGCCCCGTAATAACCTGCCGCAGCAGTACCATCGGCAGTCGACAATGCAAAAAGCAATACCGATGATAAAAGCACTGCAAAAATGCTCAGTATGATCAGCCATTCAGTAACCCTGGCTTTAAATATAGGCAGTTGATCAGTCATTTTTTTTCACTTTAACAATGGCACTCATTCCTGCACTCAATGCATCGACCCCTTTTTCCTGCTTATCTAAACGGATACGAACCGGAATTCGTTGCGCAATTTTCACAAAATTCCCAGTCGAATTATCGGGTGGCAACAATGAAAATCTCGAACCGGTTGCACCAGACAGCGATTCGATTTCACCTGTAAACGATTGCCCGGGGAAAGCATCTACCTCAACATCAACCTTTTCGCCAATATGCATTTTCGCAATCTGAGTTTCCTTAAAATTAGCTACCACCCATTTTCCTGCACTTCTGTCTACTAAATAGGCGATGGTTTGGCCGGTTTGAACCAATTGCCCTACCTGTATAGTCCTTCTACCCATTTTGCCATCATAAGGGGCTACAATAACCGTGTAAGAGGTGTTCAGGTTATTTCTTTTCACTACGGCTTCTCTCCTTTTTATTTCAGATTCCAGCACGCTGCTCTGCGCTTTAATATCATTCGTTCTAGAAATAGCCGTTGCATAATCTTCTTTGGCCGCCTGATACTCTGCCTGTGCCACTTGCAATAAACTTTCAACGGTTTCCAACTGTTGCCGTGTAGCCGATTCTGCATCGAACAGTTTTTTATAGCGATTATATTCCGTTTGCTGTTTCCAAAGTTTGGCCTTTGCAGCGGCAATTTTAGCATCGGCAACCAGAGCTGCACTTTGTGCCGTTTTAATATTACTTTGTTGTACCGAAACCTGTGCTTTTGCATTTAGTAACGAAGCCGAAGCCTCATCTTGTTGAACGGTATAATCATCATCATCAATCAGCACCAGTGTATCGCCCTTTTTCACTTCCTGGTTTTCTTCAAACCTTACCGCCTTAATATAACCGCTCACCCTTGCTGTTACCGGGTTAATATATTCATCTACCTGTGCATCGTTGGTTTCTTCGTATTTCATATAGCCAAAAAGGGTTTTCCCACCCCATATTACCAACACTACCAATACGATGAGTGCAATTATGGTAGTGATGCTACTGATAATTTTATCGGCTTTACTTTGTTTCTGTGTGTTCATTTTATAAGTTTCCTACGGCTTTTTGTAATTGATAGTATTGTATTTTCGCATTCACCTTTGCGGTGGTCAGTTCGAATTTCGATTGCAATAATTGTGTTTCGGCATCCAACAGATCGGTTAAAAGCGAAAGCTGATTGAAATAAGTATTCTGCACAATGCGATAACTTTCTGCAGCCTGTTTAATATTTTCTTCGGCCAATGCGATACGCTGTACCGATTCTTTATACCGGATATAATTCTCCTGCACTTCCTGGCGGATATGATCCTTTACCTCTTCATCTTCTACTGCCTGCTGATGTACTTTAAGCTCTGCTTCTTTCACTTTGTGCTGATTGGTGTACCAGGAAGAAATCGGGATTTTAAGTTTTAACCCCACCATACCTGTACTGTAAAGCGAAAGTGCATAAGGATAAAACTGAATCTGCGGATAGGCAAATGCATATTCACCGAAGAAACCCAAGGAAGGCATCACGTTCGATTTTACATTTTTAAGTTTCAATTTCGCGAGTGCCTGTTCCTTTTCCGAAATCTGGATTTTGTAAGAAGATGTTTTGGCATCGTTAAAATATTCATCAACCTGTTTTAATGCAATTGCATCCGTTTCCTGATCCGAAATCTCCGGATTTAAAGGTGCGTCATCTGCCCTGCCAATTAAAATATTCAGCTTCTGCTTAGCTATTCTGATACTGTTTTCGATTTCGGTAAGCAGCATACGTTGTTTAGACAGGCGCAATTCGGCCCTCAGTACATCACTTTTTAATATCGTACCGTTTTTATACAGCTGGTTAATTTCGGCCAGTTGCTTTTCGCGGTCGCGGATATCCTGTTCCAATAATCCACGGTACGAAATATTGCGGAATACCTCGTAAAAATAAACCGCCGCCACATAATGGATTTCCTGTTTCTGCTGCCCTTTTTGTATCCTGCTCAATTCGCTTTCTACTTTCGAAGCATTGATTTCAGTATTGGTTTTCCCGCCATTATAAATATTGAAATAAGCATCAGCACTGGCTTTATAGTAAGTAGGTGCAACCGGAAACTGACCCGGGCTATGAAACAATCCATTTTCATAAATAGGCAAAGGCAAAACATGTGCGTAAACCCCATCGGCAGCAATTTCAGGCAATCGTTCTGCTTTACTCACTTTTACATGGGCATCTGCCGCCTGCACATTTAGGTCCTGCACCTGGATCCTTTTATTGTTGCTGTCAGCCATTTCCCAAACCTGGTTGATGGTAAAATTGCTTTGATCCAGAACAGTTTGTGCATGTACAAAAATTGATAATAAAAGAAAGGGCATGCACCCCCAAAACAACCTTTTATGTTTTAAAAAAATCATATCTGTTAATTAATGATGCAAATTTCGCTACAGATCTGTTACTTTGTTTTATCTAAACTGACATATATTTATTCAAACCAGCCAAATGATAAAAGTTAAGAACGAAGATCTTTTATTTGCAATCGACGAAAAACCAGAAACCATGTACGTTTGGCATAGCAGGTTTGAAGACCGATTTCAAGACCATAAGCATTTAAAAGGACAGCTTACTTATGTAGAGGGTGGTATTATTTTTCTTTACACCAAAGAGAAATCTTACTTTTTGCCTGCCCGGCATTATGTCTGGATCCCCGCTGGGGTTGAGCACCATTTACAGCACCGCTACCATGCTGCCATTGTGCGGAATATTTATTTTGATACCACTACAGATGATGAAAGTCCATTTTATAAACAGATTGGTATTTATCCGGTGAACAACCTCTTGCTAGAGATGTTCCTCTTTTCGGAGCGCTGGAATGGGAATATTTTACCCAAAACACACGAATACGATTTTTTAAATACACTTAAAAACATTCTGCCTGTGGTGAGCGAACATCCCCTGCCCATTGCGCTGCCAACCACTGAAAACTTGCGCTTAAGACCGGTGTTAAGGTATATTGTAGATGGATTAGGCAACGATAACATGAGCTTGGAAAGCGTGGGCAAAGCCATGGGCTTTAGTGAGCGTACGCTGTCAAGACTATTTCAATCGGCTTTAGACACTTCTTTTTTCCAGTACCTGAAACTTGCCAGAATGATTAAGGCGATGGAAAAATTATTGGAAAGCGATGCCACCATCAGCGAAGTGGCATACCAGGTGGGCTATAACAGCATTTCTTCTTTCAGCAATACTTTTTATAAAATGGTGGGTAAAAGGCCATCAGAGTTTAAGGAGCTAAAACAATCAACCCTTACTAAAATTAACCTGGTTTAACCCAGCATGGCAATTGGAGTAAACTTTTCAAAAACAGCATCGGTATGTGGTGCATCAGGCAATTCGTCAGTTAAATCCTGGCCTGCCCAGTGTTCATAATGTTTACCATTACGCCATAATCTGCTTTCGGTCATGTCGTAAATCAGGCCCTTGTAAGCCACCCAAATCTGCGGCTTATCCTGCCCGTTCCTTAGGGCCAGTTGCTGTTTGGTATAAACAGGTAAATCCATTGATATTATTTGGCCTTGAAGATAAACAAAAAGCAGTTTGTAGGACAAAAAATATGATACGTATGGTGTCATTATGATTAAAGCAGCAGCATTTCATTTTGGCAGGTGCACAAACCTTTGTTCTTAAACCCGATTAAGCGGAATAGCCCGCATCCCGATATTTCATCGGGAGAGGACTATAAGCGAAAGCGGGACTGCAAACAGCCAAGAACCACGTACCATTCATTTCCAAATTCTATTTCGCTCGGTGAGACACCAACCAATGGGATAAAGTAATTTTTACAGGGAGCACAATGCTTCTGAAACACAAAGAGTTTGCTCCCGTTTTACGCTTATACGCTTTCCCGAAAGTTCGGGATACCTCGTTGCTGCAGGGTAACGCTTCAACCGGGGCTAGGTGGCAACAGCAGTATTTCATTTTTGGGGTTGCAGGATGCAGAAACCCTTGTTCCTAAACCCGATTGAGCGGAATAGCCCGGAGCGCAGCAAGGACTATAAGCGAAAGCGGGACTGCATACCGCCAAGAACCAGTGAATGCTCATTTCCTAATTCTATTCTGGTGAAACACAACCGGTAAGGCTTTATGATGGGATAAAGTTTATGGTACGTAGAGAGACGAACCATGGCCATGGTATTTTATTTTAATTAATAATCTCCCTTATTTATAAGTTTAGCGGCCCTGCCTTTAAAAAGCTCATAGAGGAAAATATTCATCAACAATAAACTCATCAAATAAAAATGGTCTTCGAAAGGTATCGTGCCTATTCTAAAACCCATATTTTCTTTGTTATTGTACATCACAACCGGGATAGCGGTTAAAAAACCATTTACAATATAAAAAGGGACAAGCGAAACGAGGTAAGCCCTGTAAAACCGGTACATAAACCTGAATTCCACATTTACATATTCTACATAAGCCAGCACGATCAATAAAAAGCCGAAATTAATTAACGTATACCACCTGTTATAACCAAAAAATAAAATGGCTATACAAAGCCCCAGAAACAGGTTACTTACTGCCAGGCTATACTTTTGCAGGCCATTTTTAGGGAAATAGGCGTTTAAACACTCATAAATAAATATGCAGGCATAAGGAACAGTTAAAAAGAATAAAATCTCTTCTAAAGGCAGTCCTAAAAGGTTTATGCCGATTAGGTATCGGGGATTAAAAGACCACACATTAAGTTTGGTGAACAACACATCCCAAACTAAAAACACCATACCGGTAAGCAATATTGCAGGGAATACAAACTTCCATTTACTAAAAAAATGAACCTTTTTATCGAACGATAAAACCAGCGGAAAAAAAATTACGGCAACATTAATAAGCAGATAGATATAATTCATTCTAGAGGTATTTTTTCAAAATTTTAACTTCTGCAGCATTGCATTTTTTACTGTCGATCATAAATTTAGCTACGTTTTTAATCAGTTCGCGATCGGCAAGGCCAAAATTTTCATTTTGATAATGCTTAATGATCTCTTTTTTATCCAGGGCTAAATCTTTACTGAAACCAAGAAAGGAAGGGGTGTAAAATTCAATTGAAAACCGCATAAAACGGATTTCCAGGTTTTCTTTATCCATATCAATTGCCTTTTGCATGGTTTTGAGCGATCGGCTTACATACCTGATCTTGTTGTAGGGATTCCACGAATGTTTGGCTTTAAGTGCTTCCAAAGTACCGGTATAGCCCGTGATCAGGGCCGTTTTATTCGGAAGTTTGTTCAACTTGTTAAATAACGAGTCGGTCAGCTTTGAATTTTCTACCGCCTTCACCATATTAGTTTTTAATATCGCAATTTCTTCAGTAGACAACTGAGCGTAAGTAATATGGCTAACTGCAAATAGCAGGAAAAATATAATGCGTAGTTTAATCATAAGATATTGGCAAATGTAATAAATCTATTAAGAGTTCTCTTCGTAGCTATTCATTCTTCGACATTAAGAAATTAAGAAAACCTTTCTTAATTCCTAGATGGTAAAATATATTTAAGGATTCTTCACTGTGTTTAACATGACAACCGCAGAATAATAAAAAAACAAAAACAAAACGCCATAAAATTCCTTTATTTACACCATGGAGAAAAAACCCACGGTTACCGTTATCGGTGCTGGTTTTGCCGGCCTGGCTGCTGCTGCTTTACTGGCTAAAGATGGTTGCGAGGTTACCGTTATCGAAAAGAACGAAATGGCGGGCGGCAGGGCCAGAACCTGGCAAAAAGATGGCTTTTTATTCGATATGGGCCCAAGCTGGTACTGGATGCCCGATGTTTTTGAGAACTATTATAATTTATTCGGAAAAACTGCTTCCGATTTTTATACCTTAAAAAGATTAAACCCTTCTTACCGCATTTATTTTGGCAAAAACGATACCATCGATGTTCCGGCCACATTGGATGATTTATATGCCTTATTTGAAAAACTAGAGCCAGGCAGCAGTAACAACTTGCAGCATTTTCTCGCTCAGGCAAAATATAAATATGATGTAGGCATGAATGAGTATGTGTTTAAGCCCTCACACAGCGTAATGGAATATTTCGACCCCAGGCTGGCCCTTAGTGGCATTAAATTGCAGCTTTTGGGTAACATGCGAAAACATGTACAACACTTATTTAAAAATGAGCGATTGCGGAAACTTTTAGAATTCCCGGTTCTGTTTTTAGGCGCCACACCTCAGAATACACCCGCTTTATACAGCCTGATGAACTATGCTGACCTTGTATTGGGCACCTGGTACCCCATAGGCGGAATGCACAAAATTGTAGCTGCTATGCAGCATATTGCGGAAAGCCAGGGTGTGAAATTTATTTTCGACACGGAAGTAACCAAAATTGAAGTAAAAAACAACCTGGCGGAATACGTAATAACCAATAAAGGAAATTTTAAAAGCGACTTTGTGGTGGGCAATGCAGATTATCACCACATTGATCAGCATCTTTTTGATACACCTTACCGTAACTACAGTAAAAAGTATTGGGAAAAAAGGACAATGGCACCCTCCTGCCTTTTATTCTACATTGGCCTGAATAAAAAACTCGATAATGTATTACACCACAATTTATTCTTTGATGAGAATTTTGATCAACACGCCGAAGAAATTTACAGCCATCCGCAATGGCCATCAAAACCGCTGTTTTATGTATGCTGTCCTTCAGTAACCGATAAAAGTATTGCACCTGAAGGTTGTGAGAATCTTTTCTTTTTAATTCCTCTGGCACCCGGTTTAAAAGATAACGAAAGCAAAAGAGAAGAATATTTCAATTTAATGATCGAACGCTTCAAACAGCTGACCGGAAACGACCTTAATGGTCACATTTTGGTTAAGCGCAGTTATGCCATGAGCGATTTTGCAGCAGACTATCACGCCTTTAAAGGAAATGCGTACGGATTAGCAAACACCTTGAAACAGACTGCTTTTTTAAAACCCAGGATGAAAAGTAAGGTAACAAATTTTTTATACACCGGACAATTAACCGTTCCCGGGCCTGGTGTACCCCCTGCCATCATCTCAGGGCAAGTGGCAGCAAAAGAAATAAAAAAAAAGTTAAAAAAAGCTTGACAAATTTAAAATTTCCCTTATCTTTATAACCACAAAACAAAAACACAGCATTTAAAGCCTAAAAACACATAATCGTTGGGGTTTTAATTTGTTTCGAAAATAAGAGAGAAGGCGAATTGTTGAAAGAAAAAATAAGAATCAACTAACCAAATATATGATAAGCAAAAAGGCCTGAAGTTTCAGGCCTTTTGCTTTTTATGAAATTTTGGAAATAAAAAACACTATCTCCATCCGAACATCGTAGAACAAGGGACCTGTTTCTCGCGCAGGGCCCTGAAACAAATCCAAGTAATCATATTCTGAAGATTTATATCTACAGATCGTTCAGCTGAGCACTTCTTGGTCGCCCGTCAGTTCACATTCCGCTCGAGTGCGGAATTAAAGAAAAAAGGCCCAGATGATATCTGAGCCCTTCGTTTTTCGATTGATGTATCTTAAGCCAATTCTGTACTGGCAATTTCTTTCGAATAGGTTTTTAAATATTTTTTCAGAATTCCCCTTGCCACGTGGATACGGGTTTTTACTGTTCCGATCGGAATCGCTAACATGTCAGCAATTTCGTGATATTTATATCCTTCAAAATAACGGATAAAAGGCACGTAATACTCCTCAGGCAATTGTGAAAGGGCTTTATCAATATCTCCAAGCACAAATTTACCCTCAGCCTGGTTTTTGGTTGCGCTATACGACAGATTCGCAGAAGAGATGTCCTCACTCTGTGTAATCAACGTATTGGTTTTCACCAGTCGGCGATAGTTGTTAATGAAAGTATTTTTCATAATTGTAAACAACCATCCTTTTAAATTCGTTCCTTCTTTAAACTTATTGTAATAAGTGATCGCTTTCAGCATGGTATCTTGAACCAAATCATTTGCATCTTCTGCATCTTTAGTAAAATTTAATGCATAAGATCTAAGCGATACCGAGTGATGATTAACCAGATGATTGAATTCAAATTTTGTCATGATGTTTAGCTTTAGGTAAATTAAAACAAATGAATTATTGTTTATTCCCATAAAGCTGAACAAACTTAGTACCAAAAATTTATGGCGCAGTGCTAATAACGCAGAACTACTTTTTGACGCGTTTTCGTCACAGAATATTTACTTCCCTTTCTAAAGTGACTCCAAAAGTAGACTTTACACTGTCTATAATCTGTTCAGATAGGTCATAAACTTCCATGCCAGTTGCACCACCATGGTTAACCAGAACCAATGCCTGGTTTTTCCAGGTACCCGTATTGCCCACTTTTTTGCCCTTCCAGCCGCACTGTTCGATGAGCCAGCCTGCCGCCAATTTAATTTTATCATCCGCTGTGGGATAATGCACCACATCGGGGTGTTTTGCCACAATATCGGCAAATTCATATTTTTCAATCACTGGGTTTTTAAAGAAACTGCCAGCGTTACCAATTGTAGATGGGTCGGGCAATTTGCTTACCCGGATATGGGAAACAGCTGCAGAAACATCGGCAATATCCGGCTTTTCGATTCCTTTGCTTAGCAACTCGGCTTCAATCGCGCCGTAAGAAGTATTGATTTTTGCTTCGGCCGACAAATGGAAAGTAACCGAAGTTATAATGTACCGTCCTTTTAATGCGCCTTTAAAAATACTTTCACGGTAACCGAAATGGCAATCGTCGTAAAAAAAGGTTTTAATATTACCGGTTTCCATATCAAAAGCGGTACAGCTTTCAAAAACATCTTTTAGTTCTACACCATAAGCGCCGATATTCTGTATGGGTGAAGCACCTACTGTGCCGGGTATGAGGCTTAAATTTTCTATCCCTGCAAAACCATGGGTTACGCAATACTGTACGAAATCGTTCCAGACTTCACCTGCCCCGGCAGTTACCATTATCCGCTTATCTACTATTTCGGACGAAACTCCTTTTATACTGATTTTAATGACCAGGCCTTCATAATCATGGGTAAACAATACATTGCTTCCTCCACCGATTATAAATAACTTCTGCGATTTTATCAAATCATTCTGAAACAACTCTGTTAACTCCTCTTCTGTAAATATTTCGGCAAGGTATGCGGCCTTAACCTCTATGCCAAATGAGTTATATGGTTTTAACGAGATATTTTCCTGGATCTGAAGCATATTGATTTTATGTTATGCTGCAAAAGTAAAATAAAAAATAGTTTAAGGAATGATTTTGGTAATCCCCTTATCAAAATTAAAACTTAAAACTTCATGCTTATCACCTTCTATAGCAACACCAGAAAGTTTCCAGCCTATAAATGCAGGTTTTGTTTTAGCAAGCTCCAGCAAACGGTAACGCTCTTTGGTTAATCTGGCACTAATCAATCCTACACTATCCGACTCCGCCTGGCTCAAATGTTCAATCTGGCTCTCTAACTGAGCCAGGGCAACATCCAGCTCTTTTCCTTTTTTTAGGCTATCGGCATAAGCACCCGGAGAAATATTGTAAAGGCTGTCCAATTTTGAATCATCAAAATTCAAATCACGATCGCTATTTTCATATTGAGCTTCAACGAGCTCAATGGCGCGGTCTTTATCAGTCTTTTTGCCACAGGATGTGATGACAACCAAGGGCAAAAGCACAAGGGCAAGGTAAATCCTTCTCATGGTATCGCTTTAATAAAAAAGAGCAAGTATCCTGCCAACAGCAAGTGAAGATAAAACAGGCCCGTTAACCCCTATTTTTTTAAGGGTTCATCGATCTCCCTTTTAATTGCCTTTGCTTCATCGGTTTGTCGTAACCGATCCGAAAGTGCACCGTACAGTTCTGCAGGCGAGCGGAAATCAGAATCCTTAAAAAAATCGGGTATATTGGCATACCGTACAAGGTTACCCACTTCCATAAGTGCCACCGGCGAATCGGCATTCTGCTTAATAAAATTTAAAAACTTCCGTTCTTTTAATGCTTTTTTGGCATCTTCAGTTTGCTGAAGATAAATCCCTCCGCTAATTATTTTTGCAGACGCTATGTTATAAGGGTTTTCAATATCCAACTTAATATCTTCCAGAAAAATACTTTTAAGATTGGCACTTCCTCCAACAAACCAAACCTTCTGTTTTATCCTGGCTTTTACTTCAGCTAAAGTCATATCTCCGCGTTCATCAAGAAAAATAAAACCCTTCCGCAAAAGTTTTCCTTCCAGACTGGATGTGGCTGATAACAGGAAATGATCCCCTTCTGTTGGCCCAACTAAAAACAGATCGGGTTTTCCTGTAACCGGTGCATCACTTACCAGATAAGCGAATTTTGCGTTTTTAGGTTTTTGAATCACCCCTTCTATGGTAAATTTGATCGTTTGTGCGTGCAGTGAGCCTACAAAAATTAGCGCCAGGCAAATAATAAGTTTCCTCATCGGTTTTATATTTATGACGTTAAATATAAAACTAATTATTTAGTTAAAAAATATTTCGATCATTTTTGATCAGACTCTTCCTTACAAATAACAGCCCAAAAGCCTTTCCATTTTCTTTCTCCCTGTTTTTGTGATGAATTTTATGGGCTTTCCTAACAGCCTTTAGGTAGGCATTATTGCTTTTGAAAGTTTTAAAACGACGGTGCACAAACCAATCGTGTATCACAAAATAAATTAAACCGTATAAGGTAATACCTAAACCAATAAAAAACCTGTAGTCGAAATCTTCACTGCCCCTGTACATTAAATACAGCGAAAGCGCGGCGAAAAACAAAGCAAACAGATCGTTCCATTCGAAAAAAGAATGGGCCTTTTGGTGATGGCTCCTGTGCAGAAACCACAGCACACCATGAAACAGATATTTGTGTATAAACCACGAGAAACACTCCATCGCCAGGATGGTAAATAGTACGGTAAATACATTGGTGAATACTGACAAAATGCTTAAATGATTGGTTTGTAAAGGTATATAAACAGTCGAAACGACAATATTGTGTCACAGAATTGTAAGCTTAATCTGCTTTTTAACCGGGCTTTCATGGCAAATGATTTTTTAGCACTATTTTTGACTAAAATATTAAAAAAGTCAGAAAGTAGAAAAGTAAAATGATTGTAGCCGATAAAAAGAGAGAGCAGATTATTGATGGTGCGATAAAACGCTTTATCCATTTTGGTATTGGTAAAACCACGATGAACGACATTGCTGAAGACCTCTCCGTTTCCAAACCGTCGCTTTATTATTATTTCCCGGATAAAAAGCATTTGATTATTGGGGTAATAGAAAGGGTGTTTAATGATTTCTTTGAACTCATTAAAAAGAAATACAATCCTGATCTGCCGATAGAAGAAATCCTTTTTAACGCCATCGATGTAAGAAACACTTTTTTTCAAAAGTATTACATGTTAAGGATTACTGAAGGTATTCCCGATCTGTTGAACGATGAAGTAATTAAAGGGAAGTTACAGACCTTAAAACAAACGGAAAAAGATTTTTTCTCCGAGATTTTTAGCCGGGCAAGAGATAAAAAAGAAATCGAACATGATGACTGCGCGCATATTGCCGAGCTTTATCTCGAAAGCCTGATGGGGCTTAGTACCATGTGCATTATGGAAACCGGAAAAGACCTTTTCCCTGATAAAAAGACAATAAATAAAATGACAATGAAGCAGAAAAACCTTACCTCCATATTTGTACGGGGATTAAGGTGTGCTGATTAAATAGCGAACGGAAGCATCAGACATCCGTAGCAGGGATTTAAATTTAAATAGATAGGAACCCAAAAACAAAAAACAATACATTATGCTTAGAGTAAAAATAAAATTGATGCTCATACTCCTGATCGGCTCCGTTTTACCGCAGCTGGTAATGGCCCAGCAGCAAGTTACCTTAAAAGATGCGCTAACCTATGCGCTCCAAAACAACACCAAGGTACGCAATGCCAAACTGGACATTGAAGGTGGAAGATACAAGGTAGAGGAAGTCAGGGCACAGGCCTTACCCCAGATTACGGGTAACGTTGGTTTAACTTACAACCCGATTATCGGTCAACTGGTTGCCAATTTCGGTGGACAGACACAGGCGATCAAATTAGGCCAGAACTGGAATTCGACCGCGGGTGTTCAGCTTTCGCAACAATTGTTCAACCAGCAGGTTTTTACCGGCCTGCAGGCGGCAAGATCGAGCGAGGAGTATTACAACCTTACTTCTAAATTAACTGAAGAACAGATTATCGAACTGGTTGCCAACAATTATTACCAGGTTCTGGTAAACAGGCAGCAGTTAAACGTAATCGATACCAACATTAAAAATGTTAAAATCATTGAGAAGGTAATTGGGAACCAGTTTAAAAACGGCCTGGCCAGAAAAATCGATGTAGACCGTATTGCAGTGAACTTAACCAACCTGAATACTCAACGTGAGCAGGTGATCAATGCGATTACACAATTGGAAAACCAGTTAAAATTCTCGATGGGCATGCCGGTTTCTACACCGATCAGCCTGCCTGCAACCGAATTAACCGAAGTTACCACACTCCCTGTGTTTACCGATTCCATTGACCTGGCAAACAGGACAGAGGTGAAACTTTTGGATAACCAGGATAAACTTTTATCGCTGCAGCGAAAAGCTTATGTTGCCGAGTATTATCCATCACTGGCTTTAACGGGCAACTATACATACTCGAGCCAAAGCGACGGTTTTGACTTTTTAAAATCCAATGCGGCAGCAATCGGATACGGTGCATCTGCAATCGGCCTGACCTTAAAAGTGCCCATTTTTAACGGCTTTTTAACGCGTTCAAAAATCCGTCAGGCAGATGTAGATATCAAAAAAGCAAGGGAAAGCAGAAGGGAGTCTGTAAACTCTTTAAACCTGGCTTACGAAAATGCCAAGATCCAGCTGCGTAATAACTTAAATACCATTAAGTCGCAACGCAAAAATGCAGATCTGGCTCAGGAGATCTATAAAAGCACGCAAAACAACTATAACAATGGCTTAGCATCGTTAACCGATCTTTTAGAAACCGAGAATTCGTTAACCGAAGCACAGAACAGCTATACACAGGCTTTATTAAATTATAAGATAGCCGAAATACAACTAATTAAATCAAACGGAAATATTAAATCGCTAGTACAAGAGAAATGAAAAGAGTAATTACCATCATTATCGTAGTTGTTGTTGCCCTTGGTGCAATAGCCTATATTTTAAACAACAATAAAAAGAAAAACGAAGAGAAAACTGCTTTCATTGCTAAAGGTGGAGGTGCGGTTGCCGTTCGTGTTGCTACAGTAGAAAAAAAGGTTGTGGACATGGATTTCGTTGCCAACGGAAACTTTGCTCCTAAACAGGAACTTAATTTTTTATCAGAAAATGCCGGTCGTATTACCGCTATTAATGTTGATGAAGGTGACCGCGTGAGCAAAGGACAGGTATTGGCCCGTATTGATGCAGAAATTATCAACACCGACAGGGAAACTGCGCAGGCATCTTACGAAAACGCGAAAAGAGATGAAGCCAGGTACCAAAGTTCGTACGAAACAGGTGGCGTAACACAACAACAGTTAGATCAGGCTAAATTGGCCACCAGAAATGCAAAACTGCGCTTACAGGCTTCGCAACGCAAACTGAGCGATGCCAACATTAAATCACCTATTAACGGTATCGTGAATAAAAGATACATTGAAGTGGGCGCTTTTGTAACAGCACAGGGTACACAGTTGTTCGAACTGGTTGATGTTTCCAAGCTGAAACTTAAAGTTAACGTAAACGAATCGCAGGTGGCCAGCTTAAAAATCGGTGATAATATCGACATTAAATCGACGATTTTCCCTGACGAGAAATTCTCCGGCAAAATTACCTTTATTGCTCCGAAAGCCGATGCTACCTTAAACTTCCCGGTTGAAATTGAAGTAACCAACAATATCAAAAACAGCTTAAGGGCAGGTATGTATGGAACGGCTGTATTCAATTTCCCTAAACAGGCACCAAGCATCCTGATTCCGCGTACCTCGTTTGTGGGCAGCGTAAGCAGCAACCAGGTGTTTGTGTACGATAGGGCAGCTAACGTTGCTAAAGTACGCAATGTAGTTACCGGCCGTATTTTGGGCGATAATGTTGAAATTATTGATGGCTTAAAAGAAGGTGAAACCGTAATCACCAGCGGACAGATTAACCTGGCTGAGGGTACTCCGGTAAGTATCGTAAAATAGTCTGGCCGGCTGTTTTCAGTTTACAGTTTGTTGCCCTGAGCTCGCACTGAACGAAGTCGAAGTGAAGGGTCAATATTTAAGCAAAACGCAATACCAATAAAAATGAAGATAACAGATATATCAATAAAAAGGCCCTCATTGGTGATTGTGGTATTTACCGCACTTACCTTGCTCGGGCTGTTAAGTTACTTTTCGTTGGGTTATGAATTACTTCCAAAATTCTCTAACAACGTAGTATCTATTTCGACCATCTACCCTGGTGCTTCACCAAATGAGGTCGAAAATACCGTAACCAAAAAGATCGAGGATGCGGTATCATCGATGGAAAATATCAAAAAGATCAACTCGGTATCGTTTGAGAGTTTATCAACGGTTACCATCACCTTAACGGATGCGGCAAACATCGATATTTCCTTAAACGATGCACAGAGAAAGGTTAACGCCATTCTTTCTGAGCTTCCGGAGGATGTAAAAACGCCATCTTTAAGTAAGTTCTCTTTAGATGACCTGCCGGTGATCACCATGTCGGCATCTGCAAACATGGACGACATTTCTTTTTACGACCTGATCGATAAGCGTATTGCCCCGGTAATTTCGAGGGTAAACGGTATCGCCCAGGTTAACCTTGTAGGTGGTTCAGAGCGTGAGATCCAGGTATCATTAGATGCTGATAAATTACAGGGTTACAATTTATCCGTTCCACAGGTACAGCAGATGATCCTTTCTTCGAACCTGGATTTCCCTACCGGAAGTGTTAAAACACAAAACCAGGATGTATTAATCCGTTTATCGGGTAAGTACAGAAGTATGGACGAGTTAAGAAACCTGGTGTTAACCACTTCCAAAACCGGTACCCAGATCCGTTTGGGTGATGTAGCCGATGTTCAGGATTCACAGAAAGAAACCGAAAAGCTGGCGCGTATCGACCGTAAGGCCGCTATTGCCATCCAGATCATCAAACAAAGTGATGCGAACGCGGTAGAAGTGAGTAAAGGCGTACATGCCGTTATTGCCAAGCTTAAAAATGAATATGCAGCAAATAAACTCGATATCAGGATTGTAAATGACAGTTCGATTTTCACATTGGAATCAGCCGATGCGGTAATCCACGATTTAATTCTTGCAGTTATCCTGGTGGCATTTGTAATGCTTTTCTTCCTGCATAGTTTACGTAACGCTATCATCGTAATGGTATCTATCCCGGTGTCGTTAATTGCAACCTTTATCGGGATCGGCTTGTTTGGCTTTACCTTAAACTTAATGTCGCTGCTTGGACTATCACTCGTGGTAGGTATCCTCGTGGATGATGCGATTGTGGTACTGGAGAACATCCAAAGACACATGGAGATGGGTAAAAACAAAGTGAGGGCGGCCTCTGATGCAACCAGGGAGATCGGTTTTACGGTAGTATCCATCACTTTTGTAATCGTGGTAGTGTTCTTCCCAATCGCGGTAAGTACCGGCTTGGTATCAAACATCCTGCGCCAGTTCTGTATCGTGGTAATTATTGCTACCCTCCTTTCGTTGGTGGCTTCATTTACCATCGTACCTTTAATTTTCTCGCGTTTTGGTAAACTGGAACGTATTGAAGGTAAAAACCTGTTCGGCCGTTTCATCCTTTGGTTTGAAAAACAGCTAAAGAGATTTACCCTTTGGATTACCAGTATCTTAACCTGGTCTTTAAACCACAAAGCGCTTACATTAATTATTGTGGTGGTGATGTTCTTTAGCTCATGCGGACTGTTAGCTGGTGGTTTTATCGGTTCTGAGTTCTTCCCTAAATCAGATAAAGGCGAATTCCTGGTACAACTGGAACTACCTAAGGATGCTTCTTTAGAGCAAACCAACTTTTTAACCCAAAAAGCAGAGGCTTTCTTGGATAAACAGCCAGAAATTACACAGTTAATCACTACTGTTGGCCAATCAACCGGTGATTTTGGAGGTACACAGGCTACCGCCTATAAATCGGAAATTAATGTGAAACTGGTTGAGCGTGATCAGCGTAAAGGGGTTTCTTCAGATATTTTTGCTACCAAAATGAGTAGGGCACTGGCGAAAGAACTGGTTGGAGCAAAAGTAAAAACGGTTCCGATCAGTATTTTGGGTATCGCAGAAAACGCACCGATACAGTTGGTGGTAATGGGATCGGACCTGGATAGTGCTTTAAAATATGCTGAAGGTGCACAAAAAGTACTTGCATCGATCCCTGGAGCTACAGAGATTAAATTATCGGTAGAAAAAGGAACTCCTGAGATTAACGTTCAGGTAGACCGCGATAAGATGTCGGCAGTTGGCTTAACCTTACAAACCGTTGGTTCTACCATGCAAACCGCTTTTGCAGGTAATACCGATGGTAAATACAGAAAAGGTGAATACGAGTACGATATCAATATCCAGTATCAGAACTTTAACCGTAAAAATATCGATGACGTACGTAACCTGATTTTTGTAAACAGTGCGGGCGCACAGATTAAATTATCGCAGTTTGCAACCATTACTGAAGGTTCAGGACCAAGTCAGTTAGAGCGTTTAAATAAATCTACCTCGGTATCGGTCAAAGCACAGTCTATCGGAAGGCCAACAGGAACAGTGGTTGCAGAATTCCAGGCAAAGCTGAAAGAATTGCAAGAAAACGGAAAGTTAAAAGCACCTATTGGCGTAAGTTATAGCTGGGCGGGCGATCAGGAGAACCAAAGTGAAGGTTTTGGTACATTGGGTATAGCCTTATTGGCCTCGATTATTTTAGTATACCTGATCATGGTAGCCCTGTATGATAGTTTTATTTATCCGTTGGTGGTAATGTTTTCTCTTCCTTTAGCGGTTATCGGGGCATTACTGGCGCTGGCATTAACCAATAACTCAATCGGTATATTCACCATTTTAGGTTTAATTATGTTGATGGGTCTGGTAGCGAAAAACGCGATTATCCTGGTCGATTTTACCAACCACTTAAAGGCAGAAGGTAAAGAAACCAAAGAGGCACTTGTATTGGCCAACCACGCACGTTTAAGACCAATCCTGATGACAACCATTGCCATGGTATTTGGTATGCTTCCAATTGCATTGGCAAGTGGCGCCGGTGCCGAATGGAAAAACGGTTTGGCATGGGTTATTGTTGGTGGATTAACCAGTTCGTTATTCTTAACCCTGATTGTTGTACCAGTGGTATATTTAATCTTTGATAGAATGCTGGAACGCTTTGGCTTCAACAAAAAAGGGAAAAGCATTGATGAACTAATGGTAGAACCTTATGACCATAAAGATGTTAATGAGTACGATTTAGATCACGGACATTAATTAACACCCAAATTAGCAATATAAAGCCCCGACCCTAAAATCGGGGCTTTTTTAGTGGGATTTTTAGCATAAGGATCCGCGTGGGTGCAGTGAATTACGGATCTATCGAATTTAACCCTCTTGAAACCGGTACTTTTGGCTATCCAAAAATTGATAAAAATAACGCTTTGAATCCTCTTGGTAAATTATACTATGGTAAAAACAAATCATCCATGGTAACTTCATTTTGCACGAGACCAATAGAATACATATTGTTTTTAACACCATAGGTGGTAACCATGGCCAGAAATAATGTCTTTTTTGTTTTGCTCTGCCGACGGAATACCTCAAGCTTGTATTGTAACTCAGCTGCATAAGTCTTGTCTATTACAAACTCAGTACTCGAAAACTTCATTTCACATACGCTGATCACATTATCCTGTCTGTCTAACAATAGATCTACCTGCGCACCCTTCCCATCTTTTGAAATATATCGCCAGGCTGATGTTTCAGTAAACACTCCAGAAATGCCCAGCGCCTGCTTAATATGATCTGTATGTTTCATGCAGATCCCTTCAAAGGCATAACCACTCCAACTCCTCCAGGAAGACGTTAATGATTTTTTTAACCATGTGCCTGTACCAGTAGCGCGGGAATGTTCAATAAATTTAAGATAAAAAAGGCTGTATTCGTCGCTGAGTTTGTAAATGCTTTGATTAGCATTCTTTTGGAAAGGCAGGTTCGGAGTAATAAAACCCGACTCCACAAGCTCCTCGAGTAAAATACTGGTAGTCCCCCCACTCTGCAGGTTACATGCCGCAATGATTTCGTTTCTTGTTAAGCCCGACGGTTTATCTGCGAGTGCCCTGACTACAGAAATGTGCCTGTCGGCGTTTTCGAACAACGAGCGGTAAAGGTTGGTGAATTCTGTTGAAAGGAGGCCATCCTTAGTGAAGCAAAGCCTATCAATGGCCTGCGTAGCACTTTCTCCTTTTTTTAGTTCTTTTAGGTAATGTGGTACACCACCCATTACCATAAAAATAGTCAGCACCTGGTAGCGGTCAATATTGATATTATTTCTTTTTAGATACTGTTCTGTCTCGTGCAGGGTGAAAGGCAACAGGCGTATTTTACGCGTTAACCGATTGTGCAGACCTCCTTTGCTGTTTACAACCTTTCTGATCATCCAGGTGGCAGCAGATCCACAGATCGCAACAATCAGATTTGGCTGTTGTGAGGCCCATTGGTTCCAAAAATATTCGAATGCAGAAAGAAAGCCTGATTTATGCGAGCTTAGCCAAGGGAACTCGTCAAAGAAAATTACAGCTTTTCTTTTTTTAAGTATAGGGCTTGCAAATTCTCGGAGTTGCCAAAAAGCTTCTGTCCAGTTCTTAGGAACTGCAGGAGTTAACCGGGAATCTAATGCATCTGCCATCGCCTTGCTGAAATTGAGCAGTTGCTCAGCGGCGTTCGCATCATGAACTCCCGAAAGCTCGAAGATGAGCTGTTTCTGGAAAACCGATCGGATCAGGAAAGTTTTTCCGACCCTTCTCCTGCCAAAGACCGCCAATAGTTCTGATGAAGGCGAGGCAAGTGCTTCTGACAGTATTTTTTTCTCAGCTATTCTTCCAATGAGCAATTCCATTTTTTCTCCTTTTAACATTAACCATAAAACTAAATTTTATCTGCAGCCAAAACATACCTCAAATATAATATTTTGGCTGCGGATAAAAAATTATCTGCAGCCAAAATATACATAAAATATAAGATTTTGGCTGCGGATAATTAAATTTTATTTAGCTCATATGCTCTTATTTCACCGGGATCAATTTCATTTTGCTAACTGGAATTCTGAAAGCGGGCAGTATATAAACAGCTTGCTCCTGGTATGCACAGATAATTATACAAGGTCGTCTTCAAACAAATTATGTACCCATTTTGTATATTGTAGATTATGTTCAAAATCATTCTTAGCCTGTTCCTGATCTGCTCTACCTTGGCTGTAAAAGCGCAGCACCCTCCTGTTTTTGCGGCAATGCGTACGGATTCGAGTTTTATTAAGCTCTGCAATTTGGACATTACCCTGGTTAAATACAGCTATAAACCTAATGGTGTAAGATTTTTAGTGGTACATGATAATGAAGATACCGGTGTAAAAGCAGGTTTTGATTACATCCGGTGGAACGGTGGAGAGCTCATAGACAGTCAGTATGGAGCGGTGAGGGATTATTATTTCAGCTATATGGACGACCAGTACCGCATAGACCCCAACGCGATATATACCGAAGTGGGGGTTAACACCAGGTTAAAGAAAAGCCAGTTCAGCACAAACGAAGTTGAAAAAGCCATATTGAACGCCGGAAAGCAAATTGTTGATTTTTACGACCCAAAAACCACCGGCTATTTTTTAACCCTACACAATAATGCCGACGGAGGTTTTGGCATCTCCTCTTATTTGCCTGGATACGACCTTTCCAGCACGGCCGATTCTGTTTACATCAACTTCCAGATGGATGGCGACGATCTGATTTATGTAACCGAAGCCAGGTTATTTACGAGCTTAAAAAAGGCAAACGTAAACGTTATCCTTCAGTCTAAATTCGCTTCCAACGATGGTTCATTGTCGGTTTATGCCATGCAGAATAATATCCCCTATATCAATGTAGAAGTACAGCATGGGCATCAGGAAGAAAATTTAAGGTTAATTGAGCTCGCTGTTGCAGCCTTAAAAGAGCATGGATTGATAAGGAAAGAATAGCACGTAAGTAGTAAGTTGTTACGCTCTATCGACAGGGTCACTCCAAATAATAAATCATCATTTATCGCCATCGTTCGTTTCTCCAGGTACCATAAATATCTTATCGATTCGTATCTCATCGACCGGAATAGAATTAGGAAATGATCGGCTTGTAGTTCTTGGCGGTGTGCAGCCCCGCTTTCGCTTATAGTCCTCTCCCGATGAAATATCGGGATGCGGGCTATTCCGCTCAATCTGGTTTAGGAACAAAGGTTTCTGCACCATACAAACCCCAAAAATGAAATACTGCTTTGGCCACCTAGCCCCGGTTGAAGCGTTACCCTGCAGCAACGAGGTAGGAGGAAGCGAAGCGCAAAAAGGGAAGAAACTCTTTGTGTTGCAGAAGCATTGCGCTCTTTATAAAAACTACTTTAATTTTATTCCATGGGTTGGCGTCTCACCGACCGAAATAGAATTTGGAAATGAGCATTCAGTGGTTCTTGGCGGTTTGCAGTCCCGCTTTCGCTTATAGTCCTCTCCCGATGAAATATCGGGATGCGGGCTATTCCGCTCAATCTGGTTTAGGAACAAAGGTTTCTGCACCATACAAACCCCAAAAATGAAATACTGCTCTGGCCACCTAGCCCCGGTTGGAGCGTTACCCTGCAGCAACGAGGTAGGAGGAAGCGAAGCGTATAAGCGTAAAACGGGAAGAAACTTGCTGTTTTGCAGAAGCCTTGCGCTCCAAATTACAATCTATCCCCCATCGCCTTCGTTCGTGTCTCAACAACCGGAATAGAATTATGAAATGAACATTCAGTGGTTCTTGGCGGTGTGCAGCCCCGCTTTCGCTTATAGTCCTCTCCCGATGAAATATCGTGATGCGGGCTATTCCGCTCAATCAGGTTTAGGAACAAAGGTTTCTGCACCATACAAACCCCAAAAATGAAATACTGCTCTGGCCGCCTAGCCCCGGTTGGAGCGTTACCCTGCAGCAACGAGGTAGGAGGAAGCGAAGCGTATAAGCGTAAAACGGGAAGAAACGGAGTGTTGTGCACCAGCATTGCGCTCCATATATAAAATAATTTTAGAATTGGGAAATGATCAGCTTGAAATTCTTGGTGGTGCGCAGCCCCGCTTTCGCTTATAGTCCTCTCCCGATGAAAAAATCGGAATGCGGGCTATTCCGCTCAATCGTGTTTATGAACAAGGGTTTCTGCACCCTGCAAACCCCAAATGGAATGCTGTTTTGTACAGATAGCACGCTCCAAATGACCGATATACTTTTTTAACGAAATGAAAACCTAAACTAGTTTATCGCTTTTATTTTAGTGACCAAAAAAGTAATCAACAAGCCAAAAACGGATATAATTCCGAAAGAGTAACGTAAGCTCGATAATTGCGAAACATAGCCGATTAAAGGTGGCCCGAAGAGAAATGCAAAATAACCTATACTGGAAACCATTGTTATTGCTTTACCGGCAGGCACTTTTTTATTGTTACCTGCAATACTGTAAACCATAGGCACGATACTCGAAACGCCCAAACCGATAAGCATAAAGCCCAAAATGGCAATAATGATATACGGGAATAGTACGGCTAAGGCCATACCAATGGATATAATTGCACCACTGATCTGCAGGAGGTTTTTCCGCCCGAATTTACCGATCAGGTATACCCCCAAAAATCTGCCGCTTGCCATCATAAACATAAACGAGGCATAACCGATAATTGCTTTATTGTGTGGCAATTTCACAACATCTTCGAAATAAATAGCGCTCCAATCGAACATGGTTCCTTCGGTAGCCATACTGCAAAAGGCAATAATGCCCAATAAAACCAAAACCCCTTGAGGCATCGTAAAAAACTTTGTTTTTTCGACCTGAGCTTCGGGTTTACGATTATAGTCTAATAATTTTTTCGAGCTAAATGCTACATTTGTTAACGATATTAAGGCAATAATCCAAAAATGGGTATACATGCCCAATTTTAAATTAACCAAACCTAAAGCGATTAAAGCTCCGGTTAAATTCCCAATGCTCCAGGCACCATGGAACGAGCTCATAATCGGTTTGCCGTAATAATTTTCGCCTGCAACCCCCTGGGTGTTTAAAGCAATATTACATAAATTACCGGTGATGCCAAACAATACCAAAAAAGCAGCCAATTGCCAACCTGTGGTGGCCAATGCCAAAAAAGTTAATGCAATTGCATAAAGTGGCGCAGTTGCCCTGAGCATTTTTTTACTGCCAAAATGTGTAGTTAGCTTTGCGGAGAAGAACATGGTAATGATCTGCCCTGCAGGCAATGCAAAAAGAATAGAGCCTAACTCGGCATCATTTAAGCCCATAGCAGCCTTAAAAGTGGGGATCCTGCTGGCCCAACTGGCAAAACAGACCCCTTGCATAAAATAAAAGGCTGATATGGCCAAACGGACTTGTTTTGGAGAACTTTGTACTAATACAGGCCTGTCTTCTTCTTGAACTAAAATTTCCCTGTCTTGCGTACTTTCTTCCAAAATTGATGCGATTAAATAATATTGAATTACAAAGTTCCTTAAATCTATTGGAAATACCGACTATTATTTTGATTTTATATCAAAAAAAATGCAACAGCAAGGTTTAAAATATTAGATTTCCCACTTTTCCTGCCTGTAAGCGCTATCCCAAAACATCCATTCTAACCGCGTGGCCATTTCAAATGCAACAAACATTTTCTCCAGGGTTTCTGCGTTAGCATTAGCAGCCAGTTGATCGATAATGCCAATCGTTTTCTCTACCGCAGCAGCAAATTCAACACCGGCATACATATCGATCCACCTTTTATAGGGATTTTGACCGCTTGTTTGCCGTGCAAAAATATAATCGCCCACAGCTTTATAAATCCAGAAACAGGGCAGAACAGCCGCGGCCGCAACCTCAACATTGGCGTAAGCGGCCTGGTTAAGGATATAATTGGTATATAAAAGTGTTGAAGGTGTAGGCTCCACTTTATCCGGCAAACCAAACTCTACAAAATAACTTTCATGTAAACGCTGCTCGGCAACAATTGCCCCTGTAGAAAACCCAGAATAAGCCAGTACTAGTTCTGCATTTTGCATGCGTCCGCCGATGGTACTTAAAGTCCGCCCGAATTCAAACAGGTAATAAGCATCCTGAGCCAAATAAAAAATGAATTTTTCTTTCGGTAAAGTGCCATTACTCAGTTCTGTATTAAATGGCATAGTTAAAATTTTGTTGTAAATGGGCTTAGTCCTTTCCCACGCCTGTTCGCTCCATTTCATTTTATCATTAATTTTAAGGGATTAAAAAAATGATTCAAAGGACCATTACCTTGTCCTGTTTTTACCTGACTGCCCGCTTCTAAGGCATTACAGATATAGTGTTTGGCATATTTAACGGCCGCTAAAAGATCCTGACCTTTTGCCATTCCGGCTGCTATTGCTGAGGATAAGGTACAGCCCGTACCGTGTAGATTTTTAGAGTTGATAAAATTGCTTTCTAATATTACAGGCTCATCTTTTCCATCGATAAGCACATCGTAAATAACCGGCCCAGCCAAATGTCCTCCCTTTACCAGAACAGCCTTTGCACCTTTTAAGACGATTTTCTTCCCTGCCGCAACCATATCATCGAGGGTATTGATCTCTTGTCCTGAAAGGATTATGGCTTCATCAATATTTGGGGTAACCACGCTTACTATCGGAAACAGTCTTTTGATCAATTGGTTAACGGTGCCATGTTCAATTAACCGGTGACCGCTGGTGGCAACCATTACAGGATCTAAAATAACAGGAACGTGCTGGTTATAGGCTTTTAGTTCTTTTTCGATAACCTGTACCACCTCGGCACGGTTGATCATCCCGATTTTAATGGCCACCGGCAATATATCTTCCAGTACGGCCTGGAGCTGATCTTTGATAATTTCGGCCGGAATACCATGAACAGACCTTACCCCCATGGTATTCTGGGCGGTTACTGCAGTAATTACCGAGGTGCCAAAGCAACCCAGTGCTGAAAATGTTTTTAAATCGGCCTGGATACCTGCCCCACCTCCGCTATCAGAGCCGGCTATGGTTAAAACGTTAATATAATTCATAAAAAAGACTTCCTTTTGTGTATGTATAACTTCAGGAGTCTTCAAAATGCAGAATGCATGATATGCCACTTGTGCAGACAAACTCATTTTCCTACGCCGGCATTACCCGGATCAGGTCCATTCGAGGTTGATGGCTGGAGGGTTTTAAGGCTGAAGGAATTACCCTCTACCTTTTTACCTTCTGCCTTTAACCTCAAAAAGGGTATATTCTCAGCCAACGATTTGAAGGCACCCCTAAAGTTTTATTTTGTGCTGCAATATAGGGCTTAGTTTTTATTCTTTGTTTACAGAAATAAATTATATGCAAAAAAAGCCCCGGTGTAAAACCGGGGCCAAAAAATATCATCATTAACAGGAGCGTAGATTATATTTTATCGGGCTGATAAAACCGAACAGTTCCATCTGCTTCATTTGATACAATTAATAAACTCCTTCCGTTAGGGCTGTCTTTCGGTTTAACAAACAAAAGACCTTCAGGAGCATCGCCGGTTGAGAATAGCTGAACAAATTTTGGTGCAGAAGGATTGGTTACATTGTAAATGGCAATGGCATCTGCACGTTCCATGCCTATAAAAGCCAAGGTTTGTCCGTTTACCTGTGCAACAGTTACACCTTCTACTTCTACACCTTTATTATCCGAACGGTCGTCGTCGTATTTACCGGCATCAATTACATGTTGTTCTAAATCTTTACCAATATTGGCAACCAAAGTTCCGGTACTGGCATTCAGAATACTTACGCTTCTTCCGCCGGTTGAGTATAACTCCTGGTATACTTTGTTGGAACCTACCAGGGTAAAACCTGCAGTATTGGTTACGGTAAGCCTGCCCAAGTTAGCATCTAACTGTAAGGTTGCAGCATTAGGGAACTTAACCGGATCTAACACCAGGTCTTTTACGCGTACTTCTTCTTTTGCTTCTTTGGGGCTATAATCCTGACGGGTATCGCCCTCATTAGCTAAAGCCAGGTAAGCAGTACCGCCGGTAGTAAAATACGAGATTGCATCGGGCAGGTAATAGGCTTTTATGGGCCATGTATTCAATTCTTTTTTATTGTCTTTATCGCTAACATCAAAGGCATTTTCGGCCAAACTGATGTCCCTGGTACCCAACGGTGTAATTTTGGTAATGGTTCCGGCAACAACATCAATTTCTGCAACACCATTGTTTTCCTGAAGCGTAACGTAGGCTTTTTTAGAATCGCTGCTTACGGTAATGTATTCGGGTTCAATATCCTGCGCAAAACTTGCGTTATAGCCGTAAATCCTGAAACCGCCCGCAAGCAAGGTCGCTTTTTGCGATTCGAAAGCGGAGAAATCGACTGTTTTTATTGAGTAATTATCTTTGACATTGATAATTGAAATGCTCCCTTTAGGATCAACGGTGTAAGCCAGGTTCGGTTCACCTTCATTGGCAGATAAAATGTAATTTCCATCCGGGCTAAATGTTACCATATCTGGCATGGCACCCACGGTAATCTTCTTAACTTCTGATAAGTCGGAGGTTTTTAATACTACAACATCGCCATTTCCCTGCTTATCAGCACCATCTAGAGCAATTGCCAATAAACCGTTACTAACCGCTACACTGTTAATACCCGCGTTGGCTGCAAAGGTTAAGGTTTGCAATTTTGTAACGGTTGGATATTTGCTCATGTCTACCACATCAACTTTGGTTCCTCCATCATTACTCACTACAAATAATCTTTTCGTTAAGGGATCGTATGCAGAAATTTCTGAAGCAAATTCTCCCCCCAAATCAATTGAAGCAATTTCTTTAAAACTGTCGATTTTTTCGGGAACTACCCCCTCAGTTGGCGGATCTATTATCGGTTCGTCGGTTGGGTTTTTCTTACAGGCGGCAAATGCCAGTGATGCCATCAGGATTGCCCCAAATAGTTTTTTACAATTCATGGTTGTTTATTATCTGAACCGCAAAAATAAATTTGTATCACGCTGTTTTTCAAGCAGTGTAGATTATCATTTGGTTAAGGAATTGTGAAGAAAGACCAAAGTGGAAAGCAAAAAGACCAAAGCGAAATCTTCAATCATCCTTGCAACAATACACAACATTATCATCCACCAACTTCATTACCATGCATCGTCATCTCAACCGGAACATTGTGATCTACCTCAAGAGACGGATAAGAAATTAAACAAAAAATCCCGGTATAAATACCAGGATTTTTATATAATTCATTAAACAGATACTGAAACAAGTTCAGTATGACGCTGTGATTAACAGCTATGTTTAAATGTGTATTGCGCGGTTATCAGTTGCAGCAAGAGCAGCTTCTTTTAACGCTTCAGTATAAGTTGGGTGCGCATGACAGGTACGTGCAATATCTTCTGCAGAGGCACGGAATTCCATTGCAATAACCGCCTCAGCAATCATATCTGCTGCACGCGGGCCAATCATGTGTACACCTAACACTTCGTCGGTATCGGCATCAGCCAAAACTTTAATGAAACCATCGGTATCCATACTGGCTTTCGCACGTCCGCTGGCTTTGAACGGAAATGAACCTGCTTTGTATTTAATTCCTTTTTCTTTTAACTGCTCCTCAGTTAAACCAACCGAGGCTACTTCTGGCCAGGTGTATACCACACCAGGGATCAGGTTATAATTGATATGCGGTTTTTGTCCGGCAATGGTTTCAGCTACATAAGTACCTTCATCTTCAGCTTTGTGAGCTAACATCGCACCTTTAATGACGTCTCCTATTGCATACACACCTTTAACCGAAGTTTCGAGGTGCTCATTTACCGGGATTTTTTTGCCTCTTTCTTCAACCGTGATACCGATTTTATCCAAACCTAAACCTTCAGTATAAGCCGTACGGCCTACAGCAACAATGCAGTAATCAGCTTCCAAAGAAATGGATTCACCTTTAGGTGTATCAGCAGTAACGGTTACGGTTTTGCCTTTAGTGGTAGCACCGGTAACTTTGTGGCCCATGTAAAACTCCATACCCAAGGTTTTCTTTAACACGCGTTGAAGTTCTTTACCCAAACCGGCATCCATTGTACCAATAATTGAAGGCAAAAATTCAACTACCGAAACTTTGGTACCTAAACGGGCATATACCGATCCCAATTCTAAACCAATAACACCGCCACCAATTACAACCATACTTTTAGGCACCTCTTTTAGGGTTAAAGCCTCTGTTGAGGTAATGATGCGTTTTTTATCGATTGGTAAAAACGGTAAGGCCGTTGGCTTTGAACCGGTTGCTATAATTACATTTTTCGCCGATAAGGTTTCGGTAGTTCCATCAGTTTTGGTTACCAGGATGGTATTTTTATCTACAAAAGAACCTACACCTTCGTAAGAATCGATTTTATTTTTCTTGAACAAATAGGTGATACCGGCTGTATTTTGAGCAACAACATCGTCTTTACGGGCGATCATCTGCTTCATATCAACTTTTAAATCTTTTAAGTTGATACCATGGGTAGTAAAAGTATGAGCAGCATTGTGGTAGTGCTCTGAAGAATCTAACAAAGCCTTAGATGGAATACAACCTACGTTTAAGCAGGTACCCCCGAAAGTTTTATATTTTTCTACAACTGCAGTTTTTAAACCTAACTGAGCACAACGGATTGCGCCTACATAACCGCCCGGCCCTGAACCGATAACAACGACATCGTATTGCATAATTTCTTGATAATTTTAATTAGCCAAATGTAGGGAAAAAAGGCGGAAAGCTGAAAGCGAATTGGCCAATTGTCGATCGCCGACCGCTTCATTGTCAAGGGCTGACGATCAAATACCAGTTAGTCGGAAGTTGGCAATCCACAGTTCGAATCAGGTTGACCGGTTCAATAGATTAAACGAACCATAATCAAATAATAATGTGCAACAAATCAATGACGAGTTGGTGGCCTGTACCACCTGATGAACCCATGCCGAATGAACTAAATGGCAGGTGAACCAATGACTGGTGAACTAATGACTAATGAACCAGTAAGCCAGTCTAAACGTGCTGTCCGAAGGTAAGTAAGTTACTGTCAGGGTCGAGCATGGCAAATTCTTTTTGCCCCCAGGGTTTCAGCTGCAGATGTCCATCAGGATGTACTCCATCTTTAATGTCCAACATCATTTTATAAAGTGTTTCTATCTCATTTGTACGAATATATACTTGTCCGTAGTTTTCTTTCGGATCGAGTGTTTCGAATAAAAAAAAGTGAATCTGAACATTATCTTTTTGTAGTATCAGGTAATCCTTAAAATCGGTAACTCCAATATCCCTGAAGCCTAATTTATTCACATAAAAATCTCTGGTGATTCCTTTATCACGCATTGGAAGTTTTGGGTTGATTTCTGTCAGCATATCTTTTTTCTTACAAAATTATAGAATTCCAATGGAAACCGCACTTGATCGAAATCAGGAAATGTAACGGTTTGCCCTTACCCTGCTCAATGTTTCGGGCGTTATTTTTAGATAAGAAGCAATCATTTTTACCGGAAAAACCTGTACAATGAGCGGTTTGGCATTTTTAATGTAATTGTATTTTTGTGCAGGGTTTAATGCATTATCGAAAAGATAAGTCCGGTGGTTAGCCTGGCCAAAAATTCTTCCCAGGCTTAAGAAAGCCGGCGACCTGGCAATCAGCTCATGCAGGTTACTTAAACTTAACTCGATTACCTCTGCATCCTCAAATGCTTTAATTGTTGTACCCGATGGCTTTTGTTCAATCAAACTTGGGTGATTGTACATCCATTCTTTGGGTAGGTGAAGATCAATGATTGTTTCAGTAGCATCATTGGACTGAAACTGAACAAAAGATCCATATAGGATGAAATAGACAGATTGGCAAATCTCGCCCCGGAGTAATATTGTATCGTTTTTCTTAAATACTTTTCGAAGGGTTTTTTCTTCAAAAAGAAGCAGATCATGGGTTGAAAATGATCCGGCACTGGCTAAAATTTCCTGAGCTGACATCGCCTAAACTAATTTATTCCGGAAATGCGAACGTTAATACCATTACCCATTGACAGCCTTTTTTCTTGTTAATAAATAGGCAACAAGCAAATTCGGAATCCAGGATAACCATGCAACAACCAGGTAAGCCTTTGAAAAATTGCCATACAACATGGTCAAAATTGGTAACCAAATCCTTAAGGTAACTGCAGCAAAACAAGCTGCATAACTATAAACCATTATTTTTTGATGTTTTTCAACTTCTCCGCGTTTAATATACAAATACGCCTTTAAGGTCGTGTAAAACCAAATGATGCCCAGACATATAAAACCTGTTGAAGAAATGAGCCCACCTGTTGCAAAAAAGCCAATGTAAATACCCGCTAAGGCACTAAGCAGTACGGCTATAACATAAACTTTACCCAGTTTCCGGTGTAATGCCATGCGCCTGTTTCTCATTTTCGGACTAAATTGCGTCCAGCCGGTCAATAAAGCGATCCCGCCGAAAATGATATGTGTATAAAAACCAATGTTCCAGAAAGTGTTGGTCAACAATTCAACCGACTTTGAATTTAACAATCCAAATTTCCTATCGACCAAAAAGTAAATAATTGGGTAAAGTCCAATCAGCATTGCTAAAATTGCAAATAAAACCCATAACCCTTTTTTTACCATAATAGATGCCAATTGCTTTCCGCTAATCTAGTTAATTTTCAAGAACTAAATCAATTCTTTTTGCAGCATAAATTCTTTCGCATTCGCAAAGCTAAGGAACAGCTCATCAGCCACTTTAAGCTTTTGGTGCGCACGTACATTACTCTGGATAGCATAACAGGTCAGGCCTGCAGCCATGGCAGATTTAACGCCATTGAGGGTATCCTCAAAAACGATACATTCGTCTTTTTCTATGCCTAAACGCTCTACACATAAGTTATAACTTTCCGGATCCGGTTTTGATTTACTCACATCTGTCCGCGTAATGAATAAACTGAAATATTTAGCCAAACCATTTCGCTCAAAAACAGCTTCCACATCTATTTTAGGGCTGGCTGTAACCACTGCTAGCGTAAGTCCTTTTTCATAAGCAAACTGCACAAATTCCAGGGCGAAGGGCATTAGCTGAATATCGGTTGTTCTAAAACCATCATAGGTTATTTTTTCCCTTCTATTGATAAAGCTTTCTAAATCTTCCTCAATTTTATATCGGTCTATAATCGTTTTTGCATTTTTGGGGAGGGGGATTCCTGCATAATTGCTTAGCCAATCTTTAAATTCAATGTTGACATGATATGGACTTAAAAACGTATTCCAACAATCGAAATGAAATTTTTCTGAATCAATTAATGTACCGTCTAAATCGAAAAGCAGGGCTTTTATTTTACTCATTTATGGATTTTAAATTGGAATAATGTTATGGGATGATCTCGAAAAGAAAAAACTGCTGTACCTGCGATTTTCCAAAATTATTGTCTACACAGAATATCAGGGAATAGTGTCCGTTTGCAAGTTTGGGGCCAAATGTTACCCCTTCAAAATTATCGATATGCCTGTTTAGCGTATCAAAATCGAAAAGCAGTTTCTTGATTAAAGGTTTTGGAGTTTTTTTTACGAACGATGTATTGTTCATCTCGTTTTCTGCACCGTTCAGATCAACCAGGTAAACTTTTAAAAAAGTATGGTCATCATGCCCTTTTGCCCAGGCCCTTTCCATCACCAAAAGGGTGTGATTGTTGATTGCTAATATCTCTGAGATGCCATTCACATTCCAGTCATTATCTACAGTGGGTTTTACGGGTAAAGCATCAAGATTATAGGCATATTGTGCTGTGTTCTTTTTAGTCGCCACATCGAACTTTAAAATCCGGGTTAAAGCCTGATCATAGCCAAAAGAAGATTGCGGCCCATCCTGGTATAAAGGTTCCTCTAAACTGGCATATAACGTTTTATAATGGTCGGCATAGGTTAAGCCTTCAAACAACGCATTTTTGCGTGGACCGCTTTCAGTTTTCGTAAAATGAAAGCCTGCAGGTAATGGTATGGTATCCAAAAACTTACCATCGGTAGAAATAAACGTTAAACTGGGCTGAACAATGGTCGTATCACCATTTTTAAACAACCGTTCGCCTTCGCTGCTCCAAATTAATTGCTTGGTAACCGGATTATAACGTACTGACTCGCCATCCGGTTTCACACTTTTATCAGTGCCGTATTTGGGATATTGTTTTCCATTTGCCTGTAAAAGATAGGTAACGCCTGTTATCCGGATGGTATCAATTTTATTTTCTTTGAGGTCAAGCCGCGCAGTATAAATTCTTGCCGGACTAACCTGTGACGGATCATCGCTAATCAGATAATATTGATTGTTTGCTGCATCATAATCAATCCCCGATAAACCACCAACCACCGAATTTTCGAAAACCGGGTTTAATGGCATAATGTACTCGTGCAGAAATTTAACCGACGAAATGCTGATTCCGTTCTGCCCAACCGCCACCTGTTTGGTTGCAGAGCATGATGATAGCAGAATTACCAAAAAAGCATAAACAAAAAAGAGCTGTGGTATGGCTTTCAAATCTGAATGTTTAGGGTGTAAAAATATGGATTTTTGGCTGCCTGCAATACGTCACCCTGAATTTATTTCAAGGTCTCGCCGCTAACAATACACCAGTGTAAGATTTTTCTGTGGTGTTGGATATTTCCATCCGACACTCTTTGTTAACACCTGTATTTTCTCCGGATCAACCATCGTTTGGCACAAAACAAGAACAGCCAGATGTGTACCACCTGGCTGCACAATAAGCGTATATAATTCTGCTTAAAACAATTTACCGATTACGCGGTAAGTGATGTTTGTTCCATCTACTATTTCTTCGTAGTAAACATCATCAGGCGAAACAAAATATTTTTCGTTTTTAATGGTTACTTCCCTGCATCCCTCTGGCAATTGATCAATAATATCACCTATTTGATGTGTATCGGCTGTGCCATCACCTGTATTTAAAACACCATCTTTACCGGCAACTACATATACCGTTTTGCCATCGGCATTTTCTTTTTGGGTATAATAAACACCTTTATATTCGTAATAATCTACTCCGTTAATGGTTACCCTATTGGCATCAGATGGTAGATTCGGAACTTCGGCACCAACCGGTGGGGTTACCACTTCGTACTGATCGTTATTTTGCTGATAGAATAATCCTCCGGAATAGTAAAATTGGTTCGGACCATACCAGAAAGGATAATAACCATAGGGCAACACATTGATTCTGAAGCCTAAAAACGGCCTGTAAAAATTATAATAACTGTAGTATGGCCGGTAATAAGGTCTGCCAAAACCTACCCGGTATCCATAACCCGGCCTAAAAAAACCTGACCGGTAAGCCGGTCTGCTATATCCATAGCTTGGACGGCCTGATCGGAAACCTGGCGAAAAACCACCTCTTCCAGGCGATACATGTGCAATAGAACCGCCACCCCTGGAACCGATGGAACCTGATCTTCCGCCACCTCCACCTCTTCCACCTCTTTGTGCAGAAACACTCTCTATACTCAAGGTTGTTACCATCGCTGCTGCAGCAAAAACAACCAATCCTCTTTTTAATAACCTGTTCATTTTTTTGTGTTTAACTCCGTTATCAATATGACGGTTAAAATTCTTAAAAGATTATCTCTTAACACGATTTAACTAAATTTTGATAAAGTAATGACGAAGAGCGGGTTATTTCGATGAAAATTAATAAAAGAAATGTGAATGTCTTCTATATTTCTGTTCATTACCAAATCCGAAGGCACAAATTTTTGTACACCAGACCTCTTACCTCTGTCCTGACGTTCCATCTTCCATTTTACCTCTTCCATCTCACCTCCATTACTAACAAACCTTTTACGCGGTGTTTTTTTTAGAATCGTGTACGAATCTGCTATCTTTAAGTTTTATTCCTAAAAACTAAATTTAAATGAATTTCCCCAGAATTTTCAGTCTCCTGATCTGTTTATTTATTTCTAATGAGCTGCTGGCCCAGCAGAGCGATTCGGCTTACGTTAGAGAGCATTACACCAAAATAGAACGCCAGATCCCCATGCGCGATGGGGTAAAGCTATTCACTTCTATTTATATACCTAAAGATCAATCCAAAAAATACCCATTTTTAATCAACCGTACACCTTACACGGTTGCTCCCTATGGCGAAGATAAATATAAGCTCAGTCTGGGTAATTTTCCGGCGATGATGCGGGAGGGATTTATTTTTGTTTATCAGGATGTTCGTGGCCGTTGGATGAGCGAAGGAACCTTTGCCGATATCCGTCCGCAGGTTACAGGTAAAAAATCCAAAACGGCAATTGATGAAAGTACCGACACCTACGATACCATCGACTGGCTGGTTAAAAATATAAAGGGCAATAATGGTAACGCCGGTATTTATGGCATTTCTTACCCGGGTTTTTACTCCACCACCTCATTGCCCAATGCCCACCCCGCGTTAAAAGCGGTTTCGCCACAAGCACCCGTTACCGATTGGTTTGTAGGTGATGACTTTCACCATCGTGGCACCTTATTTTTAATGGATGCATTCAGTTTTATGAGCAATTTTGGCGTTCCACGTCCAAAACCCATCACACCCGATAAAGGCCCTAAAGGTTTTAAGTTCCCTATTCAGGACAATTACCGTTTTTACCTGGAAGCCAGGTCAGTTAAAAATTTAAAAGACCGCTATTTTGCTGATAGCATTAAATTCTGGAACGATTTGTTTAAACATCCTGACCTCGATACATTCTGGAAAGCCCGTTTAATTACCCCGCACCTAACCAATGTTAAACCTGCAGTTATGGTTGTTGGCGGTTTCTTCGATGCCGAAGATGCCTATGGAACATTTGCCACTTATAAAGCCATCGAGAAACAAAACCCAAAAGCCAATAATATCCTGGTTGCGGGCCCATGGTTTCATGGTGGCTGGGTACGCAGCGATGGGTCTTACCTGGGTGATATTAATTTTGGCAAAACCACCAGTATCGATTATCAGCAACAATACGAACTGCCTTTCTTTAAACATTACTTAAAAGGTGAAGGCGATTTTAATCCTGCAGAAGCCAATATCTTTGTAACCGGAAGCAATGAATGGAAAAAATTCAGCACCTGGCCACCACAGGAAACAGAAACTAAAAACCTGTATTTACACCCTAATGGAAAACTGGCATTTGAAAAAGTAGGCCGTACCGATAGCTGGGATGAATATGTGAGCGATCCGAATAATCCGGTACCTTATCAGGATGGCGTTCAGGCCAGGCGCACCCGCGAGTACATGATTGATGATCAGCGATTTGCATCCCGCAGGCCCGATGTAAAAACTTACCAAACCGATGTGTTGACGGAAGATATTACTTTAACCGGCCCCGTTTTGGCCAACTTAGTCGTTTCTACTACCGGAACAGATGCCGATTACGTGGTAAAACTGATCGATGTATACCCTGAAGATGCACCCAACCCCGTACCTAATCCAAAAAACCTGATTATGGGTGGTTATGAAATGCTGGTACGCGGCGAAATTATGAGGGGCAAGTACCGCAACAGTTTCGAAAAGCCTGAGCCATTTGTGCCGGGAGCCATCACCAAGGTTAACTATCCTTTGCCTGATGTAGCCCACACCTTTAAAAAAGGCCACAAAATCATGATCCAGATCCAGAACTCATGGTTTCCTCTGGCCGATCGTAACCCACAAAAGTTCATGGATATTTACCAGGCAGAACCCGGCGACTTCCAGAAAGCGACCCATAAAATTTACCATGATACCTTTAACAGTTCGTTTATTACGGTTTCAGTGTTAAAATAAATACGCTTCCCGGTTCGTGCCAGCACGAACCGGGAAGATAAGATCGGACTCAAATAAATAATTTAAATACTAACTTTAATCTCAAAAAAATAAACATAACAACCGCCATGGTTCGTTTCTCCACGAATCAAAGCAGGCCAACTTACTTATTCTTAAAAAATGAAATATTTTAAACTCCTTATTATCCTGCTTTCGGCATCTTCTGCCTTTGCCCAAAGCGATGCAAATTACCCCAAAGCTAACTATACCAAAAAAGAAGTTTACATTCCCATGCGCGATGGAGTTAAACTTTTTACCGCCATTTATATCCCTAAAGATGCTGCCGGGAATAAAAAATACCCGATAATTATGCAGCGTACCTGTTACAGTGTGGCTCCTTATGGCGAAGATAAATTTCCTGCCCGCTTAGGCCCGTCAGAACTGATGATGAAAGAAGGCTACATTGTAGTTTATCAGGATGTACGCGGTCGCTGGAAAAGTGAAGGTACCTGGACCAACATGACACCTGTAATCGACAATAAAAAGACGAAAAAAGAGGTAGATGAAGGCTCTGATACCTACGACACCATCGATTGGCTGGTTAAAAATGTAGCCAACAACAACGGCAAGGTTGGCCAGTGGGGAATTTCTTACCCTGGTTTTTACACCGCAGCAGGTATTTTAAGCAACCACCCCGCTTTAAAAGCTTCTTCACCACAGGCACCGATTTCTGATTTCTTTTTTGACGATTTCCATCACAACGGCGCTTTTTTACAAAGTTACTTTTCTACCTTCCCGGTATTTGGCATCCAGAAAACCGACACCACTTCTAAACCCTGGTACAACCATCAGTTAATTAACCCTAAAACCAAAGATGGATACCAGTTTGCATTAGATCTTGGTCCTTTAACCAATGCCGACAAATATTATAAAAACAACTTTTTCTGGCAGGAAACGGTTAACCATCCTAATTACGATGAGTTTTGGCAAAAACGTGGCCTGCTTAAACACTATGGCACCATTAAACCTGCTGTAATGGTGGTTGGCGGTTGGTACGATGCCGAAGATTTATCGGGTCCGTTAAACATTTACAAAACCATCGAAAAGAAAAACCCCAATGCCTATAATACCATCGTAATGGGACCTTTTGGCCATGGAAGATGGAGTCGTGAAACCGGTCATACCATGCATAGTAACGTGTATTTTGGCGATAGCATTGCTACATTCTACCAAAAAAACATCGAAGCCAAATTCTTTAATCACTTTTTAAAAGGCAACGGCGACCAAAACACTGGCTTGCCTGAAGCTTACATGTTCGATACCGGTAAAAAAGAATGGGAAACCTTTAGCAAATGGCCTGCTGAAAAAGCCAGCAAACAAAAACTATATTTAGGTGCCGATGGCAAACTGAGCATGACGGCTCCAACCACAGCAGGCTCCATTAATTACATCAGCGATCCGCTAAAACCAGTTCCATACACTGAAGATTTAACCACCACACTTGGTTTTACGCCACACAATTATATGAGCGAAGATCAGCGCTTTGCTGGTCGCCGCCCTGATGTTCTGGTTTTCCAAACCGATGTTCTGGATAACGATATCACTTTAGGGGGTGAAATCATGTCGCACCTTAAAATTGCAACTACCGGTACCGATGCCGATTTTATTGTGAAGTTAATTGATGTGTATCCTGCTGATGAACCGAACAACCCTTACATGCCTAATAAAAACATCATTTTAAGCAACTACTGGCAAATGGTACGTTCGGAGGTAATGCCGGCACGTTTCCGTAACAGTTTCGAAAAACCAGAGGCTTTGGTAGCTAACCAAAAAACTGATGTAAATTTCAGGCTGCAGGATGTATTGCATACCTTTAAAAAAGGGCACCGCATCATGATTCAGGTACAAAGTACAGCTTTCCCATTATTTGCCCGTAACCCGCAAAAATTTGTAGATAATCCATATAAAGCAACCGAAGCCGACTACATTAAAGCCACGCAAACCGTTTTTAACGATAGCTTTATCGAAGTTGATGTCATTAAATAGATGCCTGCCCGCGTTTCTAAACGCGGGCATAAATAACCAATCGTTTTAAACGATTAATCAAATACAATGAAAAAACTATTTACCATTTTAGCGCTTGCCTGCAGCATTTCAGGTTTGCAGGCCCAAATGCTGGGCAAAAACCAGGTCAACTCGCGTGCCGACAGCCTGCGTGGAACCCTCACGCCACTGCGTACCTGTTACGATATCAATTACTACCACTTAGATGTGAAAATCGATATCGACCAAAAATCGGTTAGCGGCAGTAACGAATTTGCTTTCACTGCTACACAGGATTTTACCAAACTGCAGTTCGATCTTTTCGATAACCTTAAAGTAGAAAAGGTGCTGTACAAAGGTACCGAACTCCCATTTAAAAGAGAATACAATGCTGTTTTTGTAACCTTCCCTAAGGCGGTAAGAAAAGGGAGCAAAGATAGGTTCACGGTTTTTTATTCGGGTAATCCCATTGTAGCTAAAACACCACCCTGGGATGGCGGTTTCATCTTCAAGAAAGACAGTGCGGGCAACCCTTTTGTTTCGGTGGCCTGCCAGGGCTTAGGAGCCAGTGTATGGTGGCCAAATAAAGATCACCAGAGCGACGAGGTAGACAGTATGCTGATCAGTATTACCGTTCCAAATACTTTACAGGAAATATCCAATGGCAGGTTAAGGAATACGGTTGATAAGCCCGACGGATACAAACAGTACAACTGGTTTGTGGCTAACCCCATCAACAACTACGATGTAACTTTTTACATTGGCAAATATGCCCACTGGCAGGATAGTTATGCTGGCGAAAACGGCAACCTTACGATCGATTACTGGGCCCTGCAAACCGACAGTGCCAAAGCACGGCCACACTGGGATGCCGATGTTAAACCCATGCTAAAATGCTTTGAGTATTGGTTTGGCCCTTATCCCTGGTATAAAGATGGCTACAAACTGGTACAGGCACCACACCTCGGTATGGAACACCAAAGTGCTGTAGCTTATGGCAACCAGTTTAAACAGGGCTATTTAGGAAGAGATTTGAGCGGTACCGGACATGGTTTAAAATGGGACTTCATTACCATCCACGAAAGCGGTCATGAGTGGTTTGGCAATAACATTACCTCGAAAGATATTGCCGATATGTGGGTTCATGAAGGTTTTACCAACTACTCTGAAGTTTTGTTTACCGAATGTACCGAAAATAAAGCAGCAGCTGATGAATACGTTATCGGGTTACAAAAAATTATCCAGAACGATGTTCCGGTTATTGGCCCTTACGGTGTAAATAAGGAAGGTTCTGGTGATATGTATCCTAAAGGCGCCAACCTGATCAGCATCATCCGCCAGCTAATTAATAACGATGAGAAATTCAGGCAGATATTACGGGGTTTAAACAAAACTTTTTATCATCAAACGGTTACCACAGCACAAATTGAGCAGTATATCGCCAAACAGAGTGGCTTAAAGCTCGATAAAATATTCGATCAGTATTTACGTCACACTAAGATTCCCGTACTCGAATATAAGATCAGTAACCACACGTTGTCTTACCGTTGGGTAACCGATGTTAAAGGTTTTGATATGCCGGTACGCGTAACTTTAAAAGCCGGTGCTTATTCTTTAATTAAACCGGCTAACGATTGGAAAACCATTCCGGTAGATACCAGCATAACTGCCGAAAACTTTAAACACGATCCGCTTTTTTATATAGCGATAAAAAAAGGATAATGATTTACCTTTAGGTGAGGTCAGATGTTACCATCTGACCTTAATCCTCAGTTCTGAGTTAGCTATTACTAGCTGACGCCACTCAGTAAATCAGCATGATATTTTTCAATTTATGCAACTTTTTGGCTAAACCTGCGTCTTATTTTCAAAACGCATTATTCATTATCAAAATCTATAACCATGAAAAAATTGTTTGCCCTTTTATTAGCCGCATCAACTTTAACTTCAGGCATTGGTATAACTGCTTCAGCACATACTAAACCGGGTACAGCACCCCATCAAAAAGACGATAGAGAGGTAAAAAACTTCAACGGTGTTGCCTCTGCGGGCCCCATTAATGTAATTGTGACTTTGGGTAACACCGAAAGCTGCCGTTTAGAAGGTGATGCTGATGCACTTGCCACAATTGTGACCGAGGTTAAAGGCAACGTTTTGGTAATCCGCCCGCAAACCAGCATCAGAAGCTGGTCTAATAAATATGAGGGTAAAAAAATTACCGCTTATGTAACGGCAAAAGAACTGGCCAGCTTAACAGTGAGTGGCGATGGCAGTTTAACGGTTAACGGAAAAATCAGTACAGGCAGCTTAACTACCACCGTTAGTGGTTCAGGAAATATCAAAGCTTCGGCCGACGTAAATAACTATAGCGGTGTAATCAGCGGTTCGGGTTCGATCAACATTACCGGTGGCGCCGATCATGCCAAAGTGGTCATCAGCAGCTCTGGTACTTTAGCAGGTAAATCTTTTGCTGTAAAAACATTATCTACTACCATTAGCGGATCGGGCACAGTTAACATTGCGGTAGATGAAAGCATCAGGGCCGTAATCAGTGGTTCTGGCAGCGTAAATTATTCCGGCAACCCAACCGTTGATAAAACGGTAATCGGATCAGGAAAAGTAAGAAAAGTATAATGCTAATAAAGTCCTGATTGAAGAACGTCCCTGCGCAATCAGGGACGTTTTTTTTTTGCAACCGGGAGAAATCAGCATATTCTCCTTAAATAATACTACCCATCGTTTCAAGTAGATTGTATCATATATTTTAACAATAATATCTCCCACTATATCCAAAACATGCTACATTTAGGCATGAATTTATTCAACCGATTTAAAAAGAAAAACACGATAATAACAGCGATCGAACCGGTAACCGAAGATAACCAGCTCCAGAATTTCCCCGAAATGCTGATGACCAAGCTTTTATTTTCTGGCAAACCCAAGCTCAATGCCGATCAGATTTTAGCCGAACTCAAAAAGCACATCAACAATATAGATCATTCATTTTCTGTAAGCAGCCTTATTTTTTCCTTTCCAGATTATCCTGTTCAGCTGGCCGATGCTACCCTTCCTGCACAGCTCAACATCCTGATCCCGGACAGGGATGAAGCAGGAATCGGCCTTCCCGACACGGCATTTACGCAAAACTGGCACTGGCCAGAAGCGAACCAAGTGGCTCAAAACTGCCAGTACGAAATACTGATTACTGATTTAATGTCGCGAAGCTTACCCTATAAACAACGGGTAAACCTGTTTATGGATTTTCTTGCGGCCGTAATCAGGGTTACGCAACCCAGCGCGGTATATACCTTTCATGGCGATAAAATATTAAACCCGGCGTCGATTACCGGCCTTTGGGAAACCGATAAGGTGCAGACATTGTATGCCCTTTGCAATGTAAGGTTATTTAATATAAGCAACGATCCGCAAAAGCGTGAATTACTGATGGACACCATGGGCATGCATGCGTTGGGTCTCCCCGATTTCCAAATCAGGTTCTCTACTTTTAATGAAAACGAAATAGCCAATTTATTGTGGACTTATGCCTACCACATTTACGAATATGGCGACATTATTGAAGAAGGAGACACTATGGAAGGATTAGCAGGTTCGAAATGGAAATGTGTAAAAGAGGTTTCGCTGGTTGCACCCGAGAGAATGGTGATTAATATGATTCCGGATGAACAAGCCTAAAGGATTACCATCCCGCCGTTTTCTATTCCTGATCCTTCTTAACAACTAACAATGCAGCTATCTAAAAAGAAAAAAAAGCAGAACGAAAAAAACTTCGAAAATTTCCCTCCCATTGGGGGGCTCATGGTTTCTAAAATGATTGTAGAAGAAAACATAAAACCACGTTTTATGTACCGCGAAAAAAGAATATGTGCTGAAGATAGCGGCTGGAGGATTTTTAGCGGCTACGAACCTGAAGGATATGTAGACGATCCGCAGAACATTAAAATCTATAACCCCGCCACTATCCTTAAAATTGATTCCTCAATAGAAAAAATCTTGCTCAAAGGAGTGGGTTCGGCTTATGAACGGGTAGATGAACAGGTAAGCTGGCAAAAAATTACAGATTTCGAGTTGGAAGATAATTATATGGTTACCCATCAGTTAAGCGATAAATGGAGCATAAACATTAACAATCTCTTTGAGCGGATAGAAGAAAAGAATGGCCATTTATTGTACACTACAGGTGATAAGTCCGCCCGGCTATTTATTTGCGGCGAACAGGATCGAAGCAAAGAAGAAATATACCAGGAAAGGATACAGTTTATTAAAGATCGCGATCAATCGGTAGCCAAAACCTTAGATACCTTCGATTTTTCTGATGACCATGTTTTAAAAGTAGGTTATATGATTAATGAGCGGGATCACCACAAAACCTACCAAGTAATTTATGGTACTTCGATCATAGATCAGGAACTTCTAATGCTGGCCCTGTATTTTGATGATAAGAACGATATAGACTGGGCCATTGAAACCTGGAAGAGCATAAAGACATTCAAATAAGCTTTCTTGGGCACACTAAACTTTATAAACCATGCTGAACCAAACCCTAAAAAAATTATTTAACCGCGACCTGCATAAATTAAAAATCGAAATTGAATCGTATCAAAATGAGGCCAATTTATGGATCGTCGACCAAAGTATAACCAATTCGGCCGGTAACCTATGCCTGCATTTAATCGGGAACTTAAATACCTATATCGGTGCTACACTGGGTGGCAGCGGTTACATCAGGAACCGTGAGCTCGAGTTTTCTTTAAAAGATGTACCCCGTTATGAACTGATTGAAAAAATAGATCAAACCATAGAGGTAGTTAACCAAACCCTTGATAAATTAACTGTTGAGGAAATCGCCGCCGAATACCCGTTGCTGGTTCTAGAAGAAAAAACCTCAACCGAATATTTCCTGGTCCACCTGGCTACACACCTGGCCTATCACCTGGGGCAAATTAATTATCATAGAAGGTTACTGGATGCAGTTTAAATGATGAAACGGGCTGTAAAATCATTTTTATTTTATCTGAGTACAATTATCAGCTTGGGGGCGTGTAACAATGGCTCCAGCTACTTTAATGCAATAGCCAAAAACGATGTCACGTTGGAAAAACCACAAAAAGGCGACTGGCTTTTTAATCATCAAGAACGAATTCAGAGCCTGACCGCTTATCAGAGCAGTAGCCCACTTACCCCCAATAGACAATTAAATAAGATTTACCTTAAACCAATAGGAGAATTTTCAGCATTGGAATGGGAACAAATTAAGCTGACTCGCGAGTATTTAGAAAAATTTTTCCAACTCAATACAATATTACAATCCAGTGTGAACAGCAATGTTGTGCCTCTGCAAGCCCGACGTATAAGCCAGCAGCACGAACAACTCTTAGCTACCTATTTACGAGATACTATTGTAGCCATGGGAAGACCAAAAGATGCTATTACAATACTGGGAATTTCTGAAATGGACTTATATCCCAATGACAAGTGGAATTTTGTGTTCGGAATGGCTTCTTATGGTAAGGGCTTAGCCGTGAACTCAATTTACCGATTTCATCAAAAGCCGCTAACCAATAAACAATTTAATTTAAGCCTTGAAAGGCTTTTAAAAACAGCATCTCATGAAATTGGTCACATGTTTGGATTAATACATTGTATTGAAGCAAATTGCTTAATGAACGGTACCAACAGTTTAGCCGAGACCGACAAAAGTATTGCTAGACTGTGTTCAAAATGTCAACGAAAACTAAACTCGAATCTGAAATACGATAATAGAAAAAGACTGAAAGAGCTGGCAGCTTTCTTTAGTCAGAATAAACTTACTAAAGAGTTCAAACTAATAAATGCCGATTTAATTGTTTCAGGATATTAACAAAAAAGGAGGCTTAAGCCTCCTCCAATATCTTTTAAAACTGAACACCGATCTGCCAGATATTTTCAATGTAATTAATCTTCTGAGAAGCATGATCGTACTCATCCCAGCCAGTAGTATGTACATTTGTTAAATTAGTGGCTCCAAATTTTGTGGTATTCTGCAGGTAAACATTCTTCCAGACATAAAATTTAAGACCAACTTTAGCCGAAACACCATAACCCGAAATACTGAAATGGTTATTCCTTCCCTGGCCAAATAAGCGAACATCAGAGCGTGGAACCATCATTCCACCACCCAAACCGGTTTCCAAGGTTAGTGAAGTATTGCCGCCCGGTGCCACCCAGATATCATCATAACGTTCTACTTCAATATTTGCATAGTTAAATCCATCGGTATGCTCATAGGTGAGCATGTTTTCCTTCACATTAATAAACTGCCCGGTATAATCGCCGGCCAAATTACCGGTAGGTGTATCGGTAGGAGAGATATTGGAACCAATATGGCCTGTAATTGCAACGGTTTGTGGGATATCCATTACATATTTCATATGGTCCCAGCCAATAGAGATACTGTAATTATCTTTTATAAAATAACCTAAACGGATATTATACTGTGGCACGGTAATTAAACCCGGGTTCAGGTAATCCCAGCTTAATTTCGATTGCCTGTCGTGTGCAACTACATCTTTCAGGGTGAAATCGTAATTAGGCCCCTGAAACCTGATGTCGCTCTTGCCATACCAGGAACTATTGTATCCCCAGTGAAAATAAAAATCGCCTTTGCGCGAAAAATTCCGTTTATGCTCAGGGTTAAATAAACTTTTCGAGGCTGGCGTTTGGTTAGCCGAAGAGCTTCGAATTTCCTGTGCCTGCATCCGCTTGCCAAACAGGAGTGCTAAAAATAGAAGGGTAAATCGTTTCACGCGGCAAATTGAGCAAAAAGCAAGATCAATTACAATAGCTTTAACATTTTGTAAGAGTTGGAGTACAAAAAAATGACTTTAAATCATTAAAACCGGGTGTAAACAGCCAGCTGAATAATATTGTTAATGGTATTATTGTTCAGCCCGTGAGAAGCCTGATTCATATAACCGGCTTCCAGGTCAATTTTTTTCGAAAAACGGTATCCCACAGCAAGATAGGCCCTGTTCTGATCGAACACACTGTTATTGATTTGGTTCCTGTTCTGCAGGTTTAAGAAAATTTCGTTTTGCAAGGCTACAAAAGCACCTTTTTTAAAAACAGGTTGTGTTTTTTGTAAAGGCTGTATCAACCTTACGAAATAACGGAACCTTTGCGAAAATACATCTTCTCCGGTTCTGCCGATAAAGCGCTGCTCAAGCCTAAGCCTATGACTGGCAAATACCGAACCGATTTTATGGTTGTAAATATATTGTTCAAAAATACGGTGCTCGTGAAGGGTAAGATCGGTACTTCCTGCCACTTCGGTGGTTGTGGTCTGCCACAGGTAACCCAACGCAAGATTGCTTTTGTTATTGATAAAATATTGCACTGCGGGCCGTACCAGTGTATTGCGCACATAGCCCCAGTTATCTGCCGAACGGATCTGCAGATCGAACTGTAATCCCCACTTCTCATTAAACCTGGTATTGTTCAAAAACATAAACCAACCCGAATTTTGGTATTGGGTCTGCGCATATAGCCTTCCTGATGCCAGGACGAATACCATCGAGGCAAGTAATAATATTTTTCTCATAAAAAGATAAACCGGTTTTATCTGTGTGCTGCTAAAATAAAAGAAATATGTTAAAGTAGGAAGTCAGAAGTCTTGAGTCCAAAGTCTAATCTATAATGTCTATGCCCAACTTTGTATTCTCTGCTCCTTTGTGGTTAAATAAAAGCCGGAATCTCAATTTACAACAACAGATTTCCTGACTGCGTTGCACTCCGCCCGAAATGACGGTTGCGCAGAATCAACAAACTTAAAAATCTTCAATATTTAAAATTCATTTAAGGTTAAACAATTAAAAATATATCTTCGTTAAAGATTTGGACATTAAGGCATTCAATTAGCTTAAATTGTGCTTATTTTAACATTACAAAACGTAAAAAAGAACAAAAATGATTATCGAACCTAGAATGAGGGGCTTTATCTGTTTAACAGCACATCCCGATGGTTGCGCTCAAAACGTAAAGAATCAAATTGAATATGTAAAATCAAAAGGAGCTATCAATGGTCCGAAAAAAGTATTGGTAATTGGCGCATCCACCGGTTTCGGCCTCGCATCGAGAATTTCCGCTGCTTATGGTTCTGGCGCTGCTACTATTGGCGTATTTTTCGAAAAAGCCCCTTCACCAGGCAAAACAGCTTCACCGGGCTGGTACAACAGTGCTGCTTTTGAAAAAGAAGCACATGCAGCAGGCTTATATGCAAAAAGCATTAACGGTGATGCCTTCTCCAAAGAAATCAAAGCAAAAACGATCGAACTGATTAAAGCTGATTTAGGTCAGGTAGATTTAGTCATTTATAGTTTAGCTTCGCCGGTAAGGAAACACCCGGATACAGAGGTATTACACCGCTCTACCCTAAAGCCTATCGGCCACACTTATACCAATAAAACGGTCGATTTTCACACCGGTACCGTAAGCGAGGTTTCTATCGAGCCAGCTACCGAAGAAGATATTGAGAATACGGTTGCGGTAATGGGCGGCGAAGACTGGGCCATGTGGATCGACGCTTTAAAAGCAGAGAACCTTTTGGCAGAAGGTGCTACAACGGTAGCTTATTCTTACATTGGTCCTGCCTTAACCGAGCCGGTATACCGTAAAGGAACGATAGGAAGAGCAAAAGACGATTTAGAGGCTACTGCCTTTACCATTGGCGACAAGCTGAAAGATATTAACGGTAAAGCCTACGTATCGGTAAACAAAGCATTGGTTACACAGGCCAGCTCAGCTATCCCGGTTATTCCTTTATATATCTCATTATTGTACAAAGTGATGAAAGCCGAAGGTATCCACGAAGGTACCATCGAGCAGATCCAAAGGTTATATGCCGAGCGGTTGTTTACCGGTAACCCGGTTCCTGTTGACGAAAAAGGCAGAATCAGGATCGATGATTGGGAAATGCGCGATGATGTACAGGCTAAAGTGGCCGAACTTTGGGAACAGGCAACTACCGAAACTTTACCAGCTATTGGCGACCTGGCTGGTTACCGGTCTGATTTCTTGAGCCTGTTCGGTTTCGAAATTGATAAAGTAGATTATCAGAAAGAAGCCAATGAAGTTGTTGAAATTGAAGGCCTGGTTGAATAAACCACTGGCCTGTCGCCCTGAACCTGTTTCAGGGTCTCTATTATAAAAATACTCAACAAACGGCTGGCTTTTTTAGCCGGCCGTTTTTATAAAAAATATGATGCATTTCGATTTACAGCCCACATTAGAAGACGATCTGATTAAAATTGTCCCATTAAAAGAAACAGATTTTGAAGCCCTGTTTGCTGTAGCATCCGATCCCCTACTCTGGGAACAGCACCCCAATAAAGACCGTTACCAAAGGGATGTTTTCCAGAATTTCTTTAAAGGCGCTATCGAATCGCACGGCGCTTTTATCGTTTATGAAAAAGAGACCGGCGAAATTGTTGGGAGCTCGAGGTATTATGATCTAAATGCAGCAAACCATTCAATTGCCATAGGTTATACCTTTGTTGGTCGTAAGTTTTGGGGCAAAGGCCACAACCGTTCTTTAAAAACATTGATGCTCGATTATGCGTTCCGTTTTGTAGATAAAGTAATCCTGCACATTGGCTCAACCAACTTCAGGTCGCAAAAGGCAACAGAGAAACTGGGTGCTTTAAAAACAGGCGATTTGAAGTAGCTTACTATGGCGAACCTGCAAAACCCAATTTTATTTATCAGATTGATAAAATAAAATGGACAAACAGGTAAGTTTAGGCTATTTTTAAGCAATAACACATCCTTTATAAGCTGCTTCTCCCGATTAAAATCGTGTTTATGATTCTGTATTGTTATCTTTGTTTAATTCTCCATTCCACTCACCCTTCTAAAACAAAACAGTAAGTAAAATATGGCTAAATCCCAGGCATCATACAGTAAAAAAGAAAACGAAAAAAAACGGTTAAAGAAACAAAAAGATAAACAAGAGAAAAAAGAAGAACGCCAGGCGAACGCCAAAAAAGGTTTAACGCTGGAAGATATGATGGCTTATGTAGACGAAAACGGAAACATCTCTTCTACCCCACCTGATCCGAATAAGAAAATTGTAATCAATACAGAAGATATTCAAATTGGCATTTCGAGACAAGAAGACATCATCGACGAAAACCCTGTTAAAAAAGGAACCGTTACTTTCTTTAATGACAGCAAAGGTTACGGTTTCATTAAAAACACCGAAACACAGGATAGTATCTTCGTTCACGTAAATGGCTTGACAACACCGATTAAAGAAGGCGATAAAGTGACCTTCGAGGTAGAAATGGGCCAAAAAGGGCCAACTGCCGTTAAGGTTTCAAAAGTTTAACGGCTAAATACTGCGCCGGCAGCCTATCCAGGCTTGCCATAAAAATAAAATTCAACAGCAAACATGCTGTTGCGCTTGGTTTTATAATCCTGATAATTCCGTCTATTTAAGCATAAAACCTTGCGCACATTTTTTCTAGATCGGGAAAACACACCAGCATTTTATATGCTTCCTTAGCTGCCTGCTCTTTCTGTTGAGGTATAAGCCATGCGATTTTAATAAATTGTGCCTCATCAATGTTCAGGTTATTAAAAAATATTTTAAGGCTGAATTTAGTATTTACGGCTTAAAGAATTACTTTTCCGGCTTCTTTTTCCAAAACACATCCAGCTGAAAATAAGACAAATAGACGCAAAACAAACCTAAACAACATTAAATAACAGCCCTGCTGTAGCTATTTGCCCGCTGTAACCGTTATCAGTGAAAACAAAAAAATATTTAATCTCGGTGTGGAATTTGCATAGCATTTACATCTTTACAGTACACACAAAGAAAATTTGAATTATGAAAAAGTTAATAGCACTTGCATTAGTTGCATTTTTAGGATTATCGACAGCGATGGCTCAACAAGTAGATTTACGCAGAAAAATTAATGTTAGCGGTACCTCCGAAACTGAAGTAACACCCGATATCATTTACATCGGTATTTCGCTTAAAGAGTACTTAAACGGTAAGAAAAAAGTAGAGATTACTGAGTTAGAAAAACAGCTTTATGCTGCAGTTCAAAAAGCTGGTATTGCCAAAGAAAATTTAACCATCAGCAATTTAAGCAGCTGGAACTACGCAACAGAGAAAAAGAAAAATCCTGATTTTTTAGCCAGCAAACAATACCGCTTAAAAGTTAGTGATTTAAACAAATTCAATTCGATCATTGAAGCAATTGATGCTAAAGGAATTGCTAATACCAACATCGAAAGCTATGATTACAGTAAAATTGAAAGCCTGAAAAAAGAACTGAAAATTAAAGCCCTGTTGGCGGCTAAAGAAAAGGCTGCTTACCTGGTAGAAGCTTTGGGCGATAAATTAGGCAGTGTTATTGAAATACAGGATGGTGGCGACAATATTATACAGCCTGTTTACAGAAATTATGCGATGAAAGCTGAAATGGCTGATGCCGCCGGAGCCCCGGAAATTGATTTCAAAAAAATTAAGCTGAATTTTACAGTAAATGCCATTTTCGAGATTAAATAAAAATTTTAACACTTAAATAAAAGCTTTTTAAAAACCTACCAGAACATTTTGGTAGGTTTTTTGTTAGAAAGAGGTCGTAACACTAAAAAATTAATATTATGAAAAAATTCGTTTACATGTTAGCCTTGGTTTTCGCTTTAGGCATTAGTTTCAATTCAGTTCAGGCAGCTGATAAGCCTGCGAAAAATCCTACAGAATTAACTGCAGAACAAGCGGTAAAACTGGAAAAAATTAAAACCCGTGTTGAAGAGATCAGAGACATGGACAAATCGAACCTGACTAAAGCGGAGCGTAAGGCATTGCGTAACGAATTAAGAGAATTAAAGGGTCAGGCCCGTGCAATTTCCGGAGGTGTTTACCTTTCAGTTGGTGCCATCATTATCATCATCTTATTGTTGATCTTGATCCTATAATTAAATCACATCTACCTATATAAAAACAAAAAGCTTTGCAGTATTGCAAAGCTTTTTTTATGCACTTCTTAGGAAGTTTGCGATGGGTTATACGATGAAAACTTCGTAAGTCTTAGTCCTTGCTTAGCTATTGAAGCTTTTCATGTGCCTTTACCTTCAAAACTTCGTTAGTTACCCAACTTGATCAACTACGTAAGTCATGGGCTTTACAACTGATATCAGGTAATTAAAAATGCATTTCGTCATTTGAGCCGGAATATGGGCAAGCCGAAGCAATCTATTCTATAATTTATGGTCAAAAAAGGTTGCTTCACTCCTGCGCAAAGCCTTCTTCTGTCCGGAATGATGAAATTAAAACCCAACTCCCACCTTAATCAATCATATCAAATCCGGTATACTTCACTAAAGCATCCGGAATTTTAATACCGTTCTCGGTCTGGTAATTCTCTAAAATCGAAGCAACAATACGAGGCAAAGCCAATGCGCTTCCGTTTAGCGAGTGTGCCAACTGTGCTTTTCCCTCTTTTCCTTTAAAACGCAGCTTTAAACGGTTAGTCTGATAAGTTTCGAAATTAGAAACTGAAGAAACCTCTAACCAGCGCTCTTGCGCCGCGCTCCAAACTTCCATATCGTAAGTCATGGCTGAGGTAAAGCCCATATCGCCACCGCATAAACGCAATACGCGGTAATGTAGGCCCAACTCCTGTAAAAGCGACTGTACATACAGGCTCATATCTTCCAGGGTTTCATAAGATTGATCAGGATGTGTAATCTGTACCACTTCTACCTTATCAAACTGGTGTAAACGGTTCAAACCGCGTACATGTGCACCGTAAGAACCGGCTTCTCTACGGAAACAAGGCGTATAGGCCGTATTTTTAATGGGTAAGTCTTCTTCCTTAATAATAACGTCGCGGTACAAATTGGTTACCGGTACTTCGGCTGTTGGGATTAAATATAAATCATCAATGGTTGAGTGGTACATCTGCCCTTCTTTATCAGGCAATTGCCCGGTTCCAAAACCCGAAGCCGCATTTACGAGGTGCGGCACCTGCATTTCTTTATAACCCGCAGCAGTAGCGTGATCTAAAAAGAAATTGATCAGGGCACGCTGCAGCCTGGCGCCTTTTCCCTTATAAACCGGGAAACCTGCACCGGTTATTTTAACCCCCAATTCAAAGTCAATAATATCGTATTTAGCTGCCAGTTCCCAATGTGGCAAAGCCTTACTGGGCAGTTTTGCCGGTTCGCCATGCGTAAGTACAATTTCATTATCCTCAGCAGTGGAGCCCTGTTTTACCAGATGATAAGGCAGGTTTGGCAGCTGAACAATTAAGTTGTGCTGGGCTGTTTCCAGTTCGTTTAATTTATCGCCCAGGTTTTTAATATTTTCCTTATGAGAAGCCGTTTGTGCTTTAATCGCCTCAGCTTCGTCTTTTTTACCTGCACGCATTAAATCGCCAATTTGTTTGGCTGCTGCATTTGCTTCTGCAGAGATACTATCCAGCGAAGTTTGAGTGGAACGGCGTTCTTCATCAATTTTGATGATTTCGTCTACCAGTTCTGGTTGTTTAAAATTACGTACACTTAAACGTTCTAAAACTTTCTCTCTATTTTCGCGGATATAGTTAACTTGCAGCATTATTTAATTTTTTAAGCAAAGATAGCAAGAGTTTGGAGTTTGGGGTAAGGAGTTTGGAAAAAACTGCAAGCCTTTAACTGTAAACCGCAAACTGAAATATGGATGGCAAACTATTTCTTGTACCTACACCAATAGGCAACCTGGAGGACATGACCTTCAGGGCAATCCGGATTTTAAAAGAGTGCGATTTGATTTTGGCAGAAGATACCCGCACAAGTGCACCCATGCTTAAACATTTTGGCATTGATAAACGGGTTTTTGCGCACCACCAGCATAACGAACATAAGGCCACTTCAGAAATTATCAGGTTTTTAAACGAAGGGCAGCAAATTGCCCTGATTTCGGATGCGGGTACACCAGCTATTTCCGATCCGGGTTTCTTTCTTGTACGCGAGGCCATTAAAAACAATATTGCAATAGAATGTTTACCAGGTGCAACTGCTTTTGTACCAGCTTTGGTAAACTCGGGTCTCCCGGCCGATTCTTTTTGCTTTGAAGGTTTTTTACCGGTTAAAAAAGGCCGGCAAACTAAATTCAAAAAACTGGCTGAAGAAGAACGTACGATCATACTTTATGAAAGTCCGCACCGTTTATTAAAAACTTTAGAAGAGTTTGCCCAATATTTGGGTGCTGAGCGGCAGGCATCGGTAAGCAGGGAGCTGACCAAAATGTTTGAGGAAACCGTAAGGGGCACTTTGGCCGAAATAAAATCACATTTTGAAAACAATACTTTAAAAGGAGAATTTGTAATTTGCATAGCGGGTAAACCGGCAACAAAAAACAAAAACAAATATGATGATGCCGAAGATTAGCATCTGAACATAACCACACATCAATTTTAAAAAATATTATGATTAGTATAGATAGATTTCTGAGCGACGAACAAGACCCTAAAGCGGTTGAAAAGGTGATTGGAAAATTAAACGATCTTTTAACCAATGGCGAAGAGCTTTTGTATTTAGCTGTGCAAAAAAAACCGGCCGTAAACCTGCTGCCTGATAGCATTGCGATTTCGAACAAAAGGATTTTTTACTGCGAGCCGGGCAACCTGGGTTTAACCATGAACTTTAAAGACATTTCCTGGAAAAGCATTAAAGAGGTTTCGTTTAAGGAAGAGTTTTTCGGGTCTAAATTTATTTGTGTACCACAGCATGGCGAAAATATTGTAACCGAATTTATTCCGAAGGTACAGGCGCGCAAATTGCATCAGGCCGCAAACCAGCAACTGGAAGAGTATAAAGAAATGCTGCGTCAGCAAAAGTTGGAAGAAAACAGGGCAACAGCCTCTCCGATCAGTTTTAATGCACAGCCAGTAGCCGAAATTCCGGCTTACGAACCAGCTCCTGAACCCGAACAACCGGTTATCCAGATTGCCGAAGTGGTAGAAGAAGCTGAAGACGAAACAACTTTGAAATTACGTAAGCTTAAAACTTTGTACGATAAACACCTGATTACACAGGAAGAGTATGAAGCCAAAAAAGCAACTATTTTAGATAGCTTATAAGTAAACCCCTGTCATGCTGAGGCAAGAAGCATCTTTAACATAACCGTACTGCACTTACGTTAACAAAAATAAGGTCAGTTTTCTGTCGCATAGAGACTCTTCCTGCGTCAGAATGACAAGTATTCTTATATGAAATCTAAACAAACCTACTTCCTCGCCCTCTTAAGTGCATTTTTACTGTGGCTGGCCTGGCCGCCTATGCCATTTACCACTCCCTTACTATTAATCGGTTTGGTACCCCTGCTCATCGCAATAGATCATATTGCCGGCAGTAATTTCAAAAAAGCAGGCAAAAGGGTTTTCCTAACTGCGGGTTTAACTTTCTTAACCTGGAATACCGCGGCTATTTATTGGGTTTACAATGCCATAAGCGCCTATAATAACCCCATTGTGGCTATTCCGGTATCGTTAATCCCCTATGGTTTAGGCGCGCTTTTAATGACTTTTTCGGTTTGGCTCTATTACCGTTTGGGCAGGTATGTGAATAAAACGGTTGCTTATATCGGCCTGATTTCCTTTTACATTGCACTCGAATATTTGCAGCAAACCTGGGACCTTGCTTTCCCCTGGATGACTTTAGGCAACGGATTGGCAGGCATGCACCAGCTGGCACAGTGGTACGATTATACCGGGGTTTACGGCGGGTCGCTCTGGATTTTAACCAGCAATATCCTTGCTTTTGAAGCTTACAAAAAATTAAAATCTCAAACTGGCTATTTAAAGTACAGGTCTTTAGGTATCTGGGTAGTAGTGGTCATCATTCCGGTGACCGTATCATTAACCAAATACTTTACAGCCGAACAGAAAGGAACACCCAGCAATGTAGTAGTGGTGCAGCCGAATATTGATCCTTATCAAAAGCTCGAAAATATCCCGCCTGCTGAACAGATTAAAATTTTAACCCGTCTTTCTGATTCGATCGGGCAAACCAATACCGAGTATTTCATCTGGCCTGAAACAGCCATTCCTAATTATGCTGATGAAGATAGGATCAGAAGCAATAATGATTTCATTAACCTGCAAAGCTTTTTATCAAAGTACAAAAACGGCACATTGATTACGGGTATAGAAAGCATCAAAATTTATCAGGATAAAAAAACCATCACCTCAAAATTTGATAACCAGCAGGGTGTTTACTTTGATAATTTTAACACCGCCATGCAGGTAGAAAATTCGGCAAACGTGCAGTTTTATCATAAATCTAAATTGGTACCGGGTGTAGAAAAAATGCCCTTTCCAAAGGTGTTTTCATTTTTAGATGGTGTTTTTGCACAATTAGGCGGAACAGTTGGTGGCTGGGGCTGGCAGGATAAACCCAGTGTTTTATATGCCCAAAGCGGTATAGGTGCCGCACCTGTTGTTTGCTACGAAAGCCTCTGGGGAGATTGGATTGGCCAACAGGTAAAAGATGGTGCACAGTTTATCGCCATCATTACCAATGATGGCTGGTGGGGAAATACTTCAGGTAAAGACCAACACGAAATGTATGCTAAACTCAGGGCCATAGAAACGCACCGCGATGTAGCACGCTCGGCCAATACCGGCATTTCGTGTTTCATTAACCAGCGTGGCGATATTACCCAAAGCACCAAATGGTGGACAAGAACCGCCATCAAAGCCAACATTAACCTGAACGATGAACTAACCTTTTACGCGAAGAATGGGGATATTATTGCCAAACTTCTTAGCCTGGCAGCCATTCTTTTAGCTTTGATTATTCCGTATAGAAAATGGATCAGGAAACCACGCCATGCTTAAACAACAATACGAATACGTTTTATCTTCCAGAAATACCCTTTTAACTTATATCAGTACCATTTCCGAACAGGATTTCTTAACCGATAACAGTTCATTTGGCCGGGGTTCTATCCGGAATTTACTGGTCCATATCTGTCAAACCTACTGTGCATGGATAGGCGAAAGGGCTTTAGGCATTAAACAGGAATTTTTACCTTTCGAAAATTACCGGACCTTAAGCGATTGTCTGAGCTATTTTGCCCAGGTAGATGAATATATTGGCTTATTTACCGAAAAATTTAAAGGAAATGAACTGCTGCAAATTGAACTGCAAAGAAATGGGGGATCTTTAATCGTAAATCCATTAAAGCTGTTTACCCATGTGATTACGCATGAATTTCATCACAAAGGACAAATCATGTCGTTAAGCAGGCATTTAAGCTACACGCCGGTTGATGCCGATATTATCAGATAAAAAATATGCAAAAAATAAAAACCTTACGCTGGTCAGTATTGCTCTTATTATTAGCCTTAAATTTTGGCTGCGACCAGATATCCAAAAAAATTGTCCGCGCCAAGATCAGCGATTACGAACACATCAGCATTATTAAAGGCCGTTTTACTTTAACCAAGGTAGAAAATACCGGTGCGTTTTTAAGCTTAGGGGATGAAATGCCTTATATTTTCAGATTAGTCATTTTAACAGGACTACCTCTGTTATTTTTGGGCTATGGCTTATATTTTCTGTTTGCCAAACATCATTTACCAATGACGATGCAAATTGCTTTGTGCTTTCTGATAGGTGGCGGTATAGGCAACCTGTATGACCGGATAGTACATGGATCGGTGACCGATTTTATGCATATGGATTTTTACCTTTTTCAAACAGGCGTTTTTAATTTTGCTGATATTTCGATTATGATCGGGATCGGAATTTTGCTTGTCCAGTCCATTAAAAATAAAGCAGTTCAGCAAGAAATAGATTAGGCACATCAATATCGTAATAGACTAATTAAAAATACAAACTTATTTATTAAATATACATATTTGTATTTTTTGTATTATATTTAGCTATACAATACCATTTACAACCTATTACGATCTAAACTAAAAACCTAAACTATGAAAACCCTATTAAAAAAAGTGGCTTTGATCGCATTGCTATCAGCGATCATCATCTCCTGTAAGAAAAAAAATGAAATCCCGGCCGAGTCCGAAATCCAAACTACCCAAAATCAAAAAGTTCTTGCTTACATCAAAAATCTTGGATTTACGGATGCGCAGATTGTAGAAAGTGGTGATAATTATGTAGTTGACGGAGATATTGTATTCAGCAAGAAAATGGAAGTTCCGGCAGATTACGGAAAAGCAATAACCGAACAATATTACAATGGTTACATTGTAACCAACAGCACCAACATCCGCGTTAAAATCGATCCTTCGATAACCAGCATGACCAGCGAAATCAATTCTGCAATTAACCAATGGAATACAGTGCCAAATTCAAAACTAAAATTTGTGATCACAACCGGTACTGTATACGATATCCTGATTAAAGTGGATAATACCATCGGAAGCTCTACCTGTGGACAAGCCTATTTATCAACTTCAAACGGTAAAGCCGGTAATACTATTTGGATCAATCAGGCCCTCATCCAAAACAATTCTTTTGCACAGCGCACAAGAACCATTACGCATGAATTTGGTCATACCATTTCATTTAAGCACACGAACCAGTCTACCACAATTAATGTTCCCGGTGTTGGCGGAACAGACGCACTATCGCTCATGAATGGCGGGCAATGTGGAAGCGGTGCTACTGTTTTATCAGCAAAAGACAAACAGGCTACCGCAGTATTGTATCCTTTATAATTAAAAATCAGATAAAATAACCTAAAAGATCGTAATTAAAAAAGGAGCTGTTTCAAAGAAACAGCTCCTTTTTTAAAACACTTTAAATAGGATTTTCAACTGATTTGATACAAGAATTTCTTAATGAAGAATTATCATCTTTTAACCAAACATATCTTTATCTTTAGCTGTTAACAATTTAAAAAAACAAAATCTGATCATGAAAAGAAACGCAACAGCCGTATGGCAAGGTTCTATTAAAGAAGGTAATGGCAGTATCACTACGCAAAGCACGACCTTAAATAATACTCAGTATTCTTTTAATTCACGCTTTGCAGAGGGTGTTGGTACCAATCCTGAGGAATTAATCGCTGCGGCACACGCAGGCTGTTTTACCATGAAATTATCAGCTAATTTAACTGAAGCAGGATTTACAGCTGATAAACTGGAAACCAAATGTGAAATTAACCTGGATCCGTCAAAAGGTGAAATCGTAGAATCGCATTTAACTTTAACAGCTTCTGTACCTGGTTTAACACAGGAAAAATTTGATGAACTGGTAGCAGATGCAGAGAAAAACTGCCCGATCTCTAAATTATTGAATACAACCATTACGGTTGATGCTACTTTAGGATAAGAATATCTTTAACCAATAAGCGTCATTTGGGAGCATTTGCAAACCTCAGATGACGTTTTTTTTTGCATTAAACCTCAACACTTTGTTAAAAATATATAACTTAGTAAAAACGCAACTCAATGAAGGGATCATTCTTATTTCTCGGCACTATATTATGCTTAAGCAGCTGCATCCGCATTGGCAGCAAAAAAGAATTGGTAATCAACTCTGTTCCTGCTGCCAGCTCCTCTCATTTAAACCTTACTGCTGTTTCGGAGGAAGAACTTTTTCACATAGCCTGCTTTAATAATGATACAGCTCTTGTAAAGATCGCTGTAGCAAAATTAACCGAGCAGGAAAACCTATTTCATGTTGCCTGCTTTAACACTCAAGTAACGATAAGGAAAATTGCTGTTGATAAACTAAAAGATGAATCCAACCTTTTCCATATTGCTGTGTTTGATAAAGATGCTGCCACCAGAAAGCTTGCCGTAAGCAAAATAAATAATGCGCTGCACCTTAACCACATTATTGCAAATGAACAAGACGGTGAAATCAGGAAGTTGGCACAAAATCAGCTTCAGCAGAATTAAACTGCCCTTTGGTAAGCCATTGAATAATCCCGACAATTGAACAATTTAACATTTCAACAATTTAAACTTTAAAACCTTTCAACCTTCTAAGCCATATACTTCCCTACAATTGGCATTCTCCTTCCCATACCAAATGCTTTAGGCGATACCCTTAAAATGGGAGGGGTTTGGTAGCGTTTAAATTCTGCAATATTAACCATCTTTAATATGCGCTGCACCAAAGCTTCGTCGAAACCCTGTGCAATAATTGCTTTGGATCCTTGTTTCTTTTCAATATGCTGGTACAATATTTTATCGAGGATTTCGTACTCCGGCAGGGAGTCAGAATCTTTCTGATCAGGCCTCAATTCTGCCGAAGGTGGTTTAACAATGGTATTAAGCGGAATAATTTCTTTTTCCTTATTGATGTACCTGGCCAGCTCAAAAACCTGCATTTTATACACATCTCCAATTACCCCGATAGCGCCGCACATATCGCCATATAAAGTACCGTAACCTACCGCGCACTCGCTTTTGTTCGAGGTATTCAGTAAAATATAGCCAAATTTATTACTCATGGCCATGTTAATAATCCCCCTGATCCGGGCCTGAATGTTTTCTTCTGCAAGGTTAAATGGTAAACCTTTAAAAGCTGGTGCCAAAATATGGTCAAAAGCGTCGGCAACTTCTTTAATCGGTACAATTTCGTGCATACAGCCAATATTGTTAACGAGGTCTAATGCATCCTGTACCGAATGGTCTGAAGAAAATTTGGAAGGCATTAAAACTGCCATTACATTTTCTGGCCCTAAAGCACGACAGGCCAGTGCACAAACCACAGCCGAATCAATTCCCCCAGACAAACCTAAAACCGCTTTACTGAAGCCTGATTTTCTGAAATAATCTTTAATCCCCAATATCAACGCATCATGAATCTGCTCAATATCTGTTAATCTTTCTGCTTTTGGGTATTTATTATGCACACTTTCAATCTCATCTAAATCAAAAACCTGGAGATCCTCCTTAAAATATTTCATTTCGGCCTTCATTTCCCCATCGGCATCAAAAACCAATGAACCGCCATCGAAAATAATTTCGGTTTGCGCCCCCACCTGATTTACGTAAAATACAGGCAAATGGTATTTTTTAGCATTATCTGCCAATACCTGTATGCGCTCATCATCGTGCGTATAAGAAAAAGGAGAAGCCGCAATATTGATCATTACATCAGGCTGCTCTTTAATCAGTTCATCCATTGGATTTGATACATACAACGGATTGTCGTTGATATTCCACAAATCTTCGCAAATGGTTAAGGCAATTCTTTTACCCTTAAAATCGATACAGTTAAATTGTGTGGCAGGTTCGAAATAGCGGTATTCATCAAACACATCGTAAGTTGGCAACAATGCTTTTTTAACAATGGCCTTAATTTTTCCTTCTTCTATAAAATAGGCTGCATTAAACAGGTCTTTTCCCTGCAATACTTCATTTTTAATTGGCAGACCAACAATGCAGGCAATGCCTATACAATGTTTGGCTATTTCCTGGGCAGCAGTTTCGCACAATACGATAAACTCGTCAAACTCCAAAAAATCTCTTGGTGGATAACCACAGATAGCCAATTCGGCAAAAACAACCAGATCAGCTCCTTTATCTTTGGCCAGTTTAATATTTTCGGTTATTTTTTGGGTATTGGCCTCGAAGTTTCCGATATGGTAATTGAGTTGTGCTAGTGCTATTTTCATGTTTATTGTGTCAAGCAGTGAGTATCGAGTATCAAGAGAATATCCGGATTAAAAGAATACGCCAAAATTAAGTGCTAAATAATGATTTCTAACATCTCTGGCTTTATCTGTTACAATATTAGTAAAACCGTTATTAAAAGTTAATCCGGCTACAATACTGGTATTTCCGGAAACATCAAACTCACCACCGCCACCAATGATTAAGCCGGCACGGTAAAGTTTAATATAGTCTGATACGTTTGAATTATCGCCAACAACCATCCCACCCGTTACAGCATCCTGTTTTGCACTGATATTGAACGAGTTAGATAAACCAAATTGCCCATACCACCGTTTACCATCTGCTTTTATGGTTTTCAACTTCACCGTTAATGGTAAATCTATGTACTGCAATTTATATTTTAGATCGTAAGCTTTCGGTGCGGTACTGCCGCTGTTTGCGTAATAAGGCAATACGTTGGCCTCAGTACTTTTACCGTTTATCGATGTAATGGTTAGCGCAGTAGCAAAACTGTAATTAGGGGCAAAATTGAAATCGCCTATCAATCCGTAAGAAAAGCCTAAAGCCACACCATTGGTTTTTCCCTGTTCGGGTTTAATCCAGCCAAAAGTTGGTGTAGCGGTTAAACCTAACCTAAAGCCGTAATTGGTTAAAGAGTAATTTTGTGCCCACGCGCCAAAGCTTAACAGAGACAAAATTAAAATGGTCGATATTTTTTTCATGCTATGCTGTTTATATATATTTGTTCTACATGATGTATAACGTAAAACAGTGGCAAATTTATCTAATTTTTCTTTTTGCCATGGCATTTATTTCCTGCAGGCAAGGTAACCGGCCTGATGTAAGTAAAATACAGGCGGATCTCAGGATCGAAAGATTTGATAACGAGCTGTTTGCAGGCAAAAACAAAAACGTTACCGGGGTCGACCAACAGCTTCGTTCTAAATACGGGGTATTTTACGATGATTTTATCCACCGGATACTCGATAGCAGGTATTCCAGTACCGAGTCGCTGGCCAATTTATACCGCGACCAGGCCTATACCGATTTAACCAAAGAAGTGGACAGCGTTTTCCCCAACCTAAAACCACAGGAGGAAGGCTTAAATGAAACCTTTAAATACATAAAATATTACTACCCCAAGGCTAAAATCCCGAGGTTTATTGCTTTTGCTTCTGGTTTTGCTTATCAAATGCCAGTAGGCGACGGTTACCTTGGCATTGGCCTGGATATGTTTTTGGGCAAAGACAGTAAGTTTTATAAGGCCATTGTGCAAAGTGTACCCTTATACCTTTCGCGAAGATTCAGCCCTGAATACATTGTACCCCGTGTTGCCGAAACTTATGCACACGAAGAGCTTTTTACCGAACCTGATGAAAACAGGACGCTTTTATCAAAAATGATTTTCCAAGGAAAAATATTGTACTTTCTTGATCAGGTTTTGCCGGAAAATATAGGCGATTCGACTAAGATCGGCTATACCCAGCAACAATTGGATTGGGTGCAAAATTTTGAGGGCGACATTTGGGCATATTTTTTGGAGAACAGCTTTCTGTATGAAACCGATTACCAAAAGATCCAGGTATTTTTATCAGAAGGACCTTTTACACCGGGTTTAGGAGAAAACAGAGATTCGGCGCCAAAATTGGGCGTATGGGTTGGTTGGCAGATTGTACGGAAGTACATGAAAGAACATCCAGATGTTACCCTGCAGCAATTGATGGCCGATAACGATACACAGAAAATTTTAAATCAATCAAAGTATAAACCAAAACAACGGAAGTAGTTAGCAGTAGGCCGTTAACCAGTTCAAAAACAATTAACCCAGAAAAAATGAGAGTTGGCATTGTATTATCAGGCGGAGGTATCAGGGGAATAGCACATTTAGGTGTTTTAAAAGCCTTCAGTAATTTGGGCATTACTTTTAGCCACATCAGCGGAACCAGTGCAGGCGCAATAGCAGGTGCATTTTTTGCCGCTGGCATAGATCCGGAAGAAGGTTTGAATATTTTCTTAAAAACCAAACTCTGGCGCTTCGTCCGGCCGGCTGTTGGGTCTTTGGGCTTGATTAATATTGAGAACACTGCGTTAATTTTAAAAGAATATTTCCCTGATGATACCATTGAGAAATTAAAGATTCCGTTAACCATCGCTGCTGTAAATTTTAGCGAAGGCCGCTTGGTTTATTTTACCAAAGGGCCACTCATCAGGGCCATTCATGCCTCCAGCTGTATACCAGGCATTTTTAAACCCATTATGATTGATGGCCAGATGTATGTGGATGGCGGCATTTTAAATAATTTTCCCGTTGAACCCCTAATGGAAGATTGCGATTTCATTATCGGCTCCTCTTGTAACCACCTTAAACCCGTTGATAAAATTACAGGCATAACCAATTTAATGGGGCGTGCAGGAATTATGTCAATCAACCATGATATGGAAAGAAAGGCAAAATTCTGCAACGTGCTGATCGAACCAAAAGGTTTAGGCGCCATTAGCACCTTTGATATGAAACGCGCTGAAGATATTTATTGGCTGGCGCACGAGGAAGCCCTGATTACCATTAAAAATAGCCCTACCATTTCCGACTTGATCACCAAACCCTAAAAAACTAAGATGGATATACTCAAATTCAAGTAGTATTAATACTACTTGAACAGTACAATAAATTAAGAATTTATCATAGTATTACAAATACACTTATGAAATAAAAATATTACATTTCCCTTGGTGGTTATATAATATTATTTTACTTTAGGATTATACTTGCAGCAGCAGGTGTATTAACCTAAACGTCTATCTATGTTTTTTAGTCTGATTATTCTTTTTCAGCACAGAAGAATTCCTGTTTTTACGATCTTCTAACTTGATTTTTTGTCAAATACAGATCATTAAATTTTTACCTAAAAAACCTAAAACATGAAATTCTTAAAATTAAATAAATCCCTGCTTACCGCTCTCGCATTAATAACCGTATTATTCGCCTGCAAAAAGGAAAAGCCAACAGAAACAGCAGATTTGCAAAAACCAGAAACCACAGCTGTTAACCCGCTAGGCGACATCCACATCTGTACAGAACGGTCCTTAGATGGTACCACCCCAAGAGGCGCCGTTTTAAAATCAACAAAATGGACTCCCGGAACCACTATAAAAGTGAGTTTAAATGGAAGCACAGCAGCAATCAGGGCAAAAGTGATCCAATATGCCAGGCAATGGGAAAATTATGCTAACATTAAATTCAATTTTGTAACCAACGATAATACAGCTAAGATCAGGGTAAGCTTTGTTAGTGGGGATGGATCTTGGTCGTACATAGGAAAATCAACACCAAGCACCGGAGCGACCATGAACTTTGGTTGGTTAACTGCAAGTACAGCCGATTCTGAATATAGCCGTGTGGTCATCCACGAATTCGGTCATGCCTTAGGCTTGATTCACGAACACCAGCATCCATTAGTGGCTATTCCTTGGGATAAACCTGCGGTTTACGCTTATTATGCTGCTGCACCAAATTATTGGAGCCAGGCAGATGTAGATAATAACTTATTTGCAAAATACAGCACTACGCAAACCAACTATAGTGCTTATGATAAATATTCGATCATGCATTATTCAGTTCCAAACGAATTAACCATAGGCGATTTCGAGGTGGGATGGAATACCGTTTTATCGCCTACCGATAAATCATTTATCGCTACAGTATATCCCTTTTAGGAAATAAATTATTCAACACATAGTGGTTTAAATGACCACTATGTGTATTTTGCTGTTATAAACTTAAACACAGGTATGCTGATCGCTTTGCGCACTTCCTTTATCAAACAATTTCTGGCCTGCTTAACGCTCATTTTATTTTACCAAAACGCATTTGCACAAGATAGTCGTCAAAAATGGGAGCTAAAGCCATACGTTGGCATTCAGCAATCCAAATTTAATTGGTCTATTGCAGGGAATGCAGACGGCACTAATCCGGATATCTTATCAGAATTGATCTGGAAAGATCTTAAAGGGGCTGATTTCGGTTTAGATATCAAATACCATATTACCAGTCGGCTCAGTATTAAGGCCACCAACCAATACAGCACCATAACCAAAGGTGAAGTAGAGGATACCGATTATGCAAATGATAACCGGCAAAATGCTTTTTATTTCGATCTGCTTAATGCAAATAAAGGTTATTTGTACCATGGAGGGCTACAACTCAGCTACCAGCTATTAAAGTTTGGGCAATTTAGTACTCATCCGATTATAGGAGCTTCATACCATCAGCAGAAGTTTTTCCTGTTGGAAAGTGCAAATAATCCCGACAGCAAAGGCTTAAACTCTACCTATGAAGCGAGATATAAAGGTTTCGATTTTGGTGCAGAATTTGTTTTTAAAATGCAGAAATTTAGCATAGGCGCCACGTTTTTAGGCGGTTTTTATACATATTCGGCAAAAGCCAACTGGAATTTAATTCCTGACTTTGCTAAACCTGTAAGTTTTACACATAAAGCCAATTCATTTTCGTTAAATGGCGGCATCAACCTGGCTGTGCCATTAAACAAATGCTTGCAGGTAGAGGCTGACTATATGATCAATAACATCAACACCTATTCAGGTGTAGATAAAGCTTTTTTTAATAGCCGCCCAACAGAGGAAACTCAATTTAATGGTGCAAATTTCAGAAAAAATGCAATATTGCTCGGCTTAAAATTTAGTTTTTAGATTGACTTTACATAGCTCATTGTCATCGCTGAAAACGAAGACTATAACCAGAAGTTTTTAATTTTTTAGGGCCACCAGGCGTTCGCCCTCCAATACCGGAATTGCTTTGCAAACATTTAATTGCAAACAAAAAACAACATCCTCTTCAATATTTAGTTGTGCAAGGCGATGACTATGAGAAGATTTGCGCAGGTATTGCCGCAGGTCATCTTTAGCTAACAGGTATAAATCTTCTGCAGCTACGCTCGAATCATCAAAATGTTCAAAGTTTTGACGGAGTTTGTTTACAACTGCACCTGCAAACAAGGTATCTTCCAGGTTAAACTGGTCTTTCCAGCCGGCACATAATAAAAGTACATTTTTATCCTGGCTTTGCAGATAAGTACAAAGTGAATCCAGATTAAGAAACGATCCGATTACTACCTGAAAAGCATGCTTTTGTGCCAAATGCAACGCTTTGGTTCCATTGGTTGTAGTAAGGACAACCGTTTTTCCGCCAACTTTTTCTTTTGTATAGGAGAAAGGCGAATTACCAAAATCATATCCGGTTACCACTTCTCCGTTTCTTTCTGCAGCCAATAAAAATCCACTTTCGCGATAATTTAAACAATCCTCTACATGAGCGACCGGAATAATCGCTTCGGCACCATTATCGATCCCATAAGTAATAGAGGATGTAGCCCTTAAAATATCGATCACGACCACAATGCTCTGCTCGATATCGTAAAGGTTAATCAAAGCGGGCGTTAAACAAACTTCTATTTTTTTTGACATACGTGGAGTTTCGAGTACTAGAGTATCAAGTAACAAGACAAATTTATCTCACTACTTGATACGGGCTACTCTATCTATTTATAAAAAGGAAATTTAACCACTTTTGCTTTAATCGGTGTATTGCGGATGCTGATGAAAATTTCAGTTCCTTCTTTCGTAAAATCTTTAGCAACGTAACCCATGCCGATTGCTTTTTGCAATGATGGGGCTTGCGTACCTGAGGTTACCCTGCCAATTACATTTCCGTCAGAATCAACAATTTCGTAATCGTGACGCGGAATACCACGATCGATCATTTCGAAACCAACCAGTTTCTTTTGAATTCCTGCTTCTTTTTGCGCCAATAACGCCTCTGAGTTTGTAAAAGATTTAGAAAACTTCGTAATCCAGCCTAACCCCGCTTCAATTGGCGAAGTAGTATCGTCAATATCGTTCCCGTACAAACAGAAACCCATTTCTAAACGTAGTGTATCACGCGCACCCAAACCAATTGGTTTAATATTTTGTGCTTTTCCGGCTTCAAAAATGGCATCCCAGATCTGGTTTGCGTACTGGTTTTCGAAATAAATCTCAAAACCGCCCGCACCGGTATAACCTGTTGCTGAAATTACTACGTTTTCAATGCCGGCGAAAGTACCTTTAACAAAGGTGTAATATTCCATTGAAGCCAGATCAACATCGGTTAAGCTTTGCAAAGCCTCTGCAGCTTTTGGTCCCTGAATCGCCAACAAAGAGGTTTGATCAGAAATATTGTGCATTTCAACCCCTTCGGTATTATATTGCTGGATCCAGTTCCAATCTTTCTCGATGTTGGATGCGTTTACTACCAGCATGTAGGTAGTATCGTCTATTTTATAAACCAAAAGGTCATCTACAATACCTCCGTCCTCGTTTGGCAGACAAGAATATTGAACTTTTCCATCATATAATTTAGCGGCATCGTTACTGGTTACACGTTGGATCAGATCCAATGCTTTTTCTCCTTTAAGGATAAACTCGCCCATGTGGCTCACATCAAAAACACCCACACCGTTACGAACAGTTGCATGTTCAGCATTAATACCTTCGTAAGTAACAGGCATATTATATCCTGCAAATGGAACCATTTTAGCGCCTAAAGCGATGTGTTTTTCTGTTAATGCGGTGTTTTTCATCCGTGAATTCTATTTTTTTATGATAATGAAGCAGTTTTAGTTTGTTTATCAGCTTATTAAGCTGCAAATCACATTGTATTTTGCACTTATTTTTTCTGAGCGCAAAACTACTAAGAAAAAGACAAAATTTTGAGGTTAATTTCAAGTGAGTTTTTTAGGCTGAAATCCGTTTAACCAAGGCATTACAAGTCCGCGGGAATCATGATTTTGTGTTTTTATTTTAATACATAACACGCAATAAGAAACAAAGAGCCTGCTAAGCGAAGGAACCCTTGTTCATAAACCCGATTGAGCGGAATAGCCCGCATCCCGATTTTTTCATCGGGAGAGGACTATAAGCGAAAGCGGGACTGCAAACCGCCAAGAACTACAAGCCGATCATTTCCCATTCCTAAAATTATTTTTTTAAGGAGCGCAATACTAGTACAAAACAGCAACTTTCCTCCCATTTTACGCTTATACGCTTTCCCGAAAGTTCGGAATACCTCGTTGCTGCAGGGTAACGCTTCAACCGGGGCTAAATGGCCAGTTCAGCATTTCATTTTTGAAGCTGCGAAGAATGAAATGAAAAGTGGGACTACATGCGGTCAAGGGTAACTAAACGCTCATTTCCTAATCTCATTCTCTGAAATGCCAACCGATAGGATAAATAAAGAATTATAGTACGTGGAGACACAGACCATGATAATGACGATCCAGTTGAAAATATTAAAATCTTTCCTGATCAAGCTAGGCCTGTACCAATTCCTCGTATATCTTCAACATTTTACCCGAGATCAGATGAACACCATGATCGTTCTCCACAGTTTTCCGGGCGTTCTCCCCTATTTCCATCCAGCGTTTAGGATTAATGATACACTGCAGAATAGAGCGGTAAAATTCATCTGCCGTATCGGCAATTAAAATGTCGTAACCATGCCTGCAATTAATGCCCTCGGCAGCGGTAGTAGTAGCAATGATGCATTTTTTCATCGCCATTCCTTCAATAATCTTCACCCGCATACCGGTACCCGAAATTAATGGGACAATCATTATTGCCTTCGAGTTCATAAACTCTATTGCATCAAAAACCTCTCCTTCTACAATCAGGTTTTCAGAATCATATTCGAAAAAATGTTTTTGCATATTTTTCCCTGCGATGTAAAAACGGAGGTCTTTGTTCAGCTTTTCGATATCCGGCCATATATCGTCCAGAAACCATTCCAACCCTTCCTGGTTGGGCCGCCAGTCCATTGCACCCAAATGAAAAAGTGTAGGAAAACTGGTTTTCGTTTTATCTGTTTTATATTTATCCAGATCAATAGCCACCGGAAAGACCGACATGGGCACTTCGCAGCCGAAGCGCAGAATACTCTGCCTGTCAGGCTCGCTGATAGCAAAAATCTGGTGGAAACGGTTAATCTGATCCGTTTCGTAAGCTTTAAGTCTTTGAGCTAAAAACGCAAGATATTTACGCCGGATAAGAAATTTTTCTGAATGTGAGAGACGTTCCCAAAGGGTAAATTCGATATTGTGTGCCCTGTAAATCAGTTTGGCATTACTGTTTGCCTTTACCACATCCAGGTAAGGTACCACAAAAAGACCTTCGAACTGGATAATATCGAAAGTATTTTCGCGGAGAACGTTTTCCAGTTGCCGCGCCGCATCTTCACTGTAAAAACGGGAAACGTTATATGATTCGTTAGTAAATATGTTAAAAAACGCCGACCATATATTTACATCCGTATCCAAATCGTGAGTATGGTATTTAATCTGTTCAAAAACAGGATCGTAAATATCTTCAATATCAACACGGCCTTTTGTGGGGTTGAGACTGAACAATGTAATATCTGCACCAAGTTGCAGCAAACCTTTTATGGTGTTGTAAACCACTATAGGATAACCACTATTTGGCGGAAATGGAATCCGCTTGGTAATCAACAGAATTTTCACAATGTGGTGAAATTACGAAATTTTAGGCGTTTTTTGAAAACAGATCCAACTGCGGATCACTAACATTAAAAGTTCTGCGGTGAAAAGGCGACAGTCCGATCTCGATCACAGCTTTACGGTGGGCCGTTGTGGGATAACCTTTATTCTGCATCCAATTATAATGCGGATAATCGGCATGAAGGTTGGTCATGTATTCGTCGCGGTGTGTTTTGGCCAATATCGACGCCGCAGCAATGTTCAGGTATTTACCATCCCCTTTAACAATGCAGCTATGTGGAATCTGTGGATAAGCCTTAAACCGGTTGCCATCAATCACCAGGTATTGAGGTTGGGTATGCAATTTCTCAATTGCCCTGTGCATGGCCAGAAAGGATGCATTTAAAATATTGATGCGGTCTATTTCTTCATGATCACAGGAGGCCACCGCCCAGGCTAATGCTTGCCGCTCAATAATTGGCCTTAATAGCGCACGCTGATCGTGCGATAATTGTTTCGAGTCGTTTAAACCTTCCAGCACAAAACCTTTTGGTAAAATCACCGCAGCAGCAAAAACAGGACCCGCAAGGCAACCCCTTCCAGCTTCATCACATCCGGCCTCTAACAATTCATCCTGGTAGCAGTTTAACAACATGTTACAAATTTACTGAAATAGAGATACTAAGGAAATTATTTTGTTCAATATCTTTTAAATCTTAATTTTAGGATAACTTGCTTGAAGTTATAATGAGAATAATGTTTTAAAAGCACCTAGCCCCTATCTATCCGTCATGCTGAATTTATTTCAGCATCTTTTTAGCATGAAAGACCCTGAAATAAATTCAGGGTGACGACCGCCTTAAATAAAAGCCGGTTCAAACTGTCCAAAGGAAATATTAATTATCTAACTCATATTAATACAAGAATTTTAAAGCATGAAATACAACGAAACCCTTGCGCTGCGCGTGGCCGAACGTTTACAGCATATACCCGATGTGGAAGAAAAACTGATGTTTAACGGACTGATATTTATGGTGAACGGTAAGATGTGTATTGGCATTTCGAAAAACGGCATGATGGTGCGGCTCGATCCGAATACCCTGGAAACTTTATCAGATAAAGATGGCTGGGAACAAATGGTGATGGGCGGACGCCCGATGAAAGGTTACATTTCGGTTTCAGAAGACGTATTAAGCCGAAACGATGAACTCGATTTCTGGGTTAAGCTCGCCCTGGACTTCAATCCTTTTGCTAAAGCATCAAAAAAGAAATAGCGTATAAATCACTAAATAACTCAAAACTAGCAGGAACCATATTTTTTCATTATTTTTACGAGTCTAATCGAATATCAATGAAAAAAAGAGCTGTTATAGCGGCATTCCTGCTATTTACTTCATTTATTGTACTGGCTCAGGTAGAAACTACCACATTAACCGAAATACCACAACGGGCTGCAATATCAAAAGCCAAATTACCAAAGGGACATTATTGCGAGTATTGTAAGCTTAACTATCCGGAATCACATTTTCCCTGCATTATGAAATCAATAAAAGGGAAACTCGACGCTGCAACCGGCGAGATCAATTTTACAGCCGGACAGCCCATTAGTGGCATTGTAGTAAAGGGAAGTAAAGATACCGGAGACTTACTTACCTTAATTACCAATGAAAAAGGTGAAATAGAATTTAATAATACCACAACGGGAAATTACAAATTTGTGGTTTCTGTACCTTCAACCAATCCGAATTCGAGGGTAGCAGGTTCTCCGATTGGGGGGATAGTAGTTAAAGGAGGCAAAAGCCCAAAAGGCAGTTCAATTACCTTAATTACCACTGAAAATGGAGAAATCGAACTCCAAAATATTTCGGCTGGGAAGTATAAATTTACTGCTCTGGGTGCTTCTGAAGATGAAAAAAACAACCCGTTATTTAAATCAATCTATTCAGAAAAGGTAAACTGATCATATCCATCATAATTTCGTTAAATTTACGCTAAGTTTCATTTTTTGGCACTGTTATGGAATCTTTCAAAACTGTGCATCTTTAAGTTGTTACACATTTAAAACACACATTATGAAACGTTTAAATTTAATATTGAGCCTTGGCCTTCTTATGCTAAGCATTCAATCATTTGCCCAAACCGATAAAGAAACTACGGCAAAAATCGTAGCGGATAAGAATTATATTTTTGTTGCCAATACTGCCCTGCCAATGTCGAACAATGACGTTAACAGGATATTGTCTATGATGCCGGGCAGCCAGGCAGGCTCTGCAATAAACCTGACCGGATCTCAATATGACGTGAAGGTCACCAAAGACAGCATTGTTGCTTACCTGCCTTATTTTGGACGATCTTTTTCCGCTCCGATGGACCCAACGCAAGGCGGCATTAAGTTTACCTCGAAAGATTTTACCTACACCGAATCGAAAAACAAAAAAGGTTTGTACACCATCCAGATTAATACAAACGATGTAAAAAGGGAAAATTACCGGTTTACCATTAATATTTCTACCAATGGCTATGCTTCTTTAACCGCTAGCAGTGTAAATAAACAGCCCATCGTTTTTAATGGTTATTTAGACGAGCCGAAGAAAAAAGATTAAAATTTGTAATCTTGAACCTGTCGAATGACCTATTAAATCATATTAAAGCATTTTGATACTTCTTCAAGCTCAATACAGGCTAAGCTCAATGTAACATGTCGACAACTAAATTATTTCTTTACCAGTTCGATCTGAAAAATATGTGGCCATTTTTTGCCGGTAACCCAAAGCTTTTTACCGGCTTTATCGTAAGCGATTCCATTTAATACATTATTGGCTTTTTCATCTTCAGTTTTAAAATAATCCGATGGCAACAGTCCTGACAAATCAATCTTGCTTTCAACGGCCCCCGTTTCCGGGTTGATGATCATGATTTCATTGGTAGTATAAACGTTTGCATAAATTTTACCATCAATAATTTCAAGTTCGTTCAGGTTCTGGATGGCTCCTTTATTATCAAAAACATCGATCGAACCAATTTTTTGATAGGTATCTTTATTCAGGAAAAAGATGGTGTTTGAACCATCGGTATTGAATACTTTTTGTCCGTCAAAAGCCAATCCCCAGCCTTCTCTTCCGGTGGTATAAGAAAACTCAGCTAATTTCTTGAAAGTAGCCTTATCATAAACAAAGCCCACTTTTTCGCGATAAGTAAGCTGGATAATCTTGTCTCCTATTACGGTAATACCTTCGCCAAAATACTGTTTGTCTAAATCTGTTTTCTGAAGAACTTTCCCTGTTGATGGATCTACCTTACGCAGGCTTGAGTGCCCGTAATCGCCGGCACTTTCGTAGAAAAAACCATCATGATATTCTAAACCTTCCACATACGAAGCGGTATCGTGAGGTAAGGTCTTAATCACCTTATAGCCGTACTCAGCGGGAGCCTTTGCAGCTAAAACATTAATATTTGAGGTTAAATCTTCGGATTTTCCGGCACCATATATTTTTGCTGTTATCAGGTGATTACCCAGTTTCAAACCTTCGGTTTTAAGCTTGATAGCCGAAGTATCGGCTTTTGAAATCATTTTAATGGTATCGATCAGGTAAATTACAGAATCTACTTTCTGCTCGGTACCAAATTGTAATTTAACATCAAATTCCTTTCCTGACGGTACATTAAGACCTGTCATTGGTGAAAGAAAGCTACGGTAAGTGGTAGTAGAACTGTCTTTACAAGCACTCATGGAGGCGAGCACAGCTGCAATAAACATAAAATTTTTAACGGGATTAATCTTCAGGCCAAAACGCATCTTCTATATGGTTTAAATTATAATTTTTATTTTTTGTAAAAGTAATCGCAATAATATCAAAACGGATATCATTTTGATGGTTCATCAAGTCAATATAAGCATTAGCAGCGAATTCCATCTGTATTTGTTTGGCTTTATGTACAAATTCTTCCGGCTGTCCAAATGTAACCGAGCTCCGTGATTTAACCTCAACGAAAATCATGATCCCGTTTTTATATGCGATTAAATCAACTTCGGCTTTACCATGGGTCCAGTTTTCGTCCAAAACCTCATATCCATGATCTTCAAGATATTGTTTGGCAATTTTTTCGCCTTCTTTACCTAAATCGTTATGGAGCGCCATAGTTTATTGAATTTTTAACGTCAGATGTAAATGACCGGGTTTTACTGCTTATCTGGCACGGCGACGGACTAAGAAATCGTCATTTCGGGCAGAGTGTAATAAAGTTGAGAACTACTGGTTCTTACCTAAGCTAACTCCGTCTCAAAATGGATCTCTACCTCCCTGTACGGGCAGGAGCTCCACAGCTTTCCGATCGGGATGACGTACCTTTTGTCGTTTACTTAACAATAACCGAACCTAAAAACTTCGATATCTCCCTTTCCACACCTTTGATTACTCCATAACGCTGCATCAAAACCATCTGGTTATCCTCGTTCTTTTCTTCTTTGATTTCTTTTAAAAGATTCATCAATATCTTTTCTACCTTTCGCTTTTTCAGGTGGAAAATGCCGCCCAAAATAGTGGCTTTTAAATTCATCGACTCGTCTTTAACATAAATGAGGTGTTTATTTAACCAGTTTTCACTTAAAGTATGCTCAGATGTTGAAAGTGTAATGGCCAGGTCGGCAATTGATCTATCTTCATGTTTAATAAAATGGCTCGATGTTGGTAAACGGCCGTTATCTATTTCAGTTTTATAATAATCAATAATCTGTTTACAGAGAGGGTCATCAAATTCAACATCAGCCAGATTCTGCATAATAAACGGGCCAATGTACATATCATCTATTTTATCCCAGTTTACGAATTCGTGCCCATAGGCCAATAAAAGCCTTACGATTTCCTTTTCCTGAAATTCCTCTTCTTCTACGGACGGCTGTTCGTAGCCCATGGGACCGGCACTATCGTCCCACAAATCATCAGGCGGGCCAAGTGGCTCAGGCGGGCCAGAAGAATAAGGTTTCGGGCTTGCCGATGGGTTTGCCTTTTGGTTGTTATCGAAGTTTTTTTTCAGCTTGGCTGAGCGCATTTTATTCAGCTCACCTAATAAAATGTGCTCGTCAATTTCGAGCAAACTACTGCATTCTCTGATAAAAACCGAAGCTTTGATCTGATCGGGGATCTTGGCAATACTTTCTACAATATCGCGGATAATACCTGCACGTTTAATAGGATCGTTGCCGGCATCTTTAAGCAGCACATTTGCCTTGTATAAAATAAAATCCTTTCTGTTCTGTTCGAGATAGCTCTTAAAAGCACCGGCACCAACATGGTGCATATACGAATCCGGATCGTGCCCATCAGGGAAGGAAACAATTTTTACATTCAAACCTTCTTCCAGAATCATATCCAAACCACGCAGCGAGGCTTTAATACCTGCAGCATCACCATCAAACAAAATGGTAATGTTTTGGGTAAAACGGCCAATCAGTTTGATCTGCTCAACGGTTAATGATGTGCCGGAAGAAGCCACCACGTTTTCGATTCCGGCCTGATGTACCGAGAGAACATCGGCATAACCTTCGGCAAGGTAACAGTTATCGAGATCACGAATAGCTTTTTTAGCATGAAATAGCCCATAAAGTACATTCGATTTATGATAGATTTCACTTTCGGGCGAGTTTACATATTTAGGAACATTTTTATCGGTTTTAAGCGTTCTGCCACCAAAACCTATAATCCTACCTGTAAAATTATGGATCGGGAACATGACTCGTCCACGAAAACGGTCGTAAATTTTACCGTTATCATTTTTGATCGACAATCCTGTGGATTCCAGAAATTCTAATTTATGCCCCTGGCCGGTGGCGCTTTGTGTTAACGCATCCCAAACATCGGGCGAATAACCCACTTCGAATTTTTTAAGAATATCTTCTCTAAAACCGCGTTCTTTAAAATAACTTAAACCAATGCCCCTGCCTTCCTCGGTATCCCACAGCTGTTTTACAAAAAAAGACGAAGCATATTGCGAAACAATGTAGAGGCTCTCTTTAGCGCTCTGTGTTTCAGCATCCTGAGGGCTTAGTTCAGTTTCTTCAACTTCTATGTTGTATTTATTGGCTAAAAACTTAAGGGCTTCCGGATATGAATATTTTTCATGATCCATAATAAAGCGTACCGAATCGCCTCCTTTACCGCAACCAAAACATTTGTAAATACCCTTGGTTACGGATACATGGAAAGAAGGCGTTTTTTCGCCATGGAAAGGGCAATTACCAATTAAACTGGTCCCGCGTTTCTTTAGGTGCACAAAATCCCCAACTACCTCCTCAATGCGGGCGGTATCCATTATCTTATCTATCGTTTCGCGGTTTATCATATACGCTCTGCTCTTCCCTCTTATTTAACCACAAAGATAACGGAGAAAAAACACAAAGCACACAGAGAAAAATTTCTTTGTGTGCTTTGCGAACTTCGCGGTTAAAAAATCTACTTCACCAAAGGCAATAGCTGATCGGCCACCAATTTATTCCCTGTTTCATTTAGGTGGACCCTATCTACAGTTAAAATGCCTTTTTCTTTATCTTCCGGATTATTTTTCGCCTCGTATTCGGTAAAAACTTTTCTTAAATCGCATACGGGAAGGTTATTTTTTGCAGCCAACGATCTAATTCCTTCAGCATATTTATTCAGATCGGCATCCAATTCATTGGTACCATCTTTTTTCTCGCCAACAACAGACGGGGTAACCAATACCACTTTACTGCCTGCACCTTGAATTTTGTTGATCAAAGCCTGATAAAATTTTAAATATTTATCATAGTCTGTTCCGGTATGAGATGATTGTTTATGCCACACATCATTAATGCCTACATAAATCACCACCAAATCGGGCTTTTTGCTTAAAACATCATCTTCTAAACGCAGGTAAAGATCGTATTATACCTTATTACCACCTATACCTGCACCGATTACATCATATTTGGCAGAATCGAGTGATTTTTTGATCAGGGTTACATATCCGTTTTTTGAAACACCCTGTTGGGTAATCGAATCACCGAAAAAGATAATCCGTTTTGGTTTAAATGTCATTGATGTTAATACAATTAAGCAAAAGCTTAGTAAAATACCCGTTTTTATTATTGTTTTCATCGTATGTAATGGATTAGGTTATTTTCATTGGTCTTTATTAAATACTAAGGAAGAAAAGAGTTGCATTTTTACCGCTTTAATCATCCTTTAAAGATAAATGTTTTAGTCGATAGTTAATCCTTAGAGGGTAACTATTGCAAGGCTGCCTCGAACTTACCTGAATATTTTGTTATTATAGAAATATCCTGATCATAAAGCAGCTGCAAGGCAATTGAAGACTATTTCTACTTGTAAAATAAATTCAGGATGATGAACACTTTCCCTAATTATTATTTACCCTTTTCGAGTTTATAATCTTTATGTACAATTAAAAAGCTTGCCCGTTCTTCTTTCTTGAAAGGATAATCCCAATTGCCCTGATAGGTGATTTTAGTAGGCAGTTTATCATCACCAAAATAACCCATTTCGATGTTCATCTGCACATCAAAATCGAAAAGCAGGTTACTGTATTTCATATCGATATACCGTCCAAGTATATTAAAATTCCTTTTATCAAAAATAGTTACCAATTCCTTAATCATAATCCCATCTTTTGTCCAGCTGCTCAAATCTGGTTTAACCGAAACCCTGAATCGGTAAACGGGAATCGAATCCAGGTAAGTACCACTGGTGAAACCATAATCGTAATACTGGCGCATATTGGCCGAAAATATTTCTGTTTTGCTGCCGATAAACGGAACCTTTACCGGACGGCCCGGATTAAAAACCAGCGTTTTTAACTTGTCTTTGTAACTTTCGTTTGTTCCGCCTTTTCCATCGGGTTTTGGTGCATTGGGAACAAAATCAGTATTGTATGAATTCATAAAAATGTAATCGAACATTTCTACGGTGTACAATTGATATTTTCCGTTCTTTTTATAAATCTTTCCTGTATCCTGTTTTACCAGGTATTCCATTTTGTAAGGTCCGCTATTGTTGTGCCTTATTTTACGGTATATCTTTCCATCCACCCGGTTCTTTTTATCGTAACTGTAAATCCTGTTTTCGGCAATGAAGGTATAGCGTTTCATGTCCCTGAACGACTGATAAAAAGAAGTATCGTACATTACCTTCCTGATAAATGTTTCTACGTTCAGTTTTTCGGCCTGAATGTTTACCGTAGAATCTAGCGTAATGGTTTTAATGGTATCCGGATTGAAACGCTGGATTTCCTGCGCAAAACCATTATAAAAGAGCGAAATAAACAGTAAAAACAAAAATATCTTTTTCATGGAAGAAAGTATGTAAAATGGAAGATGTATCATGTAAAATGGGAAATGGATGATGTAGCTGAAACTCCTCCATCATCCGTATTACATTTTTACATCTTACCTCTATTTAGTTGCCCAGTTGTTTTAGCGCAATATAAGCCATTAACCCGGTCGAGATTTTCAGGGCGTCCTCGTCCACGTCAAACCTTGGGGTATGTACCGAATATTGTGTGTCTTTAGCCGCATTCCCAGTACCTAAACGATAAAAACAGGCATCTGTTACCTGCGAATAGAAAGAAAAATCTTCGGCTGCCATCCAGATATCCAAATCCACTACATTTTCTTTGCCTAAAAACTCTTCAGCATAGGCCCTTGCATTAGCGGTTAGTTTTTCTTCGTTGATCAAAAAAGGATAACCTCTATGGATATCGAAATCGCAGCTTCCCCCCATGCTTTCGGCAATGCCTTCTGCCATTTTTTTCATTCGTTTATGGGCTTCATCTCTCCACTCCTCATCCAGGGTCCTGAATGTACCTTCGATTTTTACTTCATTGGGAATAATGTTGGTTGCCCCGTTGGCAATTACTTTACCAAAAGATAAAACTGAAGGGATACGCGGATCGGCATTACGGCTCACCACCTGCTGCAGGGCAATGATGATATGCGAAGCAATTAAAACCGGATCGATATTTTGATGGGGCTGGGCGCCATGCCCGCCTTTACCGGTTACGGTAACATATAGTTCATCTGTAGAAGCCATATAAATGCCCGAACGAAAACCTACTTTACCGGCATCGATCAAAGGCATTACATGCTGACCAACAATATGCTGTGGTTTAGGGTTCTCGAGCACCCCTTCTTTGATCATGATACTTGCTCCACCCGGCAACAGTTCTTCGGCAGGTTGAAATATCAGTTTTACTGTTCCGCCAAAATCATCTTTTAACTGGTTTAAGATATATGCTGTTCCTAAAAGGGAAGAAGTGTGCACGTCATGTCCGCAGGCATGCATCACACCGTGATTTTTGGAACGATAAGGTTTGTCGTTTGCTTCATGGATAGGCAAAGCATCCATATCGGCACGTAAGGCAATTACCTTATCGGATGGTAAATTTCCTTTAATTAACCCTACTACACCTGTATTGGCGCAATCGGTATATTCAATTCCCCATTTTTTTAGTTTATCCTTGATAAATAAGGAAGTTTCGAACTCTTTGAAAGATAATTCAGGGTTGGCATGGATATGCTGACGATAGCCTACTACATCATTAAAAATGTGAGCAGCCAGTTCCTGTACTTTATTTTTGATCATTGGTTGTTGTGGTATCTAAAGTTGGTGCATTGATTTTCTCCCTAAAAATAAATAATGTTGGGAAAGCCGGTCTGAGTTCGTTGATGAGGCGTTGTGCCTCCAGGCGGGTCCTGAAATCGCCCACACGAACATAATAATTAGGTTCTTTATAGGTAAGATAAGTATTTAACTGGGGGTAAAGCCCTTTAAAGCGGGCCTGCTCATTAAAAACTTCCCGCCGGTCTGATCCATAAAATATCTGTACCCGATAACCGTAAGCAGAAACGATGGGTTTGCCTGGTTTTACCTCGCCAGAGGTTTTATAAACTTCGAGGCGTTTGGCAATTAAACTATCAATTAAAGGATCTTTTATAACCGTTACCTCTCCCTTTTGTGCAAAAGCAGTAGCGGTAAGAAATAAGCACAATATAAAAGTTATTGTTGTTTTCATCAGCAAAATAATTGGCATTTGGTGAGCAGTGTGCCCTCACCTTCTTCTTAACAAGAAAAATGCCGAAACCGTTGCAAAAATCGGCATTCTTTATGGGTTAAGCAAATAGTTAATTATTTGGAAGAAAATCTTACAGCACGAAACCTTTGTTTCTGTAATCTTGTAAAAAATCAGCGTCCATTCTAAAACGGATCTTTTAAATACCAAAGGTTACTGATTCTTCACACCGATCCAAACTACGTCCGTCTTATCCATGATGAAGAAGGCAACAAAAAAGCCCCGACTAAAATGGCCGGGGCTTTTGTTTTATATATGCTGATTATAAGTTAGCGCCGTGGCAGTTTTTGAATTTTTTACCACTACCGCATGGGCAAGGTTCATTTCTACCCACAGTTGCTTCCTTACGGACAGGCTGTTGTGGAACGGCCTCGCGTGTATCGCTCAAACCAATGCCCGGTTCCTCTCTGCCGAACTCCTGTTTGGTAGTTTGTAATTTTGGCTGTTTTACAGGCGCCGGTGCTTCCCTTACCTGGTCAGGCTCTTGCTGAACAGGGATGCCACCTTTGTATAAGAAACTTACCACTTCTTTATTTACAACATTAAGCATGTTTTTAAATAAGTTAAAGGCCTCCATTTTATAAATTACCAATGGATCTTTCTGCTCGTAAACCGCATTCTGAACTGACTGTTTCAAATCGTCCATTTCGCGTAAATGCTCTTTCCAGCTATCGTCGATCAGGGCCAATACAATGGTTTTTTCGAATGCACGGATTACTTCTTTTCCTTTATTATCGATGGCTTTCTTCAGATCAACAGCAACCTGAATACCGCGGATACCGTCTGTAAACGGTACTACAATCTGCTCGATATGCGATCCGCGTTCTTCGTAAACCTGGGTTAAAACCGGTAAAGATTGCTGAATGATGGCTTCTGATTTACGTGCATAAAATTCTTCGGCTTCTTCGAACAGTTTTTCGGTTAACTGAGGAATACTGGTCGATGTAAATTCTTTTTCGGTAATGGCTGTATCCAAAGAGAAATTTTTGATCACTTCCAGTTTAAAACCATCAAAATTAGCTTCCTGTTTGTATTCGGTTACGATATCTTCGGCAACATCGAACACCATATTGTTCATATCCACATCCAAACGTTCGCCGAATAATGCATTTTTACGTTTGGCATAAATTACAGTACGCTGCGAGTTCATCACATCATCATACTCCAATAAACGCTTGCGGATACCAAAGTTGTTTTCCTCTACTTTTTTCTGTGCACGCTCTATAGATTTGGTAATCATTGAGTGCTGGATCACCTCTCCATCTTCGATACCCATGCGTACCATAATGCTCGATATACGCTCTGAACCAAACAAACGCATTAAGTTATCTTCTAATGAAACGAAGAACTGAGATGAACCCGGATCGCCCTGACGACCAGCACGACCGCGCAACTGCCTGTCTACACGGCGTGATTCGTGGCGCTCGGTACCTACAATGGCCAAACCTCCGGCTTCTTTAACACCTGGGCCCAACTTAATATCGGTACCACGACCAGCCATGTTGGTTGCGATGGTTACTGTTCCGGCCTGACCAGCTTCGGCAACAATATCGGCCTCTTTCTGGTGCATTTTAGCGTTCAATACGTTGTGTTTAATTCCACGCAGTTTAAGCATACGGCTTAATAACTCAGAAATCTCTACAGAGGTTGTACCCACCAATACCGGACGGCCTGCTTTTGGCTGCAATTGTCCTGTTTCAGGGTTAACTGCAGGGATTAAAGCACCTTTAGCATCTAATTTTGGTACAGCCCTGCCGATTTGGTCGTATTTAACCACCGGTTTGCCATCTTTTTGCTTTACATTACCGTCTTTATCTGTTTCATATTCCGTTTCGTAATGAGAATATGGGAAAACGAGGTATTGTATCTCTGCTGCAACAGCATTATATTTTTCGCGAACGGTACGGTACACATAATCCTGCTCATCAATCCTCGAAATGTTTCTGTTGGTAGGGATTTCTACCACATCCAGTTTATAGATCGACCAAAACTCTCCGGCCTCCGTGGTTGCAGTACCCGTCATACCGCAAAGTTTGTGGTACATACGGAAATAGTTTTGTAAAGTTACAGTTGCATAAGTTTGGGTAGCATCCTCAACTTTTACATTTTCTTTGGCTTCAATTGCCTGGTGTAAACCATCAGAGTAACGGCGGCCATCCATAATACGGCCGGTCTGCTCATCTACAATTTTGATTTTTCCTTCATCGATGATGTATTCTACATCGATTTCGAACAAGGTATAAGCTTTTAATAATTGGTTAACCGAATGGATACGCTCTGCCTTAACCGAATAATCGCGCATTAAAGCATCTTTTTGAGCAACCTTATCTTCTAATGGAAGATCAGATTTTTCAAGCTCCGCAATTTCAGTCCCCACATCGGGCAATACGAAGAAATGCGGGTCCTCCCCTGATTGGGTAATCAGTTCGATACCTTTTTCTGTTAATTCTACCTGGTTATTTTTTTCATCAATATAGAAATACAATTCAGAATCTACCTTAGGCATGTTCTTAGATTGATCTGCCATATAGTGGTTCTCTGTTTTCAACAGCAACCCACGAATACCGCTTTCGCTCAGAAACTTAATTAAAGCTTTGTTTTTTGGCAAACCACGGTAAGCACGTAATAATGCCAAACCGCCTTCGCCTTCTTCGGTTCCGCTGTTGCCGGCATTGATTAATTTTTTAGCCTCGTTCAAAGCCTGGGTTACATAGGCCTTTTGTGCATTAACCAAACGCTCAATACGTGGTTTTAATTCATAAAACTCATGCTCATCTCCGCGTGGGATCGGGCCAGAAATAATTAAAGGGGTACGGGCATCATCAATCAAAACCGAATCGACCTCATCCACCATTGCAAAGTGCAACTTGCGTTGTACCAATTGATCAGGTGTTTGCGACATATTGTCACGCAGGTAATCAAACCCGAACTCATTATTGGTTCCGTAAGTAATGTCTGCGGCGTAAGCCTTTCTTCTTTCTTCCGAGTTTGGTTCGTGTTTATCGATACAATCAACCGTTAAACCATGGAACTCGAATAACGGGCCGTTCCATTCACTATCACGTCGTGCAAGGTAATCATTCACCGTAACGATGTGTACACCCTGTCCGGCTAATGCATTTAAATAAGCCGGCAACGTACTCACAAGGGTTTTACCCTCACCGGTAGCCATCTCGGCAATTTTACCGCTGTGCAATACGATACCACCAATTAACTGTACATCGTAATGTACCATGTTCCAGTTTACCTCGTTTCCGGCAGCCTCCCATTTGTTGGCCCACTGAGCCTTATCGCCTACAATTTTTACGTTGTTTTTACGCGCAGCGTAATCCCTGTCAAACTGGGTTGCGGTAACTTCTAAATAATCGTTTTCGCTTAAACGGCGGGAAGTTTCTTTAATTACAGCAAAAGCCTCCGGAAGGATTTCCGATAATACTTTTTCTAATTCCGTATCGCGCTCTTTACCCAGGGCATCAACCTGATCGTAAATAGCTGTTTTTTGGTGAAGATCTAAGCTTTCACTTTCTGCATCAGCCTTTAAAGCGGCAATTTTTCCATCAATATCAGCTAAAAAAGTAGAAATCCTTTCTTTAAACTCGAGGGTTTTACCACGTAATTCATCGTTGCTTAGCGCAGACAGTTTACTGTAGTGTTCGTTAATTTTAATAACAATTGGCTGAATGGCCTTTATATCTCTTTCTGATTTACTTCCGAAAATCTTCGCTAAAAATCCTAACATTATATTTTAAATCGTATTTATTTATTAAAAAATGGTGTGTTACAACAACCAAGCCACTGTCAGCATTAAGTCAGTTTGGCAGTTGTTAGTATGAACAGGCTTAAAAAACCTTAAAAAACTGGGTTAACCAAACAAACTAGGGACTGTTGTTTTTTGGTTTTTTGCGGATGGTTAAATCGGTGATTACCTGATTTACGCTTATATATTTTGCTACTTTTAATTGAGGTTGGGTTCCAATTAAAGCAAGGCGTGTGTACGATAATAAATAAGGATTACGCTGCTCGTTAAACTGAACAACACTTTTATCAGATGCATTAGCATTGATTTTATACTCATTACAATATTCATTTAATATCCTAAGCCCTTCAACACGTTCGGCCTTTGCCAGATGCGTTAAGCTAAAAAATACAAGAGATATGGTAACGAGGTGTTTCATTAATAGCGGCAAAGCTAGTTTTAATCTTTTATAAAAAGAAATTACAGCGCAGCAAAAAGTGTACCTCGATCTTCCTTTCGTGCTGAATGTAATGAAAAATGTTTAATTCATTGGAAAGATTCTGAAACAAGTTCAGAATGACGGATCGCGCGCAAAAGTCTCTCCTACATCATCCATTACTTGAAAACTACTTCTGTAGCGCCATATCCGAATTTTTCTTTTCTGGCATCCATATAAGTTTTAATGTGCGGATTTTTACTGATCAGTTTATGGATTTTATCCCGAAGGGTACCATTTCCGGAGCCGTGGATAAAAACCATCTTATCGAAATGATGCACTACAGCAGCATCAAGGGCCTTTTGAAAATGCGTGAGCTGGATCTGCAAAATTTCTCCGGCTTCTAAGAAGTGGTGGTCATCACGTAATTTTTCGATATGCAGATCAACCTCCTTTGCAGGCGCTTCGACCATTTTCTTCTCATCGGCCGATTTAAAAAAACTTTCTTTTAATTTTTTCGCATCGATGGTTACCGGTACCAGGTCATCTAAACGAACCAACCAGCCCTTGTTTTTAAGGTTAGGTAATTCTTTCTGTTCGGTACTAAAATCTTTTGCCCTGAATTTCTTACGGATTACCAATGGATCGATAGGCTTAGCCTCAGCTATACCTGCCACCAAAACCTGAAAGGTAAACTCAGGCCAGAGCTCCAGATCGGCTAAAGACGCAGCATACACCAGTGCCAGCGAATAGGGCTGTATAATGCCATGAAAGGCATTCGCATATTTTCCCTTTCTTTCAGTCGTGAGGTTCAGCAATAAGGTATTGGGCGATTGGTTCTGCACGTGCAAATGCACCACATTACCTGCTTTATCATCGGTTGCTGCAGCTACATAAATACCATTTTCTATTTTAGTAACACCAGGTACATTAACCTGAACCGGTTTAGGTACATCAACCTCTTCCGCTACTACACCATGTCCATGTACCGATGTTAAGTTGCTCACTGCAACCGGAATTTCAAAACCATCCTCGTCTGTTACCCCCAAAGTTTGCGCATCGATAATGCGGGTAACATAGCCCTCGCGTTTCTCATCAACAAAACGCACAAAATCTCCCAGTTTAAATTTCATATTACCTAAATCCCAAAAAAAGATTTCTCCATTTATTTAATATCGTTTCTACTTATATTAATCACTAAGACATAAGGCATGCCAATATCTTTTTTTAAGCATACCTAACAACTGCCGCTATAAGCTTTAGTCTTTCAGCTTTACTTGTTAGTACCGGGTATCGTTTCCGTGATAAATACTCAGGTAACTTTCGTACCTTGAGATGGCAATTTCGCCGGCATTAACAGCTTCAATAACCGCACAACCTGGTTCGTTTACATGGCGACAGTTGTTAAAACGGCAATTATGCGAAGTTTCGAAAATCTCCCTGAAAAAATGTCCCAGCTCTTCTTTTTCGATATCGATCACCCCTAATTCACGGATACCCGGCGTATCTACAATGAATCCGCCCTGTGGCAGCGCGAACATTTCAGCAAAGGTTGTGGTATGTTGCCCTTTATCGCTCCAGTCAGAAACCTCGCCGGTCTTTAAATCACGATCGGGCAATAAGGCATTGATCAGGCTCGATTTACCTACTCCGGAATGACCTGAAATTAAGGTAATTTTACCGGTAATCAGTTCCTGAATTATGGGAATATTGATTCCTTTTAAAGCCGAAACCTCATAACAGGCATAACCAATGTTTTCGTAGATATTTTTAAACTCCTGCAAAATCTCCAAGCCCTCCTTGCTGAACAGGTCGAGTTTATTGAACACCAAAACCGCAGGCACATCATAGGCTTCGGCAGTGACCAAAAACCGGTCGATAAAACCCAAAGAGGTACGTGGCGAAGCTAAAGTAACCACCAGAATGGCCATATCTAAATTGGCGGCTAAAATCTGGGCCTGCTTACTCAGGTTAATTGATTTGCGGATGATATAGTTTTTACGGGGAAGCAGTTCGTTAATCAACCCCTGATTGCTATCGCGTTCAAGCTCAAACTTCACCCTGTCGCCAACCGCAATCGGATTGGTCGTTTTAATACCTTTAATCCTGAACTTACCTACAATGCGGCAATCGTAATGCTCACCATTATCGGCGAGCACGTTGTACCAACTTCCCGTAGATTTAATAACTAATCCCTGCATATTTGCAGTAAAGGTATGAATATGATTCCATTGGTAGAAGCGACCTTAGCGCATAAAAGTTTGTGCTTTAGCCAGTACCTTCCTCCTATATTCTTGCTATCTACCAAATATCTTACATAAATACAACGCTTTAAAAGGCAAAAAACCTAAATTTGCCACAACAAAAATCAAAATATAATGAGTTTCAGAATAGAACACGATACCATGGGCGAGGTGCAGGTACCAGCCGACAAATACTGGGGTGCACAAACCGAACGCTCACGCAACAACTTTAAAATCGGTCCGGAAGGTTCGATGCCTAAAGAAATTATCCATGCTTTTGGTTACCTGAAAAAAGCAGCGGCACTGGCCAATAATGAGCTTGGTGTATTATCGGCTGATAAAGCTGAACTTATTGCCAAAGCTTGTGATGAAATTATTGCGGGCCAGCTGGATGATCAGTTTCCATTGGTAATCTGGCAAACCGGTTCGGGTACGCAAAGTAACATGAACGGCAACGAGGTAATTGCAAACCGTGCACATGTTATTAATGGTGGTGCACTGGCTGATGATAAAAAAGTACTTCACCCGAATGATGATGTAAACAAGTCGCAATCATCAAATGATACCTTTCCAACTGCAATGCACATTGCAGCGTATAAACTTACGGTTGAAAATACCATCCCGGGTTTAACACAGTTAAGAAATGTACTAGCCCAAAAAGCAGAAGAATTTGCCGGGATTACCAAAACCGGCCGTACCCACTTTATGGATGCCACACCATTAACCTTAGGCCAGGAGTTTTCGGGTTACGTACAGCAGATCGATAACAGCATCAGGGCTATTAAAAATGCCCTGGTAATGGTTGCAGAACTGGCTTTGGGTGGTACAGCTGTAGGTACAGGCTTAAATACGCCAAAAGGATATGACGTTTTAGTAGCTAAAAAAATTGCCGATTTAACAGGTTTACCTTTCGTTACTGCCCCAAATAAATTTGAAGCGTTGGCTGCACATGATGCAATGGTTGAGCTTTCTGGCGCTTTAAAACGTACAGCGGTTGCCTTAATGAAAGTGGCTAATGATGTAAGGATGTTAAGCTCTGGTCCGCGTTGTGGTATTGGCGAAATCATTATCCCGGATAATGAACCAGGATCATCTATCATGCCGGGTAAAGTTAACCCAACTCAACCTGAAGCTTTAACTATGGTTTGTGCCCAGGTAATTGGCAACGATGTTGCTGTTTCGGTAGGTGGCATGTCGGGCCATTTCGAACTCAACGTTTTCAAACCGTTAATTGCAGCTAACGTGTTGCAATCGGCACGTTTAATCGGCGATGCCTGTGTTTCTTTCACCATAAAATGTGCAGAAGGAATTACGGCAAACCTGCCTGAAATTGAAAAACACCTCCAAAATTCTTTAATGCTGGTTACAGCCCTAAACCCACATGTGGGCTACGAAAATGCTGCTAAAATTGCAAAAAAAGCACATAAGGAAAATAAAACCTTAAAAGCAGCAGCAGTAGAACTGGGTTTATTAACCGCCGAGCAGTTTGATGAGTGGGTACGCCCTGAAGATATGGTTGGCAGCTTAAAATAGACCAACACTTTAACCGCTAAGCGCTTAAGCACTTAGCGGTTAATAGAAAATTACTGGGTATAAGATAGGTTTATGCCAAAGCATGAGTAAATAATAGGTCATATGGAGTCAATAATTGTTACCATAATCAGCATGGTATCCATCATAGCCCCTTGCATCATACTTGGGGCATGCTGCTATTTTTTAACAAAGAAAGCTACCGCTGAGGCTATTTTAATGACTATTGGAGCAGGCACGGGCCTAATTATTCACTTGTTTTACCTTTTAATGCCTATTTTAACGAGTTATAAAAATATGCCCTACAGCAATATTTCAAAGTATTATACTGTAATTGGCGTTTTTAACTTCATTTCCGGCCTTTGCTTTGCCATTGGTTTTTTAATCTTGATTATCAATACCGTTAAAAAGAATAAGATCGTGAACGATCAGTCCACTAAAAGCATCGATTAGCAATAACAATGAACAAACGGCGTCTGGGTTTCAGGAATTTCTACATTATCCTTTTTACATTACCCATTTTACATCTAGCTTGTAGTCCGCGGCCAAACATCCAGGGCAAGGGTGAAGACTTTATGCAGGGCGTTTGGAACGAAGATTCGGTTGCGTTTAGCAATAAACTAAGTAACTATACCCAGCACCACTTTAAATTTACCTGCGATTCGGTTTATATCGATATGGTTACCCATAGCAAAGTAAACCTGTATGAAGATTCGTGCTATAAAAACGGTATCTGGAAAGAATACGCCAAGGGCGTTTATGCCGTAAGGGGTGATACGCTGTTTATTGGCGCTACTTTTACACATGCTAATTACAAACAAAAAATATCAGGCTGTTACCGCAACGGCAGATACGAAAAGAATTTCCTGATCAAAAAACATGCTGCAGATACCTTATCTTTAGAGGGTTTAAGCGATCAGCGCGAAATCAAATTAATCCTCAAGCAAAAGATTACCTGCGTACAAAAAGAATTATAAAAATGATTTTAACATCAATTAAAAAGAAGATAACCACTGCTCTTGCAATTGGTTGTTTAGCTTATTTACCCATGCAGGCAAATGCCTGGGGTATCATTGGCCACCGTGTGGTAGGCGAAATTGCCGATAGTTACTTAAAGGCGAAAACGCGTAAAGCCATTCAGGGTATTTTAGGTTATGAAACTTTGGCCATGTGTGCCAATTGGGGCGATTTTATCAAATCAGACTCCACCTATAATTATATGTATAACTGGCATTTTGTTAATCTCCCTGCCGGATTAAATAAAGATGGCGTGTATAATTTTCTCGAAACAGAAAAATCTCCAAACCTTTACAATAAAATCCCTGAGCTGATTGCCATTTTAAAGAAAACAAGCAGTACCCCTGCCGAAAAGAAACTGGCTTTACGCATGCTGGTGCACCTGGCAGGTGACTTATGTCAGCCCATGCATGTTGCTCATAAAGAAGATTTAGGCGGGAACCGCATTTCGGTACTGTGGTTTAATGAAAAATCGAACATTCACAGGGTGTGGGATGAGCAGCTGATCGATTATCAGCAGTTAAGCTATACCGAATACGCAAAAGCCATTAACCACGCTTCAGCTATACAGCTTTATAACTGGCAGAATACCAGCTTGAAAGATTGCATCTACGAATCGTATACGATCTGCACAAAGATTTACGATACCACCAGGCCGGATTCGAAATTAAGCTACCGGTATAATTTCGAATGGATTGATACCCTTAACAACCAACTTTTAAAAGGTGGCGTACGCCTTGCCAAAATGCTGAACGATATTTACGGATAAATAATCTTCTCATTATTCAATGCCCTGATGCTATTTAGCTTAGGGCATTTTTTTACCCTGGTGTAACACATTAACGATGAGATCCGTTTAGTGTAATGCGAGCCAAACCCATGAAAAAATTACTACTCATTTTAACGGTATGCTTAGCTTTAGGCTGTAAAAAAGACCCGGATAAAACCCTAACCCAAAATGACTGGCGCATCGAATCGGCTACAGTAAAACCGGCGATGACGATCGGCCGAAAAACAAGTACAAACTACCTCGAACTGATGGGGCCATCCAGTTGTGTGAGTAACTCCATGATATCTTTTTCATCGAAGGGAACTTACGTTTGGAGCTCAAATGGAGCACTTTGCGATCTCTTATCCGATACAAGTGTTAAAACCTGGAAAAGAGAGGGCGATCAGATTTTTTTATCGGCCGTGCCAAATTCACCGATGGCACTAAAAGGCGATAAACTTACCCAAACCACTTCAACCACGACAACAGAAGGAATTATTTATACATTTGTTTTTGTATATAAATCCAATAAGTTGAAAATATTAATGGTTTGCCTCGGCAACATCTGCCGTTCGCCGCTTGCCGAAGGCATTATGCGCCACCTTGCGGATGAAAGACAATTAAACTGGGAAATTGCTTCGGCAGGAACAGGTAACTGGCACATTGGTAAGGCACCAGACCACAGGAGTATTGCAGCCGCCAAAGCATTGGGTTACGATATCAGTAAACAGCAGGCGCAGCAGTTTAAGCAATCCATGTTTGCCAGTTACGACCTTATTTTGGTTATGGACCGCAATAATCTGGCTGATGTTATCAGCCTTGCAAAAAGTGATGAAGAGCGAAAAAAAGTTAAACTTTTTCTGGATAACGAGGAAGTTACAGATCCATATTGGGATAATGCGCTATTTAACCCCGTTTGCAGGCAGGTTGAAAAAAGATGTATAGAAATTATCAAACAACTTTCTTAAATTTAGCACTTACAATTCAACATCCTAACCAAGTTAAAAATGAAAAAGTACCTGTCTCTGTGTTTATTAATCGCAACTGTTTTTTTATTTCAGGCCTTTGCCAACATAAAAAAACCGGCCAAGCTCCTGGTCTTTTCCAAAACAAAAGGTTTTAGGCACAATTCTATCGAAATTGGCAAAGAAATCATCCAAAAACTGGGGAAAGAACATCATTTTGATGTGGATACCACGGAAAATGCTGATCTGTTCACAGAAGATAACCTTAAAAATTATTCGGCTGTTATCTTTTTAAGTACAACAGGCGATGTGCTCAATAACAAACAGCAAATCGCATTCGAAAGATATATCCAGGCTGGCGGTGGCTATGTGGGTATCCACGCCGCAACCGACACCGAATACGATTGGCCTTGGTATGGCAAATTGGCAGGAGCTTATTTCATTAGTCACCCAGCCATACAGGAAGCTAAATTTATCATTAAAGACAAAAAACATCCTTCTACCCAATTCTTTACGGATTCTGTTTGGATGAGAAAAGATGAGCTCTATAATTTTAAAGACATCAACCCTGATATTAAAGTGTTAATCACCTTAGACGAGAAATCATATACAGGCGGTAAGAACGGCGATTTTCACCCTTTTGCCTGGTATCATAACTTTGATGGTGGCAGGGCATTTTATACCTGTATGGGGCACACTAAAGAAGGTTGGGCTGAAGATAAATTCCAGAAACATTTATGGGGAGGCATTGAATATGCCATCGGTAAGCAGAAAAGCCTGAACTATAGCAAAGCTCGTTCAAAATTTTAAATAGCACATTGAGCTTATTGACGGAGATTCAGCAAGCTCAATATTAAATTATACCTGCACTTTTTTATCGTTCACCAAATAAATAAAATTGAGCATACAAAAAGATGCAATTGCCCCAAAAGTATGCCATAGAAAATGCGTACCCATACTTAATAACCCCCATTTATCTACTACACGGAAAGTAAGTGCAAATATAAACGCAATCAATGCAAACCCCACCCATTTGCCATTTCTCCATTCGGTTTTAATCAGGTAGCCAAATACGGGGAATAACACCATTGCGGCCATAAAAGCATAGTTGATATTGATAAAAACCTGAAAATCACCCTGGCTGAAAAGGCTTCTTACATAAAACTGGAAAAAGGCATAAACTGCCACGATTAATATGGCAAAATACCATTTGATGAGTTTTGACAGGAAATAAATACCGGCCGAAAGACACAGGAGCATTATGGGCATCCAATCCATCATGATAAAAACTGGCCAACGCCTTAATCCGTGATAGGTGGTGCCACCTATGCCACCAATATAAAGTAATATCAGGGCAATGCTCAAAAATTTATGCTGTTTGAACTTTCCCCAAAGCCTGATCGTCCAATATAGGGCAATGGCCAGGAAAAAACAGCTTGTTATGGTATTGAAAGGCTCTGGGAACAGCTGGTTCAAATTGGTTTCAGTGTACAGAATGCCACCATCTGGAGGATTATGGATAAAAGCGCTCATGAATAAATAACGTAAGAAAAAATTAAATGTTTGATCCGGTAATGTAACGATCAGGATGGAAAAATACCCCGTTTTTTCCATCTCCCGTCAATTAATATTAATTAACTTTTAACGCAGCAATCATAATTATTTGTACTTTAGTTAGATCTAAGCTATATAATGATGAAACCTTTATTGATCTTTTTTTTATTTATTACAACGGCAGTTTATGCCCAAACAGCACCTGAACCTTATGGTGCATTACCCTCTAAAAGGCAATTGGCCTGGCACGACGTGGAAGTTTACGGATTGATCCATTTTACACCAACCACATTTGAAAACAAAGAGTGGGGATTTGGTGATGCTGACCCAAAAACATTTAACCCAACAGATTTTAATGCCGATCAGATTATTAAAGCGGCTAAGGCTGGTGGATTAAAAGGCATTATCCTGGTGGCCAAACATCATGATGGTTTTGCCCTCTGGCCAACCAAAACGACAGATTATAACATCAGCAAAAGCCCATTTAGAGCAGGAAAAGGAAATTTAGTTAAAGAAGTTGAACAGGCTGTACGTAAAAACGGTTTAAAATTTGGGGTGTATTGCTCGCCGTGGGACCGGAACAATGCACTTTATGGTACCGATAAGTACCTGGCCATCTACCAGGCTCAGTTAAAAGAGCTTTACAGTAATTTTGGCGAACTCTTTATGAGCTGGCACGACGGTGCAAACGGTGGCGATGGCTATTACGGCGGTGCTAAAGAAAAACGATCGATTGACAACACTACTTATTACGACTGGAAAAATACCTGGGCCATTACACGCAAAATGCAGCCAATGGCCAATATTTTTAGCGATATCGGTTTAGATATCCGTTGGGTAGGCAATGAAAACGGAAATGCAGCAGAAACCTCATGGGCCACCTTTACACCAATGGCACCTGATGGGAAAAATGAAGCCGTTCCCGGACAGGCCAATTACCCACAAAGCCCCGGAGGGATAAGAAACGGAAAATTCTGGATGCCTGCCGAGTGTGATGTCCCTTTACGGAAAGGATGGTTTTATCATGCCAATGAACAGCCAAAAACACCGGAAAAACTATTCGACCTGTATTTAAAAAGTGTAGGCAGAGGTGCAGGATTAGACCTTGGCTTGGCGCCTGATACCCGTGGCCAGCTTCATCAAGATGATGTAGCGGCCCTGAAAGCTTTTGGCGACATGGTTAAACATACTTTCGAAAACAACCTCGCCAAAAATGCCGAAGTTAAAGCAAGCAATACACGCGGTAAAAAATACCATACAGCTGCGCTGCTTGATCATAACAGGGAAACTTACTGGGCTACAGCTGATGAGGTGCACAGCGCAAGCCTCGAACTGGATCTCAAAAACCTTAAAACTTTTGACATCATCAGCTTACAGGAATACATCCCGTTGGGACAAAGGATAGAAGCTTTTACCGTTGAGATATTTGAAAAAAATGCCTGGAAAAAAGTTTACGACGGCACCAGCATAGGTGCAAAAAGACTAATTAAGTTAGATAATCCTGTTACCACAAATGAAGTAAGAATAAATGTTATCAAATCGCCCGTTTGTATTACCCTGAGCGAAATTGGATTGTACAAAAAAACCAGTTAAACCAGTTATTATTCCGGTTTGTAAATGATCTCAAATACTTTTGCCAATGCAGTAGAAGTTTCTTTGCTATAGCGACGGGAGCTGTCGGCCTTAATATCACGGTACATCAGCATTACGGCACGATGGGAAGCCTTGCTTAATTTTATTTTCTCTTCACGTTCTTCAGCATCTTCAGGCCTTAAATTCAGGGCCTGCATTTGCTTAATGATTGCCAGGTTTTTTTCCATTGGTATGATCCCATCTTCTTTAATAGAAGCGAGTTTAACATCCTTAGGCAATGAGATTTTCAAATTCATAATGCCATTGAGTGAACCCATATTACCGTTAAAAGTATCCCTTAATTTACGATACTCCTCCGTTCCATATTTCGGGCTAAAATGAAGCACTCCACTAAAAAACATTAAAAATAAAAGTACTGATACCGCATATCTTGCCCAGGTTTTAACTTCGAAAGTTTGATCCCATTTATAGTTAAGCAGGTAAGTAAAAATAAAACCCGAAACAAAACCACCAATATGTGCTGCATTGTCTACCCTTTTCCCAAATGCGCCGTTAATGAGCACCAACAGAGAAACAATCAATGTGCTTACTAACAATGCCTTGGTAGCCTTCGGCTCGAAAGTTTTGGTAATCAATAAAGCTATAAAAGCGCCATACAAGCCCATAATAGCACCAGAAGCGCCCATCATCACGCCTTCCTGGTGAAAAATCAAACTCACCAGGCCTCCGCAAATACCGCTCATCAAATAAATAAAAAGGTATTTCTTCCAACCCAGTTTATTTTCGATCATCAAACCCAGGTAAACCAGGGCATACATATTAAAAAATAAATGCGATTTAGACCCGTGGATAAACTGGTAGCTGATTAAACGCCAGTATTCGCCGCCCAGCACCAGATTACGTTGGTTAACCCCAAAATTTAATGCAATCTTTCTGAGCTCTTCTATAAAATCGGGATTATAACTATTCCCATTTCTTACCAACAGATACCTTAAGTATACTATGGAGAAAAGAACAAGTGCTATATAGTAAAAGACATTGATGAGTACCAGAATGGGGGTAACCGTGTAGCCCTTTTGAGGAAAAAACAGGAATAATACGTTTTTGATCTTATTTTTCGTAGCCAAAGGTGCTTTTTCGAAATAATGATCGTCCTGTGTTTCGATAAACCGGTGAAATTTAAACAGATGCTCTTCCCAAACATCTTTCAGGTGGAATTCTACATATTCAAATTCGTGAAAAAATTTCTCCAGGTTCAGTTCATTCTTGCCATAATCGTTAAAAAGCATTTGGATACCAACACATTCACTCTTTACCACGGCAAAATTTCCATGAATACGGATCGATATTTCTTCGCTGTACGATTGGAAAGATATTGGAGTATAAGCAATTAAACCGGTTTCGGAAATGTGACTTAAGCTCCATCCCAGATTTTCGATAGCCTGTTTGGCAACAATTAAATACTTATCAGCCGGAAAATCGGCCAAGGGGATGTATTTTTCTATTTTAGGAGAGTAGCCCCAACTGATGGACATAGCGTTTTTAGATTTTTTTCCCCACTAAGATAATATAAGGTGACAAATTTTTGCTTTCAAATGGGATAATCCTGGTAACTATTTTTCCGGTCAGCCAAACTGCTTTTTTAAAAAGGCGTACAATTGCCGGTTTTTGGTCTTCATTTTCCAGCCAAATGCTAAAACGGCCAAAATAACCCGATTTTACCTCCTTAAGCCCAGCCTGCTCGCAAATTGATTTCAGCAATGCGGGGTCCATGCTACTGATGTTGTGTTTATCATAATTTTCCCTATCAAACCGTTTCTGGAACCAACCATTAAGGGCTTTGAAGTTTGGCAATGTAATAAACAGCGTTCCGCCTGGTTTTACAAAAGCAATGTGGCGGTTAATAATATCTGCAGTATCGTTAAAATGCTCAATTAAACCGCAGCTTAGCACCAGGTCGTACTGTTTTTCGGGTGTGTAGTTAAAAAGGTCAGTTTCAATAACATCGATATCTTTTTCCGTTAAGCCGTTAATCTCTAAAAGCTCTTTTACAACAGGTGGGTGAACAAAATAATCCAGCAGGGTAACATCAAGCTCAAAATATTTTTTCAGGAATACGGCATAATAACCCGGAAAACCTCCCAATTCGATAGCAGTTTTCACGTGGTCTTTTTGAATAACATCAGCCAGTTGATGGTGAAATAAATAATTTGAAGGTAACTGAACCGCGAGTCCTTTTTTACTTTCCCAATAATTTACCCAAAAAGCCCTGTCGGTTAATAAATTTGCCATGTTATAAATAATTCCAACCTCAAAGAAACGGAAAGTATATTAAAGTTGAAAGGTTTGCATTGCCGGATTGTTAAATTGCTTTATTGCTGGATATGCTACAATATAACAATCCAACAATAAAACAATATTTGCACCATACCCGAATAACCGGTTTAAACAGTTAACCGATTAACCCTATTTCAGGTCCTTTAAAATCTCAGCTACTGCTTTTTCCAATTGAGGATCTTTATCGGCCAAACGGTCTTCAAAAGTGTTTTTCACAAAAATATCAGGTTTTACCCCTTCTTTTTCTATGTTTTTGCCATCCATGGTATAGCAGCCCCAGGATGGTAAACGGTAAGAAGATCCATCAACCAAACCCTTAGCCGAGGTAAAAATAATCCATCGATAAGTTTCTGTACCGATAATTTTCCCCAGTTTTAATTGTTTAAACCCTGCAGCGGTCATTTCGGCATCACTTAGCGATTGCTCATTAATGAGTAACACAATCGGTTTTGCAGCGGGGCCAAAATTACTTTGCGGAGCCAATTTACCTCCGCGGTATTTCCACTGAAGGTAAGGGCGCTGCGAAAGGAATTTCAGCACATCGTCGTGCACGTTTCCGCCGGTATTATAACGGAGATCGAGGATAATGGCTTCTTTGTTTTCTTCCTGGGCAACCATATCCAGCAAAAAGGTTTCCAGTTCGCCACTACCCATATTTTTCATATAAGAATAAGCAATACGGTTATTGCTCCACTTATCTACATTTTGGTGGTTTTTGGTAATCCACTCATCATAAAGATTTCCACGTAAGGCACCTGAACTTTCGGGATGTACATTTACATAAACATCTTTTCCATCGCGTTTAAACGTTAAAGTCATTTCGCGATCGAGTGAAGGTTTGCTGAAATAATAATCGCGGTCTATTTTCTCATCTACCTTAACCCCGTTTACTTCTGTTAAAATATCTCCTGCTAAAATTTTTGTTCCGGTGCGCGCAGCATTACTTTTAGCAGCAATACGTTTTACTTTTAAAGGATTTTCGTTATCGAAAATGATTCCCGTTTCGTTGGTAATGTAGTTGAGGTTTTTGCGTTCCTCAGCGCCCGCACTGTTAAAACCCATATGCGAAGAATTCAGTTCGCCCAGCATATCATTCAATAAAATCCTTAAATCATTCCTATTGTTTACATAAGGAAGATATGCCGCATAACGGGTCCTCATTTTATCCCAGTCTACGCCATGGAATTTTTCGTCATAAAAATTTTCGTCCAAACCTACCCAGGTTTCGTAAAACATCTGGTTAAATTCGGCATTCAGGTTCCTGGTAAATTTATAACCATGATCTACCCTATCAAGCTTGTTGCCTTCCAGGCTATATTTATTGATCACACCACGCGATAAAACGAAGAATTTATCCCCTGATGAGATGATCGAATAATCGCCACCGTCGGCAACTTTTTCGGTTTTATTGGCTTCAAAAGGCTCGATTGTAGTACGGTAAAGGCCTGGCGCACCACCTTCGTGGTTAGACAAATAAAACACATAGGTTTTATCCCCCTTGGCATAAGCATCTGTTCCATATTGGCCACCAAACGATGGACCAACCAATTCTATTCTATCAAGAATATCCTGCGTATTAATCGTAATTACATTGGCAGGTTTAGGGGTAGGTTTAACTTCATTTTTCTTTTTAGCCGTATCGGTTTTTGATTTCTTGTCATTTTCACTTTTGAGCACTGCAGGTTTAACATTTATTGGCGCCGGTTGGCTTTCTTTAAACAGATCGTCGAACTTATCCGAACGGTAAGGCTCATCGTAATTGTTCAATGCCATCCGGTAAATATGCGCATTCAGCATTCCTGTTGGATAAGACGGCTTGGTACGGGCACTGGTAAAAAAAATATACTTGCCATCTGGCGACCATGCCGGACCAGTTTCTGTAACTCCTGTATTGGTTAAGTTAATTGTTTTATTGTTTTTGATGTGGTGCACCATAATATCCTGTTCAAAATTCCGGTACACCGTAAAAAGTATATATTCGTCATTTGGCGAAAAACTCGGTGCCGAACTCTGTATCGCCCAAAACTCATCGGTTACCAAGGTTTTGGCATCAAATGTTTTAAGGTCCATGAGTTTAAGTTCATTTCTACCGCTTAAATACACCGCCATGGTCTTTGTTTTGTTCAACGTAATATCGCGCACATTTGCTTTATCTTTTGTAAGCTGTTTTACGGATCCTTTTCCATCACCGGTAATGGTAAACCAGTTCTGGTAACCGTTAGCCGTTTGACTGAACAAAATTGTTTTGTTATCGGCCAGCCATTTACATTCTAAAGCTCGCTCACCGCTATTGGTAATTTTACGGATAAACTTTCCGTCGGCATCACTTACAAATACTTCACCACGCGAAATAAAAACCATTTTTTTCCCGTCTGTAGAAACATCGAATGCCGAAATATTGCCACGCACATCGTACTCCTGCTCTTTGCTCAGCACCTGATTGCGTGAGGTACTGATATTAATTTTTTCAGTTTTTTTAGACGCTACATCGTAAGTATATAACTGGTAATCTTTTTCGAACACAACGGTTGTTCCATTGGCCGAAACAAAAGGACGTTTAATGGAAGTATCGAAATTGGTTAAACCCGTTTTTTTCCCGTTGATAAAGGTATAAAGGTTGTATTCATCATTGCCCTCATCCGACACGAAAAACACATTCCCCTTTTGGTCAACACTGGTCCAGAAATCTTTTCCGATATAATCCGTATACCGTTTATAACTTTTTGTTTTTGGATTGTATGACTGGATATCTGGATTATATGCGCCTTTATAGTGCTTACGGTTTGGAAAGCGGTAACTCTCCCAGGTATCGTTAAAAAACAATTCTCCCGTTGGCGATTCAGCAATGTGATGGGTAGTATTAAAATAATTATCAAACAGGCGCAGGGCTGTCCCTCCGTTTACCCCTACTTTATAACTCGAAAACGAATTGTATCGGCCAGAGGTAAAATAGATGGTTTTCGAATCCCAGCTCCAGTTATCCACCTCATCAGCGGCATCATTAAAAGTTAACTGTTTGATATCGCCCCCGGCCAAAGGCATTACATAAATATCGTAATTTCCAAACTGGTTGGAAGAAAAGGCAAGCCACTTGCCATCCGGAGATACCTTAGGATTAATTTCTTCTCCCTGCATGGCAGTAAGCCTCGAAGCTACCCCACCCTTAACCGGAACTTTCCAGATATCGCCATCATAACTGAATACTATTGTCTGCGCATCTGGCGTTAAAGCAGGGTATGCAGCAAAATAGGTTGGCCCCTGGGCAAAAGAACAGAAAGGCACAAAAAAAGCTAATGCAATTAGCCGTTTTAACAGGAATTTGATCATAATTTATTTTGTTTGGCTTTGGATGCCTCAAAATACGTAACAGATTTTATATTCGTAAACAATAAAATGTATTTTTGATTGATTTGAAAGTAGTACACCTAAATACCTACGATGGAAATGGCGGAGCAGGGCGTGCCTGCCTGCGTTTAAGTGATGCCCTAAAGGCCAGTGGAATCGATTCGAAAGTGTTGGTTTACTATAAATTTGGACAAAACCCAAAGATAGATACCTTTAGCAAATCGCCAATCCAAAAGGCAAAGGCGGTTTATAATATCCTAGCGGAAAGATATTTCGCTAAATGGTTAAGTAAATCGGTAAAAACACCCTTTAGCCTGCAATGGTTCGGCCGCTCAGTAATTCACCATCCCGATGTTAAAAATGCCGATATTATCCATATACATTGGATTAACCATGGCTTTCTTAACCCTAAATTTTTAGCTCAGCTGGATGAACTGGAAAAACCGATTGTTTGGACTTTTCACGACAGTAATGCGTTTACCGGCGGGTGCCATGTGCGTTACGGATGCGAAAACTTTCACCATCAATGCGGTAACTGCCCGATTTTAAAAATCAGTGGTAAAAACGATATCTCGCACAAGACCTGGCTGCGCAAACAAAAAGCTTACACCAAATTGAATTTCCATATCGTGGCACCCAGTAAATGGATGGCCGCATCAATAAAATTCAGCAGTTTGCTGGGCACAAGGAAAGCTACAGTTATCCCGAATACCATTGAGACAAAAATTTTCAAACCCTACGTTAAACCGGAAGCCAAAAAGATCCTGAAGATCAATCCGGATAAATTTGTACTGATGAGCGGCTTTATGCCTTCTAAAAACGACAAACACAAAGGAACCCCTTATCTGATCGAAGCGCTGGAGATCCTCTCCCGCCGTACCGGCATACAGAAAGAAAATATTGAACTGGTTATTTTTGGGAATAAGGAGAATGCCGAAATGCCCGAATTTCCTTTTAAAACCACTTTTCTGGGTGCCATTAATAAAGACGATCATTTGGCAAAATGTTATTCTGCCGCCGATGCTTTTATTACCCCTTCTCTTGAAGATAATCTGCCCAATACCGTAATGGAAAGTTTAGCATGTGCTACACCGGTAATTGCCTTTACCACAGGCGGTATTCCGGATATGGTGAAACACATGCAGAACGGCTACCTGGCCGAATACCAGAATGCAGAAGACCTGGCAAACGGCATTGAATGGCTTTATCACCGCCCGAATAAAGAGGAAATACAAAAAGCAGCGAGATTAAGCATTTTAACCGATTTTTCGGAAGAGGTTGTTGCCGCAGAACATATCCATCTGTATGAGACCTTGATTGGTTTACAGCCGAAATAAAAGCCATCGTTTACCTTGATTTTATGTGTCAATATCTGATCAACAACACAAATGTTTACCGAATTTCATTTTATTTTTCATCAGGCAAATTTGAGTAATCTTTATTAAATTTACTCCGATCCAAAAATCCAACTCTTGCCAAAGCTAACCATCATCACCATTGTGTATAATAACGTTCGTGATATAGAACGTACGATAAAATCGGTTTTAAACCAGACCTACAAAAACATAGAATATATCGTTATTGATGGTGCCTCGACCGATGGCACTCTGCAAGTAGTTGAACAGTATAAGAATCAGATTTCGAAAATCATATCAGAACCCGACAAAGGTATATACGATGCCATGAACAAAGGTTTAGCCCTGGCTACAGGCGATTATGTACTTTTCATGAATTCGGGCGATGAAATCTACGATCCCAAAACCGTAGAGGATATCTTTGCGAGCTCGCCGGGAGCAGATATTTATTATGGCGAAACTGAAATGTACAATGATAACTGGGAAAGTTTAGGCCGCAGGAGGCATGAAGCACCCGAAGAATTTGACTGGACCAGTTTTAAATATGGCATGAGCATCAGTCACCAGGCCATTTATATCCGCCGTAGCATTGTTACGCCTTACGATTTAACCTATAAATACAGTTCAGATATCGACTGGATTATTAAAGCAGCTAAAAAGGCATCTAATATTGTTAATGTTAACCGTTATGTAGCCAAATACCTGGTAGGTGGCATGAGTAAGAAAAAACACCGCGAGAGCTTAAAAGAACGGTTTAAAATCTTTACCAAATATTATGGCTTGTTGCCCAACATTTTTAACCATATGGTTATTGCTGTTAATTTAGCCTTATATTTTGTGAAACACCGCAGAACGAACGACTAGCTTATGAATGAGGAAATTAACGAACTACTCTCTATTTATAAGCAGGAAAAAGAACTGATAGAATCTTTAATCAAAGAAGACGAAATTGATCATGATTATAGAGCTGTTTATCTTAAATCTAAAATCCTGAATAGGATCAAACACCAGATCAGAACAATCGAACTGTTTATTGATCCACATTTACAGGAAAAGGAACAGCTGAAAAGAAGATCCGATTTTTTTGCCGAAATGGACAGGAATGGGTTAGCTAAAGATTATTATGCATTTCAACTCGAAAAGATTAATCATGAACTTGAACAATTAAACAACTTCACACCAGGTTATTTTAACGATGGGCAGGAATTTGACGATGCTGTATTTAACCTTGTTGAAAATAAAATCAGTGCTTTCATTTTTAACCTGCGTAAAGAAGAAAACCTTTATCTGAAATTTTCGGTCAAAAAGAATAAAATCATTATCCGTTTAACCCCATTTGCGGATATCTTGGCTAGCAATTATTTTATTAAATCTACAATAAACGTGCTTAAGCAAATCGGATTTAAGAAAAACAAATCGCGTACCTGCTTTCAGATGAAATACCCATTGGAGAGCTTTAAAGATGCCATTCCAGTTAAAACAATTGCGAGCAGGGTAATTTATGAGGCCTTCTATAACTACCGGATAAATCAATCAACAACCTTGGAGATTATTCCCTAATCTCAGATTTCTGAAACAATAATTTTTCTCAGCTGTCTTTAATATATCACCTATTAAAACATTAAAGATTATGGGACAATTAAGTAACCGCACCATTGCTGTACTTTCAGAAAGCGGATTTGAAGAAGTTGAATTAACCGAGCCAGTAAAAAGGTTAAAGGAAGAAGGAGCTACGGTTCACATTATCTCCTCAAAAAGTGGACAAATAAAAGCTTGGGATCATGATCATTGGTCGATAGAAGTTGATGTAGATAAAACCATTGCCGAGGCAAATGCCGACGACTATAACGGATTACTTTTACCTGGTGGTGTAATTAATCCCGATCAGCTACGGATTAACGAAGATGCACTGTCTTTCGTAAAATCGTTTTTTGCCGATGGAAAACCAGTGGCAGCCATTTGCCATGGTCCGCAAACATTAATCAATGCCGATGTGGTTCAGGGCCGAAAGTTAACTTCTGTAAAAAACATTTCTCAGGATCTGATTAATGCAGGGGCAATATGGTCAGATGAGGAAGTAGTTGTTGACCAAGGGTTGGTTACCAGCCGTACACCACAGGATATACCTGCTTTTAACGATAAAATTGTGGAGGAATTTGCCGAGGGTGTTCATGAAGGGCAGCATGCTTAAAAACTTTGGACGCTCTTTCTAGATTCACTCAAAAACGGCTGGCAAATTGCCAGCCGTTTTTATTTTGGGCTTTTTTGTGCCGTCAGATGTTACCATCTGATGGAGCTTTATTAACAAGAAAATAGAATTACCCTATCAAACTATTTTCTGTGTCGGATGGTAACATCCAACACCACTTATAGCTTAACCTGCCTGATGATATTTTTAATGTTCAATTCAATAATATCGGTCATGGTTCTGCACCTCAGGTAATTTGTATCTTTAAAATAATCGCTCATACCCTGCTTTAGTAAAGCGATATTTTCAGGTGTGGTAAGTTCCTCTTTGTTCGAAACATCGCGAAGATCCGTTAATCGGTGCCGCTCGCTCCTCACCCGGTGCACAATCGATGAGCGTTCTTCCTGTTGGTATTGCAGTACGGTTTTCTCTGTCAATTGCTCCATACTCATTTTTACGTACGGCAGATTCTCTTTAAAAAATTGCGGAAGGTAAACTTTTAAATTCCCTTCGTAAAACTGCTGGTCAAAATCTATTGCCCTAATGCGGAACTGGATATCATCAAAATCAGGCGTAATCTGTACCACAAAATTATAAGCCCGCATGTCGCCCAAAAGCATAATCAAACAGCGCTCATTAAACTTTACAAACTCTTTGGCAATACGGGTTGGATTAAATTCTGGCGTATACAACTGTCCTTTGGTAAAAACATCTCCCGGGATACCGGCAATATGTTCCTCCACCAAAGTATCCCCATCAACCAGGTAGTTTACCTGATTAGGGGAAAGGATCTCTTCCATTTCCAGTCCGTATATACGCGATGCATCCGCCTTTTTAATATAAAAATAATCGTAAACATCATTCAGGCGGTTTACGATCCTGATGCGGAAAGGGTGTGTATTGCCGAAAGTGCAGTATTCAATTTTATCGATGTATTTATGTTCTACAATCCGCAGGTTACCAGATGCCTTTAAATTGGCATAAATTTCCTTTAAGCCTTCATGTAAGGGTCCGATTAAATCCTGCGCATAAATAGGTCCTTCCCAAAGTGAATCTTTACCAAATTTATCCATTAACGGGAAGGCTTCATTAAACTGCATCAGATCATTGTAGCCGATCGGCAATTTCGCTTCGCGCTGGTAGGTACGCAGGTATTTCTGCAGGGCAGGCGTAACCGGAAAAATCGGTTTCTTTTTTGAAATTTTTACATCGTTATTTTCCATGCAAGGGCAATGTACATTTTTAAAAATTTAGCCACAAAAACATGACTCCTTTCTTTTCCTACTGCAAAGGGCACCAAGTTTTACGCAAAGGTCACGGAGTAAAAGCTACATAGCATACTTTGCCGTTAATTCTTCGGATAACTAAAAGGCAAGCCGCTTAAATACCTGCTGATTTTCCGGTAAGGATAATTACCTGCACCATGATCGGCAAACTGTACAATAATGGTATTTGTTTTCGGATCGACATACAACCTTTGTCCCAGCATCCCTTCAGCAGCATAATCGCCTTTATCTCCTTCCTGAGGGATCCACCAAAGATAATGATGGGCCGATTTTTGCCATCCCTTTGCTGATGCGGGTGTTTCGTTACCAATATTGATCGATTGATTTACCCAGTTTTCTGGGACAACCTGACTCCCGTTGAACCTGCCTTTATTCAAATACAGGCGACCTATTTTAGCTAAATCTATTGGGGTTACCTGAAAACGGCTTGCAGTATTTGTTAAACCATTTAGCTGATCCAGGCCCCAGGTTGCATTATATTCGGCCCCGACCTGTTTCCAAATATGGGTTTCAAAATACTTGGCTACCGATTTGCCACTTGCTTTTTTCAGAACCCAGCCTAATAAAATCGGATCGATGCTTTTATATACCCAAACCGTACCGGGCTTGTTAACCAATTTTACTTTCATTAATTGAGCCTTCATATCATCAGTATAGTAATATTTGGCTTCATCAGAAAAAAACGCTTTTACAATCCCGCCCAATGCGTCTTTGAACTCAAGGCCCGATTTCATATCCAGCAGGTTCTTCAGGGTAATCTGCCCGAAAGCCGGATTCGATTTTAGTTCGGGAACATATTGCGTTACCTTATCATTAAGGCTTTTAATATGACCATCGGCCAATGCCTGGCCTATCATAATGGAAATCATGCTCTTCGCTCCCGAAAATAGGGTACTCAAAGTGCTATCGCTATAACCCTTATCATACCTTTCGTACAGTACACTATCATTCCTGATCACGATAAAAGCATTAATCTGCCCGTTTTTTAAGTAGGTCTTTAATGGAATTAACCGGTTATTCCCATCCTGAACATGCAAAGTATCCAAATCATTGCGTGGTTGTGTGGTCCGGATAAAATGAAAAGCCGAATCGCTTTTATGTGAAATTTCCTGTGGGAAAATTTTATAGGTTTCGGCATTTGGCGTTCTATATTTTAACACCTTTAAAAGGTATGGCTTCCAGAGAAATAAGGCAAATAATGATAAAAAGAATGCATAGATCAGCAACAATAATATTTTTTTGAACGTTTTCATTTACAAGCGTTTATTCACAAATATAAATATTATGCCTGTTTTAACCTTTCATTTCCATTAAAAGCAACTCCCGTTTTTGGTTTGTATTTCCATCTTTTATGGCTCCACAACCAATATTCCGGTCGCTCCTTAATCATCTGTTCCAAAAAACGGGTGTGCAGTTCGGTGATTTCAAATTCAGCGGTTTCAGCAGGGTTTAAACATAATGGAACACAATCTACACTATAAAAACCCCGCTTAAGTACATTTATCTTAAAATAAAATATCGGTTGACCGGTACGTTTCGCAATTTTTTCAATACCCAACTGAACCGAACTGGGCTGGTGCAAAAAAGTAGTCCAGTAATGGGATTCATCTTTAGAGGGCGCCTGGTCGTTCCCAAAGCTAAAGATGCTGGGTTTACCTTTGCTGGCCTGTAAAGCACGCATGGTTTGCCGCATGGCAATGAGCTTATTGCCAAACCTGCTTCTTACTTTTTTAAACCAGTTATCGAATATCGGGTTTGATAAGGGTTTATATATAGGATAATGATCTGCAACAAAATTGAGTCCGATGCCCAGGGTGCCCCACTCCCAGTTACCGTAATGGGCCGAACAAATGAGTATGCTTTCACCACGGTTTAAATAAGCCTGAACCTGTTCTTTATTTTTAAAAACAAAACGCTTCTCTATTTCTTTTCTGGAGATGCTGCTCATCTTAACGATTTCGAATATCAGTGATGCCAGGTAGCGGTAGTAACGTTTTTCGATGTGTACAATTTCTTCCAGTGTTTTATCAGGCAGCGCATTCAATAAGTTTTCCCTCACCACTTTCCGCCGGTAGCCAAAAACAAAATAAAGCAATAAATAAGCGCCATCGGCCAAAATGTATAAAACAGATAGCGGAAACAGAGATAATACGCCTAAAAAAAATATTCCTAAATGGGCAATCCCCTTTTTAATCATACGATGAGAAGTTGAAATGCTAAATTAAAAAGCAATTCAAAAAGATATGCCACAAAAATGTTAGGTTTTAATTTCCGATAAACGGTTTATACTGTCGCATCCATCATGCTCTGATCTTCGGATACCGCTTCAACACGCTTTGGCGGTCGCTTGTATTTCCACCTGCGGTGACTCCACAACCAATAAGCAGGCGCGTCTTTGATCATGTCTTCCAAAAAATGGGTATGCAGTTCGGTAATTTCAAACGCAGCGGTTTCAGCCGGATTTAAACAGATGGGCACACAATCTACCTCGTAATATCCCCTTTTTACAGTGTTAATTTTGAGGTAAAAAACCGGGCGATTGGTTTTTTTTGCAATCTTCTCTACTCCGAGCTGAATCGAGGATTCCTGGTTTAAAAAAGTTGTCCAATAGGTCGAATCTTCTTTTGATGGCGCCTGGTCGCTTCCGAATGTAAACAGGGTAGCTTCATTTTTACTGGCTTGTATAGCCCTTAGGGTTTGGCGCATGGATACCATTTGGTTACCAAACCTGCTCCTCATATCCAGAAACCAATTGTCAAAAGCATCGCTGCTCAACGGTTTGTAAATCGGGTAATGTTTGCCTGAAAATGTTAAACCGATGGCCATACAAACCCATTCGTAATTACCAAAGTGTGCTGAACATAAAATTACACTTTCTTTGTTTTGGAGGTAGGCTTCAACAAGATCAGCATTCTTAAATACAACCCTTTTACTAAGTTCTTTTTTAGAGATACGCTTCATTTTGATCACCTCTATAAAAAGCGATGCCAGAAACTGGTAGAATTTTTTCTCGATCGACTTGATTTCAGTTATACTTTTTTCAGGAAAGGCATTAAGCAGGTTTTCTTTAACCACTTTTCTGCGATAGCCGAAAACATAAAAAATCAGCACATAAAAAGCATCTGCCAATCGGTATAAAATGAATAGCGGTAAAAGAGAGAGTAAATTCAGTAAAACTATACCCGCCTTGGATAACCCTTTATTAATCACTAAATTATAATGTTTGGTATAATGGGCAAAGGTACAGTTGAATCAACGATCAATTGCCACAAAATTGTTTTTTTATTAAAACACTTATCGCTTAAACGCAAAAAAGCTCCGATTTATATCGGAGCTTGATTATTTATTTATGTTAAGGGCTTAAGCGAATTGCTTTCCTTTAACTTTACGTTCCTGCTCTGTTAAGAAGATTTTACGTAAACGCATACTTACCGGTGTAACCTCGATATACTCATCGGCCTGGATGTACTCCATCGCCTCTTCTAAAGAGAATTTAATGGCCGGTGCAATACGCACGTTGTCATCGCTTCCTGATGCACGCATGTTGGTTAAAGCTTTACCTTTTACGATGTTGATCACTAAATCATTATCGCGGATGTGCTCTCCCAAAATTTGTCCTTCGTAAATATCAACTCCCGGATCAACGAAGAAACGGCCTCTATCCTGTAATTTATCGATCGAATATGCGGTAGTAGTACCTTTATCCATTGAGATCAACACACCATTTAAACGGCCAGGGATGGTTCCTTTCCAAGGCTCGTAAGCTTTGAAACGGTGTGCCATAATTGCCTCACCGGCTGTAGCGGTTAAAACGTTGTTACGTAAACCGATAATACCACGTGATGGGATCTCGAACTCTAAGTGCTGTAAATCGCCTTTTGGTTCCATAATCAATAACTCACCTTTACGCTGCGTTACCAATTCGATTACTTTACCAGAAACTTCTGCTGGTACATCTACAATTAAAGTTTCAACCGGCTCGTGTTTTTTACCATCGATTTCTTTAACGATAACCTGTGGCTGACCAACCTGCAATTCATAACCTTCACGACGCATGGTTTCAATCAATACAGATAAGTGAAGGATACCACGACCATATACCAACCACGAATCAGCCCCCTGGGTTTCAACAACTTTCAATGCCAGGTTTTTTTCCATCTCTTTAATCAAACGATCTTTGATCCGCTGAGAGGTTACCAGTTTACCTTCTTTACCGAAGAAAGGAGAGTTATTGATGGTAAACAACATGTTCATTGTTGGCTCATCGATACTGATTACCGGTAATTGTTCCGGTGCTTCAAAATCAGCAATAGTATCACCAATTTCAAAACCATCAATACCTACCACAGCACAGATATCGCCAGAGCTTACTTCTGTAGCTTTTACTTTTCCTAAACCTTCGAAAGTATAAAGTTCTTTTACTCTTGATTTTACAATTTTGCCATCGCGTTTAATTAAAGTAACCGGTTGGTTTTCTTTAATTGTACCACGGTGAACACGGCCAATTGCAATACGACCTACGAAAGAAGAATAATCCAACGAGGTAATCTGCATTTGTAAGGTACCTTCGTTCATTGGTGCTGGAGGGATATTCGCCACAACCGCATCCAATAACGGGAAAATATCTGTTGTAGGAACCTTCCAGTCGGTACTCATCCATCCTTGTTTTGATGAGCCATAAATAACAGGAAAATCCAATTGCTCTTCTGTAGCCTCAAGGTTGAAGAATAATTCGAAAATCTGCTCATAAACCTCTTCAGGACGGCAGTTTTCTTTGTCTACTTTGTTTACCACCACAATTGGTTTTAAACCCAGTGCCAAAGCTTTTTGCGTTACAAAACGCGTTTGAGGCATTGCTCCTTCAAAAGCATCACAAAGCAAAAGTACACCATCGGCCATTTTTAAAACACGCTCAACCTCACCACCAAAATCCGCGTGACCAGGAGTATCGATGATATTGATTTTTACATCTTTATATCTCACCGAAACGTTTTTAGATACGATAGTGATACCACGTTCGCGCTCTAAATCGTTGTTATCCAATATCAATTCTCCTGTTTGTTCGTTGTCACGAAAAATAGAACAAGAGTGTAAAATCTTATCAACCAAGGTAGTTTTTCCGTGGTCAACGTGTGCTATAATAGCTATATTTCTAATCTTTTGCATAAAATGCGCCTCAAATTTGGCGCAAAGATAGTGTTTTGAAATGGATTTTCTACTATATGGCCTACTATTTAATGCGATGATAATGTTGCAATTGTCTCTTTTTCAAACATAAACGCAAACAGTTGTTTTCTTTGCAAAAGAAAGACTCCTAAAAAATAGAATTTGTAACTTGCCAGCCATAACCCTTAAGTATGAAGGCTACAATGAAAATAGAGACACACACAGTAAACAATATCAACATTGCCGAAATTATTTCGGAAGAAATGATCATCAATAATGCTGAAGATGGGCTGGACCTCTTGGGAAATCTATATTACCAGGGCTTTGATAAAATCATTATCGACAAGAAAAATATCACACCAGATTTCTTCGACCTGAAAAACGGGATAGCAGGTGAAATACTTCAAAAATTTTCGAATTACCGTGTAAGCCTGGCTATTGTGGGTGATTTTAGCGCATACCAAAGCAAGAGCATTAAAGATTTTATTTACGAAAGCAATAATGGCAAGCATATTAATTTCCTGGCATCAACAGCCGGAGCATTGCAGCGTTTTGCCGGTTAAGCCATTTGCCCGCGAACTTTGCAACATTGAGCTTGCCTGTACTGAGCCTGGCGCAGTATCGAAATACTTTAAGCGGTGTTAGAATACGTCTTCGACAAGCCCAGGATTGACAATTTTATCTAAGATATACATTCAAATACCTGCATTTAACCAGTCCTGATAAGAAATTACCCCTAAATCTGGTTTAGCCTCACCATCTAAAATCGCGATGAATTCGAGTGCATGCCCATCAGGATCGTTAAAATAAATGGCTACTGCAGGCATCCAGGCAAATACCATTGGTGCGGCATCATCGCTTTTTAAGAAATTATAGGGCTTCAGGTGATGTTGTGTTAAAAAACTAACTGATTTATCGAGCACATCAGCTACCTCACACCTGAATGCAAAATGCCTGATATCGATTTCATCTTTTGGCTTTTCCCAAATCCCCAGCATGGCTTCCTGCGGTTTGCCAATCCAGAAAAATGCAATCCTGCGTTCTTCTTCATAATGGCATTGGGTTAAACCCAAAATATTGCTGTAAAAATCTATTGATCTTTCCAGATCCGTTACGTAAATATGTGTTTCAAATAGTCCCTTTATCATATTGTAAAATTAAGGAGAAGTAACAGACTCAAAAAATCATGTTTTTCGATGCCGGTATCAACAAAATCAATATTAGGCGTTTGGGTTACCAAAAACATTCATTTTGTATTAAATTAAAGATAAATAACCAGGATAGCATGAATAAACGGTTTTTAAAATACGCAAGTAAGTTTTGTACTGTTTTTATCCTTTTGATCGGAGTTTATTTCCTCACCGCTTTTTTCGCCTCACGTATAACCGTAAACCCCAACCCTACAAATCCAAAAGAAATTGCGATTTACATTATGACGAATGGTGTACACACGGATATTGTAGTACCTGCAGTTACCGCACAGGTAAACTGGACGAAAGAAATCCGTTATCAAAACACTTTAGCGGCCGATAGTACCTATCGATACCTGGCCATGGGCTGGGGTGATAAAAAATTCTACCTCGAAACACCCGAATTTTCTGACCTGAAACTTAGCAATGGTTTGAGGGCAATTTCCGGATTAAGCGCATCAGCCATGCACACTACTTATTACCAAAATATACAGGAAGATACGCGTTGTAAAAAAATTATGATCAGTAAAGCACAATACCAACAGCTGATCCATTACATCTTAAATAGTTTTAAAAAAAATAAAGAAGGGCATCTGATCAAGGTCAAATCGAACGTTCACTATGATATAGGCGATGCTTTTTATGAAGCTAAGGGCAGTTACAGTATTTTTAAAACCTGCAATACCTGGGCAAATGCCGCACTAAAGGCTTGCGGGCAAAGAAGCTGCCTGTGGACGATATTTGACACCGGTATTTTTTTGAAGTATTCACTTCGCAAATAAAGGTTAAGTTAGGTGAGTCTTATACCTCAAATGCCCAATCCAAAAAAGCCGGCATTACACTTTCCCAGGTGGGTACATCGTGTTTACCGCCAACTTTTTCATAGTAAAAAACATTGGCAGGCCTTTTATATCCTTTATCCAGGAGGATTTTTACAATATCAATCGTATCGTCGATCGAATCGATGATCATGTTTTTATTCCGGTCGGCCTTTTCATCTTCCGTTCCGGTCATTAACCAAAACCTCATATCAGGTTTGGTAGCGGAATTTTCAATTTTCGCGTGCATAATCCGGTCGGCATCAGTATATCCCTCGTTCAAATCTTTTTTCCTCCACCAAAATGCTCCGGAGAAAACACCAACCACATCAAAAACCGAAGGATTGTTCCAGGCAATATCGAAAGCAGACAAACCACCTAAAGAAAAGCCGGCAAAACCTACTTTGCCCGAAACCGGCATCGCGATTTTCTTTTTCACAAAAGGCAGCAATTCTTTGATAACAAAATCGTTGTAAGCCTGCGCTTTGGCACCGCGGCCCTTAAAATCGGGCACGCCGGCAACACCATATTCCATTAACCGGTCTTCTGATGCTTTAATGGCCACAACCACCAATCTGTGGTTTCTTTTACCATGATGCGCATCTTCCAAAATCCGGCTAAAATGCATTTTGGCTACATCCTGGCCATCGTTCAACAGTAAAAGCTCTATTTTTTCGTTTCCTAAAATACCATCGGGTGTGTAAATATCTATTTCTACCTCGTGCTTTAAATAAGCAGAAGGTATTTTAAAGCTACTGGTATTAACTTTTACCGATAAAATTGTGGTGTATATCATAATCAAAATCCCCTATCACATGGCTATCGCCTCAGAATGAGGCTGCAAAGGTACAAATCTCCATAAACTATTAATTACCATAGGTTAATTTTTACGATTACACTTTTAATTTGCTTCATTTTACTGCTCCAACTATTCTTTTTGTAGATTTTAATTTATACCTTAAATCATTCAATTTTTATTATGGTTAAAGAAGAACATAAGAAATGGTACAGCCCTAATTTAAGTGGCGAAATCGACATGCTCATCTTTGGTCACGGTGGTATTCCTATCCTACTGTTCCCCACAAGCATGGGGCGATATTTTGAAAATAAGGATTTCAGGCTGATCGATTCTGTTGAAGGATTCATCAATGAAGGGAAAATCAAAATCTATTGCCCTGATGGCGTTGATAAATTGAGCTGGTACAACAAAAATATCCATCCTGCCGACCGGGTGAAGAACCACATCTGGTACGATAAGTATTTATTGGAAGAAGTTGCGCCTTTGGCAAGGCACGAAACCGGGCACAGCAAAATTATCACTGCAGGCTGCAGTTTTGGAGGTTACCATGCGGCAAACTTTGCTTTCAGGCACCCCTGGCTGGTGAGCCACATGTTCAGTATGAGCGGGGCTTTTGATATTTCAGGGCAACTGGATGGTTTCTACAATGACGATGTTTATTTTAACAATCCTGTTGATTATCTTTTGAATAACAGCAACCCCGAACTGCATTACATGAAAATTGTGCTGGGCACTACCGACCGCGATATGTGCCGGCCTGATAACGAACGATTATCCGGCATCTTAAGGCAGAAAGGAATCGATCATTGGTTGGATATCAGGCAAAATGCCGATCACGACTGGCCGATCTGGAGGGAAATGTTCCCGAATTATATTGCACAACTTTAGTTTGGCCTCCTGGCCGATTTAGGCTACGACGGTCCAAACAATTAACCGATTAAGCAGTTAAACCATTAACCATTTTGGTCAAAAATTAAACTTAATTATACCGATGAAGAAAATAGGGATTTTATTTGGACAGGAACGTTCTTTTCCTGAAGCCGTAATTGAAAGGATCAATCAAAAAGCTGAAAAGGGGATCACTGCCGAAGCTGTTAAAATCGACAAAATATTTCAGAATGCGCCCTTGGGTTATTCGGTAATTATCGACCGTATTTCGCAGGATGTGCCATTTTACCGCGCGTCTTTAAAAAATGCAGCCATCACCGGAACAGCAGTGATCAATAACCCTTTCTGGTGGAGCGCTGATGAGAAATTTTTTAATAATGCACTGGCCGAACAGATTGGTGTGCCGGTACCTAAAACCGCACTCATTCCTTCGAGAGAGCACCCCACCGGAACCACATCAGAATCGTTCTCAAACCTCGAAATGCCGTTAGATTGGGACGCCATTTTTGAATATGTGGGATTTCCGGCCTATATGAAGCCTTATGATGGTGGTGGCTGGAGAGATGTTTATAAACTGCATAACAAAGAAGATTTTTTCGATAAACATAGCGGCACAAAGCAACTGGTGATGCTTTTACAGGAAGAGATCATTTTCGAGGAATATTTCAGGTGTTATTGTATCGGAGGTAAACATGTGCGTATTATGCAGTACGATCCGCGAAATCCGCATCATTTGCGTTACGCAACCGAGGGTAAATCGCCCGATCCTAAATTGCTTAAAAAAGTAGAGGAATACACTTTAAAATTGTGTACATACTTAGGCTACGATTTTAATACGGTAGAATTTGCCGTGCGCAATGGTGTACCTATAGCAATTGATTTCTGCAACCCGGCGCCCGATGCGGATATAAAAAGCGTTGGTCAGGAAAATTTCGACTGGGTAGTAGAAACTACGGCCAATTACGCTATCGAAAGGGCAAAAGCACAAAAAGATGGTCAGGATAACTTAACCTGGGGCGAATACATTAAAGCTTCTGTTGGGAATAAACCTCTAATTGCAAAAGCAACCCCCAAGGCAGCTAAAACCCCAACAGTAAAAAAAGCTACCGCAGCAGAAAAAGCACCGGCAAAGCCTAAAAAAACAGCACCAAAAAAATAACTGCGTTTTAAATTCTAACCGAGATTAATATGAACGAATTTACGCTGGGTGTAGAAGAAGAGTACATGGTAATTGATCCCGTTACCAGAGAGCTTACTTCGCACGACCAAAAAATTGTAGAGGCCGCACAAAAAATACACAAAGACCAGGTTAAAGCAGAAATGCACCAGGCAGTGGTAGAAGTTGGTACCGGAATCTGTAAAAATACTACCGAGGCACGCAATGAGATTTCACAGTTGCGTTATACGGTATCGCAACTGGCCGGAGAGCAGGGTTTAAGAATTGGTGCTGCGGGTACACACCCCTTTTCGCACTGGGAAAAACAGCTCATTACAGAACATCCCCGCTATAACGAAATTGTTAATGAATTGCAGGAGGCTGCCCGCTCCAACCTTATTTTTGGCCTGCATGTGCATGTTGGTTTTCAATCGAGAGAACTGGCTATTCATATTGCCAATCAGGTGAGGTATTTTTTACCGCACGTTTTTGCCTTATCAACCAACTCACCTTTCTGGGAAGGCAGAAATACAGGCTATCGATCATTCAGGACTAAAATTTTTGATAAATTTCCGCGTACCGGTATTCCCGATATTTTTAACAGCATAGAAGATTACGATAATTATGTGAAGCTGCTGATTAAGACCAATTGCATGGACAACGCCAAGAAAATTTGGTGGGATATCCGTGTACATCCGTTTTTCGATACCGTTGAGTTCCGCATTTGCGATTGCCCGATGCTGATCGATGAAAGCATGGCATTTACAGCATTATTTCAGGCTTTATGCGCCAAATTATACAAACTGCGCCTGCAGAATATGGAATTCATCAGTTATTCGAGGGCATTGATCAACGAAAATAAATGGCGTGCTGCCCGCTATGGTATTGACGGGAATCTGATCGATTTCGGTAAGGAAATGGAAGTTAACTGTCGCAACCTCGTGTTGGAACTGCTGGACTTTGTAGATGATGTGGTGGATGATCTGGGGTGCCGTGAGGATATCAATTATGTACATAAAATCCTCGAACATGGCACAGGTGCTGACAGGCAGTTGGCTGTTTACCAGCAAACTGGTAACTTTGAAGCCGTGGTAGATTATATTACCACCCAAACACTTATAGGCGCAAAGTAATTTTACAATGGATAAAAGAAGCTTAAAGGTGGCTGTTATTGACATGAATAACGGTGCACCTAATCAGGGTATGCGGGGAATTCAGGAAATTTTATCCCGTTTTAAAAACGAAAATAATATCGACTTAACTTTTGATATTTTTGATTTAAGGCAAAAAGGCGAAATACCGGGTATAGGTTACGATGCCTATATTTCGAGCGGCGGCCCGGGTAGCCCAATTGAAAGTAAAGGAGAACAATGGGAAAATGATTTTTTTAATCTACTGGATCTGATAGAAGATTTTAACCATAAAAACAACGAAAGAAAAAAATATGCTTTTTTAATCTGCCATTCCTTCCAGTTGGCCTGTAGAAAATATGAATTGGGCAATGTAACCGAAAGACGGTCGAACGCTTTTGGTATTTTCCCGATTACGTTGACTGAAGATGGGGAACAAGACGAAACTTTTAATGGTCTTACCAACCCTTTCTTTTCAGTCGACAGCAGAGATTGGCAAGTCATCGAGCCTGATTTTGCCGCTTTCAGGAAAAAGGGGGCAAAATTACTCGCCATCGAAAAAGAACGCAAACATGTGGATCTGGAACGCTGCATGATGTCGATCCGGTTTTCGGATGAAATTATCGGTACCCAGTTCCACCCGGAGGCTGACCCCGTGGGGATGAAAATGTACCTGCTGCAAGACGAAAGGAAAAAAGCCATAGTAGACATGCACGGCGAAGAAAAATACTTCGATATGCTTAATAGTTTAGACGATCCGGCAAGGATTGTACTTACGCAAAGTATTATTTTACCTAATTTCCTGCGAAAAGCCATCGGGAATCTGCAAGAAGCATAATCTGCTAAACTCGTCGTCCTTTCGACTGGAGCGCAACGGAATGGAGAAATCTATTAACAAGTTTAAAGGATTTCTTCACTACGGTAAAAATGACGCTTAAAAAAATCAAATAAAAACCTATGATACCTGCACAGCGACAAAAATACAACCAGCGGTTTACCGCCGAAAAGTATCAGATCTTTTTAAATGAACTGGGGTTGGGTTATCCGGAAATTCCTTTCAGGGTGGCAGAAACTCCGATTTTTGTTCCACAGGCCTTAAAAGAAAAACTGATTGCTGCAGGCGAAGAGATCATAAAGCTGATTAAACAACCCAATTTTAAAGCCATAACAGATAAGGCCATACCGGTAAACTGGAAAGTACCCAATGAAAACGGACAGCCACATTTTCTGACCTTCGATTTCGGCATCTGTAAAAACGATGCTGGCGAGCTCAGTCCGATGTTAATCGAAATGCAGGGCTTCCCATCCTTATATGGTTTTCAGCATCATTTGGCCAAAACCTTTAAAACATGTTTTGATATAGACGATTCGGTGAATTATTTTTTAAATGGTTTTAACGAAGAAAAATATGTTGAGCTGCTTAAGGAAGTAATTATAGGCAAGCACCAACCCGAAGAAGTGGCGCTAATGGATGTTGATGCACCGAACCAGAAAACAGCAATCGATTTTTTCGTTACACAGAAAATGCTGGGCATTAAAATTCTGGCTTTAGCCGATATTAAAAAAGTTGGCAAACAATTGTTTTATGAAGAAAATGGCAAACCGATCCGGTTAAAAAGGATATACAACCGTTTAATTTTTGACGAAGTTGCCGATAATACCGAAATCTTCAAAAACAGTTTTGATCCACGCGGGGAACTGGATATCGAATGGGTAACACATCCTAACTGGTTTTACCGCATCAGTAAATACACCATGCCTTTTTTAAAGAGTGAATTTGTACCTGAAACGCGCTTTTTAAACGAGATAGAAACGCTTCCGGCTGATTTAGAAAACTACGTGCTTAAACCTTTGTTTTCTTTTGCCGGCATGGGTGTTATGATTGATGTAAGCCCATCAGACATCACTGGCATTCAGGATCCCGAAAACTGGATTTTACAAAGAAAGGTAAATTATGAGCCTGCGGTACTATCGCCCGATGGCGGTGTAAAAGCCGAAATCCGGATGATGTATTTATGGCCTGATGGTGGCGAGCCACAGCTCTGCATAAATCTGGCCCGCTTAAGCCGTGGCAAAATGATCGGCGTACGTTACAATGCCGATTTTGATTGGGTGGGCGGAACGGTGGCTTTTATGGAGGTATAAACTATGCTTTCCTTCGCCACAGAGATCATTAAGGAAAAGCACAGGGGAACAAAGAGATAAATCTTTCCATAATTCTGTGGCAGAAGAAAAAATTCCCGTGGATACGAACCTTATCCGATAACGAATAACACACGCTCTATGCCCTCTGTGCCAAACGCTGTTCCCTCTGTGGTAAAAATTATTAACCGCAGAGAAAAAGCACAGATTACCACAGCGAATTATTATGATTACTCCATCTCCATGCCCTCAGTGTAAAACTCGGTTTTCCTTGTGGTAAAACCGGCAATAATTTACATTCAGTTGAACAGCCAAACACCAAAAGCCCTTATATTTGTGATATGGATATTCAAACGATTTTAGTCTTTTTACTTTTTGCGGTTGCATTGGTATATGTTGGCCGTTTGGTTTTTAAATCATTACAGGTAAAAAAAGATGGTTGTGGGGGCAATTGCAAATGTGGTGTAGATTTTTCTGATATTAAGCCTGCAAAAAAATAAGATTAAACTTTTATGATTCATCAGTTTCAGAAGTACCTGCAAGAAAAAATAGAAATTACTGATGAACAGTTCGAAAGTATTTCGGCTGGATTAAAAGTAAGGAAATTTGAAAAAAACGAAATCCTTCAATATACCGGCGATACCCTTAAGCACGGCTTCTTTGTAGGCAAAGGCTTATTGAGAGCCTATTCAATTGATGCCAAAGGTAAAGAGCACATCTTACAGTTCGCACCCGAAAACTGGCTTATCTCCGACCGCAACAGCATGAATAATGAACCTTCGATATTCTTTATCGATGCTATTGAAGCAACCGAAGCAGTATTGATGCCCAACGATTTCATGGAAGAAGCAGCCAGTAAAGTGCCTTGCTTGCAGCCGATGCAAATCAGGCTGTTAAATAACTCGATCCGTTTTATGCAGAAGCGCATTAACATGCTGCTCAGTGCAACTGCCGAAGAAAGGTACCTCGATTTCATTAAACTATACCCTAATCTTACGCTGCGCGTTCCACAGTGGATGATTGCCTCTTACCTGGGCATTACACCCGAATCGCTAAGCCGCGTAAGAAAGGAGCTGGCCAATAAACACTTTAAGGCTTAATTAATTTGGAATAAGTTAATGATTTGACCAGATTAACTTTCAAACATTCCAATTTTACAACCTTCAATCTCTCAACCACTTCCACATCCTTTCATTACTTAACATACATCAATTTTTCTGAAGAACCTTCGCTGTACTTTTGTGTTGTAAATAATAAACATCTCAAAAAAACAAAAATATGGCAACTACAAAATGGACATTGGATCCAACCCACAGCGAATTACAATTTAAAGTAAAACACTTAATGATTACTACGGTAACCGGTAGTTTAAAATCTTTCTCTGCAGAATTAACATCTGAAGGTGATGAATTCGAAAATGCAGAGATTTCTTTCAAAGGTGATATTGGCTCTATTGATACCGGAAATACCGACCGTGATAACCACTTAAAAAGCGGCGATTTCTTTGATGCTGAAAAATTTGCACACATTGAATTTAAATCAAAATCAGTAGAAAAAGATGGCAGCGATTATATCGTTAAAGGCGATTTAACCATTAAAGGTGAAACTAAACCAGTAAAATTAACAGCTGAATTTGGTGGTATTGCTACTGATCCATGGGGAAATACCAAAGCAGGCTTTACTTTAAGCGGAAAAATCAACCGTTCTGATTTTGGCTTAACCTGGAATGCCGCTTTAGAAACCGGTGGCGTAATGGTAAGTGAAGAAGTTCGCATTTTGGGCGAATTGCAGTTTGTAAAACAAGCATAATTTAGCATAGAGCAAAGTGCATGGGGCTATTTAAGCTCCCTGCGCTATGCGCCATGCCTTAAAAATTTAGAAGGTAATGGACAACACAAAACAAATCAACAATATACTTAAAGCTCCTGCGCCGCACATGGTTGGCGATGGCTTTAGGGTACATAATTTTTTCCCAGGCGGATATGAAATTGATATGAGCCCTTTTTTCCTGATGGATTATGGCTCAAAGATCGAATTTTCTGCCAGGAAAGAACCAAGGGGCGTTGGTGTTCACCCACACCGGGGCTTTGAAACGGTAACTATTGCCTATCATGGTGCAGTTGCCCATCACGATAGCTCGGGCAATAGCGGTGTAATATATCCGGGCGATGTACAATGGATGACTGCCGCAAGTGGTGTATTACATAAAGAATACCATGAAACCAACTACAGCTTAACCGGAGGTCCTTTTCAAATGGTTCAGCTTTGGGTTAATCTACCTGCTAAGAATAAGATGGGCAAACCGGGTTATCAGGCCATTAAACAGGCTGATATGGCTCATGTTGATCTTCCTGAAAATGGAGGTAAAATTGAAATTATAGCAGGGCATTATGAGGGTATAAAAGGCAATGCAAATACCTTTAGTCCAATAGAACTCTATAATGCCCGGTTAAATAAAGGTGGCAAAGCTACTTTTAACTTTCCGGAGAATTTTAATACCGGATTGATGGTAATTGAAGGTTCGATTAAGGTAAACGGATCAGAAACGGCAGTAGCAGATAATTTTATCCATTTCAAAAACAAAGGTAAAGAGATTAAAGTTGAAGCCCTGGAAAACAGCGTGGTTTTAGTTCTGAGTGGAGAACCAATAGATGAACCAATTGCTCAGTACGGTCCATTTTTAATGAATACTGAAGCCGAAATCCACCAGGCGATTGAAGATTACAACCAAGGCAGATTTGGTTATTTAGAGGAGTAAGAGGTTTATTAAATTATATTTGAGCCGGCACTTTTTTGTAAAATTTGCCGGCTTTTTTGTGCCTTTTATAAAGTAAGAATCCAATCTCATTGGAGCAGCTACATTCGATAAAGACGATATGCTAACCAAAAGCTCCGGAAATTCATTTTTCCGGCTGATAAACAGATCAGTAAAAATAGTATCTTAGAAGAACTAACGATCTACCGCCTCAGCCGTTTCATTTTAAGTCATTCATCCAATCTTCATATTCGTTAGTGATTTTTGATCATCAATCAGAATAGAAAAATGTCCGGAAAACAAATATTTCAAACTGAAACTAAAAGGCGCTGGTATGCATTTACATGGGTAAGCCGTACGTTTTTTTTAGTCTTCATTATCGCAATCATCTGCGTAGTGTATACGCTGTCTTCAGTACAGGCACCCAATCTGCCTTTTATCAACACGAATACACCATTAACAAAAAAACAATTAGAGAAGTTAAAAAAGTCGCAACAGTATAAAGATTTTACCATAGAAAAATCTAAGCTGCAAAAGATAAAAAAAGACCGTGAACGCCGCATTTTAACCCATCGTGGTAACAACAAGCGTATTAATATGGCTTTTTACGTAAGCTGGGCCGCAAGTAAAGAATCTTCAATATCAGATTTAAAACGCAACATCAGCCATCTGGATATGGTGGCTACAGAATCGTTTTTTTTAAATGGCGATTCTATTGTAGACAAAGTAGATACTGCGGCTTTAAAGGTAATACATACCGCCAAAAAATCGGCAATCGCGGTAGTTTCAAATTATAATAAAGACCATTGGGATGGTGCAGCAGTAAAAAGATTATTAAACGATCAGCCTGCCCAGCAAAAACTGATTTACGATCTTATATCGGTTACCAAAAAATATGGCTATAGCGGCATCAACATAGATTTTGAAGAGCTTAACCTTCAAAATAGCGACGGTTTTAACGCTTTTATGAAAAATCTGTATACCCAGTTTCATGCCGAAAAACTAATTGTTTCCCAGGACATTTCACCGGAAAACGACGATTATAAGCCAGAAATCCTTCAAAAATATAATGACTACTTAGTACTGATGGCTTATGATCAGCATACCGAACAAAGTAACGCAGGCGATATTTCACATCAGGAATGGGTAGAAGAAAAACTGGACGATATCTGTAGCAAGGTTAATGCTGACAAGGTGATCCTGGCACTGGCCTGCTACGGCTACGATTGGCCCAAAAACAGTGTTGGCGCTCCAATTACCTACGAACAGGCCATGACCACCGCGGTTAATTACAAAAGTAAAATTAATTTTAACCCCGAATCGGCCAATCTTAATTATAGCTACAATGATGGAAGCGGCATTAAACACGAAGTATATTTTACTGATGCCGCCACTTATTTTAATTTGATCCGCAAGGCGGATGATTGGGATATTGCTGGCATAGCCTTATGGCGCCTGGGTTCAGAAGACAAACGTTTATGGTCGTTTATTTCCAATGATCTTAGCCTCGATACATTAAAAAAGAAACCATTTGATCTGCGCAAAATTGCTTCATTAAATATGGGGGGGATCTCCTATTTAGGCGATGGTGAAATACTGGACCTTATTTCTACCCCAACCCCGGGCAGTGTAAAATTTACCTTAAATAAAGATAACTTTTCTATTGCCGATCAAAAGTATACCAGACTACCAGAGCAATACGTAATCAAGAGATTTGGAGAGGCCGATAAAAAAATCGTCTTAACCTTTGATGATGGACCTGATCCGGTTTATACCCCACAGGTGCTAAATATTCTGAGGAAGGAAAAAGTACCCGGCTGTTTCTTTGTAGTTGGGATTATGGCCGAACAGAATATGGAGCTGTTAAGACAAGAATACAACGATGGTTACGAAATCGGGAACCATACGTTTTTTCATCCCGATATGTCTGCCATTGGCCCAAGACGTGTACAGTTTGAGCTGAATGCTACCCGTCGTTTAATTGAGGCAGTTACCGGCCACAGCACCATTTTGTTCCGTGCACCTTTTAACGCTGATGCCGAGCCTCAAAACGTTTCAGAAATTTTGCCGGTTGCCCAAAGCCGTAAAGAAAATTACATCAATATAGGCGAATATATTGACCCTGAAGATTGGGAACCGGGAAAAACCGCCGACCAGATTTTTAACGAAGTGGTGAAACAACAGGACAACGGCAATATTATTTTATTACATGATGCCGGCGGCAACCGTGAAGCTACTGTGGCTGCATTACCCCGGATTATAAAATTCTTCAAAGCTAAAGGATATACCTTTACCACCGTGGGCGATTTAATGGGCAAAAAAAGATCGGAACTCATGCCCGCGGTTAAATCTACGGCAAATAGCGGTTTTTCTGGCTCAGGCGATTACTTTTTCATCCATTTCTTTTATTACGGAAATATGATTTTGAACATCATATTTTCTGTGGCTATCGTACTTGCTATTTTAAGAACCCTGTTTATTGCTTATTTAGCCATCAGGCAGCGAAAAAGGGCAAAAGAGAATATCGGCCAATTGATTGCAGACCCTTCAGAAAAAGTAAGTATTATTATTCCTGCATACAATGAAGAGGTTACCGCCATTCAAACCATTAATAGCCTATTAAAAATTACTTATCCTGATTTCGAGCTGATTTTCGTTGATGACGGATCAAAGGATAAAACCTACGACATCATTAACCAACATTTTGGCCAGCACCCACAGGTAAAGGTTTTTACAAAAGCGAATGGCGGTAAAGCATCGGCCTTAAATTTCGGTATATCAAAAGCAACTTCCGAATTTGTAGTGTGCATTGATGCCGATACACAGTTAAAAAATGATGCCGTTACCGAACTGATGCGTTACTTTTATAGTGATGAGATTGCTGCCGTAGCCGGAACAGTAAAAGTTGGCAATGCCAATAACATCATTACCAAATGGCAATCAATAGAATACATTACCGCCCAGAATATGGATAGGCGCGCTTTCGATCTATTAAATACCATTACCGTTGTTCCCGGTGCAATAGGTGCATTCAGAAAAAAGGTAATCCTCGAAGTTGGTGGTTTTACCGTTGATACACTTGCCGAAGACTGCGATTTGACTATGCGTATTTTAAAGGCAGGTTACAAAGTTAAAAACTGCGATAGCGCAATTGCTTACACTGAAGCCCCTGAAACAGTAAGTATGTTACTGAAACAACGTTTCCGCTGGAGTTTTGGCGTAATGCAAAGCTTTTGGAAAAACAAAAAAACACTGCTCAACAAGAAATACGGCTATTTTGGAATGGTAGGAATGCCAAATATCCTGATTTATCAGATTATTTTGCCGCTATTTTCGCCACTTGCCGACTTTTTCATGCTGATTTCTTTAATCAGTGGCTTATTCTCATTGAGTGCTATTAATAATTTAACATTAACCGGTTTTTCGGGCATTTTAAGCCTGCATAACGGTTTTGGCCAGGTGTTGTTTTATTACATCATCTTTATTGTAGTAGACATGATTTTTGCTGCAATAGCTTTCCGCATGGAAAAAGAAAAATATACTAACCTGCTTTACATCTTCCCTCAGCGCTTTTTTTGGAGACAATTAATGTATATTGTATTATTCCGCTCGTTCAGGAAAGCAATAAAAGGCGAACTGGAAACATGGGGTACCATAAAAAGAACAGGTAATGTGAGAGAACAAACAGCTTAAAAATTAAAGGCGGCTTCCGAAGCTCAATAATGTACAGGCAGGCCTCGGAAGTCAGCCCTTAAAAAATTATGATGATGGAAAAATCTAACCAAGCTTCATTTTCATTAAGAAAGGTGCTGTTGATCACCCTCATTGCCGGAACGTTAGATGGACTGGCAGCAGTTATATTCCTGGCAAAAATGAACTTTAGCGGTGTATTTCAATATATTGCCAGTGCCATTTTAGGGAGTACGGCTTTTACCGGCGGAATTAAAATGGTTTTAATAGGTTTAGCCTTGCATTATTTTATTGCCTTTAGCTTTACCTTATTTTACACTTTTGCCGCTACTAAAATTGCTTTACTTAAACAGCACTTTATACTATCCGGAATTCTTTACGGCCTGCTTGTTTGGACGGTTATGAATTTAATAATTGTTCCGTTAACCAAAATACCAGCGGTACCCTTTCACTATGAAAAGGCTATTTTAAATGCAATCATATTGGTTTTCTGTATTGGCCTACCCATTTCTTATTTAACAGCCCGTAAAATTATTTAAGGTTTTTCTATTAAACACACGGCATAAGAAACTACGCCTTCTTCCCTGCCGATAAAGCCCATCTGCTCGTTGGTCGTTGCTTTTATAGAAATATCATCAGTAGAAATACCGATAGCATCAGCAATATGCTGTTGCATAGCCGGAATATGTGGATTGATTTTTGGTGCCTCCAAACACAGCATGGCATCGATATTACCAACCTGCCATCCTTTTTCGGCCAATAGCTTAACTGTTTCCTTTAATAAAATAATGCTGCTGATTCCTTTCCAACGGTCGTCTGTATTTTTAAAATGGAAACCGATATCGCGCAAATTGGCAGCACCTAAAAGCGCATCGCAAATAGCGTGTAGCAGCACATCGGCATCAGAATGCCCATATGCACCTTTATGGTGTTCTAATTTAACTCCACCGACAATAAAAGGATGCTGATCTTTTAACTGATGTACATCGAATCCGAAACCTACTCTAATTTTCATGGATGGGGCAAAATTTTGGTGAATTGTTTAAATCTGTTGATCGGCTAAATTACTTTTTAGCAATCTTTTTGTCGCCAAAGTTAAACAAAAGACCAAAACGTAAGGTATTGGCAAGTGGGCTTGTTTGTGCATTTGCAATTAAATAGGAGAAATCGATATTAAAAACGTTGTACTTTAAGCCCAGCCCCAATGTAAAGTAGCGACTGTCGCCTTTCATCGGGCTCTGGTAATTGTAACCGGCCCTTACTGCAAACTGCTGATTGTACCAATATTCCAAGCCGGTCGAAATTCCAACTTCTTTAAGTTCTTCTTTAAAACCTCCCGGGGCATCACTGAATGAGCCAAAAATTCCGGCAGGTACCGAACGGTTAGGATCTTTTCCACGGACAATGTTATTGTTCGAATCGTATATTGGCTGGGTTGGTACCAAAAGCTTATTAAAATCAAGTGCAAAGGTTAGGGTACTAAAATCGTCCATTGTAAAGGTAGATGCACCGCCTATTTTAAAATTAGTTGGCAAAAAGAAATTTTCTCCGCCATCAGAATAGCTCATTTTGGTTCCAATGTTCGAAATATTGGCACCTGCAGAAAGAACCGTCTCCTTGCCAAACACCGAAGTTGTTGTTTTATATAATCCTGACACATCAACAGCTACTGCATTTCCACTATGAACCTGTCCTGAAGATGAAAATTGGCCCGAGGCTAAATTTGAATAAATATATCGTAAGGATGTTCCCAATGAAAACTCCTCACCAAAATTACGTGCATATGAAACATCGAAAGCAAGTTCATTTGGATTGGAGATACCCAGGTCTTGTTGATTGATGTCGGTAAGCTGAATGGAGCCCAAAGAAAAATACCTTAATGAAGCACCAATGGTACTACGGTCATCCAATTTATAAAAGCCACTTAAATAAGCAAGATTAATATCAGGAACTAAACTTTTTAACCAAGGGCTATACGAAATTGAAAATCCATAAGGTTTTTCCAAAAAAGCAAGTTTAGAAGCATTTATACTGGAAGAATTTACGTCACCGGCAACAGCTACGCCAGCATCGCCCATTGCACCGGCACGTGCATCAGGGGTAATGAGCAGAAATGGAACTGCCGTTATAATATTGTTCGACTCGCTACCGTTTGTTTGGGTATTGCCTATGGTTACCTGGGCATTTGTTTTACCAAATACCAAGGCCAATGAGAGTGCGGAAAAAGCAAGCTTACTGATGTACTTGAAATTCATCCTTTAAGGTACGTAATTTTAGATTTTGGTATTGAGCAATAAGTCAGAATATATACTGTAACGCAAAACCAAAACTTATATTTTCAGCAAATTACGAATTCTGTGATTATTTACTAATTAAACCTACTATTTTTACATAAGGATGTAGGCAAAAAACCATAACACCCAATTAATTAAAGGGTTAGGAATTAATAATTGTCGGTTTTTTTATCATATTTTTTTCCTGGGTGATAAGCAAAAAGCACATACCATTTTGAACATGCTGAATATGAATCCCCAGATTTTTTCTTTCAACCGGTTTTAAATCACAATAACAGAAATAAATAACCCTATAATTGTGTTAAAAATAACAGATTAGTATTGGATCACGGTCAAAACACTATACGACTGAATATTAATTATTTACACAAAAATACAGGCAGACACAATACGTCATAAAATAATACGTTATGGCTTAAAAATCTAATTGGTATTTTTTGTCACATAATTTATATAATCATTTAAAATTTGTTTAATTTTATCGTCAGAATGGCCTGTTGGCGATATTCCCAACGTATTATATGAAAAAACTATTACTATATTCTTTTACCTGTTTATCATTGACCGCCTTACTTTTTGGCTGTAGTTCAAAAGGGGGAAACAGTTCGAGCAAAACGGGTATTCCTTACGCAAATAGGAAAAGTAAAAACAACCAATCTGGTGCTTTTGCCGTGGCTACCCAGTACAAAAGAGCACCGGGGCCAGGTTTGATCCCCATCGAAGGTGGAGTTTTGGTTGTAGGAGGAAGTGCTATTGAGGTACCGGGTGTAGAGCCAAACATCTACAATTACAAAAGGCAGGTTACCGTTCCTTCTTTCTACATGGACGAAACCGAAGTATCGAACACCGACTGGCTGGAATATCTACACTGGATCAGGTATAACTTCCCTGAAGACCGCGAGTATTATTATAATGAGCTTCCTGATACCCTGGTATGGCGCCGTGCCCTATCCTATAATGAGCCTTACGTAGACAACTATCTTCGCCACCCGGCCTACCGTGATTACCCGGTTGTAGGTGTTTCATGGGAACAGGCTTCGCGTTATTGCGAATGGAGAACATCAAGAGCCAACGAATTTATTTTACGCGAGAAGGGTATTTTAACCGATTATAAAACCTTAGCAGGCAACGGAAAAGCAAATAACAATAACGCTACTGCTGCAGCACCAAAACCAACAAACCCATTTAATACGGATGCCTATTTAAATGGCCAGTATGACGATAAAGGTAAAAATGCGCCGATTGATTACAACACCAAATCTGGTGCAGCAACAACTACTGCAGGAGCAGCAACAGGTACCGGTAAAAATCAGCCAAGAAGAACTGCAACATTGGAAGATGGTGTAATAATGCAGCCATACCGTTTACCAACAGAAGCTGAATGGGAATATGCAGCTTTAGGTCTGATCGGCAATACGGAATATGAGAACATCAACCAAAATAAAATTTACCCATGGAATGGTTTAGGCGTGAGCTCGGCCAAAAAGAAAACCAGGGGTATGATCCAGGCCAACTTTAAACGTGCACCCGGTGATTATATGGGTGTTGGCGGTTCATTAAACGATAAAGGAGATTTAACCGTTCCGGTTATTCAATATGCACCAAACGACTTCGGCTTATACAATATGGCTGGAAACGTAAATGAATGGGTGAATGATGTTTACAGAACGGCAACATTTACTGATGCTGATGCGTTTAACCCTTACCGTGGTAACTATTTCACCAACAAAAAGTTAGAGGATTCGCAGAATGGAAAAATTGCATTAGATAAATATGGCAACCCGATTAAGGAAAATGCTTATTCCGGAAGAAAACAAACCTGGGCGGAAAAACAGGCACAGGCAAAACGCTCCGATTCCATTTCTAAATCGACTGATCCACAATCGCCGGTAGCATCAACTACTTATCAAGCGGATCAAAGAGGTTACCGTGACAGGCAAAACACGCTATTAAATGAAGAAGGTGTAACGCTGGTAAACGATAAATCGAGAGTATATAAAGGTGGTTCATGGAATGATATGGCCTATTGGTTAAATCCGGCAACGCGCCGTTTTATGCAGCAAGATGAGTCATCAGCTGAAGTGGGTTTCCGTTGTGCCATGACGATGCTTGGTGCACCTGAAATTAGCACTGCAGGAAAAAGAAGCTTTAAAAACCCTCCGCAAAAACCTTACAGGGTAAGCAGAGGTAAATAAAAAAGAAAAGTCCCGGTTTTAAAAAAATCGGGACTTTTTTATGCGTTTTATTAAACGAGATTCGTCTCGACTGAAACGAAGTGGAATGGAGAGATCTATCTCGGGTTAGATTTAGCTTCGCTGAGCACTTCGTGGTTCTCGGCTACGCTGCACTCCGCTCGAAATGACATATGGCCTACTTAAATTGAACCAGAACCTGGTTCTTTTCTATTTTATCGCCTTGCTTAATCAAAATCTTTTTAACGATACCGTCAGTTGAAGATTTCAGGATATTCTCCATCTTCATGGCTTCTAAAATCAGCAGGTTATCGCCCTTTTTAACTTCGGCATTTTCTTCAACCAGAACCTTTAATACCAAACCGGGCATTGGTGCCTTAATTTCTGATACCTTATTGGTGTTTAAATTATCCAGCCCAAGCTGTTTTAACAAAACATCAAACTGATCTTCAACACTAACCTGGTAGATATTTCCATTTATCTTTATTTTACAGGTTTTATCAGCCTTGTTCAGTTCAATAACTTCGGTATTAAATGACCTGTTCTGGTATAAAACATGTGTACCACTATGACCAAGTTTACTTAAATCGAGCTGAACGGGATTACCGTTTACCATAAGAACTGAATCCCTGTCTTCCAGTTCAAATAAAAACTGATCGTTTACTTTTATTTTATACATTGGCTATTGAGTTAAGGCATATTGAACCAGGTTTGCGCCCATTTTAAGTGCCTTTGTGCGCGTTTCCTGGCTATCTTCAGGATAAGTACCAAAGTCTTCCCAACCATTGCCTAAATCGCATTCGTAGGTATAATAACAAACTACTCTCCCCTTAAAAATCAAGGCAAATCCTTGTGGGCGTTTATTATCATGTTCATGGATTTTTGGCAAACCTGCAGGAAACTTAAATTTTTGGTTATAAATGGGATGATTGGCAGGCAGTTCAACAAAGTTTAATTCCGGAAATACCTTTTTCATCTGCGGCCTGATAAATTTATCCAAACCGTAATTGTCATCAATGTGCAGAAAGCCTCCACCGGTAAGGTATTGCCTTAAATTTCTAGCTTCCTGATCGCTGAACACCACATTACCATGCCCCGTCATATAAATAAAAGGGTAATTGAATATCTCTTTCGATCCTACCTCAACAATGCTTTCTTCGGGATAAAAATTAGTTTTAATATTGGCATTACAATAAGAGATTAAATTTGGCAGTGCTGTGCGGTCTGCATACCAATCGCCACCTCCGCTATATTTTAATTTGGCCATCCGGTACGTTGGAGGAAAAGTGCTGAAAGACCAAAGCAAAAAGCTAAAAGCTAAAAGGCAAAAGCAAAAAGCCGATAGCTTTGCTTTTTTTGAAAACTGAAAACTGAAAATTGAAAACTTCAAACTTACTATCGGTTAAGGTAATTGATTTCAAAACAAACAGATAAAGCAGCAGTTTCTGTGCGTAACCTGTTATCACCTAAAGTTAGTGCTTTAAAGCCTTTGTTCAAAGCTAAATTCACTTCTTCGGGTGTGAAATCTCCCTCGGGGCCAATAAGTATAAGGTATTTTTGGTGCGGAATTACCAGTTCGGATATGTATTTTTTCTCTCCATTATCGATGCAATGTGCAATTAATTTATCACCAGTAAATGGTTCCTTTAAAAAAGCATCCAAAGAAATGGCCTCATTTAATTTAGGGTGATAAGCTTTGATCGACTGTTTGACTGCAGAAGTGATTACTTTATTCAGGCGATCTTCTTTAACTACCCTTCGTTCCGACCGGTCAGTAATAATCGGTGTAATCTCGTCAATACCCAGCTCGGTAGCTTTCTCCAAAAACCATTCGATGCGATCTATGTTTTTGGTTGGGGCAACGGCAATGTGGAGGTAATGATTGCGTTTATGAAACTCCCTTTCTACATTTAATATAGCCAGTGAGACCTTTTTAGGATTATCAGCAATAATTTCAGCAGTATAAAACCCACCTTTTCCATCAACCAGGTTTACCACTGAGCCCACTGTAAGACGCAAAACCCTTACACAATGTTTACTCTCTTCTTCATTAAGGGTGTATGTATTTTGGGTGATATCCGGCGTATAAAAAATATGCATAGCTGAAATTAGTGATTATCAACCATATCTTCTTTATTGATTACCAATTCTAACTTGATGGTTTCGATATTCTGCTCTGCTTTTTTAAGAATGGTAAACAGGTAACCGTAAGATTCGTTACTTTCACCAACTTCAGGAATACGCTCAAAAATGTGTGAAACCAAGCCACCTATGGTATCGAAATCTTCATCTTCCGGCAAATCGTGCGGCAAGTGCTCATTTACATCATAAACGGTTGCGAAGGCATTTACAATAAACTCATTATCCGAAACTTTCTCAACCAATGGCTTTTCTTCATCGTATTCGTCCTGAATTTCACCAACCAGTTCTTCAACGATATCCTCCAGGGTAACCATACCGGCCGTACCGCCAAATTCATCCAAAACAATAGCAATCTGTATGCGGTTACTTTGCAGTTCGCTCATCAGATCGTTAATTTTTTTAGTTTCCGTTACGAAATATGGTTTGCGGATAATATCATTAACCGTCCATGTCTGGTTGCCGGCCGCCACTAATGGCAGAACATCTTTTGCATGGATAATACCAACAATTTTATCCATTACCTCATCGTAAACCGGTAAACGTGAGTAGCCCTCTTTGATAATGGTATCAATTACTTCTTCTTTATCTGAAGTGAGTTCGATACCCGAAATTTTGGTTCGCGGTACCATGATATTTTTTACCACCCGCTCATTAAAATCGAACACATTTTTGATCAGCTCATGTTCGTTGTTATCCAGTGCACCACTTTCTTTGCCCTGATCGAGCAGGTACTGTAATTCTTCGGTACTGTGAATAGATTCGTGCCCGGCAGAAGTATCAATACCGAAAGGTTTTAAGATGATGGAAGCAAAACTGTTAAGTATCCAGATGAAAGGGCGGAGAACTACATAGAATAACTGCAGTGGCACCGAAACAAATAACGTTGTCGCTACCGGTCTTTGTATAGCAAATGACTTTGGTGCCAACTCGCCAAACACTATGTGCATGATGGTGATTAGAGAGAAGGCTACAATGGTTGATGCTGTATGGATACTTGCATCGCTGAGTCCCCACTTTAAACTATCGAAAAGATTTTTAAAGATGGTATGCATAACGCCTTCACCAACCCAACCTAAGCCAAGTGATGCAAGCGTTATACCCAATTGCGTTGCTGCCAGATATCCATCAAGATTATGGATAATGGTTTTGGCCATTTTACCCACCCGGCTGCCCGATTTTGCTTTAATTTCTATTTGAGATGCACGAACCTTTACAATGGCGAACTCTGCCGCCACAAAAAATCCATTTAACAGCACCAAAAATAAGGCGAAGAACAACCGCCATCCAACCGATCCGGTATCTGGTTCCTGTAAGGCTACAAGAACTACATTGGAGGTTGGTAGTATTGTACTTAACGCTGAATTTAAAAACAAACAGACCGTGGGTAAATCCATTAAGCTAATTCTCTAAATGTTGTGTTATAAAGTTCTATGCTTTCTTTAATTACTTTATGCGCATAACGAACACCCAATAAATGTTCGATAGTTACATTTTTATCTTCTAATGCTTTATAATCCTGAAAGAAACGAACAATCTCTTTCATTTGATGCGGAGGTAATTCATCTAAATCGTTAATGTAGTTTACTGACATGTCGTGAGCAGCAACAGCGATAATTTTATCATCCTGCTCTCCGTTATCAACCATATGCATCACCCCTACTACTTTCGCTTCAATTAATGTCATTGGATATACATCAACTGAACAAAGCACTAAAATATCTAAGGGATCTTTATCATCGCAATAAGTTTGCGGAATAAAGCCATAGTTTGCCGGATACATTACCGACGAAAAAAGAACCCTATCTAATTTGATCAGACCTGATTCTTTGTCTATTTCGTATTTTGCTTTTGAGCCTTTTGGAATTTCAATAATTGCGTTAACAATTTCTGGAACGTTTTTTCCAGGAGATACGCTATGCCACGCGTGGGTTTCGTCTTTTGCCATTTTTAATTTAAATCTGTTTTATCTTCTTCAGAACCACTCACCACTTTTCTTTTTACAAAGGTAATTAATAATGGTATAGTTGTAATAAGGATAAAGCCAATAATAATATATAATAAATAATCGTTTATTTCTCTTTCGAATCTTCTGCCCAAAAAATAGCCCAATAGGGTTAAAGAGCAGATCCACAGCACACCACCAATAATATTGTACAGGGCGAACTTTTTAAATTCCAATTTTACCACCCCAGCAAAAATCGGTGCAAAAGTTCTAACAATGGGCACAAAGCGCCCCATAATCAATGCAAAGGCTCCCTGTTTGTTATAATAATCTTCTGCAGCTTTTAAATAGCGTTTCTTAAAAAAGAAGCTGTCTTTTCTGGTATACAATAATGGCCCGGTTCTTCTGCCAAACCAATAGCCGGTAAAATTACCCGAAATCGCCGCAATACAAAGTCCGGCTAAAAGAACTGCAATATTTACATCCAGTTTACCGGTTGCCACAAACATGCCTGCTAAAAACAGCAGGTAATCACCAGGAAGAAAAAACCCAAAAAACAGACCCGTTTCTGCATAGATTACGAATACAACGAGATAGAAACCGCCCTCCCTCAATAATTTTTCGGGATCAAGTAGTTGATGCAGGTTATTCCAAAAATCGTGCATATTCAATTATTCGTAAAACTACAAATAATTATTAAACAACAGCATACCTATATCAGGTTTAAAATAATTGCAGGATAAACGCCCAAAATAAGAGTAATTACTACCGATACCAACAACACAACTTTATATTGTACCGGTGTAGCAAGCGTTGTTTCAGCGCCATCTTTAAACCACATGGCAACAATTACCCTGAAATAATAATAGAAACCCACCAATGCATTTAAGATTGCAAAAGCCACCAGCAAGGTTTTATATTCGGTCATTACATTTAAGAACATCAGGTATTTACCGATGAAACCAGCAGTTAACGGAATACCGGCCAAAGAGAGCATGGCAATAGTTAAAGATAATGCTACCAAAGGGTTTTTCTTACCCAGGCCATTGAAACTTTCAAAGCTGTCGTTACCGGTTTTTTGCTTCACTAAAATCAGTACAGCAAAGGCGATAATAGAAGCGAAAGTATAAGCCGATGCATAAACCAATACATTGCTACCCGAGTTTTTGGTAAGTACGATCAATGAAAATAACAGGTACCCGGCATGTGAAACACTTGAGTAAGCTAACATGCGCTTAAAGTTCTTTTGGAACAGGGCTGTTACATTTCCGATAAATAAGGTTAAACAAACAATCACCGTTAATGGCATTACCCAGAACTCGTGCAATGGAGCCAAAGCACCTTCAAACAAGCGTAAAAATGCAGCAAAACCAGCGGTTTTAACCACAGTGCTCATAAAGGTGGTAATTAAAGAAGGTGCTCCTTCGTAAACATCCGGCGTCCAGAAATGGAAAGGTGCGGCACCAATTTTAAAGCATAAACCAATCATCATCAGGATTACTCCAGGATAAAAGATCGGCGAAATTGCAGTAGTATTATTTACCAGGTAAGCCTGGATTTTATCCAGATCGAACGAACCTGTAGCACCATAAATCAGTGTAATACCAAACAACAGGAACCCTGTTGAGAAAGCTCCCATTAAGAAATACTTTAACGAAGCTTCGTTTGAAGCAAAATCCTTTTTGCGGATACCGGCCAGGATATATAAACTCACCGACATGATCTCCAAGCCCACAAACAACATCGCCATGTTTTTATAGGATACCATCATGACCATTCCGGCAAGTGCAAAAAGGATCAGGGTGTAGTACTCGGCAATATTATCGCTTTTAGCGTGAAAATAATTTTGGGTTAATAAGAAAATCAAAAGGGTTCCAACAATACAAACGCCAGAAAATGCAAGTGCAAAATTATCGGTCTGCATCATTCCGAAATGAACAGTATTATCACCCCAGGCACAAAAAGTAAAGCCCAAGGCAGTAAGTAAGCCAACAACGGTAAGCGGCAATAATGCTTTATTTGCTTTAAACAAACCTGCGTAAAGAACAATAAAAGCTGTTATACTAATGGTTATTATAATATTCATTGCTTATTTTACTGATGTTAATTTTTGATTTACCTGTTCTAATAAATGTTGTACAGATGCCTCTGTTAAGTGCAATAACGGCTTTGGATAAACGCCCAGAACGATAATTAAAGCACAGATCAAATAAAGGACAAATTTCTCTGACCCCTGTATATCGCTGAATGTGATGGTTAATTCGTTTGTTTTGCCCAGCATTACATTCTGGTACATGCGCAACATGTAAACTGCACCAAAAATGATGGTTAAGCCCGCAATTGCTGCAGCCCAAATCCCTACATTATAAACGCCCATTAACAATAAGAATTCGCCGATGAAGCCGTTTGTTCCCGGTAAAGCCACGGTTCCCAAAACAATAATCAGAAAGGCGATAGCCAACTGAGGAGCTACTTTAGCAATACCTCCTAATTCTTCTATTTTATTGGTTTTAACACGTGAGAAAATAATATCCAGCACAAAGAATAAACCTACTACGTTAATACCATGACTAAGCATCTGCACCATTGCACCCTGCATGCCTTGCTGGTTTAAAGCAAAAATACCTGCAGAAATCAAACCCACGTGGCCAATTGAAGAATAAGCGACCAAACGTTTGGCATCTTTTTGCGTAAAGGCAATTAATGATGCATATACAATGCCGATAATTGACAGGCCTATTGCCACGCACGACCAATCCTGAACACCGGCCGGTACAATTGGCAATAACCATCTGATTACCCCGTAAATACCCATTTTTAGCATAATACCCGATAATAACATGGTACCTTGTGCAGGTGCAGCAGTGTAGGTATCGGGTTGCCAGGTATGGAAAGGGAAAACCGGCATTTTAATCGCAAAAGCAATAAAGAATGCCCAGAAAATCCATCCCTGCTGTGCTACATCCAGGTTTAAGGCATAAAAAGCTGAGATTTCAAAATTGTGCGCCGGGTTTTGCAGGTAGAGGTAAATGATCCCCATTAGCATAAATAACGAACCAGCGATGGTGTACACGAAAAACTTCATGTTAATGCGAACACGGTCTTTTCCGCCCCAGAAAGCACAAATAAAATAAATCGGAATTAATGCAGCTTCCCAACCAATATAGAAAAGGAAAGCATCTAAAGCAGTAAACACCAACAATAAGCCAGCTTGCATAAATAAAATCAATGCATAAAAAGCAGCCGGATTTTTATAGTCGTGTTTATAGCTTGACAGGATAATAATCGGGATTAATAAGTTGGTCAATAAAACCACCAACATGCTGATACCATCGATACCGGCATGGAAGTTAATGCCCAGATTAGCAATCCATGGTAGATTTACCTCAAACTGCGTACTCGCATCCGGGATGAAGTTACAGGCGATAAACAAAGTCAGCCCTAAAGAAGCTACCGAAAATACGGTCGAAACTATTTTAGCCGACTTACCTGCAAATGCTGCGATAACAGCACCCACAAGCGGAAGAAATATAAGTAGTAAAAGTTGTTCCATTATTTATTTTTGAACCCTTTTTATAATATGTAACTAAATGTATAGATCAATAACGCGATGATACCAAATACCATCATAAACAGGTAGAAACCCACGTTTCCGCTCTGTAATAAGCGAAGGCCTTTACTTGCCTCGTTTGTGCCCCATCCCAATCCGTTTACAATGCCATCGATAAACTTGTTGTCGATAATGCGGTAAAAGAATTTAGAAAGGATATCCAAAGGCCTGGTAATGATGAAATCGTAAATTTCATCCAAATAAAACTTGTTGTACGATAATTTAGCCAGTGCCGAACGCGGTGCCTCATCGGCAACCGGAACATGCGCACCTTTTACATATTTAGTATAGGCATATAATAACGCGATAACTGCTGCTGCAACCGAAGTACCCATCAAGGCCAGCTCGGTAGAATGGCTTAAATCAAGCTCATGCTGTGCAACACCCGCACCTGTTAACCAGTGGGCCAACCATTCGTTACCGCCAAAAATATGCGGAAAGTTAATGGCCCCACCAATTGCAGCCAGAACAGCTAAAATTACCAAAGGTAGCGTCATAGCAGCTGGCGATTCGTGAATATGGCTTTCGGCATGATGCGTTCCGCGGTATTTTCCAGAGAATGTAAGGAACATCATCCTGAACATATAAAATGCCGTTAAGAATGCTGTTAATACCCCGATTCCCCAAAGTACAGGGCTTGCCTGAAAAGCGTGAGCCAAAATTTCGTCTTTTGAAAAGAAACCAGAGAACGGCGGTAAACCGGCAATTGCGATCGTGCCGATCATCATGGTGGCAAATGTAGTTTTAAGTTTGCTTCTCAATCCACCCATGTGACGCATATCCTGCTCATGGTGCATGGCATGAATAACCGAGCCGGCACCTAAGAATAATAATGCTTTAAAGAATGCATGTGTTAATACATGAAAGAAAGAACCTGTGTAAGCGCCTACCCCTAAGCCTAAAAACATATAGCCCAATTGCGATACGGTTGAGTAAGCCAATACTTTTTTAATATCGGTTTGGGTTAAGGCGATAATAGCTGCTACTAAAGCGGTTGCTGCTCCAACAATGGCAATGATGTGCTGGGTAAGTGGAGCAAGATCGAACAATACGCTTGAACGGGCAATCATATAAATACCCGCCGTTACCATCGTTGCAGCGTGGATTAATGCCGAAACAGGAGTTGGTCCGGCCATGGCATCTGGTAACCAGGTAAACAAAGGCAATTGCGCCGATTTACCGCAGGCACCAATAAACAATAAAATGGTAATTAAAACCAAGGTATTATTACCAGGTAGCATGTTAGCTGCCTGAGGGAAAATTTTTGAGAATTCTAAACTTCCGAAGAAATTGAAAATTAAAAATACTCCTAATAAAAAGCCTAAATCGCCAATACGGTTCATAACAAAAGCTTTTTTAGCTGCCGAGGCATAAGCACTGTTGGTATACCAGAAACCGATTAGCAGGTACGAGCATAAACCAACGCCTTCCCAGCCAATAAACATCACGATATAGTTAGAACCCAATACCAATAAAAGCATGAAGAATACAAACAGGTTCAGGTAACTGAAAAACTTACCGAAACCTTCATCATCGTGCATATAGCTTGTAGAATAAAGGTGGATTAAGAAACCTATTCCGGTAATAATCAGGAGCATGATCGAACTTAACGGATCAACCAGGAATGATAAAGGAATGTGTAATGCACCAGCACTGATCCAATCAAATAAAAATACTTCGTGAGCTTTTTGTGTATCGCCTTGTAAGCTAAAGAAAATAACTACGCTGATGATGAAAGAAGCTAAAATAACGCCACTTCCGATGATACCAACAAGTCCTTTAGATAAAGATTTTCTGCCTAGTCCGTTAATTACAAAACCTAAAAAAGGAAGTAAGGGAACCAACCAAATCAATTGTTCTATTGTCATTCTTATTATATATTTACCACTTAAGGCGATTTAAAACATTAATATCTATCGATTTCGTATTTCGGTATACCATTACAATGATCGCCAAACCTACTGCAACTTCTGCAGCTGCCAAAGCCATAATGAAGAATACGAAAACCTGTCCTGAAGGATCGTTGCTATGCACAGAGAAAGCGGTTAGAAGCAAGTTAACTGCGTTTAACATCAACTCTACCGACATAAAAATTACGATTGCATTTCTGCGGGTTAACACGCCAATTACACCAATAGTAAAAATAATTGCACTTAGATAGATGTAATGATTTAGCGGCACGCCTGCCATTTGTGTAGTTAAATTTTCCATTATGCTTCTACCTCATCTCTTTTAGATAATAAAACGGCTCCAACCATTGCTGCTAACAGTAACAGAGATGATAATTCGAACGGTAATAAGAACGGGCCGAAAAGCTCTTTACCTAAGTTTTCTACCAAGCCTAATCCCGGATTTTTTAAAATTAACGGACTGCTGATGCTTGCTGCCTTTAACGAACCGATCAGGGTAACAATTAAGCAACCCCCGGCAATTACGCCCACAATTTTAATCAGTGGCGATTTAGAAGGTTCGGTTTCCTTGTTCAGGTTGAGTAACATCAGCACGAAAAGGAACAATACCATAATAGCCCCCATATAAACAATAAAGTTTACAACAGCCAGAAATTGCGCGTTCAGCAATACATAATGTACCGTGAAGGTGAAAAAGGTAAGAATTAAGTACAATACACTGTGGATTGGATTTTTCGCAAAAATCACCATCAGTGAAAAAATGATACTTAATGTAGCTACGAAATAGAATACTTGTGTACTCATTAATTTGTTTTTTGTTTTATCTGTTTTCGTCACCCTGAACTTATTTCAGGGTCTTATCAAGAAGATGCTGAAATAAATCCAGCATGACGATTATCTTAATTATACAGTCTGCAGGTAGGCTGACTATACTATTATTTTTTCATTTCCAATGGCGCCTCTACCAGCTTATCTTTTCCATAAATGAAATCTTTACGTAAATAATCAGCAGGTACAATTGGTCCGTCTAAATAAATGGCCTCTTTAGGGCAAGCTTCTTCGCATAATCCGCAGAAAATGCAACGCAACATGTTAATTTCATAAGTTGCAGCATATTTCTCTTCGCGGTATAAGTGTTTTTCTTCAGGCTTACGCTCTGCGGCAATCATGGTAATTGCTTCAGCAGGGCAAGATAAAGCGCATAAACCACAGGCGGTACAACGCTCTCTTCCCTTTTCATCACGCTTAAGTGAGTGCATCCCCCTAAAGTTGGTCGAGAATTCGCGTTCTACTTCCGGATATCTTACTGTAGCCTCTTTTTTGAATAAGTGGCTAATGGTGATGCCCATTCCCTTAACAATTGCCGGAAGGTACATCCGTTCCATAAAGCTCAGTGGCTTTTGTTCCAGTACTTTTTTCTTATTACTTAATGATTCCATAATTAAAACTTCTCAATAATCGCAATCACAACTCCAGTTATTATAATGTTGGCAATGGCTAAAGGAATTAAGCCTTTCCAACCTAAATTCATCAATTGATCGTAACGGAAGCGCGGGATGGTCCAGCGTACCCACATGAAGAAAAAGATGAATAATACAATTTTCAAAAAGAATACCCCGGTTCCTATCAGTGGCGCCCAGGTTGGGCCTAAATGTGTTGCCACATAATCCATACCCGGATAATTATAACCGCCCCAATATAGTGCAGCCATTACGGCTGATGAAACAAACATATTGATGTACTCCGCAAACAGGTAAAAACCCAATTTCATTGATGAATACTCCGTGTGGTAACCACCGATCAACTCTGTTTCACATTCCGGTAGATCGAATGGAGCACGGTTGGTCTCAGCAAAAGAACATACCATGAAAATGATAAATCCTAGTGGTTGATACCATACATTCCAATTAAGACCATGTTGTTGTGCTACGATTTCTTTTAAGCTTAAGGTGTTGGTCATCAGAAGCAAAGCAATGATTGATAAACCCATAGCAATTTCGTAACTGATATTTTGCGATGCGGCACGGATGGCACTTAATAAAGAATATTTGTTGTTAGATGCCCAGCCACCAATCATTACGCCATAAACACCAAGAGACACAACACCAAAAATGTACAAAACACCAACATTGATGTCGGTAACCTGTAATGAAATGGTTTTTCCGGCAATTAATACGGGGGTTCCCCATGGAATAACGGCAGTACCTATACAGGCACAAAGTAAAGCTAAACCAGGGCCTACGATAAATAACCACCTGTTTGAGGTAGTAGGAATAATTTCTTCCTTCATGAACATCTTAACCCCATCGGCAAGTGGCTGCAAAATTCCAAAGGGGCCAGCTCTATCCGGGCCTAAACGATCCTGTAAAAATGCAGCAACCTTACGCTCAGCATAGGTAGAATACATGGCAATTACCAAACTGATACCGAAAATTACCGCTACCAGAATAAACTTTTCTATAATAAAACCTGTATCCATTAGTATTTTACTGTTTTATGTAATTCAATTTCGTTTGCGGCCTGTAATGCTGCATTTGGTTTAATTACCGGCAATGGTTTTAAAGTTTCGTAGTGGTTAGATGCAATTACCGAAGTATCATCGATATGCGTTGGATGTTCGATAACCCAGTCAGATGTTGCTTTTTTATCGAAACGGCAAGTATTGCAGATAAACTCTTCAACCTCTCCAAACTGGTCTTTACGTGCGGTAACACGGAGAACATCTTCTCCTTTGTACCAAAGGGTTACTTTACCGTTGCATTTTTCATGGTCGCAGTTGCGGTGTGCATCAACTGGTTTGGTAAACCAAACGCGGTTTTTGAAACGGAAAGTTTTATCAGTTAAAGCACCAACAGGGCAAACATCAATTACGTTTCCGGAGAAATCGTTATCAACCGCCTGCTGGATGTAAGTAGAAATTTCTGAATGATCGCCACGGTTTAGAATGCCGTGAACACGTTTGTTGGTGATCTGGTCGGCAGTAAAAACACAACGGTAGCATAAAATGCAACGGTTCATGTGTAACTGGATCTTATCACCAATATCAATACGTTCGAAAGTACGGCGCTCAAACTCATAACGGGTTTTTTGCAGACCGTGCTCGTAACCTAAATTCTGTAAATCGCACTCCCCTGCCTGATCACAAACCGGGCAATCCAATGGATGGTTAATCAATAAAATTTCCACTACACCGGCACGTGCTTCCAAAACTTCAGGTGAAGTAATGTTAAGCACTTCCATCCCATCCATTACGGTTGTACGACAAGATGCAACCAATTTTGGCATTGGACGAGGGTCTTTTTCCGAACCTTTTGTTACCTTAACAATACAGGTACGGCATTTACCACCACTGCCTTGTAACTTGGAATAATAGCACATGGCCGGAGGAACAATATCACCCCCGATTTGCCTTGCAGCATTCAGGATGGTGGTTCCGTTATCAACCTCTACTGTTATACCATCTATCGTAACCTTAACTTTTTCACTCATGGTTAATGATATTCTTTATTATTTTCTTGGTTCGTGTTGCCACGAACCAATTGTATTTATTAGCTTTCGTTTCGTGAAGACACGAAACGGTGCGATTTATTTCTCTTCCGTTACCGGAGCTTTTTCAATCGGCGTAGCATAGTTTGCTAAACCATAATTCTGGCTCTGGCTCTTTACCGGCTCTTTAATGTGCCACTCAAATTCATCTCTGAAATGACGGATAGCACTGGCAACCGGCCATGCTGCAGCATCACCTAACGGGCAAATGGTATTTCCTTCAATTTTACGCTGAACATCCCATAATAAATCTACATCATCCATGGTACCATGTCCGTGCTCAATTTTATGCAGGATTTTTTCCATCCAGCCAGTACCTTCACGGCATGGCGAACATTGTCCGCAACTTTCGTGGTGGTAGAAACGCGAAAAATTCCAGGTATTGCGTACGATACACTGATCTTCATCAAAAGCAATAAAACCGCCGGATCCCAACATGGTTCCGGTAGCAAAACCACCTTCAGATAATGATTCATAACTCATTAAGCGGGGCTCACCATTGGCCAATTTTAAAGTGAGGTTAGCCGGTAAAACCGGAACGGATGAACCACCTGCAACTGTTGCTTTCAGACGTTTTCCGTTAGCAATACCTCCGCAATATTCATCTGAATAGATAAATTCTTCCACAGGTAAACCCAGTTCGATTTCGTAAACACCTGGTTTTACTAAATTACCTGATGCTGATATTAGTTTGGTACCTGTACTTCTACCGATACCGATTTTAGCATATTCATCACCACCATCGTTAATAATTGGCACCACTGCAGCAATCGATTCTACGTTGTTTACTACCGTCGGACAACCGTATAAACCTGCAATCGCAGGGAAAGGTGGCTTAATGCGGGGGTTACCCCTTTTGCCTTCAAGCGATTCTAACAAAGCAGTTTCTTCACCGCAAATGTAGGCACCACCACCCGGCTGAACATATAATTCTAAATCGTAACCGGTCCCTAAAATGTTTTTGCCTAACCATCCTGCCGCTTTTGCTTCAGCAATGGCCTTCTCCAGGATGCGGATCTGAGGCATCATCTCTCCACGAACGTAGATGTATGAAACCTTTGCACCTAAAGCAAAACTCGAAACAATCATGCCTTCAATCAAAGCATGCGGAATGTAAGTCATCAGGTAACGGTCTTTAAAAGTTCCCGGTTCAGACTCATCGGCGTTGCAAACCAGGTAACGGGCAACACCTTCAGGCTTAGCCAAAAAACTCCATTTCATTCCTGTTGGGAAACCCGCACCACCGCGACCGCGCAAGCCTGATTTCTTAACCTCTTCAACAACCTCTTCTGGCGTTAAAGTTTTAAGGGCTTTTTCAACGGCACGGTACCCGCCTTTCTGGCGATAGACCTCAAGTGTATTGATGCCTGGTACGTTTATATGCTCAAGTAATAATTTGCGACTCATTGTTTATAGATATGAGATGTGAGATATGAGATTTTAGACCAACTGCCTATTCTCATATCTCAGATCTAGTTTCTCAAATCTTATTTATTTTTCAAATCTTCAATCAGTTTATCTACACTCTCTGTAGTGAGGTTTTCGTAGAAGGTATATTCCGGACTGATTTGTAAAACCGGCCCGAAGCCACAGGCGGCCAAGCATTCAACTCCTCTAAAGCTGAAAAGGCCATCAGGCGTAACTTCACCTTCTTTAACACCCAACTTATCTTCTAAGTGGCTTAATATTTTTTCGGCTCCCACCAAGCAACAAGGTCCGGTACGGCAAACCTCCAAAGCATATTTACCCTGAGGTTTTAAAAAGTACATGGTATAAAATGTAGCTACCTCATACACCTCAATAGGCTGAATATTTAAATATGCAGCTACCTGATCCATTGCCGATGTTGGTACCCACAGAAACTCGGCCTGTACCAAATGTAATAAGGGTAGCAGAGCTGATTTTTGTTTTCCCTCCGGATAACGGCTTTTTATTTCATCAAATTTGGCAAGCAATTCTGATGAAAACGTTACAGGTGTTTGTTCTTCTACTTTAAGCATCTAATTCTCCTGCAATAATGTTCATACTACTCATGTTGATAATGGCATCAGACAATAACATGCCCTCGCTCATTGGCGCAAACATCTGGTAATTTATAAAACTTGGTCTGCGGAAGTGTAAACGGTACGGGGTACGACCTCCATCGTTGATCAGATAGAAACCCAACTCGCCGTTTCCGCCTTCTACAGCGTGATAAACTTCTGCTTTTGGCGCATCAATTTCGCCCATCACAATTTTAAAGTGATAGATCAGTGCTTCCATGTTGTTGTAAACTTCCTGTTTAGGAGGGAGGTAAAAATCAGGAACATCGGCATGGAAAATACCTTTTTCTTCCGATTTTAATTTCTCCATAGCCTGCTCAATAATGCGTACACTCTGCCACATTTCCTCATTGCGAACCAAATAACGATCGTAAATATCGCCACTGGTACCAACAGGAACTTCAAAATCGAAATCCTGGTATGAAGAATACGGGTCGCTCACACGCACATCGTAATCAACACCGGTAGCACGTAACAGTGGGCCTGTCCAACTGTATTCTAAAGCAATTTCTTTGCTTACTTCTGCAACTCCGGCAGTCCTGTCAATAAAGATACGGTTGCGGGTTAACAGGTTCTCGAATTCTTTTAATGCCGCAGGAAATTCTTTTAAGAATTTATTGATTTTGGCAAAAGCGATATCGTTAAAATCTCTTTCAAAACCACCAATACGACCAATATTTGTAGTTAAACGTGCACCACAAACCTCCTCGAAAATCTCATAAATATGTTCACGGAACTGGAAAAGGTAAAGGAATGTGGTTGTGGCACCGGTATCCTGACCAATGATTGTATTGCAGATAATGTGATCCGCAATACGCGAAAGCTCCATAACGATTACCCGAAGATAATCTACACGCTTCGGCATTTTAATATTCAGCAGCTTCTCAACCGTCATGTGCCAGCCCATATTATTAATGGGCGAAGAACAATAATTTAAACGGTCGGTAAGTGGTGTAATCTGATAGAACGGGCGGTGTTCGGCAATCTTTTCGAAAGCACGGTGGATATACCCAATTGTTGAAACGCCGCTTACAATGCGTTCGCCATCTAATTGCAGAACGTTCTGAAAAACGCCGTGGGTTGCAGGGTGCGTTGGGCCTAAGTTTAAGGTTACCAGCTCACTTTGCGGGTCGTTATCTGTAAATACCGGATGGTTATGATTCATAAAATTACCTTCCAAAAAATTCGTCTTTTTTATCTACCCTGTTCGGGTCTTCCAATGGGTATTGTTTCAACATTGGGTGTACACCTAGATCGTCCATATTCAGGATACGGCGTAAATCAGGGTGTCCTTCAAATTTAACCCCGAACAAATCGTAAGTTTCGCGCTCCATCCAGTTGGCACCTTTCCAAACCGTTGTTGCAGTTGGGATGGTTGGATTTTGCTCTGAAATAAAAACTTTGACCCTAATCCTCACTTTTTCTACCATGTTGTGCAAATGGTAAACCACCGCAATACCATGATCTTTACCGGGGTAATGAACTGCTGTAATATCAGTTAGAAAATTGAATTTTAATTCTTCTTTAAGATGCGAAAGCACATTGATAATCACATCTTTATAGGTTACAAAAGTCAATAAACCATAAGGCTCAGAAACGGCAGTAACTTTTTCACCAAACTTTTCAGTCAGCTTAACGTGGATGTCGTTATTTAAAGTTGTTTCTTCCATTATTTAATGCCGTATTGACCTAAGAGTTGCTTATAATAATCAGAATTACGTCTTCTGCCCGATTCGTTTTTCACAAGGTCCTGAATGCGCTGAAAGCCATCAAGAATAGCCTCTGGCCTTGGTGGGCAGCCTGGAACGTAAACATCCACAGGAATTACCTCATCAATACCCTGTAATACAGAATAAGTATCGAAAATACCACCACTGCTTGCACAGGCACCAACCGCCATTACCCAACGTGGCTCTGCCATTTGGATATACACCTGTTTCAATACCGGGGCCATCTTTTTTGCGATGGTACCCATAACCATTAAAACATCAGCCTGACGGGGAGAAAAACTTAAGCGTTCCGCACCGAAACGACCTAAATCGTAGTGAGAACCCATGGTAGCCATAAATTCGATTCCGCAACAAGAAGTTGCAAACGGCAATGGCCATAATGAATTTGAGCGGGCCAAACCAATCACTTTATCTAAAGAGGTGGCAAAATAGCCAGGCCCTTCGGTTCCTGGAGGCGCATCAACTATATTAATTTCACTCATGTTTATAAACAAAAAATGCTCATCCTTTTGCAGAATGAGCAACAAATTTACAATATTTTAAAGGCAATTAAACTAGCTTTACTCGATTTAGAACCTTTCTAAATAACAAAAATCCGATGTAGTTAGTGTAAGTGGTACACATTTCAGTTTCCGGCCGGCAATTATCAGTTTACAGCTTATAATCAGAAGGCTATTGACTGCCAATTGTGAACTGAAAACTGTGAAATGAATTAATTCCAGTCCAGAACTTTCTTTTTGATTACGTAGATAAAACCTAACAATAAAGTACCCATAAAGATGAACATCTCAATCATCCCATCCATCTTTAATGCACGGAAATTAACTGCCCACGGATACATAAAAATCACCTCAACATCGAAAAGCACAAATAAAATGGCTACTACGAAATATTTGATGGAAAAAGGTTGACGGGCATTACCAATTGATTTAATACCGGCTTCAAAAGTTTCCAGTTTATCTGCCGTCTTACGTTTAGGGCCTAATAAGTGAGTGGCTACCAACGTGAGTACAACAAAACCTAAAGCAACGATTACCTGGAATATAATCGGTAAAAAATCTATAGCCGAACTTTGCGCTTGCATATTAATTATTTTATGGTTGCAAAAGTAAAAGAAAAAGGCAGAGTAACCAAACTCTGCCTTTTCTAAATTATTTAACTTTAAACTATTTGCCTTTACCTTTTGCAGGAGCAGGTGCGGCTAATTCTTTCAACTTAGCTGCAGCAAAAGTACCACTAGGGTAAACCGCTACACTTTTGTTAAAATATTCTTTAGCTTTTTCTTTGTCCTTATAGAAATAGTAACCACCAATGGTATCATAAGCTTCAGATAATTTTTTAGCGTTAGCTGTTGCTAATTCTGGCTTTTCAGTGATTTTTTTGATGTACTCTTCATAAAAAGGAATCATCAACCCTTTTGGATCTTTCTCATCGTCTAATAAACTGTTGATACGTGCTCTGGTAAGGTAAGCATCGTATGTTTCTGGCGATAATTGAGTCACTTTGGCAATAGATGAATCAGCTTTCACTAAAATCTCTTTCGAAGGATTTTGTTTAGCAGTTAATTTAGCTGCATAATCAAAGTAATTTGCCATCGCATTATAATAGTAGTTATATAATGCACCTTTTCCATTTGGATTAGCTTTTATTGCTTTTTCGTAAACTTCTGAAGATTTAGCATATTTCTTGGCATCATAGAAGCTTTTAGCAACTTCTGCCAATGCATCAGCATTTGTTGAATCTTTTTCTACTGCTTTGGTAATGTTGATCAAAGCTAAGCTATCTTGACCAGCTTTTAACTGTGCTTTACCTAAATATAAATAGTCAAAGCCAAGGATTTTATTTGGATCTTTCTCTTTTGAGAAAAACTCATTCATACTGGTTAATGCAGCAGGATAATTTTTGTTCTCATAAGCAGCCCAGCCTTTCATCCTTGATACAATAGCGCTTTTAGGATCATTTGCAGGAGCCTGAATGGTTGATGCAACCTGCTCTAAAGCTGGAAAATCTTTTGCATAAAACAAGAACTGAGCATAACGCAATTGAGATTCTAAAGATTTATCCGTTAAATCCATGTACTTTTTATAGTTCTCTATTGCTTTGGCTGCTTTTTGCTTATCAGTACCGAAGCTACTCCATTGTAAGTATAATTCACCCAATTCGCGGTAAGCCGGACCATAGTTCGGGTCAGCTGCAATTACATCCTGTAATTCTTTTTCTCCTTCCGGAAAAGCCCTGGATTCCTTGTACATTTTACCGATCTGCGTTTTAGCTCTTCTGTTGTTCGGATCAATGTCGTTAACACGCATATATGGACCTAATGCTTCAGAGTTTTTCTTTTGTAACGCATAAGCATCACCCTGCGCCAAGAATACTTCTGCATCTTTATCTTTCGCATCTAATTCATCTGCTTTGGTAATGTTAGCCAGTGCATTTGTAAAATCAGGTTTAGAAACATCATCACTTGGTTTATCCTGCGCTAAATATGCTTTACCGATATACAAATAAGTTTTGTAATCTTTCGGTGCCAAAGCCACAGCTTTATCAAAATTGGTTTTTGCAGAGGTCGGGTTGTTTGATAACATATCTGCTTCGCCCAAACCAATCAGGTTTAAGTTGTTTTTAGGATCGGCGGTAATGCCTTTAGTAAATACCGCTCTGGCTGAGTCGATATAACCGGTTTTTAAGTAAACCAAACCAAGATTGTAATAATTATTACCATCTGATGCTTTAGAGCTCACCAACGATTTAAGCATTGATGATGCTTTTTGGTACTGTTCAGCGTCAATGGCTTTTTTCGCGTCATTTAAATCTTGAGCAAAAACTGCAGAACCCATCAACACCAAACCTACATTTAAGGTTATTGCTTTCTTTAAAATTTTCATCGGATATTCTGTTTTTTTTATTTAATAAAAATGAAGTGTCTCTTTAGATTTACTTCGTGGTTCAATTTATTTTTTTTTAACTTAATTTCACTTTGTCAGGTGAAGTTCTCTCGGCATTAATTTATGTGGCCCCAGTCCAGATTTAAGTACAATCAATTGTCCTCTCTGACTTCTTAACCATGTTGCAAATCCTGTGCCTAAACCGTCTCTCCCCTCGCAATCGATAATATTTATGTTTCTTAAGAAAGGATAAACACCGTTGATCAAATTATCCTGGGTTGGTTTATAAAACTGGTCATCGCCAACTTTACCTTTCAAATTTTTCACTCCCAATACTTTTACCTGCGACAGGTATCTGCTTACCTCTGTATTTTGGTCAGCAATCCAATTTACGCCCAAAATACCAATAAAATTTTTATCTTCTGCAATAAGTTTAATGACTTCTTTGCTAGAATTTTTAGAATAAACACCTGTGGCTGGAAATTGATTGATTTTAGCAAGTTCCTTAAAGTATTGAAAAGTGCTTGAATAAGCGTTATCGAATACCAATTTTTTTTCTGATTTCTTCCCCTGTAATATATCAATCACTTCTTTAACGGTAATGGTGCTGTCAATATTGCCCTGATTGGTAATTAAAGCAATACCGTCAATTGCAAAACGCGAAGAGTTGATCTTAATATTACGCTGATTATAATACTTTTCTTCAGCTTTGGTTAACAACCTTGGCAAAACAATTACCCTTACACTATCATTTAAAAATGCAGGCAATAATTTCTCCTCGGGTTTTACGGTAGTCTGAAACTTTGCATCCGGATAATCCAAACTAAAAATATCGATCTGATTTTGAACAATTGGTCCAACACTTTCATCAACCAATATTTTTAAGGTCCCGCTGGTTCTGGTCTCTTTAACAGCACCGGCTTTGTTTTTACGTTTGCACGATACAAGTAAAGCTATTACACAAAATATTAAGAGGAAATTTTTCATTGAGGTGATTAATCGCGCCTACCCAGGCTTAAAAGTCTTACAAAAGCATAAATAATTAAGAAGATACCAATTGCGATACGGCCCCATTGCGGAATAGTACTTAAGCGGAGGGCTATTGGTTCGTAAAAGATGAATGCAAAGCCCAATACCACATAAAAGACAAACATGACAAGGCCTAAAATGAGCAAAAACCGCTGTTTAGGCGATTTTTGCTTAAAAATATCAAAATTTAACATCTACTATTAGTTCAATGTAAAGTTAACGTTGATGTTATATTTTACCCTTACAGGCTTACCATTTTGAATACCTGGGTTCCAACGCGGACTGGCTTTCAATACACGGATGGCCTCTTCATCAGTTCCGCTACCTAAACCACGGGTTACCGTGATATCAGTTAGCTTACCATCTTTTTCCACAACGAAAGATAAAAATACTTTACCCTGAACGTTGTTTTCCTGTGCCATTGGCGGGTATTTTATTGCTCCTCCTAAATACTTATAGAACTTAGCAATACCTCCCGGGAATTCTGGTTGTTTCTCGATACTCACAAAGTCGTAAACTTTATTGTCATCAACCGCAACAGCAGCTTCCCTTTTTGGTCCTTCACCTACCGGTTCAGCAATCACGATATCTGCTGTTGGATCACCTTTGATATCTCTCTGACCCGGATCAGCCTCTTTCAATTTTTCTACTGTAGGTGGTTCATCACGAACTTCGATATCTGGTTTTACAATTGGAGGTGGCATTTTTACCTGGTCAACCTTTGGTGGCGGTGGCTCTACCGGCGGCGGCGGAGGTGTTTCCGGGTTTACCGGCGGTGGCGGAGCTAAAATTACTTCCTGTGCTTTTACCTGCTCTTCCTCATGATCCATCGAACCTTTGATCAGGCTATAGATTTTTGGAGAGAAAAATAAAACAAGGAAGATTATAGATCCAATAATTAAGGCTCTTGTAGTGGTAGCACCATTGGTTTTACGCAATTGGTATGCACCATAGTTTTTGTTTTTATCGGCAAAAACCACTTCAAGCCATTCTTTTCTGAATATATCTAACTTCGACATAACTATTGGTTTTACTGATTATAAAATTCCTTTTTCTTTCATGAACTGTTTCTCATTGTCAAGGATGTTATCATCATCAATCTGACGAACCTTTACTTTAAGAATTTCCAACTCGTCCATGATATCAACAAAGTTCTGAAAGGTAGAACCTGATGTTGGTTTAACAAGCACAACGAAGTCGCCCGCAACACCCGAAGCATCAGCTGTTTTTCTATTTTTTACAATAGCGTCTTCTATCTGTGAACCTGATTCGATTGTTGGTGCGCTTTCTCCGGCTACTCCCATGTACCATGCTACTTTATTGTTTTTACCCAATAAGATGGTCATCGTTTTACTCGCTTTCAGCTCTAACCTGTTTTCAGGTAACTTTTCGTTTTTATCCGGTTTTGCAATATCCATCGCCTGTGGCGTAGAGATTACTGTTGTTAAGATAAAGAATGTTACCAAAAGAAACATTAGATCCACCATGGGGGTCATGTCAACCCTTGGCGTGGCTTTCTTCCCGCCTGTGTTTAATTCTGCCATTTCTTATTTCTTTTTAGCTTCAGAGTTAGTTACCAACAAGAATTTGTTTACGCTTTGTTTCTGAAGTACATCAATAATCTTTTTAACTACAGGATATTCTTCCTTTGCATCACCTTTGATACTGATGCGCATGTCCTGATTGTTGATCTCTTTCGTCGCTTTACGTGCATTTAAAACCCATGCATTCAACTGGTTGTCAGTCGAATCTGAAGGTATGCCCGGCTGAACTCCAGGTTTCATACGGTCGCCGCCATTCATGGCGATAAGCGACTTTAAGCTCTGGATCGGCACACCGAAGCTCCCTATGTTCGAAAAGCGCTGAATTTCTATTGGAGTGAACGATATTTTATACTGTTCGCCCATCAGCTCTAATGTTTTCGCTCTCACTTTTGTACCTGCTACTTCAAAGAAAACTTTACCCTGCCCAATGGTTAATATCGCATTGTTTTCTACCGGTACCTTAAATTCATACGTTGATGAAGGTGTAGAAACAGCTAATGGTTCTGGTTGCCTTGCCGTAGCAGTTAAGATGAAGAAAGTAAGTAACAATGATGCCACATCACACATGGCGGTCATATCGGTTACCGTACTTGTTCTTTTAACTTTAATTCTAGGCATAATATTTTTACTAGTTTTTAATAATGATGATCTTTTTTCCGGTTTTCCATAAAGCCGGTAAAAATTTTTTCAAAATTCTTATTTATGCGAACTAGCGTATGTTTGAACGATGCTGAAACCAGCCTCATCGATTGCGTAAGTTAACTTGTCGATTTTAGAAGTTAATACGTTGTACATGATAATTGCCACAGTAGATACCAAGATACCGGTTGCAGTGTTGATAAGTGCCTCAGAGATACCTACCGCAAGTGCTGATTGATCTGGAGCACCAGAGTTTGCCAAACCGGCGAATGCGCGGATCATACCGGTTACTGTACCCAATAAACCTACCAATGTACCAATTGATACCAAAGTTGCAATTACAGTTAAGTTTTGCTCTAACATTGGCATTTCTAAAGCTGTAGCTTCTTCAACCTCTTTCTGGATGGCAACAATTGATTGCTCAACATCCATGTTGGTATCAGCTTCGACTTCGCTATATTTTTTCAAACCAGATTTAATTACGTTAGCAACTGAACCTTGTTGTTTATCACACTCAGCTTTTGCAGCTTCGATGTTTCCTGCGCTTAATAAGCCTTGTACTTTACGGATGAAAGTATCTAAGCTCGTTTTTCCACTCGCTTTACCAATAACGATAATACGCTCGATAGAGAATACAATTACTACCAATAGTAATCCAACCAAGATTGCTACGATAGGGCCTCCTTTGTATGCCGTTCCAAGATAGTTACCAGGTAATGGTAATTTTTCTCTGTCACCATCGATAAAGTTGCTTCCTTCTCCGAATACGAATCTCCAAACACAGAATCCAATAACGATACAGATTGGAATAACGAATGTTGCAAATACATTTGAAGCGCTAGAAGAGCTCTCTTTTTTAACAGTTGTTGGTTTTGGTGCGTTTGCCATTTTTTTTGAATTTTTAGTTTTAGTTCTTGTTTTTAATTTTTAGCTGTTTTTTCTTATTGTATACACACAACGTTTCTTAACCGAAATTGTTGCGAAAAACAAATTTATAAATTGATTTTAAATTACAAATTAATAAATCAACAAGCAATTAAATCGTTACTTAGAATTTTGTTCCGGCAAATCACCTAGGGTGTATAACAAAAAAATTGCCCCAGCCGAGGCAATTCTTTCACAATAAAAACTAAAAAAAAATCGAATTGCAAATTTTTTGCTCAAAAAATGCATTTTAAAGCACATTTAACATAATTTTAACGCTTCTTGTCTGCTTTTTGACACTTTTGTCAGTTCGAATTGCTTAAAATTCTCTTCAAAGGCATTAGCCAGCTGATAAGCCTTTAAAAAATATTCTTCCCGGTTATCCCATGTTTTGGAAGGATCTAAAATATCATCCGGAACCCCCGGACAGTTTAACGGCATCATCAGTTTAAATACGTGATGTTGTTTATAGTGGTGATGATTTAAACTGCCGTTCAATGCAGCTTTGATCATGGCGCGCGTATAGCTTAATTTCATCCTTTTACCCACTCCATAGGCTCCCCCACTCCATCCGGTATTGACCAGCCAAACGTTTACTTCGTGCTTTTTCATCTTATCGCCCAATAAAGCCGCATACCTGGAAGGATGAAGCGGCAGGAAAGCTTTGCCAAAGCAAGCTGAAAAAGTGAGCTGTGGTTCGGTAACCCCAGCTTCTGTTCCGGCAACTTTTGCGGTATAACCGCTCATAAAGTGGAACATGGCCTGTTCAACATTTAACCTGGAAATGGGTGGCAATACTCCAAATGCATCAGCGGTAAGGAAAAAAATATTTTTTGGCACGGCCGCTACAGAGGGCAGGATGGCATTATCAATATAATCTATCGGATAAGCAACACGTGTATTTTCTGTTTTATCGATGTTGGAGTAATCCACCTCTTTTGTTCCCGGGAAGAAGTTGATGTTCTCTAATAAGGCACCAAATTTAACTGCCTTGAATATCTGTGGCTCTTTTTCCTCCGTTAAATCAACACATTTGGCATAACAACCGCCCTCGAAGTTGAATACGGAATCGTTTCCCCAGCCATGTTCGTCATCACCGATCAAGCCCCTTTCAGGGTCGGCAGACAGTGTGGTTTTGCCCGTTCCGGACAGGCCGAAAAATATAGCCGTATCGCCATCTTTACCCACATTGGCCGAACAATGCATAGAAAGCGTATTTTTATATATAGGAAGTATAAAGTTCAACACCGAAAATATTCCCTTTTTGATTTCCCCGGTATAGCCTGTACCTCCTATAAGGATCATTTTCCTTGTAAAATTAATAATGGAGAAATTTCCCTGGCGCGTTCCATCCACGGCAGGATCGGCCATAAAACCCGGCGCAGCAATAATAGTCCATTCGGGCGTGATCCCCAGCTGATTTGCTTCCGGGCGGATAAATAAATGATGAGCAAAAAGATTCTGATAAGCCGTTTCGGTAATTACACGAATGGAAATCGAATAATCCGGATCGGCGCATGCTGAAGAGTCGCGCACGTAAATCTTTTTATCGCCAAGATAACCGGTGAGCTTATCATATAACTGATCGAATTTTTCAGGGCCGATTTTAATGTTTACATCACCCCACCAAACCTGATCTTCAGTGATATCATCGCACACGATAAAACGGTCTTTAGGCGAACGTCCGGTAAATTTTCCCGTATCAATGGCCAACGCACCACACGCAGCCATGGTACCTTCATTATTTAATAAGGCTTCATCAATCAACTCCCCTGGAGATAACTGGTACTTTACAGCAATGTTCCCACCGAGATTTAAATAGTTTAAATCTGGCGCTTGCAGTTTCTTTTTGCTCATAACAATAAGTTAGTTAGTGCAGCAAAGGTAAAGACTTATCTTTTACAAAAACGAGTTTTAAAAAGTAATTTTTTACATATTGTAGCAAATACACTATGATTCAAATTACTTATTATCAATTAATTATACACTTATTTTGAATGTAAAAAAAATTAAAAATATACACTAAGTAAAACTATTTTACAGAACCGGATATCATCCAGTGTCATAGTAAACTTATTTAAAAGTAACCTCAGCATCTTTTCGAATAAAAAGCAGAGGCATTACGTACATGATATAAACCGAGATGGAAAGGTTGTTGTAAAGCCTCTTATCCCGCCTTGCCGGAAAATACTCCGAAAGGAAGAAGGAATATGGCTATTTCATTTGTTTAAACGTTTTAATAGAAATTTCGAAATAAAAATTAAAAAACATTTGCATTTTAAAAAAATAATCTTCTACTTTACAGTGTACAAAGTACACCAAGTAATGACAAATTTTAACACTTCAATTATTTCAACAATTATTATTACCACCGGTATAAACCAGCGGGACTAATTTGTTGTAGTTGAAAAAAACATAAAAAACACAAAAAGCGTCCCGATAAAAATCGGGACGCTTTTTTTTTAAAACCATGCTGAATGAAACCCTGTACAAACGAGCATTAAACCACAGATCGGTACGGCAACAGACAGTTAAACCCAATATAGACTAATGAAAGTACTCAAATTCGGCGGCACATCCGTAGGTTCGGCCGAGAACATTAAAACCCTCTTACGCCTGGTTGGCGAAGAAAAACAGAAGAACAATCCGGTAGTTGTATTATCGGCAATGAGCGGTGTAACCAATTTGCTAACCGATATGGCCGAAAAGGCCGAACGGGGCGAAGATTACGATGCACATTTAAAAGAAATTGAGGCCAAACATTTTGCCGTGATCCGAACTTTGTTGCCGGCAGCGGCGCAAAACCCGGTATTTACACGGTTAAAGATCTTTTTTAATGAACTGGAAGACCTGTTGCAGGCCGTAACCAACCTGCGCGAACTAAGTTTACAGACCAAGGATCAGATTATAAGTTACGGTGAGCGCTGTTCTACTTTTATGATCAGCCATATTGCTTCGCAGCAATTTGGAGATGCTCTTTATGTAAACGGTGCAGATTACATCAAAACAGACAGCAATTTTGGTCAGGCAAAAGTAGATACCGAACTGACTGAAATGCTGATCAACAACTTTTACCAGGAAAATAAAAACAAGGTACTTTTTGTTACCGGTTTTATTGCCAGCAATGCAGCCGGACGGGTAACTACCCTGGGCCGTGGCGGCTCTGACTATACCGCGGCAGTTTGGGGCGCAGCCTTAAATGCAGAAGAAATAGAAATCTGGACCGATGTAAACGGCATGATGACTGCAGACCCGCGGATCGTAAAAAAAGCTTTTTCTTTGCCAGAATTAAGCTATACTGAAGCCATGGAGTTGAGTTATTTCGGTGCAAAAGTAATTTACCCTCCTACCATGATCCCGGCTTTCATGAAAAAAATCCCGATTGTAATTAAAAACACTTTCGAACCGGATTTTGCGGGAACCTATATCAAAAGTGATGTAAAATCGTCGAACTTACCCATTAAAGGCATTTCATCTATCGATCATATCAGCATCATCAACCTCAGTGGCAGTGGTATGGTTGGTAAAGCCGGTTTTAGCGGCCGCTTATTTTCATTACTCTCCCGCGAGCAGATCAATGTGGTTTTAATTACACAATCGTCATCAGAACACAGCATTACGTTCGCGGTTAAACCAACAGATGCTTCACAGGCTATCTCCTTAATCAAAAAGGAATTTGAACTCGAATTGGACGCTAAGAAGCTTGAATTACCGGAAGTTGAAAATAACCTGGCAGTTTTGGCCATAGTGGGCGAAAACATGAAACGTACCCCGGGTATGAGCGGCCGTTTATTCAGTGCGCTTGGCCGTAATGGCATCAACGTAAGGGCCATTGCACAGGGTTCTTCAGAATATAATATTTCTGTTATCATCAGTAAAGACGATTTATCGAAAGCCGTAAATGCAGTTCACGATGCTTTTTTTACCGACCTAAAAAGGACCTTGAATATTTTTTGCTTAGGGACCGGAAATATCGGAAAAACCCTTTTCAACCAATTAAAAGAGCAAATGCCTTTCCTGGCGGCCAATAACGACCTCCAGGTAAAGGTTACGGGAATAAGCAATACGCGTAAAATGACTTTCAATGCGGATGGCTTGTCGCTCGACAACTGGGAAGCAGAATTAGCGGATCAGGGCGAACCGGCCAACCTGGCTGAATTTGTAGCTAAAATGAAGGCCATGAACCTGCCTAACTGTGTTTTTGTTGATAATACTGCAGCTGAAGCCCCAATTGAATTTTACCAGGGTATATTCGAAAGCAGTATTTCGGTGGTAACCTGTAATAAAAAAGGTAACTCGGCCGATTTTGCACAATACAAATCGTTTAAAGATACTGCGCGAAAATTTGGAGTAGATTTTTATTACGAAACCAATGTAGGTGCCGGTTTACCAATTATCAGAACCTTAAGAGAATTAATGATGAGTGGCGATAAAGTGGCACGTATTGAAGCTATATTATCAGGAACCATTTCTTACATCTTCAATAACTTTAAAGGTGATGCCGGATTTTACGAAACGGTAAAAGAAGCACAGGAACTCGGCTATACCGAACCCGACCCGCGCGATGATTTAAACGGAAAAGATTTTATGCGTAAAATGCTGATCCTGGCGCGCGATGCCGGTTATCCTTTAGAAGCGAGCGACGTAAAAATCGACAACATTTTACCGGACGCGTGTTTAAACGCAACATCAGTTGAAGATTTTTATTCAGAATTACAGGCTAATGCGGCTTACTTTGAAGATCTGAAAAATACCGCAGCCAAAGATGGAAAGGTATTACGTTACATCGGAAAACTCGAAAACGGAAATGTTGAAATCAGCCTGCAGATGGTTGATGACAGCCATCCTTTCTTTATGCTTTCGGGAAGCGACAACATTATTTCTTTCACCACGGATCGTTATAAATCGCGCCCTTTAGTGGTAAAAGGACCGGGTGCGGGAGCAGAAGTTACCGCAGCTGGAGTTTTTGCCGATATCATTAACGTAGGAACTTTAAGCAATTAATTGTATGCATCCGGTTTTAGTACAAAAGAATGAAATCATGCAACTGGTGAACCAGGCGCTGATTGATTTTGAAAATATTGATGAAACGGCCTGGAATGATAAGCCGCAACCAAATAAGTGGTCGAAAAAGGAATTATTGGGCCATTTGATTGATAGTGCGTCCAATAACATCCGCCGCCTCATTGTTGGCCAATACGAGCAAGGGGTTAAAATCATTTACCACCAGGATGAGTGGGTAGCCTATCAAAATTACCAGGCGGCCGATCTTGAAGAAGTGAAAACCCTGTGGAAGCTTTCGAATAACCAGATCTGCCGGGTTATTGAAAATATCCCTCCGGAAAAACTGCAAAACACTTGCGATACCGGAAAAGGAAAGACAGCGCTGCACAGCCTTTCCTATTTTATCGAAGATTACGTTGTGCACTTAAAATATCATTTAAACCAAATCACTGCTTAACCAAGCGCTAAGCTAATAATAATGAAAAATAGTATAAAAGTTTTCGCCCCAGCCACTGTTGCCAACGTAGTTTGTGGTTTCGATGTACTGGGATTTGCCGTTAATGAACCAGGCGATGAAGTTGAAATGCGTTTTACCGATACACCTGGCGTAGTGATCAAAACGATTACCGGCGATGACGGCCGTTTGCCTTTAGATGCTGCAAAAAACACCGTTAGCGCCAGCGTACAACATTACCTGAAACACGTAAACCGGTTGGATGTAGGCGTAGAAATTAAGCTGCACAAAAAAATGCCAATAGGTAGCGGCTTAGGTTCGAGTTCGGCGAGTACCGTTGCCGGTTTATTTGCCATAAACAAATTAATGGGCGATTTGCTGACCACCAAAGAACTGGTTCCATTTGCCATGAAAGGCGAAGAATTGGCCTGTGGCTATGGTCACGCCGATAATGTTGCACCTGCTTTACTTGGCGGATTTGTATTGGTTAGAAGCTACGAACCGCTCGATGTAATTTCTTTGCCTACCCCTGCAGGCATGTATGCGGCAATCGTTTATCCTGAAGTAGATGTACCAACGAAAGATGCACGCCAGATGATCCGCAGTAAAGTATCGTTAAAAGATGCGGTTACCCAATGGGGAAATGTAGCCGGACTGGTGAGCGGCTTGTTTATGAACGATTTTGATCTGATCGGGAGAAGCATGAAAGATGTACTGGTAGAGCCAACCCGTTCCATCTTAATTCCGGGTTTTGAAGAAATGAGAACGCTGGCCATGGAAAATGGTGCCATCGGATTCGGAATTTCAGGATCAGGTCCATCAGTATTCGCCTTAACCAGGGACGAAGAAACTGCCCGAAAAATCACAAAATCGCAGCAACAACATTTACATAAAATAAATATTAACAGCAAAGCTTTTGTTTCTCCTGTAAACGCGGAAGGACCAAGAGTGATGTAAGTAAGGTGTAAGGTAAAAGGCATAAGGCGTGGGGGCATACCTATCGCACAGCCCTAAACCTTACACCCTAAAGCTTATAACTTAAAATGAAACTATACTCAACCAATAATAAAGATTTACGGGTTTCTTTTAAAGAAGCCGTTTTTAACAGCATGCCACAGGATAAAGGTTTATATATGCCTGTTGAAATTCCACAGCTGGATCCTGCTTTTATCGAAAATATTGAACAGTACACTTTACCCGAAATTGCGTATCAGGTAGCTTCTGCACTGCTGAAAGATGAAATTCCGGCAGATGACTTACAATCCCTTATAGCTGATGCCATTAATTTTGAGGCACCGGCTGTTAAATTAGATGATAAAACCTTCGTTTTGGAACTTTTCCATGGCCCATCTCTGGCTTTTAAAGATTTTGGCGCCCGCTTTATGAGCCGGGTAATGGCCTATTTCTTAAAAGATGGCGAACAACTTTTAGACGTGCTGGTTGCTACTTCAGGCGATACCGGCGGCGCAGTAGCTTTGGGATTCTTAGGCGTGCCTAATACCAGGGTAACCATCCTTTATCCGGAAGGAAAAGTGAGTCCGATACAAGAGCTGCAGTTAACCACCAATGGAGAAAACATTCGCGCCATTGAAGTAAAGGGTACTTTTGACGACTGCCAGGCTTTGGTAAAACAAGCTTTTGCCGATGCTGAGCTTAATGCAAGATTCCGCCTAACCTCGGCTAACTCGATTAATATTTCGAGGTTAATCCCGCAAACCTTCTATTATTTCAACACTTATGCACAGCTGAAAAAACAAGGGCATAATGCTGTGGTTTTTTCCGTACCAAGCGGAAACTTCGGCAATATTGGTGCAGGTTTATTAGCTTACAAACTGGGTTTACCTGTAAAACAGTTTATCGCCGCTACCAATGTTAATGATACGGTGCCCCGCTTTTTAGCCACGGGTAACTATGAAACCAAACCTTCTACACAAACGTATTCGAATGCAATGGATGTGGGTGCACCAAGCAATTGGGTAAGGATTATGGATTTGTTTAACCAGGATGTTGAAGCTTTAAAAAAAGTGGTTACTGCTTATCGCTTTACCGACGAAGAGACACTGGCCGGAATCAAGGCCATCGACAATCAGTTTAATTATGTGGCCTGTCCGCACACTGCCATTGCCTATCTGGCGGTAGAAAAATATAGACAAGAAAATCCGACAGATGAAAGCGCTGCAGTATTTTTATCTACGGCACACGCCTGCAAATTCCCGGATATCTTTCCTGCGGATATCGCTGTCAAAATCGAAATCCCGGAGCAGGTTACAGCTTTAGAAAGCAAACCTAAACAGGCTGATCAGCTAGGCGTAGATTTTGAAGGGTTTAAGGCGTATCTGCTAAAAGGGTAATAGTATGCTGTTAGGGATTTGTAATTTCTACTGTTGAAAAGATTTTAATCCTTTTAGAAATTGTTCGAAACCAGATTACACATCCGAAAAATGACTGGTCCGGATTGCAAATCCGGACCAACTTAAATTAATTAACCGAAGCGAAAGCTGTAGAAGTAATGCTGACATTATTAAATGTAGCACTTCCTGAATCGGTGGTAATGGCTTGTCCGTTAAATCTAAATGTGCGTGTACCCGGGGCCGCAGTATAAATAATAACCGTATAGGTACCGGCAGTCAACGGGCCATATGAACCTCCACTCGGGCCAAAATAAGCACTAATTGGAGTAGGGCCGTACAGGTAAATAGATCCGTTATCGCCGGTTCCATTACTTAAATTTAAACCAATGCTAAAAAATTTACTGGCACTATTTTCAGCCTTAATTTTTTGCAAAGGCAACATAGCCAGCACTGTACAGAACAGGAATAATTGAATAAGCTTTTTCATAACAATTGTTTTTTAATGGTAGATTTATATTGGTTATTTTTATAAAAATAAAAAATTTAAGCGTTATTCAGGATCGGTTTATTTATAAAAATAAAAAAGGTCAGGATATTACTCCCGACCTAAATTAATTATAAGACTAAAAAACTACTTTGTATTTCTGGATTTTAAACTGTTTAATTCTGCCCTTAATTGCGCTATTTGCTCTTGTTGCTCCTTTATACTGGCTACCAGAAGCGGGACCAGGCTTTCATAATCTACTTTGGTAATGGTGGCGCTTTTAAAGGCATTTTTGCCCGAGCTGTAGTCTTTTGCCTGTACTGAAACAATACCCGGAACGGCTGCCTTTGCATCGGCACCTACAAAACCATATTGTGGCCTTGCAGATAATCTTAATTTTTCGGCCCAGGCTTTATCATAATTAAAACTTACCGGTTCAAGTTTAATAACCTGCCCTAGGGCGTTTTCGATAGGTTTAACATTGTGTTGCGCAACTTCTTGCGCACTTAATTTTAAAGAGGCAGCGGCTAACAGCACTGCAAATGAAATTGCTCGTTTCATATATATATTCTGTGTTTTTTTAAATAGAAATGGGTTCTGTTTATGCTAAACAGGAAAACAAACCTTAAAGGGATGTTTATACGGAAGGTGGTGGAGTTAAAATATCCGGGAAGTAAGCCAACTGAAAAGAATGGTCAGGAATGATCACCCTTTTTGAAATTTGAAACGGGAAATATACTGCTCCCTGAAATACGATCTGCTGTACCTCATACTCACTTTCTGCTTTTTTTTCTTCCTTCTCTGTTGCATCGTCATTCGCAGATGCAAGTTCAATCTGGCTGGTAACCTGGCTTAAATACGAAACAACATGGCTTACCTTTAAGAAAAAAGTAATCGCTATGCAGACAATCAGTATATATTTAAAGCCTCCGGATTTCATTTTTACAAATATAAACGATCTGCTTTTAAAACAATAATCTGAGCTTAAAGTTCGTTAAGAATTTCGAGCATGGCATTGGTAGCCAGTTCCACATCAGCTACTGAAGTGCGCCAGTTTACAAAAGCAGCACGTATTCCTTTTTTCCCGTTATAAAACGTAGGGGTCATGAATACTTTTCCGCCTTTATTTAACTTATTCAGGAAAACTGCAACTAAACTTTCATCTCTTAACGAAAAACAAACGGTATTTAAACGTACAGGCGCCAACAACCCGAAGTTTGGATTTTCATTAATAAAATCAGCAAACTGTAAAGCCATTTCCACATTGGTTTCTATAATTTCCTGATAACCCCTTTTTCCATAACTTGTAAGGGTAAACCAAGCCGGTAAAGCTTTCAGGCGGCGGGAGTTTTCGGGCAGGAAATTGAGGTAGCTGAAGTTTTCCATCGGATCGCCCAGATAGGCTGCATTCGAGTTCTGAAACGTTTCTACCTGCAGCAACTGGTGTTTTTCTTTCACAAAAAACACAGCACTTTCATAAGGTACATTTAACCACTTATGGCAATCAACGGTAATACTATCGGCATTTTCCCAGCCTTTAAGCAGGTGGCGGTATTTCGGTGAACAGGATGCAAAGCCGCCAAAGGCGGCATCGATATGCCACCAAAAATTATATTTTTCTTTCAGGATATTAATCGCTTCAAAATCATCAAAATCTACTGTATTTACCGTTCCCGCACTCGAGATCAAGATAAAGGGTTCGCCGTTTAAGGCTTGTATTTTCAGTTCCAGATCAGCAACATCCAGCGCTTCTCGATTGCCTTCCATAACTTTTACCTGAATAAAATTACCACTTCCTAAACCCAGCATCGACAAGGATTTTACGGCAGATGAATGTGGTGTGGCCGATAATACTTTTACGGTTCCAGACACCCCTTCTCTTGCAAAATCTTTACCCAACTGTTTGCCAATCCATTGTCTGGCCACAGCCAGGCAGGTGAAATTAGACAGGGTTGCCCCGGTTACAAAACCACCAAAATAATCCTTAGGCAAGTTAAACAGGGAAAGCAATAGCTGGATGGTCTCCAGTTCGATAACTGCTGAAATATCGCCAGTACCCTTTGCGGTCTGTGTGTTTTGATCGTAGATGGTGGATAACCAATCGCCGGCAATGGCTGCAGGAGTTGTTCCTCCGGTTACAAAGCCCCAATATCTCGGGCCAGATGAAGCCACCATAACGGGTTCGAAACGCCGGTTAAACTGGGCGAAGGTATTTTTAACACCTATACCCTCTTCACTTAAATCAGGAATAATTTCCACTTCTGAGGGATTTGCTGTTGAGCGCTCATGAATATGATTTAAATAGTCTATGCCCTGTTGTTTCACTTCTGTTAATATGGCATCAAGGTTTTGTTGGTCGGTACTTAAAGTATTCATGATCATTTCAATTTTCCATCATCCTCAATTCAATCAGCATCTTTTGGTTAAGACCCTGAAAATAAATCAGATCAGTGGTTCTCTCCTTAAAAAATAGCCTTTGCAATCTTTTTAGTCTGCTTAGGGCGGCCCATGGTATAAAAGTGCAATACCGGAACTCCAAAATCAATCAATTCTTTACATTGTTTAATCATGGCTTCTGTACCGATTTCTTTTGCCTCGTTATTATTTTTAGCGTGAGCCAGGGCATCGGTTAACTCATCAGGTAAATCGATGTGGAAAACCTTAGGCAGCACATTTAACTGCGATAAGGTACTGATGGGCTTTAATCCCGGAATAATCGGGATATTAATATCATTTTCCCTGCATTTCTTTACAAAATCGAAATACTTCTGGTTATCGAAAAACATCTGTGTTACAATAAACTCTGCACCTGCCTCTACCTTCTTTTTCAGGTATTTGAAATCGGTATTCATATTAGGGGCCTCAAAATGTTTTTCGGGATAGCCGGCAACACCGATACAAAAATCGCTCTTAAAGGTTTCTACATCTTCATGCAAAAATTTACCTTCGTTATGGTTCTTAATGTGTTCAATCAGGTCTGTGGCATAACAATGTCCGCCCGGGGTAGGAACAAAATTTCCATCCGCTTTACGGGCGTCGCCGCGCAGGGCCAGTACGTTATCAATGCCTAAAAACTGGAGATCGATCAGGGCATTTTCCGTTTCTTCTTTGGTAAAACCGCCACAAATAAGATGCGGAACGGCATCAACCTTATATTTATGGATAATGGCTGCACAAATGGCAATGGTACCCGGACGTTTACGGTACGACACCTTTTCCAATAAACCATTTGCCTGTTCTTTATAAATGTAATCTTCGCGGAGCGAGGTTACATCGATAAAAGGCGGATTAAACTCCAAAAGTGGTTCTATGGCATCGTAAATCCATTGGATGCTTTGCCCTTTTATAGGCGGTAATAATTCAAAAGAAAATAAGGTCTTACCCTTCGCGTTTTTTATATGGTCTGTAATCTTCATAACCTAATTTAGTTGTGATGCCGGATGCTGATGAAACATCTCTAACACCATAGCAGTTCCTGTTTTTTGATGACTGCTCACATCAAAATCATCTGTTCTCCGCGCCCGGGTTCCTTCGTTGCACGCAGGATAACCAGGCGAAGGTTAATAAGCTAAATTCGGACTTAACCATCGCTCCACTTCTTCAATAGGCATGTTCTTCCTGATGGCGTAGTCTTCGATCTGATCTTTGGTAATTTTTCCCAATCCGAAATACCTCGAATCCGGGTGTGCGAAATAAAACCCGCTTACCGCAGCCGTTGGGTACATGGCATAACTTTCAGTTAAACGCAGGCCAATTTTATTTTCAGCATCGAGTAATTGAAATAAGGTTCCTTTTTCGGTATGCTCCGGGCAGGCCGGATAACCGGGTGCCGGGCGGATCCCCACATATTCTTCCTTGATCAGTTCCTGGTTAGTCAGGCTTTCATTCTGTGCATACCCCCAATATTCTTTACGTACACGTTCGTGCATGCGCTCGGCAAAAGCCTCTGCTAAACGATCGGCCAATGCTTTTGCCATGATGCTGTTATAATCATCGTAATTGGATTCGAATTCATTCACCAGCTCATCAATCCCAATACCTGCAGTTAAAGCAAAACCACCAAAATAATCCTGGATTCCGCTTTCTTTTGGTGCAATAAAATCAGATAAAGCGTAATAGGGCTGCCCATCTACTTTTTCGGCCTGCTGGCGGAGGGTGTGGATGGTTACCGGTCTTGGGTCCTGAGTCTCAAGTCCTGAGTCGCTGGACAAACTTCCGACTTCCAAAACAATATCATCTCCAACCGAATTTGCTGGCCAGAAACCGATTACAGCCCTTGCGGTTAGCAGTTTTTCGTCGAGGATGCGTTTTAGCAAAACCTGTGCATCATCAAAAAGTTTCCTTGCTTCGTCGCCTACATTTTTATCGTCGAAAATTTTCGGATAACTTCCACGTAGCTCCCAGGTATGGAAAAACGGTGTCCAATCGATATACGGAACCAATTCTTCTAAGGGATAATTATCAAACACCCTTGTGCCGGTAAATTCGGGAACAGGTAAGTTAGGTTGAAAATCAATCTTAAACTTATTATTCCGGGCCTCTTCCAACGTTTTAAACCGTTTATCTGATCGCTTATTTAAATGCGCTTCACGTGCCTTATCGTATTCAGCCCGGATGCCCGCAATATATTCATCCCTGGTATCGGGATTCATCAAAGTGCTGCAAACCGTAACACTCCTCGAAGCATCCAGTACATGGATAGCCGGGCCTGAATAATTTGGCGCCACCTTTACTGCAGCGTGGATCCTGGAGGTAGTTGCTCCACCTATGATCAATGGGATGGTAAAACCTTCGCGCTCCATTTCTTTGGCGAAGTGAACCATCTCATCCAATGACGGCGTAATCAACCCGCTTAAACCAATAATATCGGCATTTATTTCTTTAGCCTTTTTGATGATATCCTGTGCAGGAACCATCACGCCCATATCTACAATTTCAAAGTTGTTACAGGCCAGTACCACCCCTACAATGTTTTTACCGATATCGTGTACATCACCTTTCACTGTGGCCATCAATACCTTACCCGCTGAAGAATTCTGATCCTGGTCGGGATTACTCAGTTTCTCCTGCTCAATATAAGGCAACAGATAAGCAACTGCTTTTTTCATTACCCTGGCCGATTTTACCACTTGTGGAAGGAACATTTTTCCGGCACCGAACAGATCGCCAACAATGTTCATTCCATCCATCAACGGCCCTTCGATAACCTGTATCGGACGGTCGTATTTTTGCCGTGCTTCTTCAACGTCATCATCCAGGTACTCAACAAGGCCTTTTACCAGTGAATGTGATAATCTTTCTTCAACCGTTCCCTTACGCCACTCCTCATCTTTAACCACTTCTTTGCCTTTAGTTTTAACCGTATCGGCATATTCGACCAGGCGTTCAGTTGCATCTTCCCTGCGGTTTAAGAGTACGTCTTCTACCCTTTCCAACAGTTCGGGCGGAATTTCCTGGTAAACCTCTAACATCCCTGCATTTACGATTCCCATATCTAAACCAGCCTTGATAGCGTGATAAAGAAAGGCCGAGTGCATGGCTTCGCGTACCACATTATTTCCCCTGAAAGAGAACGAAATGTTAGAAACTCCTCCGCTCACTTTAGCATGAGGCAGGTTTTCTTTGATCCAACGGGTTGCATTAATAAAATCAACCGCGTAATTATTGTGCTCTTCCAATCCGGTGGCCACCGTTAAAATATTCGGGTCGAAAATGATATCCTCTGCCGGGAAACCGATTTCGTTTACCAGGATATCGTAACTGCGCTTGCAGATTTCTATCCTTCGTTCGTAATTATCTGCCTGCCCCTGTTCATCAAAAGCCATTACCACTACTGCAGCCCCATACTGCATAATTTTACGGGCACTTTCGCGGAATTTATCTTCGCCTTCTTTTAGAGAAATGGAGTTTACGATGCCTTTTCCCTGCAGGCATTTTAAGCCATTTTCGATCACTGACCATTTCGATGAATCGACCATAATCGGAAGTTTGGCAATATCCGGTTCGGAGGCAATCAGGTTCAGGAATTTGGTCATGGCTGCTTCTGAATCCAACATCCCTTCATCCATGTTCACATCAATTACCTGAGCACCACCTTCAACCTGTTGCAGGGCAACGGCCAAAGCAGCTTCATAATCGCCGCCCAGAATCAGTTTCGAGAATTTCGGAGATCCGGTAATATTGGTTCTTTCACCAATGTTTACAAAAATACTATCTGGGGTAATGGTTACAGGTTCCAATCCGCTTAAACGCATGTAAGGCTCAATAACCGGTACTTTCCGGGGTGCTGCTTTTCTTGCGTTTTTAGCAATACAACCAATGTGTTCGGGAGTAGTACCACAGCAGCCACCCACAATATTAACAAATCCCGAGGCAATAAAATCATCAACCAGGTGTGCGGTTTCGTGTGGTTGCTCATCGTAAGCACCAAATTCGTTTGGCAAACCGGCGTTAGGATAGGCTGATACATAACAGCCCGCTTTTGCAGCCAGTTCTTCAATATGCGGACGCATTTCTTTAGCGCCCAAAGCACAGTTAAAACCGATACTTAAAGGGTTGGCATGCCTTACAGAGTTTAAGAAAGCCTCAGCCGTTTGGCCCGAAAGCGTTCTTCCGGAGGCATCGGTAATGGTTCCCGAAATCATGATTTCGAGTTTACGGCCAATTACCTCCTCATATTTTTTAATGGCTACAATAGCCACTTTTGCATTTAAAGTATCAAAAATGGTTTCGATCAATAAAACATCCGAGCCTCCATCAACCAGGCCTCGTACCTGCTCATAATAGGCTTCTTCCAGCTCATCAAAATAAACTGCCCTGAAACCGGGGTCGTTTACATTCGGCGACATCGAAAGGGTACGGTTGGTTGGGCCAATGGCACCGGCAACAAAGCATTTACGATCGGGATTTGCCGCCATAAATTCTTCTGCAGCTTCTTTTGCCACGCGCGCGCCTTCAAAACTCAGCTCGTAAGAAAGGTCCTCCATCTGATAATCGGCCATGGAAATGCGCTGCGTACTGAAGGTATTGGTTTCGATAATATCGGCACCAGCCGCCAGGTACTCCAGGTGTATGGATTTTATAATATCCGGACGCGTGATGTTGAGCAAATCGTTATTGCCTTTTACATCACAGGGATGGTTTTTAAAGCGTTCTCCCCTAAAATCTTCTTCGGTTAATGTATAACGCTGAATCATGGTGCCCATAGCCCCATCAATCACCAAAATACGTTTCTCTAATTCTTCTCTTATGCTCATTCTTGTTGTTAGATATGAGAGATGAGAGGTTAGCTATAAGCTGTTAGGCATGAGATGGGCGATACGAGAATGGATAAACACAATGTCCCAAATCTCAAATCTGTGGTCTCAAATCCACTACTTTAATCTATTGTCTCAAATCTCAAAAAAAAGCTTATTTAAAAAGTTGGTACGTGAATCGTAATCCTAAACTTATCTGTTTCCGCTATTTGCAGAATAGAATTTAGCACCTTGTAAGGTTACAGGTTGCTAAGACTTCGTTGGGTCTAATCCCTCCGTCTTTCTTAATAAGCATACAAAAATGCAACAAAGCAACATCAATTCCAAAAATTATCGCTTTGCAACCAAATAAAATTACAAAGGCCATGCAAAACTGCACGGCCTTAAGAATATTGTTTTGTATTTGAAGGTTATCTTCTGCTACCGAAAATACGCAATAGCGATAAGAACAAATTAATAAAAGTGATGTAAAGCGATAAAGCGCCTAAAATAGCGAGCTTTTTACCTTCATTTACAGCCAGAGTATTACCATTTTCGTCTAATCCCTGACCAATTCTTTTTAGTTCCTGTACTTTATAAGCAGTTAATGCAGTAAAAACAGCAACACCGATAAATCCCATAATGTAACTTAAAGTGGAGCTTCCTAAAAAGAAATTAATGAAACTAATGATGACTAAACCAATTACTCCGGCAAATAATATTGGCCCAAACTTACTTAAATCTGTATCTGTGGTATATCCCATTACAGCCATCACAGCAAAAATTGCTGCTGCAGCAGCAAAACATATTACAACTGACGGCAAAGAATAAATTAACAAGATAAAGCTGAGCATTACCCCAGTTAATACCGAGTATAGCAAAAATACGCCTATTAATGCTTGATATGACATTCTTTGCATGCCAGCTCCTAATAGTAATACTAAGCCAAGCGGGGCGAATATGGCAATATAACCGAGCACGGTAAATCCACCTTTCCCTGTTTCAGGATTAGATGTTACAAGATAATTCATTACGGCTGGTGTACTTGCTATAAAATATGCTGCTCCGGTAGAGACTACCAATGCAACAAACATCCATAAAAATACATTCCCGAAAAAACGTTTAGATTCAGGTCTTGTCTGTACGAAAACACTGTTGTCCTGATATTGATAATTTTGTTGTTCCATTTTAAATTTGTGTATTTAACTATATAAAAATAATGGTTTAGCTCAGTCTTTTTGTCAGCAGTTCTTCAACTTTTTTGAAAAACTGCAGGGGTTTTAAGGTACGCCAAGGCAGACTATCAAATGCCCCGCCAAAGTTAATATAATAATCGATGTTATTATCTCGAAATTCAGCGATAACGTGTTCCTGAAAGTTCACTCCAACAATCCAGCCATCTTCCACTTCCTGAAACCATTCTTCATAATAACTGTCATCAGAGGCATGAAAATTCAGTACATTTTCACCGATCAGGATAAATTTATTGATTCCCTCATCCATCATCAGTTCCAGAATATCGCGCTTCAGCAACATAATATCGTTGTTAATGGCATCGTTCCATTCGCCTATAAATTCTATAATGACATAACCGCGATCGTAATCGGCATATAACACTTTTATATAAAGCGTATTGGATCCAAACTCATCCCACTGCGGATGCAGTAAAAAATTATAAATCTGCTTATCGAAATAAAGTTCTGAATATTCGGTATTATAAAACGGCGAACGTTCGTCTTCAGCCGAAATATAATCATCTCTCCATTGGTAATAAGGCTCTATCTCGTGCATATATTTTAATTATTGAATGAGTGAATTTTGGACGAGCGAACATATCATGGTGATTTCTACATCGCATCTCTCTTTCATTCAATCCTCTATCTTTCTCTAAATTCCCTAGTGCCCCGCTTCTACTGCTTTTCTTACACTTCCGTAACGGCTTAGCAATGCAGCAGCTTCATCGTAGGCAATATTCAGTTCATTGGCCACCATTTGCGTGCCACGGTCTACCAGTTTATGATTGGTTAACTGCATATCGACCATTTTATTGCCAACCACGCGCCCCAGCTGAACCATCACCGTGGTGCTTAACATGTTTAGCACCATTTTCTGCGCCGTACCCGATTTCATTCGGGTAGAACCGGTAACAAACTCTGGTCCAACCACTACTTCAACCGGAAAATCAGATTCGGCAGCTATCGGTCCACCGGTATTGCAAACAATGCAACCGGTTAAAATGCCATGCTTACGTGCCGTATTTAATCCGCCAACTACATATGGAGTAGTGCCTGATGCGGCCAGGCCTACCAGGCAATCTTTTTCATTGATCTTAAATTCCTGAAGATCTTTCCAGGCTTGTTCGGCATCATCTTCGGCAAATTCAACTGCTTTCCTGATGGCAGTATCTCCGCCGGCAATAATTCCTACAACCCAATCAAAAGGAACGCCATAAGTAGGCGGGCATTCCGAAGCATCGACTACACCTAAGCGACCACTGGTACCGGCACCGATATAAAAAAGACGACCGCCTTTTTTCATTCGCTCGGCAACGGCAGATGTTAATTTTTCGATCTGCGGCAAAGATTTTTCGACAGCAAATGCGACCGTTTTATCCTCGTTATTAATGCCCTGCAAAATTTCTAATACCGACATCTGATCAATATGATCATAGTTAGATTCTTGCTCGGTAACTCTATTCATAAATTTAATTTTGATAAAATTCGGTAAATTCTTTCTAAAAATTGTCTTAAAAAAACAAAAATATCACTTACAGCAGCCAACTACACTCCCTGGGCAATAATTTTTATTAAAATATTATAAACAAAAGACACTTAAATGCAATTATAAAATACATCAACCCGCTAATTTTCATAAATTTGCAACAACGCTGATGAAAAAAAATACCCGTACCAATATACTGATCGCCGCAAGCTATTCTGTAATCTTAATAGCCGGGATGTTTTTGGGCATAAAATTCATTAAAGACCAAGGTTTTGGCGTTAAAAAAAGTCCTCAGCTGGCCATTAACAGTGACGAAAAATTAAACGAAATCTTACACATCATTAATGGCAATTACGTTGATGATATTAATACCGATTCGCTCCAAAACTTACCCATCGACAGTGTTTTACACCAGCTTGATCCGCATAGCGTTTATCTACCGCCAACTGATGCGCAGGATATGGCCGATAACCTGGAAGGAAACTTTGAGGGTGTAGGGATAGAATACTACATGCTTAACGATACCATGATGGTTACCAGTGTGGTAAAAGATGGGCCTGCTTACCAGGCTGGGATAAAACTTGGAGATAAAATTCTAAGTATTGATACCGCAACAGTAAGTGGCAGAAACCTGCCAAAAGACCAGTTAACAGGGCGTTTTAAAGGCAAAGCCGGAACCGGGGTAAGTGTGGTGCTGTTGCACCCGGGTGCAGCACAGAGCAACCGCATTATGGTTACGCGCGGTAAAGTAAACATCAGTAGTATCGACGCTGCTTACATGATCAATAATGAAACGGGGTATGTGCGCATCAGTAAGTTTGGAGCCAATACCGATAACGATTTTTCTGTAGCAGCCAATAGCCTTAAAGCCAAGGGGATGAAAAAGCTCATCCTCGATCTGCGCGATAATGGCGGGGGCTATTTTACCGCTGCAACAGGCCTGGCCGATCAGTTTTTACCGGAGAATAAGCTTATTGTTTATACACAAGGCAAACACGAACCGCGTACTGATTATTTTTCGACCGGGACCGGCGCTTTTCAAAATGGAAAACTGGCTGTTTTGATCAATGAAAATACCGCTTCTGCAAGCGAAATTGTAGCCGGTGCGATCCAGGACCTCGGCCGGGGAATAATTGTTGGCCGCCGTTCTTTCGGAAAAGGCTTGGTACAGGAACAATTTGCCTTTGGCGACGGCTCGGCACTAAACCTGACCATTGCCCGCTATTATACGCCATCGGGCCGCAGTATTCAGAAATCTTATAAAAAAGGCTACGATGCCTATAAACATGAACTGGATGAACGTATGATGGACGGAGAGTTAACCGGCGACCGCACTTCATTCCAGGATTCCATAGAGAAAACGGAAGGTGTAAATATCCAGCCCGGTAAAAAGATTAAACCACTGGGCGGTATCCAGCCTGATATCTTTGTGAAGTTAGACACCAATGGCTATAATAAATTCTATAGCAATCTGGTGAGTAAAAAAGTACTTTCTGACTATGTTTTTAATGTATTGACAGCAAAATACAGTGCCAGTTTTGTAGAACAGAACATTAACATCTTCACCATAAACGATAACGATTTTAAAGACTTTATTGGCTTTCTTCAGCGCAAAAATGTGCCGATAGACCGTTTTCAATTATATAACGCCAAAAATGTAATCTTAAATGATTTAAAAGCACTGCTGTGCAGGTATTATTTGGGCGATGTTGGTTATTATAAGGCAGCAAACCAAACCGACAATACCGTAAGACAGGCATTACTGAACCTGCAATAGCCATATTTTATACTTTATCAGATTTAAATAAACCACCTAAAAAAGAATTAAATACTGAAAAAAATCATAAAATCAGCATAATATTCTTATTTAACCAAACAAACAAAAACTATATTCCGGATTGTTAACTTTGCCTGTAAATCATATTTTATGGAAACGAACAGGTTACAGGCAGAAGATCAGGAGGTTTTAGATCATTTGTTAGAAAAAGTTAAAGAGCAGACGGAATTGTTTCTTGGTTATCCCGTTTCGAAAGACTTCGATTATCAAAACCTGTATGATTTCTTCAAATACCCGATGAACAACCTGGGCGATCCTTTTGTGGCTTCCACTTACGGCGTCGGATCCCGTGAGCTGGAAAAAGAAGTAGTGCAATTTTTTGCCGAACTATTTCGCGCACCCCAAAATAACTGGTGGGGTTATGTAACCAATGGCGGCTCGGAAGGTAATCTTTATGGCTTATACCTGGCGCGCGAACTGCATCCAAAAGCAATGGTTTATTATTCGGAGGCTACCCATTACAGCGTACAAAAAAACCTGCATCTGCTTAATATGGGCAACATCGTAATCCGTACCCAGGAAAATGGCGAAATCGATTACGATGACCTAGAATATACCATTAGGATGAACCGCCACATGCCGGTAATCATTATGGCCAATATTGGCACCACCATGACCGAAGCGCGCGATGATGTAGCCAGAATTAAAGCTATTTTAAAAAAACTGGCCATTCAACATTATTATATCCATGCCGATGCAGCACTTTCCGGTACCTACAGCGCATTAATTGAACCAAGACCGGCATTTGATTTTGAAGATGGTGCAGACAGTATTGCCATTAGCGGTCATAAGTTTTTCGGTTCGCCAATGCCTTGCGGAGTGGTGGTTGCTAAAAAATCGAACCGCGACAGGATTGCCCGTTCGGTGGATTACATTGGCAGTGTTGATACCACCATTACCGGGTCGAGAAATGGCCACAGTCCGTTATTCTTATGGCATACCATTAAACGTTTGGGGATAGCAGGTTTAAAAAGCAGGGCCATGCAGAGCTTAGCCACCGCAGCTTATACCGAAATGAAACTTAAGGAGATCGGTATTGCTGCCTGGCGAAATCAGGATGCCATTACTGTAAATTTCCCAACCCCATCTGCTACCATCTGTAAAAAATGGCAACTAGCTGCAGAACAGGGGCATTCGCACATCATCTGCATGCCAAATGTAAGGCCATCGCATATCGACCTGTTGATTGCCGATCTCGAAGCTGAAATGGTGTTGCGGAATTAATGCGGCACAAACATTTCAATAACCCCAGGTGTTTAATCGGATACGAAATTAGTATTTACGCACGAAAAGGTCTAGATGAAAATAATAATTATAGGTGCAACGGGCACGCTGGGTAAAAAGGTGGCTGAAGCTTTTGCACAAAAACACGAAGTAATCCGGGTAGGAAACACCAGAGGTGAGGTTCAGGTAGATATTACCGATGAAGCATCGATTAAAAAGATGTTCGAGCAGATCGGTGCTTTTGATGCCCTGATCAGCACCAGCGGAAAAGGCCCTTTTAGCCCTGTAAGCCAAATGACGGGTGAAACATTTAAAAGCGGCCTGCTCGATAAATTATTGGGACAGGTTAATCTTGTGCTTATCGGTCAGCATTACATTAATAAAGGCGGCTCGTTTACGCTAACCTCTGGTATACTGGCCGAACATCCTGTTGCTGCAGGCGCAGCATTGAGTGCCATAAACGGTGGTTTAAATGCATTTGTTTTGGCCGCTGCCCCAGAACTCAAAAACGGGGTACGTATAAATGCCGTTAGCCCTAATGTGGTTGAAGATTCGCCTGCTTATTTCGATGCTTTTCCGGGAGAAGTTCCTGTTACGATGGAGAAAGTGGTTAAAGCTTACGAGAAAAGTGTACTGGGCATTTTAACAGGTCAGGTAATAAAGGTTTATTAATCAGGCCCGGCATTTAAAAATCCAGGGCGCGTTTTTTAATAAAACCTTATTATTAAATTTTGGTTATTCAAAACCCAAATTTTTATATTGGCCTGCTTAACAATCCAGAGCATGATAGAAACAAAGCGACTCATTTTAAGACCGTTAACACATGATCAGCTTTTGAAATACATCAAAGATGACCATTCATTAGAACAGGAGTTTGACCTTTTGCCCACCCGCAAAAATATCTCTCCCTCCCTGCAGGATGCCCTGGAACAAACGATTTTACCTAACGTTTTTGATAAGGACAAAGATTATTTATACCATACGCTGTGGACCATCATATCCAAACCCGACCATAGAATGGTAGGTGATATCTGTTTTGTTGGTGAGCCTGATGCAAATGGAGAAATTGAAATAGGTTATGGTACTTATGAAGAATTTAGAGGTAAAGGTTTTATGACGGAAGCAATTGGAAGGTTACTGGAATGGGCCAGGGAACAGCCTAAGGTAAAATCGGTTTTTGCCGCCACAACAAAAGACAATGTGGCCTCCTATTCTGTTCTGAAAAAAAACAATTTTGTTCATATTGGAGAAGTTGATGATATGTTAAGCTGGAAAGTTGAATTGAAATAATTTAACCCCATTACATTCGTTTGCATTGAAAGCATTCTCTTTTTTGAATCGATTATTAAACTTAACCTATGCGATTTCTTCTTTCTTTATTATTCTGTTTATCGGCATCAGCCTCTTTTGCGCAAAATCCAAAATTAAAAATCAAACATTTAACCGGCGATCTTTATGCCTACACCACATACAACACCTATAAAGGTACCTTAACAGATGCTAATGCCGTTTACCTGGTTACCAATAAAGGTGTTGTCGTAATCGATGCACCCTGGGATAGTACGCAATTCCAGCCATTTTTAGACTCCATCCAGGCCAAACACCACCAAAAAGTAGTGCTGGCCATTGCTACACATTCGCACGGCGACCGTGCAGGTGGCTTAGCTTTTTTTAAAAGCAAGGGTATAAAAACGTATACCAGTAAATTAACCGATGAACTATTGAAAACCAACAAGGAACCGCGAGCCGCTTATACGTTTACCAACGATACCACTTTTACAGTAGGACAGTATAAAATAAACACCTATTATGCCGGCAAAGGGCATACAAAGGATAACCTGGTGATCTGGTTTCCAAAGGATAAAGTTTTATTTGGCGGCTGCCTGATTAAAAGCCCGGAAGCCGATGATCTGGGTTATATTGGAGAGGCTGATTTAGCCGCGTGGCCAAAAAGTATCGAAAAACTGAAGCAGCAATATCCGTATACCAGATTTGTTATTACAGGGCACGATGCATGGGGTAACCGTGAATCTTTAGATCATACCCTAAAGTTGTTGAAGGAGAAAAAATAAGATCCTGAAACAGATTTTTGGTTATTACAGTACAATTTCGAACAGACTTAAACTGATACCTTCATAGTGTTTCGGTAACCCCTCAGTTTCATCCATGGTTACTACCCCAACATAATTAAAGCCACAACCCGTATAATATTCAAGCAGCTTTTTATTATCTGCCCAGGTGTCCATTCTGATAAATTTAATGTCATTCTTTATGGCGTAATCTTTTGCCCATTTGATAATTTCCTTCACAAAAGCATAACCCCGGAATTCGGGATGGGTTACAATCCTATGAATATAAATTGCATCCTGATCACGTTCTCCCCAAATTAACGGATCGTTAAACGTAACGGCAAATACACAGGCCACTGCACCATCAGCAAGAATTTTATATTGGCGGTATTCATCGATTTCGGTCTGCACCATCTCCCGGCTAAAGCCTTGCCAATGTTTGTTAAACACTCTCTTTTGATAGGCAATGGCCATATCATAAAATCTGAAAATGATATCGATATCAGCCGCCTGGCTATTTAGAACTTGTAACTGCATAAAACAAAGGTAAGGGTAAATTTTACGTCATGTTAGTTGAGATTTACAACCTCAACTCAGGAGCTGAAATACAAAATCAAAATTTACCATCGTTGATAGCTTTCCTGTATTCAGAATAAAAATAAAAAAAGGCTGCATTCAATCGCGAAAGCAGCCTTGTTTAAAGAATATCGTCTTTTTGGGTAATTGGCCTTTCGCCTTTAAACGCTCAACCCTAACTATTTCTGCCTGAAATAAATCTGGATCGGTGCACCAGAAAAATCGAAGTTTTCTCTTAATTTATTTTCCAGAAAACGTTTATATGGATCTTTGATGTACTGTGGCAGGTTGCAGAAAAAGGCAAACATTGGTGAAGTTGCATTAATCTGTGTAATGTATTTGATTTTAATATGCTTTCCTTTTAAAGCCGGTGGCGGGTAATTCTCAATCAACGGCAACATTACATCGTTTAATTTTGACGTAGGAATTTTCTTACCACGGTTTTTATATACATCCAACGCAGCCTCAACAGCTTTAAAAATACGTTGTTTATTCAGCACTGATGTAAAAATAATCGGCACATCGGTAAACGGACGGATGCGATCTTTAATCTCATCTTCGAAAGCCTTCATGGTTTTGGTATTCTTTTCAATCAAATCCCATTTGTTTATCAGAATCACAATACCTTTTTTATTCTTCTCGGCCAGGTGGAAAATGTTGATATCCTGGCTTTCAATCCCCTCTACAGCATCGATCATTAATACTACAACATCAGCTTCTTCCAGGGCTTTGATGGTACGCATTACCGAATAAAACTCCAGGTTTTCCTTAACCTTGGTTTTTTTACGTAATCCGGCAGTATCGATCAGCATAAACTCATGACCGAACTGGTTGTAGTGGATTTTAATTGAATCGCGGGTTGTACCGGCATTTGCAGTAACAATATTACGTTCTTTACCGATCAGTGCATTAACCAGGGAAGATTTACCCACATTCGGACGTCCTGCAATGGTAATTTTAGGCAATTGGTTTTCTTCTTCCTGAATATCTTCGAAATTTTTAACAATCTCATCCAATAATTCGCCCGTTCCGGAGCCTGTCATTGACGACAAGGGGTATACCTCACCTAATCCGAAGCCATAAAAAGTATGTATTTCGTTATACAAAGCAGTGTTATCTACTTTATTTGCACAAACAAAAACAGGTTTATTACTTCTGCGCAGTACCTGAGCAATATCGTCATCTAAATCGGTAATGCCTGTGGTTACATCCACCATAAAGATCAATACAGTAGCCTCTTCAATGGCAATCATTACCTGTTCGCGGATAGCTGCTTCATAAACATCTTCAGAGTTGGCTACATAACCACCCGTGTCAATTACGGTAAATTGTTTATCTATCCACTCGCCCACACCATAGTGCCTGTCGCGGGTTACGCCGCTCATATCATCTACAATGGCCTTACGGCTTTCTGTTAATCTATTAAATAGGGTACTCTTTCCTACGTTTGGCCTGCCTACGATGGCTATAATGTTACTCATGGGTGTTCTTTTGATAGTTAATGGCTATAGTTAATGGTCGTGGTGTTCAGGCAAGCTGCTCAAACTATTGGCTATCAGCCATTGACTATCAACTACTAACCGATTTATTTCGGGCTGCAAAGGTACGGTTATTTTTCGTAACCTCTATCAATATTAATTTTTATACTTTTCTAAAAGTCCTTTTATTACTTCCTCGGTTAATTGGTTTCCCTGCAATAATGGAAAGCCCTCCCACCTTACTATTCCTTTCGGATCGATAAGGATAGCATGCGGAATACCCTTAACCTGAAGCGAGTCTTTTATTACCCCTTTAGTATCTATGGCTTCAAAATAGTTGATTTTTGGATTATCAAAAGCTTCTACTTTTTCTGCCGCCTCATTAGAAAGGCCGATAATGGCCAGTTTATCGGCATATTTTTTCTGAAGGTTGTTCAAGGTCGGGATATAAGCCCTGCAGGGTCCGCACCAGGTTGCCCAAAAATCAATCAAAACAAATTTCCCTTTAGTATCGGGCTGTTTTGAAATCCATTTCTCCACAACCAGGTCTGGTGCTTTTTCATTCAGGATCGATTTGGCCCACAACCTTTTACCATTATTTGATTCCTGGGCGGCAACAAGCGTAGCCCAGAACAGCAATAAAACCGTTATGCTTTTCTTCATCCTTAAAAATCGAAATTAATTATCGTATCCGAAACTTTTTAAGTAGTTCTTTTTACTTCTCCAATCAGGGATAACCTTCACAAACAATTCGAGGAATACCTTGGCATCTAAAAACTTCTCGATTTCGAGCCTGGCTTCTGTACCTACTTTCTTTAACATACTACCGCCGGTACCGATCAGGATATTTTTCTGCGAATCGCGCTCTACCACCACCTCAGCATTGATGCGTACCATTAAACCCTTGCCGTTTTTAAGCGGCTCTTCTTTAAAACTCTTCACAATTACCTCTGTACTGTAAGGAATTTCTTTCTGGTAATTTAAAAAGATCTTTTCCCGTACAATTTCAGAAACAAAGAAACGCTCAGAGCGGTCGGTTAAATCTTCCTTATCGTAATATGGCGGATGCTCAGGCAACATTTCCAAAATACGATCAAGCAAACCATTAACATTATGGTTATGTAAAGCAGAAATAGCGTAAATGGCTACCGGTTTTAATTTTTCGTTCCAGTAAGCAATTTTCTCATCTACCTGCTCTTGCGTAGCCTGGTCTATCTTATTAATCAAGACAATGGTTGGAATGTTACGGTTGATGATCTTCTCCAGAACATCGTCTTCATCATGCTCCTCATTGATGTCGGTTACAAATAAAAGTACATCGGCATCGGTTAAAGATCCGTTAACAAAATCCATCATACTCTCCTGTAAACTGTATTTTGGCTTAATTATACCCGGCGTATCGGAGAAAACAACCTGGTATTCTTCTTCATTTACGATACCCAATATACGGTGCCTCGTGGTTTGCGCCTTAGGGGTTATAATGCTAAGCCGCTCGCCTACAAGCACATTCATGAGGGTAGATTTACCTACATTTGGTTTACCTATTATACTAACAAAACCTGCTTTATGCGCCATTAAAATATTTTTTAAAAAAAATTTGCAGTACAAAGAAACGAATTATATCTTTGCATTCCAATTCGGAAACAGCGTTAAGGATTTAATTCTGGCTAAAAACGAGTTGTATAGAATGCGGGGTGGAGCAGTTGGTAGCTCGTCGGGCTCATAACCCGAAGGTCGCACGTTCGAGTCGTGTCCCCGCTACCAATTCAGTTGGGAGTTGAGCATTTTTAGTTGGGGTTATTCCAAACTAGAAACTCAAAATCAAACTCAGATTAATGGCCCGTTCGTCTAGGGGTGAGGACGCCAGATTTTCATTCTGGAAACAGGGGTTCGATTCCCCTACGGGCTACATAAGAGGAATTTATTCCAAAAATCACAGGGCTGCTCCAAAAGAGCGGCCCTTTTTATTTCATTCCCCACAAATTATTTTCAATCATCTTATTCACCTGAAGAATTCTTGCAGATGAATTCGCTAATGTGATCTGGTTTCCCTTTCAGATCTATGCTTCCTGATTGCGATACTGGAAATAAAACAATATATTTATAGGCCACCAGGCTTGCCATAACGGTAGCGGGCCTGTTTTTTGCCTTTATATTACCGGTCATTATACAACAACATTAATCCAGATTTCATGTACCTATTTGCTTTTGTTATTCTGATAACTTTCTCCAAAAAGATAAATGACATGGTACGGGATTTTAGAAGAAAAGATATGGGTTAACTAAAAGCAGATGGTTTCTTTCTGATGCTGATGATTATAACGGTCCTATTGGTTTACCTGGCACTTTCAAAGTTCAATCCCGATAGTTAATTCTGTGAAGAACCTAGTTTATTAACCGATTTATCTTTTTGAACTCAGGCTGAACATCCATCTAAAAGGCCTTTTACCAACATTTTCCATTGCGGATAAGAAAGTCCGAATTTAGCGGCTAAGCCCACAATAAGATTACGCCCCCTATCCAGTAACTTACCTTCTGAAATATTAGGCCGCTCATTTCTTCCGTGTTCTTCGGCCGTTATTACGGTACCTTTTCTCCTGATCAGGAAAGTGGAAGTCGCCTCATCTTGCAAGAAATGTGCTGCAACCCTTTCATCTGACAAGGGAAATTCGGCCGGTCTGACCCGCACGCCCAAAAATTGCTCGTCTGCTTCATTTTTAGATACGATTTCCTCGACTTTAACCCAATCATACCCCTCACCGGATGAAGGGCCCGGGCCGGGAATATCAATACGGATATAATCTCCTTTTTCGGCTTTTCTGGCCACTTTAGATCCTCCCGCATCGAACAATACAAATGCAGACATCCCCGAAATTTCTCCCCAGTTGTTGACAGCCAATAAACGATCGCTGGCTGACTCGAAACACTTTTTCGCCGTTATTTCGTCCGGTGCCACCCTCTCTTCAACCACATCCATCTGGCTGCCTTTCTCTTGTTCAGGAATTAGCGCCTCTGCTTTTTTTAGTTTCATATTGGGACCCTCCGCTTGTAAAACCATTCCGGTTACTCAAAAGTTTTATAAATCACCTTTCCGGTATTCAAGCCCGAAACAGAAAACCTTTTAGACTTTCATAATGTTACATGGATAAATGACTTAAAACGCTATGAAAAAACAAGATCACTTAGAAAACATGCGGGATGGTCAAACAGAATCACCCTGGCAATCCTCTTTAAGCAGAGAAATTGAGCAGCCTGCTGCTGAAAATGGTGTAATTTATGATACGCTGATTGTTGGTGGTGGTATTACCGGGATAACGACAGCTTTTTTGCTGCAAAAATCAGGTCAAAAATGTGTGCTGGCCGAAGCACATTGCCTGGGTTTTGGCACCACCGGGGGAACGACGGCGCATTTAAACACTTTTTTTGATACTACCTATCCCGAAATTGATGGCGCATTTGGCACTGAAGCTTCCAAAATGATGGCCACCGCAGCAAAAAATGTTATTGATTTTATCCAGGCGAATGTTGATACATTGGGTATAAATGCAGATTTTGAATATAAAGATGCCTATCTTTTCTCGCAGACTGAAAAAGAAACTGCGCAGCTACAGGAAATCTTAAGCGCTGCCAAACAAGCCGGTGTAGCTGTTTCCGAAGTTTTTGAAAACGGCCTCCCAATCGATTTTGAGCACGCACTGCTGTTTAAAGACCAGGCGCAGTTTCATCCACTAAAATACATTTATGCCATGGCCGAAGCCTTTCAAAAGCTTGGGGGTATCTTATTGGAAAACACCATCATTACCGGCAGCAGCTTTAAAGATGAAATCCACAATGCTGAGGCTGAACACATTACCTTGCAAGCTAAAAATTTAGTATATGCCACGCACATCCCACCGGGGGTGAACCTGCTCTCTCTGCGTAACGCACCCTACAGAAGTTATGTTTTAGGTGTTAAACTGGAAGATGGCAACTATCCGGAAAGCCTGGCTTATGATATGCAGGAGCCCTATCACTACTTTAGAACCCATAAGATTAATGGCGAAAAGATATTGATTGTTGGAGGTGAGGATCATAAAACAGGCCACGAAGATCCTCAGCAAGCCTTTGAAAACCTTGAACAGTATGTGCGAAAGTATTTTAAAGTAAGTGATATTCCATATCGATGGTCATCTCAATATTATGTCCCGGTTGATGGTTTACCTTACATAGGCCATTTACCCGGCGGAGAAGAAAGGGTTTTCGCAGCAACCGGATTTAATGGAAATGGGATGATCCTGGGCACCTTGTCAGCCCTGATCCTTCACGATTTAATCCTTAAAAAAGAAAATCGCCTTGCCGATTTGTTTAAACCCTCGCGGCTTAAACCTGTAGCAGGGTTTGTAGAATTTATAAAGGAAAACGCAGATGTAGCCTATCATTTTGTTGCCGATAGGTTTTCTGCAGAAACACTTGATTCCATTAACCAGCTTGAACCGGATGAAGGCAAAATAGTTTCTTTTGAAGGACATAAAATGGCCATCTACAAAGATGCCAAAGGACAGGTAACAGCACTAAGTCCTACCTGTACGCATGCCGGGTGTACCGTAAAGTGGAACGGGACTGAAAAAAGCTGGGATTGCCCTTGCCATGGCGGGCGCTATGCCATTAATGGGAAAGTAATTACCGGCCCGCCCCAAAAAGACCTTGAGCAGATTAACATCAGTAAAATGACCTTTCTTAATGAGATTTAGTAATGGCCAAAGAGATTTTCGAAGCCGCCGGAAAAATACTTATTGAGCGGAAATTAACTATTGCTTTTGCAGAAAGTGCAACGGCAGGCAGACTGGCAGCCGAATTTTCTCTTATTACTGATGCCGGAAAATTTCTCAGAGGAGCGGTGGTTTGTTACGATGCCAATTTAAAAGTTGAACTTTTAAAGGTTAAAAAAGAATTGATAGACAAATATACACCCGAATCTATGGAAGTTACCCGCGCTATAGCGCTGGGACTAAGAAGTTTGATTGAAGCCGATATTTACATAGGAGTTACGGGTTTACCCGCACCGGGAGGAAGCGAAAATTCGGAAAAACCGGTTGGAACGATGTTTCTTTATGCGATAAAGGATAACGAAATCATCTTTGCTGAGCGTTGCAATTTCCTGGGCGAACCTGAAGCGATTATTATGGCTACCGTTAATCATTGTGCCAAATTATTATTGGAATATCTGGAGCATTAAACACAAAAAAATTATGACTGCAGTTAAAGAATATCCTAAAAAGACCTGGTTTTACCGCAATGGGCTTTCGATTGTATTTCTTTCCCTTTTCATTGTTACGCTCCTGGCCCAGGCCATTACCGGCTGGCATACACATAACGATGAGCTGCAGGAAGAAAATGGCCTGCCGCTTTCTTTTTCTACTTATTTAACTTCCGGGCATTTTGTAAGTGCAACATTCGAAAACTTTGAAAGTGAATTCCTCCAAATGGCTTTATACGTGTTATTAACCGTTCAGCTCAGACAAATCGGGTCTGCTGAATCTAAGAAACTGGATGAAGAGGAAGAAGTTGACCGCGAACCTGTAGCTTCTCCCCAGGCGCCGTGGGCAGTTAAAAAAGGTGGCTGGATTTTAAAGTTATACCGCAATTCATTGTCTATCGCATTTGTCATTCTTTTCCTGTTTAGCTGGGCAATGCATTTTTACGGCAGCTGGCAAGATCATAATGCCGAAAATTTACTAAAGGGAAAAGCGCTGATGAACGTGTGGGAGTATATTGGCCGTGCAGATTTTTGGTTTGAAACCTTTCAAAACTGGCAAAGTGAGTTTCTGTCGGTAGCTGCAATCGTGATTTTAACGATCTTTTTAAGACAAAAAGGATCACCAGAATCCAAACCAGTAGATGCTCCTGACCTGGAAACCGGCAAATAACCTTATAACTGCATTCATTTTAATTAAGGCTATGTTTAGGGCTTAAGCACAACCTTTACGCAATCGTCTTCCTTTTCATCAAATATTTTATAAGCATTGGTGGCATCATCAAGTGGCAGCACATGCGTAATGATATCATCCAGGACTACTTTATTATCACTAACCAAATCAATAAGCTTATCGATATAGTTTAATACCGGGGCTTGTCCTTGTTTGATGGTAATGCCTTTATCAAAAATCCGGTGTAATGGAAAATTATTGTACATAGAACCGTAAACCCCCATAATAGAAACGGTTCCCATTCGCCTCACGGCTTCGAAACACATTTCGAGCACTTTAATCGATCCTTTTTCAAAGTTAACCGTTGCTTTTACTTTATCCATAAAAGAACGTTCCGGCTCAAAACCGCAGGCATCAACACAAACATCGGCACCTCGCCCATCGGTCATCTCTCTTATGGCTGCCACTACATCATCTCTATCGGGGTTTAACGTGTCGACATTATTTACCTGCCTGGCCTTTTGTAAACGGTAATCCAGCGGGTCAATGGCGATTACCCGCCCGGCACCATTAATCCATGCCGCTTTTTGAGCCATAAGACCAACCGGCCCCGAGCCAAATATGGCTACCACCTCTTCTCCCTTTAGCTGGGCCCAATCTATTGCGGCCCATCCCGTCGGAAAAATATCCGTCAGGAACAACGCCTGCTCATCTTCCAGGAATTCAGGCACAATCCTGGGACTGATATCGGCATAAGGTACCCGCACGTACTGTGCCTGCCCTCCTGAATAACCTCCATACAAATCGGTATAACCAAATAATGCGCCGCCTTTTTGGTCCGTTAAATTCCCATTCGGCCCATAATTCTTGTAGTTGGAGTTTTCACACGCCGGTGAGGCCTGGTGGGTACAGAAAAAACATTGGCCACAGGCAATTGGAAAAGGAACAATTACGCGATCGCCCTTTTTTAGATTCAGAACAGCCGAACCGGTTTCTTCAACAATCCCCATAAATTCGTGCCCCATAATCATGGGATCTTTTTGTGGTACTGCTCCGCTTAAAATGTGAAGATCTGAACCACAAATGGCTGTAGATGTGATCCGGAGAATTACATCACGGGGATCAAGAATCGAGGGATCAGGTACGTTGTCTACCCGGATATCTCCGGGTTTGTGAAATACTGCTGCTTTCATAGTTAGTGATTTTTAGAACTTTTAACTGAATAAAAGTTTTGTGAATGATCAATAACTGGCTAACACCGGCAACTTTTGATTGGTTTATCTTATTCTAAAAACAGGTATATGTACCTTCATCAGCCAGAAAAGCCGCAACAGCTTATATTTTATTAAAACTTCCGGACGGAAAATGATTTCCAAAGGTTTTCTATCTGATGTGGCCTGTTGCTGATACCCGCTTTACAGCAATGGTTTTATTTTTTTCGGACTTAAGCGCTGTAAAGGTTATGGCACAACCGTATCCCTGCAGGCATTAGCAATCCATTACGTATAAATACGGGGTAATGATATAAATACCCTAAATGTAAAAAGCGTAAACCAATACTCCTTAAAGTTGTACTTAACAGTATAAATGAATAAGCTGCCATTAACGGCAAAGCAATACGGGATATTCATTTACAAATACGGTATCGATTAAACTATACACATGATAGCATAAACTAAAAATTTAAACCCCATCTACCTAAATCTAAACTTATGAACAGAACAGAATTCAGTAAACTCGTCATTATTAATTCAAGCTCTTTACAAATGCATGCTATGCAATTTACCAAAGACCTGGATGATGCCAATGATCTTGTGCAGGATACCCTGGTAAAGGCCATTCGTTTCTTTCATAAATTTCAGGAAGGCACCAATCTGAAGGGCTGGCTGTTTGTAATTATGCGTAATACCTTTGTTAACCAGTACAGGAGCAGCACCAGGAGAAAATCCATTATAAGTAACGAGGAAGAAATCAACGATTCGAGCCTTAACCATAGCGCCGAATATAATGCAGCAGAAAACAAGCTTTTAATGGATGATATTAACATGGCTCTTTCAAAGTTGCCCGATCAATATAAAATTCCCTTTATCAGGCATTTTGAGGGTTATAAATATTGTGAAATTGCAGAGGAACTGGATCTGCCTCTGGGTACCATTAAAACGCATATCCACCAGGCCAGAATTATGCTCAAGAAACAGCTTAAGCGTTATTCGATAAGCCATAGCGGATAATAAAAATGGCCTGTTGTAAATACCCCGTTCCTGGCTTTACCGTACCACTGGTAAAGAAATAAATAATGAACAGAACTTTTTTCCCTTGAAGTTGTTATAACTGGCATATAAGTCTTTTAGCTGGAATAGGCCCTCCCATTGCTAGTGGGCCCAACACTGCATCAGCATTTTAACGCCATTATCGAAAAAACAAGAAATAAAATTGAGTCACACTCAATAGGATTATTATTAATAATGTTTTGATTTTGAGGCTAAAAAAAACACGAAGAAAAGGACTGAGTAAAATCTCGAAAGAAGCAATTTTAACAGCACTCCGTTTAAGGGCAGAACAATTATCGGTTAAACAGAATGAATCTGACGATAATACGGGGACCGGAGAAGTTGCAGCCTTATTAAATGAACTCGAAATCCATGAGCTTGAACTGGAAATGCAAAACGATGAGCTTAAGGCTTCGTACAAGACAACAGAGATGGAACGTTCCAGGTTCGCCGATTTTTTCGATTCTGCCCCAATTAGTTATTTTATACTGGACGGCCAATGCATTGTTAAAGAACTCAACCATGCAGGTTCAAAATTACTTAAACAGCAAAAATGGGAGATTAAAGGCAGGTATTTTACTGATTGGTTATTGCCTGCTGTACGGGAAGATTTTTATGAATTTGTAAAAAGGCTTAAACATTCTGATAGTGGCAACTGCTACGAAACAAAATTAACAACAAGAGAGGAAAAGGTACTTTTTGTTCAGGTTGGGGGTACGGCGATAAAAAATCCCGATACAGAACAAATAGACTATTATATTACCTTAACTGATGTTACAGAATCTAAAAATGTGGCCCAAAACCTTACAGACACCACCGAAAGCTTAAATCAAATTCTTAAGGCATCACTTACAGGTACCTGGAGAATCTGGCCAAAACAAAACCGGGTTTTCCTTGATGAATTCAGTAAAAACATATTATCGATTAACAACGGGGAGTTGACTAATACGATTGAATCATTTTTAGATTTAATCGTGCCGCAGGACCGCCAAAAAGTCTGTTCGATTTGTAAAACATCAGGTTCGTTAAGGGAAGTAGACCTGGAATTAGGTTTGCAAACCCAAAAAAAGGAGCAGGAAACCATTCTGGTTAAAGGCAAAGAAGTAATTTCAAATGAAGGGGAGCATTATTTCACAGGCATTTTACTTGATATTTCTGAAAGGAAACGTGCAATTGCAAAAGAGTATGAAGATAAAAGCGAGCAACAGCGGCTTTTAACCGAGGCTTCGATCAATGCCCAGGAAAAGGAGAGAAATAAAATCAGTGCTGCGCTTCACGATAGCATCTGCCAGTTGCTTTATGGCATCCGCTTTAATTTTCATCATTTAAAAAAAGGAAAACATGAGCAGGAAGAGCTTAATAATATTACCATTTTGATTGATGAGGTTATCCGGGAGATCAGGGCAATATCTTATGAGCTTACCCCCTCTATCCTTAAAGATTTTGGTTTTACAGCAGGTATAAAAGAAATGGCCCACCGCCTTAGCCATGAAACCTTCAAAATTTATTGTAAAATCCATCATCACGCGGATAAGTTACCTGCCAATGTACAACTCTATGTATTTCGGATCGTACAGGAATTATTGAACAACTGCATAAAACATGCACAGGCGAGCGAAGTTCAAATTACAGTATGCCTGGAAAATAACATAGCCAGTGTCGTGATTTCGGATAACGGGAAAGGCTTTGATGAAGATATAGAAATAGCCCTGCGCAGGGGCTCCGGACTGAGGGGAATTAAAAACAGGGTATCGTTGTTGAACGGAGAACTTAAAATATATAACCACGCCGGTGCCCGCTTTAGTTTATCCTTTAACTTTTCAGATTTTAAGGAAGTTTTTCCATGATCGATACTGAAATGATGAAACTAAATATTTTTTAACCTAAATAAATATAACACATTGAAAATCATACTTGCAGAAGACCACATCATCGTACGCAATGGCATTAAGATACTGCTGGAATCACAGCCTGAAATTTCAGTAGTTGCAGAAGCAGCTCATGGCCTTGAGGTACTCTCCTACTTCGAAAACGGTGGGGAAGGTGATATTGTACTTGCAGATATCAATATGCCAGAAATGGATGGTATTAACCTGACTAAAAAACTCAAATCTTTAAAACCGCAGATAAAGGTAATTATACTCTCCATGCTGGATAATGAAAAATATGTTGCCCAGGCTTTTATGGAGGGAGCATCGGGTTATTTACTAAAAAGTATTGGAGCGGATGAGCTGGCCTTTGCATTAAAGTGGGTTTCAAAAGGGGGCCAATACCTTTGTGCCGAATTATCGCAAAAACTATTGGGACAACTCATTAAAAATGTATCAAGGCAGGCTGAAGAGCAGAACCTGCAAATCGATTTCTCACTAAGGGAAATGGAAGTACTTAACCTTATTGCAGAAGGTTATACCAATAACGAAATGGCCGATAAGCTTTTTCTAAGCAAACGAACTGTTGAAGGGCATAGACAAACGCTGATCGATAAAACCGGCTCTAAAAATACGGCTGCACTGATCAGGTTTGCCATCCAAAATGGCTTCCTCCATTAATTGAGGCCAGCAAATGCCTCATCAGCCAGCGCTTTTTTCACAAAAAATTCAGGTTAATGTTTTTATGGTTTAAACCGAAAGAAATTTAACTGTGATTTTATTCCTAAGTTGCTGGCTTATATATTCTCTCCAATCCCTTGTTAGGCATCCTTAGCGGAAAAAGAACAATATTATTTCCTACCCCCTTTTCCTTTGCTGTATTTTGTTTCAATTTTTAGCTGGCCATCTCCAGATACTCCATTAATAATACACAACCTTTTTTCTTTGTACTATTTCATTTGTAAAAGTTGAGGAATGGTCAAAATCCGTATTAATTCGCGAAATAACACGTACTTGTTACGTTTCGAGAATTAAATCATAGCCTTAAATTTATACTACATCCATAACCTAATTTATGCTACATCCACAACCTATGAAAATAAATCACTCCATATCGCCCAAAACCTTTAGCGGAAAGCAAACCAGACAAAAAATTTTGTTGATTGAAAATGATTTGCCCCTGCGCGAAATTTTAATCGAAATATTTGCTGATTACCATTTTAGCGTGAAAGGTTTTGAATATACGGAGAACCTGCATGAATTGGCTTTGCGGTTTCAACCTGATATCATTATCGTGGATTACCTGCTTCCCAAAATAAATGGCGATGAACTCTGCAGGCAAATAAAAACAAAGGCTGAAACGGCTACTATCCCTGTAATTCTTTTTTCAGCTTTTGACAATGCAGTAAAATCAAAGAAAGCTTCCAACTGGGATGCTTTTATCGCCAAGCCTTTTGATTTGGACGAATTAATCAAAACCATTAAAAGGCTCATTTTTAAACGAAAAAACAATACCCAGCTGCATCCTTCCCGTCACCTGTAAGTTTCGCCCAAATGCTGTATAAGACTATCTACCGGAGAAACAGTCTCATAAGATTTGAAGTTGTGCACTTACGAGTCCAATTAAAAGCATACAATTGTATATACACATACTGTATGCCTTCTAATTGGACCCGGTTTAGTTTAACTGAGTTCATTGTGCCCCTCTAACAGAACGGGTATATCCTTCCTCCTGTTGATTTTTAGTTTATGTTCCATATTCTTAATCAGTATGTTAACGATTAATTAAGATAAGGTACCAGGATAGCTGCTCCATTGATTTTCACTAGCCGGAACAGCAGCATCAATTTCTTCTTTTCTAATTTCCCCTAGCTTCTTTTCGGCTTCCTTTACATCTTGTGCCGAACGCTTTTGAGCATTTTCAGGGTTTAAATCCGTTAAACCCGCGGTATCCCTAACGGTCTGTATAGGGTCTGCCACGTAGGTCCATTCTTCGCCTAATTGGGAACTTTTGCCCTGATTCCATGGAGCGGATGCATTACCATCCTGCGACATATTGAAATAAAGATTGCTGTACTGTGGTTCTCCCTGAAGTATTCCCGGCGGAAAATTAGGTTGGATAGTAGCCAATGCGGCCTCAAACATTTGATAATGTGCAACCTCCCTTGTCATTAAAAACTTTAACGTATCTTTAACATACGGATCATCTGTAAATTTTAGCAAATACTCGTAAACGATTTTAGCCCTCGACTCTGCAGCCATATTCGATCTCATATCTACTGTTAAATCTCCATTGGCATTGACATAAGCTGCCGTCCACGGATTTCCATTACTGTCTGTTAATGCGGGACCACCACCATTTACTATAGCAAATTGAGGATTTACCATAGCTTCGTGTACATACTGATCTTTAGCTGCCTGTCCGTCAAGCAATGTCGATAGCTCATCTTTTTCTGCTGCATCCTTTAGTTCTCCGTTCACTCCGCCAAGAAGCATCTGGATGGTTGCACCGACGATTTCAAGATGGCTAAATTCTTCTGTGGCAATATCCATGAGCATATCATACTTATCCGGATGAGGCTGCCTGCAGGTAAAGGCCTGTGTAAAATATTGCATGGCAGCTTTTAATTCGCCATTCCCTCCCCCAAACTGTTCAAGCAACAATCTCGCAAAACGAGGATCAGGTTGGGATACACGGGCATTAAACTGTAGTTCTTTAACGTGGTAAAACATAATTTTTTAATTTAATAGTTAGACTTATTTAATGACATCCTGCCGTTTAAAAAGTTCCGCATAATGTCAAATCAAGTATTAAATGAAAATTTTTGCGCTAAATACGCTCCTAACCTGATTAATTACCGGATATAGCCCAGTCTAATCGCCAGCTTTACCAAGCGAGGCGTTATGCTTAACAATACACATAATAGATTAAATATCAGTCATTTACCCCCCCTGCAAACAGACCTCTTCTGACTATAATAACCCTGCCTCAATAAAGCCTGTTGCGGTAATCATATCACGGGAAATTCGGAAACTCATGTATTAAATACGTGATTACATTTTTCGCTAAACCTTTTTAAAAAAGGGACTGTTCTTTCAGTAAACCATTATTCACTTAAACAAAAACGATATGGCAAATCAAAAAAACAATGCAGAAATGCCGAATGCGCACCTGCACGAATTATTTGTAGATGAGCTGAGAGATATTCTTGGAGCAGAAAAGCAACTTTTAAAAGGTTTAAAAAAACTTGCCGGAGCTGCAGGCAGTGAAAAGGTTAGAGAAGCTTTTGAAACGCATTACAGCCAAACTGAAGGCCAGATAGACCGTTTAAAAGAAGTATTCTCTTCAATAGACCTCACGGCAAGAGGAAAAAAATGTAAAGCAATGGAAGGTCTTTTAGAAGAGGCTGATGAAATAATTGAAAGTTTTTCTGAACAACCGGAAGTATTGGATGCAGCACTGATCTCGGCCGCTCAAAAAGTAGAGCATTACGAAATTGCAAGCTATGGCTGTTTGGTTACTTATGCAAAATTAATGGGGCATACCGATGCTGAGCAGTTATTGGCAGAAACACTTGCAGAAGAAAAAGATACTGATGCACTACTGAGTGAAATTGCGATGAGCGAAGCCAATGTAAGTGCAACCGCTTAACATCATCAACCAAATTATCTGATCCCTTTTGGTCAATTTTTCAGTATAGCGAATGCCCTATAATTTAAGGTATGTTCGTTAGCTGTTCTGGCCAAAAGGGATCAATAGGTTTCGGCTTATCCGAAATGGTACGTGGGCGCTTGACTCCCCAATAACTCCCATATTTTTGCCCTCATAAAAATCATTAAACAGCAAAAATAATTCACTAAAAATCAAGCATATAATCCAAAAAATTAAATAAAAATCTATTAAGCCTTTTAAAAACTGAAAATAATGTATACTTTTGCACTCCTTCAAACGGAGTATTGAAGTAAGATAAAGTGCGGGGTGGAGCAGTTGGTAGCTCGTCGGGCTCATAACCCGAAGGTCGCACGTTCGAGTCGTGTCCCCGCTACCAATTCAGTTGGGAGTTGAGCGTTTTTAGGTAGGAATTACTCCAAACTAGAGAACTCAAAATCAAACTCAGATTAATGGCCCGTTCGTCTAGGGGTGAGGACGCCAGATTTTCATTCTGGAAACAGGGGTTCGATTCCCCTACGGGCTACTTAAGTGAACGACCTATTAGGGTTGTTCACTTTTTTTTATAAGACTACCCTGCTGACTATTAGCGATTTAAAATTGTAGTTTCTTCAAAATAAAGGTGTTCGACAATTCATCGAATCTTATCTAGATTCTAATCTCTTTTTAAAAAAAAACCTCTTGAGCTTAGTTATAGAGCCCTTTAGGTGTTCGATTTACCCTTAAGGTCTTTGACTATTCCGGGATCCTCGAGACGTCTAAATCTCTTAGCAAGCAAATAAAGAACGTCCAAAATTTTACCCGCCTGAGTTTCATCTGCCTCAATACCATTACGCTTTAATACTCTGATTGCTTGATTAACGGTAACCGCTCTGTTTGAAAAGTCTTTAGATTTATTATTTGTGGATGATTGCATATTCGTATGTTTTTAAGATTTATAATGAAAGACAATACACTGAGATGAAAACTGAGATAAGCTAATTTGTATCAGCAGTAATTGATAACAAGTGATAACGCTTCGTCAAATTGTAGGGACGCAAGGGTTTTAGTAACTGGATTAATCTTTGAGGGCATAAACAGGCTTATGATGCTACGCTTATCTTCAATGTCTTGATTGGCATAGGAATGAAAAACCGTCACATCTTCCCGAGGCCAAACCTCATAATTCCGGCAGGCACTTAACAGTCTGATGGTAGCTCTCTCTAATTGGCTATTCAAATAACCTGATATTTCATTATACTCTTTTTTAAAGCTGCCAAAATCTTCAAAGTCTATTTTCTCACTTAAATAAAACATCCTTGCCTTTGACATCAAATTTTGTTGTTTTGAAATTTTATCGAGGATCGCCTTTCGTTCATTGATATGTATTTTCCGAGTTGAATAAATATTTTCATCTTCAAGAATTAAATTAAAAAGCTCATGAATCTCTGGTCTAAGACGTATCTTCTTTAATTCATCCTCATAAGATTCATTTAATTTATCAGCTCTAAATCTACCCTTACAATTTGGTTTAGCACAATGGTAATATGCATATTTTGCCTTTTTGCCTTGAGAAAAACTCCCTGTTAACTTACTATGACAAAAAGGACAAATTAAAAATCCTCGCAGCGGAAACCACAGGAATAAATTTTTCTTTTTACCCTTTATCCTTCGTCTGCTGTTTAAAAAAGCTTGTACCTGGTAAAACAAACTTTCTGAAATTAATGGCTGATGATCACCCCTGATAAATTGCAGCTCTTCGATCTTGGAAGCGCGCAGGGTAATAATGCCACAATACATAGGATTGCGAATAAGTTTCCAAAAATTGGTCTTGCTACATTGAAAACCGTTGGCGCATGCCATTCTCCTAACTTCCTCAACATTTAGTCTGCCTTTAACTAATTCTTTAAAGGACCATTTTATATGATCTGCCTCTGGTTGTTTTGGAGCGATAAATTTTTTTCCATCCAAAGAGGTGAGGTTAATGTACCCAATTGGTGCTTTTCCGGCCCATCGACCCATTTTCTTTGCTCTTCGCATCCCATCAGAGGTATTTAATCCTCGTCTATGATTTTCTGCCTCAGGAATAGATAAATAGACCGCAAGCATTACAATGCTCTCCGGAATTTCAAAATCAATCGGCTGATCGATAGCCATGGCCTGCACGTTTAGACTTTTTAATATTCCCATCATCTGATACGCATATTGAATATTGCGACTAAACCGATCCCATTTAAGAAATAATATATTCTGTGCGTGCATATGCTTTTTCTTTTTAATCGTAACGATTAGTTTCTTCCATTCTGGCCGGTTAAAGTCCTTTGCAGAATAATCTTCACGGAAGACACCTTTGATCTCAATGTTGTTTATTTCGCAGTATTGAATCAGACGCTCCTCTTGTTCAACAAGGGAGTAGCCTTTCCTCTTTTGTTCATCGGTACTTACGCGTACATATAAATAAGCTGTTTCCATGATCCATTTACTTTACAATCTATCACTGGCTTATGGTTAAAACTCGATCATACCGATATTATTATCCCACACAGAGAGCTTGGTGGTATAAATAAAGTTCATCATTAAAAACGATAGTTAAATATCCATTTCGCAAATTCCTATCCATAATAAACAAGAAGATTGATACCGATTAATTATCTGCACGGGGATAAGTAGAGCTCTGCTGCTTAAAAATGATGCCTTGTTGTTTGGACAATCATGATTTGTTGACGAAAAACTATTGTAACTTATACGAAGATAAACATGATATTTTTTGACTATATTTTAAGTAACAAAAGACAAGCTATAGTCAAAGTAGAATTAAGTGTCCTTAGTGGGCATTCGGCAAAAATGGTTCTTCCCCATCTTCAATCCATTGAAAATGCTATTAATCTACATTGGAGCAATGGTCCAGTCGAAGGCAATATTAACAAACTGAAGACTATTAACGTTAAATGTACGGAAGGGCAAGCTTCGATTTACTCGGGAAAAGACTAGTGTTAGCACCGGATTGACCACCAAAATTGGGGAAGAACCACTTTCACCGAATTCACAAAATACCCTTTCCCTTTTTTCACTAAGAAAATTGGCACTTATTGTCTTTAATCGATTTTCGTTGACCACTCCTGATCACCTAATCCTGTCATATTTATAAGCATTTCAAATATTTTTTTATCTTTGTGACTGTTTAGTCAGTCACTAAAATTTATACTTATGTCAACAAAAGAACTAGTTGAAAAATATTTTGATGCAATTATCAATGGGCGGTTTGAAGAAATTTCAATGTACCAGTCACCATCCTATGTACGTTGGATAAGCGGTGAGGGATCCTGGCCTTTCGGAGGTTTTCAGGATGAGCAGCGCATGGCTCAGATTTTCGGAATTATCAGGGAGCGCTTTCCTGATGGATTGAAAATTACGATTAATTCCATTATCGTAGAAGGGAACAAGGCGGTAGTACAGATCCGGAATTATGCAAAAAGGATTGATGGTCGAATTTATGATAACCAGATTGTTTTTTTAATAACAGTTGAAAACGGTCTGATTACAGAGCAAAAAGAATTTCTTGATACGATAATGGTCAATGAATTATTTTGCGGGACACTTACCTAGATTATAATAATACATCCCCCATGGATAAAAAACAGCATTTGTTGGATACTGCCCTGAAACTATTTGTAGAGTTTGGTTTTCATGGTACGCCAACTGCAAAAATCGCAAAGGAGGCAGGGCTCTCCAGTGGCACACTATTTTATTTTTTTTCAACCAAGGATGAGCTGGTCACTTCTCTCTATGTTGATATTAAGGGAAAAATGACAGCTGCTATCATGGCCGATATTGAAGGTGAAACTTCTATAAAAAGGCTCATTGAGGGATATTTTAAGACCCCTTTATTTTGGGCACTAAACAATCCGATTGAATTCAGTTTTACCGTGCAGTTCAGTAATTCCCCATATCTGAATCAGCTGGCAGCCAAAGAAATTGACTCACATATCAAACCTTTCCTTACCATCCTTAAAAGAGGTGTAAAAGAAGGGGTTTTAAAAAAAATAGATCCGGAACTTATTTTTGCATTGGTCAGGGGACACACTTTTAGCATCCATCAATACCTTATCGAACATCCGGCAAGTTTAAAAAAACAGTCCCAAATTATTGAAACTGCATTTTCAATAATTTGGGATATGATTGCTGTTTAAGTGTTTTGCCTGCCCGCGAAAAGTTCCTGACGATGTGATGCCGCCCAATTGATCAGATCGTCCATCATCGGTGCCAGCGCCTTACTGTAATCGGTAAACCGGTATTCAGTCCATGAGGGATATTCTTCCTCATGGACAACTTTAGTAATGATATGGTTTACTTCCAACTCCTTCAATTCCTTGCTAAGCATACGGGGCGTAATGCTTTTCAGCGTATTTTTAAGGTCGGAAAAACGGTTATTCCCCTCTGCCATGGCGCGTACAATATAAAGTTTCCATTTGCCGTTCAGAACATAGAGTGCATCTTGCAAAAGACGCATTTCCGTATCAGAATATATTTTTTCACATTTCATTTCCATCTTACAAAAATTAGTATACAAAAGTATATCAACCTCAGTAGTGATCTTCTATGTCGCATCTTTGTAGAAATTAAATATCGATATGAGCATAGAAGAAAAAGTTCAGTATGCAGTGGATCGTTTCGAGATCCAGGATGTAATCACCCGTTATTCTTTTGGTCAGGACCTCCATCAGGGCGATGACCCTAATATCCTTGAAATATGGAAGGATATCTTTACCAAGGACGCAGTTTTGGATTACAGTGCCGCTGGTAACCCGCCCACATCTTATGAGCACATGGCTGTTATTATGCGTGGTGATAAACATACCGTGGGAAATATGAGCAGCTTTTCCAACTGGCAGCATCTGGCCGGAAATCCTGTTGTAAAAGTTGAAGGCGAAAAAGCGAGCGCACGTACCGATCTTTGGGCCACCCATAAAGGTAAGCTCACAGATGGTAAAATAACGCCTTCGCTGTATGTTGCAGGCGCCTTTACGGACGAGCTGGTGAAGACAGCCGATGGCTGGCGCATCAGTTACCGCAAACTAGAAATCCACTTTATGGACTTACTGCAGACCCTGCCACTTCCGTCCTGATAAAAAATGGCAGTGCATAGCACCGTTAGGCCTTTGCATTGCCATTTTAATATTTATTATAAAAAGATACGCTGGTAGCCTCTTCTGCCAGTTCCCATAACTGCGCAGCGAGCTGCGTGGACTTTGCTGTTTCTGTGATCAAGGCTGGAGCAGGACAGCCTGAGTATTCGTGCTCGCCATCAGGGCCATAATATGCCCCGCCGGTCGCCTCAGGCGATGTGGCGGCATAGAGTGCCGGCAAAGCCGCCTGTGTGGGAGGCATAGTCTCCCCAAATGCTAACATCCGCTTATCCAGTTCCTTTGGGTCAATATGTCGTTGGAGGCTTGTCCTGCTCACCCCTGGATGAGCTGCAATGGAAGCAGTCTGGTGCCCCATGGTTCTTATCTGCCTGTCTAATTCCAGTGCAAAAACAAGGTCTGCCAGCTTACTGGTAGCATATGCTTGAGCAGCATCGTAACCCTTTTCCATTTTATGGTTACTGAAATCTATGTTTTCTACCCGTTTATAAGCACCGCTGGACATTGTTACAATACGTGAGCCCGGTGTTTTAAAAAGTATTGCGGACAGCCGGGCTGAAAGGGCAAAATGGCCGAGAAAATTAACCCCGAATTGCAATTCAAACCCTTCCCGCGTCCGTGTTGCAGGTGGGTACATAACACCCGCATTGTTGACAAGGATATCCAGTGCCGGGTGATGATCACAAAAAGCTTCCGAAAACCGTTTGACCGAATCAAGGTCTGCCAGGTCAAGTGCGGCATATTTTATCGAGCCACGACCCTGCCCGGACGACATGTGTGCTATTGCAGCCATTGTCTTTGTTTCATCCCTTGCGGCAATGGTAACATCAGCCCCGGCCACATAAAGTGACCGCGCAATTTCATAGCCAATTCCGGTATTGGCACCGGTAACAATAGCAGCTTTCCCCCTAAGGTCAGGCATGTCGGCAAGGGTCCAACCTTCGTTTTTAATTAACATATTTCGAAGTTTTTATGGTTCTTTAATCCGCTGGGTTAGCGACAAGCTTGGTTAAGGATATGATGACGCCAAAGTGCCTGCCTTCGTGTACGGCATTGGTTGCTATGGCATCTTCAATGCCTTCAATGGCAATACCTGATGGTAGGTCCCATGCGGCGTAATGATCCAGCTTGCCTGAGGCTACATCATCTGCCAGCTTTTCAAAAGCTTCGGAAAATGCGTCCTTGATTTTTTCAATTTCTGTGTCGTTGATAAAAGCACCGGGATGTGTATCGGGCGAAAACTGCGCAAAATAAGGGATGTCTATTGTTGGTGTAATTCCACCAAGTTGGTAACATAACATTTGTTGGGTAAACACCAGATGACCCACGTTCCAGATCAGGTTGTTTTTCATATTGGTGGGTACCAGGTTCATCTGTTCCGTACTAAGGTCTGCTATCGTTTCGAGAATACTATGCCTTACATACCTGATAAGTTCCAGTTCTTTTTCTAATTTGACTTGCATCGCATTTAATTTTAAGATTGACAATCGATCATAATATTTTGAAGATTACCTGCGCTGGCTGCGGCATCCATAGCCTGGTGCAGTTCTGCCATCCGGAACACCTGCGGTGCTATGACATCGATAGGCAGCTGCCCGCTTTTTACCAGTTCAAGCATTTTTCTGGTGGCATCTTTGGGGTACATAAAATTGCCAATGATCGACCAGCTATTGATCATCACATAAGTATAAGGGACCGGCAGGTCCACCGCCATACTCCCCATAATAATCAGGCGGCCGCCCGGCACGAGGCTGAAAAGGGCAGCCAGCGTGGAATTGGGGTCTTTGGCGTTACCAACCATATCGAAAGCCATATCTGCGCCGCCTCCACAGGCATCCTTGATGGCCAGGGCATCTTCCTGTGGATTTCCTTTTAAGACAACAGGCACAACGCGTGGGCCTGCTTTTTGGGCTACTTCAGCTAACATTGTTTTATTCCGGCCAGTGATAATAATTTTGGAGGCACCCATAGCTACGGAAAGGAAGACAGCCGCAGAACCAAACGAGCCTGTTGCGCCATTGATGACAATGGTTTCACCTGCTGCCAGCTGCCCTTTGAGCAGGCCGCCATAAGGCACTACAAAGCGGGTCACTGCAGAGAGTTGTGCATCTGTATATTGCTCAAGTCCGTCCAGTGGGGTAAGTGTTTCTGCCGGAGCGAGTACATAAGGAGCCAGCGTACCATCGGGCCAATCCAATTGGGCTGGAAGTGCTGTGTCACCGTTTTTAGTAATCCCCAAAAGGATCATCATCGGGCTCTTAACATTTTCGCGTGCTGTAATGTGGGAGGAAAGTACCACTCGCTGCCCGGGTTTAAATGCCATACATCCTGTCCAACCGCTTCGACATAGCCAATGGCATTACTGCCCATTGTAAACTCATGGGGAGGCGGATTATAAACGGCTAATTGCCCTTCCGTATAACTTTTTAGATAGGATACCAAACCCGAAACGGCTACTTTTACCAGTACGCTTCCAGCACGGACTTCAGGAACCGGAATCTCTTTTAACTCCAGTTTACCGCCCATTTTTTCGAGCCGCCAGGCCTTCATTGTTTTTTGAATACTTTCCATAACAAATAATCTTTTTGTTATGGCAAAGGTAGTTTGCGACACAGTGGCGAGCCAGCCCGTATCAAAGCAATTTGTACAAAAATCAAAGGATTTCACCTGCGTAAGGAAAGTGGTGTTGCCCCCGTATGTTTTTTAAAGAAATTATTGAAATGATTGGGGTATTCAAAACCAAGGCAATAGGCAATATCGGCAATGCTCCAATTGGAGAAATGAAGCAGTGCCTTGCTTTCGGCGATCATCCGTTCTGCAATGTGGGTCCGCGTGGATTTACCAGTTACTTCCTGAACAACGGCGTTCAGGTGGTTGACATGGATCGCAAGCACAGCGGCAAAATCCTTGGGCTTCCTGAGCACTATCGGCTCCATGGGCGTTGCTATAGGATATTGTTTTTCAAGGGTATCTAAAAATTGTCCTGCTATGCGGAATGCCGCATTCTGCCTTGTGCCATTGATTTCCGCAGGCTGCATTTTTAATCCTTCATGCATCAGCAGGTCAATATAACTTTTCAGGCTTTCGTATTTTAAGGTATAGCCCGAATGATAAGTGGAAACAATATGCTGGAACAGGAAGCTGACTGTAGCATAGCCCTCATCCTGCAAAGTTAAAATAGTGGGAGATTCCATGCGGAATAAACTGTGTAAGGAAAATCTCTCAGCACGGGCATCGGTTCTTAAAAAAGCTTCCGTAAAAATTGCCCAGTAGCCTGACCGTTCTTTTTCGTCCGGCATAAAGGCATAGGGTAATAATGGATGCAGGAACAAAAGCGATGGACCGCTAATCCGGACTGACCTTTCTGGAAACGTTAACGTACCTGAATGGTTGACCAGCCATATTTTATAAAAATCCCTGCGGCTGTAGTCCGCCTGCGAAGGTCCAGCGGAAAACTGATAGAAAGCGGCCTTAAATGCAGGCAACTGCCCATTGATTTCGTTTCTTATATGATGCGTATCCATTATGCAAAGATACAAAAATCAAAGAATTGAGATAGAGAAGTCCGGAAGTCGTAAATCTTAATCGGTAACAGTCTTCAGTTTCCGTCGATGCTGCTTGCCCCACTTGATCATTTCCAAAATAATGTCACCAAATGAGTAGCAATAATCTGTCACCGTATATTCTACCAAAACGGGGTTAGAGGGAATAACTGTTCGCACAATAATCTGGTTTGCCTCCATCTCTTTGAGTTCCCTGGAAAGCATGCGGGTAGTGATACCTGGAATACTGCGTTCAATTTCCCTGAACCGCCTGTTGCCATTGCAAAGGGAATTGATGATTGGCAGCTTCCATTTTCCGCCAATAACATAGATAGCATCCTGAAGTGCCTGAACCTCCTCTTTCTGATTACGGGGTTCAGAAAGAATTTCTTTCGCCTTTTTGCTTTTGACTTGATTGCCCATAGTGGTATACTCTGTTATACTGGTAACAAAATTATATCATTTAGTTTATAATTTTGCCCTCAAATCAATAAAAAAATGAAAGCATTAAAGGACAAGGTTGCGGTGATAACCGGTGGAAATTCAGGGATTGGTTATGCAACAGCAAAAGAATTTAAAGAACAAGGGGCGACGGTTATTATTACCGGCCGCCGGAAAGAAGCTATTGAGATCGCAGCAAAGGAACTTGGCGTCACAGGTATGATTGCCGACCAATCAGACGTCCAGGCGGTTACAGGGCTTGCAGAGCAGGTCAATATACAATTTGGCAAAATCGATATTTTATTCATTAATGCAGGGATTATTGGCCGCACCACCATAGCAGACGCCACAGAATCCATGTACGATGAAGTCATGGGCATCAATTTAAAAGGCGCCTATTTTACTTTAAGCAAATTTATCCCGCTTTTAAATGACGGAGCCTCGGTAGTATTCCTTTCTTCGAATGTGGCCAGTACAAACAATATAGCTTCCTCGATCTATTCGTCAAGTAAAGCAGCGCTGAATTCTGTTATGCGGATAGCAGCCCTTGAACTGGCCCCAAGAAAAATCAGGGTAAATGCTGTAAGCCCCGGGCCTACCGAGACAGAAATACTCAATAAAGCCGGATTTGATGAAGCAACCTTAAAGGCGGTTAAAACCGGCATACTCAGCAAGATCCCATTAGGGACTATGGGCAAAGCCGGTGACGTTGGTAAAATGGTAGCCTATTTTTGCAGCGATGCCTCCAGCTTTATTACAGGCGCAGAAATTATCATGGATGGCGGTATGCGTTTGGCATAAATGTATATTTCATCATAGCGAAAGTTACCAATAGTTATTCTTTGAACATTTACCATTAGATAAAAGTTACCTATTGAACTTCCTTTCAAGTCCAACAGATAGATTTTATTAATTTATAGTAACTTAAAATTTTACCTAAAAGTCCTGTATTATTGAAATTATCTTGTGTTCCATGAATTTAAATTTCATGGAACCATATTTTAAATCTCAAAATAAACACGTCTTGCCTTTTTATCGCGGCCAGTTAAGTAAAGTGGCCATGGTATTGATTGACGCTACAATCATTATGTCTTATCTATTTTTCTGGGCAAAACCAGTAAAAAGGTTTAGATGTTATACTGTTAGTGCCATCTCTTCTCCGCTAACGCAACTAAAAACAGATATTTGCTTTTGCCAGATATCCGCACCGTAATGCAAATATGAAGCTCTTCATGTTAAAGATTATCCATTGAAAATGCGCTTCCGGTATATTCTTCCAACCAATTCCAAACTACTTTTTCATTTGCTACATTATCATATTTCGGATTCACTTCTGCCGTCTTTCGATCTATAAAATATTTTCCTGTTACCCCCTTTATGTCAGATGAAGTTGCCAGGTAGACTAAGGTATCAGCGCCTTGCTCGGGAGTACGAAAAAAACGGCGGGCAATTTTGCCTAAAAAGTTGAACAACCAACCTAAATCACTTTGAGTCGAAAAATTGGTGGCTACGGCACCCGGATGCATACTGTTAACTGTAATACTATCTACACCATTTTCTTTTAACAGCGCGGATAGGCGTTGGGATATCAGTATAAGATACAGTTTTGCGTTACCATAAGCTTTCATTGGCGAATAATCATCTTCGCTGATATTATTGAAATTCGGTTCTGCGTTTTGACGATGGGCAGAAGAAGAAACGTTTATAATACGACCTTTATCGCTTTTTATCAAGCACGGCAGTAATCCGGTCATAAGTAAAAAGGGAGCAATCAGGTTTAATGCGATCGTCTTTTCCGTTCCTTCTGATGTATTTTCCCTGTTTTTATTCATCATTACCCCGGCATTATTAATTAATATATCAACGACTGGAAACCGGGATTTAATTTCTGCAACCATAGCTTTTGTATCGGCTGCCAGAAACAAATCAGCTGTAACTATATCGACCTGCGTGTTTCCCGTCACACGAATTATTTCTTGCTGAACATGCTTCGTTTTTTCCTCATCACGCCCATGTATAATTAAGTGAGCTCCACCTTTGGCTAACTCTATTGCAGCGGCTTTTCCAATACCACCTGTTGCACCGGTTATTAAAATAATTTTGCTTTTCATTAATTCCATGTAGCAAAAGTATCACCAAAATGATATATTTTTGATACCAGTTACTTAAAGGATACCAAAAATGTTGGAAGAATTAACCATTCAGCAAAAAATCAAATACCTGCAGGATACACTGTATGTTATATCCGGTAAATGGAAACTACTGATTTTGATGTCAATGTACGGCGGCACCTGCCGCTTTCGTGAGTTGCAGCGCAGTGTTGAAGGAATCACGACGCGCGTGCTTTCAAAAGAATTGAAGGAGTTAGAAGTAAACAAGTTAATTGAACGAAAGATTGACAATACCTATCCTGTTTTAATCACTTATCAGCTGACGCCTTATAGCTTTTCACTTAAACCCATGGTAGACGAAATGATCACCTGGGGAGCCCAACACCGAAAAGAACTGAGCAAGCCATGAGATTAGCTACCACTAGAACACACTACCAAGCTACCATGAATGGGTATTTCAGGGAAAATGGCTCTTCCCCAGTTTTGGTGGTCTTTCAAAATGAAGTGAGTAATGTAAAATCAATGGATTAAGTGTTCATTAAGACTTACTGGTGTTTAAAGCTGTATGATTCACTAATATATATAGACAAGAATCATGATCAATGTTAGTTCTAGCAAAAAATACAAAGGAACTACCGATATAATAGGCTTGTAGCAATTTAAAGTACGGTTGTTTACAAAAAGAAAACACTTATTCGTCGTGTTTTTTTACCAACAAAATTAGGGAAGAGCCAGTTTAATTGAAATACACACTCAATCTTTGAAACTGCAAATCTTTCGTTTGTTTTGAACAACCAAATACACCTGTAAACTTTGTCGGTACAAATGCCGGTTTACTGTTGCCAGATAACCTGCTGAACAGTTTTCAGCAAATCATGCGGATAGCCGTATTCAAACGCACTTACACCGTCAAGTCTGTCGACCTGTTCGGCCGACAAACTGACGCTCAGCACTTGCAGGCTTTCCTGTAAATGCGATAATTTTCTTGCGCCGAGGATCGGAAATCCCTTTTTGGTCATTGACCACGCCAGCGCGATCTGCCCCGGGGTATTCCCGGTTTCCGAAGCGATAGACTCCAGTCCATCGATCAGGCTTTTTGTAGCATTATCTTCTGATCCGGTATCCTTACCCATCGCCGTCAGCCTGCCTGATTCACCTTTACGGTATTTCCCGGTAAGCAGTCCTCCGGCAAGCGGTGAATAGAACATCGTTCCTAAACCAAGATAGGCCGCCGCGGGAAGAAGTTCACGCTCCGCTGTGCGTTGCGCCAGATTGTATTGGACCTGCAGAGCGGTCAATTGTATTTCGCCCGCAATCGCAGCTACCTTCCAGGCCGGGAAATTGGCCAGGCCGGTGTATAGTATCTTGCCTGATCTTACCAGATCTTCGAGTCCCCTTGCTATCTCTTCGACAGGAGTCATCCCGTCATCGTAATGAGGCATGTAAATATCAATGTAGTCTGTCTTCAGGCGTTTCAGACTGGCTTCGACCGCCTGCCGCATGGCTTTGCGGTGATTCCCTGAATTGGCCGGTGCCGGACAGACTTCACTGCTTCGGGTATATTTGCTGCAGATCACAAAATTGTCGCGCTGGCCATCCAGAAAGCTGCCCACGATCTCCTCGGCCTGTCCTAACTGATACTGATCTGCCACGTCGATACAGTTACCGCCCGCGTCCGCGTAAGCGGATAATATTTGAGAGATCTCTTCCTGTGAAGCCCCGTAGCCGCGCCGGTCTCCTAAACTGGCTGCACCTAATATCAGCTCACTCACGGGAACGCCCGACGTCGTTCCGAATAACAGCATTTTCATAATCTAAAGTTCCGCATAACCGCTCTTTCAGGCAAGTACGGCTGAATTCAGCCGTATCGGATCAGACAGTAAGATGACTATATTTGTCTATGTACGAGCGAAAACTACCTGTGAATCTTAATTGCGGCCTGCATGTTTTTATGCATGTCCTGAACGGAAAGTGGAAAGCTAACCTGATCTGGAATATCCATAGCGGTATCAAAAGACCGGGTGAACTGCACCGGAGATTGTCGCAAGCTTCAAGGCGGCTGCTGGACACCCAGCTGAAGGAACTGACAGAAATTGGCATTCTTTCAAAAAAAATACTGGAACAGAAACCGCTGAAGGTAGAATATGAACTTACTGAACTGGGCAAAAGTTTGTTACCCGTTTTCGAGGTAACAGCACGCTGGGGCGAGGCTCACCGATACCTGCTCGAGCCTGCAGAAGCGACGGTCTAAAACTCCGTCAATGGTCACCACACTTTCGTTTAAAAGCAAGAATCAATGATATCATCAATAAAACATGTGACCACCTCAGCGCTGGAGCTCGCCTATCTCGATCTGGGTTCTGCACAGGGCTGGCCGGTCGTCCTGACCCATGGGTTTCCCTATGATGTCCATGCTTTCGATGAAGTAGCTGTGATGTTCGCAGGTAAAGGTGCCAGGGTGATCCTGCCTTATGTCAGGGGGTTTGGTCCAACAACATTTCTCTCAGATGCGACCATGCGCAGCGGGCAACAAACCGCCAGGGCAAGTGACCTTATTGAGCTGATCGACGCTCTAGGTTTGAGAAAGCCGATTATCGCTGGTTTTGACTGGGGCGGCAACGCCTCCTGTACTGCGGCGGCTTTATGGCCGGAACGCATCGGTGGTCTGGTATCTTACGCCGGTTATGATATTATCGATATTGCGGAACAGCAGCAGGCGTTCAGTCCTTCACTGGAACGTGTTTGCTGGTACCAGCACCTCTTTCAAAGTCAACGCGGACGGGAATGCCTGTTAAGAGACCGGCGCGCTTTATGCCTGTTGCTTTGGACAGAATGGTCTCCGAATTGGGATTTCGATGATGATACGTTTGAACGTTCAGCAGCTTCATTCGATAATCCTGATTTCGTCGATGTGGTGATCCATAGCTACCGGCACATGCACGGCCGGGAGAATGGCGATGCGCGATTTGAGTTACTGGAACAGAAACTGGCTCAGAAACCGAACATCAGGGTTCCGGCTGTTACTCTCGACGGCCGGTCTGATCCGCTTAAGCCCGGCGGGACCGCTGATCATGCGAAATATTTTACCGAAAGACATGAGCATCGCGTTTTTTCCTGCGGTCACAATGCTCCACAGGAAGATCCCCAGGCTTTTGCAGAGGCTGTTCTGACGGTACGGGACTGGATCAGTTAAGCGGTTCTTGATTATCTAACCAGCTCAACGATCCTGCTGCTAAACATGGCATCCCGTACCAGCCGGGCTATCCGCGTCTTTGATACCGAGGCTATTTACGAATTGAACGTAGACAGGACCTCGCAAAATTCCAGATAACTCACCTCCATTCCCAATTAAATTTTAATTTTATATTATTATTTTTAATAATTCATAAATGTTTATATCTTTGCCAACCGAAAGTCAAAAACGACTTGATTTTCTAGATACAGATCTCTGGAGTAATTTTTCCAAAAGATCTAAAAAATTAAAAAGCGGTTCAAAGAATTTCCCGTTAGGGCTACAAAAAAAGACCTCGCAATTGCGGGGTCTTTTTGTTTTTACCGGGCTTGCCTTAATGGCTTATGATTACAGAGACTGTCCTTCCTTTTTGGGATCAATACAATACCCTATAGCAAATGCAAGAGATAAATGCGTATCAAAGGAAAAGGCAATCTTTTTGCTTTTAGCAATGAGTTCTGTTACGAACTTGTCAATTTTTGGAAAAACCTATTTTTGCCATTCGTTATGATCTATAATCTTCCCGCCATTATATAAATGTGATAGGCAAAGCAAATCCTGAGTTTCATGGCGTGCCTTTCCACAATGTATGGAAATGCGTTTCCGTTGAAGATTTAAAAAAATTAAGTCCTTTTCCGACTCAAAAAACCAGACACTTCTTCTAAATCAATGGAATGATGAAATTGATTACCCAAACGCCAAAAGATCTCACGTCCAGATTACAAATATCAGGTCATTATCCAAGATCCTTTGAAAACCGTGATAAATGTCACGCTTAAATCGTGTCATATCACTTCGTTTCTGAAATACATCTACATCTAATTTTGTATCAGGCGCTGAAAGCAAAAAGCGCAAATTGAAAATTAAATGTAATAGAGTTATGAAAACACAGACAATCAACAGTGAGCCGCTCTTCTTTCAGGATGCAACCACGCTGGCAGAGCTGATCCGTACCAAAGAGGTGTCTCCGGTAGAAGTGATTAAAGCTCACCTTGATCGGATAGAAGCGGTTAACCCAGCTGTAAATGCCGTGGTAGTTGTAGCTGATTCGGCTATTGAAGCTGCAAAAAAAGCAGAAGCCGCAGTGATGCGCGGAGATAAATTAGGTCCGTTACACGGTGTTCCCTTCAGCGTTAAAGATTCAATAGACACAGAAAACATACTCACTCAACGCGGCTCACCAATCTTCAAAGGCCGTATACCGGATAATGATGCTACCAGTGTTGCCCGGATGAAAACGGCTGGGGGTATCCTGCTGGCCAAGACAAACCTGCCTGAATTCTCTTATTGGATTGAAAGTGATAACCTGTTGAGTGGACGGACTAATAATCCCTGGGACCTGACCCGTACTCCGGGCGGATCAAGTGGCGGTGAATCCGCCGCTATCGCAGCGGGCATGTCACCGTTAGGGCTGGGTACCGACCTCGCCATCTCCGTTCGCGGTCCGGCCGCACAGACAGGTATTGTGTCTTTAAAAGCGACGCATGGACGCATACCTATGACCGGTATTTGGCCGCGGGCTCCCCGCCGGTTTTGGCATGTTGGGCCAATGGCACGTAGCATTCGTGACCTGACACTGGCTTTTTCACTGCTTGCAGGCCCCGATGGTAAGGATGCGTATTCAACCAGTACAACTCTATTTGATAACGGTTCCGGTTTCCTGCCATACCGTCCGCTACGCATCGGCTGGATGGTCGGCCCCGGTTTTGGTCCCGTAGATTCCGAAGTAGCTGCTACAGTCAAGGCCGCTGCTGAAGCTTTAAAAAGTATCGGGTTGTTTGTAGAACCGGTAGGCATTCCGGCATTGGAAAAAGATTTTGCGTTGGATGTTTTTAACCGCATCCACGTGATGGAAATGAAACCAGCTTTCAGGGAAGCGATTGCTGGTCGTTCAGACAATGAGATATATAAGATGGCTAAAACCATGTTATCATTGCCGGATACCTCGATAACAGATTTTATTGATGCTGAACAGGCCGCAGAGCGCATACGCGATGGTTATGCGGAATATTTCAAGGATTATGATGCGCTGATTACCCATGTACTGCCGATCCCAGCCCATAAGCACGGAGAGACTGAATTTGTGATTGACGGCCAGAAGGTAGATGCCACTTACCTGCAGGGGGCTACCGTTCCGTTGAACGTGACTGGTCTGCCAGGTATATCCATGCGTTTTGGCACCAGTAAGGAGGGCATGCCGATCAATGTACAGATTGTAGGCAAATGGTCTGCTGAATCAACCATTCTGCATATCGCTTCCCTACTGGAAAGCATCAGCGCGGTACGAGGCCTATATGCTAAACTTTAGTTTCAAGGTATCTTAAATAGCAAGGTTATATTGACCTCCCTGGCTCAAGCCGGGGAGTCTTTGCAGACCTTGAAAAGTCTTTTCGAATTCTGCTCAGGGTTTCTCTGGAAATGCCCAGGTAAGAGGCAACCATGTGCAGGGGAACTTTATTAAATACATTGGGATACGCCCGTTGGAATTCCAGGTACCTTTCTTCTGCAGAGCCGCTGATGAGTGAAAAGATTCTTTGTTGGCTGGTCTCATATGCACTGGCATTCAGCCGGTCATAAAATTGTTTAAATGCAGATATTGTTACCAGTAGTTGTTCCCAGTCATTTTTGCCCCATATGATAACCGTACTCGAAGAGAGTGCTTCGATATTGTAATTGGATGGGGTCTGATGGTTAAAACTTTCGGTATCGGTCATCCACCAATTTTCAATCCCAAACCTGACTGTATGGTCAATTCCTTTTTGATCAAACCGGTAAAGCCGGAAACAGCCACTTACAACAAAGCACATAGATTTCCATACCTCACCATCGTGAAGCAGAGATTGCCATTTCCTGATTTTCTTGACAGTCGCTACAGACTTAATCCTTTCCAGGTCGGCCCCTGAGATCTGTACAAATCCGAGCAGGTATTTTTCAAAGGGTGCAAACATCCCATAAAGATAAAAAATTAACCATGGCGCAAAGCAATTGTAGTTTATTATTCGAAACCGGTTTATCTCTTTCAATTATTATAATGTATCCAGCCATCATCTATTCCTAAATACAACATAGGCTTATTGAAGGCCATGCGGGAACAACCTCTATAAAAGTGTTAATAAATCTCGCTCCTGCGCAGCGTTTATAACCTTTCCGTTAAGGTACAAGATTCAACCGTCCTTCAAACAATGAAACGATTATTTGCTAATAATTATTTAGACTTATTTTAAATTAGATATATTTGTGCCCATATTTTTCCCTTTAAATTGAATTTATGGTCAGTTATTTACGCCTGCTCTTAATTATTTCTATCCTATCAACCGCTCTGGCAGCAACCGCTCAAACCACTGGAAACATTACGGGTAAAATTCTCCTTGTAGATGGTACGCCTTATACCTCAGCATCCGTTACCATAACAGAACTCGCAAAGGGTACGCTTACAGATGAAAAGGGTACTTATCATTTCAATAAGGTTAACCCCGGCAATTACCATTTAAAGATTCAGGTTTTGGGTGCACCAGAATACATCATCAATGTAACCGTTGCGGCAGGTCAAACAGCCTTAGGCGACTTTCAGTTACCCAAGGAAAATGTTCAGGCTTTACAGGAAGTAACCATCGCTTCCAATATCAATAAATTTTCAAAACGGGAAAGCCGCTATGTGGCCCGTTTGCCGCTCAAAAACCTGGAGAACCCGCAGGTATACAATGCTGTATCGAAAGAATTGATGCAGGAACAAGTGGCGATTGATTTGGGTAGCATCTCTAAAAACGTGCCTGGAGCCGGCATCCCCCTGATCCTGAACCAAGGTAGGGTTACTTTCCGATCGCGCGGTTTTGAAACCGAGCCAAACGCCCGTAATGGTGTGGCCGGGCCTGCTTTTTCATTCATTGATCCGGTTAACCTGGAACGTATTGAAGCGATCAAAGGTCCTTCCACTACCCTGTTCGGTCCTAATATTTCAAGCAGTTACGGCGGCTTATACAACCGGGTGACTAAAAAACCTTATAATGATTTTGGCGGCGAGGTAGATTATACAGCCGGAAGCTGGAATCTTAACCGTCTTTCGGTAGATGTAAATACTCCCGTTAATCAGGATAAAACCGCATTATTCCGCCTGAATGCCGCTACTACCCATCAAAAAAGTTTCCAGGATCTGGGCTTCACCAATAACATCGCGATAGCACCGAGTTTCTCTTACCAGCTAACCGACAAATTATCGATGTTGATCGATGTTGAATTTGGACAGGAAAAAGGCACGTCTGTGGTGCGTTTCAATCCATTTATCATAGCCAACACCAATCAATCCGTTACCGATATCGGCTTTCCGTACAATAAGACCTTTCTGAGCAACGACCTTACTTATTCTACGCAGATGTTAAACATCTTTACGCAGGTAAATTATAAAATATCAGGCAGCTGGACATCTCAAACCATCCTTTCAAGAAACCGCTCAACCATTGATGGATACATTACCGCGCTGAACGGAAGATCTGCCACTACGGTACGCCCGCAGATCATCGTAGGAAATACCAATTTTATTGCAACCAATATACAACAGAACTTTATAGGCGATTTCAAGATAGGTAAACTTCGCAACCGCATTGTTGCCGGTATAGATTTTTATAATAATTTTAATGATTTTGACCGCGTTACGGTTAATTATAACCAGGATGTTAACTTTATTAACCCGCAGCCAACTTACCGTATTAGCCGTTTCAAGGTAGATTCCTTAAGCAGCAGGGGTTCTTTACGTAAAGAATATAACCGCGACAATACTTATGGCGCTTACGTATCAGACGTCATTAACCTTACCGAAAAACTGCTCGTAATGGGAAGTATCCGGGTAAATACATTCGATTACAAAGGTGTTTATAATGTTGTAACCGGGCAGATTACCGGAGGCCTGGGCTCAAGCGGCACATCAGCAGGTCCTTATAAACAAACCGCAGTTTCACAAAAGCTGGGATTAGTTTACGAAATCAGTAAAGACCGCCTGTCGTTATTCGGAAATTATATGGGCGGATTTTTTAACCGCAACGGGCAATCGCTGGATGGAACCGCATTTAAGCCAGAGCATGCCAATCAGCTCGAATTTGGTTTGAAAGGAGATCTGTTCAACAACCGTTTATCAGGAACGGTGAGTTACTATAATATCAAAGTGAATAATGTTTTGCGTCTGGACCCGAGGGATATTAATTATTCGATCCAGGATGGCGCACAACTCAGTCGCGGTGTAGAAGTAGATATCACTGCAAACCCGCTCAGCGGTTTAAACATTATAGCAGGTTATGCTTATAATCACAGCGTATTTACCAATGCTGATGCTACAGTAAATGGTCTGCGTCCGGCACTTTCCGGACCGGATAAAATGGTTAATTTCTGGGTAAGTTATCGATTGCCCGAAGGGAGCCTGCGCGGATTAGGGCTTGGCTTTGGCGGCAATTACGGGAGCATGTCTTACCAGACCAATACACAGAGCACCAAGATCACGATACCGGCTTACACCATGCTGGATGCCGCCCTCTTTTATGATCAACCCAGGTACCGCGTAAACTTTAAAGTAAACAACCTGACAAGTGAAAAAGCCTGGTCGGTTAGGTTAACCCCACAGGCACCGGCGCAATTTATTGGCAGCGTAGTCCTTAAATTTTAAAGGCATGGCAAAGAACCGGTTTAAAAAGGTAATGGGCTGGCTCCATTTGTGGTTGGGATTAATATCAGGTACCGTATTAATACTGGTTGCAATTTCGGGCTGTATACTTTCATTTGAAGCTGAGCTGGAACCGGTGCTTTTCAAAGAACGTCATTTTGTAAAAACGTTCCCTAACCGGCTGAGCGCCGACAGTTTACTCCTGATCGCCAACAGCGTTTATCCGGGTAAAAAAACTTCTAAATTGATTATTAACGCCGAGCCCGACAGGAGCGCTGAGGCGCGTATTGGTAAAGGGCCGGAAATGAAAGTGGTCTATATCGATCCATATACCGGAAAAGTATTATACAAGGGGCTTTTTCAAAAGCAGTTCTTCAGGGTGGTACGTAATGTACATCGCTATTTACTCCTTGGCGAAACGGGAAAGGCTATAACTGGTTTTTCCTGTATTATTTGTTTGTTTCTCTCCATTAGCGGTATTGTTATCTGGTGGCCGGCCAACAAAAGTGCTATCAAACAACGTTTTAAAATAAAGTGGAATGCCAAAAGCAAACGCCTCAACTGGGACCTGCATGCAGTAACCGGCTTTTACCTGTCTTTTTTCCTCATCCTGATCACCCTTACAGGCATAGTAATGAGTTACGACTGGGCAGAAAACCTGATCTATAAACTGGCAGACGGCAAAGTGCAAAAGGAGCTTACACCAAAAAATTTGGTCAGGATAAAACAAGCTAAGCCAGGAGTTTTGCAAAAGATAGAGGACAGTATGAATGCGTTGTACCCGAACGCAGGACGCCTTAACTTCAACATCCCACCAAAAGGCGGCCTGGCGATAATGGGGCAAAAGGAAAGCGAACAATTACCACCCGGATGTACAGATGCTGCTTATTTTGACAGCAAAACCGGACAACTCATCAAACAACAGCCATTTGCTGCAGTAAGCCTGGGTACGAAGATCAAGAAATATGTTTTGCCCCTGCACTCGGGAAGTATATATGGTTGGGGGACGAAAATTCTGGCCTTTGCCGTTTCATTATTTACAGTAAGCCTGCCGGTAACGGGTTTTCTGATATGGCTGGGTAAACGCAAAAAGAAAAAAAAGCCGCTGGCCATTAAACACACTTCAAAAAAATTGGCAACGGTTTAAGAATCCGTGGGGATCATGATTACCTGCTTAGAATTAAAATATTGGATCTGATTACCTGGGAAAAATTCACAAAAAATTAAACAGATTAAGAAATTTAGCTGATTTTTTACCGATTTGAAGGTAAATTAACTACTTTATTCAAAAAAAAATTGCCATAAGTCACTTTTTATATAAATTAGTATAACTAAACGACTATGGCTAAGTGAAGTCTATACCCATTACTGACGAAAAGGAATTATTAACTGGATTAAAGGCCGGGGATAAGGTCGCCTTTAAACAGTTATACGAAGTATATTCCGGTAGACTCGCCAGTAAATTAATATATCTGTTAAAATCTGAGGAATTAGCCCAGGATATTTTACAGGATGTGTTTCTAAAGATCTGGACCAACCGCGAAATGATCGATATTGAGCTCAGTTTTGGTGCTTTCCTCTATAAGATCGCTACAAATCTTTCCAAAAATGTAATCCGGAAAAATGTTTATGATCAGCTAATGCGCCATCAAATTGGCCAGGAGGAGGTTTATCACCCTATAGAGGAAGGCGATGATGCCGAAGAGGCCAAAGCTATTTTAGATCAGGCTATGGGTCAACTCACGGACCGGCAGCGGGAAGTTTACACCCTACACAAGATAGAAGGACTTAGTTATCAGGAAATAAGTGAAAAGCTGAATATCAGTCTTTCAGCCATTAATCATCACATTCAAAAAGCCAATAAACAATTAAAGGCTATTCTAAAATCAAGGTCGTTTGAGCTATTTATCTGTCTTTTGCCTGCCTTATTGAAAAAATAATTTAACAAGAGGTGCTATTTTTTCTTTTTCATGTGTATTCTATTCTAAAGGGGCGAAATTTCCCCTAGTTTAACATGATCAAGCCAACAAGAATCAAACTTTTATTTGATCGGTACCTCAACAATATCATCACAGCAGATGAATTGGCCGAGCTATACCAATATCTTGAGGATGACAGGCATCAGGCAGAATTTGATGAGGCTATTAGCGATTATTTTGATGCAACATCGCACACAGACCACCTAAAATCCGGAGAAGTTGGCGATTTAGCCTGGCAGAAAATTGCTCAGCATATAGATGACACGAATCCGGTTAAAAAGCTAAGGCTGTTTTCAATGCTTAAATTTGTAGCCGCCGCTGCTGCGATCGTGATTTTATTATGCACTACCTTTTATATCTATCAATCAAGCCGTACTCAAGACCATTCCAAAACAGCAGTTGCCCATGATATTCAGCCCGGCACCCATCGGGCAACATTGCAGGCCGCAAACGGAAAGGTATACCAGTTAGCAGGCAGCAAAGAAGAAATTATTGCTGGCGAAAAAGCGATCCGTTATAAGGATGGCACCGTGCTGGAAACGGAAGCTCATGTCGAAAACTTTATTTTAAGCACACCGAAAGGCGGGCAATACCGGATCACCTTAAATGATGGCACCAAAGTATGGCTGAATGCGGCCTCATCGCTTTCCTATCCAAGCCAGTTTACAGGAAAAGAAAGGCGTGTAGTACTTCAGGGAGAAGCCTATTTTGAGGTGGCGCATAATGCCCGTAAACCTTTTATCGTGAGCACCGAAGCACAAGAAATCAGGGTATTGGGAACCATGTTTAATGTTAATGCTTATGAAAATGAAGGGATGACGGTTACCACCCTGGTAAACGGCCGGGTGCAGCTTAATAGCCAAAATGTTTCAAAAGCAGCATATTTAAGCCCTGGGGAACAATCTGTACTCAACCAAAATACTTTCCGGATTAAATCCGTTGATGCAAGCTTTTACACCGCCTGGAAAGACGGGGAGTTTATTTTTAAAGCCACTCCACTTACAGCGGTCCTCCGCCAGCTTGAGCGCTGGTATAACCTGGATATTGATTACAGCGGCATCCCGGAAGATATCCAGATCCATGCCTCTATACAGCGCGACAAGCCATTATCTGCTGTACTTACCGCACTCGAAAAAATCACCAATTTAAAATTTGACATCAAAGGAAGGAGCATGAAACTGATGAAATAACTATATTATTCCAGGCCTACACCAGGGCAAGGAGAAAACGAATCCATGCCATAGCCTGACAACTAAAAACCAATCAACAACCAATAACCAACAAACTAATCACATTATGAACGATTTCCTTTTTCGTAAGGAGTATAGCGGGCGTATGTCCGGTCATAAAATTAATGGCGAAACCACTAATACCAATTCACGATCATCTTTTCGGTGGATTATCATTTTGTTTTTTGTGTTCGCGCTATCATTTTCGAATGAATTGTATGCACAAACCGTAACGCTCGATCTCAAGAACGCAACAATTATTAAGGCAACAACAGAAATAAGGAAGCAAACCAAATATGATTTCACCTATAACGACCTCATCTTAAAAAAAGCAAAACCTGTTACCATAAAACTTGTTAAGGAACCACTTAACAGTGCATTGAAAAAGCTGTTTTCAGGCCAGGATCTTGATTATGAAATTAAAGATCGGATTATCATTATTACGGAAAGAAAAGCTAGCGTGGCCAATGATAATAATGCTTTGAATGGTCCGGTAAACGGAAGTGTAACCAACGAAAATGGTAAACCGATGGAGGGGGTTACGGTAAGGGTTAAGGGCACAAAGTTCTCTACCCAAACTGATAAAAATGGTCATTTTACCATTCCTGCCCAATATTCAACCAGTTTGCTTGAAATTAATCATTTAGGTTATTCTCATTTGGAGATACCTGCTCAACGGGCACGGGTTGTCTCACTTAAAATATTTGCATCCGAGCTGGAAGATATTGTGGTAAATACAGGTTATCAGCAAATCGATAGCCGGCAGCTAACCAGTGCAGTTACCAGTATTAAAGTTGAGGATATTCTTACACCTGGCGTTAATACCATTGATAAGTTACTGGAGGGCAGGGTACCCGGACTGGTTTTTATGCAAAACTCAGGACAGGTTGGCGCAGCACCTAAGCTTAGAATACGTGGAACATCTACTATTTTAGGTAACCGCGAACCGCTGTGGGTACTGGATGGAATTGTACTTCAAGACCCTGTAAATATAGATCCAAAATCAATTAATGACCTTGACTTTGTTAACTTATTAGGTAATGCCATTGCAGGATTAAACCCTGAGGACATTGATCAGATTGACGTACTTAAGGATGCTTCTGCTACCGCTTTATACGGCGCCAAGGCAGGTAACGGTGTAATTGTAATTACTACAAAAAAGGGTAAGCCTGGTAAACCGACTATTTCCTATTCAGCCAATACAACTTTCAACAGGCGTCCGCGTTATTCGGACCGGAACATGAATATGATGAATTCTGAAGAACGCATGGATGTTTCAAAGGAAATGGTAGAACGAAGAATACAATACAACAATGTAACGCAATGGTCGGGCTACGAAGATGCACTTCAAAAATATTATAAAGGGACCATCGATTATAACGAATTTAAACGCCAGAGCGATTATTATGCCGGTGTAAATACAGATTGGTTAGGCCTGATTACTCAGGATTCTTATTCGCAAAATCACACTCTAACTTTATCTGGAGGTTCAAACCGCATCAAATTTTATTCTTCACTGGGTTATCTGGATGAGCGGGGGACAATTAAAGGGGAATACAATAAGCGGTATTCATCAGTAGTTAATGTTACTGCAGATTATGATCAGTTTCTGGCACAGGTAAGTTTTGCAGGAAACTACTCCTCCAGGAATTATTCCCCATCCGATCTCGGCATCATGAATTATGCCTATAATACCAGCAGAACATTGCCTGCTTACAATCCAGACGGCAGTTATTTTTACTATCCGATAACCAACGGAAGTCAGATTTTCAACTACAATATCCTGAAAGACAGAGAATACAGCGCCGATCACACAGACTTGATTTCAAGCAACTTAAAGGCATTATTAAGGTTAAAAATCTCTCCGAAGTTTAATTTAGAAGGTACTTTTGCCTATGCGATCAGTAATAACGACAGGCAATTGTATTATACAAAAGATTCGTATTACATCAATAAACTTCGCAGTGATTTTACTGCCCGTAATGACATGGCTCCGGTGGGAGGAGAATGGACAAAAAATGAAACCCGCAATAACAACTATACTGGCCGTTTGCAGGCAAACTACGCAACAACTTTCGGCACAGAAAACAGGCACTCTCTTACCGTTTCAGGAGGTGCGGAGATAAAATCAAATGAGTATAACGGCTTTGACATTACGCGAAGAGGATATTTCCCCGAGATGGGTGGCTACTTTGATATTGTACCCACTACAAATACAGGGTATTATACCCAATGGATGTCTGATAAGCGTGCTTTAGGTTCGTTCAATCGTCAGCTCACTAACGAGTTTGCCTGGTATGGTACAACCGGTTATTCTTACCGCGATAAGTATATTTTCAATTTCCATATTCGTGGTGAACAATCGAACCTGTTTGGCACACGCTCAAATAACAGATTGTTACCTATCTACGCCTTTTCGGGTAGGTGGAATATGAGAGAAGATGTAGCTAATCATACTTCATGGGTAAATGATCTATCCTTAAAAGCATCCTGGGGCTGGCAAGGCAATATGCTTCCGGGGCAGTCGCCATATATGATCATTAAACAGAGTCCATCTACTGATCCTTATTATAATTCTTCAACTGCAACTATTTCTAATTATCCAAATCCTGACCTCAGATGGGAAAGAACGTCTTCATCCAACGTTGCGCTGGATTTCGCCTTATTTGGCAATAAAGTAACCGGATCTGTGGGGTATTTCTATAAAAGAACGCAGGATGCATTTCTTAATAAAACAGTATCAGAAATCAATGGTGTTCAGTCTTATGTAATCAATAGCGGTACGTTGGAAAATAAAGGCCTGGAAGTAGCTTTAAGTATTACAGCCATTAACAATGCCGGTATGAATAAATCAAGGCGTGGTTTTGTATGGCGTTTTGATCCGCAACTGGGGCAGGTGCTGAATAAAATTATTAACCAGGCCATCAATAATAGAAATAACGTTCTTATTGATAATATCAACTATTCCAATTACCTGAGCGGCAATATTCAGCTGGCAGGTAAACCTATTAACACCTTTTATTCTTACAAATTCAAAAGTTTAAGTCCTGTTGATGGTTCACCGATTTTTTACGGTTTAGAAGATGAAAATTCGGCAGCATATCAGCAACGCTATTTAAATATGGACAGACAAGACGTTTACATGGAAATCATGAGTGAATCGGGTCGTCGCGAACCTTATATTCAGGGGGGCTTATCAAATTACTTTGGATACAGGAACTTCGGGTTATCTTTCAACCTAACTTATTCTTTAGGAAACAAAATCCGGTTGATGAAAATTGCTTCAGGTTATGCCACAACCAGTGCCTATCCGCAGCAGAATCTACGTAAAGAGTTCGTAAATCGTTGGCGCAGGCCAGGTGATGAGGCTTACACCAACATTCCAGGCCTTCAGGTGTCTACGAATGTAATTACTCCTTGGTGGCAAAACTATCCGGTAAGCAGTCTTGAACTGGGTGGCAGTGCTTACGATATGTATGATAATTCGGATATCAGACTGGTGAGTGGAGATTACCTAAAACTGCAATCGGCATCTTTCCGATACAGTTTTTCAGAATCTTTAATACGTAAATTAAAATTGAGTTCGGCCTATGTAAGCCTTACAGGTACAAATTTATTTACCCTCAGCAGTAAAATGTTAAAGGGACAAGATCCTACCCAATCGGGTTCTACCCCTAACATCAATTTATCCGTTAGGCCTACCTATACTGCAAGTCTTAATGTTTCATTTTAAAAGAGAACAAACTATGAAATATCTTTTAACCCTTTTAGCTTGCCTTTTGCTTCTGAGCTCTTGCAGCAAGTTTTTGGAAGAATATTCTACAGATCAGAAATACCTGGAAACCACCGACGACCTGAACAAGGTAATGATTGGAGAAGCATTCCTTAATAACGTATTTAGTTTATCCTTCACGAGTAATGTGGCAACCATGGGAAGTATCACTTCCGATAATGACCTTTCCGCACCGTGGCTTCATGTAATGGATGATGACAGTGAAGCCTTTGTGCTGGGCGCTACAGAGCGCGATCAGTCTACCCCGCTTTATATGCTTTCTGGCTTTCATAACTGGGGCCAGAACCCTACTGTTAATATCCTGGGTTTTTCCTGGAACGATGTCATGTGGAAAAAAGTGTATAAGCGTATTGGCGCAATTAATGCCCTGATTTATCAGGGAGCTCAAATAGCAGACAAAAATCCCGGCGATGTGAACCTGAAACACCTGCGCGGGGAAGCTTATTTTTTAAGGGCTTATTATTATTTTCTGCTCCAGAATATTTATGGATCTCCCTACCGCAAAGCAACGGCCTCCGCTGATGAAGGCGTGCCGCTGAAGATTTCGGAAAAAGTGGAAGATATTTATTTCAAACGGACGAATAATGAGACGGTGTATAACCAGATTGTGGCAGATCTTGACCAAGCCGCAGACTTACTTCAAGGTTACAACCCCGCTACTAAAATCAGGGTAGGTATTGCAGCTGTTAAATGCCTGCAAAGCCGGGTATATCTGTTTACCGAACAATATGATAAAGTGTTGCAGGCGACTACGGGATACGAAACCATGGGATATAGTCTCATCGATTTGAAGCGCTATATTGCAAACAGTAATTTCACTTACCGCAGTTCTACGGAAACCATATTTACCATGGCACCCAATGCTATAGTAGCGGTATTCCCCAACGACTCCTTATCTGCCTATTCCGGCAATGACCGACGTGCATCGGGTTTTAAAGCTGCAGATAATCTGATGCAGAATTATAGCGCTAACGATTTACGTCTGAATGCTTTTTTTATGAAGTCTGCTAAAACAAAGTCGTGGCTTCCGGCCAAATACCGTACCTGGAAAACTTATAACGATCCTGAACAGGTCTCCTGCCTTTTTTCCCTCAGGCTTTCGGAGATGTTGCTGAACCGTGCGGAAGCACAAGCCATGATGGGAGCTGACGGAGATGCATGGAGCGAGCTACAGAAGTTGCAGGCCATGCGCTTCAACAATAATTCGGGCAGTGCCCAACCTGCATCCAATCAGGCCCTGATAGAGTTTATCCGGAATGAGCGCAGGCGCGAATTGTGTTTTGAAGGCCATCGCTGGTTCGACCTGAGGCGGTATGCGGTTAATTCAAAATATCCGCTAGGGGCAGATTTCGAGATCAAACATCCAACTTACAACTACGATGCCCAAACCAATACTTACACCCGTGCAGGATATTATGTTTTAAAATCCATTGCTCAGGATGGAGCCAGCTGGCAGGTTCCTATTCCTAATTATGCCATAGAATTTAACAGGGGATCATTAACGAACCCCGTTCGCAGCGTCCGTAATATTCAACCTTAACTTGATAAAGATGAAAAATATTTTATTTGCTATAGCAACACTCTTTACACTTACGCTGGTTTCCTGCAGAAAAGAGCCCGTTACTGTATTCCCTGATTATGATAAAAACTGGTTGGCCATGGAAGATAATCCCAATGATCCGACTATCCATGCCAACTTCCAGTTTTATAAAGAAACCGGTATTCCGGTATTTGTTAACGATACCATAGGTTCGCAAACGCGCGTGGATGTTTTCGGAAAAACCTATACCTATTACGAAGTTTTATCATTAAGTTATTCGCTTGGTGGCTTGCAAAGCGGGCCGCCACCTATGGTGCAATCATTTACCTATTGTAATAAAGCCGATGTGCCAACTGCACTGGCCTTTTTAAGAGCTGAAATTATGCCCATAATAGCAGGCAAAATCCATGTTCCGAGTATTCTTTTGGTTGAGAACATGAGTACCAATGCTTTTGGAACATACGCTTATAAAGGACTGAATACCGTGGCAGTAGCACAGATTTCAAAAATCCAGGCCATGAGCCAAACCACCAAAGCCGATTACAAAGCCGCCATATTAAGGGCCATACTCACCAATACGGTATTGGATAATAAATATGCTGATATCCTGGATAAGTTTTATGCCGTTTCCAGAAAGTTTGTAAGCGGTAGGGATGCTTATGGATTAAACTCTTTCTACTTAACAAGCACTTATATTGTGGGTTTACCGGCGGGCACTCCCTTCACTTTCCAGGCGATTGGCTTTCTTGGGCCTGATGCCAGGATCACCTCGTCGTCGCCCATTTCTACCTGGCTGGATGTATGCATGTATATAGAGGCCGCTTCGGTAAATACGGATGCGCAATTCAAACAGAAATATGCTGCGTATCCCAATATTCTGACAAAATACGGCTACATCCGCCAAATTTTAACTGACATAGGCATAAAATAATCAATAAAAACACATAATCAACTGTTGGCAAGCACTATTCAGCTTGCCAATTTCAAAACAACTATAAATTTATAATGAAAAAAGCACTAATTTTTTCTGTGATGCTGGCGGTATCTGCATCATCATGGGCACAAACCGCTGTTATTAAAGGAAAATTCCACAAACTTCTGCCCAATGGCAGGGAAACTCAGGAGGTTTTCTTTTCCAAACCTGAAGAAGGTGAAATTCAGGTTATTCTCCCGATGATAAAAAGCAAGCCAGACCAAATCTTCCGTGGAGAAGTAAAGAAGGAAGATCTTAATACCATCCGTTATGTAGGGGTATTTGATGAACAGTACGCTGTTTACATGAAACCTGGTGAGGAACTGAATGTAGACGCCGGCGACGGACAAATTGCTTATTCAGGCAATGTCAATAAAGAGAACCAGGTATTTGCAGACTGGTATAAAATGATAAAGCCACTTAGACGTTATGGTTACACTAAAGACGGTTATAAATTACCTTCTGCCGGTTATCTTAAAACTATCGACTCATTGAAAGTACCGGTTGAGCAGTTTATTAAAAATATCAATACCGGAAATACAGCCTTTGATAAACAGGCTAAATATTTTTTAACCTATAGTTATAAATATGATGTGATTATCCCTACTGCCTCTGGTTTGAACATTGGAAAGAAAGATGAATATCCTGAGAGTCTGGTCAAATTTTATAATGATGAAAAATGGACAGATGCGAATATCTGGAACCTGCCTATGGGCTACCATTACATGCTTTACTTCGCCTTTGTGAAACATATCATCTATAATTCCAAACAAGGAATGGCTGCCGATATGCTAATCCCGGAAATTTCTAATAAAGAGCTGAAAGCTAAATTTATTGTGGCACAGGCAGAAAGAGGCGCAAACATGAACTTTGTTCAATACCTGGAGCGTAATGAGCAATTTATGCAGACTGATCAGCAACGCGACAAAATGAAAACAATGTTGAAAAGAGCCCGTATGCAAAAGCCTGGTGGCGATTGGATCGACTTTTCTTATCCTGATGCTGCAGGTAAGATGCATAAACTCTCAGATAACCTTGGCAAAGTTGTTTTAATTGATGTTTGGGCAACCTGGTGTGCTCCTTGCCTGCAAGAACAACCTGCTTTAGAGGAACTTGAAAAATCTTTTGAAGGTAAAGATGTTGTTTTTATCAGCTTATCTATCGATACCGACCAAGCTAAATGGCAGAAAATGGTAGCGGAGAAAAAACTATCCGGATTACACCTGTTCTCGAATAATAAAGGTCCGATCATCGCAGATTATGAAACAACCGAAATACCAAGGTTTATCCTGTTCGACAAAACCGGCAAAACGGTAAACTTTAACGCTCCTCGTCCGTCAGACCCGAAATTAAAAGCCCTTATTGAATCGAATTTATAACAGATAAGCACATGAAACATTTTTTTAAATTCATTTTTTTAATTGCTTGTACTTTAAATATACAAGCTGTACTGGCGCAAGGAATAAATTTCGAAACAACCAGCCTTGCTGTGGCCATGGGAAAAGCAGGAAATCCGGCTGAACCAAAATTGATTTTAGTAGACTGTTACACCACCTGGTGTATTCCGTGTTTGGAAATGTCTCAGCAAGAATTTCCTAAAAAAGTGGCCGGCGACTATTTTAACCCCAGGTTTGTGTCTATCAAGTTTGACATGGAAAAGGGAGAAGGTAAGGAGATTGGGAAAAAATACAATGTTACTACGTATCCTACCTTTCTCATTTTAAATGCTCAAGGTCAGGAAATTAACAGGATTGTTGGTAAAGCGAGTGCTGAAGAATTTATAGAAAAGGCGAAAAGTGCACTGGATCCCAAAAACTCTTTAGCTGGTTTAAAAGCCGCTTATGAGGAGAGCAAAAATATGCAAACAGGATTTCCTTACGCTTTAGCACTTTATCAAAGTTCAAAAGATCCTTCTCCTGTTCTTGAAGAACTATTTGACAACGCACAGGATTTTGAGCGGTTCAGTAAAGCTTACCTGGAGTTGGCTTTTGGCATTACGAAGTTCGGTAGCCCTTTCTTCAGAAAACTAATGTTAGAGAAAGCAAATATTGATGCAGCCTGGGGTACGGAAGTAACGAACCGAATCATATTTGATAAAATCCGTAAAGACATGTACCAAATTGCCAATGAAACTGCGGCAAAGTACAATATCGTTTATACGCCGAAAGAAGTAGAGGAGATTGCCTATACGGTATCCTTGCTGAAGTTACCTAAAGATAAAGCAGAATCACATATGTGCCGACTTGCGCTTTATGTAATTAACCAGGATTTAGATGGATTAATTGCTTACTATAAACGCCATATTGCATTGATACCAAATACTGATGTATTTAAAGATATGTTAGACGGGATGTTAATGCAAAAAATGGCTAAAGCCAATGAGAAACAAAAAATTGCCATCAAAGAATATTTTACCGGATTAGTGAAGGTTCATGATAGGGAAGCTCAAAGATATCGCTCTCTAACTGAAGCTTTGAATAGAACAGCTGTTAAATAGTCAAGAAGGCAAATGCATAAGAAGATGTCAGCACAAAAAACATTAAAAAAGGGCTTGTATATTGCAACTGCAATATTCTTTCTTGCAGTTGGTTCCGGCTATGCCCAAACCTTTACCGATGACGCAAAGATTTTAGCGGATTACCAAAAGTCATTAGATTCTTTGTTTCTAAAAGTAAAGACGATTACCGCTACCGATGCGCAAACCCAATTGGCAGAAAATACGCAAGCCATCTCCCTGAACCTGGTGAAAGCTAACAAAAAGTTACAAACCGGGAACGAAATCTACAAGCATGCAAAATCTGCAACGGTTACCGTTGGTATTGCCTACCTCTGCCCAAGATGCAGCAATTCTCATATCAGCGAATCTTCAGGGTACGTAATAGATCCTAAAGGAATTGTGGTCACAAATTATCATGTAGCCGCAATGTATGCCAATATTAAGGATGGAAACAAGCCTTTAGGGCTTACCGTCAGGATGGCCAATGGAAAGATTTATGCCGTAAAAAGTATACTGGCCTGTTCAAAAAACAACGATTTAGCGGTACTTGAATTAGTAACGGAGGGGGAGAAAATCCCTGCTTTGCCATTAGCGCAGGCCGGCAAGGTGGGTGATCAGGTATATGTATTAGGCCACCCTAAAGGCATGCACTACTTTTTTAGTGAAGGGATGGTAACCAACAAATACATGGAAGAAGCAGGAGAACATGACAAGAAATTTTTTCGTCAAATGATGGCTATTTCGGCTGATTATGCCACTGGTTCAAGCGGTGGTCCGGTAATGGATCATTACGGGAATGTAATTGGTACGGTATCCAACACCAAAATGTTTACCCATAGCGAAATGAACCCCAGCGTGCAGATGGTAGTAAAGAATACGGTCCCTGTAGAATCACTATGGAAACTGGTTCGATAGCGAACAAATCATTAAAATTTATTGAAGCTGTTTAAGCTTAACAGCACGCTCAGATGCCCGCGGTACTTACCGCGGGCATTCTTTTTACTGCTAAAATGGGCCTGGTTAAGCATTGTAGTTCAGCTGGCTTAAACCACCCTAAAATTGTCTGTTATCGGCACCTTATTTCCGCTGTAGCTTATTTAGATTTGTGTAGCAAATTTTACACTAAAACCGATGGCAACATACAACAAATCAGGATATGAAAAGGTAAATGGCATTAACATGTATTATGAAATTTACGGTGAAGGAGTAACTCCACTGGTATTGATACATGGCGGTGGTTCAACCATTCAATCTACATTCGGGAAACTTATTCCGTTTTTGGCGAAATCTAACCAGCTTATAGCTGTTGAACTTCAGGCACACGGACGTACCAGCGACCGCGACCAGGCCGAATCTTTTGAGCAGGATGCAAAGGATGTGACTACGTTATTAGGTCAGCTAAACATAACAAAGGCCAATTTTTTAGGTTTCAGCAATGGCGGTACAACAACCTTGCATATTGCAGCACACTATCCGGCGGTGGCGAATAAAATCGTTGTTATTTCGGCTAATTACCAAAGGGAAGGCTTAATCGAAGGTTTTTATAATGGCTTTGGAGATGCCACCATAGCGCATATGCCAGAACCGCTTAAAGCGGCTTTCTTAGCCGTAAATCCTGATCATAATGCGTTGCAAACGATGTTCGAAAAGGACAAACAACGCATGCTGGATTTTACCGATCTGAGCGATAACGACCTTAAAGGCATTACTTCCGATACACTTTTAATGGTTGGGGATCAAGATGTGATCAGGCCCGAACATGTGGTTAAAATGTCGGGATTGATTGCAAATGCGCAACTGGTGATTTTACCTGGCGCGCATGGTGCCATGATCGGCGAAAACCTTAATCCCGGTGTAAGCGACAAAACAATAGAGATTACTGCACATCTGATAGATACTTTTTTAAATCAATAAGTATGGCGATGAATTTAACAGGTTAACCTGAATAAAAATTACCCCCGTCTGATGAAGCATTTAATATCTTTACCGGATGGAATACGTATTGGATAATCCGATTTATTATGCCTTAACCTCCGCACACAGCCATATTGCAAAAGGATCTGATCAGGTAAAATATTATGTTGAAGACATCACGGCATTTGCCGGTTTAAGAGATAATTCTCCGGACGATCTAAATGCCCTTTACCAGGTCAGCCCTGCAGAAAGCCTTTTTGTATTTTTCTCAAAAACACCGGTCTATATCCCTGAAAAGTGGAAACTATTAACCCAGATCGACATGTTTCAATTTATTTTTCGTGGTAAAGAGATACCAATGGCAGATGCAGTGGGAATAACAAACCTCGATCTAGAACATGTTACGGAAATGATCGGCCTGGTGGAGCTGACCAAACCCGGACCGTTTCTGGCCAAAACCATCGAACTTGGCAATTACACCGGTATATTTGTTGAGGGAAAATTGGCCGCCATGGCCGGCCACCGTTTTTTCCCCAGCCCTTATCGCGAAATAAGTGCGGTTTGTACCCATCCCGATCATTTAGGTAAAGGCTACGCCTTTAAAATTTTACAGGAACAGGTTAAAAGAATATTGCTCCGTTCGGAAATACCTTTTCTGCATGTTAGAAATGACAATGATGGCGCAATTAAACTTTACCAGAAACTTGGTTTTGAGATCAGAACAGATATGATTGCCTACGTTATCAAAAAAGAGTTTTAAACCAAGAAGAGAATGGTTCTAAATAGAAATCTCACCAAAAATTGCAGTTTCTATGTTTTAGTTTTGTGGCAAACAAACACATACATGTCTAAAACAAAACTTACCATTAACAATAACGGCTCAGTTAAAATTGAGGGCGATTTCGAAATTGTAGATAGAGATGGCAATGCTTACGGCCTACAGGGCAGAGAAGTGGTTTCGATCTGCCGTTGTGGTTTATCCAAAAACAAACCTTTTTGCGATGGTGCACATAAAGGCCATTTTGAACACGAAGCAGTTGCATTCGATCTTCCCCCTAAAAAAGTTTAATAAACAACAATTTAAAAGCATCAATCTACTCAGATTGGTGCTTTTTTTTCAAAGAAGAAAATTGATGCCCAATCTGCATCCAAAAGTGGCCGACTAATCAGTAAAGTTTGGCTTTAAACTTAATAGGTTTGCCACATTTTTACTGGAACTTTTTATAGAATTCAATGTTAAATGAATAGATAATCTATACATTATGGCAAAAGAGAAGAAAAAGAGTAAAAAGAAAAAAGATAAAAAGAAAGGCAAGAAAAAGAATAAGTTGGGCGTTAAAAATTCACTGGTAAACAATATTAACGCCCGTAAGAAAAAAGGCAAATCAAGATCCAAGAAGAAATCAAAAATTAGTAAAAAGGCATACAAAAAAATGCAGGAAGGCTGGAAGAAATAGCTGGTGGTTTAGGTGCTTGCGCAGCGAAAGGTAGATAATGATAAAATTCGGCTATCTTTGCACAAAATAAAATCGATGGCGGTATTACATAAAAAAGAAGAAAAAATTCAGGCAGTGCTTGGCAGGTTGCCTAAAAAATATACAGACGAGCAATTTGTAGAGATGTTCATTAAGCTTTACTCTAAAGATTGGGGCAAAATTAAATCAGCGTACATCAAACAATCGCAGGATAAAGAACCCGGAGCCGTTATTAATATGCCTAAACCAGAAGTATATTTACGGCAAATCCTCTCCACCTACCTCCAACAGGATCATGCTCCTAAAGCAGTAGAGATGAAAGAAGAACCTGTTATCGAAGTTAAAAAAACGAAAGCACCTGCAAAGAAAAACCCCGAAGCTGCTGGACAAAACCAGGCAGTTGAAAAGAAAGCAAAAACGGCGGTAAAAAAAACAACAATAAAAAAATAAAAAATATTTTTCATCAGATATAATAAATCACCTTTTTGGTTGTTTATATATATGAGAGCGTTAATTTAGATGACGGGGATAGGTCGGTATGATTTATCCCCGTTCTTTTTTGGCATTTTTTCCATTCTATTTTTTGTTGTCATGCTGCTGAGTGAGCGAAGAATCTTTAGCTTTCAGCCCATACCACAATTCACTTATCCATCCCAAGTTTTACATCCAATTGTAAACTTTATTCCTTTAATTGGTATATCGGGAAAAGTCGATATACCTTTGTACCATGGAACAAGTAGAAATATTTAAAGCCCTTTCGAACAAAACACGTTTAGAGATTCTAGGCTGGCTAAAGGAACCGGCACTGCATTTCCCCGATCAGCCAAATCCCGATTTTGAAACGGTTGGTGTCTGCGTCGGTCAGATCCAGATTAAAAGCGGCTTATCTCAGAGTACCATCTCAGAATACCTTTCTATTTTACAACGTGCCGATTTAATCAGCTCTACCCGCGTAGGCCAATGGACTTATTACAAGCGCAACCAGGAAGGTTTAGAAAAATTAAGTAAAATCATTAATACCGAATTATAATTTAAAAACATATGAACACAGATAGTTTATTCAGGCCTTTTAGCCTTAAAACGTTAAATATCAAAAACAGAATAGTAATGGCGCCTATGACGAGGTCGTTTTCTCCGGGAGGTGTACCAACGGCTGAGGTTGCAGCGTATTACGCAAAGAGAGCAGCTGGAGAAGTGGGTTTAATTTTATCAGAAGGAACAGTAATTAACCGCCCCTCTTCATCTGCAGATCCCAACATTCCGCATTTTTACGGCACTGAAGCATTAGCAGGCTGGGAAAAGGTGATTAAAAGTGTGCACCAGGCTGGTGGTAAAATGGGTCCGCAGATCTGGCACCAGGGTATTCATGCCAATCACGCTTCCGGTTGGTTGCCAAGTGCGCCATTTGAAGGCCCCTCATCTTTTAACAGCCCGGGATTCGAAAACGGTGTAGCGATGACAGACGCGGCCATTGCTGATACCATCGCTGCCTTTGGCCAGGCTGCTGCAGACGCTAAAGCCCTGGGTTTCGACACTGTTGAAATACATGGCGCACATCAATACCTGATTGACCAGTTTTTCTGGGATGCCACGAATAACCGTACGGATATTTATGGCGGTAAAACATTGGCAGAACGTACCCGTTTTGCGGTTGAGGTAATTAAAGAAGTACGCAAAAGAGTTGGAGAAGATTTCGCCTTAATTATTCGCTTATCACAATTTAAACCCGCTGCTTACGATTTCAAACTCGCTAAAAACGAACAGGAATTAGAGCAATGGTTAACCCCGCTGGCCGAAGCAGGAATTGATATTTTCCATTGTTCGCAACGCCGTTTCTGGGAACCTGAGTTTGAAGGCTCTGACTTAAATTTTGCAGGATGGGCTAAAAAAGTAACAGGAAAAGCCACAATCTCAGTGGGCTCAGTTGGTTTAGACGGCGATTTCTTTGGCGCCTTCGCAGGTCAAAGCTCACAACCTAGCTCACTAGATGAATTGGTACGTAGAATGGACCGTGGCGACTTCGATTTAATAGCAGTTGGCCGTCCGCTCCTGGCAGATCCGAACTGGGTAGAAAAAATTAAACACAATCGCAAAGAAGATTTGAAAGGCTTTAGCAAAGAAGCTTTAGCGCAATTGGTATAATTCCCTATTTTTTTTCTTTTTAAGTTTAGAAGGGCATCCCGAAAGGGATGCTTTTTTGATAAATAGGTTAGTGGTGATGTCAGATGTTACCATCTGACATTATTTTTTTGCTACGCAAGACAGAAATCACGGAGTTAATTAATTCTTTGCTTGTCCGTTAGGATGAGTAATCTTTTCAGCCGGCAAAACAATCTTGATTTCCAGTAAGTGTCAGAGTTACATATAATCCTGAATTTAGTCCTTATCTATCTTTTATAGAAGTACCGATAAGAATAGAATTTTTCCTTATCGTCAGGAAAGCAATATCTGCAATACTTCGGTTACTCCAGCCCCGCCCTTTGCTTAATCCGACTGGAAAAGTCGGGATAACGCTGCCGGTCGGGTTTATTTAACTTTTGACAGCAGCACTTCTGCGGCTACCTAAACCTGATCTAAGCGGGATGCCAATTTTCTTCAACTTGGCAGAAGCGGGAGCGGGACTGCTGTTGGCTAAAAGCTTCTGCACCTGCTTTCCAAATAAAATTGAGCGCAAAATTTGGTCGCTTGAAGCCCAGAATAGCAAAGTATCGAAACACTCAACCAGCAGTAGGCCCTTCGACGGGCTCAGGCTGCAATTCTGCTTTTATGATATCAATCCCAGCCTTTTTCCTTAAATTCACCACATTAAAATTGATTATCCCATGTCGAACATTAAACTCATTATAGAAGAAAGGCCTGCAAATATTGGTAATTTCATGGTTGGCAGGCTCCTCCCTTTCAGAGAGAAACGGATGGTAGGACCATTTTCCTTTATTGACCATATGGGTCCCGCCGCGATGAGCGATCATGAGAACCTCGATGTTCCACCCCATCCGCATATCGGCTTATCTACTTTAACCTTTTTGTTCGAGGGCGAAGTTGCACATAAAGACAGTTTAGGATCAGATATTGTGATTAAACCCGGGCAGGTAAACTGGATGACATCAGGCAGCGGTATTGTACACTCAGAAAGAACACCGGAATACCTGCGTCATTCCGATAAAATGTTACATGGTTTACAGATCTGGGTGGCTTTACCGAAGGCCCTGGAACAAATGGAACCGGAATTTTTCCACGTAGAAGCTACCGATATCCCGGCATGGGAACAGGATGGTGTTGCTGTTAAATTAATTGCAGGAGAAGCTTTTGGCCGTAAATCACCGGTACCTGTTTATAGCCCGCTGTATTTTTTAGAGTTAAAAAGTACCGGTCGCCAAAAGGTAAATATCGGCAGTTCTCTCTTCGGGGAAAGTGCGCTGTATATTTTAGAAGGTGCTATTGAAAGTGATGGGCATATTTTCGAACCCCGCCAGATTTTAATAGCCAACGATGCCAAACTCTGCGAATTTACCATGCACGCCAATACCACGGTTTACATTTTCGGTGGCGAACCTTTTCCCGAAGAGCGCTTTATTTATTGGAATTTTGTGGCCTCTGACAGGGAATTAATCGAAAAAGCAAAGCAAAAATGGTTAGCACAAAGTTTTAAACCCGTACCAGGCGAGACCGATTTTGTGCCTTTGCCCGATTCAACCAAAAATATTAAGCATTAATTCTTTTTAAATAGGTTCATATTTACCGAAATGGCCACTCCGGTTGACGATAACCTCGAATTTCCGTAACCAATATCTGTTAGTGGGATTTTCATAAAAGGTTTAGCGCTGATGCTTAAATTATTATTTATTTTATGTTGAAACTCTAGGCCAACATTAGCAATACCCAGATAATGCTGGTTCTGGTTTCTTACTGTATAATCTTTTGGTCCCTTGTAAGCAGCTCCATCATATGAATAGGTGTATTGCTCTTTTAACATTAAATAGCTGGATAGGCCGGTACTTACCGAAATCGAATTTCTCCGCCCATTAAAAATTTTATAATTCACGTTTAAAGGAATATCGATCACATCACAGTTGGCATGGATATTTGATGGCGTAACACTAAAAACATATGTCGTATTGGGTTTGTATAAGCTAAAATCCGAATCGTAAATTTTCTTGGCATAAACCGCTCCGGTAGTAATGCTTATCCTTTTTGTAACCGCATAAGTTGCTTCTACCCCAAAACCACCGCTTAAACTACTTTGTCCGGATTTTTGCACACTGGTTAAATCCGGTGCAGCTAAAATACTCAGTACAAATCTCGATTTTTGCTTCACGGCAAGAGGTTTCATCCGATCAGGCTTGCCTGTTTCTACCTTGGTGCTTAAAGGCTGTTCCATAAACTCAACCTCATTAATTGTTGGGCTCAGCTCTGGCTTAAACCGTATGCCGGCCAGCATATTACCATTATTTTCTAAAATTTCTTTTGTTTTTTGCCCATTTTCTACATTTGGAGCAAAAATATCCTTGTTATCCTGTTTATGGCCTTCTTCTGTGCTTCTTCTGTTGATGGATAATGGGTTTTGAGCTACATTTACTCCCCTATCAACTTGTTTTTCAGGCACCTCATTTGGCTTTACAGCATTATCGCCCGATTTTTCAATATTATTTTGGTTTCTGTTACCTGTTTTGCTCCGGGCTATCGTCTCAATTTTACCGTTCGGTTTAATTAATAAAAATACGATCAGTAACATGGCTGCAATTCCGGCCGCTGCAGCATACCAAAACAAAGGTATCCCCCTTCTTTTTGGTGCCGGATGCAATCTTTCCTCCAGATTATCCCAATCTAAATCATTAAAAGGCAGATCAGGGTTTTCCAATCCGTCTTTAAATAATTTATCTATATCTTTTCCCTCTTTCATTGCATGTTTGTGTTTAGCCTTACCTGTAAAAGGTGCCTGTCTGTTTCCGAACCCCCAACCTGGTAAGTTTTTGCATCGGTAGCTTTTAGCATTTCCTGTAATTTCTGCCGGGCCTTAAACAGGTTCGACTTTGATGTTCCGATAGATATTCCAAGCATCGCCGCTATTTCTTCATGATTATAACCATCAATTGCATAAAGGTTAAAAACCGTCCGGTAGGCAGGGCTTAGGTTTTGGATCAGGGCTAACAGATCCTGGTAAGCCAGTTTATCGTAGATTGAGTTTGCCTGCGCAATATTTTCATGATCGTGTATATCTATATGATCTGCAAATTTTAAATTGGCGCGGTAATAATCAATGGCAGTATTGGTTATGATGCGGCCCAGCCAGGGCATAAAAGCCTTCGAAGATTCATATTTAGCTATATTTTTGAAGGCTTTAAAAAAGCCGTCGTTCAATATTCCCGCAGCATCCAGCCTGTCATTTGCATACCGCAAACAAATCCCCATAGCAAAGCTATAGAAATGTTTATATAGTGCTTTCTGACTATCTCTTTCATTTCTAATACAGCCTTGGATATACTCTTGTATAATATCTTCACTATCGCGGTTAGCGGTCACAAAGTTCTCCTTTCAAAACACATTACGATGAAGAACAACGAAAGGTTGCCCCAAAAATTACTTTTCTAAAAATATTTTACATTATTCATTTTGGTTTAAAAATCTTCGTTCTGCAAGCAACCATTTACAACTTGGGGGCGTAATAGCGGCATATCAATTTTTATTAAAGTTAAAACTAAAAACAAAAATCTTATGCTAAGCGACTTAAAAAAGAATCTATTGGCTGTTAGCTGTATAGCCATGGTATTTACTGCATGTAAGAAAAATAGTTCAGACGAGCCTACAACACCGCCTGCAAACAACAATAAAGGAATCCAATTGGCAACCGATGCCAAATTCGGATCAGTACTGACGGATAAAGATGGTAAGACCTTATACTTTTTTGCCTCTGACGCCGCTGGTGTGCCAACCTGTGTTGGCGGCTGCGAAACAGCCTGGCCGCTTTATTATTCTGCTGATGCCAGTACCGATTTAAACCTGAACAAAGCGGAAGTTGGTGAGGTAACCCGGGCCGACGGGCGTAAACAAAGCACTTACCGGGGTTATCCGCTTTATTATTATGCCGGTGATGCTGCAAAAGGCGATATTAAAGGTGACGGGGTTGGTGGAATATGGTTTGTAGCAAAACCTGATTATTCGTTAATGCTGGCCAATGCGCAGTTGTTTGCAAACAACACTAATTACACCAGCACTTATGCCGTAGGTACTGGCAACACCATTTACCTGACTGATAGCAAAGGTCGCACCTTATATGCTTTTGCACCAGATAAAAATGGCGTAAATACTTATACAAAGAGCACTACACAGGAAGGTATCTGGCCGGTTTATGAATCTGAAGTACTAAGCGTGCCCTCGGCTATTGCAAAGGCTGATGTTAGCGTAATTACTGTAGCAACAATAGGCAAAAAACAGTTAACTTATAAAGGATGGCCATTATACTACTGGATATCAGATGTAAAAAGAGGCGATAACCTGGGCATCGTAATTGGTAAAGGTCCGGGTTTAACCTGGCCTGTATTACAATTGAATGCTACTGTTGCTCCGGCACAATAAAAGATTTGAGTTAGGCGGGTAGAATGGTCGGCTGATGTTTTCACAGCCGGCCTTTTTTATACCTCCAGCAAGGCCTGCCTGATTTTTTCAGCTGCCTCAGCCAATTCTTCATTTGTTGGCTTTAATTTTTCTTTACTGAAATTCATATCGCTTACGTTATTCATTGGAATTAAATGAATATGTGCATGCGGAACCTCCAGTCCAATTACCGAAACGCCTACTTTTTTGCATGGAAAAGCTATTTTTACACCTTTTGCTACAATTTTAGCGAACATCCATAAACCAACATACAGGTCTTCGTCCATATCGAAGATATAGTCCACTTCAATTTTCGGAATTACCAGTACATGGCCTGCGGTTAATGGCGAAACATCTAAAAATGCTAAATATTCTACCGTTTCAGCAACCACATGTGCAGGAATTTCGCCTGCAACAATTTTTGAGAAAATAGTCATTTAAGGTATAGGGTTTAGGGGTATAAGGCTTAGGTTTTTATAGCGGAGTGTAGGCCTTAAGCCTTAAACCCTCCGCCTTTTACCTTATCTCGAAATCTCGAGTACTTCGAACTGCATTTTACCTGCAGGCACTTCAATTTCGGCAAATTCGCCTACCGATTTACCCAACAGGCCTTGTGCAATCGGCGATTTAACCGAAATTTTTCCTGTTTTTAAATCTGCTTCACTTTCTGCAACCAACTGATAGGTCATGGTCGCACCGTTTTTAACGTTCTTTATTTTAACAATGGATAGCGCAAGCACTTTTGATAAATCCAAACGCGATTCATCAATCAAACGTGCATTCGCTAACGTGTTCTGTAATTTCGCTATTTTCGCTTCGTGCAAACCCTGCGCCTCTTTTGCCGCATCGTATTCTGCATTCTCCGATAAATCACCTTTATCCCTCGCTTCTGCAATTGCTTTAGATATTAGCTGACGACCGGTGGTTGTTAAATAATGAACTTCTTCTTTTAATTTATCTAACCCCTCTTGGGTGTAGTATGTTACCTCTGTCATTGCTCTATTAATTTTATTCAAACGCTATAAAAAACAAACAAGACTATATAGTTGGCTTGCTACATAGTCTTGCTTCAATTATAACGAAGATAAAATGTGGAAATTACAAAAGCAAATAAATACTCATGATTTTTACGATTTAAGGATTAATCAGGCTTAATATTCCCTGATAGCTTAGATAAATGGCGGGGATATTACCAGGGCCTGTCCATAAACGGATATGGCTTTATATTCCAAAAACATAACATTTTACTCATACACACATTTAAAATTCATTAATTTTACTTTTAACTTAAATTATTCTTTAAAAATGAAAAAATTATTCTCTGTTGCCCTGCTTGTTTGTTTGAGCGGCTATATTGCTTCTGCCCAGGAACTTTATATGCCCAGGAATATTAAAGCGGCATATGCCAGCGGTACACGTGCCATAAACGGAAAACCCGGCCCAAATTATTGGCAAAACCATGGCAAATACAATATGGATATCAAGGTAGATGCCGAAACGAAAGTGGTAAGCGGTAAAGAAGAAATTTTATACAGCAACAACAGTCCCGATACCTTAAAAACCCTGGCCATCCGTTTTGTAAACAACCTGCATAAACCAACCTCGCCAAGAGGTGGCGCGGTAAGTGAAGATTTTTTGAGCACTGGTTTAAACATCGCAGCTTTTTCGGTTGATGGCGAAACATATAAAGTTGATAGCAAAAGCTGGGGAACAGTGGGTAGGGTAACGCTGAAAAAACCTTTATTGCCAAAATCGAAGATTACGATTAAAATAGAGTGGGATTATCCCCTATCAAAAGAAAGCGGCCGCGAGGGGCAAATTGATCCAAACTCTTTTTTTGTAGCTTATAGCTATCCACGTATTTCGGTGTACGATGATTATAATGGTTGGGATCGTATTCCACACACCGATAGAGCAGAATTTTATAACGATTTTAACGACTATGAATTCTCGGTTAAAGCACCGAAAAATTATGTCGTGTATGCAACAGGCGATTTCCTCAACCCGGATGAGGTGTTGCAACCGGAAATTTCTGCCCGTTTAAAAAAATCATATAATGGTGATGAAATAATCCATATTGCTACCGGGGAGGAAATGAAAAACGGTAAAGTAACACAGCAAAAAGATTGGAATACCTGGAAATTTGCGGTAAACCACATTACCGATGTTACTTTTGCCATGAGCAACCACTACGTTTGGGACGGTGCAAGCGTTATTGTAGATAAAAAGACCAACCGCCGTGCAAGTGCCCAGGCCGCCTATAACCCAACCACCGGAACAGATTTTATCAACTCGGTTAAATACAATCTTAATGCTTTAGATTGGTTCTCGAACAACTGGCCGGGAATTCCTTACCCATATACTAAAACAATTGCTTTTCAGGGTTTTGCCGATATGGAATATCCAATGATGGTTAACGATTCACAATTCGGGGATCCTGTTTTCGCGCAGTTGGTACAGGACCACGAAGTGGCGCATACTTATTTTCCTTTTTATATGGGGATTAATGAAACCCGTTATGCCTATATGGACGAAGGTTGGGCCACTACTTTCGAATATTTAATTGGCATTGCCGAGCATGGCAAACAGGCTGCTGATAATTTTTACAAAAAATTCAGGGTTAACAGCTATATCAGCGATAAATCTACTGAAGAAGACCAACCTATCATCTCGATGTCAGATCAGGTTTCGGGAGTGGGTTATGGTAATAACTCTTATGGAAAAGCCTCATTATCCTACCTGGCACTTAAAGATCTGTTAGGAGACGACTTATTTAAAAAAGCGCTTCATACCTACATGAGCAACTGGAATGGTAAACACCCAATTCCATGGGATTACTTTAATTCAATGAATGCAGGCTCCGGGCAGAATTTAAACTGGTTTTTCCAAAATTGGTTTTTCACAAACAACTATCTCGATTTAGCCATTGGCAAAGTAACGCCAGCAAAAGGAAAATCGACCCTTACGGTTAAAAATGTGGGTGGATTTGCCATTCCATTTGATGTTTTGGTTACTTACTCTGATGGGCAGACCGAAACCATCCATAAAACCCCGGCAGTTTGGAAAGCAAATCAAAAAGAGGTCAATGTAACGATTAATACAGCCAAAAAAATAAAATCAATTACTTTAGATAACGGTATTTATGTAGATGCTACGCCTAAAGACAACGTTTGGGAATTGAAATAGCAAATAGTTTATAATTTTCAGTTGGGAGTCTGATACAACTGCCAACTGAAAATTGTTAATGGAGAAACTGAAAACTAATAACTGAGAACCGGCTCGTGTTTAACCGGAAAATTTAATGAATTGGCAATGAAGCACATTTTATTAGCCTCTTTATGCAGCGCTTCTGCCAGTTCGTAATGTGCGCGGTCAGCAATTAAAACCTGAGGATGCAGGGTAACTTCTCTAAAACGGCCACTTCCATCAGCCGATTCTTCCATGGTACCTACCGCCTCATCTTTATAATCGATTACGACGATCTCGTTTTTAGAGCACAGGTGTAAATACCAGAGCATGTGGCAGCTGGATATCGAAGCCAGCAAAAGATCTTCCGGGTTATATTTAGATTTGTCGCCCAAAAAAGCAGAATCAGATGAGCCATAAATATCGGCTTTACCCTTTACAGAGATTACATAATCGCGATCGTAGGAACGGTAATCCATTGTACCCGAGCCTCTATTGCCCGTCCAGGTTACAGTAGTTGAATATGAGTGATCTTTCGGCATGATAAAATTGGTTAGATTGTATAGCCAATTTAAGAAATAAAACTAACTTTTTTAAAGGCCTTCCGCATTGAAGACCATCAGCTGTAAATGTTAATCTTCTCGTTTAAATACTCATGCTAATAAAGGCTCTGCAAATTGGATATGCCCCCGCCACTAAACTTCAGAATGTCTCGGTCAACCTGCAGTGGCTTGCCCGCTAAAAATTAAGCCCCTTTAACTTTTCGGCTAAAACCTCCGAAATCTTACGGTACGAATCGAACGTCCAACCGCCAACATGTGGAGTTAAAATAACCTGATCATTATTCTTTAATTCATCGTACCAGGACTGTTCGCCCAAAGCCGGGAACTTTTCGGTTTGCAGCACATCCAATCCTGCCCCTAAAATCTTTCCGTTTTTAATGGCATTAAGTACTGCCGTGGTCTTAACAATCTCTCCTCTTGCCGTATTGATAAAGAAAATGGGCTTTTTAAAATGGAAGAAATATTCGTCATCTACCATCTGTTTGGTTTCTGCGGTTAAAGGGATATGCAAACTCAGCACATCGCTGTGTTTCACAATCTCTTCCATGCTTACCTCACGCACAAAAGCATCAGAAAAGCCGGTTTTATATTTATCGTAAGCCATTACATCTGCTTCGAAACCAGCCAGTTTTTTGGCAAAGCTCTGCCCCATAAAACCATAACCGATAATGCCGACTTTTTTGCCTTTCAATTCGTAACCGCGGTTTCCTTCACGGTCCCACACTCCATTCCTGATTTCTATATCAGCCCTGCGGAAGTTATTCATTAACGATAAAAGCAAACCTGTTGCATGTTCGCCAACTGCATCACAATTGCCTTCAGGAGCATTAATCAGTTCAATATTTCTTTCAAAAGCAATCTTATCGTCAATATTATCCAATCCGGCCCCTGCCCTCGCTACGAACTTTAGGTTTGGGGCTGCAGCAAAAATTTCGGCATCGATCCGAAATTTCGTCCGAACGGCAATGCCGGTATAATCTTTTATTTTATCCAGTGTTTGTTGACGTGTAATCTGTGGTTCATCATCAACCTGGTAGCCCATAGCAATGGCCTGCTCTTTAAACGCCGGGTGTAAATCATCAACAATTAATATCCTCTTCATAATGAAGCAAAAGTAACATTTGCAAACTGTTCAATAGTCATATTCTTTTCTTGTTTTAACAAAATAATACGGATTACCACGGCAAGGCGGGAAACAATACCCACAAAAATATTACTATAAAATGGCTGTAATAAAATGGTTACGGCGGCTTAATTAAATATAGTTGCCGTTACTTTGTCTCCCTTTATAAAAACGATGCAAATTTTAATTTCTTAATGAGACTTTTACAATTAAAAACAATACAGGTAACCCTTTTACTTTTGAGCTTATCTTTTGGCCTTTTCGCGCAAACAGGCGGAAAAGCAAAAATTACCGGAGTACTTAAAGACGCAAAAACACAAGAAACCATTCCGTTTGCTACAGCAGTTTTAATTGATAAGGCTACCGCCAAAAACGCAAAAATAGTGCAGACCGATGTAAACGGTGCTTTTGTAATGGCCGATATCCCTGCCGGTACCTTTACCTTTAAAATAAGTTTTGTGGGTTACCAAACCATGGTGAGGGATAATATAGCCATCACCAGTGCTACAGGCACGTTAAACTTTGGCGAAATCAAGATGAATGCTGCAAAAGGCAATGTACTGAGCGAAATCACTGTAACGGGCCAAAAACAGGGCATGCAGATGGGTATCGATAAAAAGATTTTCGCAGTAGACCAGAGCGTTATCAGCGAGGGCGGTTCGGCAAGCGATTTATTGCAGAATGTTCCTTCTGTTTCTACCGATATGGACGGCAATGTGAGCCTGCGCGGATCAACCGGGGTAAAAGTTTTAATTGATGGAAAACCTTCTTTAATTGCAGGTGGTAATGTGGCACAGATTCTTCAGTCGATACCCGCCAGCTCTATCGAAAGTGTGGAGGTTATTACCAATCCGTCAGCCAAATATGATGCAGAAGGCCAGTCGGGTATCATCAACATTGTGTTAAAGAAAAACACCAAACTTGGTTTTAATGGTTCGGCAGCCCTAACCGCCGGTAACCGCAATAATTACAATGCCAACACCAACTTAAGTTTTCAAAACAGTAAGGTTAATATTTACGGGAACTATGGCTACCGTTATGGAAACCGGGTTGGAGGTGGTTTTCAGGACATTACCTATAAATCAGACTCGTTAAGAACAAGGTTTGCCAGCCAAAACACAGTTTCCGGTTCATTGGATAAAGGACACAATGCCAAAGCGGGTATCGATTATTACTTAGCACCAAAAAGCGTAATCAGCCTATCGGGTGGTTTTAACTCAAGAGATAATGAGCGTAACGACCAACTCAACATCAGGCAACTAGATAAAAACCAGTTGCCGGTTCTACTAAGCAACAGAACCAATAACACCGATGGTTTCGGAACAAGTTATGATGCCAATCTGGATTACGTACAGAAGTTTAACAAACCTAAGGAAGAACTAACCTTTAATTTCGGTTACTCTTACGGGACCAACAACAGCAATCAGTATTATAGCACCAATACCACCAACCGCAATGGAGTACCCATTGATGAAACCTTAAGTTTGCAGCGCGTATTTAATACCGGCAACAACACCAATTACAATATCCAAACAGATTATGCCTTACCTGTAGGTAAAGCGGGTAAAATTGAAATGGGTTACCGCAGCCAGATCCGTTTAGGGGAAAACGATCAGTATGCAGATTCGATCTTAACCAATAGCAGTATCTATATCACTAACAACAAGCTGATCAATGGCTTTAACAGTAAAGATCAGGTGCATGCCCTATATTTCAATTACCAGAACCAGATTAAAGATTTTGGTTATCAGATAGGTTTAAGGGGAGAAGATGCACGTTTAGATACGCATTTAGAAGGCTATTCGAACAATGTATTAACCGCTGCCGAAGGAAATATCCATTACAAAAGAATATATCCAAGCGTGTTCTTAACCCAGAAACTAAAAGGCGATAATCAGCTTCAACTGAGTTATACCCGACGTGTAAACCGTCCACGGCCATGGGATACCAATCCATTTTTAGATGTTTCTGATCCATTAAACTACAGAGGCGGTAACCCAAATTTATTGCCGGAGGATGTACACTCTTTTGAGTTAGGTTATAGCAAATACTGGGAAAAAGTAACCTTAACTTCAAGCCTGTATTTCCGTCAGACCAACGACGTGATCCAGCGCGTAAGAAGCACACCGGTTAACGGGATCATTACTTCAACCCCTCAAAACTTATCGCACCAAATTAATAGCGGACTAGAATTAATTGGCCGCTTTGATCTGGTTAAAGCGCTAAACTTTACCACTAACGTAAATTTATATCAGGCTAAGTTTGCCGGAGATGCGAGATTTGATATCCCATCAAGCAGTGGATTTAGCTGGAATGCCAACCTCACCGGAAATTTAACGGTAGTTAAAAATTTATCGTTACAGGTGCGCGGCGACTACAGGGCGCCGGAAGTTATGGCACAGGGAAAACGCAACGCCATGTACGGAATTGACGGCGGAGCCAAATACGATTTCCCAAATAAAAAGGCATCTTTAAGTTTTAATGTCAGGGATGTGTTTAACACCAGAAGATGGAGTATGACCACCGAAGACCGGTCAACAATTGTTGATTTTGAACGCCAGTTTCAGGGAACTATGGGAAATTTAACCTTCTCTTACCGTTTTGGAAAAACAACTTTTACTGGTACAAATAAAAAGAAAAAAGATGATCAACAGGACAACCGTCCTGATGAAGGGTCATTTTAATAGCCAAAGGGCTGTATCATAAATATAGCTCATCAATCGTCATTTGACCGCAGTGGAGAAATCTTTAACATTAGTTTAAAGATTTCTCCTTTTTCGCGATACCCCAGTTGCACCTGGTTGGGGTACAAATTTTTCTACATAAGCCAATTGAAGAAATCTTCGTTAACCATCATAAAATAGATCATTTCTTATCTTGCAGGCATGGAAGAGACCAACCCCTGGAAAACGCTTGAGAGCGATGTAAAATACGACAATAACTGGATCCGTTTAACCGAACACCAGGTGATTAATCCCTCTGGTGGGCAAGGCATTTACGGTACTGTTCATTTTAAGAACCTGGCCATCGGAATCCTTCCTTTGGACGAAAACTACAATACCTGGCTGGTTGGCCAATACCGGTATGCACTTAATGCCTACAGCTGGGAAATTCCTGAAGGCGGAGGCCCGTTCCACGAAGCGCCATTGGAAAGTGCCAGAAGAGAATTACTGGAAGAAACGGGAATGAGCGCCAAAAACTGGAAAGAGATACAAAGAATGCATCTTTCCAATTCAGTAAGCGACGAATTAAGTATCATCTATATTGCCACCGGCCTTATTCAAGGCATTGCCATGCCCGAAGAAACAGAACAACTCGCTATCAGAAAACTTACCTTTAACGAAGCTTATCAAATGGTTTTGGATGGAACGATTACCGATTCGGTGAGCGTTGCTGCAATTTTAAAAGCAAAGCTGATGATCATAAATGGCGAATTGTAATAATCACCAAAGGTTCCTAACCGAACATAAAAAATTGCATATTTTTTTTACCCGGGATATGTCCCGATGGGACCTCATTAGTCAATCTTTTTGACCATACAAACAGCGGGATTAATCTGGATTTTTAAACCCACTAAACCGCTGTTTCTTGGCTTATTTAAGCTCGGGCCGGAATAACAGGCATTAGCATTTCAGACAAAGCGTTGAAACTAAAATTGATATATTGTTCCATAGGAACAATCCCCCTCCGGTAGAAAAACAATTCAATTAATTATTTCGCTCCAGAGGAGCGTTTGATATTGATTTAATTTAGCCATAACCAACAGGTTATCCAATATATCCAAAATCAAGAACAGCACCATAAAAGCAAGACCTTTTTGGAAGAATACACCAATTATTAAAAATGTTTGAGATTGAATATGAAGAAAAATACATCTTCAAAGAACCAGAATAATTTATTATTATCTTTGCCTTCTATTAAATCGACCAGATGAGCAAGCTTTTCGGCTATATTTTAAGCCCTGTTTTTTATATCTTTTTTGGATTAATCCTTTGTATCTTCCATCCCATACAATGGCTTTGTTTTAAGCTTTTTGGTTATAAAGCGCATAAGGTTTCTGTAGATATCCTTAATTTTTTTCTAACCTATTGCCAGATTTTACTTTTCAATTCGATCTCTTTTAAAAACGAATACGATCTGCCAACGGATAGACCTATCATTTTTGCAGCTAACCACCAAAGCATGTACGATATCCCTTCGCTAATTTGGTTCTTAAGAAAACACAGTGCAAAATTTATTTCTAAAATTGAGCTGACCAAAGGTATTCCCTCGATATCCATTAACCTGCGTTTGGGTGGTGGTGCAAACATTAACCGGAAAGACAACAAGCAGGCCATTTCTGAAATTATAAAACTTGGCCGTAGAATGAAAGAGAATAATTGGAGCACTGTTATTTTTCCGGAGGGAACACGGGCAAAAGATGGTCAGTTGAAAACATTCCAGTATGGGGGTATTGCCACGATATTAAAAGTAGTCCCAAATGCATTGATCGTTCCGGTAGCTATAGAAAATTCATGGAAAATTGTTCGTTTTGGCAAGTTTCCATTATCCACAGGAAATGCCTTAAAATGGACAGTTTTAAAACCAATAGAACCAGGGGTAAAACCGCCGAACGATATTACACTGGAAGTAGAAAATGAAATCAGAAAGGTTTTGGGCCAACCCATGGCACAGCCTGCTTCCCAGTCAGTTTAATCGCTTTATTTGGTTAATCGATTGCTGTCAGACGCATCTTCCATTTTTACATTTCCGTACTTACATTACCCTGTTAGATGTTCTTATTTCCGATCACCCTGAAAAATTCATCGCGGTAGGTATCGCCAACAGGGATAATTTTTTGGTTAATGGTGATGCGGCTGCGTTCAATGCTTTCTATCTTATCAACCGCTACAATATAAGATTTATGCACCCTGATAAACTGGCTTTGAGGCAAGGCTTCTTCCATTTTTTTCATGCTCTGCAGGGTAATTACCCGCTCGTCTTTGGTAAAAATGGAAATGTAATCTTTTAAGCCCTCAATGAATAAAATATCGTGCAGGTAAATTTTTTGGATCTTATGCTCCGTTTTTACAAAAATATAATCCTGAACGGGATTTGGCGGGGCTGAAAACGGTGCTGGTGTAACAATCGGTTGTGCCACGCTGGCAGGAGCTTCAACCGGTTTTACCTGGTTGTGTACTTTTTCTACTGCTTTATAAAAACGGTCAAACGCAATGGGTTTCAACAGATAATCCGAAACATTCAGGTCGTAACTTTCTAAAGCATATTGCGGGTAAGCGGTAGTTAATATGTAATGGCATTTATTGCCGGCAATTTTCAAAAACTGGATTCCGGTTAGCTCGGGCATCTGAATGTCCAAAAATACCAGATCTATTCCCCCACCCTGAACAATCTGCAAAGCTTCAATGGGGTTTTCGCATCTTTTAACCAAGGTTAAAAATGGCACTTTCGAAATGTAGTCCTGTAAAATATCTAGCGCTAAAGGCTCATCATCAACAACAATACAGTTTAAATTCATTTTAGGTTATTATTTTAATTAATGATTTATACCCGGTTATGCTTGGTTATCGGATTATATATCAATCATCAGTTCACAGGTATAGTGAGTAGCCGAATTTACAACATTTAATTTATATCTGTCAGGATAAACCAATTGTAACCGACGTTCTACATTGGTTAAACCAACTCCGCCCTGTGCATCTTTATTCTGCTGGTTCTTTTTATTAACTACACTAAAATGCAAGATCTTTTGGTTGGCAATGATATTGATTTTTACCGGTTCTGCAGGATCAGTAACCACGCCATGCTTAAATGCATTTTCCACAAAAGAAATCAACATTAAAGGAACAATCTTTTGATTATCGATCTCGCCATTTAAAGTAAGCTCAATATAGGCGCCATCTTTAAACCGTATTTTCTGCAGTTCGATGTAACTGGTTAGATAATCTACTTCTTTGCTTAAAGCTACCGTAGGTGTATTGCTTTCATAGATCATGTAACGCATAATTTCAGAAAGTTTCATAATCGCATCGGCAGTTTTATCTGATTTTTGATAGGCTAACGAATAGATATTATTGAGCGAATTGAAAAGAAAATGTGGGTTTAACTGTGATTTTAGAAACTGCAGTTCCATTTCCCGGCGCTCACTTTCCAGGTTACGCTGAATTCTTTCGCTTGCAAACCAATCGATGGTGAATTTGATAATACAGCTACTAATCATGAAAAAGCCACCAACAAAAGCTTTACCGGCGAAATACTCATTCACATGATATTCTGCTTTACGGCCCCTCACGATCATCATATCCACCGGATTTAAAACTGCAATGATGGTCTTGATCAAGGCAAACACCGCAATCATCAGAAAAAAAGCAAAAACATAAAGCCAATACTTTTTTCTCCTCTTAATGAGTTCAGGGATCAAAAAAATGTAGTTGATGTAGAAAAGTGAAACATTTAGGATGCCAAATAAACCAAACGAGATAAACTCCCGCTTCATCGTTATTTCTGAGCCAGTTGTTATGATGGTAACTACAGCACCTATTATTATAGTCGCCCAAAAAATGCTGTGCAATATTAAAGCTCCCTTACCTTCTTTCATTTACAAATTGTTTACAGTTAAACAGCAGCTGATCGTATATTTCAGAACTGCCTTTTTCATGCATCCAAAATAAATAAAGTTTTATCGATTTACTTACACAATCTACCAACGGGCATTTTTTTTCTACCAACGGCCCAATGGGCAATTTTTATCGACCAACGCCAAAAATGTCTGTTGATCTAGAATCTTGAACGCTTGGTATAATAGATTTTAGCGGGTTGTTTTTCTTGAGTTTCTTTGAATCATCAAAACGAAAACAACATGAAAACTACATCAGCAATCAACTTAAAAAATCAACCATTACTTACTGATGGAGTTTTCGTAACCGCTCAAATAAAACAAACCATCATGAAAAAGTTAGGAAACACATCGCCATTTTTACTTTTATTAGTACCAGTATTTATGATGATCATTTTAACACTTACAGTAAGCACCAATCAAAATGATGCAGAAATAGTGGTTAAACCTGCTAAAAGCCCAAGTACCATCGTAACACAAGCTACCGCTATTTTTAAATAATAGCCATGCGCAATTACGCTATCGAAACTGTAGGCCTAAATTTTAACTTTGGCAATCAAACCATTGTAAAAGACCTTTCTTTACAAGTACCGAAAGGGAGCATATATGGTTTTTTAGGTCCAAACGGGGCTGGAAAAACAACCACCATAAAAATTTTGATCAACCTGTTGAAGTCGCCATCCGATCAGGTTTTTATATTTGGAAAAGAAATAAACAGCAACCGCATAGCCATTTTAAAGCGCATTGGTGCCCTGGTTGAACAACCTGCCATTTACGGACATTTAACCGGCCGCGAAAACCTGATTAATCGCTGTATCCTGTTGGGTATAAAAAAAAGCCGGGCCGACGAAATGCTATCCCTGGTGGGCCTGGCAGAAGCATCAAATAAAAAAGCAAACAACTATTCATTAGGCATGAAACAACGGCTAGGCATTGCCCAGGCGCTAATTTCAGATCCGGAGCTGCTCCTGTTGGATGAACCTACCAATGGCTTAGATCCAAATGGAATTATCGAGGTTCGGAACCTGATGATCGAGTTAGCCACAAAATACGAGAAAACAATCCTGGTTTCGAGCCACTTATTGGCAGAGATAGAAAGAACAGCAACCCACGTTGGGATTATAAATAAAGGTCAATTATTATTCCAGGGTACAATTAACGAACTTCATTTACTGAGCAAGCCCATGCTCGAAATAGAAGTAGACGATATTGAAAATGCAAGTGTCCTGTTAGCAAAACAGGGCCATGAAATTGCAGCAAAAACAGATAAGATAATTACTGTACCATTTATTTCACCGCAAAAAAGCGGAGAACTAAATGCATTATTGATCCAAAATGGTTTTACGGTCAGCAGTCTTTATCAGCAACGAAAAGATCTCGAAAATCTATTCCTCGACATTACTAAAACCAACTGACATGCACGCTCTTTATATTTCTTTAGTATCAGAATTTTACAAATCCAGAAAAACCTTAGCCTTTTGGGCTGCCATATTGTTGCCCGTTATTATTTGTGGCTTAATCAGCTTTGGTTTTTATCACGACGCTGAAAAAATTATCGCGAACCACTATCCGCCAATGATATTATGGGCAAAATACAGCGGAGCAGCGCTCGGCGTAATGGGATTCCTAATCATGCCTTTTTATGTAATATTCATGGCCTTTTCGGTTAATAACATCGAACATAAGAACGATACCTGGAAAATGTTGTTTGCGCAGCCTTTAAATAAATTTTCAATTTATGCCGCCAAATACCTGTATGCCGTATTTTTAATATTTATCTGTTTATTGTTATTTGCTGCACTTACTTACTCCTTTGGTCAGTTATTACAGGTAGTGGTTCCGAAGTTTAATTTTGATCAATACAACCCCTTAAATATTCTCATTAACTCTTATGCTAAATTATTTTTAGCTTCTTTAGGCATTTTATCGCTCCAGTTTATATTAAGCCTGCTATGGGCCGATTTCCTTAAACCGATGGGAACCGGTTTTGTTGGCACCATTATGGGCATTATTACAGCAAACGTAGGTTGGAAATATGCCTACCTGATCCCTTATTCTTTACCAGCATTGGCTTTAAAGATGACCAGGGTAAAAAAAGGAGGCGATCCAATGGATTTTGCAATTTTTACAGCGGAAATATGGACAAGTTTGATTTATGCTGTGGTATTCTTCATTATAGGGTATTTTATCGTAACCAAAAAGAGCATAAAGTAGTTGCAGTTAACAACCGCTGAAAGCGAGTTTGGCAATCCGTAATAAATACTTGCAAAAACAAAAGCCCGCTAATTTGATTTAGTGTCAAAATAGCCGGCTTTGTCGTTTAAAAATGAGAGGTTATATATATTTTAATCCTTAAAGGGATAATATTCTTTCTTTAAACGCCCAAACAATTAACTGATAAGAGTTTTTTAAATCTAATTTTCTCACCATATTTCTTCGGTGCGTATTAACCGTATGTTCACTGATAAAAAGCATCTCGCCTATTTCTTTACTGTTGTAACCCATGGATAACAAGTGTACAATCTCAACTTCTCTTTCACTGATCGAACTGTGATTTTCCTGTAGTAGGATATTGTTTATCATATCTGAAAGAATAAATAGGTTTACTGTTTATCGTCAATCTTTATCTTAAATAGACTTATTTTCGAACAAGTTCGAAAAGAGTCTTTTTTAAGGCATACAGCATTAATATGTGGTAACTCCAACTTATTGAGCTGTTATGATATACCAAAAGTAGTGGTGCAGCACAATTCAGCGTTAGTGCAAAACGCCCTAAATAAGAGGGTATTTTTACGGTATTATTGAATTTATTAAGCTCAATTACTTAAATAAGATAATGATAACTTAAATCATGAATTGTGATAAAAGACATTTTCGCTTTCAAACTACAAAAAATGTCCATATAAATATAAATAGGAGTATAATGAATGCGATTGATCGAAAGCACCGGTATATCCATCTTCGGATAAAAAAATGAGTTTCCACAACTGAGAAATTTATTTTCTATAAATCTAATTTTGGAAGCCAAATCTTACTAATAAAAAAGACTTCAATCGAGTATAATGCCAATTATTTACCATTAAGTAAACAAAAAAGTATAATTTAGTTTCTTAATTTACCAATCAAATAATGTTAGAAAAAGACTCTAAAAACAGCACAACAAATACAATACCGGTAGGTATTGCCAGCCAAATGACGGCTGCTTTCCGGAAAAGCCAGAACTCTGAAAAAGGTACTTATACGGAAGCGGCCTGGTTTCCTGCAGAACAAATTATGGCATTGACGAAAAAATTGGCAGAATTTGAAGGAGATGGCATCAGGATTTACTTCGGAAGATATACTGATGATATCATCAATCAGATCAATAACCTTGAGTATGGAGATAAAATCCCTCCAACTTATGCTGAAATGAATACATTACTTCTCGTGGTGACCAAAATAATTGATGGCAAACCCCGGGTGGATTATTTCATCGATAAAGGTGAGGGCTGTGAAGGCGACGCACCACAGCCTACCGACCCTGAGAACAGATCTGAATTATGTCCACAGGTATGTGATGATGACAGTAAATTAATGCTGTAAATAAATGATAGCGAAAACTGCCTCTCACTCAGACATACTGAATATCTTAAAATTTATTTTCCCAACCAGCAGCTCATATATTGAGCTGCTGTGCTTTATTTTTGCAATATACTTTTTAGCTAAAGACAAATCAGCATTTTGGCTAATAACGATATGCTATATGGCTATTGTAGTATTAACTGAAATGATTGGAAGGTACTTCGCCATAAAATATCATACAAATCTATGCATTTACAACATCTATTCAATATTTGAGATTTCTTTCATTACTTATGGATTTTTTACTTTTATAAAACAATACATAAATATAAAGTACTGGCTAACTGCAATATATGCAGCAACAATGATTATCTACACCACATTTACTTTTATGTATGGCATAAACATTTACAATGCTTTTACCATAAGTATAGCGTCTGTGGCTTTTGTAATCTATGGCCTATTATACTTTTATTTACTGCTCAAAGACGAAAATTATATAGATTTAAAAGCTCACCCAGCATTTTGGTGGGTCGGCGGAACATTAATATTCTATTTTGGAAGTACACTTGCCAATTTTTTCGATGATATAATTCAGCAAAAATTTTTGGGAAAATATAACACGCGAATAATAATCTATACAACACTAAATCTTTTTTTATATGGCTTTTGGGCCTACTCTTTTATATGCAGAGCTCGTCAACGGAAAATATGTCCTTAATAATATTGGCATCGTTTGTTTTTCTCTTGATGCCAATATTTCTACTCCTTTACGTCAGGTCTTACAACCGGCATAAAAAGAACCATTTTCTGGAAAAGCAGAATATGCAGCAAAAATTTGAATCCGAAATGCTTCAAACCCGGGTTGAAGTACAAGATCAAACCATGCAGAGCATCGCTACAGAATTACATGATAATGTGGGTCAGTTGCTCAGCCTTACCACCCTGACTTTAAACTCCGTAAATTTAGATGATGGAGAAAAGGCCAAAAAGAAAATCGACAATTCATTGGCACTTGTTAATAAATCCATTAAAGAACTAAGGGAGCTGGCCAAACTATTACATGGAGAGCAACTCGTACAAAATGGCATTGGCCATGCCATACATCAGGAAATTAACTGGCTTAATAAGGCAGGAACATATGAACTAAAGGTTAATAACCAACTGGCAGACCTGGGGGTCGCCTCTCCCGACAAGGATCTAATCATCCTCCGTTTATTGCAGGAAATCATCAATAATATTATAAAACATGCCCAGGCAAAACATATACAGATCGATTCTTATCTCGAGAAAAATGTATTATATTTAAGCGTAACTGATAATGGTGTAGGTTTTGTCCCAGATGAAGTTAAAACCAAAAGATCAGGAATGGGGCTGAATTCTATTTATAAAAGAATTGAGATGATCAATGGAAAATTAGCCCTAAATTCGGCGCCGGGCGAAGGCACGTCCATTTCAATTGAAATCCCCTACCCTTAAATATGCAGAACCAACGTATTTCTATCGCAATTGTTGATGATCATACCCTTTTCCGATCGGGATTAGCCAGTTTATTAGAAGAATTTGATGAAATAGAAGTGCTGTTCGAAGCCATTAACGGACTCGATCTTCAAACCAGGATCAATCACCGCCCAGAAGTTCAGCTTATTTTAATGGATATCAATATGCCTGTAATGGACGGTTTTGCTGCCACCAAATGGGTTAAGGCCAACTATCCAAACGTTCATGTACTCGCATTAAGCATGCTTGAGGATGAAAAGGCGATCATCAGCATGCTCAAAGCCGGTGCAGGAGGTTATATGCTTAAAGAATCTACACCATCTGATTTATTAATGGCTATTAAAGTGATTGTGGATAAAGGTTTCTATGTAAATGAACTCGTATCTGGCAGGCTTTTGGTGGCTTTAAAAGACAGCGATATTAAACCAACATTCTCTGCCAGGGAACTTACGTTTCTGCAACATTGCAGTACGGAGCTTACCTATAAAGAAATTGCCGATCTGATGAATGTTAGCCCCCGTACGGTTGATAACTACAGGGAATCGCTTTTTGCCAAACTGAATATTAAATCGCGCACCGGACTAGTGGTATACGGCATCAAAAACAACCTGATCACCATTTAGTCTCCGAAACCACTCAAAACGATCAATTTAAGTCCAATTCGTTCTCTGCGAAGAAAAATCTTAAGACAGCAGAAAAGCTTTAGCCATTAATTTCCAAAATAATCAAATAAAATTTGGGCAACTAATTAATTAGTTTTAACTTTAGTTAAGGCAACCTATTTGCCATCATCCTTATTATTATTAACTATCATGGAAATTAAAGATTTAACCAAGGCTGAAGAACAGATCATGCAGGTTTTATGGCAATTGGAGAAAGCATTTGTAAAGGAAGTTATTGATGAGCTCCCCCTCCCCAAACCTGCTTACAATACCGTTTCAACCATTATCAGAATTTTAGAAACCAAAGGTTTCATTGGTCACGAAGCTTTTGGCAAGGCGCATCAGTATTATCCTTTAATCAGCAGGGAAGAGTATAAACGCCATGCAACAGAAAAACTGTTAGGCAATTATTTTGAAAATTCGGTAGAAAGTATGTTTTCTTTCTTTGTTAAAGAAGAAAAGCTGGATTTAAGTGATGTTGATGAAATTTTAAAAATGATCAATAAAATTAAACATAAACCAAAATGAGTTCAGCCCACTACCTACTGCAGGTGAACTTATACTTAATTGTTTTTTTTGGCTTTTACAAATTACTGTTAGATAAGGAGACCTACTTTACTTTAAACCGCATTTATTTAGTATCTGCCGGTATTTTGTCTTTATGCATCCCCTTTATCCGTTTAGAATGGTTAACAGAACAGAAAGCGGCGCAGCAGGTCTATACATCCGTTAATTGGGAAGCCGTATTGGCACAGGCAACCGTTGTAACGGAACGTAATACTGGTTTTAACTGGGGAAATGTATTTGTTTATATTTATTGCGCAGGTATTTTTTTCTTCTTCGGTAGATTGGTGTTTAACTTAGTAACCGTTAAAAAACTCCTCAGCGTAAATAAATCCGGTTCGGCTTTTGCTTTTTTTGGAAAAAAAGTAATTGATCAGGAATTACCACAAATGGATGTGATCGATATCCATGAAGAAGCACATATCAAACAATGGCATACGGCCGACATTTTATTCTTTGAAATTATCGGGATCATTACCTGGTTAAACCCGGTTATTTATCTTTATAAAAAAGCCATTAAAAACATCCACGAGTTTTTAGCTGATGAACTTGCTGCGGAATTTCAGGGCGACAAGGCCGAATATGCCATGTTATTGCTCAGTAAGTCGTTTGGTATTTCGCCAAATAGCTTAACCAATGGCTTTTTAGAAAAATCATTGATCAAAAAAAGAATTTTCATGCTTCATAAAGAGCGGTCTAAAAAGATCGCCATTGTGAAGTATGGCATTTTCATCCCCCTCTTTGCCCTTCTAATTGTATTTTCGTCGGCTACTGTCCGTAAAAGCGAGAAGCTGATCTCCATTGCCGATCAAATCCCTATGGAAAAGCCGATCGAGATGGTTGAAAACCTGGTTACTGCACCTGAGAAAACAATTGTGGCGCCTAAAATTTCGATTGATGGCAAAACAGATCCCAACTGGAAAGGATTTTATCAGTTTCTAGGACGAAAAATCAAATATCCAAAGTCAGCCAATATCAATCAAATTCAAGGAAATGTACAAATAAGGTTTAATTTAAAAGGCGGCAAGGTTACCAATGTCAGATCAAATATAGAATTAGGTGCCGGCTGTGATGAGGAGGTAATGAAAGCAATTTTAGATTATAAAGGATTTAAAACGATAGCCGATGGCAAATATGCTTTAACGGTAAGTTTTAGAATTCCAGAATCTTCAGAAGAGTTTAAGAATAAATTATTACCTAAATCGGGCGATTATGTAAACCTGAACCAGATTAATGTCATATCCTATCTTCCCACTCCTAGTGAAACCGAAATCAGCTCGGTTAACGCCGAAAATACAGACAAAGTATACGATTTCGTTTCGATCGAGAAACAACCCGAATTCCCGGGTGGTATAACCAAGTTTTATCAATATCTGAGCGGCAGCATTAAGTATCCAAAAATGGCACAGGAAAATAATGTTCAGGGTAAGGTTTTCCTCAGCTTTGTGGTTGAAAAAGATGGCTCGCTATCGGATATCCAGATTACACGCGGTTTAGGAAGCGGCACTGATGAGGAGGCCATTAGGGTTTTAAAAGAATCACCTAAATGGAACCCGGGCATCCGGAATGGTTTAACGGTGAGGGTAAAATATAACATCAACGTTAATTTCAGGCTTAAAGATCCTATAAAAGAAGCGGATGTAAGCAATACCCAAACAGACCGGGTTATCTTTAAAGACGGCGCAGATCAAAATGCCCTGGTTATTTTAGATGGAGTTAAGCTGGCAAACAATAGTTATTTAAGCACTATAAATCCAAACACCATAGAATCTATTTCCGTCCTGAAAGATCAGGCTGCAATTAATTTATATGGCCCTAAAGCCAAAGCCGGTGTAATTGTAATTACAAGCAAAACAAAAAGTAACGTTTCCTACAAGCTTGGTGATAAGAGCTCGCCATAAAAAGCTCTAATTTTTTAAAACTCAAAAAAAATACTAACTAGATTCAATATGAAAAACATTATTATATTTAGTATGCTGATGGGCTTTGGTTTTACTGTTTTTGCTCAAAAAGCAGACAGTATTAAAACGCCTAAAATTACACTCAGGGGAATATCAACATCAGGGATTGAACCCTTAATCGTCATTGACGGGAACAAACAATATATCAGAGGCGCAGCATCACTAAACGGCGTTGATCCCAATAATATCGAATCGGTAAGTATCTTAAAGGATAGTTCAGCAACGGCCCAATATGGAGCTGATGGTTTTGCAGGGGTAATAGAGGTTAAAACCAAAAATGGTTTTCTGAGCAATAATGATGGGCTTAAAACCAACCCATTAAAAATTGATGAATCTAATTTGAATGGAAAAGTATCAGGATTTCACGTACGTCCCTTACCCAATACAGAAACTCCCGTGAAAAGGCGATACCTGCTGAACAGAGATTTCGATCCTAAAGCAAAACCACTTTACATTGTAGACGGAAAAGAGCTTACAGATCTTAACTTGAACGAAGAATCCATTAGATCGATAACGGTGCTAAAAGGTCCGGACCCGCAAAAAATATATGGAGAGAAAGGCAAAAACGGCGTGATTGTTATAACGACCAAAAAAGCAAGTTCCGGGAAAAACTAATATTTGACCCCCTTAATAAAAACAGCGATGAGAAAGCAAATCATTTTAGCCCAAACCGGCAGTGATGTGCTTTAATTCGGTAAAGGCAAAAAAAACTGGCAAAATTTAACTTTGTTAAGTTCCTTCCCAAACACAAAACCCCAGCAAAATTGCCGGGGTTTTATGTTTTCTCTCCTGTCTCGGAAGACTAAATTTAAGAAAATTTTAACGTATCTGCAAATATCACAGAATAAAATTTCTAAAAATACAAAATTTTAATATGCAAACATAAGATTATTGCGACTTTCGCAAACTTTTATTTTGAAGTAAGTTGGTTGTGCAAGCTTTCGGTTTTTAAAGCCTACAGTTTCATTTGTTTTCATAACGATTGGTAAATGGTTAATCTGTAGCAGTTTTAATTACCGGCTTGCTAACAAATCATTAAAAATTATTGATTGTTATATTTTATAATAACATCAATTTAGCAGCATTATTGTGCGATAATGATTATAAAACAAAAGCCCCCAAAAGGCGGGGGCTCAAGAACTCAGCGGTTAAGCTGAGTGCACAGTATATTTTATTTTAAACCGTTTCTTCTGAAATAAATTTTGCAGATGCAAAATCGCGGTTCATACGGGCAATGTTTTCTAAAGAGATTCCTTTCGGGCATTCTGCCTCGCAAGCTCCTGTATTGGTACAGTTACCAAAACCTTCAGCATCCATTTGTGCAACCATGCTCTGTACCCTGCGGTAGCGCTCTGGCTGACCTTGTGGTAACAATGCCAACTGAGAGATCTTAGCGGATACGAATAACATTGCTGAAGCATTTTTGCAGGTTGCCACACATGCACCACAACCGATACAAGCTGCGGCTTCGAAAGCAGCATCAGCCTGCATTTTAGGAATTGGCAGGTTGTTGGCATCTTGTGCGTTACCTGTATTTACCGAAATAAAGCCACCGGCAGCAATAATCCGGTCAAACGCAGAACGATCTACCGTTAAATCTTTCACTACCGGAAAAGCAGCGGCTCTCCAAGGCTCAACAACGATGGTATCGCCATCTTTGAACGAACGCATATGCAACTGGCAGGTAGTCACCAGGTCTTTTGGTCCATGCGGACGACCGTTGATAAACATGGAGCACATTCCGCAAATTCCTTCACGGCAATCATGGTCAAATACAACCGGCTCTTCTCCTTTGTTAATCAATTGTTCGTTTAATACATCAAACATCTCTAAAAAAGACATGTCTGGCGAAATATCGGTCAGTTTATAATCTACCAAAGCGCCTTTGGTTTTGTTATTTTTTTGACGCCAAACTTTTAGCGTTAAATTCATATTTCCTGTACTCATGGTATCTCAGATTTGAGATTTGAGAGGTTAGATATGAGGACCAAGATTTTCATCTCATGCCTCACATCTCACATCTCTTATCTATTTATAACTTCTTTGTGCTACTTTAATATTTTCAAACTTCAGCTCTTCTTTGTGAAGTTCGAAGTTTACACCTTCTTTAAATTCCCAAGCAGCTACATAAGCATAGTTCTCATCATCACGTAGTGCTTCGCCTTCTTCTGTTTGATACTCTTCACGGAAGTGTCCGCCGCAGCTTTCGTTACGGTTTAAAGCATCGATACACATTAACTCTCCAAGCTCGATAAAATCGGCTACGCGGCCAGCTTTCTCCAGTTCGGTGTTCAGCTCATCTGCTGTTCCCGGTACCCGTACATCGCTCCAGAATTCAGCGCGTAAAGCCCTGATTTCTTCGATCGCCTCTTTTAAACCTTTTTCGTTACGGGCCATACCACATTTCTCCCACATAATGTGACCTAAACGTTTGTGGAAGTGATCTACCGATTTGGTTCCTTTAATGTTGATTAAAGTATTTAAAATCCCTACAGCTCTTTCCTCGGCTTCAACAAAGGCAGGATGATCAGTAGGAATTGCTTTTATCGAAATCTCTTTCGATAAATAAGCACCAATGGTATAAGGAAGAACGAAATAACCATCGGCCAAGCCCTGCATTAAGGCAGATGCACCTAAGCGGTTTGCGCCATGATCTGAGAAGTTCGCTTCTCCTGTACAATATAAACCCGGCACGGATGTCATTAGATTATAATCAACCCAAAGCCCACCCATGGTATAGTGAACCGCAGGGTAGATACGCATTGGTGTTTCGTAAGGATTCTCACCGGTAATCTGTGCATACATATCGAACAGGTTACCGTATTTTTCCTTAATTACTGCCGTACCTAAACGCATGCAGGTTTCTTTATCCGGATTGTGATTACCTGCTTTAGCAGCTTCGATTCTTCCGTACCGCTCAGTATTGGCTTTAAAATCTAAGTAAACAGCCAGTTTAGAAGCACCTACACCATAGCCGGCATCGCAACGCTCTTTAGCTGCACGCGAAGCCACGTCACGCGGAACCAGGTTACCAAAAGCAGGATAACGTCGCTCTAAATAATAGTCTCTTTCATCTTCAGGAATTTCTGAAGGTTTACGGGTATCGTCTTTCTTTTTAGGCACCCAGATTCGTCCGTCGTTACGCAACGATTCCGACATCAGGGTTAATTTAGACTGGTGATCGCCTGAAACCGGGATACAGGTTGGGTGGATTTGGGTATAACAAGGGTTGGCAAAATAAGCACCTTGTTTATGGGCTTTCCAGGCTGCTGTAACGTTACTGCCCATCGCATTGGTAGAAAGGTAGAAAACGTTTCCATAACCACCGGTTCCCAATACTACTGCATGGCCGAAATGACGCTCAATTTCACCTGTAATTAAGTTACGGGCAATAATGCCACGTGCTTTGCCATCGATTTTTACCACTTCAAGCATTTCGTGGCGGGTATACATTTCTACTTTACCCATACCGATCTGGCGTTCTAAAGCAGAATATGCACCTAATAATAACTGCTGGCCGGTTTGACCCGCAGCATAAAAAGTACGTTGTACCTGGGTACCACCAAATGAACGGTTATCCAATAAACCACCATATTCGCGGGCCAAAGGAACCCCCTGTGCCACGCACTGGTCTATAATATTGGCACTAACCTCTGCCAAACGGTGTACATTGGCTTCACGTGCTCTATAATCGCCTCCTTTAATTGTATCGTAAAATAAACGGTATATGCTATCGCCATCATTCTGATAGTTTTTAGCGGCATTGATACCACCCTGGGCGGCGATTGAATGTGCCCTGCGAGGTGAATCCTGGAAACAGAAACATTTAACTTTATAACCCATTTCGGCTAAAGTAGCAGCAGCTGAAGCACCTGCCAAACCTGAGCCTACAATAATTACCTCAATAGTTCTTTTGTTCGATGGGTTCACCAAAGGCACAGAAGACTTATATTTTGTCCATTTGCTGGCTAATTCGCCTTCTGGAATATTTGAATTCATATCTGACATATCTTTTGTGCTGAAAATTATTGAATAAGACCGAAATAAACTGCAATCGGCATGGCTGCAAAAAGGATCGAAATAATGATCGAATACCAAACGCCTACACTTTTAATCATACCATTATATTTGGAGTGGTTCCAGCCCATAGTTTGGAAAGCTGATGCAAAACCATGTAACAGGTGATAGCATAAAGAGAACATGGCCAAAATGTATACCGCTAACCTTACCGGATCCTGGAATTTTTCTTTCATTACCGCGTAAAGATCCTCATGTCCGTTGGCATCAACCGTTGGGATACCTGTAAAACGGGAAACCACCCAAAAATCTTTCAGGTGAACCACCAAAAAGATCAATAAAAGTGTACCCAGCAAACCCATCGACCGGCTATACCATTTGCTATTTGCCTTTCCGTCGTTTACAGCATATTTAACAGGCCTGGCCTTTTGGTTCTGCAAGGTTAACCGTAATGCCTGAAAAATGTGCACAAGCAAACCAATAAACAACACTATTTCACCGGCCCGGATAATCCAGTTGGTGGCCATAAAGTGTGCGCCTACGTTGAATGTTAAACCACCGTCGTTAATAAAAATCAAAGCATTAATACCGCAGTGTACAATTAAAAAAAGTATCAGGAACAAACCTGTAATACCCATGATGAATTTCTTCCCTATTGATGAAGAAAATGCATTTCCGAAACCACTCATTTGATTAGGATTTATATCTAAATTTCTTGCAAAAGTATCTAATTATGAGTTTAATTTATAAACGAATATGACAAAACAACGATAAAACTTTTATTTAGAAACATTCTAAAGCATATTCAGATTTAATCGAAAGATTGAGGGGTTATTCGTGGTTTAAACATTGATTATGGGCGTGAAAAGAAAATTTAATCGGAACAAACAAAAAACAACTAATTTTTTAGTTATATTGCGTGATCAAACCTTCATCAATGAAAAAGTACCTCTGCATCATCGCCTTATCTGCCTGTTTATTTACAGCCTGCGATCCTAAACCTGCTGTATTTGAACTCGAAACCAAAAACTTCGGTCCCAACGCAGTAGTCTCTATCCAAAGTTCGGAAAACAATGAGACCTTAAAAGCCGAAAATATCACCAACGGCAATCAAACATTTAAGATCAATATACCCAAAAAGGGTTATGCCATATTGAAAACCCAAGACAACGAAAATAAAGAAGAATTTTATTTTTATCTGGACAAAGGCAGTTATAAAGGCATTCTGGACGGTGCAAAAAGCAACACTTACCCATTCACTGCTGTTCCAACACAGCAAGGAGAAGAATTTATCAATTTCTATAAGTTGAAAAAAAATATGAGTAAAAATTTGTTTGACAGTTTAGCTATCGCAGAACATGAATTTGACATCGCTACACGCAGTAATATAATGGAAAAGGCAAAAAAAGTGGATATCTGGAGGGAGAAAAAACATCAGTCCGAGCTGGAGGAGATTAAAGCTTTTGCTAAAAAATACCCAACATCTGAAGCAACCATTTTTTTACTGAACAGGTTTGGAAGAGCAGATTCTGAAACCAAAAAGTACCTGTCTATTTTTAAAAGTTTAGACCAGGATGTACAGGAAAGCAAAATGGGTAAAAAGCTATTCGCAGAAATTATGCAGGCCAACCAAATGATGGCCGGAAACAAAATGCCCAATATTGAGGGTGAAACACCTGATGGGAAAAAATTTGACCTGAGTATCCTGAAAAGAGTCAACCTGGTGATCTGCTGGGTTTCCTACAGTGGAAAAAGCAGAAAGAATAATAAGGTACTGGTTGATCTGTACGAGAAATACAGACATCAGAACGTAGAATTTATCGGCGTATCGTACGACAAGAACAAAGATAGCTGGGAAAAAATAATTAAAGCGGATAAACTTATTTGGCCGCAATACTCTGATCTTTTAGGGGCAAAATCGCCTAATGCAAAAAATCTGAGCAATTATAACGCAACCTACTTTTTTTTAGTCGATAAAAATGGTATCGTGTTAAGCAATAACGATCTAACGTTGGATTTTGTTGATAGTGAGCTCAGTAAATATCTGGCCGGGAGGAAATAAACAAAATCTGATTCCATAAAAAAGTCCCGGTTTGCACCGGGACCTTTTACGATTTATGTGTTGGAGTTTTCTTAAGCTACTTTAACATTTACCGCGTTTAGGCCTTTTCTACCTTCTTCTACATCGTAGTTTACGGTATCATTCTCGCGAATGTTGTCGATTAAGCCTGAAGCATGAACAAAAATTTCGGCATCGCCATTTGAAGGGATGATAAATCCGAAACCTTTTGTTTCATTAAAAAATTTTACTGTTCCTTGTTGCATTATATTGTATTTTAATTTGCACCAAAGATATACTTAAATACCTATAGATCAATTTTTTATTTTTTTTATTTAAATAAGGTCCAAATAGATTGACTATATGCCCTTTAGCTACCTTTTAAGCCTGAAGTTCACCCCATTAATACCCGATCCACCCCCCGGTTCTAACGGTAAATCAGGCTAAAAACTGACTTTCGTTCCGGTTTTCCAATCAAAAAAACATCGCCGGCGGCAAAAAAACACCTTGCCTTAATTGTTTTCTAATAGCGGATCACAGCGAAAAAGATAACCCTGCCACAGAATAAGTGTAAATTTAGCTGTAAACGAGGGTTTCTCGCTGCTCATAATTCACCGTCAGATTTTCGGTAATTTTTATTACCAGGGTTTCCTCTTCCTTACCACTATAGCTTAAAATCATTAAATCGCCGATGATTTCGTGCAGGATTAATTTCGGACTGGTATAGGTAATGGAAACTACATGAGCACCTTTATTCAGCAGGTCGGAATCATAGATATGTAATTCAGCCCAATCAAAAAGTACCGGGCGCTCTTCGAGATCGCTTAATACCGGCATTTTACCTTCTAATGCCGTGATATTGTTCATTACTGCGTATTGCAATTTCTGGTGCAAAGCATTCGCTTTACTATTGGCCTGCTGCATTTGCGAGAAAGTATGCAGGTGCCGGTCTAGGCTGTATATTTTTGATCTTTTTTGAAATTCTTTATAGGTATCGTGAAATATGCGTCTTTCAAAATCGGTTCTGCACATGAAATTAAAATATTGTACTACGCTGAGGTTGATGTGAGCTAAAGCCATAATAATAACACGGTTTGGGTTGTTGATTCAAATATGGAACAATAAAAAAAATTAATCGACAGAATATCGGTAAACACTGATTATCAATCGGTAAACAACTAAGCTAAATCATGATTATGAAAAACGGATGAATATTGGTTTGCGTATAACAAACATTACTGATCCGTGAAGATTTAAGGTATTTTAACAATTAAGCCCTGCAAATGCCTGATGATACCTCAGGGCAACTGCCGATAGTCACTAATCCATAGAACAGGGCATCTGGCATCCCCGGATATGTTCTCCATGTTCATGCCAATAAAAAGAACAAGCCGTTCATTTTTTAAAACCCTTTTATGGCCAGAGGGTTATTATTATACAAAACATTTATAACTAAATAATTACCGATATGGAAACGAGAAACAACCATGGTTTAATCCAGGCTTTATTGGATTGTGCGTTAGCATGCGAACATTGTGCTTCATCGTGTTTGAAGGAAGAAGATATTAACATGATGGTTGAGTGCATTAAACTCGACCGGGATTGTGCAGACATCTGTACCCAGGCGGCCAGGTTATTGCAGAGAGAGTCAGTTATTGCCCATCAATACCTGTTGCTTTGCGAGAAAATATGCAGGCTTTGTGCGGAGGAATGCAGCAAACATGACCATGAACATTGCAGACAATGTGCAGTAGCCTGTGAAGAATGTGCGGAGGCCTGCCATGCCCACCATGAACCGATCAATCAGGACTAAAAAGAAAAGCCTCCTGACGAAAATCAGGAGGCTTTATCAAAATTGATTACAACCAACTATTGTGCAGGGAAACTGTAGTTATACGAACCTTGCTCACCAACACCGGAAATACTCACCATGTTGTTTCTGCCTAAAGGCAATGCTTTTTGAACATCAGCCACAGAATTTACCGGTTGTCCGTTTACTTTGGTGATAATTAAACCTTTTTCTACCCCAATATTATCGAAAGCTTTGCCAGTAGTAACCGATGTTACCACCACACCACTGTTAATTCCATATTTCGATTTTTGTGCCTGGGTAGCCGGAGCGAAAGTTGCACCTAATTTACTTACCTCAGCACCTTTGCTTGCATTATTATTTGCAGTTAAACCTACACTGGCTTCGCCTTTAAGGGTAACAGTATAATCTTTTAAGGCGCCATCACGTAATATTGTCAATTTAACTTTATCACCAGGGTTTAAACGGCCAACTCTTTCCTGAAGATCAGGAGAATCGTTAATTACAACTCCGTCAACTTTTTTGATTACGTCGCCAGCTTTGATGCCTGCCGCAGCAGCACCACCACCAGGAACTACATCATTTACATATAAGCCACTGATTTCGTTTGTTTTAATGCCTTCTGGTTTTTCTTCGCCACTTAACGGCACGAAATTAACACCGATATAACCACGTTTTACCGATCCGTATTTCATAAAATCGTCAACGATTTTACGGGCAAGGTTAACCGGGATCGCAAATCCATACCCTTGGTTATAACCACTTTGTGAAGCAATTGCCGAGTTGATCCCTACAAGTTCGCCATTTGCATTTACTAAAGCACCACCGCTGTTACCCGGGTTAATGGCCGCATCAGTCTGGATAAATGATTCGATACTGGTGTTTGCCGGACGATCTGGTCTCTTACCAGTACGTTGATATTCACGGTACTCTTCTTCTGTGATCTCGTTACCTTGTTGTTCGCGGCCGATAATACCGATACTACGGTTTTTGGCACTTACAATACCTGCAGTTACTGTTGTATTTAAATCCAGCGGGAAACCGACAGCCAAAACCCACTCTCCTACCTGAACATTATCAGAGTTACCCATTTTCACTACAGGTAAACCTGTTGCATTTACTTTAATTAAAGCCAGGTCGGTATTTGGATCGCGGCCGATTACTTTCGCCTCCACCTTACGTCTGTCTGTTAATACCACCTCAACCTTCTCTGCATTTTCTACCACGTGATTGTTGGTTACGATATAACCATCCTGACTGATAATTACACCCGAACCTGATGCCGCTCTTGGCTGACGCTGCATCCGGCCGCCACCACCAAAGAAATCTTCCATCATATCAAACGGAGAAGAGCTTCTGCCGCCGCTTTGTGCGGCGTAAGTGGTTTTAATGTGCACCACACCCGGAGCTACAGCTGCCGCCGCCTGAGTAAAATCGGCTGTACCTGCAGATGATACTTTTAGTGGATTATTGGCAAAATATAAGTTCTGTTTTTCAGAAATTGTACTGCCAGTTTGATTACGCTCAAATAGTTTGTAACCTCCTATTGCTGCTGCCCCACCTATAAAAGCAGCCAACACGGTAATTCCTAATATCTTTTTCATGTTTCTGTATATTATTTTTTAAAGTCATGATAATAATATAAGCCAATTGCTAGCTAATTGTTTGTTAGCTTATCATATTTCATTTCTTAAATGTTATAATTAGCAAGAGCATATTCATTTTGATTTAAGCAGCGTGCTCCAGCAGTTTTTATCTGCTCAAATTTTCTTTAGTAAATTTATTCAAATTTAATACCATATAAACGATATTTGCATCCTCAAAGCACTTAGTTTTGTGTTAAAAAATGTTAAATTAAAAAACACAAACCGCTTATTACCTTTTGCAACTCGAATATTGCATAAAAAAATGAAGCTTTCATGAAAATTAATTTTTATAAATACCAGGGCGCAGGCAACGATTTTATTTTAATAGACCACACATCCGGTCCGTTAAAAAACATTGACAATCAACTAGTTGAACAATTATGTCATAGAAGATTTGGCATTGGTGCAGATGGATTAATGTTCATTACAAAGCACGAAAATTACGATTTTGAAATGCATTATTTTAATGCTGATGGTAAGCTGGGCAGCATGTGCGGAAATGGTGGCCGGTGTATCGTTGCTTTTGCCAAACAACTGGGCATGATTGATCGTGAAACCAACTTTTTGGCAGTAGACGGGCCTCACTATGCCAGAATTTCAGAAAATGGCGAATGGGTTGACCTACAGATGATTGATGTAGACACCATTACCAAAGATGGTGAAGCTTACGTGCTTAATACCGGTTCGCCACATTACGTGGCTTTACAGAGCGGATTGAAAGACCTGGATGTTTTTACTGCAGGAAAAAATATACGTTATAATGCCACTTATGCAGAAAAAGGAATAAACGTAAATTTTGTTGAGGATAAAGGCGACCATTTGTTTGTACGTACCTACGAGCGTGGCGTTGAAGATGAAACTTATGCTTGTGGTACCGGAGTAACAGCAGTTGCCATGGCTATGGCAAAACATAAAAACCAAACCGGCCATATTAAAACTGACATTAAGGTTTTGGGCGGAGATATTAAAATAGAATTCGACTACGATGGCAAAGCATTTACCAATGTATTTTTATGCGGACCGGCCAAATTGGTTTTTGAGGGAGACGTAGACTAGTCCTGTAGATTTCCTGGAGCCCACAAGTTTTGGCCGCCACACCAATATCCCGTATAAAATATACAACACCAACGCTTTCTGTTTGCTAAAATAAACAGGATTAATCGTTTAAAAAATGCATTAATACAAGCGATTTTAACACCATTTAACATCTGTCGCAAGATATTTACACATCGTTTTCAGCAAGAAAAAACCAACTTAACCAACTAAAAAACAGCTATTTAAACTCTTCCAGGCACATTTACATTCAAAATATAAATCAATCGATTGATTAAATTGACAGAATTTGGACGGATTTATTTTTGGTTAGGCTCTATTTTTGGGCGTTTATTGGCACGAATTGAAGTTCTATATTTTAACGACGCCCTTAATTCCGGAAATTTAAATTTATACACACAGAAATAACCCATGAGAAAAGTAACAACTCTCTTTTTTAGCCTGAGCATTGGTATGCTTTTAGTATCCTGCGGAAATAATGATGCAGCTAAAAAAGCTGCTGCCTCTGCAGCAGCTGGCCCTCAAGCCTATCCGGTTTTTACCGTAAGTACACAAAACACCACTTTAGATTCTGATTATCCGGCAACGATTGAAGGTATTCAAAATATCGACATCCGCCCAAAAGTTGATGGTTTTATCGAAAAGATTTTTGTAGATGAAGGCGCAGTGGTTAAAAAAGGCCAGTTACTTTTCACGATTAATGCACCTCAATACGAACAACAGGTACGCACAGCAAGGGCTGCCATCAGTAGTGCAGAAGCAGATGTTAACGCAGCCCAGTTAACCGTAAATAAAACGAGGCCCTTGGTAGAGAAAGATATTATCAGTAAGTATGATCTTGATGCCGCTCAATTAACACTCCAAAGCAGGAAGGCAGCATTGGCACAGGCAAAAGCCGAACTGGTGAATGCCCAGGTTAACTTAGGTTACACCTCTGTTAAAAGCCCGGTTGATGGTGTAGTTGGCAGCATCCCTTTCAGAAATGGAAGTTTGGTAAGCAGTACCAGTACACAGCCGTTAACTACAGTATCTAACATATCGAAGGTTTATGCCTACTTTTCTTTAAACGAGAAACAGCTTTTAGATTTTTCTAAAACCTACAAAGGAAAAACCCTAGCAGAGCAAATGAAAAATATTCCGCCGGTTAGCCTGGTTTTAGCAGATGGAACAGTTTATGCACAAAATGGCAAGATCGAATCCATCAACGGGCAGATTAATACCAGTACAGGTTCTGCAAGTTTAAGGGCAACCTTCCCCAATCCTACTTCTTTATTAAAAAATGGTGCAAGTGCATCTGTAAGGATTCCTCAGCACATCGAAAATGCAATTTTAGTCCCTCAAAAATCAACCATTGATCTGCAGGGCAAAAAATTTGTCTATGTTTTAGGCGATTCGGCTAAAATTACCAGTACCGAGATCGAAATTATGGATTTGGCCAAAGGAAAGTTCTATGTAGTAACAAAGGGGCTTAAAGCCGGAGACAAAGTTGTTCTGGAAGGCTTCCAATCGTTAAAAGATGGAACAAAAATCAAACCTGAAGAAAAAAGCGCCGATTCAGTTTATGCTGATATCAAGAAATAGCAATATAACCTTGCCAATTACACGATAGCATTGTAATCAATATTAATTATGTTTAAGAAATTTATAGAAAGACCGGTTTTATCAACGGTTATATCCATTATCATCGTTATACTCGGTGTTTTAGGTTTAGCTACGTTACCGGTTTCACAATATCCGGAAATTGCCCCGCCAACGGTGCAGGTTTCTACCTCATACCAGGGTGCAAATGCCGATGTGGTTATGAACAGTGTTGTTGTTCCGCTGGAAGAGCAGATCAACGGTGTGGAAGACATGACCTACATGACTTCCAGTGCCAGTAATGATGGTACCGCCACTATTACCGTAAACTTTAAACTGGGTACCAACCCCGATCTGGCAGCGGTAAACGTACAGAACAGGGTTGCACGGGCAACCAGTTTATTACCTGCAGAGGTAACCAGATCAGGAGTTATTACCGCTAAAAGGCAGGCGAGTAACGTACTGATATTTGGTTTGTACAGCGACGACCCTTCTTACGATCAGAAGTTTTTGCAGAACTACGCCAACATCAACATCATCCCGCAGATTAAACGTATTAATGGTGTAGGTGATGCCAGTGCATTCGGAACGTTGGATTATACCATGCGTATCTGGTTAAAACCTGATGTGATGGCAACCTACGGATTGGTTCCGAACGATATTAATGTTGCGCTTGCCGATCAGAATGTGGAGGCGGCGCCAGGTCAGTTTGGTGAGCTTGGTAATCAGGCATTTCAATATACCTTAAAATATACGGGCAGGTTAAAAGATGAGACGCAGTTTGGTAACATTATTATCCGCACTACCGATAACGGCCAGATACTCCGTTTAAAAGACATTGCAAGAATTGAATTAGGTGCACAGAGTTATGCCAGTTCAGTTAAATTTAACGGTAAACAGGCGCTGGGTATCGCCATTAACCAAACAGCCGGTTCTAATGCAAAAGAGGTAATCGAAAACTCCATTAAAACCCTCGATGAAGCTCAAAAATCTTTTCCGAAGGGTGTGCACTACTCAACCCTGGTTAATGTAAACGACTTTTTGGATGCCTCTATTGAAAAGGTGCTTCATACCCTGATCGAAGCATTCATTTTAGTGTTCCTGGTGGTGTTTATCTTCTTACAGGATTTCCGTTCAACCCTGATTCCGGCAATCAGTGTGCCGGTGGCGATTATAGGAACATTTTTCTTCCTGAGTTTATTTGGTTTTACCATCAACCTGCTAACCCTCTTCGCCCTCGTGCTTGCCATTGGTATTGTGGTGGATGATGCAATTGTGGTTGTAGAGGCTGTACATGCCAAGCTAGATGAAGGTTATACCGATGCCAAAAAGGCAACCATAGATGCAATGGACGATATCAGTGGAGCGATTATTTCGATCACCCTGGTCATGGCTGCCGTATTTATTCCCGTGAGTTTTATCTCTGGATCATCAGGCGTGTTTTATAAGCAATTTGGTTTAACGCTGGCCATTTCGATCATTTTATCGGCCATTAACGCCTTAACCTTAAGCCCGGCATTATGTGCTTTATTCTTAAAGCCGCATAAAGAAGAGCATGAAAAATCTAAAAACTTTTTAACCCGTTTTTACAGTGCTTTTAATACTTCATTCGATGCCGTAACCGGAAAATATAAAAAATCGATCGGCTTTCTATCCAGGAAAAAATGGATTGTTGGATTAGCCATTGCCTTCTTCGCGGTAGCATTGGTCTGGACGATGAACACCACACCTAAGGGTTTCGTACCGAATGAGGATTTGGGAACCATAATGAGCGATATTTCATTACCGGCAGGAACTTCTCAAGAGGAAACCAGCGTTATAATTACCAAAATCGATAGTATTGCGCACCAAATTCCTGAAATTAAAAATACCCTGAGGGTTGTTGGCCGTAGTATGATCAGTGGTTCGGGCAGTTCGTATGGTATGGTAATTTCGCGTTTAATCCCATGGGATGAACGTAAAGGCCGTGATGTAAAAACGATAATCGGCGAATTGTTTGCCAAAACAGCAGGCATTAAAGGAGCCAAAATAATTTTCTTTGCCCCGCCAACGATCCAGGGTTTTGGTACCAGCGGAGGTTTTGAATTTCAGTTACAGGATAAAACCGGTGGGGATATTAAAAAATTCAACGAAATCGGAAATGGATTTTTGGCCGCATTGAGTAAACGTCCTGAGATCCAATACGCTTCTACTTCTTTTAATCCAAATTTCCCGCAATACCAGATTGATGTAAATGTGGCAAAGGTTAAACAGGCCGGCTTAACGGTTAGCGATGTATTGGGAGTAATGCAGGGTTATTATGGTGGTGTTTATGCCTCCAACTTTAACAAATTCGGTAAACAGTTTAGGGTAATGTTCCAGGCTGATGCCCAATACCGTGCAAATGAGCAGACATTAACCCGCATTTTTGTTAGAAATTCATCAGGAGAAATGGCTCCGGTATCCGAGTTTATTACTTTAACCAAAGTATACGGTCCGCAAGCTATTTCGCGCTTTAATTTGTTTACTTCAATTTCGGTAACCGGTAATCCAAATGCGGGCTACAGTTCGGGTGATGCTTTAAAAGCTGTTCAGGAAGAAGCCGCTAAAAATCTTCCTGCAGGATACGGCTACGAATTTTCGGGTCTGTCACGCGAGGAGATGGCAGGCGGAAGTCAGACAGTTTTCATCTTTTTACTTTGCGTAATCTTCGTGTATTTCCTGCTTGCTGCACAATACGAAAGTTATATATTGCCGTTAGCGGTTTTATTCTCCTTACCGGTTGGTTTAGCAGGTGTATTCATTTTTGATAAAATTTTTGGGGTTGACAATAACATTTATACGCAGATTACCCTGATCATGCTTGTTGGACTGCTTGCCAAAAATGCCATTTTGATTGTTGAATATGCAGTAGACAGGAGAAGAAAAGGAATGAATATTGCCAATGCAGCAATTGATGGCGCAACGGCACGTTTACGTCCTATTTTGATGACCTCTTTCGCTTTTATTCTGGGATTATTACCGCTGATGTTATCGTCAGGTGTTGGCGCGGCAGGTAATACCTCCATCGGAACAGGTGCTGTAGGCGGTATGTTGATCGGAACAATTTTCGGGGTCTTTGTAATCCCGGCCCTGTTTATCGTATTCCAGTCCTTACAGGAGCGCATCAGTAATAAATCACCTTTTAACGAAGGCATTGACCGTGAACAAACGCCAGAGGAATATGAATTGGCAACCGCGAACAGCAAACATTAATATGAAGAAAATGAATTTTAGATATAAGCATTCCATTTTAACCGGCTTAGCCATTGTTGCCCTGAGTGCCTGCGTAACTAAAAAATACGAACGCCCCCAGTTAAAGAGCGAGGGTTTATACCGCGACAATAACACAACAGATACCACTACCATGGCAGATCTGCAGTGGAAAACGTTGTTTTCAGACACCACCTTACAATCGTTGATCCAACAGGGATTAAATGAAAATTTAGACTTGAAACAAGCGATCGAGAGGATCAAAATTGCAGAAGCGACCTTAATACAGAGTCGTGGTGCACTATTGCCAAGCTTACAGGCTGATGTAAACGTAACCGATAATAAACAATCGCAGGCCTCCTTAAACTTTCCTCCAGGGATTAACATTAATTTAGAAACCCAAACCTATAAAGCACAGTTGAGCACCAGCTGGGAAGCTGATATATGGGGAAAGCTTAGCAGTGCAAAACGCGGGGCCTATGCAACTTTACTGCAAACTGATGCAGCAAAAAGAGCGGTTCAGACGCAATTAATTGCCACCATTGCAAATAACTATTATTCCCTATTGGCGCTCGATAAGCAATTGGCCATTACCGAGCAAACCATTAAAGTGAGGACGCAGGACGTGGAAACCATGAAAGAACTAAAACAAGGGGCTGTGGTAAACGGTGCGGCGGTTGTACAGAGCGAGGCCAATTTATATGCTGCCCAGGTAACCTTGCCCGATTTAAAAAGAAGCATTAAGGAAGCCGAAAATGCATTGAGTGTTTTGGTCGCCAAAGCACCAGATGCAATTAAACGCACCACCTTAGATCAGCAGACCCCTTATGCGAATTTACAAACCGGTGTTTCTGCACAACTGTTAAAAAACCGTCCGGATGTGATTGCTGCTGAATTTGGTTTTAGATCAGCTTTCGAAAATACCAACGTAGCCAAAGCTTATTTTTATCCCGCTTTAACCATTACCGCAACCGGAGGGTTATCTAGTCTGCAATTACAGGATTTCTTCAGCAAATCCATCTTCTATAACTTAGTAGGTGGTTTAACGCAGCCAATTTTTGCAAAAGGTGCCAATAAGGCCCGTTTAAAAACTGCAGAAGCCAATCAACAGATTGCCCTCTACACGTTCCAACAAACACTTTTAACCGGTGGACAGGAAGTATCAAATGCTTTATATGCTTACCAAACCGCTGCTGAAAAAGAGGAAACCAGGGCAAAACAGATCGCATCGTTAACCAAAGCAGTTGATTTTACCAAGGAGTTGTTACGTTACAGCTCAGCAACCAATTATACTGATGTATTAACTTCAGAACAAAGTTTGCTAAGTGCTCAATTAAGCGGTATTAACGATCGTTTACAAAAATTACAGGCGGTGGTAAACTTGTACCGCGCGTTAGGCGGAGGCTGGAAATAAGCAATAATTAAATAAGCACATTGAAGGCATTCTGATTTTCAGGATGCCTTTTTTCATTCTATGGCATACGTTTCAACATTCTACAGCGTTTTTTTTGTCATCCTGAGCACAGCGAAAGATCTTTCTGGCGAACTTGGCAGTAAAAAAAGATGACACCTAATTTTCAGAAAAATTAATGTAGGTTTGTGAACTAAAACCCTAGCCACTAAACTTTTATTTGTATTTTGGCTACACCAAACAATTTTATGCGTCTCTCAAAACTACTGTCCCTATTTTTGGGCTTATTTTTTCTTAATAATATTTACGCTCAAACTTATGTGGTTACCAGTAATGCCGATAGCGGCCCTGGAACATTAAGGGAAGGCTTAACACAGGCCGCTATAGCCAATAGGACCACTACCTATACCATCAATTTTAACTTACCTGGTAACCCAAGCGATAATGCCAACCGTACCATAAGGTTACGTTCTGCTTTACCCGTTGTTTCTTCTAACGTGATTATCGATGGCAGCTCGCAAACAGCATGGCCAGTACTTGGTGTTTCGGGAGCGAAAGTAATTTTAGAGCCTGAATATCCCAACAGCACCTTTTCGGGTTTAACAATCGGCCAATCTTTAGACACTCAAATTCAGACCACAGGTGTAGAAGTTTATGGCTTGTATATCAGAAATTTCGCTACCATCACCAATTTACAAAATGTAAATACAGCACAGGGGTCAGGTATTGTGATCGACTACCGTGCAAATAACATTACCATTGGCGCACCTGGGAAAGGGAACGTAATTGGAGGGAATATTAACGGTATAGCCATTCGGAACAACTATATTTATTCAAATATAACCGCTACAAAAATTAATATCCAATCAAATTTAATCGGGGTAATATATGATGGGATCACCCCGAACACCAATGTTATCGGTATCTCTGCTAATTTATACGACAGTGCTTTGGATATTGGTGGCGATAATGCCGGCCAAGGTAACGTAATTGCCGCAAACCGAATCAATTTAGATATTACTCGCTCATCTTATTCTACCGCGGCAAGATTCGACATCAATATCATCAACAACAAAATCGGGGTCGATTATACGGGTAAAAAAGATTTTCATGAGCTACCTATTTTTCTCTCTTCCTCTTCCTTAGAAATAGCAGGTTTAAAGGTCAATGCGGTTAATACAGCACTTTATGTTCGCAATAATATTATTGGGGGGAATAGAACCACCGGTGTTTCGATTACCAATTCGGATTTTATTTTAACGGGCAATGCAATTGGAACAGATGCCGCCGGAGCTGTAATAATGGGCAATGGCATCGGTGTTAAAATAGAAACTGGTGCAGGTGGAACTATAGGTGGGGCAACGACTACTGAAACAAACTTAATTGCCAATAACAGCTTTGGGGTTGAAACTGTATCGTCAAAACCAGTAAAAATAACCAGGAATAGTTTTTTTTGTAACAGAACATTTGGGATTGGGAAAACCCTGACTATCCTTCAGCCCTATATTCAAATCCTCAAAAAAAGAAACGATTATGTTTCTGGTAGGGCTACACCAAACGCTGAAGTAGAACTGTTTTATACCGTAAACTGCCAGGGCATCTGTGAGGGTAAAACTTATATTGCCACGGTACAGGCTGGTAGTGACGGCCGATGGGAATACAATGGCAGCCTTAGCGGAATGGTTACTGCAACTGCCAGCTTGTTGAATGCCACAACTTCTCCATTTTCAACTGCAGAGTTATTGGCAAATGAAGCGATAGTAGAACCCGTAACCTGCAACGCCAATGGCTCAATCACCATCTCTGAACCGCGTGAGGGATTTACCTTCAGCTGGGTAAAGATAGAAACTGATGGCAGCCGTGTACCTAAAGGAAATACGCAAAGTATTGCTAATTTAGAAGTTGGTACTTACGAAGTAACGGTTGATGATGGTTGTAAAGCATTTCCAACTGTATTCATTATTAAAGATCAGAAGTTAACTAAACCAACTATTTTACCAATAAATCCGGTATGTGGGCAAACTTCTTTTACTTTTACTGCAGAAGTTTTAAGAGGAAAAGGAGTTTTAAAATACGAATGGATCAATACTGCGACAAATACAGTAGTAAGCAGGAGCAATCCAGCTACTTTACCCGAAGGTACTTATTACGTTAAAGTATCTGATGAGGCGAGTTGCTCATTGGATTCAGACCCAATTACCGTTAAAAGGAAGCCACAACCGAAAATAAGCGGACCAACATCAAACATTCCAGCTGCTTGTGGCAAAGAAAATGGAAGCCTAACAGGCTTTACAATTACCGATGCCACAGGAACTTTAAGTTACAAATGGTTCAAATACGATGCCGATGGAAAGCTCGGCACAGACGTCATTTCCGATAAGCTCGATCTGGTAAATGTAGGGGGAGGCAGATATAGTCTCTCTGTATATGATGAAGGCCCATGTTCTCCTGCTCCTGCTCAAACTTATTTCATAAGTACTTACAGCGATGTCGCCATTAATGGCGGATCGATTTTACCAGCCAGATGCGGGGTTAATAATGGTGTTATAGATAATGTTTCTATCGTAAATGCCGATACTTACGAGTGGTTAGATCCTGCCAAACAGCGTATTATAAAGGGAGTATACTCGCCAGGCATGTCAATCAAAATCTCGAACTTAGCACCTGGCACTTACACCTTGGTTGCCAGCAACTCTCTATATACCTGTACCAAAGAATTAACTTTTAGGGTGGACGCATTAACACCAACTGTTTACACCTTTACACCAACAGTAAATAACACCACCTGTGGATTAATTAATGGAAATATTAGTCTAAACTTTAGCTCAGTTCTTCCAACATCCTATAAATGGGTAGATGAATCAGGTACAACCATTAATGGATCAATCAAAACCGCAACTACAATTGAACTCAAAAACCTGCCAGGCGGTAACTACAGAATGTTTGCTTACGATATTAATAATTGCGAAACCATCTTAGGGCCATATCCCGTAAATGTTACCCCTCTACTTACCATTGTGCCTAATACCGGAACTGCAATTAAAGATGGTTGCTCTTTGCAGAGAGGTTCTGTTACAGGCGTTCAGGTCATTGGCGGTGTACCTGGTTACGATTTTAAATGGATAAATGAAAAAGGCGAGGCTATTCAATTTACACAGGATTTAACCAACATAGGTGCTGGCACCTACCGCTTGGAAGTGAAAGACAAAACAAGCTGTGGTTATGCCATTAGTGAGCCTTTTACCATAGTTGATGAATCTTTTAAAATCCTGGCTCCGGTTATACATGATTTACGTGTTTGCTACGTTTCTGATATTGTACTGCCCGTAATCGCTCCAGAAGAAGGCACTTATCAGTTGTTCGAAAAGCTTGACGATATCAAGCCATTTTTAGAAAGTACTACAGGTGTATTCAAATTTAAAGTGGCTAAAACCGCTGATTATTTTGTCCGCAGAAAACTCGGTTCCTGTACCAGCGAATTTACCAAAGTGCATGTAGAAGTAACACATGATAACCTGGAGATTACCAACACCATGACTCCAAATGGCGACGGCATGAACGATGTTTGGCAAGTACGTGGCTTACCCGATTTTAAAGGCACTAATATCAAAGTTTATACCCGTGGTGGTCAGTTGGTTTACGAATCTATCGGAAATTACAACAAACCATTTGATGGCCGTTTCAGGGATAAGGAATTACCGGCAGGTGTTTATTATTATGTAATCGATTTACGTGCCGAATGCAAACCACTAGGCGGCAGCATTACACTTTTGCGTTAAAACTGTCTGCTCGGGCAGGCTACCTGATAGCGGTTATTTAACAAAATGCCCAGTACAATTTCATGGGTACCATTATTTACCGAGCGCAAACCTGAAGTATTTACATCATATGAATAGCTCAGGTTTACCAGTGAGGCTACGTTAAATCCTGCCAGAAGCGAAAAAGAATCATTGTTCCTGAAACTTGTACCTAGCCAGAATTTGTCTTTATAGGCAAATTTCAGGTTGGCATCAAATGCGGCAGGCGCATTGGCCCAATAAGTAATCAATGCAGATGGAATCATGGCGATATCTTCATCCAGGAATATTTTATAACCAGCAGTTCCGTAAAAAGTTGCTGCCTGGTAAGCATCAATTCTAATTTTATTGCCTACAACACTACTCTTATTACCAATTAGCTGCTTGGCCGAAAGCCCTGCAAAAAACCTCGGGCTGTACAGCCAGATACCGGCGCCGATATCAGGTCTGATTTTATTATTATAATCGGCTGAAAATAACGGGTCTCCAGATTCGTCTGCAACAATTCCTCGTACATCCATATTGATCGATTTAAACCCTGCAGATAAACCTAACGACAAATTGATTTCGTTAGTAAGACCAAGATGATAAGCATAGGTTACACTCACATTAGTCTGCCTGATCAATCCCGCTTTATCCGTCATTGCTACAAGGCCGATACCATGATGTGGCTCAGCAGCCGTGTAATTGTTTACAAAACTCCTGCTCATCGGATTTTCGCCATTGCCAGCAAACGAGTTTACATTACTGCGTACAAAATCTTCGCCAATGGCAGTACTTAAAGAAAGGTATTGTGTGCTTGGTGAGCCTTCCAAACCGCTCCACTGTTTACGCAAACCGATCTTTAAATCGGTATAGTTATCAATACCCGATAAAGCAGGGTTTAGCAGGATATTGTTAAAAATATATTGGGTACTCCGTGGAGTTTCCTGTCCATAGCCAGAAAAAAACAGACAAGTGAACACAGAGAGCGCGTAAAAAAACTTCATTTAAGTTGGAATGATGCGTTAACTGACTGATAATAACATGCCTACCAATCAAAGGCCTAAGATAATAAGTTGTTGGCAATTATAAAGTATTAATATTGCTTGGAAAGCCAAATATTTCAGCATTGCAATTAATACCCCCCTAATTAAACTGCTGCCCCAGGCTGGTTTTTCAGTGCAGATTAAAAATTCATAATTTTTATCCCAAAAATGGTCAGTTCTTTTGATGTATTCGCAAAATATTGTAAGTTTAAAGTTTTTTAAGCGCTTAGCTTACCAAAATTTTAAACCAATCAATGTTACGTGTCGATAGTTCTAAAGCCTGTAAAGTGGTGTACTCTTTGTGCAAACATGAGTACCTTGGCTATCTAATTGAACCACACGTAGTTCAGCTTAACCCCCAAGGCGATTTTTCTTTTACCTACCAAAGAATTTTTACTCATACCGCCGAAGAATTTAAAGCCTGTTTAAGCGATATCGATTATAAACTGATCAAAATTTTAGACGACATTGAGCAGGATTCGCTGATTAAAAAATATTACAAGAAACTAATAAGGCCAACCGAGTTTTTCACCAAAGTTTTCGATGATAAATTCTATGAGAATGTGCGTCCGAAAATTGAGAAGAAGCTCGCCGAAGCCTTAGAGCTTTTAAAGGTTAAGAATGAGCTCTATGTAATGGATAAAGATGGCTGGCCGGTTGAGCGTAAAATTGAACTTGCCGGCGAACCGGCGTCTATCCTTTTCCACTTCAGGAGGAATGAAACCGAAACGCGCTACTTCCCTACTATCAAGTACCAGAACCTGCGCATTGAATTTATGTTTAAAGAAGCACAGATCATCAGCAACAAACCTGCCTGGTTATTGCTTAACGATGTATTGTACTTTTTTGATCAGGATATCGAAGGAAAAAAATTACAGCCTTTTCTGAACAAACGTTACATTGCCATCCCGAAAACTACCGAAGCGACCTACTTCGAAAAGTTTGTAGCGCCTTTAATCGAAAAACACCATGTATATGCAGAGGGTTTCGAAATCAGGACTGAACAGTTCGAGGCCACACCAGTAATCAAGATTTTATATGTTGATGGCGGTCTTTCGCAGATACAGCTGTACTTTAAATATGGTGAATATACTTTTCCGGTCGAAAATGCGCATAAAGTAACCGTACGTTTAGAAAAAACAGCCGATAACTATATTTTCCACCGGATAAAACGCTCGGCAGACTGGGAGAAAAAACAATTTAACCTGCTTTTATCCCTGGGTCTTAAAAAGACAAGCTCACTATTCAGCAACCTGGAAGTAGTCTCGGCCGAAGAAAACCCGAGTTACGCTGCCATAAACTGGGTAAATGAGCATATTGAAATATTACAGGCTTCGGGCTTTGAAATTGAACAAGCTACCGGACAAAAGAAATTTGTGTTTGGGGCAAGCAAAATCGATCTTCAGGTTAAAGAAGAAAATGATTGGTTCGATATTCATGCTGTAGTTTGGTTTGGCAAATACCAGATTCCTTTTCTCTCTTTAAAACAGCACATCCTGCATAAAAAGCGCGAATTTCTATTACCCGATGGTGAAGTAGCCATTATTCCGGATAAATGGTTTACGCAATACGGCAGTTTATTTAGTTTGGCTGAAGCCGGCAAAAGTTTAAAGCTCAAGAAGCACCACATCGGCTTAATCAACGATCTGGCTGAAGATAGCCTGGCCAATGTAACCCTAGAGCGCAAGCTTCAGCGCTTATCTGATTTTGAGGATATCGCCGATACGCAGATGCCCGCCAATTTTAAAGGCAGTTTGCGCGATTACCAGAAAGCCGGCTACAACTGGTTTAGCTTTTTGCGCGAATACAATTTCGGTGGTTGCCTTGCAGATGATATGGGTTTGGGTAAAACCATCCAAACGCTGGCCATGCTGCAAAAAGTAAAAGAGGATGATCAGGCACAGGGCCTGCGAACTTCCTCGCTCATTATCATGCCCACCTCTTTAATTTACAACTGGTTAACAGAGGCCAAAAAATTTACACCAAAGCTTAAAATACTGGCGCATACAGGGAGCAACAGAAATAAGGATGTTGCTAATTTTGCGAATTACGACATTATTATTACCACCTATGGGGTAACCAGGGTAGATGTAGATGAATTGAAAAATTTCTATTTCAATTACATCATTCTGGATGAAAGCCAGAACATTAAAAACCCTGCTTCCAAATCGTTCAAAGCCGTTAGAAGCCTTAAATCGAAACACCGTTTAATTTTGAGCGGTACACCGGTAGAAAATTCGGTTAGCGATTTATGGTCGCAGTTAACTTTTTTAAATCCTGGCCTGTTAGGAACCCAGGCCTTCTTTTTTGAAGAATACGTGCAGGCTATTGAAAAGAAAAAGGATGAAGAAAAAGCACGTAAACTGCAATCCATTATCAAACCTTTTGTGCTGCGCAGAACGAAAGAGCAGGTAGCTGCAGAATTGCCTCCTAAAACTGAACAGGTAATTTATTGCGATATGAGCGAAGACCAGGCGGCCTACTACGAAAAAACCAAATCGGCCTACCGCAATGATCTCTTACAGAGCATGGATGATGGAACTTTTGCACAAAAACAGGTGCAGCTTTTGCAAGGATTAACAGCCTTACGTCAGTTGGCCAACCACCCTGTAATGATAGATGGAGAGTACCTTTCCGATTCGGGAAAATTTGAAAACGTGATCCATACTTTAGATAACGTGCTTAAGGGCGGGCATAAGGTTCTGGTTTTTTCACAATTTGTAAAACACCTCGATATCTTTAAAAAACATTTTGAGACCGAAAACATTTCATTTGCTTATTTAGATGGAGCCACACGTAACCGTGGCGAAATTGTAGCCGAATTTCAGCAAAATATCGATTTGAAAGTGTTCCTGATTTCAATAAAGGCGGGCGGTGTTGGCTTAAACTTAACACAGGCCGATTACGTTTTCATTCTCGATCCATGGTGGAACCCCGCCGTAGAACAACAAGCTATAGACAGGACACACCGCATTGGGCAGGATAAAAAGGTTTTTATCTATAAATTCATCGCCAAAGACACCGTTGAAGAGAAAATTTTAGCCTTGCAAAACCGCAAAAAGTCACTGGCCAATTCACTCATCACCACTGAGGAGAGTTTCTTTAAATCGTTGAGTAAGGACGATATCCGGGAGATCCTGAACTAATAGAAGCAGCTTACCATGCCCCGAAATTCGTCGGCCGGAACCTGGTGTCAGCGAGCTATCTGAAGGTAATTTATTTCAAGGCTCTCCAGGGCTCAACACCAAAAGATGCTGATCTAAACCTGATGGCTGTCCGGCCAGCAAGGCCATAAGCTCAAGATCCTATGTTATCACCAAAAGAGATTCTTCATTACGTTCAGAATGACAGGATTACTTAATGCCTCATAGGTCTCAGGTGGTGAAATAATCGTTATTAGTTCAACAATTTAAATTACTTCAAACTCATTCCCTCCCAACTTGTTATAATGTAGAACACAAATTCTACCACCATGACAAATCAAGATTTTAATACTGCAGTAAATAATGTTAAAGAAGCCTGGAAATATCCCGAACTATTTCAGAACGTATCCCAATCCGAACGTTGGTTATCTGGTGTTACAGGTACCTATTTATTGTTTAAAGGCATTACAAGTATTTTTTCGCACCCTGTAATTGGGTTAACCGGCGCTGCCATTGGTGCCGGCCTGTTATACCGCGGTATTACCGGTTATTGTCCCATGCGCGACCTGGCAGAGCAAAGCAAAGAGGGTATTGCCCCTGATGAAGTGATTATAAGTGAAACCTATGTTGTTGATGATTTGGGGTAATATTTTAAATACTAAATTTCCATTTCTTAATAAACTGGTTAACTTTAAAAAGTTAAACCACAATTATGAACAAGTACACACTTTTATTTATTCCTGTTTTATTTGCAGGGCAGGCTATGGCACAGGATAAAAAACCAGATCCAGCCAAAGACCCAAAAACCACCGAGGTTTGGGAACCCGTACCAAAGGTTGTTACACCGGGCAAATTACCTCAGGATGCCCCTTCTGATGCGATTATTCTTTTTAATGGTCGCAATTTAGATGCTTGGCATTCAGTTAAAGATCCGTCAAAACCAGCCGCATGGACCGTAGACGATGGATTTTTTACCGTAAAAAAAGGCACAGGAAATATCGAAACCAATAAAAAATTTACCGATTACCAACTGCATTTGGAATGGAAAATTCCTGAAAACATTTCTGGCGAAGGGCAGGCGCGTGGAAACAGCGGTATATTTTTAGCTTCAACCGGCGGTGGTGATGATGGCTATGAAATCCAGATTTTAGATGTTTATAACAACAAAACCTATGTAAACGGACAAACAGGCAGCATTTATAAACAAGCGATTCCATTAGCCAATGCCAACAAAAAGCCGGGCGAATGGCAATATTATGATATCATTTGGAATGCACCACGTTTTAACGAGGATGGAACCGTACAAAAACCAGCAAGTGTTACAGTATTCTTAAATGGAGTACTTTTACAAAATGGTTTTGTATTAAAAGGTGCGACGAGGTATATCGGTGCTCCTGAATATAAAAAACATGGGCCTTCTTCGATCAAATTACAGGATCATGGCGACCCAAGCCCTGCCATTAGCTTCAGGAACATTTGGGTGAGAGAATTATAATTTCCATAAAACAACAATAAGGAACCTGCAGGGCAAAAGCCTGCAGGTTTTGTTTTATCAAATAATTTGATTGATAATTGTAGTAAATCTCAGGTATTTTATGAACAAAGGCAGATTGGAAGCTTTTAGTGATGGTGTAATCGCCATTATCATCACCATTATGGTTCTGGAGATTAAAGTGCCAGAACATGGCGAAACTTTAGCTACCTTAAAGCCATTGATTCCCAAATTCATCAGTTACATCCTAAGTTTCATTTATGTTGGCATTTACTGGAATAACCATCACCATTTATTACATGCCGTTAAAAAAGTAAACGGATCAATGCTTTGGGCCAACCTGAATTTCCTTTTTTGGCTTTCGCTATTTCCGTTTACGGCAGGCTGGATGGGTGAACACCACTTTGCCTTATGGCCCGTTATTACCTATGGCACGGTGCTACTTCTTGCTGCTATTTCATATACTTTATTGGTGATTATTATTAAAAAAACCGAAGGGCAACACTCTTTAGTGGTGCATGCCATTGGCAATGATACCAAAGGGAAGCTTTCACTGCCCTTCTATATTGCCGGTATCGGATTAAGCTTATAAACCCCTGGATTGGTTTTGCACTTTATTTCCTGGTGGCCTGTATTTGGTTTATTCCCGACAGAAGAATTGAAAACGCCATACGTGAGCAAAGTTTAATTGATGACAATAAACACTAACATAAAGTTTTAACACCATCAATCATATTAAATAGTACCCAACCGTTATAACGCCCTTACCTGCTAATTCTAACGGGAAATCGAAATCGCTACTCCTGGTTTATTGAGCAAAGGCCGAAAGAAAAATTTAATTCTACCACGATAAACCCAAGCTTTAGCATTAGGGTGCCTGAAGCATTTCCAGATACAATTCCCGGCTGATCATTTCGGCACCCAAACTCATTAAATGATCATTTGGCAACTGGCAATCGATTAAATCGATATTCATTTTGCTTAAAAAGATAAGGGCAGCTTTTGAACTATTACTGACATGACTAAACATGCTTTCTCCACAAAATACGCGGTTAAACTTAATGCCATATAAACCGCCCACCAATGTACCGCCCTGCCAAACTTCTACACTGTGTGCATAGCCCTGCTGATGAAGGTTGATGTAAGCCTGCTGCATTTCGTTGGTTATCCAGGTCCCATCCTGCCCTTTCCTTTCCGTAGTTGCACAGTTTCTGATCACTTCTGCAAAAGCCTGGTTAAAAGTAATTTCGAAAACCTTCTGCTTTAAAATTTTACGCATGCTTTTGCTGACTTTAATTTTAGACGGGTATATCACACACCGTTCGTGCGGCGAATACCATAGGATCGGTTCGCCTTCGCTAAACCATGGGAATATGCCATTAGAATAAGCAATCAACAATCTTTCCATACTCAGATCTCCACCAATGGCCAGCAAACCATCCTCTTCTGCCAGGGCCGGGTCAGGAAAGCCCGGATTGTCGTCTAGTAACTGAAAAAACATAGACAAAAATAAGAAAGAAAACAAAGATTAAACCCTGGCGTTTTAAATAAGTCATACTGTAAAACAGTTCATTATGAGCGCAAAAGATAATTTTTTAAAAGTAAAACATCTTTACAACCGGGCGGGTTTCGGAGTTTCTTATACCGACTTACAAAAATTAAGCAAAAAACGACTTGATAAGGTGGTTGATAACTTGCTTAAAGATTCTCAAAAAGACGATCCAATTAATTTGGTAAATGATTTTGAATCAAAACGACAGCTTTTGGTACAGGCAGGCTTATATGCTAAAAAAGACCTGACAGATGATGAAAAGAAAATGCGTCAGCAGATTATAAGAGAACAAAACGAAGTAAGCCGCGACCTCAATATTGCCTTCATAACCAAAATGATCAATACAGATGCTCCATTGAGGGAAAAGATGACACTCTTTTGGCATGGACATTTTGCCTGTCGCAGCAACAACCCGTTTTTTGCACAGCAACTAAACAATATTCAAAGAAAAAATGCCCTGGGAAGCTTTAAAACCTTATTGGTTGAAGTTTCGAAGTCGCCAGCGATGCTGCAATACCTGAACAACCAGCAGAATAGAAAGGGTAAACCTAATGAGAATTTTGCCCGCGAACTTATGGAACTTTTTACCTTAGGAAGGGGAAATTATTCAGAACAGGATATTAAAGAATCTGCCCGGGCTTTTACCGGCTGGATGTATGACAAGGATGGTTCTTTTATTTTTAGGGAAAACCTGCATGATACAGGAACCAAGACCTTTTTCGGTAAAATCGGGAATTTTGAAGGCGAAAACATTATCGACATCATTCTCGAAAAACCGGAAACCGCACAGTTTATTGCCTGGAAAGTATATAAATTCTTTGTTAATGACAGCCCAAATGAGGCACATGTTAAAGAACTCGCCACACATTTTTACAATTCGAAATACGACATCGCCTCGATGATGAAAAAAATGTTTACTTCCGATTGGTTCTATAGCCCCGAAAATGTAGGTACAAAAATTAAATCACCGGCCGAATTTTTGGTAGGCTTAAGTCGCGAGTTTTATGTTACCTATAACAAACCACAGGTTTTAATTCAGTTGCAGAGCAGTTTAGGCCAATATTTATTTAATCCACCCAATGTAGCCGGCTGGCCGGGCGGACAAAGCTGGATTGATAGTTCGTCGTTAATGCTGCGGATGCGTATCCCTTCTCTTGTTTTAAATGATGGAGAAATTGATTTTAGCGGTAAAGCCGATCCTGAAGATGAAGCAGTAATAGCCCTAAGCCGGACAGCTACCACCAAGGCAAATGCCAATATGAAACCAAAATCGTATGTAAATGCTAGTGTTGACTGGCCTAAATTTTTAAACACCTTGCCTAAGGGCTTAACACCATTGGCCCTTACCGAGTTTTTATTACAGCCAAAATTAAACGATAAAATTACGACCATGGTAAGTGATAATAAGGGACTTCGGAGTACCGCGGTTGAGATTACGAGCATGCCGGAGTACCAATTGTGTTAAAATGCTGTGGGTTAATGGTTAAATGGCTTATGGTTGATAGCCGTTTCGCTAAACATCCATGCCATCAGTTATCAAACTATATATAAACCATCAACTAATGAACCACTAAAACTTCATTAACTACTAACACCATGAACAGAAGAACTTTTTTAAGAAATACAGGCTTTGTTGCAGCAGGTTCGCTTTTCGTTCCCGCTTTCATGAAACCGCTTGAGGCCATGGCTCTTGATGAGTTGAGCCTTTACAAAAACCTGGTGGTGATACAGCTTTCAGGCGGAAATGATGGCTTAAACACTGTTGTTCCTTTCGGGAATGACATTTACTATCAAAAAAGAAAAAGTATTGCCATTAAACCTGATGAGGTAATTAAGCTGAACGACATGCAGGGCTTAAACCCTAATATGGCGGCATTACAGGAGATCTATGATCAGGGCTGGATGACCATTATTAACGAAGTTGGTTATCCCAACCCCGACCGCTCGCATTTCCGCTCGATGGACATTTGGCAAACCGGCAGCGATAGCAATCAATTCTTATCTACCGGATGGATTGGCCGCTATTTAGACAGCAATTGCCAAACCTGCAAATTCCCTTATACTGCAATAGAAGTAGACGATTCACTTTCTTTAGCCATGAAAGGGGAGACCAAAAAAGGGATTGCATTAAAAGATCCTGCAGCTTTATTCCGCAATACAAACGATCCGTTTTTTAAGGCCATGTTGCAGAATGATAAGGAACATTTAGATGAAGATAATTTAGGATACCTGTACAAAACGATGATTGAAACATCATCGTCTGCCAGTTATATCCAGAATACTTCGAAAATTTATCAGTCTAAATCAACTTACCCTAATTCTGGCTTTGCCAACCAGTTAAAAACGGTTTCAAAATTTATTTCTTCAGGACTAAAAACGAGGGTCTATTATGTTTCTTTAAGTGGTTTCGATACCCATGTGAACCAGGTTGGTCAGCAAGGGAACCTGCTTAAACAATACAGCGAAGGGATGGCCGCTTTCTTAAAAGATTTAAAAACGAATAATAAATTAGACGACACCCTGGTGATTACCTTCTCTGAGTTTGGCCGCAGGGTAGAGCAAAATGCCAGCAATGGAACCGATCACGGAACAGCAAACAACATGTTCATTTTCGGCGGAAAATTGAAGAAACAAGGTATTTTTAATGCTGCTCCAAACCTGAGTGATTTAGATACGGGCGATTTAAAATACCAGTTGGATTTCAGGCAGGTTTATGGTACCATTTTAGATAAATGGCTGGATGTAAACAATGCTGATATTCTGAATAAAAAATTTAATACGCTGGATTTTATATAGCGCTTACAAAGAAGTCAAGTTTAATAACCAACTTGCTGCAAAAAACTTGACTTCTTGTTATTATTTCCTTTTCAACACATATACAGGCCGGTTTGATGATGGGTCTACCTGTTCGGTGTATACACTCAGTAACTCGTAGCCGTAGGCTTTCATTTTGTTAACGGCATCAATTGCTGAATTAAATTCCATTTTTTTATCATTATCATCCCTGATATACAGTTCGCTGTAATCATTTACCTTTTGGCCATGTTCAAGCGCAATCCATTGTTTATCTGTTAAAAAACTTTTTACTGCAAGGATCTGGATATAATCTACGTGAATATCGGTCAGCTTAACGCCGTTTACATTTTGGGCTTTGGCATGCGACAGCCCAAAGCAGGCGGTGAGTGCCGCTGCAAAAATTAATTTTTTCATGTTGTGTTTCTTTTGTGTGTAATTCTAAATTACAAAGAAATCTGTTAAGAATACATGATGTTATCTGTAACAAAAAGCAAATTTTTAAATCTTAACTCAAACAAGCGAAATGAACTTTTTAGGCAATATCATCTGGATTATTTTTGGCGGGATCTTTATTTTTTTCGAATATATTATCGGAGGGCTGATCCTTTGCCTTACCATTATAGGTATTCCTTTTGGTATCCAATGTTTTAAATTTGCCATTGTTGGCCTTGCGCCTTTTGGGGTTAAAATAACCGATACCTCATCAAACACTGGCTGTTTATCTACCATCATGAATCTGATCTGGATTTTTTGTGGTGGCTTTTGGATTGCCTTAACCCATTTGTTTTTCGGTATCCTGCTCTGCATTACCATCATAGGTATTCCGTTTGGCCGCCAGCATTTTAAACTCATGAACCTGGCCTTTACCCCTTTTGGGAAGTCAATTTCTTAATTTAAAACACCTGCGTACATTCGTCATTTCGACCGAACTGCGGAATCTGTATCCATCTTTTTTGAAAAGCAGACTATTGAATTAATCCTATTGATTTGGAATGTTCAATAGCCTCTTCACTGGTATTAAATAAACAGGTGCAAACCCCTTCGCCCTCTACTTTTTTAAGCAACAGCATGGTTTCTCCGGCTTTTTGAGGCCGGATGTTCCGGATATACACCGCTTCAATATTTTTAGGATATTTTTCTACTATTGAGCTGTAAATTTCAGGATCCTGTTGCGAATTGTCCCCAAAAAACACAAATTTCTGGTTAGGGAAGGCATCAAGGATGCGCATTACCCTCAATAATTTCCCTTCATGCCCGGTTTTTCCCGTTTTGATCAGATCTTTCCATCTTTTCAGGGTATTTAAGAGAAAGGCGCCATCGGGCAATTTGTTAAACTTAAAGGTTTCTACCAGGTAATCGTACAGATTCCATTCACTACTGCTCACGTAAAAAAAGGGATTGGGCTGTACCACATCCGTATGAGATAAAGCCAATTGCTGATAATGACTCGCCGCATCGGGAAAGGTTTTGCGGGTATGTGGATTTTTAATGAAAAGTTCTCTTAATCGCCTCCCAATGGTTGCCGAATGTGAAATCATGATGGTATCATCCACATCAGAGATGAAAGCATATTGCGTAATATGAGGTACATACACCTTACCTTCACCTGCATTTAAAACAGAGCCGTCCCTGTTAAGCGCTTCCACTTTAACATCGTGCCAGCCTGCCGGGATATCCTGATTGGCTTTCCATTCAAATTTAAAAAAGCCATCGCTCTCTGTTTTGTTATAGATAACCTGATCAAAAAACCGCAAGCGAACATCAACAAAAGCATAAGGCTTTAAAATAAAAAGTTTTAACAGATGAGCGATATTAACCAGGATATTATTGCTGTAAACCTGCTGCGTTTTAGCCTTATATTTAAAAACATGACCATAAACAACTAAATTATGCGCATGGCCGTACCCATGATATACTTTTACACTAACAGATTTATTCATCCATATTAAAACAGAGTTTATTAAAAGTTGTTTGTGAGGTAAGATAAGGTAACTATAATGAAATTACTGTTCATCATCAATCCGGGTTCAGGTAATCACGGCATAAACTTAAGGGAAATAATTTCTGCACATTTCGATGCAAAAAAAATCGAAATCGATCTGTTCGAGCTGCCAAAAGACTGTTCGATAGAAAAAATAAAAGCAAGAATAGGCAGTTCTAAAGCCGACCGGGTGGTTGCTGTTGGTGGCGATGGTACATTAAAACTTGTAGCAGAATGTTTATTGCATACCGAAACGCCTATTGGCATTGTTCCTGCAGGATCGGCGAATGGAATGGCAAAAGAACTGGGTATACCAACCGATATTGAATTGGCTTTATCGCTTTTAGAAGGTGGCCGGTTACAGAAAATACATGTGGTTAAACTGAACGATGAAATCTGCATCCATTTATCCGATCTGGGTTTTAATGCCTACCTGGTAAAGAAATTCGACACCTTGCCCGAACGCGGTATGTGGGGGTATGCAAAAGCGACCTGGCACGCCTTGTGGAACCACCACCGAATGGACGTACAACTGAAGCTTAAAGACGAAACCATTACCTCTAAAGCAGCCATGGTGGCCATTGCCAATGCAACCATGTATGGCTCGGGGCTAAAAATCAACCCCGATGGAAAATTAGATGATCAGCTTTTTGAAGTGATTTTGGTAAAGGATTACTCCTATCTCGAAATATTAAAAATCTGGATCACAAAATTGCCTTTTAATCCTAAAAAGATAGAAGTGTTCCAAACGGCAGAGGTAAAAATTTCTTCAAAACACCATGCCCATTTTCAGATAGACGGAGAATACATCGGCAGGGTGAATACTGTAGAGGCAGGCATTCTTCCTGCGGCCATCACCGTGATTTTACCCGGCTTGTCAGAATGATGCGCGGTGAATTTTAATGCTGAAATATAACCTGAAAAACTCGGCAATAAAACAGATTCTGAACAATATATCAAACCAGCGATCGCCCAGGTTTAAAATTTCGGGTAAATAAGTAATAAAACCTATCGAAAAAACCCAAACCACTAAACGGAAGGGAAACTGGATGTAATAGGTGATAAAGCCAAATTTCTTATTCAGGATTAAACCGGCAGCAGAGATAAACAGCGAAACAAATAAGGGCAACAGCAATACTACCTTCGCCTGCGAAAGTACCTGATCGGGAATTTCGTTTAAGTGGGTTAAAATCTGCCAAAATTGTTTGGACAACAAAACGATACTGATGATATCCAGTAAGGCAAAAAACCGGGTCGTATTTTTCATTAATTTATCCTACTTACAATATTGAGCCAAATACTCATCAGCTTTTTTACTGCCCATATATTTAACAAAGGTAAAATCTTCACAGGCACCCTGTTTATCACCTTGCTTTATTTTTTTTAAGCCCATTTTTACCCGGTCATCCAGATACTCGTCATCAATACCCAACTGATTTTTAATGGCTATGATCTGAGCTTCTTGCCCTGGCTTAGCCTGATCGATGTTTTTATAAAAATTAATGACCGAATTGGTTAATGCTTCTTCTGCCTGATAGCTTCGGATAGACTCCTGCATCTCTTCGCTCGATTTTCCCTCGCAATTATAGCCCGAAAGCACAAAATTAACAGGAACGACAATCGAAACAGTAGTATCGTAGCCAGCCGGAATCTGCCATTTTCCACTGCTTAGCCGCACTAAACGCAGCGCTTCCTGATCAAGATCAGATAATATACCCTTGCTTATTTTCGAAAAATAAACCTTTCCCTGCTCGTTAAGCTTAAAACTTACGTTTACTGTACCCTGAACGCAGTTATTTTTAGAAAACCGCGGATAAACCGTATTATCTCTTAAAAAATCAGCAAAACCATTTTTACCTGATTTGAACTGAACCTGCGACATCGCCAGCGAACAGCAAAAAAGTAAAAAAATGGTGAACAGGTTTCTCATCCTACTAATTTACGGTTTATTCAGGTTTAACCACAGAGAACGCAAAAATTTTCGTAGCGGAATAGAAGTTTTGCGACGGAACTATTGCGGTCGTCATGCTGAATTTATTTCGCTCAGTCTCGATTTGGGTATGCTGTGGTTAAAAATAGGCGACTGAGAATAATGTTTGTTCATCTTAAAAACAGAGCAATGAGAGACACTAAAATAAATGCGGGGTAACGACATGATAGAAAGCTAAGAAAAATTAACCTTCAAAATTAAATTGGGGTCAGGACAATTGGCCAAATACTTTTCCCTTTCGCTAAACTTACACACCCCGGGATAATCGCCTTTTAGCCCTCCCATATCTTTGATCAATTGAAAATGAAGATGCGGTGGCCATGATCCGTTTTCTTCTTTTGCGCCGAGTTCTGCAATTTTTGTTCCTGCTGCAATAAATTTACCCTCCTTCAATCCATTTAAAGAGGCCAAACTTAAATGGCCGTACAAGGCATTGAATTTATATCCATTTATATCGTAAGTTAGAATGATGGTAGCACCATAATCGCCAAGGTTATCGTTGTAGGCAAAACTTTGCACGGTTGCATCGTAAAAGTTGTAGACCGGAGTTCCTGCCGGCGCCCAGATATCTACCCCTAAATGCAACCTTCGGGCTTCTTCTCCGGTATCAAAATGTGCACTTCGCGAATAAATGGTGCGGTGTTCATTGTATCCGCCAATTCCGTAACGGGCATGGTTTTTAGCCAGCTTTTCGTTAACCCAATCCGAGAACAGATCGGTATTACCTAAAATTTCATCTGTTAATTCCGTATTGGATGCTGTAAAGTCCAGAGGCAGAAGCTGATCTCTTTTTACATCGAAATCGACAACTTTTTGGATCCATGCGGCATTGGATTGAATAACCTGATCGAAAGTTTGCATCTGGAATTATTTAAAGATATATACAAAATTATAAATGTAGTGCGATAACGCTCCGCCAATCACAAACAGGTGCCATAATTCATGGCTGTGCATCCACCTGAACAGCTGTTTATCTTTGGCATAATAATAAGTTCCGCCGATATAAAAAACACCCCCGAGCAATAACCAGAAAATTGCACCTACAGGCAAAGCTACCAGCATTTTCTGTAACAAGGGAACAATTAAACAGCCCATTAAAATATAAATGGATAAGGATATAGCCGTACTTTTTAGGCGGTTAAAGATTTTGAGCAGGCAGCCTACAAGGGCGATAATCCACACAATGGCGAAAAGCCCCCAACGCAGCCAACCTTCAAACACCAATAAGGCTGTTGGCGTGTAAGAGCCTGCAATCATTAAATAAATGCAGCAATGATCAAATTTCTGCCAGAAACGAACCCCATAATCGGTAGCCGGGTAACCGTGGTACATGGCACTTACTCCAAAAAGAATAAAGGTTCCGATACTGTAAATCCACGCAGCCGTAAATTCGATGGGGATATGGCACTTTTGAAGCAATAGGTAGCCGGCCGGAACTGTAATTAATGCCGGGATAAAGTGTGTGAAGAAATTAACGGGTTCCCTTAGCTTCCTCACCAAAATTATTCGCTGTCTTCGTCTTTTTGCCTGGGTTCTTTTGCAATCTTATCGAAAAGATGGTCCATCCGTTCTACATATTCATTGGTATCATCCACAAAGAAAGTAAGCTCTGGCACCACCCTCACCTGGTGGCGAATACGACTACCGAGCTTATACCTGATCTCCCCGGCATGTGCATTAACCGTATTGATTGAAAGCGTGGTATTGTTGGTATTGAGAAAGCTCAGGTAAACCTTAGCTACGGCCAAATCAGGTGAAACCCTAACGCGGGTAATGGTTACCAATGTATTAGGCAAAAATGCAGCTCCTTCACGCTGAAAAACCTGGGCCAACTCCTCTTGTAATACTCCTGCAAATTTCTGCTGACGTTTACTTTCCATAATGTTATAATTATCAATTACCAATAATTAATTATCAGACCATATAGGGTCTTTTAAATTAAATTGATAAGGTTTAAAATTATCAATAACCAATTGTCAATTATCAGACCATAATAAATCTGCTAAAGGAAAAAGACAATAATATTAAAATGCTATCCTCGGGACAATTAACTCCCTTAGTTTTCTGTAAAAATACTTATATTTAATTAATGAGCAACGGAACAAATTTTAATCTTGAAGAAAGAACTTTCTTGTTCGCTCAATCTGTTAGATCTTACTGCAAAAAGGTTACCCATAACATCATTAATATTCAAGACATTAAGCAGGCAGTCCGGTCTTCCGGCTCGGTATCTGCAAATTACATCGAAGCCAATGAAGCACTAAGCAAAGCTGACTTTATTTACCGGCTAAAAGTTTGCAGAAAAGAGGCAAAAGAAACCAAACTTTGGCTTAATCTGATCGATATTGAAGATAAGAAAGACCTGGAACCTACAAAATTACTTTTAGTTAGTGAAGCAAATCAATTGATGCTGATATTTAATGCAATAATTAAAAAATCTCAATAGCTAATGACAAATTACAATCAACAAATCACAACAACCAAATTCAATTGAAAAAGACAATTTTTGATTATTTACTCATCTTTCTAGGCCCATTGCTATGGTTTGATCATTAAAAATTGGTGTTTATTATTAATCTACCAGATTCTTTTCCTAACAATTAATACAAAAGGTTACTATCATATGGGTACCTAGCTACATGTGCAGCTTTTACCTTATCATACAACAGCGTTTTAAATTCTTCAAGGTTTTCTTTTTGGGTAGCTGAAATAAACAGTACAGGTACTTTATCGTGGCTCATCCAGCTTTTTTTGAAGTCTTCCAAAGTGAGCTTGCCGTCATCCTCTTCATTATCCACCTCTGGCGAAACATAGGCATCAATTTTATTAAAAACCAAAATCATGTCTTTATCAATTGCGCCGATATCTTTTAATGTTTCGTTAACAGTATTGATCTGGTCTTCAAAGTTGGGATGCGAAACATCAACCACATGGACCAACAAATCGGCCTCACGCACCTCATCTAAAGTAGACTTAAAACATTCTACCAAATGGTGAGGCAATTTGCGGATAAACCCAACGGTATCTGAAAGCAGAAAAGGCAAATTCTCGATCACTACTTTACGAACAGTTGTGTCTAAAGTTGCAAACAACTTATTTTCTGCAAACACTTCTGATTTGGAAAGCATATTCATAATGGTCGATTTACCCACGTTGGTATAGCCAACCAAAGCTACACGGATCAACTGACCCCGGTTTTTACGCTGTGTTTCGTTCTGCCGGTCGATATTCCTTAAACGCTCTTTTAGCAACGAAATTTTATTTAAAATGATACGCCTGTCACTTTCAATCTGTGTTTCACCCGGACCACGCATCCCTATACCGCCTTTCTGGCGTTCCAAGTGGGTCCACATACCGGTTAAACGTGGTAAAACGTATTGTAGTTGTGCCAGCTCTACCTGTGTTTTTGCCTGTGCCGTTTGGGCCCTGTTGGCAAAAATATCGAGGATTAAATTACTTCTATCCAACACTTTTACACCAAGCTCGCGGTCGATATTACGCAGCTGCGACGGAGATAGTTCGTCATCAAAAACAACCACATCGATCTCTTCCGATTTCACGTAAGCTTTAATTTCTTCGAGCTTACCAGTACCAACAAATGTGGCACGGTCTGGTTTTAACATTTTTTGGGTAAAAACCTTTTCCACCTTCCCGCCAGCTGTATCAACTAAAAAGGCCAGCTCATCTAAATATTCTTTTGTTTGGGCTTCTTTTTCTCCTGGAGTAACTACTCCAACTAAAATTACCCTTTCCTGCACAATGGCAGTATCATAAAATTTTTGTTTTCCCATGTAATTGGTACAAAGATACGAAATTTGACATCGTAAATTTAAGCTGTAAAGGCTTCCGAAGTTTCTAAAGCCAGATAAACTAATAAACTCCGGAAGTTAGCGTTAACTAAATCTGCGCTACAAATTCTTTAATGGCAGTTCCAGGATGATCGGTTTTCATGAAATTCTCACCGATCAGAAACCCGTTAAAGCCTGCAATTTTTAACTCCTTAATGGTTTGCGGGTTACTGATGGCACTTTCTGAAATCTTTAAAAATTCATCCGGGATTTGGTTCACCAGGTTGAACGAGGTCTGGATATCGACCGTAAAATCGCCAAGGTTTCTGTTATTTACCCCGATAGCATCCAGGTTTGGACAGATACTTCTTTCCAGTTCTTCGAGGTTATGAACTTCTAAAAGTACATTTAAGCCCAAATTATGTGCAAACTTACCGAAGTCGTTAATCTGTTGCGGAGTTAATATAGAGGCAATCAATAAAATAATATCTGCTCCCCATGCTTTTGCTTCCAGGATCTGGTATTCATCGATCATGAAATCCTTTCTCAGAACCGGGATATTGTTTGCTGCCCTCGCGGCTAAAAGATCCTCCTTCTTACCGCCAAAAAAATCAACATCGGTTAATACCGAAAGTGCTGATGCACCGGCATGGTTATAGGCCTGTGTAACTTCAGCTACATCGGCTACACCATTAATCAGCCCTTTCGAAGGCGATCGGCGCTTGAATTCGGCAATAATACCGGTACGGTCTGCTGCCAGTAAAAAGTCTTTAAAAGAATGAGGTGTTCTTTTAAAATGCACCGCATTTTCTAAATCCCGGACAGAAACCAAAGCCTTGGCCGCCGCGACTTCTTCTTTTTTACGTAATACGATTTTATCTAAAATATTCATTATATCAATCTATCATGAGGGTGCATTATAAATATAAATTGTCATCCTGAGCTTGTCGAAGGACTTTTATTAACTACTTAAGAAGCGTTTCGACAGGCTCAATATTGAGAAAAATACTCGACGATATACCCTTATCTAAAATTTAACTAATCCCAGTAAGATCCTGAAATAAGTTCAGGATAACGACCTGATGATAAGCACTACAGGGTCGATGTTAACCAATTGGCCATCATTTGCTTACCGTATTCGGTAAGCACACTTTCCGGATGGAACTGTACCCCCCTGACATCCAATGTTTCGTGCCTCAAAGCCATAATTTCACTTTTGTGATCTCTTGCCGTAATTTTTAAACACGAAGGGAAATTCTCTTTACTCACTACCCAACTGTGGTAACGCCCAACATTTATGGTTTGCGGGCATTCCCAGAACAGCGGTTCATCACCATCTACAACCGTTACCGGTGTGGCAATTCCATGCATCGGCCGGCCCAGATTTAATAAGGTACCTCCAAAAACTTCGGCAATGGCCTGTTGGCCCAAACATACGCCAAAAATGCTTTTGGTCGGCGCATAAGTTCTGATTACATCTAACAATAAGCCGGCTTCTTCCGGAATGCCGGGCCCCGGAGAAAGTAAAATTTTATCGTACTTTTCTACATCTGCCAGATCGAACTTATCATTTCTCCAAACTTCGGCCTCATAACCAACTTCGTTAATGAGGTGTACCAAATTGTAGGTAAAACTGTCGTAATTATCGATAACCAGGACGGTTTTCTTATCTATATTTTCCATTGTATTTCTTCTTATCGGTGGAATTCATTCCAAACTAAAAATTCCCTATTCCAAACTAGATTTCTTCTGCCATTTCCACTGCTTTGCGCAATGCGGCGATTTTGTTGTTCACTTCCTGCATTTCTGTTTCGGGCACTGAATCGGCAACAATACCTGCGCCGGCGCGGTAATGCAGTTCATTATTCTTACTCATAAAGGTTCTGATCATGATGGCATGGTTAAAATCTTCGTTAAAGCCCATAAAACCGATAGCACCTGCGTAGAAATTCCTGCCCAGTTTTTCGTTTTCATCAATCAGCTGCATGGCTTTATATTTTGGTGCACCGCTTAAAGTACCTGCCGGATAGGTATCGGCAACCACTTTAAAAGCACTTACATTTTCCTGGAGGTGTCCGCTCACTTTACTTACCAGGTGGATCAGGTGCGAATAGTATTGCACCTCTTTAAAAGATTTCACTTCTACCCGGTTACAGTGCCTGCTTAGGTCGTTCCTGGCCAAATCGACCAACATCACATGTTCGGCACTTTCTTTAGGATCCTGCTCCAGTTTACGGGCCTGTTCCGCATCTTCGATATCGTTTCCGCTGCGCTTAAAGGTGCCGGCGATCGGGAAAATGTTGGCCGAATTATTTTTGATGGTGATCTGGGCCTCCGGTGAGGAACCAAATAATTTGAAATTGCCGTAATCGAAGTAAAACAGATAAGGTGAAGGATTGATCGAACGCAAACAACGGTATACATTAAATTCATCCCCCGAAAATGCCTGTTTAAATGCTCTTGATGGGACAATCTGGAAAACATCGCCACGGTAAATGTGCTTCTGTAATTTTGCTACCAGATCCATAAAACCCTGATCGGTCAAGTTTGATGATTCTTTTCCGCGCTTCTGGAATTTATATTCAGGATAATTTTTATTTTGGATCAGGTATTCTATTTTCTCCAATCCACCTTCCTCTTCGCCCTCGAAAGTATTTTTGAAAAGGGTAATTTCGTTTTTAAAGTGATCGATAGCGATGATGTAGCGGTACAAATGGTACTGCATCTCCGGAATCTCTTCTCCTTCCGGTGTTTCGGAAGTAAACTTAATATCCTCGAAATGCTGTACAGCGTTCCAGGTAAAATAGCCGAATAATCCGCTCGAGATAAACTTAATTTCAGGCAATTCGGTTTCTTTGAATTTGTCTTTAAAATCGGCGATCTCATCAATCAGGTTTTTACTTTCGGTAATTTCTACCGTTCCATCGGGAAAATAGGTTTCCAGGCGGGATCCCTTTAATATAATGCCGGCAACAGGATCAGCACAAACGAAACTCATGGAATTTTCTCTGCTGTGGTAATCTGAACTTTCCAATAAGATACTGTTCGGGTACACATCACGTAAGCGTAAATAAATGCTCACAGGAGTAGTGGTATCGGCGAGCATTTTTTTGTAAGTGGTATTTATTTTATACATGATAAAGCTAAAATGGTATAAGGCTTATGGTTTCTATTTTTGTATTTTTATTTAACAATAAAAAGCCCGGCGTGTGGTTCTACGCCGGGCTTTAATGGTTCTTTAATAAGGTTTAGGTTGATAAACTATATTTCTTTCATACGCAGCCAGCGCAATCCGTTTTCGAATTACTTTGCCAAAGCCATGTATGTATATTGTTGATCATTAGACACAAAAATATAAAGAATTTTGAAAACGCGAAATATTTATAAAAATAATTTAAACAAATCAGCAAACAACTGAAAACTTCGCAATGGTGCGTTTTTTTACCAAATAAGAAATGTAAGGAAATATAAGAAAGCAAGTTTCCTCTGTGCAAATCAGCGTAATCTGCGGCTCTCAACTTTGCGACCTCCGCGCCTTTTCTCTGCGTGCTTTGCGGTAAAAAACGAGTTTATTAAAAACAAAAAATCCCGCTCTGTTAAAACGGGATTCTATATCAATTACAGGATATTAAATTAGGAAACTCCAAAGAAAGATCTTCCTGGAACTTCCTTTACCATCAGTAACAGCGTTACAATAATAAGAATCAGGGCCAGCCCGAAGAAAACAGCAATGGTGCGGTGTTTGGCTACAGCATCAGCCACTTTTTTCGATTTCGCATTACCCACAGTAATCAGGATAATGGCGATAATCATCATACTGATATGTTCCATTTTAAAATAGCGTACCACCGGTGCGCCTGCACTGCTTAATTTATACCAGCCTTCGCTAAAATAAAGCACTAATCCGATCAACAGCTGAATGTGCGCGCTGATTAAAGTGAAAACATTAAGTTTCCGGTCGCCTTCTGTATAGGTTTTGTTGCCAAACCAGCCTGATAAGGCTTTAATAACCGCAATAACCAATAAAAGAAATACTACATAACGCCATCCCGAGTGTGCGCTTTTTAAAATATCGTTCATATCAATAAATTTCTATGTTTCAAAAATAGGCAATAATTGTAAAAAATAGGATATTCTTCAAAATGAACGCTTATTTATATTAGTTTTAAACAATTTAAACCCTAAAACTTATTATGAAGAAAATTTTACTTGCCATTGGGCTGGTAATTTCTACTACATTTCTGTTTGCACAGCAAACTACCTTTCCGGTTAATGGCTCTTTTGATACCAGGCCTGGAATGTTTGCCTTTACCAACGCAACAATTGTAGTTAATGCCAACCAAACCCTTAACAATGCTACCCTCTTAATTAAAGGACAAACCATTCAGGCTGTTGGAGCCGGTCTGGCCGTTCCCAAAGGCTATGTGGTGATTGATTTAAAAGGAAAATTTATTTATCCATCACTTGTTGATGCTTTTACCAGTTATGGCCTTAGCGAAACACCTGCAGCGCAGCGTGGTTTTGGCGGTCAGCGCCAATCTATTTTTGTTTCGACCAAAAAAGGTGCTTACGGCTGGAACGAAGCGATCAGGCCGGAAACTTATGTAAAAAATATTTTCTCAACCGATAGTAAAAAAGCAGACGAACTGCGCAAGGTTGGTTTTGGAAGTGTAAATGTGATTAACCGCGATGGTATTGCCAGAGGGGTTTCTGCAGCCGTTACCTTAAACGAAGGTGCAGATAACAGCGTGATCCTGAAAGACCAGAGTGCTGCCAATTATTCTTTTAACAAAGGGACTTCCTCGAACGATTACCCTACCTCGTTAATGGGTTCTATTGCTTTATTGCGCCAGACCTATTACGATGCGCAATGGTATGCCAAACAAAAAGAGGAATACAACATTTCTTTAGATGAATTCGGTAAACAGCAGGATATCCCCCAGATTTTTGAAGTAGACGGATGGCAGAATGTACTCCGCGCGGATAAGATCGGCAAAGAGTTTGGCAAAAAATACATCATCAAATCAACCGGCGATGAATATCAGCGTATTAATGAAGTTAAAGCTACTGGTGCGAGTTTAATTATTCCATTAACTTTCCCTAAAGCTTATGATGTAGAAGATCCTGCAGAAGCCAGAAACGTAAGTTTATCGCAGATGAAAGGCTGGGAACTGGCACCTACAAATCCTGCAGCACTTGAAAAAGCAGGGATTAAATTTGCACTAACAGCTTTCGGTCTGGAGAACAGCCGCGATTTTTGGGCAAATATCCGAACCGCAATCGAAAATGGGTTAAGCGAAAAACAGGCATTACAATCGGTTACCGAAATCCCTGCTTCCCTTTTGGGCATCAGCGATAAGGTCGGTTCGTTAGAAAAGGGCAAAGTTGCCAACTTTTTAATCTCATCTGATAACCTGTTTAAAAACGGAAACATCATTTTCGAAAACTGGGTACAGGGCAAACGTTTTGTGGTAAACAAAATGGACGTAAGCGATATACGTGGCACTTACAATTTAACTGTTGACGGTGTTGGTGCCTTAACCCTAAAAATTACCGGAACCGGTGGCGGATCTACCGCGGCGATTGAAAGAGTTGGTGCAGACAGCGTAAAAACGACCGCTAATTTTACCAGAAACGGCGATTGGATCAGCATTAATTTTAACTTAAAGAAAAATCCAAAAGGCGATATCCGTTTAAGCGGCTACCTTACTTCGGCAAATCCGGTTACGATTAAGGGCGAATCGGCATTGGCTGATGCTACTACCGGAAAGTTTACCGCCACTTACAAAGAACCTGCGAAAGAAACCCCTAAAAAAGACGAACCTAAAGCTACTTTAGCTTTAGGCCAGGTCATTTATCCCTTTTCAGCTTTCGGCAGCACTGAACCGCCTAAGCAAGAAACCGTACTGATTAAAAACGGTACCGTTTGGACCAACGAAAAAGACGGCATCCTTCAAAATGCCGATGTACTTTTAGAAAATGGGAAAATTAAAGCTGTTGGTAAAAACCTTTCAGCTAGCGGTGCCAAAGTGATCGATGCTACCGGTAAACATGTTACTGCAGGCATTATCGATGAGCACTCACATATTGCAGGCTCGGGAGGAATTAATGAAGGTGCACAATCCGTTTCGGCAGAGGTACGTGTTGCTGATATCATCAACTCTGAAGATGTAAACATTTACCGCCAGCTGGCCGGAGGGGTTACAACTTCACATATTCTACATGGTTCTGCAAACCCGATTGGCGGACAATCGCAGTTGATCAAATTACGTTGGGGCAAATCTCCTGAAGAATTAAAATTCGCAGGAGCCGATGGTTTTATCAAGTTCGCATTGGGTGAAAATGTTAAACAGAGTAATTTTGGTACAGGTGCCCGTTTCCCGGTTACGCGCATGGGTGTTGAGCAGACTTTTGTTGATGAATTTACCCGTGCAAAAGAATACGCCAAAGCCCTGTCGGTAAAAGGCAATAGTGTACGCCGCGATTTAGAATTGGATGCTATTGTTGAAATTTTAAACAACAAGCGTTTCATCACCTGCCACTCTTATGTGCAGAGCGAAATTAACATGCTGATTCACGTAGCTGATAGCCTTGGCTTTAAAATCAACACTTTTACACACATTTTAGAAGGCTATAAAGTGGCCGATAAAATGAAGGCGCACAGCATTGCTGGTTCAACTTTTTCTGATTGGTGGGCTTATAAAAACGAAGTGGCCGAAGCGATCCCTTATAACGGAAAAATTATGCACAACGTGGGTATTACCACTGCTTTCAATTCTGATGATGCAGAAATGGCCCGTCACTTAAACCAGGAAGCCGGAAAATCGGTTTTATACGGTAACGTTCCGGAAGAAGATGCACTGAAATTCGTAACGCTTAACCCGGCAAGGATGCTGCATATTGACGATAAAGTGGGAAGTTTAAAGGCAGGTAAAGATGCCGATGTGGTAATCTGGACGGCCAACCCGCTTTCTATTTATGCCAAAGCGGAAAAGACTTTTGTAGATGGTATTGCATATTGGGACATCGATAAAGATGCCCAGATGATCAAAGCACAACAGGTAGAGAAAGCCCGTTTGATCCAAAAAATGTTAGAAAGCAAGAGCAAAGGTGGCCGCATGCAGCGCCCAATGGGTGATACCCCGCGCTTATACAATTGCGAAACTTTAGAAAACTATTCAGCAGAATTAACCGGAAAAGAACATGCATATTGAAACCATCATGAGCCTTCAAATTACAATTTACAGGCCCACGATAGTTTGAATGCATTTGAAAAATATAAAAACGCGATGAAAAGATATATATTCAGTCTGGCTTTATCGGCAACAAGCCTGATATGCTTTGCACAGGCAAACATTTCGCCAGCTAAAAAACAAAGTAAAACCATTGCCATTACCGGTGCAACCGTACATGTAGGCAATGGAACAGTGATCGAAAACGGCACCATCCTTTTTGGCAAGGGAAAAATTATTTCGGTTACGGCCAACGGACAGGTACCACAGGATGATGTGCTTCGGATTGTAGCCACAGGGAAACATATTTATCCTGGTTTTATTGCTGCTACCACGAACCTGGGTTTAACAGAAATTGAAGCAGTAAAAGCAACTTTGGATTTTCAGGAAATAGGTGATTTTAATTCGCATATACGCTCAATTGTTGCCTACAATACCGACTCTAAGGTACCGGCTACCCTGCGCAGCAACGGCATTTTAATGGCACAGCCAACCCCGCAGGGCGGAACGGTTTCGGGCAGCTCGTCTGTAGTACAGCTTGATGCCTGGAACTGGGAAGATGCCGTTATTAAAACCGACGATGCCATGCACGTTACCTGGCCGGTTACCCCACGCTTCAGGGGTGGTTTTGGTGGTTTCGGCCGTCCGCAGCAATCGCCCGAAGCCTTAGCCGAAAGAACACAGGCCGCCATTGCGCAGTTAACTTCTTTTTTTGCCGAAGCAAAAGCCTATTCCGAAATGGGCAAGCCAGATGTAATCAATACCCGTTTCGAAGCCATGAAAAAGGTATTTGCAGGTAACGAGAAATTGTTTATTTCGGCCGACAGTCAGAAAGATATTGTTGCAGCGGTTAATTTCGCCAAAAAATTTGGCATTACACCAGTAATCACCGGCGCAGATGAAGCTTACCTGATTATCGATTTCCTTAAAGACAATAACATTACTTTGGTGGTAAAACAGCCTCATGCTTTACCCAACAACAATGATGATGATGTAAACATGCCCTATAAAAATGCTGCTGTACTGGCCAATGCAGGTTTAAATGTAGTATTGAGTATTGATGGCTACTGGCAACAGCGTAACCTGCCTTTTATGGCGGGCACAGTTACGGCCTGGGGCCTTGACAAAGAAAAAGCTTTATCCACCATTACCTTAAACGCAGCAAAAGCCATGGGTGTTGATAAAACTACGGGCAGTATAGAAGCCGGTAAAGATGCTACGTTCTTTATCTCTGCCGGCGATGCATTAGATATGCGCACCAATAAGGTAGAGCAGGCATTTATCCAGGGCAGAGATATCAATCTCGATAACCTGCACAAACAATTGGATAAAAAATTCAGCGATAAATATGCCGCTGAGAAGAAATAATGTAATTAACCGGTTAATTGTTTAAAGTGGTTAACCATTTATTCCATAAAATACAACGGCCGATATTCATTTATTGGCCGTTGTATTTTAAAACAACTCAGGATCATAAAGTTAAAGAGGCAAATGCAGACTTCTATCTAACCTTATCAGAATTAAAATGAAAAAAGTTTATAAACGATATTTCCATCATTAAATGTAATTTTTACTCCAAGTTGTAACGGATATTCATTTTTAGCAGCCCATATAAACCTTTCAGCTTGGTCAAATACAGATACTGGGACAAAATCAGCCCCTGTATTAGCACCCCACGCTTCTACACTTGCTATCTCATTAGCAATTGCCGGATTAATCACTAGCGAATTAGCAAAGAAATTTGGATTAAATTTTACTGACCTGCTAAATCCATCGTAAACCTCTCCTGGATAGCCATATTCATCTGTTACCCAAGTGTAATGGGTAACCTCTTCAACAACTGCATTTGAAGTTTCCAGATAAAAAATTCCCCAAGGGATATTTTGTACTGCCCGATAAGCTACACTTCCTGCTAATGGCTTTAAATATACGCTAAAGGATGTTTTTGGCGATGTTAACTTAATCGATCCAGTTTGATTGATTGTTCCCTTTAGTTTAATATTATAAGGAACTGCAGATTCTCCTCCCGAAAAACCTGTTACTAATCCCAATATACTTTTTAAAAATAGTGCACCACCTCCTGCAATTCTACCTGCAGCATCTGCCTCAGGTATTTTTAAAACATTTGCAACACCTTCGGCAGTTTTAGTATAAAAGCTTTCTGCATTTTTAATTATGCCTATTGCACTAGGGCCACCAGCTGCCTGTGGTTGAGCAGTACCATCCAGTTGTATATTTCCGTTCAAAACAACATCAGATTGTGTCACTTCAGAAACACTAATATTGAATGAGGTATTTTCATCAAAACTTGTGCTATATCCGCTAACATCAAAATCTGCAATCATCCATTGTTGTACTCCCGCAAAAGTAACGGCAGTTTGTTTGTAATCGCTACTTTGGGTATTAACAGGATTAGCCGGATATTCAGTAGTCCATGCATAAGGGGGCTTTGTACTGCTGTATAAAAAGAATTTTGGATAAGTTGCATTTGTAGCATAACCAAGTGTAATCTGTTGATAAGACGATTGAACATCATAAGTTCTTAATACACAAACTCTTAAAACACCTCTATGTTTATTATAAAGTAATAAAAATGGGTAAGCATTAGCTTCAGTTGGCGTTCCAAAATCACGCGATACCAGCATCCACCCTTGAGCAGGATACATATCCGCTTTTGAAACATCAACATTACCATAAACTTTTTGAGCTCCATCGATAAACGGATTCAAAGTAGTAACACTGCCAACAGCGCCATTGGCATTGTTAAAATAAGCAGTCCAACTGGGCTGTGTCCAGTCCCAAGAGGCATCCAAATTCGGATCGCCCGGATTTAATGGACGGGAACTGGTTAACTTGGATTTTGATCTGGAAAACAATTCTGTTTCTTTTGAAAGCTGTGGCTCTTTCTTACAAGATAAAATTAGTACCAACAGGACTAATAATAGAGTGTTAATTTTTTTCATATCTGATATTTTTCCATAAAAAGACAGTTTTAAAATTAATCCCATGTAAGACTAATATTACTTTATCGTAAATACTTTAAACACACCCGATTACTGATAACCACACAAACACCCAATATTGCTTATAAGAGCCATAGTAACAAAGCCAAAAACTATCTTAATGCAGTTTTCTTAACATTAAATAGAATTTCTAAATCATTTCATAATACAAAATCGCATTCGGCTTAACATTGCAGTAACATCTTTGTGGTCATAAATCAGAAAACTATTCATGATGATACCTGCTTGGGCAGCACACGAAATAACATGCTCAGGCGAGCTTCATGACAGCTAAAAAAATCAAAAGATGATGAAAAATTTACTTATTGCAGTGTTGCTAATGCTGTGTTGTACTTACAATGCAGCCCTGGCGCAAACTACACAGGCATCCATTTCGGGTATTATTACGGATCAGCAAAAGAAACCCATCCCTGGCGTTTCAGTACAGATCCGGAACAATTCAACCGGTTTTACTACCAAAACTTCTACCAATGCACAGGGAGAGTACACTTTTAAGGAACTTCCATTAGGTGGGCCTTATGCTGTAAAAGCCGTCTATGTGGGTTTTGGTGAGCAAACCAGAAGTGGTTATTACTTAAATCAGGGCGACGCGGTAAAAGTTTCCATCAATATGCAGGAAGCTTCCCAGGATTTGGAAGCAGTACAGGTAGTAGGCACCACCTTAAAAAACAAAATCGAAAATATCGGCGCAGCTACAGCCATTTCAGCAAAAGCAATTACACAGTTGCCTGTTAATGGGCGCAACTTTACCTCATTAATGGATTTATCTCCATTGAGCAGGGGTGGTAATATCTCTGGACAATTAGGATCTTCTACCAATTATACCATTGATGGTATGAATGCAAAAAACCCAACATCGGCTGGAAGTACAACCAGCCGCAGCGGTGCACCATATTCTATTTCAATCGAGGCTGTACGTGAGTTTAAGGTCGTAACCAATCAATACGATGTTACTTATGGACGTAGCGGTGGTGGTACGGTAAGTGCGGTAACCAAACAAGGAACCAACACTTTAAGCGGAAGTGCATTTACCTATGGCCGTGCCGATTGGTTATCAAGCGGATACGATATCAGGGGAAATAAACGTCAGGCAGATTTCTCTACCTACCAATATGGTTTCTCGTTGGGCGGACCAATTATTAAGGACAAATTACACTTTTTTGTAGCCTGGGATCATCAACGCGATGCACGTCCCTTGTTAATTGCTGATGTTCAATCTCCGGCTGATGAACTTCGTTACAACATTAACCGCTCTACTTTGGATTATTTTGTTGGGGTTGCCCGCTCTAAATATGGTGTTGCAAATTCTCCTCAATATGGTTCATTCCCTAAAAAAAGAGGTTCTGATGCAGCATTTGCACGTTTAGACTGGCAAATTGATGAGAAAAACTTGTTAACTATTCGCGACAATTATACCAACGATCGCAATAAATTAGGTTTGGAAGATAACACTGCCATCAACTTGTACGAATCAACCGGTAATGATAAAAACGTCGATAATAGTTTACTAGCTACTTTACGTACATCAATCAATTCGAAATTGACTAACGAATTAAAGGTTCAGCATTTATACACTTACCAAAAAAGTTCTCCTGGCGATCAATTGCCTTCAGCGAATATTCCACGAGTAATTGTAGAGGGTGTAACTTCTGTAATAAACGGCACAAACCGGGCAACCAATATCGAAATTGGCGGACACCGTTTCGCACAGGAAGGTTTTACCAACAACGTATTGCAATTTGTAGATAACCTTTATTATAATACCGACAAGATTAAATATACTTTCGGTGTCGATTTTATGTATACTCATGCCAAATCTTTATATGGCAGTGAGGTAAATGGTCGTTTCCATGTTCAGGCCGGCACAAAAGATGTAATTACCAGCGCTCCTGGGGTAACACCTGTAGTAACAACTAAAGTACCTAACTTTGATAATTATGAGAATGGGACAGCTTACCGTTATTTTAGGGAAGTACCTTTAGTGGCCGATCCAAGTGTCCGTTCGAACATTATCAATGCGGGTATTTATGCCCAAATGCAGACTAAGCTGGCTAAAGGTTTAGATTTAACTGCTGGTATCCGTTTAGATTATGCGCACTATCCTTCCTCACCATTAAATCAGCTGGTATTTGATGAATTGGGCGTACGTACCGATAATAAGCTAAAATCGTTCGTCATACAGCCGCGTGCACAGTTTAGCTGGGATATTAACGAGCAAAAAACAGACTTTGTACGTTTAGGGGCGGGTATCTTCGCTTCTGATATCAATAACTATGTTACCATTAACAACTTAACTTTTGATGGTAAACATTACGGAACCGTTGATACGCGTGTTGGCATACCTACAGCTTATTTAACAGGTTACAGAAACGATCCTTCAAGTACGCCAACATTAAGCCAATACCAAATTCCGACGATCAACACCTATGGTAAGGATGCTAAAGTACCCGTTGTTTATAAATCAAATTTATCTTATAGCCACTTCTTCACTCCAAAATTAAGGGTAGGTATTGCTGGCTATGCAACTTTAGGTAGAAACAACTACGTGTATGTAGACCGCAACATGGTTGCTAATCCATATTTCAGGTTATCGAATGAAGACAACCGTGGTGTATATGTTCCGTTAGCAAGTATCCCTCTTACCAATGGTGCAACCGATTGGCAAAAAGGGCGCATTAGCGATAAAATTGGTCGCGTGTTAGAAATGAACAGTGATGGTAAAGTGAACCAGTTTGCGGTTGTTCTTGATGCTACCTGGCAGTATTTCAGGGATGGCGAGGTTACTGTAAGTTACACCTATAATGATACAAAAGATAACACTTCATTTAATGGAAACGTTGCCAATACATCAACTTTATCATTACCTGTAAAAGATGATCCACGTAATTTAAGCAATATGACCTATTCTGATAACCAGTTCAGAAACAAGGTTGTTTTTTACGCAACATCACCTAGTTTGGCAGGGTTTAACATTGGTGTTCGTTACTCTGGCATTGGTGGAACGCGTTACAGTTTACTATCAGGTGCCAATACCAATGGTGATTTTGTAGGCACTAACGATCTTGCATTCATTTTCGATAGGAACAACCCAAACGTTGCCTCCAATGTGCGTAATGGCTTACAAGCTATCCTGGATAATCCTTTGGCCAGCCAGAGCTTAAAAGATTACATCAATAAATACTCAGGCCATATTGCCCAGCGTAATGGTGGTATTAATGGATTTTACGGCATTGTTGATGTGAGGGTAACCAAAAAATTCAAACTCTACAAAACCCATATTTTCGAATTATCTGTTGATGCATTTAACGTAGGCAATATCTTCAAAAAAACTTGGGGTGTTAACGAATCGTTGGGTTCGCAAGCCTTATATGCGTTGCAAAACCCTGCATTTGATGCCACCAACCAAAAATTTAATTACAACGTTAACAATGCCGGTATTGTAACCCCTTCAGGTAATCCTTACCAGTTTCAGATCGGTTTGCGCTACGGTTTTTAGCCTTTAGCTTAGCTAACTTTCTTAGCTTAAAGTCATAAAAAAAGGGAATGGATTTTTATCCGTTCCCTTTTTTTATGTTTGCATTAACAAACGACAAAACTTTAATGGGATTATTACTTAACTACCTGAAACAACACAAGTGGATTGTGGTTTTAGCGCTATTGCTTGCAGGTATAAATATCGGCTTTTCACTTTTAGATCCATATATCACCGGGCGGATTTTAGACCGTTTTATCAATAAAAAAGATACTTTAACTTATAACCAATATCTTTGGGGATCATTAGGTTTAATAGGCCTGGCTATCGGCGCTGCGATGGTTTCGCGTATTGCCAAGAATTTTCAGGATTATTTCACCAGCGTAATCGTTCAAAAGGTTGGGGCAAAAATGTATGCTGACGGATTACAGCATTCGCTAAAATTGCCATACCAGGTTTTCGAAGATCAGCGTAGTGGCGAAACTTTGGGCATTTTACAAAAGGTACGCTTAGATTCGGAGAAGTTTATTACAGCTTTTATCAGCATTCTTTTTGTAAGCTTGATCGGTATGATCTTCGTGATCGTATATTCTGTCTCGGTAAGTTATAAAGTTACTTTGGTTTATTTTTCTGCCATTCCGATCATCAGTTTCGTAAGCTGGTTTTTGAGCCGTAAGATCAAAATTATACAACGCTCTATTGTTGGCGAAACTACGGCCCTTGCAGGTTCAACTACCGAATCGTTAAGAAATATAGAGCTGGTTAAAAGCTTGGGGCTTGCCGATCAGGAAATCGAAAGATTGAACAAAACGACATATAAGATCCTGGGGTTGGAGCTTAAAAAGGTGAAATATGTACGCAGTATGAGTTTCGTTCAGGGTACTACGGTAAACCTGGTGCGCAGTACCATGGTATTGGTTTTATTGCTGCTTATTTTCGACAATACGATTTCTGCAGGACAATATTTCTCGTTCCTTTTTTATTCATTCTTCCTTTTCGGGCCGCTACAGGAATTGGGTAATGTAATTCTAACCTGGCGTGAGGCTGAAGTTTCGTTAGGTAACTTCAAAAAGATCTTAAGCACACCTGTTGATAAAAAGCCGGTGAACCCGACATCTATCGCCAAAATTAAAGACCTTACCTTTAGCGCTGTTGGCTTTAAACACCTTACCGCAAACAGGAATGCTTTAGAGAACATTTCGTTTAAAACCCAAAACGGACAGACCATTGCTTTTGTTGGTCCATCAGGATCAGGTAAAACTACTTTGGTGAAATTACTGGTGGGTTTATACCAGCCTAAAGAAGGTGAAATTTTATATAACGGTATTTCGAGCAATGACATAGACCTGGATGCCTTACGCGAAAAAATTGGTTTCGTAACGCAGGATACACAGCTGTTTTCGGGTACCATACGCGAAAACCTGTTATTTGTTAATCCAAGCGCAACCGACGATGACTGTTACAAAGTGTTAAATCAGGCGGCCTGTCAGACCTTATTGGCACGGGCAGATAAGGGGTTAGATTCAATTATCGGAGAAGGTGGCGTGAAGGTTTCAGGCGGTGAAAAACAGCGCCTGTCGATAGCAAGGGCATTGTTACGTCAGCCTGATATCCTGGTATTTGATGAGGCTACTTCTTCGCTCGATTCGATCACTGAAGAAGAAATTACCAAAACAATCCGTTCGGTTTCAGATTTGACCGATCACATCACAATTTTGATTGCGCACCGCCTGTCGACCATCAAACATGCAGATAAAATTTATGTGTTAGAGAAAGGGCATATCATCGAGCAGGGTAAACATGAGGAGCTGATTGCACAAAATGGCCTTTATCAGGCGATGTGGCGCCAACAAATTGGCGAAAGAGTTGTTGAAGCTTAGGAACAAAAGATATTTACCATGTTACTAGCACAAGTAGAAAGCAACCGGATCGCCATAATTATTATTATTGCAGCCATATTGTGGTTGGCTCTGATATTAACCGCATTATATCACATATCCAGGAATAGCAGTATGGCCTTCACGGTAAAAGTACTCTGGTTTATCATTATCCTTTTTGCCCCGTTTATAGGCTCAATTATATACCTCATCTGGGGCAAGAACAAGAAGTTTTAAAATGTTTTGAAATTTATATGCAAGGGCAGTGTTCCCGTCGCCAAGGTCAGTACCTCCACTTACCTTGTGCGTTTTTAGCACAACAATTAATCTAAAATAATTTTGAATCAGCTTTGAACGCCTTGCCTGGCAACCGCAAATAGCAGCAAAACCTTTACTAAAAAAACCTGACTGCACGGAATAATTTTGCAGCCCCTATCCTGCGGGCACAACCACGGCTGCCAAAAAGCTTGGAGGAAAGGCAGGACTAGCGCCAAACCTTGTAGGCCATTGCCTTCCTATCTATAAAGAAAATTATAATATTGGCATTTACATGATGGATGGCATAACAACTTCGGTAAATTAAGCGACCTTCGTGGTCTGCTTGTTAATGTCTTCTAAACTTAATTTGGTAAGCGGTTTAGTTTTTAACCAGGTAAAGAAAGCGATCCCAATGGTCATACTGCCTCCAAAAACGACAGCCGGTACCAGCGTTAACAGCCTGGCTGAAAGTCCAGATTCGAATTCGCCGATTTCGTTAGATGAGCCGATAAACATACTGTTTACTGCCGAAACCCTGCCACGCATATTATCGGGTGTAAGCAATTGCATAATGGTTTGGCGGATAATTACGCTAACGCTATCGAATGATCCTTCGAGGAATAAGAAAAACAAGGTTAAATAGAAGTTTTTAGATAAACCATAACAGATGATACTTAGGCCAAAACCGGTTACGGCAATCAGCAAATTTCTCCAGGGCCTTCCCATCGGCGAAAAGCGGGTCATGGCCAACATGGTAATTACTGCACCTAAAGAAGCTGCTCCACGCATCATGCCCAAACCATAGGAGCCAAGGTGAAAAACATCTTTGGCGAACATGGGCAACAGTGCCACAGCCCCGCCAAAAAATACAGAGAACAGATCTAAGCTCATGGCCCAAACCATCATTTTTGTTTTGAATACAAACTGGATACCTTCTTTTAAACTGTGAAATATATTTTCTTTCGGAACGTAAATTGACGGATGTTTTTTAAGTGTAAAAATACAGATCAAAGAAATCGAAATCAGCACTACAATAAAACCATAAGCGGCCGTAATACCCCATAACCAGTTTACAAAACCACCTGCAATGGGGCCGATAATTGTTGCCAATTGCCAGCTGCTGCTGTTCCATGTACTCGAATTTGGATACAGTTCTTTAGGTACGATTTTCGCCATCAAAGAGAAGGTTGCCGGCCCAAAAAAGCCCCTGGCAATCCCGATGCAGAACACCAAACCGTACATAATAAGTACCAGAAGATCTTCTTTAAGATGAAGGTATTTACTGGTTATGATGAGCATTAAAACAGATGCCAACCAAACCCCCGAAAAAATTTTAACAAGCAAACTGCGCTTTTCACTTTTATCAGCAATGTAACCGCCGTATAACGCAATTCCGATAGCAGGTATCGCTTCACAGAGACCTACCAAGCCCAGTTTTAACGGATCGTGTGTTAAATCGTAGATGTGATAGCCAATAACAACAGCCTGCATTTGGTATGCGAGTGTAAAAAAGAACCGCATACCGAGGAAAGATCTGAACTCTTTATAGCGCAATGCTGCAAAGGGATCTGGTTTTACAATAACGGGTTGGGGATCTGAATCTGCCACAGAAAAAAATTTATCTGCAAAACTAAGCTTTGAAAATTAAATACAGGAATATAGAAACGTTTAATATCGGTCCTTCCCTTTAAAAAGTAAAAATGCCTGTCTGTAGTTTCAGATTTTTGTAGCATAAAAAACCCGATGAATCGTTTGATCCATCGGGTTATCCAATAGGGTCAGTCTAGTAACCCGGATTCTGTTCAAGTAAATTATTTTTATTTACTTCATCGCGGCTAAATGGCCTGAAATAAAGTTTATCATTCCAACTCCTGTTCTCCTGTGCATTTTCCTCTACCGGGCTGTAGGTATAATCGTAAACGGTAGGATCGTAATGGTAAGGGGCCGACATGGTTTTACCAGCTTTAAATTTACCGGTAACTTTGATATAAGTAACTTTTCTACCCAGTGTTTCATTTGCGATTAACCACCTGCGGGTATCATGATAACGTTGTTCTTCGTAAGCCATTTCTATACGGCGCTCGTGGCGGTAAACCTGTCTAAGTCCATCCTGGTCTGTTGCGGTAACCGCTGGCATACCTGCCCTGAAACGGATTTTGTTTAACCACTCCGTTGCTTTACTTAACTCACCAAGCTCGATACTGGCTTCAATGAAGTTAAATACTGCCTCGGTATACCTGAAGAAAGGCCATGGTATATTCTGCGACATAGAAGCATCTACAATGGTTGGATCCGGATCGATAAATTTATGATAATAATAGCCTGTCCAGCTGCCGTTCCAGTTTTCAATCGAGCTTCCGCGGGTATCTAAGCCTTTAAAATCAATTCTGCTGCCATTATCAATTAAATCATAAATACCGGTCTGGATCTGGTTTGCCGGATCAACGTTTCCTGAAGCTTTATCGCGTGGTTTCCAACCTGCGCCATCGTATAAAATGGTCGCATAAAAACGAGGGTCTCTATTCTGATAAGGATTCGCTTTCTGCGCCGCATTTGCCCAGCTAAATTTACTGCCGTCTTTCATCTCATAATCATCGACCAATAAACCTATAGGCGTATTGCCGGCCCAGTTATGGTAACCATTAGGGCCATTCTGCTGCGCATGTTTAATGTTGTTCTGGATAATAAAATATCGGGCAAAAATAAGCTCTGATGCTGCTGTAGCATCTATGCCAGGTGCTTTACTTGCTCCGCCCATGGCAATGCTTTTATAGTTTGTCTGACCATCGGTAGCAGAAACCGGGGCGGTAAGGTTTAATTTATAACCTGTACCCAGTTTCATCACCGCATCTGCAGCAGCTTGTGCTAAACGGTAACGGTCAAGCTGGTTTCCACTGGCATAACTTAGAAAATCTAATTTTTGAGCAGCAATACCAGTAATTTTAGCCGTAAGCTTTGCCCTGTCATGCAAGTCGCTTGCAGCGTAAATCAACACTCTTGATTTTAGGGCCAATGCGGCAGTAGCTGTAGTTCGTCCTTTATCGAGTGTTTTACCGGTTAACAACCTGTTGGCTTCATCGCAATCTTTAACGATAAAATTTACACACTCTTCGTAAGTATTTCTTTTTACGTTATAGTTATCATCCAGCACATAAACTTTTGTAATAAGAGGTACAGCGCCGTAATAACGCAGTAATTGCTGATAAAAGTAAGCCCTTAAAAAATAAGCTTCACCTAACAACTGATCTTTTAACGATTGGCTGCTCAAACCATTATCGCCAGTGGTTATTCTTTCGATGGTAATATTACAGGCCCTGATGCGGTTATACATCTGTTTATATGCCCAGGTATCATTTACCCAACCCAATGTAGATGGGTTGATGGTGGCATTATTAACCAGGTCGATACCACGCGTTGGGTGTGTAAACAGGGCTTCATCCGAAACGGAAGCCAGCATTTCCTCAGAGAAACCACCATTACCCAACCCGTTATAAATATCATTAACGAAGGCCTGTGCAGTTGCCGGATCTTTCCATACCGATTCTGCTGGCACCTGACTAGGCGATTCTACATTTAAAAAATCTTTTTTACAGGATACTGCAAAAATGGTAGTGAAAATTAATATATAGAATTTTATATTTTTATTTATTGCTTTCATATTCTTGATTGTAACGGTTAAACTTGATTACATTTTAAAAAGCGGCTTTAATACCAAAGTTGATTACCCTGGCCTGCGGATAATACTGGCCGCTCGAATTGGTTGATTCGGGATCCCATATCTTGATTTTATCCAGCGTAAACAGGTTTAATCCGTTTGCATAAACCCTTACACTGTTCAGCCCCACTTTTTCTACCAGGGTATTTGGTAAGGTATAGCCTAACTCTACGTTTTTAAGTCTGATGTAATTATTGCTCCGCAACCAATAGGTATTGTTTAAGGCATTGTTGCCGTCGGTGTAATAAGTAGCCCCGCGATTAGATAAACGTGGATTTACTGAACTTGGGTTATCAATGCTCCAACGGTTCTTATACGACCACTCCAGGAAATTACCAATATCGCCCGATTCTGTTATACCTACAATCTGCATCCCGCCGGTTGCACCCTGAATCAGAACAGATAAATCGAAACCTTTATATTGCAGGTTTAAGTTAACTCCTCCGGTAAAGGTTGGCGTACCGTTTTTATCCAAACGTACCTTATCGTCTGCATTGATTTTGCCATCGCCGTTAATATCCTTAAACTTCATATCACCAGGGCGTAAATTGTTTGTTAGCGCTCCATAATTTAAAGTATTGGCACTAATTTCTGCCTGATCTTTAAAAACACCATCATATTCGTATACCAACCACGAATTGGTTACACGTCCGGTTGAGCGTTGCCATTCAGGTGCACCAGGGGTTTCATCCCAAAAAATAATTTTATTTTTCGCATAACCACCATTTACACTTACACCATAATTTAATTCGCCAACCTGGTCGTTATAGCTTAATTTAAATTCGAAACCTTTATTGTTTACCTTCCCTAAGTTAACAGGTGGCAAACGGTCAGTAATACCCGAGCTTTCAGGTACCGAACTCCCCCTGCTGATCAGAATATTAGTACGTTTATTATAGAAATAATCAAATTCAAGTGATAGTTTGTTATTGAGGAACGATGCATCCAAACCTACGTTCGTATTATTGGCCACTTCCCATCCAAAGTTGAAATTAGGCACTTTTCCTTCTGTTAACGTTTTAGTAACGAGATCATTAAAGGTATACGTTCCAAAATTCATTAAGCTGAGGTACTGATATTCTTGCAATGCATCTCCAAAATAGGCTTCAGCACCCATCTGGCCATACGATGCCCTCAGTTTTAAATTGTTTACGAACTTAACATTTTCTTTGAAAAACGGTTCTTCAGATAAGCGCCAGCCCACCGATACCCCTGGGAAGAATCCAAAACGCCTGTTGGTTGGAAAGATATAAGAACCATCTACCCGCCACAAAAATTCGGCAAGGTATTTTTCTTTATAGTTATATCCTGCCCTTCCAAAATAACTTAAACGAGCCCGCTTAAATAAGTTGTTCGGATCACCCGGATTATTACCTAATGATTGTTCGCGTTCATCACCAGCCAGTAATTCCTGAACAGACTGAGAAATAAAGTATCTTCTGAAAGCCGTAAAACCATCGTTATCAACTGTTTCACGGGTTACACCAGCCATTAAACCAATATTATGGTTGCCGATTTTCTTGTCATAATTGATCATTCCGGTTAAGTTGATGGCCAATTGTCCGCCAGCGGTTTCCCTCAGCCTTGGATCGGTATATTGCGACCTTACCGTACCCGTTAAAACAGGCGTTACACCATCAGCCTGGAAGGTTTTTTTATCCCAATCGTAAAGTGTCCAGGGTAATTGCCAATTTTTCTGCCTGCCGGAGTATTTATCTATCGCAGCAGTTCCTGTTACTTTTAATCCTTCAACACCCGGGATTTTGATTTCTACCTTACCGGTGGTTTGAAAGTAATCCCGCACATCTTTATTGTACCCGGTTAAATCAGTTGTAGATACTACCGGGTTATAACCATATTCAATATCCCTTCCCGGCTTGCCATCGGGCCATATTGCGATTTCATTAGGGCGCCCTCTCATCAGAAACCTGAATATATCGCCCGCACTAACGGTAGGGAAATTACGGTCTTCTTCCCTTGCCGATACGCCCAAAGTAGTGGTAATATATTTACTCAGCTTTGCTTCGAGGTTAAACCGCATATCGTACTGTTTATACCCGGTGGCAGAATTTTTATAATATCCGTCCTGATCAAGATAACCCAGCGAAACGAGGTACTTCACGTTTTCACTGCCCCCATTGATCTGAACATTGTGCCTTTGTTGTGGAGACCAATTTTGGAAAGTAGTTTTAAACCAATCGGTATTAGGATACCTAAGCGGATCTGATCCATCGCCAAACTTCCTGATTTCATCAGCTTTATAAGCAGCATTAATTGTTTTTCCAGTGGTAGAAGTATAAGCTCCTGTTGCTTTAAAACTGTTCCATGCTGCCGCCCACTCGTTAGGATTAAGATCGGATCCAAAAATGTTCAGTTCATTCAGAATCTCGGCATATTGTACCGAATTAGACATTTTAGGTATGCGTGTAGGCTGTTGTAAACCATAACTAAAATCGTAAGAAAACTGAGGCTTACCTGATTTACCTAATCTGGTGGTAATTAAAATTACCCCGTTGGCCGCCTGCGAACCATAAATGGCGGCAGAAGCATCCTTTAAAACCGACACACTTTCAATATCGTTTGGATTTAGCCTTTCAATACCGCCAGCACGGTTGGGAATACCATCGATTACAATTAATGCATTGTTGTTTCCAAGTGAATTTGTACCACGGATCCTGATGGTAGAGCCATCATAACCCGGTTCCCCACTGCTTTGCAAGGCCGTTACACCCGGTAAACGACCGGCTAAAGAGTTGGTTAAGTTTACGGATGATGATTTAGCAAGTTCTGTACCTTTAACTGAAGCAACCGCACCTGATACAACTGCTTTCTTCTGTGTGCCATAACCCACTACCACAACTTCTGAAAGGTTTTGGTTAGTTTCGGTCAGGCGGACATTAATATTTGTTTGATTTTTTACCTGTATCTCCTGATCTACATACCCCACATAGGTAAATACCAGCGTTGCATCTTCAGGTACTTTAATGCTAAAATTTCCGGAGCCATCGGTTACTGTAGCCGCTGTGCCTCCTTTCAACTTCACACTTACACCAGGAATCGGACCTTTGGCATCTGTAACTTTCCCCTTCACAATAATATCCTGTAGAGGAAGTTTGTAAAAATCAAAAGGTTCCTTTTCATGAAATGATGCTTTGGCAGACATGCCGGCAAGCGGAGAAAAAACGAGACAACCACCGCAAACAAGAAACATGCTACTTCTGGCAAAAGTCCTCAATAGATTTTTTTTCATAGTTTTTCAAATTATTATGGTTAGATATTGATTGTAATACAATTTAGTATTCATGAATTACCATGAACGGTCAGTAGTTGCATTAGTAATATTGATTTATTGAGCCAGCCACTAACTTTATCCCTTACGGGAAACGATTAGTTTGGATAAATTGGTCAATAAATCATGGTTAACCATTATGAATCCCCTTATCTGATACATAAACTAATTATGGTTAATAAAACTACCGAACAGGTACGTGCTGATTTAAGCTTGTTTACTGAAAAGGTTCATAATTGGTTATACGCAAGATAGGGATATTAGACATGTAAAAAAGGGGGTATAATAATAATTATAAGGGGCTGAATCGTAAAAAATCCATTACAAAACGACAGGAAGTAAAACAAATAATACAGCGTTAAATATTATTGTAAATAAGCAAAAAAACCTGCTGTTAATGCGTTAACTTATCTTATCGAAAGAAATCCCCCTATTTAATTTCTGAAGGTATGCTTTTAACGCTGCATGCTCGATTTTTTCCAATTGAGGATCTTCCGCGAAAAGTTCAATAACCGTATTCCGTGCTTCAGATAAAATAATCTGATCTTTGGCCAGATCGGCAAGCTTTAAATCTAAAACGCCGCTTTGCTGTGTTCCGGTAATATCGCCGGGGCCACGAAGCTGCAAATCAATCTCAGAAATTTCGAAACCATTGTTCGTTCTTACCATGGTTTCTAAACGAACTTTTCCTTCTTTGCTCAGCCTGTTACTGCTCATTAAAATACAAAAAGACTGTTCGGCACCCCGCCCAACCCTGCCCCGCAGCTGATGGAGTTGCGAAAGTCCAAACCGCTCGGCATTTTCGATTACCATTACTGATGCATTAGGCACATTAACCCCAACCTCGATTACTGTAGTGGCTACCATAATCTGGCTTTTACCCGCTATAAACTGCTCCATCTCGAACTGTTTATCTATATTAGCCATCTGGCCATGAACAATACTGATCTGGTAATTGGGGCGTGGGAAATGATAACTCAATTGTTCTATTCCTGCCTCAAGATGTAAAAGATCAAGTTTTTCACTTTCCTTAATCAAGGGATAAACGATATACACCTGACGCCCTTTGGCAATCTCCTGTTTCATAAAACCGAACATCCGAAGCCTTTGTCCTTCAAAAAGATGCCTGGTTTCAATAGGTTTTCTTCCTGCGGGCAGTTCATCAATGATCGAGACATCCAAATCACCATAAAGGGTCATCGCAAGGGTTCTCGGAATCGGAGTTGCTGTCATGACCAAAATATGTGGTGGAATAACATTTTTACGCCAGAGCTTGGCGCGCTGTTCCACACCAAAACGGTGTTGTTCATCAATAACCACCAAACCCAGGTTTTTAAACTGAACTTTGTCTTCGATCAGCGCATGGGTCCCAATTAATATATCAATTTCGCCATTTTCAAGCTGTTCATGTAAAATAGTTCGTTCTTTCTTTTTGGTATTGCCCGTTAAGATGGCAACTCTGACCAGGTCATCACTTACCAAGCCGGTTATCGATGCGTAGTGCTGTCGCGCTAAAATCTCCGTAGGGGCCATCATACAAGCTTGATAGCCGTTATCATTCGCCAAAAGCATGCTCATTAGTGCCACAGCTGTTTTTCCGCTGCCAACATCACCCTGAACAAGCCTGTTCATCTGTACACCGCGTTGGGTATCGAGCCTGATTTCCTTTACTACACGCTTTTGAGCATTGGTGAGTTCGAAGGGTAAAAATTCATTGTAGAAACGGTTCACTTTCTCGCCCACTTTATCAAAGGTTACGCCTTTAAATTTCAATTGCCTAAGCTGTTTGTTATGCAACAGCTGAAGCTGAATAAAAAACAGTTCTTCGAATTTTAAACGTCTTTCGGCAGCATTTAAATCTTTTTGGTTCTTTGGAAAATGTACATTAAGCAGTGCTATCCTTTTATCGGGAAGCTGGTATTTATCAATAATATAGGCAGGTAAATTTTCCGGCACCTGCTGTATCACCTGGTCAAGCAATCCGGCAATTAAACGCTGCAGGCCTTTAGAGTCGAGGTTAAACTTTTTTAATTTTTCTGTAGAGTTATAAACAGGTTGTAATGTTAAATTTCCCCTTCCAACCTGCCGGTTCTGGTACAGCTCCATCTCGGGGTGCGAAATGCTAAAGGTCCCGTTAAAAAAAGTTGGTTTACCAAAAGCCACATAAGCAGCCCCTACGGTAATATGATCTTCAACCCATCGTAAACTCTGGAACCATACCAATTCCATAATTCCGGTTTCATCTTTAAAAACAGCAACAATGCGTTTTGCCCTTTTATCGCCAATTACCTTTTTTCCTATCACCCGGCCAATAATCTGGATATATTGCGAATCGATATTGATCTGGTTGATCTTAAAATATTTTGTACGGTCGATGTAACGAAAGGGATAATGCGATAACAGGTCCTGATAGGTAAAAATGCCAAGGTCTTTTTTTAGCACATCCGCACGGCTTGGCCCAACGCCTTTTAAAAACTCAACAGGTGTATCTAAAACCGGATTAAACAAAATATTTACTGTTTCTTGTAAACAACACTTTTTAGCAATTGTGCATTAAAAATAACGATCGATAGCAGCAAAAGCAAATAAGCAAAAAGTTGGTGCAGATCTATTTTCTCTTTAAAGTAGAAAAATGCAACGGTAAAAGCAACAATTGGATTGAGGTAGATTAAAATACCCAAGGCAGAAGAGGGCATTCCTATCAGGGCATAGGAATTTAAAAAAAGTGGAATAATGGTAAATACAATGGCAATCAAAAATATATGCAACCAAAAAGAGGTTTGGATAGGAAAAGGCGCAGCATTGAAAAAATATAGTGGCAGCATCATTAACCCTGATAAAATTAGCTGAATGCCTAAAAGGTTAAATTTATCTACACCTTTAATTATTTTTAGCACAATAACATATATGGCATAAAAAGAGGCAACGATAATGGCCCATATTACTTCATGTAAAGACCCTGTTGCCAAAAGGATGATGCTTATAAACGCAACAACCAGCGCAATAACCTTTGCCTTGGTTAATTGCTCTTTTAAAATGATAAATCCGCAGAGTGCAGTTAATAGCGGACACACCATGTAAGCAAAGGCTGCTGCCTTTAAACTCACACTATTTACAGCATAAATATAAGTGAACCAATTTCCTGTAATTAGAAATGACGATACTACAGTAAGCAGCATGAGTCTGGTTTTCTTGCGGGAGCTTAAGGATTTGAAGAGATTCAGATCATTTTTTAAAGCTTCTTTTCTAAATAAAAAAATGATTCCCCAAACTACAAATATGGAAACAAGTATCCTGTAAAATAAAATTTCGTGTGGCGGAAAATCTTTTATGTTACGCAAAGGTACCGACATTGTTCCCCAGATGATGTATGGAACAATGCCCGATATAAAATATTTACGCTTATTTTCTGCCAAAACTAGCCTATAACGGCAATTACAGAGATTTCTAGATTAACATTTTTTGGTAATACAGAAACCTGAACCGTTTCACGAGCTGGAAAATCAGCAGTAAAGTACTGCCCGTAAACCTCGTTTACCTGAGCAAAGGTACCCATATCACTTAAGAAGATAGTAGACTTTACTACGTTATCGAATGTTAAACCCGCCTCAAGTAAAACTGCTTTTAGATTACGCATTACCTGGTGTGTTTCTTCTTCGATATTGCCAATATTCAATTCTCCGTTTTCAGGATTAATGGCTACCTGACCTGATACGAATAAAAAGTTTCCGGCCTGTACAGCCTGGCTATATGGCCCAATTGGAGCTGGAGCATTAGTGGTATTGATAATTTGTTTCATACTATTTTGAGGTTATTTGGCAAGCCACTGGATAAGCTTATAGATGATACCTGCCAGAAAAATTGAAATGGCCAATGCATTGATAAAATGCATAATTTTAATATTGATATTATTTGGCCTGTTTGGATCCTTTTTTCTAAAGAAGTACATGATACAAACTTAGCGAAAAAGCTTAACAGGCGAAACTGAATGGCATAAAAAAAGTCCCGATTTGCATCGGGACTTTCTTAATTTTTATATTGAAATACTAGTTTCTAGCAGTTTCAACACGACGGTTTTGGATACGACCTTCTTCAGTATCGTTAGAAGCAATTGGATTAGCTTCGCCATAACCTTTAGTAGCAACTTGACTAGCGTTAACGCCAGAGTTTACTAAGTAAGTTTTAACAGAGTTAGCTCTGTCTTTAGATAATTTCAAGTTATATGCAGCAGTACCTTCGCTTGAAGCGTAACCGTTTACAGTTACTTTACCACCGTTTTCACGTAACACTGAAGATAATTTATCTAAAGTAGGGTAAGACTCAGTTTTTAAAACTGAAGAGTTGAAATCGAAACCGATTTTTTCGAAACCAGTTACATTGCTAGTTGGAGCAGTAGGCTCTGGTGCTTTTGGAAGAGGACAACCTGAACCATCAACAGCAGTACCAGCAGGAGTACCTGGGCATTTATCGAACTGATCAGCAACACCGTCACCATCAGAATCTTTTTTCAAATCTTCAACAGATTTTTCAACAGCAGAAACACGGTTTTTCAATGCTTCAACTTCTTGACGTAAAGTTGGATCTTTTAACTCATCGTACATAGTAGCTAATGGGTTAGTCCATTCTAAAGTTGGTTTAGCAGAAGAACCTAAAGAGAATTCTAAACCAGCATAACCGTAAGAGAATTTATCTTTAGTTTGACCTTTTGCATAAACTCCGTCTAAGTTATCAGCATCAACAAAGTTCATGGTATAACCTAAGTTAAAGTTAACACGCTCAGAAACTTTGAATTTAACACCAGCACCTACTGGAATGTAGAAACCTTTTACGTAATCTTTAGCATCGTGTCTGTCATCAGCAGGACCAATAGCTTTACCTTTCCAATCGATTACTGAACCATTAGCTAAAGTAATTTTTGGAGCATAAGCCATATAACCAGCACCAGCTGTTACGAAGAAACCTACTGAGTTTTCACGACGTAAGAAATCGATAGAACCAACATTTACAACTCCACGTAAATCAACAGCATATTGTAATTGAGTTTCGAAATCTTTTACAGCTGGGTTAGAAATACCTTCGTTAGTACCTGAAAGTTTACCACGGGTTCCATTTAATTCTAAACCGAATGAGTGACCTAATTGTTTACGGATGTTTAAACCGTAACCTAAGTTAGCATCCCATTTGTTAAAGTCGTTTGAACCGCCGATTGCTACAACTGGCATTAAAACGCCACCATGTACACCAATAGACCAAGTTCTGTACTGTCCTCTACCGCCAAATACCTTAACAGCAGAAGAGGTTGCAGGAGCATCCTGAGCGACAGCAAGAGAAGCAACTCCTGTTAATGCCACTAAAGAAAGCGCAACACTTTTCTTTAAAGTAGAATAATTCATAATCTTTTTTTTCTTTTTTAAGGGTTAAACAATTTAATTGATTAATTTTTTAGTAATCGCAAAATTAAACAAAATTTTAAATTTTCAAACTTTTATACAAACTCCGTTCCAAACTTCACAGTAAATAATCATTTTATTACTTTTGGCCACTTCCATATAAAAATACCATTTTCATGAAATATCCTACTATTGATCAGTCATTATTTATTTTAAATAGAAAAAAATTTACTAATCACCTAAAAAACAACTCATTAGCTATATTCAATTCAAGTGATGAATTTCCTAGAAGTGGCGATCAGAACTTTATTTTTAAGCAAAATCCAGATTTATTTTATTTATCGGGAATTGATCAGGAACAAACCATATTGCTATTATTTCCCGATTGTCCTAATCCCCTGTACAGAGAAGTCCTGTTTTTAAGACAGACTAACGATTTCATTAAAATTTGGGAAGGATACAAGTATACCAAAGAACAAGCTAAAGCAGCATCGGGTATTCAGTCCGTATACTGGTTAGAGGATTTTGACAATATCCTGCATAGCATTGTGAACTATGCAGAGCATCTTTATTTAAATACAAATGAAAACGACCGATATGCCCACGAAGTCCCTTATCGGGATATGCGTTTCATTGAGAAAATGAGAGCAAAATATCCCTTGCATCATTATGAACGTTCGGCACCAATTATGCGAAATTTACGCGCAGTTAAATCTGAAATAGAGATTGAACTAACTAAAAAAGCATGTGCAATAACCCTCGATGCTTTTATCAGGGTATTAAAATTCACCAGGCCCGGCGTTAAAGAATATGAAATTGAAGCAGAGATTATACACGAATTTATCCGCCAGGGGGCAACAGGCCACGCTTATACACCTATTATTGCTTCCGGCCATAATGCAAATATTCTGCACTACAATGATAATAACCAGGAATGTAAGGATGGGGAGGTAATACTTTTCGATTTTGGGGCCGAATATGCCAATTACAATGCCGATATGAGTAGAGCGATTCCTGTTAATGGCAGGTTTACACAAAGACAAAAGGATGTATACAATGCCGTATTGCACGTAATGAAAGAATCGATCAAATTAATTGGCGAAGGAACCATATGGAATACCTACCACGAACAAGTTGGCGAAATCATGACTGAGCAGCTGGTTAATCTTGGGCTTATTTCTTTATCAGATGTAAAGAACCAAACGGCCGCTTGGCCAGCTTATAAAAAATACTTTATGCATGGCAACTCGCATCATTTAGGCATTGATGTACATGATTTTGCCGGAAGGTACACACCATTTGCAGCAGGCAATATCCTTACTGTAGAACCGGGTATTTATATACCAGAAGAAAATCTGGGCATCCGTTTAGAAAACAACATTCTCATTACTCCGGATGGAAATGTAGACCTCATGGCCGATATCCCATTAGCTGCTGAAGAGATTGAAGACATCATGAACAGTTAAATCGGTTTGCAATTTCCAGTAAAAAAGCCAACCCCTTAGCTTTCATTCACAAATTCTTCTGCAAAACGGTAAATATTAAAATTGTCAAGTTTAATGGCTGCCTGGATTCGTTCAAGCAGCCTTTTTTTATCAATGTGCTGCATTTTTTGATGCTGAATAATTTTCCAGGCTTTCTCCGCAAATAGAAAAACCCTTCGGCTGTGATCGGGAGTAAGAGGTTGGATTATCCAAGCGCACAATTCATCAATACCCGTATTTTTATCTGCCACTGTTTTTAATATCGGTATAGCTTTCGTCCCCTGATGAACAATTTTCTTCAGGTTATTGGCAAAAACATCGGCACCTTCCCTATCAGCCTTATTGATCACAAAACAATCGGCAATTTCCATCAGACCCGATTTTATGTGCTGAACTTCATCCCCCGATTCTGGCACCAATACAACAACAGTTTTATCCGCAAGTCCGGCAATTTCCACTTCTGATTGTCCAACACCAACCGTTTCAACAATGATCAGGTCAAAATTGGAGCCTTTTAAAACATCAACCATTTCGATGGTTTTTGCAGAAATTCCACCCAGCGCACCTCTCGTAGCCAACGACCGGATATATACATTTGGATTGTTAAACTGGTTGGACATGCGGATACGATCGCCTAGCAGAGAACCAAAATTAAACGGAGAAGTAGGATCGATCGCCAAAATTGCAATACATTTTCCAATCGCTGCAAAATAATTCGTTACCGCATTTACAAGCGTACTTTTACCTGCTCCCGGGGGGCCGGTAATCCCCAGAACAGTTGTATTGGCTTTACTGTCTAACCCCTTTAAAATGGAATCGGCCGGACCAATATTATTTTCGACGAATGTTAACGCTCTTGCTAAAGCTTTATAATTCCCTGCTTTTACTTCGCTTAAAATGGATAGATGCGTATTCATCAATAAAACTATCTTTGTACAAATAAACAAAAATTATCAGCTACCAAGCACGCCCATCATGAAAGTGACCGGTTTTTCCTTTTTAAGAAACGCAATTGTAAACGATTATCCGGCAAAAGAAGCCATACTTTCGATATTACCCCTGTGTGATGATTTTATAGTTGCATTGGGCAATTCATCTGATGAAACATCAGAAATGGTTAAAAGTATCGACCCGAAGATCAGGACAATTGATACAGTTTGGGATGACAGCATTCGCGAAGGTGGACGTGTTTTTGCCGACGAAACCAATAAAGCTTTGGCAGAAATAAGCGAAGATACCGATTGGATGATCTACATTCAGGGTGATGAAGCCATACACGAAGACTATCTTCCACTGATTAAAAAAGAAATGGAGCAGGAGCTGAACAACAGCAAGGTTGAGGCTCTACTTTTAAAGTATAAGCATTTTTATGCCTCTTATGATTATCTGGCAGAATCCAGGCGCTGGTACAGAAGAGAAGTCAGGATTATCAAAAACCTGCCTGGGGTTCGCTCTTACCGTGATGCCCAGGGCTTCAGGATTAATGACAGGAAGTTGAAGGCTAAATTAATCGATGCCTACGTTTATCATTATGGCTGGGTAAAACCGCCAAAAGGCCTGCAGGGTAAAGTGCGTAATTTTAACCAATTTTATCAAACACCGGAATGGATAGAGGAGAATTACCCTATCCAGGATACCTATGATATGCACAATGCCGACCGTTTGGTTCATTTTAAGGGTAGCCACCCAAAAGTGATGCAGGCCAGAATTGCCGCCGCAAACTGGAAATTTGATAAAGATTTAACTAAAGAAACCCCAAAAATGAATTTCCGCAGAAGGCTGCTACAGAAAATTGAAGATTTAACCGGATTGCGCCTGTTCGAATACCGTAACTATAAAATGGTAAAGTAGGCCACAACTTAAATCTGTCTATATTTGCATCAACTAATAAATGTTATTGAATGAAAAAGCCTAAAGTCTTAGTCACCTTTGATTCGATGAAAGATGCCAATTGTGGCTATTTCTCCTTTGGAAAAGGGCTGGGCGATGCACTGATCCAGGAAAACAAAGGTAAATTTGATTTAAAATTTTATCTCTTTAAACACACTCAATATCTTTTTAACGGCCTGGTTGATATCATCTATCTCTCCAGATTAGACCGGTTGTTCTTTAAGGGCAAAAATGATTTCGATGTGGTCCATTTATCCGATCAAACCTGCAGGTTAAGGCCCAAAAGGGTTAATGCAAAAAAAATAATGACCATTCATGACATGAATAAGGTACATTTAAAGTTTAGTAAGCCACACAGGATCAAAGTATATTTAAAAAAACTGGGTAAACTGATTTCACAATGCGACAAAATCGTATGCATTTCGCAGTTTGTTGCAAATGACGTAGCCCACTATTTTCCGGAGGCCAAAGCGAAAGTTAGCGTAATTTATAATGGTGCCGATAAGTTGATTTCGGATGAAAAACATCAACCAAGCTTTGTCCCACCAAAACCTTTCCTGTTTACCATAGGATTATTATCCGTACAAAAAGGATTCCACCTGCTGCCAGCCTTATTAAAAGATAACGACTTTCATCTTGTTATTTCGGGTAGGGAAACCCCACATAAACAAAGGATTTTGGAAGAAGCTGAAAAATACGATTGTTTAGACAGGGTACACATCACAGGGCCGATCTCTGATGAAGATAAGGCCTGGTATTATAAAAATTGTGATGCTTTTTTATTCCCTTCTGTTGCCGAAGGCTTTGGACTTCCTGTAATTGAGGCGATGCATTTCGGGAAACCCGTTTTCCTCTCAAAATTTACTTCACTCCCTGAGGTTGGTGGCGATGTTGCTTACTATTTTGATAATTTTGAGCCTCAACATATGCAGGAGGTGTTTACTGCCGGAATGGTTGATTTCATACAAAACAATCGTGGTGAAGAAGCAAAAGCCCAGGCCGAAAAGTTTTCGTGGGAAATTGCCGCGAAACAGTACATGAATTTATATCAGCACTGCCTGGGAAACAGCAAAGAAAAATAGGCTATTAATCAAAAACCAGCAATATAGAAAAAAGTTAATAGTGAGGACTATTAACGGTCTACTTTTTCTAAAACAGCATATCTGCCAATTCCAAAAAACCAAGAATTGTAATTTTAATTCTGCCAGGAGCCTGCATCTTATTGATATGTATGAAAAACCGTACATTTGCCTGAACTTTATTATATTTTTTACGGCGGGGTATTCCCCCTGAATTCCGTTACATACATTAACATTAATGAAAACTTATTTTCGTTTATTATCATTTGCCAAGCCTATTGAAAAGTTTGCAATACCTTATGTAATTACCACATTGTTTGCAATTTTTTTTAATACTTTTCTTTTTACATTGTTGGGCCCTTTAATGCAGGCCCTGTTTTTGGGGAAATGCGATCCGGCCAAAATTGCAGAAGAGAAAAGCGACTGGGATTTATTGGGCCGCTTTAACAATTACATAGATGGCATTATTGCAGAGGATAAAATCCTGGCGTTAAAAGTAATTTGCGTAGTTATTATTGGAACGGTATTTCTTGCTAATTTTTTCCGTTATTTTTCTCAACGTTTTATGGAAGATTTACGTGTACACACGCTCTTAAACATCCGTAAAACCGTTTTTAATAATGTAATGAACTTACATGTTGGCTACTTTAATAATGAGCGCAAGGGCGATATTATATCAAAAGTGGCCTCTGATGTTCAGGTGGTCCAGTTTACGGTTACCAACACGTTGCAGGTAGTTTTCAAGGAACCCTTACAACTACTTTTTTTTATTGGTGTGCTGATTTCTATATCTGTCAAATTAACCTTATTTTCTCTGCTGGTAATTCCGGTTTCGGGCTTTATCATCAGTAAAATCGTGAAAAGATTAAAACAACAGGCCACACAGTCACACGAATCTTTTGCAAAGATGATCGGCTTTTTGGATGAATCGCTTAGTGGCATAAAGATTATCAAAGCCTTTAACTCTACCGAACGTACAAAGGAAAAGTTTGATACCGAAAACAGGTTTTATTCGTTTTTAAATAGAAAAATGGCCAGAAGGCAACAATTGGCTTCTCCGGTTTCTCAAACGTTGGGTGTTTTGGTGGTTGTATTTATTCTTTTATATGGTGGTACCCTGATATTGAGTGGAGAAGGCGATTTGAAAGCAGCAGAATTTGTGGTTTACCTTGCTACTTTTTCACAGGTACTACAGCCGGTAAAAGCCCTTGCCGATTCTTTTAGCGGCATCCACTCTGGTATCGCTGCTGGCGAACGCGTATTAGACCTGATCGATACCGAACCTGCGCTTAAAAATAAAGCCGGAGCAGAAACATTAGGCGATTTCAGTACTGCCTTAACCTTAAAGGATGTTTCATTCAATTATGGCGATAAAGAGGTATTAAAAAATATTAACATTGATATAGAAAAAGGTAAAACAGTGGCTCTGGTGGGCCCTTCCGGAGGTGGCAAAAGCACGTTGATGGATTTACTACCACGTTTTCATGATCCAAAATCGGGGGTTATCAAAATCGATGGTCATGATTACCGGGACCTTACAGTAGAAAGTATCCGTTCGCAAATGGGTATCGTTAACCAGGAGTCGTTTTTATTTAACGACACCATTTTTAATAATATCGCTTTTGCGAAGCCAGATGCAACCGAAGAAGAAGTTATGGCGGCGGCGAAAATTGCAAATGCACACGATTTTATCCTCAATACAGAAAATGGTTACCAAACCAATGTGGGCGACAGGGGCAATAAATTATCTGGCGGGCAAAAACAACGGGTTTGTATTGCCAGGGCAGTTTTGGCCAACCCACCCATTATGCTTTTAGATGAAGCTACATCAGCCTTAGATACTGAATCTGAAAAACTGGTACAGGACGCGTTAAATAATTTAATGAAAAACCGTACTTCAATTGTCATAGCGCACCGTTTAAGTACCATACAACATGCGGATAAAATTGTGGTGATTGATAAAGGCGAAGTTGTAGAAAACGGAAGTCATAACGAATTGATGAATAAAAATGGTTTATACAGGCGTTTAATCGACATGCAGGCCTTTAACGATTAATATATCGGATGAAAAAAGTATTATTTTTTATGCCCGATAACCCGTTAAAAAAAAATGCGGGAAATAGAACCAGGGCCTTAAGTATGCTGGATTACTTCAAATCAAGAAATTTCGAGATTGATTTTGTAAGCGAATACTACACTGGGCAATGGAATGCATCAGATATTCAGGCATTTGAACAATCTGGCCTGGCAGATAAGACCTATGTGATCAAAAAAAAGCCTTCTAAAAAAAATATCCTCTTTTACCTGTTATTTTATAAGTTACCCAATTTTTTTTACCAGAACAAAGCCTGGTTTTTTCCGCTTAATTTTCCCGAACTGGTTACCTTGAGATTTAAGCGGGCTTTTAAAAAAATCCTGGAAAGCAAGGATTACGATTATATCTTCATCAATTATGCAAGCTGGGCCACACTGGTTGAGGATAACCCACTTGCAAAAAAACCGGTAAAAATAATCGATACGCACGATTTTATAACTGCCCAGCTTCAAAGAAAAGTAAATATCGGAAGTTCTTTTAAAGAAGAGATCCGCAGGATTTCATTATTTGATATTGCTTTGGCCATTTCTGTAGAAGAGCAATATATCTTTAGTCAGTTCTGTAAAAACAAGGTCGCACTTGCCCCCATGATGCTGGATAAGCCGGAGAACCGTCATTCTACTGAAGAGAAACCGTTTGATCTGATCTATGTGGCTTCCGATAACATACACAATCAAAAATCGGCCACCTGGTTTTTTAACAAGGTATACCCATTATTACCTGGCAATATACACATATGCATTATAGGGCAGATCAATAAGCATCTATCCGTTAAGGCACCCAATATTATTGCGGTAAACTTTGCTGAAGATTTATCAACTTATTATCAAAAGGCAAAAGTAGCCTTATGCCCAATGTTAACCGGCACCGGAACCAAAATAAAAGTGGTAGAGGCACTATCTTATGGCCTGCCCGTGGTATGTAATACGAGGGGCATTGATGGCTTGATCGACAAAACAAACAATGGTTGTTTAGTTAGCGATGATCCTGTCCAGTTTAAGAACAATATCCTCAGGTTATTAACTGATGATGCAACATATCAACAAGAGGCAAAAAATGCAGCCGCAGCTTTTAACCTCAACTATGAAAAAGAACAGTGCTTTAAGAATCTTGACACCGTTTTTGGTATAGTTTAATCACTCAAAATAAAATTTCTATGATGAGTAAAAAATTATCAATTATAACTATCAATTACAACAATAAGGCAGGGCTGGAAAAAACAGTTCAAAGCGTAGCAAACCAAACTTGGCAAGACTTTGAGTTTATCGTTATTGATGGAAATAGTTCGGACGGTAGCAAAGATGTTCTTAACGCCCACTCTTCATTTTTTAGCTATGCTGTATCTGAACCTGACAGCGGTATATATAATGCCATGAATAAGGGCATTAAGATTTCAACAGGTGATTATTTAATGTTTTTAAATAGTGGAGATGCTTTAATTGATAATACTATTTTAGAGAAATTGAATGCGGAATTAAATGGTCAATATGATATTTACTATGGTGATATCCTACAGGTAGATGGTATAAAACAAGAGATTCGCACTTTCCCAAAAAAGTTAAATTTTGCTTTTTTTTATGAACAAAACATCTCACATCAGGCAAGTTTTATTCGAGCTAAGCTGTTTAAGGATATTTTCTTATATAATGAAAATTTCAAAATCGTATCGGATTGGGAATTCTTCACTTATGCAATTTGTAAACGCGAGGCTTCATATAAGCACTTAGATTGCATAATTGTAACTTATGATGGAACTGGGATATCCGCAAATTCACAAAATCATCCGGAAATCAATAAAGAAAGAGAAGCTTCTTTGAACAGATATTTTCCAGAATTTGTCAAGGACTATGAATATTTGAAAGAGATAAAATTTAAAAAGGCAGAACAATTTATGCATATAAAAAAGTATCCGATCGCCTACAAAATTTTGAAAGCCTTCATGAATATTATACTGTTATTTTTGCCAAAATTCAATAGAAGCTAAAATGAATAGTTCTTGCGTTATTGTAATACCAATTTATAAATCCGAGCTTTCAATTTACGAAAAGATAGCATTGGCTCAATGTGGAAAGTTACTGTCTGACTACGATATTGTAATACTTAAACCAGATGACCTGGAAATATCGAATATACAGATAGCATTTTCTTATAGTGAAGTGTCTTTCCCAAGCTTTTATTTTAAAAGCGTGTTTAGTTACAACGATTTAATGCTTTCGGAACTCTTTTATGAGAAATTCTTGAATTACAACTATCTGCTTATCTACCAATTGGATGCTTTCGTATTTAAAAATGAATTAGCATATTGGTGCAGCTTGGGTTATGATTATATAGGTGCGCCATGGTTGAGAGAAAAAGAATTTCCAACTTTATTTAAAAGAACTAAAGAGAAACTTAGGTCGTACCTGCATAGGAGATATAATCTACTTGATAAACAAGGTAGGCCTGACATTGAACGACAATTGTACAATTACGTCGGCAATGGAGGCTTTTCTTTGAGAAAAGTTGAATCCTTTTATAATGTTTGTATCCAGGAAAAAGAACTCATAGAAAATTATATTGGTAGGAAAAGCAGCGACTATAATGAGGACATGTTCTGGACCGTAGAAGTGAATCGAAAGAAAAAAAGAATAAAGATTCCTACTTATAAAAAGGCATTGAACTTTTCTATTGAAACAGCTCCGCAAAGGGCAATGGCTTTACTTAAAGGAAATATGCCTTTTGGTTGTCATGCATGGGACAAAAACATTCATTTTTGGAAACCGTACTTTAAACAAGCAGGTTACCAGATTTAACTACGCCAAATTTCTTTATTTAACATTAAAAACAAGCTAAAGTTGTTTTTAAGTTTACTTCGCCAAAATATTTTGAATATTTCTATCTTTTTATATCCAGTTATTTTCATCTGCTTTAGAAAGAATTTAAGTGAATGTTTTTCAGCAAAGAAAATTTCTTTTTTTGATAACCCTTCTACATCTATCGGTAAATCAGCTACCCATTTTTCATGTAATTTTAATGTTTCCTCTACCCAGGTTTTACCATAATTTCCTTCTGAGAAATGTTCTAATAATACCTGAAAAGTTACAACTGCACGGTATGTTTTTTGTACTTGAAGTGAAAAATCGAGATCATAACAGTGAAACTTTTTAAATGTTTCCTCATCAAACTTATGAACTTTAACGATTTCTTTTTTTGTACAGAACCAAACGCCATCTACCACAACTACACTCGAATATTTTTCATTTTTTACATTTTGAGAAATGTGTTGTGTTTTCTCTTCGCTAAATTTATAGCGTTGAAGAATATTAATATAATTGATTTTTTTTTCACCTGCGCTGCAAAACCATCCAGACGGAACTTGAGTTTTATAACTGCTCCCGGCTATGCCAATCAGTCCTATTTTCTGATCTTCATTAAAAATAGCTGCAACAATACTACCCCAGTCTTTCGTTCTAATACTGATATCCTCGTGCATATAGCAAAGTAGCTCATATTTGGCCCGCTTTGCTCCTTCATTGTAAATTTCGCATAATCCACGTTTCCCATCAGCATTATCAAAACTGATAATTTCATGATCTACTCCTATGGTTGCAGCAATGTTCTCCTTTATATCAGAAAGCTGATCTTTATTTACGGAGGCTATAATTATTGATATCATCTCCTTCAAAAATAAAATAAAAAACAGTACCTATTGTAGAAAATCAGATACCTTTGCATCCAAATTTATAATTCGATATGGGTTTAACCTCGTTTCTTTATAAGAAGATCGACAAAATAAGCATTAGCCGTAAGTTTCTGGAAAAAAAGTACAGAAACCTATGGCCACATGTAGAACTCGTAAAAAAGAATGGTTTTACGGCAGTTAACCTAGTAGGCAAGAGTCAGACCAGGGGACAAGCTACAGCCAAGATTTTGCTCGACTGCCTTAAAGAACTGGTTACGGATAAGGAACTGTACTTTAAATTTTTCATCAATGATAAACCTGCAGGCGGATACGAAGATGATTCTTTTTATTATTGCATAGACGACGATCAAAAGCAGGATTTTCTGATCCCTGATTTTGCCTTTGAAAGTTGGAAAGAAGCAGGGATTAACAGTTTTTCAAATACAGTGGCAGAAATTGAGGCCAAAGGAAAAGAAACCTGGCTCGACCCACGTATATTTTGGGCCGGAAATGTCAAAACCAATATGATAAGGGAGAAATTGATAGAAATCGGAAATCAGGCCCCCGAGATTTTTGACTTTTATAATACCTACGTGGATGATTATTTTATCCATAAAAAGGATGTTCCATATTTTACCCTGCCCCAACATACACAGTATAAATATTTAATCGATGTAGAAGGAAATAGCTATTCTGCCCGCCTAAAATTTCTTTTTTACAGCCAGAGGGTTATATTTTTACAGGAAAGGAAATGGAAAGAATACTTTCATTACGATTTAAAGCCCTACGAGCATTATATCCCTGTAAAGAACGACCTGAGCGATCTGGTAAATCAATATTACCAGATTGAGAAAGATCCCATGCTTTATAAACAGATTACGGAGAACGCATTAAAATTTGCCCATGAGAAGCTCACATACCAATGCGCAGTTGCCAAAATGAGATCTGCTATCGAAAACAGAATCAATAAGCCACAATATAATAAATGAAAAGTGAGAAAAAATATGATTATTTAATTGTTGGTTCTGGACTTTTTGGTGCCACTTTTGCACACGAGATGACCAAAGCTGGCAAAAAATGCCTTGTTATTGATAAAAGGGATCATACAGGAGGCAATATTCACTGTAAAAAAATAGAGGATATAAATGTGCACTGGTATGGTGCCCATATTTTTCATACGAATGATAAGTTTTTATGGGACTTTGTCAACCAGTTTACTGATTTTAACCGCTATACTAATTCGCCCATAGCCAATTACAAGGGAGAACTGTATAACCTGCCGTTCAACATGAACACCTTTTATTCACTTTGGGGAACAAAAACTCCGAAAGAGGCTAAGGAAGAAATTGCCAGACAGATTAAACATCTGAATATTGGGGAACCACAAAACCTGGAAGAGCAGGCCTTAAAACTTGTAGGTACAGATATTTATGAAAAGTTGATCAAACATTACACCGAAAAACAATGGGGAAAAAAAGCAACGGCACTGCCTGCCTTTATCATTAAACGTCTTCCTGTTAGGTTTACCTACGATAATAATTATTTTAACGATAAATACCAAGGAATTCCCATTGGTGGATTTAACAAGGTAATAGATGGTTTATTAGCTGGCTGTGACCTAAGATTAAATACCGATTTTTTTGACAATAAATCTGAATGGCTAAATGCGGCAGAAAAAATTGTATACACCGGAAAGATAGATGCTTATTACGATTACCGTTTTGGTGAGCTTGAGTATAGAAGCTTAAGGTATGAGCTGGAAGTTCATGATACCGAAAACTACCAGGGCAATGCTGTGATGAATTTTACAGATGCAGAAACCCCTTATACCCGTGTATATGAACATAAGCATTTTGAATTTGGTACGCAGCCTAAAACGGTAATTACAAAAGAATATCCAGTAAAAGATGCCCAGAATGCAGAGCCCTATTACCCCGTAAACGACGAGAAAAATATGCATATCCTGAAAAAATACCAGGATTTGGCCTCAAAAGAAGAAAAAGTGATTTTCGGAGGCCGGCTGGCTGAATACCGCTATTATGATATGCACCAGGTAATTGCCTCGGCGCTGTTAAAATCGAAAAATGAATTAAAAAATGAGTAGTTCGGACTTAAAAATATTCTCCGTTTTCCACAAGGAGTACCCTATTCCTGTGTGCGATTACATTGTGCCGATACAGGTAGGTAAAGGAAGCTCAGGCATTGATCTGGGTTTTATAGCCGATAATACCGGAGACCATATAGCGAATAAGAACAGTACTTACAGTGAGCTTACTGCTTTGTACTGGATATGGAAAAATCTCGAAAGCTTCGACTGTAAATGGGTTGGATTGAGCCATTACCGTAGGTATTTTATCGTTCCCGAAACCATTGTTAAAAAGAAACTGCTTCTGACCAAGATAATAACCGATGAGCGGCCAGTTTATGAAAAAGAGCTTAGCCAGGAAACGCTAGATTTTATTGCTTCTGATAAGGTAAAAAATGCATTATTGGAAAAATTGATGGCTAATAAAATAATTGTGCCAACAGCATTACCATTGCGTATTGATATGACGTGCAGGTGCTCAATCAAAAACCATTATATCTTTTATCATATTAAGGAAGATTGGTATTTAATGAGGGATGTAGTTACACAGATGTACCCCAACCAAACGCAATCTTTTGACGACTTTTTTAACAGTAGGGATATGATGTACTGCTGTAATATGTTTATTGCAGATAAAAACACATTTTCAGATTATTGTGCCTGGCTATTCCCCATCCTGTCAGAGTTGGAGAAAGTGGTTAAATTAAGCGAATACCCATATCAACGCCGAATTTTCGGTTTCTTTTCAGAACGTTTGTTAAATTTTTACCTTTACCAGAAAAAAGCAGAATTGGCGGAGTTTCCGTCACTATACTTAATATAATTATCCACCCACGGTCCATTTTAGCCTTGTCTTCAACAACAGTCTTGTCAAAAAGAAACTCAGGCCATAAACCAATGTAAAACGCAATATTGAGTATAAAATATTCTCGGTTACCGTAAAAGTGGTGGTATTCCACTTATTCCATTTAAAAATTTCTGGCATTAGCCTGATAATCAGAATCTGATGCAGCAGATAAATACCAAATGTGGTTTTGCGGGGCTCGAGGTTTTTGTCGATAAATTTCACACTGCCCATCTTTAATAGCAACACAAACATGCTTAGCGAATAAAGGATATTTGAGATACGCAGCGTATTATACTCATCCTTCGATCCATGTTTAGCCAGGTAGATCACCTCCAGGCAGGACAAGAGAAAAAACAGCACATTGACTATAGCAACATAGGACCATTTTATTTTTTTAATATAGCTCATTACCTGCTCGTAATACCGGTTGAGGTATACGCCAAGCCACAAATAGAACACAAAACCGAACAGGGCTGCCGAATGATGTGTTACAAACCATTCAAAATAGAGGTTAACACTATATACCAAAGAAACTGCAGCCCATATCAATCCAAACCAAAGCTTATATAAATGTTTTTTAAAAATCAACAGAATGCTTATACAGATGAGAAAATTTAGGATAAACCAAAAGCTACTTTCAAATAGAATATACCTAAATTCTTCAGTAAAATAAGCGAGCGGACTGGTTAAAAAAACGGCATCACCTCCCCTTGATGCAATTATGATCCGCTGTATCAGGGTTGCAATTACCAGGAAAAATATCCAGAACAACCAGGGTTTAATCGTGTTTTTAAATCTGCGAACCAGATATTGCCCCGGTGTGTATTCTGTAAATTTATAATTGATCAGAAACCCACCAATCAGAAAAAAGGCAATTGTGGCAAACTTCCAAAACTGCATGGTAACCACCTGTAACCAGGTATCCCCAATGGCCGAATATTTTATTCCCCACAATACCGCTGAGTGTTCGAAGACAATGCCAAACATAGAAATGCACCTTATTGTATCAACAAAATCAAAATTCTTTTTCTCTGGTGTTGTCTGCTGGTTTATAACTGTATTCATTTAATGCGTTTGGTAGATGAACAGGCAAATATCCGTTAAAAAAAAGAGTCCTGAATTAATTTGGAACTCTTTTAACATTTATGTACGTAAAATATTACAGGAACAATATGACCATTTTATTATAACAGATAACTTTAACATACTAGTTAGCGCTACTAAATTATTTAATCTGATTTTAAGCAGAGCAAGATAATTTTACTTTACAAAGCACATAAATATTTAGTGGATTAATATTTCGGTAGCAAGCTATAATCTAATGGCCTCTATTCCTCCTTCTTTGGTAATTATCTTACAGACACATTTCAAGTTAAAATTGGGATAGGCCTCTGCAAATTTCTTGTACTTGTTAGGTTTAAACTGAGCATCGTTATATTTAACCTCGTAAGCAGGGCCTGTTTTTAATTGTTCTTCTACTACAAAATCAACTTCGTTACCATCGGCAGTACGCCAAAAATGCAAGCTATCAGCATCGTATAACTGTCTTAATCTACAGTATGTATAATTTTCTAATAATTCGCCTTTATCTGCTCTATCGGCTAACTTCGAAAAGTTATTTAACAAGGCATTACGCAAGCCGTTATCGTTAAAATAAACCTTTGGCATTTTGGTTAATTCTTTACGCACGTTACCATAAAAAGGAGACAATAATTGTACAATATAGGTTTTCTGCATCAGGTAGATATAATTTTCTACCGTAGAACTGGCCATCTGCAGGGTATTTCCCAACTCATGGTTATTTACGAGATTCCCAGTCTGATCGGCCAACAGCCTAGCCAGTTGAAAAAATTTGAGTTCTTCTTTAATACCGGCTTCCAAGGCGTCCTTCTTCATATAACTGTTTACTAGCTCCTTAAGCATTTCCTGCTTTTCCTGCTCGGTACCTGCTAAAACAACAGCCGGATAACCACCATAAACCAGGTATTCATCAAACAAAGCATTTATACGACTGAATTGAAGTCCTTGATAGGCAGGCCTTCTGGTCATCTGTTCCCACTCAGTGATTAAGCCATCCTCACCTTTAAAATGGAGAAATTCATCAAAAGCCAAAGGGAAAAATTCAAATACCTTTTTCCTGCCCGCCAGGCTATCCTTAAAACTTTTATCGATATAAAAGGCACTGCTCCCTGTTGCAATAATTTTTAGTTTTGGCGAATATTTATCATACAGCAGCTTTAAAAAATTACTAGGATCTTTTGCATACTGCACCTCATCGATGATAATGTACAAGCGCTTATCTACCGGTACGTCAGCCGGTAATAAGGTATAATTGAATATATTTTCTGCATGCTTGTTTACAGCCTCTAAAATGGCAGGATCTTCGAAAGTTAAGAAATAGACAAACTCATTATCATTCTGCAACTGCGCTGCCAGCTGTTTAACAAGTGTGGTTTTACCGATCTGCCTTGGTCCTATCAAAATGGTGTGCTGGGGCTTAGCTAGGTGATTTTTGAGAGATTTTAATGCCGTTGACCTTTCCATAAAATAAATCTTAAATGCAAATATCGATATTTTTAAGACAAAAAACTAAAATTATCAGATATTTTTAATATACAAACTTAAAATTATCTGATAATTTTAACATGAATAATTTAACAGCATAAAAAAAAGTGGCCATTTCGGGCCACTTTAAATTTTATATTATTAAGATATTATAGCTTTCTAGCTACTTCTACCTGTTCGTAAGCTTCTACGATATCGCCCACTTCGATGTTGTTAAAGTTCTGGATATTTAAACCACACTCGTAACCTTTGGCTACTTCTTTTACATCATCTTTGAAGCGTTTTAACGAAGCCAATTCACCGGTATAAATTACCACACCGTCACGCACTACACGGATTTTGCTGTTACGGGTAATTTTACCATCCAGTACCATACAACCTGCAATGGTACCCACTTTAGTGATTTTGAAGGTTTCGCGGATCTCCACATTAGCCACGATTTTCTCTTCAAATTCTGGATCCAGCATACCCTCCATTGCCGATTTAATCTCGTTGATGGCATCGTAAATGATAGAATATAGACGGATATCGATTTGCTCAGCTTCTGCCAGTTTACGTGCACCTGTTGATGGACGAACCTGGAAACCGATAATAATCGCATCTGAAGCCGAAGCTAATAATACATCGGATTCTGAAATCTGACCAACACCTTTGCTGATCACATTGATCTGAATCTGCTCGGTAGATAATTTCAGTAATGAATCTGATAAGGCTTCGATAGAACCATCCACATCACCTTTAACGATAATGTTAAGCTCTTTAAAGTTACCGATTGCCAAACGACGGCCAATTTCATCCAAAGTAATGTGTTTCTGCGTACGCAAGCCCTGTTCGCGCTGTAACTGCATCCGTTTGTTTGCAATATCACGGGCTTCGGTTTCACTTTCTAAAGCATTAAATCGATCACCTGCTGTAGGAGCACCCTGCATACCCAAAACCTGTACCGGTTGTGATGGGCCTGCCGAATCTACTTTAGCACCACGCTCATTGGTTAACGCTTTTACACGTCCGCTATAGCTACCCGCTAAAATCGGATCTCCAACTTTTAAGGTACCGCCCTGAACAAGTACCGTAGTTACAATACCACGTCCTTTATCTAATGCCGATTCGATTACCGTACCTGTAGCACGCTTGTTAGGATTGGCTTTCAATTCCAACAACTCAGCCTCTAATAATACTTTATCTAAAAGTAAATCAACATTTAAGCCGCTTTTGCTCGAAATTTCCTGTGATTGATATTTACCACCCCAGTCTTCAACCAAAATGTTCATTACTGATAATTGCTCACGTACTTTATCTGCGTTTGCACCTGGTTTATCCACTTTAGTGAAAGCGAATACCAACGGTACACCTGCAGCCTGTGCGTGGTTAATTGCCTCTTTTGTTTGAGGCATCACGGCATCATCCGCAGCGATTACAATAATGGCAATATCGGCAGCCTTAGCACCACGTGCACGCATCGCAGTAAAAGCTTCGTGACCCGGAGTATCCAAGAATGTTACTTTTTTACCAGAAGGAGTCGTTACCATATAGGCACCAATGTGCTGGGTAATACCTCCCGCCTCACCAGCTACTACGTTGGCTTTACGGATATAATCCAGCAATGAGGTTTTACCATGATCTACGTGCCCCATAATCGTAACCACCGGAGCCCTTTCGATTAAATCTTCTTCGTTATCTTCTTCCTCAATTACATTATCTTCTTCTTCATCCGGTTTAACGAATTGGATTTCGTAACCAAACTCATCTGCAACAATGGTTAAGGTTTCAGCATCCAAACGCTGGTTAATAGAAACGAACATACCTAAACTCATACAGGTTCCAATAATTTTGGTTACCGGTACATCCATCATGTTCGCTAACTCATTAGCCGTAACAAATTCTGTTACTTTTAATATTTTCGATTGCGATTCAAGCTCATTTGCAGCCTCTTCAGCATTAGATGCAACATCATCACGTTTCTGACGGCGTAATTTAGCACGCTGTGCAAACTTACCTGATTTACCGGCACCACTTAAACGGGCAAGTGTTGCCTTAATCTGATCTTGAATTTCCTTTTCAGTAGGTTCCTCTTTAGGTCCGCTTGGTGCGGCATTTCTATTTTGGAAACCTGGCCTGTTATTGTTATTATTTCTATTTCCTTGGTAAGGGGTTCCACCTTGTCCGGCTGGTTTGTTACCCTGGTATGGTGTACCACCTGGTCTGTTGCCTTGATAAGGCTGACGAGGCTGTCCTGGTGCACCTCCCTGACCCTGACCTGCAGGATTATTTTGTCCTTGCTGGCCTTGACCACCGTGTTGACCTGGGGCTCCCGGAGTTTTTTTACGTTTACGCTTACGTTTTGCGGCCTCGCTATCGCTAGACGAAGCAACCGGACCGTTTCTGCGGTCTGGTGAGGTTGGCAAATCAATTTTACCAATAATATTCGGACCAGATAATTTAACGGTACGTGCTTTAATTACCTCCGGTTCATTATTTGCCGGTCTTGCATCAGCAGGTTTCTCTTCCGCTTTAGGTTGCTCAACTGGTTTTACAGGCTCAATTGTTTTAACTACCGGTGTTTCAGTAACTGGTGTTGATGCAGAAGGAACTTCTTCCTTTCTAGCCTCAACCGGTTTTTCTTCCACTTTAGGTTGTTCAACCGGCTTTACAGGTTCTGGTGATTTAACCGCTGGTTGTTCTACAACCGGTGCTGATGCAGCAGGTGTTTCTTCTTTCTTAGCCGGGCGTGTTTTCGGGTTAAGATCATTTAAATCTATCTTTCCTACAATTTTAACCCCTGGCAACCCGGTTTCTTCCGCCTTGGTTTCCTTTACCGGCTCTACTGCTGCCGCAGGTGCAGGTGTATCTGCCTTAGGGCTTTCTGTTACCTTTGGCTTTTCTACCGGAGGATTAAATGATTGAGCATTTTTAATTAAAATCTCTTCATTTTTCTCAAAATCGGCATTTTTTTTCGGCGCTTCTACTGGCTTTTCAGTCTCAGGCTCATCACGACGTATTTTACCAATCACTATTTGTTTGGCTTCTTCTCTTACGATCTTATCTCCCTGATACTCTTTTAATAAGGCATTATACATGTCTCCCGTAAGTTTAAACATGGGACTTTTCTCGGCAGAGAACCCCTTTTTGTTTAAAAACTCAACGGCCGTACCCATGCCTATATTAAGTTCTTTAATAGCTTTAATTAAAATGATTGGTTTGTCGTCTGACATTTAGCTCCTATTATTGTTTTTATTTAATACAAAAGTAGTGTTTATTTGGCAATTACACCACTCATTCAAATTCTGACTTCAAAATTTGAATCACTTCTTTAATCGTTTCCTCTTCAAGGTCGGTGCGTTTTACCAAATCTTCAACTGTAAGGGCTAATACACTCTTAGCAGTATCGCAACCGATAGCCTTTAATTCATCAATGATCCAGCTGTCAATCTCATCTGAGAATTCTTCTAAATCAACATCCTCGTCGCTTTCTTCTCCGGCTTCGCGGTACACATCAATTTCGTAACCGGTTAATTTACCGGCCAGTTTAATGTTGTGTCCACCACGTCCAATGGCCAATGAAACCTGATCCGGTTTTAGGTAAACCGATGCATGTTTAGTTTCATCATCCAGCTTAATGGAAGTAATTTTTGCCGGGCTTAAAGCACGGGTGATGTATAATGAAATATTATTGGTGAAGTTAATCACATCAATGTTTTCGTTTTTCAATTCACGAACAATACCGTGAATGCGGGATCCTTTCATACCCACACAGGCGCCAACCGGATCGATACGGTCATCGTACGATTCAACCGCAACTTTAGCACGTTCTCCCGGCTCGCGGACAATTTTTTTAACGGTAATTAAACCATCAAAAATTTCTGGCACTTCCTGTTCAAACAGGCGCTGTAAAAATTCCGGCGCCGTTCTCGAAATAATAATTTTAGGGTTGGCATTGATCATTTCCACTTTAGAGATTACTGCTCTTACAGAATCGCCTTTTTTGAAATAATCAGCAGGAATCTGCTCTGTTTTAGGCATTAAAAGTTCGTTACCTTCATCATCTAAAACCAAGGTCTCTTTTTTCCAAACCTGGTAAACTTCACCGGTGATGATTTCACCCACCCTATCTTTATATTTTTTGAAGATTTCATCTTTCTCTAATTCCAATACTTTAGACACTAAAGTTTGGCGGGCAGCTAAAATTGCCCTACGGCCAAAACTTTCTAAAGTAATCTGTTCGATATAATCGTCGCCAACTTCTAAAGTCGGGTCAAGTTTGTGTACATCAGCAAGCTCGATCTCTAAATCATCATCTTCAGAAAACCCATCTTCCATTACTCTTCTCGTTCTCCAAATCTCCAAATCCCCATTATCAGGATTTACAATTACATCACAGTTTTCGTCTGTTCCGTATTTTTTACGCAACATGCTACGGAAAACTTCTTCCAGCACACTGATCACTGTTGGGCGATCTATATTTTTGAAATCTTTAAACTCCTGAAAAGAGTCGATCAAATTAATTGTTGTAGTACTCATTTTTACTTAAATGAAATTAACACACTTGTTTCTAATATATCATTAAACGGCACATCTGTTTGAACTGCTACCGCCTTTTTCCCTTTTTCTTTAACCGACTCTTCAATCAGTAGGTTATTTTCTGTAACCGCCAGCAGTTTTCCTTCTTTTTTCGAGCCTTCTTTCAGCTTGATGCTCACCGTACGACCAATGTTTTTATTGTATTGACGGATCAGCTTTAAAGGCTCGCCAACACCCGGCGAGGAAACTTCCAGATTATAAGCCTGCTCTATTGCATTTTCTTCTTCAAGATGAAAACCAACGTGCCTGCTTATGGCCACACAATCCTGAATATTAATCCCTTCATCACCATCAACCTGTATAATTAATTTATTGTTTGGCAACATTTTTACTTCTACCAGAAACAACTCCGGACGGTCCGCTATTTTTTCCTCAACGAGGGCCGCAACTCTCTTTTCTACCTGCATATTTTAACCTGATTTCATAGAAAAAGGGGACTGTGTCCCCTTCTCTTTTCTTCGATTACAATGCAAATGTAGGAATTTTTTAAGAAAAATCAAACACCTGTATTAATTATTATGCTGATTATTACCGTTTAAGTGTTTGTTTTTGGGGCTGTAAGTTATGCTTTGCACTGCTTGTAATGAGGTTACCAATGGTAGCAAATTTGACACCGATATAACTTTGCACCAGATAATCTTTACCTTTAATAAAGGGTTGATCCGGGTTAAATACTAGTGAGTCTCCAAGGATTTTAACTTTTCCAGTCACCTCCAATTCGTCCTGGATGCTGTCTAACTCGCCTGGTTTTATTAAAACTGAAATCAGGTTAAGTGTATCGCTCTTAGCCTGATATGCATTTTTAACCTGCAAGAGGCTTGCCTCATCAATATTTTTAATTATTATTGAGGAGCTATCTCCCGAAAACTTAATGACCGGTCTGTTGTTTCTATTCGAACAGGAAAGTGCGGATATGACAACAGCAACTACGATCAAATAGTTGAAAAAGAATTTGAACATTTACAAAAATAAACAATTATGAAATTTATTATCGAAATCCTTTTAACAGGACTGGCATTCTTCATTGGGGCGAAACTCGTACCAGGCGTAAGCATTGATGGCTACGGCAATGCAATTATCGCCTCAATATTGATTGCTCTTGCGAATGCAACCATTGGATTTATTTTAAGGTTGTTAACTTTTCCGATCAACTTCTTAACTTTAGGACTGGTATCATTTATCATCACAGTTTTAATGATTTTATTGGTTGATAACATGATGACTTCTTTTAACACCTCAGGCTTTATTGCTGCTGCATTTTTGGCCATTGTGGTAGCCCTGATCAAGGCAGTATTTAGCGCAGTAGCCGGAGAGAAAGATTAAGTTTTGATCCGGGAGTCTGTAGTCTTGAGCAGGATCGGACTCAAGACTACTGACTTTGAACTAATGACTAACGGATCACTTCTCTCGAAATCACCATTTTCTGGATCTCTGAAGTACCTTCGTAAATCTGGGTGATTTTGGCATCACGCATCAAACGCTCAACATGGTATTCCTTTACAAATCCATAACCGCCGTGTACCTGCACCGCTTCAATGGTTACATCCATGGCCACTTTTGAAGCATAAAGTTTTGCCATGGAGCCAGCCTGCGTATAAGGCAAGCCCTGATCTTTCAGCCATGCTGCTTTATACACCAATAACCTTGCTGCTTCGATTTGTGTGGCCATATCAGCCAGTTTAAAGGCAATGGCCTGGTGCTCTGAAATTGGTTTGCCGAATGACTTCCGTTCTTTTGCATATTGTGTGGCCAGCTCAAAAGCACCCTGTGCAATACCCAAAGCCTGGGCAGCGATACCGATACGGCCGCCTTCTAAAGTTTTCATCGCGAATTTAAAGCCAAAGCCATCTTCACCTATCCTATTCTCTTTGGGTACTTTTACATCATTAAACATCAAAGAATGTGTGTCCGATCCGCGGATACCCAGTTTATTTTCTTTTGGACCGACAGTAAAACCTTCCATCCCTTTTTCTACAATAAAAGCATTTATACCTTTATGCTTTAATTCGGGATGGGTTTGGGCAATAACCAGGTAAGTTGATGCCGTACTGCCGTTCGTAATCCAGTTTTTGGTGCCATTAAGTAAATAATAATCTCCTTTATCTTCTGCCGTGGTTCGTTGCGAGGTAGCATCCGATCCGGCTTCAGGCTCGGAGAGGCAAAAAGCCCCAATTTTTTCGCCTGCAGCCAATGGCTTAAGGTATTTTTCTTTTTGGGCTTCGCTCCCATATTTTTCCAGGCCATAACAAACGAGCGAATTATTTACCGATACCACTACAGAGGCAGAGGCATCGATTTTAGACAACTCTTCCATCACCAATACGTACGATATGGTATCGAGACCGCTACCGTTATATTTTGGATCAACCATCATCCCCAGGAAACCAAGTTCTCCGAGTTTTTTAACCTGCTCGGCCGGAAATTTCTGGTGTTCGTCTCGTTCAATTACTCCAGGCTTTAATTCCTGCTGCGCAAAATCGCGGGCCGCCTGTTGGATCATTAATTGCTCTTCATTTAATTCAAAATGCATAACATTTAGTATAAAGGGTTAGTAAATCAAATGTAGCATTTCTGTTCTAAATTACTATGGCTGCATAGTAAATTATTTTGAGTGATACTATTCTTAATACTATGGTGTTTGGTTTTTCCGCACAGTTATCTGGTTTTTATGGAAATTTTAAAAAGATCAAAAATCCGGAAAAAGTATAGGATTTCTATCATTATTTCGCTTCCAACAAACTGGCCTTTAGCTTGACTTATAACTTAGGAAATTCTACTTACAATGCTAAGGAAAACAAGAGGAACGAGGATGAAAACAGGGTAAATTAACTGGATTTTACCGCACCTGTTTTTTTAAACAGAATACGGCTTAAACTAAAACCGCCCAATACCAGGATGAGCAAAACCTGCGAAGAATGGATGATGGTTGAGTAGGCTAGCCCATCTTTAAACGAAATACCGTAGAGCACAAGCGATTGGGCAACCATCCAGTGGAAAACGCCTATACCACCCTGTACCGGTGCTGCCATGGCAAAGCCCGAAAACACAATTGCGGTAAATGCAGCATTAAAATGCAAACCGGCTGTGGCCTGTATGGATGAAAAAGCAAAATACATCGAGAGTGAGTAGAAGATCCAGATCCCTAGGGTATAGGTTAAGAAGATGCCTTTTTGCCTGAGCTTTCCATAAGAACCAAACCCCTGGCGCAGGCTCACAAAAATACGCAGGAATTTTTTACTGAATTTTTTCCGCAGGAAATAAACAGCTATTAAAACCGATACTGAGATGGTAATAGTGAGGCCAACGAGCCACCAATAATTTAAACTGTCCAGTTTTTTAAGAAGATTCAGATAAATGGCATCATATAAAAAATCCGAAACAATATCGTACTGTAAGGTAACCATAGCCAAACTGGTGAAGAAAAGCATCAGCACATCAAAAAGCCTTTCGGTAATTACAGTGCCTATGGAGGCAAACATGGGTACTTTTTCGGCTCTATGGATCACCGAACAACGGCCAAGCTCTCCAAAACGCGGCAATGCAAGGTTTGCAAGGTAACCGATCATTACGGCATGATAGGCATTCCAGAAACTTACTTTGTAGTGGATAGAATGATAAAGCATCTGCCAGCGCAGTGCCCGCAGTATGTGGGCAATCCAAACAGCAAAAGCAGAAGTGATTACCCAAAAATAATCGGCAGTTTTAATTTCCTGCCAGATCTTTCCTAAATCCTGACCCCGAAACGCTAAATATAGTACCCCTATCCCGATTAAAAACAGGATGATGTATTTTAGCGCTGTTTTGAGGTCGAAGGTCACAATTTATTTTAGCAAGTGGTTGTTATCATCAGGAAAAACAAGGATAGGATTGTATTTTTTGGCTTCTTCTATAGGCAATGCACCGTACGACATGATGATCAGGATATCGCCAAGCTGTGCCAAACGTGCTGTAGCACCATTTAAACAGATGGTTCCGGTGCCGCGTTCGCCCTTAATTACATACGTTTCGAAACGTGCACCATTATTATTATTTACGATCTGCACCTTTTCATTTGCAATAATGTTAGCTGCATCCATTAAATCTTCATCTATCGTAATACTGCCTACATAATTTAATTCGGCTTGTGTTACCCTAACACGGTGTATTTTCGATTTTAATATTGTAATAACCATTCGGCAAAGTTAGTAATAAAGCACTGGATGAAAAAAATGTAAAATGTAAGTGCGATGTAATATGGGAAATGGATGATAGTTAGTATAATATGTAAAACAGATAAGGGTTTATTGCTGATGATTGGACGCAGCAGGTTATGAACTACACGCCACCATCATCCACCTTACCTCTTCCAACTTATATTACTTAATAATCATATTATCAATCAGCTTTTTGAAATACTTTTTGGATAATCTTATTATTCATCTACATTTTGTTGATTAAAACGAGACAGATAAAAACCAACTAAATAACCAGTTAAAAACATATCTTTATAGTGCACTACGAAATTAAATATAAACCATTATGAAAAAAATTAAAATTATTACTTTTTCAATAATTTTTGCCCTAGTTAATATAACTACTGCAAACGCATCTATTACTAGCAGCATCGAAATTACAAGCAAATATAAATTTTCAAATCCTCCACTAATTGAAGGTTACCTCTACAGAGATAGTAGTGATGGAAAAATTTATTGGAATGTTGGTGGAGTTCTATATCATATACAAGATTATGGATCATATCAATACCTATTTTCTAACCCAGAACATTATCAATTTGAAGTTAGTAACTTTCAACAACTGATAACATTACCATTTCCATACACCGGTACATATCCTGTTGGAATTATAAGAGGGGGAGTAGACCTAGTAAATGCTGCAGGAAGTGTCTATTTAAGATTTTACGGACAGAATGGCATACATTATAAAATACCCAACCCAGCGACCATGGATAATTATCATATTAGATGGGATTCTATAATAAATGTGAATTATGTACCCGAGATTAATATCAAACCTTTTCCTTTATCAGCAAGCTATGAACGTTTTCCTAACTAAATAAATCAATAATTATCGTAGTGCACATAATTTAATCTCTAAAAGAGACATAATTGATGATGATAAATTTACCTAATAATCATATTATCAATCAGCCTGGTAGAACCTACCTTAGCTGCAACCAAAGCAACGAGGTTGTCTTCATCTTTCGATTTTGCTGGTTCAAGCGTATTGCCGTTTGCAATGGTAAAATAATCGAGGGCAACGTCTTCAACATTATCGTACAATGCTTTGGCTTTACTTTCGAGCTCAGTGAGGGTGTATTCTTCAAAGTGATCGATTACAAACTGCAGCGATTTACTCAAAACCAGCGAGTGCTTCCGGTCTTCGGGGCTTAAATGAATATTTCGGCTGCTCATGGCCAGGCCATCATCTTCCCTGATAATCGGGCAGACAATAATGGTAATGGGCAGGTTAAAATGCGCCAGCATATTCTTAATCATCAGCACCTGCTGAAAATCTTTCTGCCCAAACATGGCCACATCGGGTTCAACCGCATCAAATAGTTTTTTTACAATCTGGGTTACGCCCTGGTAATGTCCTTTCCTGAACGCGCCTTCCAGCAGAAATTCGGCATTTCCTAAATCGATGTGCCATTTTTCGTCGGCCCCCTGAGGGTACATTTCCTCCACATTTGGCATAAAAACACCATTGCAGCCGGCATCCCGCAGCATCGCCAGATCATGCTCAATCGGTCGTGGGTATTTTTCCAGGTCCTTCGGATCGGTAAACTGGGTGGGGTTAACAAAAATACTGCAGATAATGATATCGGCATGTTGCTGGGCCAGTTTTATCAACGAGATATGGCCATTATGCAGAGCGCCCATTGTAGGCACTAATGCTATTTTTTTAGCTGATGCTTTTAACGGCTGTAAAAAAGCCTTAAGCGTTGCTTTGGTTTTAAATATTTCCAATTTGGACAATCTAAATTAAAGCCGTAAAGGTGTAAATTAATCTAAACGAAACCAAACAAATGCTTGCTATATTGATAAATAGTATTATTATGCTTACCTTTGCAGCTCATTATCTTTTATTTAACTTAATATTTTCTTAAAATATGGAGATGGCAAAAACGAAGCTGCTGATTGTTACACATGAAATGTCGCCTTTCCTCGAGCTTACTAAAATTTCTGAAATTACGCGCCAGTTACCACAGGCTATGCAAGAAAAAGGATTTGAAATCCGTATCTTGATGCCGAAATTCGGTAATATTAACGAAAGAAGAAATCGTTTACACGAAGTGATACGCTTGTCGGGAATGAACATCATTATTGATGACAATGATAATCCTTTAATCATTAAAGTAGCCTCCATCCCAGCTGCACGCATGCAGGTTTATTTCTTAGACAATGAAGAATATTTCCAGCGCAAACAGGTATTTAGAGATGCCAGTGGAAAATTCTTCGACGACAACGACGAACGTACGATTTTCTTTTGTAAAGGCGCACTGGAAACCGTTAAGAAATTAGGTTGGGCACCGGATATCGTTCACTGTCATGGCTGGATGAGTGCATTAGTACCTGCCTACATCAAAACCACTTATAAAAACGATCCTACTTTTAAAAATTCTAAAGTAGTATATTCTATTTATGAGGATGGCTTTACAGAAAAGCTGAATACCAATTTCGCCGCTAAAGCAGTAATGTCTAATATGACGGAAGATGATACTAAAGCATTCTTACCTGCTGATTGCGAGAGCATGCACATTGGTGCGGTAACACACTCTGATGCAGTAGTTTTAGCAGACGAAAACCTAAATAAAGATGTGTTAAAATTTGTTAAAGATTCCAATAAGCCAACATTAGCTTTTAACTTAACCGAGAATTTTGAAAACTTCTATACTTTTTATGAAGAAATTTCGAATGATGAATTGGTTTCAGTAGCTTAATCAGGTATTATTATTTAAAATATGAAATTTACAAAACAAGACTTATTAACCCTGTTGATAGGTCTTTTTCTTTTTGCATCGTGTAAAAACCCGGACGGTGTTGGTTTGGACGTTGATCCGAATGCTGCCATTACCGGAACATTGGTGGTGTCTCCTGTTAGCACGCAATTGGTTCCGGAAACTGCTGCAAATACCTTCGGACAGCCCCGTTATCCGTTAGGCTATATGGTTGATCCTGTTTTTGGTAAAACAGAAGCGGGTATAGCCATGACTGTTTATCCTGTAATTAATACTGATTTTGGAACAGCGCCTCAGCTTGATTCAGCTGTTTTGGTATTAAAATTCGACGAATCCAGCGCGGTAACCAAATTTTATGGAGATACCATTAACTCCAAATACAGCATAGATGTATTCCAATTGGCCAATAAAGTAACAACATATCAAAGTTCGGATGTTCAGTCCATTAACAATACTTTATTAGGGAATTTCACAGGCAAATTAGCCCCGAATACCAAAGCTAAGGTGTATGATATTGTTACCGGTAAAGCTGATACTTTAAAGACAGTACCGGCACAGGTCAGAATTCCGCTTAACAAAACATTCATTCAGAACAACATTTTAAACCTGGGTACAGCCGGCACCTCATCAAATGCAAAATTTATAGATGCTTTTAAAGGTTTATATGCTCAGGTAAATAAATCTTCGGCAACAGGTACGGGTGGCATTGGTTTCTTTAGCTTCTCAGGAACAGATTCTTATCTGCAGCTGGTTTGGAAAAAAACCAATTCATCCAACGGAATTGATACCGCTACTGTAAACTTCCCTATTGGTGCATTAAACACCAGTGGTCAAATTAGCGGTGTGGCCGCAAATATCAAACACGATTATGCTGGCACGCCTGTACAGGAACAAATTCTTACACCAGGCGGCTCATATAATGTAACTTATCTACAGGGTCTGGCCGGCGTTAAAACCAAAATCAGCTTTGATGGACTGACATCTTTTACAACCAGTTACGGAAAAGTAATTGTTAATAAGGCCGAGCTGGTTATAGAACTTGGTGGGGGAGCGCCTGCATACCCTTTTAACGCCGCACAGCGACTTTCGTTGTACCGTTGGGATATTGCACACCAACCGGCTAACCTTCCCGATTACACGAATTTTGCGTTAAGCTCTTCGGGTATTTCTGCAGCAGGTGAGGCGCTTTATGGCGGATACTTCGATTCAGTTAAAAACCGTTATATCTTTATCATAACCAATTATGTCCAAAGCTTAATTGATGGCACCACAAAAGACGAAGGCACATTCCTGGCGCCAACTTCTTTTAACCTTTTCCAAACCGTGCCAACAGCAATTTCAGCAGAGAGATCGATTATTGGAACCGGTAATACAGCCACAAATAAAATGAAACTAAATATCTATTATACCAAGATCAATTAGGTATTGATATTATCGATTTCGAAAACTCCTGTTCTTAAAAGAGCAGGAGTTTTTTCTTTATACGACAATTGGATTTTATTATCAATGAAGCGCAATAATCGTCTCTACCAAATCCTGAATTGATTCTTAATTGCGCGTCGTTTAAACCTGCATTCCCAAACAAAAAGAGCCGCCATTCGGCAGCTCTCTTAATTTAAAGCATTTTATATTAAAAAGGAAGGTCCCCATTTTCGTCAGACGATCCAATGGTAAATTCATCCTCAATTTTAGCTTCAGGACTTTGATGTGCCGGTGCAACCGGACTTTGTTCGAAATCGCTTTTTCTGCCTAACATGGTAAAGTTTTCCGCTACAATTTCTGTTACATATTTTTTTACTTTTTCTTTATCTTCAAAGGACCTTGTTCTTAATTTGCCTTCAATATAAACCAGTTTACCTTTCTGAAGGTATTTGGAAGCTACTTCTGCCAAGCCACGCCACAGTACAATATTGTGCCACTCCGTTTGTTCTACTCTTTTTCCGTCTTTGTTGTATGTTTCAGATGTAGCTAATGGAAAACTGGCTACTGTTACGCCACCGTCTAAATGCCGTACTTCAGGGTCTTTGCCTAAATGGCCTACTAAAATAACTTTGTTAATCCCAGACATAAATATTTTTGGTTAGTTGTTTCGTTTTCTAAATGCACACCGAAAAGATGGTAATTACTCCATATTGTCACTACAAAAATATTCCTGAACAAAATCATGGATTACTTTTGGCTGCGGTAGCTCATCTAATTTACTTAAAGATACCCAATTAAGTTCCTTTTGTATACTAAAGTTAAATATATAATTTTTTAATGCAAAAAATTGAACGTGGATTATTTGGTGGGTTAATACGTGTTTTTTTGAGCTGATCAGCTCAAAATCTGAAGCATTTCCAAAAGTTTTTTTCACTAAAGCCGTAAATAAACTGCCATCTGTATTTTCATGTGTGAGCGTTTCTACGCTTGGAAAATCATATAAATGCTGCCAGACATCTCCAGCCTGCCTTTCCCTTACCAATACTTTTTCACCATCAAAACAAATAAAATAATTGATATAGCGGTGCTTCTGTGCAGTTTTTTTTAACTTAACAGGTAACTCATTTACCATTTTATGGCTAAAGGCGTAGCAGGTTTGGTTAAGCGGGCAAATGCCGCAGTTCGGCGATTTAGGTTTGCACTGCATTGCTCCAAATTCCATTATTGCCTGGTTATAGAGGGCAGGATCATCCTGATAAAGCAACTCGTTTGCCAAGATAAAAAATTTCTTTTTCCCTGCAGGCGAATTGATCGGGGTATCAATACCATAATACCTGGAAAGCACCCGGAATACGTTTCCATCTACCACAGCCCTCGCTTCTCCAGATGAAAATGAAGAGATGGCAGCAGCCGTATATTCGCCAATTCCCTTTAATTTTATTAATTCATCATGCAGTTTTGGGAAAACACCATTGTAATCTTTCATCACAATCTGTGCAGTTGCATGCATATTTCTTCCTCTTGAATAATACCCCAAACCTTGCCAGAGTTTTAAAACTTTGGCTTCGGTTGCCCTGGCAAAATCATTAACAGTAGGAAAATTTTCTAAAAATTTATTGAAATAAGGAAGGCCCTGCTCTACCCTTGTTTGCTGTAATATAACCTCTGATAACCAGATGGTATAAGCGTCATTGGTATGCCTCCAGGGCAAATCTCTCTTGTTTATCCGGTACCAATTGATGAGTTCATCTTGAAATGTCATTACTGCAAATTACGATCTATTTTTCTGATTAAAAAAAAACTTGCAATTGCCTGATAAGTCTAACGATAAAAAAATCATCTTTTATTTCCCTATCTCATTAAAAAGCAATACTTTTGCAACCCCAAAACAGTAGTAATATTAAAACATAATAATATAATAAATAATAAAATATGACTAAGGCAGATATTATTTCAGAAATATCAACAAAAACCGGAATTGAGAAGGTTGATGTACAGGAAACAGTTGAGGCATTTTTCAAGGTTATCAAAACCAGCATGATTGGCGGTGAAAATGTATATGTTAGGGGCTTCGGAAGCTTTGTTGTTAAAAAGAGGGCGCAAAAAACTGCGAGAAATATCTCAAAAAACACTGCAATAATTATCCCAGAACACTTCGTTCCTAGCTTTAAACCAGCAAAAGTATTTGTTGATAAAGTGAAAAGTAATTCAAAAAAAATTAAGGTAGAAGCTTAAGTCTTATATATGGATAGCAACATCAGATCAAAACAAACCATTATTATTGGAGCGATTGTATTGCTTGTTGCATTCTTATTTACAAGAGACATAAAGGGTTTGGTTAAACCAACGGAAGAAAATGGAAAAATGCCTTCAAGCGGCAGTGTCGCGGGAACAGCTGCTCCATCATCCACCTCGGCACTAAACCTCGAAACTTCGTCTACTGCTGCAAAGAATGTGATCAACAAAAATTTGGCTACAGATATTACAGCTTTAGAAAATAGTTACAAAGGCGCAAATGGCGCAGAAAAGATTGAACTTGCTAAACAACTGGCTCAGAAATGGGACGATGTTGAGCAGATTACTCCATCTGCCCTGTATTTAGAAATTGTAGCCGAAAACGAACCATCAGCAAAATCGTGGTTAGCGGCCGGTAATCAATTTATAAAAGCTTTTGAAAGCACACAAGATAGTATTGCACAGCCTGCTTTATTGCAGAAAGCGAATGCATCTTACAAAAATGCATTAGAGAAAGACTCAACAAACATTGAAGCTAAAACAGGCTTAGGGGTAACAATAGTAAATGGCTTAGGCGCACCAATGCAAGGTATTGCAATGTTGCTGGAAGTTGTAGCTAAAGATCCTAAAAACGTAAAGGCGAACATGAATTTAGGATTATTCTCTATAAAATCAGGTCAGTTCGATAAAGCAATTCCCCGTTTTAATACGGTAATTGCCACTGCTCCAACCCCTGAGGCCTATTTTTATTTAGGCACTGCATTAGAAAATTTAGGCAGAAATAAAGAAGCAGTAAATGCTTACCTATCAAGCAAAAAATTAGCGGCTAACCCTACCTTATCATCTTTTATTGATAAGAAGGTGGCTGAACTAAAGAATAAAAATTAATTAACAGATTAATAAAAACATTTAAAACTTAAAACTATGCCAAGCGGTAAAAAAAGAAAGAGACATAAAATGGCTACCCACAAACGTAAAAAACGTTTAAGAAAAAACAGACATAAGAAAAAATAGTTTCTTATTTTGATAAAGCCAGTTAAACCTCATAGTAAACACTATGAGGTTTAAACAATTTATATGATTTTCTTATTGTATAGGTTTTTGGCTATATCACTGTTTTTTATTTACTATCCATTTGTTAATAGGCGAAAGCCTTAAATCTGTAGCTGTTGGTAAAAGAATTAATTATCAATTCGACTCCTGCCGGAGTTACCATAGCGTTGATTGAAGACAAACAACTTGTTGAGCTTCACAAAGAACAAATTAATACCAACTACGCCGTAGGGGATATTTATTTAGGCCGCATTAAAAAAATTATGCCCGGCCTGAACGCTGCTTTCGTGGATGTTGGTTATGAAAAAGATGCATTTTTGCATTACTTTGATCTGGGCCCACAGGTGCAATCTTTAATTAAGCTAACTAAGATCAAGCGTAATGGCTCGGTTACAGGCACATTATTAGATAATTTAAAGCTGGAAGCCGATATTAACAAGGCAGGCAAAATTTCTGATGTGCTCAGTAAAAACATGCTCCTACCTGTTCAAATTGCCAAAGAGCCAATTTCTACAAAAGGACCACGGTTAAGTTCCGACATTTCGATTGCCGGCAGGTATGTGGTACTGGTGCCATTCTCCAATACCATATCTGTATCAAAAAAAATAAAAAGTAATACAGAACGTAATCGGTTAAAAAAGATTATCGAAAGTATCAAACCTCAAAATTTTGGGGTTATTATCAGAACTGTTTCGGAAGGCAGAGGAGTTGCCGAAATGCAGAAAGATCTTTTGGATCTGATTGCTAAATGGGAAAACTTCATTAAAAAAATACCTTCTACCGAACCTTCGAAAAGAGTTTGGGGAGAAATGGACAGATCATCAACGTTAATCCGTGATATTCTGAATCCTGATTTTACAAACGTTTACGTAAGTACACCAGAGCTGTACGACGATATCCGTTCTTATGTTCACGATATTTCTCCTGAAATGGAAAAAATCGTTAAACTATATAAACAAAAAGAGCCGATCTTCGATCACTTTGGAATAGAAAAGCAGATTAAAAATGCTTTCGGAAAAACAGTAAACTTACCCGGTGGTGCATACCTGGTGGTAGAGCACACCGAAGCGCTGCACGTAATAGACGTGAACAGTGGAAACCGTACTGCCAGTAAAGAAAATCAAGAAGAGAATGCTTTACAGGTAAACAAAGAGGCGGCTAAAGAAATTGCCCGTCAACTGCGCTTGCGCGATATGGGCGGTATTGTGGTAATCGATTTTATCGATATGCACAAACCAACAAACCGAAAAATGCTATTCGATTATTTGCGTGAGCTGATGTTATTGGATAGGGCCAAACACACTATTTTGCCTCCAAGCAAATTTGGTTTGGTACAGATTACCCGGCAGCGTGTTCGTCCGGAAATGAATATTGTTACGGTAGAAAAATGTCCGACCTGCGATGGGACGGGAGAAATTAAAGCGAGTATCGTTTTAATGGATGATATTGAGAACAACCTTAATTATATTTTAAGAGAGCAGAATGAAAAAGGGGTTACACTTTGCGTGCACCCTTATATTGAAGCTTATATTACAAAAGGCATTTTCAACCTTCAACGCCGTTGGTTCTTTAAATATGGCCAATGGATCAAAGTTAAGGCACAATCATCGTATCACTTAACCGAGTTTCACTTTATCTCCTCAAAAGATGAAGAGATTAAATTATAACTCAAAACACATTTAACAGAAAGCCCGGATTTAAAAATCCGGGCTTTTTTATTTTGCAATAAAACCTTGCAGGTTTCAAAAACCTGCGAGGTTTATCCACGAGAAAGGTTAAATTCGTAATCTAAATTTTAATCAATTGGCAAAATCAAAAACCGCTTATTTCTGTCAGAGCTGTGGCTACGAATCTGCAAAATGGCTGGGTAAATGCCCGTCATGCAACCAATGGAATACCTTTGTAGAAGAAATTGTAGAAAAAAGCCCGGCATCTGTTCCAACCTGGAAAAGCGATACGGCCAGCCGTAAATTAAACAAACCAAGCAAGGTTGATGAAATACAATCATCAACAGAACGCAGGATATTAACCGGCGACAGAGAATTAGACCGTGTTTTAGGCGGCGGATTGGTGGAAGGATCGTTAGTGCTCATTGGCGGCGAACCGGGTATCGGAAAATCGACGTTGATGTTGCAACTCGCGTTAAATTTAAAGGGCAAAAAACTGCTCTACATCTCCGGTGAAGAAAGCGAACAGCAAATCAAAATGCGGGCAGAACGAATCCAGGAATCGGCATCATCCAACTGTTATATTTTAACAGAAACATCTACGCAAAATATATTTAAACAGATCGAAATCCTGGAACCTGAAATTCTAGTTGTAGATTCTATCCAGACCCTGTATTCTGCCCATATCGATTCAACACCAGGCAGTGTATCTCAGGTTAGGGAATGTACTGCCGAATTGTTGCGTTTTGCAAAGGAAACCGGGGTACCCGTTTTCTTAATTGGCCATATTACCAAAGACGGCGCTATTGCAGGGCCTAAAATACTCGAACACATGGTTGATACGGTTTTACAGTTTGAAGGCGACAGGCACCACGTTTACCGCATTCTACGATCTATTAAAAACAGATTTGGTGCAGCAGCAGAACTGGGTATCTACGAAATGCAGGGAGCTGGTTTAAGGGAGGTTTCTAATCCTTCTGAAATTTTATTATCCCAGCGCGACGAAGAGCTGAGCGGAATTGCAATAGCCGCAACGTTAGAAGGTGCAAGGCCCATGTTAATTGAAACACAGGCTTTGGTAAGTCAGGCAGCGTATGGAACCCCACAACGTTCTGCAACAGGCTTTGATACCAAAAGAATGAACATGCTATTGGCTGTTTTAGAAAAACGCTGTGGTTTTAGGTTGAGTACACAAGATGTTTTCCTCAATATTGCGGGAGGGATCAGAGTAGAAGATCCGGCAATTGACCTGGCAGTACTGATTGCGATTATTTCTTCCCACCAGGATATTGCCATTTCCTCGAAAAACTGCTTTGCTGCCGAGGTAGGTTTATCAGGCGAAGTAAGGGCCGTTAACCGTATAGAACAACGTATCGCCGAAGCAGACAAACTGGGTTTCGAAAGCATTTTCATCTCTAAATACAATCTGAAAGGAATTGCAATAGAAAAATACAAACTTGAGATTAAAGCTGTAAGTAAAATAGAAGAGGTATTCAGCCTGGTTTTCGGATAAATAAAAATGGGGAAACTGCTCAACAAAATTCCACAGTAAGAAGATAATATTCTACGCTTTCATTATACTATTGGATATTGGCAAACTGAACAGTAACTCAACAATAACCTGAATATCAAAACATTACCAACAACCAAAATAAAAATTAAACTTTTGGATTTTTGTTTGCCTATAAAAACCTGGATGTGCATAATAAAATGACATCTACACAATTATAGGGATGATTTTCCTCGTTAACGGATGTTAGCGAGGATTTTTTGTTTTCACTACTTAGAAAAATTTTAAATAACTTTGAGTAGATCATAACCGGATAATTATAAAATCATGAAAAAAATCATTCTAAGTTTGGGCTTCTGCCTATTTACAGCATTTTCATTTGCCCAAACCGCATACACTGGTCAAAAATTTGGAGAAGAAGTTAAACCAGGCGATGTAAAACCAGCTGCAAAAATGGAAGCTGCTATGGGGGATAAAAAAACTGTCGACATGAAAATCGAAGGCAAAGTGGTTGATGTATGTAAGAAAAAAGGATGTTGGATGACTTTAGAAATGCCGAATGGTGATCCAATGCGGGTAACTTTTAAAGATTATGCATTTTTTATGCCGATGGACATTGTTGGCAAAAAAGTAATTTTAGATGGATTAGCTAAAAGACAAACTATATCAGTAGAAACTTTACGCCACTATGCAGAAGATGCTAAAAAATCTCCCGCAGAAGTAGCCAAAATTACCGAGCCTAAAAAAGAGCTTGCTTTCGAAGCCAAGGGCGTAGTGATTTTGGATAAGTAAGATATCCTCTTCCCTCTATCCATTACCCTGAATTTAAAATGCTGAAATAATTCAGCATAACGATAATAAAAAAAAGAAACCCCGGTACAGCATATGCACCGGGGTTTCTTTGTTATAAAGTTTTCAGGTTACAAAACCCAGTTCCAGCCAAACTCATCAGGCGCTAAACCGTAACGGATATCGTTCAATTTTTTAGCAATGCCATTCGAGATTTGTCTTGTTGATGGATCAGTTAATTTATAAGTCTGGCCATTGTAGCCCAGTTCGCCAATGTGCGTTACCGTTGCGGCAGTACCCGCGGCAAAAGCTTCAGTTAAACTGCCATTTTCAATGCCTTCGATCACTTCCTTAACCGAAATCCTGCGTTCTTCAACTGCTACGCCAGCTTCTTTAGCCAGTTTGATAATGGTATCGCGTGTAACACCATCTAAAACGGTACTGCGTACCGATGGCGTGATCAGTTTCCCATCGATCACGAATAGTAGGTTAGCAGTTCCGGCTTCTTCAATAAACTCATGTGTTACCGAATCCGTCCAGATCAATTGATCATAACCTTCTTTTTTAGCCTGTTCGAAAGGATATAATGAACGGGCGTAATTTCCGGCAGTTTTAGCAAAGCCTACACCACCTTCGTCAGCACGTGTAAATTCAGTCTCAATTTTAACTTTTAATGCACTGCTGTAATATGGCCCTGTCGGAGTAGTTAACAAAGCAAATTTATACGTATCAGATGCCTTAACACCTAAATAAGGATCCATTGCAAACATTACCGGACGGATGTATAAGGCATAATCTTTCTGGTTAGGCACCCATTTCTCATCAACATTGATTAAAGCAGCCAAACCCTGCATAAAAATTTCTTCCGGAATAGTTGGCATCGACATTCTAGCGGCCGATTTATTAAAACGTTCGAAGTTTTTATCGGCACGGAATACACTGATCCTTCCATCAGGCTGACGATAAGCTTTTAGTCCTTCGAAAATTGCCTGGCCATAATGAAGTGCAGAAATTGCGGGGCTCATCGGAATGGGGCCATAAGGAAGAATTTGTAAATTTTTCCATTCGCCGTCTTCATAATTGGCAGTAAACATGTGATCGGTAAAAACCTTACCGAACGGTAATTGCGAAAAATCAGTAACAGTCAAACGCGTTTCGTTTGCTTTAGTGATTTTTATATCTAATGTCTCGGTCATTGTATTTGAATTTTGAATGGATGAATGATAGAATGAAGGAGTGTTTTACCCATTCACCCCCTAATTAACAACTCATCCACCCTGTCATTAACTATTTCGTGCAAATTAATAAAAAAGAGGCTTTTTTAATAGTTTTTTACAATATTATTCTTTGTTTTTGAGTGTTTTAAGTACACTAAGAACCCACCCTTTCCCCCATTCTTCCATCTGCTCAGGGGTCCACAGGAACGGATAAAAAATTCGCTTCTGAAAACGTGGAGGCAGGTATTTCTGCCAGTTGGTTCCGCCTGTTGCCGCAATATCAACGGGATCCTTCTCTAAATAGCGCACAGCCGATTTGTAATGCGATAAAGGCCACTCTACGTTCACATACAGATCCAGCTTGCGCAATTCTTCAGCTAGGGCCGAAACGTCGGCTCCCTGGCGCTGCAGTTGATGGTATAGCGCCGAAAAATTAGTTAACGACCGGTCTTTTGCCAATTGTAAAAACTGGGCAGCATATTTTTTAATAAACTGCTTTAACGTTAAGGTTTGTTTGCCTGAAGCCAGCTCGGTTGCGCCAAATTTCCAATAAATATGCTCAAACTGTTCTTCAATAGTGGCATCACTTAATTCTTCCCGTTTGGATTTATCTACCAGGCGGATGAAATCAGTAGCGCAGATCTCAATCATCCTGTATTGGCCGGATTGGAAGCCACTGGCTGGCAATAAAGACATGCGGAATTTTAAAAACTGTTCTTTCTCCATTCCATCAACCATTACGTCGAACGAAGTAGTTAAAGCGTTAAAATATGCATTGATTCTTTTTACCCGGGCAGTAAAAAACTCTACGGTTAAATTTTCGTGCTCGGCCAACTGTTTGCATTCGTGTAAGGCGAGTTTAAAATAAAGTTCCGTAATCTGATGGTACATAATGAAAATCTCTTCATCCGGAAACGGTGTTTTAGGGCTCTGCAGGCTCAATAAGGTATCCAAATGAATGTAATCCCAGTAGGTAAGGAAATCGGCATATAACAGGCCGTCGAGGTAGGATGCCATATCCTGCCCCATCGCAGTATACTTTTCCTGTAATTGGTTTAGTTTGTCTTTTATTTCTGGTGTGAAATCCATAATTTAAAGTTAGTTGTACAAAGGTGATAAGATTTTGCAACAAATAACTAAATTTTATACATTTGAAACGATGGCGATGGGGTTCCGCCAAAACCGCCAGAACAGGCTGATGACTCCTACGATTTTTATTTAAAATTGATTTTAAATGCCTGTTAAAAACATCTCAGAAGGGTTTCTTCTGTATATTAAAACCTTTATTAAGCGCGATTTCGGATTACTTTTAATCAGTTCCATTAAATGGCTTTTTGTCTCCTGCCTGCTTGGTGGGATCATCGGCTCTGCCTCAGCCCTATTTCTAAGTACCTTAAACTGGGCAACAGACTACCGTGAGCAACACGTCTGGATTATCGCTTTTTTACCCATAGCCGGTTTAATGATCGGTCTGGCTTACCATTATTGGGGCACTGCCGTAGTAAAAGGAAATAACCTGTTAATCGAAGAACTGCAATCGCCTAAAAAAATAATCCCCATTATTATGGCACCGCTCATTTTTACAGGCACAATTATCACCCATTTATTTGGTGGATCTGCAGGAAGAGAGGGTACAGCGGTACAAATTGGGGGTGCTTTTGCCGATCAGTTTACAAAATTGTTCAAACTTAAGGCAAGGGACAGAAAAATTATCCTTATTTGCGGCATCAGTGCGGGTTTTGCCTCTGTTTTCGGTACGTCTTTGGCCGGTGCGGTATTCGGGCTCGAGGTTTTCGTAGTAGGAAGTTTAACTTATGGTTCAATTCTGCCTTCATTTATGACCGCAGTTATTGCCGATTATGCCTGTAAAGCCTGGGGGGTTGGCCACACGCATTATGCCATATCCAGTGTGCCCGAAATGGATTCGGTTAACCTGCTGTTATCATTGGGCGCCGGCATATTATTTGGCCTTGCCGCGAGAAGTTTTTCCGCGCTAAATCATGCGCTATCTAGCCTTTTTTCGAAGATTAAATACCCTCCCCTGCGGCCTTTTATTGGTGGGATCATGTTAATTGCAATCATTTACCTGATCGGCAACACACGCTACATAGGTTTAGGTATCCCGGTAATTTCTGAGGCCTTTACACAGCGGGAAGCTTATTATACTTTCGCCATAAAATTACTCTTAACGGCCCTTACACTCAGCGCGGGTTTTAAGGGTGGTGAAGTAACGCCACTTTTCTTCATCGGGGCTACATTGGGCAGCTTTTTAAGCTTATTTATCCCCTTGCCTATTGGCTTATTGGCCGGAATGGGATTTGTAGCTGTATTTGCAGGAGCAGCCAACACGCCTTTGGCCTGTATTTTTATGGGCGTTGAGCTTTTTGGTACCGCATCGGGCATTTATATTGCACTGGCCTGTGTTACGGCTTATTTATTTTCAGGACACACCGGCATCTATAAATCCCAAACGATCGGGGCACCAAAACATTTGTTGCTGAAAAGGCACCAGTTTTTGAGGTAGCGAAGAGCGTGTGTAGCGAAAAGCGCCATATTTTGTCATTCCGAACGCGATACCTTTGTAACATAGTGTTTGCTTCGCTGAACTATCACGTTAGCGAAGCTTTACATACCACAATCTTTAGCAGACTTAAAATAAAAAAGATCGTCATCCCGACTGAAGCGCCGCGAACGGAGAGATCCGCCCAAGCAGATTTAACTTCGCTGAGTACTTCGTGGTTCCCGACTACATTACAATCCGCTAAAAATGACGATATTTAGGTTATTCCATTACCCCTCTTACATTTTACATCTAGTACAGCACCCTGAACTTTATCGTCTGCTCAATCTTTTTAAGCGATTTGAACAGCTGTTTATCGTACTGGGTATTGATATCGGTAATGGCGTAACCAATTTCAGAATTGGTCATTAAAAATTGGCTTACGATATTGATATCGTGCTTGGCAAAAACAGTATTGATTTTTGCCATAATCCCCGGCACGTTTTTGTGGATATGGATTAAGCGATGCGATTTCTCGATTTTTGGCAATTGCAGGTTCGGGAAATTACTGCTCAGATAAGTGGCGCCGGTATTCATAAAGTCGGCCACACGCCTGGGGATAAAATCGATATTACGCGGGTTGTTTTTTGGATCGTCAAAAACCACAATACCTTGCCTGGTGCAGAGGTTCAGGTCTATTTTGTTTTTTGCACTACCTAAATAACCGATGGTTTTCAGTTTAGCGGCATTTTTTAACTGCTCTCTATCTATTTTTTCGCCATTAGCCAGAAGGATAATCCCTACATCTTTTACATATTTTTCCTCAAAAGAGGTTTTATGGCGGATGGATAAACCATCGTTTTTAAGGATAGAAATGGTTAAAGGATCAACTTCCCCGATTACCAGGCAGAGAATCCTGTTTTTTGGATAAGAAATGGCCCTGGGCAGGTCATTTACATATAAAAACTCATCAAAACTTGGTGTAACATGATCGGCTTTTGAAACAATGCTCTCGCGGGCAATATTTTCCGTAAAAGCAAAAAACTTATTGATCATACCACTTTCGCGCAGTTGAAAATCAGAATAACCATCGCCGATACCAAATAATTCACCTTCCAATTTTAAATGCTGGAGCAACTTTACCTTTCCGCCTTCTTCACTTAAGGGATTGGCATGGTCATAATCGATAATTTTACCATCGCCTGTGGTTACAAAGGTATTGGCGTAGATATTTTCCTTTTTAATATGGTATTGGCTTACTACGGGCGTAATAAACTCTTTAAAGCCGCCGGAAACGATCAAAACCTCATCAGCATGTTTTTTAAAGAACTCGGCATTACGGGAAAAAGAGGTTGAAACTTTCTTTTTTAAATGCTTGATCAGCTGTTTTAAATGATCTTCATTTGCTTCGAGCAGTTTAACCCGCTGTGCCAAACTTTCGGAGAAGGACAGTTTTCCTTCCATGGCAAAATTGGTATAATCTTCTATTTTCTGGAAAATCGCTTCTTTATCGGGGTGGTTCTTGAGCGAAATCCTGGCAAGTTCATCAAGCGCTTCAACCTGTGTAAAGGTACTATCAAAATCGATGATGTAATAGGCTTTTTGTTTGGGCATTATTTTAAATGTTGGGTAATTTCTTTTATGCTTTCGGCAACAGGCTTAAAAACTATTCCAGTTTCCGATTTTACTTTATCGTTGTTATAATAACTTAAGGTAACACTGCTTTTTGCGGCATCTTTGGTAATGGAGGGTTCTTTTCCTGTAAAAACAGACACAAATTTTAAGGCACGCCAGGCTATCCCGAGCATCCATGGCTTTGCTTCTTTGGCAGGTGCCTTAACTCCAAAACCTTGTGCAATTTCGCTGAAGAGGGTTTTATAATGATAATCATCGGCAGAAATGATGTAACGTTCTCCCGAAACCTCGGCATCCATCAATAAAATCATTACTTTGGCTACATCCTCCACATCAACAAAACCTGATGCCCCATCGGTGTAAAATGGGAAACCACCCTTTACCAATTTAAAAATGGCACCACTTCCTTCAAAACCTGCATTTTTACCGATAATAACCGATGGATTAACGATGATGGCCGCTAAACCTTCGGTTATGCCGCGCCAAACTTCCATTTCTCCTTCATATTTGGATAAACCGTAGGCATGGGCATGGGCATCGTACTCCCAAAAGTCTTTTTCATTTATTTTTTGACCTTTTTTAGCATTGCCAAGCGCAGCAACCGAACTTACATGCAACAACCTGCAATGATTTTCTGTACATAAGTTAACAATGTTGGAAGTTCCTTCAATATTGACGTGAAAAAGCTGTTTTTTATCTTTTGGGTTAAAGGATACAAATGCGGCACAATGATATACTTTGGTGATCCCCTCAAAAGCATCTTCTAAAGCAGCGGGCTCGTTGATATCTGCCACGAACCATTCAATCAGCGATATATTCTGGATCAGTGGAGGAATTTTAGATTTTTCCCGCCTTAAGGCCCGTACAGTTAAACCTTTATCAGTTAACTGTTTAATTAATTCAGATCCTAAAAATCCAGTTCCTCCGGTTACCAGTATCATTTTATTTTTTTCGGGCTATATGTGGAAATACGCATTCAAAAATAGATATTTGAGCCGAGAGTTTTAAATATATGTCATTAACGGATTTCTTTTCCCCAATAAACCCCGGTAGTTTTACGCCCAAACAAGGATTTTTTACAAGTCAGTTGGGCTTAAAAGCGCATATTTACACCGAATCGTTTCCCGATCTTGAGGAACACACTTACGATTTGGCTATTTTTGGAGTGCTTGATGGAAGAGGTGCCGTTAATAATGAAGGTACTGCCCTTGCTCCGGACTATTTCAGGGAGAAGTTCTATAAACTCAACGAAGGTGCCTTTAACAGTCGGATTGTTGATTTAGGCAACATTAAGCATGGTGCTACCATTGCCGATACCTACATCGCTGTTAAGATGGTGGTTTCGGAGCTGATTAAAAAGAATATCATCCCGATTATTATCGGTGGCGGACAGGATTTAACCTACGGACAGTACCTGGGTTATGAAGAATTAGAGCAAAAAGTAGACCTGGTGATTATTGATAATCAATTTGATATAGGCGATGATGACCATGAAGGCATTGCCACCCGGTCGGACTGTTACCTGAACAAGATTTTTCTGCACCAGCCCAATTACCTGTTCAATTTTAGCAATGTGGGTTACCAAACTTATTTTGTAAACCAGGAAAGTTTGAGTGTAATGGACAAATTGTATTTTGATGTACATCGCTTGGGCGAATTTGCCCAGGATATTACCTTAACCGAACCCATTATCCGCAATGCAAACATGATCAGTTTTGACATGGGCGCTATCCGCTCTGCTGATGCTGCTGCAAATGCCAACACTACACCAAATGGGTTTGACGGGGAAGAAGCCTGCCGGATTGTTCGTTATGCCGGTATGAACGACAAGCTGACCTCAATCGGATTCTATGAATTTAATCCTGCTTACGATAACAACGGGCAAACTGCTTTCTTACTGGCACAAATGGTATGGTATTTTGTTGAGGGATTTTATGCCCGTAAAAAGGATTTTCCTTTAACACCAAAATCGCAGTTTATGATTTACCGTACCAGCTTAAAAGATGGCTCGGGTGAGATGATATTTGTGAAAAGTAAAAAATCAGACCGCTGGTGGATGCAGGTTCCGTATCCATCGGGGCAATCCAAAAATGAGCGTTACCACCTCGTGCCCTGCAGGTATGATGATTACCAAACTGCTGTTAACGGCGAAATGCCCGATTTATGGTGGCGAACCTACCAAAAGTTGAATTAAATTTGTTTAATTTCAACACTACAATTGTATCTCTCTGCTTTTTATTGTATTTTTAATAAAAAAATCAGCTATTAATCAACCAGTTAAAAGGATACAACCTAAAATAAAAAGCAAACCCTATTACTGCGGTTACTGATTCCCCACAACAGCTTTCAGCTTTATGGCAGCTTGGAGCATCAAAAACGTAGTCAATAAACGTATTAAACCGGAAATCTATAAAATACAAGGTTGTGTCGTATTAAACAGTATATCATAATTTTACATAGTAATATGCGTTTAAGCGGTACAGATTTCTATATTTGAAGAACGATTAACTTATCCCACATGAAAAAAATATTATTATCAGCAATGGCTTTATTGCCGCTTGCAGCATTGGCCCAGAAGCCATTTACAGTTAATGGCGATATAAAGGGCCTAAAAACCGGAGATAAGGTTTACCTTATTTATCAGACAGAAGGAAAAAGTGTTACCGATTCGGCAACTGTAACAAACGGGGCTTTTGCTTTTAAAGGAACACTTGCCGCTCCTGCTCAGGGAAGCCTCTTTCTAAATAAAAACCCTTATGTAAACCGCCCCGCTCAAGGAGAAAAATTAGACGCTTTATCATTATATGTAGAGCCGGGAAATATAAAACTGGCTGCGGCAGATTCTTTAAAGAAAGCAACAATTACCGGTTCTCCTGTTAATGATGATGCAAAGAAATTAAAAGCATTAACAAAACCTGTAGCAGATAAACTTGCGGCCATCAATGCAGAATATGCGGCTTATACGCCCGAGCAAAAACAAGACAAGGCTGTTATGGGAGCCTTAAGCGCCCGCTATGAAAAAGAAGCTGCAGCAATGCCTCCATTATTATTGCAGTTTGCCAACAGCAATCCAAAATCATTTATCAGCTTAAATTCAATTAGCCAGTTGGCCTCAGACCCAGATCAGGCTACCGAAGCAGAGAAAGCTTTTGTAGCACTCTCACCTGAACTTAAAGCCACTTACACAGGCAAAAAAATTGCTCAAATATTTGATGCAGGAAGAAAGACAGCTATTGGCGTAATGGCCATGGACTTTACACAGGCTGATACGGCTGGTAAACCGGTAAAATTATCTGATTTTAAAGGTAAATATGTATTGGTAGATTTTTGGGCATCGTGGTGTGGTCCATGCCGTCAGGAAAACCCAAATGTGGTAGCTGCTTACAACAAATTTAAAGATAAAGGTTTTACTGTTTTAGGCGTTTCGTTAGACCGTCCGGGTAAAAAAGATGCCTGGTTAAAAGCCATTGCTGATGACAAATTAACATGGACACATGTTTCTGACTTGAAATTTTGGGATAACGAGGTAGCTCAATTATATGGTATCCGCTCCATTCCAGCCAACTTCTTAATTGATCCAACAGGTAAAATTATTGCCAAAGGCTTAAGGGAACAAGCTTTACAGGATAAACTTCAGGAATTATTGGGAAGCAAATCGAAGTAAGAAGATTTTGTTAAAATACCAATAGCCGGATAGAAATAACAAACCCGCTGATTGATAATCAATCAGCGGGTTTCTTTTTATAAACGCTTTGGTTAAATTAAATCAAAGCCGATATCTTCCCTGAAATATTTTCCGTCAAAATAAATTCTCCCGGCATCAGCTGTTGCCGATTGTAGCGCAGTAAACAGGTCTTTTTGTAAACTGGTAATGGCAATTACCCTTCCGCCATTGGTTTTCACCACATCATTTTCTAACAACGTTCCGGCATGGAACGCGTAAGAATGGCGCAGGTTCTCAATTCCGGTAATGGCTTTACCTTTCAGGTAATCGCCCGGGTAACCTCCTGCCACAATCATTACCGTAGCAGCTGTTTGTTCAGAAATAACCAGGTTAACCTGGTTTAATTGTTGGTTAGCAGCAGCTAAAAACAGCTCTACCAAATCGTTTTCAATTCTCGGGATGACACTCTCGGTTTCAGGATCGCCCATACGTGCATTGTATTCGATCACGAAAGGATCTTCCCCTACTTTAATCAGTCCGAAAAAGATAAAACCGGTATAATTAATATGATCTTTCTTTAAACCCTCAACCGTTGGCTTAATAATGCGTTCTTCTACTTTAGCCAAAAATTCAGGTGTAGCGAAAGGAACCGGAGAAACCGATCCCATACCCCCGGTATTCAGACCGGTATCGCCCTGACCTATCCGCTTATAATCTTTAGCAGAAGGCAATGTGATATAATTTTCACCATCGGTTAAAATAAATACTGAAAGTTCTATCCCGCTTAAAAATTCTTCAATAACGACTGTTGCCCCGGCTGCTCCAAATTTACCGCCAAGCATCAGCTTTAATTCTTCCTGCGCTTCGATGGTTTCGGTACAGATTAATACACCCTTACCAGCTGCTAAACCATCTGCTTTTAAAACAATCGGTAATGCATGGTTTTGAAGATAAGCCAGGCCATCTTCCAAAGTTTCGGGGGTAAAAGATTTTGAGGCCGCCGTAGGGATACCATGACGCTCCATAAACTGTTTAGAAAAATCTTTACTTCCTTCTAAAATAGCACCTTCCTTTTTTGGGCCGATTACCGGAATGTGAGCAATGGCCTTATCTGCAAGGAAAAAATCATGAATACCATTTACAAGGGGTTCTTCCGGACCTACTACAACCATTTCGATGTTTTCGGTAAGTACCACTTTTTTAATGGCATCAAAGTCGTTCACATTGATATTGATATTGGTGCCATACGCTCCGGTACCACCGTTTCCGGGAGCAATAATTAATTTATCACAGTGCGAAGACTGGCTTATTTTCCAAGCGAATGCGCTTTCTCTGCCGCCTGAACCTAAAAGTAAGATATTCATACCGGCAAAGATAAATAAAAATGTAAGAGGGAAAATGGAAAAAGATGTATGACGGAAAATGGAAAAAGGTAGAAAAACCAAGATGGATATTGTGCCTGGCGATCGCCCCCATCTCTCCTCTTACGTCATCCCTCTTACACCCTACATCATCCACCTTACATTATCACTTCGCGCTTCTTGTCATTTGCTCAAGCATATCCCACATTTCATTAGGGATGGCTTCCAGGCCGTTCATTTGCCCGGCCCCCTGTAGCCATTCACCACCATCAATGGTAATCACTTCTCCGTTGATATAGCTTGAAAAATCGCTTACCAGAAATGCAGCTAAATTAGCCAGTTCCTGATGATCGCCAACTCTTTTTAGAGGCACACGGTTTTTAAAATCGAATTTTTTAGCCAGGTCGCCCGGTAACAGACGCTCCCATGCCCCTTTTGTTGGGAATGGCCCTGGTGCAATGGCATTGGTGCGGATGCCATATTTGCCCCATTCAACCGCTAACGACCGTGTTAAAGCCAGAACACCACCTTTTGCACAAGCGGAGGGTACGACATAAGCCGAGCCTGTAAAGGCATAGGTGGTAATGATATTTAAAACCGTTGCGGCCTGTTTTTCTTTGATCCAGTGCTTGCCAAAAGTAAGTGTACAATTCACGGTTCCTTTTAATACGATATCGATAATGGATGAAAATGCATTTGCTGATAAACGCTCAGTTGGCGAAATAAAATTTCCCGCAGCATTATTCAACAATACATCAACCGAACCAAATTTCTCCAGGGCTTTAGCCAGTACATTTTCTACCTGCTCAATCGCCCGCACATCGCAAGCTACTGCCAATACTTTGCCGCCGGTTTTTTCTTCCATTTCATCGGCAGTTTTTTGCAATACATCCTGTTTACGGCTGGTGATCACTAAATTAGCGCCCAACTTCAAAAAATAAACGCCCATTGCTTTACCTAGTCCGGTTCCGCCACCTGTAATTACGATGGTTTTCCCTTTTAAAGCATCTTCTCTGAGCATTGGTGAATTATAATTGAACATCATATCTGGTTAATTGTTGAAATCGGTTAATTGTTTGAACGGGTTAACTGTTCATGCAAATTGCCAGCTGTTAACATCTGGCTTACTTCCGCTGCAGGTTAGCTAAAATGGTTTTCAAAATATGACGTGTTGACGGGGACCACCATTGAGCCAACATTTTTTCTAAAGCAGCAGATTGGTCAGCAGAGGCCGCAGCAATGAGTTCTTCGCGGATATTCACTTTACTTTGCGACCAGGTATTGCTTTCCAGTTCCATGTATTTTTTTATTTTACGTTCGGCTGCAGTTAACAAACTCTCGTTTTTTACCACTTCATCCACCAAACCCACTTTTAATGCTTCTTCGGGATTATACAACCTGCCAGAAAGTAAGCTACGGGTAGCTTCAGCTTTACCAATCCAAAAGGCGTACAACTGAAAAATACTATTGGGCACGATAATCCCTACCGGAACTTCGTTTAAACCAATAATGTACTGCCCTTCGGCCATAATACGGTAATCGCAAGCTAAGGCCATTACACAACCGCCTGCAGGGCTATGTCCGCTTATTGCTGCGACCATTGGCTTTTTAAAGGAAATCAGATTGGCAGTAAAACCTAAAAATAACTCCCAAAACGATTTTGTTTCTTCTTCGTTATAGTTATACAGTTCTATCAGATCTAACCCGGCGGAAAAGAATGGTGAAGCTCCGGTTAAAATTACGCCGCCAATATTATCATCGGCAGCAATATTTTTAAGCATATCATCCAGCTCGGTAATCAATTCGCGGTTTAAGGCATTCGATTTACCCCTGCTTAAGGTAATCGTTGCCAAACGGTCTTTAACACTTACTTTTATTGTATTCATATGTTAAATAGTATCAGGATTAAAGCATTTAGTATCAGGACATAAAATATATCCAAGCAAAAACTATGCATGCATACTAATTCAAATTTATTTATTTTTTACTATTTAACATCATAAGTGTACACTTTTCTTGCTAAATGACCTGTAGCATCTATTCCTTCTATTACTACGCGGTAGGTTCCGGGCTCATCGGCATTATAAAACTCGAATTGTGCTTTTCCATCTTTATCTGTAATCACCTGTGGATTCCAGTAAATAGTTGTTCTTAAATCAGTCCTGCTACTATTTGAATTTCCGGTATCATATTTTGGTGAATAGAACTCTCTTGAAACCGTAAATCCTTTCGGATTAAAGGTTACGATACCCGGAGCATAACGGGCGGAGCTTGTACCTCCATCGCCACGCTTGGTGGTAATGATGATCACACCTCCACTCCCCCGTGAACCATAAATTGCCGTATTGCCAATATTTTTTAAAAGCTCTATAGATTCTACATCGTTAGGGACAACATTATCCAAAAAATCGGCTTCCATTTGCATACCGTCAACAATAATGCTCACAGGTATATTCTGGCTGCGCATTAAATACGGTACGTTGCCCCTGAAAATTACCCCCGGCAAACGGCCCTGTAAACATTGCGACAAAGTAACACAGGTGGACAGTTGATCAGCTGTCAATATAAAATCGGCCCTGCCGGCTCCATTTAGGTTGGAAGAGTTTTTAGCCGGGTTTTTCTTTTCGGTAATGGTTACTTCGTCAAGTTTAATTGTTCGCTCTAATAAGCCTAAACGGGTCATCTCGTTAAAATAATTGTCACTTTCTTTGATATACCTCATCAGGCTATTGTTCACATTAATGTCGATATCGGCACCGTTTTTATTTTTGGTTACAATCTGCCCGGGTACCACGTCGAGATTAATATCTACAAATTTACGTTCTGTTTTAGTCCTCGCCTGTACCACAAACTTGGTACTATCGCCAAAACTTAAATTATCGAAAACAAATTTTCCTTCTGCATTGGTTACGGTATCTAAAATATACATCGTTCCTTTTGTAGCCATAAGCATTACTTTTCCACCGGCTACAGGTTTATTGCCTTTGGTTACTGTTCCGCTAATGGTAATAGACTGCTCGGGCTTAAAGGTAATGTTAGGGGCCGCATTATTGATGATGTTTTTCCAAAGAAACCTTCTCCAACCCTGGGTAAGCATCAGGTTATCGAGTTCCTTCTGTGTTTGAAGATCATCTTTTAAAAAATAATGATTGGGTTTTTCTACGTATCCGGCCAAATCAGAGGTAAGTAACAATGAAGTGAGTATATTCGACTCATTATTTTCATCGGGTGCTACTTTCGCCGCATTGGTTACAGCGACCGAAAAACTACCTAAAACGGGTTTATTATCATTGGTTGCATCGAAAGTGAAAGCCGTTTTTCCTCTTTTTGAGGTAGAAATTCCCGAAGCATTAAGCGATACATTAATTAAATCGGCCTTGTTTTTAATAAAAACCAATCGTTCTGCCAAAGGTTGGTTGCTGTTCGAAAACAACGTAAACTGGACAATACCGGTTGGCAGGTTCTTTTTAGGAATATTGGCCATGAGTACCTGTTTGTCCATCTTAGCTTTCGAAATATAATATACATTGCCTCCCGATTGAGCAACAACTTTAAGTTCATTGCTATTCACAAGATCGGCGCTGGCCATAATTTTAGCTACTACTTTACCGGTGTCTAAAGCGTTTACAGAAAGTGCATAACCACTTTTTACGGCTACAGGTAATTTTAATGTTTTTTCTGATCCATCCTTAAACTTAACCTTCGCCGAATATAGTTTGCCGGCCTGGTTGTTAAACACAAAGTTTCCCATGCCCAAATAATTGGTAGTAAAGTTGGTTACTTCATTACCGCCTTCATCTACTATTGCTCCCTCTACATCTTCGCCATGGCCATCGGCATTAACGGCTTTAATGGCAACTTTTTGTGGCAATTCTTCAACAAGCGTCCCACCCTCAGGCATAAACTGTACATCAACATTGTTGGAGGTAGAAGTAATCGGGATAGATTTGATTACTTTTTGTTTGTTAGGCAGCATGATGGTCGCAATAATCTTCCCTGATTTATTTTGGAAAGATTGGTTATTGGTAAAACTGATCACAGCATCGCCGGTTAAACTGGTTTTTACCTTGCCTTTGGCAACCGAGCGATAATCTAACTGTACGTCGTAACTTACGTCGTTTTCGCTATAGGCTACACCATTTTTATCTTCGAAATGAACCGTAGCCGTAACTTTATCGGCATTGTTCTCTTTTGTAAAGTTATAGGAGGTTTTTGTAAAAACTTTGTTAGCCCAGCTATTGCCAATCTTAATGGTCTTATCGTAAAAGAATTCAGTGCCAAAATTTCTCATGTAATTGGTATAGGCCCTGATTCTGTAGTTACCCTCGCCAAGTGAATCTGTCAGCTTAAAATCGCCCCAGGTAATCCCGCCCATTATCGGCAGTTTAACCTGCTTTTTTATCGAATCCTTTTCATTGATCAGTTCTACATACAGGATTTTACTGATATTCGAAGGCGCCGAGGTTTTGGTATTCACCACATAGGCTTTAAACCAAACATCGTCTCCAATGGCATAATAAGGCTTATCTAAATGGAGGTGAACTTTTTCCTGGGGGTATTTGCTGGTGTAATCTTCGAACTTTTGTAAGAGCTGAGCAAAAGGATCATCATCCATTTTAAATGCAGCAAAAACAAGTAGAGATAGAAAACTGATGGCGAGAGTAATTTTGAATTTCATGTGGTTAGGTAACAAATAAATACATGTCAAGGTACAAAACCTAAGGCATATTTTCATGAAGATACCGTGAAATTTAGTCTGGCTTCTAAGTTTTTAGTTAACCATGCTAAAAATGCTTCAATTTATTAAATGGTTGGGCTAAAGCAATCTTTCATTTCCCCTAAAGAAAGTATCAATGTTTTGGAAATGAACAGCCAGTAATACTTGGCAACATCAGCCCCGCTTTGCGCTTTACTTCGTTGCACTCCGTGTTCGCTACAATCGGGTTTAGGAACAAAGGTTTGTGCACCCTGCAATCCTCAAAAATGAAATGCTGTTTTGGCCACTTAGCCCCGGCTGAAGCGTTACCCTGCAGCGACGAGGTATCCCGAATTTTCGGGAAAGCGTATAAGCGTAAAACGGGAAGAAACTTGCTGTTTTGCACTAGCATTCCGCTCCTTATAAAAAAATAATTTTAGGATTGAGAAATGAGCGGATTGTAGTTCTTGGCGGTGGACAGCCCCGATTAAACAAATTTAAAACTTATTCTTCCACATCATGCTTTCTACCGGCCTGGTGGTTTTATTGTTGTACTTGGCGTTACCTTTCGAATTGTACATCGTTTCGATCTTACCCTCAACAACAAAATAAATCAATTGGCCAATGGGCATTCCGGCATAAACCCTTACCGGTTGTGCTACTGATATTTCCAAAGTCCAGGTATTGCAAAAACCAACGTCGCCCTTACCTGCTGTTGCATGGATATCGATCCCTAAGCGCCCCGTGCTGCTTTTACCTTCTAAAAAAGGTACATGTCCATGCGTTTCGGTATATTCTACGGTAACTCCAAGATACAGCGTGCCCGGATAAAGTACATAACCATCTTTAGGAATTTCGAAATGTTCGATTTCGTTATGCGCCTTCGCATCAAGCACACGGCTTTTATAAGTAGCCAGGTATTTCCCTAAATGAACATCATACGAGTTGGTTCCTAAACATTCGCGTTTAAAAGGCTCAATGATGATTGTACCCTTCTCAATTTCTTCTAATATCCTGCTATCAGATAATATCATTTTTATGCGTATTTTTGGCCTAAATTATCATTTATTTAAGATAATTTTACATGTAATCTCCAATTTAATCAATGCCAATTGTTTACAATAAAAATATTGACCAGCATTCCGTTTTAGCAATCTGGAAAATTGAGGAAACAGAAGAGGAACTATTGGCCGGATTGCAGCTTAAGCAGCATGAACGCGATATCATATCTTCATTAAACAGCGGGAAAAGGCTGCTGCACTGGTTGAGCACGAGGCTTTTGTTGAGAACAATGCTTAACACCAGTGAATACATCGATTGCCAGTTTGATGAACATGGTAAACCGTACCTGGTTAATTTCGATTATCATATTTCGTTAAGCCATTCTTTCGATTATGCTGCTGTAATGATCAGCAAAGACCATCCTGTTGGTGTAGATATCGAACTGATCAAACACAAAATAAAGAGTATTAAGCATAAGTTTCTGAGCGATGTAGAACTTGCACAGAAACAGATTGGCGATAATACAGAAGGGTTATATGTGGCCTGGTGTGCAAAGGAGGCCATTTATAAATGGCATGGCAAAAAAGGGCTTGAATTTAAGCAGCATATCCACATCAAACCTTTTAAGCTTAAAAAAGAAGGTTCTTTAAATGCCATAGTTGAGCTTCCTAACGGCACCCGTGAGCTCAGCGTAAATTATTTTAAAACCAAAGATGGCTACATGTTGGGTTATGTAGCAGGCAATTCTTAAAACATACCGCGATGAACGAGACAGCAGAAAAAGTGATTGCAGCAGGTTTAATACCTACCAATTTTATCGATTGGGGCTTAACTGATTACCAGGAAGCCTGGGATAAACAGGAAGACCTATTGAATAAAACAGTGGCCATTAAAACCGAAAACCGGGTAAACAACACCCAAAACCCTACGCCTAACCACCTTATTTTTTGCGAACATCCGCATGTGTATACCTTGGGCAAAAGTGGTCACCCAGAGAATTTATTGTTGGATGAACAGGGTTTAAAAGATAAAGAGGCTACCTATTACAAAATAAACCGCGGTGGGGATATTACCTACCATGGTCCGGGGCAGATAGTAGGTTACCCTATTCTTGACCTTGATAATTTCTTTACCGATATCCATTTATACCTGCGCACCCTGGAAGAGGCCATAATCCTTACCTTAAAAGATTATGGTATCGAGGCCGGACGTTACCCAGGATATACCGGTGTTTGGCTGGATGCCGACAACGAAAAAGCCCGTAAAATATGTGCAATGGGTGTTCGTTGCAGTCGCTGGGTTACCATGCACGGTTTTGCCTTTAATGTAAATGTAGATTTAGATTACTTTAAAAATATTGTTCCCTGCGGTATTGATGACAAGGCGGTAACCTCTCTGGCAAAAGAATTGGGTTACAAACCGGATATGGAGGAAGTGAAAGGCAGGTTGAAAAACCATATTGCCGAACTTTTCAAAATGGAGCTGATTTAACCGACCGGGTAAAACTAAGCTGAAAGTTATTTCGTAGGTTAAACTATGAAGATCTTATTAAGCGCTATTTTATTTTCTTTCTTAACTTCGGGCTGCACAAAACAAGCGCCCATGATTAACGAATCAACAACCAATCCAGTCACAAATCCACCGAAAACAACAGGGAATTTTACCTATTTAGCCCTGGGCGATTCTTATACCATCGGCGAATCGGTACAACCGTCAGAGTCTTTTCCTTATCAGCTTCAGAAGCTACTAAAAAATAATGGCAGCGAAGTAGCCAACCCTAAAATTATTGCAACTACGGGCTGGACAACCGACGAGCTCCAGGCGGCCATTAAAAAGGAAAACTTAAGCGGCACTTTTAGTTTTGTTACGCTGCTGATTGGCGTAAACAACCAGTACCGTGGTTATCCGATCAGTACGTATAAACAAGAGTTTTCAGAATTGTTACAAACGGCCATTACTTATGCAGGCGGTACTAAAAGCAGGGTTTTTGTGATTTCTATTCCTGATTGGGGCGTTACTCCTTTTGGAAAAAACTCTGGAAGGAGCCCAGAAACTATTGCCGCTGAAATTGATCGTTTTAATGCCGTAAATCAGGAAATCACGCTTGCTGCAGGTGTGAGCTATACCAATATTACACCAGCATCGAGAACCGCAGCTACAGATATTTCGCTGATCGCAGCTGATGGACTGCACCCAAGCGCTAAAATGTATAGCCAATGGGCCGAAGCTCTATTTCCAAAAATAGCCGCTGTGTTGAAATAATTTAATACGTGTTTATTCTATTTTTGAATTAAAAAAATTACTTTAGATTAACTATTTAAATTAAAAATCTTAAAGTTGATACTATGGAAGATCAAAAACCTCAAGAACAAGCACCTTTCGGGCAGCCTCCTTTCGGACAACAGCCATTCGGAAATCCTGCCCCAAAAAACTGGCTTGTAGAATCAATCCTTGTGACCTTATTCTGCTGCTTACCATTCGGAATTGCTGGTATTGTAAATGCTGCCAATGTAAATAGCAAATATGCTGCTGGCGATTACGCCGGAGCTCAAGCTGCATCTGCCGCTGCCGGAAAATGGACAAAAATCGGCTTTTTTATTGGAATCGGTGTTTATGTTTTATACATATTATTCTTTGTAGTACTTGGCTTAGGCGGTGCCATGATGGGTAATTACAGATAATGAAATTATTGTACATCTTAGGATCAATTTTATTGTTATCACTTGTGATAATTTATTATAAATTCAATCCTGAGGTGTACAATTTCTTTCCTGAGTGCCCTTTTCACAAATATCTTCACTTAGATTGCCCGGGTTGTGGCTCTCAAAGAGCTGTACATGCCCTTCTTCATTTAAACCTTCAGAAAGCGATGGGTTACAATCTGCTGCTTGTACTCAGTTTGCCCATCCTCATTTTACAATTATTCTTCAAAATATACGCTTACTTCACTAAAAGAAACCTGGTATTACGTTTCTGGTACAACCCAAATACACCGAAAATAATCTTTGTTATCGTAATGATATTCTGGATTGCCAGGAATTTACCATTTATCCCATTTAAATATCTGGCCGCTTAAACACTCATATTAGCGGTAAGGAAGTTATAATCTTTTAACACCGTATCTAAAAACTGTAGCTCGTTCATCTTGTCTGGCGGGCTTACGGCAATATATTCTTTGATTTTAGCAGCCATGGTATAAATCAGTTCGGCATTTCCGGTCTGGTAATAGCCTGTTAATACTTCGTGGATCAATTCTATATCCCTATCGTTTAAATGGAGTACTTCTTTAAATTGGGGCTCGTATTCTTCAGGCAGGCTAAAGCTAAAAACTACATTTGAAAGCTCCGTACGAGGCTTGGTTTTAATCAACGTGGTTTTGGCCAATATATCGCCCACCCTTTGATGATTTTTGGTTACCGCTACCGAAACCAGTGCCACAACACCCCAGCCAAAAGGAAAGCCGAAATCGATCATCCTGAACAACCACCTAAAAATGTACTGGCTTAAAGTAGGTTGTGTGCCATCAATGCTGATTACTTTTATTTTTAACACCTTTTTACCAAATGTTTGCCCATCCATCGTGATCTCGCAAACCAGGTCGTAAAAAACAAAAATTGCTAAAAAAACAAACAGGACAATCATCCCTGCGCTACCTGATACGCCTGCCGATACTGCGCCCATCACAATAAGTGTAATTACAGCAATTACCAGAAATCCGGCCAGGTCGATGCACCTTGCGGCAATACGCTCCCCAAGTCCGGCAATTTCATAATCAATATCAATATTTTGAGCAGTGCTAATCCTGATGCTATCCATATTCAAACATAATTTTTTTTAAAGATAGTTTCGATACATCAGCCGGTAATTTTTTACACCTAAGCTTTTCTTCTATATTTAAGTTTAAATGATACATCTGCGGCCTGGTATGTTTCGCAGGCAAGATCTACCGAGGTTTCATTTCCATAAAAAATTAACTATTTTAACGCCAGATTTGGTAATGCCTTTAAATGAGAGAAGCTTTATTTGTTAAACAGAATTCGGAGAAATGGAAGCATTACGATTCCATGCAGCAGGCAAATCCCGATGAGGTAGCCAATCAGTTTATCGAAATCACCAACGATTTGGCTTACTCAAAAACGTTTTATCCAAATTCCAAAACAACAGCCTACCTCAATGGCTTAGCTTCCAAATTACATCAGGCTGTTTACAAAAACAAAAAGGAAAAATCGAACCGGTTTATCTATTTCTGGAAAACGGAACTTCCTTTACTGTTCCTGCAACATAGAAAGCAGGTATTTTATGCATTCGCATTTTTCCTGATTTCTTGTGCTATTGGCGCATTATCAGCCAAATACGACGATACCTTTGTGCGATTGATAATGGGCGACAGTTATGTAAACATGACTAATGAAAACATCGCTAAAGGCGATCCTTTTGGGGTTTATAAAAAGGATAACGGGTTTATGATGTTTATGCAGATAGGCGCCAACAATATTTATGTAGCCCTCTATACCTTTGTTTTGGGTATTATATTTTCATTTGGCGCTATTGTTTCATTATTCAGAAATGGCGTGATGCTCGGCTCCTTCCAATATTTCTTTTTTAGTAAGGGTTTGGGCCTTCAATCGGTACTGGTGATCTGGATCCATGGAACACTCGAAATTTCTGCCATTGTTTTGGCTGGTGCAGCCGGTTTAATTTTGGGCAATAGCTTTTTATTCCCCAAAACCTATACCCGTATGGCTTCAGTTTTAAAAGGAGCAAAAGATGGATTAAAAATTGTAATTGGACTGATCCCGATTTTTATCGTTGCCGCCTTTTTCGAAAGTTTTGTTACGCGACATACCGAAATGCCTGTAGGGTTAAGTATATTTATTTTATTATCCTCCGCAGCTTTCATCATATGGTATGTTATTATTTACCCTATTAAAATCCACCGTAAGGAACCTACATTAGATTAACATGACCGGCAAATTAGAATTTAGAAAAAAAAGAGACTTTGGACAGGTGATCAACGATACTTTTACCTTCATTCGTCAAAACTTCAAACCCCTCATTAAAATATATTTCACATTTTGCGGTTTATTTGTACTGGCCAGTATGTTAACCATGTTATTGCAACAATACAAAATGGTTAATATCATCAATACTGTTGGTAATGGAACAAACACCAAAGGGATCGGCTTTTCAACTTTATATGGACTGGAATATTTCTTATCTATTTTATTCTCTTTGGCAAGCTATGCCAGCATGAGTGTTGCCATACTTTCTTATATCGCCATATATGTACAGAAAGGCAATCAAACACCAACCACCGACGAGGTATGGGGATTCTTTAAGTATTACTTTTTCCGGATTTTCGGCAGTTCCATCCTGTTAATTATCCTGGTAAGTATTGCCTTTCTGTTCTGCCTTGTACCGGGCTTTTGGCTATTCCCCTATGTTGCTATGATATTCCCGATAATGGTCATCGAAAATGGTGGGTTAAATTATTCATTTAACAGGAGCTTCGCAATTATCAAAGATAATTTTTGGATTACTTTCGGTACACTGATCGTGGTATGGATTATTGTGTATGCCTGCATGAGCATGATCATTTTACCTACAAGTTTATTTAACATGATTGGGATGTTCTCGCATAAAACACCGCACATGTCTTTAACACTCACAATGATTACAACTGTTTTGCAGTCCTTATGCCAGGTATTTACCATTATACCAATCATCACCATTACGTTAACTTATTTCAGTTTGGTTGAACAGAAAGAAAATCCTGGATTGATGGAACGCATTTCCAATTTTGGCAATACTGAAAAACCTATAGATACCAGACCTGAAGAATATTAAAATGCAGTGTATTTTTACCCGATATCTTCTCGTTTTCCTTTTGTTTTTTATCCCGGTAATCAGCAATGCACAAACGGTTAAGCCTGTACCTGTGGTTAAGGAAGTGAGGATTGACAGTTCTAAAATCACCCCATCAAAATTTGACAAAGATTCCATCAGTGTTTATAAGGAGCAGAAAGAATTTAACTATGATGAAATTGGCCGGCAACAGCTGTCATGGTGGGAGAAATTCTGGATGTTGTTTTGGCGTTTAATAGGCTCGCTGATCCAGGGGGCAACCTCTAATCTAATTTCGAGGTATATTTTTATCGGGCTAGGTATAGCGGTTATCCTTTATATCGTGATCAAAAGCATCGGAGCCGAGAACATATTCAGGAAAAAATCAAAAGAAACTATTCTTCCTTATGATGTGATTACTGAAAACATCCATGAGATTGATTACGAACGGGAACTGCAGCGATTGGTTGCCGAAAGGAAATTCCGATTGGCGGTTAGGCTTTTATATTTAAGGACACTTAAAAGATTAAGTGATGCCGAAATCATCAATTGGCAGCCCAACAAAACCAATTACAATTATTTAATGGAAATCGATAAACCCGAACTTAGAAATGATTTCGGCAAACTGACCTTGCAATTCGATTACATCTGGTATGGTGATTTCCCTATCGATGAGGTGAAATTTGATCCTATTAACCAATCGTTTAACCAGTTTAACAGCCAGATTAAATGAAAGGTTATAAAATATATCTGATTATTGGTTCTATCCTGATCCTTTTTTATTTAATTGCCCAGTACAACAAACCCACACCAACAAACTGGGCACCTACTTACGCTGCAAAGGATAAAATCCCATACGGAACGTACATTTTGTACCATCGGATAAAGGATATTTTACCGAACGCTACTGTCCGGCAATCTGAGGCGGCCATTTATAATACTTTAAAAGACAAAAACTTTAACAAAACGGTATATCTGATCATTGCCCAAAAAGCAGAGATCAGCAGAACAGATTTCGATCAGCTGGTTCACTTTATGCAGGCGGGGAACGATGTTTTTATTGCCAGTTACGACCTGGGAAAAATAGAAAAGGGGCTTAAGCTACAAGCGGTTAGCACGATGTCTGCCGAAGGCAGCACGCTGAATTTTACAAACCCCAATCTAAAAACGGAGGCAAATTATGGTTTCGAAAGGGGAATTGGCACTCAGTTTTATAATAAACTTGATACCAATAAGGCTACAATACTTGGTTTAAATGGGAATGGCAAGCCTAACTTTATCCGTTACAATTATGGAAAGGGGTACCTGTACCTGATTGCGGAACCAGGTTTTTATACCAATTTTAACCTCTTGAATAAATACGGGGCAGAATATGCCGCAAAAACCCTTAGTTACCTGCAGGGAAATACCCGTGTAATTTTTGATGAATATTTTGTCCGCCAGGAAAACACCACAACCGATGTACTGCGGGTATTTTTCAAACATCCCGAACTTAAATTTGCTTATTACCTGGGCATTTTCAGTCTGATTATTTTTGTACTCTACGAGATTAAACGCAGGCAAAGGGTTATTCCAATAGCCGATCCGCTCAGCAATTCGTCATTGGACTTTGTTCATGTAGTTGGCAGTGTGTACTACAATGAGCGGAATAACCTCGATTTAGCCTTAAAAAAGATTAACTACTTTATGGAGCATCTGCGTAGCAGGTATTACCTTAAAACCAACGATATTGACAGTAAATTTGCCCAATCATTAATGGACAAAACGGGAATTAATGAAGCCCTTGCCAAAACATTAACCAAATATTTTGTCGAAATACCTAAAATGGGCGACTTGAGCGACACACAATTGATCAATTTAAACGAAAGCATAGAACAGTTTTATAAAATTACGCAAAGCCATGGAACAAGAACAGTTTAACCCACGTACCGATTTAAGTGTCTTACATACAGCTGTAAATCAGATTAGATCCGTACTTGGAAATATCATCGTAGGCCAAAAACAGGTGATCGATTTTTTGATTGTTGGCCTGCTTGCCGATGGGCACATCTTAATTGAAGGCGTTCCGGGTATAGCAAAAACGTTAAGTGCCAAACTGCTTGCCAAGTCGATCGATGCCCAATTTTCGAGGGTACAGTTTACGCCCGATCTGATGCCTTCTGATGTATTGGGAACGCCGATTTTTAACACCAAAACCGGCGATTTTGAATTCAGAAAAGGTCCGATTTTTGGAAATATTATTCTGGTCGATGAGATTAACCGCGCTCCGGCCAAAACGCAATCTGCACTTTTCGAAGTGATGGAAGAACGCCAGGTAACCATTGATGGTCAAACCTACCTAATGGATGAGCCTTTTATGGTGTTGGCTACGCAAAATCCTATCGAACAGGAAGGAACTTACCGCTTGCCTGAAGCCCAGTTAGACCGTTTTCTTTTCAAAATCGAGGTTAAATACCCATCGCTGGAAGAAGAAACAGCCATTTTAACCGCACAGCATGCTTTGGTGAATAAAACGCTGTTAAATGAGATAAAACCGGTATTATCCATACAACAGATCCAAAATGCAAGGGCCATTATCCGCAACTTGTTTGTAGAACCGAAGTTATTGGAATTTATTGCTAAGATCGTAACCGAAACCCGCAACAATGCTTCCCTTTACCTGGGTGCTTCGCCGAGGGCATCTTTAGCTATTGTACACAGTGCAAAAGCTTTTGCCGCGATACAAGACCGCGATTTTGTAACGCCAGAAGATATTATTGCTGTTGCCGTACCGGTATTGGCGCACAGAATTTTATTATCGCCTGAAAAAGAAATGGAAGGATTAACCACAACCGATATTGTAAACCAGATTATTAAAAAGATTGAAGTACCGAGGTAAGTTAGTTTGCAGTTGCCAGTTTTCAGTTCACAGCTTACCGGTTTAAAGAATTACTAATGATCAGATCACAATATTCAGATCTAGTGATCAGTTTAGCCATCAAAAATTTAGCAATTGCCATAATACAGTCAACCATTTCAAACAATTAACCGATTAACCCGCTTTGAAAAAATTCTTTCAGCAATATTATACCAATCTATTCCTAACTGGCCGTTTATTTACGGCTTTAGGCTTTTGTATTGTGCTCTTTTTGCTTAAGTTCTTTTTTGCCTGGCTGGGCGATATCCCTGAAATTGCAACCGGAACTGTAGCGGTGCTGTTTTTTATTGATCTTTTTATCCTGTACCGGAGCGGCAACTGGATTGAAGTAAAAAGATTTACGGCAAAGCGTTTGAGCAACGGTGATGAAAACCCGATCCAGATTGAAATTGCAAACCGTTATGGTTTTGGGGTAAACGTGAGGGTAATTGACGAAATACCTTTTCAGTTCCAGATCCGCGATAAAGATTTTAAACTCCATTTAAAACCGGCAGAAATAAAATCAATCCATTATAATCTACGCCCAACCAAACGTGGTGAATATGATTTTGGATTTATCCGCACTTACGTCAGTTCGCCATTGGGTTTAATCAGCCGGCGTTATAATTTCGATGGCGCGAAAGTTCTGCCTGTTTATCCTTCATTTATCAACCTCGGCCAGTACGAATTGATGGCTGTTTCGCGCTATTTAACCGAGTTTGGTATAAAAAAAATCAGAAAGCTCGGGCAAAGCAGTGAATTTGACCAGATCAAAAACTATGTAGGTGGCGACGATATCCGAACAATCAACTGGAAAGCTACCGCCAGAAAAGGCGGCTTAATGGTGAATACTTATACGGATGAGAAATCGCAAAATATCTATTGCATCATCGATAAGTCGCGCGTGATGCGCATGCCTTTTGAAGGTTTAAGCCTGCTTGATTATGCCATCAATGCAAGTGTTGCCCTTGCCAAAGTAGCCATGCTTAAAGAAGATAAAGCGGGTTTAATTACCCTATCGGAAACGATCGGAGCTATAGTGCCCGCCGACCGTAAAGCTTCGCAGCTGGGCAGCATCATGAACGTACTTTATAAAGAGAAAACAAGATACCTGGAAAGTAACCTGGAAGCCCTGTATGCTACCGTCCGCTCGATAATAAAACAACGTGGGCTTTTGGTATTCTTTACCAATTTCGAAAGTTTATCGGCACTGCAACGTCAACTACCCTATCTAAAAAGAATTGCGAAGTACCACTTATTGGTTGTTGTATTTTTCGAAAATATCGAACTCAAAGATTTAAGCACCGACCCGGCTAAGGATGTGGAGGGCATTTACCATAAAACCATTGCAGAGAAGTTTATTTACGAAAAAAAGCTGATGGTTAAAGAATTAAATGCACATGGTATTTTAGCAATTCTTACACCGCCACAAAAACTAACGGTAAATGTAATTAACCAATACCTGGCTCTTAAAGCCCAACAGCGTATTTAAGCCACAGTCTTAAGTTTATAGTCGACTTATGACTCAAGACTAACCTACGCTTCTTCCCTAAAATATACCTTGTAAAAGTTCATCGATTTATCATCATCGTAACCTTTTTCGATCATGTCTTTGTTTCCGTGGATGTAGATGTGGAAATTTTTATCCAGTTTTAACACACTTTTATAGGCTCGGGCCTGTTTTTTAACAGCAGTTTCAGCAATCTCAAAATGATCGGCAATCGGACTCTCGAACTCCTCTTCGTAGCTTTTCTTATAGTTTTTAAACGATTCGATCCCTTCGGCATTACCGATCACTTCATTCCCGAATTCTTCAATATCAAAGGTTTCCTTCTCTTTGAAATACTTCATCGAACGGTTTAACAGGTCAATCTTGTCTGCTTTGCTGATTTCGTACTCATCATCGAGCTTCTGTGTGACGAAGTTTTTATAAATCCCCAGTACGTTATTGGTTTGGTTATAACTATCGTTCCTGATTTTCAGTTTTAAGAATTCATCTTTCCAATAAACGGCAGAGTCGTTGCTACTTTTCGCCTGATCCAGCACCACCACTTTATAGCCTTCCTCCTTTTCTACATTAAAAATGAGGCAGCCCTTGTCTAATTTATTAATGCTGATGGCCTCTTGTTCATAACTTACATTAAAGCCATCCTGTTCGGGATACACTTTTAAGTAGGTATCTTTAGTTTCGGATTTAAAAATTCCAACAACATCCAACTGTTCGCCTTCTATCTGCACCTTTTCGAAATAAGCGACATACAATTCACCCGATTTAATTTTAGGATGATTGGCTACATCATATAAATGTTTGGCCAGTTGTTGTGAATCTTCATGAAAAAGCGCATTATTTTCGAAAATTTCATGAACGAAATGAAATACTTCGTTCAGCTCTAAATTATCATTGGGATGATAAAAACGATATACCTCATTAACTTTTTCAAAAGGTTTTAAGAAATACTGCAGCAGCAGGTTTCCCAACATTTCATCGTCTATTTTTAAAGGTGCATCAGATAATTTGTAATACTCTTCAAGCAATTTATTGCCTGTGTGATGGATAGAAAGTTGCTTAAGCGAAGCCTCAAAGAATGAAATCATGGCAGCAAAAATAGCAAAATGATCGGTTAACCTTACTCAAAATCTGCTCATTCCATCCGGGCACAATCATTTATTCATATAAGCTTGGGCCCTTAGCAAAAAACTTTTCTCCTGCAGTGCAGCTTCTACCTCGTTTATGGCTTTCATCAGGTTATTTTCGGTGTTTGTAACCTCTTCGGTGGCCTTAATAATCACCTGCCAAACCGGCTCCATGGTTGATAACAGCGTTTTGCCCTTTTCGGTAAGTTCTACCAGGCGTTTCCGGGTATCAATTTTATCCTTCTTAGAGCGGATAAGTTTCTCTTTTTCCAGTTCTTTTAGCAAACTGATGGTAGAAGGGTGCGCATAACCGATCTCATCAGAAAGGGAAACCACGCTCATGGTCGATTTTTTATATAAAGTATACAACACGGGGAACCATTTGGGTTGAAAATCGATGCCAAAGGCTTTGTAAATTAACAGGCCATCCCTGCGGATCTGGTCGCTGAGCCTTTGTAAACGCGTAGAAATGGCCAGTAAGCCAGAAGCATCAATTACATTTTGTTCCATTAAACAGGTTTTAAATCCAAACCATAAAACACATTGTCAACCGGCATCCGGGGAAAATAAACCGGCAGATCTTCCATCCTAACCTGTTTAAATCCATTACGTTCGTAAAATCGACAGGCTGCCTGCAATATATCTTTGGTACCCAAATATACCTTATTCAGGTTATTATCCCCGCAATATACGATAAGAGTCTCTAATAAAGCCTGTGCTATACCCAGGTCTTTTCCCCTGAATTCTTTTTTAACAAACATCTTTCTGATGGCTCCGGCGTGGTGTTCTGCCTGTGCAATCAAGGCAATGGTACCAATAAGCTCACCGTTTAGTTTGGCACCCCAGAATGCACCTCCCGAACCGTCGTAGTGTTTTTCGATATCCAGCAGATCGGGTTGTGCAGCCAGATCGATATCTACCTTAAATTCTATTTGTTGTATGGGCAGAATTAACCCGATAACCGCTTCACAGAATCGATTATCCAACCGTTCAATTTTAAATCCGTTTTGCATTTTTAATAAGTATAAAAACAAATATATGTAGTTAACTACATATATTACAACTGCCAATGTCACTTCTCTATCACATTCGATTCTCTATACTTTAGAAAAGCCTTAAGATTGTTAAAACTAACGGCTATTTTTTAGTTTCTTGATGAAATCAATAACTTTTGGATCGGCGTAATTGGCTACGCCTTCATGTTTGAACGATAACCTGCCCTGCTTATCAAAAATGACCGTTGTGGGTAAAGCGCCGGCAAATACTTTCTCCGGAATATCGCTTTGTACTTTATAAATGGGCATTTCATATTTACGGTCGGACATAAATTTGCCTGATCTGGCAAAATCACCGTCAGCATCAGCAAAAATGAATACAATATCAGTATCGTCTTTAAATTGATTGTAAAGCTTGTTAACAGAAGGCATTTCGGCCCTGCATGGCGGGCACCAGGTGGCCCAAAAGTTGAGAAAAATAACTTTACCTTTTAAATCACCAAGATCGACCAGGTTTCCTTTTGCATCTTTAAACCGGATCCCGTTAAGTTCTGCAACATGTTCCTTCGGCGCTTCAATATCAGGCTTATAAAAACCAATCTCCATTAAACCCCTAATAAAAAATGCCTTTGCACCGGGAACAAAAACAATTACAAGCAGGAAAATGACAAATAAAGCGTTAAATATATTTTTTTTGATAAATTTCATTTACTGGTTGATTTTCTTTCCTTAAACAATAACGAAGCCTATTTACAATTGGCATGTCAATAATTTATTAAAGTGTATGCTATTCCTTTGTTAAGCAAATTAAACTATTGGTTAAAACCCCGGTCAATAACACTATAAATACAATGTTACTTTGTAAATATATATAATTGCTTAGGAATTACTACTTTTGGCCTGTTGAAAAAGCATAGACAAAATATTCAGAAATATTTATCAGTATTTATGCTGATGGTGTTTGCTATTGCTTTAACTCCATGGAGTGTTCTTCACCACCACACCCCTCTTCCTGTTGTGCAGAAAGAGGTCAACTGTAAACATGTTAGCCACGTACAGGCACATGGCGAAACCTGTTTAATCTGTAATGCAAGTTTTGAAAAAAACTATGTTCAAACGCACCACATTTACAGAATCTTCTTATCAGCCAAAATTTTTAACCGTACAGAGCCTACCTTAAAGAATGCTTTTACCGAAATAAAGCGCACCTGCTTACGTGGTCCCCCGTTAGCTTAATTTTTTCTTCGAAAGCGCACCTGCGCTCTATCTAATTTTTATGATGTAAAACCTGTAAATAGCCTCAAATCAGCTATCTATCAGGCTTTTCAATTTATTTTATTTATACCCAACACATGAAAAAATTACAGCTTATCGGCTTGGTAATGCTATATACGTTATTAAGCAGCACCGCTTTTGCTGCCGCTTTAAAAAATATAAAAGGTAAGGTTATCGATGCCAGCACTCAACAAACGTTGCCAGGGGCAACCATTTTTATTCCGGATTTAAAGGTTTCAGCCGTAACCAACAATGATGGCGAATTTACACTGAATAACCTTCCTTCAAAAGGAAGTTACCTGATCGAGGTTCATTATATAGGCTATAAAACTGCTACAAAAGTGGTAAACCTTGCCAATGCAGACGGATTGGCATTTTCTCTACAGCCCACCACGATTGAAACCAAGGAAATTGTAATTACCGGAAGTTTAATCAGCAGTACCAGTAAAAGGAACAGCGCCTCATCTGCAGTTGTGGGTAAAGATCAGCTTTTGCAACCCTCTACCAATTTAATCGATGCGTTGAGCAAAGTGCCTGGTGTATCGCAGATCACCACGGGCCCTTCTATCTCTAAACCTGTAATCAGGGGTTTGGGTTATAACAGGATTGTAACTTTAGACGACGGGATAAAACAACAGGGACAGCAATGGGGTGATGAACACGGTATCGAAATCGATCAGTTTAAGTCAGACCGTATCGAGGTTTTAAGGGGCGCAGCATCATTAATGTATGGATCGGACGCTCTTGGTGGTGTGATCAACCTTTTAGAGCCCAGCACCGCACCTGAAGGACAAGTAAAAGGCGAATTTATCAGTAATTACTCAACCAACAACGGACTTACTGCTAACTCCTTAATGTTAAACGGTAACGAAAACGGTTTTGTTTGGAGGGCCCGTGGTACCTATAAAAATGCCTATTCTTTTAAAACGCCAACTGGGTATTTCCCTAATTCGGGTTTTAACGAAGCCGATTTAAGCGGTATGATAGGTTTGAACAAAAGCTGGGGTTATACCCACTTAAATGTTTCCAACTTTCGTAACAACATTGGCTTTTATGAGCCGAGTTTAGATGACAACGGAAATTTTGTGAAAGAAGATGGTAGTGCATTTACCAACGATGATTATAAAAACCGTACTTTAGAATTTCCGCGCCAGGATATCAGGCACTTTAAAATTGCTTTGAACAACAACTTCATTATCGGCAATGGTAATTTAAAGGTTGATTTAGGTTATCAGCAAAATCAACGCCGCGAGCTCGACGAGCCAACCCCAGCTTTGTTTTTTGATCTTAAAACATACAACGCGGATCTGAAATATTATATCCACGAAACCAACGGATGGCAGCCCGTTTTTGGTGTAAGTGTTGATGACGGACACAGTCAAAATAAAGGAACAGAATTTTTAATCCCGGCATATGATACTTTTGGTTTAGGTGTTTTTGCCTATGCTAAGAAAAACTGGGAGAACAATACTTTTAGCATTGGTGCCCGTTACGATTTCAGGAAAAACAATGGAAAACAATTAATTGTAGATGACGAAGAGCAATTTGCACCATTTAAAAATCAGTTTTCTAATGTGAGCGGTGCCTTAGGCTTTACTCACCAGTTTAATGATGAGTTAAACTTTAAAGCCAATGCAGGTTCGGCTTTCCGTGCACCAAACCCGGCAGAGTTAGGCTCAAATGGCGTGCATGAAGGTACATTTAGATACGAGATCGGTAATGCAGATTTAAATCCTGAGCGCAGTTACCAGGTTGACGCTGCTTTAGAATATGAAGGCAAAATTGTAAGTGCCAGCGCAAGCATTTACAACAACTATATCCACAATTATATTTATGCATCGAATAACGGCGAACAAAGGGTAGCAGACGGCACCCTTTATGATGTTTTCCGTTACGGACAGGTAAATGCAAACCTTTATGGTGCCGAGGCCAGTTTAACCATTCACCCGGTTCCGTTTATTCATTTTGAAAATACTTTTGGATACGTTCATGCACAGAACACGACTTTAAACAAGCCACTTGCTTTTATTCCGGCCGGAACGTTGAGGAATGAATTACGTTTCGAACCTAAACTTAAGGGAACAAATGATGCATACCTTTCTGTAGGCATCAACTCTGCGTTTAAACAAACCCGTGTTGATGATGTTTTCGAAACGCCAACCAGCGGTTATACTTTGTTAAATGCCGGAATCGGCGCTACCTTTAATTTAGGCAAGCAGCCGGTTAAATTATCGGTATCGGCAAATAATCTGCTAAATCAAAAATATTATGATGCCTTAAGCAGGTTTAAACCAGGCCGTTTTGACCAGGAAAACCTAAATTTAGGTGTTTATAATCCTGGTAGAAACATTACTTTCGGGTTGTATATTCCTTTTACAGTAGTTAAATAAAATTCACCGATTATATTTACAGAACAAAAAAGCGGAGCTGATCGATGAGATCATACTCCGCTTTTTGTTTACCTACGTTTAAGAGAATCGTCATCTCAATCGGAGCAATGCAAAATGGAGATCTTTTACCATGTTTATTAAAAAGTTAAAGATTTCTCCATTATGCAACCGATGAACATCGGCGAACCTTCAGTCGAAATGACGATTTATGGAAGGTTATTAATACAAGAACACTTCTTAAATATCTATCTTTTAGCCCTTACATATTGATTCGGCCATTCAACGTCATCGCCAAGAACCTGTGCCGCATGGGTTGGAAAATAAGCATCACGCAACGATTCGCGTGCAATGAAAATTAAATCGGCTTTGCCTTGTTCTAAAATTTCCTCTGCCTGTTCTGCTTCAACAATCACACCTACTGCACCAGTATAAATACCAATTTCATTCCTGATTTTATCTGCAAAAGGAACCTGGTAGTTTGGTCCGGCCGGAATGAAAGCGTCGGGTACATTTCCCCCCGAAGAGGTATCAATTAAATCTACTCCGCGATCTTTTAACACGGCTACCAATTTTAACGAATCATTCTCGTTCCACCCACCTTCTGTCCAATCTGTTGCCGAAATACGGACAAATAAAGGTAAATTTTCTGGCCATACCGATTGTACTGCTTCAACCACATCGATTACCAAACGGATCCGGTTTTCGAAACTTCCTCCATAAATATCTGTACGTTTATTGCTCAATGGACTAAAAAACTGGTGCAGTAAATAACCATGCGCGGCATGTATTTCTACTACTTTATAGCCTGCATCGAGCGCCCGTTTTGCAGCTGCCCTGAACGCAAAAACAATATCCTGAATTTCCGAAACCGTTAATTCGTGTGGCTCTGCCTGCCCTGGCTTAAAAGGAATTGCCGATGGTGCAACAGGTTTCCAGCTATTTTCACCTTCAACAATCTGCGCTCCGCCGTCCCAGGGCACTTCGCAGCTGGCCTTTCTGCCTGCATGTGCCAATTGAATACCCGCAACAGCACCGTTATTATGGATAAAAGAAACGATCTGTTTCAGTTTTTCTACATGTTCATCTTTCCAGATGCCCAGATCTGCGTAAGTAATTCTGCCATCTGCAGTTACTGCCGAGGCTTCCTGAATAATCAATCCTGCCCCACCAACGGCGCGGCTGCCTAAATGCACCAAATGCCAATCGTTGGCAAAACCATCAACCGCAGAATACTGGCACATTGGCGAAATCACTATTCTATTCTTTAAGGTTACATCCTTTATAGTTAAAGGAGAAAATAATTTAGACATATCTTTTTTAATATTTTAACCACATAAAATACACACCGCACACGGAATGCTTTTTCTGTAAAAAACTTTGTGTGCCCTGTGGTTATATGACCATTAAAAGCCAGCGCGCGCTAATTCGGTATTAATTAGCTGAATTTCTCCGGCACTTAATTTTACATTTATTGCCGCTGCATTTTGCACCGCTTGTTTTTCATTTCTTGCACCTGCCAAAGCAATGGTGATGCCCGGGCGTTCAACTGTCCAACGCAATACCAGTTGAGATAAGGTGGCATTTTTCTCATCGGCCAACGGTTTTATCTTAGCCAAAAATGCATTTGTTTTTTCGATACTTTCTGGCGAGAAAAATTTATTTCCCTGGCGGTGATCCCCCTCTTCAAATTTGTAACCGGCCGTCATTTTTCCGGTTAATAAACCGCGTTCCATCGGGCTATAAGCTAAAACCGATTTATTTTTTTCAATGCAATAGGGAACAATTTCCTCTTCAACATCCCGGTTTACCATGCTAAATGGAATCTGGTTAGAGATAATTTCCAACGTCTGGTCTGCTTCTTTTAACTGTGCTACATCATAATTACATACCCCGGCATAACGTACCTTACCCTGTTCAATCAGCCTGCTCACGGCTTCGAAAGTTTCGCTGATCGGTGTGGTTGTATCCGGCCAATGGATCTGGTAAAGATCTATATAATCCGTTCCCAGGCGTTTTAAAGATTGCTCGCATTCGTAAATCACACTTTCTTTCCCGGCATATTTATAAATATCAATCTCTTTCCCCTCGTTGTTTTTACTCTTAAAGCCAAAATCGCCCCTGGCCAGGTCCCACCGCATCCCGAATTTGGTTACCAGCTGTAATTTATCGCGCGAGATGCCTTTTATTGCATCGCCTACAATTTCTTCACTATCACCCTGACCATAAATGGGTGCGGTATCAATTGAGGTAACCCCTAAATCGTAACTGGCTTTAATTGCCTTAATTGCATCATTTCTATCTGTGCTTCCCCACATCCAGCCTCCAGCTGCCCAGGCGCCAAATGTGATTACCGAAAGTGCTAAATCTGAATTTCCAATTTTTCTGTATTCCATAATTATTTTTTAAAGATGTTATCAACCGCATAACTGTTATGAGGTATGTAAGCAAGTAGTACCGATAAAAATGCCACATGAATGAGTTGAGAAGGCAGTGCATCCCAGTTTTCAATCATTGTTGTTCCGAAAATCAATGCTAGTGAAATCACTCCGGCCAATAATAAACCTTGTCGGGTAAATAAACCCAGTATGATCATAAACCCTGCTATAAACTCGGCAAATGGCAAAATATAACTAAAGGGAATAATCAATGTATCAGGTAAATATGATTTCGAAAATTGCCCAACCATCCAGCCACTAAAACCGGCAAGTTTTGGTAAACGCACCAAGCCGTGCCCGAAAAAACTCAAACCAATGGCTAAGCGGCTAAGCAGATATGCCCATTTTGGATCCATATTCTATCGATTTACTACAAACATACAATCTCCACTGTCAGGATGTTTCAATGCAACAACTATTAAACTGATATTTTACCTTTCAATGGCTAAGGAGAAAGCGCAGAAAAGGAAGTTGCATTAGGTGTCTGCCGTGCAATAGAACGGCAACCGCAGTGTGCTAAACGCTGATCCCGAATTTTTTTATTTAAAAATTTGGAGATAAGGAAACAAGATTATACTTTAGTGTATTATTTAACTAATACAGTAGATATGATCAATATTAACAATCTTAATTTTGGCTACAGCAAGCAAAAGCCATTATTTAAAAATATGAGCATGCGGTTAAGCAACGGCCATATTTATGGTTTGCTCGGTAAAAACGGAGCCGGCAAATCAACTTTATTAAAAAACCTCGCCGGTTTGGTGTATGCGCAGAGCGGTACATTGGATGTAATGGGTTATGACCCTGCAAAAAGACAGCCTGCACTTTTAGAGCAGATCTGTTTTATTCCGGAAGAATTTTATTTGCCATCGGTAAAAATTGACGCTTATATAAAGGCTAATGCCCCATTCTATAAAAATTTCGATCACAATTATTTCGCTGATCTGATCAAAGAATTTGATATTCCTGTTGAACAGAAACTCATCAATATGAGTTACGGGCAGAAGAAAAAAGTAATTATCGCCTTCGGGTTGGCTACCCAGGCGAAGCTGGTAATTATGGATGAGCCTACCAACGGGTTAGACATCCCATCGAAGGCCCAGTTCAGAAAAATTATGGCTTCGGCCATGACGGATGAGCGCTGCATTATCATTTCTACCCACCAGGTAAGAGACCTGGATAACCTGATCGACACGGTGATTATGCTTGATGAGAACGATATTGCTCTTAAAGCTACTGTTGAAGAAATTACCGCAAAATTAACCTTTAAAAAAGTAAAAGAGATTGATAACAGCATTATTTATGCCGAGCCATCCCTCTCTGGTTATAATGCCGTGATGCCGAACTACCACCAGGAAGAAAGCAAATTAGATATGGAGCTCCTTTTTAACGCCATACTTGCAGAAAAAATCAAATTTAAACCCTTATTCAGTTAAGCGATGAACAACACATTTAATATTAACCGGTTTAGCTTATTGCTTAAAAGACAATGGTTAGATTTTGGAAAAATTTATTTAATCAGTCTTATTGTACTGCTCGGAATTGTAGTGGGTTTTTATAGCTACAATATTCCATCACCCTTAAAAGATAATAATTTTGATTACGATGGCAACCTCGATATGCGTTTCCGTTATCCTCTTTTCCTGATTCTGGGTTTTGTTTTTATCAGTATTGTAGCCAGCAGCTATTTTAACATCCTGGGACAAAAATCAAGGGCAATTTTAGAACTGATGACACCGGCATCGACTTTCGAAAAATTCCTTGCAGGCGTAACCTACACTGCTATCATAAGCCTTTTCAGTTATTTATTGATTTTCTATTTAACAGATCTGGCTTTTGTAAAATATCTCAACAGCCATCTCAATGCTTTTAATCGTCCAGGTATCAGGCAAGTCGAATCCATCACCAACGAAGTATTTAATGATGAGGGCTACAGAAAATATTGCGGTTACTTTTTTGCCTTTCCATTTCTTGTTACCAGTATATTTCTTTTAGGTTCGATTTATTTTAACCGTTTCCATTACATTAAAACAGCATTATCCTTGATGGTGTTTATCGGCCTGGCATCATACCTGGTGGTTAAATTTTCGATGTGGATAATGGAAGGCAAGGTTCCCTACCATCACAGTTACAGGAAAGATGATAAGGACTGGATTTTGCTGGCACTTTTACTACTAACAAGCATCATCACCATCATCATTTGGGCGATTACATACATCCGCCTTAAAGAAAAAGAAGTTTAAATTTTAACGGTATCGATATGGAATTTAGAGACAATAAGGCAATATACCTTCAAATTGCAGAATATGTTTGTGAACATATATTGCTCGGAAAATGGAAAGCGGAAGAAAAAGTACCCTCGGTTAGGGAATTAGCCGTTGAGCTTGAGGTAAACCCAAACACCGTAATGCGCACTTATGAGTTGCTACAGAATAAAAACATCATTAATAATAAAAGAGGGATCGGATTTTTCATCACTGATGATGCTATAGACCATGTAAAAAGCTATAGAAAAGTATTGTTTATGGAAGATGAGCTCCCGGTGGTGTTCAGGAATATATATTTATTGAATATTAGCTTTGGTGAACTGGAAAGCAGATATAAAACATTTGTAAAAGAAAATTTTAACGCTTAACAATATGAAAACAAGTAATAAATTATTAATCAGCCTGGCGGTACTACTCATCGCTATACCAATTATAGTTGTGGCCATAAACGCAAAAGTAAATTACAAGGAAAGAGGGATTGAAGACTCTTATTTGGGTACACAACAAATCAATAATGAAAGTTTTGAACAAAAATCGAAAGAAAGGGTTAGCTTTTCATTGCAATCGCCTTTTAATGCAGTTCAGATTAAAGATGCAAAGGGTTTCAGTGTACAACTTTTTGTAAAAAAAGATAACAAATACGGACTTAAAATTCAGGAAAGGTTTAAAAACGATTTGAAGTATGAAGTAGATGCAAACGGTGTACTTCAACTATCGATTAAAAATTTTAACGAGGATAATGGCATTGAAAAAATTGTTATTGTCGTTTATTGCCCAAATATCAGCGAAGTTTCGGTCAAAAATTCAGATATTTTAGAATTTAGTGCACATTCTGATGCTGTAACATTAAACTTAGACAACGTTAAAGATCTATTTTTAACCGGAGATATTACCAGCAACGATTCAAAAGGGAAAATCACAAGTATAATTAACCCAACTAAAATTGGCAAACTTTACCTTAACCTAAATAAAACCAAGTTTAGCGGTTATACAAATTCTTTTAGGGATCTGTATGTTAATGCAAATAAATCAGAAGTTGAAATAGGGAATATGGATGAAAATAACACAAAGCCTTTCCCTTTTGATAATCTGAGTATCAAAACAACAGACACTTCCAGGGTACAATTGCAAAATGTGAATGTAAAATCCTTTGCAGGCGATTTCTCAGATGCTACAACGTTACAGATCCCAACACCCTTACTTAAACAGTTATTTAAGAAATAATACCAATTGGAAGTATTAATTAACCTTCTTTATTGAGCTTAAGTAAAAAAAGGGCATGATTTTTAAGCTAACTAATTGGCAAAAGTATAACTTGGGCCAATTAGTTTAGTTTTTACATCAATACCTGATTCATGAAGAAGTTTTTCTTGTTGTTTACCCTTTGTTTCTTCGTTCTTAGCCAGCTTAAAGCACAAAAAACAGATACCCTATCCATTACCCTAGATAACGTAAAATACCCTTATCCGGTTAAATATTTCCCGATCAATACTGAAGGGCAAGACATTAAAATGGCCTATATGGATGTTGCCCCCACGGCAAATGCAAATGGCAAAACAGCAATTCTTTTCCATGGAAAAAACTTTGGCGGTTACTATTGGACCAATGTTATTAAAGCCCTAAGCAACATTGGCTACCGCGTTATTGTTCCCGACCAGATCGGTTTTGGCAAATCATCAAAAGCATTTATCCATTACAGTTTCCACCAAATGGCTACCTGGAACAAGAGGCTTTTAGATACACTTGGCGTTCAGAAAGCCGTGGTTTTGGGCCACAGCATGGGTGGTATGCTGGCCACACGCTTTGCTTTAATGTATCCTGAAGCAACAGAAAAACTCCTGCTCGAAAACCCAATCGGCTTAGAGGATTACAAAACATTTATTCCTTACATTAATACCGCTCAACAATACAAAACCGAACTAAAAACCACTGCAGAAAGCGTTAGAAAATATTACCAGGGTTCTTATTTTACCTATTGGAAACCTGAATATGAATACCTGGTTGATATTGCAGGCGGCGTAACCCATAGTGCCGATTATCCGCGCTGGGCTAAAGTCGCAGCATTAACCTACACCATGATCTATGAACAATCGGTGGTATACGAATTTCAGAATTTAAAGGTACCTACTGTTTTATTTATTGGTAAGGAGGATAAAACCATTGTAGGCAAAGGATTGCTTACGCCAGATCAGCAGGCCCTGCATGGCCAGTACAAACTTTTAGGCAAACAGACGGCGGCTAAAATTATTGGTGCTAAAATCATCGAATTTGATGCCTGCGGGCATATACCGCACATCGAAATCCCGACCGAATTTTTGGTGGCTTTAACGGGTAGTTTGTAATATAAGTATTTTTGACCGATCGTCATTCTCGCGCATGCGTGAATCCTAAAGCTTATGATAAGCACCGTTATAAAGCATTAAGATTCCCAATCAAGTTGGGAATGACGACAACGCTAAACTTAATTAACCTCTTTTCCTATAATTTTATTAATGCCCTGCATTTCAAAATCGATGTCCTGCCCCATTGATTTCATTTTACCGTACAGTTCTACGCGGAGGTGGCTGTTTAATACAATACCGGTTTTAACATCAATTGATGTTTCTCCTGAGTTGGTACCACTTAAATCGGTTTCTATTTTGTTGCCCATCACTTCAAAATCACCTTTTGAAATCAATGTACCTTTTACACCCAGTATGGCCATGCCATCTTTTATTTCTTTCAATGTGTACTGTGTGATGGTCTCAATGGGCATGCTCATTTGCATTTTGGTATCAACGGTCCAGCTATCGCCTATTTTAACGGCCTTGTCAGGGTAAATTTTAAACGACGATTCCATCGTTTGTTTAACCACCTCATTGTTAAATTGTTTACTTAAGGCATTTTTAATCTGTTTAACCTGACCGGTATCCTTGCTCATCCTTTGCGACATATTATCGAGCATTTTATCTATACCTGCAACAGTTTTAATCCCTCCGTTTGGGCCTACCGTCATAAAAAAAGAGGCTCCTTTTATTCCCCTAAAAGGATTGTTTTTGGTGCTATCCTGATCGTCTGAATTAAGTGTCATGGCATTTCCCATTGCAGTCGATTTCATAAACGACCGGTTATAGGTTACCTTTATATCTTTATCGCCATTGTGAGCCTCGGTGATATCAAAAGTGTAATCGGTTTCTATGGTTTGCGTTGAGTGAACGTTCCTCCCACTAATTTTCTGGTTGATCATCTGATCTGAAATAAACGAGAAATTATATTTATTTCCTACCGGATAATTTTGCCTTAATACATAGGTTTTCTGCGCAAAACTGCCGATCGAAACCAGACTAAGGATTAGGGTGGCCAATATTCTCATTCGGTAATTCATTTTTAACCTGCAGGCTGTTGTGCAAAAATGCGGCTTAACTGAAAATACAGCTCTGGGTGTTTTTCTTTTAACAGTTCGGGTTTTTCAAAGAAATACTCAGATACTACAGCAAAAAATTCGGCCTGATTGGTAATGGCATAAGGGTTAATATCCGACTTGTTTTCTTCAATTTTTTCCATTTCCTCATGCATCATTTTAATCCATGGCAAAGTATATTCATGTGCCAGTAAATTCTCAGGAATACCGTCTGTCGCCCCATCAGATTTATCTAAAAGGTGCACAAATTCGTGTATTGCTGTATTTTCTTTACCTGCACTTTTAGAAAAACCATGGCGCAGTGCCGAACGCGATAAAATCATCTGTCCGTTCATATAACCCGTACCCACCATGCCCATAATATTCCTTTCGCCACCCTCGAACTGAAAATCTTTGTTAAAAGTATCCGGATACAATAAAACGCTCGTTAAGTTTTTGTATTGCCAATCGTCGAAACCAAAGATGGGGATAACGGCACTGGAGGCGATCAGCAACTCGTCTAAAGTGGTCATTTCTAAACCCACCGGCTCGATTTTAACTGTACTGAAAAATGTAGCCACCTTTTCTTCAAACCTAAGTTTATCTGTCGAATCAAGATTGTGGTAGTAGCTCACATAGTCGTCGAGTATTTTTTTGTCGACATCGGTTAATGGCTCTATCGCGACTTTCTTTTTCTTCAGGATTAAATAAAGGGCGATCAGGAAAATGGGGATCAGGTATGCAAAGGGAAGAGAATTCATGATAAGGATTATGTTGTTACCGGGCTTTCTATGATTTCTATCTGTGTTAAAACATCCTCGCGTGTTACCGGATACGGTTTTTTATTGCTTATTGCCTGGTAAACCGCTTCGAAAAGCGGCAAATAATTTCCTGCTTCTGATGGGATGATCTCCTCGGTCTTCTTTCCATTGGCATCAATGGTTGTTAATAAACCATCCTTATCCGCAGCTTCAATACCATAGCCCGCATCGGTTAATTTCATGCCTGCAAGCAACTGTTCTTCCTGGATATCACTCCTTTGTTTAATAAAGCTGCCATTTACACCATGTAAAACAAATCCAGGCTGTGGGTTTACTACTAACATGCTCGAGGTTACAAAAACATTTACGCTATCGGGATAGCTCAAATGGATCGAAAAATAATCATCCACCAATGTACCTATTCTATTTTTACCTAAAATTTTATAAAAACTTAAAGGTTTGCCAAATAAACTGATTACCTGATCTAAAAGGTGTGGGCCTAAATCGTATAACAGGCCACTGGCCTCTACCGGGTTTTCTTTAAATGCCTTTGGCCCGATTACGTTGCGGTAACGATCGTAACGCAGGTGCATCTCGTTCAACTTACCCAGTTTACCGCTTTCGAGTACTTTTTTTACGGAAGCGAAATCACTGTCCCAACGGCGGTTCTGGTAAAAGAAAATCTGTTTGCCAACGCTATCGGCCAGTTCGAAAAGTGCTTTGGCCTGTGCTGAGGTGGCGGTAAAAGGCTTTTCTACCAAAATATGTTTATGTGCATGTAATGCAGCCTTCGAATGTTCGTAATGAAGGTTATTGGGCGTATTAATCACCACCAACTCAATTTCTCCATCGTTCAGGAGTTCATCAACACTGTTGTAGCTTACCATATTAGGGTAATCGTTAACTGCATTTTTATTGCTACGTTCTACCACTGCCTTTAAATCGAAGCCTTCATGTGCATTTAGGAATGGGGCATGAAAAACCTTTCCTGACATGCCATAAGCTAATAAACCTGCCGTAATTCTTTTATTGATATTCGTATCCATAGGTCATAAATGTAACCAAAAATACCATTACCATTCAAGCTAAAGTGTTAAAAAGCCTAAACGTTTTACTTAAGGCTTACACGTTTTTACACTATCTTTGCAGGATATGAAACCATCGGAGATTAATGCCAAATGGAAAGTTTTACAGGAAAGGATTTCTCGGGAATTTAACTCGGAATTTCCGGATTTAAAGGTAATGCTTTTTCTCATTGGCATTCAGGAACTGGGCAAAGGGCCAAAGAAATACAGTAAACGTCAGAAAGAAGAACTGATGCATATTGCTACCTGCCGCTTATTGAGCGAAATGGGATTCTATGAACTGGAGGGCTTGGACCAGGATGGCTGGCCACATTGGAAACTGGTAAAAGCAATCCCGCCTTACACCATGCTGGAACAGGAGATGCTGATGAAATCGCTCGTGGTGAATTACTTTGAGGATATTTATTCAGCAGATTAAACCCGGTGGTGTCAGATATTTCTATCTGACACAGCGCTACCTAGTCAGGATGGCATTATCAGGCTGCGCAGTATTCATAATAGTGCTGGATATTCTCATCCTGCACAAACCTATTCAAAGATTTTTTAAATATTTTGTGCAGGAAAGATGCTGATCAAGGCTAACACAAGCTTGTATATTCTTATAGTTTTTTGAAAAGCAGGTTACTGTGGTGATCGGTTCCGATAGTCCCGCCATTCGCTTTACCTCTCTGCGCTCGGTGTCCGCTGCTGTCGGGTTTAGCTAACCCGGGGCAGTAGTTCTTAGGAAGGGTTGGATTACCGCGCTGGCTTGGACAAAACTTCGTAAGTTTTTCTAGCACATCTGCAACCCTGAATAGCTGCACCAGCCTCCAAATTTAAACGGGATTGAAGCGGCATCCTCCGATCCGATTTTCCATCGGAATCGAAGATATAGCGAAAAGCCCGGCTAACATAAAAAAAACAAGAGACCCTGCTTTCCAAAAATAGACCCTGAAACAAATCTGGATGACGACCGTTTATGCAATTTATTGTGCTATATCAGATACCACAAAAAAACCCCAGTGGATGTACACTGGGGCTGCATATATAATGACCTCATAGGTAGAGGGAATTTGCAATATTATCCTTGTTTTTGTGCTGTAGCTTTTAAGGCATCGTTAGCAACAATTACAATTTCTACACGACGGTTGGCTGCACGGCCTGCATCGGTATCGTTATCAGCAATTGGCTCAGAAAAACCTTTACCAATCGTCACCAACCTTGATGCCGGAACACCTTGAGAAACGGCATACGCTTTAACAGCTGCTGCTCTTCTTTCTGAAAGGCCCATGTTATATTGTTCGGTACCACGGCTATCGGTATGGCCGATAATTTTGATATCGGTATCAGGATATTGGTTTAATGACGATGCTAAACTCTGAATATTGGCTTTAGCTGCATCTTTTAAGGCAGTTTTATCGAAGTCGAATAAAATACCACTATCGAATTTTACAATAATACCTTCCCCTTCACGAATAACTTCTGCGTTGGGAATAGCTTTCTGAATTTCGGCAGCCTGCCTATCCATTCTGCGGCCGATAAAAGCTCCTGCTGTACCACCAATAGCACCACCAATTAAGGCTCCAACTGCTGTATTACCGGCTTTTTTACCGATTAAAGCGCCGATTACACCACCGGCAGCTGCACCTATACCAGCACCTTTTTGTGTTTTAGTTAAACTATCACAACTTTGGAATGCCATAGAGCCAACGGCCAATCCTATACTTAGTGTTGCTATTCTTACTTTTGAAATACTCATGATATGCTAGATTTATAATTTCCATCCGACATGTTCAAACACAATGCCAAAAACTAACGGAACCCATACTTCGGCTCATTTTGATCAATTTTCGTTAGAAACAAGAACCTTATTTACAAAAAAAGAGTCCCAATTAATCAGGACTCCTCTTACATATTGTATCATTCTTAGTACAAAAACTAAGCAGAGAAATAGCTCTCCAGTTCTTTTAACGTGTTTTCATCTGTCTTAAAATCCTTAATTACCTGTCCTTTTTCTACCAGCACAATGCGGCTACACACATCGGTAACATGATTTAAATCGTGACTGGAGATAAAAGTAGTCATGCTGCCTGCCTGTTCTTTTAATAATTTCTTTAAACGGATCTGGGTAGTTGGATCGAGGTTAGCAAAAGGTTCGTCCAAAATTAATATTTCGGGTTTTTGCATCAATGCGGCGGCAATACCTACTTTAACCTGGTTACCCTTGCTAAAATCGCGTATGTATTTGCCACTGTTCAGGATTTCGCCATTAAAAAACTCCACGTATTGATTAAGGTATTCAGATACATCCGCTACACTTAAATTGTGTAAACTGCCAATAAAAATAAAATACTCTTCGGGTGTGAGGTAATCGATCAGGAAACCTTCATCCAAAAAAGATGCGGTATAATCTTTCCATTTATCGTTCTGCATTACGTTTTCGCCCTTCGATAACACTTCGCCTGTAGTCGGGCGGATCAGATCTAAAAGCATCCGGAAGAAAGTAGTTTTACCTGCGCCGTTATTCCCTACCAAACCCACAGTTTCGCCGGCAGCAATCTGCAGATCTTCGATGTTTACAACAGTTTTATCGCCGTAAACTTTTTGTAATTTCTTAACTTCTAAAATCATAATTATTCTCTAAAGCCTTCGGCTATTTTATATCGTTGTTTTTCAAGTCGTTTCGCAATGTAGTTTACCCAAAAGCCCCTTAACAGTAGCATGATTAAACCAAATATGCTCACTACAGCCAACCCCCAGTAAGGTTTATTCAATATACCAAATGGCACATACATTAAAATTGGGGTAAGTGCATAAGGGAACATTAAAAGCCATTGCGTGGCACCGGTGCCCTGGTAATTAAAGCTCGCGGCCTTGGTAATATCCAATCTTTTATAATTTAGAGTAGCGAGATAAAGCACGACCACTGTTCCAAAACCAATATTATATAAATACGCCGCTAAGTGCAGGAGCAATAATTTCGGGCTTAAAAAGCCATAAAAACTGGCCAATATTGTAATGATGGTACAGCCAATGGTAAATAACAAAAATTTAGCCTTGATGAAATCTTTAAAGTTAATTTTATTGGCCAATAAGCCATCAAAATGAGCACTTTGCCAGGCAAACATGAACTGTCCATAAATAATAATCGAAATGCCGGTCATAAATATGGCGCCGAACATCATCTGACCGAAGGCATCGCTATTGATTGCCTTTTCCTTGTAAAAAATAAACCCATAAAAAAGGAAAAAGAAGCCCATAATAACTGCTGAACGCGGGCGCTTATGGCGAAGGATTAATTTTAGCTCTAAAGCAGCCAGTTCGCCAACTTTACCAAAACGGTTAAGAAAAGCGTAATCGGTACTGCCTTTTTTCTCCTGTTTCTTACTCAGTTCCTCTACATACAGGTTTTTACGTAAGAAACCGGAGTTGAAATAAAATATAGCTATGGCAGCCAGGGTAAATACAAATGCATAATACGGATGCGCTGCAATGGCACGGAATACAAAATCGGAGCCGCTCATAATGGAAATTACCTTGTAATATTCCAATGCGGCAAAAGCCGCAATTACAACCAATCCTAAAAAGGTATAAAGTGTATTGGTGATTGATTTCCGTTTGATATACAGCACGAAATAATTGTTAAAAACCATAATTGAAAATATCGAAACGATATACATGACGGTCGTAACTGCTCCTAGTGCTGGCGCTATTTTAATAAAGCAGAAAGGCAGAAAAATAAAAAAGGGCCAAAGGTTAAAAGCCGAAAAGAGGGCTTTAACATTTAAAAACCTGATGATCTTATTTCTCGAAATTCTTAAATGCAGATAGGGAATAATGCTTAACGTTGGCAACTCCTGAAATTGCAAACGCATGATGAAATCGAATGCAAAATAATAAAGAATGATGCCGTTAAAACTTTTGATCGGGTCTTGTTTGGGGAAGAAGTAGGCCAGTAAGTGCGACATACCAAAACCGGCCGCGAGTGCCAAAACCAAAAAATACAATAAAAAGAAGCCCAGAACAATCTGGCCGGCAATGCTACTGCCCCTGTTCCGCGAACGCCAGAAAGATTTTCTTTGATGGCTTAAAAAAGTACTCAGCATATTTAGTTTAGGTGTTTGATTTTATCGTTATATCCACTATTAGTATACATTAGGCAGAAAATGTTACACTAGTAGTTGTATTTGTTTTTCCAGTTCTGCCTAAGCTTTTCGCGCAATTTCTCTTCAGCAGGGTTTTTACCAGGATCGTAGATTTTCGTGCCGCTTAATTCTTCCGGAAAATATTCTTGAGGTGAAAAATTACCTTCGTAGCTATGTGAATATTGATAATCTTTTCCATAGCCGATATTTTTCATCAGTTTGGTAGGTGCATTGCGGATGTGCAGTGGCACCGGCAGATTACCCGTTTGCCTAACCAATGCCTGCGCCTTGTTAATGGCCTCATAAGAGGCATTGCTTTTGGGCGAACTGGCCAGGTAGGTTACACATTGCGACAGGATAATACGTGCCTCCGGGTAACCGATTACATTTACGGCCGTAAAACAGTTATTGGCCAATAAAAGGGCATTTGGATTGGCATTACCTATATCCTCAGAAGATAAAATCAATAACCGACGGGCAATAAATAGCGGATCTTCTCCCCCTTCGATCATTCTTGCCAGCCAGTAAACTGCCGCATTGGGATCACTGCCCCGGATTGATTTGATAAAGGCCGAAATAATATCGTAATGCTGTTCTCCGGCTTTATCATAAAGTGCGAGGTTCTGCTGTGCATGGGCCAGCACATTCTCATTGGTGAGCACGATTTTATTACCTCCAATACCGTTGATGGCAATTTCGAGTACATTTAAGAGTTTCCGCGCATCGCCACCGGATAAACGGATTAAGGCTTCATGTTCTTTGATCGAAATTTCCTTCTCAGCAAGAACCGCATCTTTTTTGATCGCTGTTTGCAATAAACCAACCAATTCTTCTTCTGTGAGCGATTTTAAAATGTAAACCTGGCAACGGGAAAGCAAAGCGGAAATGACCTCGAAAGATGGATTTTCGGTTGTAGCGCCGATTAAAGTAACCAGTCCCCTTTCTACAGCCCCCAATAAACTATCCTGTTGCGATTTACTGAACCGGTGGATCTCATCAATAAACAAAATGGGTAAACCTAAAAAGCTGTCTTTTAGCTGAGCAGCACGGTCAATTACCTCGCGGATATCTTTTACACCGCTATTAATGGCGCTTAAATTAAAAAATGGCCGGTCTAATGCTTGTGAGATGATATAAGCCAAAGTCGTTTTACCTACTCCCGGCGGGCCCCAAAAAATCATTGATGGCAGCTGACCGCTTTCAATGGCTTTGCGCAATACGGCATGCTCTCCTACCAAATGCTGCTGACCAACATATTCATCTAGGTTTTGAGGGCGCATACGTTCGGCTAATGGAGGCAGGTTTTGCATAATGGTAAATATATAAAAATTGAGTATTTTGTTTGTCGATAATTTACTAACCAAATGTTAGCGGCATAACCCATCAACAGTGGTGTAGCTAAAACAAAAAGACGAATGCTTTAGTTCTAATTTATATTATGGACATTAAAAACTTAGACCACCTGGTCCTAACGGTTGCCAATCCAGAAAGTACATGCAGGTTTTACAGCCTTGCCCTGGGAATGGAAATTATTGAATTTGGCGCGAATAGAAAGGCCCTGAAGTTTGGAAATCAGAAAATCAACTTGCACCAGTATGGATCGGAATTCGAACCGAAAGCTTTTAAACCCATGCCCGGAACGGCCGATTTATGTTTTATCACAGATCTCCCTCTCCGGGAAGTGATGCAAGAACTTAAAGAAAAATGTATCGAGGTGGAGGAAGGACCTGTGGAGCGAACAGGTGCAAATGGTAAAATTATTTCGATCTATCTGCGAGATCCGGATATGAATTTAATTGAAGTGAGTAATTATCTGTAACCGCCCGGCACTGTTTGCTATATTGGCCGTTTGAGCATGCTTCCTGCAAAATAGCCCCTGAATAAATTTCTTTCATGCCCGGTTCAGGGCGACGAGTTAAAAATCAATCTTCAATCTTGGAATGGTGCTTGGTATCTTTCATGGTAGTATACAAAATCAGGGAGATTAAAATACAGCCGGTTACATACCAATAGAAATAACGCTCGTGTCCGATATTTTTAAACCACAGGGCAAAATATTCTGCAGTTCCACCGAAAATGGCAACGGTTAACGCATAAGGTAAACCTACGCCCAAAGCCCTGATTTCGGCAGGGAATAGCTCAGCTTTAACCACCGCATTAATACTCGTATAGCCACTTACAATAATCAAAGCGCCCACCATCAATAAAAATATAATAGTGGTATTGGTTTCTTTGGCTAAACCGGTTAATATTGGATAAGTACACAAGGTACCTAACACACCGAAACCAATTAACAGGGGCTTTCTACCGATTTTATCAGATAACAAACCAAATAAAGGCTGCATAATGGCAAAAACCAACAGCGAAATGAATGATAATGTTGTAGAGGTTTCTTTGCTCAGGTGAACCGTATTTACCAGAAATTTCTGCATATAGGTACTAAATGTGTAAAAGGCGATGGTTCCGCCTAAGGTTAGCCCCACCACCGTAAAAACCTCTTTCGGATATTTCAATAAAACAGCAATGCCGCCTTTTTTGTCTTCCTCATTTTTACTTTTGAAGGCTGCTGTTTCATCGATATGCCTGCGCAGGTACAAAGCAATAAAAGAGAGGATAGCCCCGATAAAAAAGGGAATACGCCAGCCCCAATCGTGTAGTTCGGCAGGGGTAAGCAACCAGTTTTGTAAGATCAACTGGATCCCTAAAGCCAATAATTGTCCGCCAATGAGGGTTACATATTGAAAGCTTGAATAAAATCCACGGTGTTTTTTTGTGGCCATTTCGCTGAGGTAGGTGGCCGAAGTTCCATATTCGCCGCCAGTGCTCAGGCCCTGGATCAACCGGGCAAAAACGAGCAATAAGGGCGCTGCAATTCCAATCTGTTTGTAGCCTGGGGTTATCCCGATTATTAATGATCCTATGGCCATAATCAGCACAGAAAGTGTCATTGAGCGTTTTCGCCCCAGTTTATCGGCAATGCTTCCAAACAGCCAGCCTCCAATGGGGCGCATTAAAAATCCTACGGCAAAAATACCTGCAGTATCCAATAGCTGGGCCGTTGGATTACTGTTCGGAAAAAAGACAGGAGAAAAATAAAGGGCAAAGGCAGAGTAAGTATACCAATCGTACCACTCCACAAGGTTACCAACCGAACCACCAAATATAGATTTCAGCCGGTATTCAACATCCTTAGCGTTGTGCTGTAGTAATGCTTTTTTCATATTATCGAATAATTAAATGTTGAATACTGAACGAAACTTAACTTCTGCAACAGTTGTTTCTCAAAAATATAATAATTTTATAAAGAAAGCACGGAGATGTTTTTCATCGCGCTTCCATTCGCTCCTTTCATCATGCAAAATCCAATCATTTATCCCCATGAAAGATAACTTTTCTACCCAATCTGCCGATTACGCCGTATACCGGCCAACGTACCCCCAGGAATTATACGATTACCTGCTCGCACTGGTAAAAAACAAGGAAAGGGCCTGGGATTGTGCTACCGGGAATGGCCAGGTTGCACGGGTACTGGCTCAGCATTTCGATGCAGTTTATGCGACAGATATTAGCGCGAACCAGTTAAAAAATGCTTTTCAGTTGCCGAATATCACCTACAAATTAGAGCCGGCAGAACAAATATCGGTGGATGATGCCAGTTTCGACCTGGTTACCATAGCGCAGGCTATCCACTGGTTTAACTTCGAAGCCTTTTATGCAGAAGTAAAAAGAACATTAAAACCAGGTGGGCTTTTTGCGGTAATTGGCTATGGGCTTATGTATATCGATAAAAAAGTAGACAAGGTTATTTATAAACTTTATGAAGACATACTGGGTAAATATTGGGACAATGAACGCCGCTACATCGAAGAAGAATACCAAACCATCCCTTTTCCTTTTGAAGAAATTGTTGCGCCTCATTTTCAGATCAAAACTACCTGGCATTTTAACCAATTAATTGGTTATTTGAATACCTGGTCAGCGTTACAGCACTACAAAAAAGCCAACGAAAGAAATCCCCTCGAATACCTGTTTACCGAGCTAAAAGAAGCCTGGGGCGATGACGCAGAGAAAGATGTTCATTTTCCGATTTTATTGCGGGTTGGGAAGTAAAGGAACGACGAAGCAATCTTAAAATGAGACTTTAAGAGCGGTCGTTGTAAGATTGCTTCGTCGGCTGAAAAAGTCTTCTCGCAATGACGAAATTTCTTAGTGTTATTTGTGTCTTATTGGTTAATAACCTATTTCAACAACTCCAGTATGGCTAAAACCGTTAATTTTTTCTGTTCGCCGCTTTGCATATCTTTCAGCGTAAGTGCTCCGCTGGCAATTTCATCGCCCCCGATTAATATGACATAAGGGATATTCTTGGCATCTGCATAGGCCATTTGTTTTTTCAGTTTCGCCGAACTTGGATATAATTCTGCGGATATGCCTGCATTTCTAAACTGCTGCACAATCGGCAAGGCATATTTTTCAGCTTCTGCATCGAAATTACTGATCAATACTTTGGTTCCAACTTCTGTCGAGACCGGGAAAAGGTTAAGTTCTTCTAGCACGTCATAAATACGGTCTGCACCAAATGAAACACCCACGCCGGTTAAATCTTTTAAACCGAACATCCCTGTTAAATCATCGTAACGGCCGCCACCACCGATACTGCCCATGGCCACTTCGTTGGTTTTAACCTCGAAAATGCAGCCGGTATAATAATTTAATCCACGGGCTAAGGTAATATCCAGTTCTAATTTGGCCGTTAAGGGCAAACCATAAGCAGTTAAGCTTTCTACATAGTCAAAAACCTGTTCTATTTCTGTTATGCCTTTTAACCCGGTTTCGGATTGTGCTAAAACTTCTTTTAAACTGGCCAGTTTTTCTTCGTTAGTTCCTTCCAATAAAATTACCGGACGGAGTTTTTCCAGGTCGGTTTCGGTAAAACCACGTTCCAGCAGTTCTTTGCTTACGCCTTCCAAACCGATTTTATCCAGTTTATCAATGGCTACCGTCATATCAATGATCAAATCAGGTTTACCGATAATTTCGGCAATACCAGATAAAATTTTCCGGTTGTTAATTTTAATGCTGAAATCTTTTAAGCCTAATTTGCTTAAGGCCTCATTGTAGATCAAAATAAATTCAGCTTCATTCAATAAACTCTCCGAGCCCACTACGTCAACATCGCACTGGTAAAATTCACGGTACCTGCCTTTCTGCGGACGATCGGCACGCCAAACCGGCTGTACCTGGAACCTTTTAAAAGGAAAGGTAATATCATTTTGGTGCATTACAACGTAACGGGCAAAAGGCACGGTTAAATCGTATCGAAGTGCTTTTTCCGAAATTAAAGTGATCAGTTTGTTGCTGTTATCTTCTCCGGCAAAATCGAATGATTTCTTTTTTGGATCTTTTAGAAATTCGCCGCTGTTTAAAATTTTAAAGATCAGTTTGTCGCCCTCATCGCCATATTTTCCGGTTAGGGTAGAAAGATTTTCAAAACTTGGCGTCTGGATTTCGGCGTAACCATATTTCCTGAAAACCGTTTTAATGGTATCGTAAATAAAGTTGCGTTTTACCATTTCTACCGGAGAAAAATCGCGGGTACCTTTTGCTAATGAGGGTTTAATAACTGACATAGCGGCAAAAGTACAAAAATGTAAGATAATGTTTAAACCCCGCAGGTTTTTGAAACCTACGAGGTTTGAAATGTCATTTCCCCAACACCTCTTTCACCAATTCCCGATTTGGTTTAGATACCGGAATTTTATCGCCATTATCCATCAATAAAGTACCGCCATCTTCTTTTAGCCAGCTTTTTACAAACCGCGGGTTAACTAAATGGCTCTGGTGGGTACGGATAAAACCATGTGGTTTAAGCAGATCTGAATATTCTTTTAACGATTTTGAAATAAGCATTTGATCACCTCCGCTAAAAAAGAAGTTGGTATAATTGTTATCCGCCTCACATCTTACAATTTCATCAGTATTAACATACCTGATTTCGTTCTGTTGGGGCAGAGCAATCCTGCCATTTACCTTAATCGGCTCTTTCTTATCTGCCCCTCCATCCACCAGTGGATTTTGATATGCTATGGGAGGTGCAAAATTTATGGCAACGGTATTTGGCGCTAAATTTGGCGATGTATTTTTACTTTTTTTAATTAAATAGTAAATCAGCATAAAAATGCCACCGAAAAACCCCAAAAACAGCAGGCCTGCCAATAAAAGCATCATAATTTCTGGAGTTCCTATATTTAAAAAATCGGCATGGGCAATCTGAACACCATAGGTTAGGATAAAAATTAATCCGAAGATTAGCTTATTTTTCATTTTTAGCAGGCCTAATGCGTTTAATTAAGTATAAACATAAAAAAATAATCCCTATAACAAAGGCTAAAGCAAAAAAGCCTGTTATCAGAAGCAGAATTATCTCTGCCGCACCAAGATTCAAAAATTCTGCATGGGCAACCTGCAAACCAAAAGAAATAACAAAAAATAATAAGAAGAATAACCGTTTCATATTGATTGATTTAAATGTTTAACGAAAGTAGTTTCGCTACATACATTTAAAAACCAATATTGAGAATTGAGTAGGTTTTGATGAGGATTGAGCGCCAGGTTTTTTAGTATTTTGCAAGATCAACCATGGCTGAGAAGAAACAGTAACTGCCCTGATTTGTCTAGGGAAGTAATCTTTCATGGCTGTGATGTATACTTAAAAAGGGCCCTCGATCAGGCTCAGGATGACACCTCTTTTTAATTTAACCATAATTTAATCTCATTGATACTAACCTCCGGCCTTTTTGGCTTTATAGCCGTCTTTTTGTAAGATGCCCATCACCTTATCCCGAACATCACCCTGGATCATAATTTCGCCATCTTTAACCGAACCGCCAACGCCACATTTGGTCTTCAGCATTTTGCCTAATACCTCTAAATCTTCCGAACGCCCCCTAAATCCTGTAATTAAAGTTACAGCCTTACCTCCTCGGTTCTTTTTATCGAGCATTACCCTTAAATCCTGCTGGTTGTTCGGTAAGGTAACGGTATCATCAACTTCTTCTTCGTATTCGAAATCAGGATTGGTAGAATACATAATTCCGCCAAGATCACTTAAACTGTTTTTCTTTTGTTTCATTTTTTATAAAAGTTCATTGGTTCGTTGGTAAATCGTTGATGGTTCATGGTTTTAATAGCCTATAGTCAGATTTCCTCTAAACTCCAAGCGCTTAACTCCAAATTAAGCTACGGCACGATCACTTTTAACGATAGCGGGTTCACTATCGCTTCTATCTCAGTTCCCATCTGCAAAGGTTCGCCATCTACGTGCACCGCACCTGCCATTTCTCTTATAATTTTAATGTTTTTTCCTTTGATGATTTCGATCATATCAGAGTTTTCTGCTTTAGCCCTTAACATTACATAACCCAAAAGAGGTAATTTTATTATGGGGAAAGGCTTAATGATGCAAACATCCAGCAAGCCGTCCTTTACCGAAGCATTTGGTGCGATATAAACATCATTTCCATATTGCGATGAATTGGCAACGCTGATGGCAAAGGCCTTGCGGGTATAAGCGGTACCATCTATGTTTAACTGATAGGTTTGTGGTTTATAATTAAAAACCTCTTTAAAACCCAATTTTATATAGCCCGATAGTCCGCGTTTTTTATCTTTCGAAAAAACAGCACTCAGGTGCGCGTCGAATCCCATACCCGCCAGGTTGAAAAAACATTTGTTATTAAACATAGCAGTATCAATTTCATCGATCTTAAAATTATTGATATTCAGGAGCGCATATCTTAAATTTTTTGAAATACTTAAAAAGCGGGCAAGACCATTGCCTGATCCCAGTGGCAAAATCCCTAAAATTTTATTATGCTTCAATACTTTTGTAGCCACCTCATTTATAGTACCATCGCCACCCGCAGCTACAATCACATTGAAGTTTTTGGCCGCCGCTTCGTCGGCCAGTTCGCCGGCATGCCCAACATATTCGCTAAAAACAAAATTCGGACTAAACTTTTCCTTATCCAGGTACTTATCGATAAAGTCGGGAATACGAAGTTTTCCCTTCCCACCAGAGATAGGGTTGATGATAAAGAGGATATTGATCTTTGTGTGCAAAGTGTAAGATTGAATGCACAAAATAATCTATAATTTTTGAAATAAAGAAAATATGCTAATTTTGCGCCAGTAAAAAGTGGATTGATTTGCTATCCCGACACCTCGGGACCGGATTGCAACCACTTAAAAAAATTGCTAATGCCTCCTTTCAATCATTTTACCACCTGTTTTCAAGGGGTTTGGCAATTATAAATTTGTTTATTTATCATTAATTATTTAATAAATGTCATATTTATTTACATCAGAATCTGTTTCTGAAGGTCACCCAGATAAAATCGCCGATCAAATTTCGGATGCTTTAATTGATAACTTTTTAGCTTTCGATCCGGAATCAAAAGTAGCTTGCGAAACTTTGGTTACTACTGGTCAGGTTATTTTGGCAGGTGAGGTAAAATCTAAAACCTATTTAGATGTACAACAGATTGCCCGCGATGTAATCAAGAAAATCGGTTATACCAAAAGTGAATACATGTTCGAAGCCAACTCTTGCGGTATTTTATCTGCCATACATGAGCAGTCGCAAGACATTAACCAGGGGGTGGATAGAAGCAGCAAAGAAGAACAAGGCGCGGGCGACCAGGGAATGATGTTTGGTTATGCCACCAACGAAACTGAAGATTACATGCCATTGGCATTAAACCTTTCTCATAAATTACTACAGGAACTTGCTGCTTTACGCCGCGAAAATAAAGAAATTACTTATTTACGCCCGGACGCAAAAAGCCAGGTTACTTTAGCGTATGATGATAATAATAAACCTATTCGCATCGATGCGATTGTAATTTCTACACAGCATGATGATTTTGATGAAGAAGCTGCCATGTTGTCGAAAATCAAAACAGACCTGGTTAACATCCTCATTCCAAGAATCATCAAAAATAACCCGGCTTACGCACATTTATTTAACGATAAAATTGAATACCACATTAATCCGACCGGTAAATTTGTAATTGGGGGTCCGCATGGCGACACGGGCTTAACCGGTAGAAAAATCATCGTTGATACTTACGGAGGTAAAGGTGCTCACGGTGGTGGGGCTTTTTCGGGTAAAGATCCAAGTAAAGTAGATAGAAGTGCGGCTTATGCCACACGCCATATTGCTAAAAACCTGGTAGCGGCAGGAATTGCTGATGAAATTTTGGTTCAGGTATCTTATGCTATCGGTGTTGCAAAACCAATGGGTATTTACATCAATACTTACGGAACAGGTAAAGTAGGTAAAACCGACGGCGAGATCGCTAAAATTGTAGAATCAATTTTCGATATGCGCCCTTACTTTATTGAACAACGTTTAAAGTTAAGAAACCCGATTTATAGCGAAACCGCAGCTTATGGGCACATGGGCCGCACACCAGAAACCGTTACCAAAACTTTCAAAACACCAAACGGTGAGGAAAAAACGGTTACGGTTGAGCTGTTTACCTGGGAGAAATTAGATTATGTAGATCAAGTTAAAGCTGCTTTCGGCATTTAATTCCTTAAATAAATTCATAGAAAAGGCGTTTTGCAGCAGTGCAGAACGTCTTTTTTGTTATCGTGCAATTGGTAACACCTTACTCCACCCAAAAAATCATTAATAAGTTTTTGAAAAGCTAGGTCCCATGCTCCGTCGGCCCCAAAAGCCCTGCCATCCGCTTTATCCCGATGTAAAATCGGGATGTCCGCTCCTGTCAGGTTTAGTTAACATAGGCAGGTGGTTCTTAGGCAGAAGAAATCTCTTTAAAAATAAATACTCTGCAACTTTGCTTTTTCCGATAATAGAAGTACAAACCTAACGGATCTAAACCTGATTGACGCGAAAATCCTTTTTTGCCGCATTGAGCGCAGTCGAAGTGAAAGACAAAAAAGATTGTAGCAAAAAGCAGGACGAAGCATTAAAAAAGAGCCGCTGCATCTGCTTTCCAAGAAATAATACACAAATAATTGCCCGCCTATCTTCTAAATCAGATACAACCATCTTAAAGCCTGAAATTATAATAGCTTTTTTAGGATGAAAGACCCTGAAATAAATTCAGGGTGACGAAACAGGGCTTACGAAGTCGGCAAGGACTAACAGCAGACTTCGTAAGTTCTCTAACCTCTCCGTATTTAGGCCAGATGATATTTTAGCTCCTGGTGGCTGCCCTGTTCTACAACCAAGCCTTTATCCAATACAATAATTTTATCGGCATTATTCAGTGTGCTCGATCGGTGGGTAATTACAATTACAGTTTTATGTTCTTCTTTTAGCATTGTGATCATCCGTTGTACATGCTGTTCCGAAACCGAATCCAGTGATGAAGTGGCCTCATCTAAAATCAGGATTTCAGGATCACGGTATAAAGCCCTTGCGATGGCAATACGCTGTCTTTGTCCGCCTGATAAAGAGGTGCCGTTTTCGCCTAAATACGTTTGAAAGCCTTTAGGTAAAGCTTCAATAAAGCCGATTAAACCGAGTTTAGTGGCAATATCAATGATGCGTTGCATATCGGGTTCTTCTTCTCCAATGGCAATATTCTCGATTACATTGCCTGCAAATAAATCAATCTGTTGGGGCACTACCGATACCATTTTGCGGAGCGAGGAGTTGGTAATGTATTTTAGATCATATTGACCAATGCGTACATTACCGGCTTGTATCGGATAAATATTTTGCAGGATCGACATTAATGTCGATTTTCCGGAGCCGCTTTCGCCCACAATGGCTGTAAACTTGCCCTGAGGAATGGTTAAGTTCAGGTTTTCGAAAACGGGCAATCTGGCACCATAGCGGAAAGAAACATTTTCGAAATGGATATCGCCAATTTTATCGATAGTGAGCTCAATTTGGTTTTCACTTCTTTCGCGTTCCAGGTCCATAATTTCAAATAAACGGTCGGCCGCAATTACCGCATCCTGTACGGTTTTGTTCATCCCGATCAAGGAAGAAACCGGTCCTGTAAAATAACCGATCAAAGTATAAAACGACAACAACTCTCCCGGAGTGATCGAATTGCCCAATACATAACCTGCACCAACCCATAGCAAAACAATGGTAATCATCCGTGAAACAAATTCGGTAGATGTACCCGATACCACCGCGTTAACATTCGATTTAAAACCGGTTTGAAGCAATTTGATAAACCGGGTTTCGGTTTTTTCGTTGGCATGATCTTCCAGGCCGAAACGTTTAATGGTTCCTACAGCATTTAAACTTTCTACCAATTGCGATTCGAGTTCGGCTGCATCTTCCATTAACCTGCGTTGCGTGCGCTTGTTAAACCGGTCGGTAACCATGTAAATTGCAAAGTATAGCGGAATAACGGTAAGCGTAATGAGTGCCAGTTTCCAGTAATAGGTAAACATCATGATAAACGAGAAAAAAACGATAAAAATGTTCACCACAAAATTTACGCATACATCGTTTAAAAAAGTCCTGATTTTTACCGCATCGTTTATCCTCGAAATAATTTCGCCTACCCGCATGGTATCAAAAAACTGTTGCGGCAAACGGAGCAGGTGCTTATAATAACCTAAAATAAGCTGCGAATCGATTAGTTGACCGGTTTTTAACGTAAAAACTGTTTTGGCCGAGCCGATAAATAGCTGCACCAGCAAAATTACCATCATGGCAATACTCATCAGGTTAAGCAGGTTATGATTGCCATCAACCAGCACAAAATCGACCAGTTTCTGAACAAAAATAGAGGTGGATAAACCCAATACAGTATAAACAATAGCACCAAATAAAACTTGTGTCAGAATGCCTTTATGCGGTTTAATCAAATTCCAAAATCTACCTTGGATTGATTTTTTTTCATTGCCGATCTGAAAGTCTTCAGATGGCAACAACAAGACTAAAGCACCAGTCCATTCCTTTTTAAATTCATCGTGTGTTTTACGGTGCACTTTCCCATCTATAGGGTCCATCACCTCTATAAACTTACTGCTTACTTTGTAAATGACTACATAATGCTGAAGGATATCATTTACAATGATATGTGCTATAGCAGGAGTTGGTATTTTGAATAAACTATCGAAAGGTGCCTTTACCCCTTTCGCCTCGAATCCTAGTTTTTGAGCTGCTTCTACAAGTCCTAAAACAGTTGTCCCTTTTTTATCCGTTCCGGCAAGTTGCCTGATCCGGGCAACAGCCAGATCTAATTTATAATGAGCAGCAGCAGATGCCAGACAAGCCGCTCCGCAATCTGTTATATCCCTTTGTTTAACCTTTGTACTCATTACCTTTTATGTTTTTTGGATTAAGTTTGGATTAACCCAATCGTCTACCTTATCGTAAAGCAACTGGTATAAACTCCGGTTGGTTACTTTAAAACGGGCAGTAAAATTCATTCCTTTTTTCAAGTAACCTTTGTAGCCGTTTTTTAACATCAGAAAATTTTTATCCATTAGGCACTTTACTTTAAAGGCAGGTTGGTTATTATTTAATATAACAATGTCATCCGAAATATCGACAACCTTACCCACGGCTAAACCCCATTGGTTATAGTTGTAGGCATTGATCTGAAAATGCACTTCCTGTCCTTTTCTAATAAGGCCTATATCTGCCGGGTTGATATAACAGTAAGCCGCCAAACCTGCATCGGGCGAAACTTCGCCTACTTTTTGATTGGCAAATACATAAGCTCCATGCTGTAAACCCACAAGATTTTGCACCGAACCATCAACCGGGGCGCGCAATACATATTGTTTTTTTTGTTCGTTCAGCTCTGCCTGTTGCCCTGTAAGCTGGCGCAGTTCGTTCCGGAAATTACTGGCCTCTGTTTGCCATTGACTTTTATATTTGGTACGTACCATTAAATAAGCCGATTCGGCCTGTTCCAGTTCGTATCTGTATTTTTCATATTCTGATTGCGTAAGCACTTTATTTTGATAAAGTTTATTGTAACGCGCAAATGTGCTGGCTGCCTGCCGCTTTGTGATCCCGGCATTTTTTAATTCCTGCACATACTGTTGCCACGACGCGGCGTATTGACCGGTTTGTAAGTTAGACCCGCCATTAAATGACAAGAGGGCATTAATATCGTGTAAAAATTGAATAATCTGATTTTTTCGGGTCTCTACCAGTGCATCCTGCTGTTTAGGCAGCCCCGCATCGATGGCCAGAAGGGTATCACCTTGTTTAAGCCTTTTATTATCCGAAAGCCTATATTCGATCAGGCGGCCATTAACAGGCACAACCAATTCTGTTTTTTCAATTGTAGATTGCAAAATGCCGGTACCATGTATGCTAATGGGAATTTTAATAAAGGGCAGGGCAATTAAAACCGTTAAAATTACCACTACGGTAACGATGTATATTAACTGGTTAGATTTACTGATTCGAGAGCGGTAAACAAGAGCGCTATTCGAAATTCTTTCCGTAGAGTAAGTGGTTAGCGCCATAGAGAGATAGATATAAAAGCACCTACTGCCCTGCAAACCAGAACAGTAGATGCGCTGAATTTAATTATAAACTCCAAACAAGTTTCAAAACATTGGTTACTGTTTTGTTTAAGAATACTGAAGTATCTGCACCAACAGCATTTAAAGTTCCTGCAAGAGAAGTTAAAAGTTCGTTTAATGTATTGTTGATAATACCACCACCTTCAACTTGTGACATTTCAGTTGTGTTCATTTCTTTAACACCAAGATTTTTTAATTCTAAACTTTTCATACTAGATTTTTTTGAGTTTTAAGACCCCTACTCTTTTGAAGGCTTTTCGGGACTGCGCCTGATGCTTGGCCAAACACTTCGACGAATGTAATCATATTAGCTATACAGATGTAGTATTAAACACCTAATCAAAGCCTAACAATTCCATAACAAGAGTAAAAAACAGGCTTAAAGCCATCAAAAACAAAGAATTTAACGGAAGGATAGTGTATGATTTACGCTATTCAATTTATTCATTAGCATTAACCCGTTCGATATTCTTTTTATTCGCTCATTCAGCGTTCTTAATACTTAAAAATGAGTAATATCAGAGTTGATTGTTTTTCATAAAAATTAACTCTTTCGGAGCGAAATGATCATCATCTATGCTATAAGATTTAATGCCCGCAATTTTCATTTCATCAACAACATCAACAAAATTCTGAAACCTGGCAGTTTTACCCGGCTTGATAATCACGATCATGTGTTGATCAGGTTTATCTCGGTGTGTTGCTGCCACCAATAACTTATTTGCCCTAATTTCTTTTTGAAGATCGGCTACAGCAACAATTTTCATGTTCGCTTTTTCGATGGTCCCCATGTAGGCTACGGCTTTATTATCTTTCCCCAGTACGATGGTCATGGTACGCGATTCGGGAAAAGGAGCAAAATCACTTATGTCTTCTTTAACAGGTTTAGCAATATCAGCCGCATTTAAAGTGCCCAAAGAAGTCGTAAGCATAAAAAATGCAGTTAATAAAAACATGAGATCTACCATTGCGGTCAGATCTACCCTCGGGGTTGCGTTTTTGGTTCTTCCTTTTAAGGCCTTGCCGTTTGAAGATTCGTTTAGAGTTGCCATAATAATTTAGGTTTTTAATGATGATGACAACCCATATCAAATTGCATAAAAAAAGCGGTTAAAAATTTAACCGCTTAAGAAAAAGCCTTCTAGCAATGACGATCATATTAATACAGTTACTTTACCGCCTCAATTACACCGCAGCCCACCCTTGGTCCTGAATTTCCGGTAGGTTGTGTGGTATAATCATCCGTACCGCCGTGTACGATAATTCCCCTGCCGATAATGTTTTTAACATCGCCATCTTTAACGCTCCACCTATCGGTAGTAACCGAAAGCGTAGCATGGCCTTTACTGTCTAACATGATATTACCAATATCGCCACTGTGGTATGCGGCCGAGCCCCATTTGCCGTGGGCTTCTTTGGTTGGATTCCAGTGGCCATGGGTATTCTCGCCCATATTGCCGCAATCGCCATGTTCGTGAAAATGGACAGCCACATTGCTGTCTGCCCGTGCCGCGAAATTCATCTCAATATCCATTCTGATTTTCCCATCGCTCAGTTCGTAAAATTTCGCCGTTCCGATGGTTTTGGTATTATCTGCAGTTTCTGTTAAAGTTGCCTGTGCAATTTCTTTATTGGTTTTCGTACAGGCACTTAAAAATGCTATGGTTGCAATAGCCAGTCCTAAAAAAATATTTTTCATATCGATAAAATTTAGTTTTATGTAAAACAGATTGACCATCATTTAGTTTGCTTAAAACCATCTGTTGGCAAAACCATTTCCGGCACCACTTGTTTAATCAGTATAAAATCGTAAAACTATGGAACAGCCAACTGCAATGAACACTTTGAGTCAAATTTTGGAGAAATTGAGGCTGAAAGGAAAAGATAACGAATTAAAAATTTCAGACCACGGTAAGATGCAGAGTAAATCACTTGGAAAAATTTATAAACCCGAGGATTTAACCATTGTTAAAACCTATCGCTTTGAGGGGGATTCAGACCCCGCAGATAACTCTGTATTATATCTTTTAGAGGATCAGGATAAAAATATCGGATATATATTGGATGCCTACGGCACTTACTCTGATAACGACGGGCCATCGTTTGATGATTTTTTAAAAAAGATCCCTACCGAGCACCGGGATGAACAGGAATTATTTAGTTAAATGGAGAATTTAAAAGCTTTAAGTGGAGAATTGGTATAATCTGATTCTCCATTTTTTATTTAAAAAAATTTACCCGGCCACAATTTCTTAATTTTGCATTTCTTTAAGCTATCCCCGATGAAAAGCAAAATTAATATTCCACCCATTCCGGCTGTTTTATTGTCTATAATCAGTGTGCAATGCGGCGCAGCAATCGCAAAAACGCTTTTTCCAGAAATCGGGGCAGCGGCTACAGCCTCCTTACGTATCGGTTTATCGGCTGTAATCTTACTGATCACGTTTCGTCCAAACCTGTTTAAGTTAACGGCTAAACAATGGAAATACACTATACTTTACGGGGTTTGCCTGGGTGTAATGAATATGGTTTTTTATATGTCAATTGCCAGAATCCCGATTGGTTTAGGGGTAACACTCGAATTTGTTGGCCCTTTGGCTTTAGCCATCTTTGGATCTAAAAAAGCGATAGATTTTGTTTGGGTTATCCTGGCTGCAACAGGTATTATACTCATCACCCCATGGACGGGTAACGGATTAAATTTAGCTGGCATATTGCTGGCCTTACTGGCAGGCCTTTTTTGGGCGGGTTATATCATACTGGGCGGCAGAATTTCGAAAATCATGAAAGGGGGCGATGCCGTTGCCATTGGGATGATATTTGCCACCCTGGTCATCCTTCCATTTGGTATTTCGGGTGGCGGTTTAAGCCATTTAAATCCCGGCTTAGTGGGCTTGGGCGCAGCGCTTGCATTGCTATCCAGCGCTATTCCCTTTACCCTGGAAATGAGGGCCCTTAAGCAGCTTCCGGCCCGTACTTTCAGTATCTTAATGAGCCTGGAACCTGCTATGGCCTCATTGGCCGCACTCGTTTTTTTACAGGAATACCTTACATTAAAAGAGTGCCTTGCCGTGGCTTTTGTGGTAATTGCTTCTACGGGTTCTTCGTTAACAACGAAGCGTGCAAAACTGTAATCAGGCCAGTTTTGCAGTTTTATAGATGACAATATCATCGGTCAGCTTACCAGCTTGTGCAACAAATTCTAAAATATAAGGTTGCTTATTATGCAGATCCAAACCGGTCTGATCTTTCCATTCCTCCTGAAAAATAAAAGTATTATCCGCCGCCGATTCATGCAGATCGTATTGGATACAGGCTTTTTCCTTACGCGAGTTTACAACCATCTCTAGCAGCATGCTTCTTAATGCTGCTGTGGTCCCTTCTTTGCTTTTAACTATTGCTGTTAAATAAATGCTCATATACTGCTGTATTTAAAAAATTTTGAGTTAAATGTTCCCGGTACAATTTAAGTGCAGTCCTAATATCTGCATTCTTTTCTACATCATGAAAATGGATGCCCGCTATTTGTTCCATTCCGGTAAAGGCATTCATTCTGTGGAAACCGAACAAAACGCCATCATCTACGCTGGTTTCCATAAAAAACTCTCCGGGCAACGTAAATGCTTCTTTTGGAGCATTCCATGAGGATGTGACCATATATTTCCGTCCGTGCAACATGCCGCCTGTACCATAATTCCTGGTCGGATTATCAGCCTTACGCCCATCGCTAACATAAATTCCTTTTTTATGACCTTCGGTAAAAACCACATCTATATATTTTTTAAGTCCATGAGGTACCTGGAACCACCAGATCGGGGTGTGGTAAATCACAACATCTGCCCAAACATACTTTTCCACTTCTTCCTTAGGATCATAATCATCGTTGATATTGGTTGTTTTTACCTCAAATTCTTGCAATGAAGAAAAAAAATCGACAGTAGCATCAGTTATTGTCTCATTAAACCTTCCACCGGAATGCCCAAATTTTTGCCCTCCGTTAATAATGAATATTTTTTTCATTTCGTTTTTCTATTTTGATAACACAAAATTACAGCGCCTATATCTATCATTAAAACAAGTTAATTCATAGCTTTGTATCAGAATTATAATACTGTCATTATGGTAAATTTAGAATGGTACAGAAGTTTTAAGGCGATTTATAAAACAGGAACCTTAACCGGTGCAGCAGAAAACCTGTTCATTTCTCAGCCCGGGGTAAGTTTGCACTTAAGTTCTTTAGAAAGTTATGTTGGTTATAAGCTGTTCGAACGAACCGGCAGGAAAATGATCCCTACAGAAAAAGGAAAAGTATTGTATAATTTTATTGTAGAACCCCTGAGCAAACTCGAGGATGCCGAAAAGCATTTTCAGAAAAGCACGGAGAAGCATACCCCGACCATTAGTGTAGGCATGTGCTTCGAAACTTTTCAGATTACGCTTGAGCAATATATTTCCACACTTCCGTTTAATGTAATTATCCGTTTTGGTGAATATCCCGAAATGCTCGATCAATTGGATAAAGGTATTTTAGACCTCATTATTACGCCACAAAAAGGAAATTCGCCCAATGTAGAACACGAAGCGTTTTCTTCCGAAACCATTGTCTTGGTAGGTGGCATAGAAACTGATGGGCAGGCTTTCGATTCGTTGGTTGCCAAGAATGATCTGGCAGGAATGGAAGCCTGGTTAAAACAGCAAAAATGGTATGGTACCGCTGGCGATATGGAGCACCTCTTACGTTTCTGGCAGCTTAACTTTGGCAAGCATGCCGATTTTCGTCCAAACTACATTGTGCCTAATCTCAATTCCATTGTCCGCTGTTTATCTGGTGGAAAAGGATTGGCCATTATTCCTGATTTTCTTTGCAAAAAAGAAGTTGAAGAAGAAAAAGTGAAGGTAATTTGGGAAGGCTTCTCAAAGCTCACCAACACTTTATATTTTGGTTGTAGAAAAAATACCCAATATGCATCAGAAATTCACATAATTAAAAACCTTTTCAAGGAGGTTATGGTTAGTATATAGTTTCTGTTGAAAATGATCATCTTCAGGTTCATGATTTAAATTTTCTTGAAATCCAGTTAAAACATTAATTTTAGAATCATTCCTTAAACGGCAGCATGAGTCAATCAAACCTTTTTTTAAGCTATGAGCAATTACTGGAAGTTTTTAATCTAACGCATACTGCAACCGCTATACATGTTGGCGAAACGGCCATCATTCAAACGGCTAACGATGCCATGCTCAAAATCTGGGGAAAAGACAGAAGCGTAATCGGAAAATCTTTAGAAGAAGCATTACCTGAACTTAAAGGTCAGCCTTTTATAGATATGTTCCGCAGGGTATGGCTGGAAGGCCTGGTGATTTCTGGCCAAGATACTGCTGCCGACCTTATTATCAATGGAGAACTGAAAACCTTTTATTTTGATTTTGAATACCGGGCCATAAAAGATAACCAGGGAAAAACAATCTGCATTTTACATACAGCAGTTGATGTGAGTGAGCGCGTACTTAAACATGAAGCCTTAGAAAGGGCGATGGAAAGAGAAGAAGCGCTACAACGGGAACAAACCTTAAATGAGGAACTGGCAACAACAGTTGAAGAACTGGAATCAACCAATGAGGAACTCGTTGCCACAAACGAAGAATTACACGAAACACAGGAAAAACTACGCCTTTTAAACAACGACCTGGAATTAAGGGTTGTTGAGCGCTTTAACCAGCTTTCGGAAAGTGAGCAGCGCTTTAAAACCATGGCAGAAGGGACCGATATTTTTATTAAGGTTGATGATGAACATGGAAATGCCATTTATTTCAATAATCTGTGGACAACCTTAACAGGTAGATCGATGAACGATCTGCTTGCTTTTGGCTGGGCTGATCTGATCCACCCGGAAGATCGCGACAGGTATTTAAATACCTACTTTTCAGCACTGGCAGAGAAAAAACCATTTACAGGTGAATTCAGAATCCTGACCAAGAAAGGCGATTACCGATGGCTGTTGGCCAATGGTCCACCACGTTTCCATGCAGATGGATCTTTTGCGGGTTATATTAGTTCGTGCATTGATATTACCGAAAGAAAATTAATAGAGCTGGAAAGGTTGAATTTGAATAAACTCATCGAAGCCAGTTCAGAATTTATAGCTTTAGCCGGTTTGGATATGACGATCCAATACCTGAACCCGGCAGCATTAAAAAAATTAGGCTGGGATAATATTGCCAACAGGAATATACTGGACTGCATTTTCCCTGCAGACCGGCCTGCGTCCCAAAAATTTTTACCTGAGATTTTGCAGCGCATCAATTTCAGACAGGAAATCCGTTTCTGGAATGAAAAAACAGGAAATCCTTTTTGGATTGAGTGGAATGGTTTCGCGATAAAAGATCAGGAAACAGGTAAACTCACTGCCATTGCTTCGGTTAGTCCAGATATTACCGAACGGAAACTTTACCAGGAAGAGCTTCAGGCGATCAATATGGAGATGGCTGCAGCAAACGAGGAACTGGCCACAACCAATGAAGAGCTGGCCCAAACACACGAAGGCCTGATCCAATACGCTAAAAAGTTAGCCGATAGCGAAGAAAGGCTGCTTCAGGCTATTGATACCGGCAGAATGGGAACCTGGAGCATCAATCCTAAAACACTCGAAATTACCGTATCTGGTTTTGTTAAAAACCTGCTCGGCCTGCCGTTAAATGAGCCTGTTACCCTCGATCTCATTATGAGGGCCATTAACCCCGGTTATCATGATATGTTAAACAGGGCTTTTACAGAGGCATTAAAAAACCATTCGCCAAGTGATAATGAATATTTGATCAATAATTTAATCACGGGCGAAGAAAAGTGGGTCAGGACAACCGGAAGAGTATTTGTAGATCACCAGGGTAACGCAACAGAATATTCCGGGCTCTTTATGGATATTACAGAACAAAAACTGGATGAGCTTCGAAAAAATGATTTCATCGGTATGGTTAGCCACGAATTAAAAACACCTTTAACAGCCATAAATGGCTTTGTTCAGGTTTTACAGCGCAAGGCCAGAAAAGATGAAGACAATTATGCCATGATTGCCCTCGATAAAGCTTATAACCAGATCAGAAAAATGACCACCATGATCAATGGTTTCTTAAATGTATCCCGTTTGGAATCAGGCAAGTTACTGATTGAAAAAACAGATTTTAGCCTGGATCAGTTATTAAAAGAAATCATTGAAGAAACGTATATTTCACAATCGTCACACGAGATTATATTTGAACCAACCTGTGAGGTAACTATCCATGCCGACCGGGATAAAATTGGCAATGTAATTTCTAACCTGATCAGCAACGGAATAAAATATTCGGATAATAATACCCGGATAGAAATAAACTGCGACATACATGGTCAGGAGGTTGAAGTTCAGATTAAAGATGAGGGAATGGGCATAAATCCCGAAGATATTGATAAGCTTTTCGAACGTTATTACCGTGTAAAGGGCAATCATACCATCTCTGGCTTTGGCATAGGACTTTACCTAAGCGCCGAAATAATAGAAAGGCATGGTGGCAGGATCTGGGCCGAAAGCGAGGAAGGCAAGGGTTCTGTTTTTCATTTTACTTTGCCATTGAATTAATTTACCCAAGCTTTTCACCACAAAGTACACAAAGAAAATAGGCGCAAAGCATTCGTGTAATTTTTCCTCCCTGCCCTTTGTATAAAACTTGGTATCCTTTGTGATAGGAAAAAAAGAAAAGCGCCCATGTTTTTCGTGGCTAAATTGCCGTTACAACACTTGTGCGATCTATTAGTTTAGTTTGTCATTCTGAGTGAAACGAAGAATCTTTCAGTATGTATGAAAAGATTCTTCACTGTGTTCAGAATGACAAAAAGCATTTTTCTTTATAAAACCTTAATCTATCTTTAATCCCTCCAAAACCTTGTCATCAACCAGGTGCGGCAGCGTAATCTTCATAGTATCAGTACGGTCCATTTCGCGCTGTATTGCAAAGCGGGCTTCTTTATTACGTGCCCAGCTTCTGCGGGCAATCCCGTTGTTCACATCATAAAAAAGCATGTTCTGTAGTTTCTCTGCAGCCTGTTCGGTTCCATCAAGCACCAATCCAAAACCACCGTTTATCACTTCGCCCCAGCCTACGCCGCCACCGTTATGGATCGAAACCCAGGTTGCCCCCCTAAAACTATCTCCAATTACATTATGGATAGCCATATCGGCAGTAAATCTGCTTCCATCGTAAATATTGCTCGTTTCCCTAAAAGGCGAATCCGTTCCGCTTACATCATGATGATCTCTTCCTAAAATCACAGGGGCCGATAATTCGCCGGTTTTAATCGCCTCATTAAAGCGCAAAGCAATTTTTACCCTTCCTTCGGCATCAGCATATAAAATCCGAGCTTTTGAGCCCACCACCAACCTGTTTTCTTTGGCTGCAGTAATCCAGTTGATATTATCCTGCAATTGCTGTTGTATTTCTGCAGGTGCGGTAAGTTTAATTTCTTCCATCACTTCTTTTGCGATGCGATCGGTTAAATCGAGATCCCTTTCATCGCCCGATGCACAAACCCATCTAAACGGACCAAAGCCGTAATCGAAACACAATGGCCCAAGAATGTCTTCCACATAAGACGGATACCTGAAATCTATTCCATTGGCCGACATCACATCGGCACCTGCCCTGCTGCATTCCAGTAAAAAAGCATTTCCATAATCAAAAAAGTATGTTCCCCTGGCAGCATGCCTGTTAACGCTGGCCGCGTGTCTTTTCAGTGAATCCTGAACCTCAATTTTAAACTGTCCTGCCGCATTGGCCATCATTTCATTGGCTTCCTCAAAACCTAAACCTACGGGATAATAACCGCCTGAATAAGGGTTATGAAGCGAAGTTTGATCAGAACCAATTACCACTTCAATATTTTCTTCATCAAAACGTTCCCATACCTCCACAACGTTACCAATGTAAGCCAATGATACAGTTTGTTCTTTGGTTTGAGCCAATAAAACCCTTTTCACCAGATCATCTAAATTATCGATCAGTTCATCTACCCAACCCTGTTGGTGTCTTTTGGCCGCTGCCTTCGGATTCACTTCGGCACATACCGTGATGCAACCCACAATATTACCGGCCTTAGTTTGTGCACCACTCATTCCACCCAGTCCGGCGGTAAGGAAAATTTTACCGGCAGTATCCTTCCCATAAAAACCTTTTTTACGGAAAGCATTCATTAAGGTAATTGCCGTACCATGAACAATGCCCTGAGGCCCGATGTACATATATGAACCAGCGGTCATCTGCCCGTATTGGGTTACGCCTAAGGCATTGAATTTTTCAAGATCTTCAGGCGAAGAATAATTCGGTACCATCATGCCATTGGTTACCACAACCCGTGGTGCCGCCACACTTGATGGAAATAACCCCTGCGGATGCCCGCTGTAAATATTCAGCGTTTGCTGATCGGTCATTGTGGCGAGGTATTGCATGGTAAGTAAATATTGGGCCCAGTTTTGGAATACGCTGCCATTACCGCCATAGGTAATCAATTCTTCGGGGTGTTGCGCTATTGCCGGGTCTAAATTATTCTGGATCATGAGCATAATTGCAGCGGCATGTCTCGTTCGGCATGGATACTCCGTTATCGGCCGGGCATAAATGGCATAATCTGGCATAAAACGGTACATATAAATGTGCCCGTAGTTCTCCAGCTCATCTAAAAACTCCTGCGCGAGTTCCCGGTGCCATGCTTCGGGGAAGTAACGCAGCGCATTTTTGATGCTCAGTCTTTTTTCCGCAGCATTTAATACCGCTCTTCTTACCGGCGCGTGGTTTAATTGCTCATTTCTTGTTTTTTTTGCGGGTAAAACCGATGGGATACCTGCCAATAACTGTGCTTTAAAATCCATTTTCTGCAATTTTAATTTTTATAACCCCTGTTCAGCCTGAGTTGCAGCGGCAATAATTTTACCCTGTTTTACCATTTGGATAGCATTTTCCATCCTATCGTACATGATCTGATCTTCTTCAAAATGATCAATTTCTGACCGGACAAAAGCATGTACTGCAGCCAGTATTTTACCGGGCTTTAAAGGATAATGATAATCGATGGCCTGTGCCGCACAGAAGAGTTCGATTCCCAGTATTTTTTCTACATTTTCTATTACCTGTAAAGCTTTACGCGCGCCAATGGAACCCATACTTACGTGATCTTCCTGACCCAGCGAGGTGGGAATACTATCGGCACTGGCCGGGAAACAAAGTCCTTTATTTTCGCTGGCCAAAGCTGCCGAGGTATATTGAACAATCATAAAACCTGAATTTAATCCGGTTTCCTTCATGAGCAATTTCGGCACACCCGGCGTATTTCCCTCTAAAGAAAGGTAAATCCGTCTATCGCTGATATTTCCGATTTCTGAAGCGGCCAAACAGGCATAATCAAGTGGTAAAGCCAATGGCTGACCATGAAAATTACCTCCGCTGATGGTTAAATCGTCATTAAATATGACAGGATTATCGGTTACCGCGTTAAGTTCGATTTCCAAAGCTTCTTTTAAATGTAACCATGCCGTTCTGGAAGCGCCATGTACCTGTGGGATGCACCGCAAAGAGTAAGGATCCTGTACTTTAGCGCAATTGGCATGCGATTTCATAATTTCAGAACCGTGCAACAGTTTCCTTACCTGCCCTGCCACCTCAATATTTGCGGGATACGGCCTTAGCTCATGAAGCCGCGCTTCAAAAGGTTTTTCTGATCCCTGTAAGCCCTCAATCATCAGCGCCGCAATAATATCTGCAGATGCCAGCAAATTTTCCAAACGCTGCACTACCTTAACCGCATGTGCAGCGATAAACTGTGTGCCATTGATCAGGGCCAACCCCTCTTTAGGTCCCAAATGCAAAGGTTGCATGTTGTATTTTTTTAAAAGCGCTGTTGTGCTGATCATTTCACCTTGGTAATGCACTTTTCCGAGACCTATTAATGGTAAAAACAGGTGGGATAATGGAGCCAGATCGCCAGAAGCACCAACTGAACCCTGTTTTGGAACAACCGGTATAGCGCCAGTTTCTAAAAACCAGATCATACGATCGAGGGTTTCTATTCGGATGCCCGAATAGCCCTGGGCCAAAGCCTGCAACTTTAAAACCAGCATCAGTTTCGATATTTCCAGATCAATAGGCTCACCAACGCCTACGGCATGGCTTTTTAATATATTTTCCTGCAGTTTCCTGGTATCTGCTGCCGAAATCATTTCGGTACAAAGCGGCCCGAAACCTGTATTGATTCCGTAAACGGCCTTGCCAGAAACCGCAATACGCTCTACTACCGCACTACTTTCGATTACCTTTTGCCGCGCGCTTTCGCTAATTACCCCTTTGGTTTCACCCCTGCTGATGGCCAGTGCCAATTCAGCCGTTAAATGATCTGTACCATAGTTAAAAATCTGTTGCCCACTCATAATCTTAAAGGTTTTACACAAAAATAAGCGGTATATTTGATACCTATAAATACCAATTACATCATCATTTAATAACCATGAGTTATCAGATAGAATTGCGCCATTTAAAGTATTTCCAGGTGCTGGCCGAAGAACTGAAATTTAGGAAAGCGGCCGACCGCCTGTTTATTTCGCAGCCTGGCCTAAGCCGGCAGATTAAACAGATGGAAGAAATTTTTAATGCCCCATTGTTCGATCGTAATAAGAAAAAGGTAACCCTTACCGAAGCAGGCATTTACCTGAAAGAAGAGGTTGATTTCTTGTTCGGGCATATTGAAAACATTAAAAAACAGGTAGCCAATATAGCAGAGGGCAAACAAGGTGAACTCCGGATCGGTTTTTTAGGTTCTGCCGCACAGAAAATTGTTCCGGAAATTATTTTTAAACTCAACAAACATTTTCCGGAAATCAGGACCAACCTGGATGAGATGCCCAATAAGCTACAGATGGAATTATTGGAAAAGGATATGCTGGATATTGGCTTTGTGCGGATACAACAGTTTAAGGCTGGTATTTCCAAATACATGATCCACCAGGATACTTTTTCATTGGTGTTACCCAAAAGCCACCCGATGAAAAAAGCCAGCTTTGAAGCGGTGAAAAAACTGGGCGATGAACCTTTTATCTTTTTCTCGAGTGATGACAGTCCCTTTTATTACGACCTGATGATGAGCATCTGTGAGGACCATGGATTTAAGCCCAAAACCTATCATAAATCGGTTAATGCCCTCACCATTTATAAATTGGTAGAAGAAGGTTTAGGCATTGCCATTGTGCCTACAGGCCTGCAATACGGCTATCAGGAAAATGTGAAGTTTATAGAGCTGACCCATATCCCGCAACGAACGGAGCTGTACATGACCTGGAAAGAATCGAACCGTAACCCTGCGTTAAAGAACGTAATTAAATTATTGCTAAAGGATAAGGTTTAGCGTATATCCTTTAGCAAACTTTTAACATCATTTTTATTTTTCCAAAATCCGTTTTTCCAGCTTTTGGGTGGTTTCATCCAATGGAACGGGAAGCTTTTGTGCTATAAAAGGCAGAAAATCTTTTAATAGTGGATGGGTAATAAAATCAATCGGCAGACCCTGTTGTGAACGCAATTGCAGGAGTGTTATAATTTCTATCGGAAAATATTGCCATCTTTCGCGGTTGAAAGGCCGAGTTAAATCATCTTTGCTATTTGCGATATGAAAATCAGCCAACTCATTAACCCATTTATTTACTACTAGCGAATCTGTAGCATATAAATTTTTGCCTGCAAACTCATATGCTTCGTCTGTTGGTTTTAGATGATGGTTAATCTCTTTAGAAATAGTTGAGTAACCCGCGTTATGAAGTAAAACGGACGTTAAATACAAAGTGCTTTTAAAACCAAAATCTAAATTTTGAGGATAAATCTCCAATTTGGCTTTATTGGATTCGAGAAAATTCGATAAATGCTTAGCTAAAACTTCGGTTTTATCAGGGAAATAACCCAATGACAGAAGTGTACTTAATGCCAAATCGGTATGTAATACGCTGTTAACGAATTGATTGGTTTTGTAAGCATAAGTTTGAACTAATAGATCAGTAAAATATGATTTTAATAATACGACAAAGGCGTCTTCATTATTTTTCTCAATAAGATTTAATATTCCTTCCGGAATTTTAAATCGATATGAATAAGAAGAGAGTACATACAATAAATCATAATCCACTACCTCTTCTTCGTCCCACACAACCATTTTCTTTTGAAAGGTTCTGGCATTTTTATGAAGAAAATCTTCAATAAACTCTTTAATGAATGGTTCTTCATCCTGTGATGACTTGAGTACTTTCTGAAAAAAAATTTTGAATTCTTTTGTGCTATACATAAACTTTTTTTTTATTAATGGCATGTACCTTTAGCTGTTTGAGTGCGAGAAACTTCATCCCAGTCTGATACCAATGCGCTTTTCACTTTGAATCTACCTTTTGCTCCCCGGCCAACAAATACATCCACAACTCTTTTATCTCCAATATTATTCAATATACTATTAGCTTGCTGTCGAGATAATCCAAAATCAGTAATATTATCTTTCTCCAATATGTTTTTGATAAAGAAGTCAGAATTTAATTGCCTGTCAGATAAATTACCTACGTTTCCTGAAATGTTGGTTTTTACCTCAAAAATATCAAATTTTCCATCATGACGCATCCCCACTACATCAATACCGTGGCCGGATGCATTTTGAACTTGAAATACACGTGAATACCTGTTCGAATTTTGTAAAGCCTCTTTCACCCATTTTTCGCCGTAATCGCCCAATGCCTGCTGAAAGGTCTTTAAGCCAAATACATCTACTTCATAATTACTATTAAATACGTAGCCATAAATTGAAGGATTACCGCCCCATAAACCGATCGGATCCTGAGAAATGTAATTTCCCTGCTCCGGGTCGTAATATCTAAAACGGTTATAATACAATCCTGTTTCCACATCTTCATATTGCCCCTGGTACCTGAACGGTACAAACTCCCGGTTACCGCTCAGTTTACGGATTTTCCCGTAAATATCGAGTTCGCAATCCCATACTTTTCCCCCTGCATCATCATAAGCCTGTACGGGAGTGCCCATATAATCGCTGATAATAGAATAATATTGCCCGTTAACGATTTTGGCACTTGGCGTAAATTTAACCTGATCGTAAACCCAGGTAATTAAATCATCGCCAAGTGGTTCTGTTTTATCGTAACCAAGCAATCCATCTTCATTAATCACCAGGTTGGGTCGTTCATTTAAGGGATAATTCCACTCGTGAAGCAGCAGATTACCATCCCATACATAACGGTAAATAACTCCCTGCCCTTCGCTCCCTTTTAATGATGAACCATGAATAATTTTAGCCTTCCTCCTGCCTAAGGCATCGTATTCGAAACTGATAAGCTCACCGTGTGGGTTCCTAATGGCCTTCAGCATGCCAGTTGCTGCCCAGGCATAAGCCCAATCGCCCTCTTTCCATTCTGGTAAGTCGGGATCGGCATCGGCTAAAATATCAAGTGTTTCTGCTTTAGGGAGATCGGGATTGGCCATTGCCCAGTTTAATTTTTTACCAAATAAGCCATTTTCTTCTTCATCGGTCACTTCTTCTTTTGCCAGCCCAATAATATTGCGTTTACTTTTTTGTACCAGGTTACCCCTGGCATCGTAACGGTAATACCATTGATCATCTTTAAGCAATTTACCTCCTTTGTCGTAACGCCTGTCGTTACGCCCGGTTGTTTTGTATAGATTTCCAACTTCATCGGGGTTTTTATGGATTACTTTGCCGTCATCGCTATAACTTGCTGACGACAGGCTACCGAAAGTATCATACCTGTAATTGATATTCCCCCCCGTAATGCTGTTTAAACAGCTATTGAGTTTATCGTTCGGTCCCCAGGTATATTGTTTAAAAGCAGTAACAGCGTGGCCTGCTTCAATCTTTTGACTAATCGGATGGCCTTCGTGGTCATAACTGAAAGCAGCTTTCACTCCACCGCTTAAACTGCGACTGATTTCCTGTCCGTTTTTGTTATGGGCGATGGCTGCAGCCCATTGTGCAGACCGGCCACTTTTTGCTGCAATGCCTTTCAGATATCCTATTTCATCATAATCATATTTAATATCAGCGCCTAGTGAACTGTTTAAACTAATCAGATTGCCAAAAACATCGTATTGATAATTGATCTGATATCCATCCTGTATTTCCTGAGTAATAAGCCCTAATGGGTTCCGCTTAAAATTAACCGAAGAAAGCTCGTTTTCTGCGGTTATGAGCAAACCCAGTTTATTGTATTGGAAAGCTTCGTAGGTACCATCTTCATAACTGCTGTAAACCAAACGGCCACTTAAATCATAATTGTGGTAAATGGCTTTACCATCAGCCTGTATCGTTTTGATGATCTGCCCATCCAGGTTGCGGATATATTGCTGCTCTTGCCCATCGAAGCCGATTTCTTTCACCACATCATCATTGGCATCTCTTAAAAAGATATATTCTTCGCCCTTTTCATTGGTAATGGCTTTTAAATTTTCCCATTGATCATAAGCAAAGTGAAGGGTTTGGGTATTTTGTTTCGATACCTGATTACTTCTTCGCTGCATTTTTAAGCTACCCATTGGGGTATAAGCCATATGCCATTCTTCATGGCCATCGGTAGCATAAACAGGCAGATCGTAGGCATCATATTCGAAACGCAAGGCTTCTCCTCCAAAATCTTTCACCATAATTACCCGTCCCATTTCATCACGTTCCCAAAGGGTAGTTTGATCATCACCCGAACTAAAGCGGATCAATCGGCCATAATCATCATAAGTCCAACGGCTGCTATTGCCTTCGTTCGTAACCGATTCGATTAATTGGTTTAAAGAATTATAGGTCCAATGGACCTCATTTCCATCCTGATCGCGACAGAACACAGGTAATTTCTGTTCTTCTTTATAATAAAAATCAATTACACGGTTATCTTTTTGAACGTGTTGAAGCAACTGGTTCTGATCATTGTACAGCCAGGTTTCGTTCGATCCGGCCGGGTCACTGCGTAGGATCAGGTTATTGTTGTCGTCGTACGCGTAGTGATACTGCTCGCCATCTGCAGTATGGTAAGTGATAATATTGCCGCGATCATCGTACTCGTAGCCGATTACCCTACCCTCAGGGCTGGAAACCATTTTTTCTTCGTTGTAGCGATCATGTTCATACCAGGTTTCGCCGCCCAGCGCATCTACTTTTTTGTATACCAGATCGTTTTCATCATAATAATAACGCTCTGTTTTGCCATCACGATAATACACCTCATTAAAACCTTCATCCGGGAAATAACTTATCGAACCACTCATGATACCATCTCTGCCTTCGGTATGGATTACACGGCCTTCCTGGTCATACGCCCAGAAATAAGCCATTCCGTTTCGGTTGGTTCTTTTTACCACACGGTTATTATCATCGTACTCAAAAATGATGGCTTTACCTGCCCGGTCATATACTTTGATCATATTGCCACGCTCATCATACTCGTAACTTACCAACAGGTCGTTGGTATTTTTGTAGTGATAATAAACTGCTTTAATGGCTGTACCCTCATCATTATGCTCCATTTCGAGCACGCGGCCAGAGTTTTCTACAATCCGGGTTAGAAGCTGTTTTTGATAATAAAATGTAAGGTTGGTACCAACGCTGTATTTAATATGGCTTATGCGGTAAATATCGTCATCAGCTTCTCCGCTGAACAGCTTATAGGTATAGGTATGCTGATCAATGGTAAGTATCCAGGTATCTTCATCGGGCCTTTCCATCCAAAGTTTCTGTGCACGATCGTATTGTTTGCCCGAATAGGCTTCGATATAAGGCAAAGGCATTACCATATTTTCAGTTGGATGGCTAAATCCTACAATACCCGCTTCCGGATCGGGGTAGATATAAAGATCGTAATTGTTATATACCTGATTGCCCAGCATGCCTGCATAGGGCTTATCGCTACGCCATACATTGCTCCATGCGAGTGTTTGACCTCCGGGAAGTTCAAAATCGGTCCACTCGAAAAACATCGCCCCGGTAACAAAATTAACAGGCTCCAGTCCCCAGTGGCAAAGCTTTTTCGATATCGGGTTATTTTTAAAAAGCCCCCGTAATACTTTATTCACTCCCCTTAAGGCCGCTTTAGATAAGGCGCTTCCCAATTTGGTAAGCCCACGCATTATACCAATAGCAGCAAAACGCATTAAGTATTCTTTAAGCGTATAATTATGCGGTGCAAATGTACCTCCAACCAGTACGGGTTTTCCGGTATTGATCTGTACATACATGCTTAATAAATCGCTATAAAAAGCGAAATAAGCCAATGGATTTTTCTTTAATTTACCTGGTACCGTTGGTAAGGGCTTTAAGCCCATAGGCGGGCACCAGCAGGTAAGAACCTGCCCAGGATTAGAACCACTCATTTCTGCGCCCTGCCCTTTTACCGTGGTAGATCCCCAATATACTTCACCCTCGTGCGGCGAACCGGGTATGTTTACAATAAAATATACAGGTAATGAGGTAATGTGCCTGAAAGGAAGTAAAACCCCCATTACACTGGTGGTGGTGGTGGCTTTATGCCTGCCCTGTACAAAAATAGAGCCTCCCATCGGGATACTGGCCGCACCGATTAAACCCTGTGCAAATTTCGGAACCGGAATAGTAAAACGCAGGTAATCCATCGGATCGAAAACCATCCCAATAAAGGGATGTGGCAATGGCAACGGAATAAACCCAAAAGACGGCGGAATGGGAATGGTTGTCCAGTGAAAATCGATAGCCAGCACCACATCAAAATGTTTGCTTACATGCTGCACTGCGGTGTTGGCCATTGCAGGCTTTTGAGCTTTTAAAAGCTTAAGCGAACTTTTTGCTGCGGGCGGATTGCTTCCGGTAGCCACACCACCCCCGCTACCAACTGCTTTGGGTTCAGCTTTGGTTAAGCTTCCTGATAGGCTGATCGACCTATCGGTAGCCATATTCGGTTTAATTGCTTTTACTTTTTTCATCCGTATATTTTTTATGATAATGGATTAGCGTGGTTTTTTGGTACTTCGGCCATCGATTTCCAGTCTTCACCATAGTCCCGCTGCATATCCATATCTAATTTTTTACCTTCCGGACTGTCTGCCCCATATTTTTTTAACATGATCGATGCTGTATAGGCCATCGAACTCTGCCGCCGTTTTTCAACCGGCATTTTCCTTGCAATTTCCAAGCATTTTACATAATACGCCATCGCCTTTGCCGACCCTGTTATTTTGCTTTCCGAAAGCTGTCCGAGCAAACGGGTACATTCCATGGCTATAAAATCATTTCCCAACATTTCGGCAATCTTTATGGCCTTTTCAAAGTACTTTTTAGCTTCTTCTTTACCAGCATGGGCAAGTAAAAAACTGCCATAACTCATATGAATGTGCGCACTCAGTTGTGAGTGTTCACCGGCCCTTGCCAAAGCCATTTCATATTGCTCGCGTGCTTCATTTTTTTTGTTTTTTACGGCTAAACTCTGTGCAAGCATAATCCTGGCGGCAACCACTGCCTCGTGTAATCCCTGTTTTTGTGCAATTACGATTGCCCGTTCCAAAACGGCATTTGCCTGTTCGTGTTTCCCCTTACTTAAATAATTACTGGCCGTTAATATCTGCTGTTGGTAATCTGCTTCGGGATTACTTTTTTCGCGGTTGGTGTGTGCCGCAGCGTTTTGCATCAACCTGCCCACATCGATATTGAGCCTAAAATCTATTCCCTGTTTTAATTTTTTTAACGTACGGTGTGTATGATGCTCGGTATACACCAGCTTAATATTCTGGTTATTGGTAGCTTTAACAAATTTGCAACATTCATTTATCCATTCAGAAAGTCCAATAACATCATCAATACCTGTTGGTGCGAGCTGAATGTAAATTTTTTTCAATTTCAACTCCGGATAAAGATCACAAAGCCTTGTTAAAGCCATAATGGGGACATAGGCATCAGTTTTATACGCTTTTGCATATTCGGCTGATTCGACATTCCAAACAACACCTTTGCCTGTATCTTTCTGCCATAAATCAAAAATCTCTTTCCATTCCTTAACCAAACTTCTGCCATAATCGCTTTTATTCTGAAAACCCTGATAATGGAGCAGGTATATATCATCGGTTCTGCTTTCTTCGGTTAACTGGTATTTAAAATAAGCTTCAAATAAATTTACCTCGTGGCGCTCACCTAAGCAGAGAAACAGGATTTCAGTTGGATGTTTCTTTACTACTTGTTGCCACTGTTTATCTATTTTAAATAATTCGATTTGTATAGGGTTCATTGGAACTTTAGTCGATATTAGTTTAGGTTAATTGTCCCGCTACTGATATTCGTTTCGCTTTCGCCACCTACATTAATCTTTTTCGATGCCAGGTTAGCTTCAGTTTCACCACTCATCGAAAGTGTTTTGGTGCCAATATCCAAGGTTTGTGCTTCTATACCGATGCCCGAGGTTGGTGTTCCGTCTTCTGGGCCCACTCCAATGCCGATACTGGTCGTGGCAGAATTTCCGATGTTTTCACCCAATGTTAAAATATCCTTCCCTTTGATGATAATTTTACCTGTTTTATCCATAAAAATGCTGCTCTCGCCACATTTAATCAGTATGGATTCTTTGGTTTCAAAAACCGCTTTACCAGCTCCATCCAGCTCAATAAAATTGCTGTCTTTATCGCGCATAATCATACCTGCCCCATCGTCCATGGTTAACGTATGCCCGCTTTTTGAAGTTAAGCTTTTACTGTTATTACTGGCGCTACCGCCACTTGCACTTTTGCCGTGAAATACTGAGCCCAATACAATCGGACGTGCAATATTTCCTTCTTCAAAAGTTAACGCTACCTGATCTCCTATTTCCGGAATGAACACAAAACCCCTGTTTTTACTCACCTTATCGCTACTTCCCGCATCCGGTGTGATTACCCGCAGCCACTCGGTTACATCATTGGTTTTACATTCCCATTTAAATTTCACCTTAATGCGGCCCTGACCCTGTGGATCGGCATTATCAATGACATCAGCCAATTGCATATCTGGACTTGGTTTAAGGTAGTTTTTCACTGAAAGCCGCTCTGTTGTGGCTACCAAACCCTCGAAGGTATTGTGGTATTTTCCAGTACCATCAATGGTATGGTTGATCGCAGTAATGAGGAATTTACCCAAACTCTCCGTTGCAAAAGATAATTCCTGCCTGATGCTCATGGTAATTTCGGCAATGTTACCAATACCTAAAGCGGCATTATCGCCACTGGCATGTACTTTTAACAGGTTACTGATCTGTGCTTTTTCTTCATTCTGCACCTGGGCCTTAATGTCGCTATTGTTATCTACCCTGATGGGCGAAGGCTGATTAAAAGTTTTGCTGTACATGGTATTGGATACCTGTATGGCATGGGCTAAATCCGGAGATCCATCGCTTTGCCCACCGCTCTCGCTCTGTAACATTTCGTCCTGTTTAGGATTATAGGCAAAACGTTTATTTTTGATCGGAGCAATTTCCATGGCATATTGCAGGTTCTGCACATCGCGGCCATAAATCAAAACCACTTCTTTCTGATTTTCCGGTTTACCGAAATTCAGTTGCTTACCATCATAATAAAACCATTCGTAATATTCGGCCGATAACCGGTTGAGAAAAGAGAAATCGCTTTCACGGTACTGGATCAGGTAATCGATCGGTTCTTTTCTTGCCGCATTAGCTACAATTTTCAGATCGTTGGAAGGCACTTCGGACGTAGCCAGGTTTACAATTGCATTGAGGTCTTTATCGAGGTAAGAACCCAAATCGGGGCCACGGTCGATCAAAATCGTCGGACTATAGCCACTAACGATCAGCACTCCATGGTAACCATGGCTCTGTGCGAGCTCTACCCTGGTTATCAAACCAGAAAATTCCTGTAAATTGCCGGCATCGTAACCAAAGGAGGCTACCAGGGTTTTCCCTACAAATTCGCGGCTATCATTTAAACTGATCATGCCCGGCGCACCCATCTGATCGTGGTTAAACCTCAGCTCAAAATAGTGGTGTTCGTTAAAAGCCTGCTGAAGGCTAAATGACGCGAAATGCGTAATCGTTTTGCCTTCTATATTAATTTCGGTGATTAGTTTCTTTTCCATACTAACTTGTTGTCAGGTGATCACTACTTAAACATTCCGTCGCGAAAGGTGAGGGTATTTCTTTTCCCATTATAAAAAGTTCCATATTTGCTTTCATCGACTTCAGGATAGCTGATGGTTTTATCTGTTGGATTATAGGTGATGGCCAATTGCGAAAGAAGCTTTTCTTTATCCTGGTCTTCTTTTAATTCTGCAGCAGCAAACAACTGGGTCTGATCTCCTTTCCCCACCTTAAATAAGGGTTGGTTAATGCTACAATTAGCCCCTTTGATCACTAAGGTATGGCTTACACTATAGGGTTCGGTTCCGCTCATCTGCCCGTAACCCGTAAAAAGATAGGTTTTCTGGGGTGAGGTAGCTAAAGCATAAATGTGATCAAAAAATGGTGTGGGGCTTCCCTCATCATCTTTATCTTTATAAAGGCTGTTAAAAGCAACTGCCCTCAGGGTATTGTTTTCATCTTTATACTGGACGATGTTCTGCACGTGCCACATTGAACCCGAATAAGGCGAAAGCCAGTAGAAAAGCCTCAGTTTCCGATCGTCGGCATTTAATATGTTGATCTCGTACGCCTTTAAACCTGCAAAGTCCTTTTCATAAGCCCCTGGCTTTTTCAGCTGTTCGATTAAGGCTTTAATAAATATATCTTCTGCCGTTGTACTGCCATCTTTAATATAGGTTTCCCTTGAAGCCACCATGTTTGCGGCTAATTTTTTAAGTGAATCGCTTTCGGCAGAGACTGTTTTTTGCTCGTTGCCAATATTGGCAGAACCGGTAACGTAAGGGCTAGATTGCCGCTCATTTTCATGTTTTGCCCCACAGGAGGAAAAAAAAAGAACCAGCGAAATCAAAAAGAGGACTACTGTTTTCATGTTACTGCCTTGGTATGTTGATTAAACCCCTGTTTTCCATCGCTTTTAAAATAACGGCTGTTCCAATCTGTTTATTTACATAATCGAGACTAAAGACATGGTCTCTTGCGAAACCGCCTTTGGTGTACAGGTTGGAGCCACCCCATAAGTAAGGCGAGTTGATGTGATTTTTTTCGTAGGCCCTAGCTATACCATTATATTGTTCTAAACGCAATAAAACCTTTGGTAGCGACCAAACCGTTTCTTTATCCAGGCCACGTAACTTCAAAGCATCAACCGCGCTTTCTTCGAAAGTAAAAGGTGGACCGTGACTAACTTTTGGACGATTAGCGGGATACTGCCGGGTAAAGCTGCTCAGCGGATCGCCGTTGTGCAGGTGCTTGGTAAAATCCGAACTGCTTTCGCGGTAATGTATACAGGCGATAAAATACCAAGGTATACCCGTACCTTCGGAAAAAAGACCAGCTTCGGAAAAAGTCCTGCTAAAAGTGCTATTGGCAATCCTGGGGTTTCGTTTAATAAAATTATCGTCGGGTTCGGTCAGAAAACAGGCATTGCGATAAGTATATTCGTTCAGACTGAGCAGTTTATTACGTACGGCCTGATACCGTGATTTATTGTTTAAGATTTTATCATCAATAATCCGGTTAATTTCTGCAGATTTTAATGGCGTTATTATGCAGGAATTAAATAGCTTAATGTATTCTAAATCGGTAGCCATAGGTAGCTCTTTTTTATCACACCTCACAAAAAACATTATTAACTGCCGCGCATTGCAGGCAGTTAATAATGTTTTATAGCAGATTAAGCTTTTGGCCAATCATTTTCGTGCTCTGCATTGCCCAGCTTTAGCTTGCGCGCCGATACGACGAAACTTAAAGTCATGGGTGTATTGTCGTTTACCGCAATACCCTCATTGTATTGGATGATATAACCATCTTCGAAAGAAAGCTCTTTCATCTTTGCATCTTCTTCGCCTTTTTTGAAAACGATATTGCCTGAAAGTGGTTTGTACTGGTTGTTTACCATTGATTCGATAACAGAAGTATCTTCAGTTGATTCGATTTCAATGTGGATGGTACCACCATAAACGCCTGATGACGGACGGCCTTTTGCGTCAACATCTCTATTTAATGAAAAGCTGCACTGTAGTACATCAAATTCTTTTGATCCTAAGTTTAAACGGGTTTTGAATGCCATTGTAGTAATGTTTAAATGTTTTTGAAAAATGAAATAGTTTTTTTGCAGAGTGAATGGCGGTTGGTGTTTATTTACCTAAACCCTTAACCTACTTCCCTAAACTGGTTAGTGCTTAGAATTTACCTTACACCTTCAACCTGGCTAGGCCTTTGGCCAATCGTTCAGGTGCTCTGCGTTTCCTAACTTAAGCTTTCTCGCTGAAATCTGGAACTTCAGTGTCATCGGGTGATCACCAACAATGTTTATCCCTTCGGAATATTTAACAATGTAGCCATCCTCGAAGTTTACTTCTTTCATTTTGGCATCTTCCTCTGTTTTCTTGATCAGAAGGGTTCCTGTTATAGGTTTGTACTGGTTGTTTACCATCGCCTCGATTATTGAGGTGTCTTCGGTGGATTCGATCTCAATGTCGATGGTACCGCCGTAAACTCCGGAAGAGGGTCTTCCCTTAGCATCTACATCGCGGTTTAACGCATAGGCACAATGAAGCACATCGTACTCCTTGCCTGAAAAGTTTAATCTAGCTTTGAAAGCCATAGTTTTAAAATTTAAAGGTGAAAAATCTGAAAGTTTGTAGCCTCCGCTACATTATATATAAACCAATAATTAAGCCAATTATTGTGTATACAGCTCATTTTAAACGAATAACAGCCAGCCTTTTTTCAAAAAACGGCTATTAAGGTGATGGAAATGCAGATTTATATCCAGGAAAAAAATGTATTTTTTTCAAAAACACCGGATGTCTCATTCCAATTACACACTACCCTGAAGAATATTGTAGTATTTCAAGACAGCTTGTAGTCATGCTCCACAATTTGCATCGATAAAAATTAACGGACAAACCAAAAACTTCCTTTACTGTTTTTCCGTGTTTTTATCCTGTAACTTATTATTTTTAAAAAGGTGTGCAAACGGACTGTCGTACTCTTTAAATAGGGGTTTAGCATATTCTTGAACAATATGCCCCATATACGCTTGTTTGGTTATAATCTTAACAGACATATTGAGATGTGCATTTGTCGGATCTAATGTAATATGGGTAAGTATATTGTTTTTACTCCAAAATAACTGTTGGGGGTATTGAGTTGACTTATTATCGAATTCATCTGCAACCTCTTTCACCAGACCTGGCATTGCATCTTTCAGAACATTAGCTGTTTCCTTTTCTGAATCTATGAATTTTGTGGTATCATAAGACACTGAATCGGGGGTAGAATGAGTTTTAAGCAAATATTTAAGCAGACTTACGGCATCTCTGTTATCAGGATGAACCCCTATAAAACTCACTATACCATTATAGGTTATTACTTTGGTCTCTAAAACATCATCAATTTTAGCCTTTTCAAAAGTTATATCTTTATTACCGGCAAAATAGTAACACACTACTTTCTCACCTTTATCAACCGTTTTAAAACCGTCAGTTGCCGCTTCGATATGTCCATTTTGGTTTTTGACCCGCGACGCATAACCATTCAAATCAATATCTAATGGTTTATCGAGAGCTAACTGAGCAATATCTATAACCTCTTTCTTACAGGCAAGTGTTAACATTACAAGTAATAAAGCGAATGACAATAATTTTATTTTCACTTTAAATATTTCAAGGAGATAATTATTCGTGATTATTTAACTCTTATATATTCAGATTTTTCGCCACCAAAAGTCCATCGCTCGAGGAAACACGAGTGCATCAAGAATAAGGTTTGCTTTTTTATAGTAATCCGTAAGCGTAATATTTTTTATCTCTTTTTATCGAAATGCCAACCTGAGCTCTCATTATAAAAGTTACAATCAATTTATCCTCATTAATTATGTCTATATTATATTGCTTTATCATCATATTTTAATCTATGATTAAAATTGATTGCGGCTTTCCCTGATGCTCTTATTTGATCTTTTAGAACCTAACTAAATCACTTCAAACTCTTCTTTTCCTTCTGGGATATAGAATGAAATATCTAACATTAACTCTTCCTGTGTTTCGTTATTCTCTAAACATAACGCAGATTCTCCATTCAATTTTTTTAAAAAAGCAACTTTGTTATCTGCACATAAAAACATTAAAGAATCTTTTGGAATATTAGAGATTTTAAATCCAGATTTAAAATCGGCAATGAGTTCTGCTACCCTCGCATTTGACTCACCCTTTGATAAATACATAGAAATAGCCATATTTTCTTCTCTTTTGGAAATCAGTTTATTATAATCATCAAACCGGCCATCCATAATCATTCTAATCACTTTTCTGTAAGCTAATTCAAGTTTTTCTCTGCAATCCTTAATATTTTTAAGGTTTTTGCCTTTTTGCCAGGCCTCCAATTGATAAGGAACCTCAGCTTTGAAAGAATTTACATATTTTAATACTGGGATTTTTTTCTCCCCTACTATTTCTGACTGGTATTCTCCAAACTGTTGATCAAAAACAAAATCACTAGTACAATCAAAAAGTTTTATATTAAATTTTACTTCCGATTTAGGATGTAATTCCAAATCCCCCAAATTAGGTAAAATCGTGACAGATATAAACTGAATACCGCTTTTTAATATCGCATAATTGATAGGGATATTACTCGCAACCTGACCTTCAACGTTCATGTGAATAACCGGGTAATCATTTACTCTAATTTCAAACAAGCATGCCGATGCACTAAAATCGATAATGTAATATGGCTGTTTCATATATTATTAGTTGACAATTATGTTAAATCTAAATTTGCTAAGGAGTAAATGTCCTAATAATAAGCGAAACAACATTTTTATGCCCATCTGAAGTTGTTACCTGATTGTCTACAGAATATAGAATAGAAGAAATATTTGGTTTATTATTCGTGTATTCATAATACTGAACAAGCACAAGAGTTTTATCTTTCAAAGTCCAATAATAAGCTGCATTTCCCAACACTTTTCCTTCACTGTTTTTTTGCGGAATTCTGGAAAGTATTGTCGGGGCTTTATATTGTGACTTTAAATAAGTTAAAAGTTCATTACTGATAGATGTGTCCTCTATCTCTATTTTAATACCGCAGGTAAGACGCTTTGTAGTATTATTAATTAATACTCCAACGGAAGAACTTTTTATAGAAGTTTCTTTACTATTTACAAAAGAGATATTCCCAAATTTATATTGTTTAACATCTTTAGTATATGCTACAGGAAGTGTAGTAACAATTTCTCGGACATCTGTCTGAAACTTGGTATTATTTAGGATTTCTTTATAATTCTTTGCAAAGTTAATTTTTTCAAGATCAATCTTTTCTTGCGATCGACATGATAAACACGTTGTAAAATACAGAAATATTAAAACTATCTTTTTCATATGATTAATTTTTAATTAATGGAATATTGGCACTGATTCCGAAAAGTTCCTCCAAACTTTTGATCACATCAAATTTTGGAATCACTTCATTATACTTGCCTTCTGCAATGATACCTTCGTCTTCACTACTACCTTTCACCTTTCCTGGTTTTTTATTTCCGTTTTTTGGAATTTTCTTTTTTGCTGACATTCCTACTTTTCCCTTGATCACATATTCAGCATTCAATCCATCAAATCCCAATTGTGGTCGATAATTTAAACCCATCCTATCATATTTCACTCCATGGCCAAATGTGACAGAGGCATATCCTTTTCCACTCATTTCAAAATAACCTTCGACTTTAACAATTACTAAATTAGTTTCTGCCTTAGCCCAAACACCTGCTTTTAGCTCAACTTTAAGTGTATTTGTTAGTTCCAATTTACTTTCTTCATCACTTTTATCACTTGCTGTATTGAAAGAAAAACCAATATTAGTTTTTATCATACTCGAAATAACAAGATCGATATAAACATCAGCACTTACTTTAGCACCAAAATCATCGTTACCAAATTCTATGCCTGTATTTACTTTATCCTTTATGAATCCATAAAGTCTTACAGCTCCGGGAGCTGCAGTTCCTCCGCTAACTGCTCCAGCAACCAATCCTACGGCAGTACAAAGAAGATCTATAGTCATCTCTAAACCAATTAATGGTTCAGCATTGAAGGAGATATCTACCTTGGTTCCTATCTTATCTGTTTTTGTTTTTTCCAAATTCCATTCTCCTTTGAGGTTGAGATTTGGAGGTTTAACAGCGAAAGTCATAGGTAATCCTTTGAAGCCTATATTTCTGACCTGGCCTTTGGTTTTATTTGTTATTCCATCGGACATTGCACCTACAGAGGCAAAAAGATCAAAAAGCTTTTTAAATTTAGTTTCGTATTCCGCTTTCAGTTCTTTACTTCTTTGATAACTATTATTATTTTTATCCCATTCGCCCTTAAGGCTAAATCCAAAAGATGCGTCCTTTTGTTTCCATCTTCTTTCAGCACCAATCTTGCCTGCTTTACTCTGCAATTCTTTATGCTTTGCAGCAGGCTGATTTTGCCATTTAACGCTTAAGTCATTGGTGAGATTGATAAAAAATGTCAAAGTCCATTTGATATCAGGATAAACTTTGACTAAAACTGTCGGATTATTTTCTACCGAATAATATCTACATGAATGGATGTGTACATAATAATCATTAGCCGAGCTGAATGAAACAGTTTCTATAATATTGTACATTGGCCATATATACTGCAAAGGCATTGGATTACCTTTGCTTAATAGCGACACTGCAGGGATAGTAATATTCCCTTCATTTTGCGCTTTTTTCTCATTAAGATTGTATAGTGTAATTATTTTATTATGTTTTTTCCTAATAAAACAAGCCTTGGTATCGAAATTAACTGGTTGTAATAGAACATTCTTGGGCGTACTACCTAATATTGTCTGGTAAATGATTGTGCGCGCATTATGGCCGTAATATTCAAATGTAATATCTACCCTTCTATTGTTGGTATAATCGTATTCATCTTTATATTTGATATTATCGCGCCCCATTTTATCATCGGTAGGATTTACTTCGCCATGGCCAATCGTTTTGATACGGCTAGGATCGAGCTTCCCTTTGATAAAAAACTCTTTGACCGTTTTGGCTCTGTTTTCTGATAATATATTGTTATGGTTCTGTTTACCGATTACACACGCAAAACCATCAAGTTGGATGGTACTATGCCTATGCTCTAACAGGAACTGCAGAATATTATTCAGCTGTTTTAAGCTTTCGGGTAATAGTTCAGTACTATCGAATTTAAAATAAATAGATTCGAGCGTTTTTTCCCTTTTATCACTAATATTTTTAACACCCTTTCCGTTATCGAAGATAAGAACAGGCTTACCTCCTGCTTCGGTAATATTGATCTGCTCAAACTTGCAAAGCTCAAACCTGGCCTCATTCTTATCGGGTTGATAAATGGTAACCGGTGTCCTGTTCTGAGGTGCTTCTATCACCTGCGATTTCACCTTGTCTTTTATCCTCAAAAAACGGGCGTGGGCAGTATCGCCCTTACCACCCGTATCTTCAATATATTTACCTGTTACCGGGTGTACCACGCGTACATAAAATTCTTCTACATCTTCCCTGTCTTTCATCGATTGATACCAGGAGTAGGTGTTGGGAATTTTTAAATTGATTTCGCCATCAATTACGTTTACCCTATAAATTTTACGGGTTACTTCGTCGTCTTTGGGCCACAGTCCCATCATGCTCCGCAATTTTCTGAATACACGAACCTCTACGTTCTGATAGCCATTCAACCCTTCAGTGGTTAACCTCAGCCAGATCAGTTCGCCATAAGAAAACTGATAGGTTTTCCTTACATCGGGTCCGCCTTCATTCTGCGACCATTTACTACTTACAATCCTTGCCGGCGATTCGCCCCTGATCTTCAGGCCTGATTTGCCATCGAAATTCCCACTCCAGCTCGCTTCTATATACCATAAATACGGGCCACAAAGTTTTGGTGGAATTTTAAATCCATATTTAAAATTGCTTGGGATCGTTTTCTGAAAATCAATAATCCCTTTTGGGTTAAAAATTGCCCATTTTATATTCTTAGTTTTATCCTGCTCTGTGGTTCCGGGCTGCCATTCCCCAATTTTGAACCAAATATCCTGACTTGGGGCAACTACCACTAACTGACCCGGTATTGATCCTTTAGATGCATTATATACGTTACCTTCGCCGGTCCAAACAATTTTCTTAATTCCCTTTGCCATAGCTTATGCTTTAACATTTGCTTCAACGCCTTCAGAATTATCTGCAGATTCATCTAAAGATTCTGACATGGGGTTGAGCTGTGATTGTACGTTTTTATCTGCATTATCAAAGTTTTGTTTCGAAGCCTCTGCTTTTTGCCCGTGCTGGATGATTTCAATACAATCTGAACCGCCTACAGGGCAGGTGGCCTTACTATCCTCAAGCAGGATCTTCCCGCCATTACTTAATATGGTTTCTTCATAAAAACCCGACCATTTTGTAACCACTGCATTGCAGGGTTTATTGTTCATTTTGGAGCATGATCCGAACATGTTTTTTTCGAAAGTTGCGCCGATATCTTTTGTTGTTGCGATTGATTTCTGACTTCCGTCTTTATCGTTCGCGTACTCTTTGGTATGCGTAAGCACCTTGAGCTTATCTGGCGCCGATCCAAATTTGCACATACATTGTGCCCCCTGAACTACAATATGTTTCTCTGCCATGTTCTAGTTATTTAGTAAACGGCCCCAAAATCCTTTTCTCGGCCTTTGCCCATCAACTACTACCATTTCCGTTACCGACATACCCTTAACATTGGTATCTAATTCAAAATCGTGATCAAATTCCAATCCATCCTCCGGGATCACTGTAATTTTCACCTTCGCTTTTGATCCTACAGGTGCGCCATAACTAAAATCAGAAACCACCGAGATGATCCTTCTGTATTTTGGATGTAAAAGATAATAGCCTTCATACTCACCTGCTGCCCTGTTTGCGATATACAAATCATCTGCTAAGGGCTTAACTACACCCTTATGCCATAATTCTATCGCGCCAAAACTGTTGGTTTCTCCGCTTAGTTTTTCTTCGGTTATATAACCTTCAACATTAAAATCTTTTACCAGCGGAAATTTATATATGGATCCGGTAATACGGTGCTGTCCATATTCTTTATAAAGCGGTTTAAAAAAAGCCTGGATAAACCAATCGTTCAAAAACGCAAATTGTATGCTGTCTTGGTTGGCAAGCTGTTTCTCCATGCGTTCGATATATTTTTCAACCAGGCTGCCTTCAAAATTATCGAGAACCCTTTTTTTAACTGTGGGCCATCTTTTTAAGATTTCCTGGTGGTTATAAATGTTTTGAAAACCACCATTCTGATCTACGGTAATTACCAGCGGATAAAATACTTTACCCAGGGCATAGGCTAAACGGTCGGCCACCAGGTCAGGAAGCATTTCATTAACAAATACATCACTAACCCGCTCGATCTGAAATAATGGCTGACCTTCTGTGCCCGGTTTTAACCTGGTCACTTTTGCTTCGTATTTTACCTCGTTGCTATTTTCTTCACCTTCGTTAAAGGTGATCAGAACACCGTATTTTACCGACAGTTCTGCCGGCCATTCCAAGCGAAGTGCATTTACACCCGAATAATATATCGTTTTATTTGAAATGTCCATTTTATCGCTGTTACAATCTGAGTGGATTTAAAACCACTCCATTACAATAGTTATCTTAATATTTTTAAAAATCGTGCTAAGCCACAAACATATAATGCTGAAAATTAATCGGATAGCCCCCTTTATCATCATGTTACATAGCTTATATTCATTTAAATTGTTTAACCAGTTGCTTTACCTCTACCGGAGAGAGGTATAGGGATTTTACCTTTCCTATTTTTTTTTTATTGATTGTTGTAATGAGTATGGTTTCTTTATTTTGGCCCGTTTCTTCAACCTGATCTGTTATTTTTAGCTGGTTGATTTTTAAAGGAGAATAGATAACCTGCCTGGATATAATCTGACGATCTTCGGTATTTCGATAAATGTCCATCTTAATGGTACCGGAGTTGACATAACTCATTTTCTTACTAAAATGCGTTTCCTCTGCTGATGCGGCTTTAATTGACTTCAGTTTGTCCAGGCTGTTATATACATATTTAGCATCCCAGGTGTCTTTTAAGTCTGACTGGCTCCTTTGAGTTGTAATTTTAGCTTTTTGAATAGTCTTACTCCACCTTGCACGATTTTCGGATAATAACACTGGATAAATATCACGAATGGAATAATCCTCCAGATAATCTTCTAAAAGATCAAATAACCCAATAATTGAATGTTTGGTATTTATTTCTTGTTTAACAGACGCATAAAATTTAGGATAAAGCACATAATGATCCTGGTTAACCCGCATTAAATGCTCAGCATCTGAAAATGTAATTTGCCACCCATCTGCCGTTTCTGAATTATTTAATACCGACTTAGCATTTAAATTAAGGCCTTTGCCGTTTCCTGTTAAACTATAAGCAGTGGCTTCAGAAATTATACCTTCTGCAATTTTGTATACCAATAGGCTGTCTTTTGAGCTGTTTTGAAGGTACAGGATTTTGCAGGTATCCCTTTCGTTGCCTTGCTTAGTTTTAACTTCAGTTAATCGGGTTAATAAAATTCCGTTATAGGCATTAGTTTTTTTCTGTAATTGTTGTGCAGTTACAGAAAAAACGGTCATCAAATGGAGGGTGAATACTAATAACAGCTTATTCATATTTATTTTGTTGTTGCAGCCGTTAAACGGTTGGGTGTTATTTTCCAGAAAATACTTTTTCCGGCAGTAATCGTAGCAGAAATACCATTCGTAGTTTTTACGTTGGTTTCGTAATAAAAATTGCCGCTTGTCCAATATTGCTGATCTTGAAAATCGGCTGATGGGACAGCATATTTAATTCTGTCAGGCAATTCAACTTCTTTAAATTGTGATTTTCCATCGGCACCTTTTACCTGCTTACCGTCAGGGCCAAGTACTGGTTTTTTAACTTTCTTTTTCAAGTGCTCGTGTGTACCCTGGTCTGTGGCGGCATCATGGTTACCTTTATCTTTGTATCTGGCAGAAGTACCGTTTGCAGCAACAAAATCATCATAAATGGCTTTCGGAATTTCTACAAATTTGTATTCATCAAATTTATTTTGACCCAATTTGTTATATGGATTTGTTTCAGAATTACCCCAGGCAAGAAAATCTGTTCCATCCCAAAATTCGGCACCATCTGTAATATCTTTTATCCCGAAACAAACATCCAATACCGCATACCTCGCCAGTTTTGATTTTTCATCGTTTTTATCCGGCAGTTCCTTCTTATTTGGTACAGAGGAATACCCTGAAGCAAGTAGCGACCGCCATGTTTTTTTTGTAGAAACCGCCCTGTTACGACTGGTAAAGGCTACACACCGGAGTTCTTTTATATCAGCATTACCTGATTCATGACTGACAATGTAAGCAATGTACCTGAAATCTGAATGGCTGAGGGCTTTCCCATCGTATTTAACCAGATTTGCATCATCGTTCAAAGATTCCCAATTTTTTGCGGCCGCAGCCTGGTCATACTTTTCTTTGGTTGTTACAAAGATTTTAGCACTCCCAACAATGCCGCCAAGATATTCTCCCTCACGTGTATAATAAACATATTGCAAGGTGTCTTTAGGATCTTCCTGTGGGGTATAGTTTCCAAATGTGACGTTTGCCATAATTAACTTGATTTACCACCTTCACTTACTACTTTTTTATTGCTCACCAGAAAAAGGTTTTTACTTTTTGCTTCAACATTTATCCGGTCGGCCATTTTTTTAAAGCAATTTCCGACCAAAAGATTATAATCTGCTTTTACGGTGATCCGCATATTTGTGCATTGTTTTTTAATCGCCATAACTTAAAACAGTTTTGATTTCTCCGCGCTGTTAACCTCAACGGTCTTACCACTTTGCAATGTCATGTTTTCTTTCTGGCTGAATAAAGTAATTTCACCGGCCAGTTCATTAGATATTTCTGCCTGTCTGACAAAATCTTTGGCTACAAATTCTGTGCGGTTATCTGAGTTTTCCCGAATTTCCCCGGTAGCGCTTAATGAATAATTACTTCCTGCAACAGTCGAAATATCGTTGTTAACAGAAGTGCTTTGATTATTTCCGACACTTGTACTTTGATCTTGCCCTACACTCACATCCATATTCTCCTGTACATTGATCTGCATGTTCTTACAGTTCAAAGTCATGTTTTCTAAAGCGGTAATGGTAATGTTATTCCCTTTTGTATCGATATGGATGATGTTATTGTGGATATCCGTAATTTTAATGCCTTGTGTTTGCTGGTTATCGTCAAATTCGATCAGGTGCCCGCTCCTGGTAATAATACTTTTAAGGTTGTTCTGAATGAGTGGACTGCTGTCTACGCTCGAACTGTGGTATACACTTCCTATTACCACCGGCCTTGCAATATTTCCTTCTTCGAAAGCAACCATCACCTGATCGTCGATTTCGGGAATGGCAAAATACCCGCGGTTGTTACCCCTGTCACCAATCCCAGCACTAGGCGTAACCACGCGTAGCCATTCGGTTACATCGTTGGTTAAACATTCCCATTTAAATCTTACCTTGATCCGGCCCTGGCCCTGCGGATCGTTATTATCGATCACGTCGGCCAGCTGCATATCGGGCTGGGGTTTTTCAAAATTCTTTACCAGGATACGCTCGGTTGTAGCGATTTTCCCTTCGAAAGTATTGTGGTATTTACCGTTTTCGTCGATATGGTGTGTAATGCTGGTAATCAGAAATTTACCCAAACTTTCGGTAGTAAAAGCAAGTTCTTTTCGCAGGCTCATCGTTATTTCGGCAATGCTCCCGATGCTTAAACCCGCATTATCGCCCCTGGCCGTTACTTTTAAAAGTTCGCTGGTATTGGCCTTTTCTTCATTTTCGACCAGGTTTTTAATATCGTTTTGATTGTCTACCCTGATTAATGAAGGTTGGTTAAAGGTTTTGCTGAAAGTAAGGTTCGAGGCTTTTACCGCATGGGATAAATCTGGAGTACCTTCTACTTTACCGGTGCTCTCACTCAACAGCATTTCGTTCTGCTTCGGGTTATAGGAAAACCGTTTGTTTTTTATCGGAGCAATTTCCATTGCATACTGCATTTCCTGCACATCCCTGCCGTAAAACAACGAGATTTCCTTTTGTGTATTGGGTTTACCGAAATTGAGTTGTTTGCCGTCGTAAAAAAGCCATTCATGGTATTCGGCCGAAAGACGGTTTAGAAAAGCAAAATCGCTTTCCCGGTATTGAATTATATAATCGATGGTACTGGTTCTTGCAGCATTGGCAACAACTTTTAAATCATTTGCAGGGGTATCTTTGGTTGCCAGTTTTACTATCTCATTCAGGTCTTTATCCAGATAGGAACCCAGATCCGGACCACGATCGATTAGAATGGTAGGGCTATATCCGCTCACGATTATAACCCCATGGTAACCATGGCTTTGCGACAGCTCAACCTTTGAAACCAGTCCTACAAAATTCTGCATTCCATTTGGCGAATGCCCAAAAGAAGCGGTTAAGGTTTTTCCTACAAAATCGCGACTATCGTCTAAGCTGATCAAGCCGGGTGCCCCCATCCGATCGTGGTTAAAGCGAAGTTCGAAATAATGATGTTCGTTAAAAGCCTGTTGAAGACTGAAGGAAGCAAAATGCGTAATTTCCTTGTCTTCTATATTGATTTCTGCAATGAGTTTCTTTTCCATATTGATTTATCTTGATCACAACTAAACCTAAACCCAATTCTGGGTACGATAACATGCAGGGGTAATAAAAACGAAACCACTTTTGCCGTTATTCATGTCTAGGTAAGTATTGTGCACGGATGCCGAATCAAACGTCTTACCAGAGTAGTAATCGTTCTTTACTGCAATATATTTGAGGCCGTTAGACATAATTGAGCATTAATTTATGATTGAGTACCCTGAAAGCAGATCAAGGCACTGAAAGAATCATAATTTAAGATAATAGGTAGATGTTAGGGAAATAAAATATCAACGGATTAAAAAGCGCCCTGAAAAATCAGGGCGCCATAGATATAATACGTCTAGTAATGATTAAGCTTTTGGCCAGTCATTTTCGTGTTCTGCATTGCCCAGCTTTAGCTTGCGCGCCGATACTACGAAACTTAAAGTCATGGGTGTATTGTCGTTTACAGCAATACCCTCATTGTATTGGATGATATAACCATCTTCGAAAGAAAGCTCTTTCATCTTTGCATCTTCTTCGCCTTTTTTGAAAACGATATTGCCTGAAAGCGGTTTGTACTGGTTGTTTACCATTGATTCGATAACCGAAGTATCTTCAGTTGATTCGATTTCAATGTGGATGGTACCACCATAAACACCTGATGACGGACGGCCTTTTGCGTCAACATCTCTATTTAATGAAAAGCTGCACTGTAGTACATCAAATTCTTTTGATCCTAAGTTTAAACGGGTTTTGAATGCCATTGTAGTAATGTTTAAATGTTTTTGAAAAATGAAATAGTTTTTTTTTTGCAGAGTGCATGGCGGTTGGTGTTTATTTACCTAAACCCTTAACCTTCTTCCCCTAAACTGTTTAGTGCTTAGGTGGTTAGTGTTTAGAATTTACCTTACGCCTTTAACCTGGCTAGGCCTTTGGCCAATCGTTCAGGTGCTCTGCGTTTCCTAACTTAAGCTTTCTCGCTGAAATCTGGAACTTCAGTGTCATCGGGTGATCACCAACAATGTTTATCCCTTCGGAATATTTAACAATGTAGCCATCCTCGAAGTTTACTTCTTTCATTTTGGCATCTTCCTCTGTTTTCTTGATCAGAAGGGTTCCTGTTATAGGTTTGTACTGGTTGTTTACCATCGCCTCGATTATTGAGGTGTCTTCGGTGGATTCGATCTCAATGTCGATGGTACCGCCGTAAACTCCGGAAGAGGGTCTTCCCTTAGCATCTACATCGCGGTTTAACGCATAGGCACAATGAAGCACATCGTACTCCTTGCCTGAAAAGTTTAATCTAGCTTTGAAAGCCATAGTTTTAAAATTTAAAGGTGAAAAAATTGAAAGTTTGTAGCCTCCGCTACCGAAGAAATTAAAACAAATATTAGACCAAACAACGCCAGCAGCATTTATTGAGCGGTAATTAGCTAAAATCTAAAAAATAACGAACCGCCTAAAAACACAGTTCTGCCAGTTATTTTTGTGGGAAATACGGGGAAAATTACGAATATATCTTTTCTGTTACATTTTTGCAGGCCTAACAGCAAGCCATATCACTGTAGCAATTTTCCCCTAATTGTAGCGTTTTAGGACAACTTTTTAATCAATAGGGCAATTATTTGACTACGTTTTATACACAAAGCGCTTAGATCAGCTGTGACCCAAATTTTTCCATCTTATTGAGCCATTTCTGGCTGTAATGATTTTCAAGCGAATGCAGCTCGCCTATGGTATTGGTAAGCACGGGGCTCATTCTGCATTTTTCGAATACCACTTTTTTAATGGAAAGGTATGTTGTTTTCTTATTGGCCTTCCACTCTTTAAAAGTTGCTTCATCTAATATCGATACAATTCTTGCTGAGCGGCCGCTAAAATTATTATTGATGTTCTGCTGTTGTGAGGTAAAGATCTGATCAGGCAAAAAAAGGCGGTCAAAAAAGCCTTTAATCTTTGCGGGAATATGGTCTACATATACCGGGCAAAAAAGTACCACATGGTTGCTCTGCCTGATGGCCGTTAAGGCCTTTTGCAGGTCGGGCTCGAGCTCTGCAATCTGCCTGTTGTTGAACAGCTTGTTGGAGTTGAAAATCAGGTCGATAATGGCCAGCTCCCTCACTGTTGCACCAACGCTTTCTGCCCCTTTTTTGTAGGCGTTAATCAGGAAATTTGTAGATGCGTTTTTTTCAATATCCCCATTCAGGATAAGTACTTGCTTCATTTTTTTTGATTAATCTGATCTGGCCGATGCGTTACAAAATTATAAAGAATTTGTTAAGTGTATGCATATCCCATAAAAAAACCCAACGCAAGCGTTGGGTTTTTATTTCAGTTATCAAAAAATTATTGTTGATTATACTCTGAGCTCCAGGTGGTATTTTCATCTTCTCCTTTATGTCCATCGAGCTTTACTACGAAACTCTTAGCCGGGAAATAAGGGGTAATATGAATATCCAGGTGGATCCTGTCTTTCTGTTGTTCATCTCTTTCGAAACGCATGATCTTAAATCTTTCGATCAACCGGTCGGCTCCCTGGATGCCATCCAGGAATTTTACGATCTGGCCGCGAAGATCCTGCTCGGTTTTAGAGGTCCAGTTTTCAAAGGCTCTTCTGTTCAGGAAGTCGAACAATACTTTGGTTATATAATCGAATACCCGCACTACCGAATAGGTTTGCAAACCAATATTGTCGCCGTTGAATAATGTTTTAGCTGAGAAAGCCATTACTTTGCCATACTCGTTTACCATAGGAACCAGACCTACCCTTTCCAGATGAGAAATTTCGCTTTTCTTTAAATCGAACTTTACACCATCTACCTCGTTAATGGCACCGTGTTTTTTACCGGCAGTAACCTGCGACATGAGGGTATAGTACATTTTTCCGGCAAGGGCAGCAGAGCCCGGCACGGTAAGATCGTCTTCTTCGCCAACTTCGGCAATTTTGCCACGGCCTACCAACCAGTTACAGGTCATGATCACATTAGACCTGAAAGCATCACCACCGGTGAAATTGGCTGCTGTAAACAGATCAAGTACATCATCGGGTTGATCAAGATCGGCAAAATCGGTTACCAGCATTGCTTTATTGTTGTGGGCAATTTTAGCCCATCTTTCCAATACTTTGTTAGATCCCATATAACCTGGTACCACCATGAGTGAATAGTTATTACGAAGATCCAAACGATCGTAATTCTGCTTTAATTCATCATCTACGTATTCGATGAAACGGGGATTATCCAAATCCTTAATCTGATCCATTGATGCATTTAAAAGCACCACATTTTTAAGTTTATCCGATTCGGTGTTTTTATAGAACAAATGAACCGAGCGGTAAGCCTGCTCTAATTCTCTTGTACTTTCTAAGGCTGTTGCGATATTTTTATTTAGGTTTTCTTCGGCAGCGTTCAGTTTCTCTGTACTTTTTTCTACCATATCAGCCACAGTGCTGGAAGATTCGAGTACATCAATCCAAAGCTGGATTTTCTTTTTCAATTCTTCGCGCTCTTTCTTTTTCTCATCGCCAGTTAAAAAGATCTGCTTACGCGCTTTCCTTTCTGGATTTAGATTCTGAAGACCATCAACCGTTGCTTCAAGCAAATCGAAACCGCCAACACGGGCCAGTTTTTCTAAGTTATCTTTAAGTGCAGTTTTTTCAACGGTCCTGGTTTCAGCAGGCTTAAAGCCTGCCTGGGCTGTATTTTCTTCTGGTTTTAATTCTTGAGGATTTGACATGTTTTTCAGCGTTTAGATTATTTATTCTGCTCCAATTCGTCAACAAAGTTTTTCAAAGCACTGATAAAGGCTGTTTTAGTCTCCTCATCATCAAGCGTAGCTTTTAGGGTTTTGTTTGATTTTAGTTGTTTGATTACATTAAGAGACATTTCTCTTTCGATGTTTACATTGGTAAGGTAGTTACTTTGGTTGATGATGTTTTTCACACCAAAATCGCCCAGATCGTTAAAATTGAGCGTTTCACCAACTGTAGATCCATCCTGTTTCTCAAAAGCTACCTTTACATTGGGTTTATAATGTTCGAATACTTCCTTTACTGTTTTAAGTCCTTCTACTTTCTCCGGTTTGATCGGATCATTATCGGTAAGCTTTTGTACAAAAAGCGTTTTATTGTGGGCTATTTCTGCGAAAGCTTCTGAGGTGTCAATTTTTCGCTCGTTACCACCAATTTCATAATTAAACATAGTATGTAGATTTAGGTTTACGATTAATTTTTTATAATAATATAACAGTTAACGTTTTAACTCAATTTTTGTTCCAATGTTGCCGCTTCCGGCTGAATAATACTCCATTCCAACCGGTCTTCTTCAGCATGTTTGCTTACGATAATCTTCGAACCTTTTTTAAGTTCGCCCGAAATGATGTATTTTGAAATCGGACGGCGAAGCAAGTTACGGATTACTGCTGATAACTGCCTTGCACCGTATTTAGGTGTAAAGCCATCCAGTGCAATCATTTTTTTGGCATCTTCTGCAATTTCAAATTCGATTCCCATTTTATTCAGCGACTGCACCAAACTGCTTAACTGGATCTCGAAAATGCGAACTACATTATTTTCATTAATTGGTGCAAAAGGAACAATTTCAGATATCCTTGCCAAAAACTCGGGGCGGAAATGACCTGCCATTACTTCCATCAGCTGGTTAGAAGCAGGAATAACACCTTTACCGATCTGTTCTGCAATCCATTCACTACCGATGTTTGAGGTAAACAGGATGAGCGAATTGCTGAAATCTCCTTCTTTACCCAAACGGTCGTGCATGTGCCCCTCATCCAGAATCTGTAAAAAAGTATCAAAAACCGATGGGTGTGCTTTTTCAATCTCATCAAAAAGCAGTACGGAGTATGGCTGTTGCCTGATCTTATTTACCAGCAAACCACCTTCTTCGTAACCTACATAACCAGGAGGCGCTCCATAAAGCAATGCAGCACTGTGCTCTTCTTTAAACTCCGACATATCAAAGCGGATCATGGCCTTTTCGTCATTAAATAAAAATTCGGCAATTGATTTGGCAAGCTCGGTTTTACCTGTTCCGGTTGGTCCCAGTAAAAAGAAAGAACCGATTGGCTGTCCTTTTTTATTTAATCCACTACGTGATTCCAGAATGGCATCAGATACCGCTTTGAGTGCCTGATCCTGCCCTACCACACGTTTCTTTAGGTATTGCCCCATATTGAGCAATTTTTCCTTTTCGCCCGCCTGGAGTTTTCCCATTGGGATTCCTGTTTTATAAGCCACTATAGAAGCGATATCCTGCCTGGTAATACGCTCGCTTTTTTCGGATGCATATTTCTTTAGCTCCTGAAGATTGCTATCAATATAGCCTTCGTATTCATCAGCTGTTTCGAAAGTATCGGTTTGCGTTTCATCAGTTAAACGGCCCAGCAATACCGGACTGAGTTTATTCTGAAGTAAAGCATAAAGCCATTTATATTCTGCAAATTTCTCTGCTTCTGATTGTTCAGTACCAGCCTTTAAACTGGTTAAATCTGCCTCCAGGCTTTCAATTACCTGATCAGAAGTATCGTTCATCATTTTCATGGCTGCCATTGTCCTGTCGAGCAGGTCAAAAGCCGAATCTGGCAACCGCCTGTCTTTCATATAACGTTTAGCCAGGCGTACGCATTCTCCAAGTGCATCGGGCTCGATGCTCAGGCCATGGTGTTCTTCATATTTAACAGCCAGTTTCTGTAGCATCTTTGTGGTGCTTTCTTCATTTGGCTCATTCACCTGCAACACTTCGAAACGCCTGCTAAAAGCCTGTTCGGGCTCGATAATTTTACGGTATTCATCAATGGTTGTGGCACCGATTACCGTTATTTCTCCGCGGGCCAGTTCCGGTTTTAATAAATTACCGATACCTGCGCCCAATGGTCCTTTGCTATCCAGTAAGGTATGAATTTCATCAATAAAGAGCACCGCTTTTTCAAACTGTTTAATTTCCTTGATAATATTTTTAAGGCGGTCTTCTATTTCTCCCTTATACGAGGCGCCTGCGATTAAAGAACCGAGGTCGAGCTCAAAAAGCTGAACGGGCTTTAAATTTTCAGGCACGTTCTGATTCACAATATCAATGGCAAAACCATCTACCAATGCTGTTTTCCCTACGCCGGCATCACCGGTAAGAATTACATTGGGCTTGGTACGTCGGCAAAGAATCTCCATCATTTGCCTGGTTTCCTTATCCCGTCCGATAATCGGGTCGGTTTTACCTTCACGCACCATCTGTAAACGATCCAGGCAATATTTATACAGTGCATTGCCTGTACTTTTGTTTTCAGTTGCTGATGCACTTTTTTCCGGTGAAACAACCCTCGAAATTTCTTCGTCTTTTACATAAAGGTCTAAAATTTCGCGTTCTTTAATCGGGAACGATTTTAACTGATCGGGTTGGAATCCAACACCAGGTTTTGCCAATGCGGTTAATACACAAACCGGTGTGATTAAATCCAGGCCAAGCTTAATACGTACATTATCTGCCTCTTCAAATATCACTGCAATTTCCGGTGCCCCGCTTACATTATCGGTAAAACCGGCTGATTTTGACAGTTCATCAATGCGTACTTCCGCCCATTCGCTGATGTACTCTTCATCTTTACCTATAGAGGCTATGAACGAGCGCAGCCCGACATCCTTATGCATTAAGCCCCTGAGCAGATGTGCGGCAGAAAAAACTTCGTTTCTGTATTCTTTAGCCAGCGACTGTGCAATGTGCAGGGCTGTTTTTACCGATTCGCTTAAATTTGTTACTGCCATATCCCTTAGTTGGTTGTAGGCAACATTGCCGGGTTAAAATTGTTTTCGGTGATGTAATAATATATTTTACCGTTCGATACAAACTGCTGTTCAATCTGTGTTGCCCTTTTGATCTGTTGTACCGCCTGGTTTAATAATTTAATGTAGTTCTCAAACTGATCTAAAGGCATTTTTGAATTATTCTTCAGATCTCTTACCGTGTACTTAGCAAAAAACTCGTTATTTAAGGGCAGTCCGGTTACCAATTTAATATAACTGCTGAGGGTCATGGCTTTAATATCTCCTGATGATATTTTCATTCCCAGTAACTGCTTTGGCATATTCACGTAGTTTTTAACCAGTTTGCTCCTGAACGAGGATTGATCCTGCTGAAGGTTTTCCCCCAGCATAATCGAAAATTCATCCACAATCTGTTTATACTCCATATTGTTTAAAACAATGGCATATTGCAATGTAGAGCGATTGTTTTTCACCACATCGGGCGATAAACTTGCCGTACTGTAATATTTAAATGCATTGTGAGGCATCCGGTCTGCTACCTCTGCACCCACGGGCTCAGGAAGAAGGCTTTCTACCTCTGGAGAAAGGTTTTTGCGCGATATCCCTGTTAAACGGAATGCACTGTCCAACGAACTGATCTGGTTATAAATATCTGAACTGGTTTCTTTTACAAAACGGCGTAAGGCGATGGTCATACTTTGGTTAGAGTTTACGGTTCCTTTGGTCGGAAAAACCACCCCGCCCTGGATTAGACTATTTTTTGGATAATCTAAATAATAAGAAATCGAATCCTGTAAGCTGGTATTATAGGGCTGGAAACTTTTCAAGCCCTCTCCTTTAACCATGGTATTTTTTCTGTATTCCGCAGCACGGATAGCCGATTCGGAAACCAGTTTACGCGACTGGATAACGAAATCGTTGAAAGACTGGTTAAAGTCGCTATAAACCTGCAGGGCCAGGATGCGGGCATCAGCCAGGGCAACCTGCTCGCTCAACTCATTAATCAGGTAATTATTTGTGCCACCGTTATTTCCCGTACTACCGATCAGCACAATTAAATTGGTTTCATTCTTTTTTGCCTTGAATAAATTGATACCGGCTTTTATTGCGCTAAACACAGGTTCTTCAGAAATTTCGCCATTACACCTTACTGTATTTTTTGCCTGGTTAGACAGGAAAGTCATCAATTGCCTATAATCGTCCTGGATAGGGCTTACAAAAATTCCTTTCAAGGGGCAACCGTTTTCACCACGGTATACCACACCACCATAGCTCACTTTGGTGCCTTTACCAAAATCGCCCATGATATTTTCAAAAGAAGCAATGGTATTCGTCATTCCTGACAGGTATTTTGTCATCGGGCTCCCCCCGTCTACCACAAAAACAACATTTACCTTGGTTTTATTTTTGCGCAGCATCAGGTAATCCTGGTAAGAAAGGGCCGAACCGTTAATGGTTAATATCTTATTGTCTTTCTTGTTATAAACATCTGCAGCAATACCCACCGCGTACGCGCCCGCATCATCCGAAACTACGGGTACACTTCTTAAGATCAGGTTTTCCCTTAGCAACAATGGATCGATCACGAAGCTTGTTCCTTTATCCATTCCATTTTTAATGGCTGTTGCGGTCGAATCGTCCTTGTCATAATCGCCCGGTTTAACGGAGGTGATGTACAAACGGTCGCCCCAGCTATGAACAGCCTCTGATGAAACCCAACCATAAATGCTTTTTAATGCGGTATCGGCTACCAGCTGATCTTCAGAACCAATCAGGTATTTTTTGCCATCTTCTGATTTCTTATAGATATAGGTGATTTCGTGTAAACGGACCTTTGTTCTTCGATCTTTAAGTTCAGGTGTATTGTATACCAGGATGGAATCGGTGGTATCGAAATAAAATTTAGGTTCTGTCAACGCATTTTTTCCATTGATAACGCCTATAGCTTTTTCTGCATAACCAGTTTTTTGGTTAGAGAAAGCGCGTTGCCATAAAAGCAGTTTAGACTTTGCAATCCAGCCATAACTAATGGCACTTTTTTTATCGTTAATCTTTCTTCCCCGGATCATACCGGCTTTATACTTAATGAGTTTCAGGTAACCATTCTCTTCTTTAGAAACATAAAATGGTTCCATGAAACTGATTTTTTTCATAATCAGGCTGCCACCTGGTGCGGTAGTGGTATAATTATCTTCCCTGTCTGAAAAAACAATCCAGGGTAAGGTGCTTGTGCTGGTACTTTCGTTAATATTTATTGATTCTGACGGCCTTTCGTACGATTTAGGCATGTACTTTACTTTTTTACCAAAAGATGCCGGAGACTGTGCATAGGCAGAAGATATTCCTAAAAACAGGATGATTAAGGCATAGTATTTTTTCATATTGTAGATGAGCTTTAAAATTAGTGTAGGATGTTAAACTATTTAGTTTTAGATGGTGCCTCTGCACTTGTTGTTGCTGCAGGCTGTGCCGTTGCTGAGTGTTGTTTAATATTGAGTAAACTTGCACAGGTAGAGTTTGGCTTGATGGTTAACTGTGCTTCATCAACGGCAATTTCGCCTCCAAAAGTGAGGCCCATGCAATACGAATAAATATCGGTCTGTTTTTTCTTCCCGTTCATTTCTACATTAACCGTTACTTTTTCGTTGCTGCACATGTATTTGTTAATGAGGTAATAATAGTTGGAATTGAAATCGGCACCGTTAGCTATGGCCTGAAGGCGTGCGCGGATATCATCGATGGTTTTACGTTCCCCATCGCCCGGAGCAACCAGGTCCTGAACGATTTCGGCATTAGGATCGGTAATCAGGATGTTTAAGAATGCAGGCTTACGGCTTTTATCCGAGCGCAGGCGAACCACATATTTTCCCGGGGTACGGTAGGTATAAAGGGCTGTTTTCCCTTTAACATCCACACGGCCGGTTTCGCCGAAAGACCACTCAAATTCTTTGCCTTCGCCATCGCCTTCCAACCTGATTTCTTCATTAACCAAACCTGCCGTTGGCCCGCTGATGGTAAGTACACTATCCACCACCGGAGTATGCACGGTATCCCTTACCGTTACCGGGAATTCCTGGCGCAGTTCTCCATCAACAGTTAAACGTACAATGTAGGTATCGGGCTTGGTGTAGTGATAAGAACCTGTTTTAGTGGTTGCTTTTTCACCATTTCCAAACTCCCATAACCATTTTGTAGCCTTTGGCGTATTATCGGTGAATACTAAATCTTCATTTAAATAAATTTCATCCTTGAGGATTCTCGCATCAATGGTTCGTTTTTCAAATATTGAACTCTTAAACAAAAAAATAAGGCCGGTTAAAAGCAGTACAGCGAGTAGAATGTAGAGAATAACGTAGCCTTGCGAATTTGAATTAACTTGCTTGGTGTTTGAGCTTGACATAGGTAGCGTTTTTTATAGGTGTTAGTTTTATATTTATCTGGCAGATATAGTTTGCTGTAACTGACGCCTGTTGGTAATACAATCGTCTAATTGTCTTTTGTGCAGTTCTATATCTGTAATGTTTCTGTTTTGTTCTTGCCTGTCGTAAAATAACCTGTCGTAAAGCTGGGCGGTTTGAACGAAGATCTTGTATCTCGAATCTGAGGCTTTACGGTCAAAAGCCGCTCTGATTGATCCTAATGAATTTTGGATATCGTTTTTCAGAAAAACAGCCTGTACATTAGGATTATAGCGGGTAATCTGTTTATAGGTAGTATCAATTGTTGGTGAAGTTTCTTTCACCATGTTTTCAAATGCTTCGTTTTCACTGATCTTAACCTCGAGCTCTTCTTTAGAGATTTCATACCGCGAGGTATCACTATAAAAAATTCCAAAACTTAAGAGCCCAACGGTAAAAACAAACAGTGCTGTAAAAAACAAAAATTGTTCGCGTCGCTCTTTTATACTTAATTTTATCATAATTCTCTATTACTGTTATCGACCAAATTGTCCGTTCCTAATTTTTTTTGCTGCTGCCTGGTTTATCCTTTGGCAATCGTTGATCTGTTCTTTATACCTTTGGATATCACCTCTCGATTTAATCAGCGAATCTTGTAAGTCGGCCATGGCCCCCACATTATTGTTTAGTTTTGCATACAAATCGAAGCTGGGGCTATTTTCCGTTTTTTTAGAGATCAGCTCCTTGATTTTGTTGTTGGCACTTTGGATATCATTGAGCAGGATACTCTGCTTACTCATTTCGTTCGCATTATAATCTCGGTAGAGGGCGAGCTCTTTAAAACGAACCTGAATCAGATCGAAATTTGTATTAATATCTTTACGCAGATAGGAGAGTTTTTCAGTTTCCTTTACTTTTTTATCAAGCAGTGCGTATTCGTAATCAGAAGCGGCAAAAAAGAGGTAAATGCACAGAATGGAGAAAATCGTTAAAAATGCAAAGTTTAAGATGAATTTAGTATAAGCACTCCTAATTTCGATGGCGTTAATGGGTTTCATAGGGGTTTATTTTTTCATATGGTACTACTTACAATAGTTAATTTGAGATTAAGTTCACCTAAAAATCATGCAAACTTTTCCAAATTCACATTGTACAATAACAATTTTTAATATTTGTTGTTTGGTTATAAAAACGATATTATTTGTTTTACTTTTAACAAACTTTAAGCCAAACATCGATGTCTGACTTTTTTTTTAACAAACCTTTCCGATTTAAATCTATTTTCGCTGGCAATGGCCTCCAGCCAACCGACCTCGGAAAATCCATTTCCAACCACATCGAATTGATTATTTTTACCCGCTATGGAGAGCACCGGTATCATAACGATTTTGGCTGCGAAATATGGGACCTGGATTTTGAATTAATTGTAAGTGAAAGCATTTGGGAGGAAAAATTCCGCAAATCACTATTAAAATCGATTACTGATTATGAATTCAGGATATACAATACTGAAGTAGAAGTACGCATTACCGAAGTAGAAAATGTATATCCGTTGCGCAAGATAACGGAGATTAAAAAAAAGGTGGATATTAGCGTTAGGGCACTAATAAAAACTACAGGAGAAAAATATTTTTTTAATACGGCTTTATTCCTTAGCCCGCTATCAACCTAAACCAAAACGCCCCAAATTTTCTACACATGAAGCCAGTTTTTTACTCATCGAAAGATGAAATCCGCAATAGAATTATAAAAAATGCCGAAGATTTTTGGAATGTTAAGGATAGTCATGAATTTGATCCCCTTGTAAAGCTAATTATTGAAGCATTAAGCAATGAGCTTTTTAATGTAGCCAACGATGTTAAAAACCTCGAGAACAGGATCTTCGATAAAATCAGCCGCATTTTAGCCCCCGATCATTTAACTTCCTCGCTACCTGCCCATGCCATTATCCATGCCAGCCCGATCGAAGAAGAAGACTACCTTTCGCCATATACGCAGTTTGCCTTTAAGAAAAACATTCAGCAGGAAAACGATAAGACCAAAAAGACCGACATTTTCTTTAGCCCGCTACATACGGTAAAAGTTCACCATGCATCGATAAAATATATCGTTACCGGAAATACATTTTTTGATATAGAACAATCAAGTAAACAGCCAAGGTTAAATACGCTACCGGGTACAGCTATTGAAAAAAACACTGTATACATCGGCTTTAAGGGCCTGAAAAGCTGGATGGATTTTAACAAGCTGAACTTATATTTTGACTGGAAAAATTATTCGGTACCTGAAAATACTTACTACCTGTTATCACTGGGCAGATGGTTCTACAAAGACAATGAACTTACAGCCTACACCGAACGCTTTATGGATGAGCCCTTAACAGGCAAAACAGAAGCACCTTTCCGCCACAAACAACTACTTCACCTGATTAAGGCCGATGTTTTACAGTTTTACAGCAACAGATTTGTGACTTTGGGAGGCCTGAATGATTTTAGCATTGATGAGGGTAAAGAACTTCCACCCATTTTTGCAAACATTTTTCAGCCGGCTGCGCTCAACCAGATCGACGAAAAAGTGAAATGGCTGAAAGTGGTTTTCCCGGCAGCGATCAATCAGGAAATGCTGAACGAACTGCATATTTATATGAATGCATTTCCAGTGGTAAATAAAAGGTTAAGCCAGATTAAACACCGGCTTAAAACCATGAATAATATTATACCGATTAAAACCGAATCGGCAGACCAGATGCTTGCAGTAGAAAATCTGAGAGATAATAAAGGCAAAAGTTATAATGAAATTCCTTACACCAACGAGAATGAAAAAGGAGATGGTTCGTTTTCGATCCGGTATGGTGGTACCGAACGTTTTGATACCAGGAATGCAAAGGAATTGGTTGATTATCTTTTTGAATTGCTAAGGGATGAAAAAGCAGCCTTTTCGGCCTACGGACCAGACTTTTTAAGTACCATTCTTAAAAACCTGGAACAGAACATCGCCCTCATCGAACAAAAAAGCCGCTCGGCATTGAAAGATATTAAGGAGCTGCCCAGCTATATCGTACTCAAACCGATTGATGATGCAGATATTTTATTTCTGGATATATGGGTTACACAGGCAGAAGAAGCTAACCACATCAATGCGGGAAGCCGCTTGGCGGTTTACGATAATAATAAGGTAAATGCGGAGAGTATCTTTTTATTGAGCCAAACCAAAGGTGGCCGCTCAAAACTGAATGCAACCAACCGGGTACAGGCCTATAAATATGGCTTAACCACTGCCGACCGGATTATCACGAAGGCTGATGTGATCAATTTTTGCCGCTATGAACTGGGTAACAAATTAAAGGACATTACGTTAGCCAAGGGGCTGATTATGGACAACAAACCGAATGCGGGCTTTATTAAAACTACCGATATCGTGATCGAACCGGCAGACCAGCTTAATCTTAGCGCACAGGATTGGGAAGAACTGTTGAGTTTAACCCTGGCAAAATTAAAGTTAAGAAGTACGATGAATGTGCATTACCGCATGTTGCTGAAACCTGCTTTGTATAAAACAGTTTAAGTACGGCCGCCACCTCAATCGAACACCATAAAATGAAGAGGGCTACCCGCTAAATCCCACAATGCTTTGCACTCCAATTCGCAATGGCGAATTTTTGATTTAATTAAAGATAGACGGTATATCCCAAATAAACACTTTCGCCGTGCTCGCTTAATATCGTTTCCTGGTAATCGGGTGCAGTTAAAAGTTCTACATTAACCTCGGCATCAACAGGCATTAAATAACTGATGGCCATATCCAAAATGGCCCTGTTTTTTTGCCCGGGGATAAATTTAACCAGTTCCTGTGGCGAGGTTGGCCCAATATTGATATTGTAAGCTTCATGTTCCGGAGTAAAGCTATCGCCTATAATGGTATCGATGCCCAACGCACTTCCGCCCAATTGCATTTGCATTTCTTCGGCAATTTTTACGGGTGCAATATTGGCTGTGGCATCTACTATGGTAAGTGGCAGGTTAAACAATGCAGTCAGTACCTTGGATACAAAAGCGATATCGTTTCTTTTCTGCTGGATTTCGGGCAGCAGGTGCATCCAAATGATGCTCTGTTCTTTATTGAGTAAACTAAATTCATCCCAGCCAAATTCAAAAATCTGGCTTAAATCGGAATAAGTTGTTTTTTTATCGAGCATATTCTCATATAGCTCGGTCATAATCCTCACATAATTAATTTCGGCATCAAAAGGGGTAAAAAACAACCTGGCGTCCTTTTCTTCTTCCCTCCTGTCCCTGATATCTTTGATCATGGATTCCTCATCCATGCTTGCACTGCCGGTTGGCGGGCGATGGAAAAGCCCTTCAGGCAGCATATCATACAAGCCTTCGCGGTTGGTGGTGATACGGATGCGTTCGTGCCTTCTTTTTTCCGAATAATAAGCAGTAGTATGGTCTATATCTTTTGCAAAAGCCCGTTTATCAGGCCCAATCGGGATGATTTCGATCTTATCGGCGTCAATAACTTTGCGTTCGATCAGGTCGGCAGCGTGCGCCACAGCCTTATAGTCTGTAAAGAGTTCGTTATTAATAAAAGTTTCTTTTTTCATTTAAACTTTAAGCTTGCAATTTTGTTATAGATTAAATTTTTTATGAAAAAATAAGGATTATTTCAAGTACTAAAGATACTATATTTGCAATACATCACATCTATAAAAATTAATGGACGTTAAATCATTTTTTATTCGTTTTCTCTTATTTCCGCTGATCTTCCTGGTCTCAACGGCGGTACTATCTATCATCAACAAGAAAAACCAGTTTCTTAACAACAAAAAACTCATTGTAAGTGTTCTGCTCATCGGCATTATTTTGGCTATCCCGGGTTTTCTGGGCTTCCTCAATTTTAATTTTATGCCCTGGGGCTATATTATTTGCTGCATTTATTACCTGTTAACGGGTGCCGTATTCGTTTACCTGTTAACAAAATACTACCCTAAAGATGTACTGGAACGAAAGGTTTTTATCTTTTTCGCCACGTTAGTTTCGGCTATTCTGGCGGCTTATTTATTTCAGCTGGCCTTTAACTGGTTAAGCTCGGTAAATTTCGGGTGGTTTGGCGCCGGTAGCATTACCTGGTTCTTTGTTCCGCTTATTTTCTGGTGGGCCTATGTTTCGCTGCTTGGCATCCCTTCCGAAATCTATAAGATCTGGAGATATCCTGACACCCCTTTGGACATCAATATGGACCATGTGGATTTTAACAGGTTACTGGTACTGGAGCTGGAGTTATATAAAAAAAGTACCGACCCCGAGCCGCTTAAAGTAAAAGTTAAAGCGGTTGAAAATATGAATTTCGGCATTTGGTTCCACAAGTTTATTGACGATTATAATCTGAAGTTTGCCAAAAGCCCGGTTGAGTATAAAAGCGATGACCATGAGAATTACAAATGGATATTCTTTATTAAGACCTCCTTTTTTAAACGTAATATCTTTATAGACCCTGATCTGGATATTATAGAAAATGGCATTACAGAAAAAATGACGATTTATGCAAAACGCGTGTCTGAAAATATAAATAAGCCTAACGAGGTCGGAGAAAGTGCTATCTTTATCTAATCTATACTAAAAACATTTACCATGATAAAGCCGCTAAAATATAAATCCATCAATTGGATCAATGGCATGAAGCTCTCCAGTGATCATTTTACACTGAGCGATCTCTACCTGCAGGACTTTGTACGCGATGCTGCTTCCCTTCATTTAAACAATAGCAATTACGGTTTTTTACCGCCTTTTGCAGGCTATAAAAGCTCGCACGATATCGAAATTATAGAAAAGGCAACCAATCATATCGAAGTGAGGGTAAGGTACTGTAATGCCATTACCCCCGAGGGCTGCCACATTGATATTGTACAGTCTGATAACATGGATACACTGGTCCATAACCATTATTTTGGTCAATCAGAGCCCCGCAACTATGTGATCTTATTGGTGGTTAACCCGTATAACCGCGTACCAACAGGTATGCCTAATCCGGAGGAGAGCCCGATCCGCTATCCCGAACTGGCCAAACATTACTCGATTGCTGTTTTACCTGAAAACGAAGTAAGCACACAAACAACTGACAGTTACTTTCTGACTATCGGGCAGGTGTATTACGAAAACGGAAGGTTATCGATTAACACTAACTATATCCCACCCAGCTCAACGATAACGAGCCACCCTGCATTGATCAGGTATTACGAATCTTTCAGTGTATTACTGAACGATTTACAGTTGGCTGCCTTTAAAATTATTGATAAAACGGGAGGGCGCGACAATATAACGCCGTTAGGCAAGAACATCCGTTTAATTTCAGAGAAGATTGTAGATTACATTGCAGGATTATTTTATGAATACCGAAATATTGCCTACCGCGAATCGCCGGTAGTTTTGGCCGGTTATTTCTCGAGTTTAGCACACATTTTTTTCACCGCCATAAAACTGATCGATCCCCGTGAAAGAGAGGAGCTGCTTAAATATTTCTACGAATGGAAAGATGTAACGCCTGGAAACTTTGAAGAACTTTTAGCCAAAACCATCGAATTGGTTTACGACCATAAACAGATTAACAACAGTATGGTAATGGCCAGCGAGTTCATGAATGTACTCGTAGCATTATGGAATAAATTGAGTGGTTTAGAATACATCGGCCAACGCAAAGAAAATATCGTAGTTGCCGAACAGCAGGTTGTACAGCAGGTACAAGCCAGAAAAACCTGGACATTGCTTGATTAAATTTTTTCTCGGAGCAAATTTATAACGAAGCTGTACCACTTAATCGGTGGTACAGCTTTTTTAATTCCCGAAAGTTTGGGCGGCCAGGATAAAATCGTTAAAGAATTGATTCGCCTGGTATCTAAAACAACAACCGGGTGGTTTTTGCGTATCACCACTGCGCTGAAATGGTAAAAAAGGGCCATCAAAAAAAGAACAAAACCTCAATCGTAAATGTGTAGATGTTATGTAGATACTTTAAGCATTCAGGTAGACATTCTGTAGAATGCCAAAATTAGGTTAGGGTAAGGTGTGCCTATAATTTTGTTGTAATAATACCTACAGTTAAAAATGTTTGAGCCGGACAATTCCGGAATCAATATTCCATTTAGAAACCTATGCAACAACAAAACAAAACAGATCTTGAACATCTACAATCCATTTACAATGAAGGCAATTTGCTGGAATGCCTTAAAGCCACCGATTTTTTCCTGTTAGTGAATCCTCAAAATCACGATGGCCTATTGCTTAAGGCAAAATGCGCATTTGAACTATCCTTTGATAAGGGTAGCGATAATAATTTTTTGGATATGGCCATCAACAGTTTTGAACAATTGCTGGGTTTAGTACCCACCCATGAAGAATCGATGTTATACCTGGCCTATATCAGTATTATGATAACGGGTACTAATTTATCGAAGGCTATATCCTATTGTACGCAATTGACCGCCTCGGAGCATTTGGATATACGGATTAAAGCCATTACATACCGGCAGGAAGCCTATTTTCAAACAGGCGAAATAGATAATGCATTGAATGATCTGGAGCTTTTAATTAAATTAAACCAGGCACATGGTATTGAAAACCGCAGTTTAACCGATCTGAAGCTGGGTGAGTTATATGCAAGAAAAGCAGATCTTTACCTTTACCATAAAAATGACCGTGCCAAAGCGATGGCGGTTTTTAAAGAAGGATTGGTATACCGGTATAAGGATGTACACACCTATATCCTGATCGCTAATCTTGCGATTGATCACCAGGAGTATGAATTTGGCGGCGAGGTGGCCCAGATAGCCTTTTTTTCAAGCAATGCCGATGCGGATGAGGAGCTATTGGCATTATATGACCGATTAACTGAACTGACCCAAAGGGGTATCATTAACAAACCGGTTATATATGCGATGTTTATTGGCCGTAAAATATATCAAACGCAGCTTGGATATGATACCGTTGACATGTTGAATTTTGCCCTGGATTACATAAAGGTATTTCCTGATTGGTTTATCCCTTATCATTATGCCGGTGCTGCATTGTACGAAACCAAAAGCTATGGGGAAGCACTTTTTTACCTACAAGAGAGTTTAGCGCATGGTGGCCTGGCACTCGGCCTGCAACGCTTTATCGAGGTAACTTACCGCGTAAAGGGTCAGCTGCCGTTAATAGAAAAATGGCCGGTCGACTCTCCGGTTATGTATTATAATGCAGGAGTGAGCTTTTTCGAAGAATCAGAAAGTAATATCCGCCAAGCAGACACTGCCAGCGAACTGTTAAAAATAAGGGCAAATTTTTATAAAATTTCTTACAACAGCTTTTATGATTACTTCTATAACGGTAAGGGAAATGGTGCCGACAATGAACCACATATTTTCGCCATGTGCTGCAACAACTATGGCATAGCCTTAAGTGAATTGGGCGAATATGAAACCGCTGTGAAAGTGCATCAACTGGGTTATAGCCTATCGCCCTTTTGGGAACAATTATCTTCGCTGGCCACTGCCCTGTTGGCACTTAACAGATATGAAGAAGTGATCGAGGTAACCGAAAAGGCAAGCACTTATAGCGATGAGTACCTCCGTTTTGAAGATTATATAGATTTGAAAGGTAAGCAGCTTGAGGCAAGCTATGCCTTGGGCCGGAAAGAACAAGCAAGCAACCTTTTAAATTTAATAGAAGAGGAATATAACACCTTTATTGCAGCCCATCAAAGTGAGCTTACCGGGCAGTACCTGTTTCTATTAAGTCAAAGGTATATTGTTATACAAAATATACGACAGGAACTTTTGAGTGAAGACAGCCTTGAAAATGCAGTTCAGGTATGGCAGGATCAGCTGGATAAAAATCCCGACGATAATTCGTCATGGTATATGCTGATGCAGAATTACTTTCAACTGAAAGATTACCGGCAGTGCATTGCCTGCGCCGATAATTATCAATCAGTTAAAGGCGCAGCGATCACAATGGAGTCGGTTCAGAAAGTGCATTATATGCGTGGCATGTCGTACCTGTACCTGGGTAATTATGTTAGCGCAAAAGAAAATCTAATTAACCTGCTTGATAATTGCCAGCCAGGAATTGAAACCCAGGAAAGCACGATCTGTGATGCCAATATAAACCTGGCACAATGCAGCTATGCCCTGGAGCAATGGGATGAATGCATGGACTTTGCACTGGCGGTAGTAGCCTGCTATGATAGAAATGGCTGGAAATGGGACGATTTAAGGTTACGGGCCACCTTACTGTATGCGGATGCCTGCAAAGCAGCCGGCGAAACCGATGCGGCCATAGGAACGGTAATTAACATCCTGAAAGTAGTACCTGACAACGAAGAAGCGTTGAAAAGGAAAAAGGAATGGAAACCTGGCGGCTTGTTCTCTTTCCTGAAAAGACGGTAAAACTTCCGGGCGAAACCGGGAGCCCTTTGAACGTTTTATTGCAAAAAAGCAACACAGTCTATACTGTAGTCGTTTAAATACGAATCAATACCTTATAAGCATACACATAAAAGTCATTTTAGCATGACTTTTTGAACATTTGTATAAGATAATTTGCTGATTATTAGCCGTATTAGAGCACTAAATACGGTTATTTTGCTTCCCTAACCAATTATAAATCTTATATGAAAACACCAAATTCACTGACAGGTGTAACCAGGAAGGTTACCCTTGTTGCGGCTGCAACCCTATTGTTTGCAAGCGCCGTATGTTTAACAGGCTGTAAAAAAGACGAAAAAATGGTACCGGGGGAAGTTACTGCTCCGCCCCCTTCTACTAAAACAGCCACGGTAGAAACCTACCAATCGGGTACACATAACGGTTTCTTTTGGTCGCTTTGGAAAAGTGATGGCGCAACCGGTACTGTTAATTACGCCAATGGTACCGGGGGCAATTACAGCGTTAACTGGAACGGGTTTAATGGTAATTTTACTTGCGGTAAAGGGTATTCAGTGGGCTCAAGCACCTATAAAATAGGGTATAACCTGGGTGCTTATTCCAACTCCGGTGGTGGTACTTTTGGCTGGTACGGATGGAGCAGAAGCCCTTATTACGAGTATTATGTAAATGAAACCTGGGGCGCGGTTTCTCCTCATACCGGTACCTATCTGGGCACGTTTGAAAGCGATGGTGCCGGTTATAACGTATGGACCCGATGGATGACGGGCAAAAATATCGATGGTGGCGATGGCTTCAGGCAGATTTATAGCTCCAGGGTTACAAAGGTTTCAACCGGGCAAAACCGTGTGATTACTTTTGCCAACCATTATAACAAATGGCAAAGTTTAGGATATACGCTTGGCCAGCTAAATATTCCTGCAATTATGGTTGCCGAAACATGGGGCACTAATACAAATGGCAATATTAACTGCACCATTTGGGCACAGTAAACATTTGTTTAAGCTATTCACAACCACAATACTGCCCGGCTTATTGCCGGGTAGTATGTACTTCAGGTACTTTTTTAATCATTAACAACTTGTTATCATGAGATTCATCCTTTATTTCTTTGCTTTTTTTATTCTTATCCTTTCTGCCTGCGATTCGTCACGTCCAAAAAAAATAGGTGGAAACAAAAAATCATTGACCGGAAAATGGCACCGGTTTTCGATGGCAAATGGATATAGCGAATTTGATATCGATTCGCAATATGTAGTTTTCTATAATCAGAAAGTCGGCCGCTTTAAGCTTCCATATAAAATAGAAAATGATTCCTTAAAATACCTTACCAAAGATTATGTAGCCAAGATTACAGACTACGGCGACTCGCTTCTTTTAGAAGGTAACGACAGTACTCAAGCCCTATTGCACAGGTTTAAAGAACCGCATGTTCCTTTTGAAAAAATTCCGGAAGAAAAAGATTCTTTATCATTTGCATCATACATCGCTGATTTCGATAAAAGATTAATCAGTGAGTTGGAGAAAGCCGGAATAAAAATTTCTGACGGCGTAGAAAAACGCGAAGGACCTGCGTACGAAGAACTGTTGAAGAAAAAATCGGCAAACAGGTAAAAGGGCTTCAGCCGGTATGGCAACTTATCATTAACCCGTAAAAATTTTTAAAAAAAGACCGATTGTTTTATTTTTTATATAATTTTGGAGGAAATTAAAAATTTCATCTGTGATGAAAACGACCAAGTCTGAAAATACCAAACGGCTTATTATTGAGAAAACTGCACCGGTTTTTAATACGAAAGGCTATGCGGGAACATCAATCAATGATTTAATGGATGCCACCGGACTTTCCAAAGGTTGCATTTATGGTAATTTCCAGAACAAAGATGAAATTGCACTAAGCGTTTTTGATCATAATTTCGGTAAGGTAACACAGCACATGAAAGAACGCATCTTAGCTACCGAGAATTCGATAGAAAGGTTGCTCGTTTACCCGCAAACATATAAGAACTATTTCAGGTACCCTTATTTGCAAGCTGGCTGTCCGATTTTAAATACCGCTACAGAAGCTGATGATACCCATGCGAAACTAAAAGAACGAGCACAAAAAGCGCTGGGACTTTGGAAAACCGCTATTGTAAACCAAATAAAACGGGGTATCGAAAGAAAAGAAATAAAAGAAGATACTGATGCAACTGAAATTTCGGTGATCATGATTTCCATGATCGAAGGCGCATTTATGCAGGCAAAGGTCAATAACCATATGACAGAGCTTAAAATAGCCATGTCTTTCCTCGAAAAATTAATTAAAAACCTTAAAGTGTAATTTTTTTACCCATAAAAAGACCGATTGGTCTTTTTTCAACAATATAGAAAAGAAAAAATGGAAGAATTTGATATTACCGTTATCGGGTCGGGTCCGGGCGGATATGTAGCAGCGATAAGAAGTGCCCAGCTGGGTTATAAAACTGCGTTAATTGAAAAATACAGCACATTAGGAGGCACTTGTACCAATGTGGGGTGTATTCCTACCAAAGCCTTGCTGGATACCACACATCATTATGCAGATGCGCTGAAGCGTTTTGAAAATCACGGTATTGAATTTTCTGATCTCCATCTTAATTTCGAACAGGTTTTTAAACGTAAAGCCGATGTAGTGACTAAAAATACACAGGGATTAGATTTCCTGATGAGAAAGAATAAGATCAAAGTTTTCCAAGGCACAGGCACTTTTCTCAACAATGAGTTCGTGAAAATTATAAATGCCGAACAGCAGGAAACTTTTATCAGATCGGATAAGTTCATTATTGCTACCGGATCAAAACCGGCAACTATTCCGGGAGTTACCATTGATAAAAAAAGGATCATCACCTCTACCGAAGCCCTGGCCATGCAAGAAAAACCGAAAAGCATCATTATCATTGGCGGTGGTGTGATCGGTGTAGAAATGGCTTCTATTTTTAACAGAATCGGGACAAAAGTGACTATATTAGAATATGCTGATAATCTGATTGCTGCGATGGACCAGGAATTGGGAAGTACATTAACAAAAATTCTGACAAAAGAAGGGGTAGAAATCAAGCTACAGCAGGCAGTGTACAAAGCCGAAAACCTTGGGGATAAAGCTAAAGTGTATTTTAAAAATAAACAGGGTGCCGAACAAGAGCTGACCGCAGACTATATCCTAGTCGCCGTTGGCAGAAAGCCATACGTGAATAGCCTGGGTTTAGAAAACACCAATGTAGAATTGAATACCAATGGCACGGTAAAGGTAAATGACCAGCTCCAGACAACCGCCTCAAACATTTTCGCTATTGGCGACGTCATCGGTGGCGCTATGCTTGCCCACAAAGCGGAAGAAGAAGCCGTATTTGTAGTTGAAAGAATTGATGGCCAAAAACCGCATATTAATTATGACCGGATCCCGTCGGTAGTTTACACCTGGCCGGAAGTTGCTTCAGTAGGAGCCACAGAAGAAGAATTAAAAAAACGGGAAATCAAGTATAATGTCGGGAAATTTCCTTTTGCAGTAAATGCCAGGGCGAGGGCAGGAATGGAAACAGATGGTTTCGTAAAAGTACTGTCCGATCCTAAATACGGAGAGCTTTTAGGTGTACATATTATAGGTGCCAGGGCTGCAGATTTAATAGCACAGGCAGTTATTGGCCTGGAATACGAGGTCACAGCGAAAGATATGGCTTCGGTATGTTACGCGCATCCTACCTATTCGGAGGTACTGAAAGAAGCCTATACCATGGCATCAGGAAAACCATCTGTAAATATTTAAACAGCTATAATTCAACCAATAAGTATGTTACAACAGATCAGGCTCGCAACTCCCGCAGACTATATCCGGATCATGGAAATCTGGGAATCTGCGGTTATCGCTACACATCACTTTCTTCTTGAGGAAGATTTTAGTTATTACAGGCAAATTATCCCAAGAAACTACCTGCCAGCGCTTCAGGTATTCCTGCTGATCGATCAGGGTGAACCAATCGGATTTGCAGCTGCTTCAGAAGGAAACCTGGAAATGCTTTTTATCCATAACGAATACCGTGGAAAGGGTTATGGGCTGAAATTGTTCTCTTTTATGAAAGAGGTACATGGGGTTACAAGGGTTGATGTTAATGAGCAAAACCACCAGGCCATTGGTTTCTACACTAAATTGGGCTTTAAAAAAACAGGGAGATCAGAAAAAGACGGATCGGGTAAAAATTACCCCATTCTGCACATGGCTCTTTAAAATTATGAAAATTTTAGAAAAATGATAGAAAAGCCTTTTGTAAAATGGTTTGATCGAAAATTCGATGCAAACATTGACATCGTACAGTTTGACGGTATTTTAAGCCGGATGGAGCATTTTCCTGCTGTTTTAAATCAATTACTTGAAACTTGTCCAAAAAAAATTGCAACCATAAAAACCAACGGTAAATGGTCAGTAAATGAAAACGTTGGGCATTTGATCCTTTTAGAAGACCTCTGGCGCAGGCGGTTTCAGGATATAAAGGATGGAAAGCCGGACATGTCTCCTGCTGATTTAAATAATACTGCAACCGATCAGGCTTTTTTCAATAAATCAGTACTGGGTGAGCTTATTAAACGTCTGGGTGATGAAAGAGCGAAAACAATTTCATTACTACAGGGAATGAGCAAAGAAGACCTTTTGAAGAAAAGTATCCACCCGCGGTTAAATCAGCCAATGAATATTGTTGACTTAATGTATTTTGTAGCGGGACATGACGAACACCATCTGAGCACCATACAATCTATTATTGATAATACAATGGCCTTGTAATTTTTTCTAAACTAAAAGGATTGATTAAAATAATTTAAAACTGATTAAGGAGAAATAAGCACACCAACTGACCCTCTGCCATATTTAATTCCAAACGATCTGACCATCATCGACGGAAGATATGGTCACATAGCCAGAAAAATCCGTTGCTTTATATTGGATGATCAGTTAAAAGTTTGACGAAATTCCAACGGCGATAAATTCGTCTTCTTTTTAAACAAAGTGCTGAAAGACTGTGCGTGCTCAAAACCCAGGGCATAGGCAATCTCACTAACTGAAAGATGGGTGGTAGAAAGTTTTTCTTTGGCTTTCGCGATCAGTTTTTCATGAATATGCTGCTGGGTGTTCTGTCCTGTATGCACCCGAAGCAAATCACTCAGATAGTTCGGCGACAGATTCATCTGGGCAGCAATATATTGCACGGTGAGCAAACCCGGTACGTCGCTATTAAAGTAGTCATCAATCAACTGCTCAAACCTGGTTAGCAGGGCCGAATTATTATTCTTTCGGGTCAAAAATTGCCGCTCATAAAAACGGTTGGAGTACTTCAGCAGACTCTCAATCTGCGTTAGGATGATCTCCTGGGTATGCTTATCAATATGCCGGCACTCCTTATCAATTTTATAAAGGATGGTAATCAGGTCATCTTCTTCCCCGGCCGATAGGTGGAGCGCTTCGTTAACTGCATAATCGAAAAAACTGTAATGATGAATATGATTTGCCAAACTATGCTGCAACAGGAAGTCGGGATGAAAGATCAGGAGATAACCAGACCCGCATTCCATATTTTGCAGGTCTAGTTGTTGCACCTGGTTCGGTGCAGTAAAACTTAGTACGCCCTTATCGTAGTCATAATGCTGTTGTCCGTACCTGATCTTGCCTTTAGCATTGCGTTTAAGCGCCACACAGTAAAAGCGGTTAACGAAACCTTTCCAAATCTCGTTTTCCAAAAAAATACTTTCCTCCAGGTTGATCACGCTCACGAGGGGGTGACGGGGTTCGGGCAATGACAGCAAGCGGTGAAATTCTGATATGGAGTTAATGGCGTTCATAAACAAAATTAATCAATTAAACCCATACTGAACTCGTCATAAGGTGCACCGGTGTCTGTACCCAAAGGCACAATGCTTTCCAGTTGTGCCAGGTCGGCTTCACTCAACTGAATTTCAGTTGCTGCAATATTCTGCTCGAGGTATTTCCTGCGTTTGGTGCCGGGGATTGGTACAATACCTTTTGCGATGATCCAGGCCAGCGCCAATTGCGATGATGTAACTTGTTTTTCAGCAGCCATAGCCTCAATCTCTTTCACCAGCTCGATATTTTTGGCGAAGTGGTTGCCCTGGAAACGCGGTATGCCACGACGAAAATCATTCTCCGGCAGGTCATTAATGGTTTTGATCTGTCCGGACAAAAAACCACGGCCCAGCGGTGAGTAAGCGACAAACCCAATTCCCAATTCTCTTAATGTTGCCAGCACCCTACGCTCCTCCACCGTCCGTTCAAATAAGGAGTACTCACTCTGCACGGCGGTGACCGGGTACACGGCATGTGCGCGCCTTACCGTTGCAGACGATACTTCCGACAGACCGATATAACCTACTTTACCTTCTTTAACCAATTCAGCCATCGCTCCCACGGTTTCCTCAACCGGCGTATTTTTATCCAGGCGGTGCAGGTAATACAGATCAATGTAATCGGTATTAAGATTCTTTAAAGAACGTTCTAAAGATTTCTTTACATAGTCTTTCTTGCCATTGATGGCCCAGGTTACTTTATTCTTATCGTCGATTTCCCAGCCAAACTTGGTAGCCAAAATATACTGATCGCGTTTACCACTGATCGCTTTGGCGATCAGTTGCTCATTTTTCAGCGGACCGTACAGGTCGGCTGTATCCAAAAAATTACCGCCCAGCTCCAGCGAACGATGGATCGTGGCTATGGCTTCCTGTTCATCCGCAGGGCCGTACATATGCCCTTCTTCAAATCCGGTCATACCCATACAGCCGAGGCCGATCACCGGCACAACCAATCCCTGGTTGCCCAGCGCAATTTGTTTTATTTCCATAATTCCAAAGATCGGTAAGCCAGATCGCGGATATGTATGCAAATCCCTGAATTACTTCGGCAAATCAAGGCAAATCTGCATTTAGACCCCACCATTAACAAACCCTTAAATTTTAGCTTGATTAGAACGCAGCAGGATAGAAATAACTCCCTGGATAAAGAGATTTAACAATGAGGCAGGTTCGAGCGAAATCCTCGCTAGTGAGCCGGGCGCATCCAACTCCACATAATCATTCAGCGGGGCAAAAATATATTATGTCTTCAGGTGTGCCCAGTCTTTTGAAAGGCCCTCCATTTATGATCAGTTACCATTAGAAGGTTTTCTTAAATATTCTTAATGCGAAAGAATCCTAAAAGGAAGTGCTTTCGAAGGGAAGAAACGGTTATTATTATGGTATAGCCGCCTGCGGATGAGGTATCAAAGCCTCCATCGCATATGAACGGTCTGTAGAGAAGTTAAGCATACCCCCTTATCCTGCAATTGGAGATCTTTTAAGGTATATATTATGGAGGAATTAAACACATTATTGAACCACCAGAATTAACAATGTACCTCTACATATCAACATAATAGGCAAAGAGTTACACAAAAAAGGTGCAAGCGACATTTCTGACAACTTGTACTTTTCTGCGGACTGGGTGGGAGTACAATCGAACCCTTGATACCTTTATTGACATTTCTAAATGACCTGAAAATCTGATTTTGGCCAACACAGAACTATATTTGGTCTCCAACAATTAACTGCTCATTTATTTATCGTGAAATAAATATTTAAGACGCTTTGAACATTAAGCAGCGAGAAATTCTTGCTTAAAGATTTTTAATTTTTTAATTGTAAAAACCTCGCAGCATTATTGTACAATATATTTTGCTTGTCCTCTTTAGTAAGAAAATCAAGGCTATTTAAAAATTGAATTGATTTTTCAATAGCTCCCGGCCAAACCATCTGATCGCTGCCAAACATTACCCTGTTTAAGCTGCCGTCCGTCTTTGCAAGCTTTAAAAATTCGACAGCGTAATGTTGGGTGAGCGGTGAAACCCATAGAAGCACACCTAAATCAGAGTAAAGATTCGGATACATCTGCATTAATCTCACAGCATGTTCATACCACACCTCGCCAGAGTGCATCATATAAAGCCGGAGTTTAGGATACTTTACTAGCACACTTTCTATCAGGAAAGGGTCACCTAAGGCCAGCCGAGCTCTTGGGGACCCATGATATGGCGTTTCTGGTGGACCGCCGCCCTCATGAACGGCAACGGGAACATTATATTTTTCACAGATGCGCAGGTACGGTTGCCACACGCTGTCAGCCAAAGTGGTGCCTGAATAATAAGGGCCCAGTTCGCCAAACACTTCTACTTCTTTTTTCCTTACCATTTGCTCAAAACGGACAGTGTCAATGCCGAAATCGCCGGGAGAGTCTATTGCAAGTCCGCGAATAAACATATGAGACGGATCGTTTTTAACCCATTGCGCTACGCTCGAAGGAGACCCGCTGATTACTGCTTTTACGACCCCTGTCCTGCGCAAAGCTGCATAGGTGTCTTTAAAATGTTCAGTTGTTTGTTTTGAACTTTGAACTCCGGCAATGTCTGGTGCAGGATAACTAAAACGGTTACTATCATAGCAATGGATATGTACATCAATTATTTTTTGCTGCTGCGCTTTTGAATATAAGAAAGAGAAAATAAAGGGAATTAGAAGGGGTATTATCTTTTGCGTGCTTTTCATTTAAATTGTTGTTTGAATATCAAAAGCGGAAGTAAATATTAATTATACGTTAACATCGGTTGCATTAAAGTTAGAGAAAAATTATTTATCTACGATAAAAAAGAAGCCAGCAGAACCCTTTAGCATTAAACACCCTTCTCCCAAGTTCCAAAGCGTAAAGAATTGCGCTTAATTTTGCTGATCCAATTCCTAAAATTGCGAGTTCAGCGTGGCCAATTTCAGGAGCAAGTATTTAAGGCCGCCCAAGTGACCACAGCCATTCTTAACAGAATTGGCATTCCGAGCTTTACAAAAACCCCTGATTTTACGGGTATACACATTTACACACCTCGATCTGATGGTTAAAAAAGAAGGTGATGCCCATTTCACTATTGTTGGGATCAATTGAAGTAAATCCGGGAAATGCTAACGAACAAAAGTTTAGCGACACAGAATTTGCTTTACTGAATTTATCGCCAAAATTATAGTTGATATTTCTTTACGAGAGGCTAATGAGCAAGATAGGCAGTTTGAGAATGGAGACAAATAAACGGGGCTCGAACCCATAATTATCAATAAGACAGTGCTTTACGAGCTTATCAACGATCAAAAACGCCAGAAAAATAAGACTTAAACAAAACAACCTGCTAAAAATCAATGATTTAGCAGGTTGCATCTTGTGTTCTTGCGGAATGGACGGGACTCGAACCCGCGACCCCATGCGTGACAGGCATGTATTCTAACCAGCTGAACTACCACTCCTTTTGTTCTTCTTAACGTTCGAACCTCTTGTCTCTTTCGAGGCTGCAAATATAAAGACAAAATTCACTTTATCACCATCCTGCTCAAGATTTTCAGTTACAATTGCATAACCTGTTGATTTTCATCTCAAATAAATACAGCAACGCAAAAGGTTAAATCACCCTCAACCGTTCTTCTTCCAGATCGATCTGGTATAGTTGCTGCCGAATCACATCCTCACTAACCGAAACATCCTTATTAAGCTCCGAAAGAAACCGTCGTTGGCTTTCGAGCAACTCCATAAAAATCGATTTTGTTTTTTCATTCATCCAGCTATCGTCTGTGGCTTTAGATTTTTCTTCCAAATGCTTCAGCAACTTTTCCATGGCGGCATTACCATTCAACTCGTTATCATATTTATCTTTAAGAAACTGATAGGAATGCACTTTCAGATCTTGTTTCACTTTCTGCCTAACCATTTCCTCGTTTTCCCTGTTAATTCTTTCGCCAAATGCACCAGCGCGTTTTATAAAATAAGGGAGTGTAAGGCCTTGTACCAATAATGTAAGCAGGATTACTTCAAAAGTAATGAACAAAATCAGGTCTCTTTGCGGGAAAGCAGTTCCATGATCAAATGCCAGGGGTATAGCCAATGCAGCCGCCAGCGATACAACACCACGCATACCCGTCCAGCCAAGTAATAAAGGCATGGTGAAACGCATCCTCCTTGAAGATGCGGCCGGAGCTACGCTCGGGCGGAAAATAAGTGTGGCAATCAGCGCAGCATAAGAGCTGATTATGCGGGCAGCAATCAAAACACCGGTAACCAACAAACCGTAACCGATGGCCGTGTTTAATGGAATACCTTTTGATTTAAGCCCATCTGTAATTTCCGGAAGCTCGAGCCCAATGATCAAAAACACCATCCCATTTAAAATAAAGATAAAGCTTTCCCATACACTAAATGCCCTGATCCGACTGGTACTGCTTAAAAAGAGAAGCCTTCTTGCCGACATAAATAATCCTCCGCTTACCACTGCCAATACACCCGAACTGTGCAGCTCTTCAGCAATCCAGTACATCAAGTAGGGCTCAATAAGCATAAGTGCTATATCTGATGGAGCATCTGTTGGTAAATACCGATGTGCCTGAACAAATATCCAGCCCAGCAATAAGCCAATCCCGGCCCCGCCAATAACCATCCACAAAAAGCTAAGCGCTGCATCTTGCCATATAAATTGCCCCGTACCTACGGCCACCAGTGCAAAACGGAAGATAATTAAGGAGGAAGCATCATTTAATAAACTTTCTCCTTCTAAAATCGCTGAAGTGGATTTTGGAATTTTAACAAATTTAGTGATGGCACCCGTACTTACAGCATCAGGCGGAGATACTATACCTCCCAACAGAAAACCTAAAGCTATGGTAAACCCAGGGATCAGATAGTTGGTTACAAGGGCTACCGAAAGCGCCGTAAAAAAAACAACCAGGAAAGCAAAACTCCCGATAATACGCCACCACTTTTTCATCTCCTTAAAAGAAATGGACCAGGCAGCTTCAAATAACAATGGAGGAAGAAATATAAAAAAAATGAGGTTGGGATCAATTTTTACCATGGGTAGCCCAGGTATAAAGCTTATTAATAACCCGCCAACAACAAGCAGAATTGGATATGCGATTTTGAGTTTAGCAGCCCACATGGTTAACAGTACAATTATAGCTACCATGGCGAGCAGAAAAGGTAAAATAGTATGCATAGAATATGTTTTTGAGTGGGCCAGTACTTTTCTTTACAAAGAAAGCCTGAATAAACAAATTTGCAGGTTGGCTTTCCCTGGCGTTTTCATTAAATCAATTTTCGAAAATCCGGATCGCAGCGATAATACGTCAATTTTACAGGCTTAATTTATAAAAAACAATGGATAATGCCCAAAGCAAAAAGAGATTTAAGTGTAGCCTGCCCTAATAACAATTGGTACAGGGAAGAAAAGAATTTAAAGTGGCCGCCAGGTTTAAGGAAATTTATGTTGGCCACTCACCTACTACGGCTTTGAGGCAAAGACAAACCCATGGAGGGATTTTTTCGCTTTAATAAATCTTAGCACCGGATAGACGACTTACTGTTTCCGTCCGGTAGTTAAAAAGGCAGTTAACCGGCTTGCAGGCTCTGGCCTACAAGCCGGTTAACTAAAAGCTGTTAAATAGCTTTCTGAACTCTGCGGGCGTTGCATTCGTTTTGTTCCTGAACAATTTACTAAATCCCTGCGGATGTTCAAATCCGAGTTCGTATGCGATTTCACTTATTGAAAGGCGGGTCGTCGATAACTTTTCCTTCGCTATTTCGATCAGTTTTTTATGGATATGCTGTTGCGTACTTTCTCCTGTCAAAGATCGCAATAGCCCGCTGAGGTAACCGGAAGAAACACATAAAGCCTCAGAAACAAACTGAACGGTAGGGATGCCCTTGTGCGCTGCATCATTTGCCATATAACCAGCCAGGATTTTTTCCATCCTTACCAAAATCTCATGGCTGCTTCTTTTTCTGGTAATGAACTGCCGTTGATAAAAACGCTCGGAGTAATTAAGCAGCGTTTCGATTTGTGAAATAATGATGTTTTGACTGAACTTATCAAGGTTGGAATGATACTCCTGCTGGATGTTATGAACAATTGCATTCAAAATATCTTCTTCCTTTTCCGATAAAAAAAGTGCCTCATTAACAGCATAGTCAAAAAACTCATACTGCCTGATTGATGAAGCCAAAGCAGTATTCCAAAGGAAATCAGGGTGGATCAGCAACAGCCATCCCGTATGTTGCGCTTTGGCTTCGTCGCTATGCCTGATGCTGAATACCTGATTAGGCGCCAAAAAAAACAACACCCCGGAGTCAAAATCATAGGGTTGCTGTCCGTACCTGATTTTTGCATTTGTGGTACGTTTTAACGATATGGAAAAGAAGTCGAGAATAAAACTATCTGTTTCCCCATGCCCGCTTGGCTGGATAAGACTATAGTCCACAACGCTTATCATCGGATGTTCCGGTTGAGCTAGTCCCCGGTAACGATGGAATTCACTGATTGTCCTGATCCTTTTGGCCACCTCGTTTTTCATCTTTAAATTTAGCTATACTAATCGAACAACGCCGCAAACTTTACCGCATATTCTTCCATCTTTACCTTTCCCAATTCCGGTGTATGCAAATCGTAATCTTCATGAAGCTTACCCGTGTGAAGGGCATTACCAAGTTCCAGCATCTTTTCGACATACTCTTGGGAAAGTCCGTTTTTCAACAAGCTCTTTTCTGCATCCTGTTTAGTTAAGGTCAGCCACTTTAATTCCGGTTTTCCAATCGCTTTACCAATAATCGATGCGACCTCGCTACAGCTTCTGTCATCGCTTCCTACATACCTGATCAGCTGCGTATGCCCGGTTTTTACGATTTCCTGGGCTACGGCGTCTGCAATGTCTATGGGAGAGACCAACGGCAACCGATCCGCTCCTCCATAAACCGCACCAATAAACCCGGCAGATTTGATCATGGGAATGAAAGCCAACAGGTTATAATAGAAAAAAGTTGGGCGGATGTGGGTCAATTGAATATGCCCGATGGTGTTAAGGATTTGTTCAACATGGTAAGATCCGGTAATAAATCCGGTTCCGGAAGACAGGTGCGCCCCAACACTGCTCAAATGGACAACCCGCTTCACCCCCGTTTCCAGAATGGCTTCTTTATAATTCTCCCCCAGACGCCGATAGTATGCGATTTGATCAGGTTGTGTATAGTCTGGCGGAATCATACAGAACGCAGCGTCTGCGCCCATAAAACTCTCTTTCAGAAACGCTGCATCGTGCAAAGAGCCTATTGCAGGGATCGCGCCAATATTTTCGATTTCAATTTGCCTGCCGGCATTGTTGCTGATAATGGTTATGGAATCGCCATTTTCGATTAATTGCTCACTTAGAGGCTTACTTATATTGCCCAAGGAACCTGTGATTACTATTTTCATTGCGCTTACATTTTTTAGTAACGCAAAGTTCCTTTAATATAAAAGACCGGTTGTATCCAAATCTGCTTTCGTTGTATCCAAATGAAATACCTCTAATTTCCGGATTCCTTTCATAAACCGGGGGGGCAGTATAAAACACGCATCATTTGGTGTTTTCGAGCAAATAAAAAAGCCTGTAAATGATGATTACAGGCTTTATACAATTTTGATATTGCTTTTTGCGGACTGTACGGGGTACAATCGAACCTTTGATAAAGTTTTTAGCGTTTGTTAACGACATCGAAACCGTCAAAAATCACAGATAAATACATTTTAAGTCAAATGATCATCTATGAGATACAGGTAGCCGATAGGATATTGAAAAACTGTAATTATTATTGAAGGTCATTATTTATTCGGCTAGCTTTCAAACTATATGTCATTTTCATTCAATGGTTTTTCGCTGTGGGCAACCCTTTCTTTTTTAATGGCTTCCAAAAACCTTTAAGAGTTTTATTCTCGCAGGAAAGGCAGACAGTAACGATACAAGTCGCGGTAAAAAACTTTTATCTTTAACATCTCGAAAGAATATATTATAAAAGAGTCAAAAGATATAATGACCAGAAAATCGAAATCCATTCCTTTGAAGCCATTAGCCAAGGAGTTTGACAATGGTATCGCCGTTGGGAAATATCCGATTGCTGATTTACGACTTTCAGAAGAAGCCGAATACTCACATCGGCACGATTATCATTTTTTTATCCTACAGGAAAAAGGAACATCTTATTTCGAAATTGATTTTGAGAAGCATCAGATAAAAAAGCCGTCTATTATTTACATTGCACCCAACCAGGTTCACAGCGTTTTAAAAGCCGAAAACATTGAATTTTGTTTGCTAGCCATAAACAATGAAAACCTGCACCCTCAATACCTGAAATTATTGGAGGAAATCTCGCCGGCTAAGCCGCTAACCCTAAGTTCAAAACACATTTCTCTTATCAGTCAAACATTTTTGTTGTGCATTGACCTGTTTGAGGAAAGGGAAGGCAAATTGTATCTGTCATCGCTAAAAGATAGTTGCAATACTTTGATTTCTTTATTCCTATCACAATATCTAGAAAGGTCCGGGCATGCTGATACACTTTCCCGATTTGAGCTTGTAACCAAGGCATTCAAATTAGCATTGGAACAGAATTTTATTAAAAATAAACGACCAGCCGACTATGCTCAAAAATTAAACATTTCCGTTCCTTATCTGAATGAGTGTGTGAAAAATACAACCGGATTTCCTGTTTCTTATCATATTCAGCGGCGTGTTACTCTGGAAGCCAAACGATTGCTTTTCCATTCCAATAAATCGGTCAAAGAGATTGCTGCTGAATTAGGTTATGACGATTATGCCTACTTTTCCCGCCTGTTCAATAAAGCCACAGGAATGACCGCCTTAACTTTCAGAAATAAAAACCGCGATTAGTCCTATACTTACACCTTTCATTCCATTGTTTGCTATCTCCGTTCGCAGTTCCTTTGCATTGGAATTTTAATGCGATAAACCATGATTTCTAAATTACCAAAATGGGCGGCCGATCTGACGGAAAAATCTGATTCTTTAATGTCAGATATGAAAATACTGGATACAGTTTATGTCAGTCCGAACCTGAAGAAAATACGCTTTCAGGGCGATATATCACGGATGAACTTCCAGGTCGGTTATGCCAATGTTATTCGAGTAAGCGATAGGGAATTCAGGAACTATACCGCATCATATCATAACCTCGGTGAGGGGATTTTGGACATTATTTTTCACATTCACGGCAATGGTGTCGGAAGCCGATACATTAATGGGTTGAAACCGGAAGATGAGTTGCGTATCAGTATCCCAAGAGGGAAAAAAATGTACGATGGAACTATAAGGCAGCAGTTCGTTTTTGGCGACGAAACATCTTTGGGTCTTGCCTGCTCAATTCTACCAATCCTGCAAAAGAATAAACATCAATATCAGTTTTATTTTGAATTGGATGATGAGAACCAAAGTGTCCCAGAATTATTAGGCTTGGAAAATTATACGGTATTTTCTAAAAAGAACACGTTCAGAAACGAACAATGGATCAATGAATTGCCGGTTTTCAACGCCGATGAATGGAACACTGCGAATTTTATATTAACAGGAAACGCAAAATCAGTCCAGACGTTTAGAAAAACGTTAAAAAATAAATCGAAAGGTAACATTTCTTCTCAGGGATATTGGCTTGAGGGAAAAAAAGGATTATAAAAATGGAACATCATCATCATCATCATTCGGATAAAAGCGGAATTTCATTGGCTTTCTGGCTCAATTTATTGTTTTCAGTCGTTGAGATCATCGGCGGAATTCTTACCAATTCGACGGCAATTATTGCAGACGCCTTTCACGATTTTACGGACGCGGTTGCTATCGGTATAGCCGTGCTTTTGGAAAAACTGGCAGGCAAAAAGCGAACTTCAAAATTCAGTTACGGATATAAGCGATTTTCTTTACTGTCTGCTCTGGGAATGTCTTTGTTTTTACTGATCGGGGCAATATTTATGTGTATCGGGGCATATCAATCATTTGTTAATCCCGAACCCGTAAACAGCAAAGGAATGTTGTGGCTGGCTGCCTTAGGAATTGGTATTAATGGCTTTGCATTTCTGAGGATAAAAAGCGGACACCAGCATCATCATGACCATTCACACCATCACAACAGTAAAGCAATTATGCTGCACTTGCTGGAGGACGTTTTAGGATGGGTAGCTGTATTGATTGGCGCCATCGTTATCTACTACACAGGTTGGCATTGGATAGATGGCATATTGGCTTTGGCTATTGCTACTTTCATTGGATATAATGCTACCCGGAATCTTATTGGCACAATGAAAATATTATTGCAGTCGGTTCCTGAGCGTTTGGATATTGAAAAGCTTTCATCCGAACTCTATCAGATCAATGGCATTCAAAACATTCACGATTTTCATGTTTGGAGTATGGACGGCAGTTACAACATCAGTTCATTGCACGTTGTGGTAAATACTATCGACGGAAACCAGAAAGATGATGTTCTTTCATCTATCGTGCAAGTAATGGAGAAGCATAAAATCCAGCACCCAACTATACAAATTGAAACAAATGCAACAGATTGTAAATTTGTGGCTTGTTAGCCAATGATTTTTCCCTGTATCATCGGTCAATTCACTTTCAATTGTCACAATGCTATAATTTCAGAAGTCACTGTCGAGATAAAATGCGTCAGGAAAGGGCTATCATAATCATCAAGATGTGTGTTTATAAATTGGCTACAGGCAGGAAAGGTAGCACATTTTTCCTGGGGTGATTGCAATGCTTGCAGAAAAGAAAAAGCACTGGCAGCGGAGGAATAAAGCAATTTCCATAAAGAAATATGGGCCACCAACCAAATTTCAAAAGAAACATATGATCGCTGGGACGGCAACGATAAACCGTAACAAGATTAGCCTTCAGGCGACGATTCAAAAGCTACCATCAAACCATCAAATACCATATAAAATCGTACAGCAGAATGTGGAAAAATTGACAGACTTAAAAGACAACTACAACATCAGTAACACTTTAGAAAAGCAAGAGTTAATTAGATTGGGATTCGATAGCAATATGTATTATGAAAAAGGCATCTATCGAACTCCTAAGCGGATAGCATTATGAGCACATAACGCGCTGAAAATGAAGGATGAAAACTTGCTGATTTACGAAAAAAAAACGGGGAATTTTTGCAAATCCCCCGTTTTTGCGGAATGGACGGGACTCGAACCCGCGACCCCATGCGTGACAGGCATGTATTCTAACCAGCTGAACTACCACTCCTTTTGTTCTTCTTTAAAGCCAGAACCTCTTATCTCTTTCGAGGTTGCAAATATAGAGACTATATCTTAATTCGCAAATTTTTTTTTAAAATATATTTAACTACCTAACTGGCAGCACCTTCCTGCATCTTTTCTGCATTTTCAGCGAACTGAAGCGCATCAATAATCTCCTGGATATCGCCATCCATAATGCTTGGCAGGTTGTATAGGGTTAAACCGATACGGTGTTCGGTAACCCGGCCCTGGGGATAATTATAAGTCCTGATCTTGGCCGAACGGTCGCCGGTTGATACCATCGTTTTACGTTTAGCCGCAATATCGCCGTTCTTTTTCTGCAACTCAATATCGTAAAGTTTACTGCGCAGCATTTCCATGGCAATAATACGGTTACCCAATTGCGAACGTTCACGTTGGCAAACCACCACAATGCCCGATGGTTTATGCGTTAACTGCACCTTAGTTTCTACCTTATTTACGTTCTGTCCGCCAGCACCTCCTGATCGGGAGGTTTGCAGCTCGATATCGGCGGGGTTAATGTAAAGGTCTATTTCTTCAGCCTCAGGTAATACAGCTACCGATGCTGCAGAAGTATGTACACGGCCCTGGGTTTCCGTGTCAGGTACACGCTGCACCCTATGTACACCGCTTTCGTACTTTAACTGACCATAAACATCCTCACCACTCACCTTTAAAATTACCTCTTTATAGCCCCCCGCTGTACCTTCCGTTACATCAACCACTTCAACGCTCCAGCCTTTGGTTTCGAAATAACGGGTATACATGCGGTATAAATCGCCGGCAAACAAAGCCGCTTCGTCGCCACCTGTACCACCCCTGATCTCAAATACCGCATTTTTGGCATCTTCAGGGTCTTTCGGAATCAACATCAAACGAATAGCACTTTCCATCTCTTCTTGTTGTTTCAACAAAAGTTCCAGCTCCTCTTTCGCCATTTCCCGCAATTCAATATCCTTTTCCGTTGCTAAAATTTCTTTGTTGGCGTCGATATTGCTCATCACGTTTTTGTAGACTTTATACTCATCTACAATCTTACCCAGGTCTTTATATTCTTTGTTTAAAGCCGCAAAACGTTTCATATCCTGGATTACATCCGGATTGCTCAACGATTCTTCCACATCTTCCCAACGCAGCTTTATAGCTTCTAATTTATCTAACATATGTATTCTTGTTGAAATTCCCGACGTTTGGATAGGCCCAAAAATTCAGGAAAATGCAAAAATAAGGAAAAAAGCTGAATTAGTTTGTTTACGATTAAAGGTTAAGGTCCAGGCAGCAATGAAAGGCCTGGAGAACATTAAAAAAGGTCCCGGGTTAGCTTTAAAAACACAGGGATTAACTGTTAGGTAGAAATAAATTTGACGGTTTTGGAAATGGGCAGTCCTTCTCCTGTGGCGGCCTGCAGTCCCGCTATCACTTCAAGCCCTCGCCCGATGAAAAATCGGGACTATAACGAAAAGCCCGACGGACATTAAATTAAACTATCGGTTTTGCTTTCCGAAAAATAGGGATTAACGAAATAGTTGGAAACAAATTTAAAGGGTTTGGAAATGGGCAGTTCCTCTCCTGTGGCGGCCTGCAGCCCCGCTATCACTTCAAGTCCTCTCCCGATGAAAAATCGGGATGCGGGCTTTTCGTTTTATCGGGTTTAGAAACAAAGGGCGGTGCATTTTAAACTTTAAACTCCATGCAACCCCAAATAGCAGCAGAAACCAGCGTAACTAAACGGGATTGAAGTGGCAGCTCCCGGTTTTTATTTAAAATCGGGACTATAACGAAAAGCCCGACGGACTTTAAATTAAACTACCGGTTTTGCTTTCCGAAAAAATAGGCATTAACGAAATAGTTGGAAACAAATTTAAAGGATTTGGAAATGGGCAGTTCCTCTCCTGTAGCAGCCTGCAGCCCCGCTATCACTTCAAGTCCTCTCCCGATGAAAAATCGGGATGCAGGCTTTTCGTTTTATCGGGTTTAGAAACAAAGGGCGGTGCATTTTAAACTTTAAACTCCATGCAACCCCAAATAGCAGCAGAAACCAGCGTAACTAAACGGGATTGAAGTGGCAGCTCCCGGTTTTTATTTAAAATCGGGACTATAACGAAAAGCCCGACGGACTTTAAATTAAACTACCGGTTTTGCTTTCCGAAAAATAGGCATTAACGAAATAGTTGGAAACAAATTTAAAGGGTTTGGAAATGGGCAGTTCTTCCCCTGTGGTGGCCTGCAGCCCCGCTATCACTTCAAGTCCTCTCCCGATGAAAAATCGGTATGCGGGCTTTTCGTTTTATCGGGTTTAGAAACAAAGGGCGGTGCATTTAGGTAAAAGCCTGGGTTTGCTAGCTGAAAAGAACTTAAAAACTAAGCCTATGGATTATAATACTCCAATTTTAGATCCTGTCCATCAAACACCCCATAAGAATTGTAGTTGAGCCATTCGCCGATATTTACATACCTGCTTCCATTGCCCAGATCTATATCGAGCGGCAGGTGCCTGTGCCCAAAAATAAAGTAATCGAAATGTGCTTGCTGCAATTGTTCTTTGGCATAAATGGCCAGCCACTCTTTATCCTCGCCCAAAAACACTTCCTTTTCGGTTTGCGCGGCCCTGCTGCCCCTGCTCCAGCTATTGGCTATACCAATCCCCAAATTGGGATGCAAACGGGCAAACAGCCATTGGCAAACCTTACTTCTGAAAATCTTTCTTAAAAATTTATATTGCCGATCGCCCGGGCCCAAACCATCACCATGGTGCAGGTAGAATTTCTTTCCTCCACGTTCAATAATCAGTTCATCGCTGATGATTTCCATCCCGATTTCCTGTGTAAAGTAATCGCGTACCCACATATCGTGGTTGCCTTTAAAAAAGTAGATTTTAATTCCGGCGTCGGTCATCGCGGCCAGCTTTCCCTGCAAACGTACAAAGCCTTTTGGTACGACTGTAGCATATTCGAACCAAAAATCGAAAACATCGCCCATTAAAAAGAGTTCGCTACAGTCTGGCTCAATAAAATTTAACCAACTTACAATGCGCGCCTCGCGGGTACGACTTTCAGAATAGCTGGGTGTACCTAAATGGAAATCGGAAGCGAAATAAATCTTTTTTGCCATGTATTTTCAAAGGTAAGGGAAAAAGCTTAAAGACTAAAGGGGAAAGACCAAAGCATAACTATCTGTCTAATCCCCTAACCTATCTAATCAAACCAGAAGAGAAAAAAAGACATATATTAGTAAATAAATCTGTTTCGCCATGAAAAAACAAATTCTATTAAGCTTATTTGCATTAAGCCTTTTGGCCTGTAACCAAGGTAAAAAACCTGCAGAAAAAATAACATTGATGAAATATCCTGAAACGAAAAAAGACAGCACTATAGATAATTATTTTGGCACTGCGATCGCCGATCCTTACCGCTGGCTTGAGAACGATACCTCTGCCGAAACCAGGGCCTGGGTAAATGCTGAAAATAAGGTAACCCAAAACTATCTTGAACAGATTCCTTACCGGGCTGATATTAAAAAGCGCTTAACCGAAATTTGGAACTATCCGAAAGAATCGGCCCCGTTTAAGGTTGGCGAATATTATTTCTTTACCAAAAACGACGGATTGCAAAACCAAAGCATCTGGTTTATAAAAAAAGGCCTTGATGGCAAAGAGGAGGTTTTTCTCGACCCAAATACACTTACTGCAGACGGGACAGCGGCGGTATCGTTGCTCGGGGTCTCTCATGATAAAAAATACTTAGCCTACTCAGTGGCACAGGCAGGATCAGACTGGAGCAATATTTATGTGATGGAAATCGCTACCAAAATGAAATTGGGCGACGAGTTAAAATGGGTCAAATTTTCGGGCGCAGCGTGGAAAGGTGATGGTTTTTATTACAGTAAATTTGATGAGCCTGCAAAAGGAACCGACCTTTCGGCAGCCAATAAGTACCAAAAAGTGTATTATCATAAATTGGGCGATTTACAGAAAAACGACCAGTTAATTTTTGAGGATAAAACAAACCCTAACTTATATTTTGGTGCCAGCGTTACGGAAGATGAGCGCTTTTTGGTGCTTTATGCCAGCGCAGGTACCTCAGGCAATGCTTTGTATTACCAAGATTTAAAAATACCAGGCAGCAAAATTAACCTACTGATAAAAGGTTATGAAAACAACCATAGCGTTATTGACAACGTAGGCGACAATTTATTGGTAAATACCGATTTAGGGGCAGAGAACAGGCAAGTGGTTCTGGTAGACCCGAAAAATGCAGATCCGGAAAACTGGCAAAAAATTATTCCGGAATCTAAACTCGCGCTGGAAGGCATTGGAACCGGTGGCGGATTTTTATGGGCCACCTATTTAAAAGACGCCAGCACAAACATCATTCAATTTGATTTAAAAGGGAAAAAAATCCGTGATGTAAAACTGCCTGCTATTGGTACCGTTGCTGGTTTTGGTGGCTATAAAGAAGATCAGGAGTTTTTCTACACCTTTACCAACTTTACCACCCCTAGCAACATTTACCGCTATAATGTGGGCAAGGCCGAATCGATTTTGTATAAAAAATCGGAGTTGAAGCTCAATACCGACGATTATGAAACCAGGCAGGTATTTTACCCCTCTAAAGACGGAACGAAAGTGCCGATGTTCATTGTCCATAAAAAAGGGATCAAACTTGACGGCAACAACCCGGTTTACCTCTATGCTTACGGAGGTTTCCAGGTTAGTTTAACGCCTGCATTCAGTTTATCACGCATGTTGTTTTTAGAGCGCGGTGGCATTTACGTTCAACCGAGCCTGCGCGGCGGAAGTGAATATGGAGAAGCCTGGCACAAAGGCGGTATGTTGGCCAAAAAACAAAATGTATTCGACGATTTTATTGCTGCAGCCGAATACCTGGTTAAAGAAAAATATACCAATCCATCTAAAATTGCCATTTCGGGCGGTTCAAATGGCGGACTTTTAGTTGGTGCCTGTATGACACAGAGACCCGACCTTTTCAAGGTTGCCTTACCTGCCGTGGGGGTGCTGGATATGCTTCGTTACCATAAATTTACCGTTGGATGGGGTTGGGCTGTTGAGTACGGAACGAGCGATAAAAAAGAAGATTTTGATTACCTGATCAAATATTCACCGCTCCATAATGTAAAAAGCGGTATTAATTATCCGGCAACATTAATTACAACTGCTGATCACGACGACCGCGTGGTGCCGGCACATTCTTTCAAGTTTGCAGCAACCTTACAGGAAAATTATAAGGGCGAAAACCCGGTTTTAATCCGGATAGAAACCAAAGCCGGCCACGGCGCAGGTAAACCAACCACCAAATTAATTGAAGAAGCAGCCGATGTATGGAGCTTTGTATTTCAGAATTTGGGGATGAGCTGGTAACTGATTCTGCGAAGAAGTACAAATCCAAGGAGATTTATACTTCTTCGCAATGCATCACCGGGATAATATTTTAGGAAAACCAGTAATAAATTCGGTACCTAAACAGCCTTTTTTGATTACAATTTCTACTCTATCATCTGGCTGTATACTTCTTAATTTCAGAAACAAATAAAATATGCCAGAAACTTTCATCTTACCCAAATTATAGAACACAACATAATAACTTGTAGATCGGCCAATTGTCTTCATCGACTTTTCTATCACCTGTGTTTCCATATTACTTTTATCTTTTACCCATAAGCGGTTTATAAATAGAAGTAAGATATCAGAAAACCAGAATTTTGATGCAAATATTAAAACTGTGATCTGAAAAACATAGTTCCAAATGATAGAAACTAAACTCCCATCTTTTACAAATCCCCGACCGTAACAGAAGTAAAGTATTAAAAAAGGGATAGTTAAGACATAACTCAAAATATTAATCTCTCGACTAAACTTGGTTTCTCTCATTGTAATATGGATATCAACAACCAAGAGAGACAATAACGGGATTAACAAAAGCCATTTCCAATGGGTGTTTCCTGAATAAAGCCCCCATATGCAAAACGGAATAAAGGCAGCAGGCAGTTGCCAGCTCCGCCCGCAAATGAGAAACAACAATACCCAAAAAGCCACCAGAGGCAAAGCAATAAGAAAATAATCAGGCATCTGAACTATAATTTAGGGAAGTTATTATTTTTTTCGAACTTCGGCTATAATCAGGATTTAATGGTTTAACAAACTTTGGAGAAACCAACGGTTGGGATCAAATATTTCAAACAATCACCTATTCTCCACTAAACCTATAGACCAATTATAATTTGCTTTGGACCGCCAAAAACCTTTAACTTTTGTTTTTAATCAACTCAAAGCATATAAAATACTGAATATAATAGGATTGCAAAATTATCTAGAATATTTCTAAATAGGAGAATTGATTTGACTTTATTTTGTAACTTTGCGTCAAATTTTTTCTTTAATGATCACTACTGATATAGCCATAATAGGCGCTGGTCCGGTTGGTTTATTTGCCATTTTTGAAGCCGGTTTATTAAAAATGCGTTGTCATTTAATTGATTACCTTCCTCAGGTTGGTGGTCAGCTGTCTGAAATTTATCCTAAAAAACCGATATACGATATTCCAGGTTATCCTTCTGTGCTGGCTCAGGAACTTATCGATAATTTAATGGAGCAAGCCAAACCTTTCCACCCAACGTTTACTTTAGGCGAGCGTATAGAAGGTTTAGAAAAGCGTGGCGAAGCCGATTTCGTTTTAACCACCAATATGGGTACCGTTATCGAAGCTAAGGTGGTGGTTATTGCCGGTGGTTTAGGATGTTTCGAGCCACGTAAACCAGCTGTAGAAAATTTAGAAAACTTTGAAAACGGTAAGGGAGTAAACTACATGATCCTTGACCCAGAGAAGTACCGCAATCAGAAAATGGTAATTGCAGGTGGTGGCGATTCTGCTTTAGACTGGACCATCTACCTGGCAGAAGTTTGCTCTGAACTGACTTTGGTACACAGAAGTGAAAGTTTCCGTGGTGCACCCGATTCTGTTGCCAAAGTAATGGCATTGGCAGAAAGCGGAAAAATTAACCTGGTTTTAAACAGCAACCTTCAGGCCGTATATGGAACAGATAAGCTGGAGCAGGTTGAAATTGTTCAGAACCGTACCATGGAAAAAACTGTTGTAGAAGCCGATCACCTGATTCCTTTGTTTGGCTTAAGCCCTAAATTAGGCCCTATTGAAGATTGGAACCTCAACATCAGCAAAAGTGCCATCGAAGTGAATGTTGATGATTATTCGACAAACATCCCTGGAATTTATGCCATCGGCGATATTAATACCTACACCAATAAGCTAAAATTAATTCTTTGTGGTTTCCATGAGGCAGCATTAATGAGCCACAGTGCTTATTCTTACATGAACCCTGGTGTGAAATATACGATGAAATATACCACCGTAAACGGGGTTTCGGAATTTTAAGCTTTCTGCTATATTTGCGATAATAAAGAGAGCAAAATGGAAAACAACATTACTATATATATGCAGGAGCCGGATGGCTCGGTTACCGAACACGTTGCCCCAACCGATATGGGCCTTAGCCTGATGGAGTTTTTAAAAGCATCAGAATATGATATTCTTGCTACCTGTGGCGGAATGGCCCTGTGCGCAACCTGCTGTGTTGATGTTTTGGAAGGCGAAGAGAAGCTTAACGAAATGACAGACGATGAGTATGCCATGCTTGATACTTTGCCTGATCTGTTACCAAACTCACGTTTAGCCTGCCAGTTGCAGTTAAACAATAGCATGGACGGATTAAAAGTAAAATTACACGGCGTAAGCTAGTGCTTAAATAACATAAATAAAAATGGCGATATCAAAAGTATCGCCTTTTTTGTTGGTCGAGATCTGCAATCTCGACTCTCTGTATTGTTGATTGGTAATACACCTTAACGATTAAAATCTAAAGAATTATAAACCGCCAACAGCGAACTGCAAACTGATATGGGCGTTACCCAAGCTATGCAAGGGTCGGGCTTTTCAGGGCTACGCTTCGCTCCGGTACCGATGAAAAATCGGTACCGGACCCTTACAATCCCTAACGCGGATATATCGCGATTGAGGAAATCCCGGCCAATAAGTATTTACCTAATAATTTCTATTGCATATTTACTTTCTGTTTCTCAACATTCCAGCCGTAAACCTCTATCGCCAGGTTGCTTTGTTTACCGGTATATTCTACAACCACTGTTTTACTTTCACCAGGCAAAATGCTTACATAATTATCATCGTAAAACGCCGGCAATATCCGTTCGCCGGTATTGCCATTTATTAAAGCAATACGGTTAAAAAAGGCAACAGGATTTCCGGCAGCGTTACTTAAGGTTACAATCACTTTTCCATTCTTCTGATCGATAGCAGTAATTTTTAACGGTGCCTTTCTGATGTTCTTTAAACCCGAATATTCCCCATCTTTTCCGGCCAGCCAATAGGTGTTTTCGCTTAAAATATTTTGCTTCTGATCTAAAATCCTTAACGAAACAAATACACCTTCTTTTTTATCCAGTTTGGTTAAAAATTGGTTCATAGGAAAGAGTCTCCTCACTGAAGACGGACCAACCGAGTTGAAGGCCTGAGAGTAGAAATAGTCTTTCCCTTCCATATCATAAGCTTTGGCCTGTACCATTAAGTTGTTCCTCGTAGTAAAACCATTATTTACAATCGTAACCATACTATCTAAAGGATTCATCATCACATGCAGCGGTTCGCTCCCTTTCCTTAAACCATATAAACAGGCATTTGGATCAAGATAATAATCGTACATCTGTCCGCGCATGGCTGTCCAGGGGTTTTGGGTTTTCCAGATGATGGAACCGGTGTACCAATCCCACATTTTGTTGGAAAAGCCTTCCATTAATGCTCTATATTGATCATAATTAACCAATTGTGCTTTCATGGCAAAATCTTCTGCACTTTTTGGCTTCCCATACGGATTAAGGTATTGCTCGTATGAAATATATTTATGATAATCCCACACCGAATCGGGCTTGGCTTTGTATTGTGGTGCAATAAGGTTTTCTTTTGGGATAAAACGCAACAGCGAAGCATAGTCGCCCACACCTACCGATCCAACTTCTGAATTATAAGGGAAAGTTCGGTTAGCCCAAAAGGTTTTGGTATCCTGTATTCCATAAGGTCCGTCACCATTACCACCGATTGAATTGAACGACATTTCGTCGCTGTTAGAGAAATCGAAAAACTTTCTTGTACCATCCAGGCGTGGCAGAATATCGTTCTTTAAAGGTTCTAAAATATCTTCAGGTGGGGTAATTTCATTTCCTCCGCACCAAAAAGCGAGTGAAGCATGGTTTCGTACCATTTTGATCTGGTCTTCAATCGCATTTAAAATTAGATTATGATCGTCAGGATAATTTCTGCGTGTCCATTGATCTTCCTTCTTCATCGGGTCTACCCAACGGCCGTTGCAATCGCCGCTGAACCAGAAATCCTGAAAAACCAATAAACCATATTTATCGCAAGCATTGTAAAACTCCGGTCTTTCCAAAATTGCCCCACCCCAGATCCTGATCAGGTTAAGGTTCATATCTTTATGGTACCGTACTTCTGCATCATAACGGGCATCACTAAAACGCAGCATTGCATCACTGATAATCCAGTTACCTCCTTTAATAAAAATCTTTTGCCCGTTTACAAAAGCTCCCATACTCCGGGTATGCTCATTCCAGATATTATCAATCTGGCGAACTCCCACTTTAAGCTGCTCCCGATCTGATACCCCGTTGGCTGTTACAAATTCGATTTTCACGTCATATAGATTTTGCGGTCCATATCCGCTTGGCCACCACAGTTTAGGGTTTTCGAGCTGTAAATCTGGGAGTTTAACTATTGTGGTTTTATTGGCGGCAAGGGTAGCCGGCTGCCTAACCAGTTTACCTGCAAGCTGATATTGTAAAATGCCCGAAACAGGTTTACTGGTTGGATTTTCAACTTCGACCGAAACTTTAATGGTAGCAGGATCCTGTTTGCCTTCCGGTAACCGTTTACCTGGCACCAACGTGATTACCTGGGGGTTTTGGATATTGATGCCTTTGGTTTTTTCGATCGTTACCTTATCCCAGATCCCTGTATTACGGTCGCGGATGGGTTGTATCCAGTCCCAGCCAGCAGTATATTGCGTGGTTAACCCTTTGGCAATCGTTCCGTCTCCGCCCTGGCCGCCATTGGGGTTACCCGGAAAATCGGGTGGATAAACGACAACTGCAAGCCTGTTTTTACCGTTTGCGGCAAGCAGTTTGGTAATATTGTACTGTGCCCTTAAATGCATGCCCACCTGTGTTTTGGCATTTACCTTTTTCCCGTTCAGGTAAATCTCAGCCTTGTAATTTATCCCTCTAAACTGTAGCCAAACCTGTTCATTACCAACGGCCTGCTCCTGAAAATCTTTTACGAACCAATACGTATAATAATCGTTGCCTGTTTTATATACATCTGGTATTTTTTCGTTGTTCATCCCATAAAATGGATCAGGAACTTTTTTATTGTTTAACAAGGTGGTTAAAACCGTTCCGGGCACTGTTGCGGGCATCCAGCTGTTAAGCGAAAAACCGGGTTTAGAAATTTCTGGGCCGGTAGACTGCGCATCTTTGATATTGGCGCAAAGCCAGCCCGAGTTTAATTCGTAACGCTGTTGTGCATTTCCGTACAGAACCGAAAAAAGTAAAAGGAATAGAAATGTTTTCTTCATTATTTTTTAGCATTATTGATTTGAAACAGGCCTGTCTTCGGGTTTTACACCCCAGGTTTCGGATGGTTTACTTCCCATGTAAATCTGAATATTTCCTCCGGCAACAATGGCTTTATGAAGAATATACGACTTGTTATAAGGTTTCCCGTTCAGGATAATTTTTTGGATGTATTTGTTCTCAGCACTGTTACCTATTACTTTGATATTAAACTTTTTATTACCCGCCAATGTAATGGTTGCATGGTTAAGCAAAGGGGTTCCGAAAACGTAAGCCCCGTTTGCAGGATTAACAGGATAAAAACCCATTGCCGAAAAAACATACCAGGCACTCATCTGGCCCACATCTTCGTTACCGCATAATCCATCAGGTTTTGAAGAATAAAAGTCATGATCGATTTTACGGATGAGGTCGGCTGTTTTCCATGGCATACCCGCATAAGCATATAAATAGGTAATATGGTGACCAGGTTCGTTACCCTGTGCATAATTCCCGATCAGGCCCGAAATGTCGGGAGAACTGTTTTCGCCCAGATCAGCTTTTACCGAAAACAATGAATCCAATTTATTTACAAATGGTTTGTCGCCGCCAAATAGTTTAATCAATCCTTCTACATCCTGGGGCACCAGCCAGGTATACTGCCAGGCGTTTCCTTCGGTATAATCATCTTCGCGGTGTTTGGAAGCTACCGGGCTGAAAGGTACCCTCCATGTGCCATCGGCTAATTTCCCCCGCATAAACTGCACATCTTTATCAAAATATGCTTTATACAGCTCTGCTCTTTTGCTGAAATATTGATAATCTTTGGTTTTGTTCAGTGCTTTGGCAAACATTGCGATACAATAGTCATCAATGGCGTATTCCAAAGCCTTAGCTACTGATTCATTTACTTTATCCGCAGGAATATATTTTAGCTGCTGAATATAATCGATGCCATCGGTTTTCTGCATGGCCGATTGTTTTACCGCTTCAAAAGCCAGGTTCACGTCAAAGCCCCGGTACCCTTTTAAATAAGCATCTGCAATTACCGGAACAGCGTGGTAGCCCACCATGGTATTGGTTTCGCTTCCCATTAAATGCCAAACCGGTAATTTTCCCTGCTGCTTATAAATGGCCAGCATGGTATTGACTACGTCGCTTACCTTTTCCGGGTGAAGGATAGTGTATAATGGATTAGCTGCTCTATAGGTATCCCATAGTGAAAAGGTGGTAAGGTTGTTGAAATTTGCTTTTTTGTATACCTTTTTATCTGTTCCACGGTAATCTTTATTTACATCGTTAAATAAAGATGGTGCGATCATAGTATGGTACAATGCGGTATAAAATACCTTTTTGGTGGTATTGGATGCACCAATATCAACTTTAGACAGTTCCTTTTCCCATTTTGCATCGGCATTTTTAACTGTCGATGCAAAATCCCAGCCAGGTAATTCTGTGTTTAGGTTTAAAATGGCATTTGCTGAGCTTACAGGCGATAAAGCAACTTTTAACTGTAGTTTTTCGTGGTTGATAACATCAAAATTAACAACAGCCTTTAACTTTTTACCTGATAATCCGGCACCGTTTTTAACTACTGTACTATCATAAAGCACAAGATTTTTAATCGGTTGCGAAAGTTTAATCACAAAATATAAACGTTGATCGCTGGCCCAGCCTTTCGAATTACGATGCCCTACCAGGGTGGTAGCATCGAGCTGCTTCAATGAAGCAGATACCGGCGCATCCCATCCAATGCCCTCAATTAAATCGATGATGATATGGGGATTTTCGGCCCCTTTTTTAAAGGTATATTGATGAAAACCGACCCTTTCGGTAGCGGTTAGTTCGGCTTTAATATCATATTTATCGAGCAGTACGCTGTAATAACCTGCTTTTGCCACTTCATTCTGATGTGAAGATTTAGACAGGTAACCATGCTGATCGTCGGCGGTTTTACCTTTCTCTAATAACAATTTACCTGTTGCTGGCATGATCGAAATATCGCCCAGATCACCGATTCCTGTACCACTTAGATGGGTATGCGCAAAACCAGTGATGGTGTTACTGATGTAATTGTAACCACTGCACCAGTCCCAGCCCTCAAAAATATTGTTTGGCCCGAGCTGTACCGCCCCGTAAGGAACATTGGCCCCTACAAAAACGTGTCCGTGTTTTGCCGATCCGATCAGTGGATCTACATACTGCGTAAGCTTGGCTTTCTGCTGTGCCGCAGTACTAAGGACAAATAGAGAACTGGCTAAAAATAGAACAAAAGAGGCTTTATTGAACTGCATGTGTGCTTATAATTACTTACATTGAATTTAAAACCATAAAAGTAAAACGTTTTACGTTTATTTTCTCATAAAAGTGTGAAAGAATATGTTGAAATAAAGTAAAAGCAATGGATTTGGAGGCCCTTTATCATGGGCTTAGTTGTCATTACTAAGCTTGTGGAAGAACCTCTTTTAAAACACCTTAAAGGCGTTTCGACAGGCTCAACGTGACAAATTAGAAGAGAAATTATAGCTTATGATACTGCCTCTTTGAACATGAGAAATCGTCATTGCGGGAAGGCCTTTTTTGCTTACAAAGCCATCTTATTTACCACATAAGGGATATAAGAACATTTAAGCTTGTGTGCCCTTAAATTTCTTATATGGTTGAAACTAATAGAAAGATCCTTCACTGTGTTCAGGATGACAATGAGTATAACTCTTTTAACCGATCTCCAATACTATCACCTGATCGGGCTCTGATTCATTTAGCCCGGTAGTAATTGTTAATGTTGATTTTTTTAGCGTAAAGTTTACGGCAGTTTTATCTTTTAACAGGTAGGCCTTTTTAATTTTCTTCAGCGGAACGTTTTCCAAAGAAAGTGTTGTCGTTTTTCCATCTATTAAATGGATATAAACTTTCTTATCGCTCTGCGTGATGCTTCCCCAGGCCTGCGGCTTTATAAAGCCAGCTTTTGTGCCGTAAATACTTTCGCCATATACCTTAAGCCAAGCGCCTAACCCGGCCAAACGATCCTGAAATTCCGGCTGTATTTTACCGCTGGGCATTGGGCCGATGTTCAGTAAAAGATTGGAACCCAAACTTGCTGCTTTAACCAGCATGTGCACCAGCTCTTTATTCGATTTGTAGTAAGTATCGCTCAAATTATAGCCCCATGAATTGGAAATGGTTTCGCAGGTTTCGAGGGGCAGTTTATCTGAAGCCTTTTGAAAACTTAAACCCGACTTATTTTCGCCTGGAAGATCGCGTTCGAACATCTGAAAATCTTCTCCTGCAAAAGGGCTAAGGTGATGGTTATTCCCGATCATGCACTGTGGCTGTAGTTTGTGGATTAAACCGTAAATTTCATTGTATTTCCAATCAATCCGCGATGTTCTGTCTTTTGATCCTTCCGGTGCAGTTTGGTCCCAATGCCCATCAAACCAGATCCCGCCTATTTCGCCATAATTGGTCAACAGCTCAGTTAATTGGTTTTTCATAAACTGCAAATAGCTGGCGTAATCGCCTTTACCCTTGCGACCAGAGTTTTGCCCCGTGCGACCGGTTTCGTGCGGATAATCTTCCCTGCGCCAATCCAACAATGAATAATACAGGTATAATTCTATGCCCTGTTTATGACACTCATCAGTCATCATTTTTACAATATCCTTTTTATAGGGGGTATTCATGATGTTGAAATCAGAATATTTCGTATCCCACATACTAAAGCCATCGTGGTGCCTGGTAATTAGCGTAATGTACTTCATTCCCGCATTCTTGGCCATACTCACCCATTGTTCGGCATTAAACTCAACCGGGTTAAAAAAATCTTTGAGGTTGGTGTAATTATGAACATTCAGCTTTCGATCGTTCATTACCCACTCGCCGCTTCCTGGTATACTAAAAGGGCCCCAGTGGATAAATAATCCAAAACGGGCATCGTTAAACCATGCTCTTTGTTTTAAATTTGAGGCTGTGGGGATATAATCCTGCGCTTTTACCTGTAAGGCAATAAATAGCACAAGGCATAATAAGGTCAATTTCTTCATAAGAATAGCGGCTATTGGTCTTTTAGGTTTAGTCTATCGATGCGGTGGCCTTGGTGGGCTTTCCAATCACCTTATAATTTCCATCTCCTTTTAAAATGGCCAGTATTTGCGATTGGTTGGCAAAAAGGTTTTTTGCTGCTGCCAATTCCTTGTCATATTGAAAGCTCTGTTCAATTCTTCCCTTTTCGTAAAAATAACGGCTTACAATCTGCGTTTCCAAAACTCTTTTAATTTCTGCCTTATGGCTTACCAAATCGGTTTTCTTTGAAGAAGTAAGTTTATATTTAAGGTTTTCGAGATCGGTTTTTACTTCTGCTGATTTATTTTCTTTTTCAGCCTCTGCCCGCAGGTCAGAAAGCAACCTTTCCGTGCGGCTCTGATAAGACAGGTCTTTATCGGCCAAACTGCTGGAAAATGTAGCATAATCGGCATCCGATAACTGAAATGTTCTGGCTGAGGCTAATGTTGGCTTTTCTTTCCGGTATTGATTGGCATAATTGAAGAAAAGGCTTTTATTGATCATCGAAATGGTAACCGGGCTTAACTTGGCTGCATCTACTACAATATCGGGATAAACACCGTTGCCACTATATACATTTCTACCGGCTTTGGTTTGGTACATGACCATGGTAGAATCGGCAAAACGCTCGGCCACCCCTTCTGCATTTTTATGTGCATAATCCAGTTTTTGGATGCACCTGCCTGATGGCGTGTAATATTTAGCAACGGTTACTTTAACCAAACTGTTATAGGGCAAATTGAAAGTCTGTTGAACCAACCCTTTTCCATAGCTGCGCTGCCCGATAACGATGGCACGGTCTAAATCCTGCAAGGAACCGGCAACAATTTCGGATGCCGAAGCCGAATTTCCGTTCACCAATACCACTAAAGGAAGGGAGGTGGAAACAGGTGCATTAAGGGTTTTATAGGTAATGGTTTTCTCTGCATTTTTCCCCTTTTGAGTAACAACGAGCTGATCTTTATTGATAAAGAGGTTTACAATTTTAACGGCTTCCTGTAAAATACCGCCGCCATTATTCCTTAAATCCAGGACCACACCTTTTGGGTTTTCTTTTTGAATGGCTAAAAGTGCATCTTTCACTTCCTGGCCGGAGTTTTCCAAAAACTTATCGAGTTTGATATAACCGATACCGTCACCAACCATTCCGGAATAGGATACATTTGGCTGTTTTATTTCTTCGCGTACCAGTTTTTTGGTCATTTCTTTTCCATCCCTCACTAATAAAAGGTCGACAGCCGTGCCTTTAGGTCCACGCAGTAACTGGCTAATTTCTGCACGGTCTTTTCCTTTTACGGCAATACCGTTGATGCTCAGTACCTGATCACCGGCTTTAAGGTCGCTTTTATTTGCAGGATAACCCTCACTAACTTCGTTAATAAACAGTTTTCCATCAATAAAAACGGTACCCGCACCAATGCCACCGTACTGGGTACTCACATATTTCAGTTTATAATCCTCTATTTCCGATTCGGGAACGTATTCGGTATAAGGATCCAGACTATCCAACATGGCATCGATCCCTATTTTCATCAACTTAGGGGCGTTGGTATCATCCACATAATTGATGTTGATTTCTTTATATAGCGAAGCAAAAATATCCAGGTTTTTAGAAACCAGAAACAAATCTTCTTTGAAAGAAAAAGATAAAACAGCAAGCCCAAAGCCGGCTGCCAAAAAACCATATTTTAGTTTCTTCATTTCCTTATGTATTTATTCCAGTAGCACAGAACAGATTGAAAGCCTGTTTTTGGAAGATTATTTATTGATATAGTAAGAAAGTAAATGTACAAAAAGCCGTAAATATTAAAAACAGCTTATTTGGCCCAAGCGTAAATTAAGCGTTACGCAATGAACCGCGAAGCACGCTCATACAACCTATTTTATTTATGCCGGGCAAACAACCAGGCAGGTATTTGAGCAGTAAGTAATAACGGAATTGTAATAAGGTTATGATCCAGCTTGTTATATGTAGTAAACAACAAATCACGATTCCCTTTCAACGCATGGTATAAATGCTCACTTCCTTCGTAAGGATTTTCATCATCCTGCCGCCCATGAATCAACCAAATAGGTTTTTGCCCGATGCCCTTAGCATTTACGAAATCGGGAACCGTTGCAATAGAAACCATAGCAGCAAAGGTTTCAGGCGCAATATTGATCAGGTTTTGCGCGGTTGATGCGCCCATAGAATAACCTACCAAATAAATGCGATTGGTATCTATCTGAGGATACTTGACTTTTACTTCCCGAATCAATTCAAACACTAAATAAACATCCTCCGACGGTTTCGAGCTCAGGCAATGCCTTACTGAATCTGGATAATAATTTGATGAACGCGTTTGAAACTGCGGAGCAATAACGAATGCCGGAAATTCCCGGCGTACATCAGGCCGCAGCCAGATCCTGGCTAACGGTTCCAGTTGCCGTTCATTATCTGTGCCTATCCGCGTTGAGTTATGAAAGGTAATAACCAAGGGATATTTAATTTGCTTACGGTTCCCCGCTGGTAACAGCAGCCTGTAATTAATCGATTTGTTTCCTTTACTGAAAGTTTGCCTGAGGTATTCACCGGCGGGTAGATCGTTTAATTGTTTTCTCGTTTGGGTTGATGTCAAACTATCCGCGAAAGTATCATTAAATACCTGTTGTTGTGCAGTTGCTGTAAGCGCAACCAGCCAGAACAGGGATGCTAATATGAAAGAGTCACGTTGCATAACAGCGTAAAATACAGGGAGCGATGTACGTATCTAAGTCTGAAACAGAAAACTTAAGCAAAAAATACTGTGCGGAAATGGAATCTTAAAGCCTGTTGCCTTTGGGATCAGCCAATGCTTTTTGGATGGTAAATTCGATGTAAGTACGGTCGCGCTTAACCAAGCGCATTAAATCTTCGACCAATTTATCTTCTTTGCCTGGTGTAAATTCTAAAGGCTCGTTCGCCAGATCGCGGTATTTCCTTAAAAACTTGGTTTTTACTTTAAATGCGGTTTCAGAAGTAAGTTGAAAATTAGCCATGGCACATTTTATTTGATGCAAAAGTAAAAAATATTTATTCAGGTTAATACCTTTTTATGTGATGTGACAAAAAAAGTGGAGATTCGCAGATTACTTTTGCACGATAATTGTGTTAAAAGCGCGTTATACAACCTAATGGGTGTAAAACCCAATGGTATAATTTTTAAAACAAAACCATAAGCCGAATAAAAACATGCTTAACAGGCAGTATTTGTCGTTTATGAACTTTAATCCCTAAAAAAATTAAACAAATGAAAAAGATCATCTTCTCTATTGTTTTCCTAACCCTGGGTTGGGCAACATCGCAGGCGCAAACCTTTAATCTCGGTGTAAAAGCTGGTGTTAATTTAGCTAAAATCAATGCAGATTTTGCAAGTGAAGAAAACCGTTTAGGCTATCAGATCGGTGCATGGGCACGTATCGGCGGTGCCAGTTTTTATGTACAGCCAGAAGCTTATATTGGTAGCAAAGGCAATAAATTTATCAGCTTTCAACAAGATAACGGGAATGAGGTATCAGCAGAAGGAAAAGTAAAATTTACCACGTTGGATATTCCGGTTTTATTGGGTACCAAATTCGGTGCTAAAAACTTAAACTTCCGTTTAATGGCCGGCCCGGTTATTTCATTTGTTTTGGATGAAAATTCGACATTTAATTCGGCTTACCAGCAAGCAACTGATTTTAACAATTACAAAAACCAGGCATTGGGTTTACAGGCGGGTGCAGGTGTAGATGTGGGCAGCATTTCGGTTGATTTACGTTACGAAGCCGGCTTATCGAACATCAGTAAAAGCGAAAAATACAGCCAGAAACCTAACCTTTTCCAATTGAGTTTAGGATTTAAGATTTTGTAATTTTACCAGAGAACAAGTAAAAAAGGCGACCAATGGCCGCCTTTTTTATTGGGGATGTCAGACCCTTTCAAACTCAGCAGCTCAGTCTTCAATCTTCAGACTCTATTTTAACCCAAACTTAACACGTAAAATTGGCATTACAACCCCGTTTAAGCCCTAAAAAATAACGATTTTTATGGTTAACCTTTTAACGAAAAAAGACCATGAAATACCGTATTCTTTTACTGTTCGCCATTTTATTATCGCTCGCCGTAAAAGCCCAAAATTTTAAATACGCTTTTGTTACCGATACACATGTGGGTTCGCCCACAGGGGAAGAAGACCTTAACCGGACCGTTGCAGATATCAATGCGCTAAATGATATCGATTTTGTAATTATTACGGGCGACATTACCGAAATGGGTACCAATAATGAACTCAAACTGGCTAAAGATATCCTTTCTAAATTAAACAAGCCTTACCACATTATCCCCGGGAACCACGATACGGGATGGTCGGAATCAGGGGGTGTAAATTTCATTAAGGAGTTTGGTGCCGACAAGTTTATTTTCGATCATAACGGTTACCGTTTTATTGCCTGTGCATCGGGGCCTTATGTACGGATGAGTGATGGGCACATCCCGAGGGATGCCACGGTTTGGTTAGACAGCGTACTTAAAGCAACACCTAAAAATACGCCGATTATTTTTGCCAACCACTACCCATTGGATAACAGCCTGGACAATTGGTACGAAGCGACTGACCGGTTAAAAAAATACAATATCCAATATGCGATATGCGGTCACGGACACAATAACCATCCTTATAATTTTGAGGGTATTGAAGCGACCATGGGCCGGTCTAATTTAAGGGCAAAGGACAGCATTGGCGGCTATAATATTGTAAGCATGACCAAAGACTCCGTGTTTTTTCAGGTCAAAAAGCCAGCGCAGGAAATTCTTCCGGTTTGGCGTAAGATTGCCTTGAAAACCTTTATAGCTGATCAGAAAAAATACGAGCGCCCTGTTTTCGCACTCAACACTAAATATCCGGCTACGAAAGAAGTCTGGTCTTACCACTCCAATGCCAACGTGGTAAATACCCCAACCTATGCTTCGAACAATGTTATTTTTGGGAACAGCTTAGGTTTAGTGGAAGCCCTAAACAAGGTTACCGGCAAAAAAGTATGGACATTCAAAACCAAGGGGGCTATCTACTCTTCTCCCGTAGCCATAAACGGAACCGTTATTTTAGGTTCGGGCGATGGAAACATTTATGCGCTTAATGCAAAAACCGGGAAAGAAATTTGGCATAAAGCAACAGCAAATTCGGTATTGGGATCGCCGGTGGTTAATGGTCAACGGGTGTATATTGGTGGCAGCGATAATACTTTCAGGGCCCTGGATGTTAAAACAGGAAAAGAAATATGGGCATTTTCCGCAGTTGAAGGCACCATAGTAGGCAAACCGCTTATTTACCAGGACAAAATTATTTTTGGATCGTGGGGAAGGCATTTGTATGCGCTCGATATCCATACCGGTAGCCTGCTCTGGAAATGGAATAACGGCCAGGCGAACAGGATGTTTTCGCCGGCAATGGTAACGCCGGTTGCCTATCAGGGCATTGTATACATTGCAGCCCCCGATCGTTATCTAACGGCTATTGACACCAAAAACGGCACTACGTTATGGCGGAATAAAGAAGCTACAGTCCGTGAATCAATCGGTCAATCGGCAGATAGCACGCTTATTTACGGCAAAACCATGCAGGATGAAATTGTAGCTTACAAAGCACAGGCACAAGATCCGGGCGTTTTATGGCGCTACAATGTTGGTTTTGGTTATGAGCATGTACCCTCAATGCTGATCGAAAAAGATGGAAAGGTATTTTTCGGCACAAAAAACGGCGTGATCTATGCCATTGATCCTCAACGGCAAAGCACTGTTTGGGCACACAAAATCGACAACTCCATGATCAACACGGTAAATGTGATCGACAGTAAAAATATCCTTGCCAGTACCATGGATGGCAAAGTGGTTTGGTTACGCACAAAATAATAAGCATAAAAAAACCTCCCCAAATTAAATTTGAGGAGGTTATACCAAATAAAACACCTAAAGAACTACCAACCTGTAGTTTGTGTAAGTTTAAAGCCTTTCTCCTGGTATTGGATAATCTGTGCCTGTCCGACAGGAGCCAAATAAGCTCTATCTGTAAATGCATTCCTGTTCGCAGCGTTGGTAACCATCCAATAACCAACCATAGCCGCAGCATTCGTACCATCATAGGTAACAATGGTACCATCGGCTTTTTTCACCTTAACGTTTCTTGCGGTTGCATTTGCAGCTGTTAAATAACTTGGTGCCTCAGCCTGTACATTTACCCATGGCCCGAGGAAATAATCCGGATTGGTACTGAAATCCATATTATTAAGTTTTTTCCACCGTTTTAAATCCAGTAAACGGGTATGCTCAAATACAAACTCCATACGACGTTCCCTGCGGATTTCCCAAATCAGATCAGGAACATCGGCATCTTTAGTGGGATCGACCGGAAGAGCACCTATCGTTAGCGGTGCTGTTTTTAACACCCCTTTTGCAGCGGCAGCGGCATCAAGCGGACGGTTCCTTATGGCATTTATTGATTTATTCAGATCAGATTGCGTGATGGCTGCGCCTGAATAATACTGAGCCAATACCGCTTTTGCTTCAATCCAGTTTAACACCACTTCGGCCAAACGCATTACTGGCGCATCACTTGTATTGGTATTACTGCCCCAGGCGGCAGGGTACGTTTTTCCAATATAAGTAAGTGCTTCCCTTGAGGCAAATTTAAAACCATAAAGTAAAGTTGCTGACGGCACCAGGGCTTTATCATAAAATGATGCTTCGAAACGCGGATCCCTTGTTTTTACCAGATCGGCAATGGTAAATGAATTAGCGCCTGCAACCGACGAATTTTGCCACACTTTTCCATCATTGAGAAGAAAAGATTTGATCAAAACCAGGTTGGCGTCAACGCCAACTACTTCGGTTCCGTTCTGATACGAACCAATACTGTGTGTAACAGCTAAGGCAGCATCATAGGTCCGGTAAAGCAATACTTCCGGGTGGCCGGCTAAGTTATCGCTTGAGAATAACGACTTAAAATCGCGGCTGAAATTATATTTATTGCTGTTGATTACATAATCGCCTGCTTCTACGGCAAATTCTAAATATTTTTTGGCTCTTGCCGCATCTAAGCCATGGTAATGTTCATAAGTTCCCTCAAATAACATAAACCTCGAGATAAATGCAGCGGCAATATATTTGTTTAAAAACTGTGCCCCGTCATTATCACGCATGTTGGCCATTACATATTTAAAATCGTCGTATACCTTATCCATTACCACCCCTCTTGGATCCCTGTCTTTATATAACGTTGGCAGATCGCTATCCAGAACTTCTTTATCAAAATAAGGTACATCACCAAAAACACTAACTAACCGGCTATATTCAAAGCCCCTAAAAAAACGGGCAACGGCTGTCCAGTGGTTATAGGCTTCGCCGGTAATATTAGGCTTCGCAATGTCGTTTAAACGGGCCAGCATTACATTTGATTTTCTAACCCAGGCGAAATCCCATGTTGGGCCTGCATAGGTACCTAACCAGTCGGCAGCTTCAGAAACAGAGCCTCTTGATGTGGGCACGCTGCTTTCAAAACTGGTCTGCGCATTTTTCCCTGTTAAATCATCGGAGAAAGTATAACCCCTTACCGGTGCATAATCTACACCAAAACCAGAGTTATATCCATTAAAATAATTGGTATAATAACTATTGGCATACATGCGGATATCATCCTCACCACGCCAGTATTGCCCATCTATATAGGATGTTTGCGGCGTACGGTCTAAAACGTCTTTATTACAAGATACCAGAAATAGGGCGACTATAACCGGCAAGCCATATATGTATTTAAAATATTTCATCTTCTTAATTTTTAAAAATTCAACTGAACACCAAATGAGACACTTTTAAAAGCAGGAATTCCGGTTCCTGTACGGCCGCTATTGTAATTTGATTGATCCCATACAGAATACCCGTTAACACTTTCCGGATCGATCGGCAAATCGCCTAAATGATCCCAGGTGAAGAAATTCTCGAGTGCAGTATATACCCTTAGCGAAGTGATACCCACTTTTTTGGTCAGTATTTGCGGGAAGGTATAACCAACGGTTAAATTTTTCAATCTTAAATATGCCATATTTAAGAGGTAACGATCCTGAACCTGCATGTTATTGGTGGTTCCGCTGGCTGCATTGTTGTAAGCTGCAGGATAAAACGCATCTGGTGTTTGCGGGGTCCAATAATTGCCGGCAATGGCTTCTGGCATGGCACCATCGGCTGAGTTAAATCCCGGGATGGCTAAAAATCCGGCACCCCAAATTTTGCGGCTTCCCACCCCCTGAAAAAATGCACTGATATCAACGCCTTTAAAATCGGCACCCAATCTAAAACCATACTCATAACTTGGGTTAGAATTTCCGATTACTTCTAAATCGCCGTGATTAGCCAGGGTACCATCGCCATTACTGATTTCTCCATCGCCATTTACATCGATGAATTTAACATCACCGGGACCGAATCTAAAAGTTGCCGCATTTTGTAAAAAAGGCTGATAAACCGGTTTTTCACCATTTGGACCGGGCTTTAGTTTATAAGCTTGCTTGCCGGCATTTAATTTACTCTCGGCATTGGTTAAGGTTATTAAAATCGGTTTGCCCGAACCATCAAGTTCGAAATCGCTCATTTGATATAACCTGTCTGTACGGTATCCCCAGATTTCGCCGATATCCTTACCATTGTAATTGCCGGTAACCTGTGTTCCGGAGCCATAAGCGGTTAACCGTGTTTTAGCATCAGAAATATTTCCTTTGAAATTAATGCCCAACCCATTTTTAAACCTATGGTTAAAGTCTAACGTTAATTCCCATCCTCGGGTTTGCAGCGCCCCAAAGTTACCTTGTGGTGCTCCTGCTCCAAAAGTAAAAGGAATACCCTCCTGAGGCACAATCATATTGTCGGTATTTCTTTGGAAAACATCAAGAGAAACATTTATCTTATTGTTTAACAAGGTTGCATCCATCCCTAAATTGGTTGTTACAATATCCTGCCATTGAATAGCTCCCTGAATTGCATTTGGCGTGCCTACAAAATTCACTTTGGCACCATTTGCTCCAATCCAGCTCGACTGTCCGCTTGGCATGATTGGGATGTACAAGTTGTTCGGCACTGTCTGATCACCGATCGAACCCCAGGAACCTCTGAACTTTAACTGATTTAAGATTGGTTTAGTCCAGGCCATAAAACGCTCCTCACTGGCTACCCAGCCTGCAGAAAATGAAGGGAACCATCTCCACTGCAGGTTAGTAGGAAATTTTGAAGAACCATCGTAGCGTAAATTAGCTTCGATAAGGTATTTGTTTTTATAGGCATAGTTGATACGGCCAAAATAACCCAATTGTGCCTCCCATTTTTTATCTGATCCTGCAATATCTATTCCGCCCGGGATAATACCCATTACCGCTGATGATGGAATTACGGTTTGTACACCGGTACCAAACCTAAACTGCGGATTATAAATATCGGCCAGATTGGTAATCTGCCCAAACTGCGACTCAGCAGTAGAAGCTACTCGGTTTAAACCTAAGATAAATTTAAAATCATGACCTTCTTCCAGGTTTAAGTTATAAGTGGTAAAGGCATTAATGGTATGGCTAAAAAAGTTCGTGGCAGATCTTGCATAATGATCGGGGCTCGAACCGGGTGTAGTGTACATATCCAATGATAAATCGTAAGCAGCCATGGCGCCCGCAGTTGTACTTGATACCACCTGCCCCTGATCGTTTACATAAACAGGTGCGCCACTTGCATCTAAACGTGCTTTAGGTGCTACCCATGAGTTTCTCGCGGTAAACCGTGTGCCTGGTCTTTTCCAGTCTTCGTTCTGGTTGGTAAAGGTATAATCAAAATCTACCTTCCAGTTTTTTAAGATATTAACCGTGGTACCTAAGTTTACGTTGGCATAATTTAATAAAATGTTGGCCGTATTTGCTGAAGCTACCTCGCTCTCGGGAGAGCGGATCATGTCTCCGTTTTCATCCCTGCCAAGAGGATACAACGAGCTCCACCGGTATAAATACAACCATGGATCGGCAGTAGTAGAACTGGTGGTATAGGCATACTGTTTATTTCTTCTGGAATAAAGTGCACCACCACGGATGGTAAGATACTTATTAATTTCGCTTGAGATTTTAAACGAAGCATTATAACGTGTAAAACGGTCTTCCTTAGCCGGCTTTAACATGCCACTCTGATCAAGCAGGCCTAGCCCTATGTTATACGATGTTTTCCCGCTTGTACCACCAACTGACAGGTTATGTTGTTGTGTAGGCGCCCATTCTTTGATCATATAATCGTAAGGGTCGTAAGTCCTCACCCCCATTTTAAGGTTAGCACCCTGCACATACCAGTCCCTTCCGAATACGGTAGGATCATCCGGGCCGATTGTACCACCATATTTTTCTTTCCAGGCCACTGCCTTTTCATAGCTTGCCCGGTCTACATAATAAAATGCACCAACCGGGGTGGTTATGCCTACACGCTCAGCAGCATCAACCGTATATTTCAAACCATTCACATCAGCCATTTTTAAATCTTTCCAAACGTTTTGGAATGAAAAGTTATTTGAATAATTGATGGACGGCTTATCGGAACCCGAACCTTGTTTAGTAGTGATTAATACCACACCAAAAGCAGCCTTAGCTCCATAAATTGAAGAAGCCGCCGCATCTTTCAAAATCGTGATCGAAGCAATATCATTAGGGTTCACCAATTGGATGCTCGGAATTTCGACATTGTCCACCAGAATTAACGGAGCACTTCCACCGGCAAAGGAGGCCAGTTGCCCCCTGATTTTGATGACCGGATCAGAACCGATTTCGCCACTTGGAACGGTTACGCTTAAACCCGATGCTGCTCCCTGAAGTGCCCTGCCTACATCGGCAATTGGCCTTCCTTCCAAGGTCTTTTTCACATCAATGGTAGAAACTGCACCTGTAAGATTGCCCTTGCGCTGGGTTCCATATCCCACCACCACTACATCATCCAACCCCTGTGCATCGGTTTTTAGGGTCACATTGATGGTTTTGGCAGTACCCACTGTTCTTTCGATGGTGATATAACCAATATACGAAAATACCAGTATACTGCCGTTTGCAGCACTAATGGAGTAGCTCCCGTCAGCGTTGGTTTGTGCAACAGTAGTGCTGCCCTTAACCCTCACAGAAACTCCTGGTACGGGTCCATCTTCTGATGTAACCTTACCTGTAATGGTGGTTTGTTGCGCAATGGCATGGCCCAGCAGCAAAAATACACCAAGAAAGATCAATAGTAATTTTTTTTTCATAAACACTAGTTAATGACTTTTGTTGTTAGTTTGGATCCATAAACACGCACAATACCGCATATATCTGGATTTTAAGTAAATATCATAATTGTTTTCCACTTATTTACAAATTTTTAAGCAGTTAATATTGTAATTAGTTTGATATTAATGCAAAAAGCCGCACAAAAGCGCAATTAAATAGGCTCTAATCTTATTTTAATGCAGTAAATTTTTAATAAAAAAAAACCGCCACTAAACGAGTGGCGGCTTAACTAAAACAAAAGAGACAAAAATTATCTGATCAGAAAGAAAGATACATATGGCCTCCGTGGCGCAGTGGTAATACCGCTATAGCCACTGGCAAAAATGGTATATACCCTCTGATTTAAAAACGTGCTTGCACTGGTGTAGTTGGCCAAAACAGTTGCGGTTGTTATCGCTGCTCCAGCCGGCCTGATTTTCCAGGTTTTTGATTGTGCCGACCTTAATTTAATCTCATTGGTAATATTCAAATAATTCACATTACCTGCTATTAGCGAATCTTTCGTATTATCAGTAGCACTGGTTCCATAATACAGATCTACCGACGGAACATTGGGCATCAGGTTAATAAACCTGTATTTACAATAAGCCGTATCTGGCCTAACGAAACTCTCTTCGGTTAGCACATTTTTGGTAAAGGCAGCAGTATCGGTAATGTGGGCAACATAGTTTTTGCCTGCCTGGATTTGGAAAGTGGTGCTGTAAAGCACCAGCGAATCCGTTCCGTCATCTTTCTTTTTTGGAAGAATAATGGAGAGTTTCAAATTCCCGGGGGTTACCGAAAGAAAATCGGCAGTAGAACTCCCCCCGGTGTTGTACCCGCCACCAGGAAAGGGGGTGCGGGCGGTAATCACATTACTTACCCTTTTATCGTTAATTTTAATGGCTATTGCTCTATTGTTGTAATAATAGGACGCATAATTTATTTTCAACAAAGCCTGATCGCTGGTTAGCTTTTCAGTTTCACCATAATCGAGTACATTTTTGGTGCAACCTGTTAATGCCGATGCAATAAACAGACCCACAACTAAATAAGAAAATATTTTCATTTTGATATTTTTAAATTAATAAAATTATGGCTGGCTGAACCAGGTTTCTTTAGTCATATAATCGGGTTCTAAACCTCCCCACTTCCGGAGCTCCTCGGCATTCCATACGTACTCGGAATTATAGCGGGGCCTGAAACGGTAAGCATATTTACCGCCCAATAGAAGATCTGCCGTAGGAATCTGATAAAACTGCCTGAAAACATTTGCGTCGTAATGGTATTTCCGAAGGTCGGTCCACTGCTCTAAACCGGCCCAGCCCCATTGTGCAATGTATTTTTGCCCCATAATATCGGCCAGGGTTAAGGTTGCTTCGCTTTGTGCCACTTCTGTAGAAGCCAGGTAAGCATTGATCTCAGCATCGGTAATCAGCGGATCGGGGGTTTTCGAAGAACGGCCATACGTATTGCAAAAAACCATATGCCCGGATATACCCGCTTTATATGCAGTATAAGCTTCTGCTGTTTTTCCCTGCAAAAACAAGGCTTCAGCTTTTGCAAACTGTAATTGCGAATAGGTCATAATCGGGTACCTGGCTGCATCGGCAAAAATATATTTTCCATTATAGATAGTAGCACCTGTGGGAATTGACCCGAAAACGATCGGAAGACCCGATGTACTGCTGCCCTGGGTGGGAACCCCGGCAATGTACCTGCCCAAAGTAGCCGTTGCCGTACTTGCAGGCAACATTCTGCTTAAACGCGGATCGAGCGAACTTGTTGGATTAACTGCAGGTGTTCCCTTTACTCCACCGGCAAGATAATTTAAGATGGTAGTCGAAATTCTTCCATAATAGGTAGAAGTTGTACCTGAAGTGTTAATATATCCCAAAGTTGGCCCAAAAGGATTGGTATCATCCTGACTTGCCGCCGAAAAATAAACCGTTGCCGATTCGGCCTCGTTAGCAAAAGATAAGTTGGTGTATTTTACCACACTATCCGCATACCTGGTTTTAAACTCCGGTTTATTGATTAAATGGCTATATTGCAAAGCATAAATGGCATATATGAATTTTCTCCACTTCGCCATATCCCCCTTGTAAATGCCGTCACCGGTAACACTGGCCAATTGCGTAGCATAGTTAAGCGGACTTTTCATGGTTGAATATTTTAGCGATTGTTCGCAATAGAAACGCACCTTTGCATACACCTCCGGCTGATCATGGTAAGGAAATTTTAACAAGCCAGGTGTAAAGGCCTCATCCAAAATAATCGGACCATGCAGATCTGTTGTTTGCTGATAGGCCCAGGCTTTAATGGCATAACCTATAGCAGCATATTCGTATTTTTGATTGGTTACGGCATCATTAATCAAATTCTCCAGGTTCAAACCCAGATCGACATAAGTCATCCTCCAAATTACGCCCCCGTTATCACTGTTGGACACAAAAGAGTGCTTTTCAGGATAAAGTGAAGCAATATCGGTAGAGGCACCGATCATATTCTGCGTAAACTTCCAAAGCAAACGGTAATCCTGCGAAGTTCCATTCGTCATCTGAAATAAAATCGGCGGAAGCAACAACTCTGCCTTACTGGTTTGAGGCACGGCAGGATTGGTATTGATGTCGAGGTATTTTTTACAGCCCCCTGCCATTAATAATATTGCTGCAGCAATATATAGTTTATATAATCTTTTCATGTTATTCGCTATAATTTAACCCTAAATCCTAAATTGAAACCGATTGGTTTACCTACGTTACCGTAATCGATACCATAACCACCAATACCGCCTACACCCGGCGAGTTCGAGTTACTCTCCGGATCGCCACCAGAATAATTGGTAATCAAAACAGAATCGGTCACCGTAAAAAAGGCTCCAAAGCTTTGGATAAAACCGATACGTTTAACCAATGATGGCGGAAAATCGTAAGCCAAAGTAACATCTCTTAAACGAAGCGTATTAATGTTCTTTTCTACAAACATTTCTGGAGCAACATTTAAAGAATAGTAGTTAGAAGCATAATAAGGCGTTACAGCAATCGTATTAACCGTTGGATTTGCCGTATTCTGCAAACCATCGTTCAGCACACCGGTAATAATCCTCGGCACTTCCCTATCCAATGTTTTTAAACTGATTCCTTTTCGGTATGATTCATATTCGGTACCGTTAACCACATCGCCACCATACCTGAAATCCCATAAGAAAGAAAGGTTAAAACCCTTATAACTAAACCTGTTTACAAAACCTAAAGTGAATTTCGGATTCCTGTCGCCGATAGGATAAAATTGGGTATCGGTAACTGATGGCAAACCTGATGATGGATTGATCAGAATATCGCCCCTATCATTCCGGGCAAACCTGGTCCCGCTGATTGCTCCTGTACTGTACCCCGGATGAACTGCACTCCTAACGTCGCCAACTATCCAGGTATCCGATTCGTAAAGCTCAGGAAGTTGATTGGCCAGCGATAATACTACCCCACGGTTACGGGTAAAATTTAAAGTAGTGTTCCAGCTAAAGTCTTTTCCTTTGATCGGGTTACCGGTTAATTGCACCTCGATACCACGGTTACGTACCGTACCACCATTCATCATTTCTAAAACGAAACCTGTACCATAACTTAAACGTGGATTAATGATCTGGTCTTTACTCAACAGGTTGTAATAGTTAAAATCCAGCCCAATGCGGTTTTTGAGGAACTGCATCTCGGTACCGATCTCAAAATTTTCTGATACCTCTGGTTTTAAATCCGGGTTACCCCCATAGTACGAATAGGCATAACCACCCCCTGTAAATCTTTTGGCCTCGTAGTTGGTTCCGGTAGAATACTCTCTCCACGGTTCTTTACCCGTTAAAGCATAAGAAGCCCTTAACTTACCATAATCCAACCAGGGCAAAGCTTTTTTAACACCGGCCAGATCGGTAAAATTAAAAGCCAAACTGGCTGACGGATAGGCAAAATACGGATTATTAGGCATCAGGCGCGAGGCACCGTCGACCCTGCCCGATAACGTCAGGTACAATAAAGTTTTATAACCCAAAATGGCCTGGGCAAAAGCACCTACCGTACGGTAACGGTTTACATAGGTTAAGGTGCGCTGTGTAGAAGGCAAGGTATTGTTGATGCTGTAAAAATTGGGATCATACATATTCGTTCCGCGCTGAGAATCAGTAGTGGAATTGTAATCATTAAATGTTGCTCCAATTACATAAGTATTATTAAAATCGCCAAATTTATGTTTAGCCGTAGCGGTTAAGGAGCCGTTAAATACTTTGGCCAGCTGGCCGTAAGTCATTACAGTACCACCTGTTGGGGCGGCAGCCGACCCTGAACCGCGGTAAGATTGCGCATGATATACCGATAGCCCCTTGGTACTGGCAACATCAGCCCCGACGATACCATTAATACGCAGCCATTTTAAAGGCGTTAGTTCCACGTTTGTATTGGCAATTATACGGTTAACTTTATCGTTATTTACGTTTTTAACTACATCCCAAAGGGGGTTATCGAACTCCGAATAAATACTGGCCAGGTGTAAAATCCGGTTTCCATTGGCGTCCTCATAATCCTTAACGTTATAGGCAGAACTAAAACGCATCAATTGAAGCAGCGTGCCATTTGTTCCCTTATTGGCTTTATCGTTATTGGAATTGATGTAATTGAAGGTAGTGGTGAGCTTTAAAACCGGCGAAATGGTACCAACCGCGGTTACCCTCGAGGAAATCCTGGTATAACGCGTGGTAGGAATCGTTCCTTTCGTATCGGTATATTCATTAGACCACCGGTAAGAGAATTTATCGGTTCCGCCCTCAAATGATAAATTGTGTTTTTGCGTAAAACCCGTTTCAAAAAAATTGTGAATGTTATCGTAAAGCGGTGTATTTGGCAGAAATGCAGGGCCAAAAAAGTTAGATGAACCGCCATCGTAAACACCATTAGAAGCACCGGTATTGTACTTGGTCTGTATTTCCGGAAATTTATTCAACTGCTCTATCCTAAACGAGTTACTGTAATTAATACTCCCCCGTCCGGCTTTACCTTTTTTTGTTGTAATTAAAATGGCTCCACTGGCACCTGCACTTCCGTATAAAGCGGTAGCTTCCGGGCCTTTCATAATCACATAACTTTCAATATCGTTGGGATTGATATCCATCCCCCTGTTCGAATAATCCTGATCTCTGTTTGCTGCACCTGTTACCAGCTCCCTGGTCTGGTTTAATGTACTGTTATTGATCGGAACACCATCTACCACAATCAATGCATTGTTATCGCCACTAATCGATACAAAGCCGCGTAATACAATCTGTGCAGAAGCGCCCGGGTTTCCGTTGGTACTGTTGATCGATAAACCCGGAACCCGCCCCTGAAGGCCACCAAAAAAATCGTTCCGCTGTGTTTCTGCCACTTCTGCTCCCGAAACTTTTGGAGTAGAATAACCCAGCGATTTAACGTCACGGTCAATCCCGTAAGCAGTTACCACCACCTCGTTAAGTGTACTGGCATCGGCCTGAAGGGTAACATTAATAACTGTATTAGCGCCTACAGGCCGCTCAACAGTTTTATAACCTACATACGAAAATACCAGTACATCGTTTTTTGATGCCCGGATGGAATAACTTCCGCTGTTGTTACTTTGTGAGACTGTGGTACTTCCCTTTACCCGGATGGAGACACCGGGAACGGGCCCGTCAGCAGCGCTGACTTTACCGGTAACAGTTATCTGCTGGGCAAAAATTTGGGCAGACAGCATGATACCGATAAAACTAAAAAGTAGTTTTTTCATCATAATTAGTCAGTAAGAATTTAGTTACAGGTTGTTGTTTGTTTCTGGACAGCCAAAACACGCAAATTCACGCAGTTTTGTTGTTGGTTAGGTAAATATGCTGAATAAATTTGACAATAAAAACAAATAAAGACAATTTTATTCTCCTGGCAAACAATATTTTATTGCAACAACACGCAAAAACACGCAAAATTTAAAAAATCTAAAAATCTTTTATACTTTAGCTTAAAACCAAACATCTTATGCTGAAAAAAGAACGCCATGACTTCATTATGCGGCAGATCAATTTACACAACCGTGTATTAACGTCAGACCTCGTGCAGCTACTCAACGTCTCAGAAGATACCATTCGAAGGGATTTACAGGAACTCGTTGATGAAAACCTTTTATACAAGGTACATGGAGGTGCTTTATCCAAATCGTATCACAGTTCTTTTGATGATAGTACGGTGTATGCCCGCGATAGCAAAATTGCTATTGGTAAAAAAGCTGTCCGGCTGATAAAAGATGGCATGGTGGTTTTAACGGGCGGCGGAACAACGATTCTGGAATTTGTAAAGCGGCTTCCACAGGGGTTATCGGCCACTTTTTTTACCATTAGCCCGTTGGTGGCTGTAGAACTGGCCAAATACAACAATATTGAAGTGATTTTGATCGGCGGGTTATTCTCCAAAAACTCACAGGTTACCTATGGCGGACAGGTAATTACGCAGCTATCGGAAATAAAGGCCGATTTATGCCTGATGGGCACCAGTGCAATCCACCCGGACGAAGGCCTGACAGATACCTATTGGGAAATTAACCAGCTTAAAAAGGCCATGCTGGCCTGTGCAAAAAAAACAGCGGTACTTTGCATTTCCGAGAAATTGGATATCGCTCTACGGTTAAGGGTTTGCCCGATAGAAAGCATCAGCTACCTGATTACTGAGCTGGATGCAGAACACGAATCGCTTTCGCGCTACCGCGAAAAGGAGCTGAATATTTTATAATCCGGTAGGATTATATTGGCAAACACCATAAAAAACAGTTCCGAAAATTTCCGGAACCGTTTTTATCAACCTGCTAAAATGTTGGATCGGCAGGCGTATTGGTGTTGTTATCACGTTCCTGGAAAGGATAAGGGAAAAAGTTCCGTTTCCGGTCGGTTATTGGCTGGTTAAACCTCCTCATATCCTCAATTTTTAAACCTGATGCATATAGCTCAATCGAGCGGTGTTTGTAAATCAGATCGAGCAACTGTTGTTGCGTATAAGGGCCAACCAATGGCGGTAATGCCGCCGCTACCCCAAAAAGATCGGAGGTTTTGGTTACCACTTTGTTCAGCTCAATAAGCGAATTGGTTAGATCGGGTTGGCGGGCCAGCACTTCTGCCTTAATTAAAATGATCTCGCCGGGCAGGTAAATCGGAAACGGGCTTGCCGTTGCGGCCGCAAAACCATTCATACGCAGGGTAGCCGGATTGCCTGCCATTAAGGTATAAAAAGGGATCCTTTTATCGGCCGCATCGGGAACATTTGCCCCCGTAAGCCCCAGGTTTGCATTTACAGGCTGAAAAACATTATTGGATGAAATAATGCTGAACAGGATGTTAGGCGAAGTCGTATCGAACTTAAAAAACGATGCCTTGGTTAAGTCAACAGCATTTGCCTCCGTTAAAGCCAGTGTGTAATTGCCAGAAAACAGTGCGTACCTTGCCTTTAGTGCATGTATGGTATTTACAATACTTACATCGGCAGGCACATTGCTTAAAAAGCTGGCCGAAATTGGATTGGCAGCAATAACGGTCAGGGCATTATCCAAAACGGCAATAGCTTTGGCAAATCCTGCAGCACGTGTAATGTAGGCCACGTTTTTCCCTGTGCCATCAGGAATTTTTTCCCAGTATTGTGCCATATTGCCGATTGCAAGGGCTTTAAATATACTCGAATAAGCGATCAATCCTGCTGCGTAGCCTTTATCTCCCAAATTATTGGCATTGCTGATTACCAGGTCTGCATCGTACACAATCTTATTGGCGCTTGCCCAAAGGTTAAACAAAATGGTATTTGTCCCGTCAACCGCACTGCCCCCTGTACTCAGCTGTAATTCAGGGATGTTTCCGGAATTGAGCAATCTAAATTCGTTGGTCACAAAGCCATTTGCGGCTATAGAAGTGAACATTACCCCCGTTCTGCTCAGGCTATATACGCGTTGCAAACCAATGGCCACGGCAGTTAAGCCCTGCTGCGAACCTAAAGCCACATCGGTTTTTGCCCGTGATGGATCCTGATATTCTTTCGTACACGACGCTAAGCACAGTGTTAACAAAAATGCGAATGAGACTATTTTTGCCGAAATATGATTTCTTAAAATTTTCATAAAAATTTCTTTAGCGATTATAATTTAACTTGCAAACCCAAACTAAAAGTGCGAGGAATAGGCACCGAACCAAAATCTATGTTCCTCAGGATGGTCGATTGTCCACCCGAATTTAATTCCGGGTCGTAGCCTTTGTAATTATCCCACGAGAAGAGGTTCCTTCCGCTTACCGACACGGTAAGATCCCTTAAAAATTTGAGTTTACCCACATTGTAGCTTAACGAAATCTCCCTTAGCTTAACAAAAGATCCATCATCTATCCGCCATTCTTCAATAGCGTAAACTCCTGCCACATAACCCCTTGGCAGCTGCCCCATCTGCTCCTGCTCGGCCACCTTACCATTTCCAACACCCTGGCGGGTACGCCAGTCGGCATTCCAGACATCACCGCCCTGAACGGCATCAAACTGTACATGTAAACTTAGTTTTTTATAGGTAAAATCGTTCACAAACGACATGTTATAATCCGGATTCGGATTACCGATTACTTTACGCAGCGTGGTTCCTGTTGGCATGCCGTTCGCATCGCGCTGCGGCGTAAAGGTAGTAGCAGAGTTCTGAATTCCTTTCTCTATCTGAGGGATACCGGCGGCGTTGGTTAACAAACTGCCATCTGGGTTCCGGGCAAAAAAAGTTCCGTAGAAAACACCGATCGCTTCGCCATTAATAATGGCCACTGGAGCACCAGGGTTTGTACTGAACAGTCTTAAACCGCCTACATTTAATGCCTTATTCCTGTTTCTGTTGAACACTACCGCCGTATTCCATTTAAAATCTTTAGCATTAACAGGCGTTCCGTTCAGCACCAGCTCAATACCCTTGTTCCTTAACGAACCAATATTATCGAGCAGGCTGGAAAACCCGGTTGATGGAGCCTGTACACTGGCAATCAGCAGATCGCTAACTTTCTTATTGTACCAGTTAAACTGCAGGCCCAGCCTGTTTTTAAAGAATGACAGGTCAGTTCCCAGCTCCAGTTCGCGCTGGCGCTCGGGTTTAACATTTTCGTTTGCTAAGGTAGCGCTTGAAAAAAGCGAGGCCCTGCCCAGAAACGATTGTGTAGAATAAGCATTAATCCTGTCGTAAGCCCCGATACCGGTTAAATTGCCTGATTCGCCATAAGCTGCCCTGATTTTAAAAGCATCCCACCAACCGGAAACACCTAATTTTTTCCAGTAATCGGCTGAAGAAAGCACATAACTTACACTTCCCTTTAAATATTCCTGTGTACGGTTGGCTGCTCCAAAAACAGAAGACTGATCTACCCGCAAGGCTCCGGTAACAAACAAATGATCTTTGTATTTAAAGTTCTGTTGAATATAGCCCCCGCTAACCGAAAGTTCGGTACGGCCATCAATACTTGGCAATTGTGTTGCAGCCGCATTTACCGTTTCGATCAATGGTGCCAACCCCCTTCCGTTCACGAGTTGATACCTGGTTTTTTCATACTGGAACGAATAACCCAGCTGTGTTGTTGATGAAATCAAAGGCGATATTTTTGCCTGGTAAGTGGCATTAAACTCGTTGTTAAACTGGAAGGCATTGTTTGTTGCCGCACTGGCATAGCCGTTCAGTGTGCCGTCTAAAGCAGCCCCACCTCCATAAAAATCGGGATTTACATTATAGGCAAATGGAGGGATATAAGTTGAACCACTCTGACCCGAGTTATCAACACCCAAAGTAAAGTCTAATGTCAGGTTTTTTACCGGGTATAACTTTAAATTGGCATTGGCAATAATGCGGTTGGTTTCCTGTCGCTGTTTAATATCTTCGATAACCGAAACCGGGTTTACCCTGCCGCGCTCGCCCACTGCGAGTAAATTACCATTAGCATCCCGTGCAAAAATATCGTGAAAGTTACCAATGATGGTTACCGAGTTCATTGGGGAGAAGAATGAGTTTCCATCCGGCTTTTCGTTGGCAGAACTGCGGATATAATTTAACCCGGCACTCAGTTTTGCCCATTCGGTAATTTTCTGATCGATATTTGCCCTGAAATTGTAGCGTGTAAAGTCGGTATTTTTAATAATCCCCTGGTTACTGAAATAAGCCGCTGAGGTATAATATTTTGTGTTTTCGTTACCACCTGAAACAGAAATGGTATTATCGGTACCTGTAGCCGGCCGGAAGATATAATCCTGGTAGTTGTAACGGGTTACCGGTGTAGTATTGGTGAGCAAAGCCGGTGGATCGCCTGCGGTTTGGATCACGTCCTGTGTGAAAGAATTAACCGACCCTCCAAATTTCACCGGCGATTGGTTAACTTCGATCTCCTTACGTAAATGACTTAAAATTAAGCTGGTGCTAAAATTAACCTGTGCTGCACCGCTTACTCCTTTTTTGGTAAAAATCTGGATTACCCCAGAATTTGCCCTCGAACCGTAAATGGCCGCAGCGGCTGCTCCGTTTAAAACCTCGATCCGTTCAATATCTGCCGGATTAATATCCACCATTCTATTTTGGCCGATACTGCCAACCTGGGTACCATTATTAACATTATCGTAGTTGGATGAGGTATTGGTAACCCTTGTGGTCGAATTGTTTACGATTACCCCATCAATAATGTAAAGTGGCTCTGATGATGAGTTTACCGAACTGATTCCCCTTAAACGAACCGACAAACCACCAGCAGGATCGCCCGAATTCTGACTGATCTGTGCACCGGCGGTTTTACCCTGCAGCGAGGAGAGTACGTTGCCGCTCGGTGCCTTATTCAGGTCGTCGCCTTTAACGGTGCTCACATAACTTCCCAGTTCTTTCCTCGTGGTGCCCTGCGATGTTCCGGTAACAATTACCTCATCCAATCCAACAGCATCGGCATTTAGGGCAGCACTTAAAGCCACCTGATCGCTGCTGCCAAGATCAAGAGCCTGTACTTTACTTTTGTAACCCACGTAAGAAAACTGGACCTGGTATTTACCCGGGATCAGATCAACCGCAAAGGTATAGCCTCCGTTACTATTGGTACTGGTTGCTAAACTCGTGTTGAGGATTTTAACCACAACGCCCGGAATAGCTTCGTTATTGGCGGCATCGGTCACTTTTCCGCTAATGTTATAACGCTTGTTCTGTGCCTGTACCGTTCCCGAAAACAGGAGCAACAGAAATGGGATCAACAAAATTGCAAAAAATCCTGTCGACCATTTGAGGTAACTTTTTTCCATAAAATTTGGTTTTGTGTTAGAAGCTTAGTGTTAAAACAAATTTAACAAAATACCGCACAAAGAATATTGAAAGCTTATAAAGTTGAAATTAATGCTTCATTCCGGATTCGAGATTTACTCCGGCAAGCTAATTTTTCCCATGCAAACAGAAGGCACACCTTGCCGGTTGCCAAAATCGATCGGTTCTCCGCATAAGGTCTCATTCGCCAAAACCGCAAATAAAACAGCCTCTTTTGCATCAGGATTAATGTTTAAATCGTCAGTGGTAAGGAATCTGCACAAAGGCAGCCTGGTTCGGAGCAGCTGAACAAGCAACGGATTGTGCATACCGCCACCACTCATAAAAACCTGTGCTTTAGCCTCATCCCCAAAACAACGTTTTATCGCATGTACAATGGTTTCTGCCGAAAAATGGCATAGAGTAGCCATTACCTCCTCTTTGCTGAGGTTTGTGGTTGAAGATTTTTCCTGAGCCTTAGTTAAATATTCCAGGTTAAATAGTTCCGGCCCTGTGGTTTTAGGGAAATCCAGGTCAAAAAAATCGCATTCCAGCAAAGCCGACAGGAGTTTGGAATTCGAATGGCCATTCAATGCAACCGCAGCATCTTTGTCATAAAACCGGTTAAAATACTTTTGCATGTACTGGTCCATCAGGGTATTGCCAGGCCCCACATCCGTCGAAAAAACTTCGCTGGCCTCCATATTTGCCGGTAAGTAAGTGAAATTTGCGATACCACCAATATTCAACATTACCCGGTTCTCGCCAGCCTCCGAAAACATTAAGTAATCGCCATATACAGCTAAAGGAGCGCCTTCGCCGCCCGCTGCCAAATGTTTCTGCCGAAAATCAGAAAGGGTAATAATCCCTGTTTTAACCGCAATATGGTCTCCATCACCAATCTGTAATGTGCCATTAGGATAGTCAGCCAACTGGTGCAAAGATTTTGGTGCGTGGAAAATGGTTTGTCCGTGGCTGGCAATAAAATCTATATCCCCGTTCTTATATCCCCATTCTTTTAAGGCTTCATTGATCAGTTGAGCATGAACATTTGCAATGTGCTCATTCATCAGGCAAACCAATTGTAAATCGACCTCTTTTTTAGAAAAAATCGCCTTTATTTTTGCCCTGAAATCTGCTGTATAATCGCCGGTTTTAAATTTTAAAAGCCTGACATCAGTTTCTGCACCGCTTTTTTTAACCGAACACAGGGCAATATCCAGGCCATCCATAGAAGTTCCACTCATCAATCCGATAATTAAACGTTCTGACTTGCCTGCTTTGGAGTATAACTTTTGGATCTGCCTGTTCATATTCATTTTTTAGATTAAATGGATCAAACGTTTGTCTGCCCCCATAATTGAATTTTATGTAAATACTTGCGATAAATGTAAATAACCTTTGGTAGAAATTGGGCATAACTCTCTATATTTACTGCTCCGTACATTAAAATCCATATAAAAAAAATGGCTAGATTAAATTTACTGGAGGAGACACGTTTCGAAAAATTACCCGTAAGCGTGTTCGAAAATCCAAAAGTTGCTTCAATTAATGTGGCACATCGCATTGCCGAGCTCATTAAATCAAAACAAGCAAACAACGCACCTGCAGTACTGGGCTTAGCAACAGGTGTTACCCCAATTGCAGTTTATGCCGAACTGGTTAGACTGCACAAAGAAGAGGGCTTAAGTTTTAAAAACGTAATTACTTTTAACCTGGATGAATACTATCCGATGGCGCCAACCTCGGCACAGAGTTACGTTACGTTTATGAACGAAAACCTTTTCAATCATATCGATATCGATAGAAAAAATGTTCACATCCCTGACGGAACGCTAGAACTGGAAGACATTCCGGCTTTTTGCCTGGAATATGAGAAGAAAATCGGCGATCTTGGTGGTCTTGATATCCAGATTTTAGGAATCGGCCGTACCGGTCACATCGGATTTAACGAGCCGGGCTCCGCACCAAATTCCGGTACCCGTTTAGTAACCTTAGATGATTTAACACGCCGTGATGCTGCACGCGATTTCGGAGGAAAAAGCTTTGTGCCAACCAAAGCCATCACCATGGGTATTGGCACCATTTTTAAAGCAAGGGAAATTATATTGATGGCCTGGAGCCGTAAAAAAGCTTCGATCATTAAAAAAGCGGTTGAAGGCGAAATTTCGGGAGAAGTACCGGCAACCTACCTGCAGCTTTCTGACCATGTAGAGTTTATCCTCGATGTACCTGCAGCTTCAGAACTGACCCGTTTTGATACCCCTTGGCTGGTTAAAGATTGTGTCTGGACCGATGCCCTGATCCGTAAAGCGGTAATCTGGTTGGCCAACACCCTTAAAAAACCGATCTTAAAATTAACAGAAGACGATTATAATAACAATGGTATGGCGCAGCTGGCTACCGAAAAAGGGCCGGTTTACAACATCAATATCCATATTTTTAATAAATTACAGCATACCATTACCGGATGGCCGGGAGGGAAACCAAATGCCGACGATTCTCAACGTCCGGAAAGGGCCGAACCGGCAAGAAAACGTGTAATTATCTTCTCCCCACACCCTGATGATGATGTAATTTCGATGGGTGGAACTTTCCTGCGCCTTGTTGATCAGAAACACGACGTACACGTGGCCTACCAAACTTCGGGAAATACAGCCGTTTGGGACGATGATGCCCTTCGTTTTGTGGAGTTCAACGTAGATTTTACCGAAAAAATGGGTATGGATAATACGCAATTAAAGGAGCTTTATAACAAAATGAGAGCCTTTATTGAGCAGAAAAAACCAAACCAGGTTGATACACCGGAAATTCAAACCGTTAAGGGATTGATCAGAAAGGGTGAAGCCATTGCCGGGGCAAGGTATTGCGGCCTTGAAGATGACCATATCCATTTTCAGGCGCTTCCATTTTACGAAAGTGGCAAGGTACAGAAAAACCCGGTAACGGATGCGGATATCGAACTTACCATAGAACTTTTGCAAAAAGTGAAACCTCATCAGGTTTACGCTGCCGGCGATTTTGAAGATCCTCACGGCACGCATATCGTTTGCTTCAATATTATTTTAGAAGCTTTAAAACGCCTGCGCAAAACCGAAGCCTGGGCGCAAGATTGCTGGTTATGGATGTACCGCGGTGCCTGGCATGAATTTGAAACCTACGAAATCGAAATGGCGGTCCCAATTTCGCCGCAAGAGCTGGAGCGCAAGAGAAATGCGATCTTTAAACACCAAAGTCAAAAAGACAAAGCTGTTTTCCCTGGCGACGATTCAAGAGAGTTCTGGCAACGGGCTGAAGACCGTAACCGTGATACGGCAAAAGCTTATGATGAGCTCGGGCTGGCAGAGTACGAAGCAATGGAAGCGTTTGTCCGCTGGAAATTTGAAGACTAGTTTTAAAATAAATCAAACCTGCTTTGTTCGCTCAAAGCAGGTTTTTTTGGCTAGCCTCCGAAGTCTAAAAAGCCCAGGATGTGGCAAGACTTCGGAGGTTTAACATTCAAAAAATATACTTATATTTCAATAAAATTAGCCATCCCTATTACACAATTATTCAAACCATTAGAATATGAAAATAGAGGAAGGTTGCCGCTATCACATTTACAACAGAGGAAACAATAAGGGTAAAATCTTTTTTGACGATAGAAATTATCATTTCTTCTTAATGCAGTTCAAAAAATATATTATTCCATATGTAGATATTTTTGCTTACTGCTTAATGCCAAATCACTTTCATTTTTTCATCAGGGTAAACGATAAATTCAATTTCGAAAAAGGAATTAAAAACATGCTTATTTCTTACGTTAAAGCAATAAACCTAAGTTACAATAGAGTTGGAGGCTTGTTTCAAGGGAGGTATAAAGTAAAAAAAGTTGATTCTGAAGCTTATTATACGAGAATCATAACTTATATTCATCAAAACCCATGCGTTTCAAAACTAGTTGAGAAAATGGAAGATTATAAATATTCTTCCTTTAATTCTTATCTATCTAACAAGCCAACTTTAATCAATAGGTCAGAAGTTTTAGAATGGTTCGGAGGACTATCAGGATTTATATCCGATCATAAAATCTAAAGGCCCTGACTAACTTCCGAAGTACAACCTGCCCATTGGCCTTTGAGACTTCAGAAGTTTCTCACACCGCCTCCTTCCTCCAACTTCTTATTTATTTCTCATTCTAAAAACAATACTCTAAATTAGTTTACTGAACCCAAACAAGCTAACCATGACCCAACCAAAACAACGATTGCTATCGCTCGATTTTTTTAGAGGATTAACCGTAGCCGCGATGATCTTAGTGAACAATCCGGGAAGTTGGGGCCATATTTACGCCCCTTTAGAGCATGCCGAATGGAATGGGTGTACACCTACTGACCTGATTTTCCCATTCTTTTTATGGATAGTGGGTGTATCAATCGCATTTGCCATGAGCAGCAGCAAAGCAGATCCGGCTACTCATCAAAAAACAATTATCAAGGCGGTTAAAAGGGGCATCATACTTTACTTCCTCGGTTTTTTTCTCGCTATTTTTGGCAAAATCATCAGTGCCATTATGGACCATAAATCCATTTGGGAAGCTTTCCAAACCGTGAGGTTATTAGGTGTTTTACAGAGAATAGGCATCGTATTTATTATTAGCAGCATTATTTTCATTAAAGCTTCCACTAAAACGATATTCAAAACACTGATTGTAATACTTACCGTTTATTGGGCATTAATGACATTTATTCCCGTACCGGGCATAGGTTATCCAAACCTGGAAAAAGAAACCAATTTGGCAGCATGGATCGATCGCGGCATCTTAACCGAAGCACATACCTGGGCCTCCTCCAAAACATGGGATCCCGAAGGAATTTTAAGCACATTACCGGCGATAGGCACTTGCCTTTTTGGCATTTTGGTTGGCGTTTGGATGCGCAGAAAAGATATAGACAATCCAACCAAAGTAGCCTGGTTATTTACTGCAGGTACTGCCGCAGTTATTTTGGGTTTACTTTGGGATTTACAGTTCCCCATCAACAAATCATTATGGACGAGTTCTTATGTACTCTACACAGGTGGATTGGCATCAATAGGATTGGCCATTTGTTACTGGATTATCGATGTTCATGGTTACAAAAAATTTACCACTCCTTTTGTTGTTTATGGAGTTAACGCCATCACAGTCTTTTTCCAGGCAGGTTTAATGCCACGGGTATTAAATCTGATCCGGATTACTAAACCCGACGGTAGTAAAACCGGATTATTGGTGCGCTTTTATGAAACGTGTTACAGTCCGTTTTTTAGTCCAATAAATGCCTCATTAGTTTGGGCCTTAACTTACGTGCTGGGTTTTTATGTATTATTGTATTTGATGTATAAAAAGAACATTATTATTAAGGTTTAGTAAATTTACGCTATAATTGTCTCCACCTCTGAAATTGAAAAAAAAAACCACCATATATGATATAGCCAAAGCGCTCGATATTACAGTATCAACTGTTTCCAGGGCCCTTAGCGGGTTTCCGGCGATAAGTGATACCACCAGAAAGGCCGTGGTTGAAATGGCTAAAAAATTAAATTATAGTCCAAATAAACTTGCATCGGCATTAAAATCCGGTAAAACCCATATCATTGGTGTAATTGTGCCAAGCGTACAGGCACATTTCTTTGCATCTATTATCCATCGTATAGAAGACGGGCTGAAAAACAGCGGTTACCGTGTTATTATCTATCAATCCAATGAATCTATCGAGAACGAAATAAATGGCGTAAAAACCTTATTAGAAGCACAGGTTGATGGCATTATGGCCTCTATGTCTTTAGAAACCAAAGACATCTCCCACTTTTTCGAAATTATTAAACAAAATAAACCCCTTATATTATTCGACCGTGTAAATACAGAATTAAAAGTCCCTACCATTACACTGGATGATTTCAAGGCAGGTTACATCGCTACGAAACATTTAATCGACAGGGGTTATAAAAAAATTGCTTTTGTAACCACCGTTCATCAGATTAAAATATTTAACGACCGCTTAGAAGGATATAAAGCAGCTTTGGCAGACCATAATCTTCCACTGGTAGAGGAGCATATTGTGTTTGGGGGTTTATCCATTAAAGACGGCCGATTTGGTGCCGGCAAATTAATGCGCAGTAAAAACAAACCCGATGCGATTATTGCGGGTGATGATTTTACTGCCTTAGGTGTAATTAAAAAGCTTAAAGAGATTAATGAAACGCCTCCGGAAATTGGTGTAATTGGTTTTGCCAATGAAGCTTTTTCAGCTTACATTACCCCAAACCTGTCAACAATCGACCAGCATGCATCGCAAATGGGTAGAGAATGTGCTAAAATGTTTCTTAAAATGATCAATCAGGATAACCCTTATTCCAATATGGAGCACATTGTACTTGATCCGGCCGTTGTTGAAAGGGAATCGACCAATAAAAAGAACCAATAGTGCCCATTAACTATTTCGCCAAAGGGATTTCTACACCAACAGGCCCGCTAGGCTCACTTTCATTTTTTAACCGGTCTAGAGCGGTAACCAGATAGCTATACCTTTTACCATTTTCTACATTGGTGTCTATAAAGGTTAGGTAATCTTCAAAACTGATTTTAATAATATTTTTTGGATCGAGGACCGAAATTTTCTCACCCTCATTAAACCGGTAAATTACAAAACCGGAAGCCGTTTCTCCATCTTTAGCCTTTAACGGAAGCTGCCATTTTAAGTGTACACCGTCTTTTAGTGCATCAGCGGTTAGTGCCTGGGGTTCGTTTGGTGGCACTTCATCAAGCCAGGGCATTTGCGGTGGCAAGGCAGGATATTTATAAAAATCGTTCTTCAAGGAATCGCCAACGGCTTTAGCAACGGTACTTAATGATTTAGAACTAAAAAACACGCTGCCCTGAATCCGGTTGTTACCTCTTAGGTATCTAATCTGATTCGGTATTTCATTTAGATTTTTCCATGCTGCTTCTGCCCTCGAATTTACCAGATAAGCACCCTGTCCGATATAAACATGCCGCCCAAAGGTATTATTACTCCACCAATCAACCAAAATACCATAGGGAGCTACCCTCCGGGTAAACGTAAAATAAATTTGAGGATTAATGTAATCTACCCAACCTTCTTTAACCCATTTACGGCTATCGGCAAAAAGCTCTGCATAATTGGATAGGCCACTGGTGGCAGAACCTTCCGGATCTTCATTTTTATTTTTCCAAATACCAAACGGACTGATGCCGAATTTAACCCATTTTTTATAATGGTGAATACTGTCGTCCAGTTGCTTAATCAGCAAATCAACGTTATTACGCCTCCAGTCTTTTATATCCGAAAAATTATTGGGGTATTTATAAAAGGTATTCCCATCGTTAATGGTTTGTCCCTCCACTTTATAAGGGTAGAAATAATCGTCGAAGTGAATACCATCAATATCATATCCTTTTACTACATCCAAAATTACCTGCACAATATATTCCCTTACTTCGGGAATACCCGGATCAAACTGCTTTTTGCCACCATAGGTAAAAAACCAGTCGGGATGTTTACGATAAGCATGATTTTCGCTCAATACAGCGGAACTGCTCATGCTGGCCCTGTAAGGATTAAACCAGGCATGGAGCTCCATTCCCCTGAAATGAGCTTCTTTAATGGCAAAGGCCAAAGGGTCGTACCCGGCTGCAGGTGCTAAACCTTGCTTACCCATTAACCACTGGCTCCAGGGCTCTCTGGATTTTGCGTAAAAAGCGTCGGCCGCTGGCCTAACCTGCAAAATAATAGCATTCATTCCTTGACTCTTATGTCTTTCTAAAATGCCAATCAGCTCCTGCTTTTGTTGATCAACGCTCAAACCGGGCTTCGATGGCCAGTCTATATTGGTAACTGTAGCCACCCAAACTCCTCTAAATTCCCTTTTTGGTGCAATTTTTGATAAAGGTTGTGCATTTAATATATAAGGTACTACAGTTAAAGATAACAGTGCGTATAGAAAGTTTTTAAGCATTATTTCTGTCTTATTTTTTATTCAGATTGTGTGTTGTGTTGATTTGAAGACAAATGAACATTAGCAAGTAAACGATTTTTTTTAAAAACTCTTATAAGTTTTTAAAAAATTCTAATTTGCGCCCCGCTAAAATTAAATTGTATACCCCATTTACCTATGGAGCACAAAAGTATATTAATTTACAGAAGATACAGCGTTATTGAAAATGGAACCACAAAAGATTAATAAGGGTGATAGAAACAAAATTTATTTCCTGGTCATCGTTATTGCAGCTTTAATTGGCACAAATGCTTACTTATTTTTTAAAGATCGACAGCAAAATGAAAGATTTGTTACCGTAAGTACAGAAAAAGATAAATTACGGCTGGAGGTAGAAAAGATTGAGGTTGAACTGGATAAGGTTAATGCACTAAACCTGGATTTAAACGACAAACTTGCTGAAGAACAAAAAATTGCACGGGTAAAAATTGAAGAACTTAAAGCGGCCCTGGAAAAAAACCAGATCACTCAAAACGAACTCGACAAAGCTAACGCCAAGATTAACGAACTGAAAGTATTTGTAAAAAACTACAATGATCAGATCATTAAGTTGCAGAAGGATAATATTCTTTTGAAGAACAGCCGAGACAGCTTACAGAATACCCTCAAAAACGTTAGCAATAGGGCATCGAATTTAGAGAACGAAAACTCTAATTTAAATGCAAAAGTTAAAACCGCAGCGGCATTAAAGCTTCAATCTGCTGAAATTATTGCCTTCAGAACCAAATCGAGTGGCAAGAAGGTAGAAGTAACCCGATCGTCAACTGCCGAAAAATTAAGTGTACGGTTTACCATCATCCCTAACCAACTGGCAGAAAAAACCCATCATAATATCTACTTAAGGGTATTTGATCCTGCCGGCAACCTATTGGCCGATGAGGGCAACCGCTTTGAAGCCGACGGGCAGGACATGCAATACAGCCACTCCATCTTTATCAATTACAATAACGATGACAGCACCTATGTTATCGATTGGGCAAATCCAAAACCTTTTATTAAAGGCATCTATACCGTAATTTTATACGCCGATGGCAGTACCATGGGCAAGGCTCAGGTAGAGCTGAGATAAAATTAACGGATCTGAACACTAATCTTATTTATTTTAAGCCAATGGAAAACTTAAATAAAAAGTTGTTCCTAAACCGGTTATCGAGGTAAATTTAATCGTTCCGCCTGCATTTTCTACCGCCTGTTTTACAAAAGCAAGACCTAAGCCGGTTCCCGATGTTTTAGTGGTAAAGTTGGGTACAAAAATCTTATCATGCAGCGATGGAGGAATACCCTTTCCATTATCCTTAATTTCGATAAATGCATTCTGTTGATCTACATACACCACAATGGTGATGCAGCACATGGATTCTTCATCAATGGCTTCTATTGCATTTTTAAGCAGGTTGTTAAAAGTTCTTAGCAATTGATCGTGATCAGCCATAATTTCGACATCACCGGTACTTTTATCAATGATATCGATGGTTACATTTTCTGTGCTTTTAAACACCTCCCTTGCCCGTTCGATAACCGGAAGCAAAGCAAGCCGTTCCAAATTGGTATCGGGCATTTTAGCAAAATTTGAAAACTCGGAAGCAATTTTCGACAAGCTATCAATCTGTTCGATAAATGATTTGCTGAATTTATTAAACTTCAGTTCAAAATTTGGATCTTTCTCTTTCCACGATTTTTCCAACAACTGAACACCTAATTTTAAAGGCGTTAGCGGATTTTTGATTTCGTGGGCAACCTGTTTTGCCATTTCACGCCAGGCACTCTCCCGTTCCGATCTGGCCAGTTTAAGGGCGCTGGCCTCTAAAGCCGAAATCATATTGTTGTACTCTTTAATCAACGAGCCGATTTCATCATGCCTGCGCCACACAATAGGCTCGTTCTTTTGCCCTATTTTAGTTTTACTGATGCTCTCCTGGATAAAGGTTAACGGACTGGTGATCTGATTGGCCAAAAAAACAGCCAACACACCGATTCCTACAAAAACAAGCGCATAAATATTGATCAGGTTACTCACAAAAAGAGCAATCTTATCGGTATATTCTTCTTCGTTCGAGTAGTTGGGAAGGCCGATATACGCAATGGTTTTATTCTGCGCATTCCTGATGGGTGCATACGCGGCAGCGTAGGTTAAATTGCCTATCTTTTCTTTGGGGTTAATGTATTCAGACCGGTGAAGGCTACTTAAAGATAAATAAGCCAAAGGCCCCATTTTTCTACCTATAATTTTGTAATTATAGAGCTTGGGGTAAGTGGTCATGATCAGGTTACCGCTCAAATCATATAAATTCAGATCGGCATTATTAATATCGGCAAAGTTATTAAAATCAGCTACGGCATTTTCATCATTAGAAATGGCCCCATTGCTGAACACCTGCTTTTCAAAATTCTGCTGAACCTTTCTGATTTTATCCTTCAGTATCGCATCCTGCTGACCGCGGTATTCAAGATCCATGTAATAATAGGTTACCCAGCCCACAATGATCAGGGTAGCCACTACAGAGAGTACGATAGAAACTTGGATCCTGGTTTTATACAGGATTTTATTGGCATTGATCATTAACGAACGGTTGATGCTAAACCAGCCTACCTTATCATCATCGAGGTTTTTAATCAACCAGATTAAACCATACAGCACTAAAGAAAAAATAATGAACACCAAAAAAAAGAAAGACAGTGCGGCTAAGCGCTCTATGTAATCGACCTTTTCCTTACTGATAATTACCATTTTACTATCAGAAGGCTTATAAATCATGTGACTGTAGTGTAATTTGTCGTCATTATCAATTACAAAATCGTCTTTTTTACCTTTATATATGCTGCCATCAAGCGGATAGGTGTAATTTCCGGATTGGTTAAGCAGCTTATTATTACTGTAAAAAGCAATCGAATAACCTTTAAAATCTTCATCTTTTGTCAGTTTCTGATCGCCTAAAAGATCAGGCAGCCGGTTATTATAATTGTAGGGTTTGGAGCGCAGTTCGATTACGAGCGTACCGAGCAGATTACCCCGGTCAACCATCGAAATAATCCCAAAATAATCCTGGTAACCAAAAGTATTGTTCACCTGATAGAAAAAGTTAGATCCGTCTATTTTAACAGAACCGACTTCTACCAGTTTTTTATATTTATCGATAGGCGGACTATCGGCATTGCCCATTGGTGTTCCAAATCTATCATATGGATAAATCTGGTAATCGTAGCGACTCAAATAACCATCCAGATAATCTTTCAGTTGGTTTTTAAGCACTGCATAATTCGCTGGTTTATCTTGTTTAAAATACCTGGATAGAAAATCATCTTTAACAATTTCATTGCCCAGGGTACCTAAGGCAATAATGGCATTTAAATCTTCTGACGATTGTATTTTACGGGCCAGTGGCTCGCGCAGGCTACGTTCTTTAATGTCTTTATACCTGGTATATTTAATGGAGGTATTAAAAGCCAGACAGAAAAAAACTATAGCGAACAAACCGATAGAGAAGTGCTTTTCTTCGAGGTACACCGCCCTTGCAACAATAAATAATACCAGGGCAAAAACAATAAAGAATGCATTGAAATCGACAAAAAGTTTATAAACAAAAACCCCCGCAAAGCCGATCAGAAAAATAATCAGCCTTTCTTTATTGCTTACATTGAGCTGGCGGCTTACCGTGGCCGAAATTACGGTGATCAGATAAATCTGAAACCAGGCCAGACACAAAATCACAATACCTACCCAACTGGTACCACTCAATTTCAGAATGTTTACAATGTCGAAATTAATTTTCGAGTTAAAAATCAGCCCGAAAAAAATATCGTCAGTATCCCACACAATCTTACCAATAAGTACCATTAGAGAGGCCTGAATAATAAGACCTATCACTTTATTGCGCTTAATCCATCCCGGGAACCGGTATTGCTCTTTGTGATTGTACATAAAAAGCAGTAACCAGGTGAGAACAATAACATTTAAGAAGAAATCGCCCAATGAGGGCATCAGAAAACTATCTGCGTATATCTTTGGATCAAAAAGATCTAAAATAAACCGGTGGTTAAACCAGCCATAATATAAATCGGATAGGCGGAAAGCAAGAAAGAAAAAGAGCAGCAGGAAAGTACCCCAGGCAATATGCCCACGGCGGGCAATGAGCGAGCTCAGGGAATTAAAAAACATACAGATACACAACATCCCGGCAATAAACAGCCATAACTGGGTAGCCGAAAAATAGGTTTCTGCATAGCCTGGCTTTACCTTAAGGCCAAACAAAAATTTATTATCAAGGCTTTTTATTACATATACATCCTTATCTGTGAAAGAAGCAAAAGTTAATAATTTTGTGGTGGATAAAATCGGGTCGATATCATTTTTAAAGTATTGAGTTTCTTTAAAAGGATATTGCGATTGGATGGGTATCAGGAAAATAAGGCTAAAGTTACCCTGCGTGCTTTTAATTACCTCGTACCATCCGTTGGCAAAAAACAGTACCGAGCTCCCTTCTCTAATGGTACTGGGGTCTATATCCGAAATCTTAATGGTACTCCAGTACTTCAGCTCATTATTTTCGAACGTTAAGAGATTTACGCCATCCGTATCCCTGTAGCTCTTGATAAATTCGATTCCGCTTTTAGGATTAATGTGAAACTGCCTGGCTTTAGCAACTTGTTTTTTATCGGCCAAAAAGGCCTGTACCAATCTTTCTTTAGCCAAAAGATTCTGCTGAATCTTTTCTGCATCGTGTCCGAGCAACTCTCTTTTGGTCGTAAACCGACTCAACGAAATAGACGTTACCATAAGGCAACAGCCCAAAACGAGCAATAGAAACCTAATTTTTACACCAAAGCTCATTTTCATCCGTAGAGTTGTATTTTCATCAAGTAGCAAACCATTATCACTTATGCACTACCTCATGTATTTTAAAGTGATAAAAAATCCATTTACCGATAAAGATATTAAATATTGATAAAAAGCAACGCCACAAACATTAAGCTTATGGCGTTGGCATTGTTCTATTTTATTGTATTAAATTAAGCTATAGCAGCGCTACTGGTTTGTACCTCACGGCTTACTTTTTTAACCAAACCCTGTAATACGTTGCCCGGCCCTACTTCAACAAATTCAGTTGCACCATCAGCAAGCATATTGCCTACTGTCTGTGTCCAACGTACAGCACCCGTTAATTGTTTGATCAGATTCGATTTAATTTCGGCCGGATCTGTATAAGGTTTTGCATCAACGTTTTGATAAACCGGGCAGATTGGAGCAGAAATCGCTGTAGCTTCAATAGCGGCCTGAAGTTCGATTTTTGCCGGCTCCATTAAAGGCGAGTGGAATGCACCACCTACATTTAATTTTAATGCTCTTTTTGCACCGGCTTCGGTTAACTTGGCACAAGCCAGATCAACACCTTCAATGCTTCCTGAAATAACCAATTGCCCCGGGCAGTTGTAGTTAGCCGGCACCACTACTGCATCAACCTCTGCACAGATTTTTTCTACCACATCATCAGCCAAACCTAAAATGGCCGCCATTGTTGAAGGCTGTGCTTCACAAGCTTTCTGCATGGCATTTCCACGGGCAATTACCAGCCTTAATCCATCTTCAAAACTTAGTGCATTTGCCGCCACTAAAGCCGAAAATTCGCCCAGGGAATGGCCTGCAACCATATCCGGTTTAAAATTATCGCCCAAAACTTTGGCCAAGATAACCGAATGCAAAAAAATTGCAGGCTGGGTTACGTTGGTTTGTTTAAGTTCTTCATCTGTTCCGCCGAACATAATGTCGCTGATGCGGAAACCGATTATCTCATTGGCTTGTTCAAATAATGCTGCAGCTTTGGGATGCTCATAAAGATCTTTACCCATGCCTACAAACTGTGCTCCCTGTCCGGGAAAAATATATGCTTTCATTATCATTAGTTTGGTGTATCGCGTTTGGCGGCTGGCGTTGAATGCCAAAGCGCCTAACCCGATATGCGTTTTACGTTTGGCATTTCGTGTTAAGGCATTATCTGATCTTAACTTATCCCGATGCCCTGATACTTAACCGTTATGCCGTTACTAAATTAATCTAAACTCGCTGTAATTAGCCTTAAAAATTCTGCCCTTGTTTTATCGTTACTTAAAAAAGTTCCGGTAAAGGCTGATGTGGTGGTAACCGAATTTTGCTTTTGCACACCGCGCATAGCCATGCACAAATGCCTGCATTCCATTACCACAGCAACGCCCATCGGGCTAAGGGTATTTTGAATACAATCTCTAATTTCGTTTGTTAAACGTTCCTGCACCTGTAAACGACGGGCAAAAGCATCAACCACACGCGGAATTTTACTTAACCCTACAATGTGTCCGTTCGGGATATAAGCGATGTGTGCTTTACCAAAAAACGGCAGCATGTGGTGTTCGCACATCGAATATACTTCAATATCTTTAACCACAACCATTTGGCTGTAATCCTCTTCAAACATGGCCCCTTTCAGAATTTCATCAGGTTTTAAATCGTATCCGTGTGTTAAATACTGCAACGCTTTAGCCACGCGCTCAGGCGTTTTTAATAAACCTTCCCGATCCGGATTTTCGCCCAACTGGCCAAGGATATCTTTATAATGTTTAGCTACGGCTTCAATTTTATCTTCGTTGTAACGGTCTATCTTTACATAACCGTCTCTCGATTCGCCTTTCAATACGTCTTTACTCATTAATTCAGGTTTTTAACCAAAGTATTCAACAAAATTATTTTCGGTTTCGTAGATCTTTACACAATGCAAAATGGCGCCGCTCTCTGCAATCGGAGCCCAAAGCTGTTTCCAGATTTCTATAGCCAGGTTTTCGGTCGAAGCCAGTTTGCCCTTCATAAAATCTACATCAAGATTTAGATTTTTATGATCAACCTTATCTACCACGTAATCGTTCATTACGTCTTTCAGCCATTTTAAATCAACAAGAAAACCCGTTTCCGGATTTACTTCGCCTTTAACGGTAACATATAACCAATAGTTATGGCCATGCCAATTGGGGTTGGCACATTTACCATAAACTTCATTATTTTTATCATCATCCCAATCGGTACGGGCCAGTTTGTGCGCCGCATTAAATGATGCTTTTCTCGTGATGTAAATCATTACTATAAAATAAAATGCAAATATACGGATAAAATGGATGATGGAAGAGGGATGATGTATATGCGCCCCTAATCATATTCCTTTTTATACCAGCTTGCTTCATTCCTGCAGGTGCGCTGATCTGCTTTCCCTCAGTCATATTCCACCTTACATTCCTCTTATTTCCTTAACTTTACTTTATGAAAATTTTAGTTGTCGCCGCTACAAAAGCAGAACTCAGCTTTTTTTACCAGCATTTTAATCTACCGGAGGAGGATTTTGTAGAAAATAAAAAATTCGACCTGCTGATTACGGGAGTTGGAATGGTGGCAACAGCCTTTGCCCTAGGCAGATATCTTTCACCTCAATACGACCTGGTGCTAAATTTAGGCATCGCAGGCGCTTTCGACAGGAGTATTCCGTTAGGTACGGTGTTAAACATCACCGAGGATACCTTTGCTGAGCTTGGTGCAGAAAACGGCGATGAATTTCTAAGCATAACCGACCTGGGCTTTGGAGAAAATCGATATACCACTAAAACTCAGATAAAAGTAGCGCTAGCACCGGCTAAAGGCATTACGATGAACCGCGTAACCGGAAGCGAAAAAAGTATTCAAACCCTGATAGAAAGGTTAAACCCAACAACTGAAAGTATGGAGGGAGCTGCTGTTTTTTACGCAAGCAAACAGCTGAATATCGATTGCCTGCAAATTAGAAGCATATCTAATTATGTAGAACGCAGAAATAAAGACAATTGGAAAATTGGCTTGGCGATTAAAAACCTAAATGATTGGGCCATTGCTTTTGTTGGAGAAATGAACTGATTATGACTGATTAGTTTGCTGCAGTACTTAATTTTGATTTATGAACCGACACAATTAAAATAATTATTTTAATTGTCAAAGGCTCCATCTAACAACTGAAAACAAAAAAATAAATAGATGAAACTTACACTTGGATTTTCTCCCTGCCCTAACGATACCTTTATTTTCGATGCGCTGATCCATCATAAAATAGATACTGAAGGATTAGAATTTGAGGTATATTATGATGATGTAGAAACACTAAACCAAAAGGCACTCAGGGGCCAGTTAGATATTACCAAGTTAAGTTTTCATGCCTTTGCCTATGTAGCGAACCAATATGCTTTACTGGACGCAGGGAGTGCCCTGGGCTTTGGTGTTGGCCCTTTATTAATTAGCAAAAATCATTTTGAAGGCTCAGATGACCCTCAACTCCAAACGCCCAACTCTAAACTTAAAATTGGAATACCAGGAAAGTACACCACTGCAAATTTTTTACTGGGAATTGCTTACCCCCATTTACAAAACAAACAGGAATTGGTTTTCTCTGAAATCGAATCAGCCCTGCTTAATGACCAGATTGATCTGGGACTGATCATCCACGAAAATAGGTTTACCTACGAGGATAAAGGTTTAACAAAAATTGTTGACCTTGGCGATTATTGGGAAAAACTGACAGGCTGCGCCATTCCGTTAGGTGGTATTGTAATCAACAGGAAGCTGAGCCGTGAGCTGCAGTTAAAAGTAAACCGTTTGGTGCGTCAATCAGTAGAATTTGCTTTTGCACATCCAAAATCGGGTATCGATTTTATCCGCCAGCATGCACAGGCCATGGAAGAAAGTGTGATGTACAAGCACATCGAACTATATGTAAATAAATATAGCATTAACCTGGGCCAGGAAGGCCGTAAAGCAATTGATACCTTGTTTAAACTGGCACAGGAAAGAAACATTATTCCTGCAGTTCAGGAGAATCTGTATATTTAATGTGGATTGAAAAGTTATAAGGTTTAATGTTTGAAAGTTGATTTTGGCGTCCAAAACATTTTAACCTTTACAACATTCCAACCTTTAACACGATATCTAACTTACCAGTAACTTATAGCCTTTTCCGTGCACGTTAATAATCTCTACTGTAGGATCGGCTTTAAGGTACTTGCGCAACTTACTCAAAAACACATCCATACTCCTTCCGTTAAAGTAATTGTCATCATGCCAGATACTTAACAAAGCCTCTTCGCGGGTTAAAACGGTATTCTTTTTTAAACACAGTAAACGCAACAGTTCGGCCTCTTTGGTAGAAAGTTTTTGCTGGTGATGGTTATCGGTAATAATCTGGGTAGTATAATCGAAATGATATTGACCAATAGAAAACTGTGTTTCTGCAGCCTCATCATTTTTATCTGTTTTATTGGCCACACGCTTAAACATCGCATTGATCCGCAGTAAAAGCTCTTCAATACGGAAAGGCTTGGTAATGTAATCATCGCCACCCAAATCGTAGGCCGCAGCCTTATCTTCGAGCATGGTTTTAGCTGTTGCAAAAATAATTGGCACATGTGCATTGACCTTTCTAATGTCTTTACCCAAAGTAAATCCATCCTTTTTGGGCATCATTACATCCAAAATACATAAATCGAAATTTTGCTTTCCAAAAGCCCGCAGTCCTTCTTCACCATCAGTACATAGCACTACATCAAATTTACCCTTTAACTGTAAATAGTCCTGCAATAATAAACCTAAGTTTGGATCATCTTCTACCAAAAGTATTTTCTTCATTTTCTTAATTTTATTCACCTGTATAGCGTTGCCTGCGCTGAAAGTTTGATTCGAAATCCGCGTAACAGTTTAATCCCTACATCACTTTAAATTAATATGCTACCCTATTAAGCAAATTAAGCATTGTCTGGCTTTTAGTATACCGGTAAGCTTGCTCTGTGCCGGCGGTTAACCGCATTATAAAGGTAAACATATTTCGAACGTGGTTCCTCTATCTTTTTCGCTACTTACCTTCACTGTTCCGTTCAGTTTTTTAATCACATCCTGAACATAATTTAACCCTAAGCCAAAGCCTTTAACATCGTGCAGATTACCTGTTGGTACCCTGTAGAACTGATCGAAAATCCGCTTAGATTGCTCTTTGGTCATACCAATGCCCTTATCTGCTATTTCGATAATTAAATTCTTGCCCGCGTTACGCGTGGTAATGGTAATTTCCGGCGTATTGCTGCTGTATTTATTTGCATTATCGATAAGGTTATAAATTACGTTGGAAAGGTGCAGCTCATCACCATATACAACAGCATGTTCTGCATCGGTATGCACGTTGATAATGGCATTCCTTTTCTGTAGTTGCAATTCCATGCTATCCAGCACAATTACGATCAGGTCGTTTATATCTACTTCGGTATTTTCCATTTTAAGCTCGCCTTTTTCTAAGCGGGCTATGCTCAAAACACGTTCGATATGGCTCCCCAGGCGAACATTTTCATCATAGATAATCCCTGCCAACCGCTTTAACCGGGCTTTATCTTCTGTTACCTCCGGATCTTTTAAAGCTTCGCTGGCAATCATAATAGTGGCCACAGGTGTTTTAAACTCATGTGTCATATTATTGATAAAGTCTGTTTTCATTTCCGATAGCTTTTTCTGTTTCAAAATAGCATAGAGCGTGTAAGAGAAAATAAAAACAAGCACCAGCAGCAGGCCTATTGACGAGGCTAGTGTAACACTCAGATTAGCTATAATAGCTGAGTTTTTATTCGGAAAACTAACGAAAAGCATTCCGGGATCGCGAAAGATATCGTTTCCAAACAGCGGGGTTTTATAGGTGTTTTCAGGTAAAAACTCTCCCTTAACGTTAGAAGCAGCCATAAAAATGGTCGAATCTTTTCTGGCCAGCGAAATCCGGTAAGAGGGTTCCAGTGTAATATTATTGGCAAGGAGTTCCTGTTTCAACAAAGTCCCCAAAGAACTAAAATTAATGCGTTTATAGATCGGCACATTGGTTTCCTGCAGTTCTTTAGATACGTCTTCCACCATGCTTAAGCGATTGTAAGAAAAGGTATCTTTTCCTAAGGCAGCGATTTTAAGCTCCAGCTTTTTCCGGGCAATTTCATCATCACGCTTAAATTTCTTATCCAAATCGGTCGGGATCTTTGGTACATTAGCAAAACCCGGACTACCATCCCGCGGATCGAAAACCAAATACCTCAGGGTATCTGGTAAATTTTGCAGGCTTTTAAACTCAAATGTTTTGGGCGGGGGAGAAAACGGCTTGGTTCGCATGCTGTAGCCTTTTAATATCAGGCTTTTGATATCAATAAAGGCATCCATCTGTAAATCGAGCTTATCGCCGTTTTTCGATGTCAGGGAGGTATACTCTCTTTCCGAAATCACATTCGGTGCCCGGTACGATACCCTGATAATACTATCCTGCTGGTTCAGGTAAGCCTCAATCTGGTTTTCTCTTTCAGCCTGCCGCAATTCGGCTTCCTGTACGTATTGCTGCCTCAGCTCTTTAATATCGAGCGCACGCTGCCTGGAATCCTGAATTTGTTTAAGTTTGTTTTCGGCGTCTTTCCGGGTTAAATGGTCAGCAACATTTCTGCGTTGAATTTTATTCACCACGGTAGAAAGCGTCTGGTTTACCTGTTCATCAAAAAGCTGGGATTTTAGCTTATACGATTCCCTGATGTAATACAGCTGCATTACAAATACGCCCAGCAAAGCCACCGTCATTAAAACAGTAATCAACCAAAAACTTTTTTTCTTCATGAATTAGATTGGTTTTAAAACTAAAAAAACCAGGGTGTAATCTTCTTAAATCTAAACAGATATCAAAAATACCGATTAGCTTGGTGAAGTGTCTGTTTTTAACATATTTTAACAGGGCCAGTAACAGCTTCCGAAGTTTTGCCGGGTCTCTGGCTGGATAAACTTCGGAAACCTGCTCTGCAAGAGGCAAAAAAAATGCCGGGGCAAAAGCTCCGGCATTGGTTCAAAAATTGTTTGCTTAAAAAAGATTCTTTATTTAGAAAGGCAAATCATCATCTTCGCCTGGTGCACTGCTTACATCAACCGGGGCTGCATAAGCCGGGGCACTTGCTGCAGGCGCACCTGCAACGGCATTGATACGCCAGATGACCAAACTGTTAAAATATGATGTTTTACCTTGCTTATCTGTCCAAGGGCGACCACGTAAATTAAAGAAAACCTCAACCTCATCGCCAGCTTTAAACGTATCTAATAACGCAGTTTTATCTTGTAAAGCCTCAAAACGGATATATTCTGGGTAAGTTGGATTTTCTGCATATTCTACTATTAAATCACGTTTTTTAAACGTTTCACTTACTTGCTGCGTGGCACCTACTTCGTGTACTTTTCCTTTAATTTCCATATCTAATACTACTTAATGTACTATAAACATCAAATCTCTATAATTTTATTGATAACTTCGCATATATTATGATGCAAGTTTTCCACAATAAAAGCAAGGTAATTATTACCTGCAACAAGCGCCTTTCGCCTTACTTACAAGAAGAGGTTAAGGCTTTAGGTTATATTATCGAACGGTCTTTTGCTACAGGTGTTGAGCTCAATATCACCCTTAAGGAGTGTATTAAACTAAATTTGAACTTGCGCTGTGCCAGCCAGATCCTGTATGCCATAAAAAGTTTCAAAGCGGTTACACCAGATCATTTATACCAAGAGATAAAAGCCATTGAGTGGGAAGAACTGATTGATTTTTCGGGTTATTTCTCCGTAACCTCAAATGTTGATAACCCCAATATTACCACACCACTTTTTGCAAACTTAAAAGTAAAGGATGCCATTGTTGACCGCATAAAAGAGAAAAAAGGCATCCGCCCTAACTCTGGTTCGGATGCAAACAAAGCGGTGGTGCATTTATACTGGAAAGATGCAGATGCCGATGTTTTTATAGATACATCTGGCGAAACCCTTGCTAAACATGGCTACCGTAAAATCCCCGGAAAAGCTCCCATGTTAGAGGCTTTGGCTGCCGGTGTTATTTTAGCAAGTAACTGGGATAAGAAATCGCCGTTTATTAACCCTATGTGCGGCTCAGGAACCTTAGCCATCGAAGCAGCGCTGATTGCCACCAACCGTGCTCCCGGGTTATACCGCATGAATTATGGCTTTATGCACATCTTAGGCTATAATGAGGAAGATTTTTTCGCTGAGCGCAGAACGTTAAAAGACCAGGTAATTAAAAATATTGATCTAAAAATTGTCGCTTCCGATCTTTCTGAAGATGCCGTTGAGGTAACCCGTAAAAATGCTAAAACTGCTGGTGTTGATACTTTAATTGAATTTGAAGTTTGCGATTTTGAACAAACGCCAGTTCCAGAAGATGGCACGGGTGTTGTAGTATTTAACCCCGAATATGGCGAACGTTTAGGTGTGCACAGCAAGCTGGAATTGACTTATAAACGCATGGGCGATTTTATGAAAACAAAATGTAAAGGTTATACCGGATATATATTCACCGGAAATCCTGATCTTGCGAAGAAAATTGGATTAAAGGCTGCAAAAAAAATTGAATTTTATAATGGTAAATTAGACTGTCGCTTACTGGAGTATGAATTATATGATGGCTCACGCCGGGCCCCATTGATTGATGCCTAGTCTTTTTCATTGAAAATTAATATATTACACTCTCTTACGTACCATAACGTAAAAAATTTTGAAAAATATGGAATTTGATGACATGGATCATATGCCCGAATGGGAGCATTTTAGCCGATTTGGCCGAGATGATGAGGATGAAGAAAACCTATCCAGTGTTGATGCCGAAAAAGTCAGGCTGAAAGCAACCAGGGCCAAAAGCCTTTATAATCAGGCAAGAGCCGTGTACAAATATGCTGCCCTTTTCTGCGAAACACTGGAAGGAGAATTGGCAGAAATGACCGCTAATTTAATTATGCAGAATGCCCTCATGTTATGCCCTAAAATTGTTGGGGCAGAAGGTGCAGATATGTATATTTTAAGAATGGAAAATGCATCGATTATCCGAACCAACTGTCGTGAATTAGAAACCCAGGTCAGAGCAGCAGATATGTTCGAAATCTGCACCCCTGAGTATAAAGACATCGTTCTGGAAGAAATTGAAAAATTCCGCCTGCTTTTTATTGAGTGGGTCAAATATTTCGAAAAAGACGATTTCGAGGACGACTGGGGGTTGTATTAGTCCTTTATAGTTAACTCCCTGCATTTCTTACCTCCTGCTTCTGTCGTTAATTTGACTGCATAATCTCATGTTTCTAAATTATATATCGCTCCACTCTTCTATTCAAACAACGATCGCCGCCAGAATCCCGCGACCAACTAAACAGAACGCTTAAACATTTGGGTTATTACTTTGTTGTATTAAACAGTTCTTTCTGCTGTTTACGTAATTCCTATTCGTGCTAAAATATACCATTCCGAAATCTGTTAAAACATGATTTTCGTAAATACCGCTAGAACATTAAAATTTATCCCTTTTTATGGAAGATTTGGCATTAAAGACAAAGAATGTTGCCGGGAATATTAGAAAGATCAGAGAATACAGAGATTATACTCAAGATTACCTGGCAGCGAAACTAAAAATATCACAAAATGCTTACAGCAAAATTGAGCTTGGTTATAGTAAGCTCACTGTAGACCGTTTATTTCAGATCGCAGCTATTTTAGAGGTTGAAGTATCGCATTTATTAACGTTAAATCACAGTGATTTGATCAAAATCATTGCTGACGACGAAAAAAGGACAGCAGCGGCGATTTAAATCGCCGCTGTTGATATCATTTTTTTATCCCTGCAGGTAATTCCAATACCTTTGGAAAAAATTCAATCTTATGCAGGCTACCATAGAGAAAACCATTGATTTTGTAAAAGAAACCCTTGCGCATGCAGAGGCAGGTCATGATTGGTTTCATATCGAGCGTGTTTTTAAAACGGCTCAAACCATCAATCAGCAAGAAAATGGCAATGAACTTGTAGTAGCTTTAGCTGCACTGTTGCACGATATTGCCGACCCTAAATTTAACAATGGTGACGAAGAACTTGGCCCTCATATCGCGACCTCGTTCTTAAAATCTATCGCTGTTGATGAAAAAATTATTGAACATGTTAAGCTGATCATCCAGCACATGTCCTTCAAAAATAGTTTCGATGGAACAGGTTTTACATCAAAAGAAATGCAGATTGTACAGGATGCCGATCGCCTGGATGCAATCGGGGCTATTGGCATTGCAAGAGCATTTACCTATGGCGGATTCAAAAACAGGGTGCTTTACGACCCGGCTATCTTACCGGAAGAACACCGCTCCAAAGAGAGTTATAAAAATACCACCGCGCCAACTATTAACCATTTTTACGAAAAACTACTGCTGTTGAAAGACATGATGAATACCGAAGCCGGGAAAACGTTAGCAGCAGAAAGACACCAGTTTATGCTGCTATACCTCGAGCACTTTTATAAAGAGTGGGAAGGCAAATAACCTACAAAAGGACTATTTTAAAATACCCATTAGTAAGTATTTCAGAACGGTTTATAAGGATTTAACTTTAAAAAAAATTATCCTTATGTATCCTTATAAACTAAAATACCATAAAAACAGTGTTTTGTTAATCGCGATGGTTGGCATTCCTGTATTATTCATTTCCTTAATGTTGTATTGTCTTTTTAGTTTACCATCATCGCTTTCCGAAACCTCCACATTGCTGTTTGTTTCGTTATCGATTATTTTAATGGCCCTCTTCTTATTATGGATCACCAAAACGCAGATCTTTGTGCATAGCAAAATCTCCATTAGCGAAAAAGGCATAAGCTTTAAACTAAGAAAAACTTCTTTCTTATACAGAAGAACCGATTTTTTTTCTGAATGGGAAAACGTAACCAGCGTAATCGAAATGTTCGATAACCATAATGGCGGTTACTTTTATCAGATTACATTTAAAAACCCAGCGTTTGTAGCGAACTTTAGTGCGCTTAAAAACCATGAAACAGCAGCAGAACACTTCTTTTCTGAATTAAAATACTATCAGGAAAGCTATAATATTGCACATCAACTGCCATTGAGCAGAAAGCTGAATCCCTCCAATAGTTTTAGCTAAACACGATTATTCCGAAATCGAATAGATTAAACAAATCTATTTGCTAATATTTTTAGTTATTAAACTATATTTGTTAGCAAAAAAAATACTTCCTATGTTTGATCGCATTCGTGAAAAATTAACTATTCTTGCTGACGCCGCTAAATATGATGTTTCTTGTTCATCAAGCGGCGGCACAAGAAAGAACGATAATAAAGGTCTTGGAAACAGCCACGTTTCGGGCATTTGCCATACCTATACCGAGGATGGCAGGTGCGTATCATTATTAAAAATTCTACTCACCAATCACTGCATTTACGATTGCTTATTCTGTGTTTCAAGAAAAAGCAACGACATTAAACGCGCTGCTTTTACCGTTGATGAAGTGGTAGACCTCACCATGAATTTTTATCGCCGTAATTACATTGAAGGCCTGTTTTTAAGTTCGGGGATTTTTAAAAATGCCGATTTTACCATGAACGCCTGCTCCTGGTGGTAAAAAAATTACGGTTAGAGCAAAATTATAACGGTTATATCCACCTTAAAACCATTCCCGGTGCCAGTGATGAACTGATTAAAGAAGCCGGATTATACGCCGACAGGATGAGCATTAATTTAGAGATGCCAACCGAAGCCGGTTTAAAACTCCTGGCTCCCGAAAAAAACCATGCCGATGTAATTAAACCGCTCGAATTTGTACAAAAACAAATTACCCAGTTTTCGGCACATAAAAAACTGATCAAACACATCCCCAAGTTTGTACCGGCAGGGCAGAGTACCCAAATGGTTATTGGCGCAACACCCGAGAGCGATAAAGATATTATGTATACGGCCAATGCTTTTTACCAGAACTTTTCATTAAAAAGGGTTTATTATTCGGGTTATGTGCCCATTAGTAACGATAGCCGAATGCCTGTTTTAGGCACCCAGCCTCCTTTGCTAAGAGAAAACCGGCTATACCAGACGGATTGGCTGATGCGATTTTATGGCTTTAAAGTACAGGAAATTTTAAACGATGCCAATCCCAATCTTGATGTAGATATTGATCCAAAACTGAGCTGGGCCATCCGCAACATGCAGCATTTTCCGGTTGATATTAACCAGGCAGATTATAAAATGATTTTGCGAATTCCGGGTATCGGGGTAATGTCGGCCCAAAAGATTGTGCAAGCCCGCAAGTTTGGTAAACTGCGCATCGACCAGCTGAAGAAAATAGGCATAGCCTATAATAAAGCCAAACACTTTATAGTTTGTGCCGATAGCCCTTACCAGTTAAGAGATTACCAGGGTACTCAGATTAAAGCTTTTATCCTGGCCGAAAGCAAAAGCAAATATTTAAAAACAGCTAATAACCAGATGCTTTTGTTTTAATCTGCTGTCATTCTGAACGCAGTGAAGAGTCTGCAATGTCAGGGCGGTTTCCGTTTCTGTTATCACAGGCTTCAACGCTTATAAATCCCTGGTAATTTGATTTATAGAAAAGAGATTCTTCACTGCGTTCAGAAATGGCAATTTAAAGTAGCAATATAATGATCTACATCTTCGATGGCTCTCTTCCCGGTCTTTTAACAGCAGTTTTTGAATGGTTTGAGCGCAAACCAGGCAAAGTCGTGCTTAAATCAAGCGGCATGTTCCAGCCTGAAGCTTTTGCTGAAAGTTTTATGGTTACAACCGATGCGACGAAAGCCGACCGCGTTTGGATGGGGCTTCAGAAGAAACTCTCAAAGGTATGGCTGCGTAAATTTTACTGCAGTTATTTATCTGAAATCCCTGAAGCCTATAACCACCTCTTTCATTTTTCGGTTTACATTTTTAAACACGCTACCGGAGCGGAAGGCAATTATGGCAACGAGCACGTAATTGCTCTTTCTAAATATGCCAAAAGTGTGGAACGCGAAAAACACCGGATGGAAGCCTTTATCCGTTTCCAAAAAACAGGCGACGGTTTGTTTTATGCCGGTATTGATCCTGATTTTAATGTACTGCCTTTGATATCAAATCATTTTAAAAACCGTTATGCAGATCAGCAATGGGTAATTTACGATTTAAAGCGCCATTATGGCTTACACTACAATTTAGATACGGTATCAGAAATAACCATAAGTTTTACCGAAGGCATTAATAAACAGAAACCTGCTCCCGTACTTATGGATGAAAACGAAGCACTTTATGCCACACTTTGGAAAGATTATTTTAAAAGCGCGAACATTATACCCAGAAAAAACACCAAACTACATATACAGCACTTGCCTAAAAGATATTGGAAGTATTTAACTGAAAAGGAAATATTTTAAGTTTTGAGTTGTCAGCCTCAATTTATTTCAGGGGTGTCTTGCAGGAAAGATGCTGATCACGCAGTCGCCTATCAGACCTTACATTAAAAACGGATAATAAAATAAATTCAGCATGACGACGAAGGGGGAAGTCAAGAATTAAACCCTAAATCCGGCTAAAAAGCAAAACTTTACTGCCATGCTGACACGCCCATAAGCGATTAGGGTGAAAAGATTGACAGTTTAGGGTGAAAATTTGTCCCTACATGCCTATTGGCATAAAAAGTGTTGAATGAAAGCATAATAAAAAAACAAAAATCAAAATAAAAAATAATAAAAGTTATGGCGTTAAACCTTAAACCAATTGCTGGCAGTTCGAACAGAGTAATCGTTGAACCAGCTGCAGCAGAAGAGAAAACTGCATCAGGTTTGTATATTCCTGATACTGCAAAAGAAAAACCATCTAAAGGAACTGTAGTTTCTGTTTCTGAAGAAGATTCTGAAGGTAAAAAAGCCAGTGTAAAAATTGGCGATGTTGTAATTTATGGTAAATACGGCGGTACTGAGTTCCCTTACGAAGGTAAAGATTACCTGATCATGCGTGAAACTGATATCTACGCTGTTGTTGGATAGGTAATTGAAATATTGCAACATTAAACGTTGCAATGTTTATATAAACCGGAAGATTGAAATGTTTCAACCTTCCAACATTAAAACTTTAAAATATTCTTAAAAATGTCTAAACAAGTAAAATATAACGTTGAAGCGCGCGACGCCCTGAAAAGAGGTGTTGATATTCTGGCAAATGCCGTAAAAGTAACTTTAGGTCCAAAGGGACGTAACGTAATTATCGATAAAAAATTCGGTTCTCCGGCAATCACCAAAGATGGTGTTACAGTGGCTAAAGAAATCGAATTGAAAGATGCGGTTGAGAACATGGGTGCTCAAATGGTGAAAGAAGTAGCCTCAAAAACCGCTGATATTGCTGGTGATGGTACAACTACAGCTACTGTTTTAGCACAAGCCATTATTACTACCGGTATTAAAAACGTTGCTGCTGGTGCAAATCCAATGGATTTAAAACGTGGTATCGATAAAGCTGTTTCTGCTGTTGTAGAGAACTTAAAAACGCAATCGCAAACTGTTGGCGAAGACAACAATAAAATTAAACAGGTTGCTTCTATTTCGGCTAACAACGACGAGGTAATCGGTGCCTTAATTGCTGAGGCAATGAGCAAAGTTGGTAAAGATGGTGTAATTACTGTTGAAGAGGCAAAAGGTACTGAAACTGAAGTGAAAACAGTTGAGGGTATGCAGTTTGACAGGGGTTATTTATCTCCATACTTTGTAACCAATGCAGATAAAATGGAAGCTGAATTAGACAGTCCTTACATTTTAATCTACGACAAAAAAATCAGCAACATGAAAGAATTGTTGCCGGTTTTAGAAAAAACTGTTCAAACCGGTAAACCATTGGTAATCATCTCTGAAGATTTAGATGGCGAAGCTTTGGCTACTTTGGTCGTAAACAAAATCCGTGGTTCACTGAAAGTGGTGGCTGTTAAAGCTCCAGGTTTCGGCGACAGAAGAAAAGCCATGTTAGAAGACATCGCGATCTTAACGGGCGGTACTGTTATCTCAGAAGAAAGAGGTTACAAATTAGAAAATGCTGATTTAACTTATTTGGGTTCAGCAGAAAAAGTGGTTGTTGATAAAGACAATACCACTGTAATTAACGGTGCAGGTAACACTGATGATATTAAAGCTCGTGTTAACCAGATTAAAGCTCAGATCGAAACCACTACTTCTGACTACGATAAAGAAAAATTACAAGAGCGCTTAGCTAAATTAGCTGGTGGTGTTGCGGTGCTTTACGTGGGTGCAGCAAGCGAGGTTGAAATGAAAGAGAAAAAAGACCGTGTTGATGATGCCTTACATGCAACCCGTGCAGCTGTAGAAGAAGGTATTGTAGCTGGTGGTGGTGTAGCTTTCATCCGCGCTGTAGCCTCTATTGCTGATTTAAAAGGCGTTAACGAAGATGAAAACACAGGTATCCAGATCATCCGTCGTGCGATTGAAGAGCCATTACGTCAGATTTGCGAAAACGCAGGTATTGAAGGTTCTATCGTAGTACAAAAAGTTAAAGAAGGTACTGCTGATTTCGGTTACAATGCACGTACAGGTGCTTACGAAAACTTAATTGGTGCAGGTGTTATCGACCCAACCAAAGTAAGCCGTGTAGCTTTAGAAAATGCCGCATCTATTGCAGCCATGTTATTAACCACAGAAGTTGTTTTAGCAGACGAACCTGAAGAAGGTGGTGCTCCTGCTATGCCGCCAATGGGTGGCGGTGGTATGGGCGGTATGATGTAATACCATTCCATAGCGAAACGATTTCGTGTAAAAATATACCCTCAGGGCAATCAAGCCTTGGGGGTTTTTTATGCCCTTTCACTATATAAAACCAGGTTTAGCAGAACTTATAACCTGCTCATTTAGTTAATGTTGGTGTAAAAAATTTACGAATGTAAATTAAAAAACACGTTCTTTGTAACGAATATTTATTGACGCACCATGAAGTCTGAATACTCAACCTTGAGTACAGGCCAGGCAGTTACCCAACTATAACTTCCGGAACGCAATAAAATCATTCCTAGTGTTAGAAATTTATGAAGATTCGCTGCAAACGGAAATGGCATTTCTTTGTCCTGTTTTTCGGGGCATTTTTGTTCACGTCAAATGTTTTCGCGCAGGTAACTATCGGCTCCGTAGATCCGGGGCCATATACCCCAGGAAGTACCATTGCTGTCCCTTTTAAAATACCAACAAGCTGCATATCACAGGGAAATCAATTTCAGCTCTATTTATCAGATCAAAACGGAAGTTTCGCAGCAGAAACACTTATCGGTACTTATGCCGGCTTTTATAGCACTTACATAAACGGATTACTCCCCACAGGCCTTACACCAGGCACAGGCTATCGCGTTAGGGTAAAAACGACTGCTCCCGTAACCACAAGTAACCCCTCTACTCCTTTTGAAGTAAAGGCTGGAACCGCTGTTGAAGCAAAACTCACCTCAACCTATTTAAACAATACGAATAGAGAAACTTTTGGTACCTGCACCAGCAAGCCCAATAATAGCTTTTTAATTAGCAATGAATCTACTGCAAACAGTACAGTTACCGCAACGGTAACCGACGAGATAAACGGCACAACCGCAGCTTCAATTTCCTTTCTTACTCCTATACAAACTTTTACGGCCCAACAATCGCACTACACTATTTATACCAAGGCAGTTATGCCTGATGGTACCGTCGCCACTAAAGCCTACCTGTTGATTAATAATAAGACAATTACGGCTTTTGCCAATACTGGGAACACGGTAGTATGTTTACCATTAGGAGCTTTAACTTTTAATGTTGATGTTACCTCGGGGGCTGGCATTCAAAATAACTTTCCAGGCGATATTTATACAATTAACTGGGGCGACCAAACCACCACCACCTATACCCTCTGCGAGATTATAAATAATGGCGGTATTGTAGCCCACTCATACATAAAATCATCCTGCGGAAGCGTTTCAACCTCCAGTGCAGGCACCATTTTTAATGCGTTTGATGTTTCCATCAATGTATCAAACAGCTTTTGTGGGATAATTGGCACACCGGTTTCCTCTTCAGCCAAAGTAGTGGTTAAACCGGTAAATTCTTTTACTTTTAATACTCCCGGTTGTACCAACGCTGATATTACTTTTGTAAACACTTCTACACTTGGCGAAAATCCAAATACCAATACCTTAGGCTGTGTACCCAATGAGGTTACTTATAATTGGTACGTGGATGGTATACCGGTGAAGGCAAACCAGCCAAGATCTTATAATCTGGTGTACAAATTTACCACACATGGCGAGCATACCATCCGATTAGAATCTAACAGTTCAGGGGCATGTAACGCCGATCCGGTAGAAATGAAAATCTGCATCCAGGATCCGCCAAAGCCAGACTTTAGCTTCCCATCACATACAATTTGTGCCGGAACAACATTAAAAGCAACTGATCTTTCTGTTTTAGATAATACCTGCGATGCAGCCAACAACTATTCATGGTCAGTTAGTCCGGCAGTTAGTTTTGCAGGAGGCACTAATGCGGCCAGCAAAGAACCTGAATTCAATTTTACCACAGCTGGCACCTATACCATTACCCTGAGCATTACTACTCCATCTTGCGGCATTATTAGCAGCCCGCCACAAACTGTTGTGGTAAATGCAAACCCTGTAGCCGTTCTTTCACCTGATATTACGGTTTGTAATTTATCAACTTACGATTTTAACAACACCACTACCGGACCAACCAAAACCACGCTTTCAGGCACTACAAGAGATCTTTCCGATACCTACACCTGGACCGTCACCCCGTCTGGATCGGGTATTTACAGCTTTACCGGTGGCACCACTGCAAATTCTAAATATCCATCGATAAAATTCGATAGCTACGATACGTATACGATAAAGGTTGTTCATAAAAATAATTGCGGCACAGCCGAAGACGCCCAAATCTTAACGTTCAGTACCGCACCGGTGGTTAATGCCGGGACAGATCAAAACATCTGTTTTAACGACCCAGGTTTTACCCTCAGTGGAACCGTAACCGGTACCACTACCTCTCAAAGCTGGGTCGGAGGTCAAGGTACATTTACCCCTGGCCGAAACGATTTAAATGCCGTTTATACGCCAACATTGAGCGAAAAGAGGGCTGGTATCGTTACCTTAACATTAAGGGTTACTACGGCACTGGCTCCTCCCTGTAACCAGATCGATGATGACATTATCTTAAAAATTAAACCCGATATCAGTTTAACAAGTGCCGACACCCGAACCATCTGTACAGGTAGCAGTGTAGCTTATACCCCAACCTCCGCTATTGCCGGCGTTACCTACACCTGGACAGCAACCGGAACGCCGTCTGCAAGCGGCTATACGGCTGCCGGAACCGGAAATATTAATGATGTACTCAGTAATACCGATCTTAATGCCGATGCAAGCGTAACTTATACCATCACGCCGCATTTCGATGGCTGCGACGGAACACCTTTTAATTTAGTAGTGACTGTTAAGCCTAATCCCATTATCACTGCTACACCGGCCAGTTTAACCATCTGTAATAAAACATCATCAGCCATTACCTTATCTGGCAATTTTGCCGGGGTAAATTATACTTACAACAGTACAGTAACCGGGAGTATTACGGGCAATAGCAATAGAACGGCGGCATCTGCAGATAACCATATCAACGATATTCTAAATAACGCCGGCACCACCGCAGGCACGGTAACCTATATCATTACACCGGTATCTGCAAATGGCTGCCCGGGTACACCCGTTAGTATTACCATCACAGTTTTGCCAAGCGCAACACTGGCAAATGCGGGCCCCGATGAAGCGATCTGTAACCAAAGCATTTATACCTTAAAAGGCAACAACCCTGTTGTAGGAACCGGAAAATGGACAATTGTATCGGCCCCTACCGCCATAACCTTTAATGATGATACCCAAAACAACACACAAATTTCGGGTTTAGCAGCAGGTAACAGCTATGTATTGCGTTGGACCATCAGCGATACAGGCTGTTCTAGCTCAAGTGATGATGTTCAGGTTACGGTTAACCCGCTTAGTGTTGGCGGCACTACAACAGGAGATGTAAGCGTGTGTGCGGGTACAAATGGCGGCAACATCAATTTAGCAGGGCATGTTGGAAATATTGTCCGTTGGGAAAGATCTATCGATAATGGGGTAAATTGGTCTACCATTACCTCAACTGCAAATCCATATGTATTTTCTAACCTCACCATAACCACACAATACCGGGCGGTGGTACAAAGCGGAAGCTGTGCAGAAGCAGGCTCTACAGTAACCACCATAACCGTAAACCCCGGAACTGTCGTGGCCAATGCAGGCCCAGATCAAAATTTATGCAGCGGAAACAGTATTAATCTGAATGGAAATAACCCGGCACCGAACAGTGGTAGCTGGACTATCGTAACGGCCCAAACGGGTGTTGTCATTACCAATCCTACCCTATATAACACTTCGGTTACGGGGCTTGTACCCGGGCAAACCTATACCTTCAGGTGGACCATTGCCGGCTTTGGTGGTTGCCCGCCTTCTACCGATGATGTAACCATTACCTATTATTCGCCGGTTACCAATACCATTAATGCGGCGGTTGCCTCCATTTGCGCTGGCCAAAACATTACCCTTACAGGGGATGTGCCTACCGGCGGAACAGGCTCCTATGCCTACCAATGGCAAAGCAGTACTGATGGCAGTACCTGGGCCAATATTCCCTCCGCCATTAATCAAAATTTAACCACAACAGCAACCGTTTCTGGCTATTTCAGGCGGTTGGTAAACAGTACCATTTGTACTTCAATCAGTAATTCGGTTCAGGTTACTGTTTTACCTGGTTTGACAAACAATATTATCAGTAGCGATCAGAACATATGTATCGGCACTGCAGCAACGACTTTAACAGGCACTACGCCAGGCGGGGGTAGTGGCACGTACAGCTATCAATGGCAATCGAGTTTAAATGGAACCGATTGGAGCGATGTATTGGGTGCAAACAGTGTAAACTTTACCCCCCCGATACCAACTGTAAGCATTTATTACCGCCGATCGGTAGCCAGCGGAGCTTGCAGTAACAATTTAAGCAACCAGATTAAGATCACGGTTAATCCGCATGCTAAGGCAGAAATAACTTATACCACCAACACAGGCTGCGCTCCTTTTAAACTCGAAGCAAGCAATATTGCGGCTACATTATATCCCGATCGTAATGCAACCTATACCTGGTTTGCCAATAATGTACAGATCGGAACAGGGTCAACGTTTCCAGGGTATACCATCATGAATGGCAACGAAAGCGTAACCATAAAACTAGTAGTTACCAGTAGCCTGGGTTGTAATCCAGACGAAAAAAGCGAAGTATTTAGTACGCTTCCGGTCATAACTCCATCTTTTACGCAAAGTATTACTGAGGGTTGCGGGCCACTTCCTAATGTTATTTTTACCAATACCACCAATCCGCTTAATGGCGCTACTTATAGATGGGATTTTGATAACGGCCAAACATCTGCCCTCGCCCAGCCTGCTGCCATAACTTTCCAGGCTGATCCAAGCGGGAAAGACAAAACTTATCACATTACGCTAACCACAACCGTACCTTGTGGTCCGCCGGTTGTAACCAATGCCACAGTAATTGTACATGCCAAACCGGTTGCTATATTTTCGCCTGATAAAACAACAGGGTGTGCTGATCTCCTCGTAAACTTTATAAATACCGGTCCGGAAAGTGCAGGAACAACCTATACCTACGATTTTGGCGATGGCAGCCCCACTGAAACTTATACCGACAGGCAAACCGTGAGCCATACCTTTAAGACATTGGCCGTGAAGGATTTTACGGTAAATATGACCGCCAGAAATGCTTGCGGCGTTGCAAACGCCATCCCGGTTGTGATCAGGGTTTCGCCAAATGATATTATACCAGCCCTGGTGGTAAATGGTAACGAGAAAAAAGGCTGCGCCCCCTGGAAGGTAAACTTTTTAAACAATACCAGCGGAGCAAGCCGCTTTGTTTATACCATTACAAACGAAGATTCAGGAGAAACGCCCATTCTAATCCCAACAACCAGTACGGGTATTTTTCCTTACACTTTCAATAAACCGGGACGATATACCATCAGGTTGGATGCTGAAAACGATTGTTCCAAAAATTTCGCTACTGAAACGGTAACCGTACTTGCTCAACCTACGGCAAGTTTCAGTGCCGATAAAACTGTTGGTTGTACCAACCTCGTGGTTAAATTTAAAAATACCAGTGTTGGGGCCATTGGTTATGCCTGGGATTTTGGCGATGGCTCCCCGGTTTCAAATGAGTTTGAGCCCCAGCATATCTACACCGGTTCGGGGGTAAACTATACTGTTACCCTAACCACCACAAACAGCCTTGGCTGCAGCAACACTTTAACTCTTCCTGATTTTATCCAGATTGTTGCTCCACCGGTAGCTGCTTTCACCGTAAACCCCGGAAATGAGCTTTCCATACCGAATTACAGCTTTGGCTTTAAAGATGTAAGTACAGGCCCGGTGAGCTGGGAGTGGACTTTTGGCGATGGTGCCAAATCGACCTTACAAAACCCTAACCACACTTATGCTAACGAAGGCACTTACAATGTAACGCTGAAAGTGTTGAACAAAGAAGGTTGTTCTTCAACCACTTTTCAATCGGTTCGCATTATCGGTGTACCCGGCTATCTGAACATCCCCAACTCTTTTATGCCTGCAAGTGCGAAAAATGAGATTAAAACCTTTAAAGCAAAGGGCCGGGGTATAAAAGAGTGGAACATGTCTGTTTTTAACAAATGGGGAGAGTTGCTTTGGGAAACAACCAAATTGGATGATGGTGCACCTTTAGAGGGCTGGGACGGCACTTATAAAGGCCAGGATCAGCCACAGGGTGTTTATTATTGGAAAGTAGACATCAAATTTATTAATGGCAGCGATTGGAAAGGGATGACTTACGATTCCTCTCCTCCGAAAAAAACAGGCGTAATATATTTAATCAGATAGATGATGGAGAGAAGGATAATCATATTGGTGTTTTGCTTGCTGTCAATGGTTTCGTTGGCCCAGGATCACATTTATTCGCAATTTTATAATGCCCCGATTTATTTAAACCCGGCATTAACAGGTCAGTTTGAAGGCGACATCAGGTTTAACGCACTCTATCGTAATCAATGGACGGGTTTGGCCAGTGATTATTCTTATATGACAGCCTCCGGAGACCTCAACCTGCGTAAACTGAACAGTGGCATTGGGCTTATTTTTAACCGCAGCAGCGAAGGTACAGCCTACCTGGTAAAAAACAATATAGCCCTAAGCTATTCTTATATCATCGGCGGAGACGATTTCGCACTCTCATTTGGTTTACAGGGAGGCATTACCAACCAGAAGTTAAACTGGGATAAACTGGTGTTTGGCGACCAGATCGATATCAATACCGGTTACATCCCCGGCAGTGTGTCGGGAGCAGAAAGGCCAAGTATAGATAGCCGCTATTATTTTGATTCCAGTGCAGGTGCCAACTTGGTGGTCGGGAAATTTATGATGGGATTGGCAGTACATCACCTCAACCGCCCGGATGAATCTTTATCAGGTTTTCAGGCCAGGTTACCCATGCGTATCTCGGGCAACTTAAGTTACAAATTAACCCTGGTGCCTGATGAATACGATCGCGATGGGAATTACCTCATCCCATCTATCGTTGCCTACAAACAGGGCAATGTAAAATCGTTCAGCGCAGGCATGCAATACAAATATGCCAGCGTAAATGCCGGCATCTGGTACCGCAACGATGGCAACTCGAACGGAAATGATGCAATTGTATTTTCCGTAATCTTCGATATTTTTAACAGGAGAACCAATGGTGAAAAATTCAGGCTAGGGATCAGTCACGATGCTACAACCTCTAAAATCAACTATAGCAACACGGGCGGAACATCGGAAATTGGCGTAGGTTATGAAAAATATTTTCCAAATAGTTCAAATGGTGGCCGTGCAAATGGTTTAAGATGTTATGATTTTTATTAATTTGCTGTTGATAACCCAAGGCAATGAACGATATCTTAACTCAACACCATTTTATTACACAAAGTGAAATCAATAAGTTTTTACTGGCCACCCTGCTTTGTGGTATCATCGGCGCTGAACGTGAATACAGAAGTAAATCGGCAGGTTTAAAAACCATGATGATGATTGGTTTGGGCTCCACCTTATTTACCATCCTATCCATCAACATCGGGGCCGGTAGCCAGGACCGCATTGCATCGAACATTGTAACCGGCATTGGTTTTTTAGGTGCAGGAGTAATTTTTAAGGAAGAAAACCGGGTTAAAGGCTTAACCACAGCCTGTATCATCTGGATTGTAGCCGCAATAGGGATGGCTGTTGGTTCAGGGCATTATGAACAGGCTATTGGCGTTACCATTGTAGTCATGCTGGCCCTGATTATTTTTCCTTTTTTAGAAGAAATAGGCGACCGCCGTTTTACCAAACGGGTTTACCGCATTGTTAAAAAACAACATAGCCACTTTAATTTAGAAAGCTATGAGGAAGTTTTTAGAGAAAGTAAACTGAAACCGCAACGTGGTAAACACCAGTTGGCAGGCAATATTATTACCGGAAACTGGGTAGCCACCGGCACTCCGCAAAACCACCAAAAGTTTGTAGAGCGCATGCTTAGGGATACCGACATTATTGAATTTGATTTTTAACCGAATCGAACAGAATTACCCTTTGGGTTTGTAGTGCCAGTTTTTTCTCATCAATTACCATCGTATCCGACCAGCGATCGTGCCAGGGGTCGCAGGGATTACTGAGGGCACTAAGTGCATTAAAAGGAATTACGCGGATCATATTTCGCGTAAATGCTTTTTGTAAATCAATTTCACTGCCATCTAAGTTTACCGCTTTTGTTCCTGTAATGAGCTTCCCGATCGATTTTCCATGTGAAACAGCTTCTATTAAACTCATTATAAAGCCATAACAAAACATCGCAATCAACCGGTCTAAAAGACTATTAATCCCATCTAAAATTCCAGGAAATAAGATTTCTATAAAGATGTAAATGCCAAAAAGAATAATGTAAAAGACAATTAAGTCGATAATATAGTTGGTAAGTCTTTTGCCAGAACTGGCGCGGCAATAATCGAGGTCAACTTCTTGGTAGCTAGTGTTAAAATCCATGTTTGAGCATTTAAATTAGATTTCCCTAAGGTAAAATATTTTGATGTTCACTCATAATTAATTTAACCAAAATCATAAAACAAATCATAGCTTTGTATAACTAACTTTCGTAATGATCAAGGAACAGATTTCAGTTTTCGATATTTTTAAAATAGGCATCGGTCCATCAAGTTCGCATACCCTGGGCCCTTGGAGGGCGGCACAGCAGTTTACTGCTTCGCTGGGACAAAACCATCCCATTGATACCGTAGAGGGCATAAAAATATTGCTTTACGGCTCGCTTGCCAAAACCGGCAAGGGCCACGGAACTGATGTGGCCATTTTACTGGGTTTAACAGGGGCCGATCCGGTAACTTTTGACGTGGATGCCGTAACGCCAACCTTTGAAGCAATTCAGAAAGATAAGAAACTGAATCTCGCCAATCAACTTGTTATCGATTTCAATTACAGTGAAGATCTCCTGTTCCTTTTTTCCGAAAGTCTGCCGTTCCATCCCAACGCCGTTACTTTCCAGGCATTTTTAAGCAATGGAAAAGCTTTTTCAGAAACCTACTACTCCATTGGTGGGGGGTTCGTCGTAAAAGAAGGTGAAGATAACAGCAAAAAACCACAGGTAGACCTGCCTTTCCCGGTTGAGAAAGCGAAAGAGCTGTTGCACTGGTGCCTGTCTACAGGTTTAAAAGTGAGCGAAATTGTAATGGAAAACGAGCTGGCCTGGCGACCGGAGGCGGAAACAAAAAAAGGCATTTTACAGCATTTTGCCGTGATGCGCGATTGCATTTACCGTGGCTGCCATACCACAGGTTTCTTACCCGGTGGCTTAGATGTTGCCCGCCGTGCTTTCCCGCTTAACAAAAGGTTGATTGGCCAAAATGAATACACCAATTACGACACCTGGGTAGAAGCCATTAGAAACGGAGGAAATGGGTTTAATTACATTTTAGATTGGGTAAGCTGTTTTGCACTTGCTGTTAACGAAGAAAATGCTTCATTTGGCCGCGTAGTTACTGCGCCTACCAATGGGGCTGCAGGCGTAATACCAGCGGTACTTCAATATTTCATTACCTTTTGCAATGGTTATACTGAAGAAAAAATTATCCAGTTTATTGCCTGTGCTTCAGAAATAGGCAGTATTTTCAAAAAAGGAGCCACCATATCTGCAGCTATGGGCGGATGCCAGGCCGAAATCGGCGTTTCATCAGCTATGGCTGCTGCTGCACTGACCGAGTGCCTGGGCGGCTCGCAAAGACAGGTATTAATGGCCGCCGAAATTGCCATGGAGCACCACCTGGGCTTAACCTGCGATCCGATTGGCGGACTGGTGCAGATTCCTTGCATTGAACGCAATACGATGGGTGCCATAAAAGCGATTACGGCAAGTCAGCTGGCTTTACAAAGTAATCCCGATAAGGCCAAAGTAAGTTTAGACGCTGTAGTAAACACCATGTGGGAAACCGCGTTAGATATGAATGCAAAGTATAAAGAAACCTCTGATGGAGGCCTTGCAACCAATATCCCGATCAGTTTGCCGGAGTGCTAAATCAACATTGTTGCATTTAAATGACGGATGTTATGGATTTTATTACAAACATTTCTGTCGTAAATCAGCAAGTATTTCTACATTCGCTCAGTTTTAATATTATTCATAAAAAAATGATCAACTACACCAAAATCAGTGTGATTGGTCTGGCTTTGTCGTTATCTACTTTAGTAACCTATGGTCAGGACAATCTTGTTAACTCTTTAAAAAACAACCAAAGCGAAAACAGTAAAGCGTCTTTTAAATTTACTGATGTTATTAATTTAGCCAATACACCCGTTCAAAACCAGGGCTCTTCAGGTACCTGCTGGAGTTATTCTACCAACTCATTTCTTGAATCGGAAATGATTAAAGCAGGCAAACAGCCTGTTCAGCTATCGCAGATTTTCTCAGCCCGTAATGCTTATGTAGAAAAAGGGATTAATTATGTACGCATGCACGGTGCAGTTTCTTTAGGCGATGGCGGTGCTTTGCACGATGTAATCAACATGTACAGAAAATATGGTGCTGTACCACAGGAAGTATACACCGGCCTTAATTATGGCACTAAAATTAATAAAACGGCTGAGCTTGGCGATATCGAAAAGGGTGTTTTAGAGGCAGTAGTTAAAAATGCCAATGGCGAATTGACACCTAACTGGTTAAAAGCTTATACTGGCGTTATTGATGCCTATTTAGGAGCTGTTCCGGAAAACTTTACTTACAAGGGCAAAAAATACACCCCTAAAACCTTCGCTAACGAAGTGGTAGGCATCAACCCTGATAACTATGTAGAATTATCTTCTTTCAACGATCATCCTTTCTACAGCAAGTTTACTTTATTGGTTCCTGATAACTGGTCGTTCGATCAGGTATATAACGTTAAAGTAAACGAAATTACCGATATCATTGACAATGCCTTGAAAAACGGCTATACTGTGGCCTGGGCTACCGATGTAAGCGAAAAATCTTTCAGCTATAAAAACGGTGTGGCTTTCGTTCCGCAAACACCTTATACCGAGATGACGGCGAAAGAAAAAGCCGATATGTTTAATGGTCCGCAGGCAGAGATGGAAATTACCCAGGAAAACCGTCAGGCCGCTTTTGATAACTACCAGACTACTGACGACCATGGTATGCACATTGTGGGTTTAGCCAAAGACCAGAACGGTAAAGAATACTATATCGTTAAAAATTCGTGGGGTGTAACCAACGATTATAAAGGTTATTTATACGTAACCAAAAACTACGTAAAATATAAAACCACCGCATTTTTATTAAACAAGGCAGGTATTCCATCTGCTATTGCCAAGAAATTAGGCCTGTAAAAAAATTTGAAATGATAGAAGCCGCAGAAGAAATTTTGCGGCTTTTTATTACCACAGAGTTTACCTGGTGTTACACAGAGGGACACAAAGTGCCAGAAGATGGAGGCACCTTGTGAAGCAGCCTTTCAACTCTACTAATAATTACATCTATAATTAAAATAAGCTCTATCTGTGTCGATCCTTTTTATCTGTGGTAAAATAAACAAAAAACCGCTGTGATCTCTTAGTGCCTTCTCTCTATAGTCTCTGTGGTAATAAATAAACATCAAACTAGTCCAGAATAAGTAAGTACCATCCACCATAAAGCCGTGGTCATAAAGGCCAGTATAATTCCCACTCCTACTACCAGATTAGCCAGTTTCGGGTTCAGGTTATACTGATCTGCAACCACACCGGCCGTTACCAAAGTGGGCATAGCCATTTCAAAAATGGTGATCTGTATAATGGTTCCACTCAAGCCCAAAAACATGGCGATAGTTAAAATTACTGTTGGTGCCAGTATTAATTTGTAAAGTAAAGCAATGCTAATGTGTTTCAATTCGCCAAACCAACCACCAAACCTAAGCTGTAAACCAATCGAAAATAAGGCCAGTGGGCCAACCGTTCCGGCCAGCTTTTCGAAAAGCGATTCGAGGGGGCTAATATTAATAAAATGTGGTAGAGTTAAGGCTAAAATACAGCCAATAAGCGGTGGGAATGTAAGCACCTTTTTAAATACCAGCCCTGTACTCAGTTTCTGGCTTTGCGAAGAACGGATGGCCACCACAATACCAATAGTAGATAAAAGCATAAACGTGGCCTGATCGCAGATAATGGCTATTGCCTGGTCTTTCTCGGTAAAATAGGCCGCAATTAAGGGAAAGCCCAGAAATGAGGTATTACTTAAAGCGCTTGTAAGCTTTAGCCCACCTGTTGTTGCCTTGCTCAATTTCTGGCTACGACTGTATGCAGTAACAAAGAGCCAGCCAAATAACCAAACACAGGCGGGTGCCAGTGCCGGAAAAAGCAATTCTTTTGTCCACACAATGTGCGGCAAATATTTAAATGAGGCCGCAGGCAAAGCGATATAAATAATCCAGGCATTAATGCCCTTGTGCGCATCTTTGGGCAGGGTTTTGCTTTTTCTAAAGAGGATGCCAGCCAGTATGCACAGACCGATGATGATGAAATTTGCCATGGAATACCGTAAAGATAGCCATAAAACAAAAACGCCAATAAGAATTTATCCTATTGGCGTTTAAAAAATCATTCTGATAATTTATTTGATATGTGCTCTTAAAAACCAGGCCATTTCTTCGTGGGTTTCCATAATTCCGGTAATAAAATCGCTGGTTCCGGCATCACCATAATCATTTGCAATCGGGTTGATGTTACCCCTGATAAATTCAATTACGGTTTCATGATCGGCCAATAAATCTTTAATATAACCCAGGCTATCGTTGTGGCGTTCGCTGTATTCGGTTAAGTGTGTTAAAGCTAAGAAGTTTTTCAGGGTTGCAGGTGCATAATGACCTATTTTTCGGATCCTTTCGGCAACACTATCAATAAACTCGTCAAGCTGGTTATACTGTTCTTCAAAAAATTTATGCTTGGCCAGAAAGTCGATGCCTTCCACATTCCAGTGTGCATTACGGGTTTTGGTATACAAAACGTATTCGTCAGCCAATAATTTAGCCAATTGTTCTGAAACGGCCTGTCTATGTTCTGCGGTTATTCCAATTTTTGCGTCCATTTTGATTCTGTTTTTATAAAGCTAATTTACTCTTTATAGTTGTCAAAACTGCAATAGAATATCACCATTTTGTTAAATAAAAAACAAATGTGAGGCGCTTTTCAGAAGAACGAATTAATGAAAAATTGGCGTTGAACAATAGTGATGACAAGCTGAACCGCAATTAGCCCGTTGGCTTAGGTTTTGGTTTCTTCTTGCGCCAAACACGTTTCTTTCCGTTATTGTTATGCTGAGGCCTTTTCTCCTCCACATGGGTAATTTCCATGCCAGCAATATGCTCAGGCAAAGGCATGCGCGGCACCTGCTTTTCAATCAGTTTCTCTATATTATCGAACTTACGCTTATCCCTGCCGTTAACCAGGGTAATGGCAGTTCCCTTGGTTGCGGCCCTCGCCGTACGGCCAATCCGGTGTACGTAATCTGCAGGATCGCCGGGTACATCATAGTTAATAACCAGGTCAATTCCTTCTACATCGATACCACGCGATAATACATCGGTTCCGATTATAATCCCTAACCGCTTATTTTTAAACGCCAATAAAATATCTTCACGCTCTTTCTGGCCTAAATCAGAATGGAACGCTTCCGCTTTAATGCCCAAGCTTTTAAAAGTTTTATACAAGGCCTTTACCTTCTCTTTGGTTGAAGCAAAAATGATACTGCTTTTATATTTGCCTTCTTTAAAAATCTCGGTCAGTAAAGCCTGTTTTTGCTGATCGTGAATATTGTAGGCCTGCTGGTCAATTCCTTCGGCAGGTTTAGCAATCGAGATGGTAATTTGTTTAGGCTCGTGCAAAATTTTACCTGCCATATTCCTGATTTTCGGTGCCATCGTGGCCGAAAACAGAAGTGTTTGCCTTTTTTTAGGCAAATAGCTGATGATCCGGATAATATCATCGTAAAAGCCCATATCCAGCATCCTGTCAGCCTCATCCAAAATTAAATGCTGCAAATGCTCCAGTTTCAAAACCCCCGACGATAAATGTGCCATTAAACGCCCAGGTGTGGCAATAATAATGTCCACACCTTCGCGCATCGAACGTTTTTGCTGTTCGTAAGCAATGCCATCGCCCCCACCATAAACAGCTAACGAACTGATATTGGTAAAATAAGCCAATGCTTCTACCTGCAAATCGATTTGCTGGGCTAGTTCACGGGTCGGCGCCAAAATCAAGGTATTGTTATGCCGGTCAGTTGCGCGGCTAATTTTATCCATTACCGGCAAAAGGTAGCTCGCCGTTTTCCCTGTACCCGTTTGGGCGCAGGCAATCAGATCGTGATTATCCAAAATTACCGGAATGGCTTGTTCTTGTATCGGAGTAGCGCTTTTATACCCCATGGCCATTAAGCCTTCAAATAAATCGGGGTTAAAATTAAAGTCGTTAAAATTCAATCTGTTTATTTTTGTCTTTTAGCAAAAGTACCTCAAATTAAGGCCAATAGCAAACGCATTTCAATAACCTTGAAGGATTAATCATTTTAGTGGCAATAGCCCCGGTGCTGAATCCCATTCCAACACTAAATTCAATAAAAAATGCCCCGGTGGTAACCGGAGCATCAGCGAAATTATAATAGACAAAACTTAGTCCACCAGAATAGCTTTTTCTGGCGTGTTGGTTTCGGGGTTTTTAGGTAAGGTTACCTTTAAAATTCCATCGGCATAGGCCGCGGCAATCTGATCGTTAAGTACCTTTCCGTTTAAAGCAAAAGCTCTTTCAAAAGCGCCGTTGCTGTATTCGCGGCGACTAAATTTTTCGGTTGGAGCTTCTTCAACCGGTTGATAAGAAATGGTTAAAACATCATCTTTGGTTCGCACTTTCAGGTTTTCTTTAACCAGGGCCGGTGCATAAAGGTGAATAATGAAACTATTTTCGGTTTCTTCGATATTTACCGGCACACGCCTGAAACCCCGGTTAAACATTTCGTAACCGTGTTTAAAGCGGCCTCCAAAGTGATGGCCAAATCTGCCGCCCCTATGGCCGCAACCGTGATGCATTTTGCCTGAGTGGCAGCTATGTTCGTTGTACATGTTTTTAAAATTTAATGGTTTGTAATAATTAATTCGCGGCCCTTTATGGCCGCATTTTAACTGGCAACACCAAACTGCGCTTTGGGTATTCCCAGTAATTGGGTAATGATACTGGCATATGGATACGCGGGAGAAAATACGGCGTAATCGAATTTCAGTCCCCTGATCTGTACCACAATATCATCGATAAATTTCATCGGTTCCAGCAACGCACTAATGAGCCCCGACTTAGATTCGTCGCTTTTCTTTTGCTGAAAAACATCAAGGTCTGCCTTGTAAGACTTAAAATCAGCACCTATGCCCTCAACGGGTTCCTGAAACTCATCCGAGCTGAAAAAGGTAACCTTCTGCCCTTTATTAATCAGCTCGTTCGCAAGGCCTAGAATCGGGCTTGCAGAACTGTCGTATGGATTAGCTAAAAAAAGTACGCGCGACATATCAGTTTATTTTACGGGGATGATTCTTTCCGGCCCTTCTGGTTTAAGCTCAAAATTGCCTGTGGTATTGTTTCTGTGATGGTTGAAGGCGTGGCTTTTCTGCCCTGGCCCGCAATCGTGTTCGTGGTAATGCCTGTTTCTAAAGTCTAACCGGTCGCGGTATCCGTTTTGAACGGCCAATACATTTAAGCTGTAAAAAGTTGCTCCGGCTGCTGCTAAGGCTAAAAATATTCTAAATGCTCTCATGGGTAAATTTAATTTACGTTTATATTGCTTACTACACCGTTACCCTGAATGTTCGGGCGGTACCATTGCCCATCAATTGGGGTAATCTGCTCGAAGGGGTTAGGATAATACCCGTTAAACCTTTGGTCGAAATGCCTGCGTCTTTTATAGGCAAACATCCTGAATACCATACCAATGAGCATGGCAATTAAAATAAATTTAAATATGAATGGAACAAAGAATAAGGTTGCACCCAGTACAATTCCGAATCCTATGGCTTTTAATATTTTTTTCATGACTATTATTTCCTTGTTTGATTAGGTAGACGGCAGAGAAAAGATTTTACTTTAATTTTTTTGAAAATATTTTTTGAATGGGCTGAAGTGAAATCAGATGTTGCCATCTGACTTTGAGATAAGCAATCAGGTTAGAAGCGCTGTTGAAATAAAAAGCCACAGATGCTCAGATTTAATCTATACACCTGTGGTGATATTTTGCTCCCCTTTATTAATCCAGAACAGTCCTTCGACAGGTTCAGGATGACAAACTTTCGTCATTGCAAGGACGATTTCCTGAGGAGACCAAAAACAAAAAAGCCAGCTAAGCTGGCTCCAAATATTCTTTATTTAATGGTGGTCGTGGCGACCCCAGCCACCACAACGCCGTTTATATTCTTCTTTAAATTTTGCCCTTTCTTCCTCATTCATGCTATGCCATTTTGCACGCATGTTATGGGCTTTTTCGCGGAAAGCATGGCCACCGCCACCTTTATTAAAATTACCGAACAGTATCCGGCACAGCACGAGCAGGCCAAATGCCTGCCAGAAATTAAGCCGCCCGGCATGGGCTACTTCAGGTAAAATCCAGTTCCACAAGTACATTACTACAAACCCCAATGCAGCGGCAATTAATGCTACCACAGGTAAAAAGAAAATGAATTTCTTGCCTTTACTAAACTTTCTATTTCTCATCTCCTGCAAATTTAATAATTGATAAATTCCTGATATAAATTTTGTAAGCGGTTGCGCAAATGCTTCACCGCATAACCTTTTCTTGATATTAAAGTTTTGATGTTTTCGCCGGTTTCGTCGGCGAGCTCCTGAAAGGTACGTTCTTCAAGTTCGTTCTGTACAAATACATATCGCTGGTTTTCCGGTAGTTCTTCCAGCGCTAAAAAAAGCTGGTCCCAAAACAATTTTTTCAATCCCTCCTCTTCAGGCGAGTAAGATTCGGCCAGCAGAATCTCCCTGATATTAATTTCGCCATCCTCTCCTTCAAACGTAAAATCTTCGAGCCGTTCTTCTTTCTGTTTGCGGTATTTGTCTGTTATTTTATTCCTGGCCACACGGTACAACCAGCCACTAATTTGTTCAATGGCACCGGCCTCAGGCTGGTTACTCAACTGAAACCAAACGTCCTGCAGAATATCTTCGGCATCCTCATCCGTATTCACCCGTCCCCGGATGAAACTAAAAAGGCGTTTACCGTAACTGGCAACTGTAGAAATGATATTTTGGGGGTCGTTTTTTGGCACTATTGATCGTTTGTAAACCAGTAAACGGATGAAACCCAATATTACTTTAAATTTTCTTCACTTTTTTTAGAAAGGCTAATATTTTGAAAATCAAGCCACGTGTTGTTCAGGAAATGTTTTCCTGATGAGGCGTATCATAATTTAAATTGTCATCCTGAGCTTGTCGAAGGACCTCTTTTAAATGTCGTAAAGGCGTTTCGACAGGGCTCAACGTGACAAATTAGGGGCGAAATTATATCTTATGATAAAGCCTCTTACCTCTCCGTCAAGCCCTACATAAAAATGGGCGTAAGCTGGCCCGCTGAATGTTAAACTTATAATATAATTTTACAAATTGCTTTTAAACAAAAAAAATCAGGCCCCTTGCAGAACCTGAATCTCTTCTTTTTATGGGTTAAGCGAACTTAACTTTTCTTCTTATCGGCGTAACCAAATACCTTTTGCAATAAGGTAGAACTTCTTGAACCCAGGTTATCCCTTATTTTCAGCTCTTCTTTCGCCACTTCGATAAACAGACCATCAATCGCTTTTTGGGTAACATATTCGGTTAAGTTGGTGTTAACCGGTTTTACCAGCGGCAACCTGTTATATTGAGTGGTCAGATCACTGTAATACCTGGTTGCATTTACTTTGTTTAAGCTGGTACTTACAATGGGGCTGAACTTCTGTATCAACTGTGCAGTAGTTACCCGTTTAAAATATTCGGTAGCAGCATCTTTATTTCCTAAAAGAATATTGGTTGCATCAGTTAGGGTCATTTGTTTAATGGCCGAAATAAAAATGGGTTTAGCTTCGGTAGCAGCATCTTCAGCGGCACGGTTTAAGCTTACAATCACATTATCGCAAAGCTTGTTCAAACCTATGCCCCGTAAGGTTTTCTCCACCTTTTGTGCTTCTGGAGGCATCAGGATTTTAACGGCCAAATTGCCTAAAAATCCATCTTTAACCGAAAGCCTGTCGGCACCAGCAGAAACGCCAATTTGTAGCGCTTCCTTAATTCCCTGTCCTATTTCAAAAGTAGAAGGTGTTCCGGTAGCAGCTGTTGTGGTGCCCTGTTTTTCGGTTACCTTTTTAAATATATCGCCCAGTTTAATCTGTGCGCCAACATTTAGGCTTGCAAATACCAGCATGATTAGCGATGCCGATAAAATATTAATCTTTCTCATTTTGTGTGTGTTTAATCAAGCTTAGCAAAACAACGGCCATATTTTATACCCAAAGATAAATCTTTATACGGCAGTACTATAAAAACGGCTAAAAAGATAGCCATCAACATAAATATTTGGAACATTTGTTTCCTAAAAAATTAGTTTATGTCTCATCACTCAGAAATATTTTTTATACTTGAGAGATAATTCGAAACAGCTACCAATTTTTTGAAGTTTATAAAAAATACAGCGGGGAATTCCCAGCAAGACGATGCTAAATTGATTGCCGAGTATAAAAACACTGGCGATTTAGATGCATTGGGTACGCTTTACAACAAATACATGCATTTGGTTTTCGGGGTTTGCTTAAACTACTTCAAAGATGAAGAACAAAGCAAGGATGCCGTGATGCAGATTTTTGAAGAATTGGTAACGAAGCTGAAAATACATGAAGTACAGAACTTTAAAAGCTGGCTTCATGTTTTAACGCGGAACCATTGTTTAATGGCATTGCGGAAATCGGCGAAGCAAAATAATGTCTCCATAGACGATACTTTTGTGGAAAACAGCGAGTTTGTGCATCTGGATATAGACAACACAAAAGAAACGCAGCTTACCATAATGGAAAAGTGTATGGAAACTTTGCCTGAAGAACAGCGAAAAAGCGTAGATTTATTTTATTTACAGGAAAAGTGCTATAAGGAAGTGGCCGATATTACCGGCTACGACATGCTAAAAGTTAAAAGTTACATCCAGAACGGCAAGCGGAATTTAAAGATTTGTATAGAGAAAAACAGTAGTGAATAACGATTGGTTAGATATTGATGTGCTGGAAGATTACCTCGATGGTAAGCTTGATGCTAAAGCTATGCACTTTGTAGAAAGGCAGGCTTTGGAAGATCCTTTCGTTGCCGAAGCTTTAGAAGGCCTAAAAAAATCGCCAAAGCGTAAACAGACCCTTTCTATTTTACAAAAACAGCTGCACGACCGCATTTCGGAGAAACCGATCAAACGTAAGCTCTGGGGAATAACCACTCACAGATTGAGCATTGCTGCTACCGCCACAGTTGCTTTTATTGCGGTAAGTATCCTGTTTTTTATGCGCGAAACCAACCGTAGAAATGCAGAAACCGCAGCACGCAAACAGAATGGTGTGGTAGTTCATTTAGACAGCTCAACCGCTGTTGCATCAACCCAGGTTAAAGAAGATACAACCACACAGGCAAACACCAAATCTCCCCTGGTTGATAAAGCCATCGCAGATGCCAAAAACAGCGATTTGGCTAAGAATACCCAAGCCAAAATAACGGTACAACCTGCTGAAAGGGAAATGCTGATGCCCAAACCTATTGAAGCGGCTAATGCCGACGCCGTTAGGTTTAGGAGTATAGAAGCTTATGCAAGCAAGGCAAAAGCCGCACGCAGCACCCTAAAAGACAGCACTTTAACCGCAGCACCAACATTTGGATCGAGCAAAATTGCATTTAGTGGTAATGTGGTTGATCAAAGCAATGGTAAGCCCATACCAGGGGCCGTTGTAAAATTAGCGGGCTCAAAAAATGTGACTGCAACAGATGCCAAGGGATATTTTTATCTTCCCGCTGATAGCAATGCGAAAGACAAGGATTTACTGATTAACGCCATTGGCTTTAAAGAATTGCCTGTGGCTGGTCTGCAAGATCCTAATGCAATTAAAAATGCATTAAGCGGCAATAAATCACTAAACGAAATTGCGCTGATTACCGGATCGAATGGCCGCAAAAAAGAAAATATACCCGCACCTAAAATTACGCTTCGTGCTGAGCAGAACCTGGATGGAAAATCGGCCGGTGAGATCACAAAACCTGTTCCGGTTTCTACCATTAACTATAGCCAGTACCTGGAGAATAATAATAAGCTTTATAACCCCAAAGGCCCTGAACAGTTTGTGATTTTAAGCTTTAAAATTAAAAGTAATGGACGCCCTACCGGTATTACCGTTATAAAATCGCTAAACAAAAAAGCCGATGCGGAAGCAAAACGGTTGATCCAGGAAGGTCCGGATTGGGTATTACCTAAAAACGGCAATAATATTGTTGAGCTCAGCGTTAAGTTTTAAATTTTCTTTTTTGCAGTTTAAACTGCGCAACACGTAATACTGTCATGCTGAACGCAGTGAAGAATCTTTTAATGGAATAGTACAGTTAAAAGATTCTTCGTTGTACTTAGGATGATATTCACTGCCTTCAATCGAGAATAACGCACGATTTATTAATTGTTCTGTTTAAGGGATAATTTCATTTATAAAAACACATTCGCTGTGCTATGGAGATAACGAAACCCTGGTGCGGCGCTATTGGACTACCGACCTTTGCGAAAACTCCAAGTTCTTTGCGGTAAAAAATGCCAAACAAAAAGACCAAAGCTAATGCCCTGGTCTTCTGCGTATATTAAAGGATTTTGTTTTTACTTTAAATAATAAATAGCAGCATAGATAATGGCAGCCAATGTAGCCGATACCGGGATGGTTAAAATCCATGCCCAGATTAAGTTGATGGTTACACCCCAACGTACAGCCGATACACTTTTAACTACACCTACCCCAACGATAGAACCGGTAATGGTGTGCGTAGTAGAAACCGGAATACCAAAATGCTCGGTAATACCTAATGTTACTGCACCAGCACCTTCGGCAGCAACACCTTCAAGTGCAGTTACCTTGGTAATTTTAGAGCCCATGGTTTTTACAATTTTCCAACCACCGCTCATGGTGCCTAATGATATGGCCGAATAACAGGCAATTGGTACCCAGGCAGGCATGGCTTCGAAATCGGGAATTACCTTAGAGGCAATTAAAGCCGTTGCAATAATACCCATTACCTTTTGTGCATCGTTACCACCGTGAAAGAAACTTAGGGCTGCAGATGAAATAAGCTGCAGGCGTTTAAACCATTTTTCGGCAGTTGCCGGCTTGGCATAACGGCAGATATTGATAATGATCAGTGTTAATACCACCGAAATTACCATACCGATAATTGGTGCTAAAACAATAAACGAAACAATTTTAATTACATACTGCATGTTTACGGCATCAAGCGGGCTTGCGCCGGTAAGTAAAGCATGTGTCATTCCGGCTCCGGCAAAACCACCAATTAAGGTGTGCGATGAACTGGAAGGGATACCATACCACCAGGTTAACAGGTTCCAGATAATAGCGGCCAGTAAACCGGCAAAAATTACGTGCAGTGTAATGTAGTTTTCGATAACAGTTTTAGCAACTGTATTGGCCACTTTGTGGTCGGTAAAATAAAAGTAAGCTGCGAAATTGAACAACGCAGCCCACAGAACCGCCTGAAAAGGCGTAAGTACTTTTGTAGAAACAATGGTTGCAATCGAATTGGCGGCATCGTGGAAACCGTTAATATAATCGAAAGCAATAGCCAGAATTACAACAACAACCAATAAGGTAGTTACCATGTTTGTTTTTTATTAAGCGTTTTTAACCAAGATAGTTTCAAGCACGTTCGCTACATCCTCGCACTTATCTGTTGCTTTCTCTATCGTTTGTAAAACCTCTTTTTGTTTAATTAATTCAATCGCATTGGTTTCGTATTCGAACAAACGGGCCACGGCTAATGTAAACACATAATCGGCCTGGTTTTCGCCGCTGTTAATGCGGATACAGGCATCGGCAATTACACGGATATTTTTGAAACTGCGTAATTCCTTAATGGCTTTATCAATATCGGTACACATTTCTACCAAAAGCTCAGCAATTTTAACAATTGGCTCGTTAATGGTATTCATGTTATACATCTGCATGCGGTTTGCCGTTCCGTAGATATAATCGGCTACATCATCAACGGCAGTAGCCAATGCATGGATGTCTTCCCGATCAAACGGCGTGATGAAGTTCCTGCTCAGTTCAAGAAAGATCGAATGGGTAATATCATCCCCAACGTGCTCTAAGCGTTCAATTTCTTTGAAAATAGCTTTTCGGCTTTCAGCATCACCCGTGCTAACCATTTCCAAAAGGGCTTCGGCAATTTTTAATGCATTACTGCCAGCTTGTTCGAAAAGAGGATGAAACTTTCTGTCTTGAGGTGTAAAGAACTTAAAAATATTGTTCATGTTAATTTTTAATATGTTGCAAAGCTACAAGCCCAATGTTAAGTTAATGTTAATTTATTAATTATATTAACTAATTGCAATCTTATTTTATTCTGCCCGAGCGTATTTCCATGATTTAACCGCTGATAACGAATGGTTAAAGAAGATATCAGCCATGGATTCGCCACCCTCTTTATGCAATTTTATAGCTGTTGAAATAAACGCCGAAAGCAGATGAAGATAAAAAAGATAAGACTATCCACCCTTTTGAAGGGTAAAAGCAAAGGTCGTTCCTATGCCCGGTGTACTCCTTACCGAAATGGTTTGCTGGTGGGCTTCTAAAATATGTTTTACAATAGCCAAACCTAAACCTGTACCCCCCACTTCTCTGGCACGATGGGTATCGATGCGATAAAAACGCTCAAATAAGCGCAACAGGTGTTTTTCTTCAATCCCGATACCATTATCGGTAACTTCTATCAAAACCTGGTCATGCAGTTCAAAAATTTTAATGGCTGTCTCCCCGCCATCAATGCCATACTTAATGCTGTTTACCATTAAGTTAATCAATACCTGCCTGATCTTTTCGCGATCGGCAGAAACCAATGTAACAGCGGTATACTTATCTTTAAAAAAAAGTTTTATCTTTTTTACTGCTGCGCGGTCTTCGAGGTTTTCCATTACCTCTTTTGCCAGCTGCACAAAGTCGAATTTTTGATAGTTAATAGGCAGTTCGCCTGTTTCCAGCTTGGAAATAACATCTAAATCATTAATTAAATAACTTAGTCGCTCTACATTATTTTCTGCCTTTTTCAGGAATAAAACGGCCTGATCAGGGTCATCTACCAGGCAATCCTGTAAGGTTTCGATATAACCCTGAATGGCAAAAAGCGGGGTCTTAAATTCATGCGAAACATTTGAAAGAAACTCCCTCCGAAACTGTTCTTGTTTTTTTAAGAGGTCTATTTCTTTTTTCTTCGCGCCTGCCCATTCCTTTACTTCCTGTTCTACATCATTAATCGGATCGGAACTCACATACTCGCCAAGCGCATCTTTTAAATCTTTACCCAGCTTAAGGTTATGAATGAGTTTGTAAATCAGTTTGATTTTAGTGTAAATGTATTTTTCGAGCAGGTAATAAAAAACCAGAAAACTGCACAGAAACGATACACCAAAAGAAATAGCCAGGTAATACCAGCTATGCTGAAAATAAAAATTAACCATCCCGATGGATAGGCCCACGGCAAGGGCAGTAAATAAAACCAGCACACTTAATTTCATACTGCAATTTAAAGCTTTTTATGTTAAATGTGTGTTAACAAGCCGTCGTGCCTCAATAAAAATTGAAAACAAAAAAAGCTTTCCCTTTGGAGGAAAGCTTTATAAAATACGTGTAAGTATTCCTTATTTTTTTGTCGAATCGGCTTTAGCCGGAGTTGAAGCCGCAGGTTTGGTGCTGTTTAAATTTCCGCCAATTGGAGATGGTGACGGTGTTTTATTTAAACGCTCCTGGATAGCAGAGTTTCCAACTGCAGCAGTACCACCACTGGTTTTAGCAATAGTAGTAACGGCAAGCGTTAACACCACGATAAGAGTTAACAATATCCACGATCCTTTTTCTAAAACATCGCCCGTACGTTGTACACCAAACATGTTACTGGTGCCACCGCCTGTAGCTAAACCCCCGCCTTTAGGATTTTGTACCAAAACAAACAAGCCTAAGGCCACACATGCAATAATTAATAAAATGATTAAAAAGGTTACCATGGTAATATTATATTTTAAAATTTCTTTTCTATAGATTGGATAAGGTCGGCAAAGTAACGGCTTTTTTCCGGATATTTCAAACTTAATTTTTTATAAGTATCTATGGCTTTGTGGTAAAGCATTTGTTCGATATAAATTTTAGCTAAAGTTTCCGAAACGAGGTCGTAATTGTCTTCTGCACTCTTCTTAGCCTTATTTTCATTGTCTATCTGCTCCGGTTTTGGCGGCTTTATGGTTGGGTCTTCTTTCAAAAAGCGTTCAATAATCTCTGCCCCCTTGGTATCCTTAATTTCAGCAGCAGGATATTCGGCTAAATGATCGGCTACTTCGAAAGGCGTTTGAATATGAAAAATGTGCTCAACATACTGCTGTTGAAACTCGGCATTATTCTGTTGATTATTTCGTGGCTGTGGTTTTAATGGTTCTTTTTTAGTTTGCGCATAAGGCTGAAAAATCTGCTCATGCTCTTTACGCGTTTTGGCCAGCCACCATAAAAATGTATAAGGAAGTTTATCGTCGTTATACTGCGAAACAAAATTATGCTCAGGATCGTCGGGTATTACCGTTTCTATTTTAGGTGCCTCTGTTACTCCATCGGTATTCATTTTCTGCTCAAAGGCAAAAAAATCTATCGCTGCTGCACTTTCGATAAATGAATCATCTGCGGCAGGTAAGTCTGTTAACTGATCATTACCCGGAAGGCTTTCTGGCGTTTCCACTTCAGCGGTTGGCCCTGGGCTTACAGCTTCATTGGGCATAATTTCGCTAACCTCTTCAAAAATTCCCTGTTGATCATCATTAGCACCGGCAACTACGGCATGATCAGTTTCGGGCACTTCTGCGGTTAATGAATGTGACTTTTCGCTTGCCGGAATTCCGCTTTCCTCAACAACTTCTGCCTCATCAACAGGAAGCATATTTAGCACATGGAACAATACATGCCCCTGGCCATATAATGCCGCCTTTGGAATAAATGAGGCATTGGCTTTAGCCAAAAGCAAATGAATGGGCTGTGAATACGGAAATTGCCGAACCATTTCCTGCAACATGGGTACATGCTCTGGCCTAACCTTTCCGGGTTGTGCGAGTAAATCTGCCAGTAGCTTTTTGTTATCCATTATCGAGGTTTGCCGCTAAGTTAAAAAAATGTAGGTGGGTTTTGAAAATTTTGTCTTTTAAGAATCCTGCTTTAGTTACCACTGCGCAAATGCACGGTTGAAAATATCTTCCGATAACTGTTTGTTGATATTTTCGATAGCACCAGGCAACAAGGTTTGAATGGGTGCTCCACCGACCGGAAAATCGAAATATTTGGTGAAGCTTTCTTCAAAACTTTCCTTCTCGTGTTCTTTTATATTGTTCTTATACTTTACCGAAACCGTTATGGTTAATCTGTTTGCACCTGAGGTAGGCGTAGCGCTATTTTGAAGTGCAACAGGTTTAATATCATAGCCTGTTATTTTCCCTTCAAATGATGCATCACCCTCGCCGGTGGGCGAAATAATCAGTTTTGTCTGGTTACGGATACGGGTTTTTAATGATTCTGTAATCTGGTTGCTCAACGTAGGTACCACAAGTGGTGCATTATTTTCGAATACACGCACCACTACTGTTTTTAGTCCGGTTGTAGAAGCTCCGCTAAATTTATAAGAACAGGCGCTAAAAACAGAAGCAAGCAGGATTAAGACAAATATTTTAATTCTCATCATGATCGAAAATAGTATCTAAATTATGAAAAACGTACGGCTGCCGGGGATTGATATAAGCAATTTTAATTACAGGTTTAATTCCTTAATCTTCCTGTATAAGGTCCGTTCTGATATGCCCAGTTCCTGTGCAGCAAATTTACGCTTGCCCTTATGTTTTTTGAGTGCCTTTTTAATCAGATCTGATTCCTTATCAACCAGCGACAGCGATTCTTCAACCTCTTCTGCCTCGTGCGTAAAATAATCTGCATTATTATTGCTGTTGATATTATTATTGCTTGGGGCAGGTTGCTGAATGGTAAAGGCATGCTCTTGTCCAACCGGCAATTCCACATCCCTATACAATTGATTGATATACTGTGGATTATCAGCCAAAACAGTGGCCGTATTTCCGCCATGCTGGATAATTTCGGCAACCAGTTTTTTAAGTTCAACCATATCCTTTTTCATATCGAAAAGGACTTTATACAAAATATCGCGTTCGGTAAAATCTTCTTTCGATTGTGAATTGATGGCCATTGGCAAATTACTGCCGGCCTCATTAGGGATATAATTTAAAATAGCCTGTCCGCTAACATTACGGTCTTTTTCCAGCACACAGATTTGTTCTGCAATATTTTTTAGCTGACGAACATTTCCAGGCCAGCTGTAATTGGTTAAAATCTGGATGGCATCAGGTTCGAGGTGTAAAGCCGGACTACGGTATTTATCGCTAAAATCGGCAGCAAATTTTCTAAACAACAGGTAAATATCTTCCTTACGCTCATGCAAAGGCGGGATACGCAAAGGAACGGTGTTTAACCGGTAATATAAATCCTCCCTGAATTTTCCGTTTTTTACCCTGTTGTATACATCAACATTGGTGGCGGCAATAATGCGTACATCTGTTTTCTGAACTTTAGACGAACCTACGCGCAAATATTCGCCGCTTTCTAAGATACGCAATAAACGGGCCTGTGTGCCCAAAGGCAGCTCGGCAACCTCATCTAAAAAGATGGTACCGCCATTTGCCACCTCAAAATAACCTTTACGGGCCTCATGAGCACCGGTAAAAGATCCTTTTTCGTGACCAAAAAGCTCTGAATCTATTGTTCCTTCGGGGATAGCACCACAGTTCACCGCAATAAAAGCACCGTGTTTGCGGGCACTCATTTGATGGATAATCTGAGAAAAAACCTCTTTACCGCTACCACTTTCGCCGGTAATTAATACCGACATATCGGTGGGCGCTACCTGGCTTGCAATATCTATAGCACGGTTAAGTAAAGGCGAATTGCCTATAATACCGAACCGCTGTTTAATGTTTTGTGTATCCATTTTTTCTTTCTAAAGTTACGTCACACTGAACTTGTTTCAGTGTCTTTCAAATTAGGATGCTGAAACAAGTTCAGCATGACGGATGTTATGATACGATTTTACCAATTAACGTAGCAGATGTACATTTCTCGATATACACATTTGCATACTCTCCTGGTTTAACCCCCTCAATTATAGGGAAAATGGCCATTGCACCGCTATCGCCCCTTCCGCAATAATCCAGATCTGATTTTTTAGAAGTACCCTCAATCAATACGCGGATGGTTTTACCTACCCACTCTTGTAAACGCATTAAGGAGTGTGCCTGTTGTTTAGCTAAAATTTCGGCTAAACGGCGTTTTTTTACTTCTTCCGGAATATCATCTTCCAATTTGCGGGCCGCTAAAGTTCCGGGTCTTTCTGAATAGGTGAAATTATAGGCAAAATCATATTGCACATAATCCATCATGCTCAGGGTTTCCTGGTGCTCTTCTTCCGTTTCGGTACAGAAACCTGCAATAATATCGGTAGAAATTGCACAACCCGGAATAATTCTGCGTATGGCATCGATCCGGTTAATGTACCACTCGCGGGTATAAGTCCGGTTCATCAATTCTAATACACGTGTATTACCCGATTGAACTGGTAAATGAATATAATTACAAATATTATCGTATTTGGCAATGGTATATAAAACTTCGTCGGTAATGTCTTTAGGGTGCGACGTAGAGAAACGTACCCTTAAATCAGGGCTAACCAAAGCCGTTTGTTCTAAAAGCTGGGCAAAGTTTACGGTTTCCGTTCCGTCTTCTGATGTCCAGGTATACGAATCTACGTTCTGGCCTAATAGCGTTACCTCGCGGTAACCACCTTCAAACAAGGCTTTTGCTTCTTCCACAATCGAGTGGGCATCGCGGCTACGTTCGCGGCCCCGGGTAAAAGGCACCACACAGAAAGAGCACATGTTATTGCAACCACGGGTGATGGAAATAAATGCAGTAATTCCGTTGCTGTTCAATCGAACCGGACTGATATCCGCATAGGTTTCCTCGCGCGATAGCAGTACATTAACGGCTTTATGACCGCTTTCTACCTGCTCAATTAAATTAGGCAGGTCGCGGTAAGCATCCGGTCCAACCACTACATCAACCAAACGTTCTTCTTCCAGGAATTTTGATTTTAACCGCTCGGCCATACAACCCAGCACCCCAACAATTAATTTCGGGTTACGGCGTTTTTCTACCCCAAACTGCGATAAACGGTTACGTACCCTGGTTTCGGCATTTTCACGGATAGAGCAGGTGTTAATGAAGATCACATCGGCCTGATGGTAATCCCCGGTGGTTTCAAATCCTGTTTCAGAAAGAATAGAAGCAACGATTTCACTGTCGGCAAAATTCATAGCACAGCCGTAACTCTCGATATATAATTTACGGGCATCAGCTTTTACCGGCGTATCTAAAATTAGTGCCTCACCTTGCCTCGCTTCATCGTGCGTCTTATCTGGTAGTTGTAAATCAATCATTATTTAAAAACATTTTGGGGATTGCAAAAATACATAAATAAAATTAAAAGTGACAAATTGACATATTTTGTTTAAATGTTTACAGTACGATTATGATTTCGTCAATTTTGAAGAGGGTAGCCAACGTATTCCCAAAAATATTAACGCTTTTTTTTGGAAATGTAGGGTTCTGTGCCAATGGCAGCTGTAGTCCCGCCCCCGCTTCTGCCCCAATTGAAAAAATTGGGGGCATCCCGCTAAGGTCGGGTTTAGGAACAAAGGGTTGTACATGAAGCACACAAATACCATTAACCTTAGCACCCACCTGGCCCTTGGCGAAGCGGTACCCTGCGCTCAAAGATTAACAAATAAAACCGTCCTCAATATCTCCTCTTTGGCCTTTCTCCTTTAGACTTTTCGCTTGCTGCCCAAAAACCTTTCGCGTTCCCATCTGTTACCTATCGATAGCCCTAATAAATAGATGACAACGCAGCATAGAAGTAAAATTTGGGCCTGGATTGGAAGTATATCCGGCATATTGATTTTAATTGTTGCATTTGGCGCCATGTTTTTGAGCGCCCGATGGAAGCCTATATTGACTGAAAAAATTAAGGCTGGCGTTTATAATGGTTCACGCCACCTGTACCGGATAGATTTTAAAAGCATTAACCTCAATGTAATTACCGGTAGTTTGGCTTTGCGTGATGTTACCCTAATTCCAGACACCTCGGTTTTTGACAGCCTGAGTAAAAAACACCTGGCACCGGCCCACACTTTCGAGCTTAAATTAAAGAAACTGCAGATTACCAGAACCGGAATATTAACGGCCTACTTTAAAAAAGAGATAAATGTAAATGAAATCCTTTTACAGCGGCCTTCCATCAACATGATTTTTAATAAGGTGGCCCCAAAACGCGATACCTTAAAAGATGAAAAATCGCTTTATGAACAGATTTCAGGCACCTTTAAATCGGTACATGTTAAACGCATTAAAATTGTAGATGCCGATTTCGACTACATCAATAAAGCCGCAGCTAAAAAGACTAAAAAATCCGTTAAGCACCTGGATATTACCGTGAACGATTTCCTGCTCGATTCCCTCTCGGCTCATGATACAACAAGATTCTATTATACCAAAGATGTATCTTTTCAGCTAGCCGGTTATAAATCGGTTACAAAGGATAAAATGTACTCGATGAAGGTTGATACGATTAAGGGCTCCACTTCGTCTAAAAAGATAACGGTTAAGGGCTTTAAACTTATCCCTCTATACGATAAAATGACCTTTGCCCGTAAATATAACGTACAGAAAGACCGCTATAATTTTACTTTCGGAAAAATAGAATTTAAGGGGGTTGATTTTCTGTCCTTAAATACCGACCAGAAATTATATGCAAAATCGCTGAATATCGGGCCGGCCAATGTTGAGGTATTTATGAGCCGGGAATCGCCACCACCCCCAGGCTTTGATAAAGGCCGGAATTACCCGCATATGGCCCTGAAAAGATTAGGTATACCCGCCTTAATTGATACGGTGAAGCTTAGGAACGTAGATGTAAGCTATTCGGAATTTAATCCGGCAAGCAAAAAAATCGGTTCCGTTGATTTTAAAGCCCTCAGCGGAACGATCTTAAATGTAACCAACGATAGCCTGCAGCTCGCCAAAAAGAACCATGCAGTAGCTGATTTAAATTCACGATTAATGGGGTCGGCAAAACTAAACGTAAAAATTGATTTTAACCTTACCGATAAGAATGGTGCATTTACCTACAGTGGGCGTTTAGACCGTTTTGATATGAAAAACCTAAATCCACTATCTAAAGCACTGGGCTTGATAGAAATAGAAAGCGGGGATATACAACATATTGATTTCAGGGCAAACGGAAATTTAAGATCGGCAACAGGCACTATAAACATGCTTTATACCAACCTGAAAGTAAAGCTCTTATCGGATAATATTGATGGGGAGGGGACCAAGAAAAAAGGGTTTTTGTCTTTTTTAGCCAATACCCTTTTGATTAAAAATGAAAACCCCCAAAAAGGTAAAGCACCCAGAACAGCAAGTATGACCAACACCAGGATTAATTCGGCTTCGTTTTTTAATCTGATGTGGAAAACCGTTTTTGTAGGCATAAAAGAGATTGTGGGGGTTGGCATCGTACCCGAAAAAAACCCGGTAAAACAGCAAAAAGTAATTGCCAAAAAAATAAGAGAACAAAAACGGGCCGATAGGAAGGCTGCTAGAAAGGCCCAAAGGGAAAAAAACTAAGGGTACATTTCTGTAATTTAGGTTATAACCGTATATTGCTGATAAAACTACAGCCTCTCATTTTTTTAATGCCTGATACAAAAAGACACCGTTATAATGTTTTTAAATGGATTGCGGGTACATTACTCGGTATTTTTATTGTACTGGCCGGTTTAGCCTGGTTTTTAAATGTAAAATCGCGGCCTGTATTGAGCAACAGGATAAAAACACTCCTTTATAAATCGACAGACAGTTTATATACAATAACCTTTACCAAAGTTACTACCAATGTATTTACGGGCAATGCTACTTTACAAAACGTAAAAATAACACCTGATAACAACCGGTTTAAGCAGCTTATTGCCCTAAAAAGGGCTCCAAACAACCTTTATAGTGTTTCATTAAAGAAACTGGTAGTGAAACGTTTTCACCCTTTAACCTTGTACCGCGAAAAAAAACTGCAGGTAGAAGAGGTTATTTTTGATAAGCCAGAAGTAACCATGGTTAACCAGCAGTTTCCGTTTAACGAGGGGCGTGCACCGCGACCGATTAAATCGCCCTACGACATTATCTCTAAAAACCTGAAGGAGTTTAGCATTAAAACCATCCGTTTTAAAGATGTAAGCTTTAAATATGTGAATAAAAATGTGCCCAACTCACTACCTTTCGATATTGACGACCTCAACATAACATTAACCGATCTTTTGGTCGATTCTACCTCTGCTGATGACCCCAAGAGGTTTTACCTGCTTAAAGATATTATGATCAATCTTAACAACTATGTGTACCGTACACCCGATAAAATGTACGACATTAAGCTTGATCAGCTCGATTTTAGGGCTACCACGGGTAAACTAAGGGTTAATCGCTTTGCGCTGGTTCCCTTATACGATGAAATGAAATTCGGCAGGGTTGCCGGTTACCCGAGGGAACGTTTTGATATCGGTATGCGCAATATTATGCTCAACGGCATCGATCTTCCGCTCTACATCAGCAAACAAGAGCTCTGGGCGAAAGAAATGGCTATTTCTAATGGTTTTATTTCGGTTTTTAACCAAAATGGATTACCGAAAAAGCCACAGGAGAACAAGATCGGAAAATTTCCGCACCAGCTTTTACAGCTGCTTAAAGCGCCCATACTGGTACAGAAAATTCAATTGAAAGATATAAATGTTACCTATTCGGTTTTTAACCAGGAAAGCAACCAAAGAGGACGGATTAGTTTTGAAAACACTTCAGGAATTATAAAAAACGCTACCAACCTTGATAATATTAAAGCCATAAACCCAATAATGGAGGTTAATCTCAATACTTACCTGTTTGGACAGGGAAAACTTGATGTAATTTTTAATTTTAATCTTACCGCTAAAGATGGAGAATTTTCTTACAGCGGAGTTTTGCATAATTTTAACGCCAGGGTTTTAAATCAGATTACCAAACCGCTTGGCCTGGTGCGCATTAACCGGGGCAACGTAGATAAGCTGAAATTCAATTTTAAAGCCAACGATTTCGGTGCCAAAGGAAGGGTAAGCTTCTCTTATTACGATCTTTCTGTGGCCCTGATGAAGAATGACCCTGAAAAAGACCATTTGGTTACCCGCGGATTTCTTTCATTTTTGGCCAATGCACTTATTATCAAATCCGAAAACCCTGGTGCCGACGGAAAACTGAATGCGGTAGATGTTGATTACAGCCGGCCATCAAACACCTCATTTTTTAACCTGATCTGGAAGAGCCTTTTTACAGGGATAAAATACAGTATTGGTATTACCGAAGAAAAGCAAAAGGAAGTGCGGCAACATATTGCACGTTTTAAAGCTATGCGTGCCAGCCATAACCTAAGGGTTAAAAAAAGATTAGAGCGCCGCTTGCAAAGGCAACGGGAGCAAAATGAAAAACGGTGACATTCCGTAACCTTTTCTTATCTTTATTCTCTAAACCTTAAACTAAAATTATGATTATTGCCCTCGTTATTATCGGATTCGTCTTTCTTGTTGGAATTTTCTTTTACAACTCGCTTATCGGAAAGAAAAACCAGGTAACAAATGCTTTTTCGGCCATTGATGTAATGCTTAAAAAACGATTCGACCTGATTCCAAACCTTGTTGAAGTGGTAAAACAATATACCACTTACGAGCAGGGAACTTTAACTAAAATCGTTGAACTGAGGTCAAAAGCAGGTTCACCAAACATCAGCAATGCAGAAAAAGCAGATTTAGATGCACAATTAAGCAGCAATATAAAAGGTTTGATGGTTAACATCGAAAATTACCCTGGTTTAAAGGCCAATACCAATTTTATTAACCTGCAAACTACCTGGACCGAAAGTGAAGAACAGATTGCCGCTGCCAGAAGAGCTTATAATGCCTCGGTAACCGATTACAATAATTCGATTATGATGTTTCCAGGCAGTTTATTTGCAGGGATGCTAAACTTCCAGGCAATTGCCGTTTTAGAAACCGCAGCAGAAGAACGCAACAACATTAACGCAAAAGAGCTCTTTAACCATTAATGTTATCTGATACAGCAAACAATGTGGCCTTGCAACAAGTTTTGGCCAAAATGGAGGTCACGCGTAAAAGAATTGCCGCTACCCAAACCAAAGGCTATATTTTTATTGCAGCCGGTATCTTGCTTGGTATCCTGGGCTTCATTTTGGGGTTTCCCCTTGCCGGTATAATTAGTGGTTTAATTCCTTTAATTTATGGGGGTATTCTGTTATTTAACATCAACGATGCGTTAACAGCTTACCAAAATGCCTACAAAACCAATGTAATTGGGGCTGCCCTTAAATTTTTAGACGAAAGCTTATCGATTAAGCCCGAACAGGGTATTGAAGCTTCGGAATTTATGTACACACAGTTATTCAGTACTGAGCCCGACCGTTATAAAACAGAAGATCTGGTTAGTGGAAGTGCTGATAAAACCAGGTTTTACTTTGCAGAAGTACATGCCGAATATAAAACAGTAACCCAAACAAAAAACGAAACCCGGACAGAGTGGCACGACATTTTTAGGGGAATTATATTTGCTGCCGATTTTAACAAAAAATTTAATGGCGTAACCCTCGTGAGGCCAAAAGATTTCGGAGCAGCTTTTGGTGCGTGGTTTTCAAAAAATCTATTTTCTTTTGGCCGTAACCAGGCTATCCAATTGGAAAATGTAACATTCGATAAGACCTTTGTCACTTATGGTTCAGACCAGGTCGAATCCAGGTATATCCTTACCCCCGCACTGATGGAACGTATACTCAGCCTCAATCATCAGGCAAAGTATACCATCAGCCTATCTTTTATCGAATCGAGGATGTATATCGCATTCCCATTGAACCGGAATTATTTTGAGGCACCTGTTTTTAAGTCACTACTAAATCCGGAAACCGTAGATCAAGATATCTCCACCATAAAGTTTATGTATGATATTGTTAAAGAGCTGGATCTGAATACAAGGATCTGGGGAAAAGACTAGCAGGTTTTTCACTGCAATACCGCCAGTTTTTTGGGGCTTGCAAAGGTTTTTGTAAATTTTAATAGCAGAAGCAATTGTTTTGCCCGACAGTTAAATAAAAAGCATTAACTCAAATGTTTTTTTACAATTTCTTCGAGTGCAGCGATATCAAATGGTTTGGATAAGTAACTATCGGCGCCAGCCTCATCAGCTAACGAAGAGATATCATTATTGGCCGAAAAATAGATGACAGGGATATGCTTTAAACCGGGATGGCGTTTTAATGCTTTAGTGGCCTGTATCCCTCCCAGATCGGGTAACCAATTATCCATAAAAATTAAATCGGGCATGTAGGCTGCAACCTGTTCTTCTATATTATTGGCATTTTCTGATGTTTTTATTTCATACCCGGCATCTTCCAAAATAAATGTGCAGAGATCAAGAATATCCCTGTTATCATCAAAAACAAATACTTTTTTTGTAACCATCATGTTAACCTCCCGAAAAGCAATTAATCGTTTAACTTATTTATATAATCGGCCATATTGTGGCTGTCCAATATCACATGCGGTTCAACATTCAGAACAGCTTGTTGCGGCATATAAGGCATTATTGCTGTATATGGGTTCTGTATAACCACCCGTCCCTTAAAATTGTTTACACTTTTTAATCCTTCTACCCCATCTGCATTAGATCCTGAAAGTAAAATGCAGACCAGTTTTTCTTTAAAAACCTCAGCTGCTGACTGAAAGGTAACATCAATTGATGGTCGGGAGTAATTTACTTTTTCCGAATAATCTAAAGATATACTTTGGTCTTGCTCGATCAGCATATGGTAATCTGCAGGTGCAATGAAAACTTTACCCGGACTTAAAAATTCTTTTTCATTCGCTTCACAAACGGCCAGTCTGGTACGCGATTTTAACAGATCGGTTAAAAGGGATTCGTTACTTGCCTTACGGTGTACCACTATTACAATAGGGAAAGGGATATCATTCCGCAATGCAGGAAAAATTTCGAGCAATACATCTAAGCTACCGGCCGAACCGCCAATTATTAATGCAGCACAGGGCGAACCATCTATAATTTCCGCCATATTTTCTCCATTTTAACCCTTTTATACTCTTTGGCTTTTGGCCAAAACTCTAAACTTTCTTTGCTTCCCAGAGCAAGATAGCCCAATTTTTCGATGCTATTATCAAACAGGTTAAATACCTTATGCTGCAGGTCTTTATCAAAATAAATTAATACGTTTCTACATAAAATTAACTGAAATTCATTAAATGAATGATCAGAAACCAGATTATGCGTAGAAAAAATCATTTTACTGTTTAAACTTTCATCAAATTTGGCCAGCGAATAATTTGCCGTGTAATAGGTAGAAAAATCTTTTACCCCTCCCGATTGCAGGTAATTTTCGGAATACTGCTTTAAATAAGTTAAGGGAAACATGCCTTTTTTTGCTTTTTCTAAAACCGACGGATTAATATCCGTAGCATAAATAAGCGACTTACTAAGCAAATTAAGTTCTTTTAAAACAATGGCAAGCGAATACGCCTCTTCTCCGGTAGAACAACCTGCCACCCAAATCCTGATAAACGGATAGGTACCCAGTACAGGAAGTACATCCTGACGCAAAGATTTATAAAACGAAGGGTCACGGAACATTTCGGTAACGTTAACCGTAATCTCCTCTAAAAACCGCTTAAAATATTGCTTATCAGTTTTAACCGTATAACGAAATTCGGCGAAGCTAACAAAATTATCAAGCCCGTAAAGGCGCGTAATCCTTCTTTTTATCGATGCATGAGAATATTCCAGAAAATCATAACCATGGGTTTCTAAAACATCATTCAACAGAATTTCCACCTGTTCGTTATTTATTGCATCACTTATCACCTGTTATTTTGTAAAATTTTCTATTTGCATTAATAACTCATCAACATTTATCGGTTTCGAAACATAACCTGATGCGCCTGCACTTAAGCAACGTTCCTTATCGCCAACCATGGCCTGGGCGGTTACGGCCAGCACAGGTATATCCTGCATTTTAGCCGATTTTTTCATCGTTGCAATAGCCTGATAACCGTCCATATCGGGCATCATCATGTCCATTAAAACGATGGCAACGTTACTGTGTTTTTCTAAAATCGAAAAACCCTCCTGAGCACTTAAAGCAGATAAACAATCGAAACCTTTGGCCTTTAAAACAGCCTTTAAAGCAAAAATGTTTCGGCTATCATCATCAATGATTAGAATTAATTTTTGAGGCATAAAATAAAAATGTGTTATGATTTATGATGATTTTCGTAAAGCCAAACACGCAAAAGAGAGATCAGTTGGTCCATATCAACCGGTTTACTAATGTAATCAGATGCGCCTGCAGCAATACACTTCTCGCGATCGCCCATCATGGCTTTTGCTGTTACGGCCAAAATAGGCAGGTTCCGGTATTTAATGTCCTGCCTAATGGCTGTCGTCGTTTCGTAACCATCAAGCTCCGGCATCATCATATCCATTAAAACCACATCAACCCCTGGATTTTCGTTCAATAGTTTAAGTGCTTCCTTACCATCGGTAGCAGCCAGCACCTTCATTTGGTGCTGCTCCAGCATTTTGGTAAGTGAGAAGATATTCCGTACATCATCATCGGCAATCAGCACCGTCTTTCCGACCAATACATCCTGTAATTCGGAAAACTTTTTAGCTATCTTGCCTTTCTCTTTGCTCTTTTCTTCCACCAAGTGAAGGAATAAGCCCGCTTCGTCTAAAATACGTTGATAAGAATGAGCCGTTTTTACTACAATCGAATCAGCATATTGTTTTATGCGGTTTTCTTCACCTTTTGAAAGGTTTTTGCCCGTAAAAATAATAATCGGAAGGTTTTCCAGCCCAGGGGTTTTCTTTACCACTTCCAGTGTTTCGTAAGCATGTTTATCCGGAATACCCATATCCAGGATCACACAGTTCACTTCTGGTTTGTGTAAAGCCGAAACACTTTCGTTTACCTGGTTAACAATCTCTGTCTGGATGTTAAAATTGCTTAAAAAGTAGCTTAATGCTTTGGCATGCTGCTCATTTTCTTCAACAATGAGTACTTTTTTAGGGTGATGACTTAGGGCCTGCTCCAGTTTTGAGAAAATCTCCTGCATATGCTCGAAGGCAAAAGGCTTATTTATAAAATCTACCGCGCCTTTTAACAAACTTTCTTTCTTAACTTGCAAAGAAGACATGATGTGTACGGGGATAGGGCGCGTAGAAGGGTCAGATTTCAACTCTTCCATTACCTGCCACCCATCTTTAACGGGCAGCTGGATATCGAGCAAAATGGCAAGCGGCCTAAAAACTTTCGCCATTTCAATACCGGCATCGCCACGAACGGCCACCAACCCTTTATAATTTCTTTTCCGTGTAAAATCCAGTAATGTTTTAGCAAAAGGCGTATCATCTTCAACGATTAAGATTACCTTATCGTCAGGCTGAATATTATCGCGGTCGTCTTCAATCTCCTGCGGGATATTTTCGACGGTTAAAGGATTAGCTTTTTTCGCCACAGGCTCTGCCGGAACCACTATATCTGGCTTTTCCAGGCTGGCAACCACCTCATCAAAACCTTTATTTTTATCGATAGGAAGGATTAAGGTAAAAGTGCTCCCTTCACCCTCTTTACTTTTTAAATCGATATAACCGCCCAATAATTTGGCCAGCTCCCTACTGATGGATAGACCCAGTCCTGTACCTCCAAATTTGCGCCGGGTAGAGCCATCTGCCTGTTGAAAGGCTTCAAAAACCATCGCCTGTTTCTCTGGCGCAATACCTACTCCGGTATCGGTAACTTTAAATACCAGCGCCCCCAGCTTTTCGTTTTTATCGATGGTTAGGGCTACCTTACCAACGGTGGTAAATTTAATGGCATTTGAGAGCAGGTTTTTAATAATCTGCTCTAAGCGCATTTTATCGGTATGAAAAAACTCAGGAACTCCTGCCCCTTTTTCGACTACAAAGTTCAGGTTCTTATCTTTAGCCAAGGGGTTAAACAATGCACGCATGTTCAGTATGATCTCATCAACCTTAACATTGGTTCTGTCGAGTTCCATTTTCCCCGCCTCTATTTTAGAAAGGTCTAAAATTTCGTCGATTAAACTTAAAAGCCCCTGACCGGAACTTTGAATAACCTCTGCATACTCCTGGTGTTCACGGTCCATAGTCTCATTTTCGGCCATCAACCTCGATAACAAGAGTATCGAATTAAGCGGGGTCCTTAACTCGTGCGACATATTGGCTAAAAATTCCGATTTATACCTGGTGCTCAGTTCCAGAGCTTCTGCCTTTTGCTGAATCTCAATATTCCGCTCTTCAATCAGTTCATTTTTTTCTTCCAATAAGCTGCTTCTTTCTTCCAGCTCCTGATTACTTTGCAGTAGTTCTTCCTGCTGTACCCGCAATTCTTCTTCACTGGCCTGAAGTTTCTGTGCCTGTGCTTCAAGCTCAGCATTTAAGCCTTCCAACTCGTTGTGCTGAACCTGCAATTCTTCTGATTGTGCCTGTGTTTCTTCTAATAACTGCTGAAGTTTTTGCCTGTTCTGTGCACCCAACAATGCAGTTCCCACATCAGATAAAACCAAGTTTAAAAAGTGTAATTGCAGATCGGTGTACTTCCCAATGGTGCCTAATTCTAAACCGCCAATTGAAATTCCATTTCTGATAATGGGAAGCACGATAAGCTGTGCCGGTTTAATATTCCCGGTGGCGTGCGTAATGGTTAACTCGTTCTGTGGAACATCATCCAATAATATCGGTTTACCGGTTTTAACCGCCTGGCCAATTAAGCCCTGGCCAAGTTCTATGGTTTGGATCAGATTTTGTTTTCGCAAAGCATACTGTCCTTTTAAATGCAGGTATCCGTCATCTTTAAATAAATAGATGGCCCCAACCTGGCTTTTGGTGTAATTGGCCAAAAACTCTATTATATCTTCAGCTAAATGGAAAACATCTTTTTCGCCAACCATTTTTACGTTTAAGTTAGCTACACCGGTTTGCAGCCATTCGTTTTCCTCCAAAGTATTGAAAGATTTTTTCAACGAAGAAGACATTGCATTGAGCGATTCGGAAAGTTCGCCAAGATCATCCTGGGTTTGGCTATCGAGCTTTACTCCATAATTACCACTGGAAATTTGATGGGCAATTTCTTTAATGGCAGCAATGCGTTTATCCGTCTCATGTTTGTTATCTTCCATTTCTTTTTGAAGCTTAGCACGTTCGTCGAAATCGATCGATACCCTCCGGTAAAAAAACAACGTGATCACAATGGCCAGAAAGGCTGCAATTAAAATCAGTACCGGGGTATAAGAGGTCAGTTTATTTAATTCCCTGGTTCTTTCTTCAAGCAATCTTTTCTCTTCGTTTACAATTCTGCTCACAATGGATCTGGCCTCATCCATATAAACCTTACCCTGAAACAACACCGTAGGATCAATAGCACCGCCTAAAGATTTAATCTCTATGGTGGATTTTATGATATTCATCCTTTTAAAGAGGATCGTTTTAAGTGCCGCTACATTTTTTTTCTGAAGGTTATTATCCCTGGTATCGAATTCAACTTTCTTCAGGATCAAAGCAGCCGAATCGCTTGCGCCATAATAAGGTGCTAAAAAGGCCTTGTTTCCGGTTAATAAAAAGCCCCGCTGACCTGTTTCGGCATCTTTTAAATAGGATATAATATTCTCGGAGTTTAAAATAACCTCATCACTGTGTTTAACCAGATCGGTGCATTTAATAAGGTTGCCAATGCTCACATAGGAGGCCAGTGAACTGATAAACAGAATAATTAACGATAAGCCAAGGCCTAAACGTAAATTATTTTTAAGTGTTGTTTTCATTATATGGATTAAGGATAATTAGAGTTGATTTTTAAGAATTTCTTCTTCTATAGTGGGAATGATAAAATAAAATTCAGAACCTTCGCCGGGCACACTGTTTACCCCAATTATTCCTCCGTGGCGGGTAATAATTTCAGAACAGATATATAAACCTATCCCCAGGCCGTTAAACCGGTTGTTGTTATCTTCTACCCGATAAAATTTATCAAAAATTTTATCCTGCTGCTCTTTTGAAATACCAATACCAAAATCTTTTACGGCCAGATAAAGTCTTTCGTCTTTAATATTCGTGGTTACATTAATCTGGTTGGTACCCGGAGCATATTTAATGGCATTCGTAATAAAATTGATCACCACCTGTTCCAGCCGCATTTCATCACCAAATATCATTTCGTCTGATTTACCCAGTTTTCTGATGTTAAAATCAGGGTTGGACTGCTGCAACATCTCGATCGCGTTGTTTATCATGTTATCAGCATAAAAACTTTTCATATTGAACTTCATTTTTCCGCTTTCGATTTTCGAGATATCAAGCAGATCAACAATTAATTCGTTTAGTTTTTCGAGCTGGGTACTCGCTTTTTCCAGGTGGTTTTGAGCAGTGGTTTTATCGTCCCGGTTAAGGCTACGCTGCAGCAGCTGAATATACCCCTTTACACTGGTTAGAGGGGTTTTTAACTCATGACTGGCAATGCTGATAAATTCGTCTTTTTTATGTTCTGCCTGCTTTCTGAATTCGATTTCTTCGAGCAGTTTCTCCTGCACTTCGTTAAGTTTTCTATTCTGCTCGTAAATGCGATAGAATGTTTTTATTTTAAGGAGCAATACATTGATATCAACAGGCTTGGTAATATAATCCAATCCACCGCTGAGGTATCCTTTGGTAATAAATTTTAAGGTTGTATTTACGGCAGAAAGAAATATAATAGCGGTATCTTTTGCCTTGCTGAAACCTGAAATCGCTTCTGCCACTTCAAAACCGTCCATATCGGGCATCTGCACGTCGAGAATAATCAGGACGTAATTGTTTTTAAGAACTTTTTTCAGCGCTTCTTCGCCAGATGATGCGGTATCCACCTCAAAATTGTGTGCCTGGAGTACTTTCTGTAAGGAGATCAGGTTTTCGGGCCTGTCATCAACAATAAGGATCATTTTTATTAAAAAAAATAAGAAGCCGAGATAATTATGTTTGGTTTCGAGACAAAAATCTCAATAACTGTAAACAAACAACAGGTGTTTAAAAAAGTTTTAAATTTTTATAAATTATTGGAATTAAAGGTATCGCCTTGCCTGATATCTCCGGTTTCAAACCCTTTTTTAAACCAATACATCCGCTGCTCGGAGGTACCATGGGTGAAAGAATCGGGCTGTACACTGCCTGTAGCCTGTTTTTGTAGTTTGTCATCTCCAATGGCATTTGCAGCTGTCAGCGCTTCTTCAATATCGCCTTCATCTAATTTAAAATCTTTAAGATTTTGGGCATTGTGCGCCCATAGGCCGGCAAAAAAATCGGCCTGTAATTCTAATTTCACCGACAGGCGGTTGTATTCTTTTTCGCTGACCTGACCCCGTGCCCGGTCTAATTTTTCCGAAATTCCCAATAAATTCTGAACATGATGCCCAACCTCATGCGCAATTACATAAGCCTGTGCAAAATCTCCGGCAGCTCCAAAACGATTCTTTAGGTCATCATAAAATGATAAATCGATATAAACTTTATGGTCGCCAGGGCAATAAAACGGCCCAACATTGGCGCTTGCATTTCCGCATGCTGTTTGTACCGCATCCCTGAACAACCTTAATTTTGGGTATTCATACTGCCTGCCCATGGCCTGAAATTCTTTATCCCAAACCTGCTCTGTAGATTCCAAAACACCGGCCACAAACTGCGCCTGCGGATCGTTAGCCGGTACCCCCTGCTTAACTTCTTCCGTACCTGTAGTAGCCGGAATCTGGCTCACCAGCCCGGTTAAATCTTTACCAAAGATCAGGCCGAGTACTACGATTATGATCCCTACACCGCCACCAAGGATGGTTTTTCCACCGCCACCGCTTCTGCCGTCTTCTACATTATTACTGCCTTTACCAAACCATTGCATAATTTACCTATTAGTTTAATGAATAACCTTAATTATGGGACAATTGTTATACTAAAGTATAAATTATTTTTATTGATTTATTCTTTCGGGTTGTGGCAAAAAAAAGAAGCCAAGCTTAAAGCTTAGCTTCAGGTATTTTATCTTCTATATTTATTGGGAGGATATGCTAACCATTAAAAACCGTAACCGCTTTTGCTATCCTTGCTTTGGTTTCTGCAGCACCTAATAATACGGCAATATCAAAAACACCAGGGCCAAACTTACCGCCTACCAGCATAATACGGAAAGGCAGCATCAATTCGCCTGGTTTAAAGCCCTTTGCTTCGGCCAGCGTTTTAAAGGCTGTTTCGGCAGAAGCGGCGTCGTTTAATGTTAAATGATCAGCAAAATCTTTAAAGAAATCCGCTTTTTCTGCTGTCCATTTTGGTTTTACCGAATTCACATCATATTCTGCTGGCAGGGCAAAAAAGTAACTGCTCTGTGCTACAAAATCAGGCAATAAAGTGCAGCGATCTTTAATTAGATCGATAACTGCCTTTAAAAAATCATCATCATTAATACTAACGCCAGCTTTTTCCAGCTCAGCTTTAACGATTGGTGCTATACGCCCGGTGCTCTCCGATTTGATCCACTCGTGGTTATACCACTTAGCTTTTTCGAAATCGAATTTTGCGCCTGCCTTACTGATTCTTTCTATTGTGAATTTTTCTTCGAGCTCTTTTAATGGGAATAACTCCTGGTCGGTACCATCGTTCCAGCCTAAAAGTGCCAGCATATTGATAAATGCTTCGGGCAGGAAACCCATTTCTTTAAATCCCTTGGTTACATCGCCGGTTTTAGGATCGGTCCAGTTCATGGCATAAACCGGGAAACCTAACCGGTCGCCATCGCGTTTACTTAATTTCCCATGCCCATCTGGTTTTAAAATTAAAGGCAAATGTGCCCATGCAGGCATATTGGCTTCCCAACCTAAATACTTCCAAAGTAAAATATGTACCGGAGCCGATGGCAACCATTCTTCTCCCCTAAAAACATGACTAATTTCCATCGCCTTGTCATCTACAACAACAGCTAAATGGTAAGTTGGCATTCCGTCGGCTTTTAACAACACCTTGTCATCAACCAACGAAGTTTCGAAACTTACGTCGCCACGGATTAAATCGTTAAAATGCACAATTTCCTCTGCAGGTACTTTAATCCGCACCACGTGGGGTGTTTTAGCGGCCAATAATTCTTCAACCTCACTCACCGTAAGCGTTAAAGAATTCCGCATCTGCATACGTGTAGCCTGCCCGTACTGGAAATTTGGGATTTCTTTCCGTTTGGCCTCCAACTCCTCCGGGGTATCGAAAGCATAATAGGCATAACCATCGCTGATTAACTGTTCGGCAAATTTGCTGTAGCTGGGTTTACGTTCGCTTTGGCGATATGGTCCGTAAGCGCCGGGGTTATCCGGGCTTTCGTCGGGTGTGATGCCGCACCAATCTAAACAGTTTACAATATATTGTTCTGCGCCCTCTACAAAGCGGTTCTGATCGGTATCTTCTATACGGAGTATAAAAGTTCCATTATTCTTTTTGGCAAATAAATAATTGAACAGGGCAGTGCGTACACCACCTAAATGCAACCCCCCGGTTGGGCTTGGGGCAAATCTTACTCTAACTTTTTTATCCATGATTGAATTGTTGAGCGATTGGCGTTACGCGTAAGGCGTATTAACAACGCCTAGCGCCATACGCAAAGCGCAAGACGGCACAAAGATATATTTTTCATCCGTTTTATCCTGTTTTCATCTGCAATGAAGCGATGCAGTTAAAACGATTGCCCGGTGGTTTTGAAAAAGCATAATGGTTTTATGTTTTTTTCGTTTTGTTATTGTAATTTGGCTAGCTAAAGCATGAACCCTTATCAAAAGAAACGCCGCTGGAAGTTTTTCCTTCTCATTTTCGCCATTTTAATTGGCATTGCCTCCGTATTTTATACCGATTCTTTTGTAAAAAAAATGGAACGCGAAGAGGCAGATCAGTTTCACCTTTGGGTAAGGATTCAGGAACGGGCTATGTTTCTTTATGATAATGATGATTATCGTGATGTGGTAGAAACCGTAAGAAAAAATACAAAAACACCGGTAATCATGATCGATTCTGCCGGAATGATTACTTCCTTTTTTGGCTTAGACAGCACCAAAACCAATTATCCTGTAGCGGATACTAAACTCACTTACGATAGCTTATACTTTGTACGGCAGTTGAGGCAGATGAAAGCCCAGCATCCACCCGACGAAATGAATATTTTTGGCAAAAAATTTAAGGCATACTATCGCGACTCTTTCATTTTAACCCAGTTGAGGTATTTCCCATACATCCAGATGGGAGTTATCTTCCTTTTCCTTTTAACGGCTTACGCAGCATTCAGTTCTGCAAGGAAAGATGAACAAGACCATGTTTGGGTAGGTTTGGCCAAAGAAACGGCACACCAGTTAGGCACGCCCCTGTCATCGCTTATGGCCTGGACCGAACTGATGAAATCTAAATTTAATGCAGAGGACGATCCGCTAATTGCCGAAATGGAAAACGATATTAAACGATTGGAAATTATTACCGACCGTTTCTCGAAAATTGGTTCAAAACCGATACTGGAAGACCATACCGTTTATATCGTGGTGAGCGATTTTATCCGTTATTTTAAGGTTCGTACTTCAGACAAGGTTAAATTCAGCATTACCGGCGATGAACAGGTAAGGGCCATGTTAAATGTTCCGTTGTTTGATTGGGTGATTGAAAATCTGCTGAAAAATGCGGCAAACGCCATCGAAAACGAAGGTTCGATTTCGGTTAATATCATAGAAAATTTAGCCAAAGAGCAGGTATTCATTGATGTAAGCGACACCGGAAAAGGTATTCCAAGATCGAAGTTTGATGCGGTTTTTCAGCCCGGCTACACCACCCGTAAACGTGGTTGGGGCCTGGGTTTATCGCTCACCAAACGGATTGTAGAGAATTACCACAGCGGAGAAATTTTTGTGAAAGACTCTGAACTGGGTAAAGGCACAACTTTTAGAATAATATTAAAAAGCAGTTTAAGATATGAACCGACCACAGCCTAACGAATATCCAACCTGGGGCGAAACCTACATCAGCAAGGTTGACCGCGATATTTTCGAAATTTTAAACGAACAGGTAACAAGCATTCCGGCGTTATTCAGGGCTAATGCCGGTAAGGCCAATTACGCTTATGCCGAAGGGAAATGGACGCTTAAAGAAATGTTGGGCCATATTATCGATACAGAACGTGTATTTGCATACCGCATTACCTGTTTTGCCCGCAACGAGCAACAGCCCCTACCGGGTTTCGATGAAGACCATTATGTACTCAATGCCCGCTTTGCCGAACGCGAGCTGGAAGATTTAATTGAAGAATTTGCTGCCCTGCGCAAAGCTAACCTGTATCTTTTTAAATCGCTAAACGAAGATGAACTGAACCGGAAAGGAATTGCTTCGGGCAGGGAAATTAATGTAAAATCGATCTTATTTATTGTTGGTGGCCACATCATTCACCATGTTGGGGTTTTAAAAGAACGTTATCATGTGGTTTAAAGATTTTACTGTTGAAGAGCTGAACAACCGCCCCAAAAACCATATCGGGGCACTGCTCGATATTCAATTTACCGAAATCGGGAAAGATTTTATTACGGGTACCATGCCTGTTGACGAACGTACCCATCAACCTGCGGGTATTTTGCATGGCGGCGCCTCGGTGGTTTTAGCCGAAACCCTGGGCAGTATAGCCTCTTATATGTGCATCGATCCTGAAAAGTACTTGGCTGTTGGTTTAGAAGTAAATGCCAATCACCTCAGGCCTGTAAAAAGCGGCCTGGTAAAGGGCATTTGCAAACCACTGCACATAGGTGCCAAAACCCAGGTTTGGGAAATTAAAATTTACGATGAGCGAGGCAAAATGAACTGCATAAGCCGGTTAACAGTGGCTATAATTGTTAAGCCGCAGTAAACCGCGGCCTACTTACCTTTTACCGTTGCGTTTATAACCAGCTTTGCTATATTTTCGGCCGGCAAAGTGGGCGAATTGCAGTCGCAGTTGGTGAGGGCAACTACATAAATATCTTCGCCAGGGACATAAACGCCCATGCTTTTAAATCCAAATATACTGCCACCATGTGCCCTTACCGTTAAACCGCCAAGCTCTTTAATGTGCCAGCCGTAACCGTAATTAACCGGTTCGCCATTATTTAGTTTATAGCGCGAAAATGCTTTAGTAGTTTCGGCTGCGTTTAGCAGGTTATTTTGGCTTAAGGCATTCTGCCATTTCAGTAAATCGCCCAATGTAGACATTAAAGCCCCTGATGCAAAGGGGACGCTAAAACTAATGGCTGTTTTGTTTACGTAGCCATTCTCCTTTTTCTGGTAGCCATAAGCTCGGTTATAGATCACTTGCCGATCGCTGGCATAATAAGAATGATCCATGCCAAGCGGGGCAAAAATATGTTGCCGAATAAAATCGGCATAAGCCTCGCCCGAAACCTGCTCTATCAAGTAGCCCAACAACACATAACCTGAGTTATTGTAGTCAAAACGTTCGCCAGGGGCAAAATCAACGGGCTCATTCTTAAAAAAATCGACCATCATTTTAGGTGTCATCTCTTTTTGAGCTATCCCCGCCAGTGTCTTCATTTTGGTGAAATCTTTGATGCCCGAAGTATGTGTAAGCAAATGGTGTATGGTTATTTTATCGCCACCCGGATAGTCGGGAATGTATTTCGAGAGGTAATCGCTTACCTTTAATTTACCTTGTTGTTCTAAAAGCAATACCGCAACGGCAGTAAATTGCTTGGTCATAGAACCCAACTGAAAAATACTTTCGGTAGTAAGGTTAACACCCAGTTCGAGGTTGGCCCTTCCAAAAGCTTTCTGGTAAATTACCTTTCCTTTTTGGGCAACCATAAATGCCCCTCCAGGTCCTTGCAGATCGGGCATTGCGGCCATAATTAAACTATCGATCTGATTATTCAACTTTTGGGCCTTGACTACTGCCGGCATAAGCAGGCAGCAGACAAATATGGCAAGAAAGCCCTTAAGAATTTTAACCTGCTTCGTTTTCATCCTTAAAACCGATTAGAATTTATCTTTCTCAATCGCTTTCTTTTCAATGACGAACGAAGTAATTAGGCCTAATCCACCGAAAATCCCGAGGCAACCAAAGTAGATGGCAACCGATTGCCCTTCCTCGTTGTTCGTCATATCGCTACCAAATAATCCCCTAACGGTAAAGAGTGCTACCAGCAAACCAATACCCAAGCCCACCAGCAATAAACCAAATTTTAAACTTAAATAGGGTTTTGGTGCCGATTTACCAACCCCCGGATTGAGTCCGCGCTCAATCATCGCCATTTTCTCTTTGTTCGATAAATAACGGATGCCGAATACCATGGCGAATGCGCCTAAAAAAAGTGAAATGGGAACTAATATACCTTCCATGATGATAATTTTTAATGTATAAATATTTTGTTTCTTATTTATTTGAACCGTGTTCTGTATGGTAAGACTACACACTTTTTAATCAGGTTACACCCTTTGAAAAAAAATCGATAGCTTTATCACACATTCAAAAAACCTTGTACAATCAGTTAAAAAATATAGAGATCCTTAAACCGCTCAGTGACGAAGCTTTAGAGAAGTTAGCTGCAGTTTCCAAACTGGTCGAACATCCGAAAGGAACAATTCTCATCAATGCAGATAAAATTGAACCTGATTTCTATATTCTTGAAAATGGTATTGCCAGGGCTTATTCTGACGGTGAAAACCAGCAGATAACCTTTTGGTTTGGACAAAGCGGCGCTGTTCTTTTTTCTTTTAACAGCTATATTAATAACAGCCCCGGATATGAGAATGTTGAACTTTTAGAGAATAGCCGTTTAATTCAAATCAGGTTAACCGATCTTTTTTTGCTCTACGACCAACATTTGGAAATTGCCAATTGGGGTAGAAAAATTGCGGAACAGGAGCTGATTGCCACTGAAAGAAGGTTAATCGACAGGGCTTTTAAAGGCGCGGCAGAACGTTATCAGGAATTTGTGGCACAATCGCCCGAGCTGATAAAACGTATAGCTTTAAAGCACATTGCCTCCTACCTTGGTGTAACACAGGTTACCTTAAGCCGCATCAGGGCCATGTGCAAATAAATTCATTTTTTAACATATGTAAAATGTTGCCCGGTAAATGAGCTGTAGTTTTGCAGAAATAAATTTATTATGAACTGGATTATCTTAATTATTGCCGGCCTTTTTGAAGTGGGTTTTACCACCTGCCTTAAATTATCGAACAATTTCTCGAATGTAAAATGGAGCGGGGCTTTTTTTGTATGCATCGTTTTAAGCTTCCTGTTGCTAAACAAAGCTGCCCAAACCTTGCCGATGGGAACGGCTTATGCCGTTTGGACGGGTATCGGAGCAGTAGGAACAGTAATCATCGGGATCTTTTACTTTAATGAACCCGCAACCTTCTGGCGGATATTTTTCATCTGCACCCTCATCGGTTCCATTGCCGGCCTAAAGTTTTTCGCTTCGCATTAATGGATAGCGGCAAACCCGGGCTTGCTGGCCAAGACGATTTTCTAGCTTTGCACCGCACAGACGTTGTTCATAAACCTGATGGAAGCGGCAGCCCCGAAGCATGAGGGCTACAGCGAACAGCAGGGCTGCACACTCCGACGAAAAGCTGCCCTTTCATTTCCAGATCATCAAAAATATAGAGCGGTTTTATCCTTTTGGAGCGCAAGGTCTGTGCTAAAAACAACGAGGTACCCGTGTTACGCTTGTACGCTTCGGCCGCTGCGCTGGCCTGCAGGGTACCGCTTCACCCAGGGCTAAAAGGCAAACACCGTATTTCATTTCTCAGGTTTGCATAGCGCACTAACATTGTTCATAAACCTGACGGAAGCGGCAGCCCCGAAGCATGAGGGCTACAGCGAACAGCAGGGCAGCACACTCCGATGAATAGCTGCCCTTTCGTTTCCAAATCAAAAATAATATAGAGCGGTTTATCCTTTTGGAGCGCAGGTCCTGTGCTAAAAACAACGAGGTACCCGTGTTACGCTTCGGCTGCTGCGCTGGCCTGCAGGGTACCGCTTCATCCAGGGCTAAAAGGCAAACACCGTACTTCATTTCTCAGGTTTGCATAGCGCACAAACATTGTTCATAAACCTGATGGAAGCGGCAGCCCCGAAGCATGAGGGCTACAGCGAACAGCAGGGCTGCACACTCCGATGAAACGCTGCCCTTTCGTTTCCAGATCATCAAAAATATAGAGCGGTTTTATCCTTTTGGAGCGCAAGGCCTGTGCTAAAAACAACGAGGTACCCGTGTACGCTTCGGCTGCTGCGCTGGCCTGCAGGGTACCGCTTCATCCAGGGCTAAATGGCAAACACCCTATTTCATTTCTCAGGTTTGCATAGCGCACTAACATTGTTCATAAACCTGATGGAAGCGGCAGCCCCGAAGCATGAGGGCTACAGCGAACAGCAGGGCTGCACACTCCGATGAATAGCTGCCCTTTCGTTTCCAGATCATCAAAAATATAGAGCGGTTTTATCCTTTTGCAGCGCAAGGCCTGTGCTGTCCACATTATTTCAATAACAATCATCTCCTTTAATGATGTTTCACGTGTAACCTGCGTATCTTTAATGTAGTCTTACCACTAAAGATGGAGCAAAAACTTACAGATTTAGAGCTGATCCAAAATATATTGGCGGGTGAAACCGCCCAGTATGCTTTGCTGGTGAAACGCCATCAGCGCTTTGTATTTACGCTTGCATTAAGATTTTCGAAAAATCGCGAAGATGCTGAAGAAATAGCCCAGGATTGCTTTGTTAAAGCTTATAAAGCGCTGGGCACGTTTAAACAGACTTCAAAATTCAGCACCTGGCTTTACACCATTACCTATACCACAGCCATGACTTTTTTGAGGAAAAAGCGGTTAGATACAAATTCCATCCACGATGAAGAGACATTTTTGGAACTCGAAAACCATACCTCGAGCTTAAATGCCAATGACTATGAAAAACAAGATGGCCACACTTTTTTAAACCGGGCCATTAACCAGTTGATGCCAGATGATGCAGCCATTATCACCCTGTTTTATAAAGGCGAACAGAGCCTTGAAGAAATTGGCGAAACACTGCACATGGAACCGAATACCATAAAAGTAAAATTGCACCGGGCAAGGCAAAGACTTAAAGAAAAATTACAAAATTTGTTAAAAGATGAAGTAAAGGAGTTACTATGAATACGATAGAACAACAGCTTTGGGAGTATATAGACGGCACTTTGGATGAAACGACAAAAAAAACCGTTGAGGAAAAGATTATGTCTGATCCGGAAATTAAAACGCAATATGAAGATCTTTTAAAACTGAATTCGGTTTTAGGAACCCTTGATCTGGATGAACCATCCATGTCTTTCACACGGAATGTAATGGAAAGTGTATCCACATTGCCGGCACCGGTAGCCATGAAGACACAGGTTGATAAAAAAATTATCTATTGCATTGGTGGCTTCTTCGTGATCTCGTTACTTGCCCTGTTTGGCTATGTGCTTTACCATTCGAACATAAGTATGCCTAAATTTAACGTTAACCTGAACTATAATTTAGATCAGTACATTACCCCTACAGTGCTATATAGCTTTTTATTTTTCGACCTGGTAATAGGTCTGGTATTTCTTGACCTATTTTTGAGGAAAAGGATAAGCAAACATTAAAGCCTGGCCTGCATACGCCTGCAGATTAAGCTGATTTACAAAGATTTATTTTGACCTCTGTATTTTCTGCGAAGTCTGCGGGAAACTTTAACCCAGTTTTTTAAGGATTTCCAATCCTTCGGGCCACTCCCCGAAACCTGAACGGGCATTAATATGACCGGAGGCTCCAACATTGATGAATTCGCTGCCCCAGTTTTTGGCGAAAAATTCAGCCCTTTCCAGTGTCACCCATTCATCATTTGTACTGGCTACCAAAATGGTTTTAAAGTTGATTTTATCCAAAGGTACGCCATCAAAACCAGGTGTATCAAAATTATACTTTGGGGCTTCTATATCACTTGGGGCAACCAATAAAGCTCCCTTAATTTTCTTTTTGTAGGCTTTTGCCCAATTGGCAATGGCCACACAACCCAAACTATGACCAATTAAAACCACATGATCCAGGTGATATGAGTGGAGTGCCGATTCTATGGTTTCAATCCAATCCTGATTGGATGGCGCATCCCATTCCTTTTGATTAATGCGGATAAAATTATCGCCTGATTTTTCGAAGTAAGTTTGCCAATGATCCGGACCTGAATTGCCTAAACCCGGAATAATAAAGTAAGTGGTCATAAAATTAAAAACGGATAGCTTTACTACGTACAAAATAAAAAAGGCTGCCATCGCAAGAAAGCAGCCCATCTGAAAATATGATAAATAAATTAAATTACTTTCACATTAACGGCATTTAAGCCTTTTTTACCGTTAGCAACTTCGTACTGTACTTTGTCGTTTTCACGGATTTCGTCGATAAGACCTGTTGAATGAACAAAAATTTCGCTATCGCCATTCGCAGGGATGATAAAGCCAAAACCTTTAGTTACATTGAAGAATTTTACTGTGCCTTCTTGCATTGTATTAAATATTAAAATTAAGAATGCAAGGTAAGTTTTAATTTTTAAAATCAAAATAAATTTTTAACATTTTTTAACATTAAAAATTTGTAAATACCAGATTATTAAGGCTTTTTAATTGCCTTTCCAATCATAGTCAGCGTAATTTCGCTATTATGGGGGATACCTAATGTGGTTCCGGGGGCAACGTTAAAAAGGTTCCTGACATAGATATCGGCAATGCCCTGAGCCACCTTTTTTTTCGCCTCCTTATTTTCAGGAAGTACATTATAAATCGTTTTTACATGTATCCCGCCTTGAAAATCTACAATAGCGGCAACCTGATAGGCAAAATCTTTATATGCCCTATCAATTCTGATGATATACTGCGGAAACATGTAATCGTAAGCCTCTGTCCGGTTGTTTGTCCGGTCTACGGTACTTATTTTTTCTACTCTCGCAATTTTGCTTTTAGATATAAACTGAACGGGGTCTGTAGCGGCAAATGCGCTATCGCTGTTCAGGTTAACCTTGGCCGAACGTTTTTCAATAAAAGCAGTGTCGGCTTTGGTCGGTTTTTGAAGGTCTTCGGCCTTGGCTTTTAACTTGTTTTTAATGTAATCCTGCGCATAGAAAGTCATGTTTACATCAGAGCGTACATCCGAGGCAATCACTTTTCCGTCTACCTGGATCCGTTGAAAAACCAAACTGTCTTTACTGATGTGTTTTACCTTAAAAAATTCGGCGGCGAAGTTATATACATTACCATGATCGTATTGCAGGTAAAAATTCTGCATCCTATGTTTCTGGGGACTCCAGGCCGACATGGTATCTTCTTTAACCACTTCTATTATCCACGATGGTTTTTGCATAAAGCCTTCCTGATTAAAAGAATATCCATTTTTAAACCGGCGTTTTACTTCCACATAACGGATGCCTTTAACAGGTTCAAAAGTAAAATCCCGAAGGGTTGGATCGCTGGTTTTTGTGCCCATTTTACAGGCACTGAGCATGAGCACAAAAAAGAAAAAATATATCGTGTTTTTAATCATTTCAACAAAAATCTTCGGCTAAAATAAGTTTTTTTAGGCAGTGTTGTGTTTGGGTGGATTTTATCTTTTAACCCGTTTCTTTACCAAAACCACATTGGCCACTTTGCGCTGTCCTTCATGATTCCACTTTTTATTATCCGTTGGGAAATTGATTACGCCACCATCGGGCATTCCATTTACCCACAAAGTGGTAGAACCACCGCCATCGAAATTTATGGCAGAATTACAGCCCAACCAGCGCATTAATTTGGTGAGCTCGAACAGGCTCATCCCGGCCGAATTTTCATTCCTTCCATCAACGGTTAATAAAATTGCCCTTCCGTTCGGTTTTATACCCAGGCAGGTACGAGGGTGGCGCAAGCGGTTAAAACCGGCCGTATCTAAAACTTCATCAACATTGTTCATGGTTAACAACGGTCCGTTTAGCAAAACATTTTCTTCCCTTAATTTTGTTTCCCAATCGGATGATCTGTCCCATTTTTTGATCGAAATTTTCCCCTTGTCGATTACCACAGCCGCCTCCTGATGCCTGGCCCGGTTTCCGTTTTTATCCAAACGGTTGGTATTGATTGTTTTTCCGTTTACACGGACAAAATCTACCGATCCTCCGTTTTTCACATCGAAAAAATTGCCGTTTATAGCAGCAATTGCGGTATCTCTTAAGCCAAAATTACTGGTGGTAATTAATGCTTTTTCTTCTGCGGCAAGGGCAAATACGGCTTTACGCCCGGTGTTTTTGATTTCTAAAAACGAAATATTTTCGTTGGCTGCGAAAAGGTTTTTCTGATCAAAATGATGCCTGAATAAAATGACTTGTCTGGCAATTTTGTTTTTCTTCCATTTGGTTTTAACAACCGTAATGGAATCGGCATTTTGGCCAAAGGCTAAGAAACCGGAAGTTAATAATGCAAGTGCAAAGAATAGTTTTTTAAGCATAATCCTGTTTTGCCCTAAAAATAAAAAACTGTTAGTTGTTAAAGTTAACGCATCAAGAATTATACAAAAGTTATTTAATAATTTAAACCTGTCAGGTTTGGCCTATAAAAAAAGCGGAACGATCAATTTATGACCTGCTCCGCTTTTTTCAAGTGTTGGATTATTGAATCTTATTATTTCTTCGGATCCAAAATATCCTTAATACGAATACTTAAATCCTCATAATGTGCTTTGGTGATGGCATCGCCCGCTGCTGCCCTTGCTTTGGTGGTAGCCAATAACGTTTTTAGCTCTGCCCTAACCAATGGTCTGATATCAGACAGGCCCACATTGATTGGAGTTAAACCATAACTTGCAGCATAATCTGCCGGGAATCCAACCGGAAGTTCGTTTTCTTTAGTCATCAGATCCTGTAAACGGTCTACATAAGCACGTTGTAAGTTACGTTTAAAGGCATCAGCTCTTCCTGCAACAAATACCGATGACCTTAAATCGGTAAATAATTCTGGTAAAGTGTAGGCTTTTGCTGCACCATTTTTTGTTTCGTTATCTAATAAACGCGCTATACGCGAGGCTGATAACAGATTCGCCAAAGTATTGGTCTGAACACCTTTGATACGGTTTAATAATACACCGTTATCAAATTTGCTCAGCTGTTCGTTGCTGATTAACCAAAGTGGTGTGGTAAATAATTGCTGGTTGAAGAAAGCAACCGCCTCCTTTTGTTTCGCTTTAGGTAAGTAAGCGTAAACTGGTCCACTTTGTTCATAGGTTTTAAAATTCTCGCTTAATCCGCCGACGTTTGTGGCTACATGTCCCATGTAACGGTTAAACTGACCTATGATTTCAGTATAGATTTCTTTTAAATCACTGTAATCTTTTCCTTTTTGGTAAGTCCATTTTTCTACGTTAGGTAAAATGCGTTTTAAGTTGGCAATACCATAAGTACTCGCTTTCATGGCGTTATCACCTAAATCTTCACTCTGTAACCGTGGATCTAAACTGGTTCCCTGGCGACCATAGAAATACAATGGATTACCGGCGTTTTTCAAAGTCCACTGATCTAAAATTTCTTTTTCCTGTTCAGCAGTTTTGTTCCCCGGAATCCAGGAATATCCCCATTTAACTACCCATTTATCATATTCGCCAATTTGAGGATGAAGTTTGGTTACACCATCTCCCGGCTGTGCGATGTAGTTAAAACGGGCATAATCCATAATGGACGGCGCAGTACCATGTTTATCGGTAAAGGCTTTAGAACGTAACGAATCAACAGGGTAAGCATAACTGGAACCAAAGTTATGCGGTAAACCCAAGGTATGGCCTATTTCGTGTGATGATACGAAACGGATCAGTTCGCCCATCTGCGCATCTGTAAATTTAGCTTTTCGTACTTCCGGGTTAATGGCTGCAGTTTGTACAAAATACCAGTTACGCAAAAGGTTCATTACATTATGGTACCAGCCAATGTGTGTTTCCAAAATCTGCCCGGTACGCGGATCGCTGATGTGCGGGCCGTAGGCATTGGCAATATCTGATGCGAAATAACGCACAACCGAATACCTGGAATCTTCCACGCTGAACTGAGGATCTTGCTGCGGAGTTGGCGCCTCTTTGCCCATAATAGCGTTTTTGAAACCTGCCGCTTCAAAAGCTACCTGCCAATCGTTAATTCCCTGGATTAAGAAAGGTACCCATTTTTTAGGTGTTGCAGGGTCGATATAAATTACAATTGGTTTTACCGGTTCTACCAGTTCGCCGCGTTTATAGGCATTGGTATCTTTCGGAACCAAATTCCAGCGGTGGATATAAGCAGTACGTTCCGCCTTTTGTGCGTTACTTCCATAATCTATCTGCGACTGACCAAAGAAACCCACCCTACTATCCATTATTCTGGCCTTTACCGGGATTTTTGGCAATAATAACATAGAAGTATTAAACTCGAAAGTTACCGCCCCATTGCTGCTGTCGGTTGGCGATTCTGCCGAACGGTAGGTTTTAGCTGTCTTTACTTCAATATTAATCGGGAAAGTTTTAACCGTATCAATGTAAGAACGTGAAGCATCGTACATGGTTACTTTATACGCTTTACGGATCTGATCAGTAGCACCGATGGCCATCACATCGCCGTTGTAAAAATCGGTTACATCGATCACCACACCGGTGGTATCTTTATTATAAGCCTTGATTTCGAAACTTGCTAAAATCTGTGCCAGGTTAGAATTTTGTACCGATTCGTACATATCGCTGTTTGGATCAGCCTTGGTTGAGTAGCTTGGAACACGGATGTAAACCTGTTTGCCTCTACGCTCCCATTTCCAAACCTGTTCGTTTAATTCTTCTCCACCATATTGCTGGTTTCCTACTTTTACTCCTGCAGGCGCTTTTGCTAAACGGGTAACTACCAGCATTTCGCGGTTGATCATCGAATCCGGAATCTCAAAATACCATTTGTCATCTACTTTATGTGTCTTAAACAAACCATTTGTTGTTCTCGCTTTTGCAGTAATTACTTCAGAGAATGGTTTGATTCCTTCTTTTTTTGCTGCTGCCGCCGGAGCTGCAGATGGAGTAGCCGGAGTGGCTCCTTTAGTGGTTTTAGATTTTTTTTGGGCGTACACGGAATCTGATCCGGCTACACCAAACGCTACGATACCTGCTAAGGCAAGTACCTTAAAGTTTTTCTTCATGTGTATATAAAAGTTAGTTTGCTTGGCAATAAGAGGTTAAAATTAAAATCTTGTTACAGGACAATCAATTTGTAACCGGAAAATTACGCTTTCAGATCCGCTTTTCGAGGCGAACTACCTTAAAATAGACCTGATTGTCTCTGAAAATTTCAAAAATAACATTTCGATCGGCTTTTGATTTAAACATTTCACTAAGCTCGTTTAAAGAATAAGCATCAATGCTTTTAAAGTTTACCGCAATTATCTCGTCATCCGGGCAAAGGCCAGCCTTTTCTGCAGGGCTATTTTCATCAATTTCGCCAATGAGCACCCTTTTATATTCCTTTTGATCCAGGTAAATAACCATACCTACCATATCGTACTCAAAAGGTAACTTGGTAAAGCCGTTCGGTTTAACGTAGATAAAACCTTCCCTGTAATTAAACTGAATATTAAATTTCCGCAGCAGATCGGCCCCTAAATTTCCATTCCTTTTAGATAGGTTAATCTTTTCTGCAATGGTTTTAAAATCAGGGAATCCGGTAACCACATCATTAAAAACATAATTTCCCAACTTTAATTTAGCCACCCGACCAACATAACCTTTAATCTGCCCGCTGATACTCATCCCCAAATTGGCCTTTATTTTTTTTTCAGGCAACGGGAATTCACTGCCCTGCAACATTTCGAGCGAAAGGGCATGACTGGCACCGGTATCCATTAAGAACCTGGCGGTAACCGGTTTTCCATCCGAAAGCTCAACATTTCCAATCAGGTAAGGTTTCTGATTTTCGATTTCAATCGGGATTTTCACTCCATTGTATTTAATTTTGGCATCACGATCATAAATAATCAGCCGGCTTTCATTGTACCTTACATCAACAATAAAGCTGTTAAAAAAGCTGTAACCCAGTAAACCATAAATTTTCAATCCTAAATGCCCCGATAGGTTAAAGAGGTCTTCTTTTAAAATGGCCGTTGGTATACGCGCTATGTTTGCGCTGCCCACTTTAACATCGAGACTTTGGGAAACAAAGGCTTCAACAGGTTCAATCCCCAGGCCAGACACTTTAATTTTACGGAGCAGGCTAAAATTCAATGAATCTATAATAGATGGATCTGTAATAATCATCGGGCCTACCCCGGTATCAAGAACAAAGTCAAATGGTCCTTTTCCGTTTACATATACCGGAATAACCATGAGGTTTTTGATGCTCTTAAAATGAATTGACTGTTTTTGCCGGTTTCTTTTAAAAAGGAAATCTTGGCCAAACCCGGAAAAAGCAAGGGATATCAACCCCAAACAGATGATTAGTTTGCGTAAACAGATTATTACACCGGGTTTATAATTGGTTAACATTAAACTAAATTTAATAAATTAGTTGATAATTATGTCCCCTAATTTTAGAAGATGTTCCGGTTAAAAAATCAAAACCTCACTTTCCTGGCAGTTGCGTTATCCTTTGGTTTGCTGTCAGCTTGTTCTGCCAATAAAATCGTTTCGAAAAAAGTAGCTAAGGAATTTAAAAATTCGCAGGTCATCAAACAATACCAGGTTGGTTTTGCGCTTTACAACCCCCTCGACAAAAGGATGCTTTTTGAGAAAGATGCCGATAAATATTTTACACCGGCCTCTAATACAAAACTTTACACCTTTTTTGCAAGCTTAAAGATGCTGCCGGATTTAATGCCTGCCTTACGGTATATCGAACAAAATGATTCCTTGATTTTTTGGGGAACCGGCGATCCGGCTTTTTTACAGTTTGCCGTAAAAGATAAATCGGCCTACAATTTTCTTTTGGCATCAAATAAAAAACTGTTCTTTTCTCCCGGACGATATGCGGGCAGTTTTTTCGGCGATGGCTGGGCCTGGGATGATTATGATTATTATTATCAACCGGAAATTACCGAAATGCCAATTATGGACAACATGGTTACCTCTACTTACGCCGGTCCAAATAAAATAAACATCGAGCCTAAGGTTTTTGCGCCGTGCTTTAAACCGGATTCGGCAAAAACCACAGGAAATTTTCAGGTAAGCCGGGATTTTTTAACCAATAGCTTTCATTATCCCAACGTTGCTGTAAAGCCTGGCTATAGCCAGCAAAACCCCTATAAAACCAGTGCCCAGGTAAGTGTTGAAGTATTATCTGATACCCTGCATAAGCCGGTTGGCCTTATTCACCTTAAAATTCCTTCGGATGCCAAAACTTTACAGGGGGCAAAACGCGATTCAGTTTTAAAACACATGATGCTGCCCAGCGATAATTTTATTGCCGAACATTTGTTACTGGTATGCTCCAACCAGATTGGCGATACATTAAGTACAACAAAAGCCATTAATTACATTACGAAAAACTACCTTTCATTTCTCCCTGATAAAGTAAAATGGGTTGATGGATCTGGTTTGTCCCGTCAGAATTTATTTACACCGCGTGATAACGTTTACCTGCTCGATTCCATTTATAAACTGGTAAACAATCCCGAAAAGTTATTCGATATGCTGCCTGCCGGGGGAAAAAGCGGAACCTTAAAAAATGCTTACCCCAAAACCGATAAACCTTTTGTTTTCGGAAAAACAGGATCGCTCGGGGGTGTTCATAATCAAAGTGGATATATCATCACCAAAAAAGGTAAGACCTATATCTATTCTTTCATGAACAATAACTTTGTAAAGCCAACGGCAGAAGTACGGGCCGAAATGGTAAGGATAGTAACTTATATACACGATAATTTTTAAACGTATGTAGTATAAAAACCCAACCTATGAAAAAAATCTACTTATTGATTGGCATTTCTACCCTGCTTATCCTATTATCTTGTAAGAAAAACGATCCCATAACTGTTCCTACTGAACCTCCTGTGCCTGTTACACCATACGTGCCCGATAATAGTTTTAAAGTGATAAGCTATTTCCCAAGTTACCGGGATCCGGCCGGTGTTGCAGACTCGAAGTTCAAAATGATTACACATCTGTTTTATGCCTTTTTAAATCCCAATACAGATGGAAGTTTAGCCCCATTAGCACAACCTGGCCGGTTTGCAACCATCATACAAAAAGCCAAGGCAAATGGCGTAAAAACAGGCATCTCGATATCAGGTACGAAAAGTATTTTTGTAACCATGGCGGCATCTGCAACAGCCAGAAACCTGTTTGTAAATCATGTAGTAACCTTTGCCAAAACAAATAATCTTGATGGCGTAGATATGGACTGGGAATATCCAAGTACCAGCGATGGGTCGGCAGACAATTATGTGCTGTTAATGAAGGAACTTTCTGATTCGCTACACAAATACCATAAATTTTTAAGTGCAGCCATAACCCCTGGTGTATATGCAGGCAGTATTCGTGATGGATTAAAATCGGAAGTTTTCCCGGTTGTGGATTTCTTTAATATCATGGTTTATGACGGCATTGGTTGGGATAAAAGTGAGCCTTTTCAACATGCATCGTACAATATGGCCGTCGCCAGTTTAAATTATTGGTTAACCACACGCGGTATGCCAAAGGAGAAAGCTGTTTTAGGTATCCCGGCCTATGGTAAAAATGCCAATAATTCGGCGAAGGCTTATCGCGATTTTGTAGCCGCAGGTGCTGATGTAAGTTTAGATAATGTATCAATAGATGGCGTTCAATTTTACTTTAACGGAACCGTAACAACCAGGAAAAAAGCTAAGCTTGCTAAAGATATCGCAAATGGAATTATGTTCTGGGAATTCTATCATGATGACAATGGCGATAAATCTATTATCCGTGCTGCAAATGATGAGCTTGGCAGAAATTACAATTAAGATGAAGCTTAACTTTAAATCGATTGATCAACCCTTTTCTAATCAAATAAATATTGAGGGAAACACTTATTTATATTTTGGCGGAACAGCCTACCTGGGTATTCCAAAAAACCAGGATTTTATTAATTTATATATCAAAGGGATTAAAAAATTCGGTTTAAACAATGGGACCAGTCGCACCAACAACATTCAATTAGGTATTTATGATGAAGCAGAAAAAGTAGCCGCCGAGCGATATGGTGCCGAAGCGGCACTCCTTACATCAAGCGGATATTTGGCTGCTCAGCTTACGGTTAAAAGCTTATCTACATGGGGCAGCGTAATTTATGCCCCGGCTACACACCCTGCACTTTGGCTAACCGATCAGCCAGCCAATCAGCAAACGTTTAACGATTGGAAGAAAGAAACCCTTAACCTCATCAATGCTTCAGTAGAAAAAACATGGATACTGATCAGCAACTCCATGAACAATCTTTTTCCTGAAATTTATGATTTCAACTTCTTAACTGAAGTACTACCGGAAAAAGAGATTATTTTAATTGTTGACGATTCGCATGGTATAGGAGTTAATAATAACGGATTGGGCGCATTTATCAACCTTAAAGCTAAAGCCAATATCGAAAGGGTTGTAGTAGCCTCAATGGCTAAAGCCTTAGGGGTCGACGCGGGCATGGTTTTGGGCTCAGGTGCTGTTATCGCCAAATTAAAAAGCAGCAATATGTTTGTTGGGGCATCCCCTCCGTCTGCTGCCGGCCTTTTTGCCTTTATCCATGCCGAAAAAATATACCATAGTGCCTGGACAAGACTGCAGGAGAATATAAAATTGCTTACGGCTAATTTAAATAACAAATGGGCATTTGAACCTGGATTCCCGGCCTTCTTAGCCCAAGACAGCACTTTAGCAGACCGGTTGTTAAAAGAAAATATCCTGATTTCATCTTTCCCGTATCCCAAGCCCGAATCTGAGCCGATAAACCGGATTATTTTGAGCAGCTGGCATGAAAAAGAAGATATTCATAACTTAACAAAAGCCTTAAATTTTTAACCCTTTACTTATCCGATTATTTTTTGAATATTTATGACATGAAAAAACTGCTTATATTCCTATCATTAAGCCTACTTTTTAACCATGTAATTTCTGCACAAACCACCACCGTTTGGATCGTTAGACACGCCGAAAAGGATAAGTCAAACCCGCAGGATACCGACCCCGGCTTATCTGATGAAGGGAAAATCCGTGTAGCCGATTTGGCAAAATATTTAAAAAAGGTAAAATTTGATGTTGCCTTTGCCACTCCAACTAAAAGAGCCCATCAAACCTTAGATTCGTTAGTGATCCCAAAAGTAATCGATTATAAAGACATTAAATCACTTGTAGATAGCATTAAAACCAATTACGCAGGCAAAACCGTTATTGTAGCGGGCCATTCTAACACCGCACTTGAGATTATTGAAGCCTTTGGCGGCAAAAGGCCTAAGGAAGAATTAACAGATGATGATTACGATTACATTTTCGAATTATCTGTAAAAGAAGATAGAGCAAGGGTAAAAATGGATCAATACGGCAGGCCACATCATTTGTAGTTTGTGATGTAAGGTGTAACCACCTGACAACCGTTAGACTAAATATCAACAATGTAGTAAGATTGCAACTTACACCATGGCATAGATAGGCCCTTAAATATAGAACTCAGGTTAATAGGAAATAAGTGGTTCTGTGCTTTTGGCTTTTTCAGTCCCGCTTTTGGTTCGAGTTCCGATGAAGAATCGGAAGCTCTTCCCGACAATCGGGTTTATTTAACCCAGGCGGTGCACTAAAAACAAACCGTTGTTAACTAAACCCGACAGGAGCGAACACGAGTGCAACGAAGTAAAGCGTATGGCGGGACTACAGCCCCCCATGAAATGCTGCTCCTTCATTTCCTAAAAAGCAGAAAGATTTATACTAATAACCTGAACTCAACGGCTTGCTCTTTGCAATGACTAATGGTGAGGATATGCATCACACCCAATGAACTATTGGCGAATGAACCAATTAACCGCTAAAGTTTTTCGAAAGGAATATCCATTAGATCATAAGTCCTCCAATTCGAGAAATCATAATGCCACCACTCATTTTCCAGCACATTCATTTGGTATTTTGCCATTACAGCGATCAGTAAATCGCGATTTTTTCGGGCTTCTAAAGATACGTCCTTATATTTTGCGGCGGCAGCGGCCGAAAAACTATCATAGGGTGTTGGCATTGTTAATTCTTTGCCAGTTTTGAGATCAATCAGCGTTAAATCTACTGCACAGCCTCTGTTGTGTTTAGATCCATTAGCCGGATTGGCTACAAAATTTTTATCGCTTGCTTTTTTATAGAATTCAACGGTAATGGCATAAGGGCGGTAAGCATCAAATATTTTTAAGCCGTAGCCTTTTTTACTCAATTCCTTTTGAATTTTTTTTAAAGCCTCTACTACGGGTTTCCTGGCAAAAGCCCTCGCCTGTTTATACATCACCTGGCGCATAAAATTGTTCCTGGTAGCATAACGTATATCCAGCTTAACCGTAGGAATAGCTTTTTTGATTTCAATCAGTTCATTATCCGGGTTCGATTTTACAGAAGCCTGATATTGTTGGTAAGAACTTACTATAACCAGCTTTTTTATTGCAAGTGGCTTATTCTGGGCACCTACAACAAGTGAAAAGAAAAAGGATAAAACGAGCAGGTTGAATTTTATCATAACATTATCAGGCGGTAAGGATCAGGGGTCAGGAACCTCTCCCGTTTTCCATCTTACATCATCTATTTTACATTTTTATTGGTTAGAAACCACCAACAGTTCCAAATCTTTGAACGGGAGGTTAAACATATCAGCCAGGTCTTTATTAGTACAGTTTCCCTGGTAAATATAAAGTGCTTCCCTGATACCCGGATTGTTCCAAACCATATTCATTAAACCTCCATATTCGCCAATATCCAATAAAATAGGCGCAAAAATATTGGTTAAGGCATAAGAAGCCGTTCTTGGCACGCGAGAGGCTATGTTGGGCACACAATAATGGATCACGTCATACTTCCTGAAAACCGGATTGGCATGGTTGGTCACTTCAGAAGTTTCGAAACAACCACCCTGGTCTATACTCACATCAATTACTACCGAGTGCGGTTTCATCCGGGCAACCGTTTCTTCCATTACCACACAGGGGCTACGGCCATGGCTGGCTCTGATGGCTCCGATTACCACATCGCAGGTTATAATCGCTTTATTTAACACAATAGGCTGCATTACAGAAGTAAATACCCTGCTTCCCAGATTATTCTGTAGGCGGCGTAAACGGTAAATAGAACTATCAAAAACCTTCACTTCCGCACCTAATGCCAAAGCCGTTCTGGCAGCGTATTCGCCAACAGTACCGGCACCTAAAATAACAATTTCAGTTGGCGGAACGCCTGTAAAACCGCCCAGCATTAGTCCCTTGCCGCCTGTAACATTGCTCAGGTATTCTGCTGCTATTAAAATAGAAGTAGATCCCACAATTTCGCTCATTGCGCGCACCACACTTAAAATATTGCCTTCATCGCGGAGATTTTCAAAACACAATGCATTTATTTTTTTATGCATCAAAGCTTTAAGGTAATCCTGCTTTAACGTTCCGGTCTGCAAAGATGAAATAAGGGTTTGCCCCTTGTGCATCAGCTCAATTTCCTCTAAAGTGGGTGGTGCAATTTTCATCAGGATATCAGCAGCAAAAACCTCCTTTTTATCGTAGGCGATTTTTGCACCCTGCTCAGCATATTCGGTATCAGAAAAATTGGCTGCAATACCCGCTCCTGTTTCCAAAACTACACGGTGACCATTGTTTACCAGCAACGCTACCGATAAAGGAGTTAACGCAATCCTGTTCTCTTGGAAAGATATTTCTTTAGGTATTCCTATATAAAGGCTGTTTTTCTTATTTCTGGTTTCCAGCTTCGCCTCCTGTGTTTGTAATAAACCTTGACGAGCTATATCGGCCATTCCTTCGCGTAATCCTGTAGCCATGCTGAGTTAATATTTTGGTAGTTTTAGGTCGTTCAAGATACGGAAAATCTGTTAATTTATTGATAACTAATTGTTATACCTTCGAAAGCCTGAATAATCTGCGGTCCTGATCCAGCACTTTTATCTCAACTTTAATATAGTTTTCGGGTAGTATTTCTTCCACCCTTTCCGGCCATTCTATTAAACACGTACCATGGCCATAAAAATATTCCTCATAACCAAGGTCATATGCCTCCCTGATATCTTTTATACGGTAAAAATCGAAATGAAATACAGCGCCGCCAGGACTTTTATATTCATTTACAATAGAATAGGTTGGGCTCGAAACCACATCCTCTACACCTAAATGTTTACAGAAGTTTTTAATAAAAGTGGTTTTTCCAGCACCCATATCGCCTTCAAAAATGAAGACTTTCTCACTACCCGCAAAATCAGAAAGCTGTTGTGCTACAGCGGGCAAATCGGCTAAATTATTTACTTCGATATCCATTTTTAAAGAATAAAGGCGAAAGTAATACATAATTGCATTGCTTTTACCTTCCGGATTAAATTTGAACGAAACAAATCCTGAAACAAGTTCAGGATGACGGCCCTATTAAAAATAAACACTCTCATGTTTCGAATCTAGTAGCTAAAAATCTCTGAAACTACCTCGGCGAATAAGTCACCACCGGAATAATCATTTCTTCCAGCGAAATTCCTCCATGCTGGAAGGTTTCGTTATAATAATTTACAAACTGGTTGTAGTTGTTCGGATAAACGAAGTAACTATCTTCCCTAGCAAAAATATAGCTGCTGCTGATGTTGATTTTTGGCAACAGTGCATCGTGCGGGTTTTTGATTAGGAACACCTCTTTTGCATTAAAATTAAGGTTTCTACCCTGCTTATAACGTAAATTGGTATTGGTACTCCTATCGCCAACCACTTTAATAGGCTTTTTAACGCGAATGGTTCCGTGATCGGTTGTAATGATTACTTTAACCTGTTTTTGGGAGATTTTTTTCAACAGATCCCACAGCGGAGAATGTTCAAACCACGATAAGGTTAACGAGCGGTAAGCTGCATCATCATTGGCCAGCTCCCTGATCATCTGCATATCAGTACGGGCATGGCTCAGCATATCAACAAAGTTAAATACAATGGCATTGAAATCGTTCTGCAACAGATTATTCGTCTGATCAACAAGATCTTTTCCCTGCTCGAAAGTTAAAACCTTATGATAACTGAATTTACAATCCTTCCTTAAGCTGCGTTTAATATTATCGGCAAGAAAAGCCTCTTCATGCAGGTTTTTTCCACCCTCATCATCATCGTTCTGCCAAAGTTGGGGGAAACGCTTCTCCATATCTAGAGGCATCATCCCCGAAAAAATGGCATTACGGGCATATTGTGTTGCCGTTGGCAAAATACTTGTGTACATGTCCTCTTCATCAATCCTGAAATATTCGGAAATTAAGGGATTAATGATTTTCCATTGATCATAACGTAAATTATCGATCAGGATAAAGAATACAGGGGTAGTATCGTTAATATGAGGGAAGACCTTTTTTTTCAACAATTCATTCGAAAGTAAAGGAGCCTTCTCTTTACTCTTAATCCAGTCGAGGTAATTTTCTTCAATAAATTTAGTGAACTGGGTATTGGCCTCCTGCTTCTGCATGGTTAAAATTTCGTGCATCTGGGGATCATCCAGTTTTTCCAGTTCTAGCTCCCAGAAAACAATTTTTTTATACACCTCAACCCATTCTTCATAGTTGAGCCTGTCGCCCAAAGTCATCCCCAAACGACGGAAATCCTGTTGATAAGCCATAGAGGTTTTTTCGCTTACCAAACGCTTGTTATCAATCAGTTTTTTTATGGTAAGCAATACCTGTTTAGGGTTAACCGGTTTGATCAAATAATCGTCAATTTTACTACCTATCGCATCCTCCATTAAATTTTCTTCCTCGCTTTTGGTAATCAAAACCACCGGCACGTCGGGATTTAAATTTTTAATGGCAGAAAGCGTTTCGATACCACTCATACCCGGCATATTCTCATCTAAGAAAACCAGGTCGAAATGTTCTTTTCCAAATGCTTCGAGCGCATCGTTTCCGTTGGTAAATGTGGTTACATTATAGCCTTTATCATTTAACAACAATATATGTGGTTTTAATAAGTCGATTTCGTCATCGGCCCATAATATCTTAGTTTCCTGCATGTTTTTGTAAAAATAGATGTGTACTGCCTTTTAATTTCGGCAGGTAAATCAAACTGTGAATAAAAATAGCAATTTTTGTACCGTATCTGTCTATTTAACTATTTTTAACGATTGAATAAGAAGAAAATAATAAATGATCCGGTTTACGGTTTCATCAGCATTCCATCCGAATTGGTGTACGATGTGATTTCACATCCGTATTTCCAGCGTTTGCGCTACATTAAACAGCTGGGGATGACGCATTTGGTATATCCTGGTGCCTTACATACCCGTTTCCATCATGCCTTGGGTGCCATGCATTTAATGAGTTTGGCCATCAACCTGTTAAAGAGTAAAGGACACACCATAACTCATGGCGAGGAAGAAGCCGCCATTTTGGCCATTTTATTGCATGACATCGGCCACGGACCTTTTTCGCATGCATTGGAACATTCTCTGGTTACGGGGATCAGGCATGAAGATATTTCAGCAAAGCTGATGGACAACCTGAACATCCATTTCGACGGGAGACTGAGCCATGCCATCGAAATTTTTAACGGTACCTATCACAAAAAATTCCTTCACCAGTTAATTTCTGGTCAGCTGGACCTGGATAGAATGGACTACCTGAACCGCGATAGCTTTTTTACAGGGGTAAGTGAAGGTGTAATCAGTTCCGACCGCATCATCAAGATGTTCAACGTACATGAAGACAACCTGGTTATCGAAGAAAAAGGGATATATTCCATTGAGAAGTTTTTAATTGCCCGCAGGCTGATGTACTGGCAGGTTTACCTGCATAAAACGGTAATATCAGGCGAAATGATCCTGGTAAAATTATTGGAACGCGCCAAAGAGCTATCGGCAAAGGGTATGGATCTATTTGCCTCGCCATCGTTAAACCACTTTCTGAAAAACGACATCAACGAAGCCAATTTCTTTGCCCAGCATAAAAACCTGGAACATTTTACCAACCTGGATGACCAGGATATCTACGCTGCAGTTAAGGTTTGGGCGGAACATCCAGACAAGATTTTGTCTACGCTGTGCAAAATGCTTACTTCGAGAAACCTTTACAGGGTGGAAATGGGCAATGAAAAAGTGGGCGATGACCGCCTTCACTTTTTGCAGGATGCTGCTGTTAATCTACTGGAGATTAAACCCGAAGAGGCAAGGTATTTTGTTTTTACCGATTCGATCCAGAACCGCGCCTATAATGCCGGAGTGGATAATATTAAGATTTTGATGAAAAACAACAATATTGTGGATATTGCAAAGGCATCAGATTTATCCAATTTGGAGTCGCTGCAGAAAACTGTAGAGAAATATATTCTCTGTTATCCGAGGGGCATTTAGGCCTATTTAACAACATTTAACTTTTAGTGCCGTTTAAAGTCTTATTATTGTGTAAAATATACACCATTTAACCCTAGCAGGTTTTTTTGTTCATATCAATTTAACATATACCTTTGTACGATGCAATTTACTGCCACGCAGATAAGTCAGTTTTTAAACGGTTCCATTGACGGAAACCCTGATGCAGCCGTTACCGAACTTTCTAAAATAGAAGACGGGAAGGAAGGCTCTTTGTCTTTTCTTTCCAACCCCAAGTATGAACACTTTTTGTATTCAACACAAGCGTCTGTTATTATCGTATCAAAAGATTTCGCTCCAACACAGCCTTATACCAGTACGTTAATCCGCGTTGAAAACCCATATAGTGCCTTTACTATCTTATTGGATAAATACAACGAAGCCCTAAATGTACAGAAGGCGCAATCAGGAATCGATAAATTAGCTTTTGTGCACCCAACGGCAAAAATCGGCAAAAATGTGTTTATCGGTGCTTTTGCTTATGTGGCCGAGCAGGTTGAAATTGGCGATGGCTGCAAAATAAATGCACAGACTTTTATTGGCGAAAACTCTAAAATCGGCGAAAACAGTACTTTTTTCCCTGGAGTAAAAATCTACCATAATTCGGTGATCGGTAAAAGAGTTACCATCCACTCCAATACCGTTATCGGTAGCGATGGGTTTGGTTTCGCCCCTCAAAAAGACGGCACGTATAATAAAATACCACAAATTGGAAACGTTATTATTGAAGATGATGTGGAAATTGGTGCAAATACAACGGTTGACCGCGCTACAATGGGTTCGACCATTGTAAAAAAGGGTGCTAAAATCGATAACCTGATCCAAATTGCCCATAACGTAGAGATTGGCGAAAACACTGTTTTAGCTGCACAATCGGGTATTTCGGGCAGTACAAAAGTTGGCCCTAACAGTGTTGTCGGTGGCCAGGTTGGTATTGCCGGGCATTTAACCCTGGCTAAAGGCACACAGATTGGCGCCCAGGCCGGCATCAACTTTAATATTTTAGAAGAAAATAAACAATGGCATGGCAGCCCTGCGCAGCCTTTGCGCAACTGGATGCGTGCCTCTGTAATTTTCAAACATCTTCCAGATGTAGAAAAAAGAATAAATGCGCTCGAAGAGGAATTGAAAAGGCTTACAGCCGAACTGGAAAAGAATACAATAAACAATGAACGTTAGACAAAGAACGATTAAACAGGAAATATCAGCATCTGGTGTGGGTTTACACACAGGCGCTAATGTTACTTTAACATTTTGCCCAGCCCCCGAAAATCATGGCTTTAAATTTCAGCGCATAGATTTAGACGGGCATCCGATTATCGAAGCCGATGCAGATAACGTAACCGATACCTCACGCGGGACAACACTTACCCAAAATGGTGCCAGCGTAAGTACCGTAGAGCATGTCATGGCTTCTTTGGTCGGTATGGATCTTGATAATATTCTCATCAAATTAGACGGGCCTGAAACCCCGATTATGGATGGTAGTTCGATCCAGTTTGTTGATTTATTGGAAGAAGTAGGAACGGTTGAGCAAAATGCCGATCGTGAATATTTTACCATTCCCCACAATATTACCTATACAGAAGAAGATAGAAAAGTAGAAATTGTAGCCATGCCGTTAGACGATTATCGTTTTACCTGCATGATTGATTATAATTCTCCTGTTTTAGGCAGTCAGCATGCCGGCATCAATACCATTGCAGAATTTAAAAAGGAAATCGCATCCTGCCGAACTTTCTGTTTCCTGCATGAATTGGAATACCAGTTATCTCATAACCTGATTAAGGGCGGCGATTTAAATAATGCTATTGTAATCGTAGATAAAGAGGTTACCAAAGATGAATTAAGTCATTTGGCAAAATTATTTAACCGCAAAGACATTGATGTTGCCCCGCAAGGGATTTTGAACAATATGGAACTGCGTTATCAGAATGAGCCTGCCCGCCATAAGCTTTTGGATATGATTGGCGATTTAGCGCTGGTTGGTATGCACCTGAAAGGTCACATTATGGCCGCACGCCCTGGTCATGCGGCAAACGTTGCTTTTGCCAAAAAGATTAAAGCCGCCATTAAAAAAGAGAAAAACAAAAAAATACAAAAGGTATACGATCCAAGTGCAAAACCATTGTTCGATGTAGTGAAAATAATGGAAATTTTGCCGCACCGTCAGCCATTTTTGTTCGTCGATAAAATTTTGGAACTTTCTAAAAACCACGTGGTAGGTGTTAAAAACGTTACCATGAACGAAGAATTTTTCAAAGGCCATTTTCCGGGCGCTCCGGTATTCCCGGGCGTGTTACAGATTGAGGCCATGGCACAGGTAGGTGGAATCCTTGTACTTTGTACCGTACCCGATCCTGAAAATTACCTTACCTATTTCTTAAAGATAGACAACGTACGTTTTAGGGCGCAGGTACTTCCCGGTGATACGATTGTTTTCCGTTGCGATCTGCTAGAACCGATCAGAAGGGGAATTGCCCAGATGAAAGGTGTAGGCATGGTTGGCGAAAAGATCGTCGTAGAAGCCGAAATGATGGCCCAAATTTCAAAAGTTAAACACGCAGAACCCACGCAACAATGATACAACCTTTAGCATATATACACCCTCAGGCAAAGATTGCCGAAAATGTGGTAATCGAGCCCTTTGTAGTGATACATAAAGATGTTGTAATTGGGGAAGGAACATGGATCGGATCGAACGTTACCATTATGGATGGCGCGCGTATCGGTAAAAATTGCCGCATTTTTCCGGGAGCCGTGATTTCCGGCGAACCACAGGATTTAAAATTTGCCGGCGAGGTAACCACGGCCGAAATTGGCGACAATACCACCATCCGCGAATGTGTAACCATTAACCGCGGTACTAAAGATAAATGGAAAACCGTTATCGGCAGCAATTGCCTTATCCAGGCCTACTCACACATTGCGCACGATTGCGAGGTTGGAAACAACTGTATTTTCTCAAACAGCACTACGTTAGCTGGTCATATCACCATTGGCAACAATGTAGTTCTGGCCGGTTTGGTGGCCATCCATCAATTTGTTAAAGTAGGTTCTTACGCTTTCGTAACCGGGGGTTCATTGGTACGTAAAGATGTTCCTCCTTATGTTAAAGCTGCCCGCGAACCACTTTCTTATGCCGGAATTAATTCGGTTGGCCTGCGCAGAAGAGGGTTTACCAACGAGCAGATCGATGAGATACAGGAAATTTACCGTGTACTTTTCGTAAAACATAATAATGTAACCAAAGCTTTGGATATGATCGAAGCCGAATTTAAACCAACGGAAATCCGCGATGAAATTGTCGATTTTATCCGCAACTCTAACCGTGGGGTAATGAAGGGTTTTGGCATGGGCAGTTAATAAAGGTAGAAGGCTGAAGGGTTTAAGGTAGGGGTAAAACCCATTGCCTTAACCAAATTCAAATAAATATCCATGAGTGATCTAACGCTAATCAGAACAGATTCAGGTAACGCCGATTTTAGGAAATTGGTGGCTTTGCTGGATCAGGATTTAGCGATTAGAGATGGCAACGATCATACTTTTTATGCGCAGTTTAACAAGGTTGATGCCATTAAAGAAGTGATTGTTGCCTACCAAAACAATATACCCGTTGGTTGTGGCGCCATAAAACCTTTCTCTACTACAGAAGCCGAAGTAAAAAGGATGTTTGTACATCCAGACTACCGGAATAAAGGGATTGCCGCTAAAATTGTAACCGCATTGGAAAACTGGGCAATGGAAATAGGTTTTTCGGCCACGGTGCTTGAAACAGGCAAAAAACAACCCGAAGCCCTTGCGCTTTATCAGAAAATCGGTTATCGTGTTACGCCCAACTATGGCCAGTACATTGGCGTTGATAACAGCGTCTGCATGGCCAAATCGCTTAATGTTTAATCCAAATGCACATCTCCTTAGAACACATTGGCAGAAGGTTTAATAAAGAATGGATCTTCAAAAATTTAAGTGCCGAATTCTCATCCGGCAACAGCTATGCCATATTGGGGCCTAATGGTTCGGGTAAATCAACATTATTAAGTGTTTTAAGCGGTAGCCTATCTCCTTCTGAAGGGAAAATTACATTTTCGGATACACAAGAAATCCCTGTTGAAAATATTTACAGATACATTAGCCTTGCGGCTCCGTACCTTGAACTTGTTGAAACCCTGACCTTAAAAGAGCTGATAGATTTTCATTTTAAGTTTAAAAATTTTGCGGCCGGGCTCGATGCCAAAAAATTGATCGACATATTAGGCCTGGAAAAAGCCAGGAACAAAGAAATTAAATACTTCTCCTCAGGGATGAAACAAAGGACCAAACTTGCCTTAGCCTGCTGCACAGATACGCCGATCTTATTTTTAGACGAACCCACCAGCAATTTAGATGTTCAGGGCATAAATTGGTACCGCGACCTGATCCAAAATTTTGGGAAAGACCGGTTGATGATAATCGGATCCAACCAGATCCAGGAATACGATTTTTGCACTACACAGATACAAATATCAGATTATAAGTGAGTTATTGTCATATTCAAGTCTCTTCCAAGCATTGTTTTGTCATACATTTGTACTAAAAACAAAATTTTGAAAAAAAATTTTGCAATTAAAAAATTATACCTACCTTTGCACCACCAAAAAGAGAAACAAATTTATTTAATTATCTCTTAAAGGAAATGATTGTATTTTCTGTATTACAGAATTAAAAATAGCCCTAAAAAGGCAAAGAGTTTTTCATAGTTTAGTTTGAGGTTTAGGTTGATTATGCCTTTGGAGTGGTTCCCAAAGGCATTTCTTTTATACGCTGTTTTCTCGTCCGAAAAAACCTCACAGATTTTAAATTTCTAAACATTAATCAAATCTGCCAGGCCTGGATTATGCACCCAGCCCAATGAACCAACGACTATTGAACCAATGAACCATTTTTTTTAACTTTGGCATTTAAAAATTGACAAAACCATATTTCATTATCAAATGGCAAAGGCATCAGAAGTAAAAAGCGGAAACGTTCTTCGTTTTAACGGAGAGTTGGTAAGTGTAGAAGAATATATCCACCGTACACCCGGAAATTTAAGGGCTTTCTATCAGGCCCGTATGCGGAACGTAAAAACAGGTAAAATTGTAGAGTACCGTTTCCGTACCGACGAGGAGGTTACCATTTGCCGTGTTGAAACCAATGATTATCAATACCTTTATGAGGATGGCAATTACCTGGTGGTGATGGACAACAATACTTTCGAGCAATACAACATCCCTAAACTACTTTTTGGCAGTGCGATTAAATTTTTAAAAGAAGGCATGAACGTAACCATCGCTTTTGAAAGTGATGAACCGATTGTGGCACAATTGCCGAACAGTGTAGAGCTTGAAATTACATATTCAGAGCCAGCCGTAAAAGGCGATACTTCTACCAGTGCTTTAAAATATGCCACTGTAGAAACCGGTGCTGAAATCAGGGTTCCGCTTTTTATCAACCAGGGCGACAAAGTAAAGGTTGATACCAAAACGGGTGATTATATGGAAAGGGTAAAATAATATATCGCGGCGCAGGATAAGCCTTATGCCCTAAACCTTTATAGGTTTTTATCAAAATAATTTTACCTTTGCCGTCACAAAAAATTAAAATATAAAACCCGGTTCGGGAATAAAACTATATGGCAAAAGCATCAGAAATAAAAACAGGAAACATCCTTCGTGTAAACAACGAACTGGTTACTGTTGACGAATGGAACCATCGTACCCCGGGTAAAGGAGGGGCATTTTACACAGGTAAATTCCGTAACATCAAATCGGGTAGAATTGTTGAAGCCCGTATGAATACCGACGAGGTTGTAGAAATTTGTCGCGTTGAAACCAACGATTACCAATATTTATACGAAGAAGGTGATTATCTGGTAGTAATGGATAATAATACTTACGAACAGTTTAATGTTGAAAAAGCGTTATTTGGTTCGGCCATTAAATTCCTGAAAGAAGGAATGAATGTTCTCGTTTCTATGGAAAGCGACGAAGCCATTATGGCGCAGTTGCCAAACTTTGCAGAGTTTGAAATTACCTATTCGGAGCCTGCGGTTAAAGGCGATACTTCTACCAATGCTTTAAAAGCAGCTACGCTTGAAAACGGTGTAGAGGTAAGGGTGCCGATGTTTGTAAACCAGGGTGATAAAATTAAAATCGATACCCGTACCGGCGATTATGTTGAGCGTGTAAAGTAATTTAAACGAAATACCAAAAAAGCCCCTAAAATTAGTTTTAGGGGCTTTTTTTATTTTAAGACCTGTAAGGTTTTTGAAACTGTATCTCTTGGATCTATTAAGATGACTTAAATCGTCATTTTTTTTAGGAAAGCAGGGCTAGTGCACTCTGTTTACGACAGCCCCGCTATTCGCTTCAAAGTCTTGGCTCGTGCCTCACCTTCGGGTTTTACGCTGCTATCGGGTTTATTTAACAAAAGCCTGCAGGTTTTTCGAAACCCCCGGGGTTTGAAAAATATTATCTTTGTTTTATGTTAAAAGCCGAAATCAGAAAAAAAGCATTGAAAGACCGGTTATTACTAACCGACGCAACGTATGATGCTTTAAACCAAGCGCTCTTAAACCAGTTTAAAACGCTTGATTTTGGCAAAATTAAAACGCTTCACCTGTTTTTGCCCATTACCGAAAAGAAAGAGCCTGATACTTTCCCGATGATTGACTGGCTGGCCAAAAACCATCCTGAAATTAAAATAATTGTTCCTAAAGCAGATTTCGAAACAGCATTGATGACCCATCACGAATATATCGGATCCGGGGATTTAAAGAAAAATATTTACCATATTCTTGAGCCACAAAAAGGGAAACCATATGAAGGTGAAATTGACCTCGTCATTGTTCCGCTTTTAGCATTCGATTTACAGGGCTATCGTGCAGGATATGGAAAAGGTTTTTACGATCGTTTTCTGCAAAATATAAATGCTCAGAAAATAGGCTTATCTTTGTACCCTGCAATTGAAAAAATAGACGATGTGAATGAACATGACGTCCGTTTGGATTTTTGCATCACACCTACAGGAATAATAAAATTTTAAGTAAAATGGCGCAGGAGATCGTTATTAAAACCGAAAAGCAATACGAAGACAATATGATTGCCGTGTTTGAATTGCAAGAGAAGGAAGAACTGACTGCCGATGATTTAAAGCAGATTGAACTGATGCTAAAAGCTGGCGAGAAATACGAAGCAGAGCATTTGTAGGTTTTTCATATACGTTCGTTACCCTGACTTGTTTCAGGGTCTATATAAAAGGTATTTACAGCAAGAAAGATCCTGAAACAAGTTCAGGATGACGAGACTAGCGAAATAATTCCTGCATCCGTGGCTAAACCTAAGAAATATGCGCTTTTACGAAATCACTCACCAAATAGGCAATTAATTTAGACGTGAGCTTACTCACCCTCCCATCGAGCATGCGTGTGGCGCCCTCGCACAGGTGCAGGTAAGAAAATTTCTTGGCATGCATTAAAATCAGTTTTCTAATATCATTAACTTCGAATCCAGAGGGCGTTTCGGCGCTCGAAAGCACATTTTGGATACAATCCAAATCGATTTCCAAACCTGTAACCGGCCCGAATTCGTCAAAGTGGCCATTATTACCGGCATCCATTAAAATATCATCAAAAAATACCGCCTTTAATTTAGGATTGCTTTCAATCTGACTTAATATTGCCTCATTATTATAATTTTGATGCAGGCCATACATGAAATAATGATCAAGATGGTTTTCTTTTAACGCATAAGAAAACCCATTTCCACTATGCCTGCCCTCTAATTCCCTCAAATCGGCATGCGCATCTACATTCAGTACATCAATCGGCCCCTTATAGGCTAAAGAAGTGCCTTTAATTATTCCATAAGCATTATTATGACCTCCACCAATTACTATTGGGACTTTCCCTGCAGCTACAATTTTTTCGATCACAGGATAAACCAATTCATCAATTTCAGCTACCTTATTTCTTAATGCCTTAATTGTGGATTCTTCAGGCTCATCAATTTCGAAATAACCCAAAACCAAAATTTCTTCACCATTTAAAAAGCGGTTACTCTGAATATTCAGAAAAGCGGTTAAACTGGTTCGCCATGCCGACGCGGCACCAGCAATACCCGCATTTGCCCTTACTCCTATATCTTCAGGGATGCCCAGCAACACAAATTTTGAATCGTTCGCCTTTAACCCATCTATCGAGATTACGTCATGCCTGTAGATATTAACCCTTTCACCAAGCCTGGTTTCGCCATCACGCTGGATAATTAAATGGTCAATGTCGCTTTGTGAAAGTATTTTAAGCTTATCCATGATAAATCTCACCGTTTAAAATCACCGTATCAACCTGGCTTTCGCCAAAACTATATGGTAAATAGGCTATAGAGGGCATTGGTTTTGTGATAAATAAATTTGCGTTTTTCCCAATGGCTATGCTTCCATGGCTGTTGCTTAGCTCCATTGCTGCTGCACCATTTAAAGTAGCTGCATTAATGGCCTGCTCCGGGAACATTTTCATTTTAATACAACCCAGCGATACTACAAAATTCATATTTCCTGAAGGTGTTGAGCCGGGATTGTAATCGGTAGCCAAAGCCACAGGCAAACCGGCTTTAATAAAGCTTTTAGCATCTGCAAATGGTATACCTAGGTAAAACGAACATGAAGGCAATAATGTTACAATGGTATCGGCATTTCTTAATGTCTCAATGGTTTCAGGGTCACTTTCTTCCAGATGATCGACCGAAATGGCTTTATTTTTAACCGCAACCTCAATAGCTCCCGAAACCGAAAGCTGGTTGGCGTGTATTTTGGGCTTTAATCCATATTTTGCACCTGCTTTGAGTATCTGATCGGTTTCCTCTACGGAGAAAAATCCTTTTTCACAGAAAGCATCTATATAATCGGCCAGCTTTTCTTCCGCTATACGGGGTAACATTTCTTCAATAATCAGGTTGATATAACCTTGGTGATCGTTCTTAAATTCAGCAGGAAAGGCGTGTGCAGCCAAAAAAGTTGCCTTTATAGGAATTGAAAAATGAGCTTTCAGCCTGCGGATAACCCGGAGCATTTTGATTTCACTTTCGGTAGTTAAGCCATAACCACTTTTTATTTCAACCGCTCCCGTTCCCTGCAGGATCATCTGTTTTAACCTCATGGCGGCACTTTCGAACAATTCGTCTTCGGTAGCTTTTTGAAGTTTATTGGCTGAATTTAAAATTCCACCGCCTGCTGCGGCAATCTCTTCATAGGTTTTTCCCTGTATTTTCATCGCAAATTCTTCTTCACGTGAGGCGGCAAAAACAATATGGGTATGGCTATCACACCAGGAGGGAAAAACATAGCGGCCTTTCGCGGAGATTGGAGATGGTAGATTTGAGATTTGAGAAGGCATTGAGCCCATCTCACCGAAATCTTTTATTAAGCCATCTTCTATTAAGATCCAGGCATTTTCAAGCACGGGTAAATGATCCAGTTGCGCGCCACGAAGCACTAATTTATCTTTAGGATGAAGGCCCACAAGGCCTTTTATATTGGTGATCAGCATTTTTATAAAGGCTAATTGTTCAAATGGTATAAATTGGTTAATTAATTACATCTCACCGATTTAAACAATTAACCGGTTGACCCCAAACTTAATCTATTTCCAGAAGCACCGGGCAATGGTCTGAATGGATAGCATCGGGTAAAATCCTTACATTTTTCAGCCGGTTTTCCATAGGCCTTGTTGCCAGATGGTAATCGATACGCCAACCCAGGTTCTTACCCCTTGATCCTGCGCGATAGCTCCACCAGGTATAATGATGTGGGTCTTTATTAAAATGACGGAAAGTATCAATAAAACCATTATCCAAGAATAATTGCATCCATTCCCTTTCCTCAGGTAAAAATCCCGAAGAGTTGGCATTCGATTTTGGATTATGGATATCAATAGCGGTATGGCAGATGTTATAATCGCCGCTCACGATCAAATTTGGGTATTCTTTGCGTAATTCGCCGATATATTGATCAAAAAACCGCATAAATTCATATTTTTTCACCTGCCTTTCATCACCACTCGACCCGGAGGGCATATATAAGCTCATTAAGGAGAAATTGTCAAAATCAGCCCTCAAAATCCGGCCTTCTTTATCAATCCATTCTTCACCGCAGCCAAATTCTATATGGTTGGGTTTAATTTTAGATAAAATGGCTACGCCACTATATCCTTTTTTTTCTGCGGGGAACCAATAATGATGGTAGCCCAGCTGCTCAATCAGTGCAATAATTTCAGGGATTTGCGAAGGCATTGCCTTTACTTCCTGCAAACAGACCATATCAGCATTTGTAGCTTGTAACCAGCCAAAAAAATTTTTGGTACTTGCCGCCCTAATCCCGTTTACGTTATAGGAAATAATCTTCATTCAATAAATTTCAATTTGTTGTGGGCGGTAAATTTAGAAATTAATTGCATAAATGCTTGGCAATCCAATTCGTGATATTTATTTACGATCGTCATCTCGACTGTAATGCAGTGGAATGGAGAGATCTGCCTCCATAGATCTCTCGGCCTTCGTTGCACTCCGTTCGAGATGACGCCAATCAAGAAGCTTTCATTTAATTAACCAGGAAACAGCCGCTTTTCCAATTTTTTCGCTTCCCGCTTTTTTAAAACGGTAACTTCCATTTTCACGTCTTGTTTTGGGCGGTTGTTTTTATCGGTCGCCAAAACCGCTATTTTATCTACCATATCCAGGCCAACCACAATTTCTCCGTAAACGGTATAGTTCCGGTCTAAATGCGGGGTCCCCCCAATGGTTTTATAAACCTCCCGTTGCCATTCAGGAATTTTAAATTTTAACCGTTTCTCTTCCAGGCTGTTTAACTGCTGATCGGTAAAAACCTTTCCTTGCACGAGGTAAAACTGACTACCGCTTGATGCTTTTGCCGGATTAACATCATCACCTTCGCGTGCTGCGGCTAAAACACCCTTTTTATGAAACAAACTATCATTAAATTCAGCAGGTATGGTATATTTTGGCCCACCATTGCCCAATAAAGAGTCGGGTTTGGCATTCCTGGAATCCGGATCGCCTCCCTGGATCATAAAATCTTTGATCACCCGGTGAAACAAAAGATCGTTATAATAACCACTTTTAGCCAATTTTAAAAAATTATCGCGGTGTAAAGGCGTCTGGTTATATAGTTTAACGATACATTCTCCAAATTCGGTTTTAATGCGCACATATTGATTCTTCGGCTTTGCAGCAAAGGCAGAAAGCACAGAAAAAGCGCAAAGGAATAATACTATTTTCTTCATTTAATTGATGTTTGAGGCTAAATTAAGCTAAAAAATGAAATTCAGTAAAGAAATAACTGCGTTATTCAATAATTTTTGCTTTACCTTTGTAATCATGAAGTTAAAGCAAAAAATAGCACTTTCTTTGGCTGTATTCTATACAGTTAGTGTGATGGGTTTGGCTTTAAGTCTTCATTTTTGTGGGGGTAAACTCGAAAACGTTAAACTTTTTAGCAATGAGGCTGCGTGCAAATTCTGCAAAGATATTCCTGCTGACAAAAAAGATGATGGTTGTTGTAAAAACACACAGGTAACTGTTAAAGTTAAAGATAGCCATCAGGCTGGGGCGGCGGTACAAATGCCAAAGCTTTTCTCTATCCAGCTTTTTCTTCACCCGCCAGTATTAGCATTTTTAGCCAATATTACCCCAAAATTTTTTACAACTATCCCAAATAAAGCACCGCCCCTCTCCTCGCGGATTGCTTTGCACATTTTCAATTGCATTTTTAGGAATTAGGATTTTCTGTGCTCTTCGGCATCCTGAACTGGTTTCAGGACCAATTTTACCATACCCACCCAAATGGATGATGGGAAGTAACAGTTTAAAAATTTCTAATTCAAAAAATCATGAAAGCCATAAAAATATTCAGCATCATGATGCTGTTTTTCGCCGTTAATGTTTCGGCACAACAAATAGCTACAGCCGATCTACAGGTAACAGGTTTAACCTGCTCAATGTGCTCAAACGCTACTCAAAAATCTTTAGAAACCTTAAATTTCATCAGCAGTATAAAACCCGATTTAAATAAAAACGTATTTGTTTTAACCTTTAAAAAAGATGCCAATGTTAATCTTGATCAAGTTCGCAGAAAAGTTCAGGATGCGGGTTTTTCAGTAGGCGGTTTAACCGTTATTTTCAATTTTAACGAGGTAAAAGTAGATGATAAAGGCCAGGCTGTTGTTAACGGCAACGTGTACCGCTTTGTAAATGTAAAAGGTAAAACACTTAGTGGTGCCGTAAAGGCCAGTGTGGTGGATAAAGATTTCATTTCAGGTTCAGCATTTAAAAAACAGGCCGCAACGGCTAATTCTGATGCTTATGCAAGCGGCACAGGAGTAGTAAACGGCAAAAAAACCCGTATTTACCATTTAGTTCTTTCTTAAGATGAAGCAGATATTCGTATTGGCACTGATGCTTATCGGTGTTTATAGCATCGCTGCAGCACAAGAATTATATGTATTTACTGAACCGGCAAGCAATATGCCTACCAAATCAATCGGTGTAAGGATAACCAACGAGGGCATGTTCAATTATCCCGGTTATGTAAGCCGCACCATTCCGGAAGTGATGATCGGTTTTAATAAAAACCTGATGATGCATACACAGGCTTTTTTATCCGATATGGATGGAAAATACCGCTTAGAGGGAGGTAGTTTATATGCGAAATACCGTTTCTTATCGCTGGATGAAACACATAGCCATTTCAGGGCATCGGCTTTTGGAAGGATAAGCACCAGCAGAAGGCCAACATATACCAGGGACATTAATCTGGAGGGCGACAATAGCGGCGTACAGGGAGGATTGATTTTCACCCAGCTTCTACATAAACTGGCATTGTCATCAACCCTGGGTTATGCACATGCTTTCGAAAACCACGACAGGCAAATCGCCGGAATGCCACAGCCAAAGAATATGCTATCCTATAGTTTATCATCGGGTTATTTGGTCTTACCAGTGGTTTATAAGGATTACAAGCAGCCAAATTTTAATGTATATTTAGAATTACTGGGCAAAACTGATCCAAAGAGTGGTCAATCTTATTTAGATATTGCCCCAGCCGTACAGATGATCTTAAACAGTAAAACCCGTATCGATTTAGGCTATCGTTTTCAGGCTGCCGGAAATATGGATAACCGGTACACTAAAAACATGTACCTGCTTCGCGCAGAATTTAATTTCTTTAACGTATTAAAATAATAACAATGAAAAAAATAATGATCATGATGGCTATAATCGCCATCGCTACGACTAAAATTACCTTTGCACAAAGTAAAACTGATGCCGCTTTTAATCAGCTGCTGAGCGCTTATTATGATGTTAAAAATGCGTTGGCTACAGATAAAAAAGATTTGGCTACCGAGAAAGTAAAAGTTTTATCGGCCAAAGTTGAGGCTATCCCGCATAAAGATTTACCCGCTGCGCAACATATGCTTTGGATGGGACAGGCAAAAGTAATTAAAGCTAAAGCTGCCGAACTTGCCGCCGGAAAAGATATCAAAGCCCAGCGTAAATCGTTCGAAGGGATTTCTTATGCGATGATCAAAACACTGAAAGGCCTGAAATTTAACAGCCAGACCGTTTATGTTCAACATTGCCCAATGGCTAAAGCCAGCTGGTTAAACGAAAAAGAAAACATCGAAAACCCTTATTATGGAAGCATGATGTTTGATTGTGGTGATGTTTCTGAAACCATAAAATCGAACTAATGAAACTCCATATCAAAAATATGGTATGCAACCGTTGTAAAATGGTGGTTAAGGCCGAGCTGGAAAAGCTCGGCTTTAAACCATTATTGGTTGAACTTGGAGAGGTTAGCCTGGCCGAAAATATTACCGGCGAAGATAAAATCAGGATTGCGGAGCGCCTTAATCATTTTGGATTCGAATTACTGGAAGATAAGAAAACCCAGATTTCAGAACAGATTAAAACCGCCATTATCAACTTGGTACATTATACCAAAGAACCTTTAAAAATCAATCTCTCTGCTTACCTCAGCGAGCTATTAAAGCTGGAATATACGGGTTTAAGCAGCATTTTTTCGGAGGTCGAAAACCAAACAATTGAGAAGTATTTCATTGCTCAAAAAATAGAAAAGGCAAAGGAAATGCTCACTTATGCCGAACTTACCCTGAGCGAAATTGCCTACCAGCTAAATTACAGCAGTGTAGCGCACCTGTCAGCACAATTTAAAAAAGTAACCGGCATTACACCTTCTGCTTATAAGGCTGCGTCAACAGATAGCAGAAAAACCCTTGACGAGGTTTAAGGTTCTAAAATGGAAGAGGTAAGATGGATGATGGGGAAGTTATGGTTAATGGTTAGATAGATCGTGGTTGATCGTCTATACCTATGAGTTATGAACCAAAAAACCATTAACCATTTAGCTATTCATCAGTTAACCGATTAACCAACTTCTCCAAACAATTTCTTATCATAAGTCAAGACAGACTGATTGATAATCAGCTAATTTTGTTGTAATAAAATTACTTGCTATGAAAAAATTATTATTATTTCTGATCGCTGCCTCAATCAGTGTGGCATCATTCGCTCAAACCAGCTGGAAAATAGATCCGATGCACTCATTCGTAAACTTCTCGGTTAAACACATGGGGATCTCTTTTGTTGATGGTTCGTTCAAAAAATTCGATGGAACGGTTACCGCGGCTAAACCGGATTTAACCGATGCTAAAATCAATTTTACAGTAGATGTTAACAGCATTACCACGGGGGTTGATATGAGAGATGGTCACTTAAAAACCGATGATTTCTTTAATGCGGAGAAATTTCCTGCCATGAAATTCGAAAGCACTTCTTTCAAGAAGTTAAGTGGCAATAATTATGAGTTAAGTGGTAAATTAACCATCCGCGACGTAACCAAAGATGTAAAGTTTGCTGTTGTTTATGGTGGCACAGCTAAAGATCAGCAAGGCAATACCAAAGCTGGCTTTGGTGCAACTACAACCATTAACCGTTTAGATTATAATATTAAATATGATCCAACCGGCGCGGGTGTAGCAAAAGATGTTGCGATCAAATTAAACCTTGAATTTGTTCAGGGGAAATAAAATATAGGATCATTATTTCTCCATATTGATGATCTGGTAAAAATTTAAATAAATCTGTCACATTGAGCTTGTCGAAATGCATGTAGATGCTTCGACAGGCTCAGCATGACAAACCCGATATTATGTCTGCACTATCTCAATTCAGAAACTTTACTCAACGCTTGCCCCAAACAGATTTAATGCCAACGGTTTTTATTGGCCATGGCTCACCAATGAACGGCATCGAAAACAATGGGTTTAGTCAGAGTTGGGTAGATTTGGCCAAACATATCCCTGTTCCGAAAGCAGTTTTGGTGGTATCTGCACACTGGTACACTCACGGCACTTTTGTAACTGCGATGGATTTCCCCAGCACGATCCACGATTTTGGTGGCTTCCCGCAGGCTCTTTTCGACGTTCAATATCCTGCACCGGGCGACCCGGAACTGGCAGCAGAAATACCGGGTTTAATCCATTCAACTCCTGTTGGCTTAGACCACGATTGGGGCCTGGATCATGGCACCTGGACCGTGGTAAGGCACATGTATCCCAATGCAGATATCCCGGTTTTACAATTGAGTATCGATTATACCAAATCGCCGGCCCAACATTACGAAATTGCCAGGGAAATTTACGCGCTCCGCAAAAAAGGCGTACTGGTTATCGGCAGTGGCAATATGGTTCACAACCTGCGCATGCTGAGCTGGGAAATGATTAACGGAGGTGGTTACGATTGGGCGATTGAAATGAACGATAAGTTCAAAAATTTAATTGCAAACGGAGATTATAACGCTTTAATCAATTACCGAAACCTGGGCAGCGATGCGATGCTGGCCATTCCTACTCCGGAACATTATTTACCACTTATTTATACCCTTGGAATGAAAAATGATAAGGAAGAGATTTCATTTTTTAATGATAAAGCGGTGGGCGGCTCATTAACCATGACCTCTGTGCTGGTGGGGTAATTTAGGGTTAGGGTTTAGGGTTTAGGGTTTAGGGTTTAGGGTTTAGGGTTTAGGGTTTAGGGTTTAGGGTTTAGGGAGAAACGAATCACCAAACAACTTGTTTTAGCTCTTTAAAAGTAGCTTGAAGAAAAGCCCCATGTTCTATAGTATAATGGTAACACAAAATTCTATAAAACTTTATGATTATTCTGTAACGCTTACCGGCTGATGAAGCGGTAAATTTGTATAAAGAATTTAATCATGACACATACCTATCAAATCACTGGCATGACCTGTGGCAATTGCGAAAATAAAGTTAAAAGCAACCTGCTTGTTTTACCGGATATAACCTCAGTGGAGGTTTCTAAAGACACCAATACTGCTACCATCAGTATGGATAAACATGTTGGCTTGGATACCCTGCAGCAAGCTTTGGGTGGTGCCGGCAGTAAATATCAAATTTCTGCCACACATCATAACGAAACATTTGAAGAAGCAAAATCATGGGCGGAAACCTACAAACCCATTCTGCTGATCTTCGGATACATAACCGCAATATCATTAGTGATTTCGTGGCAGGGTAATACCATCGGTTTTATGTTATTTATGCGCATTTTTATGGCCGGCTTCTTTCTTACCTTTTCTTTCTTTAAAATGCTCAACTTAAAAGCCTTTGCCGAAAGCTATGCCATGTACGATATCGTGGCTAAAAAATTCAGCGCGTGGGGTTATATCTATGCTTTTATCGAATTAGGACTAGGCTTATCCTTTGCATTAAACCTATCGCCTGTTATTGTGAATTGGGTTACCCTGATCGTAATGACCATCAGTATCCTTGGTGTGTTAGAAAGCGTTTTAAACAAAAAGAAAATTCAGTGTGCTTGCCTGGGCGCCGTGTTTAACCTGCCCATGAGTACAGTAACCATCGTTGAAGATGCCATGATGATTGTCATGAGTGCGGCCATGTTGGTTTTAATGTAGTTGAATTTTAGTCAAAAGCTCGTCAAGTGGAAAAGCCGGAATTTCTGGCAACAATATCATCCGGCTTTTCTATCTTACAAGCACAAGGCATCTCCAAGCTCTTTGTGTTTAGATTTCAATCCTTTTTCAATAAAATCCTTATCTATTTACATATGTAAAAGATTATTGCCGCTTATATCCAAACTCTGATTTTCGGCTTTTTCCATTAAGCTCACCTTCAATCCAGGCGAGCATTTCACTTTTTCCCTTGTTTTGATACACAATTCTTTGCGGGAAGTCGTGTTCCTTATTTTCGAAAATATAAATCTGATCTTTTGTAGAAATCAGTTTAAAACAAATTTCTTTTCCATTGTTCTGATTAGCGACAGTTGAACAATAAAAAATATCTTTTCCAATTGTTCTGATCTGTAATACCTCAGTAAGTACGCTATCTCCTTTCATATTTACACGGTAGCTCTTCCCACTCAATGTTTTATCAGCGCCCACGCTCCATTGTTCTACAATCTTCCCTTTTGGCGTTTGCATTTCCCATGAGCCAAGTACAAAAGAAAAGATTCTTAATGGTGCTTGTTGTGCTTTAATATTGCTATAAAAACCAACAAGAATTAAAATCAGGCAATACAAATAGATCTTTTTCATTTTGTTAGGGCGTTGGTAATGTGTGCCAAATGGTGTTTTCCATGCCAGGCATACATACCCAGCATATTGGCCAAAGTGAGCTCTTGTGTGTAGGCCGGATGAATGTATTTTCTTTCGTAATCTTCTATTCTCAATGTTTTTAAAAAAGCAACCCAACGGGTATGTAAACCGGCTAATAAATCAAGCGATAGCTGAATGTTACCATTTTTGGCCTCTTCGGTTTCTGCCCAGCGCTCCTCATCATATGGCCTGATTACCGGCACATCCTCAGGGATAGCCAGTTTAAAACGGATGTAGGCATTGAGATGACTATCGGGAACGTGATGAACAACCTGCCTCAATGTCCAGCCTCCGGGGCGATAAGGTTGATTCAGCTCTTCATCGGTTAAATTTTCTGTCGTCTTCTTAATCTGGCCAGGTAATGCCTCTATTTCAGAAATCCAGGCATCTACCTGTTTTTGATCGAAAACATCAGGCATGGCAAACTGACCGATGGGATATTTGAGTTTTTCTAAATCCATGAAACCAAAATAAGGAGAATTATCGATTTTTTAAGCGCAAAGATCAAGAGAAAAAGATATAATGCTTGCCGCTATTGATGTTGCTACTATAATTTCAAAACCAGTTTTGTATCTGTCATGCAATTGCATGACTTTGGCTTTACCTCAAAATCGATTTTCATGAAACTATAGGTTAAATTTAGTTAAAATGGCTGCGATTCATTAAAATTTCATTCATTTAAAGCATATTGCAGCAAATTTTAATAATCAAAGATGAAAAGGTTGTTTTTTGTTTTCGCATTCATAATTCCCCTGGTTATCCATGCCCAAACCTTAAAAACAGATGTACTGGTTATCGGCAGCGGCAACGCGGCCTATGCCGCATCTTTTCAATCTTTTAAATCAGGGGTAAAAACCATTCTGCTCACTCAAAAAGAACAATTGGATTTAAATAAGGTAACCGCAGCCAAGGCTTTCTATCAGGTTTTTTTAAAACGTGAAACCGAAAATGCAAAAAGCTTCGAAAGCCCGAAACAAAAGCCTGAGAAAAAGAACCAAACAAAAGTAATTGTTGTAGACAGCACACTGCTTTTAAATGTAATCAACAATACCCCTTATACCGAGATCAAACGATCAGGAAGCGGCTGGGAAGTGAAACTAACCAAAGATAAAAGCATTAAAGCCAAAATCCTTGTCCTGGCAGATCATCCCGAAAAGCTGATCGCGGCATTAAAAATTAATTCCCTAAGTGCGGCTTCTTCAGGTCCTTTAAATTATAATGAAAATACTTACCGTACCTCTGTAGCCGGTGTTACTTCAACCGGGGCCAATTTTTTATCGCTTTACAGCCTATTGATTCCAAATCAGGAAAACCTGCTTTATATTCCTGCCGATCAGTTAGAGATCGGGCCGGCAGCCGGGGCAACAGCTGCTTATGCTGCATTTTTCGACACCAAAACCAGCTTATCGAATTTAAAAAGAATTCAGGGCGAATTATTAAGTTACAAACATGCAGTAATGCCCTTTGCGGATGTAAAACCTGCCGATTCTAATTGGCTGGCGATTCAAAAGGTAGGAATAACAGGAATTATCAAAGCAGAAATTAAGCAGAACAAAGCCTATTTTAATCCTGAAAAAGAGGTTTTATATGCCGAAATCAAGGAACCGATCAAAGAATATTATTACAAGGCACAGCTCTGGTTTGATGATCACCGGAATATCCCCATTAATTTAGAAAACACCATTTCGCTGGTCTGCTACGTGGGTAATAAATCAGTTGAGGCCACAAAAGCAGAACTCCAGAAGAAATGGGACAAGAGTTACAGGTTCAAATCCAGCTACGACCTTAAAAAGGTGCTTACCCGGCGCGAATTTTCAGTCATTATCAACGAATACCTAAAACCATTCGATGATGTAAATGTAGATAAAACCGGAAGGGTGATTCGTTAGTTTTTTACCAAAAATTTGCATAAATAGATTAATATACCCAAGCTTCTCCATAAATTCTGTGCACCACCGCTAATTTTTATCAACAAGGTGTTGTAACATTTCCATTTCCTTTTAAAATTAGTTTGTGCTTTGCCTAAATTGCATCCAAACCTAAAATTCATGAAGAAATATTTACTTTTACTTTTGCTTTGCACGGGCGGATATACTTTTGCACAACAATTAGCGCCTTTAACCGTCGAAAAAATAATGCGCGATCCAAAATGGATCGGCATGGCACCAGCCAATTTCCGTTGGACTGCGGATAGCAAAACCCTTTACTTTAACTGGAATCCTGAAAATAAAACCAAAGAAGAACTATTTAAAGTTTCGGCCACTTCTTCTAAACCTGTTAAAGCAGCAGAAAAGGAAGATGAAAAATTATTGAGCTTAAATTACACCTACAATGCCGATCGTTCACTTGGTTTAGTTGAAAAAAGCGGGGATATTTATTTGCAGAACTTCAAAACGAATAAGGAAACGCGCCTAACCAATACGCAGGAAAGGGAAAGCAACCCGGTTTTTTTAACCAATGGAAATGTTGTTTATCAATTGGGCGATAATCTTTTCGCTGTTGATCTAAAATCGGCCGAAACCAAACAGCTTAGCAATTTTGTTAAAGGTAAAAAAGCCGGAAGGGCAGAAAGCAAATCTGTTACAGACCAGGATAAATGGTTAAAAGCACAACAGGCCGAACTTTTCGATATCATTAAAAAACGAAATGCCGAAGCTAAAAACGGCTTTCGTGGAAGGGCCCGGTTTGGTAATCCTTCTACAGACACCAAAACATTAAAAGAACTCTATACGGAAGATAAGTTTTTAAATGGCGTGATCATTAGCCCAAATGGCCGTTTTATTTCTTATAAATTAACTACGCCGGCACAGAATAACCACAACACCATTGTTCCGAACTACATTACATCCTCAGGTTATACCGAAGATATTCCGGGCAGAACAAAAGTTGGCGAAAATGAAAACATCTCACAGGGTTTTATATATGATACGCAAAGGGATACGGTTTACGCGATTCAGACTTCGACCATCACAGGCATAAAAGACCTGCCCGATTACCTGAAAGATTATCCAAAAGAACTGGATACCTTAAAAAAGAAAAATGCCGACAGGCCTGTAAATTTCTTTGGCCCGCTTTGGAACGATAATGGAAGTTCTGCAATTGTAGTGGCTACTTCTACAGATAATAAAGACCGCTGGATTTTGAAACTGGACGCTTTAACAGGGCGTTTTTCTTTGATCGACCGGCAGCGCGATGAAGCTTGGATTGGCGGTCCGGGTATTAGTGGTTTTTACCAGGGCAGTACAGGCTGGATCGATAATAACCGCTTTTATTATCAAAGCGAAGCGACAGGATACTCGCACCTCTATGTAGCAAATGTAGCTACGGGCGATAAAAAACAGCTTACCTCCGGTAAATGGGAAGTTCAATCGGTACAGCTGTCGAAAGATAGAAGCACATTTTATATCAAGGCTAACAAAGAACATCCGGGAATTACCAATTTCTTTAAAATCAGTGTAAATGGTGGCGAACTTGTACAGCTTACCACGATGAAAGGCTTGAACGACATTACCCTTTCTCCTGACGAAAAGTACCTGGCCATTAATTATTCTTACATGAATAAACCAGGGGAATTATACCTCCAAGCCAATAAAGCAGGAGCTAAAGCCATACAGGTAACGCAATCTACTTCAGCAGAATTTAATTCTTACCAATGGCGGGAACCAGACATGGTTACGTTTAAAAATCGTTATGGTGCAGATATTTATGCAAGGGTTTATAAATCAGACCATCCACACGCTAACCATCCTGCCGTAGTTTTTGTGCATGGTGCCGGTTATTTACAGAATGTACACTTTGGCTGGAGTACCTACTTCCGCGAATTTATGTTTAATAATTTACTGGCCGACAATGGTTACACTGTAATTGATATCGATTACACCGGAAGTTCTGGTTATGGCCGCGATCACCGGACCGGTATTTACCGCCATATGGGTGGAAAAGATTTAACCGACCAGGCAGACGGTGTTAAGTTTTTGGTAGAGAAATATGGCGTTAACCCCAAGCATGTGGGTTTATATGGCGGTTCTTATGGCGGCTTTATTACCTTAATGGCCATGTTTAACGAACCGGATGTTTTTGCCAGTGGTGCTGCCTTACGTTCGGTTACCGATTGGGCGCATTATAACCATGGCTATACCTCAAATATTTTAAATGAACCTTATAACGATCCGATTGCTTATAAAAGAAGTTCGCCGATTTACTTCGCCGATAAATTAAAGGGAAATCTTTTAATGGCACATGGAATGGTGGATGTAAACGTTCATTTTCAGGACATTGTGCGCCTAACGCAGCGTTTCATCGAGCTGGGCAAAAACAATTGGGAGCTTGCCGTTTATCCGGTAGAAGACCATGGTTTTGTTGAGCCAAGCAGCTGGACGGATGAGTATAAAAGAATATTTAAACTGTATGAGAACACATTGAAGAAGTAGTATTTAATAAAAGTCTGTCAACAACAAACAAAAATAGAACGCTGTTATATTTTTTACAAACAATATAGTTTTCATCTATATCGATATCAATAAATACAATTAACTATTGGTAAAACGGGGTTGATATACACTTGTTTTAGCCTTACCTTTGTGGCACAAAATTAAAGACAAAAAATTATGGCAATAGTAGGTAAAAAATTCCCGAGTGTTAGTATTGATGCAATGTCAGACATGGGTGATGACTTGAAAATCAACGTATTTGAAGAAGCTGTAAATAAAAACAGTAAAGTGTTATTGTTCTGGTATCCAAAAGATTTTACTTTCGTTTGCCCTACCGAATTACACGCTTTCCAGGCGGCTTTACCTGAGTTTGAAAAAAGAAATACAATTGTAATCGGTGCATCTTGCGATACCAATGAAGTTCACTTCGCATGGTTAAATACGCCAAAAGATAATGGTGGTATTGAAGGTGTTACTTACCCGATCCTTGCAGATACACACAGACAATTATCTGGTATACTTGATATTTTAGATCAGGAAGTTAACTACGACGAAGAAGGAAACGAATCTTTCTCAGGTTCAAACGTAACTTTCAGGGCTACTTACTTAATCGACGAAACCGGTAAAGTTTTCCACGAAAGTGTTAACGATATGCCACTGGGCAGAAACGTTAAAGAATATTTACGCTTAATTGATGCATATGCCCACGTGCAGAAACACGGAGAAGTTTGTCCGGCAAACTGGGAAGAAGGAAAAGAAGCCATGAATGCAAACAGAGCTGGCGTAGCTGAGTACTTAGCCGCTAACTAATTAAACAAAACATTATGTTTTTAGAATTAACAGAGGATAATCTTCAGCAATACCTGGCCGATAATTCAAAGGTGATGGTTCAGTATGCGGCATCTTGGTGCGGTAACTGCCGGATCATGAAACCCAAGTTTAAAAAACTGGCTTCGGAAAATGAAGATGTGACTTTCCTGATTGTTGATGCCGAAAAACTTCCGAACTCACGCAAATTTGCAAACGTTGATAATTTACCAACTTTTGCAGCTTTTGAAGGTGGTGCTTTGGTAGATCAGGTACAAACCAACAAAGCAGAAGGGTTGATTGAACTATTTAATAAGATAAAGTAATGAAGATTCCAGTTATAAGACAATTATTTCAAAACACCACTCCTGCACAACTGGAGAATACTTTAGAGGTATTAGAGGCTTTTTGCGAATTTAGAGGTGTTAGTGAACATGAGATTGATGTGGCAGGCGAAATGATTACCAACATTTGTGGTGCGCTGGAAGTGCACCAGATGGTAAGTGAAGGTGCCGCCGAAAAAGACGCATTAAATGCTTTCGGCCAGAAAGTAATGGGTTCGATTGACAGATAATCGTCTTAAACTTTAATCGGGCTTTTTCGAATAAAAAATCCCCTGTAGATGAAAAGATCTGCAGGGGATTTTTTTTATAAATGACTTGTCATCCTGAACGCAGTGAAGAAGCTTTTGTCTCGGTTATCTAATTCTTCGATTGCAGATTCTTCGCTTCGCTCAGAATGACAGAGGTAATAAAAAAGGCCTGTGCGGGCACAGACCTTTGATAGCTTGTTCTTTAAAACCTACAGATTTAGCAGGAAGTTAAGCTAAATTCCTTCCCGCATTTACAATACCAAAAACCGTTCTTACCGCTAGCTTTTCTAAGGCATGTTGGTATTTCTGGTTTTCATCGTGCTGCAGTTTCTCCAGGGCAAAGTGCTGGATCAATACCAGTGGCAGGATAATTTTTTCCCGTGTGGCGATCGATTTTTTATCTATAGGATAATTAGCCATTAAAGTTGGCTGTCCGGAGAGTTTTAAAAGCATCTCTTTGGTTAATTTAAACTCTTCATGCAATTGGGTCCAAAAAGCACCGAACTCCTTATCGTTCGCCAAATGGGCTGTAATTACAAAATCTGATTTGCTCATGCTCATCATACAGTTATCCACGATGGTTTTCAGGTAATCAGAATCTTCGTAAACCTTAACTACTTTATCCCAGTTCCCGGCTTTTTCCTGGCTTCTTAATGCCGTTCCCATTCCATAAAAACCAGGTACATTCTGTTTCAGCATGCTCCAGGCAGTTACAAAACTGATGGCCCTTAAATCTTCGAGTTTCATCTCGCCTCCACCGTTTCTTTTTACCGGCCGGCTGCTGATATTTGCCTGCGACAGTAGTTTTAAGGGTGATAATTTCTCCAAATAACTTACGAACAACGGGTGCTCGCGCAGGTCGACAAAAGCTTTATAACTTTCTTCAGCCATTTCATCAAGCAATGCTTTATTTTCAGGATCAAGCAGAATGTTGTGTTTTTCTTTCAATCCGGAAGTTAGGCCGGCATTGATCAATTGCTCGATATTAAACTCAGCACTTTCTACCGAACCATATTGCGAACTGATGGTTTGCCCCTGAACGGTTAACTGCATGTTTTTATTAGCAATTTCTTTACCCATCGAGGCATAAAAACGGTGGGTTTTACCTCCACCACGCGCAGGCGGTCCGCCGCGGCCATCAAAAAATGCCAACTGGATATTGTGTTTAGCCGACACCGCAGAAAGGGATGTTTTGCCGTTAAAAATAGACCAATTGGCCATTAAATAACCTCCATCTTTGGTACTATCGGAGTAACCGAGCATAATATCCTGTTTATTGCCACGGCTGGCCAAATGTGCCTTATAGAAAGGGTTGCTGTAAAGCGTATCCATAATTTCGGCAGCACCTTTTAAATCGTTAACGGTTTCGAAAAGCGGCACAAAATCAATGGTAAGTGAATCCTTGCTCCAGCCATTCCAAAGGAAAAGTTCGATTAACTGTAAAATATCACTTGCCTGCTGGCAATTACTGATAATAAAACGGTGACAAGCCTTTTCGCCATTGCGTTTTTGGATGCCTTTAATTTCCTTAATTACCTCTATCGTATCTTTTGTTAATGCATCGGCCTCGGTTGAGTATGCAATTGTGGCTTCTTTAAACGAAATGAGTTTCAGTTTTTCAGCTTCCGAAAGTTTATCATAATCGGCAGGATACAGAGAAGAGATCGGTTTATTTTCACGGCAATACGCATGTACTTTCCTCAACACGCGGCTATCCTGGCGGATATCAAGTGAAGCAAAGTAATTTCCATATAAATCAATTTTTCGGATCAGGTTGTTAACCAGGTCGACGAACAGGCCTTCGTGCTCGGCCAGTAACGTTTCTTTGATCTTGTTCAGGTTTTCCTTTAACTCGTCTGAAATATCGTGAGGTTCGCAGCTTTGATCAAAGGCATTCTGATAAAGTACATCGTGCAGTTTTGCAATATTTTCTTCCACGCCTCTAAAAGTGATGCGGCGTTTAATCACCCTGAAATCGCGGTAATAACAACGGAACAGGATCTGGCGCAACATTTTAGAAACCGCTAAAGTGGTATCGGCGTGGATATTGGGATTCCCGTCCCTGTCGCCACCTGGCCAAAAGCCAAGCTCGAGAATTTTTTTGCTTTCCAGGTTATATTCGTCAAGATTCTGATCAATCTCTTCCTGTATATTCGCAGCAGCAAAATAAAAAGTATTTTCGAGGAACCAGGCCAGGTTTAATGCTTCATCTACAGGAGTAGGCGATTTTTTATTAAAAAACGGGGTTTTACCGAGTTGCTGTAAAAGCGAGTTCATCGAAATAATGTCGTTATCCCTGATGGCTTTGGTTAAATCGGTAATAATCGCCAGCACACTGCCCGGATAAAACTGGGTAGGATGCGCCGTTAATACTAAACGGAGTGAAAGTTCATCGATCAGTTTCTCGATTTTTGCCAGCACAGGTTTATTATCGGCATTTTTCTTTAAGGTAAAGGCCAGTGTACTCTGCTCATCGGTGGTATTTAACTTGGTAAAAGAAGCATCTTCTACGGCATCGAAAAGTACTACCTGCCGTTCGATGTATTGAATGAACCTGAAAAGCAAATCAATGATATCCTTTCGGTCGGTATAACTGGTGTATTTGCCAAAAAAACCTTCGATAATCTGTGCAGGTTTTTCTCCATTTGCAATGCCCTCTTCACAGCTCTTAAAAAACAGAGGAAGTAAGGTTCCGGTGTCTTTAATTTTGTAAAAAGGCAGGGTGAGAAATAAACTGTTAAAGAGTTCGAATTTTGAGATTACCTCATTGTTAAAAATAGATTCTCGTTGTGTCGTTAAACGAAGTTTAGGCATGGCTTATGCAATGGTTTTGTATCCCGTAATACTACAAAAAATGCGTAAGGTATTAAAATTCTAAGGCTTACAATTTGGAAAATTGTAGAATAAATTTTAATTTTAAAATCTTATTTGGCCACCATGTGGTTAAGTAAGAACATTTGCAATGTTTAAGGGCATTGCATTGATTGTTAATTTTTTGGGTTAAAACAGCCGATGTGATAAAATACACCGGCTGTTTTTGTTTTTTGCCATTATTTAGGCGGTTTCGTTGCCAATTTTAGTGTACATCGGCAGGAATGTTTGCATTTTTCTTAAACTTTTGAAGGTAAAGTAATGGGATTGAAAACAGCATGATCAAGCCTGCCACCCAATACGCATCGTCATAAGTAAGTAACATGGTTTGCCTGGTAACAATTCCTTCCATCGCTTTTGTGGCCATAATTTTAGCCTCAAATAAACTCTGGCCTTTGGCCATAAATCCCTTAATTAAAGTATTAAAACGTTCTAAAAATGCAGGGTTATATTCATTCACATTGGTTAACAGATTACTTCTGTGAAGACCTGAGCGAATATGGATCAAAGTGGTTAAAGCGGCGATACCGAAAGAGCCACCCAACTGGCGCATCATATTATTCAAACCCGAACCCTGGCCAATTTCGGCCCCTTTCAAATCCTGGATCGCTAAGGTTGTTAATGGTACAAACAAAAGGGCCATACCAATACCGCGGATAACCAAAGGAAGGAAGAAGTCGCCTGTTCCTGACTGTAAGGTCGAATTGCTCAGCATCCAGCAGAATACGAAGAACAAAAACATCCCACCGGTTGCCATAAACTGGGCCGGAATGCCTTTCTTAAGCATAATACCGATAAAAGGCATCATGATAATGGTACACAAACCGCCCGGAAAGAGCAACTCTCCGGTTTGCAGGGCCGAAAAGCCCAGCAGGTTCTGACAGAATACCGGGAATACGAATACTGAACCGTATAAGCCAAATCCCAGCACGAAAGACGTAAACATACCCACCGCAAAACTCCTGTGGCGCATAATTTTAAAGTTTACGATCGGATGGTCGGTACTCATTTCTCTCCAGATGAAAAGCAATAATCCAAATACCGATGCTACGGCCAAAGCTGTAATGTATGGCGTTGCGAACCAGTCTTCGCTCTCTCCTTTTTCCAACACCGTTTGCAAACTACCTACTGCAACAGCCAGTAATGCGATACCCCACCAATCGACAGGTTGACCCTGCCCTTCTTTCGGGGTGGCCCGCACAAAGGTGTACGTACAGTAGGCCGCGACTATTCCGACCGGAATGTTCACATAAAAAATCCACGGCCAGGAACTCACATCCAGGATATAACCACCAATGGTAGGCCCAACAGTAGGTCCAACCACCGCACCCAAACCAAATAGGGCTGTTGCAATACCAACATCTTCACGTGGCCAGGTTTCGATCAGGATCGCCTGAGCAGTCGAGATTAGGCCCCCGCCAGCTAAACCCTGGATTATCCTGAAAAGAACCAGTTCTCCCAGTGAGGTTGCATTTCCGCACAAAAAAGAAACCAGTGTAAAAACAATAATGGAGGTAAGAAAATAATTTTTCCTGCCAAACCGGTTACCCAACCAGCCCGACATTGGCAACACGATAACGTTTGCTACCGCATAGCCGGTGGAAAGCCAGGCCACATCCTCCAGGGTGGCACCCAGGTTTCCCTGTATCTGTGGTATTGCCACGTTTACAATCGTTGTATCAATCAGCTCCAACAAGGAAGCCGTGATTACGGTAAACGTAATAATCCACTTTTTTAAACCTACTTCGGCCATTTTAATTTTATTTAGTGCTTACTGAAGCTTTAACGCTCATACCTGGGCGTAATTTAGCCAACAGTTCTTTTGATGGATGAATTTTGATTTTTACCGGAACACGCTGAACCACCTTAACAAAGTTACCTGTTGCATTATCAGGCGGCAATAAAGACCCTTTTGCACCGGTAATTGGAGCAAAATTGTATACTTCTCCTTCAATTTTTTCATCAGGATAGGCATCAACTTCGATCTCTACTTTAGAACCTTCCTTGATTTTCTCCAACTGGGTTTCTTTAAAGTTTGCAGTTACATAAATACTTCCGTCATTTACGATCGAAAATAAAGACTGACCAGCCTGAACCAATTGTCCTTTCTGCACATTCTTTTTAGAAACAATGCCGGTAGCAGGAGCCTTAATATCAGTATATGATAACTGAAGTTTAGCAAAATCGATATCACTCTGGCGCTGGCTGATCACATTGTTACTTACAGCCAATTGAGATTGCGTAGTACCAACCTGTTTAACCGCAGCATTATATTGATCAACCGCTGCCTGGTAAGCTGCCTGTGCAGATTCTTTAGCTGCTTTGGCCTGATCGAAAGCCTGTTGAGTAATCGATCCATCTTTTACCAGGTTAGCATATCGATCGTAGTCTTTTTGAGCTAAGTTTAATTTAACTTTCGCTGCTTCTACATTTGCTTTAGCTGTGCTGGTATTGGCCTGGGTAGCTATAATTTGTGATTGAGCCACCCCTACACCAGCTGTTGCACCTTTTTGACCCGATTCTGCCTGCTCTAATTTCACTTTATAATCGTTATCATCAAGTTTAACCAAAACCTGACCTTCGGTTACATGTGTATTTTCCTCAAAATTAATGTCTTTAACATAACCGCCTACCCGAGCAACAACAGGACTGATATCGCCATCAATCTGAGCGTCATCAGTATCTACGTGTTTGCTATAATAATTCCACTCAGTAATCCCGAAGATTATACCTATTACTAGTAAGACACCTAAAATGATGGGTACTACTATGTTCTTTTTTTTCTTTTCAGTTGTCATTGCTGTATTTATTGCGTTATTTTTCCTGTTGATTTTAATAATGTATAGTAAGCCAGACCTGCATCTGCTTTCGCGATCTCTAAGTTTATTTTTGCCTGGTATAATAAAGTTTCTGCATCGATGCGGTCGGTAACCGAAGCCACATTGTTTTTGTATTTGGATGCCAATAACTTATCGTTTTCTGTGGCCTGTGCAATTGAAGTTTCCAAAAGCTGGATCTTATTCATAGCCACCTGGTAATTTTGAAAGTTTTTGTTGATTTCGGTTTTTACCTGATCAGATAAAATATCTTTCTGAATGGTAATTTCGGTCTGCTCAATTTTTGCCTGGCTTACTTTGTTCTTGTTTGTCCAAAGGTTTCCGAAATTCCATGAAACCGTAGCACCTATTGTAACCGGCATTAAATACTGGTTTGCCGGCGGAATAAAGTTGCCACTCGGATTAATGTAGTAAAGGTTTGCACCGACACCTACAGTAGGCAACGTATTTGCCTTAACAGTTTTCACATTAAAATCAGCCACTTTGTTCTGTATATCAAGCTGTTTTAGTTCCTGGCGATTAGCAAAAGCCTGACCAATGTACTCGTTTAACGAACCTGGTGTTTTTAAACCCAGGGTTGGATCAACAATTTTAACTTCGGTATCTTCCGGTAAACCTAAAAGGATATCCAGGTTATAGTTGATTACTTTGCGGTTGCTTTCGATATCCATCTGCGTTAGCTCAACGTTTGCCTGTTGCAATTGGAAACGCAGTACGTCATTTTTAGTTACAATACCCTGCTCGAAGAAACGTTGTGCCTGTTTAATCTGCGCGGCGATCGATTCTAAATTCTGATCAACCACTTTTCTGCTTTGTATTACCTTATATAAAGAGTAGTAGGTATTAATTACAGCATAGGTAATTTCCTCTTTGCTTTTATCGGCATCTAAACGTGCCACCTCGGCCAATAATTTGGTCGATTCTTTTGCGTATTTTAATTTGCCCCCGCCATATACCAACTCCTGTACGGCTGCCGTACCCACAAAAGCATCTGCCCTTTTTGGTAAGTGGAAAGCTGATCCTCCTCCTGGCAACGAAAATGTGGTGGTCGGAATTTCAGCATGATTGTACATAAAACTTGCATTTCCGGTTGGTAAGGCATTGTCTTTTACCACTTCAAGCTTTGCAACAGCCTGATCAATTTTGTTCTGAGAAAGTTTTAAGTTTTTGCTATTGGCTATGCCAAGTTCTATTGCCTGGTTAATATTTAATTCCTTGCTGCCCTGTGCAAACAAAGCCGCCGGAATTAATGACGCCGCAAGCATTAATCTAATCGATTTGGGTATCATCTTTTTGTTGTTAAATAAACTGTTGTTAGATCCTGTAAATGAGCGATCGTCCGCTCTTTAATCATTTTTTTGTCTTTCGGATTGTTCAGGTCGAAATTAGAGCACGACATTACCTTATGGGGCGCAATAACAATATTGGTTATGGTACCCATAATGGATGCGATTACCATCCGCACATCTACCTGGTTAAAGCTGCCGTCTTCAATACCTCCTGTAATGATCCGGTCGATTAGCTGCATGTTCTGGCTCATGGCATCCTTAATCTTGTCGTACATTTCGGGTCTTTGCGTTAAAGACAATTCGCGGTGCATCATTTTATGAAATGCTGTATTACTTAATATCCTATTTACATAGCCCTCTATAACCCTGTGCAATTTTTCTAATGCCGAAATCTTATCTTCATTGATAATTTTTAACTGAGAAGCAAAACCAGCGATACGCTCGTTCATAATCTCCACAAAAACCCCTTCCTTAGACCCGAAATAATAATTTATCATGGCCATGTTCGCCCCCGATTCTCTCGCAATCTGGCGGGTAGAAGTCCCCTCATAGCCAGTTTCGCAAAACAGCTTTTCGGCTGCCTCCAAAATGGCCTGTCTTTTATCTACTTTTTCTGTTTTCATTTCTTTTTGACGACACAAAATTAATCAAACGATTGATTAATTTGCAAATGTTTTGATGCTTCTTTTACATTATCTTGATAAAACCCTAATTTTAATCACCCAATCATCTATCGAAATGAAAAATAAATCCTTTTTGATCATTGCTTTGCTCAGTATTTCCTGGTTGCTAACCTCATTTATCAGTGAAAAAAGAAAACAGGAACAGCGCTGGATCAGGATCAATCTGCTGGGCTACCCTACAGAGGCGGTTAAAGTAGCAGTATGGGCTAGTAAAACCGATGAAGTACCGGCCAGTTTTGAGATCGTAGAAAAAGAAACCGGTAATATTGTTTATACCTCAAGCCACATTAAGCGTTTTGGCAGTTACGGTCCTTTTAAGCAAACCGCCCGCTTAAACTTCAGCGATTTTAAAAAACAGGGGAATTTTTATATCCGGGCAAATGGTACAACCTCCCCCCTGCTGCTTATTAATGACGAAGTGTATAAAGGGGCGGCCGATTTTTGCCTGCAATACATGAGGCAGCAAAGAAGCGGTTTTAATCCCTACTTAAAAGACAGTTGCCACACTCATGATGGCTTTGTGTTATATGGTGCAAAAGCAGGTATTAAAGACAGTACACATTTTGACGCATCGGGCGGTTGGCATGACGCAAGTGATTACCTGCAATATTCGACCACTACCGCCAATGCCACCTATCATTTATTAATGGCCTACCGTGATTATCCGCAGGTTTTTGGCGACAAACAACAGGCAAATGGCCTGGATGGAAAAAATGGCAGGGCCGATATTCTGGATGAAGCTAAATGGGGTTTAGACTGGCTACTCAAAATGCATCCAAAGAAAAACATCATGTTTAACCAATTGGCTGATGACAGAGACCACATCAGCATGCGCATACCAAAAGAAGACAGCCAGTACGGCAAAGGATTTGAGCGCCCACTCTATTTTATTACGGGAGAACCGCAGCAACGTGGCAAATTTATGAACAACACCACCGGAACCAGTTCTACCGCAGCTAAATTTACAAGTGCATTTAACCTGGGGGCTGTTTTGTTTAAAGCAGACCGTAATTATGCCCGATTACTTGTTAAAAAGGCTAAAACTGCTTATCGCTTTGCACTACAAAAACCGGGCGTTACGCAAACGGCATCCGTAAAATCGCCATACATTTATGCAGAAGACAATTGGGTGGATGATATGGAACTGGCCGAAGTGTCATTCAATTTTTCCGGTGAAAAGGTTCAACAAAAGAAAGTGACTAAGGCTTTACAGTATGCCGGGCAAGAAAGCATCACCCCGTGGATGCAAAAAGATACAGCAGCACATTACCAATATTATCCTTTCATCAATTTGGGGCATTACGAAGTTGCCAAGCAAGAAAAGGGAAAAACGGCAGCGAGCTATTATAAACAAGGGATCGAAAAGGTTTGGAACAGGGCAAAGAACAATGCATTTTACCGCGGTGTACCTTTTATCTGGTGTAGCAATAACCTAACGGTAGCCTTTGCCATGCAATGCAATTGGTATGGTATTTTAAGTGGCGATACAGCTTATACCGAGCTGGAACAGGCGAATGTCGACTGGCTTTTTGGTTGTAATCCGTGGGGCACAAGCATGGTTTACGGGTTACCCGAATGGGCCGATACGCCAAGAGACCCTCATTCGGCCTTTACCCATTTGAAAGGCTACCCGATTAATGGAGGTTTGGTTGATGGTCCGGTGTACACCAGCATTTATAAATCCTTAATCGGCATTAAGTTAAATGAAGCGGATGAATATGCTGATTTTCAAAGCGACCTGGCTGTTTATCATGATGATTATGGCGATTATAGCACCAATGAGCCAACCATGGACGGGACAGCATCGCTCATTTATTTACTGGCGGCTAAAGAGGCCCAGGCCAAAACCCCTACCGGTCATAGCACCTTTTATTTAGGTGCTAATATCCGCAGAGATTCTACCCAAAAGAAAATTTACCTTGTTTTTACTGGTGACGAATTTGGAGACGGGGGCGAAAAAATAAATGCGGTACTGGATCGGAAAGAGGTTAAAGTATCTTTTTTTCTTACCGGTAATTTTTACAGGAACCCTAATTTTAATGGATTGATTAAAAAGCTTAAAAGCAAGGGACATTACCTGGGTCCTCACTCTGATCAGCATCTATTATACTGCGACTGGACCAAACGGGATAGTCTGTTGGTTACGAAAATGCAGTTCGAAAAAGATCTTAACAATAACTACAATGCAATGGCAGCTTTTGGAATTAAGAAAGCAGAGGCAAAATATTTCCTTCCCCCTTACGAGTGGTACAATAAAACCATTGCCAATTGGAGCAGGGAACAAGGTTTAGCGCTGATTAACTTTACGCCCGGCACAAAATCAAACGCAGATTATACGTATCCGGAAATGGGCAAAAGGTATAGGTCCAGCGATGAAATTTTTAAATCGATTACCTCCTTCAATGAGAATGGGCCAAATGGGTTAAATGGTTTTATCCTGTTGATGCACATCGGAACAGATTCGAGAAGATCCGATAAATTTTATAACCGGTTGGCAGAATTGATTACCTATTTAAAAGCTGCGGGTTATAAATTGGACAGAATTGATAATTAATTGGATTATTGAGGCAATTGGCAAATTAAAATTTAAAATAAATATTAACTTTGCCTCCAAATAATAAAAAACATGAGTGTACAAGAGAACAGCAGCAATAATTTCAACTGGTTATATTACGCTTTAGGCTTATTCTTTGGGGTTTTAACCGGGGCCATCATCACGCAAAACTATATTTTCGCTTTATTGGGCGGCGTTCTTGGCTTGCTAAGTGCAGGTTTATTTTTAAACGCTATTGTAAAAGGAAGAAAATACTAGTTTCTATTTAATTCCATCGTATGGTTCTTGCCAAACAGGCTTAGAACTGTAGTTAAGCATTGCCACAGAAAACAAAAACCTATAAATGAAAAATATCTTCATTGTTGTTTTCGCTCTTTTATGCTTTGGTGCAAAGGCGCAACAGCCGGCTGTTACCGAAGTAAAATTTCCTGCTGCAGACCCAAGTCCGGCAGATATTGTGTATTTCCCGCTTAATGCCCCCAAGGCTAAAGCAGGCGATGAGACCAAGCCAATTATAAAAATCGTTTATTCCCGTCCACAGAAAAAAGGGCGCGAAATTTTTGGGGTGTTGGAGCAATATGGAACAGTTTGGCGTTTTGGTGCTAACGAAAGTACGGAAGTACATTTCTTTAAAAAAGTAAGTATTGGCGGCAAAAAAATTAAGGCCGGTACCTATAGCCTGTTTGCCATTCCGAATAAAGATACCTGGACAATTATTGTAAACAGCGAAACCGATAAGTGGGGTGCTTTTACCTATAACCAGGCAAAAGATGTTGTAAGGGTAAATGTTCCGGTGAAAACACTGCCTAAACCGATCGAATATTTTTCGTTAACCTTTACACCTCTTAACGAAGGTGCAACCCTGGTTATCGGGTGGGATAAAACGCTGGTAGAATTACCGATCAGTTTTTAAAATAAAATGTTTAAATATAAAGTCCCGGCTTTGGCCGGGACTTTTCTGTTTTAACGGGTATTTGAAACCAGTTTTTTTGCTTCGCTTTCATTTGAAAGGAATACTTTGTAAACATTGGTGATCTTCCAATCGCCGTCATTATTTTTTTCGATAACAACAAAGTTCTGCTGCGCACCATCAAACAATTCATAATCAATATCTATACGGGCAATTACCAGGGCATCGGTTTCAGATATAATGGTAGAACTGATGTTACAATCGCGTTGTATTACGCCTTCATTCTTTTTTAGCTGGTTCAGTACCTCGCTTGCTTTGTGTTTAACGACCCTTACATCCCTATTTGAGGTAAAAACGGCATCCTCGCTTAAAACGGCTTTTAATTTCTTGTAATCAGAATTTATATAGCTGTCCATATAATAATTGATCACTGATTTATGGCTTGCTGTTGGTTTCTCGGCTGCCGCAACATAATTGGTGATTGTAATACCTAGTAATAAAATCACTAAAGCTTTTAGTTTCATAATTGTCGGTGTTTTTTTTTATTAAAGTTCGGCTGGATCAAAGAAAAATAATATGCCGATAACACCTTAATGGTGAGGTAACTAAAATGTGATACGTAATAAAAAAGCCCTTTCCAAACTGGTTGGAAAGGGCTCTATTGCGGAGTTAAATCCGGCGTAAATGTAGGTTAATAACCCGGGTTTTGCTGTGGTTTTAAAACCGGGTTTGCATCTAGCTCTGACTGCGGAATTGGAGAAACCAATCTGTTATCCCCCGACGGGAAGTTCACGATTTTCCAGTGTACGGTGGAGCCTGTTCTATTCACACCTTTTTTGGTACGCAACAGATCAAAAAACTTATGTCCTTCGCCATATAGTTCTTTATTGCGTTCCAATAATATCTCTTCAATTAAAGCATCACCGGTATTAGCCGATACAGCCGTTGCTACGCCAGCCCTTTGTTGAATGGCCAATAGTGCCTGTTTTGCCGCAGGTTCGTTACCTAATCTTGCTTCGGCCTCTGCCTCGATAAGGTACATTTCAGATGAACGTACCAATACTTGGTTATTTGCATTTGTAGTAGTAAAATCGAATTTATTGATTAAATAACCTTCGCCTCTTCTTCTATATGTCGCAGTACTTGCTGCTGCAGTTGGACTACTTTTAACCAAAAACTGTTTTTTACGCTCATCAATAGCAGCAAATGAATTAAAAAAGTCGTCAGTTACCCTAAAACTAGAATAACCTACATTATACGGATCGTAGAAAGAAGATACTGCAAGAAAGCCTTGATTATCATCCGTGCGCACGTTTATTGCGTAAATCCATTCAGAAGTTGGATTATTAAATCCGGTTAACAGTGCTGCAGCAGTGCTTAGTGGTTTTGCTGCACGGGCCAGTTTTGCATAGCGGCTTGCTTCTGTCCAGTTGCCCATTGTTAAATAAACCCTGGCCAATATTCCCTGAATGGCTGCAGTGCTCATTCTATAAATACTTGTCCTATTGGTTGGCAAGTTTGTTTCTGCATATTTCAGGTCATCAATAATAAATGCATAAACATCTTTTATCTTATCCCTTGATGGAGATACTTCAGTAGGTAACAATGGTTTTTTCAAAATAGGAACCCCCAAACCTTCTGGATTAACGGTATAGGGCTGTGCAAACCATCGTACCAACCAAAAATAGGTATAGGCCCTTAGCGCTCTTGCCTCTGCCAGGTATTCTGTTTTTAAAGCATCGCTAATAGGTGCGTCAGGTATATACTGTACAAACTGGTTTGCATTTGAAATAACTTTGTAGCTATACTCCCACCAGTTGCCCACATCGCTATTGTTAACCGTTTCGATAAACTGGTACTGGGCAACAAAGCGGTTATAGTTTGCCGAACCACTTACAACCATTACATCATTACCTTTAACATCAGCACTTAAAAGCATATTGTTGGTGTATCCCGAGAATGTAGTTAAGTCGTAAATTCCCGTCATGGCTGCCTGAATTTTAGCTCCTGAGGAGAAAGCATCTTTTGCATTAATCTGCTGTGTAGGCGTTACCTCCAAAAACTCTTTCTTACAAGATGTTATGCTAACTAAAAGCAGCATAACCCCTGTGTAAAGGGCAGTTTTATATATTTTTATATTTCTCATTTCTTTATCAATTAAAATCCAACATTAAGCCCTAGTGTAAACGTTTTAACGTTTGGAATATCGTTATTAGTTAATCCAGTTAACGCAGATTCAGGGTCCATTCCTTTATGCTTTGCCCAGGTAAATGGATTTTCGGCCATTAGGTATACCCTTAAATTCGACAAGTGGATCGTTTCTAACCAATTGCGTTTTAAAGAATAACCTAAAGCAATATTTTTAACCCGCATAAAAGAACCGTCGTATAGGAAACGGGTTGATTGGTTGTTTCCTAAATCGGTATTAGCAATCATAAATCTTGGTACATCCGTTACATCCCCAGGTTTTTGCCATTGGTTAAAGATATCAGTTGACAGTTGTTTACCCACATTGGCACCGCTATGCATTAAATTTCCGTATAGGGTATCGTAAATTTTGCCCCCTGTAGAGAAATAGGTGTAAATGCTTAAATCAAACTCTCTGTACCTGAAGGTATTGTTGAAACCGCCTGTAAATTTTGGTAAAGAAGATCCAAAATTATTGTAACGGGTTGCTCCAGACCAGGCTTTGGTTGTAATCCGGTTTCCGGTTGGCTGCCCATTTGTGCCTATTTCATCTGTATACCACATTGGTCTACCATCAGCAGGGTCAACACCCGCATACTCACGTAAATACCAATCATATCTGGTTCCACCTATCGTCCATCTTTTGGTCGGGTCGTCTGAATCAATCACTTCAGGTTGAGTCATTTGATTAATCCTATTTTTATTTGAAGTAATGTTGAATGAGATATTCCAATCAAAATCTTTCGTTTTTACCGGATTTGCATTTAACAATACTTCTACCCCATAATTATCCATAGAGGCCAGATTGGTAATTAAATTACGGAAACCGGTTAACTGCGAAAGTGGCTGGTTAAACAATATTCCTTTTGATCCGCGTTTATAATAAGATACTTCACCACTTAATTTTCCTTTAAACAGGGCAAACTCTAAACCAACATCGAGGGTTGAGTTTTCTTCCCATTGTAAATCCGGATTCTCCAATTGAACATAGTTAATTCCTGATTGGCCTTCGTAATTTTTACCCAATCCGTATAAACCCTGGGCTGCGTAACGGTCTATTCTATCGTTACCCGATGTACCATAACTGGATCTTAGCTTCAATTCGTTGATCCAGCTTACATCCTTTAAGAAATTTTCTCTACCGATACGCCAAGCACCACCAACTGAATAAAATGTACCATACTTATTATTTTTACCAAAAACAGAAGATCCATCCCTTCTTAAACTTCCTGATAAATAATATTTGGTATCATAGTTATAGGTTAACCTTGAAAAATATGATGCAAACCTCTTTTGTGTATAATAAGACTGCGTGGTATTAGGCGTTGATGCTGCAATCAGCTCGTTTGTTCCCGGAAAAGGAAAGCCGGTTGCTTGTGCATAAATATAATCTTGTTTGGTGCGATAAGCCTCCTGGCCTAACAACACGTTAAAGCTGTGCTGGTTAAAGGTCTTATCGTATGTTAAGGTATTTTGAAAAGTTACGGTTACATCTTCTTTAGAATAGCGGTAAGCCCTTCCTTTAACGCTTACTCCATCGCCATGTTCCATGTTATAAAACTGGCGTTCACGGTTATTGATGTAATCAACAGCCACCATGCTTTTGGCAGTAAAGTCTTTTAAGAATTTAACTTCGGCATACGGGCTCGATATTACCCTGTTGGTAATGGTGTTATACTCATTTAATTTAGACAAACCCACAGGGTTAAAGTCTGGCGTAACCGGGTTCACATAACTATAAACCGGATTTCCTGTAGCATCATATACAACATTTCCATTTGCATCTCTTACATATAACGGATAAATATTAGCCGTTTGATCAGCAAAATTTACCGGGTTATCTGACCCTGTACTACCTGCGGGTGTATTTTGTTCGGTACGCGCCAAACTGTTGTTAATTCCTACTTTTAAAAAATCAGTAACATCGCTATTAAGGTTAAATTTCCCTGAATAACGTTTAAAATCAGAACGGATAACAATTCCATTCTGTTCAAAGTACCCACCAGATATAAAGAATTTAGTTTTTTCAGTACCTCCACTAGCTGATAAATCGATGTTCTTGGTTACGCCTCTGCGTAATACCTCATCGCGCCAATCAGTATCATACAACAATGCTGCACCATTTGTTAATACACCATCTGCGCCATAAGGATTAGCGGTATTATATGGATTAACGCCTAAACCACCTATATTTGAGTTAGTTAATGCATTTGCGGCAGTAGCAGCAGCAGCAGGCGTTAAACCAGCAGCCAAACGCTGAGCATAAAAAATATCCCAATAGGTTTTATAGTATTGAGTGGCATCCATTACCTCTGGTTTATCTACCGCCTGGTAAGAATAACCGGTGCTAGCACTCAAGCCCAATTTTGTTTTACCTGCTTTACCTTGTTTTGTGGTAATTAAAACTACTCCGTTTGCTGCTCTGGATCCATAAATGGCCGCTGCGGTTGCATCTTTTAGTACGGTAATTGAAGCAATATCGTTAGGATTTATTGTAGAAAGCACGTCAGATGTCTGCGCAACATTACTCAGATCACCGTTTGTAATGGCAATACCATCAACTACATAAAGTGGGGTGCTAGAGGCGGTAAAGGAACCTACGCCGCGGATCCGTACAGTAGAGGTTGCACCTGGCTGTCCTGATACGCTGGTAACCTGCACGCCTGCCGCCGCACCTTGTAATGCTTTTTCGAAAGAAGTTACCGGGCGATCCTGCAAAACGTCGCTTTTAACCACTGCCGCCGATCCCGTAAAATTTTCTTTCTTAACTGTCCCATAGGCTACAACGATTACATCCTGCAGGTTTTTAGATGAGGCTACCAAACGCACGTTTAATGTTTCGCCGGTTATTCTTACCTCCTGCTCCGTGTAACCTACATAACTTAATACCAATGTTTGTGCATTAGCTGGCACAGAAATCGAGAAAGTTCCCTGTCCTGTGGTTTGTGTTAACTGGGTAGTTCCTTTAACTTTTATTGACACACCGGGCAAGGGTAACCCATCGTCTGCATCAACTACTTTTCCGGTTATTGTTCTATTCTGCGCAAGGACATTGAAATAAGACAAAACCGTTACCATTAAAATCAATAGTAATTTTTGTTTCATGTTTGTAAATAAATAGTTAGTAATTCGTTTGCTCTTTAGTTTTTTTGCTGGGATGCATGAAACCAAATCAATAAGCAATTTACAGGGTTAGTAAACCCCAAAATGTGCGAAAATCACCGTTTTGGGAAAAGGGGCAATAAATGCAAAAAGCAAACCCCAATCCTGGCAGTTTGCTTTTTTAATCATTATTAACCTAAACAGGAAAAAACTTCTACAAATTGTCCTGCAAGAGCTTCAAAAATAGTTTTATCCCCATATACTAAATATGCAGAAATCACTATTTATATTCAATTCAACCTACTCTTTCTGTATTTTAAAGGCGTAATGTTAAATGTATTTTTAAATAACCTGATGAATGAACTCGGGCATTCGAAACCTACCAGTGCCACAATTTCGTTTAACGAATAACCCGTAGTTTGCAATAATCCTTTGGCCCGGTTTAACCTCAGCTGCATCAGAAACTGATAAGGGCTGATCTCGTACGCCTCTTTAAATGTGCGCAGAAGATGGTTAACCGATAAACAGGCCTGTGCGGCAATATCTTCCAGGGTGATATTCTGGTTGTAGTTGCTGCTCATGTACTCTTTGGCCAGGGTTAACCTTTTTAAAACCTCTTCGCGGGTTTTGGTTTTGATAAAGCTCAGTTTATCCAGTTTTTGTACCACCTCCCGGTCATAAATTTTATAATAGTTTAATAGGCAATGGTACAAATATTCGTTGATGAGCATTTCATCTTTTAACCCTTTATCTAGCTGGTTTTTCAAGTGCAGCACGTTAAAACGCATATCACCTGCAAAAGGATACAGCGATTCAGTAAAGACCGGTGTTGATTTAACGTCCTTTCCATCCAATAAACCCTCGTTGCTGCTGGAGACGGTATGGTGAAAATCCTTGATAAAATTTTCTCCAAAGGAAACCGAAAATGTGTTTACCGGGTTGATCGAATCTATTTTGCTGCTGAAATTGGTTCCGGCATTAACCACAGCAAAAGTATCGGGATAAATGCAGAACCTGCGCTTGTTTAATTCGCAGTCTTCGGTACCATTAAAAACAAATTTGATGGTATAAGCATCGTTCTGCTGTTCATAAAGCGCTTCGCAGGTATGTTCGCTTATAATTTTGTTCCTGTTGCTTAATTCCTTTACGTACCTCATGTTAGTCTTCATTATAGTTACGTTCCTCCAAAATGATGAAATCGTTACCAGAAGGATCAGAAAATTCGGCACTTAAGCCCTCGCTTAAATAAGACGGCGTTTTTTTAAAAATGACTCCCCTCGATTTTAGCCTGCAATATTCCTCTAAACAATCATCGCTGTTTAATACAATTTTATTGGTTTGGTTCTGGTGCTTACGTTCCGACAGAAAAATATTGGTCTCCTCGTCTGCCTTAACCAATATTCCTTTTTCCTCGCCATGAAGCATGGTTGCTTCCGTAGCCATCCCTAAACAATTGGCATAAAAGGCCCATGCATCATTTAGTTGCTTCACTCGCACATAAAAGAGTTTTCCACATGGGCTCATTATTCCACTTAATTTGTATGGTGTAAAATTAAGACGGAATTGAAGCCAAAGAATCACCCAAAAAGGGTGATTTTAGCATTTTTTTTTACGGCGAATTCTTATCGCTTAGATAAAACGCTTTTCTTTTGCTGTTTTGATCGCATCGGCTTTAGAGTTTACATCGAGTTTGATGTAGATATTTTTGACGTGGCTCCTAACCGTTTCCTGATCGATAAAGAGATCGTTGGCAATTTGCGGTTTGGTTTGCCCATTGGCTATCCTGTCCAATATTTCAGTTTCTCTTTTGGTTAATGGAGAGTTAAGGTTTTTTTGAAATGAGTGCATTACAATCCGGGCCACATTGGTACTCATGGCCCCCCCACCTGTACTTACTTCTCTAACTGCATCGATAATTTTTGCTGCGCTCGAATTTTTGGTGAGGTAACCGCCGGCACCCATTGTTAAGGCTTCAAAAACCAGTTCAGGTGAATCGAATACAGTTAAAATGATGATATGTGCATGGGGCAAGGTTTTTTTTATAAAAGGCAACGCCTGCAAACCGTTTGTACCCGGCATCTGAATATCAAGCAGGATAACATTTGGCTGATCGTCTTCAAGATGTTTCTTTGCTAAATCGTACGATGAATAAGCATTAACCACTAAAAAATCATCAACATCGCTTAATAACGATTCATAACCCATCCGTAAAATATCATCATCTTCTATTAGAACAATTCGTAAATTCTGGCTCATTTTTGTGCTTGGTTTTAATTATAATAGTGTTTAGTGCTATTTTGTAACGGTAATTCTGGTAGAAATTGTGGTAGTAGTACCTTTTCCCTTAACAGAAGAAATCTGGAAAGTTGATTTTATCCGCTTACAGCGGGTTTGGATATTATTTAAGCCCCTTCCCCTTTCTACCGATTCGAGGTCGAAACCCCGCCCATCATCGGTAGTTAGAATATTAATGGTATCGTGATCGGTTTCGATCACCATGATCAATACCTGTTTTGCATTTGCATGTTTTAATACATTATTAAGCATCTCCTTAAAAATAAGGGTAAGGTTACGGTTAAATTCCATCGATAGATGTAGCTTTTCGTATTTGGCCAGTACACCCTCCATTTTAAAATCAACGCCGGTATTCTGAAATAAATCTATTCCGAAATTTTTAATATGAACCAAAATTTCGAAGAGGTTATCACTATGCGGATCAAGCGCCCAAAGGATATCTTTTGTTCCGGTATATAGCAGACCCGCATTTTCCCTGATCAAACGGATCAATTCTTTCAGCTCCTTCTCCGAACCGGCTACTTTTTTATCTAAAATCTCGGATAGAACATTAATCCGCGTTAATTTATTGCCAATATCATCATGAAAATCTTCGGCGGTCTGTTTTCTGATTTTTTCCTGTTCTTTCTGCTTCAGTTTTTCAAACCGGTGTTTTTTTTGCTCCCTGGTTTTAAAAATCAGGTAGAAAATAAGCCAGATCAAAAATATCAATACCAAAAATGCAACGATCTTAAATAATACGGTATCATAAATAGGAGGTACAATCGTAAAACTGAATTGCTCTATATTAGACTGCTGACCGTTTGCTACGGCATAAACCTGAAAAGTGTAACTGCCGGGTTTAATCGCTGAGTACTCGATCTCGGTATTGGGTACAGGCTTGCTAAAATCGTTATCTACGCCAATTAGTTTATACCGGTACAGCACACTTAACGGATTGGTAAGATAAACCCCCTTAAAGCTGATGGCAATATGGTTCTGGCTATAATCTAATTTATAAAATCCTTTCTTTTCCTGGTTTAAATCAATACATACATCCTTTGAACGGTCATTTTTGTGAAATAAATTAATGCACTGGAAATGAATGAACGGACTTTTTTTGTTTTCGGCCGGTAGAGCGGTTTGGCACCTCACCAATCCCTCGGTGGTACCTACCAAAATATTGTTTTTGTAATTTATAATGGCATTCTGGTTGCATTCTACAACCAGGGGCTGATCCCTGAAAACCTCATAACGCTGCTCTGCCCTATTATACTTTAACTTGTTTATCCCACGGCCCGTACCAGCCCATAAATTGTTGTTATTATCTATTACAAGGCCATAAATATCGTTCGAATTCAGTCCATTGGCAATCACATAGCGCTTGCTTGCTTTTGTTTGTAAATTCCAGGTGATGATGCCATCGCCAAGTGTAGCAAAAACCAGGTTACTCCCATGTTTAATAATAGTGAGCACATGAGCATCCTGAATTGATCTGATCTGAAAGGTTTTATCAATTTTTTTGTCCCGGATGAGCATAACACCCTTCGATGTGCCCAGCAGCACACTATCCTTACTCAATGGAAAAGGGAAAATACAGGATGAATAGCCTTCGAAACCGGCTATCTTTTTAGTTTTACCATCTTTTAAATAAACCGATGATTTTAATCCATTGATCCAGATCCCACCCTCACTGTCTTCGGCGATCGAACTGTTATCATAACGTTCGGGCTTTAATACCTGCCAAAATTTATTTCCATCATATTTCCAAACGCCATTTCCATAAGTCGAAATCCAGATATTCTTTGCTTTATCGGCATATACAAAATAAATCTTGTTGTTCTTAAAGGCCGGATGATTAATATTGGTTACATGGTTTCCATCGTACTTAAAAATCCCTTTGTTGTACGTACCGAACCAAAGGTTGTTATTCTTATCCGCAGCGATGCCGCTGATGGGATAGGCAACATTCTGACCTTTAAATTTATGGTACCGGATAAAGGAGTCGCCCTCGTATTTATAAATCCCATCACTAAAACAGGATATCCAGATGTTGTTTTCAGCATCGCTAAAGATTTCTTCGACCTGGTTATCGCTTAATCCATTGTCGGCATTGAAATAAACAAACGAGCCGTTTTCATGAACAAGGTAAGCCCCCTTTTCTGATCCGATCCATATATTACCCTTGCTATCCTGTGCAATGGCATAATAGGTATCAATCGCTTTATTTTTAAAAAACGGTTTTATCTTACCATCCTCAACCACATAAATGCCGTTACGGTTAGTAAGCAGGTAGAATTTATTCTTTATTTTTTTATCGAAAAGAACTTTCCTGATGGATAGGGCATTTAGTGCCGCCGGTAATTCCTGGTAAATTACCCAACGATTGTTTTTAAGTAGGTAAATCCCCCGTTCTGCGACAACAGCATACAGATTCCCATACTGATCGGCACTAATGGCATTGATGTATTTGCCGGCAATGGAATAAAAAACGGGTTTGCCTTTTTCAATTCTAAAGAGCTTATGCTCGCTTATTCCCCAAATATAACCCTGTTGATCTTTAAATAAATGGCTTACGCTCTTTCCCGAAAATAGGGTGCCTATTTTTCTCTTTTTAAGGATATTGATGCCCGATTCTGTCCCGAAATACACCTGGTTCTGATTATCCTCAACAATGCTGTTTACGGCATTTGAGCCTAATCCATCGGCTTTGCCGTAGGAAATAAATTCCTTTCCATCGAAATTGCTTACACCACCAAATGTTCCCAGCCAAAGTGTTCTATCCCTGGCTTGATAAATGGCTGTTACCTGCGATTGCGGCAAACCATCTTTTAAACTGTAATTGGTAAAGTTATAGCTTTGGGCCGATAGCTGGAAACTACAAGCCAAAATGAAAGAAACTATGAAATTTACCTTTACTATAGACAGTTTACTGCACATATAATACAAAATAAACATAATTTCTTTCAAATACCATCCCCCAAAAAGGGGGATATTTATGCGTTACCCATATAAGGATCGGTCTGTGTAATTTCTCCGGTTTCTATTTTACCTGCATAACGTTGTTTAAACAGGGTATTACCAGTTTGTACAATGCTGAAATCGTACCAGTTGGCATTTTTTGACAGATTAAATACAACCTTAGTCTCCGATTTCGGTTTTATGGTTAGGGTTTTAATCCCGGTTTTGAACTTATTATCGATAATTTGCAGGGTAATTAAAGCAGCTCCTTTATTTTTTATTGCAAATACCAGGTTTCCATTAAGTTTTTTACTTACTAAACCGCTCTCTTCAGGAAAAACTTTTACTGCAATGGGAGGATTTTTTTTGCTTCCTGCAAAATACCGGCAAAACCCATTCGGACCACTGATGGCCAAATCGTAGACTTCGTTGTCGAAATCATCAATCTTGATATTATCTTTAACAAGATCGCCCGCTTTTACCGCATAGGCCCATGATTTCCCTGAAACCCCTTTAAATTTGGCGATGGTATTCATGTTAAACGGGGCACCGATACTTTCTGTTTCGCTGCCAAACAAGGTTTTCGCCGATTGGAACGTGAGTTCGATTTCGTCGTTTACCAGGTTGGCATCAACCGTTAAATGGTAGGGCAGCGCACAGGCATGTTTGGTTCCGTTTTCCTGCTTTGGTGCATGCGCACTTGTTTCACGTGAAAAGGCTTCGAATTTATTGATTTTGGCCACCTCGGTTTTATTTAATGCAGTTGGACCTATCTGTGCAGGTTTACTTTTGGCATTGCCGATATTGGTAATCACATTATCACGCTTTAAAGGCTCCGGAGATTTAATTTCTTCCCCGTTATAAGGCCTGAATACCGAAGTTAAATCACCACAGATGTTTCTTCGCCAATCGCTGATGTTATTGCTTTTAATGACTTTGCCTGTTTTTTTGGCCAGCCATTTTTCCATAAACATCAGTGAAGAAGTATGATCAAAAACCTGAGAGTTCACAAAACCACCCTTGCTCCATGGCGAAGCAATAACCAGAGGTACACGGTAGCCTAAACCGATCGGACTCCCCTTTCTGGCTTCAAAATCGGTAGCAAAATTGATTCCGCCAGATACTTTCCCGCTGGTCGGATCATCAGGATTAGGAACTACAAATGGTGGCTGATGGTCGAAATAACCATCATTTTCATCGTAGGTTAAAATAAAAATGGTTTTTTTCCAAACTTCAGGGTTTTTGGTTAAAATATCAAGGGCTTCACTTACGTACCATGTGCCGTACAAAGGCGAACTGGTATGGTCAGAAAAACGCTGTGGCGCAACCAGCCACGAAACGGTTGGTAATTTTCCGCTATCTACATCTTTTCTAAACTGGTAAAAAATATCCCCTTTAGGAACATTTATCGTTTCAGTTTGACCCTGATCGTTTTTAAAAGTAAAAGGTTCAAGTTCCAGGTAATCTTTTTGCGAAATATTGGTGGTAAAGGCTTTATCGATCAGATTTTTTTCCCTTTGCGATAATTTATCATATTTTTCCTGAACTTCTTTGGCCGTTAAAGGAGGCTTAACGGTATTATCGCCATTTTTTCTAAAATAAGCCGATAATTTAACTTGGTGCCTGCTGATATATTCAATAGGGTTATCGCCATAATTTCCCAACCAATCGTCTATTTCGCCTTCCGGCAGTCGCGATGTCCAAAGTTCGTTCTGGTAAATGCGCCAATCAATGCCATTATCTTCAAGTGTTTCCTGGAAAGTTGGCCAATCAACAAATACATTATTCTGCGATTCGGCCTGGTCATTATTTACAACGGCCACCCTGTTGGCACTTTTTTCCCCTCGTATGGTTCCGGTGAAAAAAAACAAACGGTTAGGTGTTGTTCCGGTTAACGACGAACAAAAATGCTGATCGCAAATCGTAAAAGCATCGGCCAGGGCATAATAGAAAGGAATATCGTTACGATCATAATAAGCCAAAGTCATCGGGCTTTTAACCGGAATCCATTTATCATAACGGCCGCCATTACGTGCAGCCACCTGATCATTCCAGGAGTGTGGTAAACCACCCTGCCAGGTAATTTTTGTTTTATTGATGTCTACATGAAACGGTGCATAGGTGTAACCCTGACCGTCTTTTTGCAGCCAGACTTTGTTGCCATCAGGCTGGATATGCGGATGCGGGTCGTTAAATCCCCGTACCCCCTTCATTTTACCGAACATGTGATCAAAAGACCTGTTTTCCTGCATCAGAAAAACAATGTGTTCTGCATCATAAAATGTGCTGCCTGGCTCAGGGTTGATCGACATGGCTTTTAGCACTGAACCGGGTAAAGTATTGGCCATACCCGTGGCCCCGGCAAGCAAAGCTGCCTTTTTTAGAAATTCTCTACGTGAATCCATAATTATACAATATAGCTTAGATACCGCAAGTTATTGTTTTAAGTTGGCAGTTTGCAGTCGAGTAAGCCATTCATCCCAACAATATAACAATCAAGCAACGGAACAATTCTCAGTTGGCAGTTTGCTATTACCAATGAACAAATGGCTAATGAACTATTGAACCATCTTCCATCGTACCTATCACATCTTAAATTATTTTTGGAACACCCTTACGTAATCAACTTTCATGGTTGCAGGGAAAATCGTATCATCAACGCCTTTTTTTCCGCCCCATCCACCGCCGACGGCTACATTTAAAATCAAGTGGAAATTCTGATCGAAAGGCCAATCGCCTGATCCTTTTTTCGTATTGTTAAAAGTGAAGTATTTTTGGTCATCAACAAAGAAGTCGATACGGTCTGCAAACCACTCTATCGCATAAACATGGTATTCTGTATAAGGATTATCTATTTTTAAAGCCTTACCCACCTGGGTTTTAATGACGTGATTAAATTTTTCGGTATGTACCGTTCCATGTACACTATCAGGATCGTAACCAACATGTTCCATAATATCAATTTCACCGCTTTTGGGCCAGTTGCCATATTTAAAATCGGTAGGTAAAGCCCATATTGCAGGCCATAAGCCCCTGCCTTTAGGCAACATGGCACGTACCTCAACCCGGCCATATTTAAAATCAAATTTGTTTTTGGTTACCAGCCTGGCCGAGGTATATTGGTTAGCCTCTTTATCAGCTTTAATTGCGGTAATATTCAGGTTTCCTTTTTTTACCAATACATTTGCACTATCGGCATCTGTATAATATTGAAGCTCCTTATTCCCCCAGCCTTTACCACCTACATCGTAGCTCCAGTTTTTGGTTAAAGGGAGTCCGGCATCATTAAATTCGTCAGCCCATTTTAATTTCCATCCCTGCGCAACCGGAGTTTTTTTAATTTCTTCGAAAAGCAGTTCAGGCTCATTAGTGGTAATGTATTCTACTTGATGGGCCAGTAACCACTGCATTTCTGGCACCGTATTTACGGTCCATGCATTTACAGTCAAACCCAGTTTTTTTGCATTTTCTATCCAGTTGTCTTTTTGATAAACGCTGTAATGATAATCAGCTCCTGTTAATTTATCAGCTTTCATCTGTTCGGCACTAATGTCGCCTTTTAAGTAGGCTACTTTCGCTTTGGGCAACAGCGCTAAAATCCGTTTACAGTAATCGTAGTCAAAACTGATATACTCTGTCCACTCCACGGCCTTGAGTTTCTGAACCATTTCAATACATTTATTGGTTACCTCAATGCCGCGTTCCTTACTGATTAACGAAGGTTTTATTTCTAAAATCAGTTTAGTAGTTTTCTGTTTTTTACCTTCTAACAGGTAGGCTTCCAATGTTGGTATCTTTTCGCCATTGGTCATGGTTTTAGTCAACAGCTCGGCATAATTTACCTTCTCTATCGTTAAACCCTGAAATTCGGGATCGTGGTTGATCACCAAAACATGATCTGCCGTCATCCACACATCGAATTCAGATCCGTAACAACCCAACCTCACAGCTTCCTTTAGCGAAGCGATAGAATTCTGGGGGAAATTATTCTTCTTCCAGGCGCCACGGTGTGCAATTACCTGGTTTTTATTCCAGTTAAACTTTTGGGCAAAAGCAGAGGTAAACATGAAAACCATACAGGCCGAAATTAATGCGCGTTTCATATCTTTATTTTTGGTAAAAATTCAAAAGTAGATTTTTTAGCCGAAAACAAATTAAAGTTAATGTAACCATTATATAAACAAAAGCAAAAAGCTTATCCATCCGGATAAGCCTTTCGCTCATTAACTACATTAACTATTAAATATTCCACCACTTCTACATGATGTAATTTCTTGTTTATTTTGAAGATGAAGCCTCAGCAGTTTCTGGTTTCATTTGATAACTGGCTGTATAAGCTGTTGCCATTTTTACAAATTTGCTATAGCCGGCTTCGTCTTTGGCCAGCCGATGTACAGCTGCAGCTGTTTTCATGTATTCAAGCCCGCTGTTTTCGGTAACAATAGTACTGGCCCATTCGCAGAAGAGCCTGGTTACCTCAGGGTTGAAGCCTTTTTTAGCTGCCAACGTACTGTAAAGTGCATTGAAATGATACTGATATAAAACCGGGTTTTTGATCGAAAACTTCAGGAAACCTACCGTATCTTTTTTCATCCCCAGATAATACCGGCTGCCCAGGGTTTGAAGGCATATTTTCCAGGTTTTATCTGAAAATTTTTTCTTCTGGCTGGCCAAAAAATCATTAAAAGCTTCCTGATCTGAATTTGTTTTCAGCGCTTTAACCAGTTTCTGGCTCAATCCGTAGTCTACGACCGGTTGTAAAACCTCTTCGCCATAAAGCGCGGCAAATACATTATAATCGGCAAAAATGGTTTCAATCGCTTTTTCATCTGCTGATCTGGTAACCAGGTAAGGCAATAAGGCATTTTCGGCTTTAAAGTTTTTTAAAGTATCGGTATAGGCAGCGATGGTTTCGCCGGTTACTCCTTTACGCGTTTTGCAGAATTCTACGTAAAATGCCGGATATTTTGCTTCGTTATAGCTGGTAGAAAATCCCGACAAAAATTTATGCTGTTCAGCCTTTTGGCGGGCATCAGTAAACAGCGCAATCAGGTTACCCGGATCTTTATAGCCTGATGAGGAATTGATGAGTTTTCCGTCGCCATTCAAGACCAAAAAGGTAGGAAAACCATTTAAAATATGTTGCACCTTTAAAGTATCGCCCAATTTATCTTTAAAAATATCAACTTTAAGCATCAGAAAGTTTTTATCCATTTCTGCCTTAATCAGCGCATTTGGAAAAACATTTTCGTCCATTTGGGCGCAAGGAATACAGCCGGTGAAGTAACAATCGACAAAGATGAGTTTATCTTCTTTTTTAGCCTGCTTCAATATGCTGTTTAAGGATTGATTTTGCGCCAGGCAGCCTATAGCAGTTAACAACAGGCAAAGGGTATGAAATACTTTTTTCATAAATCTATTTTTTGGTTACTGAAATATGTTGTTTCGCTCCGTCGGCGGTGTAAGTAATTTTGAAGATTTTACCCGCCGGTGCGCTTAAAACGGAAAGCATTTTTTTGCTGTCTTTAAGCAAGGTTGCTGCTACAACACCATCAATACTTTCGATAATTTGTCCGGCTTGCAGGATTTCGCTTTCTACCGGACCTACAATACTGAGCAGCTTTAATTTGCCATCGGGATCGAAACCCAAAAGGTAAGCCCCCAAAACAAAATCATGAGGAAAATTAAAGGTGTGGTTGGGTACAAAATGAATTTCCTTCTGCTGCATGTTAATGGTGAAGTTGTAACGGCCAATGGTTCTGATACCAATAGATCCATCAAAACCAGGATTCCAGTTTTCGCTTTGTCCACCTCCCGCCATCAGGGTAACCGGAAAATCGGTCAACCTGGGCATACTTGCAAAAGAAAACGATGCCGCCCGGCCACTATAGGTCGGTGTGCTCATGCCCATGCTGGTGGTGGTACCATTGTATTCTGGTTTAAAACCGCTTACCAGTAGTTTATATTTTTTTACAAAGGGCCTGAAGCAAATGAGGTTGTAAGATGCGCCGGTATCGAAAACAAATTCGCCGGTATTGGCCTGTCCGGGTACTACGGTAACCTCGCCCGGAATAATAAACAAACCTGCAGGTACGGTTACCGGCACAGATATGCCCTCATCCTGGTAAGTATAATCGCCAAAAGTGTAGAGCGAAAGCTCCTTTTTATCGAAATCTACTTTAGTGATATAGTTTTTAGCGATGCTATTGCCAATAATGCCGTCGCTTCCCTTATGCATTTCAGGAAAAATAGCAAAACTCTGGTTTTTGAGTTCAAAGGTGCCGATCCTGATGGTATTTCCTTCTGAAACAGCAATATTCATATTGCCCCCTACTACCGAGGTATTTTGCTGGCGACTGGCTTTAATGCCTACCGAGTCGGCCAGGGCTTTGGTAATGGCCATACCATCAGCACCTGTATCGAAAAGTAGCTTTAAAGGCCTTTCGCTGGTATTAACTTTTACGGTTAAAATAATCGAGCCATTCTCGACCTCGAAAGGAACTTTGGTCACCAGTACCGACTTTTTATAGCGGTTCATGCCGTAAAGCTGGTCGAAAATATCAGCATAAAGCAGCTTATAGCTTGTATCAGTATAAATGCTGCTTTCTTTACCCGCTTTTCCTTTGCTAAAAGGCACGATGGTTAAGCGCATCATTCCGGCTGCTTTAGTTTCATTTTTGAGTTGAATCGAATCGCAAGGATACCGTTCCAATATTGTTTTTAACAGCCTGTCGGCCGAGGGCCTCGTATAAGCCGCAATTGAAAAACTGCTGCTTAATTTGGCTGCGACCGGATCAACTGCCTTTTGGGCAAACATCAGGTTCATGCTTTCAATGAGTGTATTAGCCTGCTGTGCCCGAAGCTGGACCGACCAAACCAAAAACCCAAGAAATAATATTGTTTTTATTTTCATTTTATCTGAATAGGTAGATTAAAACCCATAAATTTTTTCGAGGGCACGATCAATATCATCCGTTGCACTCGAAGTAATACGGAGTAATATTTTGCCTTCGTTACTCACCAGTATTTTGGTCGGAAAAGCTATGATATTGTAATCCTTTACCAGGTTTTGCTTTTCGACGCCCTCGTTATTGAGGATGTTGATGTAGGTTAGCCCATCTTCTTCTATGGCCTTTAGCCAGGCCGTGCGCGCTTCTTCCAATATCTTTTTCTGTTCTTGCGCAATGGCAATAATTTCGAAACCTTTGGTTTTGTATTTGGTGTATAAAGCCTTTAAATGAGGGTTGCTGGCACGGCATGGCCCACACCAGCTGCCCCAAAAATCGAGCAACACGGTTTTCCCTTTAAAATCAGCCAGGTTAATCAGCCTGCCATCCTTGTCATTTTTTTGAAAACCAATTGCATCCGAACCATCAGGTGTAGCGCTTACCTTTTTGATGTAAGCTTTAATTTTTCCGGTAATGGGATGATTTTTATACCGGGGTGATAGACTGTTCCATGTGGAAATAAAATCGCCTGCCGTATAGAGGTTTTCCATTCGCGTTAATAAAAACACTGAGGCAAAAGCATTGGGGTGTGTTTTAACGAAATCTCTTTTTACATTAACGAGTTTTCTGTTGATGGCTGTAGCCTCAGCCATTAAAACTTCTTTATTTGCAGAACTGGTTGTTTTTCCTTCACTAAAAAGCTCTTGCATAATCTCATAATTACGCATTTCGCCCTTTTTTACCAGTTGCTTATATACCGCTAATGCATTATTTTCTTCATCGCCATTTACATCGGCAAACTGAAGCAATAGCGCATCGCCCTTTATGCTAATATCCTGATCAAAAACGAACAGATCCAGTTTGGGTGCAGGATTAGAATTCGTGCCACTTGTTCTTGATATCGAGACGTCGAAACGGGCAATGGCCGGATTTTGCAAACGCGGCACTTTTAATGCAAAAGCATCATTATTGGCATTGGCTTTATAGCTCCTTGATAAACCGGCATCATTTGCAAAAGAAATCCAAACCGACTTATTGCCCAGCCCTTTTAAGCGGCCAGAAATCTGGATGCTATCGTTCTGGGAGTAAGCTTTAGGTAAAAAAAAATGCAAAAACGCAGCTATAAACAATGTTTTCATTGTTTTCATATCAGATGTTTTAAGGTAAAAATGACTCCGGCTATTGGTTTATAACCGGAGTATAGGGATGGCTAGTTAGCGAGTGTTTTTTGTAATAATGCTTTTAATTCAGGATTAGATGGCCGTGGTGAATCAACGGTCACAATCTTGCCTTGTTTATCGAAAACCAGGAAACGTGGTATAGTGTTAACCTTATAATATTTCGAAAATTCGTTCTCAGGCCCTCCGGCAAAAAGTTGTAAACCACCTAAATTTTCATCTTTGATCATTTTTTGCCATTTTTCCTTATCCTTAACCGCATCAGTTGATAGGCTGATAATTTGAACATCGGTACCCTTCATTTCTTCTTCCAGTTTTTTCAGATAAGGAATTTCAGCTCTGCAAGGCCCACACCAGGTAGCCCAAACATCTACCAATACTACTTTTCCTTTCATGCTCGCCATCGTAACCTGTTTACCATTCTTATCTTCATAGGCAAAATTAAAAGCATCGGTACCAGGCTTGTAGGTCAATAAAGGATTCATAATGGCAGCACTTCTATCTGCCTGTCTTTTGGTAAGAATATATTTCTCCCTGCCTTTTATTAATGCCTCGTACTCGGTAATCGTTTTATAACCTGCGGCATTATCTAAAATCAAATCACCTTTTAAGGTATCGTTGGGTACAAAAGATGCCATTAGATCTACCCCCTCAGGGCCGCGTTTATAGGCTTTACCATCCTGGCGCATATTTAGGCTAATGAGGCCCGTTAAAGTTCTAAAGCCATAGGGATAGCGGTAAACATTTTCTGTTGTTTTTGCAAAATCGGTGGTTTTAAGCGTGCTGTAAAAATTGCTGTATTCTTCAACAGAAGGATGTGCGCTCCTTGGGGTATTTAAGAAGTTGGTTGCATAGCAGGCCAGATCCCAGGACATAATAGATTTAATTTCCTTATCGAAATTTACATTTCCGGTGGCTTTACCATTTAAGAAAGTTTTACTTTTGGCCACAATTTCCTCCTGCTGAGGGAAATAATCAACAAAGGTACTTTGCACTTTCATAAAGTTAATGGCCTTTTGCTCCAGCGGATTTGTTAAATCGTGCCATTGGCTTAGCACCGTATTTTCTTTCGAATTCTTTTTACCTGTTAGTACGTAACTCGAATCTAAAAGGTTTAGGGATAGCTCTTCCCCTCCTTTAAAATAGAATTTATAATTATCGTTCGGGCTACCTTCATTGCCTGTACCGATTACGTACAAACCTTCATACTCAGGATAAAAAAGGAAACCAAACTGGCCTTTTTCGGCAGGTGTAGAGTTGGCAATTTCTACTGCCTTGCCATCTTTAACTTTAAAGAGTTTAACGGCAGAAAGGCGTTTTTTCTTTAACAATCCTTTTACTTCTACAGGCAATTGCGCCATAACAGTTAGTGAGGCGAGGCATAAAAGGCCGGCACTTAATACTTTTTTCATTTTCATTGGTTTTATTTGGATGATTTTTAATTAACGTTCCCTGTAGGTTATGCTTTTTACCTTTCCGAAACCGGTGTAGGATTTGGCCAAAACAAGGTCGCCATTAAGCCCTGGAACTGTGTAGATACCCAGGCTGCCTTCAGTTCCATCGCTGATTGATGGATCGTAGCTACCAACCATTAGCTTCATGCGATCGGGATATTTAGTATTACTTTTAAATTCGTAAAAATTGAGGTAAGATATTTTTTTACTGCCAAAATCTAACATCAATTTTGACGTTTTGTATACCATATCATATTCATAAATTTTGCTGCCCACTGCGTAAAACAAATAACCGAATTCTGGATTTACAGCATAAAACTCAGCATTAACAAAATCTGTCCCTAAAATCTCAGCATAGTAAGTTTGAACATTGTCACTGGTATTGAAGCGGGCCAAATATCTTTTGGTAGAATTTGGATCTTTTAGTACTGCAAAAATACCCCCACTGGCATAGCTCGACCATTTCATGAATAACAAATCCATTTTGGTACTAAAACTGAATAATTTGTTGGCGTCAGGCGGATCAGGCAAGGTAGTACACGTAGAAGCGCTACCTGTATGTTTTACAAATCTGCGATTGGTTTTATCATAGAATATTGCCTGTGTGATACTTGAAGGGTCACCGCCGACAAACGGCGCGACTTCGAAACCCTTTTGCTCGGATGTGATGTAATTGATTGGTACGGAATAATATATATTCTGTACTCTTTCATAATAATAGGCATTGCCTTTTCCTATCATATAGGACGTACCGCTTCCGCGCTGCTGTATCACATCTGCGTAAAAGCCGGCTGGAATGTCGCCAAACATTTCATAGTTTAGTGTCATTGTTTTTGTCCACTTAAATGTATTTGGGTCTATTTTGGTCGTACCTTGATCGGTTCCTAAATATAATCCATAGCTGATCGCATCAGGACCTATGAGTAGGCCAGTGTTGTAGGTGTAGGCCATTACTGGCTTGCCAGTAAGGGTAAGTCCAGAATTGGTTGTGGCCAATAAATCGTTGATTACGTCGAAGGTCCCGGCAGTATTCAGGGATAACATATCAACCCTTGCCCGGCCATTTACTTCGTTCATCATAATCCAGCCTTCATTAATTTCGTTGCTTATTTTTAATGTAAATGGCTTGGTATATTTAATACCTGTGTCCTTATTTGTTACCGAAAAATATGCACTATAGGTGCCCGCAACTATACTGACTTGCATATTTAGGTTTTTGGTTGTGGCTAATTGGAATAGTTTCGAACCTCCCAAGCCATTGGGACCAATGTAAGTCCACTCATAAGTATATTTTGTTTCGTCAAAATTGGCATCTTGCGTAAAAGAAACTGTTGGATTGAAGACTAACTGTTTACCATAAATTGCGGTTATTTCTTTTGGAATGTCAGTTTGTTTCAATTCGTTAATTTCCGTATAGTCGTAATTTCCAATATCTTTTTTACAAGAGTTGAGCATTAGCAGCGCCAACAGCACCATAAGAATGCGATGATATATTTTCATTTTTCTAATCCTTAGTGTTAATTATTGAACCGATGTTCCCATGATCATTTCGGAACCGTTATCTTCTAGAATGACATTACCTGCCACTTTTTGCTCATTCAGATAACGTTGCATAAATTTTCCGTAGGCAGCAAGTTCTGCAATAGAGACAGACGAGTCTAAGTATGAAGGATCAACTCCCAATACGCTTACCATCAAAAAAAGCTTTTTTCGAGAAAACGTTCCTAAGTAACCATCTACCCATCTCGCAGGTTTCTTAATGATGTCGTTAATAAGCCATCTATAATTCACAAAAGACAGCTTCTGTCCGGTAGTCGTATTTATCACTTTATTATTCATATTTGTTGCAAAGTTTTCATTACTCTGCAGGTCAAAGCTCAACAGGAAAGTGGTGGTTTGCATTTCCACTTTTCTGAAAAACTTAATTTTTACCGTATCTAAGGTTTTGTTTTTCTTAATAGAAAAGTTCTTGCTTAAAATCTGATAGTGTACACCTTCTATAGCAGTTGATGATGGATTGACGATTAATTTATAGGGTCTATCCTGATCCGATTTTGGACCAGTTGCGGTAATGACCATATTAATGATCGAGTCCTGAGATTTAGCCAGACTAAAAGAAACGATAGTCGAATCTTTAATAGGCTCTCCTGAATAAGCTGGTAATCTTGCCGCATCATTAAAATAGATACTTGGTTCGCCCTCATATTTATGAAGTTCCTTTTCACAAGAAAAAAGTACTATGGCCAAAAGAACTGGAAACAGTGTTTTTAGAAAATTCTTTTTCATCACATTAAAATTTAAGGTTAACGATATTGCGATTCTGATAATGGCATTGGTACCGCGTAATTAACCGTAATACTTGACGTACCTGAACCGTTGCCTATAGATGTTATATTTCGGCGTTTGTAGTAGTAGAATAACTGCCCCTCGCCAAAAAACTCTTTTTGATACTCTTTCTGAAGCTCCGTGTTCACTACTGCTGTAGTAGCGAGTGGCAGCAGACCCCTATTTGCCCTAACTATATTAATAAGGGCAATACCATCAGCACTTAATGGTTCTGACTCGGCTGCTATATAATACATTTCGCTAATCTTAAGTAAAGGGATGGTGAAACGGAACAGTTTGGTTTTATCAACAATGTCTGCATACTTGTAAAAGGTACGATACGATTTAACTCCAGTTGAAGGGATTTGCCAGTTTAGGTTAAATCTGTAATCGTTTTCATTGGTTTCGAACACCGTATTTAATCTCGCAGGCAGAGGAGCCAAAATAGTTCCATCGGTAACAGAAGGATCAAAAAGTGCTGTATATCTTGAATATAGTTGGGTATTGCTGACACCCAATAACATCTCTGTTGAGAAAACACGGTCAGGGTTTTGTTTTTCGCTCAGCGCATTGGTTGAGGTTGTCCATGGAAATTTGTTTGCAACAGCAATAACCTCCTTGGCATTTTTCAGTGCAGAAACCTTGTCTCCCCGGTACAAGTACACACGCGCCAAAAGACCTTTAACTGCGTAATAATTAAATCTAAAATTCCTATTACTCTTGAAGAAATCAACAGTTTCATTCACACGAGGCGTACTTACACCTGTTGTAATAACGGGGTCGTTTTGTAAAAGATTAGCCGCTGTATTGAGATCGTTAATGATGTTAACAATAAATTCGTTGGCTGGTAGCAATGGGTTAATACTCGATTTGGTTGCAGCGTAGTAGGGCAAACTTTGTTTGGTAGAATCTGCTGTTGAATACCTCGGTCCGTATAACCTCAACAGATCGAAATGCAGGAATGCACGCATTGCGATGGCTTCTCCCTTGAAAACGGACTCGGTCTGTTCGTCGACGGTGCCTTTGTATTTTTCTATATTTTCTAAAAAACTGTTAACGTTAAGAATGGTCCCATATGCATTTGTCCAGATGGTTTCCAGGCGTGTGGAAGCAGGAGCATCCGTATAAGCATAAGTTGCAATCTTGTACAGATCGTGGGTGGAAGGGATATTATAACGCTGTGCCAGTACTTCAACCGTTGATAGGGTGAGGTTATCGCCATACAATTGATTAGTGGCTAGGCTCAGGTATAATCCGTTCAATGCCGTTTGGACACCTATTTTTGTACTGAAGATCTGTGTTTCGATAACCTTATCTTCAGGTGTTACGTTTAAGAATTTTTTGCACGATCCTAACGTCAATATGGCTAACGCTGTCGTGATTAGTAGGGTAAAATAAGTTCTTTTCATGTTCAAACATTTAAAATGAAGCCCTTAAAGAAAATGCGAAGGTTCTTGCATAAGGGTAGTCTATACCGCGCTCTCTTCTGACAGTGGATAAATAAAGAAAATCATTACCGAACAAAGTCGCGTTCAGTGTACGCATTCCAACAGCCCTCAACCACTGTTTACCATCAAATGTGTAACCAACACTTAGCGTTTCGCTACTCAGCGTATTCTCTTTCTGAACAAAACGTGATGATATTGGCGTAGTGCTGGTCAATGAAATTCCTTTAAATTGTGAAACATCGCCCGGATTTTTCCATCTGTCGTAAAGTGCCCGACGATCTTGGTTGTTTGCTATGCTTGTTGATGAAATGTTCTCAACCTTATTGTACAAGGCATTGTTAAAAATATCGCCGCCCACTCTATATCTTAACCCCAAACCAAAGTTGAAACCTTTATATCTCAAGTTAGTCGAAATTACTCCCTCGGCAACAGGTACAGTGTTACCCACATTTACAATATTTCCCGTATTGTAATCGAAAGTATACTGGCCGTCTTTTGTTAAGAAAACCTCTCTTCCTGTTGCTGGATCAATTCCCATCGACTTAATTGCCCAAATTGCTTCTGCACTATTGCCATCGATGTACCTCAATAAGGTCTTGCTATTTTCCTGTTGCTTATTAAGGGTATTTAAGGTATTGCCAAAGCCGCCATACTTACTCCTGTAGGTAGACCCTGTTAAGCTAACACTCCACACGATTCCTTTAGCCAAATCATAAACAGGAGAGTATGATATTCTTGTTTCTATACCATTATAGGTTAAGCTTCCTATATTATAGGGAAATGCAAATACACCTGTTGATGAAGGTAGATCTACTGGTACAATCAAAGGATTGGTTCGTTTGTTATAAGCATTGATATAACCGCTCAATCTGTTCTTTAAAAGAACAAATTCAATCGATGTGCTGATCTGTCTGGTCTTTTGAGGTTCTAAGTTGGGATTTCCCAATGTGAGTAAACTTAAACCTTGTCCGAATGAGTTATATTGCGTGTTACTATTGTAGTTATAAATAGAAACCGAACTTAGATTTCCGAAATTTTGGTTTCCAGTGATACCGATATTTGCGGTCAACCTTAATGAATTGAGCCAGGAAGCTTGTTTTGCAAAATCTTCGTTGTGGATATTCCAACCCAGACCAAATGAGTAGTATGGAGAATATTGCTTATTGCTACCATAGGCTGTAGATCCATCTAAGCGGAAAACGAAATCGGCCAAGTATTTGTTTGCGTAAGAATAATTTAGGGCAACCGCACTGCTCAACGAGCGATAGATACCGCTGGTGGCGCTTGGTGCACCATCAAGTGCATAGGCATACGCGAAACGCGGGTTGCCCAAACTTCCGGCTGGAAAACCTTCTGCTTTAGATGAATATGAACTGTTTTTGTTTTGTTGTACGGTACTTCTCCAGTTTGCCGTGATCGAATTTTTCTGACCAAACATTTTATTGTAGCTCAGTGTCAAATTGGCTTGGTAAGAAAAGTTTTCAGCACGATTATCGGAATATGTTCCTTTTCTCAACGTTGGAGTATTAATGAAATCACTCATTTCTGGCGACTTGTATACTTTGGTCGTTGTTGTTCCCTTTGTAATTTGAAGGGCCCCATTAATCCTAAATGCGCTACTGATATCGTAGATTGCATTCAAGTTATTTTGAAATTCGCTATTTTTAGTTTGATCGTACTGCGGCTGTAAGGCATCGTAAATTGGATTGATGACGTTAAAACCAGAACCCGATGTCGTTCGGGGTCTTTCCAGATAAAGGCTTTCACTGTCTTTCCTAAAATATGGATTGGCATTGACGAAGTTTGAAAATGATCCGTACTGCGAATTCTGAGAAGAATAGCCCCTGATATAGGTAATATTATTGACGTTAATTTTCTGTTTTCGATAGTTCAGGTTGATACTGCCGCTATATGTATCTCTTCCAGAGCCGATCATTGCGCCTTGACCTGTTCTGTAATTCATCCCCACATTGTAGATAAATGCATTATCTCCACCGGATGCATTGATAGAATTATTAGTTGAATAGCCTGTTTGCAAGGGTACATTTAGCCAATACGTATTTATTCCTTTACGAACGTTGCCCAGGTGCGCATTATACAATGAATCCAAATACACGTTTTGAACAGGATTTGCTTCTGAGGTAACATATCGCCCAGAAAGTCTCTCAAATTCTAATTTTTCCGTTGCGTTCATCATATTGTATGCGCTTAGATCAGCCATTTCAAGTCTGAAATCTTGCGTGTAGCTAAAGCGCAGTTCTCCTGGTTTTGGTTTAATGGTTTCAATAACCACAACACCATTGGAAGCCTGCGAACCATAGAGCGCAGTTGATGCGGCATCTTTCAGAATGGTAACAGATGCTACCCTGTTCATATCCAAGTCGACGATTGTCTGTAAGGTTGTAGGAAATCCGTCTAACACAAATAAAGGCTGATTGGGATCTGAGCCAAATTGGTCTTTTAATGTACTACTGGGAATACTACTTTTCCCTCTCACCTCTATTACAGGAAGTACGTTTGGATTGGATCCGGCAAGGTTATTTTCAATTTGGAGAAAAGACGGATCTAATGTCCTTAAACTTTGAATGATGTTATTGTTCCCGATTGTCTTAAGCTCTTCGCCAGAGAAAACAGCAGTTGTACCAGTAAAGCTATCTTTCCTCCTGTTAATGCCGGTTCCGGTTACAACAACCTCTTTGTCCAGGCTGGTAGAACTTTCTTTCAAAACCACTGATAATGAAAAAGTTCCCCCATCTTTTACAATCCCTGTTACGATGTTGGATTCATAGCCAATAAAGTTGATGGTAAATCTATATGGCCCTGCTGCTAATCTTACAAAGGTAAATACCCCGTTTTTATCTGATGAGGTAGTCGTTCTTACCCCTGTTTGCACGTTTTGCGCAATAATGGTGGCTCCTACAATAGTTTCTTTGGCATCTTTCACAACTCCCTTAACTGCAGGCGTTTGCGCATAAGCCTTTACCCCGAGGTAAAGACAAAGCAGTAGCAGTAAGGTGCGTTTTGGAACGCTCCTTTTAGTAAAAATTTTAATCATGAAGTTAGTTTGGTTTAGTTGTACTCTGGTTTTATTTAATCTTCTTTATCGTATATCCCACATCAGTTTTATCTACAGTCAGGTTATTTAATGAACCAATCATTTTTAAGAAACCATCAATGTCATCGCGTCCGAATTCATATTGCCCTGTAAATTCCATTTTAATAAGCTCACTGGGAGTAAAATTTATTTTTATGTTAAGTTTAGTTTCAAGAGCATTAAAAACCCCTGACAGCGGTTCATTGTCAAAAACAATCGCTGCCTCGGTTACAATTGCTTTCCCTGGATCCAATGTCTCCAGTTGTTTAGGCGCTTCAACATTAAACGGCTTAACACTAGCCGCATAAGTCTGCATATTTACCGTAAATACCTTTCCCGGCAATAAATAAACCGTTTCTACCCCCGCCGATAGGAGCTTGCTTAGAGGTTTAACCATTACCTTTCCTTCTATTAACCGCACTTTAGTATACAAACCTTTTTTAAAGGCAGTAATTTTAAAAACAGTACCCAAGGCGGTGGTTGCCAGGTTATTGGCAAAAACAGTAAAAGGTTTGGTTTTATCTTTATGCACCCTGAATAAAGCCTGTCCGGTTAAATTAACATCCCTTTTTCCCTGATCAAAAGGGAAATAACTCACTTCACTTTTCGGATACAGTTCAACAATGGTCCCATCGGGTAAAGTATAGTTTTTTTTCACTGCTGACGTATTGGTAATAAACGTTTCAACCCTGGTAACTGGCTTCGAGCGATTAGAAGCAACGTAGCTTGGCTTTGCTACCCGGTTATTCGTCAATTTGTAGGCTACCAATCCTACTGTCGCAATTAATACAATTGATGCCGCGTAAGCCAGGTATCTGAAACGGATACGCCTGGTTTCCCGCTTATCGTGAATATGATCGAGCACCTTGACATAGATCCGGTCCGAAATTTTTTCATCAACCTTTTCAACAGGTTCAAAATGTTCCCATTCCTCGCTGTTTAAGTAAACTTCGCGGTTGTTTTCATCAGCCAGATACTTACTCACCAGGCGGGCTTCCGCGGCAGTACATTGGCCAGAAAAAAACTTCTCCACAAGCTTTTGGTTGATTTGCATAACTACATTACGTTTTTGAAAGTGCTTTACCCCTAGTGAAGTAAAAATATTTTAGATAATTTCTAAAAATAAGGTGCTGAGGTTTAAAAAAGAGAAAATCACTTCTTGATTATGGCCTCCATGATAACAGCCAGTGAAATAATAGAAGAAAAAGCAGCCCTTAGCTGTTTTAATGCCTGAGAAATATGATTTTCTACCGTTTTAGGCGAAATAGAAAGCATTTCTGCAATCTCTTTGTATGAATAACCCTCCACTTTACTCATTTTGAATACCTTTTTACGCACCGGTGCCATTTGTTCTATAGCCTGTTCCAGTGCATGTATCATTTCAGGTTGTTCAGTTTCTGTTTTTAGAGCAAAATGGTCTTCTACAACACTCAGGTGTTTTTTACTTACTGCTTCTTTTCTAAGCTGGTCGATTAAAATAGTTCCGGCAATCCTGAAAATCTGAGTGGAAATGTTGTATTCTGCTGATAAAGTTTCGCGTTTTTCCCATAAACGGATAAAAGTAAGCTGCACCACCTCTTCTGCCATGTATGCTGAATTGGTTTTCTTCAGTACATAAGCATAAAGTTTTTGGTTGAACAAACTGTAAACGGTCTGAAAAGTTTGTAAGCAACCCGACGCTAAATCAGCAACATAGTTCATTAGTTTGCTATCCTAACAAATATTAAAAAGGAATGATTTAATAGTTATTTCGAGAGGTTGATGAACCCAAAGATATTTTTTCATGAAGTAAATATCAACTTATAGTAAAGTTTTTAAAAGATTTTATTGAAAATATGACCTCTAAGTCGTTAAACAAACGTTTGCCTGATTTTAAACGATAAAATCGGTTTTTGCCTATTTTGGCACCAAACTGAAAAACACACGTACATAACCGATTTGTAATAAACACGTTATCCAATTACCGGTTTTCTTTTAATTGACTGGAACAATTTTTACATTTACAGAGATATGGTGAGCAATAATTACAACGATTTATTACGGAAGATAGATGAGTTTATCCGAAAATTTTACCTCAATAAAATTTTACGGGGCAGTATTTATGCCTCAGCTATACTTTTAGCCTTATACCTGATCGTTTTTCTAAGCCTTTATTATCTCAACCCCACAGCTGGTTTCAAAACCTTTGTATTCTTTGCTTATTTGCTTATTGCGGTATTGTTAGTTGGTTTTTTAATTGTTAAACCCCTGCTTTCCATGCTAAAACTGGGCAAACACCTTACTTTCGACGAAGCATCGGTTATCATTGGAAACCACTTTTCCGATATTAAGGATAAATTACTCAATACACTACAACTTCACCGTTTATCAGAAAACCAGCCCAATAATAATCACCTCATTATTGCCAGTATTGATCAAAAAATATTGGAACTTAAACCCGTTCCTTTTTACACTGCGGTAAGCATTAACGACAACAGAAAGTATCTAAAATACCTTTTTGTTCCCCTTTCCATCATTTTATTAATTGCCATCATTGCTCCCGCCATTTTACGTGAGGGTACCAACAGCTTTTTTAAGTACGATGAATACATTGCACCGCAAGCACCATTCAGTTTTAAGCTTTTAAATAAAAGCTTAACGGTTACACAGGGTGATGATATTACCCTAAACCTGAAACTATCAGGCGATCAATTACCTGCTGAAATCTATGTAGAAGACGGAAAAAATACTTACAAACTTCAGAAAGAGAATATCAGCAGGTTTAATTACAGCATTAAAAATATCCAGAACGATAAAAAACTGATTTTTAAAGGCGGAGGCTTTAGTTCTCAGTCGTTTACCCTTACTGTTAAACCACGGCCAGAATTGCTTAATGCAAACGCAACTTTGATTTTTCCTGCCTATCTGGGCAAAAAACCGGAGCATATTGCCAACGTTGGCGACATGCTTCTGCCAGAAGGAACAAAAGTTAGCTGGAACCTTAAAACCGGAAAAAGCAATTCGATCCTGTTTACCCTAAATGGCACAGAAAACGTTTTAAAAGTCGAAAACAACGAATCGGTCTTCAATGCCACTATAAAAAATAATTCGAAGTATAGCATTACCCCTAAAAATGAGTACGTTACCCTCCGCGATTCTTTATCGCACCAGATCACCGTGGTTAAAGACCAGGCCCCTGGTATTACCGTAGAAGAAAAACCTGATTCAGTGAGTAACAAAGCCCTGTATTTTAGTGGTCAGGTTACCGATGATTACGGTTTTAGCCGTCTGAGCTTTAAATACAATATCAAAGAAAACAACCGGATTATCGGTTCTGTAACCAAAAATATTGCGATTAAAAGCAATATTACCGAAAACACTTTCTTTTATTTCTGGGATTTAAAAGCTGCTCCGGTAAAACCAGGACAGGAAATCGAATATTATTTCGAAGTAGCCGACAATGATGAGGTCAATGGTGCAAAAGTTACCCGGTCGGAAATTAAAACTTTTAAACAGCCTACCAAAAAAGAAACTGCAGAACAGGTAAATGCCAATAACCAGGCCTTAAAACAGAAAGTACAATCGGCTATCCGTTTGGCCAACACCATCGAAAAGGAAAGTAAAAAAGTTGCCGAAAGCCTCATTGATAAAAAACAGATTTCTTTCGAAGATAAAAAACAGATTGAAGCCCTGTTGGATAAACAAAAACAACTCGATGAAGCTGTAAAAGAAATTAAAGAACAAAACGACAAAAACATCCAGCAACTGGAAGATCAGAAACAAACCGAAGAACTTTTAGAAAAACAAAAACAGATTAAAGACCTCTTTGATCATGTACTGGATGAAAAAACCAAAGAACTTTTGCAAAAGCTGCAGAATCTGATTAATGAGAAAAATAAAGATCAGACACAGAATGAGCTTTCCAAAATGCAATTAGATAATAAAACCCTTAAGAATGAATTGGACAGGATTTTAGAACTCTACAAACAGTTAGAATTTGAACAAAATCTTCAAGCGGATATCGATCGGCTGAATGAACTTGCTAAAGAACAAAAAGAGCTTGCAGAACAAACAAAAGACAAAAAACTTGACAACGAATCTTTAAAGCAAAAACAGGATGCGCTTAATAAAGAGATGAAAGACCTGAAAGATGATCTTAAAAAGCTGGAAGAAAAAAATAAATCATTAGAAAGGCCCAATCCATTTGAAAACCCTGAAAAAGATATTCAGGACATACAAAAAGAACAACAGGACAGTAAAGATGCTTTAGATCAAAAAGATTCTAAAAATGCGAGCCAAAAACAGCAAAAGGCTGCAGATCAGATGGAAAAGTTGTCAAAAAAAATGAGCGATATGCAGCAGCAGGGTGAAGAAATGGAAAACAACCTGAATGCCAAAGAGTTAAGACGATTATTAGAAAACCTGCTGACCACATCCTTTGATCAGGAAAAAGTAATGCTGGCTTTAAAGAAAATGAGCACAGCCGACCCCTCTTACACCAGCAATGTTCAGAAACAGCGAGGCATTAAAGATAACCTTAAAACCATTGCCGATAGTTTGTATAGTTTAAGCAAACGGGTTCCGCAAATAGAATCGACGGTTAACGAGGAAATGAATAAAATTAATTTCAACCTCGACAAAAGTTTAGAAAGTTTGGGGGATAGAAGAACTGCCGAAGCCAACCGGTTTCAGCAGTTTACCATGACTTCCATCAATAACCTTACGCTCATGCTGAGTGAAGCCTTAAGCCAGCTCCAAAACATGCAGAAAAATGGCAAGGGCGGTTCAGGAAAGAAGCAAAAACAAGGGATGAAACAGCTTTCGCAGATGCAGGATCAACTGAATAAAAGTATGCAGAAAGCAAGGGAGCAAATGCAAAAATCGGGTGGCAATGAAGGTAAGGTAGGTAAAGGACAGATGAGTCAGGAGTTCGGTAAAATGGCACAGCAACAGCAGATGATCCGTCAGGCACTTGAAAAAATCAACCGTGAAGAAAATAAAGATGGAACCGGTAAAATGGGCAACCTGAACGAAGCAATCAAAGAAATGAAACAGACGGAGAGCGATCTGGTTAACAAGCGCTTACAACAGGAAACTTTAAACAGGCAGAAAGATCTCTTAACCAAATTATTAGAAGCAGAGAAAGCAGAACGCGACCAGGAAGAAGATTCAAAACGTGAAAGTAAGGCGGCTAAACAGTTTCCACCATCCTATCAAAAAATGGTCGATCAGTTTAAAAAACAACAGCAGAATGGAAATGATATGTTGCAAAAGTTGCCTCCGAGTTTAAATTATTACTATAAAAATAAAATTGCTGAATATTTAAAATCGTTGAATATCATGCAATAATGTGATAAGTTAAACACAATAACCATCAGGTTTTTCGTTATATTTGATATTATGACCAGTACAGCAATAAGACAACGATTAATTACCTATTTATCTGATGCGGAAGATAATAAGATAAGAGCCATCTACACTTTATTAGAAAAAGAGATCGAAGGTGAACAATCCTTTAGCCTAACTGAAGAGCATTTAGAAATTCTTGATAGAGAAAGGGAACTCCATTTAAATGGCCAAACAAAATCTTATAGCAAAGAAGACTCCTTCGATATCATTAAAGGAATAAAAAGTTTATAATGTATACCATTCAAATAAAGCCTGCCGCCCTTTTGATGGCGAAAGAAGCTTATGATTGGTATGAAGAACAAAAACCAGGTCTTGGCGATCTATTTTTAGCAGAACTCGGCCGATGTTACCTCAAATTAGAAAAGAATCCTCTTCACTATCAGAAATTAAAAAGAAATTAACGGCATTTAGTTTTAAATAAGTTTCCTTACGTTTTAATATTCGAACTCATCGGAGATAAAATTGTGGTTTTTGCAATTTTTCATACTGCAAGAAACCCTAAACTCAAATTCAAGAAATAATTCCCTTTTGAATCTTTTAAAGATGCGAAACAGGTTCCAGCGTAGCAACCACAGAATATTTCTTAAATTTGCACCATAACAAACAACAATATGCCTGCAATTTCATTTTTCTCTGAATCGGTTAGCTATAATCTTCCACAAAAACTAAAAATCAAAAAATGGATTAAAGCTACCATTGAAAAAGAAGGTTATCAATTGCAACAACTCAACTTCATTTTCTGTAGTGACGAATACCTGTTGGGCATCAATCAACAATACTTAAATCACGATACTTATACCGATATCATTACCTTCGATAACTCAGAAGAAGAAAAACAGATCGTAAGTGATATTTTCATCAGCATAGAACGCGTAAAAGAAAATGCCAAAACCTTTAAAACTTCAGAATTTGATGAGGTTTGTCGCATCATGATCCACGGAACCCTCCACCTCTTGGGCTATAAAGACAAGGGAAAGGCCGCCAAAACCCTCATGACCGAAAAAGAAGATGAGCATTTAGGATACAGAATTGAATTTGGATTGGTTTAACCTTCCCAACATTCGCTCATTAGGTTCTGAACCTTCCCTATCCTCTTCATTATCCTTTACAGAGCACGGTATAATACCCTCATAAAAACAATAAACGCCCCAACGCTTCCTGTTTGTTATTGGCATTCGTCTAAAAGTTACTGGCGTTCGTCGACAATTACCCTTGGCTGGTATAATACAGCCAATTTCCTTGCAACTTTTTGTGTTTAGATCAGTCTTATATTCAAAAAACAAAAAAACTGATGTTTTAGAAGCCGTCTTCTAACATCATTCAAGATAAAAGTTTAGTTTTAGTTAATGATTGAAGCAGCGGTGGAGCGAGTCCAACCGCTGTTTTGTTTTATAATATGAAATACAATTAAACGTTCTGAGCGATAAACATCAAGTTTTTGCCATTTTTAGCTGATACAGAAGTCCTTTCAACTTGAATATGCCGTTGCAATTAATTATACTTACCTTTGCACTAATTTTCCTTTATAAATCCGAAATACAAAAAAATTGAGCACATTAATTGCGGCGGAAGGCTTAGGGCATGGTTACCATGACGAATGGCTATTTAAGAATTTAACCCTGGGGATCAACTCTGGTCAGCGCGTAGCGCTGGTTGGTATAAATGGTGCTGGTAAAAGTACACTTTTGAAATTATTGGCAGAAAGGTTTCCTCCCCTTGAAGGTAAAATTGTAAAAAATAAATCTGTTAAAATTGGTTTTCTTGATCAGGAACCCCAGTTTACCGAAGGTTTTTCCATTAGCGACCATATTTTTTCTTTAGAGAATAAACAACAGCAACTGATTAAAGAATATGAGGAACTGATTGAAGATCCCAATCCCGATGAGAAAAAGCTTAACCGTTTGTATGAAGAACTAAGCGAGCATAATGCCTGGGAATACGAGCATCAAATCAAAACCATTCTTAACCGGATGGGGATTACCCATCTTCAGCAAAAAATTGCTACACTATCTGGCGGACAAAAGAAACGCCTGGCTTTAGCTAAACTACTGATTGAAGATCCTGAAATCCTTGTGCTTGATGAACCTACCAACCATTTGGATATTGATACTATAGAATGGCTTGAAAAACTATTAACCACCGGGCAAAAAACAATTCTGTTGGTTACACATGACAGGTATTTTCTGGATAATGTTTGCAATACAATTGTAGAATTGGATAGAGGAAAATTATTTAATTATAACGGAAATTATGCTTACTTCCTCGAAAAGAAAAGCGAAAGGGAAGCTTTAGACGCAACGGTTTTACATAAGAACCAACAGCTATTAAAGAAAGAATTAGAGTGGATGAGGCGCATGCCACAGGCCCGTGCAACAAAATCTCAGGCCAGGATAGATGCTTTTTATAATTTAGAGGAAAAAACCAAGAAAAAGACTGACAATCAGAACATTACGCTTAATATGAAGATGTCCCGTCAGGGAGGTAAGATTATTGAGCTCGAGCATATCAGTAAGTCCTTTGATGGCCGTTCTATCATTAACGATTTCAGCTATACCTTTAAAAAAGGCGATCGCATTGGCCTGGCTGGAAAAAACGGAACCGGAAAATCAACCTTATTAAATATTATAACCAGCCATCTACAGCCCGATGCGGGCAAAGTTGATACCGGCGAAACTACAGTTTTCGGTTATTATAAACAGGGAGGTTTAACATTCGATCCGAAAGAAAGAGTAATTGATATTGTAAAATCGGATGCTGAATATATTAAAATGGCTGATGGCTCCGTTATCACTGCTTCTGCCCTGCTAACCTTATTTCTTTTCCCGCCAAAGAAACAGCACGGCATGGTAGAGAAATTGAGCGGAGGAGAAAAGAAACGTTTGAACCTGATGAAAGTGTTGATGCAAAATCCAAACTTTCTGATTTTGGATGAGCCAACGAACGATCTCGATATCGACACCTTAAATGTACTGGAAGAATTCCTGGAAAATTTTCCGGGTATTTTAATGTTGGTTTCTCACGACAGGTACCTTCTGGACAAAATGAGCGATCAGCTTTTTATTATGGAAGGTGAAGGTGTAGTTAAAATTTATAATGGTAATTATTCAGAATACCGCTTAAGTTTAGAACAACCTAAAACGAAGGCCGAAGCTAAAAAACAACCCGTTCAGGTTGCAGAACAAACGCCCGTTAAAGCCACAAAAAAATTAAGCTATAAAGAACAAAAAGAATTAGAAGAAAGCGAAAGAGGTATTGAAGAAACGGAAAATAAAATAGCCGAATTAACCCAAACCTTAAATCGTATAGATGCTACCGATTATATTAAAATACAGGAAGTATCTTCTGAACTTGAAAAACTTCAGATTAAACTAGACGATTATACCATGCGTTGGCTCGAACTTTCAGAATAAACATGAAACAATTCTATGCTGTTTTCCGCGTTATGTTTCACGTGGAACATCAATAAAAATAAGAGCGATTTCATTCTGATGGGTAAAGGATCTAACGATTCTTATGAGTGCTGATAAAAATAAATAAACCAAATTGTTCCACGTGGAACAATTAATAAAATATAATAAAATGTTTGCAAAATATGATTTGATTGTTGTTGGTGCGGGTCATGCGGGCTGTGAAGCTGCTGCTGCTGCTGCCAACCTGGGATCATCTGTTTTACTGATAACCATGAATATGGGTACCATTGCTCAAATGAGTTGTAACCCTGCCATGGGCGGCGTAGCTAAAGGACAAATTGTTCGCGAGGTTGATGCAATGGGTGGATACTCTGGTATTATATCAGATAAATCGACCATTCAATTCAGGATGCTTAATAAATCCAAAGGCCCTGCTATGTGGAGTCCGAGGGCACAAATAGATAGGATGCGCTTTGCAGAAGAATGGAGATTAGCTTTAGAAAACACACCAAATGTTGACATTTGGCAAGATAGTGTAGTTGGGCTGATCGTTAAAGATCACACCGTTTACGGTGTAAAAACCTCTTTAGGCATAGAGATCGAAAGCACGGCGGTGGTACTAACCAATGGCACCTTCTTAAATGGAATCATCCATATCGGAGAAAAGAAATTTGGAGGTGGCAGAACTGCAGAACGTTCTTCAACCGGAATTACTGAGCAATTAGTAGCTTTAGGTATGGAAGCAGGCAGGATGAAAACTGGCACCCCACCCCGTGTGGATGGCAGAAGTTTAGATTATACTAAAATGGAAGAACAATGGGGAGATGAAAATCCGGGTAAATTCTCTTATACCGATACCACTGTATCTTCAGATCAACGTTGCTGCTGGATCACCTATACCAATAGCGAAGTACATGAAACCTTAAAAGAAGGATTCGAAAAATCTCCAATGTTTACAGGTCGTATTAAAGGTTTAGGTCCCCGGTATTGCCCTTCTATAGAAGATAAAATTAACCGTTTTGCCGAACGAGATCGTCATCAGATTTTTGTTGAACCAGAAGGATGGAACACTTGCGAGATTTATGTAAACGGATTTTCTACTTCGCTTCCTGAAGATATACAATTTAAAGCACTAAGATTAATACCCGGTTTTGAACAGGCAAAAATGTTCAGACCTGGTTATGCAATAGAATATGATTTCTTCCCACCTACCCAATTATCGCTAACCTTAGAAACTAAATTGATCAGCAATTTATTTCTAGCCGGCCAGATAAACGGAACTACCGGTTATGAGGAAGCGGCCTGTCAAGGTTTCATGGCTGGCATAAACGCACATCAAAAAATCAATGATAAACACGAGCTGATCATGAAAAGGTCAGAAAGTTACATTGGTGTTTTAATTGATGACCTGGTAACCAAAGGAACCGAAGAGCCGTATCGCATGTTTACCTCAAGGGCCGAGCACCGTTTACTTTTAAGGCAGGATAACGCTGATATCCGCCTGTCTCCTATTGGCCACGAACTCGGTTTAATTTCAGATGAGCGTTTAGAAAAAGTAAATAAGAAAATTGCAAATGCAGAAGCCCTGGTGAAATTCACGAAGAACCAGAGCATCGAAATGAGTGAGGTTAATCCCGTGCTAGAAAGTTTAGGGTCAAGCTCCCTAAATCAAAATGTAAAAATTCATAGTTTAGTAGGAAGACCGCATGTTGGCTTACAGGATCTGATCAAAGTTAGTAAACCTCTTGCTGATGCTACTAAAGATTTAGATAATGAAACCATAGAACAGGCCGAAATCAAAATTAAGTATGAAAGTTATTTTGAGAAGGAAAATGAAATTGTAGCGAAAATGCTAAAAATGGAAGATAAAGAAATCAAACCTGATTTCGACTACAATAAAATTGTTTCCATTTCAAAAGAGGCCAGGGAAAAATTATTTAAGATCAAACCACGCACTTTAGGCCAGGCATCTCGGATTTCAGGCGTTTCACCTTCTGATATATCAGTTTTAATGGTTTATATTAATAAATAACTGATAATCAGTATTTTAACAAAATAAATACAGGCTTTAAATAAAACGATATAAAGCATTAAAAAGATTTTTTAATATCACAGTTCCAAAAAGTATAAAAATTCGTCAGAACGCTTAAAATATGCCAAATTTAAAAGATCAATATTTTAACCTTAAAAATCTCTTCGCTTTGTTAGCCTTACTCCTATTTTTTGGCTGTGCGAGTATCCAAAGTCCTCAGGGCGGACCAAAAGATACTAAACCGCCAAAAGTTTTAAGTATGACACCGAAGAACCAGACCAGGAATTTTAATGCAAAAAAAATCATAATCGAGTTTGATGAATATTTTAACATCAAGGATGAATTTAAAGAATTTTCAATTTCACCTGATCAGGAAAAACTTCCGGTTTTAAAGAAGCGTCAAAAAAGACTGGAAATAGCACTTCAGGATTCTCTGGAAAAAAACACAACCTACACCTTAAATTTTGGTAAAGCAATTGCCGATGTAAACGAAGGTAATGTGGTTAAAAATTTATCTTACGTTTTTTCTACCGGTCCGGAGATTGATTCGTTATCCATTGGTGGTAAAGTAATCAACTCGCTAAGCGACGAACCTGAAAAAGATGCCACTGTGATGATCCTACCTTTGGAAAGAGATACTATTTTTGGAAAAAAACGTCCATCAATTTACACAACAACCGATAGCGCCGGAACCTATAAATTAAACAATTTAAGAAAAGGCACTTATAAAGTTTATGCCCTTAAGGAAAGCGGTGGTGGTGATAAAATTTACCAGCAAATTTCAGATGAAGTAGGTTTTATTAAAGAACCTTTAGTAATAGACAAAAACCTGGATAACATTAACCTTCAAATTTTTAAGGAATTAGCCCCAGAATTTCGCGTGGTAGATCGAAAACTGAATAACGATGGTAGTATATCAATTATCTTCAATCAGCAGCTTAAAAGCCCTAAAATTACGGTTATGGATCCACCTTCAGTTGATGTTGGAAAATATGTCCACTTTACCAAAAATAACGATACCGCCAAAATCTGGTTAAAGGATTTAAGTTTTGACTCTGTAAAAGTGGCCATTCAGGATCAGGGTAAAGTATTACAGACTTTAAATTTTACCCGCGGTAAAAAAGATACCTATACACGTGATGTAATTGTTAACGATAACCTTTCAGGGGGTAAATTAAATCCGTTCCAGCGGTTTACCCTGACCTTTCCGTTTCCGATGGTCAGTGCAGATCCATCAAAGATTACCCTACTGGAAGATTCTGTAAAACGCACCAATTTTGAGTTGGTAAAAGACAGCGTAGATCAACTGAAATATTACCTCTTATACCCATGGAAGAATAAGAAAACTTATGATCTGAAGCTTGGTGCAGGTGCATTTACGGCTATTTTTAATGCCAAAAATAAAGACGTATCCAAGAAGTTTACATTAGAAAGCCAGGATGCATATACCACGCTTGTACTAAATGTAACCGTTCCTGATACAAGTAAAAGTTACGTGGTACAGTTCCTGACAGAGAAAAAAGATATTATAAAATTCTACCCTGTCAATAAAAATTCAAAGATTACTTTTTCCAAATATCCAGCCGGGAAATACCTGCTGAGGGTAGTTTATGATGATAATAAAAACGGAATCTGGGATACCGGAAGCATTAAAGGCGGTTATCAACCAGAAAAAGTCTGGTACCTAAAAGCCCTGCTTGATTTAAAACCTAATTGGGAACGGGAAGACCCATTGGTAATACCACCTCCAACACCTTAGAAAAATCCGTCACCCTAAATTTATTTCAGGGTCTTAATAAAAAAGATGCTGAAATAAATTCAGCATGACGATACTAAGTGGTAAACCAGCCGGAATACATAATATAATTATCCGGTAATTTATCTAATAAAGCCCTTTGCTCTTCGGTAATAGGCTTTATTTTTTTTGCAGGTGTACCAGCATATAAATAACCGCTTTCGCATATGGTATTTTCCAGAACAACAGAACCGGCGGCAATAATACAATACTCTTCAATAATAGCATGGTCCATTACAATAGCACCCATGCCAATTAAAACATTATCCTTAACCGTGCAGCCATGTACTATGGCATTGTGTCCAACTGATACCCTGTTACCAATGTGCGTAGAAGCTTTTAAATAAGTAGCATGAATTACTGCTCCATCCTGGATGTTTGATTCATTTCCGATCGTAATGGCGTTTACATCTCCCCTGATCACAGCATTAAACCAAACTGAGCATTTATCTCCTATTATAACATCACCAACAATAGTGGCGTTTTCAGCAATGAAATTATCTTTTCCTATTTCAGGATACTTATTTTTTACAGGCAGTATTAAAGGCATTTTCTGATGTAATATGGTTAATGGATGATGTCATAAATCAATTTGTTATACTGACCTTTCTAAACGCATCATAAACGATGTTATAGTAGGTCTTTCGATAGGCCCAGGACGACAATTTTTTGTTTATAATACAAACTTTTTAAATTAATAATTTTACAGAATATTATAAAAACTGAACTAAATTCAGCATAACGATCCAAGTCTCCTTTAAGGGGATTAAAAAACAGTATCTACCAATTCTTTGGCATGTTCAGGATAATCTGTAGTGAAATGTAATCCCCTGCTTTCTTTTCTTTGCATTGCCGATTTAATCACCAGGTAGGCCGTTTGGATAACATTACGCAGTTCGCAAAGTTTAACTGAAACTTTATTCTTTTTATAAAACTCTTCAGTTTCCTGGTAAATTAAAAATAAACGGCGATGTGCCCGCTCTAAACGAAAATCAGAACGTACAATACCCACATAATCGCCCATCACTTTCTGCAGCTCCCTCAGGTTATGTGTTACCAACACATCTTCATTGCTTTGGGTAACACCCTTGGAATCCCACTCCGGGATATGATCCGGGATAATATTGTTTTTAAAATTTTCAACAGCATCCTGGTAAATACGGTGTGCAAAAACAGTAGCTTCAAGTAAAGAATTGGAAGCCAATCGGTTGGCACCATGAAGGCCTGTTGAAGAGCATTCCCCACAGGCATACAGGTTTTTAATTGAAGAACGACCATATTCATCAACAAGGATACCACCGCACATATAGTGTGATGCCGGCGTAACCGGTATATAATCTTTCGTCATATCAATCCCTATTGATAAACACTTCGCATAGATATTGGGAAAATGCTTTAATATATCCGCCTTGCTCCGCATCGTTATATCGAGGTATACAAAATCATCACCCGATTTTTTCATTTCGTTATCCACCGCACGGGCAACTATATCACGTGGAGCCAGCGATTTACGCTCATCGTACTCATGCATAAATTCCTCACCATTTTTACGTCTCAACACACCGCCAAATCCCCTTACTGCTTCTGAAATTAAGAATGATGGGTACTCGCCCGGATGATACAAAGCGGTTGGATGAAACTGAATAAATTCCATATTCCTCACTTTTCCTTTAGCACGATAAACCATAGCCATACCATCGCCTGTTGCAATAACCGGATTTGTAGTGGCAGAATACACATGGCCAGCACCACCCGACGCCATCACAGTCACATTTGCCACAATCTTTTCCACATCGTTAAGCTCTGTGTTAAAGGCATATATCCCATAACAGTTAATATCTTCCGTACGTTTATCCACAAATTCACCCAAGTGATGCTGTGTGATCAGCTCCAATGCAAAGTAATGTGTTAATATCTCTATGTTATTATTCTTGTGAATTTCATTTAACAATACCCGTTCAATCTCGTATCCGGTTACGTCTTTATAGTGCAAAACCCGGTGTTCAGAATGCCCACCCTCTTTAGCCAAATCGTAAAAACCGGAGTTGTCCTTATCGAAGTTTATACCATAATCGATGATCTCCTGAATACGCTGAGGACCCTCTTTTACAACGATTTCCACAATTTTTTCATCACATAATCCATCACCCGCAATCAAAGTATCCTCTATATGTTTCTCAAAAGAATCGCCCTTATCTACCACAACAGCGACACCACCCTGGGCGTATTTTGTATTCGATTCGTCTTCGTTCGATTTAGTAACAATTAAAACCTTACCAAACTTTGCAGCTTTAAGCGCAAAACTTAAACCCGCTATACCTGAACCAATTACCAGAAAATCTACTTTTCTCATCAATAAAACCTTTTAATTATCCACGATGTTAACAACTTATTGATAAATGTTAACTCTGTGTCTAAATTATCATAACAAATAAATTTGAATGTTTAAAGCTACTCTAAAAACACAATTTGCCACAATCTTTTGCGCAATTTTTAAGCAGCTTTATACAAGTAATTAACTTTTTTCCTACTTATAAACAATTAACATTCCAGTATTGATAAAAATTGAAGTGATTTTAGATAGTGCTGAAAATCAAAATTATAATATTAGAAAAATGTAATCTAAATGTTAGTAAACGATTAATAACTTATCTAAACGAAAGAATTTTATAAACTTGCCAACAATATTAACACACTAATAAACAAACAAGATTTATTTATTTAAAATAACTTATTAATTATTGAGACGTGGAAAGCTTTATCTTTGACAAACGTCAAAATTCAAAAAGAAGAAAATTTTAAAATGAACATAGATGTCTTAGAAGAAATCAATAAAAAAGGTTTCGCAGAAGAAGAAATTGATCCTACGCTCGATCTTTTTGCAGAGATTGGGAAATTGAAAAAGGAAAAGAATGCCATAATCCTTGCGCATTACTATCAAGATCCTGACATTCAGGATATTGCAGATTACATTGGCGATAGTTTAGGCTTATCGCAGGAAGCCGCAAAAACGGATGCTGATGTAATTGTGTTTGCCGGTGTACATTTTATGGCCGAAACGGCAAAAATTTTATCACCTAATAAAACGGTTTTATTACCCGATGTAAAGGCTGGATGCTCATTGGCAGATAGCTGCCCGCCACATTTGTTTAAAAAGTTTAAAGAGAGATATCCGGATCACCTGGTTATTACCTATGTAAACTGTACCGCCGAATTAAAGGCTTTAAGTGATATTGTTTGCACCAGTACCAATGCAGTGCAAATAGTAGAGAGTTTACCGAAAGATCAAAAAATCATTTTTGGCCCGGATCGTAACCTGGGTGCTTATGTAGCTAAAAAAACAGGCAGAGACCTCGTATTGTGGAACGGTGCCTGCATGGTACACGAAATTTTTTCGCAGGAGAAAATTACAAAACTGAAAGAACGCCACCCAGATGCCAAATTTATTGCACATCCGGAATGTGAAGAAGTGGTTTTGAAAATGGCCGATTACATTGGCTCTACCACCGGTTTATTAAAGTACACCATTACCAGTCCGGCAACCGAATTCATCGTAGCAACTGAAAGCGGAATTATCCACCAGATGGAAAAGGCAAATCCAACAAAAACTTTTATTCCCGCACCACCGAATAACAGCTGTGCCTGCAATGATTGCCCATATATGAAAAGAAATACTTTAGAAAAACTATATTTATGTATTAAAAACGGTTTGCCAGAAGTAACTGTTCCTGAGCACATTATCGAACAGGCACGTAAACCGATCCAGCGTATGTTGGATATTTCGGCAGAGCTGGGTTTGTAAATAATATAACAAACGTATCAGGTTTTAAAAACCTGATACGTTTATTTGAGCTATATGGAAAAAAACAACATTCTTAAAAATTATTCCGGCTTATTATGGCTTTTGGCAGGCATTACTGTTGGAAGCATAGTAGGTTTAATTTTTGGGAAAAGTGTTGAAAACATAAAACCTTTAGGTGATATATTTTTGAACTTGTTGTTTACTGCCGTTATTCCATTGGTATTTTTTGCTGTATCATCTGCCATTGCGAATATCGACCGGAGCAAAAAGCTCGGGAGATTATTAACCATAATGGTTTTGGTTTTCCTGGCCACGGTATTAATTTCTGCAGTTTTAACACTGGCAGCAACATGGGTTTTTCCAATTCATCAACAATTGGGAAATGCAACTTTGCCTGCCGAACAGGAAAAAATACAATCATTTGGCGAACAAATGACCCAGCTCTTAACGGTTGGCGAATTTTTTGAGATAGGCAGCAGGAAAAATATGCTGGCACTGATTATTTTTTCTGTTTTAGTAGGTTTTTCTACTTTATACGCTGAAAAAAAAGGTGAAAACTTTAAAACATTTCTCATTTCCGGTAATGAAGTGATGAAAAAACTCATCATTCTGATCATGAAACTGGGTCCTATAGGTTTAGGTGCCTATTTTGCTTATCAGGTTGGTGTTTTCGGTCCACAGCTTTTTGGTACCTATGCAAAAGCTTTAGGCCTGTATTATGGCATTGGGGCATTTTATTTTATTGTCTTTTTTACTTTATACGCCTTTATCGCAGGTGGATTTAAAGCGATAAAATTGTTTTGGAAGAATAATATAGTCCCTTCTCTAACCTCAATCGGAACCTGTAGCAGCATTGCCACAATTCCGGCAAATTTGGAAGGGACAACAAAAATGGGTGTACCGGCTTACATTACCAATGTGGCTATTCCCTTAGGATCAACATTGCATAAGGATGGCTCGAGCATTAGCTCCATTATAAAAATTGCGGTGGTTTTTGCCATTTTTGGTAAAGACCTGGCACATGTTGATACCATTATTTTAGCCCTGGGCATTACGGTTTTGGTGAGTATAGTAGAAGGCGGCATACCAAATGGAGGGTATATTGGAGAATTGTTGATGATTTCTGCTTATCAATTGCCACCGGAGGCTTTGCCACCTGCCATGATTATCGGAACTTTGGTTGATCCCATGGCTACTTTGTTAAATGCCACCGGCGATAATGTTGCAGCTATGTTGATTGCCAGGTTTACTGAAGGTAAAAATTGGATGGAAAATAAAGACTTGTCATCCTGACGAAGGAAGTATGTTTGCTATGAATTGCTGGCTTAAATCATTAATGATTCTTCGCTATGCTCAGAATGAGAGTAAATTTTTTAAATAAAAATAAGGGTTTAACCCTAACTAATGGATATGTTTGAGAACAAAGAGCGTACAGATATCAATAAATTAGGCGAGTTTGGATTGATTAAACACCTGACTGCCAATTTTAAAATTAAAAACGATTATTCGATAAAAGGTGTAGGCGATGATGCAGCCGTTTTGGATGCAAAAGGAAAACAGACCTTAATCTCTACTGATTTATTGTTGGAAGGAATCCACTTCGATCTGTCTTATGTACCTTTAATGCACTTGGGTTATAAGGCAGTACAGGTAAATCTGAGCGATATTTATGCCATGAATGGAAAGGCCAGTCAGATTACAGTTTCGTTGGGCTTATCCAGTAAATTTCCGTTGGAGGCCGTTGAAGAAATTTATAAGGGTATTGAGCTGGCCTGCAATAAGTATAACATCGATTTAATTGGTGGTGATACCTCGTCGAGTAAACAAGGTTTAGTGATCAGTATTACCAGTATTGGTTATGCCGATGCAGATAAAGTGGTATACAGAAACGGTGCGCAGGAACATGATTTACTTTGTGTTTCTGGCGATCTGGGTGGCGCTTATTTAGGCCTGCAGATTTTGGAAAGAGAAAAATTAATCTATCTGGAAAATCCTCAGATCCAACCCGATCTGGAAGGAAAGGACTATATCATTGAAAGACAGTTGAAACCGGAAGCAAGGATGGATATTGTTGCGCTCTTAGATGAAATGAATATTAAACCAACTGCTATGATCGATGTTTCGGATGGCTTGGCTTCGGAAATATTACATCTGGCAGAACAATCAGACAAAGGAATTACGATTTATGAAGAGAAAATTCCTTTAGATCCTATGACCTACGAAACAGCCCGTGAGTTAGGTTTAGATCCAACGGTTTGTGCGTTAAGTGGTGGCGAAGATTATGAGCTATTGTTTACCATTAAGCAGGATGATTATAAAAAGCTGAAACATGATGTAGACATTACGGTGATTGGCCATGTTACCGATAAAAATGCGGGATGTAAAATGATTTCTAAATCCAATAATGTACATGAGCTAAAAGCCCAGGGCTGGAATGCTTTTAGTAAATAGATTTTTGTAAAAAACGATACGTCGTCATCTCGACTGAAGCATAGCGAAAAGGAGAGATCTGCTAATATTAGATTTAGCTGTTCTCGACTCGTTGCACTTCGCTCGAAATGACGACATTTTGTAAATGCGATCGTTATACTGAATTTATTAGCAGCATATACTCAGAAAAACAAAAAATAATAAAAAAATCGTCCTAAGGATGTCAATAAAAATCACTAATTTGCCAGGTTTTTCACCTTATTTTTTAAAATAGTAAGAAAATCGAGGGGCTTCGCCCCCCTTTCCTGCAAAAATTTATTATTCGTTCATATCCAGATACTTGGTATCCAGTTGTTTAGTGGCTTTTGCCCCCAGTTTTTTAATCTTTTCTGAAGTATTGGTTAAATTTCCGGCACCTGCTGATAATTTATTAATCGCTTTATCATAAGCATCCTGCCCGTTTTTGATGTATTTACCAATGTTTTCCATATCGGCAACAAAGCCTACAAATTTATCGTACATACTACCGCTTAAACGGGCAATTTCCATGACGTTACGGTTCTGACGCTCCTGTTTCCACATGCTGGCTATGGTGCGTAAAGTTGCCAGCAAAGTAGAGGGGCTTACAATTACTACCCTTCTATCCCAGGCAAAATTGAAGAGTTCTGCATCTTTTTGTACCGCAATACTAAAAGAAGATTCAATGGGTACGAACAATAAAACAAAATCAGGCGAATTGATTTTATATAAATCCTGATAATTTTTTGATGACAGTTCCTGAATGTGATTCTTAATTGAGGCCAGGTGCTGTTTTACATAACCCTCGCGCTCTTCGTCGGTATCTGCCGATACAGAGCGCTCGTAAGCAACCAGGCTTACCTTAGCATCAATAACCAGGTGTTTATCATCAGGAAGATCGATCACCACATCGGGCTGATAACGGCTGCCTTCGGCAGAGGTATGTGAAGCCTGAATGCGATATTCCTGATCGCGTACCAAACCAGATCGCTCCAACACCTTTTCCAGAATGATCTCTCCCCAGTTGCCCTGTTTTTTACTGTCGCCTTTTAAAGCTTTAGTTAAGTTATTGGCATCTTCTTGGATGAGTTTGCTTTGAATCTGCAGTTCGGAAATCACGCCTTTCAGTATATTTCTTTCGTCTGATTCGGCCTTGTAAACCTTTTCTACCTTGTCTTCAAATGCCTTGATATTTTCTTTCAGGGGATTGAGGATGATATCGAGGTTGGTCCGGTTCTGCTCTATAAATTTAGTAGATTTCTCTTCCAGTATTTTATTGGCAATTAATTCAAAATCTTTATTCAATTTTTGTTGTGACTGCTCATAACTTAACTTTTGTTCGGCTAATTTTTCTTTTTCGGCCAGGTAGAACGATCTCGTGCTTTCAAGCTCACGGTTGGCATCTGCCAGGCGGTCGCGTTCGGCCTGCAGTTCTTCAATTAAGCGCTGTTGCTCTTGTTTAAGAAGTGCTGTAATATGCTCTTTTTCAGCCAATAAATTAGAAACGCGTTCGTCGGCTTTCGCTAAACTGATTTTTAGTGTTTCATTTTCGCTTTTCATCCGTTCAAAATCTTCTACTGAAACAATCGATAATGCGGCTTGGGGTTTCTTTAGCAATAAAACGATCAGCGCAATTAAAATAACAATTAGTAAAGCAATGCCAACAAATTCCATAATGATAAAAATTTTAGTAAAAATGAAAATTTAAAATAGATATACCAAAAAAAATTAGTCAGCAGAAGGTCGATAAAACCGTAAAAATTAATTATAATTGGACATTAGTATTTTATAAATGAGCGCATTAACGATCCTTATTTCTTGCCCCGATCAGGTAGGCCTGGTTACCCATATTACCCGTGTGCTGGCCGCACATCAACTTAATATTATTGCTATGCGTGAGTTTGTTGATGAAGCCAATAAAGCTTTTTTTACCAGGATTGCCTGTACCGGAAATTTAGAAGATGCGGAAAAATTAAAGGTTAAGCTTTTGGAAAACCTTCCTAACGCTGCCGAGGTAAATTTAATTTACGAACAGGAAAAACAGATTGCTGTTTTGGTAACCAAAGAATACCATTGTCTGGCTGAAATACTGATCAAAAATCACTTTAAAACTTTAGGTGCCAATGTTACATGTGTGATCGGTAATTATGAAAGTCTGAGGGATTTTACCGAAAAACTGGGTATTCCTTATTTTTATGTAGATCACAACAACAAAGATAAAAGTGTATTCGAAGCAGAAATAAAGGAAGTTATTAACCAATTTGAAATAGATTACCTGGTACTGGCCAAATTTATGCGGATACTTTCAGCTGATTTTGTACAAGATTATGCAGGTAAAATTGTCAATATCCATCATTCTTTTTTACCCGCTTTTATAGGCGCCAATCCTTACCGGCAGGCTTTTGAGCGTGGTGTAAAAATTATTGGTGCCACGGCCCATTTTGTTACGGATAGCCTGGATGAAGGTCCTATTATTACCCAGCATACCAATCATGTCGACCATAACTTTGGGGTGAAAGAAATGGTGCGTGCCGGTAAAGAAATAGAGAAAAAAGTACTTTTGGAAGCGTTAGAGCTTATTTTTGAAGACCGGGTTTTTGTAAGCGGGAATAAAACGATAGTGTTTAAGTAGAGCGGTTAGCGTTTTTGAGAGACTCTACTCACCTACTCATCATTGTGAGCGGAGTGAAACGTAGCCTATAAATCTACCGAAGTAGATCTCTGCATTCCACTGCGTTTCAGTCGGGAAGACGATGCTTTTCGTCCGTAATTTAAATATTAAAACTCCGCGTTCTCTGTGGGACAAGCAATTACAAGTGCTTCAGCAACAGCTCCGCCACATCTTCTCCTGTTTGCGAACCGATGGCAATACCCATGCCATTACACCTGGTTGCACAAAACACGTTTGGACGGATTTCCTTAATAAAGGGCTCTAGTATTTTACCAAAGGCCATAATACCGCTCCAACGGTAATCTATTTCAAAAGCAGTTTTTGGTAGGATTATGGTTTTTAGTAAATTTTCTAAGGCCAGCTGTACCGGTTGGGTTTGTCCGAAATTAGTCGTTTCTTCGGCGTTGAAATTAATATTTCTGCCACCACCCAATAAAACCCTGTTATTTATATTTCTGAAATAGTAATAGCCTTTATCGTAGTGAAAGGTTCCTTTTACCTTTAAATTTTTGATGGGTTTGGTAATTAAAACCTGGCCCCGGCCCGGCTTAATATCAACCTCATGATAAAGGTCTTTGATAAAAGCATTGGTTGTAACGATTAATCGTTTGCAGAAAAAAGTTCCGTTGCTGGTGACCAGGCGGGAACCTTTTGAGTCTTCTTCAATCCGATTTACAGTACACCCGTTAAAAATGCTAATGCCGAGCTGCTGCGCATAGTGGATTAAAGCAGACATCATTTTACCGCTATCAATCTGGGCCTCGTACTGGTTTTCTATTAAAGTACTTATCCCATCGAAACCAAAAGAATTGATTTTTTTATTTTTTAAACTAAAAGCATCAGACCCAATAATACCGTTAACAAGACGGTTAAAATGTTCAATTTTCGATACACCTGTTTCCGCTAAAAAATGATCTTCATTTTTAAATATTTCGTATCCGCCCAAACATTGGTAGTCTATGGTATTATCACCCAGTAAATTGCGTAGTTTGAGCAGGCCTTTCCAACGTTTTTCGATGAGTGCAGCAAGCCCGTTGATACCGATCATTTCTTCTTGCTCAATCAGTTCAGAAATGCTTCCAAAACAGGCAAAACCCGCGTTTTTTGTGCTTGCACCGGTAGGTAGAAATCCCCTTTCGAGTATTGCTATTTTTAGCGATAAGACTGATTTTTTGAGGTGTATGGCTGCGTTTAATCCAACAATGCCGCTGCCAATAATAATGGCATCATAATTACAAAAAAATGATTCTTTTTCCCAGTATGAAAGCTCGGTTGGCATGGTATAAATGTACTGTTTTTTAATACGAAAATAATATGGGAACGCTTTTTGATATATGCTGCGTGGAAAACATACATAAGAAAATGGGAGTTTATTTAATATTAATCGTCCCGGTATTATTGTTGAGCATGTTTGTACAATGGCGTTTTAGGAACAAGTTTTCTATGTATGCCGAAATGCAATTAAGCTCTGGTTTATCGGGAAAGGAGGTGGCAGAAAGAATGCTACATGATAATGGGATATACGACGTGAGGGTGATGAGTACCGAAGGGCAATTAACAGATCATTACAATCCATCAGATAAAACCGTTAATTTAAGTACAGATGTATACTATAGCCGGAGCGTAGCCGCGGCGGCTGTAGCGGCTCACGAATGCGGGCATGCAGTGCAACAGGCGAAATCATATAACTGGTTACAATTGAGAAGCAGCATGGTTCCGGTGGTGAGCATATCATCTAATCTATTACAGTGGGTTTTATTAATTGGCATATTGTTAATCGGTTTTACCGGAAACCCAATTGTTCTGGCCATTGGCGTAGTGGGTTTAGCATTGGTAACGGTATTCAGTATTATTACCCTTCCGGTCGAATTTGATGCCAGTAACCGGGCTTTAGCCTGGTTAAAAAATAATAGCGGCGTAATGCAGACACAGGAAGAAAATGCACAGGCAAAAGATGCACTTTGGTGGGCAGCCATGACTTATGTGGTGGCAGCTGTTGGTGCGCTTGCCAATTTGCTTTACTATGCATCTATGCTTTTTGGACGAAGCAGAGATTAAAAAAGCCTAACTATGAAAAACACCGGGCGGCCAGGATTAAATCCTGGCCGTTTTTGGTTATAATTAGTTTTTCAGGATAGTTTTTACCATACCTTCGTTTAAGCTGAATTTGTTTCAGCTTCATTACACTAATTTTTTGGAATCAGCTTGAGGTGGCACAGTAGGTTGTACTATTTGGGGTTGCAAGGAGCAGAATACTTCTTTTCACGCACTATGCCGTTAACCATTAATAGTAGCAGAATTATTGCATATTAAAGCTGATTGCCGTGAAAAGCCCGTAGCGCGGCGAGGACTTGAAACAAAAAGTAGGACTAACCTGAAAAATGAAATGCTGAAATTGCTTTTCTGACTGCAGATTTTACCCTCCGCTTACACTCGGGGCGAAAATTAATTTAATTTATAAGGGGCTACCAATTGAAATTCAGGAATATCAACATCGAATTCTGAGCCATCTATGTCACGCTTCATCAGGTAAGTGCCTTTCATGCTGCCCATGTCGGTTTTTAGGTTGCAACCTGAAACGTAAACATGTGTTTCGCCAGGTTGGATAACGGGCTGTAAACCAACAACGCCCTCCCCTTCTACTTTCCTGCGGCTGGAGTTAGAATCAAAAATTAACCATTGACGGCGCATTAGCTGTACAGCATAGTCAGAAAGATTAGAAATTTCTACGCGATAAGCGAACATAAAATGCTCGTTGGCCGGATTTGAATATTCTGGCTGGTAAACTGTTTCAACCGAAACTTTAACCCCGTCTGTAATAGCTGTAACCATGATAGTAACGAATGTATGAAAAAAGCTTTCAAAAATCAAGCCAGTACCTTAGTGGCATCATAGTTAGCAAATTTTTCTGCCACTTCTTCTAAAATGCTGTAAATGTTGTTGATATCGGGCTCGGCTACCAACCGCATGCGATATGGTTTAAAATCTGGCAGACCTTTGAAATAGTTGGCGTAATGGCGGCGCATTTCGAAAATTCCTGTTTTTGGACCTTTCCATTCCAGTGATTTATCTAAATGGGTACGGCAAACCTCAATCCTTTCTGCTATGGTTGGTCCGGGAAGGTGTTCGCCGGTTTTAAAGAAGTGTTTTACCTCGCGGAAAATCCAGGGGTAACCTATAGCTGCACGACCGATCATAATGCCATCTACCTCGTATTCCATGCGCCAGTTGGCCGCTTTTTCAGGACTATCTACATCACCGTTGCCAAAAATTGGGATTTTAATGCGCGGGTTGCGTTTAATTTCCCTGATCAGCGTCCAATCGGCTTCGCCTTTATATAATTGTGCCCTAGTCCGGCCATGGATGGTAAGTGCCTGGATACCCACATCCTGAAGTCGTTCGGCAACTTCGTAAACATTTTTGGTATTATCGTCCCAACCTAATCGGGTTTTTACGGTAACCGGCAAATGCGATGCTTTAACTACAGCATCGGTCATTTTTACCATTTTATCAATATCCTGAAGCAAGCTGGAACCAGCACCTTTACAAACCACATTTTTTACAGGACAACCGTAATTAATGTCGACTAAATCCGGGCCTGCGGCAGAAGCAATTTCGGATGCTTCGCGCATGTGTTCGATATCTCCACCAAAAATCTGGATGCCAATAGGCCTTTCGTATTCGAAAATATCGAGTTTTTGCCTGCTTTTAGCTGCGTCACGAATCAAGCCTTCTGAAGAAATAAATTCGGTATACATCATATCGGCCCCGTTTTTTTTGCAAACATAACGGAATGGCGGATCGCTTACATCCTCCATCGGAGCCAGCAATAATGGGAACTCACCCAAATCTATATTTCCTATCTTAACAGACATTTTCTATCTTCAACGATTAATAAAACATACAAAGGTACAAATAATGAATTTTGTAACACCCATCCGCAAAGGCAGCCACCCACTTTTACAGATATTTTTACTTTGCGTTTACTGGGCGGTTGGTGCGGTAATATGCACATTATTAGGCTTTATAGTGGTCGCAGTTGTTTATGGCTCTTCTATTTTTGGGGAGTTGGGAAGCATTATGAATGGCGATCCTAAATTTATCACAGCCTTAAAAATAATCCAGGTTTCCAGTTCCATCGGAATGTTTATTTTACCTCCCATTGCTTTAGCGTATACTGAGGGGCAAAAGCCGAATTCTTTTTACGGGTTCAACAAGCCTGCTTTTCTTCCTTTTGTTTTAGTTTTTGCCATTATGGTAGTAAGTATGCCTGTTATGGAAGGAGTAGCGGTTTTCAATCAAAAAATGGTATTGCCCGGATTTTTGAAGGAACTGGAAAACTGGATGAAAATGAAGGAGCAGGAAGCCATGAAAATGACCATCCAATTAATTACGGTGAGGAGTAACTGGGATTTTGTGGCCAACCTGATTATGATTGCAGTGCTGCCAGCTATTGGCGAAGAACTCTTTTTTAGGGCAGGGCTACAGGGTTCGTTGCAAAAAATGTTGGGCAATCACCATGTTGCCATCTGGAGTGCGGCCATTATTTTTAGTGCAATCCACCTTCAATTTTATGGCTTTGTACCTCGTATGCTGCTGGGTGCAGGCTTTGGCTATCTGTATTATTATAGCGGAAGCATCTGGTATGCCATGTTGGCGCATTTTTTAAATAATGCTTATGCGGTTTGTGCTGCTTTTTACATGCAAAAACATCATATGCCACTCGATAAAGTTGATGAACCGGTTGGTTTTCCATGGTATGGCTATTTAATTAGTGCAATAATTACCATAGCTTTGTTTAAATTTTTTAAAGATAACGCAACACGTGAGCGAAAATTGGGTTAAAGTATATACCACCAGTGATGCCTTTGCGGCCGAGGTATTAAAACAGGGATTAACAGAAGCCGGTATTCCGGCAGTAACGATGAACAAACAGCTCTCGGCCTACAACATCGGTGAAATAAATGTTTTGGTGAATAAAATCGATTTTGATAAGGCCATAGAATACATCGTTGAAAACGAAATTGAGTAACTGATTAAACATTACCTATTTTACATCTCCCATCTTACATTTTTAGCATGAAAACCAGGGCAATAACTGCTTTCTTTTTTACCATTGTAATGCTTGGCTCAATCCTTTTGGGGAGTTATACTTTTACCATATTTTATCTTGTTTTAAGCATTTTATCGTTATTCGAATTTTATAAGTTGATTAAGAACTCGGGCATCAGGCCACACCGGAATATTGGTTTGGTTGCCGGATCTCTGATTTTTTTAATGGCTGCAGGTTTACATTACTTAAAATACGATGTGAAGTACCTGCTGCTTTGCATTCCTTTTATTTTCTCGGTTTTTATTACCGAGCTGTATAAAAAGAATAAAATTCCGTTCGCCAACATTTCATATACTTTTGTGGGCTTTGTTTATGTAACCATACCTTTTTGTTTTTTTCATGCGCTGGGCTTCTTAAAAAACTGGAACGAATATAACTTTCATTTTCCCCTGGCCTTTTTATTAATGCTTTGGGCAAACGATACCGGAGCCTATCTTTTTGGTGTGAAATACGGTAAGCGAAAACTGTTCGAGCGCCATTCACCTAAGAAAAGTTGGGAAGGTTTTTTTGGCGGGATGTTTACGAGTGTATTGGTTGCCTTTGGACTTTCGTTCTGGTTTACCGAAAGTCCGGCCTGGGTATGGGCAGGTATGGCGTTATTGATTGCAAATTTTGGTACACTGGGCGATCTGGTAGAATCGATGCTTAAACGTAGCCTGGATACTAAGGATAGCGGAGGCTTGTTGCCGGGACACGGCGGTTTGTTAGACCGTTTTGACGGATTATTATTGGCTGCACCGGTAGTTTATGCCTATTTGTATCTGATTTTGTATTAAAAAAGAACATTTATCGTCCTCGTTACAAACGAATACTATTTATTCAATGGAAGCAACCACAACGTGATAGGCTCTCTGCACCTGCTCACCTGTTTTGGTTTTTAACTGTTCTGTTTTCCGGATAGCATTTTTAATTTTAAAGCTGGCACTATCCAATAATTCCTGTACTTTTTCTGCTTCATAAAGCGTGAAACCATAAGAAGTAAAAGGAAGATTTTGCATAAAGGTTTTATCGGCAAAGCATAAAGAAAAAATTCCATCTGGCTTTAAAACCCGTTTAATTTCGTTAAGATAATGCTCCGGATTGCGCCAAAAGTAGATGGTATTAACGGTAAAAATTTTATCGAACAGATTACTTTCAAAAGGCAGTGTATCGCCATTGGTTAGCTCAAAATGAACAATACCCTCATTAACAAAATCCTGATTGATTTTTGCTGCTTCGGCAATAATCGTTTTTGAAATATCAGCCCCGTAATATTTTAATTTTTCGGCTTTGGATAAGAGTTGAGCAATATGTCCACCATTTCCATGGCCGATTTCTAAAACGGTATCATTATTTTGAAGATTTAATGCATCAATAGCCGAGATGGTCATTCCAAGATTACTGGCGTGCATCATTTCGCCTGTTTTAATGCCGTGCTCGCCATCAGGACAGCTTAATTGTTTCGCAATAATTTTTAAATCTTCTTCTGAATATTGATGCTCCATCATCAAATTTAAAGATTTAAATCAGATGATTTTATACTGTTTTAGCTAAAAACTTATAAGGCTATTTGATTACCTGTGTTGGTTTTTTGTTTTCATCAATGGCTACAAAAGTGAAATCGCCATGTACAGCCAGTTCTCTTCCTTCGGCATACATCTGCTCGATATAAATTTCTACATTAACCTTTAAACTGGTATTTCCGACGTGGTTAACCTTACCGATAAGCTCTACAATGGTGCCTGCCGGAATCGGTTTTTTAAAATCAATCCTATCGCTGCTTACCGTTACCATAATCTGGCGGCTAAAACGCGTTGCGGTGATAAAAGCGACTTCGTCCATTAAGTGCATGGCGGTACCACCAAAAAGGGTATCGTAGTGGTTAGTTGTATTGGGAAAAACGGCTTTAAAAATACTGGTTTTGGAGTTTTCTATTCTTTCTTCTAAGGTCATGGGGTAAATATATGAGGAGTAAAAAGCTTTGACAACTTTCTGATCAGAAAGTTGTCAAAGTTGAGATCAGGACACAAAATAATAAAAGTTGTCATCCCGAGCCTGTCGAAGGACAATCTACTTCAATTATTTCACAACGAGGGTCTTCGACAAGCTCAGACTAACAACGGAGGAATATTTAACATCATAGCGTTAATGCTTCGGAGGCCGAAATGATATTAATTTACCTGAAGATCTGCTGCGGGTATTTTTTCAGTTTTACGCATCTCTTTTGCAGCTTCAACCATTTCGATCAATGCTTTTTTGGTTTCGTCCCATCCCCGGGTTTTTAAGCCGCAATCAGGGTTTACCCAAAGTTGCTCTGAAGGAATAACCGTTTTTGCTTTTTTGAGTAATCGAATCATTTCTTCGCGTTTAGGAACCCTTGGGGAATGTATGTCGTACACACCCGGGCCAATTTCGTTTGGATATTTAAAATCGGCAAAAGCATCCAACAATTCCATCTGGGAGCGCGAAGTTTCGATCGTGATTACATCAGCGTCCATATCTGCAATACTCTGGATGATATCGTTAAATTCCGAGTAGCACATGTGGGTGTGGATCTGGGTATCATCTTTCACACCGCTGGCCGAAATTTTAAAAGCTTTAACTGCCCAGTTCAAATAATTTTGCCATTCGGCTTTGCGTAATGGTAATCCTTCTCTAATGGCAGGTTCATCAATCTGAATAATTTTTATTCCAGCATTTTCAAGGTCGCAAACTTCATCGCGAATAGCCAAAGCAATCTGTGTACAGGTTTCTGACCTGGGTTGATCATTCCGCACAAACGACCATTGTAGAATCGTTACCGGACCTGTTAACATACCCTTCATGTATTTAGAAGTAAGCGATTGCGCGTAAGCCGTCCATTTCACTGTCATCGGTTCAGGACGTGAAACATCACCAAAAATGATGGGTGGTTTTACACATCGAGATCCATAGCTTTGTACCCATCCGTTTTTAGAAAAGGCAAAACCATCCAGTTGCTCACCAAAATATTCGACCATATCGTTACGCTCAAACTCGCCATGTACGAGTACATCCAAGTCGATTTCTTCCTGCCATTTAACTGCTTTTTCGGTTTCCTGGGCAATTAAATGATCATATTCTTCAGCAGAAAAAGTTCCGTTTTTAAGCTTTGCCCTCCAGCTTCTTACTTCTGCTGTTTGCGGAAATGATCCGATTGTAGTGGTAGCATAAAGCGGTAAGTTAAGCTCCCTTTGTTTGATTTTTCTGGTTGAAAATGGGCTCAAACGTTCCGAATCCTCCTCCTTTAAAGCCAAAACCCGTGCTTTTACTGCCGGATTGTGGATGATCTTGGAAATTTTACGGTTGCTGATGGCAACTTTATTTTCTTCCAGCTTTTGCAGGGTAGATGCAGGGCTTTCGTTGGTGATCAGTTTTTTTAAGGTAGCGAGCTCTGCAATTTTTTGTTTTGCATAGGCCAGCCACTGTTTAATTTCAGCTGATAAATTTTTCTCATTGGTTTCATTATCCAGATCAACCGGAGCGTGGATTAGCGAGCAGGATGGCGCAATCCATACTTTATCTAATCCTCTTTTTTCTATTGCCTGGTTGATAATGGAAACAGATTTTTCGAAATCATTTTTCCAAATGTTCCTTCCATCAACCAAGCCTAACGAGAGGATGGTGTCGTCTTTTAATGCAGCTAAAACATCAGTCAATTGATCTTCTGCACGTACCAGATCAACGTGTAAAACATTTACCGGCAGTGAAGCGGTTAAAGCAAGATTATTGCCTAAAGCCCCGAAATAAGTCGCCAGAACAATTTTTAATCTTGGGAAAGCCTTTCTGATTTCTTTATAGGCATATTCATATGCTTTTTTGTCTTTTTCAGTGAGATCCAATGTTAAAAAAGGCTCATCAAACTGAACATACTCGGCATCCAACGCATCTAATCGCGATAAAATGTCGATATAAACGGGAAGCAGGTTTTTGATCAGGTCTATTTTTTCAAATCCAGCTTCTTTTTCCTTGCCTAATAAAAGATAGGATACCGGGCCGATCAGAACAGGTTTAGTGGTAATGCCCAGTTGTTTAGCCTCGTAAAACTCATCAATAATCTTGGTGGAGAAAAGTTTAAAAGCCTGGCCTTTAGAGAACTCCGGAACGATATAATGGTAATTGGTATCAAACCATTTGGTCATTTCCATTGCTACCACATCCAGGCCTTCTTTTTGATAACCCCTTGCCATAGCGAAATAAAGATCAAGCTCTTCATTTCCTTTTTTCAGGATCACCTCATTATACCTCCTTGGGATTGCTCCAAAAGTTAAGGAATGATCCAGAACATGATCATAAAAAGAAAAGTCGTTCGATGGAATAACATCAATTCCAGCTTCTTTTTGAAGGTTCCAGTTTTCGCGACGAATGTTTTTTCCCACCTGAAGCACATTTTTGTACCCCGTTTTATCTGCCCAGTAATTTTCGCAGATTTTCTTTAATTCCCTTTGGCTACCTATTCGCGGATAGCCCAGATTTTGCGTTAGCATCTCTTTTAAAGATTAAGTAAATAAATCGTTTAAAAGCCCTTAAAGCAATATTTTGTAATACTTTGTGTTAAAAAATTAAAGGAAAGGTTAGGGCACAGCCTGCCCACTTCTCAGCAAACGCTTAAAGCAAGCATATAAAATTTTAATTTTATCGTGTACAATCAGACCTGACCAGTTACTTTATAACGCGAAAGCACCGTCAATTCAATATAGGCAGGTCTCCTGACTTATTCCCGGTTTTATCGCCTTCCCATCCCGGTAAACGGCACAGTGGCATGATTGATAAAACCGTTGTCTTCTTTAAAGACAGAATTTACAGTTGCGCGACAGCTCGTGATTTGCACACGATTCCCTATTAATCCCGGTTGTATTCCGGGAACCTCTATCGGTTGATGAAAAATAAAGTTAAGAACTTACATCAAGACAAATGTATGCATTAGGATTTAAAGATTAAGGTATTTTTGTAAGCATTGATTCTCGTGCTTCCCATTAATGGTTTTTAATTTATTTCACCACAGTGGTACACAGATAAACACGGATTTTTAAACTACGGATGAAAATCCATATGCGTCCTTTTTATCTGTAGTTAATGTTGTACTCATAGAATTACTTGTAACAAATTTACAGCAAGCGGTTTTTGGCGGCTATTCTCTATTATATTTGATTAACTAACTAAACCTCCTATTATGATAAAAATCTACTTTAAAAGGCTTTGCATTGCTTTTTTAATGGTAAGTAGCGGTATAGCGCTGGCCCAGCAGGTACCAACGCCAAAATCGCATTTCGGTTTTGATATCGGCGACGATTATCAGTTGGCCAATTATACCCAAACGGAAGCTTATTTTAAAAAACTTGCAGCAAATTCGAATCGTGTTAAACTGATCGACATTGGTAAAACTGAAGAAGGCAGAAGCCAATATATGCTGATCGTTTCCTCGCCGGAGAATTTAAAGAAATTAGACCGATATAAAGAAATTTCACAACAATTGGCCCATGCCGAAATTACGCCTGAGCAGGCAAAAGCGCTCTCGCAGGAAGGTAAAGCTGTAGTCTGGATAGATGGGGGCCTGCATGCAAATGAGGTGGTTGGTGCGCACCAGTTGATCGAAACCGCATACCAGTTTGCTTCCAGAACTGATGCTGAAACCCTGCGTATTTTAGATAATGTGATCATTTTGTTTACACATGCCAACCCTGATGGGCAAGAACTGATAAGCAATTGGTACATGAGGGATAAAGATCCAAAGAAAAGAACAACTTTCGGGCTCCCGGTTCTCTATGAAAAATATGCAGGACATGATAATAACCGCGATTTCTTTATGTTAAACCTTAAAGAAACACAAAATATTGGCCGTCAGCTTTTTATAGAGTGGATTCCGCAAATTATGTATAACCACCATCAGGCCGGTCCGGCAGGAACGGTGGTTGCCGGTCCGCCTTATCGTGATCCGTTTAATTACGTTTTCGACCCAACCCTGTTAACCAGCTTGGATGCCGTTGGTGCTGCCATGCACAACCGGATGAATGTAGAAAACAAGCCTGGTTATACGCAGCGCGGGGGATCGGTTTATTCTACCTGGTACAATGGCGGATTAAGAACCACAACCTATTTTCATAACATGGTTGGCCTTTTAACAGAAATTATCGGAAACCCAACGCCTTCTGAAATTCCTTTGGTTCCTTCGCGTTTATTGCCGAACGGAGATTCGCCAAACCCGATTACCCCAAGGAAATGGTACTTTAAAAACTCGATTGATTACTCTGTATCATTAAACTATGCCGTTTTAAATTATGCACAACGTTATCGCGACGAATTGTTGTACAACATTTACCAGATGGGTAAAAATTCAATTGAGCGGGGTAAAAAAGATACCTGGTCATTCTCTCCAAAGAAAATTGAAGCCATTAACAATGCTGCAAAAAGCGAAAGGGGTACTTCAGTTGCAGGTGGAGATGTCGATTTTGGACCAAGGCGGCAGATCAGTACAAAAGCTTTTGATACGGTCATGAAGGCGCCGGCAAACCGTGATGCACGGGGTTATATTTTATCTGCAGATCAGCCGGATTTTAACACTGCCATTAAATTTTTAAATGCATTGATCAGAACGGGAATCGTGGTGCAAAAAGCAACAGCAGCATTTACCGTTGCTGGTAAAAATTATCCTGCCGGAAGTTATGTGGTAAAAACCGATCAGGCTTTCCGTCCACATGTTTTGGATATGTTTGAGCCACAGGATCACCCAAACGATTTTAAATACGAGGGCGGTGCCCCGATTCCGCCCTACGATGCTGCGGGGTGGACATTGGCCTATCTAATGGACGTGAAATTCGACCGTATTTTGGACGATTTTTCTGGTCCGTTCGAAAAAAATCCTCATGGCGAACTCTTAAAACCAGAAAATAAATTGCCAAATGGATCGGGTTATGTGTTAAGCGCTGCACAAAATGATTCTTATACCGCAGTTAATGATTTATTGAAAAACAAGGTTGAAGTTTACCGATCTGCAGAAAATGGCGATTTTTATGTTTCGTCAGCAGGAAAATCCTTATTGGAAAAGGCAAATATTAAACTAAAAGTTGCGGCTGCTCCAAAGAATAAAATCAAAGTTTCGACAGCCAGAATTGCCCTTTGGGATACCTACGGTGGTTCAATGGCTTCAGGCTGGGTGCGGTTTTTAATGGAGCAATATCACTATAACGCTACGGTGATCTATCCGCAGGACGTGGATGCCGGAAATTTAAAATCCAAATACGATGTGATCATTTTTGTAGGAGGTGCAATTCCGTCGGTTCAGGGCGGAGGTGGAGGAAACAGATCTTTCGGGCCAAAAGCAGATGAAATCCCACAGGAATTTAGAAACCGTTTGGGCAGGATTACTGCTGATAAATCAATCCCTGAATTGAAGAGGTTTTTAGAGGCTGGTGGTAATATTGTAACCATTGGCAGTAGCACCAGCCTGGCTTATCACTTAAACCTGCCTGTACGTAACGCAATGGTAGAAATTGTAAACGGCGAAGAAAAACGGTTACCTGCTGAAAAATATTATGTTCCCGGAAGTGTGTTAAATGTAGGCGTAGACACCTCTTTGCCTACCAATTGGGGGATGGAAAAGGAAGCTGATGTATATTTTGATAATAGCCCTGTTTTTAAACTGACGGGTGATGCTATTGCTGCAGGGAGGATTAAACCATTAATGTGGTTCGAAAACGCCACGCCATTGCGCAGTGGCTGGGCCTGGGGTCAGACTTACCTGCAAGATGGCATAACCGCATTCGAAGCAAAAGTTGGCAAGGGAAAATTACTTGCTTTCGGGCCTGAAATAACCTTTAGGGCACAAACGCACGGCACCTTTAAGCTGATATTTAACCAATTGTATAAATAAGTTAAGCAATTATTTACTTTGTCACGTTGAGTTTAGCGAAACGCCCTATCTTAACATGATCTTTCTACATGCTCATGATGACAATTCTTAATCAAAGCTACTATCCCAAAGGATAGTAGCTTTTTACTTTGGTCTTACTATAGTCAATTATAATACGCTTAATTTTGTGTTATGAAAGTAGAAATCTGGTCGGATGTAATGTGTCCGTTTTGCTATATCGGGAAGAGGCATTTTGAACAGGCATTAGAAAAATTGCCCTTCAAAAAAGAAATTGAAATAGACTGGAAGAGTTTTCAGCTCAATCCGGAGTATCAAAACACCAGTAACGAAACGGTTTACGATTATCTTTCAAGAAGCAAAGGGATGCCGGTTGAGCAGGCTAAGCAAATGACCAGGCAGGTGGCTGATATGGCCGCAAATGCTGGCTTAACTCTTGATTTTGACACCAGCATTCCTGCAAATACCTTTAATGCGCACCGCCTGATCCATTTGGCAGCAAAACATGATCTGCAGGATTTAGCAGAAGAAAAATTGTTTGAAGCACATTTTCTAAAAGGCAGAAATATTGGCGAAAATGATGTTTTGATTGATCTTGCCGTAGAAATGGGTTTGGATAAGGAGGAAGTTACCGCTGTTTTAAATGGCAATGAATTTGCAGAAGCTGTTCGTTATGATATTTATGAAAGCCAGAATTTAGGGATTAGAGGAGTGCCTTATTTTGTGATGGACCGCAAGTATGGTATTTCAGGTGCTCAGCCTGTTCAGGCTTTTACCGATGCGCTTACCCAAAGTTTTAACGAGTGGAAAGCCGCTCAACCCAAAACTATACTTACCTCATTAAATAATAATAATAATGATGCGGTTTGTGACGAAAATGGTTGTGAAATATAAGTTTGTTTCCCGTAGATAACCGCTGATTTTCTGCCAAGATCATTTTGATCTGCGGGCATTATTATGCAATCCCTTCATGCTGAATTTTTTTCAGCATCTGCTGAGAAACTTAATACAGATTAGGGCGCTGAAACAGTTCGGGAGGGTGGATCGCGAGGGATCGTTCCGCTATGCTCAGGACAATTGGCAGGAATAAATGCCCTGATTTGTTAATAGACCCCATCTATCGATTTTGATTCTTCAATGGCGTTAATAAATATTCCAAGCCATTAACCCGGATTTCAAACATTGTAGCCATTAAATCGCCCAATTTACCTTTCGGAAAGCCCTTATCCTTATACCAAAGCAAATAACTTTCGGGGATGTTGCAGATCAGGTAACCTTTATATTTCCCATAAGGCATTTGCATTTTCACTAAATCGAGCAATAGGGTTGGGTCTAACATGTTTATTTTAAGGTAGTGCTGGTAATTTGAAAACGTTAATTGAGTCAATTAACTGACTCAATTAACGTTTTTAATCAATAAGTTCTAAGGTTTCAATTGCTTCTTCAACCGTATTTATATTATCAAAGGCAATCCTGAGGGTATTTTTTACCTCTTTTAAATTGCACATCCGCGGATGGTTCTGCGCAAATGTTAAAATTTTGGTGAAAGTATTCGAGTCGAAATAAGCAGATTGTTTATCGCTTAAAAAATAGCCGCGCAAACTGTTCTTCTTGAAACTGATTTTCTCAAAACCTAATTTCTTGCCCAGCCACTGCAAACGCACCACGCTGAGCATGGTTTTTACCTGCGGAGGAACAGGCCCGAAACGATCGGCCAGGTGTTTTTCGAAAACGGCCAGTTCGGTTTCGTTATCAAGTTTAGAAAGTTCCGTATATAAGTTGTAGCGCTCGGTAATATTGGTAATGTAAGCATCCGGGATGTACAATTCCAGATCAGTATCTACCTGCGTAAAGCCTACGAACGGCCGGGCAGGCTCATTTTCGAACAGCCCTTTAAATTCAGCTTCTTTTAGCTCCTGGATAGCTTCATCCAATATTTTATGGTACATCTCGAAACCGATTTCGGCAATGAAGCCACTTTGCTCTGCACCCAATAAATTTCCACTGCCACGGATATCCAGATCGCGCATGGCCACATTAAAACCACTGCCAAGATCAGAAAACTCTTCGATGGCACTTAAGCGCTTACGGGCTTCAGAGGTTAAAGTAGATAAGGGTGGTGAAAGCAGGTAACAAAATGCTTTTTTGTTACTCCGGCCTACTCTGCCACGCATTTGGTGCAGGTCGCTCAAACCAAACATGTGTGCATGGTTAATGATAATGGTATTTGCATTAGGAATATCTAAACCCGCTTCTATGATCGTTGTAGCGACCAGTACATCTTTTTCTCCGTTGATGAAATCGAGCATGACATCTTCCAATTGATCGCCATCCAGTTGGCCGTGTGCAATACCAATTCTTGCTTTTGGCACCAGTTTCTGGATTAATCCGCCCAATTGCATCAGGTCGTTTACCCGGTTATGGATAAAAAATACCTGTCCGCCACGATCTAATTCGAACTGAACAGCCTCTTGAATCAGTTTATCATTAAAAACATGTAATTCGGTGTTAACGGGCTGCCGGTTTGGTGGCGGGGTACTGATAATGGATAAATCCCTTGCCCCCATTAAAGAGAAATGTAGCGTTCTCGGAATCGGCGTTGCGGTTAGCGTTAACGTATCAACATTTACACGTATGGCTTTTAATCGTTCTTTTGCGGTAACACCAAACTTTTGCTCTTCATCAATAATCATGATGCCAAGATCTTTAAACTTAACATCCTTGCTTAATAAACGGTGTGTTCCGATTAGAATATCAACTTTGCCTGCAGCAGCTTCGGCCAGCGTATCTTTAATCTGTTTATTGGTTTTAAAACGGTTGATATAATCTACTGTAACCGGAAAATCTTTTAAACGGGAAGAGAAGGTTTTAAAATGCTGTAAAGCCAAAATAGTAGTTGGAACCAGAACTGCGGCCTGTTTGCCCTCCGCAACAGCTTTAAATGCCGCGCGAACGGCGATCTCCGTTTTTCCGAACCCAACATCGCCGCAAACCAAACGATCCATTGGATGTGGCGATTCCATATCTTTTTTTACATCCTGGGTAGCTTTCAACTGATCGGGGGTATCTTCGTAAATAAAAGAAGCTTCGAGTTCAGTTTGTAAATAGCTATCGGGAGAAAATGCAGTTCCCGCCTGGGTTTTGCGCAGGGCATAAAGCCTGATCAGGTCTCGGGCAATATCTTTAACTTTTTTTTTTGTAGTTTTTTTTAGCTTGTCCCAGGCATCAGTACCCAGTTTATTCATCTTTGGCACCCCGCTTTCTTTGCCGCTATATTTGGCTATGCGGTTTAACGAGTTGATGTTTACATAAAGCAGGTCGTTATCTGCATAAATTAAACGGATCATCTCCTGGGTTTTGCCGTTCACCTCCACTTTTTCCAGCCCGGCATATTTGCCGATCCCGTGGTCGATGTGGGTAACGAAATCACCTGATTTTAATTCCCTTAAATCTTTTAAGGTAATGGCCTGGCTTTTCTGGTAACCTTTTTTAAGCTTGTATTTATAATAACGGTCAAAAATCTGGTGATCGGTATAAAATGCCGTTTGGATTTTAGGATCTACAAAACCCTCGCGCAACATGCTGTTGATAGGGGTAAATTTGGCCGTTTTGTCTATATCCTCTAAAATGGCATATAAACGCTCGATCTGCTTTGGCGAATCGGTAAAGATAAAATTAATAATCCCCTCTTTTTCGTTTTCCTTAAGGTTGTGGATCAAGAGGTTAAAATCCTTATTGAAAGAAGGCTGTGGCCTGGTTTCGAACTCAAAACGGTTGTCTGTTTTATAAAAAAACTGTTTACCGAATTCAACCAGGGGGAAATCCTGAAGGTGATCGCCTAATAATTTCTCGTCGCTAAAAGCAAACTTAGGGTCGATCCATTCCGGGTTCTGCGTTTTATCTGCCGCTGGTAAAGCTTTCCAGAGCTCAACCGCTTTTTTAAACCCAGCCTTCACGATATCTAATGTAAATTCTACATCTTTAAACCACAGTTGGGTATCCCGGTCGATGTAATCCAGGATGCTGATATTGCTTTCTGTTAAAAATTTGGCCTGAACGTTCGGTACAATGGTAAACGATTTAACATCAGTAACCGAAAGCTGGCTTTCAATTTCAAAACTTCTGATGCTTTCTACCTCATCGCCAAAAAATTCGATACGATAAGGTAAATCAGAGGAGAAAGAAAAGATATCTACAATACCGCCTCGAATAGAAAACTGCCCAGGCTCATAAACAAAATCCCTGCGGTCAAAGTCGTAATCAATTAAAAATTCATTGATAAAATCGATGCCCAGTTTCGCTCCCAAACTGATTTCTAAAGTGTTTTTTTCCAGTGCAGAGCGATCAATCACTTTTTCGGCAATGGCTTCGGGATAGGAAACCACAATTTTTCCATATTCCGAATCGTGGTTCAGTTCGTTCAATACCTCGGCTCGTGCCAGTACATTGGCGGTATCAACCTGTGTAAAATCAAAAGATTTGCGGTAAGAAGAAGGGAAAAGTAAAACCTGTTTGTCGAGTACGCTTTCCAGGTCGGATTGGAAATATGCGGCCTCTTCCCTGTCCGGCAAAACGAACATTATAGGCTTATGCAATAAAAAATATGAAGAAAGGGCAACGATGGCATCGGCTGAACCCACCAATCCCTTTAATTGTATCTTGGGGTTTTTGGTCGCATTCAACGCTTTGGTAAATTGTGTTACCCTATCGTCAGTTTTGTATCGGTTTATTAAATCTCGAATGTTCAAGGCACAAAAATAAGCTTATCTTTTAATATTAACCCGCAATTTGTGTAAAGGTTTTTTTAACTATTTTTGACTGCGTTCTGATATAAGAATCAGATGTAAGAAAAACTGTAGCTTATTCTTAGATGGTATCGTTCGTTTGGTCGAAATATATTCCCCTTTCGTCGATTAAGGGCAAATCGATGTAACAAAGGTAGTTCTATAGCCTCTAAATAGTATAAAAAGTGAAACAATGAAGTACATTAAAAGCTTTCCACTAGAACTTGTTTTCTGGTTAACAGCTTTACTGTTACTGGCAACAGCGAATAGCCATGAGCATCATTTTACACTTTGTCCTTTAGACCGTTTGGGTTTTAAGGATTGGTGTCCGGGATGCGGTATAGGCAGGTCTATCAGTCATATTTTACATGGCAGGTTTACCGAAAGCTTTTCCGAACATTGGTTTGGGTTTCCGGCGCTTTTGATCATTGTTTACAGAATTTATACATTGATAAAAAATAAAAGAAAGTTTAAAATTTTACCAACAAATACATAGAAACCATGGATATATTTCAATCACCTCTAATGTCGTTACCAGGTATAACACCAGAGGAATACTCATATTTACAACAGGCAACAACCGGTTTAACCGAAGAGCAGTTGCGTAACTTCCTGATGGTTTACAGTAGCAAAAGAAAAAACCCGTCAGATATGTTGATTTTTTGCTTAATCGGACTGTTTGCTGTTCCAGGCTTGCAAAGGTTTATCATTGGCCAGATCGGTATGGGTATTTTATACCTTGTAACAGCAGGTTTATGCTTCATCGGATCGATCATCGATGTAATTAACCACAAAACCCTAGCTTTTGAGCATAACCAGAAAATGGTTTTTGAAAGCTTACAAATGGTAAGAATGGGCGGTGGATTTCAACAGGCAGGCAAATTCTAGTACACCACATTTAAAGTATATAATTTTCAAACCTATCAAGTTTCAAAACCTGATAGGTTTTTTTGTTAAATCAATCCGATAGCAGTGAAACACCCAAACCGGCCACTAAATGGAATATTGTTGGCGCCGGAGAAAGGAGTTAGCAGACAAGTTTTCGAAACCTGCAGGCTTTATTTATATTTATCGAATGAAATTAGCTGAAATTACCAATTATTTAGAAAGCATTGCACCACTTAATTACCAGGAAGATTATGATAACTCTGGCCTGATTGTGGGCGACCCGAATATGGAAATCCATGCTGCTTTGGTGGCCTTAGATTGTGTAGAAAAAATTGTAGATGAAGCCATTTCTACTGGCTGTAACCTCATCATTACCCATCACCCTATTGTTTTTAAAGGGATAAAAAAGCTGAACGGAAAGAATTACGTTGAGCGTGTAGTGGTAAAAGCCATTAAAAACAATATTGCACTTTATGCCATTCATACCAATTTAGACAGCATTCATACCGGCGTAAATGCAAAGATCTGTGAACGTTTGGGCTTAACAGGCACTAAGGTACTGTCGCCAAAAGCCGGACTCTTAAAAAAACTGGTTACCTATTGCCCGCATGCCCAGGCCGAACAATTGCGGTCGGCATTGTTTTATGCAGGTGCAGGGAACATTGGAAACTATAGCGAGTGCAGTTTCAATGCTGATGGTTTTGGCACATTTAAAGGAAATGAAGATTCAGACCCTTTTGTGGGCGAAAAAGGTTTCCGCCATCGCGAAAACGAAGTAAGGATCGAAATGGTGTACCCTACCCAGGCTGAGCGGAAAATTTTGGTTGCCCTTTTCGAAAACCACCCTTACGAGGAAGTGGCTTACGATATTTACAAGCTCGAAAACAAACACCAGTTGGTAGGTTCGGGTATGGTGGGCTGGCTGGAATACGATATGGATGCTTATGATTTTTTACATTTGTTAAAAGACAGGATGCAGGCCAAAGTGGTTCGGCATACCGAAGTAATTGGAAAAAGGATCAAAAAGGTGGCGGTTTGTGGCGGTTCCGGAAGCTTCCTTTTAAAAGATGCAATTGCCGCAGGAGCGGATGTTTTTATCACTGCTGATTTCAAATACCATGAGTTTTTTGATGCAGAGGAAAAACTGATCATTGCCGACATCGGACACTTTGAAACTGAACAATTTACCTCAAATTTATTGCTTGAAATTATTCAGAAAAAATTTACTAACTTTGCAATCCGTTTAACGGAGCAAAATACAAACCCCATAAATTACTTGTTTTAATGGAACAAACCGTAGAACAAAAGCTAAAAGCTTTATACGAATTACAAAATATCCACACCAAAATTGATAAGATTCGTCAGGTACGTGGCGAATTACCAATGGAAGTTGCCGATCTTGAAGATGATGTTTTAGGATTAGAAACCAGAATTTCAAAAATCAAAGGCGAACTTGATGATCTTGAGGATTCGATCGTAACCCGTAAAAATACCATCAAAGATGCGCAAGCTGCCATCAAAAGATATGATTCTCAATTAAAAGAAGTTAAAAATAACCGCGAATACGATGCTTTAACCAAAGAAATTGAGATTCAAGGTTTAGATATCCAGGTTTCTGAAAAGAAAATTAAAGAACATGGTTTCGAAATCAACTCTAAAACTGAAATCTACGAAGCTGCTAAAGCTGAATTGGAAGGCAGAAAAAAGGATTTGGAAGCTAAAAAAACAGAACTTGATGTAATTACTGCAGAAACTGAAAAAGAAGAACAGGATTTACAAAATAAAGCAGATAAAGCGGAAACGCAGATCGAAGATCGTTTATTGGTTGCCTATAAACGTTTACGCAAAAATGCAGTGAATGGTTTAGCTGTAGTAACCATCGATCGCGACTCTTGCTCAGGTTGTTTCAATCAGATTCCGCCTCAACGCCAGTTGGATATCCGTCAACGTAAAAAAATCATTGTTTGCGAACACTGTGGGCGCATCCTGGTTGATGAGGCTCTAACCCATGAGGTAGCTGAAGCCTAAATCCATTATTAAACTAATTTAAACGTCCCGGTCAAACCGGGACGTTTTTTGTTTAGGCCTGTTTTTTGCTTACACAAAACAAGAATAGCTTTTTAGCGTTTAATGTAGAAATTAGTAACATGTGAAGCTGTAGCAGCAGCACAGAACCAACCGAAATAGAACCCCTGATGAATAAAAGCTTCCGTTTTTTTGTAACCTCTGCCCTGCTCCTCTCTCCCTTGTTTTCGCTTGCCAACTTTGATTTTAACAACAATTGCTTAAACGCTTATAAAAGTATTTTCGAACTAAAGCTTGGTAATGCAAGGGCATACATCTCGACCGAAAAGAAACTGCATCCCAATAATTCAATTATCCCGCTGCTCGAAAATTACATCGATTATTTTACCGTACTCACCTCAGAAAGCAAAGCTGATTTCGACCGCTTGAAAGGCAATAAATCATCCCGGCTTGATCAGATCAGTGATGATGATAAAAGTTCACCTTATTACCTGTATGCACAGGCGGAGATCAATTTACAATGGGCGCTCATCCGCGGTCGTTTTGGAGAATATTTTAACGCGGCTATGGAAGTTAAAAGAGCGAACAGCCTTTTACAGGACAACAATAAAAAATTCCCCAACTTTCACCTTAATTTAAAGGGTTTGGGACTAATTAATGCTGTTTTGGGCAATCTGCCTGATGGTGCCCTAAAAAAAGCACTTTCAACCTTTGGCATTAAAGGCAATCTGCAGAGCGGATTGAACATGTTCGAAAAACTGGCCGATAACCTGCCAAAATCATCTTATGAGCCTTTTTACGAAGAAGTGGTGTTTTATTACGCTTACGTATTAACCGATGTGGCACATAGCCCGCAGGCTTATGCCAAAACCATGAAATATACCGAAAGGATTGCCGATACGAGCTTGCTTAAAAGCTACCTGCAAAGTTACGTGTGTATTAAAAATTCGCACAGCGACGAGGCGATAGCCATTTTAGCTAAGCGGCCTGAGGGAGGCGTTTATCAGCCCTTCCCTTATCTTGATTACCTGGAAGGAATTGCACGCTTAAATAAGCTGGACTTAAATGCAGCAACTTATTTTAACCGGTTTTTGCAGGCCACAAAGGGCGTAAATTTTGTAAAGGATGCTTACCTCCATTTAGGGTGGATCTCGCTGCTGAAAGGAGATAAAGCAGGTTATACGGCATTTGCTGCCAAGGCAGTTAAGAATGGCTATACCTATATGGAAAAAGATAAGCAGGCTAAAAGTGAAGCTGCTGCTGGAACACCGACCCTTGATCTCTTAAAAGCAAGGCTTTTGTTTGATGGTGGTTATTTAAACAGGGCCCTGCAGCTACTGGATGATAAAAAAGCAGGAGATTATACAAACGAAAAAGATAAAACGGAGTTTAATTACCGTTTGGGCAGGATATATGATGATCTTGGTAAAGATGAGCAGGCCCTGGCTGCTTACCAGGAAACAATCAATATTGGAAGAAACCTTAAATATTACTTTGCAGCCAATGCCGCCTTGCAAATGGGCAAAGTTTACGAGCGAAAGAAAAACGAGGCTAAAGCAAAAGAGGCTTTCAATACCGCCATTGCCATGAAAAACCACGAGTTTGAAAGCAGTATCGAAAGCCAGGCTAAAGCCGGATTAAGGCGCTTAGCTAATAATTAAAAACGGTATACAAAAGCGTTAATGTGCATGCCTGCACCGACTGAAGCAAAAACCGCTACATCGCCAGCTTTAACTTTATAACCTTTAACCTGTTCTTTTAAAACAAGGTCTAATAACGTTGGTACTGTGGCAACAGAACTGTTTCCTAGCCACGAAATCGTCATTGGAACCAGGTTTTCAGGAACAACGTCTTTACCGTAAAGCTTAAATAAACGCTTCATAATGGCCGTATCCATTTTACCGTTGGCCTGATGTACAAACACAATATTGATATCTTCTACGCTCAACCCGGCTTTATCAATAGCCTTTTTTATCACTTGGGGTACCTGAACAACTGCAAACTCATAAAGTTTACGTCCATTCATTTTAAGGTAAAAATTTCCACTGGTTTCATCCGGGTGCGATCCCTTTCCCATGGTTAGCAGGTTGCCGTAATTAACAGCGTGCGTTTCTGTTTTATGGGCCAATATTCCTTTTTGCGCAGCTGATTCTTCTGCTCCGAAAATTACCGCGCCGGCTCCATCCGAAAAAATCATACTGTCGCGGTCGTGCGGGTCGATAATACGGCTCAGGGTTTCTGCACCGATCACCATCACCCGTTTGGCATCGCCACTTTTAATGTAATAATCGGCCTGAATGGCACCCTGTACCCATCCCGGACAACCAAAAATGAGGTCGTAAGCTACGCAATCAGGATTGTGAATGCCCAAGTGTTGTTTAACTTTTGAAGCCAAGGAAGGTAAAATATCACTCCGGTTACTATTTAAGGGGATGTCGCCAAAATTATGGCAGAAGATAATATAATCTAAGGTTTCCTTATCTATACCTGCATTTTCTATGGCTTTTTCTGCTGCCTTAGCACCAATATGATTACTTAACTGCTCCGGACAGGCATACCGCCTTTCTACGATTTCGGTGATTTCGGAAAATTTGTGAATGATCTCCGCATTCTCTTTCTCCAGGCGGTTTCCGTTCTCGAAGAATGTACTGTTTAAGAATTCGTTTCCAGAGATGATGTTCTGTGGAATGTAACTTCCGGTACCCAATATTACCGTATTAATCGACTTGCCCATAATCATAACACCGGAGACTAAAACGGTATATAGTATAAAAATAGCAATTTTATCGTAAAAACGAAAATATATTTGATTTTATCGCAGCTTATTTTCGAGGGCGAATTTTAATAATCCTGTTTTCCCGGTCACATTTAACTTTTGCGCCATGTTTTTCCGGTGTGTATCAACGGTGTTTAATGCTATAAATAATTTTTGTGCAATTTGCTGGGAAGAGTAATCTTCGCTGATCAATTGGAGAATTTCCATTTCCCGGGCGGTTAAATTATGGCTTTTTTGAAAATAGTCCCCATTGCTAAATACCGATGGCTGCATATCGGGTTTTATTTTTTGGAAATGTTTTTCTCCCCTTTGCACGCCAGAAATGATTTTGAACAAGGTTTCGGCATCAGTATCTTTCTGAACAAATGCCATTACGCCTATTTCTTCGAGCTTGTTCGCTAATTGAGCAGAATAATACATCGATAAAACCATTATTTTGACCACAGGAAAAAGCTGCCTGATTTTTTCGGCGGCGATTTCGCCATCTAAAACCGGCATATTTAAATCGAGGATTAAAATATCGGGTACCTGATTGTTCAAAAGGTGCAGGATCTCCTTTCCATTTGAAGCCATACCGATTATATTAAAATCGGGCTGCTCAGAAAGAATGGCCGATAATCCTTCGGCAAATAATTTATGATCATCCGCGATCATTAATGTAGTGGGTTTCTGCTCGGTCATGTTCATGGTTTCAGTGGGATATCGATTACTATAGTGGTTCCATTCCGGTTACTGTCTATCTGGATTTTTCCGCTCAGGTAATTTACCCGTGAGAGAATATTCTGCATGCCCAGGCCTTTTTTATCCTGATCTGGATCAAAACCAATACCGTTATCTTCAGCCATGATATTGATCCTTTCGCCAAAAGATAAAATCTGGATGGTTGCTTTTGTGGCCATGGAATGTCTGTTGATGTTATTGATCAATTCGTTCACAATACGGTAAATGGTAATTTCTGTAGCACTTTCAATGGGATGTTCAACCTGGAAAACAAATTCGAAGGCAATTTTGCCTGAATGGTTTAAGCTGTTGAAATGCTCTTTCAGGGTTTCGATCAAGCCCAGTTTTTCGAAATTTTTGGGCATTAAATTATGCGATATTTCCCTTAAATCGGCACAGGCTTTTTCGATCATGCTAATGGTTTGATCATAAAACATCCGGTCGTTTTCGGTCAGTTTTAACACTTTTTGTTGGAAAGCGGTAATGTTTAATTTGATGATGGATAATGTGCCACCCAAATCATCATGGAGGTCGCGGGCCAGGCGGGTTCTTTCATCTTCCTGCGCATTGAAAATGCCGTCGGCCAGATCAACCTGGTGTTTACTTTTTTCTTCGAGCAGGATTTCCTTTTCTTTTTTCAGAAAATTATAACGCTGGGTTAAAGCAAAAGAAAGAAAGATAATTTCGGCGGTTAAACCTACCACTAGGCCGTTTGGCTTTAACAGGTTAAAGTTGGTAAGGCCTAAGGTGTTAAAAACATAATTGAACACACCAAACAAAAGCATTACGGTAGCAATAAAGTAATACCAACCCAATTTATAACCTGCCCTGATGCGTTCGACCACGCAAATAATCAGTACAATAACCGTAAGCAGGGCTAAAAAGTTGTTGATGTAAAAAACGGTTTTCTCGAGTGCGATAAACGATTTAAACAGCATGAAAACTGGGATAATGGACATCAGCCAGCAAAAACGTTTATAATAGGTGGTAAAGCGGTAGAGCCTGCTGTTTTCAGGGTTTTGATTAACGAACAGCTGCATCACCTGGATCAATAGCCCACAGCTTAACGAAGCCATAATAAGCCGCATGTAATCCTGTAAACCGGGCAAATCGGGGTAAAACCATTGGAAAGCAAGTCCTTCCTCTTCAAGGATAAAAATCAGCGTACAGAAAATATAGATGGCATAATAAAGGTGTATCTTATCTCTGACAGAAGCATAGAGCAGCATGTTGAATATAACAGCAAATACAAAAATACCCGTATAAAATCCAAAAAGGGTATGCTGCGGGATTTCCGCCTGGATAATATCAATATCGCGCCCTATCGACATGGGCATGTACATGTTCTGTCCACGCTTATCGGCCCAGAGGTAAAAAGTGGCTTTTTCGTGTGGGGCGAGTACAAGCGGATAAATAAAACTTCTGTTGTGATACGGGCGCTGTCTAAATGGGAAATGATCGCCGGTTAAACCAAGCCGATGTATTTTCCCAGTTGTATCTACCTTGAAAAGCTGAAGCCGGTTAATACTTGAGCTCTGCTCCTTAAACATCAGGTGGACAGATTGGTTTAAGGTATTTTTGATATCGAAAGCAATCCAGTAATACGACTGGGTATAACCCTTACTAAAAACTTTTCCAACGGTTAACGGACTGAGTTTGTTTGCCTGTTTAAGGTTGATGATAGAATCGATATTGAGGTTTAAGTTCCTGTCCTCATAAAAATAACCATGCCTGCTGATGTCGAACTTTTTGGCGGTATCGATTAGAATGGGATTGCCCTGTTGAGCAAAGCACAAATGGAATGGTAATAATAAGAATAGTAATAAAACTTTATTCATTAAGCGGATTATTGAAAAGATATAATCAATATTCCATAAATATAACAAGATTAAAGAACTACTAAATATACCGAGTACTCGGTATATAAACCACTTTGGCTATCGATTACTTTTATATCAAACTAAACGATATAAAAACAAGACCTTCCTGACTACTATTTATAGCACAGATAGCAATGTCAAATTGCTTGTTTTGCGGAGAGAATATGCCTTTTATAATTACAATATATATTATTTAAAATCTAAATTGGCACTATTATGAAGAGCAAATTATTTTTCCTTTTAGGAGGAATGGCGTTATTCTATTGTTCATGTGCAAAGATATGTACTGTTCAACCAATAAGTACAACTGTAAACGAAACAGTAGTTTCTTTCGCATCCTCCAAAATTCCTTGTAAAAAAGTAGCGGAATATGAAGAAGCAGTTAAATTATCAGTCAATGCAATTTATTCTCAAAAGTTCGAAACTGAACTTGAAAATTATGTAAAGGATAGTATTGGTAGCGGGCCGCATGCAAAAGCCTGGAAAGGGTTGGTAGCCAAAGAAATAGTAGATAAAATACGCAGACAGATTAATGGGGAGTATATAGAAACTTACGGTGGAGCAATTGGATGGTTTCGCTATACTTTTTACCATAACATTGCCTACGACGGTACAGCAAATGGCCCGATTTTGCTAAATAGAATTCCATTAAAGCATCGTAATGCAGCTAGCATTGCAAATACAATAGCCCATGAAACGGCGCATAGAATAGGATTGATACATCCCAACAGCAACATTGACCTTAAAATAGCTTATAAAGAACCGCCTTATGTAATTGGTGACATAATAGAAAATCTTTGTTCAAAGAAATTATTAAGTTCTGATACCAAATAAACTCAATTTAAGATAAAATCATGAAAAAATTCGCCCTCATCACTTTAATAATTTTCATCTGTAACGGCACTAAAGCGCAAGATCAGGATCCAATTAAATCAGATACTACACGTTATCTTAATCTGAAATATATCGGTTTTTACAGACAGAATCACCCATTATCCTATATTGCTCCATTGGGAGAACTGGGCTCTAAGAATAAATACATCTTTAGCTCAAGACTAAGTACATCTTTCATGATTCTTGGAACCAAGGGATCTCGACTGGCAGCTGCATTAATTCCTGACTTTACAATAAGGATGCTTGATCTAAATTCTAAACCTGTATATACACCGGATTTTAGAATCGGAGGAGCATTTTATTACCGGCTGAATAATGATGAAAATAATTATAAATATGCAACTCTGGGTTTCATGCATCACTCTAATGGACAGGATAATACACCAAGACAAGTTGTAGGCACATTGAATTATAAAGATTGGGATTTCTCTACCAATTACATTTATGGGAGGTATAATTGGGGGAGAGTTAAAAGTAACGGTAATATCTTAAAATCTTCACTCAATCAACAGGTTGAGTTTAAATCAAATGGATTGTTTGGCTATGACAATGTTATAAAAGGAGACTATGGTTTTACGAGAATCGGCTATAGTGTTTCTTACAGGACATATTCCTATTTTTACGATCTTTTAACCAAGGATGAGAAAGAAAACAATAAGCGAGTTCCTAATAAAGAAGATGATAGAAAAGGATGGTTAAATAAGGAGCGGTTCAGATGGAATCTAGAAACAACTTATGCAATAAATAAATATGACAGTTATAATTTCTTTGCGGTTAAAAGGCGATTAAATATAGAAGCAACGGCATATTATTCGCCATTTTGGATGAGACAAACCTCACTTATGTTGGGTACAGGCTATTATGGGGAAGACCCATACAATATTTACTTTAAAGATAAATATGCCTGGGTAAGGTTTGGTATCGCTGTGGGATTCTTAAAATATACGGCAAAGGCGAGAGGTAAAAGCTATGAAAGTCAAGAGCTTAACTAAAATCGTCGATCAAAAACACAAACAGCTCTTTAGGCCCATGTGCACCTAAAACCAATGTTTTTTCGATGTCGGCAGTTCTGCTGGGGCCGGTAATGGTGCTGATCATGGACGGGATTTGGTTGCCATATTTGTTTTTTAACAACTGAAAGGCATCTTTAAGATCTAAAACCAGCTGACTTGTTTTGGCAATCACAATGTGGTGATGTGGGAAAATGCTCAGTCTCCTGCCGGCAGCACCGCTGTTGCTTACCATAACACTTCCGTTACGCGCAATCAATGTTTCGCAGAGGGTAATGCCAACCTCTGCCTGGTCAAAATCTTTATCGGTTTGGTAAAATGGAAATTCGTACTTATTTAAGAACTGCTGCAGCTCGGGCTCCCAACAGTAAATTTTACGCCACTTAAATTTATCGGCCAGCTGGAGCATATTTTCAAAAAAATCTATCCCATCCTCACAGAAGATAAAATTACCCGATACGGCAGTAAGCTGTTCAGCAAACAATACCTCTAACTCATCGGTGTTTTTTTTATACAATGCACTCTCTTCCAAATTAGGATAAGGGCTTTCGCGCTTTTCCAAAAGTGCTTTCCTTATCTTTTTTAGTATTTGCTCTTTCGCTGTCGTATTATCCTTCATTATAAAAAAAAGCTACCCCAATGATTAAACCAGGGTAGCAAATGTAATAATAGAAATTATTTATTTATGCTTCTACCGGAGTAATATGTCCGGGAGTTCCGCTTTCTGCTTGATTTTCGAATAAACGTTTACCAAAAATGACTTCTAAATCATCTTTAAATAAAACTTCTTTTTCGATCAAAATATCAGCCAATTGAATCAACTTATCTTTGTTTTCTTCCAATAATTTGATCGCTCTCTGGTATTGGCCTTCAATTAATGCCGAAATTTCCTTATCGATGGTTAAAGCAGTGTCTTCTGAGTAAGGTTTTGAGAAATTATACTCATTCTGACCTGAAGAATCGTAATAAGTAATGTTACCTAATTTCTCGTTCAAACCATAAATGGTAACCATTGCCCTGGCCTGTTTGTTTACTTTTTCTAAGTCACTTAAGGCACCTGTAGAAATGGTATCGAACATTACTTTTTCAGCTGCCCTACCGCCCATCGTTGCGCACATTTCATCGAGCATTTGATGAGGGCGAACAATTAAACGTTCTTCTGGTAAATACCAGGCCGCACCTAGGCTCTGTCCGCGTGGAACGATCGTGACCTTAACCAATGGCGCTGCATGTTCCAGCAACCAGCTTACTGTAGCATGACCGGCCTCGTGAATAGCGATAGCACGCTTTTCGCTTGGCGTAATGATTTTGTTTTTCTTTTCTAAACCACCAACAATACGGTCTACTGCATCTAAGAAATCTTGCTTATCAACCGCCGATTTATTCTTACGCGCTGCAATTAAGGCCGCTTCGTTACAAACATTTGCAATATCTGCACCTGAAAATCCAGGGGTTTGTTTGGCTAAAAATTCAGTATCAAGCTCTTCTGATTTTTTAAGCGGAGCAATGTGGACTTCGAAAATTTGTTTACGCTCTATAACATCCGGTAAGTCAACATAAATCTGTCTGTCGAACCTTCCGGCTCTTAATAATGCTTTATCTAAAACATCGGCGCGGTTGGTTGCAGCCAAAATGATCACGTGTGTATTGGTTCCGAAACCATCCATTTCAACCAAAAGCTGGTTTAAGGTGTTTTCGCGCTCATCATTTCCGCCCATCACACCATTTTTACCACGGGCACGGCCAATGGCATCAATCTCATCAATAAAGATGATACATGGTGATTTATCTTTTGCCTGTTTAAATAAATCGCGCACACGTGATGCACCCACCCCAACAAACATTTCTACGAAATCAGATCCTGATAAAGAGAAAAAAGGAACCTGTGCTTCACCCGCAACGGCTTTGGCCAACAAGGTTTTACCAGTACCCGGCGAACCTACCAATAAGGCGCCTTTGGGGATTTTTCCACCCAGATCCGTATATTTTTTAGGGTTTTTAAGGAAATCAACAATTTCCATTACCTCTGTTTTGGCCTCTTCTAAGCCTGCAACATCATTAAAAGTAATGTTTACCTGGCTCTCTTTATCAAATAAAGTGGCTTTTGATTTTCCGATGCTGAAAATCTGACCACCACCGCCAGCACCGCCGCCCATTCTGCGCATCATAAAGATCCAGAAACCGATTAAAAGCAATACGGGTAAAATAATGCTTAAAAACCAGCTTGCCAATGGATTGCTGCGGCTCGTTTTTTCTGCCAATACCCTCGGTTGGTTGGCAGGAAGGTCTTTTTGCGAATCGGCAAGTTGTTTATCAAGGCCATCCATAGTGCCGGCATTGAAAAATACAATCGGGCCATTGTTTGCATTTACATTAAAGGTGCTATTGCTTTTATATGCATTGTAGATGGGTTTTTTCAGGCTATCTTTTTTGATGTAAACCTCCACCCTTACTAAATCGTCTGATTTATAGGCAACAACTTTCTGAACATCACCTTTAAGTAACATCTGTTGTTCAAACTTTTGGTAGGTAACTTCTTTACCTCCATCAGTAGTAAATAAAAACTGTGCTGCTATAATCGCAATGATAATGGCCGCATAAACCCAGAAAATATTAAATTTTGATCCTTTCTGTGGTTTTTTCGGAATATTTGGAATTCTTTTTCCCTGTTTCTCGTTGGTATTTTGATTGTCGTTCATTTGTCTTTGTCAAAAAAATTGGTGCTAAGGGTTATGCGCTTTGATAATTTGTGCTTTCTGCATCCCCCCAAAGTTCTTCTATGCCATAAAAGTGGCGCTTTTCGGTTTTAAAAATGTGCACAACCACATCAAAATAATCAAGAATAATCCAGTCTGCTGATTCAAAACCTTCTTTATGCCGTGGATCGGCCTGGGTGGCCTTATATATTTCTTTTTCTACACTATCAGCAATAGCTTTTACCTGCGTAGCAGAGTTGGCGCTCGCAATAATAAAATAATCCGCTACTGAAGTATGAATATTTCTTAGATCTAACCGCACAATATCTTCTCCTTTTTTTTCTTGTATGCCATGTACGGCCAATTCAGAAAGGTATGTAGAAAGGGCTACTATTTTCTTTTTTACCATTAAAATGCTTTAATTTTGGAATTAAAATAATATAAATTCAACACTTGCAAAATAACACTTTTTCGACACTATTTGTTGGTCAAAATTTAATCAAATTAAAAGAAGTTGATTCTACCAATAACTTTTTAAAAGATTTGGTGTCAAAATCCGAGCCATTAGCCGAAGGTACTGTAATTATGGCAGATAATCAGTTTGCAGGCCGCGGACAGCAAGAAAACGTTTGGCAAACCCAGGCGGGTAAAAACATCAGTACCAGTATTTATTTAAAACCATCTTTCCTGCCCTTAAATAAACAGTTTTACCTTAATATAGCGGTTAGTTTGGCTGTAAGCGATGCTTTAACCTGTTTTGTAAGCGAGGGTATAAAAGTAAAATGGCCTAACGATATATATTATGGGCAAAAGAAACTGGGGGGCATACTGATTGAAAATATACTGACAGGTACCACGATTAAATCATCGGTAATTGGCATTGGTTTAAATATAAATCAATCAGAATTTTCAGAAAATATCCGTGAACGTGCCACTTCGGTCATTCAAATTTTACAAAAAAATGTTCCTTTACTGGATATTATGAAGAAAATATTCCTGTTTATGGAAAAATACTACTTAATTTTGAGAGCAGGGAATTATCATATTTTACAAAATGATTACCTTGCAAGACTATACAACTATCAGGTTTCTGCGTTATATAAACATAATGGAGAGATTTTTGAAGGTCTGATTACAGGAGTTGAAGATGGCGGGAGGTTAGCTGTTGATACCAAAGATGGCTTAAAGAGCTTTAACTTTAAAGAAATAGAATTTATACACACAAAATAAACACGAATGAAAAAAATCACCTTAGTGCTTTCGATGGTACTTTTTACCATTGCCGGCGCATTTGCTCAGATCGAAAAGCCGGTAACATGGGCTTACTCAGCAAAAAAAACAAGTAAAACAGAAGCGGTAATCTATTTAAAAGCGACAATTGATGACAGATGGCACATCTACTCGCAAAATGTTAAAGACGGCGGGCCTGTAAAAACCACCTTTACATTTGCTCCGTCTAAAGATTTTAGTCTTGTTGGCAAAACCATCGAGCCTAAGGCCATTGTTAAGTACGAAAGCACCTTTAAAATGAACGTAAGTTACTTTGAAAAAGCAGTTATTTTTCAACAAAAAATAAAATTAAACAAAGGTACTACTGTGGTTAAAGGTAAAGTAGAGTTTATGGTTTGTAACGATAAACAATGTCTTCCTCCTGAAGAAGTTGAATTCAGCGTACCCGTTAAATAGTTGAGCTCAAAATATTTAGAAACAGTCCCGAATTTTCGGGACTGTTTCTTTTTAAAGTAAAATCTATTCCGTATACAGGTTTATGGAGAGCCATTTATAAAATTATGCTTAATTTCACGGGCTCAAACACACACATAATACACAAATGAAAAAGGTTTTATTATTGTTACTAATGGCCGGCTTGTTTATCGCATTGCCAGCGGTTAAAAGTTTCGCCGCCGTAACACAAGATACTACAGCAACCGCTCCTCCCGATGATATTGTTTTTACTGAAGTAGGTTCAGCACAGGATAGTGCAGCCAATAGCCAGGTAAAAACTGAAAAAGACACCCTCAAAAAGGATACAGCCAAAGTTGAAAAGGCTACCATAGGGGGTAAAGATGCTCCCAAACAATCACTTTGGGTAACTTTTGGCTTAGGTTTATTGGCCGGTATTGCCGCTTTTTTTCTTCCATGTATTTTCCCGATGGTGCCACTTACTGTTGGTTTTTTTACCAAAAGGGCCGAAAGCAGGGCAAAAGGAATCAGAAGTGCCATTATTTATGGTTTATCGATCATTGTCATTTATGTTGGATTAGGCGTTATTATAACCTTGATTTGGGGTGCCAGTGCATTAAATGAAATATCGACTGACGGATTTTTTAATATTTTTATCTTTCTTATTCTGGTCGTTTTCGGCGTATCCTTCTTAGGGGCTTTCGAAATTACCCTGCCGAGTTCATTTGTAAACAAACTCGATGCAAAATCAGATGCCAAAGGCTTAAGCGGAATCTTTTTTATGGCCGCAACTTTAGCCGTTGTTTCTTTCTCTTGCACAGGTCCGCTTATTGGAACCTCTTTGGTGGCTATTAATACCGATCTTTTAACCCCTATTGTGGTCATGTTTGGCTTTTCGCTGTCGTTGGCCTTAATTTTTACCATGTTTGCCATTTTCCCAAGTTTGATGACGGGTTTGCCAAAATCCGGAGGGTGGTTAAACTCGATTAAAGTTTTCCTGGGCTTCCTGGAACTGGGTTTATCTTTAAAATTCCTTTCAACGGCAGATCTGGCTTATCATTGGGGAATATTAGACCGTGAGGTATTTTTGGCCATCTGGATTGTACTTGCCATAATTCTGGGTGTTTATTTACTGGGGAAAATCAAATTCTCTCATGATAGCGATCTTCCTTATGTTTCTGTACCCAGGTTATTTGTTGCTACTGCAACTTTTGTATTTGCGGTTTATTTAATTCCGGGCCTGTGGGGAGCGCCTTTGAAAGCAGTTAGTGCGCTGGTTCCTCCGCTTTCTACGCAGGATTTTGTTATCGGCCAGGATAATGGTGGTGGTTCAAACCAAACTGCAGCAGCTAATCATGCTAAACGTAAATATTCTGAATTTCTACATATTCCACATCATATTGATGGTTTCTTCGATTATGAGGAAGCTTTAGCCTATGCGAGGGAAGTAAAAAAACCGTTATTCCTTGATTTTACCGGGCATGGCTGTGTAAATTGCCGCGAAATGGAAGCCCGTGTTTGGTCTGACCCCAGAGTGCTTAAAAAATTAAAAGAGGATTATATTGTGGTATCGCTTTATACCGATGACAAAACAGATCTTCCCGAAGCGGAAAAATTTGATTCGAAAATTTTGGGCACCAAAGTAAATACGGTTGGTAAAAAGTTTAAACATTTACAGGCTGAAAGATTTAATACCATTTCGCAGCCATATTATGTACTTTTGGGTACCGATGAGAAAGAATTAGTTTCACCCCCTATCGGAGTAGAATTTAATATAGACAAATATTTGCAATATCTGGACAAAGGATTATCGGAATTTGCCAAGAAACAAACAAATGAATAAGATCAAGAATATTGGCGTTTTAACCTCTGGTGGAGATTCGCCAGGCATGAACGCCGCCATTAGGGCTGTAGTTAGAGGCTCTATTTATTATAACATTGAGGTAACCGGTTACATCCGGGGCTATGAAGGGCTGATCAACAATGATTTTATCCCCATGGACCGGAAATCTGTGGCCAACATCATTCAGCGCGGGGGTACTATTTTAAAAACAGCACGAAGTGAAGCTTTTAGAACCGTTGAAGGCAGGAAGAAAGCGTATGAAAACCTGAAAGCTAAAGAAATTGATGCTTTAATAGTAATCGGTGGAGACGGAACGTTTACGGGAGCCAATATTTTTTCTAAAGAATTCGATTTCCCGATTATAGGTTTACCCGGAACAATAGATAACGATTTAGCGGGTACCGATTTTACCATTGGTTATGACTCTGCCATTAATACGGTTATCGATGCTGTAGACAGGATCAGGGATACTGCCGAATCGCACGACAGGCTTTTTATTGTAGAGGTAATGGGCCGTGATTCGGGATTAATTGCTTTAAGAAGCGGAATTGGTGCCGGGGCTGAAGCCATCATGATTCCGGAGGCGAATATGAATGCTGATGATGTTTTGCATAAATTAGAGCACAGCCGTAAAGACAAGTCTTCGAAAATTATTATCGTTGCCGAAGGTGACGATACCGGGGGTGCATTTAAAGTAGGCGAAATTTTGCAGGAAAAATATCCACACTATGATACAAAGGTTTCAGTTCTGGGCCATATTCAGCGGGGAGGTAAACCTACCTGTATGGACCGTGTATTGGCCAGCCGTTTGGGTGTTGCAGCCGTAGAAGGTTTAATTAGCGGGGAAAGCGGCGTAATGGTAGGACAGGTAAACCGGGAAATTATTTTTACCCCCTTCGATCATGCTATTAAACACATTAACGCAGAAAAAGTAAGCACCAAATGGCTTAAACTAATCGATATACTTTCGTTTTAAAACGAAAACAGGATATAAAAAGAAAAGTCTTTCCCGCACCGGAAAGACTTTCTTGTTTTTGCTTAGTGTTCGCAATAAGCAATTTCTTAGTCTTCTAAAATTACCGCAGTACCATTGGCACTTACCATGAGCATGCTGCCACCGCTACCAACGGTTTCATAGTCCAGATCTACACCAACAATTGCATTGGCACCTAAAGCGGCTGCGTATTGTTGCATCTCATTAACGGCGGTATCTTTTCCTTCGCGTAAAACACGTTCATAAGAACTGGATCTGCCCCCTACAATATCGGTTATACCTGCAAATAAATCTTTAAAAATATTTGCGCCAATAATTGTTTCTCCGGTAACCAGACCAATATATTTTACAATTTTTCTGCCCTCAACTGTAGGCGTTGTGGTTACTAACATCGTTTCAGTTTTTATAATTAGAACTCATTTTCTGAAAAATGTTACATTTTCCGAACAGCTTTTTTAAAGTTTCTAAAGTGGTTTTGCGGTACCAACTCCTCCAGGGCTAGCGCCCTAAAAAATAAATTTATGAAATCGACAATGCTTTTGCATCACTATTAAAAATCATTGTTATGAGCACATCTAAAACTTTACTCGTACTCCCACTATTGTTGGTTGTTTTTTTTGCCAATGCACAAATGCCAACGTTAAAGGTACAGCAGGCCGGAACGGCCGAACAGAAAGAAGCGGTTAAACTTAAAAAACTGGATATAGACGTACAGATAACCGGGAATATTGCCACAACAGTGATGACCATGACTTTCCATAATAACAGCAACCGCATTTTAGAGGGTGAACTTACTTTTCCTATGCCCGAAGGGGTTAGCATAAGCCGTTATGCTTTGGATATCAATGGAAAAATGCGTGAAGCGGTACCTGTAGAAAAAGCAAAAGGAACCGAAGTTTTCGAAAGTATTGAGCGCCGCCGGGTTGATCCTGGTCTGCTGGAGAAGGTCGAAGGAAATAATTTTCGTACCAGGATTTATCCTTTGCCTGCCAATGGTAGCAGAACCATCATGGTAGGCTACGAAGAGGAGTTAAGTTTTAATAACGCCAATGTTTTACGGTATCACCTGCCCCTGGATTATAATCAGGCCATTGAAAAATTTACCTTAAAGACAACCGTTTTTGAAAGTGTTATCAAACCGGAACTTGGCGAGCAACCTGATGGCAGTTTTGATTTAAAAGCCAATGGAAACACTTATGCTGGTGAAATTAATAAAACCAACTACCAACCCAGAACCGGCCTGACCATTAATCTGCCAAAGCGAAATAACCTCCCTGAGGTACAAATGCAAAAAGCCTCATCCGGTTATTATTTTTTGGTGAATGTTTTTCCAAAAATGGAATACAGGAACCGCAAATGGGCCAATCGTATCGGTTTGATCTGGGACGTGTCATTAAGTGGCCTTCAACGCAATACCGATAAAGAGATGGCATTGCTGGATTTAATCATCAAACAAAAACAAAACTTAACCATCCAATTGGGCTTAGTAAACAATGGTTTTAAAAACGCGGGTACCTTTGTTATCTCAAACGGCAATTGGTCGGCATTAAAAGATAAATTGCAAAACCTGGTTTATGATGGGGGTACAAATTTAGGGGCGATAGATGCAAAGAGCATTCAGGCAGATGAGTATCTTTTATTTACCGATGGCTTATCTACCTTCGGAAAAAATACAATTGCTTTGAATAAACCTGTTCATTGCATCAATACGGCATTAAAGGCTGATTACAGTACTTTAAAATACATTGCTTTAAAAACAGGAGGGCAATTTATCAACCTCAATTCCATTGCTGTTAACGATGCTTTTAACCAGTTAAACCAGCAGAACCTCCAGTTTTTAGGGATCAAAAACGGAAACAGTATCCGGCAAACCTACCCTTCAATGAAGGTAAATGTAAACGGGCATTTTTCGCTGGCGGGCATAATGAGCGATTTTAATACCGAATTTACGCTACAATTCGGCTTCGGAAACACCGTAGTCGCCGAACAGACCGTTCGCTTAAATGCTACAGAACACGCTTTAAGCAGTATCGATGTACGCCGGGTTTGGGCGCAGAAGAAAATTGCTGAACTAGATATTCAATACGAAGAAAATAAAGATGACATCAGCGTTTTAAGCAAACAATTTGGGATCGTTACCAGAAACACCAGTTTAATTGTTTTAGAAAACCTCGATGATTATCTCCGTTATGATATTACCCCGCCTGTAGAATTACAACAGGATTATAATGCGGTATTGAAACAGCGCAGGGTAAGTCTTTTAGAACAGAAACAGGATCTGATCAATGCTGCAATAGCCATGACCAAAGAATTGAAAACCTGGTGGAACACTGATTTTTACCATAAAGGGCAGGAAAAGAAAAAAGAAAGATACCCTGATCCCGATCAAAGGGTTGCAGGGGTAGAACCAATTGGCGATGTAACAAGAACGGAGGTTGTTAAAGCAGCTGAGATGGTGGTTCCGCCCATGCCGCAAGCTGCAGCTGCCAGCAGAGATAAAGAAACGAACCAACTCAATGAGGTGGTGGTTATAGGCTATACTGCCCAACGAAAGAGCGCTGTTGCAGCAGCGGTTACAACCATAAGGGGAAATGTTTCAAATGCGCTTGAGGGCAGGCTTGCGGGCGTGCAGGTAAATCAGAATAGTGCCTTGAGAATGCCGCCGGCACCAGCGCCGCAACAACCCGCTATCTTGATCCCCGAATTTAAAAGCGATAAGGATTATATGAAGCATTTGGCGGGTAGCCCTGACAGTGCTTACCAGGCCTATTTAAAAATGCGATCGAAATATATTTCTACACCCATGTTCTATTTTGATGTAGCCAATTGGTTTTACCAGCAGAAAGACAGTGTAAGGGCTTTAACCATTTTGAGCAATATTGCCGATTTGGATCTCGAAAACGCTGATTTATATAAAACCCTGGCTTATAAATTAAAACAGACAGGTAATTATAAAGATGAACTTTTTATTACCCAAAAGGTTTTGCAATGGCGGCCAATGGATGCGCAGAGCTATCGCGATTATGCCCTGGCCCTTGCCGATAATAGGCAGTACCAGGCGGCGCTCGATAACCTGTACAAAGTGCTTACCCAAAGCTATAATCCTCAGATTGCCGACAGGGATCAGGGGATTGAAGAGATTGTAATTTCAGAAATGAATAACCTAATTACCAAATATGGCAATAGCATCAGCACGAAGGGAATTGATAAGCGCTTGATCCAGCCGCTGCCTGTAGATGTTCGTGTGGTACTCAACTGGAATAAAAATGATACCGATATCGACCTTTGGTTAACCGATCCTACCGGCGAAAAGGGATTTTATGGAAATTCGAGGACGAAAATAGGCGGAAGAATCAGCAACGATTTTACCTCGGGTTACGGCCCCGAACAGTTTATGATTAAAAAAGCCATAAAAGGCAAATACAAGATAGAAGTGAATTATTATGGCGACCGGCGGATCAACATCAGCGGACCAACAACGGTAACTGCTGAGATTTATACTCAATATGCAACCGGTAAACAGCAGCGCAAGGTAATTGTAATGCCGCTGGTAGCCAACCAGGGAAAAGGAAATTTTGTGGGTGAATTTAATTTTTAATTGAAATTACGCCGATAAACGGATTATACAAGTCATGTTGGTTTGTTGCTTCATTAAATTAAAGCAACAAACCAGCTACTTCTTCCCAGGTGTTTACGCGTTCGTATTGGGTAATGAGTAAGTTATGTGGTGAGGTAAACAACAGTGGCCTACCTTTAAATCCAACAAAATTTTTAATACGGTCGTCGATCATGATGTCTGCTTCACAATTTTGTTTCCACAAAACATGATGTGCTGCCAGTCGATAAAAGGAAAATGTTCGGCCATCCAATCGTATTTGTCTATAAGCGAGTTACGGAATTCCATCGCCGCCGAAACGATATAGACATCGTATTTTTGTTGCAGGGCTTTAATTACCCGCTGGCTATCAGGAATGACTTCCATATCGCGAAAAAAGCCTGGTTCGTTAATATATTCGAACCATTTTTGGTTAACTTCTTGCGGAACATGGTGATAAATTTCATTGCCGGCTTCTATTTTTAAATCGAGCGGAACGTTATAATCGCGGTTATAGAGTTTAATAAATTTTCCGAGGGCGTCGGCAATTACCTCGTCCATGTCAATTGCAATTCTTTCCATTTGGTATCTGCAAATATTTTGGCGCAAATATCCTGAAAACAAAGAAATTAAACTATGTTTTTAATTTCCAGTATTTTACTTATCTTTGCAGCCCGCAGCATGAAGCTCCGGGACTATGTTGAATACATAAATACAAAAGAAAATGGCAACTAAAATCAGATTGCAAAGATTCGGTAAAAAAGGGAAACCTTTTTTCCACGTTGTGGTAGCAGATTCACGTGCTCCACGTGATGGTAAATTTATTGAGCGTTTAGGTTCTTATAACCCAAACACCAATCCTGCCACCATCGAAATTGACTTCGAAAAAACTTTAGCTTGGGTTAACAGTGGTGCACAACCAACTGATACTGCCCGTGCTATCCTTTCTTACAAAGGTGTTTTATACAAAAAACACTTGGAAGGTGGTGTTAAAAAAGGCGCTTTAACTCAAGAGCAGGCAGATGAAAAATTCGCAGCCTGGTTAGATGCCAAAGCAGGTAAAATTTCTGGTAAATCAGAAAGTTTAGCGGCTTCAAAAGCAGATGCGCGTAAAGCGGCATTAGCGGCAGAAGCGAAGAAAAAAGAAGATAAAGCAGCAGCTATCGCAGCTAAAAATGCACCCGTTGCAGAAGAGGTTGTGGAAGAAGAAGCACCAGCTGTTGAGGCTGAAGCAACTGAAGAAGCTCCTGCAGCAGAAGCTCCTAAAGAAGAAGGAGCAGAATAATTTAATTATTCCGTTCAAAAAAATAGCGTTCCGAAATCCGGAACGCTATTTTTATTTAGAAGATATTATTATTTACAGTTCGTCATGCTGAACTTGTTTCAGCATCTGTATCACCACAAGGTCCAGAGCTAAATTACTTTCGGTGGGCTCGTAAAAGCTCGGTTCGGGGAGACGATTGAATTTGAATATGAAACACGAAGAAGCATTTTACATCGGTTACGTTACCAAAACCAGGGGTTTAAAGGGAGAAGTTCAGGTATTTTTCGAATTTGATGAATACGAAGAGCTTGAATTTGATGTGGTTTTTGCTGATATGAACGGCAAGTTGGTGCCTTATTTCGTGTCTTCGGCAAAATTGCAGGCCAATAAAACGGGTTATTTTAATTTTGATGATGCCGATCATATCGATAAAGTACAACCCTTGTTAAAAAAGAAATTGTACCTGCCCCTGTCGAAAATGCCCGAACGCGAAGAAGGAGAGTTTTTCTATACGGATTTTAAAGGTTATTTGGCCATTGATGAAACTTTGGGCGAATTGGGCGAAATTTTGGAAGTAAACGAGTATCCACAGCAATTTTTGGCCTCGGTGATGTATAAAGAAACTGAAATCCTGTTCCCCTTAAATGAAGATTTTATTGTAGAATATGATGAGGATGAAAAGATTTTAACAGTCGATTTGCCTGAAGGCCTGCTGGATGTTTATTTAGAGAAATAGACCTTGCAGAAACTTTTTAGGCGGTATTTCGTTTTACCTCGTATGAGGTGCTTATCTATTTTAATACTTGTAGTACTAACCATAGGCTGTAACCGAAAAGAAAATAAAACGATACAGGTTGCAAAAGTACGGCAGGTAACTCAGCAGGATTCAATTGAAGCGACGGGCTTAAAAGCATTAACCGCTTTGCAAGCCAAAAATTACGAGGCTTTTGCCGCACTATTCCATCCCACAGAGGGCGTTCGGTTCTCGCCTTATGGTTTTATCGATCCTACACACAAACAAGTGCTGGCCAAAGACTTTCTTGAAGCAATAAAACGTAACTGGATTTTAACCTGGGGCCATGTTGACGGAAGCGGCGAAGCCATCAAAATCAGGGTAAAGGCCTATATTGATCAGTTTATTTACAATGCCGATTATCTGCATGCACCGCAGAAAAGCTATGATGCGGTAATAGGCAAAGGCAATTCAATCGATAACCTGAAGGATGCCTACCCACAACTCCATTTTACAGAATATCATTTTAAAGGTTTTGACGAAAAGTACAAGGGACTGGATTGGACCAGCCTGCGGTTTGTTTTTAAAAAATACAACAATTCCTATTACCTGGTTGCCGTTATTCACGACCAGTGGACGGTTTAAGTGAATCGAACTATAGTTTCTGATAACCGAAGAGGAAAAACGGATTTTTAAGCTTTTCCCAAAAACGCAGGTGATTATCAATGATAAAGGGCCAGAACTGAAAGTAATAAAAGAGATGAGGTAAAAATCTACTTTGGTTTAAAGACTCAGACTAAAGACTTACCTTTGCGCTATGCGTTTCGATATAATAACTGTTTTACCCGCCCTGCTGGAAAGTCCTTTTGCCCATTCCATTCTGCACCGTGCGCAGAAAAAGGGGCTTGCCGAAATTGTAGTGCATAACTTACGTGATTATGCGACCAACAAGCAAAAAAGTGTAGATGATTATCAGTACGGTGGTGGCAGTGGGATGGTGATGAGTATTGAACCTTTTGCGGCCTGTATTGAAAAACTTCAATCTGAAAGGGAGTACGATGAAATTATTTTCATGACTCCTGATGGCGTAACCTTAAATCAGAGCACAGCCAATGAGCTTTCCATTAAAAAGAATATCATTATTTTGTGTGGCCACTATAAAGGCATAGATCAGCGCATACGCGATATCTTTGTAACCCGGGAAATTTCGGTGGGCGATTATGTTTTAAGCGGAGGAGAGCTACCTGCTGCGATTGTGGTTGATGCGGTAGTACGTTTAATCCCGGGTGTTTTGAATGATGAAACCTCTGCACTGTCAGACAGTTTTCAGGGCGACTTGCTTGATGCCCCGGTTTATACCCGGCCGGCCGATTGGCGCGGGCATAAGGTGCCTGATGTTTTACTAAGCGGACACGAAGCAAAAGTGAATGAATGGAGACATGAACAGGCCTTGGAGCGAACCAAAATCCGCCGTCCTGATCTTTTGGAATAGAAGCATTTAACACGCCGTAATGTGGAATTCGTAAAGATTGTGGAAAAAATTAAAATAGGTTTTTTTATATCAAAAAAAATCCCTAATATTGCAATCCGATTTTCAAGGTAAAGAAAGTTGGTTTAATAGCTTAAAATCATGGATTTAGTAAAATTTGTTGAAGAGCAGGCCATCGCGAAAAAAGATTTTCCTGCGTTCAAGTCTGGCGATACAGTGAGCGTACACTATAAAATTCGCGAAGGTAATAAAGAACGTGTTCAAATTTACCAGGGTGTTGTAATACAACGTAACAGTGCAGGTGCTAATGAAACCTTCACCGTTCGTAAAATGAGCAACGGCGTTGGTGTTGAGCGTATTTTCCCTTTTAGTTCTCCAAACATCGAGAAAGTAGAAGTGAATAGCTTTGGTAAGGTTCGTAGAGCGAAATTGTTCTATTTACGTGCTTTAACCGGTAAAGCTGCCCGTATCAAATCTTTAAGAAAATAATATTCTTTATTATAAGATATAGCCTTCACGATTAATTTCGTGGAGGTTTTTTTGTTTGTACCTTTGTTAAATGTTAGATTCTGCTTTTTTCAACCAAGTATTTTGGGGCAATACCGTAAAAGCCTATTTCCTTTTCGGAGGCATACTTTTTTTAGGCTTAGTTTTTAAGAATATCGTTTCTAAACTGTTAAGCAGGTTACTGTTTAAGCTTTTCAGGAACTTTTCCAATCAATCGCATAACGATGCTTTCGTTGCCTTATTGGTAAAACCCATTGAAGTTTTTATCCTGCTAACTACCCTTTATCTTTCCATCAACCAGTTAAAACACCCCTTAGAGGTGCCTGTATTCCATTACAGCAAATTAATCGGAAAGGTTAAAGAGTTGATACCGGTAACTATAGGCGATTGTGTCGACCGGATATTTCTATTTGGCATTATCCTATCAATCTTTTGGATTATTTTAAGAATAATCGACTTCATTAGCCACGTGCTGCTCTATAAAGCTTCGCTTACCGATAATAAGGCCGATGATCAGCTGGTACCCTTTTTAAAGGAGTTGTTTAAAACGATCGTCATTTTTATCGGTTTTTTCACCCTTTTAGGTTTTGTTTTCGAGGTAAATGTATTAACGCTCATTACCGGATTGGGTATTGGCGGTATTGCCATTGCTTTGGCGGCTAAGGAGAGTTTAGAAAACCTGATTGGCTCTTTTACGATCTTTCTGGACAAGCCTTTTACTGTTGGCGACCTCGTAAAAGTTGACGGTGTGGAGGGAACAGTAGAAAAGGTAGGTTTTAGGAGTACCAGGATCAGAACTTCGGAAAAAACCATGGCTACCCTACCGAATAGGGGTATGATAGACGGTGTTTTAGAAAATCTTTCGTTAAGAAATTCACGTAAGGTATCGTTTGTGATCGGACTTACTTACGAAACCAGTTCTGATTCGTTAAGAAAAATTATAACCGAAATTGAAAGTTACATCAATGATCACGAGGGTACCAGCGACGATGGCAATGCTTCTTTTAAAAGCTTTGGTGATTCGGGATTAAACGTTGAGATCAATTATTTTGTAACCATACTTAATTATGCTGATTTCCTTAAAATCAGGCAGGAAATCAACCTGGAGATTATGGATATTGTGATCCGGAATAAATCAGATTTTGCCTACCCGACACAACGCTTGATCAGCGACAGGCCCGCTAGCAATACTTCCGAAAAAGAAGTGGGTAATGATACTACGGATTAGATCAATTTCCATGAAGGACTTCTGGCGGTATTTATCTTTACGAGTTTCGATTAATACCCTATCTTCCGAGGTATGCCATTGAGATTTTTGCGAAGAGTTGTCACCCTGAATTTATTTCAGGGTCTATTTTGTAAGGAAGATGCTGAAATAAATTCAGCATGACGATTATTATTGTATAAGTCGCTGAAAGATACAGGTGTTTGTATAAATTAATTATATAGCTTAGGTTGATATATCATAAAAAAGCCGACTTAGTATAACTAAATCGGCTTTTATTATAATTGTATTTTTCTTTTAACTTAAAGTGGCCAAGGTAGTGATCCCGCCTTTTACCACCTGGTTAAGTTCTACATTTACCTTGGTACCTACCGGAAGAAAAACATCTACTCTCGATCCAAATTTAATGAAGCCAAACTGTTCTGTTTGTACTACCTGGTCGCCTTCTTTTACGTACCAAACAATCCTACGTGCCAGAGCGCCTGCAATTTGACGGAATAGTACCGGTGTACCGTTTTTATGCTCTACAACGGTGGTTGTACGTTCGTTTTCGGTAGATGATTTAGGGTTCCATGCTGCAAGATATTTACCAGGATGGTATTTGAAAAATTTAACTACTCCTGAAATGGGGTTACGGTTAATGTGCACGTTTATTGGCGACATGAAAATGGATACCTGTAAGCGTTTATCTTTAAAATATTCGCCTTCTTCGGTTTCTTCAATTACCACAACTTTACCATCTGCAGGGCAGATCACCAGGTTTTCTCCTGAAGAGAAGCTGCGGCTTGGGTTGCGGAAAAACTGCAGTACAATGATGAATAATGCGGCAGAAAAAATATAAATAAACCAGCGTAACCAGGTGATGTCGTGATATTTATAATCAACAACAGCGTTGATAACGAAAATAAACAATATGCTTAAGGCAATGGTGGTGTAACCTTCTTTGTGTATGGTCATTGTGTTTAAAATTATTGGGCAAAGGTGCGAAAAATAAATTAATCCAATTTAAAAATTATGCGCCCGTTGCTCTGTAAATATCGGTCAGGTTTCTACCAAGACCATTATAATCTAATCCATAACCCACTACAAATTCGTTCGGTATTTCAAAACCAACATATTCCAGCTCTTCAATTTCATGCTTCAGGGCGCTTGGTTTTAGCAAGAGCGAAGCAACCCTGATTGATGCCGGTTTTTTTTCTTTAATCGTTTTTAAAATATGGGTTAGGGTAAGTCCGGTATCCACAATGTCCTCTACAATGATAATATCCCTTCCTTCAATATTTGCAGGAAGGCCGATCAGTTCTTTCACTTTGCCCGAACTTGATGTTCCTTCGTAAGAAGCTACACGCATGAAAGTAACTTCGCACGGAACGTTGATTTCTTTGATCAGATCGGCCATAAATAAAAAGCTGCCATTTAATACCCCAATAAATAATGGGCATTTTTCCTCATAATCAACATTCATCTGGATACCCAGCAAACGGATCCGCTTGTTTAAAGTGTCGTTTTCTAAAAATATCTCGAACTCTTTATCCTCTACTTTTATTTTATGCATGTTGCTATTGAATATGGTTTTAATGTTGGGGTTGTAAGCTGCTAACCGCCAATTGCAAACTGAAAGTCGGCTACTGCTGCAGGCTTTTCTCCAGTTCCCTCTGTCGCCTGCGTTCTTCCCTGCGCTCCTGTCTTAGTTGTTTTTTGGTTTTAGTGGTATCAGGCTGGCTGGCCGGTTGTTTATTTGTGGTGGTGTCTTTTTTAGATCTGCCACCAAAAAGGCGCTCAAAAAAGCTTTTATTTTTGTCTTGTACAATTACAACCGGCAAACCATCGCCATCGTCATCGAAGGCTGTCGTATCAACAACGGCGGTATCTGGTGCTAAATACCGGCGTAGCCCTTCTCTTAGGCGTACATTGTAAAAACCATACCCGGAAGTATCACTGGCAATTAAACCTTTCCTCGCCATAATATTTCCCATGAACCTGAAGTAGTTGAACATGTAGGGTTTCAGGCTACCATCAGCCATGAACTTATACATCGATGCTTTAGGCTTAGGTACTATACTGGCCAGGAACAATCCATCTCCGATCGTTAGATCAGCAGGTTGTTTTCCGAAATAATACCTTGATGCCTCTCCTATCCCATAAATGTTCTGGCCAAGTTCCATAATGTTGAAATATACTTCCAGCATGCGCTGTTTGCTGATCAGGTGGTTATGTTCGATTAACCAAACAATCAAAATCTCCTCTGCTTTACGGGCCAAAGTTTTCTGACGGCTTAAATACACGTTTTTAACCAGTTGCATGCTGATGGTACTGCCGCCACGTTTAAATTTCTTTTCCTTAAAGTTTACTGCAATAGATTTACGGATCGATTCTTCTACAAAACCATTGTGTGTAAAAAAAGAAGGGTCTTCTGCGGTTAACACAGCATTGATGAAATTTTTGGAAATGGCTGATAAAGGCGTAAAATTCGGGTTGGATGGGCCAATGGTAATATCGCGCATCGGTTTACCATACTCGTACGGTGTGTATATGAAGGTGCTGTTTATTTTTTGTAGGTTGGTTTTGCCCCACTGCACAATTTTAAAATTAACCGATGTTAATGTAGAGTTGAAACGTACGCTATCGGGTACTTTGGTATCCAGGTAAAACCGGAGGTTGTATTTAACCTTACCCTGTACTTTTAACCCTTCCAACGATTCGAACAGGCCTTGCGGAAAGGCATCTAAAATGCTTTGGGCATCCTGTTCTTCGGCATTTAATTTTAATTCGTATATCTTATTTTTACCTAAGGTATATTTAATGAAAGGATGTATCTGTGCATTTTTTAAATAAGCAGTTGATGAACTGTCGAGCGCAATATAATTTGGCCCGACGAGGATATCGGCATCCAGTTTTGCACTTTGTACAATAATGTCGTTTGAAGCAATACGCGGTTGATTAATGAGCATATTTTTTACCGACCAAGAGCCCGATATTTTATAGTCGTCGCCACTGTACTTTGCATTTTTAAGCTCTGTTTGCAGGGTATCGAAACAGATTTTTGCGTGGAGTTTATTGTTCAGGTAGGGCAACTCGAGTTTTTTGCCGTCAGCATAGGCCGTAAAACGTAATTCTTTGCTTCCGGGGTTTACATAGCCATCCACATGCCAGGTAGATTCGCCATTGTTTACACTTATGGCCGATTTAAGGTCGCCATCATTAATGGTGGCCATGGTAGAAAAGCTCAATTTTGCGGTATCATGATCATTCAGCTTAAAAACCATGTTCTGCATATCCATATCGTCAGGTATTTTGTATAAAACCTGGTTTAAGATGTTACTCGCTATTTCTGATAAATTAACTTTCCCTTTTGTTTCGGTACTGTCTTTTTTCTTTCTTTTTAAAATAAAATCGATATTGGTGGTCGAATCTTTAAGCACTACACTGACAAAACCTTCTTTGAGTTTAACTTCAGAAAGTTTTACATTGCCAAAAATAAGTGGAAAAAGCTTTACGCTTACGCTCAATTCGTTGATGTTTGAAAGGGTATCGCGCTCTTTTGGAACCACCGAGATTTTAGTCATTTTTACGGTGCTTAGGCCGGTAAATCCAGCAGATCCAATTTTAACTTGCAGTCCGTAATCTTTGTTGGCCTTGGCAATTGCCTTGGCTACCATTTTTTTGAGGAGTGCTTCTCTTTTGCTATAAGCTACAGCCCCTAATGCCATACAAACAACTAAAAAAACACCTAAAACCCAGGCTCCGATTTTTAAATATTTTTTGGGGATCTTAATTTTTGGTATTCGCATATAGTCGTTAAAATGGTTAATTGCTTAAACGTAACAATTAAATGTTTATTTCGTGTTAAAATTACAGTTTAAAAGGCTAAATAAAAGTATTTATGGCTATGTTTTGTTAATTTTGAGTTTAAATTAATACAATGCAGATTAGCCCGCAACAAGTTTTAGATGCGCTTAAAAATGTAGAGGATCCCGATCTTAAAAAAGACCTGGTAACCTTAAACATGATTAAGGATTTACAGATAGCAGATAACCAGGTCAATTTTACGTTAGAGCTTACTACACCGGCATGCCCGATGAAGGATATGCTGAAAAATGCCTGTACAAATGCCATCAAACATTTTGTATCGCCAACGGCAGAAGTAGCCATCAATGTAACGTCACGGGTTACCCAGCCGGCCAATTCATCTTCACTAGATAACATCAAAAACATCATTTTGGTTTCATCTGGAAAAGGGGGCGTAGGTAAATCTACTGTATCGAGCAATTTAGCCGTTGTATTGGCTAAGGATGGCGCTAAAGTTGGCCTTATTGATGCCGACATTTATGGCCCATCGGTGCCTACCATGTTCGATTTAGTTGATGCAAAACCTGGCGCTGAAGAAACTGCAGATGGGAAAACCAAAATTTTACCCATCGAAAAATATGGGATTAAATTATTGTCGCTAGGCTTTTTTGCCGACCCTGGCCAACCAGTGCCATGGCGTGGTCCGATGGCATCTAACGCGGTTAAACAACTTTTTAACGATACTAATTGGGGAGAACTTGACTATTTAATTGTCGATCTTCCCCCTGGAACAGGCGATATACATATTACCATTACGCAGAGTTTCCCGGTTTCCGGGGCTGTTGTAGTAACCACACCACAGCAGGTCGCTTTGGCCGATACCCATAAAGGCCTTGCAATGTTCAGAATGCCCGGGATTAATATCCCGATTTTGGGTGTCATTGAAAACATGTCGTATTTTACGCCTGCAGAATTACCTGAAAATAAATATTATATTTTCGGAAAAGGTGGTGGAACAGAGCTTGCTGCACGTTTTGACGTACCGTTTTTGGGCGAAATCCCGATTATACAGAGCATCTCGGAGGCCGGTGATAACGGAAAACCGGTAGCCCTGAACCAAAATCCTTTGTTGGATGGCATATTTGGCGATATTGCCAGCAAGATTGCACAGCAAATCTCCATTAACAATGCGCAAATGGTGAATTGCTAAAAAATTACTATTTTTATAACCTTAAAAAACATATAATGAATTTAACAGAACAAGTAGAACAGGCATTGGAAACCATCAGGCCATATTTAAAGGCTGATGGAGGTGATGTTTCTGTTGAAGAAATTACATCCGAAGGAACGGTAAAACTTAAACTTTTGGGCAATTGTGGCTCTTGCCCGATGAGTTTCATGACCATGAAATCTGGTATCGAACAGGCAATTATGAAAGCTGTTCCACAGATCACTTCGGTTGTTGCCGTAAATATGGCAGAGCAAGAGTAAGCTTTAACACTATTTAACTAGAAAGTTTTATTTTAAAAATTACTTTTGTCTTAATGAGATATTGTATTACCCTGATTTGTCTAGTTTTTTCCATAACCGCTTTTGCGCAACAAAAGCCGGCACAGGATAAACTTATCCAATTTTCAGGGATTATTACCGATATCGATAGTTCGAACGTAATACCCTACGTAACCATCACCAATCTTTCGGCGAAGAGTAAAAGAGTTGGTGCCGATTACAGGGGATATTTTACCTTTATTGTTAACCCTGGCGATACCATCCTCTTTACTGCCATCGGGTACAAAAAGTTTTCAACCGTAATACCGCAAAGTACACCTGATAGTAAATACACTATTATGGTTAAATTGAAAGCAAATGTGATCGATTTACCGTCGGTACGTGTTTTTCCATGGGCTACCACAGAAGAGTTTACCCGCGAGTTTTTATCAATGAAACTGGCAGATGACGATATGGCAATTGCCAAAAAGAACCTTTCGCGATCATCAATTGATGGGTTGATCCAAACACTTCCACGCGACGGACAGGAAATTGGCAGCCAGAATTACCGCTATAATTTCGACAGGATGATTAATAAGAATATGGTTCAAACCAATCCGCTACTCAATCCTTTTGCCTGGGGCAAGCTGATGCAGCAGATCTTCGATGGAGACAAAAGCAGGGGTAATAATTAGTCTGCACTCTTAAGTTCGCAGTCATAGTCTTGGTTGCTAACCGCTTTCAATCGTCATCCTGAATTTATTTCAGGATCCTTATAATATGATACATGAATTTTTTCCCCTCTTAATCATTCGGATATTTCGGCCAGTGAAGCCTTGGATAATTTATCGAAGGCACTAACAAAAGATCAAAAACTTACGCTACGTTTCGTCCCCGAAATCCCAACGAAATCCCTTTTAAGGGATATATCTATGGTTCCAGATTTAATATCAAGAGGAATTTATTGTACAGAAATTCTTTTCAGGCAGATATTTCCGGAGAAATCTTTGTGGAGGATGATGGTTGTAAAATAAATGTCGAATTAGGTTTAATGCCTCTTGTTAAAGGATTTTTAGTGCTTTGGAGTTCATTCGCTACACTTTTTTGCCTTATATTTCTTTTTGGAGCGATAAAGAAACAGGAGCTGAATCTGGCGTTTGGTTCATTAGTCGCATTGGGCATGCTTGGATTTTGCTATTTAATAACTTCTTCTGGCTTCAAATCTGATTGTGAAGAGTGCCGGAGAGATTTAAAAGCAGTTTTTAAGGTTGAGTTATAATAGAAAGTTTCGTCATTTCTGCCGAAACACAGTGGAATGGAGAGGTCTGCCTCGAGATAGATTTAGCTTCGCTGAGCACTCCGTGGTTCTCGACTACGTTGCACTTCGCTCGATGACGAGTCTTTGGGATGGTGATGCGTGGAGTATTTTTGTAATAAAAAAAGGGAAAACGTTTCCATTTTCCCTCATACATCTTACATCAAAACCTATCTTTTCTTGCTCTTATTTGGAAACTTCATTTTGTAATCGGTTCTGATATTTCCTTTCGAAATCGCATCCAACTTGCTTTTTAGCATAGTTTTGCGTAGTACACTTACCTTATCTGTAAATAATTTGCCTTCAATATGGTCATATTCGTGCTGGATTACCCGCGCAGGCATTCCATCAACATCATCGGTATGCTTTACCCAGTTTTCATCGAAATAGGTAATCTTGATGTTCGGTTTACGCATGATGTTTTCGCGGATATCGGGGATACTTAAACAACCTTCATTAAAAGACCATGGCTCGCCGCTTTCTTCCAAAATTTCGGCATTGATGAATACTTTTTTATAACCAGGATTTCCGTCTTCATCTTCACCGGTATCAACAATAAATAAGCGGATGGGTAAGCCAATTTGGGGGGCTGCCAAACCGACACCACTGGCATTGTACATGGTGTCGAACATATCGCTGATTAATTGATTTAATTCGGGATAATCTTTATCAATTTCAGTTCCTACCTTTTTTAAAACAGGATCTCCGTAAGCTACTATGGGTAATTTCATTGTATTGTATTTTTTTCAGACCTGGGTCTGAGCTCATTAATTGTTGCAAAGTGGTGTCTGCCAGAGCCTGTCGAAGACCCCATTGTTCAGCCCTTTGACAGGCTTAGGAAGACCAACCAAAATTTAAACTACAAAAATAGCAATTATTCCTCTATTGGACAGAATGTAAAGAGATTCAATTGTTCAACATCGAGCACTTCATTAACTACGTCGGCCATTTGAAGTGGCGTAACCGCATTAATCTTTTCAAAAACGGTATTTAAAGAATCTATTTTATCATGATCGATCAGGCTTTTGGCCATCGAAATAATTAAACCGATACGGTTCTCTTCGCTTAAGGCAATTTGCCCGATAAATTTGTTCTTGGCCTTTTGTAATTGCAGTTCATTCAGCGGTTTTTCCCTGAGTTTTTTAATCTCTTTAAAGATTAAAGCGAGTGCCCTGGCCTGTTTTTCCTTATCTGTTCCGAAATAAATGGTAAAAATGCCTGTATCGCTTAGGGGAGAAAAATTTGATTCGATGGTATAGGCGATGCCGTATTTTTCCCTGATCTGCAGGTTTAAAACAGAGCTCATGCCATTACCGCCAAAATAATTGTTGAGCAGCATCAATGCCGCCTTCTGTGGCTGATGAGTGGAATAAGCCTGCGAACCCAAAATGCAGTGCGCCTGCATAATCGGTTTATAAATGGTGGTATTGCTTGGTGCAAGAATAAGGGGTTTAATCCGGTTTTTCTGCGGGTTGTTGGCCTCAACATCGGCAAAATGTTTGCTCCCTTTGTTGATGATGCTGTTTAATGTATAATTTCCCAAAACAGCAACTACAATTTCATCTGTGCGATAATTTGCTTTCCTGAAATTGATCACATCTTCGCGGGTAAAAGCCTGAACAGAATCTGTAGTACCCAGGATATTATTACCAAGCGGATGCCCGGCGAAAAGCATATCTTCGAAATCGTCGTTTATTGCTTCTTCCGGCTGATCGAGATAAGAAGAAATTTCATCCAGAATTACACTTTTTTCCTTCTCCATTTCTTCTTCAGGAAAAGTAGAATGGAATACGATATCGTTAAACAGGTCTAATGTCCGGTCGAGATATGGATTTAAAAAAGAGGCATGAACACAAGTATATTCTTTTGTGGTGTAGGCGTTTAAGTCGGCCCCAACACTTTCCAAACGGTTTAAAATCTGGTGGGTACTGCGTTTTTCGGTACGTTTAAAAATTAAATGTTCGATAAAATGTGCCAGGCCGGCTTTATTCACGGGTTCGTCGCGCGATCCGGTATTAATAATGATGCAAGCGTGCGATATGGCTGAAGCCGAAGGCACATGCAGTAAGCGTATGCCGTTTGGCAGGGTATGAACATTGTATTCCATTGAGGGGCAAAGATAAGGCTAATTGCTTACAAAGCCTCTGTATCGGGGTATTGCAATTGTAAGGCGGAAATCAATTTATCTTTGGTTGGCCTTTTTAAGACTAAAAAGACAAAATTAGCAAGACCAAAAATCAAAAAGAAGGAATTACGTGTCATGAAAAAGCCTACAATATTAAAAAGTGCCCCTCCTTCTAAAAGCGCCGAACTGATGATAAAGGCACTTTGATACATATTGATCTTGGCGTCGGCTGCGGCAGATTTGTCGATTTTAGCAATTAAATTCCTGAAAAAGAAGATGCTTGCAGATATCGTAATCAGCCCCATAATCGGAAATATTGGATTAAAAGGCGCAGTAGTTTGCGGATTGGCATCAAAGAACATGGTTTCGCGGTTAAGGAAAACCGTTACCAATGCAAATAGGAAAACGCCCGAGCATAGTGCAAGGTGGATAATCTGGAGTGTTTTTAGTTTGGTGTTCATGCTGAATATGATGTTAATAAAAGTGTCAGGTGAGCCTGTCGAAACATTATCGGAAAGTTCTTCGACAGGCTCTGCATGACAGTATAAATAAAAAAGCTACTTATCGATCCCCTCCAGCGCAAACAAAAATGCCCATCTTAACGAAACATCTTTGAGGTAATCGAATCGGCCTGAGGCACCCCCATGGCCAAATTCCATGTTGGTTTTAAGCAGCAGCACATTTTTATCGGTTTTGGTTGCCCTTAATTTGGCCACCCATTTTGCCGGTTCGAAATACTGCACCTGGCTATCGTGCAATCCGGTGGTAACCAGTATATTCGGATAAGCTTTTTTCTCTATATTTTCATAAGGCGAATAGCTTTTCATGTAATTGTAAGCCGCTTTTTGTTTCGGGTTTCCCCACTCATCAAACTCGTTTGTTGTTAAAGGGATGCTTTCATCCAGCATGGTGTTTACCACATCTACAAAAGGAACATCGGCAATGACACCGTTCCATAAATCAGGGGCGATGTTTATTATTGCTCCCATCAATAAACCACCGGCGCTGCCACCATGTGCATATAAATGCCCTTTTGAAGTGTATTTCTGATCAATCAGGTACTCTCCTGCTGCAATAAAATCGGTGAAGGTGTTTTTCTTTTTCATCAGCTTTCCATCTTCATACCATTGACGGCCCATTTCCTGTCCGCCGCGGATATTGGCGATGGCGAAAACAAATCCCCTGTTTAATAAACTTAAACGGGGTGAAGAGAAATATACATCCGAATTTGCGCCATAAGAACCATAGCCATATAGCAATAAAGGCGATTGTCCATCCTTTTTAAAACCTTTTTTGTACACCAGGGCAATGGGTACTTTGGTGCCGTCTTTAGCGGTAGCAAAAACACGCTCTGTTACATAATCTTTGGCATTGTACCCGCCTAAAACCTCCTGTTGTTTCATCAGTTTCTGCTCTTGTTTTACCAGGTCGTAATCGTAGGTAGAACTTGGGGTGGTTAATGAGGTATAAGTATAGCGCAATGTGGTGCTGTTATATTCAGGATTGGCACCAACGCCGGCATCATAAACAGGCTCATCAAATTTAATGTAATAATCACTACCATCGTTTTTCAATACACGCAGCTCTGTTAAACCATTTTTACGTTCTGATAAAACCGTATAATCTTTAAACTCTTCTACACTTTCCAACAAAACGTTTGCACGGTGCGGCACCACCTCTATCCAGTTTTCTTTTTCGGTTTTATCCAAAGGGCACTGCATCAGACGGAAATTCTTGGCGTTCCAGTTGGTGAGGATCAAAAATTTGCCATCAACTGGTATTACATCATACAATACATCTTTGGTACGGGCCGCAAAAACTTTAAATGGACTTTCGGGATGGTCTGCATCGATTATTTTATATTCTGAGGTGAGTGTTCCCTGTGAGGCGATAAAAATGTACCGGTCGTTTTTCGATTTTCCTACACCAATGTAATTGGTATTATCTTTTTCATCGTAAACCACCGCATCACTTTTGGCATCGGCACCCAGCACGTGTTTCTTTATTTTTTCGCTTAATAAAGTAACCGGATTTTTGGAGGTATAAAAGAACGTTTTATTATCGTTAGCCCAGGCCACTGCCCCCTGTGTATTGGTAATGGCATCTTTTAAAGTCTCCCCTGTTTCTAAGTTTTTTACCTGGATGGTATACTGGCGACGCGAAACCATATCCACTCCGTAGGCCAGCAGCTTATTATCGGGGCTGATACTAAATCCGGTTGCGCTATAATAAGCATGTCCTTTTGCCAATTGATCTACATCCAATAAGATTTCTTCAGGCGCTGATAAACTTCCTTTTTTACGGCAATATTTAAAGTATTGCTGCCCATCTTCTGTGCGGCTATAGTAATAGTAACCGTTTTTAAAAACCGGAACCGATTCGTCTTTTTCTTTAATCCGGCCTTTCATTTCTTTAAACAGATCGGACTGAAACTTATCGGTACTTTTCATCATGGTATCGAGATAAGCATTTTCGGCTTTCAGATAATTCACAACTTTTGTACTGTCGGGGCCTTTTTTAAAATAATCGATCATCCAGTAATAATTGTCGACCACGGTATCGCCATGGATAACTCTCCGGTGAGGAATAATTTCTGCTATTGGTGCTTTTGCATTAGGCCATTTTATCGGTTTCATTTCTTTTTTTTGTGGGTTATTGCAAGCTATAATTGTGCTGAGGATAATTAGAGCGGGTAAGAGATACTTCATAGCGGGTTGATTTAGGTTCAACCGCAATTTAATGAAATAGTTCATTAGTTCAATGGTCATTGGTTTATTAGTACATGGTGGTTAATTGTTCTGGGCAACTAACACTTCTAACCCCGGTCCTCTGACTCCGGACTTATGAAATAGTTCATTAGTTCAATAGGCATCGCTCCATTAGTGCTATGGAGGTTCATCGATGCCAAATGCTCACCACAAGCTAATTATCATTTTGGCAAAAATCCATCAAGCCTATAGATAATTATCCAAATTAGAAAAATTGATGTTAAATTGCCGCATTCAAAACTCCCTCAAGGTAATAATGAAAATTGGTTATAAAAAAATAGTTGTTAAAGTTGGTTCAAACGTAATTACACAAGCAAATGGTTTTCCTGATGAAGCAAGGGTTAAACACCTTGTAAATCAATTGGCCGAGATTAAAAAGCAGGGTATTGAGGTTATTCTGGTTTCTTCAGGAGCAGTAGCATCGGGCAGAAGTTTGATTAAGGTATCGGATAAACAAGATGCGGTAACTACCCGCCAACTTTTGGCAGCCATCGGGCAGGTAAAGCTGATTAACACCTACTCCAATTTCTTTGAGGGGCATGGCATACAATGTGCGCAGGTTCTGGTTACAAAAGAAGATTTCCGTGACCGGGCACATTACCTGAACATGAAAAACTGCCTGCAGATTTTGCTGCAGAACGGGGTAATCCCGGTAGTAAATGAAAATGATGTGGTTTCAGTAACCGAACTGATGTTTACTGATAACGATGAACTGGCCGGATTAATTGCCTCGATGCTGGATGCCGATGCCCTGATTATTTTATCGAATGTAAATGGCATTTACAACGGCGACCCGAAAATTGAAGGTTCGGAAGTGATCCGCGAAATTAACGGTTCTGTTGCGAACCTGGCCTCCTTTATCCAAACCGGGAAATCGCAATTTGGTCGTGGCGGAATGATTACCAAATCAACCATGGCTCAAAAGGTGGCTAAATTGGGCATTTCTGTACATATCGCTAATGGAACCAAAGATGATGTACTGATTTCTTTGTTAAATAATGATCTGGTACACACCCGTTTTGTACCGGAAAAAAGTAAATCGGGCAAGAAAAAATGGATTGCCCATTCAGAAACCGCCGCAACCGGTGTAGTAAAGCTGAATGAACGCGCTAAAGCTGTATTAACCTCAGGCAAAGCCACCAGTTTATTGCCTGTAGGGGTTATTGAAATCAAGGCCGACTTTTTAAAAGGCGACATTATTAAGATTGTAGACGAACAGGATCAATTAATCGGCTTGGGAATTGCAGAATACGGATCGGATAAGGCCAGGGAGCGCATTGGGCTGAAAAAGCAAAAAGCCCTGGTGCATTACGATTATTTTTACTCGGCGATTTAAGCTGAAGGGTTAAAGCGGAAAGACCAAAATATATATCGTAAAGGGTTACCTAGATATCTAATACAAAATGAATACGATTAGACCAAATTATAGCGATTATGGACTTTCCAGTCCAATGAGTGCAGAACTAAGAAAAGTTGTAGAATCTCAGCTTATTGAGGATTTAAGATTTTATGGGATAGATGACACCGACCTAAAATTTGATTGGTCTAACTCCTGTATTGAAGGTCATGATGGAGAATATTTAGGTAGCTATTTTGAAAATTATTCTGGAATTTTAGTTTTTGATAAAAACGATAATTTATTGGCTGATGGATGGATGGACTTTATAGATGGACCAGAATTAGTGGTGTACTGGGATTTTATTGATACTTGGAAGGGGAATAAGAGAATAGCAGAAAAATCTGAACCCGGCGTCCCAGAGCATATATTGGATAAGATTAATAAAATTTAGACACCGGATTTAAGTCCATAGAAGGCAATAAATTTTTGTTTTCTCTGTGAAAACTCCGTGACCTCTGTGGTAAAAAAGAAAACAATGAATTACAAACAATACTTCGAAATGGCAAAGCAGGCAAGCCGTACCTTGGTTAGCCTAAGCAAAGAAACAACGGATGCAGTGCTGACCGATCTGGCTGAAGCTTTGGTAGCAAATGCGGCCGAAATTCTTTCTGAAAACGCTAAAGATTTGGCTAAAATGCCCGTCGAAGACCCCAAATACGACAGGCTGAAGCTTAGTACAGCACGTATTGCCGATATTGCAAACGATCTTGTTAATGTAGCGGGTTTAAACAGTCCATTGGGGAAAATTATTTCTGATAAAACGCTGGATAATCAGCTGCATATACAGAAGGTGAGTGTGCCCTTAGGTGTTGTTGGGGTAATATATGAGGCAAGGCCAAATGTAACTGCCGATGTATTTTCACTCTGTTTTAAAACAGGGAATGTAGCGGTACTAAAAGGAGGTAGCGATGCCGAATTTTCTAATCTGGCCGTTGCAAGAGTAATACACCAGGTATTGGATCGCTATAAAATTAACCGGGATGTTTTAACCTTATTGCCTGCTGAAAGAGCTGCAACAGAAGCTTTATTAAATGCGCGCGGATTTGTTGATGTGCTGATCCCAAGGGGAAGTCAATCGTTGATCAACTATGTACGCGAAAACAGTAAGATACCTGTAATCGAAACTGGTGCGGGCATTGTGCATACTTATTTTGACGAATCAGGCGATTTAGAGAAAGGTAAATCGATTATTTTTAATGCAAAGACCAGGAGGGTAAGCGTTTGCAATGCTTTAGATTGTGTGCTGGTTAACGAAAACAGGCTGTATGATCTGCCTGAACTTTTATCTCCTTTAGCTGATGGAAATGTAGAGTTATATGCAGATGAAAAGAGCTTTGAAGTATTAAAATCATCTTATCCCGCTCACTTATTAAACCAGGCTACTTCAGAGCATTTCGGAACAGAGTTCTTATCGCTAAAACTGGCTGTTAAAGTGGTTGATAATTTAGCAGGCGCATTGAATCATATTGCACATTATAGCTCGAAACACAGTGAGGCTATTATTTCTGAAAATGCCGATAATATCGCTCAGTTTCTAAATGAGGTAGATGCTGCTGCGGTATATGCCAATGCTTCTACAGGTTTTACCGATGGCGCGCAGTTTGGCCTTGGTGCCGAAATAGGTATTAGTACACAAAAACTTCACGCCCGTGGGCCAATGGGCCTGGACGAATTGACCAGTTATAAATGGGTGGTAAGAGGCGACGGGCAAGTAAGGGGATAATGATGGTTGATGTAAGATGTATAATGGGCGAGGATGAATAATAAGCTAAGAATCAATAGCTACTTCTTGTATCTTTTTTGTTGATGGTTTAATAGATCATGGTTGATGGCTTAAGTATCTGTGAGCTATTAACAAAAAAAATCAACTAAAAGCCACTAATGAACTAATGGCCAATGAACAACTGAACTAAAGCTCGAATACCGCTCCCCTCTCCGGCACTTCAACATTAAAACCATCTTGCTGCAGTGCCATTGACAAACTTTGCAGGCTTTTATCTTCGCCATGGACCAGGAAAACTTTTTTAGGCTGGCCGGTTTGTTTAATTGTTTTCACTAAATCGTTATGATCGCCGTGCCCGCTTAACAGATCGGTTTGGCGGATGGTGGCATAAACCATCATTTCGCGGTCTTTAATCCTTACAATCGGTGCCCCGCTTAATAATTTGTAGCCCAACGTTCCTTTTGCGCAATAACCGATAAAAAGAATGGTACAATAATAGTTCTGAATGTTGTAATACAAATGATCCTGAATCCGCCCGCCTTCTAACATACCCGCAGAAGAAATAATGATGCAGGGGTCAAAATAATTGGAAACATCTTTACTTTCTTTCATGGTTTGCACGTAGGCCAGGTGCTCAAACTCGAATTCGTCGCCCATGGTCCGGTAAAAATCTTTTGCTTCCTGATTCACCAGGTTATGGTGTTTACGGTAAACATCGGTAGCCTGAACAGCCATCGGACTATCTACAAAAATCTGGATTGGCGGGAGAAGTTTTTTAGTAAATATCTGGTTTAAGGCAAATACCAACGATTGCGTTCTGCCGATGCTAAATGCAGGGATGATCAGGCGGCCGGGACTTTTAATGCAGGCTTCTGTAATTTCCTGAACCAGGCGTTCTTCGAGTGTTTGGTCTTTGGTGTGCATCCTGCCTCCATAAGTTGCCTCGCTTACCACGTAATCTACTTCTGGCAGTGGCTCAGGATTAACCAAAACCGGATAATTTTCTCTGCCGATATCGCCGGTAAAAGCTATTTTTTTCTCTATGCCGTTATCGTTTATGGTTAAAATGGCAGCAGCAGCACCCAGCAAATGGCCAACAGGAACAAAGGTTAAGGTAATATCGCCATTAATTTTAAAAGGTTTGTTAAAGGCAATGGTTACAAAACGATCGATCGTATCCATTACATGCTTATGCAGGTATAAAGGTTTCGGTCCGCTAAAATTGCCGTGTTTGGTGCGGGGTTTTCTACCCGCTTTTCTCAGAAACAGTTCAACAGAATCGAACAGCAGTATCGAAGTTAAATCGGCAGTTGGTGGTGTACAAAGCACCTGCCCACCAAAGCCCATCCTAACCAGTGTAGGTAAATTACCAGAATGATCGATATGTGCATGGGTTAAAATGACCAGGTTAATGCTTGACGGATCGAATGGAAATTGCTGGTTTTCTTCCTGATAGGTTTCCTTTTCATAGTCTAATCCGCAATCTATCAATATTTTGTAATACCCGATTTCGAGTAAATGCATACTCCCGGTAACCTGTTGCGCTGCGCCCCAAAACGTTAACTTCATCTTCTTATCTTTCGCGTAAATTCTTTCGCCGTAAAGTAATATAATTGAAGGGATTTTTAAACAATCAGGCGTAATTTTTTAATTAGGTTTGATTCACTGACCAAATTATACTCGGCAAAAGATTTTTATCTTTGCAAAAAATATCAGCTATGCAAGAACCTTTTGATGTACAAATCGGGCCGGTAAATTATTCAGTATTTCCTGAAGGAAATCAAACTTATACAATCTTTAAAGAGGGTAAAGAATATATGCAGATCCAAAAGGATACTTCATCGATCTGGTTAAAGATGGACTATAAAACCGAGCTTCCGATTTTTGAGGAAGATGAAGAGGTAAATGCAGTGGGACAGGCCATTGAAAACTATGTACCTGAAGAGGATGATGAAGAAGAGTTATAAAAATACACCATACAGGCTTGCTTAGTGAGCCTGTATGGGATATTAAATTTATGCAAGAAGTTTTGAAAGTTCTTCTGCAACTTTTTCTGATGAGGCCGGGTTTTGTCCGGTGATTAACAAACCATCTACTACCGCATAAGGATTCCAATCTGCTGTTTTGCTGTAGTTCCCGCCGTTTTTAACCAGCATATCTTCTACAAGGAAAGGCACTACTGAAGTTAATTGAACCGCGTCTTCTTCGGTATTGGTAAAACCAGTTACATTTTTTCCTTTTACCAGGTACTCGCCATTTATTTTAACATCTTTTAATACACCCGGTGCATGACATACAAATGCCACCGGTTTATTGGCGGTATAAAAGGCTGTAATGAGCTGTTGAGAGGTTGTGCTTTCAGCTAAATCCCATAGTGGGCCATGTCCACCCGGATAAAATACTGCATCGTAATCATCCATTTTTACGTTAGCCAAAGGGAGGGTATGCTTTAACTTATCTAATAGAACAGTATCCTTGTCCATTCTTTGCGTGCTATCGGTTTGGAATGCAGGATCTTCACTTTTTGGATCAATTGGCGGCTGACCGCCTTTTGGCGATGCTAATATAATATCAATACCTTTATCAGTTAAGGCATAATAAGGTGCGGCTAATTCTTCTGACCAAAATCCTGTTTTTAAACCTGTGTTTCCTAATTCGTCGTGGCTCGTAAGCACGAATAAAACTTTCTTATTCATATCTTTTATGCTAAGTGTACCACAAAATTAAGCCTATGTTTTTTGGAGACAAAGGACTTCAATCACAGATTTCATGTGCGCCAAATCACACTTTTGTGGCAAGCCGGCTCAGTGTTTCTCTCGAAATACCCAGATAAGCAGCAAGTATTGTTTTAGAAGCGCGTTGCATAAGTTGCGGGTATTGCTGTGCCAGTTGTTCGAAACGCTCTTTGGGACTAGTGCTGAGCAGCGATAAAATTCTTTGTTGCAGGGCTACATAACCAAAATTGCCTTTTACACGGAAAAAGTGCTCCATCTTATGGCTTTCTCGGCATAATTTATCTAAATTTTCTTTCGAAATATAAAGCAACTCGGAATTTTCGAGACAGGAGATATTGGTAATGGATTTAACATTCGCATAAAAGGCCCGAAAATCTGAAAGCCACCAGTTTTCCATGGCAAACTGGATAATGTATTCTTTACCATTGGCATCAGTAAATGCCGCTTTTAACAAGCCCTTAACCACGAAATAGATGTTGTGTACAAATTCATCTTCCTGGATAAGGTATTGATGTTTTTTGAGGGTTTTAGATTTGAAATGTGAAGCTATATGTTCAAACTCCTGATCGGTAAGGGAAATGATTTCTTCGAGGTGTGTTTTTAGTTCGAAACTCATGCTATAAATTTAGCTAAATAGCATTAAACCCGTTTAATTTTTTGCCTGTACCGAAACAAGGATAAAAAACAAAGGCCCGATTATCAATCGAGCCTTTGTTTTTTTGAAGTATTACCTGGTACAATTTGCCGTCCAAGTTTGCCCGTCTTTTGAAACCAGCATTTTAAGTGTGCTGGCATCAATAGTGATTCCTGTTACACCTGAGCCGACACTTACATAAGTATTATCGCCCGATTTTTCGAACTTTACACCTGTAATATCCGGAATGTTGTTGCCAAAGTAAAAATTATAGGTTTCGCCCACTTTACTTACAGTTACTTTACCGTCGGTGCTCGTAATGGTCGATTCGCCATTGCGGTATGAAACGGAGCCTTTATAGGTGCCTACAAAGAAATCCCTGTCGGCAGGATCTGTATCCTTTTTACACGAAACCATCACGGTTAATGCTATTAAAAGCATGCTTAAAATTTGAACTGTCTTTTTCATCTCTTTCACTTTTTTAGTTTTAAATAGGTAATTAATGTAACACGTCTATGACAATGACTGTGCCAAAGGGGAACCGGTAGAAGCGAAAAGCGATGCCGAAAAACTTTTTGTGATGGCTTTAATTATCTGTTAATTAGATGGTTATTTGATGTTTAAAAATAATTTCAATTATTTTGGGAACAGGAAGAATACTTTAGTTTTTCCCGAAAGAATTGGTAATTAATGGACAGTTTTAAAATATTTAAATCTTTTAATAATTACCCCGCCCAACCGTCCCTGTCTAAGCTTCTATAATTAATGGATTCGGCCAGGTGTTCGAGTTCTACATTTTCGCTTCCGGCCAGATCGGCAATGGTACGGGCCACTTTTAAAATCCTGTCGTAAGCGCGGGCAGATAAACCCAGGCGTTCCATCGCCGTTTTTAAGAGCATAATCCCATCCTCGCTGATCTCGCATACTTTCCGTACCATTTTGGTGCTCATCTGTGCATTGTAGTGCAGCTTGGGCTTATCCGCAAAGCGCTTATCCTGTATTTCTCGGGCTTTAATTACGCGGCTCCTGATGGTATCGCTTTTTTCAGCATCGACTGACGAAGCGAGCGAAGTAAAATTAACAGGAGTAACCTCTACATGCAGGTCGATACGGTCTAACAGGGGCCCTGATATTTTACTCAGGTATTTTTGAACCACCCCCGGGGCACACACACAATCCTTTTCGGGATGGTTGTAAAAACCACAGGGACAAGGGTTCATTGAAGCGACCAACATGAAACTGGCGGGATATTCTACAGAGAACCTTGCCCGCGCAATGGCCACCTTACGGTCTTCCAGTGGCTGGCGCATTACTTCTAAAACCGTACGCTTAAATTCTGGCAGTTCATCTAAAAACAGCACTCCATTATGGGCAAGTGAGATTTCGCCAGGCTGTGGGTTTATCCCTCCACCTACCAAAGCTACATCGCTTATGGTATGGTGTGGAGAACGGTAAGGCCTTGAGTTCATTAACGAATCGGCGGCAGATAGCTTGCCGGCAACAGAATGAATTTTGGTGGTTTCGAGTGCTTCGCTTAAATTTAATGGCGGCAAAATGGTAGGTAAACGTTTGGCGAGCATGGTTTTGCCTGCTCCCGGTGGACCAATCAGTATAACATTATGTCCTCCTGCTGCTGCAATTTCGAGTGCACGTTTTATATTTTCCTGTCCCTTAACATCAGCAAAATCGTGTTCATAACTATTGATGTTTTTTAAGAATTCCGCTTTCGTATCCACTTTCACCTGTTCCAAATTTTCGTGCTGATTAAAAAATGCCGCTACCTGGGCAAGATTTTCTACACCATAAGCCCGCAGGCCATCTACAATGGCGGCTTCTCGTACATTCTGCTTGGGCAGGATAAAGCCTTCAAAACCATCTTGTTGGGCTTGTATGGCAATCGGTAAAGCTCCTTTAATGGGCTGAATACTGCCATCGAGGGAGAGCTCGCCCATAATAAAATATTTTTCGAGTTCCTCGCAGGGGATCTGCCCTGAAGCCGCTAAGATGCCAATGGCAATGGGCAGGTCGTACGAAGACCCCTCTTTTTTAATGTCAGCAGGGGCTAAATTGACTACTATTTTTTGCTTTGGCATGCGAAAACCAGAAACAGTAATCGCGCTGGCTACCCGTTGTAAACTTTCTTTTACTGCATTGTCCGGTAAGCCCACCATATAATATTTGGTGCCGGCACTGATATTCACTTCGATGGTTATGGTTAGTGCATTTACGCCATAAACAGCACTCCCGTATGTTTTTACAAGCATTGATTTTTAATTAAAATAAATTTGGATGTAAATTATTCGGGATGAATATTGATTACTAATATAAAAATTGTTTAGGTAAAGGTCAAGTTTTAGCCTCATTAGTTATAACTGAGGTGGTTTCACTCATACTCTATTGGCCACCAAATACCGATTCCTGCTTATCGGCAACAAAGCCAGAACCCTCAAACAAAAAATCCCAACCATTACTGATTGGGATTTTTATTTTTATGAGAAATAAGGCTCTATAGCCCTGGCTTTTACCTTAAACCTTGGGCTACCTCTTGCCAAATGGCATTTTAGGCATACCTTTCATCATGGCTGCTGCGGCCGCAGGGTTAGAAAACTGTTTCATCATTTTACGCATATCTTCGAACTGTTTAATCAGCTTGGTTACTTCCTCTACCTTGCTGCCCGAACCTTTCGCAATACGTAAACGGCGGCTTTGCTGGATGGCATCCGGGTTTTCTTTTTCAAAAGGCGTCATCGAATTGATAATGGCTTCGATCGATTTAAAGGCATCATCCTGGATATCCACATTTTTCATCATTTTACCCACACCCGGTATCATGCCCATCAAATCTTTCATGTTACCCATTTTCTTGATCTGTTGGATCTGGTTGTAGAAATCGTTGAAGTCGAATTTGTTTTTACGGATTTTTTTCTGAAGTTCTGCCGCTTCTTTCTCATCAAACTGCATTTGTGCACGTTCAACAAGCGAAACCACGTCGCCCATACCCAAAATACGCGAAGCCATACGGTCAGGATAAAACACATCAAGTGCTTCCATTTTCTCGCCTGTACCAATAAATTTAATCGGTTTGTTTACTACCGATTTAATTGAAAGGGCTGCACCACCGCGTGTATCGCCATCTAATTTGGTTAAAACTACACCGGTAAAGTCTAACCTGTCGTTAAATACCTTTGCTGTATTTACCGCATCTTGCCCGGTCATTGAATCTACTACGAATAAAATTTCATGCGGATTGGTTTTTGCCTTCACTTCCGAAATTTCGTTCATCAATGATTCATCGATCGCTAAACGACCCGCGGTATCGATAATGATTACATTATTTCCGTTTTGTTTACCATGTGCAATACCCTCCAGTGCAATACCCACCGGATCGTTTGATGCGCGGTTAGCATAAACAGAAACACCAACTGTAGTACCTAAAACCTCTAACTGATCAACAGCAGCAGGGCGGTACATATCGCCGGCAACCAATAAAGGTTTTTTACCTTTGCCTTTTAAATACAGGGCAAGTTTACCTGCAAATGTGGTTTTACCCGCACCGTTTAAACCTGCAATTAAAATAATGGTTGGATTGGCCTTTGTATCTAATTCAGTAGCTTCGCCGCCCATTAAGGCTGCTAGCTCATCGTTCATGATTTTGGTAAGCAACTGGCCTGGCGAAACTGCTGTAAGTACATTTTGCCCTAATGCTTTTTGTCTTACTTCGTCAGTAAATGCTTTTGCTGTTTTATAGTTAACGTCGGCATCCAATAAGGCTTTGCGAATCTCCTTCATGGTTTCAGCCACGTTGATTTCCGTAATGCTGCCTTGTCCTTTTAATACTTTAAACGCCCTGTCTAGCTTGTCCTGTAAATTATCAAACATCTTTTTTTAAGCTAAAAGCTTCATGCCAAAAAAGCAAAAAGCTACTTGTTTTTAATAAAAGGCAAATGTATCAAATTTTGCTTGTAAATCGCTGCACCCCAAAGTCAAAAATCTTTTTTTGAAAATGAGCGGTTTGGTTTTCACAGGGGCTGTATTTCGGCCATCTGTTTCAATCTTTTCTGCCTCCACAAGACCGCTTAATTTGAGAGCAATGCAACATTCACTTTGAAAGGTTGTCCCTTATTTAAACCGAACATATACAAATGAAAATAATTTTGAATACTTCCTTGTGCCTTATTTTAATGTTAATGACGTTATTAACACGGGCCCAAACCTTTAAGGTTAGCGGTAAAGTTATAGAAAACAATAAACAAAAAGGCCTGGATTATGCATCGGTAACACTGCTTCAGCTGCCTGATTCGGCTGTCATAGGCACCCGGTACAGCAATCAGCAGGGAATATTTGAATTTCAAAGCATCAAACCAGGGAAATACACTGTTTTGGCCTCTTATTTAGGCTACGAAAGCGCAAAATCCGCAAGTTTTGAGATTGTTTATGCCGATTTTATGGTACCTGCCTTAATATTGAGCAGCAGCGCTGGCAGGCTCAAGGAGGTAACTATAAAAGGAAGCAGGCCATTACTGGAAAGGAAGATAGACAGAATAGTTTTTAACCTCGAAAATTCAATCGCGGCAAAAGGTACCGATCTTACCCAGGCCCTGGCATTAACGCCTATGGTGCGGGTTGACGAGAGTGGAATTTCCCTTATAGGAAAAGGTGGTGTGGCGGTAATGATCAACGAGCGCATGATACAGCTTCGTGGTAACGACCTGATTAATTACCTTAAATCGCTGAGATCAGACGATATTGAAAAAATAGAGGTAATTACCACGCCCCCTGCTAAATACGAGGCCCAAGGCAACAGCGGACTGATTAACATTGTGGTTAAAAGCAATCCAAACCTGGGCTGGAGCGGCAATTTTAGTCCTTCGTTTGTGCAAAATACCTATTCCTCTTATGCCAATAACCTTAACCTTAATTATCAATCTCAAAAACTGAGCAGCTCTGTGAAGCTGAGGCAATACCACCGTTTATCACATATTGAAGAGCAGACCAATAACCTTGGTGTAAATTCTATTTTGAGCAGCGATCCGAGGAAAACCATTTCCGATGGCGTGGGTGTAAATTTGAGCCTGGATTATAAGGCAGGCAAAAAGGCAAACCTGGGCCTGATTTACGATCTGGGCAAAACCAGCTCAGATATGAATATTGACAATGTAACGGTTTACCAGACCAAGGGCTTGACCGATTCGGTGCTTCGTACGGTTTCGCACAATGAAAACCCCAACCTGAATCAGACACTTAGTCTTTATTACGACCAGAAGCTGGATAGTTTAGGAAAAAAACTGAGCACGGGTTTCAACTTTTTTGCAACACAGCCAGAAATTACCAATAACTTTCAAACCAGCTCAGATCAAACCGGCCAAACCTACCGTGTGCGGAATTTTAATGCTATTAAGAACAATGTATGGTCGGCACAGGCAGATTTGGCATTGCCCTACAAGTGGGCATCGATTGAAACAGGCTTAAAGTTTATTAATTTTGATAATAATGCGGAGATGGCTTATGCCAATTTTATTCAGAATGTATTCCAGGTAGATCCTTTAAAAAGCAATCAGTTCGAGTACAACGAAAAAAACATGGCTGGTTATATCAGCCTGGAAAAAGACCTGAGCAAAAAATGGACTGCAAAAGCCGGACTACGCTATGAATATACCTGGCTTGATGGCTATTCTCCAACCATAGATTTGCGAAGTCAGTCTGAATATGGCAAACTTTTTCCCACAATTTATCTTAGTTATAAACCAAACCCCAAAAACACTTTTTCTATCAACTATTCAAAGCGGATCAACAGGCCAAGTTTAAGGGCCATTAATCCGGCCAAATTTTACTCTAATCCATACACCTACTATACGGGAAATCCATTTTTAAAACCCTCTTATAATCATAATATAGAATTATCGTACTTGAGGGGCAATTTGTCTTTTACTGCTTATGGTCAAAAACTGGTTAACGGATATGGTTATGTTGTAGAGGTTAAAGATGCCTTTAAGATCGTAAATGCATACAATTACCTTACCCAATATAATGTGGGATTAACGGTAAGCCTCAACCAAAAAATCTTTCCTTGGTGGGAAAACAGCAGTTACGCCTCTTACAGCTTTTCAACCGCTGAGTCGGTCCTCACCCAGGTACTAACACAAAGCGGATCGGCCTTCTTTTACAGCACCAATAATACGTTTAAAACCAGCAGGCAAACGTCGGCCTTCGTTAATTTCAGGCAGTCTTTATCTTCCAGACAGGGCAATATGTACTACGAAGGCCGGTATGTGCTTTCGGGAGGTGCAAGGGTTACGTTTGCCGAAGATAAATTTCAGGTCAATGCTTCTGTCAACGATATTTTGAAAGGCGATTTAGAGCGGAACAGGTTGTACTTTGCCGGTGCGGTTCAATATGGCAGCACCTATTATGATACCCGTTCGTTTAATCTAAATTTCACCTACACTTTTGGCAAATCGAAAGTGAAGGGCAGCCAAAAACAGGTTAATTTTAGAGAAACGCAAAGAGCCAATTAACGAGCTCATTAATAATACATACGGTATAAACCCGACAGTCCTATCAATTAAATTTTTTCTCTTGGTGCAACATTTTATTGTAGATACAGTCTTATAGGTAATCAACCTAAACAAATGAAACGCTGTATCCTCTTTTTTTTCATATTTATTTGTGCTTTTTCTCAAGCTCAGGATATTTCAAAACAAAAACAGCTGGATGCTAAAAGAACATCAAAAACGCCCAGGATTGATGGCGTTTTAGATGATGAATGCTGGATCAATGTTCCCATTGCGACTGATTTTATTCAGATCAGGCCAAATCCCGGCAAGGTAGAAACCAAAGACCGCCGTACCGAAATGAAGGTGCTTTATGATGACGTTGCCATTTATGTTTACGCCCGAATGTACGATCATCCCGACAGTGTTTTGCACGAGCTGGTTTCGAGGGATGATATAGGTAATGCCGATTTTATCTCCATTATTGTTGATCCTTTTTACGATAAAATGAACGGGAACGGCTTTTTTGTTACAGCTGCAGGTGTGCAATTTGACGCCAAATACTCGCAGGTGGGTGATGAAGATCCGAACTGGAATGCGGTATGGGAAAGTGCAGTTAAACTAGACGATCAGGGCTGGACCTGTGAAATGAAAATCCCCTATTCGGCTTTACGTTTTTCGGGCAAAGATGTGCAAAACTGGGGGTTGAACTTTAGCCGCAGGATACAGCGCAGCAACACACAGACTTTTTGGAATTTTGTTGATCCTAAAGTAAATGGCTTTATCAACCAGGAAGGGCTCTGGGTGGGGATAAAAGACATTAAACCGCCCTTAAGGTTGTCTTTTTCGCCCTATATTTCAGGATATATCAATCATTATCCCGTTAACTTGCCGGGGGTAAAAAACACCACCTCGAGGTTTAATGGCGGTATGGATGTGAAGTATGGGATCAACAACAGCTTCACCCTCGACATGACTTTAGTACCCGATTTTGGCCAGGTGCAATCCGATAACCGGATCCTTAACCTTACCCCTTTTGAGGTAAAGTTTAACGAAAACCGTCAGTTTTTTACCGAAGGAACAGAGCTTTTCAATAAGGGAGACCTGTTTTATTCTAAACGTATCGGTTCCATTCCATCTTATTACGATTACAGCGGGGTGGGTAACGATAAAATTATAAAAGATCAGAAAGAGGCCAAGGTATTAAATGCCACTAAAATTTCGGGGCGGACGGCAAAAGGCCTGGGCATTGGGATTTTTAATGCGGTTACCAATAGCATGGAAACTGAAGTGGAAGATGCGCAGGGCAATACCCGCCTGATAGAAACCCAACCGCTTACCAATTACAACATCCTGGTTTTCGATCAATCGTTAAAAAACAACAGTTCGGCTACTTTTATTAATACCAATGTATTAAGGCAAGGGAGTGCCTACGATGCCAATGTAAGTGCGTTGCTTTTTAATTTAAATAACAAAAGCAATAGATACTTTGTAAATGGAGGTGCTAAAATGAGCTATTTACGAGGCGAAGAAACCAGCACAGGGTATAGCTATACCTTTCGGTTTGGAAAACAGAGCGGCAATTTTACATGGAGTTATAACCAGGTATATGCCGATAACAAATTCGATCCGTCTGATTTGGGATTTTTTACCAATAACAATTTTTTAGATCAGCGCATTGGCTTTGGGTACAATATATACAAACCCGGTAAATGGTATAACCAGTTCGAAAGCTGGCTTAATTTAACCTATTCGCGCAGGGCAATTCCGGCGGCTTACCAGAAAATCGGCCTTAATGGTGGTTATTGGGTCCGGTTTAAAAATCTATGGTCGGCAGAGCTGGATGTAAGCTGGGATAGAAAAAGCAACGACTTTTATGAAGCGCGGAACGGGCAGCTTTACCACACTCCCGAAAATTATGGCATAAGCTTGTATATTAACCCTAACCGGGCCAAAGCCTATAATTTTGGCGGAAATATCCGCTTTTTTGAACAGCAGCTTTTTAAAGGAAAAATGTATAATTTTTACTTTTTTCAAAACCTGAGGCTGAATGATAAAGTGGCGTTTGGACTGGATTTAAACTTTAATCCCAGTTACAATTACGTAAACTGGGTAACAGCGCAGGGCGATAAGGCCATCTTTTCTAAATACGACCGCCAGACGGTTGAAAACTCTTTCGATGCGAAATATACTTTTACCAATTTAATGGGGGTTACGGTAGTTTTGCGGCATTATTGGAGCGACAGAAGGAACAAAGAATTTTTTATACTTAAACCTGATGGCAATTTAACGGATTATGCCGGGCTGCCGTTAAACGGACTGGATAGAAATTACAATGTATTCAATATCGATTTAATTTATACCTGGCAGTTTGCCCCGGGAAGCACACTTTCTGTTTCTTACAAGGATGCTGCAGAAACCTATGATACCTTTTATACACAACGTTATGGTAAAAACCTGGGTAATATTTTAAATTCTCCGCAAAATAACAGCCTTTCGGTTAAGGTTCTGTATTATGTAGATTATCTGGACCTTAAGAAAAAAAGAAAGAAGAGTTAAACCATAGACTTTAACAAGCATTCTGTGACTAAAGACTAAGGACTTTGGATTCCAAACGCTCAATTAACTTACCGCGCTTTGCCCGGGCTTATCCCAAATTTTTTGCTAAAAGCAGTACTGAAATGTTGTACCGAAGAATAACCGAGCTCATCTGAAATGCTTTTGATGTCTTTACTGTTGTCTGCTAATAATTCTTTGGCTTTCATGAGTTTATAATCGCTTAAATAGCCAAAAACAGTATTTTTAAACACTTCCTTAAAGCCATGCTTTAGTTTAAACTCGTTTATGCCGGCCGTTTTTGCCAGTTCGGCTAAAGATGGCGGATGGTTTGCATTGGCCAGCAGGTATTCTCGGGCGTAATGGATTCTTTCCTTATCGTAAGCCCTAAGCACAGGACGCTCCGTTTTTTTTGCAGCTTCTTCAAAAGCCTGGGCCTGCAGGGCCAGTAATTCCAGGCATTTAGACTGAAGAAACAATAATTTTAAGCCACCTGTAAAATGACAGTTCATAATATCATTAATGCAGCTGTGCATGGCCAGGGTTATGGGCAGGTTCTCTGATGAAATTTCTACCGAACGGCCATTCATAATATTTTCTGCAAAACTCTTTAACAGCATGCTGCTTTCGCTTGTTAAATCAATAAAACGTGACCTTTCGAAATTTATCTCAAAAAATTTGTGCTGATTCCGGGTATCAAATTCGGCCGTCCCGTCAAAGTCGGGGCTGTAAATAATGTTATGCTGGTTGGCTTTAATATCCAGGCGTTTATTGGTGAGGTAGTTTTCCATAATGCCACCGCCGGTAAGCGAGAAGTGTAGCTCTACCATATCAGGTTCATCAAAAGATTTAACGCGAAGGCGGCTTTGTCTTACCATCACATCGCCATAAACAATATAAATCCCCGAAAAAGCGATCTGTACAATCTCTGCATCGCCAAAAGGGAAACTGTATTTTTCCCTCCTTTCGGTTACCATTGGCTGATTAAACTGAGAAATGTCGAACTTACTTCCTACAACATAGTATTTATTATCGCTATCGTAAATGTTTAAGGCCATAAAATCCTTTTGATATAAACTTTAATCCTTTTGATATAAAAAGACCGGTTTATTAGACAATTAATTTTGTTCAAAGTTACTAAACAAAAGAATACGATGCCTAAATCACCTTCATGGCTGAACAATACAACGGAAACCGAAGTCAGCAATAAAACATTTCATGTAGAAGTTGCAGAAATCAAAATGTTAAGCAGCAACTTAAAGTGCGTTACCTTTAAAGGCGATTTTTTTGATGCCGGATTTATACCGGGAAACGTGGTGCTTTTTAAGGTAAGCGCCAACGATTACCGCCATTATACTTTATCGGCTTTTGATCAGGAAAAAGATACCTGCAAGGTTATTTTTTATTTAAACCAGCAGGGCCCGGGTTATAATTTTGCGGTTAATATCCAAAATGGCGATCGTTTGGAACTGATAGCCGATTGTGCCAGGGTAAAATATAACGAAGCGTCTAATCAACATTTTTTCTTTGGCGATGAAACCAGCATGGGGCTGTACGAATCGTTAGGGAAAAAAGCAGTTGATGAGGAAGTAGAGTATTTTGGTATATTGGAATTGCAGGAAGAAAATTTTGATTCGGTTAATCACCTCAACCTGTTAATTGATGTGGTGCCGTCAGATTTGAGTGCTCCCGCAAAAAATGCCATCACCTGGATGGACAATATGCACCCCCTCTGCTGGAACATGTGGCAAAATGCGACCTTTTACCTCACCGGAAGATCAAAATCGGTACAGCAGTTTAAAAAATACCTTAAACAACGAGGGGTACGTTTTAGCCAATTGGTTACTATGCCATACTGGGAACTTGGTAAGGTTGGCGGTGGAGCTTAAAATTACAGGACGAAATAGTTGAAGATAACCGTTTGTACCATAATCGTTTTGTTATCTTCAACTACCTTGGGAAGGTAAAAGCGAAACCCAGCGCCAGGGTTTGATTGGCCTGTATTTTATTCGTATCCATATCGGTATCGAACAACAATACACCGGTTAAGCTGGTATTCATAAAGCGGTTGATTTTTGCCGTTAGTGCAATATCCAGCCTGTGGTCAATTTTACTAGGCTTAAAATCTTCATAAGGTATAAACATGGCATACCTCGCTTTTAGGTTGGTATTGGTAAAAATATCTTTATCAATTGCACTTACAATCTGAAAAGCCAGTTCATTTTTGATTTTTTTGCCTTTGTCTACCGCGTATGCTTGAGTTTTACCTTTTTCGTAAACTGCAGTATCGAGTACAAAGGTCTGCCTGGCGGTACCTGTACCAATTCGAGTAGAGAAGTACTTAACAGGTTTATACTCAAAACCGATTGATTCAGTTAAGTAACCCGGGGCCATAAATTTGGAAATCAGAACCTGCTGTTCGTCCCCGTTTCCATCTCTGTAATACCTGAAACCTTTGTCAAATTGCGATTCGAAACTTACTGATCCAAAGAAGAACCAACTTTTCGACAATTGAAAAGAGCCCTTGTTATCCCAAAAAATACGGTCGTTGGTTTTCTTTTGCAGCTGGTCTTTGTTTTTGATTTTTCCATACTGTAAAACCACTTCGCTAATATAACTATAACTGTTTTTGCTATACTCTGCCTTCCAGTTAACCAAACCGCCAACGGCTACCGAGTTGGTACCCCCGCCCTTCCAGTTATTGCTAAACTGTGCCTGGTTAATATTTACGCCGATACTGGTTTTGGTTTTCCAGTAATTGATTTTTGCATTAACTACCAAAGGTTTGATTTTTACCGGCTCAAAGTTTAACGGGCCCTGCCTGCTTGGCAGCGGACTGCGTTTTAACTTAATGTTCATGTTTTTGGTATTGATCGGAATAGTATCAATCTCCTGTGCATGTAATTGGTTAGAGCAGAAAGTTAGAATCAGGATGATGGCAGCTAAACAGTTCTTCATTGTTACAAAGAAAAAGAAAAATTTTAGAGATAAAAAGCATTTAACAAAATGATTGGCAGATTGACAATAGAAATGGTGCTGAAAATAATGCCGTTAGATCTTTGCAATCCACCCATACCAATGTCCGGTTCTGAGGTAATCAAGATCGGTTTCATGATCGTAGGCTTCTTTTTCGAAAATAATATTGCGATAGGCCCTATTATGGTTGCGGTATTTAAAAAGATTAATGAGGTAGTTAAAAAAATAGAAGATGTAAAAGGGGAAAACAAGTAGTTCTAACTGCTGGCGCAGGTGAATTTTTTCGTGGTTAATCATTTCCATATCTTTTTTAAACCTTTCTGATTTTAGCAATATAAAAGGAAATATGGCCATGCCGGCCGCCGGAAGTTTTTTAATGATGATAATTGGCGCCCTCACAGTTTATCGATGGTTATTTTGGGCAGTTTAGGTAATTGCAGTGCCTTCGGGTTTAACTTGTAACTTTTATAAGCATTCCGGATAAACTGGTTGAAAGAATAATCTGTTGCATCGAGCACAAACTGGTAGGTTGGACGGTACTGCTGCATAAAATCGGTCAGTTCATCACCTTGTATGCCCAATACCTGCCGCACCAGGTTGGCGTTGAAACGGTAATCGATCAGATCTTCGCGGTAATCTTTTTCGAGGATTTTTTGCAGGTGGCGTGCATTTCTTCCCTGTCGGCTCAACAGGTTGTAAATGGCATCGATACCCAAGCCTACCCCACCATTGCCGAGGTTTAATAAATCTTTGCTACTGCCTTTCATGGTTTGATAACGGTATTCCTGCACATTTTTTTCGTAGAGCTGCTGCGGGGTTAACCTTTTCTGCTGGATTACCACATCCCGCAACCTGATCCCTAATGTTTTTAACTGAAAGTACATGGCGGTTTGCCCCTTAAACACCATCGTATCTACCCCATAGCCCGATAAAGCGGCAACCAAAGTATCGCCCGGAATGGCAAAGGTGCTAAACTCTCCTTTTGTATTGTTGTATAAACCATCGCCGGTGCGAATGTTGTAAATGTAAACCTTGGCCAGGCGTTGTTTGGTTTCTTTTTCAATAACAATTCCCTGCACAGGTTTTGTTTGTGCGTATAACAGCTTAGAGAGCCCTGTAAGAAGAATAAAGGTGAAAAAAAATCTCATCAGGTTACAAAACTACAAATATCTGGCAGGCAATGTTTGTACTTAACATTATTTAACCTTAAGTACCTGGCCTAATTTAATCCCATCTGTAGTTATTCCATTCAGCATTTTTAACTGATCAACGGTTAAGTTAAAACGTTTTGAAATATTATACAAGGTATCGCCCTTAACTACCGTATAGGTGCCGTCAGGAACAATTGGTTTTGCACCAGGGGGAGGTGTATCAACCGGTGTAAATTTTGCTTTTTCCTGTGGAATATTTTGATTGATCTCTGTAAAAACCCTGTCTTCTCTTGCAATTTTCTGTTTTTCACTTTCAGGTTGATCGTATTGATAAAGCTGGTATTTCTCGATGGTATTGATCAGCAGGTCGGGATATTTAGGATTAGTGGCATAGCCGGCTGTTTTTAAGCCCTGCGCCCAACTTTTATAATCGTTTTTATCCAGCTGGAAAAGAAAACTGTAGCGTTTGCGTTTTAGAAAATCGGAATGATCCCTGAACGATTCGCGGGCATCTTTATAAACCCTGAAACAATCGTTTTTTTGGTCATCGTCACGGAAATAGTTTTTTCCTTTCCAATCTGATGTACACTTAATGCCAAAGTGGTTATTGGCATACTTAGCCAGATCGCTGTTGCCACTGCCCGACTCCAAAATCCCCTGCGCCAGCGTAATGCTGGCGGGTATGCCATAGACATTCATTTCTTCTATTGCTACGCCTTTAAATTCGTCGATATAACTTAAAGTATTATAACTTTTGTAACTATTGTTGTTTGCTTTATTGGCTTCTTTTTCAATCTGTTTATTGTTTCTCGAAAATTTTCTGGTGCCACATGAGCTTAAAAAAACAAGGGTAGCTGCAATTAGAAGGTAATAATGGGTTGAACGCATATGGGGTTAATTGTTAATCGGTTAATTGTGAACTGAATAAGGTTAATTGTAAAATTCTGCTTTGGGCTCATAAATGCAAGACTCAAAACTTCAACTTTTGTCCTGGTTTTAAATTTGCTTTTTTAATGCCGTTTTTCTGCATCAGTTTTTTAACCGTAGTACCTTTCTTTTTGGCAATGGTACTGAGGTTATCTCCAGGTTTTACCGTATAAGTTTTGGTTGTTCTTTTGCTCCTGCTATGGCGACTTACCGGTGAGGCGTAGACAGGTTCTTCATAACCTTCCGGCCTTTCGTCATATTGGTAAAGCTCATATTTTTTGATCAGTCCGATTACCTGGTTTGCCCAGGTTCTGCTACGGGCATAACCACAGCTTCTGATGCCGTAAGCCCAACCCTTATAATCGTATTGATCATATTTTTTAAAAAGATTGTTGAAAGGTTCGCGGGTTTCCATGATTTCGACAAAATGACTGTAAGACTCGTCGGCATTTAAATAATCGCGATATGAAGAACGGATTTCTGCACTGTTGTTGGGCCCTTTTACCCCGAAATGGTTGTTAAGGTGTTGTGCAATTTTACTGTTTCCAGAAGCCGATTCGTGTATGGCAACCGCTAAGATAATACTCGCCGGAATTTTGTGGTCGCGCATTAAACCCTGTGCATATTCTACATGTTCTGCAATATATTCGTCTGTATCTTGGGCTTTAACAGCAATTCCTGTTAAAAGGAACAGACAAAAAGTTAAGATTTTCTTCATAATTTTTTGGTTAATAGACCCATGGTTTAATGGTTGATAGCCTTGGCTTATAAGGCTATCAACCATTAACTATATGCCATCATCAGTTCTTCCTGATCACAAACAAACCATCGCGAACAGGTAATATTAATTTCTCAACCCGTTCATCTGCAGCGATTTTATCATTAAAACTAGTAATATTTCTAGTGTCTTTATCCTGTTTCTCCTGAAGTACTTTTCCACTCCATAATACGTTATCCACAACGATTATTCCTCCAGGGCGAACACGTTCAAAAATAAGATCGTAATAGGTACCGTTGTTTTTCTTATCGGCATCGATAAAAACGAGGTCGAAAACATCGTCCAAATCATTTAAAGTGATGCTGGCATCACCCAAGATGTACTTAATCTGATCGTTGTAGGCTGATTTCGCGAAATTGCTGCGCACCATATCCTCCAATTCCACATTAATGTCTAGTGTGTATAAAATTCCGTCGGGGGTTAAGCCTTCGGCCAGGCAAAGGGTAGCATAACCGGTAAAAGTGCCGATTTCTAAAATCCTTTTAGGCGAAACCATTTTACTCAGCAGGCTAAGTACCCGGCCCTGATAATGGCCGGAAAGCATGCGGGGCATTAAAACTTTCAGGTTGGTTTCGCGGTCGATATGCTGCAGCAGTTCACTTTCAGGCTCGCAATAGGTTAGCAGTAAATCTTGTAAATCGTCGTTTATCAGGCTCATTTGTTGGTTATAAACGGTTACTTTCCATAAAATATTGTAAAATGATGGTCGCGGCAATGGTATCTACCCTTTCTTTGTCCCGCCGGTCGTGCTTTTTCAGGCCGCTTTGCATAATGGCCTCATGTGCCATTTTGGAGGTAAAGCGCTCATCAACCCAATGCCGTGGAATATCGGGGAACGATTTCTTTAAAAGCGTGGCAAAACCTTTTACATGTTGTGCCGAATCAGAAGGTGTGCCGTCCATTTGTTTGGGATCGCCAATAACAAAAGCGTCAACCTGCTCTTTAAGCAGGTATTTTTTGAGGTACTCGATCACATCTTTGGGGTGCACGGTATCCAAACCGGTTGCAATAATCTGCAAAGGATCTGTTACCGCCATGCCGATGCGTTTGGTACCGTAATCAAAAGCTAAAATCCTGGCCATAAATGTAAGCGTTGGGTGTTTGGCGTAAAGCGCTGCCCCATCTTTAAATTTTAAAAGTTCAAAGGTAAGGTTTTTTAGGAAATGGATTTTGAGGCAAAAAGGCCTCCTCAGCGCTTATCTAAACCCTATTGCAGCGGCATCCCCAAATTTCAATTTGGGATATAGCGGAAAGAGGGACCGAACCGGACAAAAGCGTAACCGGAGCCTGTTTTTCTAAAAAACAAAATGTCTTTTTAATCTAAAAAATGCAGCTTCTGAAACAAGTTCAGAATGACGAGGCTGCGAATCTCATATCTATTTCTTATTTTGCACCAAATGCAGTTTAAAGAAATCATAGGACAGGAAAGAGTGAAGCAACAATTGGTGCAAACGGTTAAGGAAAACCGCATTAGCCATGCGCAGTTATTTTTATCGCCTGCCGGTTCCGGTGCTTTACCGCTGGCTATTGCCTATGCACAGTATATCAATTGCCTGGACAGGGGAGAAAAGGATAGTTGCGGGGAGTGCTCAAGCTGTAGAAAATATGAGCGGTTAATTCATCCCGATCTGCATTTTTCCTATCCTTTCTTTGCTTCTGCCAATGTGAAAACTGCAGTTGATGTGCTGGATGAATGGCGCAACATGGTATTGGGTGATCCTTATTTCGATATGGATATCTGGCGTTCCAAACTCGATGCAGCCAATAAACAGGCCAATATTAACATTGCCGAGTGCCACGATATTATTAAAAAACTAAGTTTTAAAGCTTTCGAGGCCGGAACCAAGGTTTTAATTATGTGGCTGCCCGAATATTTGGACAAAGCCGGCAATGCGCTGTTGAAATTAATCGAAGAACCCCCTGCCCATACCTTATTTATTTTAATTGCCCAAAGCCAGGATCAGATTTTAAACACCATCTTATCCAGGACACAGATTGTGAAGATCCCAAAACTCTCAGCAGAAGAGGTGACGGGATTTTTATTAAACAACAGTGGGTTAACAGAAAACCAGGCCATCGATTATTCGTTTCTGGCCGATGGAAATTTAATCGAAGCAAAAGCTTTGGCAGCCGATACACAGAGTGATAGTTCGGGTACGTTTACAGCCTGGTTAAGAATGGGATTTGGCAATAAAGTGCCCGATCTGATCGAGTTTACCGATGAGGTAGCGAAATGGGGGAGAGAAAACCAAAAGAATTTTTTAAAATATGGCGTAAATTATTTACGCGAATGCTGCTTAATTTTAAGTGGCGCGGAAGAACTGGTGAAATTACCCCCTCTTACCTTCGAAACAGCGAAAAAACTGAGTACCCACGTACTTACATTGCCCATGGCAGAGGCCATAATCGGCGAACTGGAAAGAGCACATTACCACATTGAAAGAAACGCAAACCCAAAAATTCTGTTTTTAGATGTATCTTTACAATTGGTAAAAATTATCAAGTTTAAAACGCTCCCTGCGGGGACTCAATATATATATAATTAATTATGGGATGTGGAAGTTGTTCAACAGGTGGTGGTTGCACCCCTAATGGATGCAAAAGTAATGGCTCATGCGGCACTGGTGGTTGCCAAACAATGGAAGTTCACGATTGGCTGTCTAATTTGGATATGCCTTCTAATTATAAACCTTTTCAGGTTACCGAAATCAAATTTAAAGGCTCGCGTAAAGAGTTTTTCCTGAATAACGATAACATTTACCTCGAAATCGGGGAACTTGTTGCTGTTGAGGGGCCAACGGGTGGTTTTGATGTAGGGCATGTTTCGCTTACGGGCGAACTGGTAAGGATCCAGATGAAACGCCGTAAAACAACGCTCGATCAGGTAACCAAAAAAATCTACCGGAAAGCTACCGAAGCGGATGTGGAAAAATGGAATGCCGCTAAAGGGATGGAATGGGAAACCATGCACAAGGCCCGTAAACTGGCATTGGATTTACGTTTGCAAATGAAAATAAGCGATGTAGATTACCAGGCCGATAAAACCAAAGCCACTTTCTTTTATACTGCTGACGGACGTGTAGATTTCCGCGAACTGATCAAAAAAATGGCTGAGAGTTTCCGGATCAGGATCGAAATGCGCCAGATCGGTATGCGCCAGGAAGCCGGCCGTTTAGGAGGGATTGGCTCTTGTGGCCGCGAATTATGCTGCTCTACCTGGTTAACGAACTTTAAAACGGTATCTACGGCTGCAGCGCGTTATCAAAACTTATCACTAAATACGTTGAAGCTTGCAGGGCAATGTGGTAAATTAAAATGTTGCTTAAACTATGAGCTTGATACTTATCTGGATGCTTTGAAAGATATTCCGGATAAAATCGAAAACTTAGATACCGAGGCGGGCTATGCCCGTCACCAAAAAACCGACATTTTCAAAAAAATAATGTGGTTTAGCTACCAGGGCGACGAAAACTGGATCCCGGTTAAAGCCGCACGTGTAAAAGAAATCATGGCGATGAATAAGGCTGGTAAAAAGGCGCCAAACCTTAAAGAAGACGCCATTCAGATCGCCACACCTTTAGTGGTAGAGAAATCTTTCGATTACGAAAACGTGGTTGGCCAGGATAGTTTAACCCGTTTGGATGAGCGTTCGCGCGCTAAAAACAACCGGAATAATAATCAGAAAAATAACCGCAGTAATCAGAAAAACAATCGCGACAAAGGGTCTTCCGGTGAGAAAAATACCCAGCCTCATACTAACGGCAGACCGCAGCAGCAAGGTGGACAGAAACAACAGGGTGGGAAGCAGCAGCAGCAGAAACAGCAACAAAATGCCGCACCTAAAGGTCAGCAGCAAGCTGTGCCAAAACCTGCACATGTTAACGGGCCAAAACCGCAAAACAATAAACCTAAGCAACAACCGCAGCAGCCTCAGGTGCAAAAAACGGTTGTCAAAGCAGAAGGAAATGCGATGCCAGGCGAAAAACCAGAACAGGGCAGAAATAAAAACAGAAATAACCGTAGGAAAAACAATAACCGCCGAAACAATAACAATGGTTCAGAAAATAAACCTGCAGCTGAATAAAAGACAGGTATTTTTAATTGGTTTTTTATTCATTACTTCGCTATTTGTTGGCTGTGTACCTAGTGTAATCGATAGTAATGTAGGAATTGCCAACCGCAGATGGACCTATCGTAACCATATTTTGGCGCCGTTTGATATTAAGGATAATACTAAAGCCTACAATATTTATTTTAAATTAAGGCATACCGCCGATTATAAATATGCCAACATATTTATTCTGGCCCATTTTAAGGATGGTAAAAAGATGGTAACCAGGCGCTATCAGTACAAACTGGCTAAAAATGATGGCGAATGGTTGGGCAGTGGGTCTGGAAATGTATTCAGTTATACTTTACCCCTGCTTACCAACTATCATTTTCCGCATAATGGCAAATTTGAAATCGAAATTGAGCAGAACATGCGCGATAATCCACTTTTGGAGGTGAGCGATGTGGGTGTTTTGGTTAGTTTGGCTCAATAGTTTGTTTATTTTTCTGGTTCTGATTTAATTTTCGCACTATTTTGATTTTTTGTCTTTAATTATCTACAGAAAAAGCATATTTATTTATATTTTACTCTTTTTCAGTCTGTTGTGGTGTGAAAATGTGTAATAAATTTGTTATTATTGTTTATAAACCTATGAACTATGATAAGAATTTTATTCAAACACACCCTCGTTATTCTCCTTTTTCTGACATCGGCCCAGTTATTTGCGCAGGGCTTAAAAGGTAAAGTTACTGATTCGGCCGGCCTGGCAATACCGGGTGCTACTGTCCAGGTAGTGGGCGCGAAAATTGGAACATCTTCAGATGGAAATGGGCTATATACGCTAAAATTTCCTTCAGCCGGGGCTTATAAAATCCGGATTTCTTTTACCGGTTACCAAACTTCGGAGGTGGCTGTCGAAATTGATAATACCGTAAAAACAATGGATTTCGCGCTTCAGGATACCAAAGAATTATTAAGTGATGTAGTAGTGGTTGGGTCAAGGTCAACGCCAAGAACGAACATCGAAAGCGTGGTTCCTGTTGATCTGATTTCTGCCAAAGAGGTTAAAGTATTTGCGCAAACAGATTTAACGCAGATTTTAAATTTTGTGGCGCCATCTTTTAGCTCTAACCGGCAAACGGTTTCTGATGGAACGGACCACATTGATCCGGCATCTTTACGCGGTTTAGGGCCCGATCAGGTTTTGGTGCTGGTAAACGGCAAACGCAGGCATACCACTGCATTGGTTAACATTAACGGCACCTTTGGTCGCGGTTCTGTTGGAACTGACTTAAATTCTATACCGGTTTCGGCAATCGAACGTATTGAGGTACTGCGCGATGGGGCTGCTGCACAATATGGCTCGGATGCGATTGCCGGGGTAATCAATATTGTGTTGAAAAAAGTAACACCATACAGTTTCTCCACTTCCTTCGGTCAATCTTCATCAAGTGCCCTGGGCCGCGATTTTAGCGATGGCCGGACTTTTCAGTTTGATTTTAGCAAGGGCTGGGCGTTTAAAAATGACAAGGGTTTCATCAATTTTGCGGCCCAATACCTTCAACGTGGTTATACCAACAGGGGTGGTTTAGATACCCGCCCATTATTGTATTCTGCCAGTCCAACTAAAGGTGCAACAGAAACAGAAGCTGCTTTTCAGGCCCGTTTTGCCAGTTTGAAAGCCGCAGATGATGCCAGGGCCGCAGCCAATGGTTTAGATAGAAACAACATGCGCGTAGGCAATTCCGACTCTAAAAACGGAGGAGGGTTTTTAAATGGGCAGTTTAATTTTGGAAAAACCACCCAGCTTTATTATGCCGCAGGTTTTACCCATAAAACGGGCAGTGCCGCGGGGTTTTATCGCTTGCCAACACAGACCACCCAGATAGATTTATCGATCTACCCTAACGGATTTCTACCATTTATAGATACCAAAATCAATGATTATTCATTTTCTGCCGGTTTAAGAGGTAAAATAGGGGCATGGGATTATGACCTAAGCAATACCAGTGGAGAAAATACGATTAAATTTGATATTAATAACACGGTTAACGCTTCTCTGCCAACAGGAACAAGTCCGACTTCATTTTATGCCGGGCAATTGCTTTTCAGACAAAATACCAGTAACCTTGATATAAATAGAAAATTCACTTTTGACGGCGGATTTTTAACGTCGTTAAATACTGCCTTTGGCGGGGAATTCAGGATTGATAGCTATCAGATCAAAGAGGGCGAGCTTTTATCCTATTCAAATGGCGGAAGATTGATCGGAACCTCTCCTACTGCATCCGGTGCACAGGTATTCCCCGGTTTCAAGCCGAGTAATGCATTGGATAAATCGAGGCACAATGTTGGTGCTTACGCCGATTTTGAGGCTGAATTTGGGCCGAGGGTAACCTTGGGGGCTGCAGGCCGGTACGAAAATTACAGCGATTTTGGTTCTAATTTTTCTTACAAATTTACAGGTAAGGTTAAACTTTTTGGAGATGTTGCGTTACGCGGGGCTTACGCCACGGGGTTTAGGGCACCATCTTTACATCAGCAATATTTTAATAATGAAAGCACACAGTTTGTAGGTACGAATGCCACGCAGGTTTTAACGGTAAATAATGCAAACCCAATTGTTGCCCAGTTTGGCGTTGGGGCCTTAAAACCTGAAATTTCTAAATCAGGAAGTTTAGGTTTGGCCGGTAAAATTGCTAAAACCTTTACTTTTACCATCGATGCTTATAATATTGATATCAGAGACCGTATTGTATTCTCGAGCCAATATGCTCGCGAACGTTCTGGTGGCGTTTTGGTTCCAACCGGTGTAGTGAATCAGATTTTAAATACGGTAGATCCAACGGCACAGATTAACAGTGTACAGTTTTTTACCAATGCCATTACCACCAATACCGCAGGATTAGATGTGGTTTTAACAAACCGGTTCAATTTAGGAGTAAAAAGCAGCTTAATTTTAAGCGTTGCCGGAAATTTAAATAAAACCGTGGTAAGAAGCATACAAGGTTCTGATAAAATTGAAAGCGACCCCACCTTGAAAGCAAAATTATTCGATCGTTTGGAACGCTCCCGTTTCGAAAGTTCTGTGCCTAAAAATAAATTAAACATTACCGCCACCTATAATGTGCATAAATTATCGTTAGTGGCCAGAACAGTCCGTTTTGGAGAGGTTACTTATTTAAATGCCATCGACCCAAATGTCCCTTCCAATGGTTTGCCACCACAGTTGGATCAAACTTTTGCTCCGAAATGGGTAACAGATCTGTCTGTAAGTTATGCTGCGAGCGAAACCTGGTCGGTAACCGTAGGTGCAAATAATATTTTTGATGTTTATCCCGATAAACTATATATCGATCCCCGTAACAATGAAAATAATTTCAGTGGCAATGCGAGCAGTAATTATTCTGGTGGATTGGATAATACTTCTAATGGTCGGTTCCTGTATTCGAGGGCTGTTAGCCAGTTTGGCTTTAATGGGAGGTATGTGTATGGCAGAATTGCCTGTACTTTTTAATTTCGTTCAACGTTTTTTAGCCACAGATGCATAGATAACACAGATTTTTATAACGGTGTACATCCTTTACATCTGTGGTTATTAATACCTGGGCTTAATCCATTTTACGTTAAGGGATTGAAACTACAAATACTGCAGCAAACTTTCCAGTTTCATTCCCCTTGATCCTTTTAGCAATACTAAATGATCATGAACCTGGTTTTCCTGCAGGTAAGTGGCTGCCTCGGCCGGAGTTTCGAAAAATATGCCATTAAAATCGTCTTTAAATAGATAGAAATCCTTCCCGATAAAAATGAGTTGATCCAAACCACTTTCATTGGCCTGTTTTACAATAAGTTCGTGCTGGCCAAGAGACTCAGGACCAAGCTCGAACATGTCGCCCAAAATAGCGGTTTTTTTATCGGCCGATAGCACGGCGATGTTCTTCAGGGCTGCCGCCATGCTACTGGGATTGGCATTATAGAAATCGCAGATGACCGTGTTTTTTTCTGTTTTTGTGAGCTGCGAGCGGTTGTTTTTTGGCTGATAGTTGGATAAACCCGTATTAATTTCTTCAGGGCTCATGTCGAAAAAATCTCCGATGCAGATTGCAGCAAGGATATTTTCAAAATTATAGCTGCCGGTTAAATGGGTTTTAACGGAAGAAGAAACCTCATGGTTGGTCCAGTTTACTTCAATAAAAGGATCGCTGCTTTTTAACGTGCCTTTAATGGCATTGCCATTTTCCGTTCCGTAATAAATGAGTTTGTTTAAACCTGCGGCAGTGCTCATTTCTAGCAAGTTGGGGTTGTCTCTATTAATGAAGGTGTATCCATTGGTTTGTTTAAGGTAAGCGTAAAGTTCTGCCTTGCCTTTTTTTACGCCTTCAAACCCGCCAAAACCATCTAAGTGAGCCATCCCTACATTAGTAATGATACCATGGGTAGGCTGGGCAATGGTACAGAGCAGTTCTATCTCTTTTTGGTGGTTGGCTCCCATTTCAATTACGGCAATCTGCACTTCATTTGTAATGGATAATATGGATAAAGGAACACCAATGTGGTTGTTTAAATTGCCAAAAGTGGCAAAAGTTTTATAACGTTCGGCCAGTACAGCATTTACCAGTTCTTTACTTGTGGTTTTTCCGTTACTGCCGGTTAAACCGATCACCGGGATGTTGAGTTGTTTGCGGTGATGGCGTGCCAGATCCTGCAGGGTGCTTAAAACATCCCCTACCAATAAAAATTTATCATTCTGGGCGTATTTTTCTTCGTCGATTACCGCATAAGCTGCACCTTTCCCGATGGCCTGAGCAGCAAATTCGTTGGCATTGAAAAGGTCTCCCTTAAGCGCAAAAAAGATGCAACCGGGGGTAATGTTCCTGGTATCGGTAGAAATAATGTTATGCTGTAGGTAATGCTGATAAAGGGTTTCTGTAGTTGTCATTTCAAATGAATTGCAAAAGTAAAATTACGAATCAGGCCCAAATAAAGCACTCTTTTTCCAATCTTCACTATTTCTTCACGAATTTCCTTCAGAAAGACTCTACATTCATTGCTTGTAAACGAACTGCGCTGTTTAAAAACACCGCTTTCTATCATTATTAACTAAACTAATTTTATCATGAAGAGACTCGTACAAAGTTTGTTCATCCTGTTGCTGTTTGCCTCTACCGCAATGGCACAAGAGAGAACCATTACAGGTATAGTAACCGCTAAGGAAGACGGCGCACCAATTCCCGGAGTAAGTATAAAGGTAATCGGCACCAGCATTGGGGTGTCAACCGGAGCAGATGGAAAGTTTTCCGTGAAAGTTTCACCAGAGGCCAAGAGCCTGCAATTTTCCTCTATCGGATTTTCTACTCAAACCGTTAATATTGGCACCTCTACTGTAATTAATATTGTGCTGGCTACCGACTCGAAGATTTTAGGTGAGGTGGTTGTTACGGCTTTAGGCATAAAAAGGGAAAAACGAACACTTACCTACTCAACCCAGGAGGTTAGTGGAGGAGCATTGGTTGATGCGAAAGAAAATAACCTGGTTAATGCACTGGCGGGTAAGGTTGCCGGTGTGCAGATTACCAATTCGAGCGGAGCAGCCGGTGGTTCTTCAAAAATTGTAATCCGGGGTAATACTTCCTTAACAGGCGAAAACGGGGCACTTTTTATTCTTGATGGTGTGCCGATTGATAACTCAGAAGCGGGTAATCCCGACGGAGCTTTAAGTGCCGGAGGAACATCCAACCGTGCCATTGATATCGACCCGAACATTATCGAAAGTGTAACGATATTAAAAGGAGCAGCAGCAAGTGCATTATATGGAGCAGCAGCGGCAAGGGGGGTTGTGATTATTACCACCAAAACAGGAAAAGGAAAACCATCTGTAACCTTAAGTTCTGGCGTAACGTTCGATAATCCTATTCTTCCTGAATTTCAGGATAAATATGCCCAGGGAAGCCAAGGCGTTTATGTTGATGGAAACAATGGTAAGTTAAGTTCATCTTCATGGGGTCCGCCTATTGATGGCTTAATGGTAAATGGACAGCCGGTACAGAAGCACGATCCCAGGAAAGAATTTTTCAAAACAGGTTTTACAACAGATAATACCCTGGCTGTAAATGGTTCGACAGATAACTCTACCTATCTCGTTTCTTATTCCTATTTAAAAACGAATGGAACTGTGCCTTCTACGGATTTTGGAAGGCATTCGTTATTTACCAAGTTTTCAAATAAAATTACAAAAGACATCACACTTACCGGTCAGTTTAACTACGTTAATTCAGTAAACGATCGTTTGGCTGAAGGTAACGGACTGGCCAGCCCGTACTGGACGGTGTATGCAGCGCCGATCTCATGGAATCCATTTCCGACCACAAATCCCGACGGTTCACAGCGTGTATACCGTGCAGCCAGAAATAATCCATACTGGTTGGTAGATAATACCAAGTTTGTATCGGCAGTTAACCGCTTTTTACCGGTACTTACGGTGAGTTATAACCCGTTGCCCTGGTTAACCATAACCGAACGTGGCGGGGCTGATATTTATAATGATGGTAGTAACTACCATGAAGCACCCGGCATAGTAGGTGGAGAATCTGCTGATGGTAAAATGTATAATCGCGAAATAAACTACAAACAGTTTAACAATGACATTATTGTAGAGGCGAAAAAGAATTTTAGTGAAGATTGGTTTGGTAGCATACTGGTTGGTAACAATATTCTGAGTAACTCGCAACGGATTGTGTTTGATAAGGGGATTGGCTTATCCGTTAATGATTTTTACAACATCAACAATGCCTCTACTCAAATATCGTCTATCAATAATTATACAAAAAGAAAGGTTGGCTATTATGCGCAATTAACAACTGAATATAAAAGGATGGTCTCTTTATCTTTAACGGGGCGTTATGACGGTACTTCGGTTTTGAGCCAGGATAAAAACTATTATCCTTATGGCTCTACATCAGCAGCTTTTATTTTTACAGAACCCCTTCACTTAGAAGATAATGCGATACTGAATTTCGGTAAAATCAGGGTGTCGTATTCTTATGTAGGAAACGATAATGTTGGCCCATATGCACTAAGCACCACCTACCTACACCCTGTAATTTCTAATATAGAATTTCCTTACCAAGGGCAAAATGGATTTTTGCTTACCAACACTTATGGCGACCCAAATCTTAAAAATGAAGGATTAAAGGAGTTTGAGACCGGAATAGAATTAAAGATGTTCAGAAGCAGGTTGAGCTTGGAAGCCACCTATTTTGATAAGAAAAGTGTCGATTTAATTACTACCACTCCTATTACACCCTCGTCGGGTTTTAATGCTGCCACTATTAATGCGGCGAGCATGTACAATAAGGGTATAGAGTTAATTTTAAATGGTACGCCTGTTAAAACCAAGAATATTACCTGGAATATTGGCCTTAACTTCTCTAAAATTAAAAATGAGGTTACAGAAATTGGTCAGGGACTGGAAAATATACAGTTTGCAGGTTTTACAAACCCCGGAATTTTTGCTTATAAAAACCAGCCTTACGGTGTAATATATGGTTCGAGGTATAAAAGGAATGGCGATGGTAAATTATTAATCGATGATAATGGCTATCCGATTATTGATGATCAGCTTGGCGTAATCGGAAACACTACACCAAAGTGGAATGCTGGTTTAACCACAAGCTTCTCCTATAAGGCCTTTACCTTATCTGCTGTATTTGATGTGCGCTATGGTGGCGATGTGTATAATTTAGACGGTCATTACCTGGATTTTTATGGTACCACCAAAAAGACAGAAGACAGAACAGCAACCACAGTCTTCGATGGGATCAGGGAGAGTGACGGCAAGGTAAATACAACTGTTGCCAAACTTGATCAGGCATATTATCAAAATAACGAGAGTGCGGTAGATGAAACGGGTGTAGAGGATGGTACTTATTATAAGTTAAGACAAGTAACCCTGTCTTATAATTTTAATCCATCGCTCCTAAAGAGAACTCCATTTAAAGGATTAAGTATAGCCGCCACAGGAAGAAACTTATGGATTTACGCACCACATTATACAGGTTCAGATCCAGAGGTGAGTTTGTACGGGACAGGCAATGGAGCCAGTTTTACCAATTTTGTTACCCCAACAAACAGGAGTTATAATTTTGCCATAAAAGCAACCTTTTAATCTAGAAAACATGAAAATTATATATTATTCAATAGTTACTGTAATGCTGCTTTCTTTTACAGGATGTAAAAAATTCTTGGATATTAATCAGGATCCCAATAACCCTACAACGGTACAGGAATCGTTGATTTTATCTCCTATCGAACTTTATACTACCACGCAAATTGCTGCCGGTTATCCATCGGTTACTACTGCTTACTGGACCCAGCAATTGGCATTAAATCAAGAATCGCCCAATATCGATACCTATCGCATTACCCCAACCGATGTAAACAATACCTGGAGCTTTGATCTTTATCCCGCCATCTTTTATAATTTACGCAAACTGATCAGTAATGCAGATCAGAAAGGTAATACGGCTTATTCGGGTGTTGGCAAAGTATTATTGGCATACAATTTAGCAGTTTGTACTGATTTATGGGGCGACATTCCCTACTCTCAGGCATTCCAGGCACTAAACGGCACCAAACCAATATATGATTCGCAAGAAAGTATCTATAAAGTTATTCAAAGTACACTTGATGAAGCGATTGCCAAATTAAACAGTACATCATCCGGAAAAGCGATTGGTTCTGACGACTTTATTTATGGCGGGAATCTGGCGGCCTGGAAGAAATTTGCGTACACGCTTAAGGCCAGATATTATCTGCGTTTAAGTAAGGCGGCAGGCTATAATGCTGCAACCCAGGCTGATTTGGCGCTGGCAGCACTTCAGAATGGTTTCACTTCAAATGCAGATAATGCTTCCATTACCTATGTTGGAACGGCAAAAGCAGAAAATCCCTGGTATCAAAATACCTTACCGGGTGCTGGTGGCGTTGTTTTGTCTTCTTATCTGGTTAATATTTTAAAAGCAAATAACGACCCAAGGCTGCCCGTTCTGGCAAATCCAGGCTCCGGCAACGATTACATAGGAAGAACGAGCGGTACCGCTGCAGCCACAGACCCAAGCATTTATGCTACTGTAGGAACATTTTATGGCGGATATATTGATGGGAATGGCAGTGGATCATCAGCACCTGTTTTCCTGGCTACCTATGCCGAAGCCTTATTTATTAAAGCAGAGGCTACGCTTTACAAATCAGGGGCTGCTGCGGCAATACCGGTATATAACAGCGCCATTAGTGCAAATATGGATATGTTAAAAGTTTCTGCTGCAGATAGGGATACCTATTTGGCCGCTCATGCAACACTCGATGCAGTGGCACCATTAAAAACCATAATAGGCGAAAAATACATTGCCGATTTTTTATCTCTTGAGGCGTATAACGATTGGCGCAGAACAGGGTATCCAAGTTTGTCTGTGGTACAAAATGCCTTTAAGCCATATATTCCACAGCGTTTTCCTTATCCATCGCAAGAAATCACTTCAAATCCGCAGCCACAGCAAAGTATAGCTACTTCAACCAAAGTTTGGTGGGCGAATTAAACTTTTTTTGGTCTTTTTAGAGGCAATCCGGTTTTTGGGTTGCCTTTTTTTTGTCCCCGGATTTGCTTTTGCAGGTATTTAACCACAAAAATGATATAAAATCACCGCTTCAAATAAAATTTATTTTATGTATTATTGATTAAACTATTAATTTTCATGAAATACCACCTGTTTTACGTTGCTCTATTTATTAGTATAAGCAGTTTTGCCCAAATACAAACTCCCGATCAGTTTTTAGGTTACTCACTTGGTTCGCATTTTACGCCTCACCATAAGGTAGCTGATTATTTCAGGCAAACTGCTGCGACTTCTGCGAGGAACATGAAACTGATAGAATATGGTAAAACCAACGAGGGCAGGCCATTGATGGTGGCAGTTGTTTCTTCGCCAGAAAACATCACCAGGCTGGAACAGATCAGAAGTAACAATTTAGTTTTGGCAACAGGTGCGAACAATAGTGTCGATTTAACCAATCAGCCTGCTATACTTTGGTTAAGCTATAATGTGCATGGCAATGAGGCAAACTCGACAGAAACAGCCATGAAAATGCTTTATACGCTGGTATCAGGTTCAAATAAACCAGCTACGGAATGGCTAAAAAATACAGTGGTGATAATCGATCCCTGCTTGAATCCGGATGGAAGAGACCGTTATGTTAATTATTTTAATAGTGTAGTGGGTAAAACTCCAAATTCCGATCCACTGTCAAGGGAACATATAGAGCCGTGGCCAGGCGGCAGACCAAATCATTATTATTTTGATTTAAACCGCGACTGGGCCTGGCAAACACAGGTTGAAAGCCAGCAGCGATTGGCCCTGTATAACCAATGGATGCCGCAGGTGCATGTAGATTTTCATGAGCAAAGTTATAATGAGCCTTACTATTTTGCACCGGCAGCAGAACCTGTTCACCAGGATATTACCCCCTGGCAAAAAAGTTTCCAGGTAGTTGTGGGTAAAAACAATGCCAAATACTTCGATGCCGAAGGCTGGCAATATTTTACTAAAGAACGTTTCGACCTGCTTTACCCTTCTTATGGCGATACCTATCCTTTATATAACGGATCAATCGGTATGACATATGAGCAGGGAGGTATCAGGGCCGGATTATCGGTCGTAACCAACGATGGGGATACCTTAACCCTAAAAGACCGTATTGCACACCACTTTACAACAGGAATGTCGACTCTTGAAGTAACTTCCTTAAACCGTCAGAAATTACTGGAAGAATATAAAAAGTATTTTCAGCAAGAATTGGCCAATAGTCCGGGTGTTTATAAAAGTTATATTATAAAAGCGACTAACTTATCCCGGTTAAAAAAACTGGCCCAATTATTAACCAAAAATAAAATCGAATTTGCCTTTGGTGGTGATAAAACCGGTAGGGGTTACGATTATGATACCCAAAAGGAAGAAAATTTTAGCATCGCCCGTAACGATTTAATTGTTAATATTCAGCAGCCAAGAGCAGTTTTGGCCAATGTTTTATTAGAACCACAAACCTTCGTAACCGATTCTAATACGTACGATATTACGGCCTGGGCCCTACCCTACGTTTACGGATTAAAAGGTTATGCCAGTAAAGAAAACATAAAAGGAAAATTCCTGGCAATTGAAGAGCCTAAGCTAAGCAATACCGAGGTTGAGAAGCCCTTAGCCTGGCTGTTTAGCTGGGGAACGAGCGAAGATATTCAGGTTTTAACGGCGCTGCAAAAGGAAAATATAAAAGTGAGGCAGGCCGATCAGCCATTCTCGGTAAACGGGAAAGACTACCCTGAAGGAACGCTCATTGTATTGCGGGCAGAAAATGAAAGAACAATCAAAGGGATAAAAGATAAAATTGCTTTTATTGCGCGAATGTTGGATAAACCCCTGCAGGCAGTAAGTAGCGGTTTTGTAGAAAAAGGTAAAGATTTCGGATCGAATGTTTATCCCTTATTAAAACAACCGAAAATCGCCATAGTATCTGGCATGGAGGTTTCTTCACTCGCTTTTGGCGAAGCCTGGTTCTTTCTTGAGCATGATCTGAATCTTTCGCCGAGTATTATTAATGCCAAAGATCTGAATAACCTGGATATTAATAAAGTAAACATCTTGATTTTGCCTGACGGAACTTACAGCGCTTTTATAGGCGATGGCCTAACTGCATGGTTAAATAAAGGGGGGAGATTGATCTTAATGGAAGATGCCATAGAAAGTGTAATCGAGAAAAAAGGATTCGACATTAAAAAGAAGGATGTTACAGTAAAAAAAGACGAAAAGCCCGAGGTGAACAAAATGCTATTTAAAGATAAGGATAAAGATGATTTCGAAACCACCATACCGGGAGCTATTTATAAGATCAACCTCGATGCTACACATCCTTTCTCCTACGGCCTGGGTAAATTTTACTACACCTTAAAAACAGACCGGAAAATTTATGAGCCCTTTGTTAAAGGCTGGAACGCGGGATTAATTAACGATAAAAGCTTAATGGCCGGTATAGTGGGCAAAAAAGCCAGGGAAGAACTTAAAAGCGGGCTTTTAATCGGGGTGCAGGATTTTGGCCGCGGGCAGGTGGTTTATTTAGCCAACGATCCCCTTTTTAGAAACTTTTGGGAAGGGGGCAAGACTCTTTTCGGGAATATAATTTTTTGCGGGTATTAAAAAAATTAGTTCGTTTAAATCATTAATCTCACATCTGTTTTTGTGTTAAACTCAACAAAGTAAGCATTTAGAAGAATTTCTTTTATCCACTAAAAAAAATGCTTTGAAATTCAAATCTTAATAGAAGCTATAATAAACTGTAATAGCAAACGGCTTTGTCGGTAATCGGAAAACTATTATCACTTGGAAGATTGTTTCATGTCGGAAAATCAGACAAATAAATTTTTGGCGTAATTTTTTTAAAACACAGAATTAACTCTTTTTTGCTGATTTTAAGTAAGATATGGTTTTTTAGAGTTAAAATTTAAGAAGTTTTACATATTGTCTGTATCTGAAAAACCGCGAAACGTCTTTTTAATAATGCATTTTGTTTGTCAATCTTAAGTCATTATACCTGCGTTTTTAGTTAAAGTTTGTTGGACTCTTGGTTATCTCTGTTATATTTAGGGCTTCAAATAATAATTAATAATTAACTAAAATTTCATGAAAAAACTTTTACAAAGTTTGTTCGTACTTTTGTTTTTTGCATCTACCGCAATTGCTCAAGATAGAACAATTACTGGTACGGTAACATCTTCAGATGATAAACTGCCGATTCCAGGAGTAAGCGTAAGGGTAACAGGAACCCAAATTGGAACTGTTACAGACGCCAATGGCAAATATTCAGTTATAGTTCCATCAGGTTCTAAAACTTTAGATTTTTCTTTTATCGGTTATTTGACTAAAAACATTACAATAACTGCATCGAACACGATCAATGTTGCTTTAGCATCAGATTCTAAAACGCTTTCAGATGTAGTGGTAGTAGGTTATGGCCAACAAAGCAAAGTCTTGACTACCCAAACCACGGCTACGGTTAAGGCAGAATCGTTTAAAAACATGCCCATTCAAACGCCACAACAGGCGCTGCAGGGACAGGCAGCTGGTGTTAATATGATTAACTCTTCAGGTGTTTTAGGGTCAGAGGCACAAATTACCATTCGTGGTGGTGGTTCCATTAGCGCTGCTGGCAGGCCTTTATATGTAGTTGATGGTGTGCCATTAAACAGCAGTGGAGGAGACTATACCCAAACTCAAGGTGGCTCTTCTGGATTAAACCCATTGATCAACATCAGTCCGAATGATATTGAAAGCATGACAGTTTTAAAAGATGCTTCTGCCGTTGCTATTTATGGTTCGCGTGGTGCAAACGGTGTAATTCTGATTACAACCAAGAAAGGTGCTTCAGGTAAAACCAGAATCTCTGCAGATTATCAAAATGGATTTTCCTCCCCAACTTCAGTAGAAGAGATGATGACAGCTGATCAATTTCGTCAGTTCAGGACCGATTATCTTAAAGCGAATAATCAAACAGTACCAGCTTATCCTACAGCTAGTTATAACTGGGTTGATGCGGTTATACGTACAGGTAAATCAAATACTGTTAATTTAAACGCATCAGGTGGTAATGAAAAAACTAAATTTTATCTTGGTGGAACTTATTCTGATGAAAGCGGTTATACACTTGGAAATAATTTAAAACGTCTTTCCGGAAGGTTAAACCTAGATCATAAAATTTCTGATAAGTTCACCATAGGCTTAAACTACAGCTTATCGCATATTGATATGGATCGTATTGGTTCAGAAAACAATACCTATGCACCATTAACTGCAGCTTATCTACAATTGCCATATATTACCCCTTATGGTCCGGATGGAAAGTTTCAGAATACAGGTTTTGTAGCAAACGTTGTTGCGATTGCCGCAACAGGTATTAATAAAAACTATTCAGATAGAAGTACAGGTAATGCATACTTAGAATATAAAATTATTCCTGGATTAAGGTTAAAAACAGATTGGGGTATTGATAACTATGGTATTGATGAAAAATATCGCGAAACGGATTTGTTAACTCCGGGAGGTTATGCTTACAGGACTCATTATACCGATAACAAATGGGTAAATACAAACACGTTAAACTACGACAAAACTTTCGGTAAACATACCATTGCTGCTTTAGCCGGATATAGTTTTGAAACAGCTAAATTAACTCAAATGATGGTTGAGGGTTCGGGTTTTGTAAGTGATGATCTTCCAAACGTAGGGTCAGCTTCCACACCGATAACTGCTTCTGAAAATATTTATGAATGGGCATTGCAATCTTTCTTTGGACGTTTAAATTACGATTTTGACAAAAAATATCTTTTTGAAGCTTCATTAAGAAGAGATGGCTCTTCAAGGTTTGGTCCGAATAAAAAATACGGTAACTTCTATGCGGTATCTGGTGGATGGTTAATTTCTAATGAGGCATTTTTCAATAAAGACAATAATATTGCGCAAAATTTAAAATTGACAGCAAGTTATGGTACTTCTGGTAATGATAATATTGGCTTCAACGCTTACTATGGTACTTTTGCTTCTGGATCTAATTATTTAGGACAAGCAGGTTTAACTCCAAGTAACGTTCCAAATCCTGACTTAAGCTGGGAAGAAACCGGACAGTTAGATATCGGCCTTTCAGCCAGATTATTTAAAGCCATTGATGTTCAGTTTAACTTCTATAATAAGAATACAACCGGAGCATTATTAACAGTTCCTTATCCGTATACTACAGGATATGCATCTGCAAATAGAAATGTGGGTAAAATGAGAAACAGAGGTTATGAGGTTTCCATCAACTCCGATAATATAGTTGGTCGTGATTTTACCTGGAGAACCTCTTTCAACATTGGTTTCAACAAAAATACCATCATAGATTTACCTGTTAATCCTGACGAAGACGGTCGTAATTTCTTAACCGGAAGTGCCGTACAACGTGCAATTACGGGTTATTCTAAAAACTCTTTCTACTTGATTCGTTATAATGGAATTAATCCTCAGACGGGTAATGCGGAATGGTTGAAAAAAGATGGTACGGTTACCACGACACCGCTTGCATCTGATCGGGTGATCGTTGGCAAAGGTAATCCTGATTTTTCTGGAGGAATTACCAATACATTTACTTATAAGAACTTTGATTTATCAGCGTTCTTTAACTTTAGCTATGGTAATGATGTTTATCTGGATGGTTTACAGTTTGCAGATAACTTTAGTTCAGGTTCATATAATAAAAGTGTTAAATTGTTAGATTATTGGAAACAGCCTGGAGATAATGCATTTGCTCCGGCGTTAAATAGTTCAACAAGAACAACCTATCAGCAGGCATCCACAAAACAATTAATGGATGGCTCATACCTGCGTTTAAAAACATTATCAGCAGGTTATAGCTTTCCTAAAGAATTATTGCAGAGAACGAAACTTTTCACAAGCCTAAGAATTTATTTTCAAGGTCAGAATATTTGGACCATCAAGAATAAAGATTTCAGAGGTGATCCTGAGATATCTGCGAATGGTGCATCTAACCTCGTGTTGGGTCAGAGTTTCTTTGCTTTGCCACAGGCGAAAACCTTTACTTTCGGTGTAAATATTGGCCTTTAAAATTTGAAAAGATGAAATTAAAATATTATATTATATCGTCAGTTCTTGTATTGTCTTTCTCGTCGTGCAAGAAAGAGTTGGAAAAATTACCACAACAGGATATTGCTGAAGAAGTTGCATTTAACTCGCCATCTACAGCTTTGGGCGCACTTAGGGGCGTTTACAGTACGGCTCAGACTTTTGATTTTTATGGAAGTTTACCTCAGGTAATTGGCGACTACATGGGCAATAATGTTGACTTTGTAGGCACTTTCCCTACACTGCAAGAGTTAAATAACTTTTCTGCAGTATCTACAAATGGAAACATAGCTACCATGTGGCAGGTTCACTATCAGGTAATTACCCGCGCAAATAATGTTATCGCAAAAATTAATCTTGTAGATGGTTTATCTGCCGGAGAAAAAGCACAGTATGCTGCTGAAGCTAAATTTTTACGGGCTTTGGCTTATTTTCAGCTGGCTAATTTCTTTGCCCAACCATTTCAGGTTAGTTCAGGAAGTAACTTGGCTGTTCCGTTAGTTCTAGAGCCATTTGATGGTACAGTTAAGTACCCATCAAGAAACACGTTAAACCAGGTACACGCACAGATTATTCAGGACTTGAATGAAGCTGTACCAGCTTTGCCTCAATCGTATGATGATGCAGCTGAAACTCGCGGTCGCGCGACGAAAGGAGCTGCCTATGCACTTCTGTCAAGATTGTATTTATACAGAGAAGAATGGGCTAAAGCAGAGAGTGCCGCAAGAAGTACACTAGCACAAGGTATTTATGATACTGCACCAAACTATGCTTTTTACAGCGGTAATACGAGCGAAGATGTATTCACTATACAGAATAGTGCTATTGATAATGGTAGAACTGGTTCTGGTGGCTGGGCTTCTTATTATAACCCAGCAGCATTAGGTGGGCGTGGTGATGCTCCTTTCTCGCAAGACTTAATCAATGCTTATACTTCAGAGGCAGGCGACAAACGCTATAATCTGAAAATATCTGGAACTGCAGCAGATGGCCTACCTCATTTATTTACTTCGAAGTTTCCTGATGCGGTAAACAATTCTGATAATTCTCCGGTAATCCGTACGACTGAAGTGTATTTGAATCTGGCAGAAGCATTAGCGCACCAAAGCACAACCCCAAGCGTTGAAGCGGTTACGATCTTGAATAATAGAATTAGAAGCAGAGCCGGGTTACTTCCTAAAGCTGTAGCGACTCAACAAGCCCTTATTGATGCTTTATTGATCGAAAGACGTAAGGAATTGGCTTTTGAAGGACATAGCAGAATGGATTTGCTTCGTAACAGGCAAGCACTTAGAACAGGAAATGCAGCGGCGGCCTTTGGCGGTGCCAAAACCATATTACCAATTCCTCAAAGAGAAATTGATAATAATCCTGGCTTACAAGGTCAACAAAACACAGGTTATTAATAATAATCTATAGGAATATTCTTGAAAATATCATATAGAATTAAATAATTAGATTTAAGTTTTAAATAGCAGCTGGTTAATTCTAGCTGCTATTTTTTGTTTATAAGGCCTTATCATTTCGCTCTTTCTGTGCAACTTCTGTAGAATCCATAATGCAGTATGAACTTTCAGTAGCATAACATAAATGGATAATAAATCGAGGCGCCTTAATCTTTATTTCCGGTTGATCGGATAGATGCCAGTTTAATCAATAACTTTTTTTCTTTACAACTCGTTCGAGATCACCTGGCAGTACAGACACTTTCATATTCGATTTGACTTATACTATTTAACGGCAGGTATGCATTCAATATCCCCAAATACGAAATTCAGATCAAATAAAATGACAAGATCATTTTTAAATAGCACTTATTACTTTTTGATGCAGTTATTCAGAAAAATATTAAGCAAATCCAAATATTGTCGGTCTAATTAGGCTGATTTTCAACTAAAATGTTAGTTTTTTTCTCTTTTTGATCAATTTTAGAGCTTTAAGATAGATTTTTAACAAAAAGTAGTTCAATTGTTAAAAATTGTTAAAAAATATTTGGTGTTGTTGGTAACTAACTATACATTAGCATTTAATTAATCATTAACTAACCTATTTTCAAATTATGAAAAAACTTCTACAAAGTTTGTTCATTCTCGTGCTATGTGCATTTTCGGCATTTGCTCAAGAAAGAACAATTACTGGTACAGTTACTGCACAGGAGGACAACCTTCCAATCCCTGGGGTAAGTGTGAAAATCAAAGGTACTCAATCAGGTACTGTTACAGCGGCCAATGGTAAATTTACCATTATTGCCAAAAATGGATCAATCTTAGTTTTTAGTTACGTCGGCTACAAGCAGAAAGAGGTAGCTGTTGGCGCTTCTAATGTGGTTAATGCAGCTTTAGAGGGAGATGCCAATCAATTAACCGAAGTTGTCGTACAAGGTGCTTATGGTACAAAGACCACGGCCAGGGCTACTACAGCAAATATTCAAACCATTAGCGGTGAAAAGCTCAATACAGTACGTGGAACAAATATCAACAACGCTTTAGCGGGTAAAGTTGCAGGTGTTCAGGTAAGAAGTCAGTCAGCGGCAGCTTTGGGCCGAAATACTCAAATAAGGCTACGTGGTGCAAGTGGCTTTGGCACAGGCAGTGGTGCCCTTTATGTGGTTGATGGAACAATTCTTCCTAATGCGGATGATGTGAACTTAGATGATATCGAAGATATTTCTGTTTTACAAGGTCCTGCGGCAGCAGCGTTGTTAGGTTCACAAGCGGCGGCTGGTGCAATTTTGATCACCACCAAAAAAGGTAAGAAAGCTGAAGGGGCTGGTATTACACTTAATTTGGGTGCAACTTTCGAAAATGCCTATATTTTACCAAATTATCAAAATACTTATGCTGGTGGTAACTCTGCTGATCTTATCCAATACAATTGGAAAGCCGGAGACCCTGTAGAGTGGAAAGCACTTGACGGTAAATATTATCATAATTATAGCGATGATTCAAGTTGGGGGCCGAAAATGGTTGGTCAAGAGTATATTCCATGGTATGCATGGTACCCTGGAACTCAATATTCTTACAAAACTGCTTCTTTAACGCCACAGCCAGATAATGCCCGCGATTATTTCAATACTGGTATTGCATTGAATAATACGGTTACTTTCGCTAACGCAGGAGAAAAGTATAATTTCAAGATGACTTACGGAAACCAGTATACGCAAGGTTTGGTTCCAAATACAAACTTGAAGAAAAATACTTTAAACCTGGTTTTAAACTACGACCTTAACAAACACTTCACTGTGGGCGCAAATATTAATTATGTTAAAACTGCACTAGGGGGTGATATCGATGACGCATACTCAAGTCAAAGTACCGGATCATTTAACCAATGGTTTCACAGGGATTTGGATATGGGTATTATGAAAGAGTTGAGAGGGTTAACAGTACCTGGGCTAAATGGAACAAATATTTATGGTAGCTGGAACCATAACGATCCAACGGCTTATAATGCCGCTGATCCAAAAGCATTTTATGCAGGTAACTACTGGTATAATTTCTATACTTATTATGATTTGTTAGATAAATTGAACCAAAGAGATCGCTTATACGGTAATGTTTATTTAACTTATAAGGTAAATGATGATTTAAAATTTACCGGAACTTATCGTAAACAACAAAACACAACCTTTACTGAAGATAAATATAGTTCACGCTTAAATGATAGCGGTACACAAACTACTGGTAACGATCCACAAGCCAGGGGTTATTATTATACTGCCAATACATACTCAAATAGAGAGAACTACGAATTATTAGGTCAGTATACTAAAAAGATTCAGGATTTTACTGTTGATGCAACTGTTGGTACTGATATTTTCAGGGCTGATTATAAAGATAACTCAGCACAAACTGACAATGGTTTGGTAATACCTGACTTATTTACGGTTCAAAACTCTGTTAATCAACCTATAATTGGAAATACGAGATATATTGAAAAATATAGAGCCATTTTTGGTAAGGTAACTTTAGGCTATAAAAACTTCTTATTTTTAGAAGGCACTTTACGTAACGACTGGTTCTCAACCCTGCCAAAAACAAACAACAATGTATTGTCTAAATCCATTGGTGGTTCATTTGTATTCAGCGACTTACTTCCTAAAGAAAGCTTTGGTTGGTTATCAAATGGTAAATTGAGAGCTTCTTATGGTGAGATTCCTCAGGCCTTATCTGATCAGTCAGGTCGTTTTGGCGCTTATGTTTACCCTGGTTTTGCATATGGTGTAAATGCGTTAAAATGGAATGGTAACTTATTAATGTCTACTCCTGATGCACTTGTTGATCCTGATATCACTGGCGCAGTATCATCTAACTATGAATTTGGTATTGATCTAGGCTTCTTGAATAACAGGATCACTTTGGCTGCTACGTATTGGGATGCAACAGAGAAAAATTTCCCAAGATCTATATCAATCAATCCAGCATCTGGTTTTAGTTCGATCTTTACTAATATTGGTCAGATCAATAAAAAGGGTTTAGAATTCCAATTAACTGGTCGCCCGGTTGCATTACCAAATTTTACCTGGACAATTTCAGGAACATATGCGAACTTATTGGATAATAAAGTAGTAGAGGTAAGTAAAAAATATGGTATTACTCGAATCTCAGGAGTAGATGCTGTTTGGGGTACAACTATGCCATATATGGTGCACGAAGAAGGTAAGCAATGGGGACAAATTTTTGGTAATGGTAAAAAAAGAAATGCAGACGGCGTACCATTGTTAGATGCTAATGGTCATTTCGTAAACGATCCTAACGTATTTTTTGGTAGTGTACTTCCAAGACACACGGGTGGTTTACAGAACTCATTTACTATATTTAAGGATTTCAATGTAAGTGCAAATATTGATTACCAATTTGGCGGAAAATTTGTTTCCTTATCAAATATGTGGGGTTCATATAGTGGTTTAACTGCCCGTACTGCTGCCTTAAACGATAAAGGTGTTTCTGTACGTGATAACCCTGCTGATGGTGGCGGTGTTAGAGTGGATGGAGTTGATGCTACAACTGGTCAACCTAAAACTTACTATTTAAGTGCAATTGATTACTATCAGGGCCTATATAATTCCAGAACATTTGATGATTACATCTATGATCTAACCTTCATCAAATTGCGTGAGGTATCAATTGGGTACAATATTCCTGTTAAGAAGTTAGGCATAGGTAAATATATTCAGAACGCAACTTTCTCGGTAATTGCTCGTAACCCTGTTTTAATTTATTCCAAAACAAAAGATTTCGATCCATCAGAGGTATCTGCAACCAGTGGCGAAACCGCTCAATTACCAGGTACAAGAGGATTTGGTTTTAACTTAAGAGTAGGATTCTAATCTAGAAAAACAAAAGAAATTATTATGAAAAAGAGATTTATATATGCATCCTTAATAGGTTTGGTACTAGCCAGCTCGGTGGGATGTAAAAAAATAGAGGATTTTGGTGTTGCAAATGATAATCCTGCCGCAACTACGAGTCCGAGGGTTGATGCCTTGTTAACTAACTCTATCGCTAGTTTAAGTGGTTATGCCTTTTATGTAACGGGTGGCTATTATTCACAGTATTTTTCGCAAAGTCAATATCCTGATGTAATGTTATATTCATTGGATCAAAGTGCATTTACCGGGGCTTACAGTGGCATACTCTATGATCTGGAAAATATTCAATTGGTAAACACAAGTAACAATCAAAACCAGGTTGCCAAAATTCTTCAACAGTATGTGTATTTTCAATTGACCAATCGTTGGGGAGACATTCCCTATAGTCAGGCATTAAAAGGGATCACTGTAAATGCACCGGCCTATGATACACAGGAAGCAATTTACAAAGGCATGCTATCGGCATTAACTACCGCAGCGACCTCTTTTAATTCTTCTGCAATATCAGGTGATATCATGTTCAATGGTGATGTTGCGGCATGGAAAAGAGTAGCAAATTCTTTGAGATTGGTAATAAGCATTCAATTATCCAAAAAATATCCTGGGGCAAATGATTATGCGGCAACCCAATTTAAGGCAGCTTTGGCTGATGCTGGAGGTGTTATAACTTCCAATGCACAGAATATGCAGATTACACCTGCTGCGCCAAATTTCAGAAACGTGATTTGGGATGGCTATAATGGTCGTAAAGATTATGGCGAAAGCAAAACGATGACTGACTTAACCGCTAGCTTAGGAGATGCCAGGCAAGCTGTATTTGGAGGTGCTAGTGAACAACCAGGCAATGTAACAACCTCAAATGTAGGTATTCCTTACGGTGGAGATAAAGCATCGACCGAGGGTTTTACAAATAATAACCCTACCTGGGCTCGTGTATTGCGTGGTGATAAACGCGATCAGGCTAGCCCTGTGTTTATTATAACTGCTTCCCAAATCGCATTGATTAGAGCCGAAGCAGCTAATTTAGGTTGGACTACCGAAAATCTGTCTGATTTGTATACCCAAGGTATTACCTTATCATACGAGCAATGGGGAGTGGGAACACCTTCACCCGCATACTTTGCTAATGCTAATGTTGCTATCGGAGCTGTAGGAGCAGCTAATAATGTTAAAAATATTTCTACACAACGTTATTTGGCAAGTTATCCTGATGGACAACAAGGATGGAACATTTGGAGAAAAACAGGCTTTCCTGCCCTTACACCGGCTTCTGCGGCTGTAAATTCTTCAAAACAAATTCCAAGAAGAATTGCTTATTCTCCGACTGAACAAACAACCAATAAAGCAAATAACGATGCAGCAATTGCTCGTTTATCCGGTGGTAATACTCAGGATGCCAGAATGTGGTGGGATCAATAATTGTTAACGTTTAAATTAATTAAAATGAAAAATCATTTTTTAAAATATGCTGGGATTGCGTTATTGTTCGCTATAACAGCTGTATCTTGTAGGAAGGATGCCTTTGAAGGGACCGAAACAGAGGATTCAGGTACAACCTATTTTAAAGTTTTAGAAGGTAGTGAGGTGAAATTATTCTTTTCACCATTTTCTGACATTAAGAAAATCTCTATGTTTAGTATTCGTCGCGACGCGGCTAGCAGTGCTGACCTTCAACAGTCGGTAACAATTAAATTGGAGCAAAATGCTGGTATTATAACAAAATATAATACTGATCATTCAGAAACATTTGAAGAATTGCCAGCATCTTATTATACTTTTGGAGGTGATGGAGGTTACTCTAAAACAGCAACCGGCTATAATGTTAATTTCGCCTCAGGTATATTCTCTCAAAATTTTAAATTAAATGTAGATGGTACTAAGTGGACAGATTTGGGCAAAAAATATGCACTAGCCTTTCGTGTAACGGATTGGGGCGGAATTAAAAAAACAGCTGCCACAAGTGACACAATTATGGTTTTTGTGAGCATTAAGAATAAATGGGATGGAGTATATAGTGTAGCTGGTAGTATGGTCGATGTTACAAACGCAACGTTAGGTCACATTAACGAATACTTAACCTCTGCTAATAATACGGTGGGTGTTACAGCTCCAATGGAGTATGAATTAAGAACATTGTCGCCTACCAAATGTGTGGTTTATGATAACCATTTCTTCGGAGGTAATTACGTTCCAATTCGTTCAGGTACAAGTTATAGTCAATATGGAAGCTTCGCTTTAACGGTAGAGTTTGATCCTGCGACTGATAAAGTTGTGGCTGTTACCAATACTTACGGGCAACCTGCTTCTAATACACGTTCAGGTAGATTAGACCCATCAGGAACGGTTAATGCTTATGATCCAACATCTAAAACAATAACGATTAAATACAATATGCTTCAACCAAGCGTGGTTACAACAGCTCCATTTGTAAGAACAACATGGAACGAAGTTTGGACCTACCTTCGTGCAAGACAATAATCAACTAAAAAACCCGCACCATGCGGGTTTTTTAGTTTAAAAAGATTAATTTCGATAGAGCATCATTAAAAATTTATCATGAAAAAAACATTCTTTTTATTAATTGGGACTCTAGGTTTTTTAACATCTGAAGCCCAGATCAATCAAAATGTAGCTATAGGTTCAGATCGTAATATTATCAGATCAAAACGCACAGATGCTGATTTTGAAGGCTCACCTTATTTATTCAGTGATTGGCAAAAAGCGGTGGTTCAATTTGGAGCTGGTATAGAGCCCTCATCGAGTGAAGTGAAGTATGATTTGCTGGCTGATTTACTGGTATTGAAGGGTAAAGATGGCGAGGAGTATGAATTTAAAGATCAGCCCAAAGAATTTTTGTTAACCTCATCAAAAGAACTATATAAAAATGGGTTTGCACCCGTTGATCAATTTACGGGTAAGACTTTTTATCAAGTTTTATATGATGGTAAAGTTAAATTTCTGAAAAAAGCAACAAAAACAGTCATTGAAAGTAAAGGTTATAATAGCGCAACGATAACTAGAAAAATAGCAGATGACACTCAATACTATATTGTTAAAGCAGACAATAAACCAATTAAAGTTAAATATAACGAAAAATCAATTATAGGTGTTTTGGGTAAAAATGATGAGTTGGTTAAATATATAAAAGAAAATAAGCTGAATGTAAAGTCTATAGATGGATTAGTTAAACTGTTAAACTATTATGATACACTCTAATGTATTTTCCTAATAAACTTTAAACAGATAGAAGCACTGGAGGTTTTAATAATAATTTATCTGACAAAAGCGGTATCATATATGTGTATGATGCCGCTTTTTTGCATACGGCTGTATCTATTGGAACCATAATCTCACTTAACGGAGCCCTTTATAGGGTTAGCTTTAATAATAAGTTTAGTTACATGCGTTTTTTCCTTCTCCAAAAATAAATAGACCAAATATTTCGAGCTTGATTAACTTTTGCTGTTCGGAAAAAGTTAAATAATTATAATTGAATAAATAGGATTATTGGGATTTGAAAGGGTATTAAAATTTTGGCATGGTTTTTTTATTTTAAGTGAGCTTTTTTTAAAGGCATCCCGCTTAATTTTGGATAAAAACTGTCCAAAATATTCCACATATTGGTAATAATTTGCGAGTTTGTATTCTTAAAAAGACATATTTATTGTCACGTTAAAGTCATTATGGATTTTTGGTCTGTTAAAATTTGTTAAATTGTTATTTTACTATTTTATATTTAGCCAATCAAATAACTATTTCATTTACTAACTTAAATTTCATGAAAAAACTTCTACAAAGTTTGTTCGTGTTGATGTTTGTGTCGTTTACGGCATTTTCTCAACAACGGACTATTACTGGTACAGTAACAAACAAAGGAGATGGACTACCTCTTCCGGGTGTTAGTGTAAAAATTGTTGGGGCACAGATTGCTACAACGACTGGAGCAGATGGCCAATATACTATCAAGGTAGCGACAGGAACGAAAGCATTATTATTTTCTTCTATTGGATATGCGGCAAAGACTGTAACTATCGGTGCATCTAATACTTTAAATGTAGTATTAGAAGACGATTCTAAACTATTAGAAGAGGTTGTAGTAACCGGTTTTGGTTTAAGACAGGCTAAAAAGGATATAACGGGTTCTACCACAACAATTTCTGGTAAGGATATTGAAAATATGCCTGTTCAAAGTGTTGATAGAGCAATGCAGGGAAGATTGGCTGGTGTCCAGGTAACTTCTACCAGCGGTATTCCCGGCGCAGCAATAAATGTTCGTATACGTGGAATTGGCTCAATCAATGCAGGTAACAGTCCGTTGTATGTTGTTGATGGGGTTCAGGTAAATTCTGGGGATTTTACAAGTTCTACAACAAGCGCGAATGCACTTAGTGCTTTAAACCCAGATGATATTGAATCTTTAACCGTATTAAAAGATGCATCTGCGGCAGCCATTTATGGTGCCTCAGGCGCAAATGGTGTTGTAATTATTACCACTAAAAGAGGTAAGGCCGGGAAAACTCAAATCAACTTGAGTTCCTATATTGGATACAATGATTTTATATCTAAACCTAAACTTTTAACTTCACCTCAATGGATTCAATTGTCGTTAGAGGCATATGCAAACCGTTATGGCTCAACATCCACCCAATATACCAATTTTTACAATACTTATGTGGCACCTTTTGGATCTATTGATAATGTGCCAACTTACGATTGGTTGGATGCAGTTTCACAAAAAGGCCGTACTCAAAATTACGATGCGAGTGCAAGAGGTGGTAACGAAAAAACTCAATTTTATTTAGGTGGAAATTATAGCACACAAAAAGGGCAGGTAATTGGCACCGACTTTTCTAGGGGAAATATCAAAGTTAATTTGGATCATAAAGCAACAGACAGATTAGATTTTTCTACTTCGATGAATGTGAGTACCATTACCCAAAATACAACATCAGGTGGTGGCGCATTTGCTAATATTAGCAGAACAGCACAATTACAATCTCCAAACAATCCAATCTACAATCCAGATGGTAGTTACAATACTAATTTACCAGGTGCTTATGATAGTTATAACGTAGTTCAGATTGCATCAATTAACCTACAAAAAGCAACTACTAATCAATTTACTGGAAGTGGCTTCGCTAAATACAAAATCTTTAATGATTTAAACTTCAGGTCGAGTTATGGTGTAGATTATCTTGAGATTGTTGAAAATACCTTTAGCGATCCTCGTTTTGGTGATGGAAGATCTGTAAATGGATCGGCATCTGCCGGAAATACCCGGAATACCAATTTTCAAACTGATCAAACATTGAATTATACCAAGACCTTTGGAGGTGCACACAATTTAAATGTAATTGTCGGTTTTAACTACCGTAGTGAGGTTCGTACCTACTCATTAGCTGCATCGCAAGGTTTCCCTTCTTATCAGTTTACACAGGTTTCATCCGGAAGTACACCAACAACTACCTCTGGTACTTATACCACCTTCAGAACAGCTGGCTATTTTGCAAAGGCCGATTACAATTACAAGAGTAAATATTATCTTTCTGGAACTGTAAGATATGATGGTTCATCTAGATTTGGTAATGAGCAGACATTTGGATGGTTCCCTGCTGGTGCTGTTTCTTATCGGATCTCTCAGGAAGATTTCATGAAAAATGTAAGCTTCATTTCGGATTTGAAATTAAGGGCAAGTTATGGTACAACGGGTAACCAGGCTATTGGAAACTTTGATTCAAGAGCACTTTATGCAAAATCAGGAGATTATGTAACTTCTGGTACAGGATCTACATTAGGTTCTGGCTTAGCACCATCAAATTTGGCAAATCCATTATTAGCTTGGGAGCGTGCAACTACTTTTGATGCTGCTATAGAATTTAACTTATTTAAAGATCGAGTAAGTGGTACAATCGGATATTATAACAGGATAAATTCAAATTTATTGTTGGATCAGCCACTTCCTTTAACCTCTGGCTTTAGTTCTATCAGACAAAATGTTGGTAAAATGCGCAATAGAGGTTTCGAGTTTGAATTATCTACTTTGAACATTAAAACCAATAACTTCTCATGGAGAACTGATGCAAATATTGCATTGAACAGAAATAAAATTATTGCATTATTAGATGGACAAACTTTATTAGGTGGAAACTTTGGTATTGCGGTTGGCCGTCCTATTAATTCTATTTACACATATACTTCGGCAGGTGTTAACCCTGCAGATGGCAGGGCGATGTGGTACGATGGAAATGGAAATATTACCTACACTCAAAATCCTTCAACAGATAGAAGCTATATTGGTGATTTAAACCCTAAATATACTGGTGGTTTAACTAATACGATCAATTACAAAGGTATTTCGTTAAGTGCCTTCTTTCAATTTAGTTATGGTAATTTGGTGTTAAACCAAGATAAGTTCTTCTTTGAGCGTTCTGGTTCAACAGTTGATAGAAATCAATACGCCAGCAACTTAGATCGTTGGACAACACCGGGTCAATTTACTGGAATTCCTAAACCTTATTTTGGAGGAACAGTATTGAATATTGGAGGTATTAACCATTCGTCATCATATGCCACATCAGATCGTTTCTACGAAGATGGATCATATATTCGCTTAAAAACCATTAGTTTAGGTTATGATTTACCAAAGAGCTGGTTATCATCTGTAAAGCTTCGTTCAGTTAGGGTATATGCACAAGGCCTAAACCTTTGGACAATTACCAAATATCAAGGCGTTGATCCTGAGTTTGTAAATGCAAGTGGTGATTTTGGTCAATACCCTCAGTTTAAAAATTACACTGTTGGTATAAATGTTGGATTATAATAATAAGAATGGTAATGAAAAATAGATATATAATATTGATGATGGCCACTGCTTTAATGGCTATTTCATCTTGCAAAAAAACACTCCAAACTGAACCTCGAAACTCTATTTCATCTTCAGTTGCACTACAAGAAGCTGCTGGTGTTGAAGGTTTAGTTAACAGTTTATACGAATCTTTACAAGCCACAGGTTATTACGGCCGTAATTATATTGTTGTTCCCGAATTGTTATCAGACAATATGCGCATTGTAAATACCAATTCTAACCGTTTTGTTTCGGAATCTAATAATGCAATTGCTGCAACGGTAGATTTATGGGCTTCTAATTATAGCATTATTAACCGTGCAAATGGTGTAATCAAATATTCCGAACTGGTTAACGGTTTAACTCCTTTGAGAAAGAAGCAACTTCAAGGCGAAGCTTATTTTATCCGTGCTTTAGCTTACTTCGATTTGGTAAAAAGTTATGGTTATAATCCGCAACAAATTGTTTCTGGCAGAAATTTAGGTGTCCCAATTACACTCGATTTTGTAGAAAATTATCCTGCTGATATTAAATATCCTTCAAGAAATACAGTAACCGAGGTTTACGCCCAAATTAAAAACGACCTTAACTCGGCTATTGGATTGTTAGATAATACATTTGCCCCAAAAAGAGTTAGTTTGGCAGCAGCAAATGCTTTAAGAGCCCGTGTTGCCTTATTTAATGGTGACTGGGCTGATGCCGCCACTTTTGCCAATGCGGCCATTAATTCTGGAGTAGGTACCTTTGTAGATCCTGCTACTGCAATTACACCAGCGCTTAAATCTGCTGCTTATGCAACGATTTTTACTTCGCCGAGCTCTCCTGAATCAATATTCGAATTGAATTTTGAGGTAACAGAAAGTGCTGGATCTGATGGATTAAGCTCTATTTACACTAGAAGCAGCGTAGGTTTACCTCCTTCTATTGCAGGAGCTGGTTATGGTGATGCAGCCCCTCAGGCAAACCTAGTAGCTGCTTATGAAACAGGTGATGTGCGTAAAGATTTATTGTTCCCAATTACAAAAGGCTCTGAAGCAATTCTTTGGAACCAAAAATACCCTGCAGCAAAAGGTCCGCAGTACGATAACATTAAACTCATAAGGGTAAGTGAAATGTATTTAACAAGGGCAGAAGCTAACTTTAGAAATGGCTCTGCAATTGGCGCTACACCTCAGGCAGATTTAGATAAGATTAGATTGAGAGCCGGTTTAATTTCTACACCAGTAACTTTAGATGCAATCCTTAAAGAAAGAAGGATTGAACTAGCATATGAAGGCTTTAGGTATTGGGATTTGTTGAGAACCGGTTCATCGATCAATAAATCTACTACTACTTTACCTGCTAACGCAACTCCTAATTCAACAATTCCATATACTGATTTTAGGCTGTTGGCTAGAATTCCACTAACTGAAGTTCAAAATAACCCTAATATTGTACAAAACTTCGGATATTAATATGACAATTATGAAAACAAAAATATATTTATTGTTACTAACATTAATCAGCATCTCTTCTATTTCTTGTATGAAGAACAGGGATAATATTTATACTGGTCCGGATGTAGTTGAATTTGTGCCTTTGACAGCCTCAGTTAAAAAAGGAACCACAGCAGCACCTGGTACCGCAGTAGCAACGGTACAATTAGTTGGACATCAGAAATCTGTTGATACTGAGATTACATACGAGGTAGCTGCAACAAGCACAGGCACACTTGGTACGCATTTCAGCTTAAGCGGTACAACAGGCAAGGTAATTATTCCCGCAAATAGTAGTGCTGCTACTATTACCGTTACTGCTATTCCAGCAAATATTGCTACAGGTACAAGAACTGTTGTTCTTAACTTAGTAGGTAATAGTTCGATCGCTCCTAGTGCAAACTATAAAACTTATACACTTACCATTACTCAATAAGTAAATATTTGGGAGGGATTAATCATCCCTCTCAAAATTTTTAATCTAAATTTGCATGAAAAATAAATTAGCGTTCCTTTTTCTTATCTCTCTTCCTCTAGCATTTTGTGAACAAATAAAAGCACAAATTGTACAGGATATTGCTGGTAGGCCGCTAATCCCAAATAAATATGCTGAAATAAAGGGCGATATTTATTTCAATGAAAATTGGTCAAAGGGATATGTTATATCTGCAGATGGTAAAAAAAATAATACTTATTTTCTAAAGTATGATGAGATTGAAGATGTGCCAGTTTATTTGTCAAAGGAAGAGGCTTATACTTTTGTTGATCGTATTATAGAATTTAGTTTAATAGATGATAGTGGAATAGCAGTAATATTTAGGAATGGATTTAAGCCAAGTTCCAAAACCACTGAACAATCATATTTTCAGGTCATATACGATGGAGATATTAAGTTGTTAAAAAAAAATATCAAGAACATTATAGAGGATCGTGAATACAATAGTGCCACAACAGTAAAAAAAATTACAACAAGCCCTCTTTATTTTCTGATAGATTATTCACAAAACATTATCCAAATTAAGCGGGATACAAAATCGATCTTAGGGGTATTAGGCAAGAATGAGGCTGTAAGCAATTATATGAAGGAGAACAAACTCGATCTAAAAAAAGATCCAGATTTAATTAAATTACTTACTTTTTATTCAACAATTATAAAAAAATAATAGTTAGCCTTGATCGAATAGTCCCCTATTTCCTTTTATAACTATTTTTTAAAATAAGATGAATTATTAGGTTATTCTTATTTTTTTTATTCTTCCTACTAATTATTATCTTATTCTTCATTAATCTGAGGTAAGTCTGATAATCTTTCAAACCTGTCTGACAGATATTCATGTTCAGCGCACAGTTCCTCAGATCGAGATATTTATTAGAGTAGATTAGCGAGAGCTAACCAAAAAGTACAAATAATATGTTTTTTGTTGTAAATATGATAACTAGCGTATTATTTACAATAAAATGCCATGCCTTAAATAAATCATAGAACTTTCCTACAAGTTGAAAATTCCACAAAGAATAATACCAGAACTTGAAAAAAGCTAATTCGGGCCATTGCTTCTTAACGAGACCATAAATTCGGATTATGCAAGAAACGATTACCCTTATGGTCATCTTCCATTATGGATAATTCAGGTACCTGATGAAATCGATGTGCCTAGCCTTACCGGAAGAACACGTTTCCGGGACTGACACTTTATAAAAGGTTTATGGAACATTAACTCAGATCTATTCTACTATTTATGTTATTTGTCAAGATGGCTGTTTTGGAAAGCGTCAGGGATTAAAGTTCAGAACACATCCGAATCGGGTATTCAATGACAATGCTTAACGTCGGCAATACCCCCCATTTGCTGGTTTATAAAATCAAACTACATCTTTATAAAATCAAACTACATCTGATCATCAAAGACCAAGGTTAGATGCTTTTCTTTTAGGTAACAAAGGGAATTAACAATTGAGCCCGGAAGTAGTTTACTGAGATGACCAAAAGCTAACGCTCGTTGCTTAATCGGCTCACGTTATTAAATGTGAATTTTTTTCAAAATAGTAAAGATTACTTTTTCGTAAATGATCGGCTAAAGAATAGGTTGTTTAATGTTTTTTGCCTATCAGTTCTAAGCCGCCTTGCCAAAGGATGAATTTTTCATTTTCTTTTAATGGCTGTAGGTTTTCTAATCCTGTTTTAATGTAATTGTATCATTTTTATCAAAAAAACATTAAATAGTCTATCTTATTTTTAATCAGCTTGTTGCTTTAGTGGCTTTCTGGTGGGTTTTGCCGTGTATTTAAGTAAATATTGCGTGATCTTATCGAAAATCGTTGTCCTTTTTATTTGTGAAATTTACATCTAAGTGCTATATTGTATTTTGTAACCTTAACTAGACTAACTTTTATGAAAAAACATGCAAAATTTCTGTGCATCATGTGTTGCCGCAACCAGAGCAGTAATTAAGATCAGATAACCATACGCGATTAATTTGGCTGTGTATTAAAAATAACTCCACGATTAAATATTTTAAAACGACCGCCGTAAAAGAACCACAAAGCTGCAGTTTTAAATTTAATCTGGTTGATACAATAATGCTAATGCTCATCATCTGGATTTAATAGAAAGGAATAAAAATATTATTTATTGTAAAATTTGCATTACAAAAAGCTAAATCATATATTGGATCACTATTAACTAAACTAAACTATTTTTTATGAAAAAACTTCTACAAAGTTTGTTCATATTGCTATTTATTGCTTCCTCAGCAATAGCGCAAGATCGAACAATCACAGGAACGGTTACGGCTAGTGAAGATGGATTGCCTCTTCCGGGTGTAAGTGTTAAAGTCAAAGGTGCAACCGGTGGAACCACAACGGGTGCAGATGGTAAGTATTCTCTCAGGGTTGGTAGTCAGGCAACTGCTTTGGAATTTTCCTATATTGGTTTTTTAAGCCAAACCAAATCTATTGGCGGTAGTAATGTGGTTAACATCCAGCTGAAAAGCGATTCTAAAACACTATCTGATGTTGTGGTAACGGGTTATACTACACAGTCAAAAAAGGATGTTACCGGATCAATAGCCAGTATAAGCGGGGAAAAACTTAAAAACGTGCCTGTACAAAGTTTTGAGCAGGCGCTTGCAGGTAAAGCGGCAGGTGTAAACATCATTCAGCCAAACGGGGTATTAAATAACCCGCCTGTTTTCAGGGTACGTGGTTTTAACTCCATCTCTTTAAGTTCATACCCACTTATTATTGTTGATGGTATTCCGGTATTCACTGGCGATCAATCTGCAAACAGTGCTGCTGGTAATGCCTTAGGTGATATTAATCCATCCGATATTGAATCGATTGACATCCTTAAAGATGCAGCATCGTCAGCAATCTATGGATCAAGAGCGGCCAATGGTGTAGTTGTGATCACGACTAAAAAAGGAAAGCAAGGGGTTACCAAAATCAACTATGAAGGTTGGATCGGTTCTACAAAAGCACAGAACCTTACCCCTCTATTGAATGCCGCAGAATATGTGCAAATCAAAAATGAAGCAAGAACGAATATTGGTCTGGCTCCTGCATTTTTTCTGCAAACCAGATCTGATGGCTCACAGGTTGAAACCAACTGGTATGATTATGCCTACCGCACAGCAACTTCTCAAAACCATGCCCTCAATTTTTCGGGTGCCAACGAGAAAACTTCTTACTATGTGTCAATCGGTTATTCCAATCAGGAAGGTTTTATTCAGGGTAACTCTTTTGAAAGAAAAAATGGACGTGTGAACCTCGATCACAAGCTGTTTAAAAATGTAACCATCGGAACAAATTTTTCTTACAGTAATACTTTAAACCGTGCGCCTAACACAGGTTCTCTACCTGGCCAAACTTTCTCTACGGTAGGTTTGGGTCGTTTAGCCATTGTATTGCCTCCCAATGTGGCTGCTTATAACGAAGACGGATCGTACAATATGAATGGTTCGGCTGTGGGTTTAGGCGCCAATACTATTGCATCCAACTATCCAAATGCAGCTGTGCTGGTGAACGAAGACAGGAATACTTCAGAAAGCGATCGTTTAATTGCCAATGCCTATGCCTCCATTCAAATTGTTAAAGGGTTAACATTTAAAACAACTTATGGAATTGATAACCTTAAAATTGATAATAACTCTTTTGTGAACCGACTTCAGGGCGATGGAGTATCTTACAATGGTGGTGCAACAAGCAATTATGTTAAAAACAGCAGGTGGAACTGGTCTAATACTTTAAACTATTCAAATACCTTCGGCGATCATTCGTTGGGTGCATTAATCGGTGCTGAGGATCAGTATACCAAATCGGATGGATATGGTGCTACCCGCCAAAATGTAATCGATCCTTTTATCAAAGTATATCAGGGTGCTTTTGGTATTATTACTCCTGCAGGCCTGGTTCAGGGCAATAATGCTTTCCGTTCATACTTTGGAAGTTTAAACTATGATTATAAAAAACGTTATTATTTAAGCGGTTCATTCCGTCGTGATGGTTATTCAGGTTTATCATCAGGCAATAAGTATGGTAATTTTGGAGGTGCATCTGCAGGTTGGGCAATATCTGAAGAGAATTTTTATAAGAACTCAGGAATTAGTAAAGTGTTAACAAGGGTTAAAATTCGCGGAAGCTATGGCGAGGTAGGAAATATCAATATTGGTAACTATCCATCTCTATTCTTATATAGCCCAGGCTTATATGGTGGCGATGCAGCTTTGAGCTTTTCACAAGCAGGTAATCCAGATCTGCAGTGGGAAACGAGTAAAAAGGCCGATGTGGGTATTAACTTAGAGTTTTTAGGTGGACGGTTCTCTCTGGATGTGGATTATTACCACAATAATATCGATAACCTGGTTCAAAATGCACCTCAGGCACCGTCGAAAGGTGTTCCTGGAAATGCCATAACAACCAATATCGGTAAAATGTACAATAAGGGTTTTGAATTTACCTTAAATTCGAGAAATATCGACAAAGAAAACTTCTCATGGTCAACAATCTTTACCTTCAGTACGCTTAAAAACGAAGTAACTGCGTTAGGAAATAACAATGCTGATGTTTTTGGTGCCACTTCTTTAGAAACCGCAAATATTACGCGTGTAGGTTATCCGATCGGTTCAATTTATACCGTACAAACTGCCGGGGTTGATCCGGCAACCGGAGAAAGAATTTTTATTAACCGCTTCGGGGAAAAATTAAGATTTAGCTTCCAACGTGCCACTGCCGCCCGTTATCAATATCTCGAAGGGCCAAACGCCGGAGCCAATGCTCCTGCAATAGATGCCTCTTTGGATGCGGTGATAAATGGTCCGTCTATTCCAAAATGGTTTGGAGGTTTAGATAACAATTTCCGTTATAAGGATTTTGACTTAACAATTGGACTTACATTTTCAGGAGGTAACAAGTTATATTATGGTTCGCTGGCTGGATTACGCGATCAACGTTTTTGGAATAATGAAAAAGATGTGCTGAACAGATGGACAACACCTGGCCAGGTAACAGATATTCCAAGGTTAGTTTACGGCGATAACACTTCAAACGGATCAGCATTCGCACAATCACAAAATGTTTTCTCCGGAAACTTCTTAAAAGTTAGAAATCTTGCTTTAGGCTATACACTTCCAAAAAACCTGTTGAGCAAATATGGCGTTTCGAACATCAGGGTATATGCACAATCGAGTAACCTATGGATTATATCTAATTATCCGGGTCCCGATCCGGAGGTATCTGTAAATGGTAACTCTACTGCCACAGGAAACAGTGGGAACCTTGCGCCAGGAGTTGACAGAAATTCAGTTCCTTCAGGCAGAACATTTACTTTCGGTATTAATGTTGGATTTTAAAACTATTGATCATGAAAATCAAATTAAACGATAAATTAAAATACCTTTTTATTGCAGCGCCAATTGTATTTGCGACGTCGTGCAAAAAGGATTTCTTAAATACTGCTCCCGATACTGCATTGCCAATAGAAGACGCTTTTTCTTCCCCGGCAAGGATCTTATCTCAGGTAAACGGAGTATATGCAGGAATAAAAAGCGGGCAATTTTATGGCGGACGCTATTTAATCTACAATGATATTCGCGGAGAGGATTTTATTGTAAATAAACCCAATGGAGTTACAGGGCTTGATACCTGGAGATTTAACGTAACTTCGGGTACCAATGAGGTGGTAAATTTATGGGGGGCAATTTATGCGGCCATCAACAGGGCCAACCTGGTAATTGAAGGGGTTAATGCCAATGCTTCAATATTAACTCCTGCCATTGCAAAACAGTATATTGCTGAGGCTAAGTTTTCCCGTGCATTGTGTTATTACAGCTTACTTCAGCTTTATGCCAAACCTTATATTACCGATAATGGAGCAAGTTTGGGCGTACCACTCAGGTTAAAGGGAGAGAAAGATTTGCTGGGAAATGATTTAAAAAGAAGCACTGTTGCTGAGGTGTATACACAGATTCTAAAAGACCTGAACGAGGCAGAGCCTGACCTGGCTTCAGCTATTGCTGTTACTCATGCATCGCGCAATACGGCTATTGCGCTTAAAACAAGGGTTTACCTCTCTATGGGTAATCTTGCATCAGTAGTAACTGAGGCCAATAAAATTGTAAGTGCAACTGCTCCATTTGTTGCTCCATCAGGTAATGCAAATAAACTCGAAGCCAATATTGCTACCGTATTTGCGGGAAGTTATGTTGGAAGCGAAGCGTTGCTGTCCTTACCTATGGCTGATTTGGATGCACCTGGCACACAAAATCAGCTCGCTTATTATTACAACATTGAATCGGCAGGTGGCAACCAGGAGTTTTTCCTTAATCCAACAGGAATTTTAGCTAATGCAGTATTCGCTTCGGGCTCAACTGATGCCAGAAAAGGGCTTACCGCTGTTGTGGGAACAAATACCTGGCTTACAAAATTTAAAAAACCATCACCATATACCGATTATATCCCTGTAATCAGATATGCAGAGGTATTATTAAATCTGGCAGAGGCTACCGTAGTTTCCGATCCGGCACGATCTATAGCCTTATTAACTGCGGTTAGGCAAAGATCAAATCCGGGATATATATTTCCGGCAACAGATTTACTGCCTGCTAACTTAAAAAATACCATCCTAACTGAAAGAAGGATTGAGTTACTCGGTGAAGGCTTCAGATCTCCTGATGTAATGAGGTTAGGTGCAGGTTTTGTGGCCAAAAGTGGTACTCAAGGCAGCGCCCCGGCCATTCCATTTAATACAGCAGGCTATATCTGGCCTATTTCTGCAAACGAAGTACAGAATAATAAATTGATCGTTCAGAATTAATTTTGAATTTATAATGAAAAAGTCCCGGTGAAAATCGGGACTTTTTCATTAGTCTTTTTCTGAACGGCTTCTTTATCCACAACTTTTCCGGGCTGATAAAATTTAGTCCGAAATGAACAAGAACAGTGACATTCCTGGTAGAAGTTATTTATAAATCTACTGGAATGATTCATTTTTGCTTGCGAATGATTCGATTATATTTCCGAAAAATAAATAGTCGCCAGATGTGGTGGTTTTAATTTTCATTAAAGCAGGAAATGAAAAATATGTAAAATTTGCATTACAAAATACTAAATCTTATATTGGACTAACTATTAACTAAACTAAACTATTTTTTATGAAAAAACTTCTACAAAGTTTGTTCATATTGCTATTTATTGCCACCTCAGCAATAGCGCAGGATCGAACAATCACAGGAACGGTTACGGCCAGTGAAGATGGATTGCCTCTTCCGGGTGTAAGTGTAAGAATTAAAGATGCATCAAATTCCGGTGTCTCTACAAATGCCGCAGGTAAATTTTCTATAAAGGCAGGTACAGGCGTAAAAGTGTTGGTTTTTTCTTCTGTTGGCTATTTAACGCAAGAGGTTACCATCCGTGGAAGCGTAATCAATGTTTCTATGGAAACTGATTCAAAGTCACTATCCGAAGTGGTGGTAACAGCATTAGGTCAAAAAAGAGAAGCCAAATCTTTAGGTTATGCCGCAACGACCATTGATGCTTCAAAATTAACGGCAGGCCGTTCAACCAACGTGGTAAATGCGTTGGCAGGTAAAGTAGCAGGGGTAAAAATTCTGTCTACAGGTGGTGCAACAGGCGCTTCATCAAATATTAATATTAGACAGGCCACCACCTTTACCGGATCGAACCAGCCGCTATGGGTGTTAGATGGTATTCCTATTGATAATGGTGGTGGAGGACAATCTGTAAATACAGGGAGTACAAATTCGAACAGGGGTATTGATTTAAACCAGGATGATATTGAGTCTGTAACGATTTTAAAGGGGCCAGCAGCAGCGGTGCTTTATGGATCGAGGGCTGTTGCCGGGGCTGTAATTGTAACCACTAAAAAAGGAAGCAAAGGACAGGCCGGAAGAGTAGAATTAAGCAGTAACTACAATTATATAGAGGTTAACCGTTTACCGGATTATCAAAATGAATACTCTCAGGGAGCCAATGGATTATATGATTCTTATTCGCAAATGTCGTGGGGAGCTAAAATAACGGGTCAAACAGTCACCAATTACCTTGGTAACCCGGAAACACTTACTGCCTACCCGGATAATGTTAAGGATATATTTAAAGGAGGCTATAACCTGCAGAATAACGTTACTTTTACTGGCGGTACCGAAAAATCAGCTTACTATTTTAATTATGGAAATTTTAAAGAAAGTGGGTTTATCGATAACAACACTTTGGCTAAAAATAACTTTACGGTTAATGCCAGTACACAATTGAGTAAAAACCTCACCCTAAGCTCTTCAATTCAGTACATCCATAATAACTCTGTAGGCACACCTACTGGTAATGCAAGGTCTAATCCCCTATTTGATGGAATGACATTGCCAAGAACCTATAACCTGGCAAATTACCCCTTCGAAACTCCTGCTGGCTTAAATAACATTCCTACCAGCCGAGTGAACAATGCAGGCTATACTTACTATAATATTTTAGGTACAGATAACCCATTATGGTCAATTAAATATGTTTTGTACAAACAAAAGATAGACCGCGCCATTGGTAATGTGGGTTTGGATTATAAAATAGCTGATTGGTTAAGTGCCAATTATAAAATCGGTATTGATCAATATACCAACGTATCTAAAACAATCAACGAAAAATCAGCAAACAACAACCAGTCTGCAAGCAGGGCCGGTTCAATCATAGATAATACGACAAACCGACGTGAGGTAAGTTCGTATTTCAATTTGGTGGCCAACAAAAGGTTCTGGAAAGACTTCGGGGCCAGACTTTTATTGGGTAACGAGATTAACTACAGAAGATTAGACCAGCTACAGGTTACCGGTAATGGTATACAGGCAGCCCATAATTACAATATCTCGAATACCTTAACTTACATTCCGGTTCAAGCCATAACCGAACAGAGCCTGGTAGGGGTATATGCCGACATTAGTTTAGATTATAAATCGTTTGCATACTTATCATTTACAGGACGCAGAGATGTTTCGTCAACTTTTGCCCCTGATAAAAGAAGTTATTTTTACCCTAAAGTAGATGCCAGTTTTATTGCAACAGAGGCTTTCCCGGAGTTAAAACAAAATGATATCTTAACGTATTTGAAAATCAGGGCCAACTATGCGAAAGTAGGTAGAGAGGCACCGGTTTACAGTACCGGTACGTATTTTGGCACTGCAGGTCCTTCTGATGGTTTCGGACCAAATCTGGTTTTTCCATTTAACGGGGTAAATGGGCAGACTTTTTCGAACGCAGCGGGTAACATTAATATCAAGCCCGAATTTACAGCTTCAAGAGAAATTGGTTTAGAGGCTAAGCTTCTAAAAGACAGGTTGAGTTTCGATATTGCATACTATAGCACCAAAAGTACCGATATTATCTTTTCTGTACCTAGTGCGCCTTCATCCGGATTTACCAGTACCCTGTTAAATGCCGGAACGCTAAAAGCTCATGGTATCGAGTTATTGGTTAGTGGAACACCGATAAAATCAAGAGACTTTAACTGGGATTTATCTGTAAACTTTACCAAAGGAAGAAATGAAGTGGTGGAGCTTGCTCCAGGCGTTCCTTTTATCGGTAATGGTGGTTTTACCAATCCACAAGGCCGTATCGTTACCGGATATCAGTACGGAACATTATTTGGTCAGGTATTTAAAAAACTTAACGGCAAGGATATTGTGGATGCGAACGGCAGGCTAAGCTCTGGCCAGATCAATACTGCAGAACTGCAGCCGATCGGTGATCCAAATCCAAAATGGACCGGTGGTGTAAATACAACATTCTCTTATAAAGGCTTATCATTAAGCTTGTTTGCTGATGTGCGGTATGGCGGTGATATTTATTCGAGAACAATTACCGATTTAAGACGATACGGTGTTGCTGCTGAAACAGGGAACAGGGATCGTTTATACATGCACAATGCCGTATATGCTGATGGTACTCCAAATAATACCTTAATTACTGCAGAACAATATTATAGTGATTTGTATTCTTCAGCAGCCCAGCAATATGCGGTTTTTGATGGTTCCTGGATCAGGCTGCGTGAAGCCACTCTATCTTATCGTATACCGGGCAAACTGTTAAATAAACTAAGCTTTATAAAAGGAATTAATGTTGGTTTAACAGGAAGAAACCTTTTGATGTACGCGCCTAATTTCCCTCACCTCGATCCGGAGAACAATCTTTTGGGTGTTAGTAATGGGCAGGGGATTGAATATAATGGTCAGCCTCAAACCAGAACCTATGGTGGATTTTTAAAATTATCATTTTAGTATTAGGAGAGTTTAAATATGAAAATTAATATAAAGAAAATCGTTTTTGGATTGGCATTAGCCATGACAGGACTGAGCTCATGCAAGAAATTTGTAGACATCAATGATGATCCCACACGATTAAAAGACCCTGATGCTAGTTTAATCTTACCTGCAGCGCAAGGTAACCTTGCTTTTACCATGGGCTCCGATATACACCGTTTTACTTCATTATGGGTGCAGCAGTTTGCTGCGCAGGGAGGTGGCTCGGTTCAGCCAACGCAATATGATAAATATGCGGTAGGTGAAGGTGATATCAATAACACCTGGGCGGCAACTTTTGCAGGTACCTTAGCTGATTTACAGAAAGTAATCGACAAAACCAAGGCAACAAGCCCAAAATATGCGGGTGTTGCAGAGCTGATAAAAGCCTATGTTTATCAAACCCATGTGGATGCGTATGGTGATCTGCCTTATACCGAAGCTATTGGTTATGAAGCGAATTTAAAACCCAAATTTGATGGATCTTCAGCAATATACGATAACCTGTTCAGCTTAATTGATGAGGGTATTGCCGATATCAAAAAAACATCTTTATTGGCGCCTACAACTGATGATCTATTTTATGGTGGTGATATGGATAAATGGGAACGTTTTGCAAATGCGTTAAAGTTGAGAATGTATATCCACTATTTTTCTACAAACGGAACGGCGGCAGATGCTACAAGAGCTAAAACAGGTATAACCGCAATTTTGGCTGCGAATAAACTATTAAGAGGAAATTCCGATAATTTTCAGATGCGGTTTTTAACTTCGGCCAATCAAACCAATCCTATTCACCAATTTGAAGGATCGAGGCCAAACCAGTTTTTTCCAAGTAAAACATTGGTTGATATCATGAACGCCAAGAGTGATAGTAGAAGAAACTCATATTTTACCCTGCAATCAGGAACCTATATCGGTGCCACAAATGGGAATGGTGATGTTGTGGTAAGTACTGCTTTTTCGCGCATGAGCACTTATCTTAGAGGAAAGCTTTCAGCAGGTGCATATTCTGGTGAAGCGCCAATAAGGATGTTTACTTTTGCTGAGCAAAATCAGATTTTGGCAGAATATTTTGCGAGAACAAATGGAGGGAATGATTTACTCACTGCCGATACCTATTATAAAGCAGGGATAACCGCTTCGTTTGCAAATGCGGTTGAATTTTCGGATGCAACAGAAGCTTCAGCAGTGAGCTCGGGTTTAACGGCGTATCTGGCCTCAGCAAATGGGACGCTGGTTACCGGGAATGCTCTTCAAAAAATTATTGAAGAAAAATTCGTTTCTAATTTCGGAGTAGCCATCGAGCCCTGGACAGACTGGAGGAGAACGGGATTTCCTGTACTGACGCCGGTATCTCCTTCAACAGCTGTTCCGCGTATATTGCCGTATTCATTTAACGAGAGAAGCTACAATCCTAACACACCAGCCCGACCTTCAGTATTTGTAAAATCTGTATTTTGGGATAAATAATTATAACTATGAAAAGAATTTTAATCATATTGTTTGCATCAATATTAGGCTTGGCCTCATGCAAAAAAGACCCAAAACAACCTGAAACGCTTGATACAGACGTTACTATTATTTTTGATGGGAACATCAATACAGTATCGGGTACTTATTCAAGCTATGCGAGCGCTACACCACCATTGGTGAAAGGTACTGGAACGGTAAATATTGTAATTACTTATAGCGGAGATGTGAAAACACTTTCGTTTACTACACCAACAGGCACGGTTGTTAACAATCTTGGTACGGCTACAGTAAGTGGCGGTTCTTATACTTTTACGAAATTGGTAAAAGATTTACGTGGTGCGGCTGATGCTCCGCTCCCTACTTCGGGTTCAAGCGGGTCGGTTGTTTTAACGGTTACAGCAACCCTCGGTAATGGGCAGACGGTAAAACGCTTCTTCACCATTAACATAACCGGATAACCGGTAAAAATAAAGGGCTGCAAATTTGCAGCCCTTTATTTTTTAAATTGAAGGAATGAGCTTATTTCTTATCTACACTATATTTCCCCGGTCCAATAAAGATCAATCCGAAAAACACAATGCCCAATTCAATTGCATGGCTGGCGCCTTGTAAGCCATCCCCTTTACCAAAATGAACCAAAGCTGCTATAATCATCGTAAAGACCAATAAAATTAAGGCAGGACGGAAAAACAAGCCTACAATTAAAAGAAAACCGCCAAAAGTTTCTGTAGCAGCGGCCATAAAACCCCAAAATATGGGTAAAAAGTTTATGCCGATTACTTTCATACTTCCGCCTAAATCAGTCCAGCCATTTGGCCCGCCTGCCAGTTTCGGGAAACCATGAATAATGAACATTACGCCTAAACCAATACGTAGCAGTAAAAGGCCTGTATTGCGGTATTTTCCTAAATTGTCTAAAATTGCCATTTTATAAATATTTAAATTGAACGTTGTTTGTTTCTACTTTTAAGCTTACTTCAGCACCTAAAACCATATTAAGGTTATTGCTGATATGCCCCGTTGGAAAATTAAAGCAGACCGGAAAATTATATTCTTTAACAATATCCCAGATGACCTCATCAGCGGTTTGTCCGAAAGAAATCTTTTCTTCAGCTATTTCATTAAACGCGCCTACGATGAGTCCCTTTAAGTGCGCCAGTTTTCCTGCACGCTTTAGCATCCGTAACATCCGGTCGATGCTATACTCTTGTTCGCCAACATCTTCCAAAAAAAGAATTTTATCGGTAAAATCCATTTCCGAAACTGAGCCCTGTACCATGGCAAGCAAGGTTAAATTACCTCCAATCAAAATCCCGCCTGCTTCCCCTGCCCTATTCTTAAAGCTGCTTTGGTAAGAATAAGTTTGTTTTTCGCCGAATAAAGCCTTCTTTAAAGAAATTAAAGCTTCTTCAGTCGATTCATCAAAGGTATAGGGCATCTGTGCATGCATACACTGGGTATTACATTGCGCAATCAAATGCGACAGCAGAACGGTAATATCGCTAAAACCCACAAACCACTTAGGATTTTTTTTAAATTCCGTAAAGTCCAGGTGATCGATAATCCGGATGGTACCATAACCTCCGCGGCCCGAAATTATTGCTTTTATAGATGGATCATCTAAAAAGCGCTGAATATCTTTAGTCCTTAGCGCGTCAGTTCCGGCAAATTGGTGATGACCGGCATGTACCGTATCACCTAAAATAACCTCTAAACCCCAGCCTTTCAATATTTCAATGGCATGGTCTATCGGTTTAGGTAATTTCTTTGCCGGACAGACCAGGGCAATCTTATCTCCTTTTTTTAAATATGGGGGCTGCTTAATCATCTTTAAAACACTTATCTTTGCCAAATTAATAAAAATTGTTTTGGATAATAGTAAAATAAAAAGATATACCGTAACTGCGGCATTACCCTATACAAATGGACCAGTTCATATTGGGCACCTGGCCGGCGTTTACATCCCTGCAGATATTTATGCCCGTTACTTAAGGTCGAACAAGCGTGATGTGAAATTCATCTGCGGATCTGACGAAAACGGCGTTCCGATTACTTTAAAGGCCAAAAAAGAGGGGATAACGCCACAGGAAGTGGTAGATAAGTACCATAAAATTATTGGCGATTCCTTTAAAGAGTTTGGTATATCTTTCGATATCTATCACCGGACCTCATCGCTTACCCACCATCAAACCGCTTCCGACTTCTTCGAAACACTTTATGAGAAAGGAGTTTTTACTGAAGAAATTACCGAGCAGTATTACGATGCCACCGCGAAACAATTTTTGGCCGATCGTTACATCACCGGTACCTGCCCTAAGTGTGGCAATGAAAATGCTTACGGTGATCAGTGCGAGAACTGTGGCTCTACGCTTAATGCAACCGATCTGATCAATCCAAAATCGACCTTATCGGGCGATAAACCCATTTTAAAGGAAACTAAAAACTGGTTTCTGCCCTTGGATAAGTATGAAGACCGCTTAAGGGCTTATATCGAAAGTCATAAAGAGTGGCGCCCAAATGTTTACGGGCAATGCCAAAGCTGGTTAAATGCAGGCTTACAGCCAAGGGCAATGACCCGAGACCTGGATTGGGGGGTGCGCGTTCCGCTTCGTGATGCCGAGGGCAAAGTACTTTATGTATGGTTCGATGCGCCTATTGGCTATATTTCTGCTACTAAAGAGCTTTGTAATTACGCCAAACTCGATGTTTGGAATCCAAAAGCTGAAGAATATTACATCAGCAGTTACGAAAACGATAAATGTGGCTGGGAAGAATACTGGAAAAGCGACGAAACCAAGCTTGTGCACTTTATCGGTAAAGATAACATCGTTTTTCACTGTATTATTTTCCCTGCGATGTTAATGGCGCATGGCGAATATACTTTGGCCGATAATGTACCCGCCAACGAATTTTTAAACCTGGAAGGCCAAAAAATATCGACTTCTAAAAACTGGGCGGTTTGGCTGAATGAATATTTAAGGGAGTTTGAAGGTAAACAGGATGTTTTACGTTATGTATTAACAGCAACGGCTCCCGAAACCAAGGATAACGACTTTACCTGGAAAGATTTTCAGGCAAGAAACAATAATGAGCTGGTAGCTATACTTGGAAACTTTGTGAACCGCGTAGTGGTGCTTACACATAAATATTTTGGTGGTACGGTACCAACCTGTATGGAAATTACGGATGTAGACCAGGCAGTTATTGATGAACTGGCTGGGTACCCGGCTAAAATTTCTGCATCAATAGAAAACTACCGCTTTAGAGAGGCACTATCAGAAGTAATGAACGTTGCCCGTTTAGGGAATAAATACCTGGCCGAAACTGAACCTTGGAAGCTGATTAAAACCGACGAAGACCGCGTAAGAACGATTTTGCATATTGCACTTCAAATAGCAGCTAATATTCAGGTTCTGATCGAACCTTTCTTGCCATTTACCGCCGAAAAGTTAATGAAGATGCTTAAAAACGGAGGGCAGGACTGGGAAAATGCAGGCACGGTTAGCTTGTTAAAACGTGGTCATGAGATTGGCGAGGCAGTTCTTTTATTTGAGAAAATAGAAGATGCTGAAATTGATTTTCAGATCGGGAAACTAAATCAAAGTAAGGCCAGCAATGCCGCAAGTACAGCTGTAGCCTTACCGGCAAAAGAAAATATCCAGTTTGACGATTTTTCGGCAATGGATATCCGTGTAGCCACTATCGTTGCTGCAGAAAAGGTAGAGAAAACAAAAAAACTATTAAAATTAACGGTAAATACCGGTATCGACGAAAGAACGGTAGTTTCGGGTATTGCCGAATATTATAAACCTGAAGATATTGTGGGCAAACAGGTAAGCATGGTCATCAATCTTGCTCCGCGCGAAATCAAAGGAATTTTATCTCAGGGAATGATCCTGATGGCCGAAAATGCAGAAGGAAAGCTCACTTTCGTGGCCCCTTTAGAAAAGTTTCAGGAAGGTAGTGTAATCAGATAAGCTACTGTTAAAATACAAAAGCCATTTGATCTGTCTTAGACCAAATGGCTTTTGCTTTGAATACTAAACCTGAATTAAGGATTCATGCGGTTAAAATATTCGCTAATGGCATCGTTATTGGCTTTTGCCCTGTCGCCACTCGTGCCAAAAGTTAATTCAGTTTTTCCTGCTTTCATCTGTTCAAATACCGACTCAACAAAATCGCTCACTGCAGGATATGCATTATGAATACCTTTACCACCTAAATCCGTGTTTAAAGCTGGTGGAATCATTTCGATCACTTCTATTTTCGAATCTTTTAAACTGTGGCGCAATGAAAGGGTAAAAGAACGCATAAAAGCTTTCGTTCCACAATAAACAGGTACGGCCGATAAGGGCACAAATGCCAGTCCGGACGTAACATTGATAATGGTATCCAGTGCATCCAGTTGGGTAAACAGTTTGGTTAAATGAACTGGGGCCAAAATATTGGTGCTAATTTCATCATTTGCTTTTTCGTAAAAATCGTCATCCCCGATGTTCATCCAGTTCTGGATGCCCGCATTGTTTATCAATACATTTAAATCGCTATGATTTTCTGCAATCCAATTGTACAACTCAATTCTGCCTTCTTCATGCGATAGATCGCATGTTTTGGTAATTACTGAAGGTAGTTTCTCCAGGGCTTGTTGTAAAGCCGGTTCGCGCCGGCCGCAGATAATTACCGTATTGTTTTCCTGTATATACCTTTCGGCCAATCCCAGTCCAATGCCTGTTGCACCACCTGTAATCAGGATTTTATTATTTGCTAATTTCATGTTATTTATAAATTGATCAAACAAAGATGAGGCTATTGAAAAGATTTATTATGGTGAGTAGTACAGTTTTTTAATTCGTTGGTCTAAAAAGATATCGTGCTTAAAATGAGCCTGTTTTGTTGGACTGGAAGAATAATTCCAGGTTCTTGATAAAGCATTTCATTTCATAAAATGCTTTTTATAATGGCTTCTTTGCATCAAAACTTTTATTATATTTGCCGCTGTTTAAAATGGCCCCGTAGTTCAACGGATAGAATAGAAGTTTCCTAAACTTTAGATAGCAGTTCGATTCTGCTCGGGGCTACTCAGGAAAAGCTCATCGTAAGGTGGGCTTTTTTAGTTTATTGATTGAATAGTTGATAGGCAATAGCCAAGGGTAGAAAAAAATAGCCCCTGTACTTTGGTTAGTATAGGGGCTATTTTATTAATCAGCGGTAATGATCGCTAATACACACAATTCTCTCCGCTTAGGCTGTGCCAAACGCCATCTTCACCTTTAAAATCTATTTTTAAGCTATTATCTGTACTTTTTAGGGCATAAACGTTCAGGGGATGATAACCTGCTTCCAGCATAACAGTTTTTTCAATTACCTGTTTACTGGTGTAACCAAAATCGGCATCCAGGAGGTTAATTTGGTGGAGTTTTACAAAGGCTTTGCTACCTGTACTCAGTTTAAAGGTATAGGTTCCTTTCTTTTCGATTTTTATCAGACCCTGATAGTTCAGCATGCCTTTGTTAGGGGTAGTAGCAGCACTCAATGTTTGAACAACTCCACTGGCTGCAGGTTTCGATTGATTTGAAACGGTTACATAACGGAAAGCGCTTGGGAAAAACAACCATTTGAGACCTTTTTTTGCACTTTCAGGCTTTGTCACTCCCGGAATGGCGATGCTATCATAAGGGCGTTTCGCATCCTGATCCATCGCGTGCGCTTGCAGGGCCATATTGCGAAACTGCTGCTGTAATTCACTTAAGCCGGCATTTTTAGCCAGATTATCGGTTTGTTTAGGGTCTTTAACCACATTATAGATTTCAAAATCATCGGCAGCCGACTTGATATTATAGCGCACGCCTACCATGTCGCCTATCCTCAGCATTTGCATCTGGTTGCGTTTCCGGTTGGCATGGCTGGCTTCGAACGCACTAAAGCCAGGTGTACTGCCCGATTCGAAATATTCTACATAAACCTTGCTTTCTGCCGGTTTGCCTGTCTGCGTTAAAGCCGGTACCAGCGATACACCGGTAATCCGGGCCGGTACAGGCGCGCCAGCCGCATCTGCAAAAGTAGGTAACCAATCAGATAACATGGAAGGGGTATTAACCACCTTGCCCGCCGGAATGCGTTTTGGCCAGGCAATTACCGAAGGCATGCGTATACCACCTTCCCAGCAATCACGTTTTATGCCATCAAAAGGGCCATAACTTTCAAAAAAGGTAGGGTGGTTAGGTACATACTGTTTGGGCAGGTACGATTCTATCGATGGGCCGTTATCAGAGGTAAATACGATCATGGTGTTTTCGGCAATTTTCAGGTCGGTTAATAAGGTACGGATATCGCCAATCGCATCATCTAAGCGGCGTACTGCAGTTGCATAGCGCTTATAGGTATCTGGCCATGGTTTTGCAGGGGTACTGGGATCGTGGTCATCATCGTAGCTGGCATTGGCATAATCCGGATGTACGTAACTATCTACAGTACCTGTGGCCGAATTAATCATTTTGCCTTTCTCGTTCAGCCATTGCAAACCGCCTTTTAGCCCGCCACCTTGTGGGTAAGCTTGTGTAGGCAACTCCAATACGGCATGAGGCGCATCGTATGCCAGGTACATAAAAAAAGGTTGTTTAGCCTGGTGCTGCTTTTCGAAACCGATAATGAAATCTTTGGCTTTTGCTGTCCAGAGGTCGGTGGTATAACATTTCTGCAAATCTGCTGATACTTCATTGTAATTGTTCCAGACCTCTTTTTTACCGCGGTAAACGCCTTCAACCGGATAGTGTTCGTGTCCGTCGGCATGGCGCATATAACCATAGTATTGGTCGAAACCTCTTTTTAACGGGTGGGCAGGCCAGTTGGGGCGTTGCTTCTCATCCGTTCCCTGTAGGCCCCATTTTCCTATCGCTACGGTGGTATAACCGGCGTCTTTGAGCACGGTGGCCATGGTATGATTGTTTTCTAAGGCCTTATCAAACTGGTTATCCCTGATGTGCGCATTTCCTTGGTTTACGCCGGTAAGCAGCGAAGCACGCGATGGTGCACATACCGGTGCATTGGCATATTGCTGGGTTAGTATGGCACCTGCTTTGGCCATGGCATCCAGATTAGGGGTAAACAGTGCCGGCAGGTTTTTGGCTTTCTGGTTCTGGAAAAGTACCCCCAGGTCGCCATAGCCCAAATCATCAACCAAAATGTAAATGATGTTTGGCTTTTGCTGGGCATTTGCAGTTGATAGAGCCAGTGCTGACCATAATAAAACAATTGTGTACCGGAGGGTGTTTCTTTTGCTGCTTTTCATAGCGGATTATAGGACTTGGGGTAATATTGTACAGTACAGGGTGGTTAGCCCCCACTGTTATAATTGTTAAAGGCTGTTATTTCCAGCCCGGGTTCTGTATAATTTTAGGGTTAAGTACAATCTGGTTAGATGCTGTAGGGTAAAGGTAATAATAATCAGGAAAAGTGCCCCGAGGTACGCCTAAATAAGAGATATTATCCGGGTATTTAAAACTAACCCTATCATCGGCTGCGGGCAACAAATAATTTAAAATGAACATCGCCCTACTTTAATAAAGTAAATGTAGTTCCAGGCTAAAAAGTTAAGAAGAGTTCGTCTAGAAATTACAGGCGTTGGTCTAGCGGTTACCAACGCTGGTATAATACCGGGTTTTTGCCTGCAACGTTTAGTAACCTGTTGCGTCTTAATAACAAAACAACAGTAAAAACCTAAAATATAAAAGATATGAAAACTTTAGCAAAAACAATATTCGCAGCAGCATTAACAGCAGTAGTATTTACTTCATCAGCCATGGCAACTTTTGCCACTGAACCAGTCAAAGCAGAAACAAAAACTTCTTCTTTATCAAAGTTTGACAGGATCTGGGTGAGTGGTAATGTGAAGCTTATCTTAACACAAGGAGATCAACAAAATGTAGAAGGCACCAGCAATTATGACGCTGCAAAAACCTCCGTATCAACTGATGGAAAAACCTTGTTTATCAACTCATTGGAAACAAGTCAGGTAACGCTGAATATTACCGTAAAAGATTTAGAAAGAATTGAAGCTTACGGACAATCGGTTGTGGTGACCAGCAATAATTTTGATGTAAAATACCTTCAGTTATTTTTAGGACAAAGTGCTACCGCGAAGATTAAAACTACTGCAGGCAGTTTATATACTATCGTTAAGGATGATGCGGTATTAAAATTAAATGGTACCGCTGTTCAAAGTACAATGATTGCAAGCAACATGAAAAACGTAAAGTTAGCTGACTTTGCCAGTGCCAAATCTGCATCATATGCTTCGGAAGCGATTATGGAAGCAGAGCAAAATGCAATGGTTCTGGCAAAATAGAACAGATCAATCAGATAAGTTAAAGCTGCCCATTGGGCGGCTTTTTTGTTTAAGGGGGTGGGCGATTTGAAGAATATTTCCGGCTAACGCGAAACCATACGCATTGCAAGTTTTGAAAATGAGCCTGGGTTGTTTTATATCTGTCTGGTAGCCATTGTTTTAGTTCGGTAATTATTGTTTTTTTTGGTTAAATGCAACGTTCTGAAGTTTTCGGTCGTCTTGATTTAAACCTGAACCTTAAACTAATTTGAAAATGAAACGCACCATTCTGTTCTTACTACTTTTTCCAGTAACAATCACATTCGCCCAGAAAAAGCTTAAAATCATTAAAGCAACTTCTACCAGTGTTGATATCAAGGATGATAACTATCCCATCAGAAAAAATGCCTGGACAGTTGTCCCCAAAGAAAAATTAGATGTATATACCACCTCGGCCAAAAAAGTAACTTTTTACACCGACCAGGAATCCATATCATTCAATGTCGATCCGAAGATCGGAGAATATGATTTTATTATCCTGGTTAATGGAACCGATACCGCAAGAACTCAGGTTAAGTATGATGCAAAAGCACCTGTCAGGAAGCCTGTTGCCTATCTTGACACCCTTCGTGGTGCGGGCAAATATAACCTGTCTGACAGGCGTGAAATCCCGGTATTTACCTATCAATCCATGGACAACCCTAATCTGGTGCGCATCAAAAAGGATCTCAGGCTGGATTCGGTTGCAGGCAATGGAAATGAGCTTTCTAAAGTTTTCAACCTGATGCATTGGGTACATAATCTGATCAGGCATGACGGGAACAGCGATAACCCAACCCTAAAAAATGCCATTGATCTGATCAGGGTGTGCCGGGAGCAGAACCGCGGGGTAAACTGCCGCATGCTGGCCACGATACTTAACGAATGTTACCTCGCTATGGGTATTACTTCCAGATATATTACTTGCATGCCAAAAGAAACCAACTTTGATGATTGCCATGTAATTAATATGGTATACATCAAAGACCTTAAGAAATGGATCTGGATTGACCCTACCTTTGATTCGTATGTGATGGATGAAAAAGGCAATCTCCTGGGTATTCAGGAAGTAAGGGAGCGGTTGATAAAAAGTATGCCGCTGGTACTAAATGCGGATGCAAACTGGAACCGTACTGCCCTGCAATCTAAAGAATATTACCTGCAGACCTATATGGCAAAGAACCTCTACCGCCTGGAGACACCTGTAATGAGCCAGTTTGATACGGAAACCTGGACAAGCGGGAAAGAAGTGGCCTACGTGGAACTGTTGCCATTGGATGGTATCGTTCAAGGACCACACAAAAGGGAATCAACATATCAGAAAACCGGGGTTAAGTTTATCAATTATAAGACCAATAATCCTGAACTGTTCTGGGCTACCCCGAAATAGTATTTTCTGAGAAATACAGGCTATTTATTTGGCGGCCTTAAGGAGTTCAATCTTTTTAAGAGTAAGCAGATAAGTGTTTACACAAATGCCTGTTGTGGCCACCTGGCACTCCAATGTGATTAAGTTAATTAGCCCGAAGTCGTTAGTCTGAGCGTAGTCGAAGACTTCTTGATTTTTATAAAATAAATTATCCCTCAGGGTGAGATTTATCACTACTTAACTTAATGGCTTTGATCGGGTACCTCGCTCCTGTTTTATTCAGACTGGTATCTGGTAAGCTTTCTGAGCTGGTAAAAGAATCTTTCTATTAATCTTAAATCCTGCGTTACGATTTCGGCATTACCTTTAAGCTCTTTATCAAAGGGAAGTACTTTGTGGTAAGATGTTTTCAGCCCTTTCGGAAGCGATACCTCTACATAATAATTGCCTTTATCATCAGGAGTAAAGGATATGTTTTGAACTTTACCCTCTATAATACCATATTCCTGATAGCGGTAATTATCCAGTTTGATTAAAACTTTTTCTCCCTTGGCAATTTTACCCGAATTGCCGGCTGCTACGAACATTCTTCCGATCAGCGCCTGGGTATGATCGGGTAGGATAGATAAAACAGGATCTCCACGTTTTACAAACTGGTTTTCGCCCCAGAATTGCTGAAAACTGGCCATACCATCGGTAGAGGAAATAACCAGATAGTTTTGTTCCCAGGCCCTTAACGAACGTCTTAGTTGCTCGAATAGCTGCAGGGTTTGCGAAGCAAAGTTGATTTTGTCTTTCTCTGCATTTATGGTTGTCCCGCTTTTGGTTTTATTAAGGTTATAAATCATCTCTTCTGTTTGCGCCAATGAAATATCTATATTTTCTAAATTTTGCTGTGCCTGCAGGAACTTAATTTTTTCATTTTCGAATTCAGAGGTTGAAATGGCTTTTTGACTAAGAAGCTGCTGGACCCGCTGATAATTTTTCCTGACCAACTCATACTTGGCCAGCTCAAATGCTTTTTGCCGTTTTAAGGTAACCATTCTACTTTTATTTACTGATATATTTTGAACAGTGGCAACATTTTCTGGTGCATAGGGTTTAAGTTTATTAAACAGCTTTTCATCCTGAAATGCCTTGGCAAAATTATTGTAATCGCCCTGCAGTTCTCCTAATTTAAATCCCGAAACTTTATCTACAGGAAATGAAACTAATTGATGAGTAGAAATGGAATCGATTATTTGCTTAAGCTGTAAAATGTCTTTGTAATTTGCAGTGGATTGTAAAACCATTAACAGCTGATCCTTTTTTACCTTTTGGTGGTCGGTAATCAATATTTTTTCAATTCTCGAATCCGTTCTGATTTCTAGTTTTTCTGGTGGATTTTGTGACGTAACGATGATGCTGGCGGGTACGAATTCCGGGTATTTAATGAAATAACTCATCAATAAGATCATCAATAGGATAGCCAAAATAACAACACTACCCCACCGGAACATCCAATGAGGTGGTTCTGCCAAAACATCCTGCACGGCCTCCGAGCGAAATGTTATTTCATCCAATTTATCTTTCTTAGTTTCCAAGTTCGAGCTGGTTTTTTATTAATCTGTAATACTCTCCTTTTTTAGCAATCAACTCATTATGATCGCCTTCTTCAACAACCATTCCTTGATCTAACACGATAATTTTATCTGCATGTTTAACTGTAGATAATCTGTGGGCGATCACAACAGCGGTTTTACCTTTAAAAAAATGCTCCAGGTTCTCGATAATTATTTTTTCGTTATTGGCATCCAGAGCGCTTGTAGCCTCATCGAAAAAGATATACTCAGGAGATTTGTATACCGCCCGGGCAATAAACAACCGTTGCTTTTGTCCGCCACTAATACCTATTCCCTCATTGCCTATTTTGGTGTTATAGCTTAAAGGTAAACTTTCTATAAAATCCTTTATGTTGGCAATTTCTATTGCTTTTCTCATTTTTTGCTTATCAATAGCATCTTCGCCAATGGCGATATTATTGGCAATGGTATCGTTAAATACATAACTCTCCTGCATTACCACTCCGCAGTGGTTTCGCCAATGCCTTGGCGAGATATTTTTCATATCAGTATTTCCGATTTTTATTTCCCCTTTATCCGGATCGTAAAATTTTGTGAGCAGCTTTAATAATGTGGTTTTTCCGCTACCGCTTGCACCCACAATGGCGGTGGTTTTTTGAAAGGGAATGCGCAGGTTAAGGTCCTGAAAAATAAAGGATCCTGAACCGGTGTATCTAAAAGAAATATTCTTCAGTTCGATGTCTTTTTGCTCAATTTCAGTAACGTATTGTTCTTCGCGGCTTTCCTCTTCTTCTTTGTCGTGAATTTCGCCTAACCGCTCCAACGAAATTTTGGCATCTTGCGTTTGTTTAATGAAATCGATTAACTGCAACAAAGGGCTGTTAAGCTGCCCGATAATATATTGTACTGAAAGCATCATGCCGAGCGTGAGGTTGCCGCTCAATACGAGTTTTGCAGCCATAAAACTCACCAGGATATCTTTTATCTGATTAATAAAACCACCACCAACAGATTGCCACTGTTCTAAGGAGAGTGCCTTTATTTTTATCTTAAATAACTTTACCTGTAAAAATTCCCAGCCCCAGCGCTTCTGTTTTTCGGCATTATGCATTTTTATTTCCTGCATGCCATTAATCAGTTCTATCACCGTGCTCTGCTCCTGTGCAACCTGAGCAAACATTTTATAGTCGAGTTCTTTTCTTCTTTTAAGGAAAAAAGCAATCCAGCCTACGTATAAAAGTGCGCCCAGCAGGTATACGGCAAATAACCTGTAATCATAAATGAAGAGTATGCTGCTAAAAATAAGCAGGTTTACCATCGAGAAGAGGGTATTGAGCGAGGAGCTGGTGAGCAATTGTTCTATCCGGTGGTGATCGCTTATCCGCTGCATAATATCACCTGTCATCCGCGTATCAAAGAAACTGATTGGAAGTTTCATCAGTTTGATAAAAAAGTCGGAAATGATTGAAATGTTAATCCGGGTAGAAAGGTGTAGCAGGATCCAGCTCCTAATCACTTCGATGCCTATTTTACCCATAAAAAGCATCACCTGGGCCAGCAAAACGAGGTAAATAAAGTTAATATCCTGGTTTTGTATGCCTACATCAACAATACTTTGGGTAAGGAAGGGAAAAATAAGCGATAATAAACTTCCGGCCAGTAAGCCGATGGCCAGCTGTATAACGAGCGATTTATATTTTAGTAAATACTTGGAGAGGAAAGAGAAGCTTGTTTTCTTTTCTGTGTCTTCGAAATCACTGTTGTAAAATGAAGGGCTTGTTTCTAAAATAAGGGCAATGCCTTCTTCTGTATTTTCGTGGGCATTTTCGCCGATCCAGTATTGTATAAATTCAGCTTTGGTGTAGGTAATTAAGCCATAACCCGGATCTGAAACATAAACCTTACCGGCCTTGTCAATTTTATAAACCACAACATAGTGATTTTTATTCCAGTGTACAATGCAGGGCAATGGTGCATCGGCCAGTAGGGTACTAAAATTTATTTTAATGCCTAATGTTCTAAAGCCTAAAGCCTCTGCTGCATTACTGAGTCCAAGCAGGGCACTTCCTTCACGGGTGGTTTCGGCAAGTGTTCTGATTTGGGCTAACGGGATGCTTTTATTATAGTGTTTTGCTATAATGCGCAGGCAGGTAGGGCCACAATCTTTTGCATCGGGTTGTTTATAAAAGGGAAAAGATTTCATCCTAAACGGCCCAGGTTTTGTTAAAATGATACGATAATTTTTGCTGATCTATGGTGCAACCTGTTGAAGATATGGTAACGCCACAATCCTTAAGGTTAATATAATTTTCCTCATCATCCCATTTTGATAGATAAGGGTTGTAAGCACATTCAGTTTGATGATACCATTTCTCATCACCTTTAACAGGCACCCGGCTGTCAACACACATGTACCGGAATTCGCAATCGCAGCAAACAAGTGTATCGTTTTTATTGATGTTTCCTAATTCGCGAAATTTCTCTGAGTAGATGGTGTTTAAAAACAGATCTTTGGTTAACATCTTCAGCTTACCAAAGCTGTATATATTATTTAGACCATTTTTAACATTACCTTCCTGATCGATGTATACCTTTCCGTGATAATAGGAATGAACGTTGTAGGCCTCTAAAAAATGTTCGTTATTTAACGATAGTTTATCTGTCGTTAATTTGGTTTTATAGATAGAAAATTCTTCTTCAAAAAAGTTAAAATAAATATTTTGATGTAGCTGTGTGGTCTGTGCCTGGCCAGCCACATTGAAGAAGTTGACCGAAAAAATTAACCGGTGATTACTGATTAATTGACGTGTTGTTTCAAAGTTTTCCTGATCAAAATTTTCAATATATAAGTAAATGCTGTCTATTTCGAGAATATCTATTTTTGCTAAAAGGCTGAACAAGCGATCATCTATCTGAGGTGCTATAATCGAGACGTTTAAAAGGTATTCATCTTTAATGAAATCAAAAAATACAGGGTCTATATCCGAATGTACAATTACATTAGTGAGCAGGTTTGGTCGATCAAGACTTCTGCTGAAACTTTTGAAACGTTTTTTTTGCTTACGGTCAGCAATTTCAAATATGATTTCTTCTTTAAGTAAAAAATCTATCAACTCCGCTTTTTCCTCCTGGTCAGTGATCTTATTAAAATTAATCACATCGTTGGTATCTAAAATGGCATAATGCGCATTAGGGATAAAAAAATAATCTTTCCGAATAATATCATAAATAATTGCCCTATTGTAACCCATAACAGGAATGCACAATTGATTTCTTAAAAATAATTTATTCATAACGGCGATTTATAAAGTAGGTCTAACTGTAAACTTTTGGTACAGAATATTTTAGATTCTCTGGTTTTGACTAAATATTTCGGTTTTTCTTTTTTAACTAAAGATTTTAAATGAATGGGTGCATTTCCGCTTTGAATTTCCAGGCTGATTTTCTTCATGTGATTATAGATTTAAGGCAATTTCTTTTTCTAGGTTGTAATTGCAGGGACTGGAAACCATTCCGAATTGGCCGATAGGATTGAGGTCTAAAAAATAATATTGCTGGTCCTCTTTGGATAAAACGACATCAAAAGAAGCGCAATTTAAACCTATAGTGTCCAACAAGCTTTTAATTTTGCGCTCGTAATATTTTGGAAATTGATAGGGTGTTATCCTATTGGGTTTCGATCGGTCGTAATTTCTAAAGTCAACCTTTGTTTTATTATTGCTTTGAGAAAAAATGGCCATCGCGTAAAAATTGCCATTAAGGTAGAAACACCTTATTTCATAGGTTTTCAAAATGTTTTTCTGGAAAAATGTAGGGACAAATTCATTTGGCAATGCTTCAATATCAGCTGCTGTTATCTCAGCTGTATATGTTAAATGAATAAAGTTATCCGTATCAAAAATAGTAAGAGGCGCGTTTAAGGGTTTCGATATGATGTTTTTTTCTTGATTATAAAATTCCTGTAAAGCTTCTTTATTTCCGGTAACAATAAAATTTGGCGCCAGTATTTTAAGTTTACTGCATAAATCCAACAAACGAAGTTTGTTGATGTCTCTTGTTTTAAAATTATTTATGCCATCTTTTTTATCGAAAGTGAAATGGAGGTATTCCATTAAACTTTCATTTTCTGACAATAGGTAATTACTGATATGTTCACTTTTAAAGTTTTTTACAAGGTCTATATCTCCCCGCCTATACCATATTTTGGTTATTTCATTGCTGTGAATTTTTGTTCCATTAATGTTGAGTATAAAATCCTTTTCTGTAATCGAAATCAGTTTTACATCTGTATCTTCATTAATACGAATAAAATTCTTTTTCAACTGTATTAACCAGTTAATAACCATAGCAGTAGAATAATCATCAGTAATGGAGAAAATCAAGATCATACTTAATTGGAGTTAACTTTGTTTAATTAGGTAAAAAATGGAGGCGGTTATTCCTCCATTTTTTAATTTGAAGAGCTTTAATCAATAGAATTGGAAAGTCCCTGTACTGTTCTTACACTTCTAATACTTCCGTCGTCATTGTAATAGGTATACTGGCCATCAGGTGAATTGGTTGTGCCGGTTCTTACCCAGCACTCACTCATGGTTGAGGCAAGCTTGCCTCCATTGATTTGACTATTCTTTAAATCAATTCGTTTTTCAAATAAACCTTTCATCGTATTTATTTTATTGGTTAATAAATCTTGTAATTTTTGTTTTTGGTGTTATTAGCAATTATATTCAGTACAAACCTGAATGGTTGTTTTATTGTCGTCCTTAACAGTGTACCGAACATCAGAACAGCCTCCTGAACAGGTTTCTGTGCGAACTGTCGTATTCGATTCGGCTAATTTTCCTCCGTTGATTTGACAGCTTTTTAAGTCAATCCTTTTCTCGAACAAATTGTTGTTTGTTTTCATAATAAAATAATTTTAGTGTAATAGGTAAATTTCGCCACCTTACCCTGGCGTTTGGGTTTTGTTAATTTAAAAATCGACACAAGCCAAAGGGATTACAAGGGGCAATTGATATGTGACAGGTTTGAGCACCTTTTCGTGAATTCTGCACACATATTCGTAAAACGGCTAAGCACCAATGGAGATTTCGTTTATCCTTTCTAAGGAAAAATGCTGAAATACAGCTAAAAGCCTCATATCCGTATCCAGGCCCTTGCTGGTATTATTGCAGTAATTTTCAGATAAATATTAAATCGGCGCAGATATCGAATGAAACCCCACAGATATTTGTCGGCTGTTTTTTTTAGTGTTTACTATTTATACTTTTAAGGAATAATTCAACCCGCACCCTATTAGAGGTGTAATATGTTTGATAAGCCAATTCTTTCGTTGATGAATACCTGTGCGAAAACCCTGATTACCCTTTCTACGATTTGTTTTCTTATTATTCCGGCTTGCAGGAATAAGGAAGCCCCTAAGGTTGAGCATCAGTCAGTTAAAAAAGCCGCTTCCCAGGATGATTTATCGCTTATCCTTTCTTTCGATACCTTATCAGTTGCGGCGATAAAAAATATAGTTTACCAACAAGACAGCCTGTTGGGCAAAGGCCCCGATAAAGAGTCAAACCCTTACTATCATTATTACCATGCCAGAAAATATATTTTTGAAAAGAAAAGAGATAGTGCCTTAATGGCGTACCAGAAAATGAAAGGGCTAAGCCCGAATGATGATATTGAGTTATTGAAAACCTATCGTATATTAAACCATAAAATGGTCAGCGGATCAACGGTCGAGTCTGCTTTGATGAGCCAGATTTTTGCAGCTTTGAAAATTGCTGAGCAGGCCCATAGCCGGTTGACCTATTCTTTTTATGATTTACTGGCACAGGCCTATTTTCAGAACAATAACGAAAAAAAATCAATTGAATATGCGGCTATTTACTTTAAGCATAATCCCTTTAATACGCATCCTGTAATTAAACAACGCTATTTTGATATTTCGTTCCTATTGGCATCGCGGTTGGGCGATTTTAAAAAAATGACCTATTATAATGCCCAGGCAAGGCGTTTGGCCGAGCAGGTTGGCGATAGCCTGGCCATAGCCCGCACTTACGATAACGAAGCACAGATTTACAGCCGGCAATTGCAAACGGCCAAAGCCCTGGCCAGCAGTAAAATTTATTTCAACTACCTTAAAAAAACCAATAACCTGAATGGTATTGCCTATAACAACCTGGCTACCGCATTTTCTCAAAATCATGAGCCCGATTCTGCCATCAAATATTACCATGCGGGCATAGCTTTCGAAAAGCGCGATGCATCAGCCAGGCAAAAGGATATCTATTACAACGGCCTGATCGAAGCCTATAAAATGAAGGGCGATTTTGCCCATGCGCTCCAGGCCGCAGATTCTGCCTACGCTATCGAACTGCGTAACTATAAAGCGATCGAAGCAGTTAAGGTTGCCGAAATTCATGAAAAGTATCAGACAGAGAAAAAAGACCGGAATATAGCGGAGTTAAATAACCGCAATAAACTGAATGAAACCATTATTAAACAGCAACGCTGGACAATTTTTTTAACGCTACTGGTTTTTATGGGGGTGGTTTCTTTCTTGTATACCTTTTATCGCCAGCAACGTTTAAGAGAAAAAAATAAACTGCTTAAATCAGAAAACCAGCGGTTAAATGTAGAGCAGAAAATGCTTCAGGCGCAGTTAAATCCGCATTTTATTTTTAATGCCATAGCAAATTTACAAAGCCTGATTGCCTCAGGGCATGTAGAAGAATCGGTATCTTACCTGCGGTCTTTTTCGGGCTTACTGCGTGGGGTTTTAGAACAAAACAGAAAAGATTTTATCGAAATTGAAGAAGAAATTGCTTCTTTAAACCATTATCTTCAGTTACAGCAAATGCGGTACCCTGATGTTTTCGATTATAAAATTACTGTTGATGAGGAGCTGGACCAAAACGAAACGCTTATCCCGCCAATGCTCGTTCAGCCTTTTGTAGAAAATGCCATTGAGCATGGTTTCCGAAATATTACCTACAAAGGTTTGCTAACCATAGCTTTCAGGAAAAAAAACGATTTGCTGGTAATTGAAATTGATGATAACGGCAGCGGGCTAACCAAAAAAACAACAGAAGATCAAAAGAAACAATCGCTGGCCCAGGTAATTTTAAAAGAAAGAATTGATTTACTCTTTACAGCTAAAGGGCAGAAAGCAGAATTTAAGGTAAAAGACAAAGGCGGCGACACTGCAACAGGTGTGTTTGCTGAAATCCTGATCCCAATAATTAATGATTAAATAACGGTTATGAAGCTTTATATTTTAGAAGATGAAATCCGGATTTTACAACACATTTTACAAATTGTTAAAAAAATAGACTATCTGGAAGTAGTTGGCACTGCCGGAGAAATTAAAGTAGCCAAGAAAGAAATTCCGGCAGTAAAACCCGATATTATTCTGGCCGACATCCGTTTAAAGGATGGCGATAGTTTTCACTTGTTTGATGAAATCGGGGTGGCCGATTTTCAGGTTATTTTTTTAACGGCCTACGATCAGTATGCTATTCAGGCACTTAACCTGGGGGCTTTTGGCTATTTACTTAAACCCATTGATGAGGTATCCTTAACGGCCTATTTAAACAAATGTTACCATCATCGCGAGCAGGAAACTTTAGCGCAACAGCAGCTTGCTATTGCGAAGGAGCATTATCTTGCTCAGGGAATGGCCGCAGCGAAGCGGATTGCGCTAAAAAGCCTTGAATATATAGAAGTTGTAGCCATTGATGATATTATGTATTGTAAAAGTGATAAGGGGTATACCACATTTTACTTGAATACCAATAGCGAGATTTTGGTTTCTAAAGGATTAAAAGAATATGAAAGTTTACTTACTCCTTTTGGTTTCTTAAGGTGCCATCAATCGTACCTGATTAATTTTAAATACGTTAAAAAATATTACCGCGAAGGTTACTTACAAATGGAAAACAAGGAAACTATACCGGTTTCCAGCAGGAAAAAGGAAGAAGTGCTTAGGTATCTTGAAAATATAGCATAGGGACTCTTGTTAGGAGATTGGCTTAGCTAAAGTTTTTTTCTTTTTAACCATAGCCATGCACCGCTTACAGACAGAAAACCGGGAGTGAATCCAAATATTACATAAACCCATTTTAAAACAGCTCCTCCAAAGGCTCCTGTATGAAGTTGATAGTCGATGTATTCAAACCGTTCTTCCATGTCCTGCTCATCAATCACCTTCCGGTTCTTTATTTTTCCGGTGCAGGCATCAAAGGCAATGCTGCTGGCCTTTCCCTGGAGCAATACATTGGTGGTTTGCGGCATGTGGCCCCTTAGCAGAATATCAGCATTCTTTACCGTAGGGATGTTTACAGCAATAGGCTCAAATCCCGGAACGGTTTTACAGGCCAGGGTAACCAGCGTATCAATATTGGCATGAACTTCAAAAGTGGCCTGCTGTTTTGGAAGCGACCACATAGCAGGACTGAAATATTCCCTTAACATCCAAAATCCGGTAAAAAATAACAGCATGTTGAACAGTAATGCCCACACACCGATGATCCGGTGCAGCGAGGAAATACCCGTTCGCCGGCTCTTAAAATTAAGCCCCGCTTTAAAACGGAGCGCTTCCCAAAAATGTTTGCGGTAAATGATGGTACCGGTAATCAGCGACAGTAGCATTACCAGGCCAATAATCGCGGTAAGCAGCATTCCGGGAATGCCCAGTTGAAGGCTATAATGAAGGGTATAGATCCAGCGTATAAAGGAAGGCGAAAATTCATTATAACCGCCTTCCTTAAGGATCTTTCCGGAATAAGGATTTACAAAAACATAGTAAAGATAGTTGTCTGTAAGCTTTTGCTGTCTTTTGTAAAGCATAAACTCATAACTGTCGTACTTGTTTCTTGGAAAATCGTGCAGAACCAGTTTTTTAAGGTTTGGATGGGTATGTAGCACCATCCGGTAAAGCTCATCGGCAGAAATCTTTTTCCCGCGGGGAACAAGGCGGTGCAGTTCGGGATTAAAATAACGATCGAGCTCATGCCTGAAAACGAGCAGCGAACCACTCAGCCCGTACAGCAGAAAGAATACTCCGGCCATAAGGCCAAGCCAGCCATGGAGTTTAAAGGATATTTTGGTTATGCGTTTTTTCCAATCCATCATTTACCCAGGTTAAAATTTATAGCCGACATTTAACCTGAACTCCCTTGGGGCGTATGGAACGTAGGCATAGGTGCCAATTGTAGCCGACGATGGCGTAATCCATGCGCTTCCGTAATTGAATCGGTTTAAGATATTGTTTACAATTCCGTTTACACTGAAATGGCCATGCGACCAGGTTACGCCACCATCTAACCTGAATATAGGTGCAAGCTCGAGTTTTTGAAGTTCGTAACGGCCGGCCCTTCCTATTTGCAACTGGTATCCTGAAGATATTGCTAAACCCTTTATCTGCTCAATGGGCAAAAGATAATTCAGCCAGGTATTCTGGATATGCTTAACGCGAAAAGGAGTAACCAATCCTACCCTGGCCGGATTTTCATCTGTTGAAATATGACTGTCGGTGTAGGCATAATTGATTACGGTATTTAGGCCTTTCACCATTTCTCCCTTCAGGTCAAACTCTATTCCTTTTGAAATGGTCTGGCCGAGCTGCGACTGGATGTTGGTTGAGGGATCGGTAACTTTAACATTATCGCGGATAATCCGGTAAAGTGAAACGGTGGTATTCCATTTTCCTTCCATCCAGTCTTTTTTAAGACCAGCTTCTAAATTTTTGCCCTTTAAGGGCTTAAATGCTTCTCCGCTGGTGGTATTCACACCACTTTGAGGGGTAAAGGTCTGGTCGGAAAGCGCATATACGGAAAAATCAGCCGTCAGTGAATAGCTCAATCCCAATTTTGGCGTAAAGGCGGTATTTTTAGTTTCGCCCAAACTGGTTTTTACAGGGCTCTTCTGAACACCTGTTTTACTAAAGGTAAGCCTGGCCGCCAGTGTCACACGTAACTTGTTTTCAAACATCCCGAGTTCGTCCTGCACATAGGCCGCCTGATATGAGATGGCCTGCTGATCGGTTGCAATCTCTGATAGTGCGCCGGTTCTAACGTTGGGATCAAAAGGAATTCCATAAACAGGCTTATTTGTATCCAGGGGATAAAGGGTCTGGTTGGCAGTAGGATCGCCAGATCCGGAATAGGAGATAAACTTTTTACGGTTGATATCTACCCCTCCCAGCAATTGGTGGCTAACGGTACCTGTAGAAAATTCGCCGCTCACATAGGGCTGTATAGCCAATACATCAGTATTTAGGCGCTCATAAGTTGCCCTGCGCATGATGAGGTTGGGTTGAGCGGCATTGTACCTGGAAACAAAGAAATAGGTTCCTTCCAGGTGGTCTCTGGCATAGGCTGCATTTACGGTTAAGTGCCAGTTTTTACTCAAAGTGTTATGATAAGTTAAAAAACCATTGTGCTCTATGGATTTAAATGGCACCTTATTGGGATCATTTATGGTAAAATCAACAGGCAGGCTTGCAAATCCATCAGGTGCAAATACAGTAGCGAAATACTGCTGGAAACGCTGGTCTTGGAAAAGGTATTCTGCAGAAACATCAGCATGATCATTTATATTGTACCTGATTACCGGGTCTATCACAAATTTGTCATTGAAATTATACTTTTGGAAAGATTCAGACTTTTGCCCCAGGGCATTTAAACGGTACTGCCACTTTCCGGCCTTATCGATGTTGCCATCCAGATCGGCACTGAGGCGGTAAAGGTTAAAACTACCCGTAGTAAAACCGATCTGATGGTTAGGGGTACCCGTAGGTTGCTTAGTGAGTACGTTATAAGAACCCGCAGGGTCAAAAAGCCCATTGATATAACTGGACGGGCCTTTAATAAACTCCACCCGGTCAATAATGGCGGCATCCTCGGCGCTTGGACCTGCATAGATCATAGAAAGATCCATTCCGTTACGCATTGGGGTAATCTGTGCCCCACGCATAAATACCGAAGAATTGTACAGGTCTGCATTGTTGTTGCGCAGGGCCCCGCTCACATTACGGGTTACACTTTCATTGATGGTTATGGCCTGCTGGTCGGCCATGAGGCGCTGGTCAATCTCCTGGATGTTCTGCGGCAATTGCAGCAGTGGTGTACCGAGTTTCAGCGCAGCCGACGACTTGTTCAGGTTATACCGGCGGTAATAGCGCGAACTGATCCTGATTTCCTGCAATACCTTTGCCGTGGTATCTAAAGCAGATTTCAAGGTGTCCTTTTTTACCTTTGTGTTTTGCTGGGCACTAACACCCGTGGCTAAGAGGATAAAACATAAGCCCGAAAGTAAGATCCTTTTCATCTCATCTTTTTTACTTTTCTTTCAAAAGAATATCCATATCCTTCATTAACTGATCTACCTGATCGGTCTGCGTTCCGTCATAGGCCCCTCTAACCCTTCGGTGTTTATCAATAAGCACCAGGTAGCCCTGGTGAACATAACCCCCGGGAGAGGCCTTATCTTCGTTAACCGAAACCAGATAATCCTTTTCTGCCAATCTGTAGACGATGTCTTTTATTCCCCACACAAACTGCCATTGTTTGCCATCGGCACCAAGCTTTGAACGGTAGGCCTTAAGCCTCGAAGGAATATCGTAACGGTAATCAATGGTATGCGATAGGAGCATCACATCCGGATTGCCCTTATATTTCTCATAGACCTTTAAGAGGTTGCGGTGCATAATGGGACAGATGGTTGGGCAGGAAGTAAAAAAGAAATCGGCTACATAGATCTTGCCATCAAAGTCCTTGTTGGTTACCGTTATGCTGTCCTGGTTTAAAAAGCTAAAATCAGGTATGGTTTTATAAGCAGTATCAATTACGGGTTTCCCGTTAACCATGGTTTGCTTTACCCCATCGGGAATCAGGGGCAATCTTTGTTCGCTCTCCCTGCATGAAAAAATCATGATGGCCAGGGCAAGTATCAGAACCGGCTTTAAGTTTTCTTTCATCGCTGTTCTTTTTAAATTAATGTTTGCTGTGGTCGTGTTCTGCAACGGGCGAAGCCGGCTTCAGGTTAAACTTTTCCAGGTAAGCATCTGATTCTTCAAGGGCCTGTTTGTATTCGCCATCGAGCTTTTTGATCTTGGTCATTTCGTTCTGGAAATACTTTATAGCCTCTGCATTGCTCTTTCCCTCAATATCTGGCTGGAAAGCATGCATCCAATCCATCATATTATCATCTGCCTTGATTAGCCTGGCGATCAATAAATTGATTTTGTTTTTTTCCTCAGCGGTATCAAGGTCTGGTCTGCCCGTCTTTATTTCCTTTAATTTTACTTTGGAAAGGGTATCCAGGGCCATCCTGTTCTTTACCGCCTTTTCTCCATCTTCCATAACCTTATCGTGCAGGTCCATCACTTCCTGGCGGAAGACCTTATAGTCTGGTTCATTTTTACATCCAATAGTCATTACTACTACACCTAGTGTCAACATGGCGGCTGCTCCGCTGCATTTTTTGATCAGTTTTCTCATATCGTTAAATTTTGTTTCAATTATTTTATCATTTAAAATGGAATGCTCATGTGTACCATCAGGCGGTTTCCGGCATATACCCTTCCACCTGCAAGATCCTGCGACCTGACGTTCTGGTAGTTGGCTCCTACAGATAACCGCTTCATTGTAAGCTCTACGCCTGCAACTGCAGAGAAAGAATAGCCACCAGATACATCTACCGTATATTTTTTGTTTTCAACATCTTTTTCTGCAGTCTCATATAGTATCCCGGCATTTGGAGCCAATGTTAGGGTATTGGCTACCCGAAACTTATAATAGACGAGTGCATTTGCTGTAAACTTATTACCATAACGGTAGGCATACCTGTTTTCGGTATTTAGTTTATAATTGGCGTTCAGGTTTAGTCCAAGGTCATTGTAGCGGATATCGTAGGCTGCGTTGACCGTAAAATCGGTACTTGCTGTGCCCAGCTGAAAATTGTTTGGAGATTCCTGGACCACCAGGCGCTCGGTTGGCTCGTATTTTCCGCTAGGAACTTTGATTCCTGCCCCTACCCAAAGGGATTGTACAAGCAGTTTTTTGCCAAGGGTTCCGCTGTGGTTGATCAGGTTATAGTAACCCACCACCGCAATATCGCCAATTCCGTTCTTTTTGCCACTTGCTTCCTGGCTGTTACGCTCGTTGAAATTATAAGGTACAAAGGCCAAAACGCGGAACTTCTTTCCAAAATTCCATCCGCCCCAAAGCTCTGCGCTCTGATAGGTCTCATCGGCAGTCAAAGGTGTCCGCTCCCCCTGCGGGCCAAGGTGGGTCTGGAGTGATTTGTATTGATAACGCAGTCCGAGAAACCGTTTGTTATATTCTGGTAAGATCCCGATGTAGTAGCTGCCTACCCCACAACCGCAGATATCGCAGGCCAGTGATGGAAGTGTAAGCACCATCAGAAAAAAAACTGTTATTATTTTTTTTATACTCATGCTAACTGTTATTGTTCGGCCAGGGCCGGATTGTTTATAAAAGTCTCATCGTTCAGTGTCGATAAGAATGCCAGTAGTTTGGTCTTGTCTGCATCGCTTAGGGAAATGCCCAGCCTGCCCCCGTTTTTTAGAGCTGGATCAAGGTTTGGCAAATCCTGTACTTGCGAATTATAATGTTCCAATACACCATCAAGGGTTAAAAACCTGCCATCATGCATGTAAGGTGCGGTATATTTCAGGTTTCTTAAAGAAGGAACCTTGAACTTGTACCGATCGGTTGCGATCAGTGTGGCGGTGTATAGCCCCTGGTCGTTTACCGGACTCAAAGAAAGCCCGTTATTATGGAAAGACCCGTCGGTAAATAAAGGTTCACTGTGGCAGGAAGCACATTTCTCTTTAAATAGTGCATAGCCTTCCTGTTCCTGCGCGGTGAATGATACGCCCGCTTCCTTTCTGGTTACTTTGTCATATTTGGAATTGCTGCTGATGCACATTACCATGAACTGCGATAATGCTTTCATCATCCTTGCAGTAGTGATTTCCTCCGTGCCGAAGGCATTCTTGAACATTGCCGTATATTTTGGCAAAAGCCTCAGTTTTGCCAGTACATTATCAACACGTTCATCCATTTCTTCGTGGGTGGTGATGGGCACAATGGGTTGCAGGTCGAGATCAAAAACACCTCCGCCCCACATAAAGGCTTTATTCCAGGGCAGGTTCATAATTGGAGGAGAGTTCCGGGTACCCAAACGGTCATCTATGCCATGGCTCACGTCATGCCCGTGCTGTGTAAAAGCAGAAGACTGGATGTGGCAGGAGCCACAGCTTATCGTATTGTTTCTAGACAGTCGCGCTTCATAGAACAGGCTGCGGCCCAGTTCAAAACCGGCTTTGGTTACCGGGTTTGCTGCCAGGTTGTAAACTGGTTCCGGAAAATTTGCCGGTTTCTGAAAGCCGAGGAAAGTTTCGATCTGCGTTTCAACCACATCGCTCTTCTTGCAGGCGTAGACGAAAACACAGATCAAAAAAATAATGATTAATTGCTTTTTGTTCATGTCGCTTAGTTTTCGGTGTGGTCGTGCCTGAACATAGCGGTGAGGTTTTTTGCAACGCTTACGCTGTAATCGCTGAACATGACATTTGGATGGGCTGCAATACTAAAGCTGTTTGGGCCGTTAAATACCTTCATGGCATCTACAAAAAGGTGAACGTTGCTCTGCCTGTCCTTTCTCACTTTGGCAATACCGGCAGTAGTCAGATCAATGTTGATGATTTTGATGTTGTTGATCGTTGGGGCACTATACCCACCAAAGCCACCAATATGGTACTTGAACTGTTTCTTGCCGGTCGGATCACCATTTACATCATCTGAAATTACGCTTGAATTGCCCTCGAAGCGGAAAAATATATACCCGGAATTCCATCCCCAGTACATGCCGCCTGTATCATGGTCGGCAGAAGGATCCAGCACGCCGGTGCGCTTGTCAATCCCCATGGTACTGCGCAGGCTGTCAACCCCTAAGGTAAAAGTAAGCCTGGTATAATCGCCCTCGGGCACGCGTACCTTTGCAAAACGGGTAGCTTTATCAGACGATCTGATCAAAAAATAGCTACTGTCCTGTTTTACGGTATATTCCTTTCCATCTGCGGTAGCCACCTTGATGTTGCTGATAAAATATTGCAGCATTGATACAGTAAATTTTTCTCCCGCTGCGTTGGTATAGGGCGTAGCAGTATTGTTCAAAGTGAGTGTGCGGTCGCCAATAATGTTATCGAACTCTACCGAAAAAGGCGCGAGGTTGCTTTCATTGAAGTTTGGGGTTACATCTTCACTTTTTTTGCATGAGCAGATCAGCAATATTGCTGAGCTTAAGAGAAGTGTAATGGTGTATTTGAATCTTATCATGGCAAATTGGGTTTGTTAAATTTTGTATTGCGGACGAATTGCTCATCCGTTAGTGTATTTAAAAAGGCTATGATATCGCTTTTGTCCTGTAGCGATAGTGGAATACCTGCCTCGCCGTTGTTTTGGAAAAGCAGTACATCTGTTGTGGGCGAAACCTGTATACCCTTGTTATAATGCTCGAGTACATCTTTTAGGGTTTTTATTCTTCCATCGTGCATATAAGGCGCTGTAAGGGAAACGTTTCTGAGTGTTGGTGTTTTAAACTTTCCAAGATCAAGGAGATTGTAGGTAATTCTTGATCTTCCCTGGAAAAGGCCATCGAGCGAGGCATTGCTAAAATCCGAATCGATCCCGTTATTATGATAGCCGTCATCGGTAAAAAGTTCGCCCGAATGGCAACTACGGCATTTGGTATTAACCAGTGCCATTCCCCTGATTTCCGCATCAGTCAGCGCTGCACCGTTTTCTTTCCTGATATATTTATCATACCTGGAATTTGCGGAGATGAGTGTGCGTTCAAATTGGGCGAGGGCCTTTACGATACTGGCCGATTTTACACCGGTGCCAAATGCATCCTTAAAACGTTTCACATAATCGGGAATGGCCTTGAGCTCATCTTCCAGTTCAGAAAGGTTTTGGTGCATCTCATCTTCGCTGGTGAGCGGTCCGAATGCTTGCGATTCCAGGTTGGTCGATCCACCATCCCAAAAAAGACCACTTTTTGCCCAGGCCAGGTTAATCAGTGCAGGTGCATGGCGGGGCAATGGCTGCCCGGATTCGCCAATGTTGCTCCGTGCAACCCCATCGCTGAAAGCAAGCTCCTGACGATGGCAGGATGCGCACGACAGTTTGTTGCTTCCTGAAAGCCTCGTATCGTAAAAGAGCAGCCTTCCGAGTGCAACGCCCTGTTCGGTAAGCGGGTTATCGGGATCATCTGTCGCTTTAGGGAAATTCGAAGGGATATCAAGCCCTATTTTTTTGGGCAAGGTTTCCCCATCCATATCCTTTACCACGTCCTTTTTACAGGATGAAGCAAAGAATATGGCGGAAAACGCCACCAATGTGGCAAAGTCATGAAAAGACTTAAGACCTGCCACAGGTATTATTGGGCAGATTTTACGGTAAATACCTTGCCCGAATAGTTTGCCGCCACTGCCGCCATAACCGTAGCCTGAGTTGCACCCACAACGGGTGTGCTCATGATATCAATACCATCGGTAATCCTGGTCACATCTGCATTCAGCAAAATCGCGGTCGATTTGGCCGAGCTGATGTGCAAAGCAGATGGCAGGTTAAGGGTAACTGTTTTAAAGTTGGTATTCAGGCCGGTTTCTACAACAATGGTTTTGGTGGTTGCTGCTTCTGTTACTTTTCCTTTAAGCGAAGAGAAGATGTAGCTGGTTGCCCACATCCATGAAACATTGGTCATTCCGTTAAGTTGCGAAAGCTCCCCCGCCTGGAGGCTAAGGTTATTGTTATATTTCTCCGGAACGCCTAGAGAAAAACGGATCGCTTTATAATCTCCTGCCGGGATACCTGCAAGTTCAATGCTTTCCCTTTTGTTGGCAGGATAGATATAGGCACTGTTTGTTTCAGCGGCTTTGTTCTCTTCAATCAGGTAATAACTGTTGGGCACGGCATATTCTTCGCCATTTGCCTTAACCAGCACCACATTACTTACCCAATATCTTAGCTGGGTAAAGTTCCAGGTTTTGGTTCCTACCGTAAAATCTTTATCAAGTGCAAAATCTGATGTCCCAACAACGGCATCAAAAGTAAGGGTCGCCTTGCCTTCGGTTTCGTTAACAGGTGCCAATTGGGCATCTTTTGAACATGAAGCAAATAGCAGCGCAGATAACAATATAATCGTTAAAAATTTTTTCATTTTTTAATATAATTCACTGGGGCACACTGATTGTATGCCATGATGTTTAATGGTTGTAATTAATTTTGGGGAGAGCCTCCCCGGAAAGAAAATACAGGCCTAAACGCCAGCGACTGCCAAAGCAATGGCAACGACTGATTAGCATGATACAGAAATGCCGGCGCACAGAAAATCACTGGCGCAGAGGACAAAAAAATAAAGCAATTGAATTTAAGCCTGTAGGTTTAAGGCTTTTGGTGGTTGAAAAATAGAGAAGGCACGGTGTGTGGTGTTAAGCACCGGACGTTCTGGATAGATCGTCTTAACGGTTGGCCGTTTAAAGGTGAAAGACGAGGCAACTGTTGGTAAGGCTTCCATGTAATGGCTGCGCTGGTTTTCCCTTTCCTGTTTTTTCTCCTTTTCTTCGGCCTGCTTTAGTTTTTTCATGAGAAAGCACTTGCCATTACAATGCATCCACGGGCGGTTCTTGTTTTCGCATAGTTTTTCTGAAATATATTTCTGGTTTACCTCGAAACCGGCATAGATGAAAAAACGCGAAAAATTGCATCCGATCAGCGCAAACAATAAAAATATGGCAACAAACCTGTTCAACATTTCGCTGCAAAGATAGGGATTAACAATTCCAAAAATCAAAGAAAATGAATAAATTACCGTAAAAGTCCTTTTCGAAAAGCAGTTTTACCAGGTTATTTTGTAAAATGATGCTTTGTTTCTCTCCATTCCCAGGGTGCTACCGCACCAGCTTCTTGCCATAACCCTATTTTGTTTTTACTTGCTGTGATTTCCAGCTGCGCATATAGCGGATCGCTGGAATATTTTTTAAAATGCCAGGCCATGCCCCGTTTAATCATTTCCTGGTTAACCACCTGTTTGTTATGGTTAATTACTACAGCAATTAATCGTTTATAGCGGTCGTATTTTTGGCCCTGTACGTTTACGACTTGTCCAAAACATAAATCAGACAAAGCTTTTTTCGCCTTATTGCCGTATGGTTGCGATTTGCTTTTCTCTGGGCAATCGATATGTGCCAAACGGATTTTAATGGGCTGATGCCGGTACAGGACCTCCATGGTATCTCCATCTAAAATTCGTATGACCTTGGCGGTAAAAACAAGATTGCTGTCATTAATGTCCTTATGGTCTGCAGGCCGGATGAAACAGGACTGAAGCGTGAGCAATAACAGGAGCAGGCTTACTTTTCCCAGCCGCATAGTGTTTTTCCGTCTTTTTTAGCTTTTTCTATATCAATTGAAATAATCCTGTAAGTACAATTGCTTAAACCGCGGCATTTTGGACTGTTATGGTATTTTTTTGCACCAGGACTGTTGCAGATGTATACAGTTGTGCTTTCTTTGCAGGTAATATTCGCCAGGAAAAAGAGGAGCAAGGAGAGTGTTTTCATGATGAGGGGGTGGTTTAAGGAAAAATAATTATGGTTTTTCTTTAATGAAATTATTGATTACAATTTCTACGTCGGAGGGCAGGCCTGTTGTTTGAAGCTCAAATTTCTTCACCTTCATGGCTTTAAACCAATCGCTCCAATATTGCTTAATCACATCTTCTTCGTAGGGATTTTGCTCAGAAGGATTGATCCCCAGAACAATAATCTCCAGATCTTTCAGATTATATTCGAAAGGAATAAAGCCAAGACCGTTTTTTTTGATAGTAGCAAGATAATTAGCAGAAGTAAGTTTTTTCGTTTTTATAAACGCAGGAGTAATATAAGAGCTTTTACCTCCATTTAAAAAGATACTTTTTTTATGGTACATATAACCATCGGTTAAGATTACCAAAATGTTTCTATGTTTTTCTTTAATGCAATAATTCTCGACATTGTTTTTGAAGAATTTCCAAATGTCAGAACCCACATAGTGGCCACTTTTAATTGCATTTTGATAGATTTTCGAAGGAATTTCTGAAAAGTTCTTCTCTACATCCAGTATATTCATTCTATTAACAGATTTATCAAAATTTACCTTTAATTGTTGGCTTAGTTTATCAATGCCTGGCATTTTGGGGATTGGGTCAAAAAAGACCTGCATTTGGTCGTTGAGTAAAAGGACTTTTTTCTTTTTAATGTGATTAATAAATGCCTTTTCTACAGATTTGATGTATTGAAGATCTCTTTGATAGATATCAAAATTCTTTTTAGGATCAATTCGATCTGATAAATCTAACAAAAAGCTAATATTGAGATTTTGTACTTTTGATTGCCCTGTTGTTGTTTTGCTTTCCATTTTAAAACTACTGGTAAATAAGAGGATTAAAATTAGTGGGCATAGTAATAATTTTACTTTCATGATAATTAATTTATAATGCAGGTAAATAAACAGCGTTTTGAGCATCGTCACTTGCTCCAACATTTTTCAGATTTTCATGGTAGCAAGCAATACAATCATTCTGGAGATTGTTCTTTTCAGTTTGTGAAATGCGCAGTTTTTCACTAACAAATGTTATCCAACCTTTAACATATTCAGAAGCATATAATACATATTCTTTAGTAGGTATGATCACCGAATCGATTATTCTTTGGAGTTCAATAATTCTCCCCTCGGCTTTTACTGTGCTTTCTTTGATGTTGGCGAGCTCTGTGATAAGTATTTCTTTCTGGCTTTCTATATCCGTAATCCTGTCTTTATGGATCTGTATATCTTTCTGCCTGCGTTGTTGTTCATGTTTGATCTTATCTTTTTCGCGGTGTTCTTTCATAATAAAATCGAAAACAACACCCCAGATTACATAAACGACAAAACCTGCGAAAATGATTCCCCAAAACTGAATTTTAGAAAAGGCGATCCAAAGGTTAAAGGGAGGTGAATCAATTTCTCGGTTGGCTTTGTAAATGCTTTCTTCAATCTGGTAGGCTAAGATCGCATCGAAGATAAAAGTGGTTAGAAAAAGTAAGCCTATTTTGGTATAATTTTTCCAGCTTTTGTTCTCTCCAAACATGTGGATTAAATATCCTAAACCTAAAAATACAAAAGGGATAAAGGTAACGAATGCACCCTCAAGTCCACCATCTTTCCAAGCTTTCTCGAAGGCTTTTGAATCCAGGATGTTCATAATAACTGTACTGGTAGCATCGAATTGTTTGAAGAAAGCCGAGTAAGATGTAGAAATATAAAAGGTAAACAAATATAAGCTGAGCGGCAAAAGAATAATCAGGCCAATCCAAAACTTGGTGGATGCACCTTTTGAAGCACTGATATGATATTTTTCGGGATTTCTGACCAAGTCATTAATCTCGAATTTCAAATCTTCAATAGTATCTTTTACTAATCTTATATTACCTTCAACAGTTTTAATTTGCTCTTCTTTGTTTGTTTTGCTAATGGCAAGGGCTTTAATTTCTATTTCCTTTTCGCTTTTTTCATTCAGATAGGGCTCTTTTGCCTGTTTCTGTTTTTCTACCAATTCTTTCTCTTCATTTTGGAATTTTGCATAAATGGCATTCAAGCAGATAGATAGGGCAAGCGGACTTCCGCTGTTTCGCGATCCATCTCTGAAACCGGCTTCGTGAAAGGTTATTTTTCTTACTTCCACATTTTCTTCATTTGCTGGTTCCTTGAGCTCAACATCTTCATCTTGTGGTTGCTCCATAGGTTTTGAGGAGAAAAAATTTTCTATTTTGGGAATCATAGCTTTAAATTTTGGGTTTGATTAATTATTTTATTTCTTTTTTCGCCGAAACAATCCGGTCTCTGGTATAGGTTTTGGAAACAGTCATTACTTCAGTAGCTTTTTCTTCTTTTACGGGCTCCTTTTTTTCATAATAGCTGATGATCAAAAAAAGCAATCCGGTTATTACATCTAGCGGAATCCAAATACTTTTTCTATGCAGATAAACAGGTAATATTGGATTGAAAAGAAGCAATACAACCATAAAAACAACGGTAAGCGAATAATTTTTTTGCTTAAAGAAGTTGTAAATAAGTACGATAGCACCTAATGAAACTATTGCTCTTAAAAAAGTATAATAAGCTATAGGCAGTCTCAATATGGCAATGAAACAGGCAATTGCACAAATGGTGAGGAATTGTTTCATGGTATGAAAATTAGATTTTCTAATATTGATTGTATCAGTTGCATTTAGCCCCTGTAAACAATAGCATCATTAAGTGCATTAACAATATTCTGAACATACAGCCTGTCTTTAGAAACAATACTGTTTACTTCACCTGCATTTGTGCTAATCCTTACTGTAAATTCATTTTTAGTAAGTACCAAGATTAAAATGCCCAGAGCAAAAAGAATAAAACCCAAAATCCTCGAAGATTCTGAAAAAAGCATCAGAAAACCAATAATTACCATTATAATAGGTAATGTTCTATTTTTTATAATTTCAAAAATATGAACAGAAGAGATGTTCCGCATTGCATAAGTCTTTGAATTGGTTACATACCTTGACTGTGTAACTGTAACATTTACATCTTGATAAAATGTTACCTCGTTTTGTAATGGTCCTTCCATGTTTAGTTTATTAGAGTGTTTAAGTTTATACTCCAAAACTACCTAACCTGATACGGCTCTCCTTACGGAAAACCGTAAAATGAAAAACAATTTTAAAAATGATAGAGCCTGATTGATAGTTGGTTATGTGCCTGCAAGAAAAGGAATAGCTTCTCTCCGCAAGCACAAATTTACCTGGACAAATTAGTTTTGCTGGGCACTTTTTGGGTTCGCTACTGCATTGCGTTTCGCCTGGAATGATATCAAACCAAGAAGTTGAAAAAATCATTCCTCAGGCTTCACCTCATCTTCTGATTTTTCTTTCTTCCACCAGTTATTATCCAGGCGTTTAATGGAAATAAATGCACGGGTAAGCCCTGGTTTCATGGTTGTGGTATCGAGGTGCCTGGGCCATACGTGGATAATGGTATCTTTCCCGATGCACACCCACCAGAAGGTCTTCCCGTAACGGCGGGTCGTATAAACTTCGCTGATGGTTCCTTTAATTACTTTGGTGTTAAAGCCAGGTTCCATTAGCTGATAGGTGATTACTTTCTTTTTTTGTGCATAGGCTATGCCCGTTGCGAAGGTTAAAATTAGCAGTGTAATGAGTTGTTTCATGCCGCTAAGGTATTCAGGCTAAAAACAGATTCCTTACGGCTAACCTTAGGGTAATTCCTCCCACTTCAATACCATTGACTGGAACAGAGAGATCTACTCATATGAAGGACCCTGACGAGTTCAGGGTGACGATATTTTTTAAAAATGAGCGGCTGCCCTGTCTGCTCCCAAAACAGGCCATGAAGCAGCCCCTGCATTTTTTAGTGAAGAGCGGATAATTAATAATTTTCTAAAGTTTGATGTAATTGAGCCCTGTAATCGTAAAGTTCATCCAGGCTAAACAACTGTTTTTTCTCTCCGGCATCTTTTCCGTTATGAAAAGTTTCGAGGTATTTATTGGCGGTATTAAAGTGGAACCTGCAGATCGGTTTGCGGTTATTATCATCCAGTAATACACCGAAATATGATTGGGTATCGCGGTAGGCAATGCGTGCAGCAGGAATTTTTTCGCGTAGAATAGCCTTCACAATCTGGAAAGCTTCCAGCTCTTCTTCGGTAGTTACAATTTTGGAAGAATCAGGATCTACGGTAACGGGCATCACTTTTTCTCCATCCTTTTTTTCAATTTTCTCGTTAATATTCAGGGCCGATTTTAAACGATCGCTGATGGATTCGTTGATGGAAACAGCCAGGGCTTTTTTGGTATATTCTTTAAAAGCGATCATCCGGTTTGCGGTGAGCGGTTTGTCGAAAAACCGGCTCACCAATAATTTTACGATTTCGTCGGATGGGGTATCAATTTCTTTTTCAAATTCTTTCCTGATGGCTTTAATGTATTTTAAACCTTCGGCCGAATCGAGAATATTTTCCAGGTTATACTCATTTTTGGTAAAGCTTTGGAGGATTTTAATGGCATTGTCTTTCAGGTCTTCAATATCGATGGTAAAGAAAGGTTTCTCATCCATAATATTGGGTTTTTCGAGATCGGTATAGAAATTATAAACCGTACCATTGGTTAACACACCAAACCTGGCCTTAGAAACATGGTAGTAGCGGTGCAGCTGCGAATTGTGTGCATCGGCACTCTCTTTCCAATGTTTACATTCGAAAATGAGAATGGGTTCACCGTTTTTGCGGATCACATAATCCACTTTTTCGCCCTTTTTAGTGCCGATATCGCAGATGTGCTCGGGTATCACTTCTGTGGGGTTAAAAATATCGTAACCGAGGATTTGAATAAATGGCATTACAAATGCATTTTTAGTGGCCTCCTCGGTATTGATCTGGTCTTTTAAACCCACCACCCGTTGATGGAGTTGTTCTAATTTAAGTTTAAGATCCATAGCGTTTCCGTTAAATGGTTTCATCAACAATTTCAGCACCAGGTGCATTTGCCTTAACCGATTCGATACCCTTATTGCGTGCATCTTCGGTAGTATACAGCTGGCTTGTGCCGATAACCTCTCCGTTTCCCGCCTTCAGGTTGAAATAATAAGTGCCGTTTTTGGCGATTTTCCTGTCGTACCCGGCATCGGTGGTTGCATTGTTCTTAACCGATTCGATGCCTTTATAACACGATGCCTTAGCATTGTAACCTTCGCTGGTGAGGATCGCCTGTCCGTTTGCAGCTTTAAGGTTAAACTGATATTCGTTATTGCTTCTTTTAGTAATGATAAACTTTCCCATAGTTATTTTTTTGATCAAAAATAGGAGGGGAATAAGGACAAACCTTACGGGAAACCGTAGCAGCGCTAGTTAACTGGTTAATTGTTGATCCATCGACAGGCTATCATTGAATCTATAGAAAATCGTCCTTTCGACTGGAGTGTGCCGATTTTTCATCGGTAGCGAAATGGAGAAATCTAAAGAGACAGATTTAGCTTCGCTGAGCACTCCGTGGTTCTCGACTGCGTTGCACTCCGTTCGAAATGACGACCCGTGAGCGGGCTGTCACTCATATTGATTTTTATACAATAAATTATCCCTCAGGATAGTAATTGCCCGGAAGAATGAAATGGCCAGGAGCTGACCGAGACTAACCGTTTTCACACTGTGCAGAAATAAAATGCCTTACCCTTTGCGCTTTCCTAAATAATCCCGATATCTTTACAATAAGCGATAAGCTGTTCATTTTTGGAGAAACCGAGCACTTCTTTCATCAGATTAAGGCGTTTTTCTATGCTACTCAGGCCAGAAGGTTTAATATTGTTTTCCTGGAGGTAGTAAGGGATGTTTTTTTGAGGTGTACCTTCCACCAGCTGGGAGATGATGGCAATATCCAAATCTGAAAAATCGTGCGAATTATTTTCTTTCCTGGCCAGTTTTAAATCAGGCGAAAGGTATTTTTTATGGTTGAGGATGGCAGCTATAGCGAGTTTTAAATACTGACCATCATGGCGGGCCTTACGCACGTAACCATCAATGTGCATTTCTTTAAATAGCGAATCAATAACTGCAGTTTTACTTTCCCCGGAAAATACCAAGGTTTTTAAACCGGGTTGTACTTCTTTTGCGGCTTTAATAAGTTCGGCCCCTCCCGTAATTTTTTGGCGATTATGGTCTTCCTCAAAATAAAGGTCGGTAATCAACAGATCGTAAGGCTGCCCTGTTTTAACGGCATTTTTTATCCAAGTAAGTGCATCGTCGCAATAAAAAACATATTCAGGTTTTTCTGCACCCAGTTCGGTCAATGTTTTTTGCAACGAAATATTCTGTGTTTCATGATCTTCGGCAATCAGTATTCTTTTAAACATATTTAATACAATTAAGAAACCGGAAAAGAGATTTGGATTTTAAGCCCCTTTTCAACTTTGGTATCAAAGGTAATGGTACCACCAATTGCATCAATACGGGTTCCCGTATTCGTTAAGCCATTTTTAGGTTGTGGCTTGCCTGCAATGCCAATGCCATTATCGGTATAATAAATGTTTATTTTTTGCTGTACCTGTTCAAACCTGATCACCACATCGCTTGCGTGGCTGTGTTTGCTCATGTTTACCATCAGTTCCTGTAGGATATGTTCTATTTCCTCTTTTGCCTGTTCTGAAACTTTCTCCCATAGTGCTGCCGAATTTCCAACAAGTACTACCCGTGTGTTTTCGGAAGCGAAAGATTTTAAGGTTTCAGAAATTTTTTCGTTGAAAGGTTGGTTTTTCAATTCAGGTTTTTCATAAGAAATATCGCGCGATTGCTCATAAAGTTCCTCTATCTCATTGATGATAGGGCTGTCTTTTAAAGTTTCCTGATGATCGAGTTTACTCATAATGCGATACAATCCGTTAGCCACAACATCATGTACTTTTTGGGAGGTTTTAAGCTTATTATTGCGGATAGTGTTTTGAGCTTCGAGTTCTAATCTCTGTTTCCTTTTTTTATACCAAAGTGTACCTACAATAATAAGTAAAGGAATACAGGTAATGAGTATAATAATCTGATACCTTTTGCCATCGTTGTCCTTTTGTAGCACGAGATTATCGGCTTTGCTTTTTTCGGTTTCGTAACGGATCAGGGCAAATTGGTTTTTGGCAGTATTACGAGCAAACTGAACGCTATCGTTCAGTTTTTCATAAACACTAAAAAAAAACTTAGATTCCTTTGTTGGGCTTAGCTTTATAAGTTTTTGCAAAGCCTGTAATTGATCATCAGGGCTTTTTATTGCTTTTGCCACACTATACATTTTATCAGCATAGAAAAGTGCTGAATCGGATCTTTTCTCGATGTAATAATCTGCAAGATGCGCATAGCTTGAATTTTGCCCCCACTTATCTTTTTTCTTTTCACGGATGTGAAGCGCTTTTAAAAAAATGGGTATGGGATTATAATGCCGATTTTGACGCCACTTTGTCAAAGACATATTTGTTAATATACGAGGAAGAACTGTACTGTCTTGAGTAAGCTCGGCACTCTTTAGTATTTTCTCAAAATAAGTTAATGCTTCAGAATATCTTTTTTGATCTGATAAATTTATCGCGAGATTACCTGTATATATAATTTTAGATTTTTCTTTAATAGCTAATTTAATAGATTTCAAGTAAAATGTATCCGCTTCTGCGTAGTTGTAGAGTTGGTGCGCAACTTTACCTAAATTATTATAATTTGTTGAAAGGATTTCCCGTTCTAACGTATCAGCAACATTTAGATATTTAATTGCAGATAATGACATTTCTTGGCTTCCGAAATAATCATTTTGATCACCACTAATGATTGCCATATTTATTAGGCATTTGGCAATTCCTACACTATCCTTTGTGTTCGAAAAATCTTCCCTAGCTTTATTAAAATAGATGAAACTGCTGTCAGGTAAATTATGATCAGAGAAATACCAAGCTCTTTCGTAGTTTGGATTGGTGCTATTGGCTTTTTTTTCAGATTTTTTTTTATTGCAGGATAAGAGCAATAGCAAGAGAAGAGGCGTTATCAGTTTTTTCAATACTTTTATTATTTAATCCCCTAATTTAAAAAAAAGCGAGCAAAAATTGCCCGCTTTTTAAATCCATTATCTAGGAGGATTATTTCCAGTGTCGCCACCGGTGCCATCATCACCTGGATCTGTCGGTGGTGGATCTCCCGGATCACCAGGATCCGTATCATTGGTGCTTACTACTGTACCACCGTTATGGTTGCAATTGTTATTTGTATTTGTAGGCGTTGCCAGGCCAAGTAATATGGCAATAAAAAGAGGTAAAAACATCTTGTCAAAAATTAAAGGGTGATAAAATCTGTAGGTCCCCGCGAATCCTATCGCGGGGGTTGCTACGGTTGTATCAGAAGGCCTTCTGAATTTTTGGGAAGTGTTTGAGTGTCTGTCGCGGGAGCTAATAACTGCTTCCCAAACCGGCTATTCACTACCGCGATTTCTACTCGTTTTAACATTTAGTTCTTTGCTTGGATTATCGTTTGAATCGTCGCTTGAATTAATTGTTGAGACAAATATCCAAGCTTCAAATCGCTAGTTTTCAGATAATTCCAAAGATTCTAAAGAATTCTTTTTAAATTCCAAAGAATTCCGGAAACCCGTAAGGATTCCAAAAATTCCATTTTTACTTTTACATTAAATTTTTTGAAAAATGCCTGAAGATTATCAAGACATAGTATTGGCTGCCTATAAAAAGATGAGGGATAATGGGAAGCTGCGTGCAATTTTGCCTAGAGAAACAACTACTAAATTAAGAAGCGCTTATTTGAAGGTTTACGAAAGTAGGCACGATCCAAAGGACCTAGATATACTTGCAGTGTTCTTTGATGTAGATAGAATGGATTGCGATTTTGAGAACATTTTAAACAAGTCTGAACCTGATGATTACAAAGCTCTTTGGAAACATATTAGAGGTAAAACAATCACAACCGACGAGAAAAATAGTGATCTTTTAGCCTGGTTAATAGATTTGGAACCCAGACCGAGTAGTTCTTATTATTTGAGTGCTGATAAAACAATTAAAATAGGTGGGATACCTATAAATGAGCTTTTTCTCCCTCCAGTGCCACCAAATCCACCCGGCCCCCAAAAGCCACCTACTGAAGATCCCGTTTACATCCCGCGCTTCTCACCGCGTTACATCATCCTTTCCTGTATCCTTTTACTCTTTATTGGCAGCACTTCTTTTTTTGCCTGGGAGCGTATTGCCGCAAGCGTTAGAACGCCCAATGCAGGCGAGAATTCTATGTATTGGGATGGTGATCACTATGAACCTGTTAAAGCTGGGCAACAGGAGCCTGGGATTGCCATCATTCCATTAAACCTTAAAAAGTTAGAGCAGCAAAGAAAAATTAATTTACCAGATACGCTAACCAGTTATTCGATTGGTAAAGTGTGGTATAAAGGTCATGGCAAGGACCATGAATTTTTTACTGATAGTGGCGCGTATCCTTTAGATACACAAAGAGTATTAAAACCACTTTCAAATATAATCTTAACCAAGTATACTTCTAATTATAGGTATTTGCTTACACGGTTAGTGTGGTTTTTATGTGCTGCATTTTTTGTAGGCATTTTCGGTATTTGGGCAAGTAGATTAAAGAAAGAAGTAAAACAGCCAGTGGAAGAACCAAAGGCTGAAGAAGGAGAGACATTGAACTTTATAGCGTCACAAGCTGCAAGTTATTAAGGTATAAAGAAACACCTTCCTGTACCTTTTTTAAATCTTTACATTCGTGTTTTTCTAATACGCGGATGCTTTGCAATAATAGGTTTTCTTTCAATTTATTATAATCAGGCGAAATTTCTTCGTCTTTTAAAAAGATGCTGATGTTGTTTAAAAAAGATTCCGGTCCTTCTTTAAAATAAGAAGCTTTGATGTACATCCAGTTGTATAAAATGCTGCGGTTATAGGTGTCGGTTTCCATGGTTTCCAATAACTCCTTAAAAAAGAAATCGTAATAAAATAGATCGCCAAATGGCGTTTCATGGGCCGAACTGTTTAAAATTGCCAGTTGTATAAATACCGAATCGAGGGTATTCTCCGTCATTTGCCTGATCTGCATAAATTTTTGATGGTTCCAGTCATTGATGTATAATCCATCAGTATTACCACTCATAATAAAGCGGAGTATCGAGCGCAATAGCGTAAAACCCTCGAGGTATTTTTTACTGCTGAACAAAATGCGCGAAATATTTTGTAATTGTTCTATACGCCTAAACTGCAATACCTCATAACCTTCGGCCTCCAGCCCGGCACTTAAAGATAAACCGGAAACCAGTAAATCAATCCCCTGGTTAAACTGTCCGGCCTTATAATGGTAGTTGGCCCATGCCGATAGTTTAAAAAGCCTGATTAAGCGTTGAGGCGCTTCTTCAAAATCTTCGAAAGCGGTATCGCCCGAAAGCAGCACGGCATGTGCTTCGGTAAGTTTATTTTTTCTGCACAGTACCACGGCATTAAAATAGGTATCTGTTACCTCCGAAATGCGGTCATTCATTTCGTCGCCCATTTTTTTTGCTGCTTCTGCATTTAACAGGATACTGAATACGCCCCGCTGTGGCTTGGCAAACTTATCTGCAGTTTTGTAATGGTCGTTTAGCCTTAAAGTTTCGATAAATGAAGTTATTGCTGTTTTCATGGCTTATTGATTAATTTCCTAATTCAAGCTGATTTTTGATCAATTCGTAATAGTAACCGCGCTTGGCTACCAGGGCATTATGATCGCCCTGTTCTACTACATTACCGTTATCGAGCACTAAAATGTTATCAGCATTTTTAACGGTACTTAAGCGGTGTGCTACAATGAGCACGGTTTTCCCTTCGAAAAAGTTATAAAGACGTTCCATAATTACTTTTTCGTTTGATGAATCCAGTGAGCTTGTGGCCTCATCCAGAAAAATATATTCAGGATTTCTGTAGACCATGCGGGCAATCAGTACCCGCTGCCGTTGTCCGCCGCTTAAACCTTTACCATCCTCCCCGATTTTGGTATAGATACCCAAGGGCTGACTTTTTATATACTGCTCTATATTGGCAATGTGGATGGCACGGTCCATTTCTGCCGGATCGGTAAATTCTTCATTGAGGGCAATGTTATTGGCAATGGTATCAGAAAAGATAAAACCATCCTGCATCACTACGCCACAATGCTGGCGCCAAAACTTCGGACTGATCATACTAAAGGGCAGGTTATCTACATAAATTTCGCCCGATGTGGGTTCTGATATTCTTTGCAGCAGCTTTAAAATGGTGGTTTTCCCGCTTCCGCTACTCCCTACTATGGCGGTGGTTTTACCTCCCGGGATGGTAAAATCAAGGTTATTTAAAACGGGTTTATTACCTGCTCCCGGATAAATGAAACTCATGTTTTTAATTTGTATGCTCCTTCCGGGCGGCATCTTGTAGGTATAATTTTTAGCCGGCGATTCTTCATCTTCCAAATGCTGTATCTGTTCCAAACGGTCCATACTGATCTGCGCATCCTGGTAAGACTGTAAGAAAGATGCCAGCTGTACAATCGGCGCATTCATCTGCCCGATAATGAACTGGATGGCCATCATATCGCCCAGGCTTACCTGTTTATCGATTACCAGGCGGGTGGCCAAAAAGAGAATCAGGATGTTTTTAGCCTGGTTGATAAAAGTTGCGCCTACCTGTTGGTACTGACTTAATGAAAGTGTACTCACATTTAAACGGAAAAGCTTGGCCTGTATACCCTCCCATTCCCATATTTTTTTGGTACCGCAATCGTTAATTTTAATTTCGTGAATACCATTTACGACCTGCAGGGTCTTTGCCCGGTTTTGGGCCATCAGCTCGAAACGCTTAAAATCGAGTTTTTTCCTTTTCTCCATAAAAATGTAGATCCAGGCGAAATAAATGGCGCTGCCAATTATAAATACCATGCATATTGTAGGGCTGTAAATAAACAGCAGCACACTGAAAACCAGGAAAGCAATCATCATAAACAAGGTATTGAGCGTACTGCCGGTTAGCAGGGCTTCAATCCTTTTATGATCCTCGATGCGTTGTAAGATATCGCTGTTTAACTTGGTATCGAAAAAAGACAGGGGAAGGTTTAACAGTTTATTTAAAAAGTTGGATAAAATAGAGAGGTTAACCCTTGCGGTAATGTGGAGCAGTATCCAGCCACGCAACAGCTCTACCGAGGTTTGCCCAAGCGTCATCAACAACTGACCAAAAAGAAGAATATAGATAAACTGCACATCCGCTCCTTTTACCCCAACATCTACCAGCGCTTTGGTAAAAAAAGGGAATATCAACTGTATTACGGCTCCGGCCAGCAAACCTGCAGCCAGTTGTTTCAGAAGTTTTTTGTAATGAAAAACATGTTTAAGCAATACGCTCATACTACCGCGCTTTTCGGTAATATCTTCTTCGGTAAGGTAAAAATCGGGCGTAGGGCTTAATAATAAGGCTATACCCGCAGCTTTTTGGTTAATAGAGGTGTACGCCCAGTTATTAAGAAATTCATCATGTGTGTAGGCATGCAGGCCACTGGCAGGATCGGAAATGTATACTTTCTTTTTGGTGATTTTATATACCACTACAAAATGGTTTTTACGCCAGTGGATAATACAAGGGAGCTGTCCGCGTTTTTCGAGCTTCTCGAAAGTGATGTTGCCGCCCACAGATTGGATGCCTATTTTCTCGGCCGCTTTGCTGATCCCTAAAAGCGATACCCCCGTTTTACCGATCTGGCTCAGTGTGCGGATTTTTTGGATGGAGAAAAACTTGCCGTAAAACTTGGTAATGATCTGTAAACAGGTTGGGCCACAGTCCATCACATCGTGTTGTTTATAATGCGGAAAATTTGCGAGCTGTATCTTCATTCTTGTAAATATTTAATTATAGGAAAGTCTAAAACCTTCTTATTTATCAAAAGAAAAAATATATATTTATCTCTCAAGTTTTTTTCGACGAAATCACTTTTAAATGCTACAAAATTGAATATTATACATTCTGCCAAAGGGAATTTTAAGCGGGTGCAAGAGCTGGAGTGGGATATTAAATATACAACCCCAATCAGGATTGCTTTACACCTGCTCTTATGGATTTTGCTCGGTTATATGTATTACCGGGGCTATAGTAAATTCGATAAAACCATGGGCTGGTTTTTGGTGGGCAAAGACCTTGTTGCGGTAATCAGTATTTTTTATATAGGCTCGTATTTTATACTCGACAGGTATTTGTTTAAAGGGAAGTTTTTGGCTACCGTTTTATTTGTAGTATTAAGTTATTTATGGTGGGCAACATTGACCTATTTGGTGTGTTTGTATTTAAAAGCAAACCTTTCGCCCGATTCGAAATTGATGCTGTATGCCGATTTTGTAGTCAAAAGTGGCTTTGTGGGGGTCTTCTCGGTTAAAATGTTCCTTTTTTATTTTCTGGATTTTTTGTACCTCCTGTTCCCGCCGCTTAGTATTAAACTGATGAAATCAATTGTAGCGCAGAGCAATAAACGTATTGCACTGGAGCGCGACAACCTGAACCTGGAGATCAATTTTTTAAAGGCACAGATCAATCCCCATTTTCTGTTCAATACTTTAAATAATATTTACCGCATGGTAAATAAGAAAGATGAGCAAACAGGGCCGATGGTTCTTCATTTGGCAGGTTTAATGCGTTACACCCTTTACGAATCGAACGATCCGGAGGTGTTGTTATCGCGCGAAATTGAATTTATCAGGGATTACCTCGAGCTGGAAAGCATCAGGTATGGCGATGAAGTAAAGATCGACCTGGATATCGATAAACCTGAAAAACCTTTGCGCATTGTACCGCTGATTATATTTCCCTTTATAGAAAATGCTTTTAAACACGGGCCTGATGCCAGTATAGAATCGGCCTGGATCCGCATCAGGATCAAGGTTTTTGGAGAGCAGCTTCACTTTGAAGTGGCCAACAGCTGTACCCACAGGCTCGCAAAAACAAAGTTTGGAGGGCTGGGTATTGCCAACATAAAAAAAAGGCTTTTGATCCATTATCCAAACCGGCACGAACTGATTATTAAAAACGAATCGAACGAATACATCGTGACGTTAAAATTAAATCTTAAATAACCTTCATCATCCTTATAAAACTATTCTATGACGCTTAAATGCTTAATTATTGATGACGAGCCCCTGGCCCGCGAAACGCTGGAAGAGTACATCTCAAAAGTTCCGTTTCTGGAGCTTGCAGGCAGTTGCAAACATGTTTTCGAAGCGATAGAAATACTGCAAAGAGAGCAGATAGATGTTCTTTTCTCTGATATCCACATGCCCGAAGTAAATGGCATTGAGCTGATTAAAATGCTGCAGTACCGCCCATATGTAATCTTTATTACAGCTTATGCCAATTATGCGGTAGAAGGTTTTGAGCTTGATGCAGTTGACTATATTGTTAAACCTTTCTCTTTTGAACGTTTTTTTAAGGCGGTAAACAAGTGTTTAACCATGAGCCAGCAGAAAAACAATAAACCCAGCACTGATCAGTCTAAATACCTTTTTGTAAAAGATGGTCATAAGTTGCACCGTGTACTTTTTGATGAAATCTGCTACATCGAGGCGATGAAAGATTATATTAAAGTGGTGCTGAAAGACCGCAGCATTATTACACACCTGACGATGAAACGGGTAGAAGACCAGCTTCCCGAAAGCCAGTTTATCCGCATACAAAAGTCGTATATCATCAACATCAACAGCTTAAAATTTATTAGCGGTAACATGGCTGAACTGCATGATGTAAGCGATAAACTGCCAATTGGTAAACAATATAAAGACCTGATCTTTGAACGTTTTGGCTTAAAGAACGATTAATTTAACCAGGGTTATGGGTGTTAGTGTTTGATTATTAGTTTGTTATGTTTTATTCCGTCATTGCGGGGCTGGATACGAGCGAGCCGAAGCCATCTATCATGTAATTTATCATCACAAAGATTTTTCATTTGTAGCTTATTGCTTTAATGGCATTCAAGCTCACTTCGCGGGTGCTTCACCCCCGCGCAAAACTGCTTCTTCAGTTCGCAATGACGAAATTAAGACTCAAAACTCATGTTAATTTAATATACGGGAAAGAATGGTCTTATTTTCAAGAACGAGCGTAAGCCGTGCATCTAAATTTAAAACGGCTACATATTTCTGATCAAGTATGTTTCCCGATGCCGGCTCTATTGTTCCGGTAAAATCAAACATATTATTGGTTTTTAAAGGGCCAAGGGTGGTGAGTTTACCATATAATTCAAGGTCATCGCCCAGCAGATTATTGGGTGTTATTTTAAAGGCTGTGTTTTTTGAGTCATTTAGTAAGCGGGCATATTCAGAACTGATTTGTCCTTTAAACTTAAACCCTCCTTTGGATGGCACAAGCATAGCCAATGTATCTTTTTTATGGGTTTCGGTTAAAGCACCATCAGCATAAAACAGTTTACCAGTAAAAGGGGCGGTGATGATTTGCTTTATGCCATCGCGATCAGCGAGTGCAATGGCTTCACCTTTTTTTGCCTGGGCTCCGGATGTTTTTAAAAACCGGCAAACATTTAAACTTTTTGAAAGGATAAGGGGATTTTGTTCACGGTAAATGTTAATTGCGATAGCCTTTTTATCTGGATAATGGGTAAATGCTGATAATGCAAGTAACAGTAGCAAAAGTAAAAGCAGGCTTCCGCCACCCGATTTAAGCAGCCATTTTGGGGGTTCGCCCACAATTTCTTTAATTTCTGCACTATAAATGTGTTCTGTCTTATCCATATCAATACAGGTTAGGGGTTAATGTTTTTTGTTTGTTCCGTGCGAGTATGCCCTGGTAATATTTAGTCAAATAGTGATAAATAACAAGTTCGTGCATGCGCTGTTTGGTTACAAAAATCCTGTTGAGCGACATATGAATGTAACTTGGAAGAATTTCAGCCAGTTCAGCATCAAGATCAAGATCAGGGTGTAGCAGGGCATATTCTGTTCTGATGGCATCATAATCCTTTATATTCTCTGCCGATCGGATTTTGAAAAGATTAACCGCATCAGCAACTTCTTCAGTGTCATCATCTCCGTTTAAAAAGCCGTTAAGTGCTTTGCTAATGGTCCTGTATTTATTATTAAGTTGCAAAGTAAGGCCTGCGTTTCCGCCAAACTCACTGAAGAAAGCCTGTTGCATCCTGCTGGCGAGTTTGAGTTTTTGCTCATTACCCAAACCGAAATCACCCATTAAAAGATCAATGCTGCGGGCCGCAAACAACCAACGGTAATATTCGCCTTCATCACCTTCGATCATATTCAGAAAATTGATGATGGCTTTGCTGTCGTGATAAAATACCGATTCGCTAAAGGTCATCGTGTTTGTTCCGTAACGTTCCACTTCCTGTTTATAGGTATCGTACTGGATTTTATGTACAATCCGCTCTTCTGCCAATTGTTTCAGGCCATCATTGATCCGGCTAACAATATTGGCCATTGTTTCGGGCTGATCTGGGTGTAAAAAACGGATCCTTAAATGGCCTTCGGGGTCGTGGTACCTTAAGAAAAACCATTTTTCTATCCTGCCTTCCTGGGTTAGGGTATTGACCAAGGGCAGCATATAATCTGTTAAAATTTTCTCTGCCCATTTAGAGCCGCAGTATATTTTAACATAGGTCCATTCCGAACCCAGGTTAAACTTGCGGGGCAGGTGATGTGTATTAACCGCCATATGGTTTACCTGTTTTTCTGCAGGTTCTGCTTTACGGAAAGGAATGATCACCTCGTTAATAAAAGCTTCGCCAGCATTATCGAGCATTAAAGCATGGTCATCTTCGTGCAGGAACTCGTATAATATTACGGTATTCTTCTTAAGATTTTGTGTAAGCAGCTCAAGGCCCAAAACACTTGTAAAGTCAATTAATAGTTCGCGGTCGCCCTCTATTGAAACTACTTTAGTTGGCAGTTTATATTTGGCGAGGAAAAGATTAAGCTGCTGGGCGGTATCAATGGCTTTAACTTCTGCATACACATCCGGTGTTATTTTCCATCTGGCACGGCTCAGAATAAAATGTTTATATTCTACCCTGGGCAAATAAGGCTGATCGTTTAAAATCCCCCAGTCCCAATTAATGTTGTAAGCGCCGTGCTGGTGCTGCAGGTCGCATAAAAATTTATATACAGCAATTCCATTGTTATAATTATGCGCCGAAGAAAGCCTCGGGATTACCATTTTGTTGAGGCGTTTCGAGCGGAGTTTAATTTCGTTGTTGCTTACCGAAATCATCAGGTCTGAAACCGGCATCTGCTGATCATTTGGCAGGGAAGAAGTACCCAAAAAAGGGATTTCGTACTCCCTTAACTGCGGGCGCTGTAAAATATTGCCCACTCGCGAATCGGGCAGGTGTACAATTTCTGCAATGACTGCCCCGTCCAGGTATTTTTCTTCGAACAGTGCACATTCTTTTAATTTTTGGGTTAAAAAAGTATCGTTTTGTGCAAAGCGGGCCAATAGTGGTAGTGCAGAAGGGCCGCAGCAAGCGCTGAGGTTAAATTTAAAATCGCCATTATCCAGGCTTTCCGTACTCCTGCTCACGAAATTACCGATAGCATAAAAAGTTGAAGGAATCTGCTGCTGTTCTTTTTTCCTGATCCCGTTTAAATCGTTATCAGTTAACACCACCGGGCTTCCCTGGTTCTTGCTGCTTTCTAAGAACTTATTAAAAACCAGTTCCCTGTAGCTGGTCCAACTGATGTTTTTGACAGAAGCCGTACTGTTGAGCACTAAATCATCAATTAGCGGTGCGTGGTTATTGTTACCGGTTCCGGCTTTATCGTAACCAACACCGGCATCGTTATCAAGCGCTTCCAAAAGTTCAATTTCCTGGTCTTCGTACCGCTCCGTAAATTTTTTGATAAAATTTTTGATCCTTGCCGGCGTTTTGTTTTCGTTTAACACGGAAAGCGATTGCATTTCGGCAGCAAGAATATCCATTACCCCACTATTGATGTGGTTATGATCCATCCCGATGTGAAGATCGGTCTGAACCAGGTCTTTAGCATGCGATAAGGGAAAATTTTCTTTGATGATGTGATGGACCTCGTTACAGGTTTTAACAAAATCTTTCGGTCCAAGCAGGTGATTTTCGATGGCAGTTAATGCCGGAATGCTGGAATGATCGGGATTATTGCTTTTAAGGATATGGATCAGTTTTTTATAAAACTCATCTCCTGTAACTGTTGGTTCCAGTTCAGATACCAATATTTGAGCATCTATTACACTATCAAGGTAGTTTTTGGCTTCATCAATATTAAGGTTCAACTGCGTCAGCGCATCAAGCAGAAACTGGTAACTTGCGCCGGCACTGGCCTTTTCTATTAAACACTGAATGTACCTGGAGTGTTTAATGGCCACCACATAGTAATGACGTTTTTTATTAATGAACTTATATTCAAAATATCGGTAAACACCTCCTATTTTATACAAGCTGTTGTTGACGGTAAAGATCAGTTTACCCTTGATAGCGTCATTTTTCAGCAGCGACCTCACCAGTTCAGAAATGTAATTCATATCCAAACGGGTATATTGGGTTAGACGGCCTCCGGGTTCTTTTAATTTAAGTTCACTGGCCTTTTCCGTAACCTCACCGGTATGATATCCGGAAAACAATCCATAAGGGGTTGCCCTGGTACCCATTCTTAACAGGTATTTGTAAAGGGTAACCAGTAGTTTGTCGTTTACAGCATCAGCCGGACCATCAAGCCATTTTTTTACTTCTGCATACAATTCGGGGCTGGCCAGGTAAATGGCATCCTGTAATTCGCCCGATTGGTACCGATGGTATATTTCCTGTATAAAAGCACTGCGGTTTTCTATTTTGTTTAAGGCTAAAACCGTATTTATGCTTTTGGCAGGAAGGCGCATTAAGTAAAAATCAAAAGGCTTGATGTTGTTTCCCATAGTTCGAGTTTTTTATTTTACAGCTTTGAGCGGAATAACTTTATTAAGGCTATTTTTAAAACTCTCAAGAGAAAATGGTTTAAACAATATGTCCCGGGCAAACTTTAAATTATACTCATCTAAATGTTTGTGAGAGAGCGCCGTAATAACGATTATAATATAGTCTTTAATCTTGAGTTTCGCAATCTGATTAATATCGCCACCCCTAAATTTGATGTCCAAAAATAAGATATCGGCCTTATGCATGTTTAAAAGACGTTCTAAGCCCTGCATGCTACTTACTTTTCCCAATAGAACAAGCTCATCACATTGCGAAATATATGCTTCTACCTGCTCCTGGGCAAGCGGTTCGTCATCTAGTATAATGCAGTTGAATTTCATGATCAATGGAGCCAGGTAAATTGATTAATCTTGTAACGGTCTGAAGTGGATTGCATAATCGTTAAGGCAATGCCGATTAAGCCAAAGTTTAAATCGAGCTGCGCATTATCGTACTCGCCAAAGAAAAAGGATTTAAAGCCTAAATATTTATTCCGCCCGGTGGCGTACGAGGGAATTTGCGCTTCCCAGTAAGCCGAAGCTTTTTTAAACGCTTCAATTCCGGTAAGCTCATAAATCCTGCTGTAAATTAAACAGGGCGAACACACTCCGTACTTAACAGAGGCATCATTTAAAAAGGTTTCTTCTTTTGTTTTCCGCTTAATGGTTGCGAGCGCAATCTGTATACCTTCTGCCAGGTAATCTTCTTCCTTTAAAATTTGGGCTGCCCTGATGATGGCATAGCTCGTACCAATATCGCCATAAACCAGGCAATGATTAATTATTTTTTCGGGCTCTTTAATCCACAATGGAAAAACGGAGGTAAATAGCTGGCTGTCCATGCGATTTTGGAGCAGAAATTTTAGACCGTAACGCATTAATTCAGCACATTTTTCGGGTTCAATGCCTGCCTCGCTGGCCGAAGATAAAAAATTGAGTACCATGGCACTTCCATGCGCCAAACCTGTATAAACCCTGGGCTCGCTAAAATAATGCGTAGTCCAGAAATATCCGTTAACCTCATCACCTTCTTTTAATTCATCAAGTGCATGAAGGATCTGCAATACTGCTTTTTTAGCAACAATTGATAATGATGACCTGTTAAGGAGGTAGAAACCAATTCCTATGGCACCTTTAGACATGCCAAAGTTACGCTCGGCAATATTTTCTTTCACCCTTCCGGCCAGTAAATCATCAATCTGCCGCTTAAATGAGGTATAATCTTCTTCTATATGGCCTTCGTTTTCTAAATAAATCAGCAGATTGCCAAATTCGGCAATATCTAGGTAGTAGTTTGAGGTTAGTGTAGATTTATACCTGGAAGGGTTAAGGTCATCAAAGGCGGCCTCCAAAAACCGTTCGGCAGCGGCATAATAAATTTCATTTTTTGTATAACTGGCATACAAACAGTTTAACAGGACGGCCCCGCCCTTACCATGCCCCACGCCAAAATTAGGTAGCGCATCGAGCGCATGTTTGTTTACCAGGTCAACAATCTCTGGCAATAGTATTTGTGTATTAATTTTTCCCAAGTTCTTAGAAACAGCTTCCATAATTATAATTTTAACCTTCCCAGCTCATCGCTGTTACTGTTTGTTTGTACACGCCTGTCTTTACCAATCTTGCCAAAATTGTATCCAAAGGCAATTCTTGCTCTTCGCGTATCTACCCGGTGTATACTTTCTGTTATTAAAGGAACAATATTGGTAGACAGGAGCTGATTGTTTTTGTAAAAAATATCGCTTACATCAAACTTGATAAACCCCTGGTTATTAAATATTTTCTTCCTGATCCCGGCTGTTACATTCGAGTAGCCTTCGTAATCGTAAATGCCCGAAATGGTCGGCGATTCATAAGCGGCAGACAGCTCTGCAGAAACAGTAGGCGAAATTTTAAAGGTATGGTTCGAACTAATGGTAAAATAATACTTCTCCCTGATCATAATATTGGCATTCGCTACCGGATCAGGGAAGCGGATATTCTGGTAATAGCCTGATAGGCGGTTATTGCTATTCCACCAGCTGGCAAACTTGATGGGGAAGCCAAAGCTGGCACTTACCAAATGGTTTTTTAAGAAATTTGCTTTTGTTTTTATAAATTTTAAAGAATTCTGATCGTATAAAATGGTGCTCATAATCGCTTCTTCAGTTTGAGTATATGCAAAACGGAGGCTATATTTTTTGTATAAGTTAGACCATGTAAAAGCATGTTGGTACTCTGGCCTGAGCAGCGCATTTCCCCTGGTAAGGGTATAGTTATCAATGTAAAGCTCGTATGGAATCAGGTCGTCATATGAGGGGCGGTTAATGGTTTTGGCATAGGCTAATGATGTGGTATAATTTTTAGTGACCTTATAATCTGCCCTGATGTTCGGAAACAGGTTAAAATAATTAGAATCTAAGCCCATTACCACCTTGTACTGGGTATATTCGCCCCTTAAACCCGCCTGAAAGTTAAATTTTCCTATTTCGTAATTCAGGTTAAGGTAAGCTGCCGGGATCTGTTCCTTGTAGCCCAGGTTGTTAAAAATACTACCGGCTTCCTGCCATTGGTTATTACTAAAATTAGCAGGGTTTTGATGACTGTTATTGCTGGTGTAAGTATATTTTAAACCACCTTCTAGTTTAAATGCCGGATTGATATTTTGAGTATAATCTAATGAAGTGGTATAGATATCGTAATTAGATGATGCCCTGTTCCTGAACAGTGAAACCTCAGGGTTTGTAGCCCCGTTGTTAAATTTATCCTGGTTAAACTGTTGGTTCTGGTTGCTCATGTAATTGGTATAGTTGGCTGTAAACAACAGGTTAGAGCCTATCGTGTCTAAATCGAGTTTGTAAAATACATCGTAATTGGAAAAATCTACTTTAAGATCCAGGTCATTGAAAGTATTAACCCTGCTCGAACTGCCTGGTTGGTTGATCAGCGCATTTACATCGCCTTTTCCATACATGTGTGCTTTTACAAAAGTATAATCAGCACCAATGGTACTCTTTTTATTGATATAATAATTTAAACTGGCATTGATACTTCCATCGGCGGATGCGCCATCAGAAATATCTACCGTTTGGTTAAAATCACCTACCCGGTTTATGCCCTGAAACAGTATCCTGTTATCGTATCCTTTTTCGATGTGGCCATGTTTTCCATAACTGCCGTTCAAAGTAAAATCGTATTTAGGTGCACCGATTCTTAAGCCGGCGTTTGCACCACCCCCAAACCGGTAACCCTGGGTCAGGTTTCCACCGGTATTGGCTGTCCAGCCAATTTTTTTGCTTCTTTTGGTGTGAATTTCGATGACTCCACCACTGGCGCTTGCGTCATATCTTGATGATGGATTCGTAATCAGCTCTATACGATCAATCTGATCGCCAGGTATAGAACTTAAAATATTGGATAAGGTTGCATTGGGTATTTTTTTTCCATCGAGGATAATCAATACATTCGATTTTCCTTCCATAGTGATATTGCCATTGCTCATCTGTACGGAAGGTGCCATGCCGATAATGCTGTAGGCATCGTTGCCCGCTGCAAGCACACTTTCGCCAACATTTAATATAATCCGATCTGTTTTTTGCTGTATAAAAGATTTATTGCCTACAATTTTAACTTCTTGCAGGTTCTGAACATCAGCGTTCAGGGTAATTTCGCCCAACTCTACATCTTTGTCGGCGGTCAATACAATTTTTTTTGTCGATTTAACAAAGCCCATATTATTTAATATAAGCATGTATTCGCCAGGCTTTGCTTCAACACTAAATAATCCTTCCAGGTCGGTAATCGCACCTTTTACCAGTGCGCTCCCCCCGGCATTCCATAATGCAACACTAGAATAGGGAATCCCCTTTTTTTGATCGTCGATAACCCTTCCTTTTATTTTTCCCTGGGCATATGCGAAATTAATGCCTGATAATAAAAAAAGGATTAGGAGCGTTAGATACGGGAAGTAGGTTTTTTTTCTCTTTTTCATAGTGCTGATGATATAGGGTAGTTTTATAAGTAGACAGGTAGGGCCAGTTAATCGCTGGGAGCGTTCAGTTCTCCTTTAATGGGGCCTTTACAGGAATCTGCCCAGAAAGAAAACCCGGTTGCATTCCTTTCCTGAATATCTTTTAATTGATTTTCAGTTAGTTCTGCGATAATTTGTTTTTCTAATTGCGCTTTATTTGATAACTTTACCTTTTTCATGTCAATATGATTTAAATCTTATCGTTTAGGCCAATACCCCAGAGCATTGGGGTAACATTAACTGTGAGAATTGATTTTGATTAATAAAGAGTGCGCCGGGTCTAAGCGGCACACTCTTTAAAGGTTTTTTAGCCACCTATTTCTTCTTCAACAGAAGCTTTAGTGTTATTTTTGCAAGAATCTGACCAGCATGATAATTCAGCTGCGTTTCCACCTTCAATTTCTTTTAATTGATCTTCGCTCAATTTTGAAATGATTTCTTTGTCTAATTGTACTTTTTCTGATAAATTAACTTTTTTCATGATGTTTAATTTTTTAATGATTTAATTGATTTGATTAACTTGTTTTCCCATTTAATTACTCTAACCGGTGTGAGTATTATGCTGGGTTTATTAATGCTAACTACAGGGCCAGTGCAGTCAGTGATTAAACTTTTGGAAACTGCCGTTGTTCTGATCGAACTGGTTACGGTGTTCTTCTTTTAAATAGTGAAGAAATTGTTCTTCGCCCCCGCCACCCAAGATCATTCCTAACTCATCATCCATAAAGGGGCGAAAATCTTCTTCATTACTTTCTGGGTTAAATTCATATTTTTTCATAATGGATAATTTTTTTAAGTTATTAAATTGCGAAACCTGTCATGGTTGTGGTCATGGTTAGCGTGTCACCTATAACAGTATTGTCTTTGTTAGCTATGCCACATTTAACATTTTCACATGTGATGATTTCTCTTTTCAGTTCTAATTCTTCAGTGTTGTTTAGGTTGCGTTTCATAATAGTTTTTGTTTGTTGTTTATGATACAAACATTCACTTTTGATTTTATTTCCTAGAATATATTCGACCAAATGATAGGTTTTCATGACCAAATCAGAGATATATCACACATTAATAATTAGCCTGATTTGACTTTCTTATCATACGGCGCGTATGGCGATTTAAATTAGAGCCGGAAAGATGGGGATCTGAGGTATCGTTCCCAGGTATTTAGCCTCTGGTTCATGGGCGATAGCCTGAATATGCTTACCAGTTATTGCGCTCTCTGTAATTTATTTTTAATAACAGCAGGCTGTACAGAATCGATAAATACATTGCTCCTAAAGGCTTCAATCGTGTATACCTGATGGTTTTCTCTTCGCGCTAAGGGAGAAAAGATTTCAATGTATTTTGATTAGGATGCACTAAGTATTACGTTTATTTCCTCTGAGATGAGGACATTCGAAAAGAGTGAGAAAAGTTGAAATTTATGAGACGGGCCATTAATAATGAACTGATAAGCCTCCTGTTAAACTGTAAACCTCACCTTCATAACTTTCTTTCAATACCTTTACGGCCATTTTGCTCCGTTGCCCGGTTTGGCAGTAACAAACTACTTTTTTATATGGCGGAATACTGCTCAGCGCTGATGGTAATTCATATAAGGAAATATTCACCCCTCCGATATGGTTTTCTTCGTGTTCATATTCTTCACGCACATCAATTAAAAAAATCTGATCGGGAGCTTCTGAAAGCCATTGATTTAAAGTCTTTTTATCGATTTCTTCCGAGGTTTGCATTACCTTTTGAGGTTTTGCGATGAAGGTTTCCCTTTCTTGTGCAATCTTGAATACAGATACCGTATTGTTCAATGCGTCAATCGTCATTAATTTTCCTGAAAGATTTTCGCCGATATTGCAGATCAGTTTCAGGGCTTCATTGGCCATGTACAAACCGATTATTCCAGGCAAAATGCCTATTACCCCGCCCTCCACACAGTTGATGTTTTCGGTTGGTGGTGCAGGGTAAAGATCCCGGTAATTTGACCCTCCATGATGGTTAAATACCGCAACCTGACCTTCAAATTGTAAAATAGAGCCAAAAATGAGTGTTTTACCCAAACTTACACAGGTATCGTTAACCAGGTAACGAGTGGTAAAATTATCTGAACAATCGATTACCAGGTCGTAATCCTGGCAAATATTCACCGCATTATCTGCCTTAAAACGTTCGTGGTATACCGTGAACGCCACATGTGGATTGAGCAATTTGAGTTTTGCTGCGGCAGTTTTTGCCTTTGACAAGCCGATATCGGTGTGATTATATAAAATCTGCCGCTGCAGGTTGCTCAGTTCTATCACATCATCATCTACAATTCCGATGGTGCCAACACCGGCTGCGGCCAGGTATTGCAATACCGGACAGCCCAAACCGCCGGCGCCAATTACCAATACGGTGGCTGCTTTTATCTTTTCTTGTCCTTTTAAGCCTAATTCAGGCAAAATCATCTGCCTGTTATAGCGGTTCAGTTCTTCTTTTACTAACATGATTTACGGATCAAACTCATATCCCAATCTTTCCAAACCGGCTCGTAGCCCTGTTTTCTGATCATCTCCGCAATTTCCTGCGCAGAACGTTCATCAGATATTTCGAACTGCTCTAAAGATTGAGGTTCCACTTGATAACCACCGGGATTGGTTTTAGAGCCGGCGCTAATGGCAGTTACCCCTAATTTAATTACCTGGTTTCTGAATGCTTGCGTTTCGCGGGTAGAAATAGATAATTCTACTTCGCTGTTAAATAAGCGGTAAGCACAGATCAGTTGCACCAGCTCTTTATCGTTCATGGCCACTTTTGGTTCCAACCCCCCGCTAAAAGGCCGCAGCCTTGGAAAAGAAATGCTGAATTTACTCTGCCAGTACTGTTTTTCGAGATAAGACAGGTGCAGGGCCGTAAAAAATGAATCTGTGCGCCAGTCTTCCAGGCCAATGAGTACGCCAAGGCCCATTTTATGAATACCGGCCTGCCCCAAACGGTCGGGAGTTTCCAGCCGGTATAAAAAATTAGATTTCTTACCTTTAGGATGATGTTTCCGGTAATCCTCCTGGTGATAGGTTTCCTGGTAAACCAGTACGGTATTTAAACCATGTGGGATCAGGGTTTCGTAATCGGCCACATCCAAGGGCTGTACCTCCATTGAAATATGGGCAAAATGTGGACTGATCAGATCCAATACCTTTTTAAAATAATCGGTATGCACCGTTTGGTTGGCCTCGCCGGTAACCAGCAGCACGTGGTCGTAGCCCATGCCTTTAATTACCGCCACCTCCTGCATAATTTCCATTGGATTGAGCGTTCTCCTCCTTACCTTATTGTCATAACTGAAGCCACAATAAGTACAGATGTTATTACACTCGTTGGAGAGGTAAAGCGGAATGTATAGCTGTATTACCCGACCAAAGCGGTCTAAGGTTAAACGCTGACTGATCTGCGCCATCTCTTCGAGATATGGCAATGCAGCAGGCGAAATAAGTGCTTTAAAATCCTCCAGATCCCGTTGTGTGCTGCTTAAAGCCCGTTCTACATCGGCAGCCGTTTTATCGTAAATACTGGCTTGGGTATCGTCCCAATTGTAGGTTTCGAATACCTCGTTAAAACTCTTCATCTAAAAATGCGGTTAGTGGGCTGCTTGCTGCAGCATAATGTTGTGGTGTGCCTAATTTAGCTTCGAAAGCCATCCTGCCGGCTTCAACGGCTAGTTTAAAGGCAGCAGCCATATTGGTAGGATCTTTTGCTATGGCAATGGCTGTGTTCACCAAAACGGCATCAGCTCCAATTTCCATGGCTTTTGCAGCATCAGATGGCGCACCAATACCTGCATCTACAATTACCGGTACCCTGCTCTGGCTAATGATAATCTCTAAAAAATCGATCGTTTTTAATCCCTTATTACTGCCAATCGGGGAGCCAAGGGGCATTACTGCCGCCGTGCCCACCTCTTCCAAACGTTTACATAAAACCGGGTCGGCATGGATATAAGGTAATACGACAAAACCGAGTTTAACCAATTCTTCGGTCGCTTTTAAGGTCTCAATCGGGTCGGGCATGAGGTATTTTGGGTCTGGGTGGATTTCCAGCTTGATCCAGTTGGTTTCTAAGGCTTCGCGAGCCAGTTGGGCGGCAAAAATGGCTTCCTTTGCATTGCGTACGCCTGAAGTATTGGGTAATAAATTAATGTGCGGATAGTGAAGGTGGCGAAGAATATCGTCATCCTTATCTTTTAAATCTACACGTTTAAGGGCTACCGTAACCAGTTCGGATGCCGAAGCAATTAAGGCGCTTTCCATCTCTTTGGCCGAACTGAATTTTCCGGTTCCGGTAAAGAGGCGGGAACTAAAGGTTTGATCTGCTATGGTTAACATCGCTGTAATTTTTAAATCGAGTGAATACTGAATTTGCTGTTGATCTGTTCGAGAACCAAAGCCGTTTCTGTTTGGTTGGTGAGTGCTGCCGAGATGGCAATTCCGTGAATTCCGGTTTCGAGTATGGCTGGAATATCTTCGGCTTCAATGCCGCCAATGGCGATAATCGGTGTAGTAATACCCGCTTTACGCACTTTTTCCATTAACTTTTGGTAGCCTTCCAATCCTACTATAGGGCTTAGGTTTTCTTTGGTACGCGTAAACCTGAATGGACCCAAACCGATGTAATCGGCACCTTCAGTTACCCTTTGCCGGATATGTTCGAAAGTGTTGGCTGTACCTCCGATGATCTGGTGTTTGCCGATAATTTTTCTGGCTTCGGAAATAGGCATATCCTGCAGCCCTAAATGTACACCATAACTGTTTACGGCTTTTGCCAGGTGTGGGTAATCGTTTATAATCAGTTTGGCTCCATACGTTTCGCATAAGGCTTGCGCAGCTTTTGCAAAAGGGAGAATTTCGGCTTCGGCCAGGTTTTTAATCCGGAGCTGGATCCACTTCCCTCCCGCTTGGAGCACTTGCTCAATGGCATCGATATGGGTACCTGTTTTAGGGGCTTGCGAAATATATTGTAAAGGCTGAATCATTGTTTTATCGTTAAATTTTGAGCATAAGCCTGGCATTTGGCCTGGGCTGTCTTAAAAGTAGTCAGGGCCTGCGAGGGATCGTTCCAGATGCTGCCTAATAGTGCAACACCATCGAAATTCATTTCTTTTACCTGGTCTATATTGTTCAGGCCAATACCGCCAAGTGCAATTAATCTTGTGGTTTTTGGCTTGTTTATGCTAAAACCGGCATCAACAATTCCGGTATATCCGGGTTTGGAAAGGCTGTTGAAAACAGGGCCAAAAAAACTGTAATGGTATTGATCAAGGTGATCAACTTCTGCCAGCTGGTGTATGGAGGTGCTGAATGTGTAAGGTTTTGAAAAATCACCCACTGTACTGTTCTTTCTAAAACTCTCGGTATGGTGTAATCTATTGATATTGTAATCATTAGCCAGTTCATGGAAATGATGTAAAGCAACGCGGTTATGGTACTCGGGCAAAATACCATCAATAAATTTGCGGTGTGCCGCCTCATCTGCTGTGGGCTTGCGCAAATGAAATACAGGTAAACCAGCATCAAAAAGCTGGTTTACCAATAAGGTTTCGCCTTTTAAAATTTTCGGATGCGCAATTACAAACAGTTCCATTGCATTTTATGAATAAATTTCGCTTCCTTTTTCGGTAAATTCTTTTGATTTCTCCTGCATCCCTTTGGCCAATGCTTCTTCTTCTGCTACACCTTGTTTTGAGGCATAGTCTCGTACGTCCTGGGTAATTTTCATCGAACAGAAATTTGGACCGCACATCGAACAGAAATGCGCAATTTTGGCTCCTTCTGCAGGCAGGGTTTCATCATGGAATTCTTTTGCCGTATCGGGATCGAGCGATAAATTAAACTGGTCTTCCCACCTAAACTCAAACCTCGCTTTACTCAGCGCATTATCACGGTATTGTGCACCAGGGTGACCTTTGGCCAGGTCGGCCGCATGTGCAGCAATTTTATAGGTAATTACGCCGTCTTTTACATCTTTTTTGTTCGGAAGGCCTAAATGTTCTTTAGGTGTAACATAGCACAACATCGCCGTTCCAAACCAACCGATCATAGCTGCACCTATTGCCGAAGTAATGTGATCGTAGCCCGGTGCAATATCAGTAGTAAGGGGGCCTAAAGTATAAAATGGAGCTTCCGAACAATGTTCGAGCTGTTTTTCCATATTGGCTTTGATCAGGTGCATGGGTACGTGACCAGGTCCTTCGATAATGGTCTGTACATCATGTTTCCAGGCAATTTTGGTCAGTTCGCCCAGGGTTTCGAGCTCTGAAAACTGTGCGGCATCGTTGGCATCGGCAATACAGCCCGGTCTTAAACCATCACCCAAAGAAAAAGCCACATCATAAGCTTTCATGATTTCGCAAATTTCTTCGAAATGTGTATAAAGGAAGTTTTCTTTGTGATGTGCCAAACACCATTTGGCCATGATCGATCCGCCACGCGAAACAATTCCGGTAATTCTTTTCGCGGTTAAGGGCACGTAACGGAGCAGTACGCCAGCATGGATGGTAAAATAATCGACTCCCTGTTCGGCCTGCTCAATCAACGTATCGCGAAAGATTTCCCAGGTGAGGTCTTCGGCCTTACCGTTTACTTTTTCCAAAGCCTGGTAAATGGGAACGGTACCGATGGGTACTGGTGAATTTCGGATAATCCATTCGCGGGTTTCGTGGATATTTTTTCCTGTAGAAAGGTCCATAATGGTATCGGCGCCCCATCTGCAGGCCCAAACAGCTTTTTCTACCTCTTCTTCGATGGTAGAGGTAACCGCAGAATTGCCAATATTGGCATTAATTTTCACCAGGAAATTACGGCCAATAATCATTGGCTCCAGTTCAGGGTGGTTAATGTTACAGGGAATTACCGCACGTCCGGCAGCCACCTCATCCCGCACAAACTCTGGCGTAATGTATCCCCTAGGCGTATTGGCACCAAAACTATTACCCTGGTGCTGGTGGCTCATTACCTCGTGCTGATCGCCCAATTGTGCATTCAACAGTTCAATCTGCTGGTTTTCCCTTATGGCAATGTATTCCATTTCGGCGGTAATAATGCCTTTTTTGGCATAATGCATTTGTGATACATTGGCTCCTGGCTGGGCTTTATAAGGTTTCTTGGTATAGTTAAAGCGCAAAGCATCAAGTTTATCATCTGCAAGGCGTTGCTGCCCATAAGCAGATGACAGTTGATCGAGCTGCACTACATCCTGTCTGTCTTTAATCCACTGCTCCCTTAATCTTGGAAGCCCTTTCCGTACATCGATAACCGCATTTGGATCGGTATAAGGGCCGCTGGTATCATAGACCGTTACCGGTGGATTGGGTTCGGTCAGGCCAAATCCATTGTGGATTTTGGTTTCGGTTAAGCTGATTTCGCGCATGGCCACCCGGATATCGTGGATTTTGCCCGGTACAAATATTTTGCGTGAAGCCGGAAATGGACTGCGGCTGATGACTTCCTGATTTGGTGTTTTTTCTTGTTTCATCATTTGGGATTATTTAGTGGCAATGAGAAGGTGATTAATGGAAGAGATTTTATAATTCAAGCATTTTCATTATCCCCCCTGTGTGGCTTTAATGAGTATAACCTGGTCGCCTGGACTTAAAAGATAGGTATGCCAGACAGATTTGGAAATGATGGTCTGGTTAACAGCTATGGCAAGGCCATTTGTCTCCGTTGAAATCACAGCAGCAAGCATTTGTTCGATCGAACAGGTTTCGTTGAGCCGGTAGTTTTGATTGTTTATAGTTACTTCCATATTTAAAAAATTGGAAAAACTATAGAGATTGCCCCAAAATGGAGATCGAAAAGACAGCAATATAAGATTGCTTTCACTTTTCCCTTCGGCAGTACTAACTGCATCAGGTTCAAAGGGTATTTCTCAGCACGTAGGCACCCCTAAAGTTTTTTGTAAAGATATGCGATTAAATTTTTAATGCAAATAAAAATTGATATAGATAAAATCTATATTTTATTGAAAATAATATTACTGTTATTCCTAATGCAGTGAAGAACCTTTAAATAACGAAATACAGCTGCAAAGATATTTAAAATAAAGATCCTTCGTTATACTCAGGATGACAAATTGGCGGGAATGAACGCCCGATTTTTGGCTTATCAGAGTGCTAACTTCAGACTAAAGACTATGGACTGGCCAACCGCTTTTCGCTAAAACGCAAAAAAATCACTATCTTTGCACCATCATCAAAATCCCCGATCCATGTAAGATTCATTTCTTTTCAGAAAATAGATAACAGGCAGAACGCTTCCGTTCCTGCAATTATTTACCGATAAAAAGAAATTTATGCTTAATCTACAAGGGGCTGGTTATATCCATGCTAATGGAGATTTACTGTTTTCAGATTTAAATCTCACCATCAACAAATACGAAAAAATTGCACTCATTGGCAATAACGGAGCCGGAAAATCGACACTTTTAGGCATTCTGGCGGGTAAACTCCTGCCAACCACCGGACATGTTAAGGCCAATTCGGCACCTTATTATGTACCACAGCTTTTTGGGCAGTTTAATGATTTTACCATTGCACAGGCACTCAGGATAGAAGATAAACTGAAAGCACTGACCGAAATCCTTAACGGAGAAGTAAGCGATGAAAACCTGGGCATCCTCAACGACGACTGGACCATTGAGGAACGCTCTACAGAAGCTTTAAGTTTTTGGCAACTGAAAGGTTTAGATTTAAAACAAAAAATGGAAAGTTTAAGTGGCGGGCAAAAAACCAGCGTATTTTTAGCCGGTATTGCTATACACCGCCCTGCTATTGTTTTGCTGGATGAACCCACCAATCACCTGGATTTGGAAGGCAGAAGCCGGCTGTACGATTACATCCGGTTGGCGAGGGCTACCGTAGTGGCAGTGAGCCACGACCGGACTTTATTGAACCAAATGGAGAAAATCTGCGAACTAAGTCAGCGGGGGATAACCCTGTATGGCGGAAATTACGATTTCTATACTGCCCAAAAGAAAATTGAAAATGAGGCATTGAACAACGATTTAAAAGCGAAAGAAAAAGCTTTGCGTAAAGCTAAAGAAGTGGAACGGGAATCGCTTGAGCGGCAACAAAAGCTTGATGCCAAAGGGAAGAAAAAACAAGAAAAAGCCGGATTACCTACCATTTCGATGAATACGTTAAAAAATAACGCAGAAAAAAGTACAGCAAAACTGAAAAGTGTTCACGCTGAAAAGCTAGGTCATATTTCCGCTGAGCTAAGCCAGCTTCGTTCGGCACTGCCTGATGCGGATAAAATGAAAATCGGTTTCAATGCGGCTGCGCTTCACAAAGGAAAAAGCATTGTTAAAGCGAAGGAGGTTAATTTTGCCTTTAGTGGCCGGTTTCTCTGGAAAGAGCCTGTCAGCTTTCAGCTTTTTAGTGGCAGACGTTATGCGGTTAACGGTCGGAACGGATCGGGTAAAACCACCCTGATCAAGCTTATTTTGGGGCAACTGCAGCCCTCAACGGGAAGTTTAAACCGGGCTGACATTAGTTTTATGTATATTGATCAGGATTATTCATTGATCGATAATCAACTCTCGGTTTACGAACAGGCTCAGCAGTACAATTCCGGTGCATTACAGGAACATGAAGTAAAAATCCGTTTAAACCGGTTTTTATTTAGTAAAACCGACTGGGACAAGCCCTGCTCAGCCTTAAGCGGTGGCGAAAAAATGCGGTTAATGCTTTGTTCATTAATCATCAGCAACCAAGCGCCAGATTTTTTGATACTGGATGAGCCTACCAACAACCTCGATATCCAGAATATAGAAATTTTAACTTCAGCCGTTAACGAATACGAGGGAACACTGCTGGTCATCTCACATGATGAATATTTTCTTGGTCAGGTACAGATAGAACAGACCATTCACCTTTAAAATAAATATATAGCCTTATCTTCGTTCCGGATTATTAAACCGTATACCTATGCAAAACCTGTTAGCACTTCAACGTGGCGAACTTAACGGAGCAATATCGTTAAAGCTTTCTGAAAACCTGACCGAGTTTCCAAAGGAAATATTCGAGCTGGCTGATACCCTTGAGGTGCTGGATTTATCTTTTAACAAATTAAGTGCTTTACCAACAGATTTCGGGAGGTTAAAAAAGCTCAGGATTTTTTTCTGTTCCGAAAACCTTTTTTCGGTTTTACCGGAAGTACTGGCCGATTGTCCTTTGCTGGATATTGTCGGTTTTAAATCCAACCGGATCGAAATCGTACCCCCTAAGTCGATCAACCCGAATATTCGCTGGTTAATTTTAACGAATAACAACATTGCTGAACTGCCAAAGGAAATCGGCTTTTGCAAAAGGATGCAAAAACTGATGCTTTCGGGCAACCGTTTATCAACATTACCCGAAGAATTGAGCAATTGCCAGAATTTGGCATTATTGCGGATTGCGGCGAATAAACTACATGAATTGCCGCAGTGGATCACGCAACTGCCAAAACTATCGTGGATTGCATTTTCGGGCAATAATTTTAGCAAAACACCGGCAGTAGAAACACTTTCGCTGATCAACTGGCATGATTTGGAAATCAGCCATCTGTTGGGTGAAGGGGCTTCGGGTGTGATTTCGAAAGCCAGCAGAACCATTGGAAATGAAACCAGTGAGGTAGCGGTTAAAATATTTAAAGGCAATGTAACCAGTGATGGTTTACCGGAAGATGAGATGACAGCTTATATTGCTGCGGGTTACCACCCGGGTTTGGTAAACCTGATCGGACAGATTGCCTCACATCCCGAAGATAAAAAAGGTTTGGTAATGGATTTAATTCCGCATCATTTTTACAATCTCGGCAATCCGCCAAGTTTAGAAAGCTGCACCAGGGATGTTTTTCCTGCCGATCGAAAACTTTCTGAAAAACAAATCTTAGGCATCGCTAAAACCATAGCTTCATTGGCCGCACAATTGCACGAAGCAGGCATTATGCATGGCGATTTATATGCACACAATGCTTTAATTGATGATGATGGCAGTACTTTGTTCGGTGATTTTGGTGCAGCCAGTTTTTACGATAAATCGGCTAAAATGGCCAGTGCATTGGAACGGGTAGAAGTAGGTGCTTATGGTTATTTACTTGACGACTTGCTGTCGCTAAAAGATAAAGCGGTGAGTGAAGAGGTTGATAAAATGATCAGCGGACTTAGAGACGCATGTTTGGTTCCTGAGCCTTTAAATAGGCCTGGTTTTAAGGATTTAACGGAGGCGTTACAATAGAAAGATCGTCGTCTCGACTGAAGCGCAGCGAAATGCCAGCCCGTTGCGGGCAGGGAGAGATCTATCAGCTGCATTAACCATAGATTTCTCCACTCCGGTCGAAATGACGACCACTTTATCGGTAAAACTTTAAGTAAGTGATGGGCTTATTGGCCCTGATTGCTGAAGTTTACCATCCACTGGATACCATATTTATCCTTGAAACTACCAAAATAATCACCCCAAAACATATCCTCCATTGGCATTTCAATGGTTCCACCGGCAGAAAGACCATTAAATAAACGATCGGCATCCTCACGGCTGTCAGCCTGAATATTGATATACATGTTATTGCCTTCTTTAAGCACATGCCCCATAGAAGGTACACAATCAGATGCCATTAAAATGGTCTGTTCGTTAATAGGTAAAGCCACATGCATTACACGGTTTCTCTCCTCTTCTGATAGTTTATCTGAATCAGGTGCATCACTCATTTTTGCAAAAAAGGTGAATTCTCCACCAAAAACCGATTTATAAAAATTAAACGCTTCTTCGGCCTTGCCATCGAAGTTTAAGTAAGGGTGCATAGTTGCCATAATCTTATCTATTTATTTGTTTACGTCTAAGTTACAGCAGTTAAAAACAATAAAAAGGGTGCAGACAGGACAAGTTTCAGGGTAGTTTGACATGAGTGCTGAGATCGGACTTCAGAATCTGTACACCCCCAAAGTAAAAGATCCCTTCAATCTCTAAACGCCCACTAACGGTCAGCAAAACCAGGTTAAAAACATTCTACTTCCCAAAATCTCGACCATTTTTCGCCAACAGCCAGCTTTACTATGCCTTCCTTATGCTCCAGTTCCTGGTCGTGGTTGATGCCATCGGCCACCCCGCACCAAGGCTCTAAACATATAAAAGGGGCATCGGTTGCTGCCCATATCCCAAAGAAAGGAAAATCCTCAAAATGAAAGTGAAGGCCGTAATCGTTTTTGGTATTCAATAAGCTAATGTGATTGCTTTTCAAAGTTTTAAATACTAATGCATCATTGTAAAACAGATCGTGTTTAAGCTGCAGTTTATGGGAATTCAGCTCGATGTTGCCAGTTTCATCTGCTACAAGTCCATCATCCAGCTTCCAGTAAGTTAATTTCTCATCGGTATTAAAAGCGAGGTAATAATCTTCATAAACCGTATCAGGAGTATTAGGAACTGCAAATGCAGGATGCGCGCCCAATGAAAACAGCATTGCTCCGGTACCCGTGTTGCTTACCTCGTAAGTTAGTTTAAGCTTACGTTCCATCAATTCATATTTCAGTTTCAGCTCAAAATAAAAAGGATAAACTTTTAAGGTTTCCTCACTTTGGTGCAAAGTAAAAACGGCTTCGGTTTCGCTTATTTTTTCGGAGTTAAAAACATGATCGCGTGCAAAACCATGCCTTGGCAGTTCGTAGTTTTTACCTTGGTAATTAAAACTGTTGTTTTTTAAGGAGCCTACAATAGGAAACAAAACCGGACTGTGTTTTGCCCAATACCTGGGATCTGCATTCCATAAATATTCCAAACCGGTTTCCTTGTTAAATAAGCCCTGTAGTTCTGCGCCCTTAGCAGCCAGGCTAACTTTTATATAGTCGTTTTCGAGAGTAATCATTTGTAAATCTAAATTATCAAAAGGATGTGCTTAAAAATATATTTTTTAAATCAGGACAATCATCAGTCTGAATCGACTTCAGGCTCATAACTTGATGACTAACCCCGTTCTTCCCAGATGCAGGCAATGTTAATAATGGTTTGTACTGCTTTTTCCATATCCTGTACACTTACCCATTCTTGCTTACTGTGAAAAGCATGTTCTCCGGCAAAAATATTGGGGCAAGGTAAACCCATATACGAGAGCCTCGATCCATCCGTTCCGCCGCGGATACTTTGTTGCTTGGCCACCACGCCTGCACGTTCAATGGCCTCAATTCCATATTGTACAATTTTGGGATGCTGATCAAGTACCTCCTTCATGTTCCGGTATTGTGCCGTAATTTCTAAAGTATAGCTTGATTTTGGATATTTTGCCAGCACCCGTTTTACCGTTTCTTCTAAAAACTGTCCGTGTGCAGCTAGTTTTTCATTGGTAAAATCGCGGATGATAAATTGCGCTTCGGCTTCTTCTACCTGCCCATGAATGCTTACGGGATGGATAAAACCCTCTTTTTGATGCGTCGCTTCAGGAGTTAGCGTATCTTTTGGTAATGCGCTTAAAATTTCTGCCAGGATTTTAATGGCACTTTCCATTTTTCCTTTTGCAAAACCCGGGTGGGTGCTTACACCATAAATTTTAAGCGTAGCACCATCTGCAGAAAATGTTTCATCTTCTATAGAACCGAGCGTTTCACCATCAATGGTATAACCAAAATCGGCACCCAGCTTTTTTAAATCAACCTTGTCTACCCCCCGGCCAATTTCTTCATCAGGTGTAAAAAGTACTTTAATGGTTCCATGTTTTACCTCGGGGTTTTTCATAAAGAAAGCTGCCGCCTCCATAATTTCAGCTAAACCGGCTTTATTATCAGCACCCAATAAAGTAGTTCCGCTGGCTGTAATAATATCATTGCCGATCTGGTGTTTCAGGTCTTTATGGTCGGCCATTTTGATCACTATTTTAGGATCGTCAGGCAGGATCAGGTCCTGTCCTTGATATTTGTCATGAACAATCGGTTTCACATTTTCACCACTGCAATCAGGCGAAGTATCCATGTGCGAGCAGAAAAAAATTACGGGCAATTGCTTATCCGAATTTGAAGGTATAGTACCATACACGTAACCATTATGGTCCATTTCTGCATCAGAAACGCCGATTTCCAATAATTCCTGCACCAATTCCCTTCCTAAATTCTTTTGCTTTAAGGTAGAAGGGCAGGTAGGAGAATCGGGATCAGATTGCGTATCAATCTTTGCATATTTGATAAAACGCGCTTCTAATGTCTTGTTAAAGTTGCTGTATGTACTCATAATTCAAAGGTAAAAGTTCTAGATATTCGATAAACATATTATTTTTGTAAAAAAACAATATGATTTTTAATTTGCTGAGAGCTACGTATATAACCCTTTTTCTTGTTTTTGTTGGAAGCTTCTCTTATGCCCAGTCAAACTATTTTAAAATGTCGTACGGTTTTGGCGCCGGAGCGAACAAATCTTATACAGACGTTTATAAAGGAAGTTTTGGATATACAGCTTATGGCGTATTCGATTATCATATCACCCCCTTTGTTACAGTAGGCCTTGAAGGGCAATATGGAATGATTCAGGGTGGCGATATCGTAACCGACCCGCACAACCGCCAGTTTGTAAATAAATATATGGCTATTTCTGCAAATGCCAAATTGATGCTTGGCGAGCTGGTGGATTATAATAAAAGTGAGTTCTTGTACAATATTCGGGGTTTGTACGTTGGGATGGGTGTAGGTGCCATTAAGAATAAAATAACGGATATTGTGAGGTATAAACCATCCTGGGCTGCTGTTGACCCGGGTTATGGTCCTTTTCCGGGAGTTGATAAAAGTGTTAACCTATGGGTGCCTTTAAATTTCGGATTCAACTATTTTATTAACGATGGATATGGCTACATGCGCTATATCATCAATATCAATGCACAATCAAATTTCACTTTGGGAGAAGGTTTGGATGGTTATAACGATTCGAGCGCTAAATTTAAAAACAACTCCCCTGATGTTTACAACACCTATACCATTGGTTTTAAGTACATGCTGGGTACAATTAAATCTTATCGTAAAACACTTTAATAACAGCGTTTCATTTCTTAGCTTTAAAGCATGAGAAAATTCTTTGTGTTGTGTTTGCTATCAATGAGGCTAAAGGCCATCGCACAAAAGACCCCGTTCGAGTTAAGTGGCAAAACCGGAACAACAACATATACTGAAGCAATATCTTATTACGAAAACCTGGCTGAAGCTTATCCCCAGGCCAAACTGCTCACTTACGGGCAAACAGATTTTGGAAAGCCATTACATGTACTGGTTTTATCACATGATCAGGTTTTTGATCCGGTAAAGATCAGGCAACAAAATAAAAGGGTTTTATTGATCAATAACGGGATCCATCCGGGTGAGCCTGAAGGGATAGATGCCTCGATGATGCTGGCGCGCGACCTGCTTAAAGCGGGTAAACTGCCAAAGGATGTGGTGATCTGCATTATTCCGCTCTACAATATAGATGGCAGCTTTAATCGTAGCGGAACATCAAGGGCTAACCAAAACGGGCCAGTTGCTTATGGTTTTAGGGGAAATAGCAAGAACCTCGACCTGAACCGTGATTTTATTAAAACCGATTCGAAGAATTCGGCAGCATTCCAACAAATCTTTAATACCTGGCAGCCCGAAATATTTGTAGATACCCATACCAGTAACGGAGCCGATTATCAATATGTGATGACGCTTATTCCTACGCAAAAAGATAAGCTTAACCCCATACTTGCCGGTTATTTAACCAAAACCCTCCTGCCTGATCTGTACGCAGCGATGGAGAAAGCAGGTTATCCGATGATTCCTTATGTAAACTCGATCGGCGAAACCCCTGAAAGCGGAATCACCGGGTTTATTGATCCTCCGCGCTACTCAACAGGTTATACCACACTCCATAATACCATCGGTTTTATGCCTGAAACCCACATGCTAAAATCGTATGATTTACGGGTTGATGCCACTTATAAACTCCTGGATAGTTATATCAGGCTTGTAGAGCGCGATGCAAAAGTGATCGGTGAGAATAAACACAAAGCAGACGAAGCTATTGCCGTGCAAAAGGAATTTCCGTTAGAATGGAAGTTAAATAAAGCTGAAGTAAACGACCTGACCTTTAAAGGTTTTGAAGCCGGGCAAAAGGCCAGTACCGTGAGCGGTGCCGACCGTTTATATTACGACCGAAGTAAGCCTTATACCAAAACCATAAAAGAATGGAATAAATTTGAACCTGCAGTTTCTGTTCAAAAACCAGTTGCCTATATCATTCCAAAAGCGTGGGACCGCGTAATTGCCTTGCTTAAACTGAACAATGTTAAAATCAGCGAACTGAAAACCGATCAGAAAATTAAGGTAGAAAGTTATTACATCAGCGATTTTAAAACCGCAAACCGGCCTTACGAGGGGCATTACCTGCATTCTGCTGTAAAATTGAATACTGTAGAACAGAACCTCCAATATTATGCGGGCGACTTTGTGGTATACACTAATCAGCCTGTTAACCGTTATATTATAGAAACATTAGAACCCCAGGCTACCGATTCTTATTTCAATTGGAATTTTTTCGATTCTATTCTCGACATGAAGGAGCATTATTCGGCTTATGTGTTTGAAGATACAGCAACAGGGCTGCTAAAAAATAATCCGGAACTGAAAAGTAAACTGGAAGCCAAAAAATCGTCTGACGCTGAATTTGCAAAGAATGGTGCTGCGCAACTTGATTTTGTATATAAAAATTCTGATTATTACGAAAAAACACACAACAGATATCCGGTTGCGCGTTTGGTTACAGACGTTAAACTCGATTTAAAATAGCCCCAATGGAATACTTCAATATTGCACCAGTTGCCTCCACAATTTTCGTTTTTACCATTATTACCAGCCTATACGCTTTCTATGATCGTTCGCTTTATGGAAAGTTTATGCTACATCCCTATAGTGTTTCGAAAGGACAAAATGTATACACTTTGATTACCAGCGGACTGGTTCATGCCGATTGGATGCACCTCTTTTTTAATATGTTTACTTTCTATGCTTTTGCTTTTACGCTCGAAAGCTTGATGGGTAGCTGGCGATTTGGGATACTTTACTTTTTGGGGCTGGTGCTGAGTGATCTGCCAACGGTGATTAAACACAAAGATCATTTTAACTATAATAGTTTGGGTGCATCAGGAGCAATCAGTGCAGTGCTTTTTAGTTATATTTTATATAATCCAATGTCTAAAATTTATATCATGTTCATCCCAATCGGGATTCCTGCTGTACTTTTTGGGATTTTGTATCTAATCTATTGTGCTTATGCTTCACGTAACTCAAGAGATCATATCAACCACGATGCACACTTTTTCGGGGCACTAACCGGATTAATTTTTACGATAATCTTCGTCCCTGGCATTTTACAGAATTTTATTGCCATGTTAACAGGAGGGAGATAGTTAATCCGTCAATCCGGACATTTCCCTCATTTGTTATCCTGAACGCTAGTGAAGGATCTTTTTACAAGTAACTACATCAAGTAATCTGTAATGGGTAAGTTCAGCTGGGTTTAAAAATATTTACCCTTCAACAGGCTATTATTGACAGTTCTTATAGAAGAATCGTCCTTTCGACTGGAGCGTGCCGATTTTTCATCGGTAGCGAAATGGAGAAATCTATAGAGACAGATTCCTCGACTACGTTGCACTCCGCTCGAAATGACGACTCGAGAGAGGGCTGTCACTCATATTGATTTTTATACAATAAATTACCCTTTAGGATGACTTAGCGTTGCAATTCCACTATCGAAAAATTTAAATCTGTGTTATCTGTGCAAACCTGTGGCTAAAACTACCCGGCAGTAGGTAAATAAGGTTTCTCGAAGAAACTCATTGGCTCATCAGGATTTTTAATAATCTCGAACACCACATATCCCCATGGTTTCCAGAAATTTTCCAGCACCTGTGCATAGGTTTTATGTTGCCAGACATCAAAAAGCGGTTTGGTCATGTTGCCACGTAAGGGCATCGCTTCGATATAGGTCGTGCCTTCAACAGGCATAAAAGTATATTCGGGTAAGCGGTTAAAAAGGTAGGCCGAATAATAAAAACGGGCACTCAGCTCTTCAAACTGCTCGGCAGTTAAAGCTTTACCTTTTATTTCGTTAATAATATCCTGGTGATAGCGTTTATTGGTGCCATTATCCTGCAAACAGGCAATAATGCCAAAATCTTTCATTTTTAAAGAGAAAGTCAGCGTATTAATCTCATCGCGGAAACTGAATGGTGTTTCATGGTTTTCTAATTTAACTATTGTGATTGACCAAGGCGAAAAATTTTCAAACTCCAAACTGGTGTAAAGGTTCTGCATCATGAAATTCAGGTTGGCAAATTTCATCATTAGAGATTGCGACATATTTAACCCATCGGCAGTCATTTCTTTGCGTAAAGCCGAATGCATTTCGATATATACAAAGCCGTATAAAAACTTGCCGATCCAATTAAAAAGATCCAGTTCGGGTAGTGCTGAAACAGCTTCATAGCCTTTTGCAAAAGCCGCTTCGATCTTATCCTCCAGCGGGTTTAAAAACTGCTCATTTACTTCGCTATTCACCGGAATCACCAAAGTGTTATACGGCCGGATACTCTCATCCAAAAACTGGATCTGCTCTTCGCCGCTTAAACCTGCCTGTTCCAATAACCATTTTGGAAGTAATGGCACTTGAATTACAGGAGAATTAAAAGTTTTGCCACTTAAAAAGCAGGTTTTATATAAAAAATCGAAATTTTTGAAAGGGTTGTATAAGCCGGTATTCATCACTGCAATATTAGCCATTATATTTTTAGGGCTAAGCAACGATATTTTATTTTAACGCAGGGATTACAACCTCCTCACCTTGCTTCCACCTAATAATTGGCATAATAATACCCGATATCATCAACCAATTGATTATAAATCGGTTTGGTAAACTCCAAAAACAAGGCACTTGGCGGTGGTGGCAGTGTTTCTTTCCTTCTGGTCATGATCAGCTGTTCTTTACTTAAAGCCCTTTCGTCGCCCTGAAAACTCGCCCAGCTATCACACCAAATGTAAGTGCCCGGAAATTTCTGCTGGCGTAGCAGTTTTCTTGTTTTCCAGTCAGTAATACTCATGTCCAACAATCCCGACGAGCTGATGTTTTTTTCAAAAATACTTAAAGTGGCTTTTACGGTGCCGTAAACGGGCCTTTTAGTACGGGTTTCGCCAATCACCACACTATCGCGTTTTAATTTTTCAACCCTTTCTTTTACATAGGTCTGTCCCACTACAAAATCGTCAAAATTTAAGCTTAATACCTGGTCGGGAACAATTTTTTGATTGGTGGCCTGCTCTTCACTATAGAAAATCACAAACCTGTTCCTCGTATATTTTGCGATATACTGATCGATCTGCTGCTGAAAATAATCAGCGCTTAATTTATATAAACTGCTGTTTACAATAATCGGTTGTACCACAACCCTGGTTACGGCCGCCCAATAAGCATCTTCCATTTTTGCTTTGGCATCTTTATAGTTGGGCTGAAGATTTAAGGTTTTCTCAAACTCGTAATATGCTTTTTTGGCGGTTTGGCGGGTCTTTTCTCTTAAATAACCTAAACCAGAATTATACCTTGCACCAGCAGCATTATATTTGCTTTCGGCCAGTTCTGTAATATATTTTGACGGATTGGGAACAATTGCCAAACAGGCAGGGCAGCTATTAATCTCATCTGCCAATTGATTTATTTTTTGATAATCGTACATTATTGATTCCCACCTGAATAAGTCGTTAGACATTTTGGCTTCATCAATTTTCCGCAAATGATCTTTTAAAGCCAGGTCGTAGGCCGTTTTCAATACTTCCATGGCTTCACTGTTTTTTGGCGAATTTTGCAACCTGCTTACTGACTTTTCGACCGAAGCATCATAATCACCTTTTTGTAAGGCTTTTTTTCCTGTGGTACATCCTCCAATAATTAATAAGGATAAATAAATAAAATACCGTAATCTTGAAATGTTTTTCATGGCAGGAATATTTGCGTTAATAAACAAAGATAATTTGTAACACGGTAATTACCTCATTTATTTAGAAGACGATTGATAATGAAAATTAGTTGCAAGCAATTTGAGTTAGAATTAAAACATCCTTTTTCGATTTCGAAATTTACCCGGACCAGTACACCTTTAATGTTGTTAAAGGTCGAATATGAAGGTACTGTAGGATATGGTGAAGCTTCTATGGTACCTTATATGGGCGAGAGCTACGAAAGTGCCAACGCTTTTCTCAACCTCGTAGACTGGGATAAAATCCGTTTTCCATTCAATTTTGAAGAAATTATCGCTTATTTAGATAATCTTGCACCCGGTCAGCCGGCTATTAAAGCAGCCATTGACATTGCGCTTAACGACATCCAGGGTAAGCTTTTAAATAAACCCTGTTACGAAATTTATGGCGCCGATCCTGCTAAAATGCCCGTAACTTCCTATACCATTGGGATCGATACGGTAGAAATTATCCGCGAGAAACTGAAAGATGCCGAAGCATTTAAAGTAATTAAAGTAAAACTGGGAAGAGATAACGATCAGGAAATTATCGAAACCATAAGAAGTATGACCAGCGTACCCTTGTATGTGGATGCTAACCAGGGATGGACAGATAAAATAAAAGCCATCGATCTGATTTACTGGCTGCATAACCAGGGTGTGGTATTGATTGAACAGCCGATGGATAAAAATAATCCCGATGGGAATGCATGGCTTACAGAACGTAGCCCAATTCCGTTATTGGCAGATGAGGCGGTACAGCGTTTAGCAGATGTAGATAAACTAAAAGGCGCTTATCACGGCATTAATGTAAAGCTGATGAAAAGCTGTGGCATGTACGAAGGCTCCCAAATGATTTTAAAAGCCCGTTCTTTAGGTATGAAAGTGCTTATTGGCTGCATGAGTGAAACAAGTTGTGCAACTTTAGCCGGGGCAGCTTTGGCGCCTTTATGTAACTGGGCCGATTTAGATGGCCCCTGGCTCACCAAGAACAACCCGTTTATTGATCCGGCTTTCGAAAATGGCAGATATATTTTAAAAGACCTGCCAGGATTGGGACTTGAAGGGATTACTTCGGATCTTTTTCTTTAAAAGACTTCCGGATCTCTTTGGTTAGCTGATATTTGAAATAAAATAAACAACAAGCCACACCAACCAGAAAACCTGCCGGCAGGTATTTATGATTGTTGTAACACCACACCAAACCAAAAATAGATAAGATAATGGCCAGGTTGTAAAAGATATTTAAAGCAAATTTTTTACCCACGATTAGAGGATTTAGTTTGTAAGAGAATTTATGTAAAAATAACCAATGAACAATAATCAATATTCAAACCCTACCCGGAGGCAAAAAATGTTCAAAACGTTTAGTGGCGCGAGGTTAAAGTTTGAAAATTGATATTTGTTTGTGCTGAATATAACCCTCCTCCAGTATCATTGGAATTTGGGCATTTGATTAATTGGTTATTCTAATAAACCGGCATATTCGGGTCGTAAGCCTCTTGCCAGGCTAAAATCCCGCCTTTTAAATTATAAAGATTTTCAAATCCGTATTGTTGTTCTAATTGCATCACTGCTGCTGCACTTCTTTTTCCGCTGCGGCACTGGATAATTACAGGTTTATCTTTCGCAACTTTGTCGGCCTCAATTAAAATTCCACCTAAAGGGATATTCTCACCATCAAGATTGGAAACCTCATATTCGAATGTTTCACGAACATCAATTAGTTGAAAATCTTCTTTGTTATCGATTTTCTCTTTTAGCTCTTGTACCGATATTTCTTTCATTTTATAAAATGTATTTATGCAAATATAGGAAAATCGGCTTTACACGCTACATCAAAAAAATGCCATAAAATTTTACCTAAAACTGTAACAACTGAAACCCTTAGGCGTTTAAATATAAATAGTTACAAATGGACAAGTTGAACCGTTTCTTTTGGTTTTGTTCCGGCGCTCATATTCCAACGCTAGAAAAATATCCTTCAGAGCAAAATAAATATACCGGCATCGGTGCCACCATTTTCTTTACAGGCTTATTTGCCGCACTTTCTGGCGGTTACGCCATGTATTTTGTATTTAAAGGTGCTGATCTGGCCGTGGTTTTCGCCATTATTTTTGGCTTTTTATGGGGGGCGGCCATTTTTAATATGGACCGTTATATCGTATCGAGCATCAATAAAAGTGCGAGCACCAATAAACAGCTGCTACAGGCTACCCCACGTATTTTACTGGCCATTATGATCGGTATGGTAATCTCGCGGCCAATCGAACTGAAAATTTTCGATAAAGAAATCAAAGAACGCTTAAAAGTAAGCTACCTCAATGGTCAGAGGGCTAAAATTGATACTTTGAACAAAGCTTTCGAGAAAAAATACCAGGTAGAGTTTGGCCGTTTAAACCAACAAAAAGCCACAAGAGATTCGCTTGAAAAAGGAATAAAAGCTGACCGGCAAAAGCTGAATTTTGAGATTTTCGGGAACAAAACCACCGAAACATCGGGCATAATGGGATATGGTCCTTATGCTAAACGCAAAGAAGCTGAAATTGCACAGCGTACCGCCGAACTCGATTCTTTAAAAGCGGCCATCAATAAGTCTGAAGGTTTTGTTGATAAACGCAAAGAATTTGATGGTTTATTTACCGAAAAGCTGTATACCAAAAAGCAGTTAGACAGTTTATCGGATATTGCAGGTTTCGCCGACCGCAACTGGGCCCTGGGCCAGCTTAAATTTAATGTAGATGGCAGCCGCGACAACAATACAGCCATTGCAGTTATGTTTATTGGTTTGCTGTTTATTTTCTTTGAATGTTTACCGGTATTTGTTAAGCTGATGAGTGCACGCGGCCCTTACGATTATGCCATTGCCGATGGAGATGAAGTTTCGATTTACCATTCTAAAAAAGATAAGGATTTTCATTTCGAAGTAGCTGATAACATCCACGAAACGAGGGTCGATTCAGAATCTTCTAAAAAGAAGGAAATTATAAAAGGTAAAGCCTACCGCGACCTGGAGAAATACGATTGGGATAGTTAATTGAGGTAAAATGGAGTAGAAAAGACGGAATGCGTAGCGAAATACTTCCATTTTACATGATTACATCTTCCATTTTTATTAAATTGCCCTCATCAATTGCTTTTTATGAAGACTTTTTTAGGTGCTGCCATGGTGAGCCTGTTCTCACTTACCGCTTTTGCCCAAAATGAGATCAGTTACACGGTTTCATTTCCCAATGCCATCCACCATGAGGCAGAGATCAGTATGTACATTCCTAACGTACCGGCAGGTACGCTAAAGGTGCGCATGAGCCGTTCTTCGCCTGGACGATATGCCACTCACGAGTTTGGCAAAAATGTATATCATTTAAAAGCTTTTGATGGCACAGGAAAACCTTTAACGGTTAACCAGTCGGCGGGCGATGTATACGAAATCCCAGGCCATGGTAACAGCGTTAAAATAACCTATACCCTTTTTGGCAACTGGATTGATGGTACCTATGCCGGTTTCGACGAAACGCATGCCCATATGAATATTCCGGCAACATTTGCTTTCCCGCTAGGCATGGATAACCGTGCAAGGACAGTAAAATTTAATTATGCCGGTAACCAGAACTGGAAAGTAGCTACGCAGCTAAAACCCCAGGCTGATGGAAGTTATTTTGCGCCAAACCTGCAGTATTTTATGGATAGTCCCATTGAAATAGCCGATTATAAAACCGCCAGCTGGCAGGTTAAAAATACTGACGGAAAAATGCAAACCATCCACCTGGTTTCACATGCCAACGACGATCAGCAAACTATCGATAACTATACCACAATGCTGAAGAAAATGGTTGATGAACATTTAGCGGTGTGGGGCGAATTCCCGACCTATGATTATGGTCACTATTACTTTTTACATGATGTGTACCCTGATAATGCAGGCGACGGGATGGAGCATCGAAATTCGACTTCCATTGTGCAACGCACACCAAAAATTGCAGGCTACGAATCTAATTTGCTGGGTACATTTTCGCACGAATATTTTCATAGCTGGAATGTGGAACGATTACGTCCTAAGACCCTTGAGCCATTTAATTTCGAACATGCCAACATGAGCAATGAACTTTGGCTAGCCGAAGGTTTTACCCAATATTATGGCAACCTGCTGCTAACCCGTGCAGGCTTGAAAACAGAAGATAATGCCATCCAGACTTTTAATGGATTGGTAAACGCGGTTTTACTCTCGCCCGGAGCACTCAATTTTTCGCCCATTGAAGCCAGCCGTTATGCCGTATTTGCCGATGCAGGTGTAGCGATCGACCAAACCAATAAAGCTAATATTTTTACTTCTTATTATACTTATGGAGCGGCAACTGCTCTGGCATTAGACCTCCGTTTAAGGGCAGAATTTAAACTAACGCTTGATGATTACATGCGTGCGCTGTGGAAAGCTTACGGAAAGCCAGAAATTGCCTATACTGTTCCGGATCTGGAAAAAACCCTGGCAAGCTTAACTAAAGACCAGTCGTTTGCTGCCAGCTTCTTTAAAAAATACATTTATGGCACCGAAAAAAACGACTATGCGAAACTGTTGTTAAATGCCGGATTGGTGTTACGTAAGGCAAGTCCGGGCAAAGCATTTACAGGTTTTGGCCGTCTTACAGTGCAAAACGGGAGGGTAATTTTACCGCAAACTTTAATCGGCACACCTGCTTATCAGGCGGGATTGGATGTAGACGATGTCCTTTTAACCATTGATGGCACAGCAATAAAAGACCTGGAAACGGTTAATGCAGTTACAGACGCACACCAACCCGGAGATGTACTTAACATCACTTATCTGTACCGCGGTGTAGAAAAAAGCACAAAATTAACCCTGGCAGAAAATCCGGCTTTAGAGTTAATAAGCATTGAAAAAACAGGCGGAACCTTAACGGCTGCCATGCAAAATTTCAAAACCAGCTGGTTAGGTACACAGGTTAAATCGAAAACAACTAATTAAACATAAAAATGAAGAGAATAGCCCTTTTTGCCCTATTGGGGATGGCAGGTTTGCAGCTCAAAGCGCAAAACATCGATAAAATTATTACCCGCGAATATACCGATCACCTGATTAAAACCTTAAGTGCCGATGATATGCAGGGGCGTGCAACCTTTACGCCAGGTATTGATAAAGCCGCAACTTTTATCGAATCGGAATTTAAAAAGATTGGTTTACAGCCTTTAGCCGGTGAAAAAACTTTTCGCCAGACCTTTAACAAATACCAGGTTGCAAATGTAACTACCCATGTTAAAATAGATGGACAGGAAGTTGCGCCAGAAAATTTAATGATTACCGGTGCTACTACAGAAAGTATTACACTTGATAAATCGAATACTACGGTTGTTAAATTAGATCCTGAAAAGCCGTTTGTAGCACAATTCAGGACAATGCTAAATGCTGATAAAAATCAGGTTGTTTTGGTCGACAGTAAATTTGCTGATCTGTTTAACCGCTATAAAGATCATTTCAGCAAACCTACAACGGTTGATGAGGAAGATATTAAAAAAACAACGAGTGTTGTACAGGTTTTTGTTTTAGGTAAAGATGCAGCAACAGATTTTTCTGCAACGCTTAAAAACAAGATAACCAAAATGCCTTTATTTAATGTTGCAGGTGTTATTCCGGGTAAATCTAAAGCGAAAGAAATTGTGGTTTTCTCTGGTCATTACGATCATTTAGGCTTTTTAAAAAGTGTTGATGGTGATAGCATAGCCAATGGCGCAGATGATGATGCTTCGGGTACAACCGCTATGATTGCACTGGCCAAATATTATAAAGCACAAAAAAACAATGAGCGCACCTTAATCTTTGTTGCTTTTACTGCTGAAGAAATAGGCGGTTTCGGTGCAAGATATTTCTCCGAAAAACTGAATCCTGATGATGTAGTAGCCATGTTTAATATCGAGATGATTGGTAAGGATTCGAAATTTGGCAAGAATACTGCATTTATAACCGGTTATGAAAGATCTGATTTTGGTAAGATTTTACAGAAAAACCTGGCCGGAACCGAATTTACCTTCTACCCTGATCCATACCCGGACCAAAACTTATTTTACCGTAGCGATAATGCCACTTTAGCTGCTTTAGGTGTTCCGGCGCACACCATCAGTACCGATAAAATTGATATTGATAAACTGTACCACAGTGTGAAGGACGAGTACAGTTCTTTAGATGTAGAAAATATTCTTTCTACCATTAAAGCGATTGCAAAAAGCGCAACCAGCATTGTTAATGGCACCGATACCCCAACCAGGATACCGAAGCTGAAGAAATAAAAGCAGCAGTTATAAAATGGTCGTCATTCCCGCGCAGGCGGGAATCGTAATGCTGAAAACTTTAAGATTCCCTAGACATCGTCCTCGTTACAAACGAGGATTATAAATAGTCTAATAAACATTGTAATAAAAAAGGCCAGTGATTTTCACTGGCCTTTGCTATTTATAAACTCTTATGAGCAGATTACTTGCTCAAATACATCGATTTGTCTTTGTAAAGCTTGCGGAAGTAAGGATCTTCCAGGTCTTTGATGAAACGGATCGCTTCACCGGTCGATTTCATTTCAGGGCCAAGCTCTTTTGTAACCTCAGGGAATTTCTCGTAAGAGAATACCGGTTCCTTAATCGCATAACCTTGTAGCTTACGTTCGATGGTAAAATCTTTCAGTTTTGCTACACCCAGCATAATTTTCGCTGCAATGTTAATATAAGGTACATCGTAAGCTTTTGCAATGAACGGAACCGTACGGGATGCTCTTGGGTTCGCTTCGATTACATAAACCTTTTCATCTTTAATGGCAAACTGAATGTTCAGTAATCCACGTACATTTAAGGCTTTGGCAATTTTGATAGAATATTCTTCCATCGCTTTGGTTACCGTTTCTGATAAACTAAAGGTTGGCAATACCGCAAACGAATCTCCTGAGTGGATACCTGCAGGTTCGATATGCTCCATCATACCCACGATGTGTACATCATCACCATCAGAAATTGAATCTGATTCTGCTTCTTCTGCCCTGTCTAAAAAGTGGTCGATCAATACACGGTTGCCAGGTAAATCGCCTAGTAATTTTACTACTGCTTTTTCCAGGTCTTCATCGTTGATCACAATGCTCATGCCTTGTCCGCCTAATACATAACTCGGACGAACCAGTACCGGGTAACCTACCTCATTTGCTACAACAATTGCTTCTTCAGCATTTTCGGCAACTCCGTATTTTGGATAAGGGATATTTAAATCCTTCAATAAGTCTGAAAAACGGCCACGGTCTTCCGCAATGTCCATGTCCTCAAAAGAAGTTCCTATAATTTTGATGCCGTTTTGCGTAAGTTTCTCAGCCATTTTCAAGGCAGTTTGTCCACCAAGCTGCACAATTACGCCAATTGGTTTCTCCAACTCGATAATTTCGCGTACATGTTCCCAGAAAACCGGTTCGAAGTACAATTTATCGGCCATGTTAAAGTCGGTCGAAACCGTTTCAGGGTTACAGTTAACCATGATGGCCTCGAAACCTGATTCTTTAGCAGCCAATAAGCCGTGTACACAAGAGTAATCGAACTCAATACCCTGACCAATACGGTTAGGGCCAGAGCCTAAAACGATTACTTTTTTTCTATCTGTTGGTACCGATTCATTTTCCTCTTCGAAAGTAGAGTAATAATATGGTGTTTGTGCAGGGAATTCGGCAGCACAGGTATCTACCATTTTATATACCCTGCGGATACCCAGTTCTTTTCTGCGTGCGTAAACCTCATCTTCGGTTACATTACCCAGTAACCACGAAATCTGTACATCCGAAAATCCTTTTTGTTTTAAGGTATAGAAGAAATCGCGTGGGATATTGTTCAGGGAGTATCTTTTTAATTCAGTTTCTAAAGCGACAAGTTCCTGAATTTGGTTTAAGAACCATTTGTCGATTTTAGTTACCTTACGGATCGATTCCAAAGGCACACCCATCGCCATGGCATCTTTTATTAAGAACAGACGGTTCCATGAAGCGTGCTCAAGGCCGTCCATAATTTCTTCGATATTACGCACTTGTCTACCATCGGCACCTAAACCTGCACGGTTGATCTCTAAACTCTGACAGGCTTTTTGTAAAGCTTCGATGAACGTACGGCCGATAGCCATTACCTCACCTACCGATTTCATTTGCAAACCAAGCTCTTTGTTTGCGCCTTTAAATTTATCAAAGTTCCAGCGTGGTACTTTAACGATTACGTAATCTAAAGTTGGTTCGAAATAGGCAGAAGTAGTTTTGGTAATCTGGTTTTCGATTTCATCCAGGTTGTAACCTATGGCTAACTTCGCTGCGATTTTTGCAATCGGATAACCGGTTGCCTTACTTGCCAATGCTGATGAACGCGATACACGCGGGTTGATTTCGATGGCGATGATTTCGTCATCAACCGGATTAACCGAGAACTGAACATTACAGCCTCCGGCAAAATTACCGATTGCGCGCATCATTTTAATCGCCTGGTTACGCATTTCCTGGTAGCAGCGGTCAGAAAGTGTCATGGCAGGGGCAACTGTGATCGAATCTCCGGTGTGGATACCCATTGGGTCGAAGTTTTCGATCGAACAGATAATGATTACGTTATCGTTGCTATCTCTTAACAACTCCAACTCATATTCTTTCCAGCCTAAAACTGCTTTTTCTACCAGAACCTCGTGGGTTGGCGAAGCTTCTAAGCCGCGTTTTAAAGCCGCGTCGAATTCTTCTTTTCGGTGTACGAAACCACCACCAGAACCTCCCAAGGTATATGAAGGGCGGATTACCAATGGATAACCGATCTCCTGTGCAGCCTCTTTACCTTCTAAAAATGAGTTGGCAATTTTAGATTGTGCAACACCTACACCGATATCGACCATTAACTGGCGGAAAGACTCACGATTTTCTGTTTTTTCAATCGCATCAACATCTACTCCTACTACTTTTACGCCATATTTTTCCCAAACACCACGTTCTTCAGCCTCTTTACAAAGGTTTAACGCTGTCTGACCGCCCATTGTAGGAAGTACCGCATCAATTCTAGGCAGATCCGCAGAGTCGATATGCTCTTGTAAAATAACCTCTATTGAATCAACAGTTAACGGCCGCAGGTAAACATGGTCGGCGATAACCTTATCCGTCATAATGGTAGCCGGATTGGAGTTGATAATGGAAACGGTAATCCCTTCTTCTTTTAAAGAAAGGGCCGCTTGCGAGCCCGAGTAATCAAATTCACAGGCCTGGCCAATAATAATTGGTCCGGATCCTATAATCAGTACTGAGCGGATGGAAGTGTCTTTAGGCATGATAAAGCTTAAACAATAATTAAAATTCTAAAGTGTTGAACCCGAAGGTGAAGAAGCAAGAAGGTTTTTTGCTTTTTAGGAGGAAAATCCCAACTGTTCTGTCGGGATGCAAAGATACATCTTTAGCGCGATTTTGGGGCGTTTTTTTTAAAATAAAAAAGAGTACGATTTAGGCACTCTTTTTAGATTTTTCTTTTGTAAAATGAGTTACTGTACTAATTTAATTTCGCCTAAATCGGTAGTGGCGCTATCTTTTACAGCTACCCGCTCAATTACCGCATCTTTATAGGGGGCATTGGCTTTTACTACAACGGTATATACCCCTTCTTTGAGGTTGGAAAAAGTGAAAACACCTTGACTAATTTGTGCTTTTAGCGTGTCTGTTGCTGCTACAAGCGAAACGCCGGAAGCCGCATCAGTTGGCGTAATTTTCCCGGCTATCCCTCCCAATTTAATATTTGTAAAGGCTATTGAACCTAAAGTAAAAACGATTAAAAGAGATAATACAACACATAACTTTTTCATGGTATAACGTTTTAGCTGTTAATGTCTGAAATAAATAACAATATTTTGTACAAAAAGTTTTAAATACTGAACACTATTTTTATGATTGTACTATAAATTATACAAAGGTGTAAAATGAAAATGTATGTTTTTGTGCTAATTGTTAATTATTGTTAAAAGAATTTTGTAAAAACAGGCCTATTAGTCAGAATTAAGTCACGAAGTTGCGACAGTCGAAATATTGGCAATAATGTTGTAATAAGCTAGACACATATACGTTTTGTATATACTTTAGATATCGATCTAAAGCTTCCTCCGCGGATTAGTTACCCGCCATGAGGATTTCTTCATAAATAGTTTGTTTGGTTTATTATCCGGTTGGAGGAGCCCTCCTCAACCGGATTTTTTCTTTTAAGGCTTTTTCTTTTACATTTGACCGTATTCAGAAAACTTATCGTGGATAAAACTATTAAAAAGATTGCAATTGTAGGTCCGGAAAGTACGGGGAAATCTACCATATCTCAGTTGCTTGCAAAATATTATAAAGTTCCGTGGGTGCCTGAGTATGCCCGTTACTATTGCGAAAACCTGGTTGCCGATTATACCCTGCAGGATGAAGTGAATATGTACTATGGGCAGGTCGCTTTAGAGGACGCCATTTTAGTGACTGCAGAAAGTGATTTCATTATTTGTGATACTACTTTTATTACGGTAAAAATATGGAGTGATGAAGTGCTTGGTGAAACACCTCAGGTGGTATTGGATGCACTACCGAAAAAGCCATATGACCTCTACCTGCTCATGGATATTGATTTGCCATGGCAAGACGATCCGTTGCGCGACTTCCCGGATAAAAGGGAATATTTTATGCAGGTTTGGCATAAAGAGCTGCGTACCTTAAATGCAAATTATAAAGTAGTTGGCGGTTTGGGCGATGAGCGGGTGGGCAATGCGATCAAGGCAATTGATAGCTTTTTGTCCAGAATCTAAGACGATATTATAATTTTTGGAAAGCGGGACTAAAAATGCCAATGGCGCAGAACCTTTCATTTCTAACTAATAATAAAGTTTTTTCTTTTTGGGAAATGAAGGATGGTGTTTCACGGCGGATGTAGTCCCGGAATCGTTTCAGTAAACCTAAAAGTGCAAAAAAATGGCGTTAAGTAACCTGTTTTTAGGGATTTACGTTAGAAAGCATCAAAAAACACGCTTATTGGTAAATATTTTCTACATTTGCTCCATCATTAGGGGTGCCTTGTTTAAATAACACAAAAACAGGCTGAGATCATACCCATTTTGAGGTAAAAGGTAGAAGGTAATAAGGTAGAGGGTAAAACCACCAGCCTTTAAACCTTCCAGCCATCAACCTCAAATGCACCTGATCCGGGTAATGCCGGCGTAGGGATTGGAGTTATGGAAGTTTAACTTAAATCGGGGAAGCCCCTTTTCCGATGTGTTTAACTAAAAATAAAAACATTGAAAAATTTACTTTTTGCAGCGCTCGTTGCAATATTGCCCTACGTTGTATCAGCACAGATTTCTGTTACTGGGAAAGTTACGGACCAAAACCAGCAGCCTCTTCCGGGTGCTACGGTTAAATTAAGGAATCAAAAAACAGCGGTTGTGAGTGATGCCAGTGGAAATTACACCGTTACAAATCTTTCGGCCCGAAAATATACCATCGTTGTAAGTTATGTTGGCTATAAATCGACGGAAAAAACGATAGACCTTACACAGAGTGCAACTTTAGACTTCAGCCTGTTGCCCCAGAATTTCCTGGCTGATGAGGTTATTGTGCGTGCAACCCGTGCAACAGACAAATCGGCAACTACTTATAAGAATATCAGCAAGGAAGAAATCCAGCAGAATAATTTCGGCCAGGATCTGCCATTTATTTTACAGAACACACCAGGTGTGGTAGTTAATTCTGATGCCGGTGCCGGTGTGGGATATACCGGAATACGCATCCGTGGGAGCGATAACAGCCGGATTAACGTAACGGTTAACGGTATTCCGATCAATGACAGCGAAAGCCAGGGAACGTTTTATGTAAACATGCCCGATTTTGCTTCTTCTGTAGACAATGTACAGATCCAGCGGGGCGTAGGTACCTCAACTAATGGTGCAGGTGCATTTGGTGCAAGTTTGAATATCCAAACCACCGCCAGCGAAACTGAACCCTATGCCGAATTAAATAATACTTATGGCAGTTTCAATACCTGGAAAAACACCGTGAAAGTAGGAACAGGCCTGATCAACAACCGTTTCAGCTTTGATGGCCGTTTATCGAGAATCAGTTCAGATGGTTATGTAGACAGAGGATCTTCGTTGTTAAAATCGTATTTTCTATCAGGCGCCTACCATGGAGATAAAGATTTATTGCGCGTAAACGTGTTCTCCGGAAATGAGAAAACCTACCAGTCGTGGAATGGTATTCCTCAATCGCGCCTGGAAAATGATGTAGCCGGGATGAATGCCTATATCGAACGGAATGGCCTGAGCGCTGAAGATGCGGCTAACCTTTTAAATTCCGGCCGGAGGTACAATAGTTTCCTTTACAACAACCAAACGGATAATTATGTTCAGAACCACTATCAGCTAATTTATGCCCGACAGTTTTCTGATCAGTTTTCTTTTAATGGCGCGTTGCATTATACCAAAGGTGAAGGCTATTATGAAGAGTACAGGGTACAGGATAAACTGACAGCTTATGGCTTAAATCCCGTTGTTATTCCTGGTGGAAGCCCGGTTACCAAAACTGATTTAATCCGCCGCCGCTGGCTGGATAATGATTTTTACGGGCTTACCTATGCTTTTAATTATGCGCCTGAAAAGAAGTTAAACTTTACTTTGGGAGGTGCCTACAATGAATATAAAGGTGCGCACTTTGGGCAGGTAATCTGGGCGCAATATGCTTCAAATGGAAATATCGACAGGCATTACTATGATAACGACGGTTTTAAAACCGATTTTAATGTTTATGGCAAAGTAAATTATAGTCCTGTTGAAGATTTAAGTTTATTTGCCGATCTGCAGTACCGCCGCGTATATTATGATATAGCCGGAACAGAAAACAAGTTAAATACCTTGGCAATTAACCAAACCTTAAATTTCTTTAATCCTAAATTTGGTGCTACTTATTTTATCAACCCACAGAGCAATGTTTATGCTTCGTTCAGCGTAGCCAACAAGGAACCTAACCGCGATGATTATACCGATGCAGCAGCAGGTGCGACCCCTAAACCAGAAAGGTTGAACGATGTAGAGTTGGGTTACCGTTTTAAGAACGACCAATTTAATATAGGTGCCAATGCTTACGGCATGTTCTATAAAAATCAATTGGTGGTTACCGGCAAAATAAACGACGTGGGTGGGAATTTCCGTCAAAATGTAGACCGCAGTTACCGTTTAGGGATAGAGCTTGATGGTTCTTATACCCTTAGCAAACAGTTTATTGTAAATGCAAATGCTGCTGTAAGCCGTAACAAAATCAAAAACTTTACAGAATACTACGACGATTACGACAATGGAGGCCAGGTGGTGAACAATTATCAGCTTACTGATATCTCCTACTCACCACGCGCGGTACTTTTTGGCGAATTGGTTTACAAGCCTGTTAGTGGTTTTGCCATTGCTTTACAAAGCAAATACGTAAGCAAACAGTATTTAGATAATACCCAAAATAACGACCGCACCATTAATGGTTACTGGGTAAGCAATGCCCGTTTAGGCTACGATTTTAAATTTGCAGGGGTTAAAAACATCAACCTGGGCTTATTGGTTAATAATATCTTCGATAAGCGTTACGAAAACAATGGCTATACTTATGGCTACCAGTCAGGTGGTAGCAGAATTACCGAAAATTTCTTTTACCCACAGGCAGGAACCAACTTTTTACTAAGCCTGAACGTAAAGTTTTAAGTAAGCAGAAGACTGAAGCATAAAGTTTAAATCGTCATTGGGTACAAACGCTCAATGACGATTTTGTTTATATTGGGATCGTATAATCCTTAAAAAATATAAATCCTGAGTACAATCACCATGAAATACATCGAAAAGTTCCAGTACATTACCCACGATATCCCAAATTTAACCCACATTGAACAGGCCCAACTGGCCTGTGAAGCGGGGGCAAAATGGATTCAATACCGTTGTTTGAGCAAAAGTGATGAAGAACTCTTAAAGGATATTAAGGCAATAGCCGAAATCTGTGATGACTGGGGCACAACACTCATCGTTACTGATCATATTCATTTAAATGGGAAAGCCGATATTCAGGGTTTCCATATGGAAGATATGGATGCTGATTTTATTGCGCTGCGAAAACTGGTTGGCCATGACGTTACTCTCGGAGGATCTGCAAATACCGTAACAAATCTAATAAGGCTTGCCCGCGAAGGGGCTGATTATGCGGGGTATGGCCCGTTTGCAGAGACTGAAACCAAACCCAATAATCTACCCCTTGTAGGAGTTGAAACCTATTATAAAGCAGTACAGGAACTTAAAGCGGCAAATAGTCAGTTACGCATTTTGGCTGTAGGTGGCATTAAAATTTACGACGTGGAAACCTTAATGCAAACCGGTATTTATGGCATTGCCGTTTCAGGAGCGGTTAACTCAGCTGATGATTTTATTGAGGCTTATCAGAATTTTCACGATGCCGTAAAAAGTTAAATTATATCCAATAGCCTTTTAATCGGTAACACACTACTTGCATCTATTTATTATATTCGCAACATGTCATCACACCATATTGTAAAAGAAAAACAAGAACCGGCTTTATATATCGACGGGTTGGGTAATTTTAGCGAAGAGTTTTTGGGGCAGCTTTTAGAGTGGAGCCCAACGCTTTTGGTTAGTGGAGAGAATTACGATAAGATAATTTCGCTTGGATTGAAAGTAGATGTGCTGGTAAATGGAACCGATCAGGAAGTTCAGGAAGATACCAAAGTGATTCAGGGACCTGTTGATCCTTTCATGGTAGCGGTTAATTATCTGTATGAAGAGAAATACCCGGCGGTAAATGTAATTGCCAAAAAATTCGATCTGGAGAAATTTGCAGGATTTGAAGACAAAATTAACCTGGTGGTATTTACCGAAAGGGCAAAACATTATCCTATAAGATCAGGATTCTCGGTTTGGAAGCCTGCCGGAAGCGAATTTCTGATCCATGGTAACCGGTATATAGAAGTAACCAACCTGGCACAGAACGAAGATGAAATTTTTATCGTAGTTAAAGATGGCTTTGTAGAATTTACCTTTTCCGGACAACCAATTTTTATTAGTGAACCTATATGATTACCCTAAGAAAAGTAAAAGAACAAGATATCGAGATTATCAGGGATATTGCTGCGGCAACCTGGCCATCAACCTACCTCGATATTATAGGGCAGGCACAGATTGATTATATGTTGGATAAAATGTATAACAAGGGGGAATTGCTGAGTCAGTTGATGGATGGATATATTTACCTGATTGCAGAGGAAGGAGAAAGTCAACTCGGTTTTACAGGGTATTCTATTATCGACCACGAAGCACGCATTTACAAATTGCATAAATTATATGTGCTACCCTCAGCACAGGGAAAAGGTGTTGGGAAAATCTTAATTAACGAAGTTTTCAACAAAGTAAAAGATGCAGGGGCAAGCGCTTTGCAATTGAACGTAAACAAAGGGAATAAAGCCAAAGATTTTTACCTGAAAGGAGGTTTTACCATTAAAGAATCGGTAAAGCTTGATATAGGTGAGGGTTATTTTATGGATGATTATATCATGGAATATAAGTTTTAAATATTCTCAATTATCGTCATTTCGAGCGGAATGCAATCTAGTCGAAAACCACGGAGTGCTCAGCGAAGCTAAATCTATCTAAATAGATTTCTCCATTTCGCTGCGCTCCGGTCGAAAAGACGATCGATTTTTGGAATGATGAACATTACGTTAATTAACTTACTAATTCTTCATTCTTCCCTGTTCTGCTTCGGTACCTGTTGAGCGGCGACGGGCAGGTTTAATCTCATTTTTGCCGAAACGATAGGTAAAACTGATCCGGCCAATGCGTGTCTCGTTTTTTTGATGTACCGTATAGGTTAAACCCGGATAGGCACTTGATAAATTGTTTTCGGATATATTAAATACATCTGATAGGGCCAGTTTTAAACTTGCTTTTTTATTGAGCAGCGATTTGCTTAAACCTGCATCAACATAATAACGGGCTTTTAAACTTAAAGTACCGTAATCAAGCGGGGACTCGTAGCTGCCATTTATTTCTGCTGTAAAACCATCCATAATGGTGAAGGTTTGCTGAGATTTAAACTGGAACGACGTTTTTCCGGTGTTCAATGCCCTGCCTGCTAAATCAGGAGCCTCAAATTTCAGGTGAAAAACATTTAAATTATTATTGGTCTGCCACCATTTCGTAATCTGTACAGGCACATTCAAATTGGCATTATAGCTGATGTTTGTGGCAATATTGGCATTGGTTTGATATAATGATTGATTCGCAGCATCAGGCAAAATTACTTCAGCAATTACATCGTTAACCCTGCTATAGCCTATAGAGAGCATATATTTTTGCAATAGGGTGTAACTAAGCTCAAAATTGTGTGTATACTGTGGGTTTAAAAATGGATTCCCTTTACTATAGGTAAACTCGTCTAGGTAATAAATAAAGGGATTTAAAGCATCATAACTTGGCCGATCTATCCTTCTGCTGTAAGAAAAACCTAACTGGTTGTTTTTTGAAAGCGTTTGCTGAACAAAAAATGTTGGAAAGAAATCCCAGTAATTTCGTTCTACAACGTTGTTTTTGGTAATCAAATTTCCTTTCGAATTGGTTTGCTCAACCCTTAAGCCAATCTGTACGCTGGTATTTTTAAACTGTTTGTTTATATTGGTATAAGCAGCATTTACATTTTCATCGTATATAAATTGGTTGCTTCTTTTTACGTCATTTTGCCAGGCATTATTTACGAACTCTTCGGCCTGCAAATCGTTATCAGTTTTAACCCAACTACTTTTAACTCCCGCTTCGAGTTTAACCGTTTTATTGAGTGAAACATTATAATCTATTTTAAAAGCCTTAATGTCAATTATCGAAGGAGTGTTGTTGCGGGTATACCTGATTGGGCGGATCCTGTCTCCATTTTGAAACCGATAATCATTTTCATAATCGGAACCATCGTTTCCTTTGTATTTAGAATAATCTACATCTGCCGAGATTTCAGAACCCGCCGTATCCAGAATAGACTTATAATTTAAGTTATAAGAAACATTATTGTATTTGTTGGTCTGCAATGAGTTGGTTATCAGGCTTGAATCGACCTGGTTAAAAGAGGGACCGATTAAAGTATTGTTCGCATTAGTTTCATTTCCATGGTTAAAGTAGCCATTTACCAATACCCCTATCGTATTCTTTTTATCAATAAAGTAATCAATGCCTGCTTTGAAGTTGTTATTCTGCTGCTTTCTATGGCTGTTACCTACCTGCATAAAATAAGTATCGGGTGTTCCGTTCGATATGCGATCGATGGCAATGAGGTTATCGCGCTCATTTCTTCCATAATTATAATTGCCGAAAAGATTCAGTTTTTGTGTTCGATGGTTAAGGTTTAAACCGGCATTTCCCCTAAAGTTTTTGCCATAACCGGCAGTTCCGCTTAAACTGCCATTGGTTCCGCCGTTTTTATTTTTTTTCGTTTTGATATTGATAATACCCGAGTTGCCGGAGGCATCGTATTTTGAAGAGGGATTGGTAATCAGTTCAATGCTTTCTATTTCAGAGCTCTGCATGTTGCGTAGCAGGTTCGCTACATCAGCACTGCTCATATAAGTTTGTTTTCCATCCAATTGAATTAATACACCCTGTTTACCCATCATCGAAATCTTATCATTCTGATCTACCGTTACGCCTGGTGCTTTCTGTAAAACCTCGAGCGCGGTAGAACCTGTCATAATCGCACTGTTGGAAACATTCATCACAATCTTATCCATTTTCCTTTCGATTAATGGTTTGGTGACGGCAATATTTACTTCTTTTAGGTTTTGTGTATTGGCAATAAGCCGGGCCGTTCCGAAATCTGCTTTTTGATTATCTGCTGTTAGAACAATGGTTTTACTTTTAAGCGTTTGATAGCCCATGCTACTGGCTTTATAATAATAGCTTCCCTTCTCGCGGACATTAAAATTAAATGTTCCGCTTGGATCGGTAAAAGCCGTTTTAACCACACTCGAATCGGCCGCTTTAAAGAGCACCACGGTAACGTAATCTGCAGGTTTTTGGGCTTCGTCTAAAATTACTCCACTAATATTAGGTTTAGGGTTGGTTTGTGCAAAGCCCGCTGTAGCGGTAAAAATAAGTGCAAATAGTATGCTGTAAAATAGTTTCATTTTTAGGCTTTTATTCTTAAAAAAATGGGCAAAAAAATCTCTATACCGCAGGTGCCTGCGATGTCAATTTAATTGCTTGCTTATTTTAAAGTTTAGTCGGAAATGAAAGATCTCCGTTGCTTAGTTATAGATAAGACGACCGTTTTTTGAAAAGGTTACAGCGATTTTGAAAAAGTCCGAAGTTGGGAGTCTGAAGTATATAACGCGTAACCTTAACGTGGTTTTCCCAATAAACTAATGACCAATGTGCTATCAAAAAAAAGCCACAGATCAACAGGTTTACTCCTGCCTTTCCATGGCCTTTAATTCCTTGCGGGGATATTATTTCATCCCCAACACATCTACACCCTGTTCAAAAACAACATCAACAGGAATATTCTTTTTGGTTAACCGTTCTAGATCTGTCTGCAATTCCGGATGGATAATTGCTTTTTCTTTCTGCGCTTTTTCAACCGCGGCTTTATCACCATTACCTTGAAGGGTAAGAATAAACGCACTTAAATCGTTCATGGCAGTTGCAAATTTTTCGAAGTTTACTTTGTAAGTGCCCTTAGTTGTACGCTCAAAAGCACCTTTTTCCTGAAAATAATTAAAGCACTGCATGTTTGCTTTTCCGTGTGCTTCAGAAACGCCAAAGCGTACTGAACGTAAAATGCCGGCCATAAACGTGGTATAATAATCTCTTATATCGCCCTTTAACTCACCTTTTTTGAGTAAACCGGTTACCATGTACAAACCTAATATATCGGCCTTACCTTCTTCCAGCCAGCTGTATTGTTCTTTTAATGCAGCACGCACATAACCTTTACCGGTAATGGTCTTTTTAATTCCTAAACCATGGGCAACTTCGTGAAACATGACGTTTGCAAAAAAAGCATCAAACTTAATATACTGCTGCTGGTCGGCTTCAATTAATTCTTTTGATATCGGTACCAGGATCTTATCAAATTTGGCCTGCATTGCATTTTTCAGTTGCGAACGGCGTGTACCTTTTTCCTGTTGAATTTTTTCATCGTTCGGGAGATTAACAGCGATGGTTTTCGAACCCGCATTACAGTCTCCGGCGTAGTAAACCACATCATAAGCATTTAACTCAGAGTCGGTTCCGGGTGTTTCTGTTTTGTATTTTGCCGCCACAGGCAGGTTTTTCTGTAATTCAGGAAGCATTTTTACATACTTCGCCAAACGTTTGCTCCACTCCTTATCTTTGATTAAAACATAAGCTTCGTAACTGGTACGGGCATTAAAGAGTTTATCTTCGTAATTTTCAATCGGGCCGATAATGATATCTAAACCGTTGGTTTTCATGTCTAACCAGGCATAATCACTTGCGGTAAAATTATCGGTCACCAAAGCATCGGCCCTTAAGTTTAAATATTTCTTTAAACCGGCATCCTCAGCAATGAGCGCGGCCTGTTTTAACAATGAGCTTGCTTTTTGTAACTCTGAAGCAAATAATACATGATAAGGTACTGTTGATAATTTGCCAGTACTGTCTTTCTGAACAACAGAGTATGCGCCGAATTTATCGTTAAGGTCCGATTTTTCTATGGCTTCTTTTGTAATTCCGTAGGGATAAAAATATGACCCTTCCGGCTTGGTACCAACCCCTTCAACAAACGGTTTATCGTTATTTAACCTATCCCATGGACCATAGTTGATGTTGACAAATTCGCGCGTCTTTTCATCTTTAATAGTTGCCAGCAAACTATCTCTTTGCGGGTACGCTTGTTTCCAGTAAAGTTGATCCATAATTTCCGCTGCCTGAATTAACAAAGGCAAGATTTTACGGTCGTTAACACTTAACTGATTAATATTGGTGGTTAATTTTACCTTTTCGTAGATGGGCAAGCGTTGGGCAACATAATTGATAAGGCTGTCTTTTTGTACTGTAACAGTTTTTTCATCTTTAGATTTATTGTTATTGCCGGTACAAGACGGTAAGGTGCCAATTGAAATAGCTATTGCCGATAAAAACAGGGTTGATCTGTATAAATTCTTCATATTAAAGTATATCGCTGCTAAATTAGTAAAATTTGAAAGCTTTGTATAAAGTTTGATGCATTGGACGAAGTTTAACATAAGTTTGTACCTTCGAATAGCTAACCGTTCATGTTATGTTATTTTCCAGGTCATCAAAATCTTTATCTATCTCCGCTTTTGTTCTTGTGCTTATGTGCTCAGCCTGTGGAAGCAGCAAATATGCTGTAACAGAAAAAATCTATAAGGAAAAGGCAAAAGATTTTGCGAAAATCATAAACGCCGCGCCACCTGTTGGCCAACTTTACGATTCATTGGGTGCAGCAAACCAGGAATGGGTCGGTTCAGTAAATTTTGGGATCCGTAAACCCAATTTTGTGGTGATCCATCATACCGCACAGGATAGCTTGGCGCAAACGATCAAGACATTCTTCTCAACCAAGGCCGGTACCAGTGCACATTACGTCATCAGTCGCGATGGTAAGGTGGTACATATGGTAAACGATTACCTGCGTGCAAACCATGCCGGAATAAGTAAATGGGGTAAAGATACCGACCTTAATTCTTCGTCGATCGGTATTGAGCTGGATAATAATGGCTTAACAGACCCATGGCCAGATGCGCAGATTAATAGCCTGCTTAAACTTTTAGCTACCCTGAAAAAAACTTACAGCATTCCAACGGCTAATTTTATTGGTCATGCAGATATTGCGCCTAAACGTAAAAACGATCCAAAAAATTTCCCGTGGAAAAAACTGGCCGATAAAGGTTTTGGTTATTGGTATGATGATGTACTGAAAAATCCACCGGTAGATTTTAATACCGAAATGGCTTTAAGATATATTGGTTATGATACGAGCAACCTGCCTGCTGCAATTACTGCATTTAAAATTCATTTTATCCAGAGCGATATCACACCAACTTTAACACCTGTTGATATTTTAGTGTTGTATAATGTTTATACGAAGTATTAAGGGGTAGAGTGGAGCGTTTGGCGGTTAGCGGAAATTACCTGGAAAGCCGGAAGACCGGGCTCAGAAGTTTAGTTGCGGTTAATAATGGAAGATGTTGAATGGATAATGAAATTATTCCGCACCATACCCACTAATGACAAATGAACCCTTGAGCCAACAAAAAAAGCACAGACAAATCACCAATTAGTGTTCATCTGTGCCTATCTGTGGCCAAAATAGCTAAAGCTAGTTTGGTTTCTTAAACGTATCTTTTAAGGTAACTGTACGGTTAAATACCAGTTTGTCTGCCGTAGAATCTTTATCTAAACAGAAATACCCTTTACGGATAAACTGATAACGGCCATCTAAACCGGCATCTGCTAAAGCAGGCTCGATATAAGCATTAGGCAATACAATTAAACTCTCAGGGTTTAAATAATCTTTAAAATCACCTTCTTCTGCATCTGGCGTTTCTGAAGTAAACAAACGGTCGTACAGCCTGATTTCGGCAGTTTTAGCGTGTGGCGCACTTACCCAATGAATGGTTCCTTTAACGTTAATTCCACTGGTATCGCTTCCGCTTTTAGATTCAGGAATATAAGAACAACGGATTTCGGTAACGTTTCCGTTTTCATCTTTCACAAAATCTTCGCATTTTACAATGTAAGCAAATTTTAAGCGTACCATTGCTCCTGGTGCCAAACGGAACCATTTCTTTGCCGGTACTTCCATAAAATCTTCGCGTTCGATCCAAAGTTCTTTGCTAAAAGGAATTACACGTGTGCCTCCGCCATCTTCAGCTTCCGGATTGTTTTCGCCGATTAGATCTTCTTCCCCTTTTTCGTAATTGGTAATCACCAGCTTAATGGGATCTAAAACCGCCATGACACGGTTAGCCGTTTTATTGAGGTCTTCGCGGATACAGAATTCCAGCAAGCTCAGTTCTATTAAGTTTTCGCGCTTGGCAATACCGATGCGCTCACAAAACTCACGGATACTTTTTGGCGTAAACCCTCTTCTGCGAAGGCCCGAAATGGTAGGCATGCGCGGATCGTCCCAACCGCTTACCAGCTTTTCGTTAACCAGCTGCAGCAGCTTCCGCTTACTCATTACCGTACTGGTTAGGTTCAAACGCGCAAATTCGTATTGCTTTGAAGGGAAAATCTCCAGTTTTTCGATAAACCAATCGTACAGTTCGCGGTGCGAAACGTACTCCAGTGTACAGATGGAATGTGTGATGTTTTCGATACTGTCACTTTGGCCATGTGCAAAATCGTACATGGGATAAATGCACCATTTGTTACCTGTACGGTGATGTTCGGCATGTTTAATACGGTACATAATCGGGTCGCGCATTAACATGTTCGGACTGGCCATATCGATTTTTGCCCTCAAAATATAGGCGCCATCCGGAAATTCGCCATTTTTCATTTTCGTAAAAATAGCTAAGTTTTCTTCGATGCTCCGGTTGCGGTATGGACTGTCCTTTCCCGGTTCAGTCGGCGTACCTTTCAGCGCGGCAATTTCATCTGCAGAACTCTCATCAACATAAGCCAAACCTTTTTCGATCAGCTTAACTGCAAAACCATATAACTCATCAAAATAATCTGAAGCATATAATTCATTTTTCCAGTTAAAACCCAACCACCTGATATCCTCTTGCTGGCTGTTCACATATTCTGTTTTTTCAGTAACCGGATTGGTATCATCAAAACGCAGATTGGTATAGCCGCCGTATTTTTGTGTTAGTCCGAAATTTAAGCATATTGCTTTCGCATGGCCGATGTGTAAATAACCATTAGGTTCGGGCGGGAAACGCGTAACCAAAGTTTCATACTTGCCACTATTTAAGTCGTTCTCAACAATTTCTTCAATAAAGTTCAATGACTTCTCTTCACTCATAAAAACCTGTAAATTAGGAATGCAAATGTAAAAAGATTGAGCGGATTTATGCAATGATTATAGGTTTATTAGCCTATAGTTGATAGTTGATAGCCCAGAACTTCATTATAGTGCTATGAAAGAACAAATATGTTAGTATTATAGGCAAATTCGTCATCGAAACTCGCAACTATGAACAATGAGCCATCAACCCATTATGCTTTTTCCTATTTCTCAATTACCTAATAAAATCGATACATTTACATCAACTTAATATGAATGATGAGCAAAGTATTAAATCGGCCAATCCGCGTTTTAGTTGCTAAGGTTGGATTGGATGGTCACGACAGGGGGGCCAAAGTAATCGCAACTTCTTTACGCGATGCAGGAATGGAGGTCATTTATACCGGTCTGCGTCAAACACCGGAAATGGTGGTCAACACTGCACTACAGGAAGATGTTGATGCCATTGGGATTTCCATCTTATCAGGTGCGCATATGACTGTTTTTCCAAAGATTATACAATTTATGAAAGAAAAACAACTGGATGACGTTTTATTAACCGGTGGAGGCATTATCCCTGAGGCAGATCGATTGAAGCTTGCAGATATGGGTGTTGGAGAACTCTTTCCTCCCGGTACAACAATGGCAAGTATTGTAGAATATATTCAGAATTGGGTTTCAGAAAACAGAAATTTTTAAGCTATGGCATACCAGAATTTAATTTCAGAAATAAAAGAAAACATTTTATACATTACTATCAACCGTGAAAAGGCACTAAATGCTTTAAATAAAGATACTTTAACCGAACTGGCAGATGTAATTGCATTCGCAAACAAAACCGAACAGGTAAGAGGCGTTATTTTAACCGGTGCAGGCGAAAAGGCTTTTGTTGCAGGGGCCGACATTAAAGAGTTTTCTGGTTATAATGGCGAACAGGGAGAAGATTTGGCAAAACGTGGCCAGGATCTGGTTTTTAATGCCATTGAAAATTCTTCAAAGCCATTTATTGCAGCGATTAACGGCTTTGCTTTAGGTGGAGGACTGGAGTTGGCAATGGCCTGCCACATGCGCATTGCATCAGACAATGCCAAATTGGGTTTACCTGAAGTTACTTTAGGGTTAATTCCGGGTTATGGGGGTACCCAGCGCCTTACACAGTTGGTTGGAAAGGGAAAAGCAATAGAAATGATTACAACGGCAACTATGGTTACGGCCTCGGATGCGGAAAAAATAGGTCTTGTAAATGATGTTGTTCCACAAGCTGATCTGATTAGCAAAGCTGAAGAAATACTGAATGTAATTAAGCAACGCGCACCATTGGCCATTTCGGCTGCAATAAAATCGGTAATTGCCGCTGTAAATAATGGCGATGGCTACCTTACCGAAATAAAAGAATTTGGAAAATGCTTCGAAACTGCCGATTTTAAAGAAGGTGTTACCGCATTTGTTGAAAAGAGAAAAGCTAATTTCACCGGAAAGTAGTAAGTGTGTAGTATTAATTTGATGATTTAGGTCGTGAAATTATTGCAAAAGTTTTCCAAAACAATTTTTTTTGAGTAATTTGTGTGTTATTCATTAACTGGCCTTTAACGTAGACACGGTTACATATAGGCCTTTATAATAACGCTACTCATGAAAAAGAAGGTACTCATTGTTGACGATGAAATCAGCATCGGTTTATTGCTATCCAAATTTCTAACTAAAAATGGATTTGAAGTTTCTAATGTAACAACCGGCAGAGGTGTTCTGCAAATTCTTGAAAAAGAGAAGTTCGATTTGGTGTTATGCGATTATCGCTTGGATGATACTGATGGGAAAGAGATTTTAATCCACATTAAAGAAAACTATCCGGCCACTGGTGTAATCATTATTACAGGTTATTCGGATATTAAGCTTGCTGTAGAATTAATAAAACTGGGCGCTTTCGATTATATTGTGAAACCGCTTTACCCGGATGAAATTTTAAATACCATAACCAAAGCCCTTGAAGCACAGGAAGATTTAAAATCACCTCAAAATTTCGAACATGCAGGTGGTAACCCTATTTCCGATTTTCAGGAGTGTCCTGAATATATAAATGGCGAAAGCGATGCTTCGGTGCTTTTGCTGAAACAAATTCAGCTCATCGCGCCAACAGGGTATACGGTTATTTTAACAGGGAAAAGCGGAACGGGAAAAGAATGCGTGGCTAAAACCATTCACCTCAACAGTTCGCGAGGTAAAGAACCCTTCATTGCAATGGATTGTGGTTCTTTAACAAAAGATTTAGCGGCAAGTGAATTTTTTGGGCATGAGAAAGGGGCGTTTACCGGGGCTGCATTCACTAAAATTGGCCACTTTGAGCAGGCTAACGGGGGTACCTTATTTCTTGATGAGATCGGCAACCTCTCGTATGAGATTCAGGCAACTTTACTCAGAGCCGTACAGGAGCGGAAAATTAAACGGATTGGAAGTACAAAGGAGATCGATCTGGATGTGCGGCTTATTGTAGCTACAAATGAAAACTTAGTTGAAAGCATTAAGAAGGGGGCATTCAGGGAAGATTTGTATCATCGCTTTAATGAATTTGCTATCCACGTTCCATCATTGAAACACAGGGGCAATGATATCCTAATATTTGCCGAACACTTTTTAGCCACAGTAAACAAAGAATTAAATAAAGCGATTAAAGGCTTTTCTGATGAAGTAAAGGAATGTTTGTTGGCCTATCATTGGCCAGGTAATGTGCGCGAGTTGAAGAATGTGATCAGGCGCATCGCCTTATTAACTGATGGAGATTGGATAGAAACCCGTGTTTTACCTTTGGAACTTAGAATGACCGATGATACTAGGGCGCAGCAGGGAAAAAAGGTGCTTCTTTTTTCGCATGAATTAAATAATGTTAAATCACTTAATTTGCGAAATGCAGCCAAAGAAGCTGAATATACCACTATTCTGGAAGTGTTAAAGGCCGTTAATTTCAATAAAACCAAGGCAGCAAAAATTTTAAAGATCGATAGAAAAACGCTTTACAATAAAATCAAACTTATAGCGGTTGATAATGGGATATAAATTTTAAATCAAGCAAAACAAAATCAGCCATTTTAGCATTTAAAGAATACGCCTGTTTTCTAAAAATGTCAGTATTCTCCTATAAACAACGCAATAACATTAACCTGGTGATTATTATTGCACTTGGATTGTTAATTGTGTACTCCTTGCAAAGTATTTTTGGTGCCATTCTGAGTACCTTGGTCCTGTATACCATCATGAGGCCAGCTTATATTCATTTGGCTGAGAACAAGGGGTGGAATAAAAGATTAACGGCTATTTTTCTTATTGGCATTTCCGTGATATTGATTGTAATGCCTTTTTATGCGTTAAGCAGCATGGTGATCAGTAAAATTTCGGAACTGAAGAACAGCGAAGTATTCCTAAAAAACCTGCTGATTAAATTACAGCACCTTATTCCGGTTAAAATTAATCAGGATATTATTCAGGAAGGGTTAAATCGATTGGTGAATTGGGCTACCCAGCTTTTCCCATCGTTGATATCGAGTGCAGTAAATATTATATTAAGTTTGCTGGTGATGTACTTTTTACTCTACTTTATGTTAATAGAGCGAAAAAAATTCGAATTTTCATTGATTAAATATGCACCTTTCAGAGAACAGAATGCACTGCGCTTTGGTGATGAAATGCGGAATAATACCTATGCTAATGTTTTGGGCCAGGGCTTAATCTGTTTGGTACAGGGCTCATTGGTGAGTCTTTCATTTTATGTTCTGGGGTATAAAGACCCTATGTTCTGGGGGGTAATTACCGCGTTTATTTCCTTTGTACCCGTTTTAGGGCCTCCGGTTGTTTTTGTTCCGGCTGCAATTTTGCAGATTGCGAACGGAAATAATTTTGCCGGCTGGGCCATGCTTATTTTTGGTTTTGTGGTCATCATTAATATCGATAATGTGCTCAGGTTTATTATTGCAAAAAAAGTTGGCAATATTCATCCTATAATTACAGTAATTGGCGTAATTATTGGTATCCCCTTATTCGGAATATTGGGCCTTGTTTTTGGCCCGTTACTGTTATCTTATTTTATATTGCTTGTTAAGATTTACGAAACCAGTACACTGGCATCAGAAAGATTGGAAAGAATTAAAACAAATAACGAGCATACGGAGTTATAAATATAGCTTAACAATAAATAAAGTAATAGTTTTTATATTGTACTTAAATTGTTAAACCCTTAAAATACATTAATTATGAATGATAACTCAAAAGTTGTGGTGGCACTTTTAGCAGGATTAGCTGCCGGTGCAGCATTAGGAATTTTGTTCGCACCAGATAAAGGTGATGAAACCCGCGATAAATTAAGCCAGTCTCTAAAAGATCTGGGCGACTCTATCAAAGATAAAGCAGCTGATGAAATTAACCATCTTGCCAGCTTAAAGGATAAAGTGGTAAGCTCGATCAAAACAAAATTAAGAAGCGTAGAAGAAGAATACAGCGACGACGTAGAGCACGCTTAATCAATCATATTGCATAGCCGGGCTAATGCCCGGTTAACTATTCATCCAAATATGCAGGAAAATAAAGATAAAAGTATTGAAGATCTTGTAGACGATGCCAAAGGCTTTTTAGACGCCAGGGTAGAGTATACAAGGCTTTATATTGTAGAAAAAGCATCCAAAATTTTTGCCGATTTAGTAACCAGTACGGCATTTATAGTTTGTTTTATATTGGCCTTTTTATTTGGCTCGGTAACTTTGGCACTGTATGTATCTGATCTTTTAGGTAGCTATGCCGGAGGTTTTGGCTGCGTTTCCTTATTTTATATCCTATTGGCAATAATCGTTTATTTAACAAAGGACAAGTATATAGAAAAGGCTATTATTAATGTGGCCATTAGAAAATACTTTGATAAACTTGCAGATAAGGAGGAAGATGAGAAGCTATAAAAATATCCGGACACTGGAAGACCTGCAGGCTAAAAAGTTAGAACTTAAGGTTGAATATACCCTTAAGCAAAATATGCTTAAATCTGATACCAGTGCTTATTTTAAACAATTTACATTAGGTGCACTGATAAAAAAATATGCTACACCAAGTAACCTGTTTAAAGTCGACGAAAAATTAAATATCAGCGGAACAGCCATGTCATTGCTGTTGCCTACGTTTATGAATAAAACCATATTCAGAGGAGCTGGTTTTTTAACTAAAGCGGCTGTAGGATTGGTTTCAGGAAAAATCGGTAAATCGCTCGATGCCGAACACTTGTCGGCAATTTTTAACTCGGTTAAGAGCTGGTTCGGTAAAAAGAAAGAGAAAAAAGAAAAGAAATTTGTAGACTACGGTATTCCACCGGATAGCGAAACTTATTAGTTCAATGGTTCATTTGTCATTTGTTCATTAGTTGGCAAATTGTAGATATCCCTTCAATAAAAAAGCCTCAGAATTTAAAATGCTGAGGCTTTTTTATTGGTTTCGTTACCCTGAATTTATTTCAGGGTCTATATAGCAAGAAAAAATATGAAGGATTTGTTTGTTAACGCTGACCGATCAACTAATGGCCAATGACCAATAAACCTATAAATCCGTTTTAATTTTCAATTCTTTCAATTGTTTCTCATCAATGGTGCTCGGACTATCAATCATCACATCCCTGCCAGAGTTATTTTTAGGGAATGCGATTACATCTCGTATAGTATCCAAACCAGCAAAAATCGAAGTCAGGCGGTCGAAACCGAAAGCAATACCGCCATGCGGAGGTGCGCCAAACTCGAAAGCATCCATCAAAAAGCCAAATTGTTTTTGTGCCTCTTCTGCACTGAAGCCTAAATGTTTAAACATTAAAGCCTGCAGTTCACGGTCGTGTATACGGATAGATCCGCCACCAACTTCGGTTCCGTTAATCACTAAATCATAAGCATTGGCACGTACTTCGCCTGGTTTGCTGTCCAGTAAAGCAATATCTTCTGGTTTCGGAGAGGTAAATGGATGGTGCATTGCATGGTAGCGTCCAGTTTCCTCATCCCATTCTAAAAGTGGGAAATCCAATACCCAAAGGGCAGAAAATGTATTCTTATCACGTAAGCCCAAACGGTTACCCATTTCTAAACGCAATTCATTTAACTGTTTACGTACTTTATCGGTAGTGCCGGCCAAAATCAACAATAAATCGCCTTTTTCTGTCGCAAAAGCTTCACTCCATTGTTTCAGGTCTTCTTCGTTAAAGAATTTATCTACAGATGATTTAATGGTTCCATCATCGTTATGGCGGGCATAGATTAGACCTGTAGCACCAATCTGCGGACGTTTGATAAAATCGGTTAATTCATCCAGCTGTTTGCGGGTATAGCTTGCTGCGCCTTTTGCATTGATACCCACAACCAGTTCGGCGTTATCAAATACAGGGAAGCCTTTTCCTTTTACCAGGTTGTTAAGCTCAACAAACTGCATGGCGAAACGGGTATCAGGCTTATCCGAACCGTACAGGCGCATGGCATCTGCATATTGCATGCGCGGCACTTCTGGTAAGTCGTAATTGCGTACCTCTTTAAATAAAGTACGGATCAGTCCTTCAAAAGTGTTTAATATATCCTCCTGCTCAATGAACGACATTTCGCAATCGATCTGCGTAAACTCCGGCTGACGGTCGGCCCTTAAATCTTCATCCCTGAAACATTTTACAATCTGAAAATAACGGTCGAAGCCCGAAACCATCAATAATTGCTTGAAAGTTTGAGGTGACTGTGGCAGGGCATAAAACTCCCCCTCATTCATGCGGCTAGGGACCACAAAATCTCTTGCACCTTCTGGTGTTGATTTAATTAAAACAGGTGTTTCTACCTCAATAAAATCTAATGCATCTAAATAACGGCGAACCGATTGCGCCATTTTATGGCGTAAAACCAGGTTATTACGTACCGGGTTACGGCGTAAATCCAGGTAACGGTATTTCATGCGCAGCTCGTCGCCACCATCCGTTTCATCATCGATCATAAACGGAGGTAATTTTGCAGCATTTAAAATTTCTAAAGCAGAAACTTTAATCTCCACATCGCCGGTTGCCATTTTTGGATTTTTGTTGCTTCTCTCTACAACGGTACCAATCGCTTTAATTACGAACTCACGGCCTAATGTACGTGCAGTTTCGCAAAGTTCACGATTATCGTCCATGTTAAAAACCAACTGGGTAATACCATAACGATCGCGGATGTCGATAAAAGTCATACCGCCCAAATCTCTTGATTTTTGTACCCAACCACATAGCGTAACACTTTCGCCTAAGTTATTTAGGTTTAATGCACCACAAGTTACTGTTCTTAACATATGTATAATCTAAATTGAGCGGCAAAAATACCGATTTTGTTTTAAAGTTTAGGATAGAAGATTTTATGTTTTTTACTATTAAATTGAAACATCTACAATTGTGATTTCTTTTTGGGTAAAGAATCTACAACAGTGATCTTTTTGAAAAGCATAAATGAAAACAGTTTATTATCATTACTGGGAACACGATAAACACCTTTCGCTTTTAAAATATATGCAGAAATTGCAGCCATATCCCAGCCATCGACTATATCAGCAGACCATTCTGCATTATAGAGCCTAGTAAAGCCTCTTTTAATACCAAAAGATCTGACCGTTGCAATTTGTAGTTTTACACTTTCTTCGATAGAAGAATTGTCCCAAGCCCACAGCCATGTATTTGATGTTAATGAAACGGATCCAACTTCCTCATAGTCAATAATACCTTTTTGAACTCCCTTATCACTAAATATGAGTTTGCCGGTCGATTGGTCGTAATCCCATCTTTCATACTTTCCAATTTTATATTTTTCCTGGCAGTAGGCTTGCTGTTTTTTGAGGTATTCGCATGAAATTTTTGAAAGTTTTTCGAATGAAACTGTATCTAATAGATTGACTTTTTTTGAAATAGACCTGTTGTTACAACTTGCAAAAAACATGATAACTATTACAATATGAAAAACTAATTGTCTGGTCATGTAAACGAAGATTTAATATTTCTCTTCCAGTACAATTTCAAGGGCAATAACCTTCCATTCTCCTTTACTAATTTTCCAATGGTAGATTTCTTCAGTCTGTATGGTTTGTTTTTTAGTGAAAACAAGCAGCTTAGGCTTTAAAATAACCGATTTACGGGCTATTTTTTCGGTGAAAATACCACCCTCAACAGAGGACTTAATCCTATAATGGCTGGTTTGGATTTCTTTGATGCCGCTGAAATATTTTTTTAAATCGATGGTAAAATCACGCTTGTTTATGGTTGGTTTTTCAAAGGGGGTAAAACTCAGATCATTGCCAAACATAGCTGTATAAGCCGTCACATCTTTATTTTCTAAAGCCTGATTTGCTTTTTGGTGCAGCTCGTTTATTGCTGAAAGAATTAAATCGGTTTCCATGGCATGAAGTTAATGGTTTGTATCAGGGTTTTCAAATTAATGATGAGTTGTCAGCTGATTTTCCACAAAGGGCAAAAAAATCGGGACCATGAATTTGTCATTAATGATAAAATGTTTTTCGTTTTTTGGAAATGAAAGGGCAGCATTTCATAGACTCTGCAGCCCCGCCATTCGCTTTATCCCGATGAAAATCGGGATGTTTGCTGCTGTCGGGTTTACTAACAAAGGTCTGTTTTAATACCTTTTTGCATTGGCTGATGAAAGATTTGAGTTCCTTGCACTGGCCGGAGTTAAATAAACCTGATCGGACGGACGCCAATTTCCTTCAAATTGGCTGGAGGGAGAGCGGGACTGAAAATGCCAAAAGCAGAGAACCGTTCATTTCCTATTCCTATTAATAAATCAGCCTATTTTTTTTGGAAATGAAGGGGCTGCATTTCATAGGCTCTGCAGCCCCGCCATTCGCTTTATCCCGATGAAAATCGGGATGTTCGCTGCTGTCGGGTTTACTAACAAAGGTCTGTTTTAATACCTTTTTGCATTGGCTGATGAAAGATTTGAGTTCCTTGCACTGGCCGGAGTTAAATAAACCTGATCGGACGGACGCCAATTTCCTTCAAATTGGCTGGAGGGAGAGCAGGACTGAAAATGCCAAAAGCAGAGAACCGTTCATTTCCTATTCCTATCAATAACTCAGCCTATTTTTTTTGGAAATGAAAGGGCAGCATTTCATAGACTCTGCAGCCCCGCCATTCGCTTTATCCCGATGAAAATCGGGATGTTCGCTGCTGTCGGGTTTACTAACAAAGGTCTGTTTTAATACCTTTTTTGCATTGGTTGATGAAAGATTTGAGTTCCTTGCACTGGCTGGAGTTAAATAAACCTGATCGGACGGACGCCAATTTCCTTCAAATTGGCTGGAGGGAGAGCGGGACTGAAAATGCCAAAAGCAGAGAACCGTTCATTTCCTATTCCTATCAATAAATCAGCCTATTTTTTTTTGGAAATGAAGGGGCAGCATTTCATAGGTTCTTTAGTCCCGCCATCCGCTTTACTTCGTTTCACTACGTGTTCGCTGCTGTCAGGTTTATTAATCAGGGCCTGTTTCGATACCCCGCTTACATAGGCGGATGAAAGATTTGGGTTCCTTGCACTTTCTTGCAGAATGAAGAGATTGTTTTATGCTTCGTTCTGTGTGTGAAAAAGCTATACTTCATCCTGATCTTAATATGAGGTTAACATATTTTTAATTTTTTTTCTACCTTGATGCAACGTTTTAAAATCCCTTATGTCTTATAATCAGAATATTCGAAATTTTGGAAGCCGTATACATCGATAAAAACCTGGAACTAGTAAAAAAATGCATGCAGGGCAGCCGCGCAGCACAGTTTGAATTATACAAGCTATATGCAAAGGCTATGTATAATGTGGCCCTGCGTATTTTAAATTACGAGGAAGAGGCGGAAGATGTTTTACAGGAGGCATTTTTAGATGCTTTTACCAGGATTGTTGATTTCAGGCAGGAAACTACCTTCGGGCTTTGGCTGAAGCAGATCGTGATCAACAAATCCATCAATTACCTGCGTAAGCGGAAGATGGAATTTGTAAGTACTGACGAAATATCGGAAGTGCCGGATGAAGATAGCTTTGATGATAGTGAGGTGCGGTTGCAGGCCGAAGAAATAAGACAGGCCATTACCCAATTGCCAGATGGTTACCGGGTAGTGCTGAGTTTATACCTTTTAGAAGGGTATGACCATGAAGAGATTGCACACATTTTAAAAATAAGTGAAAATACCAGCCGTACACAGTACATGAGGGCTAAAAAGAAGTTAAAAAGCATTTTAGAACAGAAAGGGATGAGAGATGAATAATAGATTAGAAACCTTTGTAAAGGATAACCGTAAAGCTTTCGATATCATGGAGCCACCGGCAGGACTTTGGGCAAAGATTGAACAGGAATTAGATGCAAAAAAGAAAAAAAAGCCTGTAAAGCTCTATTTATGGATGAGTGCTGCTGCAGCCATCGTAGTGGTTTTCGGTTTAGCCTGGCTGTACGCCGGAAGATCACAAAACAAAGATTTAGAGATCGCCGATGTTAGTGCTTCTTATGCAAAAAAAGAAGTCCACTTTGCGGGATTAATCACTGAAAAAAGAGACAGTCTGGCCATTTTTGCTTCGGCAAATCCGGAGCTTTACAAAAAGTTTACAGCTGACCTGAAAAAGCTCGATGAAGACTACGAAAGGTTAAAGGCAGAACTGCCAACCTCGCCCGATCAAACTTTTGTGGTTAAGGCGATGGTAAAAAACCGCGAAATACAATTGCAATTATTAAAACAACAATTATTGATTATTAACCAGGTTGACGATTATAAAAAAGTTAACCAGATTTAAATCAGGAGAAATTAACGCGGCTAAAGGCTTTCCTTTTTTTGAGGAGGGCTTGGAAAAGGACGCTCACTACATCGAAAGCTTATTGCCGGCCGGCAGGTGCTAAGCGCATAGGTGTTTAACAATTAACAACATGAAAACAATAAGAATATTTTTAGCCTTTATGGCTTTAATAGCCGTAAAAACCAGTGCACAAGAAGTTGCACTAAATAATCCGTCAGAGAAAGCAGTGTTAGAAAATCCGGAAAAATCATCAATGATAGCTATGGTTAACACTTCAAAGGATAAGCAAACAGGGGGCGATGCCGAACGTTCAAAATCTTTCAGCAAGAGTTTTAGTGTAAGTAATAGCGATAAGGTTATTTTAAATAACCAATACGGATCAATTACCATTAAAACATGGGACAGGAAAGAAGTAAAGGTTGACGTAGATATTAAAGCCTACAGCAATTCAGATAGCGATGTACAGCGGTTGCTGGATGGCGTGAATATCGATGCCTCCAAAAACGGGGATGTGGTTTCTGTTAAAACCAATATGGGCGATAGAAACGGACGTTATGGTCGCAGTGTTAAAAACGGGGTAACTACCTGGAGAAGAGAAATTAAGGTGATTTATACGGTTTATATGCCTGCAGTAAATCCTTTAACCGTTTCGCAGCAGTATGGTAATGTAGAACTGGGCAACTTTGCCGGTCCTACCTCATTAAAGGTTGAATATGGAAACCTGGTAGCAGGCAATTTAAGCAATTCAAACAACTATATTAATGTGCAGTATGGGAAGTGTGATATTCAGGACCTGAATGCAGCTGTAGTAAAACATGAATATAATGGCCCTGTAACCATTGGTGCTGTGGGTACCTTAGAGCTTAATGCAGAATATGTTGCTGTAAATATTAATACGATCAGAAGATCGGCTGATATTAAAGTGCAGTATGGCAGGGGATTAACCATTGGTACTATTGGTGGCAACTTACTTTTAAATTCCGAATATGCAAGGGTAAATATCAATACAGTTAAGGGAAATACGGTTGCTAAACAGGCTTATGGCGATTTGAATATTGCATCAGCAGGTAAAATTGGGGTAAGTGCCGAATATTCGAACGTTACTTTAGGCTCGCTGAATGGTGATGCTAATATCAAAATGGATTACAACCGGTTAAGTGTTAACGAAATTACATCAGCCTGTAAAAATTTCACCTTTGGTGGCGAATATGCCGCTATAGGATTAGGATTTGCAGACCGTTATAATGGCAATTTTAATGTTTCAACTTCTTATGCCGGCTTTAAATATGGTTCAAATGTAACATCAAGTTTGGTAAGTAAAGATGACGAAACTAAAAAATATACAGGCAAGATCGGTAGCGGTGGTGCTGCAAATGTAACTATTAAAACAGAATATGGTTCTGTTACCTTTAAATAAGATTTTCTAAACCAAACAAATCCTGAAGTCCTGCCCAATGGGTAGGACTTTTTATTTTATAATTGTCCGATATCGGACATGTGGCGTCCGATAATGAACACTGTTTCTTTCAGAAACGCTGTAATTTTTCAATATCAAAGCTATTCCCCTCCATGGTATAGATATTGAAGCCTAAAATCATAAAAATCAAACAAATGATATGAAGAAGATTCTTTTATTAATGCTTTTACCTCTGGCTGTTTTTGCTCAGTCTAATAAATTAACCAAAGCAGACAAAATTTATGGTTTGTCCAAATTTTGGCAGGAAGTAAATTATAACTTTGTTTATTTAAACAAAGTTGACCGTGCTCAATGGGACAGCACTTATAAAGCACTGATTACTTCTATTCCGGAAACCAAAACCGATTACGATTACTACCGTGAAATGCAGCGGTTCTGCGCAATGTTAAAAGATGGGCATACGAATATTTATATGCCAAGTGGTAAAGATTTTGAACCATTGAATACCATGTTTGGCGATTATCGCTTCTTTATCGAAAATGTAGAAAACAAAGCGATTATTACACGCGTTAATCTCAGCAAAAAGGATGAAATCCCTGTTGGAAGCGAGGTTATAGAGGTGAATGGAAAACCGACAGCCAAATACATAGCCGAAGATGTTGCCCCATACATATCTTCGTCAACCAATTATGTTTTACAAGACTGGAGTATAAGTAAATTATTGCAGGGACTTGAAGGAAGCCAGTTCGAAATTAAAATCAAGAAACCAAAGGGGCAGGTTTTGAATTTAAAACTCACTCACAAGCGTACAGAAGAAAAAGAAGTTTTTCCTGCATTCCCTGCAGAATCATCCCTGCTGGATTTTAAATGGTACCCTAATAAGCTGGCTTATGTTGCACTGAATTCGTTTGATGATCAAAAAATAGATTCTCTTTTTATCACTAAACTGCCAGAATTATATCAGGCAAAATCAATAATAATTGATTTGAGAAATAACGGAGGAGGAAGTACAGGCATTGGGAGTTACATCTTAAAATACCTAACCAATGATAGCTTACTTTATGGTTCCCGCTATTCTACCCGGCAATTAAACTCGGCTTTTAAGGCCTGGGGAAAATTTACCTCTGCAAAAGATACAGCAAATAACGAATGGAATAAAAAGGCACTTTTAACCTATCAGGATAACTATTTTTACAATTTAGATTATCGCCCATTGAAGAATCAACTGTCGGCAAAGCGCATCGTGGTTCCTACAGTTTTATTAATTGGCCATAATACTGCCTCAGCAGCTGAAGATTTTTTGATTTACGCAGATAACCAAAAGCATATGACCAAAATCGGTAGGAATTCTTTTGGAAGTACGGGACAACCCTACTTGTTTGATCTGCCTGGTGGGGGAAGTGCAAGGGTTTGTACCAAAAAGGATACTTATCCGGATGGACGTGAATTCGTAGGCTATGGCGTCAAGCCTGATATCGAAATAATTCCAACGGTGAAAGATTTTATGGCCAATAAGGATGTGACCCTCGATGCTGCGATTGATTACCTGAGTAAAAAGACTAAATAAGGCAAATTACCAATACCTTAAAGTCCTGCCGAATGGGTAGGACTTTTTTTATATTTATAGCCGATGAAAATTTACCTGGTTATTCTGCTTTCTGTTTTTTCCCTGGCCGTATTTGCGCAAGATGTCCCAGTTAAATGGGCCACACAGGAAACTTTCTTCGAAGATTTAAGGGGTAAAGACTTACCATCTTTTAATGGTTTAACCATCAATAAAAAGCCGTTCTCTAATGCCGATTTAAAAAATCAGGTAGTGGTAATTAACTTTTGGTTCGAAAAATGCCCGCCCTGTATAGCCGAGATGCCCGAATTAAACAATTTAGTGGATAAATATGGCAAAAAAGAGGTAAGGTTTATCGGCATTACCCATGATAGCCCAGCCAGTGCCAGGCGGTTTCAAAAAAGAAACGGTTACCGGTACGAAATTGTATCGCTGAGTAATGACGGGATCCGGAAGCTGAATATCAATCACGGCTTTCCATCGAATGTACTGGTAGGAAAAGACGGGAAGATTATCTATGCCACAGCCAATATTTCCTTTTCTGATCCACAGTTTAAAGCTAAATCGATACTTTTTGAAGAGCAGTTAAAGGCAGCGGCAGAAAATTAACGGCCAATGGCAGCCGGCCATTTCAGACTTGGTATGTTAAATACTTATCTTAGTTTAAAAATGGGGCTTTTAGCTGATCGCGATCTTTTTTCTATGGATTTAAATAAAAATTTCAGGCCTTTTGTGAGTTGTGCTGCTGTTGCTGTTTGGTTTTCCCTGGCACTTCAGTTTTATGTAAGTTTGCAGCTCTTGAATAATGATTATCCAACAACAATTAAAGCGTTTATATCTTACTTTACGGTACTAACCAATATCATCGTTGCTGTTTGCTTTACCCGTTTATCTTTTGTTAAACAGGTTGAATCAGGAAATTTATTCACCCAAGCATCAACATTAACGGCCATTACCGTTTATATTGTTGTAGTAGGGCTAATTTACAATATTATGCTGCGCGGTTTGGTGTTGCCTGCAGGTTTAGCAGCGAGATTAGCTGATGAACTTCTGCACGTAGTAAACCCTTTAATTTTTTTATTTTTCTGGGTTTCCTTTGTTAAAAAATCAACGCTGCAATACTAGCAAGCGATCAGTTGGCTGGCTTATCCATTTATTTATGTGGTATTTATTGTAGTTAGGGGCTATCTGATTAATAAATACCCCTATCCGTTTATCGATGTTGTACAATTAGGCTATCCAAGAGCCATTCTGAATGCCGGTTTAATTATGCTTATCCTCTGGCTTTTATCCCTCTTCTTTATATTTATAGGGAAGAAAACATGAAACTTAAAGAACATATTCGTCATTTATAGGTTTAACCGGTCCCGGTATTTCGTCTTCTTCGAGCATTTGTAAAAGGTTGATCTCTATCGTGCGGGTAATCTGGTTGAGTGGAACACCTGCAGAGTTGCTTTCGAAAGGGTTAATGAGGCTCATTCCATTAATTTGTGTAGATACAAATACGAAACCGATTAACCAGCCTAAAAAGATGGCTGCGGGCCCTGCATCCTTACTGATAACGAGGGTGAATGTAACCACAAACAACCAAATAAATACTTTGGTGAGATAGGTATAGGTGGTCGGGAATATGGTGTTTTTGATGCGCTCGCTCATACCCATCGAATCCGAAAATCTTGTCAGCATCTCATTGATTTCAATAAAACGGAAACCATCAACCGCATTTGCTTTGGATAACTTTTGTAAATCTCTCGATTGAATATTTAAAAGGGCATTATGCTTATTGTTATGTTTTTCTATTTCTTTTAAATCTTCTTCGGGTAAATATTTGGTGTAAATTTCATCTACAGCGTTTCTTAAACTTGCTTTTAATGCATACAGGAAAGCAATATGCCTGTAAATCATACGTTTTACACTTTCTTCATCCTCGTCAACGTAATTGATCAATGCCCTTGCAAAAGAGCGCGAATCGTTTACCAGAGCGCCCCATATTTTTCGGGCCTCCCACCATCTGTCGTACGCCTGGTTATTGTTAAAACCAATAAAAAAGGCAATGGCCGTACCCAATACTGTTGGAATAATGGATGGAATGGAGAAATGATGTGCTATTAAATATTCGCGTACAAAGTAAGCTACCGTACAGGAGGCAATCATGATCAGATCAACGTGCCAGGTATTTCTTAAAATTCTACTTAATCTGATGTTTTGTATTAAAAGCATATAAACTGATGGAAAATAAATTCGTTACGGTTGAAAATACAAAACTAAAGCCGAAATGTTTGGACATGTAACAAATTAAATGTCAAACAGTACGGGTTGCCGTTTATGATGCAAATGTTTATCTTGGGAAACCAAATATTCTAATTTCCTATGAGCGAAACTTTACCCAGGAACAATATCTTTAAAGTAATCGGCGCATCATCTTTAGGTACGCTGATCGAATGGTATGATTTTTACATTTTTGGCAGCCTGGCCGTTATCATTGGCCATCAGCTGTTTCCGGAAGATGCAGGTGCATCAGCCTTAATCAACACCTTGGCTATTTTTGCAGCGGGTTTTATTGTTCGTCCTTTCGGTGCACTGGTTTTTGGTCGGCTTGGCGATTTAATCGGCAGAAAATACACGTTCTTGCTTACTTTGGTGCTCATGGGTGGATCTACATTTTGCATCGGTTTAATCCCTTCTTATAAGAGTATCGGTTATGCTGCCCCAATTTTGGTTTTACTGTTAAGATTAATACAGGGTTTGGCTTTGGGTGGCGAATATGGTGGTGCCGCAACCTATGTGGCGGAGCATGCTCCACATAACAAACGGGGGTTTTTTACCAGCTGGATCCAAACCACCGCAACATTGGGTTTATTTCTTTCATTAGGGATTATTGTCATCACGAAAAATATTTTAGGGGCTGAAACATTTGGCAACTGGGGATGGAGAATACCCTTTCTGTTATCGATCGTACTGGTGGTGGTTTCGATTTATATCCGCATGAAAATGCACGAATCTCCCCTGTTTTCTAAATTGAAAGCTGAGGGAAACGTCTCTAAAAATCCACTGAAAGAGAGCTTCAACAATAAAGCGAATTTTAAAATGGTATTGCTGGCTTTATTTGGTGCTACCATGGGGCAAGGGGTAATCTGGTACACGGGGCAGTTTTATGCCCAATCTTTTTTAGAAAACACCTGCAAACTGGATTTTAACGATTCGAGGTATATTCTACTTTGGGGAATCGCCTTTGCAACACCATTTTTTGTGGTATTCGGTGCCTGGAGCGATAAAGTTGGCAGGAAGTGGATTATGCTTAGCGGAATGCTGTTGGGGATTCTTTTTTATCGCCCTATCTATCAAATATTTTTGGATGATACCGATTATACCAAAATTGAGCAGGCTGATATTTTATCTGCTGCCCCAGCTCCGATAACTTCTGTTTTAATCGCGAACTCTACTGATAGTTTACGGACAGCTTCCACTAAAGTAATGCTTAAAAATGGCGCTTCTTTTAACAGGGTACAAACCGATACGGTTTCTGCAACAAAAGGGATCCTCTTGGGCAAAGAAATAATAAAAGACAAAGTTTTGCCTGCATCGGTGTTCTGGAAATTTGTAGGCTTAATCTTCTTCCAGATTTTGCTGGTAACCATGGTTTATGGACCAATTGCAGCTTTCCTGGTGGAGTTATTCCCAACTAAAATCAGGTATACCTCCATGTCGTTGCCTTATCATATCGGTAACGGTGTTTTTGGGGGCCTTGTACCTTTTATTGCAACACTAATTGCAAGTTTTTCGGGCGCTACACCCTTGTCTGGTCTTTGGTATCCGATAGGCATAGCAGCATTGAGCTTGCTTATTGGTGCAATTTACTTATCGAATAAAAAAGATGAAAATATTAACGATTAGCTCATATGAATACCTTAAAGAAATTTTTAGGCTTGGTTTGGATGGTTTTGGGGCCATTAACCATGGCATTTTTGTTTATCCAGGCAATCGATAAGGTGGGTCTGACCCATACCGATATCGAACGTACCAATACCATCCTGCAATGGGCAATTATCCTGTTTATCTTCCTCCCAATTAGTTTGGGATTGATGATATTCGGTTTTTATGCATGGAAAGGTGAATACAACCACTTGCCGGATAGCTCTGAAGAACTATAGCAATCGATTTGGTGCCATCCATGGAACGCGGGTATTCTCTTTTAGCCTTTTTGCATCAGCTTCGTATTGGGCCGCTCCCAAATTGGTAAAGGAATTTCTGCTTACAAATTTGCTTTCTTTTGTTGTAAAAAAATTGCTGAAACGAAGTAAGATCGACAAAGGGGAGCTTAAGTTCTCTGGCCACATCTTTAGCAATGAGAAAACGGCTTAAACACCGAATATAACAGTTCGCGAAAAGCAGCTGATCCGAAAAAGAGGTTAAAATGGTCACACCAATGAACAGATGCTGAATAAAGACCTGCACTTTGGAAAACGTTTTCCGTAGCTGGTTTTTGAAGCAGAAATATTTTAATTAAGTAATTGATTATCAGATTTTAGTGTTCTGTTTTTAACTGCTGTTTTGCCTCATTTTCCGGTAACGATTGCATAGATTTCTCTTCTATTTTAGCTGCAAACAACGTACACTTGCTATTACAATAACCAAGTATACTTAACCGTGCACATCATGAAACATATTTCTGATCGTTTATGTCCCCTTAAAATTGCGCTCACCTGCTTGATTTTATCTGCTGCAGGTTTTGCCATGGCGCAACAAAAGCAAAGTTTGCCCATTGTAGCAGGTTAAATTAGAAAGGATACAACAAGCATTACCAATGATCTTAAACAAAGAAAATTTAAAAAACATTAACGGCAATAAGGTTACCAAGCCAGCAGTCGAAATTTTAGCCTTACCTGAAAAAGTAATTCAGTTTGGAACTGGTGTGTTACTTCGCGGTTTGCCGGATTATTTTATCGATAAGGCCAATCAGCGGGGGATTTTTAACGGGCGTATTTTGGTGGTTAAATCGACCTCAAAAGGTGGCGCTGACGAATTTTCCAAGCAGGATAATTTATATACCCTTTGTGTTAAAGGTATCGAAAACGGCCTTACCATTGAAGAAAATTCAATCAATGCTTCAATCAGCCGGGTTTTATCGGCTCCACACGATTGGGCCGAAATTTTAAAAGCGGCACACCAACCCGAAATGCAGGTGGTAATCTCCAATACTACTGAAGTTGGGATTGTTAAAAGTGAAGATAAAATCACCGATCATCCGCCACAATCTTACCCCGGTAAATTATTGGCTTTTCTACACGAAAGGTACCAAGCCTTTAAAGGATCAGTAGAAAGCGGTATGGTGATTGTGCCGACAGAATTAATCAGTGATAATGCGGATAAACTAAAAGAAATTTTGCTTGATCTTGCCATTCAGAACAAATTAGGGCGGGATTTTGAGAATTGGTTAACAACTGCCAATCACTTCTGTAAAACTTTGGTCGACCGGATCGTTCCGGGAAAACTTCCGGCTGAAGAACAAAAAGTCATCGAAAACGAATTGGGTTATGAAGACGAACTCATGATCATGGCCGAACCTTTCAGGCTTTGGGCGATTGAATCGTCGAGCGAAAGGGTTAAAGAAATCTTATCCTTTGAAAAGGCCGATAAAGGTATTTTTATTGTCCCGTCTATCGATAAATTTAAAGAGTTAAAACTCCGTTTGCTTAATGGCACACATACCATTAGCTGTGGCCTGGCCATTTTAGCAGGTTTTAATACTGTAAAAGAGGCTATGGCGAATAAAGATTTCTCTGCTCATGTATTACAGTTGATGAGGGATGAAATTACGCCAGCTGTGGTTAATGAAAGCATTAGCCATAACGAAGCGACTGCTTTTGCAGACAGCGTAATCGACCGTTTCAGTAATCCTTTTTTAGAGCACCAATGGCAGGCCATTACCTTAAATTATACTTCCAAGCTGCAGATGCGTAACATGCCGCTCATCGAAAGGTATTACGCTTTAAAAAATGAAGCTCCCCGGCTTACGGCTTTAGGTATAGCCGCATATATTCTTTTCATGAACGTGAATAAAGATGGCAATACCTATACGGCCAGTGTAAACGGAAAACTTTACCCTGTACAAGACGAATTTGCAGAAGTGTTATGCCAATACTGGAAAAACCCTGAAACTGTTGTAGATAATATCCTGGGCGATGCGCGCCTTTGGGATAAAAACCTAAACCATTATCCAGGCTTTAATGCCGCCGTAAAATCCTACGTCGAATTAATACAGCGCAAGGGTGCAAAAGAAACTTTAAGTAACTTGCATTCAGAAAGAACAATTTAAAATGGTTACCAGAATTTTAAAAATCCATCCTAACGACAATGTCCTTGTTGCGCTTCAAAACCTGGCAAAAGGCGAAACGGTTATTTACGATGGACAGGAATATACCCTGCAGGATGATATTCCTGCCAAGCATAAATTTTTTATGCAGGATATGAATACAGGCGATCACATCATCATGTATGGCGTACTGGTGGGTAAGGCCCAGCATTTTATTTTAAAAGGAGGTTTAATGGATACCGAAAATACCAAACATGCCTCCGATCCTTATGAATTTCGCCCATATCGTTACGAGTGGCATGCACCAGATGTTTCCAAATTTAAAGGCAGAACCTTTAAGGGGTATATCCGCAGCGATGGCCGTGTAGGAACTGCCAATTACTGGTTGTTTATTCCTACGGTTTTCTGCGAAAATCGCAACCTGGATGTAATCCGAGAGGCATTGCACAATGAATTGGGTTATGCCGTAACCGATAAGTACAAATCGTATGCACACCAGTTGGTAGAAGCGTATAGAAAGGGCGAAATCCTGGAAGAGGCAGATCCAAGTGCCATGGGGATAACCAATCCATCGACCAACCGTGTTTTTAAGAATGTAGATGGGATTAAATTTTTAAACCATCAGGGTGGTTGTGGCGGTACCCGTCAGGATGCTGCTGTGTTGAGCAAGCTTTTGGCTGCATATGCCGATCACCCCAATGTGGCTGGTGTAACGGTGTTGAGCCTGGGCTGCCAAAATTTACAGGTAAAAGATTTTATAGACGATTTAAAACAGCGAAGTCCGAATTTTGATAAACCCTTGTTTATTTTTGAGCAACAACAGTCGCAGAGCGAAGAACAGTTGGTTAAGGAGGCCATCCGTAAAACTTTTATCGGTTTAACTGAAATCAATAAAATAGAGCGTAAGCCGGCACCTTTGAGTAAACTTGTTTTAGGTGTAAAATGTGGGGGCAGTGATGGTTTTAGTGGTATAAGTGCTAATCCGGCTGTAGGTTATACTTCCGATTTACTGGTGGCTTTGGGCGGAACGGTGCTTTTGGCCGAATTCCCGGAACTCTGCGGTGCCGAACAACAGTTAATCGACCGTACCAAAGATGAAACTGCTGCACGTAAATTTATCCAGTTAATGACGGCTTACAACCAGGCTGCAGAAAACGTGGGCTCGGGTTTTTTTATGAACCCCTCACCGGGAAACATTAAAGATGGTTTAATTACCGATGCGATTAAAAGCACAGGTGCAGCTAAAAAAGGCGGAACCTCACCCGTAGAAGATGTTTTAGATTATACTGAGCCTGCAACAAAACCCGGCTTAAACCTGGTTTGTACACCTGGAAATGATGTAGAGGCTACTACCGGAAAAGCAGCATCGGGGGCAACTCTGATTTTGTTCACTACCGGTTTGGGAACGCCTACCGGGAACCCGGTTTGTCCGACCATCAAGGTATCAACCAATAATGCCTTAACCAAACGTATGGGCGATATTATCGATATTAATTGTGGCCCGGTAATCGAAGGGGAAAAAACCATCGAACAAATGGGAGAAGATATTTTGGAATATTGCATTAAAGCGGCCAGCGGCGAAGTAATTCCGAAAGCTGTATTGCTTAACCAGGATGATTTTATTCCATGGAAAAGGGGCGTTAGTCTTTAGCCTGGCGTGTTGAGCGCAGGGGAAAGAGCGGGATCCCGATAGATATAAATATAAATTGAGTCCCGGTTTGTGGATACACAGCCGGGGATAATATATTACATAAACCAAAAATTAATAGATAATCGTTTTGATCACCTCAAATCTATTGTCTGGATGTCTCAAATTACATCAATGAAACCTTTTTTAGACGAAAATTTTCTTTTGCAAAGTAAAACAGCAGAAAAGCTTTATCACAACTTTGCAAAACCATTACCGATTATCGATTACCATAATCACCTTATCCCGGAGCAGATTGCCAACAACACGCAGTTTGCCAATATAACGCAGGTTTGGCTGGCAGGCGACCACTATAAATGGAGGGCCATGCGTGCCAATGGTGTTGATGAAAAATACATTACCGGTGTAGGATCAGATTTTGAAAAATTTGAGAAATGGGCAGAAACCGTTCCGTATACTTTGCGTAATCCACTATACCATTGGACACATTTAGAACTCCAGCGTTATTTCGGTGTAACCGACCTGCTTTCGGGTAAAACTGCACAGAAAATTTACGATGAATGTTCTGCTAAACTGCAAACGCCAGCGTATTCGGTTCGGGGTTTATTAGCCAAAATGAATGTAGAATCGGTTTGTACAACCGATGATCCTCTAGATAGCTTAAACTTTCATCAGCAATTGGCAAGGGAAGGCGCTAACCTTAAAATGCTGCCTGCTTTCCGTCCGGATAAGGCCATGAACAGTGATGATATTGAAGGTTTGAACCAGTATATCGATAAACTGGAAAGTGTAGTGAATAAAACCATCAGCAGCTTTCAGGAGTATATCGATGCGTTGAAAAGCCGTCACGATTACTTTGCTGATCATGGTTGTTCGGTATCAGACCATGGCTTGGAGCAGATTTACGCCGAAGATTATACTGAAGCTGAAATTGCCTCCATTTTTGATAAGATCCGCAGTAAAAAGGGCATATCTTACGAAGAAAACCTAAAATTCAAATCAGCGATGCTGGTCTATTTTGCAGAGTGGGATCACGAAAAGGGCTGGGTACAGCAATATCACCTTGGTGCTTTGCGTAACAATAATGCCCGTATGTTAAGGCAATTAGGCCCGGATACCGGCTGGGATTCGATCGGCGATTTTAGCCAGGCCCGCATGCTTTCTAAATTCCTTAACCGTTTGGATAACCAGGATAAACTGGCCAAAACCATTATCTATAACCTTAACCCTGCCGACAACGAATTAATTGCTACCATGATCGGCAATTTTAACGATGGCTCGGTTGCCGGTAAAGTTCAGTTTGGTTCGGCATGGTGGTTTTTGGATCAAAAAGATGGCATGATCAAGCAGTTAAATGCATTATCCAACATGGGGCTTTTAAGCCGTTTGGTAGGTATGCTTACCGATTCGCGCAGCTTTCTTTCTTTTCCCCGCCACGAATACTTCAGGAGGATTGTTTGTAACCTGTTTGGAGAGGACATGGAGAATGGAGAATTGCCTAACGACCTGGAGTGGGTTGGTAAGATTGTTCAGGATATTTCGTACTTTAACGCAAAAAATTACTTTAAATTTTAACCAAAATCAGGTTTTTACAAAGAATTTCATTGGATTCAATGCATTTCAAACGTTTTATTTCCATTTTTATACGGTTACTGAAAGCAGCATGAAAAAAGCCGATTATTTACAAAAATGAGTACCCAGATATTCGATTCATCAAAAAAAGGGAAAAAAGTTTTAAGCTTTGGTGAAATACTTTTGCGCATCTGCCCTGATATGGATGGTGCATGGTTAAAAGAAAATAAACTTCCGTTTTATGTTGGCGGTGCAGAGCTGAATGTGGCCACTGCCTTGGCGTTATGGGCTGTGCCTTCAGCTTACCTCTCAGCTGTGCCCGATAATTCGGTCGCCCGCGAAATTGTAGATGATCTTGACGCCCGGAATATTGATACCACACCAATGGTTTATCATGGCGAGCGTTTAGGTTTATACTATCTTCCAAAAGGGAAAGACCTTAAAAATGCCGGTGTAATTTACGATCGTGCAAATTCGGCATATGCTGATTTAAAAGTTGGCCAGATTAACTGGGATGAAGTTTTTAAAGGGGTAACCTGGTTCCATTTCAGTGCCATTTGCCCGGCCATCAACCAATCGATTGCCGATATTTGCCTGGAGGCTTTAAAAGCAGCAAGTGAGCGGAATATTACGATTTCACTTGACCTGAACTACCGCGCCAAACTTTGGAAATACGGTAAAGAACCGATTGATGTTTTACAGGAGCTGGCGCAATATTGCACCCTGATTATGGGCAATGTATGGGCAGCCAATAAAATGCTGGGTACGGCACTCCACCCCGATCTGTTGCCGGCAGATGGGTATGCAAAAGAAACATTACTGCAACAGGCCGCCGATACTTCTAAAGAAATAATAAGCCTTTTCCCGGCATGCAAAGCCGTTGCCAATACTTTCAGGTTCGATCACGGTAAGGGCATCCGTTATTATACCACCATTTATACCGATAACCAGCTAACCGTTTCTGAGGAATATGTTTCAGAAGAAATTTTAGATAAAGTAGGCAGTGGCGATTGTTTTATGGCAGGCTTGATTTACGGTTTTTACAACCAGTTACCGGTTAAAGAAACCTTAAATTTTGCCACGGCGGCAGCTTACGATAAATTATACATTCCAAGTGATGCTACGACCAGTACCGTAGCGGATATAGAAAAAAGAATAATACGCAATGATTAGCAACAAGCACAAAATTTTAGATGCCATTTTAGAGCAGGGGATGTTACCGCTTTTTTACCAGGATAGCGAAGCGGGTAGCATTGAAATATTACGCACGCTGTATAAAGCTGGTGTACGTGTTTTCGAATATACCAACCGTGGTAAATCGGCTTTGCCAAACTTTAAAAAACTAAAGGAAGTACGCGATGCGGAAATGCCTGATCTTTATTTGGGTATCGGAACCATTAAAACCCCTGCCGATGCCAATGCCTTTATCGAAGTCGGTACTGACTTTATTGTGGCGCCGATCGTAAATCCGGCAGTTGCCGAAATTGCCAATAAAATCGGAATGCTTTGGATCCCGGGATGTATGACGCCGACCGAAATCAGCGTAGCCCAGGAGCACAAAGCCATGCTGATCAAAATTTTTCCGGCAAATATTTTAGGCCCTGAGTTTATTTCATCGATAAAAGATCTTTTCGCCGGCCAGTTATTTATGCCAACAGGTGGGGTAGAAATTAATGCCGAAAACTTAAAAACCTGGTTTAAGGCAGGCGTTTGTGCAGTTGGTATGGGCAGTAAATTAATTAGCAAAGACGTAATGAGCAAAGGCCTTTACGACGAACTGTGCGAAAATACCCAACTGGCGCTCGACCTCATTAAACAAAGTAAGTAACCCCAATCCTTAACCACACCTAACCAAAATGAGCCAAACCAAAATGAGCAAATTCAGATGGACAATATGTACGCTGTTATTTGTTGCAACCACCATTAATTATTTAGATCGACAGGTACTCTCCCTTACATGGAAAGACTATTTTGTTCCTGAATTTCATTGGACAGATAGCGACTATGGAACCATTACTGCACTGTTCTCTCTTTTTTATGCCGGATCGATGTTGGTTGCCGGACGTTTTGTTGACTGGATGGATACTAAGAAGGGTTTCCTTTGGGCCATCGGAGTATGGTCGGTTGGTGCCTGTATTCATGCTTTTTGCGGTATTGCCACTTCAGGCATTATTACGGGTACCTGGGCGTTCAGCTTTATGGCTTCCAAACAGGCGCTGTCTACGGTTGGTAACACGACATTAATTTTATCAACCAGCCTTTCGCTGTTTATTTTTGCCCGTTTTGTACTGGCTTTGGGTGAGGCTGGAAACTTTCCGGCAGCCATTAAAGCTACTGCAGAGTATTTCCCTAAAAAAGACCGCGCCTTTGCCACCAGTATTTTCAATGCAGGGGCAACCGTTGGTGCTTTGGCCGCTCCTGTTACCATCCCCTACATTGCCGATGCTTATGGCTGGGAAATGTCGTTTATCATTATTGGTGCCCTGGGTTTTATCTGGATGTTTTTTTGGATTTTACTTTATGGCAAACCAGAAACCCATTCAAGGGTGAGTAAAGCCGAACTGGCTTACATTCAGCAGGATTTAGTTGCACACGAACAAATTAGTGAAACGGTTACTGCAGCTTCGCCGGTAAAAAAACTATCATTTGCAGATTGCCTCAAATTTAAACAAACCTGGGCATTTGCTTTTGGTAAGTTTATGACAGATGGCGTTTGGTGGTTCTATTTATTCTGGTCGCCAGCCTACCTGAAAGATATTTATAAAATGAGCGGTACTGAAAGTGCTTTCCCGCTTTTTATATTGTATGTCATCACCTTGTTATCGATTATCGGCGGCTGGTTGCCTTCCTATTTTATCGGTAAGAAAAACATGAACCCTTACGATGGCAGGATGAAAGCCATGTTAATTTTTGCCTTTTTCCCGCTATTGGCTTTACTTGCCCAGCCTTTAGGGCAATATAGCTACTGGTTGCCCGTAATTATTATTGGTATTGCAGGTGCTGCACACCAGGCTTGGTCGGCAAATATCTTTACCACTGTAAGTGATATGTTCCCTCGCCAGGCCATTGCTACCGTAACCGGAATTGGTGGTATGGCCGGAGGCTTAGGTTCATTTTTTATCAACAAAGGTTCCGGAGTATTGTTTACTTATGCCGGCGATACGCAAATGACTTTTATGGGCTTCCACGGTAAAGAGGCAGGCTATTTTATCGTGTTCTCATTCTGCGCAGTTGCCTATTTAATTGGCTGGACAGTAATGAAAACCCTGGTGCCGAAATATAAAGTTATAGAAGTTAAATAATTCAACCCACAAGATTTAGGCGCCGCAGTACGTGCCTAAATCTTAAATACTTTTTTTAAATCCGTTAATCTATACTTAAACTATAGATTTAACATTAATTTAACCCTAACAACAATTAAAAATTGAGTACGACGCTAAACCTCGAAAGTATTTTCGTTGAAGAAAGCCAGATTCCAGATGAATTTAGGCTTGCGGAAGAAATCAATCAAAAAGAGTTCCTTTCCAATGGTGAAATGAAGCCCTGGAACGGACCTTTTAATGAAGTTTTTTCTCCGGTATGTATTAAAACTCCTGAAGGTTTAAAACGAAAACGGATCGGAAGTTTCCCGGTATGCACCGAAAAGGAATCGACCGAAGCATTAGATGCTGCCGTAGCGGCCTATGATAACGGCCGTGGGCAATGGCCAACCATGAGCGTTGCCGACCGCATTGCCTGTGTAGAAAACTTTACCCATAAAATGATTGAGCAAAAAGAAATTGTTGCCAAACTCATTATGTGGGAAATCGGTAAATCTTACGCCGATTCAGTTAAGGAGTTCGACCGTACGGTTGAATATATCTACGCAACCATCGATGCATTGAAAGATATCGACAGGCAGTCGTCACGCTTTGAAATAGAGCAGGGCATTGTGGCCCAGGTGCGCCGTTCGCCGCTTGGCGTGGTACTTTGTATGGGGCCGTTTAATTATCCTTTAAACGAAACTTTTACGACGCTGATCCCTGCTTTGATTATGGGCAATACGCTTTTATTTAAACCACCTAAACATGGTACTTTATTGCATTACCCTTTGTTAGAGGCTTTCAGGGCGAGTTTTCCTAAAGGTGTGGTAAATACAATTTATGGCCGTGGCAATACGATCGTTCCGGGCTTAATGAAATCTGGAAAAATTAATGTGCTTACCTTAATCGGCTCAAGTAAGGTGGCTAATGAACTGAAAAAACTGCATCCTAAAGTAAACCGTTTAAGGGCAATTTTAGGCCTGGATGCAAAAAATGCGGCGATCATCACTAAAGATGCAGATCTTGACCTGGCAGTTTCTGAAACTGTTTTAGGATCGCTTTCTTTTAACGGACAACGTTGTACAGCAATAAAGATCGTTTATGTACACCGCAGTTTGGCACAGGAGTTTTTAAAACGTTTATCTGCAGAGGTAGAAAAACTGAAATTCGGCATGCCTTGGGAAAAAGGGGTAAACCTTACACCGTTGCCAGAGCTGAATAAACCGGAATATTTAAAAGACTGTATCGATGATGCCGTTTCACACGGCGCAAAAGTGGTAAACAAGAATGGTGGACAAACTTTAGAAACTTTTGTTTATCCTGCCATTGTTTACCCGGTAAACAGTAATATGAAACTATACCGCGAAGAGCAGTTTGGACCGATTGTGCCTGTAGTGCCTTTTGATGACCTGGAAGAGCCTATCGAGTATTTAATTGGTTCTCCACATGGTCAGCAGGTGAGTATTTTCAGCAACAACGCTGCGGTAATTTCTTCGTTAATCGATCCTTTGGTTAACCAGGTAAGCCGGGTAAATATCAACTGCCAGTGCCAACGCGGACCAGATGTATTCCCTTTTACCGGTCGTAAAGACAGTGCCGAAGGAACACTTTCTGTAGTGGATGCATTGCGTTCATTCTCCATCCGTTCTTTGGTAGCCACCAAATTTACAGACAATAATAAAAAGTTATTGAACGAAATCGTTAAAGGTGATGATTCGAACTTTTTAAGCACGAAGTATATTTTTTAAAAAAATAAGTTAGAATAAACAAGCCACAAAACATAGGTTTTAATCTATGATTTTGCGGCTTTTTTGTTTTTTCCGTCATTCTGAACGCAGTGAAGAATCCCTAAGCGATGAACACGGGCATTCAAATGGTGGTCTAAATGTAGATTACTTTATGTAGTTACTTGCTATTAAAAGATCCTTCACTGGCGTTCAGGATGACAAATGAAGGGAAAATCTCCATCAGAATTTATAATGCAGGATAATGGTACTATTGGCGATGCAATCGCTATTTTAGTACAACCTCGTTGCAAACGGTGACAACGATTCAACTATACGTTCAACGCTTTGTGCTCGGTGGTAAAAAAAATCAAATCCCCCTAAAGAGATATTTTCGTAACTTGTACGCCTTACCAAAATGAGATTCGAAACATCTACCATAAAGGATATAGCTAAAGCACTCGGCCTGTCAACTTCGACAGTTTCAAGAGCTTTAAGAGACCGTTATGAAATAAGTGAGGAAACCAAAAAACTGGTTCTGGCTTATGCCGAAAAGGTGAATTATCGTGCCAATCCCATAGCCAGGAGCTTAAAAGAAAGGCGCAGTTATTCTATCGGTATTATTGTTAGCGAAATTGCCAATAACTTTTTTTCCCAGGTGATAAATGGCATTGAATCAATTGCTTACAACAAGGGTTATCACGTTATCATCTCTCAAAGTCACGAATCTCAACAGCAGGAAAAACTGAATGTTGAGCATCTTGCATCTCGCTCTATTGATGGATTACTGGTTGCGTTATCGTCTGAAACACAGGATGTTGATTATCTACGTAATTTATATGCAAAGGGTTTACCAATTGTTTTTTTTGATCGTGTGCCTGAAGATTTTGAAACCCATAAAGTAATCGCGAATAATTTTAAAGGTTCTTTTGACGCTACCGAACACCTGATTTTATCGGGAAAGCGCAACATTGCACATTTAACCAATTCAGAAAATCTTTCAATCACGAAAGAAAGGTTAGAAGGTTACAAGGCAGCCCTGGCCAAATACCATATCGGATTTAAGCCCGAACTGGTTAAATACTGCCAGCACGGCGGCATGCATAGCACAGAGCTGGAGCAGGCCGTAAAAGAGCTTTTACCCCTGAATCCGGATGGCATTTTTATTTCGAGCGATCGTTTAACCACGGGCTGTATCATGGCTCTAAAAAAAAACAATCCGGAGGTAGCATATCAAATCGCAATCGCAGGTTTTACGAATTCTAACCTGGTCGAATTGTTTAATCCTTCCTTAACTTCAGTTAAGCAGCCTGCTTTTGAAATGGGACAGGTAGCCACCGAATTATTAATAACTATGATCGAAGCCAAAAGGCCCATTACCGAGTTCGAAACCAGGGTTTTGGATACGGAACTGGTGAAAATGGAGAAGCGGTAGGCGTTTAGCGTCAAGCGTAAGGCGGTGAGCGAGATTAACGTATAATTAAACGCTTTTCGCTCTACTCCCAACGCCCAAACTCACATCTCTCAACTCCAAACTAATTCTTACCTTTGCACCATGGTAGAAATTACATTAAAAAAGGGTAAAGAAAAGGCGGCATTACAAAGACATCCATGGGTATTTTCTGGCGCCCTGGAAAAAGTTAAGGGAAAACCTGAAGATGGAGATGTAGTAAAAGTTTTTGCTTTCGATAATGAATTTCTGGCTTATGGCTATTTCAACAGCCATTCGCGTGTTGCCATTCGTTTATTAGAATGGGACGAAACACAAACCATTGATAACAGTTGGTATAAAAACCGGTTAAAACAGGCCATTGCTTCACGTCAGTTTATTTTAAGCGAACAGACCAACACCTGTCGGTTGGTTTTTAGTGAGGCGGATTTTCTGCCAGGTCTAATTATTGATCAATATGCTGATTTTCTTTCGCTTCAGATTTTAAGCTCCGGAATTGAAAAAGTGAAAGCAGAAATCGTAGAAATTTTAAAAAATGAATTAAATCCGAAAGGAATTTTTGATAAAAGTGATGCCACAGCCCGTACGCACGAAGGTTTACCTATAGAAAACGGGCTGCTTTGGGGCGAAAACCCACCGGAATTTTTGGAGGTAAAAGAAAATGGAATTATTTACCACATTAATATCGCTGAAGGACAAAAATCAGGCTTTTACTGCGATCAGCGCGATAACAGGCATATTTTAGCCAGCTACACAAAAGGTAAAAAGGTTTTAGATTGCTTTTGCTATAGCGGTGGTTTTAGTTTAAATAGCTTAGCTAAGGGAGCAGCCAGTGTTACCAGTGTAGATAGCTCTGGTCTGGCTGTAGAAACGCTCAAACAAAATGTTGCGCTGAATAAATTCGATGGAACTAAAGTAACGGCCATCCAATCGGATGTAAACAAACAATTGCGTGCTTTTAAAGATTCAGGAGAATTATTCGATGTAATTGTGCTCGATCCACCTAAATATGCACCATCGCGTTCTGCTTTAGACCGCGCTGCCAGGGCTTATAAAGATTTAAACCGTTTGGGAATGTTGTTACTGGAAAAAGGCGGTTTACTGGCTACTTTCTCTTGTTCAGGTGCGGTTGATATCGAAACATTTAAACAGATTATCGCCTGGGCAGCCCTTGATGCCGGTAAAGAAGTTCAGATCATCAAACAATTCTGCCAACCTGAAGACCACCCGGTCAGGATTTCTTTTCCAGAAGGAGAGTACCTGAAGGGATTGTTGCTGAGGGTATTATAGATTTACCACTTAACGATCTATTTCAAGTTACAAAGACACCCAAGCACAGCGTTATTTTGAACATTAACCAGGTGCATGGTGTCTTTGTGGCAGGTTGAAATGAGCATTGGTTATCCAACCATTACTTTGGCAGTAATAGCCAGTCTGTTCCAGGCATTAATAGTCACTATAGCCATAATAATCTGTGCCAGTTCCTGTTCATTAAAAAAGCTTGCCGCTTTTTGATAGGTTGCATCAGAAACATGGTGGCTGATTAAAGTAACTTCTTCCGTTAAGGCCAGCACGGCTTCTTCCTGTGCTGTAAATAAAGTGGTTTCTCTCCAGGCATTGAGTAAGTACAAACGTTGTTCGGTTTCCCCTATTTTGCGGGCATCTGTAGCATGCATATTTAAACAGAAAGCACAGCCGTTAATTTGCGATGCACGCATTTTAATCAGTTCCAGAAGAATTGGATCCAGTTTGCTGGTTGATAAATATTTTTCTAAGCCATACATGGCCTGGTAAGCTGCAGGCTCTACTTTTTGAATGTTAATTCTATTTTCCATTTTACTTGTTTTTTGATGATGATGTAAAGGTCTGCAACTTAAAAATCAAAAAACTTAATGTAGTTTAAGAAATGAATTTTCTAACCGCAAAGGGCACAAAGGCTTTTGCGATTGCGCTAAGTAGGGTTAAAAGTTAGGGTAGTTCGCCATTAAAAGCTACTCGATAAATTTAGGCGATTCGTCCTTTCGACCGTAGTGGAGAAATCTATGGGTAATTTATTTAATAATAGAACTTACAGATTTCTCCGCTTTGCTCCAGTCGAAATGACGAAATCAATTAACCCAACTCCGCGAACTTTGCGGTTAACAAACGATTACTTCTTCGCCCTGATTTTACTTAAAAATTCTGGTGTAAAGCCCAGATAAGAAGCCAGCATATACTGCGGCACACGCTGCACAAATTCAGGAAATAAACTGTTAAAGTGGCTGTACCTTTCTTCTGCAGTCTGGCTGTACAGGAATTTTATCCGCCGCTGCGAAGCCTGATGGTTTTTCTGCAGGATCAACCTGAAATACCGCTCCAGCTTGGGCAGTTTGAAAAACATTTCATCATAATGATGATGAGCGATGGAAATGACTTCTGTGGCTTCTGCTGCCTGTATATAAAATTCTGTTGGTTGTTGGAAAAGGAAACTGGTTAAATCGGTGATCCACCAGTTTTCGATGGCGAACTGTGTAGTCTGCTCACTACCTTTAATATCAATAAAATATAACCTCAGGCAGCCTTTTACAACAAAATAATTTGCCCTGCAGGTTTGGCCTTCTGTTAATAAAAATGCTTTCTTTTTTACGGAAAAAGATTGGAGTAACGGAGCAAGAATTTCCTGTTCATCGTTACTCAAATCTATATATTTATTCATGTGCTTATAAAGTGCGCTACCCATTGTTATACTATTGATAAGCTAAAATAGGTATAATTGTAACAACGCAATCAATAGCTTAAAGTGAAAATGCTTTGTATATGGGGTGTGCATATTCCCCCCAGTTTTTCATTGCCCCCAGTAATATTGCTTTTAAACCTTTGTTATCGATAGGTTTCCCTTTTGTTGGTGCACTTAAGTCTTTTTCAGGAACGCTTACTTCTGTTACCTTGGTTGCAAACCAGGTTACATTTTCATGCGGTAAAGCTAAACCTAAAATCATGCCCGGTAATCCGGTAAAAGATTCAGGGCCGCCCGAGACTGCGATCTGGTTGCTATAATAGGCTACTACGTAAACCGAATCCATAATAATAGCATTGGCCCTACGGCATTCGTAACCTGCAATGTCGCGTGTTTCGTCAGTAATTTTCCAGTTGATTTTCCGTAAACTGTCTTTAACAAGGTAAGTATCTTCGTACACGTTTTTTTGCGTAATACTGGTTTGCTGATCGAAATTAGTAGCTATGGTATTTTTTAAATCGGCCAATACATCAGAGGATAGCCAATTGTTTGCCGTTTCTTCTACAGCCGGCCATTTATATAAACTTTTATCCTTGGTAAAGCTCAGGGTGCTTTTGGCGATTTTAAACTGTGGATTGTTCTTTTTATACTGTTCAAAAGCCTCCTTCATGTAGGTTTCATTTTCCTTATCGATCTTCTTTTTGATCAAGGCATACATGTTGGATCTTTTCTCGAATTCGATCACGCCATTTTGAACAAAGTGTACATTTTGGGCAAAAAGATTATTGCTGATGGAAATGACAGCAAACAGGATGATATATGTTAATGTAGTTTTCATGACCGTTATTTTTGTGTTTTAATACCACCGCCCATTTTATTAAAGTCCCATGATACAGAGAACATTAAATACCTCCTGATGGTAGTATAGCTGCTTTGGCTGATCATGGTGTTAGATGCCGAACGGTTAAAGCCGATATTCTGGTTAAGAATATCATTTACTGTAGCAGAGAATTTTAAATTTTCTGATTTAAAGAATTTTTTGCTTAGGGCTGCGTTCCAGATAAGACGCTCAAAACTTTCAGTAAGCACTTGTGTTTTTCCATTGTACTGGTATTCTGCATCTGTTGATAGTTCAAATTTCGCCGGTAATTGCACGTAACCCGATGCGTAACCTGCCCATCCCCAACCATCACTGTTACGGCCAATACTGGCTCTTGCCATATTATACGAAGGGCCAAAGCGGCCATAAAAACTATAGCTTTTATCTTTGTATTTCGAGATGTTGATCCCTCCGCTATAGCTGTAGTTTTTAGTATTATTTAAGGTTCTGCCTAAATCGGTGGTAATAAAATTATAAGAAGAATTTCCATTTGCGCTTACATTCAAACCAGCATTTATTTCGCCAAGCGCGTTTATTTTCCTGTTTATCTGCGCATCTAAATAGAAATTTGTCGGCATTTTACCATTGAAATTGATGTAGCGATAGGTACTTTTACCAATACCATCAGTAGTTACATCGCTAATAATGGGATTGGAAATAAAGCCGTAGGAGCCGCTTAACCAAAGCGATTGATTGGTTAGCACTTTGTAAGAATTATAACTCGCGCTAACATTGCTTCTGAACGACGGTCTTAAATTCTGATTTCCTTCCACGATGTTAAAAGGATCATTATTTACCCTTACCGGCTGAAGTTGATCAAGTGAGGGCTGGGTGGTATTCCCGTTATAGTTAATTCTGAGCGATTTCTGTTGAGAAAAACGATATTGGTAAGATGCCTGTGGCATATAATTAATAAAGTTTCTTAAATAGGTTTTATTGCGGTAAATATCATCCTGCTTAAAATTTACGCCACTAAACTTCGATCCAAAATTGATTACGGTTTTGCCTTTTTTATAATTGAAAATGGCTCCCCCCTGGTTAATGGTCTGGTTCAGTTCAAAATTGTTACTAAAGAGTGTATCCAGAACGTCGAACATGCCGCCTCCTGATTGGTTAAACGATCTGCGGTCTGATTTTCCATTCATTAAAGTTAAACCATAGTTTACAATCACTGTTAAGGTTTTAGAGAGCGGTTCAGTATAGGCTGTATTTAGTTTGAACGAATTATTGGTGATATTATTTACCTTTAATTGATTGGTAAGACTGTCTATTGTCCCGGTTCCCGTTACGTTTGCCCGTTTGTTCTGCGAATTTAAGTACCCTTCGCTATTACTCTTGTTGATGGATTGATTTAAATTTAAGGATAATGTACGCCCTTTTTTCTTTAATTTTTTAGTGAATAAAACATTCATGTTAAAACTTTGATCATCCACTTCATTGCTTAATGTTCTGTTTGACGAATTTAGAAATTTATCATTTTCACCAAGCGTTTCGGTTTCAAAGGAATTTGAGGTATTCCCTTTTTTCAAAGACCCATCAACATTCACTTTCATGGTTAAAGTCGTATCGATTTTTAGCTCATACATCGCATCGAGCTTTTGCTTTAACATGTCATTATCAAATGATTCATTAGAGGTATTGTTCTGTACGCCCGATTCTAAATTGTTCTGGCTTATTGAGTTTCTATTTCCCTGAACCCTAATCGACCCAATTTTATAATTCGTATTTAACGATTCTTTATCCTTATTCCATTTGCTGTCATAGTGTAGCCCGCCCGTTCTGGCTACAGGCAGGCCCTGGCCGCTATACTGTCCGTCGTAACTATCAAAATCATCGCCGCCAAAGCTAAAATACATTCCGCCGTCATCACCCATTGTTAAGCTGCTCGATCCACTGTATTTATCGCGGTCATCCCAGCCTAAACCCACTGTTCCGTTATTGCCTAAAATACCATAGGCCGAGAATTTCTTCTTCCCCCAGAATTTGTTGAACATGGCCTGTCCCTGGTAAAAATCTTTGGTGCCATAACCACCCTGGGCTTTACCGAAATAACCGTTCTTTTTATCTTCCTTTAGTTTAATGTTAAGTGTTTTCGTTTTTTCACCATCATCAACACCGGTGAAACTGGCCTGATCGCTGGCTTTATCATAAAGCTGAACCGATTCTACCATGTCGGCCCGAAGGTTTTTAGTTACCAAGGTTGGGTCGTCGCCGAAAAACTCTTCCCCATCTACCAATACTTTCGGAACCGTTTTTCCCTGTGCTGTGATTTTTCCATCTTTATCTACCTGGAAGCCTGGGAACTGTTTAATCAGGTCTTCCACTTTCGAATTGGGCTCAATGTGATATGCTTTAGGATCGAACTCGGTTGTATCGCCCTTTATCTTGATGGCCGTACGGTTTCCTTTAATAATTACATCGGCAAGTATTTTAGCCATTCCGGTGAGATTAATCCTGCCATAATCTTTAACCTGGCTGGTCGAATCTAAAGTAAAATGATCAACAAAATCGGCATATTTTGGATAAGAAACCAACAGGATAAACTTTCCGTTTTTAATGCCACTGAGTTCGAAGGTGCCATTTTCTGCAGTCCTGGTAAATTTCACCAGTGTCGAATCTTTTGCATTTAAAATGGCAACGGAAGTTCCGGATAAAAGAGTGGTAGAAGCGGTATCAATCGTTCGGCCTTTAATAATATGGAGGTCCTGTGCCTTTGAGTAGGAGGAGATCAGGGCCAAAAAGCACAGCGAGAGTAAAAGACGTTTCATAGATAAAGTTTGATTTGGTTGGACGAATATAAACTAATGAGTTAGTTGCAGAAAATGCTTTAACCTTTTTTAACAAATTAAAAGCCTAAGCCTTGGCCATTACATTTAAAAGCACCTATCTTTAATAAAAAGATGACATGAAATTACCTTCTCTCCAACAGCTTTACAGTGGGTTTATAAATGTAATTAAACGTTTCCCATTACAGTTTATCTTCGCTGTGGCTGCAACTATCTGTTCCTGTTATTACATCCAAATTTCAGACTACCGGTATCATTCAGAACAAAATGAAATACTCGAAGGCCACCTGTTAAAAGCAATAGCCATTTTAAACCTGGCGCTTACGCTCGTATTGGCGCTCGATTTAATTTCAGAACGGAACCAGTATCAACCGGCAAAAAAATGGCTGTTACGACTTGGAGGCATCCTGATGTCTGCAATCCTGTATTTCAGCCTCGATCCGGTGAATTATTCAGCCGATCTTTACCGCATTTTCCTGTTCGCCTTTGCCTTCCATTTGCTTGTAGCATTTGCTCCATTTATCGGGCACGAAAAAATGAATGGTTTTTGGCAGTTTAACAAAACACTCTTTTTAAGGTTTCTAACATCTGCGCTTTACTCTGCCGTGTTATATGCCGGTTTGGCCATTGCCCTGGTGGCCATTAACGGGTTGTTTAATGCAGATATCAGGTGGCCAACTTACATGACCTTATTTGCGATCATCACCGCCGGATTTAGTACCACCTTCTTTCTGGCCGGAATCCCTACCGATTATAAATTGCTTGAGCAAGATCAAAGCTACCCGAAAGGCCTGAAAATATTTGCCCAGTTTGTGCTTATTCCGCTTGTAACCATTTACCTGGCCATCTTACTGATTTACGAACTTAAAATCGCAGTACAATGGCAATTGCCTAAAGGGCTGGTATCGAGCCTGATTTTAGGCTATTCAGTATTTGGTATTTTATCGTTGTTGTTGGTTTACCCGGTTAAAGATACCGAAGGAAACAACTGGATCAGACTATTCTCGAGGTTCTTTTACATCATGTTGATCCCTTTGGTGGTACTGTTGCTATTGGCTGTGTGGAAGAGGGTTGGCCATTACGGGATTACCGAAAGCAGGTATATTTTAACCGCACTTGCACTATGGTTGACAGGTATAACCATTTATTTTCTTTTCAGTAAAAAACAGAATATTAAGGTGATCCCGATAAGCTTGTGCATCATTTCGCTTTTGGCTACCTATGGCCCGCAGAGTGCCTTTTCAGTTTCGAAGTTCTCGCAGTTAAGCCGTTTAAAAACAATAATGAAAAGCCGGGAAAAAGAGGATGTGAAAGAAAGGCCTGCTGTAATCAGGTACCTGGTTTATACCCATGGATTAAAAACTTTACAGCCTTTCACAAAAAAAGACCTTGGCAAAATCGAGGAAAAAATAGATAATTCCAATAACTACCGGTACACTATGCGCATGAACAAGGTGGATACGGCCTTGGCCATTTTTAAGGTTAAAGGTGATAAAACTTACGACCCTGGTGTAAACATTACCCTCCAAAATGATGAAAACCAGGTTTTAAATGTTAAAGGGTATGATTACCTGATCGAACTTGATGGATATCCCGGAGAAAAAGTAACCCGTCTTTACGGTACAGATTTAACAACTAGTAACACCAACACCCAAATCTCCCTATTGGTTAATCATCAGTCGGCTTTGCTCATCGAATTAAAGGCCGTGTTCGATCAGGCAGTGAAGGCATATAAAAAAGGGACATTAAAATCAACCGGTAAAAAGCAGGAATTTCTTTATCCGGCAAAGCTGATGAGTGTTTCTAAAAACATCAACGGTTATCAGTACACCATTGTTATCACTTCTCTGGAAAGTACTTACTACGAAGGTAATGAAGATGATTATTTCTGGAACAATAGCAGGAGCTATCTGCTCATTAGAAAACTTTAAACTAAGCGGTCTCTGATAAAAAGCCAATCTTTAAACAGATTGGCTTTTTTGTTTGTCGATATTCCAAAAAACAGGCAGGTTTTCGTATAGGTTATTTAAGCGTTCGTCTATAAATACCAGCCTGTGGTATAATAGCCTCGAATCGGCTGAAACGTTTTCAATGTATCGTAGTCTTATTTACAAAACCACCTAATAATTAGGGATTTAAAATAAAGATTTACAAACATAAAAATATTAAGGTCATGAAAACTTCTATCAAAAATTTATTCGCAGCAGCATTAGTAATGGTTACTTTAAGCAGCGCAACAGTGGTAGCAAACGCAACAGAAAATAATGCCAACTACACTGCATTAACAAAAGTTAAAAACATCAGCAAAATTGTGGTATCAGGAAATGTGAAACTGATCCTTGTTCAGGATGCCAAAGAAAGTGTTGAGGTGTATGATCAGTATTACACCAAAAATGCCTTGGTGCAACAACAGGGAGCAGAATTGAGGATCAGTTCTTTTGATAAAAATGCTTTAACCGTAATTGCCCACGTAAATAATTTAACTGCTATTGAAGCTTCAAATACCGCAAGTGTAAGCACTGCCGGCAATTTTAACCTGTTAAACTTAAGCATTGTTTTAAATGATGAGGCATCGGCAGATATTAAAGCCAATACCGTTAGCTTATCAACAAATGTGAAAGATGGCGCATCTTTAAAATTAGAAGGTACCACTGATTTGCACCAGGCTGTAATGGGAGTAGCATCCAAAGTAAACTTAGATGGTTTTACTGCTCAGGAAAGTAATACCAGGTTAACAGGAAAAACACTTTTGGCAAACAACAAATCGCGTTACGATGATATACAGGTTTCTTTATTAGAAAAATTATTCTAACTCCATCATATATTTACCAAAAAGGCGCTGAATTTACATTCAGCGCCTTTTTTAGTCTCTAGCTTTTTCATGCACCCAGTTACAAACGGAGACGATGTTATAAATCAAATTTTATGCCCTGCGCCAAAGGCAAAGTATTCGAGTAATTAATGGTATTGGTTTGCCTGCGCATGTAGGCCTTCCAGGCATCCGAACCACTTTCCCTGCCACCACCGGTTTCTTTCTCACCGCCAAAAGCACCACCTATTTCGGCACCTGAAGTGCCGATATTGACGTTGGCTATACCACAGTCAGACCCATTGGCCGATAAGAACTGCTCTGCCTCTCTTAAATTCAATGTCATAATGGCCGACGATAATCCTTGCGGAACAGCATTTTGTAAGGCAATGGCCTCATCCAATGTTTTATATTTAATCAGGTATAAAATTGGTGCAAAGGTTTCATGTTGAACAATCTCAAAATCATTGTTAACCTCCGCAATACAGGGTTTTACATAACATCCGCTTGCATAGTCGTCACCAGATAAAATGCCGCCTTCTACCACGAATTTACCTCCTTCGGCCTTACATTTTGCGATCGAATCCTGGTAGGCTGCAACCGCATTGGTATCGATGAGCGGGCCCACATGGTTATTTTGATCCAAGGGATCGCCGATACGCAATTGGGCGTAGGCCTTTACCAGTTTAGCGGTAAAAGTATCATATACACTCTCGTGAATAATTAACCTCCTGGTAGAAGTGCAACGCTGGCCTGCTGTGCCAACTGCGCCAAATACCGCACCGATTAAACTCATATCTAGATCTGCATGTTCTGAAATAATAATGGCATTATTGCCACCAAGTTCAAGCAGGCTTTTGCCTAACCTTGCGCCAACTGCAGCGGCAACTGCCTTGCCCATTCGGGTCGATCCGGTAGCAGAAATTAAAGGGATGCGCCCGTCATGGGTCATGAGTTCGCCAACTTCCCTATCTCCTAAAACCAGGTTGCAAACGCCTTCTGCCACATTATTGGCTTTAAAAACGCTTGCAATAATATGCTGACAGGCAATAGCAGTTAAAGGTGTTTTTTCTGATGGCTTCCAAATACACACATTACCACAAACCAAAGCCAAAGCCGCATTCCAGCTCCAAACCGCTACCGGGAAATTAAATGCCGAAATAATACCCACAATACCCAGCGGATGCCATTGTTCGTACATGCGGTGGCTGGGGCGTTCGCTGTGCATGGTTAAACCATAAAGCTGCCTCGATAAACCCACAGCGAAATCGCAGATGTCGATCATTTCCTGTACTTCGCCAAAGCCCTCCTGCAAACTTTTCCCCATTTCGTAAGACACCAAGGTGCCCAGTGCCTCTTTATTCTCGCGCAGGGCATCGCCAAACTGACGTACAATTTCTCCTCTTTTGGGAGCCGGAACCGAACGCCAGGTGATAAATGCTTCCTGGGCTTTAATTACAACACTATCATAATCAGCGGCGTCTGCAACTTTGGCCGTAGCAATCAGCTTGCCATCTACAGGAGAATAACTGTCTAATGTTTGGGTGTTTGCCACTCCGCCCCAGTTACTTCCTGTGCTAAATGCTGCATTATTGGCTTTTATGCCTAATCTGTTTAAAATAGATTGAATAGCTGTAGTCATATCTCTATCGGTTTACACAAAAAAACAAAAAATTACGCTAAAGGTGGTTACATTTGGTGCTTTACTTTTACCACAATACTTAATATCTTGCTTTAAAGATAACTGACTTATAAAATCTTAAAAAATGAATAAAAAAATTATTGCCTGTGGGGTAATATTGGCTTCGGCTTTTATGGCTAATCCGATTTTCGCACAGGAACAAGCTGCTGAAAAATCAAATAACCTCAGCATTTACCGCGCAACCGCAACCAAAGTTAACGACCTGGTACATACTAAATTGGATGTATCTTTCGATTATGCAAAAAGATACTTGTATGGAAAAGAATGGGTAACCTTAAAACCGCACTTTTACCCTACAGATTCGTTAACCCTCGATGCACAGGGCATGGATATTAAAGCCGTATCCCTGGTGGGGGCAAAAGGAAATACGGCCCTTAAATATGTGTATAACGACAATAAACTGTACATCACTTTAAATAAAAAGTACACCAATGCCGAAAAATATACGGTGTACATTGCTTATACAGCCAAACCTGACGAATTGAAGGTAAAAGGAAGTGCTGCCATAACCGATGCCAAAGGCCTTTATTTTATCAATCCTGATGGTACCGATAAAAATAAACCAACACAAATCTGGACGCAGGGCGAAACGGAATCATCATCGGCCTGGTTTCCTACCATTGATAAGCCCGATCAGAAAACCACCGAAGAAATTTCGATGACCGTTAAATCGAAATACACCACACTATCGAACGGAAAACTGGTGAGCCAGAAAACCAATGCCGACGGTACCAGAACCGATACCTGGAAAATGGACCTTCCACACTCGCCGTATTTATTTATGATGGCCATCGGAGAGTTTAAGGTTACAAAAGATACGTATAAAGGGAAAGAGGTAAATTATTACCTTGAACCGAAATATGCCCCTTATGTTAAACAGATCTTCGGAAAAACACCCGATATGATCCGGTTTTACAGCAATATTTTGGGGGTAGATTACCCATGGAACAAATATGCACAGGTGGTAGTGAGGGATTATGTTTCGGGAGCAATGGAAAATACCACCGCAACATTACATGGCGAACAGATACAAAAGACCGACCGGGAACTGTTAGATGGCAACGAAGAAGGTACCATTGCCCACGAACTTTTCCACCAGTGGTTTGGCGATTATGTAACAGCCGAATCGTGGTCTAACCTAACCATGAACGAATCTTTTGCAACTTTTGGCGAGATCATCTGGCATGGGCATGATGCCGGACAGGATGCAGAAGATAAATCGCGTTACGAAAAACTGCAATCGTATTTAGGATCCACTAAAAAAGGCGAAAGTCCGGTTTTGGCCCGCTTCTATTATAACGACAAGGAAGATATGTTCGATAACGTGAGTTATGCCAAAGGATCCATCATCCTTTATGCGCTTAAAAACCAGATGGGTGATGCTGCTTTCTACAAATCGCTTAACCGTTATCTCACCACCAATGCATTTAAAAATGGTGAAACGCATCAACTGCGCTTAGCAATGGAGGATGTTACCGGTAAAGATTGGAACCCTTATTTTAACCAATGGTACTACAATGGAGGCCACCCGATTTTAAGCATCGATTATGGCTACGAAAACGGCAAAGCCACCATTAAAGTGAAGCAGACACAGGATTCGAGCGTACAGACCTTTACACTGCCTGTTAAAATTGATATTTATGCAGGGGGTAAAAAAATCAGGAAAGAAATCCTGATCAATAGCCGCGAGCAGAATTTCAGCTTTGAGGTGAGTGCTAAACCTGATTTAATCGATTTTGACGCAGATAAAATTTTAGTTGGCGAAACCAACGACAATAAAACCGCCGAAAACTATTATTTTCAGTACAAAAATGCACCAAGTTATGCCAACAGAATCGAAGCTTTACAGTTTATTATGCAAAGCAAGGCCAGCAGCGGACAACAAATATTGTTGGAAGGGCTGAAAGATAAATCGGGCGATTTACGCGCATTAAGCATCGACGGCCTTAATCTTGAAGATGCACAGATCAAAGTTGCAGCGCTGCCTGTGCTGTTACAACTTGCCAAAAGTGATAAAGACACCGAAGTTAGATCGGCTGCTATTCTAAAATTGGCTGAAACGGGTGACCAGGCTTACAAATCGTTAATGCTCGAAAGCCTGAAAAACCGTTCGTATAAAGTGCTTGCGGCAGGTATCGGCGGACTGGCTAAACTTGCTCCTCAGGAAAGCCTTGCTGCATTATCAGGCCTTGATGCCGACACCAAAGAACATATTGCACCATCTATCGCATCCTTATACATCAGCGATCCTAAAGACGAACACCAGGCATTTTACGAGAATATTATGCTAAATGGCGATCGCAACAAAATTTTCGGGGTAATTGGTCAGTATTTCCAATATTTACGGGCAAACACCAATCCTGCAGTAACCGAAAAAGGCATAAATAACATTAGCAGTGCCATCGAAAGACTGAAACTGCAGGCCTACTTAAACAAACAACTGGCTGGTGCTTATGCGGCAACGGCTCAGGGTAAGGCAAAGCAGGCTGCCGCTGCCACTGGCGATGCGAAAGCCAACCTGAACAAGCAGGCAGAATTATTTAAAAAAGGCGCAGCCGACTTAGAAAAAGAATAATTTTTATTCCTCTAACAGGGCCGTCATTTCGACCGGAGTGTAACGAAGTGGAGAACCACGAAGTGCTCAGCGAAACTAAATCTGTATGAGATAGATTTCTCCCCGCCTGTACGGGCGGGCATTTCGCTGCGTTTCGGTCGAGATGACGACTTTTTTACTGATATGCTGTATATCTATGGATTATACAAAAATCTATTTACACCCCTCTTTTCTCCTGGTATCGATAATATAAACGATCTGCCAGCCTTTATCTCCCTTCACTAACTGAAAGGAGTTTACTCCGCAATGGCTAAATTTTTCACCCAGGTAAAATTTGTAGTCGGTCCAAACGGAAGCTAATGCACCATCAATCAGTATTTTTGTAAAAACAATCTGTTCATCGTATTTTTCCTGATGTGGAGTGCCAATTAACTGGATAAAATTGTTAACCGATTCATTGCGCACACTCACTTTTCCCATTTTATTAACAATAGTTTGCATAATTGCGCCGTTTGCAAAAGCACTGCGGGCCAGGGTACTGTCGCCCTCTTTCATGCCGGTAAAAAGATTGGCGATGGTTTTTTTAATGGCATCTTCTTCATTTTGCTGTGCAAAGCCATTTGTACTCAAACACAGTAAAAATAAGGCAAAAATGACTAATCCTTTCATGACTTCCTGATTACTTATATCACGTAAATTTATAGTATTTTTGTAAAAGAAGGGACAAGGAACTGCGATGTTGCAAAAAAACCTGTTGATTATCCACACATCTTAATTACAGTTAACACACTTTATATTCAGTTGTTTACGCTGTTTTACCTTATTGATGTTAATAATTATTTTAAAAACGGATAATTATAATTGTTAAACTTATAATGTGTTTTACTGCTAATTGGCACGGTTCTTTAATAGTATAATATATGGAAGAAGAATTCTTTTTTGAATCCAACGAAGATGCACAACGCTCGGTAGAACGTTACGAAGAGATGCTCCGCAACCAGGATCAGTATTTTTTCGATGCAGGTGCTTTTGAATACATTGTAGATTTCTACATTGAGAAAAATGACCCGGTTAAAGCCTTGCAGGTAATTGACTTTGCTATTAGTCAGCATCCTTATGCAACTGTTTTTTTAATTAAACAGGCGCACCTTTACATTTTAACCAATAACCACGAAAAAGCTTTTATCGCCCTGCAAAAAGCTGAACTTTTAGAGCCTTCAGAACCTGATATCTACTTGCTGCGCGGTAATATTTTTCAGAATACAGAACGTTACGATGAGGCTTTGGAAAATTACGAAAAAGCTTTAGGCCTGGCCGAGAGTACTGATGAGATTTTATTGCAGATGGCCTATGTATATCAAAGCATGTCTGATTATGAAAATGCCATTACCTACATCAAGCTTAGTTTAGAGCAGAATATGGAAAATCAGGATGGTTTGTATGAGCTGGCTTTCTGCTACGATGTGTTAGACAAGCAGGAAGAAAGCATCAAGTTTTACCAGCAGTACATCGATACCGATCCATATTCTTATGCGGCCTGGTACAATCTGGGCAATAGTTTCCACAAGCTGAACCTTTTTGAAAAAGCTATTGATGCTTACGATTATGCGATACTGATTAAAGAGGATTTCAGCTCAGCCTATTTTAACAAGGGAAATGCACTCGTACAGCTGGATAAATATGATGAAGCAATAGATGTTTACAAACAGACTTTCGAATACGAACAGCCTAATGCCGATACTTATTGTGCCATTGGCGAATGTTATGAGAAACTGGAAAAAATGGACGAGGCCCGTTCTTATTACAAAAAATCAGTAAAAATGGATCCTAAAATGGCTGATGCCTGGTTTGGGATCGGGGTGACACTGAATTTTGAGGAGCGTTATTTCGAGTCGCTGCATTTTTATAAAAAAGCGATCGATCTGGAAGCCGAGAATTCTGATTTCTGGTTCGCCATGGCAGACGCCTATTATAAATTAGGCCAGATTGATGAATCGATCGATGCATATGAAAAAGTATTGGAATTTAATCCTTTGGATATTGAGGCCTGGTTAGATTTTAGTACCGTGCTTTACGAACAGGGAAAGCTGCTCGAAGCATCAGAAACAATGGCTGAGGCGATCAAGAACAATCCGGAAGCCGCAGAACTCTATTACCGGATGGTGGCCTATCTTTTTGCCTTGGGAAGCTATGGCGACGCCTTGGGATATTTAGAAACCGCATTAACTACCGACCCCGATAAACATTATATTTTATTTGAATATTTGCCGCAATTGCAGGATAACAGTGCCATTTTGAATGTTATAAACAGATATATAAGGTAACCACCTTGTGAGAAAAATTTAACAAATAAATCTCAAAATTTTTTTCACTTTTGTACGCATATGAATTATCCATTATTAAACGTTCCCGAACGTCCAGGTAAACCACGCCAAAAAGGCTTAACAATGGTTATGGATAAGGGATTAAGCCTACGCCAGGTTGAAGATTTTATTGAGGTGGCAGGCATACATACCGATATCGTGAAATTAGGTTGGGCAACATCGCACGTAACCCCAAACCTCAAAGAAAAATTAGCGTTATATAAAAGTGCAGGCATCCCAACCTATTTTGGTGGAACATTATTTGAAGCCTTTATCATCCGCAATCAATTTTCAGATTATCAACGTGTTTTAGATGAGTACGGAATGGAATATGCAGAAGTTTCTGACGGTTCTATTGATATTGAACACGATAAAAAATGTAGTTTTATCAATGAGCTTTCTAAACAGGTAACCGTAATATCGGAGGTAGGAAGTAAAGATGCAGCTAAAATATTCGCGCCATACAAATGGATTAAATTAATGCAGGCCGAAATCGAAGCCGGATCGTGGAAAGTAATTGCCGAAGCCCGCGAAGGTGGTAATGTAGGTATTTACCGTGGAAGTGGCGAAGTACGTGAAGGATTGGTGGATGAAATTTTAACACAGATTCCGGAAGAAACCATTATCTGGGAAGCCCCTCAAAAAGAACAGCAGGTTTGGTTTATTAAGTTAATCGGTAGCAATGTAAACCTTGGTAATATTGCCCCGGCCGAAGTAATCCCCTTAGAAACCATTCGCTTGGGACTACGTGGCGATACTTTTGACTATTTCCTGAATCAAGTAAAATAAAGACAACATTTGTCGTTGCGAAGCGCATAATAAACCTTGCAGGTTTCAAAAACTTGTAAGGTTTGCTTGTTATACTAATATGAAAACATACGGTTTAATCGGATATCCTTTATCTCACTCCTTTTCTAAAAAATATTTTACCGAAAAGTTTTTAAATGAGGGGATAACCGATCATCAATATGAGCTTTTTCCGATCGAAGATATTAAATCGCTGCCTGATCTCCTGAGCGAAAACCCATCGCTTTGCGGCTTAAATGTAACCATTCCGCATAAGGTAGATGTGCTTTGTTACTTAAATGAAGTAGATGAAGCCGCCGAGCAGATCGGTGCCGTAAACTGCATTTCCATTAAAAATTTTGAAAACGAAAATTACTTAAAAGGATATAATACCGATGCTTACGGTTTTGAAGCATCCCTGCTGCCCTTATTAGGTCCGCAGCACGTAAAAGCGCTGGTTTTTGGCGATGGAGGAGCGGCAAAGGCGGTAAAATACGTTTTGGACAAGCTACATATCGAATACCGGGTGGTGGTACGTAAACCTGTTGAAGGTGCTATCCTATACAACGAAGTTACTCCGGCAATTTTGGCTTCGCACAAACTGCTGATCAATACCACCCCATTAGGAATGTCGCCAAATATTGATACCTTTCCACCAATTGATTACAGCCTGCTCGGGCCAGAGCACCTGGCCTACGATTTAGTATATAATCCGCTGGAAACTTCATTTTTGGCAAAAGCTGCCGAACAGGGTGCGGCGATTAAAAACGGGTTGGAAATGCTATATAAACAGGCCGAAAAAGCGTGGGCAATCTGGAATAAATAATTTAAACTATCGTCATTGCGGTAGGAACGGCGAGGCAATCTTTGATAACATGTTATGAAACTAAAACAACTGATCTGTGTTCCTTTTGTACTGCTTTTTTTTCTAATGGCCTGCCAAAACCACGATTACAGCCCGAAGCCCAGGGCTTATTTCAGGATTGTATTCCCTGAAAAACATTATACTTCGTTTTCAAGGCCCGTTCCCTTTGCTTTTAAATATCCCACTTATGCAGCAATAGAGCAGGATAAAAGCCGCGATGCCCAAAAAAACTGGTACAATTTACATTTTAAGCAGTTTAATGGCTTTTTACATTTAACTTATTATGATGTATCGGGCAAAGGCGAATATGATGAAATGGTAGAAGATGCGCGGAAACTTGCTTTTAAACATACCATAAAAGCCAGTGCCATCGATCAGAGGATTATCCACTATCCTGAGCACAAGGTTTATGGTATTTATTATGCCATAGAGGGAAATACCGCATCATCTGTACAGTTTTTTTTAACCGATAGTACGAAACATTATTTTAGGGGAGCATTATATTTTAATGAGCGGCCACAATACGATTCGATAGCACCCGTTGTTAAATTTATTAAACAGGATATCGATACCCTGATTGCCACTTTTAAGTGGAAAAATTAAATCCTTCTGGTGGTTTATCAGATTTTTTCTAAAAACGTATGATTACAGTAAAAACCTTCACCTTTAATGCATATAGCGAAAACACTTACCTCCTGTATGATGAAACCAAAGCGTGTGTCATTATAGATCCGGGCATGTATGAGGGGTATGAGCAAAACGAACTGGCAGCCTTTATTAAACAGGAAAACCTTAAACCCGTTTTATTATTAAATACCCATTGCCACCTCGACCATGTGTTTGGAAATAAATTTATTTTTGATACTTATGGCTTAAAACCACAATTTCATGAAGGCGAATTATCGATTTTAAATGCAGTTCCGGGTTATGCGCCATCAATGGGTTTTACCCGGTATGAGATTTCTCCGCAACCGGATACTTTTTTACCAGAAAGCGGAACAATATCATTTGGTAATAGCACGTTAAGCCTGATCTTTGCCCCTGGCCACTCGCCCGCACATTTATGCTTTTACAATGCTGCCGATCATATTTTAATAGGTGGCGATGTGCTTTTTTATGGCAGCATAGGCCGTACCGATCTTCCCGGTGGTAACCATCAGCAATTAATTCAAAACATTTCTGATAAGCTTTTTGTATTACCAGATGAAACCAGGGTTTATCCTGGCCACGGACCGGCCACAAGCATTGGTTTTGAAAAACAACATAACCCGTTTTTTTGATGTAAAATGTAAGATGCAGAAAGGTTTTTTACCCATCTTCCATCTTACCGCATCCATTTTACATTTTAACTATCTTTACCGCTGTGAATACATCGTTTTATATTGCCAAAAGGTATCTTTTTGCTAAAAAATCTACCAATGCCATTAACCTGATATCGGGAATATCGATGATCGGTGTAATGGTTGGTAGCGCAGCATTGATTATTATCCTGTCGGTATTTAACGGTTTAGAAACAGTGGTACTCAACATGTTCGATACCATTACCCCGCAAATTGCCATTACACCAGCTAAAGGGAAAACTTTTGATCCAAACACGCCTTATTTTAATGCGCTCAGAAAAAACAAAGCGGTTGCCACTTTTACCGAGGTGCTGCAGGAAAACGCTTTGCTAAAATACAACAATAAGCAAGCTGTCGGAATGGTTAAGGGGGTAAGTTCAGATTATCTGAAAAACACCAGGTTGGATAGTACCATTAAAGAAGGCCACTTTCTGTTGCATAACAGGAGCGGCGATAATGCGGTAATTGGTTCTGCCTTACAAAGTTATTTAGCCGTTAATGTTGTTGATCCCTTTACCGAATTGGAAATCTATTCGCCAAAGAAAGATATTGCTGTGAATACCTTAAATCCTGCCGACGATTTCGTGATGAAGAACATCCGGGTAAGCGGTGTTTTTGAAGTGCAGCAGGATTTTGATAATGGCATCATTGTACCGATAGGATTTGCCCGTGAACTTTTGGGCGAAGAAAGAAATGTGTCTTCAATAGAGATCAATCTGCAGCCAAAAGTGGATGTTGATGAATTTCAAAAAGAGGTGATCGAAAAGGCCGGAAAGGATTATGAAGTCAGGAATCAGGCTGAGCAGAATAAATCGCTCTACCATATTTTAAATACCGAAAAATGGGCGGTTTATATTATTCTTACTTTTATCCTGATTATTGCTATATTTAATATCATAGGGTCGTTAACCATGTTAGTAATAGATAAGGTAAAGGATGTTGCCATTCTGAGCAGTTTGGGTGCAGGGAAAACATTAATCAAACGTATATTTTTATTTGAGGGCATGATGATTACCATGTCTGGTTGTGTGCTTGGTTTAATTATTGGTCTTATATTTTATTATTTTCAGCACACTTACGGTCTTATTAAGATGGGCGATGAAGTAAACAAAACCCTTGTAAGTTCTTATCCAATTGGATTAAAGTGGAAAGATTTCGTTTTAGTTTTTGTTACCGTAGGTATCTTCTCATTTTTGGCATCCGCTTTGTCATCCAGTTTAAGTGTTAAAAAGATAGATCAAATTAATCAAACTATATAAAATGAAGTTATTTAAACAGGCAATTGTATTTGTTGTGCTCCTTGGCGTAGCTGCTACAGCTTGTAATAGAAAAGATAAGGCCGAGGGAGAAAAAAGTAACCTGATAAAGGTTAAAGGTTTGTATAGTTTTGGTCCTGAAATGAAATCTTTTACCTTGTGCGAGGATAACCGGGAATATTGGGTTACAGACAGTGTGAAGAACCTGGAGCTTTCTTACAACAATCTGGGTTTTGAGAAGCCATACGAACCGGTATATGTAGAATTGGAAGGTTATTTTACCAAATCGGATACGGCTGTTTCTTCTGATTTCGATTCAACCTTAGTGGTGATGAAAGTGCTTAAGATCAGTAAAGAAATCCCTGATGGGCCTTGTGCACAGTAATTAAAAAAATTGAATAAGCTCCAAATGCCCTGGCTCATCTCTATATGAGCCATTCCTCTGTATTTTAATTGGTCTGCCTATTTGATGTTTCACCGGCCAAAGCAAGCATAATTAAGCATGAACAATAGCTTAAGTAAATTATTGTTGCCAACACACAGCTAATTTATTTATACGCTTAGTAGCGCAGTAACCATGTCTTATCGGTTACGGTAGCCTGCTTTTTACTCCAAATCCTCTCCCGATGAAAAATCGGGATTGCGGGCTTTATGCATCAATCAGGGCTATTTTTGAACGGTCTTTGCTCCTATTACAGGTTTGCCTTTGCAAGCGCCTTTATTCCTGTTTATGCTGACTTAAACGGCGCATTTCAACTATTATCCTTTTAAGCTCCGGTAGCTCGGCGATGGTTTGATACCTGCCGGTATACAAATACAAAAGGCTCACCACTTTCGTTGCGAGCCTTTTGCTTATTCTTGAATTTAATTTTTTTACCAGAAAATGGAGTAAAGTGCAACTAAGATTCCACATACTAAAAGCGATCCAACGGCAAACGAAGGATGAACTTTAAACATGCTTGCATCTACCTCTAAACCATTAGATTTATCGCCTTTGCTATTTTCGAACAGACTAATGGCAACCATTACGATAATACAGATTACAAATACAAAGCCCATTCGATCTAAGAAAGGTATTTCGTAAATTCCATCTGCATTGGCTACCGAGAATCCGAAATCGTGAAGGAAAGACAAATCCATCATGCCCGGTAAGAATTTCAACAATACTGATAAACCAAACCCTCCAATAGTAGCAAACAGGGCTGCATTCGAAGTGGTCTTTTTCCAGAAGAATCCCAATATGAACATGGCAAAAATACCCGGGCTTACAAAACCGGTATACTCCTGTATAAATTCGAAACCACCTTTTTTGTCGATACCGAGGAAAGGTGAAATGGCGATTGCGATAATCATGGCCACAATTACCACCCAGCGTCCGGTTCTTACCAATTTTTTCTCACTGGCTTCCAAATTGATGTGTTTCTTGAAAATATCTAAAGTAAAAATAGTAGAAATACTATTGATTTTGCCGGCTAATGAGGCCACAATTGCTGCGGTTAAAGCGGCAAAAGATAAACCTTTTAATCCCGTAGGCAAGATATTTAATAAAGTGGGGTATGCCCTATCCGGACGAAGTTCTCCGCCAGGCATCATTGAATTTACATCAATACCCGTGTTTTCCTTATACAACATATATACGGCGATACCCGGTAAAACCACAATTAGTGGCATCAGAAGCTTTAAGAAGGCCGCAAATAAAATACCCGCCCTGGCCGTTTTTAGATCAGCTCCTAAAGCACGCTGGGTAATGTACTGGTTACAGCCCCAATAGTTTAGGTTTACAATCCACATCCCCCCTAGCAGTACCGTCATACCCGGTAATGAAGCATAATTGGCACTGTCTTTCTTAAATATCATATGGAAATGATCCGGTGCTTTTTCCCTCAAGAACGATAAACCATCCAATACGCCGTGGCCACCAAAATGATCGCTTACCAAATTAAGTGCTAAATACGTAGTTGCTAAACCGCCAAAAATTAAAAACGCTACCTGGATTACATCCGTGTAACCGATTACTTTCATACCGCCTAATGCAATAATTACAGCAAAAATGGCAAGGCCCATCATACAGTACCAAAAGCCGATACCCGAAATACTGCTTACCGCTAAAGCACCCAGGTATAAGATGGAGGTTAAGTTTACCACAACGTACAGTAACAACCAGAATACCGCCATAATCATGGCTACGGTACCATTGTAACGTTGACTTAGAAATTGTGGCATGGTGTAAATCTTGTTTTTAAGATATACCGGAATAAAAAAGGTAGCAACAATTACCAATGTTGCAGCAGCCATCCATTCATAGGTGGAAATAGCTAATCCCATTTTAAATCCATCGCCACTCATGGCTACAAATTGCTCGGCACTAATGTTCGAGGCAATTAAGGAAGTACCGATCGCCCACCAGGTGAGTGAACCTTCTGCAAGAAAATAATCCTTGCTGCTCATCTGCTTTTGCTTCTTACGTTGGTAAATCCAAAAACCATAAATTGCTACAATCGCAAAGTAGGCGAGAAAAATAATGTAATCTGTGATTTTCATTTAAGATAAGTTATTTGGTTTAGAGGGCTAAATGTAGTAAAATCATTATTTAATCTTCAAATTTTTTTGTTATAAAATGTTAAATTGACATTTATTATTTTGCAACCTAATCTTTTAGCCTGCAATTAGATGTACCTGTTAATTAAATTTTCCAGATATTCTTGCTTTCCACTGCGTACCTCTGGTTCGCCATTTTCTGCAGCGTAATTCCTCAAGTCTTCTAAACTAAGTTTACCCTGTTCAAATTCAGCACCCTTTCCGTTATCAAATGAAGCATAACGGTCGGCCCTTATTTTTTTGTAATCAGATTTTTGGAGAATGGCATCCGCAGTGATCAATGCCCTGGCAAAAATATCCATACCACCGATATGTGCATAGAATAAGTCTTTCGGATCGGTTGAGTTACGGCGGATTTTTGCATCGAAGTTTACACCTCCACCCTGTAAACCACCACCTTCTAAAATAATCAGCATGGTTTCCGTTAATTCGTTAATGTCGTTCGGGAATTGATCGGTATCCCAGCCATTTTGATAATCGCCACGGTTTGCATCGATAGAACCCAATAAACCGTTATCTACGGCCACCTGTAATTCGTGCTGGAAAGTATGGCCGGCCAGGGTGGCATGGTTAACTTCTAAATTTAATTTAAAGTCGGCCAACAGATCGTATTGTTGTAAAAAGCCTTTTACTGTAGCTGCATCGTAATCGTATTGATGTTTAGAAGGCTCGCATGGTTTTGGCTCGATAAAAAATGTTCCTTTAAAGCCCTGCTTGCGTGCATAATCTTTAGCGGCATGTAAGAATTTTGCCAAATGCTCCTGCTCACGTTTCATGTTGGTGTTCAACAAGCTCATATAGCCTTCTCTTCCTCCCCAAAAAACATAATTTTCCCCACCGAGGGCAATTGTAGCATCTAAAGCGGCTTTAACCTGTGCAGCCCCATGTGCCAGTACATGAAAATCCGGATTGGTTGCTGCCCCGTTCATGTAGCGCTTGTGGCTGAATAAATTTGCGGTTCCCCAGAGTAATTTTACACCACTTTCTGCCTGTTTTTGCTTGGCATACTCAACCAATGCCTGTAACCTGCGTTCATTTTCGACAACATCGTCGCTATAATCTACTACATCCACATCATGGAAACAGTAATATGGAATCTGCATTTTAGTGATAAATTCAAATGCTGCATCCATTTTATCTTTTGCTCTTTCTACTGCATCTTTTTTTTCATCCCAAGGAAAAATATGCGTTGCACCTCCAAACGGATCGGCACCGTTGCCATTAAATGAATGCCAGTAAGCGCAGGCAAACTTAAAATGTTCCTTCATGGTTTTACCCGCTACTACCTTGTTGGCATCATACCATCTAAATGCTAATGGATTATGGCTTTCCAGACCTTCAAACTTGATCTGATCAATGCCTTTGAAAAATTCCGTTGCTCCTGTTACTACTTTTGTCATGTTTTTTGTTTTTTGGTTGGGGTTGATGGCTCATGGCCTATAGTTTATTAATCCATGGTCTTTGGCTGATAACTTATAACCAACTGATCTAGGAACTATTAAACCGTGAGCCATAAACCAAATTTATCTTGCTAATTGTTTTTCTAATATTGCTTTCCAATCCTGGTAGATGGCTTCATAACCAGCTGAATGTTGGGGTGTTAAAGTGTTAATTACATTGTGTTTGCTAAAAGCTTCTTCGGTAGTTTTAAAAATTCCGGCACCTATACCCGCACCTAAGGCTGCACCTACACTACCGTCGTTTTCATAAAGTTCAACCGGAATGCCTGTAACATCTACAAAAGTTTGAGCAAATAGATCACTTAAAAAAAGGTTGGCCCTTCCGGCCCGGATTACTTTAGGCTGCATGCCGTTTTCGCGCATAATATCCAATCCATAACGGAAAGAAAAAGCAATTCCTTCCTGTACAGCCCTGAAGATATCGGATTGATTGTGGAGGTTTAAATCAATACCCAAAAACTCCGCACCCGTATATTGGTTGTTTAACATCCGCTCTGCACCATTTCCGAAAGGAAGTACCTTTAAACCGTTACTGCCTATCGGTGCTTTTGATGCGAGGATATTCAGATCAGCATAGGTAGCCTGGGATGCAAAATTATGTTTGGCCCAACGGTACATGCTACCGGTACCATTAATACAAAGTAAAACTCCGGTATGCTTTGTTTCCTCCGAATAGGTTACATGCGCAAAGGTATTTACTCTCGATTGTTGGTCGTAGGTAAGCTCATCACTCACGCCGTAAATTACGCCCGATGTTCCGGCCGTTGCTGCAACTTCACCGGGTTTTAGTACATTTAAGGAAAGTGCATTGTTCGGCTGATCGCCCGCTTTATAAGCAACAGGAATGCCGGTTGCTAAACCCAGGGAGCCGGCAATATCGGCAGTTAAATAGCCATGTTCCGAAAACAGCGGTTTCACAGTTGGGATGAGGTCGTTCGAAATGCCATAATAATTCATCACATCTTCAGAAATTTCGTGATTTTGAAAATCCCAAAAAATGCCTTCCGATAACGCAGAAATGCTGGTTGTAATTTCTCCCGTTAATTTCATGGCAATGAAATCGCCCGGCAGCATGATTTTATCGATGCGGTTGTAAATCTCCGGTTCATTTGTTTTTACCCAGGCCAGTTTTGAGGCTGTGAAATTCCCGGGGGAATTTAGCAGGTGTTTTAACGATTTTTCATGACCGATTGCCTCGAAAGCACCATTGCCCAATTCAACTGCTCTGCTGTCGCACCAAATAATGCTGTCGCGGAGCACCTCTTTGTTTTTATCTACAACAACCAATCCGTGCATTTGATAAGCAATACCAATGGCTTTAATTTCTTTAGGATCAAACAGGCCGGTTGAATTTAATTTTAAAATGGCCTGTTGAACATTTTGCCACCAATCATTGGGTGATTGTTCTGCCCAGCCCGATTGTACAGATTTGATCGCCGTTTCCTCTTCAGGGTATTGAGCTGTGGCTACATTTTTTTGCGTAGCAATTTCAACAACTGCAACTTTTATAGATGAGGTTCCTAAATCAATTCCTAATAAGTACATGCTTTTAAGTTATTTTATATTTGGTTATGCAAACGGTTGCATAAAGATAGGTGTAAAAATATAAAACGCAAATTTTTTACAAAATCTCTTTGATTTTTATGCAACCGTTTGAATTGAATTGTATTTTATCTTATTTTAAACTACCAGCGAATAATTTATATTTTTGCCGGTAATACATTAATTGTTTATGGAACAGATTACCTGGAGTGATTTCGAAAAGGTTGAATTAAGAGTGGGTACTATTTTAGAGGCTTTCGAATTTCCTGAAGCCCGGAAACCAGCCTATAAGGTAAAGGTGGATTTTGGTGAATTTGGCATTAAAATGAGCAGTGCACAGATTACGAAACATTATACATTGGAAGAATTACCCGGAAAACAGATCATAGGGGTGATTAACTTTCCTAAAAAGCAGATCGGCAAATTTATGTCCGAATTTTTAGTAACCGGCTTTGCCGATGAAAACGGCGATATTGTGTTAGCAGCTGTACAAAGCAAGGTGCCGAACGGAAGTAAGTTGATTTAGTAAGCATATTTCTCATTTTCCCCCCCCCCAGATTTAAAGATAAGACACGCAGATCGACGCAGATTTAAGCAAATTAAAATGTTAAATTCTGCAGCTTTCATCAGCGCCGATCTGCGGGAAAATAGCCCTGATTGAAGTGGAAAGCACGCAAGCGAGGAACGAGTGCGGACTTGGAATGGAAAGCAGGACCGCAGTAACCGATGAGCACTCGTGTTGCACTCTAAAACCTAAACAAAATTTATCCTTTAACTTGTAAGGGCTTGCCTTTCTGCCGCCCTTTCAAACTTACGGGGTCTTTCCGCATTATACCTTATATTTGCCCAATGAGTTTTTACAATTTCGAAAATACCGATCCGGGGGAAGAAGACCTTCATTACATGAAATTAGCTTTGGAAGAAGCCAAGAAAGCTTTGGCCGAAGATGAAATTCCGATAGGCGCCATCGTGGTCAGTAAAAACAGGATTATTGGTCGCGGTTATAACTTAACCGAACGCTTTAATGATGTTACTGCGCATGCCGAAATGCAGGCTTTTACTTCTGCTGCGCAAACCATCGGAGCAAAATATTTACGGGATTGTACCCTTTACGTAACCATAGAGCCTTGTGTAATGTGCGCCGGTGCAAGTTACTGGACACAGATCGGCCGGATCGTTTACGGCGCCCGCGAAGAGAAAAGAGGTTTTATTTCTAAAAATGCAAATCTGCTCCATCCTAAAACGGTGTTAAAAGGTGGCGTAATGGCAGAGGAGTGTGGAGCACTGATGAAAGGTTTCTTTGCAAAGAAAAGATGAGTTAATGGTTATAGTTCACAGGCGAGCAGGCTATTTTACTATCGTCCATTAACTATTGACTAAATTGTAATCTTCATAAAAAACGGCTTGATTTACCGCCCTGAACCTTCCAACTTTTTAACCCTTTCAGCTTTCCAACATTAACCCGGAAAACGATTTGATGATAATAACATGAACAAATCTTAACGTTCTAATGTTATATTTGCTACAAGAAACATTTTTAAATCTTAAAACATAAATATTATGGCTTTTGAATTACCTGCGTTACACTACGCAACCGATGCATTAGAACCGCATATCGACAAAACTACGATGGAAATCCATCACGATAAACATCACCAGGCTTACGTTACCAACTTAAACAAGGCGTTAGAAGGTAAACCAGAAGCAAGTTCAAGCATCGAGGAAATTGTAAAAAACATTTCAAAATTCCCTGCTGCTGTTAGAAATAATGGTGGTGGTCACTATAACCACTCTTTATTCTGGAACATTTTAGGTCCAAACAAAGGAGGCGAGCCAACCGGCGATTTAGCCAAGGCAATTAACGAAACTTTTGGTTCGTTTGCCGATCTTAAAACCAAATTACAAGAAGCAGGTGCTACCCGTTTCGGTTCTGGTTGGGCTTGGCTATCGGTTGGTGCTGATAAAAAACTTCAGGTTTCTTCTACTCCAAATCAAGATAACCCCTTAATGGACATTGCAGAAGTAAAGGGAACACCAATTTTAGGTATCGATGTTTGGGAGCACGCCTATTATTTAAAATATCAAAATAAACGTCCGGATTACTTAGCCGCAATCTGGAACGTGATTAACTGGGATGCCGTTGCTGAGCTTTACAAAAAAGCATTGTAATTAAAACCCGATAAAATTTTAGGAAGTCCTGGTGTAAACCGGGACTTTCTTGTTTTAAGATATTTAAGTAACTTCGCATACATTAAATAGTTAACATGAAAAGGCTTGTAATTTTATTGGTATTCCTGGTTGGTATAAACGGTTTGGTGCGTGCGCAACAGAATAAAATGCCTACACCTTCAGAAATTGCACAGAAGAATGTGGAAGATCTGGATAAGCGATTAAAACTGAATGGCACGCAAAAAAGTGTGATATATAGTTTTACCTACAACCAGGCTAAAGAACAAGCCGAATTAATTAAAAGGCAACAGGCAGGTAATTCGAAAGAAGAAGATGTAGATAAATTCTATAAACTGCAGAACGAAACCACTAAAAATATCCGTAACGTTTTAAGGCCTGAGCAACAACTTGAGTACGATAAAGTTATCGAGGAACGTTTAAGCGGAAAAAGCCCTAAAAACAAGAAAAAGAAAAAAGGCGAAGAGGAAGAAGTACAGAGCGATATTAAAGGGTTACTGTCTGCGCCTCCGGTAGAAAAACAAAATCCATAATGGCTTAAGTCGTCCTTCAATAAAAGCAGATGCCTGAAATTATCCTCGGTGTGGTTGTACTAGGGCTATTATTGTCACCCCAGTTACTGGCTGGTTTTTTAGCCAAAAGAACCGGGCGTAAATTCTGGTTCTGGTTTTTGATTTCCTTTTTAATCCCCATTATTTCGCTGATCATCCTGATCTTTTTGGAAGATAAAAATCCTGCTGCAAAAAGCTATAAGCTGGCAGATCATGTGGATAGAGACAAAGGATTAGTTCCAAGGGTGAAATAAATCCATTGTAGAAAATCTTCCTGATAAAAGGGGGCGTTGCTTCTTGCAATGAAGACCACCATTAAAACTTATGGTTTATCCCATCGTTTAGTCTACTGAAATTTGCAACGCAACCTAAATCCCAACCACATCTTTTTTCTTTTTTTGCCTCATGGCTTTGGGGATAATCTCCAAAATCTCGTCTTTTAGCGCATTGAGCATTCTTTTCTTGATGAAGTTTTTATGGGTTACCAGGCTGATTTCGCGTACAGGTTCAGGAGATTTAAAATGCCTGATTTTAGTGGTCTGCTTAGCATTTAATTCAGCGATCGCTAACTCAGGGAGTAAGGTTGCGCCTCCGTTTAAATCGACCATTCGCACTAAAGTTTCTACACTGCCGGTATTGTATTCTAAACCCGGTAAGCGGTTGTTTTTTGTAGACCGGCAAATGTTTAATACCTGATTGCGCATGCAATGCCCTTCGTTTAAAAGCCAGATGTTTTCATTGTTGAGGTCTTCGGCATCAACTGCTTTCTTTTTATAAAGCTTGCTGTTTTTGCTAATGTAGCTTACAAAGTTCTCGTAGTATAATGGCGTTTCGGTAATATTCGGATCGGTTAAGGGTGTAGCCAGAATTCCGCAATCCAATACACCGGTTTTTAAATGATGGATGATGTCTTCAGTAGTATATTCCCAGATTAAAAGTTTCAGTTCAGGATATTTCTCCAGCATAGACGAAATTACCTCCGGTAATAAATAAGGTGCAACCGTTGGGATTACACCTATTCTGAGTTCTCCCAAAATATCCTGCTGCTGGCTGCTGATCAGTTCTTTTATTTTTCCGCTTTCCTGTAAAATAATTCTGGCCTGGGCAATAATCTGTGCGCCAATTTCGGTGGGGCTTACAGGTTGTTTACTCCTATCGAAAATTTTAACATTGATTAATTCTTCAAGCTTCTGTATCTGCATACTCAAGGTAGGTTGGGTTACAAAACACTTGTCGGCAGCGGTGACAAAACTTCTGTAGGTATCAACAGCAACGATATATTCTAGCTGAACTAGGGTCATATAGGTAAAACTTATTTATTAAAACAAATATATAAATTTTACCTATATAAAATTATTAAAGGAGAGGATGAAGCCGTAATTAAAATCTTCAATCACCCTCTCATTCATTGCTTTCTCAATACCGGCTTTCAAAATCCTGGTATGCCATTGCAATACCTTCGGGTAATTCAATTTTATGTTTCCAGCCTAATTGATGAAGTTTGCTAACATCCATTAATTTACGTGGCGTTCCATCGGGTTTGCTGGTATCAAATATCAATTCGCCTTTAAAACCCAGTACATCTTTAATTAATAAAGCGAGATCTTTAATCGTTAAATCGTGTCCGGTACCAATGTTGATCAGGTGCGGTTCGTTATAGTGCTGCATCAGGAAATAACAGGCATCGGCCAGGTCATCAGCAAATAAAAATTCGCGCATAGGTGAGCCGGATCCCCAAACCACGACTTCTTTTTCGTTGTTTGCTTTTGCTTCATGTACCTTACGGATCAAAGCTGGCAAAACATGTGAGTTTTGGGGATGGTAGTTATCATTAAAGCCGTATAAATTGGTTGGCATTACCGAGATAAAATTACAACCATACTGATCGCGGTAAGCGTCGCACATTTTAATACCTGCAATTTTTGCAATGGCATAAGGCTCGTTGGTATGCTCTAAAGTTCCCGTTAAAAGGTAATCTTCTTTTAAGGGCTGTGGTGCCATTTTAGGATAAATGCAGCTTGAGCCGAGAAACATCAGTTTTTTAACCTTATTTACATAAGCATTATGGATAACGTTATTCTGGATCGCTAAATTCTCGTAAAGAAAATCGGCTCTGTACGTATTGTTTGCTACAATGCCACCAACTTTTGCTGCTGCAAGAAAAACATAATCCGGTTTTTCTTGTGCAAAGAAATCGGTAACTGCCTGCTGGTTGCGGAGATCCAGTTCATCTGAAGTTTTGGTAATAATATTTTTGTAACCTTCTTTTTGCAGTTTACGGTAAATGGCCGAACCTACCATACCACGATGGCCTGCTACATATATCTTAGCTTCTTTTTCCACAGTAAATTTTTATAGGCAACAAAAATACGATTCTTAAACAAGATTGACATTAATCTTTCGGACAAAAGAAACATGGGTTATTGATTTAATTGTATTTTTGCAGAAAAAACTTTTGGGTAAAGATAAACTTAGGCGTTTTGCAGAAATCGAAACATTTGCAAACGTATATCAATTAGATGCTGGAAAAGCCTTAAAAGGCAATTGGGCTTCAGCACATTTTAAAAATGAAAATCCAATCGTGCTCGAACTGGCATGTGGAAAAGGTGAATATTCGGTAAATCTGGCCAGGTTGTTCCCTGACAAAAATTTTATAGGGGTCGATTATAAGGGCAACCGCATCTGGCGTGGTGCTAAAACCGCTATTGAAGAGCAAATAGACAATGTTGCGTTTTTAAGGATTCAGATCGAAAATATCCTTGATTATTTTAATGAAGGAGAAATTGACGAAATCTGGATTACCTTTCCTGATCCTCAACCACAGGATAGCCGTGAGAAAAAACGGTTAACTTTTCCTGCATTTTTGAACCGGTATAAAATGGTTTTAAAACCCGGAGGGAAGGTTAATTTAAAAACAGATAACGACCAGTTATACGCTTATACCTGCGAAAAAGTTGCAGAATTAAGTTTGCTGGTGCATAAGAACACCGATCATTTATACACTTCTGATCTGGTTGACGATGTGCTGTCAATTAAAACCTATTACGAGAAGAAATACCTATTACACGATAAAAATATTAACTATATTCAGTTTTCTTTTGAATAATGGATACCAACTTTTACGAACAGGTTTATGAGATTGCCCGCTTAATTCCGAAAGGCAGGGTAACCTCGTATGGGGCAATTGCCAAAAGTTTGGGGGCAGCCAAATCATCGCGAATGGTTGGTCATGCCATGCTTTATGCGGGTACTGCCCACCCCAAGGTACCTGCTCACCGTGTAGTAAACAGTAGCGGCCTCCTTACCGGAAAATTTCATTTTAAACCACCTGAACTAATGGAAGAGCTGTTAAGACAGGAAGGAGTTGAAGTTAAGAATGATAAAGTGGTCAATTTTAAAATGGTATTCTGGAACCCATTGGAAGAAATTACAATATAATGGGTAAACTTCGTTTATAATCAGTAAGGGTAAAAATAATCAAAATCAATAAGCCTGAGCAAGCGTAGAAAATTTCGTCGACTAAATTCCCTTTAAACAGCGTAAATGCTAAAATAACAAGTATAATGCTGACGAAAAATTCGATAAGGCCGTGCAGCTTAAGAGGAATGATTTTAAAAATTCCCCCGCTAAAATTAGTGCTTATCGTTAATATAAAATGAATGATACCCAGCGCGTAAGCCAGTGTTGCAGCGGTTTTAGAAAGGCCAAAAAGATCAGGCGAAGCCAATAAAAGCATGACGAGCAGGTAATCTAAAACGGCATGAAATTTTGGAGATATCATTTTCATAATCAAATGTTTATAATTCTAACAAATAACAGTTAAAAAAGATTTAAAATATGGGAAAGCTTGTAGAAGAATTTAATGGCTATCGCGAAAAAATGAACAATAGGATTATGGAAACGGCAAATACAAACATCAAACGTTTTTTTGCTTTAGATACCACCTCCTATGCTGATGGCGCCCTCGATGTTAAAACCAAAGAAATGCTGGGCCTGGTGGCCTCAATGGTTTTGCGTTGTGATGACTGTATCAAATATCATTTGGGCAAATGTTTCGACGCGGGGGTAAATAACGACGAAATGAACGAAATCTTTATGGTCGCCAATCTTGTGGGCGGTAGCATTGTAATTCCACACTATAGAAGAGCTGTTGAGTATTGGGATGAACTAAGTTCTGAGTTCGGAGTTTAGTGTTGTTATTAACGCATACGTCATGCTGAATTTATTTCAGCATCTTTTTGAAAATTAACTTGCAATAAAGACCCTGAAATAAATTCAGGGTGACGGTCGCCATTGGAGATTTTCATTGAGCTGTTTACAAATATTGAAGCAAACCTAACTTAAAATAACCACTGCAAAATTCGCATAATATGACTCAAGACTCTGGACTTAATACTAAGGACTCAAAAATACGCTGTTCCTGGGCCACTTCCGATCCGCTCTACATTAAATACCACGATGAGGAATGGGGGAAGCCCGTTTATGACGATAAAATACTGTTCGAGTTTTTGATACTGGAAGGTGCGCAGGCGGGTTTGAGCTGGATTACCATTCTCCGCAGGCGCGAAAATTACCGTAAGGCTTTTGCCGGTTTTGACGTGCAAAAAGTTGCTGCTTTTACCGATGAAGATGTAGAAAGGTTAATGAACGACGAAGGTATTATCCGCAACCGCTTAAAGATAAATGGCGCTATTATTAATGCCAGGTTGTTTATCGGGATCCAAAAGGAGTTTGGTAGTTTTTCCAAATATATGTGGAGTTTTGTTCCAGGCGGCAAGCCGATACAAAATCAGATCAAGAAAATGTCTGATGTCCCGCCAAGGACTGAACTGTCTGACCAAATCAGTAAAGACATGAAAAAGCGAGGGTTTAAATTTTTTGGCACCACCATCTGTTATGCACACATGCAGGCAACCGGAATGGTTAATGATCACCTGTTAACCTGCTGTGCAAGGTAACCAGGCGTTTAGATTGTTTTTTCCTAAATGATCCTTTAATCCCCTTTATTTCTTAGTTGCGTTATATTCTTTTACCCATTCCACCACATCACGGCTGTCAAACTCCGTTCCCATTTCTATTTTGGCTTTCAGATCTGCTTGATCGCCCATTTTCTGCAACAGGATATTTTTAACCGCCAGCTTTTTGGAATCTTCGGTAATGGCTTTCATAGGAAGTTCCTGTAACGGGCCAGCTCCTGGTTTTTCGATAAAGTAGCGCACAACAGGTGCTCCTGCCGGTTTTTCAGGTACAGAATTTTGTCCACCGCCAATACTGATACCGCCGCCCATACCCATGCCGCCAAAACCACCTGTTCCTGTTCCAATACCAATTGATGGCCTGAATTTTACCTTTTTCTCTTTCACTGGTGGAATCAGAGTTCCTCCGCCAAAAGAGTAAAGATTAACCGTTCCCATTTCGATTACCTTAACAAAACGGTATTCGAAATTGCGTCCGTTTGCAAAACCCTTGCTCACAAAGCTGTTCCCGTTCCAAAAGAAATTTTTCACTTCTTTAGCAGGTAAAATTAGGTCCGCTTCATCATTGGCGCTAATGAAAACCGAAAAATAATCGGTGCCTTTTATGGTTCCGCGTATCACATCATCATTGTTTTTAACAATAAAATCCTGCGCAAAAATGGCAGATGCCGATGCAAAAATCAGTAATAACAGGGCTATGACTTTTTTCATGTTTATCAGATTTTAAAAACAACGCAATTTAACAGGTTTTAAGATACAGTTCATAAAATTTAATGTTATAGTTCTATAGATTATTAACTTTGATTAATTTATCGGTGATTTCACCTGCAAAAGGTGTAATCATTTAATCAGTGAAATCATAATATGAAAAAACTCTTTCTTCTAGACGGTATGGCGCTCATGTACAGGGCGCATTTTGCATTAAGTAAAAATCCGCGTTTTACCTCAACAGGCATCAATACATCGGCAGTAATGGGCTTTACCAATACCCTGCTTGATGTGCTGAAGAAAGAGAAACCGACGCATATCGCAGTTGTTTTCGATACAGAAGCACCAACTGAAAGGCATACGACCTTTGAGGCTTATAAGGCTCAACGCCAGGCCATGCCCGAAGATCTGGCGGCTGCAATGCCTTATGTAATTAAACTGATTACCGGTTTCAACATCCCCGTGATTACTTCTGATGGGTATGAAGCCGATGATATTATTGGTACACTGGCCAAAAAAGCCGAGGCCAAAGGTTATCAGGTGTATTGTATGACTCCCGATAAGGATTTTGCGCAGTTGGTTTCAGAAAATATCTTCATTTACAAACCTGCCCGTATGGGTAACGATATGGAAATATTGGGCGTAAAAGAGGTATTGGCCAAATGGGAGATTGAAAATGTATTACAGGTAATCGATATTTTAGGCCTTTGGGGCGATGCTGTTGATAACATTCCGGGTATCCCGGGTATTGGCGAGAAAACAGCAAAAGCCCTGATTAAACAGTATGGTTCGATAGAGAATATTATTGCCAACTCACATGAATTAAAAGGCAAGCAGCGCGAAAACGTAGAAAACTTTGCAGAACAGGGATTGATCTCTAAAAAACTGGCAACTATTTTACTGGATGTTCCCGTTGAACTGGATGAAGCAAACCTGGAACTTTGCGACCCCAACCGCGACTTACTGGAGCCTTTATTCACAGAACTGGAGTTCAGAACTTTAGGGCGCAGGGTATTTGGCGATGAATTTTCAGTTACTACGGCACGTTTTCAGGAAGGGACCCAAACCGATCTGTTCGGCAACCAGCCTGGTGAGACCATTCAATATACCAATACGCTTGAAGAAGAACCGGCGGAGAAACTTCCATCCAAAAACATCGGAAATACCGAACACGATTATCAATTGGTTGATACCGCTGAAAAACGTGCAGATTTAATCAAGCTTTTGCTGGCCGAAAAACGGATCTCGTTTGATACCGAAACCACAGGTACTGATGCTAACATGGCCGATTTGGTAGGTTTATCTTTCTCGATAAAACCAGGCACAGGTTATTATATCCCGGTTCCTGCAGAAAGAGAGGAAGCACAGTTAATTGTTGATGAGTTTAGAGCGGTATTGGAAAATGAGGGCATAGAGAAAATTGGTCAGAACACCAAATACGATATCCTGGTTTTAAAGTGGTATGGAGTCGAAGTAAAAGGAAAACTTTTCGATACTATGCTGGCCCACTACCTGATTGATCCCGATACCCGCCATGGTATGGATGTATTGTCAGAAAATTACCTGGGTTATTCGCCCATCTCGATTACTAAGCTGATCGGTGCAAAAGGCAAAAACCAAGGTACCATGCGTGATGTTCCGGTTACCGAAGTGGTAGATTATGCCGCTGAAGATGCCGATGTAACCTTACAGCTGGCTCACATTTTTGAACCAAAATTAAAAGAGGTAAATGCCGCCAAACTGGCCGAAGAAATTGAAAATCCTTTGGTATATGTATTGGCAGATATAGAAAAGGAAGGTGTACGTATTGATATTGAAACCTTAAAGTCTTATTCCAAAGAGCTCGAAACCGAAATCGTCAAATTCGAACAGAATGTTTACGATAAGGCCGGGGTTAAATTTAACCTGGCCTCGCCAAAGCAGCTCGGCGAGGTGTTGTTTGATAGACTTCAGCTTGATCCCAAGGCCAAAAAAACCAAAACAGGCCAGTATCAGACCGGGGAAGATGTTTTAACGGCCTTAGCAAGCAAAAGTGACATTGTACAGGATATTTTAGATTTCCGCCAGTTACAGAAGCTTAAATCAACTTATGTTGATGCTTTACCACTAATGGTTAATCCTAAAACGGGCAGGGTACACACCTCTTATAACCAGGCCGTGGCGGCTACGGGCAGGTTGAGCTCTAATAACCCAAATTTACAGAATATCCCGATCCGGACCGAGCGGGGAAGGGAGGTACGTAAAGCCTTTATTGCAAGAGATGAAAACCATATCCTGTTATCGGCCGATTATTCGCAGATTGAATTACGCATCATCGCCGAAATCAGCAAAGAAGAAAATATGCTCGATGCTTTTAGCAAAGGGATCGATATCCATACGGCTACAGCAGCTAAAGTATATGGAGTAAGTATTGAAGAGGTTGATGCTACGCAGCGTAGAAATGCAAAAGCAGTTAATTTTGGCATTATTTACGGCCAATCGGCTTTTGGTTTGTCGCAGAATTTAGGTATTCCGCGTAAAGAAGCTGCCGAAATTATTGAACAATATTTCATCCAGTATCCTGGCATTAAACGTTACATGAGCGATACCATGAACTTTGCCCGCGAAAATGGTTTTGTAGAAACCATAATGGGCAGACGCCGCTATTTAAGGGACATTAATTCAGCCAACCAGACTGTAAGGGGATTTGCGGAACGAAATGCCATTAACGCGCCGATACAAGGCTCTGCAGCGGATATGATCAAAATCGCCATGATCAATATTCATAAAGAGATGAAAGCACAAAATTTGCAATCAACCATGACCATGCAGGTTCATGACGAGTTGGTGTTTGATGTAGTTCGTGCCGAAAAAGAGGTAATGAAAGCCATTATCCAGGATAAAATGGCCAATGCCATTAAATTAACCGTGCCTATTGTAGTAGAAATCGGAGAGGGAGATAACTGGCTGGCGGCGCATTAAGATGAAGGCATTAGTGTAATCCTGTTAACTTTACCATAACCAATATTTTAATAAAATAAAAAATATTGGTTATCTTCATTAAAACTTCATTCCGATTCATCAATTTTATATCAACAAATAAACGAGTAAAACAAAAATCGAAAAAACATGAAAAAGTTATTGAGTTTAATCGCAATCGCAGCATTTGGTTTAACAACAGCATTTGCTCAAACACCAGCAGCAACTACTCCGGCTAAGGCTAAAACCGTTGCTAAAAAAGAAGTAAAAACTACAACTGCCCCTGTAAAAGCAGGTGTAAAACAAGAGGCCAAAAAAGTAGAAACTAAAACCACTACTACAGCTGCTAAAGTAAAAGCAGATGGTACTCCGGATATGCGTTTTAAAGAAAACAAAGCAAAAGCAGTAACTAAAGTGGCTGGTCCAACCAAAAAAGACGGTACAGCTGATATGCGCTATAAAGTAAACAAAGAAGCTGCTAAAAAGAATTAGGTTCAGGTTTATAATTTGAAGGGTCTCTAATGAAAAATTAGAGGCCCTTTTTTGTTTTTAATGATACCTGTCTGAACGACACATTAGGCGGATCCGAAGAGATATCGTCATCTCGACTGAAGTGCAGCGGAACGGAGAGATCTATCTGGACAGATTTAGCTTCGCTGAGCACTTCGTGGTTCTCGACTACGTTGCGCTTCGCTCGAAATGACGGTTCGTCGAGACTATAAACTTATTGTCTCGCCGATTTCCGGCAATAACAAGGTTTTCTTTTCACGATCAAATTTATCCACAGCCGCCTTGGTATCAATCTCAATTACAGGGAAGGTATTATAATGTACGCCTATCACCTTATCGCAATCGAAATATTTTGTTGCAATTAAGGCATCATCTACATCCATGGTATAATTTCCACCGATAGGCAAAATGGCATAATCCAGGTTGTATATCTCAGCTAAAACCTTCATTTCGATGGTTAGGCCTGTATCACCTGCGAAGTAAATCTGCTTGCCATCAACTTCTAACACAAAACCTGCTGGATTACCACCATAACTTCCATCAGGTAAACCCGACGAATGTGTGGCGGGTACCATACGTACTGTTCCCCAATCGAAAGTAAATTTACCGAAATTCATTCCATGTACTTTTTCTACGCCTTGTTTTGATACCCAATCGGTAATCTCTGGCATGGCAATAACAGTTGCCTGGGTTTGTTTAGCCAATGCAACCAGATCGGCTACATGGTCGCCATGTCCGTGGCTTACCAAAATATAATCAGCTTCGATCGCCTTAATATCCACATTTTTAGCTAATGGATTGTGTGATATAAACGGGTCGAATAATAATTTTTTGCCGGCAGCTTCAATCAGGAAACAAGACTGGCCATAATAGGTGTATTTCATAATAATAGTATCAAAGATTTGAATAACAGGCAGCAAGATCTGAGTATTGCATATTAAGACTGATTGTTGAAAGTATAAACAGTTAAGTCTTCTAATGGTTTTTATTGGCCGAACATGCCACCTAAACCACCTAGCATATCCTGGGCAGAAGCCTGCATTTCGGCTGCACTAACTTGCTCGGCACTTGCCATCGCTTTGTTAATTGCGGTTAATAACAGCTCTTCCAGTTCTTCTTTATCAGCATTTTTTAAAAACTCGTCATCAATGGCAACTGCGGTAATGGCCTTATTTGCCGTTGCAGTAATTTTAATTGCTCCATTTTCTACTTCGCCATATACCGATATCGTATCGAGGCGTTTTTTAATTTCTTCGGCTTTTTGTTGAGCCGCAAATAATTTATCGAACATAATCTTTTTGTTTTATAATAAAACTAAATACGGCCTGATAGCATGTTGGCCTCATCTAGAAAGCGTTGAACTCTTTTAGTGCCTGTAAAGTTTTTAAGTATTAAAGTAGTTGTTTTGTTTTTGGCAGGCAATAAAATTTATGCCCCAACTTCGGTATCCCAATAAATCAGTTTTTTTACAGGCACCTGAAAACGGATCAGGTCATCAAATGGATATTTTTTACCAATCCATCTTGTTTTTCCATAAATCTAATCTTCGTCTGAACCCGGCAAACTGCCATTGCCATGGTATGCACCTTTACGTATAATTGGCATATTCAAATGTTTATAAAGGTCGTCCAGGTGCATTAAACTACCATTTGTTAAATTGCCCAAAAATATAACTACGATATTTTTACTTAAATCCCTTACATAAATGTGTCGAAAACCGTGCCACCAACCGGTGTGGTAAACTACTTTATCCATGTTTTCGCCGTCAAACATTCTCCAGCCATAGCCATAGTTAAAATGTCCGTTTACAGGTTTATTCCGGCCCACGTAGGCAGAATCGAGGCTCTTTTTGGTTAACAACCGTCCATTTTTAAGGTATTTGTCAAAAAGAACCAAATCGTGAACGGTGCTGTAAATACCTTTATCACCAACAGGCCCATCCAAGAAGTTCTGGGCCACGGAGTAACGCCAGGTGCGGTCGTGGCCTACCACATCAACCGGTATTTTTTCGTATTCGGTAGTGCTGTACACATGGGTATGCTTTAAGCCTGCAGGTTTAAAAACGTGTTCCATCATGTATTGAGAATAACGCTGTCCGGTAACTTTTTCAATAATGGCACCCAATACCATAAAATTAGAGTTGTTATAGTGGAAGCGGTTATCAGGCTTGGTGTATGGATTAGGTTTTCTTTCAGCAATTACATTCATCACTTCCTGGTTAGTTACGCCCTTTTTCATGTTGCGTTTCTCTTTGCGCCAGATGTCATCAATAAAATACACATAGTTCATCATGCCGCTGCGGTGCGAAAGCAAGAGCTTTACCGTAATGCCATCATAAGGGAAATTGGGATAGAATTTTTTAACATCATCGTTTAAGGAAAGTTTCCCTGCCTCTACCAATTGCATAATTGCAGTACCTGTAAACGTTTTGGTAATAGAAGCCAGCTCAAATTCCGAATTAATGGTTAGGCTGTCGCGGTGCAGGTAATCGGCCCAGCCAATGGCTTTTTCGTAAAGGATTTTACCATCTTTGGCCACCAGCATATTGCCATTGAAACCAAACTTTTTGTGCAGGTTGTCTACGAAATCAGCAATCCATTTATCTCCTTTTTGTGGGTTGTAAACCAGCAGGAGGCTATCCGCTTTATCGTCTTCTTTGGTACGTATTTTTTTTTCAGCTGCTTTTTTCTCTTCAGATTTTTTACCCGAGCAGGCTGTAAGTAATGTTGCTGAGAGGGCTAATGCTGAACAGATATATCTAAAATTCATTTATATCAGGGATAGTGTGTTTAAAACCCGAAAATTAAAGAATTTTAGACGGTTGTAACGAAAGAGTTTTACACATTTTCGCAATTTTGATTGTACCAGCATTCGAATAAATGCCCTTTGCTGCCATAAACCGGATCGCTATCGGGATTTTTTACTTTTGCAATGTCCTGATCTGCTTCAGGACGTTCTTTTGCCTCACCATATTTGATATTGTATTCGGCACCGTTCGGATATGCACCCACCACCGTGAAATCATCACTGGAATTTAATTTTTTATGAGCTACACCTGCCGGAATGATAATTACATCCCCCTTGTCGAGTTCAATGCAAACACCATGATCGCCACCAAACTGAACGTCGGCTTTGCCACAAAATACACCCATTACTTCGTGTGTATTGCTATGGTAATGGTGATAATCAAAAATACCATCTACCCAGGAGTTGGTATAACCGTTTTGCGCAAAAACCTTTTTAATTACCTCTTCGTTATCATCGGGATGAAGCCTGAGTGCGCCTTTGTAAACCATTAGTGGTAAGACCGGGTTATTTGGAAAGTTTCCGTTTTCTTCGATTTTATGTGCCACTAAATAAGCTTCCTGTATTAGTTTTTCTTTGTCCATAGCTGGGGAGTTTTATGTAATTAACAATACAAGCGCCAAAGGGTTTAAATTTTGTTTTATAGTCCCGTAAGAGGATTACTTTAACTGTATTTGTAATGCTGAGAGTCTTTTATTAGCGATACAATCGCTATTCTCGTTCATCCCCGTTACAAACGAGGACGATGCAAGTTGCTGGTCAATTTTAATTCTTCAAATATTTCACACTCCATCTGGAGGAAAGTAAATAGTCTGTGATATTAGGTAAAGTTGAGGGTAGAAAAATGATAAAATATTTATCTGCGACCTCTGTGTTATCTCTGGCCAAATAATGAGGTAACGTTCCCGCCAAAAACAAAATTCTTTATTGTCAGCGGGAGCGTTTAACTATTTCTGGCTTGCTGCCCAGGCATCCATTTTAGCTTCGAAAACTGATAACGGGAAAGAACCATCTTTTAAAACGGCGGTGTGAAAGGCCGATAATTTGAATTTTGGTCCCAGTTCCTTTTCGTATCTGCTTCTGAGCTCCCTTATTTTCATAGCCCCTGTTTTGTAACCCAATGCTTGGGCAGGTATCCCCATATAACGTTCAATCTCGGCTGTTGCACCTTCAGTGCTTATGGCTTCGTTATCGGTCATGTATTTGATGGCTTGCTCGCGGGTCATGTTTTTGGTGTGAATGGCCACGTCAACTACCAGGCGAATGGCCCGGTGCATTTCATCACCCAAAGCTCCCATATGCTGATATGGATCCTGATATAACCCCAGTTCCTTACCTAACGACTCACAATAAAGCGCCCAACCTTCTACATAGGCGTTATGACCACCGAAACGGCGGAAATTAGGTAACGATTTGTTTTCCTGGGTTAACGAAATCTGGTAATGGTGACCAGGAATAGCCTCGTGGAGGAAGAGAGATTCCATTCCGGAGGTGGTATTGAATTTTTTGGCATCCAGAATGGGTACATAAAAGATTCCCGGACGTTTGCCATCGGCCGAACCCTGGTTGTATTCTGCACTGGCAGATGCAGCCCTGAAAGCTTCTGTTTGACGAATTTCGAAAGGGGTTTTGGGCTCTACATCAAACATTTTTTTCAAATTGGGTTTCATCCGCTGATGGATATCTTCGAAAGCAGCTAGAACTTCTTTCGGAGTTTTATAAGGCGTGAATTTTTTATCGGTTTTCATGTATTCGAAAAAAGCTTTTAAATCTCCTTTAAAGCCAACCAGGTTTTTGATGCTATCCATCTGCCCTTTTATCCGGGCAACTTCTTTTAAGCCTGTCTGATAAATCTCTTCGGGTGTTCTATTGGTGGTAGTTTGCTGTTTTACCAGGTAAGTATACCACTCCAGGCCGCCCGGCATGGCAGACCAGCCAGACGTAGTTCTCGCTTTTGGCAGGTATTCGTTTTGAAGAAAATCGCCCAGTTTTTTATAAGTTGGTACAATAACAGTGGTGATGGTATTCCGGTATGCTTCTGTTAATCTTTGTTTATCTGCTGCAGAAAAACTAGCAGGTAATGAATTAATAGGGCCATAAAATAAACTTTTTTCAGGATCGGTTACGACCATACTCTGCATTTGCGGAATCATTTTAACTACCAAAGCTTTAGGCAAAACAATACCAGCGGCCTCACCTTTTTTAAAGTTGGCTATGGCTGTATCGGCCCAAACGGAAAAAGCGGTAACACGTTTTAACCAGTTTTCATAATTTTTAACCGTTTTAAATGGCTGTGCTCCTGTACCTGAGCCTAACTGGCCAATGGTTAAGGGGAGAGCAAACATCTGGTTAAATGGAAGGTATTCTGAATGATATTTTAATCCTTCTAAATTGATGCTCAGCTGGTCTTTAAGATAATCAAAAGAGAGTTTGTCGTTGTCATTCAGGCCTTCCCTATCGTATTTGCCTAAACTGTCGAGATAACGTTGGTTAAATGCTTTATATTCCTTTAGGTAAGCTTGTGAACCATCATTTGGCAAGAGGTCGTCATAACGTTCATCACCAATATAAGTGGCATTAATTGGGGTGAGTTTTAACCCATCCTGGTAGTATTGCTCGCACATATAGGCAAAAGCTTTGTTTTCTGAGTCTGAATCAGATTTGGTGCCCTGCTTACAGGCTGACAAGCAAGCAATGCAAGCAGTAAAAAGAAGTATTTTTTTCATTTGTTTGATTTAAGATCCTTAAATCAAAAATAACAAATTAAGCCACTATTTATTAAAAGCCTTAAATGCAAAAAAGCCATCCTAAAAAGGATGGCTTTAATATATAACCAGTATTGAACTGAAAACTTTGATTTGCTAACGGTGATTAAGCCAATAGCCTGATTGGTTCTTCTAATAAACCTTTTAAGGTTTGTAAGAATTGAGCTCCGGTTGCACCATCAACCACACGGTGATCGCAACCTAAAGTTAATTTCATCACATTACCAGGAACAACAGCACCGTTTTTAACAACAGGAATTTGTTGAATTGCACCTACTGATAAAATTGCCCCGTCAGGAGAGTTAATGATTGATGTAAATTCATCAATACCGAACATTCCCAGGTTAGATACAGTAAAGGTAGATCCTTCCCAATCTGATGGTTGTAATTTTTTAGCTTTTGCTTTAGCACCAAAATCTTTCACTTCAGCAGAGATATGCGATAAAGATTTGCCATCTGCAAAACGCACTACAGGCACCAATAAGCCATCTTCAACAGCTATGGCTACACCGATATTGGTATGTTCGTTGAAACGGATTTTATCGCCACCCCATGATGAGTTAACAGCCGGGTGTTTTTTCAAGGCAACGGCTACTGCTTTAATTACGATATCGTTGAAAGAAACCTTAACCGGAGCAACTGCATTGATTGCCGTACGGGCAGCCATTGCATTATCCATATCAATGCTAATGGTTAAATAAAAGTGAGGAGCTGTAAATAAACTTTCTGACAAACGTTTTGCAATCACTTTACGCATTTGCGAAACCGGTTGTTCAGTAAATTTAACTTCACCAACAAAGGTTGGAATTACAGGAGCTGCAGCTGGTGCGCTTCCTGTTTTAGGCGCTTCTGCCTGTGGTGCAGCAGCTGGTTTAAAGTTCTCGATATCTTTTTTAATGATACGGCCACCTTCAGCACTACCTGATACCTGCGATAAATCGATTCCTTTTTCTTTAGCAATTTTCTTTGCCAGAGGAGATGCTTTTACGCGGCTATCAGACGATGAGCTCTGTGCAACTGGAGCAGATGAGCCCGCATCAGCAGTTGTTTTTGGTGCTTCTTCGCTTTTTGGCGCTTCGCTTTCGGCTTTCGGCTTTGCGCTTTGTGTTCCTCCGGCTAAAATACCGCTAACATCGGTGCCTTCAGGACCAACAATGGCAATAATGCCGTTTACTTTAGCCGCCTGACCTTTTTCTACACCAATGTGTAATAAAGTACCGGTTGCATAACCCATTACTTCCATAGTAGCCTTATCGGTTTCTACGTCGGCTAAAACATCATCATCCTTTACTTTATCGCCCACTTTTTTATGCCATTCGGCAATTACGCCTTCAGTCATGGTATCGCTTAACAAAGGCATGCGGATTACCGTTACGCCTTTAGCTGCTAATTCTTCTTCGCTTAAGCCACCACCCTGAGCCGGTGCAGCTTCTTCTTTTTTCTCTTCAGCTTTTGGGGCTGCGCTTTCTGCTTTAGGGGCTTCTGCGCCTTGTTCAGCTGCTAAAGCTGCTTTATAATCTTCACCTTCTTTACCGATAACGGCCATGATGGCATCAACCGGAACGGCCTGGCCTTCTTCTACACCAACGTATAAAAGGGTACCATCCCAATAAGATTCCATATCCATGGTTGCCTTGTCAGTTTCTACTTCTGCCAAAACATCGCCGCTTTTCACTTTATCGCCCACTTTTTTATGCCACTTCGCCAAAACCCCTTCGGTCATGGTGTCGCTCATTTTGGGCATTTTAATTACATCAGCCATTCTATCTAATTAATTGAAATCTTATTAATATTAGTCTATTACGTAAGGGTAGTTCTCAGTTACATATACGTCTTTGTATAACTCAGATGCATCTGGCCAAGGAGATTCTTCGGCAAATTTTACTGCCTGATCTACTGTAGCTTTAACTTTGGCTTCTACTTCTTCAATCCAGGCCTGATCTGCATATTTTTCTCTCAAAATAGTTTCCCTTGCTAATTCAACCGGATCTTTCGCTTTGTAATCTTCTAATTCTTCTTTAGTACGGTATTTTGCCGGATCGGACATCGAGTGACCACGGTAACGGTAAGTTCTCATTTCTAAGAAAGTTGGTCCTTCGCCTTTACGCGCACGTTGGATCGCTTCATCCATGGCATTGTGAACGGCCACCGGATCCATTCCATCAACAGGTGCACAAGGCATATCGAAACCTAAACCAATTTTATAGATATCGGTCATGTTGGTAGTACGTTGTACTGAAGTACCCATCGCATAACCATTGTTTTCGCAAACAAAAACTACAGGTAATTTCCACAACATGGCCATGTTAAACGTTTCGTTTAATGCACCCTGGCGTACAGCGCCATCGCCCATATAACAAATGTTAACATTGTCTGTTCCTTTATATTTTTCTGCAAAAGCAACACCAGCACCTAATGGAATCTGGCCGCCAACAATGGCGTGGCCACCATAAAAGTTATGCTCTTTACTGAACATGTGCATTGAACCACCTTTACCTTTAGAACAGCCGGTAGCTTTACCATACATTTCGGCCATAATGCTATCTGCACTAACACCTAAAGCTAAAGCATGAGCATGATCACGGTAAGTCGTAATCATTGAATCGCCTTTTTTCATTGCAGATATAGCACCTGCAACTACAGCTTCTTGTCCAATGTATAAATGACAAAAGCCACGTATTTTTTGTTGTCCGTATAACTGGCCAGTTTTTTCTTCGAATTTACGCATCAGTAACATCGACTCAAACCACTTTAACCAGGTATCTTTATTTATTTCTACTGCACTCATTTTAGGGTATTTGTTTTTTTGCGACAGCAAATCTAATTTTTTTATTGTAATTTTTGGCACTTTCGGGTGGAAAAACATCATATTCCCGGGCATAAAATTACATTTAACACTTGTTTTACAATTGAATAGGATATGGAAACGGCCTTTCTGTTTTTAAGAAGATTTAAAGCCAATTTCTTATAATTAAAACAACACCCTTTATCATAATCCGGAATTAAATTATCCTGAAATTTAATTTTGCATATAACCCCATCTACCTAATTTAAAATACTTCCCCGCTTTACGCTTAAACAGGCTGGTAAAAACGAAAAAAATTTGTGACAAAACTGATTTTGTGGCTATTATCAGCTGAAAAAATGGGCTCATAAAGTCAAAATGTTAATAACTTTTGTTTTTTAACACCTAACATTTGGATAACATTTGTATAATTAATACTTTTGGCAACCAACAATAAGCCCAGGTGGTGTACGTTAATGTGTAAGTGAATACCCAAACATAACTGTATAACATGATTAAAAAAATTTTGTTTTCTACTCTAATCGCTATTTGCACGCTCTCAACCGCATTTGCGCAAACTAAAACAAAAGAATCTGGTAAAGAGTTAAACGACCCTGATAATCTTGCATCGCAATATTTCTCGCAGGTAATGGGGGTTGCGGTAGACGCGACTTCGAATTTAAAACTTTACAAATTTATATACGAGTGGATCGGAACACCATATAGTTATGGCGGAAACACAAAAAGAGGAATCGATTGCTCGGCTTTTACTAAAGCAATTTACGATAAAGTTTTCAACACTACCATCAGAAGAAATTCGCGCGATATTTTTAGCATGGTAGATCCCTTATCAAAAGAAGATTTAAAAGAAGGCGACCTGGTTTTCTTTAAAATCAAAAGCAGGAGTATTTCACACGTGGGTATTTACCTCGGCGATAATAGATTTGCACATGCATCCAGCTCACGCGGTGTTGTAATCAGCAACCTGAACGAGCCTTATTACAGCCGGTATTTTTATAAGGGTGGGCGTGTGCTCGAATCGTTTAAGAAAGAATTTACCGTAGAATAATTCAGTTGACGGTTTTCAGTTAACAGTCAAAAAAATATAGAATCCTCCTAAAGAAATTTCGGAGGATTTTTTTTATCCCGTAAGAATCTAAAATGAAATTTTTCAACACCTTAATATTAGCCGCTTTTACCATCATTATTTTAATCAGCTGCACCAGTAATAATGCACAGGTTAACACTCCGGTTGTAAAAAAAGATACAGTAGGCAGGAAAATAAAAGATACGATATCGATAACCGCGGTTGGTGATATCATGCTTGGCTCTGCTTTCCCTTCCAAAACCAATCTTCCACCGGATGATGCCGTAAACAGCTTTCAGGCTGTAGACAGTTTATTAAAGGGCGATATCGTATTTGGAAACCTGGAAGGTTGTTTTCTGAATTCAGGCAACTCCAATAAATGCAACGGTATTAATCCGAACAGCTGTTACGCTTTCAGAATGCCTGAGCGTTATGCCGGCATATATAAAAATGCCGGATTTAATGTGTTAAGCATTGCCAATAACCACGTGGGCGATTTTGACGCAAGGGGAAGAAAAAATACCGCACGGGTATTGGACTCGTTGCAGATTCATTATGCAGGGCAGGTAAATAAACCTTTCGAGGTTTTTGAAAAAGATAGTGTTAAATATGCTTTTTGCGCATTTGCACCTAACGAAAACACCGTTTCCATTAACAAAATCGACAGTGCTAAAGCTTTGGTTTCGCGTTTGAAAACAATGGCCGATATTGTGATCGTTTCCTTTCACGGAGGAGGTGAAGGGGCCAGATTTGAACATGTTCCCCGCAGAAATGAGATCTTTTACAAAGAAAACAGGGGTAATGTTTATGCCTTTGCTCACGCCGTGATTGATGCGGGCGCTGATGTAGTTTTAGGGCACGGACCACATGTAACCAGGGCCGTTGAAGTGTATAAAAATAAATTTATCGCTTACAGTTTGGGTAATTTCTGTACCTATGGCATGTTCAGCTTAAAAGGCAATAACGGCATTGCCCCTTTGCTCCGGTTAAAAATAGATGCCAAAGGCAATTTTCTATATGCTGATGTGGTATCCGTTCAGCAGGATAAAATTAACCGTTTAACCATTGATGATAACCACAGGGCTTTTAAGCGGATGAAAGAATTAACCGATACTGATTTTATTGGGCACCAGCTTAAATTTGAACACAATAAAATCAGTTTAAAAGATTAGTTTTCTGCGACATCAATTTCATTTAATTTCAGAATATTTGCCTTATGAAAACGGGATTAATCATTCATTATATAATCGGAATTGCAGCTGCGCTTTTAGTTTTGGCCGCTGCATATTACATCAATCAAAACCCAGATAACTTGTTGTCTGCGGGGATTATCATTTTAGCAGGCTGCCTGGTAGCTTTTAGTCAATACCAGATCATCAAACAGAAAAAGAAACAAAAATAACCGCCATTCTTCCAGAAGCGGCGGTTACACTTTTTCTTTTATGGAGAAGGTTTCCTAACTCTCATCCTTGGTATTCTTTACCAGCCCGATTCCGGATACAAAGAAAATTAATCCGATTATTCCATAAACCAGCAATCCCCTCGTGTTTTGACTATGGTTTACAAAACCGTACCCGGCATAAATTAAACCGATAATGCCCAATATGGTTAATATCGTTCCGAAAGTGCGTTTTACGTTCATGATCTGTTTTTTAACATAAGACAAAGAAAACAGGCTTTTGTTTGAAAACCGGAAAATAGAGTTTAATTGTTTGCATTTATTTTTTATAACTTCATAAAAAAATCTAATTATGCAATACACCGTTTACATTTTAGTAGTGATAGGAGTTATTATACTGCTAAGTTCGTTCGTTACCGTTAAACAGGGCACCATTGCGGTTGTTACCGTTTTTGGTAAGTACCAAAGGCTGTTAAGACCGGGTTTAAATTTTAAAATCCCTTTAATAGAGCAGATTTATTCGCGGATATCGATCCAAAACCGCTCTGTAGAACTATCGTTTCAGGCGGTAACACAAGATCAGGCAAATGTTTACTTCAAGGCTATGCTGCTTTATTCCGTAATTAACCAGGATGAAGAAACTATCAAAAATGTAGCTTTTAAGTTTGTAGATGCGACCAACTTAATGCAGGCATTAATCAGGACCATTGAAGGCTCTATCCGTGCTTATGTAGCTACCCAAAAACAAGCCAATGTACTGGCGCAACGTAATGAAATTGTACTTCATGTTAAAGAACAGATCGATCAGGTGTTAGATGGCTGGGGTTACCACCTTCAGGATTTGCAGTTGAACGATATTACGTTCGATGAAGAAATTATGCGCTCGATGAGTCGTGTGGTGGCATCAAACAATTTAAAGGCAGCGGCCGAAAACGAGGGTCAGGCATTATTGATTACTAAAACCAAAGCTGCGGAAGCTGATGGTAATGCCATTAAAATTGCTGCGACCGCCGAACGTGAGGCTGCCCAGTTACGCGGACAGGGAATCGCTTTGTTTAGGGAGGAAGTTGCAAAAGGTATGACCAATGCCGCACACGAAATGCAACAGGCTAACCTGGATACCTCTGTAATTTTATTTACCATGTGGACAGAAGCCATTAAGCAGTTTGCGGAATATAGCGAAGGCAATGTAATCTTTTTAGATGGTAGTACAGAGGGAATGAATAAAACCATGAAAGAGATGATGGCCATGCAATTAAGCAAACAGAATGATCCTGCCGGAAAGAATTAAGTAATTTAGATCCCAAAAGGTGATTTGTTGTGCTGTTAGATGTTACCATCTGACACTTAAAATAGATTAAAGATAGAATTAAATAGTGTTAGATAGAATATCTGATACCCCGAAACTATTTTAGACCTCATGGGTTTGATAGCCCCCTGCCTGTTAAACCTATGAGATTTTTAAAAGACAAAAAAGGCCGCTTTAGTTTAACTAAAGCGGCCTTTTATTTTGAATGATATTATTTCTGATTAATTATTCTTTGGCATCGCACCTAAGTTCATCACATAGTTGCCAGATTGCTGCATAAAATCGCCCATTACTTTTAACGATTCATCTTCAATGAAATCGAAAGCATCTTTCTTGGTTACTTTATCACCTTTTTTAATGGCAGGCAATCCTCTCAAAGCGCGTAATTCATTTTGCCTGGCCAGGGCTTTAGCTTCCTGGGCATCGCGTTCTGCTTTAAGCTTGGCTTCGTTCAAGGTTACCGAAACTTCTGTATCGCGTTTTTTAAGATCTGCCATGTCCTGTTTAAGGTACTTGAAATCCAAAGAGTTTGCAATGCGCTGCTCGCTATTTTTTGTTAACTGTGCTTTAACAGCAGTTAAATTGGCAACAGCTTTAAAGTTAGAGCTTGGAATTACATCCCATGGTAAAGCAGAGGGCTCTGTATCTTCACCAATTTTATCCATTGGATAGATAGAAGGGAAAACAACATCAGGTGTTACCCCTTTGTGCTGTGTACTGCTCCCTGCTACGCGATAAAACTTGGCCATGGTTAAATTGATCTGTCCTAAATTAACATCAGCCGGATTGGTACCGCTAGGTGATGTTCCTACAGTTTTATCTTTTGATATTAAGCCAGCTACCCGTTGTAGCATACTCGGGTTTACCAGTTTGTTTAAATCGATAGAAGATTGAACGGTACCTTTACCATAAGTTTGGCTGCCCATAATAATACCGCGACCGTAATCCTGGATTGCCCCGGCAAAAATTTCAGATGCAGATGCACTTAAACGATCTACCATTACACCCAATGGGCCATCCCATACTACACCACTGTTTTCGTCTTCATCTACCTCGATTTTGCCCCTTAAATCTTTTACCTGCACTACGGGACCTCTGTCGATAAACAGGCCGGTTAGTGATATTGCTTCAACTAAAGAACCACCACCGTTTCCGCGCAAATCCATTACAATGGCATTTACTTTATCGTAATTTTTTAACGAATCGATCAGTTTTCTTACATCGCGTGTAGTACTTTTATAATTTTTATCGCCAGCATTTGCAGCTTTAAAGTCAGCATAGAAAGCCGGTAAGGTGATAATACCTATTTTGATATCCTTACCGTTACTGCTGATGGTTTTTACTTTTTTCTTGGCAGAAGTTTCTTCAAGTACAATTTTATCGCGTACCAATTCTATAATTACCGGTTTCGACGACATTTCTTTTCCAACCGGGATTACTTTTAAACGTACTTTAGTTCCTTTCGGACCTTTAATTTTAGCTACGGTGTTATCGAGTCTCCATCCTACCACATCAACAAATTCTCCGTCACCTTGCGCTACAGCAATAATCCTGTCGCCGGCACTTAACTGCTTGCCCTTAAAAGCAGGTCCGCCTGCAATGATCTCCGAAATTTTAACCACTTCGTTCTCTAACTGTAAACGGGCACCAATACCTTCGAAAGAGCGCGACATATCTTCGTTAAAAGCTGCGGCGTTGGTTGGATTGAAATAGTTGGTGTGTGGATCGATAGATTCGGTGAATGCATCCATTAAAATCTGAAAAACATCCTGGTTGTTCATTTTTGAGGTTTGCGACTGTAAATTCTGGTAACGCTTGGTTAAAGTCTCTACATTTTTTGCCTCCGGGGTTCCGGCCAGATTAAGGTTGATCAGCTCGTATTTAACCCTTTTTTTCCAGGTATCGTTTAAAGCTGCAGAAGAAACTGCCCAAGGCAATTTTTCCCTGTCGTAAACATAGGTGTCGTTTTGGTTAAAATCGAATTTGGTTTTAATCTGCGCCAGAGAATAGCTGAAATAATCATTTAGCCTTTTGGCGTATACATTATAAATATAAAATGGGCCACTTAGATCGCCATTTTTAAAGTCATCGTCCAAAGTGTACCTGTATTTTTCAAATTCTTTGATATCCGATGCAAGGAAATAATTTTTGCCCTGATCCAGCGATTTGATGTACCTGTCCAAAATGATGGAGGATATGGAATCGTTGATCTGGATTTTCTTGTAATTATAGCTTTCGATCAGGTTCACAACTTCTTTGATCACAAGCTGTTGCTGCTGATCTGGCTTTATATTAGTAATCCCCTCAACAACCGGTTGAGGCTTAGGCGCGGCATGGCAGGCAAGTACAGCTCCGGTAAAAATTACAAAAAATATTCTCTTTAACATCTCTTTAAATGATTTAAAATCCATTTTCAATTCTATATAGCCAATATGATACCATTTTAGCAAAAAAACAAAAAAGAGACAGCATTATTACTGTCTCTTGTTAAAACTTTCTCAAATCTAACTAAAAGCTTTTTATTTAACAATTTCTTATGAAGAACGTTGCGGGTTATTTTTTGTTTTAGACGACATTTGAAATTTGACCAAATACAGACGTATTATGCCTTTTTGGAGTGTTTATCGACGTGATTTAAAGAAATTAAGCTTTTTAGCTCGGGTTTACTTTTTTGGTGGCGGTCTTGCTGGCGATCATTTCCCTTGCATCTTTAATCTGCGTTTTATATTGGGTGGTTTTGATCGAATTGGCCAGCCACTCTGCAGATTTTAAATCCCTTAGGGCAAGCGTAAAATCTTTCTTTTTGATCTTAACCTGAACAATGCCCAGGATGGATTCGATATAGGCATTATTACTTTTTAATTGTTTTGCCAATATGCCCTGCTGGGTAAAAAACCACATTGATTGGGTATACTTGGTATTGGCAAGGTAAACTTTACCTAGAAGGTTATAGGTATTCATTATACCGGTACGGTTACCGGTTTTGGAATAATTTTTTAAGGCTACGTTTAAGAGGATTTGTTCGGCATCATTGTAGCGTCCCAATTGGTAATGCATGTTGCTCATTTTTATGATGGCCTGCCCATACCTGTTGAAATTCTTTACCGAGTTATACTCGAAAGCCGCTTTCCCAAATAATGTTAAGGCTTCATTATAATCACCTTTCCGCTCTAAGTCTTCAGCTTCTTCAAAAAAAGAATTTCCATCTTCCAGGTCAAATTTAGATACCGCTATCGTAATAGCACTACCTCCATTGGGTTCCTGGATTTCTGATCGTTCTATATTTTGAGCCTGAAGTTGTAATGATGCAAAAAGGCCGGTTAAAGCCAATACAATTTTGGTCATGCAACAAAAATAATACTTTAATTTTAATTTTAGCTAAATATCTGTAAATTAACATCAAAAGCTGCCCAAACCATGTAAGGATGCGAGTCGCAATGGTATATTTTGCCATCAGCTGTGATGCCGATAACGCCCGCAAAACCATCAAAAGCCTTTAATTCGGCAAAAGACTTATCACAGGCATCTTTTAAAGAAAAGCCATCAGTAACGCGCGTAACGATTTTAGCCGCCAAAGCACCGCTCACAATATCTTCGCCCACCCCTGTACATGAAATGCCGGCATATTGATTGGCATAATTGCCTGCAACAGTTGCCGAATCACTCACACGGCAGGGAATTTCAAATCCCTTCCCCCCTGTAGAAGTGGCTACAGCTAGATTTCCGTTTGCATCAAGGGCCACACATCCCACGGTCCCTTTATTGTTTCTTTGGTTTAACTTTGCTTCATATTCCGCCTGGCGCTGCGGCGAGATGGGATTAAAATAGTCGAAACCATTATTCCGGGCAAACTGTTGTGCACCCTCACCGCTTAAAACACGGTCATCGTAAGTTAAAAGTTGCTGTGCAACCTGGATCGGGTTTTTAATATCTTCTACATTGATCACCCCACTGAATTTTTCAGTTTTGCCGTCCATTAAGGCAGCACTTAACCTTACCTTCCCATCGCTTTGGATCTGCGAGCCAATACCGGCATTGAACAACTCGTTATCTTCCAGTAAAGCAACGGTATAAACCACGGTTTCTAAGGCCGTGTGCGTTTTCAGGTATTCGTGACCAAGGCTAACAATCGATGCTAAAGCATCTTGTTTTGCTTTTTTTGTTTCCTGATTGGTAGACGATTCGCTAAAAAAGCCACCATGTATGATAAGTTTCATTTTTTTTGGGATTGAGTATGGAGATTTGGGAAGTGAGGTACTAGACCTTTTACACCCAAAACCTTTAAGCTATAGGAACAACCTTAGGGTGGTGGATCACCAAACTGTGGTCATTTAAATCATAAACATCGCCATCGCACATCACGTGTACCACCATGTTTTTGATGGAAACCGGCTGCCCCATTTCTACATCGGTTAGATTCGTATCGGCCATGTTGCGGCCATCAACCAAAATAACCATGCCCGAGCCAATGGCTTCCATGGTATGCCCATCAGATATGAAAAGACCGGTATCCTCGCCAAGGCCAATACCCAAAATACCAGGATTGCTGGCCGCGGCATATAATAAGCGCCCTATTCTGCCACGCTGAACAAAATGTGTATCTACAATAACATCGTCGATAAAACCTAATCCCCCGGTAATTTTAACTTCACCTTTAAGTAAGGCATCTTTACTGCTGCCCTGGTAAATCATATTTTTGGAACTTGCTGCCGCGCCGGCAGAAGTACCTGCAATAACTACGGGTTCGTTTTTATATTTTTCGAGTAAAATCTGGTGGGTTTTTGTACCGCCAAAAATAGAAGAAAGACGGAGTTGATCGCCACCGGTAAAAATGATTACCTCGGCTGCTTTGATACGTTCATAATTTTCATCCGAATTGGCCTCCTCTCGATTGGTAATATTTAACACCCCCAGGTTATGTACATCCAACTGTGCATAGGCCTTGATGTATTCTTCGCCAACTTTTTCGGGCATTAATGATGCTGTAGTAATGATTTCGAAACGCGATTGGGTATCCCTGACTGACTCCGTGGTAATCCGTTTTAAAATTCCACGCTCAAAAAAGTTCATGTTTTCTGGCAGCCCGAATTGCGTTTCTGCAAAGCTACCGGTGTTTATTGCGCCACCAATGATGATGAGTTTACCTTTCGGAACCATTCTTTGTGTATATAATTGTATCAAAAAACCCAAATATATAGGCTTAAGATAAAAAACACGACTTTTTTTGTCAATAATATTCGATTTATTAACAAACGTTAAAATAATCTAACTTAAAATTAACATAATAGTGCTTGAAAATAAAACAAATAGACCTTAAAATTGATTTACGTAAATAGGAAGCCTAATTTCAAAATAAATGTATATTTTACAGTCATCAATTTCATTCTGAAAACAGCATTAAAAAGGCTGTCCCAAATCCTTTTTACCATTAAAAATTGACAAAATAGTACATGAAGATATTAAACATACAAGTATTGAGAGGGCCTAATATTTGGTCGATCAACCGGAAGAAATTGATCCAGATGCGATTGGATTTAGAGGATTTAGAGCAAAAACCAACCAATGTGATAGAGGGCTTTAGCGAAAGGATAGAAAAACTGTTGCCGAGCATGTTTACACACCGTTGCTCAAAAGGTGTTGAGGGCGGTTTTTTTACCCGCGTAAAAGAAGGCACCTGGATGGGGCATGTGATTGAACATATAGCACTTGAAATACAGACGCTTGCAGGTATGGACACCGGTTTTGGAAGAACGCGGATGACTAAAACCGAGGGCATTTATAATGTAGTTTTCAGTTATCTTGAAGAGAAAGTTGGGGTTTATGCAGCAGAAGCCGCGGTAAGGATTGCCGAGGCCTTGATCAACGATGTGGAATACGATTTAGAGCACGATATCAGAAGAATGAAAGAAATCCGTGAGCTGGAAGCTTTGGGGCCAAGTACTGCCTCAATTGTAGAAGAGGCGGTAAAAAGAAGTATTCCGTGGATCAGATTGAACAAAAGTTCGTTGGTACAATTGGGTTATGGCAAAAACCAGGTCCGTTTTAGGGCCACGATGACCGAAAAAACCAGCAGCATTGCGGTTGATATTGCCAGTAACAAGGAAGAAACCAAACGTTTACTTACTGAAGCCGCTATCCCGGTAGCTTCGGGTGTAACCATTTCCAATCCTGATGATCTTGAAGCTTCGGTAAATAAAGTGGGCTTCCCTTTGGTATTTAAACCTTTAGACGGGAACCATGGCAAAGGCGCAACCATTAACGTAAAAACAATGGAAGATGCGGTTGCAGCTTTTGAATATGCCAAAACCTACTCGAGAAGGGTGATTATTGAAAAATTTATCAGCGGATACGATTTTCGCGTACTGGTGATCGATCATAAAGTGGTTGCTGCGGCACAGCGCGATCCGGCTCATGTAAGAGGAAATGGTATCCATACCATCCAGGAGTTAATTGATAAAGAAAATGAAGATCCGCGGCGTGGTTATGGCCACGAAAATGTGTTAACGGAAATTGCTGTTGATCGTGATACGCTGGATTTGCTGGCCAAAAAAGAATATACGCTGGAAACGATTCCTGAAAAAGGAGAGATCGTTTACCTAAAGTCTACTGCCAATTTAAGTACTGGGGGTACTTCTATAGATGTTACCGATATTGTACATCCACAGAATATTTTTATCTGCGAAAGGATTTCGAGGGTGATCGGACTGGATATCTGTGGTATCGATATCATGGCACAGAACCTTACCCAGCCTTTAACCGAAAATGGCGGTGTGGTTTTAGAAGTTAATGCTGCTCCGGGCTTCAGGATGCACCTGGCACCTAGTGAAGGTTTACCGCGCAACGTTGCGGCACCGGTGATCGATATGCTTTATCCACAGGGTAAATTATCGCAGATTCCGATCATTGCTGTAACCGGAACCAACGGAAAAACCACTACTACCCGTTTAATTGCGCACATAATCCGCAGTAACGGTAAACGTGTTGGTTTTACCACGAGCGATGGTGTTTATGTACATAACACCATGTTGATGAAAGGAGATACCACTGGTCCGGTGAGTGCAGAATTTATTTTAAAAGACCCAACAGTAGAATTTGCCGTTTTAGAAACTGCGCGTGGAGGGATTTTAAGGGCTGGATTAGGCTTTAATGCCTGCGATATCGGTGTGGTAACCAATATCCAGGAAGATCACCTGGGCCTATCGGACATCCACAATCTCGATGATTTAACCCGCGTTAAAGCGGTTGTGATTGGCGCAGTGCGCCGTAAAGGCTGGGCAGTATTAAATGCAGATAATGGATATTGCGTTCGCATCGCCAAAGATGCCCGTTGTAATGTTGCTTACTTTAGTATGGATGAAAACAATCCGGTTATTAAAGAACATTGCAGGAAAGGTGGAATTGCAGCAATCTATGAAAACGGATTTATTACCATCAAAACCGGCGATTGGAAACTAAGAGTTGATAAAGCCTCGCACGTTCCTTTAACTTTTGGCGGTTCGGTAAACTTCATGATCCAGAATGTACTCGCTGCTACCTTGGCAGCTTATTTATGGGGTTATAAGCCTGAAGATATCCGCTTATCGTTAGAAACTTTTATCCCTTCAACTGCCCACACCCCGGGACGGATGAATATCTTTAGGTTTAAGGATTTTAAAGTCCTGGTAGATTTTGCGCACAATCCTGATGGGTTTAACGGCGTAAAAGCTTTCTTACAGGGGGTAGAAGCTACTGAACATGTGGGAATTATTTCAGCAACCGGCGACAGAAGGGATGAAGACATTATTGAAACAGCCCGTATTTCTGCGCAGATGTTCGATAAAATTTATATATGCCAGGAAAAATATTTACGTGGCAGACAACAACAGGAGCTTATTGATTTGTTGATTAAAGGCATCAGGGAAGTTGATCCTGATAAAGAGATCATTGTAAACAATAAAAGCACCGAATGTTTAAGGGCGGCGATTGAATCAGCGCAGAAAGGTTCTTATTTAACCATTTTAAGCAATACGATCGATAATACCATCCAACGTGTTACCGAACATCTGGATAAGGAACTGGAAGCATAGCTTTTCGCCATTTCTAGCGAAATGAAATGAAGCCGAGAAATATGTTTAGATAGATCTCTCCATTCCGCTTTGCTACAGTCGAGATGACGGCTACAATAAAAAACCCTCCTCTGATTTATAAATCGAAGGAGGGTTTTCTGTTATTATTCTTGTTTAATTATGCCTGGCTATCACGCAATCTTTTAATTTCATCGTGTGATACTCTTAACGATGCTTTCTGATCAGAAATTAATTCCCTGATGTTCGAAGGGAGATCCTCTTCTTCTAAGGCCATTTTATAGGCACTTTGTGCGGCATCCTCTCCAAATTCACAGTTATTTAATACGGTTTTACGGTCGTGACCGGTGAAAATAGCTTTTACGTCCATCCAGGCCCTGTAAATTTTACCGGAGTTGGTGGTTCCTGTTTCTACTTCCTCTCCCAGGGCAGTTACCTCAGTAGCCAAAGCCATTTTATATTTGCGGCTTTCGTCAATCATATTTAAGAAAAGCGATTTCAGATCTGCATCACCGTCTTTTAATTCTTGGCGGGCTCTTTCATAACCTTCAATACGGTCGTTATTGATCTGGATCAGGTCATTCAATACTTCTGCTGTTGCTGTTGTTGTTTTCATGTTATTATTTTTTATAGTTTCGATGTATAAAAGCAACAAGGGCAATCAAAAAAAGGTTTGTCATTTTTTTAATAGCTCACAACAGGCAGGAATATCAGGTTATTTTTTTGAAAAATACTGAGCCAGTTTTTCTTTAACGAAACGGCGCACACGGGTTACCATATTGCCTTTACGTTTGGTTAAAAATAATTTGATGGCTTTATAAGCCGCAGTATCTTCTTTAATTGTGGTGGGGAATTCGACAATTGGCTTAGGGTTAATGATGACGTTATAGATATCGTTTATTCCCGAATGTACCCCCGTACCATCATGCCCGATATTGTTGACCAGCGATTGTGATGGATTAAGAGTTAGGCCTCCTTTTAAGAAAATAGAAGCATACCACCTGATGGCCCAGCTATTATTTTTTCCTTTTTTAAATTCCAGCATCTGCTTCCAGAAATTCATTTTATTATCAATGGAAAAAGCGGCTTTTTTCTTTTTATCAAACTGTTTTATCAGAACATCGATATCGGGCTCGAAGTTTTTCCAGGCCCTGCCCCAGGTTGCCCATCCCCAGCTGGTGGCCGCCCTGTAAAAAAACGACTGAGGTAGTTCTTCTGCCTTTAAAGGATACATATAGGCACCAATGTGCATTACTTTTTCTTCTTCCCTGTAGCGGTTTAGTGCTTCGTTGAAATAGTGCAAAGTATGCGGAGAAGTAACCAGGTCATCTTCGAAAACAATTACCTGGTCGTATTCGTCAATTAACCTGGTAACACCTGCAATTACCGAATTGGCCAAGCCTGCGTTATCTTTTCTCTCGATTACTTTAACGGATTTAAACCCTTTTGTTTTATTGATAATTTTTCTCACCTCAGCCACATTTTCTTCATCACGAATGGTTTTTGCTCCATCAGAAAAGATGTACAAATGGCTTTCGGCAGCCAGTTCGTTCTGTTGCAGGAATTTTAACGTACGCTCGGTATGCTGCGGGCGGTTATATACGAAAAGTGCTATGGGCGCAAGGTTTTGCATGTTTGTTTTTACCATTAAAGGAAGATCAGGTTTAAGCACCTTACCTTAATTTATTTGCCATATAAGGCAAATGAGTTCCATTTAAGTTATTAGTGGACAATATTAAGAAATTGATTCATATATTTCATTCACATATGTTTTTTGCCCTTCTGAAAAGATATGCAAACAATTAAAATTTATCATTAGTCCAAGAGGTAATTTTAGTAGCTTCATATAAGTTAAAAGCTGGGCAGTGTGGATTGGAGATACATTTTCTACAGACTTCAGTTCAACAACCAACGAATCTTCAACTAATAAATCGCACCTCAAATTTGCATCAATTTCCAATCCTTTATAATTTATGGGGATAATGAGTTCAGATTTGAAACTAATGTTTCTTAACTTAAGTTCATGCACCATGCACTTATGATAAGTACCTTCTAACAATACTGGTCCTAGCACTTTATGTACTTCAATAGCCGCTCCATTTACCCTGTAAACAAGGTCTTTTAAATAATTCTTTGTTAATAACATTCCTTCATAAATTAAATAGATAATTAATTAGGGGATGATTTTAACGCGTAATTATAAGGGGTTGGGCAATTTACTAAGCTTATATTACCTTATTATGTCTTATATGCTTAAATATATTGATTTAAACCTAAAATATCTGGAGGTTATGATCTGATTTTTTGGTTAATACCGTATAGGCATTAGCAAATTGTTCCTGTTTTTTTCTTCCGAACAGATTACCCAGGGTTTTCTTAATGCGGTATTCCAATTCAATTTTTAAGTTCTTGGTAAATGTTTTTGGTGCCTTCCTATTGATAAATTCATTAAACTTTACCGTTTCAGGCGCGGTGATCGAAATTTTATCTTCCAGAATTTCCAATCCTTCACTCTGCAGCAAAAACCTTAAAGATGTTGGTGTATACATGTTGATATGGCCATAATCCAAAAAGTGTTTCATCCTTTGATCCACACCATAACGGTAATCTTTAGGTACCTCAACCACAATGTATTTCGCAACCCTCTTTAGTTCGCGTATCAGGATCCTTTCGTGTTCTACATGTTCTAAAACATGAGCAAGGATAATCAGGTCGAAAGTATCATCGCCATAAGGAATTTTATAGCCATCAAAAGTCTGAACCTCTTTTAAGCCTGCTAGGTTACGGTCTTTAATAATGTCGACACCACTCTGTGCAATTTCCAAAGCATAAAACTCCGGTGCAAATTTCCATTCGTTTAAAAAATGCAAAATGCTGCCATCGCCAGCACCCACTTCAAGCACTTTTTTAGGTTTTAGCCCTTTGCATACCTCAACAATATTCTGGGCTTTATATTTGGCACCCAGCATGCGCCAGGCCACGTCGCTGTTGGTATAAAAATTATCGTATGCTGTTTTTACTTCTTCGCTTAACATGGTTCCAACTGTATTAAATGCCTAAACAATTATCCTGTTTATAAAAAACCGAAGTTGCTTTTTCGTAAAAAAGTCCGGGTGAAATTCCGCTAAAACTGATTTCTTTAAATCCCTGCTCTTTTAACAGCACACGCGCCGGATGATACACTTCGCGTTCACTGTCATCTAACACCAGCACGCCATTGGAGGAAAGTGCTTCAACACTGTATTTACAACAGTTTACACGGTCGCGGCCATCTACAATAATAATGTCGAATTTGCGGTTAAGCAAAGTTGCTTTTTTAGCATATTCTCCATTCTTTTCCAGCTGGCAAAATATCATTTCGGCATTGGCCGGACTGGTATTTTTCACCTTATCATACCAGCCTTTATCGTGCTCTACGGAGGTAACTGAAGCTGCCCGCTCTGCATAAAACAGTGTAGAGCTGCCCGATCCATATTCGAAAATATGCTGTGTTTTGTTGATACGTTCTTTAATAAAATCGATAAAGGAATAGGTTACCCAGGGCAATGCTTTCCCATTTCCATCTACAGCCTGTTTTTTATCAAAGGCGGTAAACCAGCCAATACTGCTTAAATATCCTTTATGTCCGTATGATAATAATGCTTTAAGCCTGTTTGGCTTGGCAATTAGTGTTGTTAATGCTTTAAGAGTACTCAACGTTTAAATATTTTTTGAAATGCCGTAACCAAAAGTAATGATTTTAACATCATTATACCCTGTTGACGGGTTTTAGGGATGAATAAAATAAAGAAAGTTGCTATAAAATAGGCAATCAGGGTAGCTAACGCGGCACCCATGATGCCAAATTTTGGTATCCATAGGATGTTTAACACAATGTTTGCCAAAGCGCCCATCCCAGTACGCAACATAGATAGTTTGGTATAACCTTCGGCAATAAGATATTGTCCGCTGGCACTGCCTAAGAAAACAAATATTCCTGCCCAAACATGAACGGTTAAAACATGGGCACCATCCCAAAATTCAGGGGTGTAAACAATATGATAAATGATTGGCGAGGCAAAAGTCATGAAAATAGCAACACTCAAACTGATCCACACCATCAGGTCATACATATTTTGCAATCGCTTGATATATCTTTCTGGATTATCCCTTTTGGCATTCATTATTGCCGGAAATACAGAAGTTACGATAGCAACAGGGATAAAATACCAACTTTCACTAAGCTGCACTACAGTCGAGTAAATTCCTAAAGCATCCGTTCCTAAATAATTTTCTACCATAAGCTGGTCTATTTTCATATATATTGAAACAAGAACTGCAGACAATGCAAGCGGCCACGAATGTTTGATAAGGTGTTTAGCTAGTGTGGAATCAAATATCCACTTGAAAATACTTCCAGCTTTTATGTTGTAAAAATAGATATAACCAGTTGCCAGAATTATGGTATCAAGCAACAGTGCAAAAACAAACCATCCAACACTTAATTTTAAAAAGATAAATATCAATTTTATTAAGGCCGAAATAATATTTCCAAATACCTGAACGCGCATTACGTATTTGGCTTGCACTTTAGACTGAAAATAGCTGTCTGTTATATAGAACGCTTGGGTAATTCCAGTGAGGCCTACAATGAGTACATAAGCAAGAGGTGTTTCTATAGGCTTGTTTGTGTTCCAAAGTATATAAGCAAAGTATATTAATGGAATGATTGCGATACCCCCGATAAGCTTAAGCCAAAATGCTGTTCCGAGTAAACGATCTCTATTTTCGGGTGTGCGAAGAAGTTCACGGGTTGTAAAGCCGTCCAAACCAAGAGCGGCCGCAGCTACAAAAAAGGTTGTAAATGCCGTTGGATAATTTAAAATACCATTTTGGGTTTTGCCTAAATAGTTTGTAATGATGAACCCCACTAGGATTTTAATTACTAAACTTCCAACTCTGGCCAACATCAACCATCCCGTATTTTTTAAATACTTGTTAAATGCTTCCTCATCAAAACCTTTTATGGCGGGTAATTTCATTAACGCAAAGATGTAAAAAAATGTGCGTTAAGTAGGGTACTCTAAATTCAAATATTTTTGTTGCCTATTTCTCCATTAGCCCTCACTTTTTGTTTCCAGCACTTTTGTTTCGGTAGTTTTAGCTTCAGGTATTGGAGTTGGCGCTGGGTTTGCAATTGGTGCAGGCTTGCTGTTCAGTGGTGCACCAACGGCAAGATCGCACCTGTGGTTAGGCTGGCCGTGAGGTGGATTTAAACCTTTACCTACTTTTACGCCTGATACCTGGGTAACCGGCGGTTGGGTAGTGGTAACCACTTGCGTTGGTTTACTATCCAAAGGTGCGCCAACGGCTATATCACATCTGTGGCCAGGCTCGCCATGTTTAGGGTTTAGCTTTTTTCCTGGAGTATTTACTACCGCCGATGCTGGAGCTGGTGTTGGCTGCGGATTTGCATTTGGTTGGGGCTGCACCCTGGCCGTGGGGTTTAATGGAGCGCCAACAGCCAATGCACAGGTATGCCCGGCCTCCCCATGGGGCGGATTGAAAATAAGATTACTTTTTGTAGTAACAGCCGGTGTTGCTGCCGCCGTTGTATTACCTTTTTGCAGTCCCTGCATTCCTGCCGGCGTTGGGATCATCACCTGGGCGGGTTGTTGTTTTTCGCCCTGGCAGGCGAAGCACAAAGCTATAGCCAGAAGGTAAAAAGCGTTTTTCATGAGAATTGAGTGTTAAGTATCACTCAAATATGGCGAAATTAATTTACGCTCGAAAACTCTTTTCTATTCTTTCTAATTGTTTGAGGTGGTGTTCTAAATGGATTTCAATAAACCTTAACCATTGTTTGGCATTCAGATAACCTAGCCGTGGATGTTTGATTTTAGAATGGGCAGTTGCAGAGGCCACCGAGGGATAGTTCTGGTCTAAAGCCTCTTCAAATGCTAAAATAAGGTCAAGGGCTTCTGTTTTACTGGTTTTTTTTACTCGGTCGGCCAGTTTTTTAGGGACTTTAAATTGCCCGGGTGGCAATATACCTAATAACAAAATGAGCCTCACGGCCAAAGCAGTTGGTTTATCTTCTCCTTTACTTTTTGCTGCGTGATCTAGAGCCCTGAGCGACAACAGGCTCGAATCGAAAATGTGCGAATACACCTCGCTGTAACTCCATCCGCCTATAGGTGGTTGCTGCTGAAAAACCTCATCAGCATAAGCAGATAGTTTCGATTTATAAGCATTTATAGTCTTGTGTATCGATGCCTTTATTTTTGCAGCCCTCATAACATAAAGATAAGTTGAATTACCAGTTCTCCAAGTATTTTAAAAATTCGATGTTTCAGCGGGGTTAAAGTAATTTTGCAATAGATCAATAAAAAAGAAGCCGGATTAAAAAAGTTTCAGTAATTCTTCTAAATGAACAATCTGCTGTTTTACATCCTGGGGTTTTTCTTTTTGCAAAGGATTAAAAAAAATGGCCTCCATACCAAAATTTAATGCGCCATAAATATCAGCTTCCAAGCTGTCGCCGATCATGATACTTTCTGCCTTTAAAGCCTTTGCTTTATCTAATGCATATTCAAAAATAATGGGGTTGGGTTTGTTTACGCCCACATCTTCCGAAATAATCACGTTTTTGAAATAGGGATTCAGGTTTGACAGGTGCATTTTGGTTAAGGTAGTTTCCTTAAAACCGTTAGAGATGATGTGAAGCGTATATTTTTGTTGCAGATAAGCGAGCACATTTTCTGCCCCTTCGAACAGGTTGGTTTTAGTGGGCGAAATATTTACATAATCATCCTCAAACTGATGAGGAACCGCATCAGGATGTACGCCCAACTGAATAAACGTTTTGCTAAAACGCTCCGATCTTAAAAAATCTTTGGTTATTTTACCCAAGTGGTAATCAGCCCATAACTGATGATTGTTCCGGGTATAGGTATGGATAAAATCAGTACAGGATTTAAGGCCAAGTTCGTCCAGTTTATAAATATGATAAAGCTCGTGTAATGTTTCTTCAGCATTGCGGTCAAAATCCCAGATGGTATGATCGAGATCGAAGAAGATATGTTTTTTCATTTGTGATGTTTTTCACAAAGGTAACTTAATGATTGTTGATTATAAATTCTTCGAAAGATTTGAATTTAAACTGTTCCATTATACAGTTCATTTATTTGCGGTACGAATCTGCTATAAATATTCTCCTGTCTTTGCGTTAATCTCCTCGATAAGCTCCTCATCCATATACTGATAATCGTCTTGAATATCGAGTATAATCATATCCTTTCCATTGCACTCTTCAGGGAAACGCTCCATAATTCTTTGTTTATGTTTTTTCTCCATCACAAAGATCAGATCAGCCCAGATAATCAGCTTGGCACTGATTTTAATCCTTGCCGATGGTTCTGTGCCTGCTGAGCGTACCTGGTGCTCAGCATGGTTTTTGTATATGGTTTCGGCAGTAGCACTACGCCATTTATTCCTGCTGCATATAAAGAGTATATTCAATTTTTATTTCATGAGGGATAAGAACCCTGGATTAAAGACTTCAGCCTGAAGACTAACTTAAACCTTCTCTCCATAAGCCAGGTCGCCTGCATCGCCAAGTCCCGGAACGATGTAAGATTTGCTGGTCATTTCTTCATCAATGGCGCCCAGCCAAAGTTTGGCTTTTGGCAGATTGGCTCGTACATGGGCAACCCCTTCTGTACTGGCTATTGCAGCAACAATATGAAGTTCTTCAATTTTGTAGCGGTTAATCAATTCTTTGCAGCACATCACCATGCTCTGGCCTGTTGCCAGCATAGGATCGGCCATAATCAGTACCTTGCCATCCAAATCGGGCGTAGAAATATAATCCATCTGGATTACGAAATCACCGCTCTTTTTTACTTTTCTGTAAGCAGAAATAAAACAACATTCAGCCCTGTCGAAAATATTGAGCAAACCCTGCTGTAAAGGCAATCCGGCCCTGAGTATAGTAGCAAGAACGGGTTGTTGTACCAGGACCTCGCAAGGTGATACCCCTAAAGGAGTCGTGATATCTTTGGTCGTATATTTTAACGATTTGCTGATTTCATAAGCAAAAAAACCGCCAAGCCTTTCCATATTTTTACGGAAACGCATCGAATCTTTCTGAATGTTTTCGTCCCGTAACTCTGTAATAAAAGTATTGGCAATAGATTTGGTTTTACTTACATCAAAAATCATCGTTCATTCTTTAGTTTCAGGTGTTATAAATGCAGCCCGGTGCAGGGTTACTGGTTAAAATTAGTGATTTTAAAGCAGATAACTTAAAAAAAAACGGTTCTGTTTTAGATAAATGACCAAATACAGGCCCGTAATTAATGGTAAAAATACCACAATGGGGCTGCTATTTGGTTATTTATAACTAATCAATTTCCTGAATAGCTGAGCATTTCGATAAAGAGCAACCGCAGTTTTTTATATTTAGGCAGGTTTGATAAATTTTTTAAATTCCAACAGCTATAAAATGTTCCGTTTACAACCTTAACCGCATCGATATATTGGTGCAGGATTTTCACTGCCGAATCTCTTGTTAAGTATTGAAGCGTATCGTCGGTTAAACAGTAAGAATTTACCACCAAGGGTGTTACTTTTTCGAGCTGGAGATCGTACCAGTTAAAAGGTGTACAGGTTCCGGCCCTAAAGCCCGGTACGTTGCTATACCCCATGGAATAATCGGCGGTAATGCCCGAATTGAGAATATTCAGGTAACAGATCGGAAATTTTAAGGTTTCTAATTGCTGACTGGTTAAGGGAATGGCAACCGGATGGATTTTTTTAAGTTTGATCAGCCCTTCTTTAATTTCATTCATTTTCTGCTTGTCGCTTACACAGGGCCTTAACAAACCAACAGATTGGTCTTTAAAATGCTTAGAAACACCATTCACTTCAGTAAAATGAATAGAAACATTTGGAAAATCGATAAAATAAAGGGGTTTATCTTTTTTAGTGGCGGCAATTTTATTTATTTCTTCCAGTACCTGCTCATTATTTAACCCAATTCCGGTGAGCTGATCGAATTTTGAACTCAGGTAATTATTCTCTTTCTTAAAAAGCGCACTAAAAACAAATTTAGTCCGGTTTAAAAATCCTTTTGGTATGCCTGGTAAAATATTAAAATGAATGGTAGGTTGATGATGGAATTTTTTTTCGTGAAACTTAAAACTGGGATATTTTTTCTTGATGATGCTTTTAATCATCAATGCCCACTCATCAATAACAGGTTTGTTCAAAACCTTCCATTTGTGTTGAAGGCTTTTTAAGGGCCTAAATTCTTCTTCCGTATTTTTTTGATGCAGGTATTCCTCATAACGGCTTAACATAAAAAAGGAAGCGGCAAAAACATCGAAAGGCAAAGCCGATTGCTCTACCGGAAAAGGAACCAGGTACTCGCCAAATGCAATGGTTTTTGGCTTAAGTTCTTCCAGTTTATTGGAAAAGAGCAAAGCGGTACTCTTAAAAAAAATCTCATCACCTAATTGTTTATTGCCATAGCTGATCTTAACCTGTTCACTCTGCAGAAAATATTGACTATTGCCTGTAAATTCTATTTCAGCTTTAAGAATATCCTTAAAAATAAAATTAAAGGTATATTTTATCCTTGGGGTTAATATATCGGAGAAGATGATTAGATGCATAACTTAATTTAACAACACGGAATTTAAAAAAAGATGACAAGAAATATTTCTCAGCTTATATTAACCTATAATATAGCCTTTTAAAATTAACTGTAATTTAATATTGAACGATTATCTAATACAAAAATTACAATTAAAAGTTTGCAGTGAACTTCTTTTCAGGGTATAGTATTTTGGTACTTTTGCGCATGCTGCCCTTTACAACATGTACAATGCTCATCTGATCGTCAAACATGTCGTATAAAATGGTGTCGTTAACTTCAACCGACCTGATAGCCGTTATTTTTTCGACTTCGAGGTAGATATTGGTTGCTTCATGATCAATTTCGAACCCAATGTAATTCAGGACGGCAGCTTTGCCATTGGCTTTTAACTGCAAATGGGAGAGCAGGTACTTTTTAACCAGCCCATCCATTTCTGTTTTCATATCCGCATTACCTAAATCAATTTTCTGCTTGTAGAGTTTAGCTAAAATGGCTTCAAAATCGTCTGAAAAAATCCGGCAGCTTACCTCTAAACTTTTATCCTTGGCATTAAAATTTATTTCGGTGGTGCTAACATGCAAAGGGTGTTTTATGCCGGCTTTAACAGTGTAGCAGGCACAGCATAATAGTAATAAGATATATTTTAATTTATACATTAATGTTAAAGTGTTAGGGTAAACAAAGTTATAATTTATAGCTTAAACCAAATAATTGCCTAAATAATATAAAAAATGGTAACAAATTTGGTATTTATTGTTTTGATTGAAAGATATTTGGGCTTTTTGCAATTAAAAACATAATTTTAAGCGTTTTAAACTATTTTAACTTTAATAGTTAGCTTATTAGTTCATGCCATTGCAGGATTTTGTCTTTTATTTTAAATTAGGTTGGGAGCACATTATAAGCCTCGATGCTTTGGATCATCAACTTTTTATTTTAGCATTGGTAGCTATTTACAGTTATGTGAATTTAAAACAGGTGCTCATATTGGTTACGGCTTTTACCATAGGCCATTCACTTACCTTGCTGCTCAGTGTACTGGATATTATTCGGTTTGATAGTAAATGGATAGAGTTCCTCATTCCCTGCACCATTGTAATTACCGCCATCAGCAATCTTTTTAGAAAGAATTTCTCCTTAAAATCAATTAAGATCAATTACTTTTTGGCATTGGGCTTTGGATTGATTCACGGTATGGGGTTCGCCAATTCAATCAGGATCATGCTGGCTAAAGACCAAAACATTGGCTGGGGATTATTCGGCTTTAATTTAGGGCTTGAGGCAGGACAGATTTTTATGGTCATCATTATTTTATTGATTACTTTTTTTATTTTTAACTATACCCGCATCAAACGCCTGAGCTGGGTTTTATTTATATCAGCAGCCGTATTTAGCCTGGCTTTAAAAATGGCTTTAGAACGAATCCCTTTTAACTAACATCATAATGAATAAACTGTTTACTTTAACCGGCTTACTGCTTTTTTCTGGTAGCTTAGCTTTTGCCCAAAATATTCAGAATAACCCTGGCAGCAACCATGGCAACAAATTCGAACAGTTGGGTACCATTTTACCAACACCTAACGAACAACGTACAGCCAGTGGTGCACCGGGTGTTAAATATTGGCAGCAGCGTGCCGATTATAATATTAAGTGCGAACTGGATGAAAAAAACCTGTTGCTTACCGGATCTGAAACCATCACCTATACCAATAATTCCCCTGATCCGTTAACCTATATCTGGTTGCAGCTTGATGAAAACGAGCATAGTACGGATAGAAACGCAAACTATCAGGATGCGACCAGAATGCCTGTCTCAGCCACGACCAAAACCCTCGATCAGTTAAGTACAACAGCCAACAATGGCAATGGAATCAACATTGTCAAGTTAACGGATGCAACAGGTAAGAACCTAAAGTATACGATTAATAAAACCATGATGAGGGTCGATTTGCCCGTTGCGCTAAGAACAGGCCAGAAATTGATCTTCAACATTGATTGGAACTATAAAATTACAGACCGGATGTCGGTTGGTGGCCGTGGAGGTTACGAATATTTCCCGGCAGATGGGAACTATTTGTTTACCATGACCCAATGGTACCCTCGTTTATGTGTATACAGCGATTTTCAGGGATGGCAGAACCACCAGTTTACCGGTAGAGGCGAGTTTGCCTTAACCTTTGGCGATTTTAAAGTGCAGATGACGGTTCCTGCCGATCACCTGGTGGGCTCAACAGGAGAATGTATAAACTACAGCGCAGTATTAAGCCCAACCCAGTTAAGCCGTTATAATGCGGCCAAAACGGCTTCGGCCCCTGTTGAAATCCAGACTTTAGCAGAAGCTAAAGCGGCAGAAACTAAAAAATCAACAGCTAAAAAGACCTGGGTTTTTAATGCTAACAATGTGCGCGATTTCGCCTGGACTTCTTCACGTAAGTTTATCTGGGATGCAATGCCTCAAAAAATACAGGCCAATAACAATACGGTAATGTGTATGAGCTTTTATGGAAAAGAGGCTTATAACCTTTACAGCAAATTTTCTACCCGCGCAGTAGCCCATACCATTAAAACCTATTCAGATTTTACCATCCCTTATCCATATCCGGTTGCCCAGAGTATTGAGGCGGCTAATGGAATGGAATATCCGATGATCTGCTTTAACTACGGCCGTACAGATACAGATGGTACATACAGCGAAAGTACCAAAAATGGAATGTTAGGGGTAATTATTCACGAGGTTGGGCACAACTTTTTCCCGATGATCGTAAACAGCGACGAGCGCCAGTGGACCTGGATGGATGAGGGGTTAAACTCTTTTGTTGAATATTTAACCGAAGAACTTTGGGACAATAAATTTCCAAGCAAAAAAGGACCGGCTTACACCATTGTAGATTACATGAAACTGCCAAAAGATGAGCTGGAACCAATTATGACCAACTCTGAAAACATTGCGCGTTTTGGCCCGAATGCCTATTCGAAACCGGCTACAGGCTTAAATATCCTCCGCGAAACCATTATGGGCAGGGAACTTTTCGATTATGCGTTTAAAGAGTATGCCAGAAGATGGGCCTTTAAACACCCTGAACCTGCCGATCTTTTCCGTACGATGGAAGATGCCAGTGGCGAGGATTTAGATTGGTTTTGGAGAGGCTGGTTTTATGGAACAGATCCCTGCGATATCTCATTGGATAGCGTGGAATTTGCTAAGGTAGATTTTCCTAAAGAAGTTCCTGCGGCAAGATCGCGCATGGTTAAAATTGATAAACCTGCTGTAAATGCATTTGAAGATATTTCAAAAATCAGAAACCGTGAGGATAAAAAAATCAACTTTTATGTAGATAAGAATACTGCTGCACAGGATTTTTATTATAAATACGACAGGGGAATGGTAAGCATTGATACTACTGTAGCCACCAAAGTAGAAGGTAGTTTGCCCATAGAAGTAGTCCCTTCTGATGAGCAGGATAAATATAAAAATAAATTCCTTTATGAGTTAAGTTTCAGCAATAAGGGCGGTTTGGTGATGCCAATCATTGTAGAGTTTACCTATAAAGATGGTACCAAAGAAATCGACCGCATCCCGGCGCAGATTTGGCGACACAATGAATTGAAAACGTCTAAGTTTTATGTAAAAGATAAAGAAGTAGCCTCTATTATGATCGATCCGTTACGCGAAACGGCCGACATCGATACCAGCAACAATAGCTGGGGCGGTAAAGCTAAAGAGAGTAAATTTAGAGCTTACAAAGCAAAAGCCGGTGGTGCAGTCAGGGGCCAGTCGGTTGGTAAAAACCCAATGCAGCAGGCTGCAGGTAAATAACAAAAAATCCCCGTTGAGTTTTCAGCGGGGATTTTTTTATTGAATTTCCGGAAGTATATTTAATAGAAAATGCCTAAGATTCGTGACTACAATATTGTTTGAAGTGTGGTATGTTTCACTCTTTGGGGTAATTATATATTTATACTTAGGTTCAAGATCCTGCGTGCAATTGATGAAACCTTTTGAAACAGTTGGTGCGTTTGATAGCTTAATCTCAATACAGGCAATTGGTGTAATGCCCTGAGCCAATAGCAAATCACATTCTGCACCAGTTTGAGTGCGATAAAAGAACAGTTCTGTTTGTTTTGTTTTAAGCTGATAAATCTGCTCAATTACATATCCTTCCCATGAGGCGCCTATCGCTGGATGACCAAATAAATCATTATAGCTTGGAATATTTAGCAAACGATGTAAGATCCCTGTATCGCGAATGTAAGTTTTAGGAGATTTAATTAATCTTTTTTTTGCATTCACAAACCAAGAAGGTAAACGCCTGATCAAATATCCACCTTCCAAAAAGTCCAGATATCTGTTCACAGTGGGAGCGCTAACCCCTAACGATCTCGCAAACGATTCGCCATTAAATAAATTTCCATTTAAATGTGCAAGCATACTCCAAAAATTCTTTAGTAAAATTGGGGCTAATTCTATGCCTAACATTTTAGCTAAGTCCCTTTCTATATAACTCACAATAAAGTCATCTGTCCATTCTTTGCTTAAGGTATCAGTTTCAGATAAAAGTGCTTCTGGAAAGCCTCCCCGAAACCAATGTTGGTCATCTGCTATCTCTTTTGGTAGCTCAGTTAGCCCAATAGGACATAGTTCGTTGTATAAAATTCTGCCAGCCAGTGTTTCAGAAACTCCCTTAACCAATTCTAGTGATGCTGAGCCAAGGAGTATAAATCTTCCTGGCGTTCTTTTTGCATCAATTAAAGGCCTTAGTAAAGAAAATAATTCTGGCAGTAATTGTACTTCATCAATAATTACAGTTTGATCCTGTAGATTTTCTAAAAAAGTATAAGCATCCTGTAATTTGGCCAGATCCCTGGGGTTTTCCATGTCCAGATAACTGTAATGACTTTCAAGTTGCCTGGCCAGCGTAGTTTTGCCAACTTGCCTGGGGCCCAAAATGGCTATTGCCGGCGATTTTTTTAGCCGACTTCGCAACTGTGAAGCTAGATTTCTGGTAATTAACATACACAGATATATAAATTAACCTAGTAAATCAAAAGTTTAACTTTTGATTTACTAGGTTAAGTGCTGTTTAAATGGGGTGGGTACGTGTTTAAGAAAGTGGATGAATTTTTTTAAAGCTTTATCTCAAACTGTTTTTTCAATCTATCCACACAAAATTACTTTTCGATGGTTGAATAAAGCATGCTAAAACGTTTAGCATTATAAAAATTTCAGTAAATTTGGGTACCGATGAAATTTAAAATCACTTCAGAATATAAGCCTACCGGAGATCAGCCAAGTGCCATTAAGCAATTGGTTGACGGCGTAAACGCCAACGAACATTATCAAACCTTATTGGGTGTTACCGGATCAGGAAAAACCTTTACCATCGCCAATGTAATTGAGCAGACCCAGCGGCCAACACTAATTTTAAGTCATAATAAAACCTTGGCTGCACAGCTTTATGGCGAGTTTAAGAATTTTTTCCCCGAAAATTCTGTCAATTACTTTGTTTCTTATTACGACTATTATCAGCCAGAAGCTTTTATAGCATCCAGCAATACCTATATTGAAAAAGACCTGAGTATTAATGAGGAAATCGAAAAATTACGTCTGCGCACCACATCGTCTTTAATGAGTGGCCGACGTGATATCATCGTGGTATCATCTATTTCCTGTATTTATGGTATGGGTAACCCCGAAGATTTCTCTAAAATGGTTTTCCGTTTTGGTGTCGGACTCAGGATTTCGCGCAATGCTTTTTTACACAGCCTGGTAGAAATTTTATATTCGCGCACCACAACAGATTTTAAACGCGGAACATTCAGGGTTAAAGGCGATACGGTGGATGTTTTTCCGGCTTACCTTGATCACGCCTATCGCATTTCGTTTTTTGGCGATGACATTGAAGAACTTTCAACCATCGATCCGGTATCGGGTAAAACCATTGAAAAATTGGAAGACATGGCCATTTATCCGGCCAACCTTTTTGTGACCCCTAAAGATCGTTTCAATGCCTCTATCTGGGGTATCCAGGAAGAATTGGAAGTCCGGAAAAACCAGTTGATTGCCGACAGGCATCTGCTGGAAGCCAAGCGTTTAGAAGAAAGGACCAATTTCGATATCGAAATGATGAAAGAGCTGGGCTATTGTTCTGGTATTGAGAATTACTCCCGTTTCTTCGATGGCCGGCAGCCGGGGATGCGTCCCTTCTGTTTGCTGGATTATTTCCCGGATGATTATTTAATGGTGATCGATGAAAGCCATGTTACTGTGCCACAGATCAGGGCCATGTATGGCGGCGACAGGTCGCGCAAGCTTTCGTTGGTTGAATATGGTTTCCGTTTACCGGCTGCGCTGGATAACAGGCCCCTAAACTTTAACGAATTTGAAGCCCTTGCGCCACAAACCATTTACGTAAGTGCAACGCCTGCTGAGTATGAACTCGAAAAATCAGAAGGGGTAGTAGTTGAACAGGTAATCAGGCCAACAGGTTTGTTGGATCCCGTAATTGAAATAAGGCCTGCCATTAACCAGGTTGATGACCTGCTTGACGAGATAGACCTGACTATAAAAGATGGGGGCCGTGTACTGGTTACAACCTTAACTAAACGGATGGCAGAGGAACTAACCAAATACCTGGACCGGTTAAACATTAAAACGCGCTATATCCACTCTGAAATCAAAACCTTGGAACGGGTTGAAATCCTTCGTGGTTTGCGTTTGGGTGAATTTGATGTGCTGGTGGGTATTAACCTTTTACGGGAAGGATTGGACTTACCTGAGGTAACACTTGTGGCCATTTTGGATGCCGATAAAGAAGGTTTCTTACGTTCAGAAAAATCGCTGATCCAGACTATAGGACGTGCGGCCCGTAATGATAGAGGGCGTGTAATTATGTATGCTGATGGCATGACTGAAAGCATGGAGAAAACGATAGATGAAACCAACCGCCGCCGGGAAAAACAGATTGCTTATAACCTTGAAAATGGTATCACACCAAAAACCGTGGGCAAATCGCGCGAAGCCATCTTAGAACAGACCTCAGTACTCGATTTCTCGCAAAAAGCAAGCGATAATAAAGCCAGGGCTTACATCGAAAATGCCGAAATCAGTATTGCTGCCGATCCGATTGTACAGTATATGGGCAAGGCAGAGCTGCAGCGCGCCATTGATAATACCCGTAAAGATATGCAGAAAGCTGCTAAAGAGATGGACTTTTTACAAGCTGCAAAACTGCGTGATGAAATGTTTGCACTGGAGAAAATGTTCAATGAAAAATTCGGCAAGTAATGGATTAACCTAATTCTTTAGGGGGATTGTTCGGTGATTTTTTCATAACCTTTACCACATAAGTATTTGCAATGCGGTCGTGCCATCCTCTTTCTCCAAATAAAAAAGAAAGTGCATCAAAAGGAATTATCCGGGCGAAAGTCCGGCCGATTCTTTGTATGATGGACGGCTTTTCTGCAACATTATTAACAACCATGTTACCCATAATGGTTTTTCCAATTGATGTGTTAAAAACACCTTCAAAGATCAAGTAATAAAGAAAACCAAATAATGTTAATGGGAAATAAGCTTTAGTTTCAAAAAAAACAAGATAATTTCTATTCTCATCAAAACGGATCCTATAATAAGACCCAATTTTAAGATAGAAATAATAAATCATTATAATTGATAAAAGATCGAATAGCCTATGAAGAAAACGATTAGGTTTGTTTACATCATCAAATGTAAAACTGCCATCTTCTTGTGACCGTAAAACAGGGATTAAGTTATTTTGAAGTGTGATTAAGACATAAATTTCAAAAATCAGATAGGCATAGCCAATAAAATCTAAGACTCCTAGTGGGCTATTTGCATGTTCCAACGGTTCAAGATTAGGAAATATCTTCCTATAGGCGTTAAAAATGTGAAAAATAAGCGCTAAAAGAATATTAAACTGTAAAAATGCCCTTAATATACCCGAACGTTCATATTTGCTTAGCACAAACTGCATAAGGCCTGCCAGATTCAAGATAAGCAGAATCGGAGTAACATACTCTGCCCAACTAAAATCTATTGTACCATCACTCCTTTTGATGACTGAATAAAGTTCAATCAGATATCTGATATACTGGAAACTATAAAAAGCGAACGTTAAACTGAGAACAACAGCGATAATTAGATTTTTTTTCATTTGAGCGATTTTGAGTAGGACCAAGATATGTTTTTAAACTTTATTAATCTTAATAAAATATTTATTTGGTAACGTTTTGGTTTTAATGGACAAATTTTAGATAATTTAAATTAGAATTGTGGCTCAATAAGTTATCTAAAAATTATTAAATGAAATCTTTAAAACTAGTAACGCTGATCGTACTCGGCGCTATCTGGCTGGAGGGTTATGCCCAAAGCCAGGAAAACATTACACTTCCACTTGGAGGCAATGCCTACAGTTCATTACACCAGGACTCAGAAAGAACTTTATCCAACAGGGGAATTGTAAACTGGTCAAATCCAAACGAATATTTTACAGCCTACTTCAGGGTTTCGAAACCAGGTACAATCAGTGTTTCCATGGGTGATAAACCCCTTGTAGAAGGTAAGGCGACGGTAGAATTTTCTATCCATAACCAACCTAAAAAAATAGACTTTGATCAAAGTCAGGCTTTTGAGGGCAAAATTGGTGAATGGACAGTTAAAGATACCGGTTATGTGGCCATAATCATTAAAGGTTTAAGCAAAAGCGGAGCAAAATTCCCTTCCATTACAAGTCTAATCATCGGAGGGTCGGCTATTGAAGGCAAAACAGCCTATGTTAAAAATAATGATGGCAACTTCTTTCACTGGGGGCGCCGTGGACCTTCCGTTCACTTAAACTACCTGCAGCCCGAAAACGTAAATGCCGAGTGGTACTACAACGAAGTTACGGTGCCAAAGGGTGAAGATATCCTGGGTTCTTATTTTATGGCCAATGGTTTTGGTGAGGGGTATTTCGGTATGCAGGTAAATAGTCCTACAGAACGCCACATCCTGTTTTCAGTTTGGAGCCCTTTCAATACTGACGATCCTAAAAGTATTCCCGATTCGCACAAAATTAAAATGTTAAAGAAAGGCGAAAATGTACATACAGGTGAGTTTGGTAATGAGGGTTCGGGCGGACAGAGTTATTTAAATTACATGTGGAAAGCGGGAAATACCTATAAATTTTTATTACATGGTATTCCCGGTACAGACAGTACTACCACATATACGGCCTACTTTTTTGCCCCTGAAACCAATAAATGGCAGTTAATTGCCAGCTTTACCCGGCCAAAAACTAAAACCTACCTAAAGCGTTTCCATTCCTTCTTAGAGAATTTCTCACCGGTACAGGGCGATTTATCCAGGAAAGTTTTATTTAACAACCAGTGGATTTGCGATGACAAAGGCGTTTGGACAGAATTAAAATCGGCCAGGTTTACTACAGACAATACCGGCATGAAAGGTTACCGGATGGATTACCAGGGAGGGATAGACAAAGGCACCTTTTACCTGAAAAATGGTGGTTTTTTTAACGATTATACCCCTCCAAGAAAAATACTGAACAGAACCACTGCAGGTAAGCAACCAGAAATAGATTTCAATAAATTGCCATAGATATTCAAAATTATTATGGAATTTTGGTGTTTCATTCATCATTACCAAACAGCACAATGGACGGGCAGAACAGAAAAGATATTTATCCGGGCTTAGAAGTCGGAATTATTTTGAAGAAAGATCAAAGATCAGGGAACATTACTTACGGTGTAGTAAAAGATCTGCTTACTTCATCCGCATTCCACTCCAGGGGGATAAAAGTTCGGCTTGAAGATGGCCAAGTAGGCCGCGTAGCTGAAATTGTAGGAGACTGATGAAACAACTTTATTTTTCCTTTTTAATTTTTGCATTTGCAGTTCCTGCTTTTGCACAGGAGGCTGATGTAGTAAACAAAGTTCCTGGTGTACCAAAGCAAATAACTGATCCAAAAACGATCCGCATTTGCGTACCATCAAGAGCAGGTATAATAGCCAATCCCCCATTATGGGTTGTAAATGATGTTTTAATGAATGGGGATGTGGTAACTAATTTTATCCGCCCAGCCAGCATCGAGTCGATTGATGTGCGGAAAGATGCATCTACCACAGCACGATATGGAACCAGCGGGCAAAACGGAGTGGTTATCATTAAATTAAAAAAGGACCTGCAGCTTTGGAACTTAAAAGAATTGTTTAAAAACTTCGGGATTAGAAATAAGAACCAGGACTTTCCTGTATTTATCGATAAAAAAGAATTGGTTAACCGTACAGATTTTTTTATTGTTAACGATATTGTAGCAAGTGTTAAAGTGGTTACCGTTAATGATATGCCTTCGCGTAAAAACAAGGTTATTCAGGTCACTTTAAAACCTTTATAGCCTTTTATACGTTTTATATTTGTAATCAAATTGCAATTATAGGCTTAAAAAGTAACAAAATAAATTTTGTGTCGTCTATATTTGTATTAACCGTAAATTAATAGCATGACATTAATAAAATTCATATTCATAACAATATTGGTGCTTTGGCTGATCAGAATGTTGATCAGGTTAATACTCCCAATGCTGTTTAATAACCTGGCAAGTAAAATGCAAAGTCAGGCTAGCGGGCAGCAGCAACAGAGAAAGCGTAGGCCGGAGGGTTCTATTTCAATAGATTATATGCCGCCTAGGCCAGATCAAAGTAAAACAGATAAACTAGGCGATTTTGTCGATTACGAAGAGATTAAATAAAGCTAACCCTGAACTTGTTCAGGGTTTTTTGTTTAAGGTAGTTCTGCTACTGATTTTATTGCCTGATTTCTGATGGTTAATAATCTGTTCAGGTAACGTTTCAAAAACAGTGAATCTATGATCCTGCCAATTAAACCCATGGGCGATCTAAATGTAAAGATATCGGTCATTTCTGTGCCTGCACCTGCAGCGGTGAAATGATGTTGGTGATGCAATACCTTAAACGGCCCGTTAAGCATTTCATCAACAAAATAAAATGGCTTTTTCATTGCCGTGATTTTATTTGTCATCTTAAAATTTATCCCAAAATGCCTGGCCTGCCAGGTAACCTGCTCTCCGCTACCGATTAAGCCTGTTAGTTTTCCCCCAATAGCCTTTTCCTTATGGCCCTTCATCGATTCTGTGTGTAAATCCAAACTTCTGGATAAATCGAAACACTTTTCTCTTGGTGCATTAATCCTTGTTTTTAAAATCAGGGTTGGCATGACATCTATTTTAAAATATCTTCAACAGCAGCCCCAATGGTTGGGTAGTTAAACTCAAAGCCACTATTGAGCAGTATTGTTGGTTTAACCCATCTGCTTTTTAAAATCAGTTCGGTTTCTGTACCGATCATTTTGGCACCAATTGTCAGCATCCAAACAGGCGTAGGTAAGCCAAAATTTATTCCATAAGTTTTCCGGATTACTGACATTAAAACATCATTTTTAACCGGATCTGGTGCTGTACAATTAATAATTCCGGCAATTTTATCCTGTTTCAGTAACCATTCTATACTTAAAGCCACATCCTGTTCGTGTACCCAACTTACATACTGCTGGCCATTACCCTGTTTACCACCCATGCCCGCTTTTACCAGGTTAAGCAAACGTGGAAAGGCACCATCTGTTTTACCCAGTACAATGCCCATCCTCAGGGCAATTCCGGGTTTTGGGCGTAATGCTTTCAAAAAAGCAGCTCTCCCAGGCTTTGCAAACCTCTGCTGAAAAGCCTGTATCAATTTCACCATTTAGTTCATCCTGATAATGGTCTTCTGCATGGCGGTATATCGTGGCGGAGGTAATATTGATCCAAAGTTTTGGCTGATCTTTTATCCCTTCGATCGCTTTGCCCAGTAAACGGGTGGGCTTCAGTCTTGAATTGAAAATTTCTTTCTTGTTTTTTTCAGTGTACCTGCAGTTTACATTTTTGCCACAGAGGTTTACAAGTAGGTCGGCATTTTGGAGTGCGCGGGTCCAGTTGCCTGTTGTTTTTCCATCCCAGACCATTGTTTTAATATTGCCTTGTGCAGATTGAGATTTCCGGGAAAGGATTACGATTTCGTCTGTTACCGGACTAAAATGTTTGGCCAGTACATGTCCTAAATAACCATTGCCACCTGCAAGAACAACTTTCTTGTATTTTATCATTTTAGTACAATAAGATTAAACCCAAAACAATTAAACGGTAAAGTACCCAGGTAAGGCTCATGGTCCAGCCCAGGTTTAAAATTTTGCTCCGGCGCAGGTGTTCTAAAAACATCAATCCAGCAACGGTTAAAAAGTAGAGCATAAATAATAAGGGGCTGACTTGAAGATAGTGGGAAACAACCAGTGCTGGCAAAAGCAAAAGTGAACCGGCAAAAGAAATGGTCATCATGTTGCCCAGGTAATCCCAAAGTTTGTCTTTCCCGTAAAACAGGATAACGATTCCCTGAAAAAGCATTTGCCCGCCACAGATCAAATATTCGCGATAACTGGCACCCAGGGGCACAAAATGGGTTAACAGGTGGGCATAAGCAGTTAATATATATGCCGTAACCATCCAGGTGAACAGTAAATAAACCAGCCGGTATTGAATTTTAAAAGCAGGCTGTATGGTATTTGCTTTAATTTTTGCCGGGATAATAATTTTTCTATTGTAAGAAATAAAGGCATAAAGCTTCTGCATGAAATAAACGAAAGGGCTGAATGAAAAGAGCTTTTTAAATGCTGGCAGGGCATGGCCAATGATCTTAAAAAGGCTTTGGATGCCATAAGTTACCTCGCCGGTTTCGGTATTGATAAGTGCAATTTCGTTGGCGGCTTTTTGTTCATCAATGAAGGGGCAAACGTTTGCAGGCATACGTTGGTAAGCTTCCCTGCCATTTTGATCCAGCATCCCGGTTTTAATAAATGTTTTGGTATAAACATAACACATGGGGCATTCATCATCGAACAGAATAATGTGATTTTGCAGTGTTTTCATTTTCTTTAAATTTTGTATTTTCAGTAAAATATGAAAGTTTGAGTTAAAAAATAAAGCCGAACATTAGGTAAGGCTTTTTAATTGTTAGGGTTTAGTGGATAGGGTTTAGCGATTGGCGTTTAATGGTTAGCGTTTAAGATGAATATGTCTTGCTACTCGCTACTTACTACTCGATACTTACTACTCATATCTCGCTACTCCTATTTCACATCACCCCTCATCTATTTAAACACTTTTAATATTGATCCCCAAAACCAGTTCTCTTCCGCTTTAAGCATGGTCTCCAGCGTTTTGTCAACATTAACGGCCAGTTTGTTTATATCGGTGATTGATTTTTTGAACGTTTTAAATTCAGGATCCTTTTCATCACCAGCAACGTTCGAGAGTTCATTTAAAACTTTTAAAACGGGTTCCAGCTCTCTTTTCTTTCTTTCTTTAGCCACCTGTCGCGCAATATTCCATACATCTTTATCCGCAAAAAAGTATTCTTTGCGTTCGCCGGCTTTGTGTTGCTTTTCAATTAATCCCCAGCCGATTAAATCGCGGAGGGTCATGTTGGCATTTCCTCTCGAAATGCTCAGGTTTTCCATAATTTCTTCGGTAGTAAGTGCTTCAGCTGAAATTAGCAACAAGGCATGCACCTGCGCCATGGTGCGGTTAATGCCCCATTCTGAACCCAGTTTACCCCAGGCTTCTATAAATTTTAATTTTGCTGCTGCCAATTCCATACACAAATATAAGATTTTTATTAAACTTTCAAAAATTATTGAAAATTTATTTAGTTTGAAAAGATTTTATTGTTTGTGCTTTAATTCCTCGATCACATTTTGCCAGCTACCGGAATTTCCGCTTACGCTTTTTAACAGTTCATTTTGTGCCGGATCAAAATAAACCGATAACCTCAATACAGGCAACGCAAGTGCAGGTTTAAACATCGTTCCGGGAGCAAAACCGGGTTCGTTGTTCTTCGCCCGGTCCCGATCGAATTTAACGGTGGTATTTACATATTCTTCATGCTGTTTTTCGCCTCTGATGTAAGGGAACAGCCATTCTACAGATTTTTTAATCGACGAACCCTTGGGCGATTCGTAGGTATAAAAATCAGGCCCCTTTGCGCGGTCGATGATTATGGCCAGCTTTAACATGGGTTCCAGATCGTAAATGTGGTAATGCATGGCATCACGCTCCTTAAAATCCAAACTGGTGCCATCAGGATATAGGTTAGTGTTAATGTGACTTTTCAGGTTTTCGATTGTCCAGTTGATCAATTCCTGGTTATGGAGTGCATAACCAATTTCGCCAACCACTTTTAAACGGTGTGCATTCCAGTTGTTAATGGCAGTGGCCCTTCCGGCTTTCATTCGCTTGCTGTTGATTTCGGTCCAGGCAGTTTCACTCAGCCATTGTTCAATCTGTTTTTTATGATCGCTTGGAATGTCTTGTTTGATCAGGTCGTAAGCCTCAACCGCCGGATCGAGGTTGGTATCATCGATTGGATCGCCATTGGGTTTGTTGGTTTTGGCCCATGCTAAAAGAAATTCTACACATTTGTTCAAATATCTCTGATCATGGGTAATCCGGTATTGCAAGGCCAATGCAAACATTTTGCCCATATCGGCAAGGGCCGCCTGAGTTTTTACTTTCTTCGGATTTCCTTTCAGTAAACCTTCCGTTCTGATGGTATCGAGAGGGTTGGGCTGTTCGCCCAGGTAGGTTAAAGCCGATTTTTCGAAGTCCTGGTATCGTTTTTTGGTTTCTTCATCGTTTTTAATCCTGCTTTTCAGCTTTGCGGTTTCGGTACTGGTTAAACTTACAACCTGCCCAAAAGCAACAAAAGATAGTGAAGCGAGTGCGATGGTAACAACAAACTTTCTCATCATAAATGGATTGAATTTTTATTCCTTGTTACAAATCTAATTTTTTATTCAGCATGCATTTAATTTATTCCTTTTTTATACCAGCCAAATTTTTATTTTTGACGTTCGTTTAAACTTAAACAAACCTTGATGAATAACTGGTTTAATAAAAATGGCATTCACTTAGCCATTATTGCATTTTTTGTAGTCATTACATTTGCCTACTTCAGTCCTGTTCTGCAGGGTAAGGCACCACAGCAGGGTGATGTTTTGCAGGCCAAAGCCATGCAAAAAGAAATTATGGATATTAAGGAGAAAGATGGCAAAGGCCCACTTTGGACCAACCAGATGTTCGGTGGTATGCCAGCTTACCAGATCTGGGTACAGTATCCGCTCAATATTACAACCTATGGCATTGATGTAATTAAAGGCATATTCCCCGATCCTGTTGGAACAGTCTTATTATATCTTTTAGGCGCGTACCTGTTATTCTGTGTATTAAAAATTAATCCATGGCTTGCTGCTGCGGGAGCAATCGCTTTTGCATTTACATCCTATAATTTTATTATAATAGCAGCCGGACATAGCAATAAGGCTTTGGCCATTGGCTTTTTTGCCCCTATCTTGGCAGCCATTATCATTACCCTGAGGGGCCGTTATCTGATTGGTGGAAGTTTACTGGCCCTTTTTATGGCTTTAGAGATCCGCTCTAACCATATTCAAATGACCTATTATTTATTTATTGCGTTGTTTATCCTGGCCTGTATAGAGTTTTACCATGCGTTTAAAGCGAAGCAGCTTCCGGCTTTTGGTAAATCAATCGCTTACATTGTTTCAGGTATTTTGTTATCTGTTTTAGTGAATGCAGGCACCTTGTGGACTACCTACGAGTATGGTAAGGAGACCATTCGTGGTAAATCTAACTTAACAACCGACAAAGCCGAACCTGCAAATGGTTTGGATAAAGCGTATGCTTACCAGTGGAGCCAGGGTGTTGGCGAGAGTTTCTCGTTCCTGATCCCAAATATTTATGGTGGTGCAAGCAGTATTGATGAAATGATCAAACCTGAAAGCAATACTTATAAAGCGGTAGAGAAAAATCTTCAAGGTGTAGATCCACGTCAGGCCATTGGTTATGTTGCACAAAATTTGGGTACTAACCAGTATTGGGGCAATAAACCCGGTACCTCTGGGCCATATTATTTTGGGGCGATTATCTGTTTCTTATTTATATTCGGATTGTTTATTGTAAAACACCGTTGGAAATGGTGGATTTTAGGCACCAGTATTTTGTTATTGTTCTTATCATTCGGACAAAACCTGCCATTTATTTCTGACATCTTTTTTGATTATCTGCCGGGTTACAATAAATTCAGGGCTGTTGAATCAATATTGGCAGTTGTAGGCCTCTTGGTTCCTTTATTGGCAATATTGGCCATTAAGGAGGCTCAGGATGGAAAATACGATCAAAAATATTTAGTAAAGCGTTTAACATGGTCAGCAGGTATAACAGGCGGTTTTGCATTGATCATTGCCGTAATCCCAACCGCGTTTTTCAGCTTTACGCAGGCTAACCAGGCACAGGTTTTAGATGCTTTAACACAAACATTACAAAATAACCGCGCCGCGGCGATGGATATTTTAAATGGCATTGTTGCTGATCGTGTCGCTCTGGCCCGTGCCGATGCTTTACGTTCGTTATTATTTATTGTGGTAGGTTTTGGTATTACCTGGGCTTTCATTACCAAAAAGATGAATATGCAACTGGCTTTTGGTTTACTGGCTTTATTTACACTGATTGATTTATGGCAGGTAGACCGCCGTTATTTGAACAACCAGAATTTTGTAAGTAAATCTGATTTGGATAACCACTACCAGCCAAGGGATGTTGATAATTTTATTTCGGCAGATAAAGATCCAAACTTCAGGGTTTTCGATCTGTCGTTGGGCGATCCGTTTAAAAGTGCTGAAACTTCTTATTTCCACAAAACCGTTGGTGGCTTCCATTCGGCGAGGCTTAAACGTTTCCAGGAACTGGTAGATAACCAGATGACGAAAAGCATCAACCAGGACGTTCTTGATATGTTAAATACCAAGTATATCATTACACAGGATCCTCAAAACGGATCGTACAAAATGCAGCGTAATGCAACAGCAGCTGGTAATGCCTGGTTTGTACAGAGTGTGCAGTTTGCTAAAAATGCCGATGAGGAAATGAAAGCGATCAGCAGCTTCGATGCCAAAAAAGAAGCCATTGTTGATGAAAGTTTCAAAAGCTTGATCGATACTAAGCGCTTAGGAACCGGTCAGGAAGGTTTTATCAAGTTAACCAGCTATAATCCTGATCATTTAACCTACGAATACTCTACCGCTAAAGATGCAATTGCTGTATTTTCTGAGATTTATTATGATAAGGGTTGGAAAATGTACATTGATGGTGTAGAAAAGCCGTATTTCAGGGCTGATTATATTTTACGTGCGGCTCAGCTGGAAGCAGGTAACCATAAACTTGAGTTTATTTTCCATCCAACTTCGTATTACACAGGAGAAAAAATCTCTTTAGCTGGATCGATTTTATTATTGGCCGGCTTAGGTTTCGGTTTTTACAGCGAAGAAAAGAAGAAAAAGAAAGCGGTTAAAGCTTAGGCATTTCTTTAAATAGATTTACACCCCGTAGGATTTTAATCTTACGGGGTTTTTGTTTTATGGTTTTTACCACGGAAACACAGAAGGCACAGAATATCCTTCAGCCAGTCTTCCCTACGATTCGTCTTACTGAACTTGTTTCTGTATCTTATAAAGCAAAATCAACCCAACGCCCATCTCATGCCATGTGTCATCCTGAGCGCAGTCGAAGGATCTGCAGTCATTTCGAACGCCATGGTGAATGAAGTTTGGAAATCTGTCGAGATGACGACTTTGAATTCAAGCCCGGCTTTTAATTTGCTTTTGGCATAACCAATACATCAATGGCAAATGAACCATTGAACTGTAGTGTAATAAAATTTAACAATGTCGTAACATTTGGTTGATAAACAGCGTCTTACCTTTGTATTATTAATGAGGTGATATGTTAGAATCATTTTTTGCCGTGTGTTTGTTGATTGTTATACTTTATTTCTTTAGCCCCTTTGAGGTAAAACTCGATGAGGAAGAAGAGTGGTAGCACATCTATTTTATACCGGAACTGCTTAAACCGAGCGGTAATAAGATTCTTCCCCCTAAAATTTCCCGTTTATGAATAAAAGAAATGTTGATGTAGTCGTGATCTCCGACGTGCATTTGGGCACCTATGGCTGCCATGCTAAAGAACTTTTAAAGTACCTTAAAAGCATTAAACCCAAAACATTAATTTTAAACGGCGATATTATCGATATCTGGCAGTTTAGCAAAAGTTACTGGCCCGAATCGCACATGAAAATCATCCGTAAACTGATGAAATTCGTTTCAGAAGGTGTTCAGGTGCACTACCTCACAGGCAACCATGATGAGATGCTTCGCAAGTTCGACGGCATGGAGATGGGAACTTTCCACCTGCAAAATAAACTTATTTTAGAGCTCGACGGCAAAAAGGCCTGGTTTTTTCATGGTGATGTTTTTGACGTAACCATGCAGCATTCTAAATGGCTGGCCAAGCTGGGAGCCGTTGGATACGACACACTGATCCTCATTAACAGTTTTGTAAACTGGGTGCTTACGGCCTTTGGAAAGGAAAAAATGAGCTTTTCGAAAAAAATTAAGGCAAAATTTAAAGATGCGGTTAAGTTCATCAATAGTTTCGAGCAAACAGCAGCCGAACTGGCCATAGAAAAAGGTTATGAGTATGTGGTCTGTGGTCACATCCACCAGGCCGAGCAAAGGGAAATTGCAACTGAACATGGAAAAGTTACTTACCTGAACAGTGGCGATTGGGTAGAAAGTTTAACGGCTTTGGAGTACCAGGATAAAAAATGGACGGTATTTAAATATGAGCATCAACATTTTACAAAGGATGAATTGGATGAAGGAATCCTTTCTGATGCTGAAGATTTAAAAAGCAAACTGGATATAAATATTCTTTTACAGAATATAAAATATGAAATTGCCCAATAATTTTAGATATTCGGGCACAAATGAGGATACTTTACGCAATACAGGGGACGGGAAACGGCCATATCAGCAGGGCTAGGGAAATTATTCCTCTGCTTCAAAAATATGGCGAATTGGATATTTTGGTTAGCGGAACACAGGCTGATGTCAAATTAAGTCAGCCGGTTAAATATCAGTTACATGGTTTTAGCTTCATTTTTGGGAAAAAAGGTGGTGTAGATCATTATAAAACCTGGCTGAACATGAATCTTTTCCGTTTCAGGAAAGACATGAAGAAACTGCCGCTCAAAGAATACGACTTAATTGTTAACGATTTTGAACCTGTAAGCGCCTGGGCCTGTAAACTGCAGGGGATCGACTGTGTATCATTAAGCCACCAGGCAGCATTTAAATCAAAAAAAGTACCCCGTCCAAGAACGTTAGACTGGGGAAAGCTTATTTTGAGCCGTTATGCGCCCACTAAATACCACATTGGTTTCCATTTCGACCGGTATGATACTTTTATCCATACCCCGGTAATCAGGGCAGAGATCAGAAACCTGAAAAGTGAAAATTTAGGGCATTATACCGTATACCTCCCTGCCATTGATGATAAGCGCCTGGTAAAACTGTTTACCCAATTGCCGGATATTACCTGGCAGGTTTTCTCTAAACACAGCAAGGTTGCCTATCAGCAAGGTAATGTTTTTGTAGAGCCTGTAAACAACGAAAAGTTTAATAAAAGTTTGGCTACCTGCGAAGGTCTTTTTACCGGAGGTGGCTTCGAAGGGCCGGCTGAGGCGCTTTATTTAAAGAAAAAGCTGCTTGTAGCCCCTATGCGTTTTCAGTTTGAACAGCAGTGTAATGCTTATGCCTTAAAGCAGTTTGGCTTACCGGTAATCTGGGGCAGTACGCGCAACTGGTTACCTATTGTTAAAAACTGGGTGGAAAATCCTCAGAAACACGAATTCGATTTTCCGGATGAAACCGCACAGATTATCGATGATATGGTGAGGAAATACGCAAGGGTTGGTCCGAAGTCTTGAGTTCTCAGTCCAAAGTCAATGCTCTTTGATTTTGTCATCCTGAACGTAGTCGAAGGATCCCGGCGTTTTAGCTCTCGCAAGGGTTATTTCATTTAATGCAAGATACTGCGTAACCTAAACCAGACAGCAGTGAACGCAGTGAGGTAAAGCGGATGGCAGGACGATCAGGACCTAAAAGAAGGCCCTCTCTTTAGTCTTTCCGTTTTAGTCTTACGCACTCTTAAATTATTTTCTTTACTTTGTCTACTCTTTAAAAAGGCATGATAAATCAGTTTAGAAAGCTAAATCCAATTAACCTCGTATTCTTGCTGGCGTACACTTTCTTTTTGCGTATTGCCATTTTTCACGAAACGCACGATAAACTGAATTTTGATTTTTTAGAACCCTTTGCCCGCTTGCTGATCAATATCGATTTAGATAATGCTTTTACACCTTATACCAATATTTTTATTGCATCGGTTCTGGTTTACATACAGGCCTTAATTTTTAACCGGATCGTAAATAATCATAATTTATTGGGTAAGCCGAGTTTTCTTCCGGGTCTGATGCTCATTACCGGAACAAGTTTATTCATGCCCTTTATGATCCTTTCGCCAGCACTGATCTGCAATTTTTTGTTGATCTGGATTATCGATAAATTTTTAAAACTCGGTAAAAGTGCTAACTCGATAACCAACGTATTCGATATCGGGATGATTATTGCTGTGGGAACATTAATCTATTTTCCGTTTATGGCCATGTTGCTTATGATCTTTTTAGCTTTATTGCTTTTCAGATCGTTCAGCTGGCGCGAGTGGGTGGCCGGATTGGTCGGATTTATTACCGTATTCTTTTTTCTTGCCGTATTTTATTACTGGAATGACAATTTGAGCTCATTTTATCAGATCTGGAAGCCATTGGGTAATAAGTTTCCTTCGGTATTTAAAATCAATTATAACGATTACCTGGTACTCATTCCTGTTGCAGTAATTATCATACTGGCCTCCCTCCAGCTGCGCGAAAATTTCTTCAGGAGTTTTATCAGTACACGGAAAGGCTTTCAGCTGTTGTTTTTCATGTTTGTTGTTTCGGCGGCTAGTTTTTACCTTAAACCCGATTTTAGAACATGGCACTTTCTGCTCTGCGTGCCGCCTGGAGCAGTACTCCTGGCTTACTATTTCAGCAATGCCAAAAAACGCTGGTTTTATGAAACGTTGTTCCTTTTATTTGTGCTTTCAATACAGTATTTTCTGTTTGTTTAACCTTTTTTAACAAATAACTAGAACGAAACTTGACAAAGATTAATAGCTTTGTGCATGATTTTGGGTTAAAGCTTTTTAGGTTTTAATCAGATGGATAAAAAATGGAGTCATTGGAATTTCTAAAAAACATATTGGCAGAAGGAGATTTTAAATGCGCCGGCTAAGCATTGATATTGGAAATTCTTCTGCAAAGGTTGCCGTTTTTGCAAATAAGGAAATTGTTCACCACCAACGTTTCAATAAACTGGGCATAATTGACTTAGCGCAGCTGATCGAAAAATTTTCGCCAGCAAAATCCATCATCAGCAGTGTAAACCAGGAAATTGGTCAGCTGGAAATATATTTAAAAAAGCATACCGAGTATACGCGTTTTTCAACCCTATTAACCAACGGCGTCCAAAACAGGTATAAAACGCCACTTACCCTGGGATTAGACAGATGGGCAGCGGTTTTAGGAGCAAACGGATTATACCCTGAAAGTGCAAGTTTGGTGGTGGATGCAGGAACCTGTATTACTTACGATGTATTGAGCCGGTCAAAAGAATATTTTGGCGGAAGCATAAGCCCGGGCATAAAAATGCGTTTTAGGGCGGTACATGAGTATACCGGACGCTTACCTCTGATAGAGTGGGATGAGCGTGAGGATATAACAGAAGGAACCGACACCTTATCGGCAATTAAGAATGGTGTTTTGCAGGGAATTATAAATGAAATTGAAGGCTTTATTGCCCTTAATAATAAAAAAGAAAGTGCCTTAAGGGTAATTTTAACGGGTGGTGATGCTAATTTTTTGTATAAGCAATTACAAAACAGCATCTTTGCGCCTCAAATTATAAAAGATCCTTACTTGGTATTAAAAGGATTAAATGAAGCTATTGCAGATTAAAATGTACAGAAGAATAAATTATATTGCAGCCATACTCGTTCTAGTTTGTGGTTTTGGTGCGCAGGCACAGGTTACCACATCGTCTCCATATTCAAGATATGGGCTTGGAAATATAAAAGGATCTTTATTGCCCCAGTTTAGGGCAATGGGCGGAATTGCTACTGCAGTAGGTAAAGTTACCGGATTCAATAATATCAATATGCAAAATCCCGCGTCTTACGCCGGTATTTCGTTAACAACGATTGATATTGGTATGAGTGCAAGTGTGATTAACCTTTCGCGCAACAACCTAAGCGAATCAAGTTTCAATTCTACTTTCAGTCACCTTGCATTTGCCGCACCGGTTAACAGGAGATCGGCACTCAGTTTTGGTATTCTGCCTTATTCAGACCTCGGGTACTCTTATAAAAACACTACCAAAGTTGATACTACAACACTAAATCAGCTTTATGAGGGTGAAGGTGGCTTATCAAAAGCCTATTTGGGTTATGCTTACCGCTTTGGTGATCACTTAAAAATTGGTGGTAACTTAGAGTATATTTTTGGTAACCTTCAGACCACGAGGGCGACTGAATTCCAATCTTTGGGTGCTATAAATGCAAAACTACAGAATAAAAACAGTGTGGCAGGGTTAAATTACTCTTACGGTATCCAGTACGATTTTAATGTAGGCAAGAAAACCTTAATTACTTTAGGGTATTCGGGTAGCACTTCGGGCAGAATAAATTCGACACAAACATTTTTTGCTACACAATACACAAGAGATCAGGATGGTAACGAAAATACGGCGATTGATACATTAAGTTCAATCAATAATGGAAAATCTAACCTTACCCTGCCATTAGCGCATAATTTTGGTATCGCTATTCAACAGAACGACAAATGGTTAATTGGTGCCGATTTTAGAATGAGCAAATGGTCTAAAACCACGATCAATAATGTGAGCCAGGGCTTGCAGGATAGCTGGGGTGCATCACTGGGTGGCCAGTGGACGCCAGACGCTTATTCTTATAACAGTTATTTAAAACGTATCGATTACCGTTTGGGTGTAAGTTACGATAAGACCTATATCAAAATCAATAGCCAGGATATTAAACAAATGGGCGCATCGTTAGGTTTTGGTTTCCCATTGCCTACTGCTAATGGTGGTACAGCGTTTTATAAAATCAACTTTACAACCGAATTCGGACAAAGGGGGACTTTAAATAATGGTCTCGTAAAAGAGCAGTATATTAACTTCCATTTAGGGTTTACTTTGAACGATACCTGGTTCCGTAAGTACAGGGTTGACTAATGAAACTTAAGACATTTTTATATGGTCTGCTTTTAGTGTTGCCTTTGTTTTTGGCTTCATGTGGAGACGACGATCTGAAAAATGCAAGTTCGGTTGCTATAAATAAGACAATTTTATCGCGCGATAGAACTATTGGTGTTGATATCACTTATAGCGATTCGGCAAGGGTTAAAGCCAGAGGGCTTGCGCCAATATTGGATAAAGTAACCCCTGCAAACGGGAGTGCTTACCAGGAAATGGTTAAAGGTGTAAGCATCGACTTTTATAACCCCAACGGAACCATTGATGGAAACCTGGTTTGCGATTATGCCATCAGGAAAGATGCTGAGCTTAAAACCGAGTTCAGGAAAAATGTGGTGGTAAAAAACAGTAAAGGCGATACATTCTCCTCTCAGGAACTGATCTGGGACGAATCAAAGAAATATTTCTATTCCAACCAGCGTGTTTATGTAAAAGGTGCCGATGGCAGTATTGGAGAAGGCATCAATTTTAAAGCTCCTGAGGATTTTAGTACCTACGAAATGGATAGTGGCAATGGAGAATTGAATATGAAAGAGGGTGTAGCACCCTAGCGTGATGTAAACCGGACGATGTAAAATGGATGAAATGAAGGGATAATATTGTGAGCAATCCATTGAAATAGCTTCGGCGTTAAGGCTAATTTTTAGCTAAATATCCCATCTTCCATGAACCCTGTTACCCATTACATCCCCTTAATAATTAGGCGCTTGATAAATAAAATTTTGTGTTTTCTTTTTTAAGGCAAATTTGTATCTTGCGCCCTCTTAAAAAAGAACTAAATAAATTTATAATTACAATATGGGATTAATGACATTTTTGCGTAACCGTGCGGGCTACATTCTGGTCTTCGCAATCGGTTTTGCAATTGTTGCATTTTTAGTAGGTGATGCAATTAACGTGGGTAAACCTTTTTGGTCGGCAAATCAAAAAGTGGTAGGTTCTATTGATGGTAAGGACATCAATATTGATGAGTTCGGACCAAAAGTAGATCAAGGTGTAAACCAGATGAAACAACAATATGGCGGTAGTGCTAATGCACAGATGACCGCTATGGCTGTAGATCAGGCATGGAATGCAGAATTGGCCAATGTATTGTTAAACAAAGAATATGACCGTTTAGGTTTAACCGTATCAGAAGATGAGTTGGTAGATTTATTACAAGGTCAGAACCCTAGCCCATTAATCAAACAATATTTTTCTAATCCTCAAACCGGACAGTTAGACCATGTAACCCTGATGAACTTTTTAAAATCGAAAGAACCTCAGGCATTACAGCAATCTGGTCTGTTACAGGAAGAGATTAAAAAACAGGCTTTACAAACCAAATATTCTAACTTAATCCGCAACTCGGTTTACGTAACTTCATTAGAAGCTACAGATGAATATAACAACCGTAACAAGCTGGCCAATTTTAAATATGTAAGCTTAGATTATGCTTCTATTCCGGATAAATCGGTTAAATTAACTGATGCAGATTATTCAGAATATTACGACCAGAACAAAGCCCGTTTCAATAACCCACAGGAAACACGCACTTTTGAATACGTAGCGTTTAACATCAGTCCAACAAAGGCAGATTCTTTAGCGATTAAAGCGCAGGTAGATAAAATTGCCGCTGATTTCCAGGTAGCAAAAAACGATTCGCTTTTCGCAGCGATCAATTCTGATGTTAAAGTTCCATTCACTTACTTAACCAAAGGTAAGTTGGATCCTGCTGTTGATTCGGCAGTATTTGCTTTACCTGCCGGAAGTTTCTATGGCCCGAAATTAAGTGGTAACTCTTACAAAATTGTAAAAGTGGTAGCTACCCGTATCTCGCCCGATTCAGTAAAAGCAAGTCACATCTTAATCGACCCTGCTAAAGTAGGTGGCGAGGATAAGGCATTGAAATTGGCAGATTCGTTAAAAGCATTGATTTTAAAAGGCAGTAATTTTGCTGAATTGGCTAAAAATTACAGTGTAGATGGTTCGAAAGATAAAGGTGGCGAGCTGGGTACTTTTGCACGCGGTGCAATGGTTCCAGAATTTGAAAATGCTGCTTTTGATGGTAAAACCGGAGATATTAAAGTGGTAAAATCACAGTTTGGTTACCATGTAATTAAAATCGAAAAACAGATCGGTTCTTCTAAAGTAGCTAAATTGGCTTATGTAGAAAAAGCATTGGCAGCAAGCAGCAAAACCCAGGCAGCAGCCTACAAAGCGGCAAGTAATTTCCTTGCGGATGTAAAAGGTAACGATTTCGGTAAACTTGCTACCCAAAAAGGCTTAAAAGTGAGCGTGGCTGATAAGGTAGCCGCTACACAAGGATTTGCAGCAGGTTTGGATAATCCACGTAAACTGATCCAGGATGCTTATGCAGCAGATAAAGGTGATGTTTTACCAGAGATTTACACCATGAGCAATGCTTACGTAGTTGCACGTCTAACTAACATCAGCCCTAAAGGTATTTTATCATTGGCCGATGTGAAAAAGGAAATCGAACCGATGGTGCTTAATGCAGTTAAAGCAAAACAGCTGAAAGAAAAATTAGCCGGTGCAGGTAAGGGAAGTATTGATCAGGTTGCTGCTAAAGTTGGCCGTCCGGTTAATCCCGTGCAGAACGTTGTATTTGCTAATCCTGTAATTCCGGGTGTTGCACAAGAAAATGCTTTAGTAGGTAGTGTATTTGGTTCACAGCCAGGTAAAGTATCTGCTCCCGTTCAAGGCGAGCGCGGTGTATATGTATTTACTGTTGATGGATTTACAAACCCTGCTCCTATTGCCAACATGTTTAAACAAAAAGAAAGCATGTTGTTAAGTTTAGGTCAGCGTTCATTAGGAGCAGCTTTCCAGGCTTTACAGGAAAATGCCAAGATAAAAGACAATCGTGTGAAATTCTATTAGTTAGAAAATACGTAATTTTGTAACCGTTCTGATTTATCATCAGAACGGTTTTTTTATTTTAGGCTATGGAAATTCAAGAGAACATTGTTAATAAAGTTGCCAGTAGCGGGTTAATCACCTTAAACCTGGAAGACTTTTATCACAAAGGCGAGAGAGTAGTGTATGATATTGCTGATAATCTTTTTCATGGCTTGATGCTGAGGGAAAAAGATTTCAGGGCTTTTATCAAAGATCACAATTGGGCACAGTATCAGGATAAGAATGTTGCCATTACCTGCTCTGCTGATGCGATTGTTCCTACCTGGGCTTACATGTTACTGGCAAATAAACTGCAGCCTTATGCCAATGAGGTGGTATTTGGTGGCTTAGATACTTTAGAAGCCGTATTGTTTACCAAAGCCCTGTCTAAAGTTAATCCGCAGGATTATGTCAATGAACGTGTGGTGGTAAAAGGATGTGGCGATATTGAGGTACCTGTTTCTGCTTATGTAGAGATTACCAATCTGCTTACTCCGGTGGTAAAAAGCATCATGTTCGGCGAACCTTGTTCTACCGTACCTGTATATAAAAGAAAAGATTAAATTTTGGTTTGCTTTTTGTATATCTTCATGGAGGAAAGTATTTGATTTATTTTAAAGAAAAAATTACTTTTCTAAATCGGTCTGTTCCCGGGATTTAATTCTGGATCAATTATACCGGTAACACACACAAATGAATACAAAGGCAATGAAAAAATTAATGATCACCCTTACGGCCGTTTTATGCTGTCTTTTCACTATGGCTCAGGAGCTTCCCCTGAAGAAAGAAGCTGTTTTTCAGGATGGTGAAGTTTTACAGTATAAACTGAGGTATGGATTTATTACAGCGGCAGAAGCTACAATTAAGGTAACCAATTCTGATTTAAAGTTTGATAACAAGCCTACCTATAAACTGACAGTTGATGCGCAGACCTCGGGTACTTTTGATATTTTTTATAAAATAAGGGATCATTACGATTCCTATATCGATAAAGATGACCTTTTGCCCTACTTCTACCAGGAGAATATACGCGAAGCAAGTTACAGAAGGCAGGATAAGGCACGTTTTACACAGGATGCAAAAAAAGTAGTTTCGAACAAGGGAACTTTTACAACACCGACTAATCAGACTTTCGATCTGGTTTCGGCTTATTACTTTGCCCGGAGCCTCGATATCTCCAAAATTAAAGTAGGTGATAAATTTAAGCTGAATTACTTTCTTGGGGATGAAATATCTGCGTTAGAAGTAGAATATATTGGAAAAGAAACCATTAAAAGTAAACTTGGCAATATCCGTTGTTTAAAATTTAGCCCATCTATAAAGCCCGGCAGGATTTTTAAAAAAGACAGCAGGTTGTACCTTTGGGTAACCGATGATGGAAACCGGGTACCGGTAAAGGCACAGGTAGAAATATTGGTTGGCGCAGTAACCATGGAATTAAAATCTGCCGAAGGGCTGAAATATGCTTTAGCAAAAGAATAATGATGATAGAAGTAGAACAGGTGCTCGTGCACGAAGACGTATTGAAAGAGAACTTTGTTTGTAATTTAAGCAAATGTAAAGGGATTTGCTGTGTTGAAGGTGATTCAGGTGCGCCCTTGGATAACGAAGAAAAAGACATCCTGGAAGAAATTTATCCGAAAATCAAACACCTGTTAAACGAAAAAGGGATTAAAGCTATAGAAGAACAGGGTGTTTATGTAGTTGATGAAGATGGCGACTTAACCACGCCTTGCGTCGATAAAAATAAAGAATGTGCTTATGTGCTGTTTGAAGGCGGCATTACAAAATGTGCTATTGAAAAAGCTTATGAACAGGGCATAATAGAGTGGCAAAAACCAATTTCGTGCCACCTATACCCTATCCGGATTACCAAATATCCTGAATTTGATGTGCTTAATTACGACCGCTGGCACATCTGTCATGATGCCTGTACCTTTGGCCGTGAACTTAAAGTTCCGGTATACAGCTTTTTAAAAGGACCGCTCATCCGTAAATATGGAGAAGCGTGGTATAAAGAATTGGAAAGTACGGTAGCGGTAATGTAATCTGTATCGATCTAATTGGTATTTAGCTGATTATTTTATTCAGTTTTTGTTTTTATATTTAAATTAAGTCGTATCAATGCGTGCAATTAATAATGGAATCGGTTTGAACCATTGTTTAGTTGTGACTTTTTTTTCCCAAATTAACTTAATTTTATCTTTTTGACTTAATTTTATAATAGTTATATAACCTTAGAGACATAAATAGTTGTTTTTGAGGGATGAAGTAGTGATAATTTGGGCTAGTCTGTTCATTTTTGTTTTTTAGTTCAAAAAAGAATGTTTTTTGGTTTATCTAAACTATTTTAGCATTCCATAAATCTATCATGCTGTGAAAAAAATTTTAATTACCGGAGGAGCTGGTTTTATCGGCTCTCATGTAGTCCGTCGTTTTGTTAATCACTATCCTCAATATGAGATTGTTAATTTAGATAAACTTACTTACGCAGGTAACCTGGCTAATTTAACTGATATTGAAAATAAACCAAATTATAGATTTGTAAGAGAAGACATTACCGACGCAAAAGCGATTGATGAGCTTTTCAATACCGAAAATTTTGATGCGGTAATACACCTGGCAGCAGAAAGTCATGTAGACCGTTCTATTTCTGATCCAACGGCTTTTGTCATGACAAATGTAATGGGTACAGTAAATTTATTAAATGCAGCCAGGACTTACTGGAAAGGGAGTTACAATCAGAAACGTTTCTACCATGTAAGTACCGATGAAGTATATGGCGCTTTAGGTGAAGAAGGTATGTTTACCGAAACCACTGCGTATGATCCACATAGTCCATATTCGGCCTCAAAGGCCAGTTCTGATCATTTTGTAAGGGCTTATCATGATACTTATGGCTTGGATTGCGTGATTTCTAACTGTTCAAACAACTATGGCTCCCACCATTTTCCTGAGAAACTGATTCCGCTGGCCATTAATAATATTAAAAATAACAAGCCTGTACCTGTTTATGGTAAAGGCGAAAATGTGCGCGACTGGTTATGGGTTGAAGACCATGCTCGTGCCATTGATGTGATTTTCCATAAAGCAAAAACGGGCGAAACCTATAACATTGGTGGCCATAACGAATGGAAAAATATTGATCTGATCAATTTGCTTTGTACCATTATGGATCAAAAATTGGGTCGCCAAGCCGGAGAATCAGCTAAACTGATCACCTTTGTAACAGATCGTGCTGGTCATGACTTACGTTATGCCATTGATTCCACAAAATTGCAAAAAGAATTAGATTGGGTACCAAGTCTGCAATTTGAAGAGGGTTTAGCCAAAACAGTTGATTGGTATCTGCAGAATGAAGACTGGTTAAATAATGTCACCTCAGGTAATTATCAATCTTATTACGAACAACAATATAGCCATAAATAATGGAAATTGAAGAAACGGGATTAAAAGATTGTTTGATCATTAAACCCAGGGTATTTGAAGATACCAGGGGGTATTTTTTTGAAAGTTTTAACCAAAATACCTTTGAAGAAAGAACAGGTTTATCAGGCAGGTTTGTGCAGGATAACCAATCCTATTCATCTTATGGGGTAATCCGTGGCTTACATGCCCAAACGGGTGAGTTTGCTCAGGCCAAACTGGTGCGCGTTACCAAAGGAGAGGTTTTGGATGTTGCGGTAGATGTAAGGCCAAGTTCGCCAACCTATGGTAAGCATGTTGCTGTACGCTTAAGTGCCGAAAATAAATTACAGCTTTATATTCCACGAGGCTTTGTACATGGTTTTTCGGTATTGAGCGAAAGGGTAGAGTTTTTATATAAATGTGATAATTTTTATAACAAAGCCTCCGAAACAGGAGTAATCTACAATGATCCGGATTTAAATATTGATTGGTTAATCCCTGAGGGAATGGAGTCCGTATCCGATAAAGATCTCTTATTAAAACCATTTGCCGAACTAAAGCATATATGAGTAAATTATTAGTAATTGGTGCCGGCGGACAGTTAGGCCAGTGCTTAAAAGTCGTTGCAGAGCGAAGAGGAATTACTGAAATAATTTTTCCTGCAGAGCAAGATGCCAATATTTTAAACGAAAGTGGTTTAAATGAACTTTTTATTAAAGAAAAACCTGCTTATGTGATCAACTGTGCGGCCTACACGGCTGTAGATAAAGCAGAAGATGAGGTTGATCTGGCCAAAGCTGTTAACGAAACAGGGGCAGCTAACCTGGCTTCGGCTTGTTTGGCAAATGGAGCAATCCTAATTCATGTGTCTACCGACTTCGTTTTTGAAGGGAATGAGGTGAAATTGCTTAAAGAAGACGATGAAGCCAAACCCATCAATGTTTATGGTGTAACTAAATTGGACGGTGAAAAAGCGGTTAGCTCCATACTACCAGCTCATTTCATTATCCGTACCAGTTGGTTATACTCCGAGTATGCCAATAATTTCGTGAAAACAATGTTGAAATTAGGTGCTGAACGTGATGAACTGAATATTATCGCCGATCAGGTAGGAACACCAACTTATGCTATTGATTTGGCTAATGCCATTTTAGATATTATCGCTTCTTCATCAGGTGCATATGGTATTTATCATTACAGTAACGAAGGGGTAACCTCGTGGTTCGATTTCGCAAAGGCCATTTTTGATATCAGTGAAACAAGGGTAAGGGCAAATCCAATTCCTGGATCTGCTTATCCGACAAAAGCCATTCGTCCGGCATTTTCGGTAATGGATAAGTCTAAAATAAAAAGCACATTTAATATTGAAATCCCTTACTGGAGAAATAGTTTGGTAGAGTGTTTAAAACAAATTAAATGCAATAAATAGGAATCATTATTTCATTTAGATCTGTCACTATCAATGACTAATGACCCAATGACTCAATGACCAATGAACTAATGACTAAAATATGAAAGGTATAATCTTAGCTGGTGGTAGCGGAACGCGTTTACATCCCTTAACCCTTGCCTGTAGTAAGCAAATGATGCCGGTTTACGATAAACCAATGATTTATTACCCTTTATCTACGTTGATGCTGGCAGGAATAAAAGAAATCCTGATTATCTCTACGCCACACGATCTTCCTAATTTCGAGAAGTTATTAGGAGATGGATTTACTTTAGGCTGTAAATTTAGCTATGCCGTACAGGCAGAACCTAATGGTTTGGCACAGGCTTTCGTAATAGGTGAAGAATTTATTGGCAAAGATAAAGTTGCCTTGGTATTGGGCGATAATATTTTTTATGGTGATGGTATGGCGAAATTATTACAGTCCAGTTCCGATCCGGATGGCGGTGTGGTATTTGCTTACCAGGTTGCAGATCCGGAACGTTATGGTGTAGTTGAATTTGATGAAAATAAAAAAGCCATTTCTATTGAAGAAAAACCAACAAATCCAAAATCGGATTATGCTGTGCCGGGATTATATTTTTATGATAATGATGTGGTAGAAATTGCCAAAAACATCAAACCTTCCCCTCGTGGAGAATATGAAATTACCGATGTAAACCGTATTTATTTAGAGCGTGGTAAGTTGAAGGTTGGCGTATTGAGCCGTGGTACTGCCTGGTTAGATACCGGAACTTTTACATCCTTAATGCAAGCGGGGCAGTTTGTGCAGATTATTGAAGAAAGACAGGGACTCAAAATTGGATGTATTGAGGAAATCGCCTATCGAATGGGATTTATCAATGCGGAACAGCTAAGGGCTATTGCCACACCTTTAGTTAAAAGTGGTTATGGAAGTTACCTGTTGAAGCAGATTAAATAGCGGATTCCATTATTAATATACTCATAATAATAAATCACCAATCAATGCCATGACATTGATTGGTGATTTCCTTTTGTGGCATGTCATTCTGTGGGGTAACTTATTGTATAAAATCAATATAACTGACAGCCCTCTCACGAGTCGTCATTTCGAGCGGAGTGCGACGCAGTCGAGAACCACGGGGTGCTCAGCGAAGCTAAATCTGTCTTTATAGATTTCTCCATTTCGCTACCGATGAAAAATCGGCACGCTAAAGTCGAAAAGACGATTCTTCTATAGGATCCGTCAATGGTAGCCTAGCTAAGGGGCTTTAAAACAGGGTGCATTTTGTCATATAAACACTAATTGCTCTCAACGCTGTGTAATTCGTGTTTTTCTCTATGAACTCTGTTGTTAAAAGCCAACATTGAATCAAGTAACAATTAAAGCTTTCCTGATTTATCTTATCTTTGGCCAATTACCGAAAGAGAAATGAATACGAAAAAGCAAATTGCGATTATAGGTTTAGGTTATGTTGGGCTGCCATTGGCTATCGAATTTGCAAAGAAATATAAAGTAATCGGTTTCGATACCAACGAGAGCCGTGTAGAAGAACTAAAACGAATAGAAGACCGCACCCATGAAGCTAAGCTGGATGACCTCAAATCCGTTTATTCTTCAACAGATCAGGATAGAGGATTAACGTTGAGTTCGAGTTTGCCTGATCTGGCGGCTTGCACAGTTTATATTGTCACGGTTCCTACGCCTATCGACCATCTCAAACACCCTGATCTCGGACCTTTGCTTGCCGCCAGCGAAATGTTGGGCATTGTGCTTAAAGCAGGTGATATCGTAATATATGAGTCGACTGTTTATCCTGGTTGTACCGAAGAAGATTGTGTTCCTGTTTTGGAGAAAATTTCAGGCTTAAAATATAATGTAGATTTTTTCTGTGGTTATTCACCTGAGCGGATCAATCCTGGTGATAAAATCAACACGCTGACTAAAATTAAAAAAGTAACCTCAGGATCTAACGCTGAGGTAGCACTGGAAATAGACCAGCTTTATGCGTCTATTATCACAGCAGGCACCCATCTCGCACCAAGTATCAAAGTGGCAGAAGCTTCGAAAGCGATTGAAAATGCACAACGGGATGTAAATATTTCTTTTGTAAACGAACTTGCCTTAATTTTTGACAGGATGGGAATTGATACTTCAGACGTATTAGCCGCTGCAGCGACCAAATGGAATTTCCTTAATTACAAACCCGGTTTGGTCGGTGGGCATTGTATCGGGGTAGATCCGTATTATTTGGCTCACAAGTCAGAAGCCTTGGGTTATAAGCCAGAAGTGATCCTGTCAGGACGGCGGGTAAACGATAATATGGGACTGTTTGTAGCTAATAAGGTAGTTAAAATGCTGGTAGCAAAGAATAAAGTAATTAATGGAGCCAAAGCTTTGATTTTGGGGTTTGCTTTTAAGGAAAATTGCCCGGATACCAGAAATACAAAAGTGATCGATATTTATAAAGAACTGAAATCTTTTGGTATGCTAGTCGATGTATACGATCCTTGGGCCAACACAGCCGATGTAAAAGCTGAATATGATATCCAAATGATTCAAAGTGATGATTTTGAGCATTATGATGTAATCATTTTAGCCGTGGCTCACCAACAATTCTTGGATATTGATTACAGTGGTTTTAAAGCAAAAGGATCAATTATTTTCGATACCAAATCATTTATTCGCAGAGATTTGGCGGATGCAAGGTTATAATATCGATTCGTTTACCCTTCCTGTACCTTTTGTTTACCCTTTCTCTATACCAAGTTAACCCCTGGCTTACCAATCCCTTACCTTTTCTTTACCCTGGCGTTACCTATTTATTACCTCGAGGGTAATAAATAGTATAAAAATGGTGGTCAAAAGGTAAAGAATAAGTTAATGAAAGCCCTGGCTAGTATAGGCTTGGTAGGTAGAATAGGTAATAATCAAATGGCCCCTTGTTCAGAAAGCGTAATAAGGCTAATCATCATTTTAAAATCGCTTGTCAACCAAACAAATTATTCTGTATGTTTGTGGCCAACAAAATGGATTAAATATGAAAGTTGCTTTAATTACAGGTGTTACAGGTCAGGATGGAGCCTATTTAGCAGAATTTTTGCTGAAAAAGGGATATTTTGTACATGGTTTGAAGCGACGCTCATCATCATTTAATACTGATCGTATTGATCACCTTTATCAGGACCAGCACGAGCATAATGTGAGGTTTAAATTACATTATGGCGATTTAACCGATTCGACCAATCTCATCCGGCTTATCCAGGAAATACAGCCAGATGAAATTTACAATTTAGCGGCGATGAGCCATGTACATGTAAGTTTTGAGATGCCCGAGTATACTGCTAATGCAGATGGTATTGGTACCTTACGCTTATTAGAAGCCGTACGTATTTTAGGCCTAACCCGAAAAACCAGGCTTTATCAGGCCAGCACGTCTGAATTATATGGATTGGTACAAGCAGTCCCACAAAGTGAAACTACACCTTTTTATCCGCGCTCTCCTTATGCTGTGGCAAAGATGTATGCTTACTGGATCACGGTAAATTACCGTGAAGCATATAATCTGTTTGCCTGTAATGGTATTTTATTTAACCACGAAAGTCCGTTAAGAGGCGAAACTTTTGTGACACGCAAAATAACCAGGGCTGCAGCAAAAATAGCCCTAGGCCTGCAAAAATGCCTATATCTTGGTAACCTGTCTGCGCAACGGGATTGGGGACATGCTAAAGATTATATTGAAGCCATGTGGTTAATCCTACAGCAAGACAAGCCAGAAGATTTCGTTATAGCTACAGGTATTACCACCACTGTTCGAGATTTTGTTCGGATGAGTTTTGCAGAATTGGGTATTGACGTTGAATTTTCTGGTAAAGATGAAAACGAAAAAGGTGTAATAATTGGCCTTAACGAAGAATTATTGATTCAGCATGGATTAAATAGTGATAAACTGTTTTTAGGGAGCACCATTGTTCAGGTAGACCCGAAATATTTCAGGCCAACAGAAGTAGATTTATTATTAGGAGATCCGGCCAAAGCAAAAACGCAATTGGGCTGGGAACCTAAATACGACCTGACTGCACTAGTCAAAGAAATGATTATTTCTGACCTTCATTTAATGAAAAAAGATGAATATCTGAAAAAAGGGGGGTTTAAAACGTTAAATTATTTTGAATAATAAGCATGTTTTCAAATAATTTAGATAGTTAATAACTGAAAATAATATTAAGTTTGTTAGGATTTCCATAGCTAATTAAGGAAATTTTAAATTTTTGTTAAGGATTTGGCAAAAAACTCTACTTTTTGTCTGTTTTAATCTACTTTTAATTCAGTTATTACTATCTTTATTTTTATTTCGATCCTATTACTGCATATTGCATAATAATTTGTGTTTTTTATTGTTTAATAGTGTGAATTCTTAACTTATATGAAAAATATACAGTGTATTGAAAAGAGCACTAGTGAATAGTATTTTTATAGTGCGCATATTCCAATTCTTTACCTAATATGTTTAGTTTTTTTAATAAAAAAAATAAGGTCACCGATATATCTTGGTTAGGAGTTGATATACATTCTCATATCTTGCCGAGTATTGATGATGGCTCGCCAGATGTTGGTACTTCTGTGCGTTTTGTGAAAAGCCTTCAGGAATTAGGCTTTAATCAATTAATATGTACTCCTCACATTTACAAGGAACTCTATCCCAATACCATTGAAAGTATTTCTGGGGCTAAAGCCATTCTCCAAGAGGCGTTAGATAGGGAACATATAGACTTAAAATTAAGTGCAGCTGCAGAATATATGGTTGACCAGGATTTTAATTTAGATGAACCCTTATGTACACTAGATCAAAAGCATTTGTTAATTGAAATGTCCTATCTGAATGAAAGTCCTGGCATCAGCAATACAATATTTGACATTGAAATTAAGGGCTACAAGCCTATCTTAGCCCACCCCGAGCGTTATACATTTTATTTTAAAGATAGAAGCAGATTAAGACGATTTAAAGAAAAAGGTTGTTTCCTGCAGTTAAACTTATTATCTATCTTAGGATATTATGGACGAGATGTAAAGCAGCTTGCTGAGATTTTATTAAAAGAAAAAATGTATGATTTTGCTGGGACGGACCTACATCATGATAAGCATTTAGATGCTTTAACTCAAGCGGTTCAATCTGGTAAGCTTTATAACCTTTTAGGCGATTATGGCTTTAAGAATCAGGAAGTATTTAGTTCTATTAATATTTAATTATGCTGATTTATATTCGGTGTTATTGGTTTTGGATATACAATTTAGTTATTACGATACAAAATTAAAGCTTTTCAGATATTACAATTAAATGATTAAGTTTGCAAGCTGTTTGAAGTGATCAATTCATTTTGAATAGATATATACCTATGAATAAAATAATAAATGTTAAAAAAGGGACTAAGTTAGCTGCATTATTGTTCGCCATAACCCTTACCTCGTCTTGTGTAAGTAATAAAAAGATTGCTTATTTTCAGGATATTCAAGCTGTTAATCAAGCTAAATTAGAAAATGCCGTAGCTTTTACGGAGCCCGTAATTCAACCTGATGATATTCTAAGTATAAACGTATTTACCTTAAATCAGCAAAGTGGGGCTATTGTTAATCAAGCTGCTGCTAATACAGTTTTAGGAGGCGGTGCAAATACAGCCCTTGCTGCACAGCAAGTAAATGGCTTTTTGGTTGATAAAAATGGTGAGGTAGAACTCTCTCTTATTGGAAAGTTGAAAGTCGCTGGTTTAACTACATACCAAGCACGTGAATTAATTCGCGAAAAGGCATCATTGGTTTATAAGGAACCAAATGTGCAGTTACGCTTTGCAAATTTTAAGGTGAGTGTTTTGGGAGAGGTTAATGCTCCATCGGCTTACACGCTTCCTAATGAAAAGGTAAGCATTCTTGATGCTCTAAGTTTAGCAGGGGATCTAACTATATATGGCAAACGTGAGAATGTTTTAGTCGTTAGAGATAATAATGGTAAAAAAGAATTCGCCCGTTTGAATCTTAATTCTTCAGAAATTTTTAACAGCCCTTATTATTATTTAAAACAAAATGATGTTGTGTATGTAGAGCCAAACAAACGTAAGGTTTCCGCATCTAATTCTGCTCAGATTCAGACAATTGGCGTTATTGCTTCTGTTGTCTCAGTAATTGTTTTAGCTATTTCCAATTTTAAATAATATTAATCAATGAATCAAGAATCTGACAGGAATTTAGGGCAACATGTCGAAGTTGAAGGAATCAATTTAAAAGAAATATTTAGTAAACTAACTGAAAAATGGTTTGTATTTGTGATTAGCTTTATCTTATGTCTTTTTGTTGCATTTTTCTATATAAAGCTAACTCCTCCATCTTTTCAAGTAAATTCAAAAATTTTAGTGAATGATGATGAAAAAGGGGGTAGCCTAGGAAAGCAGTCAAGTGGACTTATGGATTTAGGAGGGTTATTAGGCGCAAAAAATTCCGTGGATAACGAAGCGGAAATTTTAAAAACACGTTTTCTAATGGAACAAGTAGTGCGCCAAATGCAGTTAAACATCATTTATTCCAAAGGTGGGACTTTAGTAAATCGCGAGTTATACAATTCGCCCTTTAAACTGGATATTATAAAAGGGGTTGATACAATCCAACCAGCAAAATTTGTGGTTAAGAAACTTTCCCTTAATAAATTGAAAATAACCAGCAAAAGTTTTGAGAAAATTGTTAAGTGGAACGAAGCATTTAGTTTTAATGGTGTTGGTATTATACAGATCAAACCTATTGATGCCACTGGAATGGATAATGGAGATTATTTTGTTTCAGTAAGTTCAATAGATGAACGTGTTGCTTTTTTGATGAAACAATTATCAGTTAGTGTTACTAATAAGCAAGTTAGTATTATTGATTTAGGATTAACTTATCCTGTTCCTAAGAAAGGTGAAGATATTTTGAATACGTTGATCGAAAAATATACTTTAGGTAATCTGGCAGATAAAAATGCTATTGCTGATAGTACTTATAAATTTATCAAGGAAAGGTTAAGTAAAATTGCAGTAGAACTAGGAGATGTCGAAAATCAAGAAGAAAGTTTTAAAGAAGCCAATCAACTAGCAGATATGAGTGAGCAAGGAAAATTGCTAGTTCAAAATACAGGAGAATTTGGTGCTGAGTTAGCAAAAGCAGAAACTCAAGTTGCTATACTAAATGATTTAGAAGCTTATCTGAAAGATGAGAGTAAAAATAAGCGAGTTTTCCCTACATCCTTATTACCTCAGGATATGGTTTTTTCAGGATTACTTAACCAGTATAATGCGTTATTAATTGAAAGAGATAAACAATTATTAAGTGTTACGGAAGAAAGTCCTTTTATAAAAAATATTGATAATCAGATAAGCGGCCTAAGAGCTGGAATTTTAGCTAATATTCAAAGTACCAAAAATACATTTGTTGTTACTCGAAATAAACTGAGGAGTCAACTCAATCGAGTGGAAAGTCAGATATCTGGTGTGCCAAAAATTGAAAAAAATTATTTAAAACTTGCCAGAAATAAAGGAATAAAGCAAGAGTTATACGTTTTCTTAATGCAAAAGGCTGAAGAGACTGCAATTTCAAAAACATCCAATATTTCAGTAGCCAAGATTATTGACCCGCCTAAATCGCAGGTAAACCCAATCAGTCCGAAGAAAAGCTTTGTATATATCGTCGCATTTATTGTAAGCTTTTTGATTCCTATAGCATTTATCTTTGTCCAAGATTTATTTAGTACAAGTATTAAGACAAAAGAAGACATTAATATGCTAACCGATGTTCCAATAATAGGTGAGATTAGTCATAATAACTCTTCTGATAATTTAATTGTGGCAAATCAAAGCCGCTCTGCGATCTCAGAACAATTTAGAGCATTGAGAACTAATCTCTCATTCTATTTAAAAAATGCGAATGAAAAAGTTATCTTATTAACATCAAGCATGAGTGGTGAAGGCAAATCATTTACTGCAATTAATCTCGGTAATATTTTGGCATTGGCTGGTAAAAAGGTACTATTAATGGAATTGGATTTAAGGAAACCCGGACTTTCTGCTAAACTTGAAGTCGCAAATGATATTGGATTTAGTAATTACACGATCGATAATAAAATTAAAGCCGAGAATATTATAAAGCCGCTAGGGATAAATAAGAATATGTTTATCATTTCTTCTGGCCCTTTGCCTCCCAATCCTGCTGAAACATTGATGAGCGAAAAAATGCCAGAATTAGTAATGAATTTGAAATCAGAATTTGATTATATCATCATGGACGCACCTCCAATAGGCGTAATAGCTGATGCTCAATTATTATCTATGTATGCTGATGTAACTTTATATCTAGTTCGGCAGAATATAACACAAAAGAACCAAATAAATCTTGTTCAGGATCTTTATGTTAGTGGTAAGATGAAAAACTTAGGAATAGTAGTTAATGATATCGTCAGTAAGTATTACGGCTATGGGTATGGTTATGGGACATATGGTGATACCATTAAAGAAAAATGGTATAAAAATTTATTTAAACGTAGTTAAATTGAATTAAATGAATTACACCTTAAGGATTGCAGAAATTAGGAGGGAAACCGAAGATACTATTACCCTATGTTTTAAACAACCTGGGCTCAAGAAAATAAAATACCAAGCAGGTCAATATCTAACTTTGATATTTAGAATTAATGGCAGGCGTTACGTCCGCCCCTATTCTTTTTCTTCTTGCCCAGATGTTGATGCTCTGTTGGAGATCACCGTTAAACGTGTTGCGAATGGTATCGTATCTAATCATATTAATGATATGGTTCGTGTCGGAGACACCATTGAAGTAATGCCACCTATGGGTGATTTTATTTATAATTCGGAACAGCCTTTTGATGATGTCTTTTTTTGGGGAGTTGGTAGCGGAATTACACCATTGATTTCTATTATTAAGTATATTTTGTCTAAGGTTGATGGTGTAAGGGTGCATTTGAATTATGGGAATAAGAACTACGAAAGCACTATCTTTAAAGATCAAATTAATCATTTAAAGACACAATATGCAGATCGGCTTATTGTACGTCATTTTCATACCAGGTTATTTGTGGATGAAGCTAATCCGCATTTAATTCAGGGCAGAATTGATCAAGCTAAGGCTATGCAAATTCTAAATGGATGTTTAGATTCGAAAAAATGTGCACATTATATCTGTGGACCTGCTGGTCTCAAGGAATCAGTAAAAAGTGCCATTTTTAATAAATTTGGTTCTTTGGAAAATGTATATTCTGAAGATTTTGAGCTGGTGAAAGACCCAAAAGACCTAATTGATGTGCATACTCAAAATGTGCGCCTAAATTTTGATGGGAAATCATACCGCTTGGAAGTGGCGAAGGGTAAAAGTATTTTAGAAGCGGCATTAAATGCCGATATTGAGTTGCCTTATTCCTGCCAAACCGGAAATTGCAGTACCTGTAAAGGAAAATTGCTTGATGGTAAGGCTAAAATGATTGGATTAAGCAAAGAACGCGATGATTTGGCACTAGACGAGTTTTTACTTTGTTGTGCCCATCCTTTAACAGAAAATGTACATATAGAAATATTAAGTTAAGAAATATGAAGGTAGTAATACTAGCAGGTGGTTTAGGTACCCGATTAATGGAAGAGACCGAAGCCCGTCCAAAACCTATGGTTGAAATTGGTGGTAAGCCCATTTTGTGGCATATCATGAAAATCTACGAAGCTTATGGTTATAACGATTTTGTATTGTGCCTGGGTTACAAAGCTCAATCAATTAAAGAATATTTTTTAAACTATTATCTTTATAACTCTGACGTTTCAATCGATATAGAGAAAAACAAAGTTGATGTTCATTTTTCGAACTCGGAGTCTTTCAAGGTCACACTGGTAGATACCGGGTTAAAAACCAATACAGCAGGACGCATTAAAAAAATTCAGAAATATGTGGACGGCGAAACTTTTATGCTGACTTATGGTGATGGTGTGGCAGATATTGATATCAAAGCATTGGTTGAATTTCACAATAGCCATGATAAATTGGCCACTTTAACGAGTATTCAGACTCCAGGGCGTTTTGGTAACATTGAAATGGATAATGATGGAACCGTTAAACACTTCGTAGAAAAGCCTCAGGGAGATGGTATGTGGATTAATGGAGGGTTCTTTGTTCTTGATTCAGGGATTTTTAAATATTTAGATGGAGATGTTGAAGATGTGCAGTGGGAAAACAAACCACTAAAGGAAATTGCAAACGATGGACAGTTGGCTGCTTTTAAACACTCGGGTTTCTGGAAACCAATGGATGCTCTGCGTGATCGAATAGAATTAGAACAACTTTGGAGTAGTGGTGAGGCTAAATGGAAAATCTGGTAATATGAGTTTTCAAAATATATATCAAGGAAAAAAGGTATTGATTACCGGTCATACAGGATTTAAAGGATCGTGGCTGGCTATTTGGTTAAAGGAATTAGGTGCTGAAGTATATGGTTATGCATTACCGCCATATTCGGAAATGGACAATTTTGTTACTACAAAGCTTGTAGATCATATAAATCACCAAGAGGGTGATGTGCGGGATGGTGTAAAGTTGAAACAATACTTTCAAGATATACAACCTGATTTTGCATTTCACCTGGCTGCCCAACCGCTGGTAATTATGTCTTATAGTGATCCTGTAGGGACGTTTGATACGAACTTAATGGGAACCGTTAATTTTTGGGAAGCGATAAGGGCAACCCCATCTGTTAAAGCAGCTGTAAATGTAACAACTGATAAATGCTATGATAATAAAGAATGGGTTTGGGGTTACAGGGAAAATGATCCTATGGGAGGAAAAGATCCCTATAGCGCATCAAAAGGTTGCTCTGAGCTAATAACAAACTCTTATTTGGAATCTTTTTTTAAAGCGGAGGGGAGCTGTAATATTGCTTCCGCTCGTGCCGGAAATGTAATTGGCGGTGGAGATTGGGCTGCAGATCGGATTATTCCTGATTATTTTAGAGCTGTTAGAAAAGGTGAAAAATTAGAAATCAGAAATCCTTATGCCACGCGGCCATGGCAGCATGTTTTAGAACCTTTAAGTGGTTATTTAAATTTAGGAGCTGAACTCTGGCAAAGAGGTAAAGACTTTAGTGGAGGCTGGAATTTTGGCCCTGAAGATACATCTAATTATTCAGTTAAGGAATTGATTGACGAGATGTTATTACTCGATAGTAATGGTGGCTATTATATTCCGGCCGATACTGTTAAACTTCATGAAGCAGTACTTTTAAAATTGGATATTTCCAAAGCCGTTAATTATTTAAAATGGAAGCCTGTCTTGAGTTTTAAAGAAACCGTAAATTTTACTTTGAAAGGCTATATTGCCGATATGCACGAAACATCTGATATTTACCAGAGTAGATTGGAACAAATACAGGCCTACACACAAAAGGGAATTATCAAAGGGATAACTTGGGCACAATGAAAAAAATCCTGCTAACAGGTAGTACAGGGTATCTTGGTAAAAATCTTCTCAAGGCACTTTTGCAAAATGGTAATGAAGTGATTGCTTTGGTCCGAATGGAATCGAATATTGGTTTTTTAGAGAATCTGAACGGTAAATTAATAATTTACAGGCTTAATGAAATCCAATTAGATGACATATTTAAAGCACATCAATTTGATCTTATAATTCATACAGCTGCTAGTTATGGCCGTAAAGGAGAAGGTTTAAAAGATATTGTACAAGCAAATTTAAGTTTCCCTATTGAAGTTTTGGATGCCGCACTTAGAAATAATGTGAAATATTTTATCAATACGGATACGGCTTTGCCAAAATCCCTAAACCTATATTCACATTCAAAAAAACAATTTTTAGAATGGCTTGAGATAAATGCTGCAAGGATAAATGTTTTAAATCTACAGTTGGAATATTTTTATGGGCCAAACGATGATAATTCTAAATTTATCACATTTATACTAAGTGAGTTGAAGTCAGGAAAAAAAGAAATAGATTTTACAGCCGCAACACCTTATCGTGATTTTATATATATCGACGATGTCGTTGATGCCTATATTAGATTGATAGAGGAAATTGAAAATGTAAATGGATTAATAACTATTCCTATCGGTTCAGGACAGGCCGTTATGTTGAAAGATATAATCCAAGAAGTCCGGACTATCGCTAACCATCCAGAAGTCAATCTTAATTTTGGTGCATTGCCAATGAGGGAAAACGAAATTATGCACTCTTGTGCTGATATCAGCTTTATGAAAAGTATTGGGTGGAAGCCAAAGTATACATTCGAAGAAGGCATAAAAGAAATGATCAAAATTGAATACAACACGTTATGATACAAATTAACAATAAAGAAATTGCTTTAAAAACGTTTAAAAGAGCAATACCAGGGCAAGATTATATTCCAGTTACGGGAAAAATAATTGAAGAAGATGACTTGCTTTTATGTATGGAATCTGTAGCCGATGGATGGTTAACTGCAGGGCGTTTCGCGAATGAATTCGAAACAGAGTTTGCCAGATATTTTGGAGCTGCAAAAGCATTATTGGTAAACTCAGGTTCATCTGCTAATCTGGTTGCATTTTATGCATTAACATCTCCGAAATTGGGAGATCGAGCAATTAAACCAGGTGATGAAGTTATTACAGTTGCCGCTGGTTTTCCAACAACGGTTAATCCAATTGTCCAATTTGGAGCAATTCCTGTTTTTATTGATGTTGATATAGCTACGCACAATGTAAAATCTGATATGATTGAGGCAGCAGTATCACCAAAGACAAAAGCAATTATGATTGCCCATTCTTTAGGTAATCCATTTGATTTAGATGAGGTAATGCGCGTAGCCAAAAAGTATAATCTTTGGGTAGTGGAGGATGACTGTGACTCTTTGGGGGCCACCTATAAAGGAAAAAAAACCGGGACGTTTGGTGATATTTCAACTTTTTCATTTTATCCTGCGCATCACATTACTATGGGGGAAGGTGGCGCTGTAATTATAAATAATCCAGAATTATCTAAACTAGCTGAAAGTTTTAGAGATTGGGGCAGAGATTGTTACTGTGAGCCAGGAAAGGATAATACCTGTGGATGTCGTTTTGGTCAACAATTGGGCTCATTACCATATGGCTACGACCATAAGTATACTTATTCTCACATTGGTTTCAACCTTAAGGTGACCGATATGCAAGCTGCTCTTGGAGTTTCTCAAATGCGTAAAATCGATCGTTTTGTGGCCAAACGTCGTGAAAATTATGCTTTGTTGTATGAAAGAATGAAAGAGTTCGAGGAAATATTCATTTTACCAGAGCCCACTCCAAATTCAGACCCTTCGTGGTTTGGGTTTTTAATTACTCTGCGAGATGGTGATTCGAATGATCGACATATGCTTGTACAGCATTTGGAGGAGAAGAAAATCGGAACAAGATTGCTATTTGCCGGAAACTTATTAAGACAACCTGCATATACAGGTGTTGAGCATCGTGTAGTTGGTGATTTAAATAATACAGATATAATTATGAATCAATCATTCTGGTTAGGCGTATGGCCAGGTTTAGATGCTGAACATTATGATTATATCGCCAACGTTATAAGGGAGTATATAAATAATTAATTAATTATGGTTTTGATATTAGGAGCGGGGCTTGCGGGAATGAGTTGTTCGTATCATTTAGGGCACGATTGTCTAGTTGTAGAGAAAAAACCTCATGCAGGAGGCCATATATATTCTCACGTTGTCAATGGATTCACCTGGGATGAGGGGCCTCACGTTTCATTTACCAAACACAAATATGTTAGAGATTTATTTGCAAGAAGTACAAAGGATAAATTTTTAGAATACCCTGTTTATCCATCAAATTATTACAAGGGTAGCTGGATACCGCATCCCGCTCAATCAAATTTATATGCAGTTCCTGAACCTGTTCGCTCTGAATGTTTAAATGATTTTTTAAGTTCTAGGGAGGAGCAAGACTTGACCAAAATCCCAGATGATTATGAACAATGGTCAAAAATGGCATTTGGGGAGGCTTTTTATGTAGAATTTATAAAATCATACACGGAAAAATATTGGACGGTAGACCCTAAGCTATTAACTACCGATTGGGTCGGAGGAAGAGTTTTTTACCCAGATATTGAGACTGTTAAGAGAGGTTTTCATTCGGCTCCTGATCAATCTACGCATTATATAACCTCGGTTCGGTATCCTGAAAATGGAGGTTATTATAAATTTGCGCAATTATTGCAAGAAAATATGAATGTGTTGTTTAATAAAACTGTAGATAGAATTAGTTTGGATTCCAAAACAGTCTATTTTACAGATGGTTCAAACCAAGAATATACAACTTTAATTAACACATTACCGCTACCTGAATTTATAAAGTTTATCTCGCCACCGGCAGATATATCTAATGCAGCAACCGATTTAGCTTGTTCAGAACTTTTACTTTTAAATTACGTTGTAAACCATAGTTCTAAATCAAAGGCGCATTGGCTTTATGTTTACGATTTAGATAAATATGCCACTCGTATTAATTTTACTGAGATGTTATCGCCTAATAATGGATTGGAAGGTAAGTCAGGAATTCAAGTTGAAGTATACTTTTCTAAATATCGTCAGCAAAAGGAATCTTTGTCTGAAATTACTAAGAAAGTTTTGAAAGAACTGATAGATATGGGGTTGGTGGAAAATGAAGACTCATTAGAAGATGTACATACACAATATATTAAATATGCTAATGTAATATGTGATCATTCAAGAAAAAAATCTCTTAATAAAATATTTGATTACTTGACCCAGTATGGGCTGAAACGAGAGGTTGATGATCTTGAGCCAATGAATAATTGGGATGTATTATTTAATGAGAAAACAAATATTAAAATGGGTGAATTAGTTCTTGCAGGTAGGTTTGGACAATGGAAATACTACTGGACTGATGATTGTGTAATGCGTGGGAAATATATTTCCGAAACCTTGTGTGATGAGTATAAATATTAATAAAAACGACGTTTTCTGGAGTTATTTTGCTCAATTTATTAATTATGGGTCGGGTTTAATGTTACTTCCTATAATTCTACATAAGTTACCAACATCACATTTAGCTATTTGGTATATATTTTTAGCTATAAGTGCTGCAATCAGCTTGCTAGATTTTGGATTTCAATCTAATATTATGAGAAATGTTTCATATGTTATGTCTGGTGCACAAAAACTATTAGCAACTGGCATAGATTCGGAATTTAAAGAAGGGAAAGAAATTAATTGGACATTATTTTGGTCATTAGTTTCAACAGCAAAGAGAATTTATTCTTATATATCAATTGTAGTATTTTTTATCTTAATAATTGCCGGTACATATTATATTTATACCGTAACAAAAAATTTCCAGGATCAATCATTTGTACTTTATTCTTGGATATTATACCTATTGGTTTCAGTAGTGAATTTCTATTTCTATTATTATAATCCCTTACTTTTAGGAAGAGGATTAATTAGAGAATACAATATTACTATTGCTTTTTCAAAAGCCACGAATCTTCTCTTGTCAATAGCTGCTTTAGAGATTGGTCTTGGGCTAATGGGCATTGTTATAGCATTATTTATTTCAGTTCTGGTAGATCGTTTTTTTGCCCGTCGCTTTTTTAATAAGGGCATTGTTAAAGAGCCAGAAAAGGCAAAATTAGAAAACTTATTTCCAATATTATGGAACAACTCTTGGAGAATCGGTCTAGTTAGCTTGGGGTCTTTTTTAATTTTACGAGCGAATATTTTTTTGGTTTCAAGTTTTTTACCATTATCAGTAGCCGCTTCCTATGGACTAAGTTTACAATTATTAACAACTGCTTCATCTTTTGGTATGATTTTCTTTACAGCATTTATTCCAAAAATTAATTCTAGCAGACTCAGTCAGAATCTTCTTAACATAAGAATCATAGTAGCCCGTAGTCTTCTTATATCTTGGACGATATTTATTCTTTCAACAGTTGCTCTGCTTATTCTTGGTAATTTATTATTGGAGCTTATAAAAAGCAAGACTCATTTAATATCAAATTTAGATTTACTATTTCTGGCATTAATTCTGGTTTTAGAAATGAATCATACTCTTTTTGCTACACTAATAACAACAAAGAATTCTGTTCCATTTGTTAAACCTGCACTTATCTCAGGAATATTAATCGTATTATTTTCTTTTATCTCGCTTAAATATTTGAAATTAGGTTTACCTGGGATATTAGTTAGTCAATTTGTTGTTCAGTTAGCTTATAATAACTGGAAATGGCCTGTTGTCGGGTTAAAGGATCTTGGAATTGGTCTATTCCAATTAATTTCTTTGCCATTCTCAACCAAGAAAAATATATAATGAAAGATAAAATTACAATTGCTATTCCTGTTTATGAGAGATATGATTTTTTCGAAGAATCAATTCTTAGTGCTATCAATCAGAGTTTGCAAGCAACCATAATTGTTGTAGACAATCACTCATCTCACAATAAGTTTAGGGATTTTGTATTGGAATTGAATATGCCACACGTAAAATATTTTTTAAATGAATCGAATGTTGGAATGGTTGAAAATTGGAATAGGTGCATTGAATTATCAGATACAGAATGGGTAACAATTTTGCATGATGACGACAAGCTTAACGAAGATTATATAAAAAATATTTCCAGATATTTTAATGATGTAAACGTTGGTTGTATCGCTGTGAGATGCGAGCTAGGCAGTGAACCGAGTACTGTATTTAATAAGAAATATGATAAAACATCTGATGCTTTTAGAATAAATAGCCTTGACTATTTCATGTTTACAAATCTGTCCCCATTTCCTGGAATAGCAGTTAGAAAGAATATTGCAGTTAAGGCTGGCTTATTTAATGCCGACAAATTTCCAATTTCTGATTATGAATTTTGGATTAGGATATTTGAGAATACCAACATCATTAAATTGAATTCTATTTTGGCGTTTTATAGAGTTTCAATCACGCAAAGTACATCTAACCTATTTAATCAAATAACAATTGAAACTTATTTCCAGCATCAAAAGATATTAAATGGTAGAACAGGTTTAGTTAAATATTTGTCATTGGTATCATTATATTTAATGTATGAATCATATGATTATGGTAATGTGAGTGACTCATCTTTTTCAAATCTAAATCAAAGTACATTAATTAATGCATTTAAAAAGATAAAGAAAAGTATAGCATTTCCAGGGTATAAGGCTCTCTTAATTAATGTTATAAAAGCCTATAAGTTAAGGTTTTATTCAAGGTATAATGCAAAGCGCTTTAAAAGTATATGAATATTTTTCAAGACTTTAAATTCTTGAGGGGGAATAAGAAAGGATATTTATTTGCAATTTTATTCCGAATTAGTAATTTTTTTGCTAAGAGTAATAAAATTATTAGACTAATTGGGTTTCCTTTTAGAATTATATATCTTTTTTTTGTCCAATGGGTAATGTGTATTGATGTACCTGATAAAATTAAAGTTGGGCCAGGTTTCAATGTATGGCACGGTATGGGCCTAGTAATACACCCTGATGTAGTTATTGGGAATAATTTTATTGTTAGACATACTACAACTATTGGCCAAAAAAAAGTAGATCAGCCCCCTCCAATTATTGGTGACAATGTTGATGTTGGCGCACATTCAATAATTATCGGCAATATTCGAATAGGAAATAATGTGACTATTGGAGCAGCTACATTTGTTAATAAAGATGTTCCTGATAACTGTATCGTTTATGGAAATCCAATGGTCATAAAACAGAAAGTTTAATTTAATAACTTATCAAGTATTGATTGGAAATAGAAAGATTCCTTGGAGCAATATCTTAATTTATATAATTATGATTTGTGCTTTTTTGCCGAAACTCTTGATAAATGAGGGGACAAACATCTATGTGCCAGAAATTTTCCTATTTCTCGGTATTATTTTTTTTGGATATAGACAATTTTTGGCGTATAAAGAGCAGAAGTTACTATTAATTATGTTTAGTAGTATTTTATTCTTTTCTATCGTGGCGCAAATTAACATTGCTGATTTTTCTTCGATATTGAAAAGTTTTAAGGAATTACTTTATATCCCAATAATTTATTGGGCATCTCGGATTAAAAATAGAGACAAAGTTTTAAAACATTTAGTTTTAATAGGATGCATAGCATTGGTGATAAATTTAGGTTTTTACATCACAAATTTCTCACAGGAAAATACTATATGGTCCGGTGCAGAATCACTCAGCAGTGGTATGTCGAATAGAGCATTTGATTTGTCCACTTTGAAGTTAGTGCAATTACCTGGTCTTGCTCACGGAATATGGGGCTCGTATTGTGTCTTAATTTTTATAGTGGCATGCTCTCTTTATAGTAATAAAAAAATTAACTTAACCCTGTTTTTAACTGTTGTTTTTTTATTTTCTGTTAATATGGTAATTTCCGTAAGTAGAGAAGCATTGCTAATTCTTAGTTTAATATTATTCTCTTACTTGTGGATGCCTCAAAGGAAAAATATATATAAGTTTGTCATAATTTTTTGTACTGTAGGTCTTATTGCTGGTGTTTGGCTTTATGGAGAATCGTTACCGATAGTACAAAAGCTTGTTTATACGGCTAATTCTGTATCTGCTGATGGTACAGAGGGAAATATTCAACTACGGCTAAACACATGGGCTGCATATTTTCAATTTATTGGCGAAAATTTACAATACTTTTTTGCAGGTTTAGGACTTTCTCCCGATAACTTTTACAATCACGTTAAATATTTTTCAGAGGGACAAATTGTTTCTGTGCCTGAAAGTGCTTTGGTGTATATGCAGGCATATGGAGGTTTACTTTCCTCAATTTCAATAGTGATTTTATTTTGGATCGCCTATAAACAGATTAATACCCGATCAGAATATAAATTAATCAAGTATTTTTTCTTGGGTATACTTGTTACTAATTTGTTTAGTTCGGTGTCAATGTTTTCAGATTTATTATATGCCCATCTTTGTTTAGTTTATGGCCTAGTTGTTTTAAATAATGCATTTTATGAAAAAGGTAATACATATATCGGCTAGAGCAGATTTAGGAGGTGGGCCACGACATATCCAATATCTCCTTAATAAAATATTGCTAGCTATTGATTGTTATATTGCGTGTCCTGATCAAAAGCCATTTATAGATATTTATGAGTCTATATTAAATAAGAATAAGATCCATATAATACCTTTTAGGTCATTAAGTTTAAATTCATTATTTACTCTTAGACGTTTTATAAGACATAATGATATCGATATCATTCATTGTCATGGCAAAGGTGCAGCAGTTTATGGTAAGCTTTTAAAATTTTTAAATAGACGATTATTGCTAGTTTATACTCCTCATGGTATACACGTAGATAGTTACAGCCCTTTTCAAAAGAAACTTTACAAACTATATGAATTTGTATCCTCTAATTTATTTAATCACATTATTTATGTATCAAAATCGGAGGCCGATCAAGCACGTCGTGAGTCGCTATTCTCAAAGTGTAATTATACCATAATTCCGAACGGTGTACCAGAATTAAAACAATCGAATTTTTACGATAAAAACAGTCTGAAAGAAAGCCTTTTCAAGCATCCAAAAAACAAATTAATTGTTACATTAAGTCGATTCGATTTTCAAAAAAATATGGCGGAAACGTTTCAGATTGCATTGAGTATGCCACAGTATAATTTTCTTTGGATTGGAGATGGACCAGATTTTAAAGAGCTGCAAGAGAAACTCGAATCCGAGGGAATTAGTAATATTAATATGATTGGCACTAAAGATGTTGTAGCGGAATATTTGCTTGCAAGTGATTTATATTTGAGCACAGCCAGATGGGAGGGAATGCCTTTAGCATTACTTGAAGCTCTTTCTGCCGGATTGCCAATAGTTGCATCTAATGTTGTGGGCAATAAAGATGTAGTTTCAGAAGATGTTGGCTATTTATATGAATTACACAATATAGATGATGCAATTCATAAAATTGAAATGGCTTTTGAAAAAGATTTTTCTAATGTTGACATAAAAAAGTTTTTCTTTGATAATTTTTCTTCTGATAAAATGGCTAATGATGTTTTAAAAATATATAGTAATTTAAAAAATGGTAATTAACATAGTATGTGCTTGGTATGAAGTTGGTATGCGGCACTATTCGTTTAGTGTACTTAAAAATTTATCTGATCTATTACCAAAAGAATATCAATTAAAAGTAACCTTGGTTTTAAGGAATGAGGTTGTTAATTATCCTGAGCTATCTCAATTAAGTAATCTTAATATCAACTATCTTGTAATTAAGAATCCAATATTAAATATATTATCAAAAATTTTTCCAATTATTTTTGATAATTATATTTTAAGAAAGATAAAAGCGGATAGATCAGATCTACTATATATACTTTTTGGCGGACTGTTTTTTAAAAATATTCATTCTTTTAAGAAGATAGTTAAAGTACTTTATACCATTCATGATCTTAATCCTCATGAAAAGAATAAATCTTCAATTAAAGACCATATATTATCAAGGTTGGAGAATAAACGTGATGGTAATTTAGTAAAAGAATCAAACTATCTATTAACGAATTCAAAAGGACAATACGATCAACTAATGCACTTGGTTGATCCTAAAAATGTATTTTTTGCTGAAATGCCATCTCTGATAAATAGCCAGATTAGTGATGGAACTTTAAAAGTTCCTGAATTAAGCGGAGAGCAGGACTACATACTTTTTTTTGGAAGAATTGATAAATATAAAGGCCTAGATATTCTAATTAATACTCATTTAAGTTCTGGCGTGCAAACTAAATTGGTGATTGCAGGCAGTGGAAAGTTTTGGTTTGATGTACCAAAAGCTGATAATATAATATTAATCAATAGATATATAAAGGATGAGGAATTTAAAGATTTATTTGTAAAAGCAAAATTATCCGTAATGCCATACATTTCCATTACACAAACATCTTTGATCTCTATTCCTTTTTATTTTCAATGCCCAGTAATATTCTCAGACATTGATGCGTTTAGAGCGTTAACGGAAGAGTGTGGCTCTCTTATTTGTGATTTTAACAATCTTTCTGATTATAAGATTAAAATAAATAGCCTAGTTGATCAACATTTATGTGCAAGTATCGTTTTAAAACAGAATGATTTTTATGATAGGATTTATAATCCAAAAAGATTTACTAAGACAATGCAATCAATCTTCGATTATATTTACATTGATAAATAGTTATGAGGACTTTCATGTATTCTCTCACATTATTTTTCATCCTGCAATTAAATTCTCTTTTTGTAAGGGGGAATGAGATTAATCTAATTAAATTTGGAGCAGACAATACAGGGAAAATTGATGTATCACTAGTATTTCAAAATGCATTGAAATTATTATCAGGTATGAAAGGAGGAGGAACACTCCAATTACCTGAAGGAGTTTATTTATTGAAATATCCTGTTTTTGTTCCAAGTAATATAAAAATAATAGGCAAAGGAAAAAAAACAATAATAAAAGCAAATATTAGTATTTCCGAAGGTAGATGTGCGTTTGTTGTTGGAAACTCTTACGAATGGAATTCCAATGTCATTCATAATTTTAGATTGAAAGGTAAGAGAGGATGGCCGAGGAATACTGCTTTTAAGGATATTTTAATGGGTGAGGGACTTAATCTTAGGAGCGCTGATAATCGCATTCGAACAAGAAAATCTTCTATAGAAAATATAATGATTATTTTCGATTATAAAGGTTGTAAAAGTAATTGGGGAGGGTATGGAATTCAATTTAGTAACGCGGCCGATTGCTCAGCTAAAAATATATGGACAATGTATGCTTGCCAAGCCATTGGAATTGGATCTGATACCCCGCCTTCTTCTCCAGCCTGTGTTAATATTCATTGTTCAAATATTTATGTTGTGCGTCCTGACTCAATTCGTACCTATTTTGCAATTGGAATGATTGCAAATAGTAATAATTGTAGTATTACTAATTCAAAATCTTTGTATCAATGTACTGAAAACAGTAAAGATGGATCCATCGTTTCAATGAACTTCACAAAGAATTGTAGTATTCGAAATATACAAGCTAATGTTGGAAGGACGGAAACCTCAGAAGGTGTTTTTTTAAATAACTCTTATGGAGCGATTGTAGAAAATATAACTATAAATAACGCTAAAAAAGGAATTGCGATTTCCTTTACCGACTTTGATAGCTTGCTAAAGAATAGTTTGTCAAAAAATAAATTTAACTATGTTATAGTAAAGAATTCGGATGTCGCACTTCTTATATTATCAAAATTCAATATTTTTAACAATTTTATTTCTCAGAATTGTAAGTCAGATCTTGAGTTTAATACAAATGCTACTAATAATATTTTTTATGTGCAAAAAACAAATTTTCTAAGTAGATATTTCAAAAATAAGGATTGGTTTGAAAAAAATAATGAAATAAATTAATGAAAGTAGCAATAATACAGGAATGGCTTACAACTATGGGCGGTTCTGAAAAAGTAGTTCAAGCTATCGCTGATATATATCCTCAGGCTGATATTTTTACTTTGGTTGCGGACAATAAACTAGTTATGGAATTAGGGTTCGAGCACAAAAAAATTACGACTTCAATTATCCAAAAGTTGCCTTTCGGCTTAAAGAAATATAAAACCTATTTACCCCTTTTCCCATTTGCTATTGAGCAATTCGATTTAAGTGAATATGATTTGATTATATCTTCAAATCATGCCGTGTCGAAAGGTGTATTGACGACAAATGAACAGTTGCATATTACCTATTGTCATTCTCCCATCCGTTACGCATGGGATTTACATCATCAATATCTAAAAGAAGAAGGTTTAGGTTTTGGAATTAAGGGATTATTAGCAAGATACTTTTTACATCGCATTAGGATTTGGGACTTTATATCTTCTGTCAGGCCAGATTATTATGTTAGCAATTCTAATTTTATTGCCAATCGAATCAATAAGGTTTATCAGAAGAACGCTACAACAATATATCCACCAATTGAGATTGACGATTTTGTATTGGAGACAAGTAAAGATGATTACTATATTACATCTTCAAGGATGGTTCCTTACAAGAAAATTGATTTAATTGTTGAGGCATTTACGAAAATGCCTGATAGAAAATTAGTTGTAGTCGGGGATGGACCTGATTATAAGAAAATTAAAAGCAAAGCCGGTAGTAATATTACATTTGTTGGTTATCTATCATTCAAGGAATTAATTAAAAAACTGCAAAAAGCTAGAGCATTTGTATTTGCAGCGATTGAAGATTTTGGAATGTTACCCGTGGAAGCCCAAGCCTGCGGTACACCTGTAATTGCTTTGGGTAAAGGAGGAAGTTTAGAAACGGTAAAACATGGTATAACAGGTATTCTGTACCCAGAACAGACTATCGAGTCATTAATTGCCGGTGTAAAAGAATTTGAAACGTATAGTTTTGATCCTTTAACTGTTCGTACTCATGCAGAAACATTTGGGATTAAAGAATTTAAAAAGAAATTTTCAACTTTTGTTGAGGAAAAGCTGACAGAAAAAAATATACAAAAATGAATCATTTAATTTTTGGAGGTTCTGGTTTTATTGGAACCCATTTAAAAAGATATATCAACAATACCTTATCTCTGCCGGATAAGGTATTTAGTTATGATATTCGTAAAAAAGTGAGTGATGACTTTAATACCCTTGATATTAGGAAGCCTATCAGTATAAATGTCAGCAACATTGGCGATAGTATTATATACAATCTTGCAGCTGTGCACACTACACCTGGTCATCCTGATCATGAATATTTTGAGGCAAATATATATGGTGCTCAAAACGTATGCGATTTCGCTCGTAAAAACAACATTAACACTATTGTTTTTACCAGTTCTATAGCCCCTTATGGTGCCTCTGAGGAATATAAAACCGAGGAAACTTTACCTATGCCGAATACACCTTATGGTATTTCGAAATTAACTGCTGAATATATTCATAAGTTATGGCAGGCTGAGGATCCTGAAAACCGAAAACTTGTGATTGTTAGACCCGGAGTTGTTTTTGGAAAGCAGGAAGGGGGGAATTTTACTAGATTATATAATTCATTAAAAAAAGGGTTTTTCTTTTATCCGGGCAGAAAAGATACGATTAAAGCTTCTGTCTATGTAAAAGATGTGGTGCGAATATTATATGAAGCAGGGCAAAAAGAAAAACCTGGACATGTTACCTATAATTTAACTTATTTCCCTGCGCCTACCATCCAAAAAATATGTGAAACGATGGCAGAAGCTACCGGTGTAAAGCCTCCAAAAATTCTAGTTCCAGGCTGGGCTCTAAAAGCGGCTGCAGGCGGAGCTTATTTTGGAGCAAAAACTTTAGGGAAAAAAATTAGCGGTATTCATCCAGACCGGGTGAAGAAATTGATGATTTCGACTAACATTTCGGGTGAGAAACTTGATCGATCTCCATATAAATTACAATTTTCGTTAAAAGAAGCACTGGAAGATTGGTACAGGGACTGTGAAAAAACCGGACTTTATTAATATCTTAAAACATGAGTAAAAATACATATGTATTGATCATGGCCGGAGGTGTGGGCTCACGCTTTTGGCCAAAAAGCCGTAATCATTTTCCGAAACAGTTTATTGATATTTTAGGCATTGGTAAATCTTTATTACAGCTCACTTATGAGCGTTTTTTAAATATTTGTTCGAATGAGCAAATATTTATTTTAACTAACGAAACCTACGCTGATTTGGTTGTCGAACAATTACCTGCTGTATTAAAACCTAATATTCTTTTAGAACCAAGCCGTAATAATACGGCGCCTTGTATCGCTTACGCGATTTATAAAATTGGTCAACTAAATCCTGAAGCCAATATTGTGGTTGCGCCCTCCGATCATTTAATTTTGAAAGAGAAAGTATTCTTAAATAAAGTAGAGCAAGCGTTGGACTTTAGTTCGAAGCACGATGCTTTATTAACTTTAGGGATTACGCCAACCAGGCCAGACACCGGGTATGGTTATATTCAATATCAGGAATCTGATAGCAAAAGCCAAGCTGAAATAAAAAAGGTTAGTGCTTTTATGGAAAAACCCATTTTAACCAAAGCAGAAGAATATTTAAAAAGTGGAGATTATGTATGGAATGCCGGAATATTTATTTGGTCAGTAAGGTCTTTAAAGAAAGCATTTGAGCAATATGCCCCAGAAATCGCTACATTGTTTGAATCAGGCCTACCTTTTTATAACAGCCCTGATGAAATAAAATTCATTAGCCAAAATTACCCGTTAAGCCCAAATATTTCTATTGATTATGCAATCCTGGAAAAGGCAGATAATGTCTACACCATCCCAGCTGATATCGGTTGGTCTGATTTGGGTACCTGGGCCTCGTTACATGCAGTTGGAGAAAAGGACGCAGCCAATAATATGGTTAATTTAGATAAGATTAATTTGAAAGAGACTTCTAACTGTATTATTCATTTGCCTAAGGATAAAGCGGCAGTAATCAGGGGGTTGGAAAATTATATTATTGTGGATGATGGCGAGGTGCTCTTAATCTATCCAAAATCGGATGAACAGGAAATTAAGCAGGTTGCCAAAGATATGGTCGCCCAGCATGGAATAAAATACGCTTAATTGATCTGCCGTAAAACATTAAGAAGTTTACATTTACTGTAAACTTTTTTTGTATCTACTTATTTGCAAGATCCATCGACTATTTTCAAGTATATGAAGACTCTTATTATTCATGTCTTTTTTAAAGTTTATATTGTCCGATTATTAGTAGTTTTTAATTTGTTTATGATTATTTAACTTTGAATTCAGAATTTGGGCATCAATTTTGTTCATTATGGTTTCATTTAAAACAAAAACAATACATAACTGTTTAGTTTTCCCTTAAGGCCTATGCAAACACGTTACTTATTTATTCTAAAATATATTTTGCCGATAACTGACCTCATTATGGTCAATATTGTATACTTTTTTGCCTACCAGTTTACAGCCTACATGGGTAAAGCTGTGAGCTCGGAATTGCAATGGCATTACGTAGTGGTGTGTAATTTAATCTGGATAGTAAGCACTACGAGTTTTGGTTTATACAGTGAATATGGATCGCGCAGGATAGAGCGGATTTATAGGGGTACCTGGAAAAGCGTAGTTTTACATGCGGTGTTATTTTCCATTTATCTATTTTTTTCTAAACAGAATGATTTCTCGAGATCTTTTCTTGTTGTCTTTTATGGTATGCTTGCCATTTTATTTTTGGTAAACCGTTTTATTGGTACCTCATTTCAATTTTTACTTTTTAATCACTTACGTGGCGTTAAATCGGTAGCCATTATGGGTAACAATGCAACAGGTTTACAGTTAGCGAGTTATTTCGAAAAGCAGCGATATATTGAATTTCATGGTTTTATTAATGATGTAGCAGATGATTATTTAGACCGCAATGGTCAGATTTCTGATGCGGTTGGAAGACAGTTTAAAATGGCGGTTGAGAAAGGAATTAAAGATATCTATGTAACCATTGCACCAGAACGAATGGCGGATATGACGTTATTAACTGAAGAGGCCGAACGTCAATGTGTAAGATTAAAGTTTATTCCAGATATTAGTGGAGCCTTATTGTCGCCTTATACGGTAAGTTATTTAGGAAACGAATTTCCTGTTATTTCTCTTAGGTCGGAGCCTTTAGAGAAAATTCATAACCGGTTTAAAAAGAGAGTGATTGATGTGGTATTTAGCGGCCTGGTGATTCTTTTTGTATTGAGCTGGTTATACCCGATTATTGCTATTCTGATTAAAATGCAGAGTAAGGGTCCTGTTTTATTTAAACAACTACGAAGCGGACGTGATGATGAGCCATTCTGGTGTTTTAAGTTCAGAAGCATGCGCATGAATTCGGATAGTGATAAAAGGCAGGCGAGCAAAAATGATGATCGCATTACGCCTATAGGGAAGTTTTTAAGGAAATCCAGCTTAGATGAATTACCACAATTTTTTAATGTATTTATGGGGCACATGAGTGTTGTTGGCCCACGTCCGCATATGTTGAGCCATACCGAACAATATAAAGGGATAGTAGATCAGTTTATGGTTCGACATTTTTTAAAACCAGGTATTACAGGTTGGGCACAGGTAAACGGTTACCGTGGCGAAACCAAAGAAGATTACAAAATGGTAAAACGGGTAGAACACGATATCTGGTATTTAGAAAACTGGAGCGCCATGTTAGATGTAAAGATTATTTTTATGACTGTAATTAATATGGTAAAAGGTGAAGAAAATGCCTATTAGCAATAACTCATGAAAGCCCGGAAGGGCTTTTATCTTTGTAGAAATTTAATGAGTACCATTAGTTCCATAATAAATTACGTTCTTTGCACTTTGAATTAAAATTTACCAGATGAAGAAAATCTTATTCTTTTTATTTTTAGTCGTTTCCATTTATAAAGTAAAAGCCCAGGCAGTTTATCAGCCTTACTCTTATCAGTTTTATCAGAAGCTAAGTAGCGAGATTTATAATCCAAATACACGCTTTCATAGTGCTTTAAAGCCTTTCTTTATCGATGATAGCTTGCTGCGAGATAAGAATGCACTTTTAATGAATGTTGGGGCAGATTCGACGAGAAAATCATGGGCGGCCAGAAAGTTGTTTCAAGAACATTTATTTGATATTCAAAAAGAAGATTATACGGTTTACGCAGACTTTTTGCCAGATTTCCAGATCGGACGTGATTTCTCGGGAAAGAAAAATACTTATCTTAATACCCGTGGCTATCAGGTTGGAGGTACAATAGGGAAGAAATTTTCTTTTTATACCAGCGGATTTGAGAATCAGGGACGCTTTGCTGACTATTACAGGAACTATATAAATGAGCATGGCATTGTTCCTGGACAATCTTATAACCGTGTTGGAGGTAAATATGGTCAGGGTTATAATCCGGATATTAATCCTTTAACCGCAGATTGGTCATATGTAACCGCTACCGTGTCTTATACACCCATAAAATATTTGAATATTACTGCAGGATATGATAAGAATTTTGTTGGTGATGGCTATCGTTCATTGTTATTGTCTGATTACGCCTCCCCTTATCCATTCCTGAAATTAACGGGTAATTTAGGTAATGTACAATATATGGTGATGTGGGCCGCTATGCAGGATCCAAGTGCTCCGAAATTATCATATGAGGCTGGTTTTAGAAAGAAAGGTGGCGTTTTCCATTATTTAGACTGGAATGTGAATAACAGATTATCAATAGGATTCTTCGATTCCATTGTTTGGGCGCAAACAGACGATGCTGGAAATAGAAGAGGGTTTGATTGGGGCTATGCCAATCCCATTATTTTTTTAAGGCCAATTGAAGCATCAAGCGGTTCTCCAGATAATGCGCTCCTAGGATTCACTGGTAAATATAAGTTTGCAAAGGAGTTGGTTGCCTATGGGCAATTTTCTCTGGATGAGTTTCAAGCAAAAGAATTTTTCTCTTCTGAAGGTAGTTCCAGAAATAAATATGCCTGGCAGTTGGGACTAAGAGGTGCTGATGTATTTCATGTGGCCGGATTAAACTATCTAGTAGAATATAATACAGCAAAACCTTATACATTTTCATCACGTAAACCCATTATTAATTATGCCCAATATGGGGAACCTTTAGCGCACCCCATGGGCGCCAACTTTAGAGAATTGGTAGGTTTATTAAATTACTCTTACAAACGTTTCGATTTTAGCGGTGAGTTAATGTATGCAAAATATGGCTTGGATGAAGCCGGGCAGAATTATGGTAAAAATATTTTTGAGCCCTATACCGATGCCGTAAAGCCTAATGGAAATTATACTACACAGGGTATCCGGACTGATCTTTTTTATGCAGAAGGAAGAGTTGCTTACGTCATAAATCCAAAATATAATCTCCGCTTAGAATTGGGAGGTATATTAAGACGGGAAAGCAATAGCCTTGGTAAAAACAATACAGGCCTAATCACTTTCGGTTTACGCAGTTCGTTCAGGAATTTATATACTGATTTTTAAGGAAAGCCTAAAAAATTATAAAGCCTCGGTTATTTTTTATAACTGAGGCTTTTTTTATTTATCCGGTCATCCTTCCTGAGATAATAAGAGGGGCGTTCCTTTTAACGTTAAGATTTTTCGCTATGCTCAGAATGGCGAAACAATACAACAAGCATTAACCTGCCATACTATCTGTTGTTCTTTTAACGGCAACCTTTCTAACCGCTTTAATAATGGCATTTTTATCATAACCACATTCAGCCCAAAGTTCGGCCTGTTCGCCATGTTCTATAAACCGGTCTGGTATACCCAAACGGATTACATTGGCATGGTAACCATGATCGGCCATAAATTCCAATATTGCGGCGCCCATACCACCAGGTAAAGAACCGTCTTCTACCGTAATTACATGTTTATACTTAGCAAAAACTTCGTGTAATAAAGCTTCATCTAAAGGTTTGATAAAACGAAGATCGTAATGCGCCGGATAAAAACCTTCGCTGTTCAGTTCAGCACGGGCTTCAACAGCAAAATTACCTACATGCCCAATGGTTAATAAAGCAACATCTTCGCCATCGCAGATTTTACGTCCTTTGCCAATTTCCAAGGCTTTAAACGGTCTTTTCCAATCGGGCATTACCCCATTTCCACGTGGATAACGGATTACAAAGGGACCGATGTTTTCCTGTTGGGCAGTAAACATGAGGTTTCGTAGTTCTTCCTCGTTCATCGGGGAAGAAACAATCAGATTTGGGATGCAGCGCATATAAGCAATATCGTAAGCGCCATGGTGAGTTGCCCCATCGGCACCTGCCAGGCCTGCTCTGTCCAAGCAGAACACCACATTCAGTTTTTGGATGGCTACATCATGAATAACCTGATCATAAGCCCTTTGCATAAAACTCGAATAGATATTACAGAAAGGAACCATGCCCTGAGCGGCTAACCCAGCTGAGAAGGTTACAGCATGTTGTTCGGCAATCCCCACATCAAATGCACGTTTTGGCATTGCTTTCATCATGATGTTTAACGATGAACCTGATGGCATGGCAGGGGTAATCCCTACAATTTTATCATTGGCTTCGGCCAGTTCTACCATGGTATGCCCAAAAACATCCTGATATTTTGGTGGCTGTGGTTTATCCGGAACGCTTTTTTTGATTTCGCCGGTTATCTTATCGAACAAACCGGGGGCATGCCACTTCGTTTGGTCTTTTTCTGCCAGCGCAAAGCCCTTCCCTTTTACGGTAATGCAATGCAAAAGTTTAGGCCCCGGAATGGCAGATAAATCTTTTATGATTTGGGCCAAACGTTTAACATCATGGCCATCAACCGGACCGAAATACCTAAAATTTAAAGCTTCAAATAAATTACTCTGTTTAAGTAAGGTACCTTTAATGCTTTTCTCTATTTTCTTTACGTATTTATGCGCGTTAGGCCCAAGTTTAGAAAGCCCGGTAAGCACATGAGAAATATCATCTCGGAAACGGTTGTATGATTTCGAAATGGTAATGCTTGTTAAATACTCTTTCAGTGCACCTACATTCGGATCGATAGACATGCAGTTGTCATTCAGGATCACGAGTACATTGCTGTTTTCAATCCCGGCATGGTTTAATCCTTCGAAAGCTAAACCTGCAGTCATAGCGCCATCGCCTATAACCGCAACATGCTGTCTATTGGTTTCTCCTTTTAACTGCGAAGCTACAGCCATGCCCAAAGCAGCTGAAATTGAAGTAGAAGAGTGGCCCACGCCAAAAGTATCGTATTCGCTTTCTGAAATTTTAGGGAAACCGCTAATGCCGCCGTATACACGGTTGGTGTGGAATAAATCCCGGCGACCGGTTAATATTTTATGCCCGTATGCCTGGTGGCCTACATCCCATACCAACTTGTCGTAAGGGGTATTCAAAGCGTAGTGTAAGGCTACCGTTAATTCAACAACACCCAAACTGGCACCAAAATGGCCACCGTTTACACTTACGATATCAATAATATACTGTCGTAATTCCTGGCTTATTTGTTCTAAGTCAGTTTCGCTATATTGCTTTAAATCAGCAGGATAGTTGATTTTAGATAATAGGGGGCCAGCTTTTACTTGCATTCGAAATTTGTGGTAAAAAACAAGATACAAAGTAAGGTAAATTTGTTTTAATATAGAAGAGAAAAATAGTGGTTTATTACAGAGGGTTAAACGGCTGGAGTTTAAGACAAGGGGTAGTGGTTAATCTTTAGTGGGTTAGCGTTAAGCGTTAAGGTTTTAACTTACGGCAGCTGGTGATCAGCATGGAGCGTTGCGGACCGGAATTAGGCTGTAAGGACCTAAAAATTTTCACTATGTTTGTTGTTACACATGCAGTCAGAAAATTTTGAAATAAAACTTCCGGTATTTGAAGGTCCCTTCGATCTGTTGCTGTTCTTTATTGAGCGCGACGAACTTAATATACAGGATGTTGAGATTGCGAAGATTACCAACGACTTTTTGGCCTATATACACAAGCTCCTCGCTTTAAACGTAGAAGTTGCCAGCGAATTTATTTTGGTTGCTGCCACCTTGATGCGTATCAAATCCAAAATGCTCCTGCCAAGGATCGAGGTGGATGAAGCCGGAAATGAAATCAACGCAGAGCAGGACCTGATTGCCCGGCTGATTGCTTATAAACAGTTTAAATCTGCCGCAGAAGAAATGAAGGTTTTGGAAGAGGAACGCTTAAAGCAGGACCAACGGGGTAATATTGCTTTCGACCTTACACTGGCTGCCGAATCTTCCTCTCATCAGGATGAACTGTTATCGTTAGACCTGTATAAACTTTTAACCGTATATCACCGCACCATGCAGAAATATGAACTGCGTAGTGAAGAGGTTAAACATACCGTAGTGCAGTATCCCTATACGATCGAACAGCAAAAATACTTTATTGCCAACCTCCTCGATATCAATAAACAGATTGATTTTGCCCTGGTGCTTAAAAATTCAGAAAATAAAGTACATTTCGTATATAATTTCCTTGCCATTTTAGAAATGTTGCAACAACAGATCGTAGAGATCACCATCGGAAGTGGCTTTAACAACTTTAATGTGAAAGCATTATCCTGATACGGCCTAAATTAAATTTGAAATCCGTACTTTTGCCAAAAAATTACAAACCTCAATATAACAATGACACGCGACAACCAAATTTTTGAACTTATCGATAAAGAATTAAACCGCCAAGAGCATGGTTTAGAGCTTATTGCATCAGAAAACTTTGTAAGCAAGCAGGTAATGGAAGCTGCCGGATCGGTACTGACCAATAAATATGCAGAAGGCTTACCAGGAAAACGTTACTATGGCGGCTGCCAGGTAGTGGATGTGATAGAGCAGATCGCTATCGACAGGGCCAAAGAATTGTTTGGTGCGGCTTGGGTAAATGTTCAGCCACACTCTGGCGCACAGGCAAACGCAGCTGTAATGCTTGCAGTGTTGCAACCGGGCGATAAAATATTGGGTTTCGATCTTTCTCATGGCGGGCACTTAACCCATGGTTCTCCTGTTAACTTTTCAGGTAAGTTATACCAGCCTTTATTTTACGGGGTAGAAAAGGAAACCGGATTGATCGATTATAAAAAACTGGAAGAAGTTGCCTTGGCCGAAAAACCAAAATTGATTATCTGCGGTGCATCTGCTTACTCCCGCGAATGGGACTATGCATTTATCCGTTCGGTAGCAGATAAAATAGGTGCTTTGGTTTTAGCCGATATTTCTCACCCGGCCGGGTTAATTGCTAAAGGCTTGTTGGCAAACCCACTTCCTCATTGCCATATTGTAACCACTACTACCCATAAAACCTTACGTGGTCCACGTGGCGGTATGATTATGATGGGACAGGATTTTGAAAACCCATGGGGATTAAAAACACCAAAAGGCGAAATCCGGATGATGAGCAACCTGCTTGATATGGCGGTTTTTCCCGGTACACAAGGCGGTCCGTTAGAACATATTATTGCGGCAAAAGCAATTGCTTTTGGTGAGGCTTTAAGCGAGGAGTACGGAACTTACATTAAACAAGTTGCCGCTAATGCACAGGCTATGGCCAAAGCATTTGTAGCTAAAGGTTACGGCATTATTTCAGGGGGTACCGATAACCATTTGATGTTGATCGACCTTCGAAATAAAAATATAACCGGTAAAGTAGCTGAGAACGCTTTGGAAAAAGCAGAAATCACGGTGAACAAAAATATGGTGCCATTTGACGATAAATCACCGTTTGTAACCTCTGGTATCCGCGTAGGTACCGCTGCCATTACTACCCGAGGTTTAAAAGAGGCCGAAATGGAACAGATTGTTGAACTAATTGACAGGGTTTTAGCCAATCCTGAAGATGAAAATAATCTAAATACAGTGAAAGCTGAAGTGATTAAATTGGTGAGCGCATTTCCACTTTACAGTTAAGCATAGCTAATTCGATTTAGTAATTATACGTTAAAAGCAGTTACAGGAGTTGTAGCTGCTTTTTTATTTAAACAAGAAGATCTTTAGTGCTTAATGCTTTAAAACAAACGTTTGTTTTATATATTTATCCCAAATTAATAGGATAAAATTATGTGTGGAATAGTAGGCTATATTGGCTATAGAGAAGCCTGGCCGATTGTACTCAAAGGACTTAAAAGATTAGAATACCGGGGTTATGATAGTGCTGGTATAGCATTAATGAACGAAAGTGGAGAGCATATCTATAAAAAAGCGGGTAAGGTAGCGGTTTTAGAAGAGTTTGCTAAAGGTCAGGATAAGTCTGGTACCATTGGCATGGGCCATACCCGTTGGGCAACCCATGGTGTCCCTTCTGACCGCAATTCCCATCCGCATACCTCCAACAATGGTAAGCTATCAATCATACACAATGGCATTATTGAAAATTACGCCACTTTAAAAGAGGAGCTGATTAACCGCGGGCACGAATTTAAAAGTGATACCGATACGGAAGTATTGATTCATCTGGTAGAAGAAATCCAGAAAATCGAAAACATTGATCTTTTGGAAGCCGTTCGTTTGGCTTTAAGGGAAGTAATCGGCGCTTACGCAATCGTGATTATGGACAAGGGTCATCCCGACCGTTTAATCGCGGCCAGGAAAGGCAGTCCGATGGTAATTGGTGTAGGGCAGGGAGAATACTTTATTGCTTCTGATGCTACGCCAATTGTAGAATACACCAAAAATGTAATTTATTTAAATGATAATGAAATTGCATTGATCACCAAAGAAGATCTTTTGATTAAAAGATTGGATAATGTGGTACAAACTCCATTAATCCAGGAATTGCAGTTAAAGTTGGAAATGCTGGAAAAAGGTGGTTTCGATCATTTTATGCTTAAGGAAATTTATGAGCAACCACGTTCGATTAAAGATTGTATGCGTGGCCGCATTTATCCTGAAGAAGGAAAAGTACAGCTTGGGGGGATCAAAGAATTCGCAGAGAAATTAAAAAATATAGATCGTATTATCATTGTGGCCTGTGGAACATCATGGCATGCAGGCCTGGTTGGCGAATACCTGATCGAAGAATACGCCCGTATTCCTGTCGAGGTTGAATATGCTTCTGAATTCAGGTACAGAAATCCGATTATTACTGAAAAAGATGTGGTAATTGCCATTTCGCAATCGGGAGAGACGGCCGATACCATGGCGGCCATCGAGATGGCTAAAGAACGCGGGGCAACTATTTTCGGAATCTGTAATGTTGCGGGTGCTTCCATCCCGCGTTTAACTCATGCGGGCGTTTATACCCACGCCGGGCCTGAAATCGGTGTGGCTTCTACAAAAGCATTTACCGCACAGGTTACGGTTTTAACTTTAATGGCGTTTTATATGGCCCAGCAAAAAGGCACCATTACCACCTCAAAACTGACCGAACTTTTAACCGAGCTCGATAATATTCCAGAAAAGATTCAGGTTGCTTTAGAATCGAACGATCTGATTAAAGAAGTTGCAGAAAAAATCAAAGACTCTACCAACTGTTTGTTTTTAGGGAGGGGCAGCGGCTTTCCTGTAGCATTAGAAGGCGCCTTAAAACTGAAAGAGATTTCATACATCCACGCAGAGGGTTATCCGGCTGCAGAAATGAAACACGGCCCTATTGCGCTGATTGATGAAGAAATGCCTGTGGTTTTTATTGCCACACAGAATTCATCATATGAAAAAGTGATCAGCAATATCCAGGAAGTGAAAGCAAGGAAAGGTAAAGTGATTGCCATCGTGACACAAGGTGATACTGAGGTAAAGAAAATGGCCGATTACTGTATCGAAATTCCCGATGCCAATGAAGCCTTTTTGCCCCTTATAGCCACCATCCCGCTTCAGTTATTATCGTATCATATTGCAGTATTGCGTGACTGTAATGTCGATCAGCCAAGAAACCTGGCCAAATCGGTAACAGTAGAATAATTTACAACACAACAAAACAAATAGATAGAGCAGCTGCATTAATTTGTAGCTGCTTTTTTGATATAGAGGTTTTAAGAAAGTTTAGCTTCCGTGCATTACCAGCCGAGCCTTAAGCGGGCTTACCGAATGTAATTTATTCCGCGATCAATATTTGCATTCTGATAGGATTTAAGCATCTGACTTTTTCAATTAACCTGATTGTACGGATGCCGTTTTAAACTGTATATTTTTCGATTCCGATAAATTAAAATGGCAGGAGAAAAAGCGGGGCTACAAGCCAATAAGCATCACCATTAACTTTCAAAATAATCACTATTGAGCATAGAGGGATGATCAGAAAATACCTTAAAATCATGTTAAAAGTAAAGGGCCGATATTCTTTAGAAGAAATATCGACCCTTACCATCTAAATTAACGCTCTCGTATATATAAACGACAGTTTTTGCTAAATTGTTTTAGGAAAATAAAAAAAAGCGGTTATTTTTCGTAACTGCCTAAGGTTGAGGGAGAAATTCTTGTAATGCCTTTTATATCTCTATTAAGGTAACCCGTAAAATAAGGATCGTTACTTAAATCAACACCTTTTTTTCTGGCCGGACTATTCGCCGAGAGCTCAAAATTTTCCGTTTCCCTGTTGATAAAGGATGGATCGATATTCAGAATATTGCCGTTGCTGCTATAAGTAGTGTTGCCTGAACGGATTAAATTACCCCTTAAATTGAGTTGTACTGTTGCAGAAGTTTTCTTTTGGATATCCAGTTCATCGGTTAAACTGCCCCAAATGATATTATTGGTTAAATCAATTTGAAGGCCGTTATACGCGTTTGCTGATAAATAATCTGAAAAACTCAACGAGGCCGTTTTACGCGGGAAGTTTAAATTGTAACCGGCAAAGGTATTCTGTTTCAGGTTATAGTTCCCGCCTCCAACCGCATATATTAAGTAATTTCCACAATTATAGATCACGTTATTAAAAGCTAGCAGTTCAGTATGATAGCCAATATAAGCTGCCACCTGCATATTTTTAATAATGCTATTGCTCAAAATTAATTTGGGTTTGCTGTTGTGGGATAAAGAATCGGAAGTAATGCCAACAGATGCATTTTTGATGATCGCATTTTTAATTAGTCCGTATCCCGTCTGTTTTAAGAAAATTCCTTTCCATTGGCCTGGCTCATCAGCATATAGCTTTTCCAACCTATCGCTGCAAAACAATACCGGGTCGGTAACAGTTCCGTTAACCAATAAATTTCCTGCTATATTTAAACTGGCATCCTTATGGAAATAAATTTTGGTTCCGGGTTGTATGGTTAACGAACTCCCGCTGTTGATGGTTAACGATCCATTGATAATATAAGGTAAAGCATTTGTCCAGCTGGTATTGGTGTTAATTGTTGATTCATTAATAAACACCGCATTTTGCCCGTAAGCCAAAAGCCGAATCACCTGTTTATTCCCATTTGTGTTTAATATGATAGAATCTTGAACCAGGAAGGGCAGATCGGTTGAATTTGGATTGATCGAAACTTTGACAAAAAGATTGATAGAATCTTGACCATTTATGATCAGGTCATTTTTGTTCAGTGTTTGCTCCCCATTAATATTTATGCTAAACGCCGAAGTATTACCGCCAGATAATCTGATTTCGGATACTTTAACCGCATCATTATTTCGATTAACAATCTTTATTCTTTTAGTTGTTGAGCCTATGGACGTAAAAATGGTGTCAAACAATATCTCTTGATTAGAAATGTTTAGCCTGGCGTTTGGGTCTGTGGTAATGTGCTCTCCCTTCCGGCAAGCTGAAGCAATGAATAACGCCAGAAGTACTAAACCAATATTTAAACGCATAAATCAAACTTAGAAAAATGTTTGGCTACTCGCAACAGCTCTTAAACGGCATAAGCGTATTTATTCTGCAAAGGCAAGAGCCGCAACGCTCACTTTTGCTGCCCCAACAGCCAGGAGTGCATTGGCGCAGGCCTCGAGTGTTGCGCCGGTAGTAATCACATCATCAACCAATAAAAGATGTTTGCCACTTATGTTTTCGGTAGAGTTTACCTGAAAAACATCTTTCATATTTTGATATCGGTTATACCGGCTCTTTTTGGTCTGGCTTTCGGTAACCTTATTCCGGGCTAAAATCTCTTCGCTAAATTCGATTTTCATTTCCTGTGCTATACCTTCTGCAATAAAAGTACACTGGTTGTAACCTCTACGCTTATATTTTTTGCGATGCAGGGGAACCGGGATAATTAAATCGGCATTCTGGTAAGTGGTGTTGGTTTTTAACCTTTCTCCAAGCATATTCCCCAAGGCCAAACCAACATCAGTTCTGCCGTTATATTTTAAGTTATGGATTAAGTTCTGAACCTTTGCTCCTTTTCTAAAATACAACATGGCCATGGCGGCATTTAAGGGTACCCTTCCCCACAATTGTTTTGCAACCCTGTTTTCTGCATGTTGGTGATAATCTGTAAAAGGCAGGTCGTACAGGCATTTTGTACAGATAACGTGTTCGCCCTGGAATAATGTTATACCACAGGCATTGCAAAGGTTTGGGAATAGCAAACCAACTAAATCATTACACCATTGTTTAACCTGTAGCATATTACTAATATATAAAAAATTGTGGGATATGGTATCGTGCAGGGAATACTTTATAGTATATACTTTACTTATATTATTATTTTTCAGTAAAGCAGTTTAGCGCCAGGATCTAATTGATTTTCCCGCTTTTCATTACAATTGCCTACCCGTAGAGGCGCGGGGGCTAGGTGGGCTGGCATGAGGAAAACCCCGTCAGGTTTCGAAAACCTGACGGGGTTGAAGGGGGGGGCAAACAGCCTGAAGCCTCAATTGTTTTACATCAGGCAATATTATTTTCTGCTGTAAACCATAGGTTTACGGGATTTTGCGCAATATTTGCTGAATTTGCTTTGCAGGGTTTATAATTTTTTCTACCTTTGCAACCCGCTTCGGAAGGAAGGGGTTTTGGGTAAAACCATTATATTGAAATTGCAGGGTGAGGAAAAAAGAGTGGCTGAAAAAATAAAAAAATATTTTATTTGGAAGTTTAAAAAAGTTGCTTACCTTTGCACTCCCAACCGAGAGGAAGGGATAAAAAAACCTGAAGGGCGGAGGCCTGGAGGGGTAAAAAAGAGATGGAGATGAGCTGAAAACAAGGGGAAGAAAAACGACCCTTTGATTAAGGTGAATTAAAATATAAAGATCGGCCGCGAGGTTTACCAGATCGA
>NZ_JACIEF010000004.1 GCF_014196715.1 Pedobacter zeae
GAGAAGTTAAGCCCACCAGAGCCGATGGTACTGCGGTAACACGTGGGAGAGTAGGTCGGTGCCAGATCTTAAAAGAAACCCTTCGTCAGAGATGACGAAGGGTTTTCTTGTTTAAAGGCTTTTCGGCTAAAGACCAAAGCGGAAAGACGAAAGGCCAAAGCTTAAAGTCCAAAGCGGAACTTTAGTCTTTTTTCCTTTAAGCAAGCTTTAAACCATTAAGAAGTTAAGGCTGTTTTAACTTGCTTGATTACAGGAAGTACCTTAATCCTTAATAATGGGATGATAGAAATTCGGTGGCAGCAGGCCCCCTCAATAATAGCCCTGATGGCAGCGAAAATCCCTTTTGGGTTAAAGAGGGTTACTTATCCAGGCAATGTTCCCCAAAAGGATTGCAGCGTACAGCAGGACGGAACCCTACCCAAATGCACAGGAAAACGCGCTCCAATAAATGATTAAGGATTGTACTTTAATGAATGGAATATTAGACTATGGGACTAATTACTTGCTTCTTCTTTAACCGCTAACTGCCCGCAAGCCGCATCGATATCTTTACCACGGCTACGGCGGATGTTGGTATTAATTCCCTGGCTTTTTAGGTAATTCGAAAAAGCATCAATTTTATCACCTTCGGCATTAGTAAAGTCGGCAAAAGAAATGGGATTATATTCGATCAGGTTTACTTTGCAAGGAATATGTTTACAGAATTTGGCCAAATCCATGGCATCCGAAATCTCGTCGTTAAAATGATTGAAAACAATGTATTCGTAAGTAACCGGATTTTTGGTTTTAGCAAAATAATATTTGAGGGCATCTGCCAAAGATTTTAACGAATTCGCCTCGTTAATCGGCATAATTTCATTACGCTTTTCATCATTAGCAGCATGAAGTGACAACGCAAGATTGAATTTGGCACCGTCATCGCCAAGTTTTTTAATCATCTTTGCAATGCCTGCTGTAGATACTGTAATGCGTTTATAGCTCATATTTAGACCATCAGGAGCAGTAATACGCTCGATAGACCTTAATACATTGGCATAATTTAATAAGGGCTCTCCCATGCCCATATACACAATATTGGTAAGCGGGTTGTTATAATTCTGCTTGGCCTGTTTATCAATCAGTACAACCTGGTCGTAAATTTCGTCGGCATTTAGGTTGCGCTTACGATCCATGTAGCCGGTAGCGCAGAATTTACAGGTTAAACTACAGCCTACCTGCGAGCTCACACAAGCAGTCATACGGTCTTCTAAAGGGATTAAAACCCCTTCAACAATATTGCCGTCGGCCAGCCTGAATGTATTCTTAATGGTATGGTCGTTACTAAACTGAGAGTTATTAACCTGAACGGCGTTAATGGCGAAAGCGTCGTCCAAAGCCTTGCGAAGATCTTTAGATAGATTGCTCATCTGCTCAAAACTCGTAGCCGATTTTTCCCAAAGCCACTGGTAAATCTGCTTGGCCCTGAATGCAGGTTGTTGCATTGCTACAAGGTGCTGTTGCAATTGGGAAAGATCTAAGGCACGGATATCGGTTTTTTTTGCTGCTACCATTTGTTGCAAAGGTACTTAAAAAAGGTAGAAGGTGAAAGATTGATGGATTAAGGCAGCTGGATAAAGCCAAATTTTACAATTTGTTGGCTTATCGCCCCCTGCCCCTTGAATTAGATTTATTTGCAGGTTTACCTTTTACAGCTCTCGAATTTTTGTTCGCAGTATTATTTTTGCCGGCGGGCTTTGAGCCCGAACGGCCAGTTGCTTTCCTATCTGAAGATTTTTGAACCGGGGCTTTTGGTTTGAATGCTTTTTTAGGCTGTTCTTTTCTAAGTTCTGGGATTTCTTCCCAGGCCTCTGTTTTTTTTCTGGTGGTATTTTTTGCTTTGGGTTTAGTTTCAGAAGATGAGTTTTCAATACTTTTGGTAATGGCTTTCATCTCTTCTTCGGTAAGTTCCCTAAATTCTCCCGTAGGGATGCCTTTAAGGCTGATATTCATGATCCGTATACGCTCGAGTTTGTTTACCTCATAACCAAAATGCTCACACATTCTGCGGATCTGCCTGTTTAAGCCTTGTATTAAGATGATATTGAAAACAAAAGTACTGATCTGGCGAACCTTACATTTCCGTGTATTTACACCTAAAATAGGTACTCCGTTACTCATTTCGAAAATGAAATCTTCAGTTATGGGTTTATTAACGGTAACCAGGTATTCCTTTTCGTGCTTATTGCCTGCCCTTAAAATCTTGTTTACAATATCGCCATTATTGGTCAGGAAAATCAGGCCCGACGAATCTTTGTCTAACCGGCCGATTGGGAATATTCTTTCGCTGTAGTTAACGTAATCTACAATATTATCGCGAACACTGGATTCGGTAGTACTGGTAATGCCAACGGGTTTATTGAAGGCCAACAGGATGAAATTACTTTCTTCCTTTGGTTCGATATTGTGGCCGTTAACCATTACGCGATCACCCGCAAAAACCTGGTCGCCTACTTTGGCCCTTTTCCCATTGATAAAAACAGTGCCCCTTTCGATGTAACGGTCTGCCTCGCGGCGTGAACATAATCCACTTTCACTGATGAATTTATTTAAACGGGTGGCAGAGTTATTGTTCATGCTGCAATTTTACGGAAATAAATTGTGTTATCCATTTTCCATGGCAGTAACAAAAGCATCAATAGTATTTCTGAGGTTTGTTAAAGTTTCCTGATCTGTAATTTGGGCATCAGGATTAATCTTTGCTTTTGCAAAGGGAATAAGCCGGGGAGAGACCTTCGCTTCGAGTACGGTTAAAATATCGATGATGGATTGATAGGCTTTTTCACCCTGTGTAGAAGCTACCAGTGCTAAAACAGGTTTGCCCGAAAGTGATGCTGAGCTAACCGTCCAATCGAGTAGATTTTTTAGGGAACCCGGCAAACCCATTGCATATTCTGGTGTAGAAATGATAATGCCGTCTGCTTTTCGGAGGGCCTTGCGAAGATCACTGACAACTTTTGGTTGGTTTTCTAAATCCAAATCAGGGTTGAAATGCGGAATATCTGCAATAGTTGGGATAGTGGAGACCTCAACATCTTTCCCTAAAAGACTGCTGATTGCCAAAATATAAAGTGCGTTGGTTGATGAGGACTTAGTGCTGCCAGAAATCGCAAATATTTTTTTCATGGCTAAAAATAGCAAAGTGAAGATAAATTAGGATGTGGGGCTGATAATCTCTCCGTCATTTCCAATGAACCACTAAAACGCACCAGGTTTCAATAGTCCATCTGAAAAATGTTTAATGGCCGACCGAAACTGATCTAATCTGATCGCTTCAATATTTCCCGCAGGTGGAAATGACGGTTATTTTTTATAAACTAAAAATTCTGATCATCTGCACTTGGGCCATAACTTCCCGGAATGGGTATATTCAATAACCTTAAATACACGCCTAATTGGGCTCTGTGGTGAGTGGTTTGGTTAAGTGAATGGCGGATGGTTTCGTATTTGGAATAATCGGCCAAAACCTGTTTACCCATCCTTAATACCCAACGGCCGTTTAAGTCTTCTTCTGTTGCTTTTTCCAGTTCTGCCTTTCCCAATGCATAATTTTTCTCCAGAATTTTAACCAGATCAGCTGCATTTTCTGCAGGTTCTTCTACATAAGGTGCTGTTTCGAAATCCAATCCTTCAGTTGTTAAAGCGAGAGAAACCCAGCTTGGCAGATCGGCAATATGAACCGCAAGCGATTTCATTTTCATACTTTTTTCGTGAGGCACCCAGTCAAACTTATCTGTTGGTACAATGGCCAGGAATTTTTTTGTGGTATTAAATTCCGCCTCGTACTCTTTCATTAATAATTTAATAATGTCCATATTTTTCTGTTTTGTTTTTTCTACTGTGTGTAATTCCATAAGTAATAAATCAGCAATGCTCATGATTTTTTGAAGTTGGTTTACACAAAGGAAATACGGGCCACTGACAACCCTATGGCAGCCTAAAAAATATTTTCAATAATTTACAGGTAGCAGATGCATATAATCGCTTAATGGCATGTGCTGGGTTTTTCTGAATGGGGTGCCCAGATTTTTTAAACCGGTAATTCGCGTGAGGTTAAAATCGCGATATTCATTGCGGTAATGGCACCAGGCAATAAGGTGCCAGCTAAATGCATAGAAAATGAGGCCAATTGACTCTACTTCACGCTTGCTCAACTCTTCTTTGTTATTTTTATAATCGAGCGCAATAATGTGTTTTTCAGCAATGGCTTGTTGAATGAGGGATAAATATTCGAAATTAAAATTGAGCCTTTCTGGAATCTGGAGTTTAATGTGCTGGTTCATAGTTTCCAGCTTTTCTTTCTGATGGCTTTTGAGTACCGATTTTACTTTGGTCAGTGCAGTTGAATAATGTGCACGGATAGAATGATCGGCAAAACCATTTACCAGGCTTTCTACCAGAAGCAGGGCATTGGCTTCGTCCATATTAAAAGAAACAGGGGGCAGAAAATAACCCTGAACGAGGTAATAGCCCTTATGTTGCTCAAAACTTACGGGTATCCCTTGTTCGCCTAATGCTTTAATATCACGGTAAACCGTACGTACGCTCATATCAAACCTTTCTGCAATTTTTTCGGCTGTAATATATTTTCTTGATTGAAGCAGGGTCAAGATTCCGAAAAGTCGGTCGATACGGTTCATGAGGTATTTTTTAGGCGATTAAAATTAAAGTTTTTTAATCAATTTTTCTTGTGGTACGTTATTTGTAAAAGATAAAAACATATCAATTTTAAACGAAAAGCCGTTATTATAATGGTTTAAGTTAATAATCTGAATTAAATGGCGGCTGTTATTCAAAAACGCTTCTTCCGGGCAATAAAAAGTAAGGTGATCATAGGTTTTTTGTTTGCCTGCTTTGCGCTGCTTTTGGCATGGGGTATCAGTAAGTTTGCGTTTACACGGATGCTGGATACCGTTGAAGAAATTTCGGCCCCAAACGACCGCTTAAGGATTGTAAACGATCTTTCGCATAAAATTGCCCGGTTAGATCAGCTGCAAAGAGACGAAGCTTTTAACAAACAGGGTACCTATAGTTTTCTTAAAGAATCGCGTAAGTTAAGATCCAGTTTGGATACCCTAAGGAAATTATACCGCGGTGATTCTGCTCAGTTGGCCAGGATTAAGTCGATCAAAAACTTATTATCTGATCGCGACAAGCAGTTTGTAAATTACCTGAAAGTGAGGGAAACGTTGGTTAATACTAAATCTTTCTCTGACGAGGTACGGAAATTGAATGAGCTGGTGGCAACGCGTGCCAGGCAAACAGACAGTGCGGTACTAACCACCGAGACAACCACATCGACCACTACGGTTGCACCGGAAGAAGAGCAAAAATCGCGTGGTTTCCTGAGTAAACTTTTTGGCAAGAAGAAGGCCGATGTTTACAAAATCATCAATGAAGAATTTAAGGTTAAGCGTGATACTTTAAATGCAAAGGCTGAAGACAGCATCATGAAAAGCATGACGGGCTCGTTAAGGAATATCGAACTGGAGCAACGTCAGAAAAGTCAGAAATTTTTAAAACGCGAGGCCGATCTGTCAAGTGCCAGTAACGCCTTAACGGCCAAAATGCTGCAGATTTTACGAGAGGTTGAAGGCCAGGCCATGGCCCAGGTTGATTTGAACGGGATACAGGCTAAAGAAGTGGTTAACGATGGAATTACACAAATCACCACCATTATCATTATCTTTTTCCTGTTAACGGTAATTCTGCTGTATTTAATTTTGGCAGATATTACGAAAAGCAACAGGTACAGAAGAGCATTGGAACTTGCCAAAGATGAAGCAGAATACCATGGCAAGGCAAAACAGCGGTTTTTATCGAATATGAGCCATGAGATAAGAACGCCATTACAATCTATTTTAGGTTATGCAGAGCTGATTACCCAGCAGGATGTACCCAACAAAAAAGATGTGGATGCCATTTACCAATCCTCGATCCATTTACTACAGATTGTGAATGAAGTATTGGATTATAACCGGATTATATCGGGGGAGTTTAGCTTCAATAATCAGGTATTCAATATTAAAAAAGCTTTGGATGAGGTAGTTTCTGTAATGCGTCCATTGGCAGAACAGAAATCACTTCAGTTAAATGCAGAACTCGATCTCAATGATTTGGAATTTGTAAAGGGCGATGCTTTTAGGCTAAAGCAGATTTTATTTAACTTATTGGGTAATGCTGTAAAATTTACTTTGAAAGGTGAAATTAAGCTTGCTGTATCGTATAAAAAGCAAGGAGAAGACCTGCACTTTCATTTTACCATAAAGGATACCGGGATTGGATTTGAAGAAAAAGATATCCCCAAAATATTTAATGAATTTGAGCAGATAGAATCTCCTGAGAAATACATTATCAACCAGGCCGGTACAGGTTTGGGGCTGCCTATTGTTAAATCTTTGATTGAGACACAGGGTGGAAGGATCTACGTTAAAAGTAAGCCCGGCGTTGGTACCACATTTAATATCTATATGAAATATGAAAATACCGCCGAGCGCATAAATGATACTTTAGATTTGGAACATTATGCCATTGTAAACTCAGGAACAGTTTGGGTAATTGATGATGATAAACTTATCCTCGATTTATGTGGAATGATTTTTCAGAAAAATAACATCCCATTCAGAACGTTTACCCAGGTGGCCGATATTTTACACGCCGAAGCCGAATCTGATTTAAAGTATGTATTGATGGATATGCGCATGCCTGAAATGACCGGGTTTGAACTGTGCCATTTATTGAAAAAGAAACTGCCGAAACAGATTAAATTTTATGCCATTACTGCGCAGGTGTTACCCGAAGAACGCGAAATGGTTTTAAGTGAGGGTTTTGATGGCCTGATTATGAAACCATTCAGGGCGGTTGATATCCTGTCTATATTTGATAAAACAGAAATATTAGCAGAACAACCCGAATTCGATTTTTCTTCAATAGAAAAAATGACTTTTGGCGACCAGCAAATGTTGGATAAAATATTAAACCGTTTTAAACAGGATTCTATAGATGATGCCGCACTGCTGGAGAAACATTTAATTGATCATAACACTGATCAAGCCAGGTTACTGGTTCACCGCCTTGCAGGACGCATGGCGCAAATGGGTTCGAAAACTTTGGCAAGTGCATTTCGTTCCCTGGAATTGAAAATTGCACGAGAAGGTCTGACTAATACTGCTAAATCTGAAATTTTACTGCAGATCGGAAAATTAAATGAGTTAATCGCCTTTATGGAAAAAATCGACTACGCTAATGCCGGGTAATTATTCTATCCCGTAACGTTCCATTTTTGCATATAAGGTTTTACGATCGATATTTAAAATCTTTGCAGCTTTTGTTTTGTTATGTCTTACTTTGATCAACGTCTCAGTAATCAAAGCTTTTTCATTTTGTTCGTTCACTGCTTTCAGATCAGAGGAATTGCCTGGAGCTGACTGGTGATGGACAGAAATCATCATTTCATCCGGTAATGCACCAATCTGTGCAACATCGCCCGGGCTTAATAAAACCATACGTTTGATCACATTGCGTAGCTCGCGCAGATTTCCCGGCCAATCGTAGCTCAGCAAAAGTGCTTTTGCATCATTAGAAATGCTTTTAACATTCCGGTCCAGATCGCGGTTTGATAATTGTATAAAGTGGTTGATAAAAAGTTCTAAATCACCGCCTCTTTCTCTCAACGGCGGAAGCTGGATTTTGAATTCATTTAAACGATGATATAAATCCTCCCTGAATTCTCCCTGTTGCATACTATTGGCCAGATCATCATTGGTAGCCGTAATGATGCGAACATTAACCGGAATCTGTTTGGTACTTCCCAAAGGCTGGATTACCCTTTCCTGTAATGCCCTCAGTAACTTAATCTGTACTTCATAACTCAGGTTGCCAACTTCGTCTAAAAATAATGTTCCTCCATTAGCAACCTCAAACTGGCCTTTTTTGTCGTTCAATGCACCTGTAAAAGCACCTTTTACATGCCCGAATAACTCGCTGGCGGCTAAATCTTTCGATAAAGCACCGCAATCTATTGCTACAAATGGTTTATCTGCACGTTTGCTTTGCTGGTGCAGGGTTCTGGCTGCGAACTCTTTTCCAGTGCCGCTTTCGCCTTGTATAATGACCGACATATCTGTTGGCGCTACCAAATTGATATGTTCGTACAGTTTATCTGCAATTGCACTTTTACCCTTTATAAAATCACCATTTGCTTCTTTTGGTTCAACACTCTTTAAATCCTTTTTAGTTAAAGAATTTTTGATCACCATTAATAATTCATCCGGGTTAACAGGCTTGGTAATGTAATCAAAAGCACCCAATTGAATTGATTTTACCGCCGTCCGTACGTCATTAAAGCTGGTCATGATGATTACCGGAATGGAAAGGGCCAGGTCACGAAGATGGGTAAGCACTTCTAATCCGGTTCCGTCTGGCAGACGGTAATCGATTAAAAGTAAATCGAATTCTTTGGTTTCAACTTGCTTAAATGATTGCTTTACCTGGGTTACAAGGGTCACCTCATGACCGTTTTTAGTTAAAAAACCATCAAGTAATTGTGCAAATGTCGTATCGTCTTCTAAAATCAGGATCCTCGCCATGTAACAAAAATAAGAAAAGCCGGACATAATCCGGCTTTCTTATAATAGGTAGATGTAATTATTTGGGTTTTTTATTGAACTGGCTTACCGTCTTTATCAATTTTAACTGAACCAGTTTCTGCTTCTTTTTTAACATTGATTAAATAGTACTCTTTCGTACCTTCTTTCACAGACCAAGCTTCAGTAGCGGTCCATCCTTTGTATGCGTCGGATTTTAATGCTGTAGTTACCGGCTCAGGTAATTCTTCCAATTTAACCGGAGTTTTAACTGCACTATCCTGAACTGCAACAATTGCGGTAGTTTTAAAATCTTTTACTTCACTTGCCTGTACTGCTGAGAATCCTGCAAAAGCTAAGAACGCAGCCGATAAAATTAATTTTTTCATTTTTGTTTCTTTTTAGTTTATGCGCAGCCCGTGGGCTGCGCTAATATTGATTATACCTTAGGGTGTATTTACTGCTGACTATTGAACTGGTTTACCGTCTTTGTCGATTTTTACCGAACCGGTTTCAGCTTCTTTTTTCACATTAATTAAATAGTACTCTTTCGTACCTTCTTTCACTGACCAGGCTTCAGTAGCGGTCCAACCTTTGTAAGCGTCAGATTTTAACGCGGTTGTTACCGGTGCTGGCAGTTCTTCCAATTTAACCGGAGTTTTAACTGCACTGTCCTGAACTGCAACAATTGCAGTGTTTTTTATGGTGTTTACTTCACTTGCCTGTACTGCTGAGAATCCTGCGAATGCTAATGTAGCGGCTAAAAAGATCTTTTTCATGATATGATGTTTTAAGATATGATAGATTTTTTGTTTAAATACTTATTGATGGTGAGCGTTAATCTGATGTGGATTACTGAACTGGTTTACCGTCTTTGTCAATTTTAACTGAACCGGTTTCTGCTTCTTTTTTCACGTTGATTAAGTAATATTCTTTCGTACCTTCTTTCACAGACCAAGCTTCAGTAGGGGTCCAGCCTTTGTAAGCATCAGATTTCAATGCAGTTGTTACTGGCTCAGGTAATTCTTCCAGTTTAACCGGAGTTTTCACTGCGCTATCCTGAACTGCAACAATTGCAGTAGTTTTAAAATCTTTTACTTCACTTGCCTGTACTGCTGAGAATCCTGCTAATGCTAATACTGTAGCTGCTAAAACGAACTTTTTCATAGTATATATTTTAAAATTTAATTTGTGTAACAATACTTGCTAATGTTTCATAATGGTGCCAAACCAAAATTTTTATTTAAACTATTGATTTACAGTTTGTTGTTTTTGTGCCAAAGTTTTAATGTTGTGGATTTTCTCCACACTTTGTGGTGAATAACTACAAGTTTTGCAGTTATTCTTTACTCATAGGTAGAACACCGATTGATATTAGCACCCTGGTGAATGGCTATTGTGCTGGCATTAGCAAATATATTAGCGCTTAACTGCGAGGTGATATCACCTGGCAAAAAAAAATAATTTCATTTTTGAAAAAAGAAGATTTTTTTCTATCATTGCAGCCCCATTAAAAGCCTCCTTAGCTCAGCTGGTAGAGCAACTGACTTGTAATCAGTAGGTCATTGGTTCGATTCCGATAGGAGGCTCTTTTATTTTCCTTCCCATTCTATTTTCCTTAAAATATTTTGACGGCTTGGCCTAATCAGCTTACTTTGCAGCTATGCTTAAATACTTTTCTGCCGATTGGATTTTTCCGGTAAGTAGTCCGCCAATTAAAAATGGTGTAGTTGCCGTAAATGCGACGGGTGAAATACAGCAGGTACTTACTGCTGGTAAGGCTAAAAATCCTGATGTGGTTTATCTTAAGGGGGCTATTGTTCCGGGTTTTATCAATACCCATTGCCATTTGGAACTTTCGCACATGTTGGGGCAAATCCCAGAGCATACCGGCTTGGTTGCATTTGTGCAAAGTATTATTAAAAACAGGCAGGCTGATGCAGACCAGATTAAAGCCGCAATGCAAACGGCCGATCAGAAAATGTTCGATAATGGGATTATGGCGGTTGGCGATATTTCCAACCAACTTTCTTCTAAAGAAATAAAAGAAAACAGCAAAATACATTACCATACCTTTATCGAGGCCATGGGCTTTAATCCCGCACGGGCTGGGGCCATAATGGATGATGCGAAACGGATTAGACAGGATTTTAAACCGCTCTCTGCCTCAATTGTTCCGCATGCGCCTTATTCAGTATCTCCGGAATTATTTGAATTAATAAGAAAAGAGGCAGAAAAAGATAATGCCATTATTAGCGTTCATAATCAGGAAACAGAAAATGAAAATGCTTTTTTCAAAAATAAAACGGGTGGATTTTTAGAGCTCTATCGATTTTTAGGGCTGGATATTACTTTCTTTGAGCCCACCAATAAAACATCTTTACAAAGCTGGTTACCTTATATTAAAGCACAGAAAACGTTGCTGGTGCACAATACCGTTTCAAACCAGGCAGATATCGCTTTTGCTAAAGAACACCATACTAATTTATATTGGTGCCTTTGTCCGCAGGCCAATTTATATATCGAAAATGCTTTACCTGACGTTGATCTGTTAATGGGTGAAAATGTAAAAATTACCCTGGGGACAGATAGTTTGGCCAGCAACCATCAACTTAATATCCTATCAGAAATGCTCACCTTACAGAAATATAAGCAGGTTCCTTTCGAAAAACTTTTGACTTGGGCAACTGTAAACGGAGCCGAATTTTTAGCGCTCGACAAGCAGTTAGGAACAATACAAGTGGGTAAAAGACCGGGATTGAATCTAATTCAATTGTCTGCTGATTTTAAGATTGAAAATGACCAGGTAAAAAGGCTAATTTAAATTATATGAACCCAATCTGTAAACTATTTAATATTAAATACCCTATTATTCAGGCCGGAATGGTGTGGTGCAGTGGTTGGCGACTGGCTTCGGCGGTTTCTAACGCAGGAGGCCTGGGTATTATTGGGGCAGGTTCGATGTATCCCGAAGTTTTAAGATTACATATTCAAAAATGCAAATTAGCAACTCACCAGCCGTTTGGTGTTAATATTCCATTGCTCTATCCTAATATTAAGGAGATTATAGATGTAGTAATTGAAGAAAATGTAAAAATTGTATTTTCTTCTGCAGGTAATCCTGCAACATGGACTGGTTTTTTAAAAGAAAAGGGTATTACTGTGGTTCATGTAATTGCGAATACCAAATTTGCCGTAAAAGCCCAGGAAGCAGGGGTAGATGCGATTGTTGCCGAGGGATTTGAAGCGGGTGGACACAACGGGAGGGAAGAAACAACAACCCTGTGTTTAATCCCAATGATTAAGAAGGCTGTACAACTTCCCGTTATAGCTGCTGGCGGTATCGGGAGCGGAAAAGCCATGCTGGCAGCTTTTGCATTGGGTGCCGATGCCGTTCAGGCAGGTTCGGCTTTTGCTGTTTCAGAAGAATCTTCAGCACATCCTGCATTTAAACATAAAATTATCTCAGCGGCCGAAGGTGATACCAAGCTGGCAATGAAAAAGCTCGTTCCGGTAAGATTATTGAAAAACGAATTTGCCGATGCCATTTCTACTGCGGAGGCCGAAGGTGCAGACGCTGAGCGTTTAAAAGCTCTGTTAGGCAGGGCAAGAGCAAAACTGGGGATGTTTGAGGGAGATGTAGAAAACGGCGAACTCGAAATAGGCCAGGTTTCGGCCATGCTAAATGAAATTAAACCTGCAAGGGTTATACTCGAAGAAATATGGGGACAGTTTAAAGTAGAAATTACCCGCCTTACGCAACTGCAAAACGAATTTAGATAGTTAATTCAACCGCATTTCGTTACCTGGCAGTTTATCTCACCTTTCTTTAAAGATTTTTAGCCCATGGGTATACTTTTTATTTTAGGGACTAACTAAGTGGTCCTTCAGCTTAAATCATCTTACTAGGTTAAATGACCCCTTACCACTCATAATAATTTCGGAATAAGGGGACATTTTAGGTCAGTTTGCTACTTAGTGATTCACCATCTTCATTGCAGCATCACTATATCGCTCACCGATTACAGGGTATTGTTTAATTAATGCATTAATTTTTATAAGATCGGCGTCGGTTAGTTCAACTTCGATCGCACCGGCATTCTCTTCCAGGTATTTTCTTTTTTTGGTTCCGGGAATAGGAATGATATCCTCTCCTTGTGCCAAAACCCAGGCTAATGCAAGTTGTGCAGGCGTGCAGTTTTTGGTAGCTGCAAATGCAGCAAATTCCGTTATTAATTTATTGTTATTCGCTATATTTTCTTGCTGGTAACGTGGCAAAGTTCTCCTAAAATCGTTTTCGGCCAGGGTATTTACATCAAGTGTATTGGTAACCAGGCCTCGTGCCAATGGAGAATAAGGTATAAGTGAAATGCCAAGCTCGCGGGTTGTTTGCAATATGCCATTTTCAACATCCCGTGATAGTAGTGAATATTCACTTTGCAGTGCCGCAATCGGATGAACAGCCTGCGCTTTCCTGATGGAAGCGGCAGAAGCCTCACTTAGTCCAAGATAACGCACCTTTCCTTCTTTTACCAGATCGGCCATGGCACCAACGGTTTCTTCAATGGGCACATTAGGATCAACCCGATGCGCGTAGTAAAGGTCAATGGTATCAATCTTCAGGCGTTTCAGGCTCTGTTCAACTGCAATTTTTATCCAGGCAGGAGAGCCATCAAAATATGCTCCTACAGCGCTGCTAGGTGCCGCTACGCCATCCTTAAAACGAAAACCGAATTTTGTTGCGATAAATACCTTATTGCGGTTGGGTACCAGTATTTTAGAGATCAGTTCTTCATTGGCACCGTTGGCATACATATCAGCTGTATCCCAAAAGTTGATACCCAGGTCGAGGGCTTTCTCCAGGGTTGCCAAACTTTCTTTATCATTTGCAGGGCCATAGGCAAAGCTCATGCCCATGCAGCCAAGGCCAAGTGCAGATAGTTGTTCGTCTGTTGTTCCAAGTTTTCTGTATTTCATAGTGATATAAATTATTAATCAAATGTAGGTATTACAATGAAAACACGACTTATAGCCATTGTGTTACAATGCATTTATTTCAAAAGCTTAACAAGTACCAGAAATCCGGGGATGAATTGTTGGCCGGAACAATTTGAATATTGAACACGAACGATCTTTGATACCATCGGACATGTTATCATGAATATCGAAAAATGTATGGAATAAAATTATTTTCCGGACGATTTTACTCCCTTCCAGATTAGCGGTACTGGACTTTTTCGAGTAAAGAAACAGTGTGTGAGAGGTTTTGGATGATTTTATCTTTAAGTTCGATAGTTTTGTTCTTCTCACTTAACAGGCTTTTAAGCCTTTTGATTTCTTCTGCCGATGCTTGTTTTTCTTTTTGATTGAGCTCGGATAACAGCTTCCCCTTTTCGTAATAACTGAAAAAATTGTAACCCAGTATTTCACTCACCGTAGCAAGCAAGGAAACATCCAGCGTGGAACTATTGATAATTTCCTGTGCCTTGGTTTTGCTAATGGCCATTTTTTCTGCGAACATGGAAACAGAAATCTCTTTGGCCTTCATTTCCTTCCAGATCATCAATCCTATATGTACACTCATTATCGACTCCGTTTTAAAATTCAAATTACCTAAATGTTGGCCTATTCCGGAAAAATTAGTGTTAATGATAACCAGTCTAATTATAACTTTCTACTTAGCGGGTTAATTCTTCCGTTTTTTATGAATATTTTGATGATAAGGTGCGAAACCTGTCTGCAGAATAATATAACTGCAACTTCGCTAAATCAGGTCAATGCCCTTTTTAACAGGTGCTGAAGAATTGTGAGAATTCATTTACCTTTGCAGCTTTAAAACATTTCAACTTTACGGCAATAAATGAAACATCTCAATATAATAGTAACGGGTAAAGTGCAGGGCGTAGGTTTTAGGGAAACTACTAAAATTATTGCCAACCAGATGATGGTAAACGGTTTTGTAAGGAACGAAAAAGACGGGTCGGTTTATATCGAAGCAGAAGGTGAAGAAATTTTTTTAGAGGAATTTGTAAACTGGTGCCACGAAGGACCTGACCGCTCTCGTGTAGAAAATGTGGTGGTAAGCGATGGTGAAGTAAAAAACTATCGTAATTTTGAAGTTTTAAGGAAATAAATTGCTGAATTGTTGGATTGCTATAGTGTTCCGGTAATGGAGCTTATCTCAATACGCAATGCTCAAATCTCAATATTAAATGTCGGTATATAAAAAATTCCTTGGACAGACCATGATTTATGGTATCAGTACCATTTTTTCGAGGTTGTTCAATTTTATTTTAACACCTGTTTACACTGGTGTTTTTGCGCCTGGGGTTTACGGTGTTTTTACCAAAATGTTCAGTTATGTGTCTATCATCAATCCAATATTGGCTTTTGGGATGGAAACCACTTTTTTCAGGTACTTAAATAAACATGAAGATCGGAAGCAGGAAGTGTATAACAATAGCTTTTTGGTAATCGCATTTATATCAACCCTTTTTTTAATTACCGCATTGATCTTCTCCGATTACCTGGCTAGGTATACTTTAGATGGAAATATAGCGGAATTGGCTGATCAAAAATCTTATGTGCATTATTTCGTATGGATATTGTTCGTGGATGCCATCAGTGTTATTCCATTTGCCAAATTAAGGGCAGATGGAAAGCCTTTTAAATATAGCTTAATCAAATTCCTTAACATAGGGACCTTTGTAGGCTTGAATCTTGTGTTCATCTATGTTATACCATTCCTAATCAAACATGATATCGTAAGCGGATGGTTTACTTCATGGTATAAAGGTCGTTGGGTAGGTTATGTTTTTTTAGCCAATTTAATCGCAAGTATAGCTACATTGCTCATGCTTATCCCACAGTTTTTAGAAATCCAGTTTAAATTTAATAAAAGTTTATTCAAGAATATGCTGGGCTATAGCTGGCCTGTACTGGTGGCCAATTTATCGTTTATTATAAATGAGAATTTAGACAAAATTTTATTGGGGAAATACCTGCCGGACAGCATTGCCAATCATGATGTTGGTATTTATGGGGCCGTTTGCAAATTGGCTATTTTCATTAGTATTTTTAATACGGCTTTTAGGTTAGGTGCCGAACCATTTTTCTTTAGTCATGCTAAAAATGCAAATGCAAAGCAAACTTATGCTAATATCCTGTATTACTTTGTGCTCGCTTTATCGATTCTTTTTGTGGGCTTGACCGCCAATATCGAAATTATCAAACATTTTATCAATTCAAGGTATTGGGTAGGACTCAACGCAGTTCCATTCTTGTTGTTCGGTTATGTTTGTTTAGGTATTTATATGAACTTATCGGTATGGTACCGCTTATCCGATCAAACCCGGTATGGTTTATATATATCTTTGGTAGGTGCAGTTTTTACCATTGTCATGAACATTGTTCTTATTCCTAAATTTAGCTACATGGGCTCTGCCTGGGTATCAATGCTGACCTATTTCATTATTATGGTGATTTCTTATTTGCTTGGACAAAAGCATTACCCTATACCTTATCAACTTAAAGCAATGAGTGCCTATATTTTGGTTTCCATTGTGATGGTATATGTATCATTTTGGGTATTTAAACGTAATATTTATATCGGAAATAGCATTTTAGTCCTATTTCTTCTGGGTATTTTCTATTTTGAGAAGAATAATGTAATAAAAATGCTAAAGAGGTAAATCTGCAGAATCAGGCATACAATCTATTATCTCAGTTAAAATGGAAATAAAAATTATCAATACATCCGGACATCCGCTTCCACAATACGAAACTGCACAGGCAGCAGGCATGGACCTCAGGGCGGCAATAAATGAAGAAATTATTTTAAAACCTTTGCAACGTGCATTGGTGCCAACCGGCCTGTTTATGGAGCTGCCTGTTGGTTACGAGGCGCAGATCAGGCCTAGGAGTGGATTGGCTTATAAACATGGCATTAGCATTGTAAATTCTCCAGGCACGATTGATGCCGATTACCGTGGCGAAATAAAAGTTTTATTGGTAAATTTATCAGATACAGATTTTAAAATCGTTAATGGCGATAGGATTGCCCAGATGGTCGTGGCCAAACACGAAACCGTAAGCTGGCAACCGGTTACGGAACTTGGCGGTACGGCGCGTGGTGAAGGAGGTTACGGCCACACGGGAAAATAAGTCTGGAGTTCGCAGTTTTAAGTCTGGAGTTCACTTTTTGATGTATAAAATGATATGAAATACAAAGTACATTTTCTTATCGGGGCTGCTTTAGTTAGCTTTCAGGCCTTTGGTCAGGGAGTAGTTGCGCCAGCAACCAATCGCGACAGCAATATGGTAAAACAATTGTTTTTTGCTGGTCTGCGTGAGAAAATGTCTGAAAATTACGTTGTAGCCTTCACCAATTTCAATAAAATTGTTGGATTGGATCCCAATAACCATGCAGCCTATTTCGAGCTGGCCAATGCGGACCTGCGTTTAGACAAGCTCCCGGAAGCCGAACAGCACATCAAGCAGGCAGTTAAACTAAATGCCGGCAATTTATGGTACTGGCGCTTACTCGGAGAGGTATATAAACGCACCAATAAAATGCCCGAACTGATCGATGTATTTAACCAGTTGATCCGTCTCGACCCCGAAAACGATGGTTATTATTTTGATAAGGCCAATGCCCAGTTTTTAGCCAACCAGCTCGATGCCGCTAGAAAAACCTACGATGAAATTGAAAGTAAGTTCGGCGATTCCAGAGACCTGGTAAATGCCAGAAAGCGACTGCAATCTAACGGTAATGCTACTGAAAGTGATATTGTAAAATTATTGGAAGGCAACCAGGCCGATGTAAAGAACTATTTATATGCGGCAGGTTTACTTTTACAGAAAGGGAATGACCCGGAAGCATTAAAAGTGCTCGTTAAAGCGCAGCAGTTAGAACCAAATAACTTTGAGGTAAACCTCGCCCTTGCTGATATTTACCGCAAGCAGAAAAACGAAGCAGCAGCTTTTGCTGCATTAAAGCTTGCTTTCGAAAGCAGCGAAATGCCCTTAGCTGAAAAGGTTAAAATTATTATGACCCTGTTCCTGGAGTTGAACCGGCCCATCGTTGCAAAAAACACAACTGAGCTGTGTAAACTGCTTGCTGAAAAAAATCCGGGCGATGCCAAGGCTTTGGCACTTTATGGCGATGTGCTTTACCAGCAGAATAACCTGAAGGATGCATTGGTGCAATACCAGGCTGCTTTAAAACTTAACGAGCAGGTTTATGCGGTTTGGGAACAGGTAATCAATATCCAGACTTTGCTGGGCCATTACGAAAGCGCCATTAAAGTTGGCGATGAAGCTTTAACCATTTATCCCAACCAGGCCAGTTTGTATTATTATATGGCTTATGCATTATATAAAACCGGGAAATATGAACTCGCGCAGGGTAACCTGAAAACTTCATTACAGCTGGATGTAGAAAATAAGAGCCTGCAGGCACAGATTTATGCTTTACAGGGCGATATTTATATCAACCAGAATAATTTTCAGGCCGCTAAAACCGCATTCGAAAAAGCCATTTCTTTAGAGCCGGATAATTACCTCATCCTGAATAATTATGCCTACTACCTGGCCTTAAGGAATGAAGATCTGGCCAAAGCGGCCAAATATGCCGAAACGGCGGCCACGGCCATGCCAAACAACCCTTCGGTTGTAGATACCTATGCTTTTGTCCTGTTTAAACAGCAAAAGTATGATCTTGCAAAAACCTGGATAGAGAAGGCCTTGCAAAACAATAGCGCTAAAAACGGTGTTTATTTGGAGCGGTTTGGAGATATACTTTTCATGAAAGGCGAAAAGGATGCTGCAGTAATCCAATGGCAAAAAGCAAAAGAGGCAGGAAACGGATCAGAAGTATTAATTAAAAAGATAAATGAAAAAAAATATTTTAAGTAGCATATTCCTATTTGGAGCAGTAGTTTTTGTTTCAGCATGTAAGCCTAAAAAAGAAATTGTAGTTGCCCCACCAACCAAAACGGAATCTAAAACCGATAATTCCAAGGCAGAAACCCTGACATTATTAAATAGCAAACAGCTAAAGTTTAATACCCTCTCTTTAAAAGCGAAGGCAAGCCTCGATATTGGTGGCGATGCAAACGATGTAACCATGAATTTTAAAATGAAAGACAAGGAAACCATCTGGGTGAGTGTTACTGCTTTAGGAGGATTAGCCGAAGTGGCCAGGGCATTGATTACGCCCGATAGTATCAAGATCATGAACCGCCTGAAAAACGAATACCTCAAAAAGCCTTTCAGCTATGTTTATAATTTCACCAACAAACAGGTAAATTTTAACACTTTGCAGGCCGTTTTAACCGGCAACGCCATGGGCGAATTTTTAACCCCGCAATCTGACCTTAAACTTGAAAATGGTGTTTGGGTAGTATCGGGAAGCAAAGAAGAACTTGATTATAAATTACTTTTCAATACTTTGTTAAAGGTTGCCGAAACCAATTTAAATGATGTTAAAAACGGTCAGGCTTTAAAGGTTACCTATTCAGATTATCAAAAACTGAACGAATTTTTATTCCCCGGTTCATTACAAATCAAAACCTTGTCGAAGGCAAAAAAAATAAACATCGACCTCCAGTTTGTTAAAATTGATGGCAATGTTCCTGTCGATTTTCCGTTTAATGTTCCAAAGAGATTTTCGGTTATAAAATAAATTAATCTTTATTTAAATTGGTCACCGGCCAATAATTGCGGTTGTATAAGTGCGGGATTGTATTGATCCTTGCATTATATGAAGATTGAGTGAAGACCGTTCTTTAATAAGTAATTATGACTTTAGTATCTCGATTTTAATATTTTTTACTGCAAAATTTTTATACTTTTGGCTTAATGAAGCTACACAGACTCCTATTTATCCTTTTTTTTAGTGCGTTAACCCTTTCGGCCGTTGCACAAACTGAAAGTCAGCTCAGAAGGAAAAAAGAAGCTATACAGCGTGAAATTGAACAGCTTCAGAAAAATCTGAACAAAACGGCCAATGGTAAGAAGCTTACCCTGCAGCAGATTAATACCATAAATGCGCAGATCAGGTTGCGCCAGGATAAAATTGGTACCATCAATTCTGAAATAAAAAATCTTGATAACCAAATCTCTCAGAACACCAATACCGTACATACATTGCAGGGCCAGTTGGGTGATCTTAAAAAAGAGTATGCAGGCATGATCCGTTTTGCACAGCGCAACAGGAATGCATACGATAAGATGATGTTTATTTTTGCATCAAAGGATTTTAACCAGGCATATAAAAGGATAAAATATTTACAGCAATTTAGCCAGTATAGAAAAAAACAAGCGGGTTATATCGAAAGTACCCAAAATGATCTTAATGGCAAGATCAGGGTTTTGGATAAAACGCTTAAGGAGAAAAGTAACCTGTTAAAAGAACAGGAAAGGGAACGTGAGCGTTTGGGCAAAGATAAAAATGAACAGTCTGTTGTATTAAGCAAGCTGAGCAAAGATGAAAAGCGGTTTAAACAGGATATCGTTGCCCGTAAAAAACAGCAGGCCCAGATAGACAGGGCCATTAGTGCGGCCATCCAAAGGGCAATTGAAGAAGCGAGAAGAAAAGCAGCCGAAGAGGCCAGGAGGAAGGCGGCAGAGGAAGCGCGTATTGCTGCAGCCAAAGCCAAAGCAGAAAACAGGCCGGCGCCGGCAACGCCAACAGCACCTGCTGCCAAATCAAAATCAACAGCAGAATTGCTTACTGCCACACCAGAGGCCGCCAGACTATCGGCAGGCTTTGAAAACAACAAGGGAAGATTACCTTGGCCGGTTGCAACCGGAACCATTACCGAACGCTATGGTATGCACAAGGTAGATCAGGCCACCTATACCAATGATGGAGTGGATATTACCACAAGTGATGGCGCAACCGTTAGGGCGGTATTTGCAGGTAAAGTAGCCGCTGTACAGGTATTTATGGGCAGAACGGTGGTGCTGATCAATCATGGTGAATACTTTACCGTTTACCAGAACCTAAGATCGGTAAGTGTGAGTGTAGGTAATTTAGTAGAAACCAAACAGGCAATAGGAGTGGTGGCCAATACAGGGGATGATGCCATACTTAAATTCCAGATCAGGAGAGGCCAGGCGGCTTTAAACCCTGAGGCCTGGATTAGTAAATAGATTTTTAAATTGTTTATATTTGTATAAATTATATTAGTGATGTATCAAGGCACGTTATTAGAGTTTTTAAACATGGGGGGATCGGAGATCGTACTCATTTTAGTGGTGGTTCTCCTGCTGTTCGGTGGTAAAAAACTGCCAGAGTTGGCAAGGGGGCTTGGAAAAGGGATCAGAGAGTTTAAAGACGCGTCGGAAGGGGTGAAACGCGAGATCCATAGAAATATTAATGCAATGGATTTAGATAAAGAAGAAGCGGAAGAAACAGCGGTAAACAACCATAATCAACGTCACCACCCAACAGAAGAAAGTACTGTTGACGAAAAAGCTGCGACAAATACCCCGCATGCTGATGGAGGAACTCCGGTTGATGAAAAAAATGTAGCAGACAATCAAAAAGTTTAAACAAAAAAGTTATGTTAAATACAACAATAGCAGCAATGCTTGGAACACCAGAAATTATCATTATCGCGGTAGTGGTTTTGTTACTGTTTGGTGGTAAAAAAATTCCTGAACTCATGAGAGGCTTAGGTAAAGGTGTTAAAGAATTTAAAGATGGTAAGGACGGTGTTGATGGCGATCAGGTAGATCCATCTAACCGTGATAAAACTGTTTAATTGCAATAATTTTTAGTTTTGAAGAAATACAGCTCTTTAAAAGAGATTCAAGCGCTCATTTCGCAAAAGCAACTAACTTTACCCGATTTATTAGCTTATTATTTTAAGCAGATTAAAGATAAAGAACACCTCAATGCATTTAACGAGGTGTTTTTTTATTCGGCCGGGGCTCAGGCGAAAGCAATACAGCAGAAGATAGAAGAAGGTACCGCAGGCAGGCTTGCAGGGATGGTGATAGGGATTAAAGACAATATCTGTTATAAAGACCATATTGTTACCGCATCTTCAAAAATGCTCGAAGGCTTTGTATCTCCATATTCATCAACGGTTGTTGAACGCTTGTTACAGGAAGACGCCATTATTATCGGACGTTTAAACTGCGATGAGTTTGCTATGGGCGGCTCTAACGAAACTTCCTATTATGGTGCCGTTAAAAATGCGGCAAACCCTGAGCTTGTTCCCGGTGGCTCGTCCGGAGGTTCGGCCGTTGCCGTGCAGGCCGATATGTGTTTATCCGCCCTTGGTACAGATACCGGAGGTTCGGTGAGGCAACCGGCGGCTTTTTGCGGACAGATTGGCCTCAAGCCCACCTATGGCCGTATTTCAAGATATGGTGTTATCGCATACGCCTCATCATTCGACCAGGTTGGCCCCATTACTTCGTCTGTTGAAGATGCCGCTTTGCTTTTACAGGTTTTAGCGGGCGCTGATGAGTACGATTCGACCGTTTCGCCCCTGGCTGTTCCCGATTATCCTGCACATTTAAATACACACACGAAGCAAAAAATAGCGGTTTTAAGAGAAACCATCGAGAGCGATGCCCTTGATCCTGAAATTAAATCGGCCATTTTAGCTTCAATCGAAAAACTAAAAGCAGACGGACATCATATAGAATATGTTTCTTTTGATCTTTTAGATTACCTGGTTCCGGCTTATTATATTTTAACCACAGCCGAAGCTTCTTCTAACCTTTCGCGTTACGATGGTGTGCATTATGGCCACCGCAATACCGAAGCAAAATCATTAAACGAACTGTATAAATTATCGCGGGCAGAAGGTTTTGGTGAAGAGGTAAAACGCCGCATCCTTTTAGGTACTTTTGTTTTAAGTGCCGGATATTACGATGCCTATTATCAAAAAGCCCAGCAGGTTCGCCGCCTTATACGGGAAAAAATGGATGCTTTATTCCAGGATTATGACCTGATCCTTTCTCCTGTGGCACCAACGGCAGCGTTTAAAATTGGCGATAATGTGCAGGATGCCCTGGTGATGTACATGGCCGATATTTTTACCGTGTTGCCATCCCTGAGCGGAAATCCGGCTATTGCGCTGCCTTTGGGCAATAACGAAGCAGGTTTACCGTTAAGTATTCAATTTATAGCCAAACATTTTGAGGAAGATCAGCTTTTAGCTTTTTCTCAGGCATTTTTAAAATAGGCATTAGCTCATTGAGCTTGTGCAGTAACCGTCAAAAAAAGAACTGTAGCAAAACTTTTACTGATTTTTGATCGGTAACGGAAAGTTACGGCTTAATTTTAATTCAGTATCATTAAAAATGGTGCAAAAATAGCGTTCGGCATTGACGGGACTGAATAAACCAATAGCCCATGATTAAAAAAATTATTTTTGCTTCAGTTTTTGCTTGCTTAGGATACTTTTCTTCCGCTTCAGCGCAACAAACCCTCAAATTAGATAGTCTCCCTAAGGTACACCACAATATTTTTATCAATACCGATACCGTAGCTGTACCTGTAGTTTCTGAAAACCCCTTAACAATGGGTGGGAACTTTATCTATAAACTCAGGCTCGATTCCATCACGAAAACCGTTCCGCTTCCTTACAATGAATACGTTCAACAGTATATCGATATTTATACCAAACGTAAAGACATGTTCGGGAAAATGATCGGCTTATCCAGCTATTACTTCCCTATTTTTGATAAAGCATTAAAAGATTATAACATCCCGCAGGAAATCAAATATTTAACCATTGTTGAGTCGCAGATGAATCCGCATGCCATTTCGCGTGTGGGTGCAACGGGCATCTGGCAGTTCATGTTCGGTACGGGTAAGGCCTATGGTTTAAAAATGGACAACTTTGTTGATGAACGTAAAGATCCGATACAGGCCAGCTATGCAGCAGCAGCTTATTTTAGGGATGCTTTTGAAGAACTGGGCGATTGGCTTTTGGCCATTGCCGCCTATAATTGTGGCAAGGGAAATGTGAACCGGGCCATCGATAAAGCTGGATCAAGAGATTTTTGGGTAATCAGGCAGTTTTTACCTAAAGAAACCAGGAATTATGTGCCGGCCTTTATCGCCGCTGTGTACGTAATGAATTATTCGAACAAACACCAGATCACCGCCCAGGCTTCGAATATGTTCCTTAAAACCGATACCGTTCAAACTACCCGCTTTGTTTCTTTGTCAACGCTGGCAAAAGTGCTGAACATTGAAGAAGCAGCCATGATGGCTTTAAATCCATCGTACAAGAAAAAAATTGTAAACGGTACCGATGATGAGCCCAAGCGGATCGTAATGCCTAAATTAAAGGACGCCGATTATGCCGGTATTTATGATGTACTGAACAACCAGGAAGTGGATGTAAGCATGAAAGTGGTGGCTGCCAGTACTGATGATGTAAGAGATTTAAGAAAGAAAAAAACTAAAAGTGTAGCTGCATCTGCTGTAGTTTATCACAAAGTTACCGCCGGGCAGAACCTTACTGCAGTTGCTGATAAATATGGTGTAGAAGTACAGGATATTAGGGTTTGGAACGGACTAAAGAGCAAAACTTTGGTGCCCGGACAGAAATTAAAGATCTACGCTAAAAATCATAAACCTTTAAAAGCACCTTCGTCATTTTTAAGTTATAAGGTAAAAACAGGCGATACCTTATCAGAAATTGCAGAGAAATTTGATGGTGCTACTGTACAAAGCATCAGACGCGATAACCGTTTATCAAAAGCAGGTTTACAGGTTGGAATGATTTTGAAGATCAGTAAGGGGTAGTGACCATACCCACCTCGCGACATGATTCGGACAGCCCCTTCACCACCGTATTTTGTTGTATCAGTGGGAAGATTTCTAACAATTAAGCATCGTAGGCGATCCTTTATGGTCAAAGTATAAGCTATTTAAAGCTTTCGTGGGTAAAGCCATTATGTTCTTATTTAACTTTTTTTGAAAGGCTTTTATTTTAAGCCTCATAAAAAGAATTGTACCTTTGCACGGTCACTAATAAGTTACTTAATGAGTAATACGAATAGAAAGCAAGATGCATTGGATTACCATTCGCATGGGCGTCCGGGAAAGATACAGGTAGTACCCACAAAACCTACAACCTCACAAAGGGATTTAACGTTAGCATACTCTCCGGGAGTTGCAGAGCCCTGTTTAAAAATCGCAAACAACAAAGAAGATGTTTATAAATATACCGCTAAAGGTAATTTAGTTGCAGTAATCAGTAATGGAACAGCCGTTTTGGGCCTCGGTAATATTGGCCCTGAAGCCGGTAAGCCCGTAATGGAAGGTAAAGGCCTTTTGTTTAAAATATTTTCTGATATCGATGTATTCGATTTGGAGCTGGATACAGAAAATGTAGATGATTTTGTAAAAATTGTTAAAGCATTGGAGCCAACTTTTGGCGGAATCAATCTCGAGGATATCAAAGCTCCAGAATGTTTCGAAATCGAGCGGCGTTTAAAACAGGAGATGAGTATTCCTGTTATGCACGACGACCAGCACGGAACGGCCATTATTTCTGGTGCAGCTTTATTGAACGCCTGTGAAATCCAGAAAAAAAAGATCGATAAAATTCAGGTAGTAGTAAGCGGAGCGGGTGCTGCAGCTGTTTCCTGCTCAAAAATGTACCTGAGTTTAGGGGTTAAAAAAGAGAACCTCGTGATGTTCGATATCAATGGTTTAATTGATATCCACCGCACCGATCTGGACGATATCCGCATGGGTTTTGCAACGACCAGGAAAATTGCCAATATCGGCGAAGCAATGAAAGGTGCCGATGTTTTCATTGGTCTTTCGGCCGCAAATGTAATTTCTCCGGAAATGTTGATGGGTATGGCTAAAAACCCTATCGTTTTTGCCATGGCCAATCCTAATCCTGAAATTGCCTACGAATTAGCCATTAAAACCCGTAAAGACCTGATTATGGCTACCGGCCGTTCCGATTATCCAAACCAGGTAAACAATGTACTGGGTTTCCCATACATTTTCCGGGGGGCATTGGATGTTAGGGCAACCAGCATTAACGAAGCCATGAAAATAGCTGCGGTAAGGGCTATTGCCGAGTTGGCTAAAAAATCGGTTCCTGAAGCTGTTAACTTAGCTTATAATGCACGTAACCTTAAATTCGGTAAAGATTATATCATTCCAAAACCGGTTGATTTCAGGTTGATTACCGAGGTTTCTACCGCGGTGGCTAAAGCTGCCATTGAGAGTGGCGTGGCCAGAAAAATTATTACCGACTGGGATGCTTACAATGAAGAATTAAGGAAACGGTTAGGTTTGGATGATGCCATTATGAGGGCCGTAACCACCAAAGCAAAAATGGCCCCTAAACGGGTGGTGTTTGCAGAGGCTGATAATTATAAAATCTTAAAGGCCGCGCAGATTGTCAAAGATGATAACATTGCTATTCCGATCCTTTTAGGTAATAAAGATAAAATACAGGCCATCATTGATGAGCATGGTTTGGAACTGGAAGGTGTTGAGATTATCGATCAGATGCAGAATCCCGATAAAACCAAACAGTATGCCGAGGCGCTGTTCAGGAAGCGCCAGCGTAAAGGGGTTTCTTCTATGCGCGATGCGACCAAATTACTGAGAGACCGTAATTACTACGGAGCATCGATGGTAGAATTTGGCGAAGCCGATGCCATGATTTCGGGCTTAACCAAAAACTATGCGGCCACCATTAAACCTGCATTGCAGGTAATCGGTGTAAAACCAGGCGTAAAACGCGTGGCCGGTATGTACATGATGATGACCAAAAAAGGTCCTGTTTTCTTTGGCGATACCACCGTAAATGTTGATCCAACTGCAGAGGAACTGGTTGATATTACTTTATTGATTGATAAATCGGTAAAACAGTTTAATATCAAGCCACGTATTGCATTGTTATCTTATTCAAACTTTGGTTCAAATGATGGGGTAACTCCCAATAAAGTAAGGGAAACGGTTAATTTACTTCATAAAAACCACCCTGAAGTGGTGGTAGATGGCGAGATGCAAGGTAATTTTGCCATTAACAATGAATTGCTGAAAGATAACTTTCCTTTTAGTACATTAGCGGATGCCCCGGCAAACACGCTTGTGTTCCCGAATTTGGAATCGGGAAACATTGCATACAAATTGTTACAAGAGCTGGGAGGCGCCGAAGCGGTTGGTCCGATCTTGCTTGGATTAAATAAACCTGTTCATATTGTTCAATTAGGCAGTTCTGTGCGCGAAATTGTAAATATGGTTACTATTGCAGTTGTAGATGTTCAGGCAAAAGAAGAAATTGAAACATCAAAACGAAAAGGTATATTTGGAAAAACAATTAAAAAGTAGCATTACATGTACGCCTATATTGATGGTAAACTGACATTCAAAAACCCAGCCTTTGTTGTGATTGAAGCCGGAGGTATAGGCTACCATATTAACATTTCTTTAAATACTTACAGTGCTTTGGGCGATGCAGAAAGGTGTAAACTCTATACCTGGCTGCATGTAAAAGAAGATGCACATACATTATACGGCTTCGCTGATGAGGGCGAACGCCGTTTGTTTTTACACTTAATATCAGTATCGGGAATTGGGCCAAATACAGGTAGAATGATTTTATCATCCATTACTCCTGTTGAAATTCAAACTGCCATTATTAAAGCAGATTTGCCGCTCATTCAGCGGATAAAAGGGCTAGGGGCTAAAACGGCACAACGCCTGGTTTTAGAATTACAGGATAAGCTAAAAAAAGAAGGGGCAGATTCATTAATTTCTGTTCCTCAACACAATACTGTTAAAGATGAAGCGTTATCAGCATTGGTAATGCTCGGATTCGCCAAACAAACCGCCGAAAAAACTATAGACCAGATTTTAAAAGTGACAGAGGGGACACTTTCGGTAGAGCAACTAATTAAACAAGCTTTAAAAACTTTATAGATCTACTGCCTTTGAAGAGAATATCTACATTTCTGTTTCTCATCCCTCTTTTTTTAATTGCTTCTCAAAACACTTTTTCACAAGTGGTGCCAAGCAAAGCAGATACTATTGCCCCAAAAAATAACTTCGGTTTAAAAGAAAAAGAACGTTTAGGGCTTAGTCCGTCCGTTAATCCGTTTTATCCTGCCCCCAGCAATTTAAAGCGTGTTGTAGAGTACGATGCCAAAAATAAACGCTATGTGGTAAAAGAATTGATTGGCGAAAAATTTGTTTTAAATACACAATATTTAACTATCGACGAATACCAGCGGCTGCTTAACAGTGAGATAAAGCGGGGCAACTGGCGCAGCATTTCAAATGCGGAAGTAAGTGATTACAGAAGCACCGGCATTATTCCTCAGATCCAGGTAAACAGCAAAGCTTTTGAAAAGTTATTTGGTGGCACAACCATCGATATACAGCCCCGTGGTGAGGCTGAACTTACTTTTTTGGGCCGGGTAAATAAAAATGAAAATCCGCTTTTTAACGAAAGGCAACGGGTACAAACCAATTTCGATTTCAACCAAAGGATACAAATGGACCTGGTTGGTAACATCGGAACTAAATTAAAAATTAAAAGCAACTATAATACAGAGGCCCAGTTTGATTTCGAAAATCAGATTAAACTTGATTATACCGGAGGGCCTGATGATATTATCCAAAAAATTGAAGCAGGTAATGTTAGCCTGCCTTTAAATACTTCCCTGATTACCGGAACACAGGCGCTCTTTGGTATTAAAACACAGTTAAAATTTGGACGCTTAAATGTAACCAGTGTTTACACCCAACAGAAATCGCAATCAAGAGAGATTAAGATTACCAACGGTGCACAGCAGAACAGCACCACGGTAAATATTGATAGTTACGAGGCCAACAAACACTACTTCTTATCGCAATACTTCAGGAACAACTACAATAAAAACCTGGCCAACGCACCTATTATTACCTCCCCGATCCAAATTACCAAAATTGAAGTCTGGATTACGAATAAAGCAGGTAATACCACCGATTCAAGGGATGTATTGGGTTTGCTTGATCTGGGAGAGAACGTTCCTTTTAACAATATCTTAATTAATGGCGGGACCTCTGGTTTGCCAGCAGGAACTACGGCTACGGGTTTCCCTCAGCAATCGAACAACCTGATTGCGCAATTAAATGCTTATCAGGGCGGCGCTATACGGCAAACCAATTCTAATGCGGCTTTATCTTTCTTCCAAACAACTCCTGCCAACAGCAGTAACACCGATAACTTTGCCAAACTGATTTATGCTCGTAAACTTACTGAGCGCGAATTTACATTTCAACCGCAGTTAGGTTATCTCTCCCTGAATAATCCTCTAAATGCGGATGAAGTTCTGGCTGTTGCTTACCGTTATACTTACAACGGCGTAGAATACCAGGTGGGTGAGTTTTCTACCGATATTCCCTTTGATGCTGCAAATCCTAAAGTGCTTTATGCCAAATTATTAAAGAACGAAACTACAAAAATCCAATTGCCAACATGGGATCTGATGATGAAAAACATCTATTCTATCGGTGGATACCAGATCAGCAGCCAGAATTTTAAACTCGATATTTATCGTATCGATAACGAAACCGGTGTAGATAATCCCGTAATGACAGAGGGGCAGAATACTGCCAACAAACAATGGATCGCCCTGACCGAATTTGATCGTTTAAACCAACAAAATGAGCGGAAACCCGATGGTGTTTTCGATTTCGTGGCCGCTAATAATGCTTTCGGTTCTTATTCTACCGCAAGCAATGCAAACCAGGCCAGTATGTTCGGCGTAGGAAGCAATGGGCAAACCACGTTGGTAACCAATACCAACTCAGGCTATATTACCATCGATCCGGCAAACGGAAGGATTATTTTTCCTGTCATTGAGCCTTTTGGTAAAGATTTGGCGGCTAGATTTTTACCCAGCGAGCAGGCTTTGATCAATAAATACACTTTTACCGCACTTTACGATTCGACTCAAACCATTGCCAAACAATTGTTTCAGAACCAGAACAGGTATGTGATCAAAGTGAATTATCAATCAGATATTTCCTCTGAATTTAGCCTGAATGCCATTAACGTTCCTGAAGGATCGGTAAAGGTTTTTGCCGGAACCATGCCCTTAACAGAAGGTGTCGATTTTACGGTCGATTATCAGGGTGGCCGTGTAAGCATCATCAACCAGGCACTTTTAATTTCTGGTCAGCCGATCAGGATCACGACTGAAAACAACGAACTTTTTGGTTTGCAGCAACGTTCACTTTTCGGAACACGTTTAGATTACCGTGTTAACAACAAACTAAACCTTGGGGGTACCTTCATGAACCTTACCGAGAAACCTTTAACCCAAAAGGTAAATCTTGGTGAAGAGCCCATTTCCAATACCATTTGGGGAGCCGATATCAACTATAGTTCGCCTTCGAGGTTTTTAACCAAAATGGTCGATAAACTTCCGTTCATTTCAACCAAAGTGCCATCAAGTGTAACTTTTTACGGCGAGTTTGCACAACTGATCCCTGGCCATCCGAGGGCATTGAATTTTGCCGGAAGTAAAAACGGGGTAAGTTATCTCGACGATTTCGAGGCCTCCAGGTCTGTAATCGATTTAAAGAGTGCTATTGCCTGGCAGCTTTCGGGTACACCGCAACTTTTTCCCGAGGCCGAACGGGCTAACGATTTATCGTATGGTTATAACCGTGCCAGGATTGCCTTTTATAATATCGATCCTACTTTTTATAATTCTGCTGCATCGACCACTCCGGCCAATATCCGGAACAACCGTAACGAACTTTCCAACCACTACGTGAGGGAAGTAATTGAGCAGGAAGTTTTTCCTTTTAAAGAAACCGCTACAGGACAGGCATTGAATATTACAACGCTTGATGTGGCCTATTATCCAACTGTTAGGGGGCCATACAATTTTCGTACAACAGATTTTAGGCCAGACGGATCTTTATTGCTGCCTAAAAATAGCTGGGGTGGTTTTCAACGGAAAATCGAAACCAACGATTTTGAGGCCCTGAATGTTGGTTTTATCGAATTTTGGGTATTGGATCCCTTTATTTATAAACCAAACTCTGCCGGTGGCGATGTGTATTTCAACTTAGGTAATATCTCCGAAGATATCCTTAAAGATGGAAGAAAATCGCTTGAAAACGGTTTGCCGGCTACTAACGACCCAAGTAAATATGATGAAACCGTATGGGGCCGTGTACCTAAATTGCAGCCCGTTGTACAGGCTTTTGATAATGATCCTGATTCGCGACGCGCACAGGATGTGGGTTTGGATGGATTATCGGATGCTGATGAGAAAGTAAAATTTGCTGCGGCAATCAATCAGATCAAATCGCAATTAAACGCTACTGCGGCTACAGCAATTGATGCCGATCCGTCATCAGATAACTATGCTTATTTCAGGGGACCTGCTTTAGATCAGATCAATGCCGGCATTCTTAAGCGTTACGAAAAATATAACGGAACAGAAGGTAACTCTAAAACTTCACAGCAATCGCAGGCAGAACTGGGTTTGGAAAATTCGGCTTCCACTTCCTTACCTGATGGTGAAGATATCAATCGCGATAACAATATGACCCAAAGCGATGAGTATTTTCAGTATAAAGTTTCTATGCGCCCTGGCGATTTAACTGTTGGACAGAACTTTATTACCGATAAGGTTACCTCGCAGGTAAAACTGGCCAATGGAAACACGCAGGCAGTTACCTGGTACCAGTTCAGGATTCCGATTAGCCAGTATCAGGACCGTGTTGGGGGCATACAGGATTTTAAATCGATCCGTTTCTTCAGGATGTTTATGACCAATTTTGCCGATACAGCGGTATTGCGTTTTGCAAAATTACAATTGATCCGTGGGGAGTGGAGGGAATACAATGCTTCGAATCTGGCCTCGCAGGTGATTGTCGATCCATCTTTACCAGCGCTGACGCCGGATAACTCTACCATCGAAGTATCAACCGTAAATATCGAGGAAAACGGTAAGCGCTCGCCGATCCCTTATGTTACCCCGCCGGGGATTTTGCGTGAGCGTGACTATAGCAATTACCGCGGCGATACCAGGTTAAATGAGCAATCGTTATCAGTTACCGTTAAATCATTAAGGGATGGTTATGGCAGGGCTGCATTTAAAACGGCCTACAGCGATTTTAGGTCTTACAAGCATTTAGAAATGTTTGTTCACGCAGAAGCGGTAAACAACCAAGTGTTAAATAATAATGATGTTGCTGCCTTTTTAAGGATTGGAACAGATAACCAGGATAACTATTACGAATATGTAATGCCTTTAAAGGTTACCAATCCGGGGACAAGCGATCCTGATGCAATATGGCCTGAAGCCAATAGAATGGATATTGAATTAACCCTCTTCCAAAATGCCAAACTTGCCCGTAATGTAGCGAAACAGGCCAATGGCCAACCCTGGCCGATCAATGTCCCATTTACTTATACTGATGGCGAGCGGACCATTGTGGTAAAAGGTCAGCCTGACATGAGCAAGGTAAGGGTGTATATGGTGGGGGTTAAAAACCCGCTGCGTGCCACAAATGGTACAGGAATACGCGATGATGGACAGGATAAAAGTGCGCTGGTTTGGTTCAACGAATTAAGGTTAACTGAATTTGATGAAAGAGGGGGCTGGGCAGCTACCGGAAGATTGAACTTAAAATTGGCCGATTTTGCAGATGTAAATATTTCTGGAAGCAAATCGACCATTGGTTTTGGTTCTATCGATTCGAAAGTGAGTGAAAGAAACCGTGCAGATAATGTGCTGCTGGATGTATCTTCGTCAGTAGAATTGGGTAAATTCCTGCCGCAGAAATCGGGGGTTAAGATTCCAATGTTCGTTAATTATTCAAAACAGGTTTCTACACCACAATACAATCCAAGAACACCGGATATCGAACTGAAAAATGCTTTAGAACGATCGACAAAAGAACAAAAAGATTCGATCTTAAATTTTGCACAGGATTATACGGTTAGAAGAGGTATCAATTTTACCAATGTTAGAAAAGACCGGACGAACAGCAGCAAACCTGTACGCTTATGGGATATTGAGAACTTTGCCGTAAGTTACGCTTATACCCAGTATAATCACCGCGATTTTATTAATCAGAGCAGTATTCAGAATACTTATAGGGCATCATTACAATATAGTTATTCTAAAGATGCCAAAACAATAGCGCCGTTTGAAAAGATTATAAAATCAAATATGCTGGCTTTATTGAAGGATTTTAACTTTAGTATTTTCCCAAGTGCCATTAATTTCAGGATTGATGTAGATCGCCTATATTCAGAAAATACCTTACGGAATAACGATCCGAATAATACCATTGGAATTTATCGGAGTGGTTACGGAACCACCTTTAATAAAAACTTTACCATGAGCAGGGTTTATGGCATTGCATGGAACCTTACCCGCTCATTGCAACTGGATTTTAATGCCACCAACTACTCCATCATTGACGAACCAGATGGAAGAATTGATGGTTTAAAACGGGATACGGTTTGGCAGAATTTAAAAAATTTAGGGCGTACAACTGATTATAACCACAATTTAAACGTTACCTATAACCTGCCAATTGATAAAATACCCGGACTAAACTGGATTGCAGTAAAAACCCGTTATGGTACCAACTTTAACTGGCAGACCGAGCCGCTTTCTACCTTGCGCGATCCCAACATCAATTTGGGCAATACGATCCAGAACAGTAGAACAATTCAGGTAAACCCTACCTTAACCCTAACCACACTTTACAATAAATTCGGTTTTATCCGGAAAGCGGGTAATGACCAGGATGCCGGCGGGGCTAAAAAGTTTTTCATTAACCTTTTAACAAGCTTGAAAAATATTAATGCCAGTTTTGTCCAAACGAAAGGCATTTTCTTACCGGGCTACATGCCAACAACACGTTTTTTTGGTCTGGATAAGGCTACCGGAGCACCGGGTTTGGGCTTTGTTTTTGGTAGCCAGCGCGATATCAGGGAGATGGCACTTGGCAATGGCTGGTTAACAACCGATACCTTACAGAACCAGTTATATGTAAATACACTGCGCGAAGACTTCCAGCTTACCGGTCAATTAGAACCGTTTAAAGATTTACGGATTACCTTAAAAGCGAATAAGGCCCAAACACGGAATTTTTCTACTAATTTCAGGTACGTGGCCAGTGTTTCCTCTTTCGAAAATTTAAGTGCCATTACCACTGGCGATTATAGTGTTTCGTATATTGCTTTAGGTACCGCATTTAAAGAAAGCAATTCGAACACCATTTCGGTACTGTTTAACCAGTTTATGGCCAACCGGATTATTATTTCAAGAAGGCTAGGTGCGCAGAACCCTAACTCGTCAGGTTTAAACGGCGGTTATGCAGATGGCTATGGTAAAGAAAGTCAGGACGTAATTATCTCTGCTTTTATGGCAGCCTATTCGGGTAAGGATGCAGGTAAAATGAGCATGAATGCCTTTCCTAAAATCCCACTTCCTAACTGGAATTTAACCTACAGCGGATTAACACGTATTCCTTTTATTGCCGATAAATTTTCATCTGTAGATCTCCGTCATGGTTATCGCTCGGTTTATAACATCAATGGATTTAATTCATTATTGCGTTACCAGGAAACCAATGGCGCCGTGAGCAGCCGGGATGTAAACAACAACTTCCTGCCCGAATATCAGTTCGCTCAGGTAACCGTTTCAGAGTATTTTGCACCATTAATCGGGGTTGATACCAGGTTTAAAAATAACCTTACTGCTTCTTTCGAGTTAAACCGGTCGAGGTTGCTGGGGCTGAGTTTGGCCAACAGTCAATTGGCACAGCTATCAGAAAATAATATGGTTTTGGGCATTGGCTACCGTACCAATAAATTCCGTTTCCCTTTTGGCTGGTTTAAAAGCATAAAGATGGATAACAATATGGACTTTAAGCTCGATGTGGCCATTCGTGATAACAAAACGGTCATTTATCGTGCTGATGTAACCGAGGCAGAAGTATCTTCGGGAGCAAAAAACATTACCTTAAGGCCAAGTGTAGATTATGTGTTGAATCAGAAATTTAATATCAAACTGTTTTACGATTCGAATATTACAAAGCCTTATACTTCGCAAACCTTTAATACCTCTTTCAGTAATTTTGGATTTAGTTTGAGGTTTACGTTAAATTAAGCGTATGAGCATAAGTATTTAAGTTAATGGTGGCTTTCTGGTTTTTGCAAAATGAATTAACATCCTGCAAATCTCAAAAATCATGATTAACTTTGAGAAACTAATTTATAACAAATGAATTTTCCATCAGAATTAAAGTACACTAAAGACCACGAGTGGGTTAGAGTTGAAGGTAATGAAGCTTATATTGGCGTAACTGATTTTGCACAGCGCGAATTAGGCGATATCGTTTATGTTGATATCAACACTGTAGGTAGCGAAGTGGCAAAAGAAGAAGTTTTTGGTACTGTAGAAGCTGTTAAAACTGTATCTGACCTTTATATGCCCGTTACCGGAACAGTATTGGAAGTTAATGCCGAATTAAACGATAATCCGGAATTGGTTAACTCTGATCCTTACGGAGAGGGCTGGATGGTAAAAGTAACTTTAGCTGATTTAGCTGAATTAGAAAGTTTATTAACGGCAGAAGCTTATCAGGAACTGGTAGGCGCTTAATCATTATATTTTGTACAAAACACTAAAACAACAAAAATGGGCCATCCTTTGGACCATCATTGTTTTAGTGTTTTGTAATATGCACGTTTCCGATTCCGTTTCGAAAAGTGGTTTTTTCTTTGAGGGATTTGATAAGATGACCCACCTGGGTTTTTTCTTCGTCTTATCGGTTTTACTATTTTTTGGCAAAATAAAATATCAGCATACCTACGCTTTCAGAACATTAACCATTTTTAAAATTTTGCTGATCAACGCCATAATAGGCGGAGGAATAGAGTTGCTACAATGGAAAGTTTTTACCTACCGGTCTGCAGAATGGTGGGATTTTGGCTGCGATATGTTGGGCGCATGTATGGCTGTTTTTAGTTATGTATTACTCCATCGATTAAATTTCAAGCAAGCCACGATGAATACACCACTTACCAAAAGCAACTAATGTGTTCCTGAATAGTTTAATTGAAATTGAAAATAAAATCGATGAAAACAAAAGTTAGTATTGCCTGTATAATTTTATCCATCTGTTTAAGTGCATGCAGTATCTTTAAAAAGAACTGTAACTGCCCAAAAGTATACTATAAAACGTATCCCTCGCCACAAAAATAATCTTCCTTCAGGTCGATTTTCCTTTAAAATCTGATGGCCTTTCCAAAAGTGCTGTATTTAAAATGTTACCTAGCTTCTAACAAACCTTTGGGCCTTTCTCTAGTCTGACAGGTTAGCTTAGTTATATTTATATTTATATTTTTTTTAATGAAAAGAAACGTACAGAACGTAATATTCGTTGTACTCCTGTTTTGTGGTTACATCGCTCAGGCCCAAAATACTGGTGCCGTAAATGGTAAAGTGATTAATGCAAAGGATAAAAAACCAGTCGATTTCGCTACTGTAGCACTTAAAAGTTTAAAAGATTCGAGTGTGGTAGCCTCAGGTCAGACCAATGCAGACGGAACTTTTAGTTTTAAAACTGTAGCCCCTGGCAGATACCGCATTTATGTAGCCTTTCTGGGTTTAAAAACAACAACCAAAGATGTTGAAGTAGCCAAAGCTGCCGTAAACGCCGGTGAAATTGCCATGGGCGACGATGGTGTTGATTTAAATACGGTTAATGTTACGGCAACAATCCCTATTGTGGTAAAGAAAGATACCCTTGAATTTGATGCCAAATCGATTAAAGTGCGCGAAAATGCCGTAGTGGAAGACCTCTTAAAAAAAGTACCAGGGGTTGAAGTAGCCAAAGATGGCAGTGTTAAAGCCCAGGGCGAAACCATCACTAAGGTTAAAGTTGATGGTAAAGAATTTTTTGGCAATGATCCGTTATTGGCAACCAAAAACCTTCCGGCCGATATGGTAGATAAGATACAGGTAATTGATGAGCTTTCTGAACAGGCACAGTTTACAGGTATTGATGATGGAACAAGAAATAAAATCTTAAACATCACGACTAAAAACGGAATGAAGCATGGCTATTTTGGAAACAGTACCGCTGGTTATGGTTCTAATGACCGTTACGATGCCAGTTTAAACGTTAACAAATTTGACGAAGACCAGCAGATCAGTTTTATTGGCCAGTTTAACAATGTGAACAAACAAAATTTTGGCCAGGGCGGAGGTGTTGGTAACGGTTTCGGTGGTGGAGGCTTTGGTGGTGGCCGTGGTGGTTTTGGCGGCGGCGGTGGCGGCGGTAACTCCGGAGGTAGTGGCGGTATAACCAATACCAATGCGGCAGGTTTAAACTTTGCCGATACCTATAAAGATGGTACGCAGTTCCAAGCCAGTTATTTCTTTAACAAGGCCAATTCAGAAAGTATTCAGAACTCTAATACCCAAAATCTTTTAGGAACGGGAACAACCAACATCACGCAAGATCTGGATAATACCACCGATCGGATTAACCATCGTTTTAATTTTATGGTGGATACTAAAATCGATCCCTCATTATCGATCAAAATTCAGCCTAACCTGACTTATACAGAAACTGATGGGAACAGTGTTACAAACTATACACGTGATTTTATTACCTCTTTAACAACTGGTTTACAGCGTAACACCACAACAGCCGCTACTCCTGCAGTGAGTAATAATTTGTTGATCAGGAAAAGCTTTAAACGAAGGGGCCGTACCCTTTCATTAAATGTAAATACCAGTATTAACGATAATGATGGTACCAACCTCAATTACCGTAATGAAAAGATCACAATCAATGGTGTTTCAAGAGATTCGTTAACCAATCAGTTAAACAATACAACCAGCCACTCGTTAAATAACACCGCGCGTGTAGTTTATACCGAACCTTTAAACAAAACCTTAAGTGTAGAGTTTAACTATCAGAACGGTTATTCGAACAGCGATTCGCAAAGAGATGTGTTTAATTACAATCCATCAACTTTGCAGTTTGATATTGTTGACAATACCTTTTCGAATATCTATAACAACCGTACCTTAACCAATGCCTTAGGTGCCAGTTTAACTACAACCGAGAAAAAGTACAACTGGAATATTGGTGTAGCGGCACAACAGACCAATAGGGTAAATACCAATTTAACCACAGGTTTAAAACGCACACAGAATTTCATTAATATTACCCCTTCTGCACAGTTCAGGTATAACTTTAGTAACCGTAAACGCTTGTTCATCAACTACCGAGGTTCTACTACTCAACCAACTATCGATCAGATCCAGCCAATTCCGGATAATACAAACTCGCAGACGATTTATGTAGGTAATCCGGCTTTGAAACCTTCATTTAATAACCAGTTGAGGATCAATTTTAACAACTTCAATATTGAAAATGGTAGGTTTTTCTTTGCAGGCTTAAATTTAACCCAGACATTTAACAGTATTGGTAACAGTGTGGCACAATTGCCAAGCGGTATCCAACAGGTGAGTTATATTAATGTTGATGGTGTTTACGCAGGTAATGCCAATGCCACCTGGTCTTTACCGTTAATGGCAGAGCGTAAATTAACCTTAAACATTTCAGGAAACGGTGCTTACAATAGAAATGTGAATTACATTGTCCCTCAGGGAGGTACCACATCTGTTAAAAACGTTACAAACAGTTATACCATTTCAAACAGTTATAAATTGGTTACCAACGTTGATAAATTCGATTTAACAGGCGGTATAACCGGTAGCTACACTCATTCAACGTTTTCAGCCCAACAATCGGCAAATACACAGTTTTATACCATAAACCCAAGTTTTGATGTGAGTTATGTATTACCGGGCAATATCAGGCTGGCAATGGACATCGATTACTTCAGAAATTTTGGCGGTGGTGATTTATACAACCAGGAGTATACCATTCTTAACCCTTACATTAGCCGTCAGTTCTTTAAGAACAGGGGAACATTTAAGTTTTCTGTAAATGATGCATTGAACCAGAATACAGGCGTAAGCAGAACGGCTACAGGTACATCAATTACAGATTTAAACTATAATGTATTAAAACGTTATTATATGTTTTCATTCACCTATTCGTTAACCCGCATCGGCGGAAGAAACATGAGTGGCGATATGCAGATGCCAGGTCAGCGCGGGGGCGGTGGCCGTATGAGGATGTAAATGAATAGATAATAAAATAAAAAAGGTCCCGGCTAAAACGGGACCTTTTTTGTATTTCAAATGTTACCAAAGCGGAACTAAACCTTTGGCAACCCCCTGAGTCTTAACCCAACAATCAAACCAACCGGATGAAACAAATTTTTACGCTTTTCCTCATTTTATCATCATTTTATGTGTATGCTCAAAAAACCGGTTCGGTAAGTGGCAGAATAATCCAGTCGAAAGATAAAAAACCAATCGATTATGCTTCAATAGCGATCAAAAATCTTAGCGATTCGAGTATGGTTGGTGCAATAAGTACAAATGAAGAGGGAAAATTTGTTTTTAAGAACTTAAAACCCGGTAGTTATAAATTATATGCCGCGTTTTTAGGCTTAAAAAACACCACGAAAGATTTTACTATTGCCGCTGATAAAGCAGATGTGGCTTTAGGAGATATTGTTTTGGAAGGTGGTGCCATCGATCTTCAAACCGTTGATATCAAGGCTGAGGTTCCACCCATTGTGGTGAAAAAAGATACACTAGAATTTAACGCCAGTTCTTTTAAGGTGGTAGAAAATGCCGTTGTTGAAGACCTTTTAAAAAAACTGCCTGGAGTTGAAGTTGACAAGGCAGGTACAGTAAAAGCACAGGGCGAAACCATTACCAAAGTGAGGGTAGATGGTAAGGAATTTTTTGGGAATGATCCTTTATTGGCCACTAAAAACCTTCCGGCTGATATGATCGATAAAATTCAGATTATTGATGAACTTTCCGATCAGGCACAATTTACCGGAATTGATGATGGCTCAAGAACCAAGATCATCAATATTACCACCAGGAAAGATAAAAAAAGAGGTTACTTCGGAAATAGCACAGGGGGCTATGGCTCTGACAATCGCTACGATGTAAATGCGAATATCAATCATTTTAACCAGGATAAGCGCCTGAGCGTAATTGCACAGTTTAACAATGTAAACAAACAAAATTTTGGTGGTGGCTTGGGTGCGGGCAATGGTGGCAACAATGGAGGCCGTGGGGGAATTACCGATACCAAGGCCGGCGGATTCAATTTCTCAGATATATATGCTGATCAAACTGAAGTGAGTTTAAGTTATTTCGTTAATAAATCCGATAACCTTATTTTAAGGAACAGTGTAACTCAAAACCTATTGGGGAATGTAACCACGATTTTTAATAATAACCAGACCAACAATTCCGATCGTTTAAACCATCGTTTAAATTTCATGATCGATACCAAGCTCGATTCCTTAACCTCACTTAAAGTACAACCTAATTTAAGTTATACCGATAACGAGAGTTTGAACATCAGCAAGTATACCCGCGATTTTAATACCTATATGATCAGTGGGTCGCAAAATCTCAGGAACCACAGTACTGCCCCATCTATTAGTAACAATATTCTGTTGAGGAAGAAATTTATGCGCAGGGGTAGAACACTTTCTCTAAACTTCAATACCAGCATTAACAACAGCAACGCCGACAATTACAACAGCAACCCCGAAACCAGGCAGGAAAACGGAATTACTACAGCAAAGACCACTGATCAGTTTAATGATCAGGAAAGTGAATCTATCAACCAGAATACCCGTCTTGTTTATACCGAGCCCTTAGATAAAACCCTGAGCCTTGAGTTTAACTACCAGAACGGCTATAATCACAATACTTCCGACCGTTTCACCTACGACTTTAATCCGGCCACATTAAATTATGATTTACGGAATGATTCATTAAGTAATGTTTACGAAAACACCATTTTAACCAATACTGCTGGTTTCAGTTTTAATAAAATGACCAAAAAATACAACTGGAATGTGGGGATAGCCGTTCAAAATACCGATCGTAAAAACAATAATATATCGCGGGGATTTATATTAAAGCAGAATGTATTTAACTATACGCCATCTGCCATGTTCAGGTATAACTTTAGCAATAGCAAGCGGTTGGTTTTCAATTACCGGGGCAGTACCAATCAGCCTAGCATACAACAGTTGCAACCTGTTCCAAACAATACCAATACACAAAGCATCCCGTTAGGAAACCCCGATTTAAAGCCCGAGTTTAACAATACCCTACGTATTGCCTACAATACTTTTACAGTTGGCAAAAACAGGTCGTTATTTGTAAATGTAAACCTGACTCAAACTTCGAACAAAATTGCAAACAGCAGCAGTTTAATCGAAAGCGGCGTTAACCAGGGTAAGTTTGCAGTATTGCCCGTAAACGTGAATGGTGTTTACTCAGGTTCGCTATCCTCCTCCTTAAGTTTGCCCCTTATGGCAGAAAATAAGCTTAATTTCCATATCAACATCAGTGGAAACTACGACCGGGATGTAAACTTTACCAACTCTTTAAAAAATATCACCAATAGCTGGTCTATCACCAATGGCTACCGTTTGGTTTCCAATTTAGATAAGCTCGATTTAATAGCAGGTGTAAACGGATCAATCAACCGTGCAACTTATTCTGTACAGCCAAATTCCAATACCCGTTTTTATACTTTCAGTCCCAACATCAGTGTGAGCTATTTATTTCCAGGCAATATTCGTTGGTCAGTAGATGCAGATTATAACCAGAATACCGGAAGGGGAGAGGCTTTCGATACCCACTTTACGTTGGTTAATTCGTACATCAGTAAACAGTTTTTTAAAAATAGGGGGACTTTCAAAGCTGCGGTAAATGATCTATTGAACGAAAACCAGGGGGTAAGCCGCACGGCCAATAACAACACCATACAGGATGTAAGTTATAATGTACTGAGGCGTTATTTTATGTTCTCGTTTACTTATTCGTTAAACCGCATGGGGGGCAAAAACAGGATTAGGGGAGGCGAAGAAGGTGGCCGGAACCGTGGCGAAAATGGTGGCGAAGGCTTTGGTGGTGGCAGGCAAAGAAATTGATCATTTTAGCGTAAACCTGTATAATTTATAGCGGCATATCTTGTTTCTTATTTGGAATAAATCTAAAGAAAGGCTAACTTGCGCCAAATTTAGCACATGAAGCTGTCGCACCTAAAAATTGGAGAAAAAGGAACTATTGTAGCTTTTACAGATTTAGATATGTCTGTAAAGTTAATGGAGATGGGCTGTTTGCCGGGCGAGGTGGTAGAGGTAGAGCGTTTTGCTCCGCTTGGCGATCCAATGGCGATCCGTGTTGCTGGTTATCAGCTTTGTTTGCGTAAAAGCGAGGCTGATGTGATCATTATACAATAAATAAGCTGGTTTGGATATTAAAGTTGCGTTAGTTGGTAATCCCAATACAGGTAAATCTACTTTATTTAACCGTTTAACAGGGTTAAATCAAAAAATAGGAAACTTCCCAGGCATCACTGTCGATAAGAAAACCGGTTTTACCAAACTCACTGACGATAAGAATGCCGAGATTATCGATTTACCCGGAACGTATAGCTTATATCCTAAAAGTTCTGATGAAAGTATCGTATTTCAGGTACTTGCCGATAAAAACAACAACAGCCACCCCGACGTAATCGTCTTAATTGCCGATGCTTCCAACTTAAAGCGAAATATGCTGTTGTATTCGCAGGTGGCCGATTTGGGTATCCCGATGATTTTGGCCCTGAATATGATCGATCTTTCCACCAAACAGGGTATTGAGATCGACCTGGATAAACTTGCACAAAAACTGGGCGTTCAGGTGGTTTCCATTTCAGCAAGAAATAATGTCGGAATTGATAAGTTAAAACAGGCTATTGCCAATACCAATAAAATTGCCACCCAGTTTCAGGATGTTGATGTAAACTTCCTGGCGCCAGAAGCCATTAATGCCATCAAATCGAAACTGAATTCAGATAACGATTATTATGCCCTTCAGGTGCTCCATCAGCACGAATACCTTACTTTTTTTAGCGAAAAAGAACAGGAGGAAATTGAAAAGATAGAGCAATCGCATCATTTCGAATCGTCTAAAATCCAGGCGGCAGAAACGATTGCGCGTTACAGGCATCTCAGCAGCATACTATCTGGCGTGGTGGTAGATAAAGGCACTGAAAAGAAATTTTCTTTTAGCGATAAAATAGATGGAATCCTTACCCATAAAATATGGGGGTTTGCCATCTTCCTGTTGATCCTGTTCATCATTTTTAACGCCATTTTTGCATGGTCGTCTTATCCGATGGATTGGATTGAAAGCGGATTTGGGTATATCACCAATATTGGGCACGAATATTTACCTGCCGGTATGCTTACCGATCTGTTATTGGATGGTGTAATTGCCGGTTTAGGGGGCATTTTTGTGTTTATTCCGCAGATTGCCATTCTTTTTGCCTTTATATCCATTTTAGAAGATACCGGTTATATGGCCCGTGTTACCTTTATGATGGATAAAATCATGAGTAAAGTCGGTCTTAACGGAAAATCGGTAGTACCGATGATCGGTGGTTTGGCCTGTGCTGTTCCGTCTATTATGGCTGCCCGGAATATAGAAAACTGGAAAGATAGGATGATTACCATTATGGTTACACCATTGGTAAGCTGCTCGGCAAGGCTTCCGGTATATATCCTTATTATTTCCTTAATTATCCCTTCGCAAACAGTTTTAGGTGTTTTCAATTTACAGGGCTTAGCGCTGATGGTGATGTACCTGGTGGGTATTTTTGCTGCGGTAGTAGTGGCTTGGGTAATGAAATTTATCATCAAAACAAAAGAAAAATCATATTTCATTATGGAATTACCCGTTTACCGTATGCCCAGATGGAAAAATGTGTTTTACACCATGTACGAGAAATCTAAAACCTTTGTTTTCGAAGCAGGTAAGGTAATTATTGCTATTTCAGTGATCCTTTGGGTAATGGCCTCATTCGGACCGGGTAACCGTTTTGAAAATATTGATAAAAAATACGAAAGGGCATTGGCCGATACCACAAAAAATACCGCACACATCAAAACTTTGGTGGCTACAGAAAAGCTGGAAAACTCTTATGTCGGAATTCTCGGTCATGCAATTGAACCCGTTATCCGTCCGTTAGGTTACGACTGGAAGATCGGTATTGGTTTGATTACCTCTTTTGCCGCCCGTGAAGCCTTTGTAGGTACCATGGCTACCATTTACAGTGTTGATGGTGGTGATGAGGATACAAGCACCATCAGGGCGCGTATGGAGGCCTCTAAAAATAGCCGTACAGGTTTGCCGGTTTACACTTTTGCTACCGGGATTTCCCTGATGCTTTTTTATGCTTTTGCGATGCAGTGCATGAGTACCGTAGCCATTGTTTACCGTGAAACCAAAGGATGGAAATGGCCGGTAATCCAGCTGGTTTACATGACCTCCATGGCTTACGTTGCAGCACTGGTTGCTTACCAGTTATTAAAATAAGGAGTATTTTTCGGACTGTTTCTGTCTATCATCCCGAGCGGAGTCGAAAGGGTAGGAGAGCAGTGCCTGCACAACTGTTTAGGTTTGCTCCTGCTTTCCGTTTTATTCCGGCTGAAATGCCGGGATGCTCACTCCAATCAGGTCTGGATGGCTTAGCAAGTACTGTTATGTTTGGCAGAATGCTTGCCTGCGCAGGCCGTTAATAAACCCGGTAGAAAGGGGCAGCTCCCGATTTTTTAATCGGGACTATAGCGAATAACGGGATATCTGTTCCCGAAATCCTATTGCATATTCATTTTCAAATAAAAAACGCTAATTTTTTACCATATAAGACATATGAGATCTCTGGGCTTATAACTTTTTCTCCCCTTTGGTCTTTAGTCTTTTAGCTTTGGTCTTCCTTTCTCCTTACCCCAGCTCAATCTGCCTTTTAATACTTTCTTCTAACGAAATTAACGTTTCTGTCCGCTGGATGCCGCTTACCGCCTGGATTTCTTCATTTAAGACATGGCGCAGGTGATTGGTGTCTCTGCAGATTATTTTAGCAAACATACTATAGGCACCCGTAGTATAGTGTAACTCTACTACTTCTTTAATTTTACTCAGCTGGGCAACTGCATCTTTATATTGGATACCTTTCTCCAGGTAGATGCCCAGAAAGGCACATATATCGTAACCGGCCTTCTGCGGATCAATGATTAAGTGAGAGCCTTTTATAATGCCCATTTCCTGTAGTTTCTTCATCCTAACGTGTATTGTTCCGCCCGAAACAATCAGATCTTTGGCGATTTCTGTATAGGGTTTAGTGGCATCCTGCATCAATTGCTTTAATATATCGATGTCGAGGTTGTCAATTTCTAAATTGGAATTGTCTTTTTTAAGCATATTTTTGAATTATGATAAGCGAATTTACAAATATTTATCAATATTATAAAAATAAAATTAAATGTTTAAAATATTTGCAAGGTATTGGATGTTCCTTTACATTTGTATTAAGCAATTGACAAAAAGGAACGTTCTTTCAAAATTGTTTAACAAAATGTAGGGTGGTGAAACAGGCAGACACACCTCCTTGTCTCGGTGGCGGAGAATAATGGGAATATACCGGTAACGGTACTAACCACTCCTTGAAGGTTCGATTCCTTCCCCTACAGCGGCTTTAGTCCTAAGTCAAGAGTCAATAGTCTTTAACAGATTTACGACTGCAGGCTTTGGACTAATGACTAAATTGTTGGGTGGTGAAATTGGCAGACACGCCTCCTTGTCTCGGTGGTGGGGAATAATGGGACAAACGCAGTTTATTGGGTTGACCACAAATTAATTTTTTGAACTGTAGCTAACTACCCCTTGAAGGTTCGACTCCTTCCCCAACAGCATTTTTTATGAATAATAAGTTAGTTAATTGAGCAATCCTGGATAGGTTGCTCTTTTTATTTTAGGCCAGTTTTTCATATTCCATACATTATATATAGATATATTATTATATTACCGCTCAAATTTTTATCCGTTCAATACCTGTGATGAAGAAACGCGTTTCAATTAAAGACATAGCCAAACAGTTAAATATTTCCATTACAGCCGTATCTTTCGTAATTAATGGAAAAGCGAGAGAAAAGAACATCAGCGAATCGCTTACCAAAAAGGTTTTAGACCTGGTTGCCGAATTGAACTACCAGCCCAATGCCCTGGCTACCAGTTTGCGAACCGGCAAGACCAAAATTATCGGTTTCCTTGTTGACGATATTTCTGAGCCCTTTTTCTCGGGCATAGCGCGTCGCATTGATGAGATTGCCTCTGGTTTGGGCTATAAAATTCTTTTTAGCAGTACCCGTAACGATACAGAAAAAGCGATACAGCTCCTGCAGATTTTTAAAGACAGGCATGTTGACGGCTACATTATGGCCCTACCCGAAGGTTTGGAAGAAGAAGTGAAAAAACTGATCCAAACAGATGCACCGGTGGTACTGTTTGACCGTTATGTGCAGGATGTAAAAACGGATTATGTAATTATAGATAATCAGAACAGCACATTCCAGGCCACCGAGCACCTGATCAACAATGGTTATAAAAATATTGGTTTTGTTACGATAGATACTGCTCAGTTGCAAATGGTGGATCGTTTATTGGGCTACGAAACAGCAGTAGAGAAACATAAACTCCCGGCCATTGTAAAAAAGATCAGTTATGTTAATTCTGCCGAGTCGATCAAGGAAATGGCAAAATTCTTTAAAAAAGAAAAACAACTGGATGCCGTAATTTTTGCAGCCAATTACATCTGCCTGGACGGTTTACGAACGTTCAGGAAAGAGGGGATTCGTATCCATAAAGACCTTGCAGTAGTATCTTTTGATGATTTCGAGATACTCGAATTCTGCGATCCGCCTGTTACGGCAATTGCACAGCCGCTCGAAGCCATTGCCGAGAACATTATGAAAATTTTACTAAACAAGCTTAAAAAGGCAGGTAAGAATGTAGAAAATGCGCAGGTATCGCTTCCAACAGTATTGAATGTAAGGGCATCAAGCGCAAAAAAATAGAATAAAAAAAGGGAATTGATCTAAAATCGATTCCCTTTATAATGATTTTTAATGCAGATTAAACGGTCATTACGTCTTTTTCTTTAGCTTCTGCGTGTTTATCAACTTTGATGATATAAGCGTCGGTCAGTTTTTGTACTTCATTTTCGCCGGTTTTAATTTCATCGTCTGATACGCCTTCGCCTTTTAGTTTCTGGATTTTGGAATTGGCCTCTTTACGGATGTTGCGCACCGTAATACGGCCCCTTTCTGCTTCCTCTTTTACTTTTCTAACCAGCTCTTTTCTGCGTTCTTCTGTTAAAGGAGGTACAATCAGGCGGATCACAATACCATCATTTTGGGGATTGATACCGATATTGGCAACCTGAATTGCTTTTTCGATGGTGGTTAAAAGTGATTTTTCCCAAGGTTGGATTACGATTGTTCTGGCATCAGGTGTATTGATGCTTGCTACCTGTGCCAATGCTGTAGAAGCTCCGTAATAGTCAACAAAGATACCATCCAACATACCAGCTGATGCTTTACCAGCCCTTATTTTAGTTAATTCAGCTTCACAATGATCGATCGCTTTATCCATAGAGGATTGCGCATCCATTAATTGCAATTGTATGAGTTCGTTCATAATTGTATTTATATCTACAAAAATAATATTTTTTTTAATGCTTACTTCACCAGTGTACCGATTGGTTCACCACTGGCAATTTTCATGAAATTACCGTGTTTATTCATATCAAACACAATAATTGGGAGTTGGTTTTCTTCGCATAGGGTAAAAGCTGTCATGTCCATTACATTAAGCCCTTTATCGTATACTTCCCTGAAAGAAATTTCGCCATATTTTGTAGCTAAAGGATCTTTTTCAGGATCTGCGGTATAAATCCCGTCAACACGTGTTCCTTTTAAAACCACATCGGCTTTAATTTCGATTGCACGTAGAGCAGCTGCAGAATCGGTGGTGAAGTATGGATTTCCGGTACCGGCGCCGAAAATAACCACACGTCCTTTTTCGAGGTGACGAACAGCTCTTCTGCGGATAAAAGGTTCGCAGATCTGTTCCATTTTAATTGCGGTAAGCAAACGGGTTTTGATACCAACTTTCTCTAAGGCATCTTGTAGGGCCATAGAGTTGATCACCGTTGCCAACATGCCCATATAATCGGCCTGAGCCCTGTCCATCCCACTTTTTTCGGCGCTTAGGCCTCTAAAAATATTTCCTCCTCCAATTACGATGGCGATTTCTAAACCTTTATCGTGTACCGCTTTGATATCTTCTGCATATTGCTTAACACGATCATTATCAATACCGTATTGTTTGTCGCCCATTAGCGATTCTCCGCTAAGCTTTAGTAGGATGCGCTTGTATTTCATGACCTCAAAAATATTAACATTTTTTTAATACCGAGCTATGCTTTCTAATAATTGATGTAAATATTTAAATAGAAATAGTCGATTAAAGAAAAAGCAGGAATTTATTAAATACACTGCCCCCAAATAGTGTGGCTTTTTGGGGGCAGTAGAAAAAGATATTTAAATTATTCCTAGTTAAAGATGTAACGTACACCAAATTGAGCCTGCCAGCGCGAAATCTGGTCGGTAATATTTTTATACGTTGTAGTATATGGTGTTAAGTTTGCTTTATCCTGATAAGGGAAAGAATAGGTTGGTTTTCCTGATGTCGCATCCAAACCTTTATAGGCTAACAATACAGCGGTATTATAAGTAGATAATGGGATATTTGTTGTTTGATATAAGCCCCAGTCGCTGTTTAACAGGTTGCCGAGGTTAATGATATCCAGTGTAAACTGAAGTGTATTCCTTTTTCCTTTCGGTCCAACAAAGAAATCCTGAGCAAGGTGTAAATCGGCCCTTTTAAAGTACGACATGATGGCGCCGTTTCTTTTTGCAAATTCACCCCTGTGCTTACTAAGGTAGCTATCCTGCGCAATATAAGCATTCAGCTGATTCCAGATCTGATCCTGGGTGCGGGTATCGCCGGTAAAATCAGGAACCAGAATAATATCGCCTTTGTTCCGTGGGATGTAAAGCAGATCATTAGCACCCCCATCGTTGTTGATATCACCAGATGAAACGTAACTGAATGCCCCGTTATTTGCCGATTCGAAAATTAAACCGATAGTGGTGGCTGCATGGTTAAAATACTCTTTTTTATAGCTTAAAGAAGCGATAACCCGGTTGGGCTGGATGAAATTGGTATTGGCCAGGACATCTGAATTCGCATCGCCTGCAATTGCCCTTTGCGACCAGATCGAACTTGCAGTAGAGCCACCATCATTTACCGATTTAGACTGGCTGTAAGTATAAGCTACACTTGCGTTAAAACCATTGAAAAAAGATTTTTGCAACTGACCTGTAACGAAGTAGGAATAACCCTTTTTGGTATTCTGCATGTAAATGAATGGCGAAATAGAAGGATTTGCCGCTGTAGTGCCCGTCTGTGTAGATTTTGCGTTATAACGTTGCTGCCCTTCAATTCCCGGAAGGGTTATCAGGCCCGTAGAATTATTGGGCAATGCTGCATTTGAGAAGCTTACTGCGTTAATATCTTTGGTATATGAGGCTTCTAATGTGGCAATGATACCCATTGGTAATTTCTGATCAATGGCTACGTTTGTTCTCCAGATCTGAGGATATTTAAAATCTTTCGAAGCTGCATCAACCTCATAAGAAGTATTGGCCGTTGCGGTACCTGGTGCAGGGCGGTTGGCGTTTACATTCGGATTAAAAATCAAACGGGGATCGCCAGGGGTAGAAACGGTACTTGAACTAAATAATGTTCCGGTGTTTGAAGCCTGGTTAGAAATCCAAACATAAGGTACCTGACCGGTGAAAATTCCGGTTCCACCACGTAATTGTGTGGTTTTGTCGCCAAAAACGTCATAGTTGAAGCCTACACGTGGTGAGAACAACAGTTTTTTATTCGGGAATTTAGAAATATCCACCTGTAAACCATTTTGGAAGGTTAATGCTGCCAAATTTGGATTTGGATCCAGTTTGGTAGGGAAATAGGTATAATCGGCCCTGATGCCATAGGTTAATTTAAAATTATCACTCACCTGGTATTTATCCTGTGCATATAAACTTAAGTTATACGACGACATTTTAGCGAAAGGAAATGATCCATCGGCCAATGCCGAATTACGGTATGAATAACTTACCGCAGGCTGATTGTTGATAAAATCATCTGCCGTTTTAAAATAATACAGTCCATTATAGTTTGGAGCAAAACCATTTAAGAATTTATTTAACTGGTTGCTGGTACCAATGGTGATTTCGTGTTTGCCCGCATAAATCGAGAAATCGTCAGAAAACTGGTAGATATCAGAGTTTAACAGGTTATTAGCAGTAAATACTTCGTAACCAAAGCTAGTTAATATACCGCCGTTTCCATTACCGATATCAACCATTGGCAATTCAGAACCGTTCGAATTGCGGAAATCTCTTAATGCAGAGTAACCCAGCGTTAATTTGTTCGACATGTTGTTGCCGATCCTGGTATTCAATTCTACAATGCCAATGTTAAAGTTATTGTTGATGGTATAACTCGAACCGAAATAAGGCATAGAGGTTGATGATGGCGAACGGCTGCCGTTTAAACCGGCTGGAATGCCCGAGCCACTGGCAACAACCTGTCTGTTCGATTTCAGGTAGAAATATTTTGCACTTAAGGTGTTATTGGCATTGATGTTCCAGTCAATTTTGGCCGTAATTTTATCGCTTTGGGTTTTATAAGGATAATTTTCGTACGGACCGGTTGAATAATTGTATTTGCTTAATAAATAGTTTGATAAGCGGTCTAATGTAGCTGCATCTGCAGCCGAAACATTGGCACCGGATAAACCTGGTCTTGATGCTACGAAAGAGGTTGCCGGTGTACTGATCCTTTCCTGCTCGCCAGAAACAAAGAAAAATAATTTGTCTTTAATCATTGGCCCGCCTATGTTTAAACCACGCTGGTTGTAGTTGAAATCAACAATTGGAATTTTGGTTACACCTGCCGAGTAGCCTGTTAAATCAGTACCCCTGGTATAGTAATATGCCGAACCTTTAAAGTTATTTGTTCCAGATTTTACAATAGTATTGATACCTGCTCCGGTGAATGATCCCTGGCGGACATCATAAGGGGCAATATCAACCTGGATCTGTTCAATCGCATCTAACGATATCGGTTGTGAATTGGCTTGTCCACCTAAGCTGCCCGATAATCCGAACGAATTGTTGAATAAGGCCCCATCTACCGTTAAGTTATTGTAAGAACCGCTTCTGCCGCCAAAACTTAAGCCTCCAATGGTTGTAGAGTTTGCTGATGGCGTTAATTTGGTAAAATCAGCCAACGAACGGCTGATGGTTGGCAGGTTGTCAATCTGCTGTCTGGTAATGGTTTCCCTCGCACCTGTGCGCGATGAGTTGATCACCTTATCCTGCGTTCCTTTTACCACCACATCGGCCAGGTTCTGCGAGGTTTCGGTAAGTGAAGCATCAACCCTTAAATCTTCACCAATGGTGGTATTCAGGTTTTCTTTTACCAGTTCGTTATAACCAATATAACTTATTTTAATGGTGTACGGGCCACCCACACGTACATTGGGTAAGTTGTACCTGCCATCGGCCCGGGTGAGGGTTGAGTATTTTGTGCCTGAGGGGATGTGTATAGCAGTAACCGTTGCGCCAGGTATTACCCCTTTTTGATCTTTCACTGTACCAATAAATGATGCAGTGGTAACCCCTTGTGCAAAACCGTAAAGCGTTACGGTAAACATAAAAGTTACTAGTAATATAAATTTTTTCATCAATGTTTTTTTAACAAAAATACACTGACATTTTACTGCTTATGTTTTGCTTATATTAATTAATCGTTAAAGACTGTCCTTGCTCAGGGAAGATTAATTTTAAGTTTTTTATGTTACCTGAAATCAATTGCTGCTTTACTTTTTCTGCTGTTGATCGCGGCGGTTTGATATGGGTAACAATAAATGAAACTTTTTTAAAGGCTTTATCAGTTGTTAAAGCTTCAAGTTTCGACAGTTCGTTAAAGAAAAGCTTTGGCGTAAGATGCCCGAATAATTGTTTATCGGGCTGCTCATCCGGGAATGAAACCTCTAAAAAGATAGCTTTTAGCTGACCTGCTGTAATTAGCGGTGCTATACTTCGCCATAAGCTGGCAAGTTTATCTGATTTTTCAATTTCATCGGCTCCGGTATCACCCAGGTAAAGTATATAAATATCATCATGATTGATCAGAAAAGCAGTGCTTTTATAAGGATTGCCATGGCTCAGCTCAAAAGCCTTTACCTTCATTTCTGTGCCCTCCAGCTGATAATTATTGTTTTCAACCAGTGGAAAATAAGTATACTTTTTCAGCTGTGGCTTTTCTCCTTCGTTGGCAAAATTAGCCCAGGCATCCCAGGTAAAATATTTATCCTTTAAAATATTGAGCACTGAAGGTAAACCGTAAATGTTTTTTGCGGTATCTGCCGGAGAATTGATAATCAGCCCGGCTAAATGATCTAAATGTCCGTGCGATATCAGGTAACCTTTAATCTGTCTGCGCTGAACCTCCTCGCTGATTCCTTTCAGCGATTTCATATCGATTGCCTTTTGGATACCGGCATTTATAGTTCCTGCATCAAGACAGACATATTTTTCACTTCCTATTGGAGCAATCATGTAAGATGATAAATTGCTTTCATCATCACCGCCTTTAACACCAAGTGGGATAATGGTAAAACCTTTGTTTGTTTCCTGTGCCCACAGCACACAGGTAGAAATGAAAAACAAAATAATTACCGGAAGAATTCTTTTAAACATATTCGACAAATTATATTTTCTCACCTTTAAAAAAGACTTCTTTTAAATTTAATTCCTCATCAAGTACCACCAAATTTGCTTGTGCTCCTAACTCGATCTTTGCACAAAGATTTTCAATCCCGATTAAGCCGGCGGGATATTGTGTGGCCATTTTAACAGCATCGTTTAAACTGATACCGCAGTGCGATACACAGTTTTTAACGGCTTCTAACATGGTGAGCGAAGAACCTGAAAGCGTTCCATCGGGCATTACAAATTTATTCCCTTTTTGGATATGCTGGTATGGGCCGGTTGAACAGGCTGTAACGGCATCGGTGATGAGGAACAGCCGTTCTTTTAACAGCTTTTGCGCAAACTTAACCACTTCGAAATCGACGTGCTGTCCATCGGCAATGATACTGGCCATCGCTTTATGATGATTAAAAACCGCAGTAGGAATACCGGGCTCCCGGTGATGGATGGGGCTCATGGCGTTAAAAAGATGGGTGGTGGTTTGTATGCCTTTATTGTAGGCGGTTGTAGCCTCTTCAAAAGTGGCATTACTATGGCCTAAAGAAACGACCACCCCACTATCTAATAAATATTGGATTACTTCGTCATCCTGAAGCTCAGGAGCAATGGTCATCATTTTGATCACGCCGTCGCCGAAATCGAGCAATTGTTTAATTTCATCCAGTTCGGCCTTGCGAACAAATGCCGGAACGTGCGCGCCTAAACGTTTTGGATTTAAAAAAGGGCCTTCTAAATGTAAGCCCAGGCAGTTTCTTGCGAAAGCACGGTGTGCTTTAACGGTTTTGATACAGGCATTGAATACTTCTGGCGTATTGGTAGCGAGGCAGGCGAGGAAGCCGGTTGTTCCTTTTTTTAACAAATCATCTTCCATAATGGTTAACGATTCGATGGTTGGATCGGCGGAGAACAAACGTCCGCCTGAGCCATAAATCTGTAAATCTATAAACCCGGGCACGGTGATCGACTGGCTATTAACTGTTGTAGCCGAAGGTCTGATGTTGGTAATATCAGTATGGCTGATTTCAATTTCCTGACCGCTTATTAATGTATCGTTATGGTAATAGGAAGTATTGGGAATGATCTTGGGCATAACAAACGTTTGAGTAAATTTAAGCTTACACAATCAAAGTTAACTATTGTAACGATATATTTGGTTAATAAGATAAACTAATCAAATGAATGAAAATCAGCCTAATAGAAGGAGCTTTCTGAAGGCCGGACTTACTTTAAGTGCCGCAACATTAGTTGCGCCTGGGGTGGCTATTGCAGATGTTGCCGAAAAAGAAGATGCATTTAAAATTGCAGTAGGGCCTTATCTGCAAACCAATTTTAATAACTCGATGACGATTTTATGGTTAACCAATAAAAATGCCGCGGGCTGGGTAGAATTTGGTGAGCAGGCCGATCAGTTGAACCAGAAAGCTTATGGTAAAGCTGAATTAGGTTTAATGCAGGCCAACAGCAAGCTAAATGCAGTTACGCTTCAGAATTTAAAACCCGGTACAAAGTATTATTATAAAATTGTTTCCAAAGAAATCAAAGATTTTCAACCTTACAAATTAACCTATGGCGAAACGGTGAGCAGTAATGTTGAGTCGTTTTTGAATGCCAAGCAGGTTAAAGAGGAGGTATCGTTTGTTATGCTGAACGATATTCATGATCGGCCTGAGTCTATTCCGCATTTATTAGGACTTGTACCGGCTGCCCAGCAGGATTTTGTTTTCTTTAATGGTGATATTTTTGATTATCAAACGGATGAAAAACAGATTATCGATCATATGTTGCAGCCATGTGTAGATAATTTTGCAAAAAATACCCCCTTTATATATGTGAGGGGGAACCATGAAACCCGCGGTAAATTTGCGCGAGAGTTTGCACAATATTACATGCATGTGGGGCACACCGCTTTTACTTTAGGTCCTGTGCGTTTTGTAGTTATCGATACAGGAGAAGATAAGGAAGATGCACATCCGGTTTATGCCGGGATTGTCAATTTCGACGATTACCGTATGCAACAGGCAGAATGGCTTAAAACGGAAATCAATACTAAAGAATTCAAAAAAGCACCTTTTCGTGTTGTATTGATGCACATTCCGCCCCGTTATTCGGGTGATGCACATGGACCAAAACATTGTACGGAGTTGTTTGAACCTTTATTGAACAAGGGGAAAGTTGATTTAGTACTGAGCGGACATACCCACAAATACATGGTACACCAGCCCGATAAAAACCTGAACCATTATCCGTTAATTATTGGTGGTGGGCCACAGAAAGGAGCAAGAACCATTACTAAAATTACAGCAGATAAAAATCTCCTGGTAGTAAGTATGCTGGATGACTCTGGTAAGGAAGTAGGTACCTATACCGCTTTGAGGAAGTAGGAGATGAATAAGAGTGGTCGACTTTTTAGCAAACTGGTCATTAAAGTCGACAACGCTAAAAATTATATCAAAAAAATAGCCCCAAGAAATTGGGGCTATTTTTAATATGTTTTTTTAGTGCTTATGCACCTAATTGTACGCGTTTGAAAGCAGATACAGTTAATCCTTTAACGGTGTTGTCTAAGAATTTACGAACATCTAATGAACTATCTTTAACAAACTCCTGGTTTAATAAAGTACTGTCTTTGTAGAATTTGTTCAATTTACCGGCAGCAATTTTTTCAACCATTTCTTCTGGTTTACCTTCCTGACGGATAACATCTTTAGCAATTTCGATTTCACGCTCAATAGTAGCAGGATCAACACCATCTTTATCAACAGCAACCGGGTTCATCGCAGCAATCTGCATAGCAACATCTTTACCAGCTTCGGTAATATCTGCGCCATTAGCACCTTCAAATACTACTAAAACGCCCATTTTACCGTTAGAGTGGATATAAGAAACGATTTTTTCGCCTGAGATATTTACGTACTCTTGGATCACGATTTTCTCTCCGATTTTACCGGTTAATTCAGTGATCGTTTCGGCAACTGTACGTCCGTCTTCCAAAGCAATTGCTGATAATTCTTCAGTAGTAGCAGGATTGTTGGCAACCGCTGCAGCTAAAACAGCCTGAGCCAGGTTACGGAAATCTTCAACTTTAGAAACTGGTTCAGTTTCGCAGGCTAAAGCAACTAATTTACCATTTGTACCATCTGCTGAAACAGCGATTGATACCAAACCTTCAGAAGTAGCATTGCCAGAACGGGCTGCAGATACTTTTTGACCTTTTTTGCGCAATAAATCAACAGCCGCTTCGAAATCGCCATTAGCTTCAACTAAAGCTTTTTTGCAATCCATCATACCAGCGCCAGTTTGTTGACGCAATTTGTTTACATCTGCTGCAGAAATTTGTACTGTAGACATTTTATTTCCTTTTTTAAAATTTACAATCTTGTTATAACAACTACAGGTTACAAGTTACAAGCGCTAAGTTAAACTCATGTTAAGCCAACTTAAAACCTGAAACCAGTAACCTGCAATTAAAAAATATTACTATTCTTCTGTTTTAGTTTCTTCTGATGAAGAGGCCTCTACCTCAGCTTCAGCAGCTTTTTTACGTCTTGGCTCTTTAGCTTCAGGCGCATCAGCTGCAGCTTTAGCGGCTACTGCTTCTTTTTCTGCTTCATCATCTTTTTCGCGTTTACGCTCTTCTAAACCTTCTTCAATCGCTTTGATAATTACATCAGTAATTAAAGAGATTGATTTTGTAGCATCATCATTCGCAGGGATTGGGAAATCGATGTTAGAAGGATCAGAGTTAGTATCAACCATCGCAAAAGTAGGGATGTTTAATTTTAACGCTTCTGTTACCGCAATGTGCTCTTTCTTAACATCGATTAAGAATAAAGCTGCAGGTAAACGGTTTAAATCAGCAATACCACCTAAAAGTGATTCTAATTTAACACGCTCACGTTGGATCATTAAACGCTCTTTTTTAGAAAGGATAGCATAAGTACCGTCTTTAGTCATTTTATCGATGTTAGACATCTTTTTGATTGACTTGCGAACAGTAGCAAAGTTAGTTAACATACCACCTAACCAACGCTCGGTTACGAAAGGCATATTTACTTTTTTAGCTTGCTCAGCTACGATTCCTTTAGCTTGTTTTTTTGTTGATACGAATAAAACTTTACGTCCTGATTTTACGATTTGTTTAATCGCAGCCGCAGCTTCTTCAGTTTTAGTTAAAGTTTTATTTAAATCTATAATGTGAATTCCATTACGCTCCATGAAAATGTAAGGAGCCATTTTTGGATTCCATTTACGGGTAAGGTGACCAAAGTGTACACCTGCATCCAATAAGTCTTGATAAGTTGTTCTTGCCATTGTCTTTGCCTCCTGTGATTAACGTTTACTGAATTGGAATTTCTTACGGGCTTTAGCACGTCCTGGTTTTTTACGCTCAACCATACGCATATCACGCGTCATTAGGCCTTTAGCACGTAATGCAGGTTTTTTCTCCGCATCTAGTTCAACAATCGCTTTAGCAATAGCTAAACGAACAGCTTCTGCTTGTCCTTTTACTCCGCCACCTTGTACATTTACGGTAATATCGTAACGGCCAACAAGTTCAGCAACTTCTAAACTTTGGTTTACGATATATTGTAAAGGTAAAGTAGGGAAATATTCTTTGTGATCTTTACCGTTAACGGTAATTGCGCCAGCACCATCTTTTAAGTAGATACGTGCTACAGCTGTTTTTCTTCTTCCTGAAGTGTTAGTAACTGACATTTCTTAAAGTTTAATGGTTTTTGGAGATTGAGCTGCATGAGGGTGGTTTGCACCAGCATACACAAAAAGATTAGTGTATAATTTTTTACCCAATTTAGTTTTCGGTAACATACCACGTACCGCTTTCTCGATTACACGTTGAGGGTGTTTCGCCATTAACTCTTTTGGAGAGATAAAACGTTGACCACCTGGATAACCAGTGTAAGAAACATACTGCTTTTCGCTGAATTTGTTTCCTGTCAATTTAACCTTGTCTGCATTGATAACAATTACATTATCACCGCAGTCTACGTGTGGGGTGTACTCAGGCTTGTTTTTACCACGGATGATCATAGCGATCTTCGATGACAAGCGCCCCAAAATCTCGCCTTCCGCATCAACAACAACCCACTGTTTGTTTACAGTTTTAGCATTGGCCGAGACAGTTTTGTAACTTAACGTATTCACTTGCTTGTATTTAATTTATTAAACAATTTATTATTCCCATTAAAATTGGGACTGCAAAGATAGATAGAATACTTTTATTATCAAATAGTTGGTTGAAAAAAGTTTGAGGGTTTTAAGTGAACGTTCGGGATGAGTATTTCCAAGGTTAGGCTGAATTTATTTCTGCAACCCTGTGAAGCCAACTCCTAATAGATTTTAACTGAATATCACAGCTCATCAGGCATGTATCCTATCCGTTTTCTGGGTTTGCTTTTCTTTTCAATAAGCTGATCGAGATAGCCAAAAACCAGTTCGATATTTTTATCGTGGTTGCTTAGTTTCTTTTTTATTTCTTCTATTTCCAGTTTAAGCTCTGTATTTTCTGAAAGCAATCGGCGGATACGGCTAAAAATTCTGACAATTTGTATGTTAACCTGGATGGCCTGCTGACTGCTCAGTACACTCGAAAGCATTAGTATGCCGTGTTCGGTAAAAACATAAGGAAGTTTTCTTCTGCCACCCCAACTTGAAGTCGCAATTTGCGACTTCAAGTTTAACCATTCTTCATCGGTAAGCTGAAACATGAAGTCTTGAGGAAATCGGTCTGGGTTTCTATTCACTTGCTCATTGAGTCGCTTAGTCTCTACCCCATACAGCGCTGCCAGATCGCTGTCGAGCATTACTTTAAGGCCTCTCAGTTCGTAAATTTTATTCACCAGAATATTGTCAGGGATGATAGGAAGCATTTGTTTAGCTGTCATATCATGTTGGATTTTACCTGAAGATACGAATTAAACCATTCCTTTTCAAGAAAACATGAAAATTGACCCATTGAAATCACTTTCTGGCTCCGAATATAGTTTTGATTAACCTGCTTTGTTGTAACTTCTATATTCCTTAATCCAGTTCCATAATGCAAAGCCGGCAATAATGGTAAAAATGAAATATTCGATACCCATAAATTTTATGCCCTTTAAGAAATAAAGATAAGTGGCTACGATATCAATCATCAGCCAGATAATCCAGCATTCTATCCTTTTCTGGATCATTAAAAAAGTAGTGATCACGCTCATTACAAAAATAAACGAATCGACAAAAGGGTAGGCGCTGGGCAAATTAAACAATAAGGGTAGCCAGTGGTGGAGTTTGCTGGCCAGTGTACCCATAAGCAATGTGCCGGCAACACCTACAATTAGTAAAATTAAAAACTGCTTCAGTGGCATAAAACTGATTTTGAGTTCTTTGTTCCTGTCTTCTTCTTCCGGTTTAGGGTTTGCCCACCTCCACCAACCCATAATATTGGTAATGAAAAAGAAGACCATCAGGAACATATCGGGATAAAGTTGGGTTTGATAATATAAAAAGGCTGAAAGAAACACATTGATAATGCCGGCAGGCCAACTCCAGATACTGGCTTTTGCAGAGAGGATTACCGAAATGATCCCGGTTATTACGGCAAAGAACTCGAGATAGCTCATTTGGTAATCCAGTACCGTAAAAAAGATGCTTTGGGCATTGAAAAAATCCATAAGCCTGATGATTCGTAAATATAAACCCTAAAGTATGTAAAATTTAATGTGCTTCGCTTACATGCTGATAAACAAAAAGTAAATTTTGGATGTTAGTTCATTGGCAGATGCCTTTCGGTTATATAATCATCCAGCTTTTTATGCAGTACTTAGATCATTTATACGGTTCGTCCATTCCCTTGTGTCTGAAGAATATCATTATTGGCTTGCTTGCTGTTTTACTGGGGATATGCATTAAATTTGTTATTCACAGAATCTTTATCTTACTCTCGCGCTGGTGGGATTTTATCTTCATCAAATCCATTATCAAACACCTGCGCCATCCTATTGGCGTGTTTATCCCGCTATTGTTGTTAAATTTTTCCTTATCGGTGATGAAAATGGCACCGGTTTATCGTGCTCCGCTTGAAAAAGCTTTAGAAATCGCACTTACCATTACCTTTGCTTTGATTCTGGTGCGGGCTGTTAATGTGCTTGAGGATTATTTTTATTTCAAATACGATTTAAATAAGGAAAATAATTTAAAAGAACGTAAAATCAGAACACAGTTGCAATTTGTACGCAAGTTTATTGTTTCGTTAATTGTTCTTGTTACAATTGCCATTATCCTGCTGAGTTTTGAAAGCATGCGTAAAATAGGAGCCGGCTTGCTTACGGGGGTAGGTATCGGCGGGATTATTATTGGTTTTGCAGCACAAAAATCGCTGGGAAACTTATTGGCAGGCTTTCAGATCGCGTTTACGCAACCTATCCGTATCGATGATGTTTTGATTGTAGAAGGCGAATGGGGCAAGGTTGAGGAAATTACCTTAACTTATGTAGTGGTTAATATCTGGGATCAGCGGCGGTTAATTTTGCCGATTACATATTTTATTGAAAAGCCTTTTCAAAACTGGACGCGGGTTTCGGCAGATCTGCTTGGAACGGTCTTTTTATATCTTGATTATACTATTCCGGTTGAACCTATGCGACAGGAATTAACAAGATTATTGAATGCAAATCCTTTATGGGATAAAAGGGTAAATGTGGTACAAGTTACTGATAGTACTAAAGATGGGACCATTGAGGTGCGTTTTTTGATGAGCGCCTCCAATTCATCGAAAGCTTTCGATTTGCGCTGTTACGTAAGGGAAGCTATGATTGCATTTATTCAGAATAACTATCCTGATAGTTTACCTAAAAGAAGATTAGAACTTCGGGATAGGTTTGCAGGTTTGTAGTTTCTTCAATCTGACAGAACTAAGTTGTTATCCAATTTGTATGGTATTTGGCATTTAGAATTTGCTAAATCTAGGTTATTGCAACAATAATTAGGACATTGTTTGTTATACTGACTATTAAATAATGAAATGTAATCAAAAAACTACCTAAAAATAGGTAGTTCCCTTTACCTGAAATATAGTATTTTAATTATAGCCGGAGGTTTTGGCATTTTTTTAGCACATAGGGTAAGAAAATGATTAAAAATCTATGAAAAAAATTTCAACATTATTATCTCTTGCTCTTGTTTTTTCGCTACTGTTTTCTTGTAAAAAAAGATTCAGAAACCGCTCCTTCAAAAAGTGGTAAAACTGCAAAATTTACCATCACCGCAAACGGCGTAAATTCAGCCGATGATTACGTTTCTTTTGTAATTGTAGGCGGTGATACTAAAGGCACTAAAACCATCTGGAAGGTAAATGGCGTAACCAGAAACAATGAAGCTGCTATTTCTTTAGGAAAAAACGATTTCACTGGAAGTACCAAAACTTATGTAATTGAGACTATATTACCAGTTGATGTAATTTCTGCCAGCGCGCAGTGCATTAACTTTAATGCCAGTTATCAAATCAGCTATAAAGCGGAGATAGATGGCAAAGTGGTTACAAATGATGATGGTGTTACTGTTGATGTTAATAAAGATTATACCCATCAATTTGATTATTAATTAGCGCTTTAGTAATTCGCTCACCCAAGCGGCACAAGTTTACTTGTGCCGCTCAATAGCTACACTATTTAAACATTCCTTTTAGCTTGGCTAATTTCTCCTGTAAATCGCCATCGGCATCTTTTGGTTCATTACGGGGTTTGAAGCTTTGTTTATGGTTACTTGATTTGAAGTTCTGCTTAGGTTTTTGCTCCTTTGACTCCCGGCTGCGGACTTCCGACTTCGGTGTAACTTCAGTTTTCATTGATAACGAAATCCTTTTGCGGGCTACATCTACTTCCATTACCGTAACTTCTACCTTTTGATGCACTTTCACCACATCATTTGGGTTAGCTACAAAACGGTTTGCCAACTGGCTGGTGTGTACCAATCCGTCCTGGTGTACGCCGATATCAACAAAGGCACCGAAATTGGTAATATTGGTTACAATACCCGGTAATTTCATTCCGGTTCTTAAGTCTGCAATTTCATTAACGCCTTCTGTAAAGCTAAAGGTTTCAAACTGCTCGCGTGGATCGCGGCCGGGTTTGGCCAGCTCTTTTAGGATGTCGTTAAGCGTAGGTAAACCAATTTCATCTGTAACATAGTGCTGCAGCTTAATCTGTTTTTGTAACTGGCTATCCTTCATCAGTGCTGAAACAGTAGTGCCCAGATCTTTGGCCATTTGATCAACTACGGCATAGCGCTCCGGGTGTACTCCGCTGGTATCCAATACGTTTTCTGCATTTCGGATACGCAGGAAACCTGCTGCCTGCTCGTAAGCTTTATCGCCCAAACGCGGTACTTTTTTCAGGCTTTCGCGGTTTTTAAAGGCGCCGTGGGTATTTCTATAGTCTACAATATTTTGTGCTAAAGCTGGCCCCAGGCCCGAAACGTAAGCTAAAATTTGTTTAGAAGCGGTATTTAATTCAACACCTACTGCGTTTACGGCACTGATTACAGTATCATCAAGGCTAGCCTGTAATTTGTTCTGATCAACGTCGTGTTGATACTGGCCAACACCAATTGATTTTGGATCGATTTTTACCAGCTCCGCTAAAGGATCCATTAATCGGCGACCAATAGATACCGCACCACGAACGGTAATATCCTGTGTAGGGAACTCCTCGCGTGCTACTTCTGAGGCCGAATAAATCGAGGCCCCACTTTCATTAACCATTACAATAATGATGTTCGGTAAATTTAAACCCCTGACAAAAGCTTCGGTTTCCCGTCCGGCGGTTCCATTACCAATGGCAATGGCTTCGATATGGTATTTCTCGCAAAGCTGCTGGATGGTGAATTCGGCATTCTTAACATTCCCCTGTCCGGTATGAGGATAAATGGTTGTGTTTTCTAACAATTGTCCTTGTTTATCCAGGCAAACTACTTTACAGCCGGTACGGAAACCCGGGTCAATGGCCAGTACATTTTTTTGACCCATTGGTGCAGCCAACAACAGTTGACGTGCATTTTCAGCAAAAACACGGATGGCCTCTTCATCGGCTCTTTGTTTGGTGAAAACACGCAGTTCGGTTTCCATGGCAGGCTCCAGTAAACGTTTGTAACCGTCTTCTAAAGCCTGTTGCACTTGTTTTGATGCTGCGTTATTGCCTGTAATAAACTGATTTTCAAGTAAAGCAATGGCATCTTCGGCAGGGGGAAGGGCATCTAAACGTAAAATCAATTCTTTTTCGCCGCGGCGCATGGCCAGAACACGGTGCGAAGCTGCAGTTTTAACGGGCTCGTTCCATTCAAAGTAATCTTTGTATTTAATGCCTTCCTCTTCTTTTCCTTTAATTACTTCAGATTTAAATTCGGCTTTTTCCTGGAAGTAAGTGCGCATTTTGGTCCGGACTTCGGCATTTTCCGAAATCATCTCAGCAATAATATCCCTTGCCCCGGCTAAAGCTTCTTCCAAACTATTTACGCCTTTTTCGGCATCTATAAATTTATCTGCTTCGGTATCCAGGTCAAAATTACCCTGATCAAAAATTTGCAAAGCAAGTGGCTCCAAACCTTTTTCTTTGGCAACCGATGCACGTGTTTTGCGTTTAGGTTTGTAAGGCAGGTAAATATCTTCTAAAAGAGAAATGGTTTCGGCCTCGTTAATCTGTTGCTCCAATTCAGGGGTTAATTTGCCTAAATCGGTCATCGATTTTAAGATGGCCTCGCGGCGTTTATCCAGGTCGCGTAACTGTAAAACCCGGTCGCGTATGGCGGCTACTTCAACCTCATCTAAACTGCCGGTCAGTTCTTTACGGTAACGGGAAATAAAAGGTACTGTTGCACCTTCATCTAGTAAATTTATAGTAGCAGTTACCTGCTTTTCTGCAACGTTTAACTCGGCTGCAATTATTTTATAGTGGGTTAACATATCTAAAATTAAAACGTCAAAGCTAGTTAGGATTTTTAGAAATTAAGGATTTTTCAAATCAAGTTTTCCACCGAAATGTGTGAGTAAATTTTGTAGAAAATTGAGGTAACAAGGCCTTAACAGCTGTTTTATTTCTTTTTTGATGCTTTCTGCAAGTCATGCTCAGCTTTAAATTTGGTTATTCTGGTAATCAGGTCTAAAGGCATGGGCTGATCTAATGGAAACTGCACTGCACCTTTGCTCCATTTATAACCACTAAATTCATCTTTAACGGCTTCGATACCCGAACCTGCCGGGTAAAAACCAATGTGTTTGGCATAACCGGCAAAGTAAACTAAAATACCTCTTTGCTTAAACGCAGGCATACCATAGCTGATAACTTCTTTAGCTTCAGGCACAGCCAGATGAATGGTTTCACGTATTTGTTGCAGCATTTTTTGGGTTGCTGCAGGAAAATTGGCGATGTATTGGTCGATGTTTTCCGGTTTTGACGGTTCCATAAATTATCTTGTTATGAAATTACAAAGATTCTCGGATAAATCATTAACTGATTAGGATATCGTATTTGTGCAACAAACCCGCTAAACCCGATGGCGAGAATTTAGCTTTTTTTATCCGGTTGTTATCGGGGTCGATTGAAAAATTAAAAGCTGTCCTGAAATCAGCTTTTTCTAACATCGTTCTGTCGAATGTAGCATTGAGTAAATCGCAATTTTCGAAAGTTGAGCCGGACAGGTCGGTTTCTGAAAAGTCGACCTCGTGAAGCTGCACATTTTTAAAGGTTGTTTTTTTTAATTTGAGTTTATAGAAAGAGCAATGATCCAGTTTTGAATTGCTAATGTTAAACGCCAAACCAAAATCATTACAATTTTCGAACCTTAGGCCCAGCATTTTGCAGTCGCTAAAGTCTATCCCGTTAAAAGTTGTTTTGTTAATATTGGCCAAACTCAGGTTGCAATGGCTAAACTGACAATCCAAAAACTTTACACTGCTTAAATCTGAACCTGAAAAATCGCAGTTGATAAATCTACAGTTTTCATATTCTGCTTTTGATAATGCACGTAGGGTATAATCGGCTTTTTCGAAGGTTTGATCGGCAATGTATTCTGGCATGACATTTTGATATTGAGCGAAGTTATTGATAAAATTTATTTATTGCCGCATATAATGGCTTAGGGCCGTGTCCTTGGCAAAAGGTCAAAAAAAACCCCCCAAATTATTGGAGGATTTTATATCGAATGAAACACTGCGCTGTGTGCAGAATGACATTTATTTTGTTGCGTACATTACTTCTTTTACCGCTTTAATTACACGCTCTGCGTTTGGTAAGCTTGCTGCAATTAAAGTTGGAGAGTATGGAAGCGGAACATCAGCACAAGTGATACGTAAAACTGGCGCATCTAAGTAATCGAATGCATTTCTTTGTACGTTGAAAGCAATTTCTGAAGAAATTGAAGCCAATGGCCAGGCTTCTTCTACCACGACTAAACGGTTTGTTTTCTTAACCGATTCGATGATGGTTGCATAATCGATAGGACGAACAGAACGTAAATCGATTACTTCTACATTGATTCCCTCTTTGGTTAATTCTTCTACAGCAGGATTAACTACACGGGTTAACATTTTACCAAAAGTTACAATGGTTACATCGGTACCTTGTTTGGTGATGTTGGCCTTTCCTAATTCAATATAGTATTCTTCGGCAGGAACATCGCCTTTATCGCCGTACATTACCTCTGATTCCATAAAGATAACCGGATCAGGGTCAAGGATCGACTGTTTTAATAAACCTTTTGCATCATAAGGTGTAGCCGGAACGACTACTTTTAAACCTGGTGTATTGGCATACCAATTTTCGAAGTTTTGAGAGTGTTGTGCACCTAACTGGCCTGCGTTACCTGTTGGGCCACGGAAAACCATAGGACATGAGAACTGACCTCCGCTCATTGATAAGATTTTAGCTGCTCCGTTGATGATCTGATCGATTGCAACTAAAGAGAAGTTAAATGTCATGAACTCTACAATTGGAATAAGGCCTGCAGTTGCTGCACCAGTTGCAATACCAGCGAAACCTAATTCGGCAATCGGGGTATCGATAATACGTTTCGCACCAAACTCGTCAAGCATACCCTGACTTACTTTGTATGCACCGTTATATTCTGCTACTTCTTCACCTAATAAAAAAACGCGGTCATCTTTACGCATTTCTTCGCTCATGGCTTCGCGAAGTGCTTCTCTAAATTGGATTTCTCTCATTGTAAATTTTTATAACGGGGGCAAATATAATTATTAATCGCTTTGAAACCAAAGGCTAAAATGCCTATGTTTTGTAATAATTGTGGGTGTTTAGGTTCCTTATTTCGAGCTTTTTCGGCTGTGTTTTTTGTTTATTCGTTTAAAAAAAGAAATATTATTGGGTAATTGTGTTTTTGTTAAGCTTTTTGTATCAAAGCTTAGGCTTTTTCCGAAATATCTTCTCCAAAATGGATGTTGCCGTTGTTGCCTAAAATAGAAAACTGCCTCATGCCCCAGGGCATGTTTTTTAAATCCCGGTTGTCACAGCAAGTAAAATCCAATTTTCAGTAGAGAATTTTATGGTTTCTTCTGCTTTTAAGGGGGGCGAGAACCGCTGCTGCGGTTTTAAGCATTTTAACTACATTACATTAATTTAATGATTTGGATTCAATAATCCATAAATTTCACTGTCAAGAAACTGGCCCCTGAAATAATAATCCTGTTTAAAATGTGCTTCTTTTACAAAACCATGTTTGATCAGTATTTGTCTCGAAGCATCGTTTTCTACATTGATGTTTGCGCTAATGGTATGCAGGTTAACTTCTTCGAAGCCGAAATCGATCGATCGCTTCAGGGCTTCAGATATGATTCCCTGTCGCCAATAATCAGGGTGCAGCATGTAACCAATCTCTGCACGGTGATTGGCAAAGTCGGTACGCCAATATCCTACTGAGCCGATCATTTGCCCGGGATTATCTTTTAAGGCGATTACCCAGGCCAGGTTGTCGCCATTTTCATAGCCATTTCTGAAGCGGGAGATAAAATCTTTAATCTCGAAAATATCTTTTGGCCGTTCCCTATCGATATATTTCATTACCTTTTCGTTGGTGCGCAAGGCAAAAAGTGCTTCGGCATCAGCAAGATCGTGTTCGCGGAGGATTAAGCGTTCGGTTTCCAGTACAGGAAATTTTGTAAAATTTAAGGTTAGCATTTTTAAAGATAGGCTTAAAGACAAAATACCAGAACATAAATTAGTTTAGTTGAGAAAAATTATCTTTTTCTGACAGATGTTTTGAAATGATGATGATATCAGTCTATTCTCTAAATATTGCTATTTTGGGCGAATAGGTAATGAATTAATGATTAAAAGAGCGCTACAACAAACCCTTGAAATATTGAAGAACAAGACAATAAAATAAACGCTTTTGAACTGAAATGGAATCCTAAAGTAAAAGTAAAGTTTCCAAGCACTTTTATCGAAAAGTATGCTCCTGAAGCAACCCAAGTGATACATCGGGATAAATACTGGCAGTTTTTATAATATCAGAAACAGCTATGTAAGTAAAGTGAGGTTGGCTTAGCCTTTAGTTTTTATCTTATTTCCCAAACAAAGTTTTATAAATAGAATATTTGTAATTATCCTCAACTGCACTGGCCACAAAGTAAGGCGCTTCGAAAAGTTCGGTCAGTTTTTTTCTTAATTCAGCAAGAAACTCAGGCTTGATTTCTTCTAAATAAGCGCCAGATAAATTTTGCCTTCCAGATTTAAACCAAACGCCATCTATACTCATGGTTTTTACCACATACAGATTCGGTTCTACAAAATTTTTACCCGAAAACTGCTCGTAAGCATAGGTATAGAGTAAGGTTTGAATCAGCGCTTTGTTGATGTGCTTGCCGTCTGAATTGAAGAGCTCGGGGATATCTTTAAAGGTTAACTTGTCGCTCCCGGTTTTGTAATCGATAATTTTGGTTATGCCATCTTTTACATCAACGCGATCGATAAAGCCGAATATCTTCACGCTGGCTTCCTTTCCCTTTAAAGGGAAGCTGATTTCGGCCTCAACTTTTTGCTCAAGGCTAATGATTTGGAATGGTGTTTGGGTTTCATCCTGATTTAAAATAATGTTTACATAGGCATCAACTATGGATAAAATTACTTTTTGCATGCCTTTATATTCCATCACTGAATCGGGATTTTTGAACATCACGGCATTAAAGCCTTTTTGGATCAATGCAGGAATTTGTTTGCGTTTCTCCTTAATCCGCTCTGCGGTGATTTCAGCCGACCTTAAATCTTCGTAAAAATATTCCATCACTTTGTGTAAGATCGAACCGATTTCGTTGGCTTCTACCACTGCGCTTATTTCTTTAGGCTCTTTAATACCAGCAATATAATTGAAAAAGAAATCAATAGGATTGGATATGTATTGGGTAATTGCAGAAGGCGAAAGTACCTTTTTTTTATCGAGGTATTTTTGAAGCGTTTCCTGGATAAAGGCATTATTGGTCTTATCGATCTTTACCTCTTTAAACGCTTCGGTTTTTACTTCGAGATTAAGCTCATTGTAGCTGAAATCGAAACCGCTTTCGTACTCGAGTTGCTTTAAAATCCGGCTGGCTTCGCCGGAAGTATATTCGTCGGTTAAGCTGTTATAGACAAAATTGATATTTTTTGCCCGTTGTAATAGGCGATATACCATGTAAGATGAAATGGCATCGAGGTTTTCGAGGACCGGAAGGCCATAAACACGGCGTATGGAATCAGGTATAAAGCTATTACCGATTGACGATTTTGGAATAATACCTTCATTAAAACCTAAAATTATCACCTTGTCGAAATTTAAGTTCCGGGTTTCGAGTAACCCCATTACCTGGATGCCGTTGAGCGGTTCGCCCGAAAGTGGTACTGCAATGGTTTGCAGTGATTTTTGCACCAGGTAAATTACAAAAGGGATTTCTTCTTTACCGATGTGGTTGCTAAACGTATCGTGCAACCTGTTTAACTCCTGTATGGTTTTTACAAAAAGTTCAGCATCTATCTTCTTAAGTGTTTTAGCACCCGATAGCCGCATGAGCACGTAATCAAGTACATCCAAGAGGTTGGTGACTACATGTTGCGGATCGTCAATTTTTTTATAAAAAGTTTCAAACAGTCCGCTCTGACGCAATAAACGTTTATGATCGATCTCCACCTGGTTTTCCTCCAGCAGGGCAGTTAACACTTTATCACGCATTTTTTGTGTTAAACCGGTTAGAGGATGGGTTAAAAAGGCTTCTACATTTTTATAGCTTACTTTATCGCGCTGTAAAATTTCCAGCTGGCTACCTAACCATAAATCAACCAGTCCAAAAATACTGGAGGTCGACAGGGCAAACCCCATGGTTACATTCAGGTCGATTTCCTTGCCATTAATGTTCGTTGGGATGGTTTGCAGTGTTGGAATCAACAGGCTTTCATCAGCCAAAACCACTACGGTTTTCCCAACGGCTTCTGTTGATGTATAATCTTCTTCCAGAATGTTATTGAGTATTTTGGCTTGTGCCGATTGTCCCTGAACTTTAAAAACGTTTACCTGGTGAGTAGAAGATTTCATCAGGCTCTCCTTTCCGGAAAATTCATTTTTCAATCCAAGCTGGTTGATATTTTTACGCAGAAACAAACCTGCCTCCTGCGAAACATCATCTAAATAATAGCTGTCGGCATCAAAATAAAACAATGCTTTGTCAGCTTCCTGCAGCTGGGTGAATATTTTAGCCTCGGCATTACTCAGGGCATTAAAACCGACGAAAATAATCTTCCCTTTATCAAAATTTGAGATAAACTCCTGATGATTGGTAATATCATCCGCCAGATAACGGTAAACCGAACCATTGGTTAAATAACCCTGTTCTTTTAGCTTCGTATGATAGCTATTGTAGAGCTTGGGCATCCGGCGCCACATTTTAATGAACAGTTCCTGCTGCTTTTTATGTTTTCCTTCCGAATAGGAAGTCCAGAACTGGGCAAGAAACCGGTATTGCTCGGGGCTTAAATAATCAAAGTCTTTATTGATCGTCGAAATATCTTCCAGGTCTCGGTATAATTTCTCAGCATCTACAAGATCGGCATCAATCTGGTTAAAATCGCTTAGGATGATCTTGGCTAAAGGAAAAAACTTGTGACTTGATATATTTTCCAGTTTCTCTTCAGCCAGCAGTTGATTATAAATGCTGTGAAGGGTAAAAAACTGCAGGTAAAAATCGGCTATTTTATAACTGGTAGAACTGGCAAAGAATTCCTGTATGGTAAAAAATGACGGGCTGAAAAATGGCTTGCCAATAATATCGGCAAAGTGTTTCTGCAAATAAGCTGATGGACGTTTATTGTTAAAAACAATGGCACAGTTTTCCAGCTGATTGCCAAACCGGGCAACTAAATCTTCTGCAACTTCCTGTAAAAATGGTTTCATGTTAGGTTAAAGAATTAGATTTAATATAAAACATTATCCATTTTAAATTCATACGGGATAGGTTCGGTGTTGCGTTTTGTTGATTATCAGCTGTTCGTGTATAGCAAATCTGTTCATTCAGATAAACTGCATAACATTGATCGGAATTACCGTATAAATGATATCCTTTTTCCATATCACACTAATTTTAATTTGCCCTTAACAGCGTAAAAAAGGTAGGTTCTGATGTTCTGATAGCCCATTTCCGAAAGTAAGGCTTTGTAGACGTACACCTGCTCGATATGTTTATCGCTCTCTTCGAGGGTAAATTTATAATCAAGAATAACGACCTCATCTCCATTTACCAGCACCCGGTCTGGCCGGTGGCTTTTCCCTTTTTCATCAACAATGGTTTTTTCTATGATGCTTTGGCTTGCGGAGCCTAAAATAGATTGCAATTCGGGATTATTTAATACTTCCAAGGCAGACCCGATCAGTTTTTGCCTTTCCTCATCTTTAATAATCCCCTGTAGAACCAATTGATCGGTGTAACTTTCCACTTCCTGCTGGTTGCGGGCACTGGCGAGGATATCGTGCAGTAATGAGCCTTTCCGGCCTGAATTTTCGATATTAACCAAATGTTTGAGGTGTTTTTCTTCTGATGGAATGTAAAGTTCAGATAAACGTGTAGTGGTAGGATAACTTTTCAGGTCGATAAAATTAGATTGCTCGGTTTTATTTTCGATAATTACCTCCTCAACAATTTCGTAAACGCCATTTTCATCAAACTGGTCTTCAAAAGTAAAGTTAATGACATCGCCCATGTTTGATAATTTCGGCTCTTTTTTGGTCATGGTAGCAATGTAAAGGTAATCTTTCGAACGTGTAGTGGCCACATAGAGCATATTCAGTGCATCCATGTTGTTGTAGAGCAGTTCCTCGTAATATGCTTTAGCAATTGCCGAATCGGCTAAAGCTTCGTTATATTTTAGGGGTATACCTTTCAGTTCTTTGTAAACCGTTTCTTCTGAAGAAACCCAGAAAGTTCCATTGGGTTTGCCTTTGATTTCCCAGTTGCAAAATGGCACGAAAACAGCCCTAAAAGCCAAACCTTTCGATTTGTGAATGGTAATGATCTGAATGGCATCTGCACCTTCAGGAGAAGGTAAGGACTTTTTAATCCCATCTTCTTCCCACCAGGTTAAAAAGGCAATAATGCCTTTTTCTCCAAGTTTTCCGGCTGACGCCGTTAAGTCTCTAAACGCCAACAGGTAAGGCAAATTCGCTGTGAGGTCTTTTAAACCATAGCTCTCAATCAGGATTTCGACCAGTTCTGGCAAGGGTAACTGGAGCCAGCTTTGCCAGTTCATACATAAAGCGGCAGGTAAAACCGCAGTTAATGTATGGAGTGGTTTTTGACTAAGGTTAATGTAATGGTTGGCATCGGGATCTTTTCCGTGTAGGGAACGGTAAAGGGCGATGCAATTGGCTTTATACAATGCCGTTTGACTTTCTAACCCTATTAGGGTTTTTAAGGTGTTAATAATCAGTTGTATGGCCGAATTATTTGAAATCAATAAGGCATCTCCCGACAGAACAGGTAAGTGGTGTTCCATCAGTTTTTTTACCGTTAACAAGGCTTCACTGTTCGATCGTACCAGGATGGCAATGTCTTTTAGTGCATATTGTTGCTTATTTTTGAGCTGGTTAATTTCTTTAACTATATCATCCAGGGCAATATCCCTAAAAACAGTTTCGGTAAAACGGGCCTCTTCAGGAGCATGATCTTTACCGAATTTCCTGATTTTAATGGTGCCGCCTTTTAAAGTATTGGTAGCGAAATTTTGGGTCGATCCGCTATAAATGTCGGTAATAATATGTTGATAATGTTGCTCCTGCCACCATTTAAGAATACTTTCAGGTTTAGAGGCCAGGTTTTCATTCAACTCATTCTGCAAGGTAAGCGGAATGGCTTTGTAAAGAAAATTATTAAAAGTGATGATATTTTCTGCACTTCGGTAATTTTCTTCCAGGCTTTCTTCGAGAACATTTTTAGCACCGACATCTATTTTTGCCTGTTTATGCAGGATATTCCAGTCGCCGTTACGCCAGCGGTAAATAGACTGTTTGGTATCGCCAACAATGAGGTGGTCGATCAAATCCTGACTTGGCGTAGCCATTGCATTGGTCAATAATGATTTAAAACTTCCCCATTGACTGGTGGAAGTATCCTGAAACTCATCAAACAGGAAGTTGCGGTAACGGTTGCCCACTTTTTCCCAAATGAAAGAAGGATTATCGCCAGCATCTTCTGTGATTCCTGAAATCAGCTTTTGTGCATCACTGATCAGCAGGTTATCGTTTTCGGCCCTGTACTCTTTAAGAAGAACGGCAATTTCCTGCATTAACCTTAAATAATAGAGGTTTTTATTAAATGCTATAGCCAGTCCGTAATTGGGCAGATGTGTTAAGTAATGCGTTTTTAGTTTCTTTAATATCGGGTTTACCGTTTCGTAAGCCTCAGGAAAATTCGTATTTTTCTGGAACCATTCCTCCGGTTCATCGATTAATTTGAAAAGTGGTTCTATTTTTGAAAAGTCGCCCCTGGCTACTAAAATGATTTTTGCCAGCGGACTTCTGGATTTGCCTTTAAGGTGATCGTTTTCTACCCCGATTACATTAAGGGCTTCGTTGGCTTCAGTTGCCAATGCCACCAGTTCTTCTTCGAAGTTTTTAATTTCCGATTTGGTAAGCTGTATGTATTTTTTAAAGAGATCGTCTATGTTTTCCAGTCCAAGGGCATTTACTGCATCTTCAAAAATCTGGAAACGTTCTGAAAATATTTCCCCGATAAGATTATAGAGCTCAAATTTATAGTTCCAGCTTTTGTTATCGCTGATGCGTTCGATAGCCAGATCAATGATCCACTGCAGGAGCTGTTTATTGTGATCCAGGGCCTCGTCTAATTTGTTAACCAGATCGTCCTTCACCTTATCATAATTCATTTCTAAATTATAATCGGCATTAAGACCCAGCTCGAAGGCAAAACCACGGATTACTTTTTGCACGAAACCATCGATGGTACTCACCGAAAAACGGCTGTAATCGTGCAGAATTTTACGGTAAATCTTATCGGCTTTGAACTGGAGTTCCTGGGCACTTAACATCGGATAAGCTTGTAAAATAAGCTTCCGATAATCGTCGATTTTTTTTGAAGAATTTCCTTTAGCCAATCCGAGCAAAACCTCTAATATCCTGGTTTTCATCTCTTCGGTAGCTTTGTTGGTAAAAGTTACGGCTAAAATTTCGCGGTATTTATGATCTCCACTGAAGAGCAGGGTGAGGTAATGTGCAGTTAAACTGAAGGTTTTACCGGAACCGGCAGAGGCTTGAAGGATTTTGAGGGGTTGGGGCATAGTGTGATTTCTCTCCGAACTTTAAACTTACAACAATTTAAAATTTTACCGAAATCATGATATCAACATCAGGCCTTTTTCTTCTTCTTTTTCTGGATGGTTTTTAAGCTGATTCTTGCTGGCCGTTCAGCCATCTCAATAGGGAAGCCAAGCAGGTCGCGAATTACAACTGATGCACAGGCCCCGCCAAAGGCTGCAGGTAAATAGGAAATGGTACCATAAGCCGAGCGTTTAAAATTGCTTCCGTCGGTCATAATCATCGAGTTTTTGTCCACTCCTTCAGTGGAGAAAACAGCTTTAATTTTAGCCGAGTTTTCAAGTTTGTTCAACCGTTTGCGTACATAACTGGCAAAAACACATTGGTAGGTTTCGGGAAGTAAAGTAATTCTTAGTTTGGTCGGATCCATTTTGCCACCGGCCCCCATCGAACTCACAATCGGTATGTTTTTTTGAAGTGCTGTAGAAAGTAAAGTGATTTTTGGCATTACGCTATCAATACAATCCATTACATAATCGAAATCAGACTCCAGGATTTCCCTGCATTTTTCAGGGGTTAAAAAAGTGCTTACCACATGCAGTTTCAGGGCAGGGTTAATCGCCAGTAAGCGTTCCTGCATAATTGCAGCCTTGCTTACCCCATGATTGGTTGCCAATGCCGGCAATTGCCTGTTTCGGTTGGTGGGATCCACAACATCGCCATCTACAATCGTCATTTCACCAATACCCGAGCGGCAAATAAATTCGGCAGCAAAAGAACCTACACCCCCCAAACCGATAACCAAAACATGTTTCGATTGGAGTTTTTTAATTCCATCATTTCCAACAAGGAGCGCAGAGCGCGAAAGCCAGCTTACATCAGACATATTAATTCTTGTATTTAACCACAGATGAAAAGCCTGCCCTGCCATTCGGGCGGGGATGGACACAGCTTATAACTCAATGGATCTTGCATTAGCTAAGAAAACTTTCCGTGCTTTCTGCACATCCGTGGCTAGTTTTTTAAATTCAATTTATTCCAGTCGGCAAAAATACGAGCTTTAAGCTCATCAACGCTACATTTTTTTAAAATGGCTGCGGCCTGGTAAATTTCCTGAATGGAAATGTCTGAATCGTCGGTTTCCAGGAAGAAACGATCCGTATTTTCGATCAGTTTTGCCACTCCGGATGATGCTTTTAAAGCCGCTGTACCAAAGGAAAGTATAAAACCTTTATCCAAAAGCTGTTTGCCCAGCACTTCATTTTTATTAAAGCCATGTATAATCATAGGAACTTTCACCTTTAATCTTTCTTTGACCGCGATTAATTCTGAAAAACATTTAACACAGTGTAAAATCAGTGGTTTCCGGATTTTTTCGGCGAGTTCGAGCTGTTTTTCAAGGATGATGACCTGATTTTCAAGATTTTCACCCCTCAATCGGTCTAAACCACACTCACCGATCAGTTTTACATTGTTTTGATTGGCTACCACGGTTAAATATTTCATTTGGAAATCTAACTGATCAATTTGGGCAAACCACGGATGTAAACCAACCGAAATCGGCTTTGTTTTAGGCATGGCTAGAAAGATATCGTTGGTTAACGATAAGCTTTGAATACTGGTTACCCCTTTTTGTACAGCAGTTTTATGGGTGTGTATGTCTAAAAAATCCATTGGTTAGCAAAGATAGTGTTTTGAAGGGGGAGGTATGATGGGGGATGGAAAATGTATGATGGCAGATGGATGATGGGGATAAAAAAATAGGGAGACAGCTCCAGGCAATGTGTCTGTTCTGTAAAGAATTTGCGAATAATCTATCATATTACTAGACTTTGTTAAATTTGTATACATTATTCTAAAAAAACATGAAAAGATTAGTCATTTTATTAAGCGCCTTATTTATTGCGACTACAACTTTTAGTCAAGCAAAAAAAGATGGGGTTCATATCTATAACCCTCAGGCCAACGCCAAAGCAGATATTGAAGCGGCCGTAGCTAAAGCAGCTAAAGAAAATAAGCATGTATTGGTACAGGTTGGGGGTAACTGGTGCACCTGGTGTATTGCTTTCCATAATTTGGTTGACAGTACCGCAACACTAAAAAAATATATAAACGATAATTTTGAGACGGTTTTGGTAAATTATAGTCCGGAAAATAAAAACGAAAGTGTGTTGGCTGGTTTAGGCTATCCGCAGCGTTTTGGTTTCCCCGTATTTTTAGTTTTGGACGGGAAAGGAAAAGTATTGCACATTGAAAATTCTTCCTATTTAGAAACTGAAGAGGTTGGAGCCAACGGCAAAAAGAAAGTTGGCCACGATGTAAAGAAAATAACGGCATTTTTAAAAGGATGGACCACCACTGCCGTAAATCCGGAAACGTATAAGCCAAAAGCGAAGTAGTTTTATAAAGCTTTTGCAGCAATAACGGCAGGTCGTGTGTAAACCAACATGACCTGCCGCTTTTTTTAATCATCTAAATCATCGTCATCGTTATCATCGAGGTTTAGTTCGTAAGATGATCTCGATGCCCGGTCGGCCTGCTCCAGCAGATCTTTATCATGTTCGATACTGGTATCATCGCCGCTAATTTCGTTGATGTTTTCTACTTCGTCCTCTCTGCGCAGTGCGTCGTTAGGATCGTTTGAATAATCGTCATCTTCTGGGTCTATCATAACATTGAGGTTTTATAATAGACTAATCGTTTTCAGCCTGAAATTGTTTTAGAAAAAGCTGAAAGACTAAAGTTTAAAGCAAAGGGCCCAAAGCAATTGATCGCTATCATTTAAAATTCAATCCTTGTGCAATCTGCGCCTTAGTGGTTAAGTATTAAAGCCCTTCACCGAATTTATAAAACGGAGCCACGCTTACCGGTAGCTTTCCAGTTGGTACCAACCTGTTATTGATCACTGCTGCGGCAGAAATCTGCATGAAATCCTCTTTCTGATAAGCCACAACCAAGCCTTTACTGTTTTCTAATCCTGAAAGGCCTGCCAGGTTATATGGATTTGCAAACAAAGCAAAAACAGCATTTTTTGTAGATAGTTCTTTAATAAAGTTTTTTACACCGGTATTTAGTGGAATATTGTTTGCAGGCCTTGATCTGCTATCATGTATGCCCACAATAACCTGGTCAAAAGCACCGATTTCGCGGGCAATGTTCGAGATTTGTGTTGGATTGGCATCTTTATCTAAAACATAATAAACCGAGTTATAATAACCTTTGGCAATTTCTTTCTGGAATGTGGTAACCGAAGGAACACCGATACTGATGATAGCGGTTCGTCTGATTGGTATTAACCGCTTGATGTAATCTTTGCCCTTTAACAAAGTAACCGAAGCATTAGCGAGTTCCTGCACCAGTGCATTGCTGGCATTGCGGTTAACTGCGGCAACAATGCCCTGTGTTACCACCGTATCCCTTTTAGTTAAACCTGCCCAATACTTGGCGGTTAATATCTTGCGTACGCTGGCATCAATGTCTTTCATACTTATGCGATCTTGCCTGACAGCTTTGCGCACCAGTTTAATGGCCCTGTCGCTGTTTTCAGAAAGCTCCAGGATATCGTTACCGGCAATAATACCCATTAAATCTGCCTCGCCGTTTTTAAAATATTTAACCACACCTTTCATGTCCATCGCATCAGAAATGATCAGGCCTTTAAACCCAAGTTTTTGCTTTAAAATGCCGGTAACAATGGGTTTGGAAAGGGTAGAAGGTAAGTTTGGTGTATTATCAAGCGAAGGAATATTCATGTGGGCAATCATTACGCCAGATGCTCCCTGTTTAATCAGCTCTCTAAAAGGGTACATTTCTAAAGTATCTAGCCGGTTAGCCGAAAAGGTAAGCTGCGGTAAATCGTAGTGCGAATCTACATCAGTGTCACCGTGCCCCGGGAAGTGCTTTAAGGTGGTTAATAAACCACCATCTTGCATACCTTTCATGTAAGCTGCAACTTTGGTGGCCACATTATATTTATTTTCGCCAAAAGAACGGTAATTGATCACCGGGTTTTTAGGGTTGTTATTGATATCGGCATCAGGAGCTAAATTCATTTGCATGCCCATGCGTTTATAATCTTTGGCTACCTCTAACCCCATTTTGTATATAAGGTCTTTGTTTTGGATAGCACCCAGGGTCATTTGGTAAGGATAAGAAATGGTACTGTCTAAGCGCATACCCAAACCCCATTCGCCATCGTTGGCTACAATTAAAGGCACCCGGCTTAATTTCTGATAGGCATTGGTAGCAATGGCCTGCCGGCCCGGACCACCCTGGAAAAAGATTACCCCACCCAACTGTTCGCGTTTAATAACCTGGCCAACCGAATCGGTATATTTTTGGCCCAGATTGGTGTGTGCGCGTACAAAGAACATTTGTGCAATGCGCTCCCTGCGGTTAAGTTTATTAAAAACTGAATCGACCCATTTGGGCTGATTGGCTAACATTTCTAAATAGGTTTTTTGTTGTGCGCTGCCAGAAAATGCAGTTCCACAAAGGGCAATGAGTATAAAAAGATTTTTTTTCACTTGTTTTGTTGTATCAGGTCAGCTAAATTAATAAACCAAAGCCGTATTAAACAAAAACTCGTCCAAGTAATCGATTTAATACAGTATTTTAATTAAAGTGCCGATTGAGCAAGCAATTAGATTAGGATTTATACATCCCTTTGCCTTCAATAAAATCAATTACCTTATCGGGCAGGAAAAACTGTACATTCTTTTGTGCTTTAATTGCCTTGCGGATAAAGGTTGAAGAAATCTCCATCAGAGGGGTTTGGGTAAAAGTAATGGCCGGATGGTTTTGCCATTCTGTTACATCAGCCCCGGGGCGGGGGTATACGTAAATCTGGTAATTTTTTAACAATACTTCGTAGTTTTTCCACTTTTTGAAGGAAACCAGGTTGTCGGCACCCATAATCAATACAAATTGCTTCTCAGGATATTTCTCGTGGAGATAAGTTAAGGTATCAATCGTGTATGAAGGTTGTGGCAGCGCAAATTCAATGTCGCTCACACGGATGCGTTCGGCATTTTCGGTTGCCAGTTTGGCCATTTCTAAACGATCGTACATATTGGTTAAACCGTTTTTATCTTTTAATGGGTTATGCGGCGAAACCACCAACCAAACCTCATCGAGTTCGGTATGATTAGCCATGTAATTGGCAATAATTAAATGACCGGTATGGATGGGATTATAAGAACCGAAGAAGAGTCCAGTTTTCATGTTTGCGGGTTTCAGTATTTGTAATCGTCATTGCGAGACTGGATGGAAAGAGCCGAAGCAAATATGTTTTGCGAAAAAAGATTGCTTCACTCTTGCGCTTTTTCCAACGCTACGGTTCGCAATGACAGGATTATTTACATGTGATTAGTTTACCAAAGTATTTTTTTTATAAAAGCTAAATTTTAATCCTTTGTTAAAATAGTCAAATTTCTATACTATTAAGGGAATTATTTCTTCAAGAAATCCCCCACCAACTGCTCGGCTTCCGCACAGGCGGTATTAAGATCGAAATTTTTTAAGACTACATCGAATTTATCGGCATAAAGCAGTTCTTTTTCGGCTTTGATAAACCGTTCCTGCAATTTTTCAGGGCTATCTGTTCCGCGGCCGCTTAAACGTTCTTTCAATACTTCAAGCGATGGCGGCTGAACAAAAATGGCCAGTGCATCTTCTTCGTATTTTCTTTTTAAACGTAAACCACCTTCTACATCGATATCGAAAATTACATGTTTGCCTTCATTCCAGATGCGGTCGATTTCTGAACGCAAGGTACCGTAAAAGGTTCCGTTATAAACCTCTTCAAACTCTACAAATTCCTGGCGGGCAACCCGGTGTAAAAACTCTTCTTTGCTAATAAAATAGTAGTCGTTTTCGTGTGTTTCATCTCCACGTAACTCGCGTGTTGTAGCAGAAATAGAAAAGCTCAGTTCAGGAAACTTTTTTAATAAATGATGTACTATCGTTGTTTTACCTGCTCCTGATGGCGCCGAAAATATAATTAATTTGCCTTGCATGCTTTAATATTGTTGGAAGGTTGAAGGTTAAAGGTTGGAAGGTTGAATGTAATATTGCAACTTAACAACATTCAAACATTACAACACATTCAGTAATTGTTCTTTTATTTTTTCTAATTCCTCTTTCATACCAACAACAAACTGTTGCATCTGGGCATCGTTTGCCTTAGCGCCCATGGTATTGATTTCACGGCCGATTTCCTGCGAAATAAAGCCTAATTTTTTGCCGTTTGCTTCTTTGCTGGTTAACGTTTGCAAGAAATAATCGCAATGGCTTTTTAAACGAGTTTTTTCCTCTGTGATGTCGATTTTATCTATGTAATAGATCAATTCCTGCTCAAAACGGTTCTGATCGATATTTACCTTGCCAACGGCATCATCCAAAAACTGACTGAATTTATCGCGGATAGCTGAAATCCTTTTTGGTTCCAGTTCTTCAACAGATTTAAAGTAAGAAAGAATATTTTTAATCCTCAATTCCAGATCGGCCTTTAATACAGCCCCTTCATCTTCCCTGAATTTATTGAAATTGGCCAGGGCTGAGGTAAAAATCTGGTACAGCTGGTTCCATTCATCCTCGCTTATGCTTTCTTCCTTATAGCTGATTACATCGGGAAAAGTTAATGCCGTTTGTAATAAGTTGCTGCTCCCTGCACCTAACTCTTCGTTAACAGCAATAAGTTGTTTGTAATAGTGGCTTAATAATGCCGTATTGATGGTAGCACCTGTAACCTCACCATTGGTGCGTTCTACATTGATGCTTAAACTTACCTTTCCGCGCTCGATGTCTTTGCTGCAGATATTGCGCAGGATCAGTTCTTTATCAGAAAAAGCTTTAGGGTATTTTAAATTCAGCTCCAGAAATTTACTGTTGAGCGATTTGATTTCGACACTATACTTTGCGTTTGCATAATCGGCTGTTGCTAAGCCGTATCCTGTCATGGATTTTATCATGCGCAAAGATAGGGTTTTAAGCCGAAAGGAGAAATAATAATGGTCAGTGCCTCAGAATTGTGGGTAGTTGCAAATAAAATATAACATCGCGATATTTTGAAAACCAACGTTCAGTTTTTCATCGCAGAAGCAGCCCCGCTTTACGCTTTACTTCGTTACACTCCGTGCCTGCTGCAACCGGGTTTAATTTTCAAAGCCAGTCGTCATTGGACAAGCCTGTTCCCTGCAAGTACCAAACCATCGTTTCTAAACCTGATGGGAGTGGCATCCCCGATTTTTCATCTGGATAAAAACGGACAGCAGGACTGATCTGGCCAAAAGTGCCGGAGCCCTCCTTTTCTGAAATATTAGTAGGCTACTTTTCCATTAAGTTCAAGATCGCATTAAACGTTTTTTGTTTTAATTCTTCCAGGTCTTCTGCCCTCAAACCTTTCACTTCTATGGCTTCGCCAAAAAGGGTTCTGATTAGTCCGGGGTTTAGCAAAAGCGGATCTGTACGGGGTAAATGTGCCCTGCTGTTCAATATGGCAAAAGGTAAAACCGGTGTCTGCGTTTCTATGGCTAAACGGAATGCCCCATCATAAAATGGATTCAAAGGTAATTCGGATCTGTTCATGGTGCCTTCTGGAAAAATCAAAATTGACTGGCCCTCGGCCAGGTCTTTCCGAAGTTCGGCTACAGAATGGTCGCGGCTTTCCCTGCTGCTCCTGTCAATCATCACCACCAAACGTTTATAAATCCATCCGAATACGGGGATTTTGAGCATTTCTATTTTTCCTAACGGACTAAAAGCCCGTGGAATACAGATTACAATGGCAACGGCATCTAAAAAGGAACTGTGATTGCCAACATAGATATAAGACCGGGAAGTATCAATTTTTGCTCCATTAGCTGAAAACCATAAAAAGGTGAACAGGCTAAAACCCCATGCCCAGCATTTTAAAAAATAGAATGAAATTTTTCTTCCGGTTTTCTCTTTGAAAATGCCCATACTAATGATAATAAAGGGGCAAACGATAAGCATGAGCAGGAAAAATACACTAGCTGAATAAAATAAATACAATCTACCTATTAGTTTTCTCATGATTATTAACGTTTATTTAACAGTTTTCAAGGATAACAAATGTTAATTTTACAAAAATATTGGCAGATAAGAAATTATTTTAATCCAGCTTACAGGGGCTAAATGGTTTTCTGCTTAAGGTGTAACAATAAAGAGGGCAGACAAACAACAAAACCAATCTGCTGTTAAAGTATAAACCTGGTCTGTGCGCTGTCAGATAATTTACCTTGCCATTTTAAAATAATGAAGCATTTGAAAATTATTCTTCTACTGATCATTTTAATACAAGGCTTAAAGGTACGCGCCCAGGATTTTGTATTGAGAGGTATAGTGATCGAAAGAGGTTCAAATGTCAGGATTGCCTTGGCTGGTATTACCAATCTCCGTAGTAAAATGGGTACAACCAGTAACGATATCGGAATGTTTCAGTTAAGTAGCCGGATTGGTGATACGCTATTAATTCAAAAAAGAAACCTGAATGAACAAAAATTAGTGGTTAAAACAGATGATGACTTGGTTGTTTATTTGGTTAGGGGGAGTACAATGTTAGAGGAGGTTACCGTTAAAGGGCAAACCAAGAAGCAGGAAATGGAAGATATTAAGCGCGATTTGAAGCATAATGGCTCTTTTTATGCGGGTAAACCACCATTAATGCTATTAAATCCATTTGGTGGCAGCCCCATAACATTTTTTTACGAGCTTTTTGGAAAAACACCCGCAAGAGCACGTAATTTTAACCGTTATTATACAAAAGAGTTAAGTTTGATCGAGGTGGACAAGTTTTTTAATAAAAGTTTAGTCTTGAACCATACTATATTGACAGGGAAAGATATTGATAAATTTCTGCTGGACTATTACCCTACACGCAGCATGACAATGAATTGGAACCATTACGATGCTGTTAAATACATCAAAGAATCGGCTAAAAAATATACCGATACTTTGAAGCAAACAAATTAACACCCTATGAGAAACTTTAAATTTGCCCTGATACTCTTCGTTTTTACAACCATTGGCTTTTTCGCAAAAGCACAGGATTTTATTGTGAAAGGTGTGGTCATCGAGAAAGGCTCCAATATCCGGATCGCATTATCAGAAATCACCAATTTGCGTACGGGAATAGGTGTTGGCAGTAATGATATCGGAATGTTCCAGTTAAAAGCCAGGATTGGTGATACACTTCTGGTGACCAAAAGAGACCTGATTGATCAGCATGTGGTGGTGAACAGTGAAAAAGACCTGGTCATTTACCTGGTTAGGGGAAGTACTACATTGGCCGATGTAACCATCGTAGGGAATACCAAAAAGCAAGACCTGGACGAAATTAAGCGGGAGTTTAAAAAGAAGGGTGTGTACAATGGTGGTAAAACAACATTTCTATCTGCTATATTTAGTCCATTAAATGCACTATATAATTTAATCGGTAGCGATCCAAAAAATGCCAGAAGATTTAGCCGCTATGCCGATAATGAAATCAAACAATCGCAGATTGATGTTTATTTTAACCAAACGATCATTAAAAATAATACTGAACTAAGGGGCGATACCCTGGAGAAGTATATGCTGAACTGTCGCCCTGAATTTGATAAGGCCCAATATTGGAACAGTTACGATTATATTAAATATATCAAAGAATCTTCGAAAAAATTTACAGATACGCTCGGGAAAGGTAAGTAGAATTTAGTGCGGAGTCCTTAGTCTGGAGTCAGTTGGGTGTTAGTTACAGTTGTTCATGATCGATCCGGAGTTTGGATTTCAGTTAACCAGCTTAAACGATTAACCGGTTAAATAAAATACAGTTTACAGTAAGCGGTTTACCGTTACCAATGAACTAACCTTTAGATACTCAAGGCCTCACAAGCTTTCTCCGCAGCTAGTTTTTCAGCATTTTTCTTGTTGTAATCTCTTCCTGTACCATATTGTTCACCCTCTACAATGGCACTGATGGTAAACAATTTTGCACTTTCACCATCGCTATTCTGTACCAGTTCGAACATTACATCCTTGCCGTGGCGCTGGCACCACTCGATGAGTTTACTTTTGAAATTGGTTTCAGTAAGTTCGAGGGTATGGATATCAATATGTGGTTTTACGATCCTGCGTAATAAAAACTCCTTGGTAAAATTGTAGCCCTTATCCATGTAAATAGCGCCCACAATTGCCTCAAAAGCGTCGCCCAGCATCGAATTGTGTTTGGTTTGGATACTTACTGAGCGCTGATCAAACTGGATAAGTTTATCGAAACCGATCTTTTTTGCCAATTGGTTTAAATTAGCCCGGTTTACGATTTTTGAACGCATTTCGGTTAAAAAACCTTCCTCTTTGTACGGGTAGTGTTTAAAAAGCAGCTCTGCTATTACTGAACCCAAAACGGCATCGCCTAAAAATTCTAAGCGTTCGTTGCTGCTCCTGCTTCCATTTTTTAGGATTTTTGCTGCAGAGCGGTGTCTGAACGCCATTTTATAAAGCGTAACATTGCCTGGAACAAAGCCTAAAATATTTTTCAGCTTTTTAACAAACTCCTTTTCAGGAGAGAAATAAAGTTTATATAATTTTAATATCGGCATTAAATAAACAACACAATTAACGGCTAATTAGCATATTTAACTAAGTTATCTATTTTTAATCAGCATACAAAATTATATCGCAGCGCTGTTTTAAATTAATCTTCGTATTTCTTGAAAATTACAGAAGCGTTATGGCCACCGAAACCGAATGTATTACTTAAAGCGGCCCTTACGGTACGTTTTTGCGCTTTGTTGAACGTAAAATTCAATTTAGGGTCAAATGCAGGATCGTCTGTAAAGTGATTGATTGTTGGAGGAACAATATCATTTTTAACAGAAAGAATGGCTGCAATAGCTTCAATAGCTCCAGCTGCACCTAAAAGGTGACCGGTCATCGATTTGGTCGAACTGATGTTTAACCGGTAAGCATCTTCGCCAAACAATGTACCAATGGCTTTGGTTTCACTAATATCGCCCAGTGGCGTAGAAGTACCGTGTACATTGATATAATCTATATCGGCAGTTGTTAAACCGGCGTCTTTTAATGCATTGGTCATTACCATTCTGGCACCTAAACCCTCAGGATGTGGTGCGGTGATGTGATTGGCATCAGCACTCATTCCGCCGCCAACAAGTTCTGCATAAATTTTTGCACCCCTTGCCTTTGCATGCTCAAGTTCTTCTAAAATAATGGTTCCTGCACCTTCACCGGCTACAAATCCATCGCGGTCTTTATCAAAAGGACGTGATGCGGTTGCCGGATCATCGTTACGTGTAGATAATGCGTGCATGGCATTAAAACCACCCATGCCTGCCTCGTTGATGATGGCTTCAGAACCCCCGCTGATGATTACATCGGCCATACCCAATCGGATATAGTTAAAGGCATCGATCATGGCGTTTGTTGAAGAAGCACATGCAGAAACAGTTGCAAAATTTGGCCCACGCAGGCCGTATTTGATAGAGATATGCCCTGGAGCAATATCTACGATCATTTTAGGAATAAAAAATGGATTGTATCTCGGCGTACCGTCTCCCTTGGCGAAATTCGAAATTTCATCCAAAAAAGTTTTCAATCCACCAATGCCTGCACCCCAGATTACGCCGATCCGGTTGGTATCTAATTTTTCAAAATCAAAACCACCGTCTTTCACCGCTTCTTCTGTTGATACAAGGGCATATTGTACAAACGGATCTAATTTACGGGCTTCTTTTTTATCCAGAAAGTCTTCAGGATTAAAGTTTTTTACCTCGCAAGCGAATTTAGTTTTAAATTTTTCAGTGTTAAAACCCTTAATAGGAGCAGCGCCACTCACCCCTTTAGTCAACCCTTCCCAAAAATCAGGAACATTATTGCCTATGGGAGTGAGCGCACCCAACCCAGTTACTACTACTCTTTTTAATTCCATTTATACTGAAAAAGCGTAATTCTATTTAACGTTTTTTTCCAAATAAGCAATCGCTTGACCAACAGTACCGATGGTTTCAGCCTGATCATCAGGAATAGCTACATTGAATTCTTTTTCAAATTCCATAATCAACTCTACGGTATCTAAAGAATCTGCACCTAAATCGTTGGTGAATGAAGCCTCTGGCGTAACTTCACTTTCGTCAACACCTAGTTTTTCTACGATAATAGCCTTAACTCTTGAAGCAATATCAGACATAATTTTATAATTTAATGGTTAAATAATTCTGTGCAAAGAAAAATAAATTCTTACAATTTTCAAATGTTTTTATTTCGATGCGTAATTTTGCCATCTCAATAACACAGCGAATATAGAATTAGTTTTTTAATTTCGTTCTGTAAATAATTTATTTCGCTTTGAATAAGACTTACCTAAAACTTACCTTAGACCTTGATTTTATACTAATTGCGATTACAGCTCCCCTTAAAGACTATGTACTTTGCCACAAAATTAATACCCGGCTAAATACACAGTTTGAAAAAATAGATGACCACGAAATATTTTTTAATGTAGATGAACCTGCCTGGTGTTTCTCCAAATATTACTTTTTTGTAGAGCAGGGCGAAGTAGAATATTACCTGATATGCAATAAAAGCAGTGATGGTTTCCTGATCCCCGAGATGAATAAGGTAGATTTTTTTATTATCATTAAAGAATTTATTGATAAAGAGGATTTGGATTATCTGATAAACGGGCTTAACAAACTGCCTGATATTCAGGTTGCTGCAAAAATAGATCCCACCAAACTGAAGAGCAGGGAGAATTTGGTAATATAAAAATTATATACTTGGTGTATTAAATACACTATATTTGACAGTTACAAACCAAGAACAAAAGAACAAAATATATAAATTTTAATGCAGTTTGATTAATTTAGATCATCATTCAATGTTCTGAAACTGCATAGCTAAAAATCAATTAATTAAATGAAACCTTTTCATTCGAGAACCAAAATTGTAGCCACGCTTGGGCCAGCATCAGCAAAACCAGATGTATTATACAGTATGTTTAACGCAGGTTTAGATGTTTGCCGTCTAAACTTCTCGCACGGATCACAAGCAGATCACCAGGCGGTTTTAGATACCATCCGCGATTTAAACCAGAAATACGAATATAATGTAGGTATCCTTGCCGATTTACAAGGACCTAAAATCCGTATCGGTTTAGTAAAAGAAGGTGGTATCAACCTGATCAACGGCAACACCACCATCATTACCACCAACGAATGCATCGGTAACGAAGAACGCATTTATATTACCTACCAAAATTTCCCTCAGGATGTTCAGGCAGGAGAAATTATCCTTTTGGATGATGGAAAACTTCAGATGAAAGTTTTATCTACCAATTTAAAGGATGAAGTGGTTTGCGAGGTGGTTCACGGTGGTATCTTAACTTCAAGAAAAGGGGTTAACCTTCCAAATACTAAAGTTTCTATTCCTTCTTTAACACCTGAAGACCGCGAAAACCTTGATTTTGTTTTAGATAATGATGTAGAATGGATCGGATTATCTTTCGTGCGCAGAGCAGAAGATATTGTTGAACTGAAAAATATTATTGCCGAGCGTGGAAAAACAGCACGTGTTATCGCCAAAATAGAAAAACCAGAGGCGATTGCCAATATCGACGAAATTATTGCTGCAACCGATGGTATCATGGTGGCCCGTGGCGATTTGGGCGTGGAATGCCCGATGGAAGAAGTGCCATTGTTACAAAAAATGATTGTTGCCAAATGCAGGGCAGCATCTAAACCGGTTATCGTAGCTACACAGATGTTAGAAAGCATGATCACCACCCCAAGGCCAACCCGTGCAGAGGTGAACGATGTGGCGAATTCAGTGCTTGATGGTGCTGATGCCGTGATGTTGAGTGGCGAAACTTCTGTAGGGGAGTTCCCATTGATCGTTATCGAAACCATGCAGAAAATCATCCAAAATATCGAACAGAATAACTATCCATTCAATCCTGATAAATTCTTAAAACCAAAATCGCCATCTTTCCTGAGCGATGCCATTTGCGATTCGGCTTGTTTCCTTGCAAAACAGACCAATGCCGTAGGTATTGTATCAATGACATTAAGTGGTTATACTGCTTTCGAAATTTCGAGTCACCGCCCGGAAGCCTTAACCTTTATTTTTACCAGTAACAAAGCATTATTAAATGCGGTAAGTTTGCTTTGGGGTGTTAGGGGCTTTTACTATGATAAGTGGGAAAGTACCGATAATACCATTATTGAGGTGAACGAATTCCTAAAAAGCAAAAAATTGGTTAAACAAGGCGATATCGTGATCAATACTGCTGCTATTCCAATGGAAGCAAAAGGAAAAACCAATATGTTAAAAATTACAGTTATAGATTAATTTCTAATATTATAGTATATAAATGCTCCCGATTTTAACCCGGGGGCATTTTTTTTATCAATAAAAAATATATTTTTGCAATCCCAACACGGAGAGGTGTCTGAGTGGTCGAAAGAGCAAGCCTGGAAAGTTTGTATACTGGCAACGGTATCGCGGGTTCGAATCCCGCCCTCTCCGCGAAAAGAAAAGCGAACCTGCGTTGCAGGTTCGCTTTTTAATTAATGTATATGTTTAACTTGTTGATTTTGAGTCTATTATTTAGATAAAAATCAGCTGCTACTGCTCCGGAAAACCTAAATCAAAAATCGCTTAAAATTTGCCGTTTTATACTGGTTTGATTCATCAATATGCGCTCTGACAGGTAAAAAATCCTGGCGCACACCTCCTGGATGGCCACCTTAAGCGGAAAGGTGAACAGGGCAGTGCAGAGTGTAAACATACCGAACTGCGCTCCGGCCGGTGAGTAAGTTGCAATTCCCGAAGGGTCATCGTCACCGGTTACGATACCAGGACCAAACGAATTCCAAAATGATTTTTACCTGCTGTAATATTTACAAGATTTATTGAGGTCTACATTCCGTCACATGGCCTTTGGTACCTAGGTGGTGGTCTGGCGATAAAAACGGGATTCCAAGCCCGGCAGCACGCAAGATGAACATTGCTCCGAGAAAGAACACCAGCCACGGAACCAGTTTATTTGGCCTGAAGTGAATATATTTACCCAGGTAGATTCCTCCCAATGATATAAGCATCATTAAAGGAGCAGTACCCAGGCCAAACAAGAACATAAAGCTTGCCGCTCCGTTTATGGAGTTTGAATGGAGCGCAGTAGCCATAGCGAGGTATACCATTCCACAGGGAATGAGACCGTTCAGCATACCCGCAAAGAAGCCCCATAAGGGCTTGCCGTGTATCCGCCCCATTAATTTACTGATGGGGTATATTAACTTTTTTTGAAACCCATCAAAATAGGGTAGGAATCGCCCGGAAAAATGTATCAGCGTAAAACCCATTAACATCATACCAACAATAAAGCTTAACGTTTCCTGACTCGTAAATAAGGTTATGCCGCTTCCGATCGCTCCAACCAGGCCCCCGAGGAAGGTATACACCAATATCCTGCCTGATTGGTAAAGCAATAGTTGAGCCGCAGACTTCAAATAGTTTTTATTGGGTGCCTGCAGGCCCAGCATCAGCGGTCCGCACATGACTGCACAGTGCAGGCTACTGAGCAGGCCCATCAAAAAAGCCAGTGGTAGGGTAATCACAATGAAATTGTTTGGTTGTACAAATACTCCTTGTTATTACTGGTCCACCTGAGTTCCAGAAGCCACAAACCCCTTTGCATTTTTGTTGAATTCAGCCGGATGGGCTTACCAAATGTTTTTGCCCTGATATGGAAATCATCTTTTGCTGTTGAAGGGCGCTGAAGTTTCAACTCGTATGTAGCACTATCTTTCAGTTCGATGATCAGCATTGATTTGCTGATACTGATTACCGGTTGTGCATTTTCTTTTTCAACATTTTGCTTGGCCTTGTACTGCTGGTCATAGTTGATCCCTTTTTGATAGTAATCTTCATCAACAAGTGCATCATTACCATGTGTGCTAAACATGTATATGACCATTGTAATAATAAACAGCATGAATGCGGTCATGCCTGTAACTATTTTTGCTCCCCAATTCATAAAACTATTTTATTGTTACTGTCTTTAATTGTTCAAGGTTGAGAAAAAAAAGAAGAGGATGCGGTGCTGATGACCTTTCCGTTAGCGCTCACCTCAAACACGACATCTGATTTGAAATCTTTGAGTTTATTCTTTTTTCGGATAAGGAAAAAGGTAAGATGCGTTGTGCCTTCCTTTGCCAAAACTTCCGGTTTTTGGATAAAATTGATCACATCTCCTTTATTTTGGGAATGAAACGTGAACCTGATTGGCTGATTGGTCTTATTGATCAGCTCTGCATTATAAAGGTTGCTTACTGTCCCGTCGTTACCCAATTGGTACAGGGTTCCACTGGCCCTTAATACGGTTGTTTCTACATTCTGCCTTTTATAGATCAGGCTGGAAAAGACAAGCATCACGATCAACAGTACCGCTGTATAACCATAGGCTTTTAAGCCCAGTTTAAAAGGTTTCTTTTGCTTTATAAAATCCTGGGTATAAAAGCCGATTAGGTTTGCAGGGCGTTTAATTTTTACCATCACTTCGTTACAGCCGTCAATACATGCTGTACAGTTTACACATTCAAGCTGTGTCCCATTTCTGATATCAATGCCAGTAGGGCATACCTGTACGCATAAACCACAGTCTATACAATCGCCTTTTGCAGGGGATACGTTGCTTTTCTGCAGGAATGCCCTGGGCTCGCCCCTTGGTTGGTTATAGGCAACAATCAGGCTCTGGTTATCCAATAGTACGCCCTGCAGGCGGCCATAAGGACAGATAACTGTGCAGACGACTTCCCTTATATAAGCAAACACGGTGTAGAAGATCAGGGTAAAAAGCCATATGGATAAAAATCCGCTAATGTGTTGATCAACCGGTTCGGTTATGATATGGTAAAGTACATCCGACCCAATCAAATAGGCTAAAAATGTATTGGCGATGCCAAAGGATATCAACAGAAAAAGAAAGTGCTTGATGCCTTTTTTGAATATTTTCTCTTTGTTCCATGGCTGTTGATCCAGTTTTTTCTGATGGTTTGCATCTCCTTCGATCCAAAACTCTATTCTTCGAAACACCATCTCCATAAAAATTGTCTGCGGGCAGGCCCAGCCACACCAAAGTCTTCCAAATATGACGGTAAAACATATCACGAAGATGATAAAGATCAGCATCGCCAGTGCAAAGAGATAAAAATCCTGGGGGGTAAAGATCAGTCCAAAGAAGACAAACTTCCTTTCCAGAAAATTGAGCAATAGTAGTTGCTCACCTCCGAGTTTAATAAATGGAAATGAAAACAGGCCTATCAACAGTACATAGCTGAGCCATTTTCGGTAGGAATAAAGTCTCCCCGCAGGTTTTTTGGGGTAGATAAATGCCCTGCCAAAAATTTTTAGCTTTTTATTTTTTTGTGATGCTTTCATGGGTCACGGTATCTTTCGCACTTTTAGGCTCGTACTTTTCTCCTTGTGGTGCCTTTGCATTGGCTGGCCTGGTTCCCTGTAACGACATGATGAAATTGACCACCTCGGCAATATTTTTGGCACTCAGGGTTTTCTCCCAACTCGCCATTCCCTTGGCCGGTACTCCATATTTTACCGTTTTAAAGACATCGTTGATGCTTCCGCCATGAAGCCAGAATTCGTCGGTGAGGCTTGGCCCGACAATGCCTTGGCCATGTTCCCCATGGCAGGCAATGCAGTTGGCCATAAATATGGTTTTTCCCTTTGCGATCAGTGAAGGGTCAGGCTTAATCGAATTCTCGTCAAATTTTTCCGCAGCAGTAGCAAGAAAGGCCTTTTTATTTGCTGCTGCCTTATCCATTTCGGCAACATATTCTTCGTCCTGTCCTGGTCCGTCACTGATGTGATAATAATAGAGATAACATGCAGCAAAGATCATTGTTCCGTAAAACAATACATTGAACCACCTGGGCACCGGGTTATTCAGCTCATGGATTCCGTCATAAGCATGTGGAATAACCAGGGCCTCCTCTTCTTCAATCGGTTTCAGGCTCAATAATTTGCTCCAAATATTTGGCTTTTGCTTTTTTTGCTGCTGCCAGGTTTCATAATCAAGGGGTTTTGGAGCTTCATATTTTATAAAAGGCTTTGGATGGAGGCGTTCGTTAACGATCACTTTCAGGGCCTTTAGCATTACAACCGTGGCAAATAGTGCCACAAGGGCCAGCAGAAATGCCGCCAGCACCAGTAGTTCGGAGGTACTTAAGCCAATAGTTGGTGTTGCTGAGTCAGTTGGAACAGCTTCTGCCGGAGCGGCCAGGACTTTAAAACTAAGTATTGGCGAGAAAAGGAATAGGCTAAATTTCTTCATGGCTTTGGGTTTCTTGGTCTTCGATTGGCATATTGCTCATCAGTGCGATATGACCTTTGTTAAGCTTCAGCAGGTATACCCCAACGAGGATAAAAAATACCATAAATATCAGCAGGGAAGTAATGAGGTAAATTTCGCCTCCCGCAAGGTCTTTGATCTGTTTAAACATGATTAGTTTTGATTTGGAGGAATTGTTGATTTATTGGCTTTTATATCGGTACCCAGACGCTGCAGGTAGGCGATAATGGCAATGATTTCCTTATTGCTGGTCACTTTGATATTGTCTTTGGCCAGATTTTTCGCAATGGAATCGGCCTGTTGTATCAGATCTGCATTGGCCTTCCGATCATATCCGGCCTCATATGGTACCCCCAAACGCTGCATTGCCCTGATCTTGCCGGCCGTTGTTGAGGTATCTAATTTTTGGCTGATGAGCCATTTATAGGATGGCATAATACTACCTGGCGACATGGAAGTTGGATCTAACAAATGGTTGAAGTGCCACGCATTACTGTACTTTCCGCCTACGCGGTGCAGATCTGGTCCGGTACGCTTGCTGCCCCACAAAAAAGGATGATCGTATACAAACTCTCCGGCCTTACTGTATTCCCCATACCGCTCCGTCTCCGAACGGAAGGGCCTTACCGTTTGGGAGTGGCAGTTTACACAGCCTTCACGGATATATAAGTCTCTTCCCTGAAGCTCTAGTGCCGAGTATGGTTTTACGCTTTTGATGGTTGGCACATTTGACTGGATAGTAAAGGTTGGCATCATTTCCACCATCCCGCCAATCAAAATGATGATGAGTGCAAAAACCATGAACTTGACTGGCTTGCGCTCCAACCTCCGGTGCCATTTTTTATCAGCAGCATCCTCAACAACAATTTCTTGCAGGGGCATTGCTTCTGCAGATTCATTGGCCACCAGCCTGGCACGCATCATGGTTTTGGCCAAATTAACCGTCATCACGATTACCCCTGCCAGGTAAAAGGTTCCGCCAATGGCACGAAGTACATGCATGGGGATAATCTGCAGGGTGGTAGACAAAAAGTTCGGGTATTTCAGCAGTCCTTCCGGGGTGAATTCTTTCCACATTAGCCCTTGCGTAAATCCTGCCCAATACATTGGAACTGCGTAAAAAAGGATACCAAGTGTACCAATCCAGAAATGGAACGAGGCCATCTTTTTAGAATAAAGCTCGGTTTTATAAATTCTGGGGATTAACCAATATAAAATTCCAAAGGTTAAGAAACCGTTCCATCCCAAGGCGCCAACATGTACGTGTGCAACAATCCAATCAGTAAAATGTGCCACGCCGTTGATCTGTTTTAGTGATAACATCGGGCCTTCAAAAGTGGCCATTCCGTAGGCTGTCAGTGCAACGACCATAAATTTGAGGGTCACATCTTCACGTACCTTATCCCAGGCACCTCGCAGGGTGAGAAGGCCATTGATCATGCCGCCCCAGCTCGGCGCGATTAACATGATTGAAAAGGCCACCCCCAAAGACTGGGCCCATCCGGGTAAGGAAGTATACAACAAGTGGTGCGGCCCGGCCCAGATATAGATAAAAATTAACGACCAAAAGTGAAGGATGCTCAGCTTATAAGAGTACACCGGCCTGCCAGCCATTTTGGGCAGAAAATAATACATCATTCCCAGATATGGTGTAGTGAGGAAAAATGCCACCGCATTGTGGCCATACCACCATTGTACAAGCGCATCCTGAACTCCGGCATACAGGTAATAACTTTTTAGAAATGAGACCGGAAGCTCAAAAGAGTTTACAATATGCAGTACGGCAATGGTTACGAAAGTGGCAATATAAAACCAAATGGCAACATATAAATGCCTTTCCCTGCGTTTAATAATTGTTCCGAACATATTGATGCCGAACACCACCCAGATCAATGTAATGGCAATATCTATCGGCCATTCCAGTTCTGCATATTCATGTGATGTGGTAAAGCCCAGTGGTAAGGTTGCTACTGCTGAAACGATAATCAGTTGCCAGCCCCAAAAGTGAATCTTGCTCAAAACATCACTGAACATCCTGGCCTTGAGCAGGCGCTGGAGAGAGTAATAAACGCCCATAAATATGGCATTGCCTACAAAGGCAAAAATGACCGCATTGGTGTGCAAAGGTCTGATCCTGCCGAAAGTGGTGTACTGGTTGCCCAGGTTCATGGCCGGTTTGAACAACTGCATGGCAACAAGCAGCCCAACGGTCATCCCAATGATGCCCCAGATAAGCGTTGCAATGCCAAAATTGCGCACAATCTTATTGTCGTAAGTAAATTTTTCCAACTGCATAAATAAATAGAATTGTTGTTTTTAATAGCTCAAAAGTATCTACAGGCCATTGATTGCCGGCTGATGGTTGTTAGCCCAAAAAGTGATCCTTATCACTATTCAACTGTTCCCTCTGCATCAACTTCATCGTCGAAAAGAACCCTCATACCGGGTGTCACAACGTCATCATGCTGCCCGTTTCTAAGCGACCACACAAATGCAGCTAAAAAAATGAGTGCCATTACTACGCTGCAGCCTACTAAAAAATAAAGGATGTTCATAGCAGGTTATTTTTACGGGCAAAAAATCTGGTGGCTATCGAAGTAAAGCTGATAATAGTGATTGTACTGACCGGCATCAGTACGGCCGCAACAAGCGGATAAAGGGTTCCCTGAACAGCATAATATAAACCGATACAGTTGTAGGCAATGGCAATGCCAAAGCTAATGCTAATGATTTTTAACCCATCTTTACTCAACTGCTGGAAATTGGGCAGGCAGGTAAGCGAATCTCCTTTCAATATCGCATCGCAACCGGGTGTGAAATTATTGATGTTATCTGTGATCGCAATTCCAAAATCACTCTGTTTTAATGCACCTGCATCGTTGAGGCCATCGCCGATCATCATCACTTTTTCACCATTTTTCTGTTTCGTCAAAATGGCTTTAAGTTTACCATGCGGACTTTGTTCAAAGTTAATATCGGCTTTTTCCGGAAAGATTCTTTTTAGCGCTTCCTGATCATTTGCTGTATCCCCTGATAGCACAGTTAATAGAAAATTATACTGAAGTGTCGAAACCAGCTCCTTCAATCCTTTACGCCATTGCTGTTCGATTATAAAAGTCCCCTTATAGGCAGTATCAATTACAATATGTACACCGCTTTGTTGATTGCCTTTGAGATCAAAAGGAAGGATAGACTTGTTGCCGGCATACACCATCCGGTTGCACACCTGACCGCTGATGCCTTTACCTGGTATCTCTTTATATTTTGAAACCGGATAGAAGCTGCCATACTCCAGGCTTTTAAGTATCTGCCTGCTCAGCGGGTGGGGAGAATTTGTTAAAAGTGAGGCCACAAGTTTATGATCTTCATCACCCAGCGTGCCGGTGAACGTGAGCTTTGCCTGCTCAGTTGTCGTCAATGTTCCTGTTTTGTCAAAAACAATAGAATTGCACGAGGCCATGTCTTCTACTGCATCTGTGTTTTTTACATAAAAACCTTTTTTATCGAATATGGATAAAATGGCCGATAAAGTGAAGGGAGTACTGAGTGTAAGCACACAGGGGCAGGCCACGATGATTACGGCTGTAAATGCGGCCCATGCCTTGTTACTGTTACCGTAGCTGAGCCAATAACCCATTGCCGAAAAAGCAATTACAAATACAGCAATGGTAAAATATTTGGCCACCCTGTCGTTAAAATGGTGTTTGGCATCATGGTTATAGTGTTCCTTATTCCACAATCCTGTAAGGTAGCTTTGCGATGGTAATTTTACTACTTCGAGCTCGATTCCTTCTCCCATCTGCCTGCCGCCTGCATAGGCAATTTCTCCGAGCACCTTTTCTTGTGGTTCGGTTTCACCGGTAACAAAACTCATATCGAGCCATGCATTGCCTTTCATCACTATCGAGTCTGCGGGTATCAGTTCACCATTTCGTATCCAAAGCCGGTCACCAACTAATAGCTCATTAATGGCCTTTGGTATCTGCCTGCCCCCGATGAGGGTGGTAACAGCAATTGGAAAATAGGAACGGTAATCCCGGTCGAAAGAGATATGATGGTAGGTACGCTGTTTAACCCATTTACCCATTAGAAGCAGGAATACCAGTCCGGTTAAGGTATCTGCAAAACCAGGACCAGAGTTGAACACTACAGCATAACTGGTACGAAGGAAGAGCACAGCAATGATCAATGCCAGTGGCGTATCCAAATTAACATGTTTATGTTTCAGGCTATTCCATGCTGATACAAAATATTCGCGGCCACAATAAAAAACTACCGGAATGGAGAGGGTAAGATTTAACCAGCCGAAGAGGGCCTGAAACTGGCTTTCCAAACCGGAAAGACCAAAATATTCCGGAAAACTGAACAGCATTACATTGCCCATGCAGAAGCCGGCAACCGCAATTTTTAAGATGAGACTTTTGTTTACCGAATGGCTTTTTTCTTTAACAACATCCTGTAAGTTGATAGCAGGTTCATATCCAATCTCCACTAATGTCTCAACAAGGTGCCTTAAGCTCATTTCTTTATGCTGGTAACTGATGGTAACCTGTTTCTTCAGGAAATCAATCCTGGAGTTATAGATGGCCGGGTTAATCTTGTACAGGTGTTCCAAAAGCCAGATACAGGAACTGCAGTGTATAGCCGGGATGTAAAATGTCACAATCGTACTTTTATGATCCTGATAATCGATCAGTTGCTTGATTATAGAGGGTTCATCAAGGTATTCGAAATGAGCATTTGATGCGGCTCTTTTACCGGGTGCAGGGTTGTACGAGTAGTATGCACACAGGTTGTTCGATGATAAGATCTGGTATACCCCAAGACATCCTGCACAGCAGAAATGTTTGCCATCTAAAATGCGGTCTGTTCCCACGATCTCTTCGCCACAATGGTAGCAAAGGCTGATATCCAGAATTTTTTGCGTGCTCATTGTTATACCGATTGGCTGAATAAAGTTGTGCTGGGCTCTTTTTGCCATAAACGTTCATCAAAAGCCATACACACATTCCGTATAAAGGCCTTGCCATCTTTGGTAATCTGCAATTGTAAACCATCAATTTCAACCAAATGATCTTCAAGCATAGCGGCTAATCGTTTATAAATTAACCCCGGTATAGCAGAGGTAAAGCGTGTAACGCCTTTGCACATCAGGTTTAGGATATGTTCGCGTACATACAGGTCTCTGTCACTCGAAATATGCCCCCTAAAGGTTGGGAGTTCCCCGTTATTCACTTTTTCAAGGTATTCTTCTACCGTTTTGCTGTTCTGGGCAAAGGCTGTTTTACAGTCGCTGATTGCTGAAACGCCTAAGCCAATCAGTACTTCGGTTCTTTTGTCTGTATAGCCCATAAAATTACGGTGGAGCCGGTAACTTTCACTCGCTTTGAAAAGGCTGTCTTTCTTTAAAGCAAAGTGGTCCATGCCAATTTCCTGGTAGCCGGCATTTAGCAATATTTCCCTGCCTTGTTGGTAAAGTGAAAACTTTTCCTCTCCCTGCGGAATGTCTTTTTCAGCATAATGCCGTTGCCCTGGCTTCGTCCAGGGAACGTGAGCATAGCCGTAAAACGCAATGCGTTCGGGCCGCATGATGAGTACTTCATTCAATGTTTGGGTTAAGCCACCAGGAGTTTGTCCCGGAAGCCCGTAAATAAGATCGAAGTTGATGGAGTTGTAACCGATCTCCCTGGCCTCGGTCATGATCCTGAATACCTGTTCGGGAGTTTGGAAACGGTTGATCATCATTTGTACTTTCGGATCAAAATCCTGTATGCCCAGGCTCATCCGTTTAAAGCCCAAACGGTAGAGAACTGCCAGGTGTTCGAACGTTGTATTGTCTGGGTGCGCCTCAAACGAACAGCTGACCTCATTGCCTAATGCTGCAGAAATTGAATTCATTAGCCTGTGCAGATTTTCCGGGCTAAAAAAAGTTGGTGTACCTCCACCCAGATGTAATTCTTTTATTTTTGGCGTTTCCCCGAGCAGATCGCAGTACATACGCCATTCTTTCAAAAGGGCTTCAATGTAGGGGCGCTCAACCCCATGGTTTTTTGTAATGCGGGTATTACAGCCGCAGTAGGTACAAAGGCTTTCGCAAAACGGAAGGTGGATATAAAGGCTTACCCCCTGATTTCGGTATTTATTGTACGCATCCGTCAAAGAAAGTCTCCATTTATCTACGTTAAAAGACTCAGTTTCCCAATAAGGAACCGTTGGATAGCTGGTATAACGTGGCGCAGCTATATTGTATTTTTTAAGCAAGGCTGGTGTGTCCATATCATTTTGATTCTTTTATTTTGATGGTACAATCCTTTTGGCAACAACAGGCATTGCCCACGCATTTTCCCGCTGCCCAATTGTCGAGATTGGAAATCACCTGGTGCATATTTTCTAAGGTACCGCCATCTTTGAATGGAATGTTGGCTATTTTTATTCCTGCAGATTTTGCAGCATTCAAATCGATATTATCGTAACTAAACGTGGAGGTGGCAATATATTTTACCCCAAGGGATTTTAGCCCTTCGATGATCCTGGCATCTACAGGGTCTCCGTTGAAAACGATCAGGGCTTCTTTACCGGCTATAAAATTCAGCGTATCTGGTGTCAGCTGGTTTGCAATTACGGTAATGTCGTGTTTTTTATAATTGGCCAGGATCAGGCATTCTTTCTCCCTGGTATCGATGTTATAGACAATAGCTTTCATATATAATTTTTCTTCAGGCAAAACTATAGCATGCCATGCACTCCATCGTGATCTTGATTAGGCGAAAAAATGATATTGATCAGAAGTTAGGTTTTCAGGTGGGCTTGGTATAATCCTCTTGAAAAATGTTGGTAATCAGGTTAATGTGGATTGAAAATTTCAAACTTTAGACCTGATTAAAAAAGACATCACAGTTCTCCTGGTGATACAAAAGTTAATGGCGTTTACATGTACTTGATTTACATGCCGAATGATATATATTACGGGAACCCATGTCGCTCACGGTAACTGCATCATGATGATGTTGCAGAAGGCCTAAAAGTGATTATGCAGGTAGACAGGCGAAAGAAAATATGCTTGGGGCTATACTCACCGGTCATATATAGCGCTTAAAAATTATTGCTTTACATTTTTAAGCTTTTCTATCGAAAGGATTTGGATGGCATTCCCATTCTTTTCGATCAGTTTTTCGTCTTTAAAGTCGGCCAGCATACGGCTAACGGTTTCGCTGGCTGTACCTACCAGGGCGGCCAGGTCATCGCGTGAAATCCTTAATGTACAGCTATCCGAATCAGGTTCGCCAAATTTGCCTGCCACCTTCACCAGTGCATCTGCTACACGTTTACGGACAGAGAAATATGCCAGCCTGAGCATCTGTTCTTCTTTTTCCTGGACGCTTCCTGATAGCATTCCTAAAAATGTATTGGCTATCTCCTGGTGGTTGAGGAGATCATCCATGAAATCTGATTTTGCGATCAAAATCAGCTCACTGTCGCAGAGTGTGGCCGCATTATCTGAATATGCTGCCGCCCGGCACAGACTCTCATAGCCAAAAAAATCCCCTTCCTTATATAGGGTTGAGGAAAGTTCACGCCCATCTTTCGCCCTTTTATAGGTTTTTACCTGGCCTTTTTTAACGAAGTAGAGGTGTGCGGGTTCATCCGTTTCAACATAAATAATCTGTTTGCCTGCAAACGACCTGGTTTTTCCTTTGGCCCTCATTGATTCGAGAAGCGATACGCTATCTCCACCTTTAGTTTTGAAACCTGTTGGTTTCGAACGTTTTTTTAGCCTGCTTTCTATCGCATTGAATAGTTCAACATCATCAAAGGGCTTGGTAAGATAATCGTCGGCACCCATTTCCATGCCCTTGCGCATATCTGCTCGTTCTGCCTTGGCCGTCATAAATATAAAAGGGATAGTTGCGGTCAGGGCGTTTTTCTGAAGCAGGTACAACACACTATAGCCATCCAGTTCCGGCATCATAATATCGCATAAGATAATATCCGGGAGCTGCTTGGTGGCCAGCTCAACACCTATTTTACCATTCTTTGCAGAGTATGTTTCATAACCTGCCAGGGCCAGCATTTCTACAATACCTTCCCTGATATCGTCGCTGTCTTCAATGATCAAAGCTTTCTTCATACCATTCAAAATTTAAAGTTAAGTTTGAAAGTTGTGCCAACATTTTGCTCGCTATCGCAGGTACAGGTGCCGTCCATCAGGCCTACATAACGTTTCACAATATTAAGCCCTAGCCCTGTGCCGGGGATATCGCCAGTATTATGTGCCCTGAAAAACGGCTCAAACAGGCTTTTCATTTCAGTAGAAGGGATGCCAATACCATTATCTTTCACTTCTAACATAAGTTCATGTTCACTGACTATACTTTTAAATTGGATCATGGTATCTTCCCCCGAGTATTTTATTGCATTTGAAATCAGGTTGATGATGCAATTTTTCAATAGGTTCTGGTCCAGAAATACCTTTCCGGTAGTGCCCTGGTGCTCATATACAATGGTCTGCTTCTGTTTGGTCATCAGCTGCATTTCTTCGGCGATCTCTTCGGCAAATGTGAAAATATCAAACCATTGTGGTGTAGCCATAACTTTGCCTGCTTCCAATTTTTCGAGCGAAAGGAAATCGTTGAGTATAGTCGTTAGGTTATTGATAGAATTCTTGATCTTTGATGTATGTTTTTCCACGCTTTCGATATCGTGTTTTTCGACATATTTATTGATCAGCGATGCCGAAAGCTGAATAGCACTTAAGGGCGTCCTAAACTCGTGGGAAGCCATTGAAACGAACCTGGTCTTTAATTGGTTCAGTTCCCTTTCTTTTTGAAACAGCGCGCTCATGTGCTCTTTAGCTGATTCGAGCTCATTTATTGATTTGAGCAACTCCCGCGTACGGTCTTTGATCTTCTCCTCCAGTTCTTCGGTATAACTCCTGATCTTGATCTCATCTTCTTTTTGCCTGCTCAGGTCGTGGATAAATCCGGTATATATTCTCCGGTCGCTGAACCTGATCTCGCTTACGCCCAACCTGAACGGAAAAATACTGCCATCCTTACGTTGTCCGTTCACTTCCCGCCCAATTCCAATAATCTTTTGCCTGCCGGTACGCTCATAATTTGCCAGATAGCCATCATGATTTGACCTGTCGGGTTCTGGCATGAGTACGGAAACATTCTTGCCCAGAAGTACGTCTCTGCTCGGGTAACCGAACAGTTCAAGTGCTGCAGGGTTGATATTTTCGATCAGGCCGCGGTCATCAATTGTAATGATGCCGTCGATTGCATTTTCGATAATGGCAGCCAGTAATTTTTCTCTTTCCATTGTTGAGTATCCCATCCAAATATAGTTTAAAAATATCAGATGGATAATTGCCTTAACCTCGATTCGGCGCTTAATAACGGTTGGTACAACATGCCCTCAAAACGCTGTCCATTCCCGGCAAATTCCCTGAAGAGAAATTTGTAATAATCGATTCCGCGGAAAAGCTCTTCCCTGAACCTGATGAGCTGGTTCTTTTTCTTTTCTGTAAATCCTTCCACTAGCAGGTTGATTTCTGCTGCCAGGTAATTTACATACAACTCAAGCTCTTTGATAAAAAAGTTCGGTCGCTTAACTTTTTCCAGCAGATTGGTCCTGCCATAAATGTGACCGATCATCTCCTCCATGGAATAGATGCCCGAAAAGTAAGCGAGGTTTGGTCCGGGGCAGATGGCTACCGCTTTGCTTTCCTTTGGTTTAAGAATGCCAACTTTTTGATAGGCCGAACTACACAGCCCCTCGCAGAGACAAATCTTTTCGGTTACCTTGAGCAACTGCTTCTCGAATTCAGCAACCGGAAGTTTTTCCTTTTTTAGGTGTTCTATTTTTAACTTTTGATATGCCCTGGATGCGGTGCAGATCGGAGTCTCGGTAAACTCTGTATTGGCGCACAGGTATTTTTTTGTACACGGACTGCCAGGACGTCCTTGTTCTATTCGGATTTTACGTTCGGCCTCTATACTGCTGTTCCTGAAATTATTGAACAATACTCCCAAAGGTGAGGAGTTGCTCAGAAAAAATGAACTTTCGTTGGCGTTAGCGAGCTGACCAAGCGTATCATCATCTACGTTGGTCACTTCCGGTACCAGTAAAAACGGGCTGCCCCATCCAGTTGAATCTAACTGGTAATGCTCCAGCAGGAACTCGTTTTCTGCTGCTGTGCCTATTCCCCCCTGAACACTGATACGCTGCTCCATCACTGGAACGCTGCTGATGCCCTTTTTTTGAAGTCCTTTGGTGTACAATCCAAACAGCTCTTCCATCATGCAGACTTTCATCTGCTTAAACTCTTCAAGGATAGGGCCCATCAGGTGTCCGTCAGTAGCAAAGGCATGCCCCCCGCAGTTTAGACCGCTCTCTATTCTGAACTCGGCTACCCATAACCCTTTTTTTGCCAAAAACTTTGCCTGGATAAATGCCGACCTGAAATCGCTCACCTTGAGGATAATCCTTTTCTTCACGATGTTATTCTCATCAGGGAAAAAATCTTCGAAATGTTCCAGGTAACTGTATAGCCTTGGATTCATTCCGGCAGAAAGCACAACTGACGAGGTTAACCTGCTTCTGGCAAAGCCCCTTAATGCAGCCAATGCATCACTATCCTCATCAACGGTAACACCGTTCCTGTTTTCGTTTTTGATCCTGTCGACTTTAGCCATGATATTGACGTCGATTTTTCCAAGTTCCATCCGCTTTCGCAAGATACTTTGGAAAATTTTTTTTCTCTCCCCATCCGGATACTCCAGCATGAGCTCATATCCCTGCTTTAGTTGTGAATCATCTGGTAGCAACTCGAAGTACCTGCAGAGATCATTGCCCGCTTCAAAGGGAAGCTGTTTTAATTTCTCAAAGTCATCCTTTATAATTAAGTCTAAAAAATTAAGGTAACAGTTAATTCTTCTGGCTCTGCTGTCGTGGCTGTTTTTAGGAATAGGTACATAGCTCATATTACGTTTTTGGGTGTGATATGCCCTCATGCGTTCAATCAGTTCATCATCTACTATGGAAACTACCGATGAGATGCCATATTTGGCAACCTTTAAGGGGGTATCTATTGAAAAACCAAGACCAAGAACGGGGATGTGAAATTTATGTGCCATGCATTAGAATAATTGTATTGTCCAAAAATATCCCGATGCCAACATCATGATCAACGCCAGCGTCACCTAAAAAAATGATCCTGATCACATTTTTTATTAAATGATTTAAAATAAGGTGGTTATGGAGGGTTTTTGGTTTGCGGGATATCATTTTTAGATCTGACCGGCATCAGTATTTCCGCGGCGATGCAATGCGAGCTTTACATTGTTAAAACCGAATAACATGAAACCTCATAACCGGGCACAATCGATACCAGAAAGCTATTTTAATAAAACCATACTTGTTATCGGGTTTACAATTATTCTATTGCAACTGGCTTTTCTTTTTGACGTTAGCGCTAATGCTGCGGGGCAGTTATATGCACAAAGTAAAGATTCTTTGAGAACCGAACTTGGCAAACAACTTAGCGACCCGGAAATGCAAAAACGCTTGAATTTCCCTAAAACCGTAAAGCGTTTTTACGATTATGGAAACCTGCAAACAAACTGGCTACGGAGTGAAGAAAATTCGGGACCAACTGTAATGGCGATGCTCTTACTGGATTGCGTTAAGCAATATGGCCTGCAGCCACGCGATTACCATCCTGAAATATTAACCTATGAGAAAATGCATAGTGTGTTCAGCGCTGAAATGCGGTTATCAGCCGGGCAAAAGATCGAATTCGAACTTATGCTTACCGATGCGATGGTTAGCATCATCAACAACCTTCATTTTGGTGCATATAATCCAAGGTTAAGCAGGAGAGCTATAGATAATGGGCTAAAAGATGAGCTATGTACCGAAATTTTTCTTCATTCAGCTACAGCTAGTGGCGATCTTATGCAGGCGGTATTAACCGTACAGCCTAAAATCGACCAATACGTACAGCTACAGGGCTATATGAAACTTATTGCCGGACAATATACCTGCGATTCTTATGAAACACCCGAAGAGGACATCAGATTGATTGCTATAAACATGGAACGCCTGCGCTGGCTGACTCTTGAAGCTAACAGTTACCTGCACATTAACATTCCATCCTTTCGGCTAACTTATTATACCCCATTTAAAACATCCGAATATAAAGTGGTTGTTGGTAAGCCCTCAGCTCCAACGCCTACACTGGAAAGTATGATCGGATTTTTAGAGACTGGTGCTGATTGGATGGTTCCGCAGAATATTTTCATAAAAGAATTACTGCCCAGGGCACAAAAGGATCTTGCTTATTTTGAAAACAACCATATGGCGGTTTATGATCTGCAGGAAAATTTTGTTCCGATAACCAACCAAAGCCTGTTGCTGATGAGGCAAAACCCGCTGAAGTACCATGCCAGGCAAACTTCTGGCTGTGACAATGCCTTAGGAAAAGTAGTTTTCAGGTTCAGGAATAGATATGATATATATTTACATGATAGCCCAGAACAGCAATATTTTAAACGTAAGAAAAGGGCTTTCAGTCACGGGTGTATCAGGGTTTCGGATGCCGAACAACTGGCTATATCATTAATTGAGAACGACCAGCAGGGTGATCGGATACCCTTGTTAAAAAAAGCTTTACACAGTTATAGCAAGCAAAAATTTATACTTAAAACGCCTCTTCCCATTATTATAACCTACCTCACCATCACTGTTGAAGACGAACTTTTGGTCAAACACGCCGATATCTATTTACAGGATAAGGTTTTGGAAGATAAAATGTATGGGCAACAAAACCAAATCACAAAGGCATCAACTAACTAGACAGCTATGAAAAAAATTCTTGTACCAATAGATTACTCATCGCATTCGGATAATGCGGTAGTATATGCACTGGAGATGGCAAAAAAGATACATGCAGATATCCATCTCTTCCACGGGATAGAAACCCCCGAATTTGTTGCTATGCCAGGTTTTATGGTTTGGCCTTCTGAAGATTTTACCGACCTCAAAGCGGAAGCAGATAATGATATGGAAAAATACGTTGCAAATATCAGGAGAAATCTGTCGTTCCAGTATCCCTATCTGCGTAATATCGGTTTCAGTACGGCGATAGGCAGTACAAACCTGGTGATTGGACAGGCCATTTTAGATCAAAAACCCGATCTCGTTGTAATGGGGATGGAAGATAAGGGAAGAATCAATCGTTTTTTCCTTGGCAGTACAAGCCGGGCAATGATCGAAAAAACAACCGTACCGATCCTGTTGGTTCCTGCTAAGGCCAGGTACCGGCCAATAGAGAAAATCGCTTTTGCCACAGACCTTTCTGAAAACGACCTGAATTCGATCCATGATCTGGCAAGACTCTTCTCTCTTTATAATCCTGAGATCTTATTGGTGCATGTTGATGACCAGCTTTCTGATTTTCATGATCCCAGAACCCCATCAAATCAATTTCTTAACAGGGTTACCTGCAATATCAATTACAATAAGATCTACTACCGGCACATCAGCGAGACCGATATTAACAAGGGACTAAAATGGCTGACTGAAAATGGCCAGGTTGATATCCTTTCCATGATTCATCGCCATCCCAGTATTTTCTCGAGAATATTGGATGGGAGCCATACACAGAAACTGGCAAAATCTATCCACCTGCCTTTGTTAGTGATGCGTGAGGATAAGACACCTGTAGGATGGTAAATAAATAATCAAATGAAAAAACTGATCATACTTACCGACTTTTCAAAAACAGCCAGCAATGCAGCAAATATTGCATTGGAAATAGCTATTCGCCTACATTTGGATGTACAACTGGTAAATTCCTATCTCATCCCCTTTGCCATACTTGCGGCAGAAGGGGAGGGCAGGACATCGTTTGATGTATCTCTAATAGCGCTTGCAAGTGAAAACGGGCTCAAAAAAGAAGCTAAACGGATCCGCAGGGTTATTGATTCTAGGCCAACAGGGGGGCGGAGGACTGTTGTTGAAACTATTTCTACGCTCGAATCTGTGCATGAGGTGATCACCAGGTTAACGAAGAGTAAGGAGGTTAAGCTGGTTGTGGCCGGGGTACATGAAAGCAGGTTTCCATTTATTTTTTCCGGGATGGATGTTCATCAATTATTGGAGGGACTTAATTGCCCGTTATTAATCGTCCCGAAAACATTCAGGCATTTGACAGTTAATAATCTTATGTTTGCCTCAAATATAGGCAGGGGTGATCTTGAAATAATTAATAAGCTGTACAGTTGCTCAAGGAGCCATAATTTTCACCTCCATGTATGCCATGTTTCAAAACCTGTTTTTGTTGCCGATTTCAACGAAGAAGACAGGGTACGTCAATTTGGTCATGACCTTTCCAAAATTGGGGGCGGAGGCATTTGCCTGAATGAATTGGAAGGAGCAAACTTAGTGAAATCCCTTAACCGGTTCATTGCTGCCACAGATATTGATATGATCGCAATCGTATACCACCCACATTCACTTGGATGGAAATTTTTCCATGAAAACCATGCGTCAAAATTGATCAAAAACCAGAGGTTGCCGATGCTTATTTTTCCAGCCAATCTTTAGCCAACGTATCATGGTAAGCTTGAAAACACATTTTTCTCAGGAACTAAGACGGGCCTGCGCACTGGTTAAAAGGATTTACACAGGAAAACGTAAGCCTGAAGCGCTTCCAGATGCCCTTCAGGATAGATCGGCAACATTACAATTAACCCCTAAACATGGATAAGATAGAGGCTACAGGCCCTGCGCAGGCAATTTCGCCGGAAACAAGAATTCCGGCAAAGCAAAAAGATAGTGAAAAGATATTCCTTGAAGGGCCGAGGTCGCGCATTAAGGAATTCATGTTTACTATAAAGATATGGATAGAGTTCATTTCGGGCTTTAGGGTGCTTCACTTTCTTGGTCCATGCGTAGCCGTTTTCGGATCAGCCCGTGTTGCCGAAGGTTCTTTATACTACGAAAGTGCCAAAAAAATTGGCGCTGGTTTGGCACGCCAGGGTTTTACCACCATAACCGGAGGCGGCCCAGGTATTATGGAGGCTGCTAACCGGGGGGCAAAGGAAAATTTAGGGCAATCAGTAGGTTGTAACATCAGATTGCCCAAAGAGCAGCAACCCAATCCCTACCTCGATAAATGGTTCATCTGTAAATATTTTTTTGTAAGAAAGGTACTGATGTTCAAATATTCAGATGCGTTTATTATTATGCCGGGTGGTATTGGCACACTTGACGAGTTCTTTGAGGCGCTTACCCTGATCCAGACCAAAAAAATTATCGATTTCCCTATCATTCTCTTCGGAAAGGAGTTTTGGAGCCCACTTCAGCCCTTATTTAACTCGATGCTAACGGCTGAAATGATTGGAGGCGAAGACCTCAAGCTTATTCTGTTCACTGATTCGGTGGAGGAAACATTGGAACACATCCGGAAAGTAGCTTTGGCAAAACATGCTGAGAAACGGAGGCAAACATTTAGGAAAATACGTATTTTGGGAGAATAGGTATGGAAAAATACTGGCTTTTTTACCTGTTGGCATTGGTAGCTGAGGTTATTGGTACCTTGAGTGGATTTGGATCTTCAATCCTTTTTATTCCCATCGCATCCCTGTTTTTTGATTTTAAGCTGGTACTGGGTATTACTGCCATCTTCCATATCTTCAGTAATCTTTCCAAAATATACCTCTTCAAAAATGGAATCAATAAGCGGATAGCACTAAAAATGGGTATACCGGCTGTAATCGCGGTCATTGTTGGAGCCCTTATTACAGATTTCTTGCCCCAGAAGGAATTGGAGATCATTATGAGTATCGGGATCTTCCTTACAGCACTTTACCTTCTCTTTCATTTAAATAAACAACTACCTGACACAGATAGGAGCCTGGTGGTGGGCGGACTGTCTTCAGGATTTTTAGCCGGGCTTTTGGGGACAGGAGGTGCGATACGCGGACTTACCCTAGCCGCATTCGGACTTGAAAAAAATGTGTTCATTGCCACTTCAGCCTTGATCGATCTTGGTGTGGATACAAGCAGGGCAATTGTATATTCGGCCAACGGTTATGTACAGAAGCAATTTTTTGTGATGATGCCCATCCTTTTGGCAGTTAGTTTTTTAGGAACATGGGTTGGCAAAACCATCCTGAAGCATATTCCTCAGACCTTGTTCAAAACAATTGTACTTTTGGTAATCATCATGACATCAATTATGCAATTGTTTATACATTTAACAAATATCCATAAATAACCAAGGCCGTACCAATAATCCGGAACGGCCTGACTCGGATCTGCCTGTATCATTAGAAAGCCATTTGAGGAATTTCTACACCCAATTTGTTTTCAACGCTTATAACGCCGGGAGCTGCCCATGCTGCACTTTCTGCATCTTTCTTTTCGGCAAAGGAGCGGACAGTACCTCTAAGGATTACCTTACTGCCGATGATTTCGGCAGTAACCATTTTACTATCTATACTCGCACTTCTCTGGAAGGCCGCGGAGATTTTTTGCTGGATGTCTGCGGCAATGGCCCGGGGCTTAAGGGTTATAAAGTTGAGTACCATAATCACCCCTTGAAGCCTTTCGATCGATTTTTTGGCTTCGGTGCGCTGAAAATCCCATTCTGCTTCTCCATCTAACCTGACCACACCATTCTCTACTTTGATCTTGATGCGTTCATGTTGCACAGCAGAATTCCATTTGAGTGCGTTCAGTGCAGCTGTGGCGATTTCCGCATCAGTTTTTTTAAAACTTGGAGACACGCCGACCTGGATGTCTTCAGCTATCGCTTTTACACCAATTACCTTCTTAGCCGCCTTTTCGGCTGCACTTTTTTTGAAATAGCTGTCTACCTGGCCGGATAGGGTAACTACGCCATCTTTTACGGCAACGCCGATTTCAGAAGAGTTTAGTGTAGGCTGCCATTTAATTTCATCCATCACGTCTTTTTGGATTTGAAGATCTGTTCTCATTGTTATAAATTAATTGATAGGGCCCCATTGTCCTACCAGTACCAATTTCACCATTCTGCATGGATCAGGTGGTGCCAATGGTCACGAAAGAACCGGATGTTCATCAATTCTCAATACTTTGCAAAGGGATTATCGGAATTTGGGATGATGGTTTCTGTAGGGCTGGATCGGTCATCTTCAAAGGTATATAGGGTAATTGGCCGATTTTGAACCGGGATGTGCACATCGCATTGGGTTTCATCCTTTAGCTTTACACGTAAGGCTTCTATTGCGCAGGGTTCGCCATGTACCAAAAATATGCGTTGGGGCATTTTGTGGAGTTTTTTTACCCAATTAATCAGTTCCTGTTGATCAGCATGTGCCGAAAGCCCACTGATTTCTATTGCTTTTGCCTTTACGGGATAATACCGGCCATGAATCTTAAGTTCATGGACACCATTAAGCAGTGCCCTCCCGCGCGTGCCCTCGGCCTGGAATCCTATGATCAGGATTGTATTTTTTTTATTGCCGAGATCATGTTTTAGGTATTCCAGTACGCGGCCCCCGGTAAGCATGCCGCTTGCGGCCACCACAATCTTGCTCTGCCTATTGTTCACAATGTTAGCAGTACCGGCATATTCCTTGTTGACCTTAACACCTTTAAGAATATCTTTCCAAACTTCTTTGGGCACCGTCAGGTAATGATCAGCAAACCGGATTGAGATTTCGCTGGCACTTGCGCCCATAGGTGTATCCAGTATGATCGGAATATCATGAGCTATCATTCCCCTCTGTTTTAGTATATAGAGAATGTACAACAGTTCTTGCGCGCGCCCAACCGCAAAGCTTGGAATAACAACGTTGCCTCCCTGGTGTAGCGTGCGGTTAATCTGTTCTGCGATTTCCTGATATGGATCCGCATCTCCATGCAAACGGTCGCCGTAGGTAGATTCCATAACAACAAAATCAGCCTGGGCAAAGTAGTCGGGCGCTGGCAGGATCTGACTGTGCAGACGTCCGATATCGCCGGAAAATAAAATATTCTTCCCGTAACAGCTCACCATTACCGAACACGCACCCAAAATATGTCCGGCCAGTTTGAAAATGACACTGCAGTTGTCACTGAGCTTTATGGACGTGTCTTCCTGCACAATTTCAAAGTACCTGAACGATAGATTTGCATCGTTGATGTTGTATAATGCCCTGGCAGGGTGATGCCTGGTATAGCCTTGCCTGTTGGCATGCTCTGCTTCTTCTTCCTGTAATTTAGCGCTATCAAGCAGGATCAGCTTGGTAAGCTCTGCCGTAGGTGCCGACATAAAAATCTTTCCGCGAAATCCTTTTTTTACCAGGAGGGGGATATATCCACAATGATCCAAATGCGCATGCGTCAGCAGAATCACATCTATTGAAGAAGGATTTACCGGTAGCGTAGCCCAATTCTGTTCGCGCAGAGATTTTATTCCCTGGAAGAGTCCACAATCCACAAGGATGGTAAGATCAGGAGTTTTGAGCAGGTGCTTGGAGCCGGTTACTGTTCCTGCTGCGCCAAGCGATTCGAGTATAATAGGTTTCATTTCGTTTTTTCTGTAAATATGGTTGGTACATTTTAAGTGAGCAGTGAGTATAACCATACATTTAAATGATTAACATCATAGTTTTTCATGCCCCGTATCAAACCAGTCTACAGCTGAGAAAGCGAATTTTATGGCAAATAAGAATAATCATGAACGAGGTAATGTTACCAATTCCATCAAGTTTCAAGGAGAAACTCGTGGAGGAGATTTCCCTGCTTAAAAGGTTAGCTTCTGGTTTCGCCAAAGATATCCAAGATGCGGAAGATCTTGTACAGGACACGGTATACAAGGCTCTGCTTTGTTATAACCGGTTCGAAGCCGGAACTAATTTTAAAGGATGGCTTTATGTGCTGATGAGGAATATCTACATCAACAATTATCGAAAGATAAACCTTTACAGGCACATTACGGAGGTAGCTGACGATGAACAGCTCACTTTTTCTGCTTCACGGGCCTACCAGAATGGTGGCGAAGAAAGCTTGGCAATGAAAGATGTTGATCTGGCTCTGAAAGGATTGAAAACGCAAGAATCTATGCCCTTGAAAATGTTTGCCAATGGATATAAATACCGTGAGATAGCTGGCTGGATGAAGTTGCCGGTCGGGACGATCAAGACCAGGATTCATGTTGCCAGGGCCAAACTGAAAAGTGCATTAAAAGACTATTATCAATACAAAATAATCCGCTAACAAAAAGCAGAAAAACTTCGATGGCAAATCGAAGTTTTTCTATCCCGGCTATCCGATTTTATTCGATGAACAGATCGTGCGGGGATTTATAAGAAAATCCATTTTAAACTTTCATAGCCTAATCGATATCAATTGTCTTTCCGGATTTTTTGGTTTCCCCGGATTTTTTAATGTTGATGCGCAACAAACCATCTTTATAGCTGGCTTTTACTTCGTCTAGCAGAATATCGTCAGGCAGATTAAAGCTCCTTGAAAAAGAGGAAGTGGTAAATTCTTTCCTGGCGAACTCTTCATCACTTTCTTCCGCTTTGCTGGAAGTTTCAGCACTGATGTGCAGTTTCCCATTTTCTACCGAGACATCAAAGTCTTTCTTTTTAAAACCGGGAGTCGATACCTCGATTTGGTATTTATCCTTCTTATTCTTGATGTTCACAGCAGGCAATAGTTCGGCATTAAGTAATGGCTTGTTAGAAAAGCCATCTACATGCCAGAAATCCTCCATCATTGATTTCAATGCAGGAAATCCATTCGATTTTGTTAGTTTTTTCATATGATTATTAATTAAATTTATTGTGGATTACAGGCCCGAATGATAGGCTTGGTCAGCCGAAATTATGGTCATAATCAAGGTGTTTTTTTCTTTTCTTGAGCTGTCTGTGTACTGTTTTTAGACGCCTTAACCGCTGGGAAAAATATATCCTGAACAGGCCCGAAAGAATAAACGCCACTCCGGTAAGTTTAACAAAATTGACCAATCCAACAAACGGATCAATTAGGATGACCAGTGAAGGAAAGATAAGGAGCATGCTGGTGAATAAAAGCCATGCCCAATCCCTTATACCAAGGGCTTTTATGGTCAGGGGGGCACTGATGGTCATAAAGCCCCTTATCAGCATCCAGATACCGATTACTGCGGGCATTATGATCATGGTTAAAATAGGGAAGTTAAGGACATAAGTTCCAAGCAGGGCATCTAAGAGGCCTCCGGCAAATATCCATTGCCAATCCCTTATTTTGTTGATATGGAAGAGTGAAAATATGGCCTCGAAAAAACCTGTAGCCAACATTCCGATAGCAAGCAACTGGCTTAAGAAAAAATAACTTTTTTCAGGTGATATAATAATCCATCCGCCAAGCATCATAAATAGCAGCCCGCTGGTAAGCAAGAGCCACCAATACTTTGTATCGTAACCAATTACGTTAAAACTCCTATGTTTCATCGCTTTAATTTATTGATGTGGGAAAATGAGCAGCGGAATGCGGGTAAACCTGGAAAGTTTATGTGCATAACTTCCGTTTACCAATCTATCGACCAAATGATGATGGTGATGCACCATAGAGATGATGTCAACTTCGTCATTGTTTCTTATCCATTTTAAACCTTTATATATATCTGAATGCCAGATGTTCTCATATCTCAATTTTTTATATGTTAGTTTTCTGATCACATTTTGATAAAAATCAGTGTCTGCTCCTTCCATTTCTTCCGTTCGCTTTTGCTCAGAGCTTGTGATATGGTAGATGATTACCTCGGCTTCCATTGGTTCTGCCAGCCTGCAGAGGAATTTTAGTGGTTCCAGCTCATCACCCGATAAGGAGCTTGCGAAGGCAATTTTCCTGATTCCTTTAAACGTAGCCACGCTCGGTACGTAGAGCACCGGAAATTCTGCCACATCGATCATCCTCTTGCTATTACTTCCAAGTGCCCATTGTATTAATTGCCCGGCGCCAGCCATTCCCATTACCACCAGCTCAACATCTTTTTGGTGCGCCAATTCCTGTATTACCTGGCAAACTTCTCCCTTTTCACTTTTGAAAGTAACTTGCGGACAAAAACTATTGCCATCACAGTCTTTATGATTTAGTTTTTCGATTAACTGTATAAGCTTATGATCACTTTCTTGTTCGATTTCTTCTTCGCTAACTAATGGCCAGGCAACCTGCACAGCCATGGGCGCGTCATCGGGAACTTTATAGGTGTTACAAAGCAGCACATTAGCGCTGATTTCTTTTGCAATCCCAATAGCAAAATGTGCCGCATTTTCTGCGGGTACCGAGAAGTCTGTTGCTACTAATATGGTTTTCATGACTTGGTTACTATAATGGATTGGAAATCTTGAGTACTATTCTTCCCTCAATTTCTCCCTTTCGCATTTGATCAAACACCTGGTTAATATCTTCCAGTTGGGCAGCATGTACGGTAGCCTTCACTTTTCCTTCAACCGCAAATCCGATGGCTTCCTGCATATCTTTCCTTGTACCTACAATAGAACCTCTTATCGTAAACCTGTTTAACACGGTTTCGAAAATTGAAAGATTAAAGCTGCCAGACGGAAGACCATTTAGGGAAACTGTTCCTTTTCTCCTTAATGCGGTTAATGCCTGGTTGAATGCGATGGGTGAAACAGCCGTTACCAAAACCCCATGCATACCGCCGGTATGTTTCTTCAGGAAAAGACCAGGGTCATTATCCATTGCGTTCACGGTAAGGTCTGCACCATGTTTTTTGGCAAGGGCAAGCTTATCGTCCGATACATCAATAGCGGCAACATGGAGTCCCATTGCTTTTGCATACTGTACTGCAAGATGGCCAAGTCCACCGATTCCGGAAATGGCCACCCACTCGCCAGGCTTAGCTTCGGTTTCTTTTAATCCCTTGTAAACCGTTACTCCGGCGCAGGTAATTGGCGCCATTTCAAGAAAATCTATTCCCTGCGGAAACCTGGCAACGTACCTGGCATCAGCAACTACATATTCGGCATAACCCCCATCAACACTATAACCTCCATTTTTTTGGCTTTCACACAGTGTCTCCCAACCCGTAATACAATATTCGCAGCATCCACAGGCACTAAAAAGCCAGGGGGCACCAACCACATCACCTTCTTTAATCTGTTCAACACCTTTGCCAAGGGCTACAACATAGCCAACAGCTTCGTGCCCGGGGATAAGCGGTAATTTCGGCTTAACCGGCCAATCGCCCATACAGGCGTGTAAATCGGTATGGCAAACACCACTTGAAACCACTTTGACCAAGACCTGGTTTTCGGCAGGCATCTTTACTTTAACCTGCTCAATACTGAGTGGCTTGCCGAATTCATGGAGTACGGCAGCCTTCATTGTTTTTGGGATCATTGTTTTAGGATTATTTTTTTGAAAGCATGATATCATGCCTGTATAAATTGTTTTCAAGTTCCTTGTCCTTATTGTAAGGGTCAGAATACCTTACCAACAGACCATCCTTAATCGCACAGGTCTGGTAACCGATCAGCAGGGGGAGGGGTTTTTTCAATATGAAATTCTTGGTTTGGTAATTATCAGCTGCCTGCAAAAGCTCATTGATCTGTCCTTCCTGTCCGTCATATTTCAACATTAGTGAAGCAAGCCTGCCTGCATTTTCGACGCTTACGCATCCATTGGTCAAAGCCCGTTCGTTTTTCAAAAAAATCTCTTTTTGCGGGCCATCATGCAGGTAAATGCCATTTTCATTTGGAAAGTGGAAAGCCATTGTTCCAAGTGAAAGTTCGCATCCTGAAGATTTGCCTGGCCACGAAGCCTGTCGGATTTTTTTGGATGCTGATGAGCAATGCAGGAGTCGCGTTTATAAAATATCCTTTGTTGTCATAAATCGTATAATGCTTCTGTTCCAGGTAGCCGATATCTTTCAATGCTTTAGGCAATATGTCGTTTATAAATATGTTATTGGGAACTTTCCAGTCTGGTGCGGTACCGATATAGGATATTGCGCTCATGAGTTCCGGAGTTGGTTTTTCCGGTGTGCCAACCGCAACTTTAAAGGTGAGGGAAGTATCAGGCAAATGATAGGTCAGTTTATAGGATGGAATATTCACCTCCACATAAGCCCTTGCAGAAACAGTATTCCATTTTGCCCTTTCCATGTTAATGGCTACCTTTCTGACTTCTTCTTCGGGTACGGTGTAGCAGTCATCCAGATATTGCCCCCTGATTAAGAACATGTATTTCTGCAAGTCTGTATAAGTTTGTGATTTGGGTTGTACATCTGAAATAGCAACTAAGAAATCTTTTGCTCCCAGCGCATTTTTAAGTACCGCTTCAGCACTAAAGCCAGAGATGTTTCCTTCGTCAATTACTCTTCGTGGCAGTAGAGGATTGGCTTTCCCAAAATGCAGATCATTGATCAACGTTAGCAAGGCATCAGTTAAATAAATTTCGAATGTTGCCCTTTCTTCTGCCGTTCCGTTTCGCTGGTCTTTTAAAATTTCCCTTAACTTAGGGTATAATAGCTTTTCCGGATGATAGTCTTCATGCGATAATCCATACTGAAGTACACAGTCAAGAAGTAACATGGAAGACCAGGTTTTAGTTGGCTTTTCAACTGATTGTACCCAAATGGATTGGAAATCATTGTTCTTATAGAAACGTTTGACAGACATTGGATAATTTAGTTCTGTTAAACACTCAAGCTGAGTTTCAATTTCCCTGCTTACTGCCTTATCATTACAACGGAGAATCGTAAGTGTAAAAAGCAGGGTGGCTAAATTGACAATTATTTTCATGATCCAATTATTTGCTATATCAAACTTATTGGTTATGAATGGCTTAAATTGTGATGCCGGTCAGCTTTAACTGTGATTGATTACATAAAAGCTTTGGTGTTACAGTCTCCGTCGGGGTTACAAAGGGGTTTCGTCCTGGGCATTGAAATAATAGATTATAGGGCATAGTCCGGCTTCCTTACCCTAGCTTTCGGGAACTTTAAATTGGACGTAATAGTAAAAGAAGGTCTGATTGATTTTTAACTTTATTATAGCGATAAGGAGTAAAAAGTAAAATTGAGGAAATAAATGCGATTAGGTTTTAATTTATCGTATTAAATGGATTGCATATTCAACCTGTAAATAATGGGATCATCCCGATCAGCATTTACTATTGTCGAAAAATTTGACATCATAAGAATAGGGTAAAGACAAAAAATATTCTGCTATTTCGTAAACAAAATGTTACATATTGTGTTATTCAAAATATGATAGCAAACAAAATCTTCACCTCAAACGGGCTTATCTACAAATTAAGCCTCTACTGTCCATATTAATATCGTAACCAATTTTTTAATTATATAACAAGTAAAATCTATCATGAAAAAAATTTTAGCAAGTCTTATTTTATCCGTTGCAATCGGTGGTACAGTTAACGCACAAATTCAAAAAGGTAATATCATGGTGGGTGGAAATCTGACTAATATTAATTTGGGTTTGGATAACCCGAAAGTATTCAGTGTGGATATAACCCCAAAAGCAGGCTGGTTTATACAGGATAACCTCGCAGTTGGTGGTTATGTTAACTTTGGATTGGAAACTGCAAAGAACTCAAGCACCACAACAAGTTATGGAGTTGGAGCCCTTGGCAGGTACTATACCGGGAAAGATGTGGAGGTTTTAAAGCACGGCCGTTTTTTTGCTGAAGCTACGGCGGGTATAGGAGGAGTGAATGTAAGCAATGGTGGTGGTAATACCAATGGGCTAAATCTTAGCATTGGTCCGGGCTTCGCCTATTTTATTACCCCAAATATCGGACTTGAAACCCTGCTGAAATATAATGGACTGGTGGGTTTTGGAAGTGCAACTACTCAAAATAACCTGAACCTTTCTTTCGGCTTTCAGATTTATCTCCCTGGACAGAGAACAGCAAACAAAGTTAAAAGTGATATGCAATAATACCAACGGATTAAATGCAGCCTGTTATGGGCTGCATTTAACTCGGAAATAGTTTGATCTGTATTTTTTAATATATGAGAAAAGAATATCCATTTTATATTAAGGCTCCCGTTATATTACTTGGACTGGTGATCATGGTATTTATCCTAAGTGTTCTTAGGGATATCCTGGTGCCACTTGCTTTTTCGGTCCTGATTGCAATTTTGCTGAACCCTCTGGAGGTCCGTATAGAACGAAAGTTACCTAAAATTGTATCCATTATCATTTCTATGCTCATTGCATTGCTGGTAGTCGCAGGCATAGCCTACTTTTTGTCTTCGCAGATTGCGCATTTTTTTGATAATGTAGATGCCATGAAGCAAAAGTTTGCTGAACTACTCAGTACCGGCCAGTCATGGCTTGAAAAAACTTTCGGTATTGCCACGCAAAAACAAGTGGAGATGATTAAGGAGGCTGCCAATAACAGTAAAGCGGTAATTGGGCAGACAGTAAGCGGTGCTTTAGGCGTATTGAGTGTAATTTTTCTGATTCCGGTTTACACGTTCCTCATTATGCTTTACAAGACATTGATATTAAATTTTCTGTATGAAGTGTTTTCTACAGAAAACCAGCATAAAGTTGGAGAAATCCTGGCTGAAACCAAGGCGGCCATACAAAGTTATATTGTGGGTTTGCTGATAGAAACAGGTATTGTTGCAACGATGAACTCCTGTGCTTTGCTGATCATTGGCGTACCTAATGCTATTTTAATTGGTGTAATTGGGGCTATACTCAATCTTCTGCCCTACATCGGTGGGATAATCGCTATTGCCCTTCCGGTATTAATGGCAACAGTAACTTTCGACGGTTATACAACCCAGTTACTGATTATTGGTGCATACGCCTTGATTCAGTTTATAGACAATAACCTGCTTGTTCCAAAAATTGTTTCTTCCAAGGTTCAGATTAATGCGCTCATATCCATCGTAATTGTTCTGCTGGGAGCCGCATTGTGGGGCGTTCCGGGAATGTTTCTCTCCATACCTTTCGTGGCGGTGCTAAAAATTATTTTCGACCGTGTGGAAGAGCTTAAACCCTGGGGAAAGCTTTTGGGTGATAATATACCAACAGAACATCTCGGGCAACTTAAAAGATTAACCAAGAGAAGAAAGCCGGCAGTAGCCAAAACGAATTGACAATAATGATTTGAATTGAATCGAACTTTAAAAAGTAGACGCAGAACTACCACTTGGTTAAATGTTTTTTAACGTTCTTAGTGTCAGGTATTTTAACGCAAACATAAAACCTAAAATGAGAAAGACCCTAAATTTCGCGATTATCATTGTTTCAATGCTAATTGTATCTATCGCCGTATCTTGTAAAAAAGATGTTGTTGGAGCTACTGATTCCGAGCAATCAGTTACTTTGAAGAAAAAGTTCGCAGTAACACCGGAGACACCGAATCCTGGAGGCGGCCTAGGTAATGCTGTTGTAAAGGATACAAATGGAGATTACATCACTGCTTATGGTGGCGGGATCAATTTCGGAAATGTATTCACTCATCCCTTAACAATCCAAAGTTATCAGAATGGTACACCCTTCGCGCCATCTTACAGTGGAGGATATAGTCCAGCCAACATGCTTTCATTTACCCAACACGGTGAAAGTTTCGTGATGATATTGGGTACTGCTGTTGGTGGCCTTCCAAGCTATGATATGTCACCGTTAACACTCTCCGGAATTCAAAAATATGAAACGGATATAGATAAGTGGTTGAATGGAGAGATAGCCGAAATGCTACATCTGGCTAATAGTATCGCTTACACGGGCGGCAATTCGTCAGGTCTTATCAGTATTACAGGAACTTTTGTACTCGATAACCAATCGCCTACAAATGTAAGTGTCACTTCTATTAAATATAAGCCAACTTTGGTTGAATAGCCGAAGGCTTCAGCAAGTGGCTATTGGTTTTCCCAATAGCCACTTTTTTTAAATACCTGGAATACTGACGAACCATACTCCATATTGGGAAATTCTAACTTTTACGATCAATGGATAGAGAATTTACATTGCTTATACCGGATAAGAAAAAATCATCTGCGAGCTCAATAGTTAGTGATGATGTCCCGGGATTATCCTTAAAATTCGATTGCTGATGCAGATTACAGGAATAAAGTAATACATTAGCAGCATTAACTCCATTTTGTGCTATGCAGGAAGAAATTCTTCTACAGATCAGTCTTAAGATTAAAGAACGACGCAAAGAACTTGGTATCACCGTTCAGGAACTTGCCGATAAGGCAGAGGTAAGCAAAGGGCTTATTTCGCAAATCGAAAACAGCCGGACCATCCCCTCGCTAATGGTCTTGATGGATATCATAAAGAGTTTGGAAATAGACCTCAACAGTTTTTTCAAAAACATTAATTTCCATAAAAAAGATGCCCCGGTGCTGGTTAAAAGAAAAGACCAGTATCAAAAATTTGAAAAGGAACAGGCTGTAGGGTTTAATTATTCGCGGATCCTCACCAAGAACATTAAATTTTCTACTGCCGATTTTGTGCTGCTGGAGCTGGAAGTTAATGCCCACCGGCCTATGGTTAAAACCGAAGCTTTCGAGTTTAAATACATGATTGAAGGCAAAGTGGAATACCAGTTCTCCAAAAAGAAAGTGATCCTCGAAAAAGGCGATTCGATGCTTTTTGACGGCCGGCTTTCCCATACCCCTGTAAACATAGGCCATACCAAAGCACTCATGCTGGTTGTTTATTTCTTTGAGTAGTTGGTAAACAATGTTTATTAATACTTAACAAATTTTTCTTCATATTCATAAATAGCCCTTACTTTTGAGGATAAACTGTATGATTATGAAAAGTTATCTAAGAACAACCCTGCTTTTGCTTTGCCTGTCGGTAGTTGCTCAGGCCCAGGTTAAAAAAGCTAAACACATTATTTTAATAGGCTGTGATGGTTTTGGCGGTTATGCATTAGCAGATGCGAATATGCCTAACCTTAAGGCCTTGATGCGCAACGGTTCGTGGACTGCTGAAGCTCGCTGCGTGCTACCCTCATCAAGCGCGGTAAATTGGGCATCTTTATTAATGGGGGCTGGTCCAACCGAACACGGCTATACCGAATGGAACAGTAAAGTGCCCGAAATCCCTTCGGTAACCAAAACGGCTTATGGCTTGTTCCCTGGTATATTTAGTGTAATCAGGGACCAGAAAAAGCAAGCTAAAACGGCAATTGTTTACAGCTGGAACGGCATTGGCTATTTATTTGAAAAGGAAGCAGTAAACATTGTGGTTAATGGTAAAGAACAGGACGATTTTTGCGCAGATACCGCTGCCTCTGTGATAAAGAATGAAAAGCCTTTTTTCACTTTTGTGCACTTTGATGAGCCCGATGGCACAGGCCATAGTATAGGGCACCGTACACCGGCCTATTACAAGCAGCTGGAATTGGTAGATCAGCGCATCGGCAGGATTTTAAAGGCGGTTCAGGATGCGGGCATAGCTGATGAAACGATTATCCTGCTCACTGCCGATCATGGTGGTACGGGCAAAGGCCACGGAGGGAAAACGCTTGACGAAGTTCAGATTCCCTGGATTATTGCCGGACCGGGCATTCGTAAAAACCACCATATAAAAGATGTGATCATTACTTACGATACCGCGGCCACTCTTGCCTGGATCATGGGCTTAAATCAGCCGCAAAGCTGGCGGGGCAAACCTGTTAGTGAGGCATTTGCAAAATAGAATGCCGGCCATCTACTGTTGGGCTTAACAATTTAATAACCTGAAATTTGTTTACAAATAATAAACAAAGTTTACTATTGTGGCATAAAATATAAGTTATGTCGATTAAGTTAGTAGTGTTCGATATGGCGGGCACAACCGTCAAGGATGAAAATTATGTAGGCCTTGCTTTCCAGCAGGCCATGAAAAACCAGGGATACGAAATTCCGTTAAAGAAGATCAATCCGATTATGGGTTATGAAAAACCTTTGGCGATCAAAATGATGCTGGAGGTTTACGAGCCCGACACTGAACATATAACAGACAATCTGATCCAGGTTATTCACCGTGATTTTGTAGCGAACATGCTGCAATTTTACCGTACCTCTGATCAGATTGTTCCCCTGCCTAACGCAGAAGAAACTTTCGAAGCGCTGCGCAACCAGGGCATTAAAATCGGTTTGGATACCGGTTTTTCAAAAGACATTGCCGATCTCATTATTCAAAGGCTAAGCTGGTCTGATAAGGTAGATGTGGTTATTGCCAGCGATGAGGTGGCGAACGGCCGCCCTTACCCTGACATGATTCATAAGATGATGCAGCAACTGAACATTGCTGATGCGGCAGAAATTGCAAAGGTTGGCGATACCGAGGTAGATATCAATGAAGGAAAAAACACGGGATGCAAATATGTGATTGGCATTACTACGGGCTCATTTACCAGAGAGGAACTCGAGCCTTACCGGCCAACACATATTATTGACGATTTAACACAGGTGCTCGACATTATAGCAAGTTAAATGAATTTGCTCCATGTTGCCCGTCAAAAAGCCGCTAAATGGCCTTATTGGCTCATTACCGTGCTTGGCGGTATGGCTGCCTTTGGCTGCTATACCAGTATGTATGCTTTTAGAAAAGCATTTGCTTCGGCCACTTTCGAAAACCAGGAACTGTTGCATGTTGATTATAAAGTTTGGCTGGTTATTGCGCAAATGGTTGGTTATACCCTAAGCAAATTTTACGGAATCCGTTTCATTTCAGAATCGGATAAAAGGAACCGCGCAAAAAGCATTATTTTTTTAATGATTTGTTCATGGATTGCCTTATTGGGCTTTGCGTTGGTACCAGCGCCATATAATATTGTTTTCCTGTTGTTAAACGGTTTCCCTTTGGGCATGATCTGGGGGCTGGTTTTCAGCTACCTCGAAGGGCGGAAAACAACTGAATTTATGGGCGCATTAATGTCAATCAGCTTAATTTTTGCCTCTGGTTTTGTTAAAACGGTAGCCCGTTCCTTAATGGCTGTTTTTTCGGTAAGCGATTATTGGATGCCCTTCCTTACCGGGCTGGTTTTTCTACTCCCCTTATTTTTCTTTGTCTTTTGTCTCGAGGTAATGCCTGCGCCTTCAAAAGAAGACCAGCAATTGCGTACCAAACGTGTACCGATGGATCAAAAACAGCGAAAAGAATTTATCTTCGCTTTCCTTCCCGGAATTGTGCTAACCATTATTATTTATGTACTGCTTACCTGTATCCGCGATATGCGCGACAATTTCGAAGTAGAAATATGGAATGGTTTAGGGATTCATAACAACCACATTTATACCCAAATAGATACTGTTATTTCGGTAGTTGTGCTGGCCATGATGGGTTTACTTATCCTGATCAAAGACAACTTAAAGGCCTTTACGGTTATTCACCTGATGATTATCTGCGGCTGTTTTTTGGTGGGCTTTAGTACTTTTCTTTTTGATCGCGGACATATTGGTGCCGTTAGCTGGATGGCACTGTTGGGTATGGGGCTTTATATGGCCTATATCCCGTATAATGCTATATTTTTTGAGCGGATGATTGCCAATTTTCATTACAAGGGCAACATTGGTTTTATCATGTATGTAGCCGATTCGATAGGCTACGTAGGAAGTTTTTCGGTATTGATGCTTCACGAATTTGGAGAAACGAACGTGGGTTGGATGCACTTTTTTAAACAATGCCTATTGGCTGTGCCTTTGGTTGGCGGTGTAGCGGGCATACTTTCGCTCCTTTATTTTAGAAGTAAAACCTTAAAAAAAACCAAAAAGAAAGCGCTCGTTAAAAAAGCCCGGCCTGCTTTAAAAAAAGCCTGGTCGTGATGCATTGGCATTATAAACAAAGTATTTAGTATAAATTCGTACAGGCTGAAGCGGGCTTCAGGGTGTGTGCACAACTTAAAAAAAAGAAAATGACTGATCAACACTTCGATCTTATTGTAGTAGGTGGCGGGATATTAGGAACCTTTCATGCCTACCATGCTTTGCTTGCCGGAAAATCAGTATTGCAACTGGAAAAAGACAATTATCCGGTTGGCGCTACGGTACGCAATTTTGGCCAGGTAGTGCCATCGGGTATGGAGGCCGAGTGGTTCGAATATGGAGTAGCCGGATTGGAGATCTACAGAAACATCCAGCAGGAATTTGATATTTCTGCCCGCAACAACGGAAGCGTTTACATTGCATCTGATGAAGGTGAGCAAACCCTTATTCAGGAGCTAAAGGCACATTACGATTTAATCGGTTATCAGGCAACATTGCTAAGCAAAGAAGCGGTACTGGCCAAATATCCGGCAATAAAATCGGACTATGCAAAAGAAGCACTTTATTTCCCGCAAGAAATTAGCGTAGAACCCGAATTGATGATCCGCAGGCTACACCAATATATGCAGGCAAAATTTGCCAATTACCGCCTCCTGTATGATAGTCCGGTTACCACCTGCGAAACTAAAGGTACTGGTGTAGTAGTTGGCTTGCAAAATAAGGCCGCCACCTTTACCGCCGAAAAAGTAATTATCTGTAATGGTTATGAATTTAAATTGCTGTATCCCGAATTGTTCAGCGAAAGTGGCATTGTGGTAAGCAAGCTGCAAATGATGCGTAGCGTGCCAATGGCCAATGTAGCACTCGAAGGCAATATCCTTACCGGTTTAACCATTAGAAGGTACGAGAGTTTTGAGCATTATTGCCCTTCTTTTAAAAGTATTCCTACACCCGATGCTTATGAGGAACTCAAAAAATGGGGTATTCATATCTTGTTTAAAAAGGCTACCGATAACAGCATTATCATCGGCGATTCGCACATCTATGCAGGAGTGAACAATTTTGACGACCTGGGCTTCGATTTAAGCCATCACATTAACGAACTGATGCTGAAAGAAGCCGGAAGGATTGTTGATTTCGACGTGAGGAAGCTGCAAACTACCTGGGCAGGCTTTTATCCTCAGCATCCTGCCAAGCACATTGTAGCGTACGATTTGGATCAGAAAATTCATATCCGAACAGCCATTGGCGGCAAAGGGATGACGGCGAGCGCCGGGTATGCCGCAGCAAGTATTAAGAAAATATACAGTTAACAAATACTAAACAGAAATAGGGTGTTTTGTTAACTGAAAGTTGGCTTAATGCTAACATACGGATCCTATTATTGCCTTTATAAACCTTCATACATTTTATTAATAGATGAAATATCTGCACAAGTTAAAATTGGGCATAATGGCTTTGCTGTTTCTATGCCTCGCGCCTTACTTTGTATGGGCACAAACAAAAATTACGGGTACGGTTAAAGACGAAACCCAACAGGTTATTCCAGGAGTAAGCGTACTGGTAAAAGGAAATAAAAAAGCTACATCAACCGATTTGTCGGGGCATTTTAGCATTGATGCCAGAACTGGCGAAACCCTGGTTTTCAGTTCTATAGGCTTTATTGCACAGGAAATCCAGGTTTCGGGACCAAACTTAGAGGTAGTGTTAAAAACCGATTCGAAAAACCTGAACGAAGTTGTGGTTACGGCACTGGGTGTCCGCAAAGAGAAAAGGAACCTTGGTTACGCCATTCAGGAAGTTAAAGGAGCAGATCTGGTTAAGGCCAGGGAACCAAACCCGGTAAACGGCCTTGTTGGTAAAGTAGCGGGTTTAACCGTTGGTGTATCATCTGAGCTTTTGGGCAGATCGGCACTCTACCTTCGTGGTAACAACGTCAATCTGGTGGTGGTAGATGGGGTACCGATTAACTCTGATACCTGGAACATCAACCCGGATGATATTGATACCTATACCGTATTAAAAGGTCCGGCTGCGGCTGCACTATATGGCTACCAGGCATATAACGGAGCTTTGTTGATCACGACCAAAAAAGGAAAACTGAATGATAAAAACATAGTGGTAGAATTTAATTCGAGCACTCAGTTTAATAAAGGATTTATCGCCTTGCCCAAAAGTCAGGATGAATACGGCCCGGGAGAACACAGTGCCTATGCATTTGGTGATGGAAAAGGCGGGGGCTTAAATGATGGCGATTACGACATATGGGGGCCAAAATTCGAAGGCCAGTTAATTCCTCAGTATGATAGCCCCATTGTAAATGGTGTGCGCCAGGGTACGCCATGGGTAGCCCGCGGAAAAGACAATTTAAAGCGTTTTATCGAAACCGGATTGCTTTCTGCCAACAACATTGCTTTATCTTCAGCAACCGATAAATACAATTTAAGGGTTTCCATTTCCAACAATTATCAAAAAGGAATTATTCCAAATACACAGCTAAACATTAATAACTTTAATGTAAGTGGTTCTTATAACATTAGCCCGAAATTAAGGGCCGAAGCCTATATTAACTACAACCGTCAGTTTTCTGATAATATTCCGGATGTAAATTACGGTCCGAACAGTGTGATTTACAACATGACGCTATGGGGCGGAGCCGATTGGAATATCGACGATATGAGAAACTATTGGCAACCGGGCAAAGAAGGCATCCAATCTGTTTATGCCGAGTACCAAAGGTATCATAACCCTTACTTTATGTCGTACGAATGGTTGCGTGGACATCAAAAGAACGATGTTAACGGTTATGCCTCTTTAAACTGCAATTTTACCAAGGGTTTGGATGTGATGCTGAAAACGCAGATTTCTACCTACGACCAGCTAAGGACAGAAAAAATGCCGTTCTCTGCGCATCCATATGGTCGTGAGGAAGGGCTCGGCGATTACCGCGAAGACCGCAGGAGCATGTTCGAGAACAATACCCAATTGATTGTAAAGTTTAATAAAAATATTGACGATTTATTTGAAGTGAGCGCCTTTGGCGGTGGTAATGCCCGTAATTTCAGCTATAATTCCAGTTTTACTACTACCGATTACTTAAACGTTCCGAACGTTTACAACTTCTCCAACTCTAAAAATCCCGTAAAAGCGTTTAATTTTAACTCGAAAATGTTGGTGTTAAGCGCATTTTATTCGGTCGACATCAGCTTTAAAAAATTCCTGAACGTTAATACAACGGGCCGTGTAGATAAAAACTCGGCACTTCCACCGGGAAACAATTCGGCTTTTTACCCTTCGGTATCTTTAAGTTCGGTTGTATCCGATTATGTTAAGATGCCAAGCTTTATTTCTTTCGCCAAGCTGAGGCTTTCTTATGCAAACGTAAAAGATCCGGGATTGGGTACGCTTGAGTATATCGGGGCAACGCCATTGCAAACTTATCCACTGGGCTATGGTGCAGAATATACTTCTTCTTATGGCGGCCCTGGTTATGGCCTTTCATCGCCGTATAGTGTAAGGCCAACCTATAATAACCAAACCGGAGCCTATTATACCAACAACCTGATTGATCTCAATGCGGTTAAAGCCCAGAGCAGGACAAATTACGAAGGCGGTATCGACCTTAAGTTCATCAAGAACAGGTTAGGTTTCGAGGCTACTTATTTCAGGTATATCGACGGACCAAAAATTATCAAACAAAACATTTCTCCTGCAACCGGTTATCAAACCAACACCATCAACGGTCGTAAAACCCAAAACAGCGGCGTTGAACTAAGCTTGTCGGGTACACCGATTCTCAACGATAAATTTGGCTGGGATGTACTGGTGAACTGGTCTACTTACAAGCAGATCTATAAAGAGCTTGCCCCTGGCGAAACCTATGTTGACCAGTTCTTTAAGGCCGGCGACCGTATCGATAATATTTATGGTTCCGTATTGGCTAAAACACCGGGCGGACAAGTGATACATACCTCAAGCGGTACACCTATTTCTTTACCGGTAAATCAGTTGTTGGGGCACGCCGATCCGAACTGGGTATGGAGCATCAATAATAAGTTCAGGTATCAGAATTTCTCTTTCAGCTTCCAGTTGGATGGAAAAGTGGGTGGCGTAATGCAGGATTATGTGCGACTCAAATCTTTCCAGGGTGGCCGTCAGATCGAAACTGTTCAGGGTAAAATGGGCGAAGCCAGGTACCAGGATTATTTGCATGTAAACGATAAAAATTACAAGGGAACCTGGGTAGGGGATGGTGTAGTAATTGCAAATGGGGCTAAACTCAATTTCGATCCTGTTACAGGCGTAATTACCAATTATGGCGATCTTGTCTTTGCTCCGAATACCACACCACAATTGCTTCAGGATTATTTAGGTGTTTTTTACGGTGCCAAAGAAAATACAATGATGAGCCGTACATATGCCAAATTGCGTGAAGTAACCCTGGGTTATCAGTTGCCTAAAAAATTATTGGAGCGCACATTTATCAAATCGGCTAACATTTCGGTAGTAGGACGCAACCTGTTGTACTTTATCAATTCTACTTATAACGATGTGGATGTAGACCAGTATTCGGGTAGAGAGGGTACTTCTACGCTGCAAACACCAACTACAAGAAGTATAGGCTTTAACCTTAATGTTACTTTTTAATCCTCAAAATATTAAGATCATGAAATCATTATATAAAATCCTGTTTCTTTTCTTGGCTGTTGCTGTTTCCAGTGGCTGTAAGAAAGATTTTGAAGAGAATTTTAAAAACCCGAACCAGGCCGAACACGTTCCACCAAATTTGTTACTCAACGGCATCCTTTACGATATGTACGAGGCACCATTCTCAAGCACGGAAAGATGGAACCAATACACCGCAGCCAATTACTATTATTATGCTACTAATAATTACGATTGGACGGGTGCTTCTTTAGATTACACTACTTTAAAAAATGTAGTAAAAATGGAAGAGGAAGCCAATCGCCTTGGTGGTGCGGTAACCAAACCTTATCTGGCCCTGGCTAAATTTTTTAAGGCCTACTTTTTCGTGAAGATGAGCTTAAAAGTTGGCGATCTGCCCATGAACGATGCTTTAAAAGGTTTCTCTAACCTCACGCCAAAATACGACACCCAAAAAGATATCTTCAGGCAATCGTTAACCTGGCTGGAAGAAGCCAATAATGACCTTACAACCCTAATCGCAGCAGGTAACAATGAATTGAAAGGCGATATTTACCTTAAAAACGACCTCGTTGCCTGGCAAAAAGTTGTAAATACCTTTCGTTTAAGAACCTTGATCCAGTTAAGCAACCGGGTTGATGATGCTGATTTGCAGGTAAAACAACAATTTGCATCGGTAGTGGCTAGCCCTGCAAAATACCCGCTAATGGGTAGCATGGCCGATAATTTACAGTTTGTATACAACGAGAGCTTTAACAAATACCCTAATAACAAAGATAATTTTGGTAATGATGCCTTGCGCTATAACATGGCAGGCACCTATTTGAACACGCTTTCGGCTTATAAAGATCCACGGGCTTATATGGTTGCAGAGCCTGCAAGGGGTATTGCCGAGGCCAATGGTTATGCCATTACCGATTACCGCAACTTTGTTGGTGCAAATTCGGGCGAAGACCAGGGCGTAATGTTGGATAAAGTACAAAAAGGCCTGTACTCGCTTATTGGCCGTTATAGGTATTATAGTGGCTACACTGCAGAAAATACATTCATTATTGCTTATCCCGAATTGTGTTTCATCATGGCCGAAGGCATAAACAGGGGTTGGGCTAATGGGGATGCCGAAAGCTGGTACAAAAAAGGAATCCAGGCTTCTCTTGCTTTTTATGGCATTCATGACGGCAGTAACGTAGTTATTTTCCTTAAAAAGGATGGCAAGCTTGGCGAATTTGAAACTTACAACGTTAATTTCACGTTCGAAACCGATTATTATGCGCAACCTGTTATTAAATATGCAGGGAATACCTCAGAAGGTTTAAAGCAGATTTTAACCCAAAAATACCTTGCCTATTTTCGTAATTCGGGATTTGAAGCCTATTATCAATATCGCCGTACAGGAATTCCTCAGTTTCTAACCGGCCCCGGAACAGGTAATAGCGGCAGGATTCCCAAGCGTTTTCAGTATCCTGATATTGAAAGAACAACCAATGGCGAAAACCTTAAACAGGCATTGATGCGTCAATTTGGTGGAAGCGATGATATTAACCAGGCTCCATGGATTGTTAAATAGCTTAAACATAAGCGCTCTTGTAAAAAAGGGCAGATTACCCTTTACGGGTAGTTTGCCCTTTTTTGTTTTTTCTGCAAGATAAGCTCTTTTTATTTTTCCAGCTTTTTTATCATTTCTGCAGAATTTTTGTTCATTGGATTTAAATCAAGCGATTTTTGATAGCTGGTAAGCGCCAGCGCCGCTTCTCCTTTGCTATAGAAACATTCTCCTATCAATTCGTAACCATACGATAAATCCTCTTTACGCGCCTGCAGTGCTACAGCAGTATTAAACAGCAGGATGGCCTCATCAATTTTTTTTCTTCGCTGAAGGTACTTGCCTGTACTGATCAGGTCTCCAATTTCAAAGCTAAAATCAAATTGTTCCTGGGCTTCATTCTTCAATTTTCTGTAGTAAGACATTCCGGAAGCTGTATCTGTAAGCATCCTGTCGCGGATGGCAAGGTAAAGTGACTTTTTGGGGATGGCGAAATTTTGTCCTCCGAGCGCCTGTAATATAGCTGTCTTCAATGGCCATACTTTCATTTGCTGGTTGTTGGTCATCATGATGATAACGATACTGTCCCTCACATTACTATAATAAGCTGCTTCGTAATTGCTGTTAGAGCCCTGATGCTGATGCCACAATAACGTATCATTCCTGAATTCGGAGGTTCCGATACTGCTCTCTCCACCCGGAAATGCTTGAGAAAGCTCGCGGAAGGATGAGGGATTGATAATTTTATTATTATCCAATGCGACAATCCATTTATACAGGTCGTTTATGGGCAACCTCACCCAACCTTTCGTTTGTTGTTCATAAACGGTAGTTCTACCTTGTTCGTCAAAAGCTTGAGCCATTCCTTTTGCATCCACCGGATAGTCGACCAAAGAGGAGCGCATACCTGCAGGTTTCAAAAGGTATTTTTCCAGGAATTTCGCATAACTCAATCCGCTCACCTTTTCAATGATCTTTCGTTGAAGCGATACGTTAACCGCATTGTAGATATATAAACTACCCGGTGTACTCTTAAGTGATTTCAGCCGGAGTAAACTCTGGTAGATCAAACTGTCATTACCGTCGCCGGCTGGCCCGAAAACCGGTATGCCACTGGTGTAATTAATGAGGTGCCTGATTTTAACCTCATTGGCCCAGCTTGGAAACTCAGGGAAATATTTTGCGAGCTTATCGTCGAGCGAAAGTTTTCCTTTTTCGTTCAATAACATCATCGCCACCCCATTGAATTCTTTACTCACAGATCCAATATCAAAGCGTAAGTCCTTTTTCATCGGCAGGCTTTTAGCACCATCGGCAAAACCAAAGGATCGTTCATAAATCACCTTTCCATGCTTGGCGACTAAAATATTCCCATTAAAAATACCCCTTTGATAGGCCACCTTCATAATGGAATCGATAGACTTGTTTACGTTAACTTGCGAATACCCTAAAGCAGTAACTAAGAAAAAAACTGGGAAAATGATCAATTTCTTCATGGAATATTTTTCTATAGGACGCACAAAGATCCTTTTTGTTGCATCCAATATATTCCGTAAAATAACCTGAACTGGAACCTTTGCGATTACGCTATGGCCAATCCTATCATCGGTACAGGGTAATTAAAAGCTTTGCATCCATCTTAGGCCATCATTTCTGAAGCACACACAAGCAGGTCATCAATATTAAAGGGTTTATGCATAAAGCCATCTGCTCCGCACTCCCTGGCTAAAATATCCCCGTTTGATTCTGCAGATATCAGTAAGATGGGGGTTTTATCCTCTGGATATTGCAATTTGAACAGGCGGCACAACTCGTTACCATTATATTTAGAACCTACAAGCCTGATATCCGTTATAATTAACTGAAAATTTTGTTCACTCATGTACACGGGATCAGGCGCAATGGTAAGTAGTGTAGTACGGTAATCGGCCAACTCGAAGATGACTCCAAACAGTTCACTAATTTCCTGATCATCCTCTATGATGAGTACATGTTTTTCCATCGCTTTTCGATTTTAATTGATTCCAATACGGTCAAAGCGATCGATTAGTGAAGGCGATAAGAGTATCTGGGGTTATAAACGCTAAACTTCCTGGATAGTTTTACCTGGCAATCGATTTCTTATAATTAGGGTGATGGAAGTAAGTTTAGATTTCAAGTTGCTTCCTTGCTATGCAGCGGTTCCTGCCCTTATTTGATTTATCACCTGAACATCCTCGTTATTATTGGAAGCCAGAAAATAACTCATTCGTTGTAAGGATAACGCCAACTGTATAATCAATATTGCGTTTTGAAAAATATAGTTAAAAAACGTTGATTTCGTGGTTTTTAGCTTATATTTTTGGATTTGTCCCTTAAAAAGAAGGACACATAGGGGCAACATTTCTACCAGTTAAAACATGAAAAATATGGGTAATTACGTCATTGGTTTTGAGGAAATCGATAGATCAGACATTTTAAAAGTTGGAGGCAAAGGTGCCAATTTAGGTGCGCTGTCGAAAATTGAAGGTATAGCGGTACCTGGTGGTTTTTGCATCAGCACTGAAGCCTACAGAAAGCTTGTAGAAAACCATCCTGAAATCAGGGTTTTACTGGATCAATTGACAAATCTTAAAGCAGAAGACCGCCTGGCGATTACCGGAATCGGTTCAAAAATCCGGTTTGCCATAGAAAATCTGCCTATCCCCCGGGAGATTACCCGCGAAATTGAAATTTACCTTGGCCACTATAATGAAAATGAGCCGTTTGCAGTAAGATCAAGCGCTACAGCAGAAGATTTACCTGCTGCGTCGTTTGCTGGTCAGCAGGATACCTATTTGAATATCCTGGGCAAAGAGGCAATTTTGAGGCATATCAGTAAATGCTGGGCCTCTTTGTTTACCGATCGTGCCATTACTTATCGCATTCAGAACGGCTTTGATCATCATAAGGTTCAAATTTCGGTCGTTGTACAAAAAATGATTTTCGCCGAAGCGGCAGGAGTAATGTTTACGGCCGACCCCATAACCGGTAACCGCAAAGTACTATCCATTGATGCCGGTTTCGGCTTAGGCGAAGCCATGGTTTCGGGTTTGGTTAATGCCGATAATTATCAGGTTTGCGATGGTCAGATTGCGGATAAGAAAATACCCGCCAAGAAACTGGCCATCCGTTCACTGAAAGATGGAGGGACAAAAGTACAGGAGCTGCCATCGGAGCTGCAAGCCCGGCAAGTGCTTAATGATGAGCAAATTTTACAGCTTGAAGCACTCGGGAGAAAAATTGAAACACATTTCGGCAGCCCACAGGATATCGAATGGTGCTGCATTGGGGGTATCTTTTATATTCTGCAAAGCAGGCCGATTACTACTTTATTTCCTGTGCCCGAGGCGGGCAATAAAGAAAAACATGTTTACATTTCTGTTGGTCACCAGCAAATGATGACCGACCCCATGAAACCTCTTGGACTCTCCTTATGGCAGTTAAGGGCCGGCAGGCCGATGTATAAAGCCGGTGGAAGGTTATTTGTAGATGTAATCGATAGCCTGGCCACCGCTACAGGAAGAAAAAATTTACTGGAAGCCATGGAACAGCACGACCCGCTGATCAAAGATGCATTGGTTACCATAATCGAAAGAGAAGGTTTTATAAAATCACTGCCTGATGATGGGACAGGCGTTTTAATTGCCAAGAGCACCAAAGGCTTATCGTCTGCTGAAATTTTGGAACAGGCGGGAAGCGACCCTGCAATTGTTTTTGAGCTGATTAAACAGAGCGAAGAATCAATAGAAATATTAAAACGGAATATCCAAACGAAATCAGGACCGGAACTATTTGATTTTATTCTGGAAGACATTGAGTTATCGAAAAAAATGGCGTTTGATTCGGAACACCTTAAGGTCATCATCGCAGCGATGAATGCTGCATCATGGACCAATGAGAAGATGGATAAATGGTTAGGCGAAAAAAACGTATCCGATATACTTTCACAATCCGTATCGAATAATATCACTTCAGAAATGGGTTTGGCATTACTGGATGTGGCTGATGTTATTCGCCCTTTCCCTGAAATTATCAATTATTTACAGGAGGTTAAAGACGATCGGTTTTTAGAGGAGTTACCCCGGTTTAATGGCGGAACCATGGTTAAAGAGGCAATTGAAGACTACCTGAATAAATATGGCATGCGCTGCGCAGGCGAAATTGATATTACCAACACCCGTTGGGGAGAAAAACCATCGATCTTGATTCCGGTCATACTCAGCAATATCAAAAACTTTGAACCTTATGCCGGTAAACAGAAGTTCGATCAGGGAAGGGCACAGGCCTTAAAAAAAGAGAAAGAATTATTGGATAAGCTCACGCTTTTACCAGAAGCAGGACAAAAAACCGGGGAAACAAAAGAGATGATCAGCCTGCTCCGCAATTTTGCAGGTTATCGTGAATACCCTAAGTATGCGATTGTTAGCCGGTTTTACGTGTATAAACAAGCCTTGATAAAAGAAGCAAAAAAATTAATGGAAGCTGGGGTAATTGACGAAAAAGAGGCGATTTATTACCTTACATTTAATGAACTAAAGGAATTAGTAGCGACACATCAACTCGATGTAAATCTTATCGCTCGCCGAAAAGAGGAATACCGCTTGTTTGAAAAACTTAATCCACCGCGGGTAATCACCTCCGATGGCGAAATTATTTCAGGCAGGTATCGCCATCAAAACCTCCCCGAAGGTGCCATTGTGGGTTTAGCAGTCTCTTCAGGGGTGATAGAGGGGAGGGCACGTGTCATTTTAAAAATAGAAGATGCCGAACTGCAAGATGGAGATATATTGGTAACCACTTTTACCGATCCCAGCTGGACCCCATTGTTTGTGTCAATTAAAGGCCTGATTACTGAAGTTGGCGGCCTGATGACCCACGGGGCTGTTATTGCGCGCGAATACGGCTTGCCGGCAGTGGTAGGGGTAGAAAATGCGACTAAACTGATTAAAGATAAACAGCGCATCAGGCTGAATGGAACGGATGGATATATAGAGATACTGAAAAGTTAAATTAATCAAACCGACAGTTAAAAAATGAATTGAAGCGGATTCCGGTGTCGGAGGTTACAAGTTAAAGCGTATTCAATAACCCACAGTTGTATACGCTTTGCTCTTCTCTCCGTGCGCCCTTTGCGATAAAAACCTTTTATTTGTATCATGATTAATACCAATTTTTTGCGGAAACAGCAGTATTTTTATCGCAAGATTAACTAACATGATGAATAAATATTGGCTTACTGTAACAGCTTGTACTTTGGCTTTTACAGCAACTGCTCAGCAAAAAGCTTTAACCGTTAGCGATTATGAAAAAGCGGAAAGTTTTATGAGCTACAACACGGCAAGGTATATCGACCACGCCAATGTGCAACCCAACTGGCTCGAAGATGATAAATTTTGGTATAGCACTAAAACCAATGGCACCGAACAGACTTTCCTGGTCGATCCTGCAAAAAAAACCAAAACACCCGCTACTGATTTTAAAACTGGCGAAATGCCATCGCGACGTATGGGTGGCCGTAATGAAGTGTTATCGCCTGATGGAAAAAAAGCCATTTTAATTAAAGATTATAATCTTTTTGTGAGAGATGTGGCCACTAATAAATTAACGCAGCTTACTACCGATGGCATTAAAGACTATGGTTATGCTACCGATAACGCAGGCTGGAGACACAGTGATGCCCCAATTTTACGCTGGTCGCCAGATTCAAAAAAGATCGCTACCTTTCAGCAGGACCAAAGAAATTCAAAAGATATGTACCTGGTAACCACTAATGTTGGGGCACCGGTATTAAAAGCCTGGAAATATCCTTTGCCTGGTGATAAGCAGATTGCGACCATCAGAAGGGTGATCATTGATGTAGAAAATCCAAAAGTAATTTCGCTTAACATTCCTGCCGATCCGCACCGCGCAACGCTGAGCGACGATATATCAAGCAGTGGTACGTTTGATGATATCGATTGGAAAGCCGATGGCTCGGAAGTAGCCTTTTTATCGACTTCGCGTGATCATAAAAACGAAAAATTCCGTATTGCCAACGCCACAACCGGTGCTGTAAGGGAAGTTTTCGAAGAAACCGTAAAAACACAATACGAATCGGGTCAGGGTGCCATTAACTGGCGTTACCTTCCTGCCTCAAAAGAAATTATCTGGTATTCGGAAAGAGATAACTGGGGGCATTTGTACCTATACGATTCCGGTAACGGAAAATTGAAAAACCAGATCACCAAAGGCGATTTTGTGGTTACGCGGCTGGTTAAAGTTGACGAAAAAGCACGTACACTTTATTTCTTTGCCAATGGCCGCGAAAAAGGCAACCCTTATTTCAGTTACCTGTATAAAATTGGTTTTGATGGGAAAAACCTAAGCCTTTTAACGCCAGAAACCGGTAATCACCAGGTTGTATTTTCTCCATCTTTCAAATATTTTGTAGATAGCTACTCGCAGCCAGATGTCCCTCCGGTTACGGTATTAAGAAGCATCGACGGGAAACTGGTCAGTACTTTAGAAAAAACCGATGTTTCCAGGTTAGCTGCTACAGGCTGGAAAGCACCAACTCCGGTTTCGGTTAAAGCTAAGGATGGCAAAACAGATATCTATGGCCTGGTTTTTACACCAACAAAAATGGACGCCAGCCGGAAGTATCCTGTTATTGATTATATTTATCCGGGTCCTCAGGGCGGTAGCGTAGGCAGTTGGTCTTTTGCGGCCTCGCGCGGCGATAACCAGGCCTTGGCTGAGCTGGGCTTTATCGTGGTGGTAATAGAGGGCACGAGCAATCCCGACCGCTCTAAAAGTTTCCATGATATGAGTTATGGTAATATGGCCGAGAATACGTTACCCGATCAGATTGCAGCCATCAGACAGCTTTCGGCAAAGTATCCTATCGATACAACAAAGGTAGGTATCTGGGGCCATTCGGGTGGTGGTTTTGCTACTGCTGCGGCAATGTTCCGATATCCTGACTTCTTTAAAGTGGGTATTTCCGAGTCGGGAAACCACGACAACAGGAACTACGAGGACGATTGGGGCGAACGCTATAACGGCCTGGTAGAAAATTCAGATTATGAAGCCCAGGCGAATCAAAATTATGCCAAAAATTTAAAAGGCAAGCTGATGCTGGTTCATGGATTAATGGATGATAACGTGCCGCCATACAATACGTTATTGGTTGTAGAGGCGCTTGAAAAAGCAAACAAATCATTCGACCTGGTTATTTTTCCAAACAGCGCCCACGGGTATGGCACTTACTCGCCTTATATGATGCGCCGCCGTTGGGATTACTTTGTACAAAACCTTTTGGGTGCAGAACCACCTAAAGATTACCAGATGAAAGGGCCATTGGCAAGATAATTTTTTAGCTACTGTATTTTTTGATTGAACCCCAAAAGTTGTAAAAAGCTTTTGGGGTTTATCATTTATATCGAAGCAAATGCAGTTTCCTGTAGGTTTGCCGGGTTTGATTAAAGAGAAGGAACCAATTAAGTTCCGATGACCTAAAAGGTATTTTGTGCTTCGAAAAGCTTTTCTTAACCTGTTTATTACTTGATTACTACTTTGCTAAACCGCCCCGATCATCAGCTTGGAACAGGCAACAAATTCCTTTGTAACATTTATCGTAATAAATTATGCTCCTTTTTATGGTTTTATATAATTTATAAGTTATCTTCATATTATAAAATGGATAAGAAGTGTAGACTTAACCGTTCAACACCGACACTTAATCATTACGTTAACCAAATACTAAACTAAATAACAATAGCTCAGGTGCCTTATTTATAGGGTTCCGGTTCATTGTACCTGGAATTATGAGACAAGTGAAACTTTTCATCTTTTTATCTCACCCACTTTCTTCCATTACCGGACGACCACAACCTATTGCAGATCATTTTTCGAATCAGGTAAATGATGTGTGCGATGGCCAAAATACCCTAACGATATGCTGCCCACTTGTAAATGGTGGTAAATATGAGTTAAAAAACGGACAGCCATTTAGTTATCACAAATGCCGGGAACGATCCCGGAGATTCGTATTGCTAGATCTGCGCATCGTATAAAATAATATCATCAATTAATATGAACAAAAAAAGGAAACCATGAAACACACACCACCTTAAGATCCGAAGATACTAAATCGTTAAACGCTCCTATTTTCTAACCAATTAATTAAATCAATTATGAACATGACTTTACCAGGCAATTCGTCTGTTTTACTCCAAAAACAGAAATTGTATTCATTAAAGAAACTGATGGGCTTGAGCCTCCTGATGCTCCTATTGAGCACAGCCGCGATAGCCCAAATTACCGTAAAAGGTATCATATACGATAGCGATAAAACGCCTTTGGCGGGTGCAACCGTACAGGTTACCGGTACAAATACAAGAACCCAAAGCGATGCTGAAGGTAAATATCAGATTACAGCTCCCGGAACGGCCCGGCTAACAGTAAGTTTTGTGGGTTATGAATCACAGACGGTAAATATTAATAATCAAACCCTGCTAAACATTACTTTAAGTTCGCTCAACAATTTAGAGGCTGTTGTGGTTATTGGTTATGCATCTGTAAGAAAAAATGATTTAACGGGTGCTGCAACAACGGTATCGGCCAAAGATTTTAACAAAGGCCCGCTAAATGCACCTGATCAGTTGATACAGGGTAAGGTTGCAGGCGTACAGATGATCAATAACAGCGGCCAACCAGGTGGCGCATCTACTGTCCGCATTAGGGGGAACTCAGCCATTACGGGAACCGGACAGCCCCTTTATGTGATAGATGGGGTAGCACTTGACGGGCGTTCGGCCAGGCCTTCAACCAGTGCAGGTATCGGTACAGCGCCAGATGGTAACCCTTTAAACTTTATCAACCCGGCAGATATCGAATCCATGGAGATATTAAAAGATGCATCGGCTACAGCAATTTATGGCTCGCGTGCGGCATACGGTGTGGTTTTGATTACCACTAAAAGAGGGAAATCAGGAGAAACCAAAATTGATGTAAGCGCCTCGGCAGGTATAAGCAATATTGCCAAAAAAGTTGATGTGTTAACGGGAGATGAGTACCGTGCAGCATTATCGAAATACAACCTCACCGCAGGTAATTTCGGTACCAGTGTTGATGCTTTGGACGCGATTACCAGAACGGCCTATAACCAAAATTACTCGGTTGGCATCAGCGGCGGCACCAATGGTAACACCTTCCGCGTTTCACTCGGTTATCAGGACCAGCAGGGAATTATCAAAACAACTGATTTTAAAAAATACAGTGCGGGCTTTAATGGCAATTTCAAATTCCTCGAGAGCAAAAAGCTGGGTTTGGATGTTAATATGATCAGCAATCAATACCTCGAAAGTGTAGCGCCCATTACCACCGATGCAGGTTTTACAGGAAGTTTAATTTCGCAGGCACTATCGTGGAACCCTACCCAATCCTTTTACAATCCTGATGGGAGTTTATTTATAGATTATGGTTCCACCACGATTAATCCTTTGGCTGCTCTGGCTGCAAATAGCGATAAATCGAAAGTTTCAACCATTTTAGGGAGTGTTTCTCCATATTATAAAATTACACCCTGGTTAGAGTACCGCATGCTGGCCAGCGTAAATTACAGCACAGGTATTAGAAGAGCCTCTACCAGGAGTACCTTAAATCTGCAGGGTATACAGCCCTCAGGCACTTTTCTTGGCGGTTATGCGAGCTACTCCAACAACGAGTTAATTACGCAACAGTTTACCAATACCTTAAATTTTAATAAGGAAATTGTAAGCAAGCTTAACCTGAACGCCATTTTGGGTTACGAATATTCTAACTTTATCAACAAAGGGGCAACCAACACGGCAACCGGTTTTGGTGATATAGCTGCCGATTATACCGATGCTTTTCAAACCACTGCCCCGGCCAACCGTACATTTTCTACCTTCAACAATCCTACTACACAATTACAGTCGTATTTCGCAAGGGCAATTTTTAATTACGATAACCGGTATATTTTAACTGCTACGTTTAGGGCCGATGGTTCTACTAAATTCGGTAAATCAAACCGGTATGGTTATTTCCCTTCTTTTGCAGCGGCCTGGGATATCAGAAAGGAAAGTTTCATGTCTGACATCCAATGGCTGGACCTGTTAAAGTTACGTGTGGGTTATGGTAAAACCGGTAACCAGGATTTTCCTTCAGGTTCTGCACAGCTCCGCTACGATTTTGGAAATGCGAACGGTTCGCCGATTTTAACGCCCATTAATAATGAAAACGCCGATTTAAAATGGCAGTCAGACAAACAAGCTAACGTAGGTATCGATTTCGGCCTCTTTAAAAACAGGTTAACAGGATCGGTTGATTATTTCAATAAAACAACAAAAGATCTGTTATTCCCACAAATTGCATTTTCTCCGGCAGTTGGGGGCAATGTGCCAACATGGGTAAATTTACCTGGACAGATCATTAATAAAGGGCTGGAGCTTACCTTAAATGGTACCGTTATCGAACAGGATAACTTTAGCTGGTCTTTAGGGGGTAATGCTACTTTTATTAACAATAAAGTACAGAACATTAATGGCATTATTAAAACAGGTTCGTTAAACGGGCAGGGCTTGAGTGGTGTAACCACCGAGGTAATCCAAAACGGGCTACCGCTTTTTGCCATGGTTACCCGCCAGTATAATGGTCTGGATGCCGGTGGGTTTTCGAAATATACCGACGACGGTTTTACCGCTTATTATGTAGGCAACCCCAATCCAAAAGTAATTTTGGGTTTAAGTACAAACTTAAGGTATAAGAAGTTCTCATTTACGGCAAATTTTAACGGCTCGTTTGGCCAGGATATTTACAACAATACCGCAAACTCGGTACTGGCGATATCCAACCTGGGTGCCCAGCGCAATATTTCTGCCGCTTTGATCAACTCGCCTATACAAGAGTCGCTTGCCAATCCGATCGCCGCTTCATCGAGGTATATCGAAAAGGGCAATTACCTAAAATTGGCCAATGCCACGCTTAACTACAACATTGGCAACATCGGTAAATCGATAAAATCGCTAAATGTTTATGTTAACGGACAAAACCTGTTCGTAATTACAAATTATACTGGCTTTGATCCGGAGGTGAATGTGAACAAAGGGGTGAGCGGAGTTCCATCTGCAGGTATAGATTATACAGCTTACCCAACAGCAAGGACCTTCAATTTTGGTGTTAATTTTTCCCTTTAATCTTTTAATTATAATCATATGAAAAATCAATATATTTTCACTTTTGCGATGGTTGCCCTGAGTTTTTCGGGCTGTACCAAGCTGGATGAAAACCTGAATGGCCAGGTTGGCAGTGGAGCCGTATCGTCAAATAATGTTGCGGGAGTATTGGGGGCCACATATGCCGCAATGATTGGTCCTTACCAGGCACCATGGAACTGGTCTGCTTTGCAGGAGGTTACATCAGACGAAATTATTGTGCCTACGCGTGCAGGCGACTGGGATGATAACGGTGCCTGGCGGGCATTGCACTTACATAAATGGGCACCAGATCATACCCGGATTTCTGATGTTTTTAGGGATTTGAACAGCATCTCTTATGTGGCTACAAGTGTTTTAAATGCCAGCCCGAATGCGGTTCAGGCAGCACAGGCACGTTTTTTACGTGCATTTGCGCAGTTTTCTGTTTTAGACGGCTGGGGGCAGGTTCCGTACAGGGATCCGGGAGAAGGTGTTACCAAACCATCGCGTGTTCGGAATGCTGCCGACGAAATTGCCTATTTAATCAGCGAATTAAATGCCATTATCCCCGATCTGCCTAATGGACCGGCAAATGTTGCCAATAAAAATGCCGCCAGAACCCTTTTAATGAAAATTTACCTGAATAAAGGTGCTTTTTTAAACCGCAGCACGCCAACTTTCGACCCTGCTGATATGGCCAAGGTTATTTCACTCGCTGATGAAATAGCAGCTGGCGGTTATGTGCTCACCCCGAACTATTTTGATAATTTTGCGCCAACAAACGATGTGCTTTCAACCGAAAACATTTTTACCGCGCAAAATTTAGGAGGTGTGAGTGGGAGCGATTTAGATGGACAATGGAAATGTACCACACACTATAACCAGGATCCGAGTGGTTATAATGGTTTTTCAACCCTGTCTAACTTCTACGCCAAATTCGAAGCATCTGATAAAAGAAGGGGAGGATCCTACGCCGGACAAACCAATATTGCCGGGGTTAGGATTGGATTTTTGGTTGGGCAACAGGTAAACCAGAACGGCGTGGTATTAAAAGACCGTAAAGGCAATCCCTTAGCCTTCACACCAGAGGTAAGTATTATCGAAAGAGATCCTAACCATTTGGAAGTGGCAGGTATCCGCGTAATCAAATACCCGATTGATTATGCCAACGCCGGATCTAAAAAGCCTGATAACGATTGGGTTTATTTCCGCTATGCCGATGTATTATTGATGAAAGCCGAAGCACAGTTGAGAACCTCGCAACCAGCACAAGCCTTAACTATTGTCAACTCGATCAGAACTGTAAGGGGAGCATCAGTTTTGCCAAGCCTTACATTGGATATCCTGCTGGATGAACGCGGCCGGGAGTTGTACTGGGAAAGCTTTAGAAGACAGGACTTAATCCGTTTCGGGAAATTTCTTGCCGCCTGGCAGGAAAAACCTGCAAGTGAAGCTAAATACCTGCTTTTTCCTATTCCCGACAATCAATTGGGTAATCCTAATCTGATACAAAATCCTGGGTATTAATTTAATACTCGCCAACAGAGGCTGCAACTATTAGCATATTTATGATGATTGCTTTTGGTTCAGCCTCTGTTTTCTTAACTAATGATTATTTTTTCAGCAGCCTTAAAAGTACGCCGTTTGTCCAGCCAAAGCCATCCTGAAGGGGATATTCTCCACCGCCCCCTTTACTGTTCGGCTGTACCACATTGTATTTCTCCATCAGTTTCCCGGTTTCCTGAAATACAGAAATATTCAGTTTTATCCATCGGCTGGTCACCGAATCGGCCAATTTATCATAACCATAATTACGCAACCCGGTAATACTGATATATTGGAGCGGTGCCCATGCATTGGGTGCATCCCATTGCTCTTTTGTGGTGGTTAAGGTGGTAATTAAACCTCCTGTTTTAAGAAAATTCCTTTCCAGTTTTTCTTTAACAGCTTTAGCCTGTACCGGTGTTGCCAGGTTGAAATACAATGGAAATGCTGCCGCCAGTGTGAGCTGCCTTGAAAATGACTGGTTTTTCCAATTATAATCCGTAAAAAAGCCCTGTTTTTTGTTCCAGAAATATTTAAGGATGGCTTTTTTACGAAGATTAGCTTTTTTGGTAAATAAAGCAGCTTTTGTTTGGTTGCCCACTTCGCTGTTTGCTTTAGCAATGGCAATTTCAAGATTATATAATAAAGTATTTAAATCAACCGGGAGCAGATCAGTAGTAATAATCTGGTTGTAATTTTTACCATCGGCAAACCACCTGCTGCTAAAATCCCAGCCCGATTCTGCTGCAGCGCGTACGTTTCTGAGAAATGTGGCCGGAGCCTGTTTGGTTAATTTAGCGGCTTCAAAATCCTCCCTGTACGATTCTTCGCGGGGCCGATCGCTGGCATCGTGGTAACGGTTTAAAATAGTGCCATCAGTAAGTTTTACCACATGGTTTATCGCTTTGCCATTTTTTAACTGCCCTGCCCCTTTCATCCAGAAATGATATTCTTTTTCCAGTACATCCTTATAATCTGCAAGTGTTACATCCTTGTTATGCTGGGTAAGCAACTGAACCATTGCCGCAAAAAATGGCGGTTGCGAACGTGTCAAATAATAAGTGCGGTTTCCATTAGGAATAAAACCATATTTATTGATGAGATAAGCGAAATTATCTACCATATCTTTTATGGTTTTTATTCTGCCGGCCTTTTGCAATCCAAGCATTGTAAAATAGGAATCCCAATAATAAATTTCCCTGAACCGGCCGCCGGGAACAATATAGGGCTTTGGTAATGGCAGCAACGATGTTTGGTAGGCAGCAACCGTATCAGGATCTCTTTTTAAAACCGTCCACAAGGTATCCAGGTGTTTTTCAATGCCCGCACTGATATCAGATTGATAAGTTGCCTGATGGCTTTCCGGAATATTAAAATATTCATTTACAAAAGCTTTTAAGTCGAAATTTCGGGTGTTTTTTAAAGTATTATAAGCCTTCATGATATCTGAAGGACTCTTTTTTGGAATGGCATCAGCAAAAGATTTACTGTCAGGATAAATTCTTGCCATTTGAACTTTCTCAAATAAATCAGGATAGGTTTGCCTCGGACTTAATTCGTTCTGTGCAAATAACCGGCTGGAAATAAATAACAGGCAACTAAGCATCATCATTTTGATGCCGGGCATGTTTGATCTCATCATATTGCTGTTTTATTAAATATAATTAATTATCTTCTTTCTACCTCAACAAAGTAAAAAGAAATCCAATTGCTTAATTTGGCAAACAAAGATTCGCTTATCTTCGTTTTGATTTATAAAATAAACTTCCGATGGGAAAAACCAGAGATCAAAATCAGGTAATCATTACCGGGGCTACAGGAATGGTTGGCGAAGGTGTATTGATGCAATGTTTAAACAGTACTGAAATTAGCCGTGTTTTAGTTGTAAACCGCAAGCCCTGTGGTTATACCCATCCAAAACTAAAGGAGATTATCCATCCTGATTTTTTTGATTTTTCGCAGATTGAAGATCAGCTCTCGGGCTATAATGCCTGTTTCTTTTGTTTAGGTATTACTTCAGTAGGTGTTGATCAGGAAACTTATTATAAAATGACCTATACGTTAACCATGCATGTTGCAGAAACATTAAGCAGACTCAATAAGAATATGACTTTCTGTTATGTTTCTGGCGGTGGAACCAACGAGAATAGCCGTTTGAAATGGGCACAGGTAAAAGGCAAAACAGAAAATGATTTAGCAAAACTACCTTTCGAACAGGTTTTTAATTTCCGCCCGGGTTTTATCAAGCCGTTACCAGGCCAAAAATATGCACATAAATTCTATAAATACATTAACTGGTTATTTCCTATTGGTAGGGCCATCTATCCAAATGGCTTCTGTACCATGGCTGAGCTGGGCCGTGCAATGATCAATACGCTAAGCCACAACGATGAAAGGCGGATTTTAGAAGGTAAAGACATCATTGCTTTAGCTAAAGAATAAGCCCAGATACTCTTTAAGTATCCGAGCTCATCTTCAGCTGGTTTAAGGATTTAGTTTAGGTTATTGTTTTTGGGTTTAATATAGTACGGCTGTTGCGTCTTTATCTTTTTGCGATAAAACGGTTGCACCCGAGCCGCATTGGCCACCGTTCATGAGCGACTGGGAATCTGTTCCGGTAACACCAGGAACATTTGTCGCAGTTGACTCGCCTTGGGCTGCCCAGTTGGTATGCCTGAATGAGATGCAGTGGCCAAATTCATGGCAAATGGTTCTGGCACGTTGAGCAAACGAATTACCTGCAATATAACTTTTGTTGATTTTGATTAAAGCACCTGCACTTCCACCTGATGGGAATTGGCCCTGACCACAAACCCCAGATCCTAAATTTTCATCTTTGATCAGGATGTCATATGGAGCTGTAGTTACAATATTAAAGCGTAGAGTAGAGCCAGATACGCCATTCCATTGCGCAATCGCACTATTAATCTCGCTGCTCATGGAAGTCATAGATGGATCTACAAAAACCCTGATGTTTAATTTATTGGTGCTGTTCACAATGCTTCCGGTATAATACTGCTCGGTTTTTGGTGCAGTAGCACTGGCCGGGATGCTCATGTTTTTAGGAAATATAATATCTTCTTCAACAATATATTCATTTCCATTATCGACAATGCTCGATTCGGGGAAGCCCAGGTTTTTAATGTGCTGTAAAACCTTATCGGCATTTTTTACAGTTTCTTGTGGTTCTGGTGTTAAGGTTTCCTGGTTTTTTTTACATGCTGCAAATACAACTATTGCAACCATCGCTAAAGCAGCGATCTTTTTTAGGTTTTTTTTCATTAGATAATAGGTTAGTTAATCCTTAAGAGCTGATAAACAAATGTAACAGAACGTGTTACATAAATTTTAAGCCAACCTCGAATTTTACATGAAAACTTAATCTATATTGTTTGTGGCTGTTTAAAACAAATGTTGTATTTAAAAATTTACACGAATAGTCTGTTTTGCCGATATTTATTTAGGTTAAACCTAAGCTAAAATGTATGTTATAACCCGGATAAATACAGGTTAAACCAGTACAAAATCAACAGGTTAGAACAAATGGAAAAATATTTTTTATTTTGATTTTTACACTGCCATAGGGTTGTCAGTGGTGTGTGCTTTCTTTGTTTAACTAAAAAACAAAAAGCTATGATACAGGAACAATTAACCGCTGAAACAATGGAAGAAACTTCCCTTGTGTATTTAATGAAGAATTATGCAAACTATAATTTTTGGGCCAATTTAACCTTGGTAAACTGGTTAAAACCCCATCCCGAAGCCTTATTGGAGCAAGAAGTATTATCGAGTTTTAAAAGTGTAAAACTAACGCTCGCGCACATCCTGCAGGCGCAGGAGTATTGGTATTCTATACTGACCAAAACAGAATTTAAATTCAGGGAATATGGAAGCTTAAATGACATTTTTGATTCCCTGTTGAAACAGTCAGAAAACCTTGCTACATATATTACAGCAATAGGCGAAAATAAATTTAATGAAAAAACAGAAATTCAAAGCCCCTGGTTTACTTCTGATTTTGAGAATTTCGAATATGTGCTGCATGTTTTTAACCACAGTACCTATCACCGTGGCCAAATCATTACCATTTGTCACAATTTAGGGATAACAGGTGCACCCATGACCGATTATAACTTTTATAATGTAGTGGCGAAATAAGATATGGCGGGTTATAGTGGCTTGTCAGAGAAGCGCATTCAATATCGTTCTTCTGACAAGCCTTTTTGCCTGTTAAGTTGCCGTTAATTATTTTTTATTATCGTGTTTCCTTTGGTTGTCCTTATTGGAAGTTTGATCTGACCTTTGGCCACCACCATTGGTGATTCCCTGGATTTTTTTATCGGTTTTAACATCGTGGTTAGCCCGGTCGGCTATTGAACTGCCTTGAACTGTTGGATTGTTTTTTGGTGTGCCCGTATTTTTCATAACTCAAAAGATTTAGTAAATAAATAGCAGAGCGCTATCATAACAACCAAAGTGGAATTGGATATGTTTTGATTTTTTTGAGTTAGGTTTAAATCAATTAATCCTTATTTCGAACGAAATGCTCTGCGAAGCTCAATCTGATTAAATAGCGCTCTCCGGTTTCATCATGCTCCAGTCGAGATAACGAACGTATAAAAAATCAATGAACAATTCCCATAACGGCCAAATATGAACTGTCGGCCAGTGAGAAAGAGGTCATCAACTCATTTACAGATAAACTATGGCCGAATGAACCATTGACCGATGAACTACTGACTAATACTCCCTAGTACAGCAAAAATATAGTAGGTTGTTTGTGCAGGTCTATATTTTCTTTGCGCCAGTTATAAACACTTTGGGTTTTAATGAATTCATCTGCAGCGGTAAGGTTACTGGCTACACAAAGCTGGGTATGGGGTTTGCAGCTTTTTAACACCTCTTCTAAAAGCTGGTTATTGCGGAATGGTGTTTCAATAAAAATCTGTGTTTGTTTATAACGGCTGGCCGATAGATCAAGATCTTTGATCCTCTTGGAGCGTTGCTCTTTATCAATAGGCAAATATCCCCAAAAGGCGAAACTCTGTCCGTTAAAACCTGAGGCCATTAAGGCCAGTAAAATCGAACTTGGCCCTACCAGCGGAACTACTTTGATGCCGCGTTTATGCGCCTCCGCCACAATATCCGCGCCCGGATCGGCCACTCCGGGGCAACCCGCTTCACTCATTAAACCCACGTCTTTTCCAGCAGTAAGCGCTGTAAAAAATTGCCCTAAATCCTTCCGGTTATGTTTACCATAATCGTGTACAATTAAATCTTTCTGAGGAGTTTTTAGCCCAGCCTCTTTTAAAAAGCGACGGGCGGTTTTACTATTTTCGACAATGTAGGTATCAATCTGGTTAATGGTATCAACCAGGTAAGGGGTAAAAGTTTTATGTGCTACCTCTTCGGCCAATGGTACAGGAATAAGGTATAAGGTGCCTTTTTGCATGCTACAAAAATACACAATAAATGGCATTTAAGTTCTAAATCGTACAGATCTGGCAAAACTATCTATTTTGTAAGCAAATGTGTAGCAAATTTTATTTCTAACTGACTTATTTTCTGCACAATTAAAAATAGGCTTAAAGCGTTAGATATTAGTTAAGTATGCCCTGAAAGGTAATATTTGCGGGAAAAGTTAGAAACTATGCATGCATATTAAACCTTCTGAATTTTTGGTGCTCTAATTGATACATAGTTGATAGGTTATTAAAATAAACATACAAATGAAAACACTGAAATCTGCGGCACTTGTGCTGGGGCTGTTTGGGCTCCTTGCCGGAACCACAACCCTTGTCAGGGCACAAGACTATTCAAACGATTACCGGAACGATGGTTATAGTACCGGCAACATCTCTTTACAGACTTTTTACGATGAGCTTTCGCCCTACGGCACCTGGATACAGGACCCACAATATGGTTATGTTTGGCGTCCGGATGTAGATCAAAGTGATTTCCGTCCGTATTATACAAACGGACGTTGGGTGATGACAGAATATGGTAATACCTGGGTTTCTAATTACGATTGGGGCTGGGCACCTTTCCACTATGGCCGCTGGGTAATTAACAGCTACAGGCAATGGATTTGGTTACCTGATACCAATTGGGGACCGGCATGGGTAGATTGGAGAAGTGGCGATGGTTATTACGGATGGGCGCCAATGGCACCAACCATTAGTATTAATTTAAGCTTTGGCCGCCGCTATGTAGTACCTGAGTTTTGCTGGAACTTTATTCCACAGCGCAATATTTATGTGAGTGTATTCCCAAGATACGATTACGGACGCAATAATGTATACATCCGCAACACCACCATCATCAATAATACTTATGTATATAACAGAAGAACTTATTATGGCGGACCAAGGATTGAAGATATCAGGCGTGCAACTAATAGGGACGTAACAGTTTACCGTTATGCGCAAAGTTCAAGACCAGGCGCAAGCAGGGTAGGCGACAGAGAGGTTTCTATTTACAGGCCTAGGCCAGAGCGTAACGTAGATAACCGCAATGCTGCGCCAAGAAGATTTGAACAGGGAAATGCAGGTTTGAGTAGAAACGGAAGAAACGAGGGGTATGCCAACCGTGCTCAAAATGGGGGTAATCCGGGCAATAATGATAACCGTTTCGGATCAAGAGATAGCCGTAATTCTACACAGCCGGATAGAAATAACAACACTATAGGTCGGGACAATAATAACAGGGATGCTAACGGACGTTTTGGCCGTGGAGGTATGAATGGTATCGATAACGGAAACAGGGCAGATAATGCAAACCGTGGCCAGGATCAACAACGTTTAGAGCAGATAAGGCAACAGCGTAATCAGGACCGTATGAGCGTAGATCAACAACGTTCGCAACGTGATATGCAGCCACAACGTGGCCAGGATGACCAACAACGTGCTCAAATGGAGCAATTAAGGGCACAGCGTAACGAGCAGATGCAGCAACAACGTAATGAACAAATGCAACAGCAGCGTGCACAACAAGCCCAGCAACAACAGCAAGAGAGGGCACAACGCGATGCACAGGTTCAACAGCAACGCAACGAGCAAATGCAACAACAACGTGCTCAAATGGAGCAACAAAGGGCGCAACGTAATGAGCAGATGCAACAGCAACGTGCCCAACAACAGCAGGAAAGGGCACAGCGTGATGCACAAATGCAGCAACAGCGTAACGAGCAAATGCAACAGCGACAAGAACAAAGAAGAATGGAAGCCCCACAACAACGTGGTGGTGGCGGTGAAAGGAGTGAAGGCGGAAGACCATCAAGAGGTGGTAGAGGATAAATAGAAAAAGTCCCGATGAAAATCGGGACTTTTTTTGTTCCGGCTGAGACGGATTTTAAGAAGATCGAAAATTATTCGTTAATGTTTATTTTACTTTAAAAACCTGGAATTCGGCTAAGTGCGTATAACCCTGAGACCCTTCGGTCATTTCCAATTTCAGGAACCTTACTTTAGTGGGGGCATCGAGCTCGTAGTTCTGTAACGCTTTTAAACTGGGATCCATGGCTTTAGCTGTTAAAAGATCAGTCCAAACGGCGCCATCAATGCTTCCTTTCAGGTTAAATTTGGTAAATCCTGTATTGTTGTTGTTGCGGGGAGCCATAGATATGCTGGTTACATTGGTTAGCGCAAGCATATCCACCTGGATCCAATGTGGGTAAGGTAAAACAGAGGGTGAATATTGCGAATGCCAGAAAGTTGTCAGGTCGCCGTCCAGTATACTGGAAAGTGATCCATCGCCAGCCTGAGTGCTTGATGCCGTAAGCGCCCATCCTGTTCTGTCTGCAAGAATCTCAGGAGCTTTATACTTCACGGTGGTGATAAACATCGTTTTCAACAAAGGATTAATCTTATATCCCGAGGCATCAATAATACTTAACGGCAACATGTACACTTTGTTGGGATCCAGGTTTTTAGAATTATATTTTAAAGAAACCAGGTTGGAAGTAATTGCTCCGCTGGGGATGGTTACATCCAGGCTGCTAATGGTGTAAGCACTTTCGGGAAGTTTTAAATAAGGGCTAAGATTTTGGCTGGTGCGCACAACATTTACACTATCAAAGGCTTTATCATCTATCTTAAATTTCACTGTAATATTATTTAGCGGCAAACCTACAGCGGCGAAGGATGCACCAAAATTGTAAGATACCACGGTATCTTTTGCCGGATAAACGGTTATTTTTTGTGCATTAGCCTGTCTGGAAACATACACCAATGCGTTTTCTTTACTGTCTGATTTTTCAAGGTATGCTTCTTCTTTCTTACATGCACTCATCGCTGTAAGAACGGCTATGATACAGGGCAATATTTTATATAGTTTCATATAACATAGTTTTAAGTTAATATCCCGGAAGCTGAACAATTTGTTTGTTCCTGTCCATTTCATTCTGGCGATAAGGGAGGAAATAAAATTTACGTTGCCACAGAACCCTGGTGGTTGCAACTACACGTTTGTAAAAAGCAGGGTCAGACAAAGAAGTACCGGCATCGATGTTCATGCCATAAAAATCGCCACCTTGTTTCGAACCCATTTCATCGGGGATTTTCCACCGGCGAACATCCCAAAACCTAATGCCCGATTCGTAGCAGAGCTCGATTCGTCTTTCCAGGCGGATTTGTTTCCGCATTTCGGCCTGGCCAAGGTCTGCCGGAATTGCTGGTATGCCTCCACGTGTACGTACCTCATTCAGGTATTTTAACACATCGGCATGGCCCGGCTGCGATTCGTTCAAAGCCTCTGCATAACTTAAATACAATTCGGCCATCCTGATCAGCATAGCCGGGCGTGCGGGGTTGCTTCCGGTGCTTAAATTGGTATTGGGATGGATGTTTTTTCTGGCTGTATACCCTGTTTTTGGATAATCCCGTGCATTTGCTTTTTTGCCCGATGCTGCCGTAGAATAATAAGTAACATAGGTTTGTCCTGCAGCAGGAACCACCGGTATCACAGCCCCGCTAAAGGTGACATCGACATAAAAACGGGGCTCTCTTCCAACATACATATTATTTGTTCCTGCCGAATAATAAGGTGTTGCGGTGTTGGTGAACGTTGTTTCATTATAGGAAGGCGTTTCTTTAATACCGCGCCCATTTTCCATCCTGAAATCGTCAACCAGTTCCTGTAGCACACCAATACCGTTCCAGCCATTGCCGGATAGGGAATTTTTTGGCGCACAGTGCTGAGACCAGCCAGAATGCACGTTGGTTGCCCTTCTTAACCAAACCCCTTCTTCTTTCCAGCCATCCCAAAACATATCCCTGGTCGAATTAAATCCCTGCAGAAATAAGTTGGCATTCTGTTTTATAAAAAGTTTATGGCCCTGGGCCGCATTCAGATCAATGGCTCTTTTCATCGCCTCGGCAGCGGCCGTCCAACGGGTAGGATCGTACGTTTGGTTAAATAATTGTTTTCCGTCAAAGTTCTTCCAGTCTGCAAATTCTGAATTCCCGTTGAACAGCGGGCTGGCATGTGCCAGTAAAATCTGCGCTTCAATTGCTGCGGCTATAGGTATTGTAATCCGGCCTACCTGATAATCATCAACGGTGTTGGAACCGGTAAGGTGTAAGCTCGTCAGGCTGGCTTCCGATGCACGCATTTCATTCAGCACAAACTTTACACACTCATCCCAGGAACTTCTAGGAATTTGAAAGTTATCATTGGGTAAGCCCGAAACCAAGGGGGCAATGGCTGCCGGACCCACTTCTTTCATCAGTAACCAGTGGTAGTAAGCCCTTAAAAAACGGGCTTCTCCTTTATATTCTTTTACAATGGATTCACCGTTCTGTTGTTCTAAAAGCTCCTTACATTCATCAACCCTTTCCAGAAAAATGTTAATGTTCCGGATCAATTGGTAATAAGTTTCAAAACGTGTTGGCGAATTATCGCTGGTTACTGCCCCGGAATTGATGGTCAGGGCATTACCTGTTCCCCAATTGGCATACTCCAGCTCATCGCAGGTACCTGCATACTGATAGCCATAAGGCTGATCCCATATATCCTGTATACCTGCATACAGGCTAAAGAACCAGCGTTCGGTATTGGCCCTGTTCGAAAATACTTTATCAATGGTATTAATATTATCGGGTACGGTATCAAAATAGCCTTTTTTACAACTTGTTGGTAAAAAAAGGAAGGGTATTAATAGCGCCAGAATTAATTTTTTTGCGAATCTGTTTTTCATGATTAGTTAAAATTAGCACGTAAACCTAAATTGAAAGTTGAAATGTTTGGATAAGATGCCCCACGGCCATCACCCAGTTCGGGATCCCAAAACTTCCATTTTGAAAAAGTGACCAGATTGGTACCGTTGGCGTAAATTCTCAGCTTTTTAACGGCAACTTTACTCAATGCTTTAATATCAAAAGTATAGCCTACCTCAGCGCTTTTCAAACGGATGTAATCTGCACGTTTAACCCACCAGGTACTAGAATCGTAGTTCGTAGTGACATCCTGGTTGGTAGATAAGCGTGGATAAAATGCATTTGGATTAGGGTTATCTACCGTCCAGCGATCGGTTATTTTGGCATACATGTTTCCAAAAGTAGCGCCCTGCGAGAAAGGCGTTGTTCCCGTACCTCCGCTATAGCTGAAATCAACCTGACCTGCGCCCTGGAAAAAAAGTACAAAATCAAATCCTTTATAGCCTGCTCCGATGTTTAAGCCATATAAAATTCTTGGGGTACTGCCATAACCAATGGCCTGCTGGTCAAATGTCGAAATGATACCATCCCCATTCAGGTCTTTATAGCGGATATCGCCGGGGCGTACATCGCCTGCCTGGGTTGGTGCATTGTCGATTTCATTCTGATCCTTAAATAAACCCATGGCTACGTAACCAAAACGCTGACCGATGGCGTGTCCGGTACGGTTAAGCCATGGGTATTGCCATGGGGGTAAACCATCAAAAATGTTCTTGTTCTCGTTCATGTTGAAGGTTCCCCTGAAAGTCACAAATCCACCTGTAAAACTTTTATTATAACTTAAAGTCAGGTCGATACCACGGTTCGCTGTTTTACCCACATTTACATAAGGGATATTGGTGTTGGTAAATCCGGAAATGTATGGAATGGTGTAATTCTGAAGTAAGATGCCGTTTCTTTTCTCTTTAAATAACTCCACAATCAGTTGAAGATCATCTTTCAAGAAATTAATTTCAATACCGAGGTTGTGCCTGAAACCGGTTTCCCATTGTACGTCGCTACCGATTCTGTTTTCCTGATAACCGGTGTAAGCCCTGTCTGCTCCCGGAATACCGAAAGTATAAGAAAATGCATCACCTAAGGTTGACAAGAATAAGAATCGGGAATTGGTATTGCTGTTACCCGTTAGGCCATAGGTATAGCGGAATTTCAGGTAAGATACAATGTCTTTAACGGGTTCGAAAAACTTCTCTTTCGAAGCTACCCAACCCGCACCTACTGAAGGAAAGAAACCAAAACGTTTGCTCGGAACAAAGTTCTCAGATCCCGAATAACCAAAGTTGGTCTCAATAAAATACTTGTCTTTATAACCATAATTTGCCCTTCCCACCAGCGAACGCTGCCTGAACGGTATAGAACTGATCAGATCGGTGGCATTTCCATTCACATAGTCGGATTGATTGAAAAGCAACAGGCCTGACACATCATGATTACCGTATTTTCTCGAATAGTTAAGGGAAGTTTCGGTATAAAATCTTCTGTTGCTGTTCCGGTCGGCCGAAAAGCCCAATACATCCGAACCGGTTTCGGCAATTCTGGTAATAAGCTTGCCGTTAGCATCGCGGCCCGTGGCCAGGTAAGATTGCAGGGTTCTTGACCGGGTTAAGCTGCTTCCATTAACGGCATCGAAAGCAAACATGGTCGAAAAAGATAATCCTTTGGTGAGGAAGTCCAGCTCCTGAATGACTTTGATATTACTCCTGACAGTATTTGAGTAGGTGTTTGAATAGCCGTTGGCCACCAGGTAGTAGTAGGGATTAAACGGAACACCAGGATATTTAGGCCACTGGCCGTTTGAATAAATAGGAGGTACCACGTGTGGTGCCTGCTGCGTAGCATAATCGAAAATTGCATTTACACCAGCTGACGGAGTATTATAATTGGTAATAAATCCGTTAATTCCGAGTTCAAGATTGGTGCTTTTGGTTACCTTAACACTTACGTTACTGTTAAAATTAAACCTGTCGAGCTTTAAGGTCGAATTAAAAGATTGTGCTTCGGCCTGTTTAAACATCCCTTTCTCGGTATAATAACCTGCCGATACATAATATTTGGCGGCATCTACACCACCGCTTACATTCAGATTGGCTCTGCTGGCACTCGAAAAATCATTAAACAGGTAATCGTACCAGTTCACATTCGGATATAAATCAGGATCTTCTCCGCTGGCATGTTTCGCTATCACAGCCGGATCATATTGTGGCGTTCTTCCCCTGGTAGATAAACCTTCATTATACAAAGTCATAAAGGTGGGCGCATCTATAAAGTTTGGAAGCTCCGTAAATTTTGAACGAGAACTGTTTAGTTCCACATTGATATTGGGTTTCCCTATTTTACCTTTTTTGGTATTGATGAGGATGACACCATTGGCACCTCTCGTACCGTATACCGCGGTAGCTGTTGCATCTTTTAATATAGTGAAACTTTCTACATCCTCAGGGTCGATATTGTTGATTGGCCGGTCGGGAACACCATCTACCACAAGTAGTGGCGATTGCGGGCTACTGGCAAAAGTTGCAATACCACGGATAAAAATATTGGCTCCATCTGCACCGGGTGCCCCACCGCGTTGCGTAGATATTACACCGGCCAGGCGTCCGGCCAGTGCGGTGGTTAAATCCCTTACCGGGAGTTTTAGCTCTTCGGGTTTAATGGTGGCCTGGGCACCAACCACACTTACCTTTTTCTGCCGTCCAAAGCCAATAACAGCAATTTCGTTCAAACTTCCTGATTCCGGCTCCAAAACGACATCGATATCTACCCGGTTCCGAACCGCTACTTCAACGCGTTTATATCCAACGTAAATAAATTCAAGCGAGTCAGTAGCCTCAACATCTATGGCATATTTTCCATTTAAATCTGTTAAAACGCCATTTTTAGTATGCCGTACCCGAACAGTAACGCTCGAAATAGGCAGGCCTAGTTCATCCTTAACCGTTCCGCTAACCTTATATTTTGCTTGTTCAAGAACGGGTTTTAGGGCTGCGGGCCTTTGGTCAGGCAGGGGCTGTTCTTTTTTGGTGATTACGATAGTTCGCTCATCAATCGTAAACGCCAGCGCTTGGTTCATCAGGCAGGCTTTCATTACCTGATCTAATGGGGTATTGTTAAAATCAGCATCAAGGGTGCGGCTGGTTTTTAGTATTTTCGGGAGGTAGAAAACATCGTAGCCCGTTTGCCGCTCAATCTCTTCAAATACCCTGGCAATACTCACGTTTTGTTGTTTAAATGTTAGTCGTTGTGCGTAGCTGACAGCACTGACCTGCATGATCGTTACAATGAGCAATAACGCCGTTAATTTCATAATTCGCAGGATTTTAGGTATAAAGGAATAGCCCCCTAATATTCTTAGGTAAAATTTATACATTTGGTTTGTCTTGTTTTAGGTTAAAAAATAGTTTGCAAGCTAATTTTACTCAGGCAAGTCATTCGCTGGAAGTGTTGGTCGCACTTCCAGTTTTTATTTTAACCTCGCCTGAAAGAATCTTTTTGTTAATGGTGTTCTGATTTCTTCATGTCTGGTTCTTTTTAATAGATTAGTTTAGTTGATATAATAATTAATTGGCTCTTGTTATTCTACAACGATTTCCCGCCCTTTTACCGTAAACTTGAATGCCTTGGCCAGTTCCATTTTTTTCAATACCTGGTTAATGTTTGCATATTTGGAAATTCGTCCGCCCAGTAGCTCGTTTTTCAGTTCCGGCCGCTTATAAATAACCTGTACATTATACCACCTGGCTACCTCAAGCATACCTGCCTCCAGTGTTTTATCTGTGAAACGGAAAACACCATTTTTCCAGGCAATAGCATATTCTGTGTTTACTTTATCAACCGAAATGTCGGCTCCATTCACTGTTGCCTGTTCTCCGGGAACAATAATTTTTTGATTTGTCTTATTTTTAATTTTAACACTTCCTTCCAGTAAGGTGGTTTTTGCTGTTGATTCATCCCCGTAAGCATTTACATTAAAATGTGTGCCCAATACTTCTACTTCCTGACTGCCTGTTTTAACAATAAAAGGATGTTTTTTATCTTTTGCGATTTCAAAATAGGCTTCACCAACCAGGCTAACTGAACGTTTCCCGGAATGAACCAAAGCGGTGCTGTACGAAAGGCTTGAGGCAGCGTTTAACCAAACCAGAGACCCATCAGGTAAACGAACCTGATAGGTTTCTCCATTGTTGGTAGAGAGTGTATTGATCTGATCAGGAAGCGTTGTTCCTTTTATTTCATAAATCAATAGGCCATTTTTAGTTTTGGTAATGCTTACACCAGCCTCATTTGCGAGTTCGCCATTTACAGCATCCGATAATTTAATTGTTTTGCCATTAGCCAGCTTAAGTGTTGCACCTGTTGAACCTGGTACAATGTGTGAGTTTGCATCGGTGAACTCGGCCGAACCGGCATTTTGCTTCAAATAGAACAGGCTGGCACCGAATATAAGAATAGCCAATGCAGCAGCAATTCCTATCCAATATTTCGGCCTTCGCTGAGATTGTGGTAAGGGATATATATTTTCGCTTTGTATTTTAGAGAGAATTTCTTCACCATCGCCAAACAGCAAAACCGCTGGACTGAATTCATTTTCATCAAACTCGTCCCAATAGCGCTTAAGCAAGCTTTTAACCTGTTCTTTATGACAGGGATCGGCCATTAGCAGTAAAAATTCTTCCTTTTCTTCAGTAGAATTTAGGCGCTGCAATTGCCGATTGAATAAAAAATTCAATCTCTGGTTTTCAGTCATATCTGGTTAGGATTCTGGCGAATCATCACTAAAGACGCAGAGAAATAAAAATCGGGATATAAAAAAAGAAAAAAGATTTAATTTATACCCAGGATAACAGAAATGGTTACCGCGGTATGTAATTTTAGAAATTTAGATACCGATTTGGTTGCCCATTGCTGGTATTTTTTAACAGACTCAATAGATATTCCCATCTCTCCTGCTATTTCCCGGCTTTTTAGCCCCTGCTGGCGAAGTTGCAATACCCTTTGCTGGGAAGGAGGCAATTCTGCAATAGCCTTGATCAGGATATTCTGATATTCCTGGTCTAAATTAAAAACTTCTTCACCGTTATTAAGGCTCAGCACTTCTTCTGCATATAGCTGGTTATGTTTTTTATCTTTAACCATCCGGCGAATGGCACTGATGGTATAATTGCGTGTTACAATAAAAAGATAAGCCGTGAATTTATTCAGATTAGGTAATATTTCCCTGTTTTCCCATACTTTCAAAAATACATCCTGTACCGTCTCTTCGCAGGTCTCCACCGATTCTAGCATGGTGTAAATGTATTTGATTAAAGGACCATGGTAGGCACGAAACAATTGGGCAAAGGCAATCCCATCGCCTTTTGCTATTTCCAGTAGCAACTCTTTTTCGTTCGGAAGAGGTTTAATCGCCATTTTTAGTTTCGCTGTAAGATAAAACTAAGTATTTTTAATTAAGTGCAAAAAATAAATTTACGTTAATACGGTAATCATCAGCCATAAAATAGTGATCTCTTTTTCCCAGGTTAATTAAATATAGAGCATATGCCCCTTATTCCTGGCCAGCTGCTGCACGCAGGTTACTCAGGTCGTTTCCCCTGAAAGTGGTTTTGGCATTTGGGTGCAGGTTTTCCGGATCGAGTAAAAATGTGCTGATCCCCAGCTCCAGCCCATATTTGATTTCCGATTCGGCATCGTCGCCAATAATGAGAATTTCCTCTTTGTTAAGGTGATGGCGATCAATGAACATTTTAAAAGCTTCCTTTTTATTGGTGATGGAAACGTCTACCACATGTACTTCTTCAAAATCATCGGCAATGCCCAGCATTTTTACTTTTGATTGCTGCTGTTTTGGAAAACCTGCAGTTATAATAAATTTCCGGCCAATCAGGCTTTTAATGTGATGATAATCATCGCTTGGTTTTAATGGCTGGGTTACTTCCCTGTTCTCGAGGTACGAAATTACTTCTGGCATCACTTCTTCCCTAAAACCGTATTTTTTAGCCACTTTTAGAAATGGTACCCTCAACATTTCCTGTTTGGCAAGTTGAAAATCTTCTTTGCTGATGCCTAAATCCAGTCTTTCTAAGAAACGGTATAATTCGCCCATCAGCTGTTCTTCGTTTGCTTTGGTAAAATAAATAGTATTGTCCAGGTCTATAAAAAATATGCGCTTCATTATGGATTGGTTTTTGTGATATAAAAAAAATAAAAACACCTGTCGGTTAAATATGTTTAATAAGTAAATTACCAAGACATGAAAAAAGAGACAAAAATTATAGTTGGCGTTTTAGCCGGAGCAGCATTAGGAGCAACCATCGCATTGGCATTATCATCAGATTCTACCAGCGATCTGAAAAGCAAAGTGTCAGATTTTTTTGCTGATCTTTTAAGTGCTTCAAAAGATAAACTGGCAGGACTGGCAGATAAAGCCACAAGTGTTGCAGACAAGGTTAAAGATAAAGTAGCAGAAATAAATGCTTAAAGAATTGGAGGTGCCGGAAATATCCGGCATTTTTATTCTATTATTTCTAACCACACCATCTTGATGAACATTGCTTTTCATGGTGCCGCCCGTACAGTTACGGGGAGTAAGCACCTTATTACATTAAAAAACGGTATCCAGATATTATTGGATTGTGGCTTGTTTCAGGGAATGGGCCACGTTACAGATAAATTAAATGATTATTTTGGTTTCGATGCCAAAAGGATTACCTACATGATCCTGTCGCATGCCCACATAGATCATTGCGGTCTGCTGCCCAAATTGGTTGCAGAAGGTTTTGAGGGTAAAATTTTCTGTACAGCGGCAACAATGGACCTCGCCCGCATCCTGATGATGGATTCTGCGAAGATCCAGATGCAGGATGCTGAATATGCCAACCGCCACCTGCACCATGGCGAAGAAATGGAGGAAGCGCTTTATACAGAAGACGACGTTATTAAAACTGTGGGGCAGATGAAGGTAGTGGAATATGAAGAAGATTTTGAGATCGAACCGGATATACGTTTAAAATTTACAGATGCCGGTCATATTTTAGGCAGTGCTGCCGTTCACCTCACCATTACCGAAGATGGCAAGCCCACACGGATTACTTTTTCGGGAGATGTTGGCCGTTATGGAGACCTGCTTTTAAAAAGTCCACAGCAGTTTGATCAGGCCGATTACATTTTAATGGAATCTACCTATGGCGATTCGCTGCATAAAGATCTCGATCCGATAGAAAACATGCTGTTGGAGATCATTAACAATACCTGTAAAATAAAAAAAGGTAAAGTAATTATCCCTGCGTTCGCCGTTGGCCGTACCCAGGAACTGCTTTATGCTTTAAACGGATTGGAACTGAAAGGTAAATTACCCGATGTTCCTTATTATGTTGATAGTCCTTTATCGTCAAAAGCTACAGAAATTCTTAAGAACCATCCTGAAGTGTATAATAATGGGGTTAAAGAAACCTTAAAAATAGATCATGATGTGTTCGGTTTTAAAGGGCTGCGTTTTATTGAAAGTGTAGAAGAATCGAAGGCTTTAAATGAAGATCCTAGGCCTTGTGTAATTATTTCGGCATCAGGTATGGCAGAGGCAGGCCGTGTAAAGCACCATATCCGGAATAATATCGGTAATCCCAAAAATACTATTTTAATGGTGGGTTATTGTGAACCAAATTCGCTTGGTGGCAAATTAATCGCCGGACAAAAAGTAGTGGAGATTTTCCGTGAGGAATATGAAGTGAAAGCTGAAGTACAATCAATTAAATCGATGAGTGCACACGGCGATTATGAAGATTTATTACATTTCTTATCCTGCCAGGATCCCGCAAAGGTAAAACAGCTGTTTTTGGTACATGGCGAATACGAAGTACAGCAGCATTTTGCCACCAGGTTAAAAGATAATGGGTTTAAACATGTAGCCATACCAGAATACCACCAGGTGTTTGAGTTGGCCTAAAATTAATTGCTCGTCTGGATTACAAATCCAGACCTCATTTCACAATTTTAAATCTGGTTCAATAAAGATTACAAGAACTTAATTCTTAAAACGGATTTGCAAATCCCGACTAACTTATAACTTATTTGTTGTAATTATGGTTTTTTATTGCTCATTTTCTTTAAACTTTAGTCTTTAAGCTTTCCTCCCTATCTTTGCCACATGGATGTTTTTGGTAAAGCGTTAACAGATATATACAGGACAGGCGAGGCTGATACCCTTTGGTTACACAATTCTTACGGAGAGGCTGAAGAAATGCCTTTGGAGTTTTTCTTTCGCGATGATGAAGATATGCCAGTGCTGGAACTTCAGGCTTTGCACATGTGCAGCGGCAAGGTATTGGATATTGGTGCCGGTGTGGGCAGCCATGCTTTACTTTTGCAGGCTTTTAACATCGATGTTACGGCCATCGATATTTCGGAAGCTGCGGTAAACATTATGAAAGACCGTGGCGTAAAAAAGGCATTTGTACAGGATATTTTTACCTACCGCGAGAAATTTGATACTGTTATTATGCTCATGAACGGTATAGGTCTTACTGGAACATTGCCAGGTTTTAGGGATTTTCTGATCAAGTTAAAAGACCTGATCAACCCGGGTGGACAGGTGATTTTCGATTCTTCGGATATTGCTTATTTATATGAGGATATGCCAAAGCCTGAAAACCAATATTACGGCGAAGTATCTTACCAGTACGAATATAAAGGCGAAAAAGGCAACTGGTTCAACTGGATTTACATAGATGAAGAAACCATTAAACATACTGCAAAGGAAACAGGATGGGATGCTGAACTGATTTTCGATGATGGAGAAGATCAATATTTAGTCAAATTGACTTTAGCGCAATAATCTTAAAGTCATAAAGCTTTTTGGGCTAATATTTTAGATAAGCAGGCTCATACATTTGTGATATACGAATTATGAGCAATACAAAAATAAAGCTAAGTGTATTAGATCAATCGCCGGTTCGCAAAGGTGTTACTGCCCGTCGTGCCATTGAAGAAACTACTATCCTTGCACAAGAAACCGAGCGGTTAGGTTACCACCGTTTTTGGGTTTCAGAACATCACAATACCACGAGTTTAGCTGGCTCAACGCCCGAGGTCTTAATTGCGCATTTGGCCAATCATACCAAAATGCTGAGAATAGGCTCCGGCGGTATCATGCTGCCTAACCATAGTGCGTTAAAAGTGGCAGAAAGTTTTCGTCTACTGGAGGTAATGCATCCTAACCGGATCGATCTGGGGATGGGCCGGGCACCTGGTACCGACCGCATTACGGCTTCGATGCTTAATCCATCAAATAATTGGAGTGAGCAGGATTTTGTAGAACAGCTGCGCGAATTGCAGCACTACCTTCATGATACCTCTGATGGCGGCATTCAGGCAAAAATAAAGGCAATACCCATTGCTGAAACCGTTCCACAGCAATGGCTGTTGAGCAGCAGCGGACAAAGTGCTTTATTTGCGGCCCACTTCGGAATGGGGTTTTCTTTTGCACATTTTATTAATCCGCATGGAGGACCACAGGCTATTCAATACTACCGGGAGCATTTTAAGCCCTCGGTTGATTTAACAAAACCCGTTGAAAATGTGGCTCTTTTTGTTTTTTGCTCGGAAGATGAAGAAAAGGTAAAGCAACAGGAGGCTTTAATGGCTTATCGTTTTCTCCAGCTGGAAAAGGGCGGGGGACTAACCTCAGTGGGTTGGAATGATATTAAAGATATCAGGTATACCACGATAGAGCAGGAGCGTATAAAAGCCAATAAACCGCGAATGATTTACGGCACACCGGCAGTAATAGAAGAGCGGCTTTCCAAACTGGCCGCTGATTATGCTGTTGATGAATTAATGGTGGTTACCATTACTGAACATTTTGAAGACCGGATAAAATCGTATCAGTTGCTATCAGATTTATTTCTGTAATATAATCGCAATTCCGGGGTTCGTTGAAACACAAACCCCGGAATTAATATTCAGGATTGACAGCACACTTTAAAAATTAAAAAACGTTTGCCTTCCGCCTACTTTTTGTCCAAAATTCTGGATGTTATAAGTGAGGGTAAGCATGCCGTATCTGCCCAGGTTATTACTTTGCGTATCAATAATGCTATTACCGGTAATCTGGATACTCCTGCGCACATTGCTCTGCAAAATATCATTAACCGAAAATTTTAATTGCGCCCTGTCGTTTTTCATGAACAGGTAAGTAAGAGCGGCATTCCAGTATTTAATGTTATTGTTATAGCCCGCAATTTTTTGATTATTGATGGTTAACGAATAGCTGGTTTCGAAAACCAGTTTTTTAGGGTAACGGATAATCAGTTCAGATGTACTTTGGTGGGTATTGTAACTGATGTTGGTATAAAAACTATCGTCGTACTTACTGCGGTTTAGGTTTACCGAATACGACTGGTTAATCTCAACCTTATCGTTCAGGTTTAGCCTCAAGCTCCCATTTGGCCCTACGTTAAATACATTCGCATCACTTTGGATATTGTTTACAATAACAGGTGTATGATCAAAACTGGCCCAGAAACCCAATCCAACCTTTAAGCTTGTTTTATCTTTCCTGAAATCTTTTGAAATGTTAGCCCCTCCCTGAAAGTTATAAATACCGCTCATGTTGATTGGATTAACCGTTTGAACACCGTTATTGATGGTAATGGTATTCACTATCCCATTTTTGGTAAAATTACCATAACCATAAAGATTATAGTTGATTAAGCTTTTCGGATCATACTTATACATGTTCATGCTTAAGTTCTGCGTTCTTGCCGGAAGCAGGTTTGGGTTTCCATTCCTGATGTAAAATGCGTTGGTATTATCGGCCACGGGCTGAAGGTAACTTACATTGGGCTCTGTAAACCTTGCAGAATAATTGAATGAGAAAATTTTGTACTTAAACTGGAATGTTGGCCAGATAAAGTTGTATCGTTGATCGATATCGGCCGCATTTGTAAAACGGTTATTGAGCAAGATATAGTTATGCACCAAACCAGGTTGAACGTAGAGATCCTTCGTTATTTTATACCTCACACTTACATTGGTATTGGTTTTAAATCCTGCCTGCTTAACGGTTTGCGATAAATTAGGTACGACAATGTCGTACAGTTGATTGGCCGGGTTGCGGTAAAAGGTATTTAAAGCATTTTCATTGTTGATGATGTTTCCACTTGCATCTACTTTAAAATTCAGTTTTTTGCCAATGGGTTCGGTATAATTGGCATAAACATAAGCCCTGAAATTATCGATGGTATTGTTCCTTAACTGGTCAATTTCTGTGGTAGAAGGAACAAGGTAAAAAATACTGTTGCTTCTGTTATAGTTAACGATGGGATTTGGGTTAGCCGAAATATCAGTACCCAGGTTAAATGATCGTCCTGTTTTTTTAAAATCCTTACTCAAATCGGCTCTTATCTGGTATTTATTGGTAGAACTGTTTCGATCATTAACATTCTCGAGGGTATTGATCAATTGGTTATTTGCATTGTTGTTGCCCGAAGAAACTTTGCTTACGGAGTTGTTGGAGTTTAATACTATTGCCGGTTCGATAGTAAGTTGTGTTAAGGAGTCGATCTGCCAATCTAATTTTCCGCCTATGGTGTGTTTTAAGATTAGGGAACTGGTATTTTCATTGGCGTTGGTAATCAGCCTGTCGCTACCTAGTGTCTGGTTGGTATTGGTGAGTTTCTCCAGGAGGTTGTCCGACCGGCCAAAAAAATACTGTGTATTAAATTTAATGCCTTTTTTATTAATGGTATTAAAATTAAAACCGCCACCCGACGAAGTTTGAATACCGTTATAACTTCCCCCAAAACTAATGCCGTTGAATTCGAAATAGCCTCCGGAGGTCATCATCATGGAGTTTATGCCACTCCGGTTAAACCCACCTATACGTTGCACATCGTTAGGGTTAAAGCCCGGTTGATTGATGTTATTGCCGTAAGCCAATACACTTACCTGTGTGGTATCTCTAAAAAAGTTCATCAATCCACCGGCCTGGTAAAGGCTTCTCTGTCCGCCACCGGCATATAATTTTCCAAAAGCTCCCTTTTTAATGGCTTTTTTCAGCTTTAAATTAATAACCTGTGGAATTTCTGATGCGGTTAAATCCGGATCTCGCCTTTTGGCCTGCTTATCATCCACCACCTGTACTTTATCAATAATATTGGCTGGCAGGTTTTTGGTTGCAATCTGTTGGTCGCCACCAAAAAATTCTTTTCCATCAACCAGGATTTTACTAACGGCCTTCCCATTAACCTGTATTGAGCCATCAGGTGCTATGGCCACGCCGGGTAATTTTTTCAAAAGGTCTTCTACCACTGCTGATGGCAGGGTTTTAAATGATTCTGCATTAAACTCGATCGTATCTTTGCGTACGATAACAGGTGGCCGTTCAGCCGAAATTACAACCTCATTTAAATCATTTGCTTTGACCGAAAGGTACAGGGTGCCAAGGTTTAAAGTCGGGTTTGCGGCAGTTAGTTCTACTTCCTTTCTAAAAGTTCCATATTGCCATGCCGTTACCACTAAGCGGTATTTTATGCCCGTGGCAAGGCCATTGATTTTAAAAAGACCTTTATCATCTGAAAGTTTATAAGTGGTTAATACGCTGTCGCCAACTTTATAAACCGAAACAGTAGAATAATTTAAGGTAACTTTATGATTGGCACTATCGGCTAATATCCCGGTAATGCTTCCGTTTTTTTGTGCAAACAGGTTAAAAATAATTAAACTAAAGGCAAGCGAGAGTAAGAGTTTTTTCATGTATGGTTTTTAAATAAGGAGCCTGAAAGTATGAGCTATTTTTTTACAGAATCAATAAATGTGACGAACCTGACCAAAAATGTGATGGATAAGGTTTGTTTAAAAAAAGCTGACACAAAATTTTCTGAAATGTTGCATGTAAATATATAACTAATACTTTAGTTTAAAGCTAAACCGATTATGTTGCATTTACAAATAGCCACAGAAAAATTACAATCTTAAAAACAAAAAAGCCCCATTGCATTGCAAGGGGGCCAATGGAGTAGATGATTAATTTATTGCAAATCGTTATAATTAATAATTTTTACTGCAGGATTTTTGGCCAGGATTTCTTCCATCCATTTACGGTGCGAGGCACCAACGCCTACAATAACCCTTTTGGCTCTTTTGGCCTTTGCCTGATCAACGATGTTTTTGCACATCCCTTCATTTCTTAACATCCATTGTGCAATCATTGCTTTTACCGATTCGGTAGGGAAGCCCGCATAACCATAAAAATGAGGGCCACCATAAAAGTTCCAGGCTTCGTCCAACACACCATATTTCACTGTGTTCATGCCTGCATACGGATCGGCATTAAAAACTTTCGATTCTTCTTCACTATAACTCCAATAGGTTTCTATAGCTTTAACCGTTGCTGCTTCAGCTGAAGTGCTGTCGGCCTTGGCTTTATTCATCATGATTTTGTACAAAGAATCGGTTTTAGCCCAAGCCTCGCTCCAGGGTTTATCATAAGTCTGGCAATCCATTTTATAAATCTGATTCTGGCCCAATTGGTAAATAAGTGGAAAATGGATCTTGCTATATTCGCTCGCTGGCCGGTATAAACCTGCTTTTTTTAAGGAATCCAGGCTGCCAAACATTTTGGCATACTCAGCCTGTTCTTCTTTACCGAAACTGTTTTTCATATAATTTTCGAGGAGAAAAATCTGATATTCAGCATTTGCCCTATCCCAGTTTTTAGCATAATTAACTGCTAAATTCATACGGGTTTTATGATAGTAGGCAAAAGACTCAAGTGCTCTTTGATCTTTTTTAATCTGAGCAGTAATGTTTTTAGGCTTTTCCGGATTTAGTTTTTCGATGTAATCGTGACCTTTTTTAAAAACTTTCACGGCCCAATTGCTTTCTTCAAGTTTGGCGTAATCGGCCTCGGGTAAATATTCACCAAAAACCATATCCGGGTTAAAGTTTTTCAGCTTATCGATAATGGCCTGAAAATTTTGTGTCGATTTAGAATTATTGTGGGCAGAGCCTACTATAACAATTTCGATCTGATTTTGGGCCTTTGATTTAAACGCGATTGCGGTTAACAATAAAAATGCAAGGCTAAGTTTTTGTATGGTTTTCATCTTTGTTTCGTTTTGTTGATTCAAAGATGGACAGATGCATTTGCCAGCTATATTTAATTATCCCAAAGCCTCAATATATTATCCCAATTGGGTAAAAAAGAAATTTGGGTGTTAATACATTAGAATTAAACGTTGGGATAGCGGTTTAAGCTTTTCGTCCTGTATATAAGGCTTATTCCATTAGTTTTTGGTTAAAACCAACTATCAGTTTAAAGAGGTCATTATACTTGGTAAGGGGCAGGGTTTCGGATTTATCAAATATATCATGGTAGGCTGAAGGACCGCCCTGGGTGTAAATGAAAAATGCTGGAACACCTTTTTCGGTAAAAAAATAATGATCGCTATTGGCTGCTTTACCCCTCGGATTGATTTTGGAAATGTAGTGATGTTCATTGTTTACAGCATTAAGCTGTGCAAAGGCTTTTGGGTAAACAGGTGCATTAACCACGGTCATTCCCGACTCGCCTGTTCCAACAAGGTCGAGGTTAAGGAGGAACTTAATGTTGCCCAATGGAATCAGCGGATTTTCTACAAAATACCTCGATCCTAAAAGGCCCGATTCTTCTGCCGCAAAACAGATGAAACCAATGGAGTAAGGCTGGGGGTGTGCCGCATAATATTTAGCTAAACTTAACAGGGTAGCCACGCCAGCGGCATTATCATTTGCACCGGGGAAAAAGGTATCAGCGCCCATTCCACCCAAATGATCGTAATGCGCGGTAATAATTAAAAGCGAATCAGGATATTGAGTTCCTTTAACCAGGCCGCAAATATTGGCAGCCTGGAAATCAGGGATAAATTTGTTTTCGATATCTACGCTGATTTCTTTTGGAATAGCAGTGAAATATTTTTTATTAACCTGGATGTTGGTTACCTGTCCCACTTCTGTAGCTGCCGACCAGGTAAGTTTATCTTTTAAAGAAATGATTAATGTAGGGGTAGCCTGGTAATTAAGGCTGTCGATCGGTGTTAAGCTGGCTTTTTGTTTAATGCCCGGACTTTCGTTAGTGATGATAAAATCTTTACCGGGAACAAGTTTTTGGCCATTAATGGCGACCATCATTTTTCCGGGAAACGTATTTACAGAAAAAGCAAAATATTGCTGGTAGTGAGCACCCATTGGCAATAAACCGATTTTTTGATAAGTATCAGCAATATAACCGGCTGCTTTTTTCATGCCGTCCTTTGTATATCCCCTGCCCCAGAATGTTTTTGAGGTTAGGGTATTTATCACACTACGGGTGTAAGTAGAATCCTGCGCAAAACTGTTTACGGTACAAAACAGAAAAATGAAGAAACTGAATTTTTTCATGCCGGAATTTAGTAAAATAAAACCGAGGAAAAGGTGATCGTGAGCCTGAATTTATTGCAGGGATCTGATAGATGCTGAAATGAATGCAGCATGATGGTGATTGAAAATAAAAAATGGTTGAGGCTTAACAGCTCCTGCCATTAATCCATCAACCATTAGATATAAATTAATCTTATTATTTTACCAGGTAAGGCTGTAAAGCTGTTTTAATTTTTTCTTTGTTCTGTGCTGCCGTCCATTTTTCTTTGATAGATTGATCGCCTAAACTAAAGAGCGTTTCGTAAAGCAATTTACCATTTGCCATCGTCTGTACTTTGAAGGTATTCTGAGATCCGATAATATCAGCCCAAACGCCACGCACATCGGCCCAGTAAGATTTTTGGCCGGCCCACCATTTTTGTGCATTAGCAAAAGTTTTAGGATCTATTTTGGTAAATTCTTCGTAACCTTTTTCAACGGCTAAAAGTTTATCGCCACTGGCAGCGCGAACAATCTTTTTATTGTCCTGCTCAAACATCCAGCCATCTTTGGTTATGGTAATTCTGCTGCCGCGGTTTAATACATTATAATCTTTACGCACGGTAGATTCTCGCCTTGGTAGCGGAGAATCGGTTTCGCTCGACCACGCATCGTGACCGCCAACATGGCTCCAGGTACCATAACCCTGGTAACGCGGACTATCGTCTACCTGATACACTTTTTGTGTCCATTTACCTTTTACATCAGCTGGTGTTAAATTGCCTTTTTTCCATGCATTATCCTGGGTATAAAGCATAATATCGGTATCTTCATACGTCCAGTCCTGGCGCCAGTGTTTAATTACGGTGGTATCGTTAATAGCCAGCAGGTGTTGTATCACAATTCTTTTAGGCTCATCAACAATAATTTCGGCCCATTCATTGCCATGGCTTTCGTAAGGTTTACTGAATTTATAATTTGGATCGGGTGCAGTCACTTCACCGTAATTGAAATTCACTTCATAGAATCCCGCTAATGATTTGATGGCCTTTCTATCTTTTTCCAATTTTTCTTCCGGAGTATCTACTTTTGTTTGTGCGCTGGTATTAAGGGCAATTAAGCCGGTTAATACCAAAATTAGGTTCAAAAATTTCATTTTTATTATTAATTAGGGGTGGTTAATTTTCCGCAATGGCGGGATTTTTCTTCTTTTTCTTTTTGCCCCACCAGATAATAAAACCGGTGATGGGTAAACTTGCTGCAATTAAACTGGCAAAAAATGCCATTATTTTTCCGGGCAGGCCTAAAATAGCCCCAACATGGATATCATAGTTCATCCCGATAAGTGCTTCACCCGCATTTTTATCGCTTTGGTTTTTACGGGCGAGCAATTTGCCTGTGTACTGATCGAGTAGCAGGACATCGAAATTCCAATAGGTTTCTTCGCCCTTATAGCCGGTTGCATAAATGGTTGCTGTACCACCTTCGGCTGGCGACATCCCGATGCGATCTGCATCTTTAAAGGTTTTTTGAGCGTTTTCGAAAGCCACATCAAACGGAATGGCTTTAATGGTTTTGGTCGAATCTGATTTAGCCTGTATTTCTTTGGGTGGTTTAGTGCTGCCTGATGCCACTACATACACCGTTTTTTGGAACCATTGAAAGGCCCATACCAGGCCTGTTAGTGCCAGCATCAGGCAAATGATCATCACATAAAAACCCAACACGTTGTGCATATCATAATTGATACGTTTAAATTTCGCCTTCCATTTAATTTTGAAACTTTTATCGAAGTTCGATTTTTTGAGGTTTTTAGGCCACCACATTACCATACCCGAGATTAAAAGAAAAACAAAAATGATGGTACTCCAACCAATAATCTGCTGCCCGATAGGGTGATTAATGAGAAAACTCCAGTGCAGCATTTTAACAATACTGAAGAACTCGTATTTATTGTCGGAAACTAAGGTAACTTTGCCCGTGTAGGGGTTAATGAGCACAAGATCGTAATATTCTATCGAATCGAAATACCAAAATGCTTTAGGATCGCCAGGTTTATAAGTATTAAACTCCCAGGCCCGGTCGGCTTGGGCATAGCTCGAAATGAAAGTAACCTTTTTCTTTCCGCCTAAGGCTTTTTCGGCAGTAGCTTTTAATGTGCTTAAAGGAACTGTTTTTTTATCTGCGGGTACCTCAACAAAAAATTCTTTTCTATGGATAAACTCGGTAATTTCTTTCTGAAAGGCAAAAATACATCCGGTAATGCCCAAATGAAAAACCACAAGACCCGATGCTATACCCAGCCATAAGTGCAGCCAATCGCTCATTCTTCTTATCTGCGATTTCTTGTTTTTTTTCTGTAGAGGTTTTGTTGGCGACATTAAGCTTTATTTAATAAAGAACCGATTGGTAATTTTGGCTATCAATTGGCTGAAGATTTAGGTTAACTTCTCTTAGTTAACTGCGGTAGTATAAGTTACCAAATGCCAGGTTTTTTCGTAATCCTGCCCGTTCAGTTTGCCCGGTGTTTTATCTTCGGCAAAAGCCTCCAGAAAATAATTTCCTTTTGCAACCGGGTTGAAAGTAAATTTACCATTTGCATCAGTTTCGGCAGGCTGGCCTTTTTTATCAGGACCAACAAGGGTTAATTTCTGGTTTGCAAAAGGAGTTTTGTTGTAAATAACTTCATGAACAGCAGTTTCGCCAGCTTTTAAAGCGTGTTTATCGGGCCTGATGGTTAAAGCCGCATCAGCGGGATATACCTTATTTATTTTTAACGTACCAACAGCAACATCAGCAAAAGCATAATACTCGATTTTTGCTTTTTCGTAAACAGTAGCCACCTCGTGTACAACAGAAAGTTTATAAGTTCCGTCCTGATCGGGTGTAAAACGGGCCTTATAAAAAAGTACATCCGGCGAAGTTGTTAAAATTGTTGTGGTACCATTGGGAGCCGTTAAAACCAATTTGAAATCTTTCAGGTTGCTGAACCACTTGGCTGCGGTATCACGCTCGTTGCTTTCGTATTCTCCAAAAAAAACTTTTACGTCCTGTGTTTGTCCTTTTTTGCCTGTTGCCGGGGTTTCTATCCATAAAGCATGTGCAAATACATTCGAGATACTAAAGGCAAGAAATAATGCCAATAATGAGATTTTAGTTTTCATTTTTTCCGGTTTTTAAAACCGGCAGCAGCTGATCTGACCCAGGTGCTCCCGGTTGATTTTATTAAAATTTATAAGTTAAGCTGCCGGTAAAGGTTCTTAAATCCTGTGGATTCATGGTGCTGTAACCTGTCCAGTATTTTTGATTGGTAAAGTTGTCTACTTTAGCACCGATCCTAAACCTTGGATGATCATAGAATACCGATGCGTTAAAAACTTCGTAAGCCGGCAATATAAATACACCCTGACTTACGCTGTTTACAATTTTGTTATCGCTGGCGTAGTTACCACCGGCACCTAAACCAAAGCCTCTTAAAGAACCTGCAGCAAACTTGTAACTGATCCATAAGTTTGCCGAGTATGGCGAAGCCGAATAAGCATCGCGTCTCCCTTCAACATCGGGTGAAGCATTTTGCAGGCGGTTATCATTATAAGCAAAACCCGCAATAATGTTTAAACCATTTAAAGGGTTGGCTACAATTTCTGCTTCGATACCTTTGCTGATTTTGTTACCATCCTGGATCTGTGCGTTTGGATTTAATGGGTCTCCGTTATAACCCCTTACAATATCTTTAACCTTGATGTAATAATAAGATACCGATCCGGTTAGTTTACCATCAAACAGGTTGCTTTTAACTCCGCCTTCTATCTGGTTAGCTTGCTCCGGCTTAAATGTATCACCTTTATAATCTATACCATTAATGTTGTTAAAACCGTTCTGATAATTGGCAAATAACGATAGCTGATCCTTAATCGGCTGGAATACCAGGCCGAATTTAGGAGAGAAAACCGTTTGTTTGTAAGCTCCCTTTGGAGCGGAGCCTGCACGATCAGAATTGCCCTTGTTATCAAACCTGTCTACCCTTAATGCGGCTAAGGCAATTAATCTGTCTGTTAAATTAATTACATCTGAGGCATAAGCGCTATAAGTATTGGATTTGAAGTTAATCGGGTATGTGGAATAAGGATTTGCCGCATAAAATGCAGCTAAATTAGCCTCAGTAAAATTATTGTAATTGGCACCCGTTCCGTTTTTATTTGTGATATCAAAACTATCGATCGAATAAAACAGCTGATCAGAATTCTGGCGCAAATAATCCAGACCTAAAACCAGTCTGTTTTTGATTGAACCCAGGTTAAAAGTACCGTTAAAATTTTGTTGGATTTCGTAGTTGTAAAGTTTACTGTTATCTGTCGATTGATCTGCCCTTGAAATGAAGTCGGCGCCTGGTGCAGCGGCCGGATTGCCTAGCAGTGGATAGTTATTTGGCACCAGGAACAGGTAAGTGCCACGGCCGTTGGAAAAACTATAACTGGATGAAAAGCTGGTGTGTGATGACCAGTTTTCGTTAAATTTATAATTCGCCTGGCCAAAGAAATTCGTACTGTTATATTTTTGCTTCATCGCATCACCGGTAAACGATTTATCGTAAGGTATACCAGACTGATCAGCCCGGTCAAAACCAAGGTCTTTTACCGGAAAATAGAAGAAAACAAATGGCTTTAAAGTGTTTTTACCATTAGAAATTTCCGCATCCAAGGTAAAATCCAGCTTATCGTTTACCTTATAAGCTAAACTGGGTGCAACAAAGAAACCCCTGTCGAATACATTTTGCTGGAAAGAGCCTTTGTAATTATAGGAAGCATTTAAACGTGCGTAAATGTGATTATTTTTATCAACCGGGAAATTAAAATCGGTGCTTACCCTGTTTACATCATAGCTACCGGCCGAGTAGGTTACCTCTCCGCCCAAACCCTCAAAAGGTTTTTTGGTAATGCGGTTAATTAAACCTCCATAAGAAGTTAAAGTACTCCCGAATAGGGTTGCAGATGGGCCTTTAATTACTTCAACACTTTCTATATTTGCCGCATCATTACGGCTGGTTATATTACCTACAATTCCGTTCCTCAATTTCGATTGAACAATAAAACCCCTCGATGCATAGTATGCACCGCCATCGCCTCCACGACCGGTTGATTCCCACATTTTTTGTATACCTACCGCATTACGCGTTGCATCATCGACCGAGAATATTAATTGATCGTTAAACGTTTCTTTAGTAATGGTGGTGTAAACCTGTGGGTTTTCTAAATTGGTGATTGGCATTTTAGAAACGTAATCACTCTTTTGTGCACCGTATTTATTGGCTTTACCTTTATTGATATTGACCTCGTTGAGTTGATTGGAATTCTGGCTGATGACAAAATCAACCGTTTTGTTTTCGCCTGCGGTGATCATAACTGATTTTTCTATACTCTGAATACCAACACCTGATACCCGTAAGATATAAGAACCCGGTTTAACCCTTTGTATTTCGAAGATACCCTTATCGCTGGTCACATTTCCAAGGCCTTTCCCTTTCAAACCTACCGAAATATAAGCTGCCGGTTTACCATCTGATGTGGTTACCTTACCGCTAATCGTAGAATATTGTTGTGCAAAGGAGAGCAAGCTGGAAAAAGCTAAAAGAAAAGTTAAACTGGAAAGTTTGATGTTAAACATGTTAATATTTATTTGGATTAATTCTAAAGAGAAGCAAAATAACGATACAAAATCGGCTTATCCAAATTATTTTGAATTATTCTAAATAGAGTAAATGGAGTTGGTATTCAGTCTGGTGCAGTCGGGGCACTATTCATGCCCTAAAAGATTAGTTTAACGTTTTAGCCGCTGATTTTCTTAGATTTTTCCGGCTATTTTTATAGAAATCTACCTGCAGATTTATTGTTTGGATTTAGTTCTAAAAATGGCAGAAAATGTGATTTTTTAGCTTAAATGTGTCATTCTGGTCAATATAGGCATATTTTAAGCTGTAAAAGCGGGGTGTTGAAGAATTAAATGTTAATTAATGTTAAATTTTTAGGTTAAAATATGGTTTTATTTAGCTAAAAAGTAATTAAATGCCAAGTAAAAAAGTTGATACTTTAGCCGGAAATCAAACCTAACTAACTAATCATCAATGGAAAAAAATTCTACAAGACATGCCTATGTGAAATTTTTAACGGCCACATTATTTTATCTGCTCATCCCCTGGCTGGCTTTTGCCCAGAAAACAATCAGGGGAACAGTTTTAGATCAGTCTAATAAACCCATTCCAGGGGTTTCTATTATCGAAAAAGGTACAAAGAATGGTACTTCTACCAATGCCGATGGAAAGTTCAGCCTAACGGTTCAGAAAGAGGGTGCAATTGTTGTTGCCAGGATAGTGGGCTACCGTTCGACGGAAAAAGCAGCTCCGGCAAGTGGTACAGTAAACTTCTCTTTGGAAGAAGATAATAATACACTGGATGAAGTGGTTACTATCGGTTATCAAAAAATTACAAGAAAGAAAACTACAGCTGCGATTTCCAGTATTTCCTCTAAAGAGTTGGCCAATTTGCCATCCGCAAGTTTTGATCAGTTGCTACAAGGTAGGGTATCGGGTGTAAATGTTCAGAATTTCACCGGTCAACCCGGAGCAGCACCTACTGTATCTGTAAGGGGTAATTCGTTGGTTAGCAGGGGTTACGACGAATTTAATGTAATAAATTCACCCCTTTATGTAGTTGATGGTGTTCCGCAACCAACCGAAACCTACGTCGGACCAGGTGTAGGAACAGGTCAGAATTATCTGGCCGGCATCAACCCAACAGATATCGAATCTATCGATGTATTAAAAGATGCTTCCGCAGCTGCCATTTATGGGTCGCGTGCAGCCAATGGGGTTATCTTGATAACAACGAAAAAAGGGCTTAGCGGTGAACCCCGAGTTTCTATCAATGCTTATGCAGGTTTGACCCAAAGGCCAAAGTTGAGAGATGTAACACTTGGAACTACCGAGAGGAGGCAGAAAATGGATATTTTGCAAAGGCAACTGTCTTATAATGACCTGAAACAGCTTCCCTACATTTTGACTGATAGTTTAAATCCCGCTTATAATGGTAATACAGACTGGCAAGATCTTTTTTATCAGTCCGGAAAAATCACTAACGGCGATTTAAGTGTGAGTGGTGGTGGCGCGAATGGAATGGTATACAGGTTTAGTGGAGGATACTATGATGAACAAGGTATTATTAAAGCCACTGGTTTCAAAAGGTATTCAGGTAGATTAAATCTGACAACCAGAGCCATGAAAGAGAAATTAATGATTAATCCCATTATTGCCTACTCGAGATCGGATTTTTCAAGAGGTAATGGGAATGGTAGTAGCCCTATTAATTTAGGGGCGGGCAATATGCCTTCATCATTATTAAATCTGGATGAAGATAAAAAAGCCCTTTTGTTAGGTGCCTACGATGAGAGTTTGGATAAAAACATCAGCAATCAACTTACGCTAAATTTAAATTTAAGTTATGAGTTTAATAAGCACCTAATGCTCACATCTCAGTCCTCTTATTTGTTAAATACTGCCAGGAGGGATTATAGCAGGACCAGTATATTGAATAATGGTCAGGGAAATTCATCATCGAGCTACGCTGATAATGGCATCAATGCACTAACGTCTAATTTTTTATCGTATAACAATCAGTTTGGTAAACATTCCGTGAGTGTTATTGCCGGGCAGGACATTCAATATAACCAGTTCCAGAATACATCTGCTTCAGGTTATGGAGGTCCATCAGATAACATTCAAGTGGTAAGCGGGTTTCAGCAATCAAGGATTTCAGCTGGTTCCGACTATCAGGCTTATGGACTCCTTTCGTATTACGGACGTTTGGCTTATGATTTCGATGGTAAGTATTTACTTTCGGCAAGCGCCAGGGCAGACGGTTCATCCAGATTTGGTAAAAACAATAAATGGGGATATTTCCCGTCAGCATCTGTTGGGTGGTTGGCTTCAGAAGAAAACTTTATGAAAAACTGGGTAAATAACCCATTCACGCTAATCAAACTGAGGGCCAGTTTAGGAACATCAGGAAGTTTACCTAATAATAATTATCTACAATACAACTTGTATTCCGTAAATAATGGCGGGTTTAATGGAAATGGCGGGGCGACATCTTATAATGGTACAACTGCTATTACACCGAATTTAAGTGATGGTGCAGCGCAAAGTAACCTTAGCTGGGAAAAATCCCTTCAATGGAATATCGGTACCGATATGGAAATCAAAAATGGCAAGTATGCACTATCGTTTGACGTATATAATAAAGAATCTTCTTTACAGTTGTTTAGCGTAAACCTCCCACTAACAACAGGTTACGATAGGGCGTTAACGAATTCCATAGGCGTCAGAAATTCAGGTGTGGAGTTAACAGTTTCTGCTAATCCGATTGAAGGAAACTTCAAATGGTTTACAAGAGTTAACGCCTCATATAATAAAAATCAAATTATGAATTTGCCAAATGGTGGAAGAGATCTCATTTTAAGTGGAGACAGATTTGATAAATCTCACATCCTTTCAGTTGGAAGCCCAATAAATGCATTTTATCTTTATAGGACAAATGGCGTATTTTCGAGAACAAGCGATATACCTGTTAACCCTTTTACAGGAGAGTTATATAGGAATAGTAATGGTACGTACCAAGCAGGTCAATTTTATCTAGCTGATCTTGACGGAGATGGCTTCATCGATATTTTTAATGATGGTATCAATCCCGACAAAGCGCCGATTGGCGATCCCAATCCAAAAATTACAGGAGGCTGGACCAATGATTTCAGTTACAAGAACTTTTCATTGAACATATTCTGTACTTTCACTTTCGACAGGGATGTATTAAATTTATTTGAATCAGATCGTTTTTCCAACTCAACAGATGGTGACCCTGTAAATAGATTTGCCGCATTTTCAACTCCGGATCTAAGCAAAATAAACATTTGGAGAAACCCCGGAGATCAGGCAGACTACGCTAAATATGATTTGGGAAGTTATCGTTACTATTACACCGGTGCCCAGACATTTTTCCTGGAAAAAGGTGGTTATTTCAGAATCAGAAGTATAAATTTTGGTTACAATTTTCCGGCTAAAACGCTTAAAAAATTGGGTTTAAATAAATTAAAGCTTTTTGCAATCGCAGATAATGTTTATATGTTCCAGCAGTCTAAACGCCTTCCCGATGCTGAAAACGTAAATCCATACGGGGAATATAATGGCGCGGGATATCCTATCCCAAGAAAATATACACTTGGTTTGGAAATTCAATTTTAATTTTAATACTATGAGACAGCACTTAAAAACTTTAAGCATATTAAGTTTAGTTATATTATTAACTCCACTTATTTCTTGTAAAAAATTATTGGAGCAGGAACCTAAAAACTCTACTTATCTAGAAAAATTTTGGAAATCAGCAAGCGATGCAAGAAGTGCCTTAGCAGGTAATTATGCATTGCTCCGTAATGCTTGTACAGATAAGGAAAACCGTTACTATCTGTATGGAGATGCCATTGCCAAAAATTATTTTACCATTCAGTATACTGGGGATGGGCTTGAAGGCATACAAAATGGTGATTTTACGTTTCAATATAACCTAAACTCATTGGCTAATTACACGCTATACTATAAAACGATTGCGATGTCTAACATCGTTATTGCTAATGTAAGCAAGATGACTAATGCCCAACTTAAAGATACAGATGATCCGGCAGCGTTTAAAAACAACATCATGGGTCAGGCAATGTTTATCCGTGCTTTAAGCTATTTTATGATGGTAAGGGTTTGGGGCGATGTGCCTTTGGTTACTACAGCTTATGACGATCCAATCACTGCGCCACAGCTTCCTAGAAGCTCGAGAGCAGATGTGATGAAGCAAATTGAGACAGATTGCAGAAGTGCCATCAATTTATTGACCTGGAATTATATTAACATTGGCGATGCAAAAGTGACCGCCAATAAAGGGTCAGCATATGCTTTATTGGCCCACCTATATCTATGGAGGGCTACGATGTCTGATGTTAGCCAAGATACACCAAATTTAACTGACGTAAATAATGCAGATACTACAATTACTACTTTAATACAAAAAGGAGGATATAGCCAAACGGATACTGCAAATTATAAATCAACTTTTGTAGGACGTTCTAGTGACGGAATATTCGAAATCAACATGAGTGAGAATACATTAGAAGGTTCTAATTCCAGTATCGGTACGAGATTCCTTAGCGGTGCGTATATCAATACATATTCTAATAATCCAAGATTTTATGTTGTTCCACGTTATCTGTCGGATCAGTTTGGGTCAAATTCTAAAGATATTCGCTTTACTAAAAATTTTGATCTCTCAAATCCTGAAAGACCAATTTGCACAAAATATAGCAATGTAATTTATAGAAACCCCGGACAGAAATTAGATGCTTACTTGAGTAATAACATGATTATTTTCCGTTTAAGTGACATGAAGTTGCTGAAAGCTGAAATTGCGTTATACAAAAATGATGCAGCCACCGCGACTACTGTTATCAATGAATTCAGAACAAGGAATAATCCTAATCCTACACTTGTACCAAATGGACTTTCTGTAAGTAGAGTAATGGATGAGTATATCAAGGAGAGAAGTAAGGAAATGTATCTTGAAGGACACTTGTTCTTTGATCTTTTACGTACCAGGCGCTATGGTAATGTTGTGGATTGGCTTACGGAAACCAGATTTAGAAGAGAAGGGTTTTATTGGCCAGTGGATCCTGCACTATTCAGGGAAAATCCAAATCTTAAACAAACAACCTATTGGTTAGGAAAAGTTTAACTATTAGTAATTAAATCATGAAAAAATATATCATAGCTGTAATAGCGATTATAACTGCCGCATTTACATCCTGCAAAAAGGATAGCTACAAAAATGATGGGGGTGTTAGTAATGCCTTTGTCAATATGACAACATATGACTATCTGAAATCTAATCCAAAGTTTGATTCCTTAGTTAAGGTTATTGACCGGGCAGGTTTAAAAGATGCTGTAAATGGAAATATAACTTTCTTTGTTACGACAAATTACGGAATTGTAGACTACGTTGCGGCGAAGAAGAATCAACAGGCTATAAAAATTGGTAAGGAAAACTTTGATTTTGGGATTAAAGACATTCCTTCTCAAGAATTGAGCGATTCCTTGAAAACGTACATGTTTGCAGGTAAAATTAACCGTGATCAAATGACAGTTACGGGTAAACTTTATGATAGTATGCTTGGTTCAATTCCTAATGTACAGTATCTGATTAAGTTGAGAAGGACTTTTGATTTTAACGCTTATGTCAGTAATGTAGATTATGTAACCTATACCAAAGTGATTGGTACCAGGGATGACCGTGAGCCAAATCAGGATGCTATTCCGGATAATCAAAAGGATAAGGCTGTTGATTGCCAGACTTCAGGGATTATTACTACAACTGGAATCGTGCATGTGCTCAATGGAAACCATAGGTTGTTTTTTAATGCCCAGTCGTTAGGTAACTAAGACTGTCCGTGAAAAACAATATGTTAAACCTCAACAATGTATAATTATGAAAACAAAATATATTTTAGGTTTTTTTGCATTGCTAAGCATGGCAGCATGTAAAAAAATACAACAAGGCTTTCAAAGTGATGCTATTCGATATAAGGATAATAATATCTATGCTAAAAGAGGCTTGATTTTATATCAATCTGATAGGATAAATGCCGATGGCTCTACACCGCCATATACATTTAAACTGCTAAATCTTCGACGCGAGGATGGTTCTCCTGCCCCTGCTCAATTTAATACTGAGTATGAAATTACGACGTTTAAACCCGGGATGTCATTTGATGCCACTACAGATACCACTGTAGCATTGCTGAACAAAAAAAGAGAAACTGTTAAGCGACTGCCTATGTACTTTAATGAAACCAGTGGTCAGCTTACTTTTAATAAGGCTTCGGCAAATTTACCCTTAGGTAAATACTACTTTGATGTAGAAATGACAAATGTGACGGGTACAAAATTATTTCCTAAGTTGGCTACAATAAATGTGGTAGATCCTGAATTGGAAGATCTTTTTGTAGTAACTGATAATGTTGCCAATGGATTTAATGATGTAACCGGGGCGGTAACAGCAATGCGTAACCCAACCATTACCTGTACCAAAATATCAAATTCAGGTGCACGTGCAATTTTGAAAATGGTTGATAAGAACGGCCGTACATTCAATCCAAAAGCTGGCGAAATCATTCAAAGGGGAGACCGTCCGGTTTTTGAAAACTATGCCAAGTTTAACCCCGTTATCAAAACGGATACTGCGATGATCTGCGATTTTGAAGTGGCGCCATTTCCGTTAACAAAGTATGTAACGCCTACAACCGATTGGGGATTCCTAATGTATTACAGAATACCTAGTCAATATGTTACTATTGATAATTTTCCATCTTCACCTGGTTTCTCTGTAAACCCAAGATGGTCATGGCAACTTAAGTTAGAAGGTACTTATGTTATTCAAATTAAATTTAATGATGTAACAAAAAAATAATAGTACGAAATACATAAAAAAAAGGCAATTTTCACATCGGAAATTGCCTTTTTTATTCATATAAAAATCCGGTTATTTGATCAATACCGCCTGTAAGCTCAATGGGCGTTCCGTGTCATTTGCAGGTGTTACCAAACCACCGCAAATGATATCGTAATGATAACCAGCGGTAAAGCTGGTGCTCACAGAAGTGGCTTTAACCGCGCCTGTCGACGTTTCTTTCGCATCAAACGAATAGGTGCCGGCATCTATAGTAATAAAACCACTGGCACTTTTGTAAGCTTTATTGCTGATTAAGGCCGTGGTTGCACTGGTTTTTGCCAGGTCAAGAGCGGGTGCATCTGGCGATAGGTTGATGAAACGGATATAAGCTTTATCTGTTGATGGAGTAGAGAGGTCATCGCCAACAGTATAAATATCCAATGCCCCGGGTTTGTTGATTAAATAGGCGGAATAATACGTTGATGGACTTAAAGTAACCGTTTTAGTTAATACACTTTCAGTGCTGCTGGCCGTAGTAAATTTTAAACTATAAGCACCCGACGTATACGAGGTATAGGAAGTTGACCCACCAAATGGCAAAGCCGCCGAATTAACCATAGTACCATTAAAATAAGCGTTATAAGTTGCCAGCGAAGGAGAAGTGTTAATTACCCGGATATAGGATAAATTAGGATCGGCAGTTTCGGCCTTTTTACAGGAAGTAAGTACCGTAAAAGCAAGCATGACAAATAAAAAAAGAGGGCTAAAATAACGTGGGGTAGAGTTCTTCATCGTGTTTTAAAATTTGATTTAATAATTAAGGAACATCACTAAAACGACTGCCTGGCAGCATTCGCTACAGCATTACAAATATTGTACTTTATACAGCATTTAGTATGTTAAATGTTGTTAAGCAGATGTTAAAATAAGACGTTCTTTTTTAACAACCTTAACGCAGGCAAGGAAGGTCATCATAAAATTAATGTTGAGCCAACTAATTCTTAACAGGAATATGCCCCCTCGAACCCCGATTAAGTCAGATTAATTTAAAAAAAACAAAAGCTTAACATAAAAAAATCATGATAATATTGTGTAACTCGATTTTTATTTAAACCTTTGCACCTCAATAGAGTTAAAGCTATTTGAATACGCAAGAAATGATTAAACAGATTTTACATAAACTTTCAGTTTCCCCGGCACAAATGCTGTGCGGGAAAGGTTTGTTTATTAATCATTGTCAACCCGTATTCTATTCTCCCATAAGCCGGCAAAATTTCACTCCACGTATTTAGTACCTATACTAAACGTAACGAGGAATTGATCCTCTCTAAAAACCCAATTAACAAGAATACTTATAATTTTTCGTTAGAAAACGAATGGATATTAACGAATTTATAGTGCAAGTTGCACTTCCTGAACATCGTGTATTTGCCGAAGAAATTGTAACCGAGATGGCCGAGTCTGCTAAAGCACGTGGCACCGGTATAGCCAAGCGTTCGCCGGAGTATGTTGCAGGCAAAATGGTCGAAGGTAAAGCTGTAATTGCTTTCCACATGGATGGTACATGGGCGGGGTTCTGCTATATCGAAACCTGGAGCCACGGACAGTTTGTAGCCAACTCAGGATTAATCGTTTCCCCTAAATTTAGGAAAGCCGGTTTGGCACATGCCATTAAACAGAAAGTTTTCGAGCTTTCCAGAAGTTTATACCCAAAGGCAAAGATTTTTGGTTTAACCACCGGTTTGGCCGTAATGAAAATCAATTCCGATCTCGGGTACGAACCGGTTACCTATTCTGAACTTACCCAGGATGAGGAATTTTGGAAAGGCTGCCAAAGCTGTGTAAACTTCGAGATATTGAAAATGAAGGAGCGTAAAAACTGCATGTGTACAGCCATGCTTTACGATCCGGCTACGCAAAAGCACGATGCCGCCAAGAAGTTTGCCGAAGAACTGCAGAAAAAACCCAAATTATACGAGCGCTTTATGCGCATTAAACAGCGCTTGGTTGTTAAACCTAAACCCAAAACCGGCTTAAAAGCCCTTTTATTTTTATTTACCTTTTTATTTAAGTAGCATGAAAAAAGTTGTTTTAGCATTTAGCGGAGGCTTAGATACCTCATTTTGTTGTATTTACCTGGCAAAAGACCGTGGGCTGGAAGTTCACTCGGTGATTGTAAATACCGGTGGTTTTTCTGATGAGGAATTACAGGAAATTGAGAAAAGGGCTTATGCTTTAGGTGTAAAATCGCATGCTGTGGTAGATGAAACGGAAGGTTATTATGACGACTGTATCAAGTACCTGATTTTTGGCAACGTACTTAAAAATGCGACTTATCCACTATCCGTGAGTGCAGAACGCGTAAGTCAGGCAACCGCTATTGCCAATTATGTTAAAAAAATCGGGGCTGATTATGTGGCCCATGGCAGTACCGGCGCAGGTAATGACCAGGTACGTTTCGACATGATCTTTAATATCCTCATCCCTGGAGTAGAGATCATTACCCCGATCAGGGATTTAAAGTTATCACGCGAAGCAGAAATAGAATACCTGGCTCAACATGGAGTGGAATATAGTGCCGAAAAAGCAAAATATTCAATTAATAAGGGGTTATGGGGAACTTCGGTAGGAGGAAAAGAAACGTTAACCTCTCACGAAACCTTGCCGGAAAGTGCCTGGCCAACACAGGTGTCGGAAACCGGATCGCGTAGGTTAGAACTAACTTTCGTGAAAGGCGAACTGGTAGCTATTGACGGTGAAACATTAGCTCCGGTTAGGGCAATCCAAAAATTACAGGCCATTGCACAGCCTTTCGGTATCGGAAGAGATATCCATGTGGGAGATACCATTATCGGCATTAAAGGCCGTGTTGGTTTCGAGGCCGCCGCACCGGTTATCATTATTAAAGCACACCATACTTTAGAGAAGCATACTTTAACCAAATGGCAGTTAAGCTGGAAAGAACAGTTATCTTCTTTTTATGGCAACTGGTTGCACGAAGGGCAGTTTCACGATCCGGTTATGCGGAACATAGAAGCATTTTTAGCCGACACGCAAAAATTTGTGAGCGGTAAAGTATTTGTAGAACTGTTACCGTACCGTTTCCAGATCATCGGAATTGAATCAGACCACGATTTGATGAGCAATAAATTTGGTAGCTATGGCGAAATGAATAATGCCTGGAGCGGAGAAGATGTTAAAGGTTTCTCCAAAATATTTGGTAATCAGGTAATGATCTGGCATAAAGTGAATAGCGAGGCTGAAGGCTAAAAGCTTGAAGGCGTAAGGACTTGATACTCGATCCTTAATACTTATACTCAAAATGAATAAAATCCTGTCAAAAGAAAATTGTATAAACCATTATAAATGGGGCGATAACTGTGATGGATGGAATTTTGTAAGCAAACCTGAAGCCATTATTAAACAGGAGTTAATGCCAGCTCAAACGGCCGAGAAATTACATTTCCATACCTATGCAGAGCAGTTTTTCTTTATATTGAAGGGACAGGCAACTTTTTTAGTTGAAGGAGAAAAAATTAGGGTGGAGGCCAACAAAGGTTTACAGATTAAAGCTGGCGATAAACATAAAATTATAAATGATGGTGTTGATGATTTAGAATTTATTCTTTTCTCCTACCCATCAACCCAAAACGACAGAACGGATTGTGAATAATATTACGATAAAGCAAATAGGATTAACCGAGGCCCATCTTGTGATCGGTCTGTTTAACCAATATCGTATGTTTTACAATCAGTTTTCGGATATCGGGATGGCCACCGCTTTCATCGGCGAACGTTTGCAGCATAACGAATCCATTATATTTTTAGCCATAAACCAGGATACGGAACAACCCGTTGGTTTTACCCAGTTGTATCCTAAATACTCGTCGATAAGGCTGGATAAAAACTGGATACTGAACGACTTGTATGTTGCTGAAGATTACCGCAAGCAGGGGATCGGCAGAAAACTGATTAAAACCGTTATGGATTTTGCCAGGACCAAAGGATCTACATTTGTACAATTGGAAACCGCTATCGACAATTTTACTGCACAACAGCTATACGAAAGTATCGGTTTTGTAAAGCAGCAAAATGACGAAGATTTTTTTCTTTATAAAATAGCACTAAACTCATAGAGATGAATAAAATTAAAGCAGGAATAATCGGTGGTGCAGGTTATACAGGAGGCGAAATGTTACGCATCCTTATTAACCACCCAAATGTCGAAATTGCTTTTGTAAACAGTACCAGTAATGCAGGGAACCTGATTTCTGATGTGCATACTGATTTGGTAGGTGATACCGATTTAAAATTTGTAAGCAACATTGAGCAGGATATTGATGTATTGTTTCTATGCGTGGGCCACGGCGATGCGAAAAAGTTTTTAGCTGAAAACCCGGTCAGCGAAACTATTAAAATCATCGATTTATCACAGGATTTTAGGTTGCATCAGAAATCGACATTCGAAAACCGCGAATTTGTTTACGGATTGCCCGAACTGAACCGCGACAAAATTAAAACAGCTAAAAATATTGCCAATCCGGGCTGTTTCGCAACATGTATCCAGTTAGGGTTATTGCCTTTGGCTGAAAAGGGATTGATCCGGAAAGAGGTCCACATCAATGCAACTACCGGTTCAACCGGAGCCGGACAAAGTTTGGCTGCCACTTCGCACTTCAGCTGGAGAAACAATAATCTTTCTGTTTATAAAGCATTTGAGCACCAGCACCTGAACGAGATCAGCGAAAGTTTATTGCAGTTACAGCCCTCACTTTCAGAGGTTTTAAACTTTATCCCTCAGCGCGGAGCTTTTACCCGCGGCATTTTGGCTGCAATGTACCTGGAAACTGATTTAACTTTAGAAGAAGCACAAAACATTTACGAAGAATATTATAGTGCCCATCCTTTTACACATGTTAGCCGGAAAAACATCGATTTAAAACAGGTGGTAAATACCAATAAAGCGTTGGTTCATGTAGAAAAACATGGAGGTAAATTATTTATCATCAGCATTATCGATAACCTTTTAAAAGGTGCCAGCGGACAAGCGGTTCAGAATATGAATATCATGTTTGGTCTGGAGGAAACCGCAGGACTTAGATTGAAGGCAGCTAATTTTTAACGAAGGTAAAGGGTATAGGGTTTAAGGCATGAGGTAAAATAATGAGAGATTACAAAAAACTTGACGTTTGGAAAAAGGCACATGAATTGAATATGTTCATCAAAAAGAATATTGCAACTCAATTTCCAAAAGAGGAGAGATTTGAATTGACCTCGCAACTTACCAGGGCTTCCTTATCTATACCTTTGAATATTGTTGAAGGATGTGGAAGATTTACAGATAAAGATTTTGCACATTTTCTAGATAATGCTTTAGGTTCTGCTAACGAGATAGATTATTGTTGTTTATGTGCTTCTGAATTAAAGTATATAAGTGAAGATGATTATCTAAAAGTGAACCAATCAATTAACGAAGTTAGGGCAATGCTAATTTCATTTTTAAAATTTTTGAGAAGTGGAGGGAAAAAACCTTAAACCCTATACCTCAAACCTTAAACCTCAAATCAAATATGCAATTATTCGACGTTTACCCACTTAACGATATAGAAATAACCAAAGCAGCAGGCAGTAATGTTTGGGATGCTAACGAACAACAATATTTAGATTTATATGGCGGACATGCTGTGATTTCAATTGGGCATACCCATCCGCATTATGTAAGCCGTTTAACCGATCAGTTAAACAAGGTTGGTTTTTATTCCAATTCGGTTAAAATTCCTTTGCAGGTACAATTGGCCCAGAAGCTTGGCGAAATATCTGGCAAAAAAGACTTCCAGTTATTTTTATGTAACTCAGGAGCTGAGGCCAATGAAAATGCACTAAAACTGGCCTCCTTTTACAATGGAAGGAAAAAGGTAATTGCATTTACAGGTGCTTTCCACGGGCGTACCTCACTGGCAGTGGCTGTAACCGATAATCCTAAAATCGTAGCTCCGGTTAACCAGACCGAAAATGTAATCTTTTTGCCTTTTAATAATGAAATTGCTTTAGAGGAAACTTTTAAAGCGCAGGGCAATGATATTTCGGCAGTAATTATAGAAGGTATACAAGGTGTAGGTGGTATTAAGGAGGCTTCAAAAAGTTTCTTACAAAAAATCCGTGCGCTTTGTGACGAATATAATGCCGTTTACATTGCCGATAGCGTACAATGCGGCTACGGACGCACAGGCTCGTTCTATTCGCATGATTATGCTGGCGTAGAAGCAGATATATATACCATGGCAAAAGGAATGGGTAATGGATTTCCCGTGGCCGGGATTTCTATTGCGCCTAAATTTAAACCTTGGCATGGCGAGTTAGGCACCACTTTCGGGGGTAACCACCTGGCATGTGCTGCGGCTTTAGCGGTTTTGGAAGTGATAGAAAAAGATAACCTTATTAAAAATGCTGAAGAAGTAGGTAATTACCTCATTGCAGAACTTAAAAAATTTGAGCAGGTAGTAGAAGTACGCGGTCGTGGATTAATGATCGGAATTGAATTGCCTTCTGAACTGGCACATGTTAAAAAAGAGTTATTGTTTACTTACCATATTTTTACCGGAGAAGCAAAACCAAATGTAATCCGTTTATTGCCTGCATTAAATTTGACTAAAGGACATGCTGATGAGTTTTTAGCAGCGTTTAGTAAGTTGGTGAAATAAAGCAGATAACGGGTAGGTAGAAGGCCTTGGATGCAAGGGCTAAGAATTGTAAATTAAAAAATTAAATCAGGCGGTATCAATCGCAATTATAAATTTTGAGCGCTGGAAGATGGAGTAATAACAAATCCTCACCCCTCCGGCACTCAACCTTTAATCTCATAAAAAAGATGAACTTGTTCACCTCCGTACACGATGTTCCAAGCATCAAACAGTTTGTAAATGATGCGCTTGCATTAAAGGAAAATCCTTTTGCATACCAGGATTTAGGTAAAAACAAGACTTTGGGTCTGGTTTTTATGAACCCGAGTTTACGTACCCGCTTAAGTACGCAAAAGGCAGCCTTAAACCTGGGCATGAATGTAATGGTAATGAATATGGATAAAGAGGGCTGGGCTTTAGAAACACAGGATGGTGTGGTGATGAATGGTACAACGGTTGAACACATCCGCGAAGCTGCAGCTGTAATGGGCCAATACTGCGATATTTTGGGTTTACGTTCTTTCCCGAAGCTAAACAACCGGGAAGAGGATTACAGCGAAGATTTCTTTAATAAATTTGTTAAATACTGCGCGGTGCCTGTAGTAAGTTTAGAGAGTGCAACACGTCACCCATTACAAAGTTTTGCCGATATCATTACCATTCATGAAACCTGGACAAAAAAGCCTGACGGACGTAAACCAAAGGTAGTTCTGGCCTGGGCGCCACATGTTAAGGCTTTGCCACAGGCGGTACCAAATTCTTTTGCCGAGTGGATGTGTAAAGCACAGGAAGAAGGCATGATCGATTTTACGATAGCCCAACCAGAAGGTTACGAACTTTCGGAAGATTTTACACCCGGAGCAAATATCCAGTATAATTTAGAGGAAGCTTTATCCGGAGCAGATTATGTGTATGTGAAAAACTGGAGCAGTTATAAAGAATACGGTAAAGTATTAACTTACCCTGATGGCTGGATGATGAATAATGAGAAGTTGAAATTTACCAATGATGCCAAAGTAATGCACTGCTTACCGGTACGCCGTGATTTGGAATTATCATCCGAAATTTTAGATGGGCCAAACTCGTTGGTGATCCACGAGGCAGGTAACCGCTTATGGGCTGCACAGGCGGTAATTAAAGCGATATTGGAAGAATTGAAATAATAGTTTTTGTCCAAATTAACCCCAGATAAAAAGGATAACCACAGATACTTTTTTATGCCTAATCTAGGTTTATCTGTGCACATCTGTGGTTAACTACTAAAATAGATTATGAAACAACTCACTATCATAAAAATCGGTGGAAACGTAATCGATAATTCAGAAAACCTGCATCAGTTTTTATTGGATTTTACAGCTTTGCCCGGAGATAAAATTTTGGTTCATGGCGGAGGTAAAATTGCAACCGAACTGAGCGAATCGTTAGGCATTGAGGCTAAAATGATTGAGGGTAGACGGATTACTGATATCGAAACCTTAAGGATCGTAACGATGGTTTATGCTGGCTTAATCAATAAAAACATGGTAGCGCAATTACAGGCAAAAGGCAGCAATGCTATTGGTTTGAGCGGCGCAGATGGAAATGTAATCAAAGCAACCAAGCGGCCGGTAAAGGCAGTAACTTACGGCAATGAGCCCGGACCGTTAGCCGGTTCAGTAATCGATTATGGTTATGTGGGCGATCTTGATGAAAATTCGGTGTCATCGGGTACTTTACATAGTTTGTTGAATGCTGGCCTGGTTCCGGTACTATGTGCCATTACCCATGATGGGAATTCACAGTTGCTTAATACCAATGCCGATACCATTGCCTCGTCTGTTGCAGTGGCCATGTCATCTTTATATGAAACACGTTTGGTATATTGCTTTGAGAAAAAAGGTGTACTAAAGGATGTTAATGACGATGCTTCGGTAGTGAGGGAAATTAAGGCAGGTGAGTTTGAAGACTTAAAGGCAGACGGAACGGTACAGGGAGGAATGATCCCTAAACTGCACAATGCTTTCGAAGCCATTAAAAAAGGCGTTTCTGCCGTTTACATCGGTAAAGCCGATGAACTGGCCGAACTTGCAGAAGGTACTTTTGGAACCAAGATGCTGAAGTAAGGTAGATGGCAGGAAGGTTGAAGGTGTAAGGTTTTTAGCGATGTGCATAAACTCATCGCTAAAAGATTTTAACCATAAGATGCAAGGACACCGATTTGCATTTGTAATTCTTTAGTATGCTGGCTTTCTGATGTAGAATTTATAGACTTTTAGAGGGGAAAAGAAACCGATAATCACTGCTTTTGCAAACTAAACCTGATAGAAACGAAAATACTTTTGTACTCAAAACGAGAAAGATTGCTGTATCGTTTCTCCTCGAAATGACGATGAATGGATGAAAAGGCAGAAGTTAAAAAGATTGAAGTGGATAGCAGGACTGAAATACCAGTAGACTTACCGAAACTGATTTTCAAAAACCGAAAGAAGAAAAATAAAACTGTGTAGTTAACCCTCAGGAAAAATTAATACCATGTCAAAAAAAATAGCCATAATTGGTAGCGGAAACATCGGCTTATCCTTAGCGAAAGGTTTAGTGAAAGCCGATTTTGCCCAAGCTGCCGATATTACATTAACCCGTAGAAATATTAATCATTTAAAGGCGTATGCCGAGGCAGGTTTTAACGTAAGTAATCATAATAAACAAGCCGTTGATACAGCAGATGTGGTAATTTTAGCCGTTTTGCCGCAACAATTAAATATGGTTTTGGATGAAATCCAGGCATCGATTGTACCGGCAAAACACCTGGTTATTTCAGTTATTTCAGGCGTAAGTTGCGCAGCTGTTAGAGCGAAACTGGGGGATGATGTTGAAGTGGTCCGCGTAATGCCAAATACGGCCATCGCGATCGGGCAGTCTATGACCTGTATGGCCAGCGATAATGCCTCAGCAGAAAACATTGAAGAGGTAACCAGGATGTTTGAAACCGTTGGTTCGGTGGTTAAAATAAATGAAGATTTAATGACATCGGCAACAGCCCTATGTGCCTGCGGCATTGCCTTCTTTTTAAGGGCAATCAGGGCTGCATCACAGGGCGGGGTCGAAATTGGTTTCCATGCTGATGAAGCGCTAAAAATGGCTGTTCAAACCGCAAAAGGTGCTGCAGATTTACTTTTATTACATGGCACACACCCAGAATCAGAAATAGATAAGGTAACTTCGCCGAAAGGTTGTACCATTGCAGGTCTGAACGAAATGGAACATAATGGTTTTAGCTCTTCGCTGATAAAAGGGATTAAACTTTCGGCTTTAAAAGCTGGGAATTTATACACCAAGGAGGGCTAATAGCTTAAACCAAAGCTAAAAGCAGGGATGCAATGTCTTGATACTTTTATAATAAAACAGGTGTCAAGAATTAATACGGGATAAAGAGTACTTGATACTATGTCATTAGAAAATATAAAAAAAGAGAGCCTGGATTTATTGCGGCAGTTGATCCGCATCCAATCTTTCAGCAAAGAAGAAGACCGGACAGCGAATTTAATTGCGCAGTTTTTGGAGGAGAGAGGGATTAAAACCCAGCGAAAAATGAATAATGTTTGGGCGTACAACAAACATTTTGATGCCAACAAGCCAACGTTGCTTTTAAACTCGCATCATGATACCGTGAAACCCAATTCGGGTTACACACGCGACCCTTACGATGCCGCCATTGAAGGCGATAAACTGTTTGGTTTGGGCAGCAATGATGCGGGTGGATGTTTGGTATCGCTAATCGGTACATTTTTATATTATTACGAACAGGAAAATTTAAATTATAACATCTGCCTGGCAGCAACTGCTGAAGAAGAAATTTCGGGCAATAATGGTTTGGAACTGGTTCTTCCGGATTTAGGCGAATTGGAATTTGGGATTGTAGGCGAACCAACAGAAATGAATTTGGCCATTGCTGAGCGGGGCTTACTGGTATTGGATTGTGTCGCCCACGGCAAAGCCGGGCATGCAGCCCGTGAAGAGGGTGAAAATGCCATATACAAAGCATTAAAAGATATCGAGTGGTTCAGAAACTACCAGTTCCCCAAAGTATCCGAGGTTTTCGGCCCTTTAAAAATGACCGTAACGATTATCAATGCAGGCTCACAACACAATGTTGTGCCGGCAAATTGTACCTTCACGGTTGATGTACGGGTAACGGATGCCTATACCAATGAAGAAGTATTGGAAATCATCAGGGCACATGTTGAGTGTGATGTTACCCCACGTTCTATCCGTTTAAAACCTTCGTCGATCGATAAAAATCATCCTGTTGTTCAAGCTGGCCTTGCGTTGGGCAGAACCACTTACGGTTCGCCAACTACATCAGATCAGGCTTTATTAGATATCCCATCGGTAAAAGTTGGGCCAGGTTTTTCCGGCCGCTCGCACATGGCTGATGAGTTTTTGTACGTACATGAAGTAGCTGAAGGGGTTGAAGGATACATTAACATGTTGAAACCTGTTGTACAAGGTTAAGGCAGAGGGTTTTATAGTATAAGGCCTGGGTGCCTGATTAAATATTGAATGCTGTAGAAAAAATAGTATAGCTTAGCGTGTTTTGCGAAAAGCCCGGCACCCTTCGCGGTTAAATAAAATTAAAATGAAGATTTGGCAAAAAAATATTGATGTAAATCAGTTTGTAGAAAATTTTACGGTAGGTAAAGACCGTGAACTCGATCTGCAAATGGCAAAATTCGATGTGCTGGGTTCACTGGCCCACACCGAAATGTTGGAAACCATTCATTTGCTTACTGCCGACGAGTTAAAAACCGTTCAGCGGGAACTGAAAAATATTTATGCTGAAATTGAGGTCGGTAATTTTACCATCGAAGACAGTGTGGAAGATGTGCACTCGCAGGTAGAGTGGTTGCTTACACAGCGCATTGGAGAAGCCGGGAAGAAAATCCACAGTGGCCGTTCGCGGAATGACCAGGTTTTGGTCGACTTAAAGCTGTTTTTCCGTGCCTGCATTGAAGATATGGTTAACCATACTTCTACTTTGTTTAGCCAGTTAATAGCACTGAGCAATACCCATAAAGATAAATTGTTGCCAGGTTATACGCACTTACAGATCGCCATGCCTTCCTCATTTGGTTTGTGGTTTGGGGCCTATGCCGAAAGCCTTGCCGATGATATGGAACTGATGCTTGCTGCATGGAAAATTACCAATAAAAATCCGTTGGGCTCTGCGGCAGGTTATGGTTCGTCATTTCCTTTAAACAGAACCTTAACAACCGAGTTATTGGGTTTTGAAAGCTTAAACTACAACGTGGTTTATGCACAGATGGGCCGTGGTAAAACCGAAAGGATTTTGGCGCAGGCCATGAGCGCGGTAGCTGCAACGCTGGCTAAAATGGCGATGGACGTTTGTTTGTTCATTAACCAGAATTTCGGGTTTATCAGTTTTCCGCCTGAACTGACTACAGGTTCGAGCATTATGCCACATAAAAAGAATCCTGATGTTTTCGAACTGATCCGTTCGCGTTGCAATAAAATTCAGGCCTTACCGAACGAAATTGCCATGATGATTACCAATTTGCCTTCAGGTTATCACCGCGATTTGCAGTTGTTAAAGGAAAATCTTTTCCCGGCCATTACTTCGCTAAATGAGTGCCTGGAGATTGCCACTTTTATGTTTCAGAATATTACCATAAAGGACGATATTTTAAAGGATAAAAAATACGATTACCTGTTCAGTGTTGAAGTGGTTAATGAACTTGCCCTTCAAGGTGTACCGTTTAGGGAAGCCTATAAAATAGTTGGCGAGCAGATTGAAAATGGTACTTTTGCACCATCGAACCAAATACACCATACCCACGAAGGCAGTATCGGTAACCTTTGTAACGAGCAGATAACTGCTGCCATGAATGCTGTATTGGCACAGTTTGGTTTCGAAAAAGTGAATAAAGCGATAGCAGATTTAATAGCATAATATGAAAGTTTCAGTAATAGCCAATTCATTAATTGGCTCAGAAATTATAAAAATTGGTAACGAGGTTAACGAAATGAAGCGCAAGGGCGCATCGATTGCCAACTTAACCATTGGCGATTTCGATTCGAATATCTACCCCATACCAGCTGAGTTAAAAGCAGGTATTGTGGAAGCCTATAATGCCAATCATACCAATTACCCTCCAGCTGATGGGGTTTTGCCATTGCGCGAAACAGTTTCGGAACTATTGAAAGATAGGTTTGGCCTTGAATATAATACTAACAGTATTTTGGTTTCCGGTGGTTCCCGTCCGTTGATTTATGCTACTTACCTGGCCTTGATCGATCCTGGCGATACCGTGGTTTTCCCTGCACCATCATGGAACAACAACCACTATTCGCATTTAACTTCGGCTAAAACCATCGCCGTAGAAACCGATGCAGCCCATAATTTTATGCCAACAGCTGCACAACTGAAACCGCATTTAAAAGGGGCAACGTTATTGGCTTTATGTTCGCCATTAAACCCAACCGGAACCATGTTCGATGCAGATTCGCTGGCTGAGATCTGTGATGCTGTTTTGGAAGAAAATGCTTCCCGCGGTGCAGATGAAAAGCCATTGTACATGATGTATGATCAGATTTATTCGCTTTTGACTTTCGGTAAAAAGCATGTAAATCCAGTTTCTTTAAGGCCGGAGATGAGGCCGTTTACTATTTTTGTAGATGGCAGCTCTAAATGCCTGGCTGCAACCGGTGTACGTGTTGGATGGGGTTTCGGTCCGGAAGATATCATTAACAGAATGAAAGCGCTGGTTGGCCATATGGGTGCCTGGGCTCCAAAAGCCGAGCAGGTAGCCATGTCTAACTACTTTAACGATAAACCACAGGTTGATGCATTCTTAACCAGCTTTAAGGCACAAGTACAGGATAGCTTAAATGCGCTTTACAATGGTTTTAATGAATTAAAAGCAGAAGGTTTTAGTGTTGATGCGGTAGAGCCAATGGGAGCCATTTATCTGACCATTAAAATCGACTACATCGGAAAAACAACCGAAGATGGCCAGGTTTTAAAAGACAGCGCAGATGTAAACTTCTACCTGATCAAAGAAGCCGGAGCAGCGTTGGTGCCTTTCTCAGCCTTTGGAAATGAAGATAGCATGCCATGGTTTAGGGCATCTGTGGGGGCTTGTACCTTACAGGACATTAAAGATATGTTACCAAGAATTAAAATGGCCTTAAGTAAGTTGAAATAGGTATTTCATTTATAACATATAAACCCCTCTTCAATTATTTTAAAGAGGGGTTTTGTTTTGATCGTCATGTCGATCAGGGTAAAACGCAGTCGAGAACCCGCAGGTTAGCGAAGCTAAATCTCGAGATAGATCTCTCCGCTACACTGCGTTTCGGTCGAGATGACGGATTTTTTTATTGGATTTTGTATAGGCTCCAGACTCCAGACTGAGGACTTAAGACTAAAAACTAATCCTCCCTGCTTCCATCATCAGCCATCCTCACCATTTTAGGTTCAAACTTAGCAATTACATCAACCAGTTCGGTTTGTGCAGCCATCACTTTGTTAATGTCCTTATAGGCCATTGGTGCTTCATCTAAACCAGCTCCAATTAACGTAACATTGTGATCCTTTAAAATGGCTTTCATATCCGATTTAGTAATTGATTGAAAAGCTTTCGAACGGCTCATTTGACGTCCTGCACCATGCGATGCCGAGTTGATTGCGCTGGTTTCACCTTTACCCCTCACTAAAAACCCGGGTGCGGTCATACTTCCCGGGATAATTCCCATTACACCTTTACCTGCGGGTGTAGCGCCTTTTCGGTGCACCATTACTTCTTCACCATCCAGGATTTCTTTCCACGCAAAATTATGGTGGTTTTCTACCTTGGCCAAGACCTTTGCCCCAATGGCTTTGGTTAACCTATTATGGATCACCTCATGGCAAGCTGAAGCATAATCGCCGGCAAGGTTCATCGCTAACCAATACTCTTGTCCTTCTGCTATATTCATATCTAAATAAGCCAGGTTTACGGCCTCTTTAGGTAATTTACAGATGTCTTTTGCCAGTTTGGTGTAATGTCCTGCAATGGTAGCGCCTAAGCCACGCGAACCCGAGTGGGTTAACAAAGCTACATAACGGCCTTTATCAATATTTAAGATCTCATCGCGTTCTGCAAAATCGATAATTCCCCATTCCACAAAGTGGTTACCACCGCCTGATGTACCTAATTGCGCCCAGGCCTTTCCATGCAGGTTTTTAAGAAAAGGCGTAGAATTAAATGCCTCATCTTCCAAAACTTCATGATCGGCCCTTTCCAAACCCCTAAACTCTCTACCTGGTCCGAATTTAGTAAAGGCAATTAATTCGCGTTTGTACATGGCATCTTTACCGAAATAATGTTTTTCGGGGATATCGAAAATACTCAGCGCCATCCGGCAACCGATATCAACACCTACGCCGTAGGGTATAATGGCATTTCTGGTTGCTAATACACCTCCGATCGGTAAACCATAACCTTGATGGGCGTCGGGCATTAAAGCCCCCGCTGCCGATACCGGTAATTTCATGGCAATGTCCATTTGGTTTCGTGCGCCTTCTTCAATGTAATCAGCGCCAAATACCGCGTAAGGCTTAGCATGGCTTACCAGTTCAATGGTTTCATCTTTTGGTGCATTGGTTTCTTCAATCATGGCCGTGGCCAACGGATTTAAAACCGGATCATCCAAAAAACTTTCGGGGTAATCTTTTACTTTTTTAAATAAGGCAAGCAATTCTTTTTCTTCGGTATCTGTAAAATTTTCTTTCAGAATATCTAAAGCTAAGCCTACCGTTTTTCCTTCGGTATAACCCATCTCGATCAGGTTGTTACCTGTTATGTTGTTTTTCATTTTTTTGTTTTAATTGGCATAAAGTGCTTCTCTCATTTCTACAAGCAAAGATTCAATCAGCTTTGCATCCGGTTTTTCTTGAAGCTTACTAGTTAATATTTCTTTTTCTATTTGTAGTATCAGATTTTCTGCCATTTTTAATATTTCATTGTATTCAAATTCGCCTCTTTTTATAGATAACAGTTCATCCCGGTTTTGTCTTTTTACATTTAATTTTCCATCCCGAACAATTTCAAGGGCCACTTGTAATAGCCTGATGGTATGCATCATATTTTTCGCATCATAATCTTTGCCATGACTTTTGTTTAATGTAAACCGCGCTTCATTCCGTTTTTCTACCCATTCCCAATATTCGTTATGTTCTTTGCAATATGAGGAATAGCTATCCTGATTGAAAAACAAATACCCAATCTCTTTTTCTCCGTTAGGTATAGAGGATACCGAGACATCATTAGCAATTTCTTTATTTGCAATTCCTTTGTAACCAAATTTCTTTTCCGCATCATAAAACAGCGCATATAGGTTTTTAACATTTGGAATTTTCGATAAACCACAATCTGCCATAGAAATGTTGTGGTTTTTTAACCAGGCATTAGCTTTAACCGATGAATAACCCTCTGTAATAAAGCAAAAATCCAAAACTGTTTTCCTTTTTTTGGGCATTGGGTTTAAAATTTTCTTATTCAAACCTTTTGCTTTTCTGATCTGGGTTAAGGCGTATCCTCCAAAAGTATCTTTGCATAATCTGGATAAAAAAATATCGATGTTGAGTTTATCCATTATTGGATGCCTGTACAGAATGCACTCTTCTGGCGTAGCTAAAATTTCTACGATATTTGGATTATTCTTGATCAGTAATTCAACAAAGCGCCCAATTTCATAATATACCTCATCATTGCTTTCATTACTGATCTGTGGAATGTACTTCAGCCCAAAAAACATTTCTTTTGGCATATAATATACTCCTTTAATATCGGTGTCTGATTGCTGTGTATCTAATCCATAAGCTTTGCTACCACTTAAACATTCAAATAAAAGTAGATTTTTATCCTTTAAATCTTTAATCGTCATAACGGTTTATGGTATTTCTAAAAAAGGCGTCGAGCATTTCGGTGCCGAAACTTTCTTTTGGTAAATCTTTGGCCCGTTCGGTACAGTTTTTAAACTCCTCATCAATATATTTACGCAGTTCTGAGTCAATTTTGATAAGAAAACTTTCTGCAGATGATGATTTTAATATAATTAGATTTTTAACCAATGTTTGAAGCTGCGCTGGCATTAGGGTTAAAAGTGGTCCAATAGTCATTGGAGCAATACTCTTTTTCTCTAAACACCATTTTGCCGAAAGTAATGGGCGAAGTACATAAAAAAGCTTTTTAATCTTGATTTCATCGCCATTTACGGTTCCCAATGCGCCATGTGCTATTCCCAGATAATGGTTGATATTCGTTTTTCTGTAGAAATAAGATTGACATAATTTCCATAATTCATTTCTAAAATCATTCTGTTCTCTGTATACAATAGGCGATTGTAGCCATTCAAAGGGAGTGGTATTCGATTTTCGGATTAATTTAAGAATCTTTTTAATATCCCATCCATAAATATCAAGTTCGTCGTTAATTGGAAAACCCAGTTGATCGTCTTTTTCCGAAACGGAAAGATAATAATCATGTGGGCGCACATAGATAAAACGCACATCGAAATCGCTATCCGGTGAGGGGAATTCCCATCCTCTACTTCCTGATTCGCACGCAAATAATATTTTGATATCGTTTGATCGTTCTATTTCTGCAAGTTTGTTTATAATGGCGGTTTTCATTTTTGTTCTCATTAATCCCCGGCAGGCAACATTCACCATGCCGAGGGGTTTCTAAATTTAGTTTATTTCACGAAGATTTGCTTCAATTGATCTACAATTTGGCCGCTGCCCGATAAGCTGATGGTATTGATTTTCTCTGCGATTTTTTCCACGTATTCCATCTCTTTCAACTTGTACAGCATGCTGTTATCTTCCATTAATTTAGCGGTGTTCAGCAAACTTCTGGTCGAGGCAGTTTCTTCCCTTCGGGTTATGATATTGGCTTGCGCCCTTTTCTCGGCAATTAAGACCTGGTTCATAATCTCTTTAACATCACCCGGTAAAACAATGTCTTTAACACCACAGTTGGTCAATTTTATGCCCAAATTTTCAACTTTATCCAAGGTAATGGACATTACCATTTCGGCCACTTTTTCTTTGCCTTCCATTAATTCGTCAAACGTCATTAAGCCAATACATTCTCTTAATGCCAATTGCATGGTGATGTACAATTGTTTTTCGAATTCCTTGTTCTCCAATAACGCCCTGATCATATCATCAACTTTATATTGAATGCTGAAGTTTACCCGCAATTGTGCTTTATCTTTTGTTAAAATTTCTTGCCCGGTAATCTCCATATTCAATTGTCTGATATCAGCTTTCAAAACCTGAATACTTGTACTGTTTTTCCAGTAAACATAGTTTCCGGCTTCCATTATCCTTTCAAATTTGCCATCAATAAATAACAAAGCCTTTTCGAATGATTCTACTTTATAAGCCCTGATGTAATTTAACAATGGTGCTTTCTCCAATAAATTTTTATCAATTGCTTCGTCAATATTAATGTTGTTGATATCTACCTTAACAAAGTTATACGCTGATAAACCTTTCCAAATGGCATGCTTGCCTGCTGTTAAAACGCTTTTGAAGTTCCCGTTACGGTAAACCAGTGCCAATTCATTATCGGCCACATCTATTACGTGCACCAGATTGATAAAATCAGTGTTTGTTAATAATACTTCTAGTTCTGCAAGGGTGAAAAAATATTCTTTTCCCATGTCGTACAGGGTCATATCTTCACCGAAACCTAACCAGTAAGTTCCTGCTGTTAAAACGTTTTTTAATTTTCCTTTTTTAAACACCAATCCAACATAATTGGTGTTAATTGTTACTCTTTTCATGTTTTTTGATGTTAAGATTTATAGTTGTTTAATTTTTCCTTTATAAGGCATTGTAAAAGCGCATTCATTTGTTTATTGCGGAAGTAAAAGGAATCATGATGTTTTTAAGAATGAAATCAAGCCTTTTAAGTCCAATATATCCTGAGGATTTTGTGTGCTGTTTTGCTGATTTGATTTTTAAACCAATTCTTTCATCTTTTTTACTCACAAAGCAAAAGGCAAATTTGCTTTTTAAGACTTAAGAAAAATCTTGTAGCCAAATGCGGTTTTACATTGCTATTCTTTTGAGCTATTTGAAAAGTTGCCCTTCTTTTTGTTTTGGATTTTGAGTCCTAAACGCTTACCAATTAGCTATTCCAAGTTACAGTTGGAAGCAGGATTCGAACCTGCATATTTGGTTGTTACTCTAACCCCTGAGTTATTCCGGCACGGGCCGGAAGTGGGATTCGAACCCACGACACACAACGTGTTTAGACAAACTATCACCATCCTGATCAGTACATTCCATGCAATTGCACGAATACTTTGGGGCCATACAGAAACCCGCAACCGGGATCAGTTTTGATGTAGTGTTGCCATCCCGGTTATTCACCGGAATTTCTTTATAAATGATCTGATTTATATACGTTACCCTGTTCCACCTAACGGGAACAGGGGTTTCCTGCTGACTTAAATAATCAGCAGCAGCACGACGGAGAGCGCGTATCATTTAACAGTAAACTGTCTTTATAAATCAAGGTTGTTATTGTTGATGTTTTTCAAAGAACTTCATTATCGACTGGCGACATTACAAAGATGCCACCACCCCTGCGCGGCTGATTTGCGCAGTAAAAAATATTTTGAGGTTATTTATTTAAATTATTGATATACAGCATAATAAATTTTGTTTTTTGTTAAAAATATTTCTTTTTGCTGTTAACTGCGCAATTGTATTGCGTAGATTGAAAACGCTTTCATATCTTTAGCTTCAAGAAATCACCAGATTTTTGGCACAAACTTAAAATCACGCTAAAATGGCCATCAATAAATTAGCCCTCATTCGATACAAAACCATCGACGATTGTTTGAGAAACCGGTTCCGAAAATGGACACTGGATGATCTTATCGAAAAAGTTGCCGAAACCCTTTACGAGCTGGAAGGTATAACCAGTGGAGTGAGCAAACGTACCATTCAGGCCGATATTCAGTTGATGCGGAGTGATAAGCTTGGTTATAATGCACCGATCATTGTAAAAGATAAACGCTTTTATGCTTACGGAGACCCAAATTTCAGTATCACCAAAGCACCGATCAATAATGCGGATGTAGATAAAATGAAAGAAATTGTTGGTGTGCTGAAACAGTTTAATGCCTTTAATTACTTCGACGAAATGAGCGATATGATTGCCCGTCTGGAAAATAACCTTTATAAATCGACCAAACAGAGCGGTAATAATATCCAGCTGGAAAGCAATAAACTGGTTAAGGGTTTGGAATGTATTCCTCCTTTATATCAGGCAGTTTTAAATAAACGGTCGCTGCTGATCGAATATAAATCGTTCAAAGCACAGCAATCGCAACAGGCGATTTATTATCCATACCTGTTAAAAGAGTACAGGAACCGTTGGTTTTTAATCTGTAAGGCTAAAAAACGGCCGGGTATCTTAAATCTGGCTTTAGACCGTATTGTAGAATTTCAGGAACTGCCGAATGAAACTTTTGTTGCTTATGAAGGGGTAGATTTTGACCGTTATTACGATGATTTGATCGGGGTAACCAAAAACCACAAAGACAGGGCGCATAAAGTTATATTGGAGTTTACCAATGATCATGCACCTTATGTCATTACCAAACCTTTGCATACTTCGCAGATAATATTATCAAAAAACGAAAAAACAACCATTTTTAGAATAGATGTTGTACTGAACTATGAGTTGGAACGCGAGATTTTGGGCTTTGGAGAATGTGTTAGGGTGCGTTCACCAAAATTGTTGATCTGGAAAATAAAAAAACGTTTGCAGCAAACTTATGAGCAGTATGAAACCCTCCAAAAGGAAAAAGAGGCTCTTGAAAATTCCATGCCTTAGTTAAACGTTTTAGTAATTGGATTCTTATTTGTATTTTAAAGGCTCAATAACCAAATTATGAGCAGAATCAAATATATTTTATCCATCCTTATGGCTTGTTCGTTAAACACTTTTGCGCAGCAAGCTACTCCTCAATGGCGGCCAGATTATCATTTTACTGCACCAACCAATTGGTTAAATGATCCTAACGGATTAATTTATCTCAATGGTGAATACCATTTATTTTACCAGTATAATCCGGTCGAAAATAAATGGGGGCACATGAGCTGGGGGCATGCCAAAAGTAAAGACCTGGTAAATTGGGAACACCTGCCGGTTGCCATCCCCGAAAAGATTACCAAAGATACCACCACCATGATTTTCTCTGGTTCGGCAGTTTTGGATAAACAAAATGTAAGTGGTTTAGGCAATGGGAAAGCACCCATTCTGGCTTTTTATACGGCCGATTTACCTAAACAGCGTAATGAATCGCAGTATATGGCTTATAGCAACGATGGTGGCTTAACTTTTACCAACTATGCGAAAAACCCCATTATCGATTTGAACAAAAAGGATTTCCGCGATCCGAATGTGTGGTGGCACGAGACTTCTAAACAATGGATCATGACGGTTGCAATGGTTGATGAGCATCAGGTACGGTTTTACGGTTCAAACAACCTGAAAGACTGGTCCATGCTCAGCGATTTTGGTAAGCAAGGTAACCAGGGTAGTGGTTGGGAATGTCCTTTCATCATTCCGTTGGCGGTTGATGGAGATAAGAAAAATACCAAATGGGTACTGATGATTTCGCTCTTTGGGCCGAAAGGGCCAACCATGCAGTACTTTGTAGGTGATTTTGACGGCAAAACTTTTAAAAATGATAACGATGCGCAGTTAACTTTGCTGGTTGATGATGGCGATTCGTTTTATGCGGCCATTCCATGGAACAATGCGCCAAATGATAAACGTATTCTTTTGGGCTGGTTGCAGCCGGGCGGTAGAGAAACCTTCCCATGGAAAGGGCAGATGTCCATCCCGAGGGACCTGGCATTAAAAACCACCCCCGCAGGTATAAGGTTGTTTCAGCAACCAAGTTCGGTTATTGCAGGCAATCTTAAAAAACTGGCCCAAAACCGGCTAATATCCAAACAGAATCTGGCTATTAACGGCGAACTGAAACTGGGTGAAATTACCAATACAAACTGGATTGAAGCAGAGTTTGATCTGCGTGATGCTAAAAATGCGGGCTTTAAGCTGGCCCAGTTAAAAGATGGGCAAGGGAAAGTGATTAAAGAAATCGAGGTGGGTTATCAAGCGGATAAAAACGAACTGTATGTAAATTGCTCGCGCTCAGAAAAAGGGATCAAAAACGATAAAAATATCATTCAAAATGCTAAAATGAATCCCGTAGGCGGTAAAGTGAAAATTCAGATCCTGATTGATAAATCATCACTTGAAGTTTTTGGCAATGGAGGTGAAAAGGTGATTTCAACCATGATTTTCCCGGACGAAAAAGCAAGAGGAATAACGGTGTTTGCTAAAGAAGGAAGCTGTACCTTAAGCCGTTTAAAGATCTGGGATTTGAGCAAGAAATAACAACAATGATAACTTGTCATGTTGAGCCTGTCGAAACGCCTCACATATTTTAAAGGCAGGCCCTTCGACAGGTTAACATTAACTGACTGCGAAAAGAATCGTTATTTCCCTGGAGTCTACGGGTTTTTCACCGGTGCACTCGGCTCGAAATGACGGTCTCTCAGAAGCTATCACTCCCATTGATTTTTATAGGATAAATTACATCCTCAGGGTAACAATTCCAGGCCTTACATAAATGATGTGTCCTGAACCACTCACTATGGGCTAAAAACTAACTTTTAAACTCACTTGTTTTATGGAACTCAATATCAGGATAATCCTGTTTGGTTAAATTGATCATGTATTCGCTATCGGCCAGGTAAACCGGGTTAGCTTCCTTATCGAAACCGATGTGCTGTTGTTTACGTTTTACAAATTCATCAAGTTTTTTCCTGTCGCCTGAAGTTACCCAGCTCGAGCGTGTATAACTCAAGGTACGGAAACGGCATTTTGCACCATATTCGTGCTCTAACCTGAAATTGATCACCTCGAACTGCAGCTCGCCAACTGCACCGATCACTTTCCTGTTTCCGGGCTGCATAACAAATAACTGTGCTACACCTTCGTCTGTTAACTGCTCAATACCTTTTTCCAATTGTTTCGTGCGCATCGGATCCATGTTTTCCACCTCTTTAAAGATAGACGGAGAAAAACTTGGGATTCCTTTAAACTGCAGTTTTTCACCTTCTGTTAAGGTATCGCCGATTTTAAAGTTACCGCTATCGTACAGGCCAACCACATCGCCCGGCCATGCTTCTTCAACAATGCTTTTTTCGTTCGCCATAAAATCCATCGGATTGGAGAATTTCAGTTTTTTATCCTGACGGGTATGGTAATAGAATTTATTGCGCTCAAATTTACCGGAACAGATCCTTAAAAAGGCAATCCGGTCGCGGTGTTTGGGGTCTAAGTTGGCATGAATTTTAAATACAAATCCACTAAAGTTTTTTTCTTCTACTAAAACATCGCGCTCCTCGGCCTCGCGGTGTTTCGGGCTCGGTGCAATTTCGATAAAAGTGTCCAAAAGTTCCTTGATCCCGAAGTTATTGATGGCACTCCCAAAAAACACTGGCGCAACCAAACCATCGGTATACAAGTCTTTATCCAGTTTACCATAAATACCATCAACCAGTTCAACATCATCTTTTAACGTTTTGATTTCATTTTCTTTCAGGTATTCCAATAAAGAAGGATCATTTAAATCGCTTGCCGCTACAACCGAATCGGTAACCTTGGTTTTATCGGAATTAAATAAATTTAAATGTTTATTGTAAATGCTGTATACCCCTTTAAAGGTGTGCCCCTGACCAATTGGCCACGAAAGCGGGCATAAACTGATGCTTAGCTTCTCTTCAATTTCATCCAACAGATCGTAGGCTTCTTTACCTTCGCGGTCCATTTTGTTGATGAATATAATCACAGGAGTATTCCGCATGCGGCAAACCGACATTAGTTTTTCGGTTTGTTCCTCCACACCTTTCACACAGTCTACCACCAGGATTACGCTATCCACTGCCGATAAAGTACGGTAGGTATCCTCGGCGAAATCTTTGTGACCGGGCGTATCCAGAATATTAATGCGCTTACCACTGTACTCGAAACCCATTACCGATGTTGCAACCGAGATACCACGTTGCTTTTCGATTTCCATAAAATCGGAAGTATTGCTTTGGTTCGCTTTGTTCCTTTTTACCGCGCCGGCAGTGTTAATGGCCCCGCCAAAAAGCAGAAATTTTTCTGTCAGCGTGGTTTTGCCCGCATCCGGGTGACTAATAATGGCAAAGGTTTTACGTTTTTCTATTTCAGGGTTAAGCATAATAAAATTTTGGATATAAAAGATGATGAAACCTTGTTAAAGGAATTTAACAGCGATAAGATTTGAATATTGTTGTTTCATCAGGGCGCAAAGATAATAAAAAGCTTTATCATTAATTGTTAGGTTGTTGTATTGTTTTATCTGATATAAAATATTTGAAAAGCAGGTACAGTGGTTCTATTGTTATTGCAGTCCTGCCATACACTGTAGCTCCGGTAGAAAAAAATCGGAGGCTGCCGTTTCTGTCAGGTTTAGGTTGGTTCTGTTGTGATTCTATTAACGTTTTATCCTGGCCAATCGTTAAGTTTCTGCTCTTTATCAGGCCTCCTGTCGAAAATTATCCGGTTAAAATTAAAATTTCTCCTTAATCATTCTTTATTTTTGTGCTAAAATGTTTAGCTTTATTCATCCCTCCGTGTATTGCTAACTAAAATTTTACTGCCGATGCCCACTTTAGAAGAAACTTCCATGCCCGCAGAAATTGCGGCTAAATTTGTTAATTATACCTCGAAACATGTTTTCTTAACCGGAAAAGCCGGAACGGGTAAAACAACTTTTTTACGGAAACTCATTCAGCTTACCCATAAAAAGGCCCTGATTGTAGCACCTACGGGTATCGCAGCTATTAATGCATCAGGAGTAACCATTCATTCACTGTTCCAGCTGCCTTTCGGTGCTTTTTTTCCGGATGTTGCGGGCACTTTAGTGAACGAAAACATCAACTTCAATTTTAATACACCCAGAACTCTGGTCAAACACTTAAACATGCAGGGCAATAAACGCCGCATGTTACAGGAACTCGAACTATTGGTTATTGATGAGGTGAGTATGCTGAGGGCCGATATGCTCGATGCTATTGATTTTGCTTTGCGATACGTGCGCAGGAACAGAAATCTCCCTTTCGGAGGGGTACAATTGCTTTTTATCGGCGATCTGCACCAGTTACCGCCCGTGGTAAAAAATGATGAATGGCGTATTATGGCCAAATTTTATAAAAGCATTTATTTTTTTGATGCCCTGGCCCTGCAGGACAACGCACCGGTTTACATCGAACTGGATAAAATTTACCGCCAGGATGATTCAGTTTTTATCGGCCTGTTAAATAACCTACGGAACAATAAAATCACCCCGGAAGACACGGCTTTGCTAAAACAACACTTTAAGCAGGATTTTAAACCCGCTGCCGATGAAAATTATATTACGTTAACCACCCACAACAATAAGGCCGACAGTATAAACCGCGAGCGGCTGGAGCAACTGAAAACCAAATCGTACTTTTTTGAAGCCAGGATACAGGGCGAGTTTAACGAATATGCTTATCCTAACGATAAAAGTTTAGAGTTAAAAGTTGGTGCACAGGTAATGTTTATTAAAAACGACATGACCGCCGAAAAACGCTATTATAACGGTAAAATAGGGGTGGTGCACCACATCGAAAAAGATGTGATCGAAATCGAACTCCCGGAAGATAATGTGGTGATACAGATTTCGCCCTATACATGGGAAAATGTAAAATATAAACTGGACGAAGCCACCAACGAGATCAAAGAAAACGTGGCCGGTTCTTTTGTACAATATCCGATTAAGCTTGCCTGGGCCATTACGGTACATAAAAGTCAGGGTTTAACTTTTGACAAGGCCATTATTGATGTAGGCGAAGCTTTTGCACCAGGACAAGCCTATGTGGCTTTATCGCGTTTACGCTCTTTAAAAGGTTTGGTGTTAACTTCTCACCTTCGCGATAGTGGTTTGCAGCAGGACCAGCATGTACACTATTTTTCTAAAACCAGGCAGCCTTCAGAGGTACTCAACGAGCAGATCAGCACAGAAAGTTATATTTTTATCCGTAGTTACCTGCTTGCTGCTTTCGACCTGAACCTGATACGCTATTATTTAAAAGAACACCGGCAGACTTTTGATAAAAGTGAAAAATCAGCTAAGCAAAAATATGAAGATTGGACGCAGGCGCTTTATGCCGATTTCCAGAAAATAACAGCTACTGTCGATACCTTTGTTAACCAGCTGAAAAATTTATTTGCCCAACAAACAGAACATACTTTGTTTAATGTATCGAAAAGGGTAGTGGCTGCGCTGAATTATTTTAATCCGTTGATCAAGGAAATTTCTGACCGCTTTTTAATGCAGATTGAAACCGTTAAGGAAGAAAGGCAGATAAAAACCTATGTTACCGAACTGCTCGAACTCGAAATCCTGGTTTATGAACAGCTGAAAAAAATGCATAAAAGCAAAGCACTCTTACAGGCATTGATTGATGGTAAGGAGTTTAGCAAAGCCGATACCGATGCGCTGTTAAACACGGTTGAAAGAAACAAACAACTTCAGCAGGCTATCCAGTTAAAGGGCGAAACGCTGAAAGTAAAATCGGCTGCTACAAAGAAGAAAAAGGAGCCTAAAATTGATACCAAACTGGTAAGCTTTGAACTTTATGAGCAGGGCAAAACTATAGATGAAATTGCAAAAGAACGCGGTTTTTCTGTTGGCACCATCGAAGGGCACCTGGCTTATTATGTATCAACACAACAACTCGATGTAAGCAAACTGGTAAAAGCCAACAAAATCAGAAACATCAGCGATGCAGTAGAAAGCCAGAAAACAAAATCGATGGCCACGATAAGGGAATTTCTGGGAAAAGATTATTCTTTTGGTGAAATTAAATTGGTGCTGGCCTCTTTATTCCCATCTGAGGAATAAGTCTGTTTAGTTTAAACCACTTCTGCCAAATGCGATTATCATGAATGATATGTAATGTAAAAATATAGTTAATCGATAATGACTCGGGGTAAGAAGCGTCATTTCGAGCAGCGTGCAACGAAGTCGAGAAATCTATCTCGAGACAGATCTCTCTACTCTGCTGCGTTCCGGTCGAGATGACGATCACATGATATAGATCCTTCTTAAACTGAGTTTAAAGCATATTTTAATACTTATTAAATCCCTATCATAAAATTATGTTTTCTAAGAAAATCTTTGCGAACTTTGCGGTTAAATGGAGAAAGTTAACGTTTTAGCGCAATACATGCCTGCCGAGGCAGCGCCGCTAATAGCCAAGTGGATTGATTATTTTCAATGTGAATTTAAGATTTCTAAAACCCGTTCCACAAAACTGGGCGATTACCGTCACCCTTACCAGGGCAAAGGCCACCGGATTTCAGTAAATTTTAACCTCAACCATTATGCTTTTTTAGTTACCACTGTACACGAATTTGCACATTTACTTACCTGGAACGATTTTAAAAATAAAGTAAAACCACATGGGGCGGAGTGGAAAAAGAACTTTCAGCGCATGATGGTCCCATTCTTTGAGCTGAATATCTTTCCGGATGATATTCACCAGGCAATTGATAATTACATGTCCAATCCTGCGGCATCAAGCTGTTCTGATCTGCATTTATCGCGAGCCTTAAAAAAGTACGACCATAATAAAACCGGAATATTGCATTTAGAGCAGCTCCCTATTAATACTACCTTTAAAATCAAAGACGGAAGGCGCTTTACCAAGGGGGAAAGGATTAGAAAGCGTTATCGTTGTATGTGTTTGGATGATAAACGTTTATATCTGTTTAATCCTTTGGCCGAAGTGTTCTTGCTATACTAAAGTCATGCTGGAGGCCGTGAAGAATCTTGACAAAGCATTATATTAACTTAAATTCATCTCCATCAAATAAACCCTTATCGCTTAACTTTAAACATGGGATCACCAACAAAGCCATGAAAGAAAGTGTCATAAATGGAGCAAGTAAAGTAGAACCCAAATCTTTAGCAAATTTATCAATTGAGGTGTAGCTTTCCGCAACCTCATACCCGTTCTGATTGCTCATTAAGCCTGCAACCGGTAAAGCTAAAACTTCTTTTTTCCCTTTTCCAAGGGCCACTATACCTCCGGTTTCCTGAATAACCAGGTTTACTGCTTCACAAATGCTTTTATCATCCGCGCCAACTGCAATAATATTATGGCTATCATGTGCAACGCTTGAGGCAATGGCCCCCTGTTTCAGACCGAAATTCTTAACAAAAGATACCGCTACAGGCGCACCATGATAACGATTTACCACCACCATTTTTAAAATGTCATTCTCCAGGTCGCTGATGATATTTTGATTTAACACTTTTGGTTGAACAGATAATCTATTCGTAATTAACTGTCCGTCTAATGCTTCAATCACGGGGATTTCTTCTTGTCCCGTAAACGGATAAACAAAATCATTTTCCTCTTTTAAGCTGCAGTCGAAATGGTTTACCGATTCTTTATCCTCCACATGTTTTACCCAATCGCCCACGGTTTTACCATTTTCGGCTAGCAATAACCCATCAATATAGGTTTGTTTAATCCTGAAATTTTTTAAATCTTCGATCACAATAAAATCTGCCGGATCATTAAGTTGTAGTTTTCCAACGTCGAGTTTATAGTGGAGAATAGGATTGATACAGGCTGCCTGCAGGATCTTGAAAATATCGATTCCCTTTTCTACTGCTCTTGCGCAGAGCTGATTGATATGGTTTTCGACTAAACTATCCGGATGTTTATCATCACTGCAGAACATCATCATTTCAGGCCAGTCGTTCAACAGGCCGATCAACGCATCAAAATTTTTAGCTGCACTACCGTCGCGGATCAATATTTTCATGCCGCGCTGTAGTTTATCCAGTGCTTCTTCTGCTGTAAAACATTCATGGTCTGTAGAAATACCCGCATCGATATATTGCTGCACCGTATGGCCTCTTAAACCGGGAGCATGTCCATCAACAGGTTTACCCAGCTGATGGGCAGCAGCGATCTTTTTTAAAACTTCTTCATCTTTATACAGTACGCCGGGAAAATTCATCATTTCGCTGAGGTATTTTATCTCCGGCCGTTCTAAAAGTGCTTTTACATCATCATGATTGAGTTCTGCACCGGCGGTTTCGAATACGGTAGCCGGAACACAGCTTGGCGCACCGAAATTAAACTTAAATGGTACGGTATTGCCATTTTCGATCATAAACTCTACACCCTCCATGCCGCAAACATTGGCAATTTCGTGTGGATCGCTTATTGTAGAAACTGTTCCATGAACAACCGATAGCCTTGCGAATTCACTCGGAATCAGCATGCTGCTTTCGATATGCACATGGCTGTCAATAAAGCCCGGAGAAATAAAGTGAGCGCCTTCCCGCTGACCGGAAATTTCGGTAATGGATTTTATTTTACCTGCTTCTACTGCTACTTCTCCAAAGAAGATATTTCGTTTCGGGATGTCGATGATATTTCCTTCGACTTTAAAGTTGCCCATTTATTTTGTGTTTAATTGGTTAATTGTGTAACACGGCTCGTGATTAACCGATTTCACGATTAACCCATTTAGTATTTCAATAACTTATCTATTGTTTCTGCTAATCTTGCCCTGGCCAGGAAATCATCTTCCAATACTTTACTCATCGGGATTGCCGTATCCAAACTTGCACAGCGCATTACCGGGGCATCTAAATATTGAAAACAATGTTCTCCTATCCAGGCTGATATTTCTGCTCCAAAACCATTGGTTAAGGTATCCTCATGTAAAATTAATACCCTTCCGGTTTGTTTTACAGCTTGTTGTACGGCTTCTTTATCCCATGGCTGAAGCGTGCGCAGGTCAATTATTGTGGCTTCGCATTCCGGATGTTCATTTACATAATCCAAAGCCCAGCGTACACCTAGTCCGTAGGTAATGATGGCAAATTTACTCCCTTCTGTTAGCGTTGCTGCTTTGCCAATTTCTGTGGTATAATATCCATCCGGAACAGGGGCCGTTAAACTTCTATATAAATATTTGTGTTCAAAATATAACACCGGATTTGGATCCTCAATAGCTGCCAGCAATAATCCTTTTGCATCGTCAGGAAAAGCCGGATAAACGACTTTCAAACCGGGGGTTTTGGTAAACCAGGCCTCGTTACTCTGAGAATGAAATGGTCCGGCGCCTGTTCCAGCACCTGTAGGCATGCGTACCACCACATCGGCTTTCTCTCCCCAGCGGTAATGTGTTTTAGCCAGGTTGTTTACAATCTGATTAAAACCAACGGTAACAAAATCAGCAAACTGCATCTCTACCACTGCCTTATAACCATTGATAGATAAGCCTAAACCTGCACCTACAATAGCCGATTCGCAAATAGGGGTATTGCGTACCCTGGCCTTGCCGTATTTCTCGGTAAAGCCATCTGTAATTTTAAAAGCTCCGCCATAATCGGCAATATCCTGCCCCATTAAAACCAGGTTGGGATACATTTGCATGGCTAAATCTAGTGCATCACTAATGGCATCTAAATATCTTTTTTCTGTCGAAGATTGGCTGGGCTGAATAACCTTTTGTTGATAAGGAAAATACATATCAGCCTCCTCCCGACTGGCATCTGCCTCTGGTTCAGCTTCGTTAAAAGCTTCTTCAACTTCCAGTTCAATCGCCCTTTTAATTTGAATTTTAATGTCGATCACCGCATCAGAGGTTAAAATATCCTGATCAATTAAATAGGCTTCGTAATTGTTAAGCGGATCCTTCTTTTCCCATTCATCAAACAGTTCTTGAGGCACATATTTAGTTCCTGAAGCTTCTTCATGGCCACGCATCCTGAAAGTCATGCACTCCACCAAAACAGGTCTTGGGTCTTTCCTGATTTCCATAGCCAGCTGATTAATGGTATCATATACTTCAAGAATGTTGTTACCATCAATCTGCCGGCCTTCAATGCCATATCCAATGGCTTTGTCGACCAGATTTTTGCACCTGTACTGCTCCGATTTTGGGGTTGAAAGCCCATATCCATTATTCTCAATCAGAAAAATAACCGGCAGACCCCATACGGCAGCTACATTCACTGCTTCGTGGAAATCGCCCTCACTTGTGGCACCTTCTCCGGTGTAAACCAGTGTGGCATGTTGTTTATTAGCCAAAAGATCTGCCAGTGCAATGCCATCAGCCAAAGCCATTTGCGGACCAAGGTGGGATATCATGCCAATAATTTTATAATCTTGTGTGCCAAAATGAAAAGAACGGTCGCGGCCTTTTGTAAAGCCCGTTACTTTGCCCTGCCACTGCGCCATTAATTTTTTGAGCGGAATATCGCGCGACGTAAAAACCCCCAGGTTACGGTGCATAGGCAAAATATATTCATTGCTTTGCATGGCCAAAGTACTGCCAACTGCTATGGCTTCCTGACCAATACCAGAAAACCATTTACCGATTCTGCCCTGACGTAATAGTTTAAGCATTTTGTCTTCAACCATCCGGGGGTAAAGCAATCTTTTGTATAAATCCAATAGAAATTTGTCGTCTTTATCTCCTCGATTGAAATGCATATTTGGTTGTCTGGCTAATGGTTTCTGATTAAGATTCCCGTTCCTTTTTCATCTCTTCGAACTGCTTGGCAAAAGATTTATCGGCAACTTTTGGCATTTCGCGGTATTTACCCCAACTCTTTTTGAAGAAGGTTTTGAGCATAAAGTTTTTGAACTTGCCGCCAAAGAAATCCATCCACTTGCGTTTTTGCATCATCCTGTTGAACATGCTCCAGCCAATTTCTTCCTTTTTGCCATTTTCGTGGCCCGCTGCAGCATCTCTACGGTTTAGCAATAACATTTTATGGATATCGATTTTTACCGGGCAGACCTCCGAGCATTTTCCGCAGAGACTGGAAGCATAACTCAAATGCTTAAACTCTTCCATGCCTTTAAAATGCGGTGTAATTACCGAACCGATAGGCCCACTGTAAGTGGTGTTATAAGTATGGCCGCCAATATTTTTATATACCGGGCAGGCATTTAAACAGGCACCGCAACGGATGCAGTATAAACCCTGTCTTTGTTCTTTCTGTGCCAGTAAATTGGTACGCCCGTTGTCCAGCAAGATTACATACATTTCTTCCGGACCATCGGTTTCGTTAGGTTGGCGCGGCCCGCTTAAAATGGTATTGTAAACGGTTAGGTTCTGTCCGGTTCCATGCGAGGCCAGTAAAGGCCAAAAGAGATCTAGATCGCTTATAGAAGGAATTACTTTTTCAATTCCTACTATTGCAATGTGAATTTTAGGGAAAGTGGTACTTAAACGTGCATTGCCTTCATTTTCGGTTAAGGCAATACTTCCGGTGTCGGCAATTAAAAAATTGCCTCCACTGATGCCAATATCGGCCTTTAGGTATTTATCACGGAGCAATTCCCTTGCTTTTTGGACCAATTGTGGCGGAGTGGCATCTAATGGGGTGCCAAATTTATCATGAAATAGCTGAGCAATATCTGTAGCACTTAAGTGCATGGCAGGGGTAACAATATGGTAGGGTGCCTGACCCAATAACTGAACAATGTATTCGCCTAAATCACTTTCAAGCGATTCAATGTTATTTTGCTCCAGAAAATCGTTCAGGTGGATCTCCTCCGTCGTCATCGATTTAGATTTAATGACGGTTTTCCCATTGTTTCTTTTAATAATGTTGAGGATTTCCTGCTGGGCTTCTGCAGCATCATTTGCCCAAATAACCTTACCGCCACGACGCTGAAAGTTCGATTCGAATTCTGGTAAGAATTTGTCGAGATTTTCCATTACGCGCCATTTGATCACGTGTGCCTTTTTTTTAGAGGCTTCGAGGTTTTCGAATTTCGATAAACCGCGTTCAACTGCTGCATTGTATTTACCGATGTTGTAATTTATGGTTTTACGGTGCGGTAAATCGAAAGCTTTCTCATCAGATTTCTCTAAAAATTCCTCGGCAGTTTTCATTAATGGCAATTTTAATATAGGGTAACGAAGAATAACCGCTTTTAGTTTCAAGCTATTCTGTTAAAAACCAAAGATATGAATTTATGCAGGCACCAAAAGTAATGTGCATAAAAAAGCCCCAACATTTCGTTGAGGCTTGGCATTTGAAAAATTATTTCTTTGGATTCCCTTTTCCGTCCATGTCTACTACAGGGCGTTTAGCTCTGTTGGCAAGCTCCCATGCTGTAAAATAGGTTAATTTAGCTCTTTTTGCCAGTAAAGGGAAGTTAATTTTACTTACTTCATCACCCGGTTTGTGGTAGTCCTGTTGTAACATTCCATCGTAATAGAAAATAATCGGAATGCCTAACTTGGCAAAGTTATAGTGGTCTGAACGATAGTAAATCTGTTCAGGGTCTTTCGGATCGTCGTATTTGTAATCCAGTTTCATCTTGGTGTAGGTTGCATTTACCTGCTCGCTGATGTTGGCCAGGTCGCTGCTTAACATTTTCGAACCTACAGAGTAGATGTAGTTTGCCGAATCTGGTTTGCCCAAATATTCTTCACCTGTACGGCCGATCATGTCGGTATTTAAATCAGCAATGGTATTGGCAACAGGGAAAACAGGGTGCTCAGAGTACCATTCAGAACCCCAAAGACCTTTTTCCTCTCCAACAACTGTCATAAACAAGATACTGCGTTTAGGGCCTTTACCAGCTTTTTTAGCATCGGTAAAAGCTTTGGCCATCAATAAAACACCGGTTGTACCCGATCCGTCATCATCAGCACCGTTGTTTACTTTGTCTTTCGCGTTAGGATTGGTTTCCAAACCAATGTGATCGTAGTGACCAGTTAAGATCAATACTTCTTTTTTAAGAACAGGATCAGAACCTTCTAAATAACCCAGAACATTTTCGCACCTAACCGGTACTTCGTTTTTGGCAGCACTTGCCGAAAAAGGAACATTCACAATTTGCGAAGCAGGAGTAACGCTTTCGGTAATTTTCTTTTGTAAATCAGCTACCGTAGTATTGTTTGATTTTAAAAGGTCGTTTGCTAAGGCTACAGAGATTGAAATACGTGGAATATCATTTTGTTTTTGAGCCTCAATAGCAGCATTTGTTTTGACGATTACACGGCCTTTATTTTGAAATTGTTTGCTGTCTTCGGTAATTCTATCCACCCCCGGATCGATCAGGATAATGGCTTTAACATTATTCTCGGTAAAATATTTTGCCCGGCTTTCTAACATGTCGCGGTAAGCTTTTCTGTCAATCCGTGTACCAGGTTTAAGAGTTGGATCGCCACCGTTAAACATCATTACCACTTTTCCTTTGATATCGGTTCCGGCAAAGTCGTTGTAGCTGTCCTTTTTGATTGCGTAACCAATAAATACGATTTGATCTGTTGAAAAGGTAAAACCGTTATCGCTGATTAGGCTTGGCGAAACAACATAATCTTTCTGATATTCTTTCGGCTGACCGTTAACGGTTACATGGCTTTCTTTTAAGGTAACATTTACCAGGTTAATTTTCTGGAAATATCCACCATCAACCGGACCTTTTAAACCAATGGATTTAAAATAATCGCGGATATAATCGGCAGCCATCCAGGCGCCTTTGGTTCCTGTTTCGCGACCTTCATATTCATCAGAAGCCAACACAGAAAGGTGCTTATAGGCATTATCAGGGTTAATGGCTTTGCTAAACTTGATAGCGTCTTTATTGGCCGGCAGAGGTTTAATCTGGCTAAAACAGCTTGCTGTAACAAGCGTAACCAAACCAAGGGTTAAAAATTTTTTGTTCATTATAATAATAGTTAGTTGAGTTTCTGCTTAACACGAAATTTTTGCAACCCGGTTTTGGTGGCGACCGCCTTCAAATGCCGTGGTTAAAAAGGTTTCGGTAATTTTTTTTGCTTCATCTTTGGAAACAAAACGTGCCGGGATACACAGTACGTTAGCGTTATTGTGCTGACGTACCAAAGCAGCTACTTCATTTTCCCAGCATAAGCCTGCTCTGATGCCCTGATGTTTGTTTGCCGTTATGGCCACACCATTAGCAGAGCCACAAAGTAAAATACCATAGGTAAATTCTCCACTTTCAACAGCACTGGCAACAGGATGTGCAAAATCAGGATAATCAACTGAATCTGCGGAATAAGGACCAAAATCCTTCACTTCGTAATCTTGTAAAAAATCTTTTAATATTTCTTTGTATTCGAATCCGGCATGATCCGCTCCAATAGCAATTTTAATTTTTGTATCAGACATTGTCAAATGTATAGAGAATTATGAATTCTGTTCGTAATGTTTTTGTTAGTTAGCATAGAAGGCTGCTTCGGCCTTTTTCTTCTTCCTTTCAATGTAAGCCGAAACAAAAATACTGGCCTCATACAATAAAAATAAAGGTGTAGCCACAATCAACATGGTCATAATGTCTGGAGTAGGCGTTACAATTGCTGCAATAATCAGGATAATTACAGCCGCATAGCGCCTGCTGGCCCGCATCAGTTTCGGTGTCATTAAACCGAGTTTCGATAAAATAAAAATGATCACCGGAAGCTCAAAAATAATCCCGGTTCCTAAAGTAAGGGTGGCAACAGATGAGAGGTAAGAATCGACGGTAAAAGTATTTTTAATCTCAGAACTCACTGTATAGCCAGTTAAAAAGTTAACCGATAGCGGACAAACTACAAAGTAGCCGAAAAAGATACCGATAACAAATAATAGTGAGGCGAAGAATACAAAACCACTGGCCGATTTGCGCTCATTATCGTGCAGGGCAGGCTTAACAAAACGCCATATTTCCCATAACAAGTAAGGGAACCCCACCACAATACCACACATTACACAAACATTTAGCTGGAGGTTAAACTGGCCGGCCATTTCGGTATTGATAATCTCGCCGTTGATTTTGGTGATACACATATCCTTGCCGAGCGAAGGAAAGTGCTCTACCAGTTTACACATCATTCGGTAAGTCCAAAAATCTGGTTTTTTAGGGCCGAAAATGATTTTGTCAAGGATTTCTTCATTGAAGTAAAAAGCGATACCGGTAAAAACGGCAATTGCAATTACGGCTCTGATTAAATGTTTACGGAGTACATCCAGGTGATCGAAAAAAGACATTTCTGCCTCTAAAGTGGTGCTTTTTTGCCCGATTGCTTTGGTAAGTGAAGTTTTTTTATTGTCGCTCATGTTGAAAACAAAAATACCATTCTATTTGAATAGAATGGTATTTACGTGTTAAATATAAAAATAGTTTATATTATTCTGAAAACTCAAACGTTTCCATAAATTTCGTGGTGAAATTCCCTGCCCTGAAGTTAGGGTCTTTCATCAGTTGTAAATGGAAAGGAATGGTGGTTTTAATACCTTCGATTACAAACTCACTTAAAGCGCGTTCCATGGTGCAGATGGCTTCTTCGCGGGTTTGGGCCACGCAAATTAATTTTGCAATCATCGAATCGTAATTTGCAGGGATAGAATATCCGGCATAAACGTGCGTATCTACACGAACGCCATGACCGCCAGGTGAATGGAAATTCGTGATTTTTCCTGGTGATGGACGGAAGTTATTTGCCGGATCTTCGGCATTGATACGGCACTCAATAGCGTGCATTTCCGGTGTATAGTTTTTGCCTGAAATCGGAATACCGGCAGCCACTTTAATCTGTTCTTTAATTAAATCGAAGTTGATTACCTCTTCGGTAACAGGGTGTTCTACCTGGATACGGGTATTCATCTCCATAAAGTAGAAGTTGCGGTGTTTATCAACCAAAAATTCGATGGTACCCGCACCCTCATAATTTACGGCCATAGCACCTTTAATTGCTGCTTCGCCCATCCTTTTGCGGAGTTCATCCGTCATAAATGGAGAAGGCGATTCTTCTACCAATTTTTGATGGCGGCGTTGAATGGAACAGTCGCGCTCTGATAGGTGACAGGCTTTACCAAACTGGTCGCCAATAACCTGGATTTCGATGTGGCGTGGATCTTCGATATATTTTTCTAAATATAAGCCATCGTTTCCAAATGCAGCACCGGATTCCTGGCGGGCACTGTCCCAGGCATTTTCAAAATCTTCATCTTTCCAAACCACACGCATACCACGGCCACCACCGCCTGCAGTTGCTTTTAGGATAACAGGGTAGCCCATATCGTTGGCAATTGCAATACCTTCTTTAACGCTGGTAAGCAAACCTTCCGATCCGGGGATAGTTGGAACACCTGCGTTTTTCATCGTTGCTTTTGCAGAAGCTTTATCGCCCATATCGTTGATCTGCTCAGGGGTAGCACCAATAAATTTAATATTGTACTCACGGCAGATATTTGAAAATTTGGCATTTTCCGACAGGAAGCCGTAACCAGGGTGTATGGCATCGGCATTGGTTAATTCTGCTGCCGAAATAATATTTGGAATATTTAAATAAGAATCTTTACTAGGTGGAGGGCCAATACAAACAGCCTCATCAGCAAAACGCACGTGTAAACTCTCGCGATCTGCGGTAGAGTAAACAGCAACGGTTTTGATGCCCATTTCCTTACAGGTACGGATAATACGCAAAGCGATTTCACCCCTGTTGGCAATAAGTATTTTTTTAAACATAATTTTTTAATTGATGATTACACCGATGATGTGCTTACACAGATTACCTGCGAATTACAAGCCGATATATTCAAATTTTTAAATTAAATGCCATGGTTCGTGCCACCACGAACCATTTATATTTTTTACGTTTTGTCTCTGCTTTAAAATAATCGTTATGCTAAATTGAGCTCAGCATCCAATTTAAAAAGAAGCCCCTGAAATATATTGCTTCCGGCTTTTCGCTTCGCAGCAGATCAGGGCGACGTTAATTTTTAAATAGGTTCTACTAAAAATAGCGGTTGATCGTATTCTATCGGTGATGCATTATCAACCAGGATTTTAACGATACGGCCAGAAACTTCACTCTCAATTTCGTTGAAAAGTTTCATCGCTTCAATAATACAAACTACTTTACCGGCACTAATTTCATCTCCAACATTAACAAACACTGGTTTCTCCGGACTAGCTGAACGATAGAAGGTACCAATCATTGGTGATTTAATTGTTAGGTATTTCGAAGTGTCTTCTGCAGCAGGTACGGCAGGTGTTGCTGTAACCGGAGCAGTAGGAGCTGTAGCAACTGGGGCAGCAGCCTGTACAAGCGGAGCTTGTGGCACGGTAGCATGAACAACTGTTGGTGTTTGGTTTGTTTTGATCGTGATTTTGAAGTTTTCTTGCTCAATCGCAACTTCATTTACTCCAGAACGAGAAACAAATTTAATCAGTTCCTGTATTTGTTTGATATCCATTTTTTAGGCTTGTTATGTAAAAAATAGTGTTTATTGAATTAACTAAGTTATACTTTTTTTGTTTTATTTTTTATCTGAGTAGTCAAAGGCTGCTAACTAATTAGTATCGTATGCCCACTTAAGGTAAACCGATCCCCAGGTGAAACCACCGCCAAAGGCTGCTAAAATGATATTATCGCCTTTTTTCAATCTGCTTTCCCATTCCCATAAACATAATGGAATAGTCCCGTTGGTTGTATTTCCATAACGCTCGATATTGATCATCACTTTATCGGTAGTAACGCCCATACGGTTTGCAGTGGCATCGATAATGCGTTTATTGGCTTGATGAGGTACCAACCAGGCCACATCTTCAGCGGTTAAGCTGTTGCGTTCCATAATTTCGGCAGCAACATCGGCCATATTCGTTACCGCAAATTTAAATACGGTAGGGCCTTCCTGGTGTGCAAAATGCTCTTTAGCATCAACAGTTTCGTGGGTGGCCGGTTTAACAGAACCGCCGGCTTTCATCCCTAAGAAATCTCTTCCTGAACCATCGGTTCTCAAAATCGAATCCTGAACGCCTAAACCTTCTTCGTTTGGTTCTAACAGGGCACAACCGCAACCATCTCCAAAAATAATGCAGGTCGTACGGTCTTCGTAGTTAATAATCGACGACATTTTATCGCCACCAACTACCAGTACTTTTTTATGCCTGCCCGATTCGATGAAAGATGCACCTGTTGAAAGGCCAAAAATAAAGCCAGAACAGGCAGCCTGTAAATCGTAACCCCATGCATTGGTTGCACCAATTTTATCCGCTAAAACGTTAGCCGTTGCAGGGAAAGTAAAATCAGGAGTAGTGGTGCAAAAGATAATCAGTTCAATTTCCTTTGCATCAATTCCCCTCTTTTTAAGTAAACCATTTACGGCATGAACAGCCATATCTGAAGTGCCTAAACCTTCTCCCTTTAAAATTCTACGTTCTTTAATCCCCGTTCTGCTGGTAATCCATTCATCCGAAGTGTCAACAATGGTTTCTAACTCTGCGTTTGTAAGCACATAGTCGGGAACGTAACCATTTACTGCTGTGATAGCAGCGTGAATTTTACTCATTTTAAGAATTTTAATAAATTATTTAAATGCCATTCTAATTTTTTCTACCAATCCGGTTGTAATCATTTCCCGCGATTGCAGAACCATATTTTTAACAGCTAACGGGCTGGAAATCCCATGTCCGATAACCACAGGGGCGTTAACACCTAAAACCGGACTTCCGCCATACTGTTCATAATTAAAACGATCGAAGAACTCATCTTTAAGCCCTTTTTTAATGGTAAGCACATAAAATGATTCTGCCAGTTTTAACATTACATTTCCGGTAAAACCATCGCACACAATCACATCGGCTTTATCATTAAATAAATCCCTTCCTTCCACATTTCCGACAAAGTTGAACAGCTTGGTTTCTTTCATTAACGGGAAAGTAGCCATGCTTAGCATATTTCCTTTCTCATCTTCCTCGCCGATATTCATCAGGGCCACTTTAGGATCGTTGATCTGCAAAAGATTTTCTGCATATAAACTACCTAAAACACCAAATTGTAATAAGATATCGGGTTTACAGTCGGCATTTGCACCTACATCTAACAGTAAGCCGGTGCCACCTTTAATTTTCGGAAGAATTGTACATAAACAAGGGCGGATAATGCCCGGAATGGTTTTAACGCTAAAAACTGCGCCAACCAGCATGGCTCCAGAATTACCAGCACTTGCGAAAGAATCAATTTTACCTTCTTTTAAAAGGTTAAAACCAACTGCTATGCTCGAATTTGGTTTCTGAACGATTGCTTTGGTGGGATGTTCGCCCATGCCGATTACTTCATCAGTATGAACGTATTCAAAATGATCTGGATTAAAGCCTTCTTCCGCTAGAATGGGTTTAATCTGTTCGGTATCGCCAATAAGAACTAAATGCTCTCCGGCGTTAAGCGATTGATGAGCAGCTATTGCTCCCAAAACAATTGCTTTGGGAGCATAGTCTCCGCCCATTATGTCGAGGCCTATTTTCATAGAAAAAATCTGTTTGTGTTAAGTCAGGCGTAATCCTGAATTTTTCAGTGGACTAAGGTATGACTAAAGCCGCTGAAAACACAAACAATTTTTTAAGAAAATTACCCAATCTGAGTATTTTCGATAACCAGTTTGCCGTTGTAGTATAGGTTACCATCAACGTTGTAAGCACGGTGAGGTACGTGAATAGCACCTGTTGCCGAGCATGTTGCTAAAGAAGGAGTAACAGCTTTATAGTGTGTTCTTCTTTTATTTTTTCTCTGTTTCGAGATTTTCCGTTTTGGATGTGCCATTGGTGTATAATCTAATTATTTTTTTAACTTATTAAGGGCTTCCCAACGTGGGTCGCTTGTTTGTTCATTTTCTTCAGCCTGCTTTTCGATCGATAATTGATTTAAACGGTCAATCATCTCCTGGTCGCAATCTTTACCTGCCTGTTCACAGTTTTTGATGTAGGGTACCGCTACGTTAATCATTTCGTATAAAGGCCCCGATACATCAATCTCGGTATCTTTACGGCTTAGCGTAATAATTTCCTCATTATCGCTCTCCAGCTCATCTTCAGCAAACTTTACAATCTGCCTTTCATAAAGATTTATTGGTAACGGAAATTCAGATAAACATTTATCGCAATCTAAATTTACGGTACCCATAACTTTGAATTTTAGAAGTAACATGGTTTCTTGTTTCTCAAGTTCCAGGTCTACTTTTAAATTTCCACTTTTAATTAACGAATACTCAAAAGCATTAAAAAAGCGATCATCAAGCTCATAATCAAACTGATGAGTTCCCAATTTTAATCCGGTAAACGGTAATGAAAATTGTTTTAATGGGTTCAAAGTACTGTAAAATTTTAGCCTGCAAATGTAGGGATAAAAAAATTAGATTAAAAATGTTTTTTGAAAATTGTTGATGTTAACTCTTGATTTTTAGACCTTATAGGTGTTCTGGTTGGTCGTGATTTGCAATCCCGACCTTAGACAAGGGATTTTTGATCCTGGGGCGGATTACAAATCCACGGTTCAGTTGGTCAGGATTTATAATCCTGACCAGCAAAATTACTGATCAGCCAATACCATTTCCTTATTATTCCTGCTCCATTCGCTCCAGGAGCCAACATAAAGTTTAGGAATAGGCAAACCTGCATAATCCATCGCCAAAAGGGTATGGCATGCCGTAATTCCCGAGCCGCAATGTACAATTACATTTTCGGGTTTCACATGTGCCAGGGCCTCTGCATATTTTTCTTTCAATATTTCGGGGGCCAGGAAAGCGCCGGTTGTGTCTAAGTTTTCGGTATAAGGAATATTGGCTGCACCGGGAATATGTCCGGCAATCAAATCAATAGGTTCGGTTAAACCGGCAAAACGGTTAGCATCGCGTACATCGATTACGATATAATCGTCAGTTCCGGACACTTTTTCTACTTCATTGATATCAGATAACGGTAAGTTCCAGGTTGCGATTTCGTATTTTTCAACAGATTTTGGAATTTCTACTTTATCTGTAGTGGGAAAGCCTGCTTTAACAGCCGCCTGGAAGCCGCCGTCTATTACCTGCACTTTTTTATGGCCAATAGCCTTGAGCATCCACCATAACCTCGCTGCTGCATTACCGCCATTTTTATCGTCGTACACAATAACGTGGCTGTATTTGGTAATCCCGAGTTTCTGTAAAACAGCAGAAAACTGATCAAAAGTGGGTAAAGGATGACGCCCGCCTGCTGCAAAATCGCCAATATTGGCTAAGTCTTCATTTACATCAGCAAAAAGTGCACCTGCTAAATGTTGCTCATCATACCTTGCTTTTGAGCCAGCACTTGCATCGATGATTACAATTTCTTCATCCTGGTTTAACCAGGTTAATTCTTCGGGTTTTATAATAGGTGATAATTTATTTTCCATATGCTGATTTTGTTTCGGCTCAAAGCTTTTGCAATATATGAGATTTTGAAAATTACACCTAATTCATTTTTCTGTTAAAGCGAGCAATTCCAAACAGATAAATTTACCAATATTAACTCAGTTCCTCTCAAGCTTTCGGGTGCGTGTTTGGTAATTAAAAGAAGAAAATAAAGGAAATTTGCGGTATTTGATATCTCCTATACGGATTTCTCCACTATGGTCGAAATGACGATTTTTTAAGGTTTAATCTTTAAACATCCAATCTTCGGACACCCGGCTTGTGGACTTTGACTTTAGTCTTACTCGCGGATTTCTCCGCTACGGTCGAAATGACGATTTTTAGGGTTTAGTCTTTAAACATCCAATTCTCGGACCTCTGACTTGCGGACTTCTGACTTTAGTATTGCTTACAGATTTTCTCCACTACGGTCGAAATGACGATTTTTAGGGTTTAGTCTTTAAACATCCAATCTTCGGACACCTGACTTGCGGACTTCTGACTTTAATCTTGCTCACAGATTTCTCCGCTACGGTTTAAATGACGATTTTTTAGGGTTTAGTCTTTAAACATCCAATCTTCAGACACCCGACTTGCGGACTTCCGACTTCTGGCTTTGGTCTTTCAGCTTTTAAGAAGCATCATCTTTTATATCAAACTGTGTTTCTACCACTTTTCCGCCGGTGCGTAACTGGTTTCTTAACATTTCTTCCTGCTCCCTGCGGTTTTTCACAATGTGGATAGCCGAAAATAAAGCTTCGGTGAATGAAGTTGAATCGGCCAGATCTTTCCCCGCAATATCATAACCTGTTCCATGATCGGGAGAGGTGCGAACGAAGTTTAAACCAGCAGTATAGTTTACGCCATTATGGAATGCTAATGTTTTAAAAGGAATCAGACCCTGGTCGTGGTACATGGCTAAAACTGCATCGAACTGTTTGTAGCTACCATTACCGAAAAAGCCGTCGGCAGGGTATGGACCAAAACAAACAATGCCTTTGTCGTAAGCTTCCTGAATAGCCGGGGTAATAATTTCAGCTTCCTCGGTGCCCAATAAGCCATTATCGCTGGCATGTGGGTTTAAGCCCAAAACTGCTATTTTCGGTTTTTCGATCCAAAAATCTTTTTTCAGGCTTTCGTTGATCAGCTTTAACTTATTTACAATTTTCTCTTTTGTAATGGATGATGGAACATCTTTTATAGGGATATGACCGGTAACAACACCTACCCGCAGATTTTCGCTGATCAAAAACATCAGCACATCTTTACTGCCACTTTTTTCCTGCAGGTATTCGGTATGGCCCGGAAAGGCAAAAGTTTCTGATTGGATGTTGTGTTTATTGATGGGCGCAGTAACCAGGGCATCAATATCGCCGTTTACCAGGTCGGCAGTGGCACGTTCTAACGATAAAAGTGCATACTTTCCACCCGTTGCGGTAACCTGACCCAGTTCTATTTTTACATCTTCTTCCCAGCAATTGATCATATTTGCTCTTTTGGGCTGTGCCTGATTGGCGTGGTTGACCACGTTAAAACTGAAATCGCCCAGATTGTTTGCTTTTCTGTGAAAAGAAGAAACCTTGGTATGGCCATAAACAATTGGCGTGCAATAATTTAAAATAGCAGGATTTGATAATGTTTTAATAATTACCTCTAAACCTATACCGTTTACGTCGCCTATACTGATGCCAATTTTAAGTTTATTGCTCATAATTACTGGAAAATTTTAGCGCAAATTACTGATTTTCGTTTAAAGAGGTGCTTACCGGATAAAAATTAGTTATTTTGTATTAAATAGAGCAGCCACAGAAATACGGTGTGCACGGAGATGGGATAGGGTTTCCCCCCTTCTTCATGAAAGTTTTTCTGTGATTTCAGTGCCTCCGTGGCAAAATAAAGTGTAAAGATGAGTTTAGTAAAAGCAAAAAAGCATTTAGGCCAGCATTTTTTAACCGATAAGGGCATTGCCAACCGTATTGTTGAGGCCTTGGTTAGTACCGATAAATACCACCAGGTTTTAGAGGTGGGGCCAGGGATGGGTATCCTATCTGATTTTTTGTTGCAACGGAAAGATCTTGAAACTTACCTGATCGATATCGATACCGAATCTTATCATTTTTTAAATGAGAAATATCCGGAGCTTGGCGACCGCCTGATTAACGGTGATTTTTTGAAACTCAATTTTGATGATGTTTTTCCCGGGCAATTTGCCATTATTGGTAATTTTCCATACAATATTTCTTCGCAGATTTTATTTAAAATTTTAGATAACCGCCATAAAGTGGTAGAAATGGTGGGTATGTTCCAAAAAGAAGTGGCCCAACGTTGTGCTGCACCTGCAGGCAGTAAAGAATATGGTATTTTAAGCGTATTTCTTCAGGCTTATTATAAAATTGAATACCTGATGACCGTTAAACCCGGAACGTTTAATCCGCCGCCAAAAGTACATTCAGCAGTGATCCGCTTAACCCGGAACGAAGTGGAGACTTTAGACTGTGATGAAAAATTGTTTTGGCGTGTAGTAAAGGCTGGTTTCAACCAACGTAGAAAAACCCTGCGCAATGCCGTTTCTGCGGTGATGCCAAAAGATAAGATGGACGATCATATTTATTTCGAAAAGCGTGCGGAGCAGTTAACTGTTGCCGATTTTGTGGCCTTAACGCAGCATGTGAGTAAGTTGATGGAAGCTTAGCCATCTTTTTGTATATGCTGAGGTAAGAAACATCGATTTCATCCGTGCAGGTTTATTCTAGGTTGATGTTTCCCCGATCAAAATAGAATTTGGAAATGAGCATGCAGTGGTTCTTGGCGGTGTGCAGTCCCGCTTTCACTTATAGTCCTCTCCCGATGAAAAATCGGGATCCGGGCTATTCCGCTCAATCTGGTTTAGGAACACGGGTTCTGCACCTGTAGCCGTAAAGATGGGATGTTGTTTTGGCCACCTGGCCCCGGTTGGCAGCAACGAGGTATCCCGAACTTTCGGGAAAGCGTATAAGCGCAAAACGGGAAGGAACTGGGTGTATGGTACAAGCAGAGCGCTCCAAAAATAAACATGATTTATCTCCCGTAGCCATGGTTCATGTCTCCACATATTATAAAGCTTTTTGCCTATCGGTTAGTGTCTTAACAGACGAAATACCGTCAGGAAATGAGCATCGGCTGGTTTTTGGCTGCAATCAGCCGCTTGTGTTTTCTTGCAAATCCGTGATGATTTTCATTGAATTTCTCCTTTCCTTTGCGGCATAATTTTAAACATCATGGTTAATTACAGCGAAATTTTCAGCGAACAAGGAATGGATTATCAAACATACCGGGCATTGATTGATCAACTTCTGTTAGAAGGAAAGGCTACCGGTGATGTAACCTACGATTTGCACTATACTAAAATGAATGTGCAGAGGATGAATCGCGTGGATAAAACGATTAGTTTAACCGAAGAATTAACCTCAACGGTAGCTGGTTTAAAGGATAATTATAAATTTTTAGTCATCACCGAGGGCTGGTGTGGAGATGCTGCCCAGATTGTTCCGGTGTTTAATAAAATCGCAGTTGCATCACTGGGTAAAATTGACCTGAGGTTTGTACTTAGAGATAAAAATCTGCCACTGATTGATGCGCATTTAACTAATGGTGGAAGAGCAATACCTGTTTTAATTGTGTTAAATCCATCTGCTGATCAGGTTTTAGCAACATGGGGTCCCAGACCACAAATTTTACAGGAGCTTTTAAAAGAGTGGAAAAAAGAAACGACCGAAATGCCAATTTTAGCAGAAAAACTTCACGGCTGGTATGCTAAAGATAAAACACTAACTACACAAGAGGGATTAAATGATCTTTTGAAGGGGTTGGAGGGTTAATTATACAGTATCGTCATCTCGACCGGAGCATAGCGAACGTCATCTCGACCGGAACGCAGTGGAGTGGAGAGATCTATCTCGGGAAAAATCTAACTTCGCCGAACACTTATCATCTGTTTCTCAACTGCTTAGCACTATGCTCGGGATGAAGATGTAACAAGAGCAGCTTGAAAGAAAAATAATCTATTAATCAACAGTAACAGTCAGGCCTTCTTGCTGTAAAATTTTACGGTATACTTCCATTTCGGTAAACGAACCTTCTAAAACAGGGCATTTACCTTCATTATGCACTTTCCATGCAATTTTTTCGGCCTGCGATTCGTTATAATCCAGGTATTTCATCATGCAATAAATCACATGATCAAAGGTATTGATATCATCATTCCACAAAATAAGGCGATGTACAGTTTTAAGGGAAGTTAAAATCTCTTCGAGCGTAAAGGTCTCTTCTTTGGTTTCTGTAGACATGGTGCAAAAATAACTATTTTTATGTAAGATATAATAGGTAAAATAGATGATCATCTGACTTATATCTAAATACCTGCTTTTGGGTTTATAATCTCATCATTCAGAGGATTGTATTTTTGATTAATAAAGTTCGTACTGCATCTTACATCGTACATTTTACATATTCTTCGGCCTCTTTTAATACATTTGCTAACCAAATCATAATAAATACAAGTATGCACCAGTCTAAAATTGCAGGAATAGGTTATTACGTTCCTAAAAATGTATATACCAACAATGATTTAAGCCGTTTTATGGATACCAGCGATGCATGGATTCAGGAGCGGACGGGTATTAAAGAACGGCGTTTTGCAGATCGTAACGGTGAAACTACCACAACTATGGGCATTGAAGCCGCCAAAATTGCGATAGAAAGGGCTGGCATTACCGCTAAAGATGTTGATTTTATCGTTTTTGCCACGCTTAGTCCTGATTATTATTTTCCGGGTTGCGGGGTATTGTTGCAGCGCGAAATGGGGATGGGCGAGATTGGTGCATTGGATATCCGTAACCAATGCTCAGGATTTGTATATGCACTTTCGGTGGCCGATCAGTTTGTAAAAACGGGCATGTATAAAAATGTTTTGGTGGTGGGCAGCGAAAAACACTCCTTTGCAATGGATTTTGAAACCCGGAGCCGTAATGTTTCAGTAATTTTTGGCGATGGTGCCGGTGCAGTGCTGCTGCAACCTACACAAGAGCCGGGAAAAGGGATTTTAAGTACCCATTTACATAGTGATGGTGCCGAAGCCGAAATTTTGGCCATGTATTATCCCGGTTCTCACGCCAATAAGTGGTTAAAGGATAAACCAGCCTATCCGGAACAGGAATTGGGCGGATTGTTTATGACGGAGGAAATTTTAGAAAGTGGCGCCGCATTACCTTACATGGATGGTCCGGCGGTTTTCAAAAAAGCAGTAGTGAAATTTCCGGAGGTAATTAAAGAGGCTTTGGCTGCGAATAATTTAACCGAAAAAGACATCGATCTGTTGGTGCCGCATCAGGCAAATCTGCGTATCAGTCAATATGTACAACAGCTATTGAATTTAAATGACGATCAGGTTTTTAATAACATCCAAAAATATGGCAATACTACAGCAGCTTCTGTCCCAATTGCTTTATGCGAAGCCTGGGAAGTCGGTAAAATTAAGGATGGAGATTTGGTATGCCTCGCGGCATTTGGATCAGGCTTTACCTGGGCAAGTGCGCTGATCAGGTGGTAGGTTTAGGGTTTAGGAAAAAAATAGCCGGGCAAGTTAGGATAACACTATTAAACCATTAAGAAGTTAAGGACATTAAGTTTTCGCGGGATTTTCTTAATTACCTTAATTTCTTAATGGTCGTGGATCGCTAGTTTTGTGCTTTTGGCTTGATAAAGTCTCCTAAATAACTGCATTCGCCTGCAGCAACAGCATAAAAAGGTGTTTTATTATAATTAAACCTTAATTCTTTGAGATAAGGATTATTGTAATTCGCTTTGATGAAGTTTCGCCATTTCACATCCTTTTTATCGTAGTAATAAAATGATAGTGGGTTAGCGTTCATGATGATCTGTTTTTGCAAACATTTCGCCAGCATAAAAGTACATTTTGCCTTAAAATCGGTATTGGTACTTAAGGCCCTCGCTTTCAAATACCACGCTTTTGCGGTTTGTGCTTTTTTGTAGTCCCCATCATACACGTATTTTGCCGGGGTGCTGTTATCGTAAGACGACCAGTCGTAACTGATCAGGAACCAGCTGTTGCCAAAATAACCTGTTTGATAAATGGCATTAGCCATTTTGTAATAATAAAGGGCAGCATTCTTTTTATCGCTAACAAGTAACTTCTGCAAACGGAGCATTTCGGCAGCAAAAGTTTTTTTGGTAACGGATGCTTTGGCCGTTACATACTTTTTAGGGAAATCGTTAATGGTTTCGATAAACGGATTGGCATACAGTTTTGAATCCGTTCCGTCTCCATACCAGTTCTGGGGGGTAAAATACTGATAGCTTGACGAGACTTTGGCAAACATCTGTACCGCTTTATCGTATTGATGTGTACGCAGGTAAGTAGTGCCGTAAAGTTCGTAAAAGTCGTCATTTTTGAGTTGATTTAAAGCTGAGGCTAACAAACCGGTCACATCATTGCCCGCTGCTTTGGTCTTGTAAAGCGCTAAGCCCTGCATGCTTCCCGGACTTAGGTTGTTCTGCCAGAAATTGATACTCTGGTAGCTCATATTCTGGAACAGCGAATTCTCTTTTAACGTTTGGTATGCCAGATCACCTTTAACCATTGCCAATGCTGCTTTTGCTGTATCGCCCATGTTCAAATAAGCCGGTGCCAGAATCTGCTGATAAAAATTCCTGGTGGTTCTGCTGAAACGTTTGCCCGCCTGATCATGATCATAATATTGCCCGTTTGGCTGGATTTTATTTTCTGCAAAACGTTTTTCATCCAGCCATTTCAAGGTTGGTAACAAATCATTTTCGTTAAAAGGATTGCCTTTTTTGATGTTTTTCGCTTTGATCAATAAATCAACAATACGGTATTGATCGCGCAACCTTTCGGGCAGTTTATCCGGTTTTAAAATGGCCAGGTAATTTGCAGCCATAAAGTCCTTGTTTTCCATCCAAGATAAATAGGCTGCAGTTAAGGTACCCAGTTCGGGTTGTGGGTATTTCTTTTCGGTAGCCAGTTTTACCGCAAAAGTTCTGATTTCGTTTAAGCGTTTCAGGTTGATATTTTTTATACTATCCCGGTATTTAGAATTTCCATTATCCTGGAAGTAATAGTTATAACCAATTTTGGCTATGTCGTTTGCTTCAATAAGATCTTGCTCCAGCTTATTTACTTCCCGTACCAGTAAGGTGCCATTCAACTGGCTTTTGGGTTCATAGCTGTAAACTTTATTAATGCTTTCTATTCCCGCATCGGCATTGCCGAATCCATTAATTGCCCATATATTGGCTTTTTCATTATTGGTTTTTGCATATTTTAAAGCGCCTTGAACGGGCGAGCTGGTATAGTAATAATTTTTATAAGCCTGTATCCTGCGCTCCGGGTTGCTGGCAAAAACTTTTGAGAATAAAAAAGCAGATTCTTCGGTATTCCCTAACCTACGGGTCGATCCTGCATATAAAGCGAGTGCCCAACCCTTAGCGGCACTGTTTATTTTACTGGTTTTAATATATTTTTCGTAGGTTGATTTGCTCTCGGTATGCAATCCTGCAAAATGAAACATACGCTCAGCCTGGTAAGCATAACGTAATTTCAGAAAATCATCTTTTTCAGCAGCGGTTAGTGCCAAGCCTTCCTCGGCTTTGGCAGCCATTTTAGCGGTATCGCGGGGTGTTGCATCCCAAAGGCTGAATGTGACATTGGCCAATGGCTCGCAGCTTTTGGCGAACTGATAATATTTTAAAGGCGCTTTGCGTTTCCCCAGTGCCCGGATAAAGCTGTTCTGTTGCAGGCTATCGGGTAACTGCGCCATATTGCCATCAAAATTTACCAATTTTACATCAGTGGCACTATCTGTTTGATACATTACCTTTAGTACATCTTCCTTTTTAACATTTAGGTATTTAGCCCATTCGCGACTATTGATATCGGGCTCACTTTCTACATCGGTTTCACTGTTGAGGTAAACCATCTGGTTGTAGGCAAAAGGAGAATATTCATCACCCTCAATGTTGTTATGGAAATAGGAGATATAATAATCGTAAGGATCTATCTCGCCGCCACAGGCAAGATTTACGGCAATTTCGCCAAAAAAAATAATCAGGAATGCACTAAAAATTAGCGATAACTTTTTGAAGGTTTTCATGGGTAAAATGTTTTAATAGATCGGTGTCTAAATGGTAGAAAACGAGATTACGGTCTCTGGAGGCTAAATATCGGGATAAAAATTTAGAGCTGGTAAGTAAATCTTCAGGAGAAATCTGTTCCCATCTGACTACATCGCCACGTTTCAGACCGGCTGCAGGATAATCAACCAGAAGATCGTAAAGGATGGAATTCCCCCTTCGTTTAAAAAGTTTTCTATCCTCTATCTGGATGTTACTGATCCGTTTAGAAATACCTGCATATTGCGCGTTCCTGAATACTACCGCCCATTCGAACAATGGCAGGGCCACATCAAGTGGTATAGGATACTGGCCTAAATAATCTTTTAGGTACGTGTCCAGTTCGCGTTGATCCAATATAGAGTTTTGCCCGCCATATTTACGCAGGTTGCCCATATTGTAACACATCAAAATAGCCTTTTCTACCGGAGGTACACCGCTCGATAAGATATTTTTAACCTGGTGCAGCCGCAGGGTTACGGAAATGGTTTTCCCCTTTAAAAGCGGATTTGCCTTTAGTTGTTCGAGAAATTTAAAATACCTGTTCCTGGTGCCTTTAGTCCAATCGCAATCGATCTGAAGTTCATGGTAGCTCTGTTTTCCGGCCTGCTTTACCTTAGCCTCCACAAATTTTGCAATGCGGTTGGCCATTACTAAAGTCTGTGTGGTGTCTATTTTGTTAAAAACCTGGTTAACAATAAATACCACCGGTATAATATCGGTCTGTTTGGGGATTGGATCCGAAAATTTAATTGGCGAAACGGGTACGGGCAATTGCAGATCAGGGTTAAAATCTACATCCATAATCCGTACATATAAAGATTTTGACTTAAACTGATCGAGATAAGTGCTTTCTTCCTTCTTGTTCTGATAATCCGTTTTCCAATAATAAAAAGTAGGATGGACAACTGACTTTTGCTTACAACCCAGGAAGAGGAGGGCAGAAATCACTAAAATACTTATCTTGCGCATATCTGTTTTATTGAACAAAATTAGTATAAAATGCGCGCAGTTTTACAAAGAGTTACTCAGGCAAGTTGCACTGTTGATGGTGAAATAACAGGAGCAATTGAAGGTGGATTTTTGGTGTTATTGGGTATTGAGGATGCTGATCAGGCAGAGGATCTGGAGTGGTTGGCACAGAAAATTATCGGGATGCGTGTTTTTGGTGATGAAAACGGAATGATGAATAAAGCACTTGCCGATGTGGGTGGAGATATCTTATTGATCAGCCAGTTTACCTTGTTCGCCTCTACCAAAAAAGGAAACCGTCCGGGTTTTACAAGAGCTGCACGACCTGATGTGGCGATTCCGCTCTACGAGAAAATGATCGAAAAGCTATCGGCTTTATTGGGTAAAAAAGTAAAAACCGGAATTTTTGGTGCCGATATGAAAATAGCGCTTTTAAACGATGGACCGGTTACAATTTTGATTGATACAAAAGATAAGGAATAAACAGGAGCGGCGTAACTTTTTAAGTCTTAAAATGTCAAAAAAAATAATTTATTCTAAAACTTTTAAACCGAGCCAGCATGAAGGATCAAAATACTAACCGTTTAACAGAATATGGTTGTCTGGTATTTTTTCTAGCGCTAAAATTAATTTTATCTTTTGTATTGGTTAATCCGGTTTACGAATTGCACCGCGATGAATTTCTGCATTTAGATCAGGCCAATCATCTCGCAGCAGGTTTTACTTCTGTTCCGCCGTTAACCTCCTTGTTTTCGTGGCTGATTAAGGCTTTCGGCAATGGTTTTTTTATGGTAAGGCTTGTACCCGCAGTAATGGGGGCTTTAACCATTTGGTATTGCTGGAAAGTTGTAGGCTTTTTAAAGGGGAACTTATTAGCCAAATGTTTGGTTGCGGTAGCCTGTTTATGTTCTTCCCTGATGAGGCTAAATACCCTTTACCAGCCTAACTCTTTCGATGTTTTAGCCTGGACAGCTATTTTCTATTATTTATTGCGGTATTTCGATAAACAGGAAGCCAAATACCTGTATGCTTTTGCCATTTTTGTAGCCTTGGGATTTTTAAATAAATACAATGTTCTTTTTCTCATTATGGGTTTAATACCCGCTATACTCCTCACGTCAAAACGAAAAATATTTACCGATAAGCATCTTTACCTGGCCATTTTACTTGCACTTTTAATCATTTCGCCCAATGTGATCTGGCAGATTAACCATCACTTTCCGGTACTCGTCCATACGAAAACTTTGGAGGCCACACAATTGGTGTATGTAAACCGGATTGATTTTTTTAGAGGGCAGTTCCTCTTTTTTATCAGCTCAATTTTCATTCTTCTGGCTGGAATAGGAAGTTTGATTTTTTATAAAGATTTCAGAAAGTACAGCTGGATTATCCTGACCTATTTTATTACCCTGGCCATTTTCGGTTATTTTAAGGCAAAAGATTATTATGCCCTGGGTTTGTACCCGGTTTTACTGGCCTTTGGTGCTCATTATTTAAGCCGGGTTTTAGGTAAAATGTATATAATAACAGGCTTGCTGTTCGCTTTTACAATTGGTTCGTTTATTTATCTTATGCCATTTATAATGCCGTTTTATAGTCCTGATCAAATTGTTGCCGACCACAATAGATTTGAGCGGGCGGGAACACTACGCTGGGAAGATGGTAAAAATCATGAGGTGCCGCAGGACTATGCTGATATGAAGGGTTGGAAAGAATTGGCCGCATTGGTTGATGTTGCTTACGGAAAGGTTAAAGATAAATCAGCAGTATTGGTACGTGCCGATAATTATGGTCAGGCTGGTGCGATTAACTATTATTCGAAATATAAAAACATTAATGCAGTATCGTACAATGCCGACTATCTTTATTGGTTTAAAATAGATAAACCTATTAAAGATTTAATCATGATTACCGGATGGCACGATGAAGACCCACAGCGTAAGAGAGAGCAACCCTATTTTAGCAGGATTACCAAAATCGGGGAAATAAAAACACCTTACGTGAGGGAAAGAGGAGCAGGCGTGTTTTTGCTCGAAGGGGCGAAAATTGAAGTGAACAGCATTATCAAATCAGAAATAGAAGAAGAAAAAAATGACCATTAAAGAAGCACAGGAAACCGTAGACCGTTGGATTAATACCACAGGTATCCGTTATTTTAATGAATTGACCAATACGGCCATTTTAATGGAAGAAGTTGGGGAGGTGGCGCGGATCATGGCCCGTAAATATGGCGAACAGTCTTTTAAAAAAAGTGATGAAGAGGTAAACCTTGCCGATGAAATGGCCGATGTAATGTTTGTACTGATCTGCCTGGCTAATCAAACCGGTATTAACTTAACTGAAGCTTTAGAAAACAACCTGAAGAAAAAAAGTATCCGTGATGCAGACAGGCATAAGAATAATGAGAAACTTAAATAAGTCAGGAGTCCTCAGTTGGGAGTCTGAAGTCTAAGCGACGAACTCCATCAGACTTCTATAAGCTACAAAACGGTTTTTATACCTTTCGTTTAATTCTGCCTGTAAAGCCGGTGCAAATTCTTGCTGGTATTTATTGTAATGCTCTAGTGTTTCTGCCACGTACTGCGCACAATAAGTTACCCCTTCATTAGGCGAATCCACAACCTTTAACAAGCGGTTGGAAACAAACATGCCTGTTGCCATCACCTCAGGGATATGAACATCCTGCATCCATTGTAACCATTCTTCGGCTGCTGCATCTTCGAGGATGAGCGTAACATTATATAAAAACATACTGCAAAGGTAAATAATATATAAATACCAAAAAATGTATGGGATAACGGTTTTTATTCTTTCAAGTGCTATTATTTAGTTAAATTTGTAAGATCTTCTTCTCTAGAATGATACGAAACAACGCCTCTCAAAAAATCGATAATTCCACGCGCAATTACATTTATACCGGTTACCTCACTGCCATATTTGGCGGGGTTTTGGGCCTGGTAATCGGTTGGGATATCTTGAAAAGAAAAAAGACATTATATACCGGTGAAAAAGTGTTTTCTTATTCCTTAACGGACCGGCAGCATGGTGCGAGAATTTTAATTTTAGCTGGTATTTGCTTCATTTTGTTGTTAACCTTAACTATTATTGCATTAGATGCATAAGTTGTCTGCAATATCAGAATGATTACCATTACCACATCCTCTACCATAAAAGAGCTTGAAGGAATTCTTGAACTTCAAAAGCAAAACCTAAAACAGGATTTAACGCCCGAACAAATTAAAGCGCAAGGGTTTGTTACAGTTTCGCATTCGCTCGATGATCTGGAGAAGATGCATCGGTATGAACCTAATATTATTGCAAAAAATGGCGATTTAATTGCAGCTTATGTGCTGGGAATGACCAGGCAATCAAAAAACGATATTCCAAGGCTCATGGAGATGTACGAAAGCTTCGATCATATTCTATACCAGGGAAAACCCGTTTCTGATCATCGTTATATTGTAGTTGGGCAGGTTTGCGTAGGCTATGAATATAGGGGTAAAGGTTTATTTGATCAATGCTATAATGCCTATAAAGATTATTTTAAGGGTAAATATGATTTCGCCATCACCGAAATTGCAAGTATTAACCTTCGATCGATGAATGCACACCAGCGTGTTGGCTTCGAAGTAATTTACACTTATACTGATCATAGCAGTGTAGAATGGAATGTGGTGGTTTGGGATTGGGGTGATTTTAATTAGTATCTTCGTTTTAACGCTTTATTGAAATTAATTATGGCCACCGATTTTGTTACGTTTCAAAGATTTAATGAGCAGGCAGCAGCTTTAGCACTAGCAGAAACATTCAAAGAAAATAAAATGGAGGTGGAGCTAGAAGATGCTTCTGCAAATTTTGACATTACCTTTGCTAATAATCAGATTGATAAAGATTACAGGGTTAAGCTAAAACCTGAAGACTTTGAACAAGCTAATGTATTATTACAGCAGCAAGCGGAGAAAGATTTATTAGATGTAGACCCAAATTATTATCTGTTTGATTTCAGTGATGACGAGTTGAGGGAAATTATTGAAAAACAAGATGAGTGGAGTAGTTTGGATTTTTTACTGGCTACCAAAATATTAAAGGAACATGGCGTTGAAGTAAATGTTAATCAAATTCAGACGCTTAAATTAAAAAGAATAGCGGAATTGTCCATGCCTGAAAAAAGTCCAAAACTATTAATTACTGCGGGTTATATTCTAGCGGCTTTAGGTGGACTTTTAGCCATAATAATCGGAGCACACTTAAGAAATCATAAAAAAACATTGCCTAATGGAGAACGGATTTTTGGTTATTCGGCTTCAGATAGGGCACACGGTGAAAGAATTCTGATTGTCGGTATTCTTGGGCTTATCCTTTGGACTATATATCAATTCTCTAAATAGGACAACTTGAATTAGCTAATTTGCCAATAGGTCTGGTAGTTTTTTTGGATATAGATCTCTCCATTCCGCTTCACTTCAGTCGAGATGACGATAATATTTAATTGGCATTTAAACGATGTTCATTTGGATTCAGTTAACCGATTTAAACACTTAACCAATTAACCCGTTTTATTATCATTGCCTAATCAACCAATCACCAATGAACCAATGACCAATGAACCAATGAACCAACTCTAAACCCCATCTCCCCGTAAATTCCTGAATCTTTTTCTGGCCTCAGCGCTGAACATACTGCCAGGATAATCCGTAATGAGCTTTTGGAAATATATTTTTGCCTGTGTAATATCATTCAGTTTTTTTTCGTACAGATCACCCAATGTAAACAGTGCATCATCTGTCCAGATCCCATCTTTAAATTCTTCCGTTACTTTTTTGAGTATATCGGCCGCTTTCTGAAAATCATTGGCTTTAATAAAAATCCGTGCTTTACTCATCATTATGGCATCCGCCAAACTGTTCTGCGGATAGGCAATGGCAATGCTGTCCATTTTTTTTACCGCTTTTTCGGGCAGGTTCCTGAATAAAAGCATCTCTGCATCAGCATACATTTTTAAGGCATTACTATCAGCCGGGGTCTGGATGTTGTCGCTGATCAATAAACTTAGGTTTAAGGCATCATTGGCAATCAGTTGAGAGGTAGCGGCTTTTAGAACCAAACATTGGCCATTGCTGTATTCGAAATTGCCCTGATAAAAGGAGAGTTTAGCGCTCCTGAAACGGGCTTCGTTGCCTACAGGCTGTCCTTCGAACTGTTTGCTTACCTGTTCGTACACCAAAAATGCTTCCCAGGGCTGGTTGGTTAAAATGTAAATGTCGCCTAAATCCAGTTTCAGCTGGCCAAGTTCCGTATCATTAATACCCGGCATTTTAATCGCTTCTTCCAGTTCTTTTTCTGCTTTAGCGGGCTGGTTTAAATAATAAGCCTGTAGATTGGCCAATTTCTTAATCGCGAAAAGGGTGTTTCTGTTTTTGCCGTTTTCTTCCAGCAGGGATTCATAATCTTTTGCCAGCAGATCAAGGTCAGCAGTCGTATATTTTCCGCTGGTACGCAGGTTGTACCGGGTATTGAGCATCTCTATTTTTGAGGGAAGATAATATGGGTTATCCTTTCCCTTGGTGAGCAGGTAATCGTAGGCTTTAATCGCTGTTTCATAAGCGCCATTATCTACAAAAGTATAAATGGCGTTAAATAATGTACCTCCGTCTGCCTTGGTCCGTTTATCAAAGGCGATCAGCTGGCGCAAGGCCATGTCAAATTCCTGTTGCTGGATATAATTCCAGGTAAGCAACTGAATATAAATTTCGGCATCGGGTTCTTTCTGTATTTTCTTTAAAATAGCGGCCTGAAAAGTCTCATAGTCGTTTTTATCTTCAAAAACAGATGATAATACCGCTTCGGCCTGTGGTAAGAGCTGTGGCATCGTAGCCATGGCATCCAGGTATTCCTGCATCAGCATGGGTTTATCCTTTTTGAAACGGTAAATGTTTAACAGTTCAAAAACGAAAGCCTGGTCGTTGCCCAGCAATTTTCGTCCTTGTTTAAAGGTTTGAACGGCAAAATCGTAATTTTCGAAACGGTAGAAGTTGTTGGCCAGGTTTCTGATCCTGAATTCTTCTTTAGGCAGTTTCGAAATTACCTCGTTAAAAATTTTGCCGGCTGCCTGTACATCGCCTTTTTCCTGGTAGAGTTTACCCAAGGCTATGGAATAAAGTTCGTTTTGTTGATTTTTTTTAATCTCGCGCTTTACCACTTTTTCGGCAACATCATAACGCTTTAATTTTAACAACGTATTGAAATAAATGTCGAAATAAGCATCATTGTTAGGGATGGCGTAGAGTTTTTCGAGCAGTACAACCGCTTTTTCATAATCTCCTTCCTGGTAATATTGAATCGCCAGTGTGCTCTCATCCGGAGCAACCTGCTGGTTGGGACGGAAAATCTGCGCTTCGGCCCCAAATGTCAGCAATAAAAATATGATGAAAAGCAAGCGGTTCATAACCCTAAATTATAAGTTTTAAATGTAACATTTTAATACATCTTTAGCTAAAGCACTCATGCGTATAAAACGTATTTTAAATGTTACCTGTATTTTATTTTGTGTAAATTTTATAAATACTAAATTGAACCACAACTTATTATTTTTATTGGTATAAGTAACATTGTTGGTGTAAATCGCTTAAAGTTGTTTGGTTACTTATTTTTGTCATCCGGTGAAGGGATTATTTATGTTGAAGAGAATTTTTCTAATGCTAATGGTTGTATTGGTGTGGGCCTGTAAGGATTCAAACCATGATACTATTCCTGTGGACAATTTTTTTAAAACGCAGGATAAAGCCTATTACCGTATTTCTCCCGACGGCAAAAGCCTGTCTTATTTAAAGCTGCACGATAAAAAACTTGATCTTTTTGTTGAGGATCTGGCTACAGGAAACAGTATACAACTTACCCATTTAAATGGGAAAAATATCAGTTTTCATTTCTGGACAAGCAATAACGAACTGATTTATTATACCGAAGATGGCTCTAAAGAGCGTAGGTCTGATATTTTCGTTATTAATAAAGATGGAAGTAAGCAGGTACAGTTAAGTGCCAATGAAAAAAATAGATTGCGGGTAATAGAAGATCAGCTGATTGATGATAAATACATTATTGTAGCCTCAAACAAGCGCGATTCGACCGTTTTTGATGTATACCGCTTAAATGTCAGGAATGGGAAAATGGAAATTGCTGCAAAAAATCCGGGTAATGTTACCAAATGGATGACAGACAGCAAAGGGGTACTTAAAATTGCCGTTGCCAGCGATGGGGTAAACGAAACCCTGATGTACCGTGAAAAGGAAAACCAGGCTTTTGTACCGGTAATTACGAATAATTTTGAAACAACCTTGCAGCCCATTGCCTTTTCGGAAGACCAGCCTAATGTACTTTATGCCATTTCGAGCATTAACCGCGATAAGAACGTGCTGGTAGCACTTGATTTAAAAAGCGGGAAAGAAAAACAGGTGCTTTTTGCAAACGATACCTTAAACGTAGTAGATGCAACCTATTCGCGGTTCCGGAAAAAAATGCTCTTTGCAACCTGCGAAACCTGGAAAAGGGAAAAATTTTACCTTGATGACAGTGCAAAAGTGGCTTACTCGATCATAGATAAACTTTTGCCTGGCACTGAATGGGTAATTATGGATAAAGATAAAACGGATAAAGTGTTTGTAATACGCACCTTTACCGATAAAAATCCGGGTTCTTATTATTTGTATACAACGGCTGATAAAAGGCTTAAAAAACTGACCGATGTGAGTCCTTCCATTAAACCGGAAGATATGAATGCCATGAAACCCATCAGTTTCAAAAGTCGCGATAGTTTAACCATTAACGGTTATTTAACCTTACCTAAAAATAAAAAGCCTGTTAATTTACCGGTTGTGGTGCTGCCGCATAATGGGCCAAAGTCAAGAAATAGTTGGGGGTATAATGCAGAGGTACAGTTTTTGGCCAACCGTGGCTATGCTGTTTTGCAGGTAAATTACCGCGGTTCTACGGGCTATGGAAAATCATTTTATGCTGCGGGTTTTAAACAGTGGAGCGATAAGATACAGGAGGATGTAAATGACGGTGTAAAATGGCTTATTGCAGGGAAAATTGCCAATCCTAAAAAAATTGCTATTTATGGTAACGGTTTCGGCGGATATATTGCATTAAACTGTTTGTATAAAAATCCCGATCTTTATAAATGCGGCGGATCCAATTCGGGTGTGATTAACCTGTTTAGTTACCTGAAAACCTTCCCTCCGTTTTTAAAGGCCAAATTACAGATGTATTACGAAATTTTGGGCAATCCGATAACTGAAACCGATTATATGCGCTTTGCGTCGCCTGTATTCCATGCCGACCGCTTTAAGGCACCTGTTTTTATTGCCCAAAATCCAAAAGATCCGAGTGTTAACGTAGCAGAAGGCGTACAGTTCATTAAAGAACTTAAAAAACGGAATGTTCAGGTCACCTACATCGAAAAAGAAGAAGGTCCGGATCCGGTAGTGCGCCAACAGAGCAGAACAGCCCTGTATAAAGCCTTAGAAGAGTTTTTAAAAGAAAATCTAGGTAAGAAATAGGTATGGCCTTAGATAAGAAAAGCAGTTACCGCAAAAACTTCTCATTAGGTGTAACTTTCATTGTACTCATTTCTATTCTTTTTATCCTGTCGCTTTTTCTTGCATTCAACTACAGCAAAAAATCGATAGAGAACGACTTCGTTTCTGAGAAGGTAAACGTGCTGGAGCAGAGTATTAAGCCTTACAACGATTTTTTTCAGAACAAAATGCCGGAGATTTCTTATTACAATGGTTATTTGGATTCCTCTACCGCATCGAAGTTTGTAGATACGCTGATGTTAAAATATCCTTTTATCTCTAAGGTTACTTTTTACGATACAGAGGTTAAAAATGTGCCGGTTAAGGATGGGATCAACGCCAATCACCTGGGTATAGGCCCAAAATCAATTTACCAATTTGGTAAGGGTGTTAAGCCCGATTCCGTAAAACTTTATTCTGAAGATGATACCCGGTCTTTTGCCGTAGGGAGCGATTTTAATGCGATAGCGATCAAACTGGCCACTTTTGTTGAAGACCTCGATACGGCTTCGGTACCCACCCAGGAAGAACTCTTTACCAATTTTTCTATTGTTAACTCCAGCGAAAATAAAATTACCTACCTTAATATTCCCAGGCGTGCCGATTTAAGGATTTATAAAGATATGATCAGGCGTAAGCTTAACCCTGCTCCTGTTTACCCGCAGGATATACTGGTTTTTAAGCTGGATGCGCACCGGATAAAAATCGTTAACACCAGGCCTTCCTTGTATCAGACCATCAGGATAGAGCCGCTTACTTACGACCCGATAGATACTTCAGATGAAAATATTACCACTGAAATAGCCCTACCGGGGGCATTTTCTGATTTTAAGCTTTACCTTATTTCATCTAAATCTTACATTAAAAAAGAGATTTTTATTTACTTTATGCCAATAGCACTCATCTTGTTATTGGTATATGGTGTACTGTTATTGGTCGCTTTTTTAATTTACCGTAACCTCAACATTAACAGTAAGATGTTCAAGTTGCAGTACGATTTTGTAAATAACCTTACGCACGAGTTTAAAACACCCGTAAGTGTAATTAAAATCGCCGGAAACAATATTAAAAGCGCGCCTGCGCTTAGCCACAAAGAACAACAGTTATACGGCAAAATACTCGATGAAGAGGCTGATAAGCTGAACGGCCTGATGAACAAACTGCTGGCTTTTACGCAGATCGAAAACAAATCGATCAAGTTGAACCAGGAAGAGGTAAATATTGTCGATTTTATCGAAAGTACCATCGAATCGCATACCTTAAAGCATCCCGATTTTAAAATTACTTACGAGGTAAGTGGCTTTAAAACCTTTATTACCGATCCGGTACTATTAGGGAGCTTGTTCGATAACCTGGCAGAAAATGCGTACAAATATTCGAAGCCTGAACAAAAGAAACTGCACATCAGTGCAAAACTGATTAAAGGCGTGCTGGTGCTTCGCTTTACCGATAAAGGAATCGGTATCCCGTCATCAGAATTAAACAATATATTTAAGAAGTTTTTCAGGATACAGAATGAATATAATCAAATGGGCAGTGTTGGCCTGGGTTTGGCATTCTGCAAAGAACTGGTTAACTTTATGGAAGGAGAAATTACTGTAAAGAGTAAGGTAGGGAGTGGCACAGAATTTAAAATTGTGCTGCCTTATAATAGTTAAATTTAGGAGTTGGAAAGTTAAAGGTTGGAAGGTTGTAAAGTTAACCTTTAAACATGGCAACGTTTCAACATTACAATGTAACACACACATAAATGTCTAAAGAAGTAAAAATATTAATTGTAGAAGATGATGAAAATCTTCGCTTTCTGGTAGCACACCGTTTAAAGGCCGAAGGTTATACTGTGCTTGAAGCAAATGATGGCGAGGCCGGAGAAAGAATGATTTTAGCCGATCAGCCTGATATTGTTTTGCTGGACTGGATGATGCCAGGTAAACAAGGTGCCGAAGTTTGTGAGAACGTACGTAAACAGGGTTTCGAAAACCTCGTGATTATGATGACCGCAAAGGCCCAGGATGTAGATAAAATTGATGCGTATAATTTTGGTGCATCAGATTATATCACCAAACCCTTTAATATGGATGTTCTGGTTGCCATGTTGGAGAGCAAGGTTAAGTTTATCGTGAATAAGGATACTGCCGAAATCCACCGTTTTGGTAATATGGAGCATCATCCCAACATTCATACGCTGTTTAGGGATGGAAAGAAAATCGAATTAACCATATTGGAAAACCGGATCCTCCTGTATTTCTTACGTAACCCAGGCAAAGTAATCAACCGCGACGAACTGATGCTGGTGGTGTGGGGATACAACTCTGATGTAAATACCCGTACGCTTGATATGCACATTGTACGCTTGCGTAAAAAGATAGAATTGAATCCTGATAATCCGCAGTTGCTGCAAACGGTGAGGGGAGTAGGTTATCGCTTTAATGCGGGATAAACAGAAATCGTCATTTCGACTACAGTGGAGAAATCTAATTGTGCCGTCAGATGTTACCATCTGACGGTTTATTAAATATTTGTCAGGTGGCAGCATCTGACACCATTACAACATAAGTTTGTCATTCTGAGCTTGTCGGGGAATCTTTTTGTAAGCATTTCGACAGGCTCAATGTGACATCTATTTACTTGGAATATTTATGCCCTTTTTAAAGTGAATATGGTAATTTCCGGTAAAATACCAACCCTGCCCGGGTAACCTAAAAAGCCATAGCCCACATTCACATACAGCTGTTGTTTTTGCTCCTGATATAAACCTGCCCATTCTTTATAAATGTATTGTACAGGGCTCCATTGGTATTCTTTTAAACGTACACCAAACTGCATACCGTGTGTATGACCGCTAAACATGGCATCAATCTGTGGATATTTCTGTAAAACTTCTCCGCGCCAGTGCGAAGGATCGTGACTTAATAAGAGTTTTACCGGTAAATCATCTGTATTTTTAACCGCAAGCTCCATTTTTCCGTATTTAGGAAAACGGCCCATGCCCCAGTTTTCAATACCTAAAATTCCGATTTCTTCTCCATCTACTTTTAACCTGCGGTTTTCGTTCATCAAAAGGTCGTAACCCATTATTTTGTGTACCTCAACCATATCTTTAAGGTTTTTTACCTTGGCAGGGGAAGATTCCTTGCCAAAATAATAATCGCCATAATCGTGGTTACCTAGCGATGAATATACCCCCAATGGAGCTTTTACTTTCGAAAATATATCCTGGTAATCCCTTACTTCGTTGGTAAGGTTGTTTACTAAATCGCCGGTAAAAAAAATAAAATCAGGTTTTTCGCCCAACAACATTTCAACACCACCCTTTACAGCTGTTTTGTTGTAAAAACTTCCTGAGTGGATATCCGAAATCTGGCCCAAAGTAATACCATCAAATGCTTTCGGCAGGTTTGGGAGGATTAAATTTACCCTTCGTACCTGATAGTCATAGGCACCAGAAATTATACCCCAGCTTAACGAAGTTAAAGGAATGGCAGCGGCCGCCAATCCGGCCTTAACCAAAAATTCTGATCGCGAAATCGGTTCTGCAGTTGTAGATGGTGCTGTTTGCGCGGCAGTTGCACTTTTACCCGTTTGATTTCTTCTGAAAATTTTAATAAACAACCTGCGTAAATCATCCAGTATCAGAAAGGGTAAAGTGGCCAGCTTACAGGCTACGGTTAAAAAGAAAGCAACTAAAATGATGGCCCTTAACGTAAGGAAAAGATTAAGGTAAATGCCACAGAATACGCCAATAATCAATAACGTGCTGTACGTCCAGTAGGCAATGCCGAACGCTTTTTTTGTGCCAGGTTTCCATTTTTTAAAAACCGCAATAATGGCTTTAAAACAGTAAATATCAAATGCAAGAATAAAAATGCAGGCGGCAATAATAAAAGGTAATCTTCCCATTATATTCGGGTTTATAAATAAAAAGCTTTGGTAAATTCTTCTTTTTAAAAGAAGAATTTACCAAAGCTAATCAAATTAGAGAAATTCAATATTATCTGAAATCGTCTTCATCCTCTTCTTCATCAAATTCGGCATTAAATAAACTGCCAAACATATCGGAGAAGCCGAAGCCGCCATTTAAAAAGTTTTTGCTCAATTGTGAATATTCAGCTAAGCCATGTAATACAAATTCCATTAAAAGTAACGTTTGGTTTTCGCTTAATTTAGGATGAAACTTCTTCACCAGATCGTATAGACCTGGCACCAGCATCAGTACCTTTTTATATTGCGCATTGCTCAAAGTATCCGTTACATCAACATTGTGGCCGTCAGTAAACCATTCGGTTACTTCGGTATATGGGTTAGCGGTTTTGGTTTTCTTGGCTTTTTCAGGATCCGGGAAATAGCGGGCAAATAACGTTTTAACCGCTTTGCCAATTAAGGTGGTCGCTACGTGCGCCGGTCCTTCCAGTTCCCCTTCATAAACCAGTTCAATTTTACCGGTTATGGCGGGGATAATCCCGGCCAGATCAGCCAGGCGTACGAAAGTATTTTTCTCGCCTGCGATCAGCATCCTTCTTTCGGCAGTGCTGATTAAATTTTCGTAGGCAGAAATGGTTAACCTGGCTGATACACCCGATTTTTGATCGATATACTCACTTTTACGGGCTTCGAAAGCAATCTGCTCTACCAGGTCTTTCAATAAGCCATCGGCTTCGATATTGGTTTTTTGCTCTGCAGTAAGTTTGGCCTCCTGAAAAGTAATTTTACGGGAAATCTCGATACTTTTTGGATAGTGGGTTAAAATCTGGCTTTCGATCCGGTCTTTCAGCGGTGTAACGATACTTCCACGATTGGTATAATCTTCAGGGTTTGCGGTAAACACAAACTGGATATCCAGGGGTAAGCGCAATTTGAATCCACGGATTTGTATATCTTTTTCCTGCAGCATGTTAAACAAGGCTACCTGTATGCGGGCCTGTAAATCGGGCAACTCGTTAATCACGAAAATGCTGCGGTGAGCACGCGGAATTAAGCCAAAGTGGATTACACGCTCATCATTATAGGTTAACTTTAAGGTAGCGGCCTTAATGGGGTCAACATCACCAATTAAATCGGCAACAGTAACATCAGGTGTGGCCAGTTTTTCGGTATATCTTTCGCTGCGGTGCAGCCAGGCAATTTCGGTGTCGTCACCTTTGGTAGCGATTTCATTTTTGGCGTACCACGAAATCGGATTCATCGGATCATCAAAAATCTCACTCCCGGCAACATAGGGCACATATTCATCCAGTAAATTTACCATTAAACGGGCAATACGTGTTTTTGCCTGCCCGCGTAACCCCAATAATAGGATGTTATGGCGCGATAATATAGCCGTTTGGAGCTCGGGAATTACCGTTTCATCGTAGCCAATAATGCCTTCAAATTCCGTTTTTTTATCGCGCAACACTTTAATTAAATTCGCTCTAAGTTCTTCTTTTACAGATCTTGATTTATATCCTTTGGTTTTTAATTCGCCTAATGTGGTGTTTTGCATCTTTTAAAATGGGTTTATAGTTGAGTCCGAAGTCCGAAAGTCTGAGGTCCGGAGATTTAGCGCAATTTTCTGAGGCGCTATATCTTCTGACTTCCGACTAAAAACTTCAGACTATTTAACTGTCTTACGTCTGTTCTTAATGTAATCTTCAAAAATATATTCACCTAAGCCATTTAATGAGCTATAAAAAGCCCTGCCGCCGTTAATTTCAGTAAACTGCCTGACAAACTGTTGCAGGTATGGGTCTTTGGCAATCATAAATGTGGTGATCGGTATTTTTAAGCGTTTACATTGCGCTGCCATGTTTAAGGTTTTGTTGATTACTTTTCTATCCAGACCCATACTGTTTTTATAATATTTTCCATTTTCTTTCAGGCAGGTTGGTTTGCCATCCGTAATCATAAAAATCTGCTTGTTATGGGTTTTTCTGCGGCGGAGCAGATCTGCGGCCAGTTCCAAACCCGCATAGGTATTGGTATGGTAAGGACCAACCTGTAAATAGGGGAGGTCTTTCAGGCTAATTGGCCACGCATCATTTCCGAAAACGACAATGTCTAAAGTATCTTTAGGGTACTTTGTTTTAATCAGTTCTGCAAGTGCCATGGCAACTTTTTTAGCGGGGGTAATGCGGTCTTCGCCATATAAGATCATGGAATGCGAAATGTCGATCATCAATACTGTAGAGGTTAAGGTTTTAAAATCCTTTTCCTCCACTTCCAGATCGCGGTCGGTAAGGGTGAAATCACTGATGCCATGGTTAACCTGCGCATTTTGGATAGAAGCAGTCATATCGATCTGATCCAGGCTATCGCCAAAATTATATTCCCGCCTGTCGGCATTTTTCTCTTCGCCTATGCCCGACCGGTTGCTGTTATGGTTACCACGCCCAGATTTTTTAAGTTTACCAAAAATTTCATCCAGGGCAGATTTTCGGATGGTCTGTTCCGTTTTGGCCGTAATTTTAAATGCCCCCGATTGGTTGTCTTCGGTAAGGTAACCTTTATCTTTGAGATCGTCGATAAAATTACCGATGCCGTAATCGTTATTGGTTAATTTATATTGTTTATCGAGTTCGTTTAGCCAGCTCAGCGCCTCTGCCGCATCTCCAGCCGTATAATTCAGCAGTTCGCTAAATAATTTCAGCAACTCCTCGAACCCGCCTTTCGGCGCATCTCCGGGCTTATAATCAGAAAAACGAAAACCTCTCATGTGCTTGTATTAACGATTTACCGAAGATAAAAGTTTCGTTCTGTAATAATTTAAGCGCGGTGTCATATTTAAGGAGAATACAGACCACTCAGGTTTTAAAAACCTATAAGGTCTTATAAACTTATCCCAGCGCCATGTGGTAAATCTTTTTGTTATAATCAGGGTTTGCTCCAGGTTGCGAAGCGACAAAAGCACCAACCTTACAGGCATTATCCAAAGTGGTTTCCATAGGGTAACCCTGCAGGTAGCAGGCAATAAACGTAGCTAAAAAGGCATCGCCGGCACCAACGGTATCGGCCACCTGAACTTTATAACCGGCATGTTTAAACAATTTTCCATCTTTTAAAACGCAGGCCCCTTTATCGCCAAGCGTAAGGCAGATGATTTCAATATCGAACTGATTTGAAAGTTGTTTTAATAATTGCTCGTCGGTATTGCCGGTTAAACCAAACGATTCTTTTACCCAAACGATTTCATCTTCGTTTATTTTAAGCATATCAGCTTTTGCCAAAAGTTCACCGATGAGTTCTTTTGTATAAAATGGAGCCCTGAGGTTAATATCGAATATTTTGGTTTTCGCATGTGTTAAAAGTTCAAGAACCGTTTTTTTAGATTCCTCCTCCCGGCAGGTTAAACTGCAATACACTAAAGCATCTGCCTCTTTTACCGCCGTTATATTTTCTTCCGTAATGTTAATGGCGTCCCAGGCTACAGGCTGTTTAATGGTATAAGTGGCCTGATGGTGCTCATCGAGCTGAACCACAACCGTACTGGTTGGTAATTCGTGGTGGGTTTGAATTAAATTTGTAGAAAAATGATTGCTGGCTAAAAAGTGCAGGAGTTCTTTGCCATTATCATCATCCCCAACGGCACTGATAAAATTACTTTCTATACTTTGTTTATGTAAATTAAGTGCAACGTTCATACTCGAGCCGCCAGCTTTTTTACCCTCCGGGAAAACATCCCAAAGTATTTCGCCAATTGTGATTACCTTATTTTGATTTTGCATCTTTTTTGATAAAAACTGTAAATAACCAATTTTTAGCCATGGAACAAAATATTTTGTTTCATATCTTTAATTTTTATCAAAATTGTACTGATCATGAAAAAAATACTCTTTATTGCCTTCTTTTTTATTTCTTTAAGCAGTTATGCGCAAAACGCAAAGGATAGACAGGCTGTACTCAACTTACTCGAAAAACAAAGAACCGATTGGAATAAAGGTGACGTTGAAGCCTTTATGCAGGGGTATGAAAAATCAGATAGTTTACTCTTTGTAGGTAAAACCGGGCCAACTTATGGCTGGCAAAAAACACTGGATAATTATAAGCGTGGCTATCCGGATAAATCTGCCATGGGATTTTTGGTGTTTGGGATAAAAAAAGTCGAATTTCTAAAACCCGATCTGGCTTTTGTGCTTGGCAGTTGGAATGTGAAGCGGGAAAAGGATGAATTAAAAGGATATTTTACACTTTTGATCAAAAAAATTAAGGGCGAGTGGAAGGTGATTGTTGATCACAGCAGTTAATTTTTTAGTAGATATTGAAGTACAGGATCGATGCCTTTGATCTGGTCAAGATAGCTTGTTTCAATATACCGGTCGGGTATTACCGGGTGTTTGGTATTGTCGTTACAATTTGCCCCAAAATCTAAGCTCGTAGAAACGCCGATACTGATTTTGCTGTTTGGCAATTGAAAGCGATAGCCCTCACCAAAGTCGTTTGTATTTTCGCCCGTAGATTCTCCCACCAAAGTAGCCAGCTTAAACTGCTTTACGCCGTCAGCAAGCATGTTCGCGCTGGAGAATGTCATCGGGCCGGTAATCAGGTAAACCTGGCCCTTAAAAAATGCCTCTTCGCTGGTGTATTTTGGATCATAAGGTTCGCAGTTTCTGGATTGCCAGATACTATTATTCGGTTGCTTTAGGTAGCTGTTGCTGCTATCACCCTGTTTCATCAGTTTATCTTTATACAACTGGCTTATTTTCCAGCTTTTTCCGGTAGAGAGCGTGTATTTTTTTGAGTTAAAAAAGCCTAAAAGTAGATCGGCATTGATGGAATTGCCTCCCGTGTTTTTTCTAATGTCGATGGCAACAGCCTTAATGTTTTTTTGCTTTATTACCGTAAAGCACGAATCGAAAAATTTGAGGTAGGGGTGATAATCGCCAGTCAAGGTATTTAATTCGATATGTGCAACTTTATCGTTCAATATGTTAAAAGAATAGGGCTTATTAACCAGGTTTGGGAATGCATCGCCTATTATATCGCGTAAAATCGCACCTTTTTCTATTTCTTTAATCACTTTTTTCTGCTGATACCGGTAAACAACTTTGAAAGGTGGCCTTATTCCCGAGAGATAAAGGTTATAGCCCATCATTTTACCTGCAATCTCATTTCGGTAAGTTTGAAGCCCGCCTACGCGCAATGCACTTGCCTTATAAAATTCAGGAACTGATATTCCGTTTACCGAAATGATTTTTGCGCCTGCAGGAATGATATCCTGTGATAATTTGCCATCAGAATAGGTCATTCCTTTTTTATCGGCAACAAACGTTAAAGGTAGAAAAACAGGTTTCCTGAAATCTGCCTGGAAGATAGATTGTATAATGTTTGGTGCCGTATGGGCATCATCGATAATACCCGTTATTTCTCCGACTTTTAAAGTGAAAAGCCTTGTTTCAATCGAATCAGGAAGTAAACGTTTTAGCTCATTTACTTTTTGCAGGTATTTGAATGATGAAGTAAATAAAAACGGATTATAATGAACCGCCCTTATCGTTTTATCAAGAAGATCTATATCCTCAATTGCTTCTGCTTTAGAAATTCGCTGTGCAAAGCCTGATGACCAAAGGAAAAACAGAAATAATAAAGTTTGAGCGGTTTTCATTGTATTAATTTATCACAAAGACGAAATAAAAATGGTTAGGGTTGCATAGAAATTTATTCACCCAGTTTAAAATCCTTATAATAATAATCCTTATCTGCATCGGTTAGCTGGCGGATTACCCTGCAAGGGTTTCCTGCTGCAAAAACATTATCCGGAATATCCCTTGTAACCACGCTGCCCGATCCGATGACCACATTTGAGCCTATTTTTACTCCCGGATTAACCACTACGTTGCCACCAATCCAAACGCTGTTGCCAATGGTAATTTCCTGCGCCCATTCATACTCCTGATCACGTAAATGTGCATGGATAGGATGTCCTGCCGTATAAATGGCCACATTTGGTGCAATAAAAACGTTGTTGCCAATGCTCACTTTGGCACAATCTAAAATTACGAGATTAAAATTTGCGTAAAAATTATCGCCGATTTCGATATTGTAACCATAATCACATCTGAATGGCGGTTCTACATAAAACATCTTTTCTGTTTTACCGAAAAGTCTTTTCAGTAATTCCTTGCGCTGTTTAATAAACTTTGGGGCCAGGTTATTAAATTCAAAAACAATTTCGCGGGCTTTCAATCTTTCCTTTGCCAGTTCTGCATCACCTGCCTGGTATGCTTTTCCTGCCAGCATTTTTTGTTTTTCGGTAAGTGTATTGGTGTCCATTTGGGATCTGATATTTAATTTGAACTAAATGTAATTCGCAATAATAACAAAAACGGGGCTATCGTTACCGATGCCCCGTTGTATTTTAATCTTTTCAGGAAATTTTTATGGTCTGCCTTTAGCCAAAGCCCTTTCGGCAATTTTAACTGCTTTTTTCTCTCTCCAGTTGGCATATTTTTCTTTGAAGGTCATTTTTATCAGGCTGTCTATCGCCCCATGGGTAAATAAGCTCCAAACACTGGCCACTTTACGTGTAATCGATTGGTCCCATGCTCTTAAGCTTAAAGAGAATGAGCCGTCAAGATATTTCATCCAGTGCCACATACCGGTTGGCATAAATAAAGTATCGCCATGTTCCAAAACTACCTCATAACCTTCTACGCCTTTTAATGCTGGAAATTTTTCAAAATCCGGGTGGTCTACTTTATAATCCTCCAAGGCATAAGTGGCATTTGGAAGGCAGTATAACCTGTCTTTCCACTTATAATCGAATAAGATAACGTGTTTTCTTCCGCCAAAGTGCGTGTGGAAGATATGAGGTAAATCGATATCGTAATGTAAAAAAGTTACCGAGTTGGAGCCACCAAAAAACATGGCTGGCATGCTTTCGATAAAACCGCCCATTAAATCTTTCGGGATTTTTACATCATTGATTAAACTAGGCACTTTTTTAAACAGGTTGAAAAAGAAAATTCTCAACTCAGTGGGTTCGCGTTTGATCAGATCCAGGTAATCGCCAAATTTCATGTGCGCAGTAGCTGCATTGATCGGTTTGGAAGGATCAGCTTTAGAGTTATCGTAAAGTGGAACCTCCAGCTCGCCTCCAATTTCCTTTAAATACTCAGTTGTCCATTTTTCTCTCGCAGGCCAATCTTTGGTAAGGCCCCTGATGACCAACGGACGTTTAGTTTTCAGATAATTTTTCTTAAAATCTTCAGGAGTGATATTCTCGACGATATCAACAGGTTTTAAAATGAAACTCATGCGCTTAAATCGGTTATTTGTACCGAACAACAAATGTGTAAATTTTATTTTATAAAATTGATGTTAACAGGTAAAAGTGACTAAAATCACGTAATCTAAATTAGCAAATCCTTAACAATTTGCTAATTATGCTTCAACTTTATATTTAACAATTTCGGCATAAGCGGCATCCCAGAGATCGATCCTTTTTTGCAAGGCCTGTTTAGTGGTTTCTTCTGCCTCAGCCCAAAATGCTTCCTCTTTTTCGCAGAGCTTCTCTGTCATAGAAAGCGCCAAATGGCTGTGGTGATCGCCATCTACTTCGATATGGCGTTCCAGGTAATATTTAAAAATCGATACCTTATCGGCCTGGGTGCTGTTCAGGTCATTTACCATGCTATAGAACATGTTAGGAATCAGGTCTTCACGGCCGAAGGTAAAACTGGCTGCCTGTAAGTGTGTTTTACCGCTGTTAATGGTTTCGAATGTTGCATTCACAAAATCTTTCGCAGCATCAGGTACACCGGCAAGGTCGAAAGCTTCATTAAAACTTTTGCCGGCTTTTAAGGCATTTAGGAAATCATTAATGGGTTTTGTATTTGCCCCGCACTGATCCATAGCATCCAAATACAGTTCAAAATGGCTTTTAATAGCGCCACCAGCATCTACATCCGATTCTTCTCCGGCAACAATTTCGTTAATCAACTGCCTGGTAACCGGATCGCCTACCGGAAACCAAGGTAGCGTAGTGCAGGTTAAATTCATCTGTAAGGCTTTAAGCAACGACATAAAATCCCAAACCGCGAAAATATGGTGTTCCATAAAAATGCGGAGGTCTTCCAGTTCACTAATTGCCGAATAAACCTTATGATTAATAATCTCTTGTCTAAGCGGCTCTATTTCTTTTTGGATTTTTATAATATTGGGATGCATATATTGAATGGGTGAATGATCGAACCACTTAAAGTTTTGCAGAACGATTCAATCATTATTATTTGGGTAAATTCTTCTCCAGCGCTCTGCTCGCTCTTTTAACGGCAAGCTTTTCTTTCCATTGCATGTACTTCTCGCGGTAATTTGCTTTCATAAAGTCGTCAAATTTACGCTGTAAAGTTAAGTTATACAAGCTTTTTGCTTTCACTGCCCAGCTTTTATCCCAGGCCCTTAGGCTGATAGAGAAAGAACCATCAAGATATTTCATCCAATGCCAGTAACCGGTAGGCATAAATAAGGTATCGCCATGCTCTAAAAAGGCTTCCACTCCCTGAACACCTTTAAGCGCCGGGAATTTATCGAAATCGGGGTTTTCCACATCATAATCCTCTAAGGCATAAGTGGCATATGGAATTTGATACAGGCGTTCTTTCCATTTATAATCAAATAAGATCACATGTTTTCGCCCATTAAAATGAGTGTGGAAAATATGTGCCAAATCAATGTCGTAATGTAAAAAGGTTACTGAGCCCTTTCCGCCAAAGAACATATTGGGATAGTTATCCAAAAAACCACCCATTAAATCTTTTGGAGCAATGTAATCTTCCAGTAATTTCGGCGCAAATTTTATCGGATCGAACAAAAAGATGCGCAGATCGGTCGGTGTTTCTTTAATCAGGTCTATATAATCGCCAAATTTCATTTCGGCAGCAGATGCATTTATGGGTTTGGAAGGATCAGCTTTAGAACTGTCGTAAAGTGGAACGGTTTTATCGCCAACAACTTCTTTCATGTATTCCAGCGTCCATTTTTGATAAGCAGGCCATTTTTTGGCCATATTTTTTATTACCAAAGGTTTACGTGGTTTAAGGTAGTTCTGCTCGAAATCTGATTTAGATATATCTTCAACTACATCTATGGGAGATAAATTGAATTTCATGTTAAGAAACTATTAATACAGGCAAAATTAAATAGTTAGAAAACACTAAGCATTACAAATGCGAAAACTTGAAAAAAAACTGACAATTCATCAAAAAAAGTCAGATTGTATAATTGTTTGTTAGCCTTAACGGCTTATATTGGTGTTACCGGGGCCAGTATTAATCTGTTAAAAATAAAAACGTTCCAGGCCATCGGCCCGGAACGTTTTTATTGATCGATAAGGATATATTAAATATTATTTAGGCATTAAAACGGTATCAACCACGTGGATTACACCATTTTTTTGGTAAACATCTGCAATTGTTACAGTACTTGTTCCACCTTTTTCATCTTTTAATACTAATTTTTTGCCTTTCATCCAGGCCCAAAGTTTACCACCCTCTACAGTTGTTAATTCTGCTTTGCCGCCACCAGCTTTAATGGCTGCTGCGATTGCTTTGCTGTCTAATTTACCGGCAACAACATGGTAAGTTAAAATTTTGGTAAGGGTTGCTTTATTTTCGGGTTTCACCAGATTATCTACTGTTCCGGCAGGAAGCTTACCAAATGCTGCATTGGTTGGAGCAAAAACCGTAAATGGTCCGGCGCTTTTTAAAGTTTCTACCAAACCTGCTGCTTTAACTGCTGCCACCAGTGTAGTGTGGTCTTTTGAGTTTACTGCATTGTCTACAATATCCTTAGTTGCATACATTGCTGCGCCACCAACCATTGGGTTTTTTTGAGCGTAAACCTGTGTTGTGAATGCCATTGTAACTACGGCAAATACTGATAAGATTAAATTTTTCATTATTTCTAATTTTTAAGTTTCTGTTATTTGAACCCATTTACGATGGCCTACAGATACTGGTTTTTAGAAATTGAAAAATAATATTTAATGTATTGATTGTTAGTGTTTTAATTATTGTTTTTTTTGGTTTGTAAAGGTGCTGTAGTGGCCCTTCGGCTGGGCTACTCCCGTTTTTCGCTAAATCTTTTGGCTGTTCTTCGACTACACTCAGAACGACACCAAAAGGATACCGCTTCAACCGGGTTTAAATAAGGTAGGTTCGTCCCTGGGCCACCGCCCTTTATAAACTCTTCGCGAGAAACGCTTATCTAATTTACTTTTGCAGTCCTTACTTTTTTAGAAAAAAACTTTGGAAAAAAACGCTTCAACCATACTGCTTTTGTTTCCTTCCCGCCGATGTAAACCTCTTCTTTTTTATTACGGATTGCCAGAACAATCTGTTTGGCACAGTCTGCTGGTGTCATGGCATTTGCATGCGCTTCGCCCATAGCATTTAATGGCTTCCCATCTGCAGTGAGCGCATTATAGGTTACATTTGTTTTGATAAATCCGGGACAAATAATCGTAATATCGATGTTTTTGTCATAGACTTCCGATCGGAGCGAATCGAAGTAACCATGCAGTGCATGTTTTGATGCCGCATAAGTAGAGCGTAATTTCGTGCCGAATTTTCCAACAAGGCTACTGATTACAGCGATCTGTCCACCGCCATTGGCAATCATCAATGGTAAAACTGCTTTACTGAGTACAACTGTGCCCCAAAAATTGGTGTCCATGATCTGCTGTTCGGTTTCCAGGTTGGTTTCTAAGGCCAGGCTTCGCTGGCTCACACCTCCGCTATTGATCAATAAGTCGATCTTACCAAAAATACGGATGGCATCAGCGGCTTTACTTTCCAGGGTTTCGGTTTCACTTAAATCGAATGGTAAAACGTGTACATTAAAGGAATTTTGGCAGTTTCCCTTAACGCGGAACAATTCGTCGCGGTTTCTTCCTGAAATAATCAGTTTGTCGCCCGATTTAAAATATTCGTATACCAGGGCCTCGCCAATACCGGATGATGCACCTGTGATCCATACAATTTTTGACATAATATATAATTATTGAATTAGGGAATGATAAACTTGTAAAAAGCATTTACGCTCTTATCTATTTCTTTCATCATTCTCAACAATAAACAATTCAGAAGCAATGTGGTCGGCAAATAATTTTCCGTTCTGACTTAAACAAATGTTATTTCCATCCATCAGCAACCAATCTTTATCCTCAAAACTTTTGAGGTTATGTTTGGTCTCTTCCAGAAAATCTTTTCCAAAATCGGTATTTATTTTTTGTAAATCAATTCCCCAGATCGTTCTCATTGAAGTCATGATGTATTCGTTAAACCTGTCGTTTAAACTCAGTTCTTCAACACTTTCAGGGAGTTTGTTTTTTTCGAGGGTTTCGATGTACAAGGCATTATTTGCCGGGTTCATATACCGGTTCCGGCCATCAAAACCATGTGCAGATGGGCCAATGCCAATGTAATCTACACCTTTCCAATAATTGGTATTGTGTACGGCATGGTGACCTGGTTTAGCAAAATTGGAAATTTCATAGTGCTCAAATCCGGCAGCGACCAGTTTATCCATCAGAATGACGAACTGCGCAGCGCTTTGGTTATCGTTTACCGGAGACTGTTTTTTGTTTTTAATGGCATGGGCCAAAGCCGTTCGGGGTTCTACTGTTAAGGCATAGGCAGAAATATGCGGAACCTCAAGCTCAATTGCTTTTTGTATATTGTTTAACCATTTTTGATCGGTGAGCAAGGGATAACCATAAATCAGATCGAGGGTTAAATTTTCAAAACCGGCATCCTGGCTTCTCCTGATGCAATCTTCAGCTTCCCTGGCCTGGTGTGCCCTGTTCATCCAGATCAGGTCCTCATCGTAAAAAGATTGTATACCCACACTAAAGCGGTTAACCGGCAATTGTTTCAATTCTTTTAGCTTCCGGGCAGTTAAGTCATCGGGATTGGTTTCGATGGTAATTTCTGCATTGGCATCAACCGGAAAAGTATGGTTAATGGCATCGAAAATCTTTTGCAAAGCCACCTGTGATAAAATAGAAGGGGTGCCACCACCCAGATAGATGCTTCCAACCTGGCCTGTAATCCGGTCTTTTTTCATTTTGATTTCCTTACAGATGGCCTCTACCATTTCATCGGCATATTTTAATGAGGTGCTGAAATGGAAATCACAATAGTGACAGGCCTTTTTACAGAAAGGAATATGGATATAGATGCCAGACATTTTGCAAAGATAGCGAAGTTAAATTTTCTTTATTGTTATAAACCTATTGCAATAGGTTAACTGTAAATGGAATAATAAAATGGTAAAGTAATAGCTTTACTTTTTAGTTGTTTTTGTTAAGTAATAACTTTACTTTTGTGTTAATAAAGTAAAGTAATAGCTTTACTTTTAATGTTATGGGAAAAAGATCATTAATGCTGCAACAACTCAATAGCAAACTTTTAGGTTTTGCGCCTTTGAGCCGTATTGCAATTCCGCCAAGTGGTTGGATTAAAGCGATCCGGAATACACTTGGTATGTCTATGCAACAATTGGCTAATAAATTATCGATAAGTAAGCAAGGCGTTTTGGATATAGAAAAAAGAGAGGCAGATGGTTCGATCACTATAAAGTCTCTTAGGGAGCTGGGCAGGGTTTTAGATATGGAACTGGTTTACGGTTTTGTACCTAAAGATGGATCATTAGAAGCAATGATTGAAAAAAAGTCAAATGAATTGGCTACAAAAATTGTTCTTCGTACCTCGAATACCATGCAATTAGAAGACCAGGGTAATTCTAAAGAGAGGATCGAGAAAGCTATAAAAGAAAGGACTGAAGAAATTAAAAACGAATTGCCTAAAATTTTATGGGATTAGATCTGAATTATATTGATGGGCAAACCCCTTTAGACGAAGACGAAAAGGATGGTCTGCTCATCTCTACTATTGCAACCAGAGAAGAACTTGATGAATTTGAACAACAAAATATCGAAGAAGCTATTAAATGGACGCTAAGCAAAAAGTTTAAACCCGAAAAATTATTAACAGAAGCTTTTATTAAAGATATACATAAAAGGATGTATAAAGATGTTTGGAAGTGGGCAGGAACGTTCCGAAGAACAAATAAGAATATAGGTGTAGACAGATGGCAAGTTGCTATTGAATTAAAGAATTTATTGGAAGATACCCGGTTCTGGATTGAAAACAATACTTATTCTCCCGATGAAATAGCCATCCGCTTTAAACATCGTATAGTAAGCATACATTGTTTTTCTAACGGAAATGGGAGACACAGCAGGTTATTGGCAGATATTATTGTTGAAAAACTATTTCATAAGAAAGTATTTACCTGGGGAGCTGAAAATCTTTCAAGAGAAAGTGAGAATAGGAGAAACTATATTAATTCATTGAAACTGGCTGACAATGGCGATTACAGGGGACTTCTTCTGTTTGCAAGGTCATAACAGGTCTGTTTATTCATCAACCCATTTATTTTCTTTAGGTAAACAATGATTATTCGACTACTTTTGCAACTTTAAGTTTTGATTTACTGCATGCCGAAATTTATTTTCTTTTTGTTCGCGTTTGTATGGTCTGCCAATTTTGTAGCGGCACAAGAAATTCCTGCTCAAACAGATAGCGTAGCTGCAAATCAATATCAATATCGAAGATACCGCCCCGATTCGGCAACCCTGGCCAGGCAGAAGTTTTCTACCGATTCCTTAATCCGCCACACTTGGGTACTTCCTGATAGTTTAATCAATAAAAGTGCGCTTTTAGATACGATCGAAAAAGAATATCTTTTTCCAAAACTCGATTTATGGGCATGGCATAAGAAATACCAGCATTTAAAGAAAAAAGCAAACCCTTACCAGCTGGGCACAAAAATACCCAAGGGCAACGTGGGTTTGCTGGGCTTTATTTTTGGTATGCTCATTATTTTTGCCATTTTAAAAAATGCATTTTCCAAGCAGCTGTCAGACATTGTACAATCGTTTTTTAGCAACAGGATATTAAATAACATCAATAAAGAAGATAACTTATTCAGCTCCTGGCCGTTTTTGTTGCTTTTTGTGCAGTTCGGTTTTGTTTTCGGGATGTTTTTTTTCCTGGTGGCGCAATGGAACGATATGTACCAGGCCAAAGATGGTTTTAAGTTTTTCTTTAGTATATCTGTTACCATAATTGCTTTTTACGCGCTAAAATTAATTCTTTTACGCTTTCTCGGATACCTGTTCAATGTTCAGAAACCAGTTGGCGAGTACATCTCGATATTGTATCTCAGTTACTTTAATGCATCACTATTGTTTATTCCTTTGCTGGTTGCTTTTGCCTTGTCGCCACTTAAATATGGGGAAGTTTATATCGTGTTGGCGTTCTTGTTGTTAGGTGTCATTTTTGCTTTTCAGCTCTTAAGGGCGGGAATAACGATACTTTCTAACAATAAGTTTTCTAAAATGCATTTAATTTTGTACTTTTGCGCCCTCGAAATATGTCCTATCCTCATACTAATTAAAACGATAGGGCTGTAGCAGGAAAAAGGAAAATGCAAGAAAAGAACGACTCTAGAATCCGCAAAGTAAAAAGTATTTTGGTTACTTTACCAAAACCTGAAACAGAAAAATCTCCTTATTACGATTTGGCCAAGAAACACAATTTAAAAGTTGATTTTAGGTCTTTTATTCATGTTGAAGGAGTACCCGCAAGAGACTTTAGGAAGGATAAGATTAACCTGGCCGATTTTACGGCAGTAATTTTTACCAGCCGTAATGCAGCAGACCACTTTTTTAGAATTTGCGAAGAAATGCGTTATGAGGTACCCGCTGAACTGAAATATTTCTGTCTGTCTGAGACCATTGCTTTGTATCTGCAGAAGTATATTCAGTATAGAAAGCGTAAAATATTTTTCGGTAAACAAACTGCTGCTGATTTGGCTGAGGTGCTTAAAAAACATGCAGGCGAGAAATTTCTGTACCCTTGTTCTGATGTAGCGACAGAGGATACAATGAAATTTCTGGAAAAAGGCGGCTATAATTTCACCCCTGCCGTTTTGTTTAGAACAGTGGTAAGCGATCTGTCTGATTTAGCTGAGGTGTTCTACGATGTTATTGCATTTTTTAGCCCTTCAAGTATTCAGTCTTTATTTAAAAACTTCCCCGATTTTAAGCAAAATAATACCCGCATTGCTGCTTTTGGAACCAACACCAGTAAGGCATGTACCGATATGGATCTGATAGTGGATATTGCTGCGCCAACCCCAGGTGTTCCATCTATGACAATGGCCATTGAAAATTACATCAAAATATCTAATAAATAATACTGCAAATAATTTATTCTAAGTCAATACAATAAAATGCGTAACTTTACTGTTAATAAGGAAGTTATGCATGTTATTGTATAAAATATGACGTTGTTGGATAAACGTTAATCTAACTTTAATTATTCATGAGTGATGATTTAACGTAAAATATTTGCTTTTGTTGATAATTTCTGTGATTTTTGATAAAATTGCTCCTAATCGTGCTTAGCACACTATAAAAAATATGAAGAAAATCTACCTTCTAGCTATTGTAGGTATAACTGTAATGCTAGCAAGCTGTGGCCATGGCGGCCAAGGCGAGCTGGTTGGTGCTTATAACCGAAAATTCAAAAACGATAGAATCCCGCTAGGAATGGTTTATGTGCCGCCGGGGCATACCCCACTTGGAGGATCGGATGAAGATATTACCTTCTCTCAGAATGGGCCAAGTAAAATGGTAACCATTAGTGCATTCTTTATGGACCAGACCGAGATTTCCAACGCAGAATACCGCCAGTTTACCAACTGGGTGCGCGATTCGATTGCCATTGGGATGATGGGTAATCCTCAACAATTTATGATTACGCCAAGAGGAAATGCCGCAAATGCTGTTGGTGGAGATAAATACATCGACTGGAAAAAAGTTGGGCCAAATGGCGCAAATATCTGGAGAAACAAGGGAAGAGGTGCAGCTGCTGCACAGGTAAGCCAGTTAGATGGCATGTATTATTCTGGCCTTGATGCACTTCCTGGGAAAAAGGAACTTGACGTACGTAAATTCGTATACTCTTATGCCGAATTAAACATGGAGAAGGCCGCCGCCGGACATAAAGATCCAAACAGCAAGCGCCAGGATTACATCGATCGTTATAGCGTTGCCATCTATCCTGATACCATGGTATGGAAAACAGATTATTCTTATTCACAGAACGACCCAATGGTTCGTGGCTATTACAATCACCCTTCTTATGATGATTACCCTGTTGTAGGAGTAAGCTGGGAGCAGGCAAAAGCTTTTTCTCACTGGAGAACCAGGTTGTATGACGGTGTTGCTACGGCAAGAAAATTACCTGCAGGCTCGAGATCGGATTATAGATTACCAGCTGAAACAGAATTCGAATATGCTGCAAGAGGTGGTAATACCAAAACAAAATATCCATGGGGAGGTCCTTATATCAGAAATACCAAAGGTTGTTTACAGGCCAACTTTAAACCGGGCCGTGGCGATTATTCCAGCGATGGGGGCATCTATACAGTAGGGGTAAGGTCTTATTTTCCGAATGATTATGGCTTATACAATATGGCGGGTAACGTTGCCGAGTGGACAATCACCTCCTATAACAAAGGTGCCAGCCCGTTATTGCATGATCTGAACCCTAATTTTACTTATGATGCGGGGCCAAATGATAGCAAGTACAAGAAACGTAAAGTAGTAAAAGGCGGATCGTGGAAAGATACCGGTTACTTTTTACAAAATGCGGTTGCAACATACGAGTATCAGGATACGCAAAGATCGTACATCGGTTTCAGGTGCGTTTCATCTTACCCTGGCACCGATTTAAGACATTAAAAACCAAACAAACTAAAAACTAAAGAAAAACATCAAAATTTTATGGCAGCAAAGAAACAACCAGGCTGGTTACATGTAGCGATTTCATGGGGAGCAAGTATTGTAATTATCGGAGCGTTATTTAAAATTCTACACATTGGTGGAATTTTGGGTAACTATATGATCGGGCTTGGACTAGGAGTGGAAGCATTTTTATTCTTCTTAACCGGGTTTTTCCCACCAGAACCAGAACCAGCATGGGAAAGGGTTTATCCGGAATTAAAAGAAGATTTTAAGGGAGAGTTGCCAACAGCATCGGCAAGGCCTGTAGCAGCAGTTGCCCCGTCGAATACAGCAGCTTTAGACAAAATGTTATCAGATGCCAAAATTGGTCCTGAATTGATCGAAAGTTTAGGTTCGGGTTTACGTACTTTTGGCGACAAGGTAGCCACCATTTCTAATGTTGCTGATGCTTCTACGGCGACAAACGAATTTACAGGTAAAATTAAAACGGCCTCAGCCGGGTTCGATAACTTAAGTGCATCTTTCGAAAAAGCTACTGCTAATTTGAAAGCAATGGGCGAAAGCTCGGTAGATTCCCAGGCTTATCACGATCAGGTAACTAATTTAGCCAAAAATTTAGCGGCGTTAAATGCGGTATATGAATTGGAATTGCAAGATTCTAGTGCGCATTTAAAATCGATGAATAAATTTTATTCGAATTTATCTTTAACCATGCAAAACTTTAACGAATCGATGGAAGATTCGAAACAGTTTAAAGAAGAGGTGAGCAAATTGGCTAAAAACCTGTCATCGCTTAATGCAATTTATGGCAATATGTTATCGGCTATGAACAGCCCACGTGTATAATTTGTTTAGTTTTTAATTTTTAAAGAAAAGCTACATTAAACATGGCAGGCGGAAAAGAAACAACAAGGCAGCGGATGATCAATATCATGTATTTGGTATTGTTGGCCATGCTTGCCTTAAACGTATCAGATACCATTTTAGACGCATTCAAAAATATAAACGATAGTTTGGATACTTCTAAAAACAATGTAAATACCAGTATTAATCAGTTGTTTTCTGCTTTCGAAAATTCGAAGTTAAAAGAAGAACCGGCCCGTGCGCAGCCAATTTACGATAAGGCAAAGCAAGCGCAGAAGGCGGCTGATGATCTGAATAATTATATTGAGAGCATTAAAAAAGAATTTACGCAGGCAGGCGACGGAATCGACCCTGAAACTGAAGATTTGGTGAACAGGTCAAATCAGGATATCGCTCAGAATATCATGATTAATCAAAAGAAAGCAGATGAATTAAAGAAAAGAATCAATGCCACACGCGAAAAATTAATTTCTTTATTGGATCCTGCTGATAGGGCAAGTGTTGCTTTTTCTCTTGAAGCCAAAGATCCTGCTAGAAAGAGAAAAGGAAACTGGCAGGAAACCTACTTTGGTGAGGGAACACCATTAACAGCTGCCATGACCATTTTAACCAAACTGCAAACAGATACAAAAAATGCTGAAGCAGAGGTGGTTAAAAAGTTATTCGGAAATATGGATAAAGCGCAGGTTAACCTCGACCAGTTTGCGGCAGTGGCAGTAGCTCCTACATCTTACGTTATTCAGGGGCAACCTTACACCGCAGAAGTTTTTTTAACAGCTAGCGATTCAAGATCGACTCCTGATATTACGGTTAACGGAAATAAATTATCGGTTAAAGATGGTAAAGGAACCTATAGTGGCGGTACAGGAAGTGTTGGTCAGTTTACCTGGGTAGGTACGATCCGCGTTCGTCAAACCGATGGGCAGATTAAAGAATACAAAACGCAGCCACAAACCTACCAGGTTGCAAAACCTTCAGCATCGGTTACATCCACAAAACTGAATGTAATTTATGCAGGTATTCCAAATCCATTTACAGTATCGGCGGCAGGTTTCCCGTTAGAAAGCGTTCGTGCTTCAATATCAGGAGGTTCAATGTCGGGCAGTAACGGAAACTATAATGTAAATGTTCCCGGCAGTATGGTTGGTTCAGAAGTATCGATCAATGTTTCTGCAAATAATGCTGGTAAAACCGTGAGTTTAGGCTCACAAAAATTCAGGGTTAAAGGTATCCCAACTCCTGTTGCAAAAGTTGGCGGCCGCGCCGGTGGCGATGTGGCTTCTGTACAGTTGAAAAGCGAATCGGAAATTGAGGCAGATCTCGACGATTTTCCTTTTGATGTTAAATTTAAGATACAGCGTTATAAATTAACCATTATCAAACCACGTTCGGATGCGGTTACCATTGCGGGTAGCGGTGGAAGCTTTGCCGGTGCAGTAAAAGGTGCAATTAACTCGGTTACCCCGGGCACAAGAGTATTTTTTGAAGATATTGTTTCTATTGGCCCGGATGGCCGTCAGAAAATTTTACCTTCATTGGCATTTAGTGTAAAATAAAAAGAAGATGAAAAGGATTTTAAGTATTGCTATTTTAGTTTTGTTAACTGCGTTTGCTTTTGCACAAAAAAAGCCAACCAAGTTAGCACCGAAGAAAGCTGCCCCAGTAGCTGCTGCTCCTGTAGTTGATACGGTAAAAGCTCCTGTTAAAACGGTTAAAAAGAAACTTAAAGTACCACCAAAAGACGGTTTCTATGCTCGTAAGGACATTGATAGTACTGAAATGGTTCCGTTGGCAGATGTAAGGGAAGAGGATGTTTTTTATGCGAAGCGGATTTGGAGGGAAATTGATTTACGCGATACGGTAAATTCACCATTAAAATCACCAAAATCCAGATTGATTGATGTATTGATCGGTGCGATTAAAAAAGATGAGCTAACCGCTTACTCTCCTATTGACAGTGCATTGAATGAGGATGATGCTTTCTTAAATCCTATGTCTGCTGATTCTGCCGCTAAATCAGCTTTGGGAACAGCGGAGGTTTCTAACAATAAAACAGGGACCGTTACTACTGTTGTTAACGATTTCAATCCTGATTTATTCCTGAAATTCAGGATCAAGGAAGACTGGATCTTCGACACTAAACGCTCTGTTTTCGAGCCACGTATTGTGGGCATTGCCCCATTAAAATACAATGAGGTTTCTAAACAATGGCAACCAGTATTTTGGGTATACTACCCGGAAGCCAGGGAAATTCTGACTAAAAAACGGTTAATCAATACCAATAATGATGCGTCTTCATTAAGTTTCGACGATTTCTTTATCCGTCGCTTATTTAGTAGCTATATTGTTAAAGAGTCTAATCCCGGAGATAACAAGATCAGGGATATTATTTCAGACCCTAAAGAGCGATTGTACGAATCAGAAAGGATTAAAAAATCCGTTCTGGATTACGAACAAGGCCTTTGGGAATATTAATCTTATAAAAAAGCTCCGAAGTAAATCCGGAGCTTTTTTATGTCATCACCTCAACTTAGGTATAGGTATAAATTTTCGGGGGAGAGATCTAGCCGGAAGGAATTTAGCTTTATTATGTTTTTAAATGATAGGGGGCTCCACTAGTATTAGCCGTTTTACTAAAAAGGTCTGTATCAATGCGCTGTTGCCTGAAAAGGCTTTCTGTTATTTATCATGCATTTTATACGACAATTGACCCCCTCAACCCAATCATAATAACTTACCCACTATAGTTTTATATTAAATCATAAAGCGGTAATCAAATTTTTTGGTTACCGCTTCTCTATAATGAATTAAGCCGATCTACTGGTTATCGGTTGCTGCTTCAATTACATTTTGTACAGCAATAGGTACATTGGATAAAAGATTGTAACCAGTTGCTGCCTCTATCGAATCAACGGTAGTGCGATAGGTTTTCCAGTTGCTATTTAATCCATTTGTGTTAGGCATGTTTACGGTAATTACCCTCGTAGATGAATTGATCCTACTTAAATCATTATTGCCGTTAGGTAGTACCACAATTACTTTCCAGGTATTGGACGGAACATTAATGCGGCCGTTATCAATAGTGTAGGTGATCCCTCCATTGCTCCCTGTACCACCGGATCCGTAAGAACCGCAGATCACATAAACCTCGTTACCTGCAGTGACTAATGAACGGGTGTAGTTTTCCAGGTCGGCCCAGGGCCCCTGGTTGTTATTAGGTGCCTGCGGCATCATGTTCGTCATCAGAAATGTAGAAGAGTTGGCTGCAACTGAAGCTGTTCTGTCAGCCGATGGACAATTATGGCCGCGATCGAAACCTGAACCGGAATAACTGCTGTTCGATACCTGATACCAGCCCGCAGGCAAAGTGTTATCAGCTCTAAAATCATCCTGACGCGGGGTTGAGCCCAGGTCGGATGTTCCGATATGCCAGCTTACCCAGTTAGGAGTAGCCCTGCTTTTGCTATAAGAAATTGAATAATAAGTACGTTCCATCAAATAATTTTCCGGGTAGGTGGTACTGGCAACGGCGTTGCTCGGATTGCCAAGTAAAAGATGACTATTATCGCCAGGGGTGGTTATTGGAGGATTTGAAGTAGTATCGCTTGTAGAAATGCTAAAATCGTCGATATTGATACGGTTGGTGCCTCCACTAACTTTACGGATCTGGAAACGTACATTTCCTGAAATGGAGGTGTTAAAGGTTACAGTTGATAATGCTGTTGTGCTACTGGTAACGGTACTGCCCGATTGCTGCCAGCTCGAACCACCATTGGTAGAGTACCAGAGCTGCCAGGTACTGCTTGCATCGGTCCCGTATTTAGCGTGTGCAACAGTTACCGTATTGGCGCCGCTTACATCAAAATTCATGCTTACGGTACCTGTATTACGGATACGTACGGATTGACTACCGTTTTTGGCATCGGCTGCCAGGTTTCCGATTAAGGCGTCGTCCAGGGTCCAGCTCCCGCTACTTAAAGTTACCGAAGCCACAGCATAACTTCCTTTGGTACCTGATTCAAAAGTTTCGGGAAAACCTGCTGTTACAGCCTGTGTGCTGGCAGTAGCCATGCTGGTGTTTAATTTTTGATCAAAAACGCTGGTTTCAGGCGTCAGCTGGTTTTCTTTTTTACAGGCAGACAGGCCCAGGCATAGCGCTGCCATTAAGCTTAATTTTTTTAATGCTTTCATGTTTAATTGGTTTATTTATGGGTGGATTAATGTTAAGTCTCTATAGCGAAAGTTTCGATAGCCAAGCAGCTACCATCAGGCAGGTAACCGGTTATAATGATAGGAATTTTGGTACTGCCCTCAACCCGTGTAACCTGTATATTGGATAAGTTTTGTACAATGAAAGTTCGAAGTGCTTCAATTTTGCGCATATTTTCGACCATTGGTGCATCACCAGGATCTACCTTCGATATAAGGTGATCAAAAAAGGCAATATTATCTACTTGTTTTAAATTGAACGGAGCAGATTGGTAACGGGATGCTATTTCCTGCTGTAACGCCGAAGGCGGAATTTTACCCCAATCAGTCGCTTTAAAAGGGCTTTCTGATTCGCTAAAATACAATACACCCAATAAAAGCCTGGTAATTGTGGTCAGGATGTTGTGATTCATAAATAGGGATACAGTTTTACTGTTTTGACAACCCTAAATTATTGAGAAAATATTTAAGCTATACGCTATCGAGGTTAATTTACTGTTAATCTTTTTACACAGTTGTCTTTCCTGTTTTACATAACGGGTTTAGCTTTCATTAAAGTAAGCCAGCAAAGTTTGCACTTGCTTTTTGTTCAGCACCTCTGAAAGTTGTTGCTCGGTAGCTTCCTTAATTTTTTTTACAGATTTAAAATGCGTGAGTAATTTATCAGCAGTGGTTTTGCCAATGCCTTCGATCTGCTCCAATTCGGTTTTGAGTGTTCCCTGATCGCGTTTTTTACGATGGAAAGTAATTCCGAAACGGTGTGCTTCATCACGCAATTGCTGGATTACTTTTAAAGTTTCCGATTTTTTATCCAGGTAGAGCGGGAATGAATCGCCGGGATAGAATAATTCTTCGAGGCGTTTGGCAATGCCAATTACCGTTACGCGGTTTTCAATACCGAGGCGTTTTAAACTCTTTACTGCCGACGATAGCTGGCCTTTACCCCCATCAATGATGATCAGCTGGGGCAAAGCCTGGTTTTCATCCAACATGCGACTGTATCGCCTAAAAACGGCCTCTTCCATGGTCGCAAAATCGTTTGGCCCTTCTACCGTTTTAACATTGAAGTGCCTGTAGTCTTTTTTAGATGGTTTGGCATCCTTAAACACCACGATTGCTGAAACAGGATATTTCCCCTGGAAATTTGAGTTGTCAAAACATTCGATATGCTTGGGCAATTGTGTTAAACGCAGGTCCTTTTGCATGGTGGTTAATATGCGTTCTGTACGTAAATCGGGGTTTAGCTTTTCGTACTGGTTTAATTTTTCCTTTTTGAAGAAAAGCACATTCTTTTGTGAAAGTTCCAAAAGCTTTTTCTTTTCGCCCAGTTTAGGTACAGTAAAGCGCAGGCTTTCATCTTCAAGCGAAGGTTCAAACGGAACAATAATCTCTTTTGAAGTGCTGTTAAATTTACTCCTGAAATCGAGCATGGCGAGCGTCATGATTTCATCGTCGCTTTCATCCAGTTGCTTTTTAACCTCAATAGTTTGGGTCTGGATAATGGTTCCGTTCATTACCTTCAGGTAGTTCACAAAAGCATAACGTTCATCAGATGCAATGCTCACCACATCTACATTCGTTATGGCACTGTTTACCACAGTCGATTTGCTTTGGTATTTTTCTAAAATCTCTAATCTGCGGGCATATTGATGTGCCAACTCGAAGTTCAGGTCTTCGGCTGCCGATTTTATCGTCGATTTTACCTCGCGTATTACATTGCCGATCTTTCCGTTCAGTATTTCCTTTATTTCGGCAATATTTTTATCGTAATCGCTTTCGGTCTGGTAAGCCTGGCACGGACCTTTGCAATTGCCAATCTGGTATTCAAGGCATACTTTAAACTTCCCCTCTGCAATGTTTTTATCATTTAAGGGTAAATTGCAGGTACGCAACGTGTAGATCTCCCTAATGAGGTCCAATATGGTGTGCATCATGCCTATGGAACCATAAGGGCCAAAATAGGTCGAACCATCTTTAATTACTTTCCTGGTCCAGTAAATGCGGGGGTAGTGCTCATTTTTAACAATAATCCAGGGATAGGTTTTATCGTCCTTTAAATTGATATTAAATTTGGGCTGGTGCTTTTTAATTAAGCTATTTTCGAGCAACCAGGCATCAATTTCGGTATCAACAATGGTAAAGGTAATTTTTCTGATTTTTGAAACCAATACCCGGGTTTTACCATTAAACTGGTTTTTATCGCCATTAAAATAAGAGCCTACCCGGTTGCGCAGATCTTTTGCTTTTCCAATGTACATTAACTTGCCGTCTGCATCCCAGTATTGGTACACACCCGGTTTATGCGGTATGGCGGTTAATGCTGTTTTATGGTCGAAACTGCTCATTTATTACAAAAATAAGATTCAAAAAGAGAAATCCCTTTATCTAAACGGATAATGATTTAATGTTGTTTAAAAGAATTTGGGCTTGCCCGAAAACTAAGGTTGATGTTACATCTTTGTTATCCTTCGTGCAGCGCTTCTGCTTTAAAATCCGAGCTTCTCGTCAAGTTCGCTTGTGCCTTCTTCCTGCTGCTGGTATTGGTTACAATCGTATGTAATGGAAACACCAGATTTCGGTGGTTCGAAATCGGCATGACTGATCTTTAATGCCGGATTGGCATATACCCTTTTTATAAAACCTGCAAATATAGGGAGGGCCGTGTTGGCACCTTCACCCTGGTTGGTGCTGATAAAGTGGAAAGCCCTGTCTTCACAGCCTGTCCAGATCCCGGTAACCAATTGAGGAGTAATAGCCATAAACCAGCCATCGGAGTTATTTTGGGTTGTACCTGTTTTTGCCCCGATTGGTGCATTAACTTTATATTTATAATTCAGCCTCGATCCGGTTCCGTTGGTTACCACACCTTTAAGCATCCTCGTCATTACATAGGCAACTTCTTCGCTCATAATTGGTTTTGGTATTTCCTTCTGAGAAAACAATACCACACCGTTTTTATCTTCAATCCTCAATAAATAAATGGGCTTGGTATACGTTCCTTTATTGGCAAAAGCACCGTAAGCACCTACCATATTATAAACAGAAGAATCGAAAGTTCCCAAACAGATAGATGGGAATGCCGGAACATTCGGAATACCCATTTTGGTAGCCAGGGTAGATACTGCTACCGGACCAACCTGTTTCATTAAATAAGCCGTAACAAAGTTTTGCGAGTAGGCCAGCGCTTTTTGTAAGGTAATGCTGCCTGGTAATGGTTTACCCGAGTTTCTGGGGGTCCAAGGTTCTCCGTAACCTTCAATCGTTACCGGAACATTCGGTACGGTATAGCAAGGCGAATAACCGTTTTCAATAGCTACTGCATAGGTAAACGGTTTTGCTGTGGAACCTACCTGACGGGTTCCCATCTTAACCTGGTCGTATTTAAAGTGTTCATAATTAATTCCGCCAACCCATGCCTTCACATGCCCATTGGTTGGGTCCATGGTCATCATGGCATTACGCAAAAGCATTTTGTAGTAACGTACAGAATCGATCGGTTTCATTACGGTATCAACGTTGCCTTTCCAGGTAAAAATGGTCATTTCTGTTTTTGTGTTGAAATCGTTGGTAATTTCCTCATCCGATTTCCCTTCGAGTTTTAATGATTTGTAGCGGTCAGATCTTTTAATGCCCTGCTCAATCTGCAGGGATTTATCTTTAAAAGGATTTCTACCTTTCCAGCTGGCAATAAACTGCGCCTGCAGCACTTTCATGTATTCTTTTTGTGCTTCTTCGGCATATACCTGCATGTCATAATTCAATGTTGTATAAATTTTTAAGCCATCCCGGTCCAGGTCGTAAGGGGTACCATCAGGTTTAGTGATCGATTGTTCCTGGAAAATGGTTTTGATATCATTTTTCAACACCGAACGGAAATATGGCGCAATGCCATCATTAACTGTGGCCGCATTGAAATGCAGGTTTAAAGGCTTATCTTTTTCTTCATCGAACTGTTGCTGGGTTAAAAGGTCAGATTTAACCATCATGGCCATTACCGTATTTCTGCGATCTCTCGAGCGCTCGGGGTGCCGCGTAGGCGAATACATGGTAATTCCCTTTTGCATGCCAACCAGGGTTGCGGCCTGTGTTAAACTCAGTTTATCAGGGGTGGTGTTGAAATAAACCCTTGCGGCCGATTTAATGCCATAAGCCTGATTGCCGAAATCGACGGTATTTAAATACATGGTAATAATTTCTTCCTTGGTGTAATTGCGCTCGAGTTTAACGGCAACAATCCACTCTTTAAATTTGGTTAATACCAGGGAGAAAAAATTAAGGTTCGATTCCCGCGGGAAAAGATTTTTGGCCAATTGCTGGGTTATCGTACTGGCCCCTTGTTTTTTGCCGATTAAATTGTAACCGATGATGGAGAAAGTTCGTTTAAAATCAATCCCGGAGTGCTCTTTAAAACGGGTATCTTCTGTAGCAATCAATCCGTTGATTACATTTTCGGAAATATCTTTGTAGGTAACATTCGATCTATTCTGCACAAAATAGGTACCTAACGTGCGACCGTCTTCGGCGATAATTTCTGATGCCTGATTGCTTTTAGGGTGTTCAATATCCCTGAAAGAAGGCAAAGCACCGAAAAGGCCAAAGCCAACCATGGAGATGAAAATAGCGAAGAGGGCTATTCCACCAACCAATAATTTCCAGATCATTAAACTATATCTTCTTGTATCTTGTGCTGAAAGAGATTTATTCATTTTATTGTTGTTTTCCAAAATCATCACAAAGGACGTTTGGATGCAAATTTATTAATTTTTTAAGAATCAAATTTAAGCTAAGCATTTCTGGCAATTCTGCGAAGGCATTTGAGCTTTTAGTCTTTAAGCTTAATTCTTTATTCTCGCTACTTAAGGCGTGATGACATTTAAGCTTTCTGCCTACTTATAATTGTCTTTTAAAAACTCCAGGTATTCGTTAATCCGCGATCGGTCTGTAAGCTTCTCAAAGTTTTCTTTACTGATGATAAAACCCTTATACAGGTTGGCCGGCACTTTCATAATGTTCTTTAACTGGCCTTTGATGCTTGATTCGTAAATTTTTGCATCTTCAAGATCAACAAAGCTCGTAATGTAAATCAACTGATCGTTATCCAACTCTACCAATTTATGTACCAAATCATTGTCGGGATAATTTCCCCTGTTAAACTGGCCGATCCCGAAGCGTGATGAACTTAAAGTTAAAGTAGCATCAGCAACATCGATTACATAATAATACTCTTCTGATTTGGCCGCGCTGAAAATACTGGCAGGTTTGGTTATATCACCTGTTTTCACTTCAACAGGTTTTGTAACTACAGGTTCAGGTGTTTTGATTACAGGGGTTGATACTGCTAAAGGTTTGGTTGGAGCGGCCGTTGGAGTGGCCTGAGCCACAAAACGAGGCTCGTTTGGATCAAAATCGATCAGCGCAACCGGTCTTTGTTTAAATTCATCAAGATTAGCTTCAATGTATTTTAAATGATCACGAACCAGTGGAGTAATAATTTTATCATTCGGATAAAGAGTGGTGATCAGGTTAAATTCGGCCAGTAAAGCATCGATTTTTGAAGTACGGCCAACCGCTATGGCTTTTAAATAAGCATATTGCGGTGCCAGATCATTATTTGGGAAAGCCGAAATATTATCATCAGCCTGCTTTACTACATTTGGATAATCCTTTTTCGTATAAGCATCAAAAGCTACATTGTAATTATTGATGGCAATGTTTTCCATCTGTGTCTGTTTGGCAGAATAGGTCGGATCCAGAATATTTTTTGCAAAATTTGATTCAGGGAATTTGGTGAGCACCAATTGTTTGTACTGGTCTGATTTTGCTTCGTCTACCCCCTTAAAATTGAGGTAAAGGCTATAGTATATCGCTACCAGGTGATTGTTTTCAGGATATCTTTTAATCAGCTCCAGGAATATTTTATTTGCCTCCGGATTATCGTTCAGTTCCTGCTGGTAAAAACTGGCGATTTCAAAATACGCATCTATAATTTTCTGATCAGATGCGGCCAACAGCGCAGGTGTGGTAGGCAAGGCATCCAAAAACTGCTTTTCTAATGAAGTTTGTTCAGTAGAAGTTGCATTGGCTTGTCCGGTTGCAGGTATAATTTCTGTAGCAACTTTTCCTCCGGCTAAAACCTGGTTGGTTTCCTGAGCAGATGAACGCACGCTCTGGCGCCAGTTATCTTCCAGCGGCCGGTTGCCCCAGCGTTTTTTAAAGTCGCCGAAGCCATTACTTATCGCTGCATTATTATTAAAATAAAAAGTGCTTCCTGCGGCATTTGTGGGTGCATTTAAACTTCTGTTCGGAAAATCCGGATCATTCAAGAACTGGTTGTTGATTAAGCCGCTTGTATTCGCCACGTCGACTTTCGGGGCCAGATAAGCTTTTACTTTGGCCTCACGTTCAGCAGCAGGAAGTTTTGCAATAAACTGGGCTGTGTCTTCCTTAGCAATAATGGTATACCTATCGGTTAAATATTTCAGGTTATTGGCCTTTTTAACAATATTACTGTAATCAGGGAAATTTTTAGGTAAAATCATTACCGTGCTGTCGTAATACAGCTTTGCTTTAATGTAATTGTTAAACTCTTTAAAGTTTAAATCTGCAATTTTTAGATAAGATAATGCTTTTTGTGTTTGGTTTCGTGTACTTTTTGAAACCGATTTATGGTAGTTTTCTTCAGCCTTAATAAAATTTCCTTCCTCTGAGAAAAGCTCACCAACCTGGTAATAGATCTGATCAATATAATCGAAGTTTTTATCATCTTTTAACAGTGCCAGTAACTGGTCTTCTTTGTTCAGTTTTACACCGCTAAGCAAGGCCTTTAATTTAATGCGGTTTAAATTGGCATGGAAATACATTTCGAAAGGCGCATTGCTTTTTTCAACTTTGGTGAAATTGGCATAAGCATCCTGGATGTTTTTTTCTTTTTCCTGTAACTGGGCCAAAATGAAACGCCAACGGATGCGTAACTGTTTTTCAGCAGGCAACGCGATGGCCAATTCTAAAAATAAAATGGCTTCTTTATTGCGTTTCTGATAAATGCGCATCTGTGCTGCAGTTGCCAGGGGCTCGGCCAGGTCTTTTTTTAACTGGTCGGAAGCGCGCAACATGGTGTCGAGTATTTTATCGGCCAGTACCATGTTGTTCAACTGCATCTGGCTGCGGGCTTTCCAGTTCAGCGCCATAATGAACGTTTTCAGGTCGCTGTTGTAGGTTTTTGCTGTATAATCGAAATATTCTGACGCAATAAAATAATTACCTTTCAAATAATTGGCCTTGCCCAAAAGCATGTAGGCGTCGTCAATATAGTTGCTAAAACTTTTTTCATTAATGATGGTTTGTCCTTTGGCAATTATATCATCAAGCTGTTTATTGGGAATGCCTGCCGAGAGTACCAGGTTTGCCTGTGGCTCGGGGTCGAGATAAACAGGTAATATTTTTTCATAATTATCTGCATAACTTTGCAATTGGCTCTCGTTGTATTCGGTAAGCAGAACATTGGAATTATAGATATAATTATACCTTGCCGTCAGGTTTTGGAACCTACGGTCTACTGCAGTATCTTTATTTGCAACACAGCCATAAATAAGGAGGGCACTAAAAAAGATGGCGAAGCGACTTAAATGTTTGCTAGCGTTTTTTTTCAATGATGGTAAATCTCTTAAGTTGATATACAATAAACAATATATATAGAAAAATATTTTATCCGGCAACAAATTTCAATTATCCAAAGTTAATTTAATTATTGCATAAAAAATGGAAAATCCAAAAGAAGAAGATCCAAAGAAAAAGGTGAACGCTGCCGCCAAATATTCTGCCATTGGTTTCCAAATGATTGCCACAATAGGCTTGCTCACCTTCATAGGATACAAAATTGATGAGCACAGAAACAGCAAAAGCAAGTTGATCACTGTAGCTTTTGCCCTGGCAGGGGTTGGGATTGCATTATACCAGGCCATTAAGCAGGTGACCAGGGATTAGTTCCAGTTGACAGTTTTCAGTCAGCAGTTAACAGTTTGCAGTGGCAGATTTCAATTTTCAGTTAACCGGTTAACCATCCTTATAATATTTCCATTCCTCACTAGTTACTTGATAATAAAAACCTTATCTTTGCAAAAGTTTTTATCTGCTAAGAAATTATTCCATTGACTCTAGCCAAATTTACCAGTATCTATCTGATCTTCGTGGGCTTATTAATAGGCGTTATTACCGTTTTATCTTTATTATTTACTGATCAGCAGATTTTTGTAAATAATTTTTGGGTGATGTTTGGCTTTTTGGCCGGCATAACCTATATCGCTTATATGCTTGTTGATATGGGGATAAAACGCGATCCTGAAGTAGGGGTGATGGCTATTATGGGATCAATTGCAGTAAAGATGATTTTTTGTATGGCTTTTGTGCTGATTTACAGTATAAAAGCAAAGGGAATTGGGCTTGTATTTCTGCTTAATTTTTTTTCTTTATATTTATTGTTTTCGGTCTTTGAAGTTTACTGTTTGTTACGTAACTTGCGCCACCAAAATTTAAAGTAAAAAACTGCCAATAAATGGATTGTAACCGAGTTTTTGTGTCTAAAGTTAAAAGGCTAACTATTGTTTTTACGCTTTTAATCGCGTTTTTATCTATCAAAATTGATACTTTCGCCCAGGTTGATAGCGCTGTTGTACCTGTTGATAGTGCTGTTGCTGCATCTGCTCATGCAGTATCTGGCGAACATGGAACTAAGGCCGAACACGGAGAAGAAAAATTCGAGCCAACCAAGGTAATTATGGAGCACATTGCCGATTCGCATGTTTGGCATTTGTGGGGTCACACGTCGTTGCCTCTTCCGGTAATCTTGTATACTCCTAATGGTTTAGAAGTTTTTTCTTCAGGGAATTTCCATCACGGCGAGCATGATTATAACGGTAAATATAATAACTACCGTTTAGAAGAGGATCATATTAAAGTGGTTGGTGCTGATGGTAAAATCGATGAGGAGGCAAGCAAATCTATTCTTGATTTCTCGATCACTAAAAACGTGGCCGCAATGTTTGTGGCTATCCTGGTAATTCTGGTTGTATTTATTTCAGTAGCCGGAGCTTATAAAAAACGTGTGGGTAAAGCACCTAAAGGTTTGCAATCATTAATTGAGCCGATTATCGTATTCGTACGTGATGATATTGCAAAACCAAATATTGGTCATAAATACAATAAATTTATGCCTTACCTGTTAACCGTGTTTTTCTTTATCTGGTTTAACAACTTATTGGGCTTAGTGCCAATCTTTCCGGGTGGGGCAAACGTAACCGGTAACATTGCCCTAACTTTTGTAATGGCTTTGGGTACTTTGATTATTGTAAATATCAACGGTAATAAATATTACTGGAAGCATATTCTTTTACCGGATGTTCCTTTCTGGTTATGGCCTTTAATGGTAGTTGTGGAGGTAATTGGTATTATTTCTAAACCTTTCGCTTTAATGGTTCGTTTGTTTGCGAACATCACTGCAGGCCACATTATCGTATTAAGTTTAATATCGTTAATATTCATTTTCGAAACCTTGGCCATCGCCCCTGTTTCAGTTGCATTCGTGTTGTTTATGGATGTGCTGGAATTGCTGGTAGCATTTTTACAGGCCTTTATTTTTACATTACTTACTGCTTTATTTATTGGTATGGCAGTAGAAGAACATCATTAACAGAAAACTATTTTTTACAAATTAATATAAATTAAATTAGTTATGGTAGGTTCAATCGCGGCAATTGGTGCCGGTTTAGCAGTAATCGGTGCAGGTATCGGTATCGGTCAAGTAGGTGGTAAAGCAATGGAAGGTATTGCTCGTCAACCAGAAGCTGCATCAAAAATTCAGACTGCAATGATTATCGCTGCTGCCCTTATCGAGGGTGCTGCTTTATTCGGTGTAGTAGTTGCATTATTAGGCTTAAACGGTTAATAATCGCTGAAGAAATTAGGCTGGGTAATTAACGATTGGTTATTACCCGGCCTCATTAAAAAGATTGTATTAAAAATTAGATAAAATGGAATTAGTAACCCCAAGCATAGGATTGGTTTTTTGGACATCGGTAGCATTCATCTGTTTATTGATTATACTTAGAAAGTTTGCATGGAAACCTATTTTAGGTGCTATACACGAGCGCGAGCAAAGCATTGATGAGGCTTTGAACAAAGCTGAGTTGGCTAAGCAGGAAATGGCTCGTTTAACCAGCCAGAACCAAGATTTGATGCAACAGGCCCGTGCCGAGCGTGATGAAATTCTGAAGGAAGCTAAAACCTTAAAAGATAGTATCCTGAACGAGGCTAAAAAACAAGCGCAAACTGAAGGAGCAAAATTGATCGAGAAAGCAAAGATCGAGATCGAAAATCAGAAAAAAGCTGCTTTGGCAGAAGTTAAAGGTCAGGTTTCTACTTTATCATTGGAAATTGCAGAACGCGTTTTACGTGCGCAGTTGGATGATAAAACCAAACAGGAAGCTTTAGTTGCTAACTTGTTAAAAGACGTTGAATTAAACTAGTTTGAGAAAATAGATTTGAGATGCTAGATATGAGATATTAGATGTGAGATGGGGCTATAGCTCTAAAGTCTCAGATCTCAAATCTCAAGTCTCCCATATCCGATCTCACACCTAAATATATGTCAGAAATTAAAGTTGCGAGCAGATACGCCAAATCATTGATCGACCTGGCCATTGAAAACAATGCACTGGAAGAATCTTATAATGATATGGTTTTGTTTGAGAAAGTGGTTGATGAAAGCCCTGAGTTGGAAGCAATATTAAAAAACCCGATTGTGCCTTTGGATAAAAAAACAGGTATCCTGAACGGTATTTTTGCAGACAAAGCAGGTAAACTGACCCTGACTTTTTTCAAAACCGTTGTGAATAAAAGACGTTCGGCTATATTATTTGCTACTGCAAAACAGTTTGTACAGCAATATAACCTGATCAAAGGCATTGTTACAGCTGATGTAACGACTGCGAGTGCTTTAAGCCCAGCTGCCAAAGAGGAAATCGTAGCAATTGTAAAAAAAGAATTGGGTGCCAAGCAGGTCATCGTAAACGAAAAGGTGAACGGGAAACTGATCGGTGGTTTTATATTAAAAGTTGGTGATAAGCAGTTTGATGCCAGTATCGCCAGCGGTTTAAGTAAACTTAAAAAAGAATTTGCGCAATAAGCGAATAGCGCTTTGCGTAGGGCTTTGAGCGTTGATTCGCAAAATGCCTGAAAATATTGCGAAGCGTAAGTGTAAGGTAATAGAATGCCAAACACCAAGCGCCAAACACAAAGAGTATTGCGATAAGCGTATGGCACGAAAACGCCAGGCGCCATGCGCTAAGCATTAAACATTTATAAAAAGATATAAAGTAAAATTATGGTAGAGGTAAGACCAGACGAAGTATCGGCAATTATCAGACAGCAATTGGCGGGCTTCAAATCAGAAACCGAACTGGAAGAAGTTGGTACCGTGTTGCAAGTGGGCGACGGTATTGCCCGTGTTTACGGTTTAACTAAAGTTCAATCGGGAGAGTTGGTTGAATTTGCAAATGGCCTGCAAGGTATCGTATTAAACCTTGAAGAAGATAACGTTGGTGTGGTACTTTTAGGCCCTTCAGACGAGATCAAAGAAGGTGATACCATTAAACGTACCAAAAAAATTGCCTCTATTAAAGTTGGTGAAGGTATGCTTGGCCGCGTAGTTAATACTTTAGGTGAGCCTTTGGATGGTAAAGGTCCGATCTTGGGCGAAACTTACGAAATGCCTTTAGAGCGTAAAGCACCAGGTGTAATTTACCGTCAGCCGGTAAATGAGCCTTTACAAACCGGTATTAAAGCAATCGATGCGATGATTCCAATTGGTCGTGGTCAGCGTGAGTTGGTTATCGGCGATCGTCAGATTGGTAAAACTGCTGTTTGTATCGATACCATTATCAACCAAAAAGAATTTTATGAAGCAGGTCAGCCTGTGTTCTGTATCTATGTAGCTATCGGTCAGAAAAACTCTACTGTAGCCAACATTGTACGTACACTGGAAGAAAACGGTGCTTTACCATATACAGTTGTTGTTGCTGCTTCGGCTGCAGATCCTGCTCCAATGCAGTTCTATGCGCCGTTTGCAGGTGCTGCAATTGGCGAGTTTTTCCGCGATACAGGTAAACCAGCATTAATTGTTTACGATGATTTATCTAAACAAGCTGTGGCTTACCGTGAAGTATCTCTGTTACTTCGTCGTCCACCGGGCCGTGAGGCTTATCCGGGTGACGTTTTCTACTTACACAGCCGTTTGTTGGAAAGAGCTGCGAAAATCAACGCTAACGATGATATCGCTAAAAACATGAACGATTTACCTGAGTCGATTAAACACATCGTTAAAGGAGGAGGTTCATTAACAGCACTTCCAATTATCGAAACCCAGGCAGGTGACGTTTCTGCATATATCCCAACCAATGTAATTTCGATTACCGATGGTCAGATCTTCTTAGAGTCGAACTTGTTCAACTCTGGTATCCGTCCGGCAATTAACGTAGGTATCTCGGTATCACGTGTGGGTGGTAATGCGCAGATCAAATCAATGAAAAAAGTAGCAGGTACTTTAAAGCTTGATCAGGCTCAATACCGTGAATTAGAGGCTTTCTCTAAATTCGGTTCTGATTTAGATGCTGCCACTAAATCGGTATTGGATAAGGGTGCACGTAACGTAGAAATGTTAAAACAAGCACAGTTCTCTCCATTTACTGTAGAGAAACAGGTTGCAATTGTTTATGCAGGTACTAAAAACTTAATGCGTAATGTTCCGGTGGATAAAGTAAAAGAATTTGAAACTGAATTCTTAACTCAACTGGAATTACGTCATCCTGAAACTTTAGCAGCGTTAAAGGCTGGTAAATTTGATGATAACATTACTGGTGTTTTAGATACAGTAGCAAAAGAGATTTCAAGTAAATATTAATAAGATTTGAGACATGAGATTTGAGATCTGAGATTGGGACTTAACGTCTTACCTCTCACGTCTCACCTCTCACATCTAAATAGAGAATGGCTAATTTAAAAGAAGTAAGAAACCGGATTGCCTCGGTACAGTCAACACAGCAGATTACCAAAGCTATGAAAATGGTTTCGGCAGCAAAGTTGAAACGTGCTACCAATGCAATTATCGCTTTACGTCCTTATGCAACTAAACTGAAAGAGATTTTAGGTAATCTATCGGCAAGTTTAGAGGGATCATCATCGCCTTTTATACAAGAGCGCGAGCCCAATAAGGTGTTAATTGTTACTATATCTTCAAACCGTGGTTTGGCTGGTGCTTTTAACATGAATGTAATTAAAGCGGCCAACAATTTAATTGCCGGGAAATACAGCGAACAGTTGAAAAACGGCAATGTGAGTATTATTTCTATCGGTAAAAAAACCCAGGATTTTTACGAAAAACGTAAATACAATGTTATTGGCAACAATAATGAAGTATATTCAGCCCTGACTTTCGAAAACGTAACCAAAATTACAGATGCGATTATGGCAGGTTTTGTTAAAGGCGAGTTCGACAGGGTAGAAGTGGTTTACAACCGTTTCAGAAATGCTGCTGTGCAGTTTATTACTACTGAGCAGTTGCTGCCTTTGCCTAAAACGGAAGAAGTAGCGGCAGATCCAAAAGCCAATAAGAAAACAACCAATGCTGATTATATTTTAGAGCCTTCTCAAGAAGAAATTGTAGAACAGCTGATTCCTAAATCAATCAAAATCCAGTTGTACAAAGCAGTGTTAGACTCTCATGCATCTGAGCACGGTGCACGTATGACATCAATGGATAAAGCAACTGAAAATGCTGGTGAGTTATTAAAAGCCTTAAAACTTTCATATAACCAGGCCCGTCAGGCGGCAATTACAACCGAGTTAACCGAGATTGTAAGTGGTGCAGCAGCATTGGAAGGATAACATTTAAGTTGACAGTTCAGCGTCCTTAGTTTGGAGTCTGAACTAGCAAAAATATAGAGCCTGTTTCGATCAAGAAACAGGCTTTTTTATAACCTTAAAATCCTATAATCCAAAATTATTATAATTTTTATGTATTATAATCCAAAATTATTATGTTTTTAGTGTATTGTAATCCAAAATTATTATACTTTTGTATAAAGATAAATAGTTATGATTGTTCGGAAACAATTGGATTATGCTTTTGCAAGGCTTTTTAAAGGGAAAGCCTTTATCATTTTTGGGCCACGCCAAACGGGTAAAACTACATTTGTTGAACAATTATTGGCAAAGGTTAATAAAAAGACCCTGTACCTTAACGGCGATGATGCCGATGTACGCGAAACTTTAGCTAAACCTAATGCGGCACAGATAACACAAATACTCGCTGGCTACGAAGTGCTCTTTATTGATGAGGCCCAGCGAATCAATGATGTAGGCCTGTTGATCAAGATTATTGTAGATCGTTTTAAACATATCCAGGTAATTGCTACAGGCTCTTCCGCATTCGAGTTATCAGGTAAGATAAATGAGTCCTTAACCGGTAGAAAATATGAAATGATGCTTTTACCATTTTCATACGCTGAACTGGTAAATGATACTGATTTTATTAGCGAAGAAAGATCATTAGCGCAACGTTTAATTTATGGTTCTTATCCTGAAATTATAAACGATCCGCAAAATGCAGAAGAACATTTAAAATTACTGGCCGATAGTTATCTGTACAAGGATCTTTTTACTTTAGAAGATGTTAAAAAGCCTTTGCTATTCGAGAAGATTGTAAAGGCCCTGGCTTTGCAGGTTGGGAGCGAAGTTAACTTTTCGGAACTGGCGCAGCTGGTAAAGGCCGATCAGAAAACAGTTGATAAGTACATTAGCCTGCTCGAAAAATCTTTCGTAATTTTTAGCCTGCCTGCCTTTTCGGGTAATGTACGCAACGAGATTAAAAAGAGCAAGAAGATTTATTTCTATGATACCGGTATTATTAATGCAATTACGAGGAATTTTAGCCCCTTAACCAATAGAAATGATGTAGGAGCACTGTTCGAAAATTATATGATTGCTGAGCGCGTAAAGTTTCTGCATCAGAACCAGATAGATGCAGAATGCTTTTTCTGGCGTACCACACAACAGCAGGAAATTGATTATATCGAAAAAACAAAAGAAAAATTTTTGGCTGTTGAGTTTAAATGGAGCGAAAAGGGGAAAAATAAATTTTCGCTTACTTTTAGGCATGCTTACCCGGGCGCAGAAACATTATTGGTTTCAAAAACTGACAGGGGAAGTTTTTTAAATGGCTAAAATTTAAAAATCCCACATCGATTAAGAAATGGGATTTGCAAAGTTAAAAATAGGCGTTTTCTGTATCTTTATAGCTTAATATCAGGTTATGAAAAAATACATCCTTATCATGCTTTCTCTTGTTCCGTTTTTTGTCCGGGCACAAAATCCGGCAAGAGATTATACCAATGCAGTACTTTGGCAACAAACATCTGGCGAATACTGCGCGTTATGTTTTCAGGCCTATAATTTTGCACGTTTATCGCTAAAAGAAGCTTTATGGGCCGATACCAGTAAGAAGCCCAACTGTGTAATTGTTGATATAGATGAAACAGTTTTGGATAATGCTGCTTTTCAGGGACATGAAATTAAAAAAGGACTGAGTTATGCCCCGGCTGATTGGACAGAGTGGACAGGTTTGGCCCAGGCCGACACCGTTCCGGGGGCACTGGCGTTTTTAAAATTTGCCACCTCAAAAAACATCGAAACCTTTTATGTAAGCAATCGCGATGAAAAGGATTATAAGGCAACCTTAAAAAACCTGCAACAGTTTGGATTCCCTTACGCAGATGAAGCGCATCTGCTGGTTTCGAAAGGTACTTCAGATAAAGAAGCCCGGAGGCAAAAAATAGCTGAAACCCATAATGTTTTAATGCTTTGCGGGGATAATCTGAGCGATTTTTCGAATATTTTTTACCGTGAAAATAAAAATACAAAAGAACAGGTAAACTTAAATCAGACACTTTTTGGAGTTAAATTTATTGTATTGCCCAACCCTATGTATGGTGATTGGGAAAAGCCTTTGTATCAGGGCGAAAAGCTATCGGATAAGGATAAGGCAAAGCAACGTTTAGAACGATTAAAAAGTTACTAAGTTTATATAATTATTCGGCAATAAGTATTACTTTTGCTGCAACATAAAAATAAACATTATGGAGAACAACAAATTAAAGCACAATACAGAAAGTATGCAAACGGCTAACCAGCCAGGAATTTATAAATTGATGGTTTTGGGTGTACTGATATGCATTGTGGGTACTTACGCACGTTTCGCTTACGATTCTTGGCAGGTATCATTGGCATCATGGATTGTTTTGTTCATCGGTGCAATTATTGCCATTAAAGGAGTATTCAAAATATTAGACGCATAAGCATTTTGCTATCAAGATATAAAGGCCGGTCATGTTGATACATTGACCGGCTTTTTTATGATGTAATAACCCATCAGGTTTTCAAAACCTGATGGGTTTAAGTAAAATAGGTTCCAAAAGCCCTGCCATCCGCTTTACTCCGTGCCGCTCCTGTCAGGTTAAATTACTTAGGCAGGCCCTTCTATCCTAAGCCCGACAGCCGCGGCAGCCCCTGATTCTTTGCCGATGAATCGGCACTAAATTAGCATCAGGGCTAAAGCAAATGGCGGGACTGCTATAACCCAACTGCTTCTGCACTTGCCTTCCAAAAATAAGATAAGTTTTAACTATCCGCATTGTTAAGATTTACATTACCTAAACCAGGCTTTCTTATTCTTAACGAAAAGCCACCTAAAGTCCCTTCTCAGTACGCTAAACTTAGTATTGGGTTACCTAAATACAATTATCGTATTAAGGGTAAATACGGCGTTATTATCTAACCAAAGGCGCCGGACTTCTCATGGCCATTTGAAGCAATATTTAAAATGATTATTTATTTAGAACCACACAATCATGAAAAGGAATATTATTGCTATAGCCATAATTTTAACCATTTTTGGCTGCCAGAGTGAAAACAAAAAATACGCAGGTGCCGATACAGTAGCTTTAGAGCCATTAGATAAAATGGCTACAGATAGCACGGCAACAGAGAAGATCGTTAAAACTGCCGACATGAGGTTTAGGGTAAAAGATGTTCAGAAAACGAAAGAACAACTTAGCAAAACCATTAAGGCCGAAGGTGGCACAGTTGCCGAATTCTCGATCGAAAGTATCATCCAGGAAACCGACAAGGTTAAACAATCAACCGATTCGTTAAAGGAAATCACTTCTTACCGCACGCAGGGCTACCTGGTGGCTAAGGTACCATCAGATAAACTGGATGATTTTACCAATACCATCGCGAAAATGGCCGTTTTTGTGGATAATCAATCGATGAAGATGGACGATCAGAGCATAGCTTATTTATCGAATAAATTAAAAGCACAGAACCGGATCGATGCAATTGAAAAGATCAATAAAGTAGCTTCAAAAAAGAGCGCCAATGTAGAGTCTTCTCTTTTCATCAAAGATGATTATGTTGATAAAAGGATAGAGAATATGCAGATCGATAGCCGTGTAAAATTCAGTACCATTACCCTTAATTTTTATCAGGACAATACGGTGAAGACGATGGTTGTTGCAAACGATAACCTGTACGATTACCGTCCTTCGTTTGTAAACAGGCTATGGCTGGGGATAATAAACGGCTGGACGATCTTCAAAGAAATCATCATCGCCATTTCCAACCTGTGGGTACTGATATTGGTTGGTGCATTGGCATTTTTAGCAATCAGGCATTTGATTAGGAAAGATAGGCTGGCAAGAGAACTGACTACAAAAAAACTGTTCGAAAATAATCAGGGATAAATTTTCCCGCTATGGTGCCTCTAAATGGTTCGTACAGACACGAACCATTTAGAGGATTATCATGCTGAATTTATTTAGTTTTAATGTTTGGAGCCTTCACTAACAATTGAATTTATTTAGGTTAATGGATTATTAATATAGCTTTCGAAAAAGTGTTTCAACAAGCTCAATGTAACAGATTCGGTTTGATTAACTATTTCTTTGCTTTAACCGTTAATCCTTTAACCTTAGTTTTATTATCGCTTACAAAAGATTCCCAGCCCGAATAGGTTTTAGATTTACCACCTGCAGTAATTTTCTGAAAGGAGTGACAAACGGCAACCGCTAAACCATCGGTGGCATCTAAAAATTCGGGCGTTTCCTTAAAGTTCAATAAACGCTGTAACATGGCTGCAACCTGTTCTTTGGTGGCATTTCCACTGCCTGTGATGGATTGTTTGATTTTACGGGGTGAATATTCTGTTACAGGCACATTTCTGGATAATGCAGCGGCGATGGCAATGCCCTGCGCACGGCCGAGTTTCAGCAATACCTGGATATTTTTACCATAAAAAGGAGCTTCAATAGCGAGTACATCGGGTTTGTACTGCTCCATCAGCACCACTGTTTTTTCGAATATCCGCTGAAGTTTAAGAAAAGGATCGTCTAAATGGGTCATCTTAACCACGCCTAAACTGATCAGTTCTGTTTTGTTTCCCTTCTCTAAAATTACGCCATAACCCATCACTGCAGTGCCTGGATCGATGCCCATAATTACCCGTTCCTTTTTTTCATTCAACATTACAGCAATATTAAGCATATTTGCAAGAAAAAAGAGAATCTTGACAGGCAGGCACAAAAAAATAATATCGCTTTTTATTAAAGTTGCAATTGTAATATTTGCCTTTTGGTTTATTTATCATAAACTCATTGCCAATAAAAATCTCCGCGATTTTAGTACGTTGTTAAAAGATATCCCCCAGGCCGAAATTATTACAGTAATTGGTGCTGTGGTGATCCTGATGCTGGTAAACTGGTTTCTTGAAGCGAGAAAATGGAAGTACCTGATGAGCCACATCGAACCCATCAGCTTTTATCGTGCGATCGAATCGGTTTTTTGTGGTTTAACGCTTGCTGTTTTTACACCCAATAGACTTGGCGAGTATGGGGGGCGCGTGTTTTTCCTCTCCCCCCGAAGAAGAATTGTTGGGATAGTGGCCATGAGTGTGGGCAGCATAGGCCAGTTGGTACTAACCAATGTTTTTGGAGCTATTGCAGCCTGTTTTTTTGTATACCGCTTTGTCCCTATCGATCGTGTGCTTTTTATCGCCCTGGTATTTTTTGCGGTAATTTTTAGCCTGTTTTTTCTGGTGTTTTACTTTAACATCCGTTGGTTAAACGGGATTTTATTATCCTTTAAGTTCACCCGGAAATACAAGAAATTTTACAGCATTTTAGCCCGGTACAGAAAAAGAGAATTATTCAAGATTATTACCTACTGTTTTGCCCGTTACCTGGTATTTAGTTCGCAATATTTTATTCTTTTTGTTTGGCTGGTGCCCGGATTGCATTATGCAGATATTGTAATGATGACCTGCTTGCTTTTTTTGGTACAATCGGCATTACCTTCTCTCGATCTTTTCGATGTGGGCATCAGGAGTGTTACCGCTGTTGAACTGTTTAAACATATCACTGATCAACATGTAGCAGTTATTGCATGTACAGCCGGTATTTGGCTCGTAAATATCATAATTCCTGCTATCTTAGGCACTTATTTTGTTTTTAAACTCAATTTTTTTGGAAATCTTAAATCTAATTAGTCTACTTTCTGCTGCTTTAACCTTAATCTATGGTTTTCTGATCCTTTATTTTATCAGGGGATGGCATAGATTGATTTATTTTAATCCACAAAAATCAGATCCGAAAACCAAGGTCTCTATCATAGTAGCGGCAAGAGATGAAGAAGCCAATATCAGTAAAACGATCGATGACCTGATTGCACAACACTATCCTCAGGCCTTAACAGAGATCATTATTATAGATGATCATTCTACTGATAAAACCGCAGAAATTGTATTAAGTTATGCCGATCGTAATGTAAAACTGATTAAGTTAAATGAAGACCGGGCGCTGAACTCGTACAAGAAAAAAGCAATACAAACTGCTATTGGTACCTGCTCTGGCGAGCTGATCATCACCACTGATGCCGATTGTAGAATGGGGGCAGACTGGCTGGTTACTATTGTTGGGCTATATGAAGAGAAAAACTATAAAATGATCTCTTCTCCGGTAGCTTATTTTCAGGAGAAAAGTTTTTTTGAGCGTTTACAGTCGTTAGAGTTCCTCTACCTGATCGGACTGGGTGCTTCGACCATTGGAAACAGGAAACCTTCAACCTGTAATGGTGCCAATTTAGCCTATGAAAAAAGCACTTTTTACGAAGTTGGCGGCTTTCAGGGGATTGACGACCTTGCGTCGGGCGATGATGAACTGTTATTACATAAAATTGCGGCGAAGTATCCCGATAAGATCGGTTTCTTAAAAAACAGGAATGCGATCGTATATACCCATGCCAAAGAAACGTTGGGCGATTTTATCCAACAGCGTAAACGCTGGGCTTCAAAAAGTACCCGTTATAAGAACAAGGCCATTATTGTTTTAGGTGTGCTGATCTGGGTCTTCAATCTCAGCCTGCTGTCAAACTTTGTTACGGGATTGTTTATTCCAGGTTTTTTAACCCTTGTTTTCTACCAGCTGGTATTTAAAATGGTTTTAGAAACCTTATTTTTATGGGATGTAACCGGCTTTGCCAAAAGGCGCGGTTTACTGATTTTAATGCCTGTTTTAAATGTATTGCATATCATTTATATGGTGTACATCGGCATTGCCGGAAACAGTGGAAAATATAATTGGAAAGGCAGAATGGTTAGGTAATGGATAATAGCCCATCAAAAAAAGTATGGTTAAAGTTTAAGCGGAATAAATTGGCATTCGGCGGGCTGGTGTTTATCCTTTTATTAATGCTGATGGGCATTTTGGGTTATCTGATCATACCCGATCATTCCCCAAATGCAAATGTGCAAACCCTCCAGTTAAATAAAAAAAAACCGGGCAGTACCTTTACTTTTTTAATCATCAGCCGGAATCCAAAAGTAGAAAAAGTTAATTTTTTGCAAAGGATGCTGAATGGACAAACGCCTTCTTTTAAAAGCATCCCGATAACTTCTTACAAATTAAATGGCAATGCTGTTTTAGTACAGGAGTATATCGGGGATGACGAAAAAGCCAAAGAAACAGCATATGCATTAAAAGATCTATGTCCGGATTGTGTTTTACCTTCAAAAACATACTCGTCACAAGCGCTTTTCGAGAAGAACAACATCTATAAACAAACCTATATTCTGGGAACCGATATTTATGGCCGCGACTTATTGAGCCGTTTGATTTTGGGCATACGCGTTTCATTATCGGTAGGTTTAATGGCGGTCCTTATCTCTCTTTTTATCGGGGTAAGTTTAGGTGCCATAGCAGGTTATTTTGGTGGGAAGACAGATGCGGCCATCAGCTGGTTTATGAATGTAGTTTGGTCGTTACCATCACTTTTATTGGTCATTGCCATTTCATTTGCTTTGGGTAAGGGTTTTTGGCAGATATTTATTGCAGTTGGTTTATCAACCTGGGTAGATGTAGCCAGATTGGTACGCGGACAGGTAATGGCTTTAAAGGAAGTAGAGTTTATAGAGGCGGCAAGGGCCCTTGGTTTTAGTACAGCCAGAACCATTATCAAACATATATTACCCAATATCGCAGGTCCTATTTTGGTTGTGGCCTCTTCTAATTTTGCCTCGGCCATATTGCTGGAAACAGGACTAAGCTTTTTAGGCTTTGGCGCACAACCTCCTATGCCCAGCTGGGGAAGCATGATTAAGGAACACTATGGTTACATCATCATGGATGCCGCCTACCTTGCCATTTTGCCCGGCTTAGCCATTATGTTTACCGTTTATGCCTTTAATGTGCTTGCTATAGGCCTACGTGATGCTTTCGATGTAAAAGGGCAAAATGTAACAGTTTAAAAAAGAGACTGTATTATAAGTTGTGATTCACCTGGCTCGATCTATCAGATAGAGCCAGGCCTGTACTGAGCTTCCACGAAATATCGCAACGCCTTATAGGACATTTAGATAAGCCTTTCGAAAAGCTCATAACAACCATCCTTTATATACAGCCTCTTACCTTAAAAAAACAAAAGATTAAGCTGTGGCGGTCAGCATATTCGCTGAAACCGTAAGCGGATAAACTTTTAATGCGCTTGTAGTTCCTCCATCATTCGGTTGGGCTAAAATGCTTCCGGTAGTGGTATATCTCGAATTATGTAATCCACACTGGATATAGTTGCTGGCCTGGATAAAGCTTAGTGCACCACCCTGATGTGGACAAGCAGCTTGCGTAGCCGCAAAAGAAGTAGTGGTATTCCCAGCGGCAGTACGGATAAATAAAATACCATTAACTACAACAGATGCTCCAACGGTTAACAGTTGGGTATTCAGATCTACACTTGCGGTAGTACCCGTAGGTACTCCACCACCGTTAGGTTTGCTGGGTTCTGGTGAATCACTTTTTTTTCCACAGGCAGAAAAGCAGGCTCCAGTGCACACCATGGCAACACCCAGTCCCAAAGATTTGATAAATTCATTACGTTCCATAACTGTTTTTTTAGTTTACTTTTTGGTTCAATTTAATCTACTTCGCTTTTTTCTTATCGAAAGAAAATCTTCGTGCTATGCTAAAGCCCCAGCGGTATTGCCCCTTAAGCCACGAAGTATTTGTATCGGTAATAAATTGTGATTCCTGAATGGCGGTTGCATTGGTGAAATTAAGGTGGAAAATATGTCCACCGGTTTCAAACTCCAGTCCGGCACCAAGTGTCTTATAGTAAGTGGTTCCCAAGGTGTTTTCGAGATAGGTTTCCTTATTTTTATCCCTGAATGGAATGGTATAATCGGCCACAAAAGCCATGCGCTTGGTAATTTTAATGCGGCCACCAACAGACAGGGCAAGCATATCATTCTGATCACCAAAAACAGTAAAGTTGCGGTGTACGTACGATGGCATTACCAGCATCGAGAAGTTTGAGTTAAACTTACGGGCAATTACAGCCTGCACCACATAAGTTAAGCGGTCTTGAAATTGACCGAATGCATTTGCAGCGGTGGGATCGGTTGAAGCTTTTGCCGCCGAAAGGGTAGTGCTACCAAATACCGTTACCGCAACAGGTATTTTATCATCTGCGGTTTGCTCCAGTAAACGGTATTTTAAATTTCCTTCGTACAACTGCGTTACCACACCGGCCCCTTTCGCCCTGGCTAAACCTACTGAAAGCCTGTCGCTGATGCCATATTCAAAACCAATACGGATATCAGTTGATTGATCAAGACCGAAAAAGTTTTTTGTACCGCCTGCACTGCCGGCAATGTCTCCGAAACGGTGGTCGACCCTGAAATCCAGTTCATTTTTATAAATGGTTTCGTTTGTTTGTATGTTAATGAGCTTAGTTGCTTTGAATGTGGCCTGTACATTCTTTTTTTCTTTAGGCAGTTGTAATGCGTTTTCAAGGGAATCCTGGCTAAAAGCCAGATACGGCAAACAGATGATAAACAGGCATAAAAGAGATTTTAGATGATATTTCATAAAGTTTTTATTTTTTAGGTTCATAAACAGCACTTATTTTTACTTGTATGATTTCTGCGATTTGTTTAAAAACAATGGTTGGAACTTTAATATTATGATCGGCAAGTTTTACGTTAAACGTTGAGGTAGCTTTTGCTTCTCCGCCTGCAATAACAAGCGATCCTTTTGCCTGATATTCTTTGGTAACCCCATGGATCTGCAGATTTCCTTTCACTGTAATGGGATATGTACCTGGTTTTGAAAAATCGATCTGTTCTACAATTTTTCCTTTAAAATCTGAGGTTGGGTACTTATCACTTTCTATATAATTCTCGTTAAAATGCTCCTGCATCAATTTTTTCTTAAATTGATAAGAGCTATTATTGATCTTGAAAATAATATCGTTGGTATTGGTATTTATGGCTGAGGCCCCGGTTTTACTCGTAGCATCTATATCCTCTATCGGGGTAGAGGAATAAAATGAAGAAGTGACATTTTTACTTACCCATATCTGTGCTTTTAAACCAGTACATAAAAAGAGGGCAACCAATGTGAAAAATAATTTTTGCATCAGTAATTTGATTTAAGTTTTTAGTGAAATAGTTATTCATAAGCGTTAAACTATAGTTGGTTTAATTGCTATTCTGGCATGCCACGATCAAACCATGCTTGAAGTAACTCCCTTTCGCTCGCTGTCAGGGTACCACCCTTAGGCATTGTTTTGGTTACGAGCACGCTATTGGCTACGCGTGTATCATTTTTTATCGAAGCCAGGCCGTTAAATGCCCAAACAACTTTTACTGATCCATTAGGGCCATGGCAATTGTTACATTTGGTTTGAAAAAGTGCACCTGCAAAATTGCTATAGGTTACATTGGCAGTGCTTACAGGACTTGGACCGGTTGGGGTTGTTGGTTTCAATTCCTCTGCCTGTTTTTTAGAGCAGCCGAAAAGCAAGGCAGTAATCGCAGCTAATAAAAAGATTGAATTTTGTTTTTTCATAGGTATTGATTTAAAATTAGTATCGGAAAGATTTATTTTTCTCGTCATTATAGTTAACTGTTAATCAGAATGATGTGAGGTTTTTTATGTTGTTTTTAGGTTTTATTTATTGAAAAATATCTTCATCAGGATAATCACTGGTTTTAGATGATTTCCGTTGAAATATTAATCGTTACGTAGACTTTTAACAATTGGTTGCCTCGAATGAAAAAAAACACAAAAAAAGCCGTTCCGATTTTACATCGGAACGGCTTTTTACATTAACTATATTTAAAACCTAGTTAAAATCTTCGGCTTTTAATGGCGGATTTACTAAGATATCTTTAATTAATACTGCAAATTCCTGAGAACCTTGCGGGGTTGTCACCGATTGAGTCAAAGTAAAAGGGAATAACACATCGCCAACTTTCTTGTAGTTTGAATATTCGGTAGATTGGCTAATTTCAACGCCACCTTTGGTTGTGGTGCTCTCCTCTTTTAAAAGTAAGCCTGATTGGGTATCGTAATATTCCGTTTTCTTCTTACCCGATGGAGAAGTGACATTTAATTTATACGCATCAGCAGTACCTACTTTTGCGGTTCCTGCCGCTTCGATTTTAGTCCCATCGGTTGCATAATATAATTGGGTTCCATAGCCTTTGTCATCTTTCTTTTCAGCCAGATCATCACCGGTTAATTCTGCTTTCCGGCCCATTTGCAACGAATAACCGGTTTTGCCATTGTAAACCTGTTTCATAGCAGTCTGGCCGCCCATAGCAATTTCCATGCTGCTAAGGTTAGGTGCCATGTTTTTAATGATCACCGTAAGTTTCTGGCCCTGCATTTCCATTTCGCCATTTTGCTGTAATGCCGTAATTTTTTTAACAGCTTGTTCACCGCCAATGGCCTTAACGTAGTTTTTGATAATTTCTGCAGGTGTAGCTGTTGGTATGGCCTGGGTTTCGGTTGCCTTAACAGCATTTGCATAACCATCATAAACCTTCGTTTTAAAACCTGCTTTAATTAAACCAGCCGTAAATGCATCGCTTTTACCTACAATAACGATACGGGTATTATCATAATTGTAATATTTTCTGGCAACCCTTAAAATATCATCGGTAGTTACCGCATTTACCCTTTGCAGGTAGGTGCGGTAAAAATCTTTAGGTAAGTTATTAATTAAGATGTTACTGGCGAAGTTTGCTGTAAGTGCCGGGTTTTCCAAACCTAGTGCAAACGATCCGTTAAAAAGATTTTTGGCATTCTGTAATTCATCAGCAGTAACCTTTGTCGTACGGATAGCATTAATTTCTCTTAAAAATTCGACCACTGCACTGTCAACTTTCTCATTTCTAACAGCTGCATTAGCCGAGAATTTGGATTGGAAACGGCCCGATCCTGTGCTTGAATAGGCACCATAAGTGAAACCGTGTTTTTCGCGTAGGTTATTAAACAATCTCGATTCAGAACCACCACCTAAAATCTGATTGGTTAATAAAACCGCGAAATAATCGGGACTACTCATTGGAAGTTCGATTAAGTTAACCACGGTAATCTCAGATTGAACGGCATTGCTTACATTGATAATATCAACTTCTGTTTTGGCAGGATTTGCAACCTTAGCCAGGACGGGAAGACTTAATGCTGCTCCTTTCCAATCGCCAAATGCTTTTTCGGCCAAAGCTTTTGCTGCTTCCGGTTTAATATCACCCACGAAGGTTAAATAACCTCTTGATGGGGTAATGTATTTTTGATAAGCGGCTTTAACATCTGCCAATGTAATGGAATTAAGGGAGCTTTCGGTCTCAAATTCTCCATTTGGATGGTTTTTGCCATAAGCCAGTGCATTTACTACACGTGCTGAAATGGCTTTTGCACTTTTTTCATTGGATTTTAAACCGGTAATGGTTTGCGATTTTAATTTCTCGAAAGATTCTGCCGGGAAAGCTGGTTTACGGATACTTTCGGCCAATAAATCAAATGCCTGTGGGAAATAACGGGTTAAGGCAGATACAGAACCGCCACCTGCTCCAGCACTTACATTGGCACCCAGCTGATCAACCGCTTCGTCAAATTGTGCTTTTGTTTTGGTCGTTGTACCTTCGTTAAGCATACCACCCAATAAATTTATTACGCCCGCTTTTGCACCTTCAGTAATTGGTCCTGCATCAATGCTGTAACTGGCTGAAACTTTAGGCAGTTTATGATTTTCTACCACCAAAACAGTAATGCCATTGGCCAATTTATAAATAACGGGATCGCCTATAGTAATCACCGGGGCCGGGCCTGGTTTTGGTTTATGGCTGCGATCTATAGTTTGTGCTGAAATACCTTGGGCCAATAAGGAAACTGCAGCTATTATGAATAATTTCTTCATGTTTTTAATAATTAAATGAAAACGCGGTCAGCTTATTTTTTTGGTAAGTAATACAATACAACTCTTTGGTTTTTGTTCAGGTATTTTTTTGCAACATCCCTGATCTCCTCACGGGTAATGGATCTGATTACCTCCAGTTCCTCGTTAATATCGTTCGTATCCTTATCGTGGAAAGTATAGCCATCGGCTAAATTTTCGGCTACACCAAGCATCTTACTGTTTGCGCTTACATAATTGTTTTCAAACTTGTTCTGCACCTTTTTGTAGTCGCTCTCGCTGATCAGATCGGTTTGAAGACGTAAAACTTCTTCATCAATATCTTTTAAAAGATCGTTAAGCGGAGTGTTTTTGTTTGGTAAGGCAAGGGTGATGTAGGCTCCATAATCTTCTAATGAATAGTTAAAAGCGGCAACCTGCAACGCGGTTTTCTTTTGGTCGACCATTTTGGTACTCAATCTCGAGCTTCCACCTTCAGACAGGATTGAACTGATCATCCCTAAAACCTTACTTTCTCTGGTTTTCATACCGGGCACGCGGTAAGCAGCAAAAATTGCAGGGATCTGGATGTTTGCATCATAAGCGGTATCAATAATTTCTTTGGTAATTTCGGGTAGCTTATAATCTTTACGTACTATGGGTTCGCCCTTAGGTACTTCAGCAAAATAAGCTTTTACCAAAGCGCTGGTTTTATCGATATCCAGGTCGCCGGCAATGGTTAAAACCGCATTGTTGGGCACATAATATTTTTTAAAGAAAGCAATAAACTCATCTAATTTTGCAGCATCTAAGTGTTCCATCGAACCGATCGGTTGCCAGCGGTAAGGGTGGCCATCAAATAGGTGTGAGAAGATTTTTTCGGTAAATTTTCCATAAGGCGAATTATCGATGCGCAGGCGTTTTTCTTCTTTTACTACTTCATTCTGTGTTTTTACACCACTTTCGTTAATCACCGGATGAAGCATTCGTTCGCTTTCCAGCCATAAACCCAGTTCCAGTTGGTTAGATGGGAAAAGTTCGAAATAAAAGGTACGGTCTTGCGTAGTGTTTGCATTGTTCTGGCCTCCATTACTGCTCACCAGTTTCATAAATTCACCTCTTTTGATGTTCTTAGAGCCTTCGAACAATAAATGTTCGAAAAAATGGGCAAAACCGGTACGCTGAGGATCTTCATCTTTTGATCCTACATGATACATTACCGAAACTGCTACCACAGGAGCGGTTTTATCCTGGTGCAAAATAACATGCAGGCCATTGTCGAGGTCAAATTCGGTAAACTTTACCTTTTGTGCAGAAGCACTTAAGCAGAGGCCTGAAATAACCAAGGCAAGAAGCATTCTTTTTTTCATAGATAGTTTTTTTAAGGATTGGAAATAATCAAAATCAAGCAATTATTTCAGTAATAAGTTAATTTGGATTTTCACTGGCGTGAAATAATAAGAATGGACCTAAATTATGGGATTTTAAATAAAAAAGCGAGTATTTCTACCCGCTTTTTTATTTAATTTTACCTCCAGGCCTTATATTGGTTAATTAAGCCATTGGTAGAACTGTCGTGGCTCGACACTTTTTCGTCGCCAGCCAGTTCCGGAAGGATCTTTTTGGCCAGTTGCTTGCCTAGTTCCACTCCCCATTGGTCGAAACTGAAAATGTTCCAGATTACCCCCTGAACAAATATTTTGTGCTCATAAATGGCCACTAAACTACCCAAAGTATAAGGCGTTACCTTTTTCAATAAAATAGAGTTTGTAGGGCGGTTGCCTTCAAACACTTTAAATGGTGCGATTTTTTTAATTTCGGCATCCGATTTACCTTCTTTCTTTAATTCGGCTATAACCTCCTCTTCGGTTTTACCATTCATGAGGGCCTCGGTTTGCGCAAAAAAGTTAGACAATAAAATCGGATGGTGATCGCCTAACGGATTTAAACTCTGTGCAGGAGCGATAAAATCGGCAGGTATAATTCTGGTTCCCTGGTGGATCAACTGATAAAATGCATGCTGACCGTTTGTGCCTGGCTCGCCCCAGATAATCGGTCCGGTTTCATAATCAACTTCATTGCCGTTCCGGTCTACATGTTTACCGTTACTTTCCATATCACCCTGTTGAAAATAAGCTGCAAAACGGTGCATGTATTGGTCGTAAGGTAAAATAACCTGCGTTTCTGCATTGTAGAAATTAATGTACCAAACGCCTAACAGGCCCAGTATAACAGGCAAATTGCGCTCAAATTCCGCAGTTTTAAAGTGGTTATCGGTAGCGTGCGCTCCGGCCAGTAATTGTTTAAAGTTATCGAAGCCGATGCTTAACGAGATGGATAAACCAATAGCGCTCCACAACGAATAACGGCCTCCAACCCAGTCCCAGAATTCGAACATGTTCTCGGTATCGATACCAAAGGCCGAAACGTCTTTTGCATTGGTGGATAGGGCAGCAAAGTGTTTGGCAATATCGTTTTCTTTACCTCCTTTTTCTAAAAACCAGGTACGTGCAGAGTGCGCATTGGTCATGGTCTCCTGTGTAGTAAAGGTTTTCGATGCCACTAAGAATAAGGTGGTTTCAGCATCCAGATCTGCTAATGTTTCTGCTATGTGGGTACCATCAATATTAGAAACGAAGTGAATATTTAAGTGGTTTTTGTAGTGCTTTAATGCTTCGGTAACCATAACGGGGCCTAAATCAGAACCACCGATGCCAATGTTTACAATATCTGTGATGGCTTTGCCTGTATAACCTTTCCATTCGCCACTGATAATGCTGTTGCTGAATTTCTCCATTTTAGCTAAAACTGCATTTACTTCAGGCATTACATCCTTACCATCGACCAAAATCGGGGTATTGCTTAAATTACGTAAAGCAATATGGAGTACTGAACGGTCTTCTGTTTCATTGATCTTATCTCCGTTATACATCGATTTTATGGCTTCATCCAATTTGCACTCCCGTGCCAGTTGAATTAACAGCGCCAATGTTTCGTCGCTGATCCGGTTTTTGCTGTAGTCTAATAAAATATCTTCAAATAAAACAGAAAACTTGTTGAAACGATCCGCATCATCTGCAAAGAGATCTTTAATGCTTTTTTGATTAATATCTATAAAATGATCGGCTAAATACTTGTAGGCCTCAGTTTCTGTAAAATTTACTTTAGGTAACATAATCTTTGTTTTTTTGTAAAAGTAATAAAGCAAAAATTTAAAACGGTCTTTTTAATGTTCAAAAATCATTAAGAATTTTAAATCTCAAATAAAGCGTGTAACTTTAATATCGACGTCCCTGTTAACTAACCGTTGATTGTTTTACCATTAATTCTATCATTATGTTAGAAAAATTAAATGAAATGGTACGTGAAAACGTACAGGAAAGTGTTGTAAACAATGCCGCTATTCCGAATGAAAAAAATGAAGCGGTTATTCAGGCAGCTTCCGGTTCTATATTCGATAGTCTGAAAGATCAATTGTCATCAGGTAATATTGGTGCTTTAACTGATATTTTTAATGGAAATAAGGCAGAAGGTACCCAAGTTGCTGAACAGGTTTCCGGAAGTTTTATTGATAAATTAAGCGGACTGGGCATTAACGCTGATACGGCGAAATCCTTGGCATCGAGCATCATTCCCGGGCTTATTGCCAAGTTTACCCAAAAAACGAATGATCCTAACGACAGTTCTTTTAACATTAAGGATATTTTAGGGAGTTTGGGTGGCGATGACGGTAAGTTTGATGTAAGTGATGTAATCGGAATGTTCAATGGCGGGGGACAATCACAACAAGGTGGTCAGGCTGGTGAAGGCGGGATTATGGATAAGTTGAAAGGGATGTTCGGGTAAAAAATGAATGTCAGATACTTATTTCGATTTAATTCGAAATAAGTATCTTTGTACAAAAAATACTATGTTTAAAACGTTCTCTTTCCTAGCAGCCTGTTGCTTATTTATTTCTTGTTTCCTTTTTTCTTCTTGCGAAAAAGATGGGGGTATTAAAATCGATACCTTAAGAATCCTTGACACTCTTGATGTTGATCGCCCGATCAATCTAAAAGCTACTAAAGGAGTTTACGGAACACGAATTACAATATCGTGGACACCAATGCCGCTCGCCCAAAAATATCAATTATACAAATTTGATAATGCAGCTCAGAAATATGTTTTGTTAAAAGAATTAGCTGACACAACTTTTGATGATTCGGCGATTAGTAAATCCTTGACAAAGAATTTTTATAAGGTTAGAACTTACAATAGTCCGAAATCTTTTAGTAGATTCAGTGACGCAGATTTTGGATATACTTCTGCTTCCAATTACTATAAGGCACTTACTTTTGGTTCTGAGGGATCAGGAGCCTCACAGTTTAAATTTAATATGCACGTTGAGGTTGATAAAACCGGAAATATTTATGTAAGTGATGAAGAGCTTAATAGGGTGCTCAAGTTTAGTGCTACTGGAGGCTTTATTGAGCAGTTTTATAGTGGGTCAGCAGCAAGAGCAATAGCCTTTTTTAATAACGGAAATTATATTGCAACACGTACACAAAGCAGCAGCTATGTTCAAATCTTTAATTCAAATAAACAACTGATCAAAGAATGGGGTACCTATGGAACAGGAGATAGCAATTTTGGGAACATTGAATGTTTGACAATCGATGATGACCAAAATATCTGGATTGTTGATGGTGTAAATCATAGGGTCAAAAAATATGATCAAAATGGTAATTTATTATTAAAATTTGGAAAACAAGGGAAAGCTGATGGGGATTTTGATGCACCATTCGGGATCTGTTACTTTAAAAATAAGATATATGTATCTGATACAAGAAATAACCGGATTGAGGTTTTTGACAAAAACGGTAAGTTTTTAAAGATTTTTGCTGTAAAGGGATACCTTTTTGGACTAAGGGCGTTTGGTGATAATATTTATATCGCCAACTCTGGCGAAAGTGTTATCATTAAGACTGATGAGAACGGAGATATTCAAGAAAAAATAGGTGCTGGTTCATTTTTGAATTTAGTAGATGTAACGGTTGCACCAAATGGAGATGTTCTGGCCTGCGACGTTTATGGCAGAAGAATAATTGTATTTAAAAAAGGTTAAAATTACTTTTCGAGAATTACATAAAGCCATTCTTACAAAGGATGGCTTTTGTCGTTTTACACAATTCCATCTCTGCGCAAAATTATTTAGCTTAGGGCACCTGAACTAAACAATTTATTTATGAAAAAAATATTTCTGATCGGTTTTTCGCTGATGGCATTAAACGCGCTAGCTCAAAAATCAGATTTAAGACCATTGGTTTCGAAAAAGGCAGATGCCATCGAACAAAAAGTAATTGCCTGGAGGCGCGATTTTCATGAACATCCCGAACTGGGTAATACCGAAGTAAGAACAGCGGGCATCATTGCGAAACACCTCGAATCATTAGGAATAAAGGTAACAACAGGTGTGGCCAAAACGGGCGTGGTAGGGGTTTTAAAAGGCGGTAAACCGGGCCCAGTTGTGGCTTTACGTGCCGATATGGATGGACTACCCGTTACGGAAAGGGTAGATATTCCATTTGCCTCAAAAGTGAAAACGCAATATAATGGACAGGAAGTGGGGGTAATGCATGCCTGCGGGCACGACAGTCATGTGGCCATTTTAATGGGCGTAGCGGAGGTACTGGCCTCCATGCAAAAAGATATTCAGGGAACAGTAAAATTCATATTTCAGCCAGCAGAAGAAGGTGTACCTGCCGGAGATGAAGGTGGAGCAGCATTAATGATCAAAGAGGGGGTGCTCGAAAACCCTAAGGTTGATGTAATTTTCGGACTGCACATCAATTCTCAAACCGAGGTTGGCGAGGTAACCTACCGTCCGGGTGGAACTATGGCTGCAGTAAACGATATGAAAATTACCGTTACCGGCCGACAGGCACATGGTGCTTATCCATGGAGCAGCATCGATCCTGTGGTGATCTCTGCGCAGATCATCAATAACCTGCAAACCATTGTAAGCCGGAACTTAAATGTAACTGAAAACCCTGGTGTGGTTACCATAGGCGCTATTAATGGAGGGGTACGGTCGAACATTATCCCGGAAAAGGTAGAGATGCTGGGTACCGTACGTAATTTCAGCAAAGAGGATGAGGCCATGTTTATTGAGCGTATCAAAACCATCGCAATCAAAACAGCAGAAGCGGGCGGTGCAACTGCCGAAGTTAAAATTCCCTACAGCAATCATTATCCCGTTACCTTTAATAATATTGCGCTAACCGAAAAAATGCTGCCAAGTATGCAATCTACAGCAGGCAAGGAGCATGTTAAGCTAAAGCCACCCGTTACCGGGGCCGAAGATTTTTCTTTCTTCCAGGAAAAAGTGCCAGGTCTTTTCGTGTTTTTGGGAGGAATGCCAAAAGGTAAAGACCCATTAAAAGCACCATCGCACCATACACCAGATTTTTACCTCGATGAAAGTGGTTTTGTTTTAGGCGTTAAATTACTATCCAACCTTACGCTGGATTATATGGCGATGAAGAAATAGTTTTATTCGTTCATTGGGTTAACCAGTTAATTGTTCTATGGAGACAATTGTTCATTGCATGATTGTTAACTGCAAATTGCTTTCGACCATGCGCTATGCTCAATGCGATTTCCTATATTTGTTGCATGACCAAAGAACAAATTCAGGATTTAAGGGACAGAGTAACGTCGCTGAGGAGGTATCTTTGACGTTGATGAGCTACTTTACGCCATTCGCGAAGAAGAAAAATTAACAATGGCACCCGATTTCTGGGACGATCCAAAAAAAGCAGAAAAAATTCTAGCCGAAATCAGTGCAAAGAAAAAGTGGACAGATGGCTTTAATCATACCCATAATGCGGTTGAGGATGCGGTTGTAATGTTTGATTTTTTCCAATCCGGAGATGCTTCGGAAGCAGAAATGAAAGACCAGTTCGAGATCGCTAAAGTTGCTGTAGAAGAGCTTGAACTTAAAAATATGCTCCGGAACAAAGAAGACCAGCTTCCGGCCGTACTGCAGATTACCGCTGGTGCAGGTGGAACGGAAAGCTGCGACTGGGCCTACATGCTCATGCGGATGTACCTGATGTGGGGCGAAAAAAACGGCTACAAAATTACCGAGCAAGATAGCCAGGAAGGGGAGATTGCGGGTATAAAATCAGTAACACTCCAGTTTGATGGCGATTTTGCATATGGTTACCTTAAAGGCGAAAACGGAGTACACCGTTTGGTACGGATTTCTCCATTTGATTCAAATGCCCGCAGGCACACCTCTTTTGCCTCAGTGTATGTTTATCCCCTGGTTGACGATACGATAGAGATCGATATTAATCCGGCCGATATAGAATTCGAAACCTTTAGGGCTGGTGGTGCCGGTGGACAAAATGTAAACAAGGTCGAAACAGCTGTGCGCTTATATCACAAGCCTTCGGGTATTATTATTAAAAACCAGGAGTCGAGATCTCAGCTGCAGAATAAAGAGAATGCCATCCGATTATTAAAATCACAGTTATACGAAATTGAGGAACGCAAGCGCAACGAAGCAACTGCATTGATAGAAGGGTCTAAAAAGAAAATAGAGTGGGGCTCGCAGATCAGAAGTTATGTGCTGGACGACAGGCGGGTTAAAGATCACCGTACCAATTATCAGACTTCTAATCCCGATGCGGTTTTAAATGGAGATATCAACGACTTTTTAAAGGCATATTTAATGGAGTTTTAGCCTATTGAAAACTAAGACAGCGATTTTAAATCAGATCTACTAAAAAAGAAACCAAATAGATATGAAATTTATTTTAAACCTGATTATTCTATCCTTTTTAATAATTAATGTGAAAGCACAAGAAGTAATCCCATTGTATACTGGCGACATTCCGGGCGCTAAGCCCACACCTGCTGATTATGTAGAAAATACCGAAGTGCGCCCAAATGGCACTTTAAGTGTTACCAAAGTATCAATACCAACCATTACTGTTTTCGAAGCGTCTAAAAACATTGCTACCGGCACGGCTGTAATAATCTGTCCGGGTGGAGGTTACCATACGCTTGCATTTAGTCACGAAGGAACTGATGTAGCCAAAAGGTTTAATGCCATTGGGGTAACCGCTTTCGTATTGAAGTACCGCTTGCCTAGCGATGCCATTATGGTAGATAAAACCTATGGCCCTTTACAAGATGCACAGCAGGCTATTTATCTGATCAGGAAGAATGCTAAAAAGTATGGCATCAAAGCCAATAAAATCGGGATAATGGGTTTCTCTGCGGGGGGACATTTCGCATCAACTTTAATTGCGCATTATAACGATTTAAAGATTACCAACCCTGAAAAAATAAACTTAAGGCCAGACTTCGGGGCATTAATTTATCCCGTTATCAGTTTTGAAGAATCTGTGCATACGGGCACGATGAAAAATTTATTGGGACCAAATCCACCCGAAAATCTTAAACACTATTTTTCCGCCAATAAAAATGTAAACAAAAAAACGCCTCCAGCTTTCTTTGTGCACGCCAAAGATGACAAAGTTGTGCCTTATGAAAACAGTGTATTGATGAACGAGGCACTAAAGCAGCATAAGATAGATACGGAAATTTACCTGTACGAAATGGGGGGGCATGGTTTTGGCCTGATTAACAAAACTTCGGATGTAGACTGGTTTAACTTATTGGTTTCCTGGATGAAAAAAGAAAAGTTTTAATATCTTTGCCGATATTTTAACCTCTTAACCGGAAATTTTAATGCAAAAAATAATTAAATGTGCAATAGTAGCCCTGGTGGCTGTTATTGCAATAGCTGGCTGTAAAAAAGAAATTAATTGGAATGCCAAGCTCGACCCTAATGGAAATGGTTGTAAACTGGCCAGTTTAAAAGCCGATATCGATTTTTTAGGAAGCTATGATATAGCTTTTAACTATGATGCGCAGGGTCGTATTTCGAAGCTAACCAACGGCGCTCAAACCAATACCTATGTTTATACCGCCAATAAAATTACGGCCACCGATGAAGATGGCATGGTAGCGGAAATTGTGCTCGAAAACGGGAAGGCAGTTTCGAGTGGTAGCGATGGCATAATTACAGTAGGAGGTATTTCCTATGATTATACCCGGAAATATACTTACAATGCGGAAGGCTATTTAACTCAGGTAAAAAACTATTTAAATAACGAATTAAGCACCACCGATAACTTAACTTACGCTAATGGTAATTTGGTAAGTGCTGTTTCACTTGCTGCCCACGGTGGTTATAAGCAAACAACAACTTACACCTATTCGAACGAAATTGCGGTGAATGTTTACGAAATATCCGATCCCCTTTCGTATCATGTTGATTATTTTCCTGGTGGATACTTCGGTAAACAATCTAAAAATGTATTAATTAAAAGTGTATCAAAAACCGTCGATCAGGATGGAGATCCATTTAATGACGAGACTTTAGCATACACTTATCAATATGATTCTAAAGGAAATGCTACTGCGTTAAACTATATCAATACCTCTACCTTTTATCCTTCAGGCGGACCAGCAGAAACGAAAACCTACAACGGAAAATTCCTTTTAACTTATAACTGTAAATAGCATTTAAAACACTAGTAAAAGCCTGATCACAATTTTGTGGTCAGGCTTTTGTTTTATATGGCATTATTGTTTTTTCTGGAAACAAATTATAACTCCCATTTTACCACTCTATTTTTACGAATTAGCCCCTTATTTTTTAGTTAGGGTTTGTATAAATTTGCTTACAAGTATGTCGGTTTTAACCTGAGTGTGCTACAAGTGATCTAACCAAATTATCTGATTAAAGTCAAGCTGATTTACGATTTTTTGATGGTAAATGTAGTTTGTATTTCGGGTTTATATGAGGTTAAGATCAGCCGTAAAGCTTTTACAATTAACCAAATATTTACCTAAAATCAAAAAAATGAGAAAAGAGACAATGAAATGGCATCTGCTATGGGTATGCCTGTTTACCGTACTTTTATCTTGTAAAAAAGATAAAACTGAAGTTAAAGCGGAAAAAGCTGAGGTTAAAGCCTGGGAAACACTGATCGATGGCAATTCGTTGGCCAGTTATGCCAATTTCGAAGCACAGTGGAATTATAATTATCCCTGGGGCACCGATCATAACGGTTCTGCACGCATGGTAGGGAGTACCACAAACCATAACCAGCTTTCATTAAGCGGAGGAGTATTAACCATTAAAGCTACACGCCTGGCTTCCTCACCCGGAAACAGTACGGCCAATGGTTTTACCAACGTGGCCATATGGTATAACTCAGGTGCCTGTTATGCCAAACAGCAGGTTTTAATTAACGATCAGTTCCCTAGTTATACGATTTCCGGCGATTTTGCTGTACCAACCAATAAAGGTACCTGGCCTGCTTTCTGGATCACCGGGGTTAATTCGTGGCCACCGGAAAGCGATATTATGGAGTTTAAAGGCAATAATACCAACTGGCAGAATACGTATGATGGTGGTTGGGAAAATAAGCTCACAACGGTTTCTACGGCAGGCTCTTACCATAATTATAAATGCTGGTATAATAAAATAAGTGCAACCGATGTAGATTGCCACTACTATATCGATAACGTTTGGGTAGCAAAACATACCATGAGCAATTCGGTAAATAAACCAATGTGGCTTATCATCAATATGCAAATGGAGGGTGATAGCGGCTCTCCGGGCCCGTCTGGTGATACCTTTTACACGGGCAAAAATGTTTATATGGGCAGGGAAAGAGCCTTTTAATTTGTAAAATCTATATGTATGCATAGTGGAGGTAGCTTTATAGTTGCCTCCTTTCTTCGGAAATGGAACATGAAAAATTACCTTAATGTTTCTGCAATGTTGCTCTTGATTTTACTGGTGCAATGTAAAAAGGCAGAAATGGCTTTACCAGAGCAGGATGTTGATCTGTTGGTAATCGCTAAAATTAATGAATTAAGACATAGCGGATGTAATTGCGGTACGAGCTACATGCCTCCGGTACCCAATTTATCACAAAATAAGCAATTGCAGGAAGCCGCACAGCTACATGCTCAGGATATGGCACAGCGAAATTATTTTGATCACTTATCTCCGGAAGGCGGCACACCAGAGGAAAGGGCTTTAAATGCAGGTTATAAAGGCGATTTTAGAGCAGAAAACCTAGCCAAAGGATACCTCCAGGCTGATCAGGTAATCGCCGCCTGGAAAAACAGTGTGAGCCACTGCAAAGCCATGATGGATGCTAAAAGTAAAGAGGCGGGAGTAGGTAACACACCGAATTACTGGGTAGTAACCTTTGGCAGTTCCCTATAATCTTTTATGGTTTTATCGATTACATTTAACAAGCCATCTGTATAGGCATCATCGGTAAGCTCCCAGAACATAATGCCATTTAGTTTTTGATCAATCACATACTTGGTTTTCAATGATATTGATTTAGGATCATCAAAAGTGGCAATGCGTTTAGTTTGTGGATTATAATAATACGGCGCCTGGGCAGTTTCGTCCCAATAATAATGGTAGCCGTTTAAGTTCGAAAACTCTTTTTTGAAATTTTTGAAAGAGACCCCACCAATAAATTTTGTCGGTTGATATAAACCCTGGTTTGCATCGGTGCTGTTTTCAAAAACGCGGGCATAGAAAGCTGCTCCCAAGGCTATTTTTTGTGCCGGAACGCCCAGTTTTATTAAGGCTTGCACGCCAAAATCGCCCGATAAATCTTGTTCAGCAGTGGCATATAGGGGCGAATGATGGCCACTTTTAACCGCGTAACCGCTTACCAGATCGTAACTCATTAAATTTACCCTGTTAACCAGGGGCATTACCTTGTCCCATTCAAAACAGGAATCGATACAGTTTTTTGTTCCGCCGGCTGCGAAACTGATTTCGGCTTTTTTACCCAGTTTTTTGCGTAGTTCCTTAATCAGTAGAGTGAAATTGTGCTTATCTTCAGCCGTATACCGATGCCCCGGAAAGCCCATCACAGCCGGGTATTCCCAATCGATATCAATTCCGTCCGCATGGAAAAAATCAAGGATTTCTTTAGTGGTTTCAGCAAAGGTTTTCCGCCCGTCGGCTCTGCTAAAAACTTCAGAACAAGGTGCGCAGCCACTCCAGCCACCCAGCGCAATCATCACCTTTAAAGTGGGGTTTCGTTGTTTTAAGGCAACCATTCTGGTGATCAGAGCCGAATCCTTAGCCGATCGGATGTTTAAACTATCGCCTTTTAAATGACCGAAACTATAGATCAAATGGCTCAATTTTTCGACCGGAAAGCTATCGATCACTGAATTCTGCCCTGTGTAATAGGCAATAACATTTGGTTTAACCGTTTTTTGAGCTTTTGATTGAACGCTCAAAAATAATACTGAAATGATCGCGGTTATGCAGAACAGTACAGCCGGAGAAGTAAACTTTTTTTTATGCATAGGTTCTGGAATAAACTACTTTTCGGCAATAATATCCTGTAGTTCGTTCAGTTCGGCAACCTTATCAGTGGCCCCTGCATTTTCGTAAGCAGAAATCAGGTTTCTGATTACCCGGCGGATAATATCGGTATTGCTGCAGGGCCTGTAATATTCAGGCAAGGCTTCTAAATTAAGCTGGCGTAAAAACTGGTCTACATCATGTTTGCCGAAAATATTACCACGGTTAAAGGCATTGATGTAAAAAAGAACGCTATATTCTGTTCCTTCCTGTTTACTGTCATCAATATAGCCCAAAATAAAATGCTGCGGCAGGTTAATTCCATATATTGGTAAATCAAGCTTTTGTGCCAAGGTTGAATAAATAATCGCCAGCGAAATCTGGTTACCTTTTTTGCTTTCCAATACCTGATTTAAATAAGAATTTTGCGGATCATGGTGGTTTTTGGTATTGCCCCCAAATCCATATTGCTGATAAAGCACATGGTTGATCAGTTTCACTTTTTCAACCGAACTCATTTCATATTGCAGACCCAACCAAATATCGCGTTTCATTTCTTCGATCTGATTAATTACTCTTTGTTCATCTAAATCGGGATATTGATAACGGTTAATAATCAGGGCACCCTGCAATAAATCAAAAGCACCGCTTAAATACCATAAATTTAAATCTTCTTTAACTGTTTTAAACTGAATCTGGTGTACAATGTTCTCAATACGTTCCTGTAAAAGCCCATCAAAGGATTGCTCCCAGGCATTTTCTAAAAAATGAACAACCTCACCGCCATATTCGAGCAGTTTTTTTTCTACATGATGGAATACTTCCTCGTCAGGATCATCCAGCAATTTTACTAAAGCACTTATCTCTGCGTTATTTTCCATAAAACATACCTACGTTTGCAGCGTTTAATTACTTTTGCAATATTATGCTATTTCAATTTATAAAAGATTACCTTAAACACCGTTTAACAGCAAAAACCCGTCATGGAACGCATTCTCCATTCGTATACAAGTTAGCTGATGAGGTAATTTACGATTTTACCGACAAATCTGAATATAAAAATATAGAAGAGCAGCGAAAAAAACTTTTTAATGACGATTCCATAATTACGGTTACCGACCTCGGGGCAGGTTCGCACCTGAATAAAAACCGCACAAAAAAAATAAGCCAGATTGCCAAAAATGCATTGAAAAGTCCACGTTTGGCTAAGTTGATTTACCGTTTAGCCAAACATACCCAGCCTAAAAGTGCAATAGAACTGGGTACCTGTTTAGGGATTACCACAGCTTATCTTGCCAAAACCGATACGCAAACAGAGGTGATTACCATAGAAGGCTGTCCGCAGACGGCTGAAGTAGCAAAAAAGAATTTTCAGGAGTTAAATCTTACTAATATTGAGCTTCATGTGGGTAATTTCGATGTGATTTTACCAGATATTATTGCAAATCAGCCCGGTTTAGATTTTGTTTACATTGATGGAAACCACCGTAAAGAAGCTACCCTGAATTATTTTAAATGGTGCCTGCCGAAAGTTAATGAAAATTCACTGCTGATTTTTGACGATATTTATTGGAGCGAAGGAATGAAAGAAGCCTGGGCTGAAATTAAAAACCATCCCGATGTTACCGTAACGGTAGATCTGTTCTGGATCGGCTTGGTTTATTTTAAAAAGGGACAGGCAAAAGAGCACTTTAAGCTTAAATTTTAAAAACATGAACGTTGAACCGAAATTGGAAGGTATTCAAAAAAGATCGGCATTATTTATTTTGCTGATCAGTCTATTTTCGGGAATTGTAGTTTACCTGGTTTCGCTTGTCATCGAAATGAGTGTACTGGCCCATATTATGTTGGGGTGGGATGGATTCTGTTTGGTTTTGATCAGTCTGCATTGGTACATGTTTTTGCATACCTCTGCTGCCGAAACACATCTCAAAGCAAGGATGCAGGATGAAACCCGTGCCGAAATTTTTGCCATTGTGGTAATTTCGACTTTTGCGGGGCTGCTTGCAGTGGTTTTATTGCTGATCAATAAGGATATTAAACCACTCGATATGATTGTAGCCATTACCGGTATGTTTTTATCGTGGTTTTTGGTACATACCACCTTTAGCATGCGTTATGCACATCTCTATTATGGCGATGACCAGGATGGGAATACAGGGAAAAAAGGCTCAGGATTGGATTTTCCGGGAGACGAAGAGCCCGATTTTATCGATTTTGCTTATTTTTCGTTCGTGCTCGGCATGACTTTCCAGGTTTCTGATGTAGAGATTTCAGACCGGAAAATCAGAAGACTTTCCCTTTTGCACAGTTTAATTGCATTCATCTTCAATACGGTGATCGTTGCGCTAACCATTAATGCCATTGCAGGTTTAAGTAATTAGTTGAATCACTTTTTAAGTTTGTCATCTCGGCCGAAAGTGCAGCAGGGAGGTCTATCAAACTATATTATACCTTATTTTTATTTTTGATCACCTCAGCTACCTTAGGGCATCTAAGCAATCACCTAAACTGTTGTGCTGACGCATGAAGCATCTGCCACCTGTTAAGCACTACATTCATCAGTTATTGGGAAATGAACGGTTCTGTTCTTTTGGAGGGCTTCAGTCCCCCCCTTTCACTTCTGCAGATTGAAGAAATCTGCATTCGTCCAATCTGGTTTATTTACAAGGGTTAAATGCTTTTGGCTCCATGCCAGGAGCAAGCCATTCGATCATAAACCTGACAGCAGCGAGCATGAAGTGTAACGGAGTAAAGCGAATGGCAGGGCTGCATTGGCCAAGAACCACAGACCATTCGTTTTCAAATAAATAAGAAAATTAATTTTATTTATTTGAATATCATTGTTTTATGTTTTTTAAACTGAATTTTCAGTAATATAACTTATTTTATAGTTGTAAAACTGAAAAATAAGTTATAGATTTGGTTATGGAAGAATTAACCAAAACAGAAGAGCGCATTATGCAGGTTTTGTGGAAGCTGCAAAAGGCATTTGTAAAAGACATTATAGAAGAGCTGGATGAAGAACCTAAGCCACCCTATAACACCATTTCGTCAATCGTTAGGCTTTTAGAAAAGAAAGGTTATGTTAAGTACAAGGCTTACGGAAAAACATACGAATATTTTCCGGCCATTAGCAAAGATGAATATGCCAAAACCACTTTCTCCAAATTGTTTTCTGGTTATTTTGATAACTCTCCAAGCAGTCTTTTATCTTTTATGGTGAAAGAAGAAAAGTTAAGTGAAAAGGATATAGAAGAAATTAAAAAGATCGTCAACCAAAACTCAAAACCATGATTTTAATCTATTTGTTAAAGGTTTCGGCCTGTACGCTTCTATTCTTTGCGGTTTACCGGTTATTGTTGGCCAGGCTTACTTTTTTTAGCCTCAACCGCGCTTATTTATTGGTGATGTTGATTGTGAGTTTTGGTATTCCGGCTATTACGCTCGAAAACCGGCACGAAGTGGTAGCCGCCAGTAAAGAAATCTCATCAAAAATTGCCTATAACAATGATGGTTTTACTGAAAAGGATGATGTAGACGGCGGAGAAGCGGTTAACAATACGATTAACTGGAGCCCGCTTTTACTTTATGCTTACTTCATTGTTTTGGCAATCCTGATTTTTAGGATGCTTTTGATGATGTTGCACATCAGGAAGCAATTGCATACATATACCCTAAACATAAATGGTGCTGTGGTATGGGTAGATAAGCGATCAACGATTAAAAACTGTTCTTTTTTTAACCGGATTATTGTTGACTCATCTCTCCCGGCCAACGAAAAGAACCTGGTAATTAAACACGAATCGGTCCACGTAAAGCAGCTGCATGCTGTTGATAAGTTTCTGGCGAATTTGGTAACGGCCGCTCTTTGGTTTAACCCGGTTATTTATTTCTGGCGCAGCGCGATTGATCATAACCACGAATATTTGGCCGATCAGCAAACCGCCAGGATCGTCGATAAAAAAGAATATGCCTCACTGCTTTTAAGCCTGGCCATGCCTTCCAACAATCTTGTCATCAATAGTTTTAGTAAACTTCCGTTAAAAAACAGGATTGTGATGATGTACCGGGAACCCAATTTAAAATCAAAAAAACTTGCTTACGTGGCCGTATTGCCAGTTTTATTGATCTGTTGCGCAGCTTTTATAAATCGGAAGGAAGTTATTGTGCAAAAAATGTCCGGCCAAAACCAAACTTCGACCGGTGCTTTCAAAAAGCCTGATGTTTACGCCATAACCTATTTAAACAGGACCATAAAAGTTAATCCAAATGCCCCTTTTAAAGAAGTGGAACCTACTCTCATTATCGATGCTGGGCATGGCGGAAAAGATGCTGCTTCGGTAGCATTTGACGGACAAAAAGAGAAAGACCTGAACCTGAGAGCGGTAATGATACTGAAAGAAGAGGCCGCAAAAAGAGGCCTTAAAGTTATACTCACCAGAAATGCTGACCAGTTTATTTCCCTTCGCGATCGATTGCCAAAACAGGAAGCCACAGCATTTATTTCTATCCACCATAATGCTGCACGTGCAGACGCCGCTACTCCTTTTGGCGGAATTGAAGTTTATGTTTCTAAACTAAATGGCAATATCAGAGCTGCCGAAGATCTGGGAGCAGGCATTTTAGGCAAGCTGAGACAATTGAATGGTTTGGCGGTAAAAGATTCTTTAAAAGATGCGAACCTGCTCCTGCTCAGGGAATCGAAAGTGCCTGCGATTTTAATTGAAATGGGAAATATTTCGGATCAGAAAACACTCGATTACATCAACCAGGAACAAAATATCCGTAAGATCAGTAACCTGATTTTAGACGGCTTTGTACAGTTCTCAAAACGTGGATGCTAGATAATAAAATGATGGAATGGTTAATCTACCTGCTTAAAGTTACCGCCTGTACGGCATTGTTTTTCGGCTTTTACCTGTTGTTTTTAAGAAAACTCACGTTCTTTAAAATCAATCGCTTTTACCTGTTGGGTACCTTATTGCTGAGTTTTATTATCCCTGTTTTGCAATTTGAAATTATGCGCGAAACCGTAGTAACAGAGATCCAAGATTCGGCTAATGTACCTGAATTAAAGTCGTTTAATGCTATTCCTGTGCCGCTTGTCCAGCCTGTAATGCTGGAATATGATCGGCAGGCGAAACCGGAAATCAACTGGCCGGCAATTGTTTATGCAGTTTATGTGGGGATAGCTTCACTTTTATTACTGATCTTTTTGTGGCGATTGCTCAATTTGCTAAAATATACCAGTAATTACACTAAAAACAGCAAGGGTTTAAAGCTCATTTCTAAATCGGTTGGCTTTACTAATTGCTCCTTTTTTAATTATGTTTTCATCGATGAACATAATATAAGTCAGCCGGATATAGCCGTTTTGCTTAAACACGAAGAAGTACATGCCAGGCAATTCCATTCTGCTGATAAAATGATGCTGATCATTTTTAAATGCATTTTATGGTTTAATCCTATTGTTTACCTGTACGATAAGGCTTTAGGGCAGGTGCACGAATATGAGGCCGACGAGATGACTTCAAATGCTTTCGGAAATCAGGCTTATGCCAATCTGTTACTGAAACTGGCCATCAGTAGAAGTGATATGCCCTTGATCCACAATTTTGTAAAAAATCCAATTAAAGACCGTATTAAAATGTTGTTTCACTCAAAATCTAAAAACATGAAGAAATTAATGTACCTGTTGGTACTGCCAGTTGTGGCAGGACTGTTCTGGTTATTTGCTGTACAAGTGGTATATGCCAATAAATTGGTTGGTTTAAAACATGAGGGCTTGCCAGTACAGGATGGAAAGATATTGTTTATGGGTACCAACAGCGTCGGGAGCGTTTCTGGCGAAATTCTACCCGGAAAAATTTACAAGACTGCTTCTGCTTTATATAAACCTAGAGGGGTTAAATCTAATAAAGAAGTGCTGACAGATACGCTGAAACCTAAACCGGTTAAGCCAAAAATTATTTCATATCGTAAAATGAAGGGTGACGCAAGGAACCAAATTTTTTACCTGGAAAATGCGGTAATGGAGTTTATGAATAGTAGACTCGAAGCCGGATATGTAGAATTTGACCACATCAATAATAAAATACTTGCCAGGAATGCCTCCCTTAAAACGCTCGATGAAAAGAATACGATAAAATCAACTTTATTTACCTTCGACCTCAATAAAGGTAGTTACAGTGTAGAAAATGGTGAAGGTAAAACAGGAGGGAATATACATGATGCTGAGCGTAAGAAGGATCTTTTAATAAATTTAAATGACAAAGTAGATTATGTTGCCAAAGATTCGGTTAAAATGAGCCAGGATAAATTAATCGTATCCCTATTCGGAAATGCAATGTTATCTTATAACGGGGTAAAGTTATCGGGATCTAAGATTGTTTATAACAAAAAAGATAACCGGGTGCTTGTGAACGATGCAATCATGACTTCAGGTGATACTAAAATAAAAGCCGATAGTTTAATTTTTGATATAAAAACAAAAAAGACCAAATTATTCGGAGCCGATTTTAACCACTAGATGCTGAGGTATATTTTCTTCTTCATTACGGTTTTTTCTGGTTTCTCTTCCCAGGCACAGCTTAATCTTTCTGGTAAGGTAGTTGATGAGGAATTTAAAGATTTACCTTTTGTTACGGTTAAAATTTCTGGAATTCGGAATAAAGTATTTTATACCCAAACCGATAGTTTAGGTACCTATCAATTTAAACTGCAGCCAGGGAAATATTCGGTTATTTTTTCTGCAGTTAATTTTAAAAGCTTGAACCGTTTTGTTACTATAACGGTTGATACCATCATTAAGGTTCAACTTCAAAGCGATCCGGCTACCCTCGCCGATGTTCAGGTTACTGCTAAAAAAGGATTGATCGAGAAAAAGATAGATCGCACTGTTTTCAATGTAGAAAATAGCATTTCGGCAATGGGAACAGATGCCTTGGAGCTGCTTTCGAAAGTTCCTGGTGTGCGCGTTTTTAACGATCAGGTTTCGCTGGCAGGCAAAGGTGGGGTTAATGTAATGATCAATGATAAATTGGTGCCGTTATCGGCAGATGAGCTGTCGGATTATTTAAAGTCCATTCCTTCAGTTAATATTTCCAAAATTGAAGTCGTGACCAATCCCCCGGCCAAATTCGATGCGCAGGGAAATAATGGGCTGATCAATATTGTACTGAAGAAAGTTAACACCGAAGGTTTTAAGGGCTCTGTTAATGCAGCTTTGACTAAAGCAAGTTATTTTACCGGATCTGTCGGCGGCAATTTAAATTACCGGAAAAACAAGGTTACACTTTATGCTAATTTTAATATCAGAAAGGGCTCTATTGTTCCCCTTGAGCAAAGCGCTGTTTTTTATCCCGCACAAAACTGGAGTATCGTAAACAAAGACCGCAATTTCAGAACGGTACCCAGCGGGCAGACCGGAATTGATTTTCAGGCTTCCAAAAATACCTTATTGGGTTTATCGTATAATGGAGGATTAACTGATTTTCATTCTGAAGAGAATATCAGGACAAAGGTTTACAACCAGAGCCAGGGCTTAGATTCGATGCTGAATTCTGATGCCAATGCTAAAATTAAGTCTCATTACCATTCGGCAAATTTTTATTTAAAACAAGCCTTTGATTCGGTGGGTAAACAGCTCACCATTAATGGCGATTGGTTTACCTACAGGGATGATAAAAACAGGTTTTTTAATAATACCAGTTATTTTCAAAATGGGATGGAAATTCCACATTCCTTTGCCGAATACCTGTCGACCAGTAAACAAAACATCGATTTGTATACTTTGAAAGCCGATGTAGATCTTCCTTATAAAAGCTTTAAATTATTTTTCGGTGCAAAGCTGAGTTTTATTAAAAACCAAAGTGATCTTACCTTTTATGAATCTCAGAACCGTACTTACGTAATAGACCCGAAGCAAAGCAATTTGTTCCATTACAAGGAAAATACCCAGGCATTGTATGTAAATTTTAATAAAACGATTAAAAAATGGGATTTTCAGGGTGGATTAAGGGGCGAATACACAGAAATTGAAGGGATATCAGTTAATGAACGGAACAAAAACGACTATTTACGCCTTTTTCCGACGATTTACGTAATTTACAGGGCAAATGATAAAAATACTTTTTCGTTAAACTATGGTCGCCGTATTAACCGTCCGCCTTACCGTAAACTGAATCCTTTCCGCTGGTATAGTAACCAGTATGCTTATGCCGAAGGCAATCCTTTTTTACAGCCATCGTATAACGATAATATCGAATTTTCCCATACCTATAATATATTTACCACTTCTTTGTCTTTTTCAAAAACCTCAAATGGTTTTAATGATGTTAATTTTACTGATCAGGCGACTAATATTCAGGCTTCCAAGCCAGTTAATTTTATAACGGGCTACCACTATCAACTGAGTCATGCCATTGGTTTTAATGTTATAAAAGGATGGGAAAGTACCAGCCAACTGGATTTTTTTTACAATGCAGCTCATTCCGGTATTGCCCAGACCCTTGGTAATTTAAATGGGTTAGGCGCCTACTTTTCTTCCCTTAACCAGCTTGTTTTTAATTCTAGGAAAACCATTTTGGGCGAAATAAGCCTGTGGTATCAGTTCCCAACTGTTGAGGGGCTGAACCAAAATAAAAGTCAGTATAACCTCGATGTGGGGATCAAAACCTTATTGCTTAATAAAAAGATGCAATTGGCCGTTACAGCGACTGATGTTTTAAAAACGAACCAATACCGTTTTAGCAGTATGATCAACCATATCAGACAGGAATACCATAATTATTATGATAGCCGCCAGCTGCGGATTACTTTCAGGTATAATTTTGGTAATGAAAAAATTAAACAACAGGATAGGAAATTGGGTAATGAAGAAGAGCGGAGAAGGAGTAATTGAGGATCGGGAAATGGACGACGGAAAATGGGTGATGGAAGAGAAGTCCTTGTTTTCCCCCTTCCGTAATTAAAAGATACCTAACTGTATTCAGGATGATAAAGGGATAGGATAAGTCATTGCCCTATCATCCATTTTTCCTTTTACATCTTCAGTTGCTTAGAATGCTTCTGCTAAACTAATGTAAAAACCGGCCTGCCGTTTTTCATTTGCCAGTTTTTCGCCTATGCCATAATCAAGGCGTACACTTAAACCTTTCGCCGGATCGAAGAAATAACGCCCGCCAACACCGAAGTTTGGTTTTAGACCGTCGAAATTGAATGCTCTGTTGCTAAAGACTTTTCCGGTACCGGCAAAGGCCACGATGCCAAAACGGTTCATAAAACGGTAGCGGATTTCGGCCTGTGTGGCCATCAGGTTTTCATCGCGGTAGCGCCCGCTATAATAACCACGCATCATCTGGTCGTTTCCTAATTGCTGTAATAAATAAAACGGGGTGTTTTTGCTTTGTACAGTATAATATATACCCTGTACGCCCAAAACCACTTTTGGTGCGAGGCTGAAGAAACCGCGGAGGTCCAGCTTAATCTGTGAACCATTGAAATTTTCGCCCCCGAAAAAATCTGGTGCATACTGATAAGTTGCCCTTCCGAAAAACCCTTTGGTAGGGTAATTGTTGCTGTTGCGGGTATCGTAACTCTGCGAAGCACCTACCCAGGCTACTGAGCCACCATCCTTATCCAAAATGCGCGGATTGGTACTAAAAATTCCCCCCGATACCTTATCTGTAAAGTGGTAATTTTCGAAACCCAGCGATACACCGGTATAAGCCTGGGGCAGGGTATTCATCTCTGCATCAAAAAGTGTTTTAAAAATCTTTTGGTCCAATTTATCTTCATCTGCTTTCCTGGCGTTATTGCCAATGCCATAAAAGTTAAAGGGCTGATTTTTGAAACGGATATCGCCGATAAAGTGATATTTGTTTCCTTTTGTCCACATATCGCCCTTAAGCATAAAATTGGCTGTCTTTTTGGTCGAGTAGGTCGTGTTCAATGCAAAATTAGAACTGCGGTTCAGTGTATCTTTGCGGTCTATATAAAAGGAATAAATGGCGCCAACACCAAATTCAAAACCGGTTTCCTGACTATATCCAAATGCAGGCAAAGGTAAAAAGCTTGCCTTACGTGTGGTATCTTTTTCGTTGGAGAGCATTTTCCTGATCAGTTTCATTTGTGCAAAAGAAGTTCCCGAAACGAGTGCAAGTAAAATAATCAGATAATATTTTTTCATCAGCGCAAAGAAAAGGAAATTAGTTAATAGTTCATTCGTTCACTGGTCATTTGTTCACTGGTCACTGGTCATTTGTTCATTGGTCATTGGTCATTGGTTCACTGGTCACTGGTCATTGGTCATTGGTTCGTTTGTCGTTTGAATTGCCAAGCCTTATTGCTATTGCCTGCCGCCACCTAAACCGGATTGAAGGGTAAAGCCCGGAGCGAAGCGAGGACTTGTACCGGAAAGCCGGCCTGCCTTTAATAAAAGCTACTGCAATTGCTTTCCAAAAAAAGATTCTTCGACTACCCTCAGGATGATTATCGCAGGGGAAGATTTATCTGATATAACCGACTAAGGACTATGGATTCGAGATTCTTCACTTCTGGCGAATTTAACGCCAAACGCAGCCCGCCAAACGCTAAACACGTTTACGCTTTCACCTTTCGGCCTAAATGCCTATTTTTGCCGCAAACAATACAAAACGAACGCAATGAGCAATACAAGAGGACCAATATCTCAATTTATGGAGCGTAATTACCTCCATTTTAATGCTGCGGCCATGATGGATGCAGCTAAAGGCTACGAAACGCATTTGGATGAGGGTGGTAAAATGATGATCACACTTGCCGGTGCCATGAGTACTGCCGAATTGGGTATTTCACTTGCAGAGATGATCCGTCAGGATAAAGTAGCCATTATTTCTTGTACAGGAGCCAACCTTGAAGAGGATATTATGAACCTGGTTGCACACTCACATTATAAACGTGTACCTAATTACCGCGACTTAAGTCCGCAGGATGAGTGGGATTTGTTAGAGAACCACTATAACCGCGTTACTGATACCTGTATTCCTGAAGAGGAAGCTTTTCGTCGTTTACAAAAACACATCCATAAAATCTGGAAAGATGCGGATGATGCGGGCGAAAGATATTTTCCGCATGAGTTTATGTACAAAATGCTGCTAAGCGGTGTTTTAGAACAATACTATGAAATTGATCCTAAAAATTCATGGATGTTGGCTGCAGCCGAAAAGAACTTACCAATTGTGGTACCGGGATGGGAAGATTCGACCATGGGTAACATCTTTGCTTCTTATGTAATCAAAAACGAATTCAAAGCTACCACGATGAAAAGCGGGATTGAGTATATGGGCTGGCTGGCCGATTGGTATGTTAAAAACTCATCAGGTAAGGGAATAGGTTTCTTCCAGATCGGTGGAGGTATTGCCGGCGATTTCCCGATCTGTGTGGTGCCGATGTTATACCAGGACATGGAAATGGAGAATATTCCGTTTTGGAGCTACTTCTGCCAGATTTCAGATTCGACCACATCTTATGGCTCTTATTCTGGTGCTGTACCGAACGAAAAGATAACCTGGGGTAAACTGGATATCAATACGCCAAAATTTATTGTAGAAAGTGATGCAACAATTGTAGCACCATTAATGTTTGCCTGGATATTAAAACAATAATCATAACATTTTAATAAACCAAATTGGTTCTTGGTATACCGGTTTGAAATTTCGCGCCAAAAATGGGCATTTTTATGCCCAGAATGGCCTGAAACCGCAGTTGTTTAGAATGATTATAAATTGTATTTCCCGTCACTATTATGTCATGGGATTTATTAATAAGTTATACTTTTGTTCAAGTTTTGGTGGGGCTATCTGGGTTCAATCATCAATTTCACAACAAAAAGTAAATTAAATAAGTATAAAGTGTTCATTATGAGAGATATCTCGATGATTTTAAAAAGCGTTTGGAAGTCGTTATTCGTATTTTCAGCAATTTCCGTAATGGCGGTTTCTACCGTAAATGCGCAAGATGCTAAAGAGGGAAGAACGCTTTTCAAAGCAAAATGTTCTTCGTGCCATGCATTAGATCACAAAGTTGTTGGTCCGGCATTAGAAGGAGTAAGCGATCGTCACCCTGAAGCGTTCCTATTAAAATGGATTCCGAACAACGCAGCTATGATCGCTGCCGGAGATCCTGCCGCTGTTAAATTATTTAACGAGAACGGTAAAGTGCCAATGACTACTTTCCCTGAGCTGGATGAGGCGAAAGTAAAAGATATCTTAGCATATATCAAAGAAGGTGAGCCTAAAGCTGCTGCAGATCCAAATGCGCCAAAAGCTGGTGCTGAAGATCAGGGTACTTCAGGTTTATCCATTGCCGGTATCGTTGCCATTGTAATATTGGCTATCGTGATCCTGGTTATCTTGGGCCGTGCTTCTAAATTGCTGGAGCGTTTGATCCTGCAGAAACAGGGCATCGAGATGGAAGAAGATGTGCCATTGAAAGTTGGTGTACGCAAAATGTTCAAAAACAAGAAGTTCGTGATGTTCTTTATCTTGTGTTTGATCATCTGTTTGGGTTCATTCGGTTGGATGGGCATGTGGAATACCGGTGTTCACACAGGTTACCAGCCGGTTCAGCCAATTAAATTCTCGCACGAGTTACATGCCGGTATCAACCAGATTGATTGCCAGTATTGCCACAACGGTGCATTTAAATCTAAAAATGCAACTATCCCATCATTAAATGTATGTATGAACTGCCACAAAGCGGTACAGGCCAGGGATAAATATGATGGTGAAATTTCTCCGGAGATCAAAAAAATCTACAGTGCTTTAGGTTACGATCCTGAAACACAGAAATACGACGAAAGTAAATCAAAACCAATGGAATGGGTACGTGTACACAATCTTCCTGATTTTGCTTACTTTAACCACTCTCAGCACGTGGTGGTTGCAGAAGATGCAATCCGTAAAGCAAAAGGATTACAGCCAACTGAACCTGTTTGTTTCGCTTGTCACGGTCCGGTTAATACTATGGAAGAAATTTATCAATATTCTCCGTTAACGATGAAATGGTGTATTAACTGCCATAAAGAAACAGATATTTCTGGTCAGAAAAACAATGCTTTCTACGCTAAGGTTATCGAAGCGCACGAGAAAATTAAAAAAGGCGAGAAAATCACACCAGCTTTATTGGGTGGTTTAGAGTGTGGTAAATGCCACTATTAATAGATTAGAGTTTAGTAAGAACGTTCGATAAACAGTAATATAGCTTAAATGGAAAGCAATAAAAAATACTGGAAAGGCTTAGAGGAGTATAACAATACGCCCGATTTTGTTAAGAATAACAAAAACGAATTCGCCGAGCCACTTCCAATAGAAGATGTTTTAAATGAAGCAGGGTTAAGTACCGTTACCCCACGCCGCGACTTTTTAAAGGCGTTAGGTTTTGGTTTAGGTGCGGTTACATTAGCTGCCTGCCAAAGTACACCGTTAAAAAAATCTATTCCTTACCTGGTAAAACCTGAGGAGGTAACTCCGGGTATTCCTAACTTCTATACTTCGAGCTTTAATGGCCAGAGTATCTTGGTTAAAACAAGAGAAGGACGTCCGATTAAAATTGAACCAAATCCTAATGCGGGACAATTTAACTGCGGTACGGATGCAAGAGCGCAGGCTTCGGTATTGGATTTATACGATGTATCTAAACTAAAAGCACCTGCTACCGTAAAAAATGGGCAGGTTGAAGAAACTACCTGGACTAAAATCGACAGCTTTGTAAAAGGCGAACTGGCAAAGGCACAGGCAGGTGGAAAGAAAATCCGTATTGTATCATCTACGGTTAACAGCCCGTCAACAAATGCCGTAATTGCTGCTTTTGTGGCGAAATATCCTGCTGCTAAACTGGTGCAGTACGATGCAGTTTCTTACACAGGTATTATCCAGGCCAATCAGAACAGTTTCGGTAAAGCTGTTTTACCAAAATATAACTTTGATAAAGCCGATTTAATTGTAAGTTTCGGTGCCGATTTCTTAGGTACCTGGATCAGTGGTGAAGAGTTTACTGCTCAATACACCGCTAACCGTAACTACAAATCGTTAGAAAATAAAAAAATGAGCCGCCACATTCAGTTCGAAAGTGGAATGAGCTTAACAGGTACCAATGCAGATACCCGTGTTCCGGTTAAATTATCGGAAGAAGGTCCTGCTTTAATTGCTTTATATAATGCAATTACAGGTGCAGCTTTACCAGGCGGAACGTTGGGTAACAACGCTACTGCCGATAAAGTAATTAAACTGGCAGCAAAAGAATTATTGCAAAACAAAGGTAAAGGCCTTGTAGTTTGCGGTTCTAACGACGTTTCTACACAGATTTTGGTAAATGCCATTAACGCCGCTATCGGAAGTTATGGTACTACTATCGATTTAGATAACCCTTGCTACTTATATGCTGGTAACGATGCCGAATTTAACGGCTTTGTTGCTGAAATGGGCCGTGGCGAAGTTGGTGCAGTTTTATTCTTAAACAGCAACCCGGCTTACGATGCAGCAAATGCAAAAGCATTTACGGATGCATTGGCGAAAGTGCCAGCGAAAATTTCTTTCGCAGACCGGGCTGATGAAACTGCTTCACTTTGTGATGCCATTGCGATTAACCATAACTACTTAGAATCTTGGGGTGATGCAAATGCTTACGAGGGATATTATTCTATCGTTCAGCCAACCATTAACCCGGTATTCAATAGCCGTCAGGCAGAAGAAAGTTTGTTAATCTGGGCTGATGCTCCTGTTAAAGATTACTACCAGTTTGTACGCAGCAACTGGGAAGCTAAGGTATTACCGGCTGCCGGTCTTAAATGGGATCAGGTTTTAGAAAAAGGTGTGGTAACTACCACTGCTAAAACAGCTGGAGCCTACAGCTTTACTTTATCATTAAATGCTGTAGCAACTTCAATCATCAATAGCAGCAAAAGCCTTGCAAAAGGTGGCGATCAGTTAGAGTTACAGGTTTACGAAAATGTACCGATGCGTGATGGTAAAAATGCCAACAATGCTTTCTTACAGGAATTACCTGATCCGGTATCAAAAGTAACCTGGGATAACTTTGTTGCGCTTGCACCTAAAACTGCTGAAAAATTAAAAGTTAAAGAATTTGATGTTGTTGCTGTTAAAGGTAGCAATGGATATTCGGTAGAGCTTCCGGTGTTGATCCAGCCAGGACAAGCACAGGGAACAGCCTCTATCGCTTTAGGTTATGGCCGTCAGAAAGCGGGTAAAGCAGGAAACGATGTAGGTAAAAATGCTTTCCCTTTCATTTCTTTCGTAAACGGAACCATGCAATATGCTACTAATGTAACCATCAGCCCAACAGGCGGTTACTATGAGCTTGCACAAACACAGACTCACCACTCTTTCGAGGGCCGTGCCGTGATTAAAGAAGCTACTTTTAAGGAGTACTTGAAAAATCCTGGGGCAGGTAACGAGAAAGGCGAGCATAAAGATTACGACCTTTGGGATCAGTATGAAAAACCAGGTAACAACTGGGTAATGGCAATCGATTTGAATGCTTGTACTGGTTGTGGTTCTTGTATTGTTGCCTGTAACGTAGAAAACAACATTCCGGTTGTAGGCCGTGATGAGGTTCGCCGTCGCCGTGAGATGCACTGGATCCGTATCGACCGTTACTATAGCTACGAAACACCTGCTGGTGACGTAACCAAAGAAAAAGAAATCGCTAAGTTGGAAGACCTTGATCATGTTTCTGTGGTTCACCAACCAATGTTATGCCAGCACTGTGATCATGCACCTTGCGAAACCGTTTGTCCGGTATTGGCTACCGTACACTCTTCAGATGGTTTAAACCACATGGCTTATAACCGTTGCGTAGGTACACGTTACTGTGCAAACAACTGTCCGTACAAAGTACGCCGTTTCAACTGGTTCAATTACTGGAACGATTCGCGTTTCGATAACTATTTAAATAACGAGTTTACCCAATTGGTTTTAAACCCTGATGTAACTACACGCTCACGCGGTGTAATGGAGAAATGCTCAATGTGTATCCAACGTATACAAGGTGGCAAGTTACAGGCTAAATTGGAAAAACGTCCATTAAAAGATGGCGATATTAAAATGGCTTGTCAAGAAGCTTGTTCAGCAAATGCGATCATATTTGGTGATTCAAACGATCCTAATTCAGAGGTTTCAAAAGCATTACGTTCTGAGCGTATCTACTACGTATTGGAAGAAATCAATGTGAAACCAGGTATCGGATATATGACTAAAATTAGAAATACAGATACAAAAGTACAAGCGTAAGCTTTAGCATAAAGAAAATACAAATTATGTCAGGACATAACGAATCAATACTTAGAGAACCATTAATTACCGGTGATAATATCACGTATGCTAAAATTACGGATGATATTTTGATGCCGGTAGAAAACAAGCCAAACAAAGCTTGGTGGATTGGTTTCATCGTTGCCTCATTAGGTGCGCTACTTTGGGTTGTGGCAGTAAGCTACACTTTTTGGAACGGTATCGGATCTTGGGGTTTAAATAAAACAGTAGGTTGGGCATGGGATATCACCGGTTTCGTATGGTGGGTAGGTATTGGTCACGCCGGAACACTTATTTCGGCCGTACTTTTACTCTTCCGTCAGAACTGGCGTAACTCGATCAACCGTTCGGCAGAGGCGATGACGATCTTCGCCGTAATCTGTGCCGCAACTTACGTTGTATCGCACATGGGCCGCCCTTGGTTAGCGTATTGGGTATTACCTTTACCAAACCAGTTCGGTTCACTTTGGGTAAACTTTAACTCACCATTGGTGTGGGATATGTTTGCGATCTCTACCTATTTCTCTGTATCATTATTATTCTGGTACACAGGTTTATTGCCGGATATCGCAACCATCCGCGACCGTGCAGTAGGTACACGCAGAAAAATTTATTCAATCTTTTCATTTGGCTGGAGCGGAAGCGTTAAAACATGGCAGCGTTTCGAAGCGGTGTCGTTAATCTTAGCCGGTATCTCTACACCACTTGTACTTTCGGTACACACCATTGTATCAATGGACTTTGCAACTTCGGTAATTCCTGGATGGCACACTACCATCTTCCCTCCATATTTCGTGGCCGGGGCGATCTTCTCAGGTTTTGCGATGGTATTAACCCTATTATTGGTGGCACGTAAAGTATTGGGTCTGGAGAACTACATCACCATGTTCCACATCGAGTCGATGAACAAAATCATCATCTTAACCGGATCAATTGTAGGTGTGGCTTATTTAACAGAGTTCTTCATTGCCTGGTATTCAGGTTCTGAATATGAGTCATATGCATTCGTTAACCGTTCTACAGGTCCTTACTGGTGGTCGTACTGGATGATGATGACCTGTAACGTAATCTCACCACAGTTATTATGGTTCAAAAAGATCCGTTTAAGCATTAAAGCGACCTGGATTTTATCAATCGTAGTAAACGTGGGGATGTGGTTTGAGCGTTTCGTAATTATCGTAACTTCATTACACCGCGATTACATCCCTTCAAGCTGGGCGATGTTTTATCCAACCTGGGTTGATATCAGTGTATTCGTAGGTTCAATCGGATTATTCTTTACTTTATTCTTATTGTTCTTAAGGGTATTGCCATCAATTGCTATTGCAGAGGTAAAAATCATTCTTAAATCGGCTTCAGAACAGGCTAAGAAAAAGATTATTGAAGAAGGTTCAGAAAAACCTGAATACATTAACGAGTATATTGAATCGTTAGAAAAATTTGATAGTGTTAAACAAGAAGATTACGCAAAAATATAACAATGAGTGATATCAAATATATTTTAGGCAGCTTTGGCGATCCTGATGAAATGATGCACGGCATCGAAAAGCTTCAGGAAAATAACATCAGCATCTATGATGTATATACCCCAATGCCTATACACGGAATAGAAGCCAAATTAGGAATTAAAAGATCAAGGATTGATATCGCAGCGTTTTGCTTTGGTATTACCGGTACCTGCTGTGCATTCGCTTTGATTTATTTCTGCGCAGTAATTGATTGGAGAGTAAACATTGGTGGTAAACCATCGTTCGCATTGCCGGATTTTGTGCCGATAATGTTCGAGCTTACCGTATTGTTCTGTGCTTTCGGTATGGTATTAACGTATTATGCATCTACCCACTTATTTCCGGGCAGAGCGCCCCGCGTAATGGATTTAAGGGCAACCGATGACCGCTTTGTAATTGCGATTGATGCAAAAGACAATGCAGAACACACTGTAATTGATGGTTTATTAAAAGGTGCAGGTGCTTTAGAAGTAAAGTATAATGAAAGGAAGTACGTTAGCTATGAATAAGAATAAATTTGTTTACACGTCGTTTTTAGCTATTGCTTTTGCAGTTACCTTTTCGGCCTGTAGAGATAAACGCAGTACTGGTTTAGAATATGCCAGGAACATGTATGATCCGATTGCTTATAACCCGGATCAGCCAAATAAAAATTTTAAAGACGGTAAAACTGCACAGTTGCCACCTGCACATACCAAACCGGTAGGATTTACCGAGTACGATGAGTATCCTAACACAAAAGAAGGATATGAAGCAGCAGGTGTAAGCATGGTGAACCCTTTACCGGTTGATACCATTAACTTGGCACAGGGACAACACTTGTTTAAAGTGTTCTGCAGCCCTTGCCATGGTGAAAAAGGCGATGGACAAGGACACTTGGTTAAAATTGAGAAATTTAGTGGTGTACCTTCTTACTTCTCCGGAAGTTCGTCAAGAGGTGGAGAGATGAAAGCGCTTACTGCCGGTAAAATCTACCACACCATTACCTACGGTGTAAATAACATGGGTTCGCATGCATCACAAATCTCTCCGACTGATCGTTGGAAAGTGGTGATGTATGTTCAGGAATTACAAAAACAACAATAAGTAAAGCAGAATATAAATGGGAACTCACAATATTAATTTTAGTGAACAGTTTGAGTTTACAGGTAAAGTAAAAACATTAAGCATAGTAGGCATCATCTTAGGAGTTGCTGCAATAGCTTACGGTTTCTTCGCGGGCGACAAAATAATGCACGAGCGTACTTTTGCTAACCTGTTGCTTATGGCATATTACTTTGCATGCGTATGTATGTCGGGTACATTTTTCCTTGCTGTTCAATATGTAGCTCAAGCAGGTTGGTCTGCATCAATTTTACGTGTACCACAGGCCATGGCAAAAACATTGCCAATAGCAGCTGTAATACTTATTGTAGTTATTTCAGCAGGTTTGTACTCACACAATTTATATCACCACTGGCATGCAGATGGTTTAACCGTAGAGGGTAGCCCTAATTACGATGCCATTATTGCCGGTAAATCGGTATTCTTAAATGTACCTTTCTTCTTAGGTCGCCAGGTGGTGTTCTTAGGTATCTACAGTATATTTTCGATCCTTTTTGTTAAGTTTTCTTATAATGAAGATTTAGCAGGTGGTTTAAATTCATACAGAAAGAGCTTTAAAAATGCTTGTATCTTCTTGGTAATTTACGGTTTTACTACACCGGTATTTGCTTTTGATACCATCATGTCGTTAGAGGCGCACTGGTTCTCCACCATGTTTGGTTGGTATAACTTTGCGGCAATGTGGGTGAGCAGCTTAGCCACTATCGCAGTTATCATCATCCTATTGAGAAGGGCAGGGTATATGCAATGGGTTAACAATAGCCATTTACATAACTTAGGCCAGTTTATCTTTGGTTTCTCTATCTTTTGGACTTATGTATGGTTTGCCCAGTTCCTGTTGATCTACTACGCAAACATGCCGGAAGAAACTGTATATTTCTACAAACGCTTTGAATATTACAAATTCTGGTTCTTCTTAAACCTTGCCATGAACTTCTTAGCACCTGTATTATTGTTAATGGACAGGGATAACAAAAGAACCGATGTTAAATTATTGTTCGTTTCAATCGTGGTATTGTTAGGTCATTGGGTAGATTACTACCAGATGATTATGCCGGGAACGGTAGAAGCACATAATGGTTTTGGCATTATTGAAATTGGTACTGCATTGGGTTTTGTTGGATTGTTTACCTTTACGGTTTTAACAGCACTGAGCAAAAAACCTTTAATTGCGAAGAACCACCCATTATTACAAGAAAGTTTGCACCATCAGCTATAATGGTGGTAGGATAGAGCAAATATTTTAATTATTATAATTAGCAGTACGGCGTACTACTTTTAAGAAAATGAGTTTAAGAAAGTTTATAACGAATAAAACGACCGCAGCTTTAGCAGTATTGATTACCGCTTTTGCAAACACTAGCGTATTTGCGCAAGATGCAGCAGCAGGTGCTGCCGCGGCACCGAAGGTTGATATGGGCGAGATTTATAAATCAGTAATATTTTATATACTGGCTTTTCTTGCCGTATGTTTATTCATCGCAATTATTGGTAAGGCAATAAGGGTGTATGAATTAAGCCGCGAAGCACAAGGTAAACCTGTTGGCATTAACTGGAACAGGATCCACGCAAGTTTATTTGCCCTGTTTTTAGTGGTAGGTTTATATGGTGTATATTGGGAATATACCGTACATGGTGCTATGCTGCTTCCTGATGCAGCATCAGAACATGGAAAGAAGATTGATAAAATGTTTAATTTAACATTAATCATCACTACAATCGTATTTGTAGTTACACACATCCTGTTATTCGGTTTTTCTTATATCTACAAATATTCTGCTAAAAGAAAAGCTTACTACTATCCGCATAACAATACCATCGAAAAAATCTGGACCATCATTCCGGCCTTGGTGTTAACAGTATTGGTATTGATGGGTTTCTTAACCTGGAGATCAATTTTCTTCAAAACCGAAGATCCTAAAAATAAACCTTTACAGATCGAAGTTACTTCAGAGCAGTTCAAGTGGTCTATCCGTTATCCCGGAGCTGACGGTGTGGTTGGTGCTAAAAACTATAAGTTAACTACAGCTACCAATCCTTTGGGTATCGATTTCAAGGATTTGAACTCCCGCGATGATGAGATGGCAGATGAAATGGTAATTCCAGTTGGAAAACCGGTAAAACTGATCTTAACCAGTAAAGATGTAATTCACAGTTTTTATATGCCGCATTTTAGGGTACAGTTAAATACCGTGCCGGGTATGCGCGTTTTCTTTGAGTTTACGCCTACAAAAACTACTGCAGAAATGCAGCAGGAAACAAATGATCCTAACTTTAAGTACCTTTTCTATTGTGCCAAGATCTGTGGATCTGGTCACTACAACATGCAAAAGGTGGTACGTGTAGTTTCTGAGGCCGAGTATAAAACTTGGATAGCTGAACAGAAAACATACTTAAACGACGATTTAAGAAAACAATTTAATTTGCCAGTGGCACCTGCACCTGTAAAATCAGTAGCAGATTCAGTAGCTAACGATTCAGCTGCTGTGAAAACTAACCAAATGGCTTTAAATAAATAATATTAAGCAGGAGCGAACGAATTATGTCAACAATAGCATTACACGACGAACACAATCACGATCACGCTGATCATGGGCATCATAAAGAGACTTTGATTTCAAAGTATATCTTTAGTATGGATCATAAAATGATTGCTAAGCAATTTTTAATTACCGGTATTATCATGGCGGTAATTGCAATGGGCTTATCAATTTTATTCCGTATTCAATTGGCATGGCCAGATAAAAACTTCCCATTCTTAGAAACCTTTTTAGGAAAATGGGCAGAGGGTGGCCGTATCAAACCTGATTTTTACCTGGCTTTGGTAACCATTCACGGTACCATCATGGTATTCTTTGTACTAACTGCTGGTTTAAGTGGTACTTTTAGTAACTTACTTATTCCACTTCAGGTAGGGGCAAGAGATATGGCTTCGCCATTCCTGAACATGCTTTCTTATTGGTTCTTTTTCCTGGCATGTGTGGTAATGATGTCGTCGTTTTTCATCCAAACCGGACCTGCTTCGGGTGGTTGGACAGTTTATCCGCCACTATCCGTTGTCGCTAAAGCTATGCCGGGTTCGGGTTTAGGTATGACGCTGTGGTTAGTAAGTATGGTACTTTTCGTAGCCTCATCTTTAATGGGAGGTATCAACTACGTAAGTACAATTTTAAACATGCGTACCAAAGGTATGGACCTTTGGAAAATGCCGTTAACCATCTGGGCTTTCTTCCTGACTGCTATTTTAGGTATCTTATCGTTCCCTGTTCTTGTGGCTGGGGTAGTGTTAATGGTATTCGACCGTAGTTTCGGAACCAGTTTCTATTTATCAGATATTGTTATCGGTACCGATATTTTACCAAATGAGGGTGGTTCTCCGATTTTATGGCAACATTTATTTTGGTTCTTAGGTCACCCTGAGGTATATATTGTAATTATGCCTGCATTGGGTATTTCGTCTGAGGTAATCTCCGTAAACTCGCGTAAACCGATCTTCGGTTACCACGCAATGGTTTACTCACTTATCGGTATCACTGTATTATCGTTCATTGTTTGGGGTCACCACATGTTTGTAACCGGTATGAATCCATTACTGGGTGGGGTATTTATGATCACCACATTGATCATTGCGGTACCATCGGCAGTAAAAACCTTTAACTATTTAGCTACATTATGGCGTGGTAACATCCGTTTCACTCCGGCTATGTTATTCGCTATCGGTTTGGTTTCATTCTTTATATCTGGTGGTTTAACCGGTATCTTCTTAGGAAATGCATCTTTGGATATTAACTTGCACGATACTTATTTTGTTGTTGCTCACTTCCACCTGGTAATGGGTTCGGCAGCAATTTTCGGTATGCTTGCCGGTGTTTACCATTGGTTCCCTAAAATGTTTGGAAGAATGATGAATGCTAAATTAGGATACCTGCATTTCTGGTTAACTTTTATTGCAGCTTACCTGGTATTTTTCCCGCTACACTTCTTAGGTTTAGATGGTGTACCTCGTCGTTACTATGCATTTACGGAGTTCGAATTTATGAAGAAATGGTTGACAGTAAACGTGTTTGTAACCTGGGCAGCTATTATGGCAGCACTTGCGCAGGTAGCATTCCTTTTCAATTTCTTCTACTCGATCTTTAAAGGGAAAGTATCTCCTCAAAACCCTTGGGAAGCCAATACATTAGAATGGACAGCACCTGTTGAGCATCTACATGGTAACTGGCCAGGAGAAATTCCAACAGTTTACAGATGGCCTTACGATTATAGCAAGCCAGGACATGATGCAGACTTTATTCCTCAAACTGTACCTTTCTCTCAAACCATGAGCTCTAACTTGCCTCATGATTTTGAAGGAAATGAAGAAGCGGAAAAAATCCAGCGGGATTGGGAATTGGCTAATCCTGTGCCAGAAAATAAAGGCTAGTTAAAGCTTTAAATTAAATTTTAAAAGGGGTATCTGATTAAGTTTCTGCTTATCCGGATACCCTTTTCATCTTAATAGTGATATGGTCAGCAGATCAGAACAACGTTTCATTAGTATAAATCTTATAACCATCATCGTTACATTGCTGGTTATACTTGCCGGAGGTATTGTACGCAGTACGGGATCTGGCATGGGCTGTCCGGATTGGCCTAAATGTTTCGACCGTTATATTCCGCCAACCGATGTATCGCAGCTTCCCGCCAACTATAAAGAAAAATATGTAGCGGGCAGGTTAAAAAAGAACGAAAAATTTGCCAAATACCTCGAAAGCATGGGGAAAGTTGCCCTTGCGGATAGTATCAGGCACGATAAAAGCATTACCATACCAGAGGAGTTTAATCCTGCAAAAACCTGGACCGAATACATTAACCGTTTAGTTGGCGTAGCAGCTGGAATATTCCTGTTCCTAACCATGGTTTATTCATTTACTTTCCGTAAAAAGGCCAAACGCATTATTGTATTAAGTATCCTGAATCTATTTGTGGTAGGTTACCAGGGTTGGTTAGGCTCTATTGTGGTATCAACCAACCTCACGCAGTGGGTTGTTACCGTACACATGCTTTTGGCATTGGTTATTCTGGCCATATCCATATATACCTATAATTATGCCAAGCAACTCAATAAGGCACCTTCGGTAATTATGTACCGGATATTGTGGTTAAAAGGTTTCTTGTTCTTTACACTGCTGATCAGCATTATTCAGATTGTATTGGGAACAGATGTAAGGGAAGCGATAGACGGAGTAGCGAAAGAACTCGCTTATGGCAGTAAACATACCTGGCTTTCGAAGGCAGGATCCGTATTTTCTTACCACCGAGACCTGGCGATTTTGGTAGTGGTAACCAATGCGATTGTATATAAAATGGTAATAGACCGTTTTAGTGGTAAGGCAGCACCATTGTTAACGGCACGGTTTATTCTCATTACGCTTTTAGTGCAATTATTAAGTGGTTTCGCATTGGCTTACATTGCTTTTCCACCGGCAGCGCAGGCAGTGCACATCCTGTTCTCGACGTTGCTATTTAGTTTACAATTTTATCTGTACCTGTTGGTTTACCGTACAAGTACGTATAAACAATAATATTAAGGGAATTGAAACAATATATTTCAGATTTTTCTAAACTTATCAAATTCAGGCTATCGTTTACGGTAGTGTTTTCTGCATCGATTTCTTTCTTGATCGGTCAGAAAATGCAGGTAGGCAGAGGTCATATCCCTACTATCGACTGGGGGAACTGGCTGATCTTAATTGCCGGCGGATTTTTAGTTACCGCGGCAGCAAACTGTTTTAACGAGATTATAGAAAAAGACCTGGATAAACTCATGTCGCGTACAAAAGACCGCCCAATGCCGGCCGGTAGAATGACTACCGGACAAGGTTTGATACTGGGCGTTTTTATGAGCTTTTTAGGAACCTGGCTGTTGGGAAAATTAAACCTTGAAACAGGGCTTTTATCTGTATTTTCGATTTTATTATATGCATTTGCTTATACGCCTTTAAAAAGAAAATCGCCAATTGCTGTTTTTGTAGGAGCCATTCCTGGTGCATTGCCACCACTTATTGGGTATCTGGCTGCTTTCGGAAGCTTAAAAGCTGAAATGTTCCATGAAATTGATTATCATATTGCCGGTATTTTATTCCTGATCCAGTTTGTATGGCAGTTTCCACATTTTTGGTCGATTGCCTGGGTATTGGATGATGATTATAAAAAAGCAGGCTTCAGGTTGCTACCAACAAAAAAAAGAGACAAAACTTCGGCCTTGCTTACATTTTTAAGTACGCTGATTTTAATCCCTGTGAGTTTATTGCCAACCATTTATGGCTTTGGTGGTTATTATATCGCAGGTTTATCACTAGTAGCCGGATTAATATTTAGCTGGTTGGCTTTTAAACTTTTAATGAACAGAGAATTAAGTGATGCAAAGAAAGTGATGTTCTGTTCGTTTTTTTACATCCCTGCTGTACAGCTGGGTTTATTATTAAATTTTATAGCAAAATAACTTATGGATATCGCAATGGAAAAATTCCAGGATACATTTGATCCCAAACCCAGAAAGTTTATTGTTTGGCTATTTGTAGTATCATCTACGATTATGTTCGGGGGCTTTACCAGTTATTACCTGGTATTTGCAGCATCTAAAGGCAAGGGGCATGGTTTAGTGCTTCCTGACGCTTTTATTTACTCGAGCATAGTGATTATTGCCAGCAGTATTACCTTATTTTTAGCTTCTAAAGCATTAAAAAAACTAAACTTCGGCTTACAACGTAACCTGCTTTGGGTTACCGTTATATTGGCCATTGTTTTTGGTGTGATGCAGTTTAATGCATGGGGAAGCATGGTAAGAACGGGTGCTACCCTGGTGGGTAACAACGCTGCCATTTCTTTTATTTATGTGGTATCGGGTATACACTTATTACACATTATTGCTGGTGTTGGCCTTATTATTAATGCATTAGCCGGTAGCTATAAGAATATTCCTCCCGCTAAAAGCCAGTATAGAATGGAAATTGCTTCTATTTTTTGGCATTTTATAGATATATTATGGATATATCTGTATGTTTTTTTACTTTTGAACCGTTAAATTTGTTAACAAACTATTATACTATTTCCAAATGAATGCAGTATCACAATTAGATCAAGTTAAAACCGGGCCATGGAATGGTGGTCGTTCTCCGTGGTCGGTAGAATATGGTAAAATCATGATGTGGTTTTTCCTTTTGTCAGATGCTTTTACCTTTTCTTCTTTATTGATCTACTATGGCGCTCAGCGTTTTTCTAAATTAACATGGCCAGCTCCGGATAAAGTTTTCCAATCTATCCCTGGTGTAATGGAACATGGTGCTCCACTGGTATTCGTAGGGATCATGACATTTATCCTGATCATGAGTTCAGTTACCATGGTATTGGCTGTAGAAGCCGGACACAGGCGTTCTAAAAAAGAAGTAATTGGCTGGATGATAGCAACCATCATCGGTGGTTTCATGTTCTTAGGCTGTCAGGCAATTGAGTGGACTCACTTACACCATGATGGTTTCTGGTGGGGACATATCCCTTCTGCTGAAGAATTGAAACACTTTTTCAATAAACCTGAAGATGTATCGTTAATTGCGTCACAACAATTTGCAAACTTATTCTTCACCATTACAGGTTTCCACGGTTTCCACGTATTTAGTGGTGTAATCATTAATATCATTATCCTGATCATGACCATTAACGGAACTTTCGAAAAACGTGGTCATTATTTAATGGTAGAAAAAGTGGGTTTATACTGGCACTTTGTAGATTTAGTATGGGTGTTTGTATTTACATTCTTCTATTTGGTTTAATTTATCATATTATAAAAATATTTTTATGTCAGAGCACTCACATACAACAGAAGGTCACGGACACGATGAGCACGCAGGTTTATCAAAAGGTAAAATCTGGAAAGTTTTTGGTATCCTTTTATTAATCACGGTAATTGAGTTTATCATTGCGTTGGTATTGATCCCTAAAGGATTGATGACCCAGCACATCGGTAACTATGTTTATATTGTGTTAACTTTATTGAAAGCATTTTATATCGTAGCGTATTTTATGCACTTAAAATATGAGAAACTGGGCTTGCAGCTTTCATTAACCGTATCGTTCATTTTTATTATTTACTTTATTGTTTTAATGTTAACAGAAGGTGGATTTTTAAATCTGCACATGCTACACCATTAATGAAAAGAAGCCCGATAAAAAAGGTATTAATCCTGGTAAGCATTTTAGCTATACCGGGATTTTTATTTTTTTACATATTGCCGCACTTTGCAAAAAACAGATATAAAAGTTTACCCATCTTTGGAAAAAAAGCAGTTGCCTCCACATTCCATAGTGTTAAGGGAAAGAAAATACCGGATACGATTTATCACCAGGTTCCGGATTTTAAACTGATTAACCAACATCACGATACCATCAGCTGGAAATCGCTGGAAAATAAAATTGTGGTATTTAACCTGTTCTATTCTGGTGCCGGTAGCCAACAGACCAACAAATACATTAAACAGTTATCTGATAGCTATGAACAAAAGCCATTGGTTAAATTTTTAAGTCTGTCTGTAGATCCTGCTGATAAAAGTAAATTGACAGCTATTGCGAAAGGCTTTAAGGCCAAGGAAGGCAAATGGGATTTCCTGGCCGGCGATACTGTACAAACTTATCCTTTGATTAAAGAAGGCTTATTGCTTGATGTGCTTGAAGATGACAGCAAAGAAAAACCAAGCTTTATTTTTGGTAATAAGATCCTGCTCATCGATAATCTTCACCGTATCCGTGGTATTTATGATGCCGATAATGCTGAAGCCAATGCCAGGTTGGAAGACGAGATCAAAGTACTCATTGCCGAATACCTGAGAAACGTTAAAGACGGCAGGTAGGTTAGTTTGGAGCTGTGAGTCCATAATTTGGAGTTCAAAGTTTACAGACGAATAGAATAATTAAATAAATTGATTAAAAATACTCATGGAAAATAGCCCAATAGAGAAGAAATATAACAAGTGGATTATTATTTTATCCATTTTTATTCCTGTTGCCGTAGCCTTTTTGTTTGTTGTAAAACTAAAAGATCTTGGAATTGATGCACCAACGCTTCCGTTCCTGCCTCCTATATATGCGACCATTAATGGCATAACAGCCGTATTATTGGTCATTGCAGTTTGGGCAATTAAAAATGGAAAAATCGTTCTGCACCAAAATTTAATGAAAACGGCCATTGGCTGCTCACTTTTGTTTTTGGTGATGTACATTGCTTACCATATGACTACTCCTTCTACCAAATTTGGTGGTGATGGTATGGCAAAATATATCTATTTTTTTATCCTTTTAACGCATATATTGCTTTCAATAGCAATTATTCCATTGGTTTTGGTTAGTTATGTGAGGGCAATTGCCGAACGATTTGATCAACACAGGAAAATTGCAAAAATTACGTTTCCGCTATGGCTTTATGTGGCCATTACCGGTGTTGTGGTTTACCTGATGATTTCGCCGTATTATCAATATTAGGAAATTTAAAAGCATTATCCAGAAGTATAAACGAAGCCTTATTTTTAAAATTAAGGCTTTTTATTTTTTATATATTTTTTAGCGCGTAAAATTTCTTAATCAGTATATTTGGTTATAAAGTTATATTAAGGTTAAACTAAATAGTTTTAGTTTTCCATCTCTGTTATCTATCTGATAAATTCAGAAAATGAAATACATGGCGGTTATGATGAACTAACTTATGGCAGTAAGTAATATGGATAAAGAACGGGCCCTGATTGATAAGATAGTAGAGGGTGATGAACAGGCTTTTTCGGTACTGTTCTTCAAATACCTGTCCGTACTCCAGTTGTTTGCCGCAAAATTTACAAAATCCGACGATGCTGCCGAAGAAATTATCCAGGATGCTTTTTTAAGGGTATGGTTAAACCGCGATAAACTGGCTGAAGTAGATAATGTAAAAGCCTATCTGTATAAATATGTTTCCAACGAGTGCTTAAGTTACCTTCGTAAAAAATTAAAAGAAGATAGAGTTGTAGATGCATTTACAGCCAGGCAACAGGATAGCCATAACAATACCATCGAAACGATTAATCTAAACGAAGTAACTAAAATTATAGCTATTGCAGTTGAAAAATTACCTGATCAACGCAGAAATATATATCAATTAAGTAGACGTGATGGTAAAACCATACCTGAAATTGCGGAATTATTAAATATTTCGCCCAATACGGTTAAAAACGCCCTTGTAATTGCGTTAAAATCAATACGCATTCATCTTGATCAGCATGGGATTGTATTCTTTTTCCCAATTATTTGCTTCTTTTTAAAAATAAAATAAAAAAAAGTGAAATCCCGATAGTCCTAATTTTATTTTACTGCTTCTTAATATCAGAATCTTTATGGAGGAACGTATACATTATTTATTACAACAGTTTACAACTAAGAAACTAAGTCAAGCTGAAAGAGAAGAACTTTTGGCTTTGGCTGTTGACAATAATTCACTGCTTTCAGACGAAATTGTGAAAATGATTATTGCTGAAGAGGAGCATGCTGCTGATGTTGTTGATGAAAAGTGGAATAGCGTTCTGAATAAAATTCTGACGGTAGATAAACCGGCACGGTCGCCTAAACGGGTTTTAATGAAAAGCTTAAAATGGGCGGCAGCGGCAGTTGTTTTTATTGTGTTTTCGGTTACGGCTTATATCTCTTTACAGAAGAAGAAAGAGCATGTTTTTGCAACTGATGTGGCTCCGGGGAAAAATAAAGCCATTTTAACTTTGGCAGATGGGAAAAAGATTTCACTTTCTGATGCTTTAACAGGCGATGTTGCCAAGGAAGCGGGCTTCTCGATTACTAAAACGGCAGACGGCCAGCTGGTATATAATATTGATGAATCAGAAAGCGTTGACGATACCAGGGTAAATACCATCGCAACCCCTAATGGTGGCGAGTGGCAGATCCGTTTACCAGATGGAACGAAAGTGTGGCTAAATGCAGCCTCATCCATGCAGTATGGTTTAAACATAGGCAAAGCAAAGCAGCGGATGGTTAAACTTGATGGCGAAGCCTATTTTGAAGTAGCCAAAGATAATGCACGGCCCTTTATTGTTGAAACGGATAAACAATTGGTTGAGGTATTGGGTACTCATTTCAATATCAATAGTTACCACGATGAAATTGTAACCAAAACCACCCTTTTAGAAGGAAGTGTTCGTGTGCTGCATAAGAGTACCAATGAAACCGAAATATTGAAACCGGGCGATCAATCTATTGTATCTGCTTCAGGCATTGACGTAAAAGAAGCCGATGTGGATGAAGCCATTGCCTGGAAGGAAGGTTATTTCAAATTTAACAACGAAAAACACGCCAGTATTTTACGCAAATTGGCCCGGTGGTATAATGTGGAAGTAGAATATGCCGATCCGCAGGCAAAAAATGTAATATACTATGGAACAGTAAGCCGTTTTGAGAAAATATCAAAAGTTTTAACCAAACTGGAGCAAACCGGACAGGTTCGTTTCGATATAAAAGGTAACAAAATTATTGTTCATAAGGAATAAAGAAAAAAGATGGCGGACTAACTAACCGCTATCTCTAAAAATAAACAACTAATTAATCAACCCTAACCTAACAAATGATGAATAAACTTCGACAATACATCTGACGATTCAATGCTGGATAAATAAAAAAGGAGTGCTGGGAACACCCCTTTTATATCTGTTTGGCTATTCCGGAAATCGGAACCGATTAAAAATCAATTATTTATTGGATAACCGCGAAACGCTATTTGGCGTCTAAACTTTATTGCGTTCCGCACAAAAACAGACTATTAAATGTACAAAATTTATATTAGAATTTTATGTACGCATCGACGCTACATACCTAAATTGCTATTTATTATGAAGTTAGTTACGGTCATTTTGCTTGCCTCATTAATGCAGGTAAGTGCAGCTTCATTTGGCCAGCTGGTTACATTAAAAGAAAAAAATGTAACGCTCGAAAAAATGTTCCGCGAAATTAGATTGCAATCTGGTTATGATGTACTGCTCTCTACCAATAAAATTAGCAGTACCACTACATTTAATGCGAATTTTAATAATTCGACTATTGAGGAAGTGATGGCAAAAATTATTGCTGGAAATGATTTAACTTATACCATTGAGGATAAAACCATTTTAATTAAGCCCAAAGAAAAATCGCTAATCGACAAAGTGATTGGGTATTTTGTAGCGGTAAAGGTTTCGGGTAAGGTACGCGATAAAAGTGGTACGGCCCTTCCTGGTGTAAGTGTTAGAGAAAAAGGTGCAGCTAATGCAGTATCTACCAATGCATCGGGCGATTATACTATCTCTGTTAAAGAGGGTGCCGTTTTAACCTTTAGTTACATTGGTTATAAAACACTCGAAATTCCAATTGGTGCTAAAACCATTATCAATGTTACTTTGGAAGAAGATGCTGCCCAGCTTAATGAGGTAAATGTGGTATCAACAGGTTACCAACAGTTGGACCGAAAATTATTTACAGGTTCTTCAACCTTGGTTAAGGCGGAAGATTCACAACGTAATGGTGTGCCAGATATTAGTAGAATGTTGGAAGGTCAGGTTGCCGGTGTTTCTGTACAGAACGTATCAGGTACTTTTGGTGCAGCTCCTAAAATTCGCGTACGTGGTGCTACTTCTATTTCTGGAGATAATAAACCGCTTTGGGTGGTGGATGGAATTATTTTGGAAGATGTGGTAAACATCTCAAATGACGCTCTATCTACAGGAGATGCAAATACACTGATCGGCTCATCTGTTGCGGGTTTAAACCCTGATGATATTGAAAGTTTTAATATTTTAAAGGATGCTGCTGCAACAGCTATGTATGGTGCACGGGCAATGAACGGTGTAATTGTTGTTACTACTAAAAAAGGCCGTCAAACGGAAGGAGCTCCACGAATCAGTTACACCACCAATTTAACTACTTATTTAAAACCCAATTACTCTCAATATGATATTCTAAATTCTGCAGATCAAATGTCTGTGATGCTAGAACTGGAGAACAAAGGATACTTTCAACAAACTTCCACGAAAACAGCAAACGTTGGTCCATTTGGTAAAATGTACGATGCATTGTACAATTATGACGCAGCGACGAATACTTATCAACTAAGAAACGACGTGATTAGCAGAACCAAATTTTTAGAGAGATACGCCAATGCTAATACTGATTGGTTTGATGTTTTGTTTAAGAATTCTTTACTTCAAGAACACTCTCTGAGTGTGAGTTCTGGTACAGAAAAATTCCAAACCTATGCCTCTACATCTTATTTACATGATAGTGGCCAAACATTGGGAAACGAAGTTGACCGTTTTACCGGTAATTTTAGGATAAATTTTAAGCTGAGTGATAAATTTAGTGGAGAATTATTGGCCAATGGCTCTGTTAGGGATCAGCGTGCTCCAGGTACATTGACCAGAACTTCAGATCCTGTTTATGGTAAGTTTTCACGAGATTTTGATATCAACCCTTACTCATATGCACTAAATACAAGCAGGGCGGTAACAGCTTACAATACGGACGGAAGTTTAGAATATTTCAACAGAGGATTTGCTCCATTTAATATTATTAATGAATTAGAAAATAATTATTTATCGTTAGGGCAGATAGACTTTAAAATACAAGGTGGTATTAAATATAAAATTATACCGAGTTTAACCTATTCGATAGATGGTGCTTACCGATTTGCTAAAACAGATCGCCAGCATTATATTAAAGAAAATTCAAATATGGCTCAAGTTTTTAGAGCTGGGGCACAAGATCCAACGGTTTTAGGCAGTAATCCTTTTTTATATCAGAATCCCGATGACTTCTCGGCATATCCAATTGTGGTCCTTCCTGAAGGAGGATTCTATAACGTAAATTATGATAACCTGAAGAACTATTATTTTAGACAAAATTTAGAATTTGATAAAACCATTAATGAAGTGCACAAATTAAACTTTTTTGGTTCAATGGAGGCACGTTATATTGACAGGCAGACATCAAGATTTGACGGAGTTGGATATCAATATGATAATGGGGGCATAGTAAATGCAAATTACTACTATTTCAAAAAAGCACAAGAAGCTGCAGCACCTTATTACGCCATGAGTGTTGGAGCTGATCGTTTTGCTTCCTTTGCATTGAGGGGAGCTTATGCCTATAAAGACAAATACAGTTTTAATGCTACCACACGTTATGATGGTTCTAATTTAATGGGTAAGAGCAGGACCGCAAGATGGTTGCCTACCTGGAACGTTTCAGGAGCATGGAATATCGAGGAGGAAAGCTTTTGGCCTAAAAATGATTATTTAACTTCCGCCAGAATCAGGGGTACTTATGGTTTAGTAGCAAATTTAGGTAATGCAAATAACTCGGCTGCTGTGTTTTATAACCAACTTTCAAGAAGACCTTACGATAATGAAAAAGAAACGGTTACTTATATTTCAGGTCTGGCTAACGATGAGCTAACATGGGAAAAACTAAAAGAAGCAAATATTGGTGCCGATTTATCTTTAATAAAAGGTAGAATCAATTTAACAGTAGATTTATACAAAAGAAATATTTACGATTTAATTGGTGAAATAAAAACTTCTGGCATCGGCGGACAGTTTACTAAAACTGCGAATTACGCCAAAATGAAATCGAAGGGTATTGAATTTACTTTAGCAGGTAATGCAATCAATAAAGATGATTTTAGGTGGAGAACCCAATTTAACTTTGCATTTAATAAAAATGAGATTACATCATTAGAAGTAAATCCACAAATATTTAACCTGGTTGATGACAATGGTGCTGCCACACTTGGCCATGCTCAGGCTGGTTTATATTCTATACAGTTTTCAGGCTTAGATCACAATTACGGGTATCCTTATTATGTTGACGACAAAGGCAATAAAAATACTTATGTTAATCTTCAAAGTGATAAAATTGGATACTTAAAGTATGAAGGTCCTATAGATCCAACCTTTACTGGTGGTTTTTACAATCAGTTTAGGTATAAAGGATTTAGCCTTTCGGCATTATTTACCTTTGCAGCTGGTAATTACATTCGTTTAGCACAAACATTCTCATCAACTTATCCCGATTTATACTCCATGTCTAAATCGATGTTAAACAGATGGATACAGTCGGGGGATGAAGCATTCACAAATGTGCCGGCTTTGTTAGACCCTTATACCTCAGCCAGGATTATTAAAGATGCAGATGGAGCTACTTTAAATGCTGTATATCCTTATAACTTATATAATTTTTCGAGCGAAAGGGTGGCTAAAGGCGATTTCATCAGGTTTAAGCAAATATCTTTGACCTACGATATCCCGAAAAAAATAGCTGCTAAGCTACGCATGTCTAATGCATCAGTATCATTAATTGGGAATAACATTGCCCTGTTATATTCAGATAAGCGTTTGAATGGCCAAGACCCTGAGTTTTTTGGTAATGGCGGTGTTGCATTGCCAATTCCTAAACAATATACATTTTCACTTAAAGTTGGATTTTAAATAGTAAGAACATGAAAATAAAGATATCGATATATTCAGTTTTAGGGATGTGTTTATTATTAAGCACACAGGGCTGTAATAAATATTTAGATAAGGAACCTGATAATAGAACGGAAATTAATTCGGTTGAGAAAGTAGCGCAATTGGTCGCAACGGCTTATCCGCAATATGATTATTACACTTTTACCGAAGCAGCTTCAGATAATGCGGAAGATAAAGGAAATGGCGTAGGAACTATTGATGACGTTTCCACTTTGCCATATTTTTGGAAAGATGTAATTGGCGATGATACAGGTACATCAACCAATTACTGGAATGGTTGCTATTCTGGTATTGCTGCTGCAAACCAGGCTTTAGAGGCTATCGAGAAGAATAATTTTGGTGCTGCAGCCCTTCCTTACAAGGGCGAGGCATTAGTTGCAAGAGCTTACGCGCACTTTATGTTGGTTACATTTTTCGCTAAAGAATATGTAATTGGTGGAGCGAATGATTCTCCTGGAATTCCATATGTAACCGCTCCGGAAACTAAAGTTATTCAACAATATGACAGGGGTACGGTGCAATCTACTTATGAAAAAATTGAAAAGGATTTAACTGAAGGGTTAGCTCTATTGTCTGCCACAGCATATAAAGTGCCAAAATACCACTTCACTCCAGCAGCGGGTCATGCTTTTGCCAGCCGGTTCTATTTATTTAAAGGTGAGTGGCAAAAAGTAATAGATCATGCTAATGCAGTTACGGTAGGTGGAGATTATACAGGTATTGTTAGGCCAATCAATACAACCCTTTCTGCATTAAGCACTGCAGATTACAGGGCTGCTTTTACTAGATCTGACCAAAAATATAATCTCTTGCTGGCTAATCAGTACTCTGTTTATCAAAGATTAACCAGTCCAAGGTATGGTTATGGTGCAAACCTGGTTAAAATGTTCGCCGCTGGTGGTGTTTATGGTAATATAACAGGCAAGGCTTATGCCAATAAAATTCTTAGTTATGGCGTTCCCAATTATACTACCTATAAATATTATGAATACTTTTTCTTAACTGACCAGGTTGCCCAAATCGGCTACCCATATCTAATGGCTCCGCTCTTAACAACTGACGAAGCATTATTAAATCGGGCTGAAGCTTATGCCAAGTTAAGCCAATATGAAAATGCTTTAAAGGATGCCAATCTTATTTTGGCGAATACCGTGAGAAGTTATACTGCCTCTGATGCTGCTACCCAGACTAAAGTGGCAACGTTTTATAATACTGCGGATCCGAAAGAAGGAATTATTAAGTTGATCTTAGATATTAAAAAAGCACAATTTTTACAGGAGGGCATGAGGTGGATGGACATTGTTAGAAATCACCTTCCGGTAAAGCATAATCTTTTCGATGCTAGCGGTGTAGAAACAATTGTTACGTTAGAAGCTAACGATAATAGGCGTGTTTTCCAAATTCCGGAGCAGGCTAAACTATCAGGTGTTCCATTAAATCCAAGATAAAATATAATTATTATGAAAAAGAATATATTTAAGACTTTGAGCTTTATTGCTCTTCTTGGTATGATGATTTCGTGCCGGAAAGAAGATCCGTTAAATGTTGATCTGACTAAGTATAATATAGATAATCCTGTAGCCAATACGGATTTAGATTTGTGGCTAAAAACAACGTTTTTGGATGAATATAATATGGATGTAATTTACCGTTACAGCAGGTATTATTATGACAATGATAAAAATGTTGCTCCAAGTAACATAGCAAGTGTCAGGCCTCAAATGCAAACTGTATTAGACGGTTTTATTTTGCCCTATCGCAAAATAGCAGGAGTTGCATTTATTAAAAAGAATGTACCGAAAGAGTGGGTAATGTATGGTTCCGGTGCTTACCAAACCGATGGATCAATGATATTGGCCACAGCATCTGCAGGTAGGCGTGTAACCATTTATGACATCAATAACTTTAATGTAAATGATGCTTCTCTGGTTGTTGGTAAACTAAAAACCATTCATCATGAGTTTACGCACATTTTGAATCAACTTGTGCCGATGCCGGCTGATTTTCAGAATATTACCAAGTCTACTTATAATGCTACCTGGACAACAGTTTCGGATGCTACAGCCAGAGATAATGGGTATGTTACGCCTTATGCTTCGAGCGAACCTGTTGAGGATTTTGCTGAAGTGACCTCCCATTTATTAGTATTTGGACAGGCATGGTTTGATGCGCGTGCAAATGCATCAACAGCCGTTGGTAAAGCTGCATTGAAGGCAAAAGAAGCAAGTGTTGTGCAGTATTTTACTGTAAATCTTGGGGTTGATTTTAGAAAACTTCAGCAGGAAATCCAGAATGTTGTAAGAAACCAATACAAATATACTCAAGCTAGTTTCCCATATTGGTTAGGACAAAACCTTTTTAAAACCATGACTATTAATTTAGCTACTGATCAGGTTTATGCGAACTACGGTATATCGGATGATTTCAAGGCAGTTCACCAGGCAACAGTTTCTGGTATAGCGGCAATTGGTGGAGCAAACCGGAGATTAAATTATATCCGATTGGATTTTCCAACTGCAGCAACTGCTGTATTGTATGTTAATTATTCTAATAGTGCTGGTACCGTTTTAGAAGCAAAATATGCACTAAATGTAGCGTTAACTGTTGCTACTGGACAAACCAAATTTACAAATGGTACTGCAGGAGGTACGGATGCCCCATGGGTTGGTAATGCAACTGTATTAAAGCCAGGCGTACAGCCCTTATTAGACTATCTTCTGAACAATACTTTTGTAGCCAGTTGGATGCCGGCATCAATTAATGCAGATAATTTTAATAGTTACGGTGGCTTTTATGTTAGTGGAACTCCAACTAACTATTTCTATGGCGCATTAGGACAAGTAACCTTATAAGACTTTATCATTATGAAAAAAATATTTTATTTGTTCTGCTTGACTTTGGTGATTCTGGCAGGATGTAAAAAATCAGATTTTGAATCTAATTTTGAAAAAAGCCCTGAAGAAAGAATGGCAGATGCCATTGCTTTAGTGAATAATACACTAACTTCAGCTCCAAATGGTTGGATAGCAACATTGCCGACCTCTGCAGGAGGTGGTTATGGTTTCTATATGAATTTTAATGTCAACCAAAAAGTAACTATGTATAGTGATATTTCAGATGCGGGTGCCTCAACAGGCGCCGAATCAACTTACAGGGTTACCACTGGCAGTGGAGCAATGTTGGCTTTTGATACCTATAACTTCATCTCAATGCTTCAAGATCCAAAATCGTCGGTACTTGGTGGGGTGCAGGGAAGTGGGTTTTCATCAGATGTTGAATTTACCTACGTGCGATCAACTGCTGATAGTTTAATTATGGTTGGTCGTCAGTTTCGTCAGCCATTATTATTAGTTAAAGCTACTGCAGCTCAAAAAGCAGCGTTTCTTGCCGGGGAATATAAAACAGCAATTGACAAGTTTAAATCATTCTTCTCTACTATAAAATATCCTTATATCGAAATCGTTTCTGGTAGTGCCACATTAAAAGCTGGCATTGCAGTTAATGTTACTAATAATATGACTGCGGGAAAAAGAGTGAGTTTTACTGGTGTACTTGAAGATAATAAAACTGTGTTAGGCGGTAACTCTAAATTTGCATTTACACTGGCAGGAGCTGATTTATTAGGTAATGGACTGGTGTATAATGGAATTAAATTTGTGAGATTTGCCTGGAAAGATGGAACAACTCTGGCTGTATATGATTCAACCGGGAAAGAATACATAGTAAAGAGTAGCCCTACGCCACTTACTCCACTTTATTTATTGATCGGTGCAGGATATACCTTAGTTACAGTTCCGAATGCAACAACCTATGCAGGTTGGGGAGCCGATTATGTTACCAGAAGGGCTACAGCCGCATCAGCTATGTTAAATGGAGGTTATGCATTGCGACTAGAGCAAATGGCATATACCTTTAATAATACAACTAAAAAGTTAACCTTAAAAGTAAATATGCCCCAAAATTCTACTCTGTATGTGGGTACGATAAACTATACTTACACCAGAACCGATGACGGTGTATTTAAGTTTACTTATGTAGACGCAGATGGAAACGGTGCCATTATTGTTCCTTTCATGGCAGCTTTGTTAGGACAAAGATTAAATGTAGATACTTTCACTGTTGATTATCTTACAGATCCGGTAACTGGCGGTTTGTTTGCACAATTTAAAAGTGTACAAAATCCAACCTTTACATTTTCTGGGGTCTTACAATAAATTTTAGAATTAACTCTCCATAAGCCTCCGAAAATTTCGGGGGCTTTTTTATGACATAATTTTTAAACCCCTCCGGCCGTTTATTCATATATTTGTACATCATGAAGAAAAAAGTATTTTTTATCCTGTTGGTATTGGTATTTGCTTTTGCGCTGGCCCCAAATGTTAATGCACAATGTGCCATGTGCAGTATTAATGCCGAGCAGGGGGTTAAAAACGGCAACACACAAACCGCAGGTTTAAATACGGGTGTTCTTTATCTTTTATCTGTTCCTTATTTAATGGCCATTATTGTAGGTGTAGTGTGGTATAAAAAATACCGTAAAAAAAATATCCACCTCAACATGCGTAAAGAGCCTATTAATCTAAATTAACCGTATGCGTGGGCAAACGTCAAAGCTTTATGCCATTGTGCATTGCAAATGCCCGCATTGCCGCAGGGGCGACATTTTTACAGGCAGTATGTATGGCTGGAATATTCAGCACACCAAAGAAATCTGCGGGCATTGCGCGCAACGTATAGAAATAGAGCCTGGTTATTTTTATGCAGCGATGTACGTAAGTTATGCCATGAATGTGATCGAAATGCTGGTAGCCAGCTTGATCACTTATCTCATTTTCGGACCACTTACCGATGCCACTTTCTGGCATTACCTCATCGTAATTTTTACAGGCTGTTTTGTCCTGTATCCCTTTAATTACCGATATTCGAGGATAATATTACTTCATGTTTTATCGCCAAATATTAAGTATAAGCCGTATTACGATAAATAGGTTAACTGTTTAAATTGTATAAATCGGTTAACTGTTGGTTTGGCGATTAGCGAGAATGAACCAATGATCAGTGAGCCATTATTAAGTTTGATTGGGCGTTTGGAGTTGAGAGTAGCTAAAAGGTAAACAATTAATCAGTATACAGTTTTTAGTTGGCAGTTTACAATTAAGCAATTCAACAATAGCAATATCTAAGCACTGCGCTAACCAATGAACCAATGAACTAATGACGAATGAACCAATGATCAGTTAACCATAAAACTGTATGTTAAAAAAAGAAACCTTAAAGTTTATAAAAGATGTAGCGGAGAATAACAACCGCGAATGGTTTGCAGCTAACAAAGATGTTTACGAAACAGCAAAAGCCGATGTATTGGCACTGGTAGCTAAGTTAATTCCTGAATTGGCCAAGGTAGACCCATTACTATCGGCAGAAGCTGATCCGAAAAAAAGCCTGTTGCGCATTTACCGTGATGTGCGTTTCAGTAAGAATAAAGATCCCTATAAAAATAACTTCGGTATCTGGTTTTCGGCAAAAAGCAAGGGAGGGAACGAGCCTGGTTATTACCTGCATATCCAACCGGGTAAAAGCTTTATTGCCGGCGGCTACTGGATGCCGGAGGCGCCACATTTAAAACTCATCCGGCAGGAAATTGATTATAATATAGGCGATTTTAAAGAAATTATCAACGGAAAGGATTTTAAGAAAAACTTTAAACTAGGCTTTGATAATTCGCTTAAAAACGCCCCGAAGGGCTATGATCCTGAAGACCCTAATATCGAATTTTTAAAGCTGAAAAGCTTCGAAGCCATTACAAAAATCGACGATGAAGAATTTTTTAAACCGAACCTCGTTAATAAGTTGATAAGTTCTTTTAAAACAGTTCAGCCTTTAGTTGCATTTTTACGAAATGCGATTGAGCAGTAATTAAATAATAATCAATGACCAAATAGCAATAACCAGGCAGCAATAATCAATAACAATTTTCAAACATAATAACCTCTCGATACTTGCTACTTAACACTTGCTAATAAACTCTTGAAACTTTAAACATGAAAAATACCTTTCTTGCCTTTGCCGTTCTCCTCTTTATTTCTTCGTTCACCTCCTGCGTGGTATTATCACCCAAAAAGTATAAGGCTTTATTGGGAACCAAAGATTCGCTTTATACCGCCTTTAACGAAAGTCTGATTAAAATAGAAAACCTCGAAAAAGAAGTGGCAAGACTGAAAAAGGATACCACATTAATGGCCGAGGAACTGCGCGATCTGCAAAGCAGTTATAACACCGTTGATGCGAATTACAAAAAGCTTAAGAGCAACTCGTCAACAGAAATTACCAAGTTATCAGGCGATCTGGCCGCACGCGAAAAACGTTTAAAAGAAGTAGAAGAAGTATTGCGCAAACGCGATGAAGCCACCAATGCATTGAAAGAAAAACTTCAGCAGGCTTTATTGGGCTTTACCAAAAGCGGCTTAACCGTAGAGATTAAAAACGGTAAGGTATACGTTTCGCTAACTGATAAACTTTTATTCCCGTCAGGCAGTATCATTATCGATGAAAAAGGAAAACAGGCTTTAACCCAGTTGGCAAAAGTGTTGAAACAGCAGCCCGAAATCAATATTGCGGTAGAAGGACATACCGATAACCAGAAAATAAATAATTTAGGACAGATAAAAGACAACTGGGATCTAAGTGTGCTTAGGGCGACTTCAGTGGTACGTTATTTAACCGAGAACGAAAAAGTAGAGAGCGTAAGGATGACAGCCACCGGTAAAGGCGAATTCCAGCCGCTGGGTAGCAATGCAAATGCCGATGGCAGAAGCAAAAACAGGAGAATCGAAATCGTGCTTTCGCCAAGGCTGGATGAGCTTTATAACCTAATTAAATAACAGTAATAGGTAATAAGGAGTGTGTCTTGCTGCTGTACGCAGAACTCCAGATTAAACCTATCGGTTGGTGTCTGGCCGACCGAAATGCATCGCTATGGTTGGTATTCTCACGTACCAGGCCAGGATAAGGAAATGAGGGGTTTGTAATCCGCTTTCGTTTATAGTCCTCTTCCGATGAAAAAACCAGGATGCGGGCTATTCCGTTCAATCGGGTTTAGGAATAAGGGTTTCTGTACGGTGCAAACCTAAAAATGAATGCTGCTTAACACAAGCACTACGCTCCAAATTTGAAAAGTATTTTATTATGAGGAAATAAGGGGCTTGTGATTTTGGGAATGAAGCGCTGTCTTAAATCCAGGTTACCATCCCGAACTAACATCATAACAGTGCCTTTCGATATGTTATTAAATCTGGTTGATTTAACTTTTGATACCGCCTCTCCTTATAGGTTTTGGTGCCGGCGATAAGATTTTAAGATCTTAAAGGTATGTTCGAACTCATGGCTGCTTAGATTAGAATAATCAGGCATAGAGAGCTTATGTACCGTTAAAAAATTTAGCAGTTCTTTAATTACGTTCGATACTTCTTCAGATTCTTCAGTATGCTTTAAGATTTCGATCTTATTTAACAACAGGGAAATCTCGAACATCTTAAAGTTATTTTTTGCCGTAATGGCCAGGCCTGTATTGGTTTCTATAAGCGCCTGTTCGTAATTATTAGTGGCATTGTAAAAGTTGGCTTTAAGCACGCTAAAGCCAGCCAGTATAAAATTGGTATAATAAGTATAATCGCTGCTGATAATTTTATCAACGAATTGTATAATGCGCTGAGCTTTTTTGAAATAGTTAAGTTTGATATACGTTTGCCCCAAATGCAGCAACAAAAAAGGAGAGAAAACCGAATATCTTACATAAAAAATATTAGGATACTTACTTAAAATTGCCATGATAAAGCGATGGCATTCTGCATAGCTTTTTTGAGAGAACAAGGTAATCAATACCAACCGGTAAGAGAGTATTTCAGCAGAAGTGATCTCTTCGTTTTTTTGTGGTTTGCTCTGGTCTATCTCCTGGCAAAGTTTTACGATTTTCTCTTCGAGGGTTTTACTCTCATTGGGTTTATTAACCAGGTTATTGTAGAAATAAAGAATTAAATCGTATGGATTGATCGGGAAGAGTTCGTTTAATCTTTTGTAATTCCGCTTTAACAGCTGCATGGTGTTGGCTAAAGCTATTTTATCTACATCGATTAAGTTAACGTTGCACTCTATTATATGCAGCATGATCTGAACGTCTTCATTCAGTACATTCTCCGAAATGGTTTTAATGGTTTCCTTGTACAGGTTACTCATGGTCCGCCCACTGGCCATAATGTCTATAAAATCGATTCCAATACTTAACTTATTAAAGTTGGAATTGGGTTTGCTAAGTTCATATTTTGATACATAACAGATAAAATCGAATGCCTTGTTTTTTTCGCTGTTGGCAAAGGGAAGCCTGAAAATATTTTTTAGGGCCGAAATCTCATTTCGGGTGATACAGAACCTGATCGCCCAGTTCAGGATATGGTCTCTCAAAGAAGTCTGCCCAGGGAAATTACTTAAAATATGCTCAAAAAATAATTTACAAGGCTTGTAGTCGAATTTATCGGTAATTTGTATAAACAGGAAATAGGTGTAAATATCGTCGTTTAAAAAACGTACAATTTCAGTAGGAATGGTGGTGCTTAACCTTTTTTCTTCGATGATGATCCCTGCGTGTAAAAGTTCTTCATATGCATCGGGGTAACAATTGATATAACTTAAGATTTTTTCTTTGGAAACCCTTAATTTCTTATTTCCTTCTGAAATGCAATCGCTTATTTTTTTGAGGAGAAATACTTTTTCGGTGCTTTTTTTTGCCAGAAACACACGTTTCTCTAAGAAATAGCTTATTAACTCATAACATAACAAAGGATTACTCAGCTCAAGATGGTGATTCTCTTCCTTGAGCTTGAAATAAACCTGTAGCCAAAATGGTGTTTTAAACTGTGTTAGTAAAGGCGTACTTACATCTGCCCGATTGATAATTTTGTTTTCTATGTGGCTTAAGGTGTAGAGTACTTCATCGGCATTCAATGAAGGCACATTACTTAGGGTTTCCTGGTCATAAAATAAGCCCGTATACCAGGCTTTAGTTAAAGATGCAGAACCGTAAATGGCGGGCTGAAGATTGATCCAACTATTTGTTCTTAGGCCAAATACCAGCTTAACAAAACTGTTTTCTTCAATACTATATAAAAAATCGATAAACGTTTTGAAGTAATTGCTCCTTCCTAAATGTTCGTCAATACCATCCACAATAATAATGAAACGGCCCTCTCTTTTCTCTGGATTTTTTTTAAAAAAACTGATTAACTCAGAAAGGCTCCCGAATTTAAATTCTTTTAAAAACCAATCTTTTAAAGTATCTCCATTTTGAATAATGGTATTGATACTGGTAGAATTAATCATTAAAACAATATCGTTTTTGTAGAGGGCATTTTCTGATAAGAAAAAATACTCAACCATGTGTGCCAGCAGGATCGATTTTCCCTGACCGGGTTGCGCACTGATGGTGGTAAACTGATAGTTGTTCTTTAAGAAATAATCAAAATCGGGATAAAAAAAACTTCTATTGGCGGTAGCGTTAAATGGAACGCCAGAATTATTCTTTTGGGCAATTAACGATATCTCGGTTATGGCATGTGCTTTTAGTCTTAAATCCTGCCAGATACTTTGAACAGAGGTAGTTTGATTTTCCTTGTCTTTACAGAATGAATCCCAGTCGTTATAGCCTATGTACTGTGATAAGCTATTTAACGTAAATAAGGAAAATTTATGTAAGGTATTTGCAAAGCCAAAGAATCGTTTGATCGTGGTTTCACTTACATAGTTTTTGGTTTCTTGAAATACATATTCAGAAATAATCTTACAATGAGCCGGGTCGATATTTCTCAAGCCAGATTTTATAAGGACAAACTTCCTGAGTTCGATAAGGAGATCGTTAGTATTCATTAATTAACAGATGGGATGACTACCGCTAATGTCATCAAAATTTCACAATTGAGGAAATCTATTCATGAAGAAAGCCTTGTATGAATAAAATGAATGAAACAGATCGAGTAAAAATGAATAGCAATGGATAGGATAGGATGCTATTCTAGATATAGATTTGTCATAATTATATAATGCACTGCCAAACATTTACCAATAGCAGCATTAGCGCATAGTATGTCTCCTAAAATAACGCCTGACATGATGAAAACTCATACTTTTTCGTCCCTAACTGGGATAATTCGCAATACTTGTGTTGCAATCATCATTGTATTAACGCTCTTTTCCGCCAAATCGTATTCGCAAACAAAAATTTTTGCAAATACAGTAACCAAATCGGATCATGTTACCAATGCAACCAATGCAACGATAAACGACAACACTTTTGCCTCGGTTAATTCGTATGGCGGAGTTGCTGTAGGTATCGGGTCATATAGTGGCGAACTGGAATTGACTTATCCGGCTCCGGTTGCTGCCGGAATTACCTCGTATATCAGGATAGATTTTGACGGTGATATCCTGAACAGGCTACTGGGCGGTAGTTTAGGTACCTTACTGGCTAATGTAGGCGGAACGGTAGTTCTAGGAAACCATTCCTTCCAGGTGGGGGCCAGGAATGGTGCCACAGCAGTACCCCCAACGGGCGGGAATAGCGTAGATGGGTTTTCTTCAGATAATTTACGGCTGGTAAAAGATGCTAATGGTTTCTTTTACATAGGAATAACCCCAACACAGACTTACGACAGGGTGTTTATAAAAGATGTAACCAACGCGCTTTTGCTTTCGGTTTCTAATAGCACTAAGGTTTATTACTCTTTTTATACTTCAGGTACCGACCCTTGTGCACAGGCATTTACTACCGGATATGAAGGTACCGGTATTACACTCGATGCATTGCAACTGGGCAGCTCAGGTGTAACCAATAGCGAAAGGGCCATTGATTCAGATCCAAACAATTTTTCTCAACTCAGTTTAGGTATTCTTGGCGTGGGCTCATCCATTAGCCAAAATTTTTATTTTGCAACACCCTCTAATCCTGGCGACGATATTAACCTGAGAATAAGCTCTTCTCCGGCATTATTAACGGCGGGGCTTTTACAAAATATTTCTATCACCGCATACAATGGTGGTACCCAGGTATATACCGGATCGGTTCCAACAGTCTTAAATCTGGATTTACTTGGCTTATTAAATAGTGGGCAACCGGTTTCAATACCTTTTTCTCCGGGTGCAAATGTGGTGTACGACAGGGTGAAGGTAACACTGGGTTCGGTGGTAGCTTTAAATCTTACCCAAACCTTAAATGTTTATGGTGTAATCCGGTCGGCAGGCCGGCCAACGCCAGCCAGCACCGCAATTGCTGCATGTTATAACAGTACCGTAGCTTTAAACGCAACTACCCCTGCTACCAACGAGTTAAGATGGTATGATGCAATTGAAGGAGGAACAGCCTTACAAACAGTAGCTTTTAACGGTACCTTTACTACACCACCGTTAACCGCTACCAAAACTTATTATGTTGCAGCCAGAAGATTGGGCTGTACGGCAGAATCGGCAAGGATTCCTGTTACCATTACGGTAAACCCACAGATTATTTTTAATGGGGCAACATTACCGAATGCCACACCGGGCTTTGCTTATTCTAAACAATTGGATGCAGCCACAGGCGGAACGGCAGGTTATACGTACGCCCTGGCTTCTGGCAGTGCATTACCGGCTGGCTTAACGTTATCATCAACCGGTGCAATTACAGGAACGCCAACGGTAAGCGGTAATTCGACATTTGATGTGGTGGCTACAGACAGTAAAGGCTGTAAGGCAACTGCAACCTATAATTTAACGGTAACCGCCTCATTGGTACTGGTACCCGGTGCATTGCCTGATGGTGTAACCGGAACGGTTTATCCTACGCAGACTATTCCGGCCGCTACCGGCGGAACAGGACCATATACTTATAGTGCAACAGGCGTGCCTCCGGGCTTAACGTTTGACCCCGCAACAAGAGAAATTAGCGGAACACCAACCCAACCCGGACTATATTCGATTCCGGTTACGGTGGTTGATGCAAATGGTAATACCCTTGTATCGAACTATACTTTAAAAATTACAGATCCATTGGTATTGCCTACAGCGACTTTGGCTGATGGTACAACCGGAACCGTGTATACCACGCAGATTATCCCATCTGCAACGGGCGGTACCACACCTTATACCTACTCGGCAACAGGCCTTCCTCCGGGTTTAAGCTTTAATCCGGCTACCAAAGCCATTTCGGGTACACCAACAACTGCCGGAACGTACACGGTGCCGGTTACGGTAACCGATGCGGATGGCAAAACGGTAACAACCAATTATACCATTAACATTAACAACCCGTTGGTTTTACCAGCGGCAACTTTGCCTGATGGAACTGAAGGAGTGGCTTATGCTACACAAACCTTACCGGCTGCAACAGGCGGTGTTGGTCCGTATACCTATGTAGCTACCGGTTTACCTGCAGGATTATCATTCAATGCCACTACAAGAGAAATTACCGGAACGCCAACCCAGGCCGGTAATTATACTATTAATGTTACGGTTACCGATAGTCAGGGCAAAACAGCCAGTAATACTTATGCTGTTAAGGTAAATGGAACATTAACGCTGCCAACAAGAACATTGCCTAACGGAATTGTAGGTGCCTCTTATTTACCGCAAACTTTACCGGCGGTAACAGGTGGTACTGCGCCATATACTTATGCCGCTACTGACCTTCCTCCGGGGTTATCATTTAATCCTACTACAAGAGAAATTTCCGGCACACCTACACAAGGTGGCAACTATACTATTTCTGTAACAGCTACAGATGCCAATAATAATAAAGCAACTACCACTTACGCCCTAACAGTAACAGTAAATGCACCGGTTGTGGCTTCAGCTACCGTATGTAGTGGCAGCACGGCTACGTTGACCGTAAGCAACCTTCAGGCTGGTGTAACTTATAACTGGTATGCATCAACCGGAAGTACTCCATTGGCAACCGGTAATAATGGTACTTTTGTAACACCTGTTGTAAATTCGGCAACAGTATTTTATGTAGAGGCTGTTTCCGGAACAGCAGTCAGTTCAAGAACATCAGTTACAGTTTCAGTTAATCCACCTGCCACTTTAGCTACGGTTACCACCAATAACCAGGTCATCAACTCCGGCCAAAGCACAACTTTAAACGCGACTGCCGATGCTGGAAATACCATTGCCTGGTTCGACGCTCCGACAGGAGGTACACAGGTAGGAACAGGAACTTCGTTTACTACACCAGCTTTAACAGCAACCAAAATTTATTATATAGAAACCACAAGCAGCAATGGCTGTAAAAGTGCAAGCCGTGTTCCGGTGACGGTAACCGTAATTAACGGTGGCGGAGCCACAGCTTGTAATGCGGCTAACAGTCAGAATACCGGTATTAATGGTATCTGTTTACTATGTGCTATAAATGGTGCAGGTAATTCAACTGATGCTGATGCCAACAATTTCACCAGAATTTCTCTTGCTGTAGGCGTTGCCGCAACTGGTTACCAACAATTGATTTTTCCGTCTGTAGGATCAGCTACTGACAGCATTCGCCTAGATCTAGCTTTACCAACCGGTTTAGCTGATGTTGGCCTTTTAAATAATGTAACCGTTACTGTATTAAATGGTACTACGGTTGTAAAAACAGTACAATTAAGCGGGGGATTATTAAGCCTTCAACTTTTATCCGGAAATCGGTTTGCTGCCACTGTTTTAGCAGGGGGCGCTTACGATAGGGTTCAGGTGAGCTTTGGCGCATTGGTTTCGGCTTTAACCAGCTTAGATATTTATGGTGCAACCGTAGTTTATCCTAACCCAACATTTATAGCAGGTGCACAATCTATTTGTTCTGGTAGCACTGCCACATTAAGTGCAACGGCAAATGGTGGTACCACTTTAACCTGGTTCGATGCACCAACAGGCGGAACACAAGTTGGAACGGGAGCAAACTTTACTACTCCGGCATTAACCACAACTACTACTTATTATGTTCAGGTAACGAAAGGGACTTGTTCAAATACAACAAGAGTTCCGGTGGTAATTACTGTTAATCCGGCCATTGTATTTGCGGGTACTACTTTAACCAATGCAACCATTGCCTCCCCATACAGTAAACAGCTTCCGGTTGCTACCGGCGGAACTCCGGGTTATACCTATGCTTTAGCTGCGGGCAGTACCTTGCCAGCAGGTTTAACCCTATCTACAAGTGGCCTGGTAAGCGGAACACCAACTGCAACAGGTAACCCAACCTTCGATGTTGTTGCAACTGATACAAAAGGTTGTACCACCACAGCAACATTTACTTTAACCGTAACACCAGCATTGGCTTTGGCTCCTGGAGCATTGCCTAACGGTGTAACAGGTACGGCCTATACTACAAACGGAATTCCAGCTGCAACGGGTGGAACCGGACCATATACTTACACAGCTACAGGTGTTCCTCCGGGATTAACTTTTAATCCGGCCACGAGAGAAATCACCGGTACGCCAACTCAAACCGGAACCTTTACTATTCCGGTTACGGTAACAGATGCCAATGGCAATACCATTACTTCCAATTACACCCTTAAAGTAACTGATCCATTGGTTTTACCAGCGGCCACTTTAGCTAATGGAACCACTGGTACAGTTTATCCTACACAAACGATTCCATCTGCAATAGGTGGTTCAGCACCTTATACTTATGCCGCAACTGGTCTCCCGCCGGGATTAACTTTTGATCCGGCAACAAGAGCAATTACGGGAACACCTACACAATCCGGAACTTTCACAGTACCGGTGACCGTTACCGATGCCGATGGAAAAACAACAACCAGTAACTACACCATCGTAGTGGTTGATCCGTTATTGTTGCCAGCGGCAACTTTACCTGACGGGACGGAAGGAACAGTTTACGCTACGCAAACTCTTCCTTCGGCTACTGGTGGCGTTGGACCTTATACTTATGTAGCAAGCAATCTTCCGGCAGGATTAACTTTTAATCCGGCAACGAGAGAAATTTCTGGAACACCTACACAAGCCGGAAATTATTCGATCGGTGTAACGGCTACAGATAGTGAAGGCAGAACGGCGAGCAATACCTATGCACTTAAAGTAATTGGTGTATTATCTTTACCAGGTGCAACTTTACCAAACGGTATTGTGGGTACACCTTATCCAACGCAAACTTTGCCGGCGGTAACAGGCGGAACAGCGCCATATACTTATTTAGCTACAAACCTTCCTCCGGGATTAAGTTTTAATACGGCAACAAGGGAAATTACAGGAACACCTACTTTAGGTGGAACTTTTACGATCTCTTTAACCGCAACAGATGCAAACGGAAACAAAGCCACAACAGCTTATAGCTTAACCGTAACCGTCGATGCACCAGTGGTTGCTGCAGCTACTGTGTGTTCCGGAAGCCCGGCTACCTTAAGTGTTAGCAATTTACAGGCCGGAGTAACTTATAACTGGTATGCTTCTACCGGAAGTACACCATTGGCTACCAATAATACAGGCGTTTTTGTAACACCTGCAGTAACTGCTCCAACAGTATATTATGTTGAGGCGGTTTCAGGAACAGCAGTAAGTTCAAGAACTGCGGTTAATGTTTCGGTTAACCCTCCGGCCACAGCGGCAACCGTAACCACCAACAACCAGGTAATTAACGCCGGTCAGTCTACCACTTTACTGGCAACAGCCGATGCCGGAAATACGATTCAATGGTATGATGCGGCTACAGGCGGAACGCAGGTAGGAACAGGTACTTCATTTACAACTCCTGTGCTTAACGCAACTACTACCTATTATGTAGAAACCACCAATGCAAACGGCTGCAAAAGTGCAAGCAGGGTACCGGTAACCGTAACTGTATTAAACAACAATGGCGGTACTGCCTGTAACGCGGCAAATTCGCAAAACTCTGGTATAAACGGAATCTGTTTATTGTGCGGTATAACCGGCGCAGGCAATTCTACTGATGCCGACCCAACCAACTTTACCAGAATATCACTTGCAGTAGGCGTAACCGGATCGGGTTACCAACAGTTAATTTTCCCTGCTGCTGGAACAGCTACAGATAGTATTCGTTTAGACCTAGCATTACCAACCGGTTTGGCAGATGTTGGTCTATTAAATAATGTAACGGTTACCGTATTAAATGGTACTACCGTTGTAAAAACAGTACAATTAAACGGTGGACTATTAAATCTTCGGTTGTTATCAGGTAACCGTTTCACTGCCACTGTACTGGCAGGCGGCGCTTACGATAGGGTACAGGTTAGTTTCGGAGCCTTGGTTACCGCTTTAACCAGCTTAGATATCTATGGTGCAACAGTAATTTATCCTGATCCAACGGTAACAGCAGGTGCACAAACCATCTGTGCCGGAAGTACAGCAACTTTAACTGCAACAGCAAACGGTGGTACAACATTGGCCTGGTACGATGCTGCAACCGGTGGTACGCAATTGGCCACTGGCGAAACATTTACAACACCAGCTTTAACCGCCACCACCACTTATTATATCCAGGTAAGCAAAGCAGGTTGCCCGAACACAACAAGAGTTCCGGTAACAGTAACGGTTACCCCGGCATTACCAACACCGGTATTGGCAACCATTGCCAATGTTTGTGAGGGGTCATCCGCAACTTTATCAGTTGCCAACCCTGATCCGGCAGTAACTTACAAATGGTACGATGCCGCAACTGCTGGTAATTTACTATTTACCGGGGCGGTATTCCAAACTCCCGCATTAACAGCGGCTACTACCTATTATGTAGAGGCATCGCAGGGCAACTGTACAAGTACTGCACGTGCGGCAGGAGCTGTATCTGTAAACCCTCGTCCGGCTTTACCTGTGGTAACTGCAAGTTCATCAACTGTAAGCGCTGGTCAGACAGCCATTTTAACTGCCAATTCTGCAGATCCAACCAATACTTTCAACTGGTATACTTCTAACACTTCAACTACGCCGGTTTATGTAGGTGCAACTTATGTTACGCCGCCGTTGTTGGCCACTACTACCTACTATGTAGAATCGGTTTCTACCAATGGTTGTGCATCAGCAAGCCGGGTTCAGATTACGATTACAGTTGATGGCAACGGTTCGCCTAACCCGGTTCCTTGCGAGGCGGCAACAACACAGGTAAATGGGGTTACAGGGGTGGCTTTATTATCCGGTGTGTTTAACCCTGCATTGGCGATTGATAACGATACACAAACTGCATCTTCATTGGTAATGCCAGTGGGCGCACTTGGTGCATCGGTTTATCAAAGAGTTGGTTTTGGCTCGCTATCTAAAGTAGGTGATACCGTACGTGTATTGGTATCATCACCAGGAAAATTATTATCACTTGCGTTATTGGGTAACGCTGCAATTACTACTTATGTTGGAAGCAACAGTAATGGCGATTCGCACCTGTTAAACGATAACTTAATTAATATCCAATTATTAAGTGGCAATACTCAGGCCTTAATCACTTTTGTTCCAACGAATGTTTTCGATGGGGTAGAGCTTAGGTTAAACTCAGGTTTATTGGGCGCTTTAACTTCGATCAATTTAAATTACGCACAACGCATTTTAATGGCACCAACCGTAACGGCTGCCAATGTTACCTCTTGTGTGGGTTCTACTGCGCAGCTGCAGGTGAGCAATCCATCAGCAGCTTTAACCTACAGGTGGTACGATGCAAGCGGTACTTACCTCAGCGGTAAAGACGGTGTTATATTTACTACGCCGGTTTTAACAGGCGATACTAAATTCTATGTAGCTGCAGTTTCTGCAACAGGTTGTGTAAGCTACAAAACTGTGGTAAATGTAACCACAAACCCTGCTCCGGTAACGCCTGATTTACTTTCGGCATCGGTTAATACCTGCCCTAATACATCGGTTACCTTCCAGGTTAAAAATCCGGTTGCAGGTACTACTTATAACTGGTACGATACTGCCACATCAACCACCGTATTATTTACCGGTGATAACTTTACTACGCCGTTAATTACTGCAGACAGAAGTTATTTTGTAGCTGCGGTAAACAGTTGTGGTACATCATCAACCAGAACTGAAGGTAAAATTGTACTTGGAACCATTGATGTTCCGGTAATTACACCACCATCAATAACCATTAGTGAAGGTTCTGTTGCCGTATTGAAAGCAACTTCGAGTACAGCGGGAGCAACCATTAACTGGTACACTACTGCCAACGGAACAGTTCCGGTATATACTGGCGAAACCTATGTAACGCCACAATTAAGCACTACAACTACTTATTATGTAGAGGCTACCATACCAGGTGGATGTACTGCAACAAGCAGGGCAACCGTAACTGTAACGGTGATTCCTAATGGTGGTCCGATACCTACCCCTTGTGGAGCGGCTACAACAACAGTTGCAAGCGGTGTAACAGGTGTAGCCGTATTGGCCGGCGTATACAACCCTACTTTTGCGGTTGATAACAACATCAATACAGGATCTAGCCTGGTTATCCCGGTAGGATTATTAGGTGCATCTGTTTATCACCAGGTTGGTTTTACAGGATTATCGAATGTAGGTGATACATTAAGGGTAAAAATTACTACTCCAGGTACATTGCTTTCGGTAGCTGTTTTACCGAACTTAACAGTAACCACTTTCCAGGGAACAACCAGCAATAACGATGCGGTGTCTGTATCTAACCCATTAATTAGTTTAAAACTATTAAGCGGTGGAACATCGGCTATATTAACTTTCGTACCGACCAGCAGGTTTGATGGAGTAGAATTGAGGTTAAACTCGGGTTTACTCGGAGCACTAACCTCAGTTAATTTCGATTATGCACAAAGGGTAATTACTACCCCAACCGTTAATGCAGCTACAGCAAGTGCTTGTCAGGGGTCATCTGCAACCCTAAGTGTGCAGAACCCACAAGCAGGTGTAGTGTACAAATGGTACTTGGGTACAACTTATCAAACAGGAAAAGATGGGGTAACTTTCATAACAGACCCAACTTTAACTGCCGGAACCTATGTTTATTCGGTAACTGCAACAGCTAATGGCTGTGAAACTTTAGGTACTAAAGTAACAGTAACTGTATTGCCTCCGGCAGTAGCACCAATTCCATCAACTACCAATCCGGCTACTACCTGTATCGGTACATCTGCTACCCTGAGTCTACAGGCTGTTGCAGGAATTACTTATAACTGGTACGATGCTGCCACAGGTGGAAATATGCTGGTAACCAACAACAGCAGCTTTAATACGCCTGCAACACTTGCAGCAGGAACTTACGATTATTATGTAGAAGCCGTAAGTGGAGCCGCCTGTTCAAGCTCAACCCGTACCAAGGTTTCAATTACGGTTAATCCATCGGCACTGCCTACTGATTTAACGGTAACCGGAACAACTTCATTATGCGCTTCTGGCACGGCAGTACTTACTGCAGCCAGCACCACTGTAACCAGTCCGGTATTTACCTGGTATAGTGATGCAGCTTTAACACAAGTAGCTTATGTTGGAGCAGTGTTTACTACACCAGCAATTACAGCTACCACCAAATACTATGTTACTGTAAACGGAACAAATAAATGTGCTAATACAGCAGGCAATGCAAAAGAGGTTACCATTACGGTAAATCCTGTTGCAAACCCATCTGATATTAATTTAGCAGGAACAAGCACAGTATGCGGCGGTTCTTCAGTTACTTTAACCGCAACAAGTACCACCGTAACCAACCCGGTATTTACCTGGTATAGTGATGCCGCCTTAACAACGGTAGCATTTACCGGAGCTAGCTTTGTTACGCCAACGCTTACTGCTACAACTACGTATTATGTAACGGTTAAAGGCGATAACAAATGCGAAAATACGGCAGCAACTGCAAAATCGATTACGATTACGGTTAATCCTGCTGCTACTGATGCCGATATTACTGCCAGCGGAATTACTTCAATCTGTAAAGGATCAACCGCGGCATTATCTGCTTCAACAACTACAGTAATTAATCCGGTGTTTACCTGGTACAGTAATGCTGCTTTAACAACTGTAGCCTACGTAGGACCAAACTTTACTACACCGGTACTGAACGCAAGCACAACTTATTACGTAACCGTTAGGGGGGATAATAAATGTGAAAATTCGGCGGCTAACGCCAAGGCAGTTACCGTAACTGTTAAGGATTTTGCTACTGCTGCAGACATTGCAGTAAGCAATGCCAAAATCTGTTCGGGCTCTACTGTAATGTTAATGGCTTCGAGCACCACGGTAACACAGCCAATATTTACCTGGTACAGCGATGCTTCATTAACCAGCGTGGTATTCACCGGACCAACCTTTACCGTAACCGGTTTAACGGCTACTACTACTTATTATGTAAGTGTTAAAGGAACCAATAAATGCGAAAACGCTGCCGTTGATGCCAAAGCTGTAACTGTAACGGTTAATCCATTGGCTACCACTACCGATATTATTCTTAACGGAAGCACAACTGCCTGTGCAGGTTCATCGGCAGTATTAAGTGCAACTTCTGCAACTGTAACCAACCCGGTATTTACCTGGTACAGTGATGCGGCTTTAACCAATGTAAGTTTCATTGGTGCAACATTTACTACACCGCCATTAAATGCTACTACTACTTATTATGTAACGGTTAAAGGCGACAATAAATGTGAGAATGCACCTGGTACGGCGAGGGTAATTACCATTACAGTTAGCCCGGTTGCTACTGCTTCTGATATTACTGCTGCCGATGCAACCATCTGCTCTGGATCTGGTACTACCCTGGTAGCAAGCACAACAACTGTAACCAATCCAACATTTACCTGGTACAACGACGCTGCTCTAACTTCGGTTGCTTATGTAGGTACATCATTTGTTACCCCGGCATTAACGGCAACAACTAAATATTATGTTACTGTTAAAGGCGATAACAAATGTGAAAACTCAGGCATTACTGCAAAAGTGGTAACTGTAAATGTTAATCAAGGTGCCACCGCTGCGGATATTGCCTTATCAACACCTGCATTGATATGCGGATCGGGCACTGCAGTAATCAATGCAAGCTCAACAACGGTAACCAGCCCGGTATTTACCTGGTACAATGATGCTTCATTAACCAGTGTGGCCTTTACCGGACCAATATTTACCACGCCGGTACTAACCAGTACTACTACTTATTATGTAACCGTGAAGGGCGCTAACAAATGTGAAAACAGCGCAGCAAATGCAGCAACTGTTACCATTAAGGTGAACCCAATAGCTGTTGCAACCGACATAGTGGTAAATGGCTCAACCAATGTTTGTGGAGGATCTAAGGCTGTGTTAACGGCAAGTAGCACTACCGTTACCAACCCGGTATTTACCTGGTATACCAACGCCACTTTAACTGATGTAGCTTTTGTAGGCGCAGTATTTACCACGCCAACATTAACCGCAAACACTACTTATTATGTAACTGTAAAAGGTGATAACAAATGCGAAAGCAGTGCGGCAACAGCTAAATCGGTTAATATTGTGGTTAATCCGGTAGCTTCGGCAACTGATGTGACGGCTTCAGATGCCACCATTTGTGCAGGATCATCAGCCAGCTTAGTGGCCACTACCACAACAGTAACGAACCCAATCTTTACCTGGTACAGCGATGCTGCTTTAACAACACCGGTATTTACAGGGGCAACTTTTAACACGCCAGCGTTAACCGCAGCAACTAAATATTACCTAACTGTAAAAGGCGATAACAGATGTGAGAGTTCTGCTGCAAACGCGAAAGTAGTTACGGTTAATGTAAATACAGGGGCAACGGCTGCTGATATTACCCTATCAACCCCAGCCAGAATATGTGGTTCGGGCACAGCAGTAATCAGCGCAAGCTCAACAACAGTGACCAGCCCGGTATTTACCTGGTACAATGATGCTTCACTAACCAGTGTTGCCTTTACCGGACCAACATTTACCACTCCTCTATTAACGGCTACCAAAACTTATTATGTAACCGTTAAGGGTGCTAACAGGTGTGAAAACACAGCAGCAAATGCAAAAACAGTAACCGTAACAGTTAATCCAAATGCTGTTGCAACCGATATTACAGTAAATGGATCTACTTCGGTTTGTGCGAATACAGCTGCAACTTTGGCCGCAACAAGCACAACCGTTACTAATCCAATCTTTACCTGGTACAGCGATGCTGCTTTAAATACAGTAGTATTTACTGGTCCGGTGTTTACCACGCCAGTATTAACTGCCAATACAACATATTATGTAACGGTTAAAGGAGATAATAAATGTGAAAATACTGCAGCAACTGCAAGAGCAGTAGCCGTTACGGTAAATGCAGCACCAAATAACCCTGTAGTGTCTGTTCCAAATGGAGGTATATGCGCAGGCGATGGTGCCACCCTAACGGTAACCAATGCACAGGCGGGTGTTACTTACGAATGGTACAATGCAGCTGTTGGTGGTAATTTATTATTCACAGGTACTACATTTAATGTAACAGCCTTGACGGCAACAACAGATTACTACATTTTAGCTATCGGAACCGGAGGTTGTAACAACAATGGTGGCCGTGTTAAAGTAACAGTTACTGTTAATGCAAAACCAACCGTACCAACAGTAACTTCATCATCAGTTAGCGTTTGTACAGGCAGTTCAGCTGTACTAACGGTTACCAACCCTCAAACCGGTGTAACATACAATTGGTACACTGCATCAGTAGGTGGAACGTTGGCAGGAACAGGTGTAAACTTTACCACACCTGCAGTTAATGCAAACAGCACGTACTATGTTGAAGGAGCAAACGGAACCTGTACATCATCATCTAGAACACCAGTAAACGTAGTTGCATTACCAGTGCCGGTTGCACCGGCATCGGTAACACCAGCAAATGGAACACTGTGCGCGGGTAGTTCAACGATATTAACTGTAAATAATCCGGTAACAGGATTAGTATACAGATGGTACGCTGCGAGCTCAGGCGGAGCGGTATTGGCAGAAGGCATAACCTTTACTACACCAAACTTAACGGCTACCACCATCTATTATGTAGAGGCCATAGCCGTTGGCGGATGTGCCAGCCCAACAAGAACAAGCGTTACCGTTAATGTATTGCCGGTATTGGAAAAACCAGTAGTGGTGGTACAAAATACAACACCGAACAGTGTAACCTTCGCATGGGCTGCTGTTACAGGTGCCACGGCATACGAAGTTTCGTTAGATAATGGTTTAACCTGGGTTAACCCAACAAGTGGATCAAACGGCACAAGTTATTTGGTTACCGGCCTGAAACCAGATCAAAGCGTAACCATAATTGTAAGGGCCAAAGGTCAGATTGAGTGTCAAACCAGTGCAAATTCTACCCCAGTAACTGGCAAGGCAGCAAATCCTTTCGGAGATCAGGTTTACATACCAAATGCATTTACCCCGAATAACGACGGTAAGAACGATATTTTCTTAATCTATGGTAATACCATATCAAGTGCGAAAATGAGTATTTACACACAATGGGGTCAATTGATATTCCAGTCAGATAACGTAGCAAATGGATGGGATGGAACTTTCAAAGGCGTAAATCAACCGGTCGGAGTTTATGTATACATGGTTGATATTACATTCACCAATGGAACAACATCATTGAGAAAAGGTACAGTAACGCTGATTAGATAAGAAGAGGATTAATATTAAACAGATAAAATCAAAGACCATGAAAATACTATCGGCTTTAAAAATATATGTTGCAGTGCTAGGATTGCTGCTTTATACAGCTAAGTCCTTCGCACAAACTGATCCGCATTTTTCACAATATTATGCAAACCCATTATATCTTAACCCGGCCCTGACAGGGGTGATAGATGGCGATTACCGTGCAACTGTAAATTTTAAACAACAATGGAGTGCACTCAACAGTTCTTTCTTAACGGGTGGTGCATCTTTCGATATGGCTCCTAAAAAGAACTTCGCTTTTGGGGCAACCATTTTAAATCAAAGGGCCGGAGAGCTGGATTTTAACTACCTCTCGGCCTTGGTATCGGGCTCATACCGTTTAAGGTTTGGTGCCGAAGGTTTGCAGATGGTAAGCTTTGGATTACAAGCCGGTGTAATTAACCGGAGTTTCGATTTCTCTCAGGCTAGGTTTGGTAACCAGTTTAACCCAATTTCAGGTTACGATGGCGGTATGATGAGCGGCGAAACACTTTCATCACAATCTTCTTTGGTGCCTGATGTCAACGCCGGAGTAATGTTTTTTGATGGTAACCCTAACAAAAGTGTAAATGTTTTCCTGGGCGCAAGTGCAGCACACTTAACACGCCCTATGGATCGTTTTTCTGGCTCAAACTCACGTATTCCTATTCGTTTTACCGCACATGGGGGCGCACGTATCAAGGCTTCGGAGTTATTGGATATTGTACCCAACGCATTGTTCATGTATCAGGGCAATACAAACGAAGTTTCGTTCGGCGCTTATGCACAGCTTAATGTTAATCCATCGGCAAACATCCTGTTTGGTGGCAATTACCGTAATAAAGATGCTGCAATTGCTTTTGTGGGCTTACAATTGAAAAATATGGTGTTCGGTTTAAGCTATGATATCAATACCTCTTCATTTAACCGTGCTTCTAATAGTAACGGTGGTTTAGAGCTTTCAATATCACTGATTGGCCGTAATGGAATTATTGGTCCGAATTTCTTTTGTCCACGTTTATAATTAATCAAATGAAACCATGATGATTTTCGGATCATGATGCTTCATCACCATTGAAACAAGTTTAGGAAGATGAAAAAAATATTACTCTTTTTGTTAGTGGCATTTGGCGGTTTTGCAAACGCACAGTATGTGGTAAATTATAAAAAGGTTGCAGATACTTATTTCGAAAATAAGGATTATTACGCAGCATCAACTTTTTATAAAAAAGCCTTGAAAATTACTGGCGATAGTAGCCATGTCATATTGCCATATGGTAAAGAAAGAAAATCAGCGGCTGATGATAAAGTGATAGAAGACTATGAAGGATCGATTTATAACCTTGCAGAATCCAGTAGACTGTACAGGGAATTTGGCGAGGCTGAAAAATATTATGCAATAGCGATAACCTTTACCAATACACGTTTTAGAAAGGCGTTATATTATTATGCTGAAAGTTTAAGGGCAAATAAAAAATTTAATCAGGCCATCGATGCTTTTCAACAGTTTATCCAGAAAAATCCGGGTGATGTGTTAGCTAAAGACGCCCAAAAGGAAATCGAGTCGTGCAAATTTGCGATCGAAGAAATGCGTTTTCCACGCATGGTACAGGTTAAAAAAGTATCTGGTAATGTAAACGGTTTAGGATCCAATTATGCTCCTGTTAAAATCAATAACGAACTGTATTTTACTTCTTCCCGCCCGGTTGCTGTAGCGAGTAAAAAAGATATGGTTAAAACAGATGCCGGAGAGTTTCAGGTATCAACTAAAACCAATCCGTTTATTAATAACATTTATGTGGCTAAAGGCGAACTAACTTCAACCGATATCGCAGTTAAAAAAATCGATATCAGTTTCCCTAAAAATACAGAAGCTGCGGCAGCTGCTTTTACGCCTGATGGGAATACGATCTATTTTACAGCCTGGAAGGATAAAGAAAAATATGCTATTTATTCTTCTAAGAAAACAGGTGATAAATGGACAGATCCACAACCACTTGGTTTGCAGGTAAACAGTAAGGATTTTAATTCAACGCAGCCTTTTGTTACCAGCGACGGTAAATTCCTCCTTTTCTCGTCCGATAGAAGCGGTGGTTATGGTAAATTCGATCTTTGGTATTGTGCCGTGCGTGAAGATGGTTCATTAGGCCAGGCCGTAAATTTTGGCCCGGAAATTAATACCGAAGACGATGAGCGTGCCCCATACTATAACACGTTAACCAAAAAGTTATTGTTCAGTACCGACGGGCGAATTGGTTTTGGAGGTCTTGATTTCTTTGAGTCGGAAGGTGATTTGGTCAATTGGTCCAGTCCTAAAAACCTGGGTTATCCATTCAACTCATCAAAAGACGACCTTTACTTTACCGCAACTGATGACAAAGGTACCAAAGGTTATATCAGTTCTGACCGCGAATCGTCATGCTGTTTAGAAGTATTTGAAGTGAAAAAAGAATACCTTTCTATAGCAGGCCTTTTAACCGATTGTAAAACCAAATTACCATTGGCAGGTGCCAGTGTTACCCTAACCAATGCAGAAGGTTCTCAGAAATTAACCACCGGTACCGATGGCATTTACAGGTTTAAGGTAGATTCTAAAAGACCGATCAAATTGCTTTTTGCAAAAGATAATTATTTCGCAATTACTAAAAACTATGCCTATGAGGAATTGGCAAAAGCAGATACCTTAATTTATAAGGATTATTGCTTAAGTCCTTTCAAATTGGGTATTCCAATAACGTTAGAAAACGTTTATTACGAATTTAATAGTGCCGAACTCACCGAAGCTTCTAAAAAGGTATTAGATTTTCTGATCCCGATTATGGAAGATAATCCTGGAATGGAAATAGAATTGGGATCACATACCGATAACATTGGTACAGATGAGTATAACCTGGATCTATCCAACAGAAGGGCAAAATCTTGCACCGATTATCTGGAAAGTAAAGGAATTGCTGCTTCGAGAATGACTTCTAAAGGATATGGAGAATCGATGCCAATCGCACCAAACGAGATTATTGTGAAACGTAAGAAAAAAGATAATCCCGAAGGAAGGGCAAAGAACAGAAGAACAGAATTTAAAGTAACCAAAAAATAGTATACAATTAACATCCCGGTAAGCCATCTTTCTACAAAGAAGATGGCTTTTTTAGTAGGTTTTTTATCCGCTAAATAAATGATCCTTGATTCATGATACAGGATTGCCATCCTCCACCAAATATAGCTTAGTTAATTGTTGGTTCGTGGATACACGAACCGGGGCTTTGTGTTTTAACTCAAACGACAAATTTTTAACCTCTCTTCTGCCTCCGTCATTCCCGTATCATCAAGGATCGAAAACCCAATTAAGATACGAACAAAGTCCATTATATTTTGAGGTTGATCATCAACTGAGCGCCACCAATTGCGGGCTGAAAAAGAATAATTAAATTAATCTTTGTAATTTTCGGCTACCATTTACACGCAATGAAACTGAAGATCCAACCAACCGTAATTTTTAGAACACCTAAATTTTCATATCAATCCGAACTGGCAGATTGTTGGGAGGAATTAAAACAGGCCATTTCTGTGTCTTCAGCAGCTTTTTACGAAACCATAAAAGAAGTAAAAGCAAGCGAACTCAAGGATCTTCCGCCTAGGGTTTATTTCACCATCTGGAAATATTTTAACCGTGCGAAGTTCCGCTCAACACCTTACGGCACTTTTGCTGGTTTTACGTTGTTAAACAATGCCATTAAACCATCTGAAAGCAAAATCGTAATCGAACAAACTCAAACGGTACGCGAACTGGTTGATTGGCCTTCTAAGAACAATATTCAATTTCCATTAGCAGACCTATTGCAGAAAAACTGCCTTTTATTTAGTAACAGCAGTTATTATTTAACGCCCAACAGTATCCGCTATATAGCCTGTAGCGATGGTGTTTTCGAACTGGCCGAGTTGGATCAAGATAACTTTGTAAAACAAATACTGGCTGCCTGCTTAAAGCCGCTCAGGTTTAATGATCTGGTAAAACAATTAAATTTAAGTAATGCTGAAACTGATAATCTGTTTGGCCTGCTACAGGATATGCATGATTTACAGCTTATTTTTACCAATTATGACCCCAATATTATTGGAGATGATTATTTTGAACGGTTAGGCCTCAATGCTACAGCCGGGTTGCCAAAATACCTGATCGCACAGCGCAAAGCTTTGTCGGGCGGTATTAATGAGCATTTGTTTCAGGCCGTTCCAGGTTTAATCACTATGCTGCATAATATAATGCCAGCAAGAGACCGTGATGCGCTTAGCCAGTTTCAGGTTAGGTTTAAGAAGAAATTCGAAGAGCAGGAAGTACCGCTTTTATTGGCGCTGGATCCGGAAATGGGAGTAGGCTACGATGAGTTGGAACAATCCGGTCACAACAGCGCGTTTATCACCCGCTTTAGTAATAAGGCACCGAAAAAATCAGATGCAGAAAATATTAAAACGGCATTAAAGCCTTATTTAACGGAACAGCATTTCGAAAAAGGTAAAACTGTTTACCTGAACAAACAGGATGTGAAGCCGAATCAAAAATTGGCACCTTTACCCAATTCATTTAGCATGGTAATGTCGGTTCATGATGATTTGATTTTTATCGAACAGATCGGCGGAGTTACATCAAATGCATTAAACGGGAGATTTACAATGGCAGCCGACGAGGTAGCACAGTATGCCAAAGACGTTGCGGCTGCAGAACAACAGGCAAATCCGGAGGTGCTATTTTTTGATGTGGCTTACATGGTAGAGGCCAGTGTAGATAATGTAAACAGAAGAAAACTGATTTATGGGCATCAGTTATCCATCTTAAATTTTGATACCTCAGCATCGCCGCTTGCCTTAAACGATATACAGATTTCAATTAGGGGCACAGAGATTATTCTTCGCTCTAAGCATTTGAATAAACGCCTCGTGCCAAGAATGGCTTCTGCGTATAACTACACCCGCTCTGATCTTTCTGTATTCCGGTTACTGTGCGATTTACAATATCAAGGCATACAGGCCAATCTTTCCTTTCAGCTGGATACTGTTTTCCCTGATTTGGATTATTATCCAAGGCTACAATATCAAAACATAGTTTTAAGCCGTAATAAATGGAGGATTAAAAAAGAAGCCCTTTTAGGTGCCGATCAGAAATTGCTGTCTGTAGCCAACTGTAGATCATACCTGAACAATTTAGGGGTTAGCGAATATTTTAAAGCAGGTATATCCGATCAAACACTATGTTTTGCCCTGCAAAACGACGATGATATAGCTGCTTTTTTGCAATACCTGCAAAAAAATGGAAGTACCTATATAGAAGAAATGTTATTGCCTCAAAACACTACCGTGATTGATGAAGCCGGCAGGCCTTATTTGGCACAGTTTGTATTAGGCCTAGGTCACGGTGAACAAATTTATCGTGGTTTGACCAAGAAATCTGCAGATGCAGGGGTAACCCGGTTTTTCCTGCCGGGTAAAGAATGGTTGTATTTCGAAATTTATAGCCACCATCAGCGTGGTGATCAGATTTTGACAGAAGTAATCGCCCCTTTGGTATCCACCCATAGTGATCATGTTAAATCGTGGTTTTTTATCCGCTACAATGAAAATGGAAACCACATCAGGTTTAGGATTCGACTGAACAATCCGGACGATGGGCAATTGTTAACATCAAAACTCATGGATGATCTTGAACTGTTCGTAAATTCAGGTTTGGTGTCTGATGTGCAGATTAAAACCTATAAGCGTGAGTTAGAGCGTTATGGCAGTAATATGATCGAAAATGTTGAGCAGCATTTTGCTGTCGATAGTGAATTTGTATTATCGCTATTAAAAACCCAGGCTGACGATTTCAGCAAATACCAATGGTGTGGTCTTTTGTTTTCGAAGATTACCGGATCTGGTGTGATCGATAAGCCGGCTATCAATAAGATGGTAAGATTGATGTCTGATAGCTTTAATGAAGAACACCGGTTAGATGCAGCCGATTTTAAACAATTAAATAATCATTACCAGGAGTTTCGAAAAACAGAAAGAGCAGTATCAACAGCAGAACAGGAGCGGAGCTTTGGCATGTTTTCAGATTCGTTTATCAAAACGCTTAAGCTATGTGCCCCGGAAAATGCGCCAAAGCTATTGACCGATTTAATCCATATGCATGTGAACCGGCTTTTCAACCAAGATCAGCGAACCCACGAAATGGTTATGTACTATTTTCTACTAAAAGATATTCAGCGGCAGAATGCGATTGGAATTAACGGTTTAACTTAGCCAATGGATTAAGGGCGGTTACACTTATTTCGGTGATATAGCGGTTAAGCGGATCTTTGTAATAACTGAATACATAATCATTACCGTAAAAACTGCTCAGGCGCTTGCCAATATTATCAATCCCAACATGGTGGCTTGCTGTCTGCTTGCCCTTATTATCGTTGATCATGTTGATGGTGCTGATATGAAGTTTATCTTGTTGATAAGTAATTTTAATAAGTGCCGGCTGAGTGGAGTGCGAAACATTTCCATGCTTAAACATGTTTTCCACCAGCGTTAATAAAATAAGCGGCGGAAATCTCAACCCGAACATATCGCCTGTTACCTCAAGTTCCAGGTTAATTGTGTTAGCTGTACGGAGTTTATGGAGGTTGATCAGGTGTTCAATTTGCTCAATTTCTTCACTTAAAGGAACCATCTCTGATGCTTCAGGCCGTTTTAATGCATAACGCATCATTTCAGACAGGTTCATAATGGCATCTGCCGCCATCGGTGCCTTTTTGCGGGCATCATTATAAATAAAGTTCAATGTATTAAACAGAAAGTGTGGGTTGATCTGACTGCGCAGATAATCGTTTTGGGATTGAACCAGGTCATTCTCTAAAGCCTGCTTTTCTATTTGGGTAACAAGATTCTGTCTTTCCAGCGCCTCTAATCTTTTTTGATCCTGGAATGATTTAATGATATACACATAACCGGTAGAATAACCAATATAGAGTATACACCTGTAAACACAGGATAATATAAATTCCCGGTCTAAGAATCCTATTGAGCTTTTCGTTAGCAGCCCAATTTTTTCAAACAAAATGATCAGCAGAAATGTAGAAACTGCGTATCCGGAAATTACTAATGTAATCAGGGTAACGATTTTTAATATTTTTAATGATTTCGTTTGCGTAGTTAATGCTTTCTTAAAGAAAAAACCATAAATATAAAATGTAGAAATGTTAACAATATAAACGAGTAAATAAGCGGCTGGTTGTCTGAACCTGTTGGTTACTAAACCAAGAATAAACACTTCATAAACGATGTAAAGACTCCATACCAATAGGTGAAACTTGTACTTTTCGTAGAATGTTTTTAAGTTTAAAAAGTTCATTTTTTTTCCTTTAATCTATTGAAATGGGGTTTTTATCTCCCAAAACTGGGGGTTTGTGTAAAAAAATGGTTGTAGTTGGTTTTGACATGCATCTTTACAGAAAATTAATAACAAAAAATAATTACAACAATTAATATACAATATTATGAAAGCTCAAAATACAACTGCCACAACTAAACTTGCTAAAAAAACTGCCTTTATTTATAAAAACATTAAAGCTCAAAACAACTATTCTACAAGTCCGACAGGCGATATGAGTCATAGCGTAATGACAAGCTTTATTGTAGATGTAATATAGTTTATTCTATTATAAAAGCTAGAAATACAGTAGCTACGGGTAAATTTGCCAATAAGCGTTTTGTTTATTAAAAATATTAAAGTTCAGAACCATTAAGCAACTCATCTGAGTTCTGAACAAAGCCATGCAATAATACTGACCAGCCGGATTGATGCTGTTTTACAATTATTGATTCCTGTTGGATTTTAGTAAACTGCTTTGTACATAGGCGAAGAAAGTATCTTTATAACCTTCGCCAATTTGTATCATTTCGTTATTTACCAATCGGATTATATTTCCATCTACCTTTTTAATTGCAGCTTTGGCAACAATATTAGATTTATTAACGCGTATAAATGCGTGGTTTTCTAAAGCCTTTTCAATTTCCTTAAGTGTGAGGTAGGTAGTATGGGTTTCAGATTTTGTAATAATCTGTATATAATTCTGTAAAGCTTTGATGTAAAGTATTTCATCAATGGCAATATTGGAAAAAGCATACTTATGGTCGCCTTTAATATATAAAGCCGATACCGGGTCTGCTTCTTTGGAAACAACTTTTGTATTGTTTGCCTCTTTCTTCAAAATCCTGTCGATACCGATTGCAAATTTTGAAAATGAAATAGGTTTTAGCAGATACTGATCCGATTGTACATCAAATGCCTGCAAGGCATAGTCTGGATGTGCTGTTGTAAAAATCAAATATTTTGCTTTTTCCCTGATGTTTTTAGCCAGTTCCAATCCATTTATTCCTGGCATATCAATATCCATAAACAATAAATCAATTTCGTCCTTCATGCTTATCTCCGTAAGCGCCTGGACAGGGCTGGTAAAAGTTTTAAAAACAGTTAAACCAGGCATTTCTGCAATGTGGTCAGTTAGTACTTCAATTGCGTGTTGCTCGTCGTCTATAACAACGCATTTTAGATTCATGGGTATAAATAGGTTTGTTTTGATTTGAAATGCAAGTTAAATAAAAATGAATGGATTTAGCACATGGGCTAAAAAAAATCTTGAATCCGTTTTCATCTAAAAAACTTAAGGGTTTCGTGTAATATTCCGGGTGGTTGATGTAAAAAAATTAATCGCACAGCTTCTTTTTTTAATCTTTATACTGTTTGCCAAAAACAAATAATTAGAAGTGAAAACGGCTAATTGAAAAAAAAACATCTACCTGCCCAATTTTGTGTAGCCTGTTAGATAATAAAATTAAAACAGGCCATACAATACTGGGTAAGTTTAATTAAAAACTAAAAACCGAAAAGCAAAGAATTATTTCCCTACATCTATCAAGCCTCATGAAACACAACGAATACGAGTATTTACTGAATAAAATCTACTACAAGGGAATTCTAAAAAATCAAGGGATTAACTCAGATATGTATCAGAGAATGCAGAATGAGTATAGCAATCTTGATGGACAAAGCCCTGTTAAAGGCCAGTTGGATGGCGATTATGCATTCAGAAAATCTTTTCTGGTGGTACGCAACTACGTTCAGCAGGCGATTAAAGATGGCATGAAAAGCCTCCAGTTTACCATGCAGGCAGCAGATATCAACAAATTAACCTACATGGTTGATATGTTGAACAGGAACTTTTTTGATAAGCAAAGTTTAGATCAAATTATTACCACTGCCAACTCGGTGTTTAACCAGTACAATTTAAAAAACTAACCACCTAATAATAGAGAAAACATGGAATTGAAAGACGAAATCGGGCAATTTGCCGTAAGAATTAAGAAAATGCTTCCACAAGTTCAATCTGAGGATTTAACCAGGAATGCGTTAGTTATGCCTTTTATCCAAATCTTAGGATTCGATCCTTCAGAGGTTCAATCCGAAGCCGTTCTAGATTTCGGGGTTAAAAAAAGTAAAAAAGTGGATTACACCATTATGAAAGATGGCGAACCAACCATCCTTGTAGAATGTAAACATCATAATGATAACTTAGATATTCACGATTCCCGCCTTTCTAAATACTTCCGTAAAACAAAAGCTAAATACGGTTTATTAACCAATGGTTTAGTATACCGCTTTTATACAGAGAAAATGGTAAGATCAAAGAAAAACCAGGAGCCATTATTTGAATTTAAAATAACGGATACTAAAGCGGCTATCATTGCTAAAATGATCGAAGATCATAATGTTACTTCATCAATGTAGATCAAAAAGCAATACAACAGCAAGCTAAACAAGATTATCTTAATCGAATCGTTTTCCGAAAATTATTATAAAAGCCCTGATTTAATCAGGGCTTTTTATTTTCCTGTACTAAAGAAAAAGGGAGAAACCGATTCGGTTTCTCCCTTCCCATAATACATGATATCCTGATTAGATGAGTTCTACGCTTCTGCTAACAAAAGCGGTTAAATCTGCACCAGTTAACATCCCTTGTGCTAAAAGTGCCAAATCTACCGCTTGCTTGGCGAGGTTGCTTTGCTCTTCTCCTTCAGCTTTTAAAATTTTACTCACCAATTTATGGTTTCCGTTAATGGCAACCTTGTAATTATCCGGCATTTGGCCATAAAAGCTCATTCCACCACCCATTGCAGCCATATCTTTCATTCTGCGCATAAATTCATCCATGGTAATGGTAACCGGCAATTCTTCAGGATGTAAGGCTACAACCTCTACATGCATCCCTGGTTTGGTCACTGCTTTTTCAAAAATGGCCGTTAATTCTTTTACCTGATCTTCGCTTAATACATGCTCATTCTGCTCATCTTTCTCAATTAACTTGTCGGCAACCCCCGAATCTACACGTTTAATCGATGTTTTCTCCAGTTTTTGCTCTAACTGATTGATAAAATGATTGTCAATAGGCGAATCCAATACCAGAACATCATAATCTTTTTTATTTGCCGATTGGATAAAGGCATCCTGCTTGGCAGCATCGTTGGTATATAAATAAACCACCGTACCGTTTTTATCTGTTTGTAAAGGAGCTACCTTTTCTTTGTACTCAGGAAGTGTGAAAAGTTCATTTTTAGTATTTCCAACTAAAGCAAAATCTTTAGCTTTATCATAAAACTTCTCTTCACTGATCATGCCATATTTAACAAATAAACCGATGTCTTTCCATTTATCTTCATAAGCTTTACGGTCTTTTGCAAAAAGTTCCGCTAATTTATCGGCAACCTTTTTAGTAATGTAATTGTTGATCTTTTTAACATTGCTATCGGCTTGTAGGAAGCTACGGGATACGTTTAACGGAATATCTGGCGAATCGATTACACCATGCAATAACATTAAAAATTCCGGTACAATATCTTTAACCTCATCGGTAATGAAAACCTGGCGCGAGTAAAGTTTGATTTTGTTGCGCTGTATTTCGAAGTCGTTTTTCAATTTAGGGAAATACAGTACGCCGGTTAAATTAAACGGATAATCGACATTGAGGTGGATCCAGAATAATGGCTCGTCGCTAAACGGATATAATTCGCGGTAAAAACTTAAATAATCCTCATCTGACAAATCTGCAGGAGCTTTTGTCCAGATAGGGTTGGTGGTATTAATGATGTTATCTACTTCAACACTCTTGAATTTTGCTTTACCCTCTTCATCAACACCGTCTTCAACAGATTCTGTTTTAGTACCAAATTTAATCGGAACTGGTAAGAATTTAGCATATTTATCGAGAATACCCTGAAGCTTGCTCTCTTCTAAAAATTCTTCAGAATCTTTGTTAATATGTAAGATGATATCGGTACCACGGGTGGTTCTGGTACCTTCCGTAATTTCAAATTCGGTACTGCCATCGCAAACCCAACGCGCAGGTTCCGCACCATCCTGGTAGGATAACGTCTGAATCTCGACTAAATCTGCAACCATAAAGGCTGAGTAAAAACCTAAACCGAATTTACCGATGATTTCATTGGCATCTTTAGCATCTTTAAATTTTTCTACAAACTCACTTGCGCCTGAAAATGCAACCTGGTTAATGTATTTTTTTATCTCTTCGGCAGTCATACCCAAACCATTGTCGCTGATGGTAATGGTTTTCGCATCCTTATCAACCGCAACCTGTACCAATGGTGCACCAACTTCTCCATTAAACTGACCTAATGAAGCCAGTCTTTTAATCTTTTGGACTGCATCTACTGCATTGGAAACCAATTCACGAAGAAAGATTTCGTTATCAGAATATAAAAACTTCTTAATAATCGGGAAGATATTCTCGGTATGTATCGAGATGTTTCCTTTTTCCTGTATGCTCATACGTAAATAAATTGTTTAAATCTACTTCCGACCTAACAAGGGTTGTTCCAAAAGGATTTGTTTGCCAAAATGACAGATTAGCAGAAAAGAGAAAGCCAAAAAACGGCATGTTCTTTGGCTTAAAATCGTATATGATGTACTCTAATTTAAAAGAAAACTCGGTTTATCTTCTTCAAGGGAAAGAATTTTACTGATTTTTTTAAGCAGCACATCCATTTGAAACGGTTTTGACAAGAAATCGTCCTGGCCGTAGTTTAAAGTTGTAAAATCTTTTGGGTCATATAAACCGGAAATAAGCAAAATTGGAATTTTCGCCGTGCTTTCAATCGATTTTAACTGTTCGCATAATACGCGCCCGTCTATATGCCCCAGAGAAATGTCCAAAAGGATTAAATCAGGACTAAATTTTTCAATTCTGTTAAAAATCTCCTCACCATCATTCAGTGACGAAACTTTAAACCCTCCAATTTCCAGTATTAATTGTATGGTTTCTAAAACCTCAATATCATCGTCTACAACCAGTATTCTCTTCATATGTGTTAGCAATTATATGCTGTTAAGCTTATAACAAACGTTTGTGTCGATATGTTTACAATCTTAAGCATATTTTAACAATTTATTATGGCTTAAGTAGATTTTGATTTAACTGACTTGCTGTATAACGCCTTCTTTCTGCAAAATGAAGTTAAACAGCTCATCGATAGGTTTTTGTAAAATTTTACCAGGCTCGATTCCGTTTTCTACCAAGACTGAAACCAGGACATCCTGATAATAATAGGCAATTGACCCTACAAAATGGCAGGGTACGCTTTTATGTTTGGGGTAGTCTTTAATATTCGTATCTATAAATTCCTGAAAGCCTGTTCTTAAAATATCCTGAATAAACGGATGCTCTTTATGGCTGGCCATAAAGCGGCTAAAGCCTGCCAGGTAAATGTTTGGGAAAGGTTTTTGATACACATTGGTGATGATCTGCTCTTTCTCTGCCGGATAAGATTTTTTAAATTCTGCCGCCAAAGTTGATGGCATTTTATTATACAGATAGCTTAGAAGTACCTTTTTACCAAAAAAGGTACCGGAACCCTCATCGCCCAGAACATAACCTAAGCCATGATGCCCATCGTGGATTTTTTTTCCATCAAAATAACAGATGTTCGAGCCGGTACCCAAAATACAGTTTAAACCTTCTGCATTTCCGCAGGTAGCATAAACAGAGCCCAGAAGATCGTGGTCTACCGAAATAAAGGCATTACCAAAAATGGCCGAGAGGCCATTTGAAACAACCTCATGTTTATCGGGCGAAGAACAACCGGCTCCAAAAAAGTAGATTTCTTTTACCTCATCAGCGTATTGCAACAAGGATTCATTTTTAGAAATCAGCTTGGTTATTTCTTGTTCACTTAAGAAATAAGGGTTTATTCCGGGGGTGCTAAATTTAATGGTCTCGCCATTATGATAGCCCATCCAATCGGTTTTCGATGAGCCACTGTCTGCAACAAGTATCATGGGACTAAATATAAAAATTAATTATAGAATTTTATACTTGAAATAATTTCTTTACTTCTAAAGTGCTGTTCCGTTTAGTTGTGTTTTTGTGCTAATGTGCAATCGTTGCTAAAAAAACAGGTTATTACCTAAATTTAGCTTTTATGATATCGAAACCATCGTAATTATTAGTCAGTTGAGGCTATATTTCTTTCATAATCTCTCATTTAGCAGATTACACTTTTCATTTCGCCATCATTTAAACAAATAGGAGTTGTTTTAAATACTCCCTTTTGGCATATGTAGCCAAATAGATTGGCAGGGGTTAACGTATTCGTGCAGCTAAACCGCTAACAATAACTGATGAACTTTATTATTTATACCTTTTTAAACGAATTCAGGCAATTTCTCAGCAACTAATTTCCTAAATCGATATTTCCACTGATTTCTTTCAGTGTAGTTTCGGCTACTTTGGCCTGGTATTGCATTTCGATAAAACGGTTTTGTGCATCAATGGCATTTCGCTGTGCCTCTCTTAATTCTAAAGGAGCGATGCTGCCCAAACGGTACTTTGCCAATGTAATCGCTAAATTTTCTTTTGCAATATCTACATTTCGCTGCTCCAGTTTAATCAGGTCTAAATAGGTGCTATAATTTTCGTAAGCAGTGAGCAACTGTGCATTCACATCCAGCTTGGCCTTACTCAGGTTAAGGGTAGAATTATCGACCTCTATTTTTGCATTGCGTTCTTGTTGACGCTGTAAAAAACCGTTAAATAAATTTATACTTGCCGTAACACCGTAGGTAAAACCGTTTGCTGCAAATTTTTGGTTAAAACCTGTAGGACTGGTACTATTTGCCCTGCTGTAACCTGAATTTAAGCTAACGGATGGATATCGTGCCCCACGGACAGATTTTAAATTTAAGGAAGCTATACGTTGATTAATAAAGGCATTCTGGACGTTAGGGTTCTGCTGTCCGGCTATTTCCGCCATTTTGCTAAACAGGATACCCTCATCCACATCAATGCTATCTGTAACAGTAAAGGAGGTGCCAATATCTCTGACCATTAATTGGTTTAAACGCACTTTGGCTACCTGCAGCGCATTTTTGGTCTGCAGATAATTTGAAGTATCGGTATTATAATCAACCTGTGCCGTTAAAACATCCAATTTAGAGCCACGGCCAAGCTGTAATTTGGTTTTGGCAATGTTGGTACGCAATACCGAAACATCCATAGCACTATCGGCTGCTCTAACCAATTGTTGTTGTCTTACAACATCGTAATAAGCCGTAATTACATCAGCTACAGTGGTTAAAATGGTTAAACGGGAATTTAATTCGCCCTGTTTTTGCAGTTCTTTCAAACGATCGTAATTGGCAAACATCCTAAAACCATCAAAAATGGTCCAGTTCAGATCAACTCCATAACTATTATTGGTACTCTTGGCACCTGTAATTACCCGGTCAGGACCAGTTGCAGGGGTTTGCCGGGTATTCTGGATACTTCCTCCATTGGTATAATTTCCAGTTAAGTTAGGTAACATGCCCGCATTGCCTATATTAGCATTGTTCTTTGCTATATCGATCTGGTTTTTACTGATTTTGATGTCGTAATTATGCGCTAAAGCAAGGGTAATGGCTTCCTTCAGGCTTAGCTTTTCTTGTGCAAAGCCCGAAAGCGATAAGCTAATCAGGAGGATAACTGTTCTTAATTTCTTGCTCATCTTATTCTTCTGTATGTAAAGCTTCCTGTTCAAAACGATGGGCTTCTTTTAATTCTTTATTTGGTTTATAAGGTTTGGCCCAATAAGAGTAAATGGCCGGTATAACAAATAGGGTTAATACCAAAGAGAACAAGGTGCCACCTACGATTACCGTTCCCATACTCATCCTGCTTTTTGCTGCCGCCCCCAATGCAAGTGCAATAGGTAAGGCCCCAATGGCAATGGCCAAACTCGTCATTAAAATCGGGCGCAAACGCGAAACCGCCGCTTCCCTAATGGCCTCTGGAATGGCAATACCTTTTTCTTTAAGTTGGTTGGCAAACTCCACAATTAAAATACCGTTCTTAGTAACCAAACCAATAAGCATAATAGTGCCAATCTGACTGAAGATGTTCCAGCTCTGGCCGCATAGCCAAAGGGATAGAAAGGCTCCGGCAACGGCCATTGGAACGGTTAAAATGATAATAATTGGGTCTTTAAAGCTTTCGAATTGCGCCGAAAGGATTAAATAAACAAGGAGCAGGGCCAAACCGAATGCAAAGAAGGTATTTGAAGAACTTTCTTTAAAATCGCGCGATTCGCCACTTAAATCGGTCGAGAAAGTCTCGTCCAGTACTTTTTTAGCAATCGCATCCATCGCATCTATACCCTCGCCAATACTCTTGCCCGGCGCTAAACCTGCCGAAACGGTAGCGGCAATAAAACGGTTGTTCCGGTAAAGCTGTGGCGGACTGCTTTCTTCTTTAGCGGTAACCAGGTTATCAAGCTGAATCAATTCGCCCTTATCATTCCGAACATACACCGAACTCAGATCCAGCGGATCTTTCCTGTCACCCCGGTCGAACTGACCAATTACCTGGTACTGTTTACCATTCATAAAAAAGTAAGAGAACCTTTGGCCACTCAGGCCTAAATTCAGGGTTTGTGCAATTGCAGAGATAGAGACCCCCAAATTTTTGGCTTTGTCCCGGTCGATCGTCAGGTTAATTTCGGGCTTGTTAAATTTCAGGTTCACATCCGATACAGTAAAAGTAGGATCTTTCGATACTGCATCCATAAACAAAGGAATTTTTTCCCTTAGCTTTTCGAAATTCTGCGCCTGTATAATATAACTGATCGGTAAGCCACCACGGCGGCCAACTGAGATGGTAGGCTGTTGGTTAACGATCGTTTTACCTTCTGTATATTTTTTAGTTACCCTGGTAAGCATATCTGCGATATCCTTTTGTGAACGTTTACGTTCTTCGGGATTGACTAAACCCATCCTTACAAAACCGGAATTTACTGAACCTGAACCCCCAAAACCAGGTGAGGTGATGGTAATATTCACGTTTTTTTCCAGAACAGAATCGATCACCAATTGGTTCAGTTTCATGATAAACCGGTCGGTATAAGTAAAAGATGCACCTTCAGGGGTGGTTACATTGATGTTGATTGCACTTCTGTCATCGTAAGGAGCCGTTTCTTTTGGTAAAATCTTCCAGAATAAGAAAATTAAACCCATACATACCAGGATAATCGGGATGGAAAGCCACCTTTTATCTAAAAATTTATTCAAATTCGATCCGTAGGCATCGTTCAGCTTGATAAAATAAGGCTCTGTCCAGTTGTAAAACTTCGATGGTTTATGACCACCCTTTTTCATCAGGTAGGCATTTAGCATGGGTGTTAAAGTAAGGGATACAAAAGCCGAAACCAATACAGCAGCACCGATTACCACCCCGAACTCTCTAAACAAACGGCCAACAAAACCCTGCAGGAAAATTACCGGTAAGAATACTGCCGCAAGGGTAATGGAAATGGAGATTACCGCGAAAAAGATTTCGTTCGATCCTTTTATGGCCGCTTCAAATGGCGACATGCCTTCTTCTACCTTTTTAAAGATATTTTCAGTAACCACAATACCATCATCAACCACCAGACCGGTTGCCAGTACAATGGCCAGTAAACTCAATACGTTTATCGAAAAGCCAAAGGCATACATGATAAAAAAAGTGAAAATGAGTGACACCGGAATATCGATCAATGGCCTGAAAGCGATGGCCCAGTCTCTAAAAAACAGGTAGATAATTAAAATTACCAGTACCAGCGATAAACCAATGGTTTCGGCCACTTCAGTTACCGAACGCTTGATGAAAAGGGTATTATCCAATGCAACCTTCAGTTTAATATCCTGGGGTATATCGGCTTTTAGTTTATCAAAACGTTTATAAAATTCTTTGCTGATATCGAGGTAGTTAGCCCCAGGCTGAGGGATAATGGCAATGGCCACCATGGGCCTGCCGGATTCGCGCAGGATGGTTTCCTCATTTTCCGGTCCTAAAACTGCATAACCCACATCTTTTAATTTAACCACCTGATTGCTGTCGGCTCTTAAGATCAGGTTGTTAAACTCACTTTCGTTGGTTAGTTTTCCTAAGGTTTTAACGGTTAGTTCAGTGGTAGCCCCGGTAATTTTTCCTGAAGGGAGCTCTACATTCTCATTATCCAAGGCGGTAACAATATCCTGCGAGGTTAAGCCGTAGGCACTTAGTTTATTTGGATCCATCCAGATCCGCATAGCATACTTCCTCTGGCCCTGGATTTGTACACTACTTACCCCGGGAATGGTTTGGATACGGTCGGCAATTACGTTTTCAGCGAAATCGCTTAGCTCCAGTGTGTTGCGTTTATCGCTCTGGATTGTCATCGATAAAATCGGATCGGAGTTGGCATCAGCCTTACTGACTACCGGTAAACCGTCTATATCTTTAGGTAAAGTTCTTGCCGCTTGCGATACTTTATCACGAACATCATTTGCGGCTTCTTCTATATTTTTATCGAGGTTAAACTCTATGGTAATATTGCTCGTTCCCTGGTTACTCGATGAAGAAATATTCCGGATCCCATCGATCGCATTGATCGATTTTTCCAAAGGTTCGGTAATCTGCGATTCGATGATATCAGAGTTCGCGCCTGGATAAGAGGTTCTTACCGAAACTACAGTCGGATCAATCGAAGGGTATTCGCGAACGCCCAGAAAAGTATAGCCAATAATGCCAAAAAGAACAATCAATAAGTTCATCACAATGGCCAAAACCGGCCGTTTTATGCTCGTAGTGGAGATACTCATAATTTTTCTTTAGCCAAATGAACTTTTACAGGAGCATCTTTCTTTAAGGCCATCGATCCGGTGGTCAGCACGGTGTCTCCGGCTTTTAATCCCGAAGTAATAACAATATTTTCATCCGTACGGGTTCCGGCCTCTACCTTAACTTCCTGCGCTTTCCCATTTTTTTGGATATACACAATTTTGCCTTTTAAAACCGGAACAACCGCTTCGTTTGGAATGAGAATGGCGTTTTGAAGGGTGTTAAGCGCAAGCTTAATTTTAGCAAAAGATCCTGGCAATAATGCCTGATCTGCATTAGGTGCCAAAGCCCTGATCTGTAATGTACGGGTAGCCGCATTAATTCCGGGCTCTATTGCGTAAACCTTTCCCTTATTTTCTTTGGAAGAGCCATCCGTAGTAAATATGATTTCTGAGTTCACTTTAATCTGCCCTGCGTATTTCTCCGGAACGGAAAAAGTAACTTTAACTGGGTTGGTGCTTACCAGGTTGGCAATTACCATTGCCGGGGTTAAATAAGTTCCTTCAGAGATATTGCGCAAACCTATTCTGCCGCTAAAAGGAGCACGAATGGTGGTTTTTGCCAGCTGCGCCCTGATTAATTGTGCCTGGGCCTGCAACGATTTTAAATCTGCGAGGGCTGTATCGTATTCTTCCTGGCTTATTGCACCTTTAGCTAACAATTGTTTTGCCCGGTTCTCGTTTGTACCCGAAAGTTTTTGTTTGGTCAGCGCATCCTGCAATTGTGCCTGTATATCCCTGTCGTTTACCTTTACCAATACGCTTCCTTTTGATACCGTGGCACCCTCCCGAAAATAAATTCCGGTAACGAGCCCCGATACTTCGCTTTTTAGGGCAACCGATTCGTTTGCATCAATGGCGCCGGTAATTTCAAGGTCGTTATCGAACGATACCGGTTTTACCACAATACCGTCTACTACCAGTGGTGCCGATTTTCCGTCTTTACCTCCCGTTTTACCTTTTCCGGCACCAGCTGACGGCCCGCCTTTTCCTTCAAGTTTTTTGTTGGCGTTAATCCTGTAATAAACCAAATAAGCTAAGCCTATGGCTAAAACAGCATAGATGAAATACCTTTTCTTCATGTTTATATTTGTGTCGTGCGTATTTTGAGCATTAAAATAAGATTAATGTTTTGGCATTAGAGAGCAAAAATATTCAAATAGTTTAGTCCTAAAATTGTTGTATTAAGGATGTTACCGATTTTCAGTTTGGAGTTGGCAGTTTTCAGTTGGGTGTTAAGCCGGCCTGGAACAGGATGTAATTGGCATTTATATGCTACAACTAAGCTGTAGGGAAGAAAGACAATTGATTTTTATGGTTTAATTGGCTAAAAGACTGTCAACCATTAACTATGAACCACTGAAACAGAAACAACTATTTTACACCATATTTAGCTATTTTATATTAAAACCCCATCAATAAATCTAAATTTGCAGCAAAACACAGTCAATATCAATATGTTTAACAAAAAATCAATTTTAAGTTTAGTTTTACTACTAACGTGTATTATGGCAGCGAAGGCACAGGTAAAAATAGGCTTTGAGGTTTCTTTTAAAGAACCGCAAGCGCATTATGCAGAAGTAAGGATGAATATTTCTGGCCTGGTAAAAGATTATGTAGATGTAAAAATGCCGGTTTGGACACCGGGTTCTTATCTGGTTCGGGAATTTGAAAAAAGTGTGGAAGAATTTAAGGCTACTGCAGCAGGTAAACCCGTAAAAATTGAAAAAGTAAGGAAAAACACCTGGAGAATTTTTTCGGCTAAAGCCGCCAATATCCAGATCAGCTACCGTGTTTATGCATTTGAAATTTCTGTGCGTACCCCTTTTATCGACGAATCTCATGCTTTCTTATCCCCAACAGGAATTTTTATGCATCCTGATGGGATGATCAATTCGCCAAGTACCGTTAAAATTATTCCTTTTACTACCTGGAGCAAAGTTTCAACCGGTTTAACTCCGGTTGCAGGTGAGCAGTTTACCTATAAAGCAGCCGATTTTGATATTTTGTATGATAGCCCGATCGAAGTAGGCAACCAGGATACCTTTGAGTTTACAGCTGCCGGTGTTCGCCATGAAGTAGCGATGTATGGCGGAGGTAACTACGACAAAGAAAAACTTAAGGTTGATATGGCCAAAATTGTAGAAAAAGAAACAGAGGTTTATGGCGAAAATCCGAATAAATACTACCTGTTTATTGTTCATAACTTTTTAAAAGGAGGCGGGGGGTTAGAGCATTTAAACTCAACTACTTTGGGAGCTACCCGGAATGCCTACAATACGGCCGAGGGTTATAAAGGATTTTTATCTTTGGTGGCACATGAATATCACCACCTTTGGAATGTTAAACGTTTGCGCCCGGTTGCATTGGGCCCGTTTGACTACGACAACGAAAATTACACCACCAATCTTTGGGTAGCTGAAGGCTTTACATCCTACTACGAAAATAAATACCTGCACAGAGCCGGATTTACCGATGTAAATGAATTTTTGAAAGATTTGGTTGGCGGCGTAGGTACCGTATTAAATACGCCAGGTGCGAAATATCAATCTGCCGCTTCATCAAGTTATGATGCCTGGATTATTGGTTACCGCCCGAACGAAAACTCTAAAAACAATTCGATTTCTTATTATAACAAAGGTGAGGTAATCGGTATTTTAATGGATCTTGAAATCATTAATGCCACAAAAGGAGCTAAAAGCTTAGATGATGTGATGAAAGCGATGTACCTGCAATGTAAAACGCTAAAACGCGGTTATACGGATGCAGAGTTTAAAGCTATGGTCGAAAAAATAGCTGGAATCAGCTTTACCAATTTTTGGGCAAAATATGTTAACGGGGTAGATGATGTGGAATATGTAAAATACTTTGGCTATGCCGGTGTAGAGGTATCAGCAGAAAATGCAACACCAGGTAAGCCGGTTACGGGTGCTTCCGGACAATTAACCAACGATGGTTTGGTAATTACTTCTACCGTAAGGAACTCTGCAGCCTGGATCAATGGTTTAAACGTAAATGATGTGGTACTCAGTTTAGATGATACCTCATTAAGAGATGCGCTATCAACGGTAAGGTTAAAAAGCCCTATGTTATCTTTAGATGTGATTCCTTTGGTGGCCAAAAAGAATATTGGCGATGTATTGAAAGTCAAAGTAATCCGTGACGGACTTGAGAAAGAAATTTCTTTAACCTTAAAAGAAAATCCTACGGTAAGATTAAAAGCAACCGTTAACGAAAATGCAACACCTGCACAAAAGGCGGTGTTAAAAAAATGGACGGGGATTTAGCCTGGAGTCTTGAGCTCATGGCATAAAAAATCCCGTAAGATGAATTTCTTACGGGATTTTTGTTTTCTAATTTATGCTTAGCGCCATGCGTTTTGCTAGAAAGTATATCTAAAGCCTAAACCAAATCTGCCGGCATTAAAGTCACTGTCGTTAGATCCGATATAAAGTCTTGGTCTCCAGTCTAAGGCAAGTGCCAAAGGCGCTCCTGAAAATTTATAATCTAAACCAACCATTGGTACCAGGTAGAAGCTAGAACCACCATCATACAATTGAACAGATGGACCACCGCCAATATACCAATCTAAACCTCTTGCTCCCGGAATTGAAGCATTATACTGTAAAAATCCCTGAATAACTGTTGAGTTACCACCAAAAAGCACATCGCCCTGGATAGCTGCTTTAGGGCTAAAGTGATGTCTGATCGATGGACCAACCAATGTAGCGCCATCCCCGAAATCGATACCTAAACCTAATCCGGTTTTATAGTTTTGAGCTTTAACGGTTGTTGTACTCAGGGCAAATAATGCAATGCATCCTAAAATTGTAAATAACTTTTTCATAATTGATATGTTTTTGTAAAATAATTATCAGCCTAACAACTTTAATGCCGTTTCTGTTTTTAAGGTCAAAATCTCGAAAGATTAAAAAACAATGCTTGCATAGTAATTTTGTAATTACTAAGTTTAGTATTAAATTTTTTAATCCTAATAAATACAGCTCCTGGCAAAGCAGGATGGTATTATTTAAATTAAAAAGTACATAATGCTCAATCTTAATGATTGATTTTTTTAACTTAACCAAATAATAACAACTCATATGGCGGCAAAAATTACACGGGTTTTTGATCTTTTGAAGTACAGCCTCGAAAATCCTAAGGACGAATTCATCAGCGGAAAAATTAAAGGAGAATGGATAAATTATAGTACAGCCGATTTTTGTAATGCGGTTGATAATTTGAGTCGTGGGTTAATTAAACAAGGCATCAAAAAAGGAGGAAGAGTGGCCGTAATGTCACATAACAGGCCAGAATGGAATATTGCCGATTTTGCCGTCAACCAGATCGGAGCTTACCAGGTGCCCTTATACCCAACGCTGGCCGAACATGATATCCAGTTTATATTAAAGGATGCAGCGGTGACGATTGTGTTTGTGGCCGACGAGGAATTGTATAAAAAAATAAAGCCCTGTATCGATGCCATAAACCCAGACATAAAGATTTATAGTTTCAACGAAATTGCCGAAGCCGAAAATTGGAAGGTGTTGATAAACGAGGGCCAGGCTGCTGCAGATATAAATCTGGATGATTACCGTTCGCAGGTTGAAGCCGAAGATGTTTTAACATTAATTTATACGTCGGGTACAACAGGTACCCCAAAAGGCGTAATGCTTACGCATGATAACCTGGTGGCCAACTTTGTCAACTCATCGGTATTGATTCCCGAAGGGGTTAAAAAGGGATTAAGCTTTTTGCCTTTATCGCACATTTTCGAGCGGATGATTATTTACCTGTACCTGTTTAATTCTACTGCGGTATACTACGCCGAAAGCATGGAAACCATTGTGGCCGATATTCAACATGTAAAACCCAACGTATTCTCTACCGTTCCGAGGTTGCTCGAGAAAGTGTACGATAAGATTATGGAGAAAGGGAAATCATTAACCGGTATTAAAAGAGGTATTTTCTTCTGGTCGGTTGCTTTGGCCGAAAAATACTCCGTTAACGCGGGCGCCTGGTATAACTTTAAACTGAGTATTGCCCGTAAACTGGTTTTTAAAAAATGGCAGGAAGCCCTGGGTGGAGAAATTGTGGTGATCGTATCAGGGGGAGCTGCACTGAATCCACGTTTAACACGTATTTTTTGGGCAGCGGGTATGCCGGTTTTCGAAGGTTACGGATTAACCGAAACCTCACCGGTAATTACAGTAAATCATTACGGCGGTATCATGTTCGGTACGGTGGGCGAGGTGATTAAAGGTGTTGAAGTTAAAATTGCCGAAGATGGCGAAGTATTAACCCGCGGACACCAGGTAATGAAGGGCTACTACAACCGGCCTGATTTAACCAGTGAAGCCATCGATCAGGATGGCTGGTTCCATACGGGAGATATCGGCGAAATGGTAGAGGGCCGCTTTTTAAAGATTACCGACCGCAAGAAAGAAATGTTCAAAACAGCTGGAGGCAAATATGTGGCCCCACAGATACTTGAAAATAAATATAAAGAATCGATCTTTATCGAACAGATTATGGTTCTGGGAGAGAACAGGAAATTCCCTTCTGCACTGATTGTACCTAACTTCGAAACCTTAAAAACCTGGGCGGGCAGGAAAGGCATTAGTTTTTCGGCAATAGAGGAGTTAATTAAAAATGAACAGGTTATTGCCAAATACAACGAAGTGATCGAAGCTGCCAACACAGGATTCGGTAAGTGGGAGCAGGTAAAAAGATTCGCTTTACTACCTAAGGAATGGAGCATTGATGGTGGTGAGCTCACGCCAAAATTAAGCCTGAAAAGAAAGATAATCACCGAAAAAAACAACGAAATAATTGAAAAGATATATAAAGATGCTGAGGGATATAAACCGTAAAAAGATTTCAGCATAAGAATTTAGAAAAGGCATAAGCCAGTCAAAATTATGAACCGGATTATTTTATTTATTTTATTAACTACAGCAGCGATAAATACTTCTGCCCAACAGGCAAAAATTACTATCAAGATACTGCATGCCAAAAATAATATACTTAAAATTCAAACCCCTGTTGATAATACCTGGTTTTATCCTGCTGTAAAGGAATTAAGTTTTGGTGCAGATAGTACAATACATTATTCTTTACCAATAAAAAACTTTGCATGGCTGAGTATCAATAATAACCAAATTTTAATTGAGCCAGGTACCACGAATTTGGTTTTGGATAATAATGTTTTGGTAAAAAGTGACCGGAATATGGAGGGAATGTTGCTTTTTAGCAAAAGGAATACTGAGTTTTATCAGTACAGGGCCCGAGATTATTACAAGAGAGACAGCACTTCGGCCGGTTTATATCAGTTGCTCGAAAATGATAAGAATGAAGTACTAAAGCCTTATGCCGGGCTGTTTTCCAGGCAAAAGATCTCCGCAAACTTTTATAACGAAATAAAAAGGTATTTTTCTGCGGAACAGGTCATTCTGCAAGCGGCCATCCCGATGATCGTTTTAAGTACGAAGCAAAAAATAAATAACGATTTGGATAAAATGTGGGCAGAGGTATACCAGAAACACCCGGTAGATAATGCTCAATATGTCTTTTATCCTGATTTTTACTACCATGCAAGATACTATGCCAGCACCTATCTTCATTATTATCTTCCTTTAAAAAAGGGGATAAAGCCATCGAAAAGAAACGAAGATGAAAGCCTGAAAAGCAACTATAAAAGCTTTGAAGATAATTTTAGCGGTAGAACAAAAGAATACCTTTTGGCTACCTTTCTTTATGATGAAATGTTGCAGAGTAATCATCAAAGAATTTTGCTTGATTTGTTCGACAACTTTAAATCTCACTATCCGAAAAGCAATTTTTCGCCCTTTTTACAACCATTGGCCAACAAAATTTTAGCTTACCAAAAGGATATAAAAAAGGATTATGCCGCAAATGAAAAATTTGTAGCCAATTATCCTGAAATTAACAGCTTAGACAGTTTAATAAACAGGTTTAAAGGCAAAACGGTATTTGTAGATATTTGGGCAACCTGGTGTGGACCATGTAAAGCTGAATTTGAATATAGTGCAGGTCTGGAAAAATTTCTACAAGCTAAAGGCGTTGAAATGTTATTTATTTCCATGGATAAGGATACGGAAGACCAAAGATGGAAAGAAATGATAAAATATTATAAACTTTCTGGTAATCATATCCGCACAAATAATGCCCTGCAGAAAGACTTAATTGATAAATTGTGGGAAGGTAAGGGCTACGCCATACCACGTTATTTAATTATTAAAGATGGGAAATTAGTTGTGAAAGATGCTTTAAGACCAAGTGACAAGGAAAAATTATATGCACAGATTGGTAAATATTTATAACTTTCCTGAAAAAGTATTCTTCTTTCTGAAAGCCAGGGTTAAATAAGAAATTGGTTACCGGAAAAAGACAATAAGCAATAAAAAATCGATAAACATGCTGAGAACGATAAAGCCCCTCAATAATTTTAAAAAATCGGTAAGCTACCTGGGCCTGGTGTTCTTATTAACAGGTTGTGTAACCGGGCAGCTGGGTAAAAATAATAGTGGTGAATATAAAAACGGCATGGTGGTTTCTGCCCATCCGGAAGCTTCGCAGGTTGGGGTAGATATTTTAAAAAAAGGAGGCAATGCAGTTGATGCTGCTGTTGCAGTACAGTTTGCCCTGGCGGTTGTTTATCCCAATGCCGGGAACATCGGCGGTGGCGGCTTTATGGTATACAGAGGTGCAAATGGCGAAATAAATGCTTTGGATTTTAGGGAGAAAGCTGCTGCGGCAGCGAGCAGGAATATGTACCTCGATGCTGCCGGTAACCCGATAGTAGATAAAAGTCTTTACGGACATTTGGCTGCCGGTGTACCCGGATCTGTTGATGGTATGGTAGAGGCCCATAAAAAATACGGGAAGCTAACCTGGGCACAGGTACTTCAACCTGCAATAGATTTAGCAACAAACGGATTCAACATTACGAACCGGCAGGCTGGCGAGCTGAACAGCTTGCACAGAAAATTAATGGATTTTAACCCTAACGGAACGGCACTCGTAAATTTAGAACATCCATGGCGCGAAAATGATGTATTGGTGCAGCAAGAATTGGCCAATACACTAAAGCTCATTCAGCAAAAGGGCAGGGCAGGCTTTTACGAAGGCGCTGTGGCCGATTCAGTGGTGGCCGAAATGCAACGCGGCAAAGGCTTAATTACCAAAGCAGATTTAAATAATTACCATTCAGCCTGGCGAAAACCCATTACCGGAAGTTATAAAGGCTATAAGATTATTACCATGCCTCCAACCAGCAGCGGAGGCATTGCCTTAATTCAGTTGCTGCAATCGGTAGAACCTTATCCTTTAAAAAAATGGGGGCACAATTCCGATTCAACCGTACAGGTAATTGTAGAGGCCGAGCGGCGGGTTTACGCAGACCGTGCCACGCATTTGGGAGATCCCGATTTTTATGCTGTTCCGCAACAGCAGTTATTAGAGGCCGCTTATAATAAAAACCGGATGGCAAATTTTAACTGGGCTGCGGCAACACCGAGCAGTACCATAATGGCCGGCGAAATTAAAGGCGCAGAACATGAAGAAACCACACATTTTTCTATAGTAGACCGTAATGGCAATGCCGTTTCGATTACCACCACATTAAACGGCTCTTATGGATCGTTGGTTGCCGTAAAGGGAGCAGGTTTTTTGCTGAACAACGAAATGGACGATTTTTCGGTTAAACCCGGTGCACCCAATATGTATGGCCTGGTTGGCGGCGAAGCCAATGCCATTGCACCCAATAAAAGAATGTTAAGCTCCATGACGCCCACTATTGTGGAGAAAGAAGGGAAGCTGTTTATGGTGGTGGGCACCCCCGGTGGTTCTACCATCATAACGTCGGTATTTCAGTCCATCATTAATGTAATCGATTTTGGCATGTCGATGCAACAGGCGGTGGCAGCTAAGAAATTTCATCACCAGTGGCTGCCTGATGAGGTATACGTAGAAAAAGATGCCATAGATAGCCTGGCCGCCCAAAAATTAAAGGCCAAAGGTTATTCTATTGTTGTAAAGGGACCTATTGGAAGGGTAGATGCCATTTTGAGGACAAAATGGGGTAACTATCAGGGCGGAGCAGACCCGCGGGGGGATGATAAGGCCGTTGGCTGGTAGTAGTGGTTCTTCATATTTTTCCTTCAGATTGGGTGTTTATAGGTTAAATTTGCTATTTTGCTTTAGATGAAAAAGCGCATATTTAATCTAGCCGTCAATTATCCGGATTTACCTGGCGTAGATTCTGCCATCTCTTTTGGGCCTTTCATAAAATACCTGCATCGAAAAATTAAAGAAGAGCAAACCGTCAAATCTGCGCTTTACCGCAATGCCCTTAAAGAATTTAAAAAGCAGGGAATAGATGATCAGGTTATTGCGCTGGAAGACATCTACTGGCATGAGTTATTGCTTGAACATATGTACGCCTGCCTTTCGCCCTCACTTCTGGCCGAAGATCAACTGGCCTGGGGCCTTTGTGCACCCATGCAGCCCATTACTTTTTACGGAACAGCACTGATGTATGAGCTGCTTGAGCATGAAGAAAAAGATCAGAGCACCTTTACCGGAACAAGAACGGCCGAGCAGCAACAGCGGGATCGGCTTCATTTTATCTATTCATTTATTCTTAACGAATTATATGCTTTCCATGTGCCCTTAAAGGAAAAATATCATTCGGGAATCAATTCAGATACTGCTTTGCCGGGCTATTTTCAGATTGGGGTAAATACGGGATTTATCGAGGTTAAAGCCGAGAAACCCTTGCCCCAACTCAGTTATAGGGAGTTACAGCAATGCTTAAGTGAAGAATCCGGACTTGATAAGCTGCAGCAAGTATTGCCCTTATCGCTTTTCGAACTCAGGGGCATTTCAGTACTGACGATTACCGATGTTACCGCAAGGCAGGCCGTCGAAAATATTAAAGCCGTAAGGTTGAGCCGTGTGCCGGGTAACGAAGTTTCGGCTTACTCGGCTGTAATTCAGTCGCTTAAGATACTGGTTCAGAATGCCAATATAGAGTTTGATCTTTTTCCTTTTGTAAGGGTTAACAATAAAATGGTTTATGGTTATGTGAAAGAAGGAAGTGGATTGCTTTTCTCGGTGTGGGGCGAAGAAACGCTGAGCCCTGAAGCTTTTCAGGAAATTGCCGAGAGCTATGCCGCAAATCCCAATTCATTTTACTCGCCCGATATCTGGGCCGAAAGCAGAGAAATGTTTCCCTGGTTAGCGCGCTTCAGAGAACTGAATGTAAAGTCGATGGCACTTTTACCGGTATTTCATAATCAGGTATTGGTTGGTGTATTGGGCATGCACACCTGGGTTGGCGAAACGTTCGACGAAAAGAAAATTACGCTGCTGGAGCAGGTGCTGGCACCCATTGCCCAGTTACTGCAGGTTTACATTGATGAATTTAACCTCGAGCTCGAAAATATCATTAAAGAGAAATATACTTCCATCCAGCCTGCTGTGCAATGGAAATTTAATGAAGCAGCCTGGCATTACCTGCGCAATAAGAAAAAGAATTTGCCGTTGCGTACCGAAGACATCAGCTTTACCGATGTTTATCCGTTTTATGGAGCGATAGATATCAGGAACTCGACAACCGAGAGAAATCTTGCCAGCAGAGCCGATCTTAATCTGCATTTAAGCCTGCTCCGCAATACGCTCGAACAGCTTCGTAAGACCTATAGCGATGCACTGCTTGTCGAAATCATCTTTAACTGTAATAAATGGAGTGCCATTTTGAATGACGATGAGCTGAATACCACCGAAGAAAACAGCCTCAATATTTTTCTCAATGAAGAAACCAGCGATTATTTGAGGCTTATTTCGCAATCGCACCCCAATACGAAAAGTATGATTGATCAGTACCTCGAAAGTATTTCAGTGCAAGGTGGCGTGGTATACAAAAACCGGCAGGCTTTAGAAACATCCATGCAGCTGATTAATACTGACATTAACAATTATTTCGAGGCCGAACGCGAAAAACTACAGGAATCTTTCCCTTGCTATTTCGAGAAATTCAGGACAGACGGAGTGGAATACGACATCTACATCGGGCAGTCTATTGCACCCGACCGTATTTTCAATCATTTTCACCTGAAGAACCTGCGTTTATGGCAACTTTCATCAATGGCGGCAATTGCAAAGATGGTGCGGCAGCGCCAGGCCGACCTGCCTGTTAAGCTGGCCACTACCCAATTAATTTTTATCCATAACCACCCGATCGATATCAGCTTCAGGATCGATGAGCGGAAATTTGATGTTGAAGGAGCTTACAACATCCGGTACCAGATGATTAAAAAAAGGATCGATAAAGTGCTTATCCGTAATTCTGATGAGCGGCTAACCCAACCTGATAAACTGGCACTCATTTATCTGAATAAACGCGATATAGACGACTACCTCCCGTTTGTAAAATATCTGCAGGAAACCGGGGTGTTGGGAGTTGAAAGCGAAGATCTTGATTTAGAAGACCTGCAGGGTTTAAGTGGATTGAAAGCCCTGCGTTTAGGCATTGTTTAAGGGATAAAAGCGGAGTATCTTCAATAAGTTACATTGCCCCGTTATGGCCAATTCTTCCCGTTTCTTATATTGCGTCAGCTAACCCAAACCACCTATTGCTATGCGCAGATTATTTCCGCTGTTTTTACTTTTAACTTTTATGGTAAAAGTGCAGGCCCAGATCAACGAAGCCAGCCTTGTAAGTCCGCTGATAAACCAATATCAGTCAGATAAAACGATGCTTAACCGCAAATACAGCCTCAAGCAATCGGAAGAATACTATAAACGAATGGAACGCTTTTATACCACATGGCAAAAACAATTAAAAGCATTGCCTTTTAGCAAACTTACGGTAAACGAAAAAGTTGATTACCTCTTGCTTAAGCGCGATATCCGTTCTGATTCGGCAGCTTTACAGCAGAACTATGCAGAATTTAAGACCAGCATCTTTACCTTGCCTTTTGCCAATATCCTGCTTGATTTTGAAGCAAAACGCAGGATTGGTCGGCAGCAGGATGGTAAAACTACGCAGCAGCAATTCGAACAACTGAAAGCAGCGATCCTGAAAACTGCAAAGGCGGTAGAAAAGAATGAGCTTGCTGTTAGCCCGGCGCAGGCTTTGTGGACGCAAAAAACCATCAATCAATACCAGGCCGTATTTACTGAAGCTTATAAGTTTTACGACGGTTACGATCCGCAATTTACCAAAGCCACCAAATCCGTTTATCCGGAAGTGGTTGACGCCATGAAAGATTATGCTGCGCTACTGGATAAAATGGCCAAACCTGCTAATGTTCGGGATGATGGAAGTGGTATTGTTGGCAATCCGATAGGAAGAAATGCATTGTTAAGCAACCTAAAGGATGAAATGATTGCCTACACGCCCGAGCAGATTGAGGCCATTGCAATACGGGAGTTTGCCTGGTGTGATGCCGAAATGCTCAGGGCTTCGCAACAAATGGGTTTTGGTAACGACTGGAAAAAAGCACTCGAAAAGGTAAAGACCGATTACCCTGAATTGGGCAAGCAACCCGAACTGGTTTATGAACTGGCCAATGAAGCCATCAACTTTGTAGAAAAAAACAAGCTGATCGCTATTCCGGAAATGGCTAAAGAAGGCTGGCGTATGCGCATGTTAAGCCCGCAGGAACAATTGTATGCCCCGTTTTTTTTAGGTGGCGAATCGGTATTAATTGCCTATCCAACTGAAGATATGAGCGAAGATGCTAAAATGATGACTTTACGAGGAAACAACCGCCATTTTTCGAGAGCGGTAGTATTTCATGAGCTCATCCCGGGGCATAACCTGCAATATTTTATGCAAAGCCGCTATAAACCTTACCGCCGGGCATTTAGTACACCTTTCTGGACCGAAGGCTGGTCGCTCTACTGGGAAATGTTGCTTTGGGACCAGAATTTTCCTAAATCTCCTGAAGATAAAATCGGGATGCTTTTTTGGCGCATGCACCGTTGTGCGCGCATTATTTTTTCAATGAATTATCATTTGGGTAAATGGACACCTCAGCAATGTATCGATTTTCTGGTAGATCGTGTAGGTTTTGAACGGGCCAACGCCGAAGCAGAGGTGCGCCGCTCTTTTACAGGAGGTTACGGACCGCTTTATCAAATTGGTTACATGTTGGGCGGCCTGCAATTCAGGGCTTTGCATAAGGAGCTGGTAGGAAGTGGTAAAATGACTAATATTCAATTCCACAACCGCATATTACACGAAAATAATATGCCGGTAGAAATGGTAAGGGCTTTACTGACCAACCAGCAACTACCCGAAAATTTCAGTACCCGATGGAAATTTGCCGGTGATATTAAATAAGTAAAAAGCTGTAATCAGGATAAGATTTCTTAAGCTGATGCTGTGGAAAAGTTGATAAGTATTTTTACATGCCTGTAGTTTTTGGTATGGCTATTGTAAAGGTTGTGAAACGCTATTCAACGTTATACAGAAAATTATGAAATTACAATTATTTAAAACCTTACCAGTTGCGCTCGCTGGTTTACTCATCGGGTCTGTTGCTTCAGCTCAGGAAAGCCCTGCAACATCAACAACGTTCAGAACATGGTCTATCGGCGTAAACGCCGGTGTGCTTACGCCATTATCGCCATTGGGTGGCAAAAACGATTTTAGCAATAACAAATCGAGTTTTGGTTATGGCCTTTACATCAAAAAACAATTTACACCTTATTTCTCCCTACGTTTAGACGGAGTTCGTGGTAAATTAAAAGGCGATAACTCCGAACCTTATGAAAGCGGAGCGGTAAACAACTCTCCGGTGAGGGCTTTCGATACACAATTATCTTATTCAGGAAGTTTGAGCGCTGTAGTAAACATGTTCAATATCGATATGTTTAAAAAAGAAAACACTTTACAGCTTTATGCTTCTGCTGGTGCAGGTATTGCTGGTTATAAACCAACCATTACAACAGCAACCGGTACCTCTCTTTTTGCAGGAGATAAAAACATCAATGAGTTGATCATCCCTGTAGGCTTAGGTGCTAAATTTAAAATCTCGGATGCGGTTAACTTCGATTTGGGTTGGACAATCAACTTTGTGGATGGAGATAACTTAGATGGTTACTACAAAGGTGGTAATGATAAATACAACTACGCTTATGCAGGTTTGGAATTTGCTTTAGGTAGCGGAAAACAATTGGCTTTCCATAATCCTGTAGCCTTAACTTATGACGAAGCTTTAAAAGCAAAACAAACTGCAGAAGGTTTGAAATCTGATTTAAACGCACAAAAAGCAGATAACGCAAAATTACGTGCTGAATTGAACGATATCTTAAAAGATACCGATGGTGATGGTGTTGCAGATAAATTGGATAAATGTCCTGATACTCCTGCCGGTACGGTAGTAGATGGTTCAGGTTGTCCATTAAAAACACCAGAAAAAGTTGTAGAAAAAGTAATTGTAACTGAAGAAGACCGCAAAGTGGTTAATGAAGCCATTAAAAACTTAGAGTTCGATTTAGGCAAAGCAACTATCCGCCCTAAATCTTACGCTTCGTTAAACAGGGTTGCTGCCTTATTAATTCAGAAAAACTTCAGCTTAAAGCTGGCAGGCCACACCGATAATACTGGTTCAAAAGAATTAAACTTACGTTTATCAAAAGAAAGAGCAGAATCTGTTAAAGCTTATTTGGTTTCTCAAGGTGCCAACGCATCACGTATCGAAGCTACAGGTTACGGTATGGGTCAGCCAATTGCTTCTAATAAAACAGCAGCTGGTCGTCAGCAAAACCGTCGCGTAGAGTTTACACTTTACTAGAAACTTAATTTTACCCGTTAAAGCCTTTGATGAAAATCAGGGGCTTTTTTAATTTAGATTTTTTTGAATATTGCTCAGATCACTGTTTCTGAAACCGTATGATTTTGGAGTATATTTTTGGTAAATAATTTTATTGTTTCTGCTGTCATAAATGGAAATGATTTTATCAAAGGAATTTTGTGTGTAAACAAGATATTTTATATTTGAACCTGGCTTTAATATTAATTCATCAAGCTCTTTTGTAGAAACAAACTGAACTTGATATTGGTATTTTTCACTTTTGCCTTGATTTACTTCGTTAAGGATTGAATACTGATTGAATTCCTGATTAAAGCTGTCTTTGACATAATCAGGAATATACAATGGCTCATTTTTAAGCTTACTTAGACTTAATTTATCAGTGGTTTCGAATTCAATATCAAATTCATTCCTAGATATTAATGCATTATTCAATAGCATTAAATAAGTGGTTAACATGCCGGGCGACCAATTATAAAATGTGGCATGCTGGTAAAGGTTATTAATAAAAAGTTTATTTTTATTAGATGTAGATGTAAAACTATAACCAATATCTTCCAGGTATTTAAGCGTAAACAAATCTGGGTACAAATTTACGGTGGCTATAACGGGCATGTTTTTTTTTGTCCTTTTATGAGCGCCGAGTTTCAGGGCATACAATACGTTTAGGGAGTTAAGAGAATCGACTTGTTCTGTGTAGCTATCAAAATAGAAAAAAGAGTATGCAGGATTGTCTTGATATTGAGCTAATTCGTTTGGTTTTATAATTAAAAACGGGGTTATAGTCCATGATTTTTGAATAGCCTCGCGGTATTTCTCAATGTTTTTATAGTCATCATATCTTAAAGTAAAGAGTGTGGTAGTACCTTTAAATTTTTTAAAATCATTATCGTTTAAATAAGACTGTGCAAAACATGATACCTGCGCTTTGGTAATGTTTACAGTGCACATAGCTGCAGAAATGATCAGCCAAATTTTAATTTTATTTTTCATGTTGCGTGTATTAGTGTTGATCTAATCTACAAATAAAACACAAAAAAAATCGGAATCTTTATTGCATTAACAAAATACATTCATTAGCTTTGTTATGCAAGCATAATAAATTAACAGAAATGAAACAACATCAAACCATAGATTACCATGTTAAGTTTGCGTGGCAAAATATGTTTAATAAGTATAATCAGATGGCATCCGGTTTTGGGATTACACAGGCCATTGGATATATGCTGATCAACATTGACGATACTGATGGCACAGCTGTTTCAAATTTAGCTGCCTTGCTGGGTGTTAAAGCCACCAGCCTTTCCCGTATGTTAAACAATATGGAAGAAGCCAACCTGATTTACCGCGAAACTTCTGCAGGGGATAAACGTTCGGTAAAAGTTTTCCTTACTGATTTTGGTAAAGAGAAAAAACATTTGGCCAAAGGTGTTGTCAGGAAATTTAATGAATACCTCGATGAGCATTTTACTAAAAAAGAGAAAGAAACCTTCATTAATTTACTCATCAAACTGAACGAAATCACGGTAGCTTATACTGTCGATTAATCAGATATAAAATCGCCTGTTTGGTAATGGCTAAAACAGGTTCTTTAAGACTACTGAAAAGCAAATAGATAACAATGAAACGAAGCATTAATAAAGTTGCTGTTTTAGGTTCGGGTATTATGGGGTCGCGTATTGCATGCCATTTCGCCAATATTGGTGTTGAGGTATTGCTATTGGATATCGCCCCAAAAGAACTCAGTCCCGAAGAGCAGGCAAAAGGATTAGCGCTGGATAACCCAGCAGTAAAAAACCGGATTGTAAATGCAGCTTTGCAAACCGCAGTGAAAACCAATCCATCACCGGTTTATACCAAAAAAGCATTAAATAAGATCAAAACCGGAAACTTCGACGATGATATGCCGAAAATTGCTGGTTACGATTGGGTGATTGAAGTGGTGGTCGAAAATCTTGATATTAAGAAAAAAGTTTTCGAACAGGTAGAGCAATTCCGTAAGCCGGGTACTTTAATCACTTCAAATACTTCCGGTATTCCGATACACCTCATGGCAGAAGGCAGGAGCGAAGATTTTAAAGCGCATTTCTGTGGAACACATTTTTTTAATCCACCGCGTTATTTAAAATTATTAGAAATTATTCCTATCCCTTATACAAAACCGGAGATCGTTGATTTCCTTATGCATTATGGTGATAAGTTTTTAGGTAAAACAACCGTTTTATGTAAAGACACCCCGGCTTTTATTGCTAACCGTGTGGGCGTTTATTCCATTATGGCACTTTTACACCTGGTTGAGAAATTAGATCTCACTGTAGAAGAAGTAGATAAATTTACCGGACCAGCGCTGGGCAGGCCAAAATCGGCTACTTTCCGTACTTCTGATGTGGTTGGTTTAGATACCATGATCAAAGTAGCCAAAGGTCTTTACGACAACTGTCCTGACGATAAAGCGCATGAACTGTTTAAACTTCCGGCTTATGTGCAGAAAATGGAAGAGAACAAGTGGCTTGGCGATAAAACCAAACAGGGTTTCTATAAAAAAACAAAAACTGCTGATGGTAAAACCGAAATCCTGGCACTTGATTTAAAAACATTAGAGTATAAACCTCAGCAAAAAGTAAAATCAGCCACTTTGGAAATGGCCAAACCGGTGGAGAACCTTCGTGAGCGGATGAAGATTTTTGCTAAAGGAAAAGATAAGGCAGGCGAACTGTTCCGCCACTCTTCTTTTGGTTTGTTCGAATATGTATCTGACCGTATTCCAGAAATTTCTGACGAGCTATACCGTATTGATGATGCCATGCGTGCAGGTTTCGGCTGGGAACTTGGTCCTTTCGAGTTGTGGGATGCTGTAGGTGTAAAAGAGGCCATCGAGGGCATGGAGCAATATGGCAATAAAGCGGCTGCCTGGGTGCACGAAATGCTCGATGCGGGGAATACATCATTCTATAAAGTAGAAAACGGCATCAAAAAATATTACGATATCCCTTCTAAAAATTATAAAGCTTTACCGGGTACGGATGAGTTTATCATTTTAGACAACCTGCGCGAAACGAAAACCCTTTGGAAAAACTCTGGTGTTTCGATCATCGACCTGGGAGATGGTATTCTGAACGTAGAATTCCACACCAAAATGAATACCATTGGTGGTGATGTAATCTCCGGAATCAACAAAGCCATTGATATGGCCGAGAAAGATTACCGTGGCCTGGTGATTGGCAATGATGGTGCAAATTTCTCTGCTGGTGCCAATGTGGGGATGATTTTTATGATGGCGATAGAACAGGAGTGGGACGAACTGAATATGGCAATACGCATGTTCCAGAATACTTCAATGCGTATCCGTTATTCTTCCATCCCGGTTGTGGTAGCTCCTCATAACCTAACCTTGGGGGGTGGATGTGAGTTTAGTTTACACGCCGATCACGTACAGCTTTCTGCCGAAACTTATATGGGCTTGGTAGAGTTTGGCGTGGGCGTGATCCCGGGTGGTGGTGGAACAAAGGAGTTTGCTTTGCGCGCCTCAGATGAATATAAGGATGATCAAATTGTGCAGAATGCACTGAAAGACCGTTTCTTAACCATCGGAATGGCCAAAGTTTCTACTTCAGGTTACGAAGCTTACGAACTGGGTTACCTCCAAAAAGATAAATTTTCAATCTCGATGAACCGCAACCGTTTATTGGCCGACGCAAAAGCCAAAGCCATTGAACTGGCTGATGCAGGATATACCAAACCGGTTCAGCGCAACGATATTAAAGTTCTGGGAAAACAAGGATTAGGAATTGTTTATGCAGGTGCAAATAGCATGTATGCAGGGCATTTCATCTCTGAACACGATAAAAAAATCTCCGAAAAATTAGGTTATGTAATGTGTGGTGGCGATTTATCTTATCCAACAGAAGTAACCGAGCAATACTTGTTGGATCTGGAAAGAGAAGCATTTTTATCACTCGCAGGAGAACGGAAATCGTTGGAGCGGATTCAGTCAATTATTACGAAAGGTAAACCGTTGAGGAATTAGTGAGTTAAATATTTAGGAATGAGTATCAAGTATCAGGATACGAATGACGAATAAAGTTTTACTTACATTAATTAACAAATAAAACAATGCGAGGATTAGGTCTTGATACTTGATTCTGGCTACTAGATACTAAAAAAAAATGGAAGCATACATAATAGCAGGATACCGTACAGCAGTGGGTAAAGCACCCCGCGGTGTATTCCGTTTCACAAGGGCCGACGATTTAGCTGCGGAAGTAATTAGGGCCCTGGTGGCTTCGGTTCCGAATTTAGATAAAGAACAGATTGATGATGTAATTGTGGGTAACGCTACTCCAGAAGCAGAGCAAGGGCTAAACATAGGCCGTATGGTTTCGCTAATGGGGCTGGATACCGATAAGGTTCCAGGCGTTACCGTAAACCGTTACTGTGCATCGGGTTTAGATACCATTGCTACGGCAGTTGCCAAAATTAAGGCTGGTATGGCCGATTGTATCATTGCCGGTGGGGTTGAGGTAATGAGTGGAATGCCTTTTGGGGGCTGGAAACTGGTGCCTAATGCCGAGGTGGCAAAAAATAATCCGGATTGGTATTGGGGAATGGGCTTAACCGCCGAAGCAGTTGCCAAAGAGTATAAGGTGAGCCGTGAGGATCAGGATGCATTTTCACTAAAATCTCACGAGAAAGCCATTCATGCCATTAAAAATGGTCATTTAAAGGATGGTATTTTGCCTATCACGGTGAACGAAAATTACCTGGATGCCAACTTGAAAAAGAAAACGCGTTCTTATGTAGTTGACACGGATGAAGGGCCACGTGCAGATACTACCTTAGATAAATTGGCGAAACTGAAACCTGTATTCGATGCGGTTGGAAGCGTAACTGCAGGTAATTCATCGCAAACATCTGATGGTGCTGCTTTTGTTCTGGTAGTGTCTGAAAAGAAAATGAAAGAACTGAATGCCGAGCCGATAGCCAGACTGGTAAGTTACGGTATTGCAGGTGTTCCGCCCCGCATTATGGGCATCGGGCCAATTGAGGCTATTCCAAAAGCACTGAAACAAGCTGGTTTGAAAAAAGAAGATATCGATTTAATTGAGCTGAATGAAGCCTTTGCCTCTCAATCTTTAGCGGTAATCAGAACTTTAGATTTAAACCCCGATGTTATCAATGTTAATGGAGGGGCTATTGCACTTGGCCATCCATTAGGCTGTACCGGAGCAAAACTCACCGTACAGATCATGAACGAATTAAAAAGACAGCACAAAAAATACGGAATGGTAACCATGTGCGTTGGAACCGGGCAAGGCGCTGCGGGGATTTTTGAGTTGCTTTAAATTAGTATCAAGATATGAGTATGTAGTATCAAGATTTAATAGCAGGTGAATAAACCGGTTTATAAAATCATCCCGACATATTACTCAATCACTAATACTAATGGTATATGCACAATTTTAAAGAATTAAAAGTTTGGCAAAAATCAATTGATTTGGCAGTTGATGTTTATAAGGCTAGTTCGTTTTTGCCTGTTGATGAGAGATACGGTTTGATTTCTCAAATGAAAAGATGCGCTGTCTCGATACCTTCCAATATTGCTGAGGGAGCGGGTAGGGGAACCAGTGCACAATTTAAATATTTTTTAACGATAAGTCAGGGCTCTGCTTTTGAACTAGAGGCTCAGGTAATTATTTCAAATAAATTGGGATTATTGGATGATCCGCTTGCTATTGATTTGATTGAAAAAACTACTGAAGTTCAAAAGATGATTTATGCCCTGGAAAGAAGATTAATTTGATATGGATATCGAAAGTTAAGATTTGATTATCAATGATCAAGGTTGAATTGCATAGCAGGAAATATAAAATGAAAATTTATGATGTATGCTTTGTCTTGATACTTAATACTCATGTCTTGGCATTCTTTACTCAACACTAGATACTAAAAACCATGGAAACAACTGAAAAAAAGACAATTAAAGGTGGAGAATTTTTAATTAAGGATACCACCTATCAGGAAGTATTCATCCCTGAAGAATTTGATGAAGAGCAACAGATGATTGCACAGACCTGTCGCGATTTTTTGGCGGCTGAAGTTTACCCCAATTTAGATAAAATCGATAAACAGGAAGACCCGGAGTTAATGCCAACACTTTTAACCAAAGCCGGCGAACTGGGTATCTTGGGTGTTTCGGTACCTGAAGAATACGGAGGTTTTGGTAAAAACTTTAATACCTCCATGTTGGTTGCTGATATAGTTGGAGCCGGACACTCTTTTGCGGTGGCACTTTCTGCACATACGGGTATCGGTACCTTGCCAATTTTATATTACGGAAATGAAGAACAAAAAGCAAAATACATCCCTAAACTGGGCTCTGGTGAATGGAAAGCTGCTTATTGTTTAACAGAGCCAAACTCGGGTTCGGATGCAAACTCAGGTAAAACAAAAGCTAAACTGAGCGATGATGGTAAACATTATATCATCAACGGTCAGAAAATGTGGATCACGAACGGTGGTTTTGCCGATATTTTTATTGTTTTTGCCAAAATAGACGACGATAAAAACTTAACCGCATTTATTGTGGAGAAAGATTTCGGCGGGATCACCATGAATCCTGAAGAACATAAAATGGGCATCAAAGGCTCTTCAACACGCCAGGTTTTCTTTAATGATTGTCCCGTACCTGTTGAGAATATGTTAAGCGAACGTGAAAACGGTTTCAAAATCGCGGTAAACATTTTAAATATTGGCCGTATTAAATTATCTGCTGCTGCCATCGGTGCTTCAAAAGCAACGTTAAATACTGCGATCAATTATTCAAATGAAAGGATTCAGTTTGGCCGTCCCATTTCTAAATATGGGGCCATCCGCTTTAAAATTGCAGAGATCGCTTCTAAAATTTATGCCGTTGATGCGGCGAATTACCGTGCCGGACAGAACATAGATGATACCTACGACCAATTGGTTGCAGGAGGAATGGAATCGGGCAAAGCCAGGTTAAAATCTGTTGAGCAATTTGCGGTAGAATGCGCTATCTTAAAAGTGTGGGGTTCGGAAGCATTGGATTATACCGTTGATGAAGGCGTTCAGATTTATGGTGGTATGGGTTTTTCTGCCGATGCACCAATGGACAGGGCTTACCGCGATGCACGTATCAACAGGATTTTCGAAGGTACCAACGAAATTAACCGTTTGTTAACCGTTGATATGATGCTGAAACGTGCCATGAAAGGCGAGTTGGATTTAATGACACCTGCCACTGCTGTAGCAGCCGAATTGATGAGCATTCCTGATTTCGGAGAAGAAGATACCACGCTATTTGCTGCAGAGAAAAAGGTATTATCGAACCTTAAAAAAGCAACCTTAATGGTAGCCGGTGCTGCGGTACAAAAGCTCATGATGACCTTAAGCAAAGAACAGGAAATTTTAATGAACATTGCCGATATGGCCAGTTATGTATATGTAGCTGAATCCGCCTTGTTGAGAACCGAAAAACTGGTTGCCATGCGTGGCGAAGCCGCGGTGGCCGGTCAGCTGGATTTACTTCGTATTTATCTGGTTGAAGCGGTTGATGGAATAGCCAAGGCGGGTAAAGAAGCATTATGGGCATTTGCCGAAGGCGATGAGTTGCGTATGATGCAGGTAGGCTTGCGCCGCTTTACCAAAATGGAGCCATTTAATGTTAAAGATGCCCGCCAAAGGGTTGCACAACAATTAATCGAAGCCAATAAATATATCTTTTAAGGTAGAAGGTCGAAAGGTTGAGGGTTTAAGGTTTAGGTGCATGCCTAAATCTTAAACCCTTTTTTATGCTGCAGAAATCTTTCTCATGTTCTTTAGCTTTTTACCTTTTTAAACGCCTTAAATTTGTTAAAATAGGTTAAAAATTGCAGCATCTGCATTAAAAGCTTATTTTTGCTGACTATGGTTAAGTTTAAATACATTATTTTATTGATATGCCTTACGGGATGTCTTGCCGCCTGTAAAAAAAATGCGCCAGTTGATGATTACGATCCTACTCCGCAATTTAAGGCAGATACTACTGCAATCAGTGCTTTTGTTAAGGCTAATAATATTCCGGCAACAAAAGATGCCAGCGGTATTTTTTATCAGATAATAGCTCCGGGATCAGGAAACGTAAGTTACCTGACTTCTACCGTGATTACTGCAGATTATGAAGGTAGATTATTAAACGGTACCATTTTCGACAGTACCAAGGGAACGCCAATTTCTTTTAAACTTGGAAATGTTATTTTAGGATGGCAGTTTGGGATCCAGAAGATACAAAAAGGGGGTAAAATCAGGTTAATTATTCCATCTTACTTTGGCTATGGAACACAGTCGCCATCATCGTCGATTCCTCCTAATTCAGTACTCGATTTTACTATAACACTTACAGACGTACAATAATAAATGAACAAATTTACTAAACCTGGCCTATTTACACTTTTACTGGCTACTGTAGTTTTCAGCTCGTGCAAAAAGGACTATGAAACTATTCAAAGTATAGATGATGCGGCCATAAAGGCTTATATATCAAAAAATAATTTAACCCAGATGATACCTGATCCTGATAAAACAGGATTTTATTATCAACCAACTAATCCTGCAGATGGAACATATTTCCTGAATCCTGATTCCGTATTTTACGATATTACGGTAAAATCCATGCAAACCGGAACAACTTATCTTCAGTCTCCTGCCAATGGTAACCTGGGTACTTATGTTGGTTATTTAAGTAATTTTTTCCAATCATCTTTATCAACGTCCATTACTTACAATATACCTGCATTAAGAACCGCTGCTTTGAGCCTTAAACCTGGAGGGAGTGCCAGAATATTATTGCCATCTTATTTAGCTTTTGGTAAAAATGGTACCGGGCCGATACCTTCTAATGAAAATCTTGATTTTACGATCAAAACCTATCCATACCGTAAACAGTGGTTATTTGATGATGATAAAATAAAGAACTTTTTGGCGGCTAAAGGTTTAACCGCAACAAAAGATCCAAGTAGAATTTATTATATAGTGAATACCGTTGGTACTGGCGATGCAATAAATGGGGTTGAAAGCACCGTAAATGTAAAATATACGGGCCGAACCCTTGATGGAACATCCTTCGATTCTAACTCCAGTGGTTTCTCGTCAACTTTAACTGGCCTGATTCAAGCCTGGCAAATTATGATTCCAAAGTTTAAAGTTGGAACAAAATTCAGGATGATTATCCCTTCAGATTTGGCTTATGGAAAGTCGGGCAGTGGCACCATCCCTGCTAACGCAGTATTGGATTTTGATATAGAAATTGTAAGCGTTACGAATTAGCTAAAGCTTCTTTAAAAACCCTTAACACTCTTTCCCTTGCAAAAGTATGCTCAACTATAGGTTGGGCATATTTTTTTGTTTCTAATTCTGGTACCCACTTTTTAATATATTCAAATTCAGGATCAAATTTTTTGGTTTGTAATTCGGGATTAAACACCCTAAAGTACGGCGCGGCATCGTTTCCTGAGCCTGCTGCCCATTGCCAGCCACCTACATTACTTGCCATTTCGTAGTCGAGCAACTTTTCGGCAAAATAAGCTTCGCCCCAGCGCCAATCAATCAGTAAATGTTTAGTTAAAAAGCTGGCCACAATCATACGCACGCGGTTATGCATCCATCCGGTTTGGTTCAATTGCCGCATTCCGGCATCTACTATCGGGTAACCGGTATTGCCTTCGCGCCAGGCCTTAAATTCATCCTCATTGTTGCGCCATTTAATCTTGTCGTATTGCTTTTTAAAAGAATCAAAAGCCGAATAGGAGAAATGCCAAAGTATCATCATGTAAAATTCGCGCCAGGCCAGTTCCGAAAGCCAGACGTTCGATTTTGCCTCTATCGCATCGCGTACTGCTTTTCTAATACTTAAAGTGCCAAAACGTAAATGCAGGCCAATATGGGTAGTGCCTTCTGCTGCCGGGAAATCGCGTGTTTTTGCATAATCGTTAAGCTTGTTTTTATAACTGATTTTGGGAAAATCCAGTTTGCTATTTTCAAAACCCATCTCTTTTAAAGCGGGGAGGGGCAGGTGCCTGGTCTGCAGTAAATTTTTAAAGTATTTTTTACTGGGATAGGCCTTTACATAAAAATCGTTCAGTTTAGCATGCCATTGTTTGTAAAAAGGGGTAAACACCGTATAAGGTGTTTTATCTGCTTTTAAAATCTCATCTTTTTCAAAAATAACCTGGTCTTTATGCGTTTTGAAGGCAATTTTTTCACTCGTTAAATATTCGGCCATATTATCATCACGTTCGCGTGCATAAGGCTCATAATCGTGGTTGGTGTATACTTCTTTAATGTCGTATTGCTTTAAAATTTCAGGCCATACTTTTTCAGGTTCTCCGTATTTTACCAGTAAATCTGACCCGCTTTGCTGAAGTTGTTTTTTTAAATCCGCGATGGTCTCGTAAATAAAAGTTACGCGGGCATCACCTTTTGGTAGTTTATCCAATATGTTTTTATCAAAGATAAAAAGTGGGAGAACGGGATAAGTACTTTTTAGGGCATGGTATAAGGCAGCATTATCTTCTAAACGTAAATCGCGGCGGAACCAGTGAATGGATATTGCAGTCATGTGTATAACTTATAATGATAATTTGTTTGGGTTATTTATTGGCGAGAAGCGTTTCGTGTCGATTAACCACAGATACGGTTTTCAATTGGCAGTTTGCATTTAACGATAAAAAGTTCATCACTCTTAACAATTAAGCGGTTAAGCTACTTATAAAGATCCTTCAAAGCGTCTTCCAAATGTGTAAATTTAAATTTAAACCCAGCATCCAGAATTTTTTGTGCGGAGGTATTATTGCTCATTAAAACGGCTTCAACACGTTCTCCGAGTAATAATGCCAGTGCTTTTTTAGGAACTTTAATGGGCCATACCGGGCGGTGCAACTGTTTGGCAATGGCTTTGGTTAAGGTCGTATTGGTTACGGGAAATGGCGCACAGGCATTGTAACTGTTTTCCATTTTAAGGTTTTCTATAGCTTCGATGCACATTTCAACCATATCATCAATGTGTAACCAGGGTGTCCATTGGTTCCCGGTACCCAGTGGTGCACCTGCAAATAACTTTACAGGCTGAGCCAATTGTGGTAATGCTCCACCTTTTGTGCTGAAAACAATACCGGTTCGAAGTTTTACAATTCTGAGGCTCAGCTTTTTGCCCTGATCTACAGCGTCTTCCCATAGCTTACAACATTCGGCTAAGAAGCCATAGCCATTTGGGCTCTCTTCGGTTAAGATTTCATCGCCGCAATCGCCATAAAAGCCAACTGCAGAAGAGGAAATAAACGATTTGATCTGATGATCAGGTTTGGACTTAATGGCTCTGAAAAGCAATTCTGTAGATTTTACCCGGCTATCAATAATCTGTTTTTTGCGCTCATTGGTCCATTTTTTATCCGCAACGGGTTCTCCTGCCAAATGGATAACGGCGTCCACACCATTAAGGCAATCTGCGTCAATTGCTCCTTTGTACACATCCCACACATAACCATTCGGATCATTGCTTTTTTTTCGAGAAAGTGTATTTACCTCGTAACCTTTGTTCAACAAATGCTTTTTTAATTCAGTACCTACTAGTCCGGTAGCTCCGGTGATCAGAATCTTTTTTGCCATATTTTTAAAACACCGAAGATACAAAAGGGTTTGTTGGCAGGAATTAAAATGTATTAATCTGGTTTTAATTCTTTTGTTACCTATTTGTAAAGAATTATTCAGGGGTTTGATGTGGAAGAAAAATAAGATAAATTTGTAAAGCGTTCTTATACCTTTTTCGATAAAAGATGTCCAAAAAAATTTTAGTCTGGTTTAGAAATGATCTTCGCTTGCATGATAACGAAATGCTCGTGGAGGCAATTGCTAAATCTGATTCAATTTTGCCTGTTTACATTCTCGATCCCCGATCTTTTGGCGAAACCAAATATGGTACACTGAAAACCGGCAATATTAGAGCACAGTTTATTTTAGAAAGTGTTTTAGGCCTACGTAATGCTTTAAAACAGATTGGAGGCAATCTGCTGATTGCTGAAGGTAATCCCGAAGATATTATTCCGCAGTTGGTACAGGAATATGAAATTACCGAGGTGTACCATCACCGCGAAGTAGCGCGCGAAGAAACCCATGTTTCTACACTTGTCGAAAATGCGCTTTGGAAATTACGCGTGAACCTGAAGCACTTTATCGGCCATACCTTATATAATAAAGAAGATCTGCCTTTTCCCATTAAGGATATCCCCGATGCTTTTAACCTCTTTAAAAAGAAGATTGAGCGCGATTCGATTATCAAACCCTGTTTTGCAGCGCCCGACCGGATTAACGTGGCTGAAGTGATCGATTGGGGTACCTTGTCATCATTGGAAGACCTTAATCTTTTACCACAGCAGAAAGATCAGCGTGCTGATTTCGAATTTGTAGGCGGCGAAGCAGAAGGTTTGGCTCATTTACAAAAGGTAATCCTGGCCATGCAACAGGCTGCAACTACCAAGAATTTAATTCTTGCCTCAAAACTTTCTGCCTGGCTGGCTATTGGCAGTTTATCTCCCCGTAAAGTGTATTGGGAAATTAAAAAAATGGAAGGCGTACCCAATACCAAAGCCATGTTTAATCATATTTTATTGGGCTTGCTTTGGAGAGATTATTTCCGTTTTATGTTTAAAAAATACGGGAATACATTTTTCAGTCCCGACGGATTTGGCAGCCAGGGCTTGGTTGATGTTGCCAATGAGCAGGACAATCTCTATAAATGGAAAAATGCACAGACCGGATTTGCCGTAGTAGATGCAGTAATGACGGAGTTAAACCAGACCGGTTTTATTTCGAATATTGCCAGGCAGACAGCTGCGCTATACCTGATCAATAACCTGGAAGTAAGCTGGGTTTTAGGAGCCGCTTACTTTGAAGAAAAACTGATCGATTATAACCCGGCAAGTAACTGGGGCAACTGGGCCAATGTTGCTGGTGTGGGGAACGATCAAAAATCAAAAAGTGTATTCGATTTAGATAAAAACATCAAAAATCTCGACCCAAAAGGCAACTATGCTTTAACTTGGGCATCATAGTTGTATTGACTTAATGATTGAGTGTTGAATGATGAATTTGAATTTTATCGATCGGTACAAGCCGTATTTTTGTCATTCTATAATTTAATAATTCGCTCATTCAATAATTCTCATTTTAATCGAGATTTTTGCCGTTTATATAAGGTAAAATTCTAATTTTGTAGTGCTTATAGTAAATAGTTAATAATGGATAAATTATCTTATCTTAATGGCGCAAACGCCGAATATATAGAGTCTTTATATCAGTCGTATCAACAAGATCCTGAGTCGGTTGAGTTTGGCTGGCAGAAATTTTTTGAAGGTTTCGATTTTGGAAGAGGATCGGAATCCCCGTCCGTAACAACAGAAACTCCTGAACAATTTTTAAAAGAGGTTAATGTTTTAAACCTGATTGATGGCTATCGCAGCCGGGGTCACTTGTTTACGCACACCAATCCGGTTCGCGAAAGACGTAAACATTTGCCAACCTTAGATCTTGCCAATTTTGGGTTATCAGATGCAGATTTGGAAACCGTTTTCAATTCTGGTGTAGAGATTGGTATCGGTGCCGCAAAACTGAAAGATATTCTTGCCGTTTTACAACAAACATACGTTGGTTCTATAGGAGCCGAATTTAAATTTTTACGTACACCCGAAGTGTTGGGCTGGATTCAGCAAAAAATGGAAAGTGCACGTAATACCCCTAATTTCTCAATCGAAGAAAAGAAACGCATTCTCCGGAAATTAAACGAGGCAGTAAGTTTTGAAAATTTTCTTGGGACAAAATTTTTAGGTCAGAAACGTTTCTCTTTAGAAGGGGCTGAAGCTTTAATTCCTGCATTGGATTCTGTGATCGAAAAAGGTGCTGAACTGGGAATTGAAGAATTTGTGATTGGTATGGCCCACCGCGGACGTTTAAACGTGCTGGCCAATATCATGCAGAAAACCTACAAAGATATTTTTGCAGAGTTTGAAGGTAAAAGTTATAATCCGGATACCCCGTTTGGCGGTGATGTAAAATACCATCTAGGTTACTCAACCGATGTAACCACCAATGCTGGTAAAAGTGTTCACTTAAGTTTATGCCCTAACCCATCTCACCTTGAAACTGTTGATGGTGTGGTAGAAGGAATGAGCCGCTCTAAAATCGATTTTAAATATGGTGGCGACAATAGCCGTTTAGCACCGATTTTGATTCATGGTGATGCTTCAGTTGCCGGACAGGGTATTGTTTACGAAGTCATCCAGATGGCTGGCCTTGAAGGTTATAAAACCGGAGGAACCATCCACCTGGTAATCAATAACCAGATCGGTTTCACCACCAATTATAAAGATGCACGTACCAGTACTTACTGTACCGATATTGCTAAAGTAACACTGTCGCCGGTTTTCCACGTAAATGGCGATGATCCTGAAGCTTTGGTTTATGCGATCAATTTAGCAATGGAATACCGTCAGAAATACAAAAACGACGTTTTTATTGATATTCTTTGCTACCGCCGTTTTGGTCACAATGAGTCTGATGAACCTAAATTCACCCAGCCTTTATTGTACAAAACCATCGAAAAACACCCTAATCCAAGGGAAATTTATATCGATCAGTTAACCAAAGAAGGTAAATTGGAAGCTGGTTTAGCAAAAGAAATGGAAAAAGATTTCCGCGGTATTTTGCAGGAACGTTTAAATGAAGCCAAAGAGTTTGTTGCCGGCAATGCTGAAGTTAAATTTGGTGGTGCTTGGGCAGATCTTCGGATGGCAACGCCTAAAGATTTCGAATCTTCGCCGGTAACCGCGGTTAAAAAATCTACTTTATTGGAAATCGGTAAACGCATTACCACTTTACCATCAAACAAAAAGTTCTTCAAGAAAATTGAGAAACTATTTCTGGAAAGAACTAAAATGGTTAACGAAACCCATGTTTTCGACTGGGCAATGGGCGAGCAATTGGCTTATGGTACATTGTTGTCAGAAGGTAAACGTGTTCGTTTAAGTGGCCAGGATGTGGAACGTGGTACTTTCTCTCACCGTCATGCCGTTTTAACGCTTGAAGACAGTGAGGAAGAATATGTACCATTGGCAAATATTTCTGATCAACAGGCCTCATTTGATATCTACAATTCACATTTATCAGAATATGGTGTTTTAGGTTTCGAATACGGTTATGCCATGGCAAATCCTAATGCTTTAACCATCTGGGAAGCACAGTTTGGCGATTTCTTTAACGGTGCACAGATTGTTGTAGATCAGTATGTTGCAAGTGCCGAAACCAAATGGCAACGCGAAAACGGTTTGGTTATGTTATTGCCTCATGGTTACGAGGGCCAGGGACCAGAGCATTCATCAGCACGTATTGAGCGTTTTATGGAGCTTTGTGCCGATTATAACATGCAGGTAACCAATTGTACTACACCGGCTAACTTTTTCCATGTTCTACGCCGTCAGTTCAAACGCGATTTCCGTAAACCACTAATCGTATTTACGCCTAAAAGTTTATTGCGCCACCCTGCCTGTGTTTCTAAATTAGAAGAATTTACCGAAGGTGGTTTTAAAGAAGTAATTGATGATGTAAATGCTAAAGTTGCAGACATCACCCGCGTTGTTTTCTGTAGCGGTAAAATTTACTATGAATTGCTGGAGAAACAGCAGGCCGATAAAATCAAACACGTAGCTTTGGTACGGGTTGAGCAGTTATATCCAACCCCGGTTGATCAGCTGGAAGCCATCAAGAAAAAATATAAAAATGCAAAAGAAGTTTTCTGGGTGCAGGAAGAGCCAGAGAACATGGGCGCATGGCCATATTTGTTCCGCAAATTGTATAAAACTGCCTTAAAAGGTATAGATGTAATTTCGAGAAGAGAGAGCAGCAGTACAGCTACAGGTTTTGCAAAACAACATGCTAATCAACAAGCCTATATTTTGGCAAAAGCTTTAGAAATTTCCGTTACGGAAGATGTTAAAGACATTGCAAAGAAGGCAACGAAGAAATTAGTTCAGATCGATTAAATGAGGCTTAAGACGTAAGGTTTGAGGTATAGGCTTAAGCAGCCTGAACATTTCAACCTTACAATATTTAACCTTTAACAATAAAAAAACATAACAAAAATGAGTTTAGAGATAAAAGTTCCACCTGTTGGTGAGTCGATAACCGAAGTTGTTTTATCACGTTGGATAAAAAACGATGGCGATGTTGTTGAAATGGATGAAGTGATTGCTGAATTAGAATCGGATAAAGCTACATTCGAATTAACTGCAGAACAAGCTGGAACTTTAAAAACCATAGCCACCGAAGGGGATACTTTAGCCATTGGCGCAGTAGTATGTAAAATTGAAGATGGTGGCGCTGCCCCTGCTGCGAAACCTGATGCTCCAAAAGCTGAAGAAAAAGCAGTTGTTACTGAAGAAAAAACTGCAGCTCCGGTTGCTGAAAAATCTGGCGAAAGCTACGCTACTGGTACTCCTTCACCTGCTGCGGGTAAAATCCTTGCCGAAAAAGGTATTGATGCTTCTACAGTAAAAGGTACTGGAGTTGATGGCCGAATTACCAAAGATGATGCTGTTAAAGCTGAAGCTGGTAAAAAAGCTGAAGCGCCAAAAGCCAGTGCACCGGTTGCTGCTGCTGCACCTGCTGGTAGCCGTGGTGAGCGTCGTGAAAAAATGTCGCCATTACGGAGAACCGTTGCAAAACGTTTGGTTGCCGTTAAAAACGAAACCGCTATGTTAACTACTTTTAACGAGGTTAACATGAAACCGATTATGGATTTACGCGCCAAGTATAAAGACCAGTTTAAGGAAAAATTTGGTGTTGGTTTAGGTTTCATGAGCTTTTTTACGAAAGCCGTAACCGAAGCATTAAAAGATTTCCCTGCGGTTAATGGTCGTATTGAAGGCGATGAAATTGTTTACAATGATTTTGCTGATATTTCGATCGCCGTTTCTGCGCCAAAAGGTTTGGTGGTTCCGGTAATCCGTAATGCAGAGAGCATGACTTTAGCACAAATTGAAAAATCGGTATTGGACTTAGCTTTAAAAGCACGCGATAGCAAATTAACTATCGAAGAAATGACTGGCGGAACATTTACCATTACTAACGGTGGTGTTTTTGGTTCGATGATGTCGACCCCGATTATCAATGCGCCACAATCGGCCATTTTAGGTATGCACAATATTGTTGAGCGTCCGGTTGCCGAAAAAGGTGAAGTGGTAATCCGCCCGATGATGTATGTTGCTTTATCTTACGATCACAGGATTATTGACGGACGTGAGTCGGTTGGTTTCTTGGTTCGTGTGAAACAATTATTGGAAGATCCGGCCAGATTGTTACTAGGCGTTTAATCTTCTTGGGGATTCGTCGCCCTGAATTTATTTCAGGACCTCTCCGATGATCAATAATATTTCAAAGCCCCGATGTAAATCGGGGCTTTTTGGTTAAATAACGAAATTCACGTTTAACTTTCTAAAATACGAATGTCATCGTGAGGGATAATTTATTGTATAAAAACATTATCTGTAACATCCTCTCTGAGATCGTCATTTCGAGCGGAGTGCAACGTAGCCGAGAACCACGGAGTGCTCAGCGAAGCTAAATCTGTCTATGTAGATCTCTCCATTTCGCTACGCTTCAGTCGAGATGACGAAATCTATTTCGATAATTCCTTAATCGGTTTAATATCCAGTTGCTTAAATTCTACCTCACTGCCTTCTGCCTGTAAAGCAATTTGCCCGCTACTTGCCGTACAATTAGTGCCGTAGTTTACCAATGTACCGTTTACCCAAACTTTAATATCGTTGTTCAGGCACTGTATCACCATGGTATTCCATTCGCCAACAGGTTTTTCACTATCATCTGTTAAATTTTTAATGCGGCGGAGTTTATTCCCGTTTACACCCCAGTTTTCTTTCGGGCCACGTCTGGTAACCATATCAGGTACCGTAATGTCTTCTTCAATACACCAGAAATCGCCGGCATCTTTATGTTGCATTTGTACTTCTAAAGATTTCGGAAACATACCATATAAAGCCCTCGGTGTAGAGGCATGTACTAAAACACCGCAGTTGCCCGGTTTACCTGCAAAACGGTATTGTACGGTTAACTGGTAGTTTTTATAAATTTTATCGGTTATTAAATGCCCGCCCGGCGTACCTAAACTTACGAGCATGCCATTGCGAACAATAAATGGATTAATGGTATCGGGTTTTTGATCCATTGCAGGTACATCTACGTGCCAGCCTTTTAAATCTTTGCCGTTAAAAAGGCTCTTTTGGGCGAGTAGCGGTGTGCTAAAAGTAATGAACAGGATTAATGCTGTGTATAATTTCATAGGTATATTTGGTTTTCTCAAATATATTCTAAAAAATTGGAAAATAATGATGTTTGTTATCCTGAATGAAATGAAGATTTTATTCTGTGGTTGGAGTCCAATATTTTCTTTATTAAGATTCTTCACTGCGTTCAGAATAACAATTCTGCTGTCCGTAGAGTTAAGCCTAGCATTTCTACGGATGGGAATGGATTTGAGTTTTCAAATTCAGTAAATGGGACGAGTCAAAGACTCTTTTCCAGGCTGAAATCCGTAGAGCCCTTCGGAACTCTACGGATAGGTTAGGGAGCTATTAGAGCCCTAAAAGTGCCTCATATGGATCTCCTTTTAAACCGAGTAGCTGTGCAAAAGCAGGCTCGGTTTTAATGCCGTTATTTTTCAGCCTGATGATCTCCTGCCTGAAAATTTCACCTCTTTCCAACAAAATCTGATGTTCGATAAGCATGTGCCGGTAGGCATTTTGTTGTGTTGTAGGTATGACCTGGCCAAAAATTTCGAACTCAAAACCAGCCATAAAGAAATTAGTTTTGACGGATTGAAAGCCTGGATGTGCTGTAATTTTAAATCCTTTCTTGCTGTGAAAGCACTCGGTTAAAGTTTTTGTAAATGCTGTTTTATCCTGCATGTAGCAAATGATATCCAGATCACTGCTTTTAATGTCGATGTTAATTGGGATGGTGCCAGCCAGAACCGGCGTGAAGGCAGCTAGTTTTTTCATGATCTGATGCTCAGTCAAAACCTGATAAGCTTTCTGTTGCTTTTCGCTTCCGGATTGGAGATAGGAGATGTCGAGAAAGTTGATCATCGCAGGTGAATTGTTTTTGCTAAAGTTAATAAACGTATTTTTTATGTAGCTGGAGCCGGTTGGTCTTGCATCAACAGATGGGAGAATCTCGGTGAGTCACTGACCGGTAGGAGAGAATATTTTAATAAAAAAGCCCATCTCAATTAAAATGGGCAATGTTTTTATTGGGTATTCTTCGACAAGCTCAGAATGACAATTGATTTGATTAATCTTCAACAATTTCGCTGTTGATGCTTACCTCGTCTTTTACATCTTCTTTAAAGTAATTTTTCTGAAAGATGAGGATCAGGATCACGCCGACAGAAATTGCTGCATCTGCAAGGTTAAAAACAGGTCTGAAGAAAATAAATTCTTCGCCACCCCAGATCGGGAACCAGCCAGGGAAATGTCCTTCAGCAATCGGGAAGTAGAACATATCTACCACACGGCCATGGAACCAGCTTTCGTAGCCATAAATTTTGCCATAGAAAACCGAATCGATAATGTTGCCCAATGCCCCCGAAAAAATCAGGGCTACATTTAAGATCAACCCGCGATGAAATTTATGCTTAATTAAATAATGTAAGCCATAACCAATGCCCGCAACTGCGGCAATCCGGAAAAGCGATAAGGCCAGTTTACCGAACTCGCCGCCAAACTCCATCCCGAAGGCCATCCCGTTATTTTCGGTAAAATGGATAATGAACCATTTTCCAATAATATGGAACTCCTGGCCCAGGTACATATGCGTTTTAACCCAGGTTTTAACCAGCTGATCGGCCAGTAAAACCAAAAAGATTACAATTAAAGGTTTTGTATAGCCTTTCATTAACCCTGCTTTAATTTAGCTTCCATGCTTAACGTTGCATGCGGCACGGCACGTAAACGCTCTTTTTGGATCAATTTACCGGTTTCGCGGCAAATACCGTAGGTTTTGTTTTCGATACGCACCAATGCGTTCTCCAGGTTATCGATAAATTTTTTCTGACGGGCGGCCAATTGATTAATCTGTTCTTTTTCCATCGTTGCCGAACCATCTTCCAATGTTTTGTAAGCACCCGAAGTATCTTCCGTTCCGTTAGCATTAGGATTGCTTAATGATGCGGTAAGCGCATTAAGTTCTTCCTTCGCCATGCGCAATTTATCTTGGATCAATTCTTTAAATTCCTGAAGTTCACTGTCTGAGTAGCGTGTTTTATTACTGTTTTCCATGTTTTTAATTTAGTTTTCTAATATATGGATTTATATTTTAGTTACTGAAATGCTTAACTCAACATCATCAATGGTGATTTTGTTTGCATTGGGTACAGTATCTGTTAATTCTAATTCGTCGGCCAATATTTCCGCGCAAATGTAGCCCTTGTTTTTGGCAACTGCATGAGCTACCAAGTTATCATTTTGTAACGAAACTTTAATCCTATCGGTCACCTCAAAATTTAGTTCTTTACGTAAATTCTGGATACGGTTAACCAGCTCACGCGAAATACCTTCCTGTTTCAGCTCATCGGTAATAGTTACATCTAAAGCAACGGTTAAGCTGCCCAGGTTAGTTACCTGCCATCCGGGAATATCTTCGGCAAAAACCTCTACATCATCGTTTAAATCAATAGCATGCTGGAAATTATCGCTGCCAAAAACATTGATGTAACCATCAACTTCCAAACGCTGGATGTCGTCCTGGTTCATGTTTTCCAAAGCCTGTTTCACAATGCTCATATCCTTGCCGACTTTTTTACCCAGCGATTTAAAGTTCGGTTTCAGCTTTTTCTTTACGATGCCATGTGTATCGGTAATGAATTCGATATGTTTCACATTCGTTTCAGAAAGAATATAATCCGCAACCTTTGAGATTTTTTGTTCGAAATCGCCATTTAAAGATGGGATTAAGATTTTCTCGAGCGGCTGACGCACATTAATGCCCGATTTTTTACGCAGCGATAAAACCATTGATGAAATATCCTGTGCATAAAGCATTCTTTCGTTCAATGCATGGTCGATCAGGCTCTGATCAGCTTCTTTCCATAAGGTCAGATGAACCGATTCTTCCGCATGAGCATCAGTAACGGTTAAGTTGCGATATAACCAATCGGCAAAGAAAGGTGCTACCGGACTCATCAGCTGTGCCAAAGTTTCCAAACAGGTAAACAACGTTTCGTAAGCAGCACGTTTATCATCTGTCATTTCGCCTTTCCAGAAACGGCGGCGGCTTAACCTGATGTACCAGTTGCTTAAGTGCTCATCAACAAAGGTTTGGATGGCACGGGTAGCTTTAGTTGGCTCATAAGTATTGTAACTTTCATCAACTTCGCTGATCAGGTTTTGCAATAACGACAAGATCCAACGGTCCAGCTCTGTTCTGTCTTCTACCTTGCTCAGGTTGTTTTTGTCGATTTCGAATTTATCGATATTGGCATATAGGGCAAAGAAAGCGTAGGTATTGTAAAGTGTTCCAAAGAATTTACGGCGTACCTCATCCAAACCTTCTAAACTAAATTTAAGGTTATCCCAAGGTGATGCATTGCTGATCATGTACCAGCGGGTGGCATCGGCACTGTAAGTTTCGATGGTGTTAAACGGATCGATGGCGTTACCTAAACGTTTCGACATTTTGTTGCCGTTTTTATCCAGTACCAATCCGTTCGAAACCACATTTTTGAACGCAACACCAGGATTGCCCACTTTTGCATTTACCGCTTTAATTTCATCACTGGCTTCGCTAAGCATTACCGCTATGGCATGCAGGGTAAAAAACCAACCTCTGGTTTGATCTACACCTTCTGCAATAAAATCGGCTGCATAGGCATTTTCAAACTCTTCTTTGTTTTCGAAAGGGAAATGCCATTGTGCATAAGGCATGGCACCACTATCAAACCAAACATCGATAAGGTCAGTTTCGCGGGTCATTTTTTCGCCTTTTGATGAAGTTAAAATTACATCATCAACATAAGGGCGGTGCATATCTTTCAGTTCGAAACCTGCAGGCATAAAACCCGCTTCAATCGATTTGGCGATCTCTGCATTCAATTCAGCAATAGAGCCGATGCATTTTTCTTCCAGTCCGTCGGCAGTACGCCAGATCGGCAATGGTGTTCCCCAATAACGCGAACGTGATAAGTTCCAGTCGACAAGGTTTTCCAACCAGTTACCAAAGCGGCCTGTTCCGGTCGATTCTGGTTTCCAGTTGATGCCTTTGTTTAATTCCACCATTTTATCCTTAACGGCAGTGGTTTTAATAAACCAGCTGTCCAGTGGATAGTATAAAACAGGTTTATCCGTTCTCCAGCAATGTGGATAGGTGTGCACGTATTTCTCTACCTTAAAGGCTTTGTTTTCTTCTTTTAACTGGATCGCAATTTCTACGTCGACAGATTTTTCCGGCGCTTCGCCATCTTTGTAATATTCGTTTTTAACGTATTTGCCTCCGTAATTTCCACCAAGGGTTGCAATGAATTTCCCTTGTAAATCTACCAATGGAACAGCATTTCCTTTATCATCCAGTACCAACATTGGCGGTACCTCTGGTGTAGCCAGTTTAGCCACCCGGGCATCATCAGCACCAAAAGTAGGTGCAGTGTGCACAATACCGGTACCGTCTTCAGTGGTCACAAAATCCCCGGAGATTACCCTAAAAGCATTTTCCGGGTTTTGATAAGGTAATGCGTATGGCAATAACTGTTCGTATCTAATGCCCACCAGATCGGCACCTACAAATTCTGCTAAAACCGTATACGGGATTTTTTTATCTTCCGCTTTGTAATTCGTAAAAGCATCATCACCTTCAGCTAAGAAATATTTTCCGGCAAATTGTTTACTTACCAGGGCTTTGGCCAATACCACCTGGATAGGTTCGAAAGTATATTGATTAAAGGTTTTAATCAATACGTAGTCGATTTTAGGTCCTACAGTTAGGGCAGTGTTGCTCGGTAGGGTCCAAGGTGTGGTTGTCCAGGCTAAAAAGTGAACTGTACCAAAACCTTTTAAAGCTTCAGGTAAAGTCGATTCGATGGTTTTGAACTGCGCCACTATGGTGGTGTCGCTTACATCTTTATAGGTTCCCGGTTGGTTTAACTCGTGCGAGCTTAAACCTGTACCGGCAGCAGGCGAGTAAGGTTGTACAGTATAACCTTTATATAAAAATCCTTTATCGTAAAGCTGTTTTAAAATCCACCAAAGGCTTTCAATGTATTCGTTTTCGTAAGTGATGTACGGGTTTTCAAGGTCAACCCAATACCCCATTTTTTCGGTCAGGTCGTTCCAAACATCTGTATAACGCATTACCTCGGTACGGCAGGCTTCGTTATACTCATCAACGCTGATTTTTTTGCCGATATCTTCTTTGGTGATGCCCAGTTTTTTCTCCACGGCGAGTTCGATCGGAAGACCATGCGTATCCCAGCCGCCTTTACGTTTAACCTGGTAGCCTTTTAGAGTTTTATAACGGCAAAAAATATCCTTAATCGCACGCGCCATTACGTGGTGGATACCCGGCATGCCATTGGCAGAGGGTGGACCTTCGTAAAAAGTAAATGGATTAGATTTAGGACGGGATGAAATGCTTTTTTCAAAGATGTTTTCCTTTTTCCAAAAATCCAGTATTTCCTGCCCTATTTTGGCAAGTTCCAATTGTTTAAATTCGCTATACATCAATTAAGTACCTCAAAAAATTAAGGTTGCAAAGTTAACAGAATTGACTGAATTTTGGTAGTTTTGATGTAAATACTTTTAACGTGAAATTATTTAATATCGGGCTTACGCTGATGATTGTAGCCGTAATTGCACTGCCAATTGTTGCGGTTATCAATCCACCCCACCACAATTTTGTGCTTTATGCATTTTATTTTTGCGGCCTGCTAGAACTAATTGGACTCATCTTTGTTTTATTCCATATCATCACACTAAAAAGAAAGAACCCATGATCAAGCTGTTAAAATTGCAAAAAGCTGTTTTCGTACTTGTTGCGGGCCTGCTTTTTTTTATTGCCTATAAAGTTTTAGATGCCAACCATGTTAAAGGAAGCATCTATCTCCAGATGCTGGCCGGTATACTGATCATTATTGGCGCATTATGGCTGTTATACCCTATCTTATTTGCTAAAAAGGATAAAGATGGCAACGCTGAAATCATTACGGATCCAACGGTCGAAGTTCCGGTAGATGAAGAAGAAAAACCCGAAATATAAATACATCTGAAAAAGGTAAACGCCCATTGGCGGTGCTGAGCCGAGGCAAGCCCAACCCCGGGCTGTGCATCTGTAATTAAAATTCCTTAACTTAATGATATTGAGCCCAAGCCTGGGTGAGAAAACGTTTTTGTAAAGCAAAAGCTGTGCACCATTTTAATGCTCGCCCTGCTGTACGCTGTAACCCTCATACTTCGGGGCTGCCGCTTCCATCAGGTTTAGGTTAACCCGGGGCGGAGTAAGAAATAGGGATTTCTTTCCATAGCCTTAAATTTTTCTAAAAAAAATAAATCCTGCGTAGGGGTAAATCTCTTGTGAGTTGTAATGGCTTTAAAATAACCAATAGAGATAATATGATTCCAGCAATTATTATTTGGGTTTGCAAGAAATACTTTGCACCAAAACGCTACAAAAAAATCTCCTCCCAAAATCCGGTTGATCCTAAGCGTGTTGTTACCATACTTTTTCTGGTCTGCTCATTGTCGGCAGCTTTTGCGCAGCAGAGCAAATTTAACATCAAGCGTAATGGCGAAATTATTGGGGAGATGTATTTCCAGCAAAAGAATGAGGGAGAAAATACGTATTTAACCATAACTTCAAAAGTGCAGACCCGGTTTGTGTTTAAAATCAATGTAGAAACCGAAGATCAGGCCCATTTTAAAAACGGCAGGTTATTAACTTCAAACGTAAGCCGGATCGTAAATGGCAATGCCAAAGAGGTAAAAAAAACAAACTGGGTAAATAACCGCTATCAGCTTAAAACCGGCAATAAGACCAATACACTCGATCAACCGATCAGTTATAACATGATGCTTTTGTACATCCTTGAGCCTGTTAATATTTCTGAAATATATTCTGATAATTTTCAATGTTTTATTCCCGTTCAAAAAAATGGCGTACATCAGTACCGTATTAAACTTCCGGATGGAAATTATAACGATTACCATTTTGAAAACGGGATTTGCAAACTGGTTGTCGTAAACCATTCATTGTACACCATCAGGATGGAAAGGGTTTAATATGGAAGCTGTAGCAAATAAATATTTAAGGGTATTGGTTACCGGTGCTTCAGGATTTATCGGCCGGAAATTAAGCTTTGCCCTCGCCGAAATGGGTTATGATGTAATTGCATTTTGCAGGGATATAAAACATCCATTTTTGATTAATCATAGAAATATCCAGTTTGTAAAGGGTGATGTTTTGGATCCCGTAAGTTTAGAACGTGCCATGGAAGGTTGTTACCAGGTTTACCATACCGCAGCGATGGCCAAAATGTGGTGTAAAAACGAGCAGGATTTTTATAATGTAAATGTGACAGGTACCAGGAACGTACTTGATTGTGCATTAAAACTAGGGGTGGAAAGAGTAGTTCATACTTCAACCTGTGGCGTATGGGGCCCAACCTTAAATCTGCCGGTTTCGGAGAACGACCCGCGGGCGGTTGGTTTCCCGATCAGCTACGAACGCACGAAATACCTGGCCGAGCTGGAAGTAAAAGAGTTTGTGAAAAAGGGGCTGGAGGTGGTGATTGTAAATCCATCAAGAGTGTACGGCGATGGGCCGATTACCGATAGCAATACCGTGAGTAAAATGGTAACAGGGTATATTAATGGAACCTGGCATTTTATTCCCGGCGATGGAAAAGCAATAGCCAACTATGCCTTTGTTGATGATGTGGTAGATGGGCATATTGCGGCCATGCAAAATGGAAGAAATGGAGAAAGGTATATTTTAGGTGGAACTGACGTTTCATTTAACGGCTTTTTCAATACTTTAAAACAGCTAACCGGTAAGCAGCGGATCTTATATAGAATCCCGGTGAGCATTATCAAAGCATATAGTTTATTGGAATCGGTAAAAAGCAGGCTATTTAATGCTGCACCGTTTTTCCTGCCAGAATTTGCTGACAGGTTAAAATACAATCAGCAATACTCAAGCAATAAAGCCATCGCTGAATTAAATTACAGGATTACACCTTTTACAGTGGGGTTGGAAAAAACCATTAATCATTTTAAACCTGATTAGGTTAAGGTTACTGTACTCGTTGCAAACGAGGGCAATATAAAAAAGATATAAAATGAAACAATTAACCGTATTGATAACAGGGGCAAGTGAGGGCCTGGGGAAATCTTTCGCTATCGAATCGGCCAAACGCGGCCTCGGATTGGTATTGGTTTCGCTTCCCAACAGTGGGTTGGAGCACTTGGCAAATTACCTCCGTGTAAATTTTAACTGCAAGGTCTTTTACATTGAGATCGATTTAACTAAAAACAATGCCGCAACCGAAATATTCGAAAAATTAAAAGCGCGTAAAATTAAGGTTAACGTGCTGATCAATAATGCAGGTTTGGGAAACTGGAGTTGGTTTGAAGATAAAAGTATTGATTTTTACCGGACACAGATCGATCTTAACATTACCAATACCGTATTGCTTACCCGTTTGTTTTTAAACCATATCGATAAAAATGCAATAAGTTATATTTTAAACGTGGGTAGTTTGGGTGGACATTTCATTGTGCCTAAAAAACAGGTTTATGGGGCAACTAAGTCTTTTATAGGCTATTTTACCCGTTGTTTACAACTGGAGTTAAGCGGTTCAAATGTGCACATCAGTTTGCTTAGCCCTGGCGGAATGAACACCAAACCCGAATTACTCATCATGAACAATGAACTAAAGGGTTTTGCAAAAGCTACTATTTTAGAAGCCGATTACGTAGCCAAAACAGCCATAGATGGTATGCTGAAAGGAAAAAAAGAAATTATACCGGGTTTTGCCAACCGTTTTTTGCTTTTGCTCGATAAAATTATACCAGGCTTTTTAAAAGAAATCATTATTAGGCGTAAATTGAAATCGATTTTAACAGCATAGCATAAAATATTAACCACGGATAAAAAGGATATTGGTCAGTCTGAGCGTAGTCGAAGACTGTTTGAGTAATTATTAAATGGGGCAATGGGCATCTGTGCTAAAAAAACGAAACATCATAATAAGCTTGGAAAGTAACGATACCCACCTTATCGGATTAATTAAAAGCGGTAATAAACAGGCTTTTGACGAAGTGTTTTTAAAACATTTCAAAAGTCTGCATGCCTATGCTTTTACCCTAATAAGGGAGAAAGATGATGCGGAAGAGATTGTTCAAAATGTGTTTGTACGTATCTGGACGAAAAGAGAACAACTTAAAGAAGATGGTTTTTTAAAATCATTTCTATATCGTTCAGTACATAACGAAAGTTTAAACTACCTCAAACATCAAAAAGTGAGGTCGGATTTTAATATTCATTACACGGAGGAAGTGAAAAACGATACCGGAAATTTAAATGCAGAGATTATGGCAACAGAACTTGAAAAAAATATCCATTCGGCAATAAACGAACTGCCAGAGAAATGCCGGAACGTATTCCAATTGAGCAGGTTCGACCAGATGAAATACCAGGAGATTGCTGATGCATTAAACATTTCTGTCAAAACAGTTGAAAACCAGATGGGGAAAGCGTTAAAAATTTTGCGGCTTAAGATAGTCGATTTCCTAGTAATTGTTTTTTTATTATTGAAGTAAGCTTATGGATAAAAACTATACAAATATTAACGATGATTTGCTGGTAAAATACCTGCTTGGAGAGGCTTCCGTACCCGAGAGCGAGCAGGTTGAAGCCTGGGCTTCATCAAATCCGGATCACCGTAAGCAGTTGGGGGATTTCAGGAATATATTAGAGGTCAGCAAACTCCAGATCGACCATTCTATAGACGAACAAGAGGCTCTGGAGCGGTTAAACATCCGTTTGCAACGCGAAAGAAAATCAATTAATTATAAATTAATTTTACGCTGGGCAGCGGTTATCGCCATCATTTTTAGTGCAGGTTTATTTGGTTACAATAATTTAATTGCCAATAAAATCAATGTAAACAGCGATGGCGAAACGTTAACCCAGGTTTTGCCTGATGGTTCTACCGCTATACTGAACAAACAGTCTTCCATATCTTTTGTGGGTGGGTTCTTTAATAAAACCCGGGCAGTAAAATTAAAAGGAGAAGCATTTTTTAACGTAAGTGCCGATAAATCGAAACCTTTTGTCATCAGTATTAACGATGTTCAGGTAACTGTTGTTGGTACGGCATTTAATGTTAAAGGTGATGAAAAGGAAACCGTTGTAATTGTAGAAAGCGGTGTTGTAAAGGTAAACAATCAAAAAGACAGTGTGCGTTTAACAGCGGGAGAAAAAGTAGAAGTACTCCAAAACCAGGAACATTTAACCAAAGGTAAAAACCTGGGAAAGTTATATAATTATTATTATACCAACGAGCTGATCTGCGAGGCAACGCCACTTGCTGACCTGGTTTTAGTACTCAACCAAAAATTTAAGAGCAATATTGTAATCGTGAACCCATCCTTAGAGACACTTCCCATTAGTACTACTTTTAAGCAGGAACCGCTTAAAGAAATTTTGGATGTAATTGCCGAAACTTTTAAAATTAAAGTAGAATATGGGCAGAATGTAATTAAACTCAGATAATATCTATGCGTGCGCTCAACATTACTGCTATTTTCCTTGTCGTTTTCTGTTCCCTGTTAAAAGCGCAATCTACTTTATCCAGAAACGTTTCCCTCAACATAGAACGGCAGAAATTAAGTGCTGTTTTAGCTGCCATTGAAGAGAAAGGTGACTTCAGGTTTTCTTATAACAGCAATATATTGCCGGTTGATAGTTTGGTCAGTATCCACGAAAATAACCTGGACATTGCCGAAGCATTGGATAAACTGTTGGGGCATCAGTTCGAATACCGCCAGTCGGGTAATTTTGTCATCATCCGGTATGCCCCGCTTGAACTGGTTCTGCTGATTAACGAATCGGTTGGTAACCCTGAAATTTACACCATTTCCGGACAAGTGATAGATAAACGCACCAATAAACCGATCGAGGATGCCAGTATTTATGAAAAAAACCTGCTGGTATCCGAGATATCAGACGGGAACGGTTACTTTTCGATGCGCTTAAAGAATATTACACAACCCATATCGTTAACCGTAAGCAAAGAGAACTACAAATCGACCATTACCCACTTTTTGGCTGAGGTAAACATCAGGCCTAGAAAAGAAAATACAGGTGAGGCTTTTATCAGCGGTAATTTAGATGATGTGGAAAAAACCTGGTTGGGAAACGCCCTGGTAACGGCGCAGCAAAAAATCCAGTCCGTCAATATCGGTGGGTTTATTTCTAAAGCACCATTTCAGTTTTCCCTCCTTCCCAGATTAAACTCACACGGCTCATTAAGCGGGCAGGTGGTCAATAAATTTTCCCTTAATGTAATCGGGGCTTACAGTGCCGGGGTAGATGGGGCCGAAATAGGCTTCGGTTTCAATAGCGATAAAAGTGATGTACAATATTTTCAGTTTGCCGGTGGTTTCAATATGGTAGGAGGCGATGTACGCGGAATACAAATAGGAGGTTTTTTTAATTATGTTATAGGAGAGGTTAGGGCAGCACAGATTGCCTTGGCCTACAACCGTGTAGGTAAAAATTTCGAAGGTTTCCAGGTTGGGGGGATTTACAATAAGGTGAACCAGGATTTCAGCGGGATGCAGGTATCGTTGGGTTTAAACGATATTGGCAGAAACGTTGACGGTTTTCAGATTGGGGCACTAAACCTGATTTCAGACAAGCAGGAAGGTATTCAGATTGGGCTTGGGGGTAATATCATAAAAGGGAAATCCCGGGGTGTTCAAATTGGCGGAATTGCTAATTTAAATAAGGAATCGGATGGATTAAATATAGCAGGATTAGCAAATTATACGGCAGCTACTGCAAATGGATTACAAACAGGCGCAATCAATTATGCTAAAAATTTAAAGGGTGTACAGCTTGGAATTTTTAATATTTCTGATGAAAATGATGGTTACTCGATCGGACTGATTAATATTGCTCTTAAAGGCTATCACCAATTTAGTGTTGGCACCAACGAGAGCACAAGGTATAATTTTGCCTATAAAGGAGGCAGTAAACGTTTATACAACATGCTGATGTTTGGGATGAATACAAAACCTTCAGAAAAAATGTATACCGGTGGGTTGGGTTTTGGGAAAGAGATGAGCCTCTTTAGAAAAATTTCCTTGAATCCTGAAATAAGCAGTCAGCTGGTATACCAGGGTAGCTGGGCCGTTAACCTGCTGAACAAATTTGAACTGCCACTAAACATCAGGTTAACTAAGTGGCTGGCCATTCAGGGCGGTCCATCGGTTAATGTGTACTATACCAAGCAAAACACTAGAATTGGTGAGTTTGGCCTTTTACAGGAGAAACACCGCGATTTTACCTTTAAAGATTCGAGGTATACAGGCTGGATAGGCTGGAATGTGGGGTTGGTGGTTTTATAAAAATAGCCTTGGGTTTAAACCTAAGGCTATGAATGATGTTTATTCTGTTTTAAGTTAGGCACCCTGAACTCCAAACTGCCAACTGAAAACTGCCAACTCGTTAATGATCAAACTCACCGAGATTCTTTGCCGACTCCTCATCAGAAATCATTTTTCTTACTTTCTTTTTATCCAACCATAAAACCAGTGCTGGTAATAAAGTTAAATTGAAAATTAAAGCCACAAATAAAGTTATCGATAAAAGTAAACCCAGTACCACTGTTCCGCCGAACGTAGAAGCAGTAAATATCCCGAAACCAAAAAATAAAATGAGTGCAATATGGGTCATACTTACCCCGGTTTCGGTAATGGTATCTGTAATCACTTTTGGCACGCTGAAATTGGTTAAGTTTAATTCCTGTTGGTAACGGGTAAGGAAATAAATGGTCTGATCGGAAGCTAAACCAAAGGCAATCGTGAAAATTAAAATAGTAGAAGGTTTTAATGAAATCCCGAAAAAACCCATAATTCCGGCTGTAATAATTAAAGGAACAATGTTTGGAAGCAGGGAAATAAACATAATGCCCAAACTCTTAAACTGCATTAACCTTAGCAATGAGATTAGTACTATGGCAAGTGCAATACTTTCTACCAAATGCCTCAACATATAATCTGTTCCTTTCGAAAAGATAATGCTCGATCCGGTGAGCTCCACATCAAATTTTGATGGAGGCAGGATGCTGTCGATCCGTGGTTTTAGCTCCGCCATAATTGCATCTAAACGTTTCGAACCCACATCGGCCATCTGGAAACTGATCCTTGTACTCTGATTTCCCTTGCTGATAAAGTTCGTCAACAAACTGGCATTCCCTTTTCCGCCGTTGGCGATATAAGCTAAAATAAAATTCTTTTCTAAGTTATCCGGTAAACGGAAAAAAGTCGAATCGTTATTGTAAAATGCCTGCGTAGCATATTTTAAGCCCATATTCACCGAAATAGAACGCGAAAACTCAGGATAAGCCGAAATCATTTTTTCCAATTTTTCCATTCTTTTCAGATTGGTTAAATTGAAAACCCCGTTCTTTTTCTTGGTATCAACGCTTACTTCTAAAGGTAAAATGCCCTCGAAATTTTTCTCAAAGAATTTAAGATCGGTTAAAATTTCAGAGTTTTTCGGAAGATCGTCAACCACATATCCGTTAACATTGATTTTCATTACCCCGATGAAAGCAATAATCGATATAACGATCGTTCCAACGTAGATCAGCCCGCTTTTATGCTGTACTAGCGTATCAGTTTTAACCAATAATTTATGCAGTAAACCTTCGTCAATGTGGGTTTGCGGTTTCAGTTTTGGTGTAGGCAGGTAGCTGAAAATAATCGGTATCAAACATAAGCACATTAACCAGGTCACCATTACGTTGATAGAGGCTACACTGCCAAACTGCATTAAAAGTTCGCTTCCGGTAAAATAGAGAACACCAAAACCAATGGCTGCGGTTATGTTTGCGATCAAAGTGGTAATGGCTATGCGCTCAATTGTAATGCTTAATGCTTTTTGCTTGTCGCCGTGTTTCCGCAGTTCATTCTGGTATTTGTTAAGCAATAAAATGCTGTTCGGGATACCGATAATAACAATCAGTGGCGGGATCAATCCTGTTAAAATGGTCAGTTCGAAACCGAACAGTACCAGAGTGCCTATACTCCAGATTACGCCCATTACAACCACCAGGATGGGGAAGAATACAGCGTAAAATTTCCTGAAGAAGAACAATAAAATCAATGCCGAAACCAAGATCGATAAGCCTAAAAACAGTACAAACTCGTTGCTCACCAGTTTGCTTACGGCAGTGCGGATATAAGGCAGGCCCGAAATATGTACCTGTATTTTGGTCGATGCCTGGAAAGCTTTAGCCTTAGCTTCTATTTCTTTTAAAATCGGATTACGTTCGGCCGTATTTAAGATCTTCGTATCGAAAGTAATGGTCATTAAAGTGGCATTCTGACGGTTGTAAACCAATCCTTCGAAAAACGGATTGCCATAAATAATATTCCTGATCGAATCCATGCCGGCATCGGTTTTAACCAGGCCACCAGGTATCGGTTTTAAAGTAAATTTTTGGTTCACCGTATCTTTTTCCAGTTGAAAAATCCGTCCGGAAGATAAAACCTGTTTTATTCCCTTTAATTTTTGGATTTCGTTTGAAAGCTGAACCCATTGGTTGTAAATCTCTTTTTTAAAAATATCCGGCGATTGTATACCCACCACCATTACACTTCCATCTTCGCCGAAGGTTTTTTTAAAAGCGTTGTATTTTACAAATGCACTATCGGTAACGGGCAGGATTTTGCTCCCCGTGTAGGAGAGTTTTACATTTTTGGCCTGGTAAGCCATGAAAATAGTTCCTAAAACAAAAAATACGATGATTGCGATACGGTTCTGAAGAATAAATCTCGATAGCTTAACCCACATGTGCAGCTTTTTTAATGATAATATTAACGGCAAAACTAATCTTATTTGTAAAATGCCATTACTTTTTGCGCAATTAAATTTGCACAAATAACATACTTTTGAAAAAATTGTTTTAGGGGCATGTTGCATAAAGTTAGGGGCATTGTTTTAAAGACCACCGATTACAGCGAAAGCAGCGTAGTGGTGCAGGTACTTACCGATAAATTCGGCATGCAATCTTACCTTATTAATGGGGTTAAGAAGCCCAGGGCCAAGATTAAGATGAGCATGCTGCAATCGCTGCATTTGTTGGATATGGTGGTTTATCATAAGACCAATACCAATATCCAACGGATATCTGAAGTGCGGCAGACGCCTGTTTTTAAAAGTATCCCTTACGATATGATTAAAACCAGTATCGTTATTTTTTTAAATGAGGTACTGTATAAAAGTATCAGGCAACAATCGGCCGATGAGGGTTTGTTCGATTACATTTTTAATTCGATAGCCTGGTTTGATGAGGTAGAAGAGGTTAGTCCTAATTTTCACCTGTCCTTCTTATTAAAGCTGACACGTTTTTTGGGTTTTTCGCCCAACGGAAAAAGAAGGGACGACCAGATTTACTTCGATCTGCAGGAAGGAGAATTTACTTCGCGGTTACCGATTCATTCCCACTACCTTCAAATAGATGATGCAATAGGTTTTATTTCATTGTTTAACTCACCGCTCGATAAAATTTCTGAAATAAAGTTGAGCAATACCCAGCGGCGGTTTTTATTAGATAAGATATTGGTTTTCTATACCTTACATACAGCCTCATTTGGGGTAGTGCAATCACATAAAATCCTCGAAACTTTATTAAGTTGAAAAAAAAGAAAAAAAGATTTGCAGAACAGTTTTATAGCGCTATATTTGCATTCCCAAACGGAGAGTGGGGCATTAAATTGACAAAATAATAAAAGGGAAATTAGCTCAGCTGGTTCAGAGCACCTCGTTTACACCGAGGGGGTCGGGGGTTCGAACCCCTCATTTCCCACTAAGCCTTTCAGGATACTGGAAGGCTTTTTTATCAAACATTGACATACACCTTAATGGGAAATTAGCTCAGCTGGTTCAGAGCACCTCGTTTACACCGAGGGGGTCGGGGGTTCGAACCCCTCATTTCCCACCAAAGCCTTTCAGCATACTGGAAGGCTTTTTTTATAATTAAATTTTAGGTTTTTTAGGGCATCCCGCGATTTTAATCCGGATGACTGTCTTAATTTGATCATCAGGATAAAATCTCTTTAGCTCCAACCGGAGCATTTATTTGGCTTATTCTTATATTTATTTATATGTTTTATGCTTATATTTTGTATTCAGCAGCTCGAAATAAATATTATGTTGGATCAACAAGTAATCTCCAGAATAGGTTAAAAAAACATAATACAAATCACTCAGGCTTTACTGGTCATACCGGAGACTGGCGTATCGTTTGGAGCGAAGTTTTTGCAACAAGAACTCAGGCAATCCTAAAAGAGAAAGAGATTAAAAACTGGAAGCAGGCTGATGATTGAAAAATTAATTGCAAAATACATTAACATAATTTAGCTCAGCTGGTTCAGAGCGCCTCTTTTATACCGGGGGGGCGGCCCGATTTGAATATCGGGATCATTTCCCATCAAAGCCTTTCAGGATACTGGAAGGCTTTTTTTATGCCATCATGCTGAACGAAGTGAAGAATCCTTCACAAATAGTACGCTTATTAAGTATTAAGATTGCCTAGATGTATTAAAAGATCCTTCGCTGTGCTCAGGATGACAACAATGAGTAGAGGTACCTATTTAGGCTCCCATAACTCAATTTTATTGCCTTCAGCATCCATAATATGGACAAATTTTCCAAAATCATAAGTGGCCACTTCATCAAGTATGGTTACGCCGTTTTCTTTAAGCTTTTCTAATAGTGCTTCAAGGTTTTGAACACGATAATTGATCATGAATTCCTTTTTTGAAGGAGAAAAATATTCGTCACCTTTTTTAAACGGACTCCACTGTAATGTTTCAACCTCATCAGGATTGTTGATATTCCTGGAATCAAAACTCACTGATCCCCAGGCGTTAACTTCTACCCCTAAGTTTTTCGCATACCAGTCTTTTGTTTCCTTGGGGTTGTCGGAAAAAAAGAAAATGCCACCTATGCCGGTTACCTTTGGTGCGTTATCTGCACCTGGACTTAAGTTTTTTGAATCTTCCATATTGTTATTGGTTTATAATTTTTTTCGTCAATTTCTTTCTAACCCTAAGATAGCAGAAAATCAATTTTATTATTACCTTATTCAATTATATATCCGAAATTGCCTCACGAAAAACGGTAGCAAATGCTCGGTAAAATAATCAGGTTTATATTTTTTGGCAACTACTTTGTAGGGATGTTGGCAGTAGCGCTTACCCTCGAAGCCACCATGCAATTAAGGCTGCCTTTTAACTCGCTCAATTATTACCTGCTTTTGTTTTTGGCGCCTACCATTTATTATACCTACGCTTATAATAAAGTGTCTACAGCACCATCCGCTACCAATCCCCGCAATCAGTGGTATTTTAAGCATAAGAAATTCATCAATTGGAGCCAAGCCATACTCTTTGTCATTTGCATGCTATTGGCCATTAATCTGCTTTGCCAAAACTTTCGGCATATTCTGGCACTTCCACTTAGTTATTGGTTTGCAATTGCAGTTATCGTCATGGCAGGAGGTTTATACTATGGCTTGTTACCTAAGTCTTTCCTTAAATTCAATCTTCGCAATACCGGTTGGTTAAAGGCTTTTGTTATCGGTTTTGTTTGGGCATGTTGTGCCAATGTGCTGCCATTGATAATGCTTAAAATTGAAACAGGGGTGGGCTACCACGATTCCGTACTGTGGACCTGGTTGTTTATTAAGAACTGGATGTTCTGCACCGTAAATGCAATCATTTTTGATATTAAAGATTACCCAACAGATGCCAACAAGCACCTGCGGACTTTTGTAGTGCGATATGGCCTGAGGAGAACGATTTTTAATATTTTGATCCCGCTGTTAATTATCGGTTTAATCTCTTTAGGCATATTTGCCAGTTACAAGGGCTTCCGGATACCGCAGGTTCTGTGCAATGTGCTGCCGTTTATATTAACCATTTACGTGGCTTATTCCATGCACAGGAGAAAAAATATACTCTATTATCTGATGGTTATTGATGGATTGATTTTGTTCAAGGCCATATGCGGGATGATAGGAATGCAGTTTGTTCATTAATCAGAAAGACTAAAGCAGAAGAACTAAAGCGCATTTACATTCAAGATATTATCTTGATCCTTAATACTTGATCCTCAATACTTGATACTTAATGCCTGATCCTCAATACCTGATACTAAATACTATGAACAACAACTACGATAAAATAGCCGCCTATTACGATACCTTAAGCCGTTTGGTGTTCTTTAAATCGCAGGTTAATGCACAGGTCAATCAACTTCAGTATCTTCCAAAAGATGGGTCAGTTTTAATTGTTGGTGGCGGAACAGGATGGATTTTGGAAGAAATTGCCAAAGTACATCCGGGTGGTTTAAAGATTGTTTACGTAGAAATATCGGGTAAAATGATTGCGCTTTCTCAAAAACGGAACTATAAAAATAACGCTGTTACATTTGTGAATATTGGTATTGAAGATTTTAAAACCGATGTGTCGTTTGATGTGATTTTAACGCCGTTTCTTTTCGATAATTTTGCTGAGCAGCGGGCTGCAAAAGTATTTGAACTCTTAAATACATACCTGAAAAATAATGGCCTGTGGTTTTTAGTCGATTTTTCGCTCCAAAACAACAATGGAAACTGGTGGAAATTGCTGCTGCTCAGATCTATGTATGGCTTTTTTAAATTACTCAGGATTGTAGAAGCCAATCAGCTAACGGATATGAACCCTTACTTTTTTAATGCAGGTTACCAGATTTTAGAGTTGCGTTCTTATTACCGCGGCTTCATAAAAGCAGCCATTTTTAAAAAAATAAAATGACATTTATTTAATGCATCTATGTTGCATTTAAAAACAAAACCCGGATCTTTGTTTTAAAAGATAAGAACATGGATTTTGATGTCATTATAATCGGCGGCAGTTACGCAGGCTTATCTGCCGCATTAACTTTGGGCCGTTCAACCCGGAATGTTTTGATAGTAGATGCCGGCAAGCCGTGTAACCGGCACACCCCACATTCACATAATTTTTTAACGCACGATGGCGATCGGCCGGCTGATATTGCTAAAGCTGCAAAGGCAGAGGTACTGAAATATCCAACGGTAAAGTTTTTGGAGGGAAAAGTTATTTCGGCCAGGCGAATAGATGCAGGTTTTACCATAGGTATAGAAAATGCCGGAAGCTTTACAACCCGGAAAGTCTTACTCGCCACTGGTTTAAAAGATACGCTGCCAGATATTAAAGGCTTGGCAGCATGCTGGGCCATTTCTGCCATACATTGCCCTTATTGCCATGGTTATGAAGTAAAAAATGAAAAAATAGCGTTGTTAATGAACGGTGATCATGCCTTCGATATGGCTAAAAATCTTCACCTTTGGAATAAAGATTTAACCATTTTAACCAATGGAAAATCCGGATTTACTGCCGAGCAGTCCGAAAAACTGAAATCTAAATCGATTAGCATTTTAGAAGAGGAGGTTATTGAATTGAAACATCAAAATGGCCAGCTCCAGCATATTGTTTTTAAAAATGGCGGGAAGAGAGCTTTTAAAGCAATTTATATTAAACCCGAAATAAAACAGCACGTAAACTTTAACGAGCAGCTTGGATTTGAATTGACAGATCTGAAAACGATTAAGGTAAATGAGCAGCAGCAAACTACTGCAAGTGGCGTTTATGCTGCAGGAGATTGCACAACCCTGTTTAGGTCACTATCCTTCATTACAGCCACAGGAACTATGGCCGCCGTGATGATTAATAAGGAGCTTATTTCTGACGATTTTTGATTCCTCATCAGAAATTAAAATAAAATTGCACCGATAATGGTAAGAATAAACATCGCTGCCATTACGATTCTATCAGCAGTGATCCATTGCGCCCTGGTAAGTGGTGCTGCAATTTTTTTTACGGTTTCAGCTTTGTGCCTCGAAAGCCTGAAAACCGATGTGTCTAATTTAATAATCATGGGATAATGTTTAAATAAGGTCGACTTGATTAGGGCAAATCCCAAGCCAAAAAACTAGAAAAATGTTAAATTGTGGATAACTAACATTTTTTTCTTAATTAATTGATATTTATACGGTTGTAAATACTGCGTACCATTAAAAAGGCGACCAGGTTTGTATGAAATATCCAACAGCCCGATCGCCAAATGTGTATAGCCATGTTTATTCTAGACGACCGTTTTGTTCCGGTGTTGTATTTAATTTACTGTTTTTCCTGCCATAGCAGAAATAAATGGCTAAGCCAATAATTAACCACACCGCTAGTCTAACCCAGGTTTCCCAAGGTAAAAATACCATCATGGCAATGCAGGTTAAAATACCTAAAATAGGGATTAAGGGTACCAGGGGAACCTTAAACGGGCGTTTGGCTTCAGGATTTGTTTTTCTTAAAATCAGGATGCCCACACAAACCATTAGGAAGGCCAGTAAGGTACCAATGCTGGTCATTTCACCAACAACATTCATCGGTACAAATGCGGCAAAAAGACCAATAAATAAGCAAAGAATAAGATTTGATTTATATGGCGTTTTAAATTTTGCATGTACATCAGAGAACATTTTTGGTAATAATCCATCTTTACTGATGGAATAGAACATCCTCGATTGTGCCATTAAATCGATCAGGATTACCGAAGTATAGCCGATCAGAATGGCCAGGATAATGGCCTGACTTAACCAGGCATAAGGCGTTTTTTCGATGGCAATGGCTACGGGTGCACCGCTATTGGCAAATTCTTTATAATTGGCCAGTCCTGTCATTACATGGCCGAATAATCCAAATAAAACGGTACAAACCAATAGCGAACCAATAATGCCGATCGGTAAATCTCTCGATGGGTTTTTGGTTTCCTGGGCCGAAGCCGCCACAGCATCAAAACCTATAAACACGAAAAATACCAGACCCGCACCACGTAATACACCACTCCAGCCAAACTGGCCAAACGTTCCGGTATTTTCAGGGATATAAGGATGATAATTTGCAGGGTTTATATATTGCCAGCCTAAGGCAATAAAAACCAAAACTACGCCCACTTTAAGAAATACAATAATTCCGTTTACAATGGCTGAGCCTTTTGTGCCGCGTATGAGTATGGCCGACATCAATACCACAACCAGTGTTGCGGGGATATTAATAATGCCATTAACGGTGGTACCATTGGCCAGTTTAGCGGTTTCGAAAGGGGATAAGGTTAACTGCGGAGGAAGATAAATGTGCAGGCTTGCCAGGAACTTGGTTAAATACTGCGACCAGCTAATGGCCACTGTGGCACAACCTACAGAGTATTCCAATACCAAATCCCAGCCGATGATCCAGGCAAAAAGTTCGCCCATGGTAGCATAAGAATAGGTGTATGCACTTCCTGCAACCGGGATCATGGAGGCGAATTCTGCATAACAAAGTGCTGCAAAACCACAGCCTAATGCTGCAATTATAAACGATAGGGTTACCGCGGGTCCCGAATAATTAGCCGCTGCCAAACCTGTAATTGAAAATAAACCTGCACCCAGTGTGAGGCCAATGCCAATTAAAATCAGGTTTACGGGGCCTAAGGTTCTTTTAAGCGCACCTTCGCCGCTTTCGTTTGCTTCAGCAACAATGCTGGCAATAGATTTTTTCATTAAAATAAGTTAATTACGCAGCAAAATTATTAAAATATATTAAATCTATAGTATTTATATATTAATTCCGCTAAGCCCAAACATACTTATGTACCGCCTGACTTTAGCGGTCACAAACAATTTTTTGAAAACGTACCTGCTGCTTTTCATAGGTACTGTAGTTCCGCCATCGCTTGTAGTCCTCTCCCGATGAAAAATCGGGATGTGGGCTACCCGCTCTGTCGGGTTTATTTACAAAGGGTCGTTCTGGCATTATCCCCAAACCGTAAATAGGAATGCCAACCTTTTACACCTTAAACCTGATAGCGCCAGATAGCTCCCGATTTTATCGAATATTTTATAAAGGATATCTAAATCGGGACTATAGGTAACAACAGAACTACAAGAGGTGAAGAACTACTGAGCTCAACTTAAAAATAACACTTATACCAATCAATTTTTTCTTGTCCTGGCCGGACGGGCTTCTTTCTTTTTGGCAGCAAAAAGAAACAAAAACTGCCGGCTGAAAATTTATTCATCTGTTTTTTTAGCCTTCAGCAGCATTCATGAGGGCTTCGCCGTTTTCTTTTGAAGGCAGTTGTGTGGCTAGAACAGTGCAGCCCAAAAAATTTGTAAGGCCGGATTAGCGTAGAACGGTGATGCAATACTTTGGTCTTGCTGGATCGAAAAATATAATTAATTAAGATATTTCCTTAATCTTTATTGGCATTTAATTTTCTTCCAAAGAATGGCAGACCCTTGTTGCATAAACCTGATAGAACCAAATAGCTCCCGATTTTATCGAATATTTTATATTTAAGGTGTATCCAAATCGGGACTATAGGTAATAGCAGGACTGCAGAAACCGAAGTATTACAAGGCCTTGCTTTTTTAAAAAAAAGATTAAAAACCTTTAATTTTTACGGAATTATTTTGAAATCACAAAATTTAATTAAAAATTATTGGTCTGATAATCAGTTGTTTATGAATTTATTTTGGTTTTGTTTAGTACTATGTATTGCATGGTAGTTTATAAAACATATATCTTTGTATTATGATAGCAGAAAATACGCAAACACAAATGCGGAAGGGAATTCTGGAATACTGTGTTTTATCAATCATCTCGAGGGGCGAAATCTATGCCTCTGATATCATTGCCGAATTAAGGTCGGCAAAACTGTTGGTGGTTGAGGGCACACTATATCCATTATTAACCAGGCTTAAAAACAATGGTTTGTTAAGCTACAACTGGGTAGAATCTACCTCAGGCCCGCCCCGTAAATATTATACCTTAACCGAAGATGGTCGGGGTATTTTATCACAATTAGATCAAACCTGGCAGGAACTGGCCTATGCGGTAGGGGTTTCGCAAAAAGGTGCCAATTCATAATCATTAGTAACAAAGAAATGGAAAAGACCATCATCATAAATATAGGGAACACGATTATTCATATTGAGGAAAGTGCCTACGAACTCTTAATGGTGTACCTGAACGAGGTAAAACACTATTTTGCCAACCATGCCGACGACCTGGAAATTGTAACCGATATTGAAAACCGGATTGCAGAACTGCTGACCGAGCAGCTGGAAGAGCAGAAAAAACAGGTTGTAGATTCGGCCAATGTAAATTCGGTAATTACACAGATGGGCCGCGTGCAGGATTTTGACACGGCTGAAGAAAGTGAAGAAGAGCCTGTAATCAACACCGCCTACCAGCACCAGTATGCAGAGAAAAAACTCTACCGCGATATGGACGACCGCGTGATAGCGGGGGTTTGCGCCGGCATTGCGCATTATGTAAATGCTGATGCAAAATGGATCAGGCTGGCAACGGTACTAACCGTTTTCCTTGGCGGATCTGGTATTTTGGTATACGCCCTGCTATGGATCATCATGCCGAAAGCAAAATCGCGGATAGAGAAGATGGAGATGAAAGGTGAACCTGCCAACCTTCAGGGTTTCCAAAAGAACCTGGACGAAGAGTTGCAGGCGGTTAAAGAGCGTTTGGGCGAAGTAAATAAACATGCACAACCGATATTTGCCCGGTTAGGGATTTTTATCGGCGAATTTTTCGAATGGATTGGCCGCTTTATATCGGGTTCCGGAAAGGTAATTTTTAAAATAATCGCTGGTTTTATCGTGGTATTTGGCGCACTCTTTTTACTGGCACTTATCATTGGTACAGCCATATTCCAGGGGTTTTGGGATGCAAGTATTTATGAATATTTCCCATTCTCCATTGTTAATGAAAGTAACAGGGGCATCATTTTGTTCGGTGCATTTATTGTACTTTTTGTGCCGGTTTTGGCTTTGGTCTTATTCTCGATCAGGATTGCCTTTAACAAACAGGCTACCCATAAAACACTTTCTTTTGCTTTATTGATTATCTGGCTGGCAGGCGTGGCAGTAACGGGTTACCAGGTTGCCAAGATTTTGTCGGAATTTAAGCAGCATGCAGAGTTAACCCAAACAACCGACCTGAAAACATACCCGGTTTATACCATTAATATTGACAAGAGTAAATATTTCAGTAAAGAAGATAGCGTGACCTATCACATTGATGCGAACAACCGCCACCAGATCGTAGTTGATGATTTTGAAGACGGGCCATTTGTTGCGCCGAACCGCATCCGTATTGATATTGACAAAAGCGAAAGCGGCGTAACCCGTTTAACACAGAAATATGAATCGCAGGGCAAAACCTTTCAGAGTGCATTGCAAAATGCGCAGAACATTAGCTACAATTATGTTGTGAAAGATTCAGAACTGATTTTTAGTCCGAGGTTTCAATTGAGAAAGGGGACCATTTGGAGAAACCAGGAAGTAAGGTTAACTCTCGAAATTCCGGTGGGTACCAAATTAATTTTAAAGCAGGATGCTTACCGCTACGTGAATAATTACTGGACCTGGGAGTGTAACGACAGCGAAAATGACCATAACGATTCCAGTATATGGATTATGACGGATGATGGTTTGAAATGTGTTGCCAAATTAAAGGAGGAGGCCCTAAAAAAACAAAAGCTAAAGGGAGAGCTGTTCGATCTGGAATTGCTGCAAAAGAATAAACCTACTGATACCATTTATCAGGACTCTGTTTCAAACAGGATTAAAGAAGTTAAAGAAGAATTGGGCATTGAGCCTGAAAAATAGTCCTAAAACCGGCCATTTCATTTCGAGCGGAGTACAACGTAGTGGAGAATTGCCAAGTGCTTAACCAAGCAAAAGCTATGCGGGCAGGTTTTTCCCTGCCCAAACAAGCGGGCATTTCGTTGCACTTCGGTCGGGATGACGATCATACTTAGAAGAAGAAACCATGAAAACATTATTTACGCTGCTTGCATGCCTGCTGGCATGTGGGGCTTCTTTTGCTCAAAAATTAAATAAAATCAGCGGTAAGATCGTTGATGATAAGGCCGTTCCGGTATCGTTTGCCCTTGTCAGGGTGCTGAATTATCCCGATACCACCGTGGTGAGAAATGCCTCGACCAATATTGACGGTGAGTTTAGCATCGACCAGTTAAAAAGTGGCGATTATGTACTTTCGGTTTCGATGGTGGGCTTTAAAAGCAAAAAGACAGCAAAATTTTCGCTTAACGGAGATTTAAATATGCCTGTTATCAGCATCGAAAGTTTAACCAGGCAGTTAAAAGAAGTGAGTGTGCAGGCTAGAAAACCTTTTGTTGAACACCAGATTGATAAAATGGTGCTGAATGTAGAAAACAGCATTGTTTCGTCCGGCAGTACTGCACTCGAAATTTTGGAAAAAGCACCGGGCGTGCAGATCGACAGGCAAAACGAACAGATTTTATTGAACAATAAATCAGGAGTGATGGTGATGATTGATGGAAAGAACAACTTTTTGTCGGCATCCGACTTAACAGTTTATTTAAATAGTTTAAACAGCAGCCAAATTGCAACCATTGAAATTATTACCAATCCATCAGCCAAATATGATGCTGCGGGTAATTCAGGTATTATCAATATTAAACTGAAAAAGAATAAGGCATTTGGTACAAACGGAAGCATTTCTTCAACCTATCGCAATGCGATAAGGGCTAATCTGCCAACCAATGTTTATGGATCGGAGCTCAACTTCAATTTAAATCACCGGGTAAAGGAGTGGAATTTTTATACCAATGCAAATGCATCAAAAAATAATAACTTCTCCAATTTATTTTTAGACCGGTCCACCAATTCAAACGGTTTGCAGAGCTTATTTAATCAAAACTTTCAAAAAATTTATACCGGATCGCGCCTGGCTGCAAAATTGGGTGCAGATTATTTTGTGAGTGATAAAACTACGATCGGGGTGATGTTAGATGGCAGCACAAGTACGCGTAAACTGGATAATTTCTCTCAAACATTTATAACTGAAGCTAAAGCTGATGCGGTAAATAAAAATTCGTTAATCCAATATTCTGATGCCAATACGCCAAACAAAAATTATAGCCTAAATTTTAATCTCAAACACGATTTTAAAAAGGAAGGTGCAAGCTTAAATTTTGATGCCGATTATTCTGGCTTTGATTATTCAGGACTGGAAAATTTTAATGCCAATTTTTACGATGCAAAAGGCGCTCTTTATAATAATACCATAATTAGGAACAATAGTAAGATAGCGATTGATATTTATGCCGCAAAAACTGATTTTACCTGGCCAATATCAAAAAGTACAAAGATCGAAACAGGTTTGAAAAGCGCTTATGTTAAAACCAATAACGATTTTCTTTCATCATCCCTGATCAATAATGAATGGCAGAATATAGTAGGGCAAAGCAATAACTTTATTTATAAAGAAAATGTAAATGCAGCTTATGCAAATTTATCTAAAGATTGGGGCAAGTGGCAGCTTCAGGCAGGTTTGCGGGCTGAGTATACGCAATCTACCGGAACATCGGTAACGAATAATACCGAGACAAAACAGCATTATTTATCGTTGTTTCCAACTGTTTTTGTTAATCAGAAAATTTCAGAAAGCAGTAATTTACGCTATTCGTACGGCAGGAGGATAGACCGGCCAAATTACCAGCAACTTAATCCTTTTAATTTTTATATGGATCCTTATACCATCGCGCAGGGCAATCCTTATTTAAAGCCTCAGTTTACGAATAATTTCGAAGTGAGTTATAATTATAAAAGTGGATTATCATTTTCACTGGGCTATTCAAAAACAAAAGATCTCATTTTAGACAGTAAAACCGCACAAAACGACAGCACCAGGATTGTTACGGTTGGACAGGGCAATATAGGCAGCGGACAATATTATACAGCAGGTTTATATTTCCCGCTTACCATTGCCAAATGGTGGAGCCTGCAAAGCAATTTTAACCTTTTTTATAATAAATTTAAAGACGATAACCTGGAAGGAGCCCCTTTTACATTGAGTAAAGTAATGTATAACTTTAACATTAACAGTTCTATAACCTTACTCGATAACTGGACTTTTGAAACCAATTTCTGGCTAAATTCGCCACGTGTGCGCGGTATAGAACGGACCACCATTTACCAAAAGGCCTTAAATATGGGTGTACAAAAAAGTTTCTTAAACAAAGCTTTAAGACTCAGATTAAATGTTGATGATATCTTCCAAAGCAACTATTGGAAAGGAACGCTCGATTATCAGAATGTGAATTTAAGGGTGCAGAACAATTATATCAGCAGAAGGGCTTCATTCAGCATCAGTTATAATTTTGGTAACCAGAATTTAAAATCGAACCAAAACCGTAAAACAGCAGCGGATGATATTAAAAACAGGGCAGGAGGCTAAGGCAGTTTGCAGTCTTTAGTCGGCAGCCGGAAAGCCAGAGGACTAAAAGTTGGGAGGCAATTAAGCGATTAAAACAATTAACCCAATGAACTAATGAACCAATTGACAAATGACCAATTTAAACAATTAACCATTTAACCCATAATGATGAAAAATATCTTTTACAGTATTGCAATTTTAGCTGCTACTTTAAGTTTTGGATGCCATAGCAGCGGCGGTTATTTATCCATCAGTACAAAGGATACAAGCAGCTCATTTAAATTTGAGGCGAAGTATGCTGATGGTAAAACTGCTAAACTCGAGAAATATCTTGATAGTGCATTGAACAATGAACTTCCATTGGATCAGCATATCGATCTATTGGTAAACTTAAACGGCAGCGATAAATTTAACCTGAAAGCCACAAAGGGCTGGCTCGAAATCAGCTTCGATAAAAGGAATAGTTCTTTGGCTAGTTATATGAAAGTGAAAAAACTTACTGAGGGCATTAAAGGTAAGTTGATGGAATAATTGTATGTTAAGCGCATGGCGTAAGGCGTTTGGCAATTATCCTTTTGCGATATGATTTTCGGTCTCCCGACTTCGGACTTTTCACTTTTCAACCACAGAGATCGCAGAGAAAAAGCACAGAGGACACAAAGTTGTATAGTCTTCGACTCCGTTCAGACTAACAATTTATGGAGAAAAATCTGCCAATAGCTGTATAATCAGCGGGCAATTAATATTGTCATTCTGAACGGAGTGAAGAATCTTTGCGAAAGATTTTAGAATTAGCTTTACTTCCACTTGTTTACATGTTCTACTTTGTTCTGGAACTGTGCGGCCAGCGATTTCATCCTTGACTGCAAAATAAGTTTTCGGCCTTCGATGGTCCTGGTAAAAATTAAATCGCAAGAACCTACATGGTGTTCCCATTGGTTTTTAAAATGTTCTGCAAGATTTTTATTTCTGCCAATGAGCTCGGGTACGGCATGATAATCTTTCTGTTTGATAAACAGCATAAACTTGTTCCGCCTGATTATTACATAACGCGGATTATCGATAGGTGCAACCACCTCCTGCAGTGCGTTAATAAAGATAGATTTTTCGAAAGTTGTTCCTCCTTCCAAATGGCAAAAAACAGCACCATATTTATCTATACTGCTGTCTACATAAATTTTTGAAGCATCGGTTTTGATTGTCCCGGTTTTAATGAGTGAATTTAGCAGTGCTTCACCAATTTGCCGGATATCTTTTGAAATATCCTTGTATTTAATGTAGAGACTCAGGGTTTTGTAGGTTAAGCCACCGAATAAGATAATCCCTAAAGTTCCGATAATTGCCAAAATGATATAGAAATCGTTAAGTGATCTGAGGTTTCTAGCCGCCCTTAGAAAAATTTCGAGGCTTTGTAATCCAAATCCGGCCAAGCCCGAAAACAAAGTAGCCGAAAGGTAGGCAATGGTTTTATTCAGATACATCGCTTTCACTTCCTGGTAGCCAAGTTCCTCTGCAAATGGTATTTTTATTTCTTCAATCAGGTTTACACCACCTTCGAGCGCCAGTTTCCAGCGTTCTTTTAAATTTTCCCTGTTGGCGGCATAGCTGAACATTTCATCGTTCTTTTTCTCTGCTTCGTTTGGCAATACAATATTTTCGGGTAGGTTTAGCCGGTTCAGTCCATTTTCTATTCCAGGTTCTTCCTTAAAAGAAACACCAACGAAACCTTTAAAGCGCCTTTTCAGTAAATCAAGGTCATTTCCACCGGTTTCGGCAGTGGGATCTATGGTCACAAGATGCCAGATGTTTCCGGTTTTACCTGCATTACCTTGCTGTGTTCTAATGGCCCTACCGCGCATCTGATTTGACGAAACAAAGGAACCTACAAAGCTGGCGAGTACCAGCGAATTGATGGCAGGTGCATCCCAACCTTCGCCCAATAAGGACTTTGTGCCGATGAGTACCTCAATTTCCCCTTCCTGAAAAATTTCGGTTACAATATGGATCAGGTCGTTCTTAAGCTGTTCGGTTTGCTCAATGATGATATAGTTCTCGTCGTAAGTCAACAGTGATAAACTAATTTTTGAAATGCTCTTTTTAGCCGCTTTTGTTTCGAATGCACCGGAGGCTGTTTTTGGTATTATAACCATAGAACCGGTGAGTACGCCTATTTTTTTATCGTTGTGGTTTTCGCGCCTTAGTTTTTCAAAAATTGGAATTACGCCCATTTTGGTAAGCTCGAGTTTATTCTCCGGTGCGTTTACGTAAAATTCCCCGCGGATGTAATCAGATAAGATTACCATCCTCAATTGATGGTTAAGCTGCTTAAACTCGAAATCGACAATTTTGGAGATACCGGTTAGTTTGCTGACACTGGAGGTTAAAAAGCCTGTAATACGCTTACTGTTGGAAAAATCGATCTGTCGTTTTTCCATCGCACCACAGCGCCTCAACTTATTTTCGAGTTGTTTACGATGTTCATCAAAAGGTTTAAAATGCTCCTTTTCCTGATACATATAGAAATCTAGGAGTTTTTCCATCCAGTGGTAATCAAGCGGAGGGATTTCAGGTTTATCATTACCGATCACCTCGGTATGCAGCTCGTGAATTTCCCGTCCGTTCGCATGTAGAAAGATTAAACAGGCAGAGTAACAGGCCAGATTGGTATAGATCCATTCGAGGTGTTCGGTTGGGTGTACCCAGATCGGATGATTTTCAATCGCCGTAATAATCGTTTTATCCTGCCTGATTTCGTGGAATAACTGTTCTATGTTCTCCCTGAACTGCTCAATGTTTTTATTCTCAGCTTCGGTAGGAAAGGTAAAGTGCACATAATCCTGGTGTGGACATAAATCGCCTTCTATTACTAGTTCGGGAACCGATATTTCGGTATCAACCGGACCGTTAAATTCGAGGTATCGGAACCACTCTGCCGGGGTAACATCATAAGGAGGGGTTGCTGTTAAGCCAACTGTAATGGGATCGAGTTTTTCTTTTAACCGGGTTAGGGTTTGCCACCATTCGTTTTTTAAATGATGGGCTTCATCAACCACAATGGTATTAACCTGTTGTAATTTTAAACCATTTACAATATTATCAAGATTTGGGTTTGATGATTTTAAACTTTGTTCGGCGTCTTCCTCTTCTTCTGTTTCTCCCTCTTCCTTTACGCGCAGGTTATTACATGCTGCATGCAGACCCTGAAAAGTTACCACCGTTAAAAACCTTGGATTTCTGATGTCTTTCGAAATCCAGTCTGGCACGGTTTCAACCTGAAGAAAAAGATCACAGAAACGCTGTATCCATTGGTTTCGTATAGCAATGGTTGGGGCGAGGATCAGTGTTGGTTTGTTTAAGCGGATAGCTACTTCGAGTCCCAAAACCGTTTTACCCGAGCCCGGTGGCGCAATAATATGCAGGTGCCGGTTGGCAATATAATCATCTAATTGATCGAGAACCCGTTGCTGATACTTTCGCCAACCGGATGCAAATTTTATTTCTTCAGGATAGGAGGTCAATTTTTAAACGGAATTAATATAACGCTTTCTTGTTTGTTAAATGATATGTAAACATGGCTGTTACAGCTTACTCTACATAAAACCATGGGATATTAAATAAACCTTTTTTTAGATCGATATTTATGATTTGACCAGTCTGGATTTCGTTGTACTGATCGCTTGTAACAGAAATTTCTTCCTGATCGTAATGATGGCCCCACGGCGTAACTTTTAGAATATACGATTTCGATCCTTTTCTACCCCTGCTAATTCTTTTATTTACCACCTCGGCTTGGTAAACAGTCGGTTCCGAATTGTCGTAAACACAGTTTGCCCCATAAGTGCCTGCATAACTATAAAGAAAAACATTAACAATAAGCGATAGATAAATCCAGGTTTTGCTTTTATCGGTATTGATGATGTGATGATGTGTAGCAAAAAGAATGATCAGCATGATCGCAAAGGCTATGGTACCGGGGATGATCAAACTATAAAAGCTTTCAAATTTATAATCGATAATTACTCGTAACAGGATAACCCAAGCGGCAATGTCGATAAAATCGGCTACATCGTATTTATCATTCCCATCCTTGTCTTTCCAAATTTCTACCAAACTGGCAATGCTTGGCCTGCCTGTTAAACCATTTAATATAAGGCCAATAATTGGCATGCAGAGCAATACTGTAAAAAGGATCTCGTAAGGTTTTGGGAAAAATAAGAACCATATACTTAAACCAATGGTAAGGTATTCTAACCAGTTGAGTTTATGGAAGGTTAATTTAGAGAAGGTAACTTTACTGCGCTGTTGTTGTCGGTCTCTGCTGGCTTTGCTCATATTAATTATCTGTATTTTTCAAAACACGCTGCAAATAACTTTGGAAATCGCGATAGCCATTTTTTTCAGGATGTTCAAGGAAGTGCTATTCTAAAATTGTGTTAAAATCTATTGCTACAAGTAACTCTTCATTTACTTCTCAATTGTGCTTATTTTTTGCATGGAGCTAAATATTACAATGTCCCAACTTATAGTTGATTATTAGTGAATGTTAAGCTTAGTATTAATTTAAAAATGATAATGAGTGTTACACACGATCTCAATTTGTTTTATTTGTTATCATTTACTAAAAGAGGTTTTTTAATTCTAGAATTGAACTGGTAATTCAAAATCAATTGTTTTTGTCCCGTTTTCAATTTCCCTACCCTTTAGGCTCATATAAGTTTTTCCAGTCTTTTCGAGTTTTCCTATGGTGAATTTATATTGCCTCATTTTTAAACTGTTTAAATCTTTCATTGCATTGGCATCTACATCTTTTGGCTCTTCTAAAATCCAGCTATAGCCCTCCCACTTGCTTTTTAGCGCATTTTTGTCGGTTGTTATATTTAGCTTATCAGCAAATGGCATTTTGATTTTCCCAAATGATACCATGTTATTTTTGAGGTCAATAGTCAAAGAATCTAGCTTTGAAAGCTTATTCTGGGATTTAAAATAAATCATGTCATTTTTAATTTGGATAGCGATATTTTCTTTGCCAGTCGAAACCATTTCTATATTGTCCATAAAATTTATGAGTTCCATATATTCTTCTTTTGTTAAACCCAATTTAGCATGATAAGGTATTTTTTCGCCCTGTGGTACTGCTTTCATATAGTCAACAAACCATTCATAATTTTGCGCTATGGATGATTGAAGCTTTTTTGCCAATTCCATTTGTCTTGGATTTTGTCGCACGCCATCTATAATGTCTGCTTTAACCGCTCCTATTGGTAATAGCCTGGTAAGATCTTTTTTTATGTCACCTGTTAGTTTTTGATCGGAAATGGTTGTTTGCGCTTGCATGCAACTGCTAAAAAACACCATGAATAAAATGAGATAAGATGTGTGTCTTTTAGAAGGAATTGTTTGAAAAGAAAGCATGATGGTTAATTTAGTTCGCGCAAGATAGAAATTTTATAGCTTTTTTAGTTAAATGATGCCCAAAATATGTAATCATCCACAGGCTTGAATGCCTAGAATGGGGGCTTCATGGCTAACCACAGAGATCGCGGAGAGAAGGCACAGAAACACACAGAGCTGGATGGTTATTTTTTTTGCAATTATCTTCGGACTTCGGTCTCCTGACTTTTTACTATTTAACCACAGAGATCGCGGAACTGACAATTTACAAAGAAAAATCTGCGGATATATATCTGTGTAATCAGCGGGAACCAATATTGTCATTCTGAACGCAGTGAAGAATCTTTGCCTAACCTAAGGTTTGATGGATTGGTTTTGGCTGATTAGAAAAAAAGCCCATATTTCTCTGTATGGGCGCTTTTATTTATTATTCTTAACGTCTAATATCAGCCGGCGCATTGGTGGTCGAATCGGCTGTAGAATCGGTATGTGTACTGTCAACCATTTTGCTGGTATCGGTATATTTATACATGGTATCGGCATTCTCCTGGTCGGCTTTTTTACCCGTACATGCTGATAGCGTTAAACCTAATGTGGCAGCTAAGATGATTACGTTCGTTTTCATATCAAATGTTATTGGTACACTTATATAATCCTTTTAAAACGTAATTTGTTTTGTTAATTCTTAATTAGTCAGAAGGCTAAGTTCAATTCTTTTTAGCCACAAAGGCCACAGTGTAAAGGAACACCAAGAGTGCCGAAGAGGAGTAACCAGCTGGGATATCTAAATTAGCCCCAAAAGGTTCGTCATTGCGAACTGAAGCATGGGAAGGAGTGGTGGCGTGAAGCAATCTACCAGGATATATTTCCATCAAAGCTTTAATGGTAAACAATTAGCCATCTCCTTAAAACCAAATCAACCGGAAATCTTGATTATTCCCGGTTGAGTAAGTGATTTCTAACCTTTAGGTTCAGAAATCTGAGTATATTATATTGGTATTTAATCTTTTACTAACCTTACCGCGGCACCTGTGGTTTTGCTATAATCGGTTACACGCGGTTCGCTGTATTTATTAAAATCAAGGTAGTAGGCAAAGCTGTCGCCACTCGATTTGGTGGTAGAAGACCACCAGTAGCTTAACCATATCCCATACTTGAACGATTGACCACCGCCATATTCATCGCCCCCGGCGCTGCCGTTGGTGAGTAGATTGAGACCTGATGAATTATCGCCATTGCCATGGGCAAATTTGTACGAATCTTTGATGTCCCAGCCAGTGGTACCGCGCATTTTTTTACCCGCTACCTTTTCGCCGCCTAAGGCAGCAATAAGCGTTAAAAACTCGCCGCTGCTCGGTACATGCCAGCCTGCAGGGGCTAGACCACGGCTATCGGTAACTGCATAAAAGTTGTAAAGCTTGCCGTATTTCTTTTCGTTACTGGGGTCGAAATTGAGATAGCAATAAGCCGGAATCTTTTCCCTGCTCACCTTTTCCCATTCTTTTTGGTTGGCTGCGTAATAGATCTTATCGCCGTTTCTGTAAGTACTTACATTTAAGTTGGTGCTCGTCCAGATCTGGTTACCAATTTTTACCGGACCCGTAATTTCTGATGAGGCGTTGTATATTTCGTTTAGCTGTGCTGCCTGGGCTGAATTGCAGCTCCAAACAAAATTAGTGGGCTGTATACCTCCACTTCTTTTTACACATTCTTTAATGGCAATGGCATCTGCCGCCTCTTTGGTTTTAGCGATGCCCCAGCCGAATGCTGTACCGACATTGCCATCAATGGTGCGATAAGCTGCGCAACCAGTACCCGAGTACGTAAGCACAATGCTGCAGGCACCGCCACGTTTGGTACATTCGTCGATAGCTCTTTTTTCGGCTTCCGACCTGTTTGGCTGATCGAACGAAAAGCCGTAATAAAAACCATTTGACCGGTCAATCGCTAAAGCTCCATATTTAGTTTTAACAGGAGCAACTGCTTTGGCTGCCGGTTTCTTTACCTGCGCCATCACAGCAGATGCCGTTGCCAATAGCACTGGTGCCATTAGTAGGAATTTGTTTATCTTCATACCCTTAATTGTTTGTTTATTGCAAGCAAATTTGCCAAATTTTGTACACAACATCAATACCGTCTATTGGGTATATTTTTTAGTCGGAAGTCTTTAGTCCGGAGTCGGAAGTGAGTGTGCCTCACTCAAAAGATCGGTCATTGCGAATGGAAGGTTGGGACTGTTGTAGTGGCGCTAAGCAATCTTTTTAACAGAATATTGAAGGTGATCGTTATGCTGAATTTATTTCAGCATCTCTTCTATGATGATATTTCATTCATTTTTTAAGCAGCTTCATTATAAATTTTTGCTATATTTATACCGCGAACACAGTTGGCCTGTATTAATTTTTCACAAAATGCAACCAACAAAAAATCAAATTACTTTAGCTAAACTGGAGTTTAGTTATCGCACGCTGAAAAAGCCAGTTAACGTAAACCCGGCTAAAAATTCCACTCAATTTTTAAAACAGCTCCGCGGCAAACCATCATCTGGCAAAGCCTGCGATTGGTATGTGCTGTTTGTAAACCAAAACCACGAGGTTTTTTGCTGGCACAAACTAAAGCAACAGGCAAAACCCATTAACTGTATACAGCAACTGGCAGGTTTGGCTGTTGCCTGTAATGCTTATGGTGTACTGGTGTTAAACTATTGCGATATGAAAAGGATTAAAGTTAACCGACTCGATGAACTTTTTGTAAGCACCTGTTTTAATACCTGCGCCAAGCTGAACATCGAAATTATAGATTATGTAATCTGTAATGCACAAATGCATTATAGTTTTAGAGATGGGTATAGGGATTAAAATACTACTGGGCTGTTGAGAGTCAGACCAGTAGTATTTTTTGTTTTGATAGTACTTTATTTGTCAGCTAAAGCATATGTTAAGATCTTATTTGAGCCTATAATTAACAGCTTGCGCCATTTTTAGAGAAGTCCCTTACCAACCGATACATTAATTTTTAAAAGTTGTATTACAATAAGGGTGTGTTAATTGGCCATTGTCTATTATTCCCAGTCCCCCATCTTCTTTTCTTTTGATATGATCAATAGTGATAGAGTTTTTATGAATTAAAGATTTACATATGCTACATTTAACGGGATTCTTAAGCGCACTGATTATAAACACTGCAGATTTAGATTCTGTGGAAAAATCTTTCCTAATGTATTCCTCATAATCTATTTTTTCTGGATTAAGATATTCGAAGTGTTTCATTTGCGATAAACCATGCAAAATTTCCTGTTCATTTTTTTCTTTTTGAAGTTCATTAATTATATGCAAAAATAAATTAGTTAATCTTTTATAGCTTTTTAATCCACTACCAAATTTAGTATTTGTTTGATTTATAATAGATTTGTAAGAGAGTAGAAAGTCCTCAAATTTACTGCGTACTTTTATAAAATCATTTAGAGCATTTGGTTTCGATTCTAACTCTTGGATTAAATTTAAAATTGTGTAAAATGCTGTTACCTGGTAACGGCCTGTTGTACTGTAAAAATAAACTGCGGGATGTAAACCCAAAGAGGATGCGTGAGTTCCAGTAATCCTATTTAATTTTTTCTTAGTTTTTTTTAGAAAGTTAATTGTTTCTTCGCCATTTGTATCATCTTTCAATTCATCGTCGTTCTTAACATCATTAGTAATATTTATCATATCAAGAATTAAGGATAAAGTTTGAGTTGAATAACCTTTTCCGGCTAATGGAACATCCAAAGTTTTAATCGGAGTTTCCAATTTTGGTGTAAAAAGTAAATCGTTTATCCCTTTTGCTAAGTTTTCGATTTCCAGTTGAATCTCATTTTCAAATTTAGACCAGTATTTATGGCCGGTTCCAGAACGAATTATCGCTCTAGATGAAATAGAGTTAGGTTTTTTTCTAGACTTAAGTAATTGTTTTTCTGTATCATTGATAGGAGAAGCTTGTTCATTAATCTTGAAAAAAGAAGATTCTGCTTTACTTGAATCACCTCTTACCCATTGTAGTTGTATAGTTAATGTTGCTAACTTTTTGGCACGTTCTAACATTTGTTGAGGCACCTTATCTTGATTAGAAATAGCAAATTTATGATCACTATAAGTCCCAAATTTACGTTTAATTAACTTCCTTGTTTTGTCTGCAACATTGGCCTGTTCAGCAGAAATGCTATATTCAAAAAAGGATTGAGAAATGACTCCGTCTCCATAATCATCGGTAACCCAAGCAATAATTGCACTAAGCCTATGTGCACCATCTATTACAAAGTTATATCCTCCAGAATTCCAGAAAATTACGGCTGGAATTAAGTCTCCATCTAAGAAGCTTTGAATTAAGTCACAAATTTTTTCAGGTGTCCATTCCGAAGTTTCTCGTTGAAAATCCGGTTTTCTTAATGTTTGGTAAAGAAAGGATCCAGCTTCTAAATCCCTTACTTGGACAGCAGGTAAGTTTTGCGTAGCAGGTTGATTTCCATCCTTTATTTCAAAATCCTCTCTTGGGATTAAAGCGTCTAAATTTGATGTCATTTTATTTCTTAGTATAATTTTAATGTGATTTATAAAATAATCCGATCATCAAAAAGTAATTGATTAAAATTTATCAATGATGAAATGAATGTTAGAAGTATTTTAAAGTATATATACTAAAATATGAAGTAATTTAGATAATGTTGTAGGGTAATCCGTAAATACTCATTTTTAGTAAGGAAATTTTTTCTAAGTCCAAAGAACAAAACAGTATCTGGTTTTGTAAAGTTATTTACTATGCATGCATTATAAAACTGTTATCTTTGCGGCGTTTAAGCATAATCAGTATTCATAACATTATTCATGGGCAAAAACAGCATCGGCTCTACCATTACGTATTTCTTTTTGGGCGAATATTTTTCTGATGCATTGCGTACCACCATTACCGTTGTGCTACCCATCATTTTGTTTTTTTACCTGGGTAATCCCGATGCGGCAAAGGGGATAGGCGTAGGTGCCTTACTCATCAGCCTGACTGATTTACCCGATAACCGCTTAAATAAACTTAAAACTGCGGTATGGAGCATTTCGGTTTTCTTTTTAACCACGCTCGTGGTATCGTCAGTTTTAGACCGGGTTTACCTCACGGCCATTGTGGTGGTGCTGGCTGCCTTTAGCTTTTCGATGTTTGCCGTTTATGGGCAAAAGCTGGCCTTAATAGGTACCATGGCTTTAATTGTGTGCACCTTTACCATGGGCCTGCACCCTGCCCGGCCCTTGTATTTTAGTACCTGTATTTTAATAGGAGGAGTATGGTACTATGTAATCAGTTTAATCCAGACCTTGCTTCGTCCTTACCGCTCGCTGCACCATGCCATTTTTGAGTGTTTAATGAGCAGTGCCGAGTTTCTGCACATTAAAGCCAAAAATTACGATGTAACTGTACCGCTCGATCTGCAGCAGAAAGCAGCCATTAAGCTGCATATCAAAGTAAACCAGAAACACGAGCTGATCCGCAATTTGCTGCTTACTGATAAGTATGCCATGAATCCCGATAATCCTAAAGGTCAGTTGTTGTTGGAGCGGGCAAGGTTGCTGATCGATTTATACGAGCAGTTAAATGCCGTACATTACGATTATGGCCTGGTGCGCAAAACCCTTAACGAGGGCACCAGCCTGCAACTGATTGCTACACTAATTGAGATTTTAGCCAGGGAGCTGGAGCAATTGGGACGGCATGTACGCTCAGCTAAAGCTTACAAAGGTGAGTTAGCCACCAATGTGGCCTACCACCAAAACCGGGTGCTGTTGCAGGAGGAGCTGGAGCGATTAAATGAAACCCAGCGTTTAATTGTGCTCAAGGTAATGGCCAATATGAACGATATTGTGCGCATTATTGAAATGATACGCGGTAATGAGCGCGTACCCGAAAAGGAGCAGCAAGAGTTAAGCGGTACCATAGCTTATCCCTTATTTATTACCGGCGACCGCTTTTCGGTAAAAGAACACCTTTCCTTAAAATCGCCCATATTCAGGTTTTCGCTGCGGCTGGCCATTTGTTTCCTTTTTGGTTTTTTGCTCACCTGGCAGCTCGAGCCCAGCAAATACAGCTACTGGCTTTTTTTAACACTGGTGATCGTGGCGCGGCCCAAATTCTCCATCACCTGGAAACGCAACCTGCAACGCTTAAAAGGGAGTATGGGTGGTGTGGTTATTGGTTTGGTAATGGTTTACCTGATTAAAAGCCCGGCTGTTTTGTTGTCTTTTTCGGTTATTTTTTTATTGGGTTTTTATGCTTTTAACCGCTTAAATTATACCATAAGTGTGCTGTTTATTACCCCGGCTGTAATTTTAACACTGGGCAGTTACCAGGGGCATTTCGATCATATTGTGCACGACCGCGTGATGTTTACGTTACTGGGCTGTGTAATTGCCATTTTTGCTACTTACCTGTTTCCGGTATGGGATAGCCGGCAGCTGAAAACGAAAATTGCTGATGCCGCGAAGGCCAGTATTCATTACCTGGAAGTGGCCATTCAAAACCGGTCCGAACGCGATGAAAATCAATCGCGTATGGCCCGTAAAAATGCCAATTTAAGTTTATCGGCCCTGAGCGAAGCCATAGAATCGGCCCGGCAGGAGCCCCTGCAGAAAAGTATCGATTTTAAAGGACTTTACGATGTACAGGCCATTATATACCAGGTTAATGCCATTATTACTTCTATATACCTTTCGCTTAACCATAAGGCCGAACAAACCGATCCATTTTTGGTTAAACAAATTATAAATAACCTGGGTAATGAAGCCATATTAAAAAATGATGCAGCACCACATATTGATGCCATGGGTGTAAAGGATGAAGATCATTCTACCAGGCAGAAGTTGGCGCATATTGCGGCTTTATCCTTGGATTTTAAGCGGTTTAGTGCTGGTTTCTGGGGATGAGTTTAATTGCTTGTTAGTCTGTCCAAAGGACTCCTACGGAGAGCGGAGTCGAAGACCCTGTTGGTTTTAAATAGATTGTTTTATTTGTTGTTTTTGGAAATGAAAGGGCAGTATATCTTGGCGGATTGTAGTCCTGCTTTCCATTCCAAGTCCTCACCCGATGAAAAAATCGGGATTCCGGGCTTTCCATTCCAATCAGGTTTATTCACCAAGTTTTTGCTGGTTTCGGGGAGTATATTTAACTATTTGTCACGTTGAGCCTGTCGAAACGCCTTTGAAGCATTTAAAAGAGGATTTAACGTAAAAGATCCTTCGACTCCGCTCAGGATGACAGATTCTTATAGAAATATCGTCATTCTCGCGCATGCGGGAATCTTAAATGCAAACGTTTTAAGATTCCCAATCAAGTTGGGAATGACGATCTCTCGAGGGATACTACCTGATAAAATTTATCTGTTAATCATATTGATTTTTATACAATAAATTATCCCTCAGGATGACAGATTCCTATAGAAAAATCGTCATTTTCGCGCATGCGGGCATCTTAATGCAAACGTTTTAAGATTCCCAATCAAGTTGGGAATGACGATCTCTCGAGGGATACGACCTGATAAAATTGATCTGTTAATCATATTGATTTTTATACAAATAAATTATCCCTCAGGATAACAGATTCCTACACGTCAATAACATCATCAACCAACAGTAATAAAATTGTTTGATTTACCCACTGCCATTAGTATATTGTTATATTGTGTCCGTTTTAAACATTTTTATATGAAAAAATCATCCTTTGTTCTACTTATCCTCTCTCTTTTAACCATAGCCACTTTTGCCCAAAAGAAGCCCAATTTCTGGGATGATGTACAGGTAATTAAAAAGTACGATCAAATGTATAAACCACCTGTAAACCCGGTGCTTTTTGTGGGGAGCTCATCTATCCGCAAATGGGACGACTGTATGCAGATTTTTGCTAAATACAATGCCTTAAACCGGGGGATTGGTGGTGCGGTGATTAACGATATTACCTGTTATTTAAACGATATCGTTTTTCCCTACCAACCTAAACAGATTGTACTTTATGTTGGCGAAAACGACCTGCCCAACGATGCGGTAACACCCGACACCGTATTGAACCGAACCGTTAACCTGTACAAAGCCATCAGGGCAAAATTGCCCACTATACCCATTGTGTATATTTCAATTAAGCCGAGCCCAAGTCGCGATAAGTTTAAGGAAAAGGCTGTAGCCTCAAACGCTTTAATACAAAAATTTTTCGCCGGCGAAGCCCATACCAAATTTGTTAACATCTACCCTTTAATGCTTACCAAAAAGGGCCAGTTGCGCCCTGAGCTTTTTGTTAATGATATGTTGCACATGAATGCTGCCGGTTATGCCATCTGGAGAAAAGCTGTTGAACCATATTTACTTAAGTAGTTTTGAGTCGGAAGTCTGGTGTCAGAGGTCCGAAGACTAAAGTTGAATACCAAAGCAGAAGTCCGTCATTTCGACCGTAGTGGAGAAATCTAAGGTAAGGATATCGAGACTAAAATTTATTTACAATAGGTGATCAGAATGAATTGGAGTAGGGCAACGATGCAATCGTTTAGCTATTTATGCACACGTTAGAAACGCGCTCAAGCTTAATAACTAGGGCTTTACCATATAAGACCTATAAGGACACATAAGCTTACATGACCTTAAATTTCTTATATGGTTAGAAATTTTCCGGTCTATTCTTACTTACCACCCAATCGTATCTTTTCTTTTATTGCACAGTCTCCAATAAACCAGCCCCGATTGAACGAAAAGCCCGGAGCGAAGAATGCAGCGAGGACTTGCAGGGAAAGCGGGACCGAACCCAGCCCACTAACCACAGGCATTACGCTTCAAATAATAAGAAGACCAAAGCTGAAAGATCAAAGGCCGGAGCTGAAAGCTTAGATGTGCTAAGATGTCTGAGGTGTAAAAAGAGCCCGGGTCCGGAAGTCGGAGGTCCGGGGATTTGGAGAATAGAGCTCGAAAAAAGCAGAAAGCCTGGGTGTGCTAAGGTTACTGTCATTTCGAGCGCAGCCGGGAAATCTCTCGAGCTAAAAGCTTGATGACCAAAACAAAAAGCTTAAGTGCCTTAAATGGTAAATAAGAGAGCGCACCAGACGATACAATGGTTACGCTATTTATGCACGCGTTAAAAATGCGCGCAAGCAACTGAAATTGTAAGTGCCGTTAACCGGAATTAAAATTATATATTTATTATTGCGTTAACCGTTCCCCGAACTTACATGAAGAAACTTCTACTGGCTATATTATTCTTCTCGACCGCTTATTATGCCCAGGCCCAGGTGCTACTGGGGATTCCGCAAGTTGTAAATTACAATAACGAACAGTATAATGGCGGTATTCAGAACTGGGATGTAGAGCAAGACAAAAATGGCATCCTCTATTTTGGGAACAACGAGGGCTTACTTACTTTTAACGGCCGCTACTGGAACCTGTATCGGCTGCCTAATTTTACTTCGGTACGCTCGGTAGGGATCGATTCTAGAAACCGCATTTATGTTGGCGGACAAGATGAATTTGGGTATTTCTATCCCAATGCACAGGGCATTTTAAAATATACCTCCCTGCTAAACCTGTTGCCCGAAAACATGCGGAAACTGGCCGATATATGGGGTGTTTCGATTGTAGGCGATGAAGTATTTTTTAGGTCGATACATGCTATCCTGCATTATAAAGATGGCGTAGTTAAAAGTTATAAAACCAATACGACCTGGATGTTTATGGGCACTGCAAAAGGCAAGGTTTTTTCGCAGTCTGCTGATTCGGGCCTGATGATTTACGACCACGAAATGTGGAAGCCTTTTTGTGTGGATAGCGTTTTAAACCGCTCGGGTATTACGGCCGTGTTGCCCTATGGTGGGGATACCTTATTGGTTTCGATGTTAAAAAAGGGACTCTTTTTATTGGTTAATCATCAGCTAAAGCCTCTAAAAACCAGTTTAAACCAGGTTTTTTTAAATGAGCGGATTTATTTTGCCACTCAAATCGGCCCAAATTTATACGGGGTAGCCACCACTTCTGGCGGAGTGTATATCATGAACAAGCAAGGTAACCTGGTACAGAAATACAATTATAAAGAGGGTTTACAAAATAACAATGTAAGGGGTATACTGCTGGATAAGGATAAGAACATGTGGCTGGCCCTCGATGATGGAATCGCTTACGTGGCCATAAATAGTGCCGTTAAAAGCATTTCTCCCGATCGTAATAAGCAGATCACCAGTTACGCGTTTCGTAAATATGGCGAATCGATCTACATTGGTACTTCCAATGGCTTGTATCGGGCCAAAATTAATACGGCCATGCCCGATTTAAGCTATTCGCTTGCCAACTTTGAAGAGGTAAAGAATAGCAAAGGCCAGGTTTGGGGGCTTGATGAAATTAATAACCAGCTGCTCATGGCACACGAAGACGGAACCCTGCTGGTGAAGGATAATACCGCCACTCCGTTGTACAGCCTGATTGGTACCTGGATGTACCAAAGCATGGATAATGTTTACCCGAGCAAAGAGGTAATTGCGGGTACCTATGCCGGATTGCAGGAAATAACTTACGATGGAAGTCGCTTTATTAACGGTGGCAGAATTGCCGGGATTAATGAAACGTTGCGTTTTATTGTAGCCGATAGCAATAACCCCGATCAGATCTGGGCTTCGCATCCTTATCATGGCGTATATAAAATAGAACTGAAACCCGATCATAAAAGTATTCTGCACACCACCTTATTTTCTGACCGGGATGGCTTGCCTACCAAGCTCTATAATTACGTGTTTCATATTAAAAACAGGGTGGTAATTGCTACCACCAGCGGTGTTTTTGAATACAATACAAGCAGTAAAAAATTTACCCGTTTTAAATTGCTGGGCTCGGCACTCAATGGTGTTCCCATCCAGTACCTTAGGGAAGATAACGATGGCAATATCTGGTTTGTTACCAATAAAAAGGTAGGGGTGATCGATTTCCACCGGCCGCAAGGAAAAAATGCTTTCAGTATTTTATACCTGCCCGAACTAAATGGCAAAGTGGTTGGCGGTTTCGAATCGATATATACACCTGATAGCAGAAATATATTTATAGGGGCCAACAAAGGGGCTTACCACATCAATTACCAAAAATACATTGAGAATATAACCCGGCCCAATGTAGTGCTGGGTACCGTTAAATTATTGGGGAATAAAGACAGTGTTGTTTTTGGCGGCTATTTTGTAAATAAGGGCAGCATTGTGGCCAAACAAGACCTGCAGGAAATCCCCGAATATGTATACAGCTTAAATTCGATCCATTTCGAATATGCCTCAACACTTTTTGAGCACGATAAAAACATTAAATTCAGCTATCAGCTTATAGGCTTTGATAGCGAGTGGTCGGCATGGGGCACTAAAAGCGAAAAAGATTATACGAATCTGCCTGCCGGAAAATATACCTTTAACGTAAAAGCCAGTACAGGAATAAATAACGAATCGGAAGTGGTGAGTTATACTTTTGTGGTACTGCCTGCCTGGTACAATACCATTTGGATGCGCATGGTTTACCTGATTTTAATTGTGCTGGCCCTGAGGTTAATTATCAGGTGGCAAAAAAAGAAGCACATCAAAGAACAGGAACGCATGAGTTACCTGCACCAGCTGGAACTTGACAGAAATGAAAAGGAAATTGTAAGGCTTCAGAATGAAAAACTTGAAGCTGATGTAAATTATAAAAACAAAGAACTTTCTACCATGACCATGCACCTGGTGCAGCGGGGTAAGGTTCTGGCCAAAATAAAGGAAGTGATATCTGCCGTAATTAAAAATCACGACCTTAACGAAAGCTCGCCAAGTTTCAGGCACCTGATCAGGCTGATTAAAGATGTAGAAAAGAAAGACCAGGAACTGGATCACATGAGTGTACACTTTAACCATGTCAATACAGAGTTCTTTAGCAGGTTAAAAGATCTTTATCCCGACCTGAGCCAAAATGATCTTAAATTCTGTGCTTACCTGTCTATGAACCTTTCTTCAAAAGAAATGGCACAGCTGATGAATGTAACGATTAAGGCCATAGAAGTGGGCCGTTACCGCCTGAGAAAAAAACTTCAGCTTAAGCCAGAAACCAATTTATACGAATTCCTGATCGAAATAGCACGGCAAAAAACGCCTTAAACGAATGTTTTTTTTACACTTTTGGTTATTTTTTGTTAAAAAAAATTAACTAGCTGTAATACAGTTTTTTAGGTTTGTCTTGTAGGGCTTATGTAGGCCATTTTTTTCTGTTTTTTTAGCCTTTTTAAGATTGATGTATGGTTGGTGTAGTAGTGGCAAATTGTGCTATTGCTGCTCACGTCGATAGATTTGATTGATGAAACAGCAGCCCATAAGTCTGTATTCATGAACTAACCAAATATCATTAACTTAAAATTAATTTCTATGAGAGGAAGATTTACATTCGTATTCTTCATTTTCTGTCTCCTGGCTTTCCCGTTCGCCTTATTGGCACAAGACATTCCGGTTACAGGAAAGGTAACAGAACAAAATGGCTCGCCATTGCCTGGTGCAACAGTTAAGTTAGATGGCACTACAAGAGCAGCATCGACTGATGCCAATGGTGTATTTACCATCCAGGCTCCGGTAGGGGCAAAGCTTACCGTTTATTTAATTGGTATGGCAACACAAACGGTAACTGTTCCGGCAGGCGGCCGTATTAATGTAACGCTCAGTGCCGACTCAAAAGACCTGACCGAGGTAGTGGTTGTAGGTTATGGTACACAAAAGAAAAGTGTGGTAACCGGATCTATTTCGAGCGTTAAAGCCAAAGATTTAGAAAGCATGCCGATTAACAGGGTTGAACAGGCTTTGCAAGGTAGAACCTCTGGTTTAACCATTGCAAGTGGTAACGGGCAACCCGGTACTTCTTCTACCGTTCGGGTAAGGGGATACACTTCTTTTGCTTCGGGTGGTAATAACGATCCGCTTTGGGTAGTAGATGGGGTAATTGTAGATAACGGTGGTATAGGGTACCTAAACCAGGCCGACATCGAATCTATCGAAGTATTGAAAGATGCTGCCTCGCAGGCCATTTATGGTGCCCGGGCTGCTAATGGGGTAATCATTATCACAACCAAAAAAGGTAAAGCAGGTTTAATAAGCGTAAATTATAACGGCTTCTACGGTACTTCGGCACCTGCAAAAAAACTTGATTTACTAAATGCCACCCAGTATGCTACCATCAGAAACGAATCGGCACTTAACTCCGGATTACCTCAGCCCTATGCAAATCCGGCTGCTTTGGGTGCAGGTACCAACTGGCAGGATCAGGTATTTAACGATGATGCCCGCCGCCAGACCCACGAATTCAGTGTTAGCGGAGGGAACGACAAATTTACCATCTACAGTTCGATGGGTTACATTAAACAGGAAGGTATTGTGGCCAGCCCGATTTCTAAATGGAACAGGGCAAACGTAAGGCTTAATTCTACCTATAAACCTGCAAAATGGATTACTTTTGGCGAGAACCTGGGCTATAGCCACTCTGTAAACAGCAGCCTGGGCAATACCAACAGTGAGTTTGGCGGGCCACTAAGCTCGGCCATTAACCTCGATCCGATTACACCGGTAATAGAAACCGACCCTGCTTTAATAGCCAAATCGCCTTACACCATTGCCAATACCCTCAGAAATCCTGATGGTTTCCCTTATGGTATTTCGCCTATTGTTGGTCAGGAAATGACTAACCCAATAGCTTACATGCAAACCCGCCTGGGTAACTATAGCTGGGACCACAACATTGTAGGTAACGCTTTTGCGGAGATTGAACCTATTGCAAATTTGAAATTCAGATCGAGTTTAGGTACTAAAGTAGCTTTCTACGGCGGCGATTCGTACACTCCGCTTTTCTACCTGAACTCTTCTTCTAAAAACGATAAAAAATCGTTCTACCGCGAAATTAATACGGTATTAAACTATAACTGGGAAAATACCTTAAGTTATTCGCGCAACTTTGGTAAACACCATGCTTTCATCATCCTGGGGCAGGGGTACTATATGGACAACAATACCAGAAGTTTAAATACCACGTATCAGAACATCATTGCCAACAGCTTTTATGAAGCGAATTTAAATTATGATCCCGGAACCGCTAATAAACTTGTTGGAGGTGGCGATGGAACACTACATGTTGTAAACTCATTATTTACCCGTGTTACTTATGATTATGACGAGAAATACCTGTTTACGGGTATCATCAGGCGTGACGGCTCCTCGCGCTTTGGTACCAACAACCGGTTCGGTTATTTCCCTTCGTTCTCACTGGGTTGGGTGCCTTCAAAAGAAGCTTTCTGGAAAGAAAATAACGTTGTAAGTTTCTTGAAAATCCGTGGAGGTTATGGAGTTACCGGTAACGATGCTTTGGGCGATTTCAGGTACGTTTCATTGGTGAGCAGTGGCCGTAACTATACCTTCGGCACAACCGATCAAAGCATGATAGGCTGGAGCCCGGCTGCTTTATCTAACCCCGATCTGAAGTGGGAAGAAACCCGCCAAACCAATATTGGTTTTGACGCTACCCTGTTCACTAATTTTACCTTATCGGCCGAGTACTTTAAAAAGAAAACCGTTGGGGTATTGCAAACACCGGATATTCCATTGTATGTGGGTGCAGCAGGAGGCCCGACACAAAATGTGGGCGATATGCAAAATACCGGTTTTGAATTCGAACTGGGCTACCGCAAAAAAATGGGCGACTTTAATTTAGGTGTAAATGGAAATATATCTTTCCTTAAAAATAAAGTGACCAAGTTATTGCCGGGTAAAACCTTTATCGAAGATAATGCGCAAAGTTTCCAAACCATGGGTAACTTTACCCGTACCGGCTTAGGCAGATCTTTCAACGAATACTATGGTTATGATATGCTGGGTATTTTCCAAACTCAGGCAGAAATTGATAGCTATGTTGGCCCGGCAGGTACCAAACTACAGCCTAATGCCAAACCCGGCGATATTAAGTTTGCGAACTTAAATGGCGATAATGAAATTAATTCGTCAGATAGAACGTATTTAGGCAGCCCAATTCCGAAATATACCTACGGTATTACCATTAACCTGGCTTATAAAAACTGGGACCTGGTAGCTTTTGGTAATGGTGTTGGCGGAAATCAGATTTTTCAGGGCTTACGCCGTTTAGATGTTACCTATGCAAACTGGCAAACCAAAATCTTAGATCGCTGGACGCCTTCTAACCCTTCTACTACCATGCCACGTATTGTAGAATCTGATCCAAACGGAAACTATATCAAATTCTCTAAACTATACCTCGAAAAAGGCGATTATTTCAGATTAAAAACATTACAGGTGGGATATACCCTTCCTCAAAACATCTCGAAAAAAATTGGTGCACAAAAAGTCAGGGCTTACTTAATGAGCGAAAACTTATGGACCATTACCAAATACACGGGATATGATCCAGAAATCGGTGGAACGGTATTGGGAGTAGACCGTGGAGTTTACCCGCAGGCACGTTCATTTATGATTGGTTTAAATGTTGGATTTTAATAGTTGAACAATGAAAAAGAGTATTTTTTATATTGCGGCTTTGGCCGCTTCATCACAATTGTTTGTCTCTTGCAAAAAACAGTTGGATGTAAACCCAAGAGAGCGTATTTTGGAGACTGGTTATTACAAAACGCCTGCAGAAGCATTAACATCACTCATTTCGGTGTATGATGTTCTGGGAAATCAATCTTCAGGATACCTGACCAAAGTAAATATTTTATCGGCAGGTTCTGATGACCATTTTGCCGGAGGTGATTCGCCATCTGATATCGGCGATTTACAGACCATCAATAACTACACCTTAACTTCTACCTCGGGAGCGGCCAGCCATTTATGGGGCAAGGGTTTTACCGGTGTTTACCGGGCAAATGTATTTTTGCAAAAGGTGAATGGTGCAGGTTTAGACGATGCCACCAGAACACGCTACATTGCAGAGGTAAAAGCTTTAAGGGCAATCTATTATTTCGACCTGGTGAGGTTATTTAAGAATATTCCTTTATTGACCGATGTGGTTGAACCTAGTGCAATGTTTGATGTATTACAGGTTCCTGCAGATCAGGTGTATGCTTTGATCGTTAAAGATTTATCGGAAGCTATTCCTAATCTACCGGCTACAGTTCCCGTTGCTTCACAGGGCGGCAGACTTACTCAAGGTGCGGTACATGCCGTTTTGGGTAAAGTATACATGTGGCAGCAAAAATGGACGGAAGCGGCGGCAGAATTTGCTTTGGTTAACGGACCCACCCCCGGAGCAAGTACCTATGGCTATAAATTACTGCCTAATTTTGCCGATTTATGGAATGTTAAAAATAAATTCAATTCGGAATCGATTTTGGAAATTGTTTATAACACCACCTCTGATATGGGCTGGGGAACTGTTGGTAGCCGCGAAGGTAATGTTATGAGTATTTTGGTTGGTCCGCGTAACTATGTGCCGGTAAATGCAGCTTTGGCTCCCGATTATATTTCGGGCTGGAGTTTCCTGCCTTTTACAAAAGATTTCTTTGATCAGATTCATTACGACCCGAGGAATAAAGCAACCGTTGCTAACCTGGATAGTTTGGAAAAGGCAAATATTGTAACCTATAAACATGCGTATGCCAATACCGGATATTTTATAGAAAAATACGCCGGCCGTACGTCTACTAAAGCAGCCAGTGGCCAGTTAGAACTTAATTTCGGCCAGGATATGTACGAAATCCGTTTGGCAGATACCTATTTGCTAGAAGCAGAAGCCTTATTGAAAAGTGGTGCAGGTGTTGGTGCCGGAACCAAAGCTTATGTGATGTTTAATGCGGTAAGGGCAAGAGTGGGCTTAAGTCCGCTACCGGTAACCATGGATAACATTATGCGCGAGCGCCGTTTGGAGCTTGCAGCAGAAGGACACCGCTGGTTTGATCTGGTACGCTGGGGCTTAGCACCAACAGTATTAGCCGGTAAAGGTTTTAAAGCAGGCAGAAACGAAATCTTTCCAATTCCGGAAAGAGAACTGGCCAACTCTAAAATTTTACAAAGTAAAGAATGGGGTGGCACTAAATAAATGCCCTTCTCTATATCATCCTTAATATTTTAATTACAGGGAGAAAGCGTAGCCTTTCTTCCTGTTTTTTATCAGACCATCTTTCCTATGCTATTTACCAAGTCCTTTGGGCTAATATTAGGCTGTGCTTTTAGTTGCTCGGTTGCTGTTATGGCACAGGGCCAGCCGCAGGTATGGCTAACCAAAGCCGATCGTACCGCCTTATTTACCCGCCAGGCCACAGGCCTAAGCCTGGCTAAAGTTAAAAACAAGCAGTTAACCATTGTTGTAAACGATAAAGAAACTTTTCAGCGTATGGATGGTTTTGGCTATGCCTTAACCGGTGGCAGTGCGCAGCATGTGGTTAAAATGTCGGCACCAGCCAGGGCAGCACTGCTTAAAGAGCTTTTTGCAACCAACGGCAACAATATCGGCGTAAGCTACATCAGGTTGAGTATTGGTGCATCAGATTTAAACGAAAAAGTATTTTCTTACAACGATCTTCCCGAGGGCGAAACCGATTTGGAACAGGCTAAATTTGATTTGGGCCCCGATAAAGCTGATGTGATTCCGGTAATGAAGGAAATCCTGGCCATTAACCCTAAAATTAAAATTATGGGCTCGCCATGGTCTCCTCCCTTATGGATGAAAACCACATACGATGCCCGCGGTGGCATGCTGAAACCAGAATATTACGGCGCCTATGCTAAATATTTTGTGCGGTATGTACAGGAAATGCAAAAAATGGGGATTCCGATCGATGCCATTACGGTGCAAAACGAACCCTTACATCCTGGTAATAACCCCAGTTTATTCATGGCAGCACCCGATCAGGCCCTTTTTGTAAAACAGTTTCTGGGCCCTGCTTTTGCTAAAGCCCATATTAAAACCAAAATTATTATTTACGACCATAATGCCGACAGGCCTGATTATCCGATCAGTATTTTAGATGACCCCGAAGCAAAAAAATACATAGCCGGTTCGGCCTTTCACCTTTACGGAGGTAAGATAGAGGCTTTAACCGATGTGCATAATGCCCATCCCGATAAAAACATCTATTTTTCTGAGCAAATGGTGGTTGAACAGCCCGATGCTGCAACCATTAACATCGTAAATCCGGTAAAGCGCTTAATTATTGGCGCTACCCGTAACTGGAGCAAAAACGTTTTGGAATGGAACCTGGCTGCCGATCCGGAAAATAAGCCTTATACCGACAGGGGAGGTTGCTCCATGTGCCAGGGAGCAGTTACCATTAATGGCGACAGGTATAGCCGTAACCTGGCATACTTTTCCATTGCCCATGCTTCGAAATTTGTTAGGCCCGGCTCAGTACGGGTGGCTTCTAACGAACTGAACGGTTTGGCCAACGTTGCATTTAAAACACCCGATGGTAAACATGTGCTTATTGTGGCCAATACCGGCAAAGAAGCTGCAGCCTTTAACATCAGTCAAAACGGCAAAACATATGCTGCGGCGCTCGATAAGGGTGCAGTAGCCACATATATCTGGTAATGATCAATCGTCTCAACTATGTTTTTTAAAAAATCACTTTTATATATTTTGCTGCTTTGCGGTGTTTCGGTTACGGGGTTTGGTCAGGGCTTTTTAAAAGCATCGGGCACAAAAATTGTTGATGGCAGGGGCCAGAATGTATTGTTGCGCGGCATAGGCCTTGGTGGCTGGATGTTGCAGGAAGGCTATATGCTAAAAATTACTAAAGAGGCACAGCAATACCGCATCCGCGAAAGGATTACCGACCTGATGGGGCCAAAACAAACGCAGGAGTTTTACGATGCCTGGCTGGCTAACCACATGCGTAAGATTGATGTCGACTCGATGAAACGCTGGGGATTTAATTCCATCCGCCTGCCTATGCATTATAACCTTTATACCCTGCCGGTAGATCAGGAACCGGTGGCCGGAAAAAATACCTGGCTCGAAAAAGGTTTTGCCTTAACCGATAGTTTACTCAACTGGTGTAAAGCCAATAAAATGTACCTCATTTTAGATCTGCATGCTGCACCGGGCGGGCAGGGTAACGATTTAAACATTGCCGACCGCGATCCGTCAAAGCCCTACCTGTGGGATAGCGAGGCCAACCAGGAAAAAACCATTGCCCTTTGGCGCAAATTGGCCGAACGCTATAAGAACGAACCTTATATTGGTGCCTACGATATTATCAATGAACCGAACTATGGTTTCAGCAATCCGGAAGAGGATAAAAATGGTACCAAGGAAAAAGTAAATGCTCCTTTAAGAAAACTGATGGTAGAGATTACCAAAGCCATCCGTGAGGTAGACCAGCAACACCTGATTATTATTGAAGGTAATGGCTGGGGCAATAACTATAATGGTATTTTCCCGCTGTGGGATAAAAACATGGCCTTAAGTTTTCATAAATACTGGAATTATAACGATCAGGCTTCTATAGCACACATTATCAAAGCCCGCGATGAGCAGCAGGTACCCGTTTGGCTGGGCGAAACAGGCGAGAACTCGAATGTTTGGTTTACTGATGCCATCCACCTCTTAGAAAAAAACAATATCGGCTGGTCGTGGTGGCCCCTGAAAAAAATCGGTTTCAATAACCCGATGGAAATTAAATCGAACCCGAATTACGATGCGCTGGTTAAATACCTCAACAATGGCGGTAATAAACCTAAAGATAGCAACGTGTATAGCGGACTGATGGAACTGGCTATTTATTCGAGATTAGAAAACACCATCATTCACCATGATGTAATCGATGCAATGATCCGTCAGCCTTTTAGTAATGAAACCAAACCTTTTAAAGCCCACTTAATTCAAAACAAAAGCATAGTATACGCGGTTGATTACGATTTGGGTAAAAATAGTTTTGCCTATTTCGATACCGACACGGCTGATTACCACACTTCTACCAATAAGAGATCGGTGGGGAACCGCGGCAGGATTTATCGTAATGATGGTGTTGATATTGCCAAAGATTCGCTTCAGTACGAAAAATATTATGTAAACCATATCGAAAATGGCGAATGGCTGCAATACACAGTTAATGTTGCGCAGAAAGGTACTTATACCCTAAAAATAAATGCAGCAGCCGAAAATGCTGCCGGACGAATCACCGTTTTAATCGACGGTAAAACCGTTGTCAAAGAAGTAGCGGTTCCAAACACTGGCGATGCAAAAAGATTTGCCACTTTCGAAATCAAAAATGTGCCATTAAAATGGGGGAAGCAAAAAATAAGGGTGCTCGCCGCAACCGGTGGCTATAATTTTAGCTATATTCAATTTGTAAAATAAAAAACAGGCATCGTCTTGAAAGGCATAAAACGAATACTGGTTATACTAGGAGCGATGGCAGTAGTTATCATTATCCTTTCAAGGTGCATGAATACGGCCGATCAGTTACCCGAAGACATCAGGGGCGAAGCCTATACCGGTGCTGCCACCTGTGTAAAATGCCACAAAAACATTGAGCAATCTTTTACCCATAATGCACATGGTTTAACCTCTAAACCAATAACCGACCAGCAATTGCTGGCAGTTTTTGCACCAGATTCGAATGTATTCCGCTACGATGCCCATCAGAAGGTAGTGATCGAAAAACGTGCTGAAGGCATTTTTCAGGTAGCTTATGTGGATAGGAAAGAGGTGCAGGCCCAAAAATTCGATGTGGTATTTGGTTCGGGCGAGAAGGCTTATACCTATGCCTATTGGAAAGGCAAAAAGCTATACGAACTGCCGCTTTCCTATTTTTCGGTCATCCGGAACTGGGCCATTAGTCCGGGTTTCCCTAAACAAACCTTTTATTACGACCGGCCCATTGGTAGCCGTTGTTTAGAATGCCATGCCTCCTATGTAGACAAGAAAGTAACCCAAACTTCGGGGGTTTCTACAGATGAGGAGCTGGAGCGCGGTACATTGATTTACGGGATAGATTGCGAGCGTTGCCACGGGCCAGGCCGGCAACATGCGGTTTTTCACCTGGAAAATCCAGAAGAGAAAACGGCAAAGTTCATCGCCATTTATAAAACACTGAGCAGAAAACAAAAGATGGATGCCTGTGGCGTGTGCCACTCCGGCAATGCATTGGTTGCCCAAAAATCGGTTTTCGGTTTTCAGCCCGGCGATCATTTAGACGACTATTATGCACAAGACTTTGCAGGTTTTGGCAGTGCTGATCCCGACGTACATGGCAACCAGACCGAAATGCTGAAAGGAAGTAATTGCTACCGCAAAAGCGAAACCATGACCTGCCAGTCGTGCCACAATACACACGAAAACATCAAAGGCAATTTAAAAATTTACTCCCAACGTTGTATCACTTGTCACCAGGATAGTAAACACAGCGAAGCCACGCTGGCAAAAGGATCGCTCAGCACCAATTGCATTGATTGCCACATGCCAAAAATACCATCTAAACTCATCACTTTTCAACAGGCCGGCAAGGCTGATTTAAGTGCTTATTTATTGCGTTCACACCATATCGGCATTTATCCCGTTAATAAGTAAAACCATGCCCGTATTAAGAAATTGTCCATTGTCTGTTAAACGGACTTGGATTTCGTACATTTGGTTTCGATCTTAAAATTTAGATAGTTGCCCATATGCCGATAAAACTTTACTTAGCTTTAATCCTTCTTTTTTTCAGTACATCTATTTTTGCGCAAAATAAGTTTACCCTTAGCGGAACCATCCGCGATGCAGCCACAGGCGAAACCCTGATTGGTGCTACCGTCAGGATTTCTGGCGCTTCTACTGCTGCAACCCTCACCAATAATTATGGATATTTTGCCTTAAAACAGGTTGAAGGCACATATACCTTAGCCATCAGTTATACGGGGTATGCCCCAGTGGTAAAAACCATTAATTTAACAAAAGATACCAGGTTAAACGAAGAGCTAAAAAGTACAAACGATCTTGCTGAAGTAACCGTAAGTGCCAATAACCGTAAAAATGAAAATCTAAAAAGTGCCCAAATGGGGCTCGAACGGGTAGATATGAAAGCGTTAAATACCATACCGGTGTTGCTGGGCGAAAAAGATATTTTAAAAACCATCCAGTTATTGCCAGGCGTAAAATCTGGTGGGGAAGGGAATACCGGTTTTTATGTGCGTGGGGGCGCTGCCGATCAGAACCTGATTATACTCGATGAAGCAGTCGTGTACAACTCATCACACCTGCTGGGTTTCTTTTCTACTTTTAATGCAGATGCCATTAAAGATGTGAGCTTATACAAAGGTGGCATGCCTGCGCAGTATGGCGGCAGGTTATCGTCTGTTTTAGATGTAAAAATGGATGATGGCAATAATAAGGAATTTAAGTTTCAGGGCGGTATTGGCTTAATTGCTTCGCGGGTTAAAGCGGAAGGCCCCATTGTTAAAGACCGCGGCTCCTTTATGGTGAGTTTCCGCCGCACGTATATCGATGCATTTTTACGTTCTTCGCCAGATTCGTCCGTAAATGGAAGTACCCTGAATTTTTACGACATCAATGCAAAGGCGAATTATAAAATCAATGATAGGAATACCATTTATATCTCTGGTTATTTTGGCAAAGATAATATCGGTGTTAAAGATCTTTTTGAAAATAACTGGGGCAATGTTACCACCACCATCCGCTTAAACCATATTTTTAGCGACCGTTTATTTTCTAACACCTCCTTAATTTACAACAACTATAATTATACGGTAAGGTTGTTAAACGATGCCACAAACTTTAAGGCGACTTCATTGGTCCGCGATTTTAACTTTAAAGAAGATTTTCAATATTTCAGCAACAAACATATCCTTAGGTTTGGCTTAAATGCTACACAGCACCGTATTTCTCCTATCGATATCGATAGCGACGAGGCTTCGCAGGTAAATTCGCTAACACAGGAAAGACGTTACGGCATAGAATCAGCAGCTTATATTTCAGATGAATGGGCGGTTAACGAACATTTAAATTTGCTGTATGGAGTGCGTTTAGCTGCTTTTTCGTTAATGGGACCGGGTAATTTTAGCAATTACGATGCTAACGGAAACATCACTTCTACCGAGAATGTAGCCAAAGGGAAATTTTATAAAAGTTATTTTAATCTTGAGCCGCGTTTCTCAGTGAGTTATTTATTTAACGAACAGAACTCCATTAAAGCGTCGTACAACCGTAACACTCAAAATGTACATATTTTAACCAACGCTACTTCCAGCTCACCTACCGATCAATATGTGCTGAGCAGCAATAACATTAAACCCGAAATTGCCGATCAGGTGGCGTTGGGTTATTTTAAAAATATCGAGGATAACAATTACGAACTTTCAGGTGAGATTTATTATAAATGGCTACAAAACCAGATCGACTATAAAAATGCAGCAGAGTTGCTGGCCAATTCGAATGTAGAATCTGAATTATTATACGGCGTTGGCCGTGCTTACGGAATGGAACTGTTTTTTAAGAAGAAATTCGGTAAACTGAACGGTTGGCTGGGTTATACCTTATCCCGTACTGAACGTAAATTTACCGAATTGAACAACGGCAAATACTTTCCGGCAAGACAAGACCGTACTCATGATATTTCGGTAGTGGGTATTTACAACATGAGTAAGCGTTGGACATTCTCTTCGAGTTTTATTTACAGCACAGGTAATGCAGTAACGTATCCGGCAGGGAAATATATCGTTGGCGGGCAACCCGCTTACTATTACACCGAGCGTAACGCAGGTCGCATGCCTTACAACATGCGTTTGGATATAAGCGCTACTTTAGAAGGGAAGCCTGGAAAGAAATACCAATCGAGCTGGAATTTCGGTATTTATAATGTGCTGGGCCGTAAAAATCCTTACTCAATAGAGTTTATTACCGATCCGGAAAATCCGAATAAAACTGCTGCACAGCAAACCTCACTTTTTGGGCTTATCCCTTCCATTACCTGGAACTTTAAATTTTAATGTTATGAAAAAACTAACGATATATTTGGCCCTATTTACTTTGTGCCTCGCTTCATGCAAGAAAATTATCTCAATTAAGACTGAAAATGCCGACCCTCAACTGGTAATTGAAGGTATTATTAATAACCAATTGATGGATCAGGAAATTAAAATCAGCAAAACGATAGGTTATACCGAAGAAAATGTTTTTCCGAAAATTTCAGGTGCTACCGTTACCGTAACGGATAACAAGGGAAATACATTTGTATTTAAAGAAGGAACTAAGCCTGGCACTTACGTTAATCGCATGAAGGGAGAGCCCGGTGTTACCTATTATTTAAATGCTACTGTTGAGGGGCAAAACTATACTGCGAGCTCTAAAATGCCGAACGTCGTTAAAATGGATTCGATCGGGATCATTAAAAATAATTTTTTTGGTCGCGAGCGCAAAACAGCGGCTGCTTTTTTAAAAGATCCGGCTAATGAAGTTAATTTCTACCACTTTAACCTATATGTAAATGATGTGCTGTCGCGACGCTACTATGCTAACAACGACAGGTTAACCAACGGTAACGATTTACGGATCCAGCTCTTCTTTAAACCCAATAACGATCACGACAGCGATGAACTGAACACTAATGATAAGGTTAAGATTGAAATGGAATGTATTGACAGTAATATATTTGATTATTGGTATGCACTGAGTCAGCAATCAGACCGTGGACCAAACCAGGGTACCACGCCGGCCAACCCAACATCAAACATTACCAATAATGCATTGGGTTATTTCAGTGCCAACACTTATCAGGTACTTACCACAACTGTAAAGTAAGCATCGTTAAAACTCCAGATTGGAATTTACTGTTAATTAAACATGAAAGTATTTATAAGTGGCAACATTGCTCCGGTGGGAGTAAAAGAACTGGAAGAAAACAATATTTCGGTTACCCAATGGAAAGAAAACCGGCAGATCAGTCCTGAAGAACTCATCGCAGCCTGCCAGGGGCAGGATGCTTTGATCAGTGTTGGCCCTAATAAGATCAATGCCGGATTTCTGAAGGCCTGTAGCCATTTAAAAGTTATTGCACTCCATTCGGTAGGTTATGATAATGTTGATGTAGCTGCAGCAAAGGCGTTGAACATTCCGATTGGGAATACCCCGGGTGTGTTAAGCAGCGCTACTGCCGATACCGCTTTTTTATTGATGCTCGCTGTGTCAAGAAAGGCTTTTTACTCGCATAAGAAAATTATTAAGGGCGAATGGAAAAAATACGAGCCTGCACCCGAATTGGGTATTGAGGTAAACGGCAAAACCCTGGGTATTTTCGGACTTGGGAAAATTGGCTTGGAGATGGCCAAAAAATGTATTGGTGCTTACAACATGCCGGTAATTTACCATAACCGTTCGCGTAACGAAGAGGCTGAAAAAGCATTAGGAGCCAAATATGTGTCTTTTGAAGAACTTTTGGCTCAAAGTGATGTGCTTTCCATCCATACTGCGCTTGCCCCTGAAACCAAAGGTAAATTTACGCTCGGGGTATTTAAGCAGATGAAACCCAATTCCATTTTCATCAATACTGCAAGGGGAGGCATCCACAACGAAGAAGACCTGATCAAAGCCTTGGAAGAAAAAATAATCTGGGGCGCTGGCCTGGATGTAACTAATCCGGAACCAATGGACAGGGAAAATCCTTTGCTGTCGATGGAAAATGTTGCCATATTACCACACATCGGTTCTGCTACCGAAGAAACCCGGGCGGCCATGGCACAGATTATTGTGAAAAATATTTTAGCGGGATTGAAAGGGCAAAAAATACCGTTTGAGGTGAAGTAAGCCGAAAGGCTATTGGTTGATAGTCAATGGTTCATAGTTAATGGCAGATAGACATGGGCCTATTCTTCATGGCTATTAACTATCAACCATTAACTAAAGGCCCTTTCTATTTTACGGTATACTTCAACACCGACCGGCCTAAATTTCCGTTAGCGTCTATACCTTCTATAATTACCTTGTATTGGCCTTTGCCATCAGCATTGTAATATTCAAATGAGGCATTTCCTGTAGCATCGGTTACTACCTTAGGATTCCAGTAAATGGTAGTTCTTAAATCGTTTCGGTTCATGCTTGCAGGCACATCATATTTAGGCGAATAGAACTGTTTTTCTTTATTGTAACCCTGCGGCGAGAAAGTAAGCTCATAATATTTAGGCAGCATATCCATTAACTGTGCTTTCGAAATTTTAGTGCCTTTAGGCGCTTTCTTTTGGTTAAATACAATTACCCCGTTTACATTATTTGCCCGGTTTACCAGGCCTAATTCATCCCTTAAAAATACCTCAACCGATTCGAGTTGGTTGGCATCCAGTGTATTGATCTGGTTTACATCCACGTTCATTCCATTAATAAAGATACCCATCGGGATCCTTTTGCCCTGGTTATAATCCCTGCTTACATAGAAATTGTTATCTGCAAAAGTAACACCGGCGAGCATACCCTGTAAGCAGTTAATCAGAAGTCCGCAGCCCTTTAAACGATCGCCGCTGATTTCGTGGTCGGCTATCTGGCTTAAGCCTGTTAATGCCGGGTAATCTTTATGGCTAACTTTTGGTACCACCGCCCCTTTGATATTTACATCCTTTAAGGTATGCAGATAAGCATACTGTTTTTTGCTGTTATCGAGATAAGTGGTTAATGCACTATCGATGTTAAGAACTTCTTCGGCAGCGCTAAAGTTTCTGGTTAATGTTGGAACAGGTGAGCCGTTTAAGCTTAAGGTCATGTTTTTGTAGTTCACGTTATATTTAGCCGTAATGGTCACTTTTGATGAATCGTTAAACACCAGGTTAGAGAATTTAAAATTCCCCACAGGATCGGTAGTGCCTTCCAAATTGAAACGTTTATCGGGAATACTCAATAATAAAGCGCCTTTTCTCACCGGAATACCATTGTTCTGACGAAGGATGCCCGAAATTTCGATACCCTGCTCGGGTAAGAAATCTATTTTAGGCAGTTTATTGGCAATAATATCAGTGTATTTAAAACTGCGGTATCCCTGCGTAAGCAAGAGCACATCCAAATCAGCATTTTTCTTAGCGTCGGGCGCATTAAAGTAATAGTTGGCTTTTTCGATATACCCCTTAACATCACTGCTTAACAGCAAACCGGTTAAAATAGTGCTGGTGGCATCCTCACTGGAGGGGACCTTAGTTTCATCAACAACCGCTACAGAAAAACTACCTTCAACAGGAGCACCGTCTTTTTTAGCGGTAACATTTATTTTAACCTTTTTCTTAACCCCATAAGTGGTAGCCGCAGTGTTTAAATTAACGGCCATGGTATTTTTCTGCTGTACAAAAACCAGTCTTTCGCTCAAAGGTTTCCCATACTCGTTAAACAGGGTAAATTGGGCAATTCCATTTGGGAATTTAGATTTAAGTACTGTAGTATTGTATTCTTTGTTCGATAGCGAAGTTTGCGCGCCATAACAGATTACACCTTTGCTCTGCGCTATTAAATAAAGCTTTTTACCTTGGTTTTGCCCAAAAAAAGCATCATTCGCAGCGATTTTTATGGCTATATTATCGGCGCTGCTGTTATCGATAGTGACCACAACGCCATTTGCCTCAACTGCTGGTAAGTTGTAGGTTTGAGTAGTGCCATCAGCATAAGTTACCATGGCTTTATAGGTTTTTCCGGCTTCTGCAGCTAAATTAAAACTGCCCATACCCAGGTGCTGTGCGGTAAAGGTGGCAACCGTTTTGCCATCGTTGTCGGTAACGGTACCTTTAGCGCTAATGCCCAAACCGTCACTTTTAATGGCTTTAAAAGCAACTTTATTGGTCAAACCTGCAACTAAGCTTCCTCCTTCCGGAAAAAACTGGAAATCTTTACTCAAAATGGCATTTTTAAGTGGGAACGAGCTGGTAGCTACGTCTTTATCGGTAGTGTTGATGGCAGTAATTAACTCGCCTTTTTGCAACTGGTATTCGGCTTTTTGCGCATTGGTCATAGCAATGCTCAGGTAGCCGTTTGCGTCGGTAGTGCCCCGACCTTTGGCAATTACCGTATAACTGGTTACCACCTGCCAGCTTACATTTTTATTGGCATAAGGTTTATTATTGGCATCTCTAAACTGTACGCGGGCATCAATTTTCTCCTGTTTATCGGTTGAAGAATTTTTGTAGGTAATATGAGTTTTTAGCTCCTTATCAATGGCTTCACCAACGTAAAATGTTTTGTTAAAATAAGCCGGATCGGGGTTATTAAGCATCCATAAAGTATAGGCCCTGATGTGATAATTGCCTTGTTTGTAATTCACCTGGTCCAAAGGGAAACTGCCATAGGCAAATCCTCCGGTAATGGGTAGTTTTAGTGTTTGAATAAGGGAGTCTTTCTGGTTAATTACATCCACATAAATGATTTTACTGATGCCCGATAAGAAATTCTGGTTTTCGGTAACATAAGCTTTAAACCAAACAGTGTCAGCCACGGCATAATACGGTTTATCAAAGTGAAGGTAAATTTTTTCGGCAGGGTAATCGCTTAAAACCTTATTGGTTTTGCTAATAATGGTATTAATGCTTATGGTATCGGTTTGGGCCAATGAAGGGAAACTGAGCGCTGATAGAAGAGAAAATATAATAAAAGATAGTCTAAAAATCTTCATGGATTGGTTATTAAATGCTATGCCCGTAAATATATCTAATTATAAAGAGAGCGCCTAAATTGTAGAGATGTTTAACACTTTTTTACAATAATATTGGTTCATTGGTCATTGGTTTATTAGTTCACTGGTCATTTGTTCATTAGTCATTGATTCACCGGTCATTGGTCATTGGTTCACTGGTCATTGGTTCATTGGTAATTGATTTTTTAGTTCATTGGTCATTGGTTCATTAGTTCACTGGTCATTAGTTCATTGGTCATTAGCTCATTGGTCATTGGTTCATTAGTCATTAGTTCGTTAATTACTTAAATCGTTTAACTGTTCCTGCATGTGCCTACCTGTCCGTAGTGTTCCGAAGGGCACTGAGGATTTAAGAATAGCAGCGAGTCTCCCGGCTTGCTTTATGATCACTGAGGGATAAACTCAATCTCATTCGGCAATCTGTAAAGGCGCTAGGTTTAGCGCTAGGGATAGTATTTTCAAATCGACTCAAACGCCAAAGGCTCCCTTCTAAACAAAACAAGCCGCTAAAAAGCGGCCCGTTTAAGTATAATGGTGTTTGCCTGTTATTTAAACTCGATCAAGAATTCTTCTTTCGGAACACGTACCTTTTTAAGGTTAACCAACCAATCGCCTGCCTCGTCTCTGTGACCTAAAGGCAATAGGGTAACACTTCTTAAACCTTTTTTATCTAAACCTAGAAGTTCATCCAAGGCAGGTCCGTTAAAACCTTCCATTGGGGTCGCATCTACTTTTAACACAGCAGCTTCTGCAATGGCGATACCAAAAGCAATATAAGCCTGGCGTGCAGCATGGTTAAAGTTTTCTTCTGCAGTTCTTGGTAAAAGCATGCTTTTAAGTCGTTCTTTGTAATCATCGGTGGCATTTAGAGGTAAACCACGCTCTGTATTCATCCTGTCGAAAATCGCATCGATACCTTCTTCTGTGTAGTTTTCGTTTGCAGCGAAAATTAACAGGTGCGATGAATCGATAATCTGCGATTGGTTAAAAGCAATCGGCGCAATTTTCTCTTTTAATTCCTGGTTAGTCACCACGATTATTTTAAAAGGCTGTAAACCTGATGAAGTAGGTGCAAGGTGCGCAGCAGCTATAATTTTATCTACTTTTTCCTGTTCAACAGGCTGTCCATTCATTTTTTTAACGGCATAACGCCAGTTTAGGGCATCTATTAAGCTCATATTTTTGAAGATTTTTTTTAAATTCTATGTAGCAAATATGGAAATAAGGAATAAACCTATTGTTGATGTATGGTAAGAAAGCAAAATTGCGGTAATCTGGTATTCACTTGCATTAAGCTTACATTTCCTTAATGTTGTTCCATTATTAGAAAGAAAATGAATGGCTTGGGGTTCTTGGTGGTGTGCAGTCCCGCTTTTGCTTATAGTCCTCGCTACGCGCTGCGGGCTATTCCGCTCAATCGGGTTTAGGAACAAGGGTTTCTACATCCTGCAACCCCCAAAATGAAATACTGCTGTTGCCACCTAGCCCCGGTTGAAGCGTTACCCTGCAGCAACGAGTCATCCCGAACTTTCGGGAAAGCGTATAAGAGGAAAACGGGAGGAAAGTCTGTATTTTGTACATGCAGAGCGCTCCAAATGTAAAAACCATTCCATCGCCATGGTTGATGCCACATGGACCGAAATAGGATCAGGAAATGAGTGGCTTGTGGTTCTTGGCGGCATGCAGTCCCGCTTTCGCTTATAGTCCTCGCTACGCTGCGGGCTATTCCGCTCAATCGGGTTTAGGAACAAGGGTTTCTGCATCCTGCAGCCCCCAAAATGAAATACTGCTGTTGCCACCTAGCCCCGGTTGAAGCGTTACCCTGCAGCAACGAGTCATCCCGAACTTTCGGGAAAGCGTATAAGTGGAAAACGGGAGGAAAGTCTGTGTTTTGTACAGCCCCTGCACTCCAAGTATAAAAATCGTTAATTGCTAGAAAATCACCACTATGGTTTGGATACCCACGTAGGATAACCGTTATAAATCTTAGCGAACAAACCTTAAATCACTTCGCACCGGAAAGTGATCGGATAATTTTGCATGGGTAATTTTGTAGTTCAATACCTCCAGCTCTTTTGATGTGGCGATATAATCGATCTGGAAATTGGGAAATTTGCCATTATAGGTTTTACCGAAGCCATTTCCCTTTTTTATAAAACTGTTATTCAACCCGGCAGTAATCTGGGTAACCACGTATGATGCCGGTGTATCGTTAAAATCGCCGGCAATAAGATAAGGCGTTGTACAGGAAGCCATTTCCTTTTTCATAATATCAACCTGACCGCTGCGTTTCAGGAAGGCACTTTTTAGCATGCTTATGATCCGCTTGGATGGTTTTAGCTCCGTATTCATTTCTTTTACCTTATCCAGGTATTCGTAATCCTGTTTTTCAAAAGAAATAGACTGGAAATGCACATTGTATATCCGCAGGGTTTTCCCTTTAATGTTCAAATCGGCATAAATGCTCATGTTGCCGGGGTAGCCGGTAACAAATGGGATTTTACCTGTGTTTTTAATAGGGAATTTAGAGAATATGGCCAAACCTGTAGCTTCGTAATCGTTTTTATTGGTGGGTACGAAATAATAATATTTGGTATTTAACAATGCTTTTAAGCTATCAACGGTATCGAATGCGCCTTTATAACGGGTAAAAAACTCCTGAAAACAGATGATATCGGGGTTTTGTTCTTTTACTACCTGCAGCATTTTTTCCTTTACCGATTCGGTATTGTCTTCGCCGTAAAGTTTAAAGCTGTGTACGTTGTAGGTCATCATCCTGATGCTATTATCAGCTTTTTCAGCCGGGCCTTCATCCCCACCAATGGCAAAAGTTGCCTTTAACGTTTTACCGCCAATAGCCATCACCAATACAGTAGCGATTGCGAAAATCCATTTTTTGCTTAAAAGCCACCAGATCAGGAAAATCATATTGGCAAACAGTACAAAAGGATAGGCCAGGCCAAAAAAAGCGATCAACGCATGCTTACGTGGATCCATGTTTCCGGCAAGCACCCCCAAAAGCAAGGCCAAAGCCAGTGCAACGGCAATGGGCAGGAGGAGTTTATCCAAAAAATTGTACTTCTTCTTTTTTTTGGCCATTAATCTTTACTTGCCTTAAACAGTTTTTCTTTTTCTACTGCGGTTAATTTATCATATCCCGAAGTAGATATTTTATCTAAAATGGCATCAATTTCCTGTTGCGAAACGCCACCTTTAAAGGCTGGCTTTTTAACCGGTTTTTCGTTGCGTACCACTTTTAGTTTTGGTTTGCGCTCAAAAAGCTTGCTCCAGTCGCTGCCGCTTTGCAGGCGTTTAATAAAAACAAAACCCACCAGGGCACCGCCTATATGTGCTAAACTGCCACCTGCATTTACCGAACCGATGGCAAGAAAATCCAGAACAAAGTAAACAATAGCAATCCATTTTATTTTAACCTCACCAAAAAGAAAGAGCACGATGGTGTAGTTGGGTACCAGTGTTGCTGCAGCAAAAATGATGGCCATTACCGCTGCCGAAGCACCCACAATGGTAACGCCGGTTAAACCTGAGGCATAAACCGGGAACAGGTTTAATATTGCAACTGCAAATAAACCACCAAATATACCACCGGCCAGGTATACAAAATGGAACTGCCTGCTTTTTAAGAAATTCATAAATATGTTCCCGAACCAGAATAATCCGAGCATATTAAAGAGGAGATGAAGAATCCCATCATGAATAAACATGTAGGTAAATACGGTATAAAAGCGTTCTGGTAATTTGGAAATATTAGCCGGTAAGCCTGTATACTCACTAACTAACGGACTGATCAAATCCCCTTTACCGCTTAGCCAGGTAAATATCCCAATAACAGCGATAATCAGAAACAACAGCACATTTATGCCAATGTAAAAGAATATTGGGTTGCCAGATTGAAAAACCTTGTATTTTAAATCTTTGAAAGTATTATTCATAGAGTGTATAAAATGTATCGTTTTTATCTTTCCATAATTTAACGAGTATAAAGCCAATTAAAGCACCGCCCAAATGGGCATAATGTGCAATAGAATCGCCTTCAAACTGCGCAACACCCAAAGATAACTCTACTAAAATATAAATGGGTATAATATATTTTGCTTTTACCGGAACCGGGATAAACATAATGAGTAATTCGGCATTGGGATAAAGCATGCCAAAGGCAACCAATAAACCAAAAATAGCACCTGAAGCACCAACCATGCCGCCAAAATAGATGCTTTGAAGCGTAACAGCTTGTGCCATTGAAAGCTGCGAAGTGTTGAACTCCCCCTGAAATAATGCCTGAAGGTCTATCTTTCCGTTATTGGTGGCACTACCTATAATCTGGTGTACTTCATAAGCCTGTACTGCCCACTGCAGTGCCAGTGCACCTAATCCGGTAATAAAATAAAATACAATAAACTTTTTGCCTCCCCATCTCGATTCCAGGATGCTTCCAAAAGAATACAAGGCAAACATGTTAAAAAAGATATGGGCTATACCGCCATGCATAAACATGTAACTTATAGGTTGCCATATTTCGAATTTTGGCGAATCAAAATAATAAACAGCCAAAATATCATCAAGGTGAAGGCCGGTTAATAAATAAGTTGCTGCGAAAAATAAAACATTAATAATCAGCAGGTTTTTTACTACTGGTGGAATATATATGTTGTTCATTTAAATTTTAAAAATAGGTTAATGTTTAAACTGGTCATTAGTCATTAGGTTAATCGGTTAATTGTCTCCAAACTCCCAACTTTCAATCCCCCAACTCCGGACTTACAACTCCCGGCTAAAGGCTCCAAACTCCCAGCTCTAAACGCCTAACTCTTCTCAAACTTCTTATCCAGCTCTGCCAAAGTAATGGTTTGGATAATTGGTTTTCCGCTCACGCTAAAGTTAGGGGTTTTGCAGGCAAAAAGTTCATCGATCAGCGTATTCATTTCTTCCTGTCCAAGGCTTGTACCGGCTTTAATGGCACTGTTTCTAGCCAAACTCCGGGCCAGGCTATCGCGTTTGCTTAATTTTAGCTCTTGCTGCGAGTTTTTAAAGCCCTCTATCAATTGCTCAAATAATTGTGTTTCATTAATAGTACTGCTGCCCAGATCAACCGGAACACCTTCTACTACCAACGTGTTTTTCCCGAATTCGCGTACATCGAAGCCCAAACTTTTTATATCATCCAGCAAACTTTTGGCCAGTTCGAAATCGTTGGCATTAAGTGTAATGGTTTGTGGAAACAAACTCTGCTGCGATGCGCCTTTCCGGTCATCAAGATGTACGAGAAAACGCTCATAAAGGATCCGCTCGTGTGCCATCTGTTGATCGATCACCATTAATCCCGACTTAATCTGCGAAACAATATACCTGTTGTGCAATTGCATATACTGCTTTTGCTTGGTTTCCAAAACCGTTTCATCAGCGTAAATTGAGGTTTGTTCTACAACGGGCTGTTCAGTTATTTCATATAACGAACCCCAGTTTTTTACGCTTGGTTTGGTATCATAATTTCTTGGCGATGAGGCATAACCCTGTGCAGCGCTTTTATCGCTGGCAAAGGGGTTAAAATCAGGATTGAAATTGATGCTCGGCGGAACAATATCTTCGACCGCTTTTTGGGTAATCATATTGCTAAAGCCCGTTTCCTGATCAAAATCCAGGCTAGGAGCAATGTTGTAACGGCCTATAGAACGTTTTACTGCCGATTTAAGGATCGCATAAATGGATTTTTCGTCCAGATATTTGATCTCCGTTTTAGTTGGGTGAACGTTTACATCAATTTTTGAAGGGTCGATCTCAATAAAAAGCACGTAAAGCGGGTAACTATCGTCAGGCAATAACTCTTCAAAAGCCGAACTTACGGCATGGTTTAAATAAGGATCTTTAATAAAACGGTTGTTTACAAAAAAGAACTGTTCGCCCCTGGTTTTTTTTGCAAAAGCAGGTTTGCCGATATAACCTTTAAGGTTAATAATGGTGGTTTCCTCTTCAACAGGAACCAGGCGTTCGTTATAGTTATTGCCAAAGAGGTGCACAATACGCTGCTTTAAATTACCTTTTGGCAGGTTAAAAATCTCTACTCCATCGTGGTGCAAACTAAAAAATACACCAGGGTGTGCCAGGGCTACCCGTTGAAATTCGTCTAAAATATGGCGCATTTCTACGGGATTGCTTTTCAGGAAATTTCTTCTGGCAGGCGTATTAAAAAACAGGTTTTTAATCGAAATCTGTGTTCCGGCGGCTGTGGCTACGGGTTCCTGGTTGGTTACCTGCGCGCCTTCAATAGAAATACAGGTGCCGATTTCGTCCTCATGCCTGCGCGTTTTCATTTCTACCTGTGCAATTGCTGCAATAGAGGCCATGGCTTCACCACGGAAGCCCATGGTGCGGATGGCAAATAAATCTTCAGCCTTTTTCACTTTCGAAGTGGCATGGCGCTCAAAACACATTCTCGCATCAGTAACACTCATTCCACAACCATTATCAACGATCTGAATCAGGGCCTTACCGGCGTCTTTTATTACCAGTTGAATTTTATCTGCGCCGGCATCTATCGAATTTTCGAGCAGTTCCTTCACTGCCGAGGCAGGTCGTTGAACAACTTCTCCGGCAGCAATCTGATTGGCAACAGCATCAGGCAATAAGTGAATAATATCAGTCATGTATCAGGGCAAAGTGAATTCGCTAAATTATGCAAAATAAGCTTAATGAACCCGGTTTGTTTAAAACTCAACACATAAATGACGGTAGGTAAATAGAATTAATTGCTTCTACTGGTTTTATTTACACCAGTTGTCATTCTGGACGGAGTCGAATGATCTATGGCTAAACAAAATTAAATCTTTGCTTAATTTTCTTGTTTCTTTTTTTTGAAAAGCAAGGCATAGTGTCAATCGGTTCCGGTAGTCCTGCTGTACAGGGTGGCTATTCTTAGCGGTGCCATTTAAAAACCAAGGGCACAAATCCTTTCTGTAAAGCTGAATTTACAAAGGCAAATGCTTTCAATTTTCTATCTTTATCGATATGAAATCCATCCTCTACAGCCTTTTTCTGGCTTTGCTGTTTACTTCCTGCTCTAAAAAAGAAGAAGTTGATGTCATTGTTTATAACGCTAAAGTTTATACTGTTAACAGTAAGTTTGATACGGTTGAGGCTTTCGCTGTAAAAAATGGAAAAATCCTGGAGCTGGGTAATAGTAAAGAGATCAAAGGGAAATACACCTCCAAAGAAGAAATCGATGCAGAGGGTAAAGCCGTTTACCCTGGTTTTATCGATGCACACGCCCATTTTTATGGCTATGGACAAAGTTTACAGACCGCTGATTTAAGGGAAACAAAATCCTGGGATGAAGTGCTTACCCGTTTAACTGCTTTCGCCAAAACCCGTCCCGACGGTTGGCTGATCGGTAACGGCTGGGACCAAAACGATTGGGCAGATAAAGCGTTTCCGACAAACGAAAAACTGACAGCGCTTTTTCCTGATCGCCCAGTATTCCTGAATCGTATTGACGGCCATGCTGCCATTGCCAACCAAAAAGCATTAGATGATGCAGGCATTAAAGGCGTGCAAAAATTGGTAGGGGGTGATATGCTTAGTCAAAACGGGAAACTTACCGGGGTTTTAATCGATAATGCTGTAGCTTTGGTAGAGCGTAAAATCCCGTCGCCAGATGCCAAACTCGCCGAAAAAATATTTACAGATGCGCAGAAAAACTGCTTCGCCGCTGGGTTGACCACCATTGACGATTGTGGTTTAAGTTATTTAGCGGTTGATTTTATTGAAAAACTGCAGAAAGAGAAAAAACTTAAAATGAGGTTATATGTCATGCTTTCCGACGAGCCTGATAATTATAAATATTTATTTAATCGTGGTCCGATTAAAACTGACCGCTTAAATGTGAGGTCGTTTAAAGTTTATGCCGATGGTGCTTTAGGATCACGGGGTGCCTGTTTAATTCACCCTTACAGCGATATGCCAAATAAAAGCGGTTTTCTGCTAAGCGATCAAAAACATTTTGAAGAAGTGGCCAGAAAAATAGCAGCCAACCATTTTCAGATGTGTACCCACGCTATTGGCGATTCTGCCAACCGTGTAATCCTGAATATTTATAATAAAATTTTAAAAGGTAAAAACGATCAGCGCTGGCGTATCGAACATGCGCAGGTCGTTAATGCTAAAGATTTTGACCTGTTCGGCAAAGCCAGTATAATCCCTTCCGTTCAACCTACGCATGCTACTTCCGATATGTATTGGGCCGGCCGGCGTTTAGGTGCCGAAAGGTTAAAAAGTGCTTATGCCTACAAACAATTGCTAAAACAAAATGGTTGGATTCCTTTAGGAACTGATTTCCCGGTAGAAAACATTAATCCATTATTAACGTTTTATGCAGCAACAGTGAGAGAAGATGCAAAAGGTTTTCCAAAAGGTGGCTTTCAGATGGAAAATGCCTTAACACCCGAAGAAGCCTTACGGGGAATGACCATTTGGGCTGCCAAAGCCAACTTTGAGGAAGAAGAAAAAGGAAGTTTGGAGAAAGGGAAATTAGCCGATTTTGTTATCCTCGATCATGATATTTTAAAATCAACACCACAGAATATATTAAAAACCAAAGTCTTAAAAACCTATTTGAACGGAGAAAAAGTATATGAAGCGAAATAGATTGTATATCCTGGCTGCAGCTAGTTTTTTTAATGTTTTATGCTTAATGGCCTGTGCGCAGGATCACACCACAAACGAGAAAAAGCTTTCCATTGCCAATGCCATTTCAAACACAACCGTATTATTAAACAACCAGGATGCTATTATCCCGCTAAAATCGCTCGAAAAGAAAAATATTGCTTCGGTTAGCCTGAGTTTTGCTTATAGCAATGTGTTCGATAGTTTGGCCAACAAATATGATAAAATCACTTCGTTTTCTGCCGATTCTTATAAAGACAGTGTAAACCTGAACGATTTGGAAGATGATCTTAAATATTTCAATACCGTTTTAATCAGCATTGACGATCAGAATGTAAACAAAGCAAAATACATTAATTTTATCAACAGCATCAGCAAGAATAAACGGGTAATTATTTCTTTTTTTGGAAACGGACCTGGCTTAAAATCATTCGACCTCTTGCAATCGCCGATTATATGGACTGCACAGAATAATGCCGATGCAGCTGCGATTGTGCCGCAGTATATTTTTGGGGGTATTGCTGCGGTGAATAAGTTAACTGCAACTTTTTCTGCGCGTTATACGATGGGTTCTGGTTTTACCACCACTGCCACCCGCTTAAAATATACCGTACCGGAAGATGCAGGTGTTAACTCCAACAACTTAAAGGAAATTGATGCCATTGCTTCTGAGGCGATCAGCCAGAAAGCAACTCCCGGGTTGGTAGTGCTGGTGGCCAAGGATGGTAAAGTAATTTTTAACAAGGCTTATGGTACACATACCTACGATACCAATGTACCCGATAAGGTAACCGATATTTTCGATCTGGCTTCTGTAACGAAAGTAACTGCAACTACGCCAGCGGTTATGCGTTTATTTGAAGAAGGAAAATTAAAGCTGGATACCAATATCGGGGCCTATATTCCGAAGGCGCGTACCACCCCCATGAACAATATCCGGATCCGCGAGGTAATGCTGCACCAGGCTGGTTTTATTCCTTATATCCCTTTTCACGATTATGTGAAAACCAGCGATTACAGCAGGGATTCATCCGCTGCGTTCCCAACTAAAGTAGCCGATAACTATTACATCAAAAAAGGCTTTTTTAAGGATTTTATGTGGCCCAAAATGCTCAATTCGCCCATTAAAACCCGTGGTAAATATGTATACAGCGATATCAGCATGTATGTGATGAAAGATATTGTAGAGCACATTAGCGAAGAGCCTTTAAACCAGTACACGTACGAAAATTTTTATAAACCCCTCGGCATGCAAACTGCAGGTTTCCTGCCGCGAAACCGGTTTAAACCTGAGCAGATAGTTCCGACTGAAGATGATAAATATTTTAGAAAAACCTTGCTGGTAGGTTATGTTCACGACCAGGGGGCGGCTTTGGCTGGTGGAATTTCTGGTCACGCGGGTTTATTTGCCAGTGCGAACGATCTGGCCATTATTTACCAGATGCTGCTAAACCGCGGAACCTACGGCGGAGAAACCTATTTCAAGAGCGCTACAGTTGATATGTTTACTTCCAAACAATCGAATGTGAGCCGCAGGGGCTTGGGTTTCGACCGTTGGGATCCCGATACCACCAAACATTATCCTTCTGATCTGGCTTCACCGCAAACTTATGGGCATACAGGCTATACCGGAACCTGTGTTTGGGTAGACCCATCGCGGGGTTTGGTTTATGTATTCCTGTCAAACCGGGTTAACCCAACAGTTACCGATAAACTTTCTAACCTGAAAATCAGGGGGAGAATACAGGATGTGGTGAATAAAGCGATAGATGAATCGAAAAAATAAAGGCTGGCTTACAGACTTTCAGAGTTGTCAACTTTAATAGTCAGTTTGTTATAAAGTTGACAACTCTTCTACTAAAATTGATCTTTAGCTTATCCATCACCACTAAATCTTTTCTTATCACAGTATTCGCACTTATTTATAATAAAAAACAAAAAAGCATCGGTTTTGGCCGATGCTTTTAATTTTTATTTACGATTCGCCAGGGACTCATGACTGAAGACCCACGACTCCGAACTACTTCTTCAATCCAATTTCCCTTAGTCTTTCATCCAGGTATTCCCCAGCCGTCATATCGCTATAGGCTTTAGGATGTTCTGCGTCGATAGTTGATGGTAAACTGGTTAAATCCATATCACTGCGTGGATGCAGGAAAAAAGGAACCGAATAACGCGATGTTTTCATTAATTCGCGCGGAGGATTTACCACACGGTGGGTGGTCGATTTTAATTTATTATTGGTTAAACGTTGCAACATATCGCCAACATTTACCACGATATCGGTATGGTGCGCTTTAATTGGTAGCCATTCATTGCTGCGGGTTAATACTTCCAGGCCATCAGCACTTGCACCAATGAGTAAGGTAATAAGGTTAATGTCTTCATGTGCACCGGCACGTACTGCATCATCCGGAATTGTTTCCGGATTTTCGATCGGGAAGTAATGTATACCCCTTAAAATCGAATTTCCGTTATGCACGTGTTTGTCAAAATAGTTAATAGGTAATTCTAAATAGGTAGCAATGGCACGCAGTAAATGTGTTCCGTTTTCTTCCAGCTTTTTATAGATATCGCTTGTTACTTTGTTAAATTCAGGCAGTTCCTCCAGGATTTCATTGTCAGGATATTCGTTTTTAACCGGATCGCCATCGGTAACTTCCTGGCCAATCTGCCAAAATTCTTTCAGATCGGGTGTTTTAGCACCTTTAGCTGTTTCTTTGCCTGCACTGGTATACCCACGTTGACCGGCCAGTTCAGGTTTTTCGTATTTTCTTTTGATTTCTAAAGGAAGCGAAAAAGCAGCCTTAATATTTTCATAAAGCTTGTCGATCAACTCCTGGCTTAAACCGTGGTTGGTGATGGTAACAAAACCCGAATCGTTAAAAGCCCTGCCCAATTCATCAGAAAACTTTTTACGGTCTTTTTCAGAACCATTGATGTAAGAGCCTAAATCCAGGCAAGGAATATACGGTGTAGACATAATTTTAAATGTTTAATGTTATACGAATTTAAAAAAAGAATTGTTAATAAGTGCATTTGAGTGATGTAATGTCTGTTTAAAAATCTGTTTGTCAGTAATCTAAGTTATTAACATCAGCAGCGAAATCAACAGAACGTTGCGATTGTCACACAAAACCCATTATTGATTTCAAGCAAACTACTGCCTGTTTTTTTGCGTATAATTAGAAGTGAAATTATTTGAGGATAATGTAAGGTTTAGGGATTATTTCCGACTAATAATCAAAAACGCAGGTATGCAGCCATTAATGATTTGCATTTTTGCAGGCAACCGGGTAAAAAATCACGGTCGTTTCATCACAGGTAAAAAAATAAACACACAATGAGAAAAATAATTTTAATTCTATTGGCCATATTCACATTAAACCAGGCCAATGCACAAGGGAAAAAAACAGAGAAAGCAACATTTGGAATGGGTTGTTTTTGGTGTACAGAAGCGATATTTCAACGGTTAAAAGGAGTGATTTCTGTAAAATCGGGTTACGAGGGCGGTACTTTGGCCAATCCAACTTACGAAGAGGTATGCACTGGCGCCACCGGGCATGCAGAGGTTTTAGAAATTACCTATAACCCAATGGTCATTTCGTATGATGATTTATTGGAGGTTTTTTGGAAAAGCCATGATCCGACAACCTTAAACCGTCAGGGAGCCGATAGCGGTACACAATACCGTTCGGTGGTTTTTTACCATACACCTGAACAAAAACTCCTGGCTGAAAAATATAAAGCAGAATTGAACAAAACCAATGCTTATGGCAAAAAAGTGGTTACCGCTATTGAAGCTGCCAAGCCGTTTTATGTGGCTGAAAACTACCACCAGAATTATTTCAATAAAAACGGAAGTGAGCCTTATTGCAGGTTGGTTATCCAGCCAAAAATAGATAAGCTCGAAAAAATATTTAAAGCGAAGCTTAAAAATTAGATACTTGTTTTGTTAGGCCCTACCCTAAACGGTGTAGGGCCTTTTCTTGTTCAATTATCTGGTTATAGTAAAAAAATCTTGATGCCTAAGAATAGCCGGAATTAAAAGATAGGGCTTTAATTTAAGTCTTGTTGAAAAACTATCAAAAAATAGACTTGTTTGGGTGCATAATGATAAAATTTGACTGGTATTAGGTTGGCTTTTTGAAAGATTGATAATGTAATCCTCATGTTGCTTTAATGTCTTTTTAAAATTTAGGATTCTTGATTTAAAACTTTGGACTAAACTTTGATAAGTGCTTCTATAAAAAGGAAATATTTCTAATTTTTAGGCAATTTTTTTAAGATTTAATGTCTTAAAATTCGTGGGATGTTTAAAATCATTCTAAATTTGTAACTCCTTTAAAGTAAGATGACAAAAAAGAAAAAGACAGTTGGTAAAACTGACGCTGATGTAATTTTAATAGGGGCTGGCATCATGAGTGCAACCCTTGGTGTTTTATTAAAGCAATTAGAGCCTAACTTAAGTGTAGAAATTTACGAACGTTTGGATATTGCGGCAGCAGAAAGTTCTGATGCATGGAATAATGCCGGAACGGGGCACTCTGCATTTTGCGAACTAAATTATACGCCGGAAAAGAAAGATGGTACCATTGAAATTAAAAAAGCAGTGCAGATTGCCGAACATTTTGAAGTATCTAAGCAGTTTTGGTCTTACTTAGTAAACAAGGGACTCGTTTCTGATCCATGTAATTTTATCCGGAATATCCCTCACATGAGTTTTGTATGGGGGAAAAAGAATATAGAATACCTTAAAAAACGTTACGATGCATTAACCCAATGTGATCTTTTTAGCGATATGCAGTACACAGAAGATCCTGAGTTGGTAAAAAGCTGGGCCCCCCTCATTATGGATGGGCGTAAGAAAAACGAGAAAGTTGCTGCAACCAAAATGGATATCGGTACTGATGTTAACTTTGGTACTTTAACCCGCGATATGTTTAACAACCTGAAGCAGCAACCCAATGTAAATTTGTTCTTTAACCATGAAATTCGCGATCTTAAAAAGAACAAGGATGGTAACTGGATTGTAAAGGTTAAAGATCTGGATAGTGGTGATAAACGTAAACGTGTAGCTAAATTTGTATTTATAGGTGCAGGTGGCGGTTCTTTGCCATTGTTGGAAAAATCAGATATTCCGGAAGGAAAAGGTTTCGGTGGTTTTCCGGTAAGCGGGCAATGGTTAAAATGTACCAATGAGGAGATCATTAAAAAACACCATGCCAAAGTATACGGAAAGGCCGCAGTTGGCGCACCGCCAATGTCGGTACCGCATTTGGATACCAGAATGATTAATGGCAAACAAGCCTTGTTGTTTGGCCCGTATGCCGGTTTTTCTACCAAATTTCTTAAAAACGGTTCATTCCTGGATTTACCAAAATCGATTAAATTTAACAATATCCGTCCGATGATCTCGGCAGGATTGCATAACCTCGATCTAACAAAATATTTGATAGAGCAGGTGAGGCAGTCGCCGGAAGACCGATTGGAAGCATTGAAAGAATATTTGCCAACTGCCGAACTTAAGGATTGGGAATTGGAATATGCCGGACAGCGGGTGCAGGTAATTAAAAAAGACGAAAAACAAGGTGGTATTTTGGAGTTTGGTACCGAGGTGGTAAGTGCAGCCGATGGCTCCATTGCCGCATTGCTGGGGGCTTCTCCGGGTGCTTCAACAGCGGTATCGATCATGCTCGATTTATTAAACCGTTGTTTTGCAGAAGATCTGGCAACAGATGAATGGCAGGCTAAAATTAAAGAGATGATCCCAACTTATGGAAAATCGCTGGCCCAGGATGCCGAACTTTGTAGAGCAACCAGAAATGAAACTTCGAAAGTATTGAAAATCGAAAATACGGTGCTGGCTTAAACGCTGCAACCATAATCAATTTTAGAAGGTCCCGGGCAATCGGGACCTTTTTTGTTGTTTACCTTATTGTATGAAACGTTCCTCTTGCACGGCCCATATCTGTCAGTAGAGTTAAGCATAGCGTCTCTACAGATTGATGAATCAAATTGAGTTGATCACTTAATGCCTAAGATCGAGCCGGAGACTTTTTCCTGTGCTATAATCCGTAGTGCCACTACGGACACTTGGTTAAAACCTTGACATTCTGTCGCCCCGGGCGGAGTTGAAGGGTAGCCAAAAGTATAGTGTACAACAGGGCTGCCTTAGCCGATAATACGCCGAACATTGTTTTTCTAAAAAAACAAAATATAACTAAAAAAGGGTATGCAATTGCTTGAATACCCTTTGTCTGGATTTTTTTTATGGTTAAGCTGCAATCACCTCTGCAACTTCATTGGCAGAAATATCGCTGTGCGAGGCTTCCAGTACACAATCGCCGTTTTTAATTAATAAAATCTGTGGCGATTGGTGGACTACCTGAAAGATTTCGGCAATCTGGTTGGAAATATCACGATAGCTTATTAGGTCTAAAAAATAAAGTTTTGTATCTGACGGAATGACATCCCAGTCAAATTCGAAATTCTTTTTAGCCATTAAACTAATGGAGCAACGCGTGCTGTGTTTAAAGATAAGGCTAAAACCGCTTGCGTTTTTAATTTCAGCAAGCTGTTCCATTGAAGTTAAGTTAACCCAGGTCATGATAGGATAATTATTGTTTTACAGGATAACATATGTAGCGAAATAAAGTTCTACAAATGACCTGTATATGAGATTACAAATGATATAGATTAATTCCTTCTGCGTTTTCCTTCTGGGTATGAGCCATAAGCAGGACAAAGTTTAGAGGAACAAGATTCTAAAATGGTAATGGTGCAAAACACCGCCAATAATAAAATGGCTACTTTTTTCATCTGTATAAGTTTGTTTCAATGGTAACGAAGCTATCATGAACCAGTCATGATGATTTCATTTAATCTGATAATTTTTAAACTTCTAAGTTACAAATAATTATTAAAACACAAGTTTAAATTTGAGCTGAAAAATCTGCCATTTTAATGGCCGTAATAGCAGCTTCATCGCCTTTGTTGCCATGTTTTCCACCAGCACGGTCTTGCGCCTGCTCCAGGTTGTTAGTGGTTAAAACCCCAAAAATAACCGGTTTACTGTATTTAATGCCAACATTGGTAATGCCCTGTGCCACTGCATCGCAGATAAAATCGAAATGCTTGGTATCGCCCTGGATGACACAGCCTAAACAGATTACAGCATCGATATCGTTTCTTTTGCTCAACAGGATTTCTGCACCACCGGTTAATTCAAAACTTCCGGGTACAGGTAAAGAAATAATATTTTCTTCGGCAACGCCATTGGCCAACAGGGTTTTTAATGCTCCATTGTACAAAGCACCGGTAATTTCGGCATTCCACTCGGCTACAATAATCCCGAACTTATAATTAGCACCGCTCGGAACGGTAGTATGAGAGAAATCGGATAGATTTTTTAATTGTGTTGACATGGGGCAAAGATAAGGTTATGCCACGAATGTTAAAAACCTTAATGTTTACTGGTTGTAACATTTAGTCAGTTAATACTTAGATTCGTATAAGAATCAGATAATGACTAATCGCTTATGGAATTTAAGCACTCAGCCCATCTATATTAAAAACTCAAGCCAGTTATGAACATATTATTACGCCTCTCCACCTTATTTTTTCTCCTCGAGCTACTGTCGTTACGTGTTTCTGCCCAGCATAAATATAGCCTCAGCGATTTTGACAGGGTTGATTCTATTGCCTACCAGGGTAAACCAAAAGATGCCCTTGCCCTGATCGAAAAAATAAATGAACAGGCACGCCAAACCAGCAATACGCCTTTATTGGTTAAATCGGTTATTTACCGGATGATGTTTCAGAGTTACCTGGAAGAAAATGCCTTTGACCAGATTTTGATTGATCTGCGCAAAGATATCAGCAGTGCTAAAGAGCCCGAAAAAAGTATTTTACAATCACTTTTGGCCGAAACCTATTGGAACTATCTCCAACAGAACCGTTGGCAGATTAGCCAGCGTACCCAGGTTCAGGGCGGTGTTGGCGACGACATTAAAACCTGGGCTATTAAGAAACTGAATGATGAAACGGTAAGGTATTATTTGCTATCGGTAAAAGAGAGCCGGATTTTACAACAGATTAAGGTAGACACTTTAGATGCGGTTTTGGCAGGTGATAAAAGGTACAGAAGCTTTAGGCCAACCCTATACGATCTGTTAGCCCACCGTGCCATCGATGTTTTCAGCAATACACAGCTGGGCCTAACTGCAAATGACGATGACCTAATTAACATGGGTAAGGCTACGTGGTTTGCCAAAAGGCAGGCCTTTTTGAACCTCACCATACCTGACGACAGTACTTCATTTAAAGTGCAGGCTTTGCAGTTATTTAAAAACCTGGTCAGATTTCATCAAAACAACGGTAATTCTTCAGCATTGGATGATTTGGATTTAAAACGTTTAAAATTTGTACAACAGCATTTTCCAGACAATGACCAAGAATTGTATTATAACGCCTTAAGCCAGCTGGCTGAGCAAAGTACCCAAAGCGAAGTTTTTGCTGATGTTTTATATGAGCAGGCCATTATCCATAAAAATGCGCAATTACCTGTTGATAGCAATAAACAAAACCTGATCACTGCAGTTGTGTTAGCCGAAAAAGCAATAAACACCTTCCCGCAAAGCATTGGAGCAGAGAATGCCAGAAATCTGATTGAACAGGTTAAAAGCACTGGTTTATCGGTTAAAGTAAAAGAGTTTGTACAGCCCGGTAAAGCCAGCCAATTATACCTGTCGTACAAAAATGCGGATACCGTAGAACTGAAGTTGTACCATTCGCCCGAATGGAAAAATGAATATGAACAATTTAGAAACAAGGCTGATTTTTTGGCTTTTTTAAGAAAGAATAAAACCCTTAGGCAGTGGGTAATTACTGTTCCTAAAACCAATGATTATCTAACCCACAGTTTAGTTGATAAAATTGAGGCATTGCCTTTTGGCAGTTATACTTTAATTGCCCGAACCATTAACCTTAAGCAAAACGACACTGTTTATAGCAATATTAATTTTAAGGTTACCGCAATGGCGGTTATTAATAGGCGTAATATTGGTAAGCACGAGTATTTTGTTAGCCGGCTGGATAACGGCGCACCTTTAAAAAACGTAACCATCAGGCAAAGGAGGTATGATTACAATACCCGTAACTACCTTGATGGTGATTTATTAACCACCGATGGAAATGGTTATGCCAGTACAACCGAAGTACAGGCAGGTACAAGCGTTGCATTGATAAAGCTTGGTAAGGATGAATTACAGATCAATATCAACAATTACAATCACTACGGGGATGACGAAGATGAAGAAAAGAAACGTGTAATTCTGTTTACCGACAGACCGATTTACCGCCCGGGGCAAACCGTTTATTATAAAGGATTATGTCTGAAAATCCTGAACGGGAAAAATAAAATCGCAATAAATAAAGCGGTTGATGTTTCTTTTAATGATGCCAATGGAAAAGAGGTGAGTACCACTAAATTGATGAGTAACGATTATGGCACATTTCAGGGTTCGTTTACCATTCCGATGGGCATATTGAACGGGCAAATGGAGATTGAAACTGAACATGGACGCATTGCAGTACAGGTTGAAGAATATAAACGTCCGACTTTCGAAGTGATTTTTGATAAACCCGACAAACATTATAAACTGAATGACAGCATTAAAGTAGAAGGCAAGGCAATTTCTTTTTCAGGCTACCCGGTAAGCAACGCAAAGGTAAATTATAAAATTTTCAGGAGAGTAATGGAGGATCACAGGTTTAGCTACCTGGAGCGGAGTGCCATTTATGGCGCGAGGATGTATGCTGAAGGAAAACAGGTAGCCATCGGTAAAACCAACACCAAAGCGGGGGGGAAATTCGAAATTACTTTCTTTGCAAACGCCATTGATAGCAAGGCGAATTATAGCTACGAAATTGTGGCTGATATTACCGATTTAAATGGAGAAACACGTTCAAAGACAACCAGCATAAATGTAGGGAAAAAGGATATCGCACTTCATATTAGTCCAGAGCAGGTTGTGTATCTGAGCAATAAAACGGATAGTATCCCATTTTCTGTTACCAATTTAAACAATGAAGCCATTAAGGCTGATGTTAAAGCCGAATGGGGTTTACTGCAGGCACCATCAAGACTGCTGAACAAAAGCCCGTTTTATGCCGAAAATTATACCATGAGCAAGGAAGATTTTATTAAAAACTTTCCGGATGACGAGTATAACAATGAACTTGAAGTGGCCAAATGGCCGGTAAAATCAGTAGAATTTAAGCAGGGATTTAGTACTAAAAACGGCCGCGGAAGCTTAAATTTTAGCCAGAAAGACCTGAAGCCTGGCTATTATAAAATCAGTTTAACGGCGGTAAACGGACAGAATGATACGGTTAGGCTAGATAAATACCTGGTAATTTATCATGCTGCACCTGCCATAATACAATCTGGCGCCGAATGGATAGCGCCAGAAGTTACGGTAATCAAACCAAATGAAAGCGCCGTGTTCCGTGTAGCAGGTTTTACAGAAAACAGCAAGGCTTATTATGAAGTTTATTATCGCGATAGCATAACTGAAAAAGTATGGATCAATCTATCGCCTAAACAGACCATCCTTAAAATACGACCGGAAGCCCATTACGAGGATGGCTTTGCCGTGCAGTTTACAATGGTACATCAGGGTACCATTTACAACTCCTTACAACAGGTTAAGATTGCAGACCCGCAGAAAGAACTGAATATCCGCTTTTTAACCTTTCGGGATAAATTACAGCCCGGTGAAAAGGAAAGCTGGAAATTGCAGATCAACAATAACCATGGAGAAAAACAAATGGCCGAAATGGTGGCCACGCTATACGATGCAAGTTTGGACAACCTAAGGCAGATGAGCTGGAACACTAACCTGCAAACCAGTTTTAATTATGGTTTTTATAACTGGAATTTCAATATAAACAACGTTGCTAATCCGAATTACCTATGGTTTTTAAGACCAGACAGGGACTATAGTGTAATTACCAGGGGTTACGAAAGCTTCAACCTGTTTGGTTATAACTATTATGGCGGATACAATTACGGATACCGGAACTACATCAGCAACTTACAACAGGCTAAACGAAGAGGTTTATCGCCCGATGTGGTAAAAAAACTGGCGGAGTTAGAAAAAGGTAAATTAATTTATGGGGTGGTGTTCGATAGCCAGGGTGCAATACTGCCGGGTGTACAGGTGAGTGTAGGTAAAAAGGTAAGCACAACCAATGTTTTTGGTATTTATACCATTGAGGCCAAAGCAGGGGAGGCACTGCGTTTTTCTTTTATTGGCTTTAAGCAACACACCGTGAAGGTAGGCAACAAAAAACGGGTTGATGTAACACTGAAAGAGGATGGAAGCACTTTAAATGAAGTAGTTGTAACCGGTTATAGTACGCAAAAAAAGGAAAATTTAACCGGAGCAGTAATAAAGCTTAGAGGAGTAGCTTTACAAGGCAAGGCCCCAGGCTTAGCAGCAGAAGCAATTTATGGTAGTAGATCTGCCGATGACATGGTCTTTCCAATGGCGGCTGAAGATAAGTCAACAACGTTACGCCAGGAAGTAGGACCGCTTAAATCTGAAAAAACAGATATCGCCCCCCGTACCAACTTTAATGAACTTGCGTTTTTCTACCCGCAACTGTTAACGGATGCCAAAGGCGAGATCCTAATCGAATTTACCATACCGCAAAGTTTAACCCGCTATAAAATGATGGGTTTTGCGCATACTAAAGATTTAAGAACGGCATCTATCACCAATGAACTGGTTACGCAGAAACAATTGGCCATTGCAATTAATGCACCACGTTTTTTCCGCGAAGGTGATACCATTTTATTAAGTGCAAAACTCAATAACCTGGCAGGTAAAAAACTTACCGGCAGCGCCAATTTAGCACTTACCGATGCCTTAACAGGAAAATCAATCCGGATTTTTGGTGCAGATGATCTGCCGGAAAAAACTTTTGAAGTGGATGATGCGGGCAATACCGTTATCAAATGGACCTTGATTATTCCATCGGGCATAAGTGCCATTACCTATAAAGTTTTGGCTCAGAGTGGCAAATTTAGCGATGGCGAAGAAAATACGGTTCCGGTTTTAGCCAATGCCATGTTGATCACCGAAAGCATGCCGGTAAATGTTCGGGGCAACGCCACTAAAACTTTCAATTTCGAAAAGCTCGAAAACTCCGGCAGTTCTAAAACCATACGTAACCAAGGCCTCACTTTCGAGTTTACCTCAAACCCGATTTGGTACGCTGTACAGGCCCTGCCCTATCTGATGGAATATCCTTATGAGTGTGCGGAACAGACTTTTAGCCGCTTTTACGCCAATAGCTTTGCAACAGGAATCATGAATTCATCGCCAAAAATTAAAACGGTTTTTGAACAGTGGAAAAATGCCAATAACGGCGAAGCATTGTTATCCAACCTGGAGAAAAACCAGGAACTAAAATCGATTTTACTGGAAGAAATGCCCTGGGTACGCAATGCAGATAATGAAACGGAACGAAAAAAACGCTTGGCAACACTTTTCGACTTGAACCGGATGACCTATGAGTTAAAAGCCAATTTTGAGAAGTTAGAAAAAATGCAGTTTAACAATGGCGCTTTCCCTTGGTTTAGTGGTATGCGCGAAGACCGGTACATTACCCAGCACATTGTTTTGGGTATGGGCCAGTTAAAAAAACTGAAAATGGTTGATGAAAAAGCTTATCCAAAATTTAATACCATGCTCAGTAAAGCAATTGTTTACCTGGATGCGGAATTAGTACGGGATTATAAAGCTGAAGTGAAAGGAAAATCCCAGGCTTATTTGCCATTGCATTACCTGTTTGCTAGGAGCTATACCGATCAAAAAAATACCGGTGCCGAGTTTATTAAAGCCAGAGATTTTTACCTCAAAAAACTGGCATCCGGATGGAAAACTTTCGATACCTATCAATTGGCGCAAACAGCATTGGTACTGCATAGAAGCGGCAATACTGCAGAAGCGAAAAAAATCATTACCCTGTTAAACCAAACTGCTCAGCAAAATGACGAACTGGGAATGTACTGGGCCACCAACAAGGCAGGTTGGTGGTGGTACCAAAGTCCGGTTGAAACACAGGCTCTATTGATCGAAGCCTTTGATGAAGTAGCTAATGATGTCAGGGCAGTCGAGGAAATGAAAATCTGGTTACTCAAAAACAAACAAACCAACGATTGGAAAACCACAAAAGCCACCACGGCAGCCTGTTATGCTTTGTTAAGGAGAGGTACCAACTTATTAATGGAGAGTAATGAGCCTGAAATTACCATTGATGGCCGGAAATTAGCAGAACTGCAACAGCCCAATGCAGCAAAAGAGGCCGGCACGGGTTATCAGAAAATAAGCATTGCTGGCAAGGATGTTAAACCGGGAATGGGGAGGGTTGAAGTTAAAAACAATAACAACACTATAGCCTGGGGAGCGTTGTATTGGCAATATTTTGAGCAATTGGATAAAATCACATCTGCAAATACTGGCATTAAAATTAAAAAACAATTATTTATTCAGAAAGCCAGCAATAGAGGTGATGTGCTAACGCCACTTACCACTGCTAATGTTTTGGTGCCGGGCGATTTACTGAAAGTACGGATAGAAATTTATTGCGACAGGGATATGGAATACCTCCATTTAAAAGATATGCGTTCGTCGGGCTTCGAACCTGTAAATGTAATTTCGAGTTACAAATATCAGGATGGATTGGGTTATTATGAAAGTACAAAAGATGCTTCTACCAATTTTTTTATCAGTTACATGCCAAAAGGAACCTATGTGTTCGAATATCCATTAAGAGTTACCCATGCCGGGAATTTTTCAAACGGGATTACCAGTTTGCAGAGCATGTATGCACCTGAGTTTACCACGCATTCTGCAGGAATTAGGGTGAATGTAAAATAATCGGTTTGCAAACCTCGCAGGTTTTTAAAACCGGTAAAGTTTAGAAGGCATCAGGTAAGTTGAATGCCGCCATAAGTGGCCCCGATGGGAATGATTTTATCACCAATCCAAATTTGGCTGCGGTCAAATTTGGATACTTTGTTTTTGGCCACAATAAAAGCCCGGTGGCAGCGGATAAAATCTGTCTTTGGCAGCAATTCGGCGAGGTCGTTTATGGTAATGCGGGAGCTCAGCAGTTTGTCTTTTAATTGGATCTTTGTATAATTCCCGGAGGCTTCCACATAGAGGATATCATCTAATTCAACTTTAATCTGTTCATAACCATCTTTTATAAAAATGTACTCCGTTTTTGCCTCCTGTTTCTGGTTACGCAGGTTAAAGAGTTCATGTGCCTTATTGCAGGCTTTTAAAAAACGCGAAAGTGAAAAAGGTTTTAACAAATAATCAACAGCATCAAGTTCAAAACTTTGCACTGCATGTTCGGTGTAGGCCGTGGTGAAAATCACCATGGGTGCTTTACTTAAACTCTTCAGAAAATCAATACCGCTGATATCGGGCATTTTAATGTCCAAAAAAATCAGATCGATTTTGTTATGCTGCAGATATGTGATGGCGGCAAAGGCATCGGTAAAGGTTTGAACCAACTCTACAAACGGAACTTTCGAAGCATGCGATTTTATAATATCCAGCGCAATCGGTTCATCATCTATAGCAATGGCAATCATATTTGTTTCTGTTTTTAATCTCTTTTGTTTTGCTAACGAAGGAAGCGTTTCCAAGGTAACATTCAATCGTCATCTCGACTGATGTGAAACGAAATGGAGAGATCTGCTGATATATAGATTTCTCGGCTTTGTTCCACTGCGCTCGAAATGACGACATCCTGGGGCCAATAATAGGGATTTTTACAAACAAATTTCTGGATTAAGCCAATTTTCACTTCAATTTTTGCTTCCGATAAACTTACTGCCTTAATCCAGCTGTAAAGTTAAATGAACAAAAAATTCCTTGGCGCTTTCACGGATAATCAGTTCATGTTTTTCATAATAAAGCAATGATAACCGTTGTCTTACGTTTTCTAAACCTATACCACTTTTTAACTTTTCAGGATCGTTATCGGCTTTGATATAAATGCTGTTGCTCACATCAAAGTATAATGTTTTTTCTTTAGTCTGCAAAGTTATTTTAATGTATGATGGCTGTTGTAAACTGATGCCGTGTTTAAAAGCATTTTCGATAAAGGGAATCAATAACATTGGCGTAATCTGCAAATTGTTCAGCTGCTCTTCAATATGCGCTTCGATCCTGATATCTGCCGAACGCGAGGTGCGGAGTTTTTGCAGGTCGATGTAATTGTTCAGGTATTCCACTTCGCGGGTAAGCGAAATTTTATCCAGTGTATTTTCATGGAGCATAAAACGCATCATATCGCCCAGTTTTTGAATACCCTCGCCGGTTCTTTCTGCATTTTCCTGTAAAGCTGTTCCATAAAGGGTGTTTAAAGCATTGAACAAAAAGTGCGGGTTGATCTGCGATTTTAAGAAATTCAGGTTAGCGTCTGATTTGCCCAGTTCCGTTTTCAGCATCTGTATTTCACTCAGTTTTTCAAACTTGTGTTTATAGATATACCATGCTGATGGCGTGGTAATGCAGATTAAACATATGGCATTCAAAATCAGTGTGATGGGAACAATTTCCCTGTTGCGCATAAAAGGTATAAGTATAATCAAAAGCAGGAGCGAAATGATAATGGTTAAAACTACATTGCCCCAAAAATATCTGCCAAAACCTTTAAAGTTCTTCCTAAGATTTGGAATGATGTAATAAATGGCACAAAAAGCAAAGAAAATATTTACCGGAGGTACCAATAGCCAAACGATTAATATTTCATAATCGATCTTTAACGAGAGTACTGACGCAAATATCATAAGCAAAATCAGCCAGATTTTTGTAGCGGTAAAAACTTCTGGCACAATATTGTTATTGTTTTGTTTTAACAAAGGAATTCTTTTGAGCAGTTCGAGCCCCCGTTCGTTAAAATAAGCGTAGGCATTAAAAAGAAGGTAAAGAAAAAATATAAAGGTAAAAGCCTCTCCAAAAAACACATCATAAGCTTTATCTAAATCATCATATTCTAATATTCGGTAAGCTTGAGAATAGGTATTGGCCACCATCCAGGCAATAATTGAAAAGATGGTAACGGCAATCGTAATAATCAGGTTAGTGATGGTGTTTTGTTTTCTTGCCAATTGCGGCATCGAAACAAAATTGAAAAGCAAAAAGCTAAAGTAAAGGATACTGATTTTGAAGATCTCGGGCAGAAAGAAATTTTGCATGACGCTGTAATTGAGCGAATGTTGCGAAAAATGATAAGAATCACCCCCGCCATAAGTGGTCTGCGTGCAGATACTGATCAGGGCAAAAATAAATAGCGTGGTTGAAATCCAAAACTCGAGCTGATTGATGTTTTTGGTGGTATGGGATTTACCAGAAATAATTTCCATTTTTTTTAGTTTATGGTACAATTTTACAAAGAGAATCGGCTGTAATATTTAAAATGTGATGGATAGTGCAAAAAATGTGATGAATAATCAGAATTTACCCTGAACGGCAGATTTAAGAGCAGTCGACCATTCATTAGCCCATTACACTCGACCAATAAGAAATTAATGGCAATAAGAGTTTAACATCAGGAATTAGAACAGCAGATATGGGTTATGATGGATACACATGGTATTATGCCGTTACATTTTCCTTTTTTTGCTATCTTTGAAAAGGATTGCTGGATTGTTTCCCATCTTCCATCCTCCATTATACATTTTCCATTTATCATTCATTCAATATGACCGTTTACGGAATCCCAAATTGCAACACAGTTAAAAAATCGCTCGATTGGTTAAAAGAACACCAGATAGATTTTGAATTTCACGATTTTAAGAAAAAGGGTATAACCGAAGAGAAGCTGAACGAATGGTGCAATACCTTTGGCTGGGAAACGGTGCTGAACAGGAAGGGCTTAACATGGAAAAAACTGACCAAAGAAGAGCAGGCTAAAATCGATAATCAAGCCCTCGCCGTAGCTTATTTAAAAGAAAACACAAGTGCCATCAAACGGCCGGTTATCGAACTCAATAACAAAGCGGTATTAATTGGGTTTGACGATGAAAATTATTTAAAAACACTAGCCTGATTCATTTGTTCTAATGTTAAAGTTTGTTAAAAGCAGCTTTTAAACGTCGAACTAAATTACTTTTGAGTATGTACAGACTGATCATTTTTCTACTGCTTGCCCTGCCGATGGGCGCCTTTGCTCAAACGGTAACTACAGGAACGGTTTTCGATTTTACCAAAAAAACACTTTCCATCCCCGGTGTTTCGGTGCGGAACCTGAACAGCAAAAAGGTGACCAGTACAAACAAAGATGGTAAATATACGATTGCTGCAAATATTGGCGATCTTCTTGAATTTTCGGCAGTAGGTTATCATACCGATACTTTATATTTAACCAACCTCTTAAACCGTACCATATATCTTCCGGTTAAAACGAACAATTTAAATGATGTGGAGGTAAGTGCGGTAAGGATGAACAGCCAGATCACTGATGCGAAAGATCCTTTGGCTGAAAAGTATACTTTACTCAGTACAGGTGGTAATTTAAACCGTAAACGTATGACCGACAAAGTTGGGGGGCTGGGACTCAATCTGGGTTATGGCAAATACAAAAGACAACAGCGTAAAGAGGCCGATTTAAAAGAGAAGGAAATGTACCAACAGGAAATCGATGAAAATTTTACGCCCAAAGCCATTACCGATCTGACCAAACTGGAAGGCGAAGAACTTAAAAACTTTATGATTATTTACAGGCCATCTATAGAAGCTGTAAAAGGAGAAAGGCCTTTCCGTTATACTTTTTACATCTCACGTGCCTTTGTGGCATGGAAAAAATTAAGCCCGCAGGAAAGAAAGCTTCAGGATCTGCCGAAATTAAAGGCTAATTAAGTGGGTAAAATTCTTATTTAGTCAAATTGTAGCCGTTATTAGTAACATTATAACCACAAACAAAACTGTGTATGTGGTTATTTTTTATATTTACGGCAATATAACAACCTTATTATTATCATGAAATTAACTAAACTGATTAATTTTGGTTTGGTTTGTTGTGTTTTTGCGTTTTCGGCATCTGCTCAACAGGCTACATCCCCTACACAAGCGACCAATTACAACCCTGCTGAAGCATTTGGTCCGTTATTTTACACCCAGAACGGAAACGAATTCCGTTCGGCGAATGGTGCACCCGGGCCAAAATACTGGCAAAACCGAGTAGATTACCACATTACTGCTACTCTTGATGAGGCCAAGAATATGGTTTCGGGAACAGTTACGATAACTTACAAAAACAACAGTCCCGATAAGTTGCCGTACTTATGGTTACAACTGGATCAGAATACCTTTAAAGAAACCTCGCGTGGCTATGCCATTACCCCTTCGCGCAGCCGTTATGGTGCGCAGGGCGAAAAGTTCGATGGTGGATATAAAATCCAGAACATCAGTGTAACCCAAAAAACAGGAGCCGTAAAATTTACTTCTTTGGTAGAAGATACCCGAATGCAGATTCGCTTAAACCAGCCATTGGCGGCTAACGGAGAGGTGATAAGCATTAAAATGGATTACTCGTACATCGTGCCTAAAGAAGGATCGGACAGAACGGGGCATTTAACCACTAAAAACGGCGAGATCTTTGCCATTGCGCAGTGGTTTCCGCGTATGTGCGTTTATGACGATGTAATCGGCTGGAATACATTACCTTATTGGGGTGGTGGAGAATTTTATTGCGAATATGGCGATATCGATTTTGCCATTACCGCACCTGCAAGCCATATTGTAATGGGCTCGGGCGAATTATTAAACCCTGCAGAAGTATTTACCCCGGAACAGTTAAAAAGATGGAACGAGGCTAAACAAAGCGATGCCACCATACATATCCGTTCTGAGGCAGAAGTAACGGATCCGAAATCGCGCCCGGCAAAAGATAAATTAACTTGGAAATTTAAAATTACCAACGCACGCGATGCTGCCTGGGCTTCATCCAAAGCATTTGTTTTAGATGCTGCAAGGTATAAGCTGCCAAGTGGTAAAACAGGTTTAGCTGTTTCTGCTCAACCGGTAGAAAGTAACGGGCCTGATTCTTACGGCCGTGGTGTAGAATATGTAAAATCTACGATCGAACATTATTCATCAAAATGGTTCGAGTACCCTTACCCGATGGCCGTTAATGTGGCAACCAATATAGGGGGTATGGAATATCCAGGTATTGTTTTCTGCGGCTGGACGGCTAAAAAGGCAAGTGCATGGGGAGTAATCGATCACGAATTTGGTCACACCTGGTTCCCTATGATTGTAGGGTCAAACGAACGTAAATATGGTTGGATGGATGAGGGTTTTAATACTTTCATCAACGGCATCTCCAAGAAAAACTTTAATAATGGCGAATATGCCGGCCGTCCAGCCGATTTACATAGAATCGGTAAAAATATTATTGGCAATCCGGTTTTCGAGAATATTATGCTGATGCCTGATGGCATGGCCGAAAGAAACATTGGCAATAACCTGTACAGCAAACCGGGCTGGGGCTTGGATATTTTAAGAAACCAGATTTTGGGTGAAGACCGTTTCGATTATGCTTTCCGTCAGTACATTAAAAACTGGGCATTTAAACATCCAACACCATTTGATTTCTTCCGTTCGATGGAAAACGGGGCTGGAGAAGACTTAGCCTGGTTTTGGAGAAGCTGGTGGTTAAATAACTGGAAAATGGACCAGGGAATTGCTGCGGTTGACCAGGTAAAGAACAACGATAAACTGGTAGGTTATACCATTAAAGTAGTTAACCTGGAAAAAATGCCAATGCCGGTTATCCTTCAGATCAAAACCAAAAGCGGAAAAACCGATACCCTAAAAATTCCCGTTGATGTTTGGATGAAAAACACGAGCTGGCTGGTGCGTTACCCAACCACGGAAGAAATCGAATCCGTTACCTTAGATCCGGACAAGGTATTGCCGGATTCTAACCCTGATAACGATACATGGACAGCTACCGGTAACTAACTTACCATAACTGATTCCTGGCCTCCTGATTTTAAAAGTCAGGAGGTTTTTTATTGCAAACTACCGACGCTTTATGATCGGCTATACGATAATTTAGCATACTCAAATTTACAGATATATGGAAAAACCCGTTTTAGAAATTACCAATCCTGATGGTATATGTGATCCTCGTGTACATGGCTATTCGCATGTAGCTGCAGTTCCGGCCGAAAGTCAATTGGTGTTTGTTGCCGGCCAGGGCGGTAGCAGAACAGACGGTATTTTAAGCGACGACTTTGGTACCCAGGTAAGCATTGTTTTCGAAAACATTGCCCTGGCATTAAAAAGCAAAAAGTTAACCATGGCCAACATTGCCAAACTGACTACTTTGGTAGTAGATTACGATGAAGCCAAGCACAAAATCCTGATTGAAGCTTCTAACAAAATATGGCCTGATCAAAAATTTCCCGTAAATACGCTTATTCCGGTACAAAGATTAGCCTTAAATGGCATGCTGATCGAAATTGATGCTATGGCTGTTCGTTAATTTATAAACCTGGTTACAATTATTATTAAGCTGGTATTGTTTGGAAATGAAGGGTTCTGCGCTCTTGGCTGTTTTCAGTCCCGCTTTCCGTTCAAAGTCCTCGCTATGCTGCGGGCTTCCACTTCAATCTGGTTTAGAAATATCGGTCCGGTACCTTTGGCGTGATGAAGAAAGCAGGCGGTTCATCTTAAACCTGCCATTTGCCATGAAGTATTGTACGTTTGTTTTCAATAAAAAATACAAATATGATTAATTTGGTGTTACTAAAGCATAGGTGATGTTCCGAATACTTTTAAATCTTTAACTTAAAAATTAGCATTAACAATAGTAATCGAAATTCATAGAGATGGAAAAAGGAGAACGCAAAGACGTTTACAAGGTATACAATAAGATAGGCCATTGGTTTGCCAAAAACCGTTATGCTGATGCAGTGGAACAGGCCTATCTTCAGGATATCCTTCAATACCTTCCAACACATGCAAAGGTTTTAGACCTCGGCTGCGGTAACGGAAAACCCATATTGGAATACTTTATTAACCATAATATAGATGTTTTAGGAGTTGATGCTAGCGAACAAATGATCGAGCTGGCAAAAATCAATTTCCCATCTACCAGGTTTCTGTTAAAGGATATGCGTGAATTGGCACTGGATGAAAAATTTGAGGTAATTATTGCCTGGCATAGTTTTTTTCATCTTCCGGCTGATGATCAACCTGATATGTTTGCTGTTTTTAAACGTCACATGAAGCCCAATGGCATTTTGTTGTTTACTTCCGGAACGGAGCGGGGAGAAGTATGGGGCATGAATGGGGGCGAAAACCTTTTCCATGCTTCTCTGGCTACAGCTGAATATCAGGCTTTGCTTCAGGCCAACCAGTTTGAAGTGCTCAGACACAAAATAAACGATCCCGAATGTGGTGGCGCAAATGTTTGGATGGCTCAGTACAAACCCTGATCATTTTACCTTAACTTTGTTCCATGGCCGAACAGCAAAAAAACAATCCCCTACATGGTATCACCCTCGAAAAAATTGTAACTGATCTTCAAGCACATTATGGCTGGGAAAAACTGGGATCGTTGATCAGGATCGATTGTTTCAACAATAACCCAACCATCAAATCGAGCTTAAAGTTCTTAAGAATAATGCCCTGGGCCAGAAAAAAGGTAGAAGATTTATACATCGATACGTTTAGTAAATGAATTGAAATAGAATGATTGGATTTTGAATGGGAGAAATGTTTTTAGCGTCAAATCAATCATTTTTCATTCAATCATTCCATAATTCCCATCACCATAGTTCATACAATCTTCATATTGATTTTTGAAATTTATCAAACAAAATAACCAGGTTTATTCATCATTAAATCAATGTAAAATGAAAGCAATTAGAGTTTTGAGCATCGCTTTATTAGCCATGTTTACCTTCGCAACAGTTAATGCGCAAACTGCAGTACCTGTAAAACCTACTACAGAAAAATCACAGACTCAAAAAAGTCATAAAAAACATCATCATAAAAAACACACACACAAAGTAACCAAAGCTTAATAGTAAAAAAGTCTTTCAATTTGAAAGACTTTTTTGTTTTAACCAGCTAAAAAATAATTTTCCCTGTCACATTTTAGAACCTATTTATGGATGTGGTTGTGCGTATTATCTACGGAGGCCTTCGCATAAATAGCTACGCTCATACATTTAGGCAAGGATGGGCGCGTTATGGGATTTTTGTGAGGAGCCGTAAATAACTCCTTAAGCCTCAACTCAAAACTGACAGTGGCCAGCTGAAAACTTTTTGTGCTAACCCCTTGATTTTTAAAAAGAATTGTTCTACTTTTGCAGTCCGTTTTATGGGCTATCTGTGAAGAGGCCGGGGGAGCGGTAAATTTTTTAATAAAAAACATAAAAAAGCACAATGCCAACCATTCAACAATTAGTTAGAAAAGGTAGAGTAGCACTGGAGTTCAAGAGTAAGTCTCCAGCGTTGGACAGCTGTCCACAGCGAAGAGGTGTATGTACACGTGTGTACACCACTACCCCTAAAAAACCAAACTCAGCAATGCGTAAAGTAGCCCGTGTTCGTTTAACGAACGGTAAAGAGGTGAATGCTTACATTCCTGGAGAAGGTCACAACTTACAGGAGCACTCCATCGTATTGATCCGTGGTGGTCGTGTTAAAGATTTACCAGGTGTACGTTACCACATCATCCGTGGTGCATTAGATACATCAGGTGTAGCTGGTCGTAACCAACGTCGTTCTAAATATGGTACTAAACGTCCTAAACCAGGGCAAGTAGCTGCGGCGCCAACAAAAGGTAAAAAGAAATAATCGGGAGGAAATAAGAAATGAGAAAGTCAAAACCAAAAAAGAGAATTATTCTTCCTGATCCAAAATTCAATGATGTTCAGGTAACTCGTTTTGTAAACAACATGATGTACGATGGAAAAAAATCTATCGCTTACGCTATTTTTTACGATGCTGTTGAAATTGCTGAGAAAAAAGCAGGTGAAAACGGTTTAGAGGTATTTAAACGTGCATTAACTAACATTATGCCGGCTGTAGAGGTTAAATCTCGTCGTGTTGGTGGTGCTAACTTCCAGGTTCCAACTGAGGTTAGACCAGAGCGTAAAACAGCTTTAGGTATGAAATGGTTAATTTTATATGCCCGTCGTCGTGGTGAAAAAACCATGAAAGAGAAATTAGCTGGTGAAATCGTAGCTGCAGCTAAAGGTGAAGGTGCTGCTGTTAAGAAGAAAGAAGATACGCACAAAATGGCTGAGGCTAACAAAGCGTTCTCTCACTTCAGATTCTAATTTAGGATTAACAGAATAGTAAGATTACACAGATTTAATTAGAAGATTATACTGATTAGATAATTTGCACCGATTTGTTTTCACATAATCGGTGCAATCATTTAAAATCAGATAAATCAAAAACATAACATGGCAAGAGATTTAAAATTTACAAGAAATATTGGAATTGCAGCTCACATTGATGCTGGTAAAACTACCACTACTGAGCGTATCCTTTATTATGCTGGTGTAAGTCATAAAATTGGCGAGGTGCACGAAGGTGCTGCAACAATGGACTGGATGGCACAAGAGCAAGAGCGTGGTATTACCATTACCTCTGCTGCTACAACAGTAAACTGGAACTACCGTGGTAGCAAATACCACATTAACATTATCGATACACCTGGACACGTGGATTTTACCGTAGAGGTAAACCGTTCATTACGTGTATTAGATGGTTTAGTGTTCTTGTTTTCTGCAGTTGATGGTGTTGAGCCTCAGTCAGAAACCAACTGGCGTTTAGCCAACAACTATAATGTTGCCCGTATTGGTTTCGTTAATAAAATGGACCGTTCCGGTGCCGACTTCTTAAAAGTTGTTAAACAGGTTAAAGATATGTTAGGTAGCAATGCAGTTCCATTGCAGTTACCTATCGGTTCTGAAGATAACTTTAAAGGTGTGGTTGATTTGATCAACAACCGTGGTATCGTTTGGAATGAGCACGATAAAGGTATGACCTTTACTGAAGTGCCGATTCCTGATGATATGTTAGATGAGGTTGCAGAGTGGAGAGAGAAATTATTAGAATCAGTTGCTGATTATGATGAGACTTTGATGGAGAAATTCTTCGAAGATCCAAACTCAATCACTGAGCGCGAAATTTTAGACGCTTTACGTGCAGCGGTATTAGATGCTAAAATCGTTCCTATGGTTTGTGGTTCATCTTTCAAAAACAAAGGTGTTCAAACCATGTTGGATTATGTAATGGAATTATTGCCTTCACCTCTTGATTCAGAAGGTGTTGTAGGTACTAATCCTGATACTAACGAAGAAGTTTTATTAAAGCCATCTGAAAAAGAACCGTTTGCCGCATTAGCATTCAAAATTGCTACCGATCCATTCGTAGGTCGTTTATGTTTCATCCGTGTTTATTCAGGTAACTTAGAAGCTGGTTCTTACGTATACAATACCCGTTCTGAAAGTAAAGAGCGTATTTCACGTATCTTCCAGATGCACGCTAACAAGCAAAATCCAATCCCTAACGTAAGTGCAGGTGATATTGCTGCGGTAGTAGGTTTCAAGGATATTAAAACCGGTGATACCCTTTGTGAAGAGAAAAACCCTGTTGTTCTTGAATCGATGGTATTCCCTGATCCGGTTATCGGTTTAGCTATTGAGCCTAAAACTCAGGCTGACGTTGATAAATTAGGTTTGGCTTTAGGTAAATTAGCCGAAGAAGATCCTACTTTTAAAGTAGAAACCGATCAGGAAACTGGTCAAACGGTTATCTCTGGTATGGGTGAGCTTCACTTAGATATCTTAATTGACCGTTTAAAACGCGAATTTAAAGTAGAAGTTAACCAGGGTGCACCACAGGTAGCTTACAAAGAAGCTATCTTCGGTACTGCAGAACACCGCGAAGTTTACAAAAAACAATCAGGTGGTCGTGGTAAATTTGCCGATATCAAAGTGGTAATCTCTCCAATTGATGCTGATTTTGAAAAAGGCGGTTTGCAATTCGTAAACGAAATTGTGGGTGGTGCTATTCCTCGTGAGTTCATCCCTTCAGTTGAGAAAGGTTTTGCATCTGCAATGGCAAATGGTGTATTGGCTGGTTATCCGCTTCCTGATATGAAAGTACGTTTGATTGATGGTTCATTCCACGCAGTCGATTCAGATGCTTTATCATTCGAGCTTGCTGCCCGTATGGCATACCGCGAGGCTTTACCTAAATGTAAACCTGCTTTGATGGAGCCAATCATGAAAATCGAAATCTTAACCCCTGAAGAAAACATGGGTGATGTTATCGGTGATATGAACCGTCGTCGTGGTCAGTTACAAGGTATGGATACCCGTAACGGTGCACAGGTAATCAAAGCATTGGTACCACTTTCAGAAATGTTCGGTTATGTAACGCAGTTACGTACCATCACTTCAGGCCGTGCAACTTCTACAATGGAATTCGACCACTACGAGCCAGCGCCTAAAAACGTTCAGGACGAAGTTGTTGCCAAGTCTAAAGGAAGAATTAAATCTGAAGACTAATTAGTATCAAGATAAAAGTAGTAAGTATCAAGACGAACTATCAATCTTGATACTTGCTACTAAAATACTTGCTTCTAAAAAGATAAATCCGGTTTCTGTTGTGAATAGCTCTAACAGGAAACCATAATTAAAAATAAGATGAGCCAAAGAATCAGAATTAAATTAAAATCTTACGATTACAACTTAGTAGATAAATCTGCTGAGAAAATCGTAAAAACTGTTAAACCTACGGGTGCAGTGGTAAGTGGTCCGATTCCACTTCCTACAGAGAAAAAAATCTTTACTGTATTACGTTCTCCTCACGTAAACAAAAAAGCAAGAGAGCAATTCCAATTATGCGCTTACAAACGCTTATTAGATATTTATAGCTCTAACTCTAAAACAGTTGATGCTTTAATGAAACTTGAATTACCTAGTGGGGTTGAAGTTGAAATCAAAGTTTAATTGATTTTAAAAAAGAACAAAAAGCCGTAATGCAAATTACGGCTTTTTTTATGCACTGACTTTTCCAAACAAAAGCAGATAAGTTCGGTTTAACTCATATGAACAAAGATGAAAATCAAGACAAAAAACTGCCGGTAGAAAGGCATGATTTTGCCAGGCAGGAAAAGAATCAGAAGAATAAACCGTCATCGCACGGCGAACTAGCCAGCCAAAATGGTGGCGATTTTTCTGAACTGGAAAAAAGCCGGATGCAAAATCCACCCAGTCATAGAGAAGAGAATGGGTCAGACAAGGATGATGTAAACAGCGATATCAGAATCGATCAGAGTAAGGGTATTAAATAATATTGAACGGCTAAACTTTTCATCCTATAAATTGTTGTTAAAAGGTAGAAGCGCCTGAAAAATAATATCGTTATGGAAACAAAAGATGAGAATAAAAAGAAAGAATTAGATCCGCAATTCGATATTGATCGTGATGAAGACATTGATTGGGATAACGGAGAAGCTACCTATGGGCACAAACGTACTGAGTTTAAACGTAAAGACCAGCCTGATGAAGCACATTTAGCCAATACAGAAGGCCATTCGGAGCATGATGTGAATAAAACACTGAAAAACACTAACTTAAGTAAAGATGAAGATATTGCCAATAGGAATAAAGAGGCCGACAAAGGTATTAGTGGGAAAGACCAATAACTTGTTAATTTAGAAGGGAATATCCATATAGAATAATCCCCTAATAAATAAATGCATTTTCCGGTAGATGGAAGTTAATTAGGATTCCACAACTGAAATGCGTTAATTCAGGAACAATGCCCTTAAATCGTTTAGTCTCTGATTTTAGTTAATCTTTGTCGCGAATCCTACAGCGGTACAAATGTCACCCATTTATTATACTTTTCAAAAGTCGCGTAGATATATTTATTGATATATGTCAATCTAAAAAGTCTTTCAGGTTGTTGCAAATTATCAGTATAAATCGCTTGTCTGTGAATAATCCAGTTTAACTCTTTTCCAATACTGTTTAACTTCACCAATATATCCGGGTATTTGTTTGGTTAAATCAACAGCAAATGATTTTCTACCAGCGGTTCTTTTTCGTAATATACTGAACCCATAAACCGTTAAAGCACTTAAAAGCGCATATTTTAATACTCTCATACTCCTGCTCATTATATTCCCGTATTTAGTGCGTGGTCTTCATCCGTTTCGTTAAGGCCCGTTTTGGTTTTAAAATCCTCTGAAGAACTTCCGGTACGACTCTCCGCACTTTTTATGCTCGGGTGCTTGTCAGGGCTGTTATAGGCATCGTCGCTGAGTGAATCTTTACCTTGAGTACCCGAATTATCGAACCCATCCCTTGCTAAAGGATTGCCTTTAATCATTTCACTTGGCTCCTTACCATAGGCAGTAACCTCATTTACATCGTTACCGGCTTCGTATGCTTTTTGCACATCAGATTTTTCTTCTTTTCTATCGTCTGGTCCAACATAACCTTCGGTGTGCTCTGCTTTGTTATAGATGCTCGTTTTCATAAGACTGCTTTTGTTATTATTAAACAGATTGAGCGGTAAATAGTTTGAAGGATAACAAATGCATACGAAACAAAAAAGGCAGATATTTCTATCTGCCTTTGATTTAACTTTTGTAAGGAAAGTTCCGCGATATTTTCCTCATCATCCGCTCAACCATATCGTCGGTTGAACTCAGGATATTGTCGTCCATCGTTTTAAAGAAACGCCATAGTAATTCTCCATCTGCTCCATTGTTAATGGTTAAAAACATGGTTCCGGTTCCTGATTTTCCACCGAAACCACCGAACAAAACAGCTGAAGCTATCGCACCTGCTTCTGATTTGGTTTGCTCGGTTTCGAAACGGCCACCAATTACGGCATCAACGCCCAGAATTTTTGCCAATTCATCTTTAGTTGTTTCATCCAGTTTGCCCAACACACCTGCTTTCTTTAATAAGATGTTAGTTTTATCAACATCCTGAAAAGTTACTGTGTAATCAGAGGCTTTCCTTAACAAAAAGGTATACATGCTCGCCTGAATAGACCTGGCCATTGATTCTTCCTGACTTTTGTTAGCTTCTGCGCTGAAATTTTTGGGTTGTTTCCTGTAAGAGATTTTTACTTCGAACGGTAAAATGGCAACAGTTTTTTGGTTTTTGATTGCTTCCTTTAGTTTCGGACTTTCAAAAATTTGCTTCGAGCCCTCAAATTGTGCTTTTGTTAAAATAGTAAAGCAGCACAAGAGAGCGAGCGTTAAAAAGATCTTCTTCATTGTTTTGTTTGTTTGGTTATTGGTGGCTAATATAAATAATCTTCAAATAAATGTGATATAAATTTACCTTGAATTTTATGCTTTACCATTTTCCTGTTTTGTTTAACTTGCGCCAAATTTTAAAGGCTTAACGGTATTAAATGGAGTGGAAATACTTACTTTCGAATAAACGGTACGGTCAGGAGCAATACGGTGCCAGTACCGATCGTGCACGTTCTGATTTTCAGCGCGATTATGACCGTTTGATTTTTTCATCCCCCTTTAGAAGGTTGCAGAACAAAACCCAGGTTTTCCCATTGCCCGGAAGTGTTTTTGTTCACAATCGTCTTACCCATAGCCTGGAAGTGGCCAGCGTGGCCCGCTCTATGGCCAATATTTTCCTCAATAGTGTAAATACACACCATCCTGAACTGATTAAAGAGGTACCTTTAATCAATGAGGTGGGCAATATTGTTGCAGCCGCTGCACTGGCACACGATTTGGGTAATCCTGCCTTTGGTCATTCGGGTGAAGCAGCCATTTCGAGGTACTTTACCGATGGCGACGGCCGTGTATATCAAAAAGACATGAACGAATCGCAATGGCACGACCTGATCAACTTTGAAGGAAATGCAAATGCCATCAGGATTCTTACCCATCCGCTTAAGGGAAAAGGCAATGATGCCTATGCCTTAACTTACTCTACCCTGGCCTCGATTGCAAAGTATCCGTGTGCATCTATTGCCGGCAAACAAAAAGGCCTTTTACACCGTAAAAAATATGGTTTCTTCCAGTCAGAAGAAGAAACATTTAAAAAAATAGCAGCCGAGCTTCATCTGCAGCAGGAAGATAACAGGTACCTGGTTTATAAACGCCATCCTTTGGTATACCTGGTCGAAGCAGCCGATGATATCTGTTACAGTATCATTGATCTGGAAGATGCCCACCGTTTAAAAATTCTATCTTATGAAGAGGTGAAGAATTATTTATTGCCATTTGCAAACTCAGGTACCATAGAAGATCGTCTAAAAAACGATTACGAGGATGATGATGCTAAAATTGGCCTGCTAAGGGCAAAAGCCATCAATACCTTAACCAATGAATGTGCCGGGATTTTTTTCCGGGAACAGGAAAAACTGTTAAAAGGAGAGCTTAATCAAAGTTTAACCGACTTACTTCCGGAGCCTTATATTTCGGCCTGGAAAGCAGTAGAAAAGATTTCGGTAGAACGTATCTATAATTTCTCATCGGTAATACAAAAAGAAGTTGCCGGTTATAAGATCATGGCTGGTTTACTGGAAGAATTTGTGCCGGCCTTAATTCATAATAATACACACTATTATAAAAAGCTTGTTAAACTGATTCCTAAACAATACCATACCGATTTAACTGATATTTATTCCATTATTCAAAGTGTGCTCGATTTCGTTTCGGGAATGACCGATTTGTACGCGGTTGATCTGTACCGCAATATTAAAGGCATATCTTTTCCGTCAGAAACTTAATTGTGGAATTAAAATCTTTAATAATTATAGCCAGAACTTCCATTTGAGGTTCTTTTCTGCTGTTTTCTATACAGTAAATGTCGCCAAAACAGGGTGTTGGTGTAAAATTACACAATAGGTGATGATTTATTTTATTGGTTGTCAGTATTTTGTGGTTCATTGTGTCTTTGTAGATGGTCTTTTGTGTAAAGTAGCATCAAGCCGATATACTAATTTGTAGATTTGAACGTATGGCCATAATTTTTCAGGCCTGTCAACTTAGATCTCATCCCGGTTCATGAAAAAAATTCTACTCATCACACTGCTGGGCTTTGCCCTGGCATTAACCGTAAAGGCACAGGCACCACAACAATTTAACTATCAGGGAGCAGCCAGGAATGCCAACGGTACACCAATGGCCAATAAGAACATTTCTTTGCGCATCAGTATTTTGGATGGATCATCAACGGGAACAGCCCAGTATAGCGAGGTCAGAAATGTAGTAACCAATGTTTATGGCCTTTATGCCATCGCCATAGGCTCAAGTGGTGCAACTTCAGTGAGCGGAACGATTGCTGGTGTAACCTGGGCCAGCGGATTAAAATTTGTTAAAGTCGAAATCGATCCGGATAATGGAACCAATTTCAGTTTGGCCGGAACCGCTCAGCTATTGAGCGTTCCTTACGCGCTGTATGCAACTAATGGTCCGGCCGGACCAAAAGGCGATACGGGATCAACTGGGCCTGCTGGCGCACAGGGTGTAGCCGGGGTTGCCGGCCCGCAAGGACCTGCTGGTGTTGCCGGGGCAACAGGCGCCCAGGGGCCAATTGGTTTAACTGGTGCTACAGGACCGCAGGGGCCGGCAGGTGTTAAAGGCGACACAGGAGCTACAGGACCTGCGGGAGTTCAGGGTCCGCAAGGTGTAAAAGGCGATAAAGGTGATACAGGTGCCACAGGGCCTGTTGGGCCATCAACCGGGGTTGCAGGTGGCGATTTAACCGGTAATTATCCAAATCCAACCTTTGCCAACATCCAGGGTAAAACCCTAAGTGCCAACGCGCCGGTTAATAATCAGGTGTTGTTGTTTGATGGTAGCGCCTGGAAACCAGTTACCTTAGATGTTGCCCAGTTGGCGGGCGCAAAAGCCTTAACTTCGACCGATTTAACTGTGAGTGCCAATGGCGCCACAGCGCTGCTTAAAGATGTGGTTATTGATATCAATGCCGGTGCAGTAACAACTGTTAAACTTGCTGACGCTGCTGTTACCACAATAAAAATAGCCGATGGAGCCATTACCACCCCTAAATTGGCTGATGCAGCCGTTACCTCGGCAAAAATTGGCAATAAAGAAGTTAAAAATGTTAATATCGATGATGCAGCGGTAAATACCCTGCAACTGGCAGATGGCTCGGTTACCACGCCAAAACTGGCCGATGCAGCCGTTACCTCGGTAAAAATTGGCAATAAAGAAGTTAAAAATATCAATATCGACGATGCCGCCGTAAATACCTTGCAGCTGGCCGATGGTTCGGTAACGACAGCTAAACTTGCCGATGCCGCGGTAACACTGGCAAAATTAACTACAGCAGGTGCAACCGATGCCAATAAAGTATACATTACCAATGCCGTAACCGGTAAACCCGAGCTCATTAGCCGAACTTTATTTGCCAACGCCAATGCCTGGGCTTTAAAAGGTAATACTGGCAATGTAGATCAAACCAATAATTTTTTAGGCAATACCGATGATGTAGCCATCAACTTTTTGGTAAACGGGCAAAAATCTGGTCGTTTAGGTAATTCGGGCGAAACCAATGTATCTTATGGTTATAAAACTATCGCCAGCAATGTTTCGGGCTTTTACAACAGTGCATTTGGTAAAGAAGCACTTTCGGTAAACATATCCGGTTACGAAAACAGTGCTTTTGGTCACATGGTGCTGCAAAGGAGTTTCAGCGGCATTAATAACAGCGGTTTCGGTTCGCAGGCTTTAAGCGTAAGTACAGTAGGCTCCAACAACAGTGCCTTCGGTACCCATACCTTAATGGCCAATGGTACCGGAATTAATAATACAGCAATAGGTAGTTTAACATTAGAAGCCAGCAATGGCGATAACAATACTGCTTTAGGCTATGCCGCCGGATCAAAAAACAATGGATCGGGTAATATTTTTATTGGTAGTAACGCGGGCAGTACGAGTACCAGTGTAAACAATACTCTGGTCGTGGCCAATACCAATACCACCTATCCGCTAATTGCAGGCAGTATGACTACTGATGGAGGTACTTTAACGCTTAATGGCAGTAATGCAGCTGCATCAACAACTTATGCGCCGGCAAATGCAAGCACCTTAAATGTAAATGGTTCGGTTTCGGCAAGTATCTTAACTTATACCGCCGGTGGAACATTAACACTGGATGCCAGTCATTATACAATCAGACTAAAAAATGCAGGTTTGGCTGTTACTTTAAATCTGCCTGCACCCGTTACCTGCAAGGGTAGGATTTATGTGATTGTAAAAGCACTATCAACAGGCAATGTTACTTTAAACAATGCCATTGCGATGGATGACGATACAACGCTTACTACGATTACAGGGAACAAAATATTAACCATCCAAAGTGATGGCTCATCGTGGATCTCTTTAAATTAAGCGCCATGAAAAGGATCTATTCCCTGCTTGTTCTTTTGCTGTTGCTGTGCTTTGGGATAAAGGTTAAAGCGCAGAGTTTGCCTTACGTATTTAATTCGGCCAGTGGCTCAGGTAAAATCAATAACCAGCTCTACGATTTCAGCATTGGCGAAATGACACTTGTGCAAACTTTTCCGGTGAGCAATACCAGTCTAACACAAGGATTTTTGCAGCCCTTTTTAATTATCGATACACAGGCAGATGTAAGCATCGTAAATAACATTCTTACGCCAAACGGCGATGGCAAAAACGATTTTTTTGTTATTAAAGGACTGGAAAAATATCCAAACCACAAGCTTATCATTTTTGACAGGGGAGGGCGGATGATTTACTCTTCCGTAAACTATAAGAACAACTGGGATGGCTATGTAAACGGATCGGCACTTGCCGAAGATACCTACTATTACATGCTCGATTTAGGTAGCGAAGGTACCGTTAAAGGGTTTATTTCTATTTTATATAAAAAGTAACGGCATGAGTAGCAGGAAAAGCATAATAACAGGGCTGTTGGTTTTATTAGGAATACCGGCATTAGCCCAGCTTAACCCCATGGGCAGCATTTATTATCAGAACCAGTTTTTGGCCAATCCGGCTATGGCGGGTGTAGAGAAAGGGTTTAGCCTGAATGCGGCTTTGAAGACCCAGTGGACAGGCATAGATGGCGGTCCCCGGATTCAATACTTAACGGGAGATTACGCCCTGCAAAACGATAAGGTAGGCCTGGGCATACTTTTTTATAACGAAGGTGCCGGCGCCATTAACCGTACCAGGGCAACAGTAACCTATGCTTACCATTTACCTTTAAATGGTGGTGCCGAATTTGTCGATTTTGGTCTCTCGGCCGGGATTATGAATGAGTGGGTAGATTTTGGCAAGGTAAAAGGCGATCTTGATGATGATGTATTGAATAGCTTTAACGACCGCAGATTGTATTTGGATGGCGATTTTGGTATAGCCTACCGTAACGATAAGCTCACTATTCAGGGGGCTTTGCCCAATCTGAAAAGGTTTTTTAAAAGAGATCAGATCAGAAATGTGGTAGACCGGTCTGTTTATTTTCTGGCCGCTGGTTACCAGTTTACAACCGACAAAGTGATAAACAGCATCGAACCCAAGTTGGTTTACCGCGGGGTACAAAACTATGATGGCATTTTTGATGCGGGCGTAAATATTCAGTTTTTTGATCAGAAGTTAATGCTTAATGGCATATACCACAGCACCAACAGTTTTACCGGAGGTTTTGGCGCCAATTATAAAAACCAGTTTTCTATTTTGTTGCAGTACACCACCAATACCTCAAAAATGCAGAATTACAGTAATGGAGAGTTTGAGGTAGGGTTAAAATATAGTTTGAAGAATTAGATATCGTTCATTAGGTTTGTAACGGGGTTTAGCTGCCTACAAGGCACTGTCCGAAGTAAAATAAACCAGGCAGCAGCGGTTCCGATCCTTCATCGGAAATAGCGGATGGCGGGGCTGGCGGAACCGATTGGTACAAGCACTGCTTTTCATATGAAAGTGACAGTTTTTAATAGAAAGATCGTCATCTCGACTGAGCGTAGCGAATGGAGAGATCTGTGTTTTGAATGATTGAATTTTGAGTGACTGAATCAATCATTCAAAATTCAATCGTTTGGCTTGCTTATCTGCCGCGCCCTTCGTCCCATTTATTGCGCTCATCCTGCAACTCGCGGGCCAGTTTCATTTCTTTATCTTTTGCCTTTACTTTGTGTGCCTGAAATTCGTTTGCCACTTCCTGGTAAAGTTCGGTACGGTATTTTGCCTCATGTCTTAGTTTGCCAGATTGAAAAATAACAATTGCCAAACCTATTGCCAATACAATAATAATGGTCCAAACAATGGTGTTGTAGGTTCCCTTGTTAAAAGCAATACCCAGAAATTTAATTTCGTTAACAGCAGCATTGGCATTGGCCAGCGAACTTTCCTTTCCGCTAACTTCGCCTTTTAAGCTCGAGATACTGCCGGCCTGTGCTTTAATTTCCTGCCTGGCCTGTTGCAGTTGTTTGCGCTCTTTTTTTAGCGTATCGTTAACACTTTTCCATAAAGCCGATAGCCGGGTTGGGTTGATCAGTCTTGCACCGTATAAGCTCTTAGATTTTCTTAACATGAACTCATACTGACCGTTTAAAGATGGATCGGTATTTTTTAAGGTGTCTTGCTGGACCTGCCCGAAAGCGATATTAAAAAACAGGATAGCTACTAAAAACAATAGGGTGTGTTTAATTTTTTGCATAGTTTAATATAGGTGTTAGATTGTAGAACCACATTTTTATCTACTTTAGCCTGAATCTATTCTTGATTTGGGCGAATGAAAAATAGATAAAAATGTTCTCGTTTTTACCTCTAAATAACAATTTTATCTAAGTTTTATTATAAAATAATTTACGATAGGTTACATTTGTTGCATGCAAATAGGAATTATTGGTTTAGGCGACATGGGCAAATTGTATGCTTTGTCGTTTGTAAAAGCTGGTTATAAAGTATGTGGGGCAGATATGCCCTTACGTTTTACGGATTTAAAAAATGAGCTTGAACCTAAAGGGATAGAAGTTTTGATTGATGGCCATGAGGTGGCGCGTAAATCGGATTTTATCATTTACTGTGTAGAAGCCGAAAAAATTGATGAAGTAGTGGCTACTTTTGCGCGCTCAACCAAATATGGTGCAATTGTTTCAGGTCAAACATCGGTTAAAAACCCCGAAATTGCTGCTTTTGAAAAGCACCTTCCAAATGATACCCAGATTGTAACCTGCCATTCTTTGCATGGGCCGGCTTTTAGTCCCGAGGGGCAAACGCTGGTGGTGGTGCGTCACCGTGCTACCGATGAGGTTTATGCGAAAGCATTGGAAATTTATAAGGCGTTAAAATCGAACATTATCGAAATGGACGACTATAGGGAGCACGACCGTATTGTGGCCGATACCCAGGCGGTAACGCATATGGGCTTCGAAAGCATGGGCTCGGCCTGGAAAAATGCAGGTTTTTTCCCCTGGGATAACCCGGCTTATGCAGGAGGGATTGATAACGTGAAGATTTTAACCACCTTACGGATTTTTAGTTACAAATCGCACATTTATGCCGGTTTGGCTATTTTAAATCCTTATGCGCAAAAGCAGGTAAAATATTATGCCCAGGCAGAATCTGAGCTGTTTAAGCTCATGATCTGTGAAAATGAAGCTGAGTTTAGGGAAAAGATTTATGCCGCCCGCGATTTCGTTTTTCATGAAAGCCGTTCGTTGCTGCTTTTGGATGATAACATCATGAAAGAATTCAGCTTGTCTGATGCAGACCATAAACAAAAGCCTAATTCACATTTAAGTTTACTGAGCATGGTGTATGCCTGGTATAAAATGGGGGTAAATCCTTACGATAACCTGATCTGTCAAACTCCGCCGTTTAAACTCCGCTTAGGCATTGCAGAATATTTATTTAAAAACGAGGAAATGCTCGAAGAATCCATCCAAACAGCACTGTACGATAAGTCCATCCGTGGCGATGACCTGGAATTCCATACCGCGGTACACGAATGGGCATCTATTATCGGCTATGGTGATTTAAAAGGTTATAAGGAACATTTCGAAGCGGCGAAATCATTTTTTGCCAACCGGCTGAACGATGGCAGGGATCTGAGTGCGGAGATGATTAAAAGGTTGGGGAAATGATGTAAGATGGAAAAATGTAAGATGGATGATGGAAAACGTATGATGGCATCTATTGTGTGTGTAGTGATTTATTAGCATGTAATTAAACTTACTAAAATATGCTGTTATCATTTTGATATTTTAATTTTATTTTTAAGAGATTGTTATTATTTTCGAATGAAATGTACGCTCATTTTTAAATCTAAATACCATTTTGGAACATCTCACCCAAACCCGCAAATTTTTAGTTACATCCAGGGCTATTCTGGCAATTATATTTTTGATTGGCACGCTACAAGCCTTATCTTTCCGCTTGAATTCCCTTGAGGTTCTGGTAAATGCAACAGTGTTATTTTATATAATCCTAATGATTGTTTTAGCGTATCAGGAAGCTTATAGTAAGCATCAATTTGTTGTTGTAAATAAAATTATTGGAGGTTTTTCAATCTTATTGGGCGGTTTTTTTAGGATATACAATAATTAAGGTCGGCAATAATTCTTTCGTATGGCTGAGCGTTTTATTGTGTGTTTGGATAATCGTCGTTGGGCTTTACGACTTGTTTGGAGAATGATTATTTCTTTGTCAGAAGAAGATGTTTTGAGGATTCTAAATTTAGAATGTAAATTCATATATAATTATTATTAATCGGTTATGAAAACTGTTTTTCTTTTGATATTATCAATTATTTTATCATCATCATTATATGGCCAACAGGTTTTGATCCCATATAGGCTCGGAAATGTTTGGGGACTTGCAGATACTTTAGGGAAAGTTGTAGTTGAACCAAAGTACAGTAAAATAGAAAGAACGGATAAATACGTTTATGGGAATGAAAAAGACAATCTGTTTATAGTTCAAAAAAACAATAAGTACGGAATTATAAAGGAAAGTAAGCTTATACTGGATACAAAATATAATAACCTTCATGCAGATTCCATGTTTATCATTGAAAGAAATAATATAAGAACAAGTCGCAAAACAATCTTATATAATCTTAAAGGGGAACAACTGCTAAAAGATAGCGTGAATTCGATCGAAGCAATTCAAGGCGGGAATAATATCCAAAAGCTTTATCGTATTGCTTACGGGCCAAAAAATAATGTTGGCATAATATGGTATAACCCGATAAAACAAAGTATCGAACAATGGATTGTTAAGGATGTGTTTGAAGCAAATGCCTATTCTTATGAAAATATTTTTGATCTATACTTGTATGAAACAAATAATCGGCAGGTAAAAAAATACGATATGTTATTCGATACCGAAAAAAATAAATATGCTCTGTTACCTGCCACGAACAGCAGAAAGGAGCCTCAGATTAAGGGAGATAACAGTCCGTTGTATGAAGGTAACAGCCGGGTTGGATCTTACAGTGAGGCACGCAAAACAATTATAAAAACATTTAATTTTTTCATAAAGGGGAATAAAATTCTGTTAAAAACATCCAACCGCAATTTGTATTACAACACTTCTTCTAAAACAGATACGCTTTCTTTTAATATTGATTTTGAAAAGGCTGAGGTTTGCAATTATGGTGATGAAGGATTTATCGCACATCAGTTTAAAATAGATGCGAAGTCGATTGATACCGTATTTAACAGGCCGAATTATATTAAATTTAAAAAAAATAATAAATTCGGAATCCTAGGTGCCTACAAGCCGATCCCTGCTGTTTACGATTCAATTAGATATTTTAGTAATGGGATTAACTATCATTATTTTATAGTCGGAAAATTTTCTAAAACTGGAATAATGCAATGGGGGGTTGTTAGTGCCGATAATAAAGAAATACTACCGTGTATATATGATGACATTGTAAGAAAATATCGTGGGGATTTCTGGCTTTTAAGGCAGGGTAATAAGTATGGACTTACGGATTTTAATGGAAAAGTCGAATTTCCGGTTGATGAGAGTCGATTTGAACCAAGTAGTGATTATTCTTCTTTTTCAATTGAGAAAAAAAATAAATATGGTTTTATAAATCCATATAGCAAATGTAATCCTGTACTAGCTTATAAAATTACCCGAAACATTGCGATAGGATCATATACTGTTTTTGAAGTAATAGATAAAAATAATAAGGTTTTAGGTAATGGAGATAAAAAAGGGTTTCTTTATTTTAAAAATTAAGGTTTGCTAAAGTTAATTTAATCAAATGGAATAATTTTAAACCGCGTTTAGGCCCTTTTGTAAATCATATAAAAATTAATAATTCTACATTATTTCTAATATTTTTCCCTTTTCCTATATAACATATAGACTTTATTTTATTCCCCAAATTCTTCGTTTAGGCAAAAACAGTACATTATATTTGCCCGCATGTCGGTATTGTTGTTTACCATTATCGTTTTAACAGGGGCTTTTTTGGCTGGTTTATTGGGTTCGCTAACCGGTTTAGGCGGAGGTGTAATTATTATTCCTTTACTTACCCTGGCTTTGGGTGTAGATATCCACTATGCCATTGGAGCATCTATTGTTTCGGTTATTGCAACCTCTTCAGGCTCAGCGGCGGCTTATGTAAAAGAGGGGATTACGAATATCCGCATCGGGATGTTTTTAGAAATCGCAACCACGATAGGCGCGGTATGTGGTGCCATAGTAGCAGTTTATTTAAATGCCAACTATATTGCCATTCTGTTTGGTTGCATCCTTATATTTTCGGCCATCATGACTTTAAAGAAAAAGGTAGATCATACCACGCAGGATGATACCGATAAATGGGCCAGATTTTTTAAACTCAACGGATCCTATCCCGATAGGGGGATAACGCATCCTTACGCGGTAAAGCATGTTCCGGGCGGTTTCTTTATGATGCTTTTTGCCGGAACCTTATCGGGCTTACTGGGTATTGGTAGCGGGGCGTTAAAAGTAATTGCCATGGATAATATTATGCGCCTGCCATTCAAGGTATCAACCACCACCAGTAACTTTATGATGGGCGTTACGGCTGCCGCAAGTGCAGTGGTTTACCTTCACCGTGGGCAGATTGATCCGGGTATTGCCATGCCGGTATGCATCGGTGTGTTAACGGGCGCATCTTTAGGCTCAAAGGTTTTATTGAAAACAAAAACCGATAAACTTAAAGCTGTATTTGCAGTTGTAGTAGTGTTTTTGGCCCTGCAGATGATTTATAAAGGCATTAGCGGATTATAAGGATGGATACAGCAAAAAAAGAAAACCTAAACGATAAAGATATTCAGTTAATTCTGGGCACGCTGTTGCGTGCAGGGGTAATCCTTTCGATGGGCATTGTGCTGATCGGGGGAATAATCTTTTTGATACACCACAACGGCTCCATTACCGATTATAAAGTTTTTAAACCCGAGCTTAATAAATTTTCTTCTATAACAGGTATATTCAGGGGTGTATTAAGCCTTCAGGGCGATGCCATTGTGCAATTTGGAATCCTGATGCTTATTTTTACACCTATTGCGCGTATTGTTTTTGCTATTTTCAGCTTTTTAATAGAGCGTGATTATCTTTACGTACTGATCGGATTTATCATTTTGGCTATTATAACCATCAGTTTAAATGGTGGTTTAGCTCATTAACCTTACTTTTAAGGTTAAATCGCATCATATCAGCAATTTATTTGAAAAAATATTTTGCTAACTATTTGAAAATTAATAATTCTTGTCTATCTTTGCCGTCCCTTTCGGGGGATGTACAACCACCTTGAACGAAGCCCTACTGCTTCGATGGGTGTTAAAAAGAAAAGATAAAATGTCAGGAATTATTGGAAAAAAAGTAGGAATGACCAGTATTTTCGATGCAGAAGGAAGAAATATTCCTTGTACTGTAATCGAAGCTGGGCCTTGTGTAGTGACACAAGTTAAGACCGAAGAAAAAGACGGGTATTCAGCTGTTCAGTTAGGATACGATGAGAAAAAAGAGAAAAACACAACTCAACCGTTAAAAGGCCATTTCGCGAAAGCAAACACAACTCCAAAACGCAAGCTGGTAGAATTCAACTCATTTACAACTGAACTTAATTTAGGTGATGTGGTAACTGTTGATGCATTTGCAGAAGGCGATTTTGTTGATGTTGTAGGTACCTCAAAAGGTAAAGGTTTTCAAGGTGTTGTAAAACGCCACGGATTTGCCGGTGTTGGTATGCAGACTCACGGTCAGCATAACCGTTTACGTGCCCCAGGTTCATTGGGAGCATCATCATTCCCATCACGTGTATTCAAAGGAATGCGCATGGCAGGAAGAACAGGTGGAGACAGGGTAAAAATTCAAAACTTACAGGTTTTGAAAGTTTATGCTGAGCAAAACTTATTAGTAGTTAGTGGTTCCATTCCAGGAGCTAAAGGTTCTTACGTAATCTTAGACAAATAATCAGATGGAAGTTAAAGTATTAAACATTTCAGGTAAAGAAACAGGTGCCAAGGTGCAACTTCCTGAATCGGTATTTGGTATCGAGCCTAACGACCACGCGATTTATTTAGATGTAAAACAGTATCTGGCAAACCAACGTCAGGGTACTCACAAATCTAAACAACGTAATGAGATTGCTGGTTCGACCCGTAAACTATACAAACAAAAAGGTACAGGTGGTGCCCGTGCTGGTAGCATTAAATCTCCGTTATTTAACGGCGGTGGTCGTGTTTTCGGTCCTCAGCCACGTGATTACAGTTTTAAATTGAACAAGAAATTGAAATCATTAGCACGTAAATCGGCTTTAGCTTATAAAGCAAAAGATAACAACGTGGTGGTTTTAGAAGATTTCAGCTTCGATACCATTAAAACTAAAAACTTTACAAGTTTATTGGCTGCTTTAAAAGTAGATACTCAAAAAACTTTGTTGGTTTTACCTGCACAAAATAATAATATCTATTTATCAAGCAGAAACGTTCAGAAAACTAAAGTAATTGCTGCTTCAGATTTGAATACTTATGATGTATTAAACGCTGGAGTACTTGTGTTAACTGCTGATTCTGTTAAAACTTTGGAGGAGGCATTTGCCAAGTAATATGGAAATTTTAAAAAAACCAATACTAACCGAAAAAGCTTCAGCTTTATCTGAAAAATCTAACCGTTTCACTTTTAGCGTTAACCACAAGGCTAACAAAATCCAGATTAAAGCAGCTATTGAGAAATTGTACGGTGTAACCATCGTTGCAGTTAACACCATGGTTGTTGATGGAAAAGCTAAATCTCGTTACACGAAAGCAGGTTTTGTATCAGGCCGTAGCCCTAAATACAAAAAAGCGATTGTAACGTTAAAAGACGGCGAAACAATAGATTATTACGCAACTCTTTAATTTAATAATTAATTATAACTATGGGCTTAAGAAAATTTAAACCAGTTACTCCAGGTACCCGCTTCAGAGTAGGTGCTAGTTTTACGGAGATTACAGCAACCAAGCCCGAAAAATCATTGGTTGTATCATCAAAAAAGTCTGGTGGACGTAACAATACAGGTAAGATGACTATGCGCTATATTGGTGGTGGTCACAAAAAATCTTATCGTATTATCGACTTCAAACGCGATAAATTCGATATTCCTGCAACAGTAGCTACTGTTGAATACGATCCAAACCGTACTGCCCGCATCGCATTACTACACTATGCAGATGGCGAGAAGCGTTATATCATTGCTCCAGAAGGATTGCAAGTTGGTTCGGTATTATTATCGGGCGATAAAGCAGCTCCTGAAGTAGGTAACACGCTAACTTTATCGAAGATTCCATTAGGTTCTATCATCCACAACGTGGAGATTCACCCTGGAAAAGGAGCTCAATTAGCCCGTAGTGCAGGTGCTTATGCACAATTAGCTGCCCGCGATGGTAAATATGCTACTTTAAAAATGCCTTCAGGCGAAACCCGTTTAATCTTGACTACCTGTCTGGCTACTATCGGCGCAGTATCTAACTCAGATCATGCGAACGAAGTATTAGGTAAAGCTGGTCGTAAACGTTGGTTGGGCCGTCGTCCGAGAACTAGACCGGTAGCGATGAACCCAGTAGATCACCCAATGGGTGGTGGTGAAGGTAGATCATCAGGTGGTCACCCACGTTCAAGAAAAGGTGTTTTAGCTAAAGGCTACAAAACCAGAGAACTTAAAAAATATTCTAATCGTTACATCATAGAGAGAAGGAAGAAATAATGGCTCGTTCGATAAAAAAAGGACCTTATATTGACCATAACGTAGAGAAAAAAGTAAACTCTATGAATGATTCAGGCAAAAAGTCTGTAATCAAAACTTGGTCTCGCAGATCAATGATTTCACCAGATTTCGTTAATCATACATTTGCAGTACACAATGGAAATAAATTTATCCCTGTGTACGTAACAGAAAACATGGTTGGTCACAAGTTGGGAGAATTTGCTCCGACCAGAACATTCAGAGGACACGCTGAAAAGAAAAAATAATTAGACAATGGAAGCAATAGCAAAATTAAACAATTGTCCAACCTCACCGCGTAAGATGCGTTTGGTTGTAGATCTTATCAGAGGTGAACGTGTAGAGAAAGCATTAAGCATTTTAAAGTTTACCAATAAAGAAGCAGCAATAAAAGTTGAGAAATTATTATTATCTGCTATCAAAAACTGGGAAGCAAAAAATGATGGTGCCCGCCCTGAAGAAAGTCAACTTTTTGTTAAAACAATTATGGTTGACGGTGGCCGTCAGTTAAAACGCTTACGTCCAGCTCCTCAAGGCCGTGGATATAGAATTCGTAAACGTTCTAACCACGTAACGCTGATTGTAGATAGTAAAAACACAGAAACAACTCAAAACTAATTAGGAAATGGGACAAAAAGCAAATCCAATAGGTGCCAGGTTAGGAATTATCAAAGGATGGGATTCTAACTGGTTCGGTGGCAACAACTACTCCGATAAATTAGTTGAAGATGAGAAAATAAGAAAATACCTTTCTGCCCGTATTGCTAAAGGTGGTGTTGCAAAAGTAGTTATTGAGCGTACGTTAAAACGTATCACTGTAACTATCCATACAGCCCGTCCAGGTATCGTAATCGGTAAAGCAGGTGCTGAGGTTGATAAAATTAAAGAAGAGTTGAAGAAATTGACTAAAAAGGAAATTCAGATCAACATCTTCGAAATTAAACGCCCAGAACTTGATGCACAATTAGTTGCAGAAGGTGTTGCAAAACAATTAGAAGCAAGGATCTCATTCCGTAGAGCAATGAAATCTTCTATCGCATCAACCATGCGTATGGGTGCTGAAGGTATCAAAATCATGACTTCTGGTCGTTTAGGTGGTGCTGAGATGGCACGTACCGAGCAGTACAAAGAAGGAAGGGTGCCTTTGCATACATTCCGTGCTGATATCGACTATGCTTTAGCTGAAGCCTTAACTACTTATGGTAAGATAGGTGTTAAAGTATGGATCTGTAAAGGTGAGGTTTATGGAAAACGTGATTTGTCTCCAAACATTGGTGCAGCAAACAACGGTCCAAAAGGCCAGTCAGAGAAACCTGCTTTCGGTGGAAGAGATAACAGAGGTGGTGGAAGAGAGAACCGTGGCGGTGGTAACGACAGACGTGGTGGAAACCAAGGCGGTCGTGGTCCGGGCCAGGGCGGTGCGAACAGAGGTGGTGGCGCAGGCGCTAACAGAGGTCCTCGTAAATAATTGATTTATTAACATCGTTTAACGATTAGAACAAAATAAAATGTTACAGCCAAAAAGAACGAAGTTCAGGAAGATGCAAAAAGGCAGAATGAAGGGTTTAGCTTCTCGTGGAGCTGAATTGGCATTCGGATCTTTCGGTATCAAATCTCTAGAAGCTACTTGGATCACAAGTCGTCAGATAGAGGCTGCCCGTATCGCCGTAACACGTTTCATGAAACGTGAAGGTCAAGTATGGATCAGAATTTTCCCGGACAAACCAGTAACTAAAAAACCTGCTGAGGTACGTATGGGTAAAGGTAAAGGTGCTCCTGAGTATTGGGTAGCCGTTGTAAGACCTGGACGTGTAATTTTCGAAGCTGAAGGAGTGCCTTTAGAAATTGCTAAAGAAGCCTTACGTTTAGCTGCTCAGAAATTACCAATCCAAACCAAATTCGTAGTACGTAGAGATTACGTAGAAGCATAGTAAAGTGTTGAGATGAATGTTGTAAATACTTGTTTATTATAACCGCTACACTCAACGTAAAAGAAAAAGAAAAATGAAAAATTCAGAAATCACAGGGCTTTCAAAAGAAGAATTAGTAGCTAAGATTGCGGAAGAGAAAGAGAACTTATCAAAACTGAAGTTCGCTCACACTATTTCAGCTATCGAAAATCCTTCACGCATTGCAAAAGTAAGGAAAGATATAGCCCGTTTAAACACGCAGTTAACTAAAGTGAAAAACACTGAGGCAGCTACTGAAACTAAATAATTTGAGAGTCATGGAAAGACAATTAAGAAAAACAAGAACGGGGTTAGTGGTAAGCAACAAGATGGATAAATCTGTTGTAGTGAGCGTTGAGCGTAAAGTGAAACACCCGATTTATGGTAAGTTCGTTAAGAAAACTACCAAATTTATGGCTCACGACGAGAAAAACGAATGCGGTATCGGCGATACGGTATTGATTATGGAAACTCGTCCTTTGAGTAAAAACAAGAACTGGAGATTGGTACAAATTTTAGAGAGGGCTAAATAAGATGGTACAACAGGAATCAAGATTAAACGTTGCTGATAACAGCGGCGCAAAAGAAGTATTGGTAATTCGTGTGTTAGGTGGAACCGGCAAACGTTATGCTTCAATTGGTGATAAAATAGTTGTTACCGTAAAAAGCGCTTTACCTTCGGGTAACATTAAAAAAGGTACGGTTTCTAAAGCAGTTGTTGTAAGAACTAAAAAGGAAATCCGTCGTAAAGATGGTTCTTATATCCGTTTTGACGATAATGCTGCTGTATTATTGAACGCACAGGATGAGCCAAGAGGTACACGTATCTTTGGCCCGGTTGCGAGAGAACTACGTGAAAAACAATTCATGAAAATTGTATCATTAGCACCGGAGGTATTATAAAATGGGAAACAAAGTAAATACACCATCAAAACTTAAAATCCGCACTGGAGATTTAGTTAAAGTAATTGCTGGCGATTCAAAAGGTCAACAAGGAAAAGTACTTTCAGTACAAAAAGATAAAAACAGAGCCATTGTAGAAGGCATTAACTTAGTAGCTAAACATACTAAACCGAATGCTGCAAATCCTAACGGTGGTATTATTAAAAAAGAAGCTGCTCTTCACATTTCTAACCTGATGTTGGTTGATCCAAAATCTGGTAAAGCTACCCGTGTAGGTCGTAAACTAAACGCTGACGGCAAATTGGTTAGAGTTGCAAAAATTTCAGGGGAGGAGATTAAATAATGGCTACACCTAGATTAAAAAGCAAATACAAAGAAGAAGTTGTAAATGCATTAAAAGAGAAATTTCAGTACAAAACTGTTATGCAGGTTCCTAAATTGGAGAAAATCTGTATCAATCAGGGGGTAGGTCGTTTTTCTGTTACGGATAAAAAAGTTATGGATACTACAATTGTTGAGTTGACTACCATTACTGGTCAGCAAGCAGTTGCAGCACAATCTAAAAAAGATATCTCTAACTTTAAGTTACGTAAAGGTATGCCAGTTGGTGTGCGCGTAACCCTACGCGACAACAACATGTACGAGTTCCTTGATCGTTTGATCTCTGTAGCTTTACCACGTATCCGTGATTTCAAAGGTATTAGCGATAAAGGTTTCGATGGAAAAGGTAACTACACTTTAGGGGTTACTGAACAAATCATCTTTCCTGAGATTAATATAGATAAAATCAATAAAATTTTAGGGATGGATATAACTTTCGTAACTTCGGCAAAATCTGACGTAGAAGCGCTTGAGTTATTGAAACAATTCGGATTACCATTTAAAAATCAAAAAACAGCAGAATAATGGCAAAAGAAGGTGTAAAAGCACGCGAAGTTAAGCGCCAAAAATTGGTAGCTAGATACGCTGAAAAACGTGCAGCATTAAAAGCTGCAGGAGATTACGAGGGCTTGGATAAATTACCAAAAAACTCTTCTCCGGTACGTTTACACAACCGTTGTAAATTAACTGGTCGTCCTCGTGGATATATGCGTACCTTTGGTATTTCAAGGGTAACATTCCGCGAAATGGCACTAGACGGTAAAATACCGGGTGTTAAAAAAGCATCTTGGTAATATAAAATAGTATTAAAGTACTGTAGTATCAGGTATCAAGACTTAATTATGTCTCGATACTTGATACTTATGTCTTTATACTAAAAAAAGAATTTTAACCGATAGCAGGTCCCACAGCTGGGTAGCAGAAGGAAACCACTATCAAAAACAATAAATAATGAATACAGATCCAATAGCAGATTATTTAACAAGAGTAAGGAATGCCATTAAGGCCAACCACAGAGTTGTAGAAATTCCTGCATCAAACCTTAAAAAGGAAATTACTAAAGTACTTTTCGATAAAGGTTACATCGCGAATTATAAATTTGAGGATACTACTGTACAAGGCACCATCAAAATTGCTTTAAAGTATAATCCGATCACTAAAATTCCTGCTATTCGTACGTTAGTGCGAGTAAGTAAACCAGGTTTGAGACAGTATGCAGGCGTTGAAAATATGCCAAGAGTATTAAACGGTTTAGGTATCGCAATCTTATCTACTTCTAAAGGTGTAATGACCGATAAAGAAGCAGCCAAATTAAACATTGGTGGTGAGGTATTGTGTCACGTTTATTAATATTTAGGAGAACAACACAATGTCAAGAATAGGAAAAGCCCCAATTACAATCCCTACAGGTGTAACCATTACAGTATCTAACGATAACGTGGTAACTGTAAAAGGCCCTAAAGGTGAATTATCACAAGCAGTTGATAAAGATATCACTGTAAGTCAGGAAGATGGAATTTTAACAGTTCAACGTCCATCAGATCAAAAGAAACACAAAGCATTACACGGTTTATACCGCTCGTTGCTTAACAACATGGTTGTTGGTGTTACAGAAGGTTATACATTAACCCAAGAATTAGTTGGTGTTGGTTACCGTGCTACAAACCAGGGTAACACACTGGATTTGGTTTTAGGTTATTCTCACCACTATGTATTCCAGTTACCAGCAGAGATTAAAGTAACTACGCAATCAGAAAAAGGTCAGACTCCTAAAATTATTTTAGAGAGTATCGACAAACAATTGATTGGCCAGGTAGCAGCGAAAATCCGTTCGTTACGTGCACCAGAACCATATAAAGGTAAAGGTATCAAGTTTGTAGGTGAAGTGTTAAGAAGAAAAGCAGGTAAATCAGCATCTAAAAAATAGTAATCATGGCAGGTAAAAAATTATCAAGAAGAGATCGTATTAAAAAAGGGATCAGAAAAAGACTTACCGGTTCGGAAGAACGTCCAAGGTTATCTGTATATAGAAGCAATAAAGGGATTTATGCGCAGGTAATTAACGATGTAACCGGTACAACAATAGCATCAGCATCATCATTATCGAAAGATTTTACTGGTACTGGAAGCAAGAGCGATCAATCGGTTGCTGTAGGTAAATTAGTTGCCGAAAAAGCAATCGCCGCAGGTGTTAAAGAAGTTGTTTTCGATAGAAACGGCTATTTATACCACGGTCGTGTGAAATCGTTGGCAGAGGGTGCCCGCGAAGCTGGTTTAGTATTTTAATCTGAAGAAAAAGTAAGATGTCAACTATTAATATAAAAAGAGTAAAAACCACCGATATCGAATTAAAGGATCGTTTGGTTAGTATACAACGTGTTGCCAAAGTAACCAAAGGTGGCCGTACGTTCAGCTTCTCAGCAATTGTTGTTGTAGGTGATGAAAACGGTGTTGTTGGTTTCGGTTTAGGTAAAGCGAAAGAGGTAACTGAAGCAATTGCAAAAGGTGTGGATGATGCTAAAAAGAACTTGGTAAAAGTTCCAATTTTAAACGGTACTGTTCCTCATGAGCAAATCGGTAAATTCTCTGGCGGTTTTGTGTTGATCAAACCAGCTGCAGTAGGTACCGGTGTAATTGCTGGTGGTGCAATGCGTGCTGTATTAGAGAGTGCCGGTGTACACAACGTATTGGCAAAATCTAAAGGATCATCTAACCCACACAACGTGGTAAAAGCAACTGTTGATGCATTAACTAAAATGCGCGATGCTTATACAGTAGCTCAAACCCGTGGTATTGATTTAAACAAAGTATTTAACGGATAATATTATGGCTAAGATCAAAATAACACAAGTAAAAAGCGTTATCGACAGAAGCGAGCGCCAAAAAAGAACCGTTCAGGCTTTGGGTTTATCTAAATTGAACCAAAGTGTTGAGGTTGAAGCTACACCGCAAATTATCGGTATGGTTCGCAAAGTGAACCACCTGGTAGCTATCGAAGCAATCTAAAAAAAAGTGAAAGGTAATATGGGGTAAAACCCGTATTACCTTTATATATGTTTAATCGTTGTACCTGTTTAGTGAAAGCGAAGGGCAACACAAATTCAAAAAAATGAATTTAAGTAATTTAAAACCTGCAAAAGGTTCTACAAAAAACAGCAAGAGAATTGGTCGTGGTACAGGTTCTGGTCGTGGCGGTACTTCAACCCGTGGTCACAAAGGTGCGGGTTCCCGTTCTGGTCACTCAACCAAAATCGGTTTCGAAGGTGGTCAAATGCCATTACAACGTCGTGTGCCTAAAGTTGGTTTCAAACCAATCAACCGTACTGAATATGTTGGTGTAAACTTAGATGTTCTACAGGCTTTAGCTGAAAAACACAACTTAACAGCTATCGATTTTGCTGCTTTACAAGCACACGGTTTAGCTTCTAAAAACGACTTAGTTAAAATTTTAGGTCGTGGTGAAGTTAAAGCAAAGCTAGAAGTTTCAGCACATGCGTTCTCTGCAACCGCACAAAAAGCTATTGAAGCTGCAGGTGGTTCTATTGTAAAATTGTAATTATTAAATGAAGAAGCTATTTACTACTTTAAGTAATATCTGGAAAATTCAGGAATTAAAAGAGCGTATATTGTTTACGCTCTTAATTCTTTTGGTATACCGTTTTGTATCTCACGTGGTTTTACCGGGTGTGGATCCAACTGCTTTAGGTAATAACGAAAAATCGGGACTTTTAGGCTTACTTGATATGTTTGCCGGAGGATCTTTCTCTCGTGTTTCTATCTTGGCATTGGGGGTAATGCCTTATATCTCTGCATCTATCGTGGTGCAACTATTGGGTATTGCTGTTCCTTCTTTTCAAAAAATGCAGAAAGAAGGCGAAAGTGGTAGAAAGAAAATGAACCAGATTACCCGTTACCTAACGGTAGCGATCACAATCGTTCAATCTGTTGGTTACGTGAAAACGCAAGTTCCTGCAGAAGCTATTTTATTGCCAAACACTTTATTTTTAGTACTATCTACATTTGTATTAACTGCAGGTACATTATTTGTAATGTGGTTAGGTGAAAAAATTACAGATAAAGGTATTGGTAACGGTACATCACTGATCATTATGGTGGGTATTATTGCGCGTTTACCAGTTGCAATTTCTCAGGAATTCAGTGCACGTGTAGGTTCTGCCAGTGAAGGTGGAGGCCCGGTTGCCCTGGTTTTAGAGATCGTTGCATTATTTGCTGTGGTTATGTTTACCATTTTAATTGTCCAAGGTGTACGTAAAGTGCCTGTACAATATGCTAAGAAAATTGTTGGTAACCGTCAATTTGGTGGTGTGCGCCAGTACATTCCTTTGAAAGTGAATGCTGCCGGTGTTATGCCGATCATTTTTGCCCAGGCATTGATGTTCATTCCGGGTGCCTTAATGCAGTTTGTTCCTTCTTTGCAGGGTTCATGGTTAATCCAGTTTAGCAACACCACTTCGTTGGCTTATAGCTTAACTTTCGCTATTTTAATTATTGCATTTACTTTCTTCTATACCGCCATTACAGTTAACCCAACTCAAATGAGCGATGATATGAAGAAAAACGGTGGTTTTATTCCAGGTATTAAACCTGGTTTTGCAACATCGACTTTTATTGATGATGTAATTTCCAAAATCACTTTCCCGGGTGCTGTATTCTTAGCGATCATTGCTATCCTTCCATCGTTAGCGGTTAAATTTGGTATTAAACAAGAATTTGCTCACTTCTTTGGTGGTACTTCTTTATTGATTTTGGTTGGTGTGGTATTGGATACTTTACAACAGATCGAAAGTTATTTATTGATGCGTCACTATGATGGTTTGATGAAAACGGGCAGGGTTACCGGCAGAACAGGTGTTCCTGCTGCTAGTAGCAACGCAGCGTTGTAGTGTAAAGAATGTCTAAAATCTATTACAAATCTCTTGAAGAGATCGAGTTAATAAGAGAAAGTTCCATGCTTGTTTCTAAGACTTTGGCTGAAGTGGCCAAAGTAATAAAGGCAGGCATGACTACTATTCAGTTAGATAAACTGGCTTACGAGTTTATTAATGACAATGGAGCGATCCCGGCATTTTTAAACTACAATGGTTTCCCTTATTCTTTATGTATTTCGCCCAATGAGCAGGTTGTTCATGGTTTTCCAAGCGATTATGTAATTAAAGAAGGCGATCTGATTTCGGTCGATTGTGGTGTAATCAAAAATAACTATTTTGGCGATTCGGCTTATACTTTCTCGATAGGGGAAGTAGATGCCGAAAAACAAAAATTGGTAGAGGTTACTAAACATTGCCTGGAGTTAGGAATAGAGAAAGCAGTGGCGGGTATGCGTATCGGCGACGTTGGTTTCGCTGTTCAGCACTATGCAGAAAGCAATGGATTTGGAGTAGTAAGAGAGCTTGTTGGACATGGTGTTGGCGTTAAGCTTCACGAAAAACCTGAAGTTCCGAATTATGGAAAGCGTGGTGCGGGACCAAAACTTGAAGAAGGAATGGTAATTGCGATAGAACCCATGATTAACGCGGGTGTTGCCGGTGTTAAATTTCATAAAGACGGATGGACAGTAACGAGTAAAGACAATAAGCCATCAGCACATTTTGAACACACAGTGGCCATAAAAAAGGGCAAGGCAGAAGTTTTATCAACGTTTTCTATTATAGAAGAAGTTTTACAAAAAAAAATAAATAATTAAAATTTTTTATTTAACTTTGCAACCCTGTTTGGAAGCAGCTAATTAAGTAACAATCAATAAAATATGGCTAAACAAGCCTCAATTGAACAAGACGGAGTAATAAGAGAAGCATTATCCAATGCGATGTTCAGGGTTGAACTCGAAAATGGACATGAAATTATTGCGCACATTTCAGGAAAGATGAGGATGCACTACATCAAAATTCTTCCTGGTGATAAAGTTAAATTGGAAATGTCTCCTTATGATTTAACAAAAGGACGCATTACTTATAGATACAGATAAAATGAAAGTTAGATCATCAATTAAAAAACGTAGCGCTGATTGTAAGATTATTCGCCGTAAAGGTAAACTTTACGTAATCAACAAGAAAAATCCTAAATACAAGCAACGTCAGGGGTAATTAAGAATATTGTAATCAACCGTACAACGGTGGCCCGCCGTTCGGAATTACTTAAAAGCATCAATAAATATGGCAAGGATTTCAGGTATTGATTTACCAAGAAACAAAAGAGGAGAGATCGGTTTAACCTATATCTACGGAATTGGCAGAACAACTGCACAACGTATTTTAACAACTGCAGGTATCGATCTTAACAAAAAAGTGCAGGACTGGTCTGATGATGAGTTATCAGCAATCCGTACAATGATCAACGATGAGATTAAAGTAGAAGGTGCTTTACGCTCAGAAGTTCAGTTAAACATCAAACGTTTAATGGATATTGGTTGTTACCGTGGTTTACGTCACAGAAAAGGTTTACCTTCTCGTGGTCAGCGTACTAAAAATAACTCACGTACTCGTAAGGGTAAGAGAAAAACAGTTGCTAACAAGAAAAAAGCTACTAAGTAATAGATAGATAGGAGATGTGAGATTTTAGATGTGAGAACCATGTCTTTAAAATCTGCTCAAATCTGGAATAAAAGAGAAAATTAGGATACTGAGTATCGGGGTAGAGAAAGTTTCATATCTCAAGTCTCATATCTAAAATCTAAAAGATAAAATGGCTAAAAGTAAAAAAGTAACAAAAAAACGTATCGTTGTAATTGAGCCTGTTGGTCAGGCCCATATCAATGCTACCTTCAACAACATCATCGTTACCTTAACAAACAACAACGGACAGACTATTTCATGGTCTTCTGCTGGTAAAATGGGCTTTAAAGGTTCTAAAAAGAACACCCCTTATGCAGCTGGTCAAGCGGCTTCAGATTGCGGTAAAGTTGCGTTTGACTTGGGATTACGTAAAGTTGAAGTATTTGTAAAAGGTCCGGGATCAGGTCGTGAATCTGCAATCAGAACTTTACAGGTAGCAGGTCTTGAAGTAACGTCTATTAAAGATATTACTCCACTTCCTCACAACGGATGTCGTCCTCCTAAAAAGAGAAGAGTTTAATTAATTTTAAAGCTAAGAATCTCCAGCTACAGGTTGGATGATACTTTAAAAACAAAGAAAAATGGCAAGATATACAGGCCCAAAATCAAAAATCGCACGTAAATTCAGAGAACCAATTTTCGGTCCTGATAAAGTGTTAGACAGAAAAAATTATCCTCCTGGACAACATGGTGTGTCAAAAAGAAGAGGAAAACAATCTGAGTATGCAATCCAGTTAATGGAGAAACAAAAAGTAAAATATACTTATGGTGTATTAGAAAAGCAATTCAGTAACTTGTTTAAAAAAGCATCTTCTCGTGCTGGTATTACCGGTGATAACTTACTTCAGTTATTAGAAGCACGTTTAGATAACACAGTATACCGTTTAGGTATTGCAACAACCCGTTCTGGTGCACGCCAGTTAGTTAGCCATAAACACGTAACCGTGAATGGTGAAGTTGTAAATATTCCTTCGTATCAGTTAAAAGCTGGTGATGTGGTTGCTGTTCGTGAAAAATCTAAATCTTTAGAATCAATTACTAACTCGGTTGCTGGCAGAACAATTAACAAGTTCGGATGGTTAGAGTGGAACGCCAGTGAATTAACTGGTAAATTCTTAACTTACCCTCAACGCGATGAGATTCCTGAAAACATCAAGGAAAACTTAATTATCGAGTTATACTCAAAGTAATAAATAAGCAAGTTAATTACCTCAAAAGGGTAATTAACTTTTTTCTTGTTACTATATATTCAATAACGAATTTAAAAAAATATAAATGGCAATTTTAGCATTTCAGAAACCAGACAAAGTGATCATGCAGAAATCGACTGATTTCGATGGCACATTTGAATTTCGTCCTTTAGAGCCCGGTTTCGGTGTAACAATTGGTAATGCCTTAAGAAGAATTTTACTTTCTTCATTAGAAGGTTATGCTATTACTACTATTCGTTTTTCAGGCGTTTCTCACGAATTTTCTACCATTAAAGGTGTTGTAGAAGATTTAACTGATATCATCTTAAACTTAAAACAAGTTCGTTTTAAGAAAACAGGTGATTCAGGTGATTCTGAAAAAGTGTTTATCATCGTTAATGGCCAAGATCAGTTTAAAGCTGGTGATATCACTAAATTCTCTAACAACTTTACAGTTTTAAACCCTGAGCATGTGATTTGCAACATGGATAAATCTGTTACTTTGGAAGTGGAATTAACCATCAATAAAGGACGTGGTTATGTACCTGCTGAAGAAAATAAAGTTGCTGATGCTGTTGTAGGAGTAATCGCTATCGATTCGATTTATACTCCTATGAAAAATGTAAAATACACGATCGAAAATTTTCGTGTTGAGCAAAAAACGGATTATGAGAAACTGGTTCTAGATATCTCTACTGATGGTTCAATTCATCCGGAAGAAGCACTAAAAGAAGCGGCTAAGATCCTTATCCAGCACTTTATGTTATTCTCTGATGAGAATTTGGTATTAGAATCTCAGGCTAAAGAAGAAACTAAAGAGGTTGATGAGGAAATTTTACATATGCGTAAAATCCTTAAAACAGAATTAGTAGACATGGATCTTTCAGTTAGAGCATTAAACTGCTTAAAAGCTGCTGATATCCGTACCTTAGCTGATTTAGTTTCTTACGATGTTGCTGATATGTTAAAATTCAGAAACTTCGGTAAAAAGTCTTTAACAGAGATCCAGGAATTAGTAAAATCAAAAGGTTTGTCATTTGGCATGAACCTGTCTAAATTTAAATTAGACGAAGAATAGTTCAGTTTTCAGTAGAGAGTTTTCAGTTTGAAAATTGGATATTGAAATTTGAAAATTAAATAATTTTTAACAGTGTATAATTCCCTCTGAGACAGAGACGGTATACACTTAATCAAAGAACAATGAGACACGGTAAAAAAGTTAATCACTTAGGCAGAACCGACAGCCACAGAAAAGCGATGTTAGCTAACATGGCTACTTCACTTATTAAAGCAAAAAGAATTACTACAACTTTAGCTAAAGCTAAAGCTTTACGTACTTATGTTGAGCCATTAATCACTAAAGCGAAAAATGACACTACTCACTCACGTCGTACAGTTTTCTCTTACCTACAGGATAAAGAAGTAATCACTATTTTGTTCCGCGAAGTGGCAGAAAAAGTGGCTAACCGTCCAGGTGGTTACACTCGTATCATTAAATTAAACAATCGTCAGGGTGATAACGCTGAGATGGCTTTAATTGAACTGGTAGATTATAACGAAGTTTACGGTAAAGAAGTAGAAGCTAAAGAAGAGAAGAAAACAACTCGTCGTGGTAGAAGTAAATCTGCTGCTGCTCCTAAAAAAGCTACTGAAGCGAAAGCTGAAGCTGCTGAAGAGGCTGCACCAGAAGCTGCTCCTGCTGAAGAAGCGCCAGCTACTGAAGAACCAAAAGGAGAATAATTTTATTCAGCCGAAAATAAAGAAAGTCCTGTTCGAAAGAGCAGGACTTTTTTGTTTTCATTCCATTCTGAGTACAGTGATGCATCCTGAAGTATGCCATCCCAATCCGAACAAAGAAATAGAACCTGGCTTAGTTGAACTTGGTAGTATATCATGATTCTGTACGATAGGGAAAAGATTCTTCGCTTTGCTCAGAGTGACAAGATTCCAGACCAATAGCTAGTGAACCAATCAGGCAAACGTTTGTCTCATTTTTTCATTACATAACATTTTTTCAGATAGGTATCTATAAATTAGCCTTAAACAAATTTGAAATGAAATTTAGGTTTTTTCTATCACTCTGTCTTTTCTGGCAGATCTCTCTTCATGCGCAAGTAGTAAACTATACCAATGGTAATCATGCCTGGAATCCTGATTCATTAGGTAACCATCGTGTTGTGCTCCAGTTTGCCGGTACCGGTAAAATTGCACATGCCAAAATAGATTGGCGCAGAAGGGATAAACATCCTGAAGCTAAGGGAATCATTATTCAGGATGCAAACGGTAAAAATGTGGATGTTTATGGTACCGATAAATTAAGCCGGGAAAGTGTAGATGTTTATTTTGAGCCTAATGGTGTGGGAAAATACTATGTATATTACCTGGCTTATAAAAACGAAGGAAGAAGCAATTACCCAAAGGGTGTTTATTTAAAACCTAAAGCAGCAGATCAGAACTGGTTAAACCAGGCTAAACGTACTGCTGTAAATACTTCGGTATCAGAGATTCAATCTATTGATGCTTTTAATAGCTTCTATCCAATGGAAGTAATTGCTACAGCGAAAGAAACAGCAGCAATAAAAGCCAAGTACGTAGCAGATGCTTTTGTGGTATTCCCGGAGGACCGGATGTTTCCTGTAAAAATGCAAGACGATTTGCCCTACCGTTGGATACGGAAAGGAGCAGCCAGTACTTTTACTGGTACAGCAAGTAAAGGAGAGAATTACTCCTTTCAATTAGGCGTATTTGCACTAAAAGATTTAAACAAAGTAACCGTAAGCTTTGGCGATTTAAGAACTACCACAGGAAAGATAATTTCTTCGAAATTTATTAACTGTTTAAATACAAAAGGAACAAGTTACGACAATAAACCTCTCGTGAAAGAGGTGAATGTAGCTGCAGGTAAGGTCCAGTCCATGTGGATTACCGTTGATATTCCTAAAACTACCTCAGCCGGTGTATATACGGGTAATTTTGTAGTTAAAGCCAATGGAAAATCGAAAGTAATTGCCGCTAAAATTACCGTAGGCGATGAGGTTTTGGTCGATGCCGGCGTAGGCACACCCGATAAACAAACCCGTTTAACCTGGTTAAACTCTACTTTAGCGCAATCCAATACAGTAGTAGCTCCCTACACACCCCTAACAGTAGATGGGAATGTGATCTCGCTTTTGGGAAGAAAATTTGAGATCAATCCGGATGGTTTTCCTAAACAAATTCAGACTTTCTTTAATGCAGAGATGACGGCTTATACCGATAAGCCTAACAATATTTTAGCTGAGCCCATTCACTTTCACTTTTTTAATACGCCAAAAACACAAGAGAAATTTGTTGCAACCAATTTTCAGATGACCAGCAAAGAGGCAGGTATAGTAAAATGGACGGTTACCAATACTTCAGAAAATTTGAAAATGGACCTGGAAGGTGCGTTGGAATTTGATGGCTATGTACATTACGTGGTTAAGGTTACCGCTTTAAAAGATGTAGAGTTCAGTAATGTAGATTTTCATATTCCATTTGATAAAGGCGCAACCAAGTATTTAATGGGGTTGGGTGAAAAGGGGGGAATAAGACCTGACACTGTTAAATGGAAATGGGATGTGGCCAATAAAAACCAGGATGCTGTTTGGATTGGTAACGTAAATGCAGGGCTGTATTATAATTTAAGAGATGAACACTATGTTCGTCCACTAAATACCAATTTTTACCTGCAGAAGCCTTTATTGTTGCCTAAATCGTGGGGGAATGAAGATAAAGGCGGTATCCAGATTAATGTTAAGGGCAGTTCGATGCTGGCCGATAACTTTACCGGTGCAAGAAACATGAAAAAAGGTGATGTACTGTACTACAACTTCAATTTACTGATTACGCCGTTTCACTTACTCAATACCGATTTTCAGTGGGATAACCGCTTTTACCATAAATACGGCGATTTAGATGCCATTAAAGCTACCGGTGCAAGTGTGGTAAATATCCATCATGCTACGCCGATCAACCCGTGGATCAACTATCCGTTTATCGAATGGAAAAAGATGAAAGGTTATATTGACGATGCACACAGCAAAGGATTAAAAGTAAAGATATACAATACTGTTCGTGAGCTTTCTAACCGAGCCTATGAATTACCTGCTTTAAGAAGCCTGGGTACTGAGGTCTATTCTCCCGGAAAGGGAGGAGGGTTTAGCTGGTTACAGGAACATTTAGATTCTAACTACATTGCAGCCTGGTTTGTGCCCGAAATTAAGGATGCTGCTGTAATTAACAGCGGAATGAACCGCTGGCACAATTACTATGTGGAGGGCATGAACTGGTTGGTAAACAATGTTGGGATTGACGGCGTGTATTTAGATGATGTTGCTTTCGACCGTGTAACCATGAAGCGCATAAAACGTGTATTGACCCAAAACAATCATCCGGGAATTATCGATCTGCACTCTGCGAACCAGTACAACAAAAGCGATGGCTTTAATAATAGTGCCATTTTATACCTAGAGCATTTTCCTTACCTGAACCGTTTATGGTTTGGCGAATATTTCGATTATCAAAAAAACATGCCCGATTTCTTCTTAACCGAAGTGAGTGGTATTCCGTTTGGTTTAATGGGAGAGATGTTGCAGGATGATGGAAACCCATGGCGTGGGATGATTTATGGTATGACCAGCCGTTTAGGTTGGTCGGAGAAAAGCGATCCACGACCATTGTGGAAAGCATGGGATAACTTTGGTATAAAAGGATCGGAAATGATAGGTTACTGGAGCGAAAACTGCCCTGTTAAAACAGATAATCCAAAAGTTTTAGCCACAGTTTATAAGAAGCATGGTAAAACTATGGTGGCTTTAGCCAGTTGGAACGAAGGGGATACCAATGTTAATCTAGCTATCGATTGGGCTAAACTAGGCCTTGATGCTGCCAAAGTTAAAATAACTGCTCCTGCAATTGAAAAATTCCAAAAAGCAGGAAGTTATACCGATGGAAAATCGGTTCCGGTTGAAAAGGGAAAAGGTTTGATTTTGATTGTGGAGTAATTACTCCCTTAAAGTTACCGTCATTTCGAGCGGAGCGCAGCGAAGTCGAGAAATCTAGCTCGAGACAGATCTCTCCATTCCACTGCGTTTCAGTCGAGATGACGGTTTTTTATGTTATACTGTGCCATGGTTTGTGTCTGCACGAACCATGTATTTGGATATATAATTTTCGGTACGTGGAGACACGTACCGATGCGATAACAAAAAAATAGCTCAGGGTTTAAACCCTGAGCTATTTTTATAGATTGATTATATTTTCACATTTTCCATTCCATATTGTTTCAATACGTCGGCTGGTACACCGGCCCATTGGTTAGGCGCATTACCCACGTAACCAATATCTTTTACGCCCATTTCTGTCGTATAAAAGCCTGATGCCGTTAAATTTCTCATCCTGTTAAAAAAGGTTACACCCGGCTGCATTTCCGGCCGTGCTTTTTTAGGATAGGCAATCTCATCTACGATCGAAATCTGCTGATCTGCCGAAGCTTCAATAAAAGGTTTTTGGAATTTGTTAAAACTATACAGGTCCAGCCATTTCAGACCACCCCGCATGGGCACTTTATGTTCAGGAATATCTTTTACAATAAATTCGATGAACTCTGGTACTTTGGCATCTGACGCACTGCCCGAAACCTCATCTTTAGGGATAATGATATCGGCCAAAACGGTAATCGTTGCCATCTCGTGCTTGGTAAAGAAAGTTTCTGATTTCAGGTTTTTATCTCTATCTATTTCCCACTGCTCCCTGCCCGCTTCCTTTGTCGTTTCTTCCGGTGTTGCGGCTTCGGTTTTTGTTTCAGGTTGTTTACAGGCCTCCAGCAGCACGGTGGTGCTTATGGCTGTTAAACCCAATGCTTTTAGTGAATCACGTCTGTTCATGATGGTAATTCTTAAATGTTCTGTTTTTTCTTTTGAGCTAAAATATATTCGGCAGTACGCATCGAAAGAGCTAAAATAGTCCAGGTGGCGTTTTTATCACCCTGTTGCACAAACGGACCGGCATCTACCACAAACAGGTTTTTACAGTCGTGTGCCTGGCAGTATTTATTCAGTGCCGATTTTTTAGGATCATCGCCCATACGTATTGTACCCACTTCGTGGATGATTTTTCCGGGATTAAGCAGGCCATAATTGGTATCTGCACCCTGAATTTCGGAAGTAACCACTGCACCCATTTCTTTCATAATCGAAAGAAAGGTTTCCTGCATGTGTTTAGCCTGCAGAATTTCATCCTGGTCCCATTTGTAGTTAAATCTTAAAACCGGTATGCCATATTTATCTACCGTATTCGGATCGATTTCACAATAGTTGCTTTCTCTGGCAATAGCGGTACCACGGCCGGCCATGCCAACACCTGTTCCGTAAAAGCGGCGGTAATCATCTTTTAACGATTTTCCATAACCTCCGGCTTCTTTCATTTTACCGTCTCTGCCCGGTACCATTCCGTTCATTTGGGCTACACCACTGCCAAAACCGTAAGCCGGCATGCCCATTCCGCCCCAATATTCGATATGGTAACCCCGCGGAAAATTCAATTTCCGGTTATCCAGCCACCAGGGCGAATAAATATGCACACTGCCCACCCCATCTTCATTGTAACGTTTCCGGTCCATTAATTGAGGCAGAAACCCCGAAACACTAGCCCCTGTAGAATCATGTAAATATTTTCCAACTACACCGCTGCTATTGGCCAGGCCGTTTGGATGCGAGGATGATTTTGAATTTAATAATATACGGGCTGATTCGCAGGCACTGGCGCCTAAAATAACCAGTTTGCCATTTACCTGGTATTCTTGCAGGTTTTTACGGTTTACATAGGAAACACCCTTTGCCGTACCATCTTTGTCGGTAATTACCTCGCGTACCATCGCATCCGTAATGACGGTCAGGTTTCCTGTTTTTACTGCAGGATTTACCAAACACGATGATGATGAAAAATCGCCATAAACTTTACAGCTTCTGCCACATTGGCCACAGTAAAAACAAGGTGCACGATCATTGTTGTTCGGCAAAGCTTCTGTTAATACAGATCCACGGCCCGTAATTACCTTTACCCCAGCTTTTTCTGCCCCCTTTTTGATGAAAAGTTCATTTAACCTTGGTTTAGGTGGTTTCATAAAAATTCCATCGGGTTCATTTTCTAAACCTTCAGCTGTTCCATAAATGCCGATCAAGCGGTCAACCTTATCGTAAAATGGTTTTACATCGGCATAGGTTATCGGCCAGGCATCAGTTAAACCGTCTTTGGGTTTAAAATCATCCGGACCCATCCGTAAAGAAATCCTTCCCCAGTGGTTGGTACGGCCGCCGAGCATTCGTGAGCGGAACCATTCGAATTCACTTTTGTTTTTTTGGGTATAAGGCTCACCTTCTAATTCCCATCCCCCGTAAGAAGCATCGAAATCGCCAAATGGACGAACGGTACCTGCTCCACGGCGCGGCGATTCCCATGGCCATTTTAACTGATGTGAATCTAATCGCGGATCGAAATTTTGACCAGCTTCAAGCATTAAAACCTTTTGACCAGCATGTGCCAGAACATAGGCCGCCATCCCGCCTCCGGCACCAGAGCCAACAATGATGGCATCGTATACGGTAGGCGATTTTTTTATCTGAAAGTCACTCATGTATTGTGGTTAGCTATTTAAATACCCTAAATCTAAAGTTTAATTTTTTGAAAAAAAAGTGTTCCGCTATTTTGGAATCAATATAGATTATGATGTCATTTCGTATTTCTAAATCGTATTACCTCATTCACTTGTTTAAGGTAATGCCAGGGGTTTTTCCGGTTGATAATTCTGATCCTTATTACATTTTACCTCATCCGTCAATTCAATAAAGTCGCTCTATTGTTACATTATCCGTTGGATGTTCTGCTCCGGATAAACTTGATTATCTTTGTATTTCAAATCAATGCCAGTGTCAGAATACATCAACCGATTTATTACAGTTTTAAAAGAAAGTTTAAAAGCTGAAACTTTTGTGAAAATTTCCTTAGGGAACTACAAGGGAGAGGAGGAAGCCCTGAAACAATTGCTGATCCGTAAAGTGATCATCAAGCGTGAAACTAAGCTGGCCTTTACCTATCGTTATAAAACACGGGATGTAGTAAAAAACTATAGTTTAGACGAGGCTATAGATGTAATCGTGGGTTATCTGGAGAGTGGATTTAAGATTGCCACATTGTTTAGCACCGAAAGAGACCTGATATTAGAGGAGTTGAATAACGGGAAAATTGTTTTGCGGGAAAGCAAAGCATCAAGTAAAGAAGCTCCTTCAGCCAGTCACGACAAGGAAAAAAACCGGTTGATCAAAGCCGGTTCAAAACCCTATTTAACTGAATTAAAAATCACCGATATTGAAGGAAAGGTTTTTAAAAATGCGCAGGATAAATTCCGTCAGATTAACCATTACATTGAGATTTTAAGTTCTTTAATAAAGGAGTTGCCTGCAGGTACCATTAAAAAGGTAGCAGATATGGGATCAGGCAAGGGTTATTTAACCTTTGCACTGTATGATTACCTGCATTCGGTTTTAAAATTGCAAACTGAAGTAGTCGGGGTAGAATACCGCCAGGATATGGTTGATCTATGCAACCGGGTAGCTGAAAAGTCTGCTTTTGCTCAATTAAATTTTGTTCAGGGGACCATTGAAGATTATGATGCGCGTGATGTTAATTTATTAATTGCCCTACACGCCTGCGATACGGCTACCGATGATGCCATTTTTAAGGGAATTAAAACAAATGCCGAACTGATTGTAGTGGCACCATGTTGTCATAAACAGATCCGCAGGGAAATTGAGCAAAACAAGGTGAAGAATGATGTTTCGTTTTTAACCAAATATGGCATTTTTTTGGAACGGCAGGCTGAAATGGTAACAGATGGCATTCGGGCTCTGATTTTAGAATATTTTGGTTATAAAACCAAGGTATTCGAATTCATCTCTGATGCGCATACACCTAAAAATGTACTTGTAGTAGGAGTTAAAAAAAGTCCGAAGTCTTTAGTCGGAAGTCCGATGAGTGAAGAGCAGAAAGTAATTTTGGAGAAGATTAAAGCGAGTAAAGAATATTTTGGCATTGGTTATCACCATTTGGAGCGGTTATTGAACCTATAAAGAAATTCGTCATTCTGAACTCGTTTCAGAATCTATCATCTATTCGTTTTCGGTCGGCGGGTACCGACCGTTAGGGGAAGCCTATAAATGCAATAAAATCAAGGCTACCAGGGCCGGTATCGATTGCACATATAAAATTTTCTTACTGGCTGTTGCCGCGCCATAAATACCAGCAATAATTACGCAGGTTAAGAAGAATATGGCTACATACAAGCGCCAATGATGATCGCTTATGCATAGCGACCAGATTAAGCCTGCTGCTAAAAAACCATTGTATAAGCCCTGGTTGGCGGCCAAAGTTTTAGTCGGGGCGAATAAATCTTTTGGGATGGTTTTAAATACTTTGGGGGCTTTGGTTGTCCATGCGAACATTTCTAACCACAGGATATAGATGTGGATGAAGGCTACTAAGCCGATCACGATTTGTGCTGCTGTCTGCATTATAAAATAGGATTACACAGATTAAATGATTTTATGGATTGATTTTACCTTTAAAGGTATAAAAAATTGAGAATTATTATTGTGTGATTATGTTTTAGCCCGTTGGTCTTTTTTGCACTGACTGGTGTTTAATAAACCCGATAATAGCGAACACAAGTGAAACGAAGTAAAGCGGATAGCGGGGCTGCTGTTTCCGAAGAGATCTGAACTTTCATTTTCAAATCCTTTCAAGCATATTGCCTGTTTTGCTCTTTAAGTTTTAGTCTTTCAGCTTTGGTCTTCCTGGTGCCTTTTCTGTCATGCTGTCAGTATCAAGTCTGGTTATTTTTTACATTTTATCAGTCTTTCGTCCATATTATCTGCCAAAAACCAATTGGCACAGGCATTGTTTAATAGGAGTAGAAATTATAATACTTTAAAAAGAGAAATTAAAAATACAATGGGAAAAATTATTGGAATAGACTTAGGAACAACAAACTCTTGTGTGAGCGTAATGGAGGGCAATGAGCCTGTAGTTATCGCAAACAGTGAGGGTAAACGTACTACGCCGTCTATTGTTGCTTTTGCAGAAAACGGTGAGCGTAAAGTTGGCGAGCCTGCTAAACGTCAGGCTATAACCAACCCAACAAAAACGATATATTCGATTAAACGCTTTATGGGTAACAGCTACGACGAAAGTGCGAAAGAAGCTAGCCGTGTACCTTATAAAGTTGTAAAAGGTGACAACAACACGCCGCGTGTTGAAATCGACGACAGAAAATATACTCCGCAAGAGATTTCTGCTATGATTTTGCAGAAAATGAAAAAAACTGCTGAAGATTTCTTAGGCCAGGAAGTTACTGAAGCGGTAATTACCGTACCTGCTTATTTTAATGATGCACAACGTCAGGCTACTAAAGAAGCCGGCGAAATTGCAGGTTTATCTGTAAAACGTATCATTAACGAGCCAACTGCAGCTGCTTTAGCTTATGGTTTAGATAAAGCACACAAAGACATGAAAATTGTGGTGTTCGACTGTGGTGGTGGTACACACGACGTTTCTGTACTGGAATTGGGTGATGGCGTTTTCGAAGTAAAATCTACTGATGGTGATACACACTTAGGTGGTGATGACTTTGATCACATCATTATCGACTGGTTAACGCAGGAGTTTAAAGCAGAAAACAATATGGATCTTTCTAAAGATCCAATGGCTTTACAACGTTTAAAAGAAGCTGCTGAGAAGGCTAAAATCGAGTTATCGAGCACAACTTCAACTGAAATTAACTTACCATATATTACAGCTGATGCCAGCGGTCCTAAACACCTGGTACGTACCTTATCCCGTGCTAAATTTGAGCAATTAGCGGATAACCTGATTAAACGTACCATTGAGCCTTGTAAATCAGCTTTGAAAAATGCAGGTTTAAGCACAGGTGATATCGACGAGATCATCTTAGTAGGTGGTTCTACACGTATCCCTGCCATTCAAGAGGCTGTTAAAGCTTTCTTCGGTAAAGAACCAAGCAAAGGTGTTAACCCTGATGAGGTAGTAGCGATTGGTGCAGCCATTCAAGGTGGTGTATTAACCGGCGATGTAAAAGATGTATTGTTATTAGACGTTACTCCTTTATCGTTGGGTATCGAAACTATGGGAGGTGTGATGACTAAATTAATCGAGTCTAACACCACTATTCCGACCAAAAAATCTGAAACTTTCTCAACTGCAGCTGATAACCAGCCTTCGGTAGAGATCCACATTTTACAGGGTGAGCGTCCTATGGCTGCTCAAAACCGTACAATCGGACGTTTCATTTTAGATGGTATTCCACCGGCACCTCGTGGTGTGCCTCAGGTAGAAGTATCATTCGATATTGATGCCAACGGTATCTTACATGTAAGTGCTAAAGATAAAGCTACTGGTAAAGAACAAAAAATCCGCATTGAAGCATCTTCAGGTTTAACTGATGCCGAGATCAAAAAGATGAAAGAAGAAGCTGAAGCTAATGCTGCAGATGATGCAAAAGCAAAAGAAGAAGCTGATAAAATCAATAGTGCCGATGCATTGATTTTCTCTACTGAAAAACAGTTGAAAGAATTTGGTGATAAATTATCTGCTGATAAAAAAGCACCGATCGAAGCTGGTTTAGAGAAATTGAAAGCTGCGCATTCATCACGTAACTTTGCAGATATCGATGCAGCTTCGGCTGAATTGCAAGCTGCTTGGAACGTAGCATCGGAAGAAATGTACAAAGCCGGTGAGCAGACTCAGGGTGGTGAACAACCACAAGCTGATGCGCAGGCTCAGGGTGGCGATAACGTTACAGACGTTGATTTTGAAGAAGTAAAAGAAGAGAAATAAGTCTTCATTCCTGAGTCGAAAGTCTTGGGAGAATAAAATAGAAAGCGTTTCTGGTTATTCAGGAACGCTTTTTTTGTGGGCTAAACCTCGTATATTTTAATGGAGGCCGTCATTTCGAGCGGAGTGCAAACGCAGCCGAGAAATCTATCGGGATAGATCGCTCTCCCGAATATTCGGTACGTTCCAGTCGGGATAACGACTTTTTTATTAAAACCAACTGGTTATAAATGGCATTTTTTGTTTTTTGAAAACGAGTGGTCCCGCAAGGTTCTACAACAAATTTTCTTCTATGATATCCTGCAATTCTTTTCCATTTACCGATAATTCGTGCAGGAGTTTAAACTGGTTTTTACACCGGTCGAGGTTTTGCGCAGGATAATCGGTAGGATAGTACTGATTGCCACTTAAAAAATCGGTTAGAAAGCGTAAAGCCTGCATGTAAATGATGTATTTACCTGAGAATAGGATGAGCTCTTTCTCTGTTGGGGTTAAAATACTTTTCATTTCGGCTAAATAGCCTTTTATCATCGCTTCAAAATAAGGCAACCGTATGTTTATTTTATCCAGATCAGTTTCATTCTCTGAGAAGGCACAGAGATAAGTACGCATCATGTCGCCCAGGTCAGAAATAAATTTTCCGGGCATGATGGTATCCAGGTCAATTACACAAATTCCCTCATTCGTTTTTTCGTCGAGTAAAACATTACTTATTTTGGTGTCATGGTGCATTACCCGGTCGGGGAAATCAGCACGATGCAAATAGGAAAGGTAATAATCGAGGATGTATTTATGGGATAAAGCATTTTCTACCTGTGCTTTTGCAGTTTCTTTAAGCTTTTCGTTTGCCTGGTTTAATGTCAATGTAAACTGTTCATACCTCAACTTTAAGTCATGAAAACCCGGAATAGTAGGTTCGAGTGTTTTGGCATCAAATTTATCCAGCAACCTGCTCAGTTTACCAAATTGTTTGGCCGCCTCGTAAGCCTGTTTGGGATCGGCCAAAACATCTAAAGAGATGGTATTGGACACAAATGGTAACATCCGCCAATATTCCTGCTTAATGTGCGCCATTTCGTCACCGTTTTTCGTATAAACAGGCTTGATAAAAAGATATTCAGGAGAAGTCAGGCTGAGGTAATCGGCAATTGCCCGGAGGTTGTTGGCAATAGCCTGAGGCGATTTAAAAACCGAAGTATTAATGTTTTGAAGGATGTACTTCTTTTCCTCTGTTTTGGGAGAAAGCAAATAAGTACGGTTAATTAATCCCGTACCTATTTGCGTAATTTTTGTATTTTCTTTAGTATATCCGTATGCTGCTAAAACCTCGGAATCTAAATTTAATTCCATAGTTTTTCCGGGTATGTTCCGTTCTTAACCAATTGGTCAATACTATCCTGAACATAAGGTTTGTCTTCTTTATAGGTTACCCCAAACCATTTGTTATCGGTAGGTATCACTTTAAAGGTTGCAATATTGCTTTTTACAAGGTTTTCGCCAATTAATGGGATAAAGAATTCTGCTTTAGGCTTGTCTTTATTTGCTTCTGCAAATTCCCGGAATAATTCTTCGGTAATTTTGAAAACAGCAGGTGTAAAGCCCCAGAAATTCATTGAAACCGGAGTTTCATAGCTTAAAGGAAACTCTTCGCCGTTTTCTTCATAAAAAATATTACCATCTTTAGGATAAACTTTGGTACGCTCAACAATTTCTTCCAGGTTACCAGCTGCATCTACTTTACAAACACCGCGCGAAACTGCACCAAATTCTGATAAAGTTTTACCAATCTGGTACCCAATGATTGCGTAATTGCTATCGGTTACTTCTGTAGTTAAGAAATCAACCATTTTCTTAAAAGCATCAAAACCATAATAATCGTCAGCGTTAATTACGCAGAACGGTTCTTTAATTACGTTTCTGCCCGACAAGATTGCATGTGCAGTACCCCAGGGTTTTTCTCTATAAATTTCTTCCTCTATGCCGAACTGTTTTAAATCAAAATTTTGGAAAACGTAATCTGTTTCTATCCTTCCTGCAAGTTTAGGTTCGAAAATAGCTTTAAAATTATCTACAAACTCCTCTTTAATGATAAATACAACTTTACCGAAACCGGCATTTATCGCATCATATATTGAATAATCGATAATGGTTTCTCCATTGGGGCCAAAACCATCTATCTGTTTCATGCTTCCGTAACGGCTTGCCATTCCGGCAGCCAATATTAATAAGGTGGGTTTCATTTATGTTTATTGTTTTATTCTTAAGGCCGGGCCTCTAATGTTTAATGTTGTGTTTATTATCTGATTATTTTTTTTCGGGACCGGAATATAATTTCGCGAAATTAATAATAGTAGTTTAATTTTAATTTAAGTATGCAAATAGCTTCTTTAAATCTTCATCATTTTTTAAGTCAATTTTTTCCTTTTTAAGGTAATCATTCAATTGCTGTTCTTTTGAAGGAAATAAAGTGCTAATGGCTTTCCTGTTAGGCGTAATTTTAGAAATCTTACCATCAGAAAGGGCAAAGTAGTTAAGTGTTGTATTAAAAGATTTATTGATTAAAGCAGAACCATATTCTTTGCTCTCAGTAATTACTTTGTTTGTCTTTTTGAATAATGAAATCGGTCCGGAAAATATAACTTCATAATAGGATAAAGCATTATAGTGATCTATTGCCGGTAATCCGTTTACAAACTTAGCTGAAGTGCCTGAAATAAGGTTATTAAGCTCAAATGCTATTACGGGTTCTACAAAATACATCTGATTGCCATTCTCATGTTTAAAGATTAGCTTATCGTCCATTACATTATACTTTAACGGAACATCGACATATTGTTTTCCAGATTTTGTAGTTACCTTTCCAAAGGTCCAATTATCCGACAGGTAAGGAGAGCCTTTTACATCCTCGTATTTGATTTCTCTCAGCATTGTGCCCTGTACATCTGCAAATGGGGTAAGCGCATACTGGCTATACGATTTTAGCGAAATAAAAGTGAGCATTAAAAATATATACTTCATAAAGCTGATTTTTAAAATCCGAAAAGTCCGCCACCCGTTTTTGATCGTGTTTTTTTCCCAGTAAGCATACCAAAAATGCCACGTACAATTTCTTTGCCTATTTGACGTGTGATCGTTGCACCCATAACCTTCTCAACAAGGCTTTTTTCACCTGGTTTAGGTTTATTGTCTTCTTCTGCCTGCTTTTGCGCTTCAATCTCCTGTTTTTGTTGTTCGGCTGCAGCAGTTTGGTCGTTAATGCGTTTAACTAATAGCTCATAAGCACTTTCCGGGTCGATAGTTTCTTTGTATTTGGTGTACATCGGACTGGCGTGAACCAATTGATCAAAGTCTGCCGCAGTTAACGGGCCCATAACGGCTCTTGGTGGGGTGAGCATTGTTGCCGAAACCTCTGTTGGGATACCTTTCTCATTGAGTACGGTAACCAAAGCCTGTCCGGTTCCTAAAGAAGTTAATATTTTATCAATCTCGTAAAAGTCTGATTTAGGATAAGTATTAACCGTCTTTTTTAAGGCATCAACATCATTCGGGGTAAAAGCGCGTAAGGCATGTTGAACACGGTTCCCCAATTGACCCAAAACACTTTCCGGAACATCGCTTGGTGCCTGTGTACAAAAGAAAACGCCGATCCCTTTTGAACGGATTAACCTGATGATGGTTTCTATCTGTTCTAAAAATGCTTTTGATGAGTTTTTGAACAATAAATGTGCTTCATCAAAAAAGAATACGAGTTTTGGCTTATCCAGGTCGCCAACCTCCGGCATGGTATTAAATAATTCGGCCAATAAGCTGAGTAAAAAAGTTGAATAGAGTACCGGCTGATTCTGGACGTCGGAAATGTTTAATAAGCTGATGGCTCCTTTGCCATCGATCCGTTCGAAAAGATCTTCTATATCAAACGATTTTTCTCCAAACATACCACCTAATCCCTGCTGCTCTATAGCAACGATTTTTCTAAGCATGGTACCTGCAGTAGCCGCTGAAATACTGCCATAACTGCTTTTAATTTCGGCAGCACCAGCACCTTCTGAAAGGTAGGATACCAATTTTTTCAGGTCGTTTAAATCGATTATTGGTAGTTTATTATCATCCGCATACTTAAAGATAACAGCCAAAACACCAGCTTGTGTATCATTTAAATCTAAAATCTTTGATAATAGCGTAGGGCCGAATTCTAACACGGTTGCTCGCATTTGTGCGCCCATTTTACCGGAAAGCGAATAAATCTCAACAGGAAAACCCGTTGGAGAAAAAGCCTTATTAAGTTGTTTTGCCCTTTCTTCGATTTTGGGGTTCACTGCTCCGGGCTGGTTCAGGCCTGATAAATCTCCTTTAACATCTAACATAAAAACCGGAACCCCGGCGTCTGATAGCTGTTCTGCAAGCAATTGTAGCGTACGCGTTTTACCTGTTCCCGTAGCTCCGGCAATCAGACCGTGTCTATTCATCATTTTTAATGATAAATTAACTTCGGCTTCGCTGTAAACCTGACCGTCTAAAATTCCGGCGCCTAAATAAATGTACGAGCCCGTTGGGGCATAGGATAATTTTATTTTTTCGATGAATTTTGAAGAAAGATCGCTCATTTTTTAAAATTAGATTGCCAATTTAAGAAAGATATCTTAAAAAGGCCGTGTTTTTATTGGCACTTTTAATCCGAAATACTGCACAAACGGTTGTTTAGTATGGCTGGTTAAGTTGTTTATAATAGTTTAGCTCGTTTTGAAGTGCCGTTATTTCCTGTTGCATATTCTGCAGCTGATCGAGCAGATGTGAAACGGCATGAATACCTTCGAGGTTAATCTGCAGGTCGTTTGCCAAACGCAGATACTGCTCCAGTTTGGATAATTCATCAACAGGCAGAAACAAAGATTGTTTTTTAATGGTGGTGTGGATGAGTCCGAAATCTTCAAGAGATTGGATAAAATTGATTTCCACATGATGATAAGCACAAATATCTTCTACTGGTATTAGATAGGTTTCCATAATGATCAGAATTTGGAAAGTTTTTTGAATAGTTCTTTTTGTTCGGCATTTAGATTGGTTGGTATCTTAACCCGCCATTTAATATACAGATCGCCAAACTGATTATCTTTTTTGTAAACCGGAAATCCTTTGCCTTTTAAACGAAGGGTAGTATCGGGCTGTGTGCTTTCAGGTATTTTAAGCTTTACCTTACCATTCAGTGTTTCCACAATTTTTTCACCCCCTAAAACCGCGGTATACAGATCTACTTCTTCCTGGATATAAATATCGTTTCCTTTCCGTTTGAATTTTGGATCATCACTGATGTTGAATTTAATAAACAGGTCGCCCGGAGGGCCATTGTTAACACCTGGCGCCCCATAGCCCGGAAGTTTGATCTTTTGCCCGTTTTCTACCCCTGCCGGGATGGTAATACGGACCTGTTTGCCATTTACGGTTAAGGTTTGTTTGTGGGTGGTATAGGCATCGAGCAGGTTTAACTGTAAATCAGCATTGTAATCCTGGCCTTTAAATGGCGAATTCCGGCTGCTTCTGCCGCCACCGCCACCAAACATGGAAGAAAAGAAATCAGAAAAATCATCACTACCAAAACCACCCGAATAGCTGCTGCCTCCTCCATAACTTCCACTATTTGATTGGTACTGCCTGCGCTGTTGTTCCTGGGCGTCTAATTGGTCGGCATGTTGCCAATCCTTACCGTATTTATCATATTTCTTCCTTTTCTCCGGATCGCTCAATACTTCGTTCGCTTCGTTGATCTGCTGAAACTTTTTATTGGCCTCCTCATTGTTGGGATTGAGGTCGGGATGATGTTTCCGGGCTAGTTTTCGATAAGCTTTTTTAATATCCTCTGTACTTGCATCTTTTTTTAAATCGAGGATTTTATAATAGTCTATGTAGTCCATATTGGCTTAACAAATTAATTATGGGAATGTTCAATTTTAATACATAAATGTAAGGTTTTAAAGTGATATGGGCATAGGGTGAAGAGCGATGGTATGGAGAAGAAGATTAAGCAGTTTAAGGCAGATCTTTCGATAAGATTTGGATGGTAATGCCGTAAAACAAAAAAAGTGCCTCCATGGAGGCACTTTAACCGATAAAGATAACGGTAATTTATTTTTTGTTCTTCACATACTTTTCCAGCCACTGGTCTTGCTCCCAAAGCATGTGCAGCAGGTTTTCTTTGCCACGATAACTGTGTGCCTCGTAAGGTAAAAATACAAAACGGGTGGTACCGCCAGCTCCTTTAATTGCATTGAACAAACGTTCACTGTTAATCGGAAAAGTACCCGGATTATCATCAGAATCACCGTGGATCAATAAGATTGGTGTTTTGATCTTATCTGCATAACTAAACGGACTCATTTCGTAATAGAGCTGAGGAGCCTGCCAATAGGTGCGTTCTTCGTTCTGGAAACCAAATGGTGTTAAGGTACGGTTATACGCACCGCTGCGTGCAATACCTGCCGCAAAAAGATTGGTATGCGCCAATAGGTTTGCGGTCATAAATGCACCATAACTGTGGCCGCCAACGGCCATACGTTTTTTATCGCCAACGCCTAATGCAGCAAGTTTATTAATGGCTGCCTCGGCATTTAATTGTAACTGATCTACAAAAGTATCGTTGGGTTTTTTACCGTCTTTTGCTACAATCGGCATTTCGGCATTATCAAGCACTGCATAACCACGGGTTACCCAAAAAATAGGGGAGGCCCAGCTGATGGTGGTAAACTTATCTTTCGAACCCCTGATCTGGGCCGCATCGGCAGCAGAATTAAATTCGCGTGGGTAAGCCCAAATCAATGTCGGTAACGGACCATCTTTATCTTTGTTGTATCCCTTTGGTAAATATAAATCGCCGGTTAAATCAACCCCATCGGCACGTTTATAAGAAATTTTCTCTTTGGTAATGCCTTCAAGGGATGGATACGGATTAGAGAAATTGGTAATCGGCCGGTCAGCAATGCGCAGCATCAGGTTTTTGATAAAGTAATTCGGAACCTGTTTCTGACTTTCTTTGCGGGTAAGTAAGGTTAGTTTATCCGGATCGATCACATCACTTACATATTCGAAAGTTCCTTCGGCACTGCGCCAGATAACCTCGTTCTTTTTAGTGGCTAAATCAAATTTGGCTAAGAAAGGCAGGTCGCCTTTTTCTGACGAACCAACAGTATTGTTCATCAACAGTTTGGTGCCGTTATCAACCATTTTAATTACCTGACGGCCATATTTGTTTTTAACGGTTACCGGCGAGCCTGGATTACCGTAAGCATCGGTTTGGTTACGGCTGTACAATTCTTCAATTGCTCCGGTTGAAGGATTATAACGGCTTACTTTGCTGGTTTGTTTGCTGCGTAGGCCTTCTGTAATAAGGGCCAGATTGGCGTCGCCCCATTGTACCCCCCGGTAACGGGTCTGTGTTTTGAACAATTCTTTTTCGGTTCCGGTAAAAGGGGCACTTAGTGCATAAACTGCATCGTGAAAAGGAACATCTTTTTTAATCAATCCGCTATCTAAGGGTTTGCTCCAAATCAATGTAGCGGGCTCGTCATCACGCCAATCAAAACCACGGGCTACATTTTGTAAATTATCATAACCCGAGGGTGTACCTTCTGACGATGGTAGCTCGGCAATCACTTTAACGGTTTTACCCGTTAAATCGGTAACGCTTACTGTTGATGGAAAGCCAAAAGCCGCAACAAGGTAAGAAAAAGGCTTATGGAGCGTCTCTACCATCATATAGCTTTTATCCGGCGATAAACTGGTTGAACGATAGATGGCTGGTTTACCGAAAGGCGTTTCTACCCCGGCTGTATTTTTAACTAATTGCGAGGTAGCAAAAAACTCGAAGAGCTGTTCGTCAAACGGCGACTTAATTAAATCCTGATAAGTAACACTCGGTGCAGCTTTTCCTAAATTTTGTTGGATGGTTGGTCCTTTTGGCATCAAAGGTTTAGCAGGTGCAGCACTTGCAGGCTTGGTTATGGTACGGTAAATAATGGTATTATCGTTTAACCAGGTAAGTCCGTTGCCCAAAACAAGGTTCAAGAAAGTTTTGTTCACCTTTGTTGCTTTTTTGGTAGCGAGGTCTATAATGTAAAGATCTACACCTTTTTGTGTGGTATTGGTAAATGCAATTTTGTTTTCGGAAGGGTTCCAGCTGATGTTACCTGCATAAAGTGGTGCAGGCAAGCCAGCAACCTGAAAAATCTGGTTGGATTTTATATTTTTCAGACTGAAATTATTGATATAGGTTTGTCTGCTGGGCGAATAGTTGTTGGGGTTTAACCTTAAGCCTGCAATGCGGTATTCGGGCATTGCCAGCTCTTCAACAGAAGGGTAGGAGTTGCGTTCGCTGAATAAGATCCATTCAGCCTTACCATCAATGCTTACGCCGGGTACTGGCTTTGCAAGTAACAGGTCGGCAATTTCTTTTGGTGGCGTTTGATACCGTATGGCATCCTGGGCAGCAGCACCCAACGTGGCGCATGTGCCAGCTATTAATAAATAGAGGTATAATTTTTTAATCATTTCCGGTTTGTTCGAAATAAGGAATGATCAAATATTGGAAAATTTAACGTATCAGCGCGTAACTTCTTATTTACATGGTTACGAGGCTTTTCAGGTTGCATGGTATTTTAACTGCCAGGGTAAGAAGGTGCACCTATTCCATCATCCGTTTTCCGTTATCCACCTTCCATCCATTACGGATACAAACTGCTTATCCGGGCTACAGAATTCGTGATCATCTCTTTTAATACTTCAACATCGATATCGCTCATTTTTTTTACATATACGCAAGCCTTCGCAGTTTTATGTTTCCCGAATTTAGCCAGCAGTTCCTCCCGGTTTTTAAATTCGGATGAGAGGTATAAGGCTATGGCATCTTTCCTTGGAGAAAAACCAACCAAAGGTGCATCGCCTTCCCTGCCGCTTTTATATATATAATGGTAACTGCCAAAACCAACAATGGCCGTTCCCCACATTTTTGCCTTTAAGCCTGTGGTTTTAGTTATAATATCCGAGAGGTTAAAACAATCTGTTCTTTTGTTTTCGTCTGGGATGTTGTTTAAAAAGTCTGTAACGCTTAAATCGTTTTCGGTAGTTTTGTTCTGCGCCATATCTTTTTTTATGATGATAAAAGTTTAACCCGCTAATTACCTGTATTGGTTTCAACAAAAGTAAAGAAATCAGCTCAGGCAGCTTAAAAGTATTTTAAAGTGCCTGATTATAACAAAATAGCCATCTTGAAGATGGCTATGATAAAAGATTTTCGTCTTTTTTATGGTGTGCCTGCCCTCCGCGGATCTCCCGCTCACAGGACTTTTTTATCGTGTCTTTATGCATAACAATTTAGGGAATAGGTTGGTTTTTTCGGCAGAATAATTTTGCACATCGTGTGGAAAATGTTGATATCTGCCTTGATATTATTTCTGAAGTCAGAAAAAGTTAGATTTTGATGTCGTTCTCCTCAAACTTCTAAAGAAAAACTTTTTTAGGATAATTTATGTTTGAGGTTTGGTTGTTCGGTAGTGAGGGTTAACCCTCCATATCCAAGAGTATAAATTGTAAAATCATGATTGAATTAAATAATGAGCTTTTTTGTGCATTGGGCGATTTGTCTGCCGACGGATATTTTATTTTCGACACGCAACAGCAAAAATTTTTATACCTCAACAAGTCCTTTGCCGATATCTGGGAATTGGAAACAGATCAAATTTTTGATGACCCCCTGATTCTTTTAAAACAGATACACCCCGAAGATTTAGAGCATGCCATATCCTGTTACGAGGAATGCCTGGCCGAAAGCAAAGAAAAGAAATATGAAGTACGCCTGTTGTTTACCGGCAGGGAAAAATATTTGCGCATGATTGTTTTTGCACTTCCGCATCATGCCGATCGTTATTTAATTGGTACGGTAGAAGATACAACTGTGGCCCGGCATAACAAAATCCATATCGAACAGATCAATTCCCGCAAAAATATCACCTTAGAAGTACTGGCCCACGATTTAAAAGAACCCTTGGGCATGATGAAACTGACTGCCTCCTCAATGGAAGGTAGTATTGCACAAACGGGAGACAAGCGGATGATGAACTCGCTCGCTTTTATAAAAGACCTTTGCGAGCGTAATTTACTTTTAGTGAAAAGCATGATTAACCGCGAATTTTTAAAATCGTCCAATATAGAAATTGATAAAGAGCGGGCCGATCTGGTATGGGAACTCCGGGATGTGGTACGTTTTTACAGGCGCTCCAAATTGGGCAAAGCTAAAAACATCAGGTTTACGAGTTCTGCTGAACAGATCTACCTGAATTTAGATAGTATGAAATTTCTTCAGGTGATCAATAATTTAATTTCGAATGCCCTGAAATTTACCGGCGACCATGGTTACATTGGACTGCATGCCGAAGAATTGGAAAACACCGTGTTGATTACGGTAACTGATGATGGCATCGGGATTCCGGAAGAGCTGCAACCCGGCCTGTTCGATCATTTACCGGAAACCCTGAGGCCCGGTTTAAAGGGTGAAGAATCTGGCGGTTTCGGAATGGGCATCATTAAGGCAATTGTCGATTTACACCGGGGAAAAATCTGGTTTAAGAGTAAAACCGGTGTCGGAACTACCTTCTATATCGAGTTGCCAAAGTAGCCGTTTTTATTTTTAAAATACCGTAAGTTATATTTGGATTATGATTAACATTATTCTTGCGGACGATCACAATATCATCCGGACCTCTCTAAAAGTACTGATAGAAAAACACGAAGAGATTAAAGTGGTAGCAGAAGTAGCGGACGGTTTAGGCGTTTTAGAACTTCTCGAAAAAGGAATAAAAGCTGATATTGTTTTATCAGATATTGTAATGCCCAACCTCGATGGGATCGGATTGATCAGTAAAATTAAGGCAGGTGGATACGATACAAAAGTGGTCATACTCTCCATATTAGATGACGAAAAGTATGCTTCAAATGCCTTTATTTCAGGGGCTTTTGCATACCTCTTAAAAGATATTGAAGAAGAAGAACTATTGTTTTGCCTGAAGCATGTAATGAAGGGGAAACGCTATCTTTCTTCTAATTTGTGTATTGCAATATTGGAACGTTTTAATACCGAACTCAATCTGTTATCGCAAAAGAAAAGTGCCGAAATCAACTTTTCGGAGCGTGAAATCAATGTGCTAAAACTCATTGCAGATGGTTTTACCAACCAGGAAATTGCTGATAAATTGTACCTGAGCAGACGCACAGTTGAGAGCCAAAGAGAAGCGCTGATCAACAAAACGGGCACCAAAAACTCCGCTTCGCTGGTTCGGTTTGCCATGCGGAACGGCTATGTTTCTTAGTTTTTTGCCTGTTTTTTGGGCATTTTTCAGGGTGATAAAAGAAACCGTAAAAAATCGGGTATTTCTACAGATAACATTGGATAAGGCTATTTTGTTGAATGGATACATCAATCCTAACTAAACATGGAAATATTAAATTTCAATTGCGACATTTACCAATACAGACAACCACTTTTCGACCGTGCCTTAGCTTATACCCGTGATGAAGATGACGCTGCAGATTTAGTGCAGGATACTTTTATGAAAGCATTCAGGTTTTCAGCAAAGTTCGAAATGGGCAGTAATGTAAGGGCATGGCTCTTTACGATTTTAAAAAATACCTTCCTGAACCACTATTACAAGTTAAAGCGGAAAAACGAAATGATACAGCAGGAAGATGACCTTACTTCTGTTCAGCTCATGCCAAGCGCTACAGGCAATGGGGGGTCGGTCAAATTTATGATGGAAGATATTCAACGTGCTTTAAACCGCCTGCCTGAAGATTGCCGCTTTTGTTTCTGCCGTTATTTTGAAGGCTATAAATATCATGAAATTGCCGAAGAGCTCGATATTCCTTTAGGAACGGTTAAAACCAAGATACATGTAGCCAGAGGGCTCTTAAAAAAGATGCTCAAAAATTACAAGGACGGGCTGGCTTTATAACAGGCAAAAATTTAATCACTGAAACAGGAAAACAGCATGTTGCTTAAGGATAAAAAAGGGACAAGCTATGGGCTTATCCCTCTATCTAAACTCAAACATGCGCTCAAACATGAATGAATCTCGGAAAGATAAACATTTTAGTTTGGTATTAGTTTTAAAAAATAATGGGAATATTAAGATTGCAATTATGCACTTTTAATTAAACTATTAAATAGTTTAATTTTTGAGTTTTATTGCTGAGATTTATGGAATGAACCATCATAGTTCAGAAATTACACTTCGAATTAATAATGGCAACAGCCTGCACTGGCAAGGCTTCATTACTGTAAAAGCAGATTGATAAAGATGAAAGTAGCAACTTATAATGTGAACGGAATAAATGGGCGCTTACCTGTTCTGTTACGTTGGCTGGAAGAATCCAAACCTGATGTGGTGTGTTTGCAGGAACTAAAAGCACCGCAGGAAAAATTTCCGGAGCAGGCCATTAAAGATGCTGGTTATAATGCCATTTGGCATGGCCAAAAGAGTTGGAATGGCGTTGCCATATTGGCCAGGAATCTCGAAATAAAGGAGCTGAAACGAAATTTAGATGGCGATCCTGAAGATTTACATAGCAGGTATATCGAAGCAATGGTTAATAATGTGATAATCGGCTGTCTTTACCTTCCGAATGGAAATCCGGCGCCAGGACCAAAATTCGATTACAAGTTACGCTGGTTTGAACGCTTTAATGCGCATGCAGCAAAACTACTGGAACATCATTTACCGGTAATTCTGTGTGGAGATTATAACGTAATCCCTACGGAAAAAGATGTGTATAAGCCGGAACGTTGGGTTGAAGATGCTTTATTCCGCCCGGAAACCCGTTTGGCATTTCAAAATTTAATGGAGCAGGGTTGGACAGATGCAATCAGAAAGTTATACCCTAAAGAAACAATTTATACCTTTTGGGATTACTTTAGAAATGCATATGGTAGAGATGCGGGATTAAGAATTGATCATTTTTTACTGAGTCCCCAAGTTAGTGATCGCTTAAAATCTGCGGGAGTAGATAAGCATGTAAGAGGCTGGGAAAAAACAAGCGACCACGGTCCGGTTTGGATTGAGCTAAGTGAGGTTTAACGCCATTTAACCTATTGCTTTAAATCGGTCACATCTAAAAGTGTTCCTATTAATTTTAAGCTTTCGCCATCCTGCTGGGATAGTATTCCATCGGCTTTAATCCACCTGATTTCTCCGTCCGGCCGGCGGATTCTATGTACCGAATGGTAACTGTTTTTTTCTTTCGAAACCGTAAGTTCAATCTCATCCTGGACGTAGTCAAGATCCTCCGGTAAGATTAAGCTTAAAAAGGTTTCATAACTTAAAACCTCATCAGGAGGGCAACCCAGGTTTTTTTTGAATGACCGTGTTGAACGGAGAATGCCGGTTGCGATGCTCAACTCCCAAAAGCCGAGACCAACGTGATCGAATACCACATCCCAATGTGCATCGCGGATAATGGATAGATCAATATTTTTTTTTTTGATACTCATAAATAAAGGATAAACTGTTTGGATAAATTACACAAACAATGTAAAGATATTTTGAGTATTAATAAAATAGGGAGTTAGTTCAAATGATGCGTGGGCCGGATGTAGAACGCGCTAAAAGGTGGAGGTATGGTGCAAAAAAAGAAGCCGGGCTTTAATTCAAAACCCAGCTTCCTGTTGATTATGCTTAAACTTAGAGCTGATTGGTGTTCTTTTTCTTTTCAATCGCTCCTCTTCAATCGCTCCTCTTTAATCGGTTAAATCTTAAAAAAAGAAGCCGTAACGCCCAAAATAAGGATACGATCGGCAAAAACTTTAGCAATGTTCTGATGATCGTTTTTTGATGGTCACTTTTTCTATTATTTAAATTCCCTGAAGTCCTGACCATCAGTAATGTTCAGTAAGCTTTCGTAAATCAGGCTGATTACATTATCTACATCTTCTTTATGCACCATTTCTACAGTGGTATGCATATAACGTAATGGCAGCGAAATTAAGGCTGATGGTACACCACCGTTCGAATAGGCAAAAGCATCGGTATCCGTTCCGGTAGAACGTGAAGATGCCTGGCGCTGGAAGGGAATATTGTTCTTTTCAGCAGTTTTGATCAATAACTTATTTAAATTGGTTTGAACAGCCGGAGCATAAGAAACTACCGGACCCTTACCTGCAGATAACTCGCCCTGAACATTTTTATTGATCATTGGTGTGGTGGTATCGTGCGTTACATCGGTAATAATGGCCACATTTGGTTTAATGCGTTGGGCAATCATCTCTGCACCACGTAAACCGATTTCTTCCTGCACAGAGTTTACAATATATAAACCGAAAGGAAGTTTTTTCTTATTTTCTTTCAGTAAACGGGCTACCTCGGCAATCATAAAGCCGCCAACACGGTTATCTAAGGCTCGGCCAACATAATAGCGGTCGTTCAAAACCATAAATTCATCTTCATAGGTAATTACACACCCTACATGGATACCTAATTTTTCAACCTCTTCTTTTGAAGTGCAGCCACAGTCTAAAAAGATATTCTTTAATTCCGGTGCCTGTTCTTTTTCGCCATGACGGGTGTGGATTGCCGGCCAGCCAAATACCGCCTTAACCAATCCTTTTGCAGTATGGATGTTCACCCGTTTTGATGGCGCAATCTGATGATCCGAACCCCCATTGCGAATTACATATATTAAACCATCAGGAGTGATGTAATTTACATACCACGAAATTTCATCTGCATGCGCTTCTATCACTACTTTAAAAGCAGCCTTAGGATTAATAACACCTACAGCTGTACCGTAGTTATCGATAAAATGTTCGTCTATGTATGGTTTTAAATAGTTTAACCAAAGTTTTTGTCCTTCCCATTCATAACCGGTAGGAGCAGGGTTATTGATGTATTCTTCAAGAAACTGCAGCGATTTTTTAGTAACCACAGCAACATGTTTTTTCTTTTCGTCGTCTTTTTTCTTAGCCATAATGTTATTCTATAATTATTCGTCATCCTGAACTTGATTCAGGATCTGATTAATGAGATGCTGAACTAAATTCAGCATGACGGTTGGTAATTTAAAGTTCTTTTTCCATGATCACAAAATCGTAGCCATCTTTAAAAAAGGTTCTATCGGTTTCGTGGAAGCCAAATTTAAAATAAAATTCCTTAGCATTTACACGCGCATTGCACCATAGTTTTGTCGCTTTTTGAATTTTACAAAAATCGAGTATATAAGCCATGAGCTGTGAGCCCAAACCTGCCTTTTGTGCTGATGGGAGAACGGCCAGCTTTCTGAACTGATAAATACTGTCCCGATGAAAGAGCGAAACTACGCCCGTGAGTTTATGATCGAGGTATAATCCAAAATGGATGCCCTCAAAATCATCAGGTAGTTTTACTGAATCAAAAGGTAATTCCGGATACATGGCCTCATGCCTGATCCGCCAGGTTAGAGAGGGGAATATCTGCTCAATTTGAACCATAATTATAATAAAAAACTAAAGCCTTGATTGCGTTTTTAAATTTCATGAAAATTTATAAGGTTAGTGATTTGATTTTTTCTTTCCGTAGAACTGATAGATTAAAATATTCAGGATAATTATACCTGTCATTCCATAGCAGAATAAGGCCCATCCACCCTGGGCCCAAAGCCATAAACCCAAGGCTGAGCCACAACTTGCGCCAATAAAACTAACCGACATAAAAATGGTATTGAGCCTGTTTCTTGCTTCGGGTATCAGTGTATAAATGCGGGTCTGGTTGGTTACGTGTATGGCCTGCTGGCCAATATCGATCAGTACAATGCCAATTACAAACAGGTATAAATGGTTACCGGTAAAATAAAAGAGGGCCATGCTCACTAGCTGCAGGATAAAACCGATCAGGAGGTTTTTACGGGGATTGCTGCCATCACTTAATTTTCCAACCAATGGGGCAGCCAATGCACCGGCAGCACCGGCAATACCAAATAAACCGATCTGTAAGGTTTGAAAGTTAAAAGGTGGATTGGCTAAAAAAAGTACCATAGTGGTCCAGAATGCACTGATAATGGCAAAGGCCAAAAAGTTGATAATGGAGGTTTCCCTTAATGCAGGTTGTGTTTTAATATAGCCGAACATCGATCCCATAAGCGTTCTGTAGGATCCTTTAAATGCCGGATGGCTTTTTGGAAAACGTTTGGCCATTAAAAAGATCAGCAAACCGCATATTGCAGCAGCGATATAATAAACCGCTCTCCAGCCCAGCCAAAAGCCTATGCTTCCGCTTACCGCCCGCGAAGCTAAAATACCAACCAATAGTCCGCTCATAATCATGCCAATGTTTGCTCCACGGTTTTCGTCGCTACTTAAATTAGCAGCCAAAGGCAAAATTAATTGCGGCACAATGGAGCAGGTACCAATCAGCACTGAAGCCGCTTCCAATATAAAAAAGCTCTGCGAAAGTGCAGCAATCAAAAGGGCAAAAATAGCCAGTCCTGTAATGACAAGGATCTGCTTTTTACGCTCAAACATATCACCCAGTGGTACCAAAAGGAAAAGTCCAAGCGCATAGCCAATCTGTGTGAGGTAGGTAATTTTACCGGCATTGGTTTCGCTGAGGTTAAAATCTTTTGCAATCAAGATCACCAATGGCTGGCAGTAATAAATGTTTGCAACAATAAGGCCTGTGCAAAAAGCCATAAGGAGGATATCGGCTCGTTTTAACATGTAACGTTATTATAATGTAAGATGTGAAATGTAAGATGTACAATGTAAAATGGATGATGAAATTAAATACGTAAGATGTATAATGACAGTGTAGTTGTTCCATCTACCATCTTACCTCATCCATTTTCCATCTTTACAAAGGTATATTTCCGTGTTTCTTTCTGGGATTGTTCACCACCTTATTTTCTAACATCTTGAACGCTTTTATCAACTTTATGCGGGTTTGAGCAGGTTCTATTACTTCATCAACAAAACCGCGTTCTGCTGCACGGTAGGGGTTAGCGAAGATATCAGAGTAAATTTTTTCCTTCTCCAGCCATTTTTCTTCAGGGTTTTCTGCTGAAGTAATCTCGCGTTTAAAGATAATTTCAGCAGCGCCTTTTGCACCCATAACTGCAATTTCGGCACTTGGCCAGGCATAGTTCATATCTGCGCCAATGTGTTTGCTGTTCATTACGTCATACGCCCCACCATAGGCTTTCCGGGTAATTACGGTAATGCGCGGTACTGTGGCTTCGCTAAAGGCATATAATAATTTTGCCCCATTGGTGATAATGCCATTCCATTCCTGGTCGGTACCCGGTAAAAAGCCAGGTACATCTTCAAACACCAGTAAAGGGATGTTAAAACAATCGCAAAAACGGACAAAACGGGCGGCTTTGTTTGAGGAGTTACTATCTAAAACGCCAGCCAGGTAAGCAGGTTGATTGGCTACAATACCGATACTTCTTCCTGCTAAACGGGCAAAACCAACCACAATATTTTCGGCATAGGCAGCGTGTACCTCTAAAAAGCTGTCGGTATCGGCTACGGCTCCAATAACTTCACGGATATCGTAGGGCTGCGAAGCATTTTCGGGCATAAAAGTGTTTAGTTCCGGGCGGTTTTCGTCGGCACTTTCGTAAGGTAAATGAATGGCTGTCTCTTCACAATTCTGAGGCATATAGCTTAACAGCTTTTTAACCTGGTTAATAGCCTCTATTTCATTGGCACAGGCAAAATGGGTAACGCCCGATTTTGTAGCATGCGTACCGGCGCCGCCCAGTTCTTCTGAAGTTACTTCTTCATGTGTTACTGTTTTTACTACATTAGGGCCCGTAACGAACATGTAAGAGGTGTTTTCTACCATCAGGATAAAATCGGTAATGGCAGGCGAATACACCGCCCCACCAGCACAGGGGCCCATAATGGCCGATAGCTGTGGAATAACTCCTGATGCCTGTACATTTTTGTAAAAAATATCAGCATAACCACCCAAAGAAACAACGCCTTCTTGTATACGGGCACCCCCACTATCATTTAAACCAATTAGTGGTGCACCGTTTTTCATGGCCATATCCATCAGTTTGCAGATTTTTTCGGCATGGGTTTCGGATAATGAGCCCCCAAATACCGTAAAATCCTGGGAGAAAACATAGGTCAGGCGTCCGTTAATGGTTCCGTAACCGGTTACCACGCCATCACCAAGATACTTTTCGCGTTCCATACCGAAATCGGTACTGCGGTGTGTAACCAGCATGCCAATTTCTTCGAAACTGCCCTCATCCATTAAAAAATGGATACGCTCTCGGGCAGTAAGTTTTCCCTTTTTATGCTGACTATCGATACGTGCCTGCCCGCCACCAAGGTGCGCCTGGTTGATTTTATCTTTAAGTAATGCTATTTTCTTATCCATTGCTGATGCTATGAGATTTTAAAATTAAAAATTACTAACGGTAATGCAAGATAAGCGGTGTTATTTTATCCGGGCCTAACACGCGATTTTGAATAAAGCAGATGGCTGGCTTATATTGCCTATGAAAACTAATCCTGTGTTTACTAAAAAGAAAAATATTCTAGTATTAATTGGAAATGAGCGGTTCCGTGCTTTTGGCAATTTCAGTCCCGCTTATGTTGGTTTTAAGTTAAAGCTGATTTTGCCAAAAAGATTTAGCGGATGGGCAGTACTGAACTGACCGATAATAGCGAACCAACCGTTTCCAAAACCTGGCAAGAACCTTGTCTTTACATCTTAAGTGCCTGTATTTTACTTATATTACATTTTTTTTACAGCCTAAGGCATTGAAAAACCAATTATCCGTTTAAATTTGTACTCATTGGCATTAAAATAACATTAGAATTTTAAATGTTTTTAAGGAAATACAAGTATTTGATCGTCGCTTCGTTTATATTCATCTTCATGGCGAAGATGGGGATAGCTGCTGCGCCGGTGTTTTGTACGGGTATTGACAAGGAAATCATGAATGCTGTAATCATGCAGATTGAGTTAGAGCATGAAGGCGGTAAGGATACCGCCAAAGACACCGCAAAATTTGCCGATTTTAAAATTGTTGAGCTTAATCATCCTATCTTTTCTTATGAGTTCTCTTCAAGCCATTTCTTTCTGAAGAGCAGTTTTATAGAACATTTCAAAAGATATGTAGATCCATATCATCCTACTGTTCCAACACCACCGCCTAACGTAATCTAGTTTTTTATTGGGGTAATTTTGGCCTACTCAATTGAATGGGCATAAAGGTTATGTTTAAAACTTAAACCTTTGTGTGGTGCTATTCTGGATATGCCTTAAACATTCCCCTGCGATTTATTCGTTAAAATTTACCAGATAATTATATCGTTATGCAAAAGTTTAACCCGGCCTTTTCAGGTTCGGACGTGAAAAAATATTTTCTTAAAAAGAATTTAAAGAAAGACCTACCTTCTAGTATTGTAGTGTTTTTAGTGGCTTTACCGCTATGTTTGGGCATTGCATTAGCTTCTGGTGCACCATTATTTGCCGGTTTAATCACCGGTATTATCGGTGGTATTGTAGTTGCCTCTTGCAGTGGCTCGCAATTAAGTGTGAGTGGCCCTGCAGCAGGTTTAACGGTTATTGTTTTGGGGGCCATAACCTCCTTGGGGAGCTATCCCACCTTTTTACTTGCTGTGGTACTTGCCGGGGTATTTCAGTTGATTTTAGGTTTAATTAAAGCAGGTACCATCGGTAATTATTTTCCTTCGAGTGTAATTGAAGGGATGCTTGCCGCCATCGGTTTGATCTTGATCCTAAAACAGTTACCTCATGCATTGGGTGTTGATACCGACTTTACAGGCGATGAAGGTTTCTTTCAACAAGATCACGAAAATACTTTTTCAGCAATTACAGCTGCCGTAGGTCATTTCAGTTTGGGCGCTGTGGTGATCAGTGTGTTATCAATAGCCATCCTGATTATCTGGCCTAAATTTCAGAAACTGGCCATTGTACCGGCTCCGTTATTGGTGGTAACCCTGGGTGTTTTAGGTACATTGTTTTTTGCTGGTACCAACTATCCTTTAAGGGCCGATCAAATGGTAAAAATCCCGGTTGTTAACGGCTTTGACGAATTTACCCGTTTATTTACACTGCCTGATTTTTCACAATTGGCCAATAAAAACGTTTACATCGTAGCCTTAACCATTGCTATTGTTGCCAGTCTGGAAACTTTGCTGAGCATCGAAGCAGTCGATAAAATTGACCCTATTAAACGTATAACGCCAACAAACAGGGAGCTGATTTCGCAAGGTATAGGAAACATTACCAGCGGCATGGTTGGTGGTTTACCTATGACATCAGTAATTGTACGCAGCTCGGCCAATGTTAATGCGGGCGGTAGAACCAAGATGTCGGCTATTTTTCATGGTATTTGGTTGCTGTTGTCGCTGTTGTTTATCCCGGGTTTGATTAACATGATTCCACTATCATGTTTGGCGGCCATTTTACTGGTAACCGGTTATAAATTAACTCGGATCAGCCTGTTTAAACACATGTACCATAAGGGCTGGGACCAGTTTGTACCTTTTGTAGTTACCGTTGTGGCCGTATTATTTACCGATTTGTTAAAAGGCGTTGCCATTGGTATGCTGGTTTCGGTTTTCTATCTGTTGCGTACCAACATGCGTAACCCCTTTTTTTACCGGATAGCGAAAGAAGGCGATAAAAAAAACATCAGGATTAAACTGGCCGAAGAGGTTTCCTTTTTAAATAAAGCAGCGATACAGGTACTTTTAACGGATATTCCGAAAGAAACCAATGTGATTATTGATGGTTCAAACGCGAGGTACATCGATCCTGATGTATTGGAAACCATTTACAATTACAAGCATAATGCCTACACCAAGGGCATTGTGGTAACTTTAGAAAACATACAGAAACATTATTCTGTTCCAAAACTGAATATAAAAGTAGAAGAAGATATTAATAAATTATAATTATGTGCGCAAAAACAATAGATACGAAAGACATAACATACGACAGTTTATTACAGGGGAATAAAGACTGGGTAAAGGATACGATTGATAGCGATCCTGCCTTTTTTGATAAACTGTCAGCAGGCCAGGCTCCACCGGTTTTATGGATCGGTTGTTCTGATAGCCGCGTGCCTGCCAACCAGATTACCAATACCAGGCCGGGAGATATTTTCGTACACCGGAACATTGCCAATGTGGTGGTGCATACCGATATGAACTTACTTTCGGTACTCGATTACTCAATCAACGTATTAAAAGTAAAACACGTTATTGTTTGTGGTCACTACGGTTGTGGTGGCGTTAAAGCAGCATTAGGCGATAAACAGGTAGGTTTGATCGATAATTGGTTGAGGAATATCCGCGATGTGTACCGTCTTCACGACCAGGAACTTTCGGCCATTCAGGATCCTGATCAGAAATTCGACCGTTTAGTGGAACTAAATGCGATTGAAGGGGCGGCCAAAGTAATGAATACCTCGATTGTTCAGAGTGCTTGGGCTAACGGACAAGATTTATCTGTACATGCCTGGGTATATAGCTTAAAAACAGGATTGATCAAAGATTTAGAGGTAACGGCCAAAAGTCTTGATGATGTTTCGCCTGCATTTAAGGTAAGTTAAAGCACCGACAAGGTGTAATTTTTTAGTTGTTAGGAAAAGCCCGGATTTATCCGGGCTTTTATTTTTTTTTGCTGTGTGGCATATTGCCCGCCGTACCTTTATTACCTTTTTCAGCATCTTCCCTTGCTTCTTCAGCACCAAAATCGCCCCCTCCGAAATCTCTGCCCAGGTTGCCAGCATCGGTTTTTACCGTGTTTTTCTTTTCTTTTTCATTGCTGCGGTGGCGGGGTACCTGCTGCTCGGGCATATTCGCTTTATCTGCTGCATTATCTGCATTTTTATTGCCCAGGTTTTTATTATTGTCTTTTGTGTTTTCCATGATCTTCTCTTAAGCTATTTTTATATAAACAGCACAAAAGAAGATTGGTTTCATATCTTTAAACAGTGTGGTATAAATTCACCAGCTGATCTGTTTTATTTGGTTTTCGCTTCTTCGGTACTTAATAAAGCTTCCAGCTCTTTTACTTTCTCCGGATACTTCAGGGCAAGATTGTTTTTTTCGCTTACATCAACTGTGAGGTTGTATAATTGCGGTACCGGCAGGTTCCCGCTTTCGGTACGGGTAAGTTTATAAAAAGCTTCGCCTTTTGAGGGCCTGATGTATTTCCAGTTATCTTTAACAATTGCCAGTTGACTGCTCTGTTCGATAAAGAAGCTGCGGCCTTTTGGGTCTTTCCCGGTAAAGGCATCCCATACATTTTTACTGTCAATGGCGTTTTTACATTCTATATTGAAAAAGTTGGCAAATGAGGCTAAAAAATCAATCTGGGAAACCAAGGCTCCGGAAACACCCGGTTTAATTTTTGCCGGCCACGAAATGATAAAAGGTTCGCGTGTACCACCTTCTAGAATGCTGTATTTTCCTCCGCGCAAATTACCTGCAGGGGTGTGGGCGCCTAATTTTTCGTAACCCTGGTCTTCATAACCGTCCATAATTACGGGACCGTTGTCGCTGCTAAAAATGATCATCGTATTTTTATCAAGGCCCAGGTATTTTAGTTGTTTAGTGATTTCGCCAACTGCCCAATCGAGTTGTAAAATGACATCACCCCGGTTGCCCAATTTACTCTTGCCTTTAAACATGGTAGCAGGTAAGCGTGGTACATGTGGTTCAGTTAAGGCATAATACAGGAAAAAAGGCTCTTGTTTGTGCTCTTCGATAAAATTTTTTGCTTTGGTTAAAAAAGTAAGCGGAAGCTCCTCATCAGTCCAGCGGGCAAGCTTGCCTCCCTGCATATATCCGATCCGACCGATCCCGTTTACAATGGTCTGGTTGTGCCCATGATTCGCTTCAGCAGGCATTTTTAACAGTTCGGGATGGTCTTTCCCTGTTGGATCGGTACCGGTTGGATTTTTGTAATCTACTGTAATCGGATCTTTAGGGTCTAAACCTACCACCAATTGATTTTCCATAAAAACGGTGGGCACCCTATCGGCAGTAGCCGGAAAAATAAAGGAATAATCAAAACCGACTTCTTTTGGACCAGGTTTCACTTCTTTGTTCCAGTCTTTTTCTACTGTATTGCCTAAACCGAGATGCCATTTGCCAACAAGGCCTGTTTTATAACCCGCCTGCTGAAAAACCGATGGCAGGGAACTGTTATCTGTTGGGATAATCAATGCAGCATCGCCAGGTAAAATACCTGTTCCTTTTTTCCGCCATGCATATCTCCCTGTCATTAAAGAATAGCGCGAAGGTGTGCAGGTAGAGGCGGTGGCATGACCGTTGGTAAAACGTAACCCTTGTGCTGCGAGGGCGTCAATATTGGGTGTTTTTATTTTGGTTGCGCCATAACAGCTGAGATCGCCATAACCTAAATCATCAGCATAAATGATAATTACATTGGGTTTCTTTTGTGCGGTTGCGTAAAAGCCAAAACTTGTAATACAGAGGATAAAGGTCAGTAAAAATTTGGGGTTCATGGTTAGAAGGGTGTTTGATAGGCATAAAAAAGGCCAAACAATATGCCTGGCCTTAAATTATTATTTAATCTTCTGCTAAAAACGGATAACGGTAATCAGCTGGAGGATTAAAGGTTTCTTTAATGGTACGTGGAGATACCCAGCGCAACAGATTAATCATCGCACCAGCTTTATCGTTTGTACCCGATCCTCTGGCTCCGCCGAAAGGCTGTTGCCCTACTACCGCACCTGTACATTTATCATTAATGTAAAAATTACCGGCCGAGTTACGTAAAGCGTAACTAGCTTTTTCTATTGCGTACCTATCCTGCGATAAAATAGCACCTGTTAAAGCATAAGGCGAAGTTGTATCGATGAGCTCTAAAATCTGGTCGAATTCTTGATCCGGGTATACGTATACGGAAAGCACCGGACCAAAAAGTTCTTCACACATCGTAGTATATTTAGGATCATCAACCACTAAAACAGTAGGTTCGATGAAATAACCTTTGCTCTTGTCATAATTGCCGCCGGCAATAATTTCTACGCCTTTATCTTTTTTGGCCTGATCGATATATTTTGCTAATTTATCGAAAGAACGCTCATCGATAACGGCATTGATAAAGTTACTGAAATCTTCTGTTCCGCCCATTTTAAAGCTGGCAAGATCAGTTAATATCTGTTCTTTAATTTCTGGCCAAACACTTTCAGCAATATAAACCCGGCTGGCAGCAGAGCATTTTTGTCCCTGGTATTCGAAAGCTCCGCGAACAATTGCGGTACTGGCTGCTTTTATTTGTGCAGATGGGTGAACCAGGATAAAATCTTTACCGCCGGTTTCGCCAACAATACGTGGGTACGATTTGTATTTATGGATGTTTGTTCCGATGGTTTTCCATATTTCCTGGAACACTTTGGTAGAACCGGTAAAGTGGATGCCTGCAAAATCAGCATGATTAAAAATCACATCTCCAACTTCAGGGCCATCGGCAAAAATTAGGTTAATTACGCCATCAGGTAAGCCTGCTTCGCGAAAAATTTGCATAATAACATTGGCTGCATAAACTTGCGTATCAGCAGGTTTCCAAACCACTACGTTGCCCATCATGGCTACGCTGGAAGGTAAATTGCCTGCAATTGCGGTAAAATTGAAAGGTGTTAAAGCAAATACGAAACCTTCTAAGGGGCGTTGTTCGGTTCTGTTCCACATACCATTTGGCGATACAGGCGGTTGCTGGCCATAAATATCCTGCATATAACTTACGTTAAATCGTAAGAAATCAATCAATTCGCAGGCCGAATCGATCTCTGCCTGATAGGCATTTTTACTTTGGCCAAGCATGGTTGCAGCATTAATTTGATAACGGTATTTTGTAGCTATCAAATCTGCAGCTTTCATAAAGATGGCTGCCCTGTGCTCCCAGGCTAAAGCTTCCCAGTCGGCCTTGGCCGCTAAAGCAGCATCTATAGCCTGTTTTACATGGCTTTTGTCGCCATAACTAAAAGTTGCCAATACGTGCTGGTGATCGTGTGGAACAACTACTTCCTTTTTGTTTTTTGTATGTATTTCCTGTCCGCCAATAAACATCGGAATATCCAATTTTTTTGAACGTGCCTCAGCAATAGCTTCTTTTAAAAGCGTACGTTCTTTTGTGCCTGGCGCATAGCTGTTAATAGGCTCGTTAACTGGGGTAGGTACCTTAAAAAATCCTTTAAGCATATTTTATTTTTTATGATTTGGACAAAGATAAGGCTTTTTGAAGTAGGCCATTCTATTATTCTGTAAAGAAAACAGAACAAACGTTTGTGTAAAGTTGCTGAGTTAAGAAGGAGGTAATTTTAAAGGCGTTTTGGTTAAGATTCGGTTAATGATCTATTCCTGTGTGGAATTCAATAGTAGAAGCTTTAAACATTTCTATTTGTCTATTTAAGTAAATTTTTTCTAAAATAATTTCATTTTATTAACACTGTTAATTATGTTTGCACTGTAATTATTTTATCATGGGAATAAAAGAGCGTAAAGAGAAGCACAAGGAAGATTTACGGCAGCGGATTTTGGATGCGGCAAAAGACCTTTTTTTAAAGGATGGCTACGAGGCCACCTCAATCAGGAAGATTGCAGAGAAAATAGAATTCAGTCCGACTACCATTTACCTGTATTATAAGGATAAGGCTGATATCATGTATGCCCTCCATCAGGAAGGCTTTAAACTCCTGGGTTCGCAGTTCGGTGTTTTGCAGCATGTAAGCGAGCCTTTCGAACGTTTAAAGGCTATGGGTCGTGTTTATATGAGCTTTGCCTTAAGTAATCCAGACTTTTACGAACTCATGTTTATCATGAAAGAGCCCATCGAATTTGTTAAGGCCCACTGTCACGACGAAGAGTGGGAAGAAGGAGAGCAGGCATTTACCGCTTTAATTTTGACGGTTGATCAATGCAAGGCTGCGGGTTACTTTACCAGTTTTGATACCACCACTTTTGCACTCAACGTATGGTCGTTAATGCATGGTTTATGCAGCTTAAAGCTACAGGGGCATCTCGATCACATGGCCACAACTAAAGCGCATATGTTGGAGGAGGGCGATTGGCTGGAGAAAACTTTTGAGGGCTTTATCGCGATGTTGAATAGTTTAAAATAACATTAAATTAACACTGTTAATTATGAGAACAAAGTTATTTGGTTTCTTGCTCTGCACGGTTACAATTTGGAGTTCGGACGCCAGTGCGCAGCAATTGTTGGATGGCTACGTTGCTGAGGCTTTTAAGAACAACATTGTTTTGCAACAAAAAAACATTTCGCTGGATAAGGCCCAGCTGGCGTTAAAAACAGCCAGGAGTTTATATCTTCCGACTGTTGCCTTTTCTACTACCTGGTCTACAGCTGATGGTGGTCGTAACATCCCCTTGCCACTAGGTGATTTGTTAAACCCTGTTTATACTACCTTGAATAAACTGACTGCCACCAACAACTTTCCTTTAATGGAAAATCAGAGCATCAACTTCTTGCCGAAGAATTATTATGATGCCAAAGTGCGTACAACTGTACCCATTATTAATACCGATTTGGGTTATAATAAACAGATTTCGGCCCAACAGGTAAGCTTGCAAGAATTTGAAGTGCAGATTTACAAACGCGATTTGGTACGTAGCATTAAAACGGCCTATTACAATTACCAAAATGCATTGCAGGCGGTTGAAATTTATAAATCTGGTTTACAACTGGCTAATGAGGGTTTACGGGTAAACGAAAAATTACTCGATGGTGGTAAAGGTTTACCGGCTTATGTTTTGCGCTCGAAAAGTGAAGTAGAAAATGTAAATGCACAACTGGTTTCGGCCGAGCAGCAGGTAGTTAATGCCCGCATGTATTTTAATTTCCTGTTAAACCGCGATGCTGGCGAAAAGATTGATGCAAATTTTGATAACCAGGCCGATCTGAACAAAGTCACAGCACTCATCGCCGATTTATCGGTAACCGGCAGAAGGGAAGAATTAAAGGCTTTAGATCAAATCATCAGTATCAATAAAACAGCACTTAAAATGAACAGGCAATTTGCGGTGCCAAAATTAGGTGGCTTTGTCGACCTGGGCTCACAGTCGGAAGGTTTTCATTTTAACGACAATACACGTTATTATATGATTGGTCTGCAGCTCGATATTCCTATTTTTACCGGTAACCGCAATAATTTTAAAATCAGGCAAAGCAATCTCGATCTTAAAAATGCCGAACTAAATGCCAGTTTAGTAGCGCAACAGCTAAATCTTGCAGCTAAAACAGCTCAAAATAATTTAAAGGCAGCTTACCAAACGTATCAGTCTTCGCTCAAACAGTTTGAGGCGGCCTCCAGTTATCAACGTCTGATTGAAAAAGGGTATAAGGCTGGTACCAATTCCTTTATCGAAACCATCGATGCCCGTAACCAGTATACAGCTGCGCAATTATTAGTTAATATAAACCGGTACAAAGTTTTATCGGCCATGGCCGATGTAGAACGCGAAACCGCAACCTATTCAATAAATTAATTTTATGAAGAAGATATTTATTTACCAAGCCCTGCTCGCTGCGGTTTTCAGCATAAGCGCCTGCAGCAACCACAAAACCGATACTGCCGGTATTGGTAATCAGGATACTGTTCCTGTAAAAGTTATGCCACTTCAGGTAGAAGATGCCAGTCATGCCATTGCGGCTTCGGGGCAATTTACCACTAACGATGAGACTTTTCTTTCTTTTAAAAACGGAGGGATCATTAACCGTATTCTGGTAAAAGAAGGCGATGCTGTACACCAAGGGCAGCTACTTGCCATAGTAAACCAAACCGAAATCTCAGCACAGGTGCAGCAGGTTAACCTGGCTTATCAAAAAGCCGAGCGTGATTATAGCCGGGCAAGCAAACTGTATAAAGATAGTGTGGCCACTTTGGAGCAAATGCAAAATGCCAAAACTGCACTACAGGTAGCAAAACAACAATTGGATGCCGTAAAATTTAATCAGAACTACTCCGAAATCAGGGCCACAAGCAGCGGTTATGTGCTAAAAAAGCTGGCTAACGATGGTCAGATTGTAGGACCGGGAACCCCTGTTTTACAGATAAACGGTGCAAAACAAAACAAGTGGATTTTAAAAGTGGGTTTGAGCGATGCCCAATGGGCAGCTTTAAAAATAGGCGATGGTGCCACCATTACTACCGATGCCCTGCCTAACCAGACCTTAAGTGCAAAAGTAAGCCGTAAAGCCGAAGGCATTGACCCACAAAGCGGAACTTTTGGCGTGGAACTGAGCCTGATTGATGTAAAAGTTCAGGGACTTGCAGCTGGTTTGTTCGGAAAAGCTACAATTATTCCTACCAAAACAAGCAGCGGTTATACCATTCCTTATGATGCACTTTTGGACGGTGGCGAAAATGAAGGTTATGTTTTTATTACGAACGATAACAAAACGGCCCAAAAAGTAAAAGTTCAGTTAGGGGCAATCCAGAACGATAAAATCAATATCACCGGAGGTTTAGAAAATGCGGCAGGCTTAATTGTTTCAGGTAGCGCTTATTTAACCGATGGTTCGAAGATTAAGGTGCTGAAGTAAGATCAAAGCTCAAGGACCAAAAACTAAAGCAAATTGAGATGAAAATATCAGAATACGCTGTAAAAAATTACCAGTTTACACTCATCATGGTGCTCATGGTGCTGGCACTGGGTATTACCACTATATTCAATATGCCTCGGTCTGAAGACCCTGATATGAATGCACCAAATTATCCTGTGGTGGTGGTATACCCTGGAGCGAGTCCGAAGGATATGGAAGAGCTGGTGGTAAAGCCATTAGAGAAAACCATTTATGGATTGGACGATATTAAAAACATTAAAACCACTATTCGCGATGGCTTGGCTGTACTTTTTGTAGAGTATAAGTATGCTGTAAATGTCGATGATAAATACCAGGAACTGGTACGCGAGGTAAACAGCGAGCGGGCTAACCTTCCGCAGGAAATTTACAGCATGGAAGTGCAAAAAGTTTCTCCTTCGGATGTAAATGTATTGCAGATTGCACTGGTGTCAGAGAATGCTTCGCGCGATAAACTGAAAGCGAAAGCCGAAGATTTGCAGTCGGAGCTCGAGAAAATCCCATTTTTAAAAAATGTAGAAATTATGGGTTTGCCCGATCAGTTGGTTCGGGTAGATTTAAACCTCGAAAAACTGGCGCAGTTGCACATCCCGGTTACCTTTGTTGCCAGTGCCATTCAGAGCGAAGTAGCCAATATTCCCGGCGGAAGTGTAAATGCAGGAAATAAATCGTTTAACATTAAAACCAGCGGCAACTACCAGAATATCGATGAAATTAAAAATACCATTGTTTTTAGCGGCAACGGCAAAAACACGGCTTTAAAAGATGTTGCCAACGTTTATTTCGATTATTCGCAGGAAAAAGATATTACGCGTTTAAATGGCCACCGTTGTGTTTTTGTAGTAGCGGCACAAAAAGCGGGTGGAAATATTACCGCTGCCCAGAAAGCCTATTTACCGGTAATTGAAAAGTTCAGGAAAACTTTGCCTGCCAATATCGATCAGCAGTTAATGTTCGATCAGGCCGATAATGTGAACAGCCGCTTGGGCGGTTTGGGTACCGATTTTATGATTGCCATTTTATTGGTTTTGGTTACACTTTTACCTTTGGGTACACGGGCTTCCATTGTAGTAATGGTTTCTATTCCGCTATCCTTGGCCATCGGTGTAGTTTTGTTAAACGTTTTGGGCTTTAGCCTAAACCAGTTGAGTATTGTGGGGCTGGTGGTATCGTTGGGTTTACTGGTTGATGATAGTATTGTGGTGGTTGAAAATATAGAACGCTGGATGCGCGACGGACATAGCCGGCTGGATGCTACACTGAAAGCTACCAAACAAATTGGTATGGCTGTAATGGGTTGTACCGCCACGCTGATCATCGCCTTTATGCCCCTGATGTTTTTACCCGAAGCTTCGGGCGAATTTATCAGGAGTTTGCCTGTAGCGGTGATCTGTTCGGTTATTGCCTCTATGCTGGTGGCCTTAACTGTGGTTCCCTTTCTATCGAGCAAACTGTTAAAACCGCATGCTGATGCCAATGGCAATATTTTTCTCCGCACTTTGCAGAAAATCATCCATGGCTCGTATTCCAGATTATTGGATAAGGCACTAGCGAAACCCATTTTAACCATTGTAATTGCAGTGGCTATTTTTGCCGGCTCTATTATGCTTATCCCCGTTATTGGATTTAGTTTATTTCCGGCTTCAGAAAAACCACAGTTTTTAATCAACATCTCTACCCCTTTGCAGTCGAATCTAAATTATACCGATTCTGTTACCAGGGCGATTGAAAAAGAATTGAAAAAGATTCCGGAGGTCAGGTATTTTGCCGCTAATGTGGGAAAAGGTAATCCGCGGATTTATTATAACGTATTGCCGCAGAATGAAAGAACAGACTTTGCCGAACTTTTTGTGCTGCTGCAACCCCATATTAAATCAGACCGTAAAATTGAGATTATCGAGATGCTGCGCAAAAAATGGACGCCTTACCCGGGTGCGAAAGTAGAAGTTAAAGATTTTGAGCAGGGACAACCCATTATTTCGCCGGTTGAAGTGCGTTTGCTGGGCGATAATTTAGATACTTTAAGGAACCTTGGTGGCCGTGTCGAAAATATGTTGCTTAAAACTGCCGGTACCATTTATGTAAACAACCCGCTTAAAAACTTAAAATCTGATATTAAAGTTGATATTAATAAAGATAAGGCGCAAGCATTGGGCATTCCGACAGTTAATATCGACCGTACGGTACGGATGGCAGTAGCCGGTTTGGAAGTAGGGAAATTTATCAACCCTAAATCTAACGGCGATGATTACAATATCCTGCTTACCACCAAACGTCCGTCGTATCCCGATTTAACCGTTTTCAATAACCTGTATATCAATAATAATCAGGGTACATCCATTCCATTGATGCAGGTGGCCTCGTTAAAGCTCGAAACTTCGCCTTTAAGTATTAACCATTACAATAAAACCCGGACCATTTCGGTAAATGCTTTTGTGCAGAAAGGCTTTTTGAATGATAAGGTGATTCAGGATGTAGAGGCGCAGATGAAAAAACTGAAGCTCCCTGAAGGTTATACTTTTGAGATGGGCGGTGAAATAGAAAGCAGAAACCAGTCGTTTGGAGGTTTTGGCAGTATATTGCTGGTTACGCTTTTCCTTTTTATTGCGGTGCTGGTGCTCGAGTTTAAAACTTTTAAAAGTACGCTTATTGTGCTTTCTGTTATTCCGTTGGGTATTGTAGGGGCTGTACTGGCACTGATGGTTACGGGCAACTCGCTATCGTTTGTGGCAACTATCGGTATTGTGGCTTTGGCCGGTATTGAAGTGAAAAACACGATTCTGCTGGTCGATTTTACCAACCAGTTGCGTGCCGAAGGAATGCCTTTGAACCAGGCCATCGAAGAAGCTGGCGAGATCAGGTTTCTGCCCATCATTTTAACTACATTTACAGCTATCGGCGGTTTGTTGCCTATCGCACTTTCCAGTAACCCACTTATTTCGCCACTGGCCATTGTAATGATTGGTGGTTTAATCAGTTCTACCCTCTTATCGCGGATAGTAACGCCGGTGGTTTATAAATTAATGCCGCCAAGGGTGGAGGCTAATGAGGAGGTTTAGATCTTAAGGCAGGCTGAACTTTTCGGGCGGTCGGTGTTCTCACCGACCACTAAGCAGATCCTTGGTTGTTGGTGGCGCCTCCAATAATAAAATAATTGTGATGAGGTTAACCGGTTAAATGTTTAAACCGGTTAACCGATCTCAGACTAAATTACCTTCCTACAAACCATTTACCTCACTCAATGGTTGCTTTATTGTGCATCGGCTAAAGCCTGTGCCTTTCTTTTTTAAATAATCCTTATTTTTGAGACCACGATATGCTACTTAACTACCTACGCCTTTTACTGCTTCCTTTTTCATGGATTTATGCTATGGCAGTTGTACTCCGGAAAAAGCTTTACGATTGGGGGATCATGCGCAGCGTATCGTTCGATTTGCCCATAATTTGTGTAGGTAACCTTGCCGTTGGCGGCTCCGGAAAAACACCTACAACCGAATATTTAGTCAGGCTGCTGTCTGGTTATAATGTGGCTATTTTAAGCAGGGGTTACGGGCGTAAAACCAAAGGTTTTATAATGGCTGATCACCATGCCACAGCCGAAACCATTGGTGATGAACCTTTACAATATTACCAGAAATTTAAGCAGGTTACCGTGGCCGTTTCCGAAGACCGTGTGGAAGGCATAAAGCAGTTGCAAAACAACCACGATGTCATTATCCTGGATGATGCTTTTCAGCACCGTGCCATCAAAGCAGGTTTCAATATCCTGCTTTTCGAGTTCAGGAAACTGGGCACCCTACAGTTTTTGCTACCTGCCGGAAATTTAAGAGATGTTTTCTCCTCGCGTAAAAGAGCCGAAATATTGTTGGTTACAAAATCGCCGGTTCCCTTGTTGCATGTAGCCCAGCAAGCCTCCATAAACGAGCTGCAGCCAAATGTGGGCCAACCTGTATTACATTCTTATCTTAAGTATGGCGATCTGGTTCATGTGTATCATAACGAAAACCTCGAACTAAAGTCAATTAAAGATTTCGAAATTTTTCTGCTCACCGGAATTGCAAATCCTGCTCCTTTAATAGAAGAACTTCAAAAATATACCCGTAATATTAAACATAGAAAATTTCCTGATCATTATGCCTTTAAAGAAGAGGATATCAGGAAGTTTAAAACAGCTTTTTTGGCAGGAAATGAAAAAGATAAAATCATCATCACAACAGAAAAGGATAGCAAGCGTTTAAAAGCTACCGGATTTGAAGATTTACTGGTAGATTTACCCATATATTATTTACCCATAGAGGTTGAATTATTTGAAGAAGATAAGATTACCTTTGACGAACTCATTTTAAACTATGTTAAGAGCAATAGAAGAAACCGTTGAATATATAAAACGTAAGACAGAGAATTTTAAACCGGAAATAGGTATTATTTTGGGTACTGGCCTGGGCGGCTTGGTAAAAGAAATCGAAGTTGAACACCAGTTAATGTATTCTAATATTCCAAATTTTCCGATTTCTACTTTAGAGTTCCACAGCGGGAAACTGATTTTCGGAACCTTGAACGGGAAGAAAATTATTGCCATGCAGGGCCGATTACATTATTACGAAGGGTACAGCATGCAACAGATCACCTTCCCGGTAAGGGTAATGAAAGGTTTGGGTATCGAAAACTTAATTGTATCTAATGCTGCCGGTTCGTTAAATCCCGAGTTTAAGAAGGGCGATTTAATGATTATAGACGATCACATCAACCTGCAGCCTGATAATCCGTTACGGGGTTTAATTGAAAGCGAATTAGGTCCCCGTTTCCCTGATATGAGTCAGCCGTATAAACGCGATATCATTGCCAAAGCACTAAAAATAGCTGAAAATGTTGATATCAAATGCCATAAAGGGGTGTACGTTGCCGTTTCAGGTCCCAATTTGGAAACAAAAGCAGAGTATAAATACCTGCGTTTAATCGGTGCTGATGCCGTTGGTATGAGTACAGTACCTGAAGTTATTGTGGCCAATCATGCTGGTTTACCTGTTTTTGCTATCTCTGTATTAACAGATGAAGGCTTTCCGGAACAGCTGCAACCTTTTAATTTAGACGAAATTTTAGCTGCGGCGGCCAAAGCCGAGCCTAAAATGACCGAGATTTTAACCCGTTTAATTTCTGAACTGTAAGATGCGTAGAGGTGTTAAAATCTGTTTTTTTTTCTTACTGTTGCTGGGCATTAACAAAACCTTCGCACAAGACTTAAAAACAAGTGTTGGTACCAATAAAGAATTGGATTCTGTTCGGAAGAAATTAGATTCAGGGAAAGATTCTGTCGTTTTTACGGCAAAATATATCCGGTTTACCAAGTTGTCGTTAACTAAAGACAGTATTGTGCTGTTACCTCTAGATACCTCAACTACAAATATTCAAAATTATAGTCCGCTTTTACAGCCCCTACACCCAACCATAAATAATGGTAACATGGGCTTGTCTGCCAGGCCCTTGCTGTACGAACCGAGTAAAAGGATTGGTTTTGATCCAGGATTTCATTCGCTTGATTATTATGCTCTAACGCCAGAAGACATTATCTACTATCAGGCCAGAACCCCTTTTACCAGCTTGTACTTTGTGAGTGCCGGGCAAAAAGAACAGCTTTTTAGGGCTATTCACACACAGAATATAAAGAAGAACTGGAACGTTGGTGTTAATTTTAACCGTGGCGATTCGAGAGGCTTTTATGCCAGGCAACGTGGTGATAATCTGAATGTGGCTATATTTTCCTGGTACCAATCGCCAAGTAAACGTTATAATATGTGGGCATCAGCTATTTTTAATACCATGCGCGCATACGAGAATGGTTCTACAGTGGCTAAAGATTTATTCGATCCAAACTATTCTAAAATTGCGAGAGAGGCGGAGCCCATTAACCTATCCGATGCAAGAAATTTATACCGCAAAAACACCGTTTTTTTAAAGCAAACTTATTATGTAGGCAGGATAGATACTTCTGCAAATTTGAACAATGCCGTTTTACCAACCAATAAGGTTTCGTATACGTTTGAATATAATAACGATAGTTTCGATTTTTTCAGAAATGGAGCGGATGTTAATAACGTGTTACCTCCGGGAATGGCAAGTACAGTATTTACGAACGATTCTACCCACGTAAAACACCTTAAAAATGAATTTATTTACAGTTTCTTTTTAAGGCCCAAAAATAGTTCCGTTATTAAAAATGAATTAAAGGTGGATGCAGGCGTAAGGCACGATTATTACAGGCACGAATACCTGGGTATAAAACAAGATGTGACGCTTTACGAACACAGTAAATTCGCTTATCAAAACATTACCATTTTAGGTGCAGCAGGCTACCGTTTTTCTAATAATATCGATTTTAATTTAGATTTACAGCAGATTTTGCAGGGCGAAAATGCCGGCGATTATTTATATGAGGCAAAAAGTAAAATTCTTTTAGGTAAAACCATCGGAAGAATCGAATTGGGGGCTTATGTTCAAAACCAAACCCCGGCAGCTATTTTTAATTACTATCATGGTAACCATTACCAATGGACAAACACCGATTTTAACAACACTAAAATTGCCAACCTGTCGTTCAATTACATCAATGATAAATATGGTTTTACGGCGGGAGCCAAATATTATTTAACCAGTAACTATGTTTATTTTGCGGCCGACCATACCAATGGTACAACGGCTATTTTGCCAAAACAGGCAACTGCTGATATTAGTTTAGTGAGGTTGGACCTATCCAAGAAAACCAGGTTTGGCAGGTTTGTAATCGAAAATTACCTCGCTTATCAAAAAACAGATAAAAATGCAATATTAAGAACGCCAGAATTTTATACTTATAACAGTATTTACTTTGATAATACTTTTTTTAAGGTATTGAAAGCCAATGTGGGATTTGATGTAAGGTATAATTCTGAATATGCAAATTACTTGTATTCACCGGCAACAGCCCAATTTTATATAGATGAACGCAACCCAACCAATTTGTCTTCCAAACCTGTAGTTGATGTGTTTTTTAAGGCAAATTTAAAAAGGGCCAATATTTTTGTTAAATATGATTTTGTAAACCAGGGTTTATTTCAACCGGGCTATTATACGGTTAACAGGTACCCGATGCAGGATGCCCTGTTAAAATTTGGGGTAAGCTGGAACTTTTACGATTAATAATAAAAAAGCATAAAAAAACCTTCCTGATGTAAAATCAGGAAGGTTTTTTGCCTTAAGGCGTTTTCTTAGAATGAATAACCAACTGAGAAGCCTAATACGCGGTTAGTTAATTTATTTGAATTTGCTTGCCTGTCTTTTGGCGTTAAGTCTGTTAAACCCAAGCCATAGTTAGCACCGATCAAGAAACCTGAAGTGGTGCGGTAAGCTAAACCAAAGTTTGCACCGAAGTCTGTACTACCATAATTTTTGTCGCTTGCGCTACCAAAAGAAAGGTCTCTATCATTAGAGCTGGTTACAGTTGCACTTGTGTTGTTGCTGTTGTTAACTGTTGTAGTGGTAGTTTGTCCTTTATCTTTACCTGAGATATTAAAACCGATGTAAGGACCAGCACTGATCTGAACCGCTCCGGCATCACCTGTAGGGATTCTGAATACTGCATTAACCGGAACTTCAATAGCCATTAAATTGGTTTTAACAGATGATGTAGTGGTAATGGTATTATTTCCTACCGTTGCTGTACCAGTAGATTCGAACTTATTACCTTTATTCTGTAATGATACTCCCGGTTGGATAAAGAAATTGTTTCCTACACCAAAGTCGCCAAATGCAGTAACATTGAACCCAACATTGTTTTTTGCATTATCGTTAAATGTATTAGCAGCGTTATCATCTCCACCTGCATGGAATTTTGAAAGGTTAACACCGGCTTTAATTCCAAAACGTGCAGTCTCCCCAGTCATTTTGGTTTGAGCGAAAGCACCAGTTGCTAATAAAATGATCGATGCGCTTAATAGTAACTTTTTCATGATATTTTTCTTTTTATAAAAATCTTGTTTAAAATTTCAGGTTTTACCCTGTTTGTTAATTGCCATTGCTAATCCAAAAGCTGTGCCAAAGTATCAAGTGTGTTACAATTAGGCGGCTAATTTATTGGTTATCAGGATGTTTTTTGCAATGCTTAAGTATACTTATGGCTCAGTTGAGGGAGGGTATAAAGTGCCATTTATTGTATACATAACAGGAAAATAGCGGAGAATTAACAAATTTTTAAACGAAGAAGGAACAATGCCAAAAGTTGAATTCTGATAAGTTATGTCTTCTGAGGTTTCTTTTTTGCTGCCGGAAAAAGTACATTGTTAAGGATCAGGCGATAGCCCGGCGAGTTTGGGTGCAGGTTTAAATCTGTTGGCGGATCGCCTACAGCATGCTGATAATCTTCCGGATCGTGTCCGCCGTAAAAAGTAAACTGTCCTTTGCCAATTTCGCCATGTAAATACCTGACCTCTGCGGCACCTTTGTTTTCGCCTAAAACAGTTACACTGGGTTTCACTAAGCTTTTTCTGAAAGCTGTGGTTTGTCCCATAAAACCTTTAATCACCTTATCGTGATCCTGGGTAAGCATGGTTGGAACGAGGTCCCATTTTGCAGAAAAATCGAATAAGGTAAAGTAATCGTTTGTTTGATTTAAGGAACGGGTTTGAGTGGCATCGATATCAGAAAACTCGTAATTCATAGGGTTATTGTCGAGTTTAAAGTTCTGAAATGCCAACGTTTTGTTAAAATCCAGTTTAGATTGTGCATTGGGGTCAGCAGCATCTCCGTCAAACATTTGTGCACAGATATCCACGCCTTCTGCCGCCAAAGCAATATCGAAACTATCGGTACCCGAACACATGGCGAAAAGAAAACCACCACCGGCACAGTATTCTTTAATGTGTTTGGCTACAGCTAATTTCATTTCGGATACTTTTTTATATCCCATGCGTTTGGCCAGGGCTTCCTGATTTTTAACATCTTCCTGGTACCAGGTAGCGTACCTGAAATTGGCCCAAAAACGTCCGTATTGACCGGTAAAATCTTCGTGGTGCAGGTGCAGCCAGTCATATTTACTTAATTTATCCTGTAAAATATCATCATCGTAAATCACATCGTAGGGAATCTCGGCGTAGGTGAGCACTAAGGTAACGGCATCATCCCATGGTAATTTGCTTTTAGGAGAGTATACCGCAATTTTTGGTGTTTTTTCCAGTTTCACCATTTCCATATTTACTGATGGATCACTTATTTCGTTTAAGAGATTCACCACTTTCCCGTCGGCCATTACCTCATAAGATACTCCTCTGATCTTGAGTTCATCCTCAACCGTTTTGTTATATTTGATTAAAAAACTTCCGCCGCGGTAATTTAAAAGCCAATCAACTTCCAGCTGTTTGCTGATGGTCCAGTAGGCAATCCCATATGCTTTCAGGTGATTTTTTTGGTCTTCATCCATATAAATCAATAGTGATGAAGCCCTGAGCCCTAAAGAGCAGAACAGGCAAATGAGCAGGATATAATATTTTTTGATCAAATCGGTGTACTTAAAACACTAAAATACCGCATTTAAACTGGATAGAAAAATTTAATGATGTTATAAGTTACACAATTTTGTTATTTTTGCCCTCTACCCAAAAAATGAGAATTTTTTTAGGTGTTTAAAATTAGTACCGATATTGATATGAGTAAAGCAATTATAAAAACAGAAAAAGGCGGCATGACCGTAGAATTCTACGATAAAGATGCGCCAAAAGCCGTTGCAAACTTTAAAAAATTAGCGAAAGAAGGCTTTTATGATGGAGTAACCTTTCACCGTGTAATTCCGAACTTTGTGGTTCAGGGTGGATGTCCGAATTCAAAAGACCCCGCTACTGCGCATTTAGCAGGTACTGGTGGTCCGGGTTACAAAATCGATTGCGAATTGGATGGCGATAACCAATATCACGACCGTGGCGTTTTATCAATGGCACATGCAGGCCGTAATACCGGTGGTTCGCAGTTTTTTATCTGCCACAGCAGAACAAATACCGCGCACTTAGACCGTAACCACACTTGTTTTGGTAAAGTTATCGAAAATGTAGATCTTGTAGACGATATCCGCCAAGGCGATAGAATTGTAAATATTGAAGTTTTAGAAGATTAAAAAAAATGATACGGGATTTGAGACATTGGATTTGAGACTTGATCTCTCTGATTGATGCTCTATCTCATTTAATAATTGAACAAAGAGTTTTAGTTATTTGATTTGAGTGATTTCTCATTTCTCATATCTCGAATCTCATATCTCAAAAAAAATATGAATTTAAGAGGAATTGTTGCCGTATCCGGCAGGCCAGGTTTGTTTAAACTGGTTGGGCAAAATAAAGTAGGTTATATTTTGGAAAGCCTGGATGCTCAAAAAACTAAAATTGTAGCCAATATTACCAATACTAAATTAGCTTCGTTAGAAGATATTACCGTATATGGTGAAGATGAAGAAATCAAACTGGCTGATATTTTTGCTAAAATTTCTGCCAAGGGATCTACCCCGGATTTAAAGGGCGATTTACGTGCTTATTTCTTGGAAGTAGCTCCAAATCACGATCAGGAGAAAGTTTATGCTTCGGATATGAAAAAAATCATTACCTGGTATAACCTGCTTAAAGATCTTCCTTTATTTACAGAAGAAGCCCCTGAAACACCGGGAACCGCTGCAGAGGTTAAATTGGCTGAAGAAAAAACAGCTGATAAAAAAGTAAAAACTTCAGGCGCCAAGGCAACAGCCAGCGCAAAAGCAACGACTAAAACTTCGGCTCCTGCTAAAAAAGCAAGCATGACAAGTAAAAAAGGCGTTTAAGCTTTATTTCATTAATGTAGAAAACACCGGGCCATTCGTCTGGTGTTTTTTTATGGGGTTAATCGAAAAAATACCAAAGCAGCGCAACAATCACCAAAGAAACGATAATGCTGATCCATAAGTATTTATTGTTGCGATTCTGATCGCTTTTGTACCTGTATTCCCTTTTATATTTATCTAGTAACATCGTTTCTTTTATTTAATGATGATTTTTATTCCCGTTTTCCATATCCAAAACCCTACAATTTATGTTATCCATGTTCCTAAAACATATCTTCCATTGCTTAAGCATGATGGTAAGGTTCTCCCCTTAAAATACTAAATCCCCTGTAAAGTTGTTCTACAAAAAACAACCTGATCATCTGGTGTGAAAAAGTCATATCCGATAGCGAAAGTAAACCGTTTGACCGCTTGTAAATACTATCGTCGAATCCATAAGGGCCACCAATGATAAAAATTAAATGCTGGATGCTGCCCACCATCTGTTTATTCAGGTAGTTTGAAAATTCTACGGATGAGTATTTTTTTCCTTTCTCATCCAATAAAATAACAACATCTCCATTGTTGATTTGTTTGTGCAGGAGTTCTGCCTCCTTTGCTTTTTGTTGCGCTTCACTCAGGTTTTTAACGTTTTTTACATCTGGTATGGCTAAAAAACTGAAGTTAATGTAGTGTTTTAAGCGATTAATGTATTTATCAATCCCCTCAATTAAATATTTATCTTCGGTTTTGCCAATCGCAATCAGGGTAATCTTCATTTAATATTTTGCCTATCTTTAGAATTTCGAGATTCAAATATAATGTTAAAATTACAAGCGCAGATCATATCAGGTTACAGTGAAAAAATTAAAGAGGTTACTGATGATATAAATCAGACTAAAAAATTAATCGACAAACTGTCGTTGGTAAGGGTGGGGTTGTTCCTGGCCGAAATCTTGTTCTTTATTTTACTGGTACGATCTGCCGATGATAGCTTGCGCACCTTAATTCAGATTGCTTTATTGTGGCCGGTAATTGCATTTGCCTATGTGGTACGCAAACAGAGCAGGCTCGATCTCGAAATTGACTACAAAAAACAGTTGTTGTGGGTGTACCAGAACGAATGGAATGTTTTGAACGGCCAGGAGAATGGTTATGACCACGGTACAGCATTCGAGTCTGAAACCCACCCCTATACTTCCGATCTCGATATTTTTGGAAAAGCATCTTTATTTGCCCTTTTAAATCGTTGCAGCACCAAAAAAGGTAAGGATGTGCTGGCGAAAAAGCTGGCAGGGAAATCAACGCGCGATATCATTTTAAACCGGCAGGAAGCAGTAAAAGAAATAATAATTAAAATTGAGGAGACTTACAGTTTCAGGGCCAGTTTGCATGGTTACGATCCTGAGAAAATAGAGCAGATTAAAACACAGTTAAAACTGCAATTGGGTGAACAACTTGAATTTGTGCTCAGTAAATTTTTGCGGTTGTATGTTAAACTGGTACCCTTTGTTACATTTGGTTTAATTTTAGCCGCCATTATCTTCAGCAGTGCTTTTTGGAAAATATTGGCACTTGTATTTATCATTCACACGGGTTGGAATGTATTGCTCAGTGCAAAAATTAATAAGGTATTTTATAGTTTTGGTGGTAGTTCAGGTTTGTTAAATGGTTATGCCAGCGCTATCTTATGGACAGAAAAACAAAATTGGAAAAGCACTTATATTTTAAGTTTATTTGATTCACATGTTCCGGTAAGCCAGGAAATCAAAAGCCTGTCTAAAATTATCCAAAACTTCGATGCCCGCCTGAATATTCTGGTAGGCGGCATATTGAATGCACTGTTGCTGTGGGATTTAAAATGCTGTATAAATCTCGATATCTGGTACAAATCTTCCTCCAAAGATCTAATTGCTGCGCTGAATCACCTTGGCGACTTTGAAGAACTGATTTCACTGGCTACGGTTGCCTATAATCAGCCTGATTGGGTTTTCCCAATAGTAACCGACCAGTTTACGTTAAAGACAGAACAGCTTGGCCATCCGCTCATCCGGCCTGAGCTTAGGATAGATAATGATTTTCAATTAAGTACAAACCCAACGGTTGATATCGTAACCGGTTCCAATATGGCAGGTAAAAGTACTTTTTTGCGTACTTTGGGTATTAACATGGTATTGGCATATGCCGGTGCGCCTGTTTGTGCCAGGAGCATGCAGTTACCGGTTTTTTCGATCAATACCTATATGCGGATAAAAGATTCGCTGAACGAAAGTACCTCTACTTTTAAAGCCGAATTAAACCGACTGAAAATGATTTTGGACAATGTGGTAAAAGATAACGATACTTTTGTACTGATTGATGAGATGCTCCGTGGTACAAATAGCAGGGATAAATATCTCGGATCGAAAGTATTTATAGAAAAACTGATTGCAGAAAAAACACCTGCACTTTTTGCCACGCACGATTTGCAATTGGCTGATCTGATCATCGATCATCCAGAAACGGTCCGTAATTTCCATTTCGATATCCAGATCAGCGATGGCGAAATGAAATTTGATTATTTATTAAAGCAGGGGCCATGTAAAACTTTTAATGCGGCAATTTTACTGAAGCAGATTGGGCTTACTTTAGATTAATTTAGAAGATTTAAGTGCCGTCTGATAATGTAAAGAAATATTTTTACCAGTTAAATTTAACCCTCACTACACCAAAACCGCAATGAAAAACATAGCTGTTTGTATCTTAGTTGAAAGAAATCTATAAGCTCAATCTAAATTAAATTGTTCTATGAAACAAGCGCTCACTTATACGTTAAAAGTTACATTAACTACTTTATTGTTTTGCCTGCCGGTTACTTTTGTAATCATGATGGGATTTGTAAGGCTGTTGCCACTTATATTTTCAAATTACAGTTTCAGTGTTCATCTTGATATAAGGGATGCCGTTGTTTTTGTTATACTAACTTTCTGCGCTCTTTTATTTTACATGAGGAAAATTCGCGGCGCCTCACAGTTAATTTACAACAAACGCAATATTGCAATAAACGCCATGATGGCTTCTATCGCAGTTTTTTTGATATACCTATGGTTGTGCGGAAAATTAATGTCACTCTCAATTAGTGAATTCTTGATTACTTATGCACCTACATTTTCCATTGCTTTTGTTTGTATGAGGATTTATCCGCTAAAGAATGAAGAGAATGAGACTAAATTAGTTTAAAAGCCGGGCTACTGGATAATTGTGACATCAGGCATTGCCATGTGGTGAGCAGGGAGAAGCCAGTTAAAATAATAAAGATCATTAAGCCTGTTTTCTTTGCAATTTTACCTGATTTTTAAATTGTTTGGTAGTATCAAGGGTTAATATTCACTCTTCTTTTTAAAAATGACCGAATCTTTAACATAAAATTTATAGCTTAATGATTTGTTAATATTAAACTTGCAACTTATGGCAATTAATTGGTAAACAATGATTAATGCAAGCGATTTTGGTCGGGATTTTTTGTGGGGGGTGGCTACAGCTGCAGCTCAGATAGAAGGAACAGCAAGCCAGTATGGAAAAGGCCCTTCCATTTGGGATACTTTTACGGCTAAAAACGGCAAAATAAAGAAGAACCACAAATTAGATCCAGCCTGCGATTTTTATAACCGGTATACAGAAGACGTTGCGCTGGTAAAGCTACTTGGCTTTAAAGTGTTCCGATTCTCTATTGCCTGGTCGAGGATTTTGCCACAGGGAAGAGGAGAAGTAAATCAGGAAGGCATCCGTTTTTATCATAATCTCATTGATGAATGCCTTACCCAGGGCATTACACCCTATGTTACGCTTTATCATTGGGATTTGCCACAGGCACTTGAAGACGAAGGGGGGTGGACCAGCTTTAGCATCAATGCTGCTTTTAATACTTTTGTAAGCATCTGTGCGCTGGAATACGGCGATAAAGTGAAAAATTGGATTGTATTAAACGAACCTTTTGGTTATACTTCTTTAGGGTATATGCTTGGCGTGCATGCGCCGGGTAAAACTGGTTTAAGCAATTTCTTCCCTGCGGTTTTGCATACAGCTTTGGCGCAAGCAGAGGGGGGGAAGATTTTGCGTGCTGAAGTAGACAAGGCTAATATCGGGACTACTTATTCCTGCTCCGAAATACTTCCTTATACGCAAAGCGACAGTGATGTCCTGGTTGCCAAGCGGATTGATTGTTTAATGAACCGTCTGTTTGTAGAGCCTGCATTGGGCTTAGGCTTCCCCACAGCAGATTGGGATGTGCTGGAGAAATTTCAGATCGAATATGGTACCTGGCGATTGCAGGACAGAATGAAATTCGATTTCGATTTTATCGGCCTGCAAAATTATTTTCCATTGACGGTAAAATACAATGCTTTTATCCCGGTAGTTCAGGCCTGGGAGGTAAAAGCCAAAAGCAGGAAAAAACCGCATACAGCCATGGGCTGGGAGATTAATGCCGATAGCTTTTATAATATTGTAAAACAGTTTGCGGCCTATCCTAATATCAAAAATATTATCATTACCGAAAACGGTGCCGCTTACCACGATAAATTAATTGATGGCAAAATAGAAGATACCGAACGGATCGAATATTTTAAACTTTACCTGAATGCGCTGCTAAAACTAAAAAAAGAAGGGGTGAATATTACCGGCTACATGGCCTGGACATTAATGGATAATTTCGAATGGGCGGAAGGGTTTACAGCCAGGTTTGGCCTGGTTTATACCGATTTTCATACTTTGAAACGCACCATAAAGTATTCTGGCTATTGGTGGAAAGAGTTCCTGAAGGGTTAGTTGATAATATGCATTGCGGTATTTGGGCAACTATTACTTGCATTTTAATATTTACTATCCCAATAAAGGTAGTAAGTGCCATCATTGTTACGATGACGTTATCAATTAGTAGGTTGATTAGTATTTTTTGGAGCGCATGGACAGTCACAACTATTAAAGCTGGTTCCCGTTCTCCACTTTATCCTTTCGCTGCGCTTCAGGGATGCCGCTGCGCCCGGGGCTAAAAACGCTGTTACTGCAAAGAACAAAACGCATCATAACAGGCAAATCGCCAGGCCGTTCCTTTTACTGCCCTTGTGTAATAAACCTTATTGAAGCGGTTATACTTTTTGGTGCACAAACAAACGTATTCTACTAACGATCATAAAAAGATAGAAGCGGAAAGAAGGACTGCCGGAACCGACAGCGATAAACCTGCTTTCCAAAAAAGAGATCTAAAATTTATCTGAAACAAAAAATCCCGTTCTGCTTTAACAAAACGGGATTTACACGTTATAATCTTTTAAGGAAATTACTGTATTCTGGTTGCGGTAACGGTTGTATTTTCAGTGTACGTTCCCGAATTCCCGATACTGGAGACATCAGTTCTTTTCATGATCAATATGTTATTTGATATAGAAAAGGTAAAGCTGTTATGATTAAAAGCCAAATTTCCGCTCAGGTTTAATTTGTCCCCATTTACGGTATATTTTACCTTAACATCCTCTATTGTGTTTTGATTATTGCTGAAAGGGTCTTTAAAATAAAAAATGGCATGTAAATTACCATCTTCCTTAAATTCCAAAGTTGGCCTCGGACTTTCTCCTTTGGTATCGTCCTGATCTTTACCGGTGTTTTCAAAATTGGTAATTACGTAGGAATCTATTTGCCATTTACCAACAATAGTAGTCTTGGTAGTTTCATCCTTTTTGCATGAGCTGAGGTTAATTAAAGTTAAGAGCGTAAATGCTAGAAATAGTTTTTTCATTAATTTAATTTAGTTTAATCGGCAAAATTAGATTTATTATTATGTTTTGCAAACAAAAAATCCCGTTCTGAATCAACAAAACGGGATTGATAATATACATCCAGACTTCGGACTTCCGACTCCAGACTTTCAGTCTATTGAAGTGCAGCTTTTGCAGCGGCTTCAGCCCTAATGATGTTTAATGCACCACCAGCTTTAAACCAGTCTATCTGCTGTGCATTATAGCTGTGATTAACCGGGAACTGATCAGTAGTACCATCTGCATGGTGTAATACCAATGTTAAAGGTTGATCAGGAGTAAACTCAGTTAAGCCTAAAATGTCTATCGTATCGTCTTCTAAAATTTTATCATAATCATCTTTATCGGCGAAAGTTAAGGCCAGCATACCTTGTTTTTTAAGGTTGGTTTCGTGGATACGGGCAAAAGATTTTACCAACACTGCACGTACACCCAGATGGCGTGGCTCCATGGCAGCATGCTCACGTGATGAACCCTCACCATAGTTTTCGTCGCCCACTACAATAGAGCCTAAACCTGCAGCTTTGTAATCGCGTTGTGTAGCCGGAACAGGTCCGTACTCACCTGTTAATTCATTTTTAATTGTATCGGTTTTATCGTTAAAATAGTTTACCGCACCGATTAACATGTTATTGGAAATATTATCCAGGTGCCCACGGAATTTCAACCACGGACCAGCCATCGAAATGTGATCGGTAGTACATTTACCTTTCACTTTAATCAACAGTTTTAAGCCTTTAAGATCGGTACCTTCCCATGGGGCAAACGGATCTAACAACTGCAAACGGTGAGAAGTAGGAGAAACCAAAACCTGTACCTTTGAACCATCTGCAGCCGGTGCCTGGAAACCTGCATCTTCTACAGCGAAGCCTTTGGTTGGCAATTCGTAACCGGTAGGAGGGTCTAATTTAACCTGCTCACCTTTATCGTTGGTTAAGGTATCTGTTAATGGGTTAAATCCTAAATTGCCCGAAATGGCAATGGCCGCAACCATTTCTGGCGAAGCCACGAAAGCATAAGTATTTGGATTACCATCGGCCCGTTTCGCAAAGTTTCTGTTAAACGAGTGTACGATGGTGTTTTTTTCTGCTTTTTCTGCACCGGTACGGTCCCACATACCAATGCATGGGCCGCAGGCGTTGGTAAAGATGGTAGCGTTTAAGTCCTGGAAGGTTTTTAAATAACCATCCCGGTCAGCCGTATAACGTACCTGCTCAGAACCCGGGTTAATACCAAACTCTGCTTTAGTTACCAAACCTTTCTCAATAGCCTGGTTCGCAATAGAAGCTGCTCTCGATAAATCTTCGTATGAAGAGTTGGTGCAGGAACCAATTAAACCCCATTCTACTTTTAAAGGCCAGCCATTTTTCTCGGCTTCAGTTTTCATTTGCGAAACCGGAGTAGCTAAATCTGGTGTAAAAGGGCCGTTTAAATAAGGTTCTAAAGTATCTAAATCGATCTCAATCACCTGATCAAAATAGCTTTCAGGATCAGCATAAACTTCAGGGTCGCCGGTTAAATAAGCTGCAATTTTGTTGGCCTCGTCAGCTACTTCATTTCTGTTGGTAGCGCGTAAGTAGCGTTCCATACTTTCGTCATAACCAAATGTAGAAGTGGTTGCACCAATTTCGGCACCCATATTACAAATGGTGCCTTTACCGGTACAGCTCATGGAAGTCGCGCCATCGCCAAAATACTCTACAATGGCACCGGTACCACCCTTTACTGTTAAAATGCCGGCAACTTTCAGAATCACGTCTTTGGCAGCAGTCCAGCCGTTTAATTTACCGGTTAATTTTACCCCAATTAACTTAGGGAATTTAAGCTCCCATGGTAAACCTGCCATTACATCGCAGGCATCGGCACCACCAACACCAATGGCAACCATACCTAAACCACCGGCATTTACCGTGTGTGAGTCGGTACCAATCATCATTCCACCCGGGAAAGCGTAGTTCTCTAAAACAACCTGGTGGATAATACCTGCTCCGGGCTTCCAGAAACCAATGCCATATTTGTTGGATACGGACGATAAGAAATCAAAAACCTCGGCACTCTCTGTTTTGGCATGGGGTAAATCTATCGCAGCACCTTCTTTAGCCGTAATTAAGTGATCGCAATGCACTGTAGATGGAACGGCCACCTTAGGACGGCCTGCTTGCATAAACTGCAATAAAGCCATCTGTGCTGTTGCATCCTGCATTGCTACCCGATCAGGTGCAAAATCAACATAGTCAGAACCACGTTTAAACGCCGTTTTAGGATCTCCATCCCAAAGGTGTGCATACAATATTTTTTCAGATAGGGTTAAAGGCCTGCCCACAACTTTACGCGCAGCCTCAACGCGGCTACCAAAGTTTGCATAAACCTTTTTAATCATGTCTATATCAAAAGCCATATTTTAATTTTTTAATTATTATCAATAAGGTACTATCTAAAGTAAACAATTTTAAACACAGTTATTTTTGAGATTTGTCATAATCTGTTATTTAAAACCATTCTATCCAATCTTTGTGTAAAAGAAAAGGCTACCTGATACTTCGGATAGCCTTTTCTAGTGCTTAACAAATAATATGATTTTTTGTTTCCTATTGTTTTGTAGAGATAGGGGTAAACTTGGTTAGGTTAATGCCTTCTACTGCTACTTTATATTCTTCGATGCTTGGAATACGACCCAGGATGGCTGAAAGTACAACCACCGGTGTAGAGGCCAGCAACGACTCTCCTTTTTTACCATCCCTGTCTTCTACCACACGACCCTGGAACAATCGGGTAGAAGTAGCCATTACTGTATCGCCTTTGGCGGCTTTCTCCTGGTTACCCATACACAAGTTACAGCCCGGGCGTTCTAAATACATGATGTTTTCATATTCAGTACGGGCAACGCTTTTAGGTAATGCATCGCTAAACTCAAATCCAGAATATTTTTGTAAATATTCCCAGTCGCCTTCTGCTTTCAATTCATCAATGATGTTGTAAGTAGGGGCGGCTACTACCAATGGTGCTTTAAATTCTACTTTACCGGTTTGGTTCTCTACGTTTTTCAATAATTGAGAAACGATTTTTAAATCGTCTTTATGTATCATGCAAGAACCAACGAAGCCAAGATCTACTTTTTTATCGCCACCGTAGTAAGTTAAATCCCTGATGGTATCGTGCGTATAACGTTTAGAAACGTCAACGTTGTTCACATCAGGATCAGCAATCATAGGTTCGTTGATTAAATCGAGGTCAATTACTACTTCTGCATAGTATTTGGCATTGTCATCCGGTGTTAAGGCAGGCTTAATGCCCGTTTTAATTTCCTCAATACGTTTGTTTGCCTTGTTGATCAATCCCTGAAGCACCTGGTTATGGTTGTCCATGCCTTTATCGATCATGATCTGAATACGGTTTTTGGCAATTTCAAGCGATTGGATCAACGTATCGTCCTGAGAAATACAGATAGAGGCTTTCGCTTTCATCTCGGCAGTCCAATCGGTAAAAGTAAAGGCCTGGTCGGCCAGTAAAGTACCGATGTGTACCTCGATGATACGGCCCTGAAATACGTTTTCGCCATCAAACTGCTGTAACATTTGTAATTGTGTAGCATGAACCACATCACGGAAATCCATGTGTTCTTTCATTGTACCTTTAAAGGTTACTTTTACCGACTCCGGAATAGGCATCGAAGCCTCGCCGGTGGCCAATGCCAATGCTACAGTACCAGAATCGGCACCGAAAGCTACACCTTTTGACATGCGGGTATGTGAATCGCCACCGATGATAATTGCCCACTCATCAATGGTAATGTCGTTCAATACTTTGTGAATAACATCGGTCATTGAATGATATTGACCTTTAGGGTCGCGGGCAGTAATTACCCCGAAATCATTCATGAATTTCATTAGTTTAGGGATATTGGCCTGTGCCTTTTTATCCCAAACTGAGGCGGTGTGGCAACCTGATTGGTAAGCGCCATCAACAATCGGCGAAATCACTGTAGCAGCCATGGCCTCTAACTCCTGGGCGGTCATTAAACCGGTGGTATCCTGCGAACCTACAATATTTACTTCCACACGCACATCAGAACCGGCATGTAGAACTTTACCCGGTGTTAAACCTACTGCATTTCTGTTGAATATTTTTTCTACAGCTGTTAAGCCCTGACCTTCAATGGAAACTTCTTTAGCCGGAGCAAATACAACCGGAGCTTCGATACCTAAAGTTTTGGCCGCAAATGTTTGGATTTTTTTACCAAATACGATGGCGTAAGAACCACCGGCCTTGATAAACTCCATTTTTTGTGGGGTTAAGGCTTTCGAAATATCAATCAGTTCCCGATCTCCATTGTATAATTTTTTGGTTTTGGTATTAATGGTAAGCACGGTTCCGGTTTCTACTGAATATACTTCTTCTAAAACCGGTTCGTCGTTTTCATTACGGATAACATTGCCGTTTTCGTCAGTTTTCTTTACCCAGTTTTTGAGGTCGATACCAATACCGCCGGTTACATCAACTGTGGTTAAGAAAATAGGCGAAATACCATTGGTACCCCCTACAATTGGCGCAATGTTTACAAAAGGAACATACGGACTGGATTGTTTACCTGTCCAAAGGGCCACGTTATTTACACCCGACATACGCGACGAGCCTACACCCATGGTGCCTTTCTCGGCTACCAGCATCACACTTTTATCCGGATGTTGTGCCTGCAGGTCTCTGATTGCCTGTTGCGCCTCAGGCGTAATCATGCATTTGCCATGTAATTCGCGGTCGGAACGGGAGTGTGCCTGGTTACCCGGCGACAATAAATCGGTAGAAATATCGCCAATGCCAGCAATAAAGGTTACTACCTTAATTTCTTCGGCAACCTCAGGTAATTCGGTAAAGAATTCGGCTTTGGCGTAACTCTCTAATATTTCCTTGGCAATGTCATTGCCATTGTGGTAGGCGTCCTTTAAACGATCAGTATCTGCATCGTACAAGAAAACCTGTGTTTTAAGAACATCTGCAGCTTTTTTAGCTTTATCGCCATTATCAGCCAAGGCAATATCCAGTAAAACTTTAATAGAAGGACCACCTTTCATGTGTGCCAGCAGTTCGAAAGCAAAATCGGGTGTAATCTCTGCAACAACCGTTTCGCCTGCGATAATTTCTTTTAAGAATTGAGCTTTAACACCTGCGGCAGCTGTGGTACCCGGCAGGGTATTGTATATGAAAAAATTAACCGCATCTGCCCGGTTAAAATTATTTACATTTTTAATCTGATCGATGATTTCGCTCAATAATTCAGCGCTGTCAATAGGTTTAGGGTGAAGACCTTGGTTTTTTCGCTCTTCAATCTCCTGGATATAATCGTTATAAATACTCATCTTGCTTTTTTATTCTTTTTTCGCGAAGTTGTGCGTAATAAAATACGCCTTACCAAAAGAATATTATTATTTGTGATTAATTGTGGTTATCAACCCAAAAAAATGAATTTTTGGATAGAACAAAAATAGCAAAAAGCAAGCTTTAAATGGAATTTAAGCCGGTGATTACATAATTTAGAATTGTTCTAAATTGTTGGTTGGGTGTTTATTGCTGATTTGAAAAACAGTAGGCTATTCAGAAAAATTAAAGGAATTGTACCGTTGTGAAGGGCTTTTTTCTATGAGCAGAATGATCAATCTAAACAGATATTATCATCAACATCATAACAAAAGCCTAAGCTTTTTGCCTTTATATTTCCCCGGGTATCGATGCTTACCTTAAATGGTTCGGTTCTTACGGTGCATTTGTGAAATCTCGCCAGGTAGAATTCGAATCCTTTTCGGGTTTTCTGATAAGATCCGCCTATATTCCGGGAATAGTCAGCCACTAAATTGTCTATTTTGGCAAGTAATAAAGCTTCTTCCAAACTATCTATCTTTCCGATAAAGCTGATCAATTGTGTTCTGTTGGTAACCAATTTCATGCTGTCGTTTTCCATATAAACGATATAAAAATAACCCTTCCACATTTCGGTTAAAAAGCCAGAATGTGGTTGATCAAACCTATTGTTCATCAGCTGGGAAATATTCCCATTCGCAGCTATAATCTCAGTTTCCGGATGGATTTTACCTCCAAAATCCTGCCGGATGCATGCCCAATATTTATATTTTTTAACCGGACGTATCATCCTCACCAGCTCTTCAGCGGAATTTAAATGGGCTGGGATTTTCTCGAAACCCTGCTCAATACGGGGATGGCATGCTGCAAGAAACAGGGGGAAGAGCAGCAGATAATATTTTTTGTGAAAGCGGTTCTGCATATCGGTTTTTAACTCTAGATGAAAGAAAGTCGATTATTCCATAACTGTTCAATTTCGTACAATCTTGTCCGTTTTTGAACAGCTTGAAATTAATATCCGGTTTAAAAACCTGTTTTGAACTCCTTACAGTAAACCCGATGGGTTGTGGCATAACTATGGCTAAAGGGTAGCGAAAGTGAAACCCTTTTCGGTAAAATAGGCCAAAACCTTTGGAAGGGCATGTGCTAAGCGGTCAAAAGCTTTTAAACTATCGTGAAAAACAATTATAGAACCATTTTCGGTATGTTTGATCACATTTTGATAACATTTTTCGGGCGAAAGATTAATATCGAAATCGCCGCTGAGTACATCCCACATGACGATTTGCAGTTTGGAGTTTTCAGTTTGCAGTTGAGCGTCAGACTTCAGACTCCGGACTTCGGACCTCAGACTTTTAATCTGGCTTTTTTTAATTCTCCCGTAAGGTGGGCGAAAAAGATTGGTTTGAGTAAGTTCCTGGCATTTTAGCGTGTTTTTGAGATAGGTTTCATCATCAGTTTTCCAACCTTTTAAGTGGTTGAAAGTGTGGTTGCCAATGGCATGTCCGTCAGCTTTTACACGTTCAAAAACTTCGGGGTGTTTAACAATATTATCGCCAATGCAAAAAAATGTAGCTTTAGCATTAAAGACTTTTAAAGTTTTTAATACAAAATCTGTAACATTGGGTATGGGTCCATCGTCAAAGGTCAAATAAATAACTTTTTCGGTGCGGGATTTATTCCATAACAGTGATGGATAATACCATTTAAGCAGAAGCGGTGATTTGATCAGGTACATTCAGACCCAAAGTTAGTAAATGCCTGAACAGATTGAAATTATTAAAGTTGTTTATATAGATTTGAAACAAATTATGAAGATGTTTACCAAGAATAAGTTAATTACCGGATCTGCATTATTAGTGGCATTAAGTTTTAGTCAGCAAATTAAGGCTCAAGAAGTGATCAGCATTCAACAGGCGGTTGAAAATACGCTGAAAAATAACCTCAATATCAAACAGGCTGCCTTTAGTGCTTCATTGAGCGAAGAAAATGTACGACAGTCTAAAAATGCCCTTTTACCCACACTTAATGGTAGCATCAATCAATCTATGCAATGGGGAAGGAGCCAGCAGGTATCGGGATTGTTCGAGAATACCCAGAACTATAACCTGAGCCCAAACCTGAGCTCAAACGTAGCACTTTTTGGCGGAGGTACAAAAATCAATCAGATCAGGCAGAACAAGATTTTGCTGGCTGCAGATCAAACCAATGTAGAGAAGGTAAAAAATGATCTTATTCTGCAGGTGGTAACGGCTTATCTGCAGGTTTTAAATAACCAGGACCAGGTTAAAGCTACGCAGCAGCAGCTGGATGTGGCAAAATCTACCTTGAAAAGGGAACAGGCGCTTCTGGATGTAGGAAACAAAACGTTGGCCGATATTTCGCAGGCTAAATCGCAGGCAGCAACAGCAGAACTGAATTTAACCAATGCACAAAACCAGTTAACGATATCTTACCTTACCTTGGGGCAATTGATGGAAATACAGCCGCCAATGACCTTTAAAGTGCAGCCACCGCTGGTTGACGAGCTGAATAACATTCAGAATAATTATGTGCCAACTGATATTTACAAACAGGCATTAAGTACCTTTCCTGATATAAAACTTGCAGAATTGAATACTAAGGCTGCAGAAAAAGCCATAGATGTAGCCAAGGGGGGCTTTTTTCCTCAGATCAGCTTTGGTGCAGGCTTAGGCTCAGCCTACTATTATCAATTTAATTCAAGTTTTCCAATGTCAAAATTCAAAGATCAGTTATCTGATAACTTTGGCCAATATGTGAGCATGGGTATTTCTATCCCGATATTTAATGGCTTTACTACAAGGTCGTCGGTTAGAAAAGCTAAAATTGCCTGGATGCAACGCAAAACAGATGAACAGCTTTCGAAAAATAACCTGATCAAGGTAATTAATCAGGCTGTTGCCGACTTAAACGCCGCTCAAAGCAGGTATTCTTCTACCCAAAATGCTTTCCAGGCACAAAAAGATGCTTTTTACGTAATCGAGCAACGTTATGCCGTTGGTTTGGTAAACTCTTTAGATTACAGTACTGCACAAACCAACAGAAATAAAGCCGAAATAGATTTTATCCTGGCAAAATACGATTTGCTGTTCCGTGCCAAAGTGATTGATTATTATTTAGGCAAACAGATTGTTTTTTAAGACCGGGGACTGAAAGCAAAATGAATTTTTAACCTCAAAAACTTTCAAATTATAACGGTGTAACCTTATAAATTAAACAAACGAAATACAATACATAAATTATGAAACTGAAGCATATTATTATTACCGTAGTTGCGATTATAGCGCTCCTGGTTATACTGAAACTCGCTGGTGTAATTGGTGGCGATAAAACTGAAAAAGTAACTACAGAAAAAGCATCAGATAAAACTGTTATTGAGACAGTTACGGCCAGTGGCAAAATCCAGCCGGAAACCGAGGTTAAATTAAGTTCGGAGGTATCGGGCGAGGTAGTGGAACTAAAAGTGAAAGAAGGCGATATTGTTAAGGCAGGCCAATTGCTTTGTAAAGTACGTCCGGATGTATTGCAGTCGGGTTACGAAAGAACGGTGGCTACCTTTAATGCACAGAAAGCCAGTGTAGCTGCGGCACAACAGCAACTTGCCCAAAACCAGGCTAACTTTGTAAATGCCGAGGCTACCTACAAACGTAATGTTGAGCTTTTCAATAAAAAAGTAATTTCAGCTTCAGAATTCGATTCGGCTAAAGCGGCCTTTTTAACAGCTAAAGCCAATTTGGCCAGTGCGAAAGAAAATGTAATCGGTGCTAAGTTTACCTTGGAGCAAACAGGGGCAAATGTGAAAGAAGCAGGGGCTAACTTAGCCAAAACAACCATTTATGCACCGGTTGATGGTGTTGTTTCTAAATTATCAATCGAATTGGGCGACCGTATCTTAGGAACTTCGCAGATGGCCGGTACCGAAATCATGCGTATATCTAACCTGTCATCCATGGAGGTTAACGTGGATGTGAACGAAAACGATATCACCCGTGTTAAAGTAGGCGATAAAGCTACGATCGAAGTAGATGCCTTCTCTGATAAAAAGTTTAAAGGTGTAGTAACTGAAATTGCAAGTTCATCAACCGCTGTGGGTACTGCAGTATCTACTTCGGTAGATCAGGTCACCAATTTCTCTGTAAAAATCAGGATCAGCGAAGAAATGGAAGGTAAACAGCAATCCGCTTTCCGCCCGGGAATGTCGGCTACGGTTGATATTGAAAGCGAATCGTTAACCGGTTTGGCTATTCCGATCCAGGCTGTATTTACTGACAATGGAAAATCAGGTGAAAGCCAGGGCAACCAGGAAAATACCGATAAACAAAAATCAAAACTGACTGATAAAAAGATAAAGCAATATGTGTATGCTTACGATGCTAAAACCAAAAAGGTTAAAAAGACCGAGGTAACCACAGGCATCCAGAACGATCAGTTTATCATTGTAAAATCGGGTGTTAAAGCCGGCGATGAAATTGTAACCGGTCCGTATTCTGCCATTCAGAACAAACTGAAAGACGGTATGATTGTAGAAAAAACATCTAAAGACCAATTGTTTAGCAAAGAGGCCAAGAAGTAGTTTATAATTAATCGCAAGAAATAGTAACTTGCGTTGTTTAAGGTGTATTCCTAAGGTTTAGGGTGTAAGGTTTAAGGTATAAGGCATTAGTCTAAACCTTAAGCCTTACACCTTTTGCCTTATGCCTTTTAAATAAGGCCTTACACCTTTACCTTAAACCTTTTTTTATAAACATGGTACCTAAAATAGCAATGATAGGGGGTGGGAGCTGGGCTACTGCCATCGTAAAAATGCTTGCAGATAATTTATCGGATAAAGAGATTTTTTGGTGGATGCGCAATGAAACAGCCATTGAGCACATTAAAAAATTTAAGCACAATCCGCATTACCTCAGTTCTGTTGAGTTAAAGCTCGGCCAGGACAATATCTCGTCTGATATTGTTGCGATTATAAAATCGGCTGATATTGTTATTTTAAACGTGCCGGCTGCGTTTTTAAAAGAAACTCTATCGGTTATAACACCCGAAGATTTGAAAGGCAAGAAGATCGTATCAGCCATTAAAGGTATCGTACCTGAAGATAACCTGATTATAGGTGAATTTTTGCATAAAAACTACCATATTCCGTACCACGATATTCTGGTGGTAAGTGGCCCATGCCATGCCGAAGAGGTAGCCTTAGAGAAATTGTCTTACCTAACCATTGCCTGTACCGATATCGAAAAAGCATCGGTATTTGCTTCGCTTTTAACTACCCGCTACATTAAAACCAATGTTTCTGACGATATTTTTGGAACGGAATACGCGGCAGTTTTAAAAAATATTTATGCGGTTGCCAGTGGTATTTGTCATGGCATAGGTTATGGCGATAATTTTCAGGCGGTACTGATTAGTAATGCCATTCGCGAAATCAAACGTTTTGTAGATGTGGTGCATCCTATCGATAGGGATATTAAGGAATCGGCCTATCTGGGCGATTTGCTGGTTACCGCTTATTCGCAATTTAGCCGCAACCGTACTTTTGGTAACATGGTAGGGAAGGGCTATACCGTAAAGTCTGCCCAACTCGAGATGAATATGGTAGCTGAAGGTTATTATGCTGCAAAATGTATGCACCTTAAAAATCAGGAATATAACGTTGATATGCCCATTTGCAAGGCCGTACACAGCATCATTTACGAGAAACGTTCGCCACAGATAGAAATGAAACTATTAGCAGAGAAGCTAAGCTAACACAGGGGAGAGAACGCCCTTTTTCACTTTGTTTTTTTGTAGTAACCTTGTTTTTAGCCCCCTGTTGCAGGCGGGCGGGCGCAGCGGAAGGGTATAGCGCAACATGGGAACAGATGCTAATAATTGTAACTGCCCTGCGCTTGAAATATATGGTGTTTCTTTTTTGGAAAGCAGGTTCCTTGCCCATCGGTTGGGGCAGTCCTTCTTTCCGCTTTTGTCTTTTTGTGAGGGTTTGTGGAAACATTTTTGTTTGTGCGCCAAAAAGTATAACCGCTTCAATAAGGTTTATTTAATAAGGGGCAGTAGAAGAAACAGCCTAGCACTTGCCCATTATTATGCTTTTTTCATTTTGTTCTTTGCCGTAAGCGCGTTTTTAGCTCCGGGCGCAGCGCAAGGATATGGCAGAGCATGGGAACAGACGCTAATAATTGTAACTGCCCTGCGCTTGAAATATATGGTATTTCTTTTTTGGAAAGCAGGCTCCTTGCCCGTCGGTTGGGGCAGTCCTTCTTTCCGCTTTTATCTTTTTGTGAGGGTTTGTGGAGACATTTTTGTTTGTGCGCCAAAAAGTATAACCGCTTCAATAAGGTTTATTTAACAAGGGGCAGTAGAAGAAACAGCCTAGCACTTGCGCATTATTATGCTTTTTTCATTTTGTTCTTTGCCGTAACCGCGTTTTTAGCCCCTGGCGCAGCGCAAGGATATAGCGGAGCACGGGAATAGACTGTAATAGTTGTAACTGCCCTGCGCTTGAAATATATGGTGTTTCTTTTTTGGAAAGCAGGTTCCTTGCCTGTCGGTTCGGGTAGTCCTTCTTTCCGCTTTTATCTTTTTGTGAGGGTTTGTGGAAACATTTTTGTTTGTGCGCCAAAAGTATAACCGCTTCAATAAGGTTTATTTAACAAGGGACAGAAGAAGAAACAGCCTAGCACTTGCCTATTATTATGCCTTTTTCATTTTGTTCTTTGCCGTAACTGCGTTTTTAGCCCCGGGCGAAGCGGCATCCCTGCAGCGCAGCGAAAGGATATAGCGAAGAACGGGAACAGATTCTGATAGCTGTGACTGCCCCTGCGCTTCAAAAAACAATTAAGCCTTGAGGTAAGTATTTTCAGTATGTTTTGTACAGATTGTCTTTCTTTTGACTGTATACTTCAGGTGCTTAAAAAAAATATATTCTTTATCTTTATTAGTGTAACAGAAATAAAACAAAACTAATCATCAGCTGTTATGCTCTAATAAAATATAACTGTCATGAAAAAGAAATTTGTAATGGGTTTATTAACAATGGCCTTAATTGGCGGTGTAACCCTTAGCGTAAATGCACAAGAAAAAAAGAAAACTGAAGTTGGTAAAGCATTAGATCATACCGGAAAAGCAATTAGTAAAGGGGCTAAGTCAGTAGGCAATAAAACAGCCGAAGTAGCGGTAAAAGGCAGTTCAAAAATAGCCGATAAAACCTGGAAAGGTAAAATGGCACCTGATGGATCTGATGTTTACATTAACGGAAAGAACGAAAAGTATTATGTAAATGCTAAGGGTGCCAAAATTTGGTTGAAACCAAGCCAGATTAAAAACAGGCCAGCGTCTAAAAACTAAATCATAAAAAAATCCCGGTCATAAACCGGGATTTTTTATTTAAAGAGCATGATGGAGTTCTTATGAAATTTTTAGTCTGTAAATACTATCTATATAAGAACTTGTTCCGGTTTGGATTTCTTTAGGAGCTTCTGTTTTATCAATCAATAATTTTTCAACTACATTATTGTTTACCTTTAAATTAAGCTCATAAAGCTTGTTATCGCCAAGCCTGAGGTAAAAAGTTTGGTCGATGTGCTTAGCTAACAGGAGTATTTCGTTCGAAATAAGCTGGTAATATTCCAATTTCTGATTGGCCGAATAACTAAAAGGCTGGCGTATTTCAAAGTTGATTGGTTTAATTGTATGGTTGGTATCTTTGGCATAAAGCTGAATCTTGGTTTTATCGAAGTAGCCTGTAGTTTTTGGATTGAGTAAATCAACGTCGGCGCTGTTTTTAATCACCAGGCTCAGCGGTGGATATGTAATTGGTGAGCAGGCGCATAAGCCGCCACCACCGATATTCTCTTTTTTACAGCCCAAACCAATCATAAAGATAGCGGAGAGGATAATCAGAAATTTTTTCATGATTCTTTTAGGATTTTTCAGCATAAACGGTTAAACACTGTTTTTTGCTACAACATGTTAACAATTAACCGGAAGGCTTGAAAACAAAAATCCCGAAAGGGCAACTTCCGGGATTTTTTAAGCAGTTATATTTATTAAACAATTGTGCCGTACAGATCGAAATCTTCGGCCCTGTGAACCTTCACCTGAACAAAGCTTCCGTTGGCAGCATAGCCTGTTGCAGCATCAATTAACACTTCGTTATCCACCTCTGGCGAATCAAATTCGGTTCTGCCCACAAAGAAATCCCCCTCTTTTTTATCAACCAGCACTTTAAACGTTTTGCCAACTTTTTCCTGGTTAATATCAAATGAGATGCCCTGCTGGATTTCCATGATCTCATCAACACGTTGTTGTTTTACTTCCTCAGGAACATCGTCAATCAAGGTGTGGGCATGTGTCTTTTCTTCATGTGAGTAAGTAAAGCAGCCCAAACGATCAAATTTGGTTTCTGCTACCCATTCCTTCATTTCTTCAAAGTCGCGTTCTGTTTCGCCCGGATATCCGCATATTAAAGTAGTACGCATAGCAATATTAGGCACCTTATCTCTAATTTGATTAACCAGATCGATCGTTTTCTGCTTGGTGGTACCACGGCGCATCGATTTTAGCATGTTATCGGTAATGTGCTGCAGTGGCATATCCAGGTATTTGCAGATATTGTCGCGCTCATTCATAACATCTAAAATTTCCATAGGGAAACCTGACGGATAGGCATATTGCAGGCGGATCCATTCAATTCCAGGGACATCTGATAAGCGACGCATCAACTCATCTAACTTACGTACGCCGTAGAGGTCAAGGCCGTAATAGGTTAGGTCCTGTGCAATCAGGATTAGCTCTTTGGTGCCGTTTTTAGCCAGTATTTTGGCTTCATTAACCAGTTCTTCCATGGGCTTGCTCATGTGCTTGCCGCGCATCAGCGGAATGGCACAGAACGAACAGGGCCGGTTACAGCCTTCGGCTATTTTAAAATAGGCAAAATGAGACGGGGTAGTAAGTAAACGTTCGCCAATCAGTTCATGTTTATAGTTGGCGCCCAGTTCGTGCAGGATATTTTGTAAATCGTTGGTGCCAAAAAAGGCATCAACATTGGTAATTTCTGATTCAAGTTCCGGTTTATACCGCTCAGAAAGACAACCCGTAACCACTACTTTGCCAATTTTACCGGCCTCTTTTAATTCGCTGAACTGGAGGATGGTATCGATTGATTCTTGTTTGGCGTTATCAATAAAACCGCAGGTATTAATCACAACGATATCATCTTTCCCCATTTTGTCCGATTCGTGGGTAACATTTAAATTGTTGCCACGCAACTGGCCCATCAATACTTCTGAATCGTATATATTTTTAGAACAACCCAAGGTTATCACATTAATTTTGGGTTGTTTTAGTGCTGTTTTATTGCGTACTACTTTAGTATTCATCTTTTACACTTAATCTTTACTGTTATTAAAAGTAAGGAGATTGTCGCCCTGAATTTATTTCAGGGTCTTTAGTTTTAAAAAATATGCTGAAGAAATCCAGCATGACAGATATTCTACAGGTTACTTAAACAAACTGTTTACGAACTCCTTTTTATCAAAGAGTTGCAGGTCATTTATTTTTTCGCCTACACCAATATATTTAACCGGGATCTTAAACTGATCGGAAATACCAATTACTACACCCCCCTTGGCTGTTCCGTCCAATTTGGTAATGGCTAAGGCATTTACATCTGTAGCTTCGGTAAACTGTTTGCATTGTTCAAAAGCGTTTTGGCCAGTGGAGGCATCCAATACCAGCAGAATTTCGTGCGGTGCACCAGGTACTACTTTTTGCATTACCTGTTTAATTTTGCCCAGTTCGTTCATTAGGCCAACTTTGTTATGCAAACGCCCGGCGGTATCGATAATTACAACATCCTCACCATTGGCAACGGCCGATTGCAGGGTATCGAAGGCAACAGAAGCGGGATCCGATCCCATGGCCTGGGCTACCACCCTTACGCCAACACGTTCGCCCCAAAGTTTAATCTGGTCAACAGCGGCAGCCCTAAAGGTATCTGCAGCTCCCAAAACAACTTTAAGTCCTGATTCTTTCAGTTTATGGGCCAATTTTCCGATCGTAGTGGTCTTGCCTACACCGTTTACACCAACCACCATAATTACATAGGGTTTATGATCGCCATATTCGAACTGACGGAAATCGTTACTGTTATTTTCTGATAGCAGCAGCTGGATTTCATCGCGGAGGATAAAGTTGAGCTCGGAAGTGTTAAGGTATTTATCTCTGGCAACACGCTCTTCGATGCGTTTGATGATTTTTAGGGTTGTACTTACGCCTACATCAGAAGTAACCAAAACCTCTTCAAGATTATCGAGTACTTCATCATCAACAGAAGATTTTCCTGCTACAGCCTTGGTAATTTTATTAAAGAAACCATCTTTTGTTTTCTCTAAACCTTTATCCAATGCTTCCTGAGCTTCAGGTGCGGTTTCTTTCTTTTTGAAAAAATCAAATAAACCCATTAGTTATTAATTATATTTTAAAAAATCGGTAGGTGTTTGTACTGCTATTTTACTCCCAGCAAAATCTTTTACATTTCTTGTTATAATAAGATCAATCTGATTGAGTTCGGCGGCAGCATGTTGTACCGCATCTTCAAAATCTGAAAAATTAGAATGGATAGCAAAGATTAAGGTATCTTTATTTATACTTAAAATATTAACTGAACCTAAAAGTGTGATTAGGACATCAATAGTTTTATCGTGTCCAATATTTTTTTTGCAGATGTAATATATGTCAGTAAAAGTTGAAGCCAGAATAAAGCCATTTATATTTAGACCATCAGCCTTGCTAAGTGCTTTAAAAGAATCGTTAAAGAACGGATCTCTTTTAAGACTCACATCTATAAAGATATTAGTATCAAATAAAATATTCATTTACTTATGCTTGTCCATAAGATAATCGTATTTCGCTTTATCTGGGTCAATGCCTTCCAATACACCTGAAAATTTATCAAGAAATTCTTTCATGCTTTTTTTCGGGGTATGCTGAATAACTTCATCTAAGATAATAACCTCAACCTCTTTGTTTTTTACATCAAATCCTTCAGGAACAATTATAGTTCCGTTTTCAGAAACTTTTGCCTTAAACTTGTACGCTTCCATGGTTATGCTTTTTCCAAAGATAATCAATTATTTTCTAACGTAAATTTTGCTAACAAAAAAAGCCCTTCCGGTTAAAACGGAACGGCCTATATATTTTTATATTAAAAAATATTAACCTTATTTAGATGCAATAGCATCTTTTACGTGGTCGTTGTGTACGATAAGTTCTTTGAATGAATAAGCACCTGTTTTAGGTGATTTTACCATTGTAATTACTTTCGAATATTCTTTACCTGTACCTGTTTTAAGGGTTGCAACTACTTTCTTTGCCATGTTCTTATAATTTTAAATGATTGAATGATAGAAAGGATTGAATGAGTGGTTAGACCCTCAACCTTAAGCCTTTTACCTTCAGCCTTATTTAATCTCTTTATGTACGGTTACTTTTCTCAATACCGGATTGAATTTTTTCAATTCTAATCTTTCAGTAGTGTTTTTACGGTTCTTGGTAGAAATATATCTAGACATACCTGGCATGCCACTTTCTTTATGTTCAGTACATTCTAAAATAACCTGAACTCTGTTACCTTTTTTTGCCATTTTATTATAAATTGAAAACTGTTAATCTCAACAGTTAATGTTTTTTACAAAAATCCTTTTTTTACGAAACGGTTAATTGCTTCGCTGATACCCACCTTATTGATGGTTTTGATCGCTGAAGTAGAAACTTTCAACGTAATCCAACGGTTTTCTTCAGGGATATAAAATTTCTGAAGTTGTAGGTTTGGATAAAATTTGCGTTTGGTTTTAACGTTTGAGTGAGAAACGTTGTTACCTACCATTGCTTTTTTTCCTGTTAAATCACAAACTCTTGACATGACTTGTAAATATAGTTGTTAATATCGTCCGCTTAATTTTTTTAAGAGTGTGCAAATATCTGAATAAAAATTGTAAACGGCAATAGCCTAGCTAATTATTTTTATAATTCGCTGAAGTGAGATCATTAATTTTGACTTTAAGCATTTAATAGCTGGGCTGGACTAAAAGTAACTGTTGATTTTTTAGGCAGGAGCTTTATGATATAGCACCTGTTGTATTTAGGTTTCAAAGAATAATCATCGAATTTAGGTTAATTTATATTCATAGATAGTAAAAGCTTTGCCATACTGAAAATGGATATTTAACATATTTGATCTTTAAAAATAATATAACATCAAAGTTTGATATTCATTTTGATACGATTTGTCTGTTTCTCCTTATTATTATTTATTTAAATTAGCCCCACTAAACCAAAATATAAACAAGCGATGCAAATTACATCTTTTAAGCAGTACGAAGAAGATTATAAAAAAAGCGTAGAAAACCCGGAGCAGTTTTGGGGAGAAGTAGCACAGAACTTTCAGTGGCGTAAGCCTTGGTTTAAAGTCTTATCCTGGAACTTTAACGAACCCAATATCAAGTGGTTCGAAGGTGCTAAACTTAATATTACCGAAAATTGTTTAGACCGGCACTTGGCTACGAATGGAGATAAACCTGCTATTATTTGGGAGCCTAATAACCCGGAAGAAGAAAGTGTAACCTATACTTATAAAATGCTGCATGAGCGTGTTTGCCGTTTTGCCAATGTATTGAAACGTAACGGAGCAAAAAAGGGCGACCGCATCTGTATCTACATGCCTATGGTACCCGAACTGGCTATTGCTGTCCTGGCCTGTGCGAGGATTGGTGCTGTACATTCGGTTATTTTTGGTGGTTTTTCTGCAAAGTCAATCGCCGATAGGATCAACGATTCGCAATGTAAATTGGTGATAACCGCCGATGGTTCTTATCGCGGCAATAAGCAGATCCCTTTAAAGGATGTGATTGATGATGCGCTGATCGGTTGTCCGACGGTAGAAAAATGTATTGTACTTACCCATATCAGAACTCCGGTTTCGATGCTGAAGGGCAGAGACGTTTGGTGGGAAGATGAGGTAAAACACGTGAACGATGTTTGCGAGGCAGAAGAAATGGACGCGGAGGATATGCTGTTTATCCTTTATACTTCCGGTTCAACCGGAAAACCAAAAGGAGTGGTACATACCTGCGGTGGTTATATGGTATATGCAGGTTATACCTTTGCCAATGTATTCAATTACCAACCTGGGGAAGTTTATTTCTGTACGGCCGATATCGGTTGGATCACCGGACACTCTTATATTGTTTACGGACCGCTTTCGCAGGGCGCTACTTCAGTACTGTTCGAAGGTATTCCAACGTATCCAAGTCCTTCCCGCTTTTGGGATATTGTAGAAAAACACAAAGTAAATACGCTATATACTGCTCCAACGGCTATCCGTTCTTTAATGAGTTATGGCGATGAGCCTTTAAATGGCAAAGATTTAAGCACTATCCGGGTTTTAGGCTCGGTAGGGGAGCCGATCAATGAAGAAGCATGGCATTGGTTTGATGAGAAAATCGGGCATGGCAAAGCACCTATTGCCGATACCTGGTGGCAAACTGAAACCGGAGGGATCATGATTTCGCCTATTGCTACGGTAACACCAACCAAACCAAGTTTTGCTACATTGCCTTTACCGGGTATCCAACCGATCCTGGTTGACGAAAACGGTAATGAGATTGAAGGCAATGGCGTAATGGGCAACCTTTGTATCAAATTCCCATGGCCTGGTATGTTGCGTACTACCTATGGCGATCATGAACGTTGCAAACAAACGTATTTCTCTACTTATGATAATTTATATTTCACCGGCGACGGTTGTTTACGGGATGAAGATGGTTATTACAGGATTACAGGAAGGGTAGACGATGTACTGAATGTTTCGGGGCACCGTATTGGTACCGCAGAGGTAGAGAATGCCATTAATATGCATGCCGGTGTGGTAGAAAGTGCTGTGGTGGGTTACCCCCATGATGTAAAAGGCCAGGGAATTTATGCCTTTGTGATCTATCCGGATATGCATGGAGAAGCCGATCTGTCTAAAAAAGATATTCTACAAACTGTAACTCGCGTAATCGGGGCTATTGCAAAGCCTGATAAGATATTATTTGTTTCTGGTTTGCCAAAAACACGTTCGGGAAAAATTATGCGTAGAATTTTACGTAAGATCGCCGAAGGTGATACCAGTAATTTAGGCGATACCTCTACACTGCTTGATCCGGGTGTGGTAGAGGAAATTATTGAAGCGGCTAAGCAGCTTTAGTTCAGACTTTATTTAATCAAAATGCCTCCAAAGAAGATAGGAGGCATTTTCGTTTTACCTGTAATGAATGTTTTTTAATCAAAAGTATAATTAAAGGTAATAGAAATGGCCCTGATTTTTTCGAGGCCATTTCTGGTATAAAATATGCTTTCGATTGTTGAAAGGTATATTTTACGGTTTAATAAATTAGTACCCCGGGTTTTGAACTAATGCTTTGTTAGCAGTTAATTCGCGATCAGGGATAGGGAAAACCAATTTTGGATCATTGTATGCGAAAGCGCCGAGAGAACGCTTTGTACGTTTATAATCATGCAATCTGAAACCCTCATAATCCAGTTCTTTTTCACGTTCATTCAAAATTATAGCCAGCGTTGGCACTACTGTGCCTAAACCTGCTCTACCTCTTAAAGTATTGATATCACTAGCTGGGGTAGCCCCTATAGCGGTACCTAATCTGAAATTACACTCAGCCCTAATTAAATATTGCTCAGTAATACGTGCTACGGGGATATTTCCAAAATAGTCATACCATTTTTTTGTAAATAAGCCTGTTTTTGCTCCAGTACCGGTATAAATTAAATCAGTTTGCCTTTTATCACCGGCTTCAAAAGAATCATAAAAAGTTGTATTAACATTTGCATCTCCGCGACCAACATTACCTCCGGTTGAGTTTTCGTAACTAGCATAAAAAGTTGCCAATCCATCATTTGAAGATCCGGCATTACTTTGCTCGTTCTGTTGAATTTCAAAAATACCCTCACTTGAGTTTTTGGTTCTGAATGGAGCTTCCATAGAATTGGTTATTAAAGTGTATGGACTATTTGTAATAATGTCGTTTGCAAGGTCTCTGGCCAAAGCATACTTCCCTTCCTGGAGATACACACGGGCTAAAAAGGCCATTGATGCATATTTTTCATTAACAGCACTGAGTTTGGTAATTGATGATTTAAGATCATTTTCTACAGCGGTATAAACTTCTGCAATTGTATTTCTTGGAACACTCGTTACAATATCACTGGTTAATTGTACGGCTTTTGTGATGATTGGAACACCTAAACCTGTGTTAGTTCCGGTTGCATCGAAGGGCTGGGCATAAAGCCTCACCAGTTCAAAATGCATAATCCCCCGGATGAATAAAGCTTTGCCTTCAATGATGTCTTTAGTAGCGGCGTTGCTTACAACTCCGGTTGCAGAGAGTACAGTATTGGCTACGTTTATCGCTTTGTAAGCAGAAACCCAAGTTCTTAATACATCTCCATTCGTAGAAATGATTGCCTTATTAGAAATATCCCTATAAGTGCTGAATGAACCTGTCCAGTTTAAATAGCTATTACTCGCATAGATATCCGGAAGAAAGACAAGGTTTGTTCCATATAAATCTCCTGTAGCTAATACGGTATAGGCGCCTACAAGAGCATTTTGAACATCAGCTGTGGTAGATAAGGCTACATCCGAAGAAATCGATTGTTTTGGCTCAATCTCTAGCTGTTTTTTACACGATGCACTTAAAATAATAAGTGCTGCAGCCAATATATTTTTATAATAATTTTTCATAATTCTAATATTTATATCCATTAAAGCCCAATATTTACTCCAAAAGTTATCGTTCTGGCCTGTGGTGGCGTGTAGAAATCGTGTCCAATCTGGATATTGTTTGTTTGAAGAGAAGAGCCTGCAGGTGTATTTACCTCAGGATCATATCCATTATAGCCTGTAATGGTAAACAGGTTTTGTGCCGAAGCGTAGATTCTTACATTCTGTAGTTTATATTTTGTGATAAACTCTTTTGGTACATTGTACCCAAAAACAACACTTTTTATCCTTAAATAAGAACCATCCTGAATATACCTGGATGAAGGTCTTGTGCCGTTTGCAGAATCAAATCTTGGCTGAGGAATGGTTGTAATCCTATTTGTAGGTGTCCAGTAGTTTAACTGATCGATGGTTTGATTGTCGAAATAATCGCCATTTGCAGACTGAAAACCACCTGCCATATTATAAATATCGTTTCCTTTAACAAATTGAGCTTGAATATCTAAATCAAAATTTTTGAATGAGAGATGATTTCCAAATCCACCAAAGTATCTTGAGTTTGGATCGCCGATTTTTTGGTTTTGTGCGGCATTATAGTTATTTGTGGTGGTTGTACGGCTTGCATCAACATAGTAAAGTGCATCGCCATTATTTGCATCTACCCCCGCATAAGCTTTACCGTAAAAATATCCGAATGGTTCGCCTTCTGCAATCCTTCCTAAGAATCTGCCACCAGTAAAAATTGGCTGGCCATCTACTAATCGAAGAATTTTATTTCTATTAAAGGCAATATTGAATGATGTACTCCATTTAAATGCTCCAATAAAGTTTCTGGTATTTAATGAGAATTCCAAACCTTTATTTTGCATGTCTCCGATATTTTGAGTAATGGATGTAAACCCATTAGTTGCTGCAATTGGAACATTAAGGAGTAAATCTGTAGTTTTTTTCTTATAGGCTTCAATGGTACCTGTAATTCTATCCGATAAGAAGCCAAAGTCTAAACCTATATTAAAGTTTGATGTATTCTCCCATGTTAAATTAGGATCTCCTAACTGATTTGGAAGTGTACCTGCCGTACCTGCATAATTAACCCCACCATACAATGTTCTGGATGCAAAATTTCCAATTTCCGCGTTTCCGGTTAATCCATAACTTGCTCTAACTTTTAATAAACTTAACCAAGTGCTTGACTTTAAAAAGTTTTCATTAGTAGCAATCCAGCCTAAAGAAGCTGCCGGGAAAGTTCCGTACCTGTTATTAGCCCCAAATCTTGATGAACCATCCGTTCTAACGGAAGCGCTTACCAGATATTTGTCATCATATTTATAGTTTACCCTGGCTAAATAGGATACAAAAGAGTATTCAGTTTCGAATGAACTTCCTGCTGAAATTGTTGCTGCACTTGCAATTTTAACAAATCTATCAGACGGGAAACCTGTTCCTGTAACCGTTCCATATCTAAATTTAGTGTCTTGAAAAGTAAAACCACCTAACACATTTAAACTGTGTTTCTGATTAAATACTTTAGTGTAATTTAAAGTGTTGTTGGTGTTAAAGTTGATTGACTTCGCATTATAATCATTTCCATACCCACTTGTACTACCACCATCTTGTGTTTTCGAACCCAGATATTGTTCTTCCTCCAGGTTATTAAAGTCAAAACCATATTCGCTTCTAAAAACGAGGTCGGGTGTAATTTTTAAACTTGCGTATGCATTTGCAAAGGTTCTGTAGGTAGTAGATAAGTTGCTTCCGTTGGAGATATCAATTAGTGAGTTATAATAAACCGTATTATTGTTCAGCTCACCGGATGCATCATATATGGGTTGAATCGGAGGCAGTGCATTTAATTGTAGAGGGTTTGAAAATGCATTATCCGTAGGAATACGATAGTTGTCAACCTTAGAAATATTTATTGCTCCACCAATATCTAAAATTTTAGAAACGGTATGGTCTAAGCTTAATCTACCGCCTGTACGTACATAACGGTTACTTACTATAATTCCGTCATTATTGCTGTAATTACCAGAGATTAAAAAGCGGGTTTTAGCATCGCCACCACTGATATTTAAGTTATATTGTTGTACATGCCCTCTTCTAAAAGATGCATTTACCCAGTTTGCATCAGTTGTGCCGTCCCAGTCATTTGTTCCGGTATAATCTTTCCATAACTCAGAAGAATTACTATATCCATTGTAGTCAACATTTTTGAAAGACTCCTCCATTAACTGTTTATATTGTGCAGCATTTAAGAATTCTCCTTTTCTTGTCGGATCACTAAAGCCAGCGTAGTATCCAAAATCTATATTGGTTCTGCCTTGTTTACCCTTTTTAGTGGTGATTAATACAACGCCATTTGAACCTCTGGCACCATAAATCGCAGCAGAGGCCGCATCTTTTAACACTTCCATTGATTCTATATCATCCGGACTAATGGCTGCAAGCGGGTTATCAGCCTCCGTGTAAGTTCCCAGTGCATCGCTTACAATAGGAACGCCGTCTATTACAAATAATGGCTGGTTACTTGCAGAAATCGAAGAAATACCCCTTACCCGAATTTGAAGTGCCTGCCCAAGTTTACCACTGCTAGAGTTGATAAATACACCAGGAGCTTTGCCTTGTAAAGCACTCTCAATGGTTGCTAATGGCCTGTCCTTTAAATCGGCTGCCGTAACTTTCGCTATTGATCCGGTTACATCCCTGGCATTCTGTGTACCATAACCTACTACAATCACATCAGATAAGGTATTGTTTTCCTCCTCCAGGCTTACATTAATGGTTTGCCCGGTGATGGGTACTTCTTTGCTTTTGTAGCCTATAAAGCTAAAAACAAGTATTTTAGCATCTTCTGAAACAGTTAATTTAAAAGCCCCGGTGGCATCGCTCTGCGTGCCGTTACCTGGTGTGCCCTTTACAAATACGCTAACGCCTGGAATCGGTCCGGTGGTAGACGTCACCTTTCCGGTAATTACTTTGCCTTGTGCGAAAGCAAACGAAATTACGCAGAGAGATAAAATCATACTTAAGAGTAATTTTTTCATCAAATCGTTGATTTAGTTAGTAATGTTTAATAATTGATAGAAATAATACCGTTAATATAAATAAAATCTACATAAAACTGACGGAAAAAAGACAAAACACCGTTGTTGCTCAGGTAATTGGTCGGAAAATGAAACAAAAAGTAGTTAATGTTGTTATTTAATCTATAAAATACATTATTCACAATTAAAAAAACGAGCATGGATAAGTTAGAATTAAAAGGAAAGTGGAATGAAATAAAAGGGAAGGTTAAACAAGCTTATGCTGATTTAACAGACGATGATTTAAAACACGAAGAGGGGCAAGATGATGAATTGTTGGGAAAACTGCAACAAAAAACCGGAAAAGGAAGGGATGAACTTGTGAAATGGATAAATTCCTTATAATTATCAATTCAATAAACTAAACAGGCGGTCAGAATTTTGGCCGCCTGTCTGCTTTAAATACAGTTTATGGCCGACATCGCCCAACGGTTTATTCAAAATCCAATCTTATTACCAAAAGATTTAGCCCCCAGCAGGGAGGGACTGGAGATCGTTTGCCTGCTAAATCCCGGTGTTTTTACATTTGAGGGAAAAGTATGGCTGTTGATCCGGGTAGCTGAAAGACCTGAACAAAAAGCGGGTATAATTTCTTTTCCAATTTTAAAGAAACATGGAATAGAAATTCTGGCCATTGAAGAAAATGATCCATTTTTAATCGCAACTGATCCGAGGGTAATCAGGTATAAAGGTGAGGATTATTTAACCACTTTATCTCATTTAAGATTGGTTTGCAGCGATGACGGCATTCATTTTTATCAACCCGAAGGTTTTCCGTTGTTACAGGGAGAAGGCAAAGACGAGATATTTGGAATTGAAGATTGCCGGGTTTCCTTTATTGATGATACTTATTATTTGACCTTTACGGCCGTTTCCGGGCATGGGGTTGGTGTGGGGATGCGGACCACCAGGAATTGGAAAGATTTCGAAAATCACGGGATGATCATTCCACCTCATAATAAAGACTGCGCCATATTTGAAGAGCGTATAAATGGCAAATTTTATGCTTTACACCGGCCCAGCAGTGTGGCTCTGGGCGGTAATTATATTTGGCTTGCCGAATCTCCCGATGGGATCCATTGGGGAAAACACCGGTGTATCATTAAAACCCGATCTGAACTATGGGATAGTGCCCGTGTGGGCGCCGGTGCAGCCCCGATCAAAACTGCAGAAGGATGGCTCGAAATATATCACGGTGCGAATGAAAAGCATCAGTATTGTTTAGGTGCGTTTCTAATGGATTTAAATGATCCATCGAAAGTGCTGGCCAGAACCGAAGAACCGATTATGATACCTAAAGAAGATTACGAACTGCACGGTTTTTTTGGCGAAGTTGTATTCACAAACGGGCACATCGTTAACGGCGACGAACTAACCATTTACTATGGCGCGGCTGATGAATTTGTTTGCGGGGCTCAGTTTTCGATAAAGGAAATTTTGGAAACACTTGTTTTTTACCAATAGTTTTCTGCTGGTAATTATCAATGAATTAACGAACTTTTCTGCACCATGCCCACTAACGAACCAATGGCAAATGAACCAGTTATCAGTTGGCAGTTTCAATGTATTAGCGGACTTTTCTGCACCATGCAGGCTAATGAACCAATGACTAGTGAACGAATGAACCAATAAACCAAATAAAAAAAGCGATTCCCGTTTCCGAGAATCGCTAGTATCTGGTTTTAAGGCATCAGGCCCTTATCTTATGCCTGCAACCTTTTAGCTTCCGCCTTATTAGTACCCGAAAATCTGTTCCAGGCTTAATTTCGTAACCGGGCCAAATTTTGCCAGATCGGCCATGTTAATTTTCTTTTCAGAAGCAACAATACAATAGTTGTAAGGTTTGCCTGAAAGATTGTTTTGGTGGAATGATTTTACGTCATTAAAAGTTAAGGGTTTTAAATTGGCATACTCATCAATCCTTGAATCGTGATCGAAACCTAATTTTTTATCGGCAAGGTAATTGTAAATAATACCATCTTTGGTGATGCGGCTCGTTTCGATGCCGTTTAAAGAGTTGGTTTTGGATAAGTCGAATGATTTGTCAGACTCAGGCAAAGTGGTCAGCAATTCGTTCATACCTGCCACTGCTTCATTCATTTTATCAGCCTGTGTACCTACATAGGCAATGATGGTATTTTCTTTTTCTTTACTGTTTGGAGAAGAATATACCGCAAAGGTAGAATAGGCCAGGGCTTTAGATTCTCTGATGGTCTGAAATACCACAGAACCCATACCACCGCCAAAATAATTGTTGAATAAAGCAATTTTGGCTGAATTGGCCGGATCGTACAAGCCGCTGTTGCGTACCCAACGGATTTCTGCCTGAACCATATCATAATCTGCAAAATAAACCTTGTTCGAATCGGTTTTGGTGTATACAAATTTTTTGATCGGCGCCGCATCAGTAAATTCTTTTGCCAATGGATGTGCTTTTACAATATCAGCAGAAAATGCAGCCAATGTTTTTGGCCCGTAATAAGTAATGGTGTGTTTATAATTGGTAAGGTTATGCAAAATGTAGATCAGATCGGCTGATTTCATATTTTTGATCTCATCGTTGCTTAATCCATAATTGAAAGGATTATCAGAACCGTATTGTGCATAACTCATTAAACCACTCAGTATGGAGCTTTTGTTCAATTTTGCATTTTCCCTCGATTTTAACAAACGTCCCTTTAAATCTTCTAAAGCTTTTTCGTTCGGCTTGCAGTGTGCTAAAACATCTTCAAGTAAAGCCACGGCTTTATCGAAATTCTCCTGTAAACCGGTGATGGAAACGGTAGTGACGTCGGTACCTACGTTGATGCTATAGCTGCAGGCAATGTTATAAAATGCTTTACTGATATCTTCTGCAGAATATTTATCGGTACTTAAGAAAGACAGGTATTGTGCTGCATAAGGCAATAATTTGTAGTTATAAGAACCCATATCAAAACGGTAGCCCATACGGAAAATTCCATTTTCTGTATTCTGAACCGCAATCACATCGGCAATACCTGCTTTGCCAAACTGAAGATCTTTTGTATAATCCAAGAATTTAGGTGCAATTGGTTTTACCGGTTGTGCAATAATATTTTTGGTAAATGGCGAAACCTCATTGGTATTGGTTTTAACCGCTGTAATGGCTGGTTTTTCTACTTTGATGATGCTTTTGTCTTCACCTTTATGCTTTAAAACGGCAACATAATTGTTGATGAAAAATTTATTGGCAAAATCTACAATTTCTTTTTTGGTGATTTTACCCATGGCATCAGTTGAAGCCAGCGTTTTATCCCATTCGGTACCACGATTTTGGATAAAGGCATTCATGGTGGCATCTGCACGGACATCGTTATTATCGAAACCCTGCAGTTCGGCCAGTTTAATGTTGGCTACAGTCGCTTTGATCAGACTTTCATCAAATTCGCCTTTTTTAAGCAATTCTACTTGTTCCAATAATAATTTCTGAGCTTCTTCCAAACTCTGGCCTGCTTTTGGCGAACCCGATAAAATAAAAATACCATAATCTTTCATCGAGTTATAACCCGCACCGGCACGCAACATTTTTTGTTGTTTGTTGATGTTGATATCCATTAAACCCGCTTTACCGTTAGATAAAATGCTGCCGATTAAATCCAATAATAAACTTTCGTGGGTGTTTTGCGCAAAACCCCTGTAGGCAACATATAAATTCTCAGCGCTTGGCCCATAAATATCAACTTTCTGAACCTGTGTTAATGGTTTCTCAGGGGCAGGGTTGTATAACGATAAGGGTTTTGGCTTCATATAAGCAAAATCCTTATCAATTTTTTTAATCAGGTCATCATAATTAATATCACCGCTCATAATTAAGGCCATATTGTTAGGCACATAATATTTATCATAATATTTTCTGATTTCGACCAACGATGGATTTTTTAAATGCTCAATGGTACCAATGGTAGTTTGTTGTCCGTAATTGTGGGTAGGAAACAACGAATACAGCATTTTCTCGTACATTTTACGCCCATCGTTATCCATTCCAATGTTTTTCTCTTCATAAACCGCTTCCAACTCCGTATGAAAAATACGGAAAACCGGTGCACGGAAACGCTCAGCCTGTACCGCCAAAAATTTGTCAATCGCATTGGATGGAAGATCTTCTTCATATACGGTTTCCTCTACTGAAGTATGGGCATTGGTGCTGTTGCTTCCGATCGATTTCATCATTTTATCGTATTCATTTGCGATAGAATAATTCGAAGCCTCACCAGAAGTTTTATCGATTTCCTTATAAATCTCTTTACGTTTAACCGGATCGGTAGTTTTGTTATAAGTTTCGTAAAGGGCCTCAATTTTATCGAGATATGGCTTCTCCTTCGCGTAATTTAAAGTTCCGAACTTATCAGTTCCTTTAAATAAAAGATGTTCTAGATAGTGTGCCAAGCCGGTATTCGTACGCGGATCGGTATTGCTACCGGCCCTAACGGCCATCTTGTAGGTAATATTGGGCTCTTTATTGTTTTGTGATAAGATTACCGTTAAACCATTTTTTAAAGTATAAAAGCGGCTTTTGGTTGGGTCGTTGGTTACATATTTATAAGTATAACCGCCTGATGTTCCTGTTTTCCACTGATAGGTTGTCTGTGCCTGGGCTATAGAACCTGTAATCAGAAAACAAGCTAAAGTAAATAGTTTGAATTTCATTGTTTGGTTTTGGTTTTATGATCATGATGGTACCGGCTTGTTAAGATGGATCCGAATACAACATTCATTTTTAATAAGTTATTTATCCAAATATAAAGGCTTTCCACCACCGAATGAAAATAATTTTTATTTAACAACTAAAAGAGCAGGAATAAATGATTTCGGCATATAAATCAGGGTTTGTTACGCCCTCAAATAATAATTCTGTATTTTTACCGGCATGACAAAGCAGGGCACAAAACCAAGTATTTTAGTTGTAAATGACGATGGCATTACAGCTACTGGGATCAAAAATTTAATGGAGGTAATGCAGGAGCTGGGTAATGTAGTAGTGGTTGCCCCCGATAGTCCGCAGAGCGGGATGGGACATGCCATAACCATTGGTAAACCAATCCGCTTTGATAAAGTAGAGCTTTACAAAGGGGTAGAAATGTACAAGTGCAGTGGTACCCCGGTTGATTGTGTTAAACTCGCCGTAAATAAGATTTTTAAAGGTAAAAAGCCCGATTTATGCGTTTCCGGAATCAACCATGGCTTGAATAACTCCATCAATGTGCTGTATTCAGGCACCATGTCGGCTGCGGTAGAAGGTGCCATTGAAAAAATTCCATCCATTGGTTTCTCTTTGGATGATTTTGCTGCCGATGCCGATTTTAATCATACTAAAAAGTACATTAAAAATATCTGTGAGCAGGTTTTGGCTAACGGTTTACCCGAAGGAACTTTATTAAATGTCAATTTCCCCAAAGGAAATAACCTGAAAGGCGTTAAAATCTGCCGCCAGGCCAATGCAAAATGGATGGAAGAGTTTGATGAAAGGACAGATCCTTACAAGCGACCGTATTATTGGTTAACCGGCGTTTTCGAAAATTTTGATAAAGGAGAAGACACCGATGTTTGGGCATTGGAGCACAATTATGTTTCTATTGTTCCTGTTCAGTTCGATTTAACGGCGCATCATGCGATCCAAACGTTAAACAGCTGGGATTTTATCGGCAGTAATGATGCAGAATCTGGCAATACAGGTACGAAAGTTTCGGCGCCTGATGGTATTAATTTAGGTTAAGCCATGATCGATCGCTTAAAAAGCCTGAATAATTCGGTATGGGTTGGTTTGGGGATAGGTTTACTTGTACCTGCAGTGTGTTGTTCCATTGCCTGGTACCTGATTCACCATGTGGCTTATCTGTCTAAAGCTCATCTCCTGTACATTGGTGGGATTGCAGTAAATGCCTATACCATGCAAACATTTTTTAAATATAATAAAGAGAATATTGGCAGAGGTATCTTAGCTGCAACGTTTTTGTGTGCTTTTATATTCTTTGCTTATAAAGTTTTTTAGCAACGGAAAATGTAAGATGGAAAAGAGATTAAGGTGATTATACCTTCCAGAGCATCTTACATCATACCTGACAAATTATGAAATATTACCTCGTAGCCGGAGAAGCCTCGGGCGATTTACACGGCGCCAATTTAATGAAAGCCTTAAAAAAGGAAGATGGCGAAGCTGCGTTCAGGTATTTCGGCGGAGATAAAATGCAGGCCGAAGGCGGCGAGTTGGTTAAACACTATGCCGATATGGCTTTTATGGGGTTTACCGAGGTACTTTTAAATTTAAGAACTATTTTTAGAAACCTTAAAGCCTGTAAAGAAGACCTTATAAAATGGAAACCTGATGCACTGATTTTGATCGATTTTCCTGGCTTTAACTTAAAAATAGCCGAATTTGCAAAATCCGAAGGCATCAAGGTATGTTATTATATTTCGCCCAAAGTTTGGGCCTGGAACCAGAAAAGGGTACTCAAAATAAAAAGAATTGTCGACTACATGTTCTGTATTCTGCCCTTCGAAGTCGATTTTTACAAGGAATGGGGCATGAAGGTAGATTATGTAGGAAATCCACTTTTGGATGAAATTGCACAGTTTATACCCGATGTAAACTTTCGTGAAGACAACCAATTTGGAGATGGAAAAATTATTGCCCTCTTGCCGGGTAGCCGCAAACAGGAAATAGAACGTTTACTGCCGGTCATGTTGAGCATAACGGAAAATTATCCTGATTATATTTTTGCTGTTGCAGCCGCTCCAACTTTTAGCCAGTCCTATTACGAGCAGTTTACCGGAGGTAAAAAAGTTAAACTTCTTTTTAACAATACGTATAATTTACTGCATCAGGCCCATGCGGCCATTGTGGCTTCGGGAACGGCCACGCTGGAAACAGCACTGTTTAAAGTGCCACAGGTAGTGGTATATAAAGGAGGTGCCCTTTCAATAGCGATTACCAGGATGCTGGTTAAAATTAAGTTTATCTCGCTGGTTAACCTGATCGTGAACAAAAAAATTGTAACAGAACTGATTCAGGAAGATTGCAACCAGCAGAAATTAAGCGCGGAACTTGAAATTATTTTAAGCGCAGAAGGCAGGAACGAGATGTTAAAACAGTATAACGAATTGCTTTTACTGATGGGAGAACCCGGTGCTTCGGCCAAAACAGCCAGGTTAATTATAGATTACCTGCACTAAACGGCGCATTGTTCAGCATTAATAAACGTTTCTAAGACGATTAATATAAAAAATGTTAAATTGCACCTTTATCGTGTTAAAAATTTAAAGCTGTAATTTTTATTTAACTTTAAATCGATTAAATTATAAGAAATTCAAGCCAATGAAATCGCTTTCTATTAAAGACATAGCCGTAAAAGCAAATGTATCCATTACTACCGTTTCATTTATTATCAACGGTAAAGCCAAAGAGAAATCAATAAGCGACGCAGTAATAGAGAAAGTAGAAAAAATCATTGAAGAAAGCGGTTATAAGCCTAATCAGATTGCAAGAAGCTTAAGGACCGGTAATTCCAATATCATTGGTTTAATCATCGAAGATATCTCCAATTCGTTCTTCTCCAGGATCGCAAGGCTCATAGAAGATAAAGCCTATAAAAAAGGGTATAAAATTATTTATTCCAGTACCGAAAATAGTATCGACAAGGCAAAGGAACTGATCAATATGTTCAAATCACGTAAAGTTGATGCCTATATCATCTCTCCGATAAAAGGAATAGAAGAAGATATACAAATGCTCCTGGATGATGGAAACCCTGTAATCCTGTTCGACAGGAATTTACCGGCGGTTAATACCAGTTATGTTGGCGCCGATCATTTTAATGCCTCATACCAATCCATTCAGAGTTTTATCGATCAGGGTAAAAAAAATATAGCATTAGTTACCACCGATATTAATGTGGAACAGGTTATAGACCGATACAATGGTTATAAAAAAGCACTGGAAGATAACGGGATCAGATATGACGACAACCTTGTGCTAAAGATCCATTTTAACCAGGAAGAAGGCGAAACCATGGCCCAGATTAAGGAGTTACTTCAGCATAAACACATAGACGCGGTGCTTTTTGCAACCAATTATCTGGCAATCAGCGGACTAAAAGTGTTAAAGCAGATTAATAAAGCAGTAGGAGCTGATTTTGGCGTGATTGCGTACGATGATCATGAAGCATTCGAACTGCATACCCCCCGTATTTCTGCTATTCAACAACCCCTCGAAGAAATAGCCGAAACCATTATTAAACTCATTTTAAGCCAGCTTTCAACCAAAAGTAAATTACCAGCTGAAGAAGTAATTATCCCTTCCCGTTTAGTGCTTAGAGACTAAAAAAGCCTATTTTTCGTCAATTGTCATAAATTTTTTACCGACTAAAACGTTTTATTAATAATTATAATGCTTATCATTGATATGCTAAAACGTTTTAGCCTTACCGGATTAAATTTTTATGAGCATTACACCAATTCCAACTGATTATTAAGGGATTGCATCAAGTACAGGTATAAGTCTTGTCGTCGGGATTTTCTGTGGCTATCCAATCAAACCTTAATTACAACAAACAATAACATACATATCGGGCACTGGCCCTGTCTGGTTATCGCTCTCGCAGATACACAACACCAGAAAACAATAACTAATCATTTATAATTAAAACAAAACCGTTAATGAAAATTAATTTACTCAAAATTACGGGACTGTCTGCCGCCATTGTGTTGCTGAATAGTCCTGCGTTTTCAATGAACCCGGAGTGGGAAAGTACACGGAGGTTCTTGAATGGAAATTTGCTCGGCGGGCGCGTTCAGGCGCAAAAAAATGTAACCGGAACGGTGATCGACGAAAATGGCCAGCCTGTACCAGGTGTTGGCATTAAGAATGTAAACTCCGGTAAAGGTGCTGTAACCGATGTTGTCGGAAAATTTAGCATAGAAGCAAACGTAGGTGACGTAATTAGGATCAGCTATATAGGTTATGTAACGCAAAACATTACAATAGCGAATCAGCCTACTCTAAATATTAAACTGGTTGTATCTTCAGATACCAAGCTGGATGATGTCGTGGTAGTGGGTTATGGTACACTTAAGGAAAAAGAGATAACCTCAGCCGTAGCTAAAGTGGATACCGCACAATTTAGGCAAAGCGGTTCCCGCAACCCTCTCGATTTGTTGGTTGGTAAGGTTGCTGGTCTTCAAATCTCAAGAAATAGCAGTAATCCAAACAGTGGTGTTGGTATTCAATTACGTGGGGTAACCACTATTTCGGGTTCATCGAGTCCCTTGATTATTATTGACGGGATTCCGGGTGGAAATCTTGATCTACTTCAGCAGGATGATATTGAATCTTTTAGTGTGCTAAAAGATGGTTCTGGCGCTGCGATTTATGGTACGAGGGCGAATGCAGGCGTAATCATCGTGACAACTAAAAAAGGTAAAAAAGGGCCTTCTGTATTTAATTATAATGCTTACGTCAGACATGAAAGCTTGGTTAAAAGACCAGATTTCATGACTGCAGATCAATGGAGAGCCAGAATTGCCAGCGGTGAGTACAAGGTAACCGATAAAGGAGGTGATTTTGATTATTTCCAAGATCTGATAAACAAAAATAATATTTCAAACAACCACAACCTTGCCGTATCTGGTGGGGGAGAGAATTCTACTTACAGGGCAAGTGTTAATTATCGCGAATTGCAAGGTTTTGCTAAAGAGAACGGCAGGAAAGAATATGGTGCGCGTTTAAGTTTAACTCAAAGAGGATTTCAAAACAGGTTAAGTGCACAATTCAATTTAGCAACCAATTTTAATAAAGCCAACTTATTAGGTGGCGGCGGCTGGGAGAATGTATTAACTAAAAATCCAACAGAGTCTTATTACAATCCAGATGGTTCCTACCAGTTTACCAGGACCATTACAAATGAATTGGCAAGGTTGGAGCAGGAACGTTATGGAGTACAGCAACAAACTACTTCAGCAGATGGTAAACTGGAATTGGAAATTATTAAAGACCTTAAAGCAGCCGTTTTCGGTGCTGTACAACGCGATTCCAGAATATGGAGTGAATATCGTGATAGGGCAAGTCAGAATTCCGTTGAAAACAATGATGCCCCTAATGGAGGCTATGCATCGAAAGTAACAGAACTTAACCAAAACTTCAACGTTGAACCTACTTTAGAGTACACAAAGACATTTGGCAAGCACAAGATATCGGCAATTGGAGGTTACAGCTATCGTTATGAAGTAAATGAAGGTTTTAACGCAAATAATCGTGGTTATGTGAACGATCTTTTCGAAGATAACAACCTGGGTAGTGTGCCGATTAAGGTGAATACTGTCGGATTGGGTAGTTTTAAAAATGATAATACGCTTATTGCCCTTTTTGGCAGAATCAATTATGCTCTCGGCGATAAATACTTTGCCCAGGCAATTATCAGAAGAGAAGGCTCATCAAGATTTGGTGCAAATAATAAATGGGCAACTTTCCCTGCAATTTCGGGAGGTTGGAATATTACCCAGGAAGATTTTATGAAGGATGTAAAGTTTGTAAATAATTTAAAGCTTAGGGTTGGCTATGGAGAAACAGGAAACTCGGGCTTTGCTAATTATGCATCGTTGGTAACGCTTGGTACAGGAGGGATATATTTGTTCCCTACCGGAGAATATCAGCAAACATACGGACCAAGCAGAAATCCTAATCCGAATTTAAGATGGGAACGTAAAAGAGAAACCAATATCGGTATTGATTTCACTGTGTTAAATAACAAACTTACCGGATCTATCGACTTGTATAAAAGGGTAACAAAAGACCTTTTGGATACTTATACTTCTCCTCAGCCTCCATTTATTCAATCTTCTATTTATACCAATGTTGGAACAATTTCTGCAAAAGGGATTGAGTTAACTTTAAGTTATTCAGCAATTAAAAAGCGTGATTTTACTTGGAGAATTGACTTTGCCGGAAGCACTACTGATAATAAACTAGATAGCTATTCTAATGATGAGTATAAAAGGGACATGAAAGAATTTGGTTCTATCGGAGGTTTTGGTGCTTTGGGTAACGCATTCAGAACATACGAAGGTCGTAATATTGGTGAGTTTTGGGGCAAGCGTTTTGCCGGGTTTACACCTGATGGAAAATGGCAGTTCTACACCAAAGATGGAGCCATTGTTTCTAATCAAAACATCAATACTTCCCCTTTCAGAGATCAGACCGATTTAGCTGTAATAGGTAATGCGATTCCTAAATACTACCTATCATTAACCAACAGTTTTACCTATAAAAATTTCGATCTAAGGGTTTTCTTAAGAAGTAAACTGGATTTTGACGTTTTAAATACTACTGCAATTTCTTATGGAAATAAAAATGGTGCCTCAACAAACCTTTTAAACAGTGCATTCACAAAGTATGCTGAAATTAAGGATACTTATATGTACGCCGACTATTATCTGGAAAAAGGTGATTTCTTGAAAATTGACGAGATCACACTGGGTTATACATTCAAACTGAACTCTAAATCTTTCAGAAACTTAAGAATATATGCAACCGGACAAAACCTCGTAACATTTACCAGTTATACAGGTAACGATCCCGATTATATTCAGGATGTTGGTATGGGACAAGAGATAAACGGACGAAGTTTAGGTATTGATACAAGAAGCCCTTATCCGGCAACAAGACAATTCCTATTTGGTGTAAACTTTGGATTTTAATATTGAACAAGATGAAAAATTATAAAAAAATTATTTTGGCATCCGTTTTTATAGTTTTTGTTGGTCTGATAAATGGCTGTACAAAATTAGATGAAACGGTATATAGTGAATTGGTTAGTAATAACTTCTATAATAATAAAAATGAAGTGCTTTCAGCCGTTTTAAGGCCTTACACCCATGCGAATGCCTGGGTTACTCCTTCTGGTCAGGATGGTTGGTGGCGCCCTGCTGAATTATCTGGCGATCAGCTCGCATGGCCTACAAAAGGACGCCACGGCGAAGATGGCGGTAAATGGAAGCGGTTGCATTACCATACCTGGTTAAGTGATGATGGGCCATTGAATAACGCATGGTCGCTCATGTACTGGGGAATGGGCTTATGTAATGATCCAATAGAAAATCTTGAAAAACGCAGTCTGGCACAGATGGGTATTACTCAGGCAGAAAAAGATGCTTATATCGCTGAACTAAAACTGTTCAGAGCTTTTCATTACCTTAAGTTGATGGATCTTTTTGGTAATATTCCTGTGGTTACACAAGTGGGAATACCAGCAAAACCCGCAACATTACCCCGTACTCAAGTTTTCGCCTTTATTGAAAAAGAGATTAAAGAAAATATCGATAAAGCGCCAAAATTATCAAGAAATATGATCGGTAGGATGAGTCAGGCAGGCGCCTACGCAATGTTGGTTGAACTTTATCTTAATGCTGAAGTTTGGACCGGTACAGCAAGATGGGATGATTGTATTGCCGCTGCCAATAAACTCATTGCAGGCGATGGTGGTGCACAAAATGGTACGATGCAGCTAGATCCAAATATTGTTGATCAGTTTAAATCAAGTAACGATTTATCAAAGGAGGTGATCTTTTCGATTGCCTACGAGTTTCAAAAGGCTTCTTTCCAGCCATCATGGACAGGGGAGTTTTATCATTTTCAGCAAGATCAGATCTATGGTGGTTCGCGAAATGGAAATGATGGTGTTGTAGTAGTGCCAGGAGTATTTACCAATTATGAAGATGCCGACTTAAGAAAAAGGGGTTGGTTACTTGAAGGACCGATGGTTCGTTTTGATAATGGCCAACCCGCGATTGCAAAAGGAGGAAACGAATATGATGGGCAACAAATTGTTTTTGTTGATAACATCCGCAAAAATAAAGCTGGATCTACCGTATCCAATATGAGTGAAGGTGAAGAGAACAGCGGTGTTCGCTTTAATAAGTACAAATTAGGGAATCAGGTTGCAGGCGTGGTAAACGGAGTGGCTGTACCTATTGATCCAAACTACAACAATACTGATTGGAATATTTACCGTTTAACATGGGTATATTTTGCCAAAGCAGAAGCCATAATGCGTAAAAACGGTGGTGTAGCCACTGCTGAAGCCGTACAGTTAATTAATGACTGTAAAAAGAGAGCATTTACTGCTGCAGATTGGGTAACAAGGGCTTATACACCAGGAACGTTAACCTTAAATGAACTTTTGTCTGAAAGGGGTAGAGAATTTATTTTTGAAGGTTTTAGAAGAAATGATCTCATTAGATTTGGTAAATTTACTACAGAAAGCTGGTGGGATCATACCCCTTCAGCAGCATTTAGAAATTTGTTTCCAATTCCACAGGTTCAGCGTACACTTAATGAAAATCTGGCGCAAAATCCAGGTTACAATTAGTTCTTAGTTTAAGAGTAAAAGAAGCAGCTTATAATTAATATATAATGCTGCTTCTTTTTAGTTCTTGTTTTTTGTAAAAGACTGCTTTTGTGCTGATAATGTGTAACATACATATTACTGATCCTGGCGGTTAAATTCTCCTTTTTTTACTAATATTGATTTACTAAAACGTTTTACTTTGGTTTTGGTTTTTCAACTCCAAATCCATTTTAATCACTATCAGTCTTCCGCCCTTTATTCAGGTCTGGCATAAGATTTTAGCCGATAAATTGGTAAAATGTTTTATCGACCATAATGAAACATATGAGAAAATTTTCCTTATTAACAATTGGCCTATTTCTTAATTTAATTGTTAAAGCACAGGACAAAGCCACGGCTTACCCCTTATCACCCACAATGCTTATTTCAGCATCTGGCCTTTTGGCGATGGCTTTACCAATTCCGCAACCAAACAATGAAACGGTAAGGAATAATCGCTATTGGGAATGATCAAAGTTGATGGAAAATTATACCGTTTCTTAGGTTACGCAAAAAAAATAACACAAAAATAAACAGTGAAAATTAAATTAATCGCATCCGTTCTGTTTTGCCTTTCTACCAAGGGGTTATTGGCACAGCAAAAAGATTGGGTACAGTATGTCAACACTTTGCAAGGAACCAATTCCAAACATGAGCTGACCCGCGGCAATACCTACCCCACAACAGCATTGCCCTTCGGCATGCACACCTGGACACCCCAAACCGGCAGAAATGGCGACGGTTGGAAATACCAGTATTTTAAAGATAAAATCAGGGGTTTTCAGCAGGCGCACCAATGTAGCTCATGGACCAGAGATTATGCTGTATTTTCTTTAATGCCGATGGTTGATGAGTTGGTGGTTGATGAAAACAAACGTGAAGCGAAATTCAGCCATAACAATGAAATAGCCAAACCAAACTATTATAAGGTCAAGTTCGAAAACGACATTACCACCGAAATTTCACCTTCAGAGCGGGGGGCACATCTGCGTTTCAGCTACCCAAAAAATAAAAGAAGTTTCTTGGTTTTGGATGGTTACAACCGGTTAAGCGGAGTACAGATTTTTCCTAAAGAAAATAAAATTACCGGTTGGGTAAATAACGGCGAAGGATTTAAAAGAGGTTGGAAAAGCTATTTTATAATTCAGTTCGATCAGCCCATTAAATCGTACGGAACCTGGGAAAATAAAAACAATACTGTTTCGGCCGATTCTACCATGGCCGAAGGTTTAGGTAAAGGTGCCTTTGTTCAGTTCGAAGCCGGAGCAAAGGTGCAGGTTAAAACAGCTTCATCGTATATCAGTTTAAAACAAGCCGAACTCAATTTAAAAAGAGAACTGGGTAGCGATAAAACGCTGGAAGATACCAAAGCAAATGCCGCTTCCGTTTGGAATAAGTCGTTAGGTAAAATTGAAGTTGAAGGCGGTTCGAAAGCCGATATGGAGACATTTTATTCTTGCTTTTTCAGGGCAAGCTTGTTTTCGAGAAAATTTTACGAGCTGAATGAAGCCGGTAAACCTTATTATTTTAGTCCTTACGATGGTAAAGTACATGATGGATATATGTTTACCGATACTGGTTTTTGGGATACTTTTCGTGCACAATTCCCACTAAATACATTGGTACAACCTGAAATGCATGGTCGCTATATGCAGGCTTTATTGGATGCTTATCAACAATGTGGCTGGTTACCTTCATGGTCTTTCCCTAGCGAAGCCGGAAGTATGATCGGAAATCATGCCATTTCGTTATTAACCGATGCCTGGGCAAAAGGAATCAGGACATTCGATCCTAAAAAAGCTTTGGATGCTTATTACCACGAAGCCATGAACAAAGGACCCTGGGGGCCAGCAAATGGGAGGGATGGTGTCAAGGAATATAACGAGCTGGGGTATGTGCCTTATCCAAAATACAGAGAAGCAACAGCTAAAACCTTAGAGTATGCCTACGATGATTATTGTGCTTACCACCTGGCCAAAATGATTGGTGATAAGCACTACATGGAAGTGTTTGAGAAACCCATGTACAATTACAAAAATGTTTACGATGCTTCTACCCGCTTTATGCGCGGTAAAGATGCGAACGGAAAATGGTCACCTAATTTCGACCCTACAGAGTGGGGTGGGCCTTTTACCGAAGGCAATGCCTGGCATTATCACTGGTCGGTTTTTCAGGATACCAAAGGTTTGATTGACCTCATGGGCGGATACCATAATTTTACCTCTAAACTCGATTCTGTTTTTAGCGAGCCCAATAAGGTAAAGGTAGGCACATACGGCGGTATGATACACGAAATGACCGAAATGGTGATGGCCAACATGGGGCAGTATGCCCACGGCAACCAACCTATACAACATATGGTGTATCTGTACAATTATGCCAACCAACCCTGGAAATCGCAATTTTATGCGCGCGAGGTTATGCGTAAACTTTACGATGCTACCGAAAATGGTTATCCCGGCGATGAAGACCAGGGGCAAACCTCATCATGGTATGTACTAAGTGCACTGGGTTTTTACAGTGTAACCCCGGGTACCGCCGAATATGTTTTGGGGAGCCCGGTATTTAAAAAAACGACCATTAATTTAGAAAACGGTAAAAAATTCGTGATCGATGCGCCAGCCAATGATGCTGATCATGTTTACATTAAATCGGCAACCCTCAACGGTAAAAACTTTACTAAAAACTTCATCAAACACAGCGATTTGTTAAAAGGTGGGGTATTAAAATTAGAAATGAATGTTAAACCTTCGTTAAATAGAGGGTTGTCGGCTGAAGATAAGCCATTTTCGCTTAGCAAATAGAAATGAAATGCTACTTTTGCAAAATTATCAGAAGTAGAAAGAACAAATAACTGAAAATATAGAATGGAAAAGCCTGTTGCATTAGGTGTAGATATCGGTGGCTCGCATATTACGGCCGCATTGGTGGATTTAGAAACCAGAACTTTGGTGAAAGACTCCATCAAACGTAGCCCTGTGGATTCGCAGGAGAGTAAAGAAGTAATTTTATCGGCATGGTGCGATATTATTAACAAGGCTTTTAAAAATATTAAAAATGGCGCTCGCAACGTGGGTATTGCCATGCCAGGTCCGTTTAATTACAATGAAGGCATTTCGTTAATTAAAGAACAGGATAAATTTAAGGCACTTTATCAGATTAACGTTAAAAAAGAACTTTCCAAAAGATTGGACATCCCTGCTGATCAAATTCATTTCATAAACGATGCAGCGGGATTTTTACAGGGAGAGGTTTTTGCAGGTGCCGCTAAAGGGAATACAAATGTATTGGGCTTAACACTTGGCACCGGCCTGGGTTCGTCTTTATGCCTCAATTATAAAGCCTTTGATGCTGACCTCTGGAACTCCGAATTTTTAGACGGAATTGCAGAAGATTACTTAGCTACGCGCTGGTTCGTAAAACGTTTTAACCAGCTTAGCGGTAAGGTAGTGGCAGGGGTGAAAGAGTTGGTCGAAATGGTGGAAACCGATCACCATGCAACCATGGTTTTTATGGAATTTGGTAACAACCTGGCCCATTTTTTAATCCCGATCATCCGGCAGCATAAAATCGACACCGTAATTATTGGTGGTAACATTGCACAGTCGTTTAATGCCTTTGCACCCGAATTAATTGCTACACTAAAAGGGAATGACATTGAAACGGAAATAAAAATATCGGAATTGAAAGAACATGCAGCCCTTATTGGTGCCGCAAGTTGCTGCGATTTAAGCTTAATTTAAGCTTCCGGGTAAATAACTGGTTTAATTTTAACTACAGGATTAATGATTCTATTAATTCTGTAGTTAATTTTCTCTTTTTCTCTCTGATTTCTGAACAGATGTGTTCTATCGGTGTTTCAAGTAATCTGTTTTACTGCTAAGTAATTCATAAAATACATTTTTTAAAGTTTTTGTTCAAAAAATGCAAAAATAATTTTGGAATTGTAATAATATGCTTATAATTGCTTACTTAAACGTTTTAGTAATGTTTGAGGGGTTGTTTCCTGCTGGGATTCAATCTTTTAACGAGCCAAAGGAAGGGAGTTTTAATAGCATTGAAGCTTTTTTTTATGTAAGTATGCTAAAACGTTTTAGTTAACTATAAATCACTGATTATTCATTAAAAAGCAAAGGAGTTCCTATACGAAGAAAATTTTACACCACTAAATCAATAGTTATCGTTCTCAACGAAAACAAACAAACAACCAAACTAAACAACCAATAATACCAAACAAAAAACCGACTAAACCAACTTTAACCATGAATTGGCAGGCAATGTATTTCAGATACCTGAAAAAGAAGGCCAAATTTTAACTGCAGTAAATGCCGGGCATTTCATATACAATACGAATCTGAATAACAGGCATTACGGAAAAAATAAGCAGATCATAAAAATGAGTTCTTGCCAGGGCTATTGGGATTGGAATGCAGTTAAACCATTACAATTTACTTTCCCTTTAATCAATGCGCTACACTGTTTATTAAGCTGCCGCAAACTGTAACACTTTTACTAACTAATAAACCTTAAATTAATTATGAATGTTTTAAAAATGACAAGGAGCGCTATCGGGCTATGCTTAGCTGCGGTTTTACTTCTTGGATGTGGTAAAGAAGAATACCCTGCTGTGGATCTTTTTACCTGGAAAGCCAAAGTTGATGTGACGGCAAAAGCTGCGCTCACAGTTAACATCGAAAACCCGGGCGGCGCATCAGCTGGCGAAGGATCATTAAAGTTGGTTGATAACGACATCAACTCAAAATTCCTGATCAACCCTTATCAGGCAAGTCTTTACATGCAATTAACGTTTCCTTCAGCTCAACAAGTGGCATCTTATACGCTAACATCAGGGGGTGATGCTCCTGACCGGGATCCTAAAAACTGGAAACTAAGTGGTTCTACAGATGGTAGCAATTGGGTAGACCTGGATACCAGAACAGGCGAAACATTTTCGGGACGTAACTTAACCAAAACGTACAACTTTAAAAATAAGGTATTGTACAAGTATTACAGGCTTAGTATTACTTTGAACAATGGTGGTTCTCTATTCCAGTTATCAGAGTGGAGGGTAATTGAGGTACCTGAGGAACAACAATAATCTATCTCTGTAAATCAGACAGATCAAAATTTATTCGTCCAGGCTAAAAGGTTGGACTACAAGATTTTCAACCAAACAAACAGACCAACAGTATACTGTTAATAATAAAAAATTTATGATGAAAAAAAATACAAATTTAACCGGAGGCAGGCTCAGGTTTAAAGATTGTGCTTTTAAAGCTATAGCTTTCACTTTGGCTTTAAGCAGTGGTTTTTATACCACAGCCCGTGCTGCTGCTGTTAATATAGACCCTGCAGTCTCAATCAATCAATCGAAGGCCGATATTGTGATTCGTGGTATTATTAAAGACGAGGCAGGTTTACCACTGCCTGGTGCTGGCGTAAAAGTAAAAGGCAGTTCTACAAGTGCTGCTGCCGATCTTAACGGTGCCTTCACCATTACTGTTCCAAATCAAGATGCTATTTTAATTGTAACATACGTAGGTTACGATACAAAGGAAATTCCTGTTGGCACGCAAACCACGTTGGATATCCGGTTAAAAGAAACAACCGGTGCTAACCTGCAAGAAGTGGCAATCGTAGGATTTGGAACACAGAAAAAAGAAAGTCTTGTTGGTGCGCAATCATCAGTTAAGGCCGACGAATTAAAACAACCCGTTTCGAGTATGAGCCAGTTATTGGCTGGTCGTATTCCAGGTGTGGTAAACGTATCCAGAAATGGGGAGCCAGGTGCAACCGGCTCGGATATCTTCATTCGTGGTATATCGTCGCTAACATCAGGTGACAGGGGCCCGCTAATTATTATTGATGGGGTACCTAACCGTAACTTAAATGATATTAGCGTATATGATGTTGAAAACTTCACCGTATTAAAAGATGCTGCTGCAACGGCAGTATATGGTATTCGGGGTGCCAATGGTGTAATCTTAATTAATACTAAACAGGGAAAAACCGGGTCGCCGCGAATTAATGTGGAGTATTATGAGGGGATAAGCCGTTTTACTAAAAAACCACAATTGATTGATGGGGTAGACTACATGAACTTAGCTAATGAGGCCAAGTATTCTGATTATTTGAGGGGAGGTGCAGCAGGTGCTTTTACACCAGCTTATTCAATAGATGCCATTCAAAAAACTGCAGCAGGCACCGATCCGGTTCTTTATCCAAATGTGAACTGGTTTGATGCCATCTACAATGATTTTGGTAGAAACAGATCGGCAACTGCTAACCTTTCAGGTGGCGTTAGCAATGCCAAATATTATGTTTCGTTAGGATATTATGGCGAGGATGGATTGTTTAAAACAGATGAAGCTGTAAATTCAGCTGTTAAACAAAATTTTAGCCGTTATAATGTAAGCACCAATTTAAACTGGGATATTACCGGAACGACTAAAATGGATTTGGGTATCAAAGGTATTTTGGCACAAAGCAACTATCCAAGTAACTTAGGGGCGCAGGATATTTTTAGTCAGGCTTTCCTGATTAACCCTACTTCTTTCCCGGTTCTTTATCCAAATGGTAGTTTACCGGGTATCAGCCCACAGGCTGATCAGCGTAACCCTTATGGAGACATTACCAGAAACGGTTACAGAGTTGGCTATAACAATCAGTTGTATTCTAATCTTCGTTTAACCCAGGATTTAAAAGAGTTGACTCCTGGTTTGTCGGTTACTACAATGTTTTCTTTTGACGTAAACAACAACAATTCTATCGCCAGAACAAAGCGCGAAACGATATACAGGATAAACCCCAATGATCCTTACCTTGTTGCAGGAAACCCCGCTTCAGGTTATAAATACGGTTTGGTATTGCAAGGACAGGATTTCCTGAACTACAGTATCGGAAATGGTGGTGATAAAAAAATGTATTTTGAGGCTGCCATTAACTATAACCGTACATTTGGCAAACATGCAGTAACCGGTTTGTTATTATATAACCAAAACGATAATACCACACCATTTGCAGGTAATTTAACCCTCTCTCTTCCATACCGCCTGCAAGGTATTGCCAGTCGTGCTACTTATGCTTACGACAATAAGTATTTCTTTGAGTTTAATGTTGGTTACAATGGTTCAGAAAACTTTGCACCAGATAAGCGTTATGGTTTCTTCCCGGCATTGGGTATTGGGTGGTTATTATCAAGCGAGAAATTTTTTGAGCCACTTAAAGATGCTTTTCAGATGGTTAAATTCCGTTATTCAGATGGTATAGTAGGTAGTGGTGGCAGTGGTTCTGGTTATGCGGGTAGCGAAGGCGACCGTTTCTATTATTTAACAAAAGTAGGTAGTGCAAGTGGTTATACATTCGGGCAAAACGGAAACATTTCGCCAGGTGGTTTGGGCGTAACAGCTTACGGAGTAGATGTAACCTGGGCCGAAACCCGCAAACAGGATTTAGGATTTGAATTAAAAACATTAAATAACAACTTATCATTAATTGTCGATTTCTTTAAAGAAAGAAGAAAAGATCAGTTTATACAAAGAGGTACTGTTCCAAATTATATCGGTTTAGCGAACACCCCAATTGGTAACCTGGGTATTGTAGAAAATAAAGGTATTGATGGTACCTTACAGTACGATGCGCGGTTTGGTAAAGACTGGTCGCTTAATTTAAGGGCTAACTTTACGTTCAATAAAGATAAGGTGATTGAAAATGATCAGGCACCGAAACCTTATCCGTGGATGGAACAACGTGGCCTAAATGTGTTAGCTTCTACACGTGTGGGTTACATCGCCGAGAAATTATTTGATAGCCAGGCAGAAATTAATGCAAGTCCGACACAATTTGGAACACTCATGCCAGGCGATATTAAGTACAAAGATTTAAATGGTGATGGTAAGATCGATTCATTCGATCAAACTGTAATTGGAAGAGGCGATCTGCCAAGTATGACTTATGGTTTTGGTTTTTCTTTAACCTATAAAAACTTCGATTTTGGTCTGTTCTTTCAGGGGCAGGACAATGCAGATATTTTGCTAAACATTCCCTCATTTGCCAATTCAGGTGGTTTGGGTAATATGCTAGCCGTTGCTGCCGACCGCTGGACTACAACCAATCCTCGTCAGGATGCTGTTTACCCACGTTTATCTTATGGAGGTACCAACAACAATAACTATCAGCCAAGTACCTGGTGGAAACGGGATATCAGTTTCTTAAGATTGAAAAATGCGGATTTAGGTTATACCCTGAAAAACGGCATTAAATCTTTAGGTGTTAAGCGCTTAAGGATATATGCAACCGGCTATAACGTATTTACCATAAGCAAATTTAAGCTTTGGGATCCTGAGCTTTTAACCAACAACGGTACAAGATATCCGCTAACATCTAATTATTCTTTAGGTCTTACCGCTAATTTTTAAAATAAAAGGAATGAAAAAAATATTAATATATACAGCCGGAGCATTACTTATTGCAGGTAGTTATGGTTGTAAGAAATTTTTAAATCAGGTACCTGATGATCGGTTAACTTTCGATCAGATGTATCAAAAAAAAGCAACTGTTGACCAGGCTTTGGCCAATGTTTATTCAACGTTACCTGATCAGAATCAGGATCGTTCTGCCTCTGCAAGTGGGAACATAGGCCCGTGGACAGCAGCTTCTGATGAAGCAGACTACACGTTACCTAATTTCACTGAAAATGTGAATTCGGGTGCCTGGGATGCAACCAGTGGGCAAGTAAATTACCACTGGCAAAGTTATTACCGTGGAATACAGGCAGCCAGTTCATTTATGGCCAATGTAACGAAATGTACCGATTGTAATATTGGAGGTATTGACATTGTAAATCGTTATTATAACGAGGCAAGAGCACTAAGGGCCATTTATTATTACTATTTAGTGAGGCAATACGGACCTGTTGTTTTATTAGGGAATGATCCAATTGCTTCAGATGCGCCTTTAGCTGAAATCAGTAAACCACGTAATTCGATGGATGAGTGTATTGACTATATTGTGAGCGAATTGGAAGCCGCCAGCCAAAGGTTACCAGCTACGCCACAGGCTAATGAAGATTATGGTCACATCACCGCTTCTGTAGCCGATGCCTATAAAATCAAAGCATTATTAACTGCTGCACGTCCGTTATTTAATGGAAATACTGATTATGCTAATCTTAAAAATCAGGATGGTAAGCAACTAATTAACCAGACCTATAACGTGGCAAAGTGGACAAGATTAGCGACAGCAGCCAAAGCATTTTTAAACAATCCTAATTATTCTGGCTATGCATTGTATACTGTTACGGCCACACCATCAGGCTTACCAAATACGGCATTTAACAGGGCGTTTATAGCCACCAGGGATGTGTTTTTAAATGGTTGGAATTCGGAGGTTATTTTTGGAAGGGGTGGCGATGTAACTTTCTATCAATATTCATTAGCCCCTAATCATAGTGGTGCTTCCGGGGGAGATAAAGGGGGTTCGTTCTTGTCGCCATCTCAACAGTTAGTCGATGCATTTTTTACTGCAAATGGTTTGCCAATAGAAAGTGATCCCACTTATTCGGCAAATGGAACTTCAAGTTATCAGGCGCCAGATCCGAATGATCAGGGGGTTAGCAGAAACATTAGTAATATGTATGTTAACCGCGAACCACGCTTTTATGCCGATATTACCTATAGCGGCCGTAAATGGATAAACCCGTCATCGAATATTGTTACCAGTTTTGAGTTTAACGGTAATGCCGGTAAAAGTGCTATCGCTAATAATGATTATACCAAAACAGGTTATACTTCCAGAAAACATTTAACTGTTGCCGGTTGGACAAGTGGCAGAACAATTTTTACTGTAATCAGACTTGCTGAAATTTACCTGGATTACATCGAAGCTTTGCAGGAATCAAATCCTTCTGATCCTGATATTTTAATCTACCTAAACAGAATCCGTACAAGAGCCGGCATCCCTGTTTATGGAAACGGTGGTTTACCTGTACCAACAAATATGAGAGATGCCATCCGTAGAGAAAGAAGAGTAGAATTGGCTTTCGAGCTAGATCGTTATTTCTATACCAGGGAATGGAAAATTGCAGAAACTACTGATACCCAGATCAGGGGATTAAATATTACTCAAAATGCACCAGGATTTTTTACACCGGTTGTAACTGAAAACAGGGTTTTCCAAAAGAAACACTATTTATGGCCAATACCAAGTGGCGAAATCCAAAAAGTACCTGTAATTGTACAAAATACAGGATGGTAACACAAGCCAGGCACCGGGTATTATACCAGGTGCCTTTTTTTAACCCCTTAAAATTAGGCTATGAAAAACATTTTTTTACTATTTACGATCATTGTTTTTGCTGTTTTGGCATGCAATACTAAAAAGGCACCTGTTGAAACGGCAAGCCCGGCCCCTCCGCTTATAGAAACGGTAGACCCTGCAGATGCACCACCTAAAACCTGGAAAGAACATTGGTTTGAACATGTTCAGTTGCTAAACCGGATATATTATGATACCAGCGTAGTGGTTTATTATGACGGCGATGTTAAACCTACCGTTACATGGCCCAAAACTTACATGGCTGAAGCCTGGAACTATACTAAAAAGGTATATGGAAAATTTGGTGATGACAGCCGTTTGTTTGTAATATATCATGCTGGTAAATATGGAGGTGGCCATCCAGGTACTTACCTCGATGCCGGTCACGATTACCGGAACGTAACCGATTGTGGCGCTAACGACCTTAATGCCTGGGTAACAGGTGTGGATAATGATATTGATTTGTCGACCCATGAGATTGGTCACATTGTAGAGGGAGCATCAAAGGGAGTAAAAGAATCTCCTGCTTTCGATATCTGGCATGATAGTAAATGGATGGAAATTTATCAATACGATGTGTATCTGGGTTTAAACAGGCCTGCCGATGCGCAACGTTGGTCAAACAAAATGATGACAACCACCGATAATTACCCAAGGGCGGGTACGCAATGGTTTAAAAATTGGTTTTTACCCATTTATGAAAACTATGGAAAAACTAAAGTGTTAAACGGGTTTTTTACTTTATTGTCGCTATATTTTCCTAAACAGGCCATTACAGTGCAAGGAAAGAATTATCAGCAATATACAAGGAAAATGAATTTTGGTGAGTTTATCCACTTTTGGAGCGGTGCAGCTAAAGCTGATCTGGCACCTCTGGCATTAGCCGCTTTTGGGTCTAAAGATGAAAAAGGAGCTGATTGGGCACCGATGCTTGCAAAAGCTAAAACTGATTTTCCCAACATTAACTACTAAATTTTAATTATCAGGAAAGATTCAGGCTTATTATTCTGAATCTTTTCTTTTTAATCATCAATACACAAATAAAACAAATGATCAAGAAATTTTTAATCTTCGCATTGGTATCCTGCTCGGTATTTTCTGCTGCTGCACAAAATAGGGAAAGAGGGTATAAGCTAACCATTAATGATCCAGATAGTGCTGCAAATGCCATTATGGATGCCAAATTGAATGCTGCTTTTTTAAACGTTTATCCAGGTTTTGCACAGGCAGATGGTTACCGTACGAAAAGAAATGTGGTACTTGATTTTGTAACTAACGAAACATCAACCATTAAGGCTAAAGCCGGAGAAATCAAAGTAAACAGCGAATGGGTAAAAAATAAATCGCAAAAGAAAATAGAAAAAGAATTGTTTTCCGCACTTGCTCAAAACTGGGTTTCTTACAGCAAAGAAAAACACAAGGGCTACACCTTAACTTTCATCAGCAAAGACCCTAATTTAGATCCTGTGGTTAGAAAAAACCTGATTAAAACCTATTTCGAAATTTATCCTACTTTGGTTAAAACCTTTAACACCAAATCTACTCATGATGTACTTTTTGTAGTCGACACGGCATACAAGGCGGTTGCAGAAGCCAGTGGAAACAGGATTCTTTTCAGCGCAGGGTATATGAAAGCACATCCTACGGATATTGATGTAGTAACGCACGAAACCATGCACATTGTACAAGGTTACGGCTACAGTGCCGGTCCGGTTTGGTTAACTGAAGGCATCGCCGATTATGTGCGCTACAAATACGGTGTAGATAACGTAGGTTCTAAATGGAGCCTGCCTGCTTATCAGGAGAAACAAAGTTATAAGAACAGTTACCGCATTACTGCACGTTTTTTCGCCTGGTTAGAGCAAAATGTAAAGCCAGGATTAATTGCTGCATTAGATCAGCAGTTAAGGGCGCATCAATATAACGAGCAATCGTGGTCGGCTTTAACCGGTAAAACGATCGATCAGCTTTGGGAAGATTATGGTAAAGCCGCAGACAAAGTAACACTTACTTATAGCAGTAAATAAAATTTAATAACAGGTAGAAGAAGAGGAATTTGTAAAAAATATAATCACATAAGTAAAATTTTTGATCGTTTAGTAAAACGTTTTACATATTATATCTATTTTGCAGAACCAAACGTGCTAACCAAAGCGATAAATCTCAGATAAATGAAAAAAATATTTAACATTTCAATTTGTGCAATGCTGATTTCGGCTTTTTCTGCACAGCTAAAGGCACAGGAAATTATCAAAAAAGGCGGCTATACTTTATCTTTTGAAAGCAATTTTGCCGAACTGGATCCACAACTGAAAAAGCGTTTAGTTAAAACATTTTTCGAAGTTTATCCCAAACTGGCGAAAGAGTACAATCCGGCTACCATAAAAGAAGTGAAATTTTTTGTTGATACGGCTTACAAAGGTGTTGCAGCAACAGCTAACGGTAAAGTGACGTTTAGCTCGCTTTGGATGGTAAAACACCCGGAAGATATCGATGTGGTCACCCACGAGGTAATGCACATCGTACAGGATTATGGCCGTAGCGTCGGGCCGGGTTGGTTAACCGAAGGGATAGCCGATTATGCCCGCTATAAATTTGGTGTTGATAATGCCGGTGCAAAATGGTCGCTGCCTGCATTAAAACCTGAGCATAGCTATAAGAACAGCTACCGCATTACGGCCGCATTTTTTGCCTGGATAGAGAAAAGCGTAAAGCCAGGCACCATTAAAGCTGTTGACGCTTCTTTAAGAGACCATACCTATACCAAAGAAATCTGGACTAAGCTAACCGGTAAAGATTTAGATGCACTTTGGGCAGATTATGTTAAAAATTCGCAAGTTTAGCTAATAATTACACACGCATATAAAAAACACAGACAAAACAGATGAAACGACTATTTATCGCCTTATTGGGGTTTGCAGCAACAACCAGCTTCGCTCAAACCATTGGTAAGGTTACCGATCCGGTTGATTGGATAAATCCGCTGATGGGAACTGCATCCAAACCGGCATTATCAAACGGAAATACCTATCCAGCCATTGGTTTGCCCTGGGGAATGAACATGTGGACGCCACAAACCGGTAAAAACGGCGACGGATGGGCATATACTTACGATGCCGATAAAATCAGGGGGTTTAAACAAACGCACCAGCCGTCGCCATGGATGAACGATTATGGCGCTTTTTCTTTAATGCCTGTTACCGGTAAATTAAAATTTACTGACGATGACCGCGCAAGCTGGTTCAGCCATAAAGCAGAGGTTGCTAAACCTTATTATTATAGCGTTTATTTGGCAGATGCAGATGTGACCACCGAAATTACGCCAACAGAAAGAGCTGCCCAGTTCAGGTTCACCTTCCCAAAAACCGATAGTTCGTATGTGGTAATTGATGCACAGAACCGTGGTTCTTACATTAAAATTATTCCGGCCGAAAGAAAAATTATTGGTTATACTTCCAAGTATGCTCGTGGCCCCTTGCCTAAAAATTTCAAAAACTATTTTGTAATCTATTTTAACAAAGATTTCAAATTGGCAAAAACCTGGGATGATAAGAAACTAAACGATAAAGATTTAGAGCTTACCGTTGATCATGCGGGTGCTGTTATCGGTTTTGCCACTCAAAAAGGCGAGCAGGTAATTGCAAAAGTAGCTTCTTCATTTATCAGTTTCGAGCAAGCCGATTTAAACTTAAAAAGAGAGCTGGCCAATGATGCTTTCGAGGCTACAAAAGCAAAAGGTCGTGCTATCTGGAACAAAACCTTAAGCAAAATTGCAGTTGAAGGCGGTACCATCGATCAAACGCGTACTTTTTACTCGGCCATGTACCGCACCTTGTTCTTCCCGAACAAATTGTACGAAATTGATGCACAGAACCAGATTGTACACTGGAGCCCGTATAATGGACAAGTATTGCCTGGGTATATGTTTGCCGGAACAGGTTTCTGGGATACTTTCAGGGCATTGTATCCTTTCTTAAACCTGGTTTATCCTTCAATCAATAAAGAAATGCAGCAAGGCTTAATTAACGACTATAAGGAAGGAGGCTGGTTGCCTGAGTGGAGCAGTCCGGGTTATGCCAATATCATGGTAGGTAACAACTCTGCTTCGGTAGTTTCTGATGCTTATATTAAAGGTATGCGCGGTTATGATATCGAAACCTTGTGGCAGGCAGTAAAACATGGTGCCAACAACGAAGGCCCTATGGAAGCCGTTGGCCGCGATGGCGTTAAATACTACAACGAATTGGGTTATGTACCTTTTGATGTTAAGAAGAACGAAAATGCAGCTAAAACCTTGGAGTATGCTTATGATGATTTCACCATTTACCAGTTGGGAAGAGCATTGGGTAAACCTGCATCTGAAATTGATATTTACAAGAAAAGGGCAATGAACTATAAAAACCTTTTCGATCCGGCTTCGGGCTTAATGCGTGGTAAAAACCAGGATGGAACTTTCCAAAGCCCGTTCAGTCCGTTTAAGTGGGGTGGTGCATTTACCGAAGGTAACAGCTGGCACTATACCTGGTCGGTTTTCCAGGATATTGATGGTTTAGCTAAACTAATGGGCGGTCACCAAAAATTTGTAACCAAACTGGATTCGGTTTTCTCTATGCCTCCGGTATTTGATGAAAGTGCTTATGGAGGTGTGATCCACGAAATCCGAGAAATGCAAATTGCCAACATGGGCCAATATGCACACGGAAACCAGCCGATCCAGCACATGATTTACCTGTACAACTATGGTGGCGCACCTTACAAAACCCAGTATTGGGTTCGCGAAACCCTGAACAGGATGTACAAAGCAACGCCTGACGGTTATTGCGGTGATGAAGATAACGGCCAAACTTCTGCCTGGTATGTGTTTTCGGCAATGGGCTTTTATCCGGTGACCCCTGCTACAGATCAATATGTGTTGGGTGCACCTTTGTTTAAAAAAGTAACCGTTACTTTAGAAAATGGCAAGCAGCTAGTGATCAATGCACCTGCAAACAGCGATAACAACCGTTACGTACAGTCGTTGCAGATTAATGGTAAGCCATATTCTAAAAACTGGATCAGCCATAGTGGTATGCAAAAAGGTGCCGTGTTAAACTTTAATATGTCGGCAACGCCAAATAAAACAAGGGGTTCAAATCCAGCCGATTTTCCATATTCATTATCAACAGAAAAGTAATTAATTTTATCTTTCCACTGAGTAGTAAAAACCTGCTCAATGGAAATTTTAAAACACAGCTTGCCCACAAGGGCGGGCACAACATGAAACCAAATATGATAAGAAACGTCTCAAAGACGGGTTTTACAGCCATGCTCTGGCTTTGTGGAACCATGCTGGCCTACAGTCAGCGCATTGAATTAAAAGACCTGTCTGCTTTCCGGAACCCCGGAAATTCGTGGTCGCTGGCCGGAAATGTCGTAGCCGATTTAAACGGTGAAAATGTTTTAAAAGCAACGAAAGGCGAAGGGATCCTGGTTAACCAGTCTTCGGCTAAAAAAGCCGGATCTGATTTGTTTACCGTAAACGAATATGGTAACGTAGCAGTAGAACTTGATTATTTAACTTCTAAAGGTGCAAACTCTGGTATTTACCTGCAAGGTAATTACGAAATCCAGATTGATGATGCCTGGGGATTAAGAAATGCAACCTCCTCTAATAACGGTGGCATTTACCAACGCTGGGATGATACCAAACCCGAAGCCGAAAAAGGTTTTGGCGGTGTAGCACCACGACAGAACGCAAGTAAAGCACCTGGTTTATGGCAGCACATTAAAATTGTTTTCCAGGCACCTAAGTTTGATGCTTTGGGCAAGAAAACACAAAACGCTAAAGTAATCAGTGTGGTGCTTAACGGCGTAACCATCCATGAGAACGTAGAATTGTTTGGTGCAACCCGTGGCGCTGCAGGTGCCGAAAAAGCTACCGGACCATTGCGTTTACAAGGCGACCATGGTAGCGTTGCTTTTAGAAACATCGTAGTTACCGCACTATCCGATATTCCCAAGTCAGACCAAAGAGGAGGAGCAGATCCGATTTATATCGAAGCAGCCAGCAACAACATGATCAGAAGTTTTGTTGATGTATTGCCGGGAGTACGTTCGGTACATGCCATTTCAGTAGGTGGACCAGAAAAAACAGCCTATAGCTATGATTTGGATAACGGAACCTTATTGCAAGGCTGGCATGGTGATTTCATTGATGCAACACCCATGTGGGATGGCCGCGGTAACGGTACCTCGCGCGCATTGGGTAGTGTAACCCGTTTTACCAAAAAGCCGGTTTTAGCCATTTCGAAACTGGCAAATGCACAGGATAAATGGGTAACTGATACGGCAGGTACAGGTTTCCGCACAAAAGGATATGTACTCGATAAACAGGAAAGACCAACATTTAAATACAATATTTATGGCACTACCGTAACCGATGCCGTAAAAGTGATGGAAAACGGGGAAGGTTTAACCAGAGAAATTACTGTCGGCAATGCTTCAAAAGAGCTGTATTTCCTTTTAGCTACTGCTTCAGATATCGAAGAAGTATCGAAAGGTTTATACCTGGTTGATGATAAATCTTATTATATCCAGCTGGCTGATGGCACGGCCAAACCGGTAATCAGGGATGTGGATGGCAAGAAGGAAATGGTGGTGGCCATTGGAAGTAAGTTAAATTATACCATTTTGTTTTAATTGTGATAGTAATGAGAAATACATGTAAGAAATTAGCAATACTGGCATTAAGTTTTAGCTTTACCACAGTTTTTGCACAGGAAACACCTAAAGAAGAAGATTTTTTCAAAATAAATAAAGTACGCGTACCCGAAGGGCCTATTTTAGAGGTTGGCGGGTTAATAACCTTACCTAATAGCGATTTGGCCCTTTCTACCCGTAGGGGAGAAGTATTTATCGTAGAAAACCCAACCACAACCAAACCTTACTGGCGCAGATTTGCTTATGGCTTACACGAAATTTTGGGTATTGCCTATAAAAATGGTGCTATTTATGTAGCACAGCGTGGCGAGTTAACCAAACTGGTTGATAAAGACCAGGATGGTAAGGCCGATGTGTACGAAACCGTATATGCATGGCCTTTAAGTGGTCACTACCACGAATATAGCTTCGGACCTAAATTAATGCCTGATGGTACTTTTATGGTTACTGCAAACGTGGCCTTCGGCGATGAGGAATGGTGGCGTGCAGAAAGCCGGGTGCCGATGCGGGGTTGGGCCATGAACATTACCGAAGATGGTAAAATGAGCCCTTATGCTGCGGGCTTCCGTTCGCCTGCCGGTATTGGCGAAATCGACGGTAAGTTTTATTATACCGAAAACCAGGGCGACTGGGTAGGATCGGGTGGTTTATGGAAAGTAAACAAAGGCGATTTTATGGGACATCCTGCAAGTTTAAGGTGGACCAATCTGCCAAACTCTCCGGTTAAATTACAGTCTGATTTCTTTTATTCGCAAATAGACGAACGCAGAACCAAAAACGAGCAGGGAAGATACATTAAGCCTGAAAACAGGGTTAATGAAACCTTTAAAACCTTGTTCGATATGAAAAAGGTATTCCCTGAATTACGTTTGCCATCGGTTTGGTTACCTTACGGTATCTTAGGTATTTCTTCTGCTGAGCCGGTTAAAATTCCTGAGAATACATTCGGGCCATTTGCCGGCCAGATTTTAGTTGGCGACCAGGGTATGAGTATCATTTCGAGAATTTTTATGGAAACCGTGAAAGGTGAAGAGCAAGGTGCTGCCTTCTTGTTTCGTAAAGGTTTCCGTTCAGGTGTGTTAAGATTAGAGTGGGGTACCGATGGTTCTTTATTTGTTGGAGAAACCAACCGTGGCTGGGGATCAGCAGGTGATGCCAATGAAGGCTTAGAAAGATTGGTTTACAACAATAAAACCCCTTTTGAGATGAAAGCGGTCAGGGCAATGCCTGATGGTTTCGAAGTGGAATTTACCATGCCGGTAGATCGTAAATCTGCAGAAGATTTAGCTTCTTATAATGCGGAAAGTTTTATTTATAAATACCACCCGGTTTATGGTTCGCCACCGGTAAATACCGAGAAATTAAAAATTTCAGGCGTTAAAGTTTCGGCTGATGGATTGAAAGCAAGAATTATCGTTCAAAACCTGCGTCAATATTACATCCATACTTTAACGTTAGATGGTATCCGTTCGCAGGATGGTTTCTATTCGTTGATTCATCCGGTAGCTTATTATACCTTAAATCAGATTCCTGATGGAACCAAGCTTAGCATGAGCGAAGTGAGTACTAAAAACTCAGAAGCCAGCCAGGCTGCACCTGCACCAGCTAAAAAAACTACAGCGACTAAAACTGCTGCTCCAAAAACAGCAGCAACCAAAGCGCCTGCGGCTGTTACGGCTCCTGCAAAAGCGCCAACATTTAAAGAAGTTGAAGGTTTATTAACTAAAAATACTTGCCTGGCTTGCCACAATCAGACCAAAAGACAAATTGGTCCTCCATTTGCGGAAATTGCAAAGCGTAAATATTCACCTGAGAAAATATTTCAGTTGATCCACAACCCCCAGCCGCAAAACTGGCCAGGTTACTCAACAGAGATGCCTCCAATGCCTCAGGTAACCAAAGCTGAAGCATATAAAATTGCCAGCTGGATTAATTCATTGAAATAAATAACTTAATAAAAGGAACGGTTGATGGAAACATCAGCCGTTTTTTTATGGATTTGTACGCCATCCTGAATTTATTTCAGAATCTGCTACATAAAAAGGAGGTTATTTATTTAGATAAGTATGATAATACAATCCCTTTTAAAAAGAAATGAGGATTCCACAATAGCAGAATCCCCATCATCTAAATTAACGCTCTCACATACATTAACGCTGTAAAAACGATTTATTGCGTCAGCTTTAAATTTTTTTTCATTTTTCGCATTGGTATGTATCCAACCGAAACAAAATAAATGTTTTCATCATGTGTAACATTTAACTCCTATTTTTACTTTATGGAAAATACCAATCAAAACCAGCAGGATGCCGAAAAACAGGCTGCGGCACTGGCGGCTGTAAAATACGTTAAAGAGGGTGATGTAGTGGGCTTAGGTACAGGATCTACTACCACTTTTGCCATTAGAGCGTTGGGGAAGCGGGTGCAGGAAGGTTTAAATATTACTGCTGCTGCCAGTTCTGTTGCTACTGAAAAACTGGCTAAATCATTAGGCATCGAAATCCTCGATTTGGGCACTTTAAGCAAAATCGATATCAGTATAGACGGCGCCGACGAATTTACCGAATCGCTCGACTTGATTAAAGGTGGGGGTGGTGCACTTTTCAGGGAGAAAATTATTGCTTCTCTAAGTAAAAACGCCATCGTAATTGCTGATGCCTCGAAAAAGGTAAAAAAGCTGGGCGCCTTTACTGTACCTGTTGAAGTAATTCCATTGGCCTACCAATATGTTTTCGATCAGATCGCCTTATTAGGTGGGCAAGGCAAACTCAGGATAAAAGAAAATAAAACCTTTATTACCGATAATGGAAATGTGATTATCGATGCTGATTTTGGCCTGATTGATAACCCAGCGAAACTGTCTTCCGATCTCAACCAGATTAATGGTATACTGGCGCATGGTTTGTTTATAAACCTCACCTCAAAAGTAGTGATGAGCGAGGGGATGGAAATCATTGTATTTGAATAGTTGGCAATGGTTCAATAATTCGTTGGTTTATAAGCAAATCCGTCATTGTGAACTGAAGGGCAGGGAGGGGGTAGGCGTGAAGCAATCTTATCCCATGTTCATTGTTATTAATCTAATAAAAATTGATTATCGCTAATTTTGAGCCGCTTCCACTCCATTCACCGATAAAATCATCTCTTCTTAAATTTTCCGAAAATTTTTACCGGTGGTTTTATTTCACTCACCGATAAAATATCATAACTGGAGGAAAAAGCATTCCCCTGCCTGTATTTCTGTGCTACATTTGAATCATAAAAACAAACAGTCATGGAAACTTTCATCAAAAAAAATCACGCTGATAAGCAATTAGGTTTAGGCATTTTAATCCTGGTAATCGGTTCGGTATACTTACTTAGAAACACTGGGGTTGACGTTCCTCACTGGATATTAAGATGGCATACCATTATGTTGGGTGCAGGTTTGTGGATGGGTTACCGCAAAAATTTCCAGGGAAATGGCTGGCTGGCATTAACCGTTATAGGTGGTTTGTTCACCTTTAGATCAATCAGCATTTTTGATTTCAATCTATCGGGAATCAGTATTCCTTTAGTGTTAATCGGTTTAGGTTTGTATATGGTCATGAAACCTAAAAAGGTTCAAAACTTTGATCAATATTTTGAAAAGAAACCTGTTGACTTTAGCAACAAAGCAGAATAAAAAATTATAACTCTATCATATATTTTGGAAAGGGACATTTTTTTAACAGGTGTCCCTTTTTTATGCTTAGCAGCAGGGCGTAGAGATTTGATCGCCATAGGCGCTGCTCCAAGCACCTTGCCCTCTGCTAAAAAAGAAACGGGGATTCCACCCTTAGGCAGTATCCCCGTCATCTAAATTAACGCTCTCATATACATAAACGCTGTAATTGAAATATATTGTGTTGAGTTAATCATTTCTACTGAAGTGAAGCCCGAGGGAGAAATCTGTTGAAGAAATCCTTCGATTGCGCCCAGGTTGACAAACACAAAAAAGAAACGGGGATTCCACCCTTAGGCAGTATCCCCGTCATCTAAATTAACGCTCTCACATACATAAACGCTGTAATTGGAATATATTGTGTTGCGTTTAAATTTTTTTATTTTTTTTTGCTAAACCTGTAAAACGGGGGCCGCTTTATGGTATTTATTGCGGTATTCGATTGGCGTTAAACCGGTAATTTTTTTGAAAACATCCCTGAATGATTTGGTATCGGTATAGCCTACATCGAACATCACTTCGGTAATGTTTTTTCTGCTCGATTCGAAACTCCGTTTTGCCGCTTCAATTTTAACCCTTTGTATGTACTCAATTACCGTATTTTTGGTTGCACTTTTAAACCTGCGTTCAAAACTCCTCCGGCCCAGGGCGAGCATATCTGCCAGCTGATCTACCGTAATCCGTTCCTGGTAATTTCCATCAATAAATTCCTGAGCCTTTTTAATTTTTGCATCCTCATGGCCTTTCTGGCCCTGAAACATCATGAAAGCCAGCTGACTTTCGCGATCAATATCAATAGCGAAATATTTTGCTGCTAAAATTGCGGTATCGCGATCCGTATATTTTTCAACCAGGTACAAAAGCAGGTTCCAATATGAATTTGCACCACCGCTCGAATATAATCCCTGTGCATCGGTAATAATGCTGCCATCAACCAGTTCTACATCAGGAAACATTTCCCTGAACTGATTGGCAAACAACCAGTGTGTAGAACATTTACGGCCATTTAATAAACCTGTTGAGGCCAATAAAAATGCACCTAAACAAAGTGAGGCTACTTCGGCACCTTTTGCATGCTGTTTTACCATCCACGGGATCAGCTCCTGATTTGCCTCCATCGCGTAGTTTACATTACCACTTATTGCCGGAACAAAAATGAGATCGGTATGTTCAATTTCATGCAATAATTTATCGGCATGTACCGAGAAAAGATTATTGTTCAGCTTTACCTCTCTAGTCATGGCTACAAGCTCTACTTTAAAAAGCGGCAATTTGCCCGATGCCTGTAAAAATTCATTAACAGCGGTAAATAAATAACGTGGATCTGCAATGGCCTCGATCACGGCAGTCTCTGGGATTAAGATAGATACATGTTTCATATCTCAAATATAGCAAGGCTCTTTGTCGTAAACAACCCCCGCAATTGTCGTTTCTGCGTGTTCCACTTACTGTAATCTCCCTGTATGTTTGTAGTGTTAAGGGCTTGATGCCAAAATATATAATGAAGGAACCGATTGCTGTATGGCATCAAAAAATAGCGACAAATGGCTAGCATAAATTCATACCTCACTTTTAATGGGAATTGCAGGGAAGCAATGACCTTTTACCGGGATTGCCTCGGTGGAGAACTGACACTGGAAACCATAGGGGAGTCAGCCCACGCTGAAAAAATGCCAAATATTATACGAAGGAGCATTATGCACGCCGTTTTAGCGAAGGACGAAATGGTTATCATGGGGACTGACATGGTTGAAGAAAGAGGGCTTGTAAAAGGAAACTCCGTTTCGATGATGCTTAACTGTAGTTCTGAAGAAGAGGCAAAAGCTTTTTACCATAAACTTTCTGAGGGCGGCAGGGCCTCGCATCCTTTGCAGGAAAATTTTGGCGGGGTATTTTTTGGCGATTTAACCGATCGTTTCGGGAATAACTGGTTAATTAATTATGATAAAAACAGATAATATGAAGAAGTTAACAACCTGGTACTGGATTACGACCATTATTTTCGCCTTGATGATGGTTATGGATGGCTTTGGAGGAATAACACAACAGGAAGCCGGTAAAGAAGTGTTTAAACACCTCGGTTATCCTATGTATTTGCTCATTATTGTAGGCAGTGCAAAATTGCTTGGGGCAGTATCCATTTTACAGAATAAGTATACGGTCATTAAAGAGTGGGCTTACGCAGGTTTTGCCATCAATTTTATTGGTGCCTTTGTTTCAAGGGCATTTGTAGGAGATGGGGTTTCGCTCCTGATTCCACCACTTGTGGCCTTGGTTATTATGTTTATTCCCTATGTGTTATGGAAAAAACTGCAGGAAAATGTTAAAAAGAGTTAAAACTAAATAATTAGTTTTGTTATAGGCTTTTGAGAAGCAAATATTGTTAACTTTGGGTATTGTAAAACAACCAGACAAATTACCTAAAACGATTATGGTTCAGGTTGATCAGGAATCATAACCGTTTAATCACCCCTAAAAACAATGTTACACGAATGAAAAAGAGCCTTTTATTCATAATTGCTTTATTATTTACAACTTCAGCATTTTCTCAAAACGTTATCCAGCTGTTTAATGGTGCAAATGATTTTTTTAAGCTATTACAGGAAGAGAAATTTACCGATGCACATGCTTTTTTTGACGATACTTTAAAAACCAAATTAACAGAAGAAAATTTAAAAAAACTTTGGACCGATATAGGGGCAAAATATGGTAAGGCCGAATCTTTTGATGCCATTCAGAGTAAGGCCCAGGGCGAATTTTTTGCCGTAACCGTTGAAGGTAAATTTGCCAACGGTAATCAGAATTTTATCCTCGGCTTTAATAAAATGCAAAAGATTGTAGGGATTTTCCTTGCACCTTCCAAAAAAGTAACCACCTATTTAAAACCGCCGTATGTTGATACGGCATTGTATGTAGAAAAATCGGTATATATAGGTCCGGCAGGTAAACAGGTGGCAGCCGTTATTACCACGCCAAAAAATATTAAAAATTTTCCGATGGTTGTTCTGGTACACGGTTCTGGTCCGGCAGATATGGATGAAACGGTAGGGGCCAATAAACCGTTTAAAGATTTAGCCGGCGGACTGGCTTCTAAAGGGATTGGATCTGTTCGGTACGTTAAAAGAACGCTCATTTATCCGAATGAATTTGCGGGGCCCTTTACGGTAAAGGAAGAGGTTTTGGACGATGCCAGTGCTGCTATTGCTGTTGCCAGAACGGCCGCAGGTGCCGACCCTAAAAATATTTTCGTATTTGGGCATAGCCTGGGTGGGATGTTAGCGCCTAAAATGGCAACACTTTCGCCTGATCTGGCCGGAATTATTTTAGCAGCTGCACCCGCCAGAAAATTAACCGATGTAATTGTTGATCAGAATCAATACATGTTCGATCAGGCCAACGATACGACTGCTGCCTTTAAAAAACAATTGGCCGACGCTATGATAGAAATTGATAAAAGCAGGATTTCCCAATTGGGAACTACGGTAAAACCCGATTCTATTATTTTAGGACTGCCGGCAAAATACTGGGCAGATTTAAACAGCTATAACCAGGTGGCAACCGCAAAAGGCCTGTCGAAACCGCGTATATATGTTTTACAGGGTGGAAATGATTTTCAGGTAAGCAAAACGGATTTCGATTTATGGAATGAGGCTTTGGGGAAGAAGAAAAATGTAACCCTTAAATTTTACCCGGATTTAAATCACTTGTTAAGTCCGCAAAGCGGAAAAGGAACCATGGCCCAATACCAGGCGGCAGCAAGCGTATCTGATGTTCTGATAAACGATCTTGTACTTTGGATTAAAGCAAAATAGCCGCATTACCGGTACAATCTGACTATTAAAAGCTCCGAAATACCGGGGCTTTTTTTATGGCTTTGCAGGTGAATAAAAACTATTCAAAAAAATCAGGGTTTAAATTAGAGAATCTCATCTTAACTGTTTATTATGGCAAAGAATAAAATTACTTTAAAAGGAATCTGGACTATTTTAAAAGCTTCGTTTGCAGGGTTTACCGATCATAAGGTAACCAAGTTAAGTGGCTCATTAGCTTACTATACCGTTTTTTCTATGGCTCCTTTATTGGTCGTAATTATTTCTTTATGCGGTATATTTTTAGGCCGCGAAATTGCTGAAGGCCAGGTTTATGCACAGCTGGAGAGCTTTTTAGGAAAAGAATCGGCAACTTCTCTGCAACAGCTGATTAAAAATGCTTATTTGGATGGAAAAAGCACTATCGCTTTAATTATCGGTATTTTTACCCTGCTGCTTGGGGCTACTACTGTTTTTGGAGATATTCAGGATTCTATCAATATGATCTGGGGTTTAAAACCAAAACCCAAAAGGGGCTGGGTAAAAATGCTGCAGAACAGGTTTCTGTCTTTCTCTGTGATCATCAGTTTAGGCTTTGTATTGTTGGTTTCACTTGCCATAACTTCGGTACTGGATGCTTTTAGCAACCGTTTGCAGGTCAGGTTTGCCGAGGTGTCGGTAATTGTATTTTACATCATGAATCAGGTGGTTACCCTTGCTGTTATCTCTTTAATATTTGGGGTAATATTTAAGGTATTGCCCGATGCAATTATAAAGTGGCGCGATGTTATTGCCGGAGCAATTGTAACGGCATTGCTCTTTATGATCGGTAAATTTGCCATTTCGGTTTATATCGGCCAAAGCAATGTTGGCGGTACTTACGGTGCCGCCGGATCACTCGTGGTGGTGCTCCTTTGGACCTATTATTCTTCAATCATTTTATATTTTGGGGCCGAATTTACCAAGGCTTATGCAGTTGCTTTTGGCTCAGAGATTTACCCTTCACATTATGCGGTTACCACGAAAGAGATTGAAGTGGAAACAGAAGGTAAATCTATCCAGGATAATCACCCTGAAATTAAAGAAGAGGCAAAAAAGGCATAAATTATTCGCCCCAGGCGGTAATGATCAATCTTCTTTGTCCGCCACGGTTGCGGTGTTCACAAAGATAAATTCCTTGCCAGGTACCAAGAGCCAATCGGCCATTCCTGATTGGAATAGTAACTGAACTCCCTAAAATTGCTGATTTTAAATGTGCGGGCATATCGTCTGATCCTTCATAATCGTGTTCGTAATCCGGATCATTTTCTTTAACGGTTTTATTAAAGAACATTTCAAAGTCCATTCTAACGGTAGGATCAGCATTTTCGTTAATGGTTAGCGAGGCAGAAGTGTGTTGGATAAAAACCTGGCAGATACCGGTGTTAATCTCATCAAGCTGCGGTAAGGCCTCTTCAATCTCACCGGTAATGATATGGAAACCCCTTCTTCTTTCTCTAAGGGTTAATGCTTGCTGGTATATTTTCATAGATTTTAACTCGTTTAAATTTCCGAAACACTGTATCGGAATATGCTTTCAGATTCATGAAATAAGGTTAAATTTTTTAAAAACAAGATCTTATCCTGAACTGAATTAATTGTCATCCCGAGAGATAATTATTGTATAAAAATCAATATGGGCGACAGCCCTCTCCAGGATCTGTCAATTGTAGCCGATCGAAAGACCTGTCTGTCATACGTATTATTCAAATCAACCTTAATGTTTATTTCAAAAACTCTACATTCCATATCTTTTCTGCCTTTCTTCCAATAAGCCAAAAAGAAGCGGCCAGCACAGAAAAAAACAGGGCTTTGTGCCAGCTATCCCAAAAGTACTCAAAGTAGCGGGTATAGAGGTTGATAAACAAAAAGGTGATACCAAATTCGCGGGCAATATCATCGCGGTATTTTAAACCGAACAGCGTACTGGCTACACAAATGGCTGCGGAAATTAAAGCCCAGTAAAATAAGCTCAATTGCCTCACTTTATACCATTCATCGAGACTGGCAAAGTTTCCAAATACCGACAGGGCCCATAACGATACAAACAGATACACCATCCCGGCGATGTAGGTTACCTGGAAAAAATGTTGTGTTTTTGGAATGGCTTTCATCAGGAAAGATAAGGCAGTTAAAACAGCCCCAAAAATCACAAAGCGAAGGGGGTAATTCATCCCGAGAAAGTAATAATTCCAGCGACTAAGGTAGCCGGTTTCGGTTCCAAACCAGGCCCCCAGTGAGATTAAGGCAAAAATCCAGATCAGCCTGGAGTTGAACAGGTATCCCAGGCTGCCATAAATAAAAACAGAAATCAGGATGAGGATGGAAAAATTGCCCGATCCGTTATCCAGTACCTTACCAAAATAGGCAATGGCATTTGCAGTAAGCAAAATGGCCGAGAAAACAATGGCTTCGTTGCTGAATTTGAGATGCGGCAGTTTCTTTTTACGTCTGAAGCCGAGAATATAAAGCCATGCAGCCAAACCACCCGAAACAATAGCGATTACGATATTTGGCGTATTATAAACCCTTTTAAGGTAATTTAATATCGAATTATCGATCAATAAAGAGCCGAGTGCAATAAAACCACAGGCTAAGGCTACCCAAAAAGCATACTGAGCCAGGCGTAACCAGTCGAAATTTTTGGCCTCATAACTTTTACGGAGCTTATCGCCGGTTTCTTCGGTAATTAAGCCATCGCTTTGCCATTGCTCAATCATATCATCCAGAAACTCACTCTTTTCTCTATCGACTTTCATAGCTTGGGTTCTACACGAAGATATAAAAATTGATCGTCATTGCGAGGTAGGAAGCAATCTTAGAGGGTAAACGCCAACAGCTATTGCTTTAAGATTGCTTCGCCGGCAGGAAAAGCCTTCTCGCAATGACAATTATAGCTAAATAACCTCCTTAACCTTCTTATTGTTTCCAACAATCCAAATTACATCACCTGTATCGAAAACAAAATCGGATGAAGGATTCAGGATACGATCGGTACCGCGTTCAATACCCACAATCAATGCCTGGGCCTTTTCGCGGATTCCTGCATTTCTAATACTCAGCCCATAAACCGGAGATTCGGCATGAACAACCACTTTCTGTAAGGTCATTTCCTTGTTTGGAAAATTGCTCTCTTCGGCTGTCTCCGGAGTATCCACTTCTAAAAGGGCTTTAACGGCTGCCAGTTGATCATCGGCACCAATTAATAACAATTTATCGTTAGGATACAGCCGCTCATCTCTTCCTGGTGTTGGAATGTTATTTCTTCCCCGCTCAATCAGTGCAATGTTTACCCCATATTTTTCCCTGATCATTAACTCGCTGAGTGTTTTTCCAACCACTTCCGATTCCGGGGAGACGGTAAGTTCGGTTAAGTGGGTATCCCAGGGTAAAATATCGGGTTTTTGGTTCTCCCGTGCATTTAAGTTCAACATGAAGCGCCTTTCGAGTTTATCGTAAAACGATTGGAGTTTTCTCGAAAAGATGATCATTCCCAGGATAATCAATACAAGGGCAATTACGGCTGCCACCCAGGTATCGAAAAATTCGTACATCAAAAAACCTACGAAAAAAATTCCCAGGGCAATCCTGAAAACTTCGATAGCAATCAGCGGACCACGTGTATACTTTTTATTCAGCCAAAGGTGCGAATACGCAGTGCGCTGAATTCTCCGGATAGATAATGCCCATAAAAATGGCGACATTAATATAAAAGATACCACCACACTGATGATAATGGAAGTTAAACTATTGGCAATATTGCTCACGATAAACGGTTGAATGTACCGATAAGCCAAAAAGATAATGGCAATGATGATTACCGAATGGATAATGGTATTAAAAATGTATGAACGCAATAAAATTCTCCAATCGCTTAAAGTTGTAATCCCTTCGGTGCTCGAACTATACCGCTCGATTCCATCCAGCCACTTTTTGGGTAAAACACGTTTTAAAAACTCGTAAAATGGTTCAGAAAGTTTAATGAGATAAGGTGTGGTAAAAGTTGTTATGGCTGCGGCAGCTACAGCAATGGGATATAGAAAATCGCTGGTCACTTTTAACGTTAAACCCAATGAAGCAATGATGAACGAAAACTCACCAATCTGGGCCAAACTCATACCCGATTGCACCGAAGTTTTTAAAGGCTGACCGGACAATAATGCACCTAAAATGGTAAAGATGATTTTTCCGAAGATAATAACCACGGTAGCTACTAAAATGGGAACAGCATATTTAACCAGCATAGAAGGATCAATCAGCATCCCTACAGAAACAAAAAATACAGCAGCGAATAAATCCTTTACCGATTTGGTTAAGTGTTCTATTCTTTCTGCCTGTGTAGTTTCGGCTAAAATTGAACCCATTATAAACGCACCCAGCGCAGGGGAGAAACCAACCTTATCCGCCAGTAATACCATCACCAAACATAATGCTAAAGATACCACTAACATGGTTTCGTCGTTCATTAGCTTTTTGGTTGCTTTAAGAAATGAAGGCACCAGGAATATTCCGCCTAAAAACCAAAGTACCAGGAAGAAGGCCAGTTTTAATATAGAATACAGCATTTCTGTCCCTGCCGATTGCTGGCTTACCGCCAGGGTAGAGAATAATACCAATAACAAGATGGCAACCAGGTCTTCTACAATTAAGACACCGAAAACCAGCCCGGCAAACTTTTTATGTTTTAATCCTAGTTCTTCAAAGGCTTTAATGGTAATCATAGTCGAAGAAATAGACAGTATTCCGCCTAAAAACAGGCTGTCCATATCCTTCCAGCCCATGCCTTTACCAACAAGGTAACCCGCCAAAATGATAAATAAAACTTTTACAATCGCGGTGATAGAAGCTGAGCCCCCCACTTTAACCAGTTTTTTGAAGCTAAATTCTAAACCCAGGCTGAATAAAAGGAAAATTACGCCAATTTCGCCCCAAATGTTTATACTCTTGGTATCGGTAACAGACGGAAAAAAATCTAAATGTGAGCCAACCAGCAGGCCAGCCAATATGTAGCCCAAAACCAAAGGCTGTTTAATTTTCTTAAATATGAGTGTGGTTATTCCTGCAGCTGCAAGAATTAATCCTAAATCGGCTATTAAATCAGGTAAATGCATTTATATAAGGGTAATGATTTTTAAATAATTTATGTCCTGGTATAATTTAATACCTGGTATTTTATTTTTATTAAAAAACCCACATTCGAAGTGGTGAAACAGAAAGTATTTACCAAAAAAAATGTTTTGGATACAGCATCTTAAACGAACACCAATAATTATGTTTTAACCTTTTGATTACAACTTTATCGATGGTTTTGTTCTTGAAAAAAAGAAACAGCAAAAAAGTGATGAGTACAAAAGAGCTGGAAGATATTTTTACACCAGGACTATTAATAAAATCTTTTTGAAGGCTTTCCTTATCCTGGTTGAAACCGGAATTCTGCCTGATGCTTTTTTTACCCGTAAGGAAACTTATTTGAGTGTTTTTAGATTGTACATCATTTCTTTTTCCCTGCGATGCGGTACCCGCAAAATTTATAGTGATGGATAGGAAGAAGATGATGTAAAAAAGCCTCATTGCCGCTAATATAACGAAAATAAGGCTTTTTTGAAAGGTAAATATGGATTAAAATGAAGCTGAATCCTTTCTTAACTTAGCATTCGTAAAAAAGTCGCCAAGGATACATTCAAATAATTTTACCCATTAAAAAAAGCTAAAGTAGCTTCCTTATCTTTTTGTAATTGAACCGTTAATGCCTCTAACCCGGTAAATTTTACATCATGTCGCAAGAATTTTAAGAAATTCATTTTAATATCCTGGCCATAGATTTCCTGGTTAAAATCGAAAATATTAACCTCAATATTTCTCGTCATTCCGTTAATGGTTGGTCGTTGTCCGATATAGGCCATACCTTTGTAAGGCTGGAGGTTTAAGGTTGAGGGTTTAGGGTTTAGGACTTCGGACTCCGGACTTCGGACTTCGGACTCCATTTCTACGGTAACTGCATAAATACCATCGCCGGGGATGAGTTTATAGGTTTCTTCTACAAAGATATTGGCTGTAGGGAAACCGATGGTACGGCCAATTTTGTCGCCTTTAATTACCCTGCCGAAAATAGAAAAAGGATAGCCCAGGTAATCGTTGGCCAAGCTTACATCGCCCACCAAAAGTGCCTGGCGGATCTTGGTGGAGCTTACTGCCACATCGTGGATATCCTGTTCCATAATTTCTTCTACAGTAAAGCCGAAATGTTCGCCAGCAGCTTTTAAAATAGCTAAATTGCCAGAACGGTCTTTACCAAAACGGTGATCATATCCAATGATAATGTGTTTGGTGCCAATATTGTCGACCAGGGTATTTTTGATATAATCTTCCGGTAACTGGTTAGAGAAATCGCGGGTAAAAGGAGTGATAATCAAGTGATCCACACCCAAGCTTTTTAAAATCTCTGCTTTTTCATTAATGGTGTTGATCATTTTTAAATCCTGGTTTTCAGGATCAATAATCATCCTGGGGTGCGGGAAAAAGGTTAAGATTACACTTTCACCATTATCGGCTTTTGCCTTTTCTACCAGTTGTTTAATGATTTTTTGATGTCCGAAATGCACACCATCAAAAGTGCCAATCGTAACAATGGCATTAGCTAATTTTTTAAATTCGGAAAGGTTATGGTATATCTTCAATGGGATAATAAATTAGTGTAACGCGTGGCGTTTTACAACTCCACCTTTTAAATCGGCAATTTGTTGTTGTATTACAAATGCATCCGCATCAATCTGGCGGATGGCGGTTTGTAATTTACTCATTTCCAGTTTGGTCACAACGGTGAAAATAATATCGATATCTTTTTTTTCCCCGTAACCACCCTCACCTTTATAAAGGGTAACACCACGTTTCATCTCGTTGATAATAAAGTTTTTGATCTCTTCCTGATGTTCGGAGATGATGGTAACGCCGGTATATTGTTCAATACCGTTTACAATGAAATCAATGGTACTTGATGCTGACAGGTAGGTTAAGATGGCATAAAGCGCTGTTTCGATATTCAGGAAATAAGCTGCAAATGCAAAAATAATGATATTTAAGATCAGGATAATGTTCCCAACGGTTAATATGCTGTTTTTGCTGATGTAAAGGGCTAAAACTTCTGTTCCATCAATTACACATCCACCCCGCATGGCCAATCCAATTCCTCCGCCTAAAAACAAACCGCCAAAAAAAGCAATAAGCAATTTATCGTGTGTAATGGGTTGAAAAGGCAGAATAATTAAAGCCAATGAGAGCGCAGCAATGGCAATAGCCGTTTTAAGGGCAAAGCCTTTGCCAATCTGCCTATAACCTAAAATAACGAAAGGAATGTTGATGATGGCAATCAGGTACGATAAATTCCAGCCGGTTAGGGTGCTTACCAAAAGAGAAATACCGGTAACCCCGCCGTCTATAAAATGACTTGGCATTAAAAAGCTTTTTAGGCCGAAACAGGCTGAAGTTACCCCTGCAATAATCAGGAAAATTTCTTTTGCAAACCTGGTGCCTTTGTTTTTAATGTGGTTCATACTTCTGCCTGAGTTTTAGCTTCTTCTTTCTTATTACGAATATAACTAACAAGTTCTAGTACCTCAAACGCATCTTTTAGCAAAAAGTTTCCGCTCCGGGTACGGGTAAGTTTAGAAAGATAAGCACCATTGTTAAGCTGTTTACCAAAATCGGATATTAAAGAACGGATATAGGTGCCTTTACTGCATACCACCCTAAAATCAACTTCGGGTAGTGCGATACGGGTGATTTCAAATTCAGGAACGCTTACAAAACGCTTGCGTAACTCAACCTCTTCCCCTAATCTTGCTTTTACGTATAAACGTTCGCCATTTATTTTTACTGCCGAGTGTGCCGGTGGATATTGTTCAATATCGCCAATAAAGGGTTTACAGGCGGCATAAATTTCTTCTTCGGTAATGTTGCTGATATCAAATGTTTCATCAACCTCTGTTTCCATATCGAATGATGGGGTAGTAGCCCCTAAAATCATGGTGCCGGTATATTCTTTCTCTTCGGCCTGAAAAGTGTCGATCTGTTTGGTTAGTTTGCCGGTACAGATAATTAGCAGGCCTGTGGCAAGGGGGTCTAAAGTGCCGGCATGGCCAACCTTTAATTTTAGTGGTTTTAAAGAATTACGGATTTTGCCCACCACATCAAATGAAGTCCATTTGTAGGGTTTGTTAATTAAAAGCAATTCGCCTTCAGCAAAATTGAAATCTTTGAATTTTGAATTTTCGGTACTCACAAATCTTTTTTGCGCAAAGATACGGATTCCATGTTGTTTGCCTAAGTTTTTTTAACCACAGATGTGCATCCCGCCTGAACGGCTGGACAGGCTTTTTAGCTGTGGTTAAAATATTTACATGAATTATATAATCTGTAAGTTGTGTCCGCTCAGCAACAGGGTGATAATGATTAAACCTGCAGCAATCCTGTACCAACCAAAAACTTTAAACCCATGCTTGTTTAAGTAGCCAATAAAGCTTTTGATCGCCAAAAGTGCCACAACAAATGCCACTACGTTCCCAATAATCAGCAGGTTGGTTTGCTCGTGGGTGATGATATTTCCTTCTTTGTAAAAATCGTACAGTTTCTTGGCGGTTGCAGCAAACATGGTCGGTACAGCCAGGAAAAATGAAAACTCGGCAGCCACTTTTCTGCTTAATTTTTGGCTCATACCACCTACAATGGTTGCTCCTGAGCGTGAAACGCCGGGGATCATCGCAATACACTGGAAAAAACCAATTTTTAAAGCTGTTAAATAACTCACATTTTCTTCATTGTCGACCTCAGGTTTATTAAACCATTTATCAACAAATAACAAAATTATACCACCTACTAAAAGAGAAATACCAACTGCCAATGGGCTTTCTAAAAGTTCATCGATTTTTTTGCTTAATAACAAGCCAAAAACTGCTGCAGGGATAAAAGCAACCAATAGTTTGATGTAAAAGTTGATTGATTTAAAGAATCTTTTAAAATACAATACTAAGACCGAAAGGATAGCCCCCAACTGTATGGCGATAGTAAATAACTTTACAAATGGTTCTGATGCAATGCCCATAAACGACGAGGCAATGATCATGTGGCCAGTGCTCGATACAGGTAAAAATTCAGTTAATCCTTCAACTATGGCAAGGACAATGGCTTCAAAAGCGTTCATATTTTGAGGAAGAAAGGAAATATTTAAACGCTTAATCTAATTCAGATTAAACGTTTTAAATGTAATGCTTATAATAAAATTATTTTTTTAAGACGGCATAAATGCCAAAAGCAAAACCTGCCAATACTACCATCGGAGCCAATAAAGTTCTTCTGAAATCGTAAATATTACCTGTTGTGCCCATCATCAGGATAAAGCCTAGTGCAACAATTGCAATGCTGATCAACAATAACTGATAGTTTTTTTTGGTAAAAACCAATTCGCTTTTAACGTCCTTAACAACCGGACCTGTTTTTTTTTCTGCCATTATCTATAAAGATGATAAGATTTTAAACGTAAATACCTGCTTACCGCAAACCATGTACTAATACCTGTTATAAAAATACCCACAATCAAAAGGCCTATAAATACAAAGCCAAATTCCTGGTAGTTATTTAAAATAATAATTTCCGGTACTTCTTTGCGGGCATAAATCAATGTTGCCAATAAAATAATAATGGCGATAAATGCAGCAATTAAGCCATGCAAAGCCGCATACAGTAAGAAAGGACGTCGAATAAAATTTTTCGTTGCACCAACCAATTGCATACTTTTAATTAAAAAACGCTGCGAATAAATCGCTAACCTTATGGTGTTGTTAATCAGTGCGATAGATATGATTAAAAGCAATACAGCAAAAGCAAAAATAATTAAGCCGATGGTGTTGATGTTCTTGTTTACCATATCAATTAAAGAACTCTGGTACACTACTTCTTTTACAACCGGGTTTTTAGAAATACTGGCTTTTAATGCGTCGATGCTTTTATTGTTGGCATATTCTGCTTTCAGGTATACATCAAAGGTTGAAGTTAGGGGGTTGTAACCCAGAAAGTTGACAAAATCTTCGCCTAAATCCTGTGTTAAGTTTCTTGCGGCAAGCTCTTTGTTTACATATTGGGTCTGCTTTACAGCAGGGTTTGTATTTAACTCTTTCTGAAAAGCCAGTACATCTGCTTCTTTTGCGCCTTCATCAACAATAATGTTTAAAACAATGTTCTCTTTAACATAGTTAGACAGATTTTTGGCATGTACCAGTACCAACCCAAGTAACCCGAGCATTAATAAAACCAATGCAATACTGATGATGGTGGAGATATAAACGGTTTTGGTTTTCTTAGATGCATCACTTACTTCGAACTCTTCCATGTATTTCATTTTTGTTTCTGCGAAAATATAAATTATACCCGATAAACACCAATTTAAAAAGCCTTAAATCAACATTAACGGATAGGTTTAAGTTTTAGTTTAGCGCTCAAATTCTTTTCATTAATTCATCGTTTTGTAAAAATACGGTACGAAATTTGTTAAAATGCCGTTAATCATAAAACTTAAGACTAAAATTAAACTATGAAAAAACAACTTACCTTAATGGCTATACTATTAATCGTTGCAAGTACGGTCATTTCCTGTAAAAAAGACACCACTTCTTTAAAGGCCCAAATGATGGGACGTTGGACTTTAAACAGGATTGTAACAACAGGTTATACGGCCGATGAGACTTTAAAAGACCCTACCAAAATTAATGGGGACGTAACGTATGGTAAAACCAGTGATTATGTTGATTACAAATCGAACAACGACGATCAGGTAGAAATAAGCCTTTCAGGAAACAAGACTATCGGTACTTACCAGATTATTTATTCCGATCAGTTTACCATGGAATTGAACGATGGCAACAATTTTTGTGTGGTTAACAGTTTGAGCGGGAATCAATTTCAGTTTACAGCTACCATTAACAACAGGATAAAAAAGGTTTATTACCTGTCGAGATAATATGCCGATCAGCCCATTATTTGAATGCGCCATTGATTAGAAATCAATGGCGTTTTTTTTAAATAATTGATCAGGTCCATATCTTTTTAGTTTGGAAAGCAGTTGCAGGAAGACTTAGGTTAATGCCGTCCCGCCCCCGCTTCTGCCGGTTGAAAAATACCGGCATCCCGCTCCGGCCGGGTTTAGGTGGCCGCTATTGGGCAGCTATCTGCAGTGGAAAACAGGACCACCCGTTTCCAGAAAAAATCTTGTCCACCTATGTCACCTGAGAATAGTTAAGAAGATTTAGTACTTTAAAAACCTCACAGGTTTAAAAACCTGAGGTCTTTTGCCGGAAAGTAATGCTTTTGGCGCTAAAATTTATGTTTTACTAAACCCCTTAATTTCCGTATTTTCGCACCTTTAAAAATTTAAAACTTGCAATGGATTACCAATTCAAAGAAATAGAGCAAAAGTGGCAAAAATTTTGGGCAGATCATCAAACGTTTAAAGCCGAAAGCAATTCTGAAAAACCAAAATACTATGTGTTAGATATGTTCCCTTATCCTTCGGGGGCAGGCCTGCACGTTGGTCACCCGCTGGGTTACATTGCATCAGATATTTTTTCAAGATACAAACGCCTTAAAGGCTTTAACGTGTTGCATCCTATGGGATACGATTCGTTTGGTTTACCTGCAGAGCAATATGCGATACAAACCGGTCAGCATCCGGCCATTACCACCGAAGCCAATATCGCAACCTACCGCCGTCAGTTAGACCAGATAGGTTTTTCTTTCGATTGGAGCAGGGAGGTGCGTACCAGTGAGCCCTCTTATTATAAGTGGACACAGTGGATTTTTATGCAATTGTTCAACTCCTGGTATAACATCGAAAACGACAGGGCTGAAGACATTACTACGTTGATCGAAAAATTCAATGCATCTGGCACAGCCGATGTGAAAGCAGTTTGTGATGAAGATGTTAAGTCTTTCCTGCCAAGTGATTGGGCTACCTTTACCGATGAGGAGAAACAGATCGAATTGTTAAAATACCGCTTAACTTATCTCCGCGAGAGCACAGTAAACTGGTGTCCGGCATTGGGAACGGTTTTAGCGAATGATGAAGTTAAAGATGGTTTTTCAGAGCGTGGCGGTTTCCCGGTTGAGCAAAAGAAAATGATGCAGTGGAGCATGCGGATTACTGCTTATGCTGATCGTCTTTTGCAGGGTTTGGATACCATCGATTGGCCAGAGCCGGTTAAAGAAATGCAGCGCAATTGGATTGGGAAGAGTGTAGGTGCATCTGTGAAGTTTAAAATTGAGACTTCGGACTCCGGACTCCGGACTTCAGACTATATTGAAGTTTTTACCACCCGCGTTGATACCATTTTTGGGGTTTCTTACCTGGTACTGGCACCTGAGCATGAGTGGGTAGCCGAATTAACTACTCCGGAGCAAAAACAGGCCGTTGAAGATTATATTGCTTTAACCAAAAAGAAATCGGAACTAGACCGCATGGCCGATACCAAAACCGTTTCGGGTGCTTTTACCGGCACTTATGTCATTAACCCGGTAAGTGGCGAACGCGTGCAGCTGTGGATTGCCGATTACGTATTGGCAGGATATGGAACAGGTGCCGTAATGGGAGTGCCAAGTGGCGATCAACGCGACTGGTTATTTGCTACCCATTTTAACCTGCCTATTGTACAGATTTTAGATGCACAAAAAGATATTGATGTTCAGGCAGATCCAACAAAAGAAGGAAAATATATCAATTCGGGTTTTATTAACGGAATGGAATATAAAGAGGCTGTTGCCTTTTTAAATAACTGGTTGGAAGAAAGGGGAGCAGGCAAGGCAAAAGTGAACTTCCGTCAGCGCGACGCGATTTTTGGCCGTCAGCGTTACTGGGGTGAACCAATTCCGGTTTACTTTAAAGACGGGTTGCCTTACCTCGTGCAGGAAGAAGAATTACCTTTGTTACTGCCTGAAATTGATAAATATTTACCAACAGAAACCGGCGAACCGCCATTGGCCAGGGCCGAAAACTGGTTGCCAAAAGACGGTGGGCATTACGAGTTAAGCACCATGCCGGGTTGGGCTGGCAGCAGCTGGTACTGGTACCGCTATATGGATGCCAACAACAACAATGAATTTGCATCAAAAGAGGCAATTGATTACTGGCAAGCGGTTGATTTGTATATCGGTGGTTCGGAGCATGCTACCGGGCACCTGTTGTACAGCCGTTTCTGGAATAAATTTTTGAAGGATCTGGGTTATACCAAAGAAGAAGAACCTTTCAAAAAACTGATTAACCAGGGTATGATCCAGGGGAGAAGTAATTTTGTTTATCGCGTTAACGACGAGAACGGTAAGCCTACCAATACTTATGTATCTGCTGGATTAAGAAAAGAATATAAAACATCGGCATTGCATGTGGATGTGAACATAGTTGAAAATGATACGTTAGACCTTGCTAAATTCAAGGCCTGGAGGGAAGAATACGCCAATGCAGAATTTATTCTGGAAGGCGGAAAATACATCTGTGGCGTTGAAGTAGAAAAAATGTCGAAATCGAAATTCAACGTGGTTAACCCCGATGATCTGATTGAGCGTTACGGTGCCGATACCTTACGTATGTATGAAATGTTCCTGGGACCGTTAGAACAAAGTAAACCCTGGAACACCAATGGTATTGAAGGCGTATTTAAGTTCTTACGTAAATTCTGGCGTTTATTCCATAATGAGGAGTGGGTATTCCATGTAAATGATGTGGTGCCAACTAAAGCCGAGCTAAAAGCATTGCATAAAATCATTAAAAAGGTACAGGACGATATTGAGCGTTTCTCATTCAATACTTCAGTATCGAGCTTTATGATTGCGGTAAATGAATTAACCGATCTGAAATGTAAAAACCGTCAGATCCTGGAAGACATGGTGATTATCCTTTCGCCTTATGCACCGCACATTTGTGAGGAACTTTGGCAGTTATTGGGTAACGATGCCGGAACACTTTCGTATGCCGCTTATCCAACGTTTAAACCCGAATACCTGGTAGAAGATGAGTTTGCTTATCCGGTTTCCATCAATGGTAAAATGAAAATGAACCTGAATCTGAGCTTAACTTTAGCCCAACCAGAAGTAGAAAGCATTTTACTTGCCGATGAACACTTCCAGAAGTTCTTGGATGGAAAAGCACCTAAGAAAATCATTTTCGTAAAAGGGAAGATTATTAATGTGGTAGTTTAAAAGGTAGAAGGCAGAAGGTTTAAGGTATATGGTTTTTCCTTTCTCTTGCCTTAAAATAGAAAACCCAGGTTATTTTATAGCCTGGGTTTTTTTATAAAATTAATGGTTTATAAGCTGTAGGTTTTAAGCCTTACGCCTTCCACCTCCCAGCCTTCCACCTCGCTAGTCTCTTTTTCTCCTGTTTCCTCCATACTTTCTGTTATTGCTGGCGTTACGGGGTTTGCCGCTCATATTGCCATCGCCACCTTTTTTACCCCCGCCACCTTTCGATTGCGCCTGAGGCTTGCGTTTTACCTGGTTTTTGGCCAGCATTTTCTCCCAGGTTAAGGGATAAGGATGATCATCAACAATAGGCAAGGTAATTTTAATCAGCTTCTGGATATCCAGTAAATATTCATTTTCTTCGGCATCGCAGAATGAAATGGCAAAGCCATTTGCACCGGCACGGCCTGTACGACCAATCCGGTGCACATAAGATTCAGGGATATTCGGCAACTCGTAGTTAAAAACGTGCGACAACTGGTCGATATCAATTCCACGGGCAGCAATATCAGTAGCCACCAATACCCTGATGTTTTTGTCTTTAAAATCATTTAAAGCACGTTGCCTGGCATTTTGAGATTTGTTGCCGTGAATGGCCGCCGCCTTAATACCGGCATGCCCCAAATCTTTGGCAATCCGGTCGGCTCCATGTTTGGTACGGGTAAAAACAAGTGCAGTTTCAATGCTTTTATCCTGCAACAGGTGGATTAATAGTTTCTTTTTATCAGGTTTATCTACAAAGTAGATTGATTGGTTAATGGTTTCAGCGGTTGATGAAACCGGGGTAACCTCTACCTTCGTTGGGTTTGATAAAATGGTGTTGGCCAGTTTCTGGATTTCATCGGGCATGGTAGCCGAGAAAAATAAAGTCTGGCGTTTTGCCGGCAGTTTAGCCACCACTTTTTTCACATCGTGAATAAAGCCCATATCCAGCATGCGATCGGCCTCATCTAGCACGAAAAGCTCGATCGTATTCAGGCTGATAAAGCCCTGGTTCATTAAATCTAATAACCGACCCGGGGTAGCCACTAAAATATCCACTCCTTTTTTCAATGCTTCTACCTGCGAAAACTGGTTTACACCACCAAAAATTACCAGGTGGCGCAGGTTTAAATTTTTACCATAGGCCTTAAAGCTTTCCTCAATCTGGATGGCCAGTTCGCGTGTTGGGGTTAATACTAAAGCTTTAATGTTTTTATTGGCTTTGGTATTAATGTGTTTTTCGTGCAGCAATTGCAGCATCGGGATGGCGAAAGCTGCAGTTTTTCCGGTGCCTGTTTGTGCACAGCCCAGTAAATCCCTGCCCTTTAATATCGTTGGGATAGATTGCTCCTGTATCGGGGTTGGTTGTGTATAACCTTCAGTCTCAAGGGCCTTTAAAATTGGCTCAATGAGGTTTAATTCGTTGAATAACATGTATGTTTCTGTATAATATTTATCGAAGAAGCTAGAACAATCATTTATTGAAGGACTAACTTGCGGAGAGAATATGCCATGCAGAATGGCAAGCCCTTATTCCTGCTTCGGCGGCAAAGATACGAAAAATGCGTCAGCATTACACTTTTTTGAACAGTGTATATCGCTGCCATGCTTATACTACCCGTTTATGATTGTAATCTTACATCATTATATTTTTAATTAGCATTTTGTAAATGTATTATTTGTAGTATAATTATTATTTATCTGTATATTTATTTTTATTGAGATGGTATGTTGATTACGCCTGCTAGTTAAAAAAACAGTACCATGTAAACGATAATAAGAATAACTAACTAATCTAATCTACCCATTATGAGAAAAAATCAACCTGCCAACAGGAGAAATCTGTTTTTCTATTCCTGCTTTTTTTTAGTGTCAGCACAATCTGGTAAAGCAGATTGCTTAAACAGGTCCTCGTAATAGAATGCAGTAAACTGATGTTGCCCATGTTGCAAATACATGAAAACATCAGAAGTATAATTACGCATTAATTAACCTAACCATATAAACCTATGAAACAAAATCTATTCTGTATCAAGAGGGGGTTTCTTCTCTTGTGTTTGGGAATGCTGTTTGCCCTCGGTGCAATGGCCCAATCAAAAATTACCGGTAAAGTTATTGCCAGCGATGATAAATTGCCTGTTATCGGCGCCACCATCAAAATTAAAGATGCCGTTGGCGGTACCACTACCGATGGCAATGGAAACTTTTCTTTAACCGTTAAACCTACTGATGTATTGATCATTTCGTTTGTTGGTTACGCTACTAAAGAAGTGGCTGTAGGCAAACAGACTAATATTGCGGTGGTGTTACAGGCCAACAATAATAACCTGACCGATGTGGTAGTAACCGGTTATTCCGCTCAACGGAAAAAGGATTTAACCGGTGCCGTTGCTGTGGTTAACATGGAACTGTTAAAAGCGCAGCCTGCTGCAAGTGCTGTAGAGGCCTTACAGGGTAAAGCTACAGGTGTACAGATTATAAACGATGGTGCACCGGGCTCAACACCGCAGATCAGGATCAGGGGTATCAGTACCATTAATAATAACGAACCACTTTATGTTATTGATGGGGTTCCGTTCGAGGGTAAATTATCCTGGTTAAATCAAAATGATATCGAAAGCCTGCAGGTATTGAAGGATGCTTCTTCGGCTTCTATTTATGGCTCAAGGGCAAATAATGGGGTCGTAATTATTACCACCAAAAAAGGGATAACAGGTGCACCAAAAATTACGGTTGATTCTTATTACGGCACACAGGTTCCACGGAAAAACAGTTTTCCTGAAATGATGAATCCACAGCAATATGCACAATATGTATTCGATGGTTATACCAATGCAGGTAAGCCAATTGAGGCAGGAAAAAATTATGGTCCGGGTCCGGTACCGGTATTACCTGAATATTTAGTGGCCGGATTAAAACTCGGGCAGGATGTTACTGCTGCGGATGCTGATCCGTCTAAGTATAATTATAGCCGTGATCCTGATCTCTTTTATCAGATTACCAAAGCAAATAAAGCAGGTACCAACTGGTTTGATGAAATTACTGAAACCGCACCGGTTCAAAATTACCAGTTAAGCGCAACCGGGGGTGGAGAAAATGCCACATATACTTTCTCGGGCGGTTACTTGGATCAGAAGGGAACCATTAAATACACCGGGTTTAAACGGTTTAACTTTAGGTCGAACACCAATATTTCGGCATTTAACAAAAGGGTTCGCTTTGGTGAAAATGCGCAATACAGTTATTCTGAAGGGTTTGGTTTGGGGGTAAACCCGAATGTTTCGGGCGATTACCAGGACCAGGGGAGTGCGCTGGGCTGGGCATACCGGATTCCTACCATTATCCCGGTTTACGACATTGCCGGGAATTTTGCCGGAAGCCGTGGCAGCCAGTTGGGAAACGCCGAAAACCCCGTTGCCTTTCTGTACCGTGCTAAAGACAATAAAAATAAGAGCAATTTCTTCTTTGGAAATGTTTACGCAGAAGGCGATATTATCCCGGGCTTGGTACTGAAAACCAATTTTGGAATACGTTATGAAAACTTTAACGGTTTATCCATGCGTTATCCGAACCTGGAGTTTTCTGAAGGTAACAATTCGAACAGCCTGAACGAATACCAGGGCTATACTACCGAATGGACCTGGACGAACACGTTAAATTACAGCAAAGTATTTAGTGAAAGGCACAGGATAAATGTGTTGCTGGGTACCGAAGCCATTAGATCGAGGTCAAGGCAGTTAAATGCAGGCAGAAATGGCTACTTCATTTTAGGCAGCCAGGATTATTATTACCTTAATACGGGGTCGTCTAACATCAGCAATTCCAGTTATGGATCAATAGGCTCACTGTTCTCCCTTTTTGCCAAGGCAGATTATTCCTATCATGACCGTTACCTGGCCAGTGTTACCATTCGCCGCGACGGTTCTTCCAACTTCGGGCCCGCAAATAAATACGGCTACTATCCGGCAGCAAGTGTGGCATGGAGGTTATCAGAAGAAGAATTTATGAAAAGTATTAAATGGATCAGTGATTTAAAACTGCGGGTTGGATATGGCCAAACGGGGAACCAGCGGATACCTCCGTATCAATACATCAACAGGTATCAAAGTTCTATTGTTAACTCGGCCTATGCCGTTGGTGGTGGTAATGGCCTTACTACCGGTGTATGGCAAAATGCTTATCAAAACCCTGATGTAAAGTGGGAATCGTTAAAGGCCTTAAACATTGGTCTTGATTTTACATTGCTTGGCGGTGCAATTGATGGATCATTAGACTGGTATAACAAAAAGACCTCCGATATGCTTTATAACCAGCCATTGCCTTCGAGTATAGTGGGTTTAGGCAGTTCGCCTTATGTAAATATTGGCGATATGAGCAATAAAGGGGTCGAATTTAATGTTGCCTATCACTACGGAAGGAATGCAGACAGTCCTTTTAAATTCGATATTGGCCTAAACTTCTCCAAAAATGAGAATAAGATCATGAGGTTGGCACCTGGTATTTTTAATCAGATTTATGGCAATTACCGAAGCTTGCAAACCAGTGTATTACAGGAAGGCGAATCTTTTGGCTCTTTCTTCGGCTACAAAACTGCCGGGATTTATCAAAGTGCTGCCGATATTCAAAACAACCCGTCGTATGCAGGTGCAAGGATTGGCGGTCTGCGTTACCAGGATATTAATGGCGATGGTATCATCGATCCTAAAGACCGTACCATTATTGGCAATCCGAATCCGGATTTTACTTATGGAATAAACCTAAATGCATCTTATCGAAATTTTGATATTTCTGCATTTTTATACGGCGTGCAGGGCAATGATTTATTTGAGGCTACCCGTTATTTTACCGACTTTCCATCATTTGCAGGTGCGAAAAGTACGAGATTGTTAAACGCCTGGAGTCCGTCTAATCCTTCAAGTCTCATCCCATCGGCTTATGTGGGTGCCTCAGATGTTGAGCTGGCTTCATCAAGCTATTATGTTCAGGATGGGAGCTTTTTAAGGCTTAAAAATATACAGTTAGGGTATTCAATTCCAACGGCTAAAGCATTTGGACCAAAATCGGGCATTAGCCGGGTAAGGCTTTATATCAGTGCTACCAACCTTTTCACCATTACCAATTATACGGGGCTGGATCCGGAGGTAAGTCAAACCCGAGATGCCGCTTCTTCTGTAGGAAGTGCCAGTCCGCCTGCCGATACCTTTTCGGCACTTGGGGTAGATAAAGGCGTTTATCCTTCGCCACGTCAATTTTTAATCGGTATTAATGTTGGATTTTAATTAAAAGAGATCAAAATGAAACACATCAAATATATTCTTCTTTCCTTTTTGATTTGCAGTACGTTTTCCTGCAAAAAGGAGTTTTTAACGCTTCAGCCACAAGGTGAACTTACAGAAGAACAACTTACTACACAAGATGGTGTAGAAGGTTTGCTGGTAGGGGCTTATGGTTTACTCAATGGCAATGTAAACGGAACTTATGGCAATTACGGCGCAGCCCCAAGTCAATGGTTATTCGGCGAAGTTGCTTCTGATAATGCCCATAAAGGGAGCGAGATTGGCGATCAGCCACCTATGAATGCCATTGAACAACATGCGCCGACCAGTACAAACGATAACTTATCGAATATCTGGGACAGGTGTTTTGAGGGCATTCAGCGTTGCAACAATACGCTTAAAATTTTGGCTAACCTGCAGGCCGGAAAAGGTACCGCAAAATTTAGCGATGCCCGAGCAAAGGAAATTCAGGGCGAAACCAGGTTACTCCGGGCACATTATTATTTCTTTTTGGTACGGATATTTAAAGTTGTGCCGTATATTACCGAAGCTACAAGCGGCACTTTTGTTCCGAATGATAAAGATATTTATCCAAACATTGTTGATGACCTGCAGTTTGCCCTTGCTAATTTAAGCACGACCAAACCAAAAAATCAAAAAGGCAGGGTAGATAAATATGCTGCCCAGGCTTATCTCGGGAAAGTACTGTTATATCAAAAGAAATATTCTGAGGCATACGACTTGCTCAATGCCGTAATTTTGGCAAAACCATCCCTGGTTGATATGCCGTATTCGGATAACTTTGATATTACCAAAGAAGACGGACCAGAAACCATTATGTCTGTTCAGCATTCTGTTGGAACAGATGGCACCGGGGGCGATAATGGCAATGTAGGCGATATGCTTAACTTCCCGTATGGTAATGCGCCGATTAACTGCTGCGGTTTCTTCCAGCCGACCATAGATTTGGCCAACTCATTTAAGGTGAATGCGGCAGGTTTACCGCTATTAGATGGCAGTTACCGGAATAATCCATATAAATCTGATTTTGGATTAACCGGGGCCGATAAGGCAAACTATGTGGTGGATAAAACTTTGCCTTTGGATCCAAGAATAGAATCGACACTGGGAAGACGAGGTGTTCCATACCGAGATTGGGGTTTAATGCCTGGGGATACCTGGATCCGTGATGCCAGTAACGGTGGCCCCTTCCTGGCCGTTAAAAATACCATTGATGCTGCTCAGATTTCGAGCGGGACAGCGCCTGGCAATACCAATGTAACCGGACTGAATGTAAACCTGATCCGTTTGGGCGATGTTTACCTGATGGCAGCAGAATGTGCGGTCGAAAAAGGTGATTTGGACAGGGCTTTAACATTGGTGAATGCCGTGAGGGCAAGGGCGGCCAAAATAACACCACAATCTATAAACGGGGCACCTGCTGCAGCTTATAAAGTTAGCCCGTATCTGTCATTTCCGAATGATACCTATGCGAGAAACGCGGTACGTTTTGAACGGAGATTGGAATTAGCCATGGAAGGCCACCGGTTTTTTGACCTTGTGCGTTGGGGCATAGCCAAACAAACCCTCGAAAGTTATTTTTCTTTTGAAGGCGGGTACTTCAGCTATTTAAAAGGCATTACCATCGAAGCCAGAGATGATTATTTCCCTTTACCGCAGGATCAGATCGATAGGAGTAAGGGGGCGTTGAAACAAAGCCCGGGATATTAATTTGTAAATGAGTGTATTACAGCGGAGCGATGTTTGTGAGCATTGCTCCGCTAATGTATTTTACGCGATGAGTATACTAAGTTTTGATGTGTCTTATGCGGTCAAAATCATTTTAGCAGATCCCGCATTTCATTGCCATCCTATCGGGATGGAGTGAACCTACGGTACTTTTATTTTTTATCAAACAATTGGAGTATTCTCCTTTAATATGGATTAGGTGGCTGAAATATTGCTGCTACCAGTAGTAAAATAAACCCGACCAACAGCGTTATCCCGATTTAAGGATGGTTTAACTTACAGTTTTACTTTATCGGGATTAAGCAAAGGGCGGGACTGCTGTAACCTAAGCAGCACAGAAATTGCTTTCCAAAAAAAATCAGAACTGTGAATAATACAGTAACTGCTTGGTTAAGGATCTTCGGTTGTTTATTCTCCCAGCTCTAGACTATTTCTCCTCTTTAAACCTGCTGAAAACCAACAGCGCAATTAAACAGAGCCCAAAACCTACCACGCCGTTTAACCTTAAACCATAATCATTGCCGGGATCTTTGCCATAAACGGTAAGCATGGCGAAAATGGCGATGCCCAATGTTTGGCCGAGTTTTACAAAAAGGTATTTCACGGCAAAGAACATTCCTTCGTGGTTTTCACCTGTTTTTAAAGTATCTTTCTGGGCAATATCGGCCAGAATCGCTGTGGGTAAAATGCCAAGGGCGGCTAAGGGGAAAGAGGCCGATAATACCAGCATATAAATCTGTGTGTACGGACCAAAGGGTAATTTACCTAAAAAGAAAATGGTCACAAAGATTAAGCACAATACACCAAAGGCAAGCAATACAAAAGGTTTTTTACCAATTTTAGCAGAACCAAAATTAACAAGTGGATAAAATAACAGCGAAGCCATAACCATGGCCCCCATAAATTTGCCTCCTTCTGATTCCGGTAAACCCAGTAAAACGGTACAGAAGAATAATAAACCGCTCGATATAATACTCAATGCGGTATAAAAGGCAAAATCAGATATTAAGTAATATTTAAAATTACTGTTTTTAAAGGTACTTTTAATTGCCGGCCACAAAGGAACATGTGTAGGTTTGGCAACTGAGAATTCCTTTTCGTTGATGAAAAAAATGGGCAATAACATCATTATACCGGATAAGATACACAAACCCCAAATTGCAGTCTGGATGGCTTCACTGCGGTTGGCTACATGAAAATGGGCTTCAACCAGGTCGGCAAAGTTATTCGTACAGGCTGATAAAATAATCCCGATCACAAAACCTACCTGTTGGTAACTGGATAGCTTAACTTTCTGTTTTGGTGTATTGGTTACTTCGGCCAGTAAAGCATTATACGGAATAATATAGGTAGTAACCGATATGAAAAATAAGCAAAGCGTAATGGTTAACCACCAGGCGTTATGCAGGCTTTCTGTTTTTTGGATGGGGTAAAAAACCAGTCCGCAGAACAGCATCGCCGGAACAATAGCCCATTTCATAAAAGGCATCCTGCGGCCGCTTTTATTGGTGCTGGCATCGCTTTTAGACGCAATAAAGGGATCGTAAATGGCATCAACCAATCTGCCCGAGGCCGCAATAATGGAAAGGATATTAAATGCACCCAGTAAAACAAGCTGCGGCACCAAAGGCGGTAAGCCGGCATTACTTGGCGGCAGATAGAAATAAGGAAGCATAACGATGATAATATTGGTCATCGTGCTCCAGCCAATCATACCGGCAGCATAAGCAATTTCTTGTTTTGGTGAGAGTGTTTTATTCATTAAAAAAGCTTAAAATTAATTCATTTCTTTTTTTTGAAAAGCAGGTTCCTGTGTTTATAGGTTCAATCAGCCCTGCTTTCCATTTTATTTCGCTGCGCTTCATGTTCATTCCAATCAGGTTTATTGGGTAAGGCCTGTGGTCCAAACTTAAAACCCCATTCGCCACGCAGAGCAGCCCAAAGGTAAATCGTCAGTTTCAAATAAAATATACCTTTATTTTTTAAGCCATCTGCTCACAAAATAAATCGCCAGAAAGCCAATAAAAATATATAAACCATTTAATGCAGCATTGGGATCGTCGGCGTAAATGCTCAGGGCCACAAAAGTATAAGCGGCAATAAATATAATAGGCAATATAGGATATAATGGCACAGTATAGATGGTTTTTTTATCAAGATGTGCAGTTCTTTTACGCAGAATAAAAATGGTGGCTGCCGAACTGGCCATGCTAATACTTTCTAAAAAGATGGTATAGTTTAAAATCTTATCAAAAGTTTTGGCATAGAAAATAATCACCACGGCAACAACAGTAAAAACACTCAGGCTTAAGGTTATGACCTCCGTTTTTTTATTCATACGGCTGAAAATCCTGGGTAAGGCACCTTCTTCACCCATAGCAAACATTGCCCGGGGGTTACTCAGCAAGTTTACATTAACATAGCCCATTACCGAGAAAAAAATAATAATCGAAAGGGCATTAAAGCCTGCTGGTCCGAATATTTTGGCGGCCAGTATAGCTGCTATACTTTCTGCCGATTTCAGTTCTTCGAAACCAATAACCTGAACATACACGTAATTAATGGCCAGGTACAGGATAACAATTATGGTTAAACCGATAATAATTGCCCGCGGAATTACCTTTTTGGCTTCTTTAACCTCGCCGCCAAAATTGATGGTTTGGGCGTAACCGGCATAAGAAAAAGATACAGCGATTAAACATAAGCCCAGGGCTTTGCCATAATCGGTCCAGCTGGGTAAGGAGCCGTTGTTGGTTTTAAAAACGGGAGTGGCGGTTGGGATGTTCCCCACAAAAAATATGGCACAGATGAGGGTTAGAATCATCCCGATTTTAATAACCGTTAACACATTCTGGGTTTTGGAACTGGCCTTTAAACCCAGCAGGTTGATGAAATAAAATACCAGGATCGTAGTAATGGCCATAGCCACCCGGTAGGTTTCGTTTTGCATGGCCGGAGGTAGAATAATCTTGCTCAGGTATTCCGCCCCGATAATGGATATGGCGGCTACCGATGCGGCGCTCGAAATAATTACAATGCAGTTAATGGCAAAGGCGATAGAAGGATGATAGGCTGCTGAGAATATTTTGTAATAACCCCCGGTTACCGGAAAACGTGAGCCGATTTCGGCATAGGTTAATGCCCCGCAAAAAGCCACAAAACCTCCGATAAACCAGGCAAGGTAAAACAACTCCGGAATTTGCGCCTTGGCGGCCACATTTACCGGTGTGCGGAAAACGCCCATGCCAATAACCAGACTTACCACAATCATGGATAAATCGAATAGCGAAAGTTGCTTTTTCTGTTGCATGAATAAGGATATTTAAATTAAGTGATGAAGATAGGGAAATTATGTAATAGGTAAGATTGGGAGAGGTATATTAGTCGATGGTTCATGGTCATGGTTGATGGTTCACGATTATAGTTGATGGTTCGTGGTTGGTAGTGTACAATAATTTCTTAAGTGAATATTTAGCAGATTCTTCAGGAAGGTTAAACCAACGGGCCATGAACGATCAAACTATTGACTATCGACCAAAGCATCTTCCCCAGCATGTTGAAACTTTCTTTTGCTTGCCTCGCAGAATAAATCTATTATTGTATAATATTTCTGAAAACTGTAAAAACAGCATCAGATCTATTCCTACAACAATTATCAATTTGATTAAAAAGTAACTGGGCCACTGGGCGCTGTTGCAGCATAGCCCGAAACGGGTTTTGATTGATAAACAGATAACACATTATGGCAGAAGTAATTTATAACGACGACAGTATCCGCTCATTGGATTGGAAAGAGCACATCAGGTTACGTCCGGGTATGTATATCGGTAAACTTGGTGATGGCTCCGCACAGGATGATGGCATTTATGTTCTGTTAAAGGAAATTGTAGATAACTCTATCGATGAGTTTGTAATGGGAACAGGGAAAACCATCGAAATTACGCTATCTGAGCAAAAGGTAAATGTTCGCGATTATGGCCGGGGCATTCCGTTGGGCAAGGTGATCGATTGCGTGAGTAAAATCAATACCGGTGGTAAATATGATAGCAATGCCTTTCAAAAATCTGTTGGTTTAAACGGGGTAGGTACTAAGGCCGTTAATGCGCTTTCTACCAGTTTTACCGTTCAATCGTACCGCGATGGAAAAACCAAAAAAGTAGAATTTTCTAAAGGCGAAATTGTAAATGAAAATCCGGTAATCGATACTACACAACGTAACGGTACGGCGATTACTTTTTATCCCGACGAAAGTATTTTCAGAAATTACCATTACATTCCTGATTTTGTAGAGAGCATGGTTTGGAACTATGTTTTCTTAAATACAGGTTTAACCATAAATTTTAATAACCAGAAATATTTTTCGGAGAGAGGCCTGTACGACCTGCTTTCTAAATTTAATAAGCCAGAGGAAATCAGGTACCCGATCATTCACATGGTTGGTCCCGATATCGAAATCGCCATGACCCATGGGCAGCAGTACGGCGAAGATTACCATTCGTTTGTTAACGGACAACATACTACGCAGGGCGGAACACACCAGGCAGCTTTCAGGGCGGCAGTGGTGAAAACTGTGCGTGAGTTTTTTAAGAAAGAGTTTGAGGCATCGGATGTACGCTCGTCGATCATTGCGGCCATTTCTATCCGTGTGCAGGAGCCGGTATTCGAATCGCAGACCAAAACCAAACTGGGCTCTCAAAACATGGGGCCTGAAGGACCATCGGTAGCTACTTTTATTAACGATTTTGTTAAAAAAGAACTTGATGATTACCTGCATAAAAATCCTGATGTTGCCGATGCCCTTTTAAAAAGGATTATGCAATCGGAGCGTGAGCGTAAGGATATTGCGGGCATTAAAAAACTGGCTAACGACAGGGCTAAAAAGGCTTCGTTACACAATAAAAAACTTCGCGATTGTAAGGTACATTTCAACAGCACACACGAAAAACGTTATGAAACTACCTTGTTCATTACCGAGGGAGATTCGGCTTCGGGCTCAATCACCAAATCGCGTGATGTAGATACCCAGGCGGTGTTCAGTTTAAAGGGTAAACCGTTAAACTGTTACGAGCTGACCAAAAAAGTGGTATACGAAAATGAAGAGTTTAACCTGCTGCAGCATGCTTTAAATATTGAGGATGGCTTGGATGGCCTGCACTATAACAATATCGTTATCGCTACAGATGCCGATGTGGATGGTATGCACATCCGTTTGCTGATGATGACTTTCTTCCTGCAGTTTTTCCCCGATCTGGTAAAAGCGGGGCATGTTTATATTTTGCAGACACCACTTTTCAGGGTGCGTAATAAAAAAGAAACCATTTACTGTTACAGCGACGAAGAGCGTAAAAATGCGATAGAAAAACTGGGCAATAAACCAGAGATTACCCGTTTTAAGGGGTTGGGAGAAATTTCGCCGGATGAGTTTGGCCTGTTTATCGGAAAAGATATTCGCCTTGATCCTGTAATTTTAAAAGATCAGACCATTAAAAGCCTGTTAGAATATTACATGGGTAAAAATACACCAGACAGGCAGCAGCATATTATCAAGAACCTGCGTATCGAGAAAGATGAGGTGACGGAAGAGCCTAAAGTAATTACTGAAGTAGCATAATAATAGAGTCAGGTTTAAAAAAGCCTGACTTTTAGCGTTGCCTCACCCTGAATTTATTTCAGGATCTTTCAATTATTAGATGCTGAAACAAGTTCAGCAAGACGATCATGGCTGAGCTGAATTCCCTTATTGGTTGGTGAGAGACAAACCAGATTAACAACTTAGTGGTCCCTGTACCGGTTGATGAGACACCAACCGATAGGATTCATTCACACAATTCTATTTTTACTCTTTTGGCAGGTTAACCGTATCTTCAGGGTGCTGCGGTGGTAGTACATCAACCTTTTTCTCCACGATGGTGATCTTGGTAAATACGGCATACTTACTTGGCGATATGCCGCCATCGAATTTTTCGGCGTAGGCTTGTGTAAATTCTGCACCAAAATAGAGGATAATAGAAGTGTAGTAAATCCAGAGCAGGATAATGATAATAGAACCAGCTGCACCAAATGCCGAAACGGTACTTCCTTTTTCGATATAGATGCCAATTAAATATTTACCCAGGCTAAACAATACTGCGGTGAATAATGCGCCAATGATGGCCGATTTCCATTTAATATTTACATCTGGCAGTACCTTAAAGATAATGGTGAATACTGCAGTAACTGCCGAAAGGGTCAGTGCATTGTTCAAAATGTAAATGAGCAGGGCCATGGTATCATTGGCAACTGGGATCACATCCTCTACTTTGCTCTCCGAAATCAGGGCAACCAGTTTATCGCCAAGCCCTACCACAATACTGTTAATCACCAACGAAACGAGTAGCAAAAAGCCCATTGATACAATGAGCGAGAAAGAAAGTAACCGGTTGGTGAGCATTTTGATCCAACCTTTTTTGGGCATAGCCTTTACTTTCCAGATCAGGTTAATGCTGTCTTGTATTTCGATAAAAATAGCGGTTGCACCTATAATTAAAGTACCAATACCGATAATTAAACCGATGGTAGATTGTCCTGTTTTGTTCGCATGATCAACAAAGCCCTGTATCTGGGTAGCTGCAGGTTTTCCAACCAGTTCGGTAACTTCCATAAAAAACTTGTCTCTGGTTTGCATTTTATCGCCAAAAAACAAAGTGGCAGCCGAAAGTACAATAATGATAAGCGGCGTAAGCGAAAAGATGGTGTAATAGGCCAGTGAGGCGCTTAGTTTCATTACCCGGTCTTCCATAAAGCCTTTACCAGCAGCTATAAAGAGGTGATAAATGGCAACAAAAAAATATTTGATTTTATGTAATACTCTTACTCTTTTCATTTTAAAACTAGAAAGGATATCCTATCCCAATATTAAAAATTAAATTTTGCCTGCGCCAGTCTTTATTTCCAAAATCAATGTCGTTAAATACCCAACGCTGTCCTTCCGGTAAATATGGCTTACGAACGGGGAAGGCCACATCCAGGCGCACTACAAAAATACTGGCATCAACCCTTAAACCTGCACCAGTACCCACGGCAAGCTCGTTCAGTGCATTTTTAAGTTTAAAGCCTGATCCAGGCCTTGCCGTTTCCGGTTTGCCAGGTTCTCCCAGGTCTTCTTTTCTAAGCCAGATATTACCTGCATCAACAAATAACGCGCCATATAGTATGCTCACGATTTTAAAACGTAACTCCGAATTGAGCATCAGCTTAATATCTCCACCCTGGTCGGCAAAAATGGCATCATCCGGAACTTTATAGGTGCCAGGCCCCAAAGTACGGGCAGGGAAGGCCCTAACATCGTTACTGCCACCGGCAAAAAATTGCCTTACAAAAGGTAGCGAGGTGCTGTTGCCATAGGCAAAGCCATAACCTAAATTTAAACGGTTGGCCCAGATCAGGTTTTTATTGATTTTGTAATAATCCCTCAGATCGGCCTCCGCCCTGATAAACTGGTTGAGCGGAGTATTAAAAATGGTGTGTTTCCCTTCTTCATTTTTGGAGGTAAATAATCCCCAAACATTTCCGCCGGTTTCTAAAGCCCCATAAAAATAGGTGTTGTTCCGGCGGTTATCTTCCATCTGGTTGGTATAGGTGAAGTTGTAATTGCTGCCGACGATAAACTGATTTTCTAATGTAGACCTTAATAAAGGATTTTGTGTATAGATTCTTTCCTCGGTAGTATCGGAAGGGAAACTGGTTGAAACATAACTAATCGAAATCGGGTTAAAATTATGCTCCTTATACTGGTTTTCCTTAAAGTTATAACCATACTCCCCTTTGATGGCATGTAAGGTATATTCAGAGCCCCTGTTCAGCATCTGGTACGAAAGGGAAGTAATGGTTCTCGGAATAAAGGCATTGGTGCTGTTGGGTTTGTAAAATGGAACAATTAACCTCGGGAAGGTCAGCTTTCCTTCGGCTGTAAACGACAATGAATTTTTGCCCAACGAGGTTCCTTTGGTCTGTGTTTCAAAACCACCGCTCACACTGATATCAAGTTGTTCGGCATTTCTGAACAGGTTGCGGGTGGTTTGGGTAACCTTCACTTCAGAACCCACAAAATTATTCGATTTACTGGTTCCGGTAACCGAGAAGGTCAGCGAGTTTTTCTTTAAAGGGGTTAAATAAATATTCAGGTCAAGCTGGTTGTTCCTGAAACTATCTACCGGCAAAAACTCAGCCCTCACATCCTGAAAAGCGCCTACATTTACCATCCGGTTCAGCGATTGGTTATGGTCTCTGCGGTTGTAAGGTTCGCCTTTTTGAAAAAATACCAGGCGATCGAAAAGTTTAGGCTTAAAGGTATTGCGGTTATCGTAAATGTTAAAATCGTTATATACCTGCGGTTTTAGCCTTCTTAAAACACTGTCCCTGCGCAAGGTATAGTTAGGGTAGATATTGATATTCTTAATGGTATAAGGTTTCAGCGCAGCATCAGGCGCAATATCTTTTACCTTTAAGGTTACATTGACCAGGTTTTTGCCAATGGTACTGTCAACCTGTATAATTAAATAATCTGGACTGAAATAAAAATAACCGATTTCTTTCAGGTCATTATCAATCCTGATCCGCTCGTTTTTGTAAGTATCAATATCGTAATAGTCGCCAACCTTTAACAGGGTTTTATCCTTATTGGCATTGATATTTCGCGTTAACACACCGGTATCGGGTGGAAAGGTAACGCGATTGATTTTATAGCGTTGCCCGGTAACGGCGGTATAAATGGCCTTACCCTTCTTATCTTTAACCACTGTATCGCCGGTAACGGTGGCCTGCAGGTAGCCTTCGCTAATGAGGTAGCTGGTTAATACATCATTGTTGTACTTCAGTTTTACATCATTCAACAGCACGGGGGCCTCTCCCTTTCTGCGTAGCCAGTTCCTGAAACCTTTGGGTTTTGTAGGCTCCCCAGCAAGGTTATAAATACCAAGTTTGAATTTGATCCCTAAAAAAGAACTGTTAGGTCGCGGCCTGGTCTTCGCTTCGAGGTCATTTTTAATTTGCTTTTCGTTATCAATTTTGCCCGAAGAATCGGGATTGATCTTTACTTCGGCACCCGTGTACAAAATCTGTCCTGGTTTTAAAGATTTGGTACTGCTGCAAGCCCAAACTAAACAGGCCAATACAAATAAAAGCGGTCTAGTTAGTTTTTTCATCCTGTGCTTTCTGTTCAATGTTTCTTATTCTTCTGATTCGTTTCTTCTGGAATATCTCTCTAAATTTATTGTAATCTACCACGAGGGTAAAACCTAATCCGGTTTCGATAATCTGCCCTTGTACGATAACATCGTTCTGGTTACGGCGGTACGCCCTTAAGCGGTAGCGCCCATCGGCCGAGAGGGCGTATTCTACATTCACATTTCCGGCTATATTAGTCGATTTTTCTCCTGCCGCCTGTGGCCCTTCGAGGGCAAACGAACTGCCTACAGTAACCGTTAACCGATCGTTGAGTAACTTTTTAGATAAGCCCACTTCTAAATCGGTTTTTTGTTGCATCGAACCGGTTGAGTAATCTTCTGATGAGTTTACCCCAAAGTTGAGGTCGACGCCCTGTATTAAATCGGAGGTTAAATTGTTGAGCTGCTCGGTTAAAAGCTGGCTTACACTCGATCGGGCGAGCGTAGAAACCCCACCACCTCCACCGGCCAGACTCTGGAAGGGATTGTTGGCAATGAACCGGTTTAAGGCCAGCAAGGCAAAAACCTGTTTGTTCAACTCACTTTCATCGCGGTTTACGTTAATCAGCTTGGTGTACACCTGACCGCTTAAGGCACCACGTTCGTTCTCAGGTAAATCGAGTTTAAATGAAATGGTAGGTTTTAACAACTCGCCTTTCATCATTAAATAAACCTGAAAAGGTAGTTTCGTTCTGGCTTCATAAAGATCTGGCTGGTTAAGCAAATCGATAGGAGCAGCGTTTACTTCGTATAAAGCAGTGATATTGGCATTGGCTGAGGTAGGCTCCCCGGTCCAGATAATGGTACTGCCCTTAACCAGTTTAAATTCTTTTTTAACCACGGCCAGGGTAAGGTTGTACGAACCATCAACAATTTCGTAACGGCCTGTCATACTGATTTTTCCACTAGGATCCATCGTCACATTTAAATCGGCATCGCCCTTAACGTTCAGGTTATCGCCATTGGCCGGATCTACTACTACGTTAAGTTCAGCTTCAGGATCTATATTTACTGAGGCAACCAAATTTAAACCTTTAATTGGTGCCTTACTGATGCTATCTACTTTCAATGCTCTTTTGCCGTTAAACGGTGGCGCATCTTCATCTATAAACTGAACAATGCCTTCCTGGTCGATGATAGAAGGATCGTTGGCCGGCAGGGCAAAGAAAAATTTAGTTCCCTTGTTTACCCTGATGTTCATGTTTATATCGGGCTGGTTAAGGTCGCCGCGCACTTTAATGTTGCTGGTTAAGAAAACCGTTCCATAGATCATGTCGTTATCCGCTGCGGTCGAATTCAAGGCCCTGAAATTGTTGGTTTTGATATCCAGGCCGAAACGGTAATTTTTAAAATCGCTGGTGTAAACTTTTCCGTTAATGGTAGCTTTCTGGTTTAAAGAATCGATTAGCGTAAAATTGTTAAAGCTGATCCCTTCTTCGGTGAACGAAATCTTCTCGTTCGGCATCCTGAAATAAGAGTTTACATAGGCCACATTAAAGCCAGCATTGTTAAAAGTTAAATCGCCCAGTATTTTCGGCGCCGTTAATGCCCCTTTAACGGTTAGTGCCCCGGTTAGTGTACCTGTGCCTCGTTTAAGTTGACCAGCCGATAAACTTTCTATGTTTTTCATTTCAATCTTATCGATATTAACAGTCAGGTCAAGCGCGCTCTGGGGAGCCGTGTAATAGAAGCCGTTTGCCCGCAGTTCATGTACACCTGTTAAGGCTACATTCACTTCAAAGGCATTGTCGGTATTGTTGTTTACGGCTAAACGCAAAGTGCCCAGCTCGTCTTTTTGGTAACGCAGCTGATCGATAGTCAGGTTAGCCTCAAATTTTGGGGTATTGGCCAGGTCTTTCACATTGGCCGTACCGTTTAAGCGGCCACCTACCAGAGTGGTATCGGTTTCTGCAAATTTAGTCAGGGTCTCAAGCTGGAAATCCTTAAACTCAACCGTTAAAGGTGCATTGGGCTCAGTAGGGTTGCTGTTGATCGCCAGCGATTGGCCGCTGTTGCTGATCTGAAATTGGTTAACCAAAATGCCCGAAGCGCCAAACTGAATGTAATTATCTTGCGAAACCACCCATTTCTGGTAATCAAGCAGGAGTTTTTGCGGATCGAGCGTGAATTTAAAATCTTTGTTAATCGATTGGAAATTACCGCCAATAACATATTTGTTTTTGCGCTGCCTGTCGCGTAAGAAAATATTTACACCCAAATTATTGTTGGCAGCACCGCCATTTACCTCTGTGTTGAAAAGTGCAATGGATGGGCTTTGTAAACTTTTAACCGTTAAGCTGTAATCTAATTTATTATTATCGTTATTGATGTTTAAAACAGTGGTATCTACTTTAAAATCGCCATATACTACCTGAGGGAAATTACCTTTAATCTGCAGGCTGTCTTTTTGGGTATCGATTAAGCCATAAAACTGCGATTGCTTAAAAACAGTTAATTCGGGTACAAAACTCTTTAACAGTTTGGAATCGTACAGGTTCACAAAAAACCTTAGGCGCTGATCGGGAACTTTGGTAACCGTGCCAAAAGCGTAATATTTGTTTATTTCGTTAATAATGGCATTGCTAACCTTGGTTAGCTGGTATTTACCGTCAATTTTGGCGGATAGGATTTCAGATTTCAGCGTGAGTTCATTTTCCGTAGCCGTGCTTTTGGCACGTACAGAAATGGTATCTACATTAATCCGCTGCTTATCTTTTACTACCTGCAGACCAGTAACATCAACCGATCCATTTAAATAATCGGCATCAGCAGTAGCTAAATCTACTTTCACCAAACCGGCCGCACTCAACACTGTAGGGCTAAAGTTTAAAGCCTGCAGGTTAAGCTGTTTTAAATTTAAATCAGCTTTTACGCTTGGGTATTTACCAGCCAGGTTAACTTTTGCATCAAGGGCGAAATTGGCATTACTATCGGGCATGCTGCTTTTTACCGCCACCTTCTGGTTGGCATAGGTACCGGCCATATTCAAGTTGCGGTAGGTATATTTATTGTAGTAGGCGCTTAACACTTTTGCATTAAACTTTGCATTAATTTTTTTGGGGTCTAAACCGCTACCCGCTACCCGGGCTTTTGCTGAAACACGACCCAGTTTAGGTTGCATTTTTAACAGGCGGCCTACGTTAAAATTATTCAGGCTAATATCAGCCTGGTAACTTTCCTTACCTTTTGGGCCTTTCATTCCGGCAACAACATTGGCACCGCCCATATCCGTCAGGATGTTCATGTTGGTGTTAAAATCAGTCATCGATCCTTTAAAATTACCTTTTGCATCGATCACATTGGGTAATTCAATAGTAGGAGGGAGTGATTTTTTAGGAACAGCCACCAGGATATCACTTTTGGTAACGTGTAGTTTCTTAATGTTTAAATCGAGAAAGGTTTTTTTAATATCAGGCAGTCCTTTTGCCTTTCCGCTAATGTCAATCTGCGTATTTTTTAATCCGCTGATTTGTAAACGTGGAATATTAAGGTTGTTTAAATAACCATTAACATCGGCATGAAGTTTTATTTTTTCATTGCGGTAACTGGCCGGAACTGCATCGCTGAAATAACCCGCATCTTTTAAACCAATGGTGGTGTTTTTAAAGGCGAGGTTAAGCTTTACCCGTTCAGGATGTTTGGTGAGGTCATCCATTGAAGTAAAATTAAGCTCGGTAGCATTATCGATGGTTGTATTCGGGGTTTTGAGCACAAAATTGCTTAGTTTAATCAGCTTGTCGTTATACACCGCATCGCCTTTAAGCTCGTTTAGCACAAAGCCGCTTTTTTCTTTTAACGAGCCATTTTTTACATTGGCTTTTATGCCGGCAGCACTATAAGTTACCTTGCTGGCTCCTAAATTTAGTCCGGCTATTTTAAGGTGGTTAAAATCCATTACCTTTGGTACTGGTTTAGCGCCAAGGTTATCAAATTGTACATTATTATCGGCCAGACTGATGTTTTTAATCATGAGTCCAAGTGTCGATTTTTCAGGTACAACTGTATCTTTTACTTTTTTTAAATCGTTACTGGGTGCCGGCTTGAAAGCAAAAAGGATGTCCGACCGGTTTAAATGTGCATCATCAACGGCGTATTTACTGTTGGTTAAATCAACCTTGAGGTTAACCAAACCGAGGTCGTTAACATCGGCAACCGCCCTGGTGGTCGAAACCTGGTCGTCGTAATTGACTTTTACCTTGCTGAAAACAAAATTCTGTACTTCTATTAAAGGCAGTTTGCCCTGTTCTTTCTCGGCACTGTCTACACTATTGGTGATGTGTTGCACCAGTTGGGTTAAGGGTTTTTGCTGCAGATACCGTAAAGAAGTATTGGTTAAGCTTAGCTCCTTAATCACATAGTGTTGGTTGGCGAGGTCGAAATCCTTGATTTTGGTTTTAAAAGCACCCAGGTAAAGTTTAACGTTATTGCCGGCCACATCATCGCGGTAGGTGAGGCCTATATCCTCGAACGAAATCCGGTCGACAGAGAACTTTAGGGTTGAGGTCGTATCTTTCTTTACTTTCTCTTCGGGTTTTTTCTGGTCGCTGGCAAAAGCATCAACCAGGAAAGAAAAATTAAATGTAGTATCGGGATTAATGCGTTTAACATTGGCCCGAATGTTTTTAAGCTCGATGTTGTTGACTTCAACCGTGTTTTTTAAAAGTTTAAACAAGCTGATATCGACCGCTAGCTTTTCGGCATATAATAAGGTGTCACCTTTTCGGTCTTCGAGATAAAATTTATTTAATACAACATCTTTAGGCAGTGCAATCTTAATGCTTTCGAGGCTAACCTCGGTTTTGGTTTTGGTTTTAAGGTAATTAATAGCTTTATCCTTAACAAAATTTTGAACGGCTGGAATATTTAACGACAGTGCTAAACCAACCACTAGTATGATAATCGAGGCAATGAACCACAGTAAAATTTTGAAACTTTTGCGTACGTATTTATTCAAAGCTAAGCCTGTTTGGTGTTTTTATAAATGTTAAGAGTATGCCACGAAATTAATTTTAAGGCACTTTTTACTAAAATAATACAAAAAATAACTTAAATTGTTCGCCCGTTATAAAAATTTAACATTAGCGGCGTAAAAAAGTTTAAAATGAATTCAATAAATCTAAATATATCTTTTGAACAATACTCAGGTATTGATGAATTAACAGCAAAGGACCGCACATTATGTCAGCAGGCTGAACAAGCTTTGGCAACCTCATATTCCCCTTACTCTAAGTTTAGAGTAGGAACAGCCATCCGCCTGGCTTCAGGCGAAATAATTTTAGGCAGCAACCAGGAAAACCTCGCTTATCCGTCAGGGCTTTGTGCCGAACGGGTGGCGCTTTTTGCTATCGGTACTAAATATCCCGATGCGGTAATCGAAAGTATGGCCATTACCGCACAGACTGATCATTTTGAAATTTTAAAACCTGTTACCTCCTGTGGGGGCTGTTTGCAGGTAATGATCGAGTTTGAGCGCAAGCAACAAAGACCGATTGAGGTAATTTTTTATTGTTTAAACGGTGAGGTATTGAAAGTACCCAGCGTAAAAAGTTTGATGCCTTTTGCGTTTGTAGAGGATAGGTTGGAGCGGTAAGATGGAACGTCATTTTGAGCGAAGTGCAACCTTCTGTATTGCATAGGTGCTTTTATCCCGCCATCGCTTTTAGTCCTCGTTTCGTTGCTTTTCACGGCGGGCTAACCGCTTTGTCAGGTTTATTTACTAAGGTCTTTCAGGAAGTCGCCCTTTCTTCCAACCCCGGACCTCCGACTTTATTCCCTATATTTGGTTTTTTAGCCATTATGAAACAGCTATACCTCCTCATTTTTTCGGTTTTTATTTCACTTAACCTGCAAGCCCAGGGCATACTTAAAAGCAATGCAGCTTATAAAATTACTTATTTCCGCTCTGCGGATGGCAAACCCAAAGAAGATCGCAACGCTACGGTGGTGATTGCCACTGCCACACAGAATTTAATCAGTAATGCCAGCATCCTGGATCATAAAGCCAGATATCCCTACGAGCAAAGCCTGGTAACCAAACCCGCACTGCTTTTATATCAGCTAGCTGATCTGAGTACCGGCAGCCAGCTGGCAACGGTTGATAGCACGGCCATCGGCAAACAGGTTTTCGAATACGGTAACGAAACCAAAATAATAATGGGGTATACCTGCAAAAGGGCCACTACTATTGTTAACTCCAACCGGATAGATTTGTGGTATACTGTTGAAGCGGGAATAAAAGCTGCACCTACGGTTTTAGGCCAAAACCTGGGTTTAGTGTTAGAGCAGGTTCGGAACGGCAACAGCTACCTGACCGCAACTAAAATAGAAACGGTTAAAAATGTAAACCCGGTTGATGTAGCCAAAATAAGTGCAAACCTGAGTGATGGGTTAACTTATAAAGATTTATTGTGGAAAAGCCGGTTTACTACATTGGCTGTCTTTAATAACGAAGTCATCAATTTTGTAGATAAGCCGCAGTCAAACGATTCGGTTTTTCGTTTTGCCGGTGGAACAGTGATAGCGCGGAAAGTTAAATTTCCAGCTTACCCAGGCAGCCCAAATGTTTTTGTCGATTTAACAGCGCAATCGAATGGCGATGCTTACGACAGAACGGGTTCAGTATTTGTAATCCCCACAGATAAAACCATCAGCCTGATGGATGCCCTGAAAAACTCGGTAAAAGAACTGCCCGTTTATGATAATGGTAACGGGAAAACGTACCAGGGGGTTGTAGCTACGGCCAATTATAACCCGGTAATTGAACTGATGCGCTTTTTTACGCCTTTTGGTGTAGGGAAATACAATACTTTAAAACTAAAAGATAAAAACTGGGCCGAGAAAGTGTATTACCGTCAGGATATTTCGGAACTTTTTCCTTTGGTAAACGGAAAGGAAGCCTGGGTAGCCGTTTTTATCGGTAATTATGATAAAGGCGGCCATAAAGTTTCGATGAACATCACGCTGCATAACAGCGGCCGGGGAGAGCATCATAAAGAGCTTATCCTGCCATTGTTCAATTCGACCAATGTAATGGAAATGGCCGGACAAGAGTATGCCACCATGTTTAGCATTGAAAAAGGCCTGGAGGTTTCCTTTACGCTCGATAAAGATATAAAAGATGCCAGGTTACGGTACATTACCACAGGCCATGGAGGCTGGGGAAATGGCGATGAGTTTGTTCCACGTAAAAATACCATATGGCTGGATAATAAGGAGGCTTTTGCCTTTACCCCGTGGCGCCAGGATTGCGGTTCTTACCGTTTATCGAACCCGGCATCAGGTAATTTTGAAAACGGTCTGTCATCATCCGATCTAAGCCGGTCTAACTGGTGCCCCGGAACGGTGACCAACCCGGAATGGATTAGCCTGGGCGATTTAAAAGCAGGACAGCATACCATTAAGGTTACGATTCCGATGGGTAAGCCCGAAGGTTCGAGCTCAAGCGCCTGGAATGTTTCGGGCGTACTGCTCGGTACGGAATAAACAAGTTACCATTGCTCATCTGTTGTCAGCCAGAGCCTGCCGACTTGAGATTTAACCAGATTATTTGAGGTACTTATTTTGTGCATGAATAATTTTTGTCATCCTGCGCATAGTAGAAGGATCGAAATGTGAATAACCTGTCTTCATTCTGTGCAATCATTTTTATTATATTTACCGCTGCCAATTTTTGTATATAAATGAGTGAAGAACTAGACCCAAACATCAACGAAGAACACAAACATACCATAACGCCAATTAACGGTTTATATGAAAACTGGTTTCTCGATTATGCGTCTTATGTAATTCTCGACCGGGCGGTTCCACACATTAACGATGGATTAAAGCCTGTTCAACGCCGTATTATGCACTCGTTAAAAGAGATGGACGACGGGCGTTTTAACAAGGCTGCCAACGTAATTGGTAATACCATGAAATATCACCCGCATGGCGATGCTTCAATCGGCGATGCGATGGTACAAATCGGGCAAAAAGACCTGCTGATAGATATGCAGGGGAACTGGGGCGATCCGGTTACGGGCGATAGCGCTGCTGCTCCCCGTTACATCGAGGCCCGTTTATCGAAATTTGCCAACGAAGTGGTTTTCAATCCCGATACTACCGAGTGGCAGTTAAGTTACGATGGGCGTAATAATGAACCTGTTACCTTACCGGTTAAATTCCCGCTTTTGCTCGCCCAGGGTGCCGAAGGTATTGCGGTAGGCTTGGCCACCAAAGTAATGCCGCATAATTTTGTCGAATTGTTGGATGCATCGATGGAAGCATTGCGCGGCGTACGCCCGAATATCCTGCCCGATTTCTTTACGGGCGGTATGGCCGATTTTTCGAACTATAACGAAGGTCAGCGTGGCGGTAAAATTAGGATAAGGGCAAAAATTACTGAAAAAGATAAGAAAACGTTGATCATCAGTGAGGTGCCTTTCAGTACCACCACGGGTTCCGTTATCGATAGTATTTTATCTGCTAACGATAAAGGAAAGATCAAAATCAAAAAAATTGAGGATAATACTGCGGCCAATGTAGAGATTGTAGTGCACCTGGCCCCGGGTATTTCGCCCGATGTGACCATTGATGCGCTTTATGCTTTTACTGCCTGCGAAGTTTCTATCTCACCCAATACCTGTATCATCCAGGATGATAAACCACACTTTTTAAGTGTGAATGATATCCTGATCGAAAACACCAAACACACGAAAGGCTTACTTAAAAAAGAGCTTGAAATCCGTTTAAATGAATTACAGGAGAAAATTTTCTTTAGCTCCCTGTTAAAGATATTTATTCAGGAAGGGATGTATAAAAACCCTGACTACGAAAATTCGAGTAATTTTGAAACGGTTGTGGAGGTTTTACACAGGTTGTTCGAACCTTTTAAACCCTCGCTTTACCGCGAAATCCAACCCGAAGATTTCAAAAAACTGATCGATAAGCCGATGAGTAGCATTACCCGTTTTGATGTGAAAAAGGCCGATGAGCAGATGAAAAATCTGGAAGAGGAAATTAAAGTAGTTAAAAACCATTTAAAACACCTTACTGATTATGCGATTGCCTGGTTTCAGAAGCTGAAAGATAAGTACGGAAAAGGGCGGGAGCGTAAAACAGAAATCCGCCTGTTTGATCGTGTTGAAGCTTCTAAAGTTGCCTTGGCCAACGTAAAATTATATGTAAACCGCGCCGATGGCTTTGTGGGCTCGGGTTTACGTAAAGATGAATTCGTAGCCGATTGCTCGGATATCGATGAAATAATTGTTTTCCGTGAAGACGGAAAATGCATCATTACCAAAGTGGCCGATAAAACCTTTGTGGGCAAAGGCATTATCCATGTACAGGTGTTCAAGAAAAACGATGAACGTACCGTTTACAACATGGTTTATAAAGATGGTGCCAGCGGAACATCGTATATTAAAAGATTTTCGGTGGTGGGTGTAACCCGCGATAAGGAATACGATTTAACTAAAGGATCAAAAGGTTCTAAAGTACTGTACTTTACCGCTAACCCGAACGGAGAGGCTGAAGTGATCAATGTAGCCTTAAAGCCGCACTCTAAATTACGTAAACTCCAGTTCGATCTTGATTTTGCCGAAGTGGCCATTAAAGGCCGCGGTTCGCAAGGAAATATTGTATCGAAATACCCGGTTAAAAAGATCGTTTTAAAAAGCAAAGGCGTTTCTACCTTATCAGGACTTAAAATCTGGTACGATGATTTGTTAAAACGCCTCAATGTTGATGGTCGCGGTAAATACCTGGGCGAATTTGATGGCGACGACCGCATTTTACAGGTACACAAAGACGGTTACTATGAACTGAGCTCTTTCGATTTAACCAACCATTTTGACGATAACCTGCTGCTGATCGAGAAGTTTGATCCCGAAAGGATCTTTGCAGCAGTTCATTTTGAAGGTAAGGCGCAGAACTATTTCATTAAACGTTTTGCATTCGAATTGCAGGCTAACGGTAAGAAAACGATCTTCATCAGTGAGGAGCCGAAATCGAAATTATTGCATTTAACAGGTAACCCCGCTGCCAAAATTATAGTCGATGTATTAAAAGGTAAAACACAGGTTCCGGAAACCCTTGAACTTGTACTGGCCGAAATGATTGATGTTAAAGGGTTAAAGGCTAACGGTAACCGCTTATCGCCACACGATGTGCAAAAGGTTGTATTAGAAGAACCGGAGATTGAAGAAGAGGAAGTAGAAGAAACACCGGCTGAAGGTGATAACGAAAGCAACGACGGAGCGGCAGATACCACTGAAGAGGCAAATGAATCTTCAGACACAACAGAAAAGGTTACTGATGAGCCGGCTGTAGAGAAAGTGAAACCAAAATTTGAGCGTACCGAAGCACCTGCACCTAAAACAGAAAAACCAGCACCAGCCGAACCAGAAGCACCAAAAGCTGAAGAAAAACCCGTAAAAAAAATAGATTTCGAAATTACTAACCCCGATGATATCGATATTGATGATAAGGGGCAAATTGGGCTGTTTTAGATTTTATGGATATGAGGCTGGTTTTATTATTATTTCTTTCAATTTCCACAGGTTCATTTGCTCAAGACCAAGTAGCGGAGAAAACGGTGCAGAATTTTTTAGTGCAATTTAATGCCGCCAAATACGACCAGATTTATAGTACACTTTCTGCAGACTATCAAAAAAAGTTATCCAAAAAGAATATGGTTAAATATTTAGACTACATCCACGGGATGGTTCGAGGATTTAGGTCGGCCACATTCAAAACTCAAAAAGGAAAAGAATTTATGTATTTTTTTACCTGTAAGGATAAAGAAATAAATGCTGATTTTCAGTGTGTAATTAATTCTGATGGTAAATTTGAATATTTAACATTTAAAAGAATAGGAGGAAAAGGGGATCCACCTCCTGTCGGTAAAATGAAACAATAATATTGAAATTATACCGATCTAGCATTTTTAAACCTATATTTGCCTTGCTCAAAGGGGTGCTTACGGGTTTAAATTCTTTTAAATCAGTTTGCTGAGATTACACCCATTTAGAGGTTTAAGGTAAAAGGCTTATGGTATGAGGTTATTAACCTTAAACCCTAAACCATTAACCTTCCGCCTTTAATGTACCTGATGCGGATAATACCGACGTAGGAAAGAGGTTAGCATTTACCATACTGTTTCGCCCTGAAAGCAGTTTTTAATAATTTTTAAAGATTGTAAATGAATTTTCAGGATTGGTTTAAGCTTTTTCAGGAGCAGATTGTACACACCTCTTTTATCGAGTGGCTGGCTGTGGGTTTTGGTGTAGCAGAGGTTTTGCTGGCCAAAAAGAATAGCATTTGGCTGTACCCAACCGGTATCATTTCTATCCTCTTATCCATGTTCCTGTTGCTAAATGTAAAGCTATATGCAGAAACACTTTTAAGTATTTACTATCTGATCATGAGCGTGTATGGCTGGATCATCTGGAAGAAAAGGAAACAGGAAGCCGAAAGCCAGGTATCGTGGTCAAATAATAATGAATTAACCATTGCAGTGCTGATTTCAGTAATTGGTTTTGGCGTATTATTTCTGGTATTAAGACATTTTACCGATTCTGATGTACCTCTTTTTGATGCCTTTGTTTCGGCTACTGCCTGGGCAGGGATGTGGTTACTGGCCAAACGTAAAATAGAAAACTGGATTTTCCTTAATATTTCCAACATCGTAGCTATCCCCTTATTGTTCCATAAAAAACTGCCGCTAATGGCCTGCTTAACTACCTTTCTATTTACAGTGGCCATTTTTGGTTTCTTTGACTGGAAAAAAATCATCAACAAAAGCAGGCTTAAATTGGCCCAATCTTAAAGCAGGCATACAATGGATGATACCTTAACCCTTAACTGGCAGGAAAAAGTTGCCAAATATGCCGCCCTTTCTGAAGAAATGGGCAAGTTGCATCCCGAAATATTAGCGCTGGCTTACCAGGAAAACTGGTTTAAACTTTTTGTGCCTGAAGTTTATGGAGGCGCCAATAAAAAACTGCCTGAAATTCTGCGTTTAGAAGAACAACTTGCCGAAGCTGATGGGAGCCTTGGCTGGACCGTTACCTTATGTGCCGGTGCGGGATGGTTTGCAGGCTTTTTAGATCCCGGATTGGCAACCGAAATTTTTGCCGATAATGAGGTTTGTTTTGCAGGGAGTGGGGCAGTAGGTGGTGAGGCTGTTAAAACTGGCAAGGGCTATCTCATTAACGGACAATGGAACTATGCCAGTGGTGCATTGCACGCCACCATATTTACGGCCAACTGTTTCCTTAAAGATGAAAACGGTAAGGATATTCTGGATGAAAAGGACGAATCCATTATCAAATCATTTATCCTGAAAAAGGCAGAAGTTCGTATTTTACCCGGTTGGTCTTACTTTGGTTTAATAGCCACAGGTAGTCATGCTTTTGAAGTAAAAAACCTTGAGGTACCCGAAAACAGGACTTTTACCATTAATGAGGGCATCCAACTAACAGATTCGGGCTTTGATTATCCCTTTTTACAGCTTGCCGAAACAACTTTGGCCGTTAACAGCCTGGGCATGACCAAGCATTTTATCCGGCTGGTAGAAAAATCTTTCCATGCGCGGTCCAGCATGAAGAGATTTACCGACGTACAAATCGAGTTTTTTACAGCGGAGTTAAACCGTTGTAAAAGTAAAGTACAGGCCTTACGTGAGCAGTTCTTTACTACGTTTGATAAATCGTGGGCTGAGTTAATGGAGAATGGTCAAATCAGCGATGCCAAACTGACCGAGGTCAGCGCAATCAGCCGTAAATTGGCTCACGCCTGTTGGCGTACTGCAGGTATTTTGTTTCCGTATTGCGGTTTAGAGGCGGCCAAAAAAGGATCGGAGATTAATCGGGTATGGAGGGATATACACACGGCCAGCCAGCACGGCCTGCTTACATTTGAGGTTTAATTATTCGAGTAACTCCGGTTTAATTTTCGCTCTGAAATCAGCAGCAAACTTATTAAGTTTGGGTTGTATTACAAATGCACAATAAGGTTTCCCCTGGTTGTTGTTAAAATAGTTCTGATGATAGTCTTCTGCCTCATAAAATTCAGCTATTGGCGAAACCTCTGTTAAAATTGGCTTTTCAAAAATGTCCTGTTTCGTTAAGTTTGCTATCATATCCTCCGTCTGTTTTTTCTGATCTTCATTTTCATAAAAAACTACCGAACGGTATTGTGTACCAACATCATTCCCCTGCCTGTTTAAAGTGGTTGGATTATGGGTTTTAAAAAATACCAATAGAAGCTCATTAAACGAAATAATACGTTCATCAAACTCAATTTGAATTACTTCTGCATGGCCGGTATCCCCATTACAAATTTCCATATAGGTAGGGTGTTTCAAATCTCCTCCCATGTAGCCTGATGTAACGCGGCTCACTCCATTTAACGTCTGAAAAACGGCTTCGGTGCACCAGAAGCAGCCTCCGCCAAGTGTTGCTGTTTGCATATCCTACAGTATAAAATCTATTCCCTGTCTTTAATATCAAAAAAAGACATTTTTTTGATATTAAAGACTAGTTTAATACCGATTATTCCTATAAGTTTTAAGCAGGCATTGTTCTGTGTGCAGTTTGCACCAATCTTTCACGATTTCCCCCAATCTAAAAGGAAACAAAAAAGCCTGTAATTACAATTACAGGCTTTAGAAATTTTATTGATATTGAATATATATCGGTTTGGGTGTAAGCTTTAACAGCTCTTCAGGGGTCATTAAACGTTTTGGCTCCTTTTTAAGGTCGTTTTTGTAAAACAGTTTAAAACCTGTAAACTGAACCGGCTCCCCCTGTACAAAATGGCGGTAAGTTCCTTTTTTCAGTTCTGGTTCGCCCCATCCGTCCATATGAACCACTACCTGTACTTCAGGACGGAGTTTAATGTTTGCAGCATTGGTTACCATTTTCTTCGTAAAGCGGTGCAGTACAAATACTTTCGGAGGCAGGTTGTGCTTTTTAACTATATCGGCCAGGTATTGGGTTACATAGTTTACATCGGCAGCATCATAAGTACCGATTTTTTTGCCAGGCAACGAACCATCCTTCATCGAAAATTCTGGATCGATACCTAAATGTACATAAGGCAGTTCAAGGTATTTTTCGATACGCGGCAATTCTGCCTTAATGGTACTTAAAGCTACCTGGAGATCTAGAAATACGATGGTATTAGGCTGCATTTTGGCAATTTTTAAAACAGAATCGATCTGTTTATCACCCATCCTGTTGATATATTTTCCGTCTTTTCCGGGCGTGCCACTGGCTACTGCAGCAATATAGTGTAATCCGGCCTGTACCGGGGTGGTTGGATCAGCCTTTTCCCAATGCTTTACTTCGGCATTTAAGCGTTGCCACATTTCCTTAGGTGCATATTCGCCCAGTGCCCCCATTTTTTTAGAGTGCAGGTTTCCATAATAAACAACAATACGTTTAAATGGCAGAATGGCTCCGGCCAAAGGGTATGGTTGTTTTTTTACCGGCCATTTTCCGGTTGTATCTCCATTGGCCAATTTCTTTACCAATGAATCGTAAAGCTTCGGATCAACAGGTTTCATCACGTTTGCTGCTGAGTCGGTTTTCTTTTTTGTGGTATCAGAAGAGAAGATTTTACCGATGCCGCTTTTGCCCTTACCGTCTGAATTGCAGTTGGCGAATAAGCTGATTGCGGCAAAACCAAGTAGTATAGTGCCTGCTAATTGAGGGAATTTCATAAATATATTAGATAGTTAAAGTTTAGTCTTTTTCCGGACCGATGAAAGTAGGATGGAAATTTGAAAGTTTAAAATAAAGTAATTAACATTTACACATTACAGAATTTACCGAATACGCCCAATGGCAATTTAACGCCTGAAGTAGCCTGTAAATAAAGTTCACCCGTTTCGAGATTTTTAACCGAAGGAAAAGAAGTACGGATAAGATTCTCTACAATTACTGACGAAAAGCCAAGCGAGTAAGTATTCAGGATAAGGAAATGTTCTTTTTCATCCAACAACTGCACTACATCCTGCATCATTTCCTGGATATGATCTTCGAGTTTCCATTTTTCGCCGTTAGGGCCGTGGCCATAAGCCGGTGGATCCAGGATAATACCATTGTATTTTTTACCTCTTTTTAATTCTTTCTTTACAAATTTCAATGCATCCTCCACCATCCAGCGCGTATTTTTCAGGCCTGAAAGCTCCTGGTTTTCATTGGCCCAGGTAACTACCTGTTTAATCGAATCTACGTGGGTAGTTTCGGCTCCAGCCGCATTAGCTATTAATGAGGCAGCTCCGGTATAGGCAAATAAGTTTAAAACCTTGGGTTGCGGCGTTTTAAATTTTTTGATCGATGATGAGATAAAATCCCAGTTTACAGCCTGTTCAGGAAATACACCCACGTGTTTAAAAGAAGTTAAACCTAATCGGAGCTTAATGGCTACATCATCGTTCTTATACTCTACATGCCAACGGTCGGGAATAGACTGGTTTTTTTTAACCCATTCGCCCGACGTTGCCGAACGGCCCCTAAATGTAATATTGGCAGTTTTCTTCCAATCCTGATCAGATCGTATTTTTTTCCATACAGCCTGGGGCTCCGGACGGATTAAAATCACATTGCCAAAACGTTCTAATTTTTCAAAATCCCCGCAATCAATCAGTTCATAATCTTTCCAGTGGGTGGGGGCTAGTAATTGTATCATGTATTATTAGGTATGGTCTGTCATTGCGTGGCACGAAGCAATCTTCGTGCGATAACTAGACAGAAGGAAATCGCTTCGTGCCCCGCAATGATGATTTTATTTAGTAGAAATTTATAGGCTCATTAAAATCTTTAGTAACGGCAAACAGGTTTTTTGCAGCGCGTACAGGCTTTTTTGTTCTTCAACTACATTTGTTTTTTACCTGCCGATTTTCCAATTTGCGATTGATATTTCAGTAGCCTTAGTTATATACAAATATACGGGTTTTCTTAAAATTTATCTTTAGCAGCTTTCATAAAGCGGCTGGCAAATACAAAGTCGTTCAGCTCTTTAATATCCGTATGTGCTATTTCTTTATTGCTGCCTTCCCAGAATTTCTTTCCTTCATGCAGGAACAGAATGTAATCACCAATACCCATCACAGAGTTCATATCATGCGTCACTACTATGGTGGTGGTTTTATATTCTTCCGTAATTTCCTGGATCAGTTCATCAATAACGATCGAAGTTTTTGGGTCCAGGCCTGAGTTGGGCTCATCACAGAATAAATACTTCGGATTCATCGAAATGGCACGGGCAATGCCCACACGTTTTTTCATACCACCCGATAATTCAGCTGGAAATAACTTGTTTTTGCCGGCAAGGTTAACACGTTCAAGACAAAAATCAACCCTTTCGAGTTTTTCTTTCCTGTTTTGATCGGTAAACATATTTAATGGGAACATGATGTTTTCTTCAACAGTCATACTGTCAAAAAGGGCTGATCCCTGAAATAACATGCCGATTTCTTTACGCACTTCGATACGCTGCTCGTAGGTCATCGGTGTAAAATCGCGTCCATCATACATTACTGAGCCCGAATCAGGCTGATGTAAACCCACCATACATTTAAGCAACGTTGTTTTTCCGGAACCCGAACCACCGATAATTAAATTGGTTACGCCTTCTTCAAACTTTCCGGAAATGCCTTTTAACACTTCACTTCCGTAGAACGATTTATATATATCTTTAATTTCGATCATTACAATAACAATTGGGTCACGATATAATCGCAAGCTAAAATAGAAATACAGCTAATTACAACAGCCCTTGTACTGGCCTGCGAAACTTCTAAAGCACCGCCACGAACATAAAAACCCTCGTATGCCGGAACAGATGTAATGATAAAGCCAAATACAAATGCCTTTACCAGGGCAACCGTAATGGTGTAAGGATTAAAATCAGTGGTAATACCCTGAATATATTCGGCTGGTGTTACCGCTCCCGAAACCGAACCGCCGATATAACCACCGGTAATGCTTAAGAACATGGAGATAATAACCAGCATGGGTACCATGGTGATGCCCGAAATAATTTTCGGAAGGATTAAGTAGCCCGGTGCATTTATACCCATAATTTCCAATGCATCAATCTGTTCAGTTACCCGCATGGAGCCAATCTCCGATGAAATGGCCGAGCCTATCTTTCCTGCCAGCACAATTGCACTGATGGTTGGGCTTAACTCTAAAATACTCGAATCGCGGTTTACCGAGCCGATAATGGTCTTGGGTATAAAATCGCTAACCAGCTGGAAAGCAATCTGCAAAGTCATAACCGCACCAATAAAGGTAGAAATAATGGCAATCAGACCTAAAGAGCCTACGCCAACATAATCCATCTGTTTGGCAATTTCTTTCAGGTATATTTTCAGTTTTTCCGGCCTTCTGAATACAGATTTGAGTAGCAGGATGTATCTGCCGAAATTCGTAAAATTCATTCCGTATATATTGCTTAATTTAAATGATCGTTCTATACTACTACAAAGAAACAATAAAAATTTGTCGCTCTTTGCTTATTGCAAAAAATATTCGTGGTTTTGAATATAAATATGGTTTTTTGTTAACAAAAATTAAACCATAAATAATGAAAGCTGTAATTACCGGAGCAACTAAAGGAATTGGTAGGGCTATTGCGATTAAATTTGCCCAACATGGGTACGATTTAGTTTTGGTAGCTAGGGGTTTAGATGAACTTGAAAAGTTTCGACAGGAATTAACCCTTTATGGGAATGCTGTTTTTATCCAGGCAGCCGATTGTTCAATTAAAGAAGAAGTGTATGCTTTTTTAAATTCGACAGCTATAGATTTTGATGATGTAGCTGTGTTGGTTAACAATGTGGGGATATTTTTACCCGGCAGTTTGCTCGACGAGGATGACGAAACCTTCGAAAAGCAGCAGCATTTAAACGTGAACGCCAGTTATTACATCAGTAAGTTTTTTGGAAAAAAAATGCGCTCAGCCAAGCAGGGCCACATATTTAACATCTGTTCGGTAGCCAGCAAAACCCCGGTAAAAAATGCTGGCAGTTATAGTGTAACAAAAGCAGCGATGTTAAGTCTTAATCATGTATTGCGGCAAGAGTTAGCCCCTCACAACGTTAAAGTTACGGCATTTTTGCCGGGCTCTACCAAAACTTCATCCTGGGAAGGAACAAGCATCCCCGATGAAAAATTTGTACAGCCTGAAGATATTGCCGAAACTTTATTCACCATTTTAAACTTAAGTAAAGGTGTAAACGTAGATGAAGTGTTAATTACACCGCTCGATTTTTAAACACAAAATGAACAACGTTATGGAAAAGAAGCTTTTTAGAAACGAACACGATAAGATGATTGCCGGTGTAGCTTCGGGACTTGCAGATTACATGCAGGTGGAGGTTACCATAATTAGGTTATTGTTTGCATTATCTGCCATATTTATGGCTGGAGGTGGCTTAATTGCCTATATAATCATGTGGATTATTGTTCCGGTTAATGACGATCCGGCAGCAAGATTTTCTAAATTTAACGATTACTTTAACAAGAAAAACCCAAATGCACAGCCATTTGGAACTGCCGATCCTTTTGCAGGACCAGCAAACCCGGGAAATCAGAATTGGACACAACCGGTTGACGGAACAGAGAAAACACCGTTCGAAACACATGCCGATTTCGCGAAATTTAATAAACCGAACGATACCGGCCGTACCATAGGTGGTTTAGTGCTATTGGTTGTGGGATGTTTTTTCCTGATGCGCGAAATGGATTTTATACCCGATTGGTTTAGTATCCGTAATTTATTCAGGTACATGTGGCCATTAATATTTATTGCTTTGGGTATCAGTATCATTGCCAAATCAAAAAGAAAAAACGACTGGGCCGCTTTTCAGCATCAGCAACAGGAGGCAGAGCAGCAAAAAACTGCCGATTTTTCTGAAGTTATTGTAGAGAATGAACCCTCAGCACCGGCCAACAAAGATGATCAGTCAACATCCGCTAACCCTCAAGTATAAATAATATGAAACTAGATAGATTAATATGGGGTATCATCCTGCTTTTTATTGGTGGTGTACTCCTACTCGAAAATTTTGGTGTGATCAATTTTTACTGGCGCAACGTTTGGAGCTTTTGGCCTATATTCCTGATCATTGCAGGCTTAAATATCCTTTTTAACAGGAACAATTCGCAAACAGGCAGTATCATTTCCATTGGCGTTTTAGTGCTAGCACTGGCCTTCCTTTTTTACAAAGGGCAGCAGGTTCCGGAACGTGGCAACTGGTGGGGCCGCCATTTTAAAAAAGATGTCGATATTAATATTGAACACAACGACGAGGATAACGATAACGACGATGACAATAACGACTCCTCTTATCACCAGTTAAAATTATCGGAGCCTTTTATTGTGGCCGATAACGCTAAAAAAACTGTGCTGAATATTTCAGGCGGTGGTATCTCATTCAAGCTCGATGGAGAAACTTCTTCGTTAATTGATGCAGATGTCAAAAAAAGACGCGGTAATTTCTCTTTGAAAAAACTTGTTACCGATTCTGCAACCATACTCACTTTTAGTATGGACGACAAAAAAGGCAAATGGAATTTTGGCGATAACGGTAATGAGGTAAATTTTAAGTTAAACAAAGAAGCTACCTGGGATGTATTGATGAAATTAGGTGCTGGAGAAGCTGATTTCGATTTTTCTCCTTACAAAGTGCGTACTTTCCGCTTTGATGGTGGAGCTGCCGCCCTGGATATTAAAATCGGCGATTTATTGCCTATCACTGATGTGGTTGTGAAATCGGGAGTGGCAGATGTTAAAATCAAAGTACCTAATGGCGCTGGCTGCAGGATCAAAACCAAAACTGGTTTATCGGCAAAAGATTTTGATGGATTTGAAAAATTGAGCGATGGCGTTTACGAAACTTCTAACTATAAATCGTCGACTAAAAAAATCTTTATCAATTTAGACGGTGGATTGAGTAACTTTGAAGTGACCAGGTATTAGGAAGGCAGAAGGTTTTAAGGCGGAGGGTGTAAGGTTAAAAACGCAATATGAACTTTGCTGTTAATAAAGCCCTGATCCTGCAAAGCCTAAAATCCAAGCAATCCTGATTTTAAATGAATTCTGATCAATACACAGTAGTAATTAACGGTAAGCCCCAGGGGCCGTATAATTTAACCGAACTGAAAGGTTTAAACATCAGTGCGAATACATTTATACGCAAACCCGGAATGGACGATTATAAAGAAGCTCACGCAATTCCCGAACTGCGTGAGCTTTTGGGTTTCAGTTATCAAAAAACTGCACCCCAATATTTTGCTGCTTTCGATCAGCGTTTGCTTGCTTCGGTAATCGATCATTTCATCATTTTTGGGTTTTACACCGTTATCATTTTAACGAGCTATATTTTTATCGAAGGGAAAGATCAACGCATTATGGCATTTTTGGTGCCATTTCCCTCCATATTTATCGTTAAACTTATTTATGGCAGTATTGCCGAAGCATCTAAAAGTCAGGCTACCATCGGTAAAAAACTACTGAATATTAAAGTAACCGATTTAGAAGGAAGCCGGGTTTCTTTCAGTATTTCCCTGGTCAGGAATTTTTCGAAAATATTATCTGTAATCCCGGTTTTTTTTGGCTACCTCTACAGTTTTTTGAACAGGAAGAACCAGTGCTGGCACGATATTGCCGCCAATACGCTGGTGATAAAAGACAGGTTGATTTAAGTTAGAAAGCAGGGACAATGCGTCTCTCTTATCGTTAGTCGTGCTGTACGCTATATCTTTGGCTAGCCCTGTATTACGCTCAGGCTAACAGCCAAAGGATGCCGCTTCCATCCCGTTTATGGAACGTAGACCGGTGCAATATGGCCAACAAACCCACCCACCGTAAAAAATAACCCGATTAAAGCATATACAAAGTGCAATGAAGTAAAGCGTTAAGCGGGGCTGCATTTGCCAGGCGATGCTGCACCCCGTTTTCAAAAAAATCAAATAACTCCTTTATAAATCAGCTAATTTAATTACAACATAACAACATCAAAAATTCCAACAATCCTTATCTTTGCACCCAAATGGAAAAAATATTGGCAAAACACGATTTGGCTGGCGGATATTGCAACAGTTTAACAGCTTATTCTAGGTACTTAACCCGAGAAGTAAACATCGGCGATATCGCTTTGGGCGGGCACAACCCGATCCGTATCCAATCCATGACCACTACCGATACCATGGATACCTTGGGCACAGTAGAACAAACCATCCGCATGGTGGAGTCGGGCTGCGAGTATGTCCGTATTACCGCGCCAAGCATTAAAGAAGCCGAAAATCTGGCCAATATTAAAAAAGAACTGCGTTTACGTGGTTATAATGTTCCCTTAATTGCCGATATCCATTTTACACCAAATGCAGCTGAAATGGCAGCCCGCATTGTTGAAAAAGTGCGTGTTAACCCCGGTAATTATGCTGATAAAAAGAAATTCGAAAATATAGAGTATACCCAGGATGCTTACAATGCGGAGTTAGACCGGATTTACAAAAAGTTTATCCCCCTGGTAAAAATCTGTAAAGAATACGGTACGGCCATGCGCATCGGGACCAACCATGGTTCGCTTTCCGATAGGATTATGAGCCATTATGGCGATACGCCGCGTGGGATGGTCGAATCGGCAATGGAGTTTATCCGCATGTGCGAAGATCAGCAGTATTACAACCTGGTGATTTCGATGAAAGCCAGTAATACCCAGGTAATGGTACAGGCTTACCGTTTGCTGGTCGAAACCATGGCTAAGGAGGGGATGAATTACCCTTTACATTTGGGTGTAACCGAAGCCGGTGACGGAGAAGATGGGCGCATTAAATCGGCAGTTGGGATTGGTACTTTACTGGAAGATGGATTGGGCGATACCATCCGTGTTTCTTTAACGGAAGATCCCGAATTTGAAGCACCGGTAGCTAAAGCTTTAGCCGATCGATATACTTTAAGAAGTCGGGAGCCTGAAGTCGGAAGTCCGGAGTCGGTTAATTTACGCTCCACATCCCACGCCATCCGCTCCACTTATTCTCCTTACGAATACAACCGCCGCATTACCGATCCGGTACAGCATATCGGAGGGCACCACCACCCGGTAGTGATGATCGATGTTTCGAAAGAAAATTTAAAAGATCCTTACTTTTTAAGTGCCGTGGGCTATAATTATAGTGCGGGTTTAGATAAATACAACCTGGCCGATCAGGCATGTGATTTGGCTTTTTTGGGCGATAACCTTCCTTCTTTTTCTTTTCCGGGCAATTTAAAACAGGTTTACAATTATGCTACCTGGTTAAAATTAAAAGACAGGAATAACTGCCACCCTTTATTTTCATTCGAAGAATTTAGTCAAGCTGAGGTTAAAGACGAGGTCTTAAATTTTGTTGAGGTTGATGCCCAAACATTCCAACATTTTAACATTCCAACATTTCAACCTAACGTTGTTTTAATCCTGAAAACCTCCTCAACCCATGGAATGGCTGAGCAAAGGGCATTTTTTGTGGCCTTGCAGGAAAAAAACAGCCAGGTTCCGGTCATTATAAAAAGGACTTACCAGGATGCTGATGCCGGTCATTTAATGCTTTACGCAGCTACAGATCTTGGTGCTTTGCTTACCGATGGTTTTGGCGACGGCGTATGGATTGATGCGAAAGGACAAAACCTTTCACTAATCAATTCAACCAGTTTCGGGATTTTACAGGCTACCCGTACCAGGATCAGTAAAACGGAATATATTTCGTGCCCGAGCTGCGGCCGAACCCTTTTCGACCTGCAGGAAACTACTCAACTGATCCGTTCGCGTACCGATCATCTGAAAGGGATAAAAATAGGGATCATGGGCTGTATTGTAAACGGACCCGGCGAAATGGCCGATGCCGACTATGGTTACGTTGGTACCGGCCCAGATAAAATTACCCTTTACCGTGGCAAAGAAGTGGTAAAGAAAAATGTAACTACTGCTTATGCTTTAGATGAGCTGATCGATATCATCAAAGGCGATGGGAATTGGGTAGAAAAGGTTTAATCGAATTATATCCCGGCTGCGAGCTGTGGCTGTCTTGTCATTACCTACAATACTGTCATTCTGAGCACGGCGAAGAATTTACATCTTATAACCCCAATGACGGATTATTGCATCAGTATTTTAGCGTAGTTTTAATAGCAACATTATCCTCGTAGCAGATTATTCATTGCATTCAGAATGAAAAAAAGCATGAAATGCCATTTAATTTTATAACCAATAAATACTAAATTGCTTTGATGAATATCCTCGAGTTTCAATACCTGTTTAATGAACTAAGAAACTGGTTGGCTGCTAAAGGACTTGCAGGTAACGAACTGGTTTATGCTTATTTTTTTATCGGATTGGCTGGTGTTATTTTATTTCTGTTTATTACCATTTTTGTAACCAGGCAGATTTTTATCGTAATGGTAAAAAGCGCCAAAACCAAATCTGACTGGCAGAAAGCATTGTTCGAGTTCCGTGTTTTTAGGGCAATTGCTTTAATATTTGGTGCTTATATCATTTATAATGTTGTTCCCTATCTTTTTGTCTATTTTAAAAATTGGCACTTCTATGCCTTGATTTTTGCTAAAATCTACATGGTTTTGGCGGTAATGTTTGCCATAAATGCATTCCTGAATGCGGTGGTTTCTATCATGGAATCATCAAAGAAATATGCCGATAAACCTGTAAGAAGTTATAAACAAGTAGCCAAAATTGTATTTTATATTGTTGGTTTTGTACTGATCCTTTCGATTATTTTAGGCGAATCACCCGTATATGTTTTCGGTGGTTTTGGTGCCGTTACAGCAGTTTTTATATTGGTTTTCAGGGACCCAATTTTGGGTTTTGTAGCTTCGGTACAGATGAGCGCTATCGATCTGGTCAGGGTAGGCGATTGGATTACCGTAGAAAAATATGGTGCTGATGGCGAAGTAACCGAAATTAATTTAACCACCATAAAGGTGCGCAACTGGGATAAAACGGTAACCATTGTGCCCAGTTATGCGATTGTAAGCGAGTCGTTTAAAAACTGGCGTGCCATGGAAGAAAGCGAGGGCAGGAGGATTAAACGGCACATTAACATTAAAATTTCGAGCATTAAATTTTGTGATGAGGAATTGATAGGAAGATTGCAGAGCATCGATTTTTTAAAAGACTACCTCAAAGAAACACAGGCATTTATTGAACGTTACAATGCCGAAAATACAGTAAACCCCAATAACCTGGTTAATGGCCGCCATATGACAAATATTGGTACTTTCAGGGTTTATGCCGAAAAATACCTTGAAAGTAACCCTTATATCAACAAGGACCTCACCTTTATGGTGCGCCAGTTACAGGCCACAGAAAACGGATTGCCTATTGAAATTTACGTTTTCTCGAAAGAAAAGGGCTTAAAACGTTTTGAAGAAGTGGCGGCAGATATTTTTGACCACCTATTGGCTGCGGTACCCTACTTCGATCTGGAAATTTTCCAAAGCCCTAGCGGAAGCGATATGCGTAATTTTGTAAGAAGAGTTGATTAATATTTTTGGATCTAGGATATGGAGATAAAAATTGCAACAAATATCGACACTGATATATTTTATGCATCAATTAACTTCTTAAAAGAAAGTAGTTGGAGATTAACTGCCGAATACGACGAAAAACTTTTCGACAAAGGAATCGATTTTGATTTTTACAGGTTTGAAAAAGATGCCGAAATCATATTACTAGCTTGGAACAACTGGTTCGAGGGAGAAATTAAAGCAACTACTGAAATATTGGACGAAATTGCCGAACAATTCAACTTTACATTAGAATATGGAATCCCCGAATATTTGCACGATCAAAATCTAATCAACGCTATGAAAGGCCTGATAAAGATCAAGAAAGGTACTAATCGGTTTCGCGTTTAATAATATAATTTATACGGTCTTTTACATGCTCGATCATTTTGCGGTTTTTAAAATCAAACCACAGCTGCCTGTATTCTCCTGAATTATCTATTTCATATTTAAATTCTCTGAAAGGTTTTCTTTTATTAAGTGCTTCGAGTAGTGTAACTTTTATCCGTGTATTATTGGGTAGTTCATTTGTGAAATCTTCCATAAATCTAAAAGAATCAGTGGAATCTGGTTTTTCAATTTCCTTATAATCGTTAAAATTTTGCTCTACTTCTTTAATATCTTCATCCCATGCATCTGAGTCGTTATATTGCATTAGTTCATCGGTTGGTAGGAAAATCAATCTATTGTTCTTAATATTCCAGTGGCATACAAGGCCACAATCAATCGTTTCTGCTATTTCTTTAATTTGTTCTGAAGTTAAAGCAGTCATAATGTTTAAATTATCCTTCACCCAAAAATATCAAAACCTTTTCACAAACCTTAAACAAAAGCGGTGGTAAAGTTTCGCTGGTATAAGGTTGTGTTGCCCCATAAACATGATTGGCACCTTCAATTTTAACCAACCTGCTACCGGGGTTGGCCTCTGCCAGGGTTTGTGCAGTTTCGAAAGGAACATTTACGTCATCATCGCCATGGATAATCAACCACGGAATATTTACACGCTTTGCCGCATCTAAAATATTTAATGTCGCTGCATTTTCTTCCAGATCTTCCAATAAGCTTACGTTTAAAGGCATCTGTTCTTTGGTGCGGGCGTTGGTGACGAATATTTTACCATTCTTTTTCCATTCTGCTTCCTGCTCTTTTTTCCACAGGCTGGCAAAATCATTAATAGCACTCCAGGTAACCAGTTTATTGATCCGTAAATCGTTTGCAGCTGCAATAATCGATAAACCACCGCCGCGGCTATGGCCAATAAGGTTTACTTTGGTATCTTTACCATAAGCTTTTTCAATAAAATCGAGTACCGCATTTAAATCGAAAAGTTCTTTAGATACGGTATTGCTGGCAAAGGTATCCAGATCAGTCACGTCTTTAGGATCATCAACAGGTACGCCACTATGAGACAAATTAAACTTAACGTAACGGTAACCATTACCGGCAAAGTACCTGGCTACTAAATTATGGGCACCCCAATCTTTAAACCCTTTAAAACCGTGCACAAAAAGTACGATTGGCGTATTTGGATTTTTTTCGTCAAAAGTGATATCACCTATAATTAATTTTCCGTCAGAACCGCTAAGGCTAAAATTGCTTTGTGTAATCATAATTTAAGGGAATTGGTATAAAGTATAAACCTACGAAATCTAAATTTGTTGTGGTGTTTAATGTCTAGAATAGGGAAATATTAATCACAGCCCCTATTAAATAGCCCTGATGGAAATGGAAATCCCTTTTGAAATAATAAAATTGTTATTTAGGGATGTTATCCAAAGGATTGGAATGTACAGCAGGACGGAACCTTTCCCATTAGCACTGTTACTGCGCTTCAAAAAAACACCTATAATTTGACTAATAAATAATGACTGATCAACAATAAAAAGCCAAAAAACGATATCCAATATCCCCAAAAAAATAAATTAAAAAGCCAGGAGCAGGCAACCATTTTGGCATCCTTACGTAATATACTGCAATGGATAAAAAGTAGTTACATCCGGCCAGAACGTAAAAGAGGGCATAAATCCAAAGAAAAATTTGATAGATTGGTCTGTTTATCATGATCGGATATTATTGATTTGGTAAAGCCACTATTTAAAACCGTTCTAAATTGATGTAAATTACAGGTTAATGACAGTGACATGCCTTCACCGTGTTACTTTTGTATCCCGATAATAGTTAATAACGGAAGCACTTGGAATATTTAAAAGTAATAGCTTTTACGCATCACCACATCGACCTGAAATCTTTAGGGAAATTAGTTATTTGTGAGCAAAGTTTAGATAGCAGGTTGAAAAGGGTTCAAGTAGAACTTCCCGTTAGCGAAATTTTCTATATTGGAACCTGTAACCGTGTTGAGTTTGTTTTCCTGACCAAAGAGAAAACCGACAAGGAGTTTGTAACCAAATTCTTAACCGTTTTAGAAATGGGGCTGCCTCCTGAGTTTATGGAGCGTTTTCTTGATAACGTTTCTGTTTACGAAAATGAAGAGGCTTTCAATCACCTGCTCAGAACATCATGCTCTTTAGAGAGTTTGGTTGTTGGAGAAAAAGAAATCCTTGCACAGATCCGTAAAGCTTATGAAAACTGCCGCGATGCAGGATTTACCGGCGATTACATGCGGATGATTATGGATCGGGTGGTTAAAACCGCAAAAGAGGTTTACACGCATACCAATATATCAAAAAACCCGGTTTCGGTGGTCTCATTGGCTTACCGTAAATTAAAAGAATTAAATATGTGCGGTAACTCACGTATATTGATTATCGGTGCCGGCGAAACCAATCAGAATATTGCAAAATACCTTAATAAGCATAAATACTCTAATTTTTCAATCTTTAACCGTACACTCTCCAAAGCCGAATCGTTGGCAGAAGAGCTAGGTGGTAAGGCTTATCCTTTAGCTGCGCTTGAAGATTTTAATGAGGGATTTGATGTCATCATTACCTGTACCGGTTCTACCGAGCCAATTATTACTGAAGCATTATATGCTAAGCTATTGAATGGCGATCAGGGCAAAAAAGTAATTGTTGATCTTGCTGTGCCCAATGATGTTACGCCTGCAGTGATACACAATAACCCGGTACACTATATCGAAGTAGAATCGCTCAAAGAAGTAGCCCGTAAAAATATCCAGGAACGTTATAACGAACTGGTTCATGCAGAAGAGATCATCAGTAACAACATTACCGAGTTTTTCTCTGTGTTGAAACAACGGCGTATCGAACTGGCCATGCAGGAAGTGCCAAGAAAGATTAAGGAGATTAAAAATACCGCTATTAATGGTGTTTTTGCTGATGAAATTAGCCAGATGGACGAAGCCTCGCGCGAAGTTCTGGAGCGTGTAATGAATTACATGGAGAAAAAATACATCAGCGTTCCGATGGTAATGGCCAAAGAAATTTTGGTAAACCAATCTTAACTCACCGCAAAGATCGCTAAGGGCGGGTGCAAAGAATACCAAACTTAGTTTTATCATCCTTTTTCTGTCATCCTGAATAAAATGAAAGGTCTTTCATTGTTAGTCAGTACCTTGATCTTATATTTCTTATATGGTTCAAGGAATGGTGGTGATGCAAACTGGTAACATCTTACACCACGGATAATGCTTTCGGAATAGATTCTTCGCTGTCTCCAGAATGACAAAAAGTTGCGATATCTATCTACGTAATGTCACAGAAATCCCTTTAAATACTCTCTCTGTAACCTCACTGTCTCATTTTTAAACAATTCATGGTATAAATCACGAATTAACTTAAATTTGTAACTCATTTAACCTTTATAGTGAAGAAATTAACCATCGGAACACGCGGTAGCGACCTGGCATTATGGCAAGCAAATCATATAAAAGATGAATTGGCAGCCATTGGAATTGAAGCAGAAATAAAAATCATTAAAACTCAGGGTGATAAAATCCTGAATTTAAGATTGGATAAACTGGAAGGCAAGGGCTTTTTTACCAAAGAACTGGAAGAAGAGCTTCTGGGCGGAACAATTGACCTGGCCGTACACTGCCTTAAAGATTTGCCAACCACGCATCCTGAAGGATTGATAATTGCTGCTTTGCCGCCACGGGAAGAAGCAAGCGAATACCTGTTGATTTTAAAAGATTGCGTAGATGTTTCGCAGAAATTATCGCTAAAAAAAGGTGCAATGGTGGGCACTTCATCTAATCGCCGTAAAGCCCAGTTACTCGGGCTACGCCCCGATCTGGAGGTAGAAGATTTACGCGGTAATGTACCCACCCGTATCCAGAAGCTCCGTGATGAAGATTATGATGCCATCCTGATTGCAAAAGCAGGTGTTAAACGCTTAAATCTTGATGTAAGCGATTTACATGTAGAAGAATTAGAAACCACTGAATTTATCCCTGCTCCGGCACAAGGCGCTTTAGCAATCCAGATACGGGCAAACGATACTGAGCTTTTCGATGCCCTGCAAAAACTGCACGATCCGGATACGGCCGAAACCGTAACAGTAGAACGTAAGGTTTTAAACCTTTTTGAAGGCGGTTGCCACATGCCACTGGGTTGTTACTGTAAAAAAGAGAATGGAAAATTCGAAATTTGGACTTCTAAGGCAGAAACTGCTGATGATTTTCCGGAACGCCTGTTTTTACGCGCAGAAAGCACAGAGGGGCTGGCCGAGAAAATTGTTGACAAGTTTAATAAAGATAGAAAGAAACCTGCGAAGGTTTTTATTTCGCGAGAAATTGGCGAACATAGTTATTTTCGAAGAGCATTAGAAAATAACAATATTGAAATAGAAGGCCGTTCATTAATCCGTACATTCCCGATAGTAACGGTTTTAGATCAGTTTATCCTGAGGCATGTAGACTGGGTTTTCTTCAGTAGCCGTAACAGTGTTGAATATTTTTTCAACTTAAAACCGGTACTGCCAAAGAAAACTAAATTTGGTGTAGTGGGGAGAGGTTCCGAAGATGCCTTACGTAAATTCGGGCATATTGCCGATTTTGTTGGTGAAAGCGGTGATATTACCGAAGTTGCTGAAGATTTTGCACAATTAGTGGGTGGTCAGCAAGTACTGTTCCCAAGAGCACAGGATTCTTTGCAGTCTATCCAAAAATCATTGCCGGCTGATGCTAAAATAATCGATCTGCCAATTTACGAAACGGTAATCGAAGAAGATATCGATCAAAGTTATGCCGATGTGCTTATTTTTACCAGCCCATCAAATGTTGATGCCTATTTTGCCGACAATTTGTTGGAACCGGGCCAGCAGGTAATTGCCATCGGCAATTCTACCGGGAAGAAATTTGATGAAATGGGCGTGAAATACGCTTTGCCATACTCACCGGACGAAATTGGATTGGCCGAAGCGGTATTTGGAATAGAAATAAGGTAGAGGGTAGGACGGTTTAGGGTTTAAGGTGTAAAATAATCAGGTTTGATGCTATATACCATAATCTTGATACTAAAAAATCCAACTGTGTAACCACCCCGAAAGAAAAAATAAAAGATATTCAGGACTTGATACTTGATACTCGACACTAAAATCGTGATACTTTAAGTCTTGATACTAAATAAATTAATATATGTTAAATCGTCCGCGTAGATTACGGAAAAATCCGTTAGTGAGGGAGATGGTAGCCGAAACCCGGTTATCAAAAGATATGTTTGTGTACCCTTATTTTATAGTGCCAGGCAGTAACGTTACGCATGCCATTGATGCCATGCCTGGTGTTAACCATTATTCGGTTGATACCCTGGTAAAAGATGTGGAGGCCGGAATGAAAAAAGGGCTTAACAAGATTATGCTTTTTGGCGTTGGCGATGAAAAATCGGAAGACGCAAAATCTGCTTACCACGATCATTCTTTAGTGCCAACAGCGGTGCGGGAGTTGAAAAAGCAATTCGGCGACGATTTATACGTAATTACCGACGTTTGTGTTTGTTCTTACACCACGCATGGTCATTGCGGTATTTTAGAAAATGATTACGTACAGAACGATAAAACGGTTGAGGTAATTGCCAGGATGGCTTTAACACATGCCGAAGCAGGTGCCGATATGTTTGCTCCGTCAGATATGATGGATGGCCGTATCGAAGCCATACGCAACCTGTTGGATGAAAATGGTTTTATAAACGCAGCTATTATGAGCCACGCTACCAAGTTTGCTTCAGCTTATTACGGCCCTTTTAGAGAAGCTGCAGATTGTGCACCAAGCAAAGGCGATAGAAAAGCCTACCAGATGGATTTCAGAAACCCATTAGAAGCTTTGCGTGAAGCCGCTTTAGATGAACAGGAAGGCGCCGATGTGTTAATGGTGAAACCTGGTTTAGCTTATTTGGATATCATCCAGCGGTTAAAACAGGATACTAATTTGCCAATTGCCGTTTATAATGTATCGGGCGAATATTCGATGGTTAAAGCTGCAGCCGAACGCGGATGGATCGACGAACAAAAGGTTGTAATGGAAACCATGCATGCCTTTGCCCGTGCCGGGGCGAGTATCATCACTACCTACCATATTAAAGATATTTTAAATAACAATTGGCTTTAAAGGTGGAAGGTTGAGGGTTTAAGGCTTAGGATTTTTCCGGCTAATCCAATATTTTCATTTTGTAAGCAACAAATAGGTATTTAGTGTTTTATAAGTTTTGGCTTTTGCCTTAAACCTTAAGCCTTTTACCGCATACCTTAACAAAAGATGTTAGATTCACTAAAAAAAATGTTTTCAGGCAATGAAGCCGATATTCCGGTAAATACAGGTAATAAACCTGATATTTCGAGGGCAAAATCTGCCGAGCTTTACGAAAAATCAAAAACTTATTTTCCGGGTGGGGTAAACTCTCCGGTGAGGGCCTTTAAATCGGTTTACGGCACGCCGCTTTTTATTGAAAAAGGCGATGGCTGTTTTATTTGGGATGCCGATGGTAACCAGTTTATCGACTTCTGTGGTAGCTGGGGTCCCTTGATTTTAGGACATAACAGCCCAAAGATCAGGGAAAAGGTAGCAGAAGTGATGCAGAACGGGATGAGTTTTGGCGCACCTACAGCTTTAGAAAATGAACTGGCAGAGCTGATTATCAAAAACAACCGTTTTGTTGAGAAAATCCGTTTCACCAGTTCTGGTACCGAAGCGGTAATGTCGGCAATACGTTTGGCAAGAGGTTTTACCGGTCGGGATAAGATTTTAAAGTTCGAAGGCTGTTACCATGGCCACAGCGATTCGCTTTTGGTTAAAGCAGGTTCGGGTTTGGTTACTTTTGGCGAAACTTCTTCTGCTGGTGTACCTAAATCTTTTGCCGAAGAAACCATTGTAGTACCATTGAACGATAAGGCTGCTATCGAACTGGCTTTTGAGCAGTTTAAGGATCAGATTGCCGCGGTTATTATCGAGGGAATCCCGGCTAACAATGGCTTAATTATGCAGGATGAAGCCTATATCCACTTTCTACGTAAAATTTGTACCGATAACGGATCGCTTTTAATTTTCGATGAGGTAATTACCGGGTTCAGGGTTGGTTTTGAAGGTGCAGCTGCCCACTATGGCATCACACCAGATATTGTTACTTATGGAAAAATCATCGGTGGTGGTTTACCGGTGGGTATGTATGGTGCAAGAGCTGAGATTATGGCCCATATCTCTCCTGATGGTGGGGTGTACCAGGCCGGAACCCTTTCGGGAAATCCGGTAGCCATGGCAGCAGGGATTGCAACCTTAACGGAATTGAATAAACCCGGTTTTTATAAAGATCTGAATAATAAGGCGCAGGAATTTGTAGCCAGTATTCAACGTTTTGCTACGGCACGCAACTATAAATTTAAGGTGTTTACCATTGGCTCTATTTTTTGGTTTGCTTTTACTGACAAGGATAAAATCCAATCAGCTGATGATATTGATGCCAACAGCATGGAGAAATTCAAGATTATGCACCGCGAGTTATTGAACAGGGGAATTTATTTAGGCCCTTCGGGATATGAAGTGGGTTTTGTATCTTCAGCACATACAAAGATCGAACTGGAAAAAGCAAAACGCGCCATTTTTGAAGCATTGGATCTGGTATTTAAGAAATAAAAGGTATTTAAACACTAATTTGTAACGCTATCATGGTTCTCAGAAACATAAACCATGGAGAAAAATAGCCGGAGTAGTCAACCCAAAGGGAAAATCGACGAATGAAAAAATCAATCATCATATTTTACGCATTATTGCTTTATGCGCTCGTTCAGCTCATTTCTTGGGGTACCCTGGTGGTGCGTTTGCAACCCAGCCGCATGACGATGATTATGGGTGAGGGATCGGTGTTTTTGTTTTTGCTGTGCTTTGGCGGTTATTTTCTGCACCAATCATTAAAGCGCGAAGATAAACTGCGGGAACAGCAACAGAATTTTTTAATGTCGATAACGCACGAGTTAAAATCTCCTTTAGCCGCCATAAAACTTTCTATACAGACCATTGTTAAAAGGGATTTGGATAAAGCGCGCCAGGTGTCATTGCTCAACAATTCCTTAAAAGATATTGAGCGGTTAGACGATCTGGTGGAGAATATGCTGCTGGCTACTAAAATCGAAAACCGTTCGTATACTTTTCCGAAAGAAGAATTTAATTTTTCAGAGCTGGTTTATAAAATTACCGACAGGCTTCAGGTACACTCTTGTGGCAATGAACAATTGATAAATGCTCATATTCAGCCAAATTTGCAGATCATGGGTGACAAATTTGCCTTATCGTCAGTAGTCACCAATTTAATCGAGAATGCGGTTAAATATTCGAGTCCGTGCGATGAGATAAATGTGCATTTAAACAAAGTAGACGGCCATATTCAGTTAAGTGTGATTGATAAAGGACCAGGTATTTCAGATGCCGAAAAAATGTTGATATTTGATAAGTTTTACCGCGTTGGTAACGAGAATGTCAGAAAAGCGAAAGGGACAGGTTTAGGCTTGTTTATTGTGAAAGAGGTTTTACAATACCATGATGCAGATATTACAGTAAAAGACAATTTGCCTCAGGGAAGTATTTTTGAAGTAACATTTAGTTAATCTCAATTATGTCACAAAAATTAAGAATTCTATTGGTAGAAGACGAGGACCACTTGTTAGATGCTATCAAATTAAACCTCGAACTTGAGGGTTATAAAGTTCACGCCGTTAAAGACGGTAAAACCGCTCTTAAAATTTTTAAAGAAGAACGCTTCAATCTAATTATTTTAGATGTTATGCTGCCAGAAATGGACGGTTTCCAGGTTTGCGAAACCATCCGTTTAGAGAATGCCGAAATTCCGATTATGTTTTTAACGGCTAAAAACACTTCCGAAGACCGAGTGTTAGGTTTGAAAAAAGGAGCCGACGATTATTTGGTTAAACCATTTAACTTAGAAGAATTAATTCTTCGCGTGGGTATCCTGGTTAAACGCAGTTTAAAATCAGACGATTTAAAAGAATTGAATTCTTACAAAATAGGTGATAAAACAATCTATTTTAACTCTTTCGAATTAAAACACGATGATGGTACAATTACACCGTTAACCAAAAAGGAAACGATGTTGTTAAAACTGTTAATTGAGCGTAAAAACGATGCTGTTTCAAGAGAGCAGATTTTAGAAACCGTTTGGAATTATGATGTTTACCCGTCAACCAGGACAATTGATAATTTCATTCTAACGTTCCGTAAATATTTCGAGCCAGATCAAAAAAATCCGGTTTATTTCCACTCGATCCGTGGTGTAGGCTACAAATTTACCGATAGTCATTAATGTACAATAATAAAGGCAGGTATGCTTTAATGGCAGTTTTTCTGCTTGCCGCAGTGGTTTGCATTTTTTATGACCAATACCAGTTGGCAGCGGTTTCAGGGTTGTTGTTTGCCTTTGTTGTTTGGAGTCATTTTAAGCATAGTTCGGTGTTAATGGCCTCGAAGCATTTCAAAAATAACGAGTTTGGTAAAACCAGGGCCTTATTGGCCGAGGTATCAAAACCGGAACGATTGGCGAAAAGCCGGAGGGGTTATTACGAATTTATGCAGGGCAATATGGCCTTGAAAGAACAGGACTATGATAAAGCTGAATATCATTTTCAGCTGGCCAGTCGTTTCCCGGTAGGCGGTAAAAATGAAAAATCGTATGTGCTGATCCATTTAGCTAATCTCGCCTTAAGGAAAAAGGATAGGGAAAGAGCCGAAGCTTATACCAAATTGGCAAAAGAACTTGCCGAAACACAACGATCAAAAGATATTATCGTTAAAATTGAAAAAGAAATAAGCAAGTTATAATACTACTATTGTCATTTTGAACAACGAAGCACCAGTTTAGGAATAAAAAGGTACTTCGTTTTTTTTTTATTTATACCTTTGCGCAATTAAAATTTTAGTCAGTTCGTCATGCTGAATTGGTTTCAGCATCTTCCTTGCTTAGACCTCGATTCTGATAGGGAACCGGGAGAGGATGACGATAATTGTGACACCACATACAGATTATGAAGAATAACCTATTTTTAGACGCAGCATTTTCAAAACAAACCGAACGCCCACCTGTGTGGATGATGCGTCAGGCAGGCCGTTTTATGCCACAATATTGGGAAATAAAAAACAAATATTCTTTTTTAGAAATGTGTAAAACTCCTGAGATTGCGGCTGATGTAACGATGTTGCCTATTGATTTATTGGGTATTGATGCTGCGATTTTATTCTGTGATATTCTGGTAACCGGTGAAGCCATGGGAGGCGATCTAAGTTTTACCCAGGGTGTTGGCCCGAAGTTTGCCAACCCGGTACGTACAGCAAAAGACATCGAAAATTTAAATGTTGATTGTTTGGATGAGTTAGCGTATGTAGCCGATGCGATTAAGGTTATTCAGCAGCGTTTAAATGGTAGTATTCCTTTAATTGGTTTTGCAGGTGCACCATTTACAGTGATGAGTTATTTAATTGAAGGGGGTTCTTCTAAAGATTTTAAATTAACCAAACTTTTTATACACAACCAACCGGAGCTGGCGCATAAGCTTTTGGCTAAAATTGCAAAAGTAACGGCTGATTATCTGAACCTTCAGATTGCTGCCGGTGTAAATGCCCTTCAAATTTTCGATAGTTGGGCCCTGGCATTGTCATGGAACGATTATGAGGAGTTTTCACACCGTTACATTAAGGAAATTATTGCCAACCTAAACAGAAAAGATATTCCGGTGATTTCTTTCTGTAAAGGAAGCTCAGTTTTTGCCCCAATGATGGCCGAAGCTAAACCGGATGTAATTTCGGTTGACTGGAATGCTGATTTATTGAACATTAAAAATGCTTTGCCTAAGGGTATTGCCGTGCAAGGGAATTTAGATCCACATATTTTATATGCTGATCAAGCGGTGATTAAAGCGCAGATCCATAAGTTATTTGAACGCATGCGTGGTACCGAAGGTTTTATCTTCAACCTAGGCCACGGCATTATGCCGGATATTCCTTTTGATAATGTGAAATATGCCATTGAGGTGGTGAAAGAATTTAGGTATTAACTTAATTTTTTATAAATACGTCGCCCTGACCTGTAGCGAAGCGAAAAGCTACGAAGTAATTCATTTCAGGGTCTCTTCCAAGAAGGCAGGTGCTGAAATAAGTTCAGCATGACGTAATTCAGGATAACTAAAATGATAGAAACCTTATTGCCATATTATCATTACTTCCTTGCTGTACATATCGTATTTGTGATCAGCTGGATGGCTGGGTTATTCTATATTTTAAGTCTTTTTATTTACCATACCGAGGCTAACGATAAACCTGAACCCGAAAAAAGTATCCTTCAGAAACAGTTTGTTAAAATGGAAGCTACTTTATGGAAAATCATTGCCACTCCTGCAATGATCATTTCTGTTCTGGCGGGTGCATCGATGCTGACCTTAAATCCGGGCTTGCTTCAGACCGATTGGATGTGGGTGAAGCTCAGCTTCGTAGTTGGTCTGCTCATTTATCATTTTATCTGCCAGAACATTGTAAAACAACTTAAAAACAACCGGTATAAGTTAACGAGCTTTCAACTCAGGCTATGGCGCGAGCTGGCTACCATTTTTATGATTGCTATAGTGTTTGTGGTGATCTTAAAAAATGCCATCAATTGGATTTACGGACTAATTGGCATTATGGGCGTTGCCATGGCTATTATGATCGCCGTTAAACTCTATAAAAATTACCGTAAAAAGCGTGGTGAATAAATCTTTTATCAAAAAAACAATAAGGAACCAAGAATATTGTTGGTAATTAAAAAGAGTGTAAAAGGCTATTAGTCTTTGTGCTTTTGTGCTCAACTTTGTTTCCTTTGCGTAAACTTCATTTAATCTTCAGTTAAATAAACCAAAAACTATTCTAAATTTGGGCGATAAAATCCAAGCTCATGTTTACAACCACGGACCTGAAAAAGTCCATACTACTGATCACTTTTCTTTTCAGTTCTTATTTTGCCTCAGCACAGTTTAACCAATCGGCTTTCGAAAACAGGATTCGGCCAGATAGCAGTTTAACCAATGAAGTTCACTTCAACTTTTACAATTTAAACTATGTCCGTAATTATGAGTACACCAACGATTTTCATGACGGTTATACCTTGTACGGAACACAGTTACAACCTCAGCTGGTCTATTATGCGCATCCAAACCTGGCCATTACGGCTGGTGCTTTCATCAGAAAAGATTTTGGGCGAAACGGAATATCCGATGCAAAACCCTTATTTAATGTAAAATACCATAAACGGAATCTCACGTTAATTTTTGGTAGTTTAGAAGGAAACATCCAACATAAATACATCGAGCCTTTATATGATTTTGAAAGAATTTTAACTACTCCGATCGAATACGGCACGCAATTATTGGTTGAACGCGAAAAATTTACACTGGATGCCTGGATTGCCTGGCAAAAAATGATCTATAAGGGTGATCCTGCCAAAGAAGAGATCATCGGAGGTTTATCAACAGAAAGTTTTTTAATTAAAAATGACGACTGGAAGTTGAGCATCCCTGCCCAGTTTTTGGCTTTCCACCAGGGCGGCCAGATTGATGTTTTGAAAGAAATCCCGATTACTACCATGTTTAATGGCGCAACAGGTATAAAATTGCATAAAGAAATTAATGGCAATATTAAACAGGTATATACCAATAACTACATTGCAGTTTATAAAGATTTTTCCCCGGATAAAAGAAGGGCTTACCAGGGTGGTTTTGGTTTATGGTTAAATGCCGGTGTAGAAAGTAAATGGGGAAGTTTGGTCGCCTCTTACTGGAAAGGCAATAACTTTATTTCGATTAAGGGTATGCCATTGTATGAATCCGTTTCTGATAATTTGTATAGTCCGGGCCTGAAGCAGCAATCGAGAAATATTGTTTCGCTGCGTTATGCCTACCAGAAAGAACTGATCCCGCATTTATATCTTGATGTGCGTTTCGAACCACATATCGATTTAGATCGCACTGATAAACAACTTCAGTTTAACCACTCATTTTTCCTGACCTATAAGCAGGATTTCAAGCTTTTTAAAGTGAAAAAGGAGGAGAAGTAAAAGACAATAAACTGGTTAGACTTAAAATTTCAAACCCTGTAGGTTTCAGGAACCTGCGGGGTTTATTGTTTTTAAACCACTGGCCTGTGTTTCTAAACCCGATAGCAGCGAAAACACGAAGGTGAGGACTCCCGAAGATTCGGGAAGGCTTTAAAGCGAATAGCGGGACTGCTGCTCCCGATGAAATACTGTATGTTCATTTTCAAATAAAAAATCTATATCTTTCCTGAAATTTATTTAGATAATATCTATTTGATAATCAATAGGTTATTTTGTTGTTTTAACATTATTTAACTTTTTTTCTCACCCCATGCAACCATTGTTTGTAATCTGCCATCTTCTATATACAAACACACAATGAAATTGACGCGAAGCTATACGATAGAAGATTTGATGGAAGGCTGCAAAGCTGGCGACCGGAAGATGCAGGAACTGCTTTACAGGCAAACTGCAGCGAAGATGTTGGCCGTTTGTATGCGCTACGCCAAAGATAGGATGGAGGCAGAAGATGTACTGCAGATGGGCTACATCAAAATTTTCCAAAAAATAAAAGAGTATAGAGGCGATGGCTCTTTTGAAGGCTGGATGAGGAGGGTAATGGTAAATACTGCAATTGAGAGTTACCGTAAAAATTTACGCAGCTTAAATGTAGTTGAAATAGATGAAGCTTATGAACAACCATCAACCGGCTTTGATTTTGGCACTTTAGGGATGCAAGACCTGATGAAGGCAATACAAAAACTGGCCGATGGTTACCGCATGGTTTTTAACATGTACGTAATAGAGGGTTATTCGCACAAAGAAATTGGAGAAGCGCTTGGCATTTCGGAAGGGGCGAGTAAATCGCAATTATCTAGAGCAAGGGCAATATTAAAAGAAGAAATTATAAAAATGGAGGGATTTGGTTATGCAACCTATACAGGATAAAGATTTTGATCAGCTGTTTAAAAATGCTTTTGCTGATGCTGAAGTAACACCATCAAAAGATTTATGGAGCAATATAGAAAATGAAATAACTCCTAAGAAAAAAAGGATTATCCCAGTTTATTGGTTATCTGCAGCTGCGGTACTGCTTGTTGCCACCATCGGGATCCTGGTTTACCAGCAACAGGACGTGGCCGTAAGCAACGGAAAGAAACTGGCAGCTAATACCATTGAAGCAGCTAAGCCTGTGGTAGCGGCACCAGTTGTTAAAGATAGTGTACCGACTGTGGTTGAACCATTTAAATATATTAAACCGGTTGTGCAAGCTCAGCCTAAAGCCGTAAATGTTATGGCCAAAACCAGGGTAAAAAAGAAAATAGAACCTGTTATGGAAAAACAACCAATCATTACTGCTCCCGAGATGCAGAAGCAGGAAAGAATGATTGCTCAGGTTGAAAGCCCTAAGAATGATATCAAAGAAAAAATTGATGCGGTGATACTTTCGCAACCTCAAACGGATATTGTAACCGCAAGCAATGCCACAACTGTTAAAGCTGACGAACCTATTAACGATAACGAACAAAGCAATAAGGGCATCCGTAATATGGGCGATGTAATTAACATCATTGTTAACAAAGTGGACAAAAGAAAGGATAAATTTATCCAGTTCCGTACCGACGATGATGATTCTTCTCTATCGTCGATCAATATTGGTCCTTTTAAATTTGGAAAAAGGAAGAAATAGCGGTTATAAGCTGGCAGTTTTCAGTTAACCATTTTTACAACATTAAACATAACAAACACACAGATATGAAACGTCTAATATTAACAACACTTTTGGTAAGCGGGCTTGCCGGTGTTATGGCTACAGGTGCTTTTGCACAACAAGATACAGTGGTAAAAGATACTGTGATCAAAAAGAAAGCAAAATACACCATAAATATTGGTGGTGGTAATTTGATCACGAAAAAAACAGATTCTTTGGATAAAGCAAAAAAAGGCCGCTTTGTAGGCGGGATTACCTTTACCAGGGTTGATTGGGGTTTCTCCAGGTTAATTGATAACGGAAGCTTTAATTTATCGCCTAATAACGATTTTTTGGATTATAAAGGTGGAAAAACCAGTACTTTCTCTTTTGATATCTTACAGTTTGGCTACCGTTTTAACCCTAACTTTAAGGTGTATGTAGCCGGTGGTTTCGATTGGACTTTGATCCGTTTGAGAAAAGACATCACCATTGCCAAAAACACGAATGAGTTTGTGTACACCGATCAGTCGCCGGTACATTTTTCTAAAAACCGTTTCTCGAGCAGTTATGTACACATCCCACTAAATTTCGAGTTCCGTACGAAAGAAAACAGCCACGGCAAAAGGTTTTACCTGGTTTTAGGTCCGGAAGTAAGCTTCTTGCTGAACGGAAAGATCAAACAAATCAGTGCTGAGCGTGGCAAAGAAAAGCAGTACGATAGCTATCACTTCCAGTCAGCACGTTATGGTGGTACAGTTAGGTTTGGTTACGGGGGCTTGGGTCTGTTTACCAAATATTATTTCAACGATATGTTTACTACCGAACAGCAGGCTGGTTTAAAGAACATGAGCTTCGGAGTTACTTTTGGATTAAACTAGCCTCTAAATTTCCTCAAGCGGACTTATTGCACAAATGAACAGATCCTGTTTCGGTTAGGCGAGGCAGGATTTTTTATTTAGCATTTTTTAAGCTTAAACAATGTGTTTAATATGCCTTTGTAATTTTGCTTTCGGCTTTAGTCTTTCTGCTTTAAGCTTATTCACTATCTTTACTGCGTGAGCAATACCTTAATCAGCGTTAAAAATTTAACCAAGCAATATCAGGCAGAACAGGCCGGTGGCATTAAAAATATAAGTTTCGATATCAACAGAGGCGATGTGGTGGCTATAATTGGCGAGAGCGGCAGTGGAAAATCGACCTTGCTTAAATCCATATACGGACTGTTAAAAACGGATGAAGGAGAAATCTATTTCGAAGATAAGCATGTTAAAGGGCCAGATGAACAACTGATACCCGGCCATAAGCAAATGAAAATGGTTACGCAGGATTTTTCGCTTAATATTTATGCGAAAGTGTACGATAACATTGCCTCACAGTTATCAAATACCGACCTGAAAACCAAAGCTGAAAAAACTTTGGCCATTATGGAACACCTGCGGATTTTACCGCTCCAGAATAAAAAAATTATCGAACTGAGTGGTGGCGAGCAGCAACGTGTAGCTATTGCCAAAGCCATGGTTTCGGATACACAGGTTTTACTCTTAGATGAACCCTTTAGCCAGGTTGATGCCTTGCTTAAAAATCAGTTACGTGCCGATATTAAGCGCATAGCAGCCGAAACCGGCGTAACGGTAATATTGGTATCGCACGATCCGGCCGATGGCTTATTCCTGGCCGATCAGCTGTTGATTTTAAAAGGTGGGGAGTTACTGCAGACTGGCAGGCCGGTAGATATTTACCAGCATCCGGCCCATATTTATACCGCCCAGATTTTAGGCAATGCCGTGGTATTACCAGCTGCTGATGCCGAGAAAATTGGTTTAAAAACACAAAAAGAATTTGTGGTGTTCTATCCTGAATGGGCAGAGGTGAGCAATAACTGGAGCAGCAGGCGCTATGAAGTAAAAGATGTGTATTACAAAGGCTTTTATGATGAATTGCTGGTAGAAAGAAATGGTGTAGCCATCCGCGCTATACAGCTGAACAGGGGCGAGCATAAAAAAAACGACTACGTTCAGTTGAACATTAGTCGTTTTTTAGAGTTTTAATGCCTATCCCTGATTTAGCTATAATTACAGTTATAATATGAATATACCTGATGGCATCTAAATCGAAATAAATATACATTTTAAATATTGGCTACAAATCGTTTCCAACCAGGACTATTTTAACCCTTACCGTTGATGTTGGTTTTATTGGAGTTGTTGCTTGATAATCTGAGCTTTGTACGTCGATCGATACGCCACCTCTGTATACCTCGAAGCTATAGGCATCTACGTTATAAACAAATGGTAATGCGATGTAACTAGCCCCGCTATTGTAAGAAATGTAAACCAAAGTTCCCTCATTATCAATGTGATATTGGTCTATTTCAGGGACAGAAATGTCTGCTGAATATGTTTTTCCATCATTGCTCAATACCCAGGCGTTAGTTGATATATCTTTCACTACAGTTAAAATCGCGTTGCTAGGCTGAACAATGGTGTCTTTTTTGCAGGAAGCCAGACCTAGTGTGGCAATGCAAAGCATTAGGATGGTAAGTTTTTTCATGTTGATTAGTTTTTATTTGTGTGTGATTTTGATATTACAAATCTTCTGCCAAAAAATGCAACAATCTATTTATGGATTAATTATTGTACAGTTAGCTATAAATATCAATCGTAAATTTGCATTTATTCCCATCACATGAAGATCTTTTTTCGCCTCTTACCCTGGTTAATTTTGGCGGTTGCAGGGTACTTATTTATCTCCAAAAAGTTCAGCATCAATACCACGGTCGAAAGTAAACATCAGCTTTTAGTAGAAAAAATTGAGGCTATTGGTAAATTGGAACTGGTCCGGTACCAGATCAGCGATGTTTTGGAACATAAAAATAAAACTGATTTTTTGCCCGAAGCCAGTGTTTTATTAATTGTTAAGGCCGAAGCGGTAGGTTGTATCGACCTGACTAAAATTACCAGGGAAGATATCGGTATAGATGCGGACACTGCTGTAGTAAATTTACCACAGCCCGAAATCTGTTATGTAAAAATAGACCATAAAAATTCGCGCGTTTATGATACCAAAATGGCTTTTTTCCGGGAGGCCAGTTTGGTAGATGAAGCCTATAAAGCAGCCGAAAAACAAATTACTGCTGAAGTTAAGAAATCGAGTATTTTAGCGCAGACTAAAATTAATGCAACAACCGTACTTAAGCCGATTATTGAAGGCTTAGGGTACAAGAATGTGAAGTTTACTTTTGAGTAGGGCTATTGGTTAGGGTTTTAGGGGTTAGAAAGGTAGGTTTAGGCATCGTCACCCTGAATTTAGTTCAGGGTCTGGTGAAAGGTATAATATTAAGGCTTCGCAGGTCTGCATGATAGATGCTGAAATAAATTCAGCATGACGATTGATTAAAAATCTATTTCAAAAAATCTTCCCTGTGCGGGTTAAAAACATCAACCAGTAATCCTGCCTCCAAACATAACACGCCATGGAATACATTCGACGGCGCAAAGAATACGTCTCCCTCATTCAATACCTTTTTATCATCGCCCATCGTTACTTCAAAACTTCCTTTGGCTACATAGCTCATTTGTAAATGTGGGTGATTGTGAATGGTGCCAATGGCGTCTTTTTCAAATGCTACTTTAACCAGCATCAGGTTATCATCGTAAGCCATGATCTTGCGTTTAACGCCTGCACCTAAATCTTCCCAATCGATATCGCTGTCTGAAATTAATGCCTGGTTGCTTAAGTCTTTGAAATTCATTTTTTATAAGTTAGGTCATGTTGAGCCTGTTGAAACACTACATTTGTCCTTCAACAGGCTCCAAGATTAACGAATTACTAAATCTATCGTCATCTCGACTGAAACGTAGTGTAATGAAGAGATCTATGCTTCGCTGCATTCCACTCGAAATGACGGATATATTTAATCCTTAAACCAAATACTCAAACAATGTCTGGTCCTGGTTTAGCTCAATAATATCAAATTTAAAGTCTTTCATGCGCTGCAATAAGCTGGCATAATCGTTTTTATTGGAAAGTTCAATGCCCACCAATGCAGGGCCATTTTCTTTATTCGTTTTTTTAATGAATTCGAAACGGGTAATATCATCCTGCGGACCTAAAACTTCGTTCACGAATAGCTTTAATGCACCTGGTCTTTGGGGGAAACGTACAATAAAATAGTGTTTCAAACCTTCGAAGAGTAAAGATTTCTCTTTGATCTCCTGCATGCGTTCTATATCGTTGTTTCCACCGCTAACGATACAAACTACTGTTTTACCTGTGATCTGGTCTTTAAGCTGGTCTAATGCAGCTACAGATAATGCTCCTGCCGGTTCAACTACGATGGCATCTTCATTATAAAGTTTTAATATCGTGGTACAGATTTTCCCTTCAGGGATCAGGTGCATCTGATCAAGAAGTTCCTTGCAATATTCGTAGGTGATGTGGCCGATCCTTTTTACCGCGGCACCATCTACAAAACGGTCTATTTCTTCTAAAGTATAAGGACCACCGTGTTCCATTGCAGCAACCATAGATGGTGCGCCGAGTGGTTCAACACCTACCAGTTTTACATCTGGTTTAACGGTTTTCATGTAAGCGCTCACGCCCGAAGCCAAACCACCTCCGCCAACAGGCATTACAATAATGTCTAAATCCGGCAGGTCTTCGTAAATCTCCATACCAACGGTTGCCTGCCCTTCAATTACCTTTTCATCATCAAAAGGAGGAATAAAAGTAGCCGATTTTTCTGCACTGTAGGCCAGGGCTTCTTTCAAACAATCGTCGAAAGTATCACCAACCAAAACGACCTCCACATTGTCGCCACCGAACATGTAAGTTTGCTTAACCTTTTGTTTTGGGGTAATTTCGGGCATAAAGATAACACCTTTAATTCCCATTTTTTTGCATGAATAGGCCACCCCCTGCGCATGGTTACCGGCACTTGCACAAACTACGCCATTGGTTAAAGCATCCTGCGGTAACGAACTGATTTTATTGTAAGCACCACGTAATTTGTATGAACGTACAATTTGGAGATCCTCTCTTTTTAAATAAATATTGGCATTGTAATGAGCAGAAAGTCCGGCGTTGAATTCTAAAGGTGTACGTTTTACCACACCTTTCAGTTTTTGAAATGCAGATTGAAAATCCAGTGTCTTCGGTGTTGTTATATTCATTGTTGTAGTATCAAATAGAGAGATATGAGCATCAAGACTTAAATCTCGCTTATATATTTTTGTAAAGCAGGGTTCGGTGTTCTATCGGTTGCAGCTGTCCTGCTTTACATTTTATTCCGCTGCGCTTCATGCTCATTTCAATCAGGTTTATTAAACTTAGGTCAAATGCGTTAAACTAAATGCTAATCGCCTAAGTTTAAACCCTCACCGCATTAAGCTAAATGCAAAGCAACCAGTTGATTTAAATCGTGGTCGTTAATACCCTGTTTGCTATCTGCCAAGACCAAAAATTGTTTATAAACAATATCCAGGTGGTCTTTTTCCAATTTATGACCCAAGCGGTCTAAATGGTGCTTTAGAGCATGGCGGCCACTTCTGGCTGTTAATACAATAGTGGCATCAGGGAAGCCAACATCTTCCGGTCTGATGATTTCATAATTTTCGCGGTTTTTTAAGAAACCATCCTGGTGTATACCCGAGCTGTGCGAAAATGCATTGGCCCCAACAATGGCTTTGTTAGGCTGCACGGGCATGTTCATCTGGTTTCTCACCGTGTGGCTGATATCGTAAAACTGCGTCGCATCAATACTGGTGTTTAAGCCAAGTACTTTGTGCGTTTTTAAAATCATCACTACTTCTTCCATCGAGGTGTTACCTGCGCGCTCACCTATACCGTTAATGGTACATTCTACCTGGCGGGCACCGTTTTGTAAGCCGGCAATAGAGTTGGCGGTAGCTAAACCTAAATCGTTATGGCAGTGAACCGAAATAATGGCATTATCGATGTTCTTAACATTTTCTTTTAGGAAAAGGATCTTCGAGCCGTATTGGTCTGGAAGGCAATAGCCGTTGGTATCCGGAATATTTACTACGGTTGCGCCTGCGGCAATTACAGCCTCAACCATTTTGGCCAAAAATTCGATATCGGCACGGCCGGCATCTTCTGCGTAAAACTCAACATCTTCTACATATTTTTTAGCATATTTTACTGCCTCAACTGCACGGGCTAAGATATCTTCGCGTGTACTGTTAAATTTATGTTTGATATGGAAATCAGAAGAACCGATCCCGGTATGGATACGTGGTCTTTTTGCATAACGTAAAGCATCTGCAGCAACGTCGATATCGTTTTTATTTGCGCGTGTTAAAGCACAGATAATCGGGTTGGTTACTGCTTTTGATAATTCGATTACGCTGTTAAAATCTCCCGGGCTGGAGACGGGGAAACCGGCCTCAATCACATCAACACCTAAAAGCTCGAGTGATTTTGCGATTTCTACTTTTTGGTTTGTATCCAACTGGCAGCCTGGAACCTGCTCACCGTCACGTAAAGTCGTGTCGAAAATATAAACTTTGTTAGGGTCGTGAATCATAATCTTAGGTTTAGGATGTGATTAATTTTTGTGATAAGAATTTTAATACCAGTTTTCCCATTTCGGCGGTACCCAAAACTTTAAAGCGGTTTGTGTTTTGATCGGCAATATCATGTGTTCTGAAGCCTTCTTTCAATACCTGGTCGATAGTATCAACCAATACTTTGGCTTCTTCTTTTAGCCCGAATCCGATTTCCAGCATTAATGCTGCCGATAGGATGGAAGCCAGCGGATTCGCTAAGTCTTTACCCGCAATATCGTGGGCAGAACCGTGAATCGGCTCAAAGAAACCGGTACTTTCGCCAACAGATGCCGAAGCCAGCATACCCATTGAACCTGCAATCTGTGAAGCCTCGTCGGTTAAAATATCGCCAAATAAATTGGCAGTTAAAACCACATCGAACTTTTTAGGGTTTTTGATGAGTTGCATGGCGGCATTATCAATAAACATGTGTTCGGTTTCTACATCAGGGTATTGTTTGGCAATTTCCTGAACAGTTTCGCGCCACAGGCGTGAACTTTCCAAAACATTGGCTTTATCTACAGAACATAACCTTTTGTTACGTTGCTGCGCAGCCTGGTAGGCTTTGTGGGCAATGCGTTCTACTTCGTATCGGTGATAAATCATTAAATCTGAAGCCGTGTTTCTGTCTTCAGAACGTGTTTTTTCGCCAAAGTAAACATCGCCAGTTAATTCGCGGAAAAACAAAATATCGGTTCCCCTTAAAATTTCGGGTTTAATGCTCGATGCCTGGAGAAGTTCATCAAATAGTAATATCGGGCGGAGGTTGGCAAATAGCCCCAGTTCTTTACGGATTTTTAACAGCCCTTGTTCAGGCCTAACTTTTAAACTCGGGTCATTGTCGTATTTGGCATGGCCAATGGCACCAAATAAAATGGCATCGCTTTGTCTTGCTTTTTCTAAAGTTGCATCTGGCAGGGGCTCGCCAGTAACTTCAATAGCCGCATGGCCCATTAAAGCTTCTTCAAAAATAAATTCGTGGCCAAAAATTTCAGCAATTTTTTCTAAGGCTGCTTTTCCCCAAGTAGTAACTTCGGGTCCGATACCATCTCCAGGTATTACTAAAATGTTCTTCTTCATTGTACTAAACGCTTTCTAGTATAGTTTCGACGACTTTTACCTCGCCTTTTTCTAACAATATTCTTTTTTCTATGCAGGTTGGCAGCTGCGATTCAAAATGGCCAACATAAATCAGGGTCATCCCATTGCTGCATAATTCATCAACCAACCGGTTAAAATGCTTGGTTTGCTGTTGGTCTAAGCCCTGGCAAGGTTCATCCAGAATTAACAATTCCGGATTTTTTATAATCGTGCGTGCCAGTAATACCAATCGTTGTTTACCCAGTGGCAGCGCATTTAATAGTTCATTTTTATTTTCGGTAAGGCCGAAGTATTTTATCAGTTCGTCTACCTGTGTGCTTTTTGTATAAGGCAACTGTTGGAACAAACCTACCGTATCGTAAAATCCGGAGGCGATACTTTGCCAAACGGTAGCAGTTGGATCGAAATACCAATGAAACTCGGGCGAGATTAGACCGATATGCTGTTTAATATCCCATATGCTTTCACCACTTCCGCGCCTGTTGCCGAACAAGTAAAGTTCGTTGGCGTAAGATTGCGGATGATCGCCATTTACGAGGCTTAACAGGGTAGATTTTCCAGAGCCATTATGTCCCTGTAAAAGCCATTTTTCTCCGGCTTTTACTTCCCAGTTGATATTTTTAAGCACTTGTTTTTCGCCATAGCTAATGTTTACGTTAACCATTTTAACAATGTCGTAAGAACTATAAACCGGCGATTCTTTTAGGAAATCGGGGATTTCTATTGAAGGATTTTCGATGCTGTTAGAACTTTCTAAGGCATCTACTTTAACCAGATTTCCATCAATTATTTCGGCAAAAGAACGGATACAGTTCGGGAGTTCTGGATCATTGCATACCAGGATCAGCTGAACTCCTTCCCCGGCAGCCTGATCTAAAAGAATATTCAGGTTTTTGCGTGAGGCAACATCTAAACCGGTATAGGGCTGATCGATGATCAACAATTGTGGTTTAAGCCATAAAGCTTTAACCAGTTGAAGTTTTTTATGCTCGCCACTGGATAATTCGATCAATTGCGAACTGGCAAATGTAGAAAAGCCCAAGGCTTCCAATATCGGTTCAACCTGATCTAAATGCAGCCCTTTTTCTTTTCCATAAGAAACCAGTTCTGCATGGACGGTTAAGGTTTCTTTAGCCTGCTGGCTGGTGTAACGCTGTTGATAATAAAAGTTGGCAACACCCTCTAAATTCTTGAACTGGTACCAGCTTTCAACATAAAGTACCTCCCGAGGAAGTTTACTCTGTACGTTAAAATCAATTTCTATGCTCCCCTGGTATGGAACCAGGCCTGCAATGGCTTTTGCCAAAGATGTTTTTCCTGTTCCGCTTTGGCCTCCTATTGCATAGCTTTCACCAACATTCATTTCCCAATACAAATCCTTTAGCACCACTTTGTGGTGGTAACTTAAATTTAAATCCTGTATGTAAACGAATGGTTTAAACATTACCTTGCCTGTTCGAATTCTTCAATTAATTTAGTTTGTGCCAGGATAAAGTCGATATCATCGTAACCGTTTATCAGGCATGATTTTTTATAAGGATTAATCTCGAAAGATTCTTGAGCACCGGTTTCTACAATGGTAACGGTCTGGTTTTCGAGATCAACTTCAAGTGCCGACTTTGGATCTTGCTCTACGGCTTTAAAAATCTGCGCCAGGAAATCGTCGCTTACCTGAATGGGCAATAAACCATTATTCAATGCGTTGCCTTTAAAAATATCGGCAAAGAAACTGCTTATTACGGCATCAAAGCCAGCATCCTGTATGGCCCAGGCGGCGTGTTCGCGGCTACTGCCACAGCCAAAGTTTTTTCCTGCAACTAAAACCTGCCCGCTATAGGTGGGGTTATTCATTACAAATTCTGGTTTTGGTGTATTATCGCCGTTATAACGCCAATCGCGGAATAGATTCTCGCCAAAACCTTCGCGGGTAGTCGCTTTTAGAAACCTCGCAGGGATAATCTGGTCGGTATCAATGTTCTCTATGTTTAAAGGCACTACTGCCGATGTTAATTTCGTGAATTTTTTCATGTTAATTAGTATCAAGTAAGGAATACTAAGCAGCAAGACTTGTACTCCACTTTTTATCTTTATTCTTAAGCCGTTTGCTTAAGGGTGGTATTTTTATGCTCCATGTTTCTATCCTCCACTTTAGGTTTTGCAACGCTCTACCATCTCAAAGTGTTCGACTGTAGGAAAAGGATCATAAAAGTGATGCAATAACCTCTTCCAATCCTGATATGCCGCCGATTGCCTGAAACCTTCAGTATGCGCTTCGAGTGTTTCCCAATTTACCAGCAAAATATATTTGTTTTCATCTTCAATACATTTTTGAAGCTGGTGTGAAATGTAACCTTTCATTGAAGAAATGATTTTCTGCGCTTGCTGAAAAACTTTTTCAAAATCGGCCGATAACCCGGCTTTTACATTAAGTATGGCAACTTCTAAAATCATAATTTAATTTTTTCGCCATTGCTACAGCATTAAGATTGCTTCGTGCCTCGCAATGACGATTTTTGACTATGGGTTTTAGCCTTAAACCTTCCGCCTTTTAACCTTCTACCTTTTCAAGCATTTCCCTTACGTCGGTAATTTTTCCGGTTACCGCTGCTGCTGCGGCAGTAAGCGGGCTGGCTAATAACGTACGGGCATTTTGTCCCTGTCTACCTTCGAAATTTCTGTTCGATGTAGATACACAATATTTACCTGCCGGGATTTTATCTTCGTTCATGCCCAAGCATGCACTGCAGCCGGGTTCGCGTAACTGGAAACCAGCAGCTTCAAAAATCTTATCCAGACCTTCGTTTTTAGCTTGCTGTTCTACTTGTTTCGATCCCGGAACAATCCAAACGGTAACATTATCTGCTTTGCGCTTGCCTTTAACAAAATCGGCAACTTCGCGCAGATCTTCGATCCGCGAATTGGTACAGCTTCCGATGAAAACATAATCAATCGGTTTTCCGATCAGCGATGCGTTATCATCAAAGCCCATATAATCCAATGCTTTTTTGTACGATACTTTTTCGGTTTCGGGCTGTGCTGCGGTTGCCGGGATATGTTCCTGAATACCCATGCCCATACCAGGATTGGTACCGTAGGTAATCATTGGTGCAATATCTGCCGCATCGAAAGTTAATACGCTGTCAAACTTGGCATCAGCATCGCTGTATAAAGTTTTCCAGTATGCCAGGGCTTTATCCCATTCTTCACCGGCCGGAGCAAATTCTCTTCCTTTAATGTAATCGAATGTAGTTTGATCTGGTGCTATTAAACCACCACGTGCACCCATTTCGATACTCATGTTACAGATGGTCATGCGGGCTTCCATGCTTAATGATTCGATTGCCGAACCTGCATATTCGATGAAATAACCGGTGCCGCCAGCGGCAGAAATCTGTGCAATGATGTATAAGATAATATCTTTTGCCCCAACACCAGGCCCAAGCTCGCCATTTACCTCAATTTTCATGGTTTTAGGTTTCGATTGCAATAAACATTGTGTTGCAAAAACCTGCTCAACCTGCGAAGTACCAATACCAAATGCAATGGCACCGAAAGCCCCATGGGTTGAGGTATGACTATCGCCGCAAACCATTGTTTTACCAGGTAAAGTAATACCCAGTTCAGGACCTATAACGTGTACAATGCCCTGGAAAGGATGGCCTAAACCATACAGTTCGATACCAAATTCAGCACAGTTTTTGGTGAGCATATCTACCTGATAACGCGAAAGCTCTTCCTTAATCGGCAATAACTGATTTAAGGTAGGTACATTGTGATCGGCAGTAGCAACCGTTTGTTTCGGGCGGAAAACAGGTAAGCCTCTTTTACGCAAACCATCAAAAGCCTGCGGAGAGGTTACCTCGTGTATTAAGTGTGTATCAATGTATAAAATATCAGGAAACCCTTCCTCACTTTTTACCACATGTGCATCCCAAATTTTTTCTACTAATGTTTTTGACATCTTTGCTATTATTATTTAATGTTTGTCAGTCTGAGCTTGTCGAAGACTTTTTATTTATAGAAACAAAAAGAATTCCTTCAACAGGCTCAGGATAACATGCTTTTTTGTTTCTATGCAGTTTTAATTGCTTTCATTGCAGTCATTGCTTTACGCAATGTGGCACCGATTTGCTCCACCTGGTGCGAACGGATAGCTTCGTTAACCTCAATTAATTTTCTGTTATCTACTGCGCCGTCTTTACCTTCATTAAAGTTTTTACCAACTAAATCGGTGTCTACTTTTTTCATGAAATCACCCAAAAGCGGCTTGCAGGCCTGATCGAACAAATAGCAACCGTATTCAGCCGTATCAGAAATTACGCGGTTCATTTCGAACAATTTTTTACGTGCAATAGTGTTGGCAATAAGAGGTGTTTCGTGTAACGATTCGTAGTAAGCCGATTCCGGTTTAATACCAGCCTGTACCATGGTTTCGAAAGCCAGTTCAACGCCGGCGCGCACAAAAGCAACCATTAAAGTATAGTTGTCGAAATATTCCTGCTCACCGATTTTAACATCACCTGCTGGTGTTTTTTCGAAAGCCGTTTCGCCTGTTTCGGCTCTCCATTTTAATAGGTTTTTATCTCCGTTTGCCCAGTCTTCCATCATGATGCGGCTAAATTCGCCACTCATGATATCGTCCTGGTGTTTTTGGAATAACGGACGCATAATATCTTTCAATTCTTCCGAAATTTCGAAAGCTTTGATTTTAGCAATGTTGCTTAATCTATCCATCATGGCCGTAATACCACCTTGCTTTAAGGCTTCGGTAATTACTTCAACACCGTATTGAACCAGTTTAGAAGCGTAGCCTGCATCGATTCCCTTTTCTATCATTTTATCGAAAGATAGGATAGAGCCAGTTTGCAATAAACCACAAAGGATGGTTTGCTCACCCATTAAATCAGATTTTACTTCTGCTACAAACGATGATTTTAATACACCCGCTCTGTGTCCACCGGTACCTACGCAATACGCTTTAGCCTGCGCTAAACCTTTACCTTGAGGATCGTTTTCAGGGTGAACCGCAATTAAGGTTGGTACACCAAAACCTCTAACATACTCTGCTCTAACCTCACTACCAGGGCATTTAGGTGCCACCATAATCACGGTTAAATCTTTACGGATCTGCATGCCTTCCTCAACGATATTGAAACCGTGTGAGTATAATAAAGTTGCACCTTCTTTCATTAAGGGCATAATGGCATTTACCACTGCAGTGTGCTGTTTATCTGGGGTAAGGTTAATTACCACGTCAGCAGTAGGGATCAATTCTTCGTAAGTACCTACTTTAAAGTTATTCTCGGTAGCATTTTTCCACGAATCTCTTTTACCTTCAATCGCTTCTTTACGCAATGTATAACTAACATCTAAACCGCTATCTCTTAAATTTAAACCTTGGTTTAAGCCTTGTGCTCCACAGCCTACAACTACCAGTTTTTTGCCTTTTAGTGCGTTTACGCCATCTAAAAATTCAGAACTGTTCATGAAGTCGCAAACACCTAATTGGTTTAATTTTTCTCTAAGCGGTAATGTGTTAAAATAATTTGCCATTGTTTTTATTGGTTAATTTCTATTTATTTATCGGGTTTTATATTTTCTTTCTTTCGGTTTAATTACGCTGATTTAGCGATTTCACCGATTCTTTTTTTTACCTTATACCTTTTTCTTCAACGCATTGGCGTAACCAAAATGTACATTATCATGGCCGATTGTGGTAATCAGTACCTCTTCAATACTGTTTAACTGTACACCGTAGGTTGCCGTTAAAAAGGGCGTAATGTTCGCAAACGTTCCATTTGTATAATCAGCTTTAATGGTTTCGATACTTGCTAAAGCTATAGTTTTCAACTCTGCTACCTCTGCTTCGCTAACTGCATAAGTTGGTTTAGTGTCTTTTTTGTAAAACTCGTTAAACTTTACAGCGCTTGTATCCGGCCATATACCGGTACGAAAATAGCAAAGTGTTTGTGTGCTCACTACAATGTGGCCAAAGTTCCAGATGATGTTATTGTTATAACCATCCGGAATTTTATTTAATTGTTCGATAGTTAAGCTATCAACCAACTTAATAAATGCCGTTCTTGAGCTGATAATAAATTCAAATATCTGATCCATTCTGCTGTTATTTTTCTTCTTCTGTTAACGTTTGGTTAAAGATTATTTTGTTGTAAAACGGATCGTTTACGGTTACCGCCCATGTGCCGTAAAATGTTTTTTCCAATCCTGGGCGGTTGTATTTATACTTTTTATCAATAATGGTTTTATGAAACTCTTTCAGCCCGGTACAATCTACAAATACACTGGCACCCGGAGAAGCGTCGCCATGATGCTCACTTAAATGTAATTCGATGCCATTAAGCGAAATCTGCATATAAACCGGGGCATTTTCTTCAAATGTATGTTCCCAATCTATTTTAAAGCCAAGCCAGTTCACATAAAACTCGATTGCTTTATCGTAATCGAATATTCTTAAAACTGGTATGGCCTTATTGCATTTCATATTTTTAGTTTACTGTTATTGCGAGGCTGGGTTGTATTGGCCTAAGCAATCTTATTCTGAATTCTTAAAAAGATTGCTCCGGCGTTCCTCCTTACAATGACGGATTTATTTTTGGATTACATGGTGAAAATCTTCTGTCCTTTATCTAAAAACTCGTTTTCTACCAGTTCTTCACCCGGTTCAACGGCTTCAAATTCTTTTAGCTTTTCGTGGAAACCAGCACTATCTTTGATAATGGCAACCCTTGCCGAACGAACAAACTCAATCAATTCGTAAGGTTCCAAAGCTTTTACCAGGGCATCAGTTTCTTCGCGGTGACCGGTAACTGCAAAAACAGTATAATCTTTACGGATTACTACTGCACTGGCGCCATATTGCCTTAGTAAGCGCTCAACGGTTACCCTTTCTGCAATTTCATCGGTAGAAACTTTGTAAAGTGCCAGTTCCTGCCATATAATTTCGTCGTTTGTATTAAAATAAACTTTCAATACCTCGATCTGCTTCTCGATCTGACGGGCCAGTTTGCGTACTACTTCGTAACTTTCATGAATTACGATATTGAAACGGTGGATACCATCAATTTCAGAAGGGGAGGTATTAAGGCTTTCGATATTAATTTTCCTTTTCGAGAAGATAATCGCGATCCTGTTTAATAAACCGATACGGTTTTCGGCATAAACCGTGATGGTGTATTCCTGCTTTCCGTCAAAGTCGGCTTTTGTTGTTTTATATTCTATTGTATTTTCAGTACTCATGATAATTTCTTTTTAACCTTTGGTCTTCTAGGTTTTACCTTTATTTCAATCTGATTTCGCTTACACCCATTCCTTGTGGTACCATCGGGAAAACATTATTTTCTCTGCCTACCATAACTTCAAGCAGATAAGAACCTTCATGGTTAATCATGGTTTCCAATGCTGCTTTAAGGTTTGCTCGTTGGTCTACTTTAGCAGCTTCGATGTAGTAAGATTTGGCAAGTGCTACAAAATCAGGGCTGGTAATGTTTACAAAAGAGTAACGCTTATCGTGGAATAGCTGCTGCCATTGACGAACCATGCCCAGGAAACGGTTGTTCAGGATCAGTATTTTTACCGCTGCACCGAACTGCATAATGGTACCGAGTTCCTGCGGGGTCATCTGAAAGCCTCCATCACCTATAATGGCGATAACGGTTTTATCTGGCGCACCATATTTAGCACCAATTGCGGCCGGTAAACCAAAGCCCATGGTACCTAAACCACCGGAGGTAATGTTGCTACGGGTATTGTTAAATTTAGCATAACGGCAGGCTACCATCTGGTGCTGACCAACATCGGTAACGATTACGGCATCACCACCACAGATTTCGTTGATGTTGCGTAATACTTCTCCCATGGTCATTTCATCGCCTGTTGGATACAGTTCAGGAGTAATGACCTGATCTATTTCTTGTTGGTTATATTCTTTGAATTTTGCCAACCAATCTTCATGTTTGTTTTCGTTAACCAAATTGGTTAGGAGCGGTAACGTTTCTTTACAATCTCCCCAAACGCCAACATCGGCTTTAACATTTTTATCAATTTCAGCGGGATCAATGTCCAGGTGAACCACTTTAGCCTGTTTGGCATATTTATCTAATCGGCCGGTTACGCGGTCATCAAAACGCATACCGATGGCAATTAGTACATCACATTCGTTGGTTAATACATTTGGGCCATAATTGCCGTGCATGCCCAGCATACCTACGTTTAGTGGATGCGAAGTTGGAATGGCACTTTCACCCATGATGGTCCAGGCGGCCGGAATTCCAGTTTTTTCGATAAAAGCCCTGAATTCTTGTTCTGCCTTACCCAATATTACACCTTGTCCGAATAAGATAAATGGTTTTTTTGCTGAATTGATCAGCTCAGCAGCCTGCTCAATATATTCGACCCTCACTTTTGGTTTTGGAAGGTAACTACGGATATGGTTGCATTTTACGTATTCAGGAAATTCTTCTACCTGTATCTGTGCATTTTTGGTAATATCAATTAAAACCGGACCTGGTCTGCCACTTTTAGCAATATAAAAAGCTTTAGCCAGTACCTCCTGGATTTCTTTGGCATCAGTAACCTGGTAATTCCATTTGGTAACCGGGGTGGTAATATTGATTACATCCGTCTCCTGAAAAGCATCGGTACCTAATAAATGAGCGAAAACTTGTCCGGTGATACAAACCAATGGTGTACTATCGATCTGGGCATCGGCTAAACCGGTAACGAGGTTGGTGGCACCTGGCCCACTGGTTGCAAATACAACACCTACTTCGCCACTGGCCCTTGCAAAACCTTGAGCTGCATGGATTCCGCCTTGTTCATGGCGGACCAATATATGTTCTAATTTATCGGCATAATCGTAAAGGGCATCATAAATTGGCATGATTGCGCCTCCCGGATAACCGAAAATGGTGGTAACACCTTCTTCAATTAATCCATTCAACAAAACCTGAGATCCCGTCCCTTTAAAGGTTTTTGAGGTTTCTGCTTTCGCCCCGGTTTGTTGTATTGTTTCTTGTGCAGTTTCCATAGTTATGTTTTTGCGGTTCTACTATTCTTTAATTTTAAACCCAATTCTTTGTCTATCGTTCCATTTTAATTGAGCAATTTTTTCGTCGATCAGATTTTCCATCGCATCGTAAAGCTCACTTAACTGAACATCATGTTCACCAATCCGTTCCTTAATTTCTGTTAGTTGCTCGTTTATGTTGCTTTGTTTCAGCAAAACCCTCCGAACATCCACAAAGGCTCTCATAATGGCAATATTCATGTTAATCGCCTTATCGCTCTTTAAAACACCACTTAGCATGGCTACACCTTGCTCTGTAAAGGCATAGGGTAGATTACCTCTGTGTTTTTGCGAACCGGTCACAATTTGTGACCGGTTCGTGTTGATGTTGTTGCTGAGCAAACTATCCATTTGTGTAGCAATATCCTGCCACTCATACGTAGTTAACTGAAACATGAAATCATCAGGAAAACGCTTAATGTTACGTTTTACGGCTTGATTTAGTGCTTTGGTTTCAACTTCATACAGCAACGCCAAATCGAAATCTAACATTACTCTTTCTCCCCGGATCTCATAAATCCTGTTCTGAATACTTTTAATTATCTGCATAATCTATTTTTTAGTAATCAAATGAATCAGGGGATGATTTTTTGATTTTAGTATTCGTCGGTTACGCAACCACTGGCCGCATCCGATACTGTTTTAGCATATTTATATAAAACACCTTTTGTTACCTTTAATGCTGGCTGAACATAGTTCTTTCTCCGCTCGGCGATTACTTCTTCGCTAACTTTCAGGCTGATGATGTTGTTTACAGCATCGATCAGAATCCTGTCTTCATCTTCTACCAGGCCAATTAAACCACCTTTATAGGATTCGGGGGTGATGTGGCCAACCACGAAACCATGTGTACCACCCGAGAAACGTCCATCGGTGATTAAAGCAACAGATTTACCCAAACCTGCACCGATAATGGCCGAAGTTGGTTTCAACATTTCTGGCATACCGGGAGCACCAACCGGCCCCGCATTTTTAATCACAATTACATCGCCGGGCTGAACGCGGCCGCTTGAAATGCCGGCAATTAAATCGTGTTCACCATCGAACACCCGAGCCGGACCTTCAAATTTTTCACCTTCCTTACCGCTGATCTTCGCTACCGAGCCTTTTTCTGCCAGATTGCCGTAAAGGATCTGCAGGTGACCGGTTGCTTTGATGGGTTCACTTAATTTTTGAACAATTTTCTGATCGTAGTCCATAATGGATTTTACATCCGCTAAGTTTTCTGCTACGGTTTTTCCGGTTACGGTAAGGCAATCGCCGTGTAATAAACCTTCATTCAATAAATATTTTAATACAGCAGGGATACCTCCATATTGGTGTAAATCCTGCATTAAATATTTTCCACTCGGTTTAAAATCGGCAAGTACCGGTGTTACATCACTCATTTTCTGGAAATCATCCTGTGTAATTTCTACACCGATGGCTTTGCCCATAGCGATAAAATGCAAAACAGCATTGGTACTTCCACCTAATACGATGATGGTACGGATTGCATTTTCGAACGCTTTCCGCGTCATGATATCAGATGGTTTAATATCTTTTTCCAGTAAAACCCTTATGTATTTACCGGCATCTAAGCATTCTTGTTTTTTCTCCGGGCTGATGGCCGGGTTTGAAGAAGAATAAGGTAAACTCATTCCTAGAGCCTCAATGGCCGAAGCCATTGTATTTGCGGTGTACATACCTCCACAGGCACCGGCTCCAGGGCAGGTATGTTTGATGATGCCCTGATAATCTTCTTCTGAAAGGTTACCGCAGATTTTTTGTCCCAAAGCCTCAAAAGCCGAAACAATGTTTAATTCTTCACCTTTGTAATGGCCTGGTGCAATGGTACCGCCATAAACCATAATTGAAGGACGGTTTAAACGGGCCATCGCCATAATGGCACCCGGCATATTTTTATCACAGCCCGGGATAGCAATTACGCCATCGTAGTACTGGCCACCGCAAATGGTTTCGATACTATCTGCAATTACATCGCGGCTTACCAGAGAGTAACGCATCCCATCGGTACCATTACTCATTCCATCGCTCACGCCAATGGTATTAAAAACCAAGCCCACTAAATCATTTTTCCAGACCCCGGTTTTGACGTCTTTTGCAAGGTCGTTTAAGTGCATGTTACAGGTGTTACCATCGTAACCCATACTTGCAATACCGACCTGTGCTTTGGCCATGTCAGCATCGGTTAAGCCGATTCCATAAAGCATGGCTTGTGCAGCCGGTTGTGTTGGATCTTGTGTAAATGTTTTACTGTACTTGTTTAATTCGCTCATTGTTTAAAATGTATATTCTGGTTCTGTTAGTTGTAATATTTTGAGGCAAAAAAAAACCGCCTCATTTCGGGAGGCGGTTTCGATAGGGTATATTTTTATTATTATACGCAACGATTTCCACCTCTCTTTTGAGAAATGACAATAATTAGGTTGCTAATAATGTTTGCGTTTATATTCATGTCTTCGACTGAACCACAAACATACTAACTTCTTGAATAATGCAAAGAACTATTTTATTGTATTTTTCTATTTTTCAGCTTCGGGCTCCTGATTTTCCTGATTCTGGTTATATAATTACCTCGTAATTTACTTTTTCCAATACCAGGTTTTTATAAGCCCTTTGTATGGTGTAGCCGATTGATTCGCGCCATAAAGGGCGGTAAACAATGTCATCAATTGAAGCTATACCGGCAATTTCTGTTGCCGTACCACATAAAAAGGCACTATCGGCATTTTTTAAATCTTCAACAGTGAGTTTTTTTTCGATGCATTCGATATCTAATACTGCACAAAGTTCTTTAACTGTTGCCCTGGTAATGCCGGGTAAAATATTGCCTAATGATGGAGTATAAAGTTTACCGTCTTTTTCGATGAAAATATTTGCACCCGACGCTTCTGCAACAAAGCCATGCATATCCAGTAACAATGCTTCATCGTATCCTTTAATGTTTGCCGCAGTGGTAGCTAATATGGAATTAACATAATTGCCACTCAATTTCGCTTCCATCGGAGTCGATTTTGGGTTTGGCCTTTCGTAATCAGAAATGGTTAAATTTAACAGTTTGTTGCCTGAATAAGCATCCCATTCCCATACGCAGATTAATATTGAAACGCCGGTAGGTTCGTTCAGTTTCATATTCGGATGGCAAAATACCAAGGGACGGATATAAGCATCTTTCAGTTTGTTCAATTGAAGTAGTTTATACGTTGCCGCAATTAATTCCTGTTTATCCCATGGGAAAGGAATATTGGCCAACTGACAGGAACGCTCCAGGCGGTCGAAATGTGCTGCAGCTTTGAAAATTCGGTTGCCGTTATGCGTTTTATAGGCTCTAATACCCTCAAAAGCAGCATAACCGTAGTGTAACGACTGCCCGTAAAGGTCAGTGCTGCTATTTACAGCCTTTTCAAACTTTCCGTCGAGGTAAATAATCGTATTAGAATTATAGTATTTCATCGGTTTATTTCGTTGTTTTTCAGTCAGATAGTGTCCAATATGATTAAATCAGCATTCCGTTTTGTTCTGTTGATTTTTTAATCATTTGATGGCTCATAATACCGTGTGTTTTTATTTAAAAAAAAGCGTCCCGTTTATATCAGGACGCTTTAAATATTCGTTTTTTTATTTATTTAAAAGCTGCCCATTTTCTTCCCTAGCAGGATATCTGCAAGTAGAAGGCTAATTAAAATGACTAATAACAGCACAACGTTACCTACCACGTTTGTGGTTAAGCCTGTTGTAAATATGTTGTTCTGAACTGTCATAATCATCTTGTAATTTATAAAAACCAATTTAGTTTTTGGTTCATTAATATGCAAGAGAAATCAGAAAAAAGTTCAAACGGAATATAATTCTTGTTTATAATTGTTTTGCGAAACATTATTCTTAATAGATGTTAAAATGGCTATTTAATGCCGACAGTCGTAGACTAAAAATCAAAACGGTATACGGTATGTTTATTATGCTTGCATTATAAATTTTTAAATATTCTGCCTAAAATGGCCATAAGCACTTAGAAAATTGAAAATTCGGAGGGTGTTTTGGGGTTAATACCAGAAGTACTACAGAAGTCGTTGGAGGCTGATCATAAGTCTTTTTCGCTATTAACTGAAAAGTATGTAATTTGATGTTATTAATATTCCTATGAAAATAACATCGATCATTTTTACTGTTTTTGCTACTTTATTTACTGCTTGTTCCTCATCAGACCGGAATACGCACCTGAAAATGGGTGATCAGGTTTTTATCACATCCGATAGTATAAAACTGGCTGTAAAGATTGCCGGCAAAGGACCGGTCTGTATTTATTTGCACGGCGGTCCGGGTCAGGATTTTCTTTCCTTTGAAAAAATGGGAGGATCGGAGCTGGAGAAATGCCTTACCATGGTGTACCTCGACCAAAGGGGATCAGGTCATTCTCAAAATGCCAAAAATTACAGTTTAAACCGGGTGATACAGGATATAGAAGAGCTGCGCTTAAAATTGGGTGTAGAGAAAATATACCTGCTCAGTCATTCCTTTGGAGGTGTGTTGGCCATTAATTATGCATTAAAATATCCAGGGAATTTATCGGGCATTATGATGGCGAATACAACAGCTCATTTTATGAATCCGGGTCAGATTCGGGAGCAAATTGAATACGGATACCGGTTGTTGCATACAGATACTACCATAAATGAAACCGATTTTAAAAAGCTAATGAATGGTGCGGCGGTGGTTAGGAAAAAGTTGAGTGCAGCACATCTTGGATATAAATATATTGCCCATAATGTAAATACCATTATTAAAATGGACAGTATCGAAAATTCTTACAGCCGTACATCGGATTTCGGTATGACACTCTTCATGCCATTGATCGATAGTACAAAGGTTCAGCAATACCCTGAATATTTTAAAGATTATGCTTTACTGACCAATAAAATTAAAACTCCGGCATTAATTATTACAGGTAAGGAGGATCATGCCGTTGGACCGGATTATTACAAAAAATATAAATTTGTTAATCAGAAAGTGGTACAGTTAGCGGGTTCGCACATGCTCTATTATGAAAATAACGAAGCATTTACCGCTGCAGTTTGTGGTTTTGTTAAGCAGTAGCGGAAATAAAAAAGCCTCCGGATTTTTAAATCGGGAGGCTTTTTGTTTCATCACGCTGAATGTGGTTCAGGGCCTTTTACAGGTGCTGAAATAAATTCAGCAGGAGCAACTAATTAGCTTAAGCGATACCTTCTGCCAAAACCACAACTTTGTTATGGATAGCTTCAACCACACCGCCTTTAATAAAAAAGCGTTGCTCATCAGCTTTATTTGCTTTTATAATAACTTCTCCATCTTCTAAAGTAGAGATGATAGGAGCGTGGTCTTTTAAAATCTGGAAAGAACCTAAAGTACCAGGAACCGTAACCGCAGTTACTTCACCTTCGAAAACTTTTTTATCTGGAGTTAATATTTCTAAATTCATTTTGAATAGATTTGAGATTTGAGATACAAGATTTGAAACAAAGTCTCTCTCATATCTCCTATCTAGTGTCTCACGTCTCCCTTAGTTCGCTTCTGCTAATAATTTTTTACCTTTTTCGATCGCATCTTCAATGCTACCAACCAAGTTAAATGCAGCTTCAGGATACTCATCAACTTCACCATCCATGATCATGTTAAAACCTTTGATGGTTTCTTTGATGTCAACCAATACGCCTTTTAAGCCTGTAAACTGCTCTGCTACGTGGAAAGGTTGCGATAGGAAACGTTGAACACGACGCGCTCTGTGTACAGTTAATTTATCTTCTTCTGATAACTCATCCATACCTAAGATCGCGATGATATCCTGCAATTCTTTATAACGTTGTAAAATTTCTTTAACACGTTGAGCAGTGTTGTAATGCTCATCACCCAGTACTGCTGGAGAAAGGATACGTGAAGTAGAATCCAGTGGATCTACCGCTGGATAGATACCCAGTTCAGAAATTTTACGTGATAATACTGTAGTAGCATCTAAGTGGGCAAATGTTGTTGCCGGTGCAGGGTCAGTTAAATCATCCGCAGGTACATATACCGCCTGTACTGAAGTAATTGAACCACGTTTGGTTGAAGTAATACGCTCCTGCATTAAACCCATTTCAGTTGCCAATGTTGGCTGGTAACCTACCGCAGATGGCATACGACCTAAAAGGGCCGATACCTCAGAACCTGCCTGGGTAAAACGGAAGATGTTATCAACGAAGAAAAGGATATCTTTTCCTGCGCCTTCACCATCACCGTCACGGAAATATTCAGCAACGGTTAATCCTGATAAGGCCACACGTGCACGTGCACCAGGAGGCTCGTTCATCTGACCGAAAACCAATGTTGCTTTAGATTCTTTTAATTTTTCGGTGTCAACTGCGTTCAGATCCCATCCACCTTTTTCCATAGAGTGTAAGAAATCATCACCATAGTTGATTACGCCTGATTCGATAAACTCACGGAGTAAATCGTTACCTTCACGTGTACGCTCACCAACACCTGCGAATACTGATAAACCAGCATAAGCTTTAGCGATGTTGTTTACCAACTCCATGATCAATACTGTTTTACCAACACCAGCACCACCGAATAAACCGATTTTACCACCTTTAGCATAAGGCTCTAATAAATCGATTACTTTGATACCTGTAAAAAGCACCTCGGTTTCGGTAGATAAATCTTCAAACTTAGGAGGAGTTGCGTGGATAGGGCGGCCATCTGTTTTATCAACGGTGTTGATACCATCAATCGCTTCTCCAACCACATTAAATAAACGACCTTTAATCTGGTCGCCAACTGGCATTTTAATCGCAGCGCCAGTATCAACTACTTGCATACCACGAACTAAACCGTCTGTAGAATCCATCGAAATAGCACGTACACGGTCTTCACCTAAGTGCTGTTGAACTTCTAAAACAATTTTTTGTCCATTTTCTTTCGTTATCTCTAACGCATCAAAAATTTTAGGTAGATGGGCATCATCAGCAAAGCTAACGTCAACCACAGGGCCGATAATTTGTGCTATTTTTCCTAAGTTAGGCATATCTGTTGTGAGTAAATTTATTACAGTCAATGAATTAAAGCTGTTTATAGGGTCTCCAATTCGGTTGGCAAAGTTAAGTTATTCTTGCTGAATTTTAAATATATATTACAAAATTTTTTAATGAGGTTTTAAGCGCTAATTTAGGGGCTTATCCAGGAAGTATGAAAACCATTTTAACAACAGGCAGCAACGGTCTTTTGGGGCAGAAAATAACCGAAAAAGTTTTGCAGGAAAGACGGGTAAACCTCATTGCTACAGCTAAAGGTATAAATCGCTATCCTGTTAAAAAGGGGTATGTATATGAAGAAATAGATATCCTGGATGTTGAACGCGTAAGGGAAGTTATTGAAAAATACAAACCTGATGCACTTATACATACTGCAGCAATGACGAATGTTGATACCTGTGAGGTGAATAGGGAAAGTTGTCTGCAGTTAAATGTAAGTGCCGTTGGAACCCTGTTAGCGATATGTGAAGAAAAGAATATCCGGTTGATCCATTTAAGCACCGATTTTGTTTTTGACGGCCAAAACGGACCTTATAGAGAAGAAGATGCTGTAAATCCGGTCAGTTATTATGGCAAATCAAAGGTGCTGGCTGAAGAGCTGATCAAAAACTCAAAAACAAATTATGTTATTTTAAGAACAATATTGGTATATGGTATTAGTAATGACATGAGCCGGAGCAATATTGTGCTGTGGGCCAAGGGCGCTTTACAAAAAGCATCACCCATAAATGTGGTGAACGACCAATGGCGCATGCCAACATTGGCTGAAGATCTGGCCGAGGCTTGCCTGCTGGCTGTTGAGAAAGATGTCAGGGGAATTTACCATATATCGGGTAAAGATTACATGAGTATTGCCGATTTAGTGAGAAAAGTTGCCGAATATTGGAAGCTGGATGATTCGTTTATTAATGAAGTGAGTTCTGCAAGTTTAAATCAACCAGCCAAACGGCCTGCTAAAACGGGGTTTGTGCTGGATAAGGCAATTAAAGATTTAGGATACAATCCACATTCTTTTGAAGAAGGATTGTTAATTTTGGACCAGCAAATGAATAAAACAAATTAGTTCATTTGTTATTGGTTTATTGGGCAGATGATGCAGTAAATTATTAAAGCAATTAAATATATTTAACTTATAAAAAAAACACAAATGGCATTACAAGTTGGCGATACCGCTCCTGATTTTAAATTATACAGTTCCGAATTAACAGAAGTTTCCCTGTCTGCTTTTAAGGGCAAAAAAGTTATTATTCATTTTTTTCCAATGGCTTTTACCGGAACATGTACCGAGCAGTTATGTACCATGAGGGATAATTTTAGCTACTATGAAGGAATAAATGCGCAGGTTATCGGTATTTCTGTAGATTCTCCTTTTTCTTTAGGTAAATTTAAAGAAGTGCAAAATTACCAGTTCCCATTGTTATCCGATTTTAATAAAGAGGTATCAGCAGCTTACGGTGCTTTTTACGACGAATTTGTTTTCGGATTGAAAGGTGTTTCTAAAAGGGCTGCTTTTGTAGTCGATGAAGAGGGAAAAATTGCTTATGCTGAAGTTTTGGAAAATGCAAAAGATCTGCCTGATTTCAAAGCAATTAATGATACATTAAAGGCATAAAACATCAGCTGTAAAGAATTATTTTAAGATTTTTTTAAAATTTAATTGGAAATTAAAATATCAAATTATACCTTTGCAGTCCGTTAACGATACGGAAACGCATTCGTAGCTCAACTGGATAGAGCATCTCACTACGGATGAGAAGGTTTGGGGTTCGAATCCCTACGAGTGCACTAAAGGGAAGATTGAAAAGTCTTCCCTTTTTTTGTTATTTCAATATATCATTAACTTATTTTTAAATAGTTATATCTTTTCTGTTTTTCCAGTTGGCCCGTATAAGGTCCTGATTCGTCAGGTATGGAGAAAACCCACTGGGGCTTATACCTTCTGACTATAATCTCTAGGGAAAGAAAATTTTAAAACGTGTTCCTTCGCCTGGTGCAGAATCGATTTTGATGTGCAGGTTTAAATAGTTCGTAATGCTTTTTACAATCGCCAAACCTAAGCCATAGCCCGTATTTTCGGCCTGACCGGTTTTTTTAAACCGGTTAAAAATATAAGGGATTTCCGTTGACTCTATACCCTGGCCGTTATCACTTACCTGAATGGAATAGCTGTCTTTTTCAACTTGATCTGAAATCAGGATTTCTCCGTTTTCCCGGTTAAACTTTATTGCATTATTAACCAGGTTATAGAAAAGCTGGAACAACAGGTCGTGGTTTGTTCCGCTTATCGTTTGGTTGTGCTTGAGATCAATTTCGATGTGGATGTTTTTTTCCTCCAGCCTGTGGCTTATTTCCTCCACCAGCTCGTCCAGCAATTTTTTGGGTTCAACCTGATCCTGTTTGGAAAACTGTTCGTTTTCTATTCTGGAAATCAACAGGAGTGCACGCGAAATTTTCTTTAACCGCTCCAGTGTTTTCATCATATCAACAATATGTTCCGCTATGGTTTCGGGTTCCAATTCCTCCGTCAGCAAGTTTTCCATTTTGTTTTGCAGGATACTGATGGGTGTCATAAACTCATGTGAGGCATTGGCGGTAAATTCGCGTTCCTTTTCAAATGCTTCGTTAATCTGGTCCATTAAGGAGATGAGCGACTGGTCGAGGTATTTGAAATCCTGTGTACTGGTTTGAATAGGTTCCCGATTTTTTTTAAATGGAAACCTGGTGTTGGCCAGTCTGAGTTTAATGATTTGCCCCAGTGGTTTAATCAGCTGGCGGGTAAAAAGTAAGTCGATAACGATACTCAAAGCAATCAGGATAATAAGCACATATAGCGCAAAACGCTGAAGCGCGGCATTATACAGGTTAATACTGGCATTGGTTTTACCAATTTCAAGCAGGTAATTCCTGTTGTTTTGGTGAAAAGTAAAGCTCAGCACCCGGTAAGCCAGTGTATCCTGTTCAACAATTCTTTTGGTATCTCTTATGGTATCGATTTTATAACCAGGGGCGGCAGTTTCCAGGGCAATGTACTCGTCTTTAAGCATGGTATAACTACCATAACTATCTTCCCCTTCGAGGTAATAGTTTATACCTTTATTATTGATGTTCTGGATTACTTTTTTTTGCTGGCTGCGTAAGGAAAAGTTAGTGTAGTTGCTGGCAATTTGCTTGATCAGAAAAGGGAGTAGCAGGATAAACAGGCCTACAATGGCCAGTTTAGATCCGCTTATAAATAAAGTAAGTTTTGTTGATAGTTTCAATTATTTCCTGATTCTATAGCCGACGCCCCTAACCGTTTCCAGCCATTCGGTAGGTGCATAAATATTTAATTTCTTTCTGATGTTTTTAATGTGCGCATCAATATAATTCGAATCGTAATCATCATCAGCAAAATTGCCCCAAATGTGTTCGCTTAATTGCAGGCGGGTAAGTACCCTGTTTTTATGGAGGAGGAGGTAGCTCAACAGGTCAAATTCCTTACGGGAAAGCTCAATCTGTTCGTTTTCAAAAAAGATAAAGCGTTTTTGAAGATCGATACTGAAAAGGCCGAGGGGAAGAAGTTCTTCTGCAATTTTAAATTTGCGGCGGGCAATAGCCTGCATACGCGATTGCAGTTCGGGCAAGAAAAAAGGCTTGGCTAAATAATCGTCGGCACCCATATCCAGCCCCGCAACACGGTCTTCGAGCTTTCCTCTTGCGGTAAGAATAATATAGGCTGCATCGGGATTAGTCTTTTTAGCTTTTTTAAGCAGATCGAAGCCATCTCCATCAGGCAGTCCCAGATCGATAAGGATATAATCATATTGGTTTAGCTCCAGTTTTTCTGCACCCTGTTTAAAGCTGTGGGCTAAATCGCAAAGGAAAAAAGCTTTTCTGAGGAACTTTTCCAGTTCGTAGGCAAGTGTTTTTTCGTCTTCTATGATTAATACTTTCATGTTGTTAAAACTGATAATAAACTGCAAGACCAAAAAAAGACTGCTGGTGTTTCACTTCAGCTTCCTTTCGATTTCCCAATAAAGAAAATTGGTAACTGGCCTCTGCAAGGAAATTTCCGGAACTCCAATTCAGCGGTAATTTAAAACTATAGGCCAATAACTTAAATTGGCTGGTCGAATTTTCTACAATTTCAACTGTTGTACCATTTACAATCCCGGGCGCCGAACTGCTCTTTCCGTTACCGTTTGAATGTTGTTTTTTACTTTTTTCGACCAGATAACTTTCATAAAAGCGGGTGGTGCCGGCGGTAATTGTGAATGCCGGAGTAATAGAAATTAAATTGCTGCCGAAAACGGTTCCCAATTCGATTTCCTTTGAATTGTCGAAACTTAGGAAAATATCGTTTTGCTTTCCAAAAGCGAAGTCGACACTCAGATCGGTTTTAAACCATGGCCAGGTGTAAGCAGAGGATGCATTGATGTTATTGCTGTTGGCAGCCTGCAATAAAGGCGAGTTGCTCGGAAAAAAGGAGTGGGAATAGGCAATACCAGCTGTTAATTTATCGCTAAAATCGTGGTCGTAACCAATACCAAGGTCTGTTTCTGATAAAATCGGGCCGAAATTAAGGAGTTTATACCCTCCACCCGAAAAATATAAACCAGAGGGTAATCTTAGTGTGGCATTGAATAAGATATAAGGATATTTTTCGGTTGTTACCTGTCCGTAATAGTTAATGTTGCTATTGTACATCGATGCAAGGGTAAGTGTTGTTTTGGCAGAATCCTGCTGGGCCTGTACCCGGGTTATGGCCCAAAACAAAACAAAAATCAAGAGACGGAAACGCATAGATTGTACTTTAAGGCCTTTTAATTCTGGGTTTAATAATCTTTATGGGTTTGATTTTGACATTAGGCTTAACCGTCATCGGTTTTACTTGCCTTTTGGCTTTGGGTACTTGCTTAATTATAGGATCATCGGGGCCGGTTTGTTTAGGCGTAACCTTGTTACCGGGTTTTACAGGATCCTGTGGCAGCTCCTGTTGAGGGTTGTTGCCCGCTAATATCCCTTTCGATAATGCATTATTTTGCATAGCAGAAACATTTACCCGCATGAAAACCAACAGACAAAAAATAAGGCAGTATCTCATCATCGTATAAATATAAAAAAAAGTTTAACCCATCACGAGGTAAACTTCTACCTAAAACCATTGCCACAACGGTACTTTGCTGTCAAATGTAGTTGGGTAACATGAAAATAAGATGAAAAAAATAAATTAAAAATTTCATGTTGATTTCATTTCCGGCAGTCAATTTTGGGCAATAAAACTTTAATAAAATCTACAGTTATGAAAACAAAATTTATTCGTTCCCTATTGGCGACACTGGTTTTGGCAGGCGTGCTTACTTTTAATGGGTGTAAGAAAAGTGATTCAACCCAGGGGACTACTAAAGTACAGATCAAAATGACTGATGCCCCTGGAAATTTCGATAAAATTAACCTGAGCGTAAAGGAAGTGGTACTGATATCGGGAGATAAACCTTATGTATTTACAGCAAGTGCCGGCATATTCGATATTCTTGATTTTAGGATTGGAACCAGTAACCCTGATATTCTGGTGGCTTCAGGTGAAATGCCTTCAGGAGAGATCACCGAAATCAGGTTGGTACTTAATGAAACCGGAAATACCATTGTAGTTAACGGTATCCAACAGGAACTGAAAACACCAAGCGGACAAACCTCAGGCTGGAAGGTGAAATTAACGGCTAATCCAAGTTTGGTTGAGGGAGTTAATTATACACTTCTTTTAGATTTTGATGCGGCGAAATCGATTGTGAGTACCGGAAATGGTAAATATTTATTAAAACCGGTAGTGCGGGGCATTACAGCGGCAACCACCGGATTAGTTTCGGGCACCGTATTGCCTTTGGCAAGCCACCCGGAAGTGTTGGTTATTGCCGGAACTGATACCGTAGGTACTGTTGCCGATCCGCTAACCGGGAAATTTACCGTAGGTGGTTTAGCATCGGGTACTTATAATGTGAAGTTTGCTCCTGTAGCCGGCTATAGAGACAGTACCTTAACGGCCGTGAAAGTTGCATTGGGCCAAAATACGGCTTTGGGAACCATTACTTTAAAGCAGTAAATAATAATATTTCTTATTATTGTTATCCCCTTTACGAACCCTCCTTTGCGGAGGGTTTTTTAGTTATTCATCAGCCTGCAGGATTGTTTATGGGCTTTTAAAATTCATGAGTATGTTTGGTCAAAACAGTTGGTGTTTGAAGAATATTCTGCTAAATATGAAAATGGCACAAGATTCTTTTTAGAAGAAGATAAATGTCATTAAAATAGCTCTTTTTTAAATAAATTGTTAATTATAAATGGCATCTAAATTAATAATTATATATTTGCAGCCTTGAAAAGTGAACAATGTCTTGACCTATCATACCGTGTTTTGCATTTTTACTTGGATAGAGCCATAGGAATAAGGCTTTTTAATTTTTTGAAGACAACCTAAACAACTTGAATGCTTAATTTAGTTCTCTTTGGCCCTCCGGGCGCGGGTAAAGGCACCCAATCTGAAAAACTGATTGAAAAATATCAGTTGGTACACGTTTCAACAGGTGATCTTTTTAGAGCACACGTTAAAGGGGAAACCGAATTAGGGAAAAAAGTAAGTCAATTGTTGGCCGATGGAGAATTGGTTCCCGATGCGATCACAATTGCCATGCTTGAAGAAGAGGTAGATAAAAATCCTGATGCAAAAGGATTCGTGTTTGATGGATTTCCGCGTACTGTACCGCAAGCGATAGAGCTTGATTTATTTTTAGAACGTAAAGGCAGCAAAGTTGCAGGGGTGATTGCATTGGATGTTGATCAGGACGAGCTTACCAAACGCATTGCCGAAAGGCATAAAATAAGCGGCAGACCTGATGATGATGCCGAAAAATTAAAAAAACGCATTTCTGAATACTTTGATAAAACCATCCATGTGCTACCTTATTATGAGGCACAGGGCAAACTGAACAAAGTAAACGGAATCGGTGAAATTGAAACGGTGTACAATAATCTTTGTGCCGTAATCGATCAATATCAGTATTAATTTACTGATTACTGTAGAAAATATCAGGAAAAAGGTGGTATAGATTTTACAGCCGAATATTTCAAAATATAGACAAAGAGTTATAATGTTAAAACGTTATAACTCTTTAATTTTAACGGAATTGTTATCGCAACGTTCAACGTTAAAAACATAAAACATTAACCATAATAATATGTCGCAGGGTTCTAATTTCGTAGATTATGTTAAAATCTGTTGCCGCTCGGGTAAGGGCGGGGCGGGTTCAGCACATTTACACCGTGATGTTTTAACCTCTATGGGTGGCCCTGATGGTGGCGATGGCGGTCGTGGTGGCCACATTATTGTTAAAGGCAGTATCCACATCTGGACCTTATTGCACCTTAAATACCGCAAACACATCATCGCAGAAGATGGTGGTGCAGGCGGTAGCTCGCATAAATCGGGCAAACAGGGCAAAGACGAGATATTGGAAGTTCCTTTGGGTACCATAGCCAAAAATGCCGAAACAGGAGAAGTACTTTTCGAAATTACCAAAGATGGCGAAACCAAAATTTTAACCCCTGGTGGTCGCGGAGGTTTAGGCAATGCACATTTTAAAAACGCTGTACAGCAAACACCCCGTTTTGCACAACCCGGCGAGCAGGGACAAGAGGTTTGGAACATTTTAGAATTAAAAGTTTTAGCCGATGTTGGTTTGGTTGGTTTCCCGAACGCAGGAAAATCTACTTTACTTTCAGTAGTTTCGGCCGCTAAACCAGAAATTGCCGATTATCCTTTTACTACCATTGTTCCAAACCTGGGTATTGTAAGTTACAGGGGTGGAAAATCTTTTGTAATGGCAGATATTCCCGGGATCATTGAAGGAGCATCGAGCGGTAAAGGTTTGGGATACCGTTTCTTGCGTCATATCGAGCGTAATTCGGTACTGCTGTTTATGGTTCCGGCCGATACAAGCCGTTCAATTAAAGCAGAATATGAAATTCTAAAAAGCGAGTTAGCATCTTACAATCCTGAATTAATGCAAAAGCCACATCTTTTAGCCATTACCAAATCAGATATGTTAGATGACGAACTGATGGAAGAAATGAAGCAGGATTTACCAGATATTCCATCTATATTTATTTCGTCAGTAGCAGAAAAAAATATTTTAGAGCTGAAAGATATGCTTTGGAAAGCAATTGAAGGATAATCTTTAATTTACCTTAATAAATTGGTTTGCAGAACATCAATGCGATATTCTGCATTTACAAAATTGATCCCTGCTAGATTAAAAATTTACTTCTAATCTCATCTGTTGGCAGCATGCAGCTGTTTGTTTGCCCAAATAAAGCATATCGGTTACGGGCAAATATTTTATATAAGCGGTTTCGTATACAACCGGGTATAAGGTAGCCCAGGTTAATTAAGGGCGACCACCAGGTGCCCAGGTTTTTAAGGATGTGTAACACGGCCTCTGATTGTGTTAAAAGTTTATCGCCACTTATTAACACAATGCTATTGAGTTCGTTAAAATTAACCTGATGGTGCTGGCTTAAATGCGATGCAGTTTTGCTTGCCAAAGGAGCGAAACTAAATTTGTTAGCCCGATCGTATCTGATAATATAATTGATGTAACGGTTGCAAAAATTGCATACACCGTCAAACAGGATAATATCTTTCTGCCTATTTAAAAAAGATGCCATGACATTTGGTGATTAACAAAATAAATTGCGGGATACGTGGCCATAAAAGCCCAGAAGAATGAATTCAATCCCATAATTACTGCAGTAAAAAAGTGAAATATAAATCCCCAGATCAGGAATACAAGGGCAAATTCCCAGGGTAAGAACAAACACAGAGGGAATATACTTTCCATAATAATTACGTTCCAGCATAAAAAACGGTTTGCTGCAGGATATTTCTTTAAAAAGAGCGTAGCTTTTTTGGAGCCATAGGTTTTGGTAGAGAAAACATCTTTTATGGCTGTTCCCGAGCGCCACTCTGAGGATACCAGTTTGGCAATACCGGCAACCGTATAAGATAAGCAAGCCTGCAGGGCGATAAACCATAACCCGATGTCTCTTAAGTTGCTGCTGGCCAAAACAGGCAGGTTACATAAAATCAGGGTAATGATAATCAGCATACTCATCTGGTCAGAACCATCGCTGCCATAATAGGTAGCCAATGATGCCACCAATAAACTTGCGCCAAGTAAACTGATTAATAACCAGCCGGTTGTGCTCTGTAGCGGGAAAAAGAATAAGCCAATGATGAGTAAACACCTAATGAGGAAGAGAACCGTGAGTCCGGATGCATTAAATAATTTAAAAAAAGGCTTTAAAAATGATCTTTGGTCCTGTTTGGTCCATTTAAGCTGCATTACATTCCAGGATAAAAGTCCGTTTGGAGAAAAAATCTGTACTTTTTTAAGGTACTCCAGGGTAGAAATTAATAAACCCACACTCAGTATGAGGAGCACAGTTTGCGAAATATCGTTAAATAAAATCATAGCTAGTTTAGATTTGGTGGAAAACAGATAATAGGATTAATGCCGGTTTGGTTTCTTTTTGATAACCTGATGATTCGGCCAGCATAAACTGGCGATAACAGCGCTGCGATCTTTTTTGGTATAGACTAACCGCGTGTAATACGATAATATAAGGTGTAGAAAACATCAATAAATTAAGGTTGCCTGTTTTTTCGCGGTAGGAAGGGATACTCGCTACAAGGCTCTGTACCACATCTGATAATATTTTTTTATCCCGCTTTTCAGGGTTCCATAACCACGACCAGAAAGTGCGTTCTTCGGTAATCTCCATTTCCTGCCATTCGCTGTAATCAACCTCCGTTACTTTATCTCTAAACAATAAGTGGTAATCCCTTTTACCGGGGTGGGGGGCAAAAAATGTCCATAAGGGGATGAGATTGAAAAGATCTATTTTATACCTGATGAACCAGGATATTTTGGTTTCTTTGAACTGGCACAATACGGTTGCCAGAAACCAGCTGGCCAGAAAAACAGCTACTATGGTTTCATAAATAACTGCAGGGTCTAATTTCGGTATCATAATTTCAGATAGGTTAGAAAAAAGGAGAGCATGTATACATGCCCTCCCCTGGGTTGTTAATTGAATTTTTTGCGAAGTTCGATCAGTTTATCTAAAGATAAGCCATTATCTGCTTCTTTAGAAAGACTGCTGATTTCATCTTCTTTCAAAGAACTGGCCGCGCCAATTGCATCAACTACCTGGGTAACTACCGGGGTAGCTCTTACGGTTACTTTAACTGCCTGTACTGCAGTACGTGCAATTGCAGTAACAAAAAGTGGGGCTGCTGAATTTGATTCAACAATTTCATCGCCTTGTAGGTCGGCGATTAGGGCATCAAGAATTGCTAATTCTGCCTTGGTTAAGCTTGACTTTGCCATTTCGTTTTTTTTTTGAGGTAAATAAAATAATGTTTAGTGTGCTTTGGTTTTGAAGCTTCGTTTGCACAACATAAAGGTCGGTACCCCCATGTTTTTATAACAGCGTGTTAATACCTAATCATAAAACAGCGTATTTCTACGTAGTTAATAGGGTAAAATGCTGCGATAATTGAAGTTAAAACGCTTAAATGAGCGGTAATATGGAATATAGCCTGTTTTTTCGAACGTTTTATCCAAACGAAATTACCTTATTTACGAGCTTAAGAACAGGAAAGGAGTGGGACGGTGTTATTCTACTACACCATTTTTAATGGCAAACATAACCAAGCCGGCAGTATTGCGAACACCGGTTTTTTCGATCATACGCATTCTGATGCCTTCAACCGAACGCGGACTTAAAAAAAGTTCAGTGCCGATTTCTGTGGCCGTTTTCTCATCGCAGATCATCTTTAGTACATCCAGCTCGCGCTCAGAGAATGCTATGGCCCCATTTAGCGAAAGTTTGACCGGGCCTTTAAGGGTAAGTTTTTTTAAGAGTGCCTTGGTTACAACATCGTTAAAATAGTAGCCACTTTCGTATATCGAATAAATGGCCTTCCTGATTTCTTTTGGATCCGTATTTTTTAGCAGGTAGCCATTGGCACCGTTTTCCATCAGGTGGATAATGAATTTAACATCATCATACATCGTTAAAACCAGTATTTTAATGTTATTAGAATATTTTTTCCGGATTAACTTCATGGCTTCTATGCCATCCATTAAAGGCATTTTAATATCCATCACAATCACATCGGGCTGTACCTCCTCGAGTTTTTGCATAAGTTCCTGCCCATCTGATGCCTCAAATAGTACTTCCAGATTTTTATCACGGTTAAAGCCAACCTTTAATCCGTCCCTAAAAATGCTGTAATCATCTGCTATGGCTATCCTTATTTTGAGCATCGCTATTTAATTATGCCTAAAATTAACAATCTTTTATAAAAAAATAAAGACATCAATTGAATTATAATACTACTTTTATGTATGATTTATTTATGCTGCATGGTTGGTGATCATAACATAAGCTTACTCAATCAACAGGGATTTTAATCTCGATAAGATAATGATCAGCATGCTGTGAAAATTGGAGTTCTGCTTTAAGCAGGATCATCCTGTTCTCTATATTTTTCAGTCCTAAACCATCTTTAATAAAGCGCAGCTCTTCAAATTGCACCTGTGTAAGGCCGTTTCCATTATGTGAAATCGTGAAAATCAGGTAATGGTTAACATAATACGATTCTATGTGGATATGGTTAGCCTTCGCATGTTTGATGATGTTATGAATCAGTTCCTGGATGATCCGGTAGATACTGATGTTTTTCTGGCTTACTTTTGTGCAATGTTTATCCGTTAGGTTTAAGTCGATTTTAACAATGCTGTCGTGGCTAATTTTTCCGCAGAAATGAGCAATGGCCTCTTTTAAGCCGAGTTCCTGCAGAATACTGGAATGAAGATTATGCGAAATGCCCCTGATTTTCTGAATGCCTTCGTCCAGTAAACTTTTGCCTTTCTGGTACATTTCTTTGCTGATATCGTCACAATCATCAATATTGATCCCGTAAAAATGGAGGCTCGATGATCCGAGGATGGCCCCAACTTCATCATGCAATTCTTCGGCAATACGGTGTCGCTCAATTTCTTCACTTCTTACAGCTGCTTCTATCAGTTTATTTTTCTGGGCGTTTTGTAATGCTTGCAGATTAAGCCTGTACTGAAGTTTCTTACGCTGCATAAAAATAAAAATAAGCAATATGCTTATAAATAACATCAGCATAACTGCAATACCCGCCATTAAAATCAGCGTAATCTTATTGTTTTCCTGACTCATAAAATCCTCTGGCTATAAACAGGTTGAAAATGATATAAGAGATATTATGCAGGCTCCACAAGCTAATGGCAAATTTTTGGAAATGTGCAGTAAGCTCGTTGTATGAAAGGAATATAAAGAAATTTAGCGCCACAAAAATGCCCAATCCTGTGATGATCCAGAAATCGCTGTTGGTAATCCTGGAGGCCACATTCTCGTTTATTTTGAACAAATAATATTGGATCACATAAAATAAAAGAAGAATGGCTTCGGTAGAGAGTAAGCGGCTGCTCAGTTTCCAGTAATCAAAAAAGTTTTCAAAAAAAGTGAAATTAACAATCAGGAAAATGGTAAAACATATTGGGATGACTCTTTTAAGGGTAATTAAAAATGGCTGATTTAAACGGATAAAAAAAGCACTGAACAGATAAAAACGAACAATTGAATGTACATTGTACAGGAAATTATTAGAATTATGTGCTTCAGGCAATAGATTTCTGAATTTCCAGATGAGATCTATTGAAAGGTTGATCAGCAATGCCATCCATACATAAAAAACAACCAGTTTAAAGCGGGCTGGTTGTTTTTTAAAAAATAATACAGATAATGGGATAAATAATGCCCATACTTCAGACCAATCAATAATATGTTGGAATATTTTAAGCATGCGGGATCAGGGCATTAATGCACACTTATGGTAGCCGGTGGTGAAGGATTGGTGAAAATCGGGCCGGTATCATTATTATGGAGCAATTCAACATCTCCTGTATCAATCCTTTTAAAGCGTTTGATGTCATAAAAGACATGTCCGCGGTTAACATTTGGAATGAAAACCAGGTAGTCAGGTTTATCTCCATTCTCGTCAGGTGTGTTGATCAATAACAGGATATCGGCAAGCGAAATAATATTATTACTCATAATAATAGGACCGCTTAAATCCAAGGCGCTATTGTTATAAACCTCAAGTTTGTCAAAATAACTGCTGTACTGATTGCTTGTTGCCATATACCCGTAAGCAATAAGCAGTAAAGGTTTGGCCGGTTGGTCTGTTTCCGGGAAAAAGTAACAAAATACAAATTGATCAATGCCGGGTGAATTCTGGATTAACGATTGGATTGCGCTGATTTCGTACTTTAACCAGTAAAACTTTTGGGTTTGTTTTTCTTTTGTGAGCATGTTATATAGATTTTATGGTATAAAGATATACAAAATGCGTATATAAAACATGATTGATTTGTAAATTTAAATATACTATCCCGAGCCAACAGATTATCGAAATTTATCGTCTTTATCAATAAAATAATAATTGCCTGTGTGAATTATAAAGGATTAACCGGTGCAGAAGAGGACTATGCATTTATCCTTTCGCCAATTAATTTCTGAACCGGTCTACCATTAAGCCTATCCATTCTTTAAATAACATTTCCCATGTGCCCAATGCGCCGGCATTTGGGATAATGAAATCACTGAGTACAAATCCGGTATTTCCAGAAAAATTAGTGGGATAATAGTCTATTTTTTGCCTGGACAGTTTTTCAAAAATCAACTTAGCCCTTGGAATGTGCCATGCACTGGTAATGACTAATAGTTTGGCCTTAGGGTTCTTTTTCCCGACGAGCGCCAGGCTGTACCTGGCATTTTCGATCGTATTTCTGCTTTGGTTCTCCATCAGTATGGCAGAATCCGGAATGCCGATCAATTTTAAATAGTTTAGGGCCAAATCAGCCTCTTTTACTTTTTTATCAATGAGGTTTGCACTTCCGCTACTCAATAAGAGCTGTTTAATACGCCCCTTTTTATATAAGGCAATGGCCTGGAACAACCGGTCACTGGCACCAGTAAAGGCGATTTCGTTGGTGCGCTTATTCAGGCCTGAAAAACCTCCGAGAACAATACCAATATCATAGTGCTGCAATGGGGGATATCCGACCTCATAGCTGTTTATTATTTTGCCTGCAATAAAGCCATTAGAGAAAAAGAAGAAAATAATTAAGGCACAGGCCGCATGTCTTCTTCTTTGTTTAGCTTGTTTTGAGGTAATTGCGCAGATTAAAAGCACAAAAATCCACACTATAGGCTTAATGAGGAAAAGTAAAATTTTGGAAAGGATAAAAAACATGTATTGCTATTATCCTGTAAAACTAAGAAATTGTTTAACCGTTAAAGGACTTTGGCCTTTATTAATTAAATTAATTAATCTATACGGAAATCTACCCTTGTCCTTCCTGTACCTGTCCGTTTTCTTTGGCGTTTTCCAGAATCTCTTTCACATCTGATTTACGTTTTTTAGTAACCGTATGTTTAAAATGAGGTACTTCATGCTGAACAATATCTTCTTCAATGGCTTCTACGCCAAATATTTTTTCTTTTAAAAGATTGTACTTATCCTGAAATCCATATCTCAGGTTTCTGGCCCCACCTGCAATTTTTCCACGGGTACCTGCGCCGCTGTCAGGCGCAAATAATATGCTAATTACTGCACCCGCAGCTAAACCTGCTACTAAAGCAAGCGCAATTTTTGCACTGTTATCTGGCTTATGCTTTAAATATTTTCCTATTAACTTTCTGTATTTCATAATCATGTGGTTTTACAGTTGAACAATCCGCTTTTAATAATGTTTGATGTTTTTTTGATTTTGAAAGTGCTGGTAACAGGGTTTGGGTAATGCCCTCAGGATTCTCAATCGTTGCAAAAAAAAGACCGGACTTTTACCTAAGTTTAAAGTTAAAGCGCAATATTTGGGGGTACTAAAACGAATTACAATGGTAAAAGCGACGATAAATAAGGAACATTACGCCTGCTCGGTTACAAATGGTTCCCACGATATAATAGTAGATGAGCCTTTAGAATTAGGTGGAACACACAAAGGGTTTGCACCGAAGGGATTATTAATGGCCTCTTTGGCTTCCTGTGTAGCCATTACTTTAAGAATGTATGTGGATAGAAAAGAATGGCCGGTTGATAAAATTGAGGTAGAAGTAAACATTGATGCCGAAAACGGCGAAACGATATTCCTGGAAGAAATTACCTGCACCGGAGTGCTCACCGAAGAGCAGAAAATCAGGCTGGAAGAAATAGCCACGAAATGCCCGGTGAGTAAAATTCTGGCTGCCGGTCATGAAATCAGATCAAAAGTACTTTAGGCAATGGTGTAAAACTCCATTATACAATCATAAAAAGCTTTAATATCTTTGTTAATCCCCCAGTGTTCGCTGTGGTAAAAAATAAGTTATGCCTACCGAAATAAAATGCCCCAACTGTGCCCATGTTTTTCCGATGGAGGAAGCCATGGCCGAAGATTATAAGAAAGAGTTACGTGAAAAAGCGGCTGCTTATGCCAGGCAGAAAGATGAGGAATATCAACGTAAACTACAGGTTTTTGAGTCAGAAAAACAGCAGCAGTTAAAAGCGTTTGAAGCTAAGCTGGCCGAAGAGAAAACCAAGCTTAAGGATAATCTCGAGGAAAACCTGCGTAAAAGCATTTCGGCCGATTTTGAAACCAAACTGCAAATGCTGGAAGGTAATGCGAAAGAGAATGCCGAAAAACTAAGGTTGGCCCGGGAAAGGGAGCTGGATTTTTTACGTCGCGAAGAAAGCCTGAAGGTAAAGGAAGAAGAAATGGAACTTGCTTTTCAACGCAAATTGCAAGAGCAGCGTAACGAATTGGTAGAACAGATCCGCAAACAGGAGGCAGAAAAAAACAGCATTAAAGATACTGAGCATCAACTGCGCTTAAAGGAATTGGAAAAGCAACTCGACGACCAGAAAAAACTGGCCGAAGAAATGAAACGCAAAGCCGAGCAAGGTAGTATGCAATTGCAGGGAGAGGTACAGGAATTGATCCTGGAAGAATTGCTCCGGACCAATTATCCTTTCGATTTAATTGAAGAGGTAGGTAAAGGGGTGCGTGGGGCAGACTGTGTGCAGGTGGTGCGTAACCAATTTGGACAGGAATGCGGTAAAATTATTTATGAAAGCAAGCGGACCAAAGATTTTGGCGGCGACTGGATCGAAAAATTAAAAAAAGACATGCGTAGCATGGGTATTGATGTTGCGGTAATCGTGAGTCAATGTTATCCAAAAGGCATGAACTGTTTTGGGCAACGAGATGGAGTTTGGATCTGTTCTTTTGAAGAGGTAAATGCCGTAGCCTATGTATTGCGCGAAGGTATTCTGCGTTTGGCAGGAGCAGTAAAATCGCAGGAAAACCGCGGCGAAAAAATGCACATGTTATACGATTACTTAATGGGGGCAGAGTTTTCTGAACAATGGAAAGCCATTAGGGAAGGTTTTATGAGCATGAAATTATCCATACAACGTGAGCGCGATGCAATGGAACGTTTATGGAAAGCCCGTGAAAAACAACTGGAGAAAGTATTGCTGAACGCCACCCATATCCGTGGTTCTATAGAAGGAATTGCAGGTAGCGATAGCGTGCAATTGAGTTTAACAGATGAAGATGATGATACGTTATTATTAGAATAGCCATGGGGTTATTCCCCGCAGATTTCACTGATAATCGCAGAAAAAGGAATTGATTTGCGGAAATCATCTTTAAATCCGCCGCACTATTTTTTGTAAACCTTACAGATCAGAATGGCTTATTGCAGGAAAATATCTTATTTTATAATATCTTAGCGAATACATTAAGACGCAATTTAAGCCCAACATTACGATGCCCAGAACCAAAAATCATATCGAACTGCAATTTTTAAGCGAACCTTCTGATGTTAACTACGGGGGTAAGGTACATGGTGGGACGATGATGAAGTGGATCGATCAGGCTGCTTTTGCCTGTGCCTTGCAGTGGAGCCAAACCTATTGTGTAACCGTTTATGTTGGTGGAATCCGTTTTTTTCATCCTGTTCATATCGGGCACCTAGTTAAAATGGAAGCACGTATTATTTATACCGGCAAAACCAGTATGCATATTGCGGTTGATGCTTTTTCTAAACCCGTAGATCAGGCCGATTTTGTTAAAAATACACATTGTATTATTGTTTTTGTCTCCGTAGATGACAATGGGCAACCAAAGGCGATCCCTGCCTTTAAGCCTAAAACCGAAAAAGAAATTGCCATGCATGGTTACGCCATTAAATTAATGGAACTGCGTAAAAGTATTGATAAGGAAATGGAGCCGTATATCGCATAGCCATGCCGGTATTTAATTCTCTGTGCTGTGTGAAAAACTTCGTTTGCTTTATGGTAAAATGAAACTCTGTGCCGCCGTGGCAAATAATTTAACACCCTCTGTGGCGAAAGCAAATTTTAAACCACAACCGGCAGGCTAAAACAAAACTGGCTGCCTTCGCCAATTGCGCTCTTTACCCAAATTTTTCCGTTTTCGGCTTCGATAAAATCTTTGGAAATAGCCAGGCCCAATCCTGATCCCGATTTATTCTGTCCGTCGGTAGGTACCTGGAAATACCGGTCGAATAATCTTTTTTGATATTTTTCTTCAATGCCCTTTCCAAAATCGCGTACAGAGAATTCAATAAACTGGTCTTTTTGTGAAATACTGATGATTACTTTCGATTTTTCAGCACTGTAACGTAATGCATTAGATAAAAAGTTAACCAGTACCCAGGCCGTTTTTTGGATATCGGCATTCACACTCGGCAGGTTTTTTTCACAATTCAGTTCAAGGCTGATAAATTTTTGCTCTGCCTGGAATTTAACAGCATCAAAGGCATATTGCACAATATCTTCAGGTTTGGTAAGAGCGAAAGTGAGCTTTAAGTTACCGGTTTCTACCTGCGAAAGATCGAGCAGCTCGCTGGTTATTTTTAAAAGCCTGTCGCTATCTTCTTTAATGTGGTTGAGCAGTTCGTGCTGCTCATCGTTCATCGTGCCTACGCGCTCATCATTAAGGAGTTTCAAGCTCATTTTGATGGATGACAGCGGCGTTTTTAACTCATGAGAAACCGTAGCAATAAAGTTGGTTTTGGCCTCATCCAGTTCCTTAAACTGCGTAATGTTTTTCAAAATATAAACGCTCCCAGCCGATTTTGATGAAGCAATTAAAGCTTTTTCTTCCTGTTCTTCGTAATTTGGGATAATAATTTCGCGGTTTTCTAAAAGGAAATAAGACTCTTTTTCGTCGGCATAAATTTTTAAGGTATTGTCTTCTGTTTCAGGCTTGATGATGCGTTTTAACAGCTCGTTTTTCTGCACCAGTTCAGCAACATTCTGTCCGATTACTTTATTTTCATCCAGGTTCATCAGTTTTGCTGCCAGGTGGTTTAAAAACAGCACTTCGCCTTTTTCATTTAAACCGATAATGGCATCCTGCATCTGTGCAATAATAGCCTCAATGCGCGATTTTTCTGATTTAATTTTAGACAGGTTGCTGTTTTCCCATTCGTTTAATTTAACCACCATACCATTAAACGAGTTGGCCAGCTCGGTAAATTCATCGCCGTTTTCGAAATGCAGGCGCTGTTTGTAATTTTTACGGCTGATCTGTTTAATGGCCGCACTGAATTCGGCCAATGGATTAGCCACAAAACCCGGAAAGTTGACGATAAAAGTGAATAGAATAATAAAACTTAAAGTAGCCGCGATCATAATATACAGGTTCGCTCTTGACGAAGTTTCGTTGGCCTGCTCATTCTTATCATAGATGGCTTTCATATTTACCTCTTCTATGCGTTGGAGCGCCTGGCGTAGATCTCGAATTCGGGCTGCTTTAACAACTGCCGGCTGTGGGTTTTCCAGCATTTTAAAAGCTTCTTCCAATTGCTGGTAGGCCATTTTTTCACCTTTTTCGGTAATGTTTTTACCTTCATTTTTTAAATTTTCGGTAAAGATGGCCTGTTGCGAGCCACTTAAAGGAAAAGGATACTGATCTACAATATTGCGCATGGCGGCAACATAGTTGAGCGATTTGTAATTGTCTTTAAGGATTACCTTCGATTTATCAGATAGCTCGTTTAAGTAAAAAAGAGCAATCAGCCCGAAGGATAAAACGATTATAAAGAGAAACCCGAATCCGAGGCGGAGCTTGGTTTTAATTTTCATGGTGTTTTAGTTTAACCGCAAAGAGCAGAAAGTCTTTCGCAAAGAAGCGCAAAGCAATTTCTCTCTTTTTGTGGTAAAGTAGCTTATAATTAAATCTGTTTCCTGATGGACTAAATTACATAACAAAGGTTAAATAAATAGCATCTGTTTAGCCCATAGTCAATAGCTATGCCAATAGATCGGATTGTTGTTTAAGTTGTTGATTATTAATTTTATATGGCGTTTTTATGATGATATTAAGTAAAAAACCTTTTCATTTTGGAAGGGTTTTTATCAAAATGAAATTGTGGGTTTCGAATTTCAAAGCACTGTTTATGTTCATCTGATAGCAGCGAACACGGCGTGCAATAGAGTAAAGCGAAGCGCAGGACTAACGCTGCTATGAAACACAGGTTTTGCTTTGTAAGATAAGAATAAATAATCTTTCTTTTTTTGGAAAGCAGGTTCAGTGGCATTTGGGTTAATGCAGTCCCGCTGTACGCTGTACTTCGTGCCGCTTCCATCGGGTTTAGGTGGCCCGGCCGGTAACAATATTGGGGGCTGCAGGGCACAGAAAATGAAAAAAATATCTTAAAAGGAAGATTTTTAAGGTCGTGGCACTTCCTTTTGTTCTTAAACCCGATCGGCGCGAACACGGCGTGCAACGGAGTAAAGCGAAGCGCAGGACTAACGCTGCTATGAAACACAGGTTTTGCTTTTCAAGACAAGAATAAATAATCTTTCTTTTTTGGAAAGCAGGTTTAGTGGCATTTGGGTTAATACAATCCCGCTGTACGCTGTACTTCGTGTCGCTTCCATCGGGTTTAGGTGGCCCGGCCGGTAACAATATTTGAGGTTGCAAAGCGCCGAAATACGATGAGCTTGAATTATTCTTGCGGTTTACAGCACTGTTCTGTGTGCCTAAACCTGATCGGCGCGAACACGGCGTGTAACGGAGTAAAGCGAAGAGCAGGACTAACGCTGCTATGAAACACAGGTTTTGCTTTCCAAAACAAGAAAAAAATAATCTTTCTTTTTTGGAAAGCAGGTTCAGTGGCATTTGGGTTAATGCAGTCCCGCTGTACGCTGTACTTCGTGCCACTTCCATCGGGTTTAGGTGGCCCGGCCGGTAACAATATTGGAGGCTGTAGGGCACAGAAAATGAAAAAAATATTTTAAAAGGAAGACTTTTAAGGTCGTGGCACTTCCTTTTGTTCTTAAACCTGATTGGCGCGAACACGGAGTGTAACGGAGTAAAGCGAAGAGCAGGACTAACGCTCCCATGAAACACAGGTTTTGCTTTTCAAGACAAGAAGAAAATAATCTTTCTTTTTTGGAAAGCAGGTTCAGTGTATTTGGGTTAATGCAGTCCCGCTGTACGCTGTACTTCGTGCCGCTTCCATCGGGTTTAGGTGGCCCGGCCGGTAACAATATTGGGGACTGCAGGGCACAGAAAATGAAAAAAATATCTTAAAAGAAAGATTTTTAAGGTCGTGGCACTTCCTTTTGTACCTAAACCTGATCGGCGCGAACACGGCGTGTAACGGAGTAAAGCGAAGAGCAGGACTAACGCTGCTATGAAACACAGGTTTTGCTTTCCAAAGCAAGAAGAAAATAATCTTTCTATCAAGCAGGTTCAGTAGGATTTGGTTATGCTGTACTTCGTGCCGCTTCCGTCGGGTTTAGGCGGCGCGGTCTTTAGCGATATTAGTGCGTAAAACTCCAAACGTTTTTACGGGACGAAAATGCCAATTTGCAATTGGCTACCAAGGAATCACGAAGGGACGACCTAACGATTTTCAGAGATAAGCTGTTTTATTAAAAATTGATAAACTTTTCGATCTGCTCGTTGGTGAATTTTATTGTATCAGCCTGATGGAAATTGCCTTCAGCGTCCAATTCGGCCTTAATGTTTGGGATATGCAGGCGAAGGGGCAAAATGTTAAGGTGGATGTAATGACAAACACCGGTAAAATGATCGACCCCACGGATATTTCCATATTTACCGGAAGAAATACCCACTAAAGCAGCTTTTTTATCATAAAAACTATCGGGGAAATTAGCAGCATCAATCAGCACTTTTAACACCCCCGGATAACTCCCGTTATATTCGGGCATGATGAACAAAAATTTTTCGGTCTGGTTAATCATGTTCTGGATTTCCTGGAAAGCTTCTGATCTTTTGCCATACATATCCGTATTCAAAACATCTGCGGGCAGGTGCTCCAAACTGAACAAATGGGTATCAATGCCTTTTTCTTTTAGTTGCCTTTGGTAATATTTAGCAACTTTTAGCGTATTGCTATTGGGCCTGTTGGTAGCAGCTATAATTGTGATCATGGGTAATTGTTAATAAGATGTGTAAAACCCAAACACGCTTCTTGCTAAAATTGCCATATAGTTTGTATCTTAGCTGATTGTGAAAAAGGCCGTAAATAACGCAAAAATAGAACTTTTTGCCTATTAAAACGCATAAATAACACAGCCCAAATAAACGTTAAGTAAATTTCGGATACATAGATGAGCAAAATTATTGCATTAGCAAATCAAAAAGGTGGCGTTGGTAAAACAACTTCATCTATAAACCTGGCTGCGAGTTTGGCCGTACTAGAATACAAAACTTTATTGGTAGATGCTGATCCTCAGGCAAATTCGACTTCTGGAATCGGTTTCGATCCCCGGAATATTAAAGATAGCATTTATGAGTGTATCATTAATGATATCGATCCTACACTGGCTATCCAAAAAACAGATACACCCAATTTAGATTTGCTACCTGCCCATATTGATCTGGTAGGTGCAGAAATTGAGATGATTAACCTGAACAACCGCGAGTATAAAATGAAAGCGGTGCTGGAGAAAATCAAAGATCAGTACGACTTTATTATTATTGATTGTTCGCCTTCATTGGGTTTAATCACGATTAATGCCTTAACCGCGGCCGATTCGGTAATTATTCCGGTTCAGTGCGAATATTTCGCGCTTGAAGGGCTGGGTAAACTCTTAAATACCATTAAAATTGTTCAGAACCGTTTAAATACCGACCTGGAGATTGAAGGTATCTTATTAACCATGTACGATGTGCGTTTACGCTTATCGAACCAGGTGGTAGAAGAAGTTAAAACACATTTCAACGAACTGGTTTTCGAAACCATTATTCAGCGTAATACCCGTTTAAGTGAGGCCCCAAGTTATGGTGTATCGGTAATTATGCACGATGCAAACTGTAAAGGTGCCATTAACTACCTTAATCTGGCCCGCGAGATTGTGAAAAAGAACGGTTTGTTAAAAGAAGAAGAAAACATAGGAACAGCAACTTTATAAATTATAAATGACATCTTTTCAGCGAAAAACAGGTTTAGGAAGAGGGTTAAGTGCGCTTTTAGATGATAGCGAATCTGCTCATCCACCAAAACAGCAGGTAAATGCTGTTAGCGAAACCGAGCAGATTGGCAATATCAGTCACGTCAATTTAACTGAAGTTGAAACCAATCCCTACCAGCCCCGTACCGAATTTGATCAGGTAGCCTTAAATGAACTGGCCGATTCGATAAAAGTACAGGGCCTGATCCAGCCGATTACGGTGCGGAAACTGAGTGCCAATAAATATCAGCTAATTTCTGGCGAACGCAGGTTCAGGGCTTCTAAACTGGCTGGTTTAACACAGGTGCCTGCTTATATCCGCAGCGCTAACGACCAACAAATGTTGGAAATGGCCCTGATCGAAAATATTCAGCGCGAAAACTTAAATGCCATTGAAGTAGCATTGAGTTTCCAGCGGATGATTGATGAGGTAGGTTTAAAACAAGAACAATTAGGCGAACGGGTAGGTAAAAACCGTACTACGGTGACCAATTACCTGCGTTTGTTAAAACTTCCGCCAGCCATACAGGCTTCTATCCGCGATCAGAAAATCAGCATGGGGCATGCAAGAGCCTTAATTAATGTTGATGGCGTTGATAAACAGTTATATATCCACCAGGAAATCCTTGATAAAAATCTTTCGGTACGTAAAGTAGAAGAAATTGTCCGCAACCTGCAGCATATTCCCTTACCCGCAAGCGAGAAGCAAAAAGAAAGAGCGGTTTCCTTTCAATACCAGAAACTGCAGGATGATCTGGCTTCTAAATTTGCTACGCGTGTAAAGTTAAAAGTAAGTCAGAACGGTAAGGGGGCAATAGAAATACCTTTTATGAGTAATGATGACTTAAACCGAATTCTGGAGTTATTAGATTGGTAATGCAAAAGACTAAGCTTTTAATACTGGTTGCTGCATTTACATTTGTTTTTGTAAACTTAGCCTTCGCACAGGTTAAGGATTCGGTATCAAAACCTGCTGATACGGCTAAAATTAAATTATCCAAACCGGTAGATACGGCTAAAAAACCGATGACGAGAAGGGATTCAGTGAAAGCTAAGTATGTAAATCCGGGTAAGGTGGCCGGTAGGAAAGCTGTTTTCAGGTCCATGATCATCCCGGGATGGGGTCAATTGTATAATATTCAGATACTTAACGACGGTTATGGCACTAGAGCCGGAAAAAGCCAGTTTTTTCAGAAGCTGTACACTGGTGGCAAAATTGCAGCTATTTATGGTGGTGCCACAGCGCTTACTTTATCTCTAATCGATAGCAGGAAAAACTATAAACGTTTTTTGGCAGAGGCACAATACCGGGAGACTCATCCTGGAGACAAGTCAGATTTAAGACAATACAGCGACCAGGGTATTTTGGATGGGAAAAGTTTGTACAAACGGAATTCGCAGATTGTGTACTTCTCTTACGGGTTACTTTATGCCGCCAATATTATCGATGCCTATGTTGCAGCCCGTTTGCATTTCTTTAACATTGATGATAACCTTTCTTTTAGGGTAATGCCATCAATGATTAATACCAATTCGATGTATGGTTTCAATGCAGCACCGGCATTAAAATTATCACTTACATTTTAATGTTAAAACCACCATGATCATCAACAAGGTAAACATTCGAATTGTGATAATCTGCCAACCTGATTGCGAAGGTTGAGTGCAAAAAATTAGAATATAAACTGAAATAAACATAAACCGATGAAACGATGATGATTTTTTAAACCGCATTTGGGGTGAATAAACGGCTTAAACCTTCTTGAATACCGTTAAACCATCTGCAGTGGTGAAAAATCTGATCGCTTTATTACAAAACTAAACTATAAACAGATGAAACTTGCGCTTTTAGGATACGGTAAAATGGGGCAGATTATCGAAAAATTTGCGGTTGAACGTGGCCACGAAATTGTATTAAAAATAACCATTGATAATCAGGAAGATTTAACCCGCGAAAATTTAAAGGCGGCGGATGTAGCTATTGATTTTAGTACGCCTGATTCGGTTTTAAGAAATATTGATGTCTGTTTTGATGCTCAAGTACCTGTGGTTGTAGGAACAACGGGTTGGTACGGTAAATTACAGGAAGTAAAAGATGACTGCGATAAAAGTAACAATACTTTGCTTTATGGGTCTAACTTCAGTATTGGCGTAAATTTGTTCTTTAAGCTTAATCAGACGCTGGCTAAACTGATGAATAATTATCCGGCCTATGAAGTGCAGGTAGAAGAAATTCACCATACACAAAAACTGGATGCACCAAGCGGAACCGCTATTACATTGGCAGAAGGGATTGTTGAAAACCTGGAACGCAAACAAGAGTGGTTAAACGAAGTGGTGGGAACAGGTGTAGAGCTGTTTCCGAAACCTGAGCAATTGCTGATCGAGTCGCACCGTATTGAAAATATTCCGGGTACACATACCGTAATTTACAGTAGTGAGGTAGATGAAATAGAAATTAAGCATACCGCACATAACCGGGCTGGTTTTGCTTTGGGTGCAGTAGTGGCGGCAGAATGGGTAAGAGATAAAAAAGGATTTTTTAATATTACTGATATTTTTGAGTAAAGTTTAAAAAAAAACAAAGCATCATAGAATGTATTGGATCATTTGATCCGTAAAACCATACTTAAGAAGTACAGATAACAGGGAACCGATTAATAAATCGCGAAACCAAAATTAAGGTATATGAATTACAAATTCTGGCAACGAAAAAAAGATGCCCCAAAGAAGAAAAAAACTAAAACCCGCGAGTGGTTTGATGCAATAATTTTTGCAGTAGTAGCAGCAACCATTATACGTGTATTTTTTATCGAGGCCTACACGATTCCATCCGGTTCGATGGAGAGATCTTTGCTTATCGGCGATTTTCTTTTTGTAAGTAAGGTAAACTACGGTGCACGTATACCGATGACCCCGGTTGCTTTCCCTTTTGCGCACCATACGATGCCCTTAACAACTTCAACCAAGGCCTACTGGGATGGCGTGCAGTGGAAATACCACCGCTTACCCGGATTATCAAAAATTAAAAGAAATGATGTAGTGGTGTTCAACTTTCCGGAAGGCGATACGGTTGCGGTTGAAAACCAGGCTGAAAGTTATTACGCCCTGGAGCGTAGCCTAGGCCGGCAGCAGGTAAGAAGTACCTATACAATAGTAGACCGTCCGGTTGATAAACGTGAGAACTTTATCAAACGCTGTATCGGTATTCCTGGCGACGTCATTTCGATGAGCAATGGTATTGCCAATGTAAATGGTAAAGACGAACCGTTAAAAAACACCGGAATGATGCCTTACCGCATCGAATTTAAAACCATGGATTTTAATTACGCAGCATTGGATGAGTTTAACCTTAACCTGGGTAATACACCTGCTGTTGCTACCAATACCTATATTGTTGATGCTTCGCCAGAAATTGTAGAGAAACTGAAAACCTTCGATTTCGTAAAATCGGTAACCTTAAGTCCTGATGCTCCGGGACCGGTACAGGGCGGTGTTTTTCCGAACGATCCAAACAGGGTTTGGAACAGGGATAACTTTGGGCCGATCAAAATTCCTGCAAAGGGATGGACCGTTAAAATAGACAGCAATACCATGCCTTTGTATTACAGGGCAATCAGGACTTACGAAGGTAATAAAGTAGAGCAAAAGGCCGGGGTGTGGTATATTAACGATAAGCCAGCCACCACTTATACCTTTAAAATGGATTATTACTGGATGATGGGGGATAACCGTCATAACTCAGCCGATTCGCGTTATTGGGGTTTTGTACCCGAAGATCATATTGTTGGTAAGGCCCTGTTTGTTTGGATGAGCTGGGATAGCACGGCTTCTTTCTTACACAAAATAAGATGGAGCAGATTGTTTATGGGGATACATTAAAAAAATATAATTTTTTAAAAAGGGCGAATAATCGAACATTATTCGCCCTTTTTGTTTCTATTCCATTTGAAATTAACTTAAAAAAAAAATTAAAAAGATTTGGTATGTTTTAAAAATATTTTTTAAGTTTGACTATAATCAAACAATATGTCTGTTATAGTGGAGAAAAATCAGCGGCTTAAAGCTGATATTATTAGGCATTTATACTATAAAAAGTCGCTGTCACTTACAGATTTAAGTAAGCTGACACAAAAGAGCTTACCGTTGGTTACTTCTGTTGTTAATGGTTTAATTGCCGAAGGCTTTCTTTTGGAGGAAGGTTTTGCCCCATCTACCGGAGGGAGAAGGGCGGCAATGTTTTTAATCAACCCCAAACTGAAAAAATACATAGTGGCGATCGCCATGGATCAGCTTACTTCGAGGTTAACCATTTACGATCTCTCCAGAAAGATGGTTGTCCCGATCCAATCCTTAGAATTCGACATATCGTCAAAAGACAGCAGCGTAGATCATCTTATCCACTTTATCAATAAAAGTATTGATGAATCTCAAATCAGCCGGAATGATATATTGGGCGTTGGTATTGGTATGCCGGGTTTTGTTAACGCAGATGAAGGTATAAATCATTCTTTTCTTAAAGTTAAAGACGGTACTACTTTGCAGAAATATCTTTCTGCAAACATTGCTTTACCAGTGCATATTGATAACGATTCGAGTTTAATTGCGTTAGCTGAACTAAATTTTGGAGAAGCCATTAATTTAAAAGAAGTAATGGTGGTCAATATCGGGTGGGGAACAGGTTTGGGCATGATCATCAATGGAAAATTATACCGTGGCAGTGCCGGAAGTGCTGGTGAATTCAGTCACATTCCCTTATCTGAGAGCGACAATTTATGTTCCTGCGGTAGAAGAGGTTGCCTGGAGGTTGATACTTCCTTGCTTGTTATGGCTAAAAGAGCCGAAGAAGCGATTGCTGCAGGAGCCGAATCGAGTATGAAGGTGTTGTTTAAGGATAAAAGTAAGCATCCGGCTGATCACTTTTTAACTGCCGTAACCCAGCAGGATCCTGTAGCCATATCGGTTTTAGCCAAAGCTGTTTTTCAATTGGGAAAGGGGATTGCTACCCTGATTCATCTTTTAAATCCGCAATGCGTTGTTTTAAGCGGTAGAGGTGCTAAAGCAGGCAAAATGTTATTGCCGCCAATCCAGCAAGCTATACACGAATTCTGTATACCCCGCATTGCAGAGCAAACCCAGATAAAGCTTTCTACCCTCACAGATGAAGCCGAATTATTAGCTGCAGCAAGCTTAACAATTGAACATCATCAGTTCGATTAAAAAATACATCAACAAAGAAAATATAAATATTTAACCAAAACCAATATTGCATGACAAGACAAAAAGGCTGAATACAAAGCCGCAAATTATTTAAACTAATCTTAAACTAAACTTAAAAAATATGAAAAAAACGTACTTAAAGTGTTTAAGTATATTGTTGTTATGTCTTATAACAATAAGTGCTTTTGCACAGAAGAGCATTACCGGTACGGTAAAAGACGCATCAGGCCCTCTGCCTGGCGTAAGTGTTTCCATTAAAGGCACTACAAAAGTAACTCAAACCGATGGGAACGGAAAATTCTCATTAACGGCAAATTCAGGTGAAATATTGGTTTTCACTGCTATAGGTTATGCCAGGCAGGAAATTAGTGTAAACGGCCAGACCACCATAAATGTTACCCTAACTGAAAGTGCCAACCAGCTCAATGAGGTGAATGTAGTAACAACAGCATTAGGTATTAAGCGCCAGGAAAAATCTCTTGGTTACGCAGTAAGTACAGTGACGGCTAAACAGCTAACCGAAGCGGGTAATACCAATTTTGCATCAGCGTTATATGGTAAAGCTGCGGGGGTAAAAATCACAACTGCTCCGGGTGGTGCAAGCAGTGCGGTAAACGTTCAGATCAGGGGTATTAACTCTATTAACTACAACCAGCAACCTTTATATGTTGTGGATGGTGTGATGATCAGAAATGATGGGCAAAACGGTGCAGCAGGCGCAAATAACAATAACTATTGGGATGATCAGCGTGTTCGTGGTAACGGTATTTTGGACATCAACCCAGCAGATATTGAAAGTTTAACGGTATTAAAAGGTGCCAGTGCATCGGCATTATATGGTTCTGATGCAGCAAGTGGGGTTGTGGTAATCACCACCAAAAAAGGATCAAAAAATAGGGGATTAGGCGTTGATTTTAATTACCAGGGTTCTATTGATCAGGTAGCCTTCTTGCCTAGATTTCAAAACACTTATGGCCCGGGTTATGATCGCGAAACCAACGTAGCTAATGGTGCAACCGAAGAGGGATGGATTCCTGATGCTGCATCTCCTAGTGGTTTCAGACCATACTTTAGGGCTTATGCGAATTTTGGACCTAAAATGGAAGGCCAGCAGGTAAGATGGTGGGATGGTTCAATCCGTTCGTATTCTCCTCAACCAGATAACTACAGGGATGTATACCAAAACGGGTATACTTCTAATGCAAACATTGCAATTTCTAACCAAACAGAAGGTGTTAACTATCGTTTCTCTGCTTCCCGTTTGGATTATAAGGGTACTCAGCCAGGAAATACCGGTTCTAAAAATACCTTTAACTTAAACTCTACCATTAAACTTGCACCGAAATTATCGGCCGATGTAATTGTAAGTTATGTAAACACGATTACTAAAAACAGACCATATCAATTAGGTCAGGTGTTGGGGTCTTTCGGAGGTTTCTTCAGCCGTGCTGAAGATATGGGCTTAATGAAAGAGAAATTCCAAACCAGTAACGGATACAAATACGCAACCTTCGATCAGGTTAACCGTCCTGAGCCTTTCATATTCAATATCAGGGCAACCAATTTACTGGATTTTTATTGGCAACAATTGAAGAACCAATACGATGAGAACGAAAACAGGTTATTATCTAGTTTTACTTTAAACTATGATGTGGCTAAGAATTTAAAATTGAGGGGACGTATTGGTAACGACTATACCAGCGCCAAAACGGAAAACCGTCAGTTTACTGAAATTCCTAGTGCACTTAACACGAATACAAGTACCGGATCATATACGACCACTCAAGGGCAATATGCTGTACTTTACGGAGATGCCTTGTTAACTTATTCGAACAAAATCGGTGAAGATTTCGGTATTTCCGTAAGTGGAGGTTATCAGGGTAGAAAAGAAACTTATAAAGATTTAAAATCCAATACAAAAGATGGTTTGGTAACTGAGAATTTCTTTGCTTTAGCTAACTCATTTAATGTTCAGGAAACTACTGAGGCACGTAAAGAACTACTTAAATATGCTTATTTAGGTTTAGTGAATTTAAGTTATAAAGATTTCTTATTTGCTGAGGGTACAGCCAGACAAGAATATGTTTCTTCGCTTCCTCCCGGAAACAATCAATATTCTTATTATTCAGTAAACAGTGGTTTTGTATTTAGTGACCTTTGGAAATTACCAAAATTCTGGAGCTACGGAAAATTAAGAGCTTCTTATGGTGTGGTAGGTAATGCTCCTCCTATCTATGAAGCCAATATTTCTTATAAACAAATCTCTTTACAAACCATCAATGGTTCAGTTCCATCTATTGTATCATTATCTTCTTACGGTAACTTAGGCCTGATGCCGGAGAAGAAACATGAAGCTGAATTTGGTTTAGAAACCAGGTTCTTAAATGGAAGATTGGGTTTAGATGTGAGTTATTATAATAATAAAATCAAAAATCAAATCTTGCCATTAGATGTTACATCAACTAATGGTGCTCAAAAACAGATCGTTAACGTAGGTGAGGTAGGTAATAAAGGGTGGGAGATTGCTTTAAATGCAACACCGGTTTCAGGAAAATTCAGGTGGGATACCCGTTTAAATTTCTCAACCAATAAATCAAAAGTAAATTCATTGTATGATGCCAATTCTGAGATCAATTTCTATTCATCAGACCAGGCTACCGCTAAAATTGTGGCGAGAGCTGGCGAAGATTTAGGTAACATTTACATCCGTCCAAGAAAAACTGATGCAAATGGCAATTACTTAATAAACGACGATGGTTACTATGTAATGGATAATTCTACGTATGTTAAAGCGGGCAACATTATGCCTAAAGCGATAGGAGGTTTCTCAAACACGTTTAGCTATGGCAATTTAGCTTTAGATTTTACAATTGACTATCGCTTTGGTGGTAAAATGATTGCGCCTAACCTTAAATATATGAGAGGTGCTGGTATGTTGGAGAATTCAATGGAGTTCAGAGATGCGGCTAACGGCGGGTTAACTTACACCAGTAATGGTAAAACCTACAACGATGGTGTAGTTTTAAAAGGTGTAAACCAAACCACCGGATTGCCAAATACCAAGGTGCTTTCTGCTGCTGATTATTACTTAACTACCTATAACTGGGGTGAAGGTTCATTGACCGAGGGAGAGATCTTTGATAACAATTACATCAAAATGAGAGAGATTGTATTGAGCTATAAAATTCCACCTTCATTCACTAAAAAACTAAAAATTTCTAATGTAAGATTTTCATTGATCGGACGTAACTTGTTTTACATCCACAGAACACTGAAAGATCTGGATCCAGAGGCACCACTTGGAAACAAATGGTGGTCGCAAGGTGTAGATGTTGGCTCAACAGCTGCATCTAGAAACTTTGGTTTCTCGTTAAATGCAAATTTTTAGCCAAAACAAATAAGATATTATGAAAAAGTTAATCATAAAAGCAAGTTTTCTTCTATTGTCGCTAACTGTTGCAGTTGGTTGCAAAAAGGATATTGATGATAAATTTAATAATCCTGAAAACGTTTTAGACCCGAACTTACCGGGATTATTTACCGGAATGCTCAATAATGACCGTGTAGCTGCAAAATATTGGAATGTGCGTACATTTTTAAGTCAGATGCCGGGGGTGTATGCACAAACTACCTATATTTCTAACGGCAATACGATTTATCAGCAAAGCGATAGCTACTCGCAGCAATATTGGGATGACTTTTATACTCCGGGTGGTAATGGGAGCGGAACCGTTGCCTTATATAGGGCAATGGAAAAAAAGTTTAACACACTTTCAAGCACTGATCAAGCAGCACAAAGAGTAATTTTACAAGCGGCTAAAGTGGTGATGATTGAACAGGCAGCGAAAATGGTCGATTTATGGGGTGATATTCCTTATTCCGAAGCCGGTAATTTAACTGCTAAAGATTTGATAAAGAATGCAAAGTACGATGATCAAAAGGCACTTTATATATCCTTTATTTCAGATTTAGCAAATGCAGGTACATATTTTAAGACGGCAACCTCTACAGCTGCATTTGCAAAGGCAGATATTTTATTGAAGGGAGATGTAAATAAGTGGGCCAGATATGCAAACTCATTGCGTTTAAGGTTATTAATGCGTATCTCTAAAACAGATGAAACAACTGCTAAAACTGCAGTTCTACAAATGTTAAGCGATCAGACTAACTTCCCTCTCGTAGATGGCGGCAATGTCGGTACGTATAACCCAGGTAGCTCTGATATTTTACTGCAACCTTTAACAAATAATACCAATGATTTACATGACGCATTTTTTGAAGGAAGCTGGTATGCAACCGACTATATGTTAAATACCTTAATGGTACCTGCTAATGACCCTCGTATTCCTGTTATCTATGAAAAATTTGGTGAAACCATTAATGGGAAGTTTGTACAAAACCCAACTTACAGAGCTATGCCAAATACCTTCACAACTAATGAGCAAGAAACTAATTGGCGAAAATATGCTGTATTAGATTCTGCAACATTTGTTTTCAACATTAAATTGCCAGGAATCCTGATAACTGCTTCGGAAGTTAATTTGTTAAAAGCTGAGGCTTACGAAAGATGGGGAAGCACTACCGATGCAAAAACGGCCTATGATCTTGGTCTAAAACAGTCAGTAGCATTCTATTATTATCTTAATAGCGTTAACCCTGGTGCTTATACCAAAGCTGATGTACCTTCTACAGCAACAGTTGATACTTGGGTAAATGCTTCTACTGCGAGTTATGGTGGAACTCAGACTGACAAACTAGCTAAGATCGCTACTCAAAAATGGGCACATTTTGGAGTTCTTCAGTCGATTGAAGCATGGTCTGAATATAGAAGAACCGGTTTTCCTGTGCTAACTTTTCCAACAAACGGAAAGCAGGTTGGTTTCGAAACACCACCAACCAGATTGGTTTATCCGGCAAAAGAGAAAACTTTAAATAGCGCAAATTATCAGGCTGTACAAGCTAAAGATACCCGCAAAACTAAAATATTCTGGATGCCTTAATCCCTCTTAAATTAAATCCCGGCAGCTTCTGCCGGGATTTTTAATTATATCAATATGAAACTCCGTAGCCTTTTAATTGCTTTTATCTGTTGCATCAATATCGCTTTTGCACAACGAAATGATATCCTCAAAGAGTCAACGAAATACGAATGGCCAAAAGATGAAGCTGTAAAAAAGAAACTGGAACACTGGCAAGACCAAAAGTTTGGCATGATTATCCACTGGGGCTTATATGCTGTTCCTGGAATTATTGAATCTTGGTCAATCTGTTCGGAAGACTGGATTGACAGAGACAGTACAATAAAGTACGATGATTACAAGAAATGGTATTGGGGATTAAATGAAAAATTTAATCCAACCAAATTTAACCCAGAACAATGGGCAAAGGCAGGTAAAGATGCTGGAATGAAATACCTGGTTTTTACCACTAAACACCACGATGGCTTTGCCATGTTCGATACCAAACAGTCTGATTTCAGCATTGCAAAAGGTCCATTTGCCAATAACCCTAAAAAAGATGTTGCCAAATACGTATTCGATGCTTTCCGGAAGCAGAATTTCATGATCGGCGCTTATTTTTCAAAGCCCGACTGGCATTCGCAATACTATTGGTGGGATAAATATGCTACCGCCAATAGAAATAACAATTACGACATCAGAAAGAATCCATGGCGCTGGAACATGTTTAAAAGCTTTACCCAGAACCAGATTGGCGAGTTGATGAACAATTACGGAAGCATCGATATTTTATGGCTAGATGGTGGTTGGGTAAGGCCTTTAGCATCGGTAAATGAAGAAGTACTTTCATGGGGTGCGCCAATTCCGGAGTGGAGCCAGGATATTGATATGCCAAAGATTGCTGCTGATGCCAGGAAAGCACAGCCTGGTTTAATTATGGTCGACCGTACTGTACATGGCCAGTTCGAAAATTACCAGACCCCTGAACAGAAAATCCCCGAAAAACAATTGGATTATCCCTGGGAGAGCTGTATGACCTTAGGCGGTGCATGGGGATTTGTCCCTAACGATCAATATAAACCTGCTGCTGAAGTAGTGCATAAACTGGTAGAAATTGTAGCCAAAGGCGGAAGTTTGTTATTGGGTGTTGGGCCGAAAGCGGATGGAACGCTGCCTGATGATGTGATTAAAAAATTAGAGGAAATTGGACAGTGGACTTCGAAAAATGGTGCTGCCATTTATGGAACACGTATCACCAAAAACTATCATGACGGGCAAAACTGGTTTACGCAAAGTAAAGATGGTAAAACTGTTTATGGCATTAGCTTATTGGATACTAATCCTGTCAAAGAAATTTCGTGGAAAGGCAGCATTCCCAAAAAAGGAACAACCATTACCCTTTTAAGTAATAACCAAAAAGTAAAGTGGAAACTGGTAGATGGAAAAGTACATTTCGACTTCCCTAAAACGGAGGAGAAAATTGCGCTTGCCTTTTCTTTTACCCCCGAATCAGAGTAAAGATGTTTAACCTCAAAAGAAATACTTCTTTAATTGCAGCATTATTATTTTCGGCTGGCGTTTCTGCACAAAATAAAAATGTGCAATACCTGCCATACAAAAATCCTAAGCTCAGTATCGATTTAAGGGTGAAAGACCTGGTATCGAGAATGACGCCTGAAGAAAAATTCTGGCAGTTATTTATGGTACCAGGCGATGTTGATGGCATAGCTAAAGGTTACTACAAAAATGGGATTTTTGGCTTACAGATCAGTGCCCAATCTGGCGGTGCGGGAGAGGCCCAGCAATTACTGAGCTACAATACCACCGAGAATGCCTTAACCCTTGCTAAAAAAGTTAACCAGTTACAACGTTATCTGGTAAACGATACCCGGCTGGGTATCCCGATGCTGGTATTTGATGAAGCTCTACATGGTTTAGTCCGGAAAAATGCAACGGCTTTTCCGCAATCGATTGGTTTAGCTGCAACGTTTGATCCCTTAACCATCGGCCAGATTGGCAAACGGATAGCATACGAGGCTAAAGTGAGAGGCATAAGAGACATCCTTGCCCCGGTAATCAACATGGCCGACGATGTACGCTGGGGACGTGTAGAAGAAACCTATGGCGAAGATCCTTACCTGACCAAAGTTATGGGTGCTGCATTTATGGATGCCGTCGAAAAAGAAAATGTAGTGGTAACACCGAAACACCTGATTGCGAATGTTGGCGATGGGGGTAGGGACAGTTATCCGATCCAGAAAACGGAAAGATTTTTACGCGAAATACACTTCCCGGCATTTGAAGAAGGAGTAAAAAAGGCAGGTATCCGTTCGGTAATGACCTCTTATAACAGTGTGGATGGAACGCCTGCAACATCCAATTACTGGCTTTTAACCAAAACCTTAAAGCACGATTGGGGCTTTAAAGGTTTTGTGATTTCTGATGCCGGTGCAGTAGGTGGGGCAAATGTGTTGCACAATACTTCAAAAAACTATGCACAATCTACCGTACAGGCTTTAAACGGGGGGCTTGATGTTATTTTTCAGGTCGATTATGAACATTATAAGCTTTTTAAACCACCGTTTTTAGACGGAAGTATTCCAAGGGCACGTATCGATGATGCCGTTGCGAGGGTGTTGAGGGCCAAGTTCGAATTGGGATTGTTCGAGAATCCCTATGTTTCAGAAAAGGAAGCGGAAGCTTCGCTCAATGATCTATCGGCTAAGGCTTTGGCCAAAAAATCAGCTTTAGAATCGTTCGTGCTGCTTAAGAACAATCAAAATGTATTGCCGCTAAAGCAGCCTAAAAATATCCTGGTACTGGGACAAGACGCAATTGAGGCCCGTTTAGGAGGCTATAGTGGAACAGGTCAGGGTAAAATCAGCATTTTAGACGGAATTAAATCCAGGGCTGGTGAATCAGCTCAGGTAAATTATGCTCAGGGAAGCTTTAGGGAAAGTAAAAAATACATTGTAGTTGATTCTGCATTCCTCAGCACAAAAAACAGTAAAGGCTTAACCGGCGAATATTTTAGCACCACTGATCTTTCCGGAGAACCGGTACTGACCAGAACCGATAAACAAGTCGATTTCATGTGGACACTTTATTCGCCCAATGAGAAACTGGCAACCGATAATTATTCAGTGAGGTGGCAGGGTGAAATTACGGCCCCAAAAACCGGCACTTATCAAATCGGTTTAGCCGGCAACGATGGCTATCGCCTGTATATAGATGGAAAATTGATTATCGATCAGTGGGAAAAGGCTTCTTATCATACTCGTATTGAAAGTTTTAATTTTGAAGCTGGTAAAGCTTATTCCATTAAGATCGAGTTTAAAGAACCTAAAGGTAATGCCTACATTAAGTTAGTCTGGAACTACGGCGTTGAAGATAAAGAAGCACAGGTACTGGAAGAAGCCAAAACAATGGCTAAAAAAGCTGATGTTATTGTAGTTGCTGCAGGAATAAAAGAAGGAGAGTTTTTAGACCGTGCCATGCTCAATTTACCCGGCAATCAGGAACAACTCATTCAGGAAATGGCTAAAACAGGTAAACCCGTAGTGGTATTATTGGTTGGTGGCAGTGCGATAACCATGGGAAACTGGATCAACGATGCTTCAGCTATCCTGAATGTATGGTATCCTGGAGAGGAAGGAGGAGCTGCTGTAGCCGAGACTTTATTTGGCGATTACAATCCTGCTGGCAGGCTTCCGATTACTTATCCCGTTCATGAGGCACAATTGCCACTGGTTTACAATCATAAGCCAACCGGCAGGGGCGACGATTACAATAACTTAAGTGGCGAGCCGCTGTTTCCCTTTGGTTATGGTTTAAGTTACACCACTTTCGAATACGGTAATATCGCATTGGCTAAAAAAGCAATTAACGCGAATGAGGGTACTACAGTAAGCTTTACACTTAAAAATACAGGTACTAAAGATGGTGAAGAAGTGGCACAATTGTACCTGCGCGATATGTTGGCCAGTGTGGTCCGTCCGGTTTTGGAGCTTAAAGGATTTGAACGCGTTAAACTTAAAGCAGGAGAAAGCAAAACCATCAGCTTTAAAATTACACCTGAAATGCTGCAGATGCTTGACGCTAACCTGAAAACGGTTATTGAACCCGGCGATTTCAGGGTGATGATCGGATCATCAAGCCGCGAACTCCATTTAAAAGAAACGTTAACGGTGAAACCATAAAGATAATTCTCGGCCTAGGTATGGTGGGTATACCCATACATGTTGCCGCAAGACCTGGTTAGTTTTGCGGCTTTTTTATTGATGCGCTTCTGTAAAGTTAAGCGTAGCGTCTCTACGGGCAGATTGCGGTTAATGCAGGATGATTATTTCAGCCCTTCAATTCCCAATTTGTTTGCCAGTTCATTCAGGTCGTTAACCACCACATCAATCAATGGGATACCGCTGATTTTCCTTTCCTGCTCAAATTCGTACTCTGGTTCGCCCGGAATAATTACTTTTTTATCCGGATCGATGGTTTTCGCATTTTTAAAACGTTCTACCCAATTATCGAGGTGGTTTTTAAAGTCCGCTGCCAGCCTGAAACCATCTACGCGCATGGCGCCTAAAAAGTGGCCCAAGCCTTCGCCAACCGGATTTGCCGAAGGTTCTAAAAAAGCAACAAACGGGGGTACCCAGGGGCCGTAATTGGCTCCCGATAGCACTGCCGATAAAATATCAACCGTTGCACTTAAACCATAACCTTTGTGGCTTCCGTGGTCTTTATCGCTACCCAGGGGTAACAACGAACCGCCATTTTTTAATTCGTTTGGATTAGTGGAGTTTTCGCCCGTTTTATCCTGAACCCAGCCATCAGGAACGCTTTTATTGGCCCTTTGTGCAATTTCGAGCTTGCCGTTGGCTGCTGCTGAGGTGGCCATATCAACAATAACCGGTGGGTATTTGCCTGCCGGAAAAGCATAGCACATTGGGTTAGTGCCCAACAAACGTTCGTTGGCATAGGTAGGGGCAACCAGCGGACTGGCATTCGTCATGCTGATACCAATCATATCCTTTTCTACAGCCATCAAAGCATGGTAACCGGCAATGCCGTAATGGTTCGAATTTTTTACCGATACCCAACCACTGCCATATTTTTCGGCCTTTTCTATGGCTACCTGCATGGCAAAGGGCGCTACAACCAAGCCTAATCCCGCATCTCCGTCTACCGTTGCTGTTGTTGGGGTTTCGTGTACAATTTTAATGTCAGGAGTAGCATTAATCCGTTTCTTTTCCCAAAGCCTGATGTAACCGCTTAAGCGGGCCACACCATGCGAATCGATGCCACGCAGATCAGAGCGGATCAAAACATCGGTAGCCAGTTCGGCATGTGCATCAGAGCAGCCCATTTTTTTAAAAACGTTGTAGGTAAAGGCCCTTAGGTTGGTTTCAGAAAAGGTGATGAAGTTCATTATTTTTAAAGTATCAAGAACCAGGTAGCAGGTATAGGTTTCAAATAAACCGGACTTCGGACTTCCGACTCCGGACTAATTTTATGGTAACAAGACAGTAAAATCGCCGCCAAGGGGTTCAAAGTTTTCAATGCACGAGGATAGAAAATCCTCTCCGTAATTTACATACATCGGTGCAATATTCAGTATGCGCTCCTGCAATGTACCATTCGGGAAAAGCCGTTTTTTAACATTATCTATCTGTAGAAGCGCCATTTCGTGTTTGCGTTTTTCGGCCCTGAACAGTTTCTTTTCCAGGTTGGCCAGCAGATGGTTGGTACGCTGTTTGGCCGTATCAGTCGATACCGATAACGTTTTATCTATTTTGTAGGCGTTTAACTTAATCTGGTCGAAAATGCTGTTAATGGCCCGGGTTTCATCTGCTAAGCTGAGTTGAGCTGTGGTATTCCGCTTTACCCAAATGTTTTTCAGTTCTTCAACCGGCAGAAAAATATCTTCCAAAGAAAAACCCAGCTTATATAAATTTTCTGCACTGCGTTTGTCGATCACTAAAGCCGAATTACGTAATAATAAAACCGGAAAATCTACTTTGTAGTAATCGAAATTGGCTTTCAGCTGCATCCAGTAAGCCACCTCAGCACCACCACCAATGTAGGCAATGTTAGGTAAAATCACTTCCTGGTACATGGGCCGCATTACTACATTCGGACTAAACCGCTCGGGATGGGATTCGATTTCAGCTAAAAGCTCAGCTTCAGTAAAACTGATATCGGTATGGTTTACCCGGTATTTGCCCTGTTCAAAAATCAATCGTTCGCGCAGGTTATCGTTCAGGTAAAAGAAATTAATATCTCGGCCATTCACCTGCGTTTTATAACCTAAATCCTCCAGGTTTTGAGAACTTGTTTCAATATTGCGGGCACTGTTGTGGTGTATAATGTCTTCAGCAATAATATTGGCAAATTGTTTTTTCAGGCGGGCATCATCGGCATTCACAATTACCAATCCGTATTTTTCAAATAGGCTATTCACCAAAAAACGGGTAGCATCGGCCAGGTTGTCATGTTGCAGGTAAGCCTGCTCAACCAGTTTGGCAATGCGTTTTCCATTTCTAGAAATGCCCAGATAACCTTTGTAAGCGGTTACCGCTGCAGCAACGGTTTTGGTACTTAACCTGCCTGTTGCACCATTGGTTTGCTGTATCCAGCTGATGTTTTTCTCATCAACACTTACGTGGTTAATTTCATCAAAATCATGGTCCTCGGTAGCCATCCAGTAAATGGGGACAAAGTTTTTATCCGGGTGTGCAATTTGCAGCTCAATGGCTAAATTGATGGTGGTTACAATTTTGTAAATAAAATAAAGGGGGCCGGTAAATAAGTTTAACTGATGGCCGGTAGTTACCGTAAATGTATTATCGAGGCCTAAAAGTTCGATATTTTTGGTGACCGATTTATTGGGGTGTAAATGCTGGTACTGATCCTCTAATACTTCAACTAAAGTAGTGCGGTTACCCAGGAAATTGCGATGCTCCATTGCACTGGCTAAACCTGCCATATCAGGGCGGTAACTGTAAAAAGCCTTGAGCTGTTCTTTGTTGTTAATATAATCTAAAACCAGCTTTGAAAATGATCCGGTTTCCTGATATGAGATATATTTTGCCTGCATGATGTGCGAAAGTAATGCAATTTAAGGATAATTGTAAAGCCCGTTAACTATTTTACATTCGTTAAATAAATTATAAATTACTTTCTATTGCCCCAACTTTTTCGCGGTACAAATCAATCGGGCCATCCAGCAGTACTGCAATTACCGTTAGTTCCTTATCTAATTTATCTTCCGGTACCGGGATGTAAACAATACCCGGTATTTTGCTCCAGTACAGTTTGTTATAAATTTCGTGGTTAAGCATGGTACCCTCGCCAACGATCCTGACGCGGCTGATGTTATTTTTTAAACCTTTAATGGCAATAGGGCCTGTAGGTTTCCCTTCAACAAAAAGGTAGAGGGTTTGTTTATCGGCAGAAAGGGCTGTATTGCCCTGGTAATGGCCGGCAGGGATGCCTTTTCCCGTTTTATAAAGTGCTTCGGCATTTTTGATTACCCAATTGCTGATTTTTTGATCGACATTATTGATTCCCGGATTAAAATCTAAACCATCAGCAGGTAAACTGGTATTTTGAAATACATTGATGCCGGCATTTAAATTAATGGCCAGCTTACTCAGGTTTAAATTGGTTAAACCGCGCTGTTTGGGGGCAGCATATAAGTCTGCCAGCGAAAGGGTTCCTGGTTTGTTGTCGGCAAGCTGAATAGGGCCATTTAATGATACTTTTATAACCGTCACATCGCTATCGAAATCAGTATCTTTTAAATTAAGCAGGTAATCGGTTTCATTTAATTTAATGGTATAGGGCTGTGCTTTGTTGCCAACCACTTCAATCTTGTTGATTTTAGACTTAATTCCCGATAGTAAAATGCCATTTTTGGTTTTATAATCGAGGTATAGGTATAATACATCTTTGTTTTTAGATAAAGTGGTTTTCCCATCGATGTGCCCACCTGGGATCCCTGCCTGTGTACCATAAACGGCTTCAGCGTGTTTTTGGGTCCAGCGGCCTAAGCCTTTTAAAATTTCAACTTGCTCGGTTGCAAGGGTTCCATCGGCTTTGGGACCAATATCGAGCAATAAATTACCTCCCATACTGATGCAATCAACCAAAGTACGGATAATCATATTCGGCGATTTGTAGTGCTTATCATAAGGCTGATAACCCCACGAGTCGTTCATGGTATAACACAATTCCCACTCTGGCGAAGCAGGCCTAACCACCGGCACACCTTGTTCAGGGGTATCATAATCGCCATGGCCATTTAAACGCGAATTGATGATCACGTTTGGATTTACTTTACGCAGGTTTTCCAATATGTTTTTGGCACGCCATTCTTCAGCGCTATGTTCCCAGTCGCCATCAAACCAAATTAAATCAGGGTTGTATTGGTTAGAAAGTTCATTAAGCTGTCCCTGAAAGTAATTTTGGAATTTTTTAAAGCGGGCCGGATCCTGTTTATAATCGTAACGCTTGCGATCGCGCGTAAAACCATCATAATCAATGTAGCTCCAATCAGGTAATGAAAAATATAAGCCGGTCTTGAGCCCCGATTTTTTAAGGTTGGCAACAAATGGGCTAATTAAATCTTTTTTAGCAGCACTATGTTTTACTGTTGTGGTGGCATTCGGCATTTTACTGTCCCAAAGCGCTACGCCATCATGATGTTTCGTGGTAATGACCGCATATTTTGCGCCACTTTCTTTAATCAGATTTACCCATTCTGCAGGCTGGTACTTGGCTGCGTTAAAACCATTAAGCTGTTTCATGTAAGCATCGTGGTTAATATAGTTATTAAAAAACGACCACGATTCGGAAATACCATTTACCGAATAAATACCCCAATGGATAAAAATACCCAGTTTGGCATCGGCAAACCATTGCATTTTTGGATTTGAAGCAGCTTGCCGAGCAGATAAATTAAGACCAGCTGATAACAGGAAAAAAATAATAAAAAGCTTTAAATAACGCATAATATTTGGTTGTGCAATAAGCGTTAAATATAAGGCTTTATGGGCTGATTTTACAGGGAAAACAGGGTTTATTTGCACTAAAAACACTAATAATTGCATGTGCCGGCCCCAAAAAAAACCGCCCCGAAAAATCGGGACGGCTTGTCAAAATATTTGGTTTAGTGATTTACCATTTTTTACGGCGCTCACCGCTTCCGCCTTCTCTGCGTCCGCTGCCACCTTTATCTTCACGGCTACGACCGGAAAAATCCCTGAAACCGCCACCGCTGTTTCCACCTTCACGTCTTCCACCGCCTGATCTTCTGTCGCCACCACGGTAACCACCGCCGCCGCCTCTGCGTTCCCCGCCGAAACCACCACGTCTGTCACCGCCACCGCGTCTTTCACCACCGCCATCACCACTTCTTTCGATACGAACCTGGCGACCGTTAAATTCAACAGATTTAAAACCTTCAAAAACTTTGTCGGCAACTGCATCTTCTACTTCAAAGAAAGAGAAAACACCTTTTAAATCAATTTTACCAACGCTTTTACCACCAATTTTTCCGTTGTTACAAATGAAAGATAACATATCACCGCGGGTAAACTCATCTACCGAACCTAAGTTGATAAACAAACGGGTATAACCCTCGCTACCACGTCCGCGACCACTTCTTTCGCCTCTGTCGGCAAAACGGTCATCGCCTGCTGGCGCATTTAAATCTGGCGCTTTCGAATAGTAATCCAGGAAACGGTTAAACTCTAGAGAAGCAAAACGTTTAATTACGTCTTCTTTGCTCAAATCAGCAAATTCGTCCATAATACGTGGAATGTACTGATCGATCTGTTCGTTGTTAACCTCTACATTGTGTACTTTATGCACCAAAGAGAACAATTGTTTTTCGCAAACATCGAAACCGGTAGGCAATTCGGCTTTGGTAAATTGTTTACCGATAATGCGCTCTAACTGGCGGATTTTGCCCAGTTCTTTAGAATTGATGATACAGATAGAAACACCGGTTTTACCTGCACGGCCGGTACGGCCTGAACGGTGGGTATAACTTTCGATCTCATCCGGTAAAGAATAGTTGATTACGTGCGTTACATTGTTTACATCGATACCACGTGCAGCAACATCGGTAGCAATCAGCAACTGCATATTACGCTCGCGGAAACGTTGCATTACCTTATCACGTTGTTGTTGCGATAAATCGCCGTGTAAAGCATCTGCATTGTAACCATCTTTAATTAAATGCTCCGCAATATCCTGGGTATCTAATTTCGTTTTACAGAAAACTACCCCAAAAATATCAGGGTTAAAATCAACAATACGTTTTAAGGCTGCATATTTATCACGTGCACGAACAATGTAGTATTCGTGATCGATGTTTACGTTACCGGTATTTTTGGTACCCATAGTTAGTTCGATCGGGTTGTCCATGTAGTTTTTAGCTATACGGCGAACTTCCGACGGCATGGTAGCCGAGAATAACCAGGTTTTTTTGTCATCAGGAGTAGTTGATAAAATGTCGTTGATGTCGTCCTGGAAACCCATGTTCAACATCTCGTCAGCTTCATCAAGCACAACATATTTAACATTTGAAAAATCAATGGCTTTACGGCCAATGATATCCAACATACGGCCGGGCGTGGCCACTACGATCTGAACGCCTTGGCGTATTTCGCGTAGTTGTTGCATAATGTTCGCACCACCGTAAACGGCAACTACGTGAGCATTAGCAATGTTTTTAGAAAAGTTTTTAAGGTCGTTAGCGATTTGTAAACATAACTCACGGGTAGGGCATAAAATCAATGCCTGTGGTTTAGTTAATTTAAAATCGATTAGTTCTAACAGCGGCAAACCAAATGCGGCTGTTTTTCCTGTTCCTGTTTGGGCCAAACCAACAAAATCGTTAGTGCCCTCTAACAGTACAGGAATACTTTGCTCCTGAATCGGCGTTGGATTTTCGAATCCAAGGTCTTTTACGGCATTAACGACGTCATCACTTATCCCCAATAATTGAAATGGGTTTGTCATTCGTCTTTTTATTTTTTAATTGAGCCGCAAAGATACGGTTAATATTCCGTATTTCACAGGTAATCAAGTAAATAGTTTTTAAGCTTAATTATTTGGTAATAAGGAAGTAATGAATGGTGGGGTAGTGGAAGATGGAGGAGGGAAGAGGTAATAAGAGCGGCAGAAAGTGCTTGAGCCAATAATATTTAATACACCATATCAGAAATATACGTACACCTCAGCCTAATTGTACTTATTTCTGATACGGTTAAATTTATGTAGTAATAGCGAGCGATGTCATTACCTCAATCTTTCAGCTGACCTGATCAATCTTTCATCTTTATTGATTCCGAAAATGGCCAGTACAATAAACAGGATAGCGAGAGCTGGTAAATAAGCCCCAACACCAAAACTGGCGCCTTCTATGCCACCCGGAAGTTCCTTTGCATAAATGCTGCACCAAAAAGCAAAACCACCGACTAATATGATCGAAACAATGGCGAAGCGTTTTTGGAAACTACGTTTTTTATAATTGAAAATATTTAGGAAACAGATAAGGGCAACCACAATATTGGAAATCAATAATGGTAAAGTAACTTCAATATTCAATACCTTACCAGTTTTTCCTTCAACGTAATGATGCAGGCCATTTGTATAGATCTTTGCTTCCGAACCATCAACTGTTTTTGTTGCAATTGGCAAGAACAACATTAAAACCAAAGTTAAAGCCGCTAAAAAAAGCCATATCGATTGTATTCTTTGTATCATGAATGTAAATATATGGGAACAAATCTAGCCTTTTTTGCGAAAAGAAAGAAAGATTAAGGTTCTTGAAGGTAAGCGCAGACCGATAAGGAGCACTAACTGCAATTTAAAGGAGGAATTTACACCAATACCCAGCTCCAAACGCTTCATGCTGCACTTTGCCCTTTGCTTGTTAAACACTATTTTTGCATCACTTTGAGTAAAAAAAGATATTTCATCCAAATCGCTTACGATGGCAGCCTGTATCATGGCTGGCAGACCCAGCCGAATGCAATAACTGTTCAGGAGTTGTTAGACAAGGCTATGTCTGTTTTTTTTCGGCAACCCATCGAAACGCTGGGTTGTGGCCGTACCGATACCGGTGTACATGCTAAAGATTTTTATGCACATTTTGATATCGAAGAAATGGATGAAAACAAAGTTTTAAATGCTTTGGGAGGAATCAATGCCCTTTTGCCGTATCAAATTGCGGCAAAGCGGATTATCCCGGTGCATAACGAGGCGCATGCACGGTTTGATGCTACGGCGCGTGCCTATAAATATTATATCCATTTCGAAAAAGATCCTTTTAAACTTAACAGGTCATGGCTGGTTAAAGACAAACTGGATATAGAAGCAATGAATAGTGCTGCAGCATTGTTATTAAACTATACCGATTTTTCATGCTTCAGCAAGTCGCACACACAAACCTTTACAAACAACTGTAAAGTAACCCAAGCCGTTTTCGAACATGAGGAAGATGGATTGGTTTTTACCATTCAGGCCGATCGTTTTTTACGGAATATGGTGAGGGCCATTATTGGAACTTTGGTATCGATCGGTAAAAAGGAAATAGATTTAGCAGCTTTTAGCGCAATAATAGAAAGTAAAAACCGTAGCAATGCCGGGCAATCGGTACCTGCCTGCGGCTTGTATTTAGTAAAGGTAGAATACCCTTATTTAAGGTAAAAGGCGGAAGGTTTAAGGTAAAAGGTACCAACCGTTATAGAGTGGTGTAGGCTTAAGGCAGAAGTATAGCAGAGGCACGGTAAATAAGATCCGAAACCATTATTAGAATAAATATAAATATTATTTAATTTTTAAGATGATGTAAGCTTAAACCCTAAGCCTTACACCCTAAACCCTAAAAATGGCAGTTACAGGCGACGTATACAACACCGGATTACTGAAGCGTATTTTTCAATACGTAAAGCCTTATCGCACTATCTTTATATGGTCGGTTATTTTAACCATTCTTTTGGCGGCCATTTCGCCTGTGCGTCCGTTCCTGATTAAATACACACTCGATCATTATATTTTAAGCGGAAATTACCCTGGCCTGGTGAATATGACCATGCTAATGATTTTTATGCTCATTTTACAGACCTTAATCCAATATAACCACACCCTTTTAACCAATACCTTAGGCCAGTCTGTTATCCGCGATCTGCGGATCAATGTTTTTAACCACATTACCAAACTCCGCCTGAAATTTTTCGATAAAACACCTATTGGACAGTTGATTACCAGGACTGTTTCGGATCTGGAAACCATAGCCGATATCTTTTCGGAAGGGTTAATCTCCATGATCGGCGACAGTTTGCAGGTGGTGGTTATTGTAGGCGTAATGTTATACACCGACTGGCAATTAAGTTTAGTAGTGCTTTTGCCTATTCCACTGCTGATTATAGCTACCCGCAAATTTCAGAAGGCCATCAAAGTTGCCTTTCAGGAAATCAGGAATGAGGTTTCCAACCTGAATACCTTTTTGCAGGAACACATTTCGGGTGTTTCTATCGTACAGTATTTTGCCAGGGAGAAACAGGAGTACAGAAAATTCTATGCCATTAATAAACGTTACCGGGATGCCAACATCCGTTCTAACTGGTATTATTCAATCTTTTTTCCTGTAGTGGAGTTAATTTCGGCTATGTCTTTGGGGCTGCTGATATGGTATGGCGCAAAAAGTATCCTTTCAAAGCCTTTGGATGTAACCCCCGGAACCATTACGCAGTTTATTATGTACCTGGGCATGGTGTTTACGCCAATTCGCCAGCTTGCAGATAAGTTTAATACGTTGCAGATGGGAATGGTGGGTGCCGAACGTGTTTTTAAAGTGTTAGATACGGATGAAACTACCCCGAATAACGGCACACAAAAACCTGCTGCATTGGTTGGTAACATCAGGTTCGAAAAGGTTTGGTTTGCTTACAATGATGATAACTATGTGCTGAAAGACCTGAGCTTCGAGGTAAAAACCGGCGAAACTGTTGCTTTGGTTGGAGCCACCGGTGCAGGTAAATCTTCTACCATTAATATCCTGAACCGTTTTTACGAAGTGAAGAAGGGAGACATTACGGTAGATGGTATCCGAATTGAAGATTTTGAACTTGGCTATTTACGCAGTCACATCGCTACCGTATTGCAGGATGTTTTCCTGTTTTCGGATACGATTCTGAACAACATTACCCTTAATAATCCCGAAATTACACTGGAGCAGGTCGTTAATGCCGCAAAAAAAGTCGGTGCACACGAATTTATTGAGCGTTTACCCGGCGGTTATCAGTACGATGTGATGGAAAGGGGGGCTACGCTTTCGGCCGGACAGGCGCAGCTTATTTCATTTATCCGTGCATTGGTGCATAACCCTGCCATTTTGGTGTTGGATGAAGCCACTTCGTCGGTTGATACCGAAACCGAACTCCTCATCCAGAAAGCCATTGATAACCTGATGGAAGGCCGCACATCAATTGTAATTGCACACCGTTTATCAACCATTCAGAAAGCCGATCAGATTATTGTGCTGGATAAAGGTGAGATCAAAGAAAAAGGTACACATCAGCAGCTGTTAAAATTAAACGGCTATTATAAAAAGCTTTACGACCTGCAGTTTTCATCAAAGGGGATAGCCAAAGTTTAAACTCATTTATTTTCAAGGATTTTGTTAATTTAACAGCTTCTTAAATCCAACAGGAAGATGAAATTATTAAAGTTGATTGCCTTGTTTTTACTTTCGGGTATAACCTTAAAGGTTGCTGCCCAACAGAAAAAATATGTCATGGTGATTCATGGTGGCGCTGGCACTATCCTCAAAAAAAATATGACCCCTGAAAAAGAGGCGGCGTATATAGCGGTTTTAACACAGGCTTTACAGGCCGGTTATACCGAAATTAAAGCAGGAAAAACCAGTCTTGATGCTGTAGAAGCGACCATTCACGTCATGGAAAACGATCCGCATTTTAATGCCGGTAAAGGTGCGGTTTTTACGCACGATGGTAAAAATGAGCTTGATGCGGCCATCATGGACGGAAAAACTTTAATGGCAGGCTCGGTTGCAGGGGTAACCACCATTAAAAACCCAATTTCTGCAGCGAGGGCTGTAATGGAAAAATCAGAACATGTGATGATGGTAGGTGCAGGTGCAGAGCAGTTTGCCAAAGAAGTGGGTTTGGAAATCGTAGATCCAAAATATTTCTGGACAAAAGAGCGTTGGGATGGCCTTCAAAAAGCAATTAAAGAGGATTCAACAAAAGCTGTTCTTGATCATGGGAATAAAAAGTCTGAACTTTTAGGTATAAAAAACCACGATTATAAATTCGGTACAGTGGGCTGCGTGGCACTCGATAAAGCGGGTAATTTGGCTGCCGGAACTTCAACCGGAGGCATGACGAATAAAAAATATGGCCGTGTGGGCGATGCACCTGTTATAGGCGCAGGCACCTATTGCAATAACGAAACAGCAGGGATTTCCTGTACGGGCTGGGGAGAGTTCTACATCCGCAATGTAGTGGCTAAAACCATTTCCGATTTAATGGAATATAAAGGATTGCCGGTTGCCGAAGCCTCGAAAATTGTTTTGGATAAAGTAGGTAAAATGGGAGGCGATGGTGGCTTGATTGCTTTAGATAAAAAGGGTAACGTAGCAATGCCTTTTAATACCGAAGGCATGTATAGGGGAGCAATTACTGATGATGGTAAAGTTGAAGTGAGTATTTATAAGTAAAGCAAGGTCATTCATGAAAAAAATCTTTTCGAATTTAACCTTTCAGGTTTTGGTGGCCATTACCATAGGCATTTTAGTTGGGGCTTATTTTCCCGGATTTGCGCCAACGGCTAAATTAATCAGCCAGGGTTTTATTAACCTCATCAGCATGTTAATTGCCCCGATTATATTTTTTACCATTGTTTTGGGGATCGCACACATGGGCGATATGAAAAAAGTAGGGAGGGTAGGTGGTAAGGCGCTGTTGTATTTTGAAATAGTGAGCACAGTTGCCATTGCCATTGGTTTGCTGGTGGCCAATCTGTTAAAGCCTGGTGCCAATACGGTAGCTAAAGCGGGCGATGCTGCTAAAATTGCCGGTTATGCCGAACAAGCCAAGGACATGAACTGGGCAGAATTTTTTATTCATATTATTCCACACAATATTATCGCCTCATTTGCCGAGGGCAATATTTTACAGATCTTGTTATTTGCGATACTTTTTGGTTACGGGCTTAATAAATTGGGCGGTGAAGGAACAAGTGTTTTAAATGCCTTTGATAAAATTTCGAAGGTGCTGTTCAAAATCATGAAAGTGATTATGCGCTTAGCACCCATTGGTGCCTTTGGTGGAATGGCCTTTAGCATTGGTACGCATGGTTTACAAAGCATAATCGGCATGGCCAAATTAATGGGCTCAGTTTACCTTACCTGCATATTGTTCATTTTTGTGGTTTTAAATGGGATTTGCAGGTATTACCACTTTAGCTTATGGCAATATCTGAAATATATCCGCCAGGAGATATTGATTGTGCTGGGTACTTCTTCTTCCGAATCGGCCCTGCCGAGTATGATGCAGAAAATGGAAAACATGGGTTGCGATAAATCGGTAGTCGGTTTGGTTATCCCAACAGGCTATTCATTTAACCTTGACGGAACAGCCATTTACCTGGCTATGGCCGTGATATTTCTTTGCCAGGTTTTCCAGGTCGACTTAAGCCTGGGGCAGCAAATAACCATTTTAGGCGTATTAATGGTAACCTCGAAAGGTGCTGCGGGAGTAACCGGAAGTGGTTTTATTGTATTGGTATCCACCCTTACAGCATTAAAGATTATGCCCATCGAACACATTTCGATCTTAATTGGTGTAGATCGTTTTATGAGCGAGGCCAGGGCCATCACCAACGTAATAGGCAATGGTGTGGCTACTATTGTAATTGCCAAGAGCGAAAATCAGTTCGACCAGGAGAAATATTTAAAAGCCATACAACCTGCAACAATCGAAAAAGGAGAAGAGGCTTAGCTAGGGGTTTGCAGTTGTCAGTTTGGAGTTTGTTTAGTCAAAGGAGTTGTCCTCCCAACTAAAAACGCCCAACTCCAAACTATTTAACCTATCTTTGCAGCAGAAACAGGCAACACAGCATGTTTAATTAAACCAGATCACATTGGCTCAGGACGAACAAAATAACCGCAAAGAGAAAAGCGAGTTACACCCGCGCAATAAACACCGTGCACGTTACAATTTCAAACAACTTACCGCTACTTCAAAAGAATTAAAACGCTTCGTTTTTAAAAACGAACACAACGACGATTCTATTGACTTTGCAGATCAGAATGCCGTTAAAGCATTAAACAGAGCTTTATTGAAGCACTATTACGATGTTTCGCAATGGGATATTCCAAAAGATTACCTTTGTCCACCTATTCCGGGCAGGGCCGATTATATTCATTATGTTGCGGATCTTTTAGGCTCGAGCAATAAGGGGAAAAACCCGACCGGACCCAATATAAATGTGCTGGATATTGGTATTGGAGCCAATTGCATTTACCCGATTATTGGTCACCGGGAGTATGGCTGGAGCTTTGTAGGTTCAGATATCGATCCGCTTTCTGTTGAAGCTGCCAAAAGGATTGTGGAAGCCAATAAATCATTGCAGGGAGCTATCGAAGCACGTTTGCAAGGTTCTAAAATGGGTATTTTTAGAGGTATTGTGGGCCGAACAGAGCGTTTTGATGCCGTGGTTTGCAATCCGCCTTTCCATTCTTCATTAAAAGAGGCCGAACAAGGTACCCGTCAAAAATGGCGTAACCTGGGCGGTGGCGAAAAGGAAGTAAAACACGTACTGAATTTTGGTGGAAACAAAGCAGAGCTTTGGTGCCCGGGAGGTGAACGTGCTTTTGTTGAGCAGATGATTATTCAGAGTGCACAGATTAAAAACCAGGTTTTGTGGTTTACCTCACTGGTTTCGAAAAGTGCTAACCTAAAAAGTATTTATAATGCTTTGATTAAGGTAAATGCTTTTGAAGTAAGAACCGTTCAAATGAGCCAGGGGCAAAAAATAAGCCGGTTCGTCGCCTGGACTTTCCACGATGAAAGGGCACAGGAAGCCTGGGCTAAGGGATGGAAATAAGTTCGGAGTCATTAGTCGACTAACAATCGTTTCAAATAAATAAGCGTAAAGCCGGATTAATTTTTAATCCGGCTTTTTCTTTTCAATTCCAGATTCACCGTACTGAAGGCATAGAACTGCCAACTAAAAATTAATTAACCTGTTTTAACCCCGAAAATATATCCAGCTAAAGCGGTTACGACCATTGCTACTGTTCCCCAGAAGCAGATTCTAATTACCGCTTTAACCACATTTGAACCCCCCTGCCCTGGCTGCGATAGTGCCAGATAAGGCTAAAAATACAATCGCAAAGCCATATTGATAAAAAACCATTGATTTTATCGGGGCAAAAAAAGCAACCAAAAAAGGTAAAATAGCCCCACTGATAAAAGATGCGCCCGAGGCAAAAGCCGCCTGGAGGGGTTTAGGCTGCGTAATTTCGTTAATGCCGAGTTCATCCCGGGCATGTGCGGTCAAAGCATCCTTGTCCGTAAGCTGTACGGCTACTTGCATGGCTAAATCTTCATCCAATCCCTGGGCTACGTATATTTTTGCGAGTTCTCGTAGTTCTATTTCGGGCATACTTTCGAGTTCCATTTTTTCACGCGCGAGATCTGCTTTTTCAATGTCGGCCTGAGAGCTTACCGAAACATATTCGCCGGCAGCCATAGATAATGAACCCGCTACTATACCAGCCAGAGCAGCCAGTACGATGGGGCTTCTCGTATCACTTGCAGCAGCTATACCGATAACCAGACTGGTAGTAGAAATAATACCATCATTTGCCCCCAGTACGGCAGCCCTTAACCAACCTGTTCTATTTGTGTAATGCTTTTCCAGTTCCATCATAGGATCGAATAATTTTCATGTTGGATAAATCAGGTAAATGCCATCCTATATAGAAAGGCAATATCTATTTCTTTTCATAAACAATTAAAATGGTCAGGTCATTGCCGGCATTTGGCGCAATGCCATGCGAGCTGCCCGGACGGGTCAATATCGCATCACCAGGCTTCACTGCAAAGGTTTTTCCATTCATTTGCATGGTTCCATTTCCACTGATCACATAATAAATCTCATCCTCTTTTTGCAGGTGATAACCGATTGATGAGCCCGGTTTCAATATTCTTTTCCTAAAGGCTGTTTTCAGGTTTTTGGCATTGGCGAAAAAGTTAAAGCCTATGGTTTCGCCACCACCATTATGAGTACCCGGTTCGGTTTTGGCCACTTCAACATCGTTTTGCAAAATGTATTTACTGGTATCGGGTATTTGGGCTTTTGCGGCGATTGAAATAAAGAATGTAAAAAATAGTAGAGCCAATGCTTTGTTAATCATGGTTTTATTTTTATATCCGGCCATCTGTTTTAAACATTTTTAGTCCTTAAGCTTTAGCCTTCAAATATAAATTTAGGTGTTTTGTATTGATGTTGCCAAAAGCATCTAAACTTTGTTACTAAATTTGTTACTAAACCCGTATTCTATGGTTTTTGCAAATAAATTTTAAAATATTTAAGCAGCAATACCAAGATCTTTCTTATAAGGCCTTTCTTTCAA
>NZ_JACIEF010000005.1 GCF_014196715.1 Pedobacter zeae
TTGAAAGAAAGGCCTTATAAGAAAGATCTTGGTATTGCTGCTTAAATATTTTAAAATTTATTTGCAAAAACCATAGAATACGGGTTTAGTAACAAGGGTTTCTGCACCCGGCAAGCCCTAAAAATGAAATACTGCATTGGCCACCTAGCCCCGGTTGAAGCATTACCCTGCAGCAACGAGGTATCCCGAATTTTCGGGAAAGTGTATAAGCGTAAAACGGGGAGAAACTTGCTGTTTTGCACCAGCATTGCGCTCCCCTAAAAAATAATAATTTTAGGGTTGGGAAATGGATGGTCTGTGGTTCTTAACGGTGTAGTTCCTTTTTCCATTACTCCCAACTTTATGTCGGGACCATTGTATAATATTTCTTGAAATCGACTAATCCTTACATAGAAAAACCGTTGAAGTAATTCAACGGTTCGTTAAAATATTTTTTAACAGCTTATTTTTTAGTTTCAGCCAAAAGTTCAGAATTTAAGCGGACATATTCATCAATTTTTTGGGCTTTGGCAGCATCTATTCCTTGCTGGGCAGTAACCATTGCACCTGTTTTATCGCCCATTTTCAGCTGTATACGGCCTTTCCAAAGTTTAAACCAGGGTGCTTTCGGATCCGATTTTTCTGCTTCTGTCATCCATTCCAAAGCTTGTTTCAAATCTTTTCCATGTTGAAAATAGTATTGGGCAGCCGCAAAATACGGTTTCTTTTCACCTTTCATCGCTTCGGCAATATTGGCCATCACTTTTTCATCAATTGAAGTCGTAATATTGATAGCATAGGCACTATGCTCCCACATCATGTTTAAAGTTGCCGAAGTTTCGCTAACAGCCGAGAACTGCATGGTTAATGTTTCTACTTTATCTTTTAAAGCTGTTGTTTTAACTGTTACGCGAAGCACATCATCACTTTCCTTATATTCGTATGCACCCCACTGATCGGCAATTTTGTTAAAAATAACAGTCCATTCTTTTTTACCCGGGATACTGAAAAGGCCATATTCGCCTGCAGGTAAATCTTTGCCTTCAATTTTAACGGCATCCGTAAATTTAATGCGTGTAGCTGCATTTGCACCATTACGCCAAACGACGCCCATGGGCTCCATGCCGCCAAAAATTTTACGGTCTTTAACATTGGGTCGAGAGTAGGTTAACGTTATTTTGCCCAATCCAAAATCCTGGATGATGGTTTGGCCACTGCTGGCTTGTGGGAATTTGGCTTCCTGGGCGCCTGCAAAGTCTGCTGTCCCCAAAAGTGCCACAAACAGTACCACTGTTTTGATCGATAATTTCATTGTTTTGTTGTTTTTGGTTTTGACGAATTTACGCAATTCGCACTGACTTTGGCAAAAATTTTAGTGCAGCAGTTAGATCAATTGATTTTTTCTGAATCCAAAAATAAGTTCGTCAAAATATTCGCCATTTTTAAAAATAGTGCCTTTTAGTTCTGCCTCGAAAATAAACCCCGATTTTTTTAAAACCTGTTGCGAAGCAAAGTTGGTATGTGCGGTTCGGGCGAAAATCCGTTCAATATCAAAAGTATCGAAACCATATTTAAGCATCTCTTTTATGGCTATCGGAACAATTCCTTTCCCCCAAAAATCTTCGGCAATCCAATAACCCATTTCTGCACTTTTACTATAAATATCGGCCAATTGATGCACCCCTATCGATCCGATTACCTCGCCATTTAACACAATGGCTTTGATCTGTAGCGGATCGTGACTCAACGCCAACCGGATAAAAGCTTCTCCATCTTTTTTTTCATATGGGAAAGGAAATTTATTAGTCAGGTATTTGGAAATATTAACATTATTGGCATGTTTAACTAAATCTTCAACATCACCCGGCTGATAAGGGCGTAAAATTATTTGCATGGGTTTAAAATTTTATCAGGATGAAATAAGCTGTAACTTTTTAATAAAAATAAAGTCAGAATTGAAATGTCTTTATGTTACACTTCAATCAGTTTGAAAAATCTTATTCCGGTCATCTTGTTTTAAAGATAGCTAATATTAAGCTTCCCCAGGGCGTTTTTTGGATAAAAGGAAGCAATGGCTCTGGCAAAAGTACGCTGCTGAAGGCCATTGCCGGAATACTTTCTTTTCAGGGCGATATTGCAATTGGCACCATTTACTTAAAAGATCATGGTATTGCGTACCGGAAACTGGTCAATTTTGCAGCGGCTGAGCCCTTGTTCCCCGAATTTTTAAGCGGTGCGGAAATGATCGGTCTTTTTGCAAAAGCGAAGGGTGGAGGTATTGATCAGGCGGAGGCTTTGCTTAGCGAAATGCGTATGAAAGATTACATACATAATCCTTTGAGTTCCTATTCGAGCGGCATGCTGAAAAAACTTTCGCTGGTACTGGCCTTTTTAGGAAAACCGAAACTGATTTTATTGGATGAACCTTTAAATACCATCGATGCCGAATCACTCGAAGTATTATACCATTGGATCAATAAAAAACATAAGGAAGAGGGGATCAGTTTTCTTTTGTCATCTCATCAGCCACTTGATGGGATAAAACTGCCCGGACTCAGGCAAATTAATATTGACGACAAAAAAATAATTCTGAACTTTTAATGTTGCAGCTTTCAAATCTGGCACTAAGAAAAATATTTGTAGGTGGGTTTTACCGTACCCATGCAGGCATGCTGGTGTTTGTTTTTGTCATGTTGATCAGTTATTGTTTGTTCATTAATACTTTAGGTACGGTTATGCCCGATCAGATTGATTTTTGGCAGTTTTTTTTTACCATCAGTTTGGTGAGCAATCCGTTAATTATGGGGTTTTATCTGTTTGCCAGTGTATTATATGCTTATAAAGGCCTGCAATATGTAACCAGCCAACTTGCTTTACCACAACAGGAGTTTTTGTATTATAGTTTTACGGCTTCTTCTAAAAAGCAGCAGTTTAAAACCTGGTGCATTGTTCAGGTTTATTTATTTATCCCTGTTTTGTCCTATACGTTCTATGCCAGCATAATCGGGCTGGTTTTTGGTTATTATCTTATTTCGACCGGCATTTTATGCTTCCAACTGCTGCTTATTATTGGCTGCGCTTATCTCAGTCTGAAAGAAAATAATCGTTTAATAACAAAAAACACATTTAATTGGCTGGTACGGATCAGCAGAAAATGGAATAAACCGGTTTTTTTATTGTACAGTTTTCAGGTTTTCAACCAGTCGAAGTTGGCTTATGTACTTACAAAACTCCTTTCGTGGTTATTGATTTCCAGTGTATTTATGCTTTTCGCCGATATTAAAGAAAATTCGAGGTTGTTAATGCTTATTACTTCCTGTATTGTGGTGGCGCATGCGGTACTGATCTACCAGGAAAGGGTTTTTAACAATCGTTATCTGGCTTTCTTACCTAATTTCCCTTTTCCCAAAGCAAAAATGTTTTTTAGCTTTGGTTTAAACTATCTCCTTTTATTATTACCCGAAATATGCTGGATGGCTAACCGTTTTGGATTGATAACTTCACTCGGGTTGGCTGCATTTGCTTTTTCCGCTATCCTTTCATTTAGAAGCTTGCTTTTGTTGGATGGGATCCGGATTAAAGGATTTTTAATCCTGGTTTTCTGCCAGTTTTTCCTTTTCTATATTGTGATTATATTTGGATTAGGCTTAATACTCATTCCGATGAATATTGTTACGGCCTGGCTGGTGTTTAAGGGAAATTATTTGAACGATTATGCATTAAATTAATTCTTGTTTTAAGATAACCTGAATTAACAGTAAGAGCATCTGTACTTGATTATATTTCAATTAATTCCAGGTCAGTAATTCTTTCGAAGTGTTTTTTATTAAGTGTAGCAATTTTTATTTTTCTGGCTAATGCTGTTGCCCCAATAAAAATATCAGGAATTTCAACCAAACTGTTTTTCTTTTTGAGCTCTTTTGTAATTTTTATAGCAATATCATTTGATTGCTTATCAAAAGGAAGTATGGTTACCCGGTCAAAAAAATCTTTCCAAAAATCAACTTCCTCTGCTTTAGCACCAATCATAATCTCATATTCTGTAATAATAGAGACTGCAAAAAGATTATAAACTTTGGTTAACTGATAGAATGTACTTTTCTCTTTTATTCGTTTTCGATAAAAATCAATCAAAATAGATGTATCCAAGCAAATTACTTCGTTCTCCATGAATTGAAGTTTTTCCTATTTGCCTGATGCTGTTTGTACTGCTCTTCATTCATTATAGGTCCTTTGAGCAAAAATTCCTGGAAATCAGATAAGTCATTTGATGCTTTTTGTTCAATAAACTCATCATTTAAAACTGATTTTAATTGTTTTATTTTTGCTGCCGGAAGTTTTTTTATCGCTGCAAGCAATTGTTCATAACCTATGTCGATTGTTATTTCCATATACCAAAAATACAAAATATTAAAAATTTAATCAAGTTGCAGATTTTTACATGCACTTTTAAAGACGTACTTTTTGTTTTTACTTCAGTTCATCCAGTACCTTAAATAATTTTTTATTGATGCCACTTCCGTTATAGTTATTGATATTGATCACCACAACATATTTGTTCCCGGCGGTATCTGTATGGTAACCTGCAAAGGCCGAAACATCATTTATGGTTCCGCTTTTAATTTTCATACCATTGTATTCAGGCAATGCTTTGTAATAATCAGCAAACCAGCTTTCTTTTTGAATCTGGAATAAAATGCTGGCCATGGCTGCTGTTGTAATCCTGTCGCCTGGCGAAAGCCCACTGCCATCGATAATGTTCAATGCCGATTTTTCGATGCCTTTACTGGCCCAAAAAGAAATTTCAGCTTCAGCGCCTTTTGCGGTACTTGCTTCTTTTCCTGACTTTATGGCAATGGTTTTTAATAAACTCTCGCCATACAGGTTGATGCTTTTCTTTAAAAACCAGTAAATCATATCGCTCAGGATAGGAGAACTGATGGTGCTTATTTTTTGCGTTACAAGCGGAACAGTCTGGTTATTTAAAGCCATCAGGCGGGTGGTGGTGGCTTGCTGACTAGTATTTATGCCCAATCTTTTTAGCGTATCCTGCAAACGGTATGCGCAATCAAAAGCAGGGTCAGGACTGGCGACTGAAATTCCCGGTTTTGTAATGCCCATACCCCAGCTACCGCGGAGGTAAGCAACATTGCTATAAGGTGGAAGAAAAGCATAACTCCTGTCGCCGGTACCTGCCGCACCGGTTTTTAACTCATTTACTATTTGGATGTAAGGAGTTGCCGGAACCATTTTTACGATTCTCACTTCATCGGATGTGCTACTGCCGGGCCGAAGGTGAATATCGAACTGATTTTCCCGCCAGGCCAGGCCAGAGGTTCCTGCGCCATAATAATTGCCAATATCCTGCCAAACCCAGCCTTCAGGCGTAGTCTGCGAACCGAAAATACGGTCGTCGCCAATTATACCGCCTTCAATTTTTTTTATGCCAGCCGATCTTATAGCGGCAACCCATTGCGTTAAAACGGTATTTTCTTTGTTTTGATAACGCCATGAACCCAAGGTAGGGTCGCCACTGCCTATTATTATTAAATTTCCCTTTAATGTTCCATCAGCGGTAACCGTACCGGTGTAGGCCAGGGTAGTCTGAAATTGAAAATCTTTTCCTAAAATACTAAAAGCTGTTGCCGCAGTAATGGTTTTTAGCGTTGAAGCGGTGGCCAAACCGATTTGCTCATTTTTGGCGTAAAGCGTTTTACCTGTATTGGCATCCAAAACGCATAGCGAAACGATAGCATGTTTAGCCTGTTCGTCGTTCAATAAATTGTTAAAGGCTTTTTCGATGTTTTGGATCCTGTTTTGGGCAAAGCTTTGGGTAAAGGAAAGAGACAGGAAGATAAAAAGGAGTTTTAAAAATTTCATTTGTGAAGATATGGTAATCACTAAATTATATATAAAAAGAGATTATAATCACTAAATTCTATGATTTTAACCTTATCCGTTAAATAACCTGTTGCGTTTGATTTCCTTCCCCTGTCTTAATCTTATTGCATGATAGATGGTGGGTACATCGTTTGTCCATTTTTTGAGCGTGAAAACGATAGCCAGAATTTCTAAACGGGTAGCCAGACCAACCCAAACGCAAAGCTCAAACCAAAACACCGATTGGCAATGGGCCATTACTTCTACCAATGTGGCAAATAAAATGAGGGTCCATATTTTGGCGCCGATAGAGTGGGTAGCAATCTCTCTTTTAAATTTAAAGTAACATACTAAATAGGTTGAAGCCTCGAATGCAACCAGAACGATCAGTTTAACGAAGTTGTTTTTAAAAAAATCAGGACATTGGATGTAGGTAGCTACCGCTACGGAAATAAAAAACACCTGGTCGATACTGGAGTCTAAACGGCGCAGTTTTTCGGATGATATATTAAAACGGCGTGCAATAATGCCATCAAACACATCGGTTAGCAAACCAATGGATAGGAGGGGAATGGCTAAAAAAGGATAATGTGCCACCTGAAAAACACTGAGTAAAAGTATGGCAAAGCCAATGAGTAACCTTGAATAAATTAAAGCAATAGGGATGTTTTTCACGGATAGCGCACATAAAAAAGCCCCCCGATGTAAATCGGAGGGCTGTAGTATTATTGATTAAACCAATTCTTTCTGAACCAGGTATTCCGCAATCTGAACAGCGTTGGTTGCAGCGCCTTTACGTAAGTTATCGGCAACAATCCAAAGGTTTAAGGCTTTAGGCGCCGATTCGTCTCTACGGATACGGCCTACAAAAACCTCATCTTTTTCATGAGCGTCTTTTGGCATTGGGTATTTTAAGTTGGCTACATCATCAACAACAATTACACCTGGTGCTTTCTCTAAAATGCTGCGCACTTCGGCTAAATCGAAATCATTTTCAAATTCAATATTTACTGATTCTGAATGCCCGCCCATTACCGGGATACGAACCGTTGTAGCGGTAACTTTAATGCTGTCGTCGCTCATAATTTTGTTCGTTTCCTTAACCATTTTCATTTCTTCTTTGGTATATCCGTTATCAGTGAAAATGTCGATATGCGGAAGAACGTTCAAGTCTATTTCGTATGGATAAGCCTTAGGGCCATCAATGCCTTTACGCTCATTCATTAACTGCTCAACTGCTTTAACGCCTGTACCGGTAACCGATTGGTAAGTAGAAACCACTACACGTTTAATTTTGTATTTATCGTGCAAAGGTTTTAAAACTACCACCATTTGGATGGTAGAACAGTTTGGGTTGGCAATAATTTTATTATCAATGGATAGTTCGTGTGCATTAACTTCCGGTACGATCAATTTAATGGCCGGGTCCATTCGCCATGCAGAAGAGTTATCGATAACTGTTGCTCCCGCTTCTTTAAAACGTGGCGCGTGTTCCAATGAAGTATTTCCACCTGCCGAAAACAAAGCGATATCTGGTTTCATGCTGATTGCAGTATCCATGCTAACAATTGGGAACTTCTTACCCTTAAAAGTAATTTCCTTACCAACACTCTTTTCTGATGCTACGGGAATCAACTCTGTTAAAGGGAAATTTCTCTCCTCCAATACTTTTAACATGACAGTGCCCACCAATCCGGTGGCACCCACTACTGCTACTTTCATTTTAAATTTTAATTATTTTTTATTAATTATTTGATATAAGCCCAAATATGCTAAAAATTAAGCTTATATCCCTATCGTTGCCAATTTAATTTGCTTTTAATGGCAGAAATATTATTTTTTCAATAAATAACATGGTTTTATGAAGAAAACACAATAGAACCGGTTCGCGGGCAGCTACAGAGCTGGAAAAGGGAGGATAAACCTTGCAGGGGATTAACCTGCAAGGCTGAGGAAAGTTTATACCAGGTTTGCTTTAATATAATCGCAGCTGGTTTTGATAGAACCAATTGGGTCGGGTTTATAGTTGGTTTCCTGCTCAACAAAGAAATGTTGCATGCCCGAAAGTTTTGCCTGTGCAAAAATGGTTTTAAAATCAACTGAACCTTGTCCAACTTCGGTATTCCATTCCGGCTTGGTTTTGTCCATATCTTTAACATGCCACATCGGGAAACGGCCCGGATACTTTTTAAACAAAGCTAATGGATCGTTTCCTGAGCGTACAACCCAATACAAATCCATTTCAAAATTGACCAAATTTTTGTCAGTTTCGCTTAAGTAAACATCATAGCCGGTGGTACCGTCCAACTTTTTAAATTCAAAATCATGGTTATGGTAAGCAAATTTTAAGCCTGATGCTTTGGCAATTTCGGCAACTTTATTAAAGTCGTCGGCAGTTTTTTTGAAACCGTCAATACCCTTACTGGTATCTACATGAGCGCCGGCAATTGTAAAATATTTACCTCCAATGGCTGCTGATGATTCGATATCGGCTTTTAATTTATCCGTTTTGCCCGTTTTTGAAAAATCATCCATGCCGTAATGACCACTTGGTGCTTTTAACCCATTGGCATCAAGCAAGGCTTTAAATTCTTTAGGTGTTAAGCCCCAGAACTTCCCATTGGAAAATCCATAGGTTTCCACCTCTTTGTACCCCGCCTGTGCTACTTTTTCAATAACCCCTTTTACATCTTTTGGCAGTTCGCCGCGTAGGGAATATAATTGAATGCCCACATTTTTACTCGCTTTATCAAAAGCAAAAGAAGGGATTAAGAATGCAGCTCCGGCAGCTAATCCTGCCTGTTTTAAGAATGTTCTTCTCGAATTCATCATTTAAAAAATTAAATAATTTCTTTTTTAATGTAAGCGCAGCTGGCTGTAACCGATTCCAGTGGGTTTGGCTTGTAATTGGTTTCGTGCTCTACAAAAAAGTGTTTCATGCCCGAAAGCTTAGCATTGGCAAAAATAGATTTGAAGTTAATGGATCCGGTTCCTACTTCAGCATTTAATGCAGGGTTCGCTTTGTCCATATCCTTAACATGCCACATGGTAAAACGGCCAGGGTTTTCCTTAAACAATTTAATCGGATCGTTTCCTGAACGTACCACCCAATATAGGTCGAGTTCGAAATCGACTAGTTTTTTATCAGTACCTTTTAACAAAATTTCGTAACCGGTGGTATTGCCTATTTTGTCGAATTCGAAATTGTGGTTATGGTAGGCCAAACGGATGCCGGCGGCTTTACACATTTTAGCGGCTTCGTTTAACCTGGCTGCAATTTTTTTATAATCGTCGGCATTCTTTCTGATACTTGAATCCAACCACGGAACAGTTACATATTCGCTTTTAAGTACTTTTGCTGCCGCGATAGCTGCTTTTAGCTCAACGGTGTTGCCATCGCTTAAATAAGTACCTAAACCATAGTGACCGCTTGGGGCTTTTAATCCATTCGCATCCAATAACGCTTTAAATTCTTTAGGTGTTAATCCCCAAAACTGATCCTTTATTGAAAAACCATAGGTTTCCACTTCTTTAAAGCCAGCCTTGGCAATTTTTGCGATCGTTCCTTTTACATCTTTTGGCAATTCCTCTCTTAAAGAATATAATTGAAGGCCAACGGCTCTTTTATCAGCAGCAGCAAAAACAAAAGATGGAACCAACAGTGCTGCCGCTGCAGCCATACTGCTGTTTAATATAAAATTTCTTCTTGATATCATAGGTCTATTTTTAAATGTCGCAGATGGTAACTGCCTTTTTTAAGGAAGCCATTTTATCTGCATTTTTAGGTAAAAATTCTTGCGCAACGAAACCTTTAAAGCCAGTTTCGGCAATGGCTTTCATAATGGCAGGGTAGTATAGTTCCTGGGTATCGTCTATTTCATTACGGCCAGGTACACCGGCAGTATGGTAGTGGGCAATATACTGATGATAATCTTTGATGTTCCTGATTACATCGCCCTCATCTATCTGCATATGATAAATATCATATAACAATTTAAAGTTTTCCGAACCCACACGTTTACAAAGCTCGGCACCCCACGAGGTTCTGTCGCATTGGTAATCTTTATGGTTGATTTTGCTGTTTAGAAGCTCCATTACCAGAACAACATTGTGTTTTTCTGCCAAAGGAATTAACTGTTTCAAGCCTTTAACGCAATTGTTCCAGCCTGTTTCATCGTCTTTACCCCTTCGGTTACCGCTAAAGCAGATTAAGTTTTTATATCCGGCTTCGGCAACGAGCGGAATCATGGCAGTATAATTCTGAATCAGCTTTTCGTGAAATTTTTCATCGTTAAAACCATCCACCAAATTGATCTCGGCACCATTACACATGGTTGATTCTAAGCCATATTTTTTTAAGGTTGGCCAATCTTTAGGACCAACCAGATCAATCCCCTTAATGCCTATCTTTTTGGCTTCGATGCAGAGTGCTTCTAACTCGAAGCTGCTAAAACACCAACGGCAAACAGCATGATTAATATTTCCTTTTAGTTTAAGTGGCTGATCTGATTCTGATTTATCCATTGCTAAGGCTGATAGTCCTGATGAAACACCGATGGCAGCGGTACCTGCAACGATGTTTTTTAAAGCATTTCTTCTATTGATGTTTGAGGTCATGTTAAACTGTTTTAGTTTCAATTTCCGATTTGGTTTTATCATTGAACAGCAGTGCGAATAATAAGAAAACTGCCGCTGCAATTCCCGCAGGAATAATCCAAACCATTTTCCAATCGGTTACATTTCCGGTTTTGTACATATCTGTAATTAATCCGGCAACCTTAAAACCGATTAACATACCAAGGCCATAAGTTGCGAGGGTAATAATACCCTGCGCTGCACTTTTAAATTTTTCTCCGGCTTTTGAGTTGGTGTAAATCTGGCCGGAAACAAAAAAGAAATCGTAGCAAACACCATGAAGTGCAATCCCGATGATCAGCATAAAGCTTAAGCTGCCGGCATTACCATAAGCAAAAAGAAGATAACGGACTGCCCAGGCGAGCATACCCACTAAAATGGTTTTCTTAAAGCCGTATTTTGAAAAGAATACAGGAATTGCAAGCAAAAACAATGCTTCTGAAACCTGGCCTATAGCCATTTTACCCGTTGGGTTAGAAACTTTAATATCTGCCAGGAAAAGGCCTGCATTTTGATAATAGAAGGCCAATGGGATACAGATCAGGATAGAAGAAATAAAGAAAACAGCAAAATTTTTATCTTTTAATAATTTTAATGCATCTAATCCTAAAATGTCGCCTAGTTTTATTTTTTCATCTTTTGCAACCTTTGGAGGAGTAGCCGGTAAAGTAAAGCTGAATAAACCTAATGCAAGAGAGGCGATACCAGCCATTAAAAAGGTACTTTTTAGTAGCCCAGCCTGTATTCCTTCCGGAGAATCCCAGTGGAACGCAAAACTGATCAATAAACCAGCAATAATCCAACCGATTGTACCAAATACCCTGATGTTTGCAAATTCTTTTTCTGCATCTTTCATCTGATTAAAAGAAACCGAATTTACCAGTGCAAGGGTTGGCATGAACAAAATCATATAAGCTAAAACGTAAGGGTAGAAAACACTTACATCTGGTGCACTGTACATCTGGTACATTAAAATAGCACCAATAATGTGTAGAACACCTAAAATCCTTTCAGCGTTAAAATACCTGTCGGCAATAAGGCCTATAATAAACGGAGCAATAATAGCTCCCCATGACTGTGTCGAAAATACAGAACCAATTTCAGAATTGGTTGCCTTTAAGTTATTGTTTAAAAAAGCTCCTAAAGTTACAAACCATGCGCCCCAGATAAAAAATTCAAGGAACATCATGGCAGAAAGTTTAAAGCGAGTAGTGCTATTCATTTGGTTTATATGAGGGTTGTATTAAGGTGTAAGGTTAAAGGTAAAGGGGAGATGAGGTTAATGCGAAAACGGGTAACTTACGCTTTCCCGCTCTCTAACTTTAATATATAATTAAAGTGCAAGGGAGAAAGCTCTCGGCCTTTTCCCTTGCGCCTGCAACCTCTTTATAGTTCTTTAATAGAGATGTTTTTGTACCACACTTCATCACCGTGGTCTTGTAAAGCGATTTTACCGGTTTTGAAAGTACCCCAGTTTTCCCAGTTGGCAAATTTACTGCCTGCAACAAGCTTTTTCCAGTTATCGTCCCAAAGGGTGGTTTTTACTACTTCAACACCATTTAATATCAAAGTTAGCTTGCCTTTTTTGCTGATAATTTCTGCTTTATTCCATTCACCAACAGGTTTAACCGGTTCTGATGAGCTTTTTACCAGGTCATATAAATCACCAGCACGGTGTTTGGTTATTTTTCCATCTGGGTGACCATCGTTATCAATGACCTGCATTTCCAACCCGGTTGAATAGGTAGCATGGTATTTAGGTTCTTCATGAACGTAAAAAACAAGACCGCTATTTGCTTTTGGAGCCACTTTCCATTCATATTTCAAATGGAAATCGCCGTATTCTTTGTCGGTAACTAAATCGCCACCGCCATTAGGGCCTTTTTTAGCCAGGTCTAAGTGTAATGCCCCATCCTGAACTTGCCAGGCGCTACCAACGGTAGTTTTGTTGTAAGTATGCCAACCCGTGGTGGTTTTACCATCGAAAAGCGGTTTAAAACCCTTTTGGGCTTTTGATATTTGCGTAACTGCCAGCATGATGCAAGCAGAAAGAAAGATTTTTTTCATATTTTTTTTAAATTAAACCTCGTAGATTTTAAAACCTATCAGGTTTGGGAAATTAAAGGGTTAAATTGTTCCAGCCTTTACGGTATTCGCGCTTTACAAACTGGTTTGCTTCGTCGAAATTGGTTACTTTCATATTATCGTTATCCCAAAGCATTTTAATGTACCTGCCAGGGTAGGTAACTTTATCGTTTACCGTTTTTTGGATATCGAAACTCCTGATGGCCAGGTTAGCCATCAACAATGCTTCCGTTAGCGGACCTGCAATTTCGAAAGGCGAACTCACTTCCTGCTTGCCATAACCGGCAATTGCTGCTTCAACCCATTGTTTGTAATGCCCGTTTGCACCATCAGGTACGCGGGTGTATTTTGGTTCCACTTTAATGTCTTTGTTTTTACTTAAAGGCAATAATTTTGGATTTGCGCTATACGTTTCGCACATCATTTTACCTTTTGTTCCAATAAAGAGGGTACCGTTACCGCCATCGCCAAAAGTTTCGTTTGCCTCTAATTCTTCAGGGCGTTCGGGTTGGATACCACCGTCCATCCAGTGTAAAGTAATATCGCCTTCGGTTTTATTCGTTTTAGGGAATTTTAAGGTAACATGACTTGATGGAGGACAGCTTTCAGGGAAATAACCACGTTTAAATTCGTCTACGTAAACAGAACCTACACTTGCCTCAACTTCCTTGGCATATTTTAAATTTAATACGCTAAACGGAGCTTCGATTAGGTGGCAGCCCATGTCGCCCAAGGCACCGGTTCCATAATCCCACCAGCCGCGCCAGTTAAAAGGAACCAATTTATCAACAAAATCCTTGTCAGGAGCTGTTCCCAGCCATAAATTCCAGTCTAATTCTTTAGGAATTTCTGCTTTTTTGCTTGGCCATGGAATGCCTTGCGGCCAAACCGGACGGTTAGTCCAGGCATAAACCGTATGTACGTCGCCGATTAAACCGGCTTCGTACCATTCTTTCATTTGGCGCGGACCGTCGTTTGATGCACCCTGATTACCCATCTGTGTAACCACTTTATATTTTTTAGCAGCTGCGGTTAGTATACGCGCTTCATAAATATCGTGTGTTAAAGGTTTTTGCACGTAAACATGTTTGCCCAGCTGCATGGCTGCTAAAGCCTGGATGGCATGGTTATGATCGGGAGTAGAAACCGATACAGCGTCGAAGTGCTTATGCTCTTTATCCAGCATCTCGCGCCAGTCTTTATAGTATTTTGCTTTAGGGAAAGCTTTTACACTATTGGCTGCACGGCGGTCGTCAACATCACATAAAAAAGCAATGTTTGCTTTTCCGCTTTTGTTGAACATTTCCAAATCGCTTTGTCCTTTTCCTCCAACACCGATACCGGCAACCAATAAACGGTCGCTTGGTGCTAAATAACCTGGGCCACCTAAAACATGGCGGGGTACAATCATAAAAGCAGCGGCAGCTATAGCTGTGGTTTTAATAAAATCACGGCGGTTGCTCGTGTTTTTATTTTCTTGCTCCGTTTTCATAGGCGGTAAATTGATTAGTTAATCGGTTAAGATTACTTTTTTAAAGATAAAATATACTTTACCATTAATTTTGCGTCATCTTTTTTAAGCGTAGCATGAGCGGTCATCGGCATATTGCCCCAAACTCCTGTTCCACCTTTAATGATTTTATCGGCTAACATGTTGATGTTTTTTTCGGTAGCCGGATATTTTTTTGCAATGTCTACGTAAGCAGGGCCAATAATTTTGTTGGTTTTGTTGTGGCAGCCCAGGCAGTCTGATTTATTGATCAGTTTTTCACCCGGATTGGATTGAAAAGCAGCATGGTTGGTCATTGTTGCCGTTGCTACCACGGTTTTCTCTTTCGCTAAATCGGCTTTTGTAAACGACGCCATAAAAACGACTACAGCGCCTAAAATTAAAAATGTTTTTTTCATGTGTTGTGTGTTGTTTTAATTGCAATCAAGCATGTACAAGCGGTAATATTTTAGTTCTTTGTTGCTCATACAGACTTTCATGTGTTGTTATTCTTGTAATCCTAATATTCTTTTATTGAAAGCGCTATCGCTACCTGATGCAGCAAAATCATCAAATGCTTTATCGGTTACGTTAATGATATTCTTTTTGATGAACTCTGCGCCTTCGCGGGCACCATCCTGCTGGTTTTTAATGCAGCATTCCCATTCCATAACGGCCCAACCTTTAAAATCATATTGGGCTAATTTACTAAAAATGGTTTTAAAATCAACTTGCCCATCTCCGGGTGAGCGGTAGCGTCCGGCGCGGTTTGCCCAACTTTGGTATCCACCAAAAGTGCCTTGTTTGCCTGTAGGGTTAAATTCTGCGTCCTTTACATGGAAGGCTTTGATGCGTTCGTGGTAAAAATCGATGTATTGAATGTAATCCAATTGTTGCAACACAAAGTGAGATGGGTCGTACAATAAGCATGCCCGGGGGTGATTATTTGCCGCAGCGAGGAACATTTCGTAGGTTTCGCCATCAAATAAATCTTCTCCGGGGTGTATCTCGTAACAAACATCAACACCACATTGGTCGAATTCGTTTAAGATTGGTGTCCATCGTTTTGCCAGTTCTGCAAAACCTTCTTCAACCAATCCTGCCGGACGTTGCGGCCAGGGGTGGAAATATTGCCACAATAAAGAACCACTAAAGGTTGCATGTGCGTTTAAGCCGAGGTTTTGTGATGCTTTGGCAGCATATTTCATTTGTTGTACAGCCCATTCTGTTCTTGCTTTCGGGTTTTTATGTAATTCTTTTGGTGCAAATGCATCAAACAGGTCATCATAGGCAGGGTGAACTGCAACCAGCTGGCCTTGGAGGTGTGTAGACAGTTCGGTAATTTCTAAGCCATAACTGGCAATTTTACCTTTCAATTCGTCTGCATAAGTTTTGCTTTCAGCAGCCTTCTGAAGATCGATAAACCTTGCATCTAACGTTGGCATCTGGATTCCTTTGAAACCTAATCCTGCTGCCCATTTGCAGATACTATCTAAAGAATTAAATGGGGCTTCGTCGCTTATAAATTGTGCTAAAAATACTGCTGGTCCTTTTATCGTTGTCATGCCGGATGATTATAATTTATAGTCGAACCATTTTTGATCTGATTGGCTTGAAGCCACTACATTTTCGATGAATGCCATCCCCCTGATACCGTCTGCTGTGCCAGGAAAATCGAGCATTTCTGCAGTAGGCTGCTCATGGTTTAATTTTGCATTTACCGTAAGAGCAAAGTTTCTATAAATGTTGGCAAATGCCTCTAAATAACCTTCTGGGTGACCGCCCGGGGTACGGGTATTGTGTTTTGCAAAACTACCCATATAACCATTGCCGGTTCTGTAGATCTGGGCAGGAGCATTTAACCATCTTACAATTAGCGTATTTGGTTCCATCTGGTGCCATTCCAAACCACCTTTTTCGCCATATACCCTGATTTTTAGAGCGTTTTCTTCGCCGGCGGCAATTTGTGAAGCTACCAATACACCGTTGGCTCCGTTATCGAATTTCAACAGCACGTTGCCATCATCATCAATAGCTCTTCCAGGTACGACAATGTTTAAGTCGGCGCAGATTTTGGTTATTTTCAATCCGGAGATATACTCGGCAAGGTGTGCTGCATGTGTGCCAATATCGCCCATACAACCGCTTTTACCGGTTTTAGATGGGTCGGTACGCCATGCTGCCTGTGCATTTCCTTCGCGCTCAGAAAGTGTGCTTAGCCAACCTTGAGGATATTCTACTACAATTTTGCGGATGGCACCCAGTTCGCCCTCTTTTACCATCTGTTTGGCCTGCTTAACCATAGGATAACCAGAATAGGTATGCGTTAAACAAAGGGTTAAGCCGGTTTCTTCTACTTTAGCCTGTAACTGTTTAGCCTCTTCCAAGGTTAAAGTCATTGGTTTTTCTATTACCACATTGAAACCTTTATCCAAAGCCATCATGGCTGGTGCAAAGTGCGCAAAATTTGGGGTAACAATGGTTACAAAATCAATTCTTTCGTCTGCTGGCAACTCACTTTCCTTGGTCAGCATTTCTTCGTAATTATTGTAGATCCTGTTGTCTGGAAGAAAAAGCATTTTTCCCGATTCGTATCCCACTTCAGGATTTACACTTAAAGCACCTGCAGATAATTCAATTAGGCCATCCATGTTAGCGGCCAAACGGTGTACGGCACCGATAAAGGCGTCTTTTCCACCGCCTATCATGCCCATTCTTAATTTTCTTTTCATTTTGTAAAGGTGTGAGGTTTAAGGTTAAAGGTTTAGGATGATTTTCCTATGCCTTACATCTTTTACCTCTTGCTCTGTTTTTTATTAGGTTTTGTGTTATGCTTTAAAGTAATTCGTCTGTTTATGCTACCTTAAAAAGGTTCAGGGTAAAAGGTTTAAGATTTTCGGCTTATTAAACCTTATACCTTACGCCTTCTACCTCGAACCTTAAGCTTTAAACCTTTCTAGATATTCTTTTTCTTTAGTTCCTTTACTGCGTAATCGGCAGCGCGCGCTGTTAGCGCCATAAATGTTAGCGATGGGTTTTGACAAGCAATAGAAGGCATACACGATCCATCGGTTACAAAAACGTTATTAACTTCGTGCATCTGGTTCCATTTGTTCAGTACAGAAGTTTTCGGATCGTTACCCATCCTTGCGGTACCCATTTCGTGGATCGCCATACCCGGATAACAACCATTATCGTAAGTCTTGATGTTTTTCATGCCTGCTTTTTCCAGCATTTCAGCAGCATCGTTCATCATATCCACACGCATTTTTTTCTCATTTTCCTTGTATTCGCAATCTATCGCCAATACGGGTTGTCCCCACTTGTCTTTTTTGCTGTGGTCGATATAAACCTTGTTTTCGTAGTATGGAAGCATTTCTCCGAAGCCACCTAATCCCATCGTCCATTTTCCCGGAGTAGTCATTTTTTGTTTCAGGTCTGCACCAAATGATAACTCGGCAACATCACTTTGCCAGTTGCTTCTGCTCGCACCGCCCTGATAACCGAAGCCTCGTAAGTAATCGCGTTTATCGTTACCGATATTCTGATATCTTGGCACATAAATTCCATTTGCACGGCGACCATAAGTGTATCTGTCGTCAAAGCCTTCTGCTTCGCCTGATGCACCGCAACGGAAATGGTGATCCATTAAATTGTGGCCCAGCTGCCCGCTGCCATTGCCCAGTCCGTTTGGATGTGCTTCTGATGTAGAGTTTAATAAAATGAATGTCGAACCTAGCGTAGAACCGTTTACAAAAACAATTTTGGCGTAAAACTCCATCGTTTTGTTGGTTTGGGCATCAATTACCATTACCCCTTTAGCTTTTTTGGTATCTTTATCGTAAATGATATGATTAACGATAGAATATGGCCTTAATGTTAAACGTTTGGTAGCCATAGCAGCAGGCAGGGTAGAAGATTGCGTACTGAAATAAGCACCGAACGGACAGCCTCTGCTGCACAGGTTCCTGTACTGGCAGTTGCCCCGGCCTTTATGCGGAACAGTAAGGTTGGCCACACGGCCAATCATCATAATCCGTTCTCTTTTATAATGTTCTTCTATACGTTTTTTTACCGATTTTTCTACAATGTTTAGATCCATTGGAGGTAAGAACTGCCCATCAGGACAGGTTGGCCAGTTTTCGTTGGAACCGCTTATGCCTGCAAAACGCTCGGCATAATCATACCAGGGTGAAAGTTCTGCATAACGAATTGGCCAGTCGTTTCCGTGGCCATCTCTTGCATTATCTTCGAAGTTATGATCGCTTAAGCGATAGCTTTGGCGGCCCCACATTAATGATTTACCACCAACGTGGAAACCACGGTACCAGTCGAAACGCTTATCTTCGGTATACGGACATTCTAAATCGTTCACCCACCATTTTTCGTTCGCTTCCTGGTAAGGGTAATCTCTTTTCTGTACCGGGTGGGTACGTTTTTGCTCTTCGGTTAATCGGCCTGCATGTTTAAAATCCCATGGATTTTTCATAGCATTTTCGTAACCGGTAATGTGCTCAATGTTCATCCCTCTTTCGAGCATTAAAACACGTAAGCCTTTTTCGGTAAGTTCTTTTGCAGCCCAGCCGCCACTAATCCCCGATCCTATAACAATAGCATCGTAAGTATTTTCTGCTTTTAAATTTGTATTTAAATTCATGATGTTTTGTAGTTGTTGTTAGGAATTAGGTTGCCCAAGATCTTTGGCCAGGTTTTAAAGGCGCATTGCCATCATACCGGCCCGGAATAAGCACATATTCACGTGCTTTGGTACAACCTATTTCTGAAGAATAGTAGCCAAGTAAAGTTAAATCTCTTGCAGTGACAAAAAAGTAGGCTAAATCTTTATTTTCTTCTGATTTGCTTTCTTTTTGAGCAAGTGCGATTGCCCTTAAATCGATCATAAGTTTCTTACGTTCAGCTGGCGTTAAGGTGATATAACTTTTTCCGAAATCTTTCATTGACTTTGCCTGAAGATCTTTGAAGCCCTGAGCAAATGAGGCTTGCATCGTTGCAGGGTAACAATCTTTCATCATCATTGGAATAAACTTCCCTAAGCCCGCAGCTTTAGCACCGGCAGATGATTTGGTCGTCGGGACAATAATATCGGCAAATTCTGCAAAAATCTTCTCGTCTTCTAACGAATAGAGGACAAAGTTCTTCTCGTTTTCCGGTAAGGTAAAACTTTCAAATAAAACGCCCATTGTACTGGCTGAGATTGCTCCTCCCAGCAAAAATGCAACGTTTTTGAGTGCTTCTCTTCTGTGCATCGTTGTTATGATTTTATATATTGGTTACTTATGTGTTGAATGAGTAATATTAGAAAAAATATAATGGAAAGAATAACTTTTTTGAATTAATTTATCGGCATGCAATGCGATTGTTACTGAATAGAATTATTCTAAATAAGTATTAATTTCTTACTTCATTGCAATTTAAACTGTGTTTTTTTGCCGGTTTTACTTGGTGTAAAAAATACATTTAGTAAAAGTAATCCTATTATTTATAAATAAATCACAAAACACCAGTTTTTTAGGGCGAATACCTGCTTAAATCAGATTTCTTTTAATGTAATTATAACTTTCGGCAATACTCTCATATGGCGCTTTTTTGATGATATCCTGTTCCGTAAAAATATAATCGACTCCAGCCAGTTTCGAAGCAGCAAAAATGCTCTTGAAATCTATCCTGCCAGAACCCACTTCCACGAACACCGCTTTATCTGCTTTATCCATATCCTTAACATGGAACATTTTATAACGGCCCGGATTTTTCCTGAACATATCGACCGGGTTTAAACCGGCATTTACTGCCCAAAAAATATCGAGTTCAAAACCCACCAGCCTAGTATCGGTTTCGGTGAGCAGGATTTCGTAGCCTGTGGCGCCATTGCCCTGATCTTTAAATTCGAAGTTATGGTTGTGGTAAGCCAGTTTTAAGCCCGCTTTTTGGCAAAGTTCGGCTGCCTGATTAAATTTTGCAGCCATGCGTTTATAATCATCCAATGTTCCGTTGGCCCTGATATCGGTGGGTAATGCAGGAATAACAAAATATTGCTGGCCAACAGTGGCTGCTGTTTCGATATGCGATTTTAATATTTTATCGTCGCCCGATGATAAAAATTCCGTTACGTTATAATGGCCACTGGGAGAGGTGAGGCCATTTGCTTTTAATAGGGAATCAAAGTCTTTTGCTTTCAAGCCCCAAAAACCACTCACTTCGTATTTTCCCGGGTAGCCATAATAGGTTTCTACCTGGCTATAACCGATTTTGGCTACTTCTTCTATTGTTGCCTTTACATCAGCTGTTAATTGTTCCCTTAAAGTGAAGAGACCGATCCCGATTTTTGAAATTTTAGCAGGGGCTGCTAAAACTTTTGTTACGAATGGTGGAGCCAAAAAAGCTGCTGCACCAGCCAGGCTTACTTTTTGTAAAAATGATCTTCTTGTTGTCATGATGTTTTAGAATTAAAAAAACCGGAGTGTAAACTCCGGTTTACCTGTTAGAATGAATAAGCTAATGATCCCCAGAAGGTACGTTGAAGTAATGTTCTGCCAATCATTAATTGACCAGGGGTAACGGTAGAGAAATCTCTGAACTGATCTCCCCGAACATCGCCCTCTGTCAACACTTTTGCATTTAACAAGTTGTCTGCCCAAAATCGTATTGAAATCTTTTTAGTAAAATTGTACCCTGCACCGGCTTTCATTACCACATAACCTGGTAACTCGTAACTTTCGCTGGGTGAAGTGAAACGGCTGCCCACATAATTTGCTGCCACATATAAATTAAAGTTTTTATGATCGTAGTTAGCGCCAAGTTCGGTGTTGAGTACAGGAACGCGTTCGGTCCTGTTGCCCGTGAAGCTGTAGATGCGGTTGCCAAATTCGGCCGCTACAGCAGCATTGCCACTGGTATTTGCTTCATAATCGGTGTATTTGGAGTCTTGTAATGTTCCGGTTAAACGTAAGCTTAGCGGCTTAGCAATTTTGTATGAAACTTCATACTCGGCACTCCAGGTGCGGGTAGAGCCAAATGCTACCAATGCCTGCAAACCTGAGGCAACCGTTGGAACATTAATGGTTAACGATGTATTTTTAATTGCGGAGTAACTTCCTGAAGCAAAGATCGCCAGGTTGTTTTTAGCATATTTAAAACCAATTTCACCTAAATAAACAGGGCGTTTTTTGATGTTTGCCGCATTATAGGCGGATGCATTATAATCGCCAATATTTGGAGCGTTATAAGCTTTTGTAGCCCTGGCAAAAATACTTGATGTAGCGCTTATTTTGTAGTTGGCGCCTACAGAAGCGGCCCAATTGGTTAAAGTTTCATCATAATGCGTGTAACCTAAAATTGTAGGAGTTGCGCTGGCGGTGGTATTAACCGTACCATTTGCATTTAGTGCATAATAAGGCCGGTCGCCCTTAACATTCTGATTGTCAATTCTGGCACCGATATCTAAACGCCATTTTTCGGATATTTTAATTTCATCGCCTGCATAAGCAGATAGTGTCCTGGTATCACCAATAAAAGTATTTTTGGTTTGGATGGTACGCTCTGCCGCCGTTGGCGATTGTAGTAAAATGCTTGGATGTTCTTTAAATTCGGTGTATGAACGGAAAGCATAACGTAAATCATCCCTGTTATACTGGTGGATGCCTAATCCGATATTAAGGCTATGGTTTTTTACTTTTTTTCTTAAATCCAGGTAATCCACAATCTGCACATCGCTGTTAATCTGTCCCTGTGCGTTAGAGGTAATTACATAATCTCCGGCTACAAAAGGCGCTACAGAACCTCCCGGATAATAATAAGGTGTTGCTGCTGTTCTCGCTACTATCCCAGCAGGGGCTGTATAAGTAGAATTAGTATGTGTATTTTGGTAACGGAAATTGTTAACAATTTGCCAACCGTTATCGGTTAAGTAGTTGAATTGGAAACCACCTGAACCTAATTTGGTGTGGATCCCATCTGTTAAACTAAAATTATGGCTCCCATTGGTAGGATCATTATAACTCCAATCGGTTTGAATCGGCGTAATTGATTGCGTTGCCATATTATAATCGCGGTAAGTTGTTGGTTTCCCGGTACCATCATAAGGATAATAACTTGTTAGTAAGAACTGAACCTTATCATTCAGGTATTTACCATATACCCTGATAAAGCCTTTGTTGTTCTTAAAATTGAAAGTGATGTTGCCTTTAATCTGTCCACCCTCATTAGCCGGTTTAAAACCCTGGTCTACCACACCGTTATCAGTACGGTAAAAACCACCGATATTGTATTTGATCTGGTCGTTTATTTTGCCCCCTGTGTTGCCATCAAAACGGTACAGACCTTGCGAAAAACCTGTTGTAAACTTGAACTGGCCATACTGTTTATCTGCTCCCACGTAACTGATGTTATTTACTACAGCACCAGGAGTATTGGCCTGAACAATTGAGGCATTCCCCCCTCTGATGGCTTCAATGTTCTGAATGGTTAAATCGGTTTTGTAATATTGATCTACGGATGGGTTAGTATTGAAACCTGTTGGTAAGAGTGGTAGGCCATCTTCTTGTATGCCTAAGAAAATATAACCGCCCTGTTGTGGAAAGCCCCTTACCCAAACATTGCCCGGACCGTCGCCACCTGTACTTTCTACAGTGAGGCCTGGTATAGCCTTTAGTAAATCGGTGCTGTTTAAAGGTGCCCTGTTGGTGATGTCTTTATTGCTTACAGAGGTTAGGGCCACACTGCTTTCCAGTTTTTTCTTGGGGTTACCGCCGGTAACCATCACACTTTCTAACTGCAGATTATCTTCTGATAGGGTGATGCTCAGGTTTTCGTCGGCATTGCCTGGAGAAAGATTTACTTCTTTGGAGATGAAACCAACATAGCGTACAATTAAAATACGGCTATCTACCGTTAAGCCTTTTAAAGCAAAAGCGCCATTTTCGTCGGTGGTAGTACCGATAGATTTTCCTTTTACGGTAACTGAAACACCTGGAAGGGGATTACCTTTACTATCGGTTACTTTTCCGGTTACAATGCCTTCGAAGGCCTTTAAGAGCTCGAGGTTGTTATTAGCGGGAATAGAATAGAGCAAAATCTGATCTTTAACTATTCTATATCCCACGTCATAACGTTTTAGCGAATTCTCAAGAAAGTATTTAAGTTTTTGGTTTACAACGTTAATGGAAACTTTACGGCCTGAATTTATTAGCTGTGGACTGTAAACAAACTTCACATTGGCCAGTTGCTCTGTTTTTTCAATGATGGTTTTAATATCGGTTTGATCTGCTTTGATCGAAATGGGCGTATTCAAAAAGTCCTGTGCGCCCACATGATTTGCAAATGCAGCACAGGTAAAAATTATTATTGCAAGTATTTGGTAAATCGAAACTTTCATTGCATATATCGCCAGCGAAATAAGTTGATTTTTTTTCATAAATTTGGTTATTGTTCATTAAATGATTGGATTTATTGGACATAGAAATACCATGAATACATTTCTGATGTATTTAACTCGCCGGCAATGCCCCCCATTGTCGGCTTTGTTTTTTAGAAAAATATTATGGAAAATAGAGCCGTATTACGGGCTGTTGGTGTTGTGGTTCTTTTTCATCATATTTTATATTTGGTTAGTTTTTGGAAACCACAATGCGGGTTCCCTGGATAGAATATTTGCTTGATAGGGTTCCGCAGATCAGGTCGAGCTGCTCATACAGCCCTTTCTTGCTTAAATCTCCGGTAAAAGTATAGGTAGAAATCTGTTCGTTATCCGATTTTATCTCAATGCCATATGCTTCAGATAAGGTCTTGAAAATTTCCTGAACGCTTTCCTCTTTAAAGTTATAACTCAAACTGCTTGGTATGTTATAAGCTTCGGCCAGCGGAATGGGATTGCTTACCAATGTTTTATTTAAATGATGTTCAGAAAAAACACCTTTTTGATTTGGCGTAAGCAGAATCGGTTCAGCCAATTTTTTTTTAGAGAAATCAAATAATGAACTTTTTTGATTTTCTTCAACATGTACTTTCCCGGTCCTAACCGCAACCTGGGCTGGCAGGTTATCTGTAGCCGATTTAACCAAGAAACTGGTGCCCAAAACCCGAACGACCAATTTTTGATTGTATACCAAAAATGGTTTTTTGGGGTTTTTACTCACTGAAAAGAATGCATCTCCTTTTAGGTATACCGTTCTTTTATTGGCCGCAAAAACTTTAGGGTAAATAATGGTTGCTTTTGGTTTAAGGGCTACAGTACTTTTATCGCTTAGTGCAATCACCACGTTTTGATTGCTTTCATTGGTTTTGCTGATCAGGTTTAAATCAACATTTTCGTCTAAGAAAGATTGTTCTGCGTGGTTGTAGTTAACTAAATATAATCCGGCAATAAAAAAGGCCACAACAATCGAAGCTGCAATGACAACTTTTGGCCAAAGCCATTTAATTTTTAAGGTAGTTGCCGGCCTGCGTTCAATGGTATTGATGTGTTGCCAGGCGTTCCTCTGCATTTCTTCCAATGCCATTGAAGGCAGGTCTTTAAAATTCCTGCTGTTAAGATTATGATACCATTGATCAACCCAAAGCTTTTCGGCTTCGGTACAATCCCCGCTTTCGTAACGGCTGAGTAAATCGTAAAATGATTTCTGATCCATGATGAATAATATTTGGCTTTATATATACCAGTAACACAATGGGGGTGAAGCCCTAAACGGAAACATTAAAAAAAACTAATTATTTTATAACTAATTGGTAATCAACTATAAAAAGGTGTAAAAATTTTTAATGTATTCTTTTATTCTTTTAATGGAGCGGGTGATGTGGTACTCTACAGCTTTTTCGGTAATGTTTAAACCGGCCGCGATGTCTTTGGTAGATTGATGTTTATAACGGCTCAACCTGAAAACTTCCTGTGTTTTTTCAGGCAATGAGTTAATGCTTTCTTCTATAATGGAAGTTAAATCATGAAGGTCGATAAGGTTGGCAGTATCCTGATGGTTTTCTGAATAGGTAAGTGTTTGATATTCCATGTACCTGTTTTCCATTACCAAACTGCGGATGTGATTGATTAAGCTTAACTTTAATGCGCCAAATAAATAGGCCTGCAGGTTATTGATCTTTAAATCCTGCCGTTTTTCCCAAAGCGAAATAAAAATATTCTGAACAAGTTCTTCCGCAATTACGCGGTCGCCCGTTTTCTTATAGGCGGCATAAAGCAGTTCCTTGCTAAAAGTAAAATATATTTTTTCGTAAGCCTGCTTATCGCCCTGTTTTAGGCGATTAAGTAAATCTTCAGATTGGTAAGGCTCAAAAGGAGTCATTGATTTGGTTATTCGGCGTGTAACGAAAGTAAATGTAATAAAATTAATATGGAAAGTTTCGTTAGCCTTTCATAGTTTTCAATTTATGCAATCTGAAAATCTGCTATGCGGTGAGTATATAAGCCTTTTAGGCAATTAACCGGTTAAGCTCTTCTTATCTATAAAAATTTTATCTCCTTTTAGGTCATTTTTTTACCTTTGCTCAATCTCAAAAAAATATGCAAGAAAAAATTGTTGTTTTAGGCTCTAACGGGCAAATAGGAACCGAGTTGGTAACCACGTTACGTAAAATATATGGTGATGATCATGTAGTTGCTTGCGATATACGCAGGCCCGATTACGACATTAAAAATTCAGCACCGTTTGAATTTGTGAATGTTCTGGATAAAGAAATGATCAATGGCATTTTCCACAAATACAGACCCACACAGGTTTATCTTTTGGCCGCCTTATTATCGGCTACAGGCGAACAAAATCCAAAGCTAGCCTGGGATTTAAATATGAACGGCTTACTGAATGTTTTAGATTTAGCGTTAGAATATAAAACTGCTAAAGTATATTGGCCAAGTTCGATTGCCGTTTTTGGTCCGAATTCGCCAAAAGACAATACTTCGCAATATTGTATAATGGATCCGAATACCGTTTACGGAATCAGTAAATTGGCCGGAGAACGTTGGTGTGAGTATTATAACCAAAAATACGGATTGGATGTACGCAGTATCCGATATCCTGGATTAATCAGCTGGAAAGCAGCTCCGGGCGGTGGAACAACAGATTATGCGATCCACATTTTCCACGATGCATTAAAAAAAGGCAGTTACCAAAGTTTCTTAAGTGCAGAAACAGAGCTCCCAATGATGTACATGGATGATGCTATCCGCGGTACGATTGAGCTGATGGATGCACCTGCCGATCAGATTTCGGTACGCAGCAGTTACAATTTTGCAGGAGTAAGCTTTACACCTGAGGTGCTGGCAGCCGAAATCAGAAAACATATTCCGGATTTTACCTTATCTTACGCAGCCAATGATCCGCGTCAGCAGATTGCGAACAGCTGGCCACGTTCCATAGACGATAATTATGCAGCAAAAGACTGGGGATGGAAACCAGAGTTTGATTTGTCCAAACTCACAATTGACATGTTGAATAATTTAAAAAAATAATATAAAGGTATAGGGTTGGAAAGCTGAGGGCTTAGGGCCTCAAATCTCAATTCTCATATCTCAATACTCCAAACAATGGGAAGAGCATTCGAATTTAGAAAAGAGCGAAAATTTAAGCGTTGGGCCAAAATGGCGGTTCAGTTTACGCGTATTGGTAAAGATATTGTAATGGCAGTTAAGGAATCAGGGCCTCATCCGGAAACCAACTCCCGTTTACGTACAGCCATACAAAATGCGAAAGCGGTTAACATGCCAAAAGATAGGGTAGAGGCAGCCATTAAGCGCGCATCTGATAAATCTTTGGCAAACTACGAAGAAATTGTATACGAAGGTTATGCGCCGCATGGTGTTGCCGTTTTGATCGAAACTGCTACCGATAATACCAATCGTACGGTGGCAAATATTCGCAGTTATTTTAACAAAACGAATGGTACTTTAGGCAAAACCGGATCGTTGGACTTTGTTTTTAACCGCAAATCTATTTTCCGTTTTGTACCTGCTGAAGGGTTAGACCTGGAAGAACTGGAGTTTGAATTAATTGATGCCGGTTTGGAAGAACTTTATGTTGAGGCTGATGAAGAAGGAAACGATATTGTGGTTGCCCAGGGTGCCTTCGAAAACTTCGGTTCCTTACAAAAAGCTTTGGAAGAAAAAGGCATTGAATTAAAAAGCTCGAAACTGGAGCGCATTGCTTTATCTCATCATGAGGTTACCGAAGAGCAGGCTGCTGATGTATTAAAATTGATCGATAAACTGGAGGAAGATGATGATGTGCAGGCGGTTTATCACAATATGGCCGAGTAACAGCAATTGAATAATTTATTTAGAAGAGCCTGAAGAATTTTCTTCAGGCTCTTTTTTTACTTCGTAGTCATGCTGAACTAGAGAACTTTTTTGTTTCGTGGTGCTTAGGCCCCGCAGGTTTTTAAAACCTGCGAAGTTTGATTTAATCTACTATTTTTTATGCGAAAATAACCAGGGTAATAACTCCGGTTCGGCAAATGCACTGTCCCAGCTATTGTGGTTGGCATTTGGATAAAGGGTAAACTTCACTTCATCGCCAACCGTTTTTAATCGTTCTGCAATGGCGATAGAGAATGCCGGATCTACGATATCATCTTTTGCACCATGAAAGATCCAAAGCGGTATTTTTTGATACTTCTTAATGTTGTTGGTATTGTCTCCACCACAAATGGCAATGGCTGCGGCAAATTTACGGCGCTCTCTCCTTAACAATTCGTAAGTACCCATAGCACCCATTGATAAGCCACCAACATAAACCTGATCTCTGTTTACAAATGGCTTTTTAAGAAAATTTTTAACCATCCCCTGGAGGGCATGCATAGCTTTGGTAGGCTTCCCATCTTCTATAAAGCTGATTTTTCTTTTGCCTTTGGCATCTTGCTCAAAATTAATATTGGCCCAATAATCGTTCTGTGGACATTGCGGGAAAACCACAATTGCAGGAAAATTTTTGCGTATATCAGGTTTTAAGAACAACTTTCCGCCATGTACCAGTTGGCTGGCATTATCGTTGCCTCTCTCTCCGGCTCCGTGCAAAAAGAAAACGATCGGATATTTTTGATCGGGATTAAAATTTTCTGGAAACAATATCCTGTAGTAGATAGAATCCTTTCCTTTAATAAAGCTTCCCCTGTCGTATTTTTTAAAATCTTGAGCGTTTAAAAAGAGTACAGAAAAAAGAATGCAGATTGTTAAGGTAATCTTTTTCATCTTTTTAATTTTTTTCATTCAACAAAAATAGAAAACCCTGACTACTTTACAATAGTACAGGGTTCATAACCAAACCTAATTGTCTTTATTGCAATGTAAAAGATGCTTCTTTTACATCGTGTGAGTTTGTGCCGATAAATACTTTGAAATCGCCGGGTTCTGCCGCAAATTTCAGGTCTGAATTGTAAAATTTGAGGTCGTTTTCAGAAATGTTGAAAGTGATCGTTTTGCTTTCCCCGGCTTTTAAATTTACCTTTTGGAAACCTTTTAGCTCTTTAACCGGGCGGGTAATGCTGCCCACAAGATCCTGGATATACAACTGAACAACCTCTTTACCATCATATTTGCCCGTATTGCTTAAAGTTACCGATGCTGTGATCGATTTTCCTTTGGTTAAGGTATTTGAACTTAATTTAATATTGCTGTAAGCAAATGTGGTATAGCTCAAGCCAAAACCGAAAGGATATAACGGATCGTTGCTTACATCTAAATAATTGGACCGGAATTTTTCGAACCATTTGCCTTCTGCCAAGGGCCGACCGGTGTTTTTATGTGCATAATATAAGGGTACCTGACCTACGTTTTGAGGGAACGTAGTACTCAATTTGCCTGATGGATTTACATCGCCAAAAAGTACATCGGCAATTGCACTGCCAGCCTCACTGCCCGGAAACCAGACATTTAAAATGGCCTGGATATTTTCCTGCTCCCAGTTTAGTGCCAACGGACGGCCGGTAAACAATACCAATACCACCGGTTTACCTGTTTTAGCTAAAGCCTTTAATAAATTTTTCTGTGTTTCAGGGATCTGGATATCAGTTACACTGCTGCTTTCGCCGGTAAATTCAGAACCTTCTCCAACAGCAGCTACAATGACATCCGATTTTTTTGCTATTTCTAAAGCTTCTTTGATCATTTCCGCTTTGGTACGGAGGTCGCGTTTATAGGTAGGGTTGTGGATGTTTACATAACGGTGTTCCATGGCAGAATCGGCCAGGAAATTGGCACCCCGCGCTGTTAGTATTTTGGCATTATTGCCCACAGCATTTTTCAGACCTTGCAATACGGTAACCGATTGATCAAAAAGGGCAGCAACACTCCAGGTACCATACATATTTGCCGTATTATCGGCCAATGGACCAATTAAACCGATCGTACCTGATTTTTTTAATGGAAGAATATGGTTATTGTTTTTTAACAATACAAAGCTTTCGCCGGCAACCTGGCGAGCCACTCCGCGGTTAGCCGGACTGAAAACCTCTTTTTCTGCCCTCTCAGGATTACAGAATTTATAAGGATCTGTGAACAAGCCCAGTTTATATTTTGCCTGGAGTATCAGTCTACAGGCCCTGTCGATCTGTGCGATACTTACTTTTTTCTCAGCCAGCGATTTTTTTAGTGTCCCTAAAAAACCTTCGCCCACCATATCCATATCTATGCCTGCATTTAAAGCCAATGCCGAAACGGTTTGCAGATCACCCATGCCATGTGCAATCATTTCAGGGATGCCGGTATAATCGGTTACTACAAAACCTTTAAAGCCCCATTGGTTACGTAAAACATCAGTCATTAACCATTTGTTTCCGGTAGCAGGGATACCGTCAACTTCGTTAAAGGAAGCCATTATGCTTGCGGCTCCGGCATCAACGGCAGCTTTATACGGTGGGAAATATTCGTTGTACATGCGTACCCTGCTCATATCAGTAGTGTTATAATCTCTTCCTGCTTCGGCGGCACCATATAAGGCATAATGTTTTACGCAGGCCAGAATTTCGTTGTTGGCCTGAAGTTTACCCTGGTAGCCCTTTACCATTGCTGCCGCAATCTGCGAACCCAGGTAAGCATCTTCTCCACTTCCTTCCGAAATTCTGCCCCAACGCGGATCCCTGGATATATCTACCATAGGAGAGAAAGTCCAGTTAATGCCACTGGCACTTGCTTCTATCGCTGCTACACGTGCCGATTTTTGTACCGCTTCCATGTCCCAGATGCAGCTTATACCTAAAGGAATCGGAAAGACGGTATGGTAACCGTGGATAACATCCATCCCGAAAAGTAAAGGAATTTTCATGCGGCTGTTTTCTACCGCAATTTTTTGTACCGCCTTAATCTTATCTACACCTTTGATGTTGAATAAACCACCCACTTGTCCGGCTTTTATTTTTTTAGAAATGTCGCTGCTGTTGGCCTGCCCGGTAGTGATATCTCCAGAACTTGGCAAGTTCAGCTGACCTATTTTTTCGTCAACTGTCATTTTCGCCATCAGGTTGCTGATGAAGGTATTCATCTTCGCTTGTTCTGCCGAAACAGGCTTTTTGGTCTGTGCCGATCCGTTCAGTACAAACAGGGTTAAAAAAACAACCAGGATATTCGCTCTCTTCATTATATGTGTATTTTATTCTTTGTTAATCAACTTTTTTTACTTCGGTTTTTGCCGATACGCCATTTTCATTTATCGCCTCTATGGCAAAATAATACGCTTTTTGACTATCCATTGCCTTAAACCAATATTCATTAAAATCGTGGATCATGATACAATTGTACAGCTTATCGGGTGCGGTGCCGTAATAAAGATTATAGGCAAAAGCATTATCAACGGGTTCCCATTTGATGTAGGCGCTTCGTTTGTCTTTTTCTGTCCTTAAAACGATCAGGTTTTTCACTTTTGTGGGTTTCTCCCCATTTCCATTGCCAAATACGCGTAAGCCACTGATGGCAAATTTACCTGTGGGCATGTGTATGTTGACCATTTTAATGAACCGGGTTTTTACCGGCTTTTGGAGTTCAATGTAATCGTGCGGAACATCTGTTTTATTCTGGCTTTTATCAACCAGCACGGTCCATTTTTTCCCGTCAGTTGAAGAAAGGATTTTATACTGGTGGTAAATTCCGGTCTGTTTCCCTAAAAATTCAGCATCCTGATCGGCATAATTGATCTGTATGGCGTTAACGGTAGCAAGGCTGCCGAGGTCAGTCTGGATCCACTCGCCATTATCTGCTGTTTTAGCACTCCAGTACGTTTTAATGCTTTCGTCAACCGCGTTATTGGCATTAAAGCCTCCCAGAGTAGACGAAACGGTTACCGGTTTTTTATAGTTGATGAGCATCCAGCCTGGCCCTGCCGGACCGTCCTCTTTTCTTTCTGAAGGCAAATAAAGCGGGTAATCGCCAAAGGCCGTATTGGTCCACATTACATCATCCTTGTCGAAACCTGTTGGCCAGATACCCATCCTGCGCTCCCAGGTGTTTTTTACGCAGATAATGCTGGTAGAAATGTGCCAGTAATTTTTGTTGTTATCCTGAAAGGTAGCCCCATGCCCGGCACCACGGGAGAAGCCACCTCCTTTATAACTTAAAGGATCGGATTGTGGCGTAGTAGGGGTATCATAAAACAAAGGTTTGGTGCCCACCACCACACCATCAGAATAGCCGCTGAACTCAGTTCCTGGTGCGCCATACTGAAAATAATATTTGCCATTGTGCTTGGTCATCCAGGCACCCTCCGCGAAAGGATCAAGGAACGTATTGTCCATATATTCGCCAAAGCGTTGCCAGCCATAGCGCCAGCTCTCTAACAGGTACATCGGGGTACGTGTACCTTTGGGTTTAAAGGTTTTGCGGTCTAACTCTACGCCGTACATTGGGTAATTGTTGCTGCTTCCGTTGTACATGTAAAATTTGCCATCGTCATCAGTAAAAAATGCAGGGTCCCAACCGCCTATTTCTAAAGAATCGACCAATGGAAACCATTTGTTCCCTTTAGGATCGGTGCTTCCCCACAAGGTAAAATTTTTGGTATAGGTACTGCCGAAAACCACCATCGTATCGCCTATAATGCCCACACCAGGGGCACAGAGTTCATCTTTTGTTTTATTCCACGGGCGAAGAAATTTTCTTTCGTGGAACTTCCAGTTCAGCATATCGGCACTATGCCAATAGCCCCACTGGTTGGTGCTGAAAAGAAAGAAATCGCCTTTATAATTTACGATTACAGGATCGGCAGTGGCCCGGTGTTTACCCCATTCGGTAAAAGACTCAAAGGGGGTATAACCATAATCTACATTGATGGGGTTGCAGTAAGTTTTCTGTTGTGCAGAAACTGTACAAGCAGCACTGAAGAGTAAGCTTACCGATAAAAATATTTTGAATAAATGTTTAGCCATTATTCGTATGTGATTAATTAAAAATGTTTATCCGGGCGCAGCTGGAACATCCTATCGACATCCCGCTAACGGTTAATCCGGTAACGTGCGATTGGTGTTCCCAGTATACCCACATATCGTGCGCACCACCTGTTGAAGTTAATGTAACGGTGTAAACATCGCCATTTTCCGGTATCTGGCCAATAACGGTTCCGCTTGGAGAATTTGGTGGAATAAAGAAAGAATAAACAATCCCACTGGTATTATTTTCTAGCCTTACATATACGCCATCGGTGGTTGAGTTGGTTGCTGTTACATTTACCGTGGCGAATTTTGCTGTTGCTTTTTTATGTTTAGCATAAGGTATATTGGTAAAACCCGTGTTGAGGATGATACTCCCTATCATTGCTGTTAATATTAAAATTACTTTTTTCATGGTTCTGTAGATTTAGTTTGAATATATGATGGCTAAACATTTATATGCAATTAATATCAGGGTGTGAATTGGAAATCGAGTTTCTTTAATCCATTTTGAACATCCTTATTTCCCATAAACAGCTTCCAGAGCAACCCTGACCTGTAATTTTCGATCATTACTACCATAGGTCCCTGGTCTATTCCCAAGTATCTTTTTGGATACCAGTTGTCGGTTTCGGAGAAGGCATCATAAAAGCCGTATTTGCCCCAAACCTTATCGCCTAAATCCTCATAAAGATGCCTGATTACCTTCATTGATTCTTTTGGGGTATAGGGAATTGAAGAAATGGCTGCGGTGGGAGAGATAACGCCGTAATCTTCCTGAAGGCTATGGGCGGCATAACCTTTTACAGAGTAACTGGCGGTTAAACCCCAGCTATTTTCGCCATAGCCTTTAAATTTTTTAGGGTTGGCTACGCAATAATCATGTATGGCCAATGTTTGGTTTACATTGTTTTCCCAGTAATCGGCATAGCGGTCTTTTAATCCCTTAGGATTTAAGCCTAAATAGGAATAATGTGCCCAGAATAAAGGGCCTACAGAATTCTTTGCGCCCTGGTAATCCAATGGGATATGGTGCCCATAAAGGTTAAAATCAGCTTTAATTTTTCCCCCTCTTGCCCAGCCCTCATGATAAACCTCGGCCGGTACCGTGTGGGTAGGGGAGGAAGCGGCCATAACATACATGATTAAACATTCGTTATAACCTTTAACCGGAAAGTTCATCTCCCAGTTATACTCCGGCGACCAATGCCAGTACAATACATTTTTTCCGTTGCGGTACCAGCTGAAATCTATTCCTTTCCAAAGCTCATCGGCTTTTTTTGCCAGGGCTTTTTCGGCTTCTGTTCCATTCTTATAATATTCTTTGATGCAGATCAGCGCTTGCGCAACAAAAGACGTTTCTACCAGGTCGCCTCCGTTATCTTTCCGCCCAAAAGGACGTACTTTGCCGGTTTCGCCATTTATCCAGTGCGGCCATGCACCATGAAAGCGATCTGCCCGGGATAGGAAATCCAATATTTTATTTAACCGGTCTAACCCTTCTTTCTTGCTTACATAATTCCTGTCGATCCCACTTAAAATGGCCATTAACCCAAATCCTGTGGCGCCTGTAGCTACGGTGTTTTTATCATTTTCAGGGTATATATTATCAACATGGAAACGCTCCCTGCCTGCACCAGAGGTGGGTTCAGCACCATCCCAAAAATATTGGAAGGTCTGTTTTTGAACAAGATCCAATAATTCGATATCGGAAAGATTTTTTTTGATCGTTAAATCAGGAACATAAGTTGTGTTTTTATTTTTGGTGCAAACCGGGAAGAGCAAAAAAGGGCATAATACTGTTATCAGTAGGGAAGTAATTTTGCCTGAGAAGATGTTTAGCATAGTATTAGAAGAAAAAAAGGTTGCCAGCATTCACCGGCAACCTTTGTCTAAAGATGTATTAGTAACCAGGGTTTTGTTTTAACAGGTTGCCACTTAGCTCAATCTCGTTCTGAGGAATTGGCCAAACTTCATTTTTATTGGCTTTCCAGCCCTTAACACCAAAAACAGCTGAACCTCTGCCCTGACGGATGACATCGAAATAGCGATCATTTTCCATTGCGAGTTCTACTTGTCTTTCTTTCCAGATCGCATTGCGTAGCGCGGTTTTATCCGTGGTGGTCACATCAGGCAGGATGTTGTTATTGCCTCCTCTGGCGCGTTTACGCACACGGTTGAGCGAAGTTAATGCCTGCGATGGAATGTTCTGCTCATTGGCTGCCTCTGCATTCATCAGAAGGATATCTGCAAATCTTAATACCCTGAAATTTTGTTGTGCACCCTCATTAAATCCGGAAACACGCATAGCAAAAGGCACGTAAGATTTTTGATTGTACCGATCGTTTGGTACAGTAGTCGGAATTAAGTCGCCCTGAGGAGTCGTTTCGCCTTTAAATAATATAGTTGCGTCCCTACGTGGGTCTCCTGCTTCAAAAGCATTGGCTAATACTTCTGATGGTGTATTAAACCCCCAGCCCATAATGCCAGCTACACCCTGCACCTGACTGTATTGTGAATTGGAAGCGTCAGGATTACCGGGAACCAGCTCTGCCTGTACTTCAAATAACGATTCGATGTTATTTTCGTTCTCGGTTCTGAAACCTTTTTCAAAATCAGGAAAAAGATCATAACCCATTGTCATTACCTGGTTGGTTAGCGCAAGTACATCTGCCCATTTGCCCTGGTACATGGCAACTTTTGCATGTAAACCAATTGCAGCACCCTTTGTTGCCCTGCCTAAATCTGCCGCACCGTACGATTGTGGTAATACTGCTGCAGCTTCAGTTAAGTCTTTTTCGATTTGAGCATAAACGGTGGCTTTATCCGATTGCGGTAGGTTATATTCACTATTGTCTTTAGGAACATGTAACCTTAATACCACATTGCCATAGGCGCGAACTAACCTGAAGTAAGAATATGCCCTTACAAATTTTGCTTCGGCGAGGTACCTGTTTTTTAACGATTCATCCATGCTGATATTAGGGATGTTATCCAGAACCTGGTTGCAAAGGTTTATATTCTGGTACTGACCGGTCCAAAAATCCTGAAGCGAACCATGGGTAGACGTTACCGTAAACTGATCGTAAAGGTTAAAAAAAGTGGCATCAGTAGGAGTGCTTCCTTTATCAGCCTCGTCTGATCCGGTACTTTCGATAGCGATCGCGTTAAAAGCAATATTATTCCAACTTCTTAAGTTGGCGTAAATGGCATTAACGCCTTTTAAGGCATCTTCAGGAGTTTTCCAGAAGGTTACTGATGGCTGCTGAGCCTGTGGCGGAACATTTAGAAAATCTTTTTTGCATGATGCAGTGAAAAGTACTGTACTAAATGCAGCTGCAGCAAAAAATGATTGTGTATTTATATATTTTTTCATTTTAAGTCGATTAGAAAGTTACGTTAACCCCAAAGTTGTAAGTAGCAAACAAAGGATATACATTGGTATCGATTCCTGCATTTGTTGGTGTTCCACCTACCTCCGGACTAAATCCTTTATACCCAAAAATGTTAACAGCATTTTGTGCGTTCAGGAATACCCTTAAACGTTGCATTTTCCATTTGTTAACAAGTGAAGCGGGTAAGCTATAACCCAACTGGATATTCCTTAACCTGATATAATCGCCTTTTTCTACGTAAAACGAATTTGGCGCATTATTTAAACCGCCTGCTAAATCTGCAGAAGGGTAGGTGTTCGAAGTACCAGGTCCTGTCCAGCGGTGATCAAAGAAATCTTTGGTGTAGTTTTCGTTACCAAATCTGCTGCTTAGGTTTGCATTAAATACACTTACATCAGCAACACCCTGGATATCGAGTGTTAAATCGAAATTTTTATAGGCGAAGTTGGTATTTAAACCATAAGTGAATTTAGGATTTGGATTACCAAGAACAACCCTGTCCCTTAAATCGATTGTTCCATCACCGTTGATGTCTGCATACTTAAAGTCACCTTTTTTAAATCCTGGCCAAGCTGCGGCTTCTGCATCTGTTTGGAAGATGCCAACAACCTGGTAGCCATAAAATTCTCCAATTGGCCTGTTGTTAACCGTTCTGGTAGAAAGATAACCACTGGTTAAGCCAGCACCGCCCTTATAGATCGGGTTGGCTCCTGAAGTTACGTTTAATACTTTATTGTTATTGATTCCAAGATTTCCACTGATCGAATAGGTTAATCCCCCCGATGTTTTATCAGCCCAGGTTGCTAAAAATTCGAAACCACGGTTTTGGATATCGGCCTGATTGGCAATAATAGAACTATTTACTGTTCCCAGACTTCCCAAAACCGGGATATCAAATATTGCCTGTTCTGTTTTTCTATTATAGTAATCTAATTCAATGTTTAATCTGTTTTTTAGGAAGCCCATTTCCAAACCAATATCAGTTCCTGCACTTCTTTCCCAGAATAATGTTGGGGGTACAATGGTTCTGATGCTTGCTCCGGTATACGGAATTCCTCCAAATATGGCTATTAATGCTGCTGTTTGATCAACTGTTTGGGTTGATGGGTTAAATGGAACCCCGGCATTACCTACTTTACCCCAACTTCCCCTTAGCTTTAAATTACTGAAGATATTCTGGTTTTTCATAAATTCTTCGTTGCTGATTACCCAGCCTGCTCCGATTGATGGGAAATTTCCCCAAACATTGTCAGAGCCAAAAAATTGAGAAGCACCGTCTCTTCTGATGGAAGCATTTAATAAATATTTGTTTTTGTAACCATAATTAACCCTGGCAAAGTATGATGAAAATGTACTCAACTCGCCTTTATCAATAATACTCCTGCTGGCAGCATCACCCAATGCTAAATATAAATCGCCCTCACTGCTGTATGGAACATTTTGCGCATCGGCATTTATGGTATACATTTTATTTCGCTGAGCAGTTTGACCAGCCAAAACCGTTAGACTATGGTCGTCCCATTTTTTGTCAAAAGTTAAGGTGTTCTCAACCAGCCAGTTTCTGTTTTCAATGCGGTCTATATCAAGTTTACTTACTGTGCTAAGCTGAGTATTGGTAGCTTTATATTTTGGCACATAACCCCTAACTTCTTCCTGTCCAAAATCTCCGCCTATACTGGTTTTGAAAGTAAAGTTCTTAAGGAATTTTAATTCGGCATATACATTACCATTGATTTTATACTTAGTGGTATTCTGGTTAAAGAAATCCAAAGTAGCCTGCGGATTCATATTACTTCCGTTACCAAGGTTGAATGCATTTGGATCACCATAACTGCCATCAGCATTAAAAACAGGTACAACTGGCGATGCAGCATACATGGCTCTAAATATGGTAGATGGCGCATCTTTCGATTTACTGTATGTACCGGCAACATTGTAGCCGATTTTTAGAGGTTCGAAAATCTGGTAATCGTTAGCCAGCCTTACAGTATAACGTTTGTAGTTATTGTTCTTCACAATACCGTCCTGATCAAGGTAACCTAAAGAAAAATTGTAGGTCGATTTTTCAGTTCCACCGCTAATAGATAACTGGTGATTGTTAACCATGGCAGTTCGCAGCACCTGGTCATACCAGTTGGTTCCGGTACCTAAATTGGTATTTGTGAATAGTGGAGTTGCCGGCGGAGATTGAAGAGCATATGCTTCGTTTACAGCGGTAGCATATTCACTCGCATTTGCCATTTCTACTTGGTTAGTTACCTTTTGAATACCAACAGATCCGTTATAATTAATTACGGCAGTTCCTTTTTTACCTTTAACCGTAGTTACCAAAACAACGCCGTTTGCCGCACGGATACCGTAAATAGATTGCGATGATGCATCTTTTAAGATACTGATATTAGCAATATCAGCAGGGTTAAGGAAATTAATATCGTCATACCATACACCGTCTACTACGTATAATGGTCCGGTTTTTCCATAAATGGTGCTTGTTCCACGAATGGTGATCTGCGGAGAAGAACCAGGTGTACCAGTATTGGTTATGGATACACCAGCAACTTTTCCCTGTAAAGCACTTACCGGGTTAACCGATGCCTGCTTAGCGATGTCTTCGCCTTTTACGGTTCCAACAGCACCGGTAACATCAATTTTTCTTTGCGTACCATAACCCACCACTACAACCTGCTCTAATTGTTGTGTTGATGATGCCAGTGATACATTAATGGTCGTTTGGTTATTTACAGCTTGTTCTTGTGCTGTGTAGCCTACAAAGTTGAATACTAAGGTGGCGTTCGCCGGCACACTAAGTGAGTAGTTGCCGTTTACATCTGTTTGGGTGCCACCTTGTGTGCCCTTGATTAAGATAGATACGCCGGGTAATGGGGTCTTGTCACCCCCATCAATTACCTTACCTTTTACGGTAATGTTTTGCGCTAATGCTACGTTAATTGTAAGCAAACAAAATGCAGCGAGAACAGAAATTCTTGTAAAGATTCTTTTCATGCTTTATTATAAAATTTAGTTTAATTGTTATGTTAAAATTGAGGTTGTTTTTGCTGATGTGCAAGTGTTTTTACCTCAACATTATTACATCAAGTTGGCTGATAATGTTTCACTTTAAGATAAACCGAATGCGATTTTGGGTCAAAAACGCAGTTTTTGGAGATTTTAACAAAACTTTAACACAGTCATAAGTGTATAAGGTACACTAACTGTTTTGTGGGGTACGAAAATCGTTTATGAGAGGTAATGACGTAGTGCCCGGTCTCTGATTTAGGCAAAAAAACATACAGAAATCAGATTTTATAAAAAAGCGGCCTTCATTTTATAACAGTTTATCGCTCTATAAAAAGGAAATATGACTTAAGAAAAAACAGGTTAAAGCTCCATCAAAAACTCGGTTAAATTTTTGTCATGCGGTACTTCAAGTTTTTTACGCAAGCGGTATCTGCGGATTTCTACACCCCTTAAAGTAATGTTCAGCAGCGATGACATTTCTTTACTGCTCATGTTCATTCTTAAATAGGCACATAACTTGAGATCGTTCGGAACAAGATCGGGATGCTGTGCTTTCAGCTTTTTAAAGAAGCTTTCGTGTGCCTCGTTAAAGCTGTTTTCGAACAGGTGCCAGTCTCGCTCGTCGTTCATGCCATCATTGATTACTTTTTGGATTTTCCGGGTCTGATCATCAGAAAGCTTTTTGCCATTTTCATCTTTCAGTTTAGAAATTTCATCACTTAGTTTTTGCAGTAGTTCATTTTTATAAACCAGGGTCATGGCAGAATTGGCCAGTTCCCTGTTTTTGGAAGCCAGTTCTGCCTGTAATTTCTCTGTTTGGAGTTTTACGATCTGTTTTTCGTTTGCTTCAGCTTCCTGTTTTAATATCTCCTCCTGCTCTGCCTGTAAACGGTCGCTTATTATTTGGCTGTCCCTTTTAAGTTTCTGTTCATAAATTTTCTTGCCGAGGATCAATGCCACAACAAATATCAAGGTATAGAAAACTATAGCCCAGTTACTAAGGTACCATGGCCGTAAAATGATAAAAGTGTAAACTGCTTCGTCGCTTACGGTACTGTCGTCTGTTTTGGCCCTTACCTTAAAAACATACTTACCCGGACTTAAATTGGTAAAATCTTTCTGTGTCGCATAACTCCAATCAGACCAGGTTTTAGAATATCCTTCTAAATAAAACTGGTACTTTACCTTTGCCTGGCGGTAATAGGGCAGTGCATAAGAAATACGGATGTTATTGCGGTTATTGGGGATCTCAGTTGCATCATTAATATAGCCGGTTTCGCTGATGAGTGAAAATTTATCGGTAATATCCTCTACACGTCTGATCAGTACAGAAGGCAGTTTGCGCTTTTCCTGTTTCTGTTGTGTGGTGGGGTTATAAATTACAAAACCATCATCCACACTGATCAAATAAATAGAATTGCTGATGCGGCTGATGTTTTCATAATATTGAACCATCCGGCCATCTAAAATGCTGAACTGGTTCGAATCGATTTCTACCTTTCCTGGCTCACTAAAGTTAACCAGGGCTGTTTTACCATGATTGATAAACCAATACTTTTTGCCCCCGGCATTGATGATTTTGTTCGATGATTGGAAAGAACCAAGCTCCTTGTTCAGTGCTTCATATTTGCTGAATTTATCGCTCAACTCATCGTAAGTATAAAAACCGGCATCAGATGAAAAAACGATCTTATTTTCTAAATTAAAAATATTGATGTTGTAGTTCCCCGGCAAACCATTCTTTTCGTCGAAATATTTCGTGCTGATAGCACTGCGGTAATTGGGACTTAAATTCAGCTTATATAAGCCCTTGTAAGCATGTGCTACCCATATATCACCCTTATTGTCCTGCTCTATATACCTCGATGGTGCATCAAATCCTGAGATTTTTGTTTCAAATTTTAATCCTCCTAATTGCGATTCAGTAAAGAGCGACAGCCCGGTATAGGTACCCTGAATGAGGTAATTAGGATCGGAATTTAACTTTTTGATCGTCCATCCTCCTGAAGTTCTCGAAAGCCATTCTATCTGGTTGCCCTTTACTTTAAAGGTGCCGCTATTGTGCCCGCAGATTAATTCATTATCAATAATGGTCAGTTCCCATACCTGCCCCTGCGAATTGGGGATTAACCTAAAGTTAAAAGGTAAAAGATGATCAGGCGACCATTCGCTGTAAAACAATCCCTGGTTAGTGCCAAGATAGATTTTGTTATTGAAAATTATGCTCGAGTAAACGGTTCCAAATTGTCCGGTTTTATCGAAATAGAAATATAAAGGCGAGTTGAGTTCAATACGGTCGATCCCGTTATCCAAGCCTGTCCAAAGATTTTGCTCATTATCCGCATATAAACTTAACACCGTATTGTTTTGTAAACCACTCGATTTATTGATGCGTTGCACTACTTTCCCATTTTCATCTATAATGATGAGCCCGTTAAGGATGGTGCCATAAGCGAAATATTTGCCTAATAAACTTACCCCGTTATTAAGCTGGTAGGTTTTTAAATAACTATTGGCAGGGGTATTTAAAGGTTTGAAGTCTTTCCCATCATAAATGAACAAGCCCTGTTTGCTGGTACCAATAATGAATCCGGTAGTTTTGTAAGGTAGTATAGAAAGAATTCCTTCTTTACCCAGTTTCTCGCTGTTCGGAATGTAGACCAATTTATTACCTGTCAGCTCAAACAGGCCTTTTTCGAGCACTTCAACAAAATACCTGTTGTTTACCTGATGCAGGAATAGAAAAGAAGATGGCGATTTAACCACCTCTATTCTATTGTTTTTATAGATAAAGATTTTTGAAAAAGATTGAAAGATTACCCGGTCTTTGTCTACATATATTTTCCAGATTTCATCATTAATTTTTATCCCTTTTGGAAGTAAGCTGGTGAGCGAGTTATAGCTTAAGAGATTGTTTTTTATAGCCCAATAACCGAATTCGCCAAAACTTCCGGTATAAATCTTCCCATTGCTATCGGTCGCTACAGCCCTTACAATCTGCCGGTTGGGCATCAGGTATTTCTGCCAGTAACGGCCATCAAAAGTTAAAAGCCCCTCGGCATTGCCAAAGTACATTACACCATTTTTATCCTTGGCTATGCTCCAGTTCTGGTTTCCGGATGAATAAACGGATTTTGGATAATTTTCTATGTAAGGTACACCAATACTTTTAATTTCTGATGCATGGGTATTTATAGCAAAGCAGAATAACAGTATTAGAAGCCTGAAGTAGTTTAGCATAAAGTGGTATTGGATAAACCCGTTATAACACAAAGTAAATGAAAAATTGTTTAAAATAGGCGGATGATTGCTGTATGACCAGGGTTGATGGTTTTTTTAGTTCATAGTTAATGGCTAAATTGCTCAGGCAAATACGTTATGTTATAGGCTTAAAGATTGTAACATATTGGTTAATAGATAGATGATGGATATTCATTGCTCAATTTATGTAGCTATTAAGCTATCATGCACTGCCTTATAGAGCCTGCCAATAATCATGAGACATCAATAAAAATATCCTCTATAGTGACGTCTTCAATTTCGATATCATTTTACAAAGTTGTTCGTATTCTGAATATAGCCGTTTAAATTCTAGCTCTGTAATGTAATTTCTAGATGATGCCATAAAAAGACAACTTACTACCTCTAAACCAGAGCGTACTGAATAGGTTAAAAATCTTTTAAATTCGGCTTTTGACTGTCCCATACAACCTTCTGCAATGTTGAGATTTACAGAGTCTGCGGCTTTTTTTATTTGATTGGAAAGACTGAATAATTCTATCCTCGGAAAGTTTTTTGCAATAACATCTATTTCATTACTGAGGTTTAACGAGATCTGCCAAACTTTTAGTTCTTCAAATTTGAAAGCCATAATGTTGATTTTGAAATAAATATAATTATCCTTCTCAATAATATGGTTGCCTAATATTCAAATTTTTATTTGTTTATGTAATTGATAATTTCGATTGACAATTAAACTTTTTAACCCATAATCCATTCAACTATAGATTAAACGGCAAGCAATCAAAATAAAGCCATTAACCAATAGGTTATATAGATTAGGCAATGGGCTATGAACCATAAAGCCATTAACCATAAGCCATTAACTGAGTTTCACCGCCACCGGCTGCGGAACCTTCACATAATAACCTGTACCATCGTATGGGCGTTTACGCGGATGAGTTGTGCATGCTGTTGAGCAGCAACCCTGAAGTTCGTTACCGCAATCGTCGCATTGGGTGATGTGTTCATTGCATTCCGGATTGGCACAATTGATCATTTTAGGTGTGGTTTTACCGCAATTGTAACAAACAGAAACAACGGTTGGGTTCACCTCATTTACATCAACGGCAATACGGTTGTCGAAAACGTAACACTTACCCTCAAAATCCTTTCCACCGGCTTCCTTACCATATTTGATGATGCCCCCATGTAACTGGTACACATCTTTAAAACCATGGTGCAACAATAGGGCAGATGCTTTTTCGCATTTAATCCCGCCGGTGCAATAAGTTAATATTTTTTTGTCTTTATACTGGGCAAGTTGGTTAATCTGCTCCGGAAAATCGCGGAAATTCTCGATGTCAAGCGTTACCGCATTTTTAAACTTACCAAGGTTATGCTCATAATTAGAACGCACATCAAGGATAACAACATCCTCTTCATCTTTCATTTTCATGAAATCGACAGGTTCTAAATGTTTGCCGGTTTGTTTGTTAGGATCGATGATCGAAGTATCCCTTAAACCCGAATGCACAATCTCCGATTTGTAACGGCAGTGCATTTTCAGAAAGGAAAGTTCTTCAACGTCATCGATCTTAAATTCAGTTTTAGCAAATCTTTCATCGGCATGTACTGCCTGCATGTAAGCTGCACAGGCTTCAGGAGTTCCGGAAACAGTACCGTTTAAACCTTCGTCGGCAACGATAATACGGCCAACTAATCCTAACGATTTACAGAATTTAAGGTGATCGGCAGCAAATTGTTCTGCCTCTGCTATGTAACTATAGCAATAGTAAAGTAAGGTCTGATATTTTTTCATAACGCTATTGATACCGTTGCAAACGGCGTTTAAAGCGCTGCAAAGATAGTAAAAAAAGGTGGAAGGTAGAAGGCTTAAGGTGGAAGGTTTTTAACTCCTGCTTTTAGAATCTTTCCTTTTTGTGGAAATACTTCAAATGAGCTGAACGTACCTTAAGCCTTATTCCTATACCTTAAACCTCGTCAGAAGCCATACGAAATTCTAAAACCCTGGGTTAACTTACGTCCGCCATCGTAGGCAAAACCATAACTGGCACGTAAAACAAGGCGTTGGATACCGAAATAAAATTCTTTGTAATTCCTTTTTTCCGGAGAAGATAAATACCCCCCACCTATAAACTCTTCGAGCTTGGCTTTACGCAATAGTGGCACTTTGTTCATGAAAAAGCCTGCAAAATTATGCTCTAAATGGGCCTCGAAATATTGTTGATTGGTACTGAACTGATAAAAATCGAGGTATTGGAATTTCCTTAGGTTAGGAGGGAATATGGTGGATATGTTACCTGCAAAATGTTTGAAATCAGGATAGTACATGCTTTTGTTGTTCAGGAATTTACCCACACCAGCCAAAAACGAAGTATAACCCCATAATCCCAGTCCGATCCTGTCTTCAGAAACCTCCAGTTTTACAAAATCGTAATCAACATCACTGTTCAATGCACCTTTAAACCCTTTTTTATACAATAGGGTAACCTTCGGGAATTTCGACTCCGTATAAAACTTACCGTCAGGACGGGTAATGTATTTCTGTCCGAAGGCATAGGTTAAACTCGCTGTTGCACTGAAAGAAGTATAGGTTGGGAAAAGCGGTGTTTCTACCGTTGGACTAAAAGGATTGTTCGAAGTAAATTCGCGGTCTTTTGCATCAATAATTTTAAATGTAGAATTATTGGTGAGGGTTTTATTCCGGTTGTAATCTACCGCAACACTTCCCTGCAGCCCTGATGCCAGCTCGCGGGTGGTATTGATGTTTATGAAACTCTTTTCGTAAAATTTGGCAAAGTTTTTCTCATAAAACAGCGAGTTAATGGTATTACCCAATTGTGTCATAGAACCCAGGTTGTTCAGGTCGAAAATCCCGTTTCCGAATGATGCACTAACGCTTGCACGCTTGGTCGGATGGTAATAATAAGTTCCGCTTAAACTTCCGGTAAGCTTCTGGTTGGCGAAACCGTATCGCAGTTCAGGGCGGATGGAGTAAGTTCTTCTGTTCTCAAATTCCTTTCTGTAGGTTACCCCGTACCGTACAGCAAAGCCTTCTACAGTATTATAAAATATGGCCTTTATTACCGGATCGAATGACCAGTATTCCTTATCATAGCGATCGTTGATACTGTAACCATGTAATAATAATTTACCGATGCCAAACTTATTATTGTCTTTTTCAAGCGAATCGAGGTACTTTTTCGATTCTTTTAACTTTGCGATGCTATCTTTTTTAACGTAATTGATTTTTTCATCTTCTGTTAAAGGGATAGGCCTGTTGTTTTTCCAGTAAACAGAATCTTTTTTATTGACCATTTCGGTAACTTTTAAGATCTCACCGCTAAAAAAGTTTTTAGAAAATTTAGGCTCCAGGTTATAATTGCTATAAATACCCACATAATAACCGGCTATTTTAAATCCCAGTACATTGCCTGCGAATTGAAAGTTAACAGCGGTTGGCATATAAACCTCGTTAACCTTGGTAAACTGCTGGCTAATGTTTAAAGTATCAATAAAATTAATACCTGCATTTTTGGTCAGGTAAACATCGGTATTGTAAATTCGCCAGCTGCCATCAATAATATAGATAATTCCCCTAAAAACAGGGTCGTTTTCACGGCGGGGAATCACCTCTATTTTGTGGATAGTTTCGCCGTTTTCCTGGCTTTCGCCCAATAGTTTATATTTATAATAAAAAAGGGCGTTATCGGCAATCGGCGAAATAAACCCCCTCGCACTCAATTTGTTTTCTAACAGGTAATTATCGTAAAAGTTGATAATCAGATCAGATGCCTTATTAAAACTGAAAGCATTGTTCCGTCCTGCCACTTTCGATGAGATCATTTCTTCGTGCACCTCATTCGGCCTTCTGAAATTAAACTTGCTCTGCGATTCAGAAAGATAAATGATGCCTTTTCGGTTGGTATCGAGCTCTAAAACTTTTTGGATATCCCGCCCAAAGAATTTTTTTGGCGCACCCCTTAGCCGTTGCACACCTTTGATGTAAACCTCGCAACTGAACTCATTTACCTCGTCGAGATGTTTTTTCCGTTCTTCAATGGCTTTGCGGATTATGGCGTAGGCCGGATCTTCGGCATTGGCCCTGATATTGACATTCTCTAAAGTATAACTTTCAGCAGTTAGTGTTACATTGAGCGAAAGGTCGGCAGTTAGGTTTACAATATGTTCCTGTTGTTTATAGCCAACCGCCCTAAAACTTAAGGTGTATTCCCTGCTTTTTAGCTTTATCGAGTATTTTCCATCAACATTTGCAGAAGTTCCGGTAGTGGTATTCTTTAAATAAACCGAAGCAAAAGGCACAGGTTGCCCGTTTGTATCTTTAATTACGCCTGTAACTGTAAAATGTTGAGCAAATACAAAACTGGTGAGGCTGCAAAAAAACAGGAGTGCGCAAATTCTTCTCATAATTAATTAGTATTCCCTAAATATCGAATATCTTTTAACACTATACACATAGCTACATGTTAAAGTTTGTTAAGATCGAAAAAAAATAGTGATGGCCCGCTATTTCTTGGTAACAATAAAAATGTATAATGGCAATTGGCTTGCCGATCAAACGTTTGTTTGTAGAATTTATTCCGAAAATTGCGTTTTTAGGTCTGCAAAGACTTTTTTTTATACCTTTGGAGCTAAATTCAACCATATTAAAAAGCCATGTACAAAACATTACAACCAGTTCTTCAAAAAGAACTTGAAGAGATCGAAAACGCTGGGTTATTTAAACGCGAAAGGATTATTATTACCCCTCAGGGTGCCGACATTAAAGTGAGCACCGGTGCTGAAGTAATCAATTTCTGTGCGAATAATTATTTAGGACTTTCTTCTCACCCAAAGGTGATAGAAGCAGCTAAAAAAGCGATAGATGATCATGGCTATGGAATGTCGTCAGTGCGTTTTATCTGTGGAACACAGGATGTGCATAAAGAATTGGAGGCAAAAATCTCTAAATTTCTGGGTACGGAGGATACCATTTTATATGCAGCAGCCTTTGATGCAAACGGTGGTGTTTTCGAACCGCTGTTTAATGCAGAAGATGCCATCATTTCTGATGAATTGAACCATGCTTCCATTATTGATGGCGTAAGGTTATGTAAAGCGCAGCGTTTCCGGTATAAAAATGCCGACATGGAAGACCTGGAAAAACAATTGATTGCTGCTAAAGACTGCCGCCACCGGATTATTGTTACCGATGGTGCTTTCTCAATGGACGGTTCAGTAGCTCCGTTGGATAAAATTGCCGATCTGGCCGATAAATATGAGGCATTGATCATGATCGATGAGTCGCACTGTACCGGTTTTATCGGTAAAAATGGACGTGGAACGCACGAACATTTTGATGTAATGGACCGCATAGACATCATTACCGGTACGTTGGGCAAGGCCTTGGGAGGTGCATCGGGTGGTTTTACTTCTGGAAAGAAAGAGATCATCGATATGCTTCGCCAGCGCTCACGCCCTTATCTTTTCTCTAATACGTTGGCTCCGGCTATTGCAGGCGCATCAATTGCGGTGTTGGATATGCTGAGCGAAACGACTTCTTTAAGAGATAAGTTGGAAAGCAACACGAAATATTTCCGTGAGAAAATGACAGAAGCGGGCTTCGACATCAAACCGGGTTTCCATCCGATTGTTCCGGTAATGCTGTACGACGCCAAAATTGCACAACAGTTTGCCGCTAAAATGCTGGAAGAAGGCATTTACGTAATCGGTTTCTTCTATCCTGTAGTGCCACAGGGTAAGGCGCGGATCCGTGTACAGCTATCGGCAGGACATGAGCAGCATCACCTGGATAAAGCCATTGCCGCATTTACCAAAGTAGGTAAAGAACTTGGTGTGATCTAAAAAATAAGATGATAATAAGTACAAAAGCCGCTTTATGCGGCTTTTGTGGTTTATGGGTTCATTTTCTTTTATAATGATAGTGTAAACAGATTATTTGAACTCCCATAAGCCTAAAATTATTAGATAATTTGCTGTATATTTGGAGCCATGTTACAGGACAAAATAACGCAATATACCGAAGCGATCAATGCTTTCGTAACTGAAAAAGCCGACGAATTAGAGCAGTTCCGCATTAAATATTTAGGAAGCAAAGGCATTATCAAAGAAATTTTCGACGAGTTCAAATCTGTTTCTGTTGAAGAAAAAAGATCGTTGGGCAAGGTTTTAAATGAGTTTAAACAGCTGGCCGAATCTAAATATCAAACTTTAAAAGAATCGACCGAAAGTGTTGATGCCAAAAGCGAAAATTCGCAACTGGATTTAACTTTGCCAGGGGAAGGTTTTGAAGTGGGATCGCGTCACCCACTGGCTTTGGTGCGCAGGGAAATTGTAGAGATATTCGCCAAACTTGGCTTTACCGTAGCAGAAGGCCCTGAAATTGAGGACGACTGGCATAACTTCTCTGCGTTGAATTTCCCTGAAGAACACCCGGCAAGGGATATGCAGGATACCTTTTTTATCAAAAAAGGTGGCGAAAAAGGCGACATCGCTTTGCGTACCCATACCTCGTCGGTACAGGTGCGTATGATGGAGCAGGGGCAACCGCCATTCAGGGCAATTATGCCGGGCCGGGTTTACCGTAACGAAGCCATTTCGGCCAGGGCACACTGCTTTTTCCACCAGGTAGAGGGGCTTTATGTTGATGAAAATGTTTCATTTGCTGATTTAAAGCAAACTTTATTCTATTTCGTTCAGGAGCTTTACGGAGAAGGTACAAAAGTGCGTTTCCGTCCGTCATATTTCCCTTTTACAGAGCCATCTGCAGAAATGGATATCTCTTGTACCATCTGTAAAGGGGCTGGTTGCCAGCTTTGTAAATACAGCGGCTGGGTAGAAATTTTGGGCTGCGGCATGGTTGATCCAAACGTTTTGGAAAACTGTGGCATCGATTCTAAAAAATACAGTGGCTTTGCCTTTGGAATGGGTATTGAGCGCATTGCCAACTTAAAGTATGTAATTAAAGATCTGCGTTTGTTTTCTGAGAATGATGCACGTTTTTTAAAGCAGTTTAAATCGGCCTTAATTTAAAAATGAAATATCTGTACAGCATATTATTTGTTTTGTTATTAGCTACCGGTTGTGGTAAAGAGGAGGGGTACATTCCGGATGTGCCTGTAAATTATAATGTCACCATAACTGAATTTAGCCTCAAAGCGGTGAATAATGTGCTGTTAGTTGCCAATAATGGTGTAGGTGGATTGTTGATTGTTAAAACGCCGCTTGGCACTTATGTGGCTTTTGATCGTTGCAGTACCGTAAATCCGGAGAAAATATGCAAGGTTTCGCCGGATGATAGTGGAGTAACCGCAACTGATCCCTGCTCTGGCGCAAAATTTTCACTGCTTGATGGTAGCCCGCAAAAAGCACCGGCAGAGAGAAGTTTAAAAGCATACAATATTTCGCTACAGGGCAACACACTATTACACGTAAGCAATTAGAATGGAAGCTGAAAAAATAAAAGAAACAGTAAAAAAGGCTGCCAAAGAATTATTTAGAAAATACGGTTATCATAAAACCAGTGTAAACGAAATTGCAAAAAAGGCACGTATTGCCAAAGCAACGATTTATAAATATTTTGAAAGTAAAGAGCAGGTATTGGACAGTATCCTGATGGATTATCTGGATCAGAACCTGCACGAAATTCTGCAAAACAAAGTCAGCTATGTATCTGAAGAAGAGCATTTGAAGGCCCTTGTGATGAAAACCAGCCGTTTATCTTTTACCGCCTGTAATGAGTTTATCGGCTGGGATTTTGTGCGCGAAAATGCAAATTCGCAGGAGTTTTTGAAACATTTATCAGATCAGCTTGAAGCCTTGCTGTTAGCCGCCTACCTGCAATTGGATAATTTTAAGAATAATCCTGCGAGAAGAGAAGGATTGGCTTTTTTACTAAAAGCAAGTAAAAGTATTGTATTTTCATTTGCATTTACGTCAGTTAGCGATTCAGACGTGCGTAAAAACTTTGTAAGTTTTCAGAAAGAGATTTTGCCATTTTTAGTAAAAGCTGCGCTTTAAATAGGAGTTGACCATCTCGGTTGAAAACGAAATGGAGAGATTTACTATAGTTTTCTCAATTAATCTGCCTACAAGCTAGAATTGGCAATTTAACCACAGGTAAAAAGGATGCAAACTGATTGAGATCCGTGTGATCCATATGCATCTGTGGTTAAAGAAACATAACTATTGATTATAATAATCTTTCATCTTAAATTTCTGCACGGTTCTTTTCATTTTACCATCAACCAGTTTTTGGGTTATTACTGTAACGTAATCGGCAATGGTCGAATCTTCAATTACTGAAGAATCTTCATATAGCGTATTTTTACCGCTGTATTTGTAATTGATTGTTTTATCAAAACAACACCCATCCTTTTGATGGATGGATAGCTGTTTTGCTTTTTTGTCTACATCGAACATGCCGAGGTTTTGGCTGGCCAGTTTGGTTAGTTCACTGTTTAAAAGGAATTTATTTTCGGGGCCTGCTACATATATATCGTACGACGGGCTCGAATAGCTACCCTTGTTGCCATTTCTGATCGCGAGATCTTCAAGGCCATCGAAATTAAAATCTCCGAAAATTAATGGTGTTTGGTATTTTCCGAGTTCTAGCCAACCTAATTTTGCATCCTGTTTTTCGGTTAAGCCGAATTCAAGATCGTCTGAATGAAAAGTATCAATTTCACCGTTGGTAATCTTATTATACAGTATGATGGTGGCTTTCCCATTACAGGCACCGTTTTCGCACCGATCGACAATAATTTTTGCATTATACTGATCAGAACTATTGTTGGCGAGGAATTTAAACTGTGCTTCTGCTGTATGGGCAATCAATAAGATACTGCAAAAGATGATCAAATTTTTCATTGAATATTTTTCAGTAAAATTACATCATTATCAAGCCGTAAAAAGTTAAAAAAGGTTAACGTTTCCTCTTGCGTGTTCTGGTATAGCTTTGCACCGCTGCTTTTTCTGGTAAGCCAATCCCTGCCTTCCGTGTAGGCATCTATTTTACCCTGGCCTTGCTTACAAGGAGTTTAAGGGCTTCGTAAAGCTTAGTACATGCTGCTCAACGCAGGCAAATAGAAACGAATTACAGGTATGAATAGCTTTTCAGAATGTTTTTTAGTGATGTTTATTCCCACTTAAATACTTTTACGGCCACGGCATAAATACCAATGCCCCAAAGCAATAAGATCATGATCTGGAATTTCACATCCCACAAACCCAACCCTTCAAAAGCTACTTTGCGCATGGCATCGTTTAAATAGGTGAGCGGGAGGGCCCTGCTGATCGGCTGTAACCAATTTGGAAAAGCCTCGATAGAAAAGAATGTTCCCGATAGTAAAAACTGTGGCAGGGTAATAATGTTTGAGATGGGAGGCACCATACTTTCGTTTTTGGCAATACCCGAAATGATAAAACCAAAGCCCATAAAAACAATCACACCAAGGGTAGCGAGTAGGAGCATGTTGACGACCGTAAGTGTGCCATGTACAAGGGTAAAACCAAAAAAGAAATGGCCAATTAAAATGATAAATAAAGCACCAATTAAGGCAAAACCGATACGGGCAATTCCTTCGCCAATTACAATGCTCGAACGCTTTACAGGCGTTGCGAAAAAGCGCTTGATTACCAGCGTTTGGCGCAGGCTTAAAAACACAAATGCCGTTCCGAAAACGCCTGTGCTGAGTAACGAAAAGCCCAATTGGCCCGGAAGTATAAAATCGATCGTTTTGTATTCGCGACCTGTAATGGTGCTCTCTTTTATTTCTGCTACTGTTGGTTTTAAAGTTTTATCGTAAAAGACATTGTTTAAAACCGATTTTAAAATCCCGCCTTTATCTCTCGATGCAGAAGTATATACTACATTAACCGAATAAGCAGCAGAATTTACTTTTCTATGTACATCGATCATGGCATCAACATTGCCCTTTTCAAGTAGTTTATCAAACTCAGCTTTAGATTTATCTTTTACCAAACGGATCATTCCCGTTTTTTCGAGCATGCCTATTACCGGGTTATGTACATCAGAGCCTGGTGTTACCCCAACATCAATGCGCGTGCCGCCACCCCCTAAAAAGCCAAAAACGAGGATAAATATCAGGGGGAAAGCAAGGGTAAATACCACTGCCGAAGGACTTCGCATAATAGACCGGAAACTTGCTTTGGCCAGGGCAAGGGTTGCTTTGGTATGGCTATAGCCTCCAGCCGCTAAAGTGGAACCTGAAGGTTGATCTTGTATATCTTTTTGCATAGTAGTTCTGCTAGATTCTGTTTTTCTCAATTATATAGTAAGCTTTGGTATAAATTCCTTCCCCAAGGGGGATGAGGGCTATTCTCTCCATTCCCGGCCGGTAAGGTTGATGAAAACATCTTCCAGATTGGCCTTTTTAACCTCTTTTTTACGCTCAAAGCCGCTGCTCACCAATTTATCTATTAAATTATCCGGGGTATCCAAAGCAATAATCTGCCCACGTTCTACAAAAGCTACCCGATCGCAAAGCTGTTCAGCCTCATCCATATAATGCGTGGTAATTACAACAGTAGTACCTGCATTCCGGATTTCGATAATCAGGTCCCAAAGATTCCTGCGGGCCTGCGGATCAAGGCCTGTTGTAGGTTCATCCAAAAAAATAATCTTGGGTTGGTTGATAAGCGTTGTTGCTATAGAAAAACGCTGTTTTTGCCCTCCTGAAAGTGCTTTATATTTGGCTTTAGCCTTATCCTGAAGATTTACTTTCTCCAACATTTCCATCGGTTTAATATCAGCTCCGTATAAACCTGCAAAAAGTTCGATCAGTTCTACCAGGTTCAGATTGGGATAGTAACCCGCAGCCTGTAGCTGTACACCGATTATCTGTTTAATATTCTGGGCATGCTTATCCACAGAAAAACCATCAACAATAATATCGCCCGATGTTTTAGCCCTCAGCGTTTCAATAATTTCGAGGGTGGTGGTTTTCCCGGCACCATTCGGGCCAAGCAGACCGAAAATCTCATGCTCGTATACCTCAAAACTAAGCCCTTGAACGGCCACAAAATCATCGTATTTTTTTACCAGGTCTTTAACACTGATAATGGCTTTTTTTGTTTCCATATTGCGAATGTAAGGAGCTTTAGGTGAATAGAAAATGAATTTTATCAGTTACACACTAAAATATCGGTAAAATGATGTTTTATTCAGGTGAAATGGGTTTAAAAAAGAAATCTGCGGATCAACAGCCTGTTTTTGCCGCAAATCCGCAGATCGTATTTTTGTATTATGGTTTTAAGTTTGCGTACCGACTTCCCCTCAAGCCAGTTACTGCTTTTAAGCGTTGGTCTTTAAGCTATCCCTCTCACCAAACTAGCTCGCCTTTCATTACCTCAACAAAATCATCGAATAAGTAACGCGAATCGTGCGGGCCTGGAGAAGATTCCGGGTGATATTGCACTGAAAATGCCTTTTTACCTTTAACGCGGATTCCTTCTATAGATTTATCGTTTAGGTTAACATGGGTAATTTCTACTTTATCAGAATTTTTAACCTCATCCGGAATTACACCAAAACCATGGTTCTGTGAAGTAACTTCGCAGTGGTTTTTGATAATGTTTTTAACCGGGTGGTTTAATCCGCGGTGGCCATTGAACATTTTCATGGTACCGATACCGTTTGCTTCGGCCAATAACTGGTGGCCTAAACAGATACCGAACAATGGTTTGTCTACAGCCAAAATATCTTTGATGGTTTCTACTGCATAAGGCATTACAGAAGGGTCGCCTGGGCCATTGGAAATAAAATAACCATCCGGGTTAAATTTTTCCATTTCTGCAAAAGTAGTTTTAGCCGGAAAAACCTGAACATAGATGTCGCGGTTTTCGAAATTGCGCAAAATGTTTTTCTTAATGCCCAGATCCAGCGCCGCTACTTTTAAAGTTGCATCAGGATTGCCATAAAAATAAGGTTCTGTAGTACTTACTTTTGATGAAAGTTCTAATCCTTCCATGGAAGGTACTTCGTCCAGTTTTTCTTTTAATTCTTTTAAATCCGTAATCTCAGAAGAGATAATGGCGTTCATTGCACCTTTATCCCTGATGTGGCGAACCAAAGCACGCGTATCGATATCAGAAATGGCAACCAGGTTATCATTCTGGAAATAATCCTGAATTGATTCGGTAGCTTGTTTACGGCTATAAACAATGTTGTAATTTTTGCAGACTAAACCAGCGATTTTGATCGAACCTGATTCGATCTCGTCTTTGTGGATACCATAATTACCAATATGTGCATTGGTGGTAACCATTATCTGTCCAAAATAACTTGGATCTGTAAAAATTTCCTGGTAACCTGTCATCCCGGTATTAAAACAAATTTCGCCGGTAGTGGTGCCAATTTTTCCGGCTGCTTTGCCGTAAAAAACTGTGCCATCGGCCAGTAATAAAATCGCAGGTAACTTGGTGTAGTTAGTCATGGTAATTACAATATGGATTTTGATTTAAAAAAGAGTTGAAAAAAGAATGGCTTTCGGCATTAAAGCCGTATTTGCAGGGTACCAAAAAAGATGAATATATCCCTTCCATTTCGGGGTACAAAGATAGAGTTTTAGATTGGGAATATAAAGAGAAAAATAAAATAAGGTTGAAGCTGAAAGCAGAAAGACTAAAGCTTAAAGTTGTAAAGTCAGATTTGTGTGAAAAACGATTTTAGATTGAGATTGCTTGGGTCTTTTACCTGTGGTCTTTTCAGCTTAATTAAATAAAAAACAATACTTTTGGCAACACAAAACAAATCCCATGTCGGTACATAAAGAAATCAAACGTGTTACCACGCATACATTACAGGAAATGAAAGAGCGTGGCGAAAAAATATCGATGCTAACCGCCTACGATTATTCGATGGCAACCATTTTGGATGATGCTGGCTTAGATGTTTTATTGGTTGGCGATTCTGCTTCGAATGTAATGGCTGGTCACGAAACGACTTTGCCCATTACCCTCGATCAGATGATTTACCATGCAGCCTCGGTAATCAGGGCGGTTAAACGTGCATTCGTAGTGGTCGATCTGCCTTTTGGTTCCTACCAGGGAAACTCAAAAGAAGCATTGAACTCAGCCATCAGGATCATGAAAGAATCAGGTGCACACGGTGTTAAGTTAGAGGGTGGTGAAGAAATTATTGAGTCGATACAACGCATTATTACTGCCGGTATCCCGGTTATGGGACATTTAGGGTTAACACCCCAATCCATTTATAAATTTGGAACCTATACCGTCCGTGCCAAGGAAGAGCAAGAAGCGAACAAATTAAAAACCGATGTGCTGGCCTTACAGGCTGCCGGTTGTTTTTCCATTGTTTTAGAGAAAATTCCCGCTGCTTTAGGTAAAGAGGTTACCGAAAGTTTAAATATTCCAACCATTGGTATTGGCGCAGGACCATACTGCGACGGACAGGTTTTGGTGGTAAATGATATGATTGGATTAACAAAAGGCTTTAAACCCCGTTTTTTACGCCAGTACATTAACCTTTACGACGAAATTTTAGGAGCGGCGCAATCTTATATCCGTGATGTAAAAGGAAATGATTTCCCGAACGAAAAAGAACAATATTAAGTTTGGAGTTTGGCGTTGTGAGTTTGGCGTTGTTTCAGCGCAGGTAAACTATCCAACCTTAAATAATAAAAAGCTTAACCGATTAACCAATAAACTTTCGCAATAGACGATGTGCTCTATCAAATGAACTAATGACGAATGAACCAATGAACTAACCGATGCCAATTACCGATAACGACATCCTTTTTGAAGACAATCATTTAATCGCTATTAATAAGAGGGCAGGTGATATTGTGCAGGTTGATGAAACTGGCGATGAGCCCCTTGATGAACAGGTAAAAAAGTATATTGCTCAAAAATATAATAAACCAAATGGTGCCTTTTTAGGCGTGGTACACCGCTTAGACAGGCCCGTAAGCGGTGTAATCCTGTTTGCAAAAACCAGTAAGGCTTTAGAAAGAATGAACGCTGTTTTTAAAAACAGGCAAGTAAAAAAAACTTATTGGGCTGTAGTAAAAAACAAGCCACCAAAAGAATCAGCTACTTTGATTCACTGGTTGGTTAAAAATCCGCAAAAGAATGTGGTTTCCTATTACAATACTGAGGTTGCAGGAAGTCAGCGGGCCGAACTTTCCTATAAAGTAAAAGCCAAAGTAGGCGATTATTATCTTTTGGAGGTTGATCCTTTAACAGGACGTTCGCATCAGATCAGGGTGCAACTGTCATCGATGGGATGTCCGATTATGGGCGATAATAAATACGGTTATCCGCGGGGAAGCAGAAAAGGGAGCATTTGCCTGCATGCCCGTCGGTTACAGTTTATACACCCGGTAAAAAAAGAACCTGTAAATATATTTGCCAAATTACCTGTTGATGGATTTTGGGAACGGTTCGAAGATTTATAGCCGGAATGATCGCGATATTTATTAGGTATTAAGGGTTTGGCACAATATTTAGTCATGTTTCGGCTAAAAACTAAATCCATCATGAAAAACACCTTCTTATCAATCGCTGCAGCAGGTCTACTGGCGTCTGCATTAGTATCGTGCGACAGTACAAAAAAAACAGAAACGACCAAAGACTCAAGCGAAATTTCTGCTAATGGCGACACCATTACAAAAGTGACTACAAAAACAACTGAAACGGTTACAACAGAAATCCCAACTTTCTCAAGTGAAGAAGTAAATAAGGGGCTTGCCGAGTACAGCAAATTAAAGGATGAATACATTGCAGCTGTAAAAAGTAAAAATGCAGCTGAAATTAAAGCCATCAACGATAAGTATACCGCCTGGGCAAATCAGGCAGCAGGCTGGGCAGCCAAGTTAAAGCCTGATGAAATACAAAAATACTCAGATTATGTGCTTAAGTTAAGTGAGGAATGGACGAAAGCTGCAAAAGACGCTTTAAAGTAATTTTAAAATGATAAGAAAACTGGCCATAATGCTGGCTGGAAACTGTCAAGTTGAGCCTCTCGAAGCGCCTTTAAATATATTTTAAGTGTCCTTCGACAGGCTCAGGATTGACAATTCTATCTTAAGTATGCAACCTTTTTTATTTACAATCTATCTTATCAAAATTCATCGATCCATCAAACTTTAGTTTGCTTAGGTCTTTGAACTTAGTTTCTCCTCTTACTTCCTCTACATCGCCAAATCCCTCTGCTATCTGGTCACCCTTTTTCAAAAAAGCCACTTCTCTAATAGATGTTTTGCCTTCAGATTGAAAAATATAGTTGGCAATTATGGTATCACCTTTAATAATCCCGGTTATCGTGCCAGCATTTTTATCTTTTTCGTATAAATTATAACCTAGTGTACCTGTTACCTTATTATCCTTTGTTTTTAACGATAGGGTGGCAGTATCTCGGTTTTTAATGTACTGGTAGCACAGGATAGAATCGGGCTTTGCCGATGCATTGGTTATTATGGTGGAATCGATTTTGGCCTGTGTTTTTTTTGCTGTGCCGCCCTGGCAAGATGCCATGAATAAAGCGGTTGCTCCTAGTATGGGGATGATGTTTTTCATTAAGATATATTCTTTTCTTATCAGATTGATTTTTATTATCAAGCAAAGCCCTTGCCAAAAAGATTTGTCAACCTGTACTGATCTTTACACCGGAATTAAGTTATCCTAAATATATGAGCGTTGTGATCAGTTTATCTGGAAGTTTCATTTAAAAAAAAACAACGAAATACTGGTCCCTTTATGTTCTTCAGAATTAATATCGATTTCGATCCGGTGAAAGCGGGCAATACTTTGAACAATTGCCAAGCCTAATCCAAATCCATTTTCTTCGCTGTTCCCCCTTTTAAAACGATCAAAAGCATCTTCTACCAATGCCTGGCTCATGCCTTGCCCGGTATCGCTAATGGTTAGCACATATTTTTCGGCTTCGCTTTTATCAGATATCGTGATCGTACCCCCAACAACATTATATTTAATGGCATTATTAATAATGTTAATTAAAAGTGTATGTATCAGTGCTTTATTTCCTTTAAAATGAAAATCCTTTGTTAAAGTTGCATTGTAGCTAATATTTTTGTCTGCTATACGGTCTTCCAGATCTTCATATATGTCTTCAATCTCTTGTTTGAGGCTAATGTCTTCCGTTTTTAAATATTGGTTGTTTTCTACCTTTGAGATCAGTAACAAACTATTAATAATTACCTTTAAACGGTTCAGTGTTTTTAAAGATGCATAGATTTTATTCTCATGCTCTACCGGGATATGAGGGGTATTGAGCATGTTTTCGAACCGGGTACTTAAAATCGAAATGGGGGTAAGTAACTCATGCGAAACATTGGCAATAAACTGTTTCTCCAAAGCAAAAAGGGTATTTATTTTTCGCATTAAAGAGTTTATACTGTTATCAAGGATTTTAAAATCGTTGGTGGTTGTAGGTATATTCTCATAGTTGTAGTGCGATGGATCGTCAACCAGATTAATCTTTTTATCGATAATGAGATAAAAGGGTTTCAACAGGAAGTTGGAAAAAGTAAAGTCGGCTACGAGCGTGATCAGCAGTGCAGCAACCAATACGATAAGCATATAAAAACGTATCGAATTTTTAATTGACTGGAGGGCAGTCATTGTTTCGCCAATTTCCAGGTTATACCAGTTGGTGTGGTAAGAAAATTTGTAGTTCAGGATCCTGTATACTTCAATATCACCCTCTATTTCTCTCTTTTCGGTAAAAACCTTGGCCGTAGAATCTTTTTGATTATCGGGAATGTCTGTTAAAATGATAAACTCTTCCTTTAATATGTTATAATCGGTAAAAGATTGCTGTTTGTTTAAAAGGCTATCGATTTCATCATCATTCAAATGTTTGATGATCTTGTTCTTTTTTTTGATCAGGCGGTTATCAAATTGGTTGTAGGCAAGTCTGTCTAACGAGAATAAAATAATAGCCCCCAACACTAAGATGATGGCAATTTTGGTTACTGCGTTATATAAAGAAAACTTTACCTGTAACTTCATTTTGTTTAATGGTTCATTAGTTCAATCGTCTTCGGTTCATTGGTAGATCGGCGTTTAACTTCTGACCTCCTGACTCCCTAGCAATTAATCCTGTAGCCAATGCTTCTTACCGTTTCGAACCAATCGATAGGACTAATCCCGGCAAGTTTTTTTCTCAGGTTTTTAACATGTACATCAACGAAGTTGGAATCTGAATTAACTTCTAAAATATCACCCCAAACGTGCTCCGTTAAACTCATCCTGGATACCACGCGGTTTTTATTCAGCACCAAATAGTTAAATATTTCGAATTCCTTTTTGGTCAGGTTTAATCTTTCGTCGCCAAATGAAACGGTTCTGTTCTGGATATTGAGCAGGAAATTATGAATGTTTACCTCGTTTTTCTCTAACTTATGTTTTCTCCGGGTAATGGCGTGGATACGTGCTAAAAGTTCGTTTAGTGAAAAAGGCTTTGGTAAATAATCATCCGCACCTTCATCAAGCCCCCTGATCCGGTCGTCTACAGCACTACGGGCAGTTAAAATGATTATAGCATCATCACGATCTTTCATGGCTTTAAGCTGTTTCAAAATATCGAATCCATCACCATCCGGTAAACCTAAGTCGAGTAAAATGAAATCGTAGTGGTTTACAAATATTTTTTCTTCCGCAGAAGATTTTTTCCAGGCATGTTCTACAATAAACCCTTCCTTGCTCAAGAATTCATCCATTTCAAGCGCCAGGCTTTTTTCATCTTCAACAATAAGTACGTTCATTCAGTTTACAGTTTTCGGTTTACAATTTTCAATTTTTGATCACGCTAATCAACGTTTTCCCTGGTCATCTAGCCTTGGCCTTTCCTTTCAAAAATGCATTGCTATTACCCTGCAACTAAGTTAATATTTTTTAAGATGATCGCACAGGCTTCTTTAATTTCTTCCTTGCTTATAATTAAAGGTGGGGCAATACGCATCGAATTGCTGCAATGTAAAAACCAGTCGGATAGTACACCATCAAGGATACAGGCATCGATAATTTTTTTGTTCACCTCGAAATTCTCAAATTCTACGGCCAGCATCAACCCTTTTCCCCTGATTTCCTTAATAGCGGGATGTTGCAAAAGCTGTTTAAACAATTGACCTTTTTCTTCCACTTCATCAACAATATGATGATCAACCAGTGTGCGTAAGGTGGCCAGGCCTGCAGCGCAACAAACCGGATGACCACCAAAAGTTGTCATGTGGCCCAGTATAGGCGTATGCGACAAAACCGACATGATTTCCAGCGAACTGATAAAAGCACCGATCGGCATTCCGCCGCCAATGCCTTTGGCAAGTAACAAAACATCAGGTATAACCTGGTAATGCTCGAAAGCGAACATTTTGCCACTCCGGCCAAAACCCGATTGTATTTCGTCGAAGATCAATAAGGTTCCTGTTTCGTTGCATTTTTCTCTCAACGCCTGCATGTAACCGGGATCGGCTACACGTATTCCTGCTTCACCCTGGATAGGTTCTATAAAAACTGCTGCAATCTCTGCGGTGATTTTGTCGAGGTCGGCGAGGTGATTATGCTCGATAAAGCTTACATGGGGTAAAAAAGGGCCATAACCGGAAGAGTAGGCGTTACTTTCCATTAAACTTTCGGCACCCTGAGTACTGCCATGGTAGGCATTTTTACAGGCGATAAATCCTTTTCTGCCGGTGTAACGTTTGGCCAGTTTCATGGCGCCTTCTACAGCTTCTGTACCCGAATTTAAAAAATAGGTACAGCTTAGGCTTGGAGGCAGGATATCGGCCAGGGCCTTTGCGAAATTAACCTGCGGACTTTGTACATATTCGCCATACACCATCAGGTGCATATAGGTTTCTGCCTGTTTTTGGATGGCTTCAACTACTGCCGGATGGCAATGCCCGACATTACTTACGCCAATACCGGCAATAAGATCTAAATGTTTTTTATCTGCAGCATCGTATATATAAACGCCCTTTGCCCTCACAAATTCGAGCATTAGCGGTTCTGGGGAGGTTTGTGCATTGTGTTGTAAAAACAACTGACGTTGGGTAAGCATGGCACAAAAGTACTGAAATGAAGGAGCGCTTTAAAATAAAAAAGACCTACATTACTGTAAGTCTTTCTTTGTTATGGCCTTTGTCCGCCCTTATACCTGTTGAGCAGCTCCCGTTTAAAACCTTCCTGTGCCCTGTAAAATTTACCTACAACTTTGATGGGTAGCGAAGATTTTAGTTTATTATAATATTTTTTATCGAGATTAAGATCTCTCTGTTTAAAGTCAAATTCACTGGTAATTAAGCTCTGCACCTGTGCATCTGTTAAATTATCAATTTCATCCACTTTTCTGAAGGATATCATTTTTTGGAAACGTTCCTTCCGCAATGCATTTTGTTCAGCCTGCATATCGTTATAAATCGGCCAGAAAATTTTGGCTTCTTCAGGCGATAGATCCAGTTTTTGGGTAAAAAAGGCTATTTTTAGCGATTCTATCTCTTCTCCTTTAGGCCTTTGAGCAAAAAGAGCAGTGGGCAATAGAAATATTAAAGCAATAAAAAGTAAGTTCTTCATCATTTTAATTATTTAGTTCCTGAGATAAATCACTTGAAGAAAAATGACTCAGGATGTAGTTTTCCATTTCTGTATCTGACGCAGAAGTTTTATTATTAGAGGATGTAGTAGGTTGTGCTTCTAAATGATCGATAATGGTATTTTCATCGATGTCATATAACATCTGTTCATTTATTGCATCTGCAGATTGTACCTGCTGAACACCTGTAATTGAACTGTTTTGGTAAAAATAAATGCCAAACGAAACCATTAACAGAAAACAGGCTGCGCTTGCATATTTAACAATACTTCGCTTCCATAAAGGAATAACCCTCGCCACCTTTTGGGGTTCGGATAAGGCAATTTTTTTGGCAATTCTACTTTGCAGGTTATCAAAGTAATTTTCGGGTACGCTAAAAGCATGTTCAGCCTTAGGTATTCCCTCCAAAGCAACCCGCGTTTGTATACGCTCAGTTAAATTTTCAAAATAATTTTGAGGAACTTCAAAATTATTGCTACTGGTTTTCTGTTTCAATCCATCTAAAAAGACTACAGAAAAAATGGCCTCTTCACAATCTTCAAAATACCCTTCAGGCACTGAGAAAGGATTACGTTTTCCGATTGCCCTAAGGGCAGGAGTTTCGTTCATCCAGTCGTTATTTTCTATATTTTCGCTCATCACCATTATATGATACAATTAAAGTGAAAAGGTTTAATAGTCTATTTGATCATTTGTGATAAAAGCTTCAATTTTTTTTGCTGCGATATGAAATGATGCCTTTAATGCGCCTACAGAAGTTCCTAGCACTTCCGAAATCTCCTCGTATTTCATATCGTCAAAATACTTCATATTGAATATAATCCGTTGTTTTTCAGGTAAGGTGAGGATGGCTTTTTGCAGCTTGAGCTCAAGTTTATCGCCGTTAAAATAGGACGATGATACCAGGTTATCGGCGAGTTCTGATGATACTTCATCCAAAGGAGTATTATTGCGCTGCTTTTGCTTATTCAGGAACGTGATCGATTCATTAGTGGCAATACGGTAGATCCATGTGTAAAGCTGAGAGTCGCTTCTAAATTTATCGAGGTTTTTCCAGACTTTAACAAATACTTCCTGCAAAAGATCATCACAATCATCGTGGTTTAAAACCAGTCTGCGGATGTGCCAGTATATTTTTTGCTGATATTTTTTTAACAACAGGTTAAAGGCTTCATTACGCGTACGCTCTACAGCAAACAGTGCCAGGATTTCTGAATCTTCAACTTGTTTCATGCTATCTCTAGATTTGAGATGTGAGAATTGAGATATGAGATTCGACTTCATGCCCCGAATCTCATATCTAATCGCTCAAATCTATTTTTTTCTGCCGATTACTTTTTGTGCAGCCTCAACAATGTTTACAGCATCCAAGCCATATTTAGACATCAATTGATCTGGTGTTCCGCTTTCGCCAAAAGTATCGTTAGTTGCTACAAATTCTTGTGGAGTTGGCAGTTCGGTAGTGAGTAAACGTGCTACACTTTCACCTAAACCACCAAATTTATTGTGCTCTTCGCAAGTTACTACACAACCGGTTTTCTTAACCGATTTTAAGATTGCCTCCTCATCCAAAGGTTTAATCGTATGGATATTGATAATTTCAGCATCAATGCCCAATTCGGCTAATTTTTCGCCGGCTTCAATTGCTTTCCAAACCATGTGACCTGTAGCGATAATGGTTACATCCGTACCTTCGTTAACCATCCAGGCTTTTCCAATCTCGAATTTTTGGTCCGGATCGGTAAATACAGGAATTACAGGGCGGCCGAAACGTAAATACACCGGACCTTCGTATTCAGCAATGGCAATGGTTGCTGCTTTGGTCTGGTTGTAATCGCAAGGATTAATCACCACCATTCCTGGCAACATTTTCATTAAGCCGATATCTTCTAAGATTTGGTGTGTTGCACCGTCTTCGCCAAGGGTTAAACCCGCGTGAGATGCGCAAATTTTAACATTTTTATTGGAATAAGCCACTGATTGACGGATCTGGTCGTAAACACGGCCTGTAGAAAAGTTGGCAAAGGTACCGGTGAAAGGAATTTTACCACCGATAGTCATACCTGCTGCAATACCAATCATATTGGCTTCTGCGATACCAACCTGTGTAAAACGCTCAGGAAAATCCTTTATAAAGGCGTCCATTTTAAGCGATCCAACTAAATCGGCACACAAGGCAACCACATTTTCGTTTCTCTTTCCGGCTTCATGTAAGCCAGCTCCAAAACCCGAACGTGTATCTTTTTTTTCTGTATATGTATATTTTTTCACGTTTTTATATTTTTAATTAGCTGCGTTCAAGCTTGCTTCGCAGGTTTTCATTGTTTTTTAGATATTAGATATGAGACTCACATCTCTAATCTAATTTAGTAATCCCCTAAAGTTTCTGGTAATTGTGCTAAGGCTGCAGCCAATTGTTCATCGTTAGGTGCTGTACCGTGCCATTTATGCGTACCCATCATATAATCTACACCAGCACCCATTTGTGTGCTCATCAGATTTAAGATTGGTTTACCTTTTCCTGTTAAAGTTTTAGCATAATGTAAACCTTCTACAATTGCCTGCATATCGTTACCATCGGTATTGATTACGTGCCATCCGAAAGCTTCAAATTTTGCCTGTAAATCATCCAAAGCTAAAACTTTGCTGGTAGGACCATCGATCTGCTGCCCGTTGTAATCAACTGTGGCAATTAAGTGATCGACCTTATTAAATGGTGCAAACATGGCTGCTTCCCAGTTTTGGCCTTCCTGCAATTCTCCATCCCCCATTAAGACAAACACATAAGATTTATCGCCGTTTAATTTTTTAGCAAGTGCGGCTCCGATAGCAACCGATAAGCCCTGACCTAAAGAACCTGATGCAATACGGACACCCGGTAAGTGTTCGTGGGTTGTAGGGTGTCCCTGCAATCTTGAATCCAATTTACGGAAAGTGGCCAATTCACTTTTATCGAAATAACCGGCATGAGCAAGTGTACTGTACCATACCGGAGAAATGTGTCCATTCGAAAGGAAGAATAAATCTTCGCCAGCACCTTCCATGGTGAAGTCTGTTTTGTGATTCATTACTTCAAAATATAAAGCAGTAAAAAAATCTGTACAGCCAAGCGAAGCGCCCGGGTGACCGGATTGACATCCGTGAACCATTCTTACGATATCTCTTCTGATTTGAGAGGCAATATCTTCTAGCTCTTTAATTGTATGTTTCATTAAAATAAGAGGTTGTTGTTATATAACAAAGGTAATATTTTACCTGCTATATCATAATTAGTTATTGATTAAATTGAGTACTTGTTGTGTTGGGTTTTTGGTATCAACTTTTTTGATGATGTGGATAATTTTTCCTTCACCGTCAATAATGAAAGTGGTACGAACCGTACCCATGTATTTTTTGCCGTACATATTTTTTTCTCCCCAAACACCGTAGTCGTTAACAATTTTCTGGTCGGTATCGGCCAATAGTGTAAAAGGTAAATTATGTTTGGTTATAAATTTCTGATGCGATTTTTCGTCATCAACACTAACACCTAAAACGATAATGCCTTTAGCCAGTAAACCTTGGTAGTTATCCCTGAAATCGCAAGCCTCGGCTGTACAACCCGGGGTATCGTCTTTTGGATAAAAGTAAAGCACAACTGTTTTTCCTTTATAGTCGCTTAACGACACTTCATTGCCGTTTTGATCTTTCGATGTGATTGCCGGTGCCTGATCGCCTTCTTTTAACGTTGCCATATCTGTATGATTGAATTTTGAATAGTTTAATAATAGAAATTAAAACAGTTTACTATAATATACGGTTTAAGATAATCTTAAAGATGACATTTCTGCGTATTAACATAAATTAATCCAACTGATCATGCACCTTATCTGAAAAACTTAATCCTACCTGGAGAAATTCACGGTATAGTTCCGTGTATTTTCCTTCATATCCACAACAGTCAGTTCCAAAGTATGCCTGCCCGCCGCCGTTCTTTCGTCGAAACTGTGCCAAAGTGTTGCAGTTTTGGCATCAAACTCCATTAAGGCCCACTTCCCATCAATATAACCGTTAAAACTTTTAATGCCTGATAAATTATCACTGATCTTAAAAAAGATTTTGGACAAGCCTGACATATTCTTGCCCTCAGAAATATTTACAGGAAAGATTCTCGGCGCAATGGTATCAACGGCTATATAAAAACTACCGAAATTTTTTGGAGTAGCTTTTACATAGCCATTATCGAAACTACCTCCTTGCGATGAGCCGTTTAAATTGACGATCAATGCCTTGCCCCGCAGGTTTTCGGGAAGGTTATCACCTTTAATCCAAAGATCGAAACCAATATGCAGCGGCACGTAGCGGTTGTGGATCTGGTGTACCGCCGACCAGGCATTACCAGCTGGCCTTGGTAGTTTTTTATAGGTGAAATTTAAATCGTTATATAAAGTGCCCTTTGGCAGAATCACTTTTACCTCTTCGGCATTAAATTCGTTTACCTTATTGTATGGGTAAATTATTCCGGCAGCAACCGTTGGGGCTGCAATTGGTGCTGAACCTGCATGTACAGTAAAAGGCAGCAAAGAAGAGTTTCCTTTCGAATCGGTAATGATATAGCGTAGCTGATGCTGTGCACCATCGTTGAAGTTGATGCGGCCGTTATTTACCAGATTGCTGTAAATCTTCAATGGATTGCCCGGATCAACAAAACTTTTCTGAATACTTCTTTTTGTATTTAAATAAGTTGGGTAATCAATGTGCGAATTGATAGCCTTACTGTCTTCAAATGCAAAACGCTCCAAAGCTGAAGTATATACCATTTTGCCATCAAGTTCTAATTGAATGGAATATACACCGTTTGTGCCCGATAAACCATTGTGCCTATCGGTTACTACAATACCAAAACCCACTTCGCCGGTTAAACTTATCGGGGCAGTAGCTTTATAACTGCCATTTGCACCGCTAATCGTTATGGCCTGTTTCGGCGTAGATTCGTTAAAAGTTTTGCCATTTAGGCGGTAAACATATAAACCATGGATCACAGGAGGAATGTTGTCAGGAATTACAATTCCAAAAAACTGTGGATTGATGGTTTCTTCTGTTTTGGTATCCCTGATCTCGAAATGCAAATGCGGCCCGCCTGAGCTGCCACGGTTACCAGACCAGGCAATAATTTCACCCTTATGTACGGGGATCAGGGAAGCATCAGGAAATTCGTCGATCTCGAAAGTTTTCTTTTCGTATTCGAGGTTTTTAACAATGGTTGCGATCTTTGGTGCAAAACGTTGCAAATGACCATACACCGTAGTAAAGCCATTTGCATGATTAATGTATAATGCCTGTCCAAAACCACTGTTCTGAACCCTTAGCCTCGATATATATCCATCTGCCACCGCATAAACAGGATAACCTTCTCGCTGATTGGTTCTGAAATCAATTCCTGAATGAAAGTGGTTGCTCCGGATTTCGCCGAAAGAGCCTGCAAGCGCAGGTGGACTAATGTCTAAAGGCTGTCTGAAATCTGTTATCGGGTACTTATTGGTACTGAAAATCTGTTGCGCCTGTACAAAAGTGATCATGCATAGCAGGCAGATTGAAAAGGAAAATTTTAACTTGTACCGGATTGGGTTTTTAATCATTCGTTACTTCACATCAAAATTTAAAAGTTGCTTTCCTTCCAGCCAGGCTTCGATTTTATCGCCCTTATTTATTTTCCCAACACCCTGAGGGGTTCCGGTAAAAATTAAATCGCCTTTTTTTAAGGTGATGTATTGAGAAACAAAGCTGATTATCTTCTCGAACGGGAATAACAAATCTTTAGTATGGCCAACCTGGCGGCTTTCTCCGTTTATCTTTAATTCAAAATTTATATCATAAAGATCTTCAAAATCACTTTTCGGCAAGAAAATGCTAATGGGCGCTGAATGATCAAAAGCTTTGGCAAGCTCCCAGGGGAGCCCTTTTTCTTTATGCCTGCTCTGGATATCACGTGCGGTAAAATCAATGCCTAAACCCACTTCATCGTAATAGTTTGATGCGAATTTTTCGGCAATGTGTTTGCCTTCTTTGCAAACTTTTAAAACAATTTCTAATTCGTAGTGAACATCGTCAGAAAAATCGGGGAGGTAAAAAGGCTTATTATCTTTTAAAACGGCCGTATCCGGTTTCAGAAAAATTACAGGTGTTGTAGGAACAGGATTGTTCAGTTCTTTTGCATGTTCGGCATAATTTCGGCCAATGGCGATGATTTTCATTCTTAAGAATATGAAAGATGATAAAATAGACGGGTATTTAATCCCCGTCAATCAAAAATATAAAAGAAAATGGGGTTATAAAACTGAGATTCGCTTTACCTGGCTTTCTGACCCTGCAATAACCCTTAAAAAGTAAATACCAGGATTTATCCTGCTCGGAATAACGAAGCTTTTCGTCTGTTCGCCCGCGTTTAAACGTTCGTTTGCCAGTGTTGCTACCTCATTACCCAATAAATCGATGATTTTGATGGTTGTTTGGGTACCATCTTTCCCGATGGATAAGATCATGTTTAATTGATCTTCAACCGGGTTAGGATATATTTTTACGATAGTCAGCAATTTGTCTTTGGCTGCCGGAATTGTATTTTTTGGAGTGGTGGAGTATGTATTAAACATTCCTGAACCGCCGATCCACGTATAAAGTGGTTTATAAGGCGTAATGTTTGCTTTAATTTCAGGTATTCTGTTTACTTTTTTGGTTCTGTTTTTTAAGCTAATGTGAATGCTGTCAGCTTGTTGCGCCCAAGAATTTACGCCGCAAAGGAACACAATGCACAATGTGCATATGAGTTTGGTGAGGAACGTTATCTTAGCGTAGAGTTTCATCAAATTGGTATAACAAATGTATTAATTTAAAACAAAGAAATTAAACATTTTGTTTAAAAGCCATAATTTAACACAATTTAACAATAATATTTAAATTTCATAGTGTTAAAAATACACAATAATTTGGTTGTTAAATTGTTATAGTTAGTTTACTTTTGCCGCACTAAAATATCAACGAAGTGTCAAATCATAAAAATGTCAACGCGTTAACCGCCGGCGGTGTTCTAATTAGTTTAGGGATTGTGTTCGGTGACATTGGTACATCGCCTTTATATACACTTAACGCAATTTTCACCAGCATTCTGGGCGTAAAGGACGGGATTGTTGGAAATCCGGGATCAATAACAACCGATGTTGTCCTGGGTGTTCTTTCCTGCATCATCTGGACACTTACCTTGCAAACAACCATTAAATATGTCATCATCACGCTAAGAGCAGATAATAAAGGTGAGGGTGGAATTTTCTCGTTGTTTTCTCTCGTAAGAAAAAAGGCAAAATGGTTAATTGTACCAGCAGTTGTTGGGGGCTGTGCATTGCTTGCCGATGGTGTAATTACACCCAGCATTACCGTAACATCGGCTATAGAAGGATTAACCAGCAGGTTCGATATCCCCGTAGTTCCGGTAGTAATTGCAATTTTAACAGTGCTTTTCGTTATCCAGCAGTTTGGAACCAATTTGGTCGGGAAATTATTCGGCCCCGTAATGTTCGTCTGGTTTACAGTTTTGGGGGTTGCCGGTCTGTTATTTATCGTTAAAGACTTTAGTATTTTAAAAGCCCTTAATCCATATTATGCAGTACATTTATTAGCTACCAATAGTAAGGCCTTTATTATCTTGGGTGGGGTGTTTCTTTGTACCACCGGGGCAGAGGCGCTTTATTCTGATCTAGGACATTGTGGACGGAATAATATCCGTATCAGCTGGATTTTTGTGAAAATAACCCTGATATTAAATTACTTGGGGCAAGGAGTTTGGATTTTGCAGAACGAAAGCACTTTTATTCCGAGTTCTAAAGTGAATCCTTTCTTTCAGATCATTTCTAGCCATTTCCAGGTGCCGATGGTTATTTTAGCTACCATGGCAGCGGTTATTGCAAGCCAGGCATTAATAAGTGGTTCTTTTACCTTAATATCAGAAGCCGTTCGTTTAAATCTTTGGCCAAAAATCAAAATTGTATATCCATCGGTTCAAAAAGGTCAGCTGTATGTGCCATCCATTAACTGGATGCTTTGGGTAGGCTGTTGCAGCATAGTGTTTTTCTGGGAAGAGTCTTCTAAAATGGATGCCGCGTATGGCCTTTCCATCACAATTGCGATGTTAATGACTACGATTTTGGTAAGTGTTTATTTAAAGAGTAAGCGTTTCCCGAAATACCTTATTGCCATTTTTATTTCCGTGTATGTAATTATTGAAGGTACATTCCTTTTCAGTAACCTGCACAAGTTTTCTGATGGAGGCTGGTTAACGGTACTTATTGGTTCGGCACTGTTTACCGTGATGTGGAGCTGGTTTGTTGCCCGTAAAATCAAAAACAGGTTTGTTAAGTACGTGGAAATTGAAGATTATTACGAGATTTTAAGCGAATTGAGTAATGATGAATCTGTTCCGAAATATTCTTCTCAATTGGTGTATTTAACCAGCGCAAATTTTAAGACAGAAATTGAATCGAAAATTATTTATTCGATTATACAAAAAGAACCCAAACGGGCAGATGTATACTGGTTAGTGCACGTTGATGTGATGGATGAGCCATATACCTTGGATTACAAGGTCGAATTCTTAATTCCGGGTAAACTCATCAGGATCGATTTCAGGTTAGGTTTCAGGGTTGAGCAGCGTGTTAACCTGCTTTACCGTAAAGTAGTAGAGGAGTTGGTTAAAAATGGTGAAATCGATATTACAAGTCAATATACTTCGTTAAACAAGCATAAAATTGCCGGCGATTTCAGGTTTGTACTTTTAGAAAAACACTTATCTAAATTTGCCAAACTGAGTTTCTATGAACGGACGATTATGGATTATTATTTTATCCTGAAGCGGTTAAGTTTATCAGAAGAGCGCAGTTTTGGCTTAGATAGCAGTTATGTAGACGTAGAGAAAGTACCGCTTATTTTTGTGACGCCGGATGATATTGAACTGAACAGATTACCGGTTTAACGAATGAGAGCTGCACTTTTAATTTTAGGTATTGTCCTCTTTATAGCAGGGCCGGCCGCAAAGATATACCATCTTGATCATGCTAATCATTATATGATCGCCTCCGGGTTGGGGCTGGTTATGATTACAGTAATGGCTTTTATCAAAAAGAAATAAATCAAATCCTCTTTCAGTTTAAGAAAGGGGATTTTTTTATAGATGGAATTTATCTTTATCCCATTTGCTGGGATTATTGATAATATAGTTAGAGATATTCTGATATGCTCTTTGATTGCGAATAATGTGTTCGTAATAATTGCGCTGCCAAAGCTTTCCCATTATTTTATTGTGCGATTTGAATAATTGCAAACATGCATTTGAAACAATTGATTTATATGCTCCAATGATATTTGCAATTGTCGGGGCGACCCTTGCGGTCGCCCGGTTATCTTCTTCTTTGGCGACCGCAAGGGTCGCCCCGACATCAGATAAGATTATAATGCCGTGCATGTGATTCGGCATAATCTGAAAAACATCGAGTTCGAAATTTGAAAATCTATCAGATAAACTAATCCATTCATTGTAAGCGATTTTTCCTGATTCATTTAAAATCATCTTATCGTCTACTATCTTTCCAAATCTATGAAGCCTATCTTCACAGCAGATGGTGATAAAATAGGCACCCGCTTTTGAATAATCATAACCCTTTAACCTGATCGATCTTCTGTTGTGTATTAAAGGATTGTACTTCATGATATCTAAACCTCGGTTTGTGCCAGCTTACTGTGCCGGTAACCGTAAGCAAAGTAAACCACAAGCCCCACAACCAGCCATATACCAAAACCGATCCAGTTGGAGATGCCGAGTTCGCACATCATATACAAGCAGCTGATCAATCCCAAAACGGGGATTAACGATAGGTTTTTAGTGATGCAATAATAATTGATTACCACGCAGATGATCAAAAAGATCCACATTGGAATTTTGTGTTTAAACAGGCCCCAGCCACTTTCATATTTCTTCTCTGCCGGTACTTTTGAAGCAGAGATAAACTGCTCGTAACGATCGGCCGGTAATGCACTCAAGTAAGATTCTGCATCAACTTTATCTTCATTGATGATCTGCGGAGCTGCATGTTTAACAATTTCCTCTTTTACAATTTTCAGTTCATCACCGTTTAAAGAAGTAACAAAAGTTACCGTTTGGATGGTTTTAGGCGAATTGAAAAAGAATGCTTTGGTTTCTTTACCATATTGTGTAAAAGCAAAAGCAATGGCTGCGGCAAAAGCAACCGGAACGATAAACTTGCTGTTGATGTAAGGGATTTTAAACTTTCCACGCTGCACATCAGGCCTGTTCTGCAGCACTAAAACACCTGCGCAAACCAAAACAAAAGCGAATAAGGTACCAATAGAGCAAAGATCGGTAACAATGGTGAGGTTCATAAACAAAGACGGAACGGCTACTACAAAGCCAACCACGATGGTGGCAAATGAAGGTGTTTTGTATTTTGGGTGGATTTTCGAAAAGGATTTTGGTAATAATCCGTCTCTGCTCATGCTCATCCAGATGCGTGGCTGACCCATCTGGAAAACCAAAAGCACACTTGCCATGGCAAAAACAGCACTCACGGCAATTATACCGCTCATCAGTTTTAAATCAATCTGATCGAAAACAAAGGCCAGTGGATCGCCAACCGCCAAGGTATCAGATTTAACAATACCTGTTAAAACCAGGGCGATGGCTACATATAACAAGGTACAGATGATAATGGCCCACATCATGCCTCGGGGGAGATCGCGCTGCGGATTTTTACATTCTTCAGCAGTTGTAGAAATGGCATCGAAGCCGATATAGGCAAAGAATACTGCTGAAACACCTTTTAATATCCCTGAAACACCGTTAGGAGCAAATGGATTCCAATTTTTGGTGTCGACATAAAATATACCAACCGCCAAAACCAACAGGATTACGGCCAGTTTTACCACTACCATGGCGTTGCTGGCGTTACGGCTTTCCTTCATGCCGCGGTAAATCAACCAGGTGATTAAAATGATAATGCCCAAAGCCGGGATATCTGCAACAAGGTGAAAACCACCTATTTGTGGTGCCGTAAGCCAGGCGTTATTGGCCAGCGCAGTGGCAGGATCTAAAGCCGAAAGACTTTTTCCTGCGGCTAATAATGCTTCAGCATGTTTGTGCCCGTTATAGGCACTTAAGTAATCCATGGTCATCCAATCGGGCACATGGATGCCATCTATGCCGAGGAAAGGTATTTTTATAGTGGAGAGTAGTCCCGTAAAATAATCAGACCAGGATATGGCTACGGTAATGTTCCCGATGGAGTATTCCATAATGAGCGACCAGCCGATAATCCAGGCAACCAGTTCTCCAAAGGCAACATAAGAATAGGTATAGGCACTGCCCGAAACAGGAACCATCGAAGCGAATTCTGCATAGGCAAAAGCGGCAAAACTACAGGCCACTGCTGTAAAAATAAACAAAAAGATTACGGCCGGACCGCCATCGGCACTTGCTTTACCTATCGTACTAAAAATACCAGCACCAATAATTGCTGCAATACCAAAAGCTGTTAAGTCGCGAACACCTAGTGTTTTATGTAACGTATTTTCATGGTCGCCATAGCCTTTTGCTGCATCTTGTAATATTTTGGAAATGGATTTCTTTCTGAATAGTTTTTCGAACATCTTTTATTTGATTGTTTCTTCAAACTTATAAAAAGTTTGGCTAAAAACGTTTAAAGCCACATATAATTTTCGTTGCAGGTTATTCAGAGTTCCAAATCCATTCAAGATCGGATAATTATCGATTTAAAGTCAAAAACCGCAATTATTTGGCTTGAATAAGCCTTTGTTTGATTCGCATAATTTTAACTTTTCTGATAGTGTTAATTTTGCCTTAATTAATTAACAGGTTGATGCGGAGTGTTTAAAAACCTGTTTGATTGGAATATTAAATTATAATTAACATATCATTATGAATACGAGCACTGTACCAATAAAATACATTAAAGAGCGTAACCAGGGCATTGCCACTATACTGGCTTTTGCACTGCTCCCGATTTCCGGTTTTGCCACTGATATTTATATCCCTTCCTTACCCGATATGGCGGGAGCTATACAGGTATCCAATGTTCAGGTTCAGCTTACGTTAAGCATCTTTCTCATCAGTTACGGCGTTTCGCAGCTTTTTATCGGGAGTGTGCTCGATAGTTTCGGACGTTACAAAATCTGTCTTTATGCCCTGTTGGTTTTTGCAGCTGCCAGTATTGTTATTGCCACCAGTCATAACATTTATCTCATATATTTCATGCGTGTAATCCATGGGATTACCGTAGCAGCTATCGTAGTGGCGAAAAGGGCATACTTTGTGGATCTTTTTGAAGGCGACCGGTTAAAAAATTACCTGAGTCTGTTTTCTATCATCTGGAGTACCGGACCAATTGTTGCACCGTTTATAGGCGGTTACCTGCAGACTGCTTTTGGATGGGAATCGAATTTTTATTTTTTGGCCGGTTTTGCGCTTGTTTTTGCTTTATTGGAGACGATATTCAGCGGAGAAACCTTAAAGCATTTTACCGATTTTCAATTGAAAAAAATTGCAAGGATCTATGTCCAAATGATCAGAACCACCAGTTTTACACTGGGTATTGTGATGTTGGGTTTAGCGTATTGTATGGTAATGGTCTACAATATGACGGGTCCTTTTATCATCGAACACCATTTGAATTTCTCCCCGATTGTGACTGGTTACAGCTCCCTGTTTTTGGGTTTCGCCTGGATGGTTGGTGGTTTTATTGGTAAAGCAACAATTAACAGGCCCTTCTTTAAAAGGTTAATGATCAATTCAGTATTACAGCTGGCGTTTGTCGTTTTAATGATCCTGAGCTTAAACTTCGTATCCAACCTTTGGTCGTTAATTTTCTTTGCTTTTATTATCCATGTTGGTGCAGGCTATACCTTTAACAATTACTTTACTTTTTGCTTAGGTAAATTTCCTAAAAATGCGGGGATTGCAGGTGGCTTAACAGGTGGGTTTACCTATGTGATCGTTTCTGTGTTGAGTTATGGTATTGTAAACCTGATCCCTGCAAAAGACGAGCGTAATTTAAGCTACAGTTACCTGGTTATGATCATTATATCGCTGGTGGTAATGTTTATGATTTTGAAGTTGAGAAAAAAAGATGCGGTAAATTAAAACAGCTGGATTTCAGGCTTAAATCAAAGTTGTATCATCAAAACAATTGCCGTCTTGAGGGATGATTTATGGTATAAAATCAATAGGGGTGGCAGGGGAGCCCTACGGTATTGGTCTTCTCGAAAAATCGCCATTGCGAGAAGGAAAGACGAAGCCCTATCGCAATGACTCAACGATATGGCCTTTTTGTTTTTTGAGGGGAAAACCTTCGGTCTTCCCCTTTAAAGCTGTTAATTATCCCAGTTTCTCCAGCTCCGATTTCACAAAACCTGCAAGTTCTTTTACGTAATCTGCACTGAAATCAAATTTGATACCTGCGGTTTCGTATATTTCATTCATAGGCCTGGTGTAACCCAAAGAAAGTGCAGCAAGGTATTGTTCCAGGGCTTTTTCAGGATTTTCTTTATAATTTTTCCAAACGGCAATGGCGCCTAATTGTGCAATGGCATATTCGATGTAATAAAAAGGTACTTCAAACAAATGAAGTTGTTTCTGCCACACGTTACCAAATTGCTGTTCTAAATCCGTCCAATCGGCAAAGCCTGCACCAAAACGCTTATAAATCTGCTTGAAGGTTTCCTCTCTGTCTGCAGCAGTATGGTTTGGGTTGGTATAAATCCAGTGCTGGAACTGATCAATTACCGCTACCCATGGCAACGTTTTTAACACATCGGCCAATTGTTCTTTTTTTGCGCGGATTAAGTCTTCTTCATTATCAAAGTAAACCTCCCATTTGTCCATAGAGATCAGCTCCATACTCATTGAGGCGAGTTCGGCCACTTCTGACGGGCAGTGTTTAAAATCGTTCAATTCTAAATTGGCCGTTAAGAACGTATGCACGGCATGACCACCCTCATGTACCATTGTGGTTAAATCGCGTAGTGAGTTTGCCGAGTTCATAAAAATAAACGGTGCACCGGTTTCGGCCAAAGGATAGTTGTAACCACCCGGGGCTTTACCTTTTCTGCTCTCTACATCAAAAAGGTTGTTGGCTTTCATGGTTGCCAGTTTTTCGCCCAGTTTTTTGTCTATTGCATTAAAGCAGGCAATACTTTTATCAATCAGTTCTTCACCATTGTTAAAAGGTTTTAAAGCTGGTTTACCACTTATGCTAACCTCCATATCCCAGGGCTTTAATACCTTTAAACCCAATGCTTCGCGACGTTTTTCGGCCTGTTCTTTTAAAATCGGAACAATTTCTTTCTCAATTGCATTCGCAAAGTCATAACAGTCCTGCGGAGTATAATCGAAACGGCCCAAAGCCTGGAACATGTAATCGCGATAGTTTTCAAAACCTGCGTTTAAGGCAACCTGGTTACGCAATTTAATCAGTTCATCAAAAAGAATGTTTAAATCATCTTTATCAACCAAACGGCGTTGTTGGATAGTTCTCCATGCGTTTTCGCGTACCTCACGGTTTAAATCTTTAATAAAGATCGAAGCCTGTTCCAAAGTGTATTCCTGCCCGTTAATCTGGACGCTCATGGCTCCGGTTGTACTTTGGTATTTTTGTTGTTTTACCTGCAGCTCAGTGAAAAGCTCAATGTTTTCCTCGCGGTAAAGCTCAAGTGCTTTTTTAATTGCACGGCTGTAAACAAAATATTTTTCTTTATCCAGGTCATCCATAAACGGACTTTCTGCAAACTTTTTATTCAGCTCGTTGGCTAAAGGGGAAATTTTAGGTTCTATTTCTGTTGCAAAGTATTGGAAATTTTTAACCAGTTCTTCATTGGCCGTATCGCAGCTCATTTTAATGTATCTCCAGGCAAAATCTTCTTCCAAAGCTGCTTCCAGTTCAGAACGGTCTTTAAGCCATTGCTCCAACTTGGCAGTACTGTTTAGTTCGCGGTGCTGCAGTTCGGTAAAAAGGGGCTCTAAATTTTCCCAGGTAATGGTTAATTCCTGCGGAATATATTTTCTCGGTTTCTTGGTGATGATCATGTTTAATTTAAATTGTTGAATGATAGAATTAGGGATTGATTGAATGTTTCAGGTTAAACACCAAACATTCAATCATCCAAAACTCAAAATCCATTCATTTTATTTATGTCTCAAATACGCGTCTATTAAAAAGCAAATGGCAAATACCACCGAAGCATAGCCGTTTAAGGTTTGAAATGCCCGGTTTACCTTGCTGATATCGTTTGGTTTTACCAGCAGGTGCTGATAAATCAGCATCGAACAGAAAAATACTATACCTACATAATAAACCCAGCTAAATTCGGTAAAGAATACAGGTAAAATTACGCAGGCTGCCGATAATACATGCAATAAAACCGAAACGTTCAGAGCATTTTTTATGCCAAGAGCCGATGGAATAGAATGTAAATTTTCTTCGCGGTCGAAATCTTCATCCTGCAAGGCATAAATGATATCGAAACCGCTTACCCAGAACAATACGGTTAAGGAATATAAAACCGGCACTAAAGCAAACTGACCGGTTACGGCAATGTACGCACCTATTGGTGCCAACGATAAGCCTAGCCCTAACACCAGGTGGCAAAGTGCTGTAAACCTTTTGGTATAGCTGTAAAATAATATCACAAACAGGGCTACTGGCGATAGATAGAAACAAAGCGGGTTAATGAAATAAGTGGCAACGGCAAACAATATGCAATTGATAATAACAAAAGTAAGCGCTTCTTTTGCCGAAACTTTCCCTGCCGGGATATCGCGCATTTTGGTGCGCGGGTTTTTGGCATCGATATTCCGGTCGAGGTAGCGGTTAAAAGCCATGGCCGAGTTACGGGCAAAAACCATGCACAGCAAAACTAAAATCAATTTATACCATGAAAATGGATTTTCGGTAGTGGTTACACCCAGAAAAAAACCAATCATGGCAAAAGGCAATGCAAAAACCGAATGTGCAAATAATACGAGTGAAAAATATTTTTTCATTTATTGATAATGATTAACTATTCTTATTGATTAGTGGTTAATAGGCGGTGGTTAATGGCAGATTGCAAAATACCAATGAACCAATGACCATTAAGTTTTAAAACCGTTTATAATCTGTAGGAACTACAAAATCTTTATTTACTTCATAAATAAAATTCAGTACCTCGTCTTTACCAATACCTTTTTCGGCCGAAGTAATGAAAGTTGCCGGAATTTCTTCAAAAAACTCACCTAATTTGCGCTTAAAGCCAACCACATTTTTTTGTGTGGTGGTCATACCCTGTTTGTCGGCTTTGGTAAAAATCAACGAAAAGGGGATTTGCCTTTCGCCCAGCCAGTAGCAAAATTCAATGTCAATCTGTTGCGGTTCCAAGCGGCTATCGATCAATACAAAAACGCATTGCAAACTTTCCCTTTTCGTAATATAGGCACGGATAAATTTTTCCCATTTTTCTCTGCTGGTTTTTGAAACCCTGGCATAACCATAACCCGGCAGATCGACAATATACCAGGCTTCGTTAATCAAAAAGTGATTAATGAGCTGTGTTTTTCCCGGCCGTTGCGAGGTTTTGGCCAAACCATGCTGATTAACCAACATATTAATTAAAGAGGATTTACCTACATTAGAACGACCAATAAAAGCATACTCAGGCAATATAGGCGGCGGCAGGGCCGAAACCTGGGTGTTGCTGCATACAAATGCTGCTGTTTTGATAACCATAGTGCAAAGGTAGGGTTTTGAGTCCGAAGTCCGAAGTGCTTAGTCCGAAGTTCAAAATGCCAAATGCATAGTGGCGTAAAAATTAAAAACAAATCTTTAATTTGATTATAGGTTTCTTTCCTAGCATGCAAAATGTTAAGTTTCTTCTTAAACGTGTAAACTTTGAAATTAGACTTCTGACTCCGGACTAAAGACTCCCGACTTTTTACCTATCTTTGCCATATATCATGAATCAGAATATCACTCCATACCAAGTAGAAGACGCAACTAAAAAAGAGCAGGTTGCAACCATGTTTAACAACATTTCGGGTACCTACGATTTTTTAAACCATTTTCTTTCTTTAGGCATTGATGTATTATGGCGTAAGAAAGCAATTAAAGAACTGGTTTCCATTCAGCCCAGAATTATGCTTGATGTAGCTACTGGAACAGGCGATTTTGCTTTTGAAGCGATAAAAAAACTTCGTCCAGAAAAGGTAATCGGTGTAGATATTTCTGAAGGCATGCTCGAGGTGGCCAAAAAGAAGATCGACGAGCGTAATCTGAACGAAATTTTTACCGTTCAGGTAGGTGATTCGGAAGGACTGCATTTTAACGATAATACTTTTGATGCCATTACCTGTGCTTATGGTGTACGTAACTTTGAAAACCTCGAAAAAGGTTTAACCGATATGTACCGTGTACTGAAACCAAATGGTAAAATGGTGATATTGGAATTTTCTAAACCGAGGGTATTTCCGGTAAAGCAACTGTACAGCTTCTATTTTAAACAGGTAACCCCGTTTTTTGGTAAGCTGTTTTCTAAAGACCACAGGGCCTATACTTATCTGCCCGAATCGGTAGCCGCTTTTCCTGATGGCGAAGACTTTACTGGCCTGATGGAAAAAATAGGTTTCAAAAGTACCAAACAGCGGATTTTAACGTTTGGAATAAGTTCGATATATATAGGAACCAAATGATCAGAAAATTAAGCCTCATTCTTTCTCTCTTCGCCGTATCTGCAACTTCCTTTGCGCAAAACTGGGGTGGTGGTATAGATGATGAAGATTGGAGTTTTGGCTTTAATTTCCAGTATATTTCAGCTGAATATAAAATCCTTAAAAAGGGAAACTGGCGCGCGCCTTTTTACGAGGTGCCAAATTCACTGGATCCCTCTTACGATCCAAATTCGGGCATTCCGGTTACCTCAACGTTAAATTCTATTTCCAGTCCGCCATCCCAGGGTTTTGGCTTGGGTTTCGTAATCAACAGGATGATTTCTGATAACTTCGATATCAGGGCCACGCCTTCACTTATTTTTAGCGATAGGATCGTCACTTATGAGTATGAACCCATGGCACCGATTAACCTGGGCAATGGGCAAATGAAAAACTTTCAAACCGTGGTTGAAAGAAAAGTTCAGGCTACGATGTTTGAATTTCCGTTGGGACTGAAAGTAAAATCGAACCGGATGAACAACTTTAGGGCATACTGGTTGGGCGGTGCAAAATATTCGATAGATATCGCTTCAAAAAAGAAAACCTTCGATGATGGGGAAACTGCCGTAAATAAATTTTTAAAGAATCGACGAAATTACCTGTCGTACGAAACAGGTATCGGTTTCGATATTTACTTCGAGTATTTTAAAATGTCGCCCGAAATAAAACTATCATATTCCACAAATGATTTGCTTCAGCACGACAATACTGTTTACGCCAATCCGATAGATAAGTTGAAATTACGTCAATTAACATTCAGTTTGATTTTTCAATAGTCCTGCAATCCAAAAAAACTTACCTTTGTGTGGGTTGGTAAATCAGAGGTGCTATCTTCGTGATTACCCATACTTAAAATTCATAAAAATGTCTAAAATCGCATTAATTACGGGCGCAACTTCTGGTATTGGCGAAAGTTGTGCGCATACATTTGCCCAACAGGGTTACAATTTGGTGCTTGTAGCCCGCAGAGAAGACCGTTTAGTTAAGATTGCCCATCACTTGGAAGATAAATATGCCATCAGTATTAAAAAGGTATTGGCAGATGTTCGCGAAAAGGATAACCTTACGGCCGCTTTGGAAGCTTTGCCCGCTGAATGGAAAAAGGTAGATGTGCTGGTGAATAATGCAGGTTTAAGCCAGGGTTTAGATCCTATTGATCGAGGCGATACCAATGATTGGGATACCATGTTGGATACCAATGTAAAAGGCTTGCTTTATGTAACCAAAATTGTTTCCAACTGGATGATTCCGAACCAATCCGGCCATATCATCAATATTGGTTCAATAGCCGGTAAAGAAGTTTATCCGAACGGAAACGTATATTGTGCCAGTAAACACGCGGTAGATGCGTTAACCAAAGGCATGCGTATCGACCTGCTTACCCATGGAATAAAAGTTACTGCCATTAATCCGGGCATGGTAGAAACCGAATTTTCGGTAGTGCGTTTTAAAGGCGACGAAGACCGTGCAAAAAAAGTGTATGAAAACTTTGAGCCGCTCATTGCCGATGATATTGCTGATGCCATCTGGTATGTGGTCAGCAGACCAAAACACGTAAACATTAACGATATGCTGATTATGCCTACAGCGCAGGCTACAGCAACGATAGTAAATAGAGGTTAATTCAGTTAACTGTATAAACGGTTTAAACCGGTTAATTGAAAGATTAAATGATTAATAAAAATTGAAAATAATAACTGGTGATCGGGATTTACATTTAACCGGTTAACCAATTCAAACGATTAAACAATGATATCAAACACAATAGATCAGGAAATAAAGAAAGCTATGCTGGCTAAAAACAATGCACAGTTAAGGGGATTAAGGGCAATAAAGGCGGCTTTACTTTTAGCCAAAACAGAGAAAGGATCTTCAGAAGAAATTACTGAAGAAGCTGAACTTAAAATTCTTCAGAAACTGATTAAGCAACGCCGCGAGTCTGCTGATATTTACAAGCAGCAAAATCGAGAGGATTTATACCAGGTAGAGAAAGAAGAAATTGAAGTAATTAATCAGTTCTTGCCAAAACAGTTAGATAGGGAAGAGGTTGCTGCAATTATCGAAACGGTAATCAAACAATCTGGCGCTACATCGGTTAAGGATATGGGGAAGGTAATGGGGATGGCAAATGCGGCACTTGCAGGTAAAGCCGATGGTAAATTAATTGCTGAGATTGTTAAAGAAAAGTTAGCTTAATTTAAGTCCGAAGCGCATTTATTGCTGGCGGCTTGTTGCCATACGTAATGCAAACAGCGTTTTTATACCGTTTTCGATTTTATTTCAGAAAAATGGCATAGAAATGCATAATTTTAATTTTACTCTACTAACTTAGTAGCACAATACCATCTAAAATAGATATGACTTACCCGATAATAGAAGAAGACGGATTTAAATACATAGAAGCTGGAACAGGCGAGACACTGGTATTGCTACACGGCCTAATGGGCGAACTAAGCAATTGGGAACTCGTTATAGAATACTTTAAAGACCGCTATCGCGTAATTATTCCAATTTTGCCAATTTACGACCTGCCTATTTTAACCTTAGGTGTAAAAGCATTATCGAGATACCTTCATCGCTTTTTAAAATATAAAAATTTAAACCAGGTGGTGCTTATTGGTAATTCGCTTGGTGGCCACGTTGGTTTGGTATTTACTGTAGCCCACCAGGAGTTTGTTAAAGCTTTGGTGTTAACAGGTAGTTCAGGTTTATACGAAAATGCTTTCGGAGGATCTTTCCCACGCAGGGAGAGCTACGATTACATTAAGGAGAAGGTTGAATTTACTTTTTACGATCCTGCTACTGCAACCAAAGAGCTGGTTGATGATGTTTTTAAAACAGTTAACGATAGGTCGAGGGTTATTCGCATTTTAACCATGGCAAAATCGGCAATACGCCACAATATGGCCAAAGATCTTTCAAAAATTACCATACCGGTTTCCTTAATATGGGGTAAAAATGATAAGGTTACCCCACCGGAAGTGGCAGAAGAATTTCATGAATTGTTGCCGAATTCGGAGTTAAACTGGGTTGATAAATGCGGGCATGCGCCTATGATGGAACATCCCGAAATATTTAATGCATTTTTAGAGAAATTTTTAGATAGAATATTGTTAAAATAAATGTTTGCCGCAGAAATCATATCAGATACAGTTCCATCACTGATGACCAATGATACGGTGCAAAAAGCTTTAGACCGGATGAACGATTTTAAGCTAAAGCATTTGCCTGTTGTAAATGGGGTAACTTTATTGGGCCTGGTGTCTGAAGATGATTTACTGAATATTGATAACCACGATACGCTGTTAAGCGATAGTACAGTAAACATTCTCCATGTTTTTGTATGGAGCAATGTACATACTTATGATGTGATCAGGTTATTGAGCCAGTTAAAATTAACGGCAGTGCCGGTTTTAGATCAACATAAAAATTATGTGGGTTTAATTCCGATCAATAACTTGGTAAATGCAGTGGCCGAACAGTATGCGGTAAACGAACCTGGGGGAATTATCGTTCTGGAAATCAGTAACCGCGATAATTCGCTTGCACATATTGCTCAGATTGTGGAGGCTGATAATGCACAGGTGCTCTCTTCTTATGTGAATTCTTTCGAGGATTCTACGCGTTTAGAAGTTACGCTGAAAGTAAACAAAACAGAAATTACCTCATTGGTGGCCTCTTTCGAAAGGTATGATTACCTGGTAAAAGAAGTCTACAATAACACCCAGGTTGATAATGGATCGCAAGAGCGTTACGATTCTTTCATGAACTATTTAAACGTATAAACCGCTCTTATGAGGATTGCAATTTACGGCAGAGATTTTAATGATACAGTTTTACCTTATGTACAGGTGGTTTTCGATCATCTGGCCGAGCACCGGATCCAGCCTGTGGTATATTCTAAATTTAAAACTTCTCTGCACGGTAAAATAAAATTGCCAGCCAGTACCATTGTATTCCATAACCATGCCGAACTTAAAGACCATGCCGATGTATTATTGAGCCTGGGCGGAGATGGAACTTTGTTGGATACTTTGTCGCTGATCCGTAACTCAGGCATTCCTGTAATCGGGATTAATTTTGGCCGCCTGGGTTTCCTGGCCAGTATCAATAAAAACGAAATTGCATCGGCACTCAAAGCCCTGATCAATAAAGAATATACCTTAGATTCCCGTTCACTGTTAACATTAGAATCTGATAACGGTTTATTTGGTGAAGAAAATTTTGCACTGAACGATATTACGATTCACCGCCGCGATAATTCGGCCATGATGATCATCCATGCTTCAATGAACAATGAGTTTATCAACTCTTATTGGGCAGATGGGCTGATTATCGCTACCCCTACAGGCTCTACAGCATATTCGTTAAGCTGTGGCGGCCCGATTATTTATCCCGATTCTAAAAATTTTGTAATTACCCCCATTGCGCCACATAATCTGAATGTGCGGCCAGTGGTGGTGCCAGATCATAATAAGCTCTCTTTCGAGGTAGAAGCAAGGGAATCTAAATTTTTGGTTTCGTGCGATAGCCGGACCGTTACGGTAGAGCGTTCGGTAAAAATTAGTATTAAAAAGGCAGATTTTTGCGTAAATCTTATCAGGCTTAACAATGAAACGTACTTAAACACGTTAAGGAATAAATTATTATGGGGCATCGATACCCGTAACTACTAAGTATGACGCCAAACAAAAAACTATTGATTATCCTCTTCATCATCGTGAGCGGGCAGCTGGTCCGTGCACAGCGTGAGCCAATAGGTGAGCCCTCTTGGGAGGTTGGCGTTATGGCTGGTGGAGCCGGTTATATGGGCGATCTTAATCAGAACAATCCTCTGCAGATCAGCGGTTTTTCGGGCGGTGTTTATATCAAGCGGAATTTTAACCAATATGTGGGTATTCGTTTAAATTATACCTACGGACAGGTAAAAGCAGATGATTCCTATTCCAGCAATGAGCAGTTTCGTGAACGAAACCTGCGTTTTAGAACCTCACTGAACGAGATTAGCGGATTGGTGGATTTTAATTTTTTTAATTTTAACCTGGGCGGCGGAACGCGCCAGTTTACACCATACCTCTTTACCGGGGCAGGTTTCCTTATTTTTAAACCAACTGTAAAAGTAAACGGCGAAAGATACCGGTTAGATAGACTGGCAACTGAAGGCCAGGAAAATGGCTACAACAACGCTGTTTTAACCATTCCGTATGGGGTAGGGCTAAGGTATAATTACAAAGATACCTGGAGTGTTTTTACCGAAATAGGCTACAGAACGCCATTTACCGATTATATCGACGATGTGAGTGGCCGTTATCCGGTTAACCAGGTGATTGTTGGAAATGGCCAGAATCAGGTTAATTTATCTGATCCTTCGCGCTTCCAGATCGGGCAGCCGGGTACGCAAAGAGGGGATTTTCGAAAAAGGGACACTTATCTATTTGTTAGTGTTGGCATATCTTTTACCTTTGTATCCTCAAAATGCTATTCCTTTTAAGCTGATTTTGACATAATTAATGGGATTTAAAGAACAAATTGACTATAACCGCCTGCCAAAGCACATTGCCGTTATCATGGATGGCAATGGAAGATGGGCAAAAGGCCGGGGTGAAGTGCGGGTTTTCGGCCACGAACAAGGGGTGCTGTCGGTAAAAGACATTGTAGAAGGCTGTGTGGAAATAGGTATCCAATATTTAACCTTATATGCTTTTTCTACCGAAAACTGGAACAGACCAAAGGAAGAGGTAGATGCTTTGATGCAGATCCTCATTTCTACCATCAACAAAGAAACCGAAACGCTTAATAAAAATAATATTAAGCTTAATGCCATCGGCAATATCGCATCCCTGCCTCAGGAGTGTATTGATGATTTAAAAGAAGCCATGGCAAAAACAGCCCATAACGAGAAATGCACATTAACACTGGCTTTGAGTTATAGCGCAAAATGGGAAATTCTGGAGGCTGCCAAAAAAATTGCATCAGCGGTAAAAGACAATGCCATTTCTATAGATGACATTAACGAAGACCTTTTTTCATCAAAACTAACCACGGTAAATATACCCGATCCGGAACTCATGATCAGGACCAGTGGCGAACACCGCATCAGCAATTACCTGCTTTGGCAAATGGCTTATACGGAGTTCTATTTTACCGATGTTTTGTGGCCGGATTTCAGGCGTGAAGATCTTTTCGAAGCCATTGTAGACTATCAAAAACGCGAACGCCGTTTTGGTAAAATTAGTGAGCAATTAAACTAATTTTTCTTTTAACACTTTTTAACAAGCGTTTAAACTAACTTAGCACCACTTTTACACTATAAATGAAACCATGATAAGGGAACAACGTAAAGAAAATTTGCTTTATAAAATACCGTTACCTTTTGGCCATTACTGAACAACTAATTTTAATGAAAAGAATATTTCAAGTTTTAATCCTACTAGTTTTAGCCGCTCCGGCCTTCGCTCAAGTACGTCCACAAGGTCAGGCTCCGGTAACCCCTTCTTTAAAGGTTGGTGGCTTAGATCTCGATTATTTTAGTCCAAAAGAATATATCATTGGGGGTACCACAGTAACCGGCACCCAGTACCTGGATAAGGAAGTGTTAATCACCTTATCTAAGCTAAATAAAGGCGATAAAATCGTTCTGCCTGGCGAGGCCACTTCTGATGCGATTAAAACACTTTGGGCCCAGGGATTATTTGATGATGTTAAACTTAATATCGAAAAATTTGTTCAGGATTCTGTTTATTTTGAAATTGAAGTAGTTGAGCGCCCCCGTTTAAGCTCAATCGACCTAAAAGGTATCCGTAAATCTGAAAGAACTGCAATTCAGGAAAAATTAAATGATAAAACCGGTAAAATCGTAAACGATAACCTCTACAATACCACCTCGGCTATAGTTAAAAAATACTTGTTGGATAAAGGTTTTTTCTTTACCAAGATCGATTACAATACGCGTAAAGACCCAAATGCAGAGAACAGCGTAGTATTGGAAGCAAATATTGATAAAGGTCACCGTGTTAAAGTACGGCATATCGATTTTACCGGGAACAAAGATTTTAAATCGGCCAAACTTAGAAAATACCTTAAAAACCCTAAGCAATTTGCCTGGTGGCGCTTTTGGGGATCCGGAAAATTCTCAAAAGAGAAATACGAAGAGAACAAGGTAAAAATGATTGCCAAAATGCATGAGAAAGGCTATCGTGATGCCGAATTACTAAAAGATACCATTTACCAATATAACGATAAAAAGGTTAATATTAGAATGGACCTTTACGAAGGTAAAAAGTATTATTTTGGTAATATTACCTGGGCTGGTAATGCCATTTATCCGGATAGCATATTACAAAAAGTATTGACCATCGAAAAAGGGGATGTTTTTAGCGAGGAGAAATTAAATAAAAAATTAAACGGTGGTGGCGAAAACGGTGGCGACATCAACAGTATGTATACTGATAACGGATACTTAACTTTTAATATCGATCCGGTACAGACCAAAATTTATGGAGACACGGTTGATGTGGAATTACGGATGTATGAAGGGCCACAATATACCAACAACCGTATCACCTTAAAAGGAAATACCATCACAAACGATAAAGTGGTGTTGCGTGAGATCCGTACCAAACCGGGACAAAAATTTAACAAAAGTGATTTAATCCGTACCATCCGTGAAATTGGTCAATTAGGAAACTTCGACGAATCTAAAACAGTTCCGACACCCCGCCCTAATCCGGCAGATGGTACGGTAGATATCGAATATGCAGTAGAAGAAAAACCATCAGATCAGATCGAATTATCGGGTGGTTTTGGCGGTGGCCGTATTATCGGAACCCTGGGTTTAACCTTCAATAACTTCTCGTTGCGTAACCTGTTCAATTTAAAAGCATACAAGCCATTACCAAAAGGAGATGGACAGAAATTAAGTTTGCGTGGACAAACCAACGGTAAATATTACCAATCGTACAGTTTCTCGTTCTCTCAACCTTGGTTTGGTGGCGAGAAACCGGTAAGTTTTGGGGTAAGTGCATTCACCTCTTTACAATCTAACGGTTTAAGCAGCGGCGATGCCCAGTTTCAGAAAATCCGTTTAAATGGTGTAACCGTTAGTTTAGGCAGAAGGTTAAACTGGCCGGATAACTACTTCCAGTTATCGCACGCAATTAGCTTGCAACAGTATATCCTGAATAACTATACAGGATATTTATTTAGCACCGGTACTTCTTATAACCTGAGTTTATCGCAAGAGATTAGCCGCGATTCAAGAGATTCGCCAATTTTCCCTAAATCCGGATCGTTTATACGTTTCACTATTCAGGCTACACCACCATTTTCACTGTTTAACAAAGTGAATTATGCAACGGCGCCTGATAAAGAAAAATATCGTTTTACCGAATATCATAAATGGAAATTCGATTCGCAATGGTACCAGCGTGTGGTAGGGAATTTAGTCGTTAAAGCGCAGGCACAATTTGGTTTCTTGGGCTCATACAACAAGGCAGTGGGGCAATCCGCATTCGAGCGTTTTAAATTGGGTGGCGACGGGATGCAGGGCTTCGATTTTTTACAGGGGTCTGAGCTGATCGCGATGCGTGGTTATGCAAATAATACGGTGATACCAAATGGTTCTGATCCGAGAATTGCACAACAATCGGGTAGCCCAATTTATACCAAATATGTGCTCGAGGCACGTTATCCGGTAATTGCGAGCCAGCAGGCAACAGCATTTGTTTTGGCCTTTGCCGAGGCAGGTAACACCTGGAACAGGTTTGGCGATTTTAATCCTTTTAACGTGCGGAGATCAGTTGGTGTTGGTGCACGTATCTTCTTGCCGATCTTCGGTTTATTGGGTATCGATTACGGACATGCATTCGATAGAATTCCGGGAGTTGCAGATGGAGGTAAACAAAACTTTACTTTCAGTATCGCACAACAATTAGGTGGATTTTAATTGATAAAGAACAAAAAAATAAGTAATTATGCAATAAATCATTGCAAGTGGAGTTTAAAAAAAGCTTAGGTTATTAATATATCAGTTAACACACACAAAAATGAAACCATCAGATTTTGCTTACTTGGAAATAAACAAGATAAAATCATGATTGCTTCATCACTTTAAAACAATTATACAGGATGAAAAAATATCTTTTTATCGCATTCCTACTTTGCACATCTTTCGGTGCCTTTGCGCAGAAATTTGCTTATGTAGACACGGAGTATATCTTAAAACATTTACCAGAATATAAATCGGCATTAAGTCAGTTAGATGTGGCTTCAAAACAATGGCAACAGCAGGTTGATCAGAATTTTTCTGAAATAGACCGGATGTACAAAGCGTATCAGGCTGATCAGGTTTTATTAACAGATGATATGCGCAAACGCCGTGAAAATGAAATTATTGAAAAAGAAAAACAGGCAAAAGAATTTCAGCGGTCTAAATTTGGTCCCGATGGAGATCTTTTCCAAAGCAGGGTAAAATTAATTAAACCGATTCAGGATAAAGTAGCCGAGGCTATTAAACAGATTGCAAAATCTAAATACCTAGACTTCATTTTCGACAAGAGCAGTGAAGCAACGATGATGATTTATGCAAGCAGCAGTTACGATGTTAGTAATGATGTTATTGTAAAATTAGGTTATAAACCAGGGACAGTAAATAATTAGTATATTCGTCACTCATTTTAGAAAAAACAAACGAAAAAAATAAAAAAAAGTAAAATAGAAAGATGAGAAAGTTAATTAACGTATTCTTTGTAGCAGCAGGGTTATTGTTTACAGCGAATATGGCAAGTGCACAACAAAAATTGGGTCACATTAATTCTGAAGAGGTATTCGCAAACTTACCAGAGGCTAAAACAGCTCAAACTACTTTAGAAACCTTAGGTAAACAAAAGCAGGCTGATATTGATGCAATGATCAAAGAATATCAAACCAAAATGGCCGCTGCAGAAGCCAAGCAAAAAACGTTAAGCGAGGCAAACAAAGAAACAGTGGGTAAAGAATTGCAGGCTGCGGGCCAGGAATTACAGGATTTAGAAAAACGCATTACAGATGCACGTACAAAAGCTTCACAAGATATAGGTACTAAGCAAGGCGAATTGTTCCAGCCAATCCAGGCTAAAGTGGCCAATGCAATTTCGGCTATCGCTAAAGAAAAAGGTTTAGCTTACGTTTTCGATATTGCAAACGGACAAGGTGGTAACAACTTAGTTTTTTGGGATGGCGGTGACGACATTACGGCAGCAGTTAAAACCAAATTAGGTATTTCAGCAACTACGGCAAAACCAGCTGCACCTAAAAAGTAATCTTGAGTCAGGAGTTCGGAGTCAAAAGTCTCCTTTCCAGTTCAAAATATAAAGCGGAATTAAGTTTAACTTGGTTCCGCTTTTTGGTTTAAGAGAAGTTTTATTGTTGTAAAGTTTAAACGTTGGAAGGTTCTGTTCGGGGCTTTAAAACATTCCAGCGTTCCAATATTTCAACCTTCAAACATTTCAACTAACTTTACAACTTTCCAACATCAAAAGGCATGCAAAACTCTTCGCCCATAGGTATTTTCGATTCGGGTTACGGTGGTTTAACGGTTTTCCGTTCTATTGTAAATAAATTGCCAGATTATAATTATATCTATCTGGGCGATAATGCCCGCTCACCCTATGGCGATCATTCTTTCGATACCATTTATAAATATACGCTGGAATGTGTAGAATGGCTTTTTGCAAAAGGATGCCAACTGGTAATCCTGGCCTGTAATACCGCTTCTGCGAAAGCACTGAGAACCATTCAGCAAAAAGATTTACCAGTTAAATATCCTGGCAGAAGGGTGCTGGGGGTAATAAGGCCTACAGCAGAAGTAATTGATACCTATACCCAAACCAAACAGGTTGGTGTAATGGGGACAAGGGGAACGGTTAACTCACAATCGTACCTGTTGGAAATCAATAAATTTTTCCCCGATATACAAGTTTATCAGCAAAGCTGCCCGATGTGGGTACCGCTTATTGAAAACAACGAGCATTTAGAGCCAGGAGCAGATTTCTTTATTAAAGAATACTGTGATCAGCTGTTGCACCAGTCGGCCGGTATAGATTGCGTATTGCTGGCCTGTACGCACTACCCTTTATTAATGCCCAAACTAAAGAAAGTTTTTCCGGATCACATCACGGTTTTAACACAGGGCGAGATCGTAGCCAACAGTTTGGTCGATTATTTAGCAAGGCATCCTGAAATCGAAGAAAAATTGGCTAAAAATGGCGAAAGGTATTTTTACACGAGTGGCGATCCGGCTGCATTCGATGAGCATGCTTCTATCTTTTTCGGTGAGGCATTGGAATCGGGTAAGATGTAATTTTGTAGCTCATTGAGAATTGATCATTAGTCATTTGGTTACGGGTTATTATTATGAATAAACTGTAAACTGCCCACTCCTAACTACCTACTGCGGTAACTGTTCAACCCTCACCAATACCGTTGGCGATGATAAGGCATCTAAAAAGGCAACAACAGCGTCTTTTTCTGCTTTGCTTAGCTTCAAACCCTTCAATAACTTGTCATTTTTAGGCAAAAGCGGATCGTTTACCTGCTCGGGCTTTACCCGCTGTACAGGCATGCCCACATTGTACATGTTCATTACGCCGTCCATATCCGGAAATAAACCATTGTGAAACCAGGGAGCGGTTTTCATCACATTTCTTAAACCTGGGGTTTTAAACTTGCCCACATCTTCAGCCTTTTTGGTTACGTTGTATAAGCCTAAATCTTCATATTTACGGCCATAATAAGTTAAACCATCGTTGTGGAACTCGTTATCGGTAAAAAACGGACCATTGTGGCAATTGATACAACGCGCTTTGGTGCGGAACAAATGCAAACCCACCAACTGCTGATCGGTCAACGCTTTTTTATCTTTTCCTAAAAAACGATCAAAAGGCGTTCTGCGGCTTACAATACTGCGTTGAAAAGTAGCTAAACTTTCAAAAATTCTTTTATTGGTAATTTTATCCGAGCCAAATGCGGCTGTAAAGTAAGGTTGGTAACCTTTAATCTTGCTTAGTTTTTTAGGTAAAACTTTCATGTCCTGGTGCATTTCGTTATGCGCGGCCACCGGACTACCAGCTTGTTCTTCGAGGCTATTGGCCCGGCCATCCCAAAACAGGCGCTTGTAAAACCAAACATTTTCCAAAGATGGGGCATTGCGGATATTGGCCAAATGATCATGACCAATGGAAACCTGGCGGCCATCGGTCCAGTGCAAATCTGGAGCATGGCAGCTCGAGCACGAAATCTGGTTAGAGCCTGATAAACGCGGATCGAAAAATAAAATCTTACCCAACTCAACCACCTTTTTAACTGAATCATTTTTTAAATCAACCGGAGCGGGAGGGAGCTCTCCCAGTTCCTGAAATACAGCTCCCGGATCTACCGTTGGTTTCGGCCACTGGCTGGTAGGTTTCGAATAAACTTTGCGCAAACTGTCAATACTCAACTCATCATCATCGTTAAAATTGGCCGATTGAAATGAAAATAAGATTAATCCGGTGAATGCAAGAGCAAGAAGGGCAAAAAATTTATTCATGGGTTAAAAATACAGGTTTAAGCTAATATTGGAAGAAAAACGGTCTTTACCGGGGGCACTTGTCAATGTTCTGCCAAAATCTTTTAGATCTTCCCTTCGCCAGTAAGTAAGGGCAACTTTGATACCAGCCTGAACTTGTTTAAACATCGGGATGCTATAATCACCGGTCAGGTTAGCGCCAAATTTTGAGGTGGTGTGGTAAGCATAGTCGTAGTAAATTACATTTCTGGTAAATACACCTTCATTAGCCAATAATACATTAAAATCAGAATCAAGATATTGATTATATAAGCCGGTTAAACTGAAGCCCCAATTATGGTTATTTTTATTCTGGCGGTTTATACCATAACTAAGCGAGTAATTTAACTGGTTGAATCTGATATCATTTCCGGCAATACCGTCTTGCTTACGTTCTCCGTATTTACTTAAGCCTAAGCCAAAATTATGGGTGATTTGATTATTAATTAACGAGAAAAGGCCTCTGGCTGCGATAGTATTGTCTTTATACAGATAACTATTGGCCAGATAAACATGTAAATAGTTATGGCCGTTATTTCTGTAATAGGATAAATCTGCGCTAAATTTGTTATTCCTTCCTTTTTTCAACCAATACAGCCGGTACTTTTCGTTAATTAAGTTGAAACTGATGTATTTTGTAATTCCTGATGAAGTTCGATAATCAAATTTCTGCTTTTCTTTTGATGTTTGGAATGTGAAATTGAAGCTTCCCATTGTTTCATTATCAAAAGTTAAATAGGCATCGAGTCCATCTCTTGTTTGGTTATTCTGAAAGGTCCTTCTTTCATTATATTCTTCTCCCTCCCCATAACCATTTATCAAATAATTGGTAAACTCGGGGATTACTTTGCCTTGAGAGAGGCTGTTATTTTTATAGGCAACATTTACTTTTTCTAAGCCATAACCATACCTGTAAGCCGCTCCTATGGTTAATTCTTTGGCAATATTATAACCAATTGATGCAACCAGATTTAATTGATAATCGCTAATTTCTCCGCGCGGATCGTTAGTAGAATAATGGTTGCCTATCCTGTAATCTGCACCTAAGCCGACAGGTAAATTATCGTTTAGTAAATTTTTACTGGCTAAAGCCTTTAGGTTGTAAACTGTTCTTTGATAATTAAGATTTTTAACTGAACCAAAATAGTATGGATTTACCAGGTTGTTTCGGGTTTGATGTGAAAATGAGGTACTATCTTCTACCGATCTGTTATATGAAAACAAACCCCATAATGTGACAGATTTGAGCTGCGAAATTCCTTCTGTACTCAAAGCTGTTGTGTTAATCTGTGTTGCATCCTGGGCTTTCATCAGATGCCCCTTCTCGAAAATTTGATTAATCTTTAAGCTGTTAAAAGTTAGAGGCATTAACTTTTTAATAAAAAAAGGACTTGTTTTTGCAAAGTCATAGGCGCTAAATTGAGCTGAATCTGCAGAAAACCGTTTGTTATTTGTTGCTGTATTTGAAGCATCATTCACCTGAGCTGATGCCGTAAATGCAGTGCCGAAAATTAAAATTGTATATAAAATATTATGCTTCATTTTTATGATGTGAAGTATTTTCGCCATGTAATAATTATTTAAACCCCCTTGGATTGGCAAGTGGCAGGTAGTCAAAATCTTCGGCTGAGTTATTGGTATCTTTTAAAATTATCCTTCCATTTACGATAGCTTCCGTTTTTCTGATTACTGATTGCGAAGAATATATCCCGTTGGGAACATAGGTGTATAAGGCATCCAGGCTTGCAACAAGCTTTTTAGGTACTCGTGATGTCGCTACGTTGGTTTGAGTCTCCACCGCATCAATAATGAAAGAGCGTGGAATCTGATAATATTTATCAGCACTTGAACTTGGTGGAGCAATGGTTGGATATGGATATTTAGGTAAATCTTTGATAGGCGTTTTGCCATTATTTTTAAAAATTACATAGCCCATTCTGCCGCTGGTTTCTAAAATCAGATCAGTTCCATTGTAAGATAAGACGTCAATATTGGGTACTAAGGGGTTGTCTATATCGGAAGCGAGAGGGCGGGGTAGGAAAGGGGCATAATAGGCTTCAAAATCTGCGCCACTCAAATCAATTGTTAAAGATGGGTCGCGTGCAGTAATTACTTTCCCATCAGAACCGGTAAAGGGTGCTTTATGGTTTACGGCAGTTTGCGCCAATACAATACTTTTACCCGGTAACACCGGATATTGCTTTCCGGTTCCAGGGATCATCAATAACGCCCTCATATAAACATAATCGTTATTGGCATCAATATCCGAAGGCATTCCCTGAGCTTTACTCCAATCATACTGGCTGTTCGTTTGTCTGTAAATGTTCACAGCAGTAAAGTTTTGGATGCCTAAAGCCTCGCCAATGTACAAACTATCGGCATACAATACAGAATCTGAGTTGTTGTAAATCTCAATAAACTGATCTCTAAAACTAGCACCTGTTGTGGTATTAGACCCTGCAAAATAGATTTGCTTAATTACCCATGGGCCAGTAGGGCCAGCAATAAGTTTTAAATTAAGACTCTGGCCATTTTCAATAGTGATGATTCTTGCTTTTTCTGATGCATTAAAGACCACATTTTTAGTCACGCTTTCTCCGGTAAGTGCAGAATATTCAGCGGCTGATATTTCTACCGAAGCAGAAATATCATAGCTTCCTGGTGAGATAGAATCCAGCGAAAAAGTACCATCATCTTTAGCAGTATAAATGTTTTCCTTATTATTCTTGTTGTTCTTAAATGTAAGTTTAACTTTTGCAATGGGTAAAATCTTTGCAAGATCAGCAGAAGCATATGATGCGATAACTTTGAATTGTACCGGATGAATTTCTGGTGTATCCCCCTGGTATTTTTTGCAAGCAGTGAATAGCAGCACAATTGCAGTTACTACAAATATTATTTTTTTCATCATCTTATAGTTTAATCGATAATTCGGCACCAAATGTTGGGCTGGTATTTGGATATTTATACGTACCCGCAGGGGTAACATAATAAGGCTGGTAATTAAAAACATTGTATACATTAAAAGCGAATTTGAAACGCTTCTTAATCTCCTTTGCAATGCTCATGTGGTAATTTGAGAATATGCGGGGAAGATTTTCTTCGGCCTGTTGTTCTGGGCTTTTGTATAAATGACCATAGGAAGTATTATTCTTATCGAAATTAGTAATAGCTATATATTGATTAGTGCTTGTATAATAACCCAGCGGAATTCTTGAACTTTCCGGACTGATAATTTTATCTAATAATTGGAATTCTGCAATAAAAGAAACTACAAGACTTAGCTTAGGGATATGGGTTACACTGGTAAGTCTTCCTGTACTGAAATATGCTCTGGTATTTTTTGGTTCATAAACACCAATGTACGCGTAGTTTGGGTCTGTAGGAACAGTGTTTGGGATTTCGTTGCTCAATGAATTATAGCGCGAGCGCGATTTAGTTTTGAAAAGCCCGCCACTAATGTTAAATGAAGTTTTGATCTGTTTAATCTCTGGGGTGTTTAAGATCAGCTCAAAGCCTTGGTTATCAGATAAAAGGTCATTTTTAAATGCTGAATAATTAATGGCGTAAGCTTTGGTACCTGTTTGGTTTATTGTTGGTTTTGCACCGGGATTGATAGTTGCAGTGTAAGTGGGCAGAAAAATGCTCTGTAAATTTTGAACGGTAGATATCCCATCCCGCGATTTTTTGTTAAAAGCAGTTAAAGAAAGATTAAATTTATCAATTTTTAATTGTGCAGATAATTCGATGCTTTCGCTCTTTGATGGTTTTAAACCTGTGCTAGTAGGTTCGTAACGCTCTACATAAACCAGATAAGTACTTTCATTTACCTTACCATTATAGGCATTTAACAATGGCACTTCAAAAAACGTTGGCCCTGGGAAACGTTGTGCCAGGCCTGGCGATTTATATGATAAACCATAAGCCACGCCAAACCTAAGGTTTTTATTTGCTTCATAATTGATATTTGTTCTGGGTGATATTGAAGTATACCCATTTTGTATATCAGATCTTATACCGGCACGAATATTCAAGGGTCTACCCATTACAGTTGCGGTAAAGAGGTCTTCAACATAAAAACCAAGGTCTTTTTGGGCAAGTGCCAACCTGAAGTCGTAATAACGTTCTGAACTTTTTGTGCCCAAAGAAGTACTTGCAATTCTTGTTGTAGCCCTCGGCTCGTTCGGATCAATGGTTTGGCCCAACCCTTTGTTTATGCTATAGCTAAAGCTGGTACCAAAAGACAGGTTGTGCACTAAATTTCCTGTTGCAAACCCTCCCGTGAAATCTAAATTAGCTGATGCGGTAATCGGACGGCCATCTATCAATGATTTTGCAGTGTAAACTCCAGAATCATAATATCCTTCATGTATTCCTGTAGTAGTTGCTGTACTATATAATACATAAGCATCATTTACTAATTCTTCCTTGTAACTAACCTGGTGTCCTTCTGCATATCTTAAATTTAGACCAACATTTTTTAGGAAGCCGTTGTTGAAACGATAATTGCTTCTGTTTGCAATGCTAAAATTCCAGCTGTCAAATTTCGTTCTTGTACTCTTTTCATCGTCCGGGTCAAATTTGATTCCATCTAGATTCCGGCCATAATCTAAACTAAAAGTATTCTTTAGCTGTTTACTTTTTCCAAAAGAATTTGTCCACATGGCATTGGTGGTTAGCCTTTTGTAAGCTTTTAATTTGTCGCGGTTGTCCTGGAAAGAATTAACATAATTAATTCCAATATTTACAGCTCCATATTTTGGACTGATTTCAAAGCCTTTTGAAAAACCATAAGATGTAGCATTATCTCTTAATTGCATACGTACGTAAGCAGGAGACTTACCTGCCTGACGTTCAATAACAACAGCACCATCTGTTAAATCGCCATATTTTACCGGGGCCACACCTGGAATAACCTCAATACTTTCAATATTATCAGCGGGGATTTGGCGCAGGTCTGTTCCTCCAAAAGTATAATCTCCGGTGTAGCCTGTTCTGTCCTGCTCGCCAGTTCCTCTTATTCCGTATGATCCGCTTTTTACAAATGACGAACCTACCCCGCCTGCTCTGCCAGCATTAAAACTTTGCATGTTGGCATTATTACTAATGGTGTTTCCGTCCATAATAATGGCAATACCAAATGCATTATTTAACTCGAAAGCCCCTTTTCCATCAGTAGTGGGGGCATAAGCAGCCCTTAGGTTAATATTCTGTACGTTTTGTAAGGATGGCGGCTGGATTTTTCTATTCGGTATCTGATTCAATAGATCATTTACACTCAAGGCAGGCGTTTGCTCAATTAAATCTCTGGTAATGATTAATGAAGAGTTGGTTTGGCCGGTATAATTCCGCTTGGCATTGATCTCGATGTTTTCCAAGCTTAAGTCCAAAACTTTTAAGGTGATATTACCGAGATTAGTTTCGCCAGCTTTAATGGTTACGGGTAAGTTTAACTTCTGATAACCGATATAGGAAAATTCGAGGGTCAGTATATTATTCGTTTCAGAGCCATTAATCCTGAATAAACCATTTTTGTCTGTGATGGCATATTGATTGGTTTCTACAATTTTGATATTAACAAGTTCTAAAGGCTTGTCCTGTGGATCGGTTACTTTTCCGACCACAACATTTCTAATTTGCGCTATCGCAGTGAAGCAAATAAAAAAGAATAAGGCGAATGTGTAAAGTTTTTTCAATTTAGACTAAATCTTAATAATGATGCAAATGTGAGAATTCCACATTAACTATGCAAATTATTTAGAACGATTCTAATTAATAATACAGGTATTTAATTAACACAGGCAGCCCAACGAGCATTTTAGAAGTGTGTCAGCTTAAACTCATCATCTTAAAAGAAAGCATTTTTCTTTAGGTTGTAATGAGTTAAAAGGATAACTTTGCGGCTTCAAATCCACACAATGAGTGATCAGATAAAACACGAATGCGGAATCGCTTTTATTCGACTGTTAAAACCACTTTCTTACTACCAGCAAAAGTACGGTACAGCACTTTACGGCCTTAACAAATTATACCTCTTAATGGAGAAACAGCATAACCGGGGCCAGGATGGCGCGGGTATTGCCACCATTAAGCTGGATATGAAACCGGGAAGCAGGTATATCAGCCGATACCGGAGCATGGCATCAAATGCGGTAGCAGATATTTTCGAATATGTGCAGAACAAATTTGTTGATATCCAGGAAAATACGCCTGAACTAATGCAGGATACAGAATGGCTCAAAAACAACGTAAGCTTTATTGGCGAGGTGTTATTGGGCCATTTGCGTTATGGTACACATGGGAAAAACAGCATTGAAAATTGTCACCCCTTTTTAAGGCAAAACAACTGGATGACCCGTAACCTGGTAATTGCAGGGAACTTTAACATGACCAATGTGGATGAATTATTGGAGCAATTATACGAATTGGGCCAGCATCCTAAAGAAAAAGCCGATACAGTTACCGTATTGGAAAAAATTGGTCACTTTCTGGATGATGAGAACCAGGAACTTTTTGACCAGTACAAAAAAGAAGGGCATGATAATATTGCAATTACACATAAAATTTCCGAACATTTAGATATTGCCAATATCCTTCGCCGCTCGGCCAAAACCTGGGATGGCGGTTATTCGATCTGTGGTATGGTTGGTAATGGCGATTCGTTCATTATGCGCGATCCGGCAGGTATCCGCCCGGCTTACTACTATTACGATGATGAGATTGTAGTTGCAGCTTCTGAACGCCCCGCTTTACAAACCGCATTCAATATTCAGTATAAGGATGTTAAAGAGATCGATCCGGGTCATGCTTTAATTATCAAGAAAAACGGCCAGGTAAGTATGGAACAGTTCCGCGAGCCTACCGAAAGATTATCATGCTCATTTGAGCGCATCTATTTCTCGAAGGGAAGCGATGTTGAAATTTACCGCGAACGTAAACAGCTGGGCCGCTTATTAAGCGATAAAATTTTAAAAGCCGTTAACTACGACCTGAAAAACACTGTATTTTCGTTTATCCCGAATACAGCTGAGGTGGCCTTTTTCGGTATGGTTGATGGCGTACAGCGTTATGTGCGTAACCTCCAAAAAGAAACCCTTTTACATAAAAAGGAACAACTGAACGACGAGCAGTTAGACGAGTTATTGTCGCTGGCTCCCAGGGTAGAAAAACTGGCGGTTAAAGATGTAAAACTACGCACCTTTATTACACAGGACGCAGACCGGAGTGAAATGGTTGCCCATGTTTACGATACTACTTATGGGATTATCAACAACCATCAGGATACGCTGGTAGCGTTAGACGATTCGATTGTTCGTGGTACTACGCTTAAGCAAAGTATCATTAAAATTGTAGACCGTTTACACCCTAAGAAAATCATTATTGTTTCTTCAGCTCCTCAAATCCGTTATCCTGATTGTTATGGTATCGATATGAGCCGTATGGGCCAGTTTGTTGCTTTTGATGCGGCAATACAACTCCTTACCGAGCGTGGCATGTGGCAGGTAATTGAAGATGTTTATACCAAATGCAAAGCGTCGTTATTATTGCCTAAAGAGGAAATTGTAAACCACGTTAAAGAAATTTATAAACCATTTACCCCGGAAGAAATTTCGGCCAAAATTGCGCAGATTATCACGCCAAAGGGTACCGTTGCCGAGGTTGAAGTAATTTACCAAAGTTTGGAAAACCTGCACGAAGCCTGCCCGAAAAACAAAGGCGATTGGTATTTCTCCGGAAATTACCCTACACCAGGTGGTAACAAGGTGGTAAATAAAGCTTTTGTTAACTGGAAAGAAGGAAATAACCAAAGGGCTTACTAGCCTCAAAATCCCTGAGGGGAATAAAATAATGAATAGCCCATATCACTGATATGGGCTATTTTTTATCACCGAGTGCACCAAGTTTGCACAGCGAAAGGGAAAGTGGTACTCTGCCATCAATGACGATCCTGTAGACAATTTTTATCACTAAGGAACAAAGACCCAAAGCAGATTTCAAACACTTGTTCTGGTCTTGGTTAATGTTACTGCCTTTTCATCCCTAAACCTGACATTCGCGGAAAGCCCGGAGGCCGGTTTTTCACCGGGCGAGGACTTGCAGCATTGGCAGGACTGACGCTTAACCGGAGTACAGGCATTGCTTTTCAATAAAAATAATATGAACCACTGAGGCACAGGGATACCAGACGATTTTGTATAATTACTCGGTCTCATGAGTTAATGTTACTGTCTTTTCATCCCTAAACCTGACATTCTCGGAAACCCCGGAGGCCGGTTTTTCACAGGGTGAGGACTTGCAGCATTGGCAGGACTGACGCTTAACCGGAGTACAGGCATTGCTTTTCAATAAAAATAATATGAACCACTGAGGCACAGTGATACCAGACGATTTTGTATAATTACTCGGTCTTGGTTAATGTTACTGCCTTTTCATCCCTAAACCTGACATTCGCGGAAAGCCCGGAGGCCGGTTTTTCACCGGGCGAGGACTTGCAGCATTGGCAGGACTAACACTTAATGCCAGCACTAACATTGCTTTTCGAAAAAATAATATTAAGCACGAAGATACAAAGGGCAACAGGCCATATTAGTATGCCGGTACTGCTAAGTTGTTATGCGTAAAACTTCAGGTAGGTTTTAATAATGAGCCAGAAGGCGAAAAAGATGATCACGACGCCCGCAATTTTATTCAGCTTTTTAAGTGCATCTTCTTTTATTTTGTAACGGAGTTTGCTGGAGTAAAAACTCTTGACGGCATCTATTGACAATTGAGTGGTCATGGCAATAAAAAAGCAGACCAATTTCTCATTTAGCATGTTGTTGAGCTTAACAGAGATGATTCCGCTGACGATAATCCAAAACATAAGGGTAGAAGGGGTGAGGATACACATCAGAAACCCTTTTAAAACATAACCTCTCTTACTTACTTTTCGTAAGGTCGAGCTATCATAATGTACGGTTATTTTAGAAACCAGGTAGTAGATGCCTACCGCCAACAGGAATAGGCCGCCAATAGCGCCTACGTATTTGTCGAATTCGGCTTTATAATCGAAAAACTGACTGCCGAAAAGTACAAGGCCAATCAGAATAATATCACTGAGGATTACGCCTACTGCTAAAGAAAAACCTGCTTTGAAGCCTCTTTCTATGCTGGTTTTAATCATTGCAAAAAATACCGGCCCTGTTAAAAACGACGAAATAATCCCTGCTCCTATTCCTAGTAATATGGCTTCAAACATGCATTGTATTGTTTATAATGCGAATATGCAATTTTATACCTAAACATATAACATTTATTTTTGTTGCACAGGTTGCATAAAATTTGCTGGTTCTCATTTTTTTTATTTATGTTTAGCGCCACTAAAACAATTTACCAACTCATAAGCAATGACAAAAGAAACAACTAAAAATTATGGTACAGCGCTATATACAATTATAACTGTATTCTTTTTTTGGGGATTCGTTGCCGCTTCAAATGGCATCTTTATTCCTTTTTGTAAAACGCATTTTAAATTAACTCAATTCGAATCTCAATTAATAGATTTTACCTTTTATGGCGGGTATTTTATCGGATCATTAATATTATACTTTGCCTCGCAGGCGTCGAAGGTTGATATTTTAAATAAAATAGGTTACAAAAAAGGAATCATTGCCGGGCTTGTGATTTCTGCAGGGGGGGCTCTTTTAATGATTCCGGCGGTACATTCGGGATCGTTTTTGTTTATCCTGTTCGCTTTTTTTGTCATTGCCCTGGGCTTTTCTCTACAACAAACAGCAGCAAACCCCTTTGTGGTTGCATTAGGGGAGCCGGAAAGCGGTGCGCATCGTTTAAATCTTGCCGGAGGTGTTAATAACTTTGGCGGGTTAATGGGGCCCGTTATCGTTAGTGTGGTACTTTTCGGAACAGCAAACGATGCAGTAGCCAAAGCTGTAGAAATTTCTTCTATTAATAATCTATATTATATCCTGGCAGGATTGTTTCTGGCCGTTGCTATATTTTTTGGTGTTTCCAAGCTCCCTGATGTTACCAGCACGGAAAAGATCGAAGCCAGTAGCAAACCAACCGGACCATTGGTTGTCATGATCTTGGGTTTCTTAATGGTGGCAGCAGCTGGTCCTTTGGCTAATTTGACCGGTATCAGTGCATCCATTTTTGTTTACTCTTCGTTTGTAATCATTTTAGGCGCTTTATTATTCGGTTACTTTGCTAAGAAGGAAAATTCTTCTAGCTGGGGGGCAATGCAATATCCTCAGTTGGTGTTGGGCATGCTGGCTATTTTTATGTATGTGGGTACAGAGGTAACCATTCAAAGTAATTTGGGTGCTTTGCTCAAATTGCCTGATTTTGGCGGTTTAGCGGATGCAGATATCAAACCTTATATCTCGTTGTATTGGGGGAGTATGATGATTGGCAGGTGGGCTGGAGCGGTTAGTGCTTTCAACCTATCCAAACTGACAAAAAATGTTCTGACCATTATAGTGCCTTTCGTGGCTTTCGCAATTATTTTGGGCGTTAATCATGCAACTGGTACAAATGTGGGTAATTTATATGTTTATGGATTGTGTATTGCGGTAATGGTTTTAGCTGTTTTTATCGGACAGGAAAAACCTGCTAAGACCCTAGCTATTTTTGGTACTTTGGGCGCTATTGCCATGATAATTGGCTTATTGACAACCGGGCATGTGGCTATTTTTGCTTTTGTGAGCGGAGGTTTATGCTGCTCAATTATGTGGCCTTCGATATTCTCATTGGCCATTACAGGTTTAGGTAAATATACCTCGCAAGGTTCTTCATTCCTGATCATGATGATCCTGGGAGGATCTATTATTCCACCGATACAAGGTGAATTAGCTGATAGTGCCGGTATTCACCATTCATATATTATTCCGGTTATCGGTTTTGCATATTTAATTTTCTTTGCATGGAAAGTTAGCGGCGAACTTAAGAAACAAGGTATAGATGTTGAAAATATCAGTGCCGAAGGCGGACATTAAGTTTTAATGCAGTAATTTAGCAGCCACAAAGACGCATTTCTTTGTGGCTTTTTATTTTAACAAATGACAGATAAACCAAGTTTCGATACAATATTTATGAACCTCGCCACCGACCTGGCAGCCCGCTCACATTGTGTGCGTGCCCATGTTGGTGCAGTGTTAACCAAAGATACCCGCATTATTTCTATAGGCTATAATGGTCCGCCGGCTGGTACACATAACTGCGACGAAGAATGGCCTGAACATGGCTGTGCCCGCGATAGTAAGGGAAGTTGCTCTTTGGCCTTACATGCCGAAGAAAATGCCATTCTTTATGCCTCAAAAAATGGAGCCAGGATTGAAGGTTGTACCTTATATACCACTTTATCGCCTTGTATTGCCTGTGCCCGCCTTATTTTATCATCAGGTATTAAACTGGTATATTATTCCAAATCTTATGCGGCTTACAAAGGTTTACCAAGCGATGAAGGGGTTGACTTTTTGAGGAAATTTGGCGTGGATGTGATTTTGATGGAATCTTAAAGGTTCAGTGGTTTATTTGTTATTGGGCCGTTAGTAACTGTAAATTGAAAACTGTTATTAGGGTTAATCAGTTAATTGTTTAAATCGGTTAATTGAGGCCGAATGTCAAACACTCGATTCCGAAGCGCCTTCCGGACTCCTGGCTGCAGACTCCTGACTTTTTCCTTCAAAAATCTCAAATCTACCTCCCCAAATCTCATATCTAATCACTACCTTTGCGGATGCAAGAAAAAATCATTATCGTCGATTTTGGTTCGCAATTTACACAACTCATTGCCCGCAGGGTTCGCGAACTAAATATTTACTGTGAAATATATCCATACAACAATCTTCCTGAGATTACACCTGATGTAAAAGGAGTTATTTTCTCAGGCAGTCCTTATTCTGTCCGTCAGGAAGATGCCCCTCAAATCGATCTATCGAAGTACCATTTAAAATATCCGCTATTGGCGGTTTGCTATGGTGCACAATACATTGCCCAACACTCAGGAGGTTCGGTTCAGCCTTCGTCTACACGCGAATATGGCCGCGCTAACCTAAACTTTGTAAACCAGGAGAATAAATTATTCAAAGGTATCAATTTAGGTTCGCAGGTTTGGATGAGCCATGGCGATACCATTACTGATATTCCTGAAAATTTTGAGCTGATTGCCAGCACAGATAGTGTTAAAGTTGCAGCCTACCACATCAAAAATTCTGACACTTATGCCATCCAGTTCCATCCGGAGGTAACGCACAGTATTGACGGAAAAATCCTTTTAGAAAATTTCCTGGTTGATATCTGCGGTTGCAGTCAGGATTGGACTTCTTCAGCTTTCGTTGAAACAACCATTGCTGATCTTAAAGCTACTTTAGGAGATGATAAAGTAGTTTTGGCACTTTCGGGCGGTGTTGACAGTAGTGTAGCGGCTGTACTTTTACATAAAGCTATTGGCACGAACCTGCACTGTATATTTGTGGATAATGGTTTATTGCGTAAAAATGAATATGAAAGTGTTTTAGAGCAATACAAAGATTTCGGGTTAAACATTAAAGGTGTTGATGCAAAAGCTAAATTCTTGGGCGAATTGGCTGGAGTAGAAGATCCGGAGCAAAAGCGTAAAATCATTGGTCGCGTATTCATCGAAGTTTTCGACGAAGAATCGCATTTAATACAAGATGTAAAATGGCTGGCTCAAGGTACTATTTATCCTGATATCATTGAATCGGTATCGGTAAAAGGTCCGTCGGCTACCATTAAGTCGCACCATAATGTAGGCGGTTTGCCAGATTTCATGAAACTTAAAGTAGTGGAACCACTTAAAACTTTGTTTAAAGACGAAGTGAGAAGAGTAGGTACGGCATTGGGTCTGGAATCATTTATCTTAGGCCGTCACCCGTTCCCCGGACCAGGTTTGGGTATCCGGATTATTGGTGAGGTTACGGCTGAAAAAGTAGCCATTTTACAGGATGCAGATAAGATTTATATCGATAACCTGAAAGAAGCAGGATTATACGACCAGGTATGGCAGGCAGGAGCCATCTTTTTGCCGGTTAGATCTGTTGGTGTAATGGGCGATGAACGTACCTACGAAAATGTAATTGCACTAAGGGCTGTTGAATCATTAGATGGTATGACGGCAGATTGGTGCCATTTGCCTTACCCGGTATTGGCTAAAATCTCGAACGAAATCATCAATAAAGTTAAAGGCATCAACAGGGTGGTATATGATATCAGCTCTAAGCCACCTGCAACTATTGAATGGGAATAGCGTTGAGTTAGGAGTTGAGAGTTTTTAGTTTGGAGTAACAAACTGCATAAAATAAAAGTTATGCTAGCAAGGTGGAATAAACTTTGCTAGCATATTTTGTTAAAAAACGATAGGTATGAATTTTAAGAAGGTTTATGGTTTGCCAGTTTTGCTGATGTTGGTTTTAGGTGCTTGTTCGCCAAAAGTGAGAACACCTAAGCCTGGTGCGGGTAAACCAACTGAAAAGGAAAAACCGGCAGATAAAAAGCCTATCAAAAAGTTTACCCAGGCCAGTGTTTCTTTGCTTGTTCCTTTTAAGCTGGATGAACTGAACTTAAAAACGGCCACCAAGGCAGATATCGAGAAATACGCAATGCCCATCGATTTTTATCAGGGCTTTAAATTAGGATTGGATTCTGCTGCGGCCCAGGGTTTAAATTTTAAACTTAATGTTTTTGATACCCAGGATGATAACGCACATATTTCTACATTGTATAAAAACGAACGTTTTAAACAGAGCAATTTAGTTATAGGCCCCGTTTTCCCTGAAGGTTTAAAATTTATAGCCAATTATGCTGAAGAAAACAACGTAACCATTGTTTCTCCCTTAGCCGCTACCGATCCCGCTGAGTTTAATAACCCAAATCTCGTTTCTGTGGTCAACAATATTGGTTTGCACGGAAAAAAGATGGCTACCTATATTACTAAAAACTTTAACCCGGCCAGTACCATTGTAGTGCTCATTAATCCAAAGAAAACAGAGGACGAAGCTTTTGCGGCCCCGATCAGGAGTTATTTCCGAAACAATGGCAAGTTTACTGTACAGGAATATGCATCGGCTTATACCTTTGAAACCAAAATGATCAAAGGCAAGCAGTATGTGGTTCTGGTAACCTCATCCGACCGTAGTTTTGTACTGCCAACTATTGAAAAACTTTACCGGCTAAAGAATTTGCCAAAAGGAGGTTATGCCATTAACCTTTTTGGGCATCCAAACTGGGTAAAACAGAATTATCCTGCAGATAAGCTACAGGATCTTAACACAATTATCAGTTCTTCCTATAAAATAGATTATAAGAGCGGTGCTGTAATTACTTTTATTAAAAAGTACCGTTATAAATATGGTTTCGAACCCGGAGAATATGCATTCAAAGGTTTTGATGTTGGTTATTATTTCGGCAGGTTATTAGTCCTGTATGGCGAGGATTATAAAGACTATATTGTAAAAGACAGATATAAAGGGCTCCATAATAGTTTTTCATTTATACATGATCCAAAATTAGGTTATATTAACACCAGTTTAATGTTGTTGAAATATAAAAACTTTGCATTAAACCCCGTTGAATAAACATCATTCTTCAATTTAATTATTGCATGAGAGCAGACCACCAGTTAAGGGCCTTTGAACAGATTTTAAGCAGTTATGATGGAAGTTTGCCCCTGCACCGCTTCTTACCCGCTTATTTTAAGCAGCACAAGCAAATGGGCTCTTCCGATAGAAGATGGGCTACACGCCATATATATAGTTTTTTTAGGTTAGGGAAAGCTTTACCCGAATTGCCACCTGAAGAACGCTTAAGTATTGCCGATTTTTTATGCCATACTACTTTGAGCCAGGTGGTAGAGAAAAACCTGCCAGATTGGGTGAAATATATTGCTTCATCTTTTGAAGAGAAATTAAGTCTTGTTAAAGCCAAATATCCTCATTTTGATCTCAAAGCGGTATATCTTTTTCATACCGGGCTTTCTGCCAGTATTGATAAAGATGCATTTTTTGCTTCGTTTTTTAAGCAGCCCGATCTTTTCATCAGGGTTGCTGCCGCTGATGCCAAAGCTATCATCGCAAAACTGGAGAACGAAAACATTGCGGTTAAGGCAATTTCTGATACTGCGTTGGCACTACCCAACGGTACTAAACTCGAAACCATTTTAAAAGAAGGCAGTTATGAGGTCCAGGACTTATCTTCACAGTACACCGGCAAATATTTTAAACCCAATAAATGGGATAAATGGTGGGATTGCTGTGCGGCATCGGGCGGAAAAACCCTTCTTTTACACAGTTTAGAGCCTGTTATAGAGCTTTTGGTTTCAGATCTGCGCGAAAGTGTACTGTTAAACCTTGATGAACGTTTCCGCCTGGCAGGCATTAAGAAATATCATAAAAAAGAGATGGATCTTTTACAAAATAACGATCAGATTTTGCACCATTATGCATTTGATGGAATTATTTTGGATGCACCCTGTACAGGCTCGGGTACCTGGGGAAGAACGCCGGAAATGCTTACTTTTTTCGAAGAACGCAAAATTAACCAGTTTGTAACCATCCAAAAAGGTATAGCACAGAATGTCGTGAAATACCTTAAACCTGGTCAACCACTGGTATACATTACCTGCTCTGCCTTTGCACAGGAAAATGAAGAGGTTGTACAGCATATGGTTGATACGCTGCCTTTAGAACTGGAAAAGATGGAACTGATAAAAGGATATAAAAATAATGCCGATACGATGTTTGTGGCAAGATTGATCAAGAAAAGCCGAGACTAGAGGATTTTAAGATCAGTGAATATTTTCCCAGGCCGTCATTCCCGCGAAGGCGGGAATCCTAATACTTTAAGATTTCCAAGTTGGAAATGACGAATCTATTTAAAAAAATAGAAATCGATTCATTACACGTTAAGTATGCTCAAACCAGGATTTGAAATTCTTTTTAAAGTATTTCACTGCTTCTATAAGTACAGCGATGGCTCCGATAATTAAGGTATATTCTTCAAAGCTTTTCATGATTTGAGCTTTATGTTAAGATAAATATAACCAAATATTGTTACAGTTTCGTGTGTAGATTGTCATTTATATTATTGTCGGCTTTTAAGCCGCAGTAAAGAAATCTAATGGTGCGCGCACTAATTTTACATCATCCCTCTCACATATACCGTTTTATAGCCCTGTATTGTTCCTGAATAATTTAATGGCAATGGCCAATAAAATTACGCCAAAAGCTTTACGCAAAATGTTTAACCCTGATTTTCCGAAAAGTTTTTCCAGCCTGTTGGTATTTTTCAGTACGAAATAAACAAAAAGCATATTAAGGATGATTCCAACCAGTATATTCTGCGTATGGTATTCTGTTTTTAGCGAAAGGAGGGTGGTCATGGTGCCGGCGCCCGCAATCAACGGAAATGCCAGTGGAACGATCGAAACCGTTTCAGGAGCTTCTTCTTTGAAGATGGTGAGCCCTAAAACCATTTCCATGGCGATGAAAAAAATCACAAAAGAGCCTGCAATGGCAAAAGATTCTACATCTAATCCGATTACTTTTAGCAGCGATTCACCTACAAATAAAAAGAGGATCATTAAACCTGCGGCCACCAGCGATGCTTTTTCAGATTCGATATGGCCAGCTTTTCTGCGCAGTTCGATTACGACCGGAATAGCGCCTAAAATATCGATAATCGCAAAAAGAACCATCGTTGTAGATAGGATCTGGCTTAAGTTGAACTTCATAAAATCGAATTTCATAGCAGGACAATTTTAAGCAAAGGTAGCGGAATTTGCATCAAATCCTCAATTGTACTGTTATTTATTAAAAATAGAACTGCGTTCTTAAAGTAAGAACATTGTCCTTTCTGTCAGCGGTGTAACCCGGAATCTGGGTCGATTCATTTTTGATGATATCGTAATAAAGTACAGCTTTAAAATGCGGATTAAAGTGATGTAAAAAGCCAAAACCAAACGTATCAAAACGAACGTCGGCAGCCGAAAGCCCTTTATCGGCCGAAATATCCATTCCTTTAACTTTAGCATTTGGGTCGTACCAATCGTATTTTAAAATGAGTTGGTTATCGGTACTGTTTAATGTTTGTACAAAGGTAAAGTAAGCGCCATTAAAAGTCCTGGTATAAAAAGGTAAAGCTATAGCCTTATTGTCTACAGGGTAAGAGCCTGGCGTTGTAGAATTGGTAGAGGTGCCTGTTTGCAGGCCCGATATTACCTCAGCCCTCAGTTCCGATTTCCAGCTTTTGGTTTTGGTGGCTAATTGTATATCGGCACCGTAATATCTTCTGGGGGCAACTTTATTTACGGTGGCGGCAGAAGAATCTTTAACCATTTTCCATACCTTATTAACCTGCTCCATTTTGTAGCTCACCGGCAAACGATGATCTAAGCCCCCCTGAAGCGTGCTTATCCCGCCGGCAACCGTAAAATTTTTAAAGGCATACGTTTTATGGCTTAATCTGAAAATGTAGTCTTTACTATTATCGAACTCTCCGTTACCTGCTAAGCCCTGGCCGTTGTAAATACCAAAATCGAATACAAAATTTTTAAGTTTGGCATCTTTCCAGCGTGGATTTAGAGTAAAAGTTACCCCCAGGTCGCGTTCTGTTTTCATTAAAATCTGCGACATCCTGCCACGTTCCGGCGCTTCTCTCACCGATGAGGAAAGCTGGAGTTCATTGCCAAACGGACGGCCCGAAAGACCAAGTGTTACGGCCAGTATCTTCCATTTGTTTTCGTAATAACGCCCCCAGAAATCGCGTATGGCAACTCCCTGTTCGGTACCATCAAACTGGAGTACAAAATAGGTAGAAGGAGACCCATCTTCTGTTAACATCATATAATCGGCCCTTAAACGGCCCCTTCTCAGTCTAAAACGGTTGTTGGTAAAGTCGCCAAAGTTTCCGCCCTGAAATTCGGCCTGTGTGCCTTTCGATTCTGCAAGTTGGAATTGAGGCTGTAAATATCCACTAAATGATAATGAGCCATATTTCTTCGATATAATCAGCAAATGGTTTACTGTGGTAGAATCCATTACATCGTTAATTGTCCTTTGTGCATGCCCTGAAATAGAAATGAAAAGTAAAACAACGGTTAAAGAGAAATAAACGCTTTTAATTTTGGCAGAATTGCGGTGCATTTTATAATTTTTTTGCAAAGGTACTTTTATTAACAATTATTTAACACAAAAAAAGCCCCGACTTTTAAATCGGGGCTTATAAAGGATATTATTTTTTTGATTACAACTCTGGTTTTGGAGGATCAACCGGATCTACTGTTTTGCCGGTATTACCTAAAACGGAGTGTTTACGGCTGTAACCAAAGTAAATTACAAAGCCGATAGCCAACCATCCGAATAACCTTAACCAGTTGGTCCAGTGTAATCCCAATATCATTAAGCCGCAGGCAATTATACCAAGTATAGGCAATAATGGTACAAAAGGTGTTTTAAATTCCCGGTGCAAATTAGGATCTGTTTTTCTAAGTACGATTACTGCCGCGCAAACTAAAATAAAGGCGAATAAGGTACCTATAGAAGTCATATCACCCACAACATCACCCGGAACAAAAGCCGCAAACAATGCACAGATTACGAAAATAATCATATTGGCTTTGTAAGGTGTTTTAAATTTAGGGTGAAGATCGCTGAAAATTCTTGGTAATAAACCATCTTTACTCATAGAGTAGAAAACGCGGCTTTGACCTAGCAACATCACCAGGATTACTGATGAGAACCCTGCCAAAATCGCCACGGTTACCAATTTGGCAAGCCAGCCATATCCAGGCATATAATCGATAATAGCCGCTACAACTGATGCTTCACCACCTTTGGTTCTGAAGAACTCTACTGGTGCCATACCTGTTAAAACATGGGCAAACAGAATGTATAAAACGGTACATACGGCTAACGAACCCAGGATACCGATAGGCATTGCTGTTTTAGGATTTTTGGTTTCCTGAGCAGCGGTACTCACGGCATCAAAGCCGATAAAAGCAAAGAACACTGTACCGGCAGCACCCACTATACCCCAAAAACCACCAAAATTATGGGTTAATCCTTCTTTATCAACATATTTTGTTGCTTCAGGGATATATGGTGTATGGTTAACCGGATTGATGAACGACCAGCCAAAAGCAATGATCAACAATACGATGGCCACTTTGGTAATTACAATCAGTCCGTTTACGAAAGCAGATTCCTGTGTACCTTTGATCAATAAAAGACTTAATAAAAAGATAATTAATAAGGCAGGCAGGTTCATGATACCATGCACGCCACCTTCACTCTGGAAAGGAGAGTGGCACCATTCGTAGGGTATGGGGCTCATGTGTAATACTTCGGTGAGCAATTTGTTAAGATACTCACTCCAGGCAATCCCAACTGTAGCGGCACCTACCGCATATTCCAAAACAAGATCCCAACCAATGATCCAGGCCATAAACTCACCCATGGTGGCATAGGTGTAGGTATAGGCACTACCCGAAATAGGAATGGATGATGATAGTTCAGCATAACAAAGACCCGCAAGTGCACAACCGATGGCAGCCAGGATAAAGCCAAAAGTAACCGAAGGGCCGGCGCTCTGGGCAGCAGCATTGGCTGTACGGACAAAGAGGCCTGCGCCAATAATTGCTCCAATACCCAACGCCACTAACGAACCAGCTGAAAGGGTGCGTTTTAAGCTTTTCTCAGACTCTGACGAATCTGCCAAAAGTTGAGTAATTGATTTCTTAAGAAATAAACTCATAAAAGTTAGTTAATGGTTTGATTTATTTGTTAAATATAAATTTCTGGCCCAAACCTAAATAAAAATTACCATAATGTAAAAGGGATTTTGGTTAAAAATCCCTTTTACACGTTATTATATCAGCTACTTTACAACTAATGGCTCAATGTATCGACTTTATTGATCAAAGTATCGGTTTTTATGTTGCCCAAACCATCTGTTTTTTGCTCAATCCTGATTTCTTTCCGAACTTCCAGTTTATGTTCACCTGCAATTGCTTTAACTGCGATGTAAGGAGCAATAACCAGCGAAACAATCGACATTAATTTGATCAAAATGTTCATTGAAGGGCCTGAAGTATCTTTAAAAGGATCTCCAACGGTATCTCCGGTAACCGAAGCCTTGTGTGGTTCTGATTTTTTGTAGTACATCTCTCCGTTGATCATCACACCCTGCTCAAAAGATTTTTTAGCATTATCCCAGGCACCGCCGGCATTACTCTGGAATATCCCCATCAATACTCCGGTAACCGTTACACCAGCCAATAAACCGCCCAAAACTTCCGGTCCAAAAGTAAAGCCCACAATTACCGGGGTAATTAAGGCAATAGCTCCCGGCATCATCATTTCGCGGATAGAGGCTTTGGTTGAAATGGCTACACATTTTTCATATTCGGGTTTAGCTTTATATTCCATAATACCTGCAATTTCCCTGAACTGGCGGCGTACTTCCTGCACCATATCCATTGCAGCTTTACCAACCGCCTGGATACATAAAGCAGAGAAAATAAAAGGAATCATTCCGCCGACAAACAAACCCGCTAAAACGGGTGCTTTATAAATATCAATGGCTGTAATGCCTGCAATGCCAACAAAAGCAGCAAATAATGCTAAAGAGGTTAAAGCAGCTGAGGCAATGGCAAAACCTTTACCTGTTGCTGCGGTTGTGTTACCCACGGCATCTAAATTGTCGGTGCGCTCACGTACTTCTGGCGGTAATTGGCTCATTTCGGCAATGCCGCCCGCATTATCGGCAATCGGTCCGAATGCATCAATGGCCAATTGCATAGCTGTGGTGGCCATCATTCCGGCGGCGGCAATGGCTACACCATACAAACCCGCGAAATGATAGGAAGCCATAATCCCACCGGCCAGAACCAAAATCGGGATTACGGTAGATTTCATACCCACAGATAAACCTGCGATAATATTGGTGGCATGACCGGTTGAAGATTGTTGAATGATTGAATTTACAGGTCCTTTGCCCATTGCAGTAAAATACTCGGTTATAATACTCATAATGGTACCGACTACTAAACCAACAATAATCGCATAAAATACATTAATGCTCGAGAATTCATAGCCGCGGAGGTTAAGGGTTTCAGGGAGCATCCATTTCACAATAAAGAATGAAGCCACGGCCGTGATCACGATAGACGACCAGTTTCCGAGGTTCAGTGCATTTTGAACATTCGATTTTTCATCTTTAATGGTTACAAACCAGGTACCTATAATCGAAAAGATAATACCCAGTCCGCAGATTACCATGGGCAGAAGGATGGGAGACATCCCTCCAAAATTATCTTTCACATCAATTTCCTGTCCTAAAACCATGGTAGCCAAAATGGTGGCCACGTACGAACCAAATAAATCGGCTCCCATACCGGCAACATCACCCACGTTGTCGCCTACGTTATCGGCAATGGTTGCAGGGTTACGCACATCGTCTTCAGGTATTCCGGCTTCTACCTTACCCACTAAATCGGCACCAACATCGGCAGCTTTAGTGTAAATACCGCCGCCAACACGGGCAAATAAGGCGATAGATTCGGCACCTAAAGAAAAGCCGGTTAAAACTTCTATTGCGGTTTTCATTTCAACGCTGTTAACCGAAACCACGTTGAAATGCTTAAGAAATACAATAAATAAGCCCCCTAAGCCTAAAACGGCCAGTCCGGCAACGCCCAAACCCATTACAGAACCCCCGGTAAATGATACTTTTAATGCTTGCTTTAAGCTGGTTCTGGCCGCTTGTGTGGTTCTAACATTGGCTTTCGTGGCCGATTTCATGCCGATATAGCCTGCAGTTGCCGAAAATACCGCTCCGATAATGAAGGAAATGGAGATAATCCAGCTCGAATGCATCGGCACGCCTTTAATTTCGGTAACGGTGCCTGAGTAGGCCAGTAGCGCAGCCGTAAAAACGGCAAAAATGCTTAATACCCTCCATTCTGCTTTTAAAAAGGCCATGGCACCATCTGCAATGTAGCCCGCAAGTTCCTGCATGTTTTTATCACCCGCATCCTGCTTGTTTATCCAGGCGCTTTTAATCATCATAACGATTATTCCAACAAGGCCTAGCGCCGGGATACAGTAAATTAAATTGTTTTGTAAAAAATCCATAGTGAATAATTGGTTTATATTTGGTTAGTTGTTATTAGTTAACTGTTAAATCGGTTAATTTGTTTAAACCATGCTAGGCACCCCGCTCCAAATGCCTGCTTATATCTAGCAAGATAATAAATATTCTTCTTGTGATTAAAAATTTCGCCATCGCGGCCAATAAAATTTTGCTCAACTAAAATAATACAGGCGAAGCACACCTATTTTCTTTTTTTTAAATAAATTAGCCACAAACTAAACCAAACCAAAAAATGAAAATTGAAAAAGAAGAAGGATCTTCTAAGAGAAAATTAAGCCTTTTTGATGCCACAATGTTGGTAATGGGCTCAATGATCGGAAGCGGTATCTTTATTGTAAGTGCCGATATCATGAGAAATTTAGGCTCTGGTTACTGGTTGATTGTGGTATGGTTAATAACCGGGGTAATGACCGTTGCCGCTGCAATTTCTTATGGAGAGCTTTCTTCTATGTTTCCTAAAGCAGGTGGACAATACACTTACCTGAAAGAGATTTTTGGTAAAATGATGGGTTTTCTTTATGGCTGGGGACTGTTCACAGTAATTCAAACAGGTACGATCGCGGCTGTTGCTGTTGCATTTGGTAAATTTACAGCCTATTTGGTACCGGCTTTAAATGATGCTGCCCCGATTTTTCAGAGTGGCAGTTATAAAATCACCTGGATACAGATTTTAGCTATCGCTGTTATCCTGCTTTTAACCTATATTAATACCAAAGGGGTTGAAGGCGGAAAAATTTTGCAGAATATTTTTACAGGATCCAAAATTGTTGCTTTAATCGGATTAATTGTATTAGGCTTTCTTCTGGTTAAAAACAGTTTCTGGACTGAAAATATGGGCTTTGGATGGCACGCTTTCAATAACCTGAAAACAGATCCCAGCGGAAATTTCCTTAAATCGGGATGGGAATCCATCTCAGGAATGACCATAGTTGGCGGCATAGCAGCGGCAATGGTAGGCTCCGTATTTTCAAGTGTGGCCTGGGAGAACGTAACCTTTGTTTCGGGAGAGATCGAAAACCCGAGGAAAAATGTAGTCCGCTCCATGGTTTTGGGTACCACTGCAGTAATGATCCTTTATTTATTGGTGAACTTTGTATACCTCAATACCCTAAGCCGTGATAGCATTGGCTTTGCCTTAAACGACCGGGTAGCCGTAGTAGCGTCAGAGCAGATTTTTGGAAGCGGAATCGGTACCATTGTAATTGCTGTGCTCGTGATGATTTCTACTTTTGGTTGCGTTAACGGAATCGTCCTGGCCGGCGCAAGGGTTTTTCAGAGTATGGCAGAAGACGGAATGTTTTTTAAAGCTGCGCTTAAAAACAATAAAAATGGAGTTCCTGAAAAATCACTCTGGATGCAGGGGATATGGGCTTCTGTTTTATGTTTAAGCGGACAGTATGGAAATCTTCTGGATATGATATCCTTTGTAATTGTACTCTTTTATATGATTACCGTGTTTGGCGTTATTTATTTGCGGATAAAAAAACCTAATGCCGACAGGCCATATAGAACCTGGTTATATCCGGTTACTCCGATTATTTATTTATTAATTGGCGCCGCATTTTGCGCTTTGTTGCTCGTTTACAAGCAGCAATATACCTGGCCGGGACTGGTGATTGTTTTGCTGGGAGTGCCGGTTTACTTTTTTATTAATAAAAAAGAACAGTAGGATCAGGCGGATTTTAAATGGGGCTCCATGAGACCTTTAAATTAAGTCTGCGAGGCTTTTTTTATGGGCATAGCGTCTCAGGTCTGGCTCAGATCTTTTAGGTTTTATTTTGAAAAGCAGGGTTCTGTATCAATCGGTTCCGGAAGCCCCGCTGTCCGCTTTACTTCGTGCCCGCTGCCATCGGGTTTATTTTGGTTGGGTCTGTACAGTTAACCGCGTTCTTAAACCAGGAATAAGGGATACGGGCCTTTTGAAGGCCTGCATGCCCAGCTGAACGAACGGGTAGATATATGAGCTTGTGGCGGGCTAACGCTGCAATAAAATGCAGCACTTGCTTTCCTAAAAAAAAAGAATGTAGCATCCAAGCCTTTGGTAAAGAGATGCATTGCCTCTAACCGCTCCCCAAACCTATTCAAAAACCGTATCATTTTTTAGACTTAATATGCCAAAGCTGGGCATGGGTATATGCTGTTGCAGAAAACTTTTCAACAATTTTACATTATCCAATATGGGGGTTTAAATCCTTTCTCGAGCCGTTTAATGATGCATTTCCTTTTCTTTTGATTTCCAATTGGTATTTGTTGATGGGCCCGGGATGTTACAATTGGCCTAATATTTGGTTTAACAAGCCCGGTAGCAATAGCTGCACTAATCAAATTTTAACCTTTAAACTTTAAAACTATGGCTTCCAAAGCTAGATTAAATTTTTCAGGCAAAAAGTACAACGTACTTCAGTATGCCTACGCATTAAAGCGTGATATATGTGGAAATATCTTTTCCGGAACTCACGTTAACAGTACAATTATCAGATTTAACAAAAACCTGGGCTAATTACCCTAATGCTAATTTAATGTGTTGGGTTAAAAGGTGTTACCACTTAGCGCCTGCGATAGGCCCGGCATTGTTTTTAAATTTTAACATGCAGTTTATGCGCTCGTACTTCCGTTTTAATGTTTTTTTTGTTTTGTTATATGCCGTATCTACCTGTTTTGCAGGTTGTAATGGTAATGGCAAGGAGGAAAATAAACCAGGCAATAATAAGGCCACAGCAAAAGCAAATGTTACCGATCTGTTTCTTTCTTATACCGATTCGGCGGCAAAGCTTCCGCTAGACAGGTTTAATGAAGCGGGTATAACATCTTTGAACAAAACATTTGCAGGTAAATTACCACTAACCATATATGACGGTAAAGAACATAGGGATGATAAAAGTATCGTCATTCAACCCTATAAAAATAATGATATTGCCACTATAAGTGCCGGCATGATATTGCTGGTTCCAAAATCGATTACCGAATCTTTACGTATAGGAGATTTTACCCGCCATTTTGGAGAAATTAAGAAAGAAAAACCGTTAATCGGCATCACAGAACAGCCACTTCCCGTTGAAATAAGTATAGATGCCCATACCTCGCTAAAATTGACTTTTAACAATAACGAAAAACTCGATCAGGCTCATGTGACCATGGTTGAAATTTTAAAATATAGGTAAACAACAATGAATACGCTCGTAAAAATTAAAGAATATGATGCTCACGGTGGCCCCTCAAATATTAAAATGGGAAGTGATGGCCATTCGCAAACTTCTACAACAACCGGTAGGTTTATAATCAAAAGTATCGAAAAACACGTTAGCTATGGCCGTTATGCCATGTGGTCGGGCATTGCCTGGGGAACCGAAGTAAAAATAAGCGGCAACATCGTGATGGTGAAACAGCTTGGCAGCTGGAAAAAATTAACCGATGTAAATGCACAATGGGGTAAATATAAAAACGATCAGAAAGGGGTTACCGATGCTGTACTTAAATACCAGCGCGATCTTTACCCCAACTCACCAATACCCACCAAATGGCTGTTCAATGATTTCGGACACATCTCGGTTAAGTATTTCAAAGACCTGAATAACGACCGGAAAATGAACGGAAAGGAATACATCATGGGCGATTTTATCCATACCACACCGCCCGATGAAGCCGCAACCGCTGCGGGCAGGATTTTCCAGCTGGCCGAATCGCATGGTTGTATCCATGTGCGGCCAAACGATATCGATACCATGATCGGAAATGGGTACCTTAAAAAAGGCAATACCATAGAAGTGCATCCCTACACGAAGAAGGCTATCGAGGTCTCGCCTAAAAGAAATGCAGCAGGAACGCAATTTGAAGTGCATTTTTATCCCGGGCTTTATAAAATTGTGGTTTATAAAACAATGTAGCCCATAACGCTACCGGTAAATGAATACTACACTATGGAAAACAAACTTATCGTAGAAATCAGTATTGAAGGTTCGGCAATAACTCATTTTGCGTCTTTTAATCTGCTACAGGCTTTTAACCAGCACCATTACTTCGAACTACATTTTAACCACGATCAATTGGGCGCTCCCGGTTTAATCAGCCTTGATGATAGCCGCGATTTCGTGGGCAAAACCTTAACCGCTTCTTTTGGCCATTCGCCAGAAAACCTGCAGCATTTTTCAGGATTGGTTACAAAAGTAGAACTCTCTCAAAGCCATGGCTATCACGGCGTACTCGTGGTAAGTGGCTATAGTCCTACCATATTAATAGACCGTGGACCAGATTTAGGTTCTTATCTGGATAAGGATCTTGATACCATTGTTAAACTGGCTACTAAAGATACGCCCGCTAACGACCTCGCCATTGTAAGCAATGCATCAAGGAAAGCAGCGATCGATTATCTTATTCAATACCGTGAAAGCGATTTTGAATTTCTGAACCGGCTATCGGGCGAATATCACGAATGGTTTTATTATGATGGAAAGCAGCTTAATTTTGGTAAACCCGATAAGCAAAAAGAAGTATCGCTTTTTTATGGCCGTGATGTGTTCAACCTGCAATACGCCATGGAGGTTTCGCCCATCAAATACAAACGTTTTGCCTATAACCCCCGGCAGGATGAAATGCTGCAAAGCGAAAGTACGGGCAAAGCTGATGGAAATCCGGATCTGGCACACGCCATAAAGGCCTCGAACACCATGTATAGCAAAACATTTAATCAACCCTCTTTAATCAGGGTTGATAGTGGCAACGATATCAAAAGCCATGTAGAAAACGAAGAAAAGGCACATATCAGCGAACTGTTAAAAATTAATGCCAGCGGAGATAACGCTCAACTGAGTATTGGCAGCATTGCAGAAATCACCATGAGCATCAGAAAAGAGCTTGCCTTCGCAACTGAAAGTCTAGGTAAATTCCTAATTACCAATATTAACCATCAGATAGATGGAACGGGTAAATACAGTAATACTTTCGAAGGTTTGGTGGCAACTACCGAGCGTATCATGGTTAAGAATTACCAAAAACCACAATCGGACATGCAGCTGGCTGATGTGATCGATAATGACGATCCGCAGGGACAGGGTAGGGTGAAGGTTAAATTTAAATGGGAATGCCAGACGAACGATCCTACCGAATGGCTAAGGGTAGTGAGTCCGAATGCAGGTAGCGGCGATACAGGTAAAAATAGGGGTTTTCATGTTATCCCCGAAAAAGGCGATCAGGTGGTAATCGCTTTCGAAGAAGGGAATGTAGCCAGGCCGGTGGTAATGGGCAGTGTATATCATGGCAAAAGCGGAGATAGCAGTGGATTTAAAAACAGCAATACCAAAGGACTCACTTCAAGAAAGGGAAGCAGTTTAAGTTTTGATGACCTTAACCACGCATTAAATCTTGGTACCAATGCGGCAAATTTTGTAAAAATCGAAAACGGTCCGGGGTTGATCACGGCTCAATCTGCCGAAACGATTGTGATTAAGACCGGGCAGAGCAGCATTACATTAAAGAAAGACGGAACGATTGATATTATCGGTAAGGTGGTTAATATTCAGGGCACCGAGGTAATTAACGCAAATGCAGGTGATAAGCCAGGCAATGCGGTAAATATTGGTAAAAATGCCACTACCGCAGTAACCATTGATACAAAAAATATCGATTCAAAAGCGAGTAATGGCATTACCGTTAACTCTCAAACCACTATTTCGCAAACCTCAACAGGCGTACACACCATTACCGGTAGCCAGGTAGATATTAATTAATTATGAGCAGATTTAAATTTTTTGATGAAGAAATAAAACAAGAGGAAACCTTTAAGGACAAATTGGAATATTTGGGAGGACCAAATGATTTAAATTATGTCATTATGCAGCAACAGAAGACAGTTGCAAATGGACAGGCAATTTCTGATACTGAAACGAAAATGCTTTGGCAGCTTGAAAATATAAAAAACGATAAAGAAGGATATCAACTCTATCTGAATCAAAAAGAGCATGATGTTTTAAAAACAAATAGCCAGTTGCAGGAATTAGTGGGCTTTGCTAAATTATTTAATGCTCCAACATCAAGATTGCATTTAAGATTTAACAAAACAGGTAAAGTGATTTCGGTACTAAATCAATCAGAAATATTAGCCATCTGGCAAAATATGAAAGAAAATGAATTATTATCGCTTGTTAATGCGAATAGTAATGAAAGTAATCTTATTCTAAAAGCTGGAGATAAAGACTTTTCGGATAGTGTGCCGCTTGTTAACGACGGAATATTATACCAACTATTGTTTCCGTCGTTTTATGGGATAGCAAATCGAAATCATGTGACTAAAGTACAAAGGGATTTCAGATCTAATATATTTAACGAGAAAAGAATTGAACTTTCAGGAGAAAGAATAGTTGAAGGAGGTGGGACCGATGAGTTGATGGTTAGAGAAAATTTTATCAACGGAAAAAGGGGAGATTATACTCAAGAAATATTAAAGACCTATAATACACAATATAAGCCAATATTTATTGCTGATTTAGATTATATGTATCGGGTGAATATTGACTATAAATTTTTTAATCATTCTGGGATATTAAAAAATGTAGAATGTGAAGTAGAAGAGCGGTTAAATAATAATTTTTATTTTAAATCGCATTATTCATTTAAATTAAAAAATGAACAGTATGGCTAAGATTTATGTACCTGATCAAACTTATCTGGTATGCTCTGATGGCATGTCTAAACAACAATTAAAAGTTGGAAGTCAGTCTACTATAAAAATTGTAGGTGGACGTCTGGCAGGGACGATAGATGACCGTATGGGAGGGAATTTTAATTGTGCTAAGATGGTTGTAGCCGGTGCAATAATAGGAGCAATAGTCGCAGGGCTTATCGCTGCTGCAACGGTAGCAACCGGTGGTGTAGCAGGAGCACTTATCATTGGCGCGATAGCTGCTGGTGGAGCCGCTGGTGGAGCTGCCTTAGGACTTGGTGCAGGTTTTATGCCTTGCATTTGTGCATTATTAACTTCGGGGAGTGATTGGGCACCTGTTCATCCAAAAGTTTTAATTGAAAAGAAAAAAGCATTGATAGAAAGTTCTAAAGTAAGCTGTTTCTTCGGCGGCCAGGTAATGATATTTTATTCGGAAAAAGCTGCTGATGAGGCTATTGATTTAAAGAGAAAAAAAACTTTGGCAGACGTCGGACTTGTAATGGCCTCTGCTTTTGTTGCAGGAGGTGCTTTCCAGGGGATCGTAGGGGCATTTAGTACAGGATCGACAATTTTGGCAACTTTTGGTAAGGTTGCACTAGGGGAATATGTTGGATTAACTTTATTAGGAGGTGCAGGGGCGTATGGTGCGGATTTTGTTTTGAGCAAAACAAAGGAGGGAGCGTATGAATATGCTGGTGTTAAAGACCAGATTGATGGCTATGAAACTGATATTACCGTTATAAATCAGCAAATTGCTAAACACGAGCCATACACAAGTGAAACTGCACTAGATCAGGGAACAAAAGGGATAGATGCTACAGGTAAAGGTCATGAAGTTAGTAAACAAAATATATCCGGATCTAATACTTATGTATCTCAAGATTATGCGAGATTAAATGATATAGAGGAGTACGGGCAAACCAGGACTTATTCCAGTGTAGATCCGAATGCCATTCAGGGCAATAATCCACAACGTGAAACAAGTTATAACCAAAATTCACACTTTTCTGATGAGACCGGTAGTTATTCCGACGGGCAGGTGCAGCACGTGACGACCAATAATCAATGGTCGAGGCTTTCGCGAAGTAATGCGATGAAAGGTATAGGGCAAGGTGCAACGAACACATTTAAAGATTATAAAGGTTTTTTACTTGGGCTTATACCAGATTTGTATAAATATATCACCAACCCATTTGTGAAAGACGAAATCCAGGATTATATTAAAGCGATGGTTAATGACGAAGCCAAAGCCAAAGCAGGAATAAATGTGATCGAGACAGATATATGAGTTGGTATAAAATTTATAGATTCCCACTTCTGGCATCAATCACCTGGGCGGTTTTTATTCTATTTCTTGCTGTCAATTTTAAACAGGCAACCGTTATTTCTCTTGCAAGAAAAGATATTCTTCTCCAAAAAAAGAATAGTGGGGTTTATGGGAAATTTAGTTTTACACTAAATATATCTGACCATCAAACAAACAACTATTCAAGGTCATTTAAAAATTATTGCATTTCAAATTTATTTCTCAATTTAAAAAAAATTGAAAATGCCGATTCAATCTATATAGCAGTATCAGCCAATCAGCTTGGTTCTAAGAATCAAAACAAGCATCTTTATTATGTGACAGATCATAGGCTAAATGTGCTTGAAAAAATATTTCATATGATTTCTTATACCATTAGTAACCAAATCTTATATTTAGTTATTCCGTTGATCCTGACATTTATACTTTGCACAGATGAGTACAAAAAAGACTACCGGTATATAAATAGTTTACATAAAAGGTTGTCAGACATTGCCTATTCATTAATTGGAATTTTTATTTTGTTAGTTGCTATTTACTAAACGCTATGGGAAAAAAACAACCTTTAAAGGGTACTAAGCTGATTGTATTCGGTATTTTATTTACAGTATTCATGCTGTTTTTGGGTTATAAAATTCTTTTTAAGTCTAATGATGAAACAAATATTACTTCCATTAACCAAAAAATCGAAAAGGATAAAGGACTTCGCCAATTTGATAAAGGACTTGAGCTTTATGATCAGAAAAAATATGCTGCAGCCGGTAAATATTTTGAGGAATCAATAAATAATGGCTTTCCTGTAGCCCATGCTTTATTGGGGGAGTGTAAATTACATCTCGGAGATCTAAAATCTGCCCAGTATCATTTAATGCAGGCTTTAGCTGTAGAAAATGGTGAAAATGAATTGGCTGGATATTATTCGGGAGTAGAATTTAATTTAGGTGTGGTTTTTAACTTGCAGAAAGACACTAAAAACGCAATAGCACATTTAAAAAAGGCCAGTGAATTAGGAAATAAGGATGCCGCAATGTACCTGTCCAAAATAAAGTAAGGTTTATTTAACAGCTCTCTGCAATATGTTAATCCCAAATTGTAGGCTCAATCTCACATCTGCTATGTAATGTCTTAAATCTAACCCCACGTCTCGTTCAAAAACTGTATTTTTGCAAACAATGGGAACACAGGTAGATTCAGGTATAAAAGGATATAAAAATTACGGCACGTATCTGCGCGAAAAATATAAAGGACAACGTGTATTTAAAGTAATTGTTGATGGCGGTTTTACCTGCCCCAACCGCGATGGCAGCAAGGGGTATGGCGGTTGCACTTATTGCAATGTAGATTCTTTTACACCAGAGCCTTCACGGAAAAATCCCAACATTAAAGACCAGCTCGAAGAAGGTATGCTAAGGGCCAAAACCGCTTACAAAGCCGATAAGTATATCGTGTATTTTCAGCCCAACACCAATACATACGCACCTGCGCACTATTTAAAGATGATGTATGATGAAGCCTTGTCTGTCAACACGGAAGATATTGTGGGATTTGCAGTGGGTACCCGTCCGGATTGTATCGATGCAGAAAAGGTAGCCTTATTGGAAAGTTATACCGATCGTTTTGATGTGGATCTTGAAATGGGTATGGAATCGATTTACGATGAAACGCTTAATCAGATCAACAGGGGCTGTAGTCATGCTGAGTTTGTTGCTGCGGTTGAGCTTTTAAAAGACAGCAAGCTCGATCTTTGTGTGCATACCATTTTTGGCTTTCCCTGGGAAACGAGGGAGCAAATGCGGGGCTACATCCACGAGATTAACCGCTTTCCACAGATCAAATTTGTAAAATTCCACCACCTTCATGTGGTAGAGGGATCAATAATGGGGGCGAAATACAAAAAAGAACCATTTAAACTGTTTTCTTTAGAAGAATACACTGATCTGCTCTGCGAACTGATCCCATTGTTGCGGCCTGATATTGTAATACAACGGCTTTTTGGTATTTCAGACTGGGATTTATTAATTGCGCCTAACTGGGGGCTTAATAAATCGGCAATTCAGACCTATATGGATAAAGAAATCGAAAAAAGGGGTGTTATTCAGGGTTCTGAGTATTTTTATTGAAAGAATAGAATTTTATATATTTTTTTGAAAAACCAGTGAATTTTCACTGGTTTTTCTGTTTTTAGCGAGTTTTTTTTACTTATTGGCGGTGTATTTCATGTAAAATATTGTAAAATGCTTAAAATGTGATGTTTTATTTTTATTAAAAAGATGTATTAAAATCCGCTATTTTTTTCATTATTTTTATTTTTTAGGTAAATTTTTGTTGTGTTTTATAAAAATAACTGTTTTTTGTTAAAATATTTCAATTTAATGGTGTAAAAGTTACAATATGTCGTATTTTTATGAAAAATAAATAACCAAAAATCACACTATTTAATCAATTCTAACAAATAAATCTAAAAACTATGAGTAAATTCTCCTTTAAGCAGTTTGCGCCTTTCGTTATTTTGATGGTTGTCGCAATTTTCGCTCTATTTATTCCTCTTCTTCCAAATTTTGATGAAGGAAAGTACAGCGGTCCGGATATTGCCTTTATTTTAATCGCTGCCGCATTGGTATTTTTAATGACACCAGGCCTTGCATTCTTTTATGGTGGTATGGTTCATCGTAAAAATGTGTTGTCTACCATGATCAAAAGTGTGGTAGCTGCAGGAGTAATCACTGTTTTATGGACAGTTGTAGGTTTTAGTTTAGCTTTTGGTGATACTATTGGCGGATTTATCGGAAACCCATCAACGTTTTTGTTCTTTAAAGGGGTAAACTCTGGAGCACCTCACTTGCAGGGAGGGGCGGACTTAACTATCCCGCTTTCTTTATTTGCTGTGTTCCAGTTAATGTTCGCCATCATTACCCCAGGTTTAGTGGTTGGTGCTGTTGCAGAACGTATCCGTTTCACCTCTTACATTTTATTTATCGTATTATTTGCAATCTTCGTTTATTCTCCTTTAGCACACTGGACCTGGCATCCGCAAGGCTTCCTGTTCAAAATGGGCGTGTTGGATTTTGCTGGGGGTACGGTAGTACACATTTCGGCAGGTATGGCGGCTTTGGCAGGTGCATTGGTTTTAAAACGCAGAAAATCGCACTTAGAACATAAAGAAGTTCCACCAGCTAATATTCCCTATGTTTTAATCGGTACAGGTTTACTCTGGTTCGGTTGGTTCGGTTTCAATGCGGGTTCTGCATTAAGCGCTGGTAGTTTAGCGGTTTCTGCATTCTTAACCACCAATACAGCTGCAGGTGCTGCCGGTTTATCATGGATGTTTTTCGATGTAGCCAGGGGTAAAAAACCTTCAGTATTGGGCTTCTGTATCGGTGCTGTAGTAGGTTTGGTAGCCATTACACCAGGCGCCGGTTTTGTAAGCATTTCATCAAGTATATTCATCGGCGCCATTGCTGCGGTTATTTCTAACCTGGTAGTTACTTGGAAACAAAAAACCAGCTTAGATGATACTTTGGATGTTTTCCCTTGTCACGGTGTAGGCGGTATCGTTGGTATGTTATTAACAGGCGTATTCGCTACAAAAACAGTTAATGCAGCTGGTGCCGATGGATTGTTCTACGGTAATGCAGCATTCTTTATCACCCAGTTAAAAGGCGCTTTGATCGTAATCGTTTTTAGCTTCGTGGTATCCTTCATTATTTTCAAACTGGTAAACTTGATTAATCCAATCAGGGTTTCAGAAGAAGAAGAAGAATTAGGATTAGATGCATCTCAGCACGACGAAAAATACTCTCAGGGAACCTTATTAGTGGAAGAGAAAGCCATCTATATCGAAAAAAACAGTCCTATAACAGAACCAATTTAAGGATTTTATATAATATCTAAACTCAATTCAAGCTCAAACATGAAGAAACTTTTAACCGCTATTTTCGCAATGGCCGGCACTACGTGTGCCCTGGCGCAGGAGACCACCACATCACCACTTGAAATTTCAGGTTCGGTTGATACTTATTTCAAATATGATTTTGCCAAGAAAGCAAACAATATCACAACCTCGTTTGCCAGCGACCATAATTCGGTATCGCTGGGTATGATCGATATTGCTTTGAAGAAAAAAACTGGCAAAGCTTCATTTGTAGGGGAACTGTCTTTTGGTCCGAGAGGGCAATCTCAATCCATCCCGGATGCTGCTGCGGGTGGTTCATCTTTCCATATCCAAAACTTATATGTGAATTATGATTTTACCGATCAATTTTCAATGACTGCAGGTTATATGGGTACATTTATAGGCTACGAAGTAATTTCGCCGGTTGGTAACTTCAACTATTCTACTTCGTACTTATTTACCAATGGTCCGTTTCAGAATGCAGGTATTAAAGCAACCTATAAATTTTCTGATAAAGTGAGTTTAATGGCAGGTGTTTTCAACGATTGGAACGTTTATAGCGCAACACGTGGGGTGTCTGCAGTAGGCGGGCAGTTAATGGTAGCACCGGTAGAAGGGTGGACTGCTTATCTTAACGTCTTGTCGGGCGCAGGCGCTGGTGGTTATGGTACTATCGAAGATTTAACAACCTCGTATCAGATTACTAAAGAATTTAAACTGGGCTTAAATGCTGCAAATTACGATATCGATAACGATGGTGGTGGTTATGCAGGTGCTGCACTTTACCCTCAGTATGCGGTAGCCGATGGTGTAATATTAGGTTTAAGAGGCGAGTACTTTAAGTATAAAGATGTAGGTCCGGTTCAAGGCGTAAAATATACTGCCGTAACTTTAACTGCAAACATTAAATCTGGCGGTTTAACTTTTATCCCGGAAGTTAGATTAGACCATAGCGGAGATAAACCGTTTTTTAACAAAAGCGGGGGAGCTGCGCCAAATGCCGGTCAGTTTTCTTTAGCCGCGGTTTACGCATTTTAAAAGAATAAATTTGTTAATATTGAGCCGTCCTGGTGTAAAATCCGGACGGCTTTTTTGTATCTTTAAAAATATCCGGTTAGTTATAAATCCATTCTAATGAAATACATTCTTCTGATTCTTTTGATTACCATTTCTATTGATCTCTCTGCACAACAAAAACAGTTTGCTAAAGATGATAACGGTAATTTTATTTACTATCAGGTGGTAGATTCTCAATCTTTAAGTAAAGATACCTTATTGCAAAGGGCCAAATCTTTTGTTAACGTCGTTCAAAAAAAAACGATGAAAGCAGAAAGCATTACCGATACCTCTGTTTTGGCCAAAGGAACTATGATTATCGATAAAACCATTTTAGTGGTCGGTCACCCAAGTGGCGAAGTGAGCTATAATTTTGTATTTGAAGTTCGTAAAGGGAAATACCGTTTTTGGTTAACTGATCTTTTGTTTATACCCTATCAACGCGACCGTTATGGAAACTTCGTAGCCACCACTAAAATCGGTGTGCCTTTAGAACGTACGCCAGGCAAGCTTGGGGCCGGAGCATGGAAAGATATTGTAAATAGTACCTACACTAAAATTGAAAAATTTGGAGAGGATTTTAAAAGATATTTAGCAACCGACAGGGTAGAGAAAGCCAAAAAGAGAACCGAAACCATTTCTACCAAAAAATGGGAATAGCTCAAATTAAAACTTGCCAAAAAGTTCTTCAACTTTCTGATAGCGGAATTTAAAAATCTCTTTGATTTTACTGTTTACGAGTATTGCATTTGCAATGCTGCCGACCGGGCCCCATCCTATACTGTAGTGCAAAGTATCGTGCATTAAAATACCTCCATCTATTTCTTCGAAATGATGTTGATGGTGCCAGAAGGCAAACGGGCCGAAACGCTGTTCGTCTATAAAATATTCTTTATCCTTCACATGAGTAATTTCGGTTACCCAGCTCAATTTAATTCCGAATAAAGGAGAAACCTTGTACGTAATAATTAAACCCGGATACATTTTGGTATTCGCCATATTAGGCGAGGTAACATCAAATGCCATATCTTTTGGGGTAATCTCTGCCAGGTTTAAGGGCGAAGAGAAAAAATCCCACGCAGTATCTAAATCTATTGGGATTCTCTGCTTAAATTCTAATCTATAAGTTCTCAACTGTTTGTTTTAAGCTAAAACAACAAAGATGCAGTTTTGTTGGCATTTAACCGCAAAGTTTGCAGAATGAAGGCGCAGTTGGAGCGCGACGGGTTTCGTCCTCCCGACTGAAGTGCAGCGGAATGCCTTGCCGTACAGGCGTGGAGGGATCTATTAGGGATATTGATCCCCAAAGTGGCCTATAGATTTCTCGGCTACGCCCGAATTGATGGCGCTAGGTTTCAGGAACCTGATCCCATCATCAATTTCACATCTTACAGCTTAATGTACCATTTTATCAGCGCAAGTGGAACTGGCAAATGCTTCCGGTTTAGCTTTAAAGATAAAACCCATACTTAAAATATAACCCATCGCATCATTAAGTGCTTTGTTCGATTTAAATGAAGGACTGGTGTTGATATCAGCATGTACTTCCAGTGCTACATCATAAATGTCAAGTAAATCGCAGATAGAATAAGCGGTTTCAATAGATTTTTGTACTTCCATCAGCATTCTTTCCTTAATGCTTACCTGTTGCGTGCTTTTCTCCTGGTGGATATACATAAAGCCGCCATGATGTTCTCTTAACAGCACAATTACCGTTGCAAAATCGGTTATGGCTCCTTTTACCTGCGAATCGGTACCGATGCAAACTTTAAGCTTATAGCCATTTTCGCTTTCTCTGATAATTGCTTTTTCTACTTCTTCCAAGATCGAAGTCTTAATAATTTCACCATTAAATTTTTTCCACGTCATACATTGTATTTTTTGAGGTTAACTCCAAAGGAAATCCCTTTGGTACAAATGGTTATCAGGTTTCTATAAAAATAAGTGCTAAAAATTAAATATGTGTTAAGTGTAAATGGTTTATTTGCTAACAAAATATTAGTTATCAACAAGTTAATAATAATGTTTTGGATCAACTTATAATTTATTGAAACAAATTATTATCCGGGTCGTTACTATTTGTACATTCATAAAAAATCTTAACTATGAGAGCAGAACTGATTTTAGAGCTCCAGTTATTACAAAATAGCAGGGCCAATAAATTTTCGGATGAGCTGGCAGATAGAATTTTATCCTCTGTTGATACCATTAATGAAAAAGTGCTATCATCCATGTCTAAACGTGGAAACATGTTAATGTTATTGGATAAAACCTTAAATTTTTCGAGGTTGCGCAAATTAAAGAACCGGTTTTTCAGGCCCTAAAACCAAATCACCGGTTTTTGCCCAGGGGGAAATGATTACCTTTATGGCTGAATGATAGAACATGCGTTAAAAAAATTAAATATTACTGCACTTAACCAGATGCAGGAAGCTTCTTTACAAGCGGCCAGAACCGGTAAAGATGTGATACTGATTGCACCAACGGGTTCGGGAAAAACATTAGCCTTTTTATTGCCCGTGCTCTCCAGCTTAAAAACAGGGGTAAGGGGTGTCCAGGCACTGATTTTAGTGCCATCGAGGGAACTTGCCCTGCAGATCGAGCAGGTGTTTAAACAAATGGGTACTGCATTTAAGGTAAACTGCTGTTATGGTGGTCATGCGGTACGGATAGAAAAAAATAACCTCGCACACCCGCCAGCCGTTTTAATCGGTACACCTGGCAGAATAGCATACCACCTGGATAACCAGAATTTTGACGAATCTTTTATCCAAACACTGGTTTTGGATGAGTTTGATAAATCGCTTGAGTTTGGTTTCGAAAATGACATGTCTTATATTATCGGCTCGCTACTTTCGTTAAAACAGCGAATACTGACTTCGGCAACGAAAATGGAAGAGATCCCGGCATTTGTGAAAATCAATACTCCGGTAGAAGTCGATTTTTCAAAGCATACAGAAGCCAGGCCAGATCTAACACTTAAAAAAGTAACCGCGCCGGCTGCCGATAAATTAGATTATCTTTTTCGATTGCTAAGTAAGATAGGTGATAAAAATACGCTGGTTTTCTGTAATCATAGGGAAACAGTCGACCGGATCAGCGATCTGCTTTTCGAAAACGGGCTAGGACATGATGTATTTCATGGTGGAATGGATCAGTTTGACCGAGAAAAGGCTTTATTAAAATTTAGAAATGGAAGCCATAGGATTCTGATCACAACAGACCTTGCTGCCCGTGGCCTTGATATCCCGGAAGTAGAGCACATTGTACATTACCAATTACCCTATACACAGGACGCTTACATTCACCGTAATGGTCGTACCGCGCGGATGCATGCCAAAGGGACAGCTTACGCCATTTTAACCACCGGAGAACATTATAGTTATTTACCTGATGATATTGAGGAAGAGATTTTATCAGCTCATTATAAATTGCCCGGGGCCAGCGATTGGATAACCTTGTATTTGGCGCACGGTAAGAAAGATAAAATCAACAAAATTGATATTGTTGGTTTATTTTTGCAAAAAGGTAAGTTATTAAAAGAAGATCTCGGATTAATAGAAGTTAAGGATACTACAAGTTACATAGCCGTTAAAAGAAACAAAGTAGAAAAACTATTGAAAGCCTTAGATGGAGAAAAAATTAAAGGGAAAAAACTTAAATTAAAAATTGCCAGTTGAGCCTTTTGGTTCAATGGTTCATCAGCCAATAGTTCATTGGCTTTAGGCAACCGTCAAACTTTGAACTTTCCAGCATTAAATTTTTTTCGGGCCCGCAACATTTTAGCTTTAAAACGTTCTAACATTAAACATTCAACAACTCAAACCCCATGAGCAATAACGATATATTAAAAAAATTAAGAGTAGCCTTATCATTAAAAACGGAAGATATTATTACCATTTGCAACCTGGTAGGCTTTAAGGTAACCAAAGCTGAGCTGGGTGATATTTTCAGGAATGAAGATCATGAGAATTTTAAACCTTGTGGCGATCAGATCCTCCGTAATTTTTTAAACGGTCTGGTGATTTACAAAAGAGGTCCGAGGGATGAAAAAAAGCAATAAATTATGCTTTTTATTATTTTTTATACTGATCACTTTCTCTTTTAACGCTCTCGCACAGTCTCAGTTTAAAATAAGAGGCAGCATCATCGATTCCCTGAAAAAGCCTATCGAGGGTGTATCTATCCGATTACTTGCCAATCAAGATACCCTTCGTTCAACTTCTGATGCGAAAGGGAATTTTACATTCGCAAAGGTAAGCCACCATAAATTCTATCTTTCCGTTGCTGCTTTGGGCTATAAACCATTTGCCTCCGTCTATGAAATTGAATCTTCGGAGAAAAACTCCGTTTTAGCGCCCATTATGCTCCAAATGGAAACAATTCGTCTGCAAGATGTAGAGGTTAAAATAAAAGTAAATCCCATTAAGATCAAGAAAGATACCATTGAATATAATGCCGGGGCCTATGCAGTAAGGGAAAACGATAAGGTTGAAGATCTGTTAAAGCAACTTCAAGGCGTTGAAGTTGATGAAAAAGGAGCAGTTACTGCCATGGGTAAAAAAATGACCAAGCTGCGGGTAAATGGCGAAGATTTTTTTACCGGTAATGTAGAAGATTACATTAGGCAATTGCCCGCAGATATTATTGCTAAACTTCAGGTTATTGATGATTATGGTGATGAAGCCAACTTTACAGGCATAAAGACCGGTACGCCACAAAAAATGTTAAACCTGGTAACCAAGCCTGGTATGGGTAAAGGTTATTTCGGCGGGGTGGATATGAGTTCTGCTACCAATAATGCACACCATCTTGGCACTAAAGGTAATATATGGGAAAAAACAAAGCAAATTGGTTTTGGAAGCCGTTATGGTATAACCAATAATGAGTTTGCCAAAGTAAACAATGGAGCTTTAAACGGTAGCATCAGAGACAAAATCTCGAAGGAATTTAATTTTAATGGAGGGTACCATTTTACTAACGGCATTAATAAATCTGTCCAGAGTACTTACCTGGAAACCTTTAATCCCCAGGGAACCCTATTCGATTTAAGGGAAAGTGCCAATACTTCCAAATCCATAAACAATACCATCAACCTGGGCTTAAATGGGGCCACAAAGAAAAACTATTTTAATGTTTCGCTCAGTGGGGCTTTAGCCAATACCCGTAATGATGTATTTTCTACTTCGAATAAAACCGGTTTTATTAACCAGGACCTGATATCTAATTCAGGTTCGAGGAATAGAAACCCTAATGTTAATGCAAGTGTTAATTGGTCTTCGCGGTTAGCTAATCGTAAACGGTCATTATCGATGGGATTTAATTTTGGCTCAAGCGAAGGAAATTCAAGCAGCACGATTAACGACATGATCAGGTACTATAACGAAACCACAAACGTACTGGTTAAAGATTCATTATTAAACAGATTGGTTGCGAACAATACCTCAAGCTCTAATTTTGGGGGTAATTTCCAATTTTCCAATTCATTAAAAGAGCCGAACGACAGTACAGGCTACAGCTTTATTAACCTTTCTTATCGTTTTTCGGTTAGCAGGAACCGGAATCTGCAAACTACCATGGTTACCAATCCGTTCGGTAATAGTTTCGTTGTCGATTCGCTCGGGCAAGATTATGTATCTGATTTTATTAATCAGAATTTTGGAATTGGTTTTAGTACCAATACCAAGCAGATCAGTTACAATTTCGGGCTTAATTTTTCACCGAGCATCATAATGGGTAAATACCAAAATAGGGGGGAGGAATTAAAAAACTATCAGTTAAATTTTTCGCCCTCTGCAAATTTAAGTTACCAGCTTAAAGACAATGAAAATTTAAGTTTCGGTTACAACGGTTATACCAGCTCACCTGATTTTAATAAATTGCAGCCTATCAGAAATAATAATGACGTGCAGAACCTGGTTATCGGTAATCCGGACCTCAAGGCAACATCGAGCCATACTGCCGATTTGAGTTATAATCAGTTTGGCCTTAGGTCGGGATTGAGTATTATGGCAGGTTTAACGGGTTCTTTCGCTTTTAATAGCGTAGTCAGTAACACCATTTTTCTGCGTGATACGCTAAACAGCTTAAAACAGCAAACCACCTACGAGAATGTAAACGGTATTTACAATGTGGGAGGTAATTATTCCTTAAATAAAAGATTGTTGACCAATAAGCTGTCACTTTCGATCAATGGCAACATTGCCTACAGCCATAATGTTTTTTATACTGAAAACGTATTAAACCGCAGTAGTGGGATTAACGTTTCAAATGCTTTTAGGCTTAACCTGAACGAGAAAAAATATTCATTTAATACCAGTGTGTCGTACAGTTTTAGTTCAAACACTTATTCTATAATGAATCAGAATATTAAGAATGTCCAGGTTTTAGCTTTAAATAGCAATGGCAGCTGGATTCCAAATAAACGTTTTAGGGTAAATGCATCGGTCTCTAAAAGTTTAAATTTTGGGTATAATCTATCTGCCGGAAATCCTTTATTGGTAAATATGGGACTAAATACCTCTTTTTTAAAGGATAATAAACTTCTTTTTTCTATCCAGGCAAACGATCTGTTTAATCAGGGAGCGTTGTTTAGCAGCAGTATCAGCAATAACGCTATTTCCGAGAACAGGACAAGGTTCATCAGCCGTTTTGTACAAGCTACTTTGAGCTATAACCTGAGTCAGTTTGGAAATAAAAAAGGTAAAGTGGATAGTAACTTTAACGTCGACGAATAAAATAATTAAATCCAGATTATTTAGTTTAGCGTTTCGCTTGTTACCAATTATATACCCCATGAAAAGTAAATTCTTGTTTTTCATCTTGCTAATTTCTGCATGCAATTTATTTGCCCAGGTTCAGAATGCAGATTCTTTAAACAATAAACCTAAGAAAGAAAACTTTGCCGATGATTGGGCGGCGCTTACGAAGTACCAGAAAGAGAACGAACTTTTGCCCCTGCCAAACCGAAAAGAAAAACGGGTGGTATTTTTAGGGAGTTCGATTTTTGAATTCTGGAAGCAGAAAGATCCTGAATATTTTACTAAAAACCCCTATCTGGATAGGGGGATAAGCGGGCAGATTTCGCCGCAACTGCTTATCCGTTTCCGGCAGGATGTAATTAACCTTAAGCCAAAAGTAGTGATTATTTTGGCGGGCAGTAATGATATTGCAGGCAATACAGGTCATGTTACCATCGATAAGATTATGGATAATATTAAATCGATGGCAGAACTGGCGCGGTTACACCATATTAAGGTCATACTTTGTAAATACCTGCCTGTTTATGAATATCCGTGGAATAAGAATATTAAAGCAGCCGATATCATTGTTAATTTAAATGAAAAGATTGCCGCCTATGCAAAAGATAGAAATTACACCATTTTGGATTATTGGACACCTTTGGTAGACGACAGGAAAGGGCAGCGGGCTGAATTAACAATTGATGGTGTTCATCCTAATCTTGCAGGTTATAAAATAATGGAAGAAGTGACAGATGCTGCGGTGAAAAAAGCCTTGAAAAGCAGACATTAGCAGTCACCTCTACCGAAGTAAAGCGGAGCAGAGCGCGCTATCCCTAGTGGACTTTTATATCACTCATAGCAATGATTTTTTCAGGATAAACTGATGTGATAGTTTATTTTCATGAATTTTCAATAATATTTGAAAGTTTAATAAATTTAACTTACTTTTACATGGTGATAGGAAAAAGCGCATAAAACATTTTAAAGACTGCCTCTAAAGAGGTGTATTTTTTTAACCTGTACTTTCATTTTTTCCTGAAAAATAAATAAATTAAAGTTGCTGGTTATGGATTACAATATACTCGGCTATGCCATTTTTATAACGGCTATCGTATTTATCATAGTAGTTGTAGGAAAAATATGCTACCATAACGGAAATATCTTTGTAGCTGAACTGATCCCTGATCACCTCGACCTCTGCAAACAGATCAATAAAACGCTACTGGTTGCTTATTACCTGGTAAACATAGGTTATTGTGCCATGACCTTGGTAGGTTGGGAGACGATCACTTCATGGCAGCAATTGGCAGAAGTAATGGCAGTAAAGGTGGCCACCATTGTCTGCATTTTATCGGTACTTCATTATTCAAATATTTACCTGCTTACCTATACCATACATAAATTAATAAAATAACAACCTAAATTTTTTCATTATGGAAACGACTAAAATTTTAATCGGCTATGCAGTTTACCTGCCCATTGCACTTTTTTTAACTTTTTATGTTTCAAAAACGCTGTTCAAAAACAGTAAGGTATATATGCTCGATATTTTTAAGGGCAGGGAAGAAATAGCGGGGGCTACCAATAAACTTTTCGAAACGGGTTTTTATCTGCTCAATATCGGCTTCGCCCTGCTAATCATGAAAATTACCATCCACGAAAATAATTACCGCAATTTAATAGAAGCTTTAAGCTCAAAGATCGGTGGATTTGCGATCTATCTGGGCATAATGTTGTTTATTAACCTGTATTTCTTTTTCAGGGGAAAACGAAAAGCCAAAGAAAGCTTAAAGCCTATTCCTTTTCAACCTGCATAATTATAAGAAAAATGGTTATCCTGAGCTTGTCGAAGGACCTACGTAGATTTATGGTAAGCGTTTCGATACTTCGTCAAGCTCAGTACAGGCTGGGCTCAACATGACATTTTCTGGTTTTTCAAGTTGTCTTTTTTTAACACTCAGATTTATTTAAAACCTTTCCATTAACGCCTCAAACAAAAAAGTCCCGATTTTTGATCGGGACTTTGCATTAACTTAATTTTTTATACCTGATGCGTTTTGGTGTAACATCACCTAAACGTTTTTTACGGTTTTCCTCATAGTCTGAATAATTACCTTCAAAGAAATAAACTTCAGAGTTACCTTCAAAGGCCAGGATATGTGTACAGATCCTATCGAGGAACCACCTGTCGTGGCTGATCACCACGGCACAACCACCAAAGTTTTCCAAAGCTTCTTCAAGGGCACGCAGTGTGTTCACATCGATATCGTTGGTCGGCTCATCCAGCAACAGTACATTTGCTCCTTTTTTCAAAGTAATAGCCAGGTGAACACGGTTACGCTCTCCACCGGAAAGAATTCCTACTTTTTTCTGCTGATCGCCACCGTTGAAGTTGAATTTTGAAACATAGGCACGTCCGTTAACTGCTTTGTTGCCCAACTGAATGTTATCTAAACCATCGGTAATATTTTCGTACACGGTTTTATCGGCATCGAGGTCGTTGTGCATCTGATCTACATAACCCAGCTCTACGGTTTCGCCAACGCGGAAAGTCCCTGCATCAGCTTCTTCCTGTCCGGTAATTAAACGGAACAAAGTGGTTTTACCTGCCCCGTTTGGCCCGATGATACCGACAATACCCGCAGGAGGCAGCGAGAAATTTAAATTATCGAACAAAACTTTATCGCCATAGGCTTTGGTAACGTTTGTAGCTTCGATTACCACATTACCCAAACGCGGGCCCGGAGGAATAAAAAGTTCCAGTTTTTCTTCTCTTTCTCGTCCATCTTCAGAAGCTAATTTATCATAGTTGGCAATACGTGCCTTCGATTTTGCATGCCGTGCCTTAGGTGCCATACGCACCCATTCGAGCTCGCGCTCTAAAGTTTTCTGGCGCTTGCTTTCGGTTTTTTCTTCCTGAGCCAAACGTTTTGCTTTCTGGTCTAACCAACTGCTGTAGTTTCCTTTCCATGGAATGCCTTCGCCACGGTCCAATTCTAAAATCCATCCGGCAACGTTATCCAGGAAATACCTGTCGTGGGTAACTGCAATAACGGTTCCTTCGTAATTCTGTAAGAATTGCTCTAACCAGTCGATACTTTCGGCATCAAGGTGGTTAGTAGGTTCGTCCAGTAACAATACATCAGGATGTTGGAGCAATAGACGGCACATGGCCACGCGGCGGCGCTCACCACCCGAAAGTACGGCTATTTTAGTGTCTGGATCCGGGCAGCGCAGGGCATCCATAGCCCTTTCGAGTTTCGAATCGATTTCCCAGGCACCTAAAGAGTCGATTTTGTCCTGAAGCTCCCCCTGCCGGGCCATTAACTTATCCATCTTATCAGGATCAGAATAGTTTTCCTCCAGGCCGAAAGCTTCATTTACCTCTTCGTATTCTTTTAAGATAGCGGTTACTTCGGCAACGCCTTCTTCAACTACTTCGCGAACGGTTTTCTCCGGATCGAGGATAGGTTCCTGTGCCAGATAACCAACAGAATAACCTGGTGAAAAAACCACTTCGCCCTGGTAAGATTTATCTAAACCGGCAATGATTTTTAAAAGCGATGATTTACCCGAACCGTTTAAACCGATCACCCCGATTTTAGCCCCGTAAAAGAAAGAAAGGTAAATATTTTTTAAAACCTGTTTTTGTGGCGGGTAAATTTTATTTACACCTGCCATTGAAAATATTATTTTCTCGTCAGACATGATATTTTTAATATTAGCGTATTTAAGGCATTTTTTCTTTGAAACGGAGATTTTTTAAGGGGGCTGATCAGTATAAATCCCTTTTTACCAGTTAGCGGGCCTACCAACCAAACAACTTCCTTAGCGCTGTAAAAAAATCGTTTGTACCAAACCTTACATCCATCCCAGCTCCGAAGCGGTAATGCCCAGACCGGGTACAAAGATAAAAACAACAGGGCCATTACAAAATGTTTGTGAAGTATATCATAACTTTTGATAATGGCAGAATCGTCATTTTGACTTGAAGGACTTGGAGTCGCTGCTATATTATAATGTCATCGAAATCAGATGGTGTCTAAACTTTAACAAAGTATTATAAGCACTTGCTGTATTCTGCGAACTTCATGTGTTAGGTATAATTTTTTCTAAGAAAAATAAGCGTTACTTAAACGTTTTAATTGGATAATAATTGTTTAATTGAGCGCCTGATGGGTTTTTCATATTAATTTGGCCCCTAAAAATTACCATATTGCCCCTCACTCGGATAGGGATTTTAATAGTTAATTTGTTGCAACCAACCAAATATAATAATGCACATATGGAGAAAACCAAACTATTAAAAACATTGGAATAACATCAACTTATAGTTACCCCTATAATAGATGATTTTGCCTAATTTATCATCAAGCTCTTTCACTAACTAGAAAAGCTTTCAGCTGAGTTTTGCAAAGTAAGTATATCTGCCATCATAAGGTTTGACCATATGGTGATTGGTACGCTCATGAATAAACTAATCAACAAACAATTTCAACTAAAATCAAAAAATGAGAAAAATCTACAAAAAGAATGTCCTGATTTCGGGCTGCCTATTTTTCCGTGGAGGCGTATTCCGAACGCTGCTCAGTATGCTGTTATTTTTGGGCATAGGCTTTTCGGTCTCGGCTCAGAATGAAGTAACGGTAAAAGGGGTGGTCAAAGATACTTTGGGCGGATTACCAGGAGTAAACGTAAAAGTTTCCGGAACAAGCCGCGGAATTTCTACAGATGATCTGGGAAGATACACCATAAAAGTAGCCCGTTCCGGTAAATTGCTTTTTTCCCTGGTAGGTTACAAAGCACAAACCAAAGCTGTCGCTGATTATGAAAAGTCCGGCGATGGAAGTTATATCATTAATGTGGTATTAAAGCCTGATGCCAATTCCCTTCAGGATGTTGCCGTAGTTGGTTTTGGTACACAGAAAAAGCAAAGTGTAATCAGTTCAATCACCTCAATTAATCCAAAGGAGTTGAAAGGACCAACCAGTAACCTGACCACGATGCTGGCTGGTAGGGTGGCTGGTATGATTGCTTATCAGCGAAGCGGTGAACCCGGGGCAGATAATGCGTCGTTTTTTATCAGGGGATTAGGTAGTTTCGGCGCAGGTAAGCAAGATCCTTTGATTTTGATTGATGGTGTGGAATCCACTCAAAATGACATGGCCCGTTTGCAACCCGATGATATTGCTTCATTTAACGTATTGAAAGATGCCACAGCTGCCGCGGTTTATGGTGCCAGAGGGGCAAATGGTGTACTTTTGATTTTAACAAAGGCAGGACAGGCCGGAGAAACCAAGTATTTTTTTCGTGCTGAAACTTCATTATCCGGTAATACGAGAAATTTCAAATTCGCAGATAATGTTACCTACATGAAGCAGGCAAACGAAGCCGCTTTAACCAGGAGCAGATTGGCCATATTACCTTACCTCCAAACCAAAATTGATGCTACGGCAGCTGGAGATAACCCGCTTTTATATCCAAATAATAACTGGATCGAAGAGTTAATTAAAGATTATACGTTTAACCAACGTTATAATATGAACGTAACCGGTGGGGGTAGTAAAGCGAGTTACTATATTTCAGGTACTTATAATATTGATAATGGGGTATTGAAAGTGGCTGATCTCAATAATTTTAACAGTAATATTAAGCTGAGAAATTATTCATTAAGATCTACGGTTAACATTAACCTGACCAATACCACTGAAGCTATTGTAAGGGTTTACGGTCAGTTTGATGATTACAGGGGGCCAGTAGGAGGTTTCGATAGCAACGGAAATAAAATCAATGGAGGCCAGAAAATTTTTAACCAGGCACTGTGGTCAAATCCGGTAATGTTCCCTGCGGTTTATCCTGCAAGTTACCAGCCATATGCTAAACATCCGTTATTTGGTAACGCTATTTCTCCTAGCGGATCACTTTATATCAATCCTTACGCAGAAATGGTAAAAGGGTATCAGGATAACAACTCTTCAACCCTGCAGACACAGATCGAACTTAAGCAAGATCTGAAAAGCTTACTGCCAGGTTTAAGTGCACGGATGATGTCTTATGTAATCCGGTATTCCTATTTTGATATTGCGCGAAATTATAATCCTTTTTATTATTCAGCTATTCCCAATCCGGCTGGTGGGGATTTTATACTAAACCTATTAAATAGCGGTGCACCTCCCACCTACGGCCTTACCGGAACAGAATATCTGAATTATTCTGAAGGAACTAAAAGTTTGAACTCCACTTTTTATACAGAAGTAGCGGTAAATTACAACCATACTTTTAGCGAAAAACATGCGGTAACCGGCATGTTGATTACCAATATGAGAAATTATCTGGCTGCAAACGCCGGAAGTCTTCAGTTGTCATTGCCATCCCGTAACCAGGGCGTATCTGGACGTGCAACTTATGGATATGATAACCGCTATCTGGCAGAATTCAACTTTGGTTATAACGGATCGGAGCGTTTTGCAGCAAATAACCGTTTTGGTTTCTTCCCATCCTTTGGTTTGGGTTATCTGATCTCAAATGAAAAATTCTTCAAACCATTGAGCAAAGTATTAAGCAATGTAAAATTAAGAGCCACTTATGGGATAACCGGTAATGATCAGATTGGAAGGACTCAGGATCGTTTCTTCTATCTTTCAGAAGTAAACATGAATAACGGAACTTTTGGCGCAACATTCGGTGAGAATAACTTTTATTATAAAGATGGTATCTCAATTTCTCGTTATGCCAATCCTCTAATCACATGGGAAAAATCCAAGCAACTCAATCTTGGTCTGGATATGACCCTGTTCGATGCATTAAGTCTCAATATTGATGTATATAAACAAAACCGTTCAAATATTTTAACAGATAGGGTATATGTGCCAAGTACCATGGGACTTCAGGCGGCAGTTAAGGCGAATACAAACGAGATGGAAAGCAGGGGAGTTGACTTTTCGGCCAACTACAACAAATCTTTTGGAAACAGCATGTATCTGCAATTGAGAGGTAACTTTACTTACGCTACCAATAAAGTTTTAATCAACGATGAACCAGCTTATAATACAAATGAGGCATACCGCACACGTGTAGGATTGCCAAGCACCCAAGCTTTCGGATATATCGCAGAAAGGCTATTTGTTGATGATGCTGAAGCCAAAAATTCACCTGTACAGTTTGCAGGTAAGCCCGGACTTGATTACGGTGGCGGCGATATCAAATACAGGGATGTAAATGGCGACGGTGTGATATCAGAAGCAGATGCTGTACCTATTGGATTACCACAATCGCCAGAAATAGTTTACGGTTTTGGAGGAACATTTGGTTTTAAAGGTTTTGATATTTCTGCCTTTTTCCAAGGTTCTGCCCGTTCATCATTCTTCATCAATCCGCAAAATATTTCTCCGTTTGTATTTAACGGCGGTTCACAAAATGGTCTTCTCGACGTGATTGCAAACAGCCACTGGAGTGAAGAGAATCGTAATATATATGCATTCTGGCCGCGTTTGAGTGATAAGTTTATCGCTAATAATAATCAGACCTCAACCTGGTGGATGCGTAACGGGTCATTTTTAAGATTAAAAACGGTAGAGCTCGGTTATAATCTTCCAACCAGGATCCAAAACAAGCTTGGAATCAGGGCTACCCGGTTTTATGTAAATGCCAGTAACCTTGCTGCCTTTAGCTCATTTAAATTATGGGACGTAGAAATGGGTGGAAACGGTTTAGGTTACCCTGTACAAACGGTATACAATTTAGGTGTGAGTTTAAGTTTTTAAAGATTGTTAAAGAAAATACAATGAAAAATACCGAAATATTATTTCAAAATAAAAAGAAGCCTGGTTTAATGGGGTTTGCCTCCATTCTAATGCTAAGTTTAGTTTTATTGGGTTCATGTAAAAAGTATCTGGATATTGTTCCTGATAACGTGGCCACAATAGACAATGCATTTACCTTAAGGAGTGAGGCAGAAAAGTATTTATTTACCTGTTATTCCTTTTTGCCTAAAGATGGCGAACCGCTATATAACATGGGTTTTATGGCTGGAGATGAAATCTGGTCGAATATTGAAGAACGCGAGTTTATTTCTTATGGTTGGCGCATTGCCAGAGGTAGCCAGAATGCCGACAATCCGTTAATGGATGCCTGGAATGGACGTTATCAGGGAGGAGGAAATGGTGATAACTTTGGTTTATACAGAGCAATCAGAACCTGTAATATTTTCCTGGAAAATGTACAGGATCAAACCAAAGTTCCGGATCTTAAATTGGATGAAAGGCAGCGCTGGATCGCGGAAGTAAAATTTTTAAAAGCATATTATAACTTTTTGCTGCTTCGTATGTACGGCCCGATTCCAATTGTAGATAAAAACCTGGATCTGGATGCGTCTGTTGATGAAGTGAGAATTAAAAGGATGCCTTTTGATGACTGCGTGAATTATGTAAATAATTTATTGGATGAAGCTATTACAAACTTACCCGTGATTATTACTGACAGAACCAATGAGCTGGGGCGTATTACCAAGCCGATTGCACTTGCAATCAAGGCAAGATTGCTGCTGACTGCTGCAAGCCCTTTATTTAACGGAAACACAGATTATGCAGGTTTCAGGGATAAGGATGGGGTTGCACTTTTTAATACGACCTACGATGCCAATAAGTGGATAAAAGCCAGGGATGCGGCGAAAGCTGCGGTAGGTGCAGCCGAAAGCGCAGGATTTAAATTGTATCAATTTCCAGGATCTCAGTTTAAATTGTCTGACTCTACACTAAGGGAGCTTACGATAAGAGGCGCATTAACCGAAAGGGTAGCTCAAAATTCTGAGCATGTTTGGGCTAACCCAAATAGCCTGTCATCATTTATGCAACAGGTAGCGATGCCTCGTTTAATGAAAGGTTCAGATCCGATTCCGGTAGGACTAGCCAGACAACAGCTGGCTCCTCCTATTAAAATTGCAGAAATGTTCTATACGCGGAACGGTGTGCCGATTAACGAAGATAAAACGCTCGATTTCAGTAACCGTTATACCATCAGGAAAGCAGTAAAAGCAGAGCGTTTTTATATCAAAGAAGGATACAATACTGCAAGATTAAACTTTGACAGAGAGCCACGTTTTTATGCCGATTTAGCATTCGACGGTGCTACCTGGTACAAATATGACAGCCCTTCAGGTTCTGATGAAAATACCTATACGGTTGAAGCCAAATCTACACAATTGGCCGGAGCGAATAACTTTGGCTGGTACAATGAAACCGGTTATTTTGTTAAGAAAGTGGTGGATTGGAATATGTCGCAAAGCAACAGCGGGGCAACCTACAGAACTTATGCCTGGCCGGAGGTTCGTTTAGCCGATTTATATCTGATGTATGCAGAAGCGCTGAATGAAACTTTATCGAGCCCTTCTTCAGATGTTTACACTTATATTAATAAGATCAGAACCAGGGCTGGTTTGCAAAGTGTAGAAACATCATGGACGAACTATTCAACCAATCCATCAAAATATACCACTAAAGATGGCATGCGCCAAATCATTCAACAGGAACGTTTAATTGAAATGGCCTTTGAAGGCAGCCGCTACTGGGATATCAGGAGATGGAAACGTGCGGCAGAAATGTTTAATCAGCCCATTACTGCGTGGAGTGTAAACCAGCCTGATGAGCAGTCTTATTACCGCGTAAGAACGGTATTAAACCAGAATTTTATAGCGCCGCGGGATTATTTATGGCCAATCAGAACATATGATTTGACCGTTAACCCTAAGCTGGTACAAAACCCTGGATGGTAAAATTTCATTAATCAAGAGAAAAATATGAAAAAGATTAATAAACTATTTTTTTTGGTGCTATCAATGATGATAGTGTCATTTATAGGATGTAAGCAGGATGAACTCAAACCATTCGAAAAGAATGAAACGCCACCAGGGCAGGTTTCCAACATTACAGTAGAGAATGGTCCGGCAAACGCAAAAATTAGTTATAGCTTGCCTGCAGATAAGGATTTACTTTATGTTAAAGCGGTATACAAATTAGCAAACGGTACGGAGGCAGAAGTTAAATCATCTTATTATAATAACAGTCTATTGGTAGAGGGCTTTGGCGATACCAATGAGCATGAAGTTATGGTTTATGCCGTAAACAGAAGTGAGGTCGCTTCAGCGCCAACAATTGTTAAAATCAAACCTTTGGAAAACCCGATTAAAGGAGTATTCAGAAACTTAAAAGTGATACCTGATTTTGCGGGCATTAACTTTACCTCAAGCAATCCGGCCAAAGCAGATTTATCAATTGAGGTAATGATCATGAAAAATGGTAAATATGAATCGCTGGGTAAAAACATATATACTTCTGCGGCAGATATTAACCAGTCAATTCGTGGTTTGGATACCATTGCAAGTAAATTCGCCATTACTATTCGCGACAGGTGGTTAAATTACAGTGATACCTTATACACTACATTAAAGCCACTATACGAAACAGCGCTTTCAAAATCACTATATAAAGCGTTAAAACTTCCTACAGATGCAGTACAGACTTACACCTCCACTGCATTAGAGAATATGTGGGATAATAACTTTATCGACTGGCCAAGGTGCTCACTTACGGATGTAACGCAGATAACGCCACAATGGGTAACGTTCGATCTCGGAAAACCTGCTATCCTAAGTAGGATTGTAGTATGGAACTATCCGGAATACCTAAATGCCGGAAGGATGTACTATTATGGGGGAAATTTAAAAGATTTTGAAATCTGGGCATCGGATAACCCTCCTGCAGATGGCAGTTTTAATAATTGGGTAATGATTGGATCATATAAATCTACCAAACCATCCGGTAGCGCTTATGGTGTGCAAACATCAGAAGATTATGCCTTTGCCAATGCCGGTATCAGTTATACTTTTGGAGCTGTTGCTAAAAAATTCCGTTATCTGCGCATTAAATCTAACAAAAACTGGCAGGGTACAACTTTTCAGTCTATTTCTGAAATTCAATGTTATGGGGATCCGCGATAGCGATTTAAGTTTCATTTAAAAATGATAAAGATGAATAATTATAAATCTAAAAAATATAGAAAGTTAACTGTTTCTGCCCTGCTTATATGTGTTGCAGGCGTTTACAGTGCCTGTACCAAACAGGATGACTTTAAGAAATTTGTAGCAGGTGGCGAAATTTCTTATACAGGTAAACTGGATTCTGTGAAAATGTACTCTGGTGATTCGAGAGTTGTGTTAAAAGGACTTTTCCTGGCAGATCCAAAAGTGGTAAGCTGTAAAATATTTTGGAACAACAAAAAAGATTCAATAGTAATCCCGGTTGTGAAAAAAAATATTGTAGATACACTTAATTACTCTATACCCATCAGTGCTGAAGGGTTGCAGAATTTTACCATATATACTTATGATAAGGCGGGTAATAAATCTATCCCGGTTTATGCCAATGCCAGATCGTATGGGGATCGTTATAAAGCTTCGTTAAGTAACCGCGGTATTTCTACAGCGGTTAAAGGAACAGACGGCAACGCAACCATCCAATGGTTAGGTATGGATAAATTAACCGGTGTTTTTACAACTGAGCTTCAGTATACAAATTCAAGCAATACGCTGGTTACCGTTAGAACACCAATTGATTCTACTAAAACAATCCTTAAAAATTATAAGAGTGGTTCAACATTTAAGTACCGTACTTTGTTTCTGCCAGATACAAATTGCGTAGATACTTTCAGAGTAGCTTATTCAGCCAATCTCTCTGTGGATGAAGATATGACCAGCTTATTGTCGAATACCGGCCCATTTGTAAGGGCTACTTATGATGGGTCAAGATGGGGAACATTGGCCGGATGGACCACCAGTGCCGGTGCTAAAAACATCAACAACAATCAGTATGGTGGATATGAGTTTAGAAATGGCACTGGCGTATTATCTTTCGAATCCGGCTGGGGAATCAATACGCCTGTTACCAATGGTCTTATTTATCAAACCATCACATTACCCGCAGGCAGGTATACTTTTAGGTTATCCGGTATTGATCAGAATAGTGGTGGATCAAGGTATATTGCTGTTGCTGTCGGTAACACCTTACCTAATGTAACTGATATTCCAACTGCAGCTATTGCTTATGCCAATATCGCTGATGGTGAATTAAATTTTTCACTTACACAACAAACTACAGTATCAATAGGTTTCGGCGTATCTATAGCTAACACCGGTCAATATATTAAGGTTGGAAGTGTGAAGTTATTAAAATGGGCTAAATAATTTTACCGGGGTTGTATCATTAATACTGAATTGTCATCCTGAGCTTGTCGAAGGACCTGTTTTAAATGTCTTACAGGTTTCGACAGGCTCAACGTGACAAATTCGATTGAATTACATTGAGGATGCAACCTCGTTTTTGTTCAGAATTCCTTTAGCAAAACATAGAAACAAGTGTTTGATTCTTGATTCTGACCCGCTATTGCCTAAATTTTTTCCTCACTAAATAACGAACCGAATGAAGACTCAATCAAAAAAATATCTTATTGCAGCATGTTTTATTATTGCCCTGATTGGCGGGTGTAAAAAAACTGAAAAAGTAGCAGAGATCACAACTGCCAAGACGGAAGTAACCGGCACTGTTGCTACCTTAACCACTAGCGAATTTACCTCCATTACAACCACCGGAGCGATAAGTGGAGGAACCATTATTAACAAGGGAAGTTCTGCCGTTACTGACCAGGGGATTTGCTGGAGTACCTCACCTAAACCGACTATTGAGAGTAAAAAGGCTGGTGTTGTTAGCATTAATGGCTCAGGTGTTTTTATCAGTCAGCTTACGGGCTTAACTGCCTCAACCAAATATTATGTCAGAGCCTTTGCCATTAATAAAGCAGGAGTTGCTTACGGTAATGAAATCGAACTCACCACAGCCAGTATAGCCGGCGCAACATTTGGTTTTTCGCCCATGTATATTATAGGCTCGACGGTAGCAGCAGCAGATATTGAAGTGTTAACAGATGGGGGAGATGCCATTACAGAACGGGGCATTGTTTATGCGTCCCTGCCAAATCCTACGGTCAGTAGTAGCAAAGTGAAGCATAATAATGCCGGACTTGGTAAGTTTAGGCTGAGCTTAAAAGGCCTTACACCAAAAACCACTTATTATGCCAGAGCCTATGCCATTAATGCAAAGGGGGTGAGTTACAGCAGTGAAGTTACCTTTAAAACCATTGCAAAAGGAAATGTTACCTATACGATTAATAAATCATCAAACCCAACTGAGGAAGAAATCAATGCCTATGCACGCATAACTGCTGCTGCTGATAGCGCTTGCTGGTACTTAAACAACTATACATCAGCAACTAAGAATATCACATTAAATTACGTGCCCGGTGTAGGAACAGCTGATGCAACTAATACGGGTTGGGTACGTTATGGCACTAATGCTACTTATCAAAAATTACGTACCACATTGCACGAGTTCAACCATACTTTGGGAACGGGAACCACCGACTGGTGGACCGGCACAGCTATAGTGAACGGGATTTATACCGGTAATACGGTAAATACTTTACTCAAAAAAATAACCGGTAAAGACACCCCACTTAATGGAGATAGGCAACATTGGTGGCCTTATGGCCTAAACCAGGATAGTGAAGTTTCATCAAGTTGGGATTATGTCTACAATTGCTTAATTATAGAAGCCATGCGAAAAGATGGCTTACCTGAATGGAGTAGCGGTACCTATACACCATAACCATTATTTTGAATGCAATGGCCTGAGCCAATTTTCAACCACAAAATGAAAAGCGGATAGGGAAATCCCAAAAGTTTTTAGTCTAACTTTTGGGGTTTCTCCTTATAAGGCAATCCGTTCCAAAGTGGTTAGATTGGCCTAACTTGTATCAGGCTTAACGAAAGATCTCAACACCTTCAGCACCCGCTTAGCCTTGGAAGTACTGATCAACCCAGGATAGTTTTCAGAACATAATCACTAAAAAGCAATAATCATTGAATCCGTAGAGCATCAATTTTAACCTCGTTTTATATAATTTATAGATCATGCTGTATAGAAAATAGGTGGTTTTTTCTTGGTGACTAAAATAATAACCAGGATTAGGCTGGCTATTATTTGGGCTATTGGTTTATGGGAAGTAAATAATAAGTTTTTTAATGATTTTTGGCTGAATTTAGGTAATTGAGGTTGTTTTGTTTGGTTTTTTTTAAGAATAATCAGATAATTGGTGTGTTTTATCAGTAAATATAGAAATTTGCGTTAATTACCTTATGAAATTAGAGGATGAAATTTTAAAACCCATTTTTTATTTAATTTATACCAGCATAGAAAGTAATCTGTTTAACAATAATAAACTTAAAGTACTATTTAGTCAGTCTAGAGATTTTAATAACCGGAATAACATAACCGGAATATTATTATATGTAAGGGGCCTTCCGATTACGAAGAGTAAAGGAAGATTTATGGAATTGCTTGAAGGAGACGAGCGGATTATTCGCAGGCTTTTCAGGAAAATTGTAAATGATGACCGTCATGAATCGGTTGTTTTACTACAGATTGGCAAATATGAACAGCGATGTTTTACAGAATGGCGAATGGGATTTGAACATACTGACGGAGAACTTCATCCATCGCTATCGGGTCATTTCAATCTGAATGAGATAAGTTCAAAATGTAATAAACTTGGCGTTGCCGATGTTCCGCTACAGTTTTTGCAGAAGCTATCTTCAAACCATAAAGAGGAATTTGCAGAGCCGTTTTATGGTTAAAAAATTTAATGACAGCATTGCCTGGTTTCTGGAGTGAAACGGTGTCTCCTCTGTGATGACTGATCATAACCATTTTTTAAAAACCAAAACAACCTAAATACAGTTAAATTCGTATTGGGTTTATTGGCAGTGCGGTTGATCAGATTTAGGTATTTATTTTGTGCTCATGAAATTGTTAAATGATGTCACGTTCTTTTTGTTTTTCTGTCAAAACTTGTAAATTGCCTTTGTAAAAAGCAACAAATTGTCAGTTATTCGAATCGAAGAAATCCTTACAATAAACCGACAAAGTAATATTTTAAAGGGTAGAGTTTGATTAAATCGCCTTTTAAAACCTATAAAACAGTTATTACGTATATAGATATATAGTTATAGGAAAGATAATCAAACCGTATTTTTTAAGCTGGTGGATATCATTACTGCCTTTTATCCACCTGTATGGCGCAATTGTTGATAAAATAAACAAAATGGTACAGTCGCTTTTTATAATTTATTTTATAGTTTAGGGACGTAGCTGTTAAGAAAGGTATTATGGAAGCAAAATTTTCACCACAGGTTAAAGATGTAATCTCTTTTAGTAGGGAGGAAGCGCTCCGCTTAGGGCACGATTACATCGGAACCGAGCATTTATTATTAGGCCTCATACGCGAAGGCGATGGTATGGCCATAAAAATTTTAAGATCGTTAGGGGTTGATACCGGTAAATTGCGCCGCTCAATTGAAGATGCCGTTCGCGGTACCTCGAGTGTTACAGTAAACTTAGGCAATATTCCATTAACAAAACAGGCAGAAAAAGTTTTAAAAATCACTTATTTAGAAGCTAAAATATTTAAAAGCGATTTAATTGGCACCGAACATTTGCTGTTATCGGTTTTGAGAGATGATGATAACATCGCCTCGCAAATCCTGTTACAGTACGGTGTTACTTATGATGTTTTTAAACAGGAGGTTGAAGTAAATAAAAATGGTTTCAGAGACGATATCTCAAACAGCGCTTCAACAGGAGGCGATGATGACTATCGTGAAGAGGAAAGCTTTAGTACACCTAAAAAGGTTTCCGATATAAAATCTAAGACACCTGTTCTGGATAATTTCGGGCGCGATTTAACCAAAGCCGCAGAAGAAGGCCGTTTAGACCCGATTGTGGGCCGCGAGAAAGAAATTGAACGTGTATCGCAGATTTTATCCCGTAGGAAAAAGAACAACCCGATTTTGATCGGGGAGCCTGGTGTAGGTAAATCTGCAATTGCAGAAGGTTTGGCCCTCCGCATTGTACAGCGTAAAGTTTCGCGTGTGCTTTTTGGCAAACGCGTGGTTACACTGGATTTGGCCTCGCTGGTAGCCGGTACCAAATACCGTGGCCAGTTCGAAGAGCGTATGAAAGCCGTAATGAACGAGCTTGAAAAATCTACCGATGTGATTTTATTTATTGATGAGATCCATACCATTGTTGGTGCAGGTGGTGCATCAGGTTCATTGGATGCATCAAATATGTTCAAACCAGCTTTGGCAAGGGGCGAAATTCAATGTATTGGTGCCACCACTTTAGATGAATACCGTCAGTACATTGAGAAAGACGGGGCTTTAGACCGTCGTTTCCAAAAAGTAATGGTGGAGCCTGCAACACCGGATGAAACAGTAGAAATTTTAACCCGTATCAAAGATAAATATGAGGAACACCACGGGGTAACGTATACAGATGAAGCCATCCAGGCCTGCGTTACGTTAACGTCTCGTTATATTTCTGATCGTTTCTTACCGGATAAAGCGATTGATGCTTTAGATGAAGCGGGTTCGCGTGTGCACTTAACGAATATCCACGTTCCACAGAATATCATTGATATCGAAGCTAAAATTGAAGATATCAAGTTGGAGAAAAACAAGGTTGTTCGTAGCCAGAAATATGAAGAAGCGGCAAAACTTCGCGATACTGAGAAAAATTTAATCGAAGAATTAGATAAAGCTAAAGCAGAGTGGGAAGCTGAAACCAAGACTAAACGTTACGAAGTATCAGAAGATAACGTAGCCGAAGTGGTTTCAATGATGACGGGAATTCCGGTACAGCGTGTCGGACAAACAGACAGTACAAAACTGTTGAACATGTACGATAAAGTGGCGGAGAAAATTATTGGCCAGGATGATGCGATCAGGAAATTGACCAAAGCCATCCAACGTACAAGAGCGGGGTTAAAAGATCCTAAAAAACCAATAGGCTCATTTATTTTCCTCGGCCCAACAGGTGTGGGTAAAACAGAACTCGCAAAAGAACTGGCCCGTTTCATGTTTGATAGCGACGATTCTTTGATTCAGATCGACATGAGTGAGTATATGGAGAAATTTGCGGTGTCCCGTTTGGTGGGAGCGCCTCCAGGATACGTGGGTTATGAGGAAGGTGGCCAGTTAACTGAAAAAGTTAGAAGGAAACCTTATGCTGTAATTTTGTTGGATGAAATTGAAAAAGCTCACCCGGATGTATTCAATATCTTATTACAGGTTTTGGATGAAGGACAATTAACGGATAGTTTAGGTCGTAAAGTTGATTTTAGAAATACCATCATCATCATGACTTCTAATATTGGTGCACGTCAGCTTAAGGATTTTGGTCAGGGTGTTGGTTTCTCTACAACAGCGAAAACAAACCAGGCCGATGCACACAGCCGTGGTGTAATCGAAAGCGCATTAAAACGTGCTTTTGCACCTGAATTCTTAAACCGTGTGGATGATGTAGTGGTATTTAACAGCTTAGGCAAAGACGAAATCTTTAGAATTATCGATATCGAGTTAAAAGCTTTATTCGGCCGTGTTCATACCCTTGGCTATGAAATTGTATTAACCGATAATGCTAAGGAATATATTGCTGATAAAGGCTTTGATAGTAATTTTGGTGCTCGTCCGTTAAAAAGAGCCATTCAGAAATACTTAGAAGACCCGATTGCGGAAGAAATTCTTAAAGGCGAACTTGCCGAAGGTGACGTTTTAGAAATTGATTACGATAAAACAGCCCAACTGATTTCGATCAACCACAAAAAAGACGAAAAGAAAAAACAAGAGCCAAAACAAGAAGAAGATTCTTCAAGTAAATAAATGAAACTCCCGATGAAAATCGGGAGTTTTTTGTTTTACGATATTCCGTTAAAGATTAAATGTTTTTGGAATGCGAAAAAGATGGGTATTAATTATTTTTTTTAATTAAAATCATAGTATCTTTCCTTAAACAAACTATAAAATGAAATCCATCGTCTTCCCGCTAATGTGTATAGCGCTGTGCTGTACTTTATCCTGTAAAAAAGGAGCTGATTCCAATACACCGGATACCTCACCTAAAACATTAAAAATAGAAATTTCAACGGCAACAAACATCAATAACGATGTGCTGTTAAAATTGGTTAACGACACACGCCTGGCCGGTTGTAATTGTGGTACGACTAAAATGCCACCTGTTGCCGCTTTAACCTGGAATGCCAATCTGGCCTCAGCTGCAATTTATCAAAGTAATTACATGGCATCGATTAAAAGCATGTTACATACCTCCGCAAACGGTGAAACGGTTGGGGTAAGAGTTACGGCTACAGGCTACAACTGGACAACTGTAGGCGAGAATATTGCTGCAGGACAAACGTCAGAAGCACAGGTTTTTAACGAATGGATAGCCAGCGAAAGCCATTGTAAAAACATCATGACGGCGTCTTTTAAAGAAATGGGTGCGGCCAAAACAGATAATTACTGGGTTCAGGTTTTTGCAGCGAAATAAAACCTTTACGATCGTCATTTGGACTGGAATGCAATGCCTGTCTATTACAGACGGGGAGAGATCTATTTACAGCTGATTTAACTTGCGCTGAGCAAGAGGAGATTCCCGACTACATTGCATTCCTTTACCAGTGGCGTATTTTGTAATTATTTAATTATGAATGGTTTATGTTTTTTTTCGTTTCCGCCCGCTTAGCCCGGAATACCGTAGCTCTGTTCTACTTAAATCTCTCTCCATACAATAAATTATCCCTTTAAATGACGATTCTCTTTACATCAGCTCCTTTAAGGCCTGATAATACCGCTCATAATTTTGAGATTCGGTATTCAAAAACAGGAAAGGTTCAATCAGTTCTAATTCCATCAGTAAAAAATCGCCATTTACAAAAGTGCCATCAACCCGGGCGTAAAGACAGTTCTTGGCAAATGCATCCACATATTGCTGCGCGATGGCAATCCGTTCTTCGTCAGGCTTTTGTGGGTGCACCGAACCACCATGCGCAGGTTGTACCCTAAAATCACCAGGTTTAGCCTGCTTAATTAGCGAATGGCTGTAAATGCCATTAAAAAAAATGAAAGACCACTCGCCCTTTTCTAAAATTTCTGGCAAAAATGGCTGAACGATAAAATCTTCTTCCCGGGTAAGCTGATTTAATTTTTGATTTACTTCTTCAGCATTATCGATGGTTACCTGGAAGGTGTTTTTGGCTCCGCCACTAACGCATGGCTTTACAATTAACTTGCCGGTATTAAATTTTTCGAAGTAATGCTTAAGGTTAATACGTTCATTCTTCCGGATAAAAACACTTGGGGTAATCTTTAAACCTGCCTGTTCAATTTCCTGGAGATATTGTTTGTTGGCATTCCACCTCACTACCCCAAACGGGTTGATCAATTTTACTTTTTTGCTTTCCAGCTGATCGAGCCATTTGTAAAAATCTCCAATCAGGTCAAAATAATCCCACGGCGATTTTAAAATGGCCAGCGAATAATCTTCCCAGGCCACATCTGGATCGTTCCAGATTACTTTTTCAATCTTCAAGCCCTTTCCTTTTAAAAAATATAAAAGTTTATCGTCTTCACTTTCAACGGTAGTGGTATCATAAGCACCCCTGTCAAGATAAGTGATCAATGCAATATTCATAGGGCTAAAACTAAGTTTAATCCGTTCGGTTTACAAATTTCTGCTGTTAAAGAATCCGATATTTTGACTGTTTTCAGGGAATTACAAGGCAAATAGAAGATCCCGATTCTAAAATTGGGATCGACATGTTGAGATGGCCGTGATTATAAACCACGGCCCTGAGAGCGGAGGATTTTCTCCCCGAATGTTAAAACAAACTCACCTGGTTGCTCGGAATTTTGAACAACGTGTGGTTTAAAATAATATCTTTTACATTTAAGCCGTTTAACCTGCAGTGCAGTTTGAAGTTATCCCTGATCATCTGAGAAATGTTGCCGTCTCCGCGCATGCGGTCACCGAAACGGCTGTCGTTTACATTACCGCCATGGCAACTCTGAATCGAATGCCAAACCTTATCGAAACGGTCAGGAAAATTTTTTCTAAGCCAATCTTCAAATATCTGGCCGATTGCCCCATTTAACCGTACCACTGTATAACCCGCTTTTATCGCACCGGCACCTGCAACCGCTTTTAAGATTTTTGGGATTTCATGATCACTTAAGCCGGGTACCAAAGGGGCAACCATTACGCCCATAGGAATCCCATCTTTGCTAAGTTCTTCTACTACCTTTAGGCGCTGTTTTGCCGTTGTTGTACGGGGTTCCATTACCTGGCGTAAATCTTCATTTAAACTGTTAATGGAAACATAAACCATACACAGGTTTAATTTGGCCATTTCCTGCAAAATATCCCTGTCGCGTAGGATGAGGGAGTTTTTGGTAATCATGCCAATGGGCTGCTTATAGGCCAGGGCAATTTCGAGCAACTGGCGGGTAAGTTTAAATTTCCTTTCCGCAGGTTGGTAGCAATCGGTATTGCCTGATAATGAAATGGTGGTGGCATCCCAGCCTTTTTTCTCCAGAAACTTTTTAAACAGGGCAGGGGCATCTTTTTTTACGATTATCTTCCGTTCGAATTCGATGCCTGCACTATAACCCCAGTATTGGTGCGAATTGCGGGCATAACAATAGGTACAACCGTGCTCACAACCCTGGTAAGGATTAAGGGAGTATGCCATGCCCACATCAGGACTATCTACTTTATTTACAATGGTTTTAGCATTTTCGAATATGAAGGAGGTTTTACGGTCGCTCTCTTCCCAATCGTCTATTCCTTCGTTGTGTTCTTTGATGTAAATATCCTTTAAAAACTTATTGTGTGGATTAACCTGGGCACCCCGCCCTTTAAAATACTGTTTTTCTCCTGCTCCGTCCATGGATTAAAATTACTAATATTTTTAGTAATTTTAATAATCAGAAATGTTTACTTTTCAACAATTTTAGATCTGATTCTCCATCTTCTATTTTCTATTATTACTTCTTTGGGAGCGGAACATAATCCATCGGTACCATATCGGCCACTTTTTCGTAAGCCCAATAGCCTTCATAAAGCAGCGACCGGGAGTCGTAAATGCCCCCGTTTTCGTAAAAACGAACACCATCACCCGTTAAATTTGCTACCGATATTTCGTATTCAGGAACATCCAGGGGCCTGAAAATCCAGAAACCGGTTTTAGAATAAGCCAGCGATTCTTTTTCCTTCGTGTATTGAATAAGCAAAGCATCGGTATAGCTGAGGTATTTTAAATTCTGATTATAATAATGTACCAGTGTATCGGTAAGTACATCGGCTCTCGAAAACTTGTCGATGGTTTTAGGCATTTCCTGTTGTTTTGTCCAAAAGGCAAGTAATGCCGTGTCTATTTTACCTTTCGTTTGCCTGATGCCTGTTTTTTCAGGCACGGCTTTGATTTTTTCCAAATTGGCATTAATTACATATTGCGGATAACGGTTTGGATTGGGGATTTTGATCATTTTGTTAATGATAAAACCTTCTTCCTGTGCTTTATTCGCATAAAGCGATCGGAAAAAATGTTGCGAAGAACCATAATAGGCCACCTCACGGGCGGCGATATATTTTTTCTTTTTAGCTGCTGAAGCTTTAAGTTCTTCGAAAAACGGGTGCCCCGAATAATAGATAATATGCGTGCGCGAGTTGTACTCAAAATGATCGAGCATATACTTAAGGCGGTAGCCCAAAGCTTTGTTTTCGACTACCAAAAATTCTGTAGTGGAAACTGTTAGGGTACTTTTGGTTACGTCGAAATCGACATTTAAAACCTGGGGATTGATTATTTTACATTGTGCTGCATTGGGTGTTTTCCCGATAAAAAATTCTTTGAACTGGTTGATGTATTTCTGCCGGTTAGGATCGGCCCTGATCACTACTTCGTCTAATTGGGCTACATTTTCTTTCAATACGAGTTCTACCTGTACCGATTTATCCGAAATAATTACGCTTTTAGAGTAGGGGAGATAACCCACCAGCTGTACCAGGATATCGTAGCTGCCTGGTTTTAGGTTTGTTAAGGTAAAGCGGCCGTCATTATCGGCCACGGTAGCAATTTTATAGCCACTTAAATAAATGCTTGCTCCTGGCAATCCGTCTTTCTGATCGCGAACCAGCCCACTGATCGAGAAGGTATTTTGAGCTTCGGCATTAGTACCCAAAATGATGAATATAAGGGCTACTAAAAGGCTTTTAATCATAGAGCCGAATGTAATTAAAAGACTTAATATTTATCAAAAGCGCAAAAGATTTTTAACAAATTTAACATTTAAGCTTAAGCCTTATAATTACCATTATCCTGAATATTCCCGCCATGAGGGCATTCCTTAGGTATCTGTTAATGGTAGTGTATCAGAAGGGCAACCAATGTGCTTTTGAAAAGCAGCGGCCCGTTTTCATGGCTACAGTTGTCCCGCCATCGCTCATAGTCCTCGTTACGCTGCACTTCACTGTGGGCTACCCGCTCTGTCGGGTTTATTTAACAAAGTTGGTGCTGCTATGCTACAAAAACCTTTAACAGGATTGGTGGACCATGCCAGCCAAAGCCCGCCTGTACGCGCAGTCGACTGCATTGTAAAACTCTTAACCCGCTGCACGGTGCTCCGGTCGTATTCTGGGTGTACCGTTACTTTTTCCCTTCTAAACCGGCTGGCGGCAAATAATCCATCGGCACGCTATCGGCAATCTTTTCCCAGCCCCAGTAACCTGCATAAAGCATCGAACGCGGATTATATATAGAGCCGTTTTCGTAGAAATATACCGGAACAACCTGAAGGGTGATGGTCGAAATCTGGTAGTCAGGCATATCCAATGGTCTTGCAATCGATAAACCGATCCGGTTGGCATAGGCAGGGTCTTCGCGCTCTTTGGTATAAACCACATAAAGCTTATCGGTAAAATTAATGCTCCTGATGCTTTCGTTCTCTACATGTACCAGTGTATCCTGGGCGATGGGAGCACGGCTTAAAATCGATAGCGCTCTTGGCATTTTTTTTATTTTTATCCAAGAGTTTAAGGAATCGCCTGTTCTAATGGTTAAGGGACTGGTTAAACCGGTTTGCGCTTTTGTTAAGTCTTTAATGTTGGCATTAATGGTGCTGTCAGATGGCCTGTCTGGATTTTCCTTGGTGATGAGTTTATTGATGATATAACCTTCTTCGGTTGCGCGTTGATGAAAAAGAGCCCTGAAAAAATGTTGCGGAGAGCCTAAATACGCCGCAACCCGTTTTTGCTCCCAGATTTTTTTTCTCCTTGCAGAGCCTTTTAAATCTTCGTAATAGGGAAAACCTTCATAATAAATGATCCTCGTTTTACCATCATATTCAAAATTGTTCAGCAGGTACTTAATGCGGTAACCTAATGCCTTGTTTTCTACAATCAGGAACTGAGTGGTTTTTACCGTGAGTTTAAATGTCTCTTTATCATAATCAACAATGAGTACGTTTGGATTGATGATTTTACATTGCTCCGCATTAGGCGTAGTGCCGATAAAATAACTTTTAAACATGTTGATATAATGCTCCCTGTTTGGGTCGGGTTTTATGGTCACCTCTGCCAGTTGGGTTATACTTTCTTCTAAAATGAGGTCGAGTTTTACGGCCTTGTCTGAAATCACGACGTTTTTATTCAGGGCCTTATAGCCAATCAGCTGCACTAAAATGTCGTAATTTCCGGGTTTCAAAGGAAGGTTATACCTGCCGTTGTTATCGGTAACGGTAGCAATTTTATAACCGCTTACATATACACCCGCCCCGGGTAAAGCCTCGCCATGTTTATCTTTAACGAGGCCAGAAAGCACATAGCTTTGCTGCGCTAAACAAAATTTACCAACAAATAATAGACATATAAGTAGTGCAGATCTCATTATATAAATATAAAACTAATTTATTAGTTTTATGAAAAATGCAAAAGAAATATTACTTAATGGTAATTCCTTGTCTGTGTTTTCACTGATCCCTAACTTTACCGGTTTTAAGTAGACATGAAAAGGGCCTGTGGGCATACAGACTTTGTGGTGAGCATACGATAGCTAAGCCAATAATTCCCTGGCGTTTTCGATGGCCGATGCACCCGGGTTTTTCCCGCTTAACATTTCGGCAATTACATCAACACGTTCTTCCTGTTTAAGTTTGCGGATTCCGGTAGTGGTTTTTCCTTTCTCCTCATGTTTGTATACAAAGTAGTGTGAGGTTCCTTTGGCGGCGATTTGCGGCAGGTGTGTAATTGAAATTACCTGCATATTCTTGCCCAGGTCAGCAATTACTTCACCAACCTTTAAAGCCGTTTCGCCCGAAATCCCGGTATCGATCTCATCAAAAATAATAGTCGGTAAAGAAGTATGTCTGGCCAGCAGTGCTTTTATAGCCAGCATTAAACGAGATAATTCACCCCCTGATGCTACTTTATTTACAGGAGCAGGCATTTGACCAGCATTTGCGGTAAAAAGCAGGTTGATTTCGTCCAACCCATCTTTATTCAGTTCAGTTAAGGTTTTTTGATCAAGAACGAGTTTGGCATTAAGCATACCCACTTTTTTTAGGGTGATGCCGGTTTGCTCTTCTACCACCTTGATGGCTTTTTTGCGATTAGCACTTAGTTGGCTGGCTTGTTTATGAAGTTCTTTTTTAAGCTCATCGATTGCTGTCCGGAGTTTTTCAATATGCTCATCAGAAGATAAGAGCCTGTTCAGATTCTCTTCCAGTTGTTTTTGAAGGGCCAGCAGCTCTGTATTATTGGCCAGCCTGTGTTTTTGTTGAAGTGAATAAAACAGGTCTAACCTCTGGTTTACAATTTCTAAGCGATCGGCATTGTGCAAGGTATTTTCTTCTATAGCAGAAACCTCGTCGGTGATGTCTTTTATTTCTATGATCGATGAACGTAACCGTTCATAAAGTGCATGAATGGCAGGATCGAATTTTTCTATCCCCTGTAACTGTAACGAAGCTTCCTTTAAAATCTGTAGGGCAGAAGGTTCACTTTCATTGATCAGGCCCGAAGCAGTAAGTAATGCCCGTTTAATGGTTTCGGCATGCGTTAAACGTTCGAGTTCCTGCTCCAGTTCTTCCTGTTCGCCTTCCTGTAATTTTGCCTGTTCAAGTTCATTAAACAAAAACTGTTCATAATCCTGTTTATTACGGGCTTCGTCGGCCTCAGCGATTAATTTTTTTAACTGGGAAGTATCCTGTTTAAGTTTTTTAAAACCGCTGCGGTAATCAAACAATAATGATTGATGATTGGCTAAAGAATCCACAATCAGTAATTGAAAATCAGCATCATTGATTTCCTGTGTAGCATGTTGTGAGTGGATATCGATCAGTTTTTCGCCGATCAGTTTCAGGATCGATAAATTAACCGGTGTATCATTAATGAACGATCTTGTTTTACCGTCAATTGATATTTCCCTGCGTAAAAGGCTTTCGTTCAAAAAATCCAGGTCGTTTTCGTCAAAAAGCTCTTTCAGGTTTTCATCTGCCAATATAAAACTACCTTCTATAACACATTTTTTATCCTGGTTAAAGAAGTATTTGCTTTCTGCCCGCTGTCCTAGTAATAGCGATAATGCACCCAGTATGATGGATTTACCGGCCCCGGTTTCACCGGTGATGATATTTAAGCCTTTATCGAATTCGATATCAAGACTATCAATTAATGCGTAATTACGGATCGAAAGTTTTTGTAGCATGCCCAGCAAAAATATTAAAATTTATTCAACAGGCCAGTACAAAACAAAAACAGCGGAGAATAATCTCCGCTGCTCCTTAATCTGTTTGGTTGTGTGTTTTTTATTTTACCGAAATGTTGATGGTATTGTTATTTGCAATGGCAATTGGGGCATCTGTTTTTATAAAACTTTTTAATGCCAGCTGGTCTGCAATTTTAAAATCAGCATTTTTATAAGTGACCATCGCATTCTCAATTCTCAATGTTTTAACAGGGGCTGAAAAATCTTTATTATTATAAAGTATTACCGCAGGACTGATCTGTGAGCTTTTGTTACCACCTTCTACCTTTTCCTTTTTCCCTTTCTTCTCCATTTTCTCTTTCAGCTCTTTTACATCGCTATCGAACTTTTCTTTCAATTTCTTATATTCTTCGCTTTGTCTTATCTTACTGTTTGAGTTATCGTTGTAATTAAAAAATACACCATCAGAAGAAAGCAGGAGACCTTTGGTTTTCAATAAGGAATCGGCATGTAATGTACTTAAGGCAGATAGTTTTGCCAGATCACTTGATTTTAAGGCATGTGTTCTGACATTTTCTAATTGTAGCCTGAATTCCGGGCTATTTACTTTGGCTGCAATTTCTTCACTCAATTTTTTCCACTTTGCCTGTGCTTCCGGCGAGCTGAATTCCTTAGCCATATCCTCACTCATTTTTTTCCACTTGGCCTGTGCTTCCGGTGAATTCATTTTCCTTTGCATCTCTTCCCCAAACTTTTTCCATTTGGCCTGTGCCTCTGGTGAGTTGTATTTTTTAGCTATATCTTCCCCAAATTTTTTCCATTTAGCCTGTGCTTCCGGCGAATTGAATTCTCGATCGATTTTAACCCTGAATAGGGAATCTTTGAATCTAAATGCACTATCCATCTGCAATCTGAATGTATTTTTACCTGCAAAAAGTTGGTCGCGGTAGAAATCCTTACGAAGGCTGTCAGGCATTTCTTTTACCGAATTGTATTCGGTTTTATTGCCCTTGGCATCGATGGTTACAATTTTTATTTTACGTTTTTTAGTGGTATCGGTACAGAGATCAGGGTTTAAAACCGGGCTTGAGGTAATAAACCTCACCATTTCCTGCTTGGTCTGTTTTTTAGTCTCTTTTTTCTTATCGGTTGGATTCACCCAGGCTATGGAGAACAGACAGGCCACACCAAGGGTTAGGGCCGCCATTTGTTGCTTGGCATTTAAATAATTTGTTTTCATGTTGGTTATTCTTTTAATACGTTGATATAAATTTTGGGTCTTGCCAGTGGCAGCAAGGGCATAAACCGGACTGTTTTTATCTTTAAGCAGTTCGAGTTTTAACAGGGCATGTGCATAGTTAAGAGGTTTTCCTGTAATTTTAAGCACCAGGTCATCGCAGGCATGCTCACGCTCAATGTGGATGAAGCGGCCTGCCAGCCACACAAAAGGGTTATAGAAAAGCAGAGTTTCTATGGCTGTTTTGATAAGGTTCAGTAAAAAGTCGTTTCGCCTGATGTGCGATAGCTCGTGGATCAGAATGGCCTCTACCTGGTCGTTGTCTAATTGGTTTACCAGGGCCACGGGAAACAATACCACGGGTTTTAAATACCCGATAACCAAAGGTACATTGACAATAGAGGATAAATGGAACCTGGTAATCTTTTTGATTTTAAGCCGGGCGGTTACCTGTTCGAAAATAACTTTCCAATGATCCGGAATGGCACTTAAACTTTCTTTCTTCAATTTAGAAAGCTGACCATAACCTTTAACAATAACGAATAGCTGCAACAGAATGCCGATAATGTAAAATATTACAATGATGGGGAAGTACTGTTCTGCTTTGCTGCTGAAACTTTGAGGAAGGTTGTTGAAATAGTGATAAACCTGTACATTTTGAGGGTTAATGACAGCTTCCTTACTGCCGATGCCCTGCATAAGTTGATTGATGAAATTGTAGGCAAAGCCGGCAAACATTAAAATAATAGCACCAAAAGCAAGATTGTGCTTATGTTTTGCTGCCAGCTTCGGGAGGCTAAGCATTACGATAAATAAGATACCGTAAATAAGGGCGCTTTGCCAAAGTGAGTTTAAAATACTCCAGCCAAATGCTTTGATGAACTGTTGTAATAAAGTTTCCATAACGGTGGTTTTAATTTTTTATGCCGGGATAAACCGAAAATTGTTAATTCTTATCAGGGACCCAAACCCTACCTTTTTCAACCCTCACCTCAGCCTTATTTAAGGCTATCTAAATATTTTTTAATTTCATCAATCTCATCTGCGCTCGCACTGTGATTACCTAAAGCCTGCATTACCAATCTTGCTGCCGACCCGTTAAATACGTTATCGATCATTTTGGTCACCAATTGCTTTTCGGTTTTATCCTGACTAACAAGTGCCCTGTAGATATGTGTTTTCTGGCTGGTATCTCTTTCTACGATTCCTTTCTCGTGCAAAATCTGCATCAGTTTTAAGGTAGTGGTATAACCGGAATCTTTTTTATTCAATGCCTCATGCACTTCCCTTACCGTTGCATTCCCTTTTTGCCAAAGTACCTGGAGTATTTCCATTTCTCCTTCTGTTGGTTTGATGTTCTGATTGCTCATATGTTACAGTTGTACGAATTATTTCGTAATCAAATGTACGAAGATATTCGTAATAACAAAATATTTTAACAAAATTTTAACTTTATTGGTTAATTGTTAAACTGGTTAACCGGTAACCGGACCGTTGAGTAAATCAGTTTGTTGGGAGATAAGACGAAAGAAAATATAAAATGTTGCAGGCTACTGGCTTTGGAAGGGAAGCCACACCTATGAAAAACAGATGCTTGTTATTATATCTGATTATCGTGGAAACCGGCCAACGCATATGGCCTTTCAAGTGACCGCCTGAACGAATGGGCAGGTAAGAACGAAAGCAGGCTGGTTTTAATTGAAATACTGTTACGGCTCGCAAAAAAAAGAATGAATTGCTTTTTGTGCATCAAGATCAATTAACCGATTTAACCAGCAATATTAATTCTTCTTCAGTACCTCATACTTACCGATATTAGCCGGATCGATTTCTGCCAGCATATTATAGGCCTTTATACGCTCTTGTCCGTTGAGCTTAGAAAGTACATTGGTTAATTCTTCTGCTTTGGAAGCAAAATAAACATTAGGGAAAATAGAGCCCAATTTCTGTTTGTCCATTTGTTGCAATGCCGGTAAGGCAGCCATAATTTGTGTTAAACCCTTATCGTTATCGGTTAGTTGGTCCAACCCACTTAAATGGTAGCTGTAAATGAAACTTCTTAATTCACTAAATATCGGGTTCAGTACATTCTCATTAAACCAGAAACGGTTGCGTAAGCCATCAGCTGCTCTCCAGCCGGTATTACCCGATGCCTGCGCCAAATTGATGATGTTCTGTGCTTTTTTGTAAAAAGGCGTTCCGCCCATCTTACTGAAACTGTCTTTGTCCATTCCTATAATGGTATAAGCATAATAGGTAAGGAGGGCGCTGATATTTGAAATGTAGTTCTGATCAGAAAAATCAATTGTAGAGCCATCAAGATAATTAAAATCGAAATTTTTATCGCTCATGTTTAACAATGTACTATTATAAGAACTGTTAAAAACAGGGCGACTGCTTTGAATCTGTGCTTCGGCAGTATAACCGGAGCCGCCATCCCACGAATTAATGGTAATGACAAAGCTGCACTCAATGCGTTCCTGGGGTTTGTAACTTTCGTTACTGAATTTATTATTGTTTAAAAAATCGCGGATGGTTTTTTGAAGCGCATCAATTGTTGGTTTGCTAATGTTCGAAACCTGAGGAGCCAGTACGGTTACACGCGCGTTGAGTTCCTGTGCCTGTAGTTTGCCTAAGCCCATTAACAATACCAACAGCCCAAAAATCCTTTTTATCATTTTGCAATTTTTAAAATAGCCGAACAAATATCTTTAGCAACATCAGCTTTAGCTTTCATTTCGAAAACACTGCGTTCTAAAGCCTTGTTAAAAATAGTAATTTTATTGGTATCTGATCTAAAGCCGGCGCCCTTATCGTTTAAAGAATTTAAAACCACCAGGTCGAGGTTTTTCTTTTCCAGCTTGCTTTTTGCATAATTTTCCTCATCATTGGTTTCCAGGGCAAAACCCACCAGAATTTGATGTGCTTTTTTAGCGCTGCCTAAAGATGCAAGGATATCGGTAGTTTTTTCCAGTTCAAGCACCAGATCGCTCTGCTGCTTTTTGATCTTCTGCGTGGCAACCTGTTTAGGGCGATAATCGGCAACAGCAGCACACATCACGGTAATATCGGTTTCAGGGAAAACCGATAAACAGGCATCATACATCTGTTGTGCACTCACCACATCAATCCTTTTTAAGTTTTGTGTAGCTTTTTGTGTGGTAGGCCCGGCAATTAAGGTAACATCAGCACCAAGTCTGGCCAACTCGTCGGCCAGGGCAAAACCCATTTTTCCTGAAGAGTGGTTACCGATAAAACGCACAGGATCTATGGCCTCATAAGTAGGCCCGGCAGTAACCAACACTTTTTTACCAAATAAAGGTGAAGATTTTTTAATGGCATTATCCAGGAAAGAAACAATTTCTTCAGGTTCGGCCATTCGGCCTTTTCCCCAGAGTCCGCTGGCCAGTTCTCCGTCAGCGGGAGCGATAACAGTATTGCCGAAACTGGTCAGGCGATCAATATTACTTTGGGTAGTGGTGTGTTTCCACATATCGAGGTCCATTGCAGGGGCAACGTACACCGGGCATTTGGCCGAAAGATACACTGCAGTCAGTAAATTATCGCAAATTCCCGTGGCGAGTTTAGCCAAAGTGTTGGCGCTTATCGGCGCAATGATGAGGAGATCGGCCCATAAGCCCAGTTCAACATGATTGCTCCATACACCCGTTTCTTCTTCGAAATATTGTGTATAAACCGGATTTTTAGAAAGCGTAGCAAGGGTAAGTGGTGTAATAAAATTAGCACCATCAGAAGTAAGAATAACCTTTACGTTTGCACCAGCTTTCACGAGCAGCCGGACCAGAAATGCCGACTTATAGGCTGCGATACTACCGCAAACGCCAAGGATTATATTTTTATTTTTCAGCATAGGATACAGGGCATGGGGCTTAGAGCATTAATATGCCTACAAAACTGCGCCATGCTCTTTGCCTTATGCGAATTACTTTTGTTCTTTGGCAGGGTTTCTATGGTAAACTTTGCCATTCAAAAACTCATCCATAGCAACCAAAACAGGCTTCGGCATACGCTCGTAGTGCTTGCTGATTTCAATCTGCTCACGGTTTTCGAAAATTTCTTCCAAATTATCGTTGCTAGAAGCAAATTCTGCCAATTTACCGTGTAACTCCTCTTTAACGTTGTTCGAGATCTGGTTTGCCCTTTTAGCAATTACCACTAACGATTCGTATAAATTATCGGTAGTTTTATCTAAATCGTGTACGTTTCTGGTTACTGTAGTATTTGGTACAGCAGGTTTGTTAGTATTCATCTATTACTTGTTTTTAATATTCGTATTATCTGCATTAGTTGGTTTAGTAGAAACGGTATCTTTTAATCTACCGGTTCTGATCAGCATCTGCTTGTATTTTTCCTGATCGGCAGCGTATAAAGCCAATTCTTGTTTGGTGGTTGCAATACCTGCTTCAACGTCTTCCTTAAGCCCTTTAGCTTCTTTCGCAAACTTGCTGTCAGGATGATTTTCGGTAAACTCGGTATATAAAGCCAGTGCCTCATTATAACGGTCTTCCTGGCGGTAAACCAAACTGTTTTTAGCATATAAATATTGGGCCTTGATCATCAAGAAATCCATTTCCTCGGCATATTTAATATCCGGATAATCTCTCTGTGCATTTTTTAAAGCAATAACTGCCGCTCTGTAATTATCGATATTACTAGGCCCGGTTGTTAAATACATTTTCGCATTTTCAAAAGCTTTATCCTCCAGTTTACCTCTTAAAGTAGCGATATATTTAGCTGCAGCTGCGGCACGGTCGCTGGTAGGGTATAAGTTGATAAACAATTGGAGGGCATCAATGGCTTTATAAGTGTTTTCCTGATCTAAAGAGAAATTTGGCGATTCTAAATAATAGCAGTAAGCACCCATGTACCTCGCTTCTTCTGCATTTTTACTTGCCGGGTAAGTCTCCGCAAAGCTTTTAAACTGATACCTGGCGGTTGTGTAATCACTTAATCTATATAAAGTATAAGCGTAATAATAGTTAAGATCCTCGGCTTCTGCACGGCCGCGGTATTTTTGAGAAAGATCCTCAAAAAGTATCAATGCTTTACTGTAATCGCGTTTATTATATAAACGCAACGCCTCCTGGTATTTTTTTGCAACATCATTGCTAGCCCTCAATTTCTCGAAGCGACTTTTACAACCCGCAATCCCCAAAGCGGCAACAAATACTAAAATAATTAAGTGTTTAACTTTAAACATTCTGCAAAGATAATTAATAATACGATAACATCAATAAAAACAATTCGCCGCTAAGCTATGCAAAGCAATTCAGTAGGGTATAACAGTTAACAAATTTTAACATATACTATATAATAGATGCCGTTAACCCTGCAAAGGGGCATTCGTAGTTTTTATGATAGTATGATAGCTATATCTATTATGTGTTATCATCAAAGCCTGTTCCTGTGCTTGTAGGTTTTGGCTATTCCGCACTTTCTTCAAACCCTCCAAGGAAAACCCATCCGGTTTTCGAAACCTGTGGGTTTGAAGGGGAGGGTAAAACAGCCTGAAGCCTTAATTGTTTTACATCAGGCAATATTATTTTCTGCTGTAAACCATAGGTTTACGGGATTTTGCGCATTATTTGCTGAATTTGCTTTGCAGGGTTTAT
>NZ_JACIEF010000006.1 GCF_014196715.1 Pedobacter zeae
TGCAATGTAAAGCCCGGAGCGCAGTGAGGACTTGAAATGAAAAGCGGGACTGCAAACTGCCATGAACCACAGCCCACTCATTTCCTAATCCTATTTTTTTATTGGGAGCGCAATACTCGGGAACTTCTGTTGAAAAGAAGGATTAAGCCTGGCCAATGCGCTGCTGCAATTGCTTTTCAAAAAAGTATTATGGCCTAAGTCTCTAAAAATCATAAGTTGTAATACGAACCTACAACCAATATTAACTTAAAATCAATCCCTTATTAATTTGAAAAACTGCCCTAACATTAAAGCCCAAAAACCTTTATTTATTTAAAAATTATACTAACTTTGATGTTGCGCTTAGTAATTGTACTTTATACACTAAGCTAGTTAAGAAATCAATAAAAAATTAAAATAAAATGAGCATAATCGTTAATGTCCATGCGAGACAAATCCTCGATTCAAGAGGAAATCCAACAGTAGAAGTAGAAGTAGCAACAGAAGCAGGTGCATTTGGCCGTGCTGCAGTACCAAGTGGTGCATCTACCGGACAATATGAGGCTGTTGAGTTACGTGATGGAGATAAATCTACATATTTGGGTAAAGGCGTTTTAAAAGCGGTAGAAAATGTAAATACTAAAATTGCTGATGCATTGAGAGGTATCGATGTTTTTGAACAAAACGCAATTGACAAACTTATGTTGGACCTTGATGGTACCGAAAACAAAGGTAACTTAGGTGCTAATGCCATTTTAGGTGTTTCTTTAGCTGTAGCAAAAGCTGCTGCTGACGAAATTGGCCAGCCATTATACCGTTACATTGGCGGTGTAAATGCAAACACTTTGCCTATTCCGATGATGAACATCATCAACGGAGGTTCTCACTCTGATGCACCTATTGCATTCCAGGAGTTTATGATTATGCCGGTAGGCGCTCCTTCTTTCTCTGAGGCGTTACGTTGGGGAACTGAAGTTTTCCATAACCTGAAAAAAATTCTTCACGATAGGGGTTTATCTACTGCTGTAGGTGATGAAGGTGGTTTTGCACCAACTTTTGATGGTACTGAAGATGCTATTGAAACTGTATTGAAAGCAATTGAAGCTGCTGGTTACAAACCAGGTTCGCAGATCTGTTTAGCTTTAGACTGTGCTTCATCTGAGTTCTACAAAGATGGTAAATACGATTACACTAAATTTGAAGGCGATAAAGGTGCAATCCGTACCAGCGAAGAGCAGGCACAATATCTAGCCGATCTTTCTGCTAAATATCCAATTATCTCTATCGAAGATGGTATGGATGAAAACGACTGGGCTGGCTGGAAAACGTTAACTGAAAAAATCGGCGACCGCGTACAATTGGTTGGTGATGATTTATTTGTAACCAACGTAACCCGTTTACAACGTGGTATTGACGAAAATACGGCAAACTCTATCCTGGTAAAAGTGAACCAGATCGGTTCTTTAACTGAAACCATCAATGCAGTAACTTTAGCACAAAACAATGGCTATACTTCGGTAATGAGTCACCGTTCTGGCGAAACTGAAGATGTTACCATTGCTGATTTAGCTGTTGCTTTAAACTGCGGACAGATTAAAACCGGTTCGGCTTCGCGTTCAGACAGGATTGCAAAATACAATCAATTATTACGTATTGAAGAAGAATTGGGCGAAAACGCACGTTTTATCGGTTCAAAATTCAAATACGCTAAAAAATAAGCGCCTGAATCACCCTGGGGGTGAATTCTTTTCTCTCCTTTAGGAAGATGCCATAAGGCAGAGAGGTGTTAATAAGTTGAAAAACTTATTTGTGAAACATCCGGAGATTTTAAATCTTCGGATGTTTTTATTTTAATAGTATATTTGCCTGTTGGATTTGATCTTCTCAAATCTTAAAGCTAAATCTCATATCAATATATGAAACGTTTGATAGACCTTTTCCGCAATAAATATTTCCTGGCAACAGTTGCTTTTGCCATGTGGATGCTATTTTTCGATAAAAACGATATGATGTCGCAATACGAATACCGCAGTCAGGCGAACAAACTGCAGGAAGAAAAAGAATATTTTGAGAAAGAAACTGCACAGGTTAAAAAAGATTTAAATGAGTTGAATACCAACTTAAATACTGCCGAAAAGTTCGCCCGTGAAAAATACTTCATGAAAAAAGACAATGAAGATGTTTTTGTGATTATCCAGGAAGAGAAGAAAGATTAATTGATAGTTTTGAGTTGGGGTTTGGAGTCGCCCAGCAATTTCAACAATTAACCATTAGAATAATTCCGGTAATCAGTTAACCAATTCAAACAGTTAACTTGTTTAACGAACCTATCAAGTTTACAACCTGCAACTTTCCAACAATACCAACATGTAACGTTTCAACTTAGGTCATGCTCCACATCCTCTACATTATAGCAATTACCGCCGAGGCCATGACCGCGGCACTATCTGCAGGCCGGCGCGATATGGATTGGGTTGGCGTTTGTATCATTGCCTGGGTTACGGCTTTAGGTGGCGGCACGGTGCGGAATGTGTTGTTCGGCCATTACCCGATGAGCTGGGTGGAACATCCAGAGTACCTGGTCATCACAGCCGCAGCAGCTTTATTGGCAGCATTTATTGCTTCGATTATGACCAAACTTAAAAAACTGTTTCTTTACCTGGATGCCTTGGGTTTAGTGGTATTTACCATTATTGGCTGTCAGGTAGCGCAAGAAATCCATCTTCCCTATTTAATTGTGTTATTTAGCGGCATGATAACCGGTTGTGCGGGTGGTGTGCTCCGTGATGTACTTTGCAACGAAGTACCTTTCCTTTTCCGCAAAGAGATTTATGCCAGTGCCGCCATTGTTACTGGTGCCGTTTATATTGGGGTAGAGCATTTTGATGGTTCAGAAATGCTGGCCACGGTTTCTGCCGCTGTAGTAGGCTTAACTCTAAGGCTCCTTTCCATCCGCTACGAGTGGCACATGCCTAAGTTTGTGTATAGAGATGAATGGCATTAAAACAGTTGGGCGTTTTTAGCCCGGAGTTCTGAATCTGGGGATTCATAACTCCAAACTTGTCTCCGTGGTGTCAGATGTTACCATCTGGCCCTTCTTAAATCAATTTCAATTAAAACAATTATTAGTCAGATGTCTGGGACCAACGCTATTTCAATCAAAAATATCTCTATAATCAGTTAATTTAACAATACCATCCTGTTTACCAAGATAAAATGCCGCACTACTATTCTCCGTGGTGTCAGATGTTACCATCTGGCACTTCTTAGATCAATTTCAATTAAAACAATTATTATTCAGATGTCTGGGACCAACGCTATTTCAATCAAAAACATCTCTATAATCAGTTAATTTAACAATACTATCCTGTTTACCAAGATAAAATGCCGCACTACTATAATTGTAATCTTCAGGATACTCACATAAATTCCAATGAGATTGTAAAGGATTTTGATGAATATATTCCAATTTAATTTCTAAGAGTTCTTTGCTACCTATCCAAACATCATCAAATCTATCATTCCAAACTTTAAACACCTGTTTCTCATTTTCAATCCTAATCAGATTGAGTAGTGGACTTTTGTCAGCTTCAAGGTATTTGCGTATTTCAAATGCACAGAATTTTTTCAGATCGCGCATGGTATCCGACAATTTATTTTCTTCATTGAAATAGAGCAAAATATGAAAGTGATTGGGCATAATTACATAACCAAGAATTGAAATCTGATATTTAACTGCAATGAAGTTTAAGCTATTAACAATGATTAATTTATAACAATTATCTTGAAGCAGTTTTATATGTTTGTAGCAACTTGTAGTAACAAAAAAACATTTTTTCTCTAAAAATAAATTTCTGTTTCTTAATCCCATACAATTGCAATTTGGTGGTATTTAGTGGCATCAGATCCGTTATCATCAGCCACTTGCTAATTGATTGAATATCATGAATTATTATTAAACAGTCAGATGGTAACATCTGACTGCACATATACCTATTTACATCTTATCCGTGGTGTCAGATGTTACCATCTGGCACTTCTTAATCAATTCAATTAAAACAATGTCAGTCAGATGGTAACATCTGACTGCACTCCAAACTTACAATTCCCCATTCCGCTTCCTCAAAAACCACTCGGTACCCAGTAAAATTAAAATCAACCCGAATAGCCACTTCATGTTAATCAGTTCATCATACCTGCGGTCTTCGTAGCTGATGGTTTTAATATTTTCGTTTTTAGCAATCTCGTCAGCTATTTTAAGCAGGTTTTCAGACATAAAAAGCTTGCCATTGCTTTGTTTAGCCATCGTATTTAATAATTGGTGATTGGCCGTTGTTTGTTGATACTCTGCAATTAGTGCATTTACATAGAAACTACCCGAAGCCGTAAATTTTTTCCCTCCCAGTTCCGTATTGGCCAGATAAGAATAATTACCTGCAGGCATGGTACCGGCATCTAACTGATAACCCGTTTCCGTTTTGGAGAAAGTATAGTTGAAAACCTTACCGGCTTCATTTTTAACCTGCAGATTTACTTCAGGCGCATTAACCGCCTGGTAACTGTCGTTATAAAGGGTTGCATTAAACTGAATACTTTCATTTTCATCATAAGCGGCTTTAGCCATAAATACCTTAAACCTGCGTTTATCATCTTTAACCGAAAGGTACTGAACCGTTTTTGAAATCAGATCATTTAAAACGGATTGTGGTGCTTCATTTTCAGCTTCCGAAAGTTTCCAGCGCCATAGCCCCTCTCCCATTAGATAGCCCGCTTTCGAACCATTTTCGTTCGTGAAAAACAACAGCGGTTGCTGGGTAGCCACTTTGCCAATGCGCTGGTTAAAAACGGGTGTAGCACCAGCATTAACGGTAAGCCTGCCAAAGGGAGCAAGCAGGGGATCGAAAGTGGTAAATTGTTTTTTGTCTGCCTCACTTAAGTTGAAAGTTGTAAAACCACTGGCGAAATCGGGATAAACCTCCTGTACAGAACCATTGGCCAAAGCTAAATTAACCTGGTTTTGCATCTGGTTAAAAGCAACGATGTTACTTTGGCCACCTAAAATGTACCAAAGGGGTTTCTTTGCCGATTTAAGCTTCTGCAAAAAACCTGCTGAAAGATTCTGCATATCAGGCAATTGGTAGAGTACAATTAAATCGAATTTGGCCGGATCTGTAGCATTTAGATCATCCGCCAATGCCAGTTTGGCCTCGTAATGTTTATTGAGCGAAATGGCCTCCTTTAAAACGCCCAGATCGGGATGCGGCGCCGCAGCAGCGAGCAATACTTTTTGCCTGCCGTCAATAACTTCCACATAAAAGCTCTGGCTGTTATTCCTCGTGGTCATTTCGTTTGGCAAGGTACCAAGCTGTACAGTATATTTTTGCACCCCAATTTTACCGGCATGCAGTTTAAGCGGAATGCTTTTTACAAAAGAATTTCCGCTAATCGCAATATTTTGCTGTTGCACCTTACTCCCATTCTGAGCAATCGTTAAGCTGGTATTTTCACCATTGCTCTGAAAAGCCTGTACCTGAACTTCAACGGTAAAATCATCATCCAGATAAACAATATTATTGTAATTCACATTCGAGATCAATGCATCGCGTTTTGGAATACTATCCCCCAGTGCAACCGTATAAACCGGTGCATTGATTTGGTTAAGGCTATATAGCGGACTACCGCCATGATTAAAAATTCCATCTGTAGCCAAAATAACTGCGCCAACGTTACGATTGGTATATTCGTCCTGCACTTTGCGGAAAAAGGCTGCAGCATCGGTTAATTTGCCCTGGTTTTTAAAATCCAGGCCATCTGCCACCCGGTCGGAAAAGTGATAAGTTTTTACCTCGTATTTATCTGATAGTTTGTCCTGCAGGGCTTTCAGGTTTTGCTCATACTGTTTTTCATCAAAACCAGGGGCTTTAACCTGTCCTACCGACAAGGAATTATCCTGACCGATGATGATAACGGGCTTATCGAGTGTATAATTTAAGGTTTTAATTAATGGAGCAAATAAAAGCCAGGCAACGGCAGTAACCACCAAAACCCTTAATACAGCAAGCAGGTATTGAAGCTTTTTATCCAGGTTTTTATTATTGCGATAAAGTATCCAGGCATACAACAGGCCCAGTGCTAAACAACCGAGAAAGGATAAAACAGAAGTACCGGAAAAAAAGCTATTCATATTTCATAAAGATGGTAAATTTGATGATATTTTCAAGGCTAATTAACCGCAAAGTACGCAAAGAATTACGCAAAGCACTGCAAAGTGATTAGGCAGCCGGCAATTAACTAAACTTAGCATTCTTTGCGCCATTCCAATAAACAAATCTCTGTGACCTTTGCGGTTAAAAAAATAAATTCATTAGTTTTAACCAAATCAATCTTTATGAAATTAATCTGTTTAACGTTTCTGCTATCTCTAAGCCTTATGGTGCATGCCCAAAACAATTTTAAAGCCACACAAATTAAATTTGAAAGAGTAGAAAAAGCATACCAGGAAAAATGGGAGACATTAAGAAAATTTATCCTGGCAGATGGGTTTGGCGACCGGTTTTCGATGGTAATCAATGCCTATAAAAGTGAAGGTAAATTGGAAGTTTGGCTAAAGGCGAATACTGATAAAGGTTATAAACTATTCCGCACTTACGATTTCTGTGCGCATTCTGGCACACTGGGGCCAAAAGTAACGGAAGGGGACGGACAAACACCAGAAGGTTTTTACTACATTAACATTTTTAACCCAATGAGCAATTTCCATCTTTCGTTAGGAGTAAATTATCCCAATAGTGTTGATCAAGTCAGAACAGGGAAAGATCGAAAAACAGGTGGCGATATCTACATCCACGGCAACTGTGTAACGGTTGGATGTATACCCCTAACAGACGAAAAAATTAAGGAGGTTTATATTTTAGGTGTTGAGGCGAGAAATGCCGGCCAGGAAAGGATTCCGGTTAACATTTATCCTTTCAAAATGACCGAAGCAAACTTAAAGAAATATTCAGGGCAATTCCCGGCCCAGGCCAGTTTTTGGAAATCGTTACAACCGGGTTATTTAGCTTTTGAGCAGCATAAAACCCAGCCGAATGTTAGTGAGGTTAAAGGGAAATACCTGGTCAGGTAGTGCGAAGGTTGAAATGTTCTAAAGCTGGAATGTTTTCAAGGTTGAAATGTTGCAAAGCTCTGCTCTTAAACAAGGTAAAAGCTAAAAGGCGTAAGGTTTAGGGTAATTACCCGCCTTACGCCTTTACTATTTTATCGCTTTGGAAAGAAAACCTCCGCCTTAAACCTTATGCCTTCTACCTCTCTACAGCATCCCACCACAAACCGATAACGTTTGTCCGGTTACATAAGCACTCATATCAGAAGCCAGGAATACGCAAACATTGGCAATATCTTCAGTTTCGCCGGCACGTTTTAACGGAATATCTTTTTCCCAACCTTCAACTACTTTAGGATCTAAAACATCAGTCATTTCGGTACGGATAAAGCCCGGGGCAACAACGTTTGCACGAATATTTCTTGATCCCAACTCTTTCGCTACCGATTTGGTAAAACCGATAATACCTGCTTTAGATGCTGCATAATTGGCCTGACCAGCATTACCCGAAACGCCCACCACCGAACTCATGTTAATAAAAACACCTTTACGGGCCTTCATCATCACTTTTGAAGCTGCTTTGGTTACGTTGAAGATCGATTTTAAGTTGATATTGATTACATCATCCCAGTTCTCTTCGCTCATTCGCATTAATAAGCCATCCTTGGTAATACCTGCGTTATTTACTACAATATCGATGGTCCCAAATTCTGCAACAATATCATTGATCAACTGCTCGGCTTCATCAAATTTGGATGCATCAGAACGGTAACCCTTAACTTTAGTACCAAAGTTTTGCAACTCTTGCTCTAATGCCTGGCCTTTTTCTACTGATGATAAATAGGTGAATGCTACATTAGCACCTTGCTCTGCAAATTTTTCCGCTATTTTACGGCCAATTCCTTTTGATGCGCCGGTAATTAATGCTGTTTTTCCTTCTAGTAATTTCATTATGAAATGTTGTAAAATTGAAATGTTTTAATGTTGTAAAGTTAATAACTCTACTGAAATATTGTCAAATTGTTTAATTGCTGCATATTAACAACTCAAAATTCCGAACTGTCAACTCCGAACTTATACTGCCGGTTCCTGCTGGCTCAGGCAATGGAAACTACCTAATCCCCAGATAATATCAACGGAATTAATACCTACGACCTTACGGTCAGGGAAACAGCCCTGAATAATATCCAAAGCTTTCTGGTCGTTCACATCATCAAAAACCGGAACAATTACGGCCGAATTGGCGATATAAAAATTAGCGTAAGAGGCGGGTAAACGGGTATCTTCGTAAATTACAGGCGAAGGCATAGGCAGCTTCACAATATTTAGTGCACGGCCATCTTTCAGTTTCATTGCTTTTAAAGCCTCCAGGTTCTCTTGCAACAGTATATAGTTTTCATCCAAGGGATTACTTTCTACCACCGTTAAAACGGTATCCTCGTTTACAAATCGGGTAATATCGTCGATGTGACCATCGGTATCATCGCCAACAATGCCGTCTCCTAACCACAACACCTGCTCCTGGCCATAATATTCAAGCAAATACTGTTCTATCTGCTCCTTTGTTAAATGTGGATTGCGGTTTTCGTTCAATAGACAGGCAGTAGTAGTTAAAACCGTGCCCGCGCCATTAAACTCTACTGAACCGCCTTCCATTACAATATCAGGTGCAAATAAAGGCAGGTTAAAGTGTTGGGCTATTTTGGTTGGCACAACATCATCCAGATCAAACGGCGGGTATTTTCCTCCCCAGGCGTTGTAGCCCCAATCTACCACTGCTTTTTCATTTTCTTTAACCACAAAGGCAGGTCCATGATCGCGGCACCAGGCATCGTTAGTTTCATTGAAATAAAATTCAATCTGTGTTAAATCGGCATCCACTTTTTGAAGTTCGGCAATAGCAAAAGCTTTCATTTCTTCATCTTTTACATTAATCCGCACTTTTTCGCCCTCAGCCACCACTTTTATAAACTGGCAATAAGGGGCATAAATGGTTTCGATCTTTCCTGGCCATGAGGCTTCTTTATGTGGCCAACTTAACCAGGTAGCCTCATGTTTAGCCCACTCGGCTGGGAAAGCATATCCTTGCTGTTTGGGTGAGTAATCGAAGTGATTAATATTTAAATTTTCTCTTGGAGGGAAATTTGACATCTAATTTAATTTATAAAATGAATGGTTCGTGAGGACACGAACCATGGATTTTTAATTTATGCTTTAGGCTTTCAGCTTAATCCCCGTCAAGATACCTTTTGGTAATCGGCTGATAAGAATCAATCCTTCTGTCTCTTAAAAATGGCCAGTGTTTACGGAAAAAGTCTGACTGGGTTAGATCCAGCTCCACTACTTCAGTTTCTTCCTGATCGTGCGAAGCTAAATAAAGTAAACGTCCCTGGGCATTGGTAGCAAAGCTTCCGCCCCAGAATTTCATGGCACCATCCTGCTCAAAACCAACCCGGTTTACACTCACTACCGGAACGCCATTGGCAACGGCATGAGCGCGTTGAATGGTTTGCCATGCATTGTACTGATCTTGATTCGTTTCCTCATCCTGATCAGTAGCCCAACCAATTGCAGTTGGGTAAAACATGATATCGGCTCCCATCAGTGCAGTAATGCGCGATGCTTCCGGATACCATTGGTCCCAACAGATTAAAATACCGATTTTAGCAAATTTGGTCTGGAAAACCTTATAACCTAAATCGCCCGGCGTAAAGTAAAATTTCTCGTAGTAGGCCGGATCATCCGGAATATGCATTTTACGGTATTTACCTAAATAAGCCCCATCGGCATCTAAAACTGCAGTAGTATTGTGGTACAAACCTTCGGCACGTTTTTCAAACAGCGAAGCAATGATAACTACTCCCAGTTCTTTGGCAACTACCTGTAAAGCATCGGTTGATGGGCCTGGAATAGCTTCTGCCAGGTCGAAATTATCGTAATCTTCAACATCGCAGAAGTACAGGGATGTAAAAAGCTCCTGCAAACATACAATCTGTGCACCCTTTGCAGCGGCTTCCCTTATTTTCGTAATCGCTTTATCTAAATTTTCCTGCTTATCTTTAGTACAGCTCATCTGCACCAGGCCAACTTTTACCTTCTTCATATTTTTGAAATTATTGGATGAGCGAATGATGGAATGAATGAATTTACAAAACCATTCAATCATTCAAAATTCTATCATGCTAAACCGGCTGCAAAGTTACTAAAAAGGTTTAAGCTATAAAGGCAAAGGCTGTAAGGTTTGTATAAAAATATAAAAAAGCAAACATAATTAGAACCAGGTTTCTTTTGCTGTTGCTTACCTATATAACAAGTTTAAGATTCCTTTTTTCATATCGATCTCTACCTTATCGTTTAAAGCATAGTTTTTAAGAATACTGGGTTTTGTTTCAAGGATTATTTCCCTCCCTATCTGGTCCTTTATAGTAAGTTCATATACGCCAACGGATCTATAACGCCCTTTTTTTTCGATTTTATTTATTACAACCCCCTTAATTCTAACAACTTCATTTCTTTCATATATAGAATTCATAAAAGTTAATGCACAACCTAATACACTCCTCACAACAATAACGTAGATTATAAAAATGAAGACAAATGTTTTCGCCATCGAACCCAATACAATGTCGTCGAAAATTATGATAAAAAGCCCCAACTGCTGTCGGGACTTTTTATTCTATTCTGAAACAAATTATGGATTAATATTATCCTTTTTAGGTTTTTGTTTTGTTTCTACAATTTCTGCTACGTCAACTACCTCTTTACGTTTTTCAGGGTCCATTAATTCCATCAGTTTTAAACCCAGCAGGCCATCCATTGCCGACCCTCCATGGTTACCCCCATTTCCACCAATCAATACGTCGGGAATCAGTTTTACATTTCCTTTCGATAGCTCTTCGGTAATTTTGTAACGGGTAAAGTTTTCGCCACCCAAAGCCTTAACAGCAAGTTCATAAGCCTCGGCCGTAGATTTACCTACCGCTAAAATTTTACCTGCTTCGGCACTACCGGTTAACGAAATCTGTTCAGCCTCTGCTGATGCACGTAATTTAATCGCTTCCGAATCGGCCTGTGCACGTGCTTTCGTAGCTTCAGCTTCGGCATGTGCCCGCATTTTCGTAGCTTCGGCTTCAGCACCTACAGCCAGTTTTACTCCGGCGGCATCGCCCTCCGATTTTTTCACCGTTGCACTTGCTGTACGTTCGGCAATTTCAACACTTTGTTGCGCTTTTACGATATCTTTCTGCATATCGGCAATGGCGGTTTCTTTTTCCATACCCTGGCGCGTTTCCTGGGCCTGTTTTTGCGTTTCGTAAGTCACCTTTTGCTCCTCAGCAATTTTACGGTCGGTTAAGGTTTTCATTAACGATTCTGGTGGTACAATGTCGCCAATTAAAGTATCTACCGCATTCACGTTGTACTCGTCGAGCACTTTACGAATATGCTCTTTGGCCGACTCCTGGCGTTCTTTACGGGTACTGAGAAAGGCAATTACATCGCTGCCCTGCGCCGAGTTACGGAAATAGTTACCAATTGTAGGCTCCAATACCTGCGAAACCAGGTTAACCATATTACCAAAACGGGCAATTACTTTTGGTGCCTCGGTGGTAGGCACATGAATAATCTGTGCCACATCCAGATTAAAAGGGAAACCATCTCTCGAACGTACCGTAATGGTTGAAAGATTTTTATCGAGGTTATGTGCCTCGCTGCGCGCCGACGCCCAGTTTAATACCAAATTGGTAGTAGGCACCAGCTCTACCTTCATAATGTATTTGTTAATCGGGTATTTCCCCGGCCCAAGTGGTTCCAGCCATACCCCTTTCGATCCTTTGGCTACAATATTACCGTGTTTAAAATCAGCACCGGTTAAATCGTCGCCTTCTTTACCGATAAACGAGATCACCACACCTACGTAACCAATGGCAATTTCGGTCATGGGTATTTCTTCCAACTGGATAGCCCAGGGGTTTAAATTGTATGAACCTGCTAAAATAACCTGCGGTTGCAAACCCCGGTTACCGCCCTGTTTTACAAAGGCATCAAAATCCTGAAAGTTATTGTGTCCTTCTACCAGTTTGCCTGCAATCTGGTTGGCTTCAATAGGTAAACCATCCAAGGTAGTCACAATACCTACCATGCTTTCCTGAATGCGGACCATATCGGTAACCGAGACCTGGAATAACATGGTATTAATCCGGTACGAACCGGAAGTGATGTAAGCGGTTTGCCTACCCCGCTGACCACCGTTTTCGAGGAACTTAACCGCATCCTGGAAGTTATCCGATTCTACTTTTTGCCCCAGGATATTTCCTGTCGGGATTTCGGCCCCGTCTTTGGCCATAATCAACCCGATTTTACCTTCGGGAATAATGGTGAACTGCTCCATGGTTACACTATATTGCCAGAACCACATCCCGAAATACAACCCAGGGGCCAGTGTTTTTCCCTGGAAACCTGCCTCACCTTTTATGGCGATAATGCGCCCATCAGGCAGTTCGCGATCTGACCCCAAGAGCACGAATTTTTTGGTAATCAAGCCGATCCTATCCTCGGGTACGATGACCATCCCGAATAAGAAACGTAAAATATATTTGTATAAAACTAAGCACAACAGTGCCACTAAAACCCACCAGTAATTTGAAATGAGCGATTCCATAATTTATATGTTTTTTATGTTTTTTTTAGCCTAATAAACCATTTATTAAGCATGCTATTGACATCAAATTGTGTGCATTGTTACCAGATTTAACAGTTATTTTTAAGAAATTTTTATTTGATTTTAAGGCCCAAAAGAAGCTTCAAGAAACACGATTACAGAAGTGCAAACTGCAGATGACATTTTTAGCAATTGCTTAACCAAACGCTTATAAACAGCCAAAAACTGCCTTTTTCTTTTTACCTTGCAGCTTCAGAAATTTTAATTGTACTTTTAACAATTAAAAGAAAAAAGCCGTCCTTTTTTGGACCTATAGAATTGACCTGATTGGGGTACACCTGGCTTTATACTGCCACTAAGTCACGAAGATTATGCTCCGATTTCGGTTCTGTATTCCTGTTGCAGTTCGAACAGGCATTTGGCGCATAGGCAGCCATCGTACAGTTCAGAAATATACTGCACTTCATTGATGCTGAGTTGCACCACACTACACTGGCATTTGGTATAAGAGTTTGCCTTGCACTCAATAGCGGTTCCGCATCTTTCGCAGGGAATGATTTCGTGTTTGCTCTGTTTCAAGGTTGAAGGCATAAGGTATAGGGTTTAAGGTAAAACCTATTGCATTACAAAAATATAAACAAAAAATAAGGTTTTGAGCTTTTGCCCAAAACCTTATCTATTTTATTGCTTTATGATGAGAAGGGGTTAACTATTGCATTTAAGATTGCTCCGTGCCTCGCAATTGACGGCGCTAGCGACCTTAAGCCTTCCGCCTTCCAGCCCTCTGCCTTAACCTGAACAGCTAATGCAGCCTTCTTCCATGGTACAAACCGGGCCAGTGATGATTTCTTCAGCAACCTGATCTTGTGGAATTTCAGCTGGGATAACCGCTTCAATTGCTTTACCACCCTGGTTCTCTACTGTAAATTTAACCGCTTGCGAAGCTGCTTGTGTACGTAGATAATACATACCGGTTTTCAAACCTTTCTCCCATGCATAGAAGTGCATTGAAGTTAATTTTGAGGTGTTCGGTGCGTTTACGAACAGGTTTAAAGACTGCGACTGGCAGATATAGGCACCACGGTCGGCAGCCATATCGATGATGTTGCGCATCTTAATCTCCCAAACAGTTTTGTACAGTTCTTTGATGTAATCAGGAATTTCAGGAATAGCCTGGATTGAACCGTTAGCCAATATGATTTTGTTTTTCATATCGTTGTTCCATAAACCTAAGGCCACTAAATCTTTCAATAAGTGTTTGTTTACAACCACAAACTCTCCACTCAATACACGGCGGGTGTAAATGTTAGAAGTGTAAGGTTCGAAACACTCATTGTTACCTAAAATCTGCGAAGTAGATGCAGTTGGCATTGGTGCAACCAATAATGAGTTGTATACGCCATCTTTAACTATCTTTTTACGCAATGCATCCCAATCCCAACGGCCGCTGTCTGGTGTTACATTCCACAGATCGAACTGGAATTTACCTTTTGATAAAGGAGAACCTTTAAATGACTGGTAAGGACCATGTTTCACTGCCAAATCATGTGAAGCCGACATCGAAGCGTAATAAATGGTTTCGAAGATATCTTTGTTTAAACGTTTGGCCTCGTCGCTTTCGAAAGGTAAACGCAACAGGATAAAGGCATCAGCTAAACCTTGTACACCTAAACCAACCGGCCTGTGGCGCATGTTAGAGTTTTCAGCTTCCTGAACCGGGTAATAGTTGTGATCGATGATCTTATTCAGGTTTAAAGTAGCCTGGTAAGTTACATCGTATAATTTTTGGTGATCGAAAGCACCGTTGATCACGAAACGTGGTAAAGCAAGCGATGCCAAGTTACAAACTGCAACTTCATCTTTTGAGGTATACTCTATAATTTCGGTACACAGGTTAGAACTTTTAATGGTTCCTAAATTCTGCTGGTTAGATTTGCTGTTCGCCGCATCTTTAAACAACATATATGGTGTACCGGTTTCAATCTGCGAATCTAAGATAGCAAACCAGAGTTCCTGCGCTTTAATGGTTTTACGGCCACGGCCTTCGGCTTCATATTTAATATATAGATCTTCAAATTCCTTACCGAAACAATCTGCTAAACCTGGTGCTTCGTGCGGACAGAACAAGGTCCAGTCGCCATTATCTTTAACACGTTGCATAAACAAATCGTTGATCCAAAGTGCATAGAATAAATCGCGCGCGCGCATTTCTTCTTTACCGTGGTTTTTACGAAGATCCAAAAATTCGAAAACATCTGCGTGCCAAGGCTCTAAATAAATAGCAAAAGCACCTTTACGTTTGCCTCCACCCTGATCTACGTAGCGCGCGGTATCGTTAAATACGCGTAACATTGGGATAATACCATTGCTTGTACCATTGGTACCACCAATATATGAACCGGTTGCACGGATGTTGTGAATGCTTAAACCGATACCGCCTGCACTTTGCGAAATTTTAGCGGTTTGTTTTAACGTATCGTAAATACCTTCGATGCTGTCATCCTGCATGGTTAACAAGAAACACGACGACATTTGAGGTTTTGGTGTAGCGGCATTGAACAACGTTGGTGTAGCATGCGTAAACCAACGCTCGCTCATTAAGTTATAGGTTTTAATGGCGCTCTCGATATCTTCTTTGTGGATACCAACAGAAACACGCATGAATAAATGCTGAGGACGCTCAACAATTTTATTGTTAACCTTTAAAAGGTATGATTTTTCTAAGGTTTTAAAACCGAAATAATCGAAACCGAAATCGCGGTCGTAAATAATAGAGCTATCTAAAATCTCTGCATTTTTTTCAATAATCTCATAAACATCATCAGCAATAAGCGGAGCTGCTTTCTGCGCTTTCGGGTCGAAATATTCGTACAACATTTTCATCGTACCCGAGAATGATTTAGTGGTGTTTTTATGCAGGTTGGAAACCGCAATACGCGAAGCTAATAAAGCATAATCAGGATGCTTAGTCGTTAACGATGCAGCTGTTTCTGCGGCAAGGTTATCCAGCTCAGATGTGGTTACCCCATCGTATAAACCTTCGATTACCTTTTTAGCTACATCAATCGGGTCTACAAGGTCTGAATTTAAGCCATAGCAAAGTTTTTGAATACGGGCTGTGATTTTGTCAAATTGCACCGCTTCTTTGCGGCCATCTCTTTTTAGTACGAACATATTTTATGAGATTTAAGTTTTATATCAAGTCGTGAATAAGTATTGAGTAATAAGTATCAAGACAGAAGATTCACGTTTGTATTTTTTATTATTTATTTTATAGTATCAAGTAGTAAGTACAGGCATCAAAACCTTCCGCCCTCTACCTTTAACCTTTAAAAGTCTTCATCCAAAGAAAACGCCTGTGCTTTATTATCGGCTGCGGTTAATACACCACTTTTCTGATAATCGCCAACACGTTTCTCGAAGAAATTGGTTTTACCCTGCAAGGAGATCATTTCCATAAAATCGAAAGGATTGGTTGCATTGTATATTTTTTTGTAACCTAATTCCTGCAACCATCTATCGGCAACAAACTCGATATACTGGCTCATCAGTTTTGCATTCATTCCAATCAGGGCAACCGGTAATGCATCGGTAATAAATTCTTTTTCGATTTCAACTGCATCGCTGATAATGCCATGCACCTGTTCTTCGCTCAACTTATTGCTTAACATGCTGTACAACAGGCAGGCAAATTCGCAGTGTGAACCCTCATCTCTCGAGATCAGCTCGTTACTGAAAGTTAAACCAGGCATCAAACCGCGTTTCTTCAACCAGAAGATTGAGCAGAAACTCCCGCTGAAGAAAATACCTTCAACCGCAGCAAAAGCCACTAAGCGCTCGGCAAAAGTTCCGTTATCAATCCAGCGTAAAGCCCACTCAGCCTTTCTTTTTACTGCCGGAACAGTATCAATGGCATGGAACAAACGGTCTTTTTCTTCAGGATCTTTGATGTAGGTATCGATTAATAAAGCATAGGTTTCTGAGTGGATGTTTTCCATCATGATCTGGAAACCGTAAAAACAACGGGCTTCCGGAATCTGAACTTCACTCATGAAATTTACTGCAAGATTTTCGTTTACAATGCCATCACTGGCTGCAAAAAAAGCTAAAATGTGAGATATGAAATGTCTTTCACCGTCGTTAAGGTTTTCCCAATGTTTCAGGTCGTCAGAAAGGTCGATTTCCTCGGCAGTCCAGAAACTGGCCTCTGTTCTTTTATACATCTCCCAAACTTTCGGATACTTGATCGGAAGGAGCACAAACCTGTCTTTGTTTTCTTGTAGTAATAATTCCTGTTCCATACGCTGATATTTTAAAATCTATTTTAACAGAGCCGACGAAGACACGCATCCATCAATTTTATATGATGATTGTAATGTCTTTTATCAAAACGCTGTAGTGAAAGTGCTAACCCTATTACCTGACAAACAACTGAGTTTTTAGTTCGGAAAATTTAAAAATGTAATCTGAGAGATATACGCATAAATTACTAAAAACTAAGCTTTTATATTTGTTTTCAAGCGCAAGAAGTTAAAGAACTTTGTTATAACAAATATATATACGGTGGTGGTTTTTAGTGAACCAAAGTTGTTAACACCCTCCCCGATTGTTGGGCAAAAACGATCAGCCAAATCTCATTTTCGAGCCAAAAAAAAGCTAATCATTTAATTTCAAGCCTTTAACAAACCAAAACAAGTGTTAATAACTTAAATTTAAGGAGTGTTTTAAGCTCAGAATAGAGCTAAAAGGAATACTATTCAACCGTATAACTGAGGTTAACTTTAGCGATACCTTTGTGGTAGATACCGATCTGTTTAGCAGCTCTTTCTGACAAATCGATGGCCAGCCTTTTGGAGAAAGGGCCTCGGTCATTTACCTTTACCACTACCGATTTTCCGTTAGCCGGGTTGGTTACGGTAACCATTGTACCAAATGGCAGGGTGCGATGTGCGGCGGTGAGTTTTTTTGCCCTGTAGCGGGCGCCGCTTGTGGTGCGGTGGCCTTCAAATTTCCGGTGATAATAAGTGGCAAGAACTGTTTTCTGAATACTGTCTGTTGCATTTACTGGCGAGGCAGAATCTTGTGCGTTACTGTGCAAAAACAAGAACAAACTACTTAATAACAGAAGATACTTCATAGGCTAAAATTCTTTATCGAGCCCGCAAATATAAGCATTTAGTTTAAAATGAAGCGGTTAATCAGCATTCATCCGGCAAAACAAGGCTCTTTAATCCCATGCCGCACCACTGCTTTATCCATAAAATCGCTACCTAACACCATGCCAGGTAAGGTTTTTGCCTGTTGAAAAAAAGTAAGTGTAATGCGATAATTTATTTCATTTCCTGTTCTAAAAACGGAATTAAAAAGTTGAATAAAGCCAGGGTGCGGTGTTCCTGTTTACTGATTTTAATCATTTTTTAGACCATATCCAGATGCTTAGCAGCCAGGCCGTTTTCTTCTTTATTGTCGCTTTCCAAAGCCTGCTTTGGATTGCCTTTAGCATTATTAAGTCGTATCCCTCTCCAGTTACCCAGGCATGCTGGGCTGTGTAAAAATTAAATAAGTTTAGGCCGAAGAGCAGGAATTTATGTTTCATTATTACTTTCGGATAGCGGGTTTGTACCGGTTAGTACAACTAAATAAGGCATTTGACAAACACCATATCTTTAAAAAATCGCCCAAATGATTGACTATTTGATTTGATCACAAACAGCCACAAAAAAGGCGTAAAGCTTATCGCCTTACGCCTTTACCTAACCCCTCTACATCCAACTTATTTCTGATCGGGCACGAAATTCATCGAGATCGAATTTACACAATGGCGGGTGTCTTTATTGGTAAAACCTTCTCCTAAAAATACGTGACCCAAATGTGCACCACAGTTGGCACACACAATTTCTGTACGCGAACCATCTGCATCAGGAATACGCTTTACCGCACCTTTAATTTCATCATCAAAGGCAGGCCAGCCGCAATGTGCATCGAATTTGCTTTCTGAGCGGTACAGGGCTGCGTTGCAGCGTTTACAGGTATAGGTTCCTTTATCTGTGGTATGCTCATATTTACCTGTTCCCGGATATTCGGTACCTTTATGTACGATTACTCTTTCTTCTTCGGGTGTTAATGGATTCCAGTTCATTTTTTTCTTGGGTATAATGGGTGTTGCTTCTTTGGTTGCCTTTGCTTCATTTTTATCCTGCTTCTGTGCACAGGCCGAAAATGTAGCGATTAACACAACAGCCGAAGCTAAAAATAGTTTATTTAACATTGTTCTCATGTTACAATATACGTTAAAACTATAGGTTTTGGTTTGCTGATTAACCGGTTTATATTAGTGTTTACAAAGGAATGATAAATGGATTAGAAGATCATGGTTTAAGTGTAAGTTCTTAAGTCTACGAATAATCCATAACGATAATTGTGAACTAATCTAATAATAATCCCAATATTCTTCCATTTTTATTTCCGTGCCGCTCTGTGTCTCCGTGGCAATTATAAAAACCTGCCGCTTCGCACCTACCCTCCATTTATGATCGATAAAGTGTAATAAAACAAAAAGCGCTCCGAACTTAACCGAAACGCTTTTCTTTATGTAAATTTAAAAATCTTACTTCGCTAATTCTTCAGCCATTGCAGCACCGATTTCAGCAGGGCTTTCTACTACACGGATGCCGCACTCACGCATGATTTTCATTTTTGCAGCTGCAGTATCATCAGCACCGCCAACAATGGCACCGGCATGGCCCATTCTACGTCCCGGAGGCGCAGTCTGGCCGGCAATGAAACCAACAACAGGTTTAGTACCGTGCTCCTTGATCCAACGGGCAGCTTCAGCTTCCATTCCACCACCAATTTCACCGATCATGATAATACCGTGAGTTTCAGGATCGTTCATTAACAATTTAACTGCTTCTACAGTAGGGGTTCCGATAATTGGGTCGCCACCGATACCAATCGCAGTGGTAATACCTAGACCAGCTTTCACAACCTGATCTACGGCTTCGTAAGTTAAAGTTCCTGATTTAGAAACCACACCTACATTACCTTTTTTGAAGATAAAACCTGGCATGATACCAATTTTAGCTTCGTCGGCTGTAATAATACCCGGGCAGTTAGGGCCAATCAAAGTAACATCACGACCTGTAATATATTCTTTAACCTGAATCATATCCTTTGTAGGGATACCTTCGGTAATACAAACAATAACTTTAATTCCACCTTCGGCAGCTTCCATAATTGCATCAGCAGCAAAAGCCGGTGGCACAAAAATGATCGATACATTTGCACCCGTTTGATCAACGGCATCTTTAACAGTATTAAAAACAGGCTTATCTAAATGTAATTGCCCACCTTTGCCAGGCGTTACACCACCAACTACGTTTGTACCATAGGCCAGCATCTGCTCGGCGTGGTAAGTTCCTTCGTTTCCGGTAAAACCCTGAACGATAACCTTAGAATCTTTATTTACTAAAACGCTCATGTATCAATTTTTTTTGTGCAAAGCTAATATTATTGACTGGAAAGTCAAACCGAAAAGCATATTATTTGCCCCGTTTTTTCAGGAAAATGTAAGGAAATGGTTTTAAGCTAAAAGGGGAAAGACTAAAGCTAAAAGCGCAAGGCAAAATCAATTATTGTATTACTGTTATAAAAAAGATTCTACCAGTAATTACACCTGGCTATTGGAAGCGGTTAAATTGAAGGATAAAAGACTTCCGGAAATAAACCGGAGCAGGCCTTTCGGTAACAGTGCAACAGAGTAAAGCGAATGGCAGGGCTAAAGACCGCCAGGAAACACAAACCACTCGTTTCCGAATAAAAAATTGTCTCTTTAATCAGAAAATGAGCAGTCCCGTTCCTTTGGTGAGCTTCAGTCCCGCTCTCCGTTCTTTCCGATGAAAAACCGGAACCACTATG
>NZ_JACIEF010000007.1 GCF_014196715.1 Pedobacter zeae
AGATGGAGATGAGCTGAAAACAAGGGGAAGAAAAACGACCCTTTGATTAAGGTGAATTAAAATATAAAGATCGGCCGCGAGGTTTACCAGATCGATAAGTTCTTAAAAGAGATGTCAATGTAGCGAAAGCGGGTTTAATGAAGTACTGACCGAAGTACATGGTTAGCCAGCTTAATTTTAGAGGTGATGTCTAACAGACAACATAAAAAAGAAGACTATTTTTAACAATAGTTAAAACTGGTCAGCATCAAATAACATTTTACAATGGAGAGTTTGATCCTGGCTCAGGATGAACGCTAGCGGCAGGCCTAATACATGCAAGTCGAACGAGATTCCCGACTTCGGTTGGGATGAAAGTGGCGCACGGGTGCGTAACGCGTATGCAACCTACCTTCATCAGGGGGATAGCCCGGAGAAATCCGGATTAATACCGCATAACATCAAGGTATAGCATTTTACTTTGATCAAACATTTATGGGATGAAGATGGGCATGCGTGTCATTAGCTAGTTGGCGGGGTAACGGCCCACCAAGGCGACGATGACTAGGGGATCTGAGAGGATGACCCCCCACACTGGTACTGAGACACGGACCAGACTCCTACGGGAGGCAGCAGTAAGGAATATTGGTCAATGGGGGCAACCCTGAACCAGCCATGCCGCGTGCAGGAAGACTGCCCTATGGGTTGTAAACTGCTTTTATCCGGGAATAAACCTACTTACGTGTAAGTAGCTGAATGTACCGGAAGAATAAGGATCGGCTAACTCCGTGCCAGCAGCCGCGGTAATACGGAGGATCCAAGCGTTATCCGGATTTATTGGGTTTAAAGGGTGCGTAGGCGGCCTGTTAAGTCAGGGGTGAAAGACGGTAGCTCAACTATCGCAGTGCCCTTGATACTGACGGGCTTGAATGGACTAGAGGTAGGCGGAATGAGACAAGTAGCGGTGAAATGCATAGATATGTCTCAGAACACCGATTGCGAAGGCAGCTTACTATGGTCTTATTGACGCTGAGGCACGAAAGCGTGGGGATCAAACAGGATTAGATACCCTGGTAGTCCACGCCCTAAACGATGAACACTCGCTGTTGGCGGTACACAGTCAGCGGCTAAGCGAAAGCGTTAAGTGTTCCACCTGGGGAGTACGCCCGCAAGGGTGAAACTCAAAGGAATTGACGGGGGCCCGCACAAGCGGAGGAGCATGTGGTTTAATTCGATGATACGCGAGGAACCTTACCCGGGCTTGAAAGTTAGTGAATGATCTAGAGATAGATCAGTGAGCAATCACACGAAACTAGGTGCTGCATGGCTGTCGTCAGCTCGTGCCGTGAGGTGTTGGGTTAAGTCCCGCAACGAGCGCAACCCCTATGTTTAGTTGCCAGCATGTTATGGTGGGGACTCTAAACAGACTGCCTGTGCAAACAGAGAGGAAGGAGGGGACGACGTCAAGTCATCATGGCCCTTACGTCCGGGGCTACACACGTGCTACAATGGACGGTACAGAGGGCAGCTACATAGCAATATGATGCGAATCTCATAAAGCCGTTCACAGTTCGGATTGGGGTCTGCAACTCGACCCCATGAAGTTGGATTCGCTAGTAATCGCGTATCAGCAATGACGCGGTGAATACGTTCCCGGGCCTTGTACACACCGCCCGTCAAGCCATGGAAGCTGGGGGTACCTAAAGTATGTAACCGCAAGGAGCGTCCTAGGGTAAAACCGGTAACTGGGGCTAAGTCGTAACAAGGTAGCCGTACCGGAAGGTGCGGCTGGAATACCTCCTTTCTGGAGTAGCATCACCTACTCGCTTCGCCACATGATATTTCGAATAAGGTATAGGTAATAAGGTAGAAGGCTTAAGGTCTTGATACTGAATGGCTGATACTTTATACAAAAAAAGACAAGAGAAAAAAGAAACACCCAGAAGACAACGGTGTGCCATAGCAGAAGAGCTAAAGCATGACGGAGCTTACGATGGGGAAAGCCAAAGGAAGCAGTAGCGGTAAGATACTATATACTGCATACTAAAGCTTACCTTAAATCAACAGTCCCGTAGCTCAGCCTGGTTAGAGCACTACACTGATAATGTAGGGGTCTCCAGTTCAAATCTGGACGGGACTACCATTGAAGTTATAAGTCTGGATTCTTAAGTCATGAGTCAAATAAGACTTAATGACTATGGACTAAAAGACTAAAGACTCACTCTGGGGGATTAGCTCAGCTGGCTAGAGCGCCTGCCTTGCACGCAGGAGGTCAACGGTTCGACTCCGTTATTCTCCACCATTGAAGGTTTAGGGTATAAGGTTTAGGGTTTAAGGTAAACCTAAAAGCTTATACAAACTGCAACCGAAGAGCAATTCCATCAGGATTGATGGGATACATTGACAAATTGAAATAAAAGAAGAAACGCCATGGGGCACAGATGAAATACCCAAAACATCTGAAACGGTTCGAGACCGCAGTTTTTTACTAATAAGGTTAAGTTAGAGGCTTAGGCGCAGGGGAATGAAACCCTCGACCTTTATACCCTCCACCTTTAACCTTAATAAAGTTCTTTGACATATTGGAAGAAGTTAAAAAAGAAGAGCAAACAACAATAGGCGACTGTTTTGTTTGTGCTCTCCCGGCGTAAAGTTGGGAATGAGACATCATAACAAGAGCAAAAAAGCATACCATGCGGCGCAAAAGGCGCATGCGTAGAAGAAAGTAAGAAAGAGTACACGGGGGATGCCTTGGCTCTCAGAGGCGATGAAGGACGTGATAAGCTGCGATAAGCTTCGGGTATTTGCAAATAGGAATTGATCCGAAGATTTCCGAATGGGGCAACCCGGCTGGTTGAAGACCAGTCACATATAATGAGCAAACCTGCCGAACTGAAACATCTAAGTAAGCAGAGGAAGAGAAAATAATAATGATTTCCTGAGTAGTGGCGAGCGAAAGGGAAGAAGCCCAAACCAATATTGTTACGGCAATTTTGGGGTTGTAGGACTACGATGTGGTATTAGCAAACAGAAGTGGAACGGGATGGGAAGCCCGGCGATACATGGTGATAGCCCAGTACACGTATAGAATGCTAGCCTAGTAGTATCCTGAGTACCGCGAGGTCGGAGACGCCTTGTGGGAATTTGCCGGCACCATCCGGTAAGGCTAAATACTCCTGAGAGACCGATAGTGAACCAGTACCGTGAGGGAAAGGTGAAAAGAACCCCGAACAGGGGAGTGAAATAGAACCTGAAACCGTGTACTTACAAGCGGTCGGAGCATCCAAGTGGTGTGACGGCGTGCCTTTTGCATAATGAGCCTACGAGTTACTCTTCTCTGGCAAGGTTAAGTGCTTCAGGCACGGATCCGAAGCGAAAGCGAGTCTGAATAGGGCGTATAGTCAGAGGAGGTAGACGCGAAACCTTGTGATCTACCCATGGACAGGTTGAAGGTGCGGTAACACGTACTGGAGGACCGAACCGATAAACGTTGAAAAGTTTCCGGATGATCTGTGGGTAGGGGTGAAAGGCTAATCAAACTGGGAAATAGCTCGTACTCCCCGAAATGTTTTTAGGAACAGCGTCGACGTTGAGTTATATAGAGGTAGAGCTACTGATTGGGTGCGGGGGAGTCAAATCCTACCAAATCCAGACAAACTCCGAATGCTATATAATATAGTCGGCAGTGAGGCGCGGGGTGCTAAGGTCACGCGCCGAGAGGGAAAGAACCCAGACCATCAGCTAAGGTCCCCAAGTTACAGTTAAGTTGAACTAACGAGGTCCGATTGCACAGACAGCTAGGATGTTGGCTTGGAAGCAGCCATTCATTTAAAGAGTGCGTAACAGCTCACTAGTCGAGCGATCGGGCATGGATAATAAACGGGCATAAAATTGTACACCGAAGCTATGGGATTGAAATATATCGGTAGGGGAGCATTCTATATACGGTGAAGGTATCTGGTAATGGGTGCTGGAGTGTATAGAAAAGCAAATGTAGGCATAAGTAACGATAAGGCGGGCGAGAAACCCGCCCACCGAAAGGATAAGGTTTCCTGATCAACGCTAATCGGATCAGGGTTAGTCGGGACCTAAGGAGAACCCGAAGGGGAAATTCGATGGACAACGGTTTAATATTACCGTACTTTTTATAACTGCGATGTGGGGACGGAGTAGTGACACTGCCGCGATCTGACGGAATAGATCGTTAAAGGCTGTAGGTATAGGACTGGTAGGCAAATCCGCCAGACCTGCTGAAGGCTGATAGTACCGCAAGGCTTCGGCTGAGTGGATAGCGCAGGTAATCAGACTTCCAAGAAAAACCGCTAAGCTTCAGGTTATAAAAACCCGTACCGCAAACCGACACAGGTATCCGGGAAGAGGATTCTAAGGTGCTCGAGTGAATCATGGCTAAGGAACTCGGCAAAATGGCCCTGTAACTTCGGGAGAAGGGGCGCTTGCAGTAATGTAAGCCGCAGTGAAAAGGCCCAGGCGACTGTTTAACAAAAACACATGGCTTTGCAAAATCGAAAGATGAGGTATAAGGCCTGACACCTGCCCGGTGCTGGAAGGTTAAGAGGGGATGTCATCGTAAGAGAAGCATTGAATCGAAGCCCCAGTAAACGGCGGCCGTAACTATAACGGTCCTAAGGTAGCGAAATTCCTTGTCGGGTAAGTTCCGACCTGCACGAATGGTGTAACGATCTGGGCGCTGTCTCAGCCATGAGCTCGGTGAAATTGTGGTCCCGGTGAAGACGCCGGGTACCCGCAACGGGACGGAAAGACCCCATGCACCTTCACTACAATTTAACATTGACATTGGGTACAGGATGTGTAGGATAGGTGGGAGGCTATGAATTGGTGTCGCCAGGCATCAAGGAGCCAACGTTGAAATACCACCCTTTCTGTATTCGATGTCTAATCCCGATTATCGGGAGACATTGTTTGATGGGTAGTTTGACTGGGGTGGTCGCCTCCAAAAAGGTAACGGAGGCTTTCAAAGGTAAGCTCAGTACGCTTGGTAACCGTACGCGGAGTGCAATAGCATAAGCTTGCTTGACTGTGAGACATACAGGTCGATCAGGGTCGAAAGACGGATATAGTGATCCGGTGGTTCTGCATGGAAGGGCCATCGCTCAAAGGATAAAAGGTACGCTGGGGATAACAGGCTGATCTCCCCCAAGAGCTCATATCGACGGGGAGGTTTGGCACCTCGATGTCGGCTCGTCACATCCTGGGGCTGGAGAAGGTCCCAAGGGTTCGGCTGTTCGCCGATTAAAGTGGCACGCGAGCTGGGTTCAGAACGTCGCGAGACAGTTCGGTCCCTATCTGTTGTGGGCGTAGGAATTTTGAGTGGGGCTGACCTTAGTACGAGAGGACCGGGTTGGACCAGCCTCTAGTGAATCTGTTGTTCCGCCAGGGGCATTGCAGAGTAGCTACGCTGGGAATAGATAAGCGCTGAAAGCATCTAAGTGCGAAACTAGCCACGAGATGAGAATTCCATATAGGACCGTAGCAGACTACTACGTTGATAGGCTACAGATGTAAAGCTGGTGACAGCACAGTCGAGTAGTACTAATCATCCGAAGCTTTCAAAAGCAACATCATGTTGTTTGTTCTTCAAACTAACTTCTTTCAATAATATGTCATTTAAGGCTTAAGGTAAAAGGCTTAAGGCGTAAGGTTGATAAACCTTATACCCTACACCTTTCAACCCTACACCTTATTTAAAAATATTCAGGTGCCTATATCGGTGGTGTCCACCTCTTCCCATTCCGAACAGAGAAGTTAAGCCCACCAGAGCCGATGGTACTGCGGTAACACGTGGGAGAGTAGGTCGGTGCCAGATCTTAAAAGAAACCCTTCGTCAGAGATGA
>NZ_JACIEF010000008.1 GCF_014196715.1 Pedobacter zeae
CCATGTGCAGGAGGCGTGGTTACCGTAAAGGTAAGCGGATCGCCGTCTGCATCACTTGCCGTAATGTTTCCGTTAACAGGGGTATTTTTATTGGTGATGATGGCCGGTGCGGTGGCAACAGGGGCATCATTCACAGGGTTGATCGTTACCGGAACAGTTACTGTTACTGTACCTCCTTTACCATCGCTAACGGTTACCGTAAAGGTGTCTGTACCGTTATAATCCGGAGCAGGAGTATAAGTATAGGTACCATCAGGGTTTACGATTAGTGTTCCGTGTGCTGGCGGAGTGGTTACTGTATAAGTAAGCGGGTTGCCATCAGGATCGCTAGCCGTAATGATTCCGTTAACCGGAGTATCTTCATTGGTGGTAATGGCTGGTGCAGTTGCAACAGGAGCACGGTTATCGGTGATGTTCACTGTAGCCGGTACTGTGCTTGCCGTAATCGATGGGTTGCTGGTTGCAGCTGCCATCGTTAAGATCACTGTTTCAGTGCCTTCTGCAATGTTATCATCCAGTACCGGTACACTTACCCTTACAGAAGTCTGTCCGGCAGGGATGGTTACCGTAGTACCGATCGAAGTATAATCCGATCCGCTGGTAGCCGTGCCGGTTACCGAATAGGTAATCTGCGTATCAGTAGTCGATACATTACTTAAGGTAAAGGTAAACTCACCAGCTGTGCCTGGTTCTGCACCATCTTTAGTGGCTGCAACAGTTACCGTGGCAGTGGTATTGTCTGTAATGTTGATCGTTGCAGGGGTGTTGCTTACCGTTACTGTCGGGTTGCCTGATGCCGTTAAAGTAGCCACAACCGTTTCAGTGCCTTCAACAATATTGTCCGTCAATACCGGGATGGTGATCGTTCCGGTAGTCTGACCTGCCGGGATGGTAATGGTCTTGGTCACAATGGCCGAGTAATCGCTGCCCTCAGTGGCCGTTCCACCTAAAGTATAGGTAATCTGGGTATCAGTTGACGAAGGATTGCTCAGCGTTACCGTAAAGGTTCCGTTCACCGGACCGTTTTCACTGCCTGAAGTGCCTGCTGTAATCGTAGCTACCGAGGTATCGTTATCGGTGATGTTCACCGTAGCCGGTACCGTACTTGCCGTAACCGATGGGTTGCTGGTTGCAGCTGCCATCGTTAAGATCACTGTTTCAGTGCCTTCTGCAATATTATCATCCAGTACCGGTACACTTACCCTTACAGAAGTCTGTCCGGCAGGGATGGTTACCGTAGTACCGATCGAAGTATAATCCGATCCGCTGGTAGCTGTGCCACCAACACTGTAGGTAATCTGCGTATCAGTAGTCGATACATTACTTAAGGTAAAGGTGAACTCACCGGCTGTGCCTGGTTCTGCACCATCTTTAGTGGCTGCAACAGTAACTGTTGCAGTGGTATTATCTGTAATGTTGATCGTTGCAGGGGTGTTGCTTACCGTTACTGTCGGGTTGCCTGATGCCGTTAAAGTAGCCACAACCGTTTCAGTGCCTTCAACGATATTATCCGTCAATACCGGGATGGTAATTGTTCCCGTAGTCTGACCTGCCGGGATGGTAATGGTCTTGGTTACGATGGCCGAGTAATCGCTGCCCTCAGTAGCCGTTCCACCCAAAGTATAGGTAATGGTGGTAGGTTGTGATGATGGATTACTTAAAGTAACCGTAAAGCTTCCGTTCACCGGACCGTTTTCACTGCCTGAAGTACCTGCGGTAATCGTAGCTACCGAGGTATCGTTATCGGTGATGTTCACCGTAGCCGGTACTGTACTTGCCGTAACCGATGGGTTGCTGGTTGCAGCAGCCATCGTCAAAATCACCGTTTCAGTACCTTCTGCAATGTTATCATCCAGTACCGATACACTTACCCTTACAGAAGTCTGCCCTGCAGGGATGGTCACCGTAGTACCGATCGAGGTATAATCCGATCCGCTGGTAGCTGTTCCGGTTACCGAATAGGCAATCTGCGTATCAGTAGTCGATACATTACTTAAGGTAAAGGTGAACTCACCGGCTGTGCCTGGTTCTGCACCATCTTTAGTGGCTGCAACAGTAACAGTTGCAGTGGTATTATCGGTAATATTGATCGTTGCAGGGGTATTGCTTACCGTTACTGTCGGGTTGCCCGATACAGTTAAAGTAGCCACAACCGTTTCAGTGCCTTCAACAATGTTATC
>NZ_JACIEF010000009.1 GCF_014196715.1 Pedobacter zeae
GGGTTTTCCTCATGCCAGCCCACCTAGCCCCCGCGCCTCTACGGGTAGGCAATTGTAATGAAAAGCGGGAAAATCAATTAGATCCTGGCGCTAAAACTGCTTTACTGAAAATAGTTTCACCGTTCTTTCTACTCCTAGCCTTTAATAAAACCGATAAGTTTTTTACTTAAGGTTACCAATACTACCAAAACTAATCCGGCCACCAATCCGAAAGTAAATTCTTTAAGAATTGACGGAAAAGCAGGGAAAACATGGTGTAGAAAAGCAATGTTATGCGAGAAAATTCCACCCGATACCAATATCAGTGCAACCGTACCAACAATACTTAATATTTTGATGATAACAGGCAGCGATTTAACGAGAATCTTTCCGACCGCTGAAAGGAGGCCCTTTTCGTGAGCAGCTTTCATTAAACGGTAGCCAGCATCATCCATCCTCACAATAAGTGCAACGATACCGTAAACACCAATTGTTGCCAGTAATGCAATAACCGAAACAGTAACGATCTGGATGGCCAGCTTTTCGTCTAAAACACTACCTAGTGCTATAATGACAATCTCTATCGATAATATAAAATCGGTTGTGATAGCAGATCTGATTTTTGCCTTTTCTGCAGCATCTCCCTCCTGGATCACCTCTTTTGCCTCAACATGTGAGGGCTTAGCCTTATGAAAAAAATACTCAACAACCTTTTCAACACCTTCGTAAGCCAGGTACAAGCCACCTAATACCAGGATTACCTTAATGGCAACCGGAAAAAAGACATTAAGCAGCAAGGCAATTGGTACAATAATGATCTTATTTACTAAAGAACCTTTTGTAATAGCCCATAGCACCGGTAGCTCTCTCGAAGAAAGGAAACCTGTTGATTTTTCGGCATTTACTGCCAGGTCATCTCCCAAAATACCAGCCGTTTTCTTAGCTGCCACTTTTGCTGTTACAGCAACATCATCCATTAAGGCACCTATATCATCTAAAATCGCAAAAAAACCCGAAGCCATATCTAAATTTATTATGATTGCAAAATATTAATTCCTTTTTAGATTTAGATGATATAAAATCTTTTTCCCTATACATTTATATTGAAAGATATGCCACCAGGTTCAGTTAAAGCAAGTAATATTTACATGCATGATAACATGAATAAACTAAAACTGTTCAAAAAAGAAGTAAATATTTTTTTGTAGTTGTTAAAGCAAAAAAGAGGGTTAATCTGGTGGTTCTATAATATTAAATTCATTGATCTTTTTTCAGGAGCGCAGTTTCCTGTTCATTTGGGTGGGGTTCCCTCCTGCTGTGTGCTTTATCCTTTTGGGAAATATTGCCGGGATAGCGACCCTGTTTCGCCCAAAAGGGATGCCGCTCCCATCAGGGCTATTATACAACGGTGTAAGATGCAAGAAGGTAAGAGGGAAAAGGGATGATGGAACTGGCCTCGGGTATATCGGCATGATCTGCGGGAGTACCGCCACCAGGCTATCATTAAGGTATTAAGTACACCTCCTTTAATCAAGCAAGTTAAAATAGCCTTAATGTACTTAACCTCTTAATGGTTTAAACTTTGTTTAAAGGAAAAGGGCTAAAGTTCCGTATCCCGCTTTAGTGTTTAAGCTTTGGCCTTTCGTCTTTCCGCTTTGGTCTTTAGCCAAAAAACCTTTAAAACAAGAAAACCCTTCATCATCTCTGACGAAGGGTTTCTTTTAAGATCTGGCACCGACCTACTCTCCCACGTGTTACCGCAGTACCATCGGCTC
>NZ_JACIEF010000010.1 GCF_014196715.1 Pedobacter zeae
GTAATGGTCTTGGTTACGATCGTTGAGTAATCACTACCCTCTGTTGCCGTTCCACCCAAAGTATAGGTAATGGTGGTAGGTTGTGATGATGGATTGCTCAGCGTTACCGTAAAGCTTCCGTTCACCGGACCGTTTTCACTTCCTGAAGTACCCGCGGTAATCGTAGCTACCGAAGTATCGTTATCGGTGATGTTCACCGTAGCCGGTACCGTGCTTGCCGTAACCGATGGGTTGCTGGTTGCAGCAGCCATCGTCAAAATCACCGTTTCAGTACCTTCTGCAATGTTATCATCCAGTACCGGTACACTTACCCTTACACTGCTCTGCCCTGCAGGGATGGTTACCGTAGTACCGATCGAAGTATAATCCGATCCGCTGGTAGCTGTGCCGGTTACCGAATAGGTAATCTGCGTATCACTTGTAGATACATTACTTAAGGTAAAGGTGAACTCACCAGCGGTGCCTGGTTCTGCACCGTCTTTAGTGGCAGCAACGGTAACCGTTGCTGTGGTATTGTCCGTAATGTTGATCGTTGCAGGGGTATTGCTTACCGTTACTGTCGGGTTACCCGATACAGTTAAAGTAGCCACAACCGTTTCAGTGCCTTCAACAATGTTGTCAGTCAATACCGGGATGGTAATTGTTCCCGTAGTCTGACCCGCCGGGATGGTAATGGTCTTTGTCACAATGGCCGAGTAATCGCTGCCCTCAGTAGCCGTTCCACCCAAAGTATAGGTAATGGTGGTAGGTTGTGATGATGGATTACTTAAAGTTACCGTAAAGCTTCCGTTCACCGGACCGTTTTCACTGCCTGAAGTACCCGCAGTAATCGTAGCTACCGAGGTATCGTTATCGGTGATGTTCACCGTAGCCGGTACCGTGCTTGCCGTAATCGATGGGTTGCTGGTTGCAGCAGCCATCGTCAAAATCACCGTTTCAGTACCTTCTGCAATGTTATCATCCAGTACAGGTACACTTACCCTTACAGAAGTCTGCCCTGCCGGGATGGTTACCGTAGTACCGATCGAAGTATAATCCAGTCCGCTGGTAGCTGTGCCGGTTACCGAATAGGTAATCTGCGTATCACTTGTAGATACATTACTTAAGGTAAAGGTGAACTCACCAGCGGTGCCTGGTTCTGCACCGTCTTTAGTGGCTGCAACAGTAACCGTTGCGGTGGTATTGTCCGTAATGTTGATTGTTGCAGGGGTGTTGCTTACCGTTACTGTCGGGTTGCCTGATGCCGTTAAAGTAGCCACAACCGTTTCAGTGCCTTCAACGATATTATCGCTCAATACCGGGATGGTAATTGTTCCCGTAGTCTGACCTGCCGGGATGGTAATGGTCTTGGTCACAATGGCCGAGTAATCGCTGCCCTCAGTAGCCGTTCCACCCAAAGTATAGGTAATGGTGGTAGGTTGTGATGATGGATTGCTCAGCGTTACCGTAAAGCTTCCGTTCACCGGACCGTTTTCACTGCATGAAGTACCCGCGGTAATCGTAGCTACCGAGGTATCGTTATCGGTGATGTTCACCGTAGCCGGTACTGTACTTGCCGTAATCGATGGGTTGCTGGTTGCAGCAGCCAT
>NZ_JACIEF010000011.1 GCF_014196715.1 Pedobacter zeae
ATCCCTTAGGTTTGAATATTCTTAAAAATATTTAAGATTTACATTAAAACCTTAACGGCAGTGCTGCACTTTACTTCGCGATCTAGGTTAAAGACCTAAAACCCGTAACAGAGCACTGCCGTTTGTTGAACAAGAACCATATAGAATTTTAGTCTTCGCTGGACCGTTAAGGGATTTAGTTTTATTCAACATTAAGGTTTGTTTTTCCACTTAACAACCCAAAGTTATGAATTACAGATTATTTGCGGGCATCGATGTTTCAAAAATGAAGATAGATGTCGTGTTTTTTCTTATTGAAAATCCTGATGAGCAGTTTCATGGCACCTTTAGCAACAGTGAGGAAGGCTGTACCGGTATGATGGCCTGGATTCGGGAGCTTACGGGCTTTTCGATTACTGAAATGCTCTTTTGTGCAGAGGATACCGGACTTTATACCCTTCCTATCTGTACCTTTTTTGACGGACAGGGTGGGAATCTCTGGGTTGAGAACGCGCTGAGGCTTAAGCGTTCCCTTGGTCTAAAACGTGGCAAATCAGATAAGGCAGATGCTGCCGAAATAGCCAGCTACGGTTTTTTACACAGGCGCAAAGCAGTTCTTTTTAAACTTCCGAGCAAAACCATAAGCGAGCTAAAGCATTTATTGAGCTGTAGAAAGCAGCTTGTGAAGCAACAGACAGCATTAAAAAATGCAAGTGGAGAATTGGAAGCTTTCGATGGAGATTCAGCGGATTTTACATTGGATATCAGAAAGTCACTGATCAAGGAATATGATAAGAAAATTGACATGATTGAAGCGGAACTTCTAAGATGTGTAAAAGCGGACAAGGTACTTGAAGAGCAATATCGTCTGGTCAACTCGGTATACTGTATAGGGCCTCAAACAGCGATGTTTATCGTGGTCCTTACGCAAGGGTTCAGTCTATTTGACGATCCCAGGAAGTTTGCCTGTTATTGTGGTATTGCCCCTTTTGGAAATACCTCTGGAACAACACTAAAGGGAAAGCCAAAGGTTAGCCATCTGGCCAACAAACGAATTAAGACGCTATTGACCATGTGCGCACTAAACACGATTAAAAAAGATAATGAGTTTAAAAGATACTACGATAGAAAAATAAAAGAGGGAAAACATCATTCATCAATTCTAAATGTACTTAGGAATAAGCTTGTCAGCAGGGCTTTTGCAGCAGTATTGAAAGAAAGGCCTTATAAGAAAGATCTTGGTATTGCTGCTTAAATATTTTAAAATTTATTTGCAAAAACCATAGAATACGGGTTTAGTAACAA